>NZ_CP197228.1:0-4800000 GCF_052075935.1 Bradyrhizobium sp. 215_C5_N1_1 | reverse complement strand
GCGCGATTCTCACGCGGCAGTGGATAACAGCGTCAACGATCTTGTCGCTTGCGCATGGAGCGGCCAGCGCAAGGCCAACATGGGAGGCCGCGAGTGATTGCATCGGATCTTCGCAGCGGCGTCGAACGACTCGGCGACATGATCGCCGAGTCGAGGACCATCGTGCCGTTCACGGGCGCCGGCATCTCCACCGAATGCGGCATCCCGGACTTCCGCTCACCGGGGGGAATTTGGACGCGCAACCGTCCGATCCCGTTCGACGAATTCGTCGCCAGCCAGGAAGCTCGCGACGAATCCTGGCGCCGCCGCTTTGCGATGGAGGCGGTCTTTGCCGCGGCCAGGCCCGGCCGCGGTCATCGCGCGCTCGCCTCGCTCTACCGCGCTGGCAAGGTTCCCGCCGTCATCACCCAGAACATCGACAATCTGCACCAGGCTTCGGGCTTTGCCGCCGAGCACGTCATCGAACTTCACGGCAATACCACCTATGCGCGCTGCATCGGATGCGGGCAGGCCTATCAGCTTGACTGGGTGAAGCGCCGCTTCGACGAAGATGGCGGCGCACCCAACTGCACCGCGTGCGACGAGCCCGTGAAGACCGCGACGATCTCGTTCGGCCAGATGATGCCCGACGACGAAATGCAGCGCGCGACCGCGCTGTCGCAAGCCTGCGACCTCTTCATCGCGATCGGCTCCTCGCTCGTGGTGTGGCCGGCGGCGGGTTTTCCGATGATGGCGAAGAACGCCGGTGCACGTCTGGTGATCATCAATCGCGAGCCGACCGATCAGGACGACATCGCCGACCTCGTTATCCGCCACGACATAGGCGAGACTCTCGGGCCCTTTGTCGGAAATTGAGGCATCAATTTGATTCGCGGCTGTGCAAGCTGTTCATAGGTTCCGGCGAATCATTTTTTTATCTATGCGCCGCAACCGGGAGTGTTATCTTTTGAGTCGAAAGATTCGCATCGCGTCGAATTGAGAACATTCTCTTAAGACGCGTGATTCGACGCCGCCGCTGAGGCGGGTTGCAATGGGCAGTGTGGGGTCCGGGGTTATGGGGTCGTCGGACGGATTTGAGTCCAAGAAGATCGGAGTTCCCGCTGTGGGCGAGCACGGCGGCGGTCGCGATAACGCGCTAAGCCCGTTCAGCGGACTTGGTGAAGGCAGTGCCAACCTCGTCGAGGTTCACGGCGTCATCAAATGGTTCGACGCTTCAAAGGGCTACGGCTTCATCGTTCCCGACAATGGCTGGCCGGACGTGCTGCTGCACGTCACCGTGCTCAGACGCGACGGCTTCCAGACCGCCTATGAGGGCGCCCGCATCGTCGTCGAGTGCATCCAGCGCGCCAAGGGCTACCAGGCCTTCCGCGTGGTCTCGATGGACGAGTCGACCGCGATCCATCCGGCGCAGATGCTGCCGCCGCGCACCCATGTCACGGTCACCGCGACCAGCGGACTGGAGCGAGCCCAGGTCAAGTGGTTCAACCGGCTGCGCGGCTTCGGCTTCCTGACCTGCGGCGAGGGCACGCCCGACATCTTCGTGCACATGGAGACGCTGCGCCGCTTCGGCATGACCGAGCTCAGGCCCGGCCAGTATGTCCTGGTCCGCTTCGGGCCCGGCTCCAAGGGCATGATGGCGGCCGAGATCCATCCCGAGACCGGATCGCCGGGATTGCAGTCGCACTAGCGGCGATCGCCAACTCCCGCAATCGTGACAAGAGGCGCGCAGGCCGTCCGGCGCGCCTCTGGCTTTTGTCACGATCGCCGCGTAAGGACTGGTCCAGTCCCACGCCCCCTTGAGTACCGTCCCATGAATTTTGACCGAAAGGCCGTCTGGTCCATTGCGAGGGGCTGGCTGGCCGCCATCCTCGTCGTCGGCTGTGCCGTCGCGAGCGCGCCGGTGCGCGCCGCCAGCTTCCAGCCGCTCGAGATCGTCACCAGGAACGGCGTGCAGGTGTTCTCGGTGGAAATGGCGACGACCGAGGAGGAGAAGCAGACCGGGCTGATGTACCGCAAGGAACTGGCCGACGGCAAAGGCATGCTGTTCGACTTCAAACCCGAGCAGGAAGTGTCGATGTGGATGAAGAACACCTACGTCTCGCTCGACATGATCTTCATCCGCGCCGACGGTCGCATCCTGCGCATCGCCGAAAACACCGAGCCGCTGTCGACCAAGATCATCTCGTCCCAGGGGCCCGCGCGGGCCGTGCTGGAGGTGGTGGCGGGAACGGCGCAGAAATACGGCATCCGTCCCGGCGACCGCGTCGGCCACCCGCTGTTCGGCACCAAGTAGGGCGACCCGGCGGGGTTATTGCGGCCTTGCTGGCGGCTTGAAAGCTTGATGGCGCTTTGGGAAGCGTGTATCGACGGGGCTCGCTGGACATTCGGGGTATAGCGCAGCCTGGTAGCGCGGCAGTTTTGGGTACTGCAGGTCGTTGGTTCGAATCCAGCTGCCCCGACCAACAAAATCAAAGGCTTAAGGGCATTCGCAAAAGGGGGGTTCCTTCGAATCGCCACCGGGTAGCCACGGCTGAGCCTGTCGACACCGCGGCGACCAGCGAAATTATTTTATGATCGCTCCATGTGGTTCGCCGCGCTGGTCCATATTTATGTGTACCTTTCGGAAACGGGCGGCCACGAAAAATAATCCGCGGGACAGTGGTCAACGCTAAGGTTCGTACTATCCCTTACGACATGACGTTGCCGCGAACGAAAACCACCGCAGACGGGCACTTGAAACGGCTTAGGCCGGTCCGGGCGTATCGACCCTCCTGCCGGGAGCTATCCGGTGAATCTCCTATCCCTCGACCAGACCGTCGTCCTGACGGGGCTATCCCGCTCGTCCCTTGCCAAAAAGCGATGTGACGGTAGCGGACCTGCGTTCTTCAAAATCGGCCGCACCATTAAATATGCCTCAACCGACGTTGACGCCTGGATATTGTCGCGGCGGCGGACCTCGACCTGGGCTGCCAACGACAACGCCAAAGTCGGCGAGGTGGCCGCGTGACGGGCCTTGGTGACCTGCTGCGCGAGGAAAAGGCTATGACTGGCCTTGGCCTCGCAGAGCTAACAGTGCTGTCTCCGCAAAACGACCCATTCCGCCTCGATACCCCTTCGAATCACAAAAACGGTCTGTGGTTTCGGGACCGGATGGAAGAGTGCGGGTTACTCTCGGGCGCCGGCACTATCCACAACCACGGCATTCATTATGCCATCGTGTCGCTGGGTAACGCCGTGAGGCCAGACGGCAAGCCATGTGTCAACGATGCCGATTGCTGGGCTATCCTTGAGAACGCCAGCAACGTCGCCCGGTGGCTGAAGTATATACCATGGTCACGCATCGTCGACGCCCGGAACGCCGACCCTATTATCCGGGTGCGCGACGATGAAACCGACGAATGGGCAGTTGCCCTGCCGGCGGAAACCCTCATGCCGGATGACGATGACCTTATCCCGACCGTCAAAGGAGATTGGAAGCCGGCTCGGCAATGTTTCAGGCTAGCGTTATACGGCGAGAAGACCAGCCTCGGAAACGTACTTCAGCCGATTGCGGAGCAATACGGCGCGGACCTGTATCTGCCGTCGGGCGAAATCAGCAACACGCTGTTGGCGCAAATGGCAGCAACCGGCGCGGACGACGGACGTGAGATGGTCGTTGCCGTGTTCGCGGATTGCGACCCGGCCGGATATCAGATGGCCGTCAGCATCGGACACAAGCTTCGCGCACTGAAGGAGTCGCTCTATCCCAACAGCCTTTCCTTCCGCGTCATCGCACCCGCCCTGACGGTTGAGCAGGTTAAAGAGCTTGGCCTTCCTCATACACCACTCAAGCCGACCGAGTTGCGGGCCGCCGGTGGGTGGAGCGCTACGGTATTGAACAGACGGAAATCGATGCGCTGGCGACACTTAGGCCTGACGTTCTGACCGCCATTGCCCGCGATGCACTGGACCCATTCTTCGACCACACCCTGGCCAAACGGCATAGGCATGCAGAGCGTGAGTGGCATCGGATGGCTCAGGCCCGGCTCGCCGAGCACTTCAACGGTGAACTCGATGACGCTTGGCAGGCCGCGGCCGAGGCCCGCGCCGCCTTAGAGGCAAGGGTTAAGGCTCTCCGGGACCTCGCTGACGGCTTCAACGAGGCCCTGCCGGAGTTCATATCGCCGTCGTCGGAAGCCTACGGCGACTCGTCCATCACGCTGGTGAGCAGCGATATGCCGCTCTCCGTGCATGCCGGAATCCTGCGGCGTCGGAAAGATTACTCGGTCTCTGCCTAAAGCTCGATCGGCATTTCCGCCGAGAGCACCGCTCCGAAGGAGCAACCTCGTAAACGAGGACCCCCACAATGCGAATACTAGACATCAGACCAAACCCTCCGGGATCGACGAGGCTCGCGCGTTTCGATCTCGAACTGAATGACCACCTCAAACTCTTCAACCTCGCCCTCCGTCAGCGCGGCGACGAGCCGCGCACGTCACTGCGCCGAACGCCTTCCAGCAGCGCGTCGCGGGCTTTTCCGCGTCCTTCAGCAAGGCGCTTGCCGAACTGGCTCTTAAATCCCTTGTGGAGCTTCAGACCGCCAATGCATGCGCTTCGTAGTGTTGCTCGTACCCTCGGCGGCCAGGTCGCCAGCCGCGACTCCGTGTTGGTGCCCGGTCCCGGTCATTCTCGTCGCGACCGCAGCCTCAAGGTCAAGTTCAAGCCTGACGGCACATTTAGCGTCACCAGCTTTGCCGGCGACGACTGGGCGCAATGCAAGGACTACGTTCGCGCGAAACTCGGTCTGCCGAGTGACTGGCACCGCCAGCCTGACCGCGAGCCGGTTATCTACCTGCGGGAAGTCAGGGACGATGAGCCAGAACGAATCCGCGGTGCTTTGCAGCGCTGGGCGCACGCAGCCCCCATCACGGGCACCCTAGCCGAAAAATATCTGGCCAGCCGCGGTCTGACCTATAGCGGAGATGCCGTCCGCTTCCGGGAAAATGATCGGACGATGGTCGCGTTGATGACAGACATTGTCACCAACGAACCCTGCGGCGCTCACGTCACATATCTCGACGGTGAAGGCCGCAAGATCGCGCGCAAGATGTACGGCAAGGCCAAGGGCGCGGTGGTGCGGCTGTCTGATGACACCGACGTCGAGTATGGCCTCGGCATCGGCGAGGGCATCGAGACTGCGCTCGCCACCGGATTTGCGCCCATCTGGTCGTGCTTGAGCGCTGGCACCATGGCTGCATTCCCGGTGTTGGGCGGCATCGAGGCGTTGACCATTTTTGCGGACAGAGACCACGCCGGCATGTCGGCGGCAAACGCGTGCGGCCGGATCTGGCACGAAGCAGGAAAAGAAGTTGAGATCGTTGCGCCTTCCGAGATCGGTGCTGATTTCGCCGATGAATTGGAGGTTGCGTAATGTCACCGCTTAAATGGAAATCCGAGCCGAGCGGCGGGTTCAACGAAGCCGAGGTGCCGCCAAAGCCGAAGCATGCGAACGACAACAATGCTGGCGGCAATGCCCGCGCGAAGGTGGCGGAAGATGCCGAAACGGCGGAGAAGAAGCCGGTAGAGGCATCCCCGTTTGTTTGGCGCGACCCCAAAAAAATCCCGCCGCGGGAGTGGTTGTACGGTTACCACTACATCAGGGGTTACATCTCAGTGACCGTGTCCCCGGGGGGAGTTGGCAAGACGGCAAACAGTATCGTCGAGGCACTGTCGATGGCGTCCGGGCGCCCACTGCTTGGCGACCACGTACATGAGCGGTGCCGCACCTGGCTCTTTAATGAGGATCCCATAGACGAGATAGACCGCCGGATTATGGCTGCTTGTATTGAGCATAACATCCGACCGGAGGAGATCGACGGATATCTGTTCCGCGATAGCTTTCGCAAGCAGAGTCTTGTTACTGCCACGCAGGACAAGAATGGATTCTCGATTGCTACGCCATTGCTGAAGGAGCTTAAGGCCGAAATCAATCGCCGCGAGGTAGACGTCCTGATTATCGACCCGCTCGTCTCGACCCACCGTGTTTCCGAAAACGACAACATGGCCATCGACGCGGTGCTCAAGCAATTCTGGCAGCCCATCTTGGAGGAGACCAACTGCGCGATTGACTTGATCCACCACGCTAAGAAGCTTGGCGGAAACGAGGTGACGGCTGAGTCGGCCCGTGGCGCCGTGTCGCTCATCGGAGCGGCGCGGTCGGCGCGGGCGCTCAACGTCATGACGGATAAGGAGGCTGCCGCGTCCGGCGTCGATAACCGGCGGCTGTTCTTCCGCATCACTGACGCTAAGGCCAACATGTCCCCGCCGGCCGCAAAGTCGACGTGGCGGCAGTTGGTCAGCGTCGACTTGGAAAACGAAACCAATCATCGATCGTCAGACCACGTCGGCGTCGTCACCGAATGGAGCTGGCCCGACACCATGGCTGGCGTCACGACGGCGGACATTTTGGCGGTTCAGATCGAGGTGAATGCCGGCAGCTATAAGCAATCATCGCAGGCAGCAGACTGGGTTGGCCACGCGGTGGCGAAGGTGCTGAAGCTCGACCTCGAAGAACCGGGGGACAAGTTGCGGGCGAAGGCATGCATCAAGGCGTGGACGGCGAGCGGCATGCTGAAGGTGGAGCAGAAGGAGGACGGCAATCGCAAGAAGAGGCCGTTTATTGTGGTCGGAACGTGGGCAAATTCGACCGATGAGGAGGATTGATTTGCGCCACCTGCTCCACCTTTGCGCCACTTTGCGCCACCTTGGTGGAGCAAGGTGGCAAATCATTGAAATCATTGCATTTGCGCCACTGCGCCACTTGCTCCACCACCTCTATAGAGGTGGAGCAGGTGGAGGTGGCAGCAATGAAGGGCGGGGGGTGTCGACGAAGTGTCGGACCATCGGCCTTAACTTCCGGTCCCACAATCTAAGAGGTCCGGCCGCAGATATCGAAGAAATTTTGGGCAGTGAGACAATCTGGAAACTTGCGGCGCCGCGTCCGCAAGTTCAACGCCGGCTGTTAGAAGCGATCGGCCCAGGCCTAGAGGCGGCCACGCTCAGGCGTCATCTCCCCGCTGACGTGAGCCGCAGTGTGACCGGGGTGTCCTCTGTTTTGAAACCAATGGTTTCTTGGCTACCGGCCGCCCCGGAAAATTCGCGCATCCACAATTCAGAATATGGGGTATCTTAGGTTGTACTGCATATTAACGCGCGAGCTGCGCGCAAATGTGCCGAGATCAGCGCTCGGTATTCGAATAATAGTTCCTTCATGAGGCCGCTAGCAATCGATCCGATCGGCTCGGAGCGGTCTCCGATCGATCTCCGCGGAGGACATCGGCGCGTTGCTTGGCGGTGTCGCGAGGAGACGTTAGCGGCCGCTGGCGGCCCGATCCGCAGCCGCCTGAATCCGGATATTTTCGTAGAGACGGAGGACGCTCTCGTCGCCCATCAGAGCCGAGGGGAATGGGCCGCTGCGGATCGCGCCAACGTTCGTCCTCGAACTAATCTCGGAGCAGAACGTCGGGTTGCGGGTATCGAGCGGACTCGGGGGCTGGCTGCATGAGACACGTGGCCGCGGACGAGACTGCTGGCGACAGCGACGCAGATCCGCAAATTCCCCGAGGGACAAGGCGTAAGGCCGCCTCAGTTGGCGACGCCACCACGTCAGTGAATAGGTTTGCTCGGTGTGTTTGCGTCGCTGTTGTCGCTGGTCGAGAAGGTGATGCCTGAGCCCCGCCAATGTCGCGCACCGATATGCTCAAATTCGCAGCCAGCTATCCGGCGTTCGTCAAACTCGCACCAATCCGCCTTTGGTTGCGAGCTAATGAGCCACGCCTTACACGCCGTGTGACCGTGGACAAAGGCCAGAAGTCAGCTGCATGACCGAAGGCCAGATGGAACTCAACCGTCTTAGTATTGTTTTACCTCAACCCTCCAGCAGTCGGCGGGCTGGATAGGACTCGAATGGAAAAATCAGACCGCTTCGATGCTGCACAATCCAGCGAGGGGCGTTATCGGCTACTCGTTGAGGCGATCACCGACTACGCGATCTATATGCTGGATCGCGACGGGCATGTCACCAGCTGGAACCCGGGGGCGAAGCGCTTTAAGGGCTATGAGGCCGAGGAGATCATAGGGCACCACTTCTCGACATTCTATACGGAGACCGAGCGGGAGCAGAAAGTGCCTGCGTTGGCGCTGGAGGAGGCGGAGCGAACCGGACGCTTCGAGCGAGAGGGTTGGCGGGTGCGCAAGGACGGCACGCAGTTCTGGGCCCATGTCATCATTGACGCGATCCGCTCGCCTAAGGGCGAGCTTGTAGGTTTCGCCAAGATCACTCGGGATCTGACCGAGCGAAGGGCTGCCGAGGCCAAATTACGCGAAAGCGAGCAGCAGTTCCGGCTAATGGTCCAAAGTGTGACGGACTACGCCATCTACATGCTGGACGTGGAAGGCAACGTGGCGAGTTGGAACGCTGGAGCCCAGCGCATCAAGGGGTACGCTCCCGAAGAGATCATCGGTCGCCACTTCTCCAATTTCTATACGGAAGAGGATCGCGCCGCGGGCCTCCCGCGAACAGGCCTGCAGACCGCATCCCGTGACGGACGGTGGGAGCATGAAGGTCAAAGGGTACGAAAGGACGGCACTCGCTTTTGGGCGCATGTCGTGATCGACGCGATTCGAGACGACGACGGGAAGCTCGTAGGATTCGCCAAAGTGACCCGGGACATTACAGAACGGCGTGAGGCGGAAGCCGCGCTCCAGGCGGCGCAAGGAACGATGATCCGATCCCAGAAGCTGGAAGCGATCGGCCAACTTACTGGCGGCGTTGCCCACGACTTCAACAACTTGCTGCAGGTCATCAGCGGAAATCTGCAACTGCTTAGGAAAGATATCGCTGGTAATGCCCGGGCCGAGATGCGGGTCCAAAACGCCCTCGGAGGTGTGGCCCGAGGTTCTAAACTTGCCTCTCAACTGCTTGCCTTTGCACGGCGACAGCCGCTGGAGCCAAGGGTAGTGAACGCGGGCCGTCTCATCAAGAACATGGATGAGATGCTTCGTCGCGCCCTCGGTGGGGAGATCGAAGTCGAGACGGTCGTCGCAGGTGGGCTGTGGAATAGCCTCATCGACCCGGATCAACTGGAAAATGCGGTCCTGAATCTTGCGATCAACGCCCGCGACGCGATGAACGGCGAAGGCCGGCTGACGATTGAAGCAAGTAATGCCTTCCTCGACGACGAATATGTCCGCCAGCATGACGAGTTGTCTGCGGGACAATACGTGATGATCGCGGTGACCGATACAGGCACCGGAATTCCGCCGGATATCCTGGAACGGGTCTATGAGCCATTCTTCACAACCAAGGCGGAGGACAAGGGTACGGGCCTGGGCCTCGCCATGGTTTACGGCTTTCTCAAGCAGTCCGGCGGACACGTGAAAATCTACAGCGAGGTAGGGGCCGGGACCACGGTGAAGCTGTACTTCCCGCGAGAGATGGCATCCGAAGATACTCTGGTGGGGGCTCCGACCGGCGAGGTTCAAGGCGGAGAGGAAACTGTCCTCGTGGTTGAGGATGACGATGAGGTTCGCGAGGTCGCGGTCTCGATGCTTACCGAGCTCGGCTACCGCGTGGTCAAGGCGCGAGATGCAGCGAGCGCACTCGTCGTTGTCGACAGCGGCATTCCAATAGACCTTATCTTCACCGACGTCATGATGCCTGGCAGCCTGCGTAGCCCGGACTTCGCAAGAAAAGCCAAGGAGCGTTTGCCAAACGTCGCCGTACTTTTCACATCCGGCTATACTCAGAACGCCATCGTGCACGGCGGGCGGCTCGATCCCGGGGTGGAACTCCTGGCCAAACCTTACACGCGCGAGGCGCTCGCGCGGAAAATCAGACACTTGCTGGCTAATCAAGCTCAAAGGCGCGTCGCTCAGGGATCGCAACACTCGGCCGACGAAAAGTCTTTCAAGGACGCGACCGTGTTGCTCGTCGAAGACGACGACCTCATCCGCCTGACGACAACAGAGATGCTAAACGATCTTGGATGCAACGTAAAAGAGGCCAGCACGGCTCAAGAGGCCTTGAAGATCCTGGATGAGCACCCCGTGGACATCTTACTTACTGATGTCGGACTCCTAGGAGTTTCGGGTCTAGAGCTCGCAAGGAATGTCTATGCGCGCCGGCCCGATCTTTGCCTAGTTCTCGCGACAGGTGACAGCGGATTGAAATCTGAAGCCGCGCGATTGGGCGCAATACTCGTCGTGAAGCCTTACACTCCGAAGTCTCTTCGTCAGGGTTTGGAACAGGCGATGAACAAGCGTCGCTGAATAGATAGGTCTCACTGGGTGAAGCAACCCCATGCGCTTTCAACATTGACCGCTATACGATATTCAAAGTCCACGCTGATGCTGGCTGGGTAACGCCGAATGTGAGGTTAACGCTGCGCCGAATTACAGAAAGGCCGGCGCAACGTCCGATTTGGCACACAGCCGACCTTTTTGGGAAAGCCCGCGACGATTAGTTTTGACCCCAGGCGGACTACATCTCATCTGAAGACCAAGAACGTGGCACTGGTCAGCGCACTAACTGTGGCGTGAGATTTTGACGCAACTAGCGATGTAAGAATCACCAGTCCTTGAATGAAGGCTCAGCACATCCACCGCAAACCCAGAGAAATGTCCAATCGGCGGTGCGTCTCGCGCTCTCCGGAAGATATCGGCTCCACACGGATGCCTTGATCGGGCTGGCGCACTGCCAAACGACCTCGAAGGTACCCGTCGCCGCCGGCTTCGAGAGATGATGATTGGTATTCATCACATTCTGATGAACGCGTCGTTTCGACCGACTTGACAGACTGGAAGTATTCCGTGCCGCCAGGTGCCCGGCGAGTTTGCCGAGGTCGACACTGCGCAACTCATGTTCGCTGACGGAGAGGGCCATGAACTGGATCTGACGGGCATCTACCTGTTGCTTTATCAATACGGCGTACATATGAGCGTTGGAATCCCCAGCGACCGTCGATATCATTGCGGTCTTTGGTCCAGCTGTGCCTAAAGCCTACCTCGCGCATTGGCTTCCCTGCGGCCGTTAGCGAATTACGGACATCGCGGGCTATGATTATACGCCCTTCTGTAATGGGCCCGATGATGTCAAGCCTCCCGAGTGAATGTCACGCCGCCGAGCTCATGCTTCTGTCCGTGGTCAACGCCTGGCCGCCACATCATGCTGTCAGAGGGAGCGGTGAGCCTATCTAGATACGCGTGGTCCGTCAGAAGACGGCCACTGGGCGTGTAACGGCTTCACCGGATCCACCGTCCCGGCGACGGGACTTCGGGCACCAGGCTCAGTTCAGCCCGGTTGCATTCCAACTCTTCTCCTCGTGTTCTATGCTGCGATCGGGGCCGCGTCGGTCCATCGGTAAGTTGTGCCGTCGACCCAGATTCGATGCAGGATCACTGCGAGCTTGCGTGCCAAGGCGACTTTTGCGCGCTTCGAGCCTCGCCGCTTGGCGACGTCCATCCCCCAGCGCTTAAGTTTTGAGAATCGCGTGATGCGCGATAGCAGAACGTTGGCGGCCTCATACAACACCGTACGCACTATCTCGTCGCCGGCCAGCGTGATCCCGCCCGTGACGTCCTTTTCTCCCGATTGGTATTTCTTTGGCGTGAGCCCGAACAGCGCGCCTGCCGCCTTCGATTTTACAATGCGATGAGGATCATCAATCGCCGATTTGTAGGTAATCGCCACTAGGGGACCAACACCTGGCACTGTCATTAGCCGCCGACAGACCGTATTGTCACGCACCGTTGCCAGCACAGCTTTGTGTAGCCTTCCGTACTCTGCCTTCAAGGCCGATCGTGCCGAAAGCATCGCTATGGCAATGCGTTCCAATGTCGCCTGACCCGCAACCAACTCTCGGATCCGCGCTTCGAAATTCTTCCGCGTCACCGGGCCAACCTTCAGCCCAAAGCCACGCAAAATCCCGCGGATACTTAATTCCACATCGATAAGTCGCCCAAGAAGCTGCTTGCGCGCGACCAGTAGCGCTCGGATCTCTTGAGCCCCTATCGACTTTGCGTGCACCGCGCGGAACCATCCCATCCGGATCAACTGGGCAATTCCGCGTGCATCCTTGCGATCCGTCTTCACTGTCATCGCCGACAATGCTGCCTTCACATGCCGTGTTTCCAGCAGAACCGTCTCGAATCCTGCTCTTTGCAGCCCCGCATGCAGCCATTGCGACAGTGGCCCAGCCTCCAGTCCGATCCGACTCACTGCAAAGCCAAGCGTCTCGAAAAATTCGACTAAGGCGTCGGGTTCGCTTGCGACCTTCGCCTCCTTCAGGATCTTACCCTGGGAATCCACAACGCATACGCTCGACAGTTCCAACGACACGTCAATTCCGGCATAATTCTCCACGGCTGTCCTCCGTCTCCAGATGCTTGGGGCCGACTCAAGTCGTGACCCGTTTCATCATCTATCGGGGGACAGCCACCATCATGCCCCCTTACACGGAGCAGGGCCCATTACGGCATCTAGCGCCACTCCGGCCCAAGTTCCTAAATCTTACGTTTGACTGGTCGACACGCCGATTGCTAACGAGCGGCTCTTTTCTCCGGGTCATCCCGGCGCTGCGCCATCTCTGTGTTTCGGTCGAGCTGCGCACGCTCGCTGCGGCGCAACCTTCCCGTCTTCATAACGCCATACAGAATTGTGCCACCCAAGATGAAGGCGCCAATAAACACCATCCAGAGCGCCGTCACGGAGGTATCGCCGAGTAGCATTCCGACGCCACTGTTTCCCATTTTCGCTCTCGCTGTTTGTCTCAAGAACCAAACCCGCATCGGAGCGGAGGTTCCTGTGGAGCTCGCAGCAAGCCTTCCGACTCGAAATCCCATCTCTTTTTGCAGCCCCCAAAGGTACGTTGGCGATCGGCAAGCCGTTTTCGGTCGACCAGTTGAGGGCTAAATTGCGGATCGCGGCTCCTTTAGCGACCAAGCCAGCTTGTACGGTCTCGCGCTTAGGCACAATTCATGAGGCCCGATGTTAGAAACGAATGGAGGACCACCCGGCCGAACAAACTGAGGGCGATGTGCTGGACAAACTCCGGCGCCATATCCGCATTTTGGTCGATATCGGTCGTCTTTCGGTTGAAGAGGCCGGAACAGAACGCTTCTTGGACCAAGCGGTGCTGCAAATTGCCCGAGCCGTGGAAATCGACCATGTTAAGGTGCTTCAATATCGTCCAGACACGTCCGATCTTCTGTTGATTGCGGGAGTCGGCTGGAAGGATGGTGCCGTCCGCACCGCCACGCTGTCGGCCGACCTCCGCTCGCCGCCTGGCCGCGCTTTCCAAACGGCCGAGCCTGTCAGCATCAGAGATTTCGCCGAGCAGAACGAATTTGTTTGTTCCGAGTTCTTGGCGGAGCACAGCATTGTGGCTGTCAGCAACGTCCCGATCCTCATCGGCGGCGCCGCATGGGGCGTGCTGGAGGTGGACAGTACAAAGCCGAGAGACTTCTCCCAGGATACGACCGAGTTTCTGACCGCCGCCGCCGCGCTGATAGGTGCTGTGCTGCGTCGCGGTGCGCAACCGGACGAACATGCAAGCCTTATGGCTGCGGTCGCGGAAGCTAAAAAGGGGCAGATCTTGCTTCGAGAGATGCAACATCGGGTCAAGAACAATTTTCAACTCGTCCTGTCCTCGATTTCCATCCAGAAGCGCCGCTATCTTGATCCAGAATCACACCGCGCTCTGGACCACGTGGCCAGCCGCATCAACGCCATCTCGCTCGCACATGATCAGCTTGCCCCTCGCCAAGAGGGGCAGATCGTTAGACTTTCCCATTACATCCGGGCTCTTTGCAGCGCGATCCGCAATCAGGTGGATGAGGTTGAAGTCGACGTCGAATGCGACGAGCTCGAATTGGCGATCGACCGGGCCCTCCCGGTTGGCCTCATTTTGAATGAGACTGCGATGAACAGCATCAAGCATGCGTTCGGTGCAGAGGGAGGCAGGATCAGCGTAAGTTTAGTGGGAGGCGTCGGCTACGGCGAGGCCCGATTGACAGTGACCGACAACGGTCGCGGCATTCAACATCCTAACGAAAACGGGTCGGGCCTTAAGCTGATTACCTCTCTGGCGAGACAAATTGGCGGTACCGTCGACCAGACCAGCAGCGACGCGGGTACAACAACAACGCTTACATTCCCTTTGATATCGTAAAGTGGGACCTGCTGAGGCAGGCACGGGATAGGCAGCGCCTCGGCTAGTCGGCCGAGGGTACACCTGCGGACCACAAGCCCACATCGTCGCTGAGGTGGGGTAGTCGGGTTGTGACCCGTCAGCGAAGTAGCGTCGCACCTCGTTGAGGTCCGCTCAGTGAGGCACGGCGGACTAGATTTGCTCAGGTTGAGTTCTTCGCATCTTGAACCGAAGCGGACCACAGTGCCGACGCGGGTGAAGCGGTAAAAGCAAGGCCCGGCCTGAAATCACAGGCCCCGTGCCTGCGTGTTTTCGCTGGGCAATGGACGTCTGTTACAACACCTCAGCACGAACCTGGGCGACGCCACGGTTGGTAAACCCCAAGCTACGCGCGGCGGCGAGCGAGAGGTCGATGACGCGACTGCGAATCCATGGTCCGCGATCAGTGATACGAACGACCACCGATTTGCTGCTCTTAGGGTCAGTAACGCGAACATGCGTGCCGAGCGGCAGATTGCGATGAGCTGCAGTTAGCGAATCCCGATCGAACGTTGTGCCGCTCGCTGCAGCTTTCATCGACGACGCCGCAATCGCGAGGTCGAAAAGCCCTGTGACGTCTGAAAAACCTTAAGTTTGCCAGGCATTCAGGTCCAATAATCCGCCATGCAGCTTGGTTCCCGATCTTGGAAGGTCAGTTCCGAAATTGGAACGTCCGGGTCTAGAGTTCGTTTAGCCGGGATAGGAGAAGCGCCATGATCCTCGAAAGCTTCGATCGCCGCACACTTGCAAGCATGGAAGCCGTTCTCGAACAGCTCTGCCAAGGCAGGCCGGACGGCGTCAATCATGAACTGAGATCTTTCATCGCGGACAGCCTTGTCCAGTGCGCAAGGAAGGGGCAGACAACGCTCGGCGCCTTGACCGAAGCAGGAGAAGCCGCGCTGGCACGCTGGGCAATCTCGGACAGGAAACAGGCTTGAGCCAAGCTAGCGGATCGCGCGGTCCTCAGCCTGGGACGCGGCGGCTTCCTTACCGGCGCGAGGTAGCCAGCGCCATACGCCCAGCACGTTGATCAAGAGAAGCGCAGCGTTCTGGATGATGAGCGAGCTCTTCGGCTCAATTATCCCGTCGGCGATCCAGGCGATCGATGAGGCAATAAAGAGAGCGAACCCGCAGACGGTAATGCGCGCATTCCAGTTCGCCGCCACCATGGCGGCGGCGATAATCGTTATGGCGGCTGCCACCGTCCTCAATACTTCAAGGCTCATGCTTTGCTGCTCAAAAAGAGGGCCGCCTTCCGGGGCGGCCCTCTTACGTTTCATGTTGCTAACGGGTTAAGCGGCTTTCCGGTTCACGCTGCGCAGCGCCATCGTATTGAGCTTCTCGTCCGTCGCCTTCTCCTCATCGAGGTTCTGCTGCAGGACTGAGGCGCAGTCATCGCGGCCAAGCATCTTGGCCCATGCAATCAGGGTGCCGTACCTCGTGATTTCATAGTGCTCGACGGCCTGGGCCGCCGCGATCAGCGCCGCATCCAGCACCTGCTTGTCATCGATATCGCCCGCGACCTCGCTGGCTTCCTTGAGGATGCCATCGATCGCAGGGCAATCCACGCCCTTCGCCTGGGCGCCGTGCATTTCGAAAACCTTCTCAAGCCGGGTGATCTGGCCCTTGGTTTCGGAGAGATGCGTCTGAAAGCCGTTCTTGAGGCTGGGATCGCTCGCTTTCTCGATCATGTCCGGAAGGTTCTTCGCGATCTGCTGCTCGGCGTAATAGATATCTTGCAGCGTATGCACGAAGAGGTCGTTCAGCGTCTTTATGTCCTTGGTAAAAAAGCCCATGACGTCCTCCTGTTTTTCTGCTCTGCAAACAGCCGGTAAGGGAGAGCGTTCCTAATCTTACAGCGGGATGATTTCCTGGGCGCGAATGACGATCTCTTCCTGCGAAAGCTCGCGTTCCAGCCGCTCTGGCAGGGTGCGCCAGAACTCGGGAGCGAGCTTTGCCACGAGACTTCGATGACCGCGATATTGTCCCGCTCGGTCTCGTGGCCGCTGCGCCATAGGCCCTGGCCGGGCACCCGGACAAAGCTGGTGGCGCCGCCGAATTTGCCGGTCATTTCTTCCAGGAATTCCTCGAACCAGCTTTGCGAAACCGGCTCTCCGTCTCCTCGCTCTTTCGGCAGGAGAACCTGCACGAGGTAGGCTTTACTCATGATACGAGCTTGCCCTGGCGCTGCCCGGCCAGCTGCCGAGAAGCGTTTCGGTCGTGACGCACTCCACCTGCTGCCCGAAGCGGTTCAAGTAGATATTCATCATGGAGTCGTGCGTTTCGTCAGCCGAGCTGCACAGGGCGTCGGTGACAAGAATGACGCGGTAACCCCAGTCGACGGCGCCGAGCACGGTCGCCAGCACGCAGACATCGGTCTCGCCGCCGGTGATGATGATCGTATCGACATGAGCCGCGCGAAGCTGCTCGTGGAAATCGCTCCCTGTCCAGGGCGAGTAAACGTGCTTGTCGAAGATGCGTGCGGGCGGAACGAACTGCGCGAGATCCTGGACCAGACCGATCATCTCCGGGCCAAGCTCGTCGATGGTCATCGAACTCCAGCGCTCGTAGTAGTGGCGCCACATTCCCGCACCATGGCCGGGACTCTGCGCCGGAATGAAGCGGGTGAAGATGGTCCGCTCGGGATGGGCTGAGGTGATCGCGACGACGTTCGGCAGAACCCGCGGGAGCCACGGCATCGTCCAATCCGTGCCTTGCGCGAACATCCTCTGCATATCGACGCAGATATGAACTGCGTTCCGCGGTGCGCCGTGGCGCAGCTGATTTCCCTTAGACATTGACCATCCCTTAAAAAGCAAGCTCCAACCCAGGTTGAGAGAACTTGGTTCCTCCGGCTTGCGACTACGCTACAACGCGGGAAGCCGTTTTTGATGTCCATCGGGCAGCATGACCCGCGCATGATCGCCGGCGGCTACCTGTCCGCCAGCCCGCACGACGCCCAGGACGCCGCATTTGAATGCTGGACCAGTGTTTGCCGACGACACGACTTGCTTTTTCTGCCCGGTCCTGAAGCGGTCGATTAGCACGCAGGGCGTCCGCAGGCCGGTCAGCTCAACGATAGCCGTAGGTCCGAGTTCGATGCGCGTCCCGAGCGGCAAGTTTTCCAGGTCCAGGCCCACCGTGGTGATGTTTTCGCCGAGTTGTCCGGGTCCTATGTCGTAACCTGCTTCCCGGACGGTCGCAAAGAGCTCGCTGGGGATGAGGTGCACTTGACGTAAGTTGGGCAGGCGAGGGTGGCGGCGAGCAAGATATCTGTGCCGTACAAACTCGCCGGCGTGGGCGTCGCCTTCGATCCCCACGCCATCTACGAGCAGAATGTGGTCTCGCAGCGGCTTGCTGAAACGGTGCCCGCGATCGGCAGCGACTGCGGCGACTATGCCTTCGACGGAAGCACGCGATACGACCTTACTCAAGATCGCGCCGCTCCCACGGTGTCCGCCATCTTGGCGCCTCTGACGCCGAGCGGCTTGGGTCGACCGGTGGTGGTGTCGCGGGCGGTCTGGTGCTCCATCTCGGCGTTAAGTTCTGCTCCGAGCAGGATCACGATGGCCGAAATCCAGAGCCAGGTCATGAAGCCGATGACCGCGCCCAAGGATCCGTAAGTCTGGTTGAAGCTGCCGAAACTCGCGGCGTAGAAGGAGAAAAGCCCGGACGCGGCGAGCCAGAGCAGCGTGGCGGCCGCACTGCCCCAAGTGATCCAGGTCCATCGCGGGGCCTTCCGGCTGGGTCCGAACCGGTAGATGCAGGAGATGGCGAGCGCGAGCGCCACGAAGAGTACCGGCCAGCGGCCGATCCGGATCAGGAGATCGGTGGCGTTCGATAGACCGACGTACTGCAGCACGACCGGAACGACGACGACCCCGCCGAGGGCAGCGAGGACGAAGACGATCGCACCAATCGTGAATCCTAGCGACATCGCGTTCAGCCTGAAGAAGCCGCGCTTTTCCTGCTCGCCGTAAACGATGTTCAAGGTGTCGAACAGCGACTTCATGGCGGCATTCGCGCTCCAGAGCGAGATCACCAGGCCGATCGCGAACGTGAATCCGAGGGTCCGCTCGCCTTTTGTCGCAACGCGCGTCAGTTGCTCACGCGCCACGTCGATGGCCCCGCCGGGTATGAAGCCGGCGACGTCGTCGAGGTGTTTGGCGATAACGTTGGGGTCGGCAAAAAGGCCGTAGATGGCGACGAGCGCCGCGATCGCGGGGAAGATCGCGAGCAGGCTGTAGTAGGTCATACCAGCGGCGAGGGCGAGGATGCGGTGGTCGCCGATGTTGCCGTAGACGCGCCAGAGGATGTCCTTCCACCCCCTGGCCGGGATCTCGGCCGGAGAGGTGGCTTGGCGTCCGTGGTCTCCGTTCTCGGTCGCAAGGCGCGAAGGCGAGGTGTCCCGCTCTGCCCCGCGATGTTCGGGGAGCGCGTCATCGCCCTCAGGCGGGCTGGCTTGGTCGGGTGGGATCATACGGTCCCACAGGAACGCGACGGCCATGAGGCCGAGCGCCGCTGCGAGACTCAAGCTGGTTCCATCCGTGCGTGCAGCTGTCTTTTCGATTTCGGCCATGAACGTTCTCCCGCACTTCCAATCATGGCCGGGAAAGAGCGTTCCTGTCCGGTGTCCGCGAGCGCCGCCTAGCTCAGGTTATTCGCGCGGCGGGAGGCCGAAGCTCTCCCTGGCCGTATAGGTCACCGCTTCGATCTTGTTACCGTCCGGATCACGCACGAACGCGCCGTAATAATTTGCGTTGTATTTCTCGCGGATGTCCGGGGCGCCTTCGTCGGTACCCCCTTGAGCCATCGCGGTCTGATGAAAGCGCCGCACGGTCTCCCGGTCGGGGGCCTGAAAGGCGACATGGACGCCGTTGCCCGGCGCCGCCGGGCGGTCGTCGACTGGAGCTACGATGCTGAACACGATGTCGGATGCACCGTAATCCAGTGACGTGGCGGAGATCTTGATCAGCCGTAAGCCGACCAGCGACATCAGCGGATCGTAAAACGCTCTTGCTCGCTGGATGTCGTTACTCCCAAGGGATACATGATGGATCATTGAGCCGGCCCTTTTTGAGTAGTTGTCAATCGCGAGCGTGTGGCGCGGGTAAGCTTCGGCTGCGATAGTCGTTGGAAGGTCAGCTCTCCGCGGGAAGAAGGGGCATGGTGAACGTAAATCGGGTCTCGTCCGTCGTCGAACTCACGGTTAGCGCGCCGCCATGGGCCTTGGCGATCTGTGAGGCGATGTAGAGGCCAAGCCCAAGGCCCTGACGGCTCGCATGGTTGCCCCGAAAAAAGGGCTCGAACAGCTTCTCCATCGCCGCCGCCTCGGGGATGGGCTGGCCGACATTGGATACCCATAGTTCGAAGGACTCGCCTCGCGTCTCTCCGTGAACGAACACCGGTTTGCTCGAAGCTCCGTGTGTCAGTGCGTTTCCGACAAGGTTCGAGAGCAGCTGTCCCAGGCGCGAACGGTCGCAATTCACCGGGCGGTCGATTTTGAAATCGGCATGGATGACGCGGCCGGGCGAGGCCAGTCTCAGTTCGTCAACGACCCCTACGAGCACCGGCTCAAGCGGTTTCCCCTGGTCGCGATTCAGACCGATGCCGCCGCCCAGCCGGCCGCGGGCGAGATCGAGCACATCGTCGATCAGCCCCGCCATCCGCATGACCGTGGTCTGCATCATCGCGATGACCTGATGTTCTTTCTCGGTCTGGGCCGTTCTGTCGAGAATGCGGGCGCCGGCGCTGATGGATGCGAGCGGGTTGCGCAGATCGTGGCCGAGCACCGCGATGAACTGCTCGCGCAGCTCATGTGCTTCGTGCTCACGCTGCAGCCTCTCCTCTGCAATTTGGCCTGCGGCCTTCGCAAGTTCGCGCGTTCCGAGGAGCTCCTGTTCGTAGCGGCGGCGGTCGGTCGCTCTGATGAGCGCCAGGCTGATGGAGAGGGGTTTGTCTTGCGCGTCTCGCCGTTCCTTCGCGTTGGCGATCATCTGCAGCGGTTGCCCGTTGGCCTTGATCACGTCGATAGCAAACTCCTCGAACGAGCCTTGCATCCGCAGAAGCGGCGCGATGTGCGTCTCTTAGTAGATGCGCCCTGCCATCGTGGGGAAGTCGCTGAAGCGCTTTCCGACCATCTCGTCGGCGGTGTGGCCGCTCCAGCCACGGAAGGTCCCATTCACGTATTCAATCCGCCCGCCGGGCTTAGTGTCAACGTGGACTTCCGCGCACTGCGTTTCACCGAGCCTCCAATCCCTTTGACAACAACGGGTTGCGCCGCCGGTTCCATTTTTAAATTAGAACCAAGGACCCGCTTGGGAGTTGTGGAATCCCGAATCCAAACCGAGCGGACAGATGGCCTTTGTCAACGTGAAACCGACAGATGCCGACGTGCGGTTCGCGCGGGCGGTAGCGCGGCATACCAACCATCTTACGGAGACGGTCTCCCGCGGATTGACCTGGGGCGCCGACGAAAAGATCCTGCTGGCCTTGGCCGCGGCGGGTTGGGTGGTTACGCGCACGCGAAGGGAGTCGGTGCGTCGCGCCGGCGACCATGCCCTGCTTGTGGCGGCAACCGCGTCGGTTCTGCCGCATCTAATGAAGTCCGTCTTCGACCAAACCCATCCGGACCGGAAGACCGTGCTGGGGCACCTCAACGGAGTTTCATTCTCCGGCAAACGCAAGGATGCCTTTCCGTCCGGGCACGCGCTGCATATGGGCGCGCTCGCCTCCGCTGCCGGCCCGTTGCCTGCGGGGCTGCGCCGCGCGATCCGCGCGCTGGCGGTCGGCCTCTGCGTCACGCGCATCGTCGTGCTGGCGCACTGGGCGAGTGACGTCGTCGCGGGCTTCGCGCTCGGTGCGGTTCTCGAGCGAATGCTTCGCCCGTTGACCGGCTATCCGGCCAAGGAGCCGAGATGAGCGAGTACGTCATCCGTTTCCTGATCGGAGGCGCCGTCGTGTCGGCGTTCTCCATGCTGGGCGACGTGCTGAAGCCCAAGAGCTTCGCCGGTCTGTTCGGGGCGGCGCCATCCGTGGCGCTGGCGACCCTCGGCATAGCGATCTACCAGCACGGGGCCGGCTACGCCGGCTCGCAAAGTAAGGCCATGATGGCCGGCGCGGCCGCGCTCATGGTCTACAGCGTCTTCGTCTGCCAGCTTCTGATACGCACTCGGATGCGGGCCTTGCCTGCGTCCCTACTGTCGATCGTCGTCTGGTTGACCGCGGCCTTCGGTCTCTGGGCGCTTTCGGGAGGACATGCGTGACGATCCCGATCAAGGTCTCGCTCTCGTCGCTGCACGAAGGCCGCTGGTACGAATACCTTGTCCGATTCGCGCTGGGCGGTGCTGCGACCGTGTTCACGGGCCTCGTCAGCAGCCGCTGCGGAGCTTCGGTCGGCGGGCTTTTCCTCGCGCTGCCGGCGATCTTCTGCGCGAGCGCGACCCTGATCGAGTCGCACGAAATCCGGCGCAAGAAGGAGGCGGGGCTCGAAGGAAGGCGACGAGGGCAAGAGGCCGCAGCGCTGGACGCCGCCGGTGCCGCACTGGGCGCGTTCGGCATGCTGGCGTTCGCCGCTGTGTTCTGGGTCCTTGTCGAATGGAGCGTTGCGGGCACTTTTATCGGCGCATCGCTGTCATGGCTGGCTGTCGCTGTGGCGGCCTGGTTCGTGCGGCGCCGATTCCGCCTCGTGCGCTCGGCTCGACGGAAAAGCGGCTCCGCGATGTCGCGGAGCCGCTGAGTGTGACAGAGGATTTCCGGTTACGCGGCGTCAGAGGCCTTGGCATTCACGCCCTTGCGGAGCGCCACCGTGTTGAGCTTGGTGTTCGCCGCTTTCTCCTCGTTGAGGTTCGTGGTCAGGAAGCGCACGATCTCGTCGTGGCCAAGTTCTTCGGCCCAGGCGATCAGCGTGCCGTAGCGGCACATTTCGTAGTGCTCGACGGCTTGGGCGTTGGCGACGATGGCGGCGTCCAACACGGCCTTGTCCTCGATCTCGCCGGCGGTCTCGTCGGCTTCCTTGATGATGCCGTCGATGGCGGGGCACTTGGTGCCGCTCGGCTCCTTGCCGAGCTTCGCAAAGGCCTTCTCGAGCCGTTGGACCTGCTTGTTGGTCTCCTCGAGATGGCTCTTCAAACCGGTGACCAGATCCCGGCTGGTCGCCTTGTCGATCATCTTCGGCAGCGCTTTCAGGATCTGCTGCTCGGCGTAGTAGATGTCCTGCAGACCGTGGATCAGCAGGTCGTCCATCGTTTTGATGTCCTTAGTGAAGAAGCCCATAATTCGATCTCTCCTCTCGCAATGATGGCAATGGAACGCGCTGCGGTCTTCGGCGGTTCCCGTCTGCGACAAAGGACGGAGAGAACGATGGACAGGACCGAGACCTTCGCGGCGCTGCTAGGGCGGGCGGCCATGGACGTGTGGGGCGACATGCCGCGTGAAATCCAGGAAGCGCTTTTCGAGACGGCGATGAAGGGTCGCGAGCTGGATCGCGAGGAGTTCGCCCGGATGCTTCACGACAGGCAGAATCCGAGCCTCATCTTGGTGAGGCCTGCAAGCTAGAAGGGCTCCAGGTGAGAGACGTTCGAGGACGAAGCTCTCTTCCGCCTAATGATCCGCCGGGGCCCGTCTCATTGGGCGCAATTCAACGCAGCCGCCAAAATAAACAGGAACAGTCTCGGGCAAGGCGGGGTTGGCGCCGATAGACGAGGAAGTGTTCTGGACGAGCGGAAGGAGCAGCAAATGGACAACGAAGGAAAATCATCAAAAGCGGGGGAACTGGCCGCTGAAGGCTTGCGCGAGGCAACCGCCAAGGAGGAAGCGAAAAACGAGAGCGAGACGGGGCACGATCTAGCCAAGGGGGCTGATCGCTTCGAAGAACGCTCCAAAAGCTCCGATGGAAAAAGCGCAGAAGAAAAACAAAAAGGGTAAATGCAAATAGCAGACCCGGCGCAACGTTTCCTAGTGGGGCCTCAAGGTGAGCGTCGTTGTTTTGCGGCGTCGAAGACTAGCCGCCGGAGATGCTGTGACTACCTGCAGAGCGGGGCGGGAACAGTCGCCCCCTCTCTCGTTGAAGGCAATGGCGGAAAGAACTCTTTACGAAAGCTCGAACGGCGACATCTGGCGGCTAGTCCGTCAACCGCACACCGGAGTCCCTGTGGTCGCACATCGGCCGAATGCTGCCTCCGGCGGGCGGGCGTCCCTCATCGAGATCGGACAATTCCGACGCGCCGGCAGCAGCGGACCTGAACATCAGGCTTTGCTGGCGTTGATAGGCACCTTGGTACAGGACTGACGCCTGTGGCTGGAGGGCCGCCATGTTCTTTTTCTTCTCCAACCGGCTAGGCTGCCTCGGCTCGCTTCTGATCTCGGCCCTCGTCACGGTCGCGCTTCTCTTCATGTTCGGAATGCTCAGGTTCTGAGAACTGCCCTCTTGATCGGAGGCGCGAGGATGCCTGTGGGCTGAAGTCAGCCTTGTGGCTTGCTCTGTCAGGCCTCTCCCGGTCCGCTGAAGATCGAGGTCGGTGGGCTCGTGCGGGGGACCGGCAGGGGGCGCTCGGCGAGCCGCGGGCCCCCGCCCGCGCGGCCGCCCTTGACATCGTAGCTCTCGGCGAGCTTCAGCAGGCGTCGCCTGGTGAAGGGGTCGGCCCTGTCTGCGAGGTCGCGCACGCGCTGGGCCAAATCACTGTAGGATACCTGCTCCATCGAGCACCTCCGGCTACCATTTGCGAGCATTTCAGGACGGGCGCGAGGTCGCCGTCAAGACGAGATCACAGGTTTCATACCTTTTGCTGTTTCCGCTTGAGGCGGGCGGCTGCGCGGGCCTCAGCTCGTCCGTGGCAGGGACACCATGACGATACGGCATCCGATCCGGAGGCGTGCCCGGAGTGGGGGCGGCCACTAAAGCTCGTGCCTGGTGAAGAGGGCAGAAGCCGGTCAGCCTGGCGGATCAGCGCCTCGCCCTTGGCGCGGGCCTCGGCCGCCTGTGTCGCCAAAATGGTGGTCATGGCCCGGGCGTGGCCGAGCTCCTTCTGCAGCGCCTTGCGGTCGCCTCCGGACAACGGCGTGGGATGGTGCTTCGGAGCCATCGGCCCGCGGCCTACGGCACGTCGTAGGACGGCCAACAGCCGTCTTCCTCATGGCGGCCGGTCCGCTGCGTGCAGGTGTTGTCCAGCAGGCGCTGGCCGACGTCTTTCCAGACGGCGTCCGGTCCATACAGGCGGGCGGCATCGGCCTTCTGGATCTCGACGAGCCGGGCGCAGCGGCGGCAACCGACTCTCAGAACGTGCTGGCTGATTTGGCTGAGCCGTAGCGTTGCTCCAGAGGGGGCCGATCGGGTCTCGGCGCGAGGGTCCTCCAGGAGGGCTTGCCAGTAATCCGGAGGCAGGTCGGCGTCCGGAGCCAATCCAGGCTTCGTAGGTACGCTTCTGCCGACGGCAGCGGCCATCTTGTCCATCTGCGTTGAGTTCGGCATGCGCCAGCTCGCGGGTCGGTCCGTCATCGCTCCATAGAACACAACAAGAACAAAAGAGTCGATAGAGGGCGAAAAAGATTCTCGCTGATCGTGGGCCATCGCGTCGGAACCGGCCGCCGCCGTTCGTCTTGAATCCGCGGTCCCCAACCGGAGTTCTGCGTACATGGCCCCCCGCGCCAACTGGAAAGGCTTTCTGCGTCTGTCCCTCGTGACCTGTCCGGTGGCGCTGTATCCGGCCACGTCCGAGAGCGAGAAGATCTCTTTCAACCAGCTCAACCGGACGACCGGCCACCGCATCAAGTACCTGAAGGTCGATGCGGACACCGGCGACGAGGTGCCCAACGAGGACATCGTCAAGGGATACGAGGTCGAGAAGGGGCAGTTCATCGAGGTGACAAAGGAGGAGCTCGAGGAAGTCGCGCTCGAGTCGACTCGGACCATCGAGATCGACGAGTTCGTCGACCGCAGCGACATCGATCCGCGCTACCTGATCCGGCCCTATTACCTGCGCCCGGACGGCAAGGTCGGGCACGACGCCTTCGCCGTGATCCGAGAGACCATCCGCGAGATGGACAAGGTCGCGATCGGGCGGCTGGTGCTGACGAGCCGCGAGCACATCGTCGCGCTCGAGCCGCGCGACAAGGGGTTGATCGGGACGCTGCTGCGGTACCCCTACGAGGTTCGGGATCCGGCGGAATACTTCGATGAGATCCAGGATGTGAAGGTCACGAAAGATATGCTGGATCTCGCCAAGCACATCGTCAACCAGAAGGCGGGCCGCTTCGATCCGGACAAGTTTGAAGACCACTACGAGACCGCCCTGGTCGACCTCATCAACCAGAAGAGGGCAGGCAAGGTCATCCGCCCGAAGGAGCGGCCGAAGGGCGAGAACGTCGTCGATCTAATGGACGCGCTGCGCAGGAGCGTCGGCGGCGCAGCGGCCGAGGCGGGGACACAGAAGAAGCCCGCCAAGAAGACGAAGAAAGCTTCCGCTGGCCAGAAGGAAATGCTGATGCCGATCGCCGGCAAGAAGCCGAAGGAAGCCGCAGCGAAGAAGCCGGCGGCCGGGGCGCGGCGGAAGTCGGCGTAAGCCGTTGCCGTGCTCACGCTCGCTAGGTCGCGACGAGCGTCCGAGGGCCGGTTGCTTGGCTGCCAACACGGGAGGATGCCATGGATGAGCGCGAAACGTCTGCGATGACCGAAGCCTCCGGTCTCGTCACCGATCCGGCGGGCGCCGCGGCCCCGTCCGGAACGAGGTCTTCTCACCCCCCTCGCGTCAATTCCGGGGAATTCGCAACGGACCTGGCGGAGCGGTTGCGCGAGATCACCGTGAAGGCCCCACTGCAGGCGCTTTTTGCCGCGTTCCTGCTTGGGGTGTGGATGGCGCGCCGGCGCTAGGAGTGCTGCCGGCTGATGCCGAGGAAGCTGAAGACATTCCAGACGTCGCTCGGATTCTACGATCTCGCGATCGCCGCGCCTTCGATGAAGGCCGCGCTGGAGGCGTGGGGCGCCGGCAGCAATCTCTTCCATCAAGGTTTCGCCAAGGAGACCGATGATCCGGATGTCGTTGCGGCCACGATGGCGAAGCCGGGTGCAGTCCTGAAGCGCCCGGCCGGCTCGAGCGGTCGCTTCGCCGAGCAAGCGGACCTTCCCGATCTCGATGACGAGGAGAGCGGTCGGAAGAAGGCTCGACGGCCGGAGTCCAAGAGGCGGACGGTGCCCGCGATCAGCGTCGAGGATTCGCGCAAGGCCGCTGCGGAATTTGAGCGGGAACAGAAGCGGCGGGATGCGGAGCGCCGCAAGGAAGAGGCGGCGCGCGAGAAGGAGCGGGCCGAGGCGCTGGACACTGCGCGGCGTGAGCACGAAGCGCGCTCAGAGACCTTGATCGCCGAACGGGCAGCGATTGAAAAGAGGATCGAGGCCGAGGACGCGCGGTGGGAGAACGAGAGGGAAGAGCTCAAGGATGCCCTGCGCCGCGCTCGGGAATAGAAGCCCCGGCTGCTGCGTTATTCCGGCAGGCACTCGGGACAGGTGTCGCCGATCGATTCCAAGACGGCCCGGACTTCAGCGGCCGCTTGATCGGATGAGACGCCGGTCGGCGGATCCTGACGGGCAAAATCTAAAGCGCGTTCGCGCGCATGCGGGTCGGCCCGGTCACGCGCCCAGCCGTGCTCTTCGCACTCGTGGATGGCACCGGCCTCCTGCAGCACATTTATCGCCCATCCTCGCAGCGTCCGGATCGTTCGCGGTCTTTCCTTCGTCATCAGCATCGGATTCTCCTGCCCAAATGAATCCTGGGGTCGCTTGAGCGTTCCCGGCAGTTAGCACGGAGCAGGGATTCCAAAACGGCGAGGCTGGGGCTTGTCCACTTGTTCCAATGCCTTGGTACGGCATGCGGAAGTGTCGGCCTAGGAGGGGCGGTCGCCGCGCCGGTCGTTCGCTTCGAAGCCGCCCTGCGCTCCGCGATGAAGCGCACGAGAAAATCCGTCGCCGACCCGGGAGCGAAGCCGGAGCCGATGGATTCCAGCAGCATCCGGTGCGCGCGCCTGTCCGCTTCGCTTTCCCAATGCTTGGCGTAGGTCTCCAGGAGTTCGGCTCCAACGCCGTCGACCGTTTCGATGAGCCGCCGAAAGATCTCGGAGGCGGAATGCAACGTTGCCGAGCAACACCATCGTCAGGACGGCTGGCGTGAGCATCGCGTTCCGAAGGCAACCGCGGCGGCCCAAGGCCGCCGCAACCGCATCGGCACCCCGCCGCCGCGGGGCGGGTCGTCGTCGTCGCCGTCCAATTTGCGCAGTGCCGCAAGGATTTCCGCGAGCCGGACCGGGCGGCCCATGCCGGGAATCTCGCGCAAGGCCGGCGAGGATTCGACTGCGAACATGTCGGAGGCCCACGACGACAGGACGACCCGCTTCTCGGGAGCGGTCAGCTCCTGGTCGTTCAGGACGTCGTCCGGAGACGCGTAGTGCGCGGCCGGATGGAATAGAGGGTGGTGAGTGCAGGAATTCGTGTTGGCGTTGGTCATTGGTCGTCTCCCTTTTACGCTCCTTTCCAGGGAAGGTTTGAATGCGGGCGGCGGACCAACCACCGCCCGCATGGCCGTCAGGCGGCCTTTTTCTGCTCGATCTGGGGCGAGGAAGCCGTCGCGCCCGCGATCTGGATCCGGCGGGGTTTCATGGCTTCCGGGACCTCGCGGACGAGATCGATGATCAGGAGGCCGTCGCGGAACGCGGCCTCCTTCACCTGGACGTAGTCGGCGAGGTTGAAGACGCGGCGGAAGGGGCGCGCGGCGATCCCTTGGAAGAGATATTCGCTCGCCGGCTTCTCCGGCTTCCGGCCCTCGATGGTGAGCGCGTTCTGCTCGGCCGTTACGCTGATATCGTCGGCGCCGAAGCCCGCGACGGCGAGCGTAATCCGGTAGTGGTCTTCGCCGGAGCGCTCGATGTTGTAGGGCGGATAGTTGTCGTCGCTCGCCTGACGAAGCGCGCTATCGACCAGGCCAGCCAGGTGGTCGAAGCCGATGGTGGAGCGCCACAGGGGCGCGAAGTCGAAGGTCGTCCTCATATCCAAGTCCTCCTAGGAGCAAGATGGTTACGAAGGGACGCAAGTCGGCGGTCCGAGGACCTGCCGGCCGGCGCCCGCGCCGGGCCCAACCTGGCGTCCGGCACACCGCTCTCGCGGCGAAAAATGAATTAGAAAAACGACAAGAGGTTTCAAGAGGACCGTCGGAAATTTTTTCGGCCAACGTGATTGTTAACCCGGTGGCACAAGCATTCGCACGCTGCACCACTGCCATCTTGACAGCGATTTTGCGCCGAATATTTTTGCAACGGGGAATTCGTTTTCCCGTTTCTCGCAGCTGAAAAGGACAAGAAGACCGTCAGGAGTGGCGACGATGCTCGATGAAGATTTTGCCCGTATCCGTGCGCACCGCAACAACATCCACCGCTATCGCAGCCTGCTGAAGACCCGTCTCTCGGACCTCGAACGCCAGTTCATCGAACGGCGCCTCTCCGAGGAGAGCTCGGCGCTGGAGGTATTGACCTCCAAGACCTTCCCCATGGCATTCACGTTACCCCCACAATCGTCGCCGGCGACCGCGGGGGCGGTATCGTGACCGCCGTCACAGATCTGATCCGCGGCAGCGAGAAGGTCATCGCCTACTACCGCCTGCTCCTTGCCAGCGCGAAGACCGAAAGGGAGCGCGAACTCTACTGCAGCCGGATCGAGCGCGAACAACGGCTTCTGGACCAGCTACGCGACGGATTTCCGGAGCGGTTCGCGGCATGAAGTTCGAAACCGACGAGGACCGTTTTGCCGGCTACGACGTCGTGCTGAAGCAGCGGGGACGGGGCCGCTGGAAATGGGCCGTCTGCACCGCCGCGGGCGAAGTCGCCATGTCCGGCTCGGAGTGCAGTCGCGCAGGCGCGAGATACAGGGCGGAGCGGGCGCTGTTTCTTCTTCTTTGCGCAAGCGCGTCGCGGATGCCTGCCGCCAGCGAGGCGGGCAACGGGCTAGGAACCTTGGTTGTCGTCAGTTGGTTGTCGCGCTCTCAACCCGCGGAGACCGATTCCGATGCCCGACTATCCGAAGCCGCCTTACCCCAGTCAGAAGCAGTCAATGCCCGGGTTGACCGCTAAGATGGACCCACGCCCCGATCACGGCGAGGCCAGCTACAAAGGGGCGGGCCGCCTGAACGGCAAGCGGGCTATCATCACCGGTGGGGACAGCGGAATAGGGCGAGCTGTCGCCATCGCCTTTGCCCGCGAGGGCGCCGACGTCCTGATCGCCTATCTCGAGGAGCACGAAGACGCCAGGGAAGTTGCGGCCCTCGTCGAGGCGGAGGGGCGCAAGGTTGTTCTGGTCGAGGGCGACCTGAGGTCCGCGGACCACTGCAGGAAGGTCGTCGATCGGGCGGTCCGGGATCTCGGCGGGGTCGACATCCTCGTCAACAATGCCGCGCATCAGGCGACCTTCAAGGATCTTGGCGACATCAGCGACGAGGAATGGCGAATGACGTTCGATGTGAATATCCACGCCATGTTCTTCCTCGCGAAGGCCGCCGTGCCGCACATGGAGCCGGGCGGCGCGATCATCAATACGGCATCCGTGAACTCGGACATGCCGAACCCCACTCTCCTGGCCTATGCGACGACCAAGGGCGCTATCCAGAACTTCACAGGCGGGTTGGCCCAGATGCTAGCGGAGAAGGGCATCCGCGTGAACGCGGTGGCGCCCGGGCCGATCTGGACTCCGCTGATCCCATCGACCATGCCCGAGGATACCGTGAAGAATTTCGGCAAACAGGTGCCGATGAAGCGGGCCGGGCAGCCGGCCGAGCTGGCGACGGCCTATGTGATGCTCGCCGATCCGCGGTCGAGCTACACCTCCGGCACCACGGTCGCGGTGACCGGAGGGAAGCCCTTCATCTGATGCCGGGCCTGCAGCATCCAGTCACGCCCGACGGGCGCTATTTCGTCGTCCGCGGTAGACTCTGGCGGGTGAGCGATCCCGACCTTGCTGCCCAAGACAAGGAATGCGGCTGGTGAAACAGCTGATGGATGCGCGGCGAGCCGTGAAGGACGCCAGGGCGGCTATAGATCTGAACGCAGAGACCGTCGCCCATCGCCTCGTCGACGAAGCTAAGCGCCGGCTGGGAGAGCGGGGACCGGTGTGGCGGAAGGATGGCGCGCCCGACTTCAACCGACACGCGGTCAAGAACACGCCTTATGCCGAATGGTACGCGGGGCTCAGGCGGCCTTCAGGGCATCGAGACGCTTGCGGAGAAATGCCAGCACCATGACCTCGTCGGGCGTGAGCTTGGCGTACTGGCGCTTGAACTTCTGCGCGATCTTGGCTTCGATCATCTTCACGAGGTCGCCGGACATGTAGGCGTCCAGAACCTCGGGATGCACGTAGCAGTTGCGGCAGATGGCCGGCGTGTTGCCGAGTTGCTTCGAGACGCTCTCGATCGCGGCGACGACGTTGCGCTTTGCCTCGGCTTGGCTGTCGTACTTCTTGAACTCGGACAGCGCCAGCGCCGCCAGTACGGTCCCGGCCCAAGTGCGGAAATCCTTGGCGCTGAAGTCCTCGCCCGTAACGTCTTTGATGTAAGCGTTGACGTCGCCGGAATCCACGCTGCGAGGCTCTCCGTCGTCGTCGAGGTATTTGAAGAGCTCGTGTCCCGGGATCTCCGCGCAGCGTTTCACGATTGAGGCGATCCGCTTGTCTTCAACGCGGAGCTTCCACTGCTTGCCCGACTTGCCCGTGAAGGCGAACCGAAGAACGCCGCGGCCAACCGCGATGTGCTTGCGGCGCAGGGTCGTAAGCCCGTAGGACTTGTTCGTCTCGGCATACTCGGCATTGCCGACCCGGATCAGCGTCTTCTCCAGGAGGCTGACGATGGTGGCGAGCACCTTCTCGCGAGGCAGTCCGTCCCGCTTCATGTCGGCGGCGACCCGGTGCCGTAGCTCTGGGAGGGCGGCCGCGAACTGGATGATGTGCTCGTACTTGTTCTGGTCGCGCAGCTCGCGCCATTTCGGGTGATAGCGGTACTGCTTGCGCCCGCGTGCATCGAGCCCTGTCGCCTGGATATGGCCGTTGGGTGAGGGGCAGATCCAGACTGACTCGTAGGCCGGCGGGATGCCGATCGCCTTGATCCGCCGAACGACGGCGGCATCGGTAATGCGCTTGCCGTCCTTGTCGTAGTAGGTGAACGTCGTGCCGGTCCGCTTGCGCGTGTAGCCTGGCGAGGAGTCGCTGACGTACCGGAGGCCTTCTTCCGCGATGGTCGCCGCCAACTCGACGGTACGATCCAGAACCTGTTCTTCGTTTCCGGTCTGACGGAGCATTGGCCTGTCCCTCGGAAGCACCCTGGGATCGAGGCTCCGCTTCCTCATAAGGACCGAAGGCGCCTGTTCGTTCCGTTCGGAGGTCGGGCCAGGCTACAGAGATCCTCGCGCAGCCCTTTGTAGAACGGATGCCGCACCTTTCCCTCGGCGGACTTGGCGCGGTACTCGATCTCGGCCAGCAGCTTCGGTTCACCGACATACACGCCGGGGATGGACGGTTACGAACTCGCCGAGCGAGCGACGCGTCTTCGCTCGGGGCTAAAGGTATTGCAGCTGTCGGGCTGAGAGCGACGCCGGGAGGGCTTTCCGTTGATCCGAAAACAGTTCTCTGAAGATGAACTGCGCGCGTCATGCAGCAGACCACGGGCGTCTGCTAGAAGCTTTCGGTCGTCGAACTTATCCCGCCCGCCAGGTCCTCGCGCCGGGCACTGGGCAGCGGCGTCGGCAAGCTCGCATGAGCAAAGCGGGTTGGCCGAAAACCCGCTTCCCAGCACGACCAACGCAACGGCAGGTGCCTATGTGTCCTTCTCGGTATTCGTGACATAATTGTAGACCGCGTCGGATTCGAGCAGGGCCATCAGCGCGCGACGTGTCAAGGAGTGCGAGGGGTCTTTCGGGATATTTCGCGTGCTCCACTTGTGAAATGCGATCAATACACCGGTATCGGGATTTACAATCTCCCTCCCGGGGCTGGAAGCCGCCGCCTGCGCTTCGTTTAAGCGGGCGGCGTTTTTCTTTTGTAAAGCCGCGCCAACTGGCGGCCCATCTTGGCCGGGTACGAGCATAGTATCCCCCACTGCAAGGGGCTCGCATGTTCGACTTCGATCTATTTTCGAAACGCGAATGGGCGACGATGGTTATCGCTTTCGTGGCTGTAACCGCTCTCGCCCTCTACGGGTTTTTCAAGTTTCTCGACTATCTGGCGCCGCACCTGTAAGGACCGCCTCAGTTGGTGGCCCGCTTATTGATCATTCTTCAGCTTGCGCCGGCCCCATGCGCCTCTTTGCCCTTGAGCTTCAACCTTGAAATCAAAATCAATCATCGTGACAGACAAACCGCCTTCCAACCTTGCTCGGCAGCGTTAACTACCCAGCGATAGGCCGCGAGGCTTATGTCAACGTACGTAAGGAAAAACGAAAGCTGAAGGTCTATCAAGCTCGAAGATGGCGTAGGACGCGTCCTGCGGTCGGATAACTTGATGATCTGGGCTGACATGTGAATTCCTACTACTGGTCTCGGTGATCCCGGCGAATTGCAACATAGCAATAATAGCTTGGTTCCCGGTACCTACGGCCTCGTCAACGATGCGACGCGTCAGTTTGCCGAGAGTATCGGCCTAATCGCGCGCGCCGGACAGTAGGCGACGTGGGAGCCGGTGTGCGAGCTATTCCCTTTGAAGTGGAAAACCGCTAAGAATAACGCTGCAGTTGACGACATCTGGAGGGCCTATGACCGTGGCGACATCAGCATCGACCGAGCCCGAACAGCAGTCTTCGACCTTGCTGGCGGAATTGGAACGCCTGAGTGGGCAAGACGTGGCATTGGCGCGACTGCTCCATCACAGGGATCGACATATCGGTAAGCTGGCCGAAGGCTTCATTGCCATCAACTGGCGGAGGCAGGTGCCTGAAGTGATCGAGCCTGAGGAGCAGCACATCATCGATCTGCTGTGCGAGTACGACGCGGCACTCGCGCATGAGGCGCAATAACTGCGAGGGTGCAATCTGCGCCGACGGCGCGTGTTGCTTGTACGACCTTGGCCGTCCGGTCCATATAGCGTCGTGGTCCCTTGGGTGTCGGTGATCGCGCGGCCAGCGTTGCGCCCCGCGGTATCGTAGAACTGGCGCTGCTGAGCCATCGCATCACCGGAGGCGATCAGAACCAGCAGCGCGATCAGCGCCTCATTTGGACCTCCCGAACGTCTTGTCGGACTTCAGCAGGAACAGACCCTCGTTGCGGTCATCATCGTAGAACCCGATCCAGTAGTATTCCCGGTGGTTAGGCGGTCTCTCGCCGCGGCAGACGAACATCGCGCGATACTCGACATCGGCCCGCGTCGTCGGCCATTGCGGCCTCAGCCCGACAAGTCTGCACCCAGCGTCGTTTCCAGCCTCGTAATGAAACCCGCGCGGGGTGATCTGGATGCCTTCCTCATCCTTCCCGCAGTGCTTCATCATGTGCCGCTCGCCGCACCATCGGCCGTGGAACATCGAAGGCATCTCGGCGGCGTCGGCGGCGTTAGCGGCGAGCAGCAGCAGGCTGCCCAACAGGATGGTCCTCGTCAGTTCCATCACCAATCCTGTTGTTGTTGAAGCAGCCATAGACCCACTTGCTATGATCTCTCGGGAAATAGGTCCATGAGCCGTCTGGATTTTCGGCGACGACACGCACGCGACCATTGAAGTCGGTGAACTGGATTGTCGCGATGTGATCGCGGTCGACCATTTCATAGGCCACGACCGGAAAATTGAAGCTGTCCTTTCGGCTACCTCCTTCTGGCCCAAGGCCAGCAAGGCCCGGCCGGTCCCCAGGGCGTCCCCGGCATTCCGGGCCCGGCGTTCAATTTGGACAAGGTGCTGGCGCTATCGGAAAGCTACAGCGCGTCGTCACTCTCGACTGCACCCGGTTCAAATAGCCGTAGATGTAAAGCTTCAGGAGAACCGAGGGATGGTATGACGGCCGCCCGGTCGCCGCCGGTTCCCCCCTCGAAGCTTAACTCGGCCAAATCGAGTGCATCGACAAACACGTCGATCACCCGAACAGGGTTGCTCTCATCAATGAAATCGTCGAGGCATTCGGGCAACAACGTCGACTGCCCACGATCCGCCTCCGCAACGAAGCGCTTCATCCCAGCCCCCCGCAAATCGTGCGGGAATCATATCGCGCGAATCACATCAAGCGCAGCGTTTTCACACAGCCAGGGTCAAAAGCTGGCGACCGAGGCAAGTACGGTTCCGCGTCCGGTCCACTGCCGATATGCGACTCCCCTCTGATTCAATCGGGGAAGCTCGGCCAAGGGGCGCGCCCGATTTGTAACCTGTCGGGCGGGCGGTACGCCGAGGTCTCGCCGTCAGTCAGCTGGCGCTACGCGATTGCGGATTTGCAGATGCGATCTGTCCCTCATGGCGTGCTTCGTTTACCCGAAACGGGAGAAATAGGAACATCGTCGCGACGGGCGTGTTGTGACCGGCCACTAAGGAGGACGACATGAATAAGAAATTTCTTCTTTTTCTAACGGCGGTTTCGCTTCTGACCGGTCCGTCGTTTGCCCAGAATCCGCCGGCGACGGATCGGCCGAACAATAACGCGGTTAACAGCTCGGGCCAGAACAATTCCGAGAAGCCGGTTTCGGGCGCCAACAGTTTTACCGAGGGTCAGGCCAAATCGAAGATCGAAGAAGCTGGCTACACCAACGTGACTTCCTTGAAGAAGGACGACAATGGCGTGTGGCGCGGAAAGGCGAGCAAGGGCGGTGCGTCGGCCGATGTCAGCCTGGACTTCCAAGGCAACGTGAACGCAGCGAAGTGACCCCTCGCTCAACCGCCGCGATAACCGAGAAGGATTCGATTATGACCGTTACGATTTCACGTCTCTACGACAACTATTCCGACGCGCAGCGCGCGGTGACGAGCCTGGAGGCGGCGGGCGTGCCGCATTCGGATTTGAGCATCCTCGCCAACAACTCCGACAACTGGTACAGCACCGACAAGAAGGTCGATCGCGATCGCGATGGGGTCGACGATCGTGCCGAGGGTGCTGCGACGGGAGCTGGCGTCGGCGCGGGTCTCGGCGGCGCCGCGGGCTTGCTCGCAGGCCTCGGGCTGTTGGCGATCCCGGGCTTGGGTCCGGTCGTCGCGGCCGGGTGGCTCGCGTCGACCGCGCTGGGTGCCGCTGCCGGCGGTGCCACGGGTGGCGTGGTTGGGGCTTTGACGCAGGCTGGTGTATCCGATGAGGAAGCTCCGCTCTACGCCGAAGGCGTGAGAAGGGGCGGCACGCTTGTTTCGGCACGCGTCCCCGATGCCGATCGCGCGCGATACGAAGCGATCTTGAACCAATCCGCCGTCAATCTGCGCGACCGGAGCGTGGCTTGGCAGAAAGCTGGATGGAAGAATTACGACCCGTCGGCTCAGCCTTATGGCGCGGACGAGGTGCGCAGGGAGCGCCAACTCTACGGCACCGGCGTGCGGTAGATCATCGGCGGCCCGCCTTGGCGGGCCGCCTTTTTCTTGCACCCACAAACTTAAATCGATGAGCCGAACATGAACCGCGGAATGCCATCGATGACTGCCCTTTTTAGTATGCTCGCGATCGCCGGTTACGAAAATCGGGACAAGCTGGCGGACATGTTCCGCAACGCTACCTCCGGTCAGCCGGCGGGCGCCAAGAATTCGCTGAGTAGTATGCTCGGCAATCTTGGCGGTCTGGTGGGCGGCGGTGGAGTAGGTCCGCTCCTGAACGGCGGCCTCGGCGAGTGCTCGAGCACTTCAGGCAGAATGGGCAAGGGGACGCGGCCCAATCCTGGATCAATCAGGGGCCGAATCGGGAAGTCACCCCGCCCGAACTCCCGACGTCCTTCAAAAACTGGAGCAGCAGACAGGCCTGTCGCAGCAAGAGATACTCGACCGCTTATCACGCGAGCTTCCTACAGCCGTGGACCAATACACGCCCGACGGACGTCTTCCGGCTCCATCGGCGTGATAACATCGTAAGGCTCGAGGAAAGTCATGAGCATTATTTGGACGATCATCATCGGCTTCGTCGCGGGCGTCATCGCGAAGTTCATCATGCCCGGCGACAACGAGCCGTCCGGTTTCATCCTGACCACGATTCTGGGAATCGTGGGAGCGTTCATAGCGACTTACCTCGGCCAGGCGCTGGGTTGGTACCGGCCTGGAGAAGGCGCAGGACTGATCGGTGCCATCCTCGGCGCGATCGTCGTGCTGTTTGTTTACGGTATGGTATCTGGTCGAAGCCGTCGGGCCGTTTAGACGGGTTTGGCGGCGAACCTCATGAAGGGAGCGACGGTACCGGCTCAAGACCCAGCTCTCGGCAATTTCGGCGACGTCGTCGGCATAGCGGCCACCTTCACCTTGTGGAAGCGTCAGCGCCGCTGGAGGAACCACTGCGCAACGCTTTTGTTGGTTTATCTTCCAACAGCAAAGGACACGATTATGGACCGCGAACATGTGAAGGGCGCTGCCGACAAGGCAAAAGGCGCCATCAAAGAAGGTGCTGGCAAGCTTACTGGCGACAAGGACTTGGAAGCCGAAGGCAAGATTGATAAGGCCAAGGGATCCGCCCACAACGCAGTGGGAGACGTGAAAGACGCAGCGCGGGACGCCGCTGACGCCCTAAAGAAATAAGTAGAAGAAAGAAGACCAAAAACTAGCCGCCTCCGGGCGGCTTTTTCTTTTTAGACTAGCCGGTCTAGCACAGTGTAGTCGGCGCCATTCACGGGCCTTTAAAATTACGAACAGAAGAAGAGCCCAGTCCTGGTGGCGAGGCTCTCCTTCAGCTTTCCATGGTTGCCTCAACAGCCGCCTTTACGGCGACATCGAGTTCAGAGGTCATTTGATTTCCCAGGACGTGTTGTGTGGGATGTCCATCGCAAAATAATCGCCAGAGCCAGCCAGCGCAGGCATCGCTATACACGAAAATGGTTCGCTTCCGGTGATGCCCTTATACTTACCGGTACCGCCGGTGATGATATGCGTTCCACAATCCATCTTCGGCTGGGCCTTGTCGAGGTCTCGAGTATCGAAGGTCGAGAAAATCTTGTCGCCGTCGCTGTCGGCAAGCACGCAAGCTCCGTCAATGTATTTCTTGTCTCCGGACGCGACGTTCAGCGCCACGCAGCGTGCTGACATCTTGTCCAGCATCTTCTCTCCCTTCATGTTTTGAGTCGTCCCGACCGCCTCCAGCGTAGTGGCTTTGCCGAGTTCGGCAGTGTCAATGCTCATCAAGGGCCGAAAAATAAAGTGCGTCACATAAGGAGTAGTCCCCTTCTTTTCAATCGAATCTCCCGCGACAGCCGCGGGGGCAAAGGACATGAGCGCCGCAGCAAAAGCTGTTGCTTTGGTGAGTCCGATCGCTGCGGTGAATGTGGGGGCCATGCGCATGTTGATGACGTTCATGAGTGCCTCCTTAGATCAGGCGGCGGTTCAGGTCTCCGCCGTGAACTGCCGCGAGTTGAAATCGACCTGCGTCTGACGCCGGCGCCGAGCGCCAACGTGCCCGAGCACCGCGGTTAGGGTGGCGACAGCTCGCCGACCTGGAGCAAGGCGGGCGCGATACCAATTATGGGTCAAGAGCTTCCTTCCGCGTTCCATCCGCAACCTGCCAGCTAGAGAATGCCGGTGCGACCTTCTCGGTCGACTGCCTCCACCCGGGATAATGACCGTGCTTGACGCTGATCCGGTTCAGCAGCATCGCGACGATGATCATCGCCAGGATTCCAGCAAGACTAAGCACGAACTGCATCGCAAGGCGATCCGAGATGTCGAGCAGCGTCAGGTGGCTGGCCAGGGCTAGGGGGACGCCGAGACAATAGATTGGCAGCGAATTCTCGCCACAGCACCTCGCGCAGCGCATGACTGGCGTCGACAGCCCGCGCCAATCCTGAGGAACGAACCGTAGCACCACAATTGCAAGAGCCAGGAAATGCAACAGCCGGAACGGACTGAGATTCGATTTATCCAGCGGGAAGAGCAGATCGGACAAAGTTTGCGGGACCAGCGGCTTGCCGCTGCAACTCAGCGCGAGGACCAGGCCAAAAACCAGATAGACAACAGCAAGGGTAAGCGTCGTGCGCGACGTCACCCAGGGCCGGACCTTATCCCCTTCGATGACGCACCACGCGCCTAGCACGATTAAAAGCTGCCAAGCCAACGGGTTGAAGAACCAGGCGCCGTTGGGCCAGGCTGGAACGCTCCAGCCGAAGATGTGTACGAGTGCATAAAGCAACAGCGAAACACCAAGCGTAACGTTTGGTGCTCGCAGCAGCATCCACAGCAGCGGCGCGAACAACACGTGAAAGATGACGAAAGTCGGCAAGACGTCGGTGTTGACAGGGCGATATTGCAGGATTGCGGCATGCGCAAGCGTCGCGCCCGGATGATCGAGCAGAATCCGCGTATTGCTCACGTCGGCAAGCCGATCGCTGCCCGCGAGGTAGACGAGGATGGTGCAAGCGAGCGTGAGCAGCAGAAACGCGGCATAGATGTCCCATCCCCGCCGCAGCGAACGGCCAATCATGCCGCTCCAGCCCTCGCGCTGACGTGTCCTGCCGTAGGCCAGCGCGCAGGTCACGCCCGAAATGAACATGAATATTTCGGCGGCATCGCAGAAGCCGTAGTTGCGCGGTGTCAGCCAGCTTCCGATGTTGTTGGGAACATGATCAAGAAAGATCCACCATAGCGCGATCCCGCGACAGACATCGATGCGCAGGTCGCGGCCACCCCCCTGAACTCCGGCGGAGTTTCGCCGATCAATCGCTTCGAGGTGTGAGTTCGATCGTGCATCTGTTTGACCTGCCGGCGTGCTCGCACATCGGTCGATGAGACGCTCTGCTGCTCCGGGCTGGGGGTGCCAAGCGGGGTATCCGACCAAACGATGCGGTTACGAGCCCGAGCTACCTGATGGTTGGAGGCTCTTTCGTTTGCCAGCCGGTGCTCTGATTTCCTGGGCCGGAAGGATCGCCGTCCTCCCAAAACGTTTGCAATATGTCGTCGCTGGCAACCGGTATCAGAAGCTGCTTCCGCATTTCGGCGAGGCGGGCACGGCAATACTCACGGTAAAACATCTCGACTAAGGTGGACATGATCGAACCCTCGCTTGATCATCACCGTTGACGATAGATTTCGACCATTTCAACCGGCGGTAAATATCAACGGCGCCGGACTAGTTTGTGTCCGACGAACTCGGATGACGACGATGTGGCCGAAGAGGCGCGACACGAAATCGGTATCAGAGAACGTCTAGTGCTGCAGGACAGTCTGTCCGCGGATCGTTGAGTTCGATCAATCGCGAGAGTCATAGAAGCGGGGCTTACTCTTTCACCCTGCCAAGGATATCTAAACTAGATCCGATAGCGGCAATCAGAAATAGAGCCATCACGACCGCCTCCTCTTAAAGGAGATTTTTTGACGCCGCGGCTTTCGCAATCACTATAGACCTAATTTCTCGCCGCTAAGTGAACAAGTTCACATCAACATTGAATATAGGTGAGCGAGACTAGCAGGCCAATGGCGTCGCTTCTTGGACTCTTGCGCACAGATCAAAGCAAGTTCGGTGCGCGAACTGCAAAATGCAGATACCGGTAAGTTTGTCGCATTTGATCCCGATGTCCAACAAGGCTGGAGGTCCCCATGTCTATGGACGCAGCCGAATTCGTATCACATCGCTTCTCCACGCGGGAGTTTCCGGAGCGGATGCGAGTCCCGGTATGGCGCGAGGAGTTTGGGCGAGGCATAGTCCACGCTGATATTGAGCCTCTATCGAACGCACCGTTTCAGGCCTACGCAACGCTTCAAGCGATCCGAGGTTTGCGCAGGCTCGCGCTGAAAGGGTCCCCTATGCGTTTCAAGCGTTTGCAAGCAAGCATCGCTGATGGTGATGACTCGATCGGAGTCATCCTCAGTTCTCCCGGCAGAAGTCAACTATCGCAGCGTTGTCAGGAAATCGAGCTTCACGCCGGCGACGCCATCGCAATTCTGCATTCCGAGCCGGCCAGCGTCACCTATGTCGACGGATTGCTATTTGGTCTTGCCGTACCGCGCGACGCCCTCGCACAGCGCGTGACGAACGTCGAAAGCCGCGCCATGCGGCCGATTTCTCACCGAAGTGAAGCGCTCCGACTTCTCATGGCTTATCTCAAGTCGGCATTTAATGAGAGTGTTCTGGCCACCCCGAAGCTGCGAGATGCGGTCGTGGCTCACATACACGATCTCCTGGCGCTCGCAATCGGCGAGTGCGCTCCCTTGGGCGAGAGCAGTGCGAGCGCTGTCGTGACTGCGCGCCACGGCGCCGCCCTCGATTACATCGAGACACACTTTCAAGAACCAGGACTCAGCGTCGAGATGGTAGCTCGTTGCCAAGGCATCTCACCTCGCTATCTGCAGCGCCTGATGGCATCATCAGGATCGTCGTTCACCGGGCACGTCAATGAGTTACGCCTCCAACGAGCGCTCAAACTGCTGACCGAGTCCAGCGCCAGCGCGCGGCTAATTTCCGATATCGCTCTAGAGGTCGGCTTCTCGGATGTTTCGCATTTCAATCGCTTGTTCCGAGCTCGCTTCGGCGATTCGCCGCGCGGCGTTCGTTACGCACGAAGGGATCCCAGCTGAGCCACGTACTCCAGATCGGCGCGGGAGCGAGATGCAGTCAGCTAATGACCGCTTTGGGGCATGAGCGTCGTTCGGATGGGCGGCCGGTTGCTTCCGGTCCACCTCGATGAGCGGACCACCGGCAATTCGGCATCGACTTCCGCTTTGGGGCGCCCTTTTGCTACTATCGCACGGACACTATTGGGGGAGTCATGACAGCTCATGAACACTGGCAAATGGATGCGAGCGCGCCGAGCTTTACGAGCGCTACCTCGTTCCAGCTATCACTTCGATATGGGCCAATGATCTGCTCGACCGTGTCGGGCCAAGGAGTGGAGAAAGCATACTCGACATCGCCTGCGGGACAGGCGTCGTCGCGCGGCTCGCTGAGCAGCGAGGGCACGTCGGCCGGTTAGTCGGCATAGATCCCAACACGGCAATGCTCGCGGTGGCGAGGGTAAAGTCTGCGACTGTTGATTGGGCCGAGGGTAGCGCGCTCGACCTGCCGTTCCATGCAAACACCTTTAACGTTGTGCTCGCCAGCTCGGCCTACAATTCTTCACTGATCGGCCGGGGGCGCTGAAGGAGATGGTGCGAGTACTCAAGCCAGGAGGCCGCGCTGGGTTGAGCTTCTACAGCGCTATCGAGAACGCCAAGGAGCCCATGCTTTTGTGCAGGCGCTCGACAAGTATGTTGGAGCAGAGTCATCGCGAACCAAGCGCTCGGAACACCTCTCTTGCGATGCGTAGGAGGTCGAGGTTTGGGCGAAGCATGCTGGCTTCGATGTCGTTGAGCTTCTCGTGCAGGACCCACCACATCGGAGCGTCCTCTGTTACGAAAATGGCGGCTTGCCGTTGTCGGCTTTTACGGCTCTTTGCTTGCACTCATCCTGGTGTTTGCGGTTGCAACCACCAGCTCATGTGCAGTTCGCACGAACGGTCCCGCTGATCGCTTCTCAAAAGTGAGTTGACCGGTACGTCGATCTTGCGCCGACGTAAGCTTGCTAACGGCTCTATTTCGGAGCTCCGGTCTGGCTACTTGAACCCGTGGTCTGCTCACCTACCGGCCGGCCCGGAGGATGCGCAGAAGCGCCCGGCTTGTCTTAATCTGCCACATATCCGGAATCTCCAGAGTTGCGTGTCTTTACTCCTCTGTCTGCATCACGCTGCATCTGCTCATTCGGCTCGCTAGTCTTGAGCCCTTTGTCTACATCTCGGTGAATCTCCTCGTTGGTTTGCTCGCTAGGTGCGGCCTTTTGCTGTTGCGCCGTTGCTTGGAAGGCAATCGCGCTTCCGGCAACTACAATCATCACGAGAGTTGCAGTTCGCATGCTTCTGCTCCAGTGCGTCGCCCCAATCCTCTTTAACGCACGAGCTGTCCAACGTTTTCCTGGCTCCGCGATGCCGTTCTCGGAAGGTACCTTAGTGGTTCTGCGCTTTGCGAATTGGTGCGCGGACAAATTATCCGCTAGTCAGCAAAGCCTTAGGCCGGCGCGCCGCCGCGCTTCGGGGATTTCTCGGGGGGGGCGCGCGCCAGCTTCGCTTCCTCGCGTTGGGCCATTTTGAGTAATCGCTTTGCCTCCACGCGGAGCGCCTCCGCACGGCGAATAAGCCGATCAGCGGCCGCGCGCAGCTCCTTGATGCGAAACTTGCGGATCTCGCTAGACGTCGCTGCGAGCTTGCCCGACAGATCGCCAGAAACCGGCCGCCGACGCCTTATTTCGCCAGGGAGGTCGTCTGACCGCGGGGTGGGGGTGTTTGAACGCATGGGCAAGGCTCCCAGCGGGTTTCGGTCGCGGTGCTGATCGCAGTTGGCGTGCTCGGGTGTTGGCTGTCGTCATGGAGGCCCAACAGCACGAGCCGGGAGTCGAATAGGGGCGGCCAGGTTAGACCGGACTTCAGCCGGCGCGGGCCTGACCCGGCCGCCCCACTAGCCTGCTCAGAGCGCCCTCAAAGCGCCAATAGGTCACCGAGTTGGAAGCCCCACATTCGTTACAATGAAGGCTCTGCTCGCCTCGCATGTATCGTCCCCGGCGCGAGTTGGGTAAAGGCTCCCCTTAGGACAATAAGCATTCTGAAGCTGCGTACTTATGACCACAGCTTAGAGCGTAAGGATCAGCCAGACCATTAGACCGGCGTTGAGGGCGCCTACCGTGACAATGCCCGTCTGGATTAGCCGCTCGATCATGGCGCGCTCACCCGCTTCGGCGGGGCCTTGTCGTAGAGATCAAGTATTTCGAGCTGGCTCGGGAGCGCGCTCAGGCTTCGGGCGATGTTCCTCGGTGCAGTGGCCTTATTCGGGGCAAGGCCAGGGGCGCCGGCTTTCGCGCGGTACGCTTCCGCTAGCTCTCGATACTCGCCAGCACTGAGCACGAAGGCCCCCAACCATTGCCTGGTCAGGATGCTATGGCTCGAAGTAAGGGTCTATGCACCTTGTGCCAAGTCTGTATTGATTGGGATTTCTAGGGGTACTCCTTCGGTGGGCCAGGCGATCGCAGCGCTCATTCTGCTCGCCGCCTGGGCGGTCGAGGCCTGAAATTAAGCTCAGTATGTGCCTCGACATCGCCGGGCAGGGGTCTCCGGCATCTGACAGTAAAAGGCCCGCCGGTTCACGTTGGCGGGCCTAGGACTCCCGGCGCTCTAATCCGCAATTGGATCGGCAGCCGCGAGCATTGGGGGCTGGAAAGCGAGCCGTGCCATGTACTCCCATGGATGACATGATCTATTAGCGGACGGCGGGCCTTCATGGAAACGCGCGAGGACTACCTGCTTCGCCTAGCGAGTGGTTTGGAAGGTCTCGCGATGGACGAGCGGCTGATAGTTCGCGACCCATACATTGAGCGCGCGTTCGGCGGCACGCGTGCCCTCGCGATTGCAGAGGCGGGAGTCTTCGCCCGCGCGCATGGGTGCACGTTTCGTTACGACCGCATCAAGCGCCAAGGAGAGTTCACCCGTGCATATCCGGCAGGCGGCAGGGCGTGAAGTGGCTCGTCGAGAGCGCGCGCTACTGCCGCTCGTGAGTGGGAAAGCCGCCAGCTAGCGCACAAGTGGCCCTGGCACACCGCCGGCGGTTGAAGCAGATGCACGAGGCCCGCCGGTTCACCCGCGCGGGCCATCTCGTTAAGAAAGGCAGGCGACGATGGCGAGAACTACGTCGGCGCCTAGGTCGCCCGAAAACATGGCGAAGGTAAATCCGGCACCAAGGGCGACCGCAATTGCTTCCAGCGTAATCATTTTGAAATCCCCTCGTTAATGAGAGGAGTTTGGGCTCGGACTGTTTCGGGATCGCTTCGCGTGACGCAATAAACGGTTTCGTTCACCAAGGCGTTATCCGTAAGCAGGTGTTGAGCGCGACGAAAAGGGCCGCAGCGGCTGCGGCCCTGGCGCAAGGTCAAATAAGGCCGGGTAAAAAGATCTAAGTGAAACATGCAGCCAGCCCCAGCGAGATGATCCTACTGCCGCGCTTCCAGCTTGCAATATGATCTATTTAACAAACGCTGGATGCTTAACATAGGTGAGGGAAGGCCCGCCGGGGCTAACTGAGCTGGCGGGCCCTCGCCCCAAGCACAAGACCGCGCGTTCTCCCAACACGGCCCCGTCCCGAAACCGAGACTGCTCCTCCTTGTTTAACGAGCAGCTAAGAACCACTCAGGAACCTTCTCAGGCATGGAGCATTTTCGAATCGCTACTGGCCTATCCCCGTGGGTCGGAAGCTCGGTGACAGCACGGCTCCAGCTTCTGGCAACGCTGGAGCCGGAGCTTTTTGCGGCCCCCGCGGCTGCCGCACCGGCTCGAAGCTGCTCGATGCTGCGGCACCTGACGGCTCTCAACCGATGCGTTGAAGGCGGCGGGTCGCGGGGCCCTGAACCCACCAACGATGTGGCGCTGATTATCCACGCCAGATCACTCGATCACATCGTATTCGAACACGACGCCTTCCGGGTCGTTCTCCTCTAACCATCGTTCTGCGGCGTCCACCGTTGCGAAAATCTTGATGTACTCGACGTCGCCAACCTTCTTGGCGGTGTTGACGTAAACGAAGACTGTCGTTGGTGTCATTGGTCTCTCTTAGTTTTCCCTTCGGATTAAGCTCCGGGACCTAGTGGCGGGCCGCTTGTGCGAAAGCGCACAGAAGCGCCATGGGGCCGCCATGGGGCGCCGCACCGAACCCCATGGGGCACCGGTTGCCGATCTTCCTATAACTTATTACCACCGAGGCGACCCCATTACCGCCGAGGTAATTCCAACGGCCCCGGGGCCTCCACACACCTTCAGAAGCCCCCATGGCCGGGGCCGTTTTTAAGGTGGCTACCGATAGCCCATGCCGCCGATAGGCCCTTTTACGTTTCAGTTGAAATCCGGTCGTCCGCTGCGCCGCGCCCGCCGCCGGAGGTGCATGACAGCGAGCTAGGAACCGGCTCGGGAACAGGCATTGGGTGTCTTCGAGTCGCGCAGTGCTTCATGCAAACGAATGATGTTTGTGCGATGTATCTCAGTTATCTGCGACATTATGGAGACTTGACAGGGAGCGACGGCATGGCACCTGCCAACGCAAAGCCCCAAGCCCTTGGGCCCTCAAGCGCATTGAAAGAGCGTGACACCGGGATGATCCGTTTCACCCCTCGATCGGGCGGAGCAGTTGTCGACGGCGTTGAGTGGAATGCAGTGCGGGAGGGGCCGCTGGATGATGGCGGCCCAATCAATCCTTTCGAAGGGCTGCCCCTCGAATTTTCCAGCATTCCGGCGATCGAACATCTGGGCCGCGTCGTTGACCGTTTTCCTCATAGAATCTGCCTCGATGACGGAACGAACCACCTGACATTTGCGCAGCTTCATTCCGTCGCGGTCAAATTGGCTAATCTCCTCTCTGCTCTCGTCACTGCAGGACAAGCAGTCGGGCTGATGATGCCGAGCTGCATATGGCAGCCTGTTGCGATGATCGCCTGCATGGCGGCAAATCGACCTTGCCTTCCCCTAAACTGCCGTGATCCAGTCAGTCGCAACATCGAAATTTCGACGGACGCACGACTCACCCTTGTGATCGGTTGCGTGAAGGATGCTCCGCCGAGTTTCGCAAACCTTGCGGGTATGCGCTGGATCGATATCACAAATTTGGCCGACGATGAAAATGGCGGCTCCGTCGCTTCCCTTTCGCACTCCGTCGATGAGCCGGCTCTCATCCTATACACGTCGGGAAGTACCGGACGTCCGAAAGGCATCGTGAACAGCCAACGCAGCCTCCTCCAGCGCGTATTGCAGTATGTGAACGCAGCCCATCTGACGCACGAAGATGTGTTCTTACCGCTGAGCGGGCCCACCACCATTGCCGGCTGCAGGGAAATGCTGACGTCACTATTGATCGGTGCGAGGCTCTACATAGTGGACATCGAGGCACTTGGCCTCCATGGGACGCGGCAGGCAATTGGCTCGCAGTGCGCTACGGTCATTTATTCCGTTCCCACGCTGCTCCGCGCCATGATCTCTGCCGGACATCACGACGATTTTCAGTCAGTGCGAATCCTCAGAATTGGCGGCGAGAAGGTCTTAACGGCGGACATCGAGTTTTTTCGTCAGGCGATGCCGCGCGCTTACGTTCAGATCGGCTACTCTTCGACGGAGACGACAGGCTCCCAGTGCTTCCCTCCGGCACAATTCGCCGAGGGTGCCATTGCGGCTCCGGCGGGGTGCCTGCTGCCGGGGATTTGGTTTGCCGTGGTTGGCGACGATGGAACTTCCGTTGCACAAGGCAAATCCGGCGAGCTCATCATATCCAGCCCCTTCGTAACGCTCGGGCGATGGGAAAAGGGGGTACTGATTCCATCTCGCATTGATCCCACCGACCCGAAGCGTCGGATACACGCTACAGGCGATCTCGTCATGTTCGATGATCGAGACGTCATGCACATTGTCGGTCGTAAAGACCGGCAGATCAAGGTCAATGGAAGACGCCTCGAACCCGCGGAGCTCGAGGTTGCGGTTCGCCGGATTCCACACGTGACCGACGCGGTCGCCGTCGTCACGGTTGTGAGCGAATTGGTGATCTTTGTCGTTCTTGAACCCAACTCCCGAATTGCATTCCCAGGTGCAATCTGGGAAGCCATCCGCAGGACTGTTCCGGGATCGCTTCACCCCAAGCGAATACATGAAATTGCGAACATCCCCCGACTTGAGGGCGGCAAAATCGATGTCGTCGCCCTGCGTGCCCACGATGAAGCTTTCGCCGGAACCCGTCTCGTCTCGCCCGCACGACAGGCACCAGATGAACTCCGTTATGCGTACTCGGCAGTCGAGCAGGGATGGAAACGGGTGCTTGGTACGCGGAGCGCGGTAGGCTCGTGGGATGAAGCGGGAGGAAATTCTCTGCAGCTTCTCCAGCTTGTCATGGAATTGGAAAACCGAATTGGCAGGCAACTTGACCTCAGAGCATTTGCGTTGGACGCGGACGTAGCCCGTATGGCTGCCGCGGTGGCCCGCGCACTTGGCGAGGATGCGGATCTGGATTGTGACCAATCAAGCAAGCCGCCGTTGTTTCTGGTGCCGGGTTCAGTCGGTTTCGGTCCCAGCTTAATCGCTTTCGGGGCCACGTTGGACGATGTGGCCCAAGTCACCACCGTCCGATATCCGGCTCTGAATGCGCTCTTATCCGGGCAATCAGAAGTCGCAGACATGGCGGCTGCAGCCATGGAGCAGATCTGCCGCGTCCAGCCCAGTGGCGACGTAAGGCTTTTGAGCTATTCGCTGGGAGGTGCAGTTGCTTTCGAGCTCGGGCGTCGACTCATAGCCGAGGGTAGGAAAGTAAGGTTTTTCGGCATACTGGACACCAATGTGGGAAATGAATTTAGCGGCTACGCGGAAACAATCAGCCGGACGCTTCAGCGCATCCGGACTCACCGAGTTACCATCTACAGGATGCTCTGCCGTTCCTTTACCAAGATCCTTGTGCGCTTGGGTCGAGAGCAACTGCTCAGGCGCGTGCTCGAGTTCAGGCAATGGAAGTTCGCTCCAGCTACCCACTTCATGCTCACGCTGGAGGCAGAGGAAGTTTTGCGTATGCGCGCGTTTCGGGATTGGGTCCATCAAGCCCATGAGCAACTGCCAATCACCGGCACGCTTTTCTCCTGCAGACGCCCCCACGTCGCTCCGCGCATGGGCTGGGATCGACTGGTGGAGCGAGTGGAGGTCATTCCAGTCAGTGGTGAACACCTGGACCTCATCGTTGAACCACATTTGGCAATCAATCAGCCGCTGATCGAAAGAGCTCTGATCGCAACCTACCGAACGTCGGCGATCCGCTAAGCGTCTAAGGGGGCAAACCCCCTCGTTCCTCCAAGGACAATTGGCCCGGCATCGATGCCCTCGATGCCGGGCTTTTTCGTTTTGTTTCAGGTCGGGAGGTCGCTGGCGAACGCTTAGAATTCTCGCGTCATCGCCGGATGCGTCCGGTTCTTCACCTTGATCCAGTCTTTCGACCGACCGGCGCCATAGCGCCGGTCGCGGCGCTTCGAGACCAGGCCTTCAAGGCCCATGCGGCAGGCCGCGCCGAACAGGTCCGGGCCGATCTCGCCGGCCTCGAATGGCGCGACGAGTATGCCGTCCGGCCGACCGCGCAGTAGCCGCGCCAAATTGGTCTTGCGCATCGTCAGTGGCAGCTGGCGCAGGTCCTCGCCGCCGACCGCGAGGATGTCGAACACATAGAGTTGCACTTCGTCATCGTGCCGGCGCGAGTGCAGGGCGTTGAAGTCCGATGCGCCATCGACGCCGAGCACCACGGCCTCGCCGTCGATGACGAATTGCTGCTCGCGGTTCTTCAGCGCGGCCTCGACGATCCAGGGGAAGCGCTTGGTCCAGTCGTGGCCGTTGCGGGTGAAGAGCCGCACGGTCTTGCCCTGGCGTTCGACGCGCAGGCGATAGCCGTCATATTTGATTTCGTAGATCCAGTCGGGTCCGGTAGGCACCACCTTGGCGGCGGTCGGCAGGCAGAATTCGAACGCTGTACGCATAGGGCTCAGATAGGGTGTGAAGCCCGCAGAAGAAAGGGCCGCCTTTGTGGGGCGGCCCTGTCCAAAGTCTATCGACGCCGGTCAAAAAAATTGGTTCGAGCAAAGCCAGCCCCGGGAATGAAAACAACTAAGGATACAAACACCGCGCCCGGTTGAAGGCATGGAAGCAGCGGTTTGTGTCAGGAATATTTCGTCGGCTCTGTTCCGCGCAGGAACTCTGATAGCGTTGCACAGCGCAACGGCGGAAGCCCACAAAGTTAATCTGGGACACCCAACATTTGTTAGAGCCTGCGACGAATCCCGGGGCGGAGAATATCCACGGCGCCCCAGCTTCGAGCCGGTGCGTCGTGGCGGTCCCGGTGTCTCCGTTCCCCTCCAGCCCCGAGGCGCTTGGGGCCGCTCACATCAGTCGAAGGACCTCAGTGCCGCCAGCCGTCCTTGTCGACCTCGACCCGAAAGCCTTCCGGCATGCGTGGCACTTCACCTTCGCCAACAGCGTTGCAGGCCGGGCAGGGCGCGCCAGCGCCGCCACAGGGGCAGGCGCGCGGGCCGTCCCAAGGGCGGTCCGGGTGGTTCTCGCAAACCAGCCGAGATCGTCGCAGTTAACGCACGTCGTGGTCGTGGCACCGGCTTACCCTCGCTGGACATCAGGCGACCCAGTGCAATGGCAGCGCGCTAGCTGCATGTCGAAGCGCCTTGTGGCGTTGGCGGCGATGAAGTCTTGCAATGCAGACGAGATCTCGGCGTCCGTATCGGCCGCGCGCCGGGCCAACGCATCGGCTACATCGGAAGTCGCATCCCGCGACCACCCCTCGACGGGATTGAAGGATACAATTCGGACCGGATAGGCGTACTGGCCGGACAGCAGATTTTGCAGGATCGTCTCGAGGTCGGTGTCAGCCTCGTCCGTCTTGCGCCAGGCGCAACCGGCGCGCGCGCCGAAGTCTTCAAGCACTAGATAGATGTCGCGGTCGAGGCGGTCGGCCGGCACGATCGAGGGCGAGGAACGCATACGCTGCTCCGATAAGACAACGGAGAGACGGCCCCGGCTGCAGGGGCTTAGGGGGGTAGGCCGGGGCCGCTCCGCCAGCTCTGCCGGCGAGCCAGCGACGACTCAAATATCAGCCGCCCTTGTGGTTCCTTTTCCAAACTGAAGGGGGCGCTTCCGTATTTAACCAGTGTCATAAGACTGATTTTAACGGGGGCTAACATAGTAGAAGGCAAGCCAGCGGGGAAGGCGCTCCTGTGACCCGCACGGCCAACAGAAGGCAGAGCCAGTGATCAACATTGCTGAGTGCCGAGAACATGCTGACCACTACAAGCGACTTTCTGGCGCGAGCGGCATTTCCAAAGATCGCGCCGACGTCCTGAAAAACATCGCCCGAACTTATGTGGGTTTGGCTGGCCAACTGGACAGACTGGCTTCTCTCGCGAGGGACGAGCATAGGTAGGGGACCGGCCTGCTTTCGGCATCAGTCGCCTAGTTTGATTTGGGCGTGGTCTGTTTTACGAAAGAAACAATTTGAGGTTGGCGTCGTTCTGGTCTGATGAGACGGTATTATTTTGATATCGGAGAGGGTGACGAGATTTTCTCGGATGAGGAAGGTCTGGAACTCTCAACCGTAGAGAAGGTGCAAGAAGAGGCGGCGCGCTCGCTGGCCGATATGGCCCGAGATGCCGTTCGGACCCCCGGGGACGGCAGCCACCAGATGTCGATTGAAGTCCGGGACGACGGCGGTCCGGTGCTCCAGCTCAGATTCACATTCGAGGTCGAACGGCGCAGGCAGTGAGGCTGCCTCCGTTTGCGGTCTTGTCTTGTTAGATCTTCAGGTTGTCGTGTTCCTTCTGTCGGGAACCCGAGTTCTGGTTTATGGTCCGGAGATCACCGCCCCGTCCGAGGCGCCTATCGGTGACTGAGAGTGCTTCACGCTCCCGCCCTCTATGCCGAGGGGGAAGCCATGTGTGAGAAGTGCGTTCAGTACGACGACAAGATCGCCCGGTATCGGCGCCTGTCGCTCGGAATCAACGACCGACAAACGCTGGACGGAATTGCAGTCCTGATCGCACAGGCGACGGACGCAAAAGCCGTCATCCATCCATTCCCGCCCAAAGACTGAGGACGGGCTATTTGTGCGGCGAGGTTTCGCCTTTCATAGCTCCTTGCTGGCATTCAGGCGTTCGCCGTTGCATGTTTGTCCCTATGAGAGACGCGCGAAGACTTCCTGCTTAAGCTAGCGACGGTTTTGGATGACGTCGGGTCGAACCAGAAATTGATAATTCGGGACCGTTACATCGAGCGTGCGTTTGGCGGCACGCGTGCCATCGCGATTGCAGAGGCGGAGGTCTTTGCCCGGGCGCACGGCTGCACTTTTCGCTACAACCGCATCAAGCGCCAAGGAGAGTTCACCCGTGCTTATCCGGCAGGCGGCAGGGCGTGAGGTGGCTCGTCGAGTGCGCGGGCTACTGCTGGTCGTTGGGTGCGGAAAAGCAAGTCCGGCGGCCGGTTCACGCTGGCGGGCCAGAACTTCAAGTAAGCATCCAGACGGAGAAAACGACACAGAGGCAGCTTGCACCTATGAATGCGAGACCCAAAAAGAAGCGCTCGGCAAGGTCCATTTCCATGGCGTTCCCCTCCGGCTGCCCGCGATAAGTAACATTCAATTGTGATCCGAGGTCCCCGCGTTATCGCGTGGAACTTGTGTTCACTAGGGCACAGACCACGGAACTGCCCGCGCGTTAGGCTGCAAGAACTCAAACCCAACGGTTAGGACCCGTAAGATCGAGGTGTGTCATGCAGCGACGCCGTCGTTTTAAACAAACTGTGTCCCTCGAAGAACGTCTTGCCCAAGAAGCCGCACGCTTAAGAGAGCTAGCCAAGAAGCTCCCTGCCGGCTTCGAGCGAGAAGCTTTCCTCCGCAAGGCCAGACAGGCCGAGACCGGCTCGCACTTGAGCGAGTGGTTGAGATCACCCGGACTGCAGCCGCCAGAATAGGAACACGCGAACATTTCTTCTATGCTCTCCCTCGAATGAGGGCGGCTTATGACCCGGTACTACTTCGACATCCGGGACGACACTGGTTTGTACCCGGACGAGGAAGGTCTGGAATTCGACACTCAGCAAGAGGCCGAGGTCGAAGCCGCTAGGTCGCTTGCGAACTTGGCAAAGGACTTTGCCACCATACGGCAGGACGTTTCCGTGGAAGTGAGGACAGAAGTTGAGCGGGTGTTTCAAGCCGCATTCATTTTCGACAGAAGTAGGATGAAGCAGTAAGGACGGTTCCTATTTGCGAGTCAGCAGATCTTCCCCAGGCGGCATCAGCTTCACGTAGGTGCCGCTTTCATGCTTCGATAACCAGCCGCGCTCGATGGCGTATCTGAGCCCGGCGCCGAACTCTCTCCCGCTGCCCTTCAGCTCGAACATGAACTGCGCGTTGATCCGCTCGATATAGATGCGGCCGTCCTGAACAGCTTCGATCTTGGCCGCGATCTCGACGAGCTTGCGCGCGGCCGCTTCCGGCTCCGCGTAGGGTCGCTCTGCGGCGTGATTCATCGGTATGTTCCGTTGGCCGCCCGCGCGGCGGTAATGTGTGCGCGGTGGGGGTAGCTCTCCGCCGGTTTCCAGCTGTCGAATGTGGTCCCGCAGACGCAGCGCATGAGCGTGTTTCTGATCTCACTGTCGAGCTTCTCGCCACGCGCCCGCTTGGCCGGAACCTCAGCGCGCCAGTCGCGATCTTGGCGCCATTCGGCGAAGGCACTTTCGGGAATTGTAGGCAGTAGCCCGGTCCATGCGGCTTCGAAGGCCTCGCGCGCGGCTTCGTGTCATTCGGCCTGCAATATTGACCCCCTAAGCCGGGGGATCGGCGTCCAAAATTGACCCCCTATAGGTTGGTCTGTTGCGCTGCCTGCTTTGGAATGAAGCAGGTGGTCGAGGATGCTGATCGTGGAGACGATTGCGCGGATTCGGCGCGAGCACTTCATCAAGGGCAAGACGATCAAGGAGATTGCCCGTGACCTGAAGGTGTCGCGGAACACGGTCCGGAAGGTGCTGAGGTCAGGAGAGACCTCCTTCGAGTACGAGCGGCAAGTGCAGCCGCGGCCAAAGCTGGGACGATGGGCAGTAGAGCTCGACGGACTGCTGGCGGCGAACGCGGCCAAACCGGCTCGTGAACAGCTGACGTTAATCCGGATCTTCGAAGAGCTGCGCAGCCGTGGCTATGACGGCGGCTACGATGCGGTGCGGCGTTACGCCAGGCGGTGGAGCAAGGAACGCGGGCAATCGACCGCGGCTGCTTATGTCCCGCTAAGCTTTGCCCCAGGCGAAGCCTACCAGTTCGACTGGAGCCACGAGGTGGTCTTGCTGAGCGGCACCACGGTGATGGTGAAGGCCGCCCATGTCCGGCTCTGTCACAGCCGCATGCTGTTCGTGCGGGCCTATCCGCGGGAGACGCAGGAGATGGTGTTCGACGCCCACGACCGGGCGTTCGCCCTGTTCAAAGGCACCTGCACCCGCGGCATCTACGACAACATGAAGACCGCCGTAGAGACGATCTTCGTCGGTAAAGGGCGTCTCTACAATCGCCGCTTCCTGCAGATGTGCAGCCACTATCTGGTCGATCCGGTCGCCTGCACGCCAGCGTCGGGCTGGGAGAAGGGGCAGGTCGAGAACCAGGTCGGGCTGGTCAGGGAACGCTTCTTCACGCCGCGGCTGCGGTTCAAAAACCTCGACGAGTTAAACGCCTGGCTGCTCGACAAATGCATCGCCTACGCCAAGGTTCATCGCCATCCGGAGCTGGTCGATCAGACGATCTGGGAAGTGTTCGAAGCCGAACGCCCCAAACTCGTTCCCTATGCCGGCCGCTTCGACGGCTTCCATGCGGTGACGGCATCGGTCTCGAAGACCTGCCTGGTGCGCTTCGACAACAACAAGTACTCGGTCGCAGCCAGCGCAGTCGGACGACCGGTCGAGGTTCAAGCCTATGCCGATCGCATCGTGATCCGTCAGGATGGACGCATCGTTGCCGAGCACCCGCGATCCTTTGGCCGCGGCGATACCGTCTACGACCCCTGGCATTATGTGCCGGTGCTCGCCCGCAAACCCGGCGCCTTGCGCAACGGTGCTCCCTTCAAAGACTGGGTGCTGCCAGCCGCGATCGAGCGGATCCGGCGCAAGCTTGCCAGCACCGACGACGGCAATCGGCAGATGGTCGACATCCTCAACGCGGTGCTGACTGACGGTCTGCCCGCGGTGGAAGCGGCCTGTGCCGAAGCGCTCAGTCACAGCGTCCATTCGGCCGATGTCGTTCTCAATATCCTGGCCCGTCAACGTGAACCCGCCCCACCGGCCAACATCATGACGCCGGCCGCACTGACGCTCCGTCATGCACCGATCGCCGATTGTGCCCGCTACGACAACCTCCGGAGGACCATCTGATGGAACGAACCCAAATCTTCGACCTCATGGGCGAACTCAAGCTCTACGGCATGAAGGCTGCCTTCGACGAGATCATGGCAACTGCCGTCAAGCGCCAGCACGAACCTCAGCGCATTGTCGGCGACCTGCTCAACGCCGAGATCAACGAGAAGCAAGCCAGGTCGATCAAATACCAGCTCACCATTGCCAAGCTTCCGCTTGCCAAGGACATCGCCGACTTCCAGTTCGACGGCACGCCGATCAATCAGACTCTCGTCAATGATCTTGCTGGCGGCGGCTTCATCGCCCAACAACGCAACGTCGTGCTGGTTGGCGGCACCGGCACAGGCAAAACCCACCTGGCCATTGCCATCGCCAGAAGCTGCATCCGATCCGGTGCCCGCGGCCGCTTCTTCAACGTAGTCGACCTCGTCAATCGCCTCGAGACCGAGACCCGCAACGGACGGCAAGGACGGCTCGCCGAGCATCTGACCCGGATGGACTTCATTGTGCTGGATGAACTCGGCTATTTGCCCTTCGCCCAGTCCGGTGGCCAGCTTCTCTTCCACCTCGTCAGCCGGCTCTATGAGCGCGCCTCCGTCATCGTGACCACCAATCTCGCCTTCGGCGAATGGCCGAGCGTGTTCGGCGACGCCAAAATGACCACCGCGCTGCTCGATCGGTTGACCCATCACTGTGACATCGTCGAGACCGGCAATGACAGCTGGCGCTTCAAAAGCCGCGACGACGATCACGCCACCCGCGCTCGTCTCGTCTCCGCTATCCCGGCCAGCTCCAACGAGCCGAGCGCTACCGTCAAACCGCGGCGCACGAAGGGGTCACAATTGGACGCCGATGAGGGGTCAAATTTACAGGCCGATTGACATAGTGGTCCAAAGCGCCCGGCAAAAGCTTGTCCAGCTTTTCGATGTGTGTGAGCACATTCACCGTTTTGAACTCAGGAGACTGCTTCAACCATTCTTCGTCGCGGCTGGAGAAGATCCTGTTCATCGTGAGTTCATCAAGCCCCTTCAGATCCTCGGCGTTGAGTAGCTTGGACACACGCCCTTCGAAATCGACAAGTAGGGCAACGGTTTCAACGAGCGCTCGTGTGCAGAGAAAGGCCGGTAGCGGCATCGCCTCGTTCCAGGAGAGTGCCGTCCCTTCGGCAAGTGCTACGATCCTATAGAGCACAGCCTCGGCGAAGGTCTCAATTTTCCATGCGATTTTTTATCGGGCCAGGTGACCGGCCACGGAAATCGTTGATCGGCGTCGTTTCGCAAGCCTTACAATTTCATCATTGATAGAGGTCAGCGCCTCGGCGTCGCGCGGAGCGATGTCGTCAGTTATTTGGAACTGCTGGGCTGACAACGTAGGCATCTGAATGTCCGAATTGAAGCCGCATCCAACCGCAACCGAGGCGTGAACGCAAGCAGGAGTGCAGCGCGTCTGCGAGACTTTGGACGTAGGGAAAAATACGGGCGCGCAGACAAGTAGCGAGGAGTCCGCTTTAGTCCTCCCACTTGCTCCTTGGGGGCGGCACGAACTCAAATCTGGAGCTTGGCCGATTGGTTGGCTCAACCCGCCGTATTGTCCAGCGAGATGTGCTGCCAACCATAAGAGAACGCGACCACCACAGGCCAAAACCGGGCGCCCATCAACTCGCTGATCTTCGGCAAGCCCTGCTTGTCTACCAGGACTTTAGCGATTCGCTTCCAGTCCGGTGAGCCACGCATTCCGCCACGAGATTAGAATCTATATCCCAGCGCCATGTTCACGGATGGAGCCGCTGTTGGGAATCGAGTGTCCTGTAAGTTCGGCCTCTGCTCTTAGGAAAAGGTTATGGAAGTTGCGCTCAATGCTGGCACCTATAGAGACTAAGGGCGCGTAGCCGTTGATAAGAGTCACTGTCGTAGTCGGTCCATTGCCTTGTGACGCACACGAGTTGGCCAAGTAGTCGATGCCACCCGTTGAGTTCGGCCTCTGAACAATAGTCGGCCTGTAGCAGTAGACCGACCTGGAATCGTCGGCGGTAGAGATCGATTCTGATTTCTCGATACCAGCACCGGCCCGTCCGTAAAACAACCAGTCACTGGCTGTGAAACCAACCCTAAACGAAGCATCGATGGCGTAGGGCCTTCGGTAACTTGCGCTATATCGATGAGCAGAGAACAAAGTTACCGCGTCGGTGGAAATGCCACCACCAAGCCCGCACCCCCAGCACGAGCCGATTAAGACGGGCAACGGCGTTGAAATTGGAGATGATTCCACCGAATCCTCCACCTTCGCGAAACTATAGCGGCCTCGCAACTCGGCCCCAATCAACAGATGGCCTTCGACGACATTGTAGCCTGCGAAACCACCAACCGACGCCCCTTGTACAACTCCGCCGGGTGCGTATGGCGTCGCGCCGACAACGCTTTGGCGGCCGGTCCCCATGGCTGGGATGTCATACCCGCCCGAAAGACCAACGTAACTCCCCGCGAACGGGGAGGGTCGGGAAGGCGTTAGAGGCGGAGTGGGCTTTATCACCGCGGATGGCGGACCGAGGCTGGCAATCGGCTTAATCCGCTCGATACGCGCGGCCGCGTCATAACACGCAAGTCGGTCCTTTCTGAAATGTCCGCGCGCGCCGGCAGCCCCCACATTGCCACCACCGCGGCAATTATCAAAAGACGCATAATGAAAATTCCCTCACAACCCCGCCGCCACCATAGGGCGAGCAAAGCTGAGGGGGCAACTAGTCTTTGGTTTGGCGTTGGGGGCGCGAAATATGCCTCAGACTGGCTTCTGCCCTCTCGGTGGCGGGACAATTTGAATCCGGGACGGTGGGGCGTATTCAGGAATGCTGCCGCTCATTGGAACGCACTGCCATCCATAAAAGAACGCGACCACCGCAGGCCAAAAGCGACCGCCCATCAACTCTTTGATCTTCGGCAACCCCTCTTTGTCCTCCAGGACCTTGGCGATGCGCTTCCAATCTTTGGCCCGGTCACCCAGCACCGCGCGCGAGATCTGAGCCTCAGTGGGGTAGAGGGGCATGTCGTGGGTCGGCTCGCGCGATCTTCGGGTCTTATTTTCGTGCTCAGCAGTCGTCATTTATACTTCTTGATCCGGTGCTCTTGCATAACGCGCGCGGCTCGCACGCGCACTCGCTGCATCATGTCTTCCTTCGCTTTGGCCGCGGCAAGCTCCGATTCAAGCCGTTCGTAGATCGGAAGATAAACCTCGCCACCCAGTGGCGCTCGCGCCATCTCAAAGGCAACCGGTCGAGGCACCATTCCAGCGTGGCGACGGTGATTGGGTCACCGTCTTTCCATGGCGGGCTGCTCTTCGCGGATCGTTTGGCCATTGTGATGTGCCTCCCGCGCTTATCGTGGAGCGCAGGGAGTGGGGGCGTCAACGCTGCGCCAATCTCACGACGACCCACCCGCGTTTGCCGCACAAAAGAAACGGGAGGCCGAAGCCTCCCGCCTGCTCAGATGAAGCAATGAATGATTGCGGCGATTGCCCAAAGGCAACCAGCAACATTCACGTTCACGCGAACGTCGACTCGGTGTGTTGGCTTTTTCACAGCCAGCCCTCCGGGTCGGGCGCGCCTCGACCCTTGAAGGTTGAGGAGTTGGCCGCCATCGGAACGGAAAAAAACCGCCGTTCATGTGCTCGCATCGGCCTGCCGTCCGCGTTACGTACCGCTTCTAGCAGTCCCACGTCTCTTCTGGGTGCCTAGACATCGCGTCCAGGCGGGTGGTCGACACGGGATCACCCCACATCGACGCCCCCAGCGTGGGGCGACAGTTATCGCCTCCGGGTCGCGGACTTGAGAAGTGTCCGGTCCGGATTCGGCCGCCGCTGATACCAAGCTATAGGAGCCGGGTGGGATGCGAAAGTGCAGGTTGCGAGATCAACCTTGGGAAAAATACGGGTAACGCCCTAACGTGCAACGTCTAGCCGTAAAAACCCACGATAAAACGTATGGCAAAGAACGCCCCAGCGGCGACGGTCACTGTCGCGCCGATCGCAAGCATCACTCTCAAGCTCTCGTCCATGGTACCTCGCATGCAGAACGGCCCCCGCGGGGGCAACGCGGAGGCCGCTGTTGAGGCGCCTCAGGCCGGGGAAACCTGAAGCAAGAGAGAAATCTCTCGCCCGCAGGATGGTTCCTGTGCCTTTGACGGCGAAATGCGAGTCAGCCTTCGGCGTTAGGGTATCTTGATGCGCAAGGCAGCGAGGCCCGCCGGCGTGATCCGGTACGTCCCTGCCGTGCTCCCACGTTCGATCCAGCCCTTTGGCAGCATGTTTACGATGGTGCGCTGGCCGGTGGGCTCAAGAGCTCTCAGTGTCAGCTCGCGACCTGCCCGCAGTTTCTGCAATGCATCTCGCTCTGAGCTGGTCGGCAGATGGCTGGCGCGGGCTGGCATCTATTTCTTGGCCTTCAGTCCGATCTCAACTAGCCGACGAATAGCCTCGCTGCGGGAAACCTCGTGCTCGGCGGCCCATGCATCGATCTGGGATGTGAGTTCAGTCGGCAGGCGAATCGCGCTGACCGGGTCTCGCCCGGTAGCAGGACGGCCAGCACCGGGTCTCGCGCCTCCGTGTGTTTTTGGTATTGCCTTTTTCATAAGGTGTAATACCAAATTCAAGCTTGCCAAGCAAGCGGCCCGGCCGCGACCTCAGTCGAGTCGACGCGGTCGAGGCCCGCTACAGCAATGGGGCGGGCTTCTTTTTGGGGGCGGGGCGAATATTCTCACGTCAGCTTGTAAACATCCTCGGGCCCCAGGTTAAGCAAACAACCGCTGCTGCTCAGCTGTCGTGCGATATTCAAAACTTCCGCCGCCCAGCCTTCAGGCACGGCTGCGAGTATCAAGGTCAGCGCCTGACTTGGCTTGGCCAGCGCAATCCAAATGTGGGTTTTCGCGTCGTCGCCAGTCAATTGAACGACGGTGAAGGAGTTGCCGAACGACTCTGCCATTTCGTTCAATGCGGCACTAGCGCTCGGGTTTCTAATCCGAGGCGACTCGATCTCGCTTTGCCGGTCTTCCTACCTGCATATTATCCAGCGCGGTCGGCGGCTGCAGACCGGGAGAGGTCAACCATTCATTGATGTGCGAGGCCGTTTCGGCCTGGCGAGCGCGCTTGAGGTAGAGCTCCCGCTGGGTGCCGGGCGGCAACTGTGCTGCGGCTTCCTTGAAGCGCGCAGCTTCCTCGGCCAATCTCTCTTCAAATGTCTTAGTATGTTTGGTTCGGTTGCGACGCTTGACCATGACGCTGTGCTTTCCGTAGTTGGAGAAGGCGGGAGCGCGGTGACAGCGTTCTCATACCGATAGTTACCTGGAGCCTTGCGGTAGTGGGACCTACACTAATCCCTTACAATTTGGTTTCTATAACCTGCGTTAACTTACTGATATATATTGAGAACTACTCAAGTGTGGCAAACTACTCATTTTACTGGGAACACAACATTACCGACGTCCCACGCGCCCCGGCTTTCTACTTCCCCCCATTCATGGCCTCGGCGATCTTGCCCGCGATTAGATCCGCAGCCCGCTTCGCGGGATTGACCGCAATGTGTGCATAGCGTTGCGTGGTGCTCGCCTGCGTGTGGCCCAACAGACGCCCGATGATTGGCAGACCAAGATCGGATCCCGCTCCGACGCTGGCGAAGCTATGACGCAGGTCGTGGATCCGCACGTCCTCGATGCCAGCCCGCTTCCGTACGGCATCCCATGGGCGCTTCAGGTCCGCGCGGGGTTTCTCGTGCTTCGTGCCCGCCGATTCACCGGCGATCACATAGGCGCCGACGCGGGGCAGGGCATCCAGTATCGCGACGGCTGGCGCTGATAGCACGACCGTTTTCTGGCCGGTCTTCGAGTCAGGCAGGAACAGGAGGCCGCGGCCTGCGTCGTATTCCTTCCAGCGAAGATCGAGGATCTCGCGCAACCGGCAGCCAGTGAACAAAAGCAAGCGCAACGCTGCTGCGGCATGCCGATCGATATTCGTCAGGCGGTTCTCAGGCTTAGGGGCGTGCTTGGTTTTCTTCGACGGATCAGGCTCCCACGGAATGCCGACTGTTTCAGCCTCGCGAAGAGCATCACCAAGGCGCTGCAGTTCTTGTTCGGTGAGGTAGCGCTGCCGCTGCGTTTCGGCGAATGGCGTGATGCCGGCGGCAGGATTCTCAGTACGCTTGGGCAGGATCTCCTCACTGAGGCCGAACTCGTAGATTGTTCCGATCAGCGACACGACGCGGTTTGCTGCGACATCGTGTCCGGCTTCTTTGATCCTGAGGTGGACGCGGTTCACGTCTGAGCGCGTGAGAGCCGTGGCTTTCTTTTTGCCCAAGGCCGGACGAATATGATTTTTTATGTATCCGCTATTCAGACGGATCGTGCCCGCCTTGCATTTTGGTTTGAGGTGGTCCCTTACGAAACTATCGATCAACTCGTCTACGGTTTCTGCCTTCCTCGCAGCGCCTCGCTCGGCGGCCGGGTCGGCGCCCAGCTTGACCTTGGCCAGCAGTTTCTCAGCGGCGTCGCGCGCCTTCTCGGGCGAGAGCGTGGCCGGTGTACCAATTACCATTCTCTTCTTGGCAACGCGCCTGCCGCCCTCGCCAGGGCGATACTCCACTATCCAAGACCGTGCGCCGGTGGGCGTGACCTTGACGCCGAACCCGGTCAGTTCTGAATCGTAGAAGATCGTTGGTTTTGTCACGGCAGGAAGGCCGCTAACGGCCCGTCGCCCCAACTTCAGTATTGGCATCGCTTCCCCCAAATAGTCGCCACCGAGTAGCCACCGGATTAGGTATTGAGCGGAAAGGGAAGGAAAGCAATGGAAAAGGGATGCTGAAAATACAATAGCATTTTCAAGTGATTATACGCCGTACGGAAGTGATCGGCACACTTTGGAACCCGACGGAAAATAACCTGCTAAGTTTTGGGTACTGCAGGTCGTTGGTTCGAATCCAGCTGCCCCGACCAGTCCCGAGGTTGAAGCTCCTTCAATTCTCTCGATATTGCGCCGCGCTCATCCCGTTTCGCTGCCGACCGTCAGGTCAGCGGGGCGATCTCCGCGAAATTACGTCCGATGCAACTTTTGCGTGCGTCGGCGTGCCGGCGGCGTTTCGATTTCAGAACCACAGCCAATCGACCAGGCGCCAGGCGATCCAGGCGAGGGCGCAGATCCAGCCCAGCATTGCGATCCCGGCGACGCCAAGCCCGCACAGCGCGAACAGCGAACTTTCAGTCTCCGGTGTGCCCGAGAGTTTCTCGGTCGTATCGATTTGACTCACTGCATCCCCTTGGCTTGCGGCCTGCTGTTCGTTGGTCTCTGCTCGCTCGTGAAAATTCACCGGCCGCGCTCCAGCTCACACGGTCGTGAGGCGAGATGACCGTCCGTACATCGCGCGGGCATGGATCGCAGCCACGCAGCTTCCCCGGACAGACGGGAAGAACCTGCAACTCATGGCGCGGTGATTGGTTGCGACTGCAAAGGCGGGAACTGCACGGCCGCCGCGACAGACCGACAACGCGCAGGGCATCTCAGCCGGCGCGATTGCGGGGGATGGGCAGGCGGGCCTATGGCGACCGGAAGCGCGCGCGAACCTTGCTTGAAGCCTTGCCTGAAGCCTTGGCGCTTGTTCTTCACCCAACGCGACTTCTGCGCGATTTTTCAAGGCATTGCGCCGGCCGGCCCGACGCAGAATTCGCAAAATTGCTTCGAACCTTTGGCTGTCGCCATAGACATATGAGCATTGGGGATTTCAGCGCCCAATGCCTAAACGGACGCCGCCAAGCGATGATATTCCGCTTGAGCGGCGTCGCGCTATTCCGGGGATCAGTTCGTCGCGTACCAGCCGAGCGGAAACGGCAGGAACGGCCACGCCAGATGATTGTCGTTGGCCGCCTTCGGCGGTTCAGAGACAGATGTCTTGACTGCCTTGACACGCGGCGCAGGCGGCACCGAGCACACCGCCAGGCGCAAACGTCCACATTGCATATTCATTGTGGTGCCCCAGTCAGCAAGTCATTTGAAAAATGAAAATCAGTTCGCAATTGCCACGCGTCCGAAACGGCGCGCTCATTCTCAAATTGTGCACGCATCATAGAAAGATCGGCGCCGGCTTTCAACGGGTCTTGGCGGGTACCCACGAGGGGTAAGGTTGACCGGTTAGGTTAAGGCCGAGTGGTTGTTGCGGCCGCATTCCTGGCTGATATCAGGTCGGCAAGGCTCGCGATGGGCTGCCTGCAATCGGTGGTCACACAGGTCACAGTTCGTCGCGGCGCTCATATCTTGTGAGTTTTGCGTCATGTCTTTCGATCGCAACGTCCGAACCGTCCATCCGCAGTCGAGCTGGACCGAGATCTGGCACCTCTGGACCGTGATCGTGCCGCGCCGCTCGATCAACGGGCAGATCGTCTATGGAAAGGTCTGGCGCCGCCACGACGGCCGCGACTGGATCTACAAGAAGTTCACCGAGTACGACAGCGAAGCGGCCTGAGCCGGCTCCGCTGCCGCTACTAGAAGCTAGCACCCCGTTCCGATTTCATCGGAACGGAAATGGCTCTAGGCGGCCTTTGCGGGCGAGGCGGCGGCCGCAGGTTTGGGCGGCGGCGGCTTCAACGGCTTGTCCTGCTTTTTCGACCAGGAAATGTAATAGGCCACCGTCGTCATGATCGCGATGCCGGCGATGCTGACGAAGATCTGCGCGAACAGCGAGCCCGAGCTCATCGACAGCTCGAAATGGCCGACGAAGGACAGGAACACGCCGACGCAGAACACGGCGAGCGACTGCTGGCCGCAGACGATCAAGGGATCGAACACCTTCCACTCCAGACCAGGCCAGTCCTTCGGCACGAAGCGGATCACCAGGATCACGATCACGACGAAATGGAGGAAGCGGTAGGGCGCGAGATTGGTCTTGTCGTTGGGGTTGAAGGCCGAGAACAGCCATCCCGGGAACATGCCGCCGAGGGTGGGGAAGCGGCCGGCCATGGTCATGACCAGCGCGAAGGCGAGATAGCCGAGGCAAAGCCACAGCGTGATCGGCGAATTGATCACGGCTCCCGAACGCCGGGCGCCGCCCATCGCGCACCAGGCGCCGAACACGAACAGCACCTGCCAGGCATACGGGTTGAAGTACCACTGGCCGGCCGGATAGGCGGTCAGGTTCAGGCCGTAATGGCGGGCGGCGAGCCACAGCACGATGGACAGCGCCATCGTCAGGTCGGGCTTGCGCAGCATGAACCACAGCACCGGCGGAAACAGCCCCATCAGCACGATGTAGAGCGGCAGCACGTCGAGATTGAGCGGCTTGAAGCGCAGGAACAGGCCCTGGCGCAGCGTCTCGGTGGCGTTGTCGACGAGGCCGGCGACGTTGAACTCGTTGATCATGTCAGAGTCGCCGAAGCGCAGCGCCAGATAGCTGATCGAGGCGATGTAGATCACGAACAGGATGATGTGGGCGACGTAGAGCTGCCAGACCCGCTTGGTCAGCCTCGTGGCGCCGACGATGAAGCCGCGCTCGAGCATCATTCGCGCATAGACGAAGGAAGCGGTGTAGCCGGAGATGAAGACGAACAGGTCGGCGGCGTCGGAAAAGCCGTAGTTGCGGGTGGTGATCCAGTTCACCACGTTGTCGGGGATATGGTCGAGGAAGATCGCCCAGTTCGCGATGCCGCGAAACAGGTCGAGCCTGAGGTCACGGCCCTTTTCGGGAAGCGTGGCGTTGATGTTCAGGAAGGCCATGCGACGGAAGCTTTCGGAGGGGGCGGATACGCTGGTGTCGGCGAGACAGGGCCGCCGGGCGGGATCCCGGCGCGGAAGGCGGGTACGCAATTGTCACGGTGCAGCATAATGACTATACCCGTCGGCAACGCACCCCCGGGGGACCGGAATCACCGATCAGTTCCCAAAAGGTGTCTCTATACTATGCCCGCGGTTTCCACCAACTGCTACCGTGACGCATCGAAATCGAACGAAAAGACCAAGAGGCCCGGACCACCCATGACCGCACGCATTTTCAAGCCCGCCAAGAACGCGATGCAATCCGGCCGGTCCAAGACCAAGGAATGGCAGCTGGATTACGAGCCGGAGCAGCCGCGTTCGGTCGAGCCGCTGATGGGATGGACCTCGTCCGGCGACATGAAGCAGCAGATCACGCTGCGCTTCCACAGCAAGGAAGAGGCGGTCGCCTATTGTGAGCGCAAGGGTATCGCCTACCAGGTGATCGAGCCGCAGGATTCGATCCGCCGCCCGGTCGCCTATGCCGACAATTTCTCGTTCCGGCGCGGCGAGCCCTGGACGCATTGAGGGGCGGCTCGCTGCTACGACTTCATACGACGTGATTTACGCGTCAGGCCCGGGCCTTGTCCCGCCTGCGCGGCCGAAGCCGCTTCGGCGAGGCGAAGGCCCGGACATCGACGTCTTTGGGGCCGAGTGAAAGAGCGCGGATGGCCGCGACAAGCCCTGGCATGACGGCGGGGTACCCCGCCCGCAGACATGACGTCGCGTCCGATGACCCCGATAGACGGACAGCTATTGCGCCGCGCTGCCGCCACTTGGCAGCGATTCCGCCGCGTGCTTCGCTGACGTCATGATGGGATCATGGCGAGGTGGGGGATGGCCGGGCGTGACCAGCTCGACGGCGTCGATCTGAAGATCTTATCCGAGCTGCAGCAGGACGGTCGGGTGCGCAACAACGAGCTGGCACTGCGGGTCGGCGTGTCCGCGCCCAATTGCCTGCGGCGGCTGAAACTGCTGTTCAGCCGCGGCGTGATCCGGGCGGTCCGCGCCGTCATCGACGAGCGGCTGCTCGGCTATGAGGTGGTTTCGTTCGTCTCGATCCAGCTCGTGAGCCAGGCCCAGCCGGTGCTGGAGGCGTTCGAGAGCTCGATTGCCGCGATCCCGCGCATCCAGCAGTGCTGGCGGATTTCAGGCGACACCGACTACCTGCTGAAATGCGTCGCGCCGAACGTCGAGAGCATGCGCCAGCAGCTGCTGCATTTCGCCGCGATGCCTGATGTGAAGAACGTCCGCAGCTTTCCGGTGCTGGGCGTCGCGAAGGATGTGCCGCTGCCGTTACAGGATGTAGTGGCGGCACCCGTCGGATAGGCGTTCAAGTCTCTCTACTGAAATTCCGAAGTCGGGGGCGCTTGCGCGCGGTGCGGTCGATTCGGATAGTTATAATCGCTTAGTAACTCACCTAACTGTGACATGTGATTTAGGCAGGACTGCAATGCGCGCAACCGTGATTGTCGGCATCTTTGCGCTGCCTAGATGCAGGGTGTGAACCTCGGTCTGCGTCGCACGCCGGGGATGCTTTTGTGGGACCCTAAGCAGGAAAAGACATCATGACATCGACTTCGAAGACGATCGCAGCCTCTGCTGCGACGCTGTTTGCGTCTGCGTTTTTTGTTCTGTCGGCGCCGGCTGCGAAGGCCGACGATTATTGCATCACCAACGGCGCCCAGGCCGCTCACGGCTGCGGCTATCCGACGATGGAAGCCTGCCGTCAGGCGGCCGGTGGCATCGGCGGCACGTGCTCGCAGGCCGGCGGCGCCAAGACTAGCAACGATGCGCTCGCCTTCCAGCCGAAGCAGACGAAGCAGCCCAAGGCTCGCCAGGGCGCGCAGAACTAACGCCTGAGATCGCGACCTGATCCGAGAGATTGCGTCCTCCGAGAGTGATCTCGGAGGACGTCAATTTATGACAAGCAGGTGACGCCGCGCCTCAGCGATAGCGCTCGCGAAACTCGCGCGGGGAGGCGCCGGTCCAGGTGCGGAAGGCGCGCGAAAAACTCTTCTCGTTGCGGAAGCCGGCGATCTCCGCGATCCGCTTGATGGGCGCCCGGCCGCGCATCAGCTCCTGCTTGGCGAGCTCGAACTTTGCCTCTTCCTTGAGATCGCGTAGCGAGGTCGCTTCCTCGCGCAAGCGCCGATGCATGGTGCGGGTGGAGAGCGCCAGCTCGCTTGCGACATCCTCGGCGCCGAGAATGCGTCCGCGTGCATTGCGCAGCACGCGGCGGACGCGCTCGACCAGCAGCCGGTCGCGCCGGTAGGGCAGCACGGTGAGCCGCAGCGCGCCCTTGAGCATGCTGTCGAGATCGGCGGGGCTGCGGGTCAGCGGCAGAGAGAGATAATGTTTGTCGAAGACGATGCGGGCGCCGTCCGCATCAAAGCTCAAATGCCTGCAGAAGATCGTCGGATAGACCGAGACGTGGCCCGGCTCGGAATAGGGAAACTCGGCCGCACGCAGCGCGATCGCGGAATCGACGGCCCAGCAGGAAAAGCCGAGGACATAGCGGAGCAGGGTGACCAGGCAGAATTCACGCAACGGGCCAAGGTCGCGCTGCTCGCGAATGGAGATGGTCGCGGTCTCATCACCAAGCGAGAGCTTGAACAGCACGTCCTCGGTCAGTAGGCGATGATGCCGGCACCAGCGTTTTAGCGCGACTTCGAGATTGGGGGCCGTGATCGAGGCGCGGCACAGCATGCCATAGGTTCCCCAAGGCAGCCGGCGCGAGAACCAGCCGAGCGCCTCGTCGTCGAGCTCGCGCATGGCGTGGCCGGCCAGCGCCTCGAACTGGGCCGCCGTCACCCGTCCGTCCCGGGATCGAACAAGGTCCTCGGCGACCTGCCCCTTGCCTAGCGCTTCCGCTGGATCCCGTCCGTAAACGGCATAAGCGGCAACCACGCCGCGGACGAAGGCGGCTGGGGTCATGGCGCGGCGGGGCGTCGCGGTCGCGGCTTGAAAGGGCATGAAAAATCCTCGCCAAACTTGGCGGAAAATGCAACCTTTTCGACCGCTGGGACGCCCGGGCGGGGGTAGGTTCGGACCCGACAAGAATACGGAGGAATCGCCTTGAACATCCCGAGCATCGATTTCGATCTGGGCGAAGACATCAGCATGCTGCGCGACACGCTGCGCGCCTTCGTGGAGGCGGAGATCGCCCCGCGCGCAGCCGAGATCGAGAAGGCCAATCTGTTCCCGGCCGACCTCTGGAAGCGCTTTGGCGACCTCGGCCTGCTCGGCATGACCGCGCCGGAGCAATATGGCGGCTCCAGCATGGGCTATCTCGCCCATATCGTCGCCATGGAGGAGATTTCGCGGGGCTCGGCCGCCGTCGGGCTGTCCTACGGCGCCCATTCCAACCTCTGCGTCAACCAGATCCGCCGCAACGGCAACGACGCTCAGCGCGCGCGCTATCTGCCAAAACTGATCTCCGGCGAATATGTCGGCGCGCTCGCGATGTCCGAGCCCGGCGCGGGCTCCGACGTCGTTTCGATGAAGCTGCGCGCCGACAAGCGCGGCGACCGCTACGTGCTCAACGGCTCGAAGATGTGGATCACCAATGGCGGCGACGCCGACGTGCTGGTCGTCTATGCCAAGACCGATCCGGAGGCGGGCCCGCGCGGCATGACCGCCTTCCTGATCGAAAAGGGCTTCAAGGGTTTCACCCACGGCCAGCATCTCGACAAGCTCGGCATGCGCGGCTCCAACACCTATCCGCTGTTCTTCGACGAGTGCGAGGTGCCCGAGGAGAACGTGCTCGGCAAGATCGGCGAGGGCGTCAAGGTGCTGATGTCCGGCCTCGATTACGAGCGCACGGTGCTGTCGGGCGGCCCGCTCGGCATCATGGCGGCCTGCATGGACGCCGTGGTGCCCTACATGCATGAGCGCAAGCAGTTCGGCCAGCCGATCGGCGACTTCCAGCTGATGCAGGGCAAGCTCGCCGACATGTATGCGACCTGGCAGTCGGCGCGCGCCTATGTCTATGCGGTCGGGCGCGCCTGCGACCGGGCCGACCACGCCCGCACGCTGCGCAAGGATGCAGCCGCCGCGATCCTCTATTCCGCGGAGAAGGCGACGTGGATGGCGGGCGAGGCGATCCAGGCGCTGGGCGGCGTCGGTTATACCTCCGAATTTCCGGTCGGACGTCTCTGGCGCGACGCAAAACTCTACGAGATCGGCGCCGGCACCTCGGAGGTGCGTCGCATGCTGATCGGCCGCGAGCTGATGTCAGAGACGGCCTGAAACCTTCACCTCATTGGAATCAACATGCCGCTCCATTCCAGCATCGATACGTCTTCATCAGACTTTGCGCGCAATTCCGAGGCCATGCGCGGGCTTGTCGCGGACTTGCGTGAAAAACTGAGCCAGGTCGCCGGCGGCGGCGGCGAGGTCTCGCGCAACCGTCACACCTCGCGCGGCAAGATGCTGGCGCGCGAGCGCGTCGACCTGCTGGTCGATCCCGGCACCTCGTTCATGGAGCTGTCGCCGCTGGCGGCGTACGGCCTCTATGGCGGTGACGTGCATTCGGCGAGCGTCATCACCGGCGTCGGGCGCATCTCGGGCCGCGAATGCGTGATCGTCGCCAACGACGCCACCATCAAGGGCGGCACTTACTATCCGATGACGGTGAAGAAGCATCTGCGCGCGCAGGACGTGGCGCGGCAGAACAATCTTCCCTGCGTCTACATGGTCGATTCCGGCGGCGCCTTCCTGCCGCTTCAGGACGAAATCTTTCCGGACGAGCGCCATTTCGGCCGCATCTTCTACAACCAGGCCCAGATGTCGTCGCAGGGCATCCCGCAGATCGCGATCGTGATGGGCTCCTGCACCGCCGGCGGCGCCTATGTCCCCGCGATGTCGGACGAGAGCATCATCGTCCGCAACCAGGGCACCATCTTTCTCGGCGGCCCGCCGCTGGTGAAGGCCGCGACCGGCGAGGTGGTGAGTGCCGAGGAGCTCGGCGGCGCCGACGTGCATTCGCGGCAATCGGGGGTGACCGACCACTACGCCCAGAACGACGCCCATGCGATCGGCATCGCCCGGCGCATCGTCAGCACGCTGAAGCCGTCGGTGCGGCCGAACCTCAACATGCACAAGCCGCGCGATCCGCTGTTTGCGGCGGAAGAGATCTACGGCGTGGTGCCCGTCGACGGCCGAAAGCCGTTTGACGTGCGCGATATCATCGCCCGCATCGTCGACGGCTCGGAGTTCGACGAGTTCAAAAAACTCTACGGCACGACGCTGGTGTGCGGCTTCGCCCATGTCTGGGGCCATCCGGTCGGCATCATCGCCAACAACGGCATTCTCTTCAGCGAGAGCTCGCTGAAGGGGGCGCATTTCATCGAGTTGTGCTGCCAGCGCGGCATTCCCCTGGTGTTCCTGCAGAACATCACGGGCTTCATGGTCGGCAAGAAGTACGAGGCCGGCGGCATCGCGCGTGACGGAGCCAAGCTCGTCACGGCGGTGGCGACCGCCTCGGTGCCAAAATTCACCGTCGTGATCGGCGGCTCCTACGGCGCCGGCAATTACGGCATGTGCGGCCGCGCCTATTCGCCGCGCTTCCTCTGGATGTGGCCGAACGCGCGCATCTCGGTGATGGGCGGCGAGCAAGCCTCGATGGTGCTGAGCCAGGTCCGGCGCGACAACATCGAGGCCAAGGGCGATAGCTGGTCGAAGGAAGAGGAAGACAAGTTCCGCGAGCCTATCCGCGCGCAATATGAGAGCCAGGGACATCCGTATTACGCGACCGCCCGCCTGTGGGACGACGGCGTGATCGACCCGGCCGACACGCGCCTCGTGCTCGGCCTCGGCCTTTCCGCGGCGTCGAATGCGCCGATCGAGCCTACCAAATTCGGCCTGTTCAGGATGTGATGCGATGGACCGTTCAATGCTCTACCGGCGTTTTCGCACGCTCCTGATCGCCAACCGCGGCGAGATCGCCTGCCGCGTCATCCGCACCGCGCGAGCCATGGGCCTGCGCACGGTCGCGGTCTATTCCGAGGCCGACCGCGACGCGATGCATGTCGCGCTCGCGGATGAAGCCGTGCTGCTCGGTCCGGCGCGGGCGCGCGACAGCTACCTCAGTGCCGAGCGGCTGATCGAGGCCGCGCGCAAGACCGGCGCCGAGGCCGTGCATCCCGGCTACGGCTTCCTGTCCGAAAATGCCGAGTTCGCGCGGGCGTGCCTGGAGGCGGGCCTGGTGTTCGTCGGCCCGACCGCCGCGATGATGACGGCGATGGGCTCGAAGTCCGGCTCCAAGGCGCTGATGGAGAAGGCCGGCGTGCCGCTGGTGCCCGGCTATCACGGCGAGGCCCAGGACGATGCGACGCTTTCGAAGGCCGCGGACAAGATCGGCTTTCCCATCCTGGTGAAGGCGTCCGCCGGCGGCGGCGGCCGCGGCATGCGCATCGTTCGCTCGGCGGATGAGCTTGGACCGGCGATTGTCAGCGCCAAGCGCGAGGCCAAGGCCGCGTTCGGCGACGACCGCATGCTGATCGAAAAATATGTCGACAATCCCCGTCACATCGAGGTGCAGATCATCGGCGACAGCCACGGCAATCTGCTGTCGCTGTTCGAGCGCGAATGCACGCTGCAGCGCCGGCACCAGAAGGTGATCGAGGAGGCACCGTCGCCGACGCTCAATCCAGCCCAGCGCGAGACCGTCTGCGCCGCCGCGCGAAAGGCGGCCGGCGCGGTCAACTATGTCGGTGCCGGCACGATCGAGTTCGTCTCCGACGGCAAGGACGTGTTCTTCATCGAGATGAACACGCGTCTCCAGGTCGAGCATCCCGTGACCGAGTTGATCACCGGCATCGATCTGGTCGAATGGCAGCTGCGCGTCGCATTCGGCGAGGCGCTGCCGCTGAAACAGGACGAGCTCCGGCTCAATGGCCACGCGGTCGAGGCGCGCGTTTACGCGGAAAATCCGACCAAGAACTTCATGCCGTCGGTCGGGAGGATCTCGACCTGGCGCTTGCCGGCGGAAACCGGCGGCCTGCGCATCGACGCCGGCTATCGCGAAGGCGATACGGTCTCGCCCTATTACGATGCGATGCTCGCAAAAATGATCGCGTGGGCGCCGACGCGGGACGTCGCGATCGAACGGCTGAACCGCGGGCTGCAAGAATCCGACGTCCGCGGCATCGTCACCAACATCCCGTTCCTGTCGGCGCTGATGACGCATCCGAAGGTGCGGTCCAATGCGATCGACACCGGCTTCATCGAGCGCGAGCTGGCGGTGCTGACGCAGGCCCCGCCGGCGCCCGGCGAGCTCGAGCTGTGCGCGGCAGTCGCCGCTGTTATCAACGACGAGCGGCAGGCCGCGCAAGACGAGGCGAGTTCGCCCTGGCAGACCTTCGGCTGGATGCCGGTCGGTCGCCGCCAGCGCAGCTTTGCCTTCCGAGTCGGCCATGGACCTGAACAGAAGATCACGCTGAACTATGGCAGCGGGCCGTCGACGCTGGTGACCGGCGAGCGCGAATTGGCGTTCACGATCGCGCCGCGTGACGGCTGCTTCGATCTGACGCTCGATGGCGTCAAATCGCAGGTCGCAGCCGTGATCGACGGTCACGAGCTGTATTTGCGCACACGCAACGGCCGCTTCGACCTGCATTGGGTCGATCCGTTCGGCGGCGAGAGCGAAGAGCATGTCGGCGAGGACAAGATCGCGGCGCCCCTGCCGGGCACGGTCGTCGCCGTGCTGGCCGAGGAGGGCGCCAAGCTCGACAAGGGCGCGCCGATCCTCACCCTGGAAGTGATGAAGATGGAGCAGACGCTGCGCGCTCCCTACGCCGGCGTGCTGAAATCGATCAAATGCAAGGTCGGAGACATCGTCCAGGAGGGCGTCGAGCTCGCCGTGGTCGAGCCATCGGGAGAGTGAGATGAGCGATCCCGTCCGCATCATCGAAATGGGGCCGCGCGACGGCCTCCAGAACGAGAAGACGCCCGTCAGCGTCGAGGCCCGCATCGCCTTCGTCGAGGCGCTCGTAGCCGCTGGCCTCACCACGGTCGAGGTCGGCGCCTTCGTCTCGCCCAAGGCGATCCCGCAAATGGCGAGCTCGGACGCCGTGCTGCGCGGCGTCCGCCACGTCAAGGGTGCCGAATTCCACGTGCTGGTGCCGAACGAGAAGGGCTATGACGCCGCGCGCACTGCCGGCGCGCAAGTCGTCTCCGTGTTCGCGGCGGCCTCGGAAGGGTTTTCGCGCGCCAATATCAACTGCACGGTCGCGGAGTCCATCGAGCGCTTCAAGCCGGTGCTGGCGCGCGCCAAGGCTGATGGCGTCAGAGTCCGCGGCTATATCTCCTGCGTGCTGGGCTGTCCGTTCGACGGCGAGATCAAGCCAAAGGCGGTCGCCGATCTCGCCAACACGCTGTGGGAGCTCGGCTGCTACGAGATCTCGCTCGGCGACACCATCGGTGTCGGCACGCCTGATAAGGCCAAGGAGATGCTGCGCGCGGTTAGCGCCAATATCCCGCCAACAAAACTCGCGATGCATTTCCACGACACCTACGGCCAGGCGCTCGCCAATCTCTATGCCGGCCTGGAGGAGGGCGTCCGCGTCATCGATTCCGCCGCCGGCGGCCTCGGCGGCTGCCCCTATGCGCCGGGCGCGACGGGCAATGTCGCGACCGAGGACGTGGTCTACATGCTCGAAGGCATGGGCGTCAGGACCGGTGTCGACATGGACAAGCTGCTGGCGGCCACGAACGAGATGAGCGGCGTGCTGGGCAAGCCGCCTGTGAGCCGCGTAGCCTCCGCGCTGAACGCGAAGAAGAAGCGGGCTGCTTCCTAGCTTCGTATGGTGGGCAAAGGCGCGTAGCGCCGTGCCCACCATCTCTCCGCGACCGAATTTGCGAATGGTGGGCACGCTTCCGCTTTGCCCACCCTACGAGACCTTCGCCTACGCCGCCTTCAGCCCGACATCCGGCAGGCGCGGCCGGTTCTTGAGCGCCTTCGCCATCATCGCCTCGACCTCGGCCTTTTCCTGCGGCAGCAGCGCGAGGCGGGGCGGGCGGGTCAGCGCGGTGCCGCGGCCCATGATGTGCTCGCACAGCTTGATGCACTGGACGAGGTCGGGGCGTGCGTCGAGGTGCAGCAGCGGCATGAACCATTCGTAGATCGGCATGGCCTCGGCGAAGCGGCCGGCCTTGGCAAGGCGAAACAGCGTCTCGCCCTCGCGCGGGAAGGCGTTGGACATGCCGGAGACCCAGCCCACCGCGCCCATGGCGATGCTCTCGACGATGACGTCGTCGAGCCCTGCGAACAGCACGAAGCGGTCGCCGACCATATTCCTGGTGTCGATGAAGCGCCGCGTGTCGCCCGAGGAATCCTTGAAGCAGACCACGGTCTCGACGTCGACGAGCGAGGCCAGGATGTCGGGGGTGACGTCGTTCTTGTAGATCGGCGGGTTGTTGTAGAGCATCACCGGCAGGTCGGTCGCGCTGGCAACCGCGCGGAAATGTGCGGCGGTCTCGTGCGGTTTCGACGAATAGACCAGCGCCGGCATCACCATCACGCCGTCGATGCCGACGCGCGCGGCTTCCTTGGCGGTTTCGACCGCAAAGGCGGTGGTGAATTCGGCGATGCCGCATAGCACGGGCACGCGGCCGGCCGCGACGGATTTCGCCGTCTCCATGATCGCGACCTTCTCCTTGCGCTCCAGCGAGGTGTTCTCGCCGACCGAGCCGCAGACGATCAGACCGGAGACGCCGTCGCGGATCAACCCGTCCATGACCTTGGCGGTGGCGTCGATGTCGAGCGAGAGATCATCGTGGAATTGCGTGGTGACGGCCGGGAAGACGCCTTCCCAGGAAACGCGGCGGCTCATGATGTGACTCCAAGTGAGTTTGCCGGCGGGGGGCTGGATCCGCCGGCTGTGGTGAAGAGGATGGCGAATGGGATCAGAGCGTCGCGCCGACCTTGCGCAGCTCGGCGAGAACAGGTGCCTTGGGCAGCCAGATCTTGTCGAACTCGGCGATGACAGCCTCGGTGTCGCCGGGCGGGACCTGGCGGATCGGGATCGGCGCGTTCTTGAAATTCTCGATCAGCGCGGGCTCGTTGGAGGCCAACTCGTCGATCTGCGCGTCCAGCGTCGACTTCACCGTCTTGGCAATCAGCTCGCGGTCGGCTGCGGGGAGCGTCTGCCAGACCCGGCCGGAAACGACCGCGGCCATCGGCATGAAGACGGCGTTCATCTGCAGGATCACTTTGGAGACCTTGTCGAAGCGCTGGTTCCAGGAGAATTCGAGATCGGCCTCGAGGCCATCGACCTGGCCGTTGGCCATCGCGTCGAACACCTGCGGCGTCGGGATCGGCGTCGGTGCGGCACCGAGCGAGGAATAGAAGTCGCGATAGACCGGCGTCGGGTTGATGCGCAGCTTCATGCCCTTGATGTCGGCGAGCGAGTTCAGGTCCTTCGAGGAGAACACCGCGCGCATGCCGGTGATGCCCCAGCCGAGGCCGATGGTGCCGGTCTCCTGCGGCAGCACATCGAACAGCTTCACCGCCGCCGGATGCCGCACGAATTTCGCGACCGCAGGCGTCGAGCGGACGATGTAGGGCGCATTGATCGCGGCGATGTGTGGCACGCGCGAGCCGAGCTCGGCGGCCTGGATGAAGCCCATGTCGAGCGCGCCGGACTGCAATTGCTGCATCATCGCGGGCTCGTTGCCGAGCTGGCCGGAATGGAACACGGTCAGGGTGAGCCGGCCGTTGGTGGCCCCCTTGAGCTCGTCGCCGAACTTGAGCGCCGCCTTGTTCCAGGAATGGCCGTTCGGCGTGATCAGGCCGAGGCGGAATTCCTTGGCCTGGGCGAGCGCCAGCGAGGGCGCGAACACCGAGGCGGCGGCACTGGCGGCGAGAAAGCGGCGGCGTGAAAGCGGCATGGTCGGGCTTCCTTTTGAACGGGCCTATTTGATGAGGATCAGCGAGAGCGAGGGGTAGAGCGAGAGCAGCACCAGCAGGACGCAGGAGATGACGAAGAACGGCAGCGTCACCATGAACATCTTGCCCGGCTTGGCGCCGGTGACGGCGGCCGCGACGAAGAAGCAAAGCCCGACCGGCGGCGACAGCAGGCCGAGCACGAGGTTGATCACCACCACAACGCCGAAATGCCGGGGATCGATATGGTAGACGTCGGTTGCGACAGGCAGGAGGATCGGCACCGTCATGATCAGGCCGGGAATGCCGTCGATGACAGTGCCGATGATCAGCAGGATGACGTTACAGATCAGCATGAAGCTGACCGGGTCCTTGGCGGCGGACTGGATCCAGCCGGCGGTTTCCTGCGGCACCTTGCCGAAGATCAGCACCCAGGAGAACACCGCCGCGGCCGCGACCAGGAACAGCACGATCGCCGAATAGATGGCGCTGCGCAGCATCATCTGCGGCAACTGCGAGAATTCGAATTCCCTGGTCCAGTATTTCCCGACGAGTGCGGCGGCGACCGCGCCGACGGCCGCGGATTCCGTCGCATTGGCGAGGCCGCTGAGGATGGTGCCGACGATGACGATCGGGATCAGCAGGGTGGGTGACGTCCGCAGGATCGTCATGACGCGCTGGCGCGGCGTCTGATAATCGGCACGGGGATAGTTGTAGACATATCCCATCAGCGCGATGACGAGGCAGAACATCACCGTGAGGATCACGCCCGGCACGATGCCGGCGATCAGCATGTCGCTGACCGAGACCTGCGCGAGCACGCTGTAGACGACGAACATCACCGACGGCGGAATGATCGGCCCGAGCATGCCGCCATAGGCGGTCAATCCCGCCGCGAAGGTCTTGTCGTAGCCCTTCTTCTCCATCTCCGGGACCATGATCTGCGCCATGATCGCGACCTGCGCGGTGGCGGATCCCAGGATCGAGGAGATGAACATGTTGGCGAGGATGTTGACGTAGGCGAGCCCGCCCTTGAGTGAGCCGACGAAGGCCATCGCCATGTCGACGATGCGCCGCGTGATGCCGCCGCCGTTCATGATCTCGCCGATCAGGATGAAGAGCGGAATGGCGATCAGACCGTAGCTGTCGACGCCGCCGAACAGCTGGAGCGGATAGGACTGGAACAGCACCGGATTGCCGGATGCTGCGATGTAGACGAGGCCGGCGAGGCACAGGCAGAGGCCGATCGGCACGCCGACCAGCATGATCGCGACGAAGGCGGCTGACGTGATCATCAGTTGACCCCGTCGAGCTCGGAGAGCGCAAAGCCCTTCGGCGGCGTGCGCGGGACCAGTTCGAGATCTTCCAGCAGGTTGGCGAGGCCGTGGATGGTCATCGAGACCGCGAAGATCGGCAGCGTCAAATAGAGCACCCAGGTCGGCCAGTTCAGCGTCTGGGTATGCTCGGTGTAGAGAAAGTTGAAGGTCTCAGCCGCGAGCTTGCGCCCGTCGAAGCCGGCGCGCGCGAGACCAATCGGGTCCATCCAGAGCATGCAGGTCACGATCAGTGCGATTCCGAACGCGACGACCATGCCGGTCGAGATCACCTTTGCGATCTTCTGGTGCCGTGGCGAAAGACGCTCCGTCAGCATGGTGACCGCGAAATCGAGCCGCAGCCGCGTCATCGCGGAGGCGCCGACAAAGGTCAGCCAGACCACGCAATAGACGGCGGATTCATCGATCCAGTAGATCGGGAAGCGCGCGTAACGGGTGACGACGTTCACCAGGATCAGGCCGGTGAGCAGGTACATCAGGCCCATCAGCGCGACGCGCTCGACGGCGAGCAGGGCACTGGACGCGCGGACGACCATGTGTCGAACGCTGAGTGCGCGCGTGGCCGGCATCGTCTGCTCGATCATGAAAGAGGCCCCGACCCCTGAGAAATCTCGTGCTATCGGCAAATGTATAATTTATACATTTTGCGTGTCAAACGGAGATTGCGGTCATTTCGGCGGCAGGACGCGCTTTTGCTGGGCACTGGCTTTTGCCGGGCCCCACACTTTTGTTGGGCCCCTCAACATGCAAGAGAGAGACCGCTTCGGCCGGATGAGTCGGGAAGGACAACAGAAGGTCAGATGAAACAGCCTCTGAAGCATCGCACCCTGTCGGCCGCGATCGTCGACCAGCTCAGGCAGGCGATCCTCGACGGCACCTATCCGGCCGGATCGCAGCTACGGCAGGACGCACTTGGCGAGGCCTATGGCGTCAGCCGCATCCCGGTGCGCGAAGCGCTGTTCCAGCTCGAAGCCGAAGGCCTGGTGCGCATCGTCCCGCAGAAGGGCGCGATCGTCTCGGAGCTGTCGCTGGACGAGATCAACGATGTGTTCGACCTGCGCGGAATCCTGGAGCCACGCCTCCTGGCGCAATCGGCGCCGCGTTTCACCGCCGATGATTTCAGCGGGCTCGATGACATCCACAAGAGCTTCGAGAAGGCGATCAAGGCGCGTAACGTCAGCGAATGGGGCCAGCTCAACGCCGATTTTCACATGGCACTCTACGTTCACGCCCCGCAGCCGCGTACGCGCGCGATCGTGCTGTCACTGCTCCAGACCAGCGACCGCTACACGCGCCTGCAGCTCTCCAACACCAAGGCGATGGGGACCGCCGAAAAGGAGCACGCCCATCTGATCGCGCTCTGCCGCGCGCAGAAGGTCGAGGAGGCCTGCCGGTTCCTGGAGCGGCACATCGAGGCCGTGCGCAAGGATTTGTTGCAGGTGGTGGCCGGCAGCACGATCGCGCCGAAGGCACGGCGGAAGGATAAATCGTAGAGATCTTAGGGTTGGCTCGTAGGGTGGGCAAAGCGAAGCGTGCCCACCACTTTTATCGGGATCGAGGAGAGATGGTGGGCACGGCGCTGCGCGCCTTTGCCCACCCTACGGCAATTGCGATTGCCTCTACCTGCTCCCGTCCGGCCCCATCACAAGGTCCGGCAGGCCGGTCGAAATTCCCGGGAAGAAGCACAGCAGCAGCACCGCGAGCATCATCAGCAGCACGAAGGGCAGGGTGCCCCAGATCACCTCGCGCAGGGGAATGTCCGGCGCGACGTTGCGGATGACGAAGATGTTGAGGCCGACCGGCGGATGGATCAGCCCCATCTCCATCACGATGGTCATGACTACGCCGAACCAGATGATGTCGAAATTGGCGGCGCGGAGCGGCGGCAGGATGATCGGCGCGGTCATGAGAATAATGGAGACCGGCGGCAGGAAGAAGCCGAGCACGACGACCATGACGAGGATCGCGAACAGCAGCTCCCAGCGCGGCAGGTGCATCGCGACGATGGATTCGGCGACCGATTGCGAGATGTGCAGATAGCTCATCACGTAGGAATAGAGCAGCGACATGCCGATGATCATCATCAGCATGGTCGATTCCCGGATCGTCGACTTCAAGATCGGGGCGAGGTCGCTCGGCCGCCACACGCTGTAGATCGCCGCGATCAGCGCCAGCGCGAGCAGGCCGCCGAGGCCGGCGGTTTCCGACGGCGTCGCGTAGCCGCCATAGAGCGCGATCATGACGCCGGTGAGCAGCAGCACGAAGGGGATTACACGCGGTAGCACGCTGAAGCGTTCGGCCAGCGTGTATTCGTCGCGGGCCAGGATCGCAGCCTCCGGCCCGCCTTTCTCAAAGATCGCCTGCGCCGCGGCATATTCCTGGCGGAAGCGGATCACCGCATAGGCGCCGAACAGCGACACCAGCAGCAGGCCGGGCCCGATGCCGGCGAGGAAGAGACGGCCGAGCGATTTTTCCGCGGCGACCGCGAACAGGATCATCGTGATCGAGGGCGGCAGCAGAATGCCGAGCGTGCCGCCGGCCGCGATGATGCCGGCGGCAAATCCGCCGGAATAGCCGCGCTTGCGCATCTCGGGGATGCCGGCCGATCCGATCGCCGAGCAGGTCGCGGGGCTGGAGCCCGCCATCGCCGCAAACAGCGCACAGGCGAACACATTGGCGACGCCGAGGCCGCCGGGGACGCGATGCAGCCAGGCATGCAGGGCCGAATAGAGATCCTGGCCGGCGCGCGATTTGCCGATGGCGGCGCCCTTCAGGATGAAGAGCGGGATCGACAGCAGCGTGATCGAGGCCATTTCTTCGTAGACGTTCTGCGTCACCGTATCCAGGGACGCGGCCGGCATGTAGATGCCCATGAACACGACCGCGACCGCGCCGAGCGCGAACGCGATCGGCATGCCTGAGAACATCACGACCAGCGTCGCGATACCGTAGGCGAGGCCGATACCGAAAACGCTCATGGACGCCTGGCTCCTGCGAAAGGCAGCGCAAGCTGCACGAGGATCTGGATGCAGAGCAGGCTCATCCCGAGCGCCATCAGCGAATAGGGAATGGCGAGCGGCGGCGACCACATCGAGTTTGAGACCTGACCGTCGACATAGGCTTCATGGGTCAGCGTCCAGGACTTCCAGGCGAAAAAGGCGCAGAACAGGAACGTCGCGGCATCGACCAACCAGAGCCTGATCCGGTTCGCGAGCGGTGACAGCAGGCCGACAAAGGCCTCGATGCCGATATGGCCGCGGTTCTGCTGCACATAGGCCGCCGTCATGAAGGTGGCGCCGACCAAGAGGAATACGGCGGCCTCGTCCTGCCAGTAATTGGCGGCCTTGAACAGAGCGCGGCTGAGCACGCTGTAGCTCAGGATGGCGCAGGCCGCGATCAGCGCGATCGCTGCGAACACGACGATGATGGTGTTGAGGACGGCGAGACCGCGATCGATCGCCGCCGCAAGGCCGGTCCCTGCGGCAGCGTTCGCCTGGTCGTCACGATCCGGAAGCGGACCGTGGCTCATGCGCCGACGTCGGAGGCGAGCTTGAGCAGGTTGGCGGCGGTCGCGGTCTTGGCGCCGTAATCCTTCCACGCGGTGTCGCGGGCGATGTCGCGCCATTTGCCGACGGTGGCGGCATCGAGCGCACTGACCTTGGCGCCGGCCTTCTCGTAGACCTTGGCGACCTCGACGTCGTCGTCCTGCGCGCCCTTGCGGCCGAAGGCTTCGAGCTCGGTGCCGACCGCGAGCAGGACGTCCTGCTGGTTCTTCGGCAGCTTGTCGAAAATCGCCTTCGACATCATCAGCGGCTCGAGCATGAACCAGTAGGAGGCACCCGCACCGGAGGTCAGCGACTTCGCGACCTCTTCGAGCCGGAACGAGATCAGGCTGGTCGAGGAGGTGATGCCGGCATCGCAGGCGCCGGTCTGCATCGCCGCGTAGATTTCGTTCGACGGCACCGAGAGCACCGAGGCGCCGGCGGTCTGGAGCACCATGTCCATTTCGCGCGAGCCGCCGCGCACCTTCATGCCCTTGGCATCTTCAGGAGCGACGATCGGCTTGGAGCGGCTGGCGACGCCGCCGGCCTGCCAAACCCAGGTGAGCAGGATGATGCCCTTGTCGGCGAGGAAGTCGGTCAGCGCCTTGCCGACCGGCGCCTTCTTCCAGCGCATGCCCTGGTCGTAGGTGGTCACGAGGCCCGGCATCAGGCCGATATTGGTCTCCGGTAGCTCACCACCGGCGTAAGGCATCGGATAGAGGCTGATGTCGAGCGCGCCCTTGCGCATCGCGGAGAACTGCGCGTTGGTCTTGATCAGCGAGGAGTTCGGATAGATTTCGGCGGCGATGTCGCCTTTGCTGCGCTTGGCGACTTCAGCCGCGAACATGCGGCAGAGCCGGTCGCGGAAGTCGCCCTTGTCGATGGTCCCTCCCGGGAATTGATGCGAGATCTTCAGCGTGGTCGCGGCATGCGCGGTACCAGTGCCGAAGCGAAGAATGGCGGGTGCGGCGACGGCGGTCGCGATCAGATGACGGCGCGTGAGCATGGTGTATCCCCTTGGACGGCCCTTGGCCGGTTCTTGTTTGGTGTGAGGTGGGCTGGGTCCTTGAGACCAGCGCATAGGTCCATCCTAGCCGGTCTCTCACCCAATATTCTCTCATCTGATAGTTCGAGACCGAATGCCGGGGCAAGTGCCGGTCTTGCTGCAGTGCACACGGAACATCCTCGCAGCCGGCCCGCAGAAATTTTGTCAGTGGGCGCGTAACAACGCCAGCGGGCAATCCGTCGAGATCAGATAGCGGCGTCCGTCGCTGACAAACACCATCTCGAAGGGAAATCACTCATGACCATTCGCACCCGCATCGTGCTCGGCGTCTCGGCTGCCACTCTGTCGCTTGGCCTCGCGCTGTCGCCGGCCGCTTTTGCCCAGGACAAGATGGGCAAGGACGACGGCATGATGAAGAAGGACACGATGTCCAAGGACGGCATGAAGAAGGACACCATGTCCAAGGACGACGGCATGAAGAAGGACCACATGTCGAAGGACGGGATGAAGAAAGACGACGGGATGATGAAGAAGAACTGATCTTCCGCCGTCGTCGCGCGCTTGGAAGTCCGAGGGCGGTCACATGGACCGCCCCCAGCGATGTTTGAGTTCAACTTCACTTGAACGCGACGTGAGTTGAACGTGACTTGCGAACGTTACTTCCGCTTAGCCTTTCGGGCAGCGTAGCGGGCATCGCGCTTGGCCTTTTGCTCGGCCTCGACTTCAGCCTGCTTGGCGATCGCTTCTTCCGCTTCGCGGGCGATACGCGCGGCTTCGGCCGCTGCAGCTTCTTCCGCAATACGCTTCTGCTCGGCCTTCTCGGCTTCGCGCGCGGCCTTTGCCTCTGCGCGCTTGGCCGCGAGCGCCTCGCGCTCAGCACGACGTGCCGCCACCGCCGGATCATCCAGCCCGGGCTGCGACTTGAATTTGTTCAAAAGATTTTTGCGCGCTTCCTGCGCCGCCTTTTGCCGGTCTGAAAACCCGGGTTCCCTAAATCCACTCACGGGCCTTGCCTTCCTCGCTTTCAATCCTACATCGGTGACTGTTGGTACGTCGGCTGGGCATAGCAGGCACCACGCGACGCAGAAGCGTGTACATCGGCGCGCGTCGCGAAGCCACCCATAATCGCAGCCGATCAGGTAGACGAAAAATCGCCACCCCCGACGATCTCTCGTAGCCCCGAAAAACTGCCGAATTGTGATGTCCTTCATAGAGGACCACACGGAGCGGCGCCTAGCGTCCGCCCGGTACGAGACGGAGCACGGGCATGATGATCTCAAGACTGAGCCCGAAGGCGCTCGCAATCGCCGTCGCGGTGGTCGCCTTGGCTGGCGTCGCACTGTTGCTCGCCCGCCCGAAGCCGATCGAAAGTGCCGTCCTCGGCGCGGATTGGGAATGCACCCAGACCGCATTCTTGCTGACGACCTGCGCACCGCGGGCCACACCGGCGGTCGAAACCTCGCGCAAGGATGCGATCCGGCAGACCCGGGGCTGAACGATCGACCGGGATGTGACGCGACGTCGCAGAGGTGGTAAAGCCGGCTCACCCCTGCGATCGGCCAGTCATGTCCAAGTCTGAGTCCAAGCCCGAACCGGGCAAAAAGCCCAAATCCCTCGCAAAACCTCAATCCGGCGACAACCGTCGCGGCGCGATTGCCGGATTGATCATCGCGCTCGTGATCCTCGGTGTCGGCTGGTGGCTCGCCCGCGATCTCACCGCGGCCAGCAAGATGCAGGACTGCCTGATGTCGGGGCGGACCAACTGCAATGTGATCGAGCCGGCGCGCTAGAACGGTTCCGCCGCGCCCCCAGGGCCGAAAATTGCCGTGATCTTAATCATTTGTAACGGGACTTAGCCGACCAAAGCAGGTCAGTTATGTCCGCCGGCATCAGCCAGGCGCGAGGCGAATCGTCTATCGCGCTAGGCACCACGGCAATCGCGAGAGTAGGGGGTCAAGCACGCATGAGTGCGTCCAGCCGCATGAAGATCATTATTCCCTTGGTTTCGGCCATGTCCCTTGTCGCGCTTTCGGCGCAGGCACAGGACTCATTGCCGCCAAGACCCCAGGCCCAGACGCCTGCGGGGCCCGGCGCGGGCGCGCCGCCCCAGAACAACCAGAACATGCGCAAGGGCCCCCCGCCGCAGCAGGCGGCCCGGCCCGCGCAACAGCCCGGCGGCCAGCCCCACGCCGGCGGCCCCGGTCCCGGCCCGCACGGAGCAGGCGGCCCGCCGCCCGGACGCAATTACGCCAGGGGCCCCGCACCGGAGCGCGACTGGGGCGGACACGCCTATCGCGGCAATCGCGCCTGGGATGGCGGGCGCTGGCGCCACGAGGTCCGCAACGGCCGCTCCGGCTGGTGGTGGGACGTCGGCGGCGTCTGGTACTATTATCCGCAGCGGATGGCCGGCCCGCCGGCCTACATCTCCGAGGATTACTTCGACGACATGCCGGTGGCCTATGCTCCGGCGCCGCCTCCCGTTGCCTACGAACCGCCGCCGCCTCCGCCACCGGCTGATCCCGGCGCAAGCGCACTTGGCGGCGCCATCGTCGGCGGCGTGCTGGGCGGCCTGATCTCGGGCAACGCCTCGGGCGCGGCCGCGGGTGCCGTGATCGGCGGCGCCACCGGCGCGATCGCCGGCGCCACGGCTGCCTCGCGGCCCGGCTATTATTTCGCCCAGGGCAATTGCTACTACCGCTATCCGAGCGGCCAGTATGTGCAGGCCGATCCTCGCGCGTGTTACTGAGGCTTCAGGCAAGGTCTGAAACAAGGAGGCGGGCGCAGGCCCGCCTCTTTTTGTCTGGGCAACGTATTGCTTGCTGAAGCGATACTGATCGCTTCGCGCGTCACACCAGCCAGTTGAAGAACGCGATCGCGGCCCAGACCAGGCCTGCGATCCAGGCCAGCATCACGATACCGATGGTGGCAAGAAACGTGGCGCCGAACAGGTCGGGCCTTGCGCGTCGCGTTGGGACGTGAGCCTCGGCTGCTGCTTCCTGTGTCATGATGGACCACCCATGCCCTCTCGCGGTGGTGCGAGCGGTTGAGTTCTGTTTAGCCGAGACGCCGGTTGCAGGCTGTGACGCACTTCACAGATGCGTCAGGGTGGGTTCGGACGACGCGAAGCCACCCCGCATTCATACGGACGAAATTGCCATCGGTCCGTCCATATCGGTCGGTTAGGTTCGGCCTCATGTGCCCCAAGTACGACCCACAGCACGAAGCCGAGGCGGCGATGAAGCGGGCCGCGGCGTCCGCCGACGGCGCCGACCGGCAGAGACTGATCCAACTGGCTCTGGCCTGGCATCAACTCGCCCGCGACCGGCGCGACGAGCAGACGGACTAATCGCATCCTCGGCGAGATCTCGCGTCAATGGCCGGCCGAGGTCGGGACGCTGGTTGGCCTGCATGAGAAAGCCCCGTGCTCGGGGGGACAAGCACGGGGCCCTTCAAAGCCGACCGGGGCTGGCGGGTCGGCACCACTCCATTTCGTTGCAGCCAACGTGCTGGTCGTGATCTCGTTCGCGGCGCTACGCATTTCGTCGCGCCGTGGTTCGCTGCGACTGACGTTGCGCGGTTAGGAACATCCGTTCCCCGTCGACGTTGGCCGGCTATGACAGACCCCGAATTGCGCGCGCAGTCTTTCGAGATCGCCTGGAAATATCTCGACCAATCCGGCCTGCTCACCGGTGAGCCCAATGATTCAGCCCGCTTCATCCTGAACAGGATCGACCGGTTGATGCTGCGCGGCGAGCGGCGCAGGCTGCTGCTGTCGAACGCCGCGATCGATGCGTACCGATTGCGGCCCGTGCTCGTGACCTCGGATGCATGAACGAACCGAGCCAGCGAAACGCGGCATTAATGAATGCGCGCTGCCGATTTTTGCGATGACGATTCGTGCTTTTGGAACGAAGCGGAGTCGGACCGTGAACAAAAGAAATGCCGCTTAGGCGTCGGCTGATCTGGTGCTGCGCCTGACTCAATCGATCGCCAGGCAGTGCTCCAGATGTGGCTCCGAGTCCGCCTTCTGGCGGCTTGGACGCGCCCAGGCCTGAATAGCGAAGGCGAGTTGATGCTGACTGGCCGCCGCGTCCGCAATGGAAGCCCGCGCCGTCTCGATGCGCCGTGTGATCACGCTGGAGTTCACGACGCCAGCGTCGATTGCCAAATACGACATCGCGATCACGGCAACCGCAGATGCGATAGTCATTCTCGTCCACTCGGTTGGCAGCATCGAATTCCCTATCGGGCGCACGTCGCCCGGCGCATAGATAGGGTTCGTCTGTCCGGTTCAAAGACCGGGGCGAGGGTACCCACGTATTCGTGAAGTAATGAGGATTGGTAACTGTGCGTCCGTCACGTCGATCAAGCGGCACCGAAATTCCGGCAGCGCGAATCGAAATCGTCCACGGGATCGACGAGAACAGCGAGGCTCTTGAAGACGTCTCCGGTGAGCGGGCGGCCGATACCGCAAGTCGGCTCTCATCGGCCTCGTCAATCCAGTGATGAATGGCGATCCCAGCAGGACTCGAACCTGCAACCCGCGGAGTAGAAATCCGCTACTCTATCCAGTTGAGCTATGGGACCGTCTTGAGGCCAGCCTTGGCTGCCGCCTGCCGGTCTTCTATCACGCCAGATATAAAAAATCCTCGACCCCGCCAAGTCTGAACCGAACCGTTTTCCTGAACGCCGCGACTAAGCGGAACGGTGGGGTGTCAGGGTGCCGGGTTGAGCGGCAGCGGACTGGACGATGGATTACATCGCCGGGAACGCTGGCCAGCTTCCGGGACACGGCCGCCGGTCGATCGGTCAGGTATGGCTGCGCCATCAGGACGGCGTGCGCGGTGATATCTCGATCGGTCTCCTCAGGGCTTGCCTTGTCATGGCGAATGCGACGATTTGCACCTTTGGTTCCATCGCCTTGAGTCGGTCACCTTTCCGCGCATTTCATGCTCACGCGGCGTTCGCCGCGATTTCCGGGAGTCCATTATGATCGGTCTTGTTCGCGCCGTCACACTCTGCGCCACGCTGGCGCTCGGCCTTAGCGCAGCGCTGGCCGCCGACAAAGCGTTCAAGCGCGACGACCTCGCCGATTCCGCGATCAAGCTGGAGGCCCAGATCAAGAGCGAGGCGGGGCCGGTCGCCAAGACCAGCGCGACGCTGCGCACCGACGCCGACGCCGCCTTCCGGCGCAATGATTTCCGCACCGGGCTGTCGGTGCTCGGCCAGATCGCCGCGACCACGCCGGAGGATACCGGCAACTGGCTGCGGCTCGCCAAGGTGATCTTCCAGATCTCGCCGAAGAGCTCTAGCGAGCAGACGTTCCTGCTGGAGCGGGCCTCGACCGCCGCCTACATCGCCTACCAGCGCGCCGGCAATCCGGGCGAGGAGGCGGATGCGCTCGCCGTGCTCGGCAAGTCGCTGGCCGAACGCAAGCTGTGGCGGCCGGCGCTGGATGCGCTGCGGCTGTCGCTCGACATGCGCGAGGTCGCCGACGTTCGCGGCCAATACGAGAAGATGCGCGACGAGCACGGCTTCCGGCTGCTCGACTATACCGTGGACTCGGATTCGGCGAGCCCGCGCGCCTGCTTCCAGTTCTCGGAGGAGCTGGCCAAGCGCACCGATTTCGCGCCGTACCTCGCGCTGGCGGGCCAGGACAAGCCGGCGCTATCGGCCGAAGGCAAGCAGCTCTGCGTCGACGGGCTGAAGCACGGCGAGCGCTACAACATCAATCTGCGCGCCGGCTTGCCGTCCACCGTGAAGGAGGGCCTGCCGAAATCGGCCGAGTTCAACGTCTATGTGCGCGACCGCAAGCCCTTCGTGCGCTTCACCAGCCGTGCCTATGTGCTGCCGCGGACCGGCCAGCGCGGCATTCCCGTGGTCAGCGTCAACACGCCCGCCGTCAACGTCAACGTCTTCCGGATCGGCGACCGCAACCTGATCAACACGGTGGTCGACAGCGATTTCCAGAAGACGCTGTCGCGCTACCAGCTCGCCGATCTCGGCGGCGAGCGTGGCGTCAAGGTCTGGACCGGCGAGCTCGCGACCGCGATGACGCTGAACCAGGACGTCACCACCGCATTCCCGGTCGACCAGGCGCTCGGCGAGCTCCAGCCCGGGGTCTACGTGATGACCGCCGCGGCCAAGGGGCCGGGCTCGGACGACGATTACCAGCTCGCGACGCAATGGTTCATCGTCTCAGACCTCGGGGTCACCGCCTATTCCGGCAATGACGGCATCCATGTCTTCGTGAACTCGCTGGCCTCGACCGATCCGGTCGGCAAGGCCGAGGTGCGGCTGGTCGCGCGCAACAACGAGATTTTGGCGACCCGCAAGACGGATGAGTCCGGCCATGTGCTGTTCGAGGCGGGGCTTGCGCGTGGCGAGGGCGGCCTGTCGCCGGCGATGCTGACTGTCACGGGCGAGAAGGCCGACTATGCTTTCCTGAGCCTGAAGACCTCGGCTTTCGACCTGTCCGACCGCGGCGTTTCGGGCCGGGCGGTGCCATCGGGCGCCGATGCCTTCGTCTACGCCGAGCGCGGCGTCTATCGCTCCAGCGAGACCGTCTATCTCACCGCGCTCTTGCGCGACGGGCAGGGCAATGCCATTGCCGGCGGGCCGCTGACGCTGGTGATCGAGCGCCCCGACGGCGTCGAATTCCGCCGCGCGGTGCTGGCCGACCAGGGCGCCGGCGGCCGTACGCTGTCCGTGCCGCTCAATTCGGCCGTCCCGACCGGGACCTGGCGGGTGCGTGCCTTCACCGATCCGAAGGGCTCGTCGGTCGGCGAAACCACCTTCATGGTCGAGGATTACGTTCCAGATCGGATCGAATTCGACTTGTCCGCCAAGGACAAGCTGATCAAAGCTAACGCTCCGGTGGAGCTCAAGGCGGATGGTCATTTCCTCTATGGAGCGCCGGCGTCGGGTCTCCAGCTCGAAGGCGACATGCTGGTCGCGCCCGCGAGCGAACGCCCGGGCTTTGCCGGCTACCAGTTCGGCGTCGCCGACGAGGAGACCACCTCGAACGAGCGCACGCCGCTGGAGAATTTGCCGGAAGCCGACGCCAACGGCGTTGCCACCTTCCCGGTGACGCTGGACAAGCAGCCCGCCTCGACGCGCCCGCAGGAAGCGCAGATCTTCGTTCGCATGGTCGAGACCGGCGGCCGTGCCGTCGAGCGCAAGATCGTGCTGCCGGTCGCGCCCGCCAACGCCATGATCGGCATCAAGCCGCTGTTCGGCGACAAGAACGTCGCCGAGGGCGACAAGGCCGAGTTCGACGTCGTGTTCGTCTCGCCCGAAGGTGAGAGGCTGCGCCGCGATGGCCTGCGCTACGAGCTCCTGAAGATGGAGTCGCGCTACCAGTGGTATCGCCAGAACAATTACTGGGAGTACGAGCCGGTCAAATCGACTTCGCGCGTTTCCGACGGCGACGTGACGATCGCGGCCGACAAGCCGTCGCGGATTTCGCTGGCACCGCAGCCCGGCCGCTATCGGCTCGATGTGAAGTCGAACGATGCCGACGGTCCGGTGACCTCGGTGCAGTTCGATGTCGGCTGGTATTCCGACGGCAGCGCCGACACGCCGGACCTGCTGGAGACCTCGATCGACAAGCCGCAATATGCCTCCGGCGACACCATGACGGTATCGGTGAACGTCCGCAGCGCCGGCAAGCTCACCGTCAATGTGCTCGGCGACCGCCTGCTGACGACGCAGACCATCGACGTCAAGGAAGGTACCGCGCAGGTGAGGCTGCCGGTCGGCAAGGACTGGGGCACCGGCGCCTATGTGGTGGCGACGCTGCGCCGGCCGCTCGATGCGGCTGCGCAACGCATGCCGGGCCGGGCGATCGGCCTGAAATGGTTCGGCATCGACAAGCAGACCCGCACGCTCCAGGTGAAGCTGACGCCGCCGGCACTGGTCCGGCCGAATGCGACGTTGAAGATCCCGGTCAAGCTCGACGGGCTCAATCCGGGCGAGGACGCCAAAATCGTCATCGCCGCGGTCGATGTCGGCATCCTCAACCTGACCAATTACAAGCCGCCGGCGCCGGACGATTACTATCTCGGCCAGCGCCGCCTGAGCGCGGAAATCCGCGATCTCTATGGGCAACTGATCGACGGCATGTCGGGCACGCGCGGACAGATCAAGTCCGGCGGCGATGCCGGCGCCGGCGAATTGCAGGGCTCTCCGCCCGCGCAAAAGCCGCTCGCGCTCTACTCGGGCATCGTCACGGTCGCCGCCGACGGCACCGCCGAAGTGAGCTTCGATATCCCCGAGTTCGCCGGCACCGCGCGCGTCATGGCGGTGGCGTGGACCGCCACGAAACTCGGCCGTGCCAACACGGATGTCGTGATCCGCGATCCCGTGGTGCTGACCACGACCTTGCCGCGCTTCCTGCTCAATGGCGACCACGGCACGGTCAACCTCGAGATCGACAATGTCGAGGGCCAGGCCGGCGACTACGTCATCAACGTGAAGACCGGCGGCCCGGTGAAGATGACCGGCAATCCCGCAACCACGGTCAAGCTCGCCGCCAAGCAGCGCAACGCGTTTACGCTCGCAATCGACGCGACGGCGGCGGGGCAGGCGACGCTCGACGTGGACATCAAGGGGCCGAACGGCCTTGCGCTGGCGCGTCACTATGCGCTCGACGTCAAGGCGGCGACACAGGTGCTGGCGCGGCGTTCGATCCGGACGCTGGCGAAGGGTGAAAGCCTGACGCTGACCTCGGACATGTTCTCCGATCTCGTCCCGGGCACCGGCAGCGTCTCGGTTTCGGCCAGCCTGTCGACGGCGCTCGACGCCGCAACGATCCTGAAGGCGCTCGACCGCTACCCCTATGGCTGCTCGGAACAGATCACGAGCCGTGCCTTGCCGTTGCTCTATGTCAATGAGCTCGCCGTCGGCGCGCATCTGGCCATGGACACCGAGGTCGACCAGCGCATCCGCGATGCGATCGAGCGGCTCCTGGCACGCCAGGGCTCCAACGGCTCGTTCGGCCTGTGGTCGGCCGGAGGCGACGACGCCTGGCTCGACGCCTACGTAACGGACTTCCTCACCCGCGCCCGCGAAAAAGGCTTTGCGGTGCCGGACGTGCTGTTCAAGAACGCGCTCGACCGTATCCGCAACTCGGTCGTGAACGGCAACGAGCCTGAGAAGGACGGCGGGCGCGATCTCGCCTACGGCCTCTACGTGCTCGCGCGTAACGGCGCTGCTCCGATCGGCGATCTGCGCTACCTCGCCGACACCAAGCTCGCCAACCTCGCAACGCCGATCGCGAAGTCGCAGCTTGCGGCGGCGCTCGCACTGGTCGGCGACCGCAACCGCGCGGAACGCGTCTACGGTGCCGCGCTCGACAGCCTTGCGCCAAAACCGGTGCTGGAGTTCGGCCGCACCGACTACGGCTCGCAGCTTCGCGATGCCGCCGCGCTGGTCTCGCTCGCCAGCGAAGGCAATGCGCCGAAGGCGACGCTGACGCAGGCGGTGTCGCGGGTCGAGACCGCGCGCGGTCTGACGCCCTACACTTCGACGCAGGAGAATGCGTGGCTGGTGCTGGCGGCGCGCGCGCTCGCCAAGGAGAACCTGTCGATGGACGTCGACGGCCAGCCGGTCAAGACCGCGCTGTACCGCAGCTACAAGGCCGTGACGCTGGAGGGCAAGCCACTGAAGATCACCAACACCGGCGATGCGCCGGTCCAGGCGGTGGTCTCGGTGTCGGGCTCGCCGGTCACGCCGGAGCCGGCTGCATCGAACGGCTTCAAGATCGAGCGCAATTACTTCACGCTCGACGGCAAGCCCGCCGACATCAGCAAGGTCAAGCAGAACCAGCGTTTCGCCGTGGTGCTGAAGATCACCGAGGCGAAGCCCGAGTACGGCCACATCATGGTGTCCGACTATCTGCCCGCGGGCCTCGAGATCGACAATCCGAAGCTGGTGTCGTCGGGCGACAGTGGCACGCTGGACTGGATCGAGGACGGCGAGGAGCCTGAAGATACCGAGTTCCGTGACGACCGCTTCACGGCGGCGGTCGATCGCGCCTCGGACTCCAAGTCGGTCTTCACCGTCGCCTACGTCGTGCGCGCGGTCTCGCCCGGCAAATACGTGCTGCCGCAGGCCTATGTCGAGGACATGTACAATCCCTCGCGCTACGGCCGGACCGGGACGGGTAACGTCGAGGTGCGGGCGGCGAAGTGAGTGGAGAGATGAGCGAAGCAGAGCCACATACTCCGTCGTCATGCCCGGGCAAAAGCGCGAAGCGCGTCTTCGCGCAGATGTCCCGGGCATCCACGAGCTGTGGCGCTGCCGGCAAAGACGTGGATGGCCGGGTCAAGCCCGGCCATGACGGGGCAAGGGGCAGGGGCTTTCGCGTCCTCTCGGGCCTCGCGCTCACGCTCATCCTCGCCATCTTCGGCTTTGTCGCCTGGGTCTACTCGCTCGGCCCGCTCCCGCTCGACGAGGCGCGCCAGGTCTCCACCACCATCGTCGATCGCAACGGAAAACTGCTGCGCGCGTATGCCATGGCCGACGGCCGCTGGCGGCTGCCGGTCGATGCCAAGGCCAATGTCGATCCGACCTATCTCAAACTGCTGCTCGCCTATGAGGACCAGCGCTTCTACGCGCATAACGGTCTCGACCCGCTCGCTCTCGGGCGCGCCGCACTACAGCTCACCACGCGCGGCCACATCGTCTCGGGCGGCTCGACCATCTCGATGCAGCTGGCGCGGCTGATGGAGCCGCGGCGGCAGCGCTCGCTCTATGCAAAGCTGCGGCAGATCGTGCGGGCGATCGAGATCGAGCGCAGCATGAGCAAGGCTGAGATCCTCGACCTCTATCTCGCGCTCGCGCCCTACGGCGGCAATCTCGAAGGCATCCGCTCAGCCTCGATCGCCTATCTCGGCAAGGAGCCGAAGCGGCTCTCTCTGGCCGAGGCCGCGCTGCTGGTGGCGCTGCCGCAATCGCCGGAGACGCGCCGGCTCGATCGCTATCCCGAGGCCGCACGCAAGGCGCGCGACCGCGTGCTGGACCGCATGGTCGAGGAGCATGTGGTCAGTCTTGAGGACGCGAAGCAGACCAAGGCCGTGCCCGTGCCAAAACTGCGCAAGCCGATGCCGATCCTCGCGCCGCACGCTTCCGACACGGCGCTGTCGACGGTCAAGGATACGCCGGTCATCAAGCTGACGCTCGATGCCAATCTGCAAAAGGTGCTGGAGCCACTGGCGCGCGACCGCGCCATTGCGCTCGGGCCCAACATCTCGGTCGGCATCATCGTGGTCGACAATGAGAGCGGCGACGTGCTCGCCCGCGTCGGTTCGGCCGATTATTTCGACGAGAGCCGGGCGGGGCAGGTCGACATGACCCGCGCCGTCCGCTCGCCGGGTTCGACGCTGAAACCCTTCATCTATGGGCTCGCCTTCGAGGACGGTTTTGTCCATCCCGACAGCCTGATCGACGACAGGCCCGTCCGCTTCGGCTCCTACGCGCCGGAAAATTTCGACATGACGTTTCAGGGCACGGTGCCAGTGAAGAAGGCGCTGCAATTGTCGCTGAACGTGCCGGCGATCGTGCTGCTCGACCGCGTCGGCGCGAGCCGGCTGTCGTCGCGGCTGCGGCAGGCCGGCGGCAATCTGGTCCTGCCCAAGGACGAGGCACCGGGGCTCGCGATGGGACTCGGCGGCGTCGGTGTGACACTCCAGGACCTCACCCAGCTCTATACGGGTTTCGCTCGGCTCGGCACCACCATGCCGTTGCGCGACCTCATGACCGGCCGGGACGATCGGGAACCGCTGCGGCTGCTGGACCAGGTTGCGGCCTGGCAGGTCGGCAACGTGCTCCTGGGCACGCCGCCGCCCGAAAACGCCGCCCACAACCGCATCGCGTTCAAGACCGGCACCTCGTACGGCTATCGCGACGCCTGGTCGGTCGGCTTCGACGGCCGCATGACCATCGGCGTCTGGGTCGGCCGGCCCGACGGCGCGCCGGTTCCCGGCCTGATCGGCCGCGTGGCCGCAGCCCCGATCCTGTTCGACGCCTTCGCGCGCACCGGCAAGACGCTGGCCCCGTTGCCGAAGCCGCCGAAGGGAACCCTGGTCGCCAGCAACGCCAAGTTGCCATTGCCACTCAAGCGGTTCCGCCCGGTCGGGGACCTGGTGCGGACCGGCAGCGAGCAGGCGCTGCACATCCAGTTCCCGCTGAACGGCTCGCGGATCGATGTCGACCGTTCCGGCGGCGAGGGGAGCGCAGCCATGCCGGTGAAGGTCGCCGGCGGCGTCCTTCCCATGACCGTCATGGTTAATGGAACATCACTCGGCGAGATCGACGGGCGCCGCCAGCGCCTGATCGATCCGCCCGGTCCGGGCTTTGCGCGGCTTACCGTGATCGACGCAACTGGCGCCGCGGACACAGTTGTCATTCGAATTCAATGACCCCGCCTTAACCGGTTGTCGGAATGACGGTTTCAGCGTAAGCGGAACCAATGGCCGAGACCTATCCCAGCCCCCGTTTTGGAGCACCCCGCGAGCCGAAAGCGCCCGTGAATCCGGGCAGCCGGCTCGTGCTTATGCTGGACTACGCCACGGCCAGTCACGCCCGCGCAGTCGGCTTCCTGCTGCTGTGTGCGCTGCTGCTGTTCCTGCCGGGCTTCTTCACGATTCCGCCTGTTGACCGCGACGAGGCGCGCTTCGCGCAGGCCACCAAGCAGATGGTCGAGAGCGGCGATTATGTCGACATCCGTTTCCAGGAAGACGTCCGCTACAAGAAGCCGGTCGGCATCTACTGGTTGCAATCGGCCGCAGTTGAAGCCGCATCAGCGCTCAAGCTGCCGAAGGCCGAATTGCGGATCTGGGTGTACCGGCTGCCGTCGCTGATCGGCGCCATCGGCGCCGTGCTGATGACCTATTGGGCGGCGCTCGGCTTCGTCACGCGGCGCGCGGCGGTGCTTGCCGCGCTCCTGATGTGTGCCTCCGTGCTGCTCGGCGTCGAGGCGCGGCTGGCGAAAACCGATGCGATGCTGCTGTTCTGCGTGACCGCCGCGATGGGCGCAATGTCGCGCGCCTATCTGTCGTGGCAGCGCGCCGAGGATGAGACCCATCCGCCGTGGAGCTGGCCCGCGATCTTCTGGACCGCGCTCGCGGTCGGCATCCTGATCAAGGGTCCGCTGATCCTGATGTTCGCAGGCCTCACCATTGTCGCGCTCGCGATCCAGGACCGTGATGCCTCGTGGCTGTGGAAGCTGCGTCCGCTCTGGGGCCTGATGTGGATGCTGGTGCTGGTGCTGCCCTGGTTCGTCGCGATCTTCTGGCGCGCGGGTGATGCCTTCTTCGCCGATTCCGTCGGCGGCGACATGCTGAGCAAAATCGGCGCCCAGGAATCCCATGGCGCGCCGCCCGGACTGTATCTGGCGCTGTTCTGGATCACATTCTGGCCGGGCGCGCCGCTTGCGGCGATGGCGGCGCCGGCGGTGTGGCGGGCCCGGCGCGAGCCCGGCGCGCAGTTCCTGCTGGCCTGGCTGATCCCGTCCTGGATCGTGTTCGAGGCGGTGCTGACCAAACTGCCGCATTACGTGCTGCCGCTGTATCCGGCGATCGCGATCCTCACGGTCGGTGCGCTGGAGCGGAACGTGCTGTCGCGCTCGTGGCTCGCGCGCGGCTCGGCGTGGTGGTTCGCGATTCCCGCTGCCGCCTCGATCATCGCCGTGGTCGGCGCGGTCATGCTGACGCGGCAACCGGCGTTCGTGGCCTGGCCGTTCATTGCGGCCTCGCTCATCTTCGGTCTGTTCGCCTGGTGGCTGTTCGACACCAACCGCGCCGAGCGCTCGCTGCTCAACGCGCTGGTCGCAGCGCTGATGCTCGCGGTCGTGGTCTACGGCATCGTGCTGCCGTCGCTGACCCCGCTGTTTCCGAGCATCGAGATCGCACGCGCGCTTCGCAACGTCACCTGCGTCGGGCCGAAGGCAGCCGCCGCCGGCTATCACGAGCCGAGCCTCGTGTTCCTGACGGGCACGCAGACGCTGCTCACCGACGGCTCGGGCGCGGCGGATTTCCTGCGGCAGGGGAGCTGTCGCTTCGCGCTGATCGAGCAGCGCTCGGAGCGCAGCTTCGTGCAGCGGGCCGAGGCGATCGGGCTGCGCTACAAGGTAGGTACCCGCATCGACGGCTATAATTTCTCGCAAGGGCGCGCGATCTCGATCTCGATCTTCCGCTCGGAAGGCACTGAGTAGATGCCAGCGCCGGCCGACAGCGCGCCACGCCCGGGCTATCCCGCGCAATTGCTCGCGGTGTCGGGCCATGCCCTGGTGCAGCTCGTCCGTACGCCTTCGCATTCGCGCCGCGCCGAAGCCGCGCGAAAGCTGGCGCGGCATTCGCTGTGGCTCAGTGCGGCCGGTGCGACCTTGATCATCGTGCTGATGCTCGCGTTCGATCAGACCGAGATCCAGCTGATGCCGACGCGCGGCACGCCGAGCCTGTGGCCGATCCGTATCCTCACCGATTTCGGCAAGGACGAGTATGTGCTCTCGGTGCTCGGGGGGACGCTGGTGGTCCTGGCGCTCGTTGCAGCGGGATTGCACGGCACCCGTCGTGGGCTGCTGCTCGGCATCGGTACGCGGCTGCAGTTCATGTTTCTGTCTGTCGCCCTGTCCGTGTTCGTTGCCGAGATCCTGAAATATCTCATCGGCCGCGGCCGTCCGTTCGTGAGCGGCAAGGCCGATCCGTTCAACTTCATCCCGTTCGAGGGAACGGGGGCTTATGCCAGCCTGCCGTCGGGTCATGCGGTGACGGCGTTTGCGCTGGCGTTTGCTGTCTCGGCGCTGTGGCCGCGCCTGCGCGTGTTCATGTTCACTTACGCAATCGTGATCCTGCTGACCCGGCTGGTGCTGCTCGCGCATCATCCGAGCGACGTCGTCGCCGGCGCTCTGGTCGGCATGGTCGGCGCCATGGCAGTGCGCTACTGGTTCGCGGCCCGGAGGCTCGGCTTTGCCATCCGCGCCGACGGCACCATTGTGCCTCTTGCAGGGGCGGTCTCGGGCCGCCTCAAAAGGGTTGCCCACGGGGCATCCGCCCCATAAAAGCGGCTGCCTGCCGGGACCGCCGGTTCCCCGGGGCAGGCCAATTCCAACCACGAGCTTTCGATTTGTCGTCGTCCCAGCCTTCGGTTTCCATCGTCGTTCCCGTGCGCAACGAAGCCGACAACATCGCGCCGCTGATCGAGGAGATCGGCGCGGCGCTCGACGGCCGCTGGGCCTATGAAATCATCTACGTCAATGACGGCTCGACGGACGCGACCGGCGAACGGCTCGGCGCGATCATGCAGCAGCGGGACAATCTCCGGCAGCTTCGCCATGCCAGATCAGGCGGCCAGTCGGCAGCAGTGCGCAGCGGCGTGCGCGCAGCGCGCGGCGCGATCGTGGCGACGCTCGACGGCGACGGGCAGAACAATCCCGCCTTCCTGCCGGACCTGATCGCGGCGGTCGAGAAGGGGGCGGGGCGCGTCGGTCTCGCGGCCGGTCAGCGTGTCGGACGCAAGGATACCGGCTTCAAGAAATTCCAGTCGCGCGTGGCGAACGGCGTCCGCAATGCTATCCTGAAGGACGGAACGCGCGATACCGGTTGCGGCCTGAAGGCGTTCCGGCGCGACGTGTTCCTGATGATGCCCTATTTCGACGGGCTGCATCGCTTCCTGCCGGCGCTGGTGCGCCGCGAAGGCTACGAGATCGCCTATGTCGACGTGATCGACCGGCCGCGCCATTCCGGCGTGTCAAACTATGGTTTCTTCGACCGGCTGTGGATCGGCATCATGGATCTCGTCGGCGTGTGGTGGCTGATCCGCCGCAAGAAGCCGACACCAGATGTGACTGAGGTGAAGGCATGATCATCCAATACGGTCAGGCGTTGAATAACTATCTCTACGACGTCTTCGTCGCCAAGTTCGATTTCTGGCTGGCGTTCGGCCTCGTCGCGCAGCTGTTCTTCACCGCACGCTTCCTGGTGCAGTGGATCGCGAGCGAGCGGGCCGGCAACAGCGTGGTGCCGATGGCGTTCTGGTTCTGCTCGATGGGCGGCGGGCTGATGACGCTGGTCTACGGCGTCGTGAAGCGCGAGCCCGTCATCATCCTCGGACAGGCGCTCGCGACCATCATCTATATCCGCAACATCATGCTGATCATCAAGAACCGCGGCCGCGCCTCGAGGACGCTGGAACGCTGAGACGCGCCGCTAGCGCGGTAACGCCGACGCCGCGCCGGAGGCGGGCAGGGCGGCATCCGCCTCGCTCCTGCGATAAGGCTCGCCGGCGGCATCGAGCACGGGATAGGCGACCGAGCAGATATGCGAGTGGATGCGGCGTAGGTCGCGCAGCACGTCGAGATGCAGCGAGGTGGTCTCGATGGTCTCGGGGCGGCCCTCGCGCAAGCGGTCGAGATGACGCTCGACGGCGGCGAGCTCGGTGTTCTTCAGCGTGGTCTTCTCCACCAGCAGCTTGCGCGCTTCGTTGGCATCGCCCGACATGAAGACGCCGAAGGCGATCCGCAGCGAGTCCATCGTGCGCTTGTGGAAGGCGGCGAGCTCCTCGGCGCCCTCGGCCGAGAACTGGAAGCGGCGCTTGATCTTCTTGGTCGCGAGCTCGCTCAGGCTCTTGTCGATGATGTCGCCGATATGCTCGAGGTTGATGGCGAAGGAGATGATCTCCATCGCGCGCCGGCCCTCGCTCTCGTCGAGGCTGCCCCGCATCAGCTTCGTCACATAGAGCTTGATGGCTTCGTCGAGGCTGTCAACGACATTGTCCATCTTCGTGACCTGGTCGACCAGCGCGCGGTCGCCGGTCATCATCGCCGCCATTACCTTGCGCAGCATGACCTCGACCAGATCGCCCATGCGCAAGGTCTCACGCGCGGCGTCGGCGAGCGCCAGTGACGGCGTCTCCAGCGCGCTCTCGTCGAGATAGCGCGGCCGGGCCGGATCGTCTTCCCGGACGCGATCAGGCAGCAGCCGGGTCAGGAGCCGGGACATGATGTCGAGCAGGCCGATGAAGATGACGGCCGTGCCTACGTTGAAGGCGATGTGGAAGGCCGCCGTCATCCTGGCGAGATCAGGCTGCCAGGCGTGCATGTGCTCAGCGATCCCATTCAGGAACGGCAGCACCAGCGCGATCCCGATCACGCGGTTGGCGAGATTGCCGAGCGGCAGGCGGTAGCTTGCGGGATCGTCGCGCCGGGCCCCCTCGAACACGGGATTGATGGCGCTGCCGAGATTGGCCCCCAACACCAGCGCGAGGGCCGCGTAAGGTGTGATGAACTGCGAATAGGCCAGCGACATGATCAGCAGCACGCTGGCGACGCTCGAATGCACCGCCCAGGTGACGAGCGCGGCGATGACGATGCAGAGCACGGGATCGCCCGTGATCGCGGACATCATGACACGAACACCCGGCGCGTTCTCCGCCGGAGCCAGCGTGTCGAGCAGGATGTGCAGCGACAGCAGCATCAAGCCGAGACCGATGAATACGCGCCCGATATCCTTGATCCGCGACCGTGGGCCGGAGCGGAAGGCGACGAGCCCGAGCACGAACAGGACAGGCGCAACGGCTGCGATGTTGAACGACAGCACCTGCACGATCAGCGTCGTGCCGACATTGGCCCCCATCATGATGGCGAGCGCGGCGGCCAGGCTGACGAGGCCTTCTGCCGCGAATGAGCTGGTGATCAGCGCCGTCGCCGTGCTGCTCTGGAGCAGCGCGGTAAGGCCTAGCCCGGCGGCGAACGCGTTGAATCGGTTGCCGAGCGCCTTGCCGAGCAGCCGCCGCAGGTCCGGGCCGAAGGCGCGCAGAATCCCGCTGTGGACCATGTGCAGGCCCCACAGCAACAGCGCCACGCCGCCCATCAGATCGAGCAGAACCAACGTTCCCATGCTCCGCGTCCGGATTGGAGTCGATTGGTGAGGCTAGCGCCAAACGTCAGCGGTTCAAACCCTTTGTTGGCGCATCCGCGTTAACGTTTGCGGCGGTTGCGCGTTCCCGCGGCGCGCGTTTTGCGCGTCCGCCGGCGCGCGATTGCCGCGTCCCGAGGCGCGATGCCTTGTGAGCAGGCTCACATTGCCGCCTTGAGGGCAGCGAAGCCGCGATCGAGATCGGACTTGAGATCGTCGACGCTTTCGAGGCCGATGTGCAGTCGCAGGGTCGGGCCGCCCGGCGACCACTTCGTGGCGGTGCGATAGGCGTCGCAATCGAAGGGAATCACGAGGCTCTCGAAGCCGCCCCAGGAGAAGCCCATGCCGAACAGCTTGAGCGTGTCGAGCATGGTGTCGACGGCCTTCTGCGGCGCCGGCTTCAACACGATGCTGAACAGGCCCGACGCGCCGGTGAAATCGCGCTTCCAGATGGCATGGCCGGGATCGGTCTCGAGCGCCGGATGCAGCACGCGCGCGACCTCGGGGCGGGCCGCGAGCCAGCGCGCCATGTCGAGCCCCGAGCGGTGATGCTGCGCCAATCGTACCGACAGCGTGCGCAGGCCGCGCAGCGCCAGGAAGACGTCGTCAGGGCCGGCGCAGACGCCGAGCAGGCGGATGCCTTCGGCAATCTGCGGCCACGCCTTGGCGTTGGCCGAGATGGTGCCGAACATGATGTCGGAATGGCCGCCGATATACTTGGTGGCGGCCTGCATGCTGATGTCGACACCCTGGTCGAGCGAGCGATGATAGAGCGGCGTCGCCCAGGTGTTGTCGTCGATGACGAGCGCATCGCGCGCATGCGCGACCTCGGCGATGGCGCGGATGTCAGGCATCTCGAACGACTGCGAGCCCGGCGCCTCCACCAGCACCGCGCGGGTGTTGGGCTTGAACAGCTTGTCGATGCTCGCGCCGATCAGCGGATCGAAATAGGTGGTCTCGATGCCGAGGCGCGCGAGCATGCCGTTGCAGAAATTGCGCGAGGGCCGATAGACGTTGTCGCAGACGAGCAGATGGTCGCCGGTCTTCAGCACCGAGAGCAGGGTGGTGGAGATCGCCGACAGGCCTGACGGCACGATGCCGACGCCGGCGCATTGCGGCCCCTCCAGTGCCATCAGCGTCTCCTGGAACGCCCTGGTGGTGGGGGTGCCGTGGCGGCCGTACTGGAACTCGCCGCGATGGGCGTGCAGGTCCTCAGCGGTCGGATAGAGCACGGTCGAACCGTGAAACACCGGCGGATTGACGAACCCCTTCTGCGCCTTGGTGTCGCGGCCGGAGGTCACCAGCCGGGTTTCGGCGTGCTGTTGGGCGGGATGCGAGGAATCCATGCGTCTGCTTTCAAAAAGCGCGTTTCCACCGGGCGCGCCGCGCCCGCGGGCCGGCCGAAGGCCGCTGCCGTTAATAACAGAACACAGAAGAGTCCCGTCAACCCCTTGACCCGGCTCGCCAGTCGTTCTGAGATGCGCGGGTGCTATTCAGTCGCCGCATGTTGAGGGGCTGCCGCGACCTTCGATCCATCGTCTGACCGGACCTTGCGTCACAGCCATAACGGCGGACGCCTGCGGCGGGGATTAAGGTATGGCCTCCCGGGATGGGCGAGTGTTCGGCAAGGTTTTCCAGCATGACTCTTGCAAGGCTAGTCTTGATGCGGCTAGCCCTGGCGGAGACGATCCCAAAGACGCCATTCCTGACCTTGAGACGACTTTGAAAGGCCTTCAGCCCATGAAACGCGTAACCCTGGCTCTCACTCTCGCTGTCGCCGCCGGCCTCTCCGCCCAGGCCGCCGATGCGCAAACGCTCAAGACCATCAAGGACCGGGGCATGCTGTCCTGCGGCGTCAGCCAAGGCCTGCCCGGCTTCTCCTCGCCCGACGACAAGGGCAACTGGACCGGGCTTGACGTCGACCTCTGCCGCGCGATCGCAGGCGCGATCTTCAACGATCCGACCAAGGTCAAGTACGTGCCGTTGTCCGCCAAGGATCGTTTCACGGCGCTGCAATCCGGCGAAATCGACGTGCTCTCGCGCAACACCACCTGGACCATCTCGCGCGACACCTCGCTCGGCGCCAACTTCACCGGCGTGACCTATTATGACGGGCAGGGCTTCATGGTGAAGAAGTCGCTCAAGGTGAATTCGGCGCTCGAGCTCAACAGCGCCTCGGTCTGCGTCCAGACCGGCACCACCACCGAGCAGAACCTCGCCGACTACTTCAAGGCCAACAACATGAAGTACGAGGTGATCGCGTTCGGCACCAACGACGAGACCGTCAAGGCCTATGAAGCCGGGCGCTGCGACGTCTTCACCACCGACCAGTCGGGCCTGTACGCCAACCGCCTCAAGCTTGCCAATCCCAACGACCATATGGTGCTCCCCGAAATCATCTCGAAGGAGCCGCTCGGGCCGATGGTGCGTCACGGCGACGACCAGTGGTTCGACATCGTGAAATGGACGCTGTTCGCCATGGTTACCGCCGAAGAGCTGGGCGTGACCTCGAAGAACGTCGACGAGAAGGCGAAACTGGAAAATCCGGAGCTGAAGCGCGTGCTCGGCAGCGACGGCAATTTCGGCGAACAGCTCGGCCTGACCAAGGACTGGGTGGTGCGGATCGTGAAGGCCACCGGCAATTACGGCGAGGTGTTCGATCGCAACGTCGGCGCCGGTTCGCCGCTCGGCATCAGCCGTGGCCTCAACAATCTCTGGAATAAGGGCGGTCTTCAGTACGCGCCGCCGATCCGCTGATCCCGCCTGATCCGCGGCGATGAGCACCGAGGCTCGAAAACCGCCGGCCCAGATCGCGCTGAAGATCAGGCGTGTTCTGGGCGGCAAGGCAGGCTGGAACGGCGTCGCCGTCCAGTTTGCCTTCGCGGCGATCCTGGGCTGGATTGGCTATGAGATCGTTTCCAACGCCCGGACGAACCTCGAAAACCAGCACATTGCCGCCGGCTTCGGCTTCCTCCGGAACAATGCCGGCTTCGACGTCAACCAGACCCTGATCTCCTACACCGGCTCGGACACATTCCTGCGCGTGTTCGTGGTCGGGCTTTTGAACACGCTCGTGGTCTCGGTGGTGGGCATCTTCTTCGCCACCGTGATCGGCTTCATCGTCGCGCTGTGCCGGCTGTCGCCCAACTGGCTGTTGTCGCGCGTCGGCGAGATCTATGTCGAGATCTGCCGAAATCTGCCGGTGCTGTTCCAGATCCTGTTCTGGTACCTGGCGGTTCTCGCGGCCTTGCCCAATCCGCGGCAGAGCATTTCGCTGCTGGGCATCGCCTTCATCAGCAACCGTGGGCTCGTCATTCCGCGCCCGATCGGCGAGGGCGGCTTCGAGCCGTTCCTGGCGATGCTGGTCCTCGGCATCGTCGCTTCGCTGGTTTTGCGCTTCTATGCGCGGCGGGCGCTATTTCAGCGCGGTCAGATGATCCGGATCTGGCCCTATGTGCTGGGCCTGCTGTTCGGGCTGCCGCTCGCGGCCGTGCTGGTGTTCGGCCTGCCCTTCACCTTCGAGCTGCCGCAGCTCAAGGGGTTCAATTTTGCCGGCGGCTCAAGAGTCATCCCGGAATTCGTGGCGCTGACGCTGGCGCTGTCGACCTATACCGCGGCCTTCATCGCCGAGATCGTGCGCGCCGGCATCCTGTCTGTCCACTCCGGTCAGATGGAAGCGGGATCCTCGCTGGGGCTGAGCCGCGGCACCACGTTGCGCCTGATCGTCGTGCCGCAGGCGATGCGCGTGATCGTGCCGCCGCTGACCAACCAGTATCTCAACCTCACCAAGAACTCTTCGCTGGCGGTCGCGATCGGCTATCCCGACCTCGTCTCGGTGTTCGCCGGCACCTCGCTGAGCCAGACCGGGCAGGCGATCGAGATCATTGCCATGACGATGGGCGTCTACCTCCTGATCTCGCTGCTCACGAGCGCCGTCATGAGCGTCTACGGTTGGCGCGTCAGCCGGAGTCTGGGCGCATGAGCGACATCATCTCGTCCGCCTATGTCCGCCGGGACCTGCTCACCGAGCGTCCCGCGCCGGTCAAGACCACGGGCTTCATCGGCCTGATGCGCACGCGCCTGTTCAATTCGCCGACCAACATTTTGCTCACGATCGTCGGCGCCTTGCTGCTCTGGTTCACCGTCATTCCTGCCGTGAAGTTCCTGATGGTCGATGCGGTCTGGACCGGCAAGGATCGCACGGCGTGCCTGACCGAGAATGCCGGCTTTACGGTCGGCGCCTGCTGGCCCTTCATCCAGGCCAAGCTGCCGCAACTGATCTACGGCTTCTATCCCGAGGCCGAGCGCTGGCGGGTCAATCTCGCGCTGATCCTGTCGGCGGCTCTGCTGCTGCCGCTGCTCATTCCGCGCCTGCCGGCGAAAGGACTGAACGCAAGTCTCTTCTTCTTCGCCTTTCCAGTGGTTGCGTTCTTTCTGCTGCACGGCGGCGGCATCACCGGGTTCGGCCTGAGCTGGACGGCCGGCCTGCTGCAATTGTTCGACGACAGCATCATCGGCGCCGGGCAGGCTCTGCTCAGTCTCGCCAAGACCTCGGCCGTCGCACCGCTCTTCTGGCTGGCCGGCAATCTCATCGTGCTGGTCGGCAGCGCGATCTACTGGCTGATCTTTCCGCTGACCTGGCTCCGTGACCAGCTCCAGGGAACGGGCCAGTCGGTCTGGGCCGATTTCGCCATCACGGCGGCGGTCGTCTCCCTGATCGCCTTCGCTGTCGGTGGCGGCGTTCGCACCGGCGGCCGGGCTCTGACATCCAGCGTCGGCACCTTCATCGGCATCGCGGCCGTGATCAAGCTGATGGGGCTCGATCACGGCGGCTTGCCGGTCGTGACCACAAATCTGTGGGGCGGGCTTCTGGTGACGCTGGTGGTCTCCGTGACCGGCATCGTCACCTCGCTGCCGATCGGCATCGCGCTGGCGCTCGGCCGCCGCTCGACCATTCCGCTGATCCGGATCTTCTCGATCGCCTTCATCGAGTTCTGGCGCGGCGTGCCGCTGATCACCGTGCTGTTCTTCGCGACCTACATGCTGCCCTTGTTTCTGCCGGGCAATTTTACGGTCGACGGTCTGGTACGCGCGCTGATCGGCATTTCGCTATTCACGGGCGCCTATCAGGCCGAGAACGTCCGCGGCGGGCTGGCCGCGATCCCGCGCGGGCAGGGCGAGGCGGCCGCCGCCCTGGGCCTGTCCTGGTGGAAGACGACCTCGCTGATCGTGCTGCCGCAGGCGCTGCGCCACGTCATTCCGAACCTCGTCAACAGCTTCATCTCGCTGTTCAAGGACACGTCGCTGGTCTCGATCGTGGCGCTGTTCGACCTGCTGGGCTCGCTCAGGGCGTCGTTCTCGGATCCGAAATGGTCGACGCCGTCGACCGCGTTCACCGGCTTTGCCTTCGCCGGGATCATCTACTTCATCTTCTGCTTTGGAATGTCGCGCTACTCGCTCTTCGTCGAGCACCGCCTCAACGCTCACCGTCGCAACTGATCGAGGTCATCATGTCCGACCCCATCGTCAAGATTTCCGGCCTCAACAAATGGTACGGCGAGTTCCACGTGCTGCGCGACATCGACCTCGAGGTCAAGAAGGGCGAGCGCATCGTGATCTGCGGCCCCTCAGGCTCGGGCAAGTCGACCTTGATCCGCTGCATCAACGCGCTCGAGGAATTCCAGGAGGGCGAGATCGTCGTCGACGGCATCGAGCTCGGGCCGAACCTGAAGCACGTCGATGCGGTCCGCCGCGAGGTCGGCATGGTGTTCCAGAGCTTCAACCTGTTCCCGCATCTGACTGTCCTGGAGAATTGCACGCTGGCGCCGATCTGGGTGCGGAACATCCCGAAGAGGGACGCCGAGGTCAACGCGATGAAATTCCTGGAGCGGGTCAAGATCCCGCATCAGGCCAACAAGTTTCCCGGACAGATGTCCGGCGGCCAGCAGCAGCGCGTCGCGATCGCACGCGCGCTGACGATGAACCCCAAGGTGATGCTGTTCGACGAGCCGACCTCGGCGCTCGACCCCGAAATGGTCAAGGAAGTGCTCGACACCATGGTCGACCTCGCCGAGGAGGGCATGACCATGCTGGTTGTTACCCACGAAATGGGCTTCGCCCGCGAGGTCGCCAACCGCGTCGTGTTCATGGATGCGGGCCAGATCATCGAGGCCAACACGCCGAACGAGTTCTTCGCCGCTCCCCAGCACGCGCGGACGAAGCTGTTCTTGAGCCAGATCTTGCGGTGACCCCGTAGGGTGAGCAAAGGCGCCTTTGCGCCGTGCCCACCATCCGTCCGCAGTCTCCGGCAAGCAAGGTGGGCACGCTTCGCTTTGCCCACCCTACGGCTACGGCACCGCGGCTTGCCTCAACTTGAGCCGGACTTCGTAGTCCGGGCGGCTGCAACCCTCCCGGCCTAGACGAACGGCGGCTTGATGTTGCTGCGCTTCTCCAGCCATTCCGGCACCGGCAGGTTCTTGGCGCGCATGAAATCCGCGTTGAACAGCTTCGACTGATAGCGGCTGCCGGAATCGCAGAGCACGGTGACGATGGTCTTGCCGGGCCCGAGCTGTTTCGCGAGTCGTATCGCGCCGGCGATGTTGATGCCGGTGGAACCGCCGAGGCACAGGCCTTCGTGCTGGAGCAACTCGTAGATCACCGTGACGGCTTCTGCATCGGGAACAAGATAGGCGTCATCCACCTTCGCGCTCTCGACGATTGCGGTCGCACGGTTGAGGCCGATACCTTCCGTGATCGAGCCGCCCGGCGTCGCCTTGGCGTCGCCGCTCCGAAAATATTCGAACATGCCGGCGCCATGCGGATCGGCGCAGGCGATCCGGACGTCCTTGTTCTTTTCTTTCAGATAGCGGCTGACGCCGGCGAGCGTGCCGCCGCTGCCGACCGAGCAGACGAAGCCGTCGACCTTGCCGCCGGTCTGCTCCCAGATCTCGGGGCCCGTCGACTCGTAGTGCGCCTTCGCATTGTCGAGGTTGTTCCACTGGTCTGCGAACAGCACGCCATTGGGCTCGGTCTTGCGCAGCTCGTCGGCGAGCCGGCGACCGACATGCTGATAATTGTTGGGATTGGCATAGGGCAGGGCCGGCACCTCGATCAGCTCGGCGCCGCACAGCTTCAGAAAATCCTTCTTCTCCTGGCTCTGCGTCTCCGGGATCACGATCAGCGTGCGGTAGCCGCGCGCGCTCGCCACGACCGCGAGGCCGATGCCGGTGTTGCCGGCGGTCGCCTCCACCACGAGACCGCCCGGCTTGAGCTCGCCGCGCTTCTCGGCCTCCAGGATCATCCATTTGCCGGCGCGGTCCTTCACCGACTGGCCCGGATTCATGAACTCGGCCTTGCCCAGAATGGTGCAGCCGGTCAGTTCGGAGGCGCGCTTGAGCTTGATGAGCGGGGTGTTGCCGATGGCTTCGACAACGTCATTTTTGATGGTCATGTCAGGCAATTACCGGCTGGATCATAGGGTGGGCGCGACCCTAAAGTAGGGTGGCGGGCCTTACAAGCGACCCTTGCAAGCGACCCCTGCAAGCCGACCCCGCAAACCCTTATTGCTGCTTTGCGAAGATGACTTGCCGGACGTCGATATTTCCGGACAGGAATCCGGCCTCGCAATAGGACAGGTAATACTCCCACAGCCGCCGGAACCGGTCGTCGAAGCCGAGCGGCACGAGGCCCGGCCAGGCCGTCTGGAAGTTATTCCGCCAAGTGGCCAGCGTCTTGGCATAATCCTGCCCGAAGATGCGCTCGCGAATGACGGGCAGGCCGAACCTGTCACCGAGCGACTTGAGCACGGCGGGCGAGGGCAGCATGCCGCCGGGAAAGACGTAGCGCTGGATGAAGTCCACCTCGCGCCGGTAGCTCTGGAACAGCCTGTCCTGGATCGTGATCGCCTGGATGCCGGCGAGGCCGCCGGGCAGCAGCCGGTCCCGCAACTGGGCGAAATATTTCGGCCAGAACTGCTCGCCGACGGCCTCGATCATCTCGATCGAGGCGATGCGGTCGTAGCGGTCGCGTTCGTCGCGATAATCCTGAAGACGGATCTCGACCTTGTCGGCAAGGCCCGCCTCGTGAATGCGCTTCTGCGCAAAATCGCGCTGCTCGGTCGAGATCGTGAGGCCGACTACGCGCGTGCCGAAGGTCTTTGCGGCGAACTCGGCGAAGCCGCCCCAACCGCAGCCGATCTCGAGCAGCGTCTGGTCCGGCTTCAGGTCGAGCGCCTCGGCGAGCCGGCGGTATTTGTTGGTCTGGGCTGCCGTGAGATCGGAGGTGCTCTCCTCGAACAGCGCCGAGGAATAGGTCATGCCGGGATCGAGCCAGGCTGAATAGAACGCGTTGCCGATGTCGTAATGGGCATGGATGTTGCGCCGCGCCTGACGGCGGGTGTTGCGGTTGAACCAGTGCTGCAGCAGCTGGACGAACCGCATCAGCGGCTTGTCGTTCAGCATGGCCTGGATCAGATCGTGATTGACGCAGAACAGGTAGAGGAATTGCGTCAGGTCCGGCGTATCCCAGTCGCCGGCGAGATAGGCCTCCGCGATGCCGATGTCGCCGCTGTTGATGAGGCGCGACGCGAAGCCGTAATTGTGCAGTCGCATCGCCGCATTCGGGCCCGGCTCCTGGCCGCCGAGACGGATCACGCGTCCGTCGGGCAGGGTGACGTCGAGCGTTCCTCGCCGCAGCCGCGCGCCAAAACTGAGTGCGAGCCGAACGATGCGCGGCAGATCGGCGAGCACTGTGTCTATGGTGTCTGACGTCACCGAGATGGTATGCGACATCGGCAGATCCATCACCTGAACGGATACTGTCCGACCGCGAGCCAGGCGCCCCCATACGCCTCATATCGCTGGACCCGAGGGCGCCCCGCAAACGGTCAGCGTCGAATCATGCGAATGATATAGGTGCGCGCTGCGCCGGTCGCCAAGGGGCTGGCGGGGTACCTCCGGCAATCCACCGCCGTGTGCACAGCGCAATTGCAGGCCAGCACCCGATCAAAGCGCGCCGTGCGCTCAGCCAAGGCCGGGGAAGCTGCGGTGCGCCGCGATGCAGGTTTCGGTGGAGCGCCTGCCGGGACCGGTGGCGCTGGCGTCGGCGTGGCAGCAATATCACATGAAATCTTGGTAAGCTTGAATGCGCCCCGGAGCGAGGTTGGAATACAAAAAAGCCCTGTGACACAGGTATATTGTGTATTTGCGTGAGTTCGACATCGACGCATTCGAGGCCGCATTTCGCAGGTGCGGGACTGTCCCCCTGTTCCGCGCCCCGCTAGTATGAACTTCAGGTTCCGCAGAAAGCATCACGGCTGTGAACGAGTTACACAAACGCCCCCGGCCGTTCCGCCACGAATCGGTTAATCCGGCTCTGCGGTGGCGGATCTATCTGCCCGGCGGGGGGTGGATGTGACACAGGATGGTCCTGCGGTCGCCATGAGGCGATCTCCCGGCCTTACGTTCCGGACGTCGCGCGCGGCGCGATGGGCTGCCGTGGCGTGCCTTGCCGCCAGTTCAGGCGCCTGCGTGCTGACGCAGGATTTGCCCGATCCCGCACTCGATGTTCCCACGCAGTACAAATACGCGGGCAAGCCGGATGCGCCGCCGTCGCTGGATTGGTGGCGCGGCTTTCGCTCTGCGGAGCTGACGCAACTGATGGAGGAGGCGCAGATCGTCAATCTCGACATCGCCGCCGCCGTCGCGCGCATCGTCCAGGCCGACGCCCAGGCGCGGCAGGCGGGCGCGGCGCTGCTGCCGAGCCTGTCGGGCGGCGGATCGGAAACCTATTCACGCACCTCGGGTTCGAGCGCCTCGGGCCTGTCCATCGGCGGCCGCGAAGTCGTCAACTATTCGGCCTCGCTGAGCGCGAGCTACCAGCTCGACTTCTGGGGCCAGAACCGCGATGCGCTGCAAGCCGCAGAAGAGACGGCGAATGCCAACCGATTCGATCGCGACGTCGTCGCGCTGACGACGCTCGCCGGCGTCGCCAACGCCTATTTCCAGGTGCTGGCCTCGCAGGACCGGCTGCGCACCGCCCAGAGCAATATCGCCAGCGCGCAGCGGATCCTCGATGCGATCCGCGAGCGCCGCAAGGCCGGCACCGGGACCGATCTCGACGTCGCCCAGCAGGAGAGCGTGGTCGCCAACCAGAAGGCGCTGGTGCCGCCGCTGCGCCAGACGCTCGACCAGAACGTCAACGCACTCGCCGTGCTGGTATCGCGGCCGCCGGAGAGCGTCCGCGTGCTCGGCGGCTCGCTGAACAAGATCGCCATCCCGCGCGTCACGCCCGGCCTGCCGTCGGAGCTTTTGACGCAGCGGCCCGACATCCGCCGCCAGGAGGCACAGCTCGCCTCGGCGACCGCGAACATCGGCAATGCCCGCGCGCAGTTCTTTCCGACGATCCAGCTCACCGGCAATGGCGGCTATCAGAGCTCGGCGCTGGTCTCGCTGTTCCAGCCGCATGCGGCCTTCTTCCAGCTCGTCGGCAGCGCCACGCAGCCGATCTTCGACGGCGGCAAGATCCTCGGCAATTTCGAATTCGCCAAGGCGCGGCAGGACGAGTTGCTCCAGACCTACCGCAAGACCATCATCCAGTCGTTTGCGGACGTCGACAACGCGCTGTATTCGATCAAGCAGACCACGATCAAGCTACAATTGCAGCGCGATGTCGTTACCTCGTCGAAGCGCGCCTTCGATCTCGCCGAGCAGCAATTGCGCGCCGGCACGGCCGACATCGTGACTGTGCTGAACGTCCAGCAGACACTATTTCAGGCCGAAGATGCGTTGTGGCAGGCCCAACTCGCACGGCTTCTCGCCATCGTCAGCCTGTATCAGGCGCTCGGCGGCGGCTGGGAGCCGCGAATGGAGAAACCGGTCAATGCTCTTTAAGCCGGATACGAAGGAAGGCGCGAAAGAAGGGACGGCGAAGAAATCGCGCGGCCGCGGCTTCGTCATGACCCTGATCACGCTCGCCATCCTTGGCGGGCTCGGCTATTTCGGCTGGACCGTCTGGCACCAGCAGCCGCAGCAGGCGAATGGCCGCAACCAGCGGCCCGATCTGCCGGTGCCGGTGCTGGCGGCGACACCCCGCATCCAGGACGTCCCGGTCTATCTCGACGGCGTGGGTGCGATCCGCGCGCTCAACACAGTGACCGTGCGCTCGCAGGTCGACGGCAAGCTGATCGCCGTGAAATTCACCGAGGGCCAGGACGTCAAGAAGGGCGACGTGCTCGGCGAGATCGATCCCGCGCTCTACCAGGCGACGTATGATCAGGCCGTCGCCAAGAAAGCGCAGGACGAGGCGCAGCTCGCCAACCAGCGCATCGACCTTACGCGCTACGAGCAGTTGGCTGCCTCCAACGCGGGCTCCAAACAACAGGCCGACACCCAGCGCGCCGCGGTCGCGCAGACCGAGGCGCTGGTCAAAGCCGACCAGGCCGCGATCGACAATGCGGCGGCGACGTTGAGCTACACCAAGATCGTGGCGCCGCTCTCCGGCCGCGCCGGCCTGCGCCAGGTCGACCAAGGCAACATCATCCACGCCGCCGACGCCACGGGCCTCCTGGTGATCACGCAATTGCAGCCGATCGCGGTGTGGTTCAGCCTGCCGCAGCAGCAGATCATGCGCGTCAACGCAGCGGCGTCGAAGGGCACGCTCGCCGTCGACGTGTTCGGCAATGACGGCATCACCGTGATCGACACCGGCAAGCTCACCGGCATCGACAACCAGGTCGACCAGACCACGGGCACGCTCAAGCTCAAGGCGGAATTCCCCAACGCCAATTATCAGCTCTGGCCGGGCCAGTTCGTCAATGTCCGCCTCAAGGTCGAGACCTTGATGCAGGCGCTGGTGGTGCCGACATCGGCGGTGCAGCGCGGACCGATCGGCACCTTCAGCTACGTCATCGGCGAGGACAATGTCGTCTCGGCCAAGCCGGTCACGGTGACCCAGCAGAACGAGCATGACGCCGTCATTGCCAACGGCTTGTCGCCGACCGACAAGGTCGTCACGACGGGCTTTGCCAATCTGTCCGACGGCTCCAAGGTGGTCGTCGGCCGCGATGACCAGACACCGTCGGCCGATCTCGCCCCGCGCAAGCGCACGCGGGGCCCGGATGGGCAGAAGAAGGACGGGCAGGCCAAGGACGGGCAAAAGGACGGACAGGGCAAGGACGGCGAGCACCGCGCCAAACGGAGCAGCAGCGAAGGCGACCAGAAGGGGCAGACCGGACCGGCACCGGGGCCGGGGGCATCGGGACCTGGAGCCAAGCAGCCATGATCCCGACAACAGCCGCCTGAGCGGCAGGCACATCCCATGGGCGTCTCCGAACCCTTCATCCGCCGCCCGATCGCGACCTCGCTGCTCGGCATCGCCCTGCTGATCGGGGGCGCGCTCGGCTATTTCTCGCTGCCGGTCTCGGCGCTGCCGCAGGTCGATTTCCCGACCGTGCAGGTGTCGACGCAGCTTCCGGGCGCGAGCCCCGACGTGATCGCCTCGCTGATCACCGCGCCGCTGGAACGGCAGCTCGGCCAGATCCCGTCGCTGACGGCGATGAACTCGACGAGCTCGTTCGGCGTCAGCCAGATCTCGCTCCAGTTCGATCTCAACCGCGACATCGACGGCGCGACTCAGGACGTGCAGGCCGCGATCAACGCGGCGGCCGGCGTGCTGCCCAAGACGCTGCCCTATCCGCCGACCTACGCCAAGGTGAACCCGGCGGACGCACCGGTGATGACCCTGGCGCTTCGCTCCGACACGATCTCGCTGCGGGCGATGAGCGACATCGCCGACACGCTTCTGGCGCAGCGGCTGAGCCAGATCTCCGGCGTCGGCCGGGTCTCGGTGCTAGGTGGGCTGAAGCCGGCCGTGCGCATCCAGGCGGATCTGGCGCGCCTTGCCGCCTATGGCATCGCCATGGAGGATCTGCGCACTGCGATCTCCAATGCCAACGTCTCCGGGCCAAAAGGCTCGCTCGACGGCGCGCAGCAATCCTACCTCATCGCCGCCAACGACCAGATCACCGCTGCCGACGCCTACAAGCCTGTTATCATCGCCTACCGCAACGGCTCCCCGGTCACGATCGGCGACGTCGCGCAGATCGTGGATGGCCTCGAGAACGACCGCACCGGCGGCTGGTACCAGGGCACGCCGGCGGTCATCATCGACATCCAGCGCCAGCCCGGCGCCAACGTCATTGATGTCGTCAGCCAGATCCGGGCGGAAATCCCAAAAGTCCAGCGCGCCATTCCGGCCGGCGTGAAACTCACCATCGTCTCCGACCGCACCGTCACGATCCGCGCCTCGGTCCGCGACGTGCAGTTCACCCTGATCCTCAGCGTCGTCTTGGTGACGCTGGTGGTGCTGCTGTTCCTGCGCTCGCTGCGGGCCACGCTGATCGCGGGCGTCGCGCTGCCGCTGTCGCTGATCACGAGCTTCGGCATCATGTATTTCGCCGGCTTCAGCCTCGACAATCTGTCGCTGATGGCGCTCACCATCGGCACCGGCTTCGTCGTCGACGACGCCATCGTCATGATCGAGAACATCGTCCGCCACATGGAGAACGGCGACAGCGCGATGGAGGCCTCGCTGAAGGGGGCCAGCGAAATCGGCTTCACCGTGATCTCGCTGACGGTGTCGTTGATCGCGGTGTTCATCCCGCTGCTGTTCATGTCCGGCCTCGTCGGGCGCATGTTCCGCGAATTCGCGTTGACGCTGACGATCGCGGTCGTGACCTCGGCCGTGGTCTCGCTGACGCTGACGCCGATGATGTGCTCGCGGCTGCTCAAGCACGCCCATGAGGAACTGGCGGTGCCGGGATTGGCCGCGATCAGCCGCTTCATCGATAGCACCGTCGAGTTCTATCACCGGACGCTGCTCTGGGTCCTGGAACGCCAGCGCGCCACGCTGCTCGTGACATTTGCGACCCTGGTCGCGACCCTCGTCCTCTATGTCGTCGCGCCAAAGGGCTTTTTGCCGCTTCAGGACACCGCCTCGATCACGGCGGTGACTGAGGCGGGACCTGACGTGTCGTTCACCGAGATGCAGAAGCGCCAGGCCGAGGCGGCCGATGCCATCAAGGCCGACCCTGACGTGGTCGGCGTGGTCTCGGTGATCGGGGCGGGCTCGGTCAACCCGACCACCAATGTCGGACGCCTGGTCATGACCTTGAAGCCGCGCGGCGAGCGGCGCGACGACGTCAGCGCGGTCGTGACCCGGCTGAAGGAACGGGTGTCGGCCATCCCCGGCATGACCGTCTATTTCCAGCCGGTGCAGGACGTGCAGATCTCGACCCAGTCGAGCCGCTCGCAATACCAGTACACGCTGACCGGCACTGATGCGACGCTGGTGTCGGAATGGGCGCGCAAGCTTGTTGCCGAGATGCGGCGCGATCCGCTGTTCCGCGACGTCTCCTCGGAGGCGCAGGAGGGCGGCCTGCGGGCGCAGCTCGACGTGGACCGGACCCGGGCCGGACAGCTCGGCGTGAGCCTGCAGGGAATCACCGACACGCTCAACGACGCGTTCGCGCAGCGGCAGATCTCGACCATCTACGGCCAGGCCAACCAGTACCGCGTGGTGCTGGAGGCGCTGCCGATGTACCAGCGCGATCCCTCGATCCTGTCGAAGCTGTATCTGCCGGGCGCGGCGAGCAGCATCGTGGGCGCGCCCAACGCCCAGGTGCCGCTCTCGGCCGTGGCGACCCTGAAGCGCACCACGGCGCCGCTCGCGATCTCGCACCAGGCGCAATTCCCGTCGATCTCGCTCAGCTTCAACCTCGCCCCGGGCGCCGCGCTCGGCGATGCCGTCGAGGCGGTGAAGACGATCGAGACCCGGATCGAGATGCCCAACAGCATCGTCGGCGTCTATGCCGGCGATGCCGCCGAATTCGCCAAGGCGCTCGCGGGCCAGCCCTGGCTGCTGCTCGCCGCCGTCATCACGATCTACATCGTGCTGGGCGTGCTCTATGAGAGCTACATCCACCCGATCACCATCCTGTCGACGCTGCCCTCGGCCGGCGTCGGCGCGATCCTGGCACTGATGCTGTGCGGTCAGGACCTCTCGGTGATCGGCCTGATCGGCATCATCCTGCTGATGGGCATCGTCAAGAAGAACGCGATCATGATGATCGACTTCGCGCTCGAGGCCGAGCGCAGGCAGGGGATGTCGCCGAACGAGGCGATCGTGCAGGCCTGTCTCTTGCGCTTCCGTCCGATCATGATGACGACGCTGGCGGCGCTGTTCGGCGCGCTGCCGCTCGCAATCGAGAGCGGCACCGGCGCCGAGCTGCGCTTTCCGCTCGGTATCTCCATCATCGGCGGCCTGCTGCTGAGCCAGCTTCTGACGCTCTACACCACGCCCGTGATCTACCTGGCGCTCGACCGCATCAATCGCCGCCTCGAGCAGGCGCTGCCGCCGGCCGAATCCGGCGGCCCGCCGGTCGCGGGCGCGACCGAGGGGATGCAGTGATGGCATCGATCTCGGAGCCCTTCATCCGCCGGCCGGTCGCGACCACGCTGCTGTCGATCGGGTTGTTCCTGCTGGGTGTCGTCGCCTACGAGTTCCTTCCCGTCGCCTCGGTCCCGAACGTCGACTTCCCCGCCATCTTCGTGTCGGCCAGCCGGCCCGGCGCCGACCCGTCCGTGATGGCGGCGACGGTGGCCTCGCCACTGGAGCGCCGGCTCGGCGAGATCGCGGGCATCAACCAGATCACCTCGACGTCGTCGCTCGGCACGACCAGCATCCAGCTCCAGTTCGACATCGGCCGCAACATCGACAAGGCCGCACGCGACGTGCAGGCGGCGATCAACGCGGCGCTGATCGACCTGCCGAGCGACCTGCCGACGCTGCCGCGCTTCCGCAAGGCGAACACGGCCGGCGCGCCCGTTTTCGTACTGGCGCTGACCTCGAAGACGCTGTCGGCCAGCGCGATCTACGACGTCGCCGATACCGTGCTCGCGCAGCGCATCTCGCAGGTGCCTGGTGTCGGCGACGTGACGGTGAGCGGCGCCGACCAGCCGGCGGTGCGCGTGCAGCTCAACCCCGTCGCACTGTCCAACGCCGGCATCGCCACCGACGACGTCAGGACCGCGATCATCAACGCCAACCCGCTTGGTCCCGTCGGCATCTTCAACGGCGAGCGCCAGAGCGAGACGCTGTCGCTGAACAAGCAGATGCGGACGGCGAAAGAGTTCCGCGACATCATCATCAAGAGCTCGAACGGCAATTTCGTCCGGCTGTCCGACGTCGCCGACATCGAGGACTCCGTCCGCAACGCTCGCTCCATCGCCTGGTTCAACAAGCAGCCGGCGGTGCTGATCCAGATCACCAAGCAGGGCGACGCCAACGTCATCGACACCGTCGACCGGGTGAAGGCGCTGATCCCGGCGCTGAAGCAATGGATCCCGGCGGGTGTCGATATTTCCACGCTGGTCGATCGCACCAGCACGATCCGCGCCAGCGTGCTCGACATGCAGTGGACGCTGCTGGCAACCGCCGTCCTCGTGATGGTCGTGGTGTTCGTGTTCCTGCGGCGGCTGACACCGACGATCGCGGCTGGCATCTCCGTGCCGCTGGCGCTGGCCGGAACCTGCGCCGGGATGTGGGTCGCGGGCTTCTCGATCGACAATCTGTCGCTGATGGCGCTGGCGATCTCGGTCGGCTTCGTGGTCGACGACGCCATCGTCATGATCGAGAACATGTACCGCAATCTCGAACATGGCATGCGGCCGCTCCAGGCGGCGCTCGTAGGCGCCCGGCAGATCGGGTTCACCGTGGTCTCGATCAGCCTGTCGCTGATCGCGGCTTTCACGCCGCTGATCTTCATGGACGGCATCGTCGGCCGCCTGCTGCGCGAGTTCTCGCTGACGCTGACCTTTGCGATCCTGGTCTCGACGCTGGTGTCGCTGACGGTCACGCCGATGATCTGCGCCCATTACATCCGGCAGACCACGTCCGGGACCGCGACGCTGTTCGATCGGCTGATCGAAGGTTCGCTGTCGCGCGTGGTCGCGTTTTACGCCCGCAGCTTGCGCACCGTGCTGCAATATCCGCTGCTGACGCTGCTGGTGTTCTTCGCCACCATCGGCCTCACGGTGACGCTCTACATCAAGGTCCCCAAGGGCTATTTCCCGACCGACGATTCCGGTTTCGTCATCGGCGCGACGCGCGCCTCGGCTGACATCTCGTTCCAGTCCATGCTCGGCCTGCAGCAGCGGCTCGCCGACATCGTGATGCAGGATCCGGCCGTGGCCGGCATCGGCTCGACGGTCGGCAGCGGGGGCGGGCCGGGGGGAGCGACCTCGAACCGCGGCACCATGTTCATCAGCCTGAAGCCGCCGGAGGAGCGTGACCACGTCTCGACGCAGGTCGTGATCGACCGTCTCAGGCGCGCCCTGTACCCGGTGCCCGGCATCCGCCTGTTCATGTTCGCTGCCCAGGACGTCCGCGCCGGCGGACGGCAGAGCGATTCCGACTACCAGTACACGCTGACCAGCACCGACCTCAGCCTGCTCCAGAAATGGGCGCCGATCGTGGCCAAGCGCATGGAGAGCGTCGAGGGCATCACGGATATTTCGAGCGACCGCGATCCGGGCGGGCTTCAGCTCACGCTCTCGATCGACCGCCAGAAGGCCTCGGCGCTCGGCGTCAAGGTCCAGGACATCGACAACGCGCTCAACAATGCATTTTCGCAGCGGCAGATCGGGATCATCTACACTCAGCGCAACCAGTATATGACCGTGCTGGAGATCGACCCGAAATTCCAGGTCGACCCATCCAACCTCGATCGCATCTATGTCGCCGGTGCCAATGACGCGCAGGTGCCGCTGTCGGCCGTGGTGCATGCGACGCGCGGGCTCGCTGCGCTGGCGGTCTACCATTCGCAGGGGTTTCCCTCGACCACGGTGTCGTTCAACCTGATGCCGGACGTGCCGCTCCAGACCGCGACCCAGAACGTGCAGCGCGCGATCGAGGAGCTGCACATGCCGGAAGGCATTCGCGGCAGTTTTGACGGCAACGCGGGCGATTTCGCCAGGACCAGCGGCCGCCAGCCGCTGCTGATCCTCGGCGCGCTGGTGGCGATGTATATCGTGCTCGGCGTGCTCTATGAGAGCCTCGCCCATCCGCTGACGATCATCTCGACGCTGCCATCCGCCGGGCTCGGCGCGCTGCTCGCCTTGCAGCTCACCAACACGCCGCTGACGGTGATCGCCTTCGTCGGCATCATCCTGTTGATCGGCATCGTCAAGAAGAACGGCATCATGATGGTGGACTTCGCGCTCGATGCCGAACGCCAGCGCGGCCTGTCCTCGGCGGAGGCGATCTTCGAGGCCTGCCAGGCGCGCTTCCGCCCCATCCTGATGACGACCATGGCGGCCCTGTTCGCCGGCATTCCGCTGGTCATCGCGACCGGTCCGGGCACGGAGCTCCGCCGTCCGCTCGGCATCACCATCATCGGCGGCCTGTTCGTCTCGCAGATCCTGACGCTCTACACGACGCCCGTGATCTACCTGCTGATCGACCGCCTGCGCCGCCGCTCCGAGCCGCGCCCGCTGGCCGCACCGGCGGAATAGGCCAAGTATCGCGCACCTTCCGACACCGTCATTCGGCTCAATCCCCTAACATTTGATGTTGTCAACTTAACATCTGTTCTCATAAAGGCTGTTACTTCTCATTTCTGTCAACAAAGCTCGTTACAGAACGGAGACGGGCGCGGCCTTCGCTCGTCGCGCCGCCCGAAGCTGTTGCATTCGAACGGAATCCCGCCCCGAGAATGTGTGACGTGCTTGGGAAACCTTGTGGGCGAGCGGAAATCGGCTGGCTCGTGTTGCTTTGGAGTGATTGGCCAAATGGCTAATACCGTCGGATCGCACTTTTTCCCGGAGATTGCGGCGGGTGGATTCTCTCGGGTCGATGGCACGATTCAGTTCTGGCAGCGGGTCGGGGCCTTGGTTGGCCAGGATTCCATCGTGCTGGACTTTGGCGCCGGACGAGGCGCCGGCCAGAGCGAGGATTCGGTTGCCTACCGGCGCAGTCTGCGGTCGTTGAAGGGACGGGTGCGCGAGCTCGTCGGGGTGGATGTCGACCCGGCTGTCACGACCAACAAGGCGCTGGATCGGGCGTTCGTGATCACACCCGACGGAGAGCTTCCGATCGCCGATCAATCCATCGACGTGATCGTATCGGATTTCGTGTTCGAGCATCTCCAGGATCCTGCCAGAGCCGCCCGTGAACTCGACCGCGTGCTCAAGCCGGGCGGCTGGATCTGCGCGCGAACGCCCAACCGCTATGGATACATCGCACTCGCCAACCGGATGATCCCCGACCGGTTGCATGCCCGCATCATCCAGTCGGCCCAGGACGACCGCAAGGGCGAGGATGTCTTCCCGGCCGTCTATCGGCTGAACACTGCCGGCGCGTTCAAACGGCATTTTCCCGCCTCCCGATACGATCTGTATGTGATCCCGTGGGACGCGGAGCCGGCCTATTATTTCGGATCGAAGCTGCTCTATTCGCTGTTGCTTGCGGTTCAGCACTGCACGCCGGCTCCGTTCAAGACGGTGTTGACGGCGTTCATGCGCAAACGCCCCGTGCCGTGAGCCCGACAGCCAAGTTACGCCGGGCTCAAGCTGCCGCTGGGGCGATCGTACAGTGTGCCGCGCCTTCCAAGATGTCGTACACGGTGATCTACAACCAGATCAGCCAGGTCCTGCAGTTTCCGGTTGATGCGGACCGCTCGGTGTCGTTCGGCAAAATCGCGTTCGCTGCCGAGCTCGATTCCAACCGCAATGTCACCGGTTACCGACTCTACCTCGACCTCGACGGGCCAAACGCGGGCTTCATCACGTCGAACACGGGGCGCGTTCGATTGGGTGCAACCAATACGTTTGCGACTGGCCGGGGCGGTACTCCTCCGACGGGCCATCTCATGATCGGCGATCAGTTCTATGACACCAGCCTCGGAATTCCGATCTGGTACGCCGGTAAGGACAGTGAAGGCAACTACCTGTGGAAGAACGCCGCCGGAGCAGTTGTTGTGTCCATTGCTCCTCAGTGAAGTAGTCGGATTGCTCCGACACGCACGCGAAACGACCGCCTTCGGGCGGTCTTTTTGTCTGCCGAGGACGACGAAGATTCGGCGGCAGCCACTGCCGAGTCCACGCGAGGCCGGGTTGTTGAACCGCCGCTTCAAGCGTATAGCGGCGACCATGTCGAACCCCACAGCCGCCGCGCCGGCCGATCCGATCCCCGAATGCCCGCACTGCCAGAAGCCGATGCCGCTGTGCATCTGCGACAGTGTCACGCCCATCAAGAACCGGCTCTCGCTCCTGATCCTCCAGCATCCGCAGGAGCAGGACAGGGCGCTCGGCACCGCCCGGCTGCTTGCGAAGCACTTTGCCGATGCCACGGTGCGGGTCGGCCTGTCCTGGTCGAGCCTGTCCAAGGCGCTGGCGCGGCCGGTCGAGAACGCCTCGCACTGGGCCGTGCTCTATCTTGGCTCGGCGCGCGCGGCCGATCTGGAGGCCGAGGGCGAGATCCTGGCGCTCAACCGCAAGGGCGAGGTCGCGGAGAACCAGCGCTCGATCCTCGGCAAGCTCGAAGGCGTGGTGCTGCTCGACGGCACCTGGAGCCAGGCCAAGGCGCTGTGGTGGCGCAATCCCTGGATGCTCAAATGCCAGCGCGTGATCCTCAACCCGGCGCATCCCTCCCGATACGGACGCCTGCGCAAGGAGCCGCGGAAAGACGGGCTGTCGACCATCGAGGCGGCCGCGACCATCCTGGCCAGTCTTGAGAAGCGCCCCGATATCGCCGAGACGCTCAATGCCAGTTTTGAACGGATGTTGACGCGCTACCGCGAGGTTCAGGCCGAAATGCCGGAATTGGCACCAAAACCGCCGGTCAAGGACCGCCGGCGCGGTGTCCGGCGCAGCAAGCGCAGCTGACTCGCGCTTAAATCCTCCGTACGGTTGATTGCCCCGCGCGAGACGGGCGGGTAGAGACGATCGGCCGATGGGCCGCGAACTGTTATCTTCGCAGCATCGGATAGCCGGAAGCGGAAGGGGCAGTCGCATTCAGGCCGCGGCGAAGGAAATCCTTGCACAGGCGGCGCGGCCCGATCGCTGGGGCACGCTCGCGCTGATGGACATTTCGCTGCGTTACCGGCGCACCGTGATCGGCCCGCTCTGGATCACGCTGACGCTGGCAGCAACAATCGCAAGTGTCGGCACGGTCTACGCAGCGCTGTTCAAGCAGGACATCGCCGGTTTCCTGCCGCCCTTCGCCGTCGGCCTGATCGTCTGGACCCTGATCGCGACGACGCTCCAGGAAGGCTCCAGCATCTTCGTGGCGTCGGGCCACCTGATCAAGGCCGTACCCGCGCCGCTGATCGTGCATGTGCTCCAGATGATCGCGCGCAACGTCCTCATCTTCGCGCATCATCTGGTGATCGTCGTGCTGCTGTACATCGTGATGCCCTGGCCGCTGCATGGGAGCATGCTGCTCGCGGTGCCCGGCTTTGCGATCCTGCTCATCGTTCTGCTCGGCGGTTCGGTCGCGCTCGGCATGCTCTGCGCGCGCTTTCGCGATATCGGCACGGCGATCGTCAGCGGCCTGCAATTCATCTTCTTCCTCACGCCGATCATCTGGACCGAGGACGCCCTGCGCGGCACCGCGTTCCACTGGCTGATCCGGGCCAATCCGTTCGCGACGCTGCTCGACCTCGTGCGCAGGCCGCTGCTGTCGCAGCCGACCGATCCGCAGCAATGGCTGCTCGGGGCGATCTATGCGATCGTCGTAGCCGTCATCGCCTTCGGCTGCTACGCGAAATACCGCCACCGCGTGGCGTATTGGCTGTGAGGCGCGCATGAGCCTTGCTGCCCACATCGTGCTTCGCAATGTTTCGGTCAACTTTCCGGTGCTGTCGTTCCGCGACCGTTCGCTGCGCAGCCGCTTCGTCAGCGCGGTGACGCTGCGCCGGACGCCGGCGGTGCCGCACATCGTCTCCGCGCTCAACGACGTCAGTCTCGACATCCGCGCCGGTGACCGCGTCGCCATCATCGGCGCCAACGGCGCCGGCAAGACCACGCTGCTGCGGGTTCTCGCCGGCATCTATCATCCGACCGCGGGCAGCGTGGACGTGCTCGGCCGCTGCCTGTCGCTGTTCGACCTGTCGGCCGGGTTCGACGAGGAAGCGACAGGTTACGAGAACATCGTGCGCCGCGGTCTCGTGATCGGCGCACGGCGCTCCGAGATCGATGCGCGGCGGGCGGAGATCGCCGAGTTCACCGAGCTCGGTGACCGGCTCGACCTGCCGCTGCGGACTTATTCCAGCGGCATGATGCTGCGCCTGATCTTCGCGGTCGCAACCGCCGTGGAAGGCGAGATCGTGCTGCTCGACGAATGGATCGGCGTCGGCGACCAGCAATTCCGCCGGAAGGCGCGGCAGCGGCTCGACGAGATCGTGGCCCGTGCCGGCATCCTGGTGCTGGCCTCCCACGACATCGAGCTGATCCAGAATACCTGTAACCGCGCGATCCTGCTCGAGGAAGGGCGGATCACCGCGGCCGGCCCGACCGATGCGATTCTTGCGAAATATCTCGCTGGCCCCAGCGGGGCCAAGGCGTAAACGCCCGGTCGGGGTTGCCTAAGCCATTGATCCCCTATATTGCTCCGCCCTTACGGGGCCACGTGGCGGAGTGGTTACGCAACGGTCTGCAAAACCGTGTACACCAGTTCAATTCTGGTCGTGGCCTCCATAACAACCTCCTGATATTTCATCATAAATTTTGCTCACCGCGCGTTCCGCGGAGCACGCGATTGAGGCCTGCCAGGCCGTGCACACCGGGTTTGCCCGGGGCTTGGCGGACACCAGCGATTCAGGCCCGATGGCGTAGACTTCGCATCTGCGAAGTGATGCGTCACGAACCCCTGGAGCTGGAGAGCACGTGAGCGACGTCGTCCGATTTGTCCCGAAATCCGAGCTGGAGCGGGCTCGCCTCATTCGCGAGGCCCGTGCGATCTATGACAGCATCTTTCCGCCGGCCGCACCCGACCGGGCGCCGCAGGACGGCGAGGAGCGGGTCAAGACCTGATCGGTCCCGCGCCGTTCCGGCGCATGGCCGATAGCAAAACGCCCGCGTGAGCGGGCGCATCGGTTGACGTTGAAAGTGGTCTCAACAGGCCGCGTACCAGCCGTCCGGAAACGGCAGAAGGGGCCAGGCGCCCTCATTGTCATTGGCGGCTTTGGGCGTTGCGACGTACGACCACGAGCGGGGCACGAATTCCTTCTCCGGCTCGGGCGCGAAATCTTGATAGACCATGGCGTCCCGGACGGCATCCAGCAGCAAGTTGAATTCGGCTTCGCTCATCGCACCCTCGCAGAACGCGGATGGCGCAATGTCGCAAAGCCGGTTTGTTACCCGATTGAGCCGATCGTTCGCATTTTAGCGATCCGGCGATCGGGCTCCGATTGGTTAGCGATTCCTTAAAATCCCCGCGGAACCGTACGTTCCTCCCGTCCGGCCTCAGTGTGAAAGAGATCACATCCCCCGCGATTTATTTCTCCTACCCCTTGGCACGACACCGGCCAGCGAAGGCCGGGGGCGGGCAAGGCAGACGGGAGACTTGGTCATGAGGGCAAGGTTCTTACGGTTTGCGGGTGCGAAGAGCCGGGCGCGCCGCGCCTCGACGGTCGGGCTGTTCCTGGCGCTGTTCGCCTCCGCCGCCAATGCGCAGCAGGGAACGCCGGAGCAGCGCCGGGCCTGCACCCCCGACGTCTATCGGCTCTGCGCCGGCGAGATCCCCAACGTCCGCGCCATCACGGCCTGTCTGCGCCGTAACTGCTCAAGCTTGAGCGAGGCTTGCCGCACCGTCTTCGACCAGGCCGGCGGCTGACATAGCCGCCCTGTGGGTTTGTGCGCAGCAAGTGGCTCGTGCGGTCTCGCGAATCCGGCATAGTCGGCCTGTGGATATGCTGCGGACAGGCTGTGGAAAGCGGTGAGATGCTGTGGATGTCGTCCACAGATGCGTCTGCCCCGCGCCTCATTTCCGTCAGCAAACGTCATATCTCTGTCAAATATCCTGACTGATTGATTCTCCGACCGCCCAGATTATTGCGTCGCGCGAGATCATTTGGTTCTCCCGAATTCGGAATTGCGTGCCGCAGGACACCTGACGCACGAACAGTTTTTGTGCAGCGGGCTGCCCAATTCGCGGGCCCCATTCATCCAATTTTTTGTACGCCCGCGGACAAGCTTTCCCGTCCGCACTCCACCTAGGCTCGTTCCCGAGATCTGGAACATGGCCAGTGCCATGACAATTCGAAGGAGCTGGAGATGGAGACACGGGTATTGCCCCATGCACGGGGGATCGCACGCGCATCATTGCCATGGCGCAAGGTCGCGCTCGGCGCAACCATCGCTTTCGGCTTCGTCGCCGCGGTGCCGCTGAGCGCGCAGGCCGCCGCGCCCGCCGCCTGCGCCGCACTCCAGGAGAAATATCCGGACTGGAAGGGCAAGACCCTCGTCAACGCGATCAACCCGCACACGCCGGGCTATGAAACGATCGACCCGAAGGATCCCAGCAAATATATCGGCTTCGACATCGATCTTGGCGAAGCCATCGGCGAATGCCTCGGCTTCAAGCTGACCTACAAGCCGGTGACGTTCGCAGCACTCCTCACAACACTCGCTGCCGGCCAGGCGGACATCGTCATCTCAGACATCTACGCCACCAAGGAGCGCGCGAAGGCCGCCGACTTCATCACCTACTCGAAAGTGTTCGACGGCGTGCTGGTCGCCAAGGGCAATCCGAAGGGCATCAACGGCATCAACACGTCGATGTGCGGTGCTGCTGCCGCCGAAAACACCGGCTATGTCGAGGTGCCCCTGATCCAGGCCCTGATCCCGGAATGCAAGAAGGCCGGCAAGGCCGAGCCGACAATCCAGCTCTACGACAACAACGCCAACTGCATCCAGGCGATCCTGGCCGGCCGCGCCGACACCTACATCAACGACGTCAATACCGTCGACAGTGCGGTGAAGGCCTATCCGGACAAGCTGGAGAAGGCGGTCGCGGTGACGATCCCGTATTCGGTCGGCATCGCCGTGCCCAAGGACAAGCCGAAATTCCGCGACGCCGTGCTGGCCACACTGATCGAGGTGCAGAAGGCCGGCACGCATATGGAGCTTCTGAAGAAGCACGGGCTCGACGTGAACAACTTCAAGGAGCCGGACATTCTGACGGCTGACTGATGTCGCTGTTCCTCCATTATTTGAGCATGCCGTATCTGCTCGAGGGCATCGAGCTCACCCTCGAGGTGACGGCCCTCGGGCTCGGCGGCGGATTGATCCTCGGATTGATCCTCGCCGGCATGCAGCTCTCGCGCTTCTGGCCCCTGGCGGCGATCGCCAGGGCCTACACCGTGATCTTCCGCGGCACGCCGCTGATCCTGCAGATGGTGTTCGCCTACGACGCGCTGCCGCATATCGGCATCAAGCTGCCGGCGGTGCTGGCGGCCGGCCTCGCGCTCGCCTGCAACGAGGCGCCGTTCATCGCGGAGATGCTGCGCGCCGGCGTGCTCGGCGTCGATCGCGGGCAGGTGACGGCCGGTCAGGCGCTCGGCATGACGCCGCGGATCCTGATGTGGCGGGTGATCGCGCCGCAGGCGATCCGCACCATGATCCCGGCCTTCGGTAACGAGGCCGTCAGTGCGCTGAAGAATTCCTCGCTGGCGTCCGTCGTCGCGGTCCAGGAGCTGACCTTGCGCTCGACGCAGCTGGCGTCCTCGACCTTCGACTTCTTCTCGATCTTCTTCGCCTCGGGACTCTTGTACCTCGTGCTGACCTTCGCCATCAGCGTCATCCAGTTGTTCGTCGAATGGCTGCTCGATCTCGATCGCGCCAAGGGGCGTCAGCGCAAGCTCGCCGACTATCTGCCCTGGCGTCGCGTCGACCTCGGCACCAAGCTCGAGCTCACTGAGGCGACCGTTGCCAATTCCGAACTCGTGCAAGCAGAGCTGACCGACACGCCGCCGCTTGCTCTGACCAGAGAGGAGCGCACGCGGCGTTCCGCGACGATCGCGCGCAACAACATCGCGGTCGAGACCAAGGACCTCACCAAGAGTTACGGCACGCAAAAGGTGCTCGGCGGCCTCGATCTCACCGTTCGCGTTGGCGAAGTGGTCGCGCTGCTTGGACCCAGCGGCTCCGGCAAGAGCACGCTGCTCCGCTGCATCAACCATCTCGAAAGCTGGGACGGAGGCACCGTGCGCGTCGGCGGCCGCCGTCTCGGCTTTGACGACGACGGCAAGTTGCTGTCACCGCGGGCGATCGCCAACGAGCGGGCAACCGTCGGTGTCGGCATGGTGTTCCAGCAGTTCAATTTGTTCGCCCATCTGTCGGCACGCGAAAACATCGCCGGGCCTTTGCGCTGGGTCCACGGTATGACCCGCATCGACGCCGACCGTCGCGCCACCGAGCTGCTCGACCGCGTCGGTCTCTCGCATCGCGCCGACGCGCTGCCGCGACATCTCTCCGGCGGCCAGCAGCAGCGCGTCGCCATCGCCCGCGCGCTGGCGCCCAATCCGAGCGTGCTGCTTTTGGACGAGCCGACCTCGGCGCTCGATCCCGAGCTCGTCAACGAGGTGCTGGAAGTGATCCGGCGGCTCGCCATCGACGACGGCCTCACCATGATCATCTCGACGCACCAGATCCGCTTTGCCGATGAAGTCGCCGACCGCGTCGCTTTCCTGAGCGGCGGCGCGATCATCGAGGAGGGACCGGCGCACGAGGTGCTCACCAATCCCCGCAATCCGCTGACGGCGCGTTTCCTCAGCGTGATGGAAGCCGACAAGACTCCGGAGGTGGTGCGATGAGCGCTGCCTTCGTAAGGTTCAAGACTCCCGAAGAGGCCATCTCATGAAGCATTTCACGCTGCCGGTTTCGCCGAAGACCGTCCACTGGGGCTATTTCTCCAAGAAGGTGACGCCGGCCCTGACATTGCGCTCCGGGGATCGCGCCACCATCGAGACGCTGACCCATCATGCCAATGACGATTACGAGCGCATGATCCAGGGCGATCCCGGCGCCGAGAGCGTGTTCCAGTGGACGCGCGAGCACAAGGCGGTCGCGCGCCGCGGCTCGGGCCCGACCGAAGGTCCGTTCATGCGCGGCGCGGGCGAGGGGATCGGCGTGCATCTCCTCACCGGACCGGTCGCGATCGAAGGCGCCGAGCCCGGTGACATCCTGGAAGTGCGTATCCTCGATATCAGGCCGCGACCGAGCTGCAGCGCCTGCCATGCCGGCCGCTGCTTCGGCTCCAACGTCGCGGCCAATTGGGGCTTTCACTATCACGATTTGATCGAAGAGCCGAAGCCGCGCGAGGTCGTCACCATCTTCGAGCTCGACACCTCGGGCGAGCCTTATGCGAAAGCGGTCTACAACTACGTCTGGACGCCGCAGACCGACCCCGACGGCATCGTGCATCCCACCATCGACTATCCCGGCGTGCGCGTCGATCACGCCACCGTCAGGAAGCGCGAAAACATTCTGTCGAGCGTGAGGGTGCCCGCGCGATTGCATTTCGGCACCATGGGCCTCGCGCCGTCGGAAGCCGACTTCGTCAGCTCGATCCCGCCGAGCTACACCGGCGGCAACATCGACGACTGGCGCATCGGCAAGGGCGCGCGGATGTTCTATCCGGTCGCGGTCCCCGGCGCCTATTTCTCGGTCGGCGATCCCCACGCCGCGCAAGGCGACAGCGAGCTCGGCGGCACCGCAATCGAGACCTCGCTCACCGGCGATTTCGAGTTCATCCTGCACAAGAAGGCTGATCTGGCCGGCACCAATCTGGAGGGCCTCGACCATCCGATGCTGGAGACCGATCACGCCTGGTCGTTCTACGGCTTCACCTATCCGAACTATCTGGCCGCGCTCGGCGCCGACGCACAAACCGAGATTGCCAATCACTCGAGCCTCGACCGTGCGATGCGCGATGCGTTCAGAAAACTCCGGCGGTTCCTGATGACCGTGCACGGTCTCGGCGAGGACGAGGCGATCTCGCTGCTATCGGTCGGCGCCGATTTCGGCGTCACCCAGGTCGTCGACGCCAATTGGGGCGTCCACGGCACGATCCGCAAGAACATCTTTCGCTGCGACTAATGCATTGAGACACAGCGAGTTTTCGGGATGAGGGGATGAGCGGCGAACGTCATTTGCGGCCCGTTGCTGCGACGGATGACCGCGTTCGTCTGGCACAGAGGTTGCTTCGATCAACTGCAATCTGGGTTGATCCGATGAGCTTCCGGCCGTTCACGAGCGAGTCCTACGCGCAAGACGACCGCCCCGAAGCCTGGCGGGACGTGCTGGCGGCGGTTGGCCTGCAACCGGCGACCGGCCATTCCTTCTTTGACGGACATGCAACCGCATCGCATCGCCATGCCGCAGGTGTTGCGCTGACGCGCATGGCCGCTGGCGCGCAAAGCGTCGCGCCTCTTTCGCAACCGAATGAAGACCTTCCGATCGCGCTGATCCCGGTCGAGGACGGCATGGTGCTGAAGAGCGCCGGCGGCCACCGCATCGTTCCGGTCGGCCATCTCGTGCTGCTGCCGCGGAGCGGGGACTGGAGCATCGTGTTCCAGCGCGACATGCGGGCCATCGTGCTGTCGGTGACCTCGGAAGCGCTGCACGGACGCCTCTCGGGCAGGCCGCGGCTCGGCGAGCCCCGCGTCGTTCCACCCAGCGGCTTTGCCGATGTGTTCTCGCGTCTGCTGGACGCGACCGCGCGCACGCTCGACACGTTGAGCGATGCCGAGTGGAATTCGGTCGCGCAGTCGCTCGTTGATCTGCTCCTGACGCTCGCGCATCAACTGGCGGCTTCGACGTCCGATGCCGGATCGAGCGCGACGCAGGCAGCGCTGCTGCATCGGATCTGCCAGACCATCGAGCGCCGGCTCGACGATCCCGAACTGGCACCGGCGCGCGTCGCGCAGGCCGAGGGGATTTCCGAGCGCTACCTGCAAAAGCTGTTCGAGACGGTCGGCGACAATTTCACCCATTACGTCCGGGAGCGCCGCCTCCAGCGTGCCTGGGCCGATCTGTCCAATCCGACCGAGGCGCATCGTTCGATCTCGGAGATCGCCTATGCCCACGGCTTTGGCGATTCCGCTCATTTCAGCCGCGCCTTCCGTCACCGCTTCGGCCTGCCGCCGCGCGAGTTTCGCCAGCAGGAGGCGGAGCGGGCGACCTTGCAGCACGGCATTGCCGGCCAGCGCGGCTGGCCGCAGGAGGCGCTGGCGCAACTGCGCGTGCATTCGAGCGTCGAGGCACGCAGCACCGTTGCGTGTGCCGGCACTGAGGAGCGGACGACCACGGAACGCAGGCATCACCATCTCCCGGTCGAAGCCAGCCGCATCCATTGGGGCTATTTCAGCCGCTCGCTGGCGCCGCAAATCGAGATCGCCTCGGGGGACACCATCACCGTCGAGACGCTGACGCAGCACGCCTCCGACGCACCCGAGATGATGATCGCGGGCGATGCCGGTGCTGAAAGCGTGTTCGGCTGGACACGGGACAAGAAGAACGTCGATCGTCGCGGCGCTGGCCCGATGGATGCCAGCGTGTTCGGCCGTGGCGCCGGCGAAGGATTTGGCGTGCACATCTGCACAGGGCCGGTCGCGGTGAAGGATGCTCAGCCCGGCGACGTGCTGGAGGTGCGCATCCTCGACATCGTGCCGCGCGCGAGCCGCAATCCGAACCATGCCGGCCGCGTGTTCGGCTCCTCGGTCGCGGCCTGGTGGGGCTATCACTACAACGAGTTTCTCGGCGGTCCCATGCCGCGCGAGGTCGTCACCATCTACGAGATCTTCGACGATCCAGAGGAGCCGCACGCCCGGGCGCTTTATTCCTATCGCTGGGAGCTGCAGACCGACCCCTTCGGCGTCATGCACGCCACCTACGACTATCCCGGCGTCCCCGTCGCGCCGGCCACGGTGAAGCGCCGGCATGCCGTACTCGATGGCATCCGCATTCCCCTGAGGCCGCATTTCGGCGTGATCGCGGTGGCGCCGCGCGAGGTCGATTTCGTCGACTCCGTGCCGCCGTCCTATTTCGGCGGCAATCTCGACAATTGGCGGCTGGGGAAGGGGTCTACCGTCTATCTTCCGGTTTCGGTGCCCGGCGCGCTGCTCTCGGTCGGCGATTCCCATGCCACGCAGGGCGACGGCGAGCTCAGCGGCACCGCGATCGAATGTTCGATGACAGGGACGTTCGAGGTGATCCTGCACAAGAAGGCCGATCTTGCAGGCCGGCCCTTTGCCGATCTCTCTTATCCCCTGATCGAGACCGAGACCGACTGGGTGTTGACCGGGTTCAGCCATCCCAACTATCTCGCCGAGTTCGGCGCGCAGGGCCAGAGCGAGGTCTACGCAAAGTCCTCGCTCGACCTTGCCATGAAGGATGCGTTCCGGAAAATGCGGCGCTTCCTGATGAACGTCAAAGGCCTCAGCGAGGACGAGGCGATCGCGTTGATGTCGGCCGCCGTCGATTTTGGCGTCACCCAGGTCGTCGACGGTAATTGGGGCGTGCACGCCATCCTCAGCAAGCGCCTGTTTCGGGACGCGACTTAACAAGGACATCTCAAGTGAAATTCCACATGATCAGCGGCGGACCGAAGCCGGTCGCGCCCTTCAGCCACGCCGTCGAGACCGACGGGTTTGTCTTCGTCACCGGCCAGATGCCGGACACGCCGCAGGCGCCGGGTGTGCTGCCCGACGGCATAGAGGCGCAGACGCGGGCCGTGATGGAGAATTTGAAGGTGGTGCTCGCCGACCTCGATCTCGGCCTCGAGCACGTCGTGATGACGCGGATCTATCTGACGCGTTTCAAGGAAGACTACGCCTCAATGAACGAGACCTATCGCAGCTTCTTCGCACCGGATCGTTTGCCGGCTCGCACGTGTGTCGGCGTCACCGGGCTCGCCTATGATGCGCTGATCGAGATCGACCTGGTGTGCCGGCGGCCGTGAGCTCGGCTTTCGCAGCCCGGTCGCTGCGGCACGAACTGATGCGCAGCAGAGCCGGGGCCCATGCCACAGCTACGGTGCGGCTTTCCGGGTCCCGGCTTGGCGCCGTAACGTTCCACGTTGCAACGCGGCCGGGACACGAGAGTAGCAGTCGCCAAACGCTCCCTCCACTTCGTCTTAAATTGCAACCCGCGCGTGCAAGAAGTCTTGATCGGCCGTGATCTAGGGATGATCAACCGCCTTGAACGCGTCGCCTGCGGCCGACGACTAACCCACAGAGTGCATGAGGGTCAGGGGAACGTGATCGTACTTCCTCTTCCTAAAGCACCAAAATGGTGCTTTAGTGCTTTCCATGAGCCCGTCGTCCCGAAACGCGCCATCCGCGCTGCGTTACAGGCTTGCCCCTGACCCGGCCGCCAAGGCCGCCATGGAGGCGACGTTCCAGGCCTATGACCGCATGATGGAGATCCTGGACGAGGTCGCGCGGAGCCATAACGTCGGATCGAACGTCGTCCTGCTCCATGCCCATGCCTATGAGTCGATCCGGAAACAGACCGCGCTGCCCTCGCGCCTGGTGACGCTGGGCCTGCGCGACCGCGCCGATTATCGCGCCGCGCAGGGCCGCCGCCTGCCGCTCGACGACAAGCTCGCCAAGATCAAGGGCCCCGCCACCATTTCGATTGCAACCGTGGAAGGGCGCTTCAGCGTTCCCTTCGACTATGCCGGCTATGCCGAGGGTTGGGGGCAGAGCGCTCCCGCGCACCTCATCCGCACCGACGACGGTTTCGAAGTTCACTACGGTGTCACGCCGAACAATCTGCCAGAGGAGGAGAACGCTATGGATACCATCGCTGCCGCCCCCGACAACTTCCTGTCCCGGGTCGGGCGCCTGATCGCCGGGATCGCCTATGACGCGATCGAGCAGGCGGAGGGGAAGAACAAGCTGAACGTGGTTGGCCAAGCCATCCGCGAGATCGAGCGCGCGGAGAGCGAAGCGCGCGATGCGCTCGCGGCCGCGCGCGCCGAGGAATACCGTCTCAACGCGCGCCGCACCGAGATCGAACGCGAGATGACCGATCTCACGCCCAAGATCGAGGGCGCGATCGCGGATAGCCGCGACGATCTCGCCTGCGCCGGCATCGCGCGTCAGATAGACCTCGAGGCGCAGTTCGAGGTGCTCTCCCGGGCCATCGATGAGAACAACGAGAAGATCGAACAGTGCGTGACGTCGCTGCGCGCCGTGCTGTCAGCATTGCAAGATGCCGAGCAGCGCCGCGCCGATCTCGAAAAGAGCGAGGCTCACGCAAGCCATCAGGCCTCGACGTCGCCCCGGAAGTCCGGTGGTGCCTCGGCGGCAGCGAAGGCCTTGCGCGCGGGCAGGGCGGTGGCGCGCGCCACCGGCGTTCCGGCAGCGATCCCGTATTCAAGCGACATCGACGAGCTCAGCACGTTGCATCGCGACAAGGAGATTGCAGCGAGGCTGGCGCGGTTGAAGTCGCGCTCCTGAGTAATGTGTCATGAGCGCTCTGCTCGAACATGTGATGTCGCCGGAGGTCAGGCCGTTCGCGATCGCGGCGGCCATGATCCTCATCGTCGGCTCGATCGAGGTGGTCTCGATGCTGGTCGGGGCCTCGCTGAGCGAGATGCTCGGCACCAACATCGATTTTGGTCACCCCAGCGACAATGGCGTGATCAACGCCATTTCCTGGATCAATGTCGGCGGCGTGCCGCTGCTCATCTTCCTGCTGCTGCTGCTAGGCGCCTTCTCCATCACCGGCTTTCTGATCCAGGACATCGCGCGGATGGTGGCCGGTCCCTTGCCGGCGACGCTCGCCTCGGTCGGGGCGGTCGCCGTCTCGATTCCGCTCGTCCGCGCTACCAGCCGCGCCATCGCGCGGGTCATCCCCAAGGATGAAAGCTATGCCGTCGGTCTTGGCGATCTCGTCGGCCGCGTCGGCGAGGTCGTCATCGGCCCGCTCGATCAGGGGCCGCCCGGCCGCGTCAGCGTCGCCGATGTCCACGGCAACCGCCATTTCGTCTGGGCGGTCGCCGCACCGTCATCATCGCCCCTGCCGCAGGGAACTATGGTCCTGCTGGTCGATCGCGCCGGCACCCGCTTCGTGGCGGTGAAGGCCGACGATGAACTGAAACCTTCCAAGCCGACTCTAAGCAGCTAGCAAGCCATTTATTGGAGAAAGTCATGTTCGACATCGCAGTCCCGGCCATGATCGGCGTCGCGCTGATCGTTGTCCTCGGGATCGTCTTCACCATCCTCTATAAGCGCGCTACCCGCGACGAGGCCTTCGTACGCACCGGCCTCGGCGGCAAGAAGGTCGTGCTCGACGGCGGCGCCATGATCCTGCCGATCTTCCACTCCTATGCCAGCGTCAATCTGAAGACGCTGCGGCTCACCGTCGAGCGCAAGGAGCGGGAGTCCCTGATCACCAAGGACCGCCTGCGCGTCGACATCGTCGCCGAGTTCTACGTGCGCGTCCGTCCTGACGATGAGAGCATTGCGCTCGCGAGCCAGACGCTGGGCGCGCTGACGAATGACGCCGAAGCCCTGCGTAACCAGGTCGAGGCAAAATTCGTCGACGGCCTGCGTTCGGTGGCGGCCACCATGTCCATCCTGGAGTTGCAGGAGAAGCGCAGCGACTTCGTCAAGCATGTGCAGGCGACAGTGGAATCGGACGTGAAATCCAACGGTCTCGAGCTTGAATCGGTGTCGCTGACCAAGCTCGACCAGACCGACGTCAAATTCTTCAACCCGGAGAACTTCTTCGACGCCGAAGGTCTGACCCAGCTGAAGACCGTTACCGAGACGCGCCGGCGCGACCGCAACTCGATCGTGCGCGACAACGAGGTGGCGATTGCGCAAAAGGACCTCGAGGCGCGGCAGCAGACCCTGACCATCGAGCGCACCAAGAAGGAGGCCGAGCTTTCCCAGGAGCGGGACATCGCCAACAAGACCGCGAGCACCCGCGCCGAGGTGGCGACCGCAACCCAGACCGCGCGCCTGACCGAGGAGAACGCCCGCATCGACACCGACCGCGCCGTTGCCGAGAAGGAGGCCGGCGCCAAGCAGGTCAAGGAAACCGCGGTCATCGAGTCGGATCTGGCCATCAACAAGCGCAAGACCGACGCGCAGCGCGAAATCCAGATCGCCACGCAGGAGAACGAGATTCAGATCGCGGCTAAGAGCAAGCAGACCTCGGAAGCCGTCGCCGACGCCAAGACCGCCGAGGCGCTCGCCGTCTCCGCGGAAGAAAAGGTCGTGACCGCCCGCGCGGTCGAGGTCGCCGACCGTGCCCGTCTCACCCAGGTTCTCGCCGCGCGCACCGAGGCCGAGCGCAAGTCGACCGAGCTGATCGTCGCGGCCGAAGCCGAAAAGAAGGCCTCGCTCGATCGCGCCGAGGCCGTCAAGACGCTGGCCACCGCGGAAGCCGAGTCCAACAAGATCAAGGCTGTCGGCGTCAGGAATATCGGCGAGGCCGAAGCCGCCATCATCACGCTCAAGAACGAGGCGCAGAACAAGCTCGGCGCCAACGTCATCGACTTCGAGCTCGCCAAGAAGCGGATCGAGACCATGCCCTCAGCGCTGGCCGAGATGGTCAAGCCGATCGGCAATCTCAAGGACGTCCGCATCCTGCACACCGGCGGCGCGTTCGGCGGCAATGGCACCGGCGGCGGCAATGTCGGCTTCGGCGAAGGGCTTGCGGGCGAGCTCCTCAAGGTGCACGCGCTGCGTCCGATGATCGACGAGATCCTGCGCCAGAGCGGGTTTGCGCCGGGCGAGGATCCCGTGAAAGCGCTGGTCGGCGCCGTGACGGGAAAGAGCAACGGCGCCGCAGTGCCGGCGCCCGTGCCGGAGAAAACAAACGCCGCCGATCTATGAACGCCGGTTCATTGCTGCGGAGAATTCGAATCGATATGAACTGCCCGTGCGCGTCTCGCGTCGCGCACGCTCCGGAGCGTCGATCGATCGCGTGTTGAACCACTCGATCGCGCTCCGGGTGAATTCTTCGAGGCAACGCCATTTGTTGCCGCGGTGCCTGCGCGGATCGACGTCAGGCACCGGAGCCTCTTTCGATCGGGGGAATTTCACATGAAGTATTTTCTGTCCGGACTGATCGCGATCGGTCTTGCGATCGCCGTTACGCCGTCGTTCGCGGCCGACGCCCGCAATGTCACCGTCGTCAACGAGACCGGCTATGCCATCAAATTCCTGGGCTTCAACGCGCCGGACGACGGCCTGGACGAATGGGAGAACGAGCTCGACAAGGTTTTGCAGAACCAGGCGAGCACCTATGTCGAGTTCGAAGAGGACGACGAGGGATGTGTCTGGAACATCCGCGTCGACTGGCAGAACTATGACGAATCCGTGCTCTGGAAGAACGTCAACCTCTGCAAGATCACCGCGCTTCGGCTGCGGTACGACTCCGGAACCAAGACCACGTCCTTCGTCGCCGAATAGTTTGACCTGACGCGAGCCAGGGGAGGGCCGGCGGCCCTTCCTCGGCGCATTGTGCAAGATCGCGAATTCGTCCTTTGCAAGCGCAAGCGGCTTTGTTATACGCAGCCGCGCGCGAACGACTGGTTCGCCCTTTCCTCGGTAGCTCAGCGGTAGAGCATCCGACTGTTAATCGGATGGTCGCTGGTTCGAATCCAGCCCGGGGAGCCAATCAATCCGCTTTAAGTGATTGATTTTACTTCATTTTTCCAAATATAAAAAATCGCCTCCCCGCTTTCTCTCCCCGCTTTGATCCGAGGTTCGGCGAGTCGGGAAACTGAGCTGTGACGTACCGAACGACATCCCAACCGACTCAGACTGTAAAACCTGACGGGCCGATGAGCGCCCCGTCTATGGATCAAGTGCACGTCTGCGAAAAATAAAAAAGCAGTTTCTTACGGTTTTCGAATTGTCAATAGCGAACTTGTCGGCCATATTGGCACCACCTACGCGACTCAGTCGCAATCCGGACTGGCCTTTTGCCGGCGGGTATCGGTTTCCTCGACGCAGCCAAAGACCCTCAGGGGCTGGCACCGGCGTCTGACTGAAATCAACCTCTCCATGTCTACAAATCCGTCTGCCGGCGAGCCGTCGCTCGTTAGCATTAAGACCGCGTGCGAACTCACTTCGTTGAGCCGCACCATGATCAACCGCTATCGCGCGGAAGGCCGTTTTCCCTCGGCCGTGCCCTTAGGCGACCGGCGCGTCGCCTTCGTCAAATCTGAAGTCACGGAATGGATCGCCGCTCGCATCGCCGCGCGCGGTGCCAACGACAACACCGGCAAAACGGAGGCAGCGTGACTATCACCGAGTGGATCACACCCCGTCCTTATATTCATCTGGCGAAGTTGGTGATGGGCGATATCGACCTTGATCCGGCATCCAGTGAGGTCGCGCAGCGTAATGTGGGGGCGCAAAAATATTTAACGCGTGAACACGATGGGCTAACACAGCAATGGTTTGGACGCGTCTGGCTCAGCCCGCCAAACGGTCGCGGGGCGATGGCTGCCTTCACCGGCAAGGCCATCGAAGAATTCAAGGTGGGGCGGATCACGGAAGCGATTATACTTGTACCGAATAGTCTTGATACGGCTTGGGCGCATCGATTGATGACATTGGATATTCCGTTCACCTGCTTGCAGGGGCGCATCTGCTTTGAATCGCCAACTCGAAAAGGGACGACTCCCGCAAACGGGCAGGTCTTCTTTTATCTCGGTAATCAGCGCCAGAGGTTTATCGATAAGTTTAGACCGCTCGGCCCGACGTTAATGATGACAGGTGGCGGCGTTACCGACCCGCAGCCTAGCACGACTGGCCTTTGCCAGGTGCATCGCCCAACAGGGCAACCCCAATTAGGGGATTTCCACATTGCGAATATTAGCAATCCGACCCGGCCCACCGGGATCGACGACGCTTGCTCGTTTCGATCTCGAACTAAATGACCACCTGAAGCTCTTCAACCTGGGCCTTCGTCAGCGCGGCGATGAGCCTGCTCACGTCATCGCGCCCAATGCTTTCCAGCAGCGCGTCGCAGGCTTCTCTGCGTCCTTCAACAAGGCGCTTGCCGAACTCGCCTCAAGTCTCTTTTGGAGCTCAAGACCGATCATGTCTCAGTCGCTTAAAAGTATTGCTCATGCCCTCGGCGGGGACGCGGTGAGCAACAGGTATGTACTATGTCCCGGCCCCGGTCACAGCCGAAAGGACCGCAGCCTCAAGGTCAAGTTCAGGGCCGATGGCACATTCAGCGTCACCAGCTTCGCGGGCGATGATTGGCAACAGTGCAAAGACCACGTCCGCGAACGTCTCCACTTGCCGAATGACTGGCGGCGCGAGCCAACGAAGGGGCGCCCGGTAATCAGACTGAGCGAGCGGGACGACGATGAGCCTGCGCGGATTCGCAGTGCCCTGCAGCGGTGGGCGCGCGCCACCCCAATATCTGGAACGCTAGCGGAAGCCTACCTTTCGTCGCGTGGTCTGACATATAGCGGCGACGCCATCCGCTTCCGGACCAATGATCGCACGATGGTTGCGCTGATGACGGATGCCGTCACTAACGAACCCTGCGGCGCTCACGTCACATATCTCGACGGTGAAGGCCGCAAGATTGCGCGCAAGATGTACGGCAAGGCCAAGGGCGCGGTGGTGCGGCTGTCTGATGACACCGACGTTGAGTATGGCCTCGGCATCGGCGAGGGGCTTGAGACCTGCCTGGCTACGAGCTTTGCGCCAATCTGGGCGTGCCTGAGCGCTGGCACGATGTCGGCGTTCCCCTTGTTAGGTGGTGTCGAGTGCCTGACGGTGTTTGCTGACAACGATGCTTCCGGCACTGGCATTAAAGCCGCAAAGACTTGTGCGGAGCGGTGGCACGCTGCCGACCGCGAAGCAACTATCCGAATCCCTGTTGAAGTTGGTGTCGACTACGCCACCCGAAAGGAGGTGGCGTGATGGCCGCTCTACCGAAAATTCCAGAACATGTCTTTAAGTTCGAACCTGGCAAGAAAGCGCCGGAGATTCCCGCCAACGATAACAATATCCGCGGCAAACTTATCTTTCTGGGCGAGGACCGGCCTTATGTGCCGAAGCCGGAACTGGTGCGGGATACGATGCCGCGCAACGGCGTAGGCTTCTTCGGTGGTCAGTCGGGATCGTGGAAGACATTCTTTTCCATCCACGCCGCTACCTGCTTCATGACCGGAGAGCCTTTGGCTGGTCGCGATATCGAGCGTACCGGCGGCGTGGTCTACCTTGCGGCAGAGGGCGAAGGCACCATTGAGGGGCGACTGAAAGCGCGACGAACCAAGCTTAAGAAGCCGAATGCTGAGTTGCCATTCTATCTGCTCACGGGTATGGGCGCGATTGCGGATTCCAGCAGCTACAAGATCCTAGAAACCAGGCTCCGCGGCGCAGCCGACGACATGCGGAAGCGGTTCAATGTTCCGCTTGTTGCTTTCATCATCGATACCGTTGCCGCCGCCGGCATGATTGCGGAAGATAAAGAGAATGATCCTGGCGCGTGGCAAAAGGTGTTTGATGGGTTGCAGCCGATCGCATCGTGTCTGGATTGCGTCATCATCCTGGTTCATCACGCTGGCAAGAATGCATCTGCGGGACTGCGCGGTTCATCGAACGCGCGAGCCGGTGCTGACTTCGCCCTCATGTTGGCATGCGAGCGTGACGAGATTACCGGCGCGACCGGCCATCACTATCTGCACCTTGCGAAGAGCCGCGATGCACCCGAAGGACCGATCGCCGCGATCAAGGCTGAGCCTGTCGTCATCGGCAGTCGTCACGATGGCAGCCCGGTAACTACCCTTGTTCTCGAATTCAACACGAACGACCGGGAGCCACCGAAGAAGGCGCGCGCGACCAAGGCGGCCAAGCCGTTCCGCGAAGCCGTTGACGCAGTGCTGTCCGATAGCGGCGAGAATGTCCACGTGCGCGGCGAGTTCGACGCGCCGGTGGTAAGGGCCGCGCGGGTTGATTTGGTCCGTACCGAGTTCAACCTGCGTTACGTGACGGCGCAAGATGACGCCGTGCAAAGGTCTAACACCATGAGCAAGGGATTTAATCGGGAACTAAATCGAGCAGTAAATGCCAGTGAGTTCGCAACAGGGGCATGGGGCGGCAGGGAGTGGATATGGCGTCCCTAGCCGGAAGGACAAAAGGACAGCACAGGACATTTAGCAATTTGTCCTTTTGTCCCGAAAATGCCTAAGCCCGTCAGCGGTCCATGGTCAGAGGGCAACCACCACAAGTGGTTGTCCCCATGGTCCCGCGGATGGTGACGACGATCTGACAGGACAGGACACGTTCCTTATAGGTGTCCTGTCCTTTTGTCCCGAGCATATTGACCATCATGGCAACGGCCCAATTGAGATAATCCATGCACCACACAAACGACGACCAACCGCTTTCAGCCAACGAATTCACCGACCTTGCCGTCCGCCGGACTGGTGGGCATCAGCCGCGGCTAGGGGGGCCATTTCGATCTCCCCCACCGTGGGCCTTAACTTCCGGCCGCACACTCGCACGCTAAATCCCGCAGATTTCGAAGAAATTTTTGGCCTGTGACACAAACAAAAAACCTGCGGCATCGCGTCCGCAAGTGCCCATACCGGTATGGTGACGAACCGCCCGAGGGTTTGAAACCACCCCACCCAACACTCGATCGGCCCGCAGAGGCCGGCGAAACGAAAAGCCAGCAAATGGCCAGATCGGCACGTCAAGAGGACAATTATGAAACACGCGAACGACAACCGGCCGCTCTCGGCCAGCGACTTCACTGACCTTGCCGCCCGCCGCGCCTGGCTGACGTCAGCGCCAGCCACACACGCCGCTCACCACGAGCCGTCGACCTGCATAACCTAGCCGCCGCGGATGGCCGCGAACGACAATGAGCCTGATGAGGACGAGATCGAGCGCGGCGAGGCGCCACCGCTCAATATGGACAGGGAATTGATTGACGTCAGTGCTAAGCAGCTAATTTGGGCCCACGACAACAAACAGACGCGCTGGGTTGGCAACAAGCTGGTCAAGATCTGGATGGGCGCCGATGGATTGGCCCAGAAGAGCGCTTCGGCAAGGTGCGCACGCGCAAATCCGACAAAGCCGATGTCGAGAACTTTGATAGCGAGATGCCAGACGCGCAGAAGGAGCTAGATCGAGCCATGGACACCGAGAAGCTGCGTGCCAGAGCGGGTCATAAGGTCGCAAACATCTTGGACATGGCGGTGGGTGACAGCACGCTTGCCGAGATTGGCGAATTCCTTGGCGGGGGCGGGCAGTACGACCCGAATTGCAAAAAAGGAGGTGCGGGCAGCTGTGGCTGCGTTGAATGCGGTGTCAGAGGGAGACCAAGTGGCGGCGAAGGCCAGCCCATGGTGAACACAGATCATGCGCCCAATGAGAAGCACTAATCGCAGCGAGAGAGTAAACGACGCCCAACTTCCAAGCAGTGGCATGAGGACGACTCGCTGCCATAATTTGCCTTAATGGCGGTCCAGTTTTGGACATAGCGCAACAAAAAAAGCAGTGGGCTAGCAATGGTCCGTACCGGTGCTCCTAAAACTTCGACGATTTGGTCCGCAGAGGACGAAGAAAGGCTTGTGCAAATGAGAGAAAGCGGAGCCTCATTTAAGGACGTCGCAGCAGCGCTCGGCCGGAGCCAGGCGTCAGTCGAGGCTCGCTTTTCAATATTGAAGAAACGCGGCCAGTAGCGAGGCCGTCTGAATTATATGGCCGGTTTAGGCGAATTGCAGAAGCCTTCTCCTTCCTGATGCGGCAGGAGTCACTCCGGACTTGGACGAGCACAATATCCTCGATCTGGCTGTTGCGTTTGCCTCTGACACCGAACTGCACAACCCGTACCGGCGTCGGAGCGCCTCCATTTGATGGCTCGTTGGCCCTATGGCCGTGGGGCGGGTCGGTTTTCTTCCACAATCCGCCCGTGGCAACCGCCCCCCATTTTACTCGCATCTGCAATTCAAAAGTTGAGGTTAAATAGCGCAGGCCGAGGACAAAGGCTCTGTCATTAAAACTGAGGAGCATCATATGGATGGGTGGCTTGTACGGACTCATTGGATTTTGCGCTCTGAGCTCGCCGCTGTCGCGTGAAACGTCCAGTGCGCTGTCATAAATGAAGTCCGGCCATTGGATCATGGAGGAGCAACCTCGAGAGGTCGTCGGTTTAATTGTGGGTTGCCACTCACGATGATCATGCCATGTGAGTCTGATCCCGGGTTTAAGTGCGATCTCGAAAGACCCTCGAGAAGGAGCCAACTAGAAGCGGTACACTGACCATACAGCGATTGCGCGCCAACTCGGAAGCAGCACCTGCGGGACTGTGCCAGAGCTAAGTCCACGACGACAATGCAGAAGTCCAATAGCAGCTCCGTGGAATCGACTCACAAGCGGATCAAGACAAATGGTGTTACGCTTCATTACGTCACGGCCCGAGGTTGTGTGCATGCACGGGCGGTCCCAAAACCACCGTGGAGTTCCTCCCGAACATTGAGCGGCTCGGCGACGGATCTGCGCTTATCCCTCTGGATCTGCAAGGGTACGTCGACAACGACAAGGCTATGAGTATGAATCGAAGACCATTGCAGGAGACATGATTGTGGGACCGACAAGCGTGTTCAGCATGGCACGCCGACGACTGCGGCCCGAGCCACGCGGATCTCTTACATTCATCTGGAGTTAGCGGATCGCAAGTCATGGATCGCGCTGGCGCTGGGCGACAGCAGGTCAGGACCATTATTCACACCGCAAACAGCACGCGCGAGGTCGCATTGTGGCTCCCGGACCGTTTGCGGACATCCATAGGAGACACCCATGGCGACCCTCAACCAGCATATCATGTCGCGGCGCGGGTTCTGTCTGTGCTGCATGGCGGCGACCACAGTAGCGGCAACCAGCGGCTGGCTCTCGCCGCGACAGGCCTTCGCGGAAGCGCGCAATCTCGTGGACCTCATCCGTGACGACGCCGCCAAAGCGGCCATCAAAGTCCATAAGCTGCGCGACAATGTCAGCATCCTCGAGGGTTCTGGCGGCAATATAGCGGTCATGACGGGCACCGACGGCAAGGTGTTCATTGACGCCGGCATCACCGCATCCCGTCCGCGCATCCTAGAAGCTGCGAATAGTTTGAGCCGCGAGCCGATTTCGCACCTGATCAACACGCACTGGCACTTCGATCACACGGACGGAAATCAATGGCTGAATGCGGAAGGGGCAGCCATCATCGCCCATGAGAACACCCACAAGCATCTGCTAGTCGCCCAGAGAGTTGCGGACTGGGATTTCAACTTCCCGTCTCCTCCGCTATCGGCCGTTCCGACCGAAACCTTCTCGTCTGAGAAAGCCCTGAAGCTCAACCGGTCCACGCTTCTCCTTAAATATTACGGTCCCGCGCACACCGATAGCGACTTATCGGTGACGATCCCCGAAGCGGACATTTTTCATTGTGGCGATACCTACTGGAACGGCATCTATCCGTTCATCGACTATTCAACCGGCGGAAACATCGACGGGATGATCAAGGCGGCCGAGGCGAATATTGCCGCCGTAACCGACAAGACGATCGTCATCCCCGGGCACGGCAACCCCGTCAGCAACAAGGCTGAACTTTCGGCCTATCGCGACATGCTTGTCGCAATCCGGGACAATGTCGGCAAGCTCAAGCAGCAAGGCCGATCGCTCGATGACACGATCGCCGCCAAGCCGACCGCGGCGTTCGATGCGAAGTGGGGCCAGTTCCTCATCACCCCGGCGCTCTTCACCCGACTGGTTTACGAGGGAGTCTGACGGTCCTCTCGTATTATGGTCAATCACCCGTTCTTCTCTTCCAGTGAAAGGAGCATCGATATGTCCGCCTCCGAGAAGCCGCTCCACATCGATATTGCGGTGACGCTCAAGGACGTGAAGACAGTGTATAGCATCGGCGCGCTAACGTTCGAAGGCGATCTGCCGGCTTCCATTTTCCACCTTCAGCTCATCACCAACGACATCGCCCAATCGAACGCCGAATCGGAGGTTGTCGCCGTCTTCCACACGAATGCCGGCCACGTGACGCTGCACGATTTCGCCTACAACGCCGATCGAAACATCGGGACCGGCAATCCCTATAAGGATCTTGTGGCAGACCTGATGAAGCGCAATGTGCGCATCGAGCTATGCGGAGCGACTGCGAAGGCTCACAACTGGGGCAATGCCGATCTGCTCCCCGGCATCAAAGTCAATACGGATGCCATGGCGAGGACGACACAGCTCGTTCAGCAGGGATTCGTAAAGATTACGGAATAAGCGCGGCAGCGCGTCTTGCTTGCGATCTGAGGCCTGTCTTTTGGACTCGAACAGGCAAACTCCAATGGCCGATGCTGGGGCGAAAGCACGTTCTAGCCCAATACACGCCATCTCCGGCTACAGAAGGAGAACGCCATGAATGTTCGTGCCACTCTCAGCTGGGTCGCCCTCGCATTAGTGGTCGCCGGATCAGCCTGGGCACCAAACGGTCACGCCGAAACCGTAACGCCTAAAGTCGCTGAAGCGGTTCCGAACGCCGTCGATGAGGTTTCGGGGGTAAGAATTCCCGATAGCAAATTGGCGCGCGACGCAGCTCAGGTCATTCGCGATACCGAAAACGATTTGCTATTTCAGCACTCCATACGCGTTTATTATTGGGCTGCCTTGGCAGGAAAGCGCAGGGGTCTGACCTTTGACCCGGAACTTCTCTACGTGGCGACCATGTTCCATGATTATGGGCTGACGGCGGGCTATGGGGAAAGTCACCTGCGCTATGAAGTGGATGGCGCGAACGCCGCACGCGATTTTTTGCGGAGTCACGGCATTTCGGAAGCTGATAGCCAGAGCGTCTGGCTTGCGATCGCACTGCATACGACAAATGGAATTTCCCCGCATCTGTACCCCATTGCCGCACTTCTTGCCGAAGGAGCGAACATGGACCTTGTCGGCGCCGGCTATGACGACTTCACCGCCGCGCAGCGGAGCGCTGTCGAGACGGCTCATCCGCATCCGCCACAATTCGCGGAAGGCTTCCTGCAGGCGCTTTACGACAGCCTCAAGCACCGTCCTGAGACCACCCAAGGCACTGGCTTGGCCGATGTCTTGGCCTACAAGGACCCTGGTTTCCGTCGCAGGGACTTTAGCAATCTGATGCGGAAGTCGCGCTGGGCTGTCGGGCAATAGGCGAATCGATCCCTCAGCGGTCGGATACCCCACATGGAGTGCGACGACGCGCCCGGCGTCTGCCACCTCTTGGGTCGACGGCATGAAACCTGCGTTGAGGATCCAGCGCCAGCGGTGAGTGTGCAAGCAGAGCCCACAAAGCCAAAGCGTTCTCGGCCAAATGTTCCCGGTTCGCGCGGGAGCCGGCGGCACTCCCCACACCTGCTTGCCGCGACGCTCATCGTTAGCCCGAATTCAAGCGGGCGCGGTGACTTCGCCCGCGGCCTCTACGGTGAGAATGATTTTTCCTTTCGGCGGCGGTCGTCTGCCTTCCAACATCATGTGGGCGTCTCGCGCATCGGCTAGAGGGAGAACCGCACCGACGCGTGTTTTCAGTTCACCACGATCGATTAGTTCGCCAATTTTGCGCAGCCGCTCGGTGGTTACTTCCACCAAGAAGAAGGCCGCGGTGACGCCGCGGTGTTTTGCGCGGTCTTGATCAGGCTGGGACACGGCGGAGATCAGCTTGCCGCCCGGGCGAAGAACCTGAAACGAACGTGTTTGCGTCTCGCCCCCGACGAGATCGAGCACCGCGTCGGCATCATTGACCTCATCTTCGAACCGTTGCGTGTGATAGTCCACCACCTTGTCTGCACCGAGGGTCCGCACGTAATCGATGTCTTTGGTCCCCGCCGTCGCGATGCAGCGCAGGCGAGCACGACGAGCGAGCTGAACTGCGTAGGCTCCGACGTTCCCGGCAGCTCCATGGATGACGACCGTCTGGCCAGCTTCAAGGCGGGCTTGGTCGAACAGACCCTGCCAGGCCGTAACAGCGATGACGGGAACGGAAGCCGCTTCGACATAGCTAAGTGAGCTTGGTTTCTTCGCGAGCATTACAGCCGACGCCACCGCGTACTCGGCGTAAGCGCCAACAAACTGAGGGTTGGTCACGCCGAAAACCTGGTCTCCGGCTCCCAACTCGGAAATCCCGGAACCCAGAGCCGCGACTTCGCCAGACAGATCAGAGCCCAACGTGAGAGGAAGAGGTTGCGGCAACGCACTCTTGCCAGCCCTGATCCATCCGTCCCAGGGGCCGACCCCTGCGGCGTGAACTTTGACAAGGACTTCGCCTGGACCAGGGTCTGGCCGAGGACCCGTTTCGAAAATCATCGCTTCCGGCGGGCCGAACTCGTGCACGCGCCAGGCTTTCATCGTGGAGGGAGCTGGGCTCTGTGCCGCGTTGCCGACAAAGGTACTTGTCATCCTGGTCTCCTTATTGCCAACAATCTTTAGGTTCGGCTATTCGCCCAGTTGCAGTCCCGGACTCCACGGGCGCGATGCGATCGGCTCTGGGCACTATCGTGCGTCTGAATTCGGGTCTGGTATGGTCAGTGGCTGGTCCTCAGCATCGACGACGAAGACCGCCAGAAGACTCGCAGGGTCGGTCTCGCTGGCGTTTTCGCTCACCCGGTGATGCGCTCCAGGTTCTTCGTGGAAGCTCTCGCCCGCTTGGTAGACTTTGGCGGGCTCGGTGCCCACGACGCTTCGAATGGCGCCCGTAAGCACGTACGCGTAGATGAAGGCGGATTTTGCGTGATGGTGAGGCAGGGATTTCCCGCCGGGTGGATAGTTCACAACGACAGCGACCAATTTCTTTCCTGGGATGTTTGGGATCGCGTGCTGGAAAACCGGTTTTACCGTCTCAGGCTCGTGCGCATATCCAGCCGGCGCTCCTGCCAACGTCAAGCCAAGTACAGTGCAGAAGAGTGCGATTTTCGAAGAAGCTGGCATTTTCGTATCCTCATGTCCAAGAAGTTTGAACTCTCACTTGTTTACGGTCTTCGTGGAATAGTCAGCCCGCATTGCACAGCGGGACGTGCCAGGCCGCGTTCGAGCCAGGCTGGCACTTCCCGAAAATGTCGAATTCGACGAGTTCACGCGCCTCATAGAAGCCGATCAGGTTGCGCACCGAGCCAAGCATCGAAATGTCCGCGATGGTGTATTCATCGTCCATGATCCACTGCCGTCCGGCCAGACGCGCTTCCATCACGCCAAGCAGGCGTTTTGACTCAGCGACGTAACGCTGAAGTGGCCGCTTGTCCTCATACTCACGGCCGGCGAATTTGTTGAAGAAGCCGACTTGGCCGAACATGGGCCCGATCCCGCCCATCTGGAAATGCACCCACATGGTCTGATAACGGCGGGCCGCATTGACCGGCAAGAACTTGCCGGTCTTCTCCGCGAGGTATTGCAGGATCGCACCGGATTCGAACAAGGACAACGCCTCGCTGCCCGGGTCCATGATCGCCGGGATCTTGCCGTTAGGACTCAACGAGAGGAATTCCGGCGTGCGCTGGTCGTTCCGGTTGAAGTCGACCAGATGCGCCTCGTACGGCAGCCCGATCTCCTCCAACATCATCGAGACCTTGACGCCGTTGGGCGTCGGCAATGAATAAAGTTGCAAGCGGTTCGGGTGTTTGGCGGGCCAGCGTTGTGTGATCAGGAAGGCAGAAAGGTCTTTCATATCTCAACTCGTTCTTTCGAAGTGCTTCACCACCGGCGCAGCGGCCGGCCTTCGGCCGCGTCACCCTGCCGACCGCGATCCTCGCGGACGGCGCCAACCTCGACCTGACGTCCCGCTGTGCTAGCCAGCACTGTCAGCAGCGCGGCCAGGCTGAACCCCGCGGCCACCCAGCCGAGCCGCCCCACTGGGCCATCAGCGATGACCAGCGCGCCCACCGCCGCGCCCATGGCGCTGCCGAGATAGATAGCCGAAGAATTCAGGGAGAGGCCGACCGCGGCCAGAGTTGGAGCCAGCGCGACCAGCCGCGCCTGCTGCGCCGTAATCAAGCCCCAGCTGGCCAAGCCCCAAAGCAGGAGAGCCGGTAGCAGGGCCAGTAACGCGTGCGCCGGGCCAAGCGCGGCGCCTAGCGATAGGACAAGGTACGCCAAAAGGGTGAGCCCACAACCAACGATCACGGTGTAGCGCGCGCCCCAGTAGTCCGCGGCGGTGCCGCCGAGCTGGGTTCCAAGGGCACTGGCGACCCCGAATCCGAATAGCACCAGCGCCAGCCCCTGCGGCCCAATCCCAGCGACGCCGGCAAGGAAGACACTTAGATATGTGTAGACCGTGAATGTGCCGGCTACCGTCAGCACGCTGGTCGCTAGGACCGCAAGTATATCGGGGCGCCTGGTTAGTGCCAGGCGCTCGCCCAGACTCGCGGTGGTGCCGGGCACTTGCTTCGGCATTCCGAAAAGGATCCCGACGAGCGAGAGCGCCGCCAGCCCGCCCACGGCGAGAAAGGTGACGCGCCAGCCGAACCTCTGGCCAACCAGCACCCCGAGCGGCACGCCGGCGACGATTGCCAACGACAGGCCGTTGGTCACCATGGACAAAGCGCGGCCGCGCCGTTGCAGCCCGCCCGATGCGGCTGCATAACCGCTGGCCGCAGGCATAAAACTCGCGGCGGCGAAGGCCAATAGGAGCCGAGCCGCCAATAGCCCGGCGTAGTTCGGCGCGAGCGCTGCGAGTAGATTGGCAATGCTGAAGCCGGCAATCGCGAGGGCCAGCAGGCGGCGCCGCTCCAGCCTGGCTGTCAGCACTGCCATGACGGGAGCCCCGACGGCGTAAGCGAGGGAAAAGGCGGTGACTAGTTGGCCGGCGGCGGACAAGCCGACGTTTAGGTCTCGCGCGAGGGCAGGCAACAGCCCGGCGATCATGAAACCCTCGGTGCCGATCGAAAAGGCGCCGAGGGTTAACCAGAGGAGCGAGCTAAGCGAGTTAGACATCGATGCCATACCAAAAAGAGCGGTACTGATGAGTATGTGGTTTCCGCAACCGCCGTTTCAGGCAGACGAATGCCCACGACGGCTCAGCTATGCCAGGGAGTATTGCGGATGCGAGTGCACGCGTTCGGTTTGTGAAACGTGGGATCGTGATCTTCGATGTAATCGAAATTGACGGTACCGAACGTCGTCAAAGGCTTCTTTAAAGCGGAGCAAGTCTGAACTTGAATGAAATCATTTTTGAAATTATCACCGCGCGGAAATGCAGCGATCACCTGGTCGCGTTGCTCTGGCGTGTACTCATCATATCCAATCCCGACGACATCCACTAGAACCCCCGCGTTTGTGAGCGCGATTTCGGGCCGCATATATTGGGGGATACCGGGCGTGGTATGTAGGGCGATGGCTTCCCAAACCAGATCCGCATTCGGCTCGGGGATGCCGTGGCTTCGGAGAAATTCGCGCGCTGCGTCGGCGCCATCAACTTCAAATCGCTTTGTGTCGGTATGATAAGCGTCGACAAGCCCTAAATCGTGAAAAAGCGCTGCGACATAGAGCAGTTCAGAATCGAATTTGAGATTTTGGCGGACCCCCTTCATTGCGCCGAACGCAAACACTCGAACGGAGTGATTGAACAGCATCTCCGTTTCCTGTTGTCGCACCAGCTCAGTGGCCTCCCGAGCGATCTTGCTATCGGGAATCTTGATGCCAGAAAAAACGTCAGTCATTGTCGAACTCCTATTTCCTTGTTTGCGATCTGCACTGCGGCATTCACCGGGGTTGCAGGTCGCTAGTGACAGTGAATAAATGAGCTGCCCCTGGTCATAAAACAGTACCAAGATTGCCGAATTGGCTGTACCACCGCGCGGTGGTGGCCCTCCAGTCCAACGCGATCGTGCTAAATGACCGCGCGGCCGCACGGGCGCGCTTCTGCCCGCCTAAAAATCGATGCTATCCCGTTTTTTCCGACGATGCCGTTTCACCGTGAATTCCTCCGTGGCGAATTCGACGCGCTTTATGCGATGCACCTCGATGCATTCGGACACGATGCGGAGACTTGTGTCGCGCCGATCGGCATCCCGCGGGTCAAGAGGTATTGAGGCGAAGTCTGGCGATCCCGGCTCTTGCGCGTTCTGATCAACCTTGTGTAACGGTGGCACTTTCTCAAGCACCTCGTAATCTTCCTGCCAACCATCCTCGGCCCAGCGGCCCGTACTCACGCCGATCTCCGTTCCCTCGGGAACGTTCATGGCTTCGACACGGGCAGCCTTGTGAAAAAGGACGACGTTGAGAGCGTCTCCGGCGGTCTGCACCGACGGGAAAATAATGCCATCAATCGGCACCGAAGCTTCCGTCGCGAGAAAGTCGGCGATGGTCTGCGTTGCGAGGTATTCAAACGGTTCGTCATCGGGCATTGCCGGGCGCGTGATGCGCTCACTCAGCGACCGCAGGAACACGGCGTCCTCCGTCCTCCCGGCTAACCCGAAATCCAGAAGGCTTCCGGTGACGCGGATGTCACTGAGGGCGGTCAAATCGAGCAGTCGAAGCTTTCTGATGATCTTGAATTGAGCTACCAGGACGTGACTACCAACAGGCGGGCGGACCTCCGCAATAGCCGCTTTCTGATTGTTTGCGGCGTAGAAAACCGAGATACGACGCGCGTTAAGGGGACCGGCCGCCGTCAGGGGGGCTGGTGGCGAGCCGAGATGGATGTCCGGCCTGCCGAGGGCAGTTTCGAGTTTGTCGTCAGATCGAAAGACCCGAGCGCGATAGAGGGTATGAAAATCCGTTCCGGGACCCGCGTCCACCACGAGTGGACGGCCATCGCGCGTTTGCAACTCGCCAACACCACCGAAGATTGATGTGAGATGATTTGCCGCCGTGCGGCTGAAAAAGTGCGCCTCGGTTTTGAGTGAATTTTCGAAGCTGCGCCAATCCATGCGTGTCATCTGCGTTTTCCTTTGGGAGAAACGAGCCTCGCCAGGCGACGCCTTCGATCTGCGCAACCGGAGCACCAACCGCGACAAGCCGTGCGGGTGCCGGCTGCGCGGTTGGCGCTGCAATGGCTTTTTGTCGTCTGCTGCTGCGAGACCCGATCTATCGCTCTGGCCGTTGTTCAAGACGAATAGATGCGCTGCGCCCGGTCAAAAAAAAGTACCAAGATTGCCAACTTTGACTGTACCATCGCGCGATGGCTGCGTTTCCCATTCAACTCGATCGTGCCAGAAGGATTTCGCTGGCTGCCCAGATTTATTCGGCGATCCGAGAGGGCATCGAGAACGGGCGGCTCGCCTCGGGCGCGCGGTTGCCCTCTTGGCAAGATCTGGCCGCTCAGCTGGGCGTCTCGCGCGGCACCGTGCGTGTGGCCTACCAACGTCTCATCGCGGAGCAATTCGCGGTTGGTCTCGGGCCAGCAGGGACCCGTGTGGCCGAGCGGCAGCCCCGATCCTCAACGCACGACCGTTCGCCGGAAGCCCCGCTTCTGCCAGACCTCTTCTACGAGTTCGGAACCGCGCCGCTGGCATTTCAGATGGGCGTACCTTCGCAAGATGCCTTCCCGTTCAAGCTGTGGTCACGTATCGTCACTCGCGAGACCCGGTGGGCCGCGGCGGCGCCGGTGACGTATCCGGATCCGCGTGGCGATCCGGACCTGCGAAAGGAGGTGGCGGCTTACTTGGGGCTGGCCCGCGGCATTCGGTGCAGTGCCTCTCAGGTGCTCGTCACGGGCGGGTTCTCCGGGGCGCTCGGTCTGGCGATCCGAGGGCTTCAGCTTGGAGGGATAGGAGCCTGGATTGAGGATCCAGGCTTTCCGCTCACTCGCACCGCGCTCGGCTTGGCTGGCATGGCTGTGACAGCTGTCCCGGTCGATGCGGAAGGACTGGATGTCGCCGCTGGTGTCCAGAACGCCGCCGGAGCGGCACTGGCAGTCGTGACACCAGGCCAGCAGGCGCCGCTCGGGATGACGATGTCTCTGCCGCGGCGGTTTGCATTGCTCGCCTGGGCTCGGCAAAGCGACGCCTGGATCATCGAGGACGATTACCTGAGCGAACTGCAGCTGAACGGTCGGGCGGCGCCGGCTCTTGCATCGCTCGATCATGGGGGGCGGGTGCTGCACATCGGCAGTTTTAGCAAGACGATCAGCCCGGCGCTGCGCTTGGGTTTCATGGTCGTGCCGCCGGAACTGGGTCGTAGATTCGGTGAGCTCGCTGCTTGCTTGGCGCCGGCGCCAGCCGCAGCTGTGCAGCGCGCTGTGGCGAAATTCCTGCGGGAAGGGCACTATCTTCGCCATCTGCGTCGCATGAAGCGGCTTTACGCCGCCCGACGGGAGGCCCTGCTTCGTTGCCTCGGAGAGATGGCGTCAGACTCGATAAAGGTAAAAGCCACTGCCGGTCTGGCAGTTGTGCTCTCGCTTCCCGAGTATGCGTCAGACGTGGAAATCGCTTCACGCGCTCTACAACTCGGCATGGCGCCGGCTCCGCTGTCGCCGTGGTACATGCGGCCTTCCAGGCGGCAGGGGCTGCTGCTCGGCGTGACAAATCTCAATGAACGACGACTGAAGGCGGACTGTCGTCGGCTCTTGGAATTGGCGCGATAGCGCTGTGGACGCGACGCATGCTTGCCAAGAGTTCCGCGAAGAACCCATTGCGTCGTACTCCGACATTTGAAAAGAGCTCTATGAGCCCGCGCCCTCATAAAGCATTCGTGACGCCGGCATAGGCGTATTATCGCGTGTGGTCTTGAGTGACTTCAGCGGCTGCCGTTGTGTCCTGAAGCGCCTTTTAAGCAAATTCTTGAGAGGGCCGCCACTTGTTCTAATCCTGTTCTTATCCGATCTCTTTCATCGCCTACCCTCGCCATCAAAGACCTATTACGCAACACGCCTCGAGGCGGCGATGTTCGAATTGCGACTGCGCCGCTGCAGCAAAACTTTTCGTTACCGAAGGCGGATCGCCTCGTCCATGGGATTGGCGGCAGCAGCCGGGATATCTGCGCGCCTGGGCCCGGCCGAGACATCGGTGGCACCGGACATTATCTACGAATTGATCACGTCCGGCCCGGCCCGGTCGGCCATTGTCTAGTCAGGCGGCCGGTATCACGTTGTGATTGAGCCGGAACATGTTGGCCGGGTCGTAGGTCTTCTTGATGGACGCCAAGCGCTCGTAGCGCTCCGGGCCGTAAATCGCCGCGGCGTCGGCCGCCTCATCCGGCGCGAGGTTGTTCACCACCCGCCGGTCGCCCTGCCAGGGCTTCATGCCGTCGAGCAGCTCCGCGACCGACCTCTTGAGTTGCTGCTCCTGCGACAGCGGACCGGCCGAGACGCCGAGCAGGCTGTACGGCAGGCCCCTGGTCGCTACGGCGTTGGGCACCGCCGGCTCCCGGTCCCACGCCCCGCCCAGGGCACGCAGCTCGGCGATCACCAGGGTGGTCTCCGCGTCCGGACCGACGAGTTCGATCAGCTTGTCCTGCGCCTGCTCGGGGAACTCTCGCAGCATGATGGCCCGTTCGTAGTAGGGCACCGGTTCGGTCGGCTCGCTGTGGATCGACGCGACCTCGGTATACGGCATGTCCCGCAGGGTATCTAGGACTGCCGGAGCTACCGCCCGCAGCGGCTCTACCATCCGCTCGCCGTCCGCGGTCGTGCCGTTGTAGGCGATCCGCACCGCCACCAGAAACTTCCCGCGGACGGGCTCGGGCACTCCGGGCATCGAGGGCATCCGCATCACGGCGATCGACGTGACCATGGTCTCCGGGGTGCTCGGGTGCCAGTTGGTCCAGACTCGCAGGACATCGGCCGTCCGCTCACCGGTGAAGTAGATGCCGCCGCCGTAGAGGCGGGACACCGGGAACAGGTCGAATTCCAGGGCAGTGACCACTGCGAAGTTGCCCTTGCCGCCGCGAAGCGCCCAGAACAGGTCGGGTTCGGATTCCGCGTTGACGTGCCGCAGTTCGCCGTTCGCGGTGACCACGTCGAGTGAGCGCACGTGGTCGGCGGCGTAGCCGTGGGAGCGGCCGAGGGTCGGGCTGAGGCCGCCGCCCAGGGTGTAACCGGAGACTCCCACGGTGGGGTTCGACCCGTTAAGCGGAGCTAGTCCGGCCTTGGCCGCCTTCGCGACGACCTCGGACCATAGCACTCCGGCGCCGACCCGGGCCGTGCGGCCCGCCGCGTCGATCGTTATGTCGTTCATTCGACGGGTCGCGATCACGACGGCGCCGTGCGCCTGGCCGACTATCTGGTGGCCGGTGGTCTTCACCAGGACCGGCCGGCGCTGCCCGGCCGCGAAAGCAACGGCGGCCTGAACATCGGCCGCGCTCTCCGGCACCACGATCACCGCGGGCACCAACTCGTGATTCAAGTTCCAGACGGCGCGTTCGTGGTCGTATCCCGCGTCGTTCGGCAGTAGAACCGAACCCGCGACCGTGGCCAGGAGGGGCGCCGCATCCTCCGGCGATACCGGCGGCAGCGACCAATCGTCGAAAGCCATTACGTACATCCTATTACTGGCGCCATCCCCGGAGCCAAGACATCTCGGACGGATCCGAGAAGCCTCCGGCTTTCGCGATGACGGCTGCAGCGGGTGAGAACAGGGCAGGCACGTGGGAACCAAAGACGCGCTTCCCACGCGGCGATGGCTGGTAGGTGTGGCCGGCTCTGCTCATGAAACAGAACCAAGATTGGCGGGAATGATCGTACCATTGCGCCATGGCCGCTCTGCCTATCTATCTCGACCGCGCCGCAAGGACGCCGCTGGCGACGCAGATCTACCGGGCGGTCCGGGACGCCATCGACGGGGCCGGCTAACCACCACAAGCTGAGACCGATGCGTCAGACACCGATCGCGCGCTACAATCAGGAGCGCAACGCCATCCTGCTGTCGAGCGCTTCAAGCAATGGGCAACCGGCAAGGGCGTGGTTTTTCACGACGAGCTGCAGGCCGAGAACACGACGCACAAGCGCATCGCCGCTGTGCGGTCGCTGCCGATGGAGCTTCGGCGCAAGTCGAAGCGGTGGCTGGAGGAGCGGGGCCTCAAGGCGCGGGATGATGGCGATGTCGAAGTCGTGAGCTTGCTCGATAAGAAGCTTCGTCGACAAATTCGCCCACCAGCAAAAGCTGACGACCGATCCGTCAGGCGCCGATGAATCGAAATGTCACCGACGTAATTGCTCGCCGTCCTGGAAAATAAACAATATGTCCGTTGCGGTGCGCACGGTAAGGTGCCGGGCAAGCCAGGCAAATCATCCGCGCACGGCAGCACTTTGAAATCGCCGCCTGACTTCTGCCTTCCCTCTTGTACATCCCTTGATGCTAGATTAGCGGCAAGCTTTGCAAGGGGGCATGATGATGAGAGGCTTATTAGGTCTGTCCGTGTTGCTGTTGGCAATCGGCGTCAGGGCAGTTTTAGCAGAGGAGGTTGATGGCTTTCAGCTTGGGATGTCTACGGCAAAGGTCAGACAGCTTGCCATCGAGAAGGGTTATACCTTTAGCAAGCCGCAGGCGAGCAGCGGCAGGTGGGTCAATTACGTTCTTTTCGGTAACGGTTCGACTGGTCCCACGCTGTCGTTTTGCGATACGACTCTCAGCGCGGTGAGTTTGCAAAGGCCAAGCAGTCTCCATGAAATAGTGAGCACCATCAAAGATTGGAAGAGCGCGTATGGAGAGCCGGAAGTGCTGCCCACCATCATGTATCCCGAGGGCCAACAGTACAGCAACATCCAATTCCGATGGCTTGGGGAAGACAATAATCGGAGAGAAATTACGATTTCTCAGTATGGCCAACAGTCGATAGACATAACGTTCGGGTACTCCTACATCAAGCATCCTTGCCGACCTTGAGAATTGCCGCCTTTAGCCGATGTCATAGTGCTTGATGAACTCGATCCAGTAATTGTGCGCTCGACTAAACAGGCCGAGGTCGGAATAGGTATGCTCGCCGTCTTTGATAAACACGCCGTGCGCAGGAACCACGCGGCTTCTGCCATCATCAGAGACGTATAGTGAGACGCCCGGTGACCTGTACGACGACACGGACACATCGTTGTGCCTATCGAGGATGAAATGCTTTGATCCGTTTGCGAGTTGCTGACAAATGGCCAACTCGCGGCTTCGCTCTCTCAGCAACGAGGCAAGCGGCTCGGAACCCTTGGCGTCCGGGTTGGGGCTTTGCGCTCGAAACCGCTCGCGCAAGTCAGGAGTGGCGAAATTCCAAACCCAATCGCAAATGCTCCACGCTGTGACAGCACAGTTGAACGCTCTGTAGGACGCCACGACCTCCTGATCTGGGGGAAGCCCCAGTTGTTCGATCTCCCAGTCGAGTTTCGCCAGAAGATCGAGTGGTCGCTCTAGTCCAAGTCGCTTTCGGTCGGGCATCCGTCGCTCCAGTTTTGCTCCGACATTTTCCCGATGTGGGTGCTATAATCAATAAGTTGCGCCTCGCGGCTCTTGCACTTTTTTGCTGATTCGCCCCAATGCGTGTGCGTCGATCACAGGCCGGGGGGCTTCGCACGATGTTGGGCAAATACGCTCTTGGATATATCGTCATTTTTGAAAGCATCGATACCGTAAGTGCGATGCTTGACCACGCCGCCCGCAATCCTCCTCCTAAAACCGGCGACGCTATCAATCAGGTCACGCTCGCGATGCTGCGACAAGAAGCTCCGTTAGAGCGTTCGGTGGCCGAAAGAGCGAGGGATGTTCTGAACACGATCCTAGAAAGCATCGGCTCACACATGGCATTCCCGTCTGTAGCCGCGCAGGGAAAGCGGGTACTCGAAGCACTGCGAACTGCTCGCGGTCCTCAAGAGATTGGCCGCATGATCAATGATCTCAAAACCCGCCTGCGGGATGAACTTGAGGCCGCCGAGTTCTATTACGTACCGCCGAACCGCCTGCGCTATTATCGTGATGCAGCGATATTGATGAGCCAAAGCGTCAATACCTGTTTCCCCCACGCTGTTGACGACATCGAGGACGCATCCAAGTGCCTCGCACTCGGCCAAGGGACTTCTGCCGTCCTGCATGCCATGCGCATCATGGAGTGCGGTCTCAAGGCTGTGGGAGCCGCGCTAGGCGTTCCGCACTCGCCAAGTTGGGATGCGTGCTTGCGCAAAATCTCGGCTGAACTCGACAAGCCGCACAAGACCAAGAGCCGCAAGTGGAAGCGTGATGAGGCATTCTATCGCGACCTGAGCGGCGATTTGCTGACCGTCAAACAGGCATGGCGCAATCCGACAATGCACGTCGAACGGCGCTATTCGGCCGACGAAGCCGAGCAGATACTTTCAGCGGTAACGCGCTTCATGCAGCGCCTGGCGACGCACTTCAACGAAAAGCAACTGCAAAAGCTGCTCAAGTAGCCAGCGACAGCGAGCGACGAAGGTTTCTCCCCATCATGGGAAAAAACCGCGCGGAGCGTAAGGCGGGCGAGTTGTCGCGCAATCTGGAGAGTTCATCACTACTCGACCTTAACTGGAAAAGCCGGTCTCAGTGCTGCCGGTTGCTCTCCGCCGCGTCCGGGCAGGGCTCACGCCAAAGAAATATCAATCGGGAGAAAAGGACGTCACGGGCGGAATCACGCTGGCCGGCGATGAGACGGTGCGGACGGCCTTGTATGAAGCCGCCAACGTTCTGCTATCGCGCATCACGCGGTTCTCAAAACTCAAACGCTGGGGGATGGACGTCGCCAAGCGGAGAGGCTCGAAGCGCGCAAAGGTCGCCTTGGCACGCAAGCTCGCAGTGATCCTGCATCGGATCTGGGTCGATGGCACGACTTACCGATGGGCCGAAGCGGGCTCAATCGCAGCATAGAAGACGTGGAGGAGATCAAGAACGCAACCGGGATGAACTGAAGCCCGGTGCCCGAAGTCCCGTCGCCGGGACGGTGGATGCGGTGAAGCCGTTACACGCCCAGTGGCCGTCGTCCGACGAACCACGCGTATCTAGATAGGCTCACCGCTCCCTCTGACAGCATGATGTGGCGGCCAGGCGTCGACCACGAACAGAAGCATGAGCTCGGCGGCGTGGCGTTCACTCGGGAGGCTTGACATCATCGGGCCCATTACAGAAGGGCGCGTACTCATTAACTCGCAGATGTCCGATCTTTATTCAGCTCGGTCCAAGTATTAGGGTTCGACAAGGGACCAATATTCGCGTGCACTCCGGTTGCCGGCCGGGGGCGGGAGGACCACCAAATGTTCAATTGTGTACCAAAGTGAACGCACCAACCTGCGCCGACGGGTCTACAGTTCGTGGTTTGAAGGGGAGGCGTCACATGAGCATCCGATCACTGCACTGCTTCGCGTTCTTCAGTATTGTGGCCGCGTGTCCTCTCGGTGTTGTCGTTGCCCAAAACCTCCCTCCGGAACTTGAGGCCTGCCGCACAACTGGACTCATCGCGCTGAAAGAACGCAGTCCCGCGATAAAAGATATCTCGTTTGACGTTGATGGAATGACGATTGCAAAGGCCAATACAAAAGTCGAGGACACGATCATTCGCACCATCGTGATCGGGGATGCCTATCTTGAAAAAGGTAAGAACGACACCCGTCGGACTTTTCTTTGCCTGATCGGCGAAAAAGGCAAAGTGCTCCTCACATTCTTTACGGACAAATGATGCAGCGTCCAGAGCCATCCGGATGCTCAATGCTCAGGATTTGCGGCTCGGACGATACAACTTCGCGGCGCGGATGACGTCGCCGCCTGATCGGGGGTCGTTCGGCCCCCGCGTCGTCCTACGGAGGACGGATGACGGCGGCAAGGCCGCAGACGTTTGTGTAAAAGTCCCAGCCCGCGGACAGGGGGTGCCCACGAGCTGGGGTACATGCAGGGGTGCCCTGTTAGGGCAGGGCATCAGGTAAACTTGGCAGCACCGGTGAGTTGACCATACAAGTTGAACCGGTACACCTCGGCCGCGACGTACCAGGCCCAATCTTCCAGGTTCAGTTTTTCAATCATCGCCGTGCCAAGCTTCGCGATGCAACAAGTTGCCGAGCGGGGATCAAGGATTAGCGGAACGCGCGTTCATCATGGACCAACGTGTGGTTAGACAAGGGGGCGACTTCAACCGGACGTGTTAGCTCTGTGTCGCGCCCTCAAGGAAGGGCGGGCTGTCAGTCGCGCCCGCGCGCGGGCGCATAGCGCTTCGTCAGGTCCCTACGCTTTCGACCCATGCATTCCGGATCGTCCTCGGACGGATATTCGGTCGCCTCGTAAGAGATGTCTGTAGCGGCGTCAGTAAGCGCGTCGGCGATGTCTATGAAGTCCTCCATCCAGCGCGGCGAGCCAAGGTGCTTCTTGATGAGTTGTTCCAGCTCGATCTCAAACTGGGAGGGACAATCGCCTGGAGCGGCCATGGGTCGCAGCTCCGTATCGAAAGCAACATGAGGACTATCTAAGACACCGATGACGACAGTCATATTGTCTGAAAGGACACTGTCACATGGGACAATGAAGCTTGCTCTTGCGGTTTCTGGGTACCTGCCTCCGACGCATCTGTCCGGGATTTCTCCGGGAATGTGAAGCGAGAGAACTTGCCTCTTTCCGTCTGGCGTAAGCTTCGACCTGAACGCAAACCCATCGACGATCAGGCAGGATTGCGAAGGCCTATCCCCGTCGCGCACGATAGGATGGTGGGCGACGACGCGCTTGCTCTGGAGAGGCAATTGCTCAATCGCCAGGATATCGCCCTGAGTGAGCCGATTGGTGTTTTTGAGCTTTAGAACGAGCGCAGCCGTGACGGTACCGGGCATCGCACACCTCTTTCGCACCTGAGGAAGTTTGAGCCGGAATGGAACCTGCGGTCCGGCCTAAGGCGGGAGCACAAAACTCTCAGTCACCGGTGCCAGCGGGCCTCGACTGATGATCAAGGACAATTATAGGTTAAGGGATATGTTCCTGGTGTACGTAGTTAAGGGGTGGAAAGCTGTTCGATTTCGAACCGCAATGAAACCCGCAGGACCGGCCCAAACTCATCGCGAACTTCGATTGTTAGGATGCGGACGACGGAACCAGGCAACGCGTCTTTAGCGAAGTCCACCATCGCCGCGGAAGCAGTTGTCTTCACCTGCTCAAGGGACGGGATCTCAACGCCAATTTCGTCAGCGCTGAAAGCTTCATTATCCCGCGTATCGAAGTAGTAACGTGGCATGCACGCCAACCTAGCGCTCTAGTTCGTTCCTCGCGAGCGTGGCCCCGAGTGGTCCGCTCAGGGTCATTAGCGATGATGCTGTGACCGATCGAAAAATTTCGCAGACGTTCGGTTGCAGCGCGTCGGCCCCAGCCTCGAGGAGGCTGGAACAGGAGCCCGGAACGCCGGGGCAGGAGCGCGTCAGCCCAGCGCACTGAGCCATGCTCTGCTGTCGGTGCGTCCGAGCTCTCTCAAATGTTATGTTGCTGCATTAAATTTGGAGGTTCGCCTTCCAATGCGTCTTCAATAGGAACGCTGGCGCTCGACCATCATTTGCCTCACCGCGCATGCACTCGTCACAATCGGCCGCGTCGCGATGTCAATAGGAACGCCGCCATCCTTTATGTCGTTCTCGGAAGACTTAGAAACCAAAGGGAGACGACGTTCATGAAGAAAATTGCTATGGCCTCCGCCTGCATTTTCGCGCTCGCAACAACGGGCGCATATGCGCAATCCAACCAGCCCGCGCCGGGCGCCTCCGGGCAAGGTGAAGTCGGCCCCTCGTCCGCCGGCAAGAAGACAACGACCGGCGCTTCGAGTATGAAGAACCAAGCTGGAGACAGCATGGGACGGCAGCCAACGGGTGGCGGATCCAACACCAACAATATGGGCAGCCAAGCGGGCGGTGGGGCCGGGGGAGCTGGCGGATCCGGCGGGAAGTAAAGCCGCGGCGCAACCAACGTCCTGCTCGTCGCGGCCCTTTGCTAAGCGGCCGCGACGCATCCTCTGTCCCCGACAGCCATCCTCCGACTTAATGCGGGATCGCAATACTCTCAGCGGTATCTGAATGGGATGGTGAGATGGGACGATGCGGTCGGGAGTCGACAGAAATAGTTCTGCTGTGAGCGCGTTGATCTCAATCTTAGTCACCCAGGTGGTCGAACTGGCCGAGGTTCTCCCCTTCGTCCTGGACGAAATTCAGGACGAGCAGCCTGTCCCACCGTCTCAGGATCAGGAGGGGGGGACGGCGGGACGAGGGAGGGCGTGATTAGCGAGTGCTTTGCGCTGATATCAGATCCACCAAGTCCGCGGAGCGCCAAGCCTAAGGCGCCGGTAAGTAGCAGCAGTGCCGAGACGATGACAGCCAGAAACAGGCGGTCCATGGTGGGTTACCCTTAGAAGCAGCTGCCGACGGGATCGCCTCACAAAATGGTCGGCATGAGAGCCAAATGATCATCCGGCTGGACGGTTCCTGGTCAGCGGGCGTCTATGCGGCGGGCGATCGACTGCACGATAAAGTGCTGGGTTCCGACACGGCTGCATATGGTGCATTAGGGATCTGACAAAACCACATTTGTCGATGCGCTCCGCGGGCTGTATAAGTCGGTAGCTTCTTCTCCCTATTCGAAGAGGCTATCATGAACGCACTGCATACGTGGCTTTCGCAGCAGCACCACGGGTTGCACACCTTCCGCGAATTCCAGCAAAAACTCTACGAAGCCTGCAAGGACGAGCCTGACCACCAGGGCCTGTGTCGGCTGCTGAATTCGGTCGTCGACAACTATGTCGATACGTTCGACGAAGCGCCATTACCGGTCGCGGTCGCCGACCATGCCTATCAGCGTCTGCTCGATCTGGTGGCTGGCATAGATTTCAGTGCGAGCGCCGAGCAGCGCCTCGCCACGATCAACCGTGTGGCGGCCAGCGATTTGCTGCACTAAAGCGCGATGTAGCGAGCGCTTCGCGCTGATCTAGTCTGGACGCGGGTGGAGGCGGGCAGCGAACGCTCCGCTCAAAGACCGCGGTGCTCCTAACGATAGGAACGCGACCCCGCTCCCAGGCCGGTTAAGGAACGCAGCTTGGTGCGGGCGGTTCAGATCGTGCGGCACAAATTACGGAGCGCGCCCCGGCAGCTTATCTGGTTATGTATAGCGACCCGCTCTTTGATGAGTTGAGGCGACCAGAGCGCGAGGCAGTTGAAGCTGAGCGACAGCTTGCAGAGCAGGAGGCACTGGTGATTGCCTCGAAGCGGCAGGACCAGGACACGAGTCAAGTCGAGGGCGAGCTGAAAACGATGCGTGCCAACCAGCGCCTTCGTCAGGAAGACCGACTTCGCCTTCTCGCACTGCTGCAACCCTAGCCATCCAACAGGAGCCTGAACGAGACGTTGTCCTGCAGCACAGGGGCGCCTCATCGAGGTGAGGGAGGCAAACCGCGGCGGCGGTAAGATCAATTCGCCCGACGAGATAGCCGATGCAGCAGAGCGATGGGCCAGCTGGCCGGGCTATCGAGGCATCACGGAGAAAGTCTACGACCATCGTAGGAACCGCACCAGGGTTGGCTAAGAGCCCGGCAGCTGGCGAGGAAGCCCGTGTCTTCATCAATTTCCGGGCCGCTGGGCAGTGCAATCATGGCGAGGTAGTAGCTCTGCTCGATCTGCTCCCGGGGGGCGGGCGTACCATGCTCTAGAGGTCCTCGCGCAGGCCTTTGAAGAATGGATGCCGCACCTTTCCCTCGGCGGATTTGGCGCGGTACTCGATTTCGGCGAGGAGCCTCGGTTCGACCCAGATGCCTTTGTGCGCAATTCTCTTGGCATAGGGCTGTGTCTTCCGGACGAGCGGCTCAAGGCGCCGTCGCAGCTCGGCCGCCGATGTTTTGTCGAAGCCGTGATCGACCTTACCGGCATAGATCAGGTCGTCGCCCTTGCGTCGCGCGAGATAGATGCCGTCCCATTTGCCTTCGTCGAGCGCGAAGCCGGCAATCGTCAGGGTCTCGCGTTGCGCGCAAGTCTTCTTGACCCAGTTGTTGCCGCGGCCGCTCGCGTAGACGCTGTCGCGCACCTTCGACACGACGCCTTCGAGCCCGACCTTGCAGGCGTGCGTGAACATCTCGCGCCCATCAATCTCAAAGCTTTCGCTGAACTGGACATCGCTGCCAGTGATGATCTTCTTCAGCGCGGCCTTCCGCTGGAGAAGAGGGACTTTCCGGATGTCCCTGCCGTTGAGATAAAGCAGGTCGAAGGCGACGAGCACGATCTTAGTCGAGGTGCCCTTTAGCTCGTTCTGCAAGACGGAGAAATCGGTGCTGCCATCGGCGGCCGGCACCACGACCTCGCCGTCGATGATGGCCGAGCTCGCCTTGATGTGCCAGGCGTCGTCGGCGACCTTCTTGAAGCGTTTGGTCCAGTCGTGACCGCGGCGGGTGAATACCCTGGCCGCTTCGTTGGCGAGATGTACCTGGACACGATAGCCGTCGAACTTGATTTCATGGATCCATCGCTCGCCGGACGGCACGCGGTCGATCGAGGCCGCCAGGGCCGGCTCGATGAAGCCGGGGAAGGGCGCCTTGACGCCCAGCGCTTCCGGCTTTTTTCCCTGGAAGGCCATCGCTACACCAGGCGAAGACTGAATTGCTGCAGGTCTTGTGGTGAGTAGCGATCCACAAACTCCTGCAGGTACGAAGGCACGTCGCTCGGTTGAAGATTGCAACGACGCTGGATCTCGCCGGCAATGTCCTCGGAAACATCTTCCGACCAGCGTTCGGCCGTGTTGAAGGCGACTACCCGGATCGGCTGGCGATATTTTCCGGCAAGCAGATCCTGGATGACGGTTTCCGCCGCCATCTCCAAGTCTGCTTCGCACCATGCGCTGCCATTGCGGCCGGAGTTGTCTGCGACCAGGTAGACAGTCTCGTCGCTGTTCGGGGCGATCGACAGAAGCCATCGGGACTGACGCATACGCAACTCCACGCAACAGAACCGGGACTCAATTTGATATGCGCCAGTTCGTTCCTCGGGTTGGAACCGCTCGCTTAGCCGCGCCTTTTATAACGAGAGGCAACCAGCGGAGGAAACATGGCCGTCAATAAACCGACTGGCGACAACGCGCGCAAGGGCGCGGTGAAGAAACGCTCGCAGACCAAAACGACAATCGGCGGCGCGAGCGGCTACACCAAACGCGACAGGACGTCCGGCGAGTTCATGGCTGTGAAGAAGCCGAAAACAGCGAAGAAAGCCGCGAAAAAATTCAAAGGCGTGCGGGTCGAGAAGAAAGCTAAGAAAACCGCCAAGCGCGCCCGCTAGGGTTGACGGTTGGCGTTACCGCGCGGGCTCGGTTTTGTGCTAAGGCCGCCAGGTGAGGCGGCCTTGCCATGATGAGCGTCCGCTAAAAAACGGTCCCGGCACCCCTACATGCCGGGACCGTTGGACCTCGGCGGTAATGGGGGTCGCCGAGGTTTACTGAGGTCTAGGAAGAGTCGGCAATCCGGTCTGTATGCCTTCCGACATAGGCGGCGCCACTGGTCGCTCTCTCTGAGTAATCGACGCGCCTTAGCTTTTCCAAACCCACGACCTGCAGTGGCTCGCGCTCGTTCCACGACGCTAGGATGATATTGACGCAGCTTTTGCCGAATGGCTTCGGGAACGTTCGGTGGGGCCGTCGTTTGGAAAGCAATGACGAGCACGACCGTAGTTCTCATTCCCGGCATGCTGAAAGCGCTTCGCCTGGTGCGCGTCTACGGCTTTTTGGTCGAGCGCAGGGACGGCCTGTATTACCCCGGCAGCAGCCAGCCGGCATGTTCGAAGGCTTTGGCAGAGAAGATGGTTGAAGGCGGCTGGCTGGTGAAACGTGGAGAGCGTTATCAGCCGACAGAGAAGGGTTGGCATGCAGGAAAAGCCGGTTCGGATGTGGGGTAAGGTAGGTGAATCCCAGGGCCGCCCGGTGAAGATTACGCTGGCTAGATGCGCGAGATGGGCATGCGCAGCGTCCTGTCGATCGCGCTAACCGATGCAGCCATAGCGTAGCCCTGAACGCCGATTGCTGGCCGGACGATATGCGGCTGTCCGACCTCGAGCCGCGGTTCTTTTCTCGGTCGTGCGGCCGGCGCGGCGCCGACGTCCGGCCGGATTTCAATTGGAACGCAAAAGGGTCTATCGGCGGCGTGAGCTATCGGTAGCCACCTTAAAGACGGCCCCGGCCATGGGGGCTTTTGAGGTGTGGGACCGGGGCCGCTTGGGGATGCTTGGCCCTTGGCAAGACCAAGCGATTTTCAGATTACTCTGCCCTCACAGCGTTTCTGTTCGTTTGAGCACATTGCTGGAATCAAAAAAATGCCGATTTTTCCCGGTTCCGCTTACATATGTTATTAGCGGCCGCGCAGCGCCTTGATAGCCTCGGAAAGCCGGGCTGGTTCTTGATTTCGGATTTATTGCGTACCCGGGCGGCTCGCAGCTACAAGTTTGGCGGCGGGCATATTTCAGCAGAGAGTTTAGATCGGCGCTTCAAAACTAAGGCCGCCCTGGGGCGGCCTTTTTGCATTCACCAACAAAAAAGCCGCGGCCCCAGCTGCTGCCGGGCGGCTGGGGCCGTTGGGTTGCTCGGGCTGGCAGGGGGACCCAACATCCAGAGCACAACAACAAACCGCTCATTTGCCACTTGTTCCTACGTACAGGCCCGCCCCCGAGAGACCATGGTCAACGGGGCTGGTAGGCACGGGCTAGGCTCGGCGCAAGCTGAAGAGGGATCAATAAGAGCCACCAACTGAGGCGGCCTTAGAGGTGCGGCGCCAGGTAGTCGAGAAATTTGAAAAAACAGTAGAGGGCGAGAGCGGTTACAGCCACGAAAGCGACAATCATCGTCGCCCATTCGCGTTTGGAAAATAGATCGAAGTCGAACATAAGGAGCCCTTGCCGAAGAGCTAACGCCGAGAATGTATAGCCGTCTCCTACCGAGGCGGCCTCACGCTATCTCGTTTTCCCAACCTGTAGCACCTCTGACATTCGAACACCCCAACGTTTTGGTTCACGCGGGGATCGAATGTCGAAAAAGCAAGAGCCAACTCCCCATGGCAATGGGGGCACGAAGGGTATGGGCCTCGGTCTTGCGGTGGAGCTTCTTTGCCTGCGTCTGTCATCGTTGGTCGGCACGTTCCCGTTCATCCAATGCCGAACCACTACCATGACCAAACGGTTCCCTAAACGATTTAGGGCACTGCATTTTTCAAACAGGCCAGTACAGGGCCCGCGGGCTGAACCAAATCTCTACGCCTCCCGATCGGCGCATTCGGACCTTTGAGACACGACAAGCGTTACGCTCCAACCGGCAGGACCGTGAACCTGGAGTGTCGGACGTGAGTATAGTCCCTCTGGAATTTGAAAGACGGTTGGCGCAGCGGTGGGCGGCCAGATTTCAAAAGCCCGTTCCCCCAGTACAGCAAGAGCGTCAGCCACCCAACGAAGGTTGGCAGGTCGTCACTAGCTCGAAGCGAAAGGAATTATCTGCCAAGAAGTGGCGCCAGCGCATGGAGAGCCCGCCGGCTCAATAGCCGGCGGGACAAAAAGATTAGCGGCCTCGCAAACTCGATATGGTCGTGACGGCAAGCGCGGCCAGCAGCCCGATACAGACAGACGTTACGGGTCAGCTCATCCTCGGCGGAACTTCTCGACGACAAACCAAGTGAGACTTACTTACGTGGTTCGGTCACCACTTTGGTTGATCCGTCCGGCGCTGCCTGCATTCCTGGTGGGCTTTGACCTTGCGGGCTTTCCGGCGGCGCGCCACCCGATTTCGTATCCAGCGGTCCGGTCCAACCTTGTGGCTGCAATTGACCTTTTTCTTCTGGTGCCGAGTGTCCAGTTGGCGCGTTCAAGTCTTTCTTCGGATCGGCTTGCGCTGTCGCAAATCCGCACGAAAAAGCCCAGCAAATCGTCGTTATCAGAATGATCCTCACGTCAACCTCCGCTTGGCTTACTCAAACAAACAGGCTGGGCCACCCTTCAGTTCCGTATTGCAATGCGGGCGAACGACCGATGGAAAGCGAATGTCCGCTCCGGCTCAAAATGCGAAGAACTCAGCGTGAGCGAACCACCAGAGGCGCCAGTATGGTCGTAAATGTTCGTGGAGACATGGCAGAGACGTCCGCGGTATTCGTCGATGGCGATGACGTGTTCGCCGTTGGCGAACGACATGAGCATTTGTCGGGTTGCGATCCATACAATCGAGCTTGCACCAGTTGATCTACATGGCTGACGGTGTAGGTCTGTGCCGGGCGCTGGAGATCTCACCCCATTGGGGACCAAGCGGTGATCATTGAAATTCTGGCCCAGATCATTTTACAACTGGCATGGTACTGTTCGGCGGCGTTGTGGCCGAGATTGCGCAGAGAACGCAAGCTGGCGCGCAATGGATGGCAACCTTTCGAAGGAAGCTGCGTTCGCCAGGGCGCAGGAACTTCTCAAAGGGAGCGATCACACTTGAGCCAACCGAGGTTCATATCCGATTACACCGCCCTCAAAGTCACCGCTCTCGACGCGGTTAACGAGGTGCTCAACCATGTTGGCCGGGGTGCCGACGATGGGAGTGAGCGTTGCGCGATCATCGGGGTGTGTAGATCGCATATCACCGAGAACATTGACAAGATCGCAACCACACGCGAGCAGGCCTTCGCCGTGATCGATGAAGTCGCCCAACAGATGGAAAACCGATTGTGACGAAACGCACGACGCGGTCGAAAGAAAATGATCGATGCGTCAGGCACCGATGACGTGGCGCGCTACAATCAGGTGTGCAACGTTATCCTGCTGTCGAGCGCTTCAAGCAATGGGCAACCCGCAAGGGCGTCGTTTTTCACGACGAGCTGCGGCCGAGAACACGATGCACAAGTCATCACCGCTGTGCGGTCGCTGCCGATGAAGCTGCGGCTCAAGTCGAAGCGGTGGCTGGAGGAGCGGGGCCTCAAGGCGCCGGATTTCGAAAGCGGACATCGGGGCCGGCAGTGAGGCATTAGGATGAAACCGTCATTTGGGAGGTGTCCTTGGGAATCTGTTCCAATTTTCTCAAGCTTGTCGCGAAGCTTTGAGATTTTTGGCCCGCCGTGTCGGATTAGGATCCGAGTCGCTTTCTTGAGGTGACGAGGTGTGTTGACCTGAAACCTGGTTGGCCGCGGGCGACCTTGAAGCCCGGCTAAACGCCGGCCTTCAAGTATCGGCTAGAAAAAACAAAAATGAGAGGAAACGATGCGCGTACTGAGGACGATCCTTGCAGCGGCCGCCGCCGTAGTCGTTGGCGCAACTGTCGCTACTGCACAGGAAAGTGCCGCGGGCTATCCCAATCGACCGATCAAGATCATCGTTCCGTTCGCTGCTGGTGGGACGACAGACGTCCTTGCACGAATCGTCGGGCAGGCACTGACTGCTAAGTGGGGGCAGCCGGTTATCATCGAGAACCGTGCCGGAGCCGGTGCAACGATCGGCGCTGACATGGTTGCGAAGTCACCGCCCGATGGCTACACATTGTTGATGGGCGCTACTCATCACAGCATCGCACAGAGTGCTTATTCCAGAGTGCCTTATGACTTCGGGCGCGACTTCTCTCCGATTACCGTCATCGCCCTCGTGCCTAACATGGTCGTTGTCAACGCCCAGGTGCCAGCCAAGACCGTGGAAGAGTTTATTGCTTTGGCAAAACAGAAGCCTGGAGGCTTGAATTACGGAACTGCCGGTGCCGGCACCGCGCATCACCTCATCGGCGAAATGTTCAAGTTGAAGACGGGAACTGATATCGTTCACGTACCCTATCGCGGAAGCGCTCCGGCTCTGACCGACTTGATCGCGGGTCAGGTGCAGGTAATGTTCGATACCGTCACGTCCGGTTTACCACAGGTCAGGGACGGCATGACGCGGGCGCTCGCTGTCACGACGGCGCGGCGTTCGTCGGCACTTCCCGACGTGCCAACGCTCGCCGAGGGTCCTATACCTGGATTTGATGTCGGGACTTGGTTCGGCTTATTGGCGCCCGCAGATACGGCCCCCTCCATCGTCGAGAAACTGAATCATCAGGTGGTCGAGATCGTCAACTCGCCGGAGGCGAGAGCACGCATGCAAGAACTCGGGGCCGAACCGGTCGGAAATTCCTCTGTCGAAATGGCCGCTCAGATCAAGAAGGAGCTTGAGACGTTCGGCACCTTGACCAAACAACTTCAATTGGTGGTGGATTGAGCCAAGGGCTTTTTCTTTCCAATTAATGTCCGAGCTTGTTCCCCGCATCATAAGAGTCGGTGGCGAGCGCGATGCTAGAGGAGCATGAGCTGGATATCGACGCCGCGCCCGTGGATTTCGAGGAAGCCCTCGAGGCTCGGCGGGACCTCACCGCACTCAGCGCAGCGCCGCTGCAGCTCCTCGGCAATGTCCTCCGATGCATCGCGCGACCAGCCCTCGCTGGTGTTGAAGCTGACGATGCGGATCGGGCTGCTGTACTGCCCGTCCATCAGGTGGTTGGCGACGTCCGGCGGCTCACTCCTGCAGCAGAAAGGATAACCATGGCTAACAATCTCAACAGAAACAAACTTCGTCGCGAATTCGAGCACGAGGAAGCGTGGTGGAATTGCTGACGGAAGAACAGAAGCAAGCGCAGCGGGAGATAGATGACCTTCGCGGGAAGCTGATCATGGCCGAGCACGCGAGGAATAAGGACAAGAGTGCAGCGTCGTAGGCTCTGCCAAAGGAGGACAGGGACACCTGGCACAGGGTACGATGCGCTGTCGAAAGGTGAGTCGGCACACTCGGAAGAAAATACCGCTATTTATGCGAAAGTGCGCTGGAGCAGGCGAAGCGGCGCGCAAAGAGCCTTATTGGGACCAAGTAGGTGGCTTGGAGGAGTGTAGTTGCGCAATCTGGCCGACATCGTGCAGGTCTATCTTGGCAGCCGGTGGCGGCGAGGTGCGGTCCTTGCGGCAACTGTTTGAGTCAATGCTGCCGGAAATGTATTCGACGTTGCTGGAGAGATGCCGCAAACGATCCGGGGCGCGGAGTGGCTGTGAGGTCAGTCGAAACCGGTCGACACAGCCTGTGAGCCCGACTGCGCCAAACGTCCCGGTCCTTCTTCACGTCTGACAGTTCGTTGCGGAGCAGCTTGATAATTTGGCGTTGGGTGTCGATCTCCGCCTGTAGCAGAGCCATTTCGGCCCGTTCCCAGCCCGCAGCGTCTTGCCCCACTGACTCGCAGGGGGCATGTCCCTCGGCGGCTCCAAAGGCGTACACGCGGTGCAGCAGCAACTCGGCGGTGTCGATCTGGCCGATGTTCAGATCGCGGGATACCGGGGCAGCTTTCTTCAGCCTCAACATGGTGGACCTCGTTTTAGGTCACCCCCATTGCAACCTCCCAGATCCAGCTTAACCATTCGTTAACCCTGGACCAGTGGCAGCGGCGCAGATGATCTTTGATCCTTAGGTCAATGTACCGTGGTGTGCGCCGACTGTTCCGACAAGAGACGTGCGCTTGGTTTCGCCTGCGAGATTTCTACAGGATGCCTCGATGGCGCGGCCAGGCCGCCTATCGCTCTGCTGCGTCGGCGATCTCGACGGGCGAATTGATCTGCAGTCGCGCAAGCAACCGGGCTCTCTGCTGTGCGACTTCTTGGCGCTGCCGCCGAGCCTCCTCGCAATCTCCTTGTCAGTCTTTCCGGCAGCCAAGCGCCTCAAGAATCGCTTCTCACGCGGACTAAGCAAGTCTCGCATCGTGTGTCCCCACCGCCGACAACCTCGCGCATTTTGTAGCGCCGTTTCGCGGCACGTACATGATCACTAGCGACGGCCCCAAGCGTCTGGGAGGCTGGGACAGGATGCCGAGACGCCGGGGCCGCGAGCGCGCCGAGATAAGCCCAGTGCACCGAAGTGAGCATGTCCCACCACCGCCTGTTCCATCTGTTCACTTGTGCACCCTGGGCGTCCCGCTTATTCGCGGGATGGTTGATCCAAATCAACGTCCTAGATGCCAGTTCGCCGCGAGTTCGTTGTGGGCAGGACAGACCATGCCGCGCTATTTCTTCCACGTCATCCACAAACGCCGCGAACTCGACCGCGAAGGCTATGAGCTACCTGACGAGCACGCCGCTTGGAAGGAAGCCACGGTAACGGCTGGGCAGATACTCCAAGGCCTCCATGGGAAGTTAACGCCCGACCGCGAATGGCGGATGGAAGTCGTGGATGAGTCCCGAAACACGCTTTATGTCCTGCGTATTAATGCTGAAAAGCGAACGTAAGCCTTGGCTCAGTTGGCGGCTTCATCGTGCTGTCGATGTTGAGGGCCGCCGAACCTTCGCGATGGTGTCTAGTAAAAGAACTACAGCGCGATGATGATGAGTGATCCCAGAAACATCACCGACACCACCATTGCTCCGAGGCAGCCACCACTCTGGCTCAATGCCGACCTGCATTACACACTCAGCCTCATTAGGCAAACAGCTTGCCTGCGTCGGACAGCTCGCACCGCGAAGGTGTCTTGGCGGGCCAAGTTCTAGCGCCGCACGCCAAAGCAATTGACACCCCCATTTAAATTGCCACCGGCGTTATGGCGAACCGCAGCGCGTGCAACCGGACGAGGCCTAAGGACAACACCGGCGCGTGCGACGCAACTCGGCGAATAGCCAACATACGTGCAGTACACAACCGCCTCAGCCGGTTCTGGACTGAGTGATACCTGCTACACCCAACAGGGCGCTGGCCACAATCATTGTCATTGGCCTAATCGAAAGACGCTTAGTGGGCGCTGGGGTTAGATCGTCTCATTCCCCCAAGGAAACGATGATGCGCGTATAGATTTACACCGCCGGTCGGGCCAGCTCATTTGCGCTCGAGCAGGTTGGTGAAGGTCAGCCCCGGATTGATCGCCAGCATATTGATGATGTCGGACAGCGGCATCTCGGGCGCATCCACCATCACCTCAAAATGGCAGCCGGGATGCGCGACGTCGAAGTCGCGCAGATGTTGCAGCCACGCCTGTTGCAGGGATTCCGGGACGTGGGCGATGGTGAGGATCTTGACGTCAGCGGGGGCATAGTCGCGCGCTTTGGCGCCCTCCGGCGACAGTCCTTGCTGGCGATGGACTCCAGCGCCTTGCTTCACTTTCTCCATCCAGCCATCGACCCACGCTGTGAGATCGGGATTCTCCATATGGTCGCCTCCGTTTCATTTGAGTGGGCCTTCGGGACCGGGCGCGTAGAGCGAAACCAGATTGATAAGACAGGCACGCCCTTGAGCGCACCCGTCCCCTCAACGGCGCCGGAAGCTGGGGGGTAAGGCGGCCGTGGAGGCGCGACCCTAACGGATTGCGCCGGGTTCTGGTTTCAAATGGGTCGGGGCGGACGTGCTACTACGGGACGCCCGCCCCTAGAGCCGCAGGGTTGCCTTAGGCAAGGCCGGCGGCGGTGGCCGTCGAAGCCATGACGTGAGCGCAGAGCTTTTCGAGCGCGCCGCACCTGCGCGAAGCTGACGCAGCGGGCCGAGCGCCTCGTCGGGGAGTGGCCCCTCTCTTAGGAACGACCGGCCGGTTGCCGGGTTTTCCCGAGCCCCCACAAGTGGTGGCTCGTCGTGACCGGCCTCACAGCGCACTGTCCGGCAACAGCGCGCTGTGAGCCGTTGCCGGTCACCCGCGCATGCACGCGTCACAAACTTCGCTCACACTGGGCAGATCGCGACTGACCGAGGCCAAGGTGAACAATCCGAACAACAATCCCAAGTGCGACAGTGACAAGTGCCGCTACTCCGCAGGCGAGGTCAGGACCTACCCCGACAGCCATCCTCCGCTGACCCTGTGCGCAACGTGCTGGGCTCACGAGAGCGCGCGACGGCGATTTAGGATCGGCCTCCCGGTGTTGAAGTGGGGACAGGGCAGACCTATCAGCGCTCTGTCCTCATATACGGACTGAACTCAGGCGCCGGCTGCGGAGCGGCATTCAAGGAGAGTGTTGCGCCAACACGCGGGTGCCGGGGTCGCGGTGGCGAATTTCCAAATACGCTCAAGACAAATACGCTCAACACCATCGAAACGGCGGCGAGGATCAAAAGGTCACGGACCATGATGCCCCTCCCTTTCGCTGGTTCAATGGGGCAACAAGCCCAACGTTCCTAGACGAGCCGGTCGCCGCTTCGCGGCGTGGCCTGCGAGCCACAGGTCCGAACAAACCGAGGCGATCTGTCGGGATTCGCACAGACGCGTCAGCGCCATGTGTTCAGCCTACAGCCATTGGAATGGACGGCGGGTCGGCCCGGTGGTCTCCTCCAGAGCCACCGGGTTTTTCGGTCTGCGAGGGCGAGTAGCCGAGGGCGCTATGTGGGTGAGGGCGTAATCTTCATTTAAAATCGCTGTCATCGCCCTTGGCGCGTTTACGACCGTCTTGGCGATCAAGCTGATGTTTCTTCCTGAGGCGTTGAGGTTCCGGCCGGCATTATTTGCACGGTAGGGTGCAGAGGCGTGCCCGATGCTGGTGCGATGACGCAATGCGTTTTGCGTTTCAATTCGTTGGTTCGGGCTCGTCTTTGATGTGGGGTGATCCGCTGCTCCGGCGCGCGTCCAGAGCATTGCGAGCGTGGCGCACAGCCACCTGGTTACCGGCTTTCTCGATGTGCTCAATGGCCCATGTCAGATACTGCATAGCGGTCTCGGAAGGATCAGGGGCAGCAGTCATCGATGGTATCGAATCACCAGTTCGGGACGGGCGTTGTTACATCACGCCGTCAATTTTGGGACCATCATAAATGGGCACTGGCTTGTGTCCGACCTTAGGCGCTGGCCGTACTTATTGGTGCGGGAACAAGTGGCAATTCCACGGGTTTTCCGAACCGTCTGTGTTGCATGGTTTCCGAGGCATCGATGAAGACCAAGCTACCCGGGAAGTTGTCCCACTACGATAAGATGGCCGCCTCCGCTCAGCAATTTTTCAAGGAGGCGACGGCCTGTCGCGGGGAGGCGGCTCGCAGCCTCGACTAGGTCGATCGAGAAGGCTGGCTGAAGCTTGCGGGCGAATGGACAGAGCTCGCGCTCGCAGCCGAGCGGGGCCAGATTTTCCGCCGGGATTAGCGATGGATGCGTCCCAGCAGGACGTGTTGATTGCTGGATTGAGCCCTTGGAGCCAGGACCGTCTCTCCACCGTTGTTATATCGGAGTAACGTATGCGTTCCTCGCTCTCGATCATGCCAGCCGCCCCTCTCGACCACAATATTGCTGAGTGCCGCGAACATGCTGATCACTACAAGAGACTTTCTTCCGCGAGCGGCATCTCGAAGGACCGCGCCACCGCGCTGCGAAACATCGCCCGAACCTATGTCGGTTTGGCGGGCCAACTGGATAGACTGGCGTCTCTCGCGAGGAACGAGCAGACAATGGTGAAGTAAGCCGGCACTGGCCTGCTTTCCACTTCACGTACGCTGTTCGTATTTCAACTTCGGTGTCCCAAGCAGATCCCAATTTGCCGACTTTTCCCGACCGCGGTTACTACCTTTTAGTTGATCGGGGATATACGGGGGGACCACTTCCGTTTAGCCGATGCCCGCAGAAAAACAGCAAGAAGACCGAAGGGTCACCTTCGAGCATCCGTTGCCCGCGCAAATGATGGCCATCGACGGCACGTGGCGTCGCGCGTGCACGCTTAAGGAGGTCTCAGATGTCGGAGCAACCCTTCAAGTTGAGACCTCGATTGAGGGGCTGACCCTAAACGAGTTCTTTCTTCTGCTTTCGTCCACTGGACTTGCCTATCGGCGCTGTCAGCTCGAACGAGTAAACGGCGAAGATTTGCGGGTCAGCTTCATCCGGGAAAAGGTCAAGGCCAAAAAATTCTCGAACCGGAGCTAGACCCCAGGTTTCAAGACTGCCAAACTTTCCCCGGAACCTTTGGCTTGTGTGCACTTTGTAACCTCCAGTTTGCGCGGCGCCCAGAGGAAAACTATGACGGACGTACTGCCGGTAGTTCTTCTGGTTGAAGACGACGATGCGATCCAAGGCATGTCGAGGAAGCATTGAGGGAGGGGGGCTTCGCGTCCACCAGCGCCAAGACCGGCGAGGAGGCGGTAACGCTACTGAAGAGTCTGCTCGTTCCATACTGCGCTTTAGTGACTGACATCGATCTGTTAGGAAGGCTCACCGGCTGGGAGGTCGCGCGGGCGGCGCGCGAGACCGATCCCAATTTGCCCGTGGTCTACATATCGGGCGCAGCGGCCCACGACTGGCCGGCACAAGGCGTTCCCAACAGTATAATTCTCCAGAAACCGTTTGCCCTCGCGCAACTTACAACGGCGGTCTCTCAGCTCCTTAACGAGCGCTCGACGGCCAATTTAGGCAAGGCTTGAGGCGAGACATGACGCAGGCGTCAATACTCCTTGTGGAAGATGAGGCGCTTATTCGAATGATGCTTGTGCAAATGGTCGAGGAAATCGGACACAGGCTCATCGCTGAAGCGGGAAGTGTAGTTGATGGGCAATCTCTTGCACAGATCGAGGAGTACGACCTCGCGATCCTCGACATCAATTTACAGGGCGCGAACGTGGGGCCCGTTGCCGAAGCAGTAAGGAGACGAGGGCTGCCGTTCTTTTTCTTGAGCGGATACGGCAGCAGCGGCGTGCCGCACGGATTTGAAGGAACGCCCGTCTTAGTCAAACCGTGCACGCTGGATAAGCTCAAGCAGATAATCGATACTGTTTTGCCGAACGGAGAAACTTAAAAGCGCAAGACAACCGTTGCGGTTGCCTTTGCGAAGCAAGGCCGCCTCAGTTGGCGGGCTACCCCGCCCAGCACCTATTCTATTTGCGAGTCAGCAGATCCTCCCCGGGCGGCGTTTCGCTTTCATGCTGCGATCACCAGCCGCGCTCGATCGCGTATCTGAGCCTGGCGCCAATCCGCTTCAATTCATCTTCTCACGGAGCTTTCGGATGAACTCGCGAAGGTCATTCGCATAATCCTCAACGATCCGGCGCGCCTCCTCCAAGCGAGTTGGCTTGGGCTCGGGTTCGGTTGGCTTGGGCTCGGTTTCGGAAGGCTTGTTCATGGCAGAGGCCTTGAACCTAGATCGCCGGCAATCCTTGATCTAAGTCAACGGACCTTCGTGCTAGCTCTCGCAATATCCGCGATCATGACGTGGGTCTGCGTATTCATCATCGTCGCCAGTACGGCTCGTCGCTTTTGGTATCAGGGTTGTGCCGGCTCTTGCGGATCGAAATCGGCAAGCCGGCTCCTGTCGTTTAACATGATCTCTCGCTGATCGCCGTCGAGGAACGTAAGGACGCCCGCTTTACGCAAGCTAGATAGCACGCGAGAAACCGTCTCCAACGTCAGGCCGAGATAGTCCGCAATGTCGCGACGAGTCATCGGGAGCGACACATTGTCTGCTCCGGTGCGGCAATCCATTTCAAGTAAGAAGGCGGCAACCCTTTCTACCGCGGTCTTGCGGCCCAGAAGCAGCATATGGTTTTCGGCGTGCTCCAGGTTGCGGGTGGTCATGCTGAGCAGGTTGCGCGAGACAACCGCGTCTCTTGCGGCCACCAATTGAATGCTTTCTCGCTTAATCAGGCGCGCGACGGTTTCGACGACCGCCTCTGCGGTAAATCGATGCGTGTCGCCATTCTCAATCCCGAAGATATCGCCCACTAAGTGAAAGGCGGCGATTTGACGCCGACCGTCCGAGAGCAACTTGTAACTTCGCACCGCACCATGCTTGACTTGATAGACATACACAGCGGGCTCTTTTTCACCGAAGATTTCGGTGTCTTTTCGGTATTTAAATTCGCTGAGGCCGATAATTCGGTTGAATGTGCCCGCTAAACCGAATTCATCGAGCGTTTTGGGCTGAGGTCGTTGATCCGCTGTGATACGCACAAACATCGGTCATTCCTCTTCCGCATCAAATCCTTTGAATAATCCTTTGCCACCAGGTCGTTCGACGAGCGACCATATTCATTCCATGTCCCTTAGATCATTGTACCAAAGGACAATGTTAGGTTGCTGGCGCCCCCGGCCGCAATGTTGCGTTCCGAGGAGCTTGCGCGCGGACGCCTCCGGGTCTGCATAGGGTCGTTCTGCGGTGTGCTTCAAGATTTCTGCGGTTAGCGCGGTGGCGCTCATAACAGAGCCGACGTGCCGTATTCCCGATCTATCCAAGAGGGCGGAATGAAACTTTTGGTCCCATGGGCTATTGCGCTACGTGAGCCAATTGTTGTTGGGAGGCCGCCATATGGCCAATTCTGTTCGCCCATGGACCTCGGAAGACCTTGAGACGCTCAAGGCGATGGCCGGGAATCACCGCCGCGAAGAGATAGCCGCGGAATTGAACCGAGGCGTCTCGTCGGTGGCTGTTAAAGCGCATCAGCTTGGTATCTCTTTGCGATACCACGCCGTGCCAAAGCGTCGACCTTCAACAGCCGAGCCAGCGCCGGGCCGCTAACTTGATTGTTTCGAGCCTGCGTTGCCTTTCGATCCAGAGCGGAAGTTCGCCACCGTCACCACCGTTCATTATTACAAGCGCAAGCTTTCCCTCATGGAGTTACCGGCAGAGTATTTGATCCGGCTAGCGGCTGTCTTGGATGACCTTAGGCTGGATCAAGCGTTGAGACTGAAAAAGCGCTACATCGAGCGAGCCTTCGGCGGTGCCGGCGCAATCGCAATTGCCGAGGTCGAAGCTTTCGCTCGCGCCTACGGCTGCGCGTTTCGCTACAATCGGGCGACGCTTGAGGGCGTCTTTCACTCGGTCTTATTTGTCCGGCGGTCGCGCCTGAGCTTTGACGAGCTGCGGGTGCGTGAGGCTCGAAGTACGCCAAGCTGAGACCGGCTCGCGCCTAAGCGAATGGCTGCGCTCTCCTGGGCTGCAGCCACTGGGACCCCCTTATTTGGCCAGACAGGAGATTTTGCGGGATCGTTCGAGATCGGTGGCAGCCTCATCCGTCTCGCGCCAGGCGCAACCGGCACGCGCGCCGAAGTTTTCAAGCACCAGAAAGATGTCGCGGTCGAGACGGTCGGCCGGCACGATCGAGGGCGAGGAACGCATACGCTACTCCGATACAACAACGGCGGAGAGACGGCCCCGGCTGGCAGGGGCTTAGGGGTTTAAGGCCGGGGCCGCTCCGCCAGCTCTGCCGGCGAGCAAGCGATGACTCAAAATTCCCCCGCGCTCGTCGTTCCTTTGGGACCATCATTCCAAAAATGGGCACTGGCTTGTGTCCGACCTTAGGCGCTGGCCGTACTTCAATGTCCGAAGCTGATCTTTGACGGGCCCTAGCATGGTATATGCAAGCCAGCGGGGAAAGGCGCTCTATCACTCGCGCCGGCAAAAGGGAGGGTGAGCCAGTGATCAACATTGCTGAGTGCCGAGAACATGCTGACCTCTACAAGAGACTTTCTGGCGCGAGCGGCATTTCCAAGGATCGCTCCGACGTCCTGAAAAACATTGCTCGAACTTATGTGGGGTTGGCTGGTCAACTGGATAGACTGGCGTCCCTCACGAGGAACGAACAGAGGTAGGGGTGATGGCCTGCTTCCGGCCTCAGTGGCCTAGTTTGATTTGGGGATGGATGGCCTGCTTTACGAAAAGAACAATTTGAGGTCGGCGTCGTTCTGGTCTGATGAGACGGTATTACTTTGACATCAGAGAGGGTGACGAGATTTTCCCGGATGAGGAAGGTCTGGAGCTCTCAACCATAGAGAAGGTGCAGGAAGAGGCGGCGCGCTCGCTGGCCGATATGGCCCGAGATGCCGTCGGCCCCCTAGGGACCAGTGGCCGACAGATGTCGATTGAAGTCCGGGACGACATCGGTCCGGTGCTCCACCTCAAATTCACATTCGCGGTCGAACGGCGCAGGCATTGAGGCCGCCTCCGTTGGCGGGCTGTGTTCCTTCTGTCGGGAACCCGAGTTCTGGTTTATGGTCCCGAGATCACCGCCCAGTCCGAGGCGTCCATCGGTGACTGAGAGTGCTTCATGCTCCCGCCCTATATGCGAGCGGAAGCATGTGTGAAAAGTGCACTCTGTACGACGATAAGATCGCCCGATATCGACGATTGTCACTCGGGATCAACGACCGGCAAACACTGGACGAAATTGCAATCCTGATCGCACAGGCGACGGAAGCGAAGGCCGCGAATCACCCCCCCGCCCCGAAAGAGTAGGGCCGCCTAAGTTTGGCGGCTTCGGTCATTGACCTCTTCAGCCTGCGCCGCCGCTAACAAGCGTTTCTGAACTCACTCGAAGCATGCCGGGCTTTCACCTTAACAAAAGAAACCACGGCAGAATACTCAACATGCGCAAAGGGGCCGGCTGTGACCAATCCAAGTGAGACACGAGGGCATGAACGCCGGCTGGCGGACTTCATTCGGCAAAACCACGCCGCTATCGTCAAGGAATGGATCGATTTCGCGCGAACTATATCGCCGGCCAGCGACAAGATGACGAAGCTAGCTTTGCAAGATCATGTCGTGGATATTCTCGGGTTTATTGCAGACGACCTCGAATCTGCGCAGACTGCGCGAGAGAGGTTTGATAAATCGCGCGGCGTGGGCCCTCCAGACAATCCGTTTTCCGAGAGCGCGGCTGAGGTTCATGCCGCTCTTCGCCTTGCCGATGGTTTTGACATCGACCAGATGGTCTCCGAATACCGGGCGCTTCGCGCAAGTGTTGTGAAGCAATGGGTGGCTCATCATCAAGGGCTGGCTGCAACCGATGTTGAAGACCTCACGCGATTCAATGAAGCGATTGATCAGGCTGTCACGGAGTCGGTAGCTCACTACACTAAGACGATTAATGACTCCCGCAATTTGTTCTTGGGCGTGCTGGGTCATGATTTGCGCAACCCCATAGGCGCGGTTTCGATGGGTGCTCAGTGGATGGAGCGATCCGGAATAACAAATCCGAAACAGGCGAAGGTGGTTTCGGAGATTAGGACGGCGGCCGGCCGGGCGACACAAATTTTAAATGACTTACTCGATCTCACGCGCTCGTCCTTCGGTACTGAACTCCCAGTTGTAAAGACCAAAATCGACATGGTGGCGCTCTGTCAGGAGATTGCAGATGAGCTACGCGCCATCCACACGGATCGTGATTTTGAGGTCGCGCACGACGGAGATCCTACGTGCTCGTGTGACGCTGCGCGCCTGGGACAGGTGCTGTCGAACCTGATGGGCAACGCCACCCAATATGGCGACCGAGAGCAGCCCATCACTGTGAGGATCGTAGGCAACGATCCCGGCACCGTCACAATAGCCGTGCACAACATGGGTTCACCAATCCCCACGGACACACAAAAATTAGTATTTCACTCTTGGATGCGCGGCCAGGACGTCAGCGATGAGTCTGAGCACAGTACACATCTGGGCCTCGGTCTCTATATCGCGAAATTAATCGTCGAAGCCCACGGCGGCGAAATTTCTGTCGCCTCTAACGAACAAACGGGAACGACATTCTCCCTCCGACTTCCGCGCAGTTGAACTCGCAGGAGCAGGGCTACGCACTTCAAGGCTGTCCTTGGGCGGAGAGCCGGCCCCGGCTTCAGGGGTCGAGGGGGTAGGCCGGGGCCGCTCCGCCAGCTCGGCGGCGAGCCAGCGACGACTCAAACATTCGCCGCCCTTGCGGTTCCTCTGAACGGTCCCCCTGAAAAAGGGTAAGCGTCGTTCTCAGGCCACGGCTTTGAGGTCGTGACGGCAATAGGCCCACGGAAGCAGCTCATCGATGTTGCTGTTTGGATGGCCGTTGGCGATCCTGGTGAGGGCATCGGTCAGATAGGCAAGCGGATCGACATCGTTCAGCTTACAGGTTTCGATCAGGGAAGCGATGATGGCCCAGTGCTCGGCGCCGCCGTCGGAGCCTGCGAACAGCGCATTCTTCCGGTTGAGCGTGATCGGGCGGATTGATCGCTCGACCGCGTTGTTGTCGAGCTCGATACGGCCATCTTCGATGAAGCGCGTCAGGCCTTCCCAGCGTGAGAGCGCATAGCGGATGGCGTCGGCTAGCTTGCCCTTTTGGCTGATCAAAGCGAGCTTTGCGCGGAGCCACCGTTCGAAGGCTTCCGCCAGCGGCCGACCCTTCTGCTGCCGGACGAGGCGGCGCTCCTCGGCGCTGCGGCCACGGATGTCCTTCTCGATCGCGTAGAACTCGGCGATGTGCTGAAGCGCTTCGCTTGCGATGGGCGCGGGACCGGGTGTGGCAAGTTCGTAGAAGTTACGCCGCATATGCGACCAGCAGAATGCAAGCTGAACCTCGCCACGCTCGGCGAGCTTGCCATAGCCGGCATAGCCATCGACCTGCAGGATCCCCTTGAAGCCTGCAAGATGGGCGATCGGTCGGTCGGCTTTGCGATCGGGCGCATAGACATAGGCGACGCCCGGCGGATCGGCGCCGCCCCATGGCCGGTCGTCCGCCGCATAGGCCCAGAGCTGACCGGTCTTGGTGCGCCCGCGGCCGGGATCGAGCACCGGCATCGTCGTTTCATCGGCAAACAGCTTTGGCCGTTGCCTGAGCTTGCCAAGGAGGCGCTCATGCAACGGACGCAGGTGGAAGGCAGCTTGTCCCACCCAGTCCGCCAACGTCGAACGATCGAGCTCAATGCTCTGGCGGGCGTAAATCTGGGCCTGCCGGTAGAGCGGCAGGTGATCGGCATATTTGGAGACCAGGACCTGGGCGACGGTGGCCTCGGTCGGTAATCCTCCCTCGATCAGCCGGGCCGGGGCCGGCGCCTGCATGATGCCGTCCTCGCAAGCCCGGCAGGCGTATTTGGGACGCCGGGTCACGAGGATCCGGAACTGCGCCGGGACCAGGTCCAGCCGCTCGCTCCGATCCTCGCCGATCCGGTGCAACTCGCCCTGGCAACAGGGACAGGTCTTGTCCTCGATGTCGACGACGACCTCGATCCGCGGCAGGTGCGTCGGCAAGGCACCACGGTTGCCGCGGCGCTTGCGAGCCCGCGCCTCACGGCCTTCAGGTGCGCTCACGTCCTGCGCCGTCTCGCTGTACGCTGCCACTTGCTCGACGTCTTCCAGGCCCAGCAGCATCTGATCTTCAGGCAGCGTCTCTGCCCGCCGGCCAAACCGATGCCGCTGCAATTCCTTGATGATCTGACGCAGCCGCTCGCTCTCGCACCGCTCGGCGAGCAGCATCGCTTTCAGCGTCTCGGGATCGTCAGGCAGGGCGTCGCTCACACCCAATTCAGAGCATATTCGCCGCCATCTGGCGACGCGTCCGACGCTCCTGATTCACTTCGCCGCAGCGCCGCCAACAGCTATCCGGCCTGCGTTGGCTTCGACGTTTCCCGTGCCTCGTGCACAAGCCGCCAGTCGAGCCCCTCCAGCAGCGCCGACAATTGCGCCGACGACAGACGCATCACACCGTCCTCGATCTTCGGCCAGCGGAAGATTCCATCCTCGAGCCTCTTGGCGAACAGACACAAACCCGTTCCGTCCCAGAACACCAGCTTGATCCGGTCCGCCCTCTTGGCCCTGAACACATAGACAGCTCCTGAGAATGGGTCAGCCCCCATACTCTCGCGCACCAGGGTAGCAAGCCCCTCCATTCCCTTGCGGAAGTCTACCGGTTTGGTCGCCACCATCACCCGGACCGCACCCGACGGACCGATCACCGGCTCGCCTTCAGCGCCTGGACGATCGACGCAATCATCGTTGGGTCCGCACCACGACCGGCCCGGATCGTGATGCCGTCCACTTCGATCTCGATGATCCCGCTATCTGCCTTGCGCACCACTTTACGCTCCTGGTGAGCTGCCGGCGCCGGTACCACGGCCTCCACCACCGCTGGCACAAACTGGACTTTGTCCGCTTCGGAATGACCGCCTGCTGCTTCTCGCAACTGGCGGCGCCAACCAAACAACTGCTGCGGCGACAATCCATGCCGTCGGGCCACGGAACACACCGAGTCGCCACTCGCCACGATCTCGGCGACGATCCGCGCCTTGTCGTCGTCGCTCCACTTCCGCCGACGACCGGCTCCGGTGAAGACCTCAAGCCGCCGCACCGGCTCCGCGATAGCACTATGCACTGTGTCCATTCTAAGCCTAACGGTCCGAACAAACCGCAGACTCGCAGATCACCCCGTCATCCGGTAGGTGGCCGCTGAACAGCGCTTACGAAAAAGGGGAGCTGTCCGTGGTTAAGCTCCGGTGTCCTAAGTTGATTTTGGGGGTGTCCTAATTCGATAGATGAACAAAATCGACAGCTTGGCCGTCTAACTTTGAGGACGGTCATTGGGGACCGCCCATCCAGCGCGAATGCGGAATGATGATGTGCGACAAGTGCAAGGAACTGGACGGAAAGATCGAGCGCTACCGTCGTCATGCGACTCGAATAAACGATCAGTTAGCACATGACGGGATCAAAAAGCTCATTGAGGAGATGCAAGTCCAAAGGGCTGCGCTTCATCCCGAGCAAAAGAAGTAAGGCCGCCTCAGTTGGCGATCTCCTCGCCGCCGGTTCACGCTGGCGGGCCTCGGAGGTGAGCAATATTGACCATCACGGGGAACAAAGATGTGCCACCCTCCACCTTATCACCGCGCGGCCCTGGCTTTCATCGGTGATGAGAACGCCATTAGCGCTCCCGCCTCCTCTAGATAGGAGCAGCGCCATGCGTCGGCATTTCACGCAAACCCAATCCCTTGAAGAACGTCTCGCCGAAGAGGCGAAGCGCCTGCATGAACAAGCCGAATTGCTTCCGCATGGCAATCTGCGCGAAGCCGTCGAAAGGAAAGCACGGCAGGCTGAAACCGGCTCGCACATCAGCGAGTGGCTGCGGTCCCCCGGTCTAAGAGTCCCCACCTGAAGTTAAGGCCTCCCAGTTGGAGGCCTCTTCGTATGCGCAGTTCGCGCTGGCGGGCCCTGGACCCCAAGCACAAGGCCCTAAAGTTTCCCGCGGCCCAGTCTCGAGAGGGCCCACGGGCTTCCGCTTAGTTAGGGGTCTACAGCCTCAACGGACGGTTGAAGCTCTCACGAAATTTACGGTGCGGGCGATAAAGCGAGCGTAGGGTAGTGAACAGCCCCGCGGGGTTGGCTTCCCCGACGCCGCCCGGTTAGGCCCGGCGCTAGACTTACGGCTGGTGTCGGGCCGTCTGAGTTGGCGGTCTCGTCCACTTAGGAACCCGTTCCACAGAGTGTCGTTCAATACGCATGCCTAGAGAGATCGCCATAGCACTGTGGTCCCTGGCCGCCGCCTGCGTTGTGGCGTTCAGCATGGCTGCAATCGTCGCTCCTCACTGGTCGTAAAAGAGGGCGTTGGGTCACCAGCTTGCGGCCGTCCACCTCGATCGGCTCCTCGAAAAGCCGCCCCCAGCCCTTGGTCATTGCGTGTTTCGGTACCCCATGATTGCGAGCTGCGGGTTGCCACGTTCAAAATCCGGCCGAACCTCGGCGCCGCGATTACCGCAACCCCGGCAGACGAACCGCGGCTCGAGATCGGAGAGCCTTACACTGTCAGGCCAGCGGTCGGCGTCCAGAGCAATGTGATGGCCGCAATGGCAATAGATCAGCACGCCGCGAACGCCCATCTCCCGCATCTCGCCGATGGTGATCTTGCGCGGTCGACCGTCGGCATGCGTAGGCATGTGGCGTCTGGCGGGGCGAGGCATGCCTCGATCAAACCGGCATCGCATGCACCTTGCAAATTATCGATTCCTAGCGGCTCGGAACGAGCATGAGCCACCGCGGGTCGTGGGTGTGGAAAAGCTAAGGAGCGTCGATCACTCAGAGAGCGCGAGCAGTGCGCCGCCTATGTCGGAGGGCATACAGACCCGGTTGCCGAATCTTCCTAGACCTTAGTAGACCTTGGCGCCCCCATTACCGCCAAGGCTTCCAACGGCTCCGGCATCTAGTTGTGCTGGGGCCGTTTTTTGCGACCTGTAACAACGCTCGCGATATACTGCCTGTCGTGGGTGTGGACATCGCCCGCCGTTTCACACCGGCGCCTTCTAAAGGGCGCCGTGGTGTTCGGGTTCCATTTCTAAGCGCTGCTAAAGAGTTGCTTGATTTTCCCGTTTTGCTTAGCCTTACTTACGGGAAGCTTACGGATCGTCACTTCTCATCAGTCGATCGTTGACGTGATCATTGCCTCACATCGCGGAGGGCACGTGGACCGAGAGCTAAGGGAATTCCGTAGACTAGAGCGAATTTGCCGTGAACATGCAGCGATAGCTTCCATGGAGCTTGAGCGCGTCGGCCTTTTGAAGGTCGCCGAAGATTGCCGTCGGGCGGCTGCGTCGATCGAGAACCGTCAGAAAGACCCCCTAAAGGCCTGAGGGATATGACGGCCTCGACCTTGGAGAAGGCGAAGTTCTGCCTCCCCGGTCTGGGCCGGGAAGCTCTCGAAGAGATGGCTACAAAACTATCGAAATGAAGCTCAACGGCTTGAGGGCGAGGAGCGATAGGGCTCACGCCTTTGCAGGAACCTTCTCAGGTTTGATATCATTTGGCGACTCGGACAGCAGCCAAACTTCTCAACCGGCTTCTCCTGCGTGCCAACCCTTCTCTGTAGGTTGATAACGCTCTCCGTATTTCACCAGCCAGCCGCCTTCAACCATCTTCTCTGCCAAAGCCTTCGAGCATGCCGGCTGGTTGCTGCCGGGGTAATACAGGCCGTCTCTGCGCTCGACCATAAAGCCGTAGACGCGCACCAGGCGAAGGGCGTTCAGCATGCCGGGAATGAGAACTACGGTCGTGCTCGTCATTGCTCTCCAAGCAACGCCACCACCGAACGTTCCCGAAGCCACTCGTTAAAACCTGCGTCAAAACCTGGCGGCGCGGAACGAGCTCGAGCTACTGCCCGTCGTGGTGTGGAAAAGGTGTCGCTTAGGTCTGCCTAGCGTTGGAATCGCTTAGGCTGCCTACGGCGACGGAATCCAGCTGGGACTGGACAGTTGCACCCGAGGGCGGCGCGGCTTAGATCCCGCGCGCTCTCGGGCAAGAGATATGAAGTAGCGGAGATTAAGACTTGGGCTGGGAACGTCCGGATGCTGCCCGGCTTGTCTTTCCGGTGACGGTCTCTGTCCCACAAGGTCAGAGCCTGTCCGGAGGCCCCAGCATCATCATGCCCCCCGGCCGATGCTGGGGCCGTTTTTTTTTGTGCGAGGCATCGATTGGACGAGACTTGGAGAGTGGTGTTCGCAATTGGTGCGACGGCTATCCACGGGCGATGAAGTGATTGAATGACGCAGCGCGACTTCCGTTTCGGGCCCGCAGCCTCCTGTAACGGAGGGGCAGGGCAGGTCGGCTCTGCCAGGGCAGCCAGACGTCCACCTGTTCTGCTATTGCGAGTGCGTCATCGACCTCTATTCCGAGGTAGCGGTGCTCTCGATTTTTGTATGCCCCAACAGGAGCTGCACGGCTCGCAAGTTGCCGGTGCGACGATAGATGAGCGTCGCCTTGGTTCGTCGGAGTGAATGCGTTCCGAACAGGTGAGGGTCCAATCCTATACCGGCCAGCCAGTCCGATCGCAGGCGTGCATACTGCCGTGTCGTCAGGCTGCGGTCCGGCCCTCTGCGGCCCGTGAATAGACGATCTCCTGGCTTCAGAGCGCCAAGGATAACTCCTCAATGACTCGCTCTACGTGCTGTTTAAATCGTGCGGCTGACTTCGCGTCCATAGAACCATCCCGCGGGAACAGGGCCTGCCTTGCAAATGGCAACATACCCGCCTTTGGACCAAGAAGCCTTCCAAATAGCGAGAGCGCGACTGTTCCGCTAATGGCCCGTTTGAGACATGCCGGTCCGATCTGACGAGTCCGCTTATCAGGCTAGAGCGGAAGTCAGCGGCTCGCGGGAAAACCGACAAGATTGACCCAGAACAGACGTCGATTGTTCAGGCAAAGGGACCGTTTGGCTCTTTCAAGGCATCAAATTGCGTCGCTGACCGCACATGGTGGGTGTACAGTAGACCAATCTTCGGCAGCAGATGGGCGCGCTGCGGACTTCTTGAACTCGACCACACTTTGTCGGTCATCAAGCGCGGAACGTTCGGGATCGCGCGTGCTCCGCGTCGGCGGCGTGTTTTCTGCTGCTACTTGAGTGTCCCGATATAGGCGGCGATATCTGACGCTTCATCCCTGCTGAGCTGCATATTAGGCATCTTCGGGTGTGGATCGAGCAAGAAGAACGCTAGCTTGGCGGGGTCGAAATCCGGCCTCGCTGCGATGGACGCGAACGTTGGAGCGTCGGCTCTCGCGCCCTTCTGATCGGCTGCGACAAGATGGCAGCCTGCGCACCATCGTTTGACGAGATTTTCGCCTTGATCAGGGTTAGCCGCGAAGGTCGAAGTCGTGGTGATTGTCGCGCACACCATCAAGACGCAGCGAATTCGATTAGATTGGTTCCACACTCAAATAACCTTTCCAGCATTGGGCATATGCCGACAACGTCTGCCTGATTTCACGAGGCCATGATGGAAACTTCACGCAGCTACTGTTGCGGACATTTCCTGCTTGGAGGCTTCCTGGTCCTTCACTCCCGTCGCCTCGATGCACAGCTTGACCGCCTCACCGAGGCTCGCGGCAACGAGGTCGGCTTTCGCGCCTTCCCGCAACAATTCCAGCGCAGCCGGGTCGATTTCCTTGACCCAACAGCCCAGGATAATGGTTGCCTTCGGTAACTTTCGCCTTAGGCGTCGAACGGAGTAACGCATGTGCGCTGGTCCATTGGCATCGAGATAGACCAGGCATACGATCGCAACGCCGGTGGTATCAAGGCGGAAGACATTCGTCGTGGAGAGCGCTTCCGCCCCTTCCACTCGCGCCGCCAGGCCGTGCGTCGTCGAGAGCTGAGCCAGCATGATCGCGGCCGCCTCATCGATGCGACTGCGCCCCGCCACGCAGAGGACGGGATGTTCACCCTGCCATCCCGGCGGGAGGGATTCCTTGCTGAGAATGGGCAACGTTTCATTTGTCGCATTTTCTGCAACGCTTTCCACCGCGGACGATGCTTCCGCGTCGGTGGTTGAATTGCTTTTCGCCGGCGGCCGGTCCTCCTGATCCGAAAGGTCGCTGGCAAATTCGTTCACCGCGTCTCGAATCTTCGTTAGACGTTCCTGGTCAAGCGCGCCGCGCTCGGCATCGGCTTGCGCTAGCTGCAAACCCTTCAAGGCGACTTCATCATAGTACGAGGCCAGCGACCGTTCTTTCAGAAATTCTTCGGCCTTTTCGGCGGCTTCCGTCGGATCACCAGCCAGCATCCGCTGGTAAAATATTTCGGGGGGAGAAAGGGCCGGCCGGTCCCCGAACATGACATCAAGAAATTCCAGACGTTCCACATGACGCCCTAGTACCTCGTCACAGAGATTATGACTCTTTGGAAGTGGCGGGGTAGGCGCCAGCCATTTTGGCGCGAGCCTTGTCTGTTGTGAACATCCATTTGATGCGGGAGCGGGCGGCATTTCGTTGTCGTTCCCAGGCGGTGATTTCGCGGCGCAGTCGCTTAGGGTCGTCGATCCTGCGATCCAGGCACTGGCCCCGCAGGACGCCGATTTCGATCTCGACCATGTTGAGCCAGCTTGCGTGTTTTGGGGTATAGTGGAACTCGAGCCGTCGCAAAATCCGCCTGGCTTCGGCGGGCGGGAACGCCTGATAGAGGGCGCCGGCGGAGTGGGTCGATAAATTGTCCTGGACGACCCGGATGATCTCGGCGTCGGGATAATGGATGTCGACGAGATCACGCATGCATTGGGCGTAATCCCTTGCCGCTCGCCGCTCGGTGACCTTGACCTTGCGCCAGGGACGATGCACGTCGAGGAGAACGAAGAGATTGACCGTGCCATTGCGACGATACTCATAATCGTAACGTTCGAGCCTGCCGGGCTTGGCCGGGATGGGCTGACGCGTTTCGCCGATGAGTTGCACCGGGCTTTCGTCGAAGCACACCACTGGCCGCCTGGAGTCGGGCGCCTCGGCATAGAGGTCGAGCACATCCTCCATGCGGGCGACGTATTCGCCGTCGACCTGCGGAATGCACCACATGTCTTTGCGCCAGGGCTTGAGGGCATTCTCGGCCAGGCGCCGCCGAACCGTCTCGTGCGACAGGCTCTTGTGTTCGGTGAGCTTGACCATCGCACCCGCCAGCAGCTTTAGCGTCCAGCGGGCACGGCCCCTTGGCGGACTGGCGCAGGCTGTCGCCACCAGCAAGGCTTCTTCCTTGCCCGTGAGTTTGCGCTCCGCCCCGGGACGCGGCTCTTCGCTCAGCGCCCGCTCCAGATTGCCTTCCACGAAGCGTCGCTTGGTCCGGTACACGGTCGAGCCGCTCACGCCGACGCTCCTTGCGATCTCCTCGTCGCTGGTCTCGGCATCGGCGGCCAGCAAAATCTGCGCTCGCTTGAGCTTGCGGGACGCATGCTTGCCGCCGCTGAGCAGCGCCCTCAGTTCGGTGCGCTCGATTTGGCTGAGTTCGACCCGATAGCGTACATTCATGGCGTGCCTCCTCGTTCGAGGCACGCACGAACAACTGAATCGGATGGCCGGCGTGAGTCCTTCGACAAAACCCTTCACGCCCACGCAGGGGCAGTATCTGGCTTTTATCCACCTCTATACCCGGCTGCATCGCAGGCCCCCGGCCGAAACCGACATGCAGGAATATTTCCGCGTCAGCCCGCCTACGGTTCACCAGATGGTCCTGACACTGGAACGCGCCCGCCTCATCAGACGGCAGCCAAGGACGCCTCGCAGCATCGAGGTCCTCGTTGATCCGAAACTCCTGCCGGAGCTAATCTGACCGCCGGACCCAACCTGTCAAAATCACTGTGCAGAGCCACTAGCACGACAAGGCACACCGTCAGCGGCGTCGCGAGGACGAGCCCGATTGGACCCCATAGTGCAGTCCAGAACGTTGCCGACACGACCACGGCAACTGGAGAAAGCCCTGTGCTGTGGCCGTAAACCATCGGCTCGATGACATGGCCCACGACCGGCTCCACAACTAGGAAAAGCGCGAGCGTCCATAGCAGCATCGACCAGCCGGGATCGATGGCTACTGCCAACGCAAGCGGGAACGCGCCCGCGATGACGGCGCCGATGTAGGGAACGAAGCGGAGAGCTGCCGCCAGGATGCCCCAAAGGATCGCGCTTGGAATCCCGATGAGCCACAGACCTATCCCGATCACCACGCCAAATGCGCCGTTCAAGATGAGCTGAGTCAGGAACAGCCGGCTAAGGCGGCTCGCCGCGTCGTCGAGCGCCGCCGTCGTACGTTGGAGATCGGATGACCCCGCCAATCGAATGAGACGATTACGAAGATCTTCGCGTTGAAGCAGAATGAAGATGACGAAAATAATGATGATACCGGTTGTCGCGAGAGGATGAACCAGCGGCGAGATCAAAGTCCGCAAGCTTTCCAGCGCGCCAGGATCGGGCTGGCGTACTTCTACCGGAACCGGCGTCAGCGGCGCGGGCGTGTTGAAACCAGCGACAGAGCCTGAGCCACGTGCGGATGGTGCATCCTTTGGCTTATCAAGTTCTTTGCTGAGATCCTTCAGCATGTCGGAGGCGCGTTCCAGCGTGCCCCTGCCGGCTTTTGTGTCCCGGAAGGACTGAATTTTTTCGCTTATCGTCGATTGGTAACGCGGGAGGTCTCCCGCGAGTTGCGTCAGTTGCGTGGCGAGGAGACTCCCCATCGCGAAAATCAGCGTGAAGGCAAGTATAACCACGCTCACGACGGCTAATCCGCGGGGGACATGGATACGCTGCAGTATTCCGACCAGCGGCGCCAGCACGAAGCTGAGTAGAATAGCCAAAGCAACGGGCACGAAGATATCCCGGCCAAAATAGAGCATCGAGATAATGATGACCGCAAGAATTGCAGTAGCTACTGCGCTGAGCAGCGCCATAAGTTCTTCGGTGGTACGTGCCCTAAATGGCTGTCTCGCTAAAGGCCTCATCTGCTTTCGTCCCAAACCTCGGAGCCTGCTGATGCGCTGATAAGGACACGGCGCATAAAAAAGCCGCTCGGGCATTGCTCCGCGCGGCTTTCTCAGACGGCTGCCGTTTTCCGGTTCCGCCGCTATACATACCAATAGATGAGCAGCGTAATGGTTTCGTGCTGCGAGAAAGATAAAGCCGCGCTCGGCACTGGCCGGTCTCGGGAAGACTTTTGCTGGTGAGCAAATGTCTCCTATTGGCCCATCAGCGAAGTGGCGACACGCCTCACTGAGGTCAGCTTAGTGGGGCGTAGCGGACGAGATTGGCTCACGCTGAGTTCTTCGCCTTTTGACCCGGAGCAGAAGTGTTCGACAGTGACATGGGAACGATCAACGATTCGAGAGGTTGTGTCCGTGTGGCAGGTTCCACATGCCAGGAGGATGTTGTGCGTCAACTCCTTGGAATGATTGCCGCGATGATCTTGATGGCTTCTGGATTTGCGGCCCATGCCGGACAGACCGAGTATGACCCGGCCAAGGTTAGTGACAGCCTGAAGGCAGTCTTCCAATTCGGCTCGGTCTCGACCAAGAAGGCAATGAACGCCAACACGGTCACGCTGCTTACTGGTACGATCGGCGGCACCTATGTGCAGTTCGGTGCAGACCTCGCTTCCGTGCTCGACGACGACGGTAAGCTGCGCGTCCTGCCGATCACCGGTCGAGGCTCGGTGCAGAGCATCGCCGACATCCTCTTTCTTAAAGGCGTCGATCTCGGCATCGTGCGCGCCGACACGCTCGACTATCTCGAGAAGAAGGGCTTCGCCAACAACATCAAGAAGCAGTTCACCTATGTGACCAAGCTCTACAATGAGGAGATGCAGGTCATCGCACCGAAGGCAGTCAAGACTCTAAGCGATCTCGAAGGTAAGACGGTGAGCGTCGACCTGCCCAATGGCGGCACGTTTGTGACTGCACTGACAATTTTCGAGCGGCTCGGGATCAAAGCGAACTTCGTCTATATCGAGCAGCGGATCGCAATGGAAAAGTTGAAGAAGGGCGAGCTCGACGCCGTCATCGTGGTGGGCGGCAAGCCATACGTGTCTGTCACTGCCTTCAAGAATGACGGCTCCTTTCATCTTGCTGCGGTCGACTATTCGAAACCCCTGCAGAGCGATTATCTGCCGGCGACGTTGACCTCGAAAGACTATCCGAACCTGATTCCCGAGGGAGAAACGGTGGAAACGATCGCGGTGCCGGCGGTGCTCGCAGCATACAATTGGGCCCCCAACACTGAACGCCCGTCGCAAGCTCGCCTTGTTCGTTGACGCCTTCTTCTCGAAATTCGCCGATTTGCAGAACCCGCCCTTTCATCCCAAGTGGAAGGAGGTCTCCCTGACGGCACCACTCGCGGGCTGGAATCGCCTGCCGCTCGCGCAGCAATGGCTCGACCAACACGGCGTCGAACCGGTAAAGCGACAACACTTTGAGGCATTCCTGCAAGAGAACCCGGCCGTCGCCAATATTCAGTCGGAGGCCGATAAGGAAGCACTATTCCGGCAATTTAAGACCTGGGAACAGGGGAGAAATGCGCAGGCACGGATGGACTCCCAAGTGGACTCCAAGAAGGTTCGAGAGCGGGACCACACCTTCCACTCGGCACTGCAAGCTGCACCTCCACGCCACCCGCCCCGCCGATCGCACCCAAGACGAGCACTCGGTAGCTTGACGGGGCAAGGCTCGGTGAGCGAATGCAGCTATCCGGATTTCTGCAATCGCACGAGCGAGGAAGCCTGGCGGAACCCATTCCTCGGCGCCACTCCGCCCGACGGCGCCAAACAAGGACTCTCAACTTCCGATGATCCGTTTCGGGGCTTCGCTCCGACACAGCCTGTTCTCAGATAACGGAAGCCCTTCGACCACGCGCTGATGTTCGTCAGCGGGCGCCGTATTGCGCGCCTCCTTCAAGACATGCCGCACCGCGAGCGAGGCCGCCCAACTGAGCTTGATCGAACTGTCGGTAACTCTTGATTACAGGCTTGCCACGTGGTCGACAAGAAACCCGCGTCAAACCCAGGAGCGTCGTGACGTTGCCGGAGGTCCGCTGCTAGCCCTAAGTGGACATGCCTTTGTCCGCGCCTGGTGTCCGATTTCGGGGCCTAACCCGGCATCACATGTGAGTACACGGACTAGATTGCGAACGTCGTACCAAGATTAAGGACCATCTTTACCATCCACTGGCCCCTGATCGTAAAGGTCATCGGGTTCGTGTTGGGTAAATCGAAATTAAAAAAGACGCTTCCACTCTTATTGAATGCCACGCCGGACAAGTCATCTGGTGAAAAGGACACGTTTTGCGTGACGTCACCGCGATGCCCCTTAATGTCCTTCAACGAAAATGGGCCGCTGAAGGTGCGCATAAGTTGCGTGTCTAATTGGAAGTCCGTGTCCGCAACACCACTTCCCGAGATTGGTCCGGAGCAACCCAACAGTGCTGCGATGTTAGCTACCCTGCTGCCAATCTTAAACGATATCGATGCGGTGCCCGACGACGTGCGTACCCTCAGCACGTGCGCAGCAATAAACCAGTCGTCCGCCTTTGTGTCTGCTGCCACGGCCGCCTCCCGCTGTAACTGAAACCTCTCGCCAGCGACTGGAGATTAACCGTCCTGATGTCATACCCATGTGAAGAGGTTCACACGACGCAAGCCGGAGTAATCTACGAGGTAACCACACAGAATCGCTCATTAAGAAATTTGCCAATGTCAGCTTCTACTTCGTCACCCGAATATCTCCGCACTCCCCCTCGATCGGCCGCTCGCCATCAAAATCTGTCTGAGCGAGTAGGGCGCCGATACCAAACAGCACTGTGCGTTCCCACGATTGCTTTTTCTGAACCACAGCATCAAGCGAGCCCCCCAGACCCGCCGCCACCATAAGGCGAGCCAATCGCGGAGGGCAACTAGTCTTTGGAGTGGACGGCTCCATCCAGCCGCCATCTTTGCCGCGCCGAATTCGGTTCATGCCCGATTCGATTGACTGGACCGACGACACCCCACGCCGCCTATCCGTAAAATCCCACGATAAAGCGGATGGCAAAGAACGCCCCAGCGGCGACGGTCGCTGTCGCGCCGATCGCAAGCATCACCCTCAAGCTCTCGTCCATGGTACCTCGCATACAGGACGGCCCCCGCGGGGGCAACGCGGAGGCCGCTGTTGAGGCGCCTCAGGCCGGGGAAACCTGAAGCTAGAGAGAAATCTCTGGCCCGCAGGATGGTTCCTGTGCCTTTGACGGCGAAATGCGAATCAGCTCTCGGCGTTAGGGTATCTTGACGCGCAAGGCAGCGAGGCCCGCTGGCGTGATTCGGTACGTCCCTGCCGTGCTCCCACGCTCAATCCAGACCTTGGACAGCATATTTACGATGGTGCGCTGGCCGGTGGGCTCAAGGGCTCTCAGCGTCAGCTCGCGACCCGCCCGCAGTTTTTGCAATGCATCTCGCTCCGAGCTGGTCGGCAGATGGCTGGCACGCGCTGGCATCTATTTCTTGGCCTTCAGTCCGAGTCGCCCGTGGGTTAGAGCGGCATATCATTGATCGGCTCACGCGGCTTGCTCTTGCATAACGCGTACGGCTAAACGCGCGATCGCCTAAGGTCAAAGCGAGTAGGTGGTAATCACTGGAAGCTTGCCGGTTTGGGCTTGCCGCTTCGCATTCTCTAGCGCTTTCAGCCGCTCGGTGGGTGACCGCCCCTCCAGCCATCTGGAAGTGATGACGGTCCCAGAGACTACATAATCGCCGCATGCAGCGCAGTGAAAACCATCGCCGTCATGAGTTTTCGGCAGCGGCTCAGCAGGTTTCGCGCAGACTGCGCAACGCATCGCTTCACTCCAGTTTTAGGTTGGCGAGACCAGGGCGCGCTAGAATCGGCGGGACCATTCGTCCAGCAGTCTTTCGATCTTGATTAATAGCGCCATTTCAGCCGCGCCAGCCTCGATCTTTTTCTTCGAACGTCGGAGAAACACCGTTAGATCATCAGCAAAGTCAAAGGGTCTACGTGGTGATGTGGATTTGGCCAACTTCCAATAGGGAGTTTGAATGGCCGCGCCCGGGCGGTGTGCCCGCGATCTGTCAAATATCAGTTTTCCATCCTCGTCCGATATTCTTAGACTGGAAAACTCGGCGAACCAGGACGCGAGACTCGTTTTAGTAGTCCCGTCTACGGCCTCCAACAATCTTTGAGGAATGCGCGCGTCGTTATGAGTACCAAAATGATCGAGAACGCGTACTGCACAGTCATGGACGAGAGCCCTTGATGAGGCATCCAGCGCTGCAATATCACGTTTAACTATTTGCTTTCCTGATGAGCTTGACGGCGGCCCCGCCTTCTCGCGCCGCCGCTTCTTGAGATCGTCAATCAGTTGAAGGATCGTATCGCTCCGGCGGGGACCGCCTTGCGCGGTTCGATGGAGGATGAAGACATAGGCGTATGACTGATCATATGCCTATGCCGAAGGTTTCCCGACTTGAAGTCGTTTCGACGGGCGCTCGACGCCGTTGGACATTGCAAGAAAAGCAGCGGATCGTCACCGAGAGCTATGGCGGGCCGCGTCTGGTGTCGGTGACGGCACGACGCAACGGGCTGTCGACAAGCCAATTGTTCACGTGGCGCCGGTTGGCGCGCGACGGCAAGTTGAGCGGGGATACCGCGCCGGCGCTTGTTCCGGTTGAGATCACGCCTGGGGCGGCTCCGCTCTCGAGTGACGTGCCACAACCAGTGTCTTCACCGCCTGCGCAGCGTCCAAGGGCCGGCATTATCGAGATCGAGCTTGGCGAGGGCTGTCGCGTGCGCGTTGACCGGGACGTGGACACGGAGGCGCTGCAGCGGGTTCTTGAGCTTCTGAGACGGCGATGATCCCGATCCCGAGCGGCGTCAGGGTCTGGATTGCCACCGGCCACACCGACATGCGCCGCGGCATGCAAAGCCTGGCGCTTGCGGTCCAGGAGAGCCTGAAGCGCAATCCTCATGCTGGTGATCTCTACATCTTCCGCGGTCGCCGCGGCGATCTGGTCAAGATCCTCTGGCATGACGGGCTTGGCATGTCGCTCTACGCCAAGCGCCTGGATCGAGGCAAGTTCATCTGGCCGTCGGCGTCGGACGGCGCGGTATCAATCTCGGCGGCGCAGATGGCCTATATGCTGGAAGGAATCGACTGGCGGAATCCGCAGCTGAGCTGGCGGCCGCGGAGCGCGGGCTGAGCGCAAAATCCGCAGCTTTTTGCATTGTGGGGAGTCCCATCGCATCCAATCTGTGATTCACTGCGTCTCATGGATGCCGACCGCGACGCTGTTCCGGATGACATTGCCGCCCTGAAGAAGGCGCTGGCAGTCGAGCGCGCGAAGGGTTTGGAGATCGCCGCCGAACTCGCGGTCGCCCGCGCGAAAGCGTCGGAAGATGAAGCGCTGATCGCGCAGCAGAAGCTGCAGATCGCCAAGCTAAGGCATCAGATCTACGGCCAGCGGTCGGAGCGTTCGTCGCGCCTGATCGAGCAGTTGGCGCTGACGTTCGAGGAGCTGGAAGCCGACGCCACCGAGGACGAGCTCGCCTCGGAGCGGGCCGTGGCGAAGACGACGACGGTGCGCGGATTTACCCGCAAGCGCGCCGAGCGCCAGACCTTCCCCGAGCATTTGCCCCGGGAACGGGTGGTGGTTGATCCGCCGACGGCGTGCGAGTGCTGCGGTTCCAATCGCCTGCGCAAGCTTGGCGAGGATGTGACGCGCACGCTGGACGTGGTGCCGCGCCAGTGGAAGGTGATCGAGACGGTTCGGGAGAAGTTCTCCTGTCGCGACTGCGAAAAGATCAGCCAGGCACCTGCACCGTTCCATGCCGTCCCCCGGGGATGGGCTGGCCCGAGCCTCTTGGCGATGATCATGTTCGAGAAGTTCGGTCAGCATCAGCCTTTGAACCGCCAAGCCGAGCGCTATGTGCTGGAAGGCGTGCCAATAGCACTGTCGAGCATGGCAGATGCCGTTGGGGCGGTCTGTGCCTCGCTGGATCCCCTGCTGCGCCTGCTGGAAGCCCATGTCATGGGGGCCGAGCGCCTTCATGCCGATGACACGACCGTGCCGGTGCTGGCCAAGGGCAAAACCGATACGGGACGATGCTGGATCTACGTTCGGGACGACCGGCCGTTTGGGGGCACGGACCCGCCGGCGGCGATGTTCTATTACTCACGCGACCGCAAGGGCGAGCATCCTCAGGGGCATCTGGCCCGGTATGCCGGCATCCTGCAGGCCGACGCCTATGACGGGTATAACCAGCTCTATCTGGCGGGACGCCAGCCTGGACCGATCCGGGAGGCTGCCTGCTGGTCGCACGGACGGCGTCCGTTCTTTGCCATGGCCGACATCGAAGAGAATGCCCGGCGCAAGGCCACCGGCAAGAAGGAGATCCCGCTCTCGCCGATTGCGATCGAGGTCGTGAGGCGGATCGATGCGTTGTTCGAGATCGAACGCTCCATCAACGGCAGGAGCCCCAAAGGCCGTCTTCAGGTGCGGCAGGCGCTGAGCCGGCCTCTGGTCGAGGAGCTTCAAGTCTACATGCGGGAGCAGCTCGCCAAGCTGTCCCGGGGACACGACCTGGCCAAGGCGTTCAACTATATCCTGAAGCGTTGGGCGAGCTTCACCCTGTTCCTCGAGGAGGGGCGGGTATGCCTGTCCAACAATGCCGCAGAACGAGGCCTAAGAGGCATCGCCCTTGGACGGAAGTCCTGGCTGTTCTGCGGCTCTGATCGCGGAGGGCGGCGCGCGGCAGCTATGTACAGCCTCATCATCACCGCGAAAATGAACGGCATCGACCCGCAAGCCTGGCTGACCGACGTCCTCGCGCGGATCGCCGCCCATCCGTCGCATCGGCTTGACGAACTGCTGCCCTGGAATTGGACGCCGGCGTCAGCGAACTCCGCTCGAGCGGCATGACCACCCGCGTCAACAAGGTCCATCACGTCACCACCATCACCCGGGTCGCGAAAGACCTCGGCGAAGATGAAGATTGGCTACGAGACGTCGCCAACGAAATGGAGATCGAGGACGGCGCCATTTGGGTGTTCGGCGTTGGCGAAGACGGCGTTCAAGCGTTCACCGACTTCGGCATCGAGCGCCTCATCGAGCTCATCCAAATCTATAAAGAAAATCCGAGGTTGCTTAAGCGCTGGCCACCAGAATAATCCAATCAGGTCGCGGCCTACGCCGGATGCTTACGAAGGATCGGTCGTTCGTGATTGATGCGCGACATGACTCTTATTGGTGAAGCGGTGTGGATCTTAGTTTGCTCAACGCTTCTTATGTAGCGCGATTTCCACCAGCCGCCGTATCGCCTCTGGTCGACCCGGAAGGTCATCTTGCTTGCGGCGCCAGTCGTATAGTTCTTTGGCCATGTCGGGCTGGATACGAACCATAACCGGGTCCCCGGTCACGCTAGGACGCTTTTGTGAGGAAATAATACCAATGACTAATCTCAGCGATGCCGCCACCATCAAAATTGACCTCTCCACGCCTTTTTGCGCCCAATCCTATTACGTCCATCTCCGAGCCGAGGGTTGCGATCCCATTATTGGTGCGGGCGACTGGGCCGCGCGCCACGACCCGAAGGGTACGCTGCGGCTAGAGCACGCCCGGGCGGACGACGAGATCATCCTGCTCGGCGCCCGCCGGTAGCTATCCTGCGCAACGAACCGAATCCGCCTCCCCGAGGGGGCGGGCTGCCGCTTTCCCAAGAGCCTTTCATTTAGTCACACGGGAACCGTGATTTCGATTGTCCCTTTTGAGAAGGGCGCGCTAAGCGTGTCCCAGCAGGGGACGTCACATGTCAGACAGGGCCCGCGAGTTTATCGATTTCTGGGTAGAGAACTGCATACATGCAGTCGAACAGGACCATACTGCGGGCGCGTCGCAGGATGTGCCGGAACTCTCGCGACGTCTCATCGAGGCTGCCAAGGGGCAGGGCATTCCGGAGGCCGACTTGCGGGCTGCGATTGGCGACATCGCCGCCTATATCGAAGAGCTTCTGAGGGCGGCCAATAGCGTTGAAAACGAGCGACGTACGCCTACGTAGGCTTTGTCCAGCTTACTCCCTGCCGCAATACGCAGCCCAATCGTCCATCAGCGCTCGGCGTTTCTCCAGTGCCTCACCGCGACGATAGGCCCGCTCAACTGCGTCGCCGACAGCATGGGCGAGGGCGGCCTCGGCGATCTCTCGCTGGTGGTCTGTTTCGTCGGTGGCCCAATCCTTGAAGGTCGACCGGAAGCCATGAGCGACGGCACCGCCGCCACCATGGGCCGTGATTACCTTCCCGAAGGTCATGTCCGACAGGGGCCGGTTGGCACGCATGCCCGGGAAAACGAACTGATTGAGCGATTGATTCTTCATCGCCCTCACGATCTCAACGGCGCGAGCGCAGAGCGGCACGCGATGGGTCTTCTGTTCTTTCATCCGCTCTGCAGGAATCGTCCACGTCGCAGCATCGAGATCAAACTCGTCCCACACGGCTAGGCGCGTCTCGCCGCTGCGCGTGGCCGTCAGGACCAGGAACTCAAGCGCTCGCGCAGGTATTGTGTCGGTGGCGCGCAGGCGCCTCATAAAGGCGGGCGCCGCCTTGTAGGGCAGGGCCTCGTGATGACCACGTAGCGATGCGTCGGGCTTGTGGAGGACGTGTTCTAAGTTGCCCTTCCATGCGGCGGGATTGTCGCCGCTGCGAAGCCCTTCGACCTTGGCCGCATCCAGCACGCGCTCGAGTCGCCAGCGCAACTTCTCGGCTGTCTCTTGTTTCGTACCCCATAGCGGCCTTACGACCGACAGAACCTCTGTCACGCCGATGTCGGCCAGCGGCTTGGGTCGGATCAGTGCGGCATGGTTGGTCAGCGTGTTCCGCCATCCAGCCTCGGTCTTGGCGCCGCGCCACCGGCCGGCCTTCACGGCCCCATCAATATAGGCGTCTGCGTACTCGCCGAAGGTCTTCACACCTGCCTGCACCTTGGCAGCCTCGATGGCCGCAACGGCGCGTTGCTCTAAGGGATCGAAACCCTGACGGATCAGATCCCGCGCGCGTTCGGCCTTCTGGCGCGCCTCGGCAAGGCCAACCGTGTGTAGCGGACCAATGCCCATCTGGCGGCGCTTGCCGCCGCGTGTGTAGTCAAAGATCCAATATCGCCCCTTACCCTTGGTCACCAACCAAAGGCCGCCGCCGTCGCGCAGTTTCGCGGTCTTGCTGGTCTCGATCTTCTTTACGGTCAGCGCGTTTAGAGTATGGATCCCCATCGCCAGCTTCCCCCTTTTTCCCCACTTTAGGGTGTGCGCTAGCAGTAATCGCGAATGGACGGCATGGTCAAGAAACCAGCGGAAACACAAGTAAATCAGCGTGTTGCGTTGTCGCCATGGAACGCTATGGACAAGGAATAAAATCCAGCCCGGGGAGCCAAAATCCAGCAAATTCAAAGCCTTACACGCGTTGCAATTGCGCAACACTACCTGCGGCCGCCGCGTTGGGCCCGGTGCACGGCTGTGCAGTCGACCGGTGGAGCGGGAATCGGTCGGACCATAGCCGTCCCCCAGCACAGCCTGACCAGGCGCCTATAATTCATGCTGAGAGGGTTGAACCCTCAGGCGAGGGACAGTTCGTCCTCCCAGGGTCTGCGACGGACGTTCCCCGAACATCGCATGGTAATACTGCGAGAACCGCCCGAGCTCGTAGAAGCCCTGCTGCATGGCGACAGCGGCCACGGTCGTCGAGCCCGGCACGCTCTCATGCAGAATGGAATGAACGGCACACAGCCGCTTGTGCCTGAGGAAGCTGACCGGGCCCAAGCCGAACACCTCCTGAAACGCGCGATGGAGGGTGCGGCGCGACACCCCGAGAGCGGCGCAGATCTCCGAGACATGCACCGGGCGCGTGCCGGCCTCGTCGAGATACTCCTCGACCCGGCGGATCAGCCGCCTTGCCGAAGGCAGCCAGCCGGTGTCGTCGGGCGGTAGCGACGACATCACGTTGGCCGCCATGCATTCGACGATCGATCGCTTCCAGAAATCGGCGGTCGAGGGCGTCAGGCCGCTCCTGTAGGTGCGCAGATGTGACATGATCCGGACCAGACGATGTGCGGCGATCGCGCCGCTATCGGGGGCCGCCCGGAAATGGTCGCGCCTGCGCCAGGTGTCGGGATTGCTCAGCCTCGCTTCGCCGCCGAAGAGCGATGCGACCTCGTTGATGTCGAAGCGCATGGCGGCGTAAGCCGATGCACCGTGAAAGATTCCGTCATGCTCGAGCAGCGGCGGAATCACGAGCACGTCGTTGAGGCGCATGTCGAAGGACCAGTGGGTGACGCGCTCTTCGGCCGCGAGCAGCATCCCGATGATCAGCTTGTCGTCGCTGGCGACACGCTGCGTGCGCATGCCGACGCTGAAGGTGCCGATGCTGAGCGAGAAATCGCCGATGCCGACATGGGAGAGCGATCCGCGCAATCGCCCGCGCCCGAGCTGCATGACATCGACGTGCGAGCCGTGAACGGCCTGGTGAAGACCTTCGAAGCCGTCGAGCTTACGCGAATCAACCAGAAGGAATTGGCCCATGGCGCCACCCTGTTACTCAAGCGCGACAATTCTGCGGCAGGCGGCGGCTGAACACCACTACAACGCGAAGTGGGTACGACAGTCCAAGTTCGCGCTTTGAGGTAAATTATCGCCGAATTTGACGCGAGCTGTACGCCACACGACGCTGCGGATTGAGGAATTTGCGACATGTGTCGTTAAGCCTCACCGATCGGCGCGACGTATTGGCACAAACTGCACATCACGGGCATCCTATCTTCGGATACCATTTGCAACCTAGGCGATATCGGCAACGATCGTTCTGCGAACCGCGGGGCGGGGATGGCGGTATGGTGTTGCCGCGGGCTCGAAGGATGTGCGCAAAAGAGGGAGAGATGCTGACGCAAGTCTACGACACCCATCTCGCACCCTCGGCGCCAAGAAGAGGGGACCAGACAATGCGTCCAGAATGCCGGGCAATGTGCTCTCGTCGACGCCTGCTGAAATCCGCGCCATAGTATCGGGTGGAATACTCGTATCGGAGTTTCCACGATGCTGCGGGCGGATACGGATCACTGCGAGTGGTTGCCGGACGACGTGAAGACCGGCGAGATGGTCTTCATTCCCGGCGGGACCTTCCGTATGGGATCCGACCATCATTATCCCGAGGAGGCGCCGAGCCACCGCGTCTCCGTCGACGGTTTCTGGATCGACCGCACCTCCGTCACCAACCGGCAGTTCAAGCAATTCGTCAACGCGACCGGCCACGTCACCGAGGCGCAGATCGTTCCCGACCCCAAGGACTATCCCGGCGCGCTGAAGGAGATGCTCTACGCCGGCTCGCTGGTGTTCTCGCCGCTGCCGCGTATCACCGATCTCACCGACTGGAGCCAGTGGTGGTCCTTCACGCGCGGCGCCAACTGGCGTCATCCTTACGGCCCCGGCAGCAACATCAAGGGCCTCGACGACCATCCGGTCGTGCACGTCTCCTATAGCGATGCAGCCGCCTATGCCCGCTGGGCCGGCAAGGAGCTGCCGACGGAAGCGGAATGGGAGTTCGCCGCGCGCGGCGGCCTCGACGGCGAGGAGTTCGCCTGGGGCGATGCGCTGATGCCCGGCGGCAAGCACATGGCCAACATCTGGCAGGGCAATTTCCCCGTCCAGAATCTCGGCGAGGATGGGTTCAAGCGTACCTCGCCGGTCATGGCTTTCCCGCCGAACGGCTACGGCCTCCACGACATGATCGGCAATGTCTGGGAGTGGACCTCGGACTGGTGGTCGTCAAAGCATGCCGCCGATGCCGCGAAGCCTTGCTGCATTCCCAGAAATCCCCGCGGCGGCCGCGAGGAGGCGAGCTTTGATCCATGTCAACCCGACATCCGCATCCCGCGCAAAGTCTTGAAGGGCGGCTCGCATCTCTGCGCGCCGAACTATTGCCGTCGCTACCGCCCCGCGGCACGCCACGCCGAGCCGGTCGATACTTCAACCAGCCATGTCGGCTTCCGCTGCGTGATGCGGACGCCTCTCGTTGTTCATCGCGAACAAGAAGGGTCTGCTGCAACATAGCTTGATAGGGAGTATCGCATGAGCAGCGAGTTGGAGAAGAACAACACCCAGTCCGGGGCTGACCAGTCGATCAATCGCCGAAAACTGCTTTTGGGAACTTCGTCCATCGTCGCCGCGGCGACGCTGACATCGGAGGCACTGGCGCAAGCGCAGAAAGCGGCGCCGGGTTCAGCCGCGAGCCCGGCGGCTTCATCGGTGTCCGGCCGCAAGCCGAACATCCTCGTGATCTTCGGCGACGACATCGGACAGACCAATGTCTCCGCCTATTCCTTTGGTGTGATGGGCTATCGCACGCCGAACATCGACCGCATCGCGAAAGAAGGCATGATGTTCACGGACTATTACGCCGAGCAGAGCTGCACGGCGGGGCGGTCCTCGTTCATCACTGGCCAATGCACGCTGCGCACCGGCCTTTCAAAGGTGGGCATTCCCGGCGCGACCGTGGGTCTGCAAGCGCGAGACGCGACCATCGCAGAGTTGTTGAAGCCGCTTGGTTACGCCACCGGGCAGTTCGGCAAGAACCACCTCGGCGACCGCAATGAATATCTGCCAACCGTGCACGGCTTCGACGAATTCTTCGGCAATCTCTACCACCTCAACGCCGAGGAAGATCCGGAGAACCGCTTTTATCCGACCGGTATGCAGGACCAGATCGGCCCACGGGGCGTGCTGCGTTGCAAGGCGTCGGATCGCGACGATCCGACCGAACATCCGCGCTGGGGCAGGGTCGGCAAGCAGACCATCGAGGACACCGGCGCACTCACCAAGAAACGGATGGAAACGATCGACGACGAAACATCGGCTGCCGCCATCGATTTCATGCAACGTCAGGCGAAGGCCAACACGCCATTCTTCTGCTGGTTCAACACGACCCGAATGCACTTTCGCACGCATGTACGGGAGTCCCATCGTGGCCCGCCCGGGCTGACGGCCAGGACCGAATACGCCGACGGCATGATCGAAAACGATGCGACGATCGGAACGGTGCTCAAGGCTATCGACGATCTCGGCATCGGTAACGATACCGTCGTGATCTACACCACGGATAATGGGCCGCATCAGAACTCCTGGCCGGATGCGGGAACGACGCCGTTCCGCAGCGAAAAGAACACCAACTGGGAGGGCGCGTTCCGCGTGCCGTGCATGATCCGCTGGCCAGGACGAATTCAACCCGGCTCGATCTCGAACGAGACGATCAGCGCGCTCGACTGGATGCCGACCCTGCTGGCGGTCGCGGGCGAACCGGATATCAAGGACAAGCTGCTGAGGGGGCACCAGGCCGGAAGCAAAACGTTCAAGGTCCATCTCGACGGATATAACCAGCTTCCCCACCTCACGGGTCAGCAGGAGCGCAGCGCGCGCAAGGAGTTTGTCTACTTCGACGACGATGGCGACGTGGTGGCTCTGCGCTACGAGAACTGGAAAGTCGTCTTCGAAGAGCAGCGTGCGCAAGGTACATTAAGAATTTGGGCCGAGCCGTTTACCAAATTGCGCGTGCCGAAAATCTTCGATCTGCGCTCGGACCCCTACGAGCGCGCGGATATCACGTCGAACACCTACTACGACTGGCTCATGACGGACGGCGCGGGTGTGTTCATTGCTGCGCCTAGAATTGTGGGGGAGTTCCTCGCCACCTTCAAGGAATTTCCCCCGAGTCAGCGGCCGTCGAGCTTCAGCATCGATCAGATCGTCGAGAAGATGCAGAGGAGTTTTCAAGTCACGCAATAGCGTGGCGTGACCGCCTGGCAGCAACGCCGAGCGGCTGACGTGAACGACCAATGAAACACAGGGAGCGTAGAAATGAGCGGCGAACTAAAGAACAAGAACAATTCCTCCGACGCTGAACAAACGATCAACCGCAGAAATCTGCTCCTTGGAACATCATCGATCGTCGCAGCAGCGACGCTGACCTCGGAAGCACTGGCGCAAGCGCAGCAAGCAGCGCCCTCTCGCGCGCCGGCGGCAGCTCAGCCAGCGGGAGGCAAGCCCAACATTCTCGTGATCTGGGGCGACGATATCGGCATCGCCAACATCAGCGCCTACTCCAACGGATTGATGGGCTACGAGACGCCCAACATCGATCGCATCGGACGCGAGGGGATCAAGTTCCTCCACTATTACGGCGAACAATCATGCACGGCGGGTCGCGCGGCGTTCCTGACCGGCCAACACGGCATTCGCAGCGGCCTGACCAAAGTCGGCTTTCCCGGTGCGCCGATGGGCATGAGCCAGCTCGACCCATCGATTGGCGGCCTCCTTAAAAATCTCGGCTATGGCACCGGACAGTTCGGCAAGAACCACGTCGGCGACCGCAACGAGTCGCTGCCGACCGTCAACGGCTTCGACGAATTCTTCGGCAATCTCTATCATCTCAACGCCGAGGAGGAGCCGGAACTACCCGACTATCCCAAAGACCCCAGCTACCTCGCCAAGTTCGGCCCCCGAGGCGTGCTGAGGTGCAAGGCGGCAGACCGCGACGATCCGACCGTAGACCCCCGCTTCGGCAAGATCGGCAAACAGACCATCGAAGATACCGGCGCGCTGACCAAGAAGCGCATGGAAACGATCGACGACGAGACGTCGGCCGCGGCCATCGACTACATGAAACGGCAACAGGCCGCCGGCAAACCGTTCTTCTGCTGGTTCAACGCCACGCGCATGCATTTGCGCACCCATGTGCGTACCGATCATCGCGGCCGCTACACGCATGGCGACAGCGAATACATCGACGGCATGCAGGAGCATGACGATACGGTAGGTACTCTGCTCAAAGCCCTCGACGATATGGGGATCGCCAACAACACCATCGTCGTCTACTCCAGCGACAACGGTCCTCACATGAACAGCTGGCCGGACGGCGCGATGACCTGGTTCCGTTCCGAGAAGAACACCAACTGGGAAGGCGCTTTCCGCGTGCCGTGCCTGGTGCGCTGGCCGGGCGTCATCAAGCCGGGCACGGTCACCAATGAGCTGATGAGCCACAACGACTGGATTCCGACGTTGTGCTCGGCGGCAGGTGAGCCCGACATCGTCAACAAGCTGAGCGCCGGGTACACCGCCAACGGCATCAACTATAAGGTCCATCTCGACGGGTTCGACCAGACCGCATTCCTGCGCAACGTCAGTGGCACGGCCGGCAACAACAACGGCACCAAGAGCGCTCGTGACAAGTTCTTCTACTCGGATGATGACGGCTTGCTCGTGGCCTTGCGCAAGGGCGACTACAAGTATGTCTACGCCGAGCAGCGTCTGCCCGGCACACTGGGCGTCTGGGCCGAGCCCTTCACCAAGCTACGCCTCCAGAAGATATTCAACCTGCTTCAGGATCCGTTCGAGCGGGCTGACATCACCTCGAACACATTCTGGGACTGGCAACTCAACCATGTCGGGCAGGTCTACGGCGCGATGGACGACGTCGGCGCCTTCGTCATGACCTTCAAGGATTTTCCGCCGCGGTCGTTCCCACCGAGTTTCGTACCGGCCACGATCCTTGAAGAGCAGCTCGATGAGATCAAGGACAACCGCGCCAGGGCGGGACAACGCGCCCAGAGCATCGACAAGATACGCTCAGGCGTCAATCAGATGATCGAACAGCAGCTCCAGCAACGCGGAGTCAAATAGCTGACACCCCATCCTCACCGGCCCGCGTCGTTGCGGGCCGGTGCCACCTTCGTAGTTACTCGCTTGCGCCTGTGAGATCCAGAATGCTCGTTTCCCTCGCATCGGCCACCCGGCGTGGGTTTCTGATCGGTTTCGCCGCCATCAATGCTGTCGCGGTCTGGAGTGCGGCGGAGCGCGCTTCGTCGGCATCGTCCATCACACCGATGCGGCCCGCGAATATTCCTACGACAGGGAGTCCAAGATCGGAAAGCTCGACAAGGCCTGGGACGAGGCCACGCAGCGCGGCTGGACCGTCGTCGACATGGCAAAGGACTGGACGACGGTGTTTGCGTCCGAACGCGCACCGCGGAAGCGTCACAATGACGAGGACGCGTGCGGGAAGCTGCATCAACGACAGCAATAACAAAAGGGAGGGACAAGGATGTCTGGACATATGCGCATGTTTCGGTGGACGAACTGCCTGCTGGCGTTGGCAACCGGCGCGTCGCTTTCGGTCGGAACGGTGTCGGCGGCGCCGCTCCAGCCAGCGGCAATCCAGCAGGGCGCGACTGGACCATCCGATCTGATCGAGGTGCGTGCCGCTGTTCGCCGCGGCGGGGCCGCCATGGGGCCGCGTGGTGGGGCCGTGGTCCATCGTGGCGGCGCCGTGGTCGGCCCCCGAGGCGCCGCCTATCGCGGCCGGACCGCAGTGGTCGGACCGCGCGGCAACGTCGCCGTCCGCAGCACCACGGCTGTGGCCGGGCGCGGCGGCTGGGCGCGACCCGGCTATTACCACTGGCCGAGGGGCGGCGCGATCGCCGCCGGTGCTGCGATCGGCTTCGTGACAGCGGCCACGGCTGTGGCCTGGGCGGGTGCTGCGCCCGCGCCGGGGATGTGCTGGTACTACACCGATCCATCCCGCACGCAGGGTTTTTGGGACTACTGCCAATGATGGTGCATCCCTGATGCGATGAGGCAGTCGTCATGAGCGGTTACGACATCTTCGCCTGGATCGTGCTCGTCATCCTGCTGGCGAGCGCGATCGGCGTTGTCTGCATCGCCGGATGGCTGCCCGGGCATATCGCAAAGTCGCGCAACCATCCGCATGCGCAGGCCGTGACGGTCGCCGGCTGGATCACGCTGTTCTTCGGCTTCGCATTGTGGCCGATCGCCGTCATCTGGGCCTATCTCGACGTGCCCGCGCGGAAAGCGGGAGATGTGTGATGGGCGTTGCGATCTTCAACACCTACCTCGTGCTGCTCTTCCTGCTGGTCCACTTCGGCGTCGTGCGCTTCAACCTGTTCTGGAAGGCCTCGCCCGCGATCGTGCTGGTGCTGCTGCTGTTCGGGCTCTTGATCCCGATGGGGTGGGGCGCCCCCCAAGGCAACGCGCTGGTCGTGCGCAATGCGGTCTCGATCGTGCCTGATGTGGCGGGCGAGGTGACGGACGTTCCGGTTCTCGCCAACGCGCCGCTGAGGGCAGGCGATGTCCTGTTCAAGATCGACCCGACGCCTTACGCGGCGCAGGTCAAGGCGATCGATGCGCAGTTCAAGCTCGCCAAGACGCGCCTCGGCCAGATGACGCAGCTCTACGAGCGCGACGCCGGCCGCGGCTTCGATGTCGAGCAGCGGCAATCGGAGGCCGACCAGCTCGCTGGCCAGCTCGAGGCCGCGCAATGGAATCTCGACAAGACGGTCGTGCGCGCGCCGGCCGACGGCTACGTCACCAATCTCGCGCTGCGCAAGGGCGCGCGCGTGGCGAACCTGCCGCTGGCGCCGGTGATGGCGTTCATTGACGTCTCAAGCACCATCATCGGCGTCGAGATCAACCAGAACGATGCGCGCTACGTGACACCCGGCCAGGAGGTCGAGGCCACATTCAAATTCGCACCTGGGCAGATCTACTCCGGCAAGGTCGAGAGCGTGCTCCAGGCGATCGCGCCCGGACAGGTGCAGACATCGGGCACGGCAGTCCTGCCGAAAGCCATCGAGGCCGCCCCCTTCGTCGTACGCGTCAAGCTCGACGACGCCGATTTCGTCAAACGGTTGCCGGCCGGCAGCGCCGGAACGGCTGCGATCTACACCGATCACGTCAAACCGACCCACGTCGTGCGCCGCGTGATCCTGCGGCAGGTCGCAATCCTGAATTACGTCAATCCGTTCTAGCGAGAGGGCGCATGAAAAGAGCAGTGCTGACGGCTTCGTTCCTCATCCTCACCTCGGCCACGCAGGCGCAGTCGCCGGTCCCGGTGACGGTCGATAATTTTGGGCGCGCGGAATCCGACCTGTACTTTGGCAACGGCGTCAAGGACGCCGGTGGCATCGGCAAGCTGTTTCACCATCGCGAGCCGATGGCGATCGATAAGCAGGGCGTCATCCGGTCGAATCGTGACACGCTGTACTCCATGGCCGTCGTTGATCTCGATGCGGGACCGGTAACGATCAAGTTGCCGGACGCTGGCAAGCGGTTCCGGTCGTTGATGGTGGTCAACGAGGATCACTACATCGTCGGCGACATAGAGTATCGCGCCGGAAGTTACACCTACGATCGGAAGAGGGTCGGCACACGCTATGCGCTGATCGGGCTTCGAACCCTCGTCGATCCCAACGATCCCAAGGATGTCGAGAAGGTCCGCGCAGTCCAGGACGCCGTCACGATCAGCCAGAAGGCCCCGGGCAAGTTCGAGATACCGAATTGGGATCCGGTCAGCCAGAAGAAGGTGCGGGACGCGCTCCTGGTGCTGTCGTCAACCGCAGGCGGCTTCAAGGATGCGTTTGGCGTCAAGGGGCAGGTCGATCCGATCCGGCACCTGATCGCGACCGCCGCGGGATGGGGCGGCAATCCCGACAAGGACGCCACCTATCTCAGCGTCACCCCCGAGAAGAACGACGGCAGCACCGTCTACAAGCTGACCGTCCCCGGCAATGTGCCGGTGGACGGCTTCTGGTCGATCAGTCTCTACAACGCCGAGGGCTATTTCGAGAAAAACCCCTACAACGCTTACTCGCTCAACAATCTGACGGCGACGAAATCAGCCGACGGCTCCACGGTGGTCCAGTTCGGTGGCTGTGACGGCAAGATCCCGAACTGCCTGCCGATCATGAAGGGCTGGAACTACACGGTGCGACTCTATCGGCCGCGTCCCGAAATTCTGAACGGCAAGTGGAAATTCCCCGAGCCGAAGCCGGTGAGCTGAAGGCTGAGAATGGAGGCTGTCATGAGACACGCAATCGCAGGCGCCATCGCCATGACACTGATGACAGCGAGCGCGCATGCGCAGAGTCTGTCGCCGGATGAGGTTGCCGCGCGCACTATCCAGCGTCGCGCAGTCGAGGCGATGATCTGGGGCATGCCGGCAGTGAATGCCGATCTCATGCTCCAGACCATGCTTGGGACGACCAAGGCAAAGCCGAACGAGATCATCTACTGGTCGAAGCCGGTGAACTGGAAGAACCAGACGCTGACGCCCAATCCGGACTCGATCTATCTGATGTCGTTCTGGAACGTGAAGGACGGCCCGGTCGTGATCGACATTCCGCCGGCGCAAGGCGGCTCGATCGCGGGCAACATCGTCACGGCGTGGCAGATGCCGCTGGAGGACGCAGGTCCCGAAGGCGCCGACAAGGGGCAGGGCGGCAAATATTTGATCCTGCCGCCCGGTTACAAGGGCGACGCGCCCGCGGGCTACATCTCGCTTCAGTCGGACACGTTCAGCGGCTTCGCGCTGCTGCGCTCCAATCTCGCAAGCCACGGCGATGCCGACGTGGCGAAGTCGGTCTCCTACGGCAAGTTGGTCAAGGTCTACCCACTCGCGCAGGCGAAGGATCCGCCTCAGACCAATTTCACCGACGCCTACGACGTGCTGTTCGACTCCACGATTCCCTACGATGCGAGCTTCTATCGCAGCCTCGACCGCGTGGTGCAGAACGAGCCGTGGCTCGATCGCGATCGCGCCATGATCGACCAGCTCGCGAGCATTGGCATCGAGAAGGGCAAGGCCTTCAATCCGGATCAGAAGACCGTTGCGCTGCTCGATCAGGCGGCCCGCGAAGCCCACGCGATACTCGAACAGCGCTACGACGCCGGCTTCGCCGTGATCAATCCAGGCATCCGCTGGTTCCCGGCTGCCGTCGCAGAGATGGTCAAGGCGGCGAGCACGGGATACGCCGATCCGAACACCTATCCGGTCGAGATGCGCGGAGTCACCTATACGCTCGGCTTCACCGGCATCAAGAGACTGGGCACCGCACAGTTCTACCTGATGGCCAACAAGGACCGCGACGGTCAGCCATTTGACGGCGCGGCCACCTATCACCTGACGGTGCCGCCCAACGCGCCGGTCAAGCAATACTGGTCCGCAACCGTCTACGACCGCGAGACGCACGCGCTGGTGCGCAACATGCCGAGCGCAAGCCGGGCTTCGATCAGCCCGGGCATCCAGAAGAATGCCGACGGTTCGGTCGATGTCTATTTCGGTCCGAAGGCGCCGGAGGGCAAGGAAGCCAATTGGGTGCCGACCGATCCGGCGCGGAAGTTCGAGTTGCTATTCCGCCTCTACGGGCCCGAGCAGCCGCTGTTCGACCACAGCTGGAAACTGCCCGATGCCGAGCGTGTCGCCGCCACGATCGGGGGCGCCAAGAAGTAGTGCAATTGGACGAGCGTGATGCGTTTGGGTGGAAGACGTGACGAGAATAGGGAGACGCGACGTGACGGGACACATTCGCAAAGCCGGGCTCGGGACTGCATTGGCGCTGGCGAGCTTTACCGCTCAGCCCGCGCTTGCCGCTGCCGGCGGCGTGAGCTTCTGGCTTCCGGGCATCTTCGGCAGCTTGGCCGCCGTTCCCGTAACGCCTGGATGGGCCTACTCGACGATCTACCTTCACCTCAACGAAAAGGCCGGAGGAGGGCAGAACTTCGTCACCAGCGGCGGCATACCCGGCTCGGTGACCGCCGGCCTCAACGCACATGCCGACGCGTTCGTCATGGGCATCACCTACACCTCGCCGATGCCGGTGCTGGGCGGCCAAGCCGGCTTCACCGTGCTCACCGCGCCCGGCAACATTGGCGCCGGCATCGATGCGACGCTGACCGGTCCGCGCGGCAATACGATCTCGGGCAGCGCCACCGACAACCGCACGACGCTGACCGACGTGTTCTACCAGGGCACGCTGAAATGGAATCAGGGCGTCCACAACGAGCTGGTCTACATCACCGGCAACATCCCGAGCGGCACCTATGATTCCAGCCGGCTCGCCAATCTGAGTTTTGGCTTCCCCGCCATCGACGTCGGTGCCGGCTACACCTATCTCGATCCGAAGACCGGACACGAATTCTCGATCGTCGGCGGCCTCACCTATAGTTTCATGAACGGGGCCCTCCAGTATCAGAACGGCATGGATTTTCATGTCGACTGGGCTGCCTCGCAGTTCGTCAGCAAGAACGTTCACATCGGCATCGCCGGCTATTTCTTCCAGCAGATCACCGACGATAGCGGTCCCGGCGCCAAGCTCGGTGGCTTCCGCGGCCAGACGGTCGGCATCGGTCCGCAGATCGGCTTCATGATCCCGATGTCTGACGGCTACCAGGGCTATCTCAATGTCCGAGGCTACAAGGACCTTGAGACAGAGAACCGGCCGAACAGCTGGTCGACCTGGGTTACTTTCTCGGTCTCGCCGGCAGCGCCCGCGCCGGCGGCGACGAAGCCCATCGTTCGAAAGTACTGATGGAGGCGTTCAAGCAGCTCCGATGACCGGAGAGAAAACCAGCAAACGCGTATTTCGCATTGGCTACCAGACATCGATCATCACGGTGTTCGTGGGCGTGGTGCTGCTTGTGGGCCTGACGCTGGTCTATCTCAGCTTCGAACGCGTGACCGCCATCACCAGGACGGCCGCCTCTGGCTTCATCGAGAAGGTGGCGCAGCTTGGCGCCGATCACATCGACGAGCAGTTCAAGAATGTCCGCGACAATCTCGACATCCTGTCCGGCCTGCCGCCGATCCAGGAGGCCGACATCGCGGACAATACGCGGCTCTACAGCCTGATGGCGGCGATGCTGCGCAACAACCCGCAGCTCTTCAATCTCTATGTCGGCTACGAGGACGGCTCGTTCATCGAGATGGACGTGATCGATCGGGCGCAGCCGTCGTTCCGGAAGGGCTTGAACGTCGATGAGGATGCTGCCTTCCGCCTGGTCGTGATCTCGCGCACGGCGGGGGCCGCGCCTGTCACGCAATATCTCTCCGAAAACCTCATTCAGGTTGCCGAGGTCGCCGGACCCGCGAGCTACGACCCGCGGCAGCGGCCCTGGTATGTCGAGGCGTTCAAGAACGACAAGACGCTCCTGACCGGTCCTTACGTCTTCTACGCCACGGGCGAGCCGGGCTACACGCTGCGGACGCCGTTGAGGGAAGGGCGCCGCGGCGTCATTGCGGGTGATTTGCTGCTGAACCGGTTCGAGGACATGCTGGCGGAGCAGAAGCTCGGCCAATCAGGGCTGGCGTTCCTGTTCAACGATGCCGGGCGCATCGTCGGCCATCCCGAGATGAACCGCCTGATGGCGGAGATTCCGGAACGGCAGGACGACCTGCCACAGATCGGCGCGCTCAAGCTGCCTGCGCTCGTGCCGGTCATCCGCTCCTGGCGGGACGGCGGCGCGGCCCAGCAGTTCTTTGCCGACGCGTCGGGCCGAACCTATGTTGCGGCGGTTCACAGGCTCGAGACGGCCGGCTCGGCCAATATCCGGATGGCGATGGTCGCGCCGCTCGACGAGTTCTATGCGCAGATCATCGACGAGCGCCGTACGCTGTTCGCGCTTGCGCTGGCCTTTGTCGGAGCCACGCTGCCATTCGCGTTCTGGCTGGGATCGCTGATGGCGCGGCCGCTGCGCAAACTGGCCGACGAGACCGACGCGATCCAGCGGTTCGAGATTACCGAGCGGCCGCGCGTCCATTCCGTCATCGCCGAGATCGAGGAGCTTGGCCGCTCGGTGTTCACCATGCGTAGCGTGGTCCGCAGCTTTGCGAGCTTCATCCCGCGCCAGATCGTGCGGCAGTTGATCGAGACCGGCTCTTCGCTCAGCCTCGGCGGCTCCAGGCGTGAGGTCACGGTGCTGTTCACCGACGTCGCCGACTTTACCGCCAAGACGGAGCGCGCCGACCCGTCGCAGGTGATGATCCACACCTCGCGCTATTTCGCGGTACTGTCGGACGAGATCATGCGGCACCAGGGCACGGTCGACAAATATATCGGCGACGCCGTGATGGCGTTCTGGAACGCGCCGGCCGACGATCCCGACCACACCGTCAATGCCTGCCGCGCCATCCTGGCATGCCTTGCGGCCAACGAAGCGCTCAACCAGGAGTTTTGGCGCGAGGGCTGGCCGCCCTACGACACCCGCTTTGGCCTGCATGTCGGCGATGCCGTGGTCGGCAACATCGGCTCGAGCGACCGGATGAACTACACCGCGCTTGGCGCCACCATCAACCTGGCGTCGCGGCTGGAGGGACTGAACAAGAATTACGGCACGCGCGTGCTGGTCAGCGCGGCGGTCCGCGCCAGCGTCGGCGATCGGTTCCTGTTCCGCAGCGTCGACAGCATCACGCCGAAGGGATTTGCCGACGCGATCGAAGTCAGTGAGCTCCGCGGCGAGCTGGCGCACGCCGATGAAGCCGAGGTTGCGATGTGTCGACGCTGGGATGAAGTCTTTGCGGCGATCGCGCAGGACGGCGCGGCCGAGACGACGCGGGTCCGGCTGTCGGCCTTCCTGCACGACTATCCCGAGGATAGCGTCGCGCTATTTCATGCCCAGCGATTTCGGTCCGCGGCCCGGAATGCGGGAGCGGCGGCATGAACATCTGTGGTCTCAATCGCCGGCAATTGCTGCGGCACGGCGCGGCGCTGGCGGCCGCGTCAATGCACGCGGCGCCAGCCATTGCGCAGGCGCGCAGCAGAATTCGGCTCGGTTATCTCCATGTTGTCGCCGTGGACGGACACATCTGGACCGGGCTCGATCGCGGCTCGTTCGACCGCGAAGGGATCGATTTCGAATTGCACGAGTTCAACACCGGACCTGAAGTCTTCGAGGCGATGGCGCGGGGTGAGCTCGACGTTCTCTCGGCCGGCGGCGTCATCTCCAACTATCTGGCGCTCGGCCGCGGCCGGGGCTTTCTCATCAACGACATTGAGGTCGCGACCGCACAGCTCTGGGTCCGGCCGACGCTCGGCGTCAAGGGGATGGCCGATCTCAGGGGCAAGCGGATCGCGACGACGATGAAGACCACGGCTCACATTTTTCTCGATCGCGCGCTGCGGGCCAACAACGTCAACCCGTCCGAGGTCGAGATCGTCAACGGCAGCATGGCGGCCGCCGTCAAGGCGTTCATTGCCGGCGAGGTGCCGGCCGTTGCGCTCTGGGTGCCGTTCAACATTGCCGTCCGCGAGGCGTTGCCGGATGCGGTCAAGCTGGTGGACGCCTCCGCCTTCTACCCGCAATCCGCCGTGCTCGGCGGCTGGGCCGCGCGGATGGATTTTTATGCGGGGAACAGGGACGTGCTGGCCCGGATCATCCGCGCGTGGGCAGAAGCGAACGACCACATGGTGCGCAACCCGGCGGCCGCAGCGGAGGCGCTCCAGACACATTATGGGCAGTCGCGTCGCGCCGACATCGCGGAAGCCTTCAAGGCCCAGAAGCTCTATTCCTCGCGCGAATGGAAGCGGCTCTATTCCGACGGGACCGTCGTGAAATGGCTCCAGCAGGTCAGCGACTTCTTCATGACGGATGCCGGCGTCACCGCACCCGTGCGGGCCGCAGACTATTTCGACACGCAGCTCTACCTTGCAACCGTCGTCTGAACCTGCAGGGTGGAACCCGCTCGCACGAGCGTTCCCTTCCGGCCGGCGCTGGGCTTGCGAAGCACACATGAAATTTCAACGTAGTTTCAATATTCTATGCCCGTACTCTAATGTAACCGCGACATCACTTCAGACGACATTTCAACAGTGATCCGCGCAAATCCAGCGCAGAATCGCACTCAAGCAGTTGTGTGTGTCGGGCGCGGTCGCGTCATGAGGGCGACGCCAATTCGACCCAATTCAAATCGAGCTTGGCAGGCGCCGGATCCTTACGGAGGTGATTCCAATGCCAGACGTCCTCGACCGTTCCGAAATGGCCCCCTCGATTCTGCCGGCGGACGTTCCCGAGCTCAGCGATGATGAATGCCTGGCCTGCCTCGCGCGCGCCGTCGAGGCGCACGATTCGGCGCGGCTCGACGAAGTCGCCGCATTGATCGGCCGCCTCGCAGTCACGATCGAATAGCTCATCGATCACCTTGACGCCTCGGGTTGCGCAGCCTGGTCCGCCGGGCCAACGGACGTGTTGCGTTTTCGCGGAGCCTGTTCCAAAGATGCCGCCAAATTTCGTCCGCGGCATCGTCCGCATTGCAGGGTCCGCAAATGTCCGGTTTCTCGACCGCGCGCCTAAAAATGGTCGATGGCCAGGTGCGCACCAATGACGTCACCGATCGCCGTATTCTCGACGCGATGCTCACAGTTCCGCGCGAGGCGTTCGTGCCGGTTGCCAGGCAGGCATTGGCCTATCTCGACCTCGATCTCGACGTGAGCGAAGGCGGGGCCAAGCGGTTCCTGATCAAGCCGCAACTGACCGGCAAGCTGCTCCAGGCCGCCGAAATCGGCGAGGGGGACAACGTGCTGGTGGTCGGCTGCGCCACCGGCTACCTCGCCGCGCTGACGGCGGGGCTCGCCCGTCAAGTCACCGCGACGGAGTGTGATTCGGCCCTGGCCGCGAAGGCCAAGGATGCTTGCGCCAGCCTCGCCAACGTCACGTGCAAGGCCGCAGCCTGCGCCGAAGGGGATCCCTCTGCCGCTCCCTATGACGTCATTATCCTCAACGGCGCCTTCGAGGTGACGCCTGAGGCGCTGCTCGGGCAGCTCAAGGAGGGCGGGCGCCTCGTGGGGGTGTCGGCCCAATCCACGCCCCCCCGGGCCATGATCGTGACCCATACCCACGGTGAATTCGGCCATCGGGCGCTGTTCGATGCCGCAGCTCCGGTCCTTCCCGGGTTGGAACGGGCCGCCGCTTTCGTTTTCTGAACGCCCGATTGAGGGCTTTGGCCCGTTAAAATCCCGTTCTGAATCAGAAGTGTGGCCCGGATGCTGCACGTGAAGAGTTTCCACCGGGAACTACCTTCAGGTGGTTCCGTTGCGCCAATTGGCGGCCTATGTTGCTGAGGGGCAACGACTCCACTCGGTAGACGGTATCCTAGCTCGCGGGCACGAGCGGGGCGTTAGAATGAACGGAATTTAAGGGATGCATGGGGTGAAGCTCTTCACCGGAGCTGCGGTTTCGGTCCTGCTGCTGGCGCTTGCCGGGCCGACGCCTGCCTTGGCGGACACGATCGAGGCCGCCTTGGTGCGCGCCTATCAGAACAATCCGCAGCTCAACGCACAGCGCGCCCAGGTGCGCTCGACCGACGAGAACGTGCCTCAGGCGTTGTCGGGCTATCGCCCCAGGGTCGCGCTGACGGCGAACGGCGGCTATCAATATCAGGATACGTTGAGTTCGCCGGGGCCGGGTAACACACCAATCAACGGGCCCAGCGTGCCGCGCAGCGTGGGTGTGACCGTCACGCAGACGCTCTATAACGGCAACATCACCGGCAACAGGACGCGCGCCGCCGAGAGCCAGGTTTCCGGCTCCCGCGAAGCGCTGCGCAGCCTGGATCAGAGCGTGCTGCTTCAGGGCGCTTCGATCTACATGGACTATCTGCGCGATGCGGCTACGCTCGAAGTCCAGCGCAGCAACGTGCGCGTGCTCGAGCAGACGCTGAAGCAGACGCGTGATCGCTTCAACGTCGGCGAAGTGACGCGCACCGACGTTGCGCAATCGGAAGCGCAGCTGGCGGCTGGCAAGACGCAGGCCCTCACGGCCGAAGCAAATCTCACCACGACGCGCGCGAACTTCCGCCGCATCATCGGCAACGAGCCGACGAACCTCGCGCCCGGTTCGCCGGTGGATCGTTTCTTGCCCGCAAGCCTCGCCGGGGCAGTCGAGCTCGGCCTGATCGAACATCCCAACGTCACGGCCGCGATGTTCGGCATCGACGTCAACTTTCTGCAGGTCAAGGTCGCCGAAGGCGCGCTGCTGCCGACGATCGCGTTGCAGGTGGGGGCCACGCAGGGGAACGAACAGTCCTTGATTCAATACAGGTCGTTCAACGCGTCCGCCATCGCGCAGGCCAATTGGCAGCTCTACGATGGCGGCAATACATATTCGCTGATCCGCCAGTCCAAGGAAAACCTGGCGCAGCAGCGTCTCAACCTCGAAACCACCCGCGACCAGACCCGCGCGACGGTCGTGCAGTGGTGGGGTTCGCTGCAGGCCGGCAAGGCCCAGGTGCAGTCCGCGCAGGCGCAGGTCACGGCGTCCGAGATCGCGCTGAACGGCGTGCGCGAAGAAGCCAAGGCTGGTCAGCGTACCACCCTCGACGTGCTCAACGCGCAGCAGGCGCTGGTCAACGCGCGCGTCGCGCTGGTGACCGCACAGCACGACCGCGTGGTCGCGTCCTATCAGGTTCTGGCCGCCATCGGCCGTCTGTCGCCGCAGGTCCTCGGCCTTGCGACCACGGTTTATGATGCGAGTGTTCACTACCATCAGGTCCGCGACAGCTGGGCCGGCGTGCGCACGCCTGACGGACGCTAAAGTCCCGTAGTCATCCGGTCGGCCTCGCAAACAGCCGAGGCCGATTGGTGCTTTGCTTGCAATCATCAAAATCCCTGACATAGCCTTGCCAAGAAGATGCGGGTCGATTCGCCCGGCACCTGATGTCGTGTGCGTAAAGGCTTGAGTGCCGAGGGCAGGGGCGCACCTCCGCACGTTGAGCCGCGAACTGGGGACAAGTCGGGCTGCCGCGACGAAAATGTCGGGGCGTCCGTTGCGGAACCGGCCAATCCTGTCGTGCTTGGTGTAAAACAACGCATGCGAGGGCGTTGATGATGTGGAGTCGGAGATGACGCAGCCTGCAAAGGTCACAGAACCCTCGATGGAGGAGATTCTGGCCTCGATCCGGCGCATCATTGCCGACGATGAGGCCAAGCCGCCGCCGGCAGAAGCTGCCAAGCCAGCGCCCGCTGCAGCTGCGCCGAAGCCGTCAGCCATGAACGACATTCCGCCATCCAAGGTCGCTCCCGCAAAACCTGCTGCCGAGAAGCCCGCGCCGCCGCCGGTTGCGAAGCCGGCTCCAGCGCCGCCGCCGCCCGCACCTGCGGCGGATGCATCCAATAACCAGGACGATATTGATGCTCTGCTGGCGGGGCTGGACGCGGCTACGCCTGCGCCCGAGGTCCGTGAGCCAGAGCCCGAACCTGAACCCGACGTGCTCGAATTGACCGACGAGATGGCGGTGGATCCGGAGCCGACGCCGCCTCCGCCGCCGCCGAGCTTCCGCAAGGTCGAGCCGCGCGACGATCTGGAATTCGCCGAATCGCCGCTGCGCCTGACGCCGTCATCGTCCTATGCGGCGGTGGACTACGATGCGCCGCCGCTACCGCCCCAACAGCCGATCCTGGCCCAATCGACGGTCTCGGCGGTCGAATCCGCCTTCAACTCCCTGGCCCACACGGTGCTCAGCAGCAATGCGCGGACGCTGGAAGATCTGGTCAAGGAGATGCTGCGTCCGATGCTGAAATCCTGGCTCGACGACAACCTGCCGGGCCTCGTTGAACGCATCGTGAAGGCCGAAATCGAGCGGGTCTCGCGCGGCGGCAGGTGAGGGCGGCTCCCGAGCCCTCATAAAGCCCCTCTTATGCGCCTGTTTGGCCTGCCGACCGGCCGGAAAGCCGTTTTGCCGCCGGGCTTTCCGTTGATCCTCTCCCGGACCTTTTCGTTGACTTGCCCCCCGCGCGCGGCTTTCTAGCAGCCCATGATCGAGAAAAATTACCAGCCCGCCGATATCGAAGCCCGCATGTCCGTCGTGTGGGAGGACAGCCTTGCCTTCAGGGCCGGCCGCCCCGACCGCCGCGACGCAGTGCCCTTTACCATCGTGATCCCGCCGCCGAACGTGACGGGCTCGCTGCATATGGGCCACGCCCTCAACAACACCCTCCAGGACATCCTGTGCCGGTTCGAGCGCATGCGCGGTCGCGACGTGCTGTGGCAGCCCGGCACCGACCATGCCGGCATCGCCACCCAGATGGTGGTCGAGCGGCAGCTGATGGAGCGTCAGCAGCCCAGCCGCCGCGAGATGGGCCGCGAGAAGTTTCTGGAGCGGGTCTGGCAGTGGAAAGCCGAGAGCGGCGACACCATCATCAACCAGCTCAAGCGCCTCGGCGCCTCCTGCGACTGGTCGCGCGAACGCTTCACCATGGACGAGGGCCTGTCGAAGGCCGTCATCAAGGTGTTCGTCGAGCTGCATCGCGACGGCCTGATCTACAAGGACAAGCGGCTGGTGAACTGGGACACCAAGCTGCTGACCGCGATCTCCGACCTCGAAGTGCAGCAGACCGAGGTCAAGGGCAGCCTGTGGTATCTGCGCTATCCGATCGAGGGCAAGACGTTCAGCCCCGAGGATTCCTCGAGCTTCATCGTCGTCGCCACCACGCGGCCCGAGACCATGCTCGGCGACACCGGCGTGGCGGTGCATCCCGATGACGAGCGCTATCAGAAGCTGGTCGGCAAGAACGTGATCCTGCCGCTGGTCGGTCGCAAGATTAAGATCGTCGCCGACGAATATTCCGATCCGGATAAGGGCTCGGGCGCGGTGAAGGTGACGCCGGCGCACGACTTCAACGATTTCGAGGTCGGCAATCGCCACGGCCTGGGCCGGATCAGCGTCATCGACAAGGAAGGTTGCCTCGACCTCGTCGACAATGAGGATTACCTGCGTAACCTGCCGGAAGGCGCTTCGCAATTCGCCGAGGAGTTTCACAAGCTCGACCGCTTCGCGGCGCGCAAGCGCATCGTCGAGCGGCTGGAATCCTTCGGCTTCGTCGAGCGGATCGAGCCGCACACCCACATGGTGCCGCACGGCGACCGCTCGAACAGCGTGATCGAGCCCTATCTGACCGACCAGTGGTACGTCGACGCCAAGACGCTGGCAAAGCCTGCGATCGCGGCGGTGCGTTCGGGCGAAACGACGTTCGTGCCGAAGAACTGGGAAAAGACCTATTTCGAGTGGATGGAGAACATCCAGCCCTGGTGCATCTCGCGCCAGCTGTGGTGGGGTCATCAGATCCCGGCCTGGTACGGCCCTGACGGCAAGGTGTTCGTCGCCGAGACCGAGGAGGAGGCCGTCAGCCACGCGCTCGGCTATTACGTCGAGCAGGAGGTCATCACGGCCGAGCAGGGCCGCGAGATGGCGCTCGACCGCAACAAGCGCGAAGGCTTCATCACGCGTGACGAGGACGTGCTCGACACATGGTTCTCCTCGGCGCTGTGGCCGTTCTCGACGCTCGGCTGGCCCGAGGACGCGCCGGAAGTGCAGCGCTATTACCCGACCAACGCGCTGGTGACCGGCTTCGACATTATCTTCTTCTGGGTCGCCCGGATGATGATGATGGGCCTGCACTTCATGAAGGAAGTGCCGTTCTCGACGATCTACATCCATGCCCTCGTCCGCGACGAGAAGGGCGCCAAGATGTCGAAGTCGAAGGGCAACGTCATCGACCCCCTCAACCTGATCGACGAATACGGCGCCGACGCGTTGCGCTTCACGCTGGCCGCCATGGCGGCGCAGGGACGCGACATCAAGCTCGCCACCAGCCGCGTCGAGGGTTACCGGAATTTCGCGACGAAGCTCTGGAATGCGTCGCGCTTCGCGGAGATGAACCACTGCGCCGTGCCGGAAGGTTTCGAGCCGGCGAAGGCCAAGGAAACCCTGAACCGCTGGATCGCGCATGAGAGCGCGCACACCACGCGCGAGGTGACCGAGGCAATCGAAGCCTATCGCTTCAACGATGCGGCCGGTGCGATCTACCGCTTCGTCTGGAACGTCTATTGCGACTGGTATGTCGAGCTCGCAAAGCCCGTGCTGCTCGGTCCGGACAGCCCCGCGAAGGACGAAACCCGCGCCATGGTCGCCTGGGCGCGCGACGAGATCCTGAAGCTGCTGCACCCCTTCATGCCCTTCATCACCGAAGAGCTGTGGGAGGTGACGGCCAAGCGCGACGGCCTGCTGGCGCTGGCGCAATGGCCGCTGAAGCCGTCCGAGCCGACGCCGGAGCAGCTCGCGATGCTCGCCGCGGCAGCCGGGCCGACCGATCCGCTGATCTCGCCGGTCCTGATCATGCCGATCTTCGACCATGCCGACTTCACCGATCCCAAGGCGGAAGCCGAGATCGGCTGGGTGATCGACCTCGTCACGCAGATCCGCTCGGTGCGCGCCGAGATGAACATCCCGCCGGCAACGCTGACGGCGCTGGTGCTCGCGGGCGCCTCGACCGAGACGAAGGAACGCGCGCCGCGCTGGACCGACGTCATCAAGCGCATGGCGCGGCTGTCCGACATCTCGTTCGCCGACCGCGCACCTGATGGTGCGGTCCAGCTCCTCGTGCGCGGCGAGGTGGCCGCGTTGCCGCTGAAGGGCGTGATCGACGTCGCCGCCGAGCGCACGCGCCTCGACAAGGAGATCGGCAAGGCCGACGCCGACATCAAACGCGCCGAGTCCAAGCTGGCGAACGAGAAGTTCGTCGCCAACGCGGCCGAAGAGGTCGTCGAGGAGGAGCGCGAAAAGCGCGAGGCAGCACTGGCCCGCAAGGCCAAGCTGCTGGAGGCGCTGGAGCGGCTGAAGCAGGCCTCGTAGAGCGTTTTCGAGCGAAGTGGAAACCGGTTCGCGTCAAGAAAACGCGTCAAACCTAGAATCTAAAGCCCGTTCCATCGGAACGGGTTCTAGGCCTCCTTCGGGAACGGCTTGCTCAAAAACTTCGAGCCCTTGACGCCATAGCGCCAGGGCAGCTCGACGGCCTTGGTAATGCCGATCCGGATGCCGGCCACCACCTCGACGTCTTCTGTCCGCGCATGCAGCGCGATCGGCGGCCGGTCCAGGGGCAGGGCGTTGTGCGCGATGGTGATGCCGAGCGCTTCGGTCAGCTTGCCGGGGCCCGAGCACAGTGCGTGCACCTCCTGCAGATGGCGGCGTCGGCGCATCGCCGCCAAGCCATGCGTCGGCTCTAGCGCGCGGATCAGCACGGCGGCGGCCGAGCCCGCCTCCTCGCAGACCAAGTTCACGCACCAGTGGATGCCGTAGGAGCGGTAGACATAGGCAAAGCCGGGCGGGCCAAACATCACCTGGTTCCGCGGCGTCGGGCCATTGTAGGAGTGCGCCGCCGGCTCGGTATGATGATAGGCCTCGACCTCGACAATGAGGCCGCCGACGCCATTGACCAGCATGGTGGCCCCGATCAAATCGGGCGCGACCTCGTGGACGCTGCGGCCGAAAAACGCACGCTTCAGGGCTTTGCCGAGCCGCGGTGGTGAGGCTTTCGAGGTTGGAGCCATTCGAGGTGAGAATCGCCTGAGAACAGAGCAGGATATTGCCCATATCTGCCATGTTCCCTGAAGCGGCGCGAGCCGGGTTGCGGCAGGCAGCCAGACCGACTAGGTAGGAACTGAACAGACCGGACAGCCCATGGTCGTTATTGTCGACACCATCTCGAACCCGTTGCGCCCCCGCCACCCTGAAAAGGTGAATCGCCCCGACTCCGCTTCGCCGCCGAAGCCGGACTGGATCCGCGTGCGCGCGCCAAATACCCGCGGCTATGCCGACACCCGCAACATCGTGCGCGCCAACGGCCTGCACACGGTGTGCGAGGAGGCGGGCTGCCCGAACATCGGCGAGTGCTGGGACAAGAAGCACGCGACCTTCATGATCATGGGGGACACCTGCACCCGGGCCTGCGCCTTCTGCAACGTCAAGACCGGCATGCCCAATGCGCTGGATGCAGCCGAGCCGCAGAACGTCGCCGAAGCCGTCGCCAAGCTGGGGCTGGCCCACGTCGTCATCACCTCAGTCGACCGTGACGATCTGGCCGATGGCGGCGCCGAGCATTTTGCAGAGACCATCCGTGCGATCCGGGCCGCGTGCCCCTCGACCACGATCGAGATCCTGACGCCCGACTTCCTGCGCAAGGAGGGGGCGCTCGAAATCGTCGTCGCGGCGAGGCCCGACGTGTTCAACCACAATCTCGAGACCGTGCCATCGCGTTACCTCACTGTGCGGCCCGGCGCGCGCTACTTCCACTCAATCCGGCTGTTGCAGCGGGTCAAGGAGCTCGATCCCACCATCTTCACCAAGTCCGGGATCATGGTCGGCCTCGGCGAGGAGCGCCACGAGGTGCAGCAGGTGATGGACGATCTGCGCTCCGCCGACGTCGACTTCCTGACCATCGGGCAATATCTCCAGCCGACCCGGAAGCACCACGCCGTGATGCGCTATGTGCCGCCCGACGAGTTTTCGTCCTACGAGAAGGTCGCCTACACCAAGGGTTTCCTGATGGTGTCGGCGAGCCCGCTCACCCGTTCGTCGCATCATGCCGGCGAGGACTTTGCGAGACTGAAGGCCGCACGGGCCGCGACTGCCCGCTGAACCGCCATGCCCAAATTTTCAAGCAAGCGCCGTGTCCATCACAGCGCGTCCGAGATGTTTGATCTGGTCGCCGACGTCGAGCGCTACCCGGAGTTCGTGCCGCTGTGCAGCGCGCTCAAGATCCGCCAGCGGATGGCCAAACCCGACGGCACCGAGGTGCTGGTCGCCGACATGACGGTGTCGTTCAAGCTGGTCAAGGAGTCCTTCACCAGCCGCGTGACTCTCGACCGCGCCAATCTGAATATCCGGGTCGAATATCTGCAAGGCCCGTTCAGCAACCTCGAGAACCGCTGGACGTTCGAGCCCAAGGGTGAGGGCGTCTGCGACGTCGGATTCTTCCTGGCCTACGAGTTCAAGAGCCGGATGCTGGCGATGCTGATGGGCTCGATGTTCGATGCCGCGTTCGCGCGCTTCTCCATCGCATTCGAGAAGCGGGCGGATGCGATCTACGGCCGGCCGAAGCTGGCGTCGTCGTAAGGCGTACTCTCTCCGCCGTCATTGCGAGGAGCCCTTGCGACGAAGCAATCCAGGGTCTTTCCGCGGAGGGATTCTGGATTGCTTCGCTGCGCTCGCAATGACAGTGAGGCTCAATCCACCGCCTTCACCACATCCGGCGGCTGCGAGGCGTAATAGGCCGCGGCCGCCTCGATCTCCTGCGGCGTCATCGCGCGGGCGATGTTGCGCATCTGCTGGCTGATGTCGTTGCGCCGCTCGCCGGATGCGAAGGCCTGGAGCTGCGCCTTCATGTAAGCTTCGGACTGGCCTTCGAGCCACGGACTGCCGGTCTTGTTGTCGAGGCTGCCATGGCAGGAGCCGCAGGGCGCGATCCCGCGCATCGGCGCGCCGTAGATGACGATGCTCGGTTTCGGCAGCTGCGGCGTCGGGTGATAGGCTGCCGGCCGCGGCAGATAGGCGTAATAGTTCGAGAGATCGGCGATCTCCTGGTCCGTCAGATTGACGGCGAATGGCGACATCACGGCATTGGTGCGCGCGCCGGATCGGAAATCGTGCAGCTCCTTGTAGATGACGGCCGCGTACTGGCCGGCGAGATTGGGCGAATCCGCGCGGCTGATGCCGGTCGGGCCGTGGCAGATCGCGCAGCGCTGCGCCAGCGTCGCGCCGCGGCCGATCGCTTCCTGGCTCGGACGCGACAGCGTATGCGAGGTCAGCACGACCTCCGACAGGCGTTTTGTCTGCTCGGGCGCAGTAACATTCGCCGCGCGCTGTGGCACGCCGGCGGCGCTGCAGATCGCATCCCAGACATTGGCGAACTGAACCCAGGGCTGTGCGAAGGGCAGCACGATGAAGCCGGTGATCGCCGTCACGATCAGGATCGCGGCGGTGATGCCGACGCCCATCCTGAAATGGCTGTTGCGGAAGGTGAAGAGGTCGCGCGCGCTCATCACTGCGCTCCCACATAGACGGCCGGCACCGACGTGCCCTCGGTCAGCGCCAGCGTCACGATCGGGTAGCCGTAATTGGTGAGGGTGAGGACGATCATCAGCGCCACCCACAGCGCATGCGTGTTGAGCGCGACCGGCACGGTCGCGGGCTGATGCACAGCCAGCGCAAAGCGGTACGGGCCGGCGTCAACCCGGGGCGCACGCATGCCACGTGCGAGGATGACGATGAACATGATGCCCGACGCCAGCAGGATGAAGCCGCCGATCGCGGAGAACGTGACCGAGAGCGCCTGCGGCGCGATCGCGGGATCGCCGAAGTCGAAATAGGCCATGCGGCGCGGCATGCCCAGGATGCCGACCCAGTGCCACGGGAAGGTCGTGATGATCATACCGATGAACCAAAGCCAGAGCTGGGTGCGGATCAGGCGGATGTCGATGAGTTCGCGCCCGGTCAGATGCGGCCACAGATCATAGGCGATCGCAAAGTACATGATCACGATGGCGCCGCCGAAGATCAGGTGGAAATGGCCGGTGATCCACTGCGTGTTGTGGATCGACGCATCGAGCTGGTAGCTCATGTTGATCAGGCCGCCGGCGCCGCCGAAGCCGAGCATGACGAACGAGAACGCCAGCGCCAGCATCATCGGGTTGTCCCAGGGCAGCGCCTTGATCCAGCCGAATAGGCCGCGGCCGCCGCGCAGGCGCGCCGCGATCTCGACCGAGGCGCAGATCGTGAACACGGTCAGCAGCGTCGGCAGCGCGACCAGCGCCGTGAAGGCCGAATGGATGAACTTGAAGCCGGCGCCGACCTGCGGATCGGCGAAGGTGTGGTGCATGCCGATCGGCATCGCCACCACCAGGAACAGGATGAAGGAGATCCGCGCCATGCTGTCGGAATAAACCCGGCCGCCGATCGCGCGCGGCACGATGGTGTAATAGGCGATGTAGGTCGGCATCAGCCAGAAATAGACGATGGCGTGCAGCGTCCAGGAGAAGAACACGCGGGCAAGACCCGCGTCGATCGTGGCCTTCAGCCCGGCCGCGACGGGAATGATCTGGAGCAGCAGCTCGAGCGCGGCACCAACCGCGGTCCAGGCCCAGAGATAGGAGCCCGCAACATTGGCGAACATCGCCAGCGGCACCGGTGCACCGGGATGGGCCTTCCGCCAGACGCGCAGATTGATCGCCATCAGCGCGACCCAAATCCAGGAGCCGACCACGACCAGCACGACGCCGAGGTAGTAGAAAACGTTGCCGATCAGCGGCGGATAGAAGGTGTAGAGCACCGACGCGCGCCCCAGCGCGACCGGGATCAGCGCCATGACGCTGCCGATCACGATCAGCCAAAATCCGGTCCAGGCCCAGCGCACGCCGACCAGGCGCTGCTCCAGCGCGGACTCGCTGATGGCATAGCCAAAGCCCATCGCGACGAGCGTGGGAAAGACGTAGCCCATCACCGTGCCGTGCGCGGTCAGCGAGCGGTAATAGAGCTCGGGATTGGACAGCCAGGTGCCGATCGGGCTGCGGATGAACATCTGCCAGGCGCCGAGCGTGAGCGCGATGCCGAACACGCCGAAGGCCAGCCAGAAATGGGCGAGGATGAGTTTCCTATTCGCCAACACAGCTCAGCCTCCCGCCACCCTTCGCGCGATCGGCGAAGTCGGTCTTGTTGATCACCTTGACCTTGCCCCACATGCCCTCGTGGCCGAAGGAGCAAAACTCCTGGCAGGGCATCAGATAGTCGCCGGTCTTCGTAAAGCGCATCAATTGCTCGGAGATGTAGCCCGGCACCAGCATGGTGTTGATGTTGGTGCCCTGGATCAGGATGCCGTGGACGACGTCGGCGCTGGTGGCGCGCATCGTGATCGGCGTATCTACGGGCACCACGATGCAGGCCGGCGTGAAGGAATATTGCTGGCCGATCGCGCGCACGGTCACATTGCCATTGGCCTCCAGCACGCTGCCGAGATTGCTCTCGACGAATTCGCCGGACAGATGAATGCGCGAGGGATCGGTGGTCTCGACGCGCGGCTGCGGCATGGTGGCGCGATGGATGCCGGCGAAGGCTGCCAGAAGCGCCATGCCGACGACGATTATCACGGCAATGGTCGCCCAGCGCCGCTCGACGCGGGCCGCGACCTCGGCGCTGCCATGGGTGTCCTCTGCGCTCATTGCAGTGATCCGCGCGGCAGGAAGACGAAGAGATAGAAGGCAAGCCACATCGCGACCACGCAGGCCGTGGCGATGCCGGCCAGCACGATCGCGCCAGACGGTCCTTGCGAGACGACTTCCTCGACGGCCTGGTCGGCGGCGGCTGGGCTGGTCGGCGGATCGGAATTGAACATGACGGTTCTCTGGCGCCTCTCAGTTCAGCGGTGCGGAGCGCAGCTCGTTGGCCTCGCGCGCCGACACCGGCGTGCCGCGATTGCCCCAGGCGGTGCGGATGTAGGAGACGACGGCGGCGACCTCGTTGTCGGAGAGGAGGCCTGCGAAGGGCGGCATGCCGTAGGGCATCGGATTGCCCTTGGTGCCCGGCGGATAGCCGCCATTGAGCACCATGCGGATCGGGTTGACCGCCGACTGCATCTCGATCGACTGGTTGTTGGCGAGCGGCGGCCAGTGCGGCGGCTTGCCTTCGCCCTGGAGGCCGTGACAGCTCGCGCAATTCTTGTCGTAGACGGTCTTGCCGAGGCTGATCAGCAGGCTGCTCTCGGTGGTCGGCAGCGCCGAGCTCGGCGCCGGCGGAGGCGAGGGCTCCGCGATGCCCTTGAGGTACACCGCCATGGCGCGCGTGTCCTCGTCGTTGAGATATTGCAGGCTGTTGTGCACGACCTCGGCCATCGGGCCGTAGACCACGCCGCGCATGGAGACGCCGGTCTGGAGCAGGTCGGTGATGTCCTTGATGCTCCAGTCGCCGAGCCCCGCCTCACGGTTGGAGGTGAGGGACGGCGCGTACCAGTTCTGCATCGGGATCAGGCCGCCCTTGAAGGCGTCCGATTGCGAGGTGCCGCCAAGCGCGTTGATCGGCGAATGGCACATGCCGCAATGGCCGAGCCCCTCGACCAGATAGGCGCCACGATTCCATTCCGCCGACTTGGTGGGGTCGGACTTGAACTCACCCTCGCGGAAGAACAGCGTGCGCCAGCCGAGGATGAGCTGGCGGTTGTCATAGGGAAAGCGCAGCTCGTGCGGCTTGTTCTTCTGGTTCACCGGCTGAATCGAGCGCAGATAGGCGAAGATCGCGTCGCTGTCGGCGCGTGTCACCTTTGTGTAGGACGCGAACGGCATCGCCGGATAGATCAGCCCGCCATCCGGGAAACGGCCGTTGTGCATGGTTCTGTAGAAATCGTCCGCGCTCCACTTGCCGATGCCGGTCTCCGGATCGGGCGTGATGTTGGAGGTGTAGATCGTTCCGAACGGGGTCGGCATCGGGCGCCCGCCGGCAAACAGCCGGCCCTCAGCCGCAGTATGGCAGGCCGTGCAATCGCCGGCGCGGGCGAGATATTCACCCCGCGCAATGACGTCGCCGGCCTTGTCCTGCGCCTGCGCGGCCGTGATGAGCGCGGCGAGGGCCAGGAGCTTGATCGAAAGCAGCGTGATCGACAGTCTTGAGCCCATCATGCGCCTCGTCAGTTGGGCTGGCTGCCGCAGCCGAACGGCAGCGCGTAGGTGCCTTTCGGGACGGGGGCCGGGTTGGTGGGCGCGGGTCGCGTCGCGAGCCAGGCCGCAACGGCGGTAACATCTGCTTCCGTCAGATGGCCGGCGACGAGCTGCATGCAGTCCGGCGATTTTGCCGTTCGCGTGCCGTAGCGCCAGGCGCCGAGCTGCGCACTGACGTAAGCGGCGCGCAAGCCCAGCAGACCGGGGATGCCGGGCTGCATGCCGGTGAGGCCCGGGCCGTGACAGCTCACGCACGCCGGTATGTTACGACCGGCATCGCCGCTGGTCGCGAGCAGCTCGCCCTGCGCCAGCACTTCCTTGCTGACTTCGCTCGGCGCGGGCTGCGGCAGCGGCGGATGCTCGCTGGCGAAATATTCGGCCATCGCCTCCAGATACGGATCAGGCAGAAACTCCAGCAGATAGTTCATCGGCGGGTATTTGCGCCGGCCGCTGCGGAAGGCGAGGAGCTGGTTGTAGAGATAGCCGGCCGGCTTGCCGGCAAGCCGCGGGAAATAGACGTCGCTGGTGCCTTCGCCCTTGTTGCCGTGACAGGGCGTGCACGCCTCCACCCGCGCCGCCATGGTATCCGGCGGCTGGTTGGCCGTTTGTGCTGCAGTACCATCAATAGCGGCCAAGGTAGCAATAGCGATTGCCAGTGCAGTGTCGCGAGCGAACACGCCGTCGCCCTCCAGAAAGCAGGACCGGGTTGATTCCTGGCCACAGCGTAGAGCCGCATTATTGCGCCAATACAGTCGCGCGCAAGATCGGACATGGCGATGACGCTTGGTCGCGGTTGCACATTTGCGATCCTGATCGAATTCGACAAGAATTGCGTGCTTTTTGAAAACTGGCGTAACGCCGCGATCTCGCGGCGTATTCCGCCCGAGCTTTGCTTCACAAGCGGGAAGCGCGGCAATGTGGAATCCGTTCGCGCGCGCGCGGATGTTCTGCCGCTTGGGCCGGGCAGACGACCCATCATCAGAGTGCATCTTCCCGTCGGGCGACAAGTGCAGTTTGTGCCAAAACGCACCGCGCTGACGCAACACCCCTTGCCGGAAACGGCGCACCGCGAGCTCTGCCCTTCGCGAAAGGTTCGACTACAATCCGAGTCGGGCGCGGGCGCCTTATCGCGGGATCGGGGAGATGGGACGCTGGAAGCAGGCATGGAGCGAAGAAGACCTTGGCAGGCTGAAGGTCCTGGCAGGCACCAAGCCGATTGCGCTGATAGCGAAAGAGCTCGGCCGGACCCGCGGCACGGTGCTGGCGAAGGCGATTGAGCAGAAGCTCCCTGTCATTTGTCGGACGAAGCGCCAGGAACAATAGGGCGCGATATCGCTCGCGATCGGTCTGGCGTTACAGGGCACGCTGTCCAATCTCGCTGCCGGCGTGATGCTGCTGCTGTTCCGGCCCTTCCACATCGGCGCCGACGTCGAGGTCGTTGTGGGGCGTGGCGATCATCAATCACAGCGCGAGCGCGCTGCTGGCGGCGGCATGAAGTGGCTCAGCCGCGCGGTGACCGCGGCGTCCTGCGCTTCACCGCATGCCGGCGCGGCGAGCGGGTCACGCGGGGACGCAGGCGGGTTGCCGCGGCGGCGCGCCGGGGCTTGGGCTGGGCCTTCGGGCCGCGGGCGAGATCCATCAGCATGCGCAATGCCTCGACCACCGAGCGCTGGCGCACGGCGGTCCGGCCGATCGCGCCAAAGCGATGCTCGCGATGGACGATGCGGCCGTCGCGCGCGGCAACCGCGAAATGCACGAGACCGACCGGCTTGCCGGGCGTGGCGCCGCCGGGGCCGGCGATACCGGTAATGGCAACGGCGAGATCGACGCCGGCACGCTCCAGCGCGCCGACCGCCATCGCGGTTGCGGTCTCCTTGCTGACGGCGCCGAAATTCGCGAGCGTGCTCGCCTCGACCCCTAGCATCGCGCGCTTGGCGTCATTGGAATAAGTGACGAAGCCGCGGTCGATCACGTCGGAGGAGCCGGGAATGTCGGTCAGCGCGCCGGCAACCAGACCGCCGGTGCAGGACTCGGCGGTGGCAATCGTCAGCTTGCGCATCCGGCACAGATCGAGCAGCGAGCGGGAGAGGGCGCGTGCGTCGCTGCCGCCCATGACCTAGACGCTCCAGGGCAGACGGATGGTGGCGCTCGCGGTGGCCGCGATGCCTTCCTCGCGGCCGGTGAAGCCGAGCCGCTCGCTGGTGGTCGCCTTCACCGCGACGCGCGAGATATCGACCCCGGAGATCTCGGCGATGCGGGCGCGCATGGTGTCGCGCAAGGGGCCGATCTTCGGCCGCTCGCAGATCATCGTCACCTCGAGGTTGGCGACGCGGCCGCCGCGCTGCGCAACGCGCTCGATGGCGTATTTCAGGAACTGGTCGGAGGAAGCCCCCTTCCATTTCGCATCGCTCGGCGGAAAGTGCGAGCCGATATCGCCGTCGGCGAGTGCGCCGAGGATGGCGTCGACCAGCGCATGCAGGCCGACATCGCCGTCGGAATGGGCGAGGAAGCCTTTGGTGTGCGGCACCCGTACGCCACAGATCATCACGTGGTCGCCTTCGCCGAAGGCGTGCACGTCATAGCCGGTGCCGGTCCTGATGTCGCCGAGCAGGCTGGCCAGGCGCGCTTCCTCGCGCACGAAATCCTCGGGAGTGGTGAGCTTCATATTGGCAACATCGCCTTCAAAGGTTGCGACCGTCAATCCCGCCCATTCGGCAATCGCGGCATCGTCGGTGAAATCGCTGCGCCCATCCTTTGCCGCGCGACGATGCGCCTCGAGGATGACGTCGAAACGAAAGGATTGCGGCGTCTGCGCGATTCGCAAGGCTGCGCGGTCCGGCGTGTCCTCGACATTGCCGCTCTCGCCGGTGACCTTGATCGTGTCGGTGACAGGGACGACGGGGAGCGCAGCGCCGGTGCGGCTGGCCGCCTCGATCGCGCGCGAGATCACGCCTGCCGAGACGAAGGGGCGCGCGGCGTCGTGGATGAGCACGATATCGGGCTTATGCTTGGCGAGTGCTTCGAGCCCTGCGAGCACGGAGGCCTGCCGCGTCGCGCCGCCATTGGTCGGCGGCTCGTGGCTGAGACCTGCGACCGCTGCCGTGAACATGGCGCTGTCGTCGGGGTTCACTACCGGCTGCACGGCGAACACGTCGGGGTGGCGGCTGAAGGCTTCCATGGCGCGGTAGATCACGGGGACGCCGCCGATCTCGCGATATTGCTTGGGACCACCGGCGCCAGCCCGCAGGCCGCGTCCGGCCGCGACGAGGACGACTGCGGTGCGCTGTGATTTCGCCATAGGACTCAAATACTCAGTTGGTGATGAAGAGAGTCGGGGGAGTGGGGTGATTGCCGCATGCCTCTAGCACGGCAGGCCCGCAAAAAAAGGGGTTTCCCCGGATTGTGGGAAACAGCATTTTGCTGCACTGCACTTGAAAGATTTGCAGAACTGTCTAAACTGTAGGCATGACGCTTGACTGCACAAGAATTGTGCGCAAGATAGGTCATGGCAGGCGCGATGAGGCCCTGCCTACGCAACGAGACCCCTGTGACCGGCTCGGCAGTATCAGGCTCTAAGCCGTTGAAAATTGGCGATATCGAGGTCGCCACCCCGGTCTTCCTGGCGCCGATGTCGGGGGTCACCGACTCGCCCGTCCGCCGGCTCGCCGCCGAGCTCGGGGCCGGTCTGGTCGTGTCCGAAATGACCGCCAGCGATGAGCTCGCGAATGGCCACAAGATGTCACGGTTGCGCTGCGAAGCGACCGGGATCGGGCCTCATGTAGTCCAGCTCGCCGGCTGCGAGGCGCACTGGATGGCCGAAGGGGCCCGGATCGCCGAAGCCGGAGGCGCCGACATCATCGACATCAACATGGGCTGTCCGGCCCGGCATGTCACCGGCGGCCAGTCCGGCTCCGCCCTGATGCGCGATCTCGACCATGCCGTCAGCCTGATCGATGCGACGATCGCGGCGGTGAAGGTGCCGGTGACGCTGAAGATGCGGCTCGGCTGGGACGATCACACCCGCAACGCGCCGGAATTGGCGCGGCGTGCGGAAGCCGCCGGCATTGAGCTCGTCACCGTGCACGGCCGCACCCGCTGCCAGTTCTACAAGGGCGAGGCCGATTGGGATGCGATCCGCGCGGTGCGCGAAGCGATCTCCATTCCGCTTGTCGTCAATGGCGACATCACCACTTACGAGAAGGCGCTCGCGGCGTTGGAGGCCTCCGGCGCCGATGCCGTGATGATCGGCCGCGGCGCGCAGGGGCAGCCCTGGTTGCCCGGCGAGATCGGCCGCCGCCTGAAGGGCGGGGCGGTCGAAGCCGCGCCGTCGCTCGAGACCCAGCTGCATTATGTCCGCACGCTCTATGAGGGCGTCTGCGCGCTCTACGGCCTGCGGATCGGCCTCCGGCACGCGCGAAAACATCTCGGCTGGGCGCTCGACGTCGCGGCCGATGTGAGCCGTGCGCCGGCCGAGAAGCTGAAAGCCTGGCGCCAGAAGATCCTCACCTCCGAGGATCCGCGCCTCGTCCACCAGTCGCTGCAAGATGCCTTCGACGATTTCGCATGGAGCGCTGCTGCATGAGCTCAGTTGCTGACCATCGCCGGCCGCTTCCGTCCGAGAGCGACGCGATCCTGGATGCGCTGCCCAATCCCGTGCTCATGATCGGGCCGGACGGCAAGATCGTCGCCGCCAACATCGCGACCGAAGCCTTCTTCGACATCTCGACGCAGTTCCTGAAACGGCAGTCGCTGAAAGAGCTGGTGCCGTTCGGGAGCCCCTTGCTAGCGCTGATCGACCAGGTTCGTTCGTCGAACTCGCCGGTCAACGAATACAAGGTCGATCTGGGCACGCCGCGCATGGGCGGCGACCGCCAGGTGGATCTGCATGTCGCCCCGCTGACGGAACGGCCCGGCCATATCGTGGTGATGCTCCAGGAGCGCTCCATCGCCGACAAGATGGACCGCCAGCTCACCCATCGCAGCGCCGCGCGCTCGGTGATCGCGCTGGCCGCCATGCTGGCGCATGAGATCAAGAATCCGCTCTCCGGCATCCGCGGCGCCGCGCAGCTGCTGGAGCAGCAGGCCTCGTCCGAGGACCGCATGCTGACGCGGCTGATCTGCGACGAGGCCGACCGCATCGTGACGCTGGTCGACCGCATGGAGGTGTTCGGCGACGAGCGCCCCGTGGTGCGCGGTCCCGTCAACATCCATTCCGTGCTCGATCACGTGAAGCGACTGGCGCAGTCGGGCTTTGCCCGCAACATCCGCTTCATCGAGGATTATGATCCCTCGCTGCCGCCGGTCCTGGCGAACCAGGATCAGCTCGTCCAGGTGTTCCTCAACCTCGTGAAGAACGCCGCCGAAGCGCTGATCGACGTCCCCGACGCCGAGATCCAGCTCACCACCGCGTTCCGTCCCGGCGTGCGCCTGTCAGTCCCCGGTCAAAAATCCCGTGTATCCCTGCCGCTCGAGTTCTGCGTGAAGGACAACGGACCAGGCGTGCCGGACGATCTTCTGCCCAACCTGTTCGATCCCTTCGTGACCACCAAGCAGACCGGCTCGGGTCTTGGCCTGGCGCTGGTCGCAAAGATCATCGGAGATCACGGGGGCATCATCGAATGCGAGTCTCAGCCGCGCAAGACCACCTTCCGCGTGCTGATGCCGATGTATTCCACATCGGTCAAACATGCCGATCAAAGCAGCCGCGACGGCTCTGCCGGGAAGTCGTCGTCTGCGTCACAGGGGGCGAAATGAGGATTAACGATGCCCGCAGGTAGCATTCTCGTTGCTGATGACGACACTGCCATCCGCACGGTTCTCAATCAGGCGCTATCCCGCGCCGGCTACGAGGTCAGGCTGACCGGCAATGCCGCAACGCTATGGCGCTGGGTCAGCCAGGGGGAGGGCGATCTCGTCATCACCGACGTGGTGATGCCCGACGAGAACGCCTTCGACCTGCTGCCGCGGATCAAGAAGATGCGGCCCAATCTGCCCGTCATCGTCATGAGCGCGCAGAACACGTTCATGACCGCGATCCGCGCCTCCGAACGCGGGGCGTACGAATATCTGCCAAAGCCCTTCGACCTGAAGGAACTGATCGCCATCGTCGGCCGTGCGCTGGCCGAGCCGAAGGAACGGGTCTCGACGCCGGACGAGGACGCCGAGATGGAGGCGATCCCGCTGGTCGGCCGCTCGCCGGCGATGCAGGAAATCTACCGCGTGCTGGCGCGTCTGATGCAGACCGACCTCACCGTGATGATCACGGGCGAGTCCGGTACCGGCAAGGAGCTGGTGGCGCGCGCGCTGCACGATTACGGCAAGCGCCGCAACGGCCCGTTCGTCGCGGTCAACATGGCGGCGATCCCGCGTGACCTCATCGAGTCCGAACTGTTCGGCCACGAGCGCGGCGCCTTCACCGGCGCCAACACCCGCGCCTCGGGTCGGTTCGAGCAGGCCGAGGGCGGCACGCTGTTCCTGGACGAGATCGGCGACATGCCGATGGAGGCGCAGACCCGCCTGCTGCGCGTGCTCCAGCAGGGCGAATACACCACCGTCGGCGGCCGCACCCCGATCAAGACCGACGTGCGGATCGTCGCGGCGTCCAACAAGGACCTGCGCGTCCTGATCCAGCAGGGCCTGTTCCGCGAGGATCTGTTCTTCCGCCTCAACGTCGTGCCGCTGCGGCTGCCCCCCTTGCGCGAGCGCATCGAAGACCTGCCGGACCTCGTGCGGCACTTCTTCACACTGGCCGAGAAGGACGGTCTGCCGCCGAAGAAGCTCGATGCGCTGGCGCTGGAGCGGATGAAGCAGCACCGCTGGCCCGGCAACGTGCGCGAGCTCGAGAACCTCGCCCGGCGCCTCGCCGCGCTCTATCCGCAGGACGTGATCACCGGCTCCGTCATCGACGGCGAGCTGGCGCCGCCCACGGTCAGCCCGGGTGCCGCTGTCCAGCAGGGCGTCGACAATCTCGGCGGCGCCGTGGAGGCCTATCTGTCCTCGCACTTCCAGGGCTTCCCGAACGGCGTGCCGCCGCCGGGCCTCTATCACCGTATCCTCAAAGAGATCGAGGTGCCGCTGCTCACGGCCGCGCTCGCCGCCACCCGCGGCAACCAGATCCGCGCCGCCGATTTGCTCGGCCTCAACCGCAACACGCTGCGGAAGAAGATCCGGGACCTCGATATCCAGGTGTATCGGAGCGGGGGCTAGTTTTCCGAACGGACGGTGGCTCAGCTCCCCCTACCAAAGCGGAGCTGAGCCTTCCGGATCGCGCTGGCCGTTGTGGCTAACGCGGTGAGCAAAAGTCCGAATCAGGCCGAAACGTTCCGTTGGAACGTATGAATTGTTATTCAACCGCCGAGCGCTGCGTCGCGCTCATCTGATCAGCCGCGCCGAGACCGACTGGGCGCTGGCGACGTTCGCCAGCGGCTGCTGCACCCCGAGACCATTGACCAGGAGGTCGGCGGCTACGATCAGCAGCAGCACGGCCGACACCATCATCGCGAGAAAGAACCTGTCCATGGCGGTCAAGCCGTAGGGGCGGGAATCCGTTCCCGCAAGCGAGGTTTGCCAGAACAGCGGCCTGTGGATGCGCCGGTCCGTCGCGGCGAGGGCGCCGCGGAATTGTCGCAATTCGGCAACAATGTGGTACGAATACATCAGTATCCGCCCGCCGCGGACCCCGTTTTCAGCACCATTGCCGGAATGACCAGCGCAGACACCTCGGCCGCACACTTCGACACGGCCCCAGCGGAAGAGCCCCGGCGTTGGTCGGTGCGACGCTGGCTGGCACCCCTTGCCGTGGCGATGGCGTTGCTGTCGGCCCTCCTGACCTTCCTGGTCCTGACCGGTCTCACGCGGATCGAGCCGACGCCGGAGGTGGTCCGCTCGTTCTATCTGATCAATGCGGCCACGATCCTGCTGCTGGTCGGCATCATCGTCCGCGAGCTCTGGCAGCTGATCCTGGCGCGTCGGCGGGGCCGGGCGGCGGCACGCCTCCATGTCCAGATCGTCAGCCTGTTCTCGATCGTCGCGGTGCTGCCGGCGGTGCTGGTCGCCGTCGTCGCCAACGTCACCATCGAGCGCGGCCTCGACCGGCTGTTCTCCGGCCCGACCAAGGAGGTGATCCAGAATTCGCTGACGATCGCGCGGGCCTACATGCAAGACCACGCGCAGCTGATCCGCGGCGACATTCTCGGCATGGCCAATGACATCGCGCACGCCCGGCCGCTCTACGACCAGGACCGCCGCTCGTTCCGCGAGCTGCTGACCGCCAGCGCCGGCTCCCGCAACCTGCCGGGCGCGATGATCATCGACAAGAACACCAATATCCTGGAATCGGCGGACACCGGCATGCGGCTAGCCTATTCGCCGCCGGCGCCGGACTTCCTCAGCAACGTCAACGAATCCGAGCCCGAGATCGCGGTGCTCCCGGATGCGAGCTTCGTCGCCGCGGTGATCCGCCTGCGCGCCTTCAGCGACACCTTCCTTTATGTCGCGCGACCGCTCGATCCGAACGTCGTCAACCAGCTCAAGCAGACCGAGGTCAGCGTCGCCGAATACGCTCAGATCGAGTCGCGCCGGCTCGGCATCCAGGTCGCCTTCGCGCTGATGTTCGCGGTGATCGCGCTGACCATCCTGATGGCCTCGGTGCTGATCGGCCTCAACTTCGCCAACTCGCTGGTGGCCCCGATCCGGCGGCTGATGAACGCCGCCCACACGGTCTCGACCGGCGACCTCCATGTGAAGGTGCCCGTGCATCAGTCGGAAGGTGACCTCGCCCAGCTGGGTGAGACCTTCAACAAGATGACACAGGAATTGCGCAGCCAGCGTGACGAACTCGTCAACGCCAGCGATCTCATCGACAGCCGCCGCCGCTTCATCGAGGCCGTGCTGTCTTCGGCGAGCGCCGGCATCATCGGCGTCGACAATTCGGGCAGCGTCGGCATCCTCAACCGCTCTGCCGAGAAGCTGATCGGGCACTCCGAAGCGGAGACGCTCGGCCATCCGCTCTCCGACGTGCTGCCCGAGCTCGAGGAGATGATGAAGACGGCGCGGGAAGGGACCCAGCGCCTGGTGCAGGGCCAGATCACGATCACGCGCGACGGCACCGAGCGCAACCTGTCGGTCCGCGTCAGCGCCGAGAAGACCAGCCAGCCGCACGACAGCTACATCATCACGCTCGACGACATCACCGAGCTGGTCTCGGCGCAGCGCACCTCGGCCTGGGGCGACGTCGCGCGCCGCATCGCGCATGAGATCAAGAATCCGCTGACGCCGATCCAGCTCTCGGCCGAGCGCATCCGCCGCAAGTTCGGCAAGGACATCACCGAGACCAAGGACAAGCAGATCTTCGAGCAGTGCACCGATACCATCGTGCGCCAGGTCGACGATATCCGCCGCATGGTCGACGAGTTCTCGCGTTTCGCACGGATGCCGAAGCCGGTGATGGAGGGCGAGGACGTCGCCGACACCGTGCGGCAGGCGGTGTTCCTGATGAAGGTCGCCCATCCCGAGATCGATATCGAGGCCGAATTCAAGGAAGATCCGCTGCGCGCGCAGTTCGACCGGCGGCTGATCTCGCAGGCGGTCACCAACATCGTCAAGAACGCCACCGAGGCGGTCGAGCAGGTGCCGCCGGAGGAGCTCGGCAAGGATTACGGCAAGGGCCGCATCGACGTCGTGGTCTCGCGCGAGGGCGAGGACGTGCTGATCGACGTCATCGACAACGGCATCGGCCTGCCCAAGGTCGCGCGCTCGCGCCTCCTCGAGCCTTATGTGACGACGCGGGCCAAGGGCACCGGCCTTGGCCTGGCGATCGTCGGCCGCGTGCTCGAAGACCATGGCGGGCGTATCGAGCTGAAGGACGCTTCCGATTTCCGCGAGGGCCAGCGCGGCGCGTGGATGCGGATGCGTTTTGCGATCTCCGGTGCCCCCGCGAAGAGCGAGGGGACCGTGCAGGCATCGTTGGCCGCAAACGCGGTCACGGACATCGCCAAGCCGCCCGAAACAAAACCGCCGGCCGCCGAAACCAAAGAGCCGGCTGAAATGACCAATGATTCAACGAAGATCGAAGCCTCAACAGGCATCTGACAAGACAGGCGCGAACCATGGCAAGTGAAATTCTGATTGTCGATGATGAGGCCGATATTCGCGATCTCGTCGCGGGCATTCTCGAAGACGAGGGCTTCGTGACCCGGACCGCTCGCGACAGCGATACGGCGCTCGCCGAGATCGCCAATCGCAGGCCGCACCTGGTGTTTCTCGACATCTGGCTCCAGGGCTCCAAGCTCGACGGCTTGCAGCTGCTGGAGCAGGTCAAGAAGGACAATGCCGATCTGCCGGTCGTGATGATCTCCGGCCACGGCAATATCGAGACCGCGGTCGCCGCGATCAAGCGCGGCGCCTACGACTTCATCGAGAAGCCGTTCAAGGCCGACCGGCTGATCCTGGTCGCGAACAGAGCGCTGGAGAACTCGCGACTCAAGCGCGAGGTCAAGGAGCTGAAGCAGCTCGCGCCGAGCGCAAGCTCGCTCGTCGGCCGCTCGCCGAGCATGAACCAGCTGCGCCAGACCATCGATCGCGCGGCCAAGGCCAACAGCCGCATCCTGATCGTCGGCCCGGCCGGCGCGGGCAAGGAGCTGACCGCGCGCACGCTGCATACGGCCTCGGGCCGCGCCGATGGTCCGTTCGTCGTGATCAATGCCGCCGCGATCACGCCGGAGCGCATGGAGCACGAGATGTTCGGTGTCGAGCAATCTAACGGCGAGCAGGCGCGCAAGCCCGGTGCGCTCGAGGAAGCCCATGGCGGCACGCTGTTCATCGACGAGATCGCGGACATGCCGCGCGAGACCCAGAACAAGATTTTGCGCGTGCTGGTCGAGCAGTCGTTCCAGCGCGTCGGCGGCACCGGCAAGGTGCAGGTCGACGTCCGCATCATCTCCTCCACGGCGCGAAATCTCGAAGAGGAGATCGCTGCCGGTCATTTCCGCGAAGACCTCTATCATCGGCTCTCGGTGGTGCCGATCCGCGTGCCCGCGCTCTCGGAGCGGCGCGAGGACATTCCGGAATTGATCGACTATTTCATGGAGCAGATCTCGGCCGGCAGCGGCCTGCCCAAGCGGCAGATCGGGCAGGACGCGATGGCGGTGCTGCAATCGCATGTGTGGCCGGGCAACGTGCGCCAGCTCCGCAACAACGTTGAGAGAGTCATGATTCTGGCCGCGGGCGGACCGGAGGTGATCATCACCGCCGACATGCTGCCGCAGGACGTCGGCTCGATGGTGCCGGCGATGCCGACCAGCAACAATGGCGAGCACATCATGGGGCTGCCGCTGCGCGAAGCGCGCGAAGTGTTCGAGCGCGACTATTTGATTGCACAGATCAGCCGTTTTTCAGGAAATATTTCTCGCACAGCTGAGTTTGTTGGCATGGAACGTTCGGCGTTGCACCGGAAGCTGAAGGCGCTCGGTGTCGGCTGACACCGCGACGTCGCGGCCGCACCTCAGGGATTAGCGAGGAAAATCATCGATTTCCGTAGTTTTTCGGGGCATTTGGGCGTGGCCTGCCGCGTGAAGCGGCTTGCCTAATAACCCGTCCTGTCCTCTAATCGAACCGCTGTTCCTCCGAGGGGGATCTCATGAGGAATAGCAACCGGAAGAGGCCCCGAATGTCACAAAGAGGGCCGCAACCGGCGCAATAAAAAGAAACTCAAAGCGAGAAAAAAACAATGGCGGCAGACCGCGCACAAAACCTACAGGACACCTTCCTCAATCACGTTCGCAAAACCAAGACGCCACTGACGATCTTTCTGGTCAACGGAGTGAAGCTCCAGGGCATCGTGACCTGGTTCGACAATTTCTGTTTGCTGCTTCGGCGCGACGGTCACTCGCAGCTTGTCTACAAGCATGCGATCTCGACCATCATGCCGGGCGCTCCGATCCAGTTGTTCGAAGGCGGCGAGGATCAGCCGGCTTGAGAGTGATCTGATTGGAACCCCGGAATTTCGACGGGGAGGCCGACCGTCCGCGGTCGGCAGGGGCGAAGCAGACGGGGCGGGTGCTTGTCATCGGCCCCTACTTGCGTGTGCGCGCGGGCGGTACCGACACGCAATCGGAAAGCCATGTTCAGCGTGACGCGGAGGCCCGGCTTGATGAGGCCGCCGGCCTCGCGCGGGCGATCGACCTCGTCATTGCCGACGCCATCATCGCGCCGATCAGCCAGATCCGCCCCGCGACCTATATCGGCAAGGGCAAGGTCGAGGAGATCGCCGCGCTGGCCAAGAGCCTCGACGTCGAGCTCGTGGTGATGGATTGCGCGCTGGCGCCGATCCAGCAGCGCAATCTCGAGAAGGAATTGCACGCCAAGGTGCTCGACCGCACCGGGCTCATCCTGGAAATCTTCGGCCGCCGCGCCAAGACCAAGGAAGGCTCGCTCCAGGTCGAGCTTGCGCATCTCAACTACCAGCGCTCGCGCCTCGTTCGCTCCTGGACCCATCTGGAACGCCAGCGTGGCGGCTTCGGCTTCATGGGCGGTCCCGGCGAGACGCAGATCGAAGCCGATCGCCGCCTGATCCAGGAGCGCATCTCGAAACTCGAGGGCGAGCTGAAGAAGGTGCAGGCGACGCGGCGGCTGCATCGCGCCGGCCGTCAGCGTGTGCCGTATCGCGTCGTCGCGCTGGTCGGCTACACCAATGCCGGCAAGTCGACGCTGTTCAACCGCCTGACGCGCGCAGACGTCCAGGCCGCCGACATGTTGTTTGCAACACTCGATCCGACCCTGCGCGCGCTCACTTTGCCGCATGGCGGCAAGGCAATGCTGTCCGACACCGTCGGCTTCATCTCCAACCTGCCGACCCAGCTCGTCGCGGCCTTCCGCGCTACGCTGGAAGAGGTGCTGGAGGCCGACGTCATCCTGCATGTGCGCGACATCTCGCACGAGGATGCCGAGGCCCAGCAGAGTGACGTCGACGCGGTGCTGCGCCAGCTCGGCATCAACCCCGACGATTCCGGCCGCATCATCGAGGTCTGGAACAAGATCGACCGTTACGAGCCTGACAAGCGCGAAGAGCTCTTGAACATCGCCGCGCGCCGGCCGGAGGATCACCCGGCGATGCTGGTGTCGGCCGTGTCAGGCGAGGGGATCGACGCGCTGCTCGCCGCGATCGAGGAACGGCTCGCCGCAAAGCGCACCACGCTCGATCTCTCCATCGACGCCGCCGACGGTGCCGGGATCAGCTGGCTGCACAGGAATTCCGAGGTGCTGGCGAAAGAGCTGCACGACGGCCGCTTCGACATGACGGTGCGGGTCGACGAGACCAAGCGGGATATCGTGGTGAACCGGTTCGATGCCGTGCCGCGCGTGGCGTGATCCGAAGGGCGCGGTGCGCCCGACCGGCCTGCGTGCGATATCGACCATATCCGCGTTTCTGGGTTGAGACGCGTAACGCTAGAATGGAATGGTCAGGCCCGGATTCTTCGCCTGCGCCTTGGTATAGGCGACGCCGTGGATCTTGATCCCGCGCTCGTCCAGCAGCGAAATGATGCCGCCCTGGTTCGACAACTCCATCGGCTTCTGCACGACGATTGCGAGCGTGCCGCCGGCCGCGATCTTCCCTGACAGGGCCATCTTGTTCTTCTGCTTGTCGGCCAGCATCCAGCCGGTGAGATCGATGTCGCGATCGGCCGTATTGAGCAGCGTGACGACTTCCCGCTCAGGCGTTTTCAAGGCATTGACGAGTGCTGCGATGATGCGCACGAGTCCGTCAGGCATTTGCCCGGTCGGAGGAGCGGTCGGATCTGGCGGCTGTGTCGGCGCGCCGAGATCGATGGGGTCACCGGTCTTGTCGTCGGTGTGCCAGGCCTGCGTCTGAAATTTGAGGAAGACCGCCGTCCATAGCTTCTGATCCGGGAATTCGAACACCAGCCCGCCGTCTTGCCATGGCCCGTTGTCGCCCGAGAATCGCCCGATTGGATTTCCCTGATTCATATGGATGTCGTGAATGCCGCGACCCGGCCGGAAGCCGAAATAATTGTCCGCTTTGGTTTCCGGCCCCCATGTCTCACCGAATGCGTAGATCATCGCGCTTTCGTTCGAGAGCGCGCGCTGGACGAACTGGTCGAGCTTCTCGTTGAGGTCATTGTCCGGTCCGGGCACGGACAGCGGCAGCGGGATCATCTCCTGGGGCTGCATCAGATTGCCGCGAATGAAGTCCAGCGCGATGCTGGCCGGCTTCGGCGGCTGCGGGTGCAGGCCCTCCGGCAACGCCGCGAGATGATCGGTGATCGGATGGACAAAGTGCGATCGCACCAGGAACGCGACTTCGCTTCCGTCGCCTGACTGTACATTGACGGCGATGCGGAAATCCGCGTTGTCGGCCACGACATGGACTTGATAGTGCGGCGACTGGCCGGTGCCGAAACGCATCGCGATCGGGCGTCCCTTGAGGACCGAATAGTGCTTTAATGGCATCGCACTCACCTGAGGTGGGATTTCGGCTGCGCGGGCTCCGTCGCTCAACTTTAGACTGCTTGTCGTGACGGTTTCATGGCTTGACTGCGATCCGCCATGACCGCCTCGCTGCATTCGGGAAAAGATGCTGACCTATATCTCCTTCGCGACCGCTTCGATCCTTGCGGGTACACCGATGGAGCAGGCCACAACGCTAGCGGCGGGCCTGCGAGCGAGTCTTTGATACCGGTTTCCCCTCACTCTTCGCCGCGTTCCACAGCGCGTCCATCTCCGCCAGCGACGCCTGCTCGAGCGTCCGCCCCTGCGCCTCAAGCGCCCGTTCAATGAACGCAAACCGCCGCTCGAATTTCGCGTTGGTCGCGCGGAGTGCACTTTCGGGATCGGCATCGACATGGCGGGCGAGGTTGACCAGCGCGAACATCAAGTCGCCGGTCTCTTCAGCCAGCCCCTCGCTGTCGTTGCGGTCGAGCGCCGCCTCGATCTCGTCGGCTTCTTCGCGGATTTTTGCCAGCACAGCGCGCGGGTCGTTCCAGTCGAAGCCGACGGTGGAGGCCTTGCGCTGGAGCTCCATCGCGCGCGTCAGCGCGGGCTGGCCGGCCTTGACGCCCGAGAGTAACGACTTGTGCGTCGGCGCTTCCTCCGGCGGCCGGCGCGCCGCACGTTCGGCTTGCTCCTCGGCCTTGATGCGGTCCCAGACTTCCTTGACGTGGGAGGAGGCGAGATTGCCGTCCTTGTCGGCGAAGACATGGGGATGGCGCCGGATCATCTTGCGGGTGATGGCCTCCACGACGTCGCCGAAGGCAAAGGCATTCTGTTCTGATGCCATCTGGGCGTGGAACACGACCTGGAGCAGGAGGTCGCCGAGCTCTTCGCGCAGGTCATCGAGATCGCCGCGGCTGATGGCCTCGACCACCTCATAGGCTTCCTCGATCGTGTAGGGCGCGATCGTCGCAAAATCCTGCTCGAGGTCCCAGGGGCAGCCGGTCACCGGCGTGCGCAGCGCCGCCATGATCTCGATCAGGCGGGAAATGTCACGGGAAGGGGTCATTGCGGGGCAGTCTCCTGGGTCCAAAACCTTATGCCAAAAGCGGCCCGCCGTTCCCAGCGCGGCGCGGCGGAACAGGCCGATTTCCACCGATTGGCGGCAGATTGGCGAGGTGCTAAAGCGCGGGCCATGACTGACGCATTTTCATCACAAACCGCGCTGGTGCTGTTTTCCGGCGGTCAGGACTCCACCACCTGCCTCGCCTGGGCGCTCAGCCGCTTTGCACGCGTGGAAACGCTGGGTTTCGAATACGGGCAACGCCACGCCGTCGAGCTCGATTGCCGTGACCGGCTGTTCGAGGGCATCAAGGGCTTGCGTGCCGATTGGGCCGCAAGGCTCGGCGAGAGCCATACGCTGTCGATCCCGACGCTGGCGGCCGTGTCCGAGACCGCGTTGACGCGCGACGTCGCGATCGCGATGGGGGCCGACGGCCTGCCGAACACGTTTGTACCCGGCCGCAATCTCATCTTTCTGACCTTTGCCGCGGCGCTCGCCTACCGGCGCGGTATCACCCACATCGTCGGCGGCATGTGCGAGACCGATTATTCCGGCTATCCCGATTGCCGCGACGACACCATCCGCGCCATGCAGGCCGCGCTCTCGCTCGGCATGGCCAGGCCATTCGAGCTGCATACGCCGCTGATGTGGATCGACAAGGCGGCGACGTGGAAGCTAGCCCACGACCTCGGCGGCGCAGGACTGGTCGATCTCATTCGCGAGCACTCGCACACCTGCTATCTCGGCGAACGCGGCGCGCAGCATGAGTGGGGTTTCGGGTGCGGCGAGTGCCCGGCGTGCCGTTTGCGGGCGAAGGGGTGGCGGGAGTTTGCGGCGGGGCGCAAATAGCGCTCCAATCTCCGCCGTCATCGCCCGCGAAAGCGGGCGATCCAGTATTCCAGAGAAGGTGCTTGAGCCGAGAAGCCGCGGCGTACTGGGTCGCCCGGTCAAGCCGGGCGACGACGGAGGAGAGAGCTTGCGCTCTCTCAACGTCGTCATTGCGAGGAGCTAAGCGACGAAGCAATCCAGACTGTCACCGCGGAGAAATACTGGATTGCTTCGCTGCGCTCGTAATGACGGGTCAGGCGCGACCTACCGAAAATCCTCCGGCCGCAGCTCGATCGGCTTGCCGTGCGGCGTGCGGTCGGCGGCGTGGTCCCAGGCGTCGCGGTAGCGGTGCAGCGTCTCCGCCGATGCGACGCCCTTGCTTGCAACCAAACCTTCCAGCGTGGCGAGCCAATGCAGGTAATAGGTCTCGCCCGTGTCAGGGTCGCCGACGGCCTGCGCGCGCTTGATCTCGGAGGCCAAGGCTGCGGCCCATTCCGGCCAGGTGAACACGCCGCGCTCGTGCAGCGTCAGCGCCATCGCAAACGCATGCGCTTCCCAGGGTGCGCGGAACACCGGGCCGTCGTCATCGCGCGGAATGCTCGGAATGGCCGCCGTCGCAGCGGCCGCAGCCGGGCTGCTCATCACGCCGGGTCCAGATAGGGTTCGAAGGCGTCGATCGACACCTTCAAGGTCGGATCACCGTCCGCGCCCCAGAGGTCGCGGCCCTCGAATACGACCGTGTAAAGCCATTGCGGATTTTCGCCGAGCTCCATCGCCGCCGAATCCGGAAATACGTGGCAGCCGTGGTTCAGCTCGACGACACCGACATGGCCGCGCACATAGCGCGGCAGCCGCGTATGCGTGGTCGGATGAATGTTCCTGGCGCGGACGCGATCGCCGATGTTGAATTTTGCCGGCGCCGGAGCAGGGCGGGCGAACTCGCCGCGCACCATGACGCGCTCGACATTGGCGAGGTCGAACTTGCCGTGCTTGAGCGCCCTTGCAGGCTGCATCGCGTGACCGGCAGCGACCTCCTCCCGGGTGAGGTAGCCCTTCTCGATCAGCATCTCCTCGAGCCCGAGAAACCATTTCTTGTAGTAGGAGCTCGAGAGATAGACGTGCGGCGGCAGCGTCTCGCGATAGAAGCGCGAGGTGTCGATGTTGAAGGCGCCCGCCGCGCCCATCGCGCGCACCATGGCGAGAACACGCGATTCCCATTCCTCGTGAAACATCGGCTCGTTCGGCTCGGCCTCGACCTTGCCGAACCCGTCCATGCCGCCCATGTCGTGGACGCCGTTCACGACGGCGCTCCAGGCGTCTTGGGAAAGCCGGTGCCGATCATGGAATCGCGCGTGACCAGCTCGGCAAGCTGCTCCTCGCTCCAGCCTTCGGTGCCCGCGGGGCGCATCGGCAGCACCAGGAAGCGAGTCTCGGCCGTGGAATCCCAGACACGGATTTCCATGTCCTTGGGCAGCGTGACGTCGAAATCGGCGAGCACGCCGCGCGGGTCCTTCACCGCGCGCGAGCGGTAGGGCGCGGCCTTGTACCAAACCGGCGGCAGGCCCAGCATTTCCCAGGGGTAGCAGGAGCACAGCGTGCACACGACCATGTTGTGTCGCTCTGGCGTATTCTCGACCACGACGAGATGGTCGCCGACGCGGCTGACATGGCCGAGCGTGCCGATGGCCTTCGAGCCATCCTCCAGCAGCGCCTTCTTGAACGCCGGATCGGTCCAGGCCTTGGCGACGACGCGCGCGCCGTTGTGCGGGCCGATCCTGGTCTCATAGGCCTGGATGATGGCGTCGAGCGCGGCCGACTCGACATAGCCTTTTTCTGTCAAGATCGTCTCGAGCGCGCGCACGCGCAGCTCGGTCTCCGACAGCTCGGAATGGTCGTGATGATGGTCGTGATCGTGGCTCATGGCGCAAAGATAGGCGCAATGGTCCCTGCCTGTCGAGTATGCGCTGGGGCGCAACCGGGTCCCATATTCGTGAGGCCGGATGTAGGCTAGCCTCGCAGCAAAGCGGATTGGGAGACATTGGTGACGAACTTCGTGACGATCGAGAAGGGCCTCGGACCGGAGGGGCGGATTGCGGTGGTACGGTTCGACCGCGGCGACGGCATCAACGCGCTCTCGCCGGAGGCGATGCGCCAGCTCACCGCGGCCGCGCGCAGCTTCGAGGATGATGCCGCAACGTCCGTCGTGGTTCTGACGGGCAGCACCAGCGCCTTCAGCGCCGGCTTCGACCTCAAGGATGCCGAGGGCCGCTCGCGCAAGGACATGGATCTCGGCACGCTGCGGCGGCATCTCAAGCTCGGGCCGCGTCTGACCCATGCCTGGCATGAGATGGAGCAGATCACGATCGCGGCCATCGAGGGTTTTTGCGTCGGCGGCGGCGTCGCGCTGGCCGTGGCGCTCGACTTCCGCGTGATCGGGCACGACGCGCATCTGCGCGTGCCCGAGATCGGGCTCGGCATGAACATGAGCTGGCAGAGCATCCCGCGCATGCTGCATCTGATCGGGCCGGCCCGCACCAAGCAGGCGGTGATCCTGGCCGACCAGCGCATCTCGGCCGATGAGGCCTACGAGTGGGGTTTGGTGGAGCAGGTGGCCGATCCCGGCCATGCGTTCGATGCCGCCATGGAGCTTGCCCGGAAGGTCGCCGCGCAGCCGCCGCTCTCGGTCGCCATGACCAAGCTGACCGTCAACCGGCTGGCACATGCGCTGGATGATCTCGCCAGCCACATGGACGTCGACCAGTTCGCGCTGGCGAGTCTCACCGAAGACCACAAGGAGGGCGTCGAGGCGTTCCTGACCCGCCGCAAGCCGCGCTTCAAGGGGCGGTAGAACGTGAAGTCAGGCCATTGATCGCGCCGCGGACAGTCCGTATACGCCGCGCTAGGACAAAAACGGCTCGGCCAACGGGCGGTACAATGCGACGACAATCGAGGGGGGAGGGTCCATGGCCGCTAGCTCGCAGACGCCTCAGGCAAAAGGGTTTAGCTGGAAGCTGATCGCGCCGCTCGTGGTGTGGCTGGCCATCTATCTGTGGCCGGTGCCGACCGGTCTCAACGCCAATCAATGGCACTATTTTGCCGTGTTCGCGGCCGTCATCACCGGGCTCATCCTGGAATCGATGCCGGTCGGCGCGGTCGGGTTCATCGGGCTGACGGTCGCGGGCGTCGCCGGCTATATCGATCCCGATCCCGGCAAATCGCTGCGCTGGATGCTGGCGGGATTTGCCGAGAGCACGGTGTGGCTGATCGTTGGCGCCTTCGTATTCTCGATCGGTTATCGCAAGAGCCAGCTCGGCCGCCGTATCGCGCTGGTGCTGGTGCAGAAGCTCGGCCACAACACGCTCGGTCTCGGCTACGCGGTGGCGATGTCGGACTTCCTGCTGGCACCAGCGACGCCATCCAACACCGCGCGCAGCGGCGGCATCGTCTATCCCATCATCAGCAACATCCCGCGCATCTACGGCTCCGAGCCCGGGCCGACCGCCGGCAAGATCGGCACTTATGTGATGTGGACGGCGTTTGCGGCAACCGCGATCACCAGCTCGCTGTTCTTCACCGCGCTCGCGCCCAATGCGGCCGCGCTTGCGATCGCCAAGAGGACCGCCGGCGTCGAGGTGAGCTGGGCGCAGTGGTTCGTCGGCTTTGCGCCGCTCGGCATCCTCCTGATGATCCTCGTGCCGCTGCTCAGCTATGTGGTCTGCCGTCCCGAGGTGAAGCACAGCCCGGAGATCTCCGAATGGGCGGCCAGGGAGGTCAGCGAGATGGGCCCGATGTCGCGCAACGAGTGGATCATGCTGGCTCTGATCGTCCTCGCGATGTTCCTGTGGATCGCGGGCTCGAGCCCGGACATCCACGTGCCCCTGCTCGGCTCGAACTTCGTCAACGCCACCACCGTCGTGTTCATCGTGATCTCGCTGATGCTGGTGACGGGCGTGATCGAGTTCGCCGACATCGTCAGCGAGAAGAGCGCCTGGGAGGTGTTCTTCTATTTCACCTCGCTGCTGACGCTGGCCTCGGGCCTCAACGAAATCGGCTTCATCAAATGGTTCGCGACCGAATACGCCAAACCGCTCGCGGGGCTGTCGCCGTCGACCGCGATGCTCCTGCTGGTCGCGCTATTCTTCTGGATCCACTACTTCTTCTCGAGCATCACCTCGCATGCCGCGGCCGTGCTGCCGGTGGTGCTCGCGGTCGGATCGGGCATTCCCGGCCTGCCGGTTACGACGCTCGCCATGCTCTGCATGTATTCGCTCGGCCTGATGGGCGTGATCTCGCCTTACGCGACGGGACCCGCGCCGATGTATTTCGGCAGCGGCTATATCGGGAAGGGCCAGTTCTGGGGCTTTGGGCTGCTGTTCGGGCTGCTCTATTTTGCGGGACTCCTGCTGATCGTGCTGCCCTGGTTGCAGATCAGCTGAGCGGGGCCGGAAGCTCATACCCCCGGCAGACGAATTTTCTTCGCCGGGGTGGGATTGGGAAAACTTCGTCCAACTCCCCGCAAATATCTGACATTGCAAGGAAGACCTGAAAAGGCGATGGTGCGTGCTGCAGTGCAGCGCGTTCCACCCGAACCCTCACGGCGATTTCACTCTCCGTCGCTTGACGCGACCCGGTTCCCGGATGCCCCAGGGGGCAACAGGAACTGTTGTGCATGAAGGCCGCCTCCATGAACGCCCACCAATCGCTCGCGATCGGACAGAAGATCGAAACGCTTGAAGCGATTTCACCTGCCGCCCGGAACGCTGACGCGATGGTCCGTTTCGAGGGCATCTCGAAGATCTATCCGGCCTATCGCGGCAAGCCCGGCGTCAACGCGCTGCAAGACATCGACTTCGCGATTGCGCGCGGCTCGATCACCGGCGTCATCGGCCGCTCCGGCGCCGGCAAGTCGAGCCTGGTCCGGCTGATCAACGGGCTGGAGAAGCCGACCACGGGCCGCGTGATCGTCGACAACAGCGATATCTCGGCGCTGGCAGGTCGCGAATTGCGGCTGGCGCAGCGCTCGATCGGGATGATCTTCCAGCATTTCAACCTGCTGTCGTCGCGCACGGCGGCCGACAACATCGCGCTGCCGCTGGAGATCGCCGGCTGGGCCAAGTCCGACATCAAGGCCCGCGTCGCCGAGCTGCTGGCGCTGGTCGGCATCGCCGACAAGCGCGACCGCTACCCTTCTGAACTCTCGGGCGGCCAGAAGCAGCGCGTCGGCATTGCCCGTGCGCTGGCGACGCGGCCGAGCGTGCTGCTGTCGGACGAGGCGACCTCGGCGCTCGACCCGCAGACCACGCGCGCGATCCTCGATCTGCTCGCCAACATCAACCGCGAGCTTGGCGTGACCATCGTGCTGATCACCCACGAAATGTCCGTGGTGCGACAGCTCGCCAAGGAAGTGGTGGTGCTCGACGCCGGCCATGTCGTCGAGAGCGGCCATGTCGCCGACATCTTCACGCACCCCAAGCATCCGATCACACAGTCTTTCCTGGCCGAGGTCATCGGCGACAGCCTGCCGGTCTCGCTGGCGAGCCGGATCGTACCAGAGCCGTCTGCCGGCGGGCAGGCCGTGATCCGCGTCCAGGTGCGCGGGGCAGGGGCCGGCGACACGCTGGTGGCGCGGCTCGCGCGCGAGCTCAGCCTCGACGTCTCGCTGCTGTCGGCCCGCATCGACGAGATCGGCGGTCAGCATGTGGGCTCGCTGGTGCTCGGCATTCCCGGCAGCGAGGACACGGCGACGCGGACGCTCGCCTGGCTCTCTCAATATCAATTCTCGGCGGAGCGTCTCGGCTATGTCGCCTGAACTCATTAACCTGATCATCCAGGCCACCGGCGAAAGCCTGTATATGGTCGGCGTCGCGGCGCTGCTCGGCACCGCCTTCGGCCTGCCGCTCGGCGTCTTTCTCGCGACCAGCCGAAAAGGAGAGCTGTTCGCGGCCCCCGCGGTCAATCGCGTGCTCGGCATCGTCGTCAATGCGACACGCTCTACGCCCTTCATCATCCTGGTCGTCGCCATCATCCCGTTCACGCGGCTCATTGCCGGCACTTCGATCGGATCGACTGCCGCGATCGTGCCGCTGGTCATCGCATCGACGCCGTTCATCGCGCGCCTGGTCGAGGCCGCGATCCGCGAGGTCGATGGCGGCCTGATCGAAACCGCGTCCTCGTTCGGGGCATCACCGATCCAGATCGTTCTCAAGGTGCTGATCCCCGAAGCGTTGCCCGGCTTGCTCCTGGCACTGACGCTCGCGGTGGTCAGCCTGCTCGGCTACTCCGCCATGGTCGGTGCCGTCGGTGGCGGCGGGCTCGGCGATCTCGGCATCCGCTACGGCTATCAGCGCTTCATGCCGGAGATGATGCTCGCCGTCGTGGTCGTGCTGATCGCGCTGGTGCAGCTCGTGCAGAGCGCGGGCGATTATCTCGCACGTCGGGTCAACCGCCGGCTGCGGCAGCGCTGATACTCATTCCCTGAAACTGGAGACTACAATGCGCTTTCTCGCAACCCTTGCGGCTGCAGCCTTGCTTGCGACCACCGCTCAAGCTGAAACCATCCGCGTCGGCGTTACCGCCGGCCCCCATGCCGAGATCCTCGACGTGGTGAAGAAGGTCGGCGCCGAGCGCGGCCTCGACATCAAGGTGGTCGAGTTCACCGACTACGTCATTCCGAACCAGGCGCTGGCGCTGAAGGACCTCGAAGCCAACTCGTTCCAGCACGAGCCTTACCTGAAGAACCAGATCTCCAAGACCGGCTGGAAAATTGTCAAGGTAGCCAACACGATCGGCTCGCCGCAGGGCGTCTATTCGCAGAAATACAAGAAGCTCGCCGATTTGCCGGAAGGCGCTCGCGTTGCGATTGCCAACGATCCCTCCAACGGCGCGCGCGGCCTGATGATTTTGGCGCTGCACGGCGTGATCAAGCTGAAGGATCCGAACAACGTCTCCTCGACCATTGCCGACATCACCGACAATCCGAAGAAGCTGCGCTTCGTCGAGCTCGATGCCGCCCAGCTGCCGCGCGCGCTGCAGGACGTCGACGTCGTCTCGATCAACAACAATTACGCCGTGCAGGCCGGCCTCAATCCGGCGACCGATGCGATCGCGCGCGAGAACCCCGATGGTCCCTGGGTCAACATCCTCGCCGTCCGCGAGGAGGACAAGGACAAGCCGTGGGTGAAGCAGTTGATCGCGGTCTATCACTCCGATCCTGTGAAGACGTTTCTTGAGACGCGCTTCAAGGGTACGTATTTGCCGACCTGGTAACGTGCCGGCTTGCATGGTTCGAGACGCCCGCTTGCGCGGGCTCCTCACCATGAGGGTCCAATATCTCGCCGCAAAACGCGACCTCATCCTGAGGGCCCGCCAGAGGCGGGCGTCTCGAAGGATGGCCGCAAGCGAGCTGCGAGCCACGACTAGTCGTAGAGTAGAAGACGCGCGTCAGGCGACAAGCCTCGCGCGCCGCAGTGTCTCCGAGGGCAGCTCGGAGAAGTGGCGCTTGTAGTCGAGCGAGAACTGGCTGAAGTGCCAGAAGCCGTGTTGCACGGCGACGTCGTAGATCGACGTCTCGGCGCCGCCGGCGCGCTTCAGGTCCCGCCGCACCCGGTTCAGCCGCATCGCGCGCCAGTAATGCATCGGGCTCGTGCCCACGGCTTCCTGAAAGCAATAGCCGAGCTTGCGCGGGCTGGCGCCGACCGCCTTGCAGACCTCCAGCAGCGACAGCGAGCGATCGCCGCTGCCATGCATCAGCTCGCGGGCGCGATCCACGGTGCGCTTGCGCGCCGTGGCGCTGCGGCCGGGATCGCTGGGCTGGGCCGTCGGCAGCATGTCCATGATCTCGACGAGGAGGGCGTCCTCCAGCGCCTGTCGCGCGGCCGGATCGTCGAACCGTTCGGGTGCGGCCGTGATGGTCTCGTGAATGGCGGCAAGGTGGGCGCGCAGCCGCGCGACCGGCGCCGCCGCCATCTCGATCACCCGCAACTGGTGCCAGACGGCGCGCGGCAATTCGATGTCGAGCCGTGCCGCAAGCTCCGCGATCAGCACCGCGCTGGCGACGACACCGCGCAACTCGAACGCCTTCGGCGTACACATGTCGATCTCGGCGTCGATGCTGGCGATGACCTGGGAGCCCGCAACACTGGCCCCGTTGCAATTCACCTCGCCATCGCCGTGCCAGGGCAGACCGATGCCAAAGCTGTCGGCACCGAGCTGGCCGTATTGGCGGACTTGCTGGCTGGTGATCTCGCAGAACACTTCGAGCCGGGGCAGGGAGAGTTGCGTGAAGCTGCCTCGGAACGCCCCGGCGCTGATCTGGTCGTAGCTCAGCCGCCAGCGGCCGAGCGTGGCGCAATGCTCGTCGACATCCGTGCTGCTCGCTTGAAGTAGATTGGCAGCCGAGTCTTGAATCGGAAGAGTTTCGCTTAAAGCCATGACAGCACGTCAGAATTTGCAAGCCGAATAGCCAGCAAGAACTACGCCAGACTGGCACGGCCATGGCCACTGTCCAGCAAAATATTGCCGGATCTCGATAACGCCCGATGCGGCCTGTGTGCAGTCTTCTCCCTTGCCGTTCCGACATCGCAGTCGGGATGGCCTTGCGGAGGATCGAGATGCGACCGACGGACATCATGCGCGGCACCCCGCCTGCGCCCGAGGCCCAAGTGACCCGCGCCAATTGGCGCAGCTTTCCCGCCATCCGCTGGGGCTTCACCCACACCCGCGAAGTGCTGCCGACCGCGGAGGTTCGCCGCTCCGCGCATCCCACACGGATGGCAAGCGCGCCGCGCGAGCTGCAAAAGCTCAGCTTCACCGCGCCGGACGGCAAGCCGACCACGGTCGAGGCCACGTTGCGCGAAACCTTCGGCGATGCGCTGCTGGTCATGCACCGGGGCACGCTGATCCACGAATGGTACGGCGATGGCATGAGCGTCACCACGCCGCATCTGATCTGCTCCATCAGCAAGTCGATCGCCGGCACGCTCGGCGGCGTGCTGGCCGCGCGCGGCCTGCTCGATCCGGAGGCGAGGGTGGTGCGCTACGTGCCGGAGCTGGAGAGCTCGGTCTATGGCAGCTGCACCGTCCGCAACGTCCTCGACATGGCGGTCGCGATCAAGTTCGAGGAGGATTACGATGACCCCGCCGGCGACGTCGCGCGCTATCGCTTCTCTTCGGGCTGGGACGTGCCGCCGCCAGGCGTCGAGGCCGGCCATCAGCGCGCCTATCTCACCACGCTGCGCGGGACCGGCAAGCCGCACGGCAAGGTGTTCCACTACGTCTCGACCAATACGGAAGTGCTCGGCTGGGTCTACGAGCGCGCCTGCGGCATGCCTTACCATCGCATCCTCTCCGACTATCTCTGGCAGCCGATGGGCGCCGAGGAGGACGGCTCGCTGACGCTGGACAGCCACGGCATGGGCCGCATCGCCGGCGGGCTTTCCGTCACCGCGCGCGATCTGCTGCGCTTCGGCGAAATGATCCGCTGCCGCGGCGTGGTCGAGGGCCGGCAGGTGGTGCCGGGCTGGTGGATCGACGACATCCACGAGAACGGCGATCCCCAGGCGTGGAAAGACGGCGATCTCGCCGACATCTTCCCGGGCGCCCGCTACCGCAGCAAATGGTACACGATCGATCCCTCGCGGAACGATCTCGCGGGGATCGGCATCCACGGCCAGTGGCTCTATATCGACGCGGCCACCGACACCGTCATCGTCAAGCTCGCGACGCAGCCGAAGGCGATGGACGTTCCGCTCGACCACCGCTGGCTCGCCGCCTTCCGCGCCATCACCGCGCATCTCGCCCTGCGCTGATTTCTGGTCATCATCATGCTCGATACCGTCAAAGCCAAATCACCGATTCAAGCGGCCGCACCTCATCCGCTCGATCCTCTGACAGCCGAAGAGATCACGGCCGCCTCCACGCTGGTTCGTGCCGCCGCGACCTCGCCCGAGAACTGCCGCTTCCCGACGGTGCGGCTGGAGGAGCCGACCAAGCAGGAGCTGGCCGCGGGCGGAGCAGGGCGCCGGGCCTTCGCGCTCACGCTGGACATCACCACGGGCGAGGCGATCGAGCACATCGTCGATCTCGGCCGCAACGAGATCGTCGGCCGCAAGGTCATTCCGAACCGCGAGGCGCCCTATGGGCAGCCGCCGGTGATGCTGGAAGAATTTTTCAAGTGCGAGGCCGTGGTGAAGGCCGATCCAGGCTGGCGCGCGGCGATGGTCCGCCGCGGGCTCACCGACAAGGATATCGAACTGGTCCAGGTCGATCCGTTCTCCTCGGGCTTCTTCGATTTTGAGTACGAGCGCGGCGCCCGTATCGTGCGCGCCGTCAGCTTTTTCCGAGAACATCTGCAGGACAACGGCTACGCCCATCCGATCGAGGGCGTGGTGGCCGTGGTCGACCTGATCGCCGGCAAGGTCATCGCCCTCACGGACGCAGACCCGATCGTGCCGATCCCGCGCAAGAAGCGGAATTACGGCGCGCATGAAGTCAAAAACCCGCGCACCGACATCAAGCCGCTGCATATCGAGCAGCCGGAGGGCGCGAGCTTCAAGGTCGATGGCTGGAAGGTCGACTGGCAGAAATGGAGCTTTCGCGTCGGCTTCACGCCGCGCGAGGGCCTGGTGCTACATCAGCTCGCCTACCAGGACGGTGCACGCAAGCGCTCGCTGATCCATCGCGCCAGCGTCACCGAGATGGTGGTGCCCTATGCCGATCCGACCGAGAACCATTTCTGGAAGTCGGCGTTCGACGCCGGCGAATACGGGCTCGGCATGCTCGCCAATGCGCTCGAACTCGGCTGCGACTGTCTCGGCAACATCCATTATTTCGACGTGCCGGCCGCCGACAACAAGGGCGCGCCATTCGTCATGCAGAATGCCATCTGCATGCATGAAGAAGACTACGGAATTGCCTGGAAGCACTACGAATTCCGCAACGGCCTGTTCGAGGTGCGCCGCTCGCGGCGCCTCGTCATCTCGTTCTTCGCGACCGTCGGCAATTACGACTACGGCTTCTACTGGTACCTGTACCAGGACGGCACGATCCAGCTCGAGACAAAACTCACCGGCATCATCCAGACCGCCGCCGTGCCATCCGGCGAAAAATACAAATGGGGCGGCATGGTCGACGACAATCTGGGCGGCCCAACGCACCAGCATTTCTTCAACGTGCGCATGCACATGGATCTCGATGGCGGCGGCAATACCGTCACCGAGCACGAGTTCGTGCCGCGGCCCTGGGGCGCGGACAATCCGCACGGCAACGCGTTCGATACCACGACCCGCATCCTGTCGCGCGAGCGTGATGCGGCTGCCATTGCGAACGGCGAGACCGGCCGGTTCTGGAAGATCAGCAATCCCAACGAGACCAACTCGGTCGGCAACGCGCCGGCCTACAAGCTCGTAGTCAATCCGAGCCCGCTGATGCTGGCGCAGGAGGGCAGCTACGTGCGCAAGCGCGGCGGCTTTGCGACGAAGCACGTCTGGGTCACGGCCTTCGACAAGGACGAGAAATACGCGAGCGGCGATTATCCCAACGTCCATGCCGGCGGCGACGGCTTGCCGCGCTACGCCGCGCAGAACCGCAACATCGAGAATACAGATCTCGTGGTGTGGCACTCCTTCGGCCACACCCATGTCTGCAAGCCCGAGGATTTTCCGATCATGCCGGTCGAATATGCCGGCTTCATGCTGAAGCCGACAGGATTCTTTTCGGCCAATGCCGCCGGCGACATTCCGCCGGAGCGCAACAGCCGCAGCGTGCTGGCGGGCGACCCGAAGGATGCCGCCGGCGGCGCGTGCTGCCACGCCGGCAAAGCTTAGGCTCGTCGCGCGACAACAACGTTCGCAGCAGGCCAACCAGCGCTCGTTCGCTGGTTGCATGCGCTCGCGGTCGAATTGTCAGGGGAGTATTGCTGCCCCTTTCGAACGGCCCGCGACGCGACGGCCGGCCGCAGGTCGAAAAGATCGTTTCCAATTCCTTTCGAGAGTGATACCATCTTAAGGTTGTATTCTTTAAGGAGATTTCCCATGACCCATGCACTCAATCTCACGCTGCCGATCAAGCAGGATGCCGAGACCCTGGCGAAACTGCGGAATCTCGAGGCGAGCTTCACTGAGAAAGTTCAGCCCGCCATCGCGGCGGCGTTGAAGCAGTCCAGGATCGTCCATTTCGCCCGCGTCGTCGTCATCGACGACAAGTACATCCAGGTCATCACCGAATATGAGGGAACGCACCAGGAATACACCGAGTTTTTCCGTCGAGCGCTCACGCCGATATTTGCCGCGATATTTTCCCTGGCAGATACGACTGGCCTGGACATCAACGATCCCAATGCGTTCTTCGAATTCTCGAAGAACCACAACGCGCGCTCGCTGGGCACGGCGACCGACGGCTCAACCGACATCAGCGGCAACCCGTCCGGCTGGCTGTTCTCGGCTTACGACGGCATGACTGTCGCGGACATTCTGGCAAAGCTCGGGAAATAGCTTTCAGAGCGTATTTGCGCTTTCGGGATAGGCCGGCTTTGAGGCTGCCTATCGGCTGACCGTTCTTGCAGGACAGGCGCCATGGTGGATCTCGGCAATTTGCAGGCGATCGTCGCTCGAAGCTCCGCCAAGCCGCTGCTCGCGGTTCTGTTGTTTAGGTTTGGCGACGCCGGCGGTGCCAGGTCCTTCCTGCGGCAATGGATACCGCGAGCAGCGGTGGGGGCAGGCCCGGATCCCGATGGTCCCGCGTTCCACTTCATGTTCAGTTGGAACGGCATCGCGACGTTGATGTCGGGTCGCGCCGAACTTGACGTCGCGCAGGGGCGGCAGCAGTTCGAGGTATCGTTCGTGGACCCCGCGCAGGCGCCGGATGGCGGCATTGCGACACAGCTTGGTTTCTTCGACGCCAGCGCTCCGGCCGGATGGTGGGATGGCAAGTTCAAGTCGAGCGATATCGATCTCGCCATCCACATCGGGTTCGATACGCCCGAGCAGAAAGCCGATTGCCTCGCGCAGGTGCGGCAGTCGGCAACAGGCTTCGCTGTCCGGGAATTGGCGCTCGACAGTTGGGACGACGGCGCGCTGTCCGGCTGTCGGCCAGCCGACGGCCGCCTGCATTTTGGCTATCGCGATGGAATCACCGCGCCCAATGTTGACTGGCAGGATGCGCCGGCTGCCAGGGCTTCCGACGCCGTCGATTGCCGCGAGATCGTCGTCGGCTATCCGAACAGCGATTTTCCCACTGCACCGTTCAAGCCCGGTCCGTGGCAGGACTTCGCGCGCGATGGATCGTACGTCGGCCTGTCGTGGCTTTATCAGGACGTTGCGGCCTTCAACACATTCCTGAAGGCGAATGCACCGCAGGCGGCGCCGCATGTCGGCCCGGAACTGGCCGAGGAATGGATCGCGGCCAAGATGATGGGGCGCTGGCGACACGGGTCGCCGCTGTCACGCTTTCCCGATGCACCACCGTCGACCCCCCAATTGAACGATGCGTTCGGCTATGGCGACGATCCAAACGGCGTCAAATGCCCGCTCGGGGCTCACATTCGCATTGTCAATTGCCGCGATCAGCCGCTGAAATTCGCCAATCAGATTCGTTTCCCCAAGGGGCCGCCGCGAGTCATACGCCGCGGATTTTCCTACGGCCCTCATCTGGAGGGCACGGAGGACGACGGCAAGGACCGCGGCATCGTAGGGCTGTTCTACTTCGCCAGGATCAACGAGCAATTCTATACCATCCTGCGGTGGATGCATCAGACGGACTTTGCCGACGCCTACATGCGCCTTCCGAACGGGGCCAACGCGCAGGATGCGTTGACCGGAAACCGGGCAGATCCAAAGGCCGAGACCCGGTTCCAGGTTCCGCTTGCGGGGGACGCCTCCGTGACGTTCCAGATGAAGCAATTTATCCGCTACAAGGGCGTCGCAGTGCTGTTTGCGCCGAGCGTTAAAGCGCTCAACACGATGATTGCCGCGCAAGGTTGAACTGCCGGGCTCCCGTCAGCCGTCGCATCGTCGCCGCAGCCATTCGTTCGCGGCAGCGAGTCCGCCGTTGTCACGCGTTTGCGGACAAGCGGCGAATGTTCTCACTCTAGAAGCATTCCATATCGAAGTGCTCATAGAAGCCGGCGATGCGCCTCGACGCGCAGATGGGCGCATTGGTCGCACGATTTATTCCCCGGTCTCGATAGATTCTAACTCCTCGTCCCTCGCACTGAAGATGTCCCCGCGTTAGGGCGAGAGTCCAAAAATCATTCCGGCAAAGCCGGCAGTGCGTGGGACCTCGATAGACGTGTCAGACTTCCAACTTCGTTCGTGCTCCAATGCGCTTGTTCGACAGCTTCAGGTGCTTTTCTTCGGCGCCGTCAGCATATTCGCTCTCTGCGTTCCCTTCGCGCCCGTGCAGGCGCAAACTCAAATTCCCACGGTCTCGGTGGAAGCGCCGGCGCAGCGCGCCGGACCCGCTTGATGAGAGTCGAGACGATGAGAGCGATATTCGGCAGGCTGCATCGCTGGGCGGGACTGCTCACGGCCGGATTCCTGTTCTTCTCCGGCATCACCGGCGCGATCATCTCATGGGATCATGAGATCGACGAGGTGCTGAACCACCACCTGTTCGATGTCACCAGCAAAGGCCCGGCGCTTCCCTCGATCGAGCTCGCGAAGATGATCGAGCAGCGCGATCCCCGCGCACGCGTCGTCTACCTCTTCATGACGCCGGAGGAGGGGCACTCGCTGTGGTTCTTCGTGATGCCGCGGATCGATCCGGCGACGGGAAAACGCTTCGCGATCGACTACAACCAGATTTTCCTCGATCCCAACACCGGTGTCGAGCTCGGCCGGCGCTATTGGGGCGCGGTGTGGCCGGTGACGCGCGAAAACTTCGTCTCGTTCCTCTACAAGCTCCACTACACCATGCACATCCCGGAATTCTGGGGCAGCGATCGCTGGGGCATGCGCGTGCTCGGCGTGATCGCCATCATCTGGACCATCGATTGCTTCGTCGGCTTCTATCTGACGCTGCCCTCGCGACGGCGCGCCAAGGCCGCGCGGGCACCCCAGGTCACGCGCCAGCTCGAACGGGGCTTCTGGGCGCGCTGGGCGCCGGCCTGGACCATCAAGGCATCGGGCAGCGCCTACCGGATCAATTTCGATATCCATCGCGCCTTCAGCCTGTGGACCTGGGGCGTGCTGTTCATCATCGCCTTCACGGCGTTCACGCTGAACCTCTATTTCGAGGTGTTCTCGCCGATGATGAAGATGGTGTCGAACTACACGCCGACGCCCTATGAGCAGCGGCCCTATCGCGATCTCGACGATCCCATCGAGCCCAAGGTGACGTTTGACGACATCGCTGCGCGCGCGGCGGCCGACGGCAAGGGGCGAGGGTGGACCGTCCCGGTCGGCTCGATCAATTACGGCCCGGCCCATGGCGTCTATGCCGCGGCGTTCTTCCATCCCGGCGACGATCACGGCGCCGGCGGCGTCGGGCCGGCGCAGCTCTATTACGACAGCGAGGACGGCCGCCCGATCGGCGAACGGCTGCCCTGGGTCGGCACCGCCGCCGACATCTTCGTGCAGGCGCAATTCCCGCTGCATTCGGGCCGCATCGTCGGGCTGTTCGGCCGCATCCTGATCTCGATCATGGGCCTCGTGGTGGCGGCACTGTCGGTCACCGGCGTCGTGATCTGGTGGCGCAAGCGCCGCGCCCGCGTCCGGGCGCGCGAGACGGCGGCGATGCGCCTGAGCCGGCAGCAGCTCACGCCGGCGGAGTAGGGCCGGCGTGCCGCTCGATCGTCTGCGCATTTACCGAGTGCGCTCGTTGACGATGGGCATCGCGGTCTGCAGCGCCTGCTCGTAACGCTTCAACTGACTTAGCGAGAACTTCTTCATCGCCAGCAGTTCGTCGGACGTCTTGCCTCTCAATCGAGCGACTTTGGATGTCTTGAACACGTCATCATTCGCCGCCGAGGCGTTCTGTCGAAGCGCAAAAACCCTTTCGATGCTCTGCGACAACAGCCGATTGCGCTCCACCCCTTTGTTCGCGTGCTCCACATAGGGAAGCAGTCTATCGGTGGGCATGGCGCGAGCACTGTCTGCATCTCCTTCGATGAGGCGAAGCAGCTGCTCATCAACGATATCGGTGCATAGGTCGATACATTCGTCGCAGATAAAGACAGCCGGCCCGGCCACCAGCTTGCTCACTTCGTGCTGGTTCATGCCGCAGAACGAACAGTAGATGGGACGATCCTGCTGGGCAGGATTCTGCACGCCAGCACTCGGCTGCGCCGCATCAATCTTGGCCGACAGAATATTCCAGTTCTCGTACCCGAACGCTTTCGCGATCAGTTCCAAAGCTTCGCTGTGAGTGGTTTGCACGGCTTTGGCATTCAAGGCATCGCGCAAGGAACGAGCCATGGCCTTCGCATCGCGGAAATCGCGCATGAGAGCACCCGTATCGGCGAACGGAGAAGATCGGTGCCTGCCTTGCCGACCCGCTCGCCAATAGCGAGGGTGAGGGCGACTTTGATACGTTCACCATCCCCAAAGGGCGCAGGCAGCGGGTGTATCGACCCGATCGAATTTTGGCGCTGGACGGCCGCTCTTGTCAACCTGAAACGGGTACATCGACACCTCCGGCCGCCACGCACGTTCGCAGTTCAGGAGCCGATGAACCTTCCCGTCCGGCACCGGCACAAAGACTGGAGATCGCTCCCCGTCTTCCGGAAATTGCAATGAGATCGCTCGCCTTGCTCTGCCTGCTCGTTTTCGCGACACCCACCGACGCCGCCACGCCCGAGCAGCACTATCTCGATTTGCGCGATCGCTACATCGCAAAATTCTCCAAAGCCAAGGAGAACGACGAGACTTTCAAGCAGCACGATGCGGCGCTCAACGAGCTGACCGGTGTGCTGCGCGGCCTGGTCGGACCGGTCACGATCAAGGGGCTGCCGGCGGAAGGCAAGTCGAACGCCGACACGCTGTTCAAGGGCGACTCGGGCTTCGGCCATCTCGACGGTCTGGGCTTTGCCTCCGAAGGCGACAAGATGCAGGCCGTGGTGACCACCACAGGTCTGCTCAAGCACTGGCTGCGCGAGCACCGCGAGGACGGCCTGCCGCAGGAGATCGCCGCAGCCTTCAAGTCGGATCGCTTCTACTATCAAGCCATCCAGGACTCGGCCTTCGCCAAATATGCCGAGCTGCCGATCACGAAGCCCGCATCCGCCAGTGCCGCGGTCGCCGTGCTCGGCGTGCGCGGCAACGGCGACCTGAAGGGCGCGCCGCATGAAATCGACGTGGTCGCGATTCAGGGCGAGAAGGTCTTCTTCCTCGCCGTCACCGATGCCGTGAAGACGGCCGAGATCCCGGCCTGCGAAAAAGTCTGGAAGCAGATGATGGCCAGGAAGACTCCAGAGGACGCCATGGCCAAGGAAGACCAGGCGATGGATGCCTACACCAAATGTTTCGCCAGGGAAGCGCCCAGCCAGAGCTGGTTCGCGGGCGCGGTGAAGAAGGCACAGAGCCAGCTGGAGATGCTGTTGACGCGGTAATTGCGCAGCTTCACCACACTCCGCACCTCATCCTGAGGAGCCCGCAAAGCGGGCGTCTCGAAGGATGGCCACACGCGAGAGGCTGGCCTTCATGGTTCGAGACGCGCGTGCCGCGCTCCTCACCATGAGGGTCTTGCAACGTCCTTAGGCTAAAGCGCACTCCCACCCAAATTCCAGCCCCGGCCACCTTCGCCAAAAATCTCATACCCGGTAGGCGTCACCACAACCGTATCCTCGAGCTTGATGAAGCCGCGCTTTGGATGCTTCATCGTGGTCTCGATCGAGACCACCATGCCTGTTTCGAGCGGCAGGCGGGCGTCGGTGTCGTCGTAGGGGACCGGACCCTTGGCGGTCAGGCGAGGGGCCTCGTGGCTGACGAGGCCCATGCCATGGGCCAGGAAATCGGTGCAGTCGCGCTGCGTGATCTGGGCAAGCTGCCGCTCGGCCGCGACGTAGATGTCGCCGCCGAGAGCGCCCGGCCGGACCACGGCAAAGGCGGCGCGCTGAACCGCCTCGATCTCGGCCAGGCAATCCTTCAGTTCGCTGTCGGGTTCGCCCAGCACGGCCATGCGGGCGAGGTCGCCGATATAGCCGTGATAATTGCCGCCGGAGTCGAGCGACAGCACGTCGCCTTGCTCCCAGCGCTGCGATGACGGCGCCCTGTTGTGGCTGCTGCCGCAGGCGAGCAGGCAGTATTCGAAGGTCAGGCCGCGATTGGCCTCGGCGATGCGCAAGCCGTCCGACAATTGCTGCTTGGTCGTGCCGGGCCCATGCCCGGCGATCACCTCCAGCATCGAGGCAATGACCAGTTCGGATGCGGTCTTGAGCTTGGCCAGCTCATCGGCCGACTTGACCGCCCGCAGCCGCTCCAGCACCAGCAGCGCGTCCTTGAGCTCGGCACCGGGCAGGGCGTCAGCGAGCGCCCTTCCAGCATCCATCGGCAGGAACGCCATCTCGACGCCGACCCGCTTCAAGGGCACGCCGGCGTCGCGGATCAGGCCAATGGCCCGTGTGACCGCGTCGACCGAGCCATTGGATTCGGTGCGGACTTGCGGCACCCACGGCGGCGCCACGGCACGCTGATGGGTTTCCAGACGGTGACCGATATAGACCGCCTTATCAGGTACGCCCTTGGGATAGATCAGGACCGGCAGATAGCGGCTGACGCCCATCGCGTCCATGTAGTCGAAGAAGATCGCGCGCTCGGCGCCGAGCAAGTACTGCACATTGTGCTTGGAGGTTACGACCAGCACGTCGAGGCCGGCGGCCTCCATGAGACGGTCGAGCTTGGCGGCATCGAACGGAATGGCGCGCGAGGTGGTCGCGCGGGCGATGTTCTCCTGCATGACGGGCTCCTTGAGCGGCGGTTGAGACCGCCTTGTATCGTTGACCTCTTCAGGACTGCGACGCCCAGTCTAGCACAACCTCCACTCGCGCGCCCCAACCGAACGCCCCAATGGCAAATGGAACCAGGACCGAGACCGTCGCCAGCTAGCGTCCGCGCCTGAGGTCCGCGGTTGCGCGCCGAAGAATATCGTGCAGCCAGTCATGCGATGGCTCGCCCTCGATACGTTCGTGCCACAGCAGCCGGACCTCGACAGGGGTTGTGGCGTAAGGCAATTCGTACGTCGTGATGGCATGCGCGCGTTCGAACGCCCGCGCCAATGGACGCGGAACGATGGCCGCGAGTTCAGTGTCCGCGAGCAGGGCGGGCAGCGCAAGGAAATGCGGCAGCGAAACAGCTATGCGCGGCGGCCGGTCGCTTTCGGACAATGCCCGTTCGAGTGCCGCGCGGTCATACATCTCCGATCGCCTGGCAAGGCCGCGCTCGGAGATGAAGCCTCCGATCGCTCCCTCCTGCTCGCCGCCGAAGGAGACAACGACCAGCGGCATGCGGGCCAGGGCCGCGTTGTCGATCCGACCGAGCTTGCGCTTTCCGCCCACGATCAGCACGTCGTCATATTCGAACAACAGTGAGGTCCGAAAGCGGTTCGGCGGATCCGAGAAGACGCCGATCGCAACGTCGATGCGACCGAGGTCGATCTGCTCGGCGAGGTCGATCCGTGTCACCGGCTTGATAATCAGGTCGATCGCCGGCGCCTCAAGCCCAAGTATCTTCAGGAGCGGTGACGCCAGCACCATCGTGGTGAAGTCGTTGGCGGCCAGGGTGAACTGTCGGGTCGAGGCCGCCGGAACGAAGCGCGGCTGCTCGACCGCCGCCTCGAGAGATCGCAGCGCTTCGCGAACCTGTGGTGCCATCGTCAACGCGCGCGCTGTCGGCTGCATGCCGGTCGCCGTGCGCACGAACAGATCGTCTTCCAGCATCTCGCGGAGCCGGGCGAGCGAATGGCTCACGGCGGATTGACTGAGCGCAACCCGCTGGCTCGCCCGCAGCACGCTGCGCTCCTCCATGACGGCGTCGAAGACCTTGAGCAGGTTCAGGTCCAGGGTCTTGAAGGAAACAGCCACGTGCAGGACACCGTCGCAGGCGGATCGCGCGCCCGTTGCGTACCTGCGATCGTTTCCAGTTAAGGCCATGCGCGCGGCCAACGCAACCGAGCAGGGCGCCCGGACCGCGACGCCCAGCCGTTCGCGCCACCAATCTGAAGGCGGTTCAGGATCACTCTGCAAGAGTTTCACTTCCGCATTCGCGCGATCCCGTCATGATCCCGACGCCGAATTTGGAGGAGACGGGCAATGAAATCCTGCGGGATGTCGATCGGAGCTTTCGGACTGGCACTGGCGCTGTTCACGGCGCCGGTCCTTGCGCAGGATGGTCCGGTCAAGCTCGGCGTTCTCACCGACATGTCCTCGCTCTACGCCGACAATGGCGGCCAGGGCTCGGTGGTCGCGGCGCAAATGGTGGTCGACGACTTCGGCGGTCAGGTGCTGGGGCGCAGCATCCAGATCGTCGCGGGAGACCACCAGAACAAGGCCGATGTGGGAGCGACCATAGCGCGGCGCTGGCTCGAAAATGAAAACGTCGAGGCGATCCTCGACGTGCCCAATTCTGCGGTCGCGCTGGCGGTGCAGGGCATCACACGCGACAAGAAGAAGCTCTTCCTCGCCACCGGCGCCGCCACGTCGCGCCTGACTGGCGACGAATGCTCGCCAACCGGAATTCACTGGACTTACGACACCTATGCGCTGTCGCAGGGAACGACGCGGGCGATGTCGCGTCTCGGCGCAAACTCCTGGTACTTCATTTCGGTCGACTATTCCCTCGGCGCGCAACTCGAGGCCGACAGCCGCAAGGTCATCGATGCCATGGGCGGCAAGGTGATCGGCGCGGTGAAACATCCGCTCAATACGCAGGATTTTTCGTCCTTCCTGCTCCAGGCACAGTCCTCGAAGGCGGACGTGATCGCGCTCGCCGACACCGGCGGCGACTTCATCAACGTCGTCAAGCAGGCCGGCGAATTCGGCATCACGCAGCGGCAGAAGCTGGTCGGGCTGCTCGTCTTCATTGCCGACATTCACAGTCTCGGGCTCCAGAGCGCCCAGGGCCTGATGCTGAGCTCGGCGTTCTACTGGGACCTGAACGAGGACACGCGGGCGTGGTCGAAGCGCTTCATCGCCAAGACCCAGAAGGTCCCCACCATGATCCACGCCGGCACCTATGGCGCGGTGATGCACTACCTTAGGGCGGTTCAGGCGGCCGGCACGCTGGATGGGCCGACCATAGCCGCCAGGATGCGCGACATGCCCGTGAACGATTTCATGACGAAAAATGGCCGGATCCGCGAGGACGGCCGGCTGGTCCGCGACATGTATCTGTTTCGCGTCAAGTCGCCCGAGCAGTCCAAATACAAGTTCGACTATTACGAGCTGCTGGCGACGATTCCGGGCGAGGAAGCCTTCCGGCCGATGGAGCAAGGCGGATGTCCGCTCCTGAAGCAGCCATGATCGGCGAGGGCGCAGCCGTGCACAGCGGCATCGACGAGATCATCGCAGGCCGTTTTGCATGCCGCGACTTCTCAGGCGCGCCGGTCGGGCGAGGGACCATCGAGCAGATTCTGCGCGTGGCACGGTTTGCGCCAAGCGGCGCCAATATCCAGCCCTGGCACGTCTACGTGCTGGCCGGCGATGCCAAAGACAGGGTCTCGGTGGCGCTGCGCGAGGCGCACGAAACCGCCCGCGACGCACATATGTCGGAATACAGATACTACGCCAGTGACCTGCCCGAACCCTACCTGCAACGACGACAGGAGTTCGGCCGGTTGTTCTACGGTTCGCTCGGCATCGCCCAGACCGATATCAAAGCCAGGAGCGGCCAGACCGCCAAGAACTATGCGTTCTTCGGCGCGCCCGTCGGGCTGATCGTCACGATCGACCGGCGCCTGGAGGTCGGCAGCTGGCTCGACCTCGGCATGTTCATCCAGAACGTGCTGCTGGCTGCGGCAGGCCATGGGCTCCAGTCATGTCCGCAGGAGACGTTCTCGAAATACCACCGGATCCTGCGTCCGCTGCTGTCGATCCCGGCGGAGCAAATGGTCGTGTGCGGCATTTCGATCGGCCGTGCCAGGGACCAAATCGCGGGCAGGCTGATGCCGCGCGCGGACATCGCGGACTTCGCCTCGTTCGCGGGCTTTGAAGAACAAAGTGCAACCCAAATGGAAAGGACAAGGCCATGGGAAGCCGAGACGAACTGATTCAGTGCAGCATTCCGTTTCTGCGCGAGGTCAAGGACATGACGCCCGGCGCGGATATGGAGCGGTGGCTCAATGAGAAATACGGCGAGGGCAGCCAGCTCTACCAGGACCTGGCCCGCCTGATTAAGCTCGGGGTCGCGGAAGGCTGGGCGGCGAACCAGGAGGTCGACGGCCCCAACTACCGGCGCAGCCGCATCATGGACCCGACGCCTGAAACGTTCCAGTTCAGCATCACGGCCGTCTACATGAACAGCACCGATCCGCGCCGCTTCAAGGACGAGGACGACCACGACGTGCTCCGCGGGCAGTATCACGGTCACCCATATGGGGAACTGAACCTGGTCGTGCCGCTGGACAAGGGCGCCGAGCTCAAGGGGCTGCAGGGCTGGCAAGGGCCCGGCTGGACCGCGCCCGATCCCGGCAGCCGGCACTATCCTGAGGTGCGCGGCGGCGCCGTCATCGCGCTGTTCTATCTGCCCGCCGGACGCATCTCCTACGACTTCGCCGCGCCGTCCTAATCGCCGGCCGGACGGTCTCGGGTGACGCCGTGCGCGAGCGTCACCCGTTCAGAAGAATGCACAGCTGAGCCTGCGCGCGGCGATGCGCCGCGACGCCACCGCCAGCAAGGCGGCTCACCATGAACGGTGGAGAGGGATTTCGGCGACCATGCGCCAGGCGGCAGCCTGCCTGGACCGCGATATCCATGATTCGCATAAGGTATATTATGGAATATCTTTATATACAATTAGATCAGATATTTAGATCGAATTCCTGACACCGCGTCTTCGCTTGCCGTCCGTTTTCGGTCTACGCCGCGACCGGCCTCTCGGCTCTTGTTGTTTTTCAGATTTTGAATCCGGGCCATCTGCCGAAAGCCGATATTGCCGCAACGGTGCCCGGCTGCAATAAGCGAGACCTCGCGAGATCGCAGATGACCTTCAGGCCTTCCGTCCGTATAGGTTTGCATCTCAGAACAATAACAAACTTCCGAGGAAGCAGACCCATGAGCTTTTCCCGACGCACGCTTCTCAAGGCCTCCGCCGCGACCGCGGTCCTGGGCGGCCTCGGTGCGCCCCATGTGGCCCGCGCCCAGAGCGCCGAGTTCACCTACAAATACGCCAACAACCTGCCTGACACCCATCCGCTGAACGTGCGCGCCAAGGAGATGGCGGCGGCGATCAAGGCCGAGACCAACGGCAAGTTCGACCTCCAGATCTTTCCGAACAACCAGCTCGGCTCCGACACCGACATGCTGAGCCAGATCCGGTCCGGCGGCGTCGAATTCTTCACGCTGTCAGGCCTGATCCTGTCGACCCTGGTGCCGGCCGCGTCCATCAACGGCATCGGCTTCGCGTTCCCGGACTACGGCACGGTCTGGAAGGCCATGGACGGCGACCTCGGCGCCCATGTCCGCGGCGAGATCAAGAAGGCCGGCCTCGAGGTCATGGACAAGATCTGGGACAACGGCTTCCGCCAGACCACGTCGTCGAGCAAGCCGATCACCGGTCCCGACGACCTCAAGGGCTTCAAGATCCGCGTGCCGGTGTCACCGCTGTGGACCTCGATGTTCAAGGCGTTCGACGCCGCGCCCGCCTCGATCAATTTCGCCGAGGTCTATTCCGCGCTTCAGACCAAGATCGTCGAGGGCCAGGAGAACCCGCTGGCGATCATCTCGACCGCCAAGCTGTACGAGGTGCAGAAGTACTGCTCGCTGACCAACCACATGTGGGACGGATTCTGGTTCCTGGCCAACCGCCGCGCCTGGAGCGCGCTGCCAGAGGATGTGCGCACCGTCGTCGCCAAGAACATCAACGCCGCCGCCGTCAAGGAGCGTGAGGATACCGCCAAGCTCAATGCGAATCTCCAGCAGGAGCTCGCGGGCAAAGGCCTGACCTTCAACCAGCCTGCGGTGGCGCCGTTCCGTGACAAGCTGCGCTCCGCCGGCTTCTATGCCGAGTGGAAGGGCAAGTATGGCGACCAGGCCTGGGATCTCCTGGAAAAGGCCGTCGGCAAGCTGTCGTAACGCGTCGGGGCCGCCGAGGTTCTTATCGAGATGGCTCATGTCGAGGTTCAGGCGACCGAAGTGGTGGGCGAGGTGGCTCTTCAGCCCCCTCGCCGATCCCCCGTGCTGGCCTCGCTGGAGCGCCTCCTCGGCCTCGCCGTCGAGATCCCCGCGGCAATCCTGGTCGTCGCCGAGATCGTAATCCTGTTTGCCGGCGTGGTCGCACGCTATGGCGTGCACCGGCCGCTTATCTGGTCGGATGAGCTCGCCTCGATCCTGTTCCTGTGGCTGGCGATGCTGGGCGCGGCGGTCGCATTCCGCCGCTCCGAGCACATGCGCATGACGGCGCTCGTCGCGAGCGCGCGGCCGGCGTTGCGCGCCTATCTGGACATGGTCGCGACCTGCGCGGCGCTGGCGTTCCTGGCGCTGATCGTCTGGCCATCCGCCGAATACGCCTACGAGGAAAGCTTCATCACCACGCCGGCGCTCCAGATCTCGAACATGTGGCGCGCCGCGGCGCTGCCGGCCGGCATCTGCCTGATGGCGGTGTTCGCGCTGCTGCGGCTGCTGCGCGCCGCCGATTACCGCATGGTGCTGACGGCGGTGATATCGGTTGCCGTCATCGTCGGTCTGTTCTGGTTGGCGCAGCCTTATCTGCGGCCGCTCGGCAACCTCAACCTCGTCATCTTCTTCGTCGGCGTCGCCGGCTTCTGCGTCTTTGCCGGCGTTCCCATTGCGTTCGGGTTTGGCCTCGCGATCTACGGCTATCTGGCGCTGACCACGCGGACGCCGGTGATGGTGCTGGTCGGGCGGATGGACGAGGGCATGAGCCACCTCATCCTGCTCTCGGTGCCGCTGTTCGTGTTCCTGGGGCTTCTGATCGAGATGACCGGCATGGCGCGGGCCATGGTCGCGTTCCTGGCGAGCCTGCTCGGCCATGTCCGCGGCGGCCTGCATTACGTGCTGGTCGGCGCGATGTATCTCGTCTCCGGCATCTCCGGCGCCAAGGCCGCCGACATGGCGGCGGTGGCGCCCGTGCTGTTCCCGGAAATGAAGCAGCGCGGCGCCAAGCCCGGCGACCTCGTGGCGCTTCTTGCGGCTACGGGTGCCCAAACCGAGACCATTCCGCCGAGCCTCGTGCTGATCACGATCGGCTCGGTCACGGGCGTATCGATCGCCGCCCTCTTCACCGGCGGCCTGCTGCCCGGCGTCGTGCTCGCCATCACCCTCTGCATGCTGGTGTGGTGGCGCTATCGCCACGAGGACATGAGCCATGTGCGCCGCGCCACGGGTGGCGAGATCGGCAAGACCTTCGTCATCGCCCTGCCCGCGCTCGCGCTTCCCTTCGTGATCCGCTACGCCGTGGTCGAGGGCATTGCGACCGCGACCGAAGTCTCCACCATCGGGATCGTCTACGGCGCCCTGGTCGGCCTCCTCGTCTACCGCCGCTTCGACTGGCGGCGGCTGTTTCCCATGCTGGTCGAGACCGCGGCGCTGTCGGGCGCGATCCTGCTGATCATCGGCACGGCGACCGGCATGGCCTGGGGGCTCACCCAATCCGGCTTCTCGCGCTCGCTGGCTTCAGCCATGACCGGATTGCCCGGGGGGCCTGCGACCTTCATCGCCGTGTCGATCCTGGCCTTCACCATCCTCGGCAGCGTGCTTGAGGGCATTCCGGCAATCGTGCTGTTCGGGCCGCTGCTGTTTCCGATCGCCCGTGCCGTCGGCGTGCACGAGGTGCACTACGCCATGGTGATCATTCTCGCCATGGGTATCGGGCTATTCGCCCCGCCCTTCGGCGTCGGCTATTATGCCGCCTGCGCCATCGGACGCGTCGATCCGGCCGAAGGCATCAGGCCGATCTGGGGCTATCTGCTGGCGCTGCTGGTGGGATTGATCATCGTCGCGATCTTCCCCTGGATCTCGATCGGATTCCTGTAGAGCGCGGCGTCAAGGAGGGTTCGATGAGCGAGCGGCAGAACCAGTACAATATCGGCCTCGACAAGACCCCCGCCAATTACGTCCCCCTGAGCCCGCTGAGCTTCCTCGCGCGCAGCGCCGCCGTCTATCCCAACCACGTCAGCACTGTCTATGAGGGCCGCAGCTTCACGTGGCGCGAGACGCATGAGCGCTGCAAACGCTTTGCGTCCTGGCTCGGCGGCAAGGGCATCGGCGTCGGCGATACCGTCGCGGCGATGCTGCCGAACATTCCGGCGATGAACGAGGTGCACTTCGCCGTCCCCATGACCGGCGCCGTTCTCAATGCGCTCAACATTCGTCTCGATGCGCCTTCGATCGCGTTTCAGCTCGATCATGGCGGCGCCAAGATCATCCTGGTCGATCCGGAGTTTTCGACTGTCATCACCGACGCGCTCGCGCAGATGAAGGGCCCGAAGCCGTTCGTCGTCGACGTCGACGACGCCGCTTTCAAGGGCGGCAAGCGCATTGGCGAGATCGAGTACGAGGCGGCGGTTGCGCAAGGCGACCCGGACTTCGCGGCGATCCCGCCCAAGGACGAATGGGACGCCATCGCGCTGAGCTATACTTCGGGCACCACGGGCAATCCCAAGGGCGTCGTCACCCATCATCGCGGCGCGTATCTCAACGCCGTCAGCAACATCCTCGCCGGCCAGCTCGGCCAGCATCCGGTCTATCTCTGGACGCTGCCGATGTTCCACTGCAACGGCTGGTGCTTCCCCTGGACCATCGCTGCGGCCGCCGGCATCAATGTCTGCCTGCGCAAGGTCGAGCCGACAAAAATCTTCGAGCTGATCAAGCAGCACGGCGTCACCCACATGTGCGGCGCGCCGATCGTCTACAACACGCTGATCAACGCACCCGATGCGCCGAAGGGCAGTGCCGCGCGCGGCGTCGTCGGCCTGATCGCCGGCGCCGCACCGCCGGTCGCGGTGCTCGAAGGCGCAGAAAACATCGGCATCAGGCTTACGCACGTCTACGGCCTGACCGAGGTCTACGGCCCCGCCTCCGTCTGCGCCGAGCAACCCGGCTGGGACGATCTGCCCGCCGCCGAGCGCGCCAGCATGAAGCGGCGGCAGGGCGTGCCCTACCCGCTCGAGGAAGGCGTCACCGTCATCAATCCGCAGACGATGCAGGAGGTGCCCCGCGACGGCGAGACCATCGGCGAGGTCATGTTCCGCGGCAACATCGTGATGAAGGGTTACCTCAAGAACGAGAAGGCGACGAAAGAAGCCTTCGAGGGCGGCTGGTTTCACACCGGCGACCTCGGCGTGCTCGACGAGCACGGTTACGTCATCATCAAGGATCGCTCCAAGGACATCATCATTTCCGGCGGCGAGAACATTTCCTCCGTCGAGGTCGAGGACATCCTCTACAAGCATCCGGCCGTGCTGTTCGCAGCCGTCGTCGCAAAGCCCGATCCGAAATGGGGCGAGGTGCCCTGCGCCTTCGTCGAACTGAAGGACGGCGCCAGCGCGACCGAAGCCGAAATCATCGCCTTCTGCCGCACGCATATGAGCGGCTTCAAGACGCCGAAGGCCGTCGTGTTCGGACCGATCCCGAAGACGTCCACGGGCAAGATCCAGAAATTCCTGCTGCGTAACGAGATCGGCTCGTCGAAGGCGATCTCGGCCTGAACCGAGCCGGCGCGATCAGTGCGTCTCGAGCCGCATGCCGTCGTAGGCCGGCACCACGCCCGCCGGCAGCGATTGCCGGATCACCTCGTAATCGACGTCGGCCGTCATGTTGGTGATGACGGCGCGCTTGGGCTTGAAGCGCTCGATCCAGGACAGCGCATCGTTGATGCTGAAATGGCTGGAATGCTGGGTGTAGCGTAAGCCGTCGACGATCCAGAGATCGAGATTCTCCAGCGCGCCCCAGCTCTCGCGCGGGATGTCGTTGAGGTCGGGCGTGTAGGCGGCATTGCAGATGCGATAGCCGAGCGCGGGGATCTGGCCGTGCTGGACCAGGAAGGCGGTCATGGTCACGTCCCCGCCCTTGCCGCTGATGGTCCGGCTTTCGCCGGCCTCGATCGAATGCCGGTGCAAAATCGGCGGATAGTCGCTGCCCTCGGGCGAGATGAAGCAATAGGAGAACCGCGCCATGATGTCTTTCGCGGTCGACTGGTTGAAATAGACCGGAATGCGCTTGCGCATGTGGAGCACGACGGAGCGCAGATCGTCCATGCCGTGGGTCTGGTCGGCATGCTCGTGGGTCAGGAACACCGCGTCGATGTGGTCGACATTGGTATCGATGAGCTGCTCGCGCAGGTCGGGCGAGGTGTCGATCACGATGCGCGTGGTGCCGTGGTGTGATGTCTGCTCAACCAGCAGCGAGCAGCGGCGGCGGCGGTTCTTTGGATTGTTGGGGTCGCAGGCGCCCCAGCCGAGTGCCGGGCGCGGCACGCCGGCGGAGGAGCCGCAACCCAGGATCGTCAGCGTCAGCGTCATGCGGCTCCCAGTCCTAAGATTTCACCTTGGAGAACAGGCGGAAGAAGTTTTCGGTGGTCTGGCGTGAGATCTCATCGAGCGACACGCCGCGCGTTTCGGCTAGCACCTTGGCGACCTCGACCACATAGGCCGGCTCGTTGCGTTTGCCCCGGAACTTGCCGGGCGCAAGATAGGGCGAGTCTGTTTCAACCAGAATACGGTCAGACGGCAGTTCAGCCGCAAGCGCGCGCAGGGTCTCCGACTTCTTGAAGGTCAGGATGCCCGTGAACCCGACATAGAGCCCGAGCGACACCGCCTTCAGCGCCAGCTCGCGCCCGCCCGTGTAGCAATGCAGCACGGCGCGAAACGATCCCTTGGCCGCTTCCTCCTCCAGGATGCGGCCGCAATCCTCGTCCGCCTCGCGGGTGTGGATCACCAGCGGCAGGCCGGTCGCACGGGCCGCCGCGATGTGGGCGCGGAAGCCCCTCGCCTGCGCCTCCGGCGCGCCGTTGTCGTAGAAATAGTCGAGCCCGGCCTCGCCGAGCGCGACCACCTTGGGATGCCCGGTCAACCCGATCAGTTCGTCCGGCGAGATGCCGTCTTCCTCGTCCGCGTTGTGCGGATGGGTGCCGACCGAGCAGTAGACGTCGTCGTAGCGCTCAGCGATGGCCAGAAGCTGATTGAGCTTTCGCACCCGCGTGGAGATCGTGACCATACGGCCGATGCCGGCCGCACGTGCACGCGAGACGATCCCGTCGAGATCTTCCGCAAAGTCCGGAAAATCCAGATGGCAGTGGCTGTCGACCAGCATCGCCCGAACGCCCTAGGCCGCCGGCTCGATGTAGCGCGGGAACGCCGGTGTCGGCGCCGGTAGCGTCGAGCCGGGCGCGATCCGTTTGGCGCCCCCGAGCATCACGAAATTCCGCTCGCCCGCGGGAATGCCGAGGCTGTCGAGCAGCAAGCCCGAGGCAGTCGGCATCGCCGGCTGGGCCAGGATCGCGATCTGGCGCACGACTTCGGCGGTGACATAGAGCACCGTCTTCTGCCTGACAGGATCGGTCTTGGCGAGCGCCCACGGCGCCTCGCCCGCGAAATAGCGGTTGGCCTCCGCGACCACGGCCCACACGGCGTTGAGCCAGTGATGGATCTGCTGCGTCGCCATCGCTTCGCGCGATGCGGCGATCATGCCGTCCGCCATCGCCAGAATCGCCTTGTCGTTGTCGCTGAACTCGCCCGGCTCCGGCAGCACGCCGCCGAGCTGCTTGGCGACCATCGACAGCGAGCGCTGCGCGAGGTTGCCGAGGTCGTTGGCGAGATCGGCATTGATGCGCGCGACGATGGCATCGTGGTTGTAGTTGCCGTCCTGGCCATACGAGACCTCGCGCAGGAAGAAATAGCGCATCTGGTCGACGCCATACTGGTCGGCAAGATTGAAGGGGTCGACGACATTGCCGACCGACTTCGACATCTTCTCACCCCTGTTGAACAGGAAGCCATGGGCATAGACCCTCTTCGGCAGCGAAATGCCGGCCGACATCAGGAATGCGGGCCAGTAGACCGCGTGGAAGCGGATGATGTCCTTGCCGATGATGTGCACGTCGGCCGGCCAGTAGCGCCAGTTCTTGTCGCTCTCGTCGGGGAATCCGACGCCGGTGATGTAATTGGTCAGCGCGTCGACCCAGACATACATCACGTGCTCTTCGTCGCTGGGCACTTTCACGCCCCAATCGAAGGTGGTGCGCGAGATCGAGAGATCGCGCAGGCCGCCGCGTACGAAGCTCACCACCTCGTTCTTGCGCGAGTCCGGGCCAATGAATTCAGGATGATCTTCGTAGAGCTTCAGAAGCTTGTCCTGATAGGCCGACAGGCGGAAGAAATAGCTCTTCTCCTCGACCCATTCGACTGGCGTGCCTTGCGGGCCGAGGCGCACGCCGTCGTCGTTCAGGCGGGTCTCGTCCTCGGCGTAATACGCCTCGTCGCGCACCGAGTACCAGCCGGCATAGGTGTCGGAGTAGATGTCGCCGTTCGCTTCCATGCGCCGCCAGATTTCCTGGCTGGAGCGATGGTGCTGCTCTTCGGTGGTGCGGATGAAGCGGTCGAACGACACGTTCAGACGCTCGTCCATCTCCTTGAAGCGGCCAGCATTGCGGGTCGCGAGCGCGGACGGGGTCAGGCCCTCGTTCTGCGCGGTCTGGACCATCTTCTGGCCGTGCTCGTCGGTGCCGGTCAGGAAGAACACGTCCTTGCCGTCGAGCCGCGCAAAGCGCGCCAGCACGTCGGCCGAGATCGCCTCATAGGCGTGGCCGATATGCGGGCTGCCGTTGGGATAGGCGATGGCGGTCGAGATATAGAAGACGTTGTCGCGCGCGGGCGCAGCAACGGGAGTTGCGGCTTGCGGAGCGGCGACGGGCTTTGGCGCGGGCGGCGCCTCAGGCTTCGACACCTTCGGCTTCGACACCTTGGGCTTCACAACCTTCGGCGGCGTGGCGACGGGAGCCGGTGCGACGGTCACGGCAGGCGCAGTCACTTTCGTTTTCTTGGCGGCCTTCTTCGCGGGAGCCTTGCTCTTCGCCGGAGACTTGGCTGCCTTTTTGGCCGCTTTCTTCACCGCCTTCTTGGCGACGGCCTGCTTCTTCGCAGCCTTCTTGCCGGCCTTCTTTGTCGTCTTCGCAGCGCTCTTCTTCACGCCCTTCTTGGCGGCAGCCTTCCTGGTTTTCTTGACCTTCTTGGCAGCTTTGCGCGCGAGCGCCTTCACGGCCTTCTTCACGGCCTTGTTGGCAGCCTTCTTCTTGCTGCTCTTGCCTCTAGCGGTTTTCTTAGCTCGCGTGGCCACGACGAATTCCTTTACCGGCTTCTCGAAATTTGGAAACGAACCTGCGTTAGGTCATTATTTGGAGCATGATCCTGTCGGAAAACCGCTGCACACTTTTCCGGATCATGCTCTAGCGCGTTGCGTCCGCCAGCCAGCCAAACACCGAGAAAACCAAGGGCTTTCGCTCCAGATTGTAGGTTTCGGTGTCGCGCGCGGCGCGGACGATCTTTTCCCATACCTCAGCTAGGCGCGCAAGGCGCGGCAGATTCTGGTTGGCATTGGCCTCGTCGGAGTGCAGGCGTTCCGCAATCCAGCGATCGATGCCGTCGATGAAGGCCGCCAGCGCGACGCGGTCACTGGTGCCGAGCGAATCGCCGAGCGTGTGCAGTTCGCGCGGATCGACCTGTGGCAGGCGCGCAAGCAGCGCCGCCGTGCGCTGCTGCAGCTTCAGGGCATCGCCGCCGAGCAGCGTCAGCGCCCGCGCGACGCTGCCCTCGGAGGCCTCCGCGGCCTCGCGCAGCGCCGGATCGTTCGGATCGAGGTCAGCCGTCGAAGCTGCGGCGCCGATCACATCATCCGTGCCGAGCGGGCGCAGGCGCAGCTTGCGGCAGCGCGACTGGATCGTGGCGAGCACGCGCGCCGGCGCGTGGCTGACCAGGAGGAACAGCGACTGCTGCGGCGGTTCTTCGAGGATTTTCAGCAGCGCGTTGGCGGCATTCGGGTTGAGCTCGTCGACGGTGTCGACGATGCAGACGCGCCAGCCCTCTGCCGCGGCAGTCGAGCCGAAAAAACCGATCGTCTCCCGCGTCTCGTCCACGGTGATCACGGTGCGCATCACGCCGCGATCGTTGGCGGTGCGTTCCAGCGTCAACAGCCCGCCGTGCGAGCTGGCCGCAACCTGCCGCGCCACGGCGTTATCAGGATCGATCGCGAGGGTCTGGGCTTGCTGCACGGACGGCGCCAGCGGCTGGCCGTTGGAAAGCACGAAGCGCGCCATGCGATAGGCCAGCGTCGCCTTGCCGATCCCCTGCGGCCCGCCGATCAGCCAGGCATGCGGGATGCGCCCGCTGCGATAGGCCGCGAGCAGCGCCGTCTCGGCCTCGCGATGGCCGAACAGAAGGCTCGTCTCGCGCGGATGCGGAATGGCGGTTTCGCGTTCGGCCTGGCGCGGGCTCATAGGGAAACCACCGATGCAGGGGTTGGGAGAAGACGGTCGCGCAGCGCCGTCCAGACTCGTCCAGCAACCGTGTCGGGATCGGAATTGGCATCGATCAGGACGCAACGGCCGGGATCGTCCTCGGCGATCTTGCGATAGGCCTCGCGCAGGCCCTGGTGGAAGCTGAGCTGCTCGCCCTCGAACCTGTCAGGTGTGCCGCTACCACGACGCACGGCGGCGCGCTGCAATCCAATCTCGACCGGCAAATCGAGGATGAGGGTGAGGTCCGGCTTGAGATCGCCGATCGTGACCCGCTGCATCGCGTTGATCAGGCCCATCGGCACGCGGCCGAGGCTGCCCTGATAGGCCCGCGTCGAGTCGGCGAAGCGGTCGCACAGCACCCAGGCGCCCCGATTGAGCGCAGGCTGGATCACGGTGCGGACATGGTCGTCGCGGGCAGCCGCGAACAGCAGCGTCTCGGCTTCGGGCCCGAGCAGCTTGCCCATCCCCGACAGCACCAGGTGGCGCATGATCTCGGCACCCGGCGAGCCGCCGGGCTCGCGCGTGACGAGGGTCCGCATCCTGGCCGCAGTGAGGCGATCGGCGAGCTTCTTGATCTGGGTCGACTTGCCGGTGCCCTCGCCGCCTTCAAAGGTGATGAAGCGTCCGCGTCCGGACGGCCGCTGTGCTGCGCTCTCACTCATGATCAGAGCTTCTCGGCGCCCGCGCGGAACATGCCGATCACGAGCTCGCTGGCGCCGTCGATCGCGCGGCGCATGGTCGAGCCGGTGCCGATCGCTTCGGCGGCATAGACGGGCGTTTCCACCGCGATATTGCCGCTGCGCCAGACCTTGACCACGCCGACCTTCTGCCCGGCTTCGATCGGCGCGCGCACCGGTCCGCTATAGACGATGCGCGCAATCAGCTTGTCGCTGCCGTTCTTGTGCACCATCACCTTGACGGGCGTCTTGGCGACCAGCTTGACCGAGCGGCTCTCGCCGCCAAACACTTTTGCGTAGCCAACCTGCTGGTCGGCCGCGATCAGGGTGCGGGTCTCGAAATTGCGAAAGCCCCATTCCAGCATCTTCTTGGCTTCGGTGGCGCGATCCTCAGGATCTTCCAGGCCATTGACGACCACGATCAGCCGCGTGCCGTTCTGCACGGCCGAGCCGACCATGCCGTAGCCGCCTTCTTTGGTGTAGCCGGTTTTCAGACCGTCGGCGCCTTCCATCGAATTGAGCAGAGGATTGCGGTTGGGCTGGCGGATCTTGTTCCAGGTGTACTCCTTCTCGCCGAACAGTTTGTAGAATTCGGGGAAGTCGAGAATGATGTGGCGGGCGAGGATGCCGAGCTCGCGCACTGTCATCTTGTTGCCGGGATCGGGCAGGCCGTTGGAATTGCCGAAGGTCGACTTCGTCATGCCGAGCTCGCGGGCACGCTTGGTCATGAAGTCGGCGGCAAAGATCTTCTCGTTGCCGGCGATGCCCTCGGCCAGCGCGATGCAGGCGTCATTGCCGCTCTGGATGATCGCGCCATGCAGGAGGTCGTCGACCGAAACCTTGCTGTTGATGGCGGCGAACATCGTCGAGCCGCCCGAGGGCGCCCCGCCTTTGCGCCAGGCATTCTCGCTGATCCGGTACTCGTCGGTCGGCTTGATGTCGCCCTTCTTGATGGCATTGAAGACGACTTCCGCCGTCATCAGCTTCATCATGCTGGAGGGCGCACGCAGCTCGTCGGCGTTCTTCTCGAATAGGACGCTGCCGCTGGAAGCCTCGATCAGGATCGCGGTGGGGGCGTCGCCATCGAAGCCGGAATCCTCGGCTTTCTTGGCGCCCTGGATGCTCTGGTTGGCGGCGTAGAGGGCCCCGCCCCAGCCGATGCCCGCCACCAGAACCGCCGCGATCAGCCCACGCGCCAGCGCACCGGCGGAGAACCGGGTGCGACGGAGCGGAAAAAGACGAAATGCCATGGCGAAGCCCTGAGAGCGGCGTTCTAACAGCAGGAACCGGTGCGAACAACACGGGGCTGGCCGCCGAACCCGAGATTGCACGATTCTCGGCGCGCCCCTATCGTGGCACCTGATATTTCCCGACCAAACCCCTGAAACAAGGCGGAAAAGCGATGTTGTCCACCCGCGTGATCAAGGCCAACGGGATCGACCTGTTCATCCGCGAGGCCGGCCAGGGTCCGCTGGTGGTGCTGTGCCACGGCTGGCCCGAGCTATCCTACTCCTGGCGCCACCAGATCCCGGCGCTGGCGGACGCCGGTTTCCACGTCGTCGCCCCCGACATGCGCGGCTACGGCCAGAGCGCGGCGCCGGCGGACGTCGCCGCCTACTCGATCTTCGACACGGTCGGCGACATCGTTGGCCTCGTGCACGCGCTCGGCGAGAGCAAGGCGATGGTGGTCGGCCACGACTGGGGCGCGCCGGTCGCCTGGCACGCGGCGTTGTTCCGGCCCGACATCTTCACGGCGGTGGCGGGCCTGAGCGTGCCGCCGCCATTCCGCGGCCGCGGCAAGCCGCTCGATCTGCTGCGCCTGGGCGGCGTCACCAATTTCTACTGGCAGTATTTCCAGACGCCCGGCGTCGCCGAGGCGGAGTTCGAGCGTGATGTTGCCCGCACCATGCGCATCGTGCTCGGCGGCCGCGGCCTTGCCGATCCCAGCGCCGCGATGTTCGTCCAGGAGGGCAAGGGCTTTCTCGGTCACGCGCTCACCGAGGAGCCGCTGCCCAACTGGCTCAGCGAGGCTGACCTCGCCTATTTCACCGAAAGCTTCCGCAAGTCCGGCTTCCGCGGCGGGCTGAACTGGTATCGCAACCTCGACCGCAACTGGGAGCTGACGGCGCCCTGGCAGGACGCGCAGATCCATCAGCCATCGCTCTTCATTGCCGGCTCGAAAGACGCTGTCATCACCGGCCTGATCGGCGCCAAGCGCGTCAACGAGCTCGAGCGCGTGCTACCCAATCTGACGCGGAAGCTGATCATCGAGGGCGCCGGCCATTGGGTCCAGCAGGAGCGGCCCGACGAGGTCAATGCCGCGCTGCTGAAGTTCCTGCGCGAGGTGACTGTGCGTTAGGCGAGATCCTTTTTCATCGCGATGTGGACGGCGCCCGCCTGCCCCATCTCGGCAAATCCTCGCCGCAGGTAAAGCCTATGCGCGGCCGAATTGTCCGCAAGCACCGAGAGCGTCAGCGCACCGACACCCTGCTGCCGTGCGCTCGCTTCGAGCGCGTCGAGGATCTTCGTGCCGGCGCCGCGACCGCAATCGGCCGGCAGCAGCGCGATGTCGATGATGTGCCAGCACTCGCTTGCGCAATGAAGCAGCAGCCGGCCGATCGCGGTCGCGTCCTGTGTGACGATCAGCGAGATCGCACGCGGAAACTGCGCGGCATAGCCGGCCGCCTGGCCGCGGAACTGTTGCGCGATGATCTGGCCGACGATCGGCCCGGACAATCCGGTCGCGGTGAATTGCCCTGTCCGCACCTCCTCGAAGAGACGCCGGATGAACGGCTCGTCATTCGGACTTGCGGGCCGAAGCCGAAGAGCCGGATCGTCGGGGACGATGTCGAGCGGCGCGCCGTCAATCATGCCGTCGCGCACTCAAGATCGTTCAGGAGCTGCCGAAAGCCGGAAAGATTCCCGCGTAGGCGATACACCACACGATCGCCTGGGTCGGCTGCATGTTGTCGTGCGGCAGGTTCTGCCCGGTGAGTGTGACGGCGCTTGGCACCAAGGTGAGACTGCCGGGTGGCGCCGTGAAGCCGGTGAAGTTCGGGTCGATCGCAACCGTGGTCCCCGCCGCGCCGGGACCTGCCGTAGCGCCTGTCGCGCTCTTGTCGCCGAGTTGCAGGGCGTGCGTGTGCCTCGCCATGTTGTCGCCGATCAGCGTCACCGTCGAACTGCCGACGGTCTCGCCGACGACATAATTTTGCAATCCCGGACCTTGCCCCTGGCCGATCGCGACCGAACCGTTCAGGTTCGGCAAGGCGAAATTGGTCGTGCCATTGCCGCCGTAGTAGGTACCGACGAGTGCAAATAATGCACTGTAACCCTGAATTGGCAGGAGCTGGCCGCCGCACGGCAGCCAGGCGCTGTTGAAGCCGCCGACTGCAAAAGGAAACGCAAAAGCCTGGATTTCTCCGACGAACGGATCTGACATGGTGTCTTTCCTCGAGACTGAATACGGATGCGCGCGCAGCCTAACCGGACGAAGGGAAGACGCCCGCGTAGCAAATGCAGTAATTGGCAACGACGCTCGGCATCATGTTGTTGTGCCCGAGGCTGTTGCCCGAAGTGGCGACGCAGGGGGCCATCGTGGAGTACGTCCCGGCGTTCGCAATCGGTGCGTAGAGTTCACCTGCTGACGCCGTGGCAAGATGAAGGGTCGGCCCGGGCGTTACATCCGTTGCCGTCACGGTCGAGGACATCAGCGCATGACTGTGGGTCGGCATTTCGGCTTCGATCAGGGTGTGGTTCTCCTCACCCCCGGGCTGGCCCAGCGTATAGTTCGGAAGGCCTGTCCCCTGTCCCTGTCCAATCGGCACACGGCCGCGCAGATCGGGAAGGTTGAACGTGTTGACGCCATCGCCGCCATAGGTGGTGCCGATCACGGCGTAAAGCGTCTCAAATTGGGCAATCGAGACCGACTGTCCATTGCAGGCGAACCAGCCGTCCGGCACCCGCGGAAAGCCAAACAACCTGATCTCGCCGAGAAACGGATCTGCCATCGCATATGATCCTTTGGTGTGCGCCCGTTCCGATCCGATCGGCGAATGCGCGAATGTGGGAAAACTGAAGTGGATGGATTACGGTTGCGAAAATGCGGCCGTGCAGCCGCTCAGCTTCGCGACGGAAAAATCCCCTGCGTCGCGATCAGATAGCTGATCGTGAGATAGGGCTGCATGTTGTTATGCTGCTGGTTGCCGCCTTCGTTCACCAGATTGGTGGCGGTGGCCAATGGCGTGTCGCCGCTCCCGGCTGCGGCAAAAATCTTCGTCGGATTGGTCGCCGGCAGTGAGTTTGTCGCGAAGACGTTGCCTGTGGGAGGGACGCTCCCGCGTCCGCCTCCTCCGACCGCTGCAGACACTTGAATAAGATGATTGTGGGCCGGGAGCTGCTGCACATTGAGGCTGGCCATATACGATCCGCCGGTCATGCCCACGGGATATTGGCCGGCGCCACTCGAGCCGAGGATCGCGCGACCGCGCAGATCCGGGAGTGCAAACGTCGTCACTCCGTTGCCGCCATAATAGGTGCCGAGCAACGAGAACAGTGCGGAATTTTGCTGGATGGCCAGCAGCGCACCGTTACACAGCGCCCAACCTCTGGGAATCACTGCGCCCGCAAAAGGCATGATCTGTCCGAGAACCGGCTGTAACGGCATGACCCCTCCCCCAAAAAACTAACGACCCGTCGCGTGATGATGCAAACCACGACGGCGGCACTTAAATTAAAGAATGAATTTATTGCGGCCCACTCGCCGAGATTGTTGAACAGCCAGCGTCGACAGTCAAGCGCAAGCGCAACCATAAATTGATACATCAAGCGTTTCCGTCGATTGCCATCAAAGCACGCTTTTGTTGCCGCTATGCAACGGTTCGCCGCAAAGTAGTGCCCGCGACTTGGTTCCGGCAGTTTGGCTGGCTCGTTCGCTTGCGTTGCGCACCGCGTCCCGTCAAATGCACGCAACGATATAGGCGAATAATTTCACAATCAGGGATTTTAGGCGGATGCTCTATCGAGAGCTGCCGCTAAGGGGGGCCGGTGAGTCACGCAATTGCGGTGGCCATTCCAGAGATAGTCGGGGAACTGGCGGTCCCGACACGCGATGGTGAAGCTAAGCCTTCGCGGATATTGCGCTCTCTCTGGCGGGCGGCTCAACGCATCTGCATCGCGGCCGTCGTGATGCTCGGCGCGATGGCAGCGGCGAACGCGGCTTGTGATCAAACGACGGATTCGACGTCGGGCGTGACGATCAACTTCACGTCGGTCGGTCAGATCTATCGCCTGTGTTTGACCGTTGGCGCAGCCGCGGCCGACGACTCGGTTGTATACGGCGTCTATTCCGTCGCGGGCACAGACGCCTTTTACAATGCACCGATCGCAAATTCGAGCGGCCATTCGGGCAGCCCACTGCTCACAGCGGCCGATTATAATCCGACCACGTCAAAGGCAACTTACACATTTCATCCAACGAACCCGAACCAAAACGGTCAATCCGCGAAGGCCGGCCAGGCCGAGATCGATATCACGCTGAACAGCAAGACAGGTAACGGACAGGACTCGATCATCCTGTATTACGCGCCGGGCTGCAGCGATTTCAACGTGGGCTGCTCCGGCAGTTCGATAGCAAACACCGCTTACACGTTCACGATCAATCTGCCCGTCCCCGCGCCGACCATCACTTCGATTACGCCGACTTCAGGCCCAGGTGGAGGCGGCACCAACGTGATCATCACTGGCACCAATTTCACAGGTGCGACGGCCGTGACGTTCGGGACAACGGCCGCGACTGGCGTCACGGTCAATTCGGCGACCCAGATCACTGCGACATCTCCGGCCGGGACTGGCACCGTGGATGTCCGAGTGACGACGGCCGGCGGGACGTCGGCGACGTCGGCGGCAGACCAGTTCACCTATATTGCCGCCCCGACTGTCACCTCGATCTCACCGACCGCAGGCCCCACCGCCGGCGGGACGTCGGTGACGATCACCGGCACCAACTTCACCGGAGTCACGGCCGTGACGTTCGGCGGGACCGCGGCGGCCGGCTTTACGTTCAATTCAGCGACATCGATCACGGCGACCTCGCCGGCGGGTGCCGCCGGTGCTGTTGACGTCAGGGTCACGACACCGGGCGGGACATCAGCGACCTCGGCTGCGGATCAGTTCACCTATGCTGCTCCGCCAACCGTGACGTCGATCTCGCCGGCATCAGGCCCGCAGACCGGCGGCACAACCGTGATCATCACCGGCACGAACCTCTCCGGAGCAACTGCGGTCACGTTCGGCGCAACAGCGGCAACCGGTTTAGCGGTCAATTCCGCGAACCAGATCACCGCGACATCGCCCGCAGGCACTGGTACGGTCGACATCACGGTGACGACCGTGGGCGGAACATCGACAACGTCAGCAGCCGATCAATTCACTTATGTTCCGGCACCGACGGTCACTTCGATTTCGCCGACCTCGGGTCCGGGCTCTGGCGGCACCTCCGTAACCATCACCGGCACCAACTTCTCAGGCGCGACGGCCGTGGTGTTCGGAGCAACGGCTGCGACTGGCGTCACGGTTAATTCGGCGACCCAGATCACCGCGACGTCGCCGGCAGGAACCAGCACGATCGACATCAGGGTGACGACAGCCGGCGGCACGTCGGCAACATCGGCAGCGGACCAGTTCACCTATATTCCCTCACCGACCGTCACCTCGATCTCCCCCACTGCGGGCTCGCAGGCCGGCAGCACGGTGGTGACGATCACAGGCACAAATTTCACCGGCGTCACGGCCGTGTCATTCGGCGGGACGGCCGCGCTCGGCTTCACGTTCAATTCAGCAACATCGATCACAGCGACCTCGCCGCCCGGGACCGGCGTCGTGGACGTGAGGGTCACGACGCCGGGCGGGACGTCCGCGACCTCGGCGGCTGATCAATTCACCTATGCCGGCCCTCCCTCCATCACGTCGATTTCGCCGACAGGCGGCCCCCTGGGCGGCGGCACGACGGTCACGATCACCGGCGCCAATCTGTCAGGTGCAACGGCGGTGACGTTCGGCGCCACGGCGGCGGCCGGCTTCACCGTCAATTCGGCAACCCAGATCACCGCGACATCGCCTGCCGGGGCCGGCACCGTAGATGTCAGAGTGACCACCGTGGGCGGAACGTCGGCAATGTCCGCCGCTGACCAATTCACCTACACCGCCGCGCCGACCGTCACCTCGATCTCACCGACTACGGGTCCGCAGACAGGCGGCACGGTCGTGACGGTCACGGGCACAGGCTTCACCGGCGCCACCGCAGTGACATTCGGCGCAACCGCCGCAACGAGTATCACGGTCAATTCGTCAACATCAATCACCGCGACGTCACCCGCCGGTACCAGCACCGTTGACCTCCGCGTGACCAATCCAGGCGGCACCTCGGCCACCTCCGCCGCCGACCAGTTCACCTATGTCGCCACGCCAGCCGTCACGTCGCTTTCGCCGACGTCGGGGCCGGCGGCCGGCGGCACGGTGGTAACGATCACGGGCACCAATTTCACCAGCGCGACAGCCGTGACGTTCGGTGCAACCGCGGCGGCGGGCTTCACCGTCAACTCCGCAACCTCGATCACCGCGACATCGCAGGCCGGCACCGGTACCGTCGACGTCAGGGTGACGACCACGGGCGGCACCTCGGCCACATCGGCGGCAGACCAGTTCACCTATTTCGCCGTGCCGACCGTGACGTCGATCTCGCCGACGGGCGGCCCGCTCGCAGGCGGCACGTCGGTGACCGTCACCGGCACCAATTTCACCGGTGCGACCGCCGTGAAGTTCGGGGTGACGAATGCATCGAGCTTCACGGTCAATTCCGCGACCTCGATCACCGCGGTCTCGCCGGCCGGCGCCGGTACGGTCGATGTCACCGTGACGACGCCAGACGGAACGTCCGCCACATCGGCATCGGACCAATTCAGCTACACGCCGGCACCAACGGTCGGCTCAATCTCACCGAGCTCCGGATCCGCGATCGGCAGCACCTCCGTGGCGGTCACGGGGACCGGATTCACCGGCGCCACCGCAGTGAAGTTCGGCGCCAACAACGCGACCAGCTTCACGGTTAATTCGGCAACGTCGATCACGGCAACCTCGCCGCCCGGCGCCGGCACGGTCGATGTCACCGTGACGACGGCCGGAGGAACGTCGCCGACCTCGGCGGCAGACAGGTTCACCTATCTGTCCGCGACGACCACCACGGAGCTCACCTCGTCGAAGAATCCGAGCAGCTACGGCGAGTCTGTAACGTTCACGGCCAAGGTGAGGAGTTCGGGCGGAACGCCGACGGGAACGGTCACTTTCAACGACGGCGGCACGCCGATCGGCACGTCTACCCTGTCGGCCGGTGACGCCACCTTTGCCACGACCACGCTCCCCGTCGGCAATCACAGCATCACGGCGACCTACAACGGCAGTGTGGCCTTCAACGCCTCGACATCGCCGGCTCTGAACCAGTCGGTCGACATTCCCGCCGACAGCGCCAAGCTGCGCGCCCTCCAGCTCAACGTCACCAAGATCGTGGCACAGAGCTCGGGACAGGCGATCTCCGGTTCGATTGACACCGCGATTTCCGAAGGGTTCAGCGACGGCGGGCAATACATCATGCCAGGCGCGGGCGGGCTGCGCGTCAATTTCGCCGCCGCGCCCGACGGCGATGAGGACGACAAGCCCAAATCCGGTCAGCAGCCCGGTTCTCAAAGTTTGAACGCCTATTCGGGCGACGGCGGCTCCGGCCGGACCGGCGGCCGCGGGCGCGGCTCCTCGCGGATCGATGACGCCTTCGCCGCGATCGATCGGGCGGCTCCGACCAAGGCACCGGCTGCGCGCTTCAGGGAGCAGAAGGACTGGCTGTTCTGGATCGACGTGCGCGGCAGCGGCATCGATCAATGGGGCTCGTCCGGCAACATCGGTCAGGGTGCAACCCAGGCCACGCTTTTCGGCCAGCAGATCAACCTGCTGTCGGGACTGACCTACCGGGCGAGACCCAATTTGCTGGTCGGTGTGACCGGCGGCTACGAGAACTTCAGCTACACCCAGACCGACATCAACGGAAAGCTGAAGGGCGACGGCTGGACCGTCGGCGCCTATCTCGGCTGGAAGATCATCCCGACGCTGCGTTACGATGTGGCCGTGACCTATTCCGGCATCGGCTATGACGGCACCGCCGGCACGGCGCAAGGCAACTTCAACGGCAATCGCTGGATATTCGCGACCGGCTTCACCGGCAGCTACAGCTGGGCCAATTTCAATATCGAACCGTCGGCCAAGGTCTACGCGATCTGGGAGCGGGAAAACGCCTATGTCGACTCGCTCGGCACCCAGCAGGCGGCCCGCACCTTCTCGAGCGGCCGCGCGTCTGCCGGCAACAGGGTCTCCTATCCCGTGCCGTGGCTCGATAGCGTGCTGCTGGTCCCCTATGCCGGCGTCTTTGCCGACTATTACTTCACGCAGGACGATGCGGCCGCGATCGTTGCTGCGGGCGGCATCCCGCTCGCTTCGACACCATTGCTCCAGGGCTGGTCAGCCCGCGTCACGGGCGGCATCGGCGCAAGGCTGGCGGGCGGCACCACGGTCGGCTTCGGCGCCGAACTCGGCGGCATCGGCAGCAACACGCAGATCTGGACGTTCACGGGACGCGCGCGCATCCCATTCTGATCCCTGAGCGCGACGACGTGCCAGCGGCGCTACGTCGCTCGCCGGATTTGCCGGCTTGGTACCTGCTTAGTAGAGGCCGCGGCCGCTCAGGATGCTGCGGGCCTCGGCGGCGCCGTCGGCCGATGACGGAGCGTTCTCGGTCGCGTAGCGGCCATCCTCGTCATAGGACACGGCGCGCGCGTTCTGGAGCGCCCGGCCCCGGCCCCGGCTGCGGCTCGAGGCCGACATCTCCGAGGTCGCGTTGAGCGACGCCATGTCGGCGGAGGTGTTGCCGAGATTGTAGGGCCGCCCTTCCGGCGTCGGAACCTCGCCGCGAATGGCGCCGCGGTTCGAGGACGGAAGCTCCGGCACGAAGGGCCTTGCCGAGGCAACCCGCACCATCGAGGGCGACGGCGCCGGGATCCCGGTGCGCAGGGTCGCCATCAGCTGGCGATCGTCGGAGCCTTCCAGCGGCGCCCGGCCAACGTATTCGACACGGACCTTGGCGACGCCATTGCCTTTGAATTCAAGGAGTTCAGCGGCTTTGTTCGAGACGTCGATCAGCCGGTTGCCGTGATAAGGCCCCCGGTCGTTGACGCGCACGATCAGCGATTTGCCGTTCGAGACATTGGTCACCCGCGCATAGGACGGCATCGGCAGAGTCGGATGCGCCGCTGTCAGCGAGGTCATGTCGAACACTTCGCCATTGGCGGTCAGGCGGCCGTGGAAATCGTCGCCGTACCAGGACGCCATACCCTCGGCGCGGTAGTTGACGTCCTCCTCCGGCACGTAGGTCCGGCCGGCCACAACATAGGGCTTACCGACGCGGTAGGTGCCGCCGCCTTTCGGAACCGGATCCCCAAGCGCCACGACCCGCGGGCTCGAGGACACGCCGTACTTCGGATCGACCCGGCTGGCGAACTTGTTCGAGGAGGCGCAATTGGCGAGCGCGAGGCAGGTCGCGACCGCGGCAACACCGCGTGCGGCCCGCAAAACCGAATCTGACCGTCGGATCCCCATGCGCCCCAAATACCACTTCGCCGGAGGCGTACCCAACCCGCTTTGGCTACGGGGGAGCGCTGTCCGGTCCCAAAATCCGAGGCGGCCCACCACCGCGTCGGAAGCAGTAAGGATAACGCAACCCGAACACGGCGGAAATGGGGAGCCCACAGCGTTCACGCCGGGATGGTAAACGGGGCGTTCGCTTCTCCCCGTTGATCTACGGAGCGCAGGCCCCCTGCTCTGTGCCACTCCTGGACATTCTGTTGCGCCAAATCCTCACTCCACCCCCATTGTCTTGTGGCTCACTGGAATTCTTTTGACTGTGCAAGGCCGCACGCGTTTTCTCGGTTGCAGGGGCGAACTGGAATTTGACGATGATCGAGACGGTTTCGGCACTGATGGGTCTGGTAAGCGCGGGGATCTTCCTGGCCCATGCGTTTGAAGGTTACCGCACGAGGGCCTGAGGGCATTCGCGCGGACGGCAAGGATCACCTCTTTCAAGACGGCACGTTCGGACAATCTTAATCGATCCGACCGAGCATCGAACACGAGAGCGGCAGGTGTCCCATGCGCAACCATGACTTCGTATCCGATGGCTTCCTGGCACTGACCGCCGGCGGCTTGTTTCTTCTCTGCTCGAGCCTCGTGGCACTGGCCTTCGCCTGAGCACCACCACCAGGCTCCTTCTTTCTAACCACAACTACACCGCGATGCACATACAGCTCTGTCCGGTATTGCCCTGCTCCCGTTTAGTTGATTGAATTTCTGCGTTCGGCGCCTCGACTCATTTCAAGAGGCCATCACCAACGAGGGTGACGCAAATGCTTGCTGAGAAATTTTTTCTGGTTCTGGAATCGCTGATCCGCGGCGACCGCACCTATCCCGACGGAAGCCCCCGGGTGATCAGCACCTCCCCGCACGTGCCGGTGAAGCTGCCGGACCGGAAATAGCCATCCCCCAAACCTCCGAATCACGCGCTGCTCAGCGCAGGCCCAATAGCGAGCGGCGATAAAGGCTGTCGCGGGCCTCGCTCAGGCACACGAAGCTGCCGTCGAAACCCTGGCCATACCGCTTCTGGCCCTTGCCGTAGTAGATGCCTTTCCTGAAATCGAGCCAGACCACCTGATCGTGCGGGCAATGACGTTGCGCCTGCGCCTCGTAGCGAAACGGCGTCAGCGGCGTCGCCGAGACCTCCGCGCCACCGGCGCCAACCACGATTGCGACGGCGACCGCGATGCCGCCGAGCCCTTTGCCGAAGCCGCTCCAAGACACCCCCGCCTCCCGATTCAAGCCCTGACTCTTTGGCCGTTCGGCACAGTAGCACGAGACTGCGCGATCTGCCGGCCGCAGCCAGCGGCTTGGCCGTCTTCCACCGGCCATCTTGTCGGGTTACATGAAGGCGAGATCATCTCAGCTCGCGAGGATGCTGCCTGAATGTCGGTTGAGCCTGGACCCGAGTCCGAACTGCGCACCGAACCCCGCCCGCCGTTGCCGCGTTTGGGCCTGCTGCCGATGATCATCTTCGGCTCGCGCTGGCTGCAACTGCCGCTCTATCTCGGACTGATCGTGGCGCAATGCGTCTACATCGTGCTGTTCCTCAAGGAGCTCTGGCATCTTTCCTGGCACGCGATCGACCTCACCGAACAGCAGATCATGATGAGCGTGCTGGCGCTGATCGACGTCGTGATGATCTCCAACCTGCTCGTGATGGTCATCGTCGGCGGCTACGAGACCTTCGTTTCGCGGCTCGACCTCCAGGGTCATCCCGACGAGCCGGAATGGCTCGGCCACGTCAATGCGAGCGTCCTGAAGATCAAGCTCGCCATGGCCATCATTGGCATCTCCTCGATCGCGCTGCTGCGCACCTTCATCGAGGCCGGCAATCTCGGCTCGAACCGCGCCGGCTTCACCGAGACCGGCGTGATGTGGCAGGTCCTGATCCACATCACCTTCATCGCCTCGGCGATCGGCATTGCCTACGTCGACAGGCTCAGCGACTCCGGAATGCGCAAGCACGCCGAGTGAGGGCAACGGCCGGCCTTCTTATTGTTTGCTTGCTTCGAGCTGCGCGAGCGCCTGGTGCAGGCACTCCTGAAGCTTCTGCGCGACCTGCTCGCGCGCCACGCCCTTGGCGGCAAGATCGCCGGACACCTTGCCCACGACATCGTCGATGCTCTGGCTCTCCAGATTGTCTGTCACCAGCGCCGTTGCGTAGCTTGCCGCGGCGTCGCCGCTGAGCCCGAGCTGGCCCGCGGCCCAGAGCCCGAGCAGCTTGTTGGACCGGGCCGTGGCCTTGAACATGAATTCCTCGTCGTGAGCGAATTTGGCCTCAAAGCCCTGCTCGCGCTTGTCGAACGTGGTCATGGTCAGCTCCAATGCGTTTTCGCTGAAGAGAATCGGACTGGCTGGGAGCGAGCGTCTCCGTGGTTCTCGTCAGTTTAGGATCATTTGAATCTTCCTCCCGGAAGGCAGAGGCCGTCAAGCCTGCGCGGTGGTGCGCCGCAGCCCGGGCGTGGGCACGGCACGCACCAGCGCCACGCCAGCCAAATCGGCTAGGCAGAGATGTTTACCGTCCGTTAAGCAGACTCGGCGCCCGATGGGCCGGGGGACATCGAGAGCTGACGCATGAACAAAGAGCTGCGGGAGTTTCGACGGCTTGAACGGGTCTGCCTCGAGCAGGCCGCCCTCTCCACCATGGATCTCGCGCGAAGCGGGTTGCTCAAGGTCGCCGACGATTGTCGGATCGCGGCCGAGGCGATCGAGGCGCAAGCGCCCCGCGGCGCGTTCGCCGGCGCCGTCCAGGCGCTCAAGCTGGCTTTGAGCGCAACGGGAATGTCCAACCGGCATTAGCGGCCGGTCTCCGGTTGGGAGATCGCTTCAGAAGATTGCGGGCGGAGACCGCGTTCGGTCAGCCCTTCGCCTCGGCCGCTTCGCGCGCGAGCCGCTCGGCCCTCAGCCGTTCCTTGTTGGCGTAAAACGCCTTCTGGGCCTCTTCGTGATCGCGCATGGCCTTTTCGGCCTCGATCCGGCGTGCGGCATCACGAGCCTGGCGCTGCTCAGGGGTCAGGGGTTTGCGTCGGAAGGAAAGGTCTTCGGTCATGCGGAGACAACGCGCAAGCAACGAAACGGTTCCATGAGTTGAACCCGGCAGTCGACGCGGCCGATTGAAGTATCAACATATCAGATAGTTAGATGATGCATTCGGTCGGCCGGACCTATTGCGTCGACCCCGGCGGCTTGACGCCTGTGAGCGGGCACTGCGGCGCTGCGGGAATCGCGCTGCGCACGGGCGGATCCGGATAGTATTCGGTGTTTTGCTGAACCTGACGCGCCAGCTCCGTGCCTCCGAGCAGCGTGATCAACATCAGGGCCTCGTCGAGGCCCGCGGATATTCCGGCTCCGGTCAGGCGATTGCGATCCAGCACGAAACGCGGATGTCCGTCGGCAACCTTCACCTTCGGGAACAGCGTCGGGAAGCATTCCAGGAAAGCCCAGTGCGTCGTCGCCCAGTGGTCGTCGAGAAGGCCCGATGCCGCGAACAGCATTGCTCCCTCGCAGACCGAGCACATGTACTTCGCACCAGCGGCCTGCCCGGTCAGAAACTGGACGTAGGTCCGGTGCGGATCGTTGATGATCTCGGTGAGCGCGTCTGGATCGCCGCCGGGAATCCAGACGGCATCATACTGGGTGCATTCCGCGAAGGATTTTGCGACCTCGAACGGAAATCCCCGGTTGCGAAACCGTTTCATTCCCGGCTTTGCCGCGACGATCTCGACGTCGAAGTCGGCCCAGTCGAACATTTCGAAGGGACCGGCGACGTCGAGCATGTCGACGCCGTCGTAGACGGGAATGCCGATCTTCATCGCGCGCAATCCTCCCTACCTCCTGTGACGATCAATGTTTGTGGCCTACGGGCGTCGCCGCGGGTGTCGCCGTCGGCTGCTTGGCATGGCGCATCCCCGCCATCCCGAGGCCGCCGCCCGGCGCGTTGAGGTCGGGAACGATCGCGATATTGGCCATCATGCCCGCGTCCTCGTGGTCCAGGATGTGGCAATGCAGGACGTACTCGCCGATGTAGCGGTCGTACCGCGTCCTGACGCGGATCTGATAGTTGTTCTCGACGATGATCGTGTCGCGGAATGTGTGCCACATGCCGCAATACTGGTTGGCCAGTTGCTGCTTGTCGGCATACACGATGTCAGCTTTGCAGGTGCCGTCGGGATTATAGATCGATATCTGCTGACCGTTGGTGTTGGTGGTGGTGACGTCGATCACCTGGAACGGATTGACGTGGATATGGAAGATGTGCGGCTCGCCTTGCGCGGACAGCAGCCAATCGTCCGTGGTGTTGACCTCGCGCGTGAAGTTCACCACGTCGGGATCGTACGAGGCGTTGTTGACCGTGAAGGCCGGGAAGTTGATCGCGAAGGCCGCCTGCTGCTGCTGGCTGCCGGCAGCCGGCGGCGCAAGGTTTTCGAATGGCGCCCACGGCCGCAGATCGCCGTCACGCAGCCCGGTGCGAACGGCGTCCGGCAACGTCGGATTGGCATCGTATAGCGCCTTGCCGACATAAGCCTGCAGATCCCCCGTCACGGGCTGCCCTCCGCGCACATGGACGTAGGCCAGCAATTGCGGGGTCGACGGCCCCTGCCCGCCGCCATTGCCGTTGGACACGCGCTCTGCCTTCGGCGCCGCCTGGTTGAGCAGGCAATAGTCACCGTCCGAGGGGAATACGACGAGGACGTCGCTGCGATAGCCGGGCTGCATGTAGTTCGATTCAAGCACGCCGCCGACTTGCGAGGCGTGCACGGTGCGCAATTTGGTCCGGGTCAGACCGTCGGATGCGATCTCGAACTGCGGGATCAGTGTGCCCGTCGAGGCGTTGCAGGCGGCCAGAAGATCGGCCTTCTGCTGCTGGCGGTTGCCGCTCAGCGCCGAAGTCGCGATCAGGTTCGTTGTGCCGACCGGCGTAGCCCGCACGAGCTGAATGTTGATCGTGTCGTGAATGCCGGCATGCACGAAACGCCAGCGCTGGATCTCGCCCGCCGGCACGGTGAGCGTCGGCTGCACGATGCCATTGACGCTGGTGAAGCGGCCATTGGTGTCCCAGATCGACGATGAGTCCAGTTGCAAGCCAAAGTTCTCGACGACGCCAGGGCTTACCGGATTGCCTGACGTCGCCAGCGGGCACGTCCACGGCGCGTTGGCGATATTTGCCGGACTGCTGGCGTTGTAGAGTCCCTGCGTGGTGTAGATCTGTTGCCACGGGCCGCCGGGCTGGTTCGGCTGGTTGGCGAAGCAGGCATAGGCGATCTGCTGAAACAGGAAGAGCTGCTCCTTGAACGGCGCGCCGTTGACGTCATGCAGGACCGTGTCGATATCGGCAATCGGCTTCGGGTTCTGCGACGACGGTGGCGTATAGGGACGCTCGCCCTTGACGACCAGCACGCCCGAGGCGCCGCTCGCCACCTGCACTGCCGTCGAGCCATGACGGTGGGCGTGATACCAGAACGTCCCCGCCGGATGGTCGTTGGGGATGTTGATCTCATACGGAAACTTCGTCTGCGGGGCGATGTTGAGCAGCACGTTGTCGCTGTTGCCGGCGGGCGAAACGTGCAGGCCGTGCGTGTGCAGGTTGGTGGTGTTGAAGCACCCGACCAACGCCGGCAAGCCCAGCCCCTCCGGCGGATTGGGCAAACAGCTCGGGTCGTCCTTCGCGAGCTGGTTGATCAGGTCGACGCGCAGCGTATCCCCGGGCTTGACGAAGATCGCCGGGCCCGACTTGCAGCCGCCATAGGAGCGCAGCTCGACGGGGTCGAGGCCATCGGGTTGCGGATCGGTCGGATCCGGGTTGTTGATGAAGAAGCGGCCACGCACGAAGTTGAGCACCACCGAGACGATCGAGCCGCTGCGCGAGATCGATCCTTGCGGCCGGCAGCCGCCAACGGCCGGCGCCACGCCGGCCTCCAGGGCCACGACATTGCCCTGTCCGGGCAGCGTCGGCGGCGGTTCGAAAGCACGGGGAACCGGCGCCGCGAATGCTGGAAGGCTCGGTCCCAGCGCGGCGATGACAAGACCAATTCGCGCGAAGCTCTTCATCATGTTGTCCGCCCTACTGTTCCAGAAGACTGCTCGAAGGATTGCGTGAAGGCGCGTCGGCACGCCGGCGCCGCCAGAACGGGCGCTCGGGCCAGCGCGAGACACTGCCGTAGTGCTCGCTTAGCGTCGTCGCGTAGGCCGCAGCTTCGCGCGCGATCCACGCGCCGTAGCGATCGAGAGCGGCCGCATCACCGCGCGCGAGGCAATCGCTGGCGGCATAGGCGGCGAACACGCCCGAGCGCATGGCCTTGACCACGCCATGACCCGAGATCGGATCAAAAGCGCTCGCGGCATCGCCTGCGCAGAGGAAATGGAAGCCGGCAGTCGTTGCGGCGCACCGACTGCCCGCAGGGATCAAGCGGGGTGGTTCGAGCCGAATGATCTTGCTCGCGAGCGCCGAGACGAATTGCGTCCTGGCGAGAGCTCTGCGCCAGCCGTCCGGCGTGTTCAGCCTGAGGCCACGCGCGAGATCGGCATCGGTCATGCACGCAAAGGCGCGCCTGCCCTGGTCGAGTGCCATCGTGTACCACCAGCCGTCTTCAAAGGCCTCGACGAGCAGTTCCGGTGCGGCCGGTCCCGATGTCGTCGCCTCGGCATAGGCCGCAATCAGGCGGTCCTGCGCTTTCGCCCGCGAACCCTGGCGGTCGGCGAGTGCGCGGGCGCGGCCCGTCGCATCGATGATCAGCCGGGCCGAATGGCTGTTGCCGTCGTCGCAAACGACCGACCAGCCGTCCGCCTCGCGCGCGAGATGACAGACCTTCGCATCGACGCGCTCGGCCGCGCGGCAACCCGCCGCCGTGAGCCAGCCATCGAACGCCATTCGATCAACGCGCCATGACGGCCCGCGCGCTTCCAGCAGCAATTCGCTCGACGCCAGGCCGGCCTGGTCCCAGGAGGTGAGCGTGCGGTGCGACGGCGCAAAGCCCTGCGCCAGGAAAGTCGTCCACAGACCGAGCTGCCGCAGCACCGGCTGGACCAGCGGTGACAAGACCTCGCCTCGTCCTTCGTCTCGCCCGCGCCGCCCGGACGGCGCGATCACGGCCACCCGAAGCTCTGGCGCGCACATCGCAAGCGCGCGGGAAGCGGCCGTTCCGGCTGGACCTGCGCCTGCAACGATGATGTCGAACGCGGCCAAGGTCAGTCGGCCCGGACTGCGTAGAACGACGCCACGACGCCGGCAGGCGCCACCGTGCCGGGCGAGCCGCCGCTATGCGGGATGGTCCGGATCACCGAGCCGACGATGGCTGGGCGCTGGTCGACGCCATTGGGCCAGGCCGGCACCAGCGAGCCCCAATAATCGTAGATCCATTCCTCGCCGCCGACGACGCCGGTGCCCTGGAAACGCACCTGCATCGGCGATCCATAGGCGCGCGATCCCTTCAACGCGAGCGACCAGCCCGGGCCGCCGATCGTGCCGGTCAGCAGCTGCATCGGCCCGTCCGCGATCTCGATCGTGCCACGGCCGAATTCGAGATTGTTGAAGGCCGTGTTGACGTCGGGATCATTGAGCAGGCTGCGATAGGTCCAATGTCCGACGAATGGATTGTCGCTCATGATGCCTCGCTTTTGGGATCGGGCCGCGCCCCCGTTGTTCGCTCGACGCTGATGTATTTGGGCCCTTGATAACTGTCGGCGGGCTTGACGGCCGGCTCGTAGGGATTGCGCACGATGAAACCAAGCAGCGACCACTCGGTGACCATCTTGAGGTCGCCGACCGGCGTCTGGGGGACGCCGCGGCTCCACGTGGTCCAGACGTAATTGGGCTTACCGTTCGAGACCGAGGCGATCTCGAACGACTGCAACGGCCGATGCGCCGGCCACCACAGCGTGGTCCAGGTCTTCTCGTCGCGCCGCAAGCGATCGTCATTGTCGCTGTCGGGCCACAAATTGTTCCAGTCGGCGTAGGTGATGTTGATCGGCTGCGTGGTGCACTCGTTGAAATCGGACTGCCAGGGCAGACCCATATATTTGGTGAGGTCACCCGGCTGAAGACCGGTCTCGAAGTCGTTGTCCTGGCTGAGCGGCGAGTTGACGTTGAAGGTCGGGTCGGCAATCACGGTGCCGTGGTCCTGATTGGCCTGGGCGGCGCTCTGCAGGAAATCCGAGACGCTGCGATCGGCGTTGATCCGATACGGCGCCCAGTAGATCGAAGGGTTGCGCATCACCCAGCCGAGCTCGGCGCCCGGACAAAAGGCGCCGCCGAGCACGTTGCTGAGCACGCCGCGGTCGAGCTCGCGACCGGTCTTCGGCGGTGTCTTCGGATAAGGCGCGAAGGGTGAATAGCCGTCGGGCAGCCAGCCCTCCTCCTTCTCGTTGATGAACCAGCCGCGCGCCCATTGGCCGAGGATGAAGAGCTGGTACTCGGTGAGATGAAGAAACTTCGACGGCGTCTCGTTGGTCAGCGGATTGTCGCCGCACAACAATGGCATCAGCGGCAGCGAATGGACGCGCGACGATGCCCGGTCCTGCACCTGGAAGGAATTGGCCTCGCCCGCACGGCGCAACAGATCGAACAGGAAGCGGCGCATCGGTCCGTAGGGATCGTCGGCCTTGGAATAGTGGGTCGGACCTGCGACCGCCGCCACCGCCATGACCGCTTCGCCCTGACTGGCATCGCGCAACGGTGCATCCGACGGTGTTGCCGTCGCCGTCGGCCGCGTCGCGCGTTTCGGGGTCTTCGATAATTTGTCGGGATCGAACGTGCCGCGCTGCGCCTGATCGTGCGGGTAGTTCGATTGCTGAAGGATATCGTTCAGATACCTGAATTCATCCGGCCGGAACAGGATCGGCCAGATGTCGCGATAGAACCACGGCCGGTAGTTGCGATTCCAGGCAAGACGGCCGGCCTGCCAGTGACGCAGCGCCGCCTCGTCGCGGAACGGGATCTGCTGCGGATCGTCATAGGTGCCGAGCGTACCGTAGATGCCGGTGTCGGTGGCGAACTGGCGCACATAGAGATCGTACAGCACCTCGTCCATCGTGATCATGTCGAGGATCTCAGGGACGAAGCGCGGATAGCCGACCACGACCCAGGCCGGAAACTCGACGTCGATGTAGCGTGTCTGGCCGACCTGCTTCGAATACATGATCAGCCGCGCCATCACCGGCCCGTCGGAGATGTCGTCGTACCAGCCGTCGGTGTTGGCATAGTCCTCGATCTTCGGACCGAAGCTGCCGTTGACGTCCATGCCCGAATTGCCGTGACCGCCGAGCACGACCAGGCGGCCCTTGTTGTCGGTCATCATCTCGCCGAGCGTGTCGATGTCGAACGGCTGGAGGCCCCTGGGCGGGAACGTGGTGGCATAGCCGCCGGGGCCGCCCGAGCGATCGAAATGCGCGCGCCGGTTGGTGGTCGCATTCACGCTGCGCGGGCCGGGATCGATGATGAGCAGGTCGCGGTCCTGGCCGGTGATGTCGGCGTTGCGGCGCGCACTGCCGGGGGCGTAGCCATGCTCGCCCTTGAGCTCGGTGAACGGGTACCAGGAGGCTTTCTTGTTGGCGACATAGACGCGCCACTGGATGTCGACGAGCACACCATGATTGCCGCCGCCCTCCACGGCATCGCCGAGCGCCAGCGGCCTGCCTTCCGGGGACTCCTCGTCATAGACGAAGATCTGGAAGCGCGCGGCCTGGCGCTTCACGCGGCCCTGCGCATCCTTGAAGGTCTTGACCGGAACAGGTGTGACCCCGTCGGGGCCGTGCACGGGATTGCCGAAACTGTCGCAGGCGAGCGGCATCGCCGCGGGCGTCTCCGGCGCGAGGTAGAATTCGCTGTCGCTGTTGCCCAGGCGCGCGATGCCGATGCCCGGATGGATTCGATACGTCGCCATGACTTCCCCGCCGCTTTCTCAATCCAGGAAACTGATCGACACGCCTTCCAGCTTCAGAAGCTCCCTCTCCTCCTGGTAGTCGCCGCCGATCACGACCAGCGTGATCTGCAGCGGGCCCTTCTTCTTGAGCGCCTGCCTGGCGGCGGCCGTGACGTCGATGCGATGGACGCGCGGCATATTGTGGCTGCGCCCGCGCTGGTCGAAGCGCCGCGGCTGCGGCGGCGGGATATCGCAATGGCCGGGACCGCCGTAGCAGGCCCCATGTCCGAAGATCGAGATGTAGCCGGCGTAGTGCGGATTGCCCTTGATCGGCGTCGAGGCGTCGGCCCCGGGTTCGTTCAGGAAGGCGCGCACGAAGCAGGAGCGCATCAATTGCGGCACCTGATGCAGGCGGATCTCCGCGCGTTTGAAACTGCGCGCGGCCTGCGGCACGTTGATCGGCTGCGACACGAAGCGGCTGACCGGCGCCTCGAGGCCGACCGGCATGAAATGCGAGCTGCGGACGTATTCGTAGCCGAACGGCGCGATGTCGAGCGTGTCGCGGATGGTGTAGTTCCACGGCGACAGCACGGAATCGAGATCGGCCGGCAGCGCATTCGGATTGAGCTTCTGCCACTCCCACCAGATCCGATCGATATTGACGTGGATCGGCCAGAACACGGGATCGTAGGAGGCCGTCAGGTTGCTGAACATGTCGCCGGAGCCCGGCTGCGAATAGAGATCCGGGCGGGCGTGGAAACGGCGCCCGCCGACCTGTACGGCATCGTTGCGGCGCTTGGCGAGCGCGCGCAGACGTGTGGTCTCGGCGTCGGATTGCGACGCAGCCGCCGCGGTCGGGGCATCTTTGCAGACATAGGTCGCCTGCCCTGCATCCGGATTCTGCCCACCGGTCCAGATGTGCATGGTGTTGTGCGGATTCTGGTCGAGGAACCCGAACGCCGCGTCGTAGATGCTGCCGCCGCCGAAGTCGCGGAAATTGTTGAGGCTCAGGATCTGGGCGATGTCGTCGGCCGACGGGTAATGATAGTTGATTGCCTGGTTGATCGTCTGTCCCTTGGGATATTCGGCCGGGTAGCGCAGCGGATACCAGAGCGAGTTCGACTGAAGCAGCGCGTCGATGAAGCGCTGGCGGTTGGCATTGTCAGGATCCGGCGTGACGGCCGCATAGCCGATGTTGCTGATGACATAGCAGAAGAAGCTGTGCTGTGAGGTGAAGGTGACGCGGTCATGCGCGAGCGCCAGGATCGCCTTCTTCTGCGCCGCCGTCGGCGCCGGGTCGAGCGCCGCCAACAGCGTCTCAGCCGCCTCCTCGGTGAGATAGGCCTTCATCGAATTCGGAATGATGCGGCCCTTGTCCGGCTCCTCCGGCCGGTACTCCGGCATCGTGAAGTCCCAGTACGGGAGCATCAGCCCGGGCTCGAAGTCCTGAAGGTTCTGTTCGAACTCGTAGAGATAGGCGCGGTGCCAGGGCAGGAAGCGCTCCCAGCCGTGCTGGCAATGGTTCTGGTGGATCAGCGCCTGGTTGTTGTAGTTGCGCCGGTCTTCCGGCCAGTGGTCGAGATCGTAAAGCCGGCGGAAGCCGCGGCGCAGCCGTTCGAGCTGCGGCTCGCTCATGCAGTCGATGTTCATGCGCCGCCGGGGCTCGCCGGCATCCGCGGCCGGCGAATAGCCGTCGGCAGCGACCGCAAACTCGGCGATCTCGCTCACCTTCACCGTCGCGGTCTTCGCCGGCTTGCCAGGCGCAAGCTCGACTGCGACGCTGGTCGCATCATCCGGGCAACCGGCATCGATCCAGTCGGCAATGCGGTCGACGTCAGCGGGCGCGAGGCGCTTGCCGCCCCATGGCAGCGCCGGGAACCGGCCACCGTCGAACGGTGCTTCACCGCGCAATCCCTTGATCAATCCGGACGCGTCGCTGCGCGCATGCGGCGGGATGCAGCAGGCGTGGCCCTCCGGCACTGGAGCAACCATCTTGATGCCGAAGATCTCGGCCGCCTCCAACGCCTGTGCGCCCTTATCCCAAAACCGTCCAGCGCCACCATAATCAGCGGTGCTATCGCCGGCAGCTTCATCCAGGATCGCCTTCACGCGCGCATAAGCAACGGTCAATGCTTCGGTGTCCATTCCAGCCCCCGGACAGCAAGACGAAGAAGGCGGCCGGAGACTAATCACAACTTTTGGGTGATGTCACGTAGACACGCACCTTCAACGTCGAAGCAAGCGCGAATATTTTTCGGGGTTGCGTGATCTATTTCATACAACCTTTATCGAAACGACAGATCTGGCCATGCGTCGTGTGGATGAGGCGGATGCGAGCACGAGTGCGTTGCTCAAGCTCAGCGCCGGCCATCGGACGTGTCCGGTCATCAAACGCTGCGTGATTGAGCGTAGCGTGCATTCCAGTCGTCGTGGGATGAAGCCGAGCCACACCGGGAGCGAATCCGCGCCGAACGACTGCTCGACGAAGCCGAGCTTCGCCCTTCCCGGCCCGTTTCCCCATCGGACTTGGTTTTCCCCCGCAAGCGCCAACTTCGCGTTGCCTTGCGCGGTCGACTGCGTTAAGCGACAACCATTCTCTGTCCGGAAGGGTGGCCGAGTGGTTTAAGGCACCGGTCTTGAAAACCGGCGTGCCCGCAAGGGTACCGTGGGTTCGAATCCCACCCCTTCCGCCAGTATATTGTTCGCCACTGTTCGTGGTCGTTCGAACTCCACAGCAAATTCAGTGACTTATGCCGAAAGACTGTACTTCACAGTTCGTCGGTGTTCTTCCTGATCAGGTCACTGACCGTAGCTGAAGACCGTGGGTTCGGAGGACGATTCTTCGGAGGAACAATGGCTGGACGGCTCAAACCACTCGACGTAGAGCGCATTATAAAGCCCGGCAAATACACCGACGGTGGCGGCCTCTACTTGATCGTTACAGGACCAACGTCGAAAAGCTGGTCTTATAGATATTGGAAAGACGGAAAAGAGCGGTGGCACGGTCTTGGTTCGTTGAAGGAGGTGTCAATAAAGGAGGCGCGGCTTGCCCGGGATGCGGCCCGGCTGCGCGTCAAAGGCGATCGCAGCACCGCCGGCGTCGACATCGTCCAGGAACGTCGAAAGGCGCGCGAAGAGGCGAAAGCCGTCGTGGCCAAGGTGGTGTTGCCGACCTTCGAGGAATGCGCGGAAGCCTACATTCGGGCGAACTGGTCGACCTGGAGTGAGAAGCATCGCGACCAGTGGCCGTCCTCCCTCAAGCGCTACGCCTACGCCACCATCGGCAAATTGACGATCCCTGAGATTAAGCCAAGCCACATCTACGATCTGCTGGAGCCGATTTGGGTGGAAAAGCGGGAGACTGCGAACCGCGTCCGCGGCCGAATTGAAACGATCATCGCAAAGAACATCAATATCGATGATCCGGAGTTCCGCAATCCAGCCGAACTTACGCGGCAGATGCGCGAGAAACTCCCAAAGCGCACCAAGCGAGTCGTTCGGCATCATCCCGCTTTGCCCTATGCGGAAGCGCCGGCATTTTTGACGCTTCTGGCTAGCGCTCCGGGCAGAGCTGCTGCCATGTTGCGCTTCCTAATCCTCACGGGTTGCCGCACCAATGAGGCAATCGAGGCGCGTTGGTCCGAAATCGATCGGCAAAACTCGACTTGGAAAATTCCGGGCGAACGAATGAAGATGGACCAGGACCATTACGTTCCCTTGTCCGACCCTGCATTGACGGTGCTTGACGAGTTGCGCGATGGACGCCAAGGCGAACTGATCTTCGCCAGTCCTGATGGCGGAGCATTCTCCGAAAATGCGATGCTCGCAGTACTTGATCGTCTCGGTTACGGACACGTGACGGTACATGGCTTCCGGTCGACCTTTGCAACCTGGGCTGAGGAATGCACGGACTATCCGGATGGCGTGCGCGAGGCCGCGCTAGCCCACAAGTACAAGAGCGAGACCACTGCAGCCTATCAACGAGGCCAAAAGCTCGAAAAGCGAAGATCACTGATGAAGGATTGGGCCGCATTCCTCACGGGCGCCAATGTAATCAAGGTCGTCGGCGGATGGCCAACGCTGCGACGGCTGATTTGAGCACGATTTGGATCAACGAAGTAAACGACTGAGGCCGCCTTTCGGGCGGCCTCTTTACACGACGTGCAGTGCGAGATTGAATTTTTTGCTAGCTTTTCCCGCACGAGGACTTCAGACTTGCTCCCATTGAGAACTTAATTTTTTAGGGACATTACGATGGGAAAACCTGCCGTTTCCCGTGATGCCTTTCACGGGTTGTTCGCTTTCTATGCGGCGAAGGCTCATTATGACCATAAACCCGAGGGCGAACATTGCCTTTTGAAGCTATTCGGATCTGCGGAAGACATTCCCGATAGTTTGCTGCTGCAGTGGTCGGACAGAGTTGAGCTGCTCGGCTCCGAAACCGTCGGCCGCTTAATAGAGCCGCGCGCCCGTCAAATCACAGATGGCAACGCGCCATACGACCATGCCGGTGACTTTCTCCACGCGCTCCTGAGGGACCTCGGACAAAAAGTGCAGTGATCACCGCTGCGCTATGGTCGCGGCAGCCGTCAGACGCGAAGATTCTCCGCGCTGCTCTTGCCGCGCTTGCGATCAACCTGAATCTCGTAAGAGACCTTCTGCCCCTCCGCCAAGCCCGATAAGCCGGCGCGTTCTACTGCGCTAATATGCACGAAAACATCCTGGCCGCCGTCATCGGGCTGGATGAAACCGAATCCCTTGGTTGCGTTAAACCACTTCACAATGCCCGTCGCCACGTCCGCCTCCCGGTTGAACAATGAACATAGCCTAGGTCGAGCGCGCTGGGGCTGACAAGCAAAATCCCGCATTGCGCGACTTCGAGTGTTTTCGAAGCAACCGGTAGTCTGATAACAGGGCAAGCGATTTGCAGGCGACGTCCCGGCGCCGGGAATGTGAACTAGCGAGCGCCAACACATATTGGCATCAAGGCCCGCCAGCACGAACCGGCGAGCAGGATTACCTCTAAATCTCCAAGAGGCGGTGCCCTGCCCGCAAGCCATGGCGTGGCTCCTGTCAGGCTTTGAAGGTAGGGTATCGCTGAAGCCGCGAGCGGTCGAATTTTCGCCCCGCTTACAAAGAAGTGCGTGTTCTGCGGTCAAAGTGATCAATTCGATCTGAGCGCATCTTGCCGAGTTTTGTATTGTCGCAGCGTTCGGACGTAGTGGTGTCGATCAACCGCTTGGTAAACGGGAAAGTAGCGATCATTGATCTTTTCAAGGAGATCAGAAAGTCAGTGATGGTGGACGATGCAACTGCCTAGTCCAGGCGTCGACGATGTTCGATCCAAGATCACTAGCGCCGGAGATAACCTTTCGCCGAGCCATCAACAATGCCGGGGGCCTGGTCGCAATTGGAGTGATCTATTTCGCCCTAGCGAAAGGCGGCCTTGCTCTCGCCTCTATTCATCCCAGTGCAACGCCAATTTGGCCACCGACGGGTGTCGCGCTGGCGGCGGTGCTGTTGTGGGGATATCGGACTTGGCCTGGAATTTTCATTGCAGCGGTGCTCGCTAATGCCACCACCGCCGGCTCGATTGCCACCGCAATTGCGATTGCGACCGGCAACACTCTTGAGGCCGTTGTTGGCGCTTATCTGGTCAATCGATGGTCGAACGGGTGCAATACGTTCTCGAGACCGAATTCCGTCGCGAAGTTTGCTCTGATCTGCATCGTGATCGCGACGCCGGTCAGCGCCAGCATTGGACTGACCAGCCTGGCGGCCGCCGGTTACATCGATCGGACCAATTTCGCGAACGCCTGGGTCACATGGTGGCTGGGAGACGTGACCGGCGCGCTGGTCATTACCCCCGTTATCGTGCTTTGGGCATCAAGCCGCTACCCAGCTTTCAACCGCAATGATTTTCTGGAGACGGTCGGCGTCCTCGCAACGGCGGCGACTGTTGGACTCATTGCTTTCAGTCCCCTGATCGAGCAAACGCCGAGCCGAGATCCCTTGGGTTTTCTTGCGATCTTGCCCATGTTGTGGGCGGCGCTGCGCCGCGGTCCGCGTGACACCGCAACGGTTGTGCTGGTGCTTGCCGGCATCACCATTTGGGGGACGCTCACAGGAGGCGGCCCCTTCACGACCGCGGATCTCAACGTTTCATTCCTGCTGCTATTGATGTTCCTGATCAGTATTACGGTTCCGAGCTTGTTACTGAGCGCCGACGTCGAGGTCCGCAAGAAGGGGGAGGAAAGTCTACGCCGCGCGCAGATCGAACTCGAACGGAAGGTCGCCGAGCGTACGCAAGAGCTTGAGCTCGCCAATGCAGCAAAATCGCGCTTTCTTGCCATGGCCAGCCACGATTTGCGGCAACCATTACATGCACTGGGTTTGTTCATTGCCCAACTGCGCACGCCTCTCAGATCGGGGGAACGGACAAGGACGATCGAGCTGGTCGATGCAACGCGCAAGGAAATGGATGAAATGCTCAATTCGCTGCTGGATATGTCCAGGCTCGATGCTGGAATCCTTATCCCCACAATTACTGAATTCCCGATCGCGCGCTTGTTGCAAAAAATTGAGACGGCGTTTGATCAGGCAACGCGAGAAACGGGCTTGCGTCTCCGTGTCAGGCGAAGTGACGCCTGGGTGCGGAGCGACGCCATGCTGCTCGAACGCATACTGCTCAATTTGGTATCCAATGCGGTGCGCTATACATTGCGGGGCGGGATCATTGTCGGCTGTCGTCGGCGCGGTGAAATGTTGCGCATCGAAGTATGGGATACTGGTCCCGGTATTCCTGAGGATCAGCAGCAGAATATCTTTGGCGAGTTTTTTCAACTTGCTGCTCGAGACCGGAACCGGTACGGCAGCATGGGGCTCGGCTTGGCTATCGTCGACAAGCTTCGCCTGCTTCTCAACCATCCGATCGACTTAACTTCGACTGTGGGCCGAGGTTCGCGATTTGCGATCACGGTTCCAATGGCCGATGAATGCGTCACGTCCACCGAGCCCGTCGATCCGCCTCACCCCGCGGCCTTTGCGGTCGAACGCAAGGTCGTTCTTGTTATTGCCGATGCTCCAATTACGCAGGAAGGAACCGGCGAATTGCTGTGCAGGTGGGGATATACCGTCCTTACCGCTGGATCCGACGAAGCGGCACTTATCCGGTTTGCTGAACGCCAACAACGCCCCGATCTCATCATCTCGGATTATCATCTTGCTAGCGGAAAGACCGGGATCCGAGCCATTGAACAAATCAATGCGGCGTTTGGTTCATCCATTCCGGCTATTCTCATCAGCGGCGATACGGCACCTGAACCAGCGCGTGAGGCCAAGGATAGAGGATACATTTTGCTGCACAAGCCTGTCGACCCAATGCGGCTCCGCGCTGTCATGCACGAGTTCTTGATGGATCACGACGATGACAGGGATACCGGACGGACTTCATGACTCGGATTTCGGCGGCGATTCCCAGCCCATTTTTCCTACTTTTATGACTGCCTCGGTGCGGCTTGTTGCGCTGAGCGCCTTGAGAACGACAGTGATGTGGTTTTTCACTGTCGGCACTGCCATGTTGAGGATATTGGCTATGACCTTGTTGCTTTTTCCCTTCATCAGAAGCGCAAGCACTTCAATCTGCCGATCGGTCAATCCGAGCCTCTTAAGAGAATCGCGCGTCGTTGATTCATTTGTAGGCCGCGGAGGCGCCGTCTCCTCCAGGATTTCCGAGGGAATGTAGATACCGCCGGAGAACACCAACTCAATGGCGTTGAGCATGACCTCTCGCTCGGTCGTTTTCGGGATGAATCCCAACGCACCAAGTTTGAAAGCGCGCTTGACCGAATCTTGATCACTCGAGGACGTGAGAATGATGATGGCAATGGTCGGATAGCAGTCTCGCAGTTCGCGGAGGACAGAGAAGCCATCTCTATCGGGCAAATTGATATCAAGCAGAATGAGGCCGATGTCGGGATTTTCCTCGACCAGGTGCATTGCTTGGTGGCTGTTCGAAGCTTCAAATACGACAGCTTCTCGCTTCAGTTGCTTCAGGACAGCGTGCAACGCCTCGCGTATTAATGCATGATCGTCGACAATAAGAACTTTCATGAAAAGCTCTCCGTCATTCCATTGCACGGAGATTCGAATGAAGAAATCATACACCCACCTTTGGGTCTTTGGCGAGGAAGAGGCTGGCGGGAAGACTGGCCCCGAAACCCTCCATCCTTCATCCTTTGCCCAACCAGCGGCTCACGGTTATGCACTCAAGATAGAAGTCGTATGCCGACGTGCGCTGTAATTGTAATCAGCACACAGGATGCCGAAAAAGCGAGTGCGGACCATCAGAGTCGCGGGATTCAGAGTGCGGTTATCTGTAGGGACCTTGATCATAGGACCAAGGAACCCCTCTGTGGAGACCTCCGGCTGATTTACGCGCCATGCCGTTGAACGATAATCGTCAACCGACAGCCTCCCGCGCCAGGAGCTTCTACCAGGCGTCGCCAATTCGCGGCCGGGTTCGGCTGATGTTTTCGTGAGATTCGGTCCCTCTTGAAACGTGCTCGGACGCCGGACGGGGAACCAGATGCTTGATCGAACTGCCACCCCGAAGCCATTGGCAAGCCCGCTGCCGGAGCTGAAAGGCTTCGGCCGCGATCTGCGCATTGATGCCTGCCGCGGTATCGCCCTCTGGTGGATCTTTCTTGACCATGTCCCCAACAACATCGGGAGCTGGCTGACGCTGCGCAACTACGGCTTCAGCGATGCCGCGGAAGTATTCATGTTTCTATCGGGCTTGACCTGCGCACTGTCCTACGGCACGGCAAGGCAGAGCGGCGGCTGGACCGGCGTGATCGGCCGGACGCTGTGGCGAAGCTGGGATATTTATGTCGCATTTCTGCTGCTCACGCTTGCCTGCGCCGTCGTGGTTCACCTCGCAGGCGGCGGCCCACTTGCCGATACGAGCAATACGCGCATTCTATTGGATCAGCCGGGCGTGACGCTCGCGCACGCGGCGATCCTGCAATACCGCCCAGTCAACACCGACATCTTGCCGCTCTTCGTGCTTTATCACCTCTTGTTCGCGCCGCTGCTGTGGCTGCTGCTGCGAGCGCCGAACGCAACACTCGGCGCGTCGCTGCTGCTCTACACACTGGTGCACATCTTCGGCTGGACCATCCCGGCGTGGCCGAATGGCCACTGGTTCTTCAATCCGCTGGCATGGCAACTGCCGCTTGTGCTTGGCGCGTGGTGGATCATCGAGGGCAAGAGATTCCGACCGTGGGTGACCTCAGGCACCGCGCTCGTGCCGGCCGTTCTCTATCTGGTAATCAGCCTCATCATCGTATTGAGCTGCAGCATCCAACCGCTGCAAGCGCTCGTCCCGCAGGCGCTGCCAACGCTGCTTTACCCGATCGACAAATCGAATCTCGCTCCATTGCGGCTGTTGCATTTTTTGGCCCTTGCGGTTTTAGCCGTATGGCTCGTGCCTCGCAATTGGCGAGGGCTGACGACGGCGGTGATGCGTGGCGCCATTCGCTGTGGCCAGAACTCGTTGCCAATCTACTGCCTCGGCGTTCTGCTGACGCTGGCTAGCCACGCGGCGCTGCTCGACATCTCGGAGGGGCTGATGATGCAGATCGCGCTCAGTGTTGGTGGTGTCATGGTGATGGTTGTCGCGGCGACGCTGCTGAACGTGATCAAGACCAAACCCGGGCAGCCGCCGCGCGCGACCCCCGCCGACTTGCCTGTCGAGCAGCCGACCAGGTTTGGTCTGGTCATCGATCCTAGGACAGCCAAGGCGCTCGGCGCTTTTCCGTCCACGCTGCTCGCACGCGCCGACGGGGTGATTGCCCCGGTGCGCCAGTCCGGCCGCGGCGCCGATCCAGTGCCAGCAATTGCGCACGTCTTCGGGCCAACAGAGAGAAAATTGGCTCGGAATGTGAACTAGACCACAAAAACTGTGGCGCCTGCCGCTTATTCTTCCGGCGCCATCGCACAGGAGCCAAGGCCATGATGTCCCAGCCAAGGAGCCACAAGGGAGCGGCGCTGATCGCGACCTACGTGATGGTTGCCTGCGTAGCGGCATTACTGTCGGTCAACCTGACATCACCCACCAGCGCCGCGCTCGGCGCTGACTGGCAGTGCAGCCGGTTTGCGCTCGTATTCACGACCTGCACGCCGGTGCGTGCACGCGAGACCGTTTCCACTGGCGTGCGCAGGCCGACCTAGTACATCACAAACCGGACACCATGCTGCGAATGTCAGCTGACATCAGCGGACACATGCTGCGAGGCTCGTTCCTAATTGAGTCGGGCTGCCGATACGCTCGGCTAACTCCAAAAGCTGCTCGGTCTGGCGCTCGGTTGGAAACTTCGGATCGCAATGTAGCCTCAAACCTTGGCCTGCATTGCCGCACTCAAGCACGATAGCGGCCTCGCGAAGGCACTACGACCCGAACATCAGCTCCAGGCGCTTTCAGACAAGTACTGGTGCTCTTAGAGGTGCTGCTCCAAGCGTTCGTGGAAGGATTGTTACGACCAGTTAGGAAGGAACATCTGATGGCGACTATGTTTGTTAGACACACGGTTTCCAACTACAAAACCTGGCGAAAGGCTTACGATGATTTTGCTCCGGTTCAGAAGGCGAAGGGCGTAACAGCCGAGGCTGTCTACCGAGCAGTCGAAAATCCCAATGACATCACAGTAACTCATGAGTTTGCCACGATTGAAGCTGCGCAAGCCTTCGCGGAGAGTGCTGAATTGAAGAATGCCATGCAGAATGCGGGAGTGGCGGGAGCTCCGACGATTTGGTTTACAAACAAGGCGTGAAGTATCGATCCCGGCCAAGTGCCAGGATTGTTTTGCCCTGGTGCGCCATGTCGCCCGTTGGCCCGAAGGCGAAGACGTTCCGCAAGCTATAGGTCCGCTGCATCGGGTGGACCGGACATAGGCATCGACGGGCGCTTTTGACCCAAAACGGGCACCTGCGTCCAAATCGCTGTCGTGTCGGTTGCAATCGCTGGGTGCAAACCTTCGTATGTAGTCCTCTAGCCATTTGACGTGCGCTACGAAATCCAAATCAGTAAGCATGCATCCGGGCATGTAAGCGGGCGCGGGATGATCACGGCAGCGCGGGAAGCAGTCGACTTGCTGCTGCAAGCGAGGAACAGTTGGCATTTTGAGGGTACTCGGCATGGAATGCGTGACCGAGAATGGATAGCGTTGCGGTTTCTTGCTCGTGCGAAGGTTCTCGCGAACACCCTCCGCTTTGGCGAAGTTCGTCGGCACCACTCGGGCCACGGTTTCCGAGATGGTCAAGCGGCTTGAGGCGAAGGGTTACTTAGAGCGCAAGAGCTCCGGCGAAGACAAGCGGTCAGTTATCCTTTGCATAACGCTACGGGGGAGAAAATCCTGGCACACGATCCCATCGCGCCGCTTGTCAGTGCAATTGCAATGGTTGAGCTTGGCGCCCCAACTTTCGAGACACACTTCGTAAGGTCTTGGATCGGCTCGGCACCGCTCAGCATCGTCACCACGCGGATAGTTGCAGGCAGTGCATCTTCTGCCTGAGACGAGCATGGCGACGGCCTAGTCCACATGCCGATTTTTTCGGGCTGCTATCACTAAAGAAGAGGTTGATCTTCTGTGTTTTAATTTCGAGCGACGAGTTGGCCGCCTTCATCCTGAGCTGCCCTGCCCTGTCAGCTAGGGATCCCAGCGGGTCCATTCGTAGTTTGTCGCCGTAGCTTCTCGATCAAGCGTGAAGTCCAACGTCGAACTTCATGTAACTTCAACGACTTGGCGGTCCGAGCGCGGAGGAGTGGATATCCGCAAACGTTAATGGATCGGCCTGCAGGCGCTGTTTTCCGCGCTTACTGTTCGTATGTGCGTCGCAGAGCTACTGCCGTTGGGGCATCAGCGGAGGTGAGCCCTACCCTAGCGAGCCTGCTCAGTCCGCTTCAACCTGGGCCAGGAGCCGACTAGTTGGTAAGATTCGCGTTTGAACTCTCCCGCGCCGTCATTACTGTGACTGGATTGCCAATTGCCTTTCCCGCCGCGCGGATGGTGTCAATGAACAGCTTCGCGGCCGGGTTCAAACCAATCGGACCACCATGTCCTCTAGCTCCAAAGCTAGTATCGCCAAGAAAGCGCGCACGAAGGCTGAGGCGGATTTTGCCACCTGGCTCATGATGGCCAAGCTCGGTGGTTTCGATGACCTGCCGTCCAGCGCCCAAAGCTTTCTGACTAACTATCGAACTCGGCTCGAGACAATGAGCGAGGCCGAGTCCACGGCCCTAGCCGTTCGCGAGGTCTACAGCGCTTATTACAGCGAGATGGGAGGCGTGGGCGCGCCCCCGGAACCAAAGGCTCGCACACCAATGACAGAGGGCAAAGTCGTGCGGCTCAAGAAACGGCCTAATCAGCCCGGTCTATCGGCTGCACTGCATTCGACGAAGCCAATGATCCGAGAACTCCTTCCAGCACTGCTGATTTTCGCGAGCGTGGTGGCTCTGATTGTCGCATATAGATTTCTGGCGCAGTAACACTGCCCGCGGATTGTGGGGACGAAGTGCCGCTCACAGTAACCGCGGACATCGCTGCACTTCGCATTTGTGCCAAAAGCGGAAGTGATCCCGACTCGCGGCGTCGCGAAACGGCGATTGTGCGATACATCGAGAATGGCTCTGTTTAGCTACTTCCCTGCTTAAAGGGAGCGGCCGCCGCGCCGGCCCCTCCCCATTTTGGCTGCGGGGGCGAGCCACGTCCTCGTGTGCCGTCGGAGACGGGCAATGACCATAAGAACCTTTTGCACGCTCGCCGCCGCCATCTTTGCCTTGAGCGCGCTTTTGCAGTTGATCCGGATTGTGATGGATGGTCCGTCACCTTGAATGGCGTCGATGTGCCGTTTTGGGTGAGCTGGATTGCCGTCACCGTGGCGGGCGCGTTGAGCTTCGTCGGTTTCCGCGCCGCCATGCGCAGCTAATTGCTGGCAGAGCCCACCCGGGCCGATCTGTCGCCGGGCAGCGGAGCCACTTCCCTACCGCGGATATCGAGCCGTCGTGCTCTACCGCGACAGCGGCTTAGTGCAATTCGCGTCGGTTTGGCATACCTGCATCCATGTCCGGTCTTCCCCGAACAGCCGACGCCGAAGTGATGGGTACGCTTCGACGCTAAGGGCCAACAACGGACCTCCGGGCATGCTTAGGGTTGTCCGATTTTGCATTGTCAACCATCGCGGCAGGTGCGAAACTTCTCAAACAAATCGATCTGCGAGCAGCGCATGCGCGCTTGAGCACAAAGAACTGGAAGGACTGCGGAAAATGTTTACTAAGCGCGATCTTCTTCGTTCGGCCGCCTTGGCTGCCATCACTGCATCGACGGCGAAGTCTGTCCCCGCGCACGCACAGACCAGCGTCGATCGCTCAGGTTTTTTCGAGGCAAAAGACATTGCCGAGGCAGGGTTCGTCTACGGCCTGCCTATCGTGATGAACTATGCCGTCATGCATGAATATGCGATCGATCGGAATTCTGGGCAGTTCAAGGCTCCGTTCAATCAGATCAAGAACGAACCTAACGTCTTCACCTACAAAGATACCGCAATCGTCACGCCGAACAGCGACACACCCTATTCCTTCGTGTGGATGGATTTGCGGGCGGAGCCGGTGGTGCTCTCGGTGCCGGCGATCGATCCGAAGCGCTACTACTCGGTCATGCTATGCGACGGCAATACCTACAATTACGGCTATATAGGCACCCGTGCCACAGGGAGCGAGGCCGGCGACTACATGGTGGTCGGGCCCGACTGGAAGGGCGACACCCCGGCGGGCATCAAGCAGGTGTTTCGTTCGAGCACACAGTTTTCCGTCGCAGGCTATCGCACCCAGCTTTTCGGTCCGGAAGATCTCGACAACGTCAAGAAGGTGCAGGCTGGCTACAAGGTGCAGATGCTATCGGCCTATCTGAAGCAGACGCCGCCGCCGGCCGCGCCAACCATCGACTTCCCCAAGATCGATAAGGAACTCGTGAAGACCAACTTCTTCGATTATCTCGACTTCGCGCTGCAATTCGCGCCGGCGCAGGGCAATGAGAAAGAGATACGCGCCAAGCTAGCACGCATCGGCATTGGGCCTGGCAAGACCTTCAACTTTAAGGACCTCCCTCTGGAGCAGAAACTGGAGATAGGCCTTGGCATGAAGGAAGGCCAGCGGAAAGTCGACGAGGCCGTCGCCAATGTCGGCAAGGCGATCAATGGCTGGCGGGTTAGCGGTCTTCCAGGCGATAGCGCCCACTACAATGGCGACTGGTTGAAGCGTGCCGTCGCCGCTCAGGCCGGCATCTATGGTAATGACCCGGCGGAAGCGACCTATCCATTCACGCGCGTTGACGGCGACGGTCAAACGCTCGACGGCAGCAAGCACAACTACACACTGACTTTCCCGGCCGGAAAACTGCCACCGGTGAATTCGTTCTGGTCGCTGACGATGTATGACGGCAAGTCCCAACTCCTGATCGAAAATCCGATCAACCGCTATCTGATCAACTCGCCGATGCTGCCGAACATGAAAAAGAATGCGGACGGATCACTAACGCTCTACATCCAGAACAAGTCGCCCGGCGCTGGCAAGGAAGCAAACTGGCTGCCGGCGCCGAACGACACGATCTATCTTGTCATGCGGCTCTACTGGCCGAAGACCGAAGCACCTTCGATCTTGCCGCCGGGCGAAGGGACATGGCAGCCGCCCGGCATAAAGCGGATCGCATAGAGCGATACAGAGAGCGGCCAACTAAAGGCTCGAGCACCACGCGGTGGAGAACCCCATTGCCAGTGCGCCGGCTGATTGAACGGATGCAATGTCGCCTTAGGGTCACAAGCGGCGGTCGAAGTGAGCACGGCCCCGCGCCCGATCTGCCGCCGATAGCCGACACTACAATGGTCTCAGCCTTGTTCGGCTAAGGGCCAATTGCTGAAATCGCCGGCTGAGAGAGTCGCGGGAGACTCTTTCGAGCCGCCCGCGAGCATGATCAGACGCCTTGCTAGGCTATCTAGTCTCGCGACGTCCTAATCTCCTTTTGCGCGAGTCCTCTTCATCTGTTCTTTCACCTCCGTCAGAACCTGGGCCAGGCTGTAGGACGCCGGGGACTGCAGCGACGGGTACGGCCCGTAGCTTTCGAGCTCCTGCAGCCACAGCGCCTGGCCAACAGGAATGATGTTCCAGTCGTAGATATAAGCGGTCACCGGTCCGGCGAGTGCGCCGCTCTGACCCATAAGGCTTGACGGCTGGAAACCAACCGAACCCTCGAACGGATCCCGCTTGATGTTGTTGACCAAAGGCCAATGGAAGGTATGGACCCCCAGGAGGCCACCGCTCGCGGCCTCTGATGCCATCGCGAAGTAGATCTTCCAGTTCTTGTAGCGCACTGCCGACGGAACCGGACCTCCGTAGTAGAAGAAGTGATCGCGTGCCGATTTGTCCGACTTGCCGGTCAGATAGTCGAGCTGGTTGACGCCTTGAAGCTTGGTCTTGACGATGCCGGGATACGTGCCCGCCATGATCTGCCTGTTGAGGTCGTTGCCCTTGGCGCCACCGGCGATTTCAACAAAGGTCGGTAACCAGTCGTACGATGCGAAGATGTCGTCCAAGACTGTGCCAGGCTTGATTTGGCCCGGCCAGCGAATGACGCACGGAGCGCGCATGCCGCCCTCCCAGGTGGTCAGCTTGCCACCCTTGAACGGCGTGTTGCCGCCATCGGGGTAGGTGATCACTTCGGCGCCGTTGTCGGTGGTGAAGACTACAATCGTATTGTCGAGCTGGCCCATGTCTTCGAGTTTCTTGATCACATAGCCGATGTTGTCGTCCATCTGCTTCATGCCGGCTTCGTTGACGCCCCAGTCCCTGCCACCGGGCGTCCCTACCATTGCCATGTACTTGTCGGACAGCATGGTGGTGATGTGCATGCGCGCCGGGTTATACCAGACGAAGAACGGCTTGTTGGTCTTCTTCGGGTCGTTGCGGTCGAGAAAGTCGATGACCTTGGCCGAGATTTCCTCATCCGCGGTTTCAGAGCGCTTCAGCGTCATCGGGCCCTCGTCCTTGCACGTCTGGTTCCTCTCGGTGCCGTCGGAAGAGGTACAGGCGATTACCGGCCGCGGCGGCGTCATGCACAGCGTGGTCGCGGGATCCACCGCGCCTGGGACCTCCGCGAGTCCGCGCACCGGCGTGTTCTTGCAAGGCGCAACGATGGCCTGTTCAATCGGAGTCTTGTTGATGTCGGGGAAGCTCACGCCCTGCATCGCATCGAGGTGATAAAGGTAGCCCCAGAACTCCTGGAAGCCGTGTGCCGTCGGCAGCGCTGCCGAGTGGTCGCCAAGATGGTTCTTGCCGAACTCGCCGGTGTTGTAGCCGAGGTCGAGCAGGAACTTGGCCAGCGACGGCGTGCCGGGCTGCAGGAAGGATGGGCTGCCGGGCAGTTGCGGCGGAATCATGCCGGCGCGCAGCGGCGTCATGCCGGTGAAGAAGGCGGTGCGCCCGGCAGTGCAGCTTTGCTCGGCGTAGTAGGTCATGAACTTCGCACCCTCTCGTCCGATGCGGTCGATGTTGGGTGTCTCACCGACCATCAGGCCTTGATGGTAGATCCTCGGCTGCATAATGCCGATGTCGTCGCCCATGATGAAGAGAATGTTTGGTTTCTGCTGCTGTGCCGCAGCGGGCATGCTCGTCAGCCCGGTTATTGACAATGACATAAGTGTCGTTGCTCCGAGGAATGTAGCCGTGACCCGCTTATGCCAACCTGTCGTCTTCCTCGGCGAAACGCTCGCTCCAGCTCGCGGCCTGTTCTTGAGAATGCAGTCAAACATGGTCACTCTCCGGTTGCAGTGCTGTCACGCTTTTTGCCTGACGCACGGAAAGCCAACCTCCAATTCTCGGGAAGCCCGCTTTTGATTCAGATCAAGCAGGACAACCATCGAATGCGGTTTGCGACCAGGCGTTCGTGCGTACGTCAGTGATGCTGACATTGACGGACAGCTCGTTAGCCTTCTGTTTGCGATTTCATCTTGTCCGGAGGCGGACATGTTTGCCGCGCGCGTCGCGGGAGCCGGGCGGAGGACCGTTCGTCAGACACAAACTGCGGGCGCAACATTGAGATCGATTACGAACGAATCGTCCAGAGTTCGGCCCGACGTCCGGTACGGGTCAAACTGAGAAGAACTCAGTACGAGCATATGATTTCCGCTTTGCCCTCGAACTCAGACATTGCTCGACGCAGTCGGCGGGCTTTTGGGACCACAAACCCATGGTTGGCCCGCGTGCCCACCCTCCCCACACCGGATTTTCCGCCTAAATCATTTGCCTTGCCGTCACGGCAAATAGCAGGCCCGATTAGGGTAATCGACCGTCTTCTTCGGCTGGTAATTCCATCTCCAACTCCAATGCCCGAGCTTTCACGCGCTCCCGGCGCATCCTGGGTGGACGTTCCGGCGACGCCATTCCTCCGAGCTGCAGTCCAATCTTGCAGAGTTAAAGTACAGCGCAAATGACCAAATCAGCGCCACGATAAAATTCCGAAGGCAACGCGGCCGAACATAACTTTCAGGCGAGCGCGCCCGGCGCGCCATAGCGCTCGGCTAAGACGGCGCGGACGCGATCGATCGCCTCCATCGATCGGACATAGCTGTCGGCGGGCAGCGGGAACGGCTTGCCCTCCTGCAGGGTGGCGCGTACCGCCGTAAGCTGCGCCTCAAAGGTGCTGGGGCCTTCGAGGGTCTCGGTGCGCTCCTTGCCGTCCACGTTGAGCTGCAGCAAATGGCCGAGCTGCGGTGCGAGCGGGTTGGTGACGTCGAGCCGGCCGCGCTCGCCTTCCACGATCAGGCGCACCCGCGCCGGCGTCGCGATCATCGAACCGCGGACCGCCGCACTCACCCCGCTCTTGAACATCAGCTCGGTCGAAAATCGGGCGCCTACGCCCTCCTCGAATTCAAGCTCGGCCTGCGTCACCCGGAAGGCATCGCCGCAGACACGCCGCACCCAGGCGAGCGGGTAGCCGCCGAGATCGCGCAGCACGCCGCCGCCCGACTGCGCGTCCCAGCGGAAATTACCCTCCTTGGCAATGAAGGCGCTGAACTCGGCTTCGACATGGCGGACGGCGCCGATCATGCCGCCTTCGATCACCTCCATCACCCGCGCCCAGAGCCGGTGATGCAGCGAATGCATTCCCTCGAACACCGGCACGCCCGCAGCATGCGCCGCCTCGAACACGCGTTGCGCCTCGTCGGCGTTCATTGCGAACGGCTTTTCGACGAGAACCGGTTTGCCAGCTTCGACCGCGCCCAACGCCTGCTCGGCATGGACGTTCGGCGTGGTGCCGACATAGGCCAGATCGATCGCGGAATCACGAAGCATCTCGGCATAACTCGCATAGACGCGGCCGATGCCATGCTCGGCAGCATAGGCCTCCGCCCGGCCAGGATCGCGCGCGGAAATCGCAACCACTTCGATCCCAGGAAGGACGCGCGCCGGCGCAAGCACCGAGCGAATCGCGATCTTCGATGCGCCGACCAAGCCGACTCGCAACGGGCTCGACATCGAGGTCCCCTCTCCTTTCATATTTCGAATCCTTCGTTACCAGAGTCGGGCCTTCAAAAGGAAAAGCAACGGCTGCGAGCACCTCCGCATCGCTTCGTCACTGACGTGGCCGATCGGGTCCGAGCGGGTGATCAAAAAACAGCGCAAATAACTAAATAGACCCACCGATAGAGTTGCGCGCACAACTTTCTTGTGTAGTTGCTGCGCGCGGCGATAACGTCCTTGTGTCCCGCGCAGCACGCAAAGATTCCGCGGCTATCATTGCCGCAAGATCTCCGGGGTAATGTCCGCGTTGGGTCAAAATGCGAAGAACCTAGCGTTAGCAAACCTGGTCCGCTCCGACCCACTAAGCGGACCTTAATCGGAGGTGCCGCTACTTCGCATTTCCGGGCTCATGCGTGTCCGTTCCGAAGAATGGAACTACACTGGGTTTTCACTATTTGTGTTGAGCGGTAGTTCTCTCGCGGCGATCTCGAAACGAGGTTCGCTATGACCTCCAGGTCCTCGATCAGGCTCGGTGCGCCGCTCGTCGCTTTTTTTCTGACCATCTGGCCGTTAGTTTCGTCGGTACATGCTGTTGAGGACGCTGGAAAGGTTGGCGTGGTGTCCTTTGGCCTGTTCGGGGATCAAGGCGTGTTTAGATCCGAGGCGACCGGTGCAGCTCAGGTCGTAGCTGGCCGTTTTCGGACTGGATCGATCAATGTGGAGTACAATTCCAAGAAGGGCGGAAATGCAACGATCGAAGCGCTGACCAGGTCGTTGCAGGCGGCAGCCAACCGCCTGGATGCTGAGAAAGACGTTCTCTTTTTGATTCTCACCTCGCATGGCTCTCCAGACGGCCTCGCAATCAAGGCGGGGCGGCACACAGAGACGCTCACGCCATCTCGTCTCAGCAACATGCTCGCGAAGACAGGTGTGCGACACAAGGTGGTTGTCATCTCGGCTTGTTATTCCGGGGTCTTTATCCCGCGCCTGGCGAATCCCGATGTGCTGGTCATCACCACGGCCGATGCCAACCATCCGTCGTTCGGCTGTCAGGACAAGGCCAAGTGGACCTATTTCGGCGACGCATTTTTCAACATCGCGCTCCGGAAAGCCGTTAGTCTGAAGGATGCGTTTCTGGATGCGCGCTCACTCGTCCGGAAGCGAGAATTGCGGGAACATTTCGAGCCGTCGAATCCCCTCATGGCAGGCGGCGCAGACGTCCTGCCGTTGCTCGTCGGACGCCCTTGAACAACCGGCCGCGAAGCCCTGAGGCGATTCCTTGCAGGCGTGCACCCGCAATGCACATCCCATCACGGTTTCGTGGAACAAGTCGCTTTATCACATTCGCGAGTGCGCCGGGCAAATGAACTCCCCGCCGCACCCGCGTGCCGCCGATCTTAAAGTGTTACCTTCTGTCGGCGGTTGCGCACGTTTGGGCCAATTGTTAGTAGCTTGTCACCGTAGCTACTCGCGCATGCTTCATAAGGATCGACTAAAATCGCTGGGGTTTCAGCGCCTTGGTTGCTCCAGTTTGGAGGAGCGGTGACAGATCACTGACCGCGGCTTTTTGACCGTGGGTTCAGAGGACGGTTTTTCCTGAGGAATGGCTGGAAGGCTCAAACCGCTCGAGGTAGAGCGCCAAACGCCGATGGAGACGGACTCTACCTGATCATCACCGGACCAACATCGGAGTCGCATTGGCCGATTGGTGTTGCGGTCCGCGTGTTTCCACCGATTGGATAGCGCGCGGAGCGCTGTCCAATATGGACCGCGCGACCTCGGAAACGCCGGTGAGGATGATCTGCACGCCGATGCAGAGCAGCAGGAAAGCCGACAGTTTCGTCACCACGCTGGTGCCCTCCTCGCCGAACAGGCGCGCCATTGCGCTCGATTTCCGGTAGGCATGGTAGATCGCCGCGGTGACGGCGAACGCCACCAGAAGCGAAACGATCGATGACTGGAACATCGCATCGAGGCTGCTGGTGCGGCTAATCCCGATCGCGATGGCTGTCGCGATCGTTCCCGGCCCGGTCGTCAGCGGAATTGTGAGGGGAAAGAAGGCCATGCGCTTCATGGTCGCATGATCGGGGGACGAGACCTCGTGAGGTCCGGCCGGGCCCGAGGGTGCGTGGAGCATGGACCAGCCTGTCGCTGCGACTACGAGGCCGCCGGCAATCCGGAGCGCCGGGATGGTCACGCCGAAGAAGTTGAGGATCTGGCTGCCCAGAAACAGCGACACCAGCAGGACCACGAAGGCATATCCGGCAACCCGCAGCGCAAGGCTCGCGCGCTCGTCTTCAGAAAGACCTCTCGTCTTGTCGAGGAAGATGAAGGCCAGTCCGTAGGGATTGATGATCGCGAACAGCGCGCCGAAGCCGAACAGGAAATCGGCAACCAGCCCCGATGTGGCGATATCACGCATGCTGCGCCCACTCCGCTCCTCGGCTTACGGCCATGTGAAGCCGGGCGCTTTGAAATCGGCCAGATTGTCGAGCGGCTTGCGCAGAACCTCAAACAGCACGGCCACCGACCAGCTGTTGGCGACACGGGCCAGCATGCCGACGAAAAACCGGGGCATCATCCGATGATACCGGATCTCACTTGTCCTTGCCGGGTGATCGTTCAAGACGCGATCTCTGCGCGCGCATGCGCTTGATCTCCTCCCTGAGCGCCTCGGCTTTTTCGTCTCGTTGCTCGCTCGCCGTTTCCAAGGGTTCGTCGCGAAGCAACTTCTGGAGTGCCTTTTCGACAGAAAGCTTGTTGGTCTCGGCCATACCAGACCTTTCTGACGCTACCGCGTCTGTCAGTACCGTGGTTGCAGTCTCAGCTCTTCGGACTGAACATGCCGCCGGCCGCCTTCATCGCCGCCTCACCCATGGTCTTGGTCTGGTCGGTCAGGGCCCGCATCTGCTCCTGGAAGAAATCGGCTTGAAGCTTGAGCGCGTCCTGGACATCCTTGGCATGGATCAGCTTGTCGCTGAGGTCCAGGGTCGCTGTGACATTGCGCTGCATGAAACTGCAAAACTCCTTCGCCTGGTTCGCGATCGGCAGAGGCGACGAACTGATCCCCTTCTCCAGCATCTCGAAATAGTCGGCGTTGGCCTTGCGCAGGCGGCCAAGTGCCTCGGTCAGCGCCGCACGGACGTTATCTGCGGATAGATTGATCTCTGCCATGACGTCTCTCCCTTCAGGTGTTAGCAGTTACGCGGTAAGCCCTCCGAACCAGGCGCCGAAATAACCGGCGTAGAGCGCGGGTACTTCGAGATTCATCGAGTGCCCGACGCGAGGCACGATCACGAGACGGCAATCCGGCATCGCAGCGGCCATGACGTGAAGATCGGCTGGCAGAATCCAACCGTCCCATTCGCCCCATAGCACCAGGTGCGGATGCTTCAGCTCCGGCATACGGCGCTCGAGCTCCCTGCTCTCTCTTTCCTTCGTGAGGTTGACCGGCGTTCCGATCCAGATGCCCTCGGAGACGCCAAAGGTCTGCTCGATGATGCGGTCGAACAACGCCTGGATGTCCTTCAATCCCTCCCGAAATCGAGGCACGGCGTTCGGCGCCATGCTCTCGGGCACGAACAGCGAGGACGCCGCGGTCGCCATGATCGTCCGTGTCAGGTCCTTGCTCGCCATCATCGCCCGAAACAGGCCGATCTGGTCGGCATTGAAAGCCATGCCGAGCGGCGTCACCGGATCGAGTGCGAACACGCGTCCGAAACGCTGCGGCTGCATCAAGAGCATACGGGCGGCGATGATGCCGCCGGTCGAATGCGTCGCGAGATGGCAATGGCCGATGTCGAGCATGTCGAGTGCCGCCAGCATGTCCTCGGCATGCTGCTGCATGGAGTAGTTCGCATAATCGGCGGCAGGCTTCGGCCGGTCGCTGTCCCCGCAGCCGCGCCAGTCGATGGCGATGACGCGCAGGCCCGTCGGAAACAAGGGCGCAGCCAGCTCGATCCAGTCCTTGCTGGCGAGATTGCCATGGATGAAGACGACGGTCACTTCGCCTCGGCCCCACTCCCGCCAGCCAAGCTCGATTTCACCCGCCTGCACCCGTGGCATAGACCGATCCTATTTGTTGAGACCGGCGGTTGGTGCCGCACCGGGAGGTGTCGGCGCCACTGGCAGGGCGGATACCACGGACCCCTTGATCATGCGATCTGTGCCGAGGGGCGATGAGGTGTCGACCGTTCCCTTCGTGACGAAGTCCACGACGTCGGCGGAATATTCCACCGGATTGTCGGTGTGGATGAAGTGCCCGGTCTCCGGATAGATTTTCAGAATCGGCCGGTTGCCCGCGTTGGTCATGCGCGTCATGAACGGCGTGATGACGTCGCGTCCGAGATCGGTCAGCCCGTTGAAAGCGGGCGTCGGGATGAACGGCTCCTTGTCACCGAAGGCGAGGAAGATCGGCGCCTTGATCTGGGTGACCCGCTCGTAAAGGTTCTTCGGATCATCCTGCTGGAGCTCGGCCCCGATCGTGTAGATGTCAAAGATGAAGACGTTGCACCACTGTTCGAGCTCCTTGGGATTGCCCTTGGTAAGCCCGACGCGCTGCTCGGTATGGAAGCGCGCATATTCGCTGTCGCTGAAGAAGTAGCCGCTCTTCGCCGCCGACACCACGCCGGTGTCGGGGTCGCGCTTCTTGAAATAGAAGAAGTCGCGAATGCCCTGCTCGTCGCGGGCCTTCTCCGCCGCCAGGATGCCGGTCTGGTCCCAGATCTGCTTCCACTTGTCGAAGTCGCGACCGAGTCCCGGTTGGAACAGAGGTGCCTTCTTGTCTTTCGCGATCGTGATGTCGCGCGGGTATTCCTCGAGTCCGGATGGTGCTTCGAGCGCGAGGCCCTGCACCGCATCCGGCCAGGTCAGGGCGTACCCCGTGACGAACTGACCGCCCAGCGAGTGGCCGAGATAATAGGCTTTCTTGACGCCAAGCTGGTTTACGACGAGATCGTAGATGACCTCGCGCATATCCTGCATGGTGCGCGCCGGGCTCTTATCGAGATTACCGGGCCCGGACATGCCGTAGTTCGGCAAGTCCGGCACGATCACACGCAAGCCACTCCGCAGCGCATATTGCATGATGTTGCCATAGTGCCCGCCGAATGCGCCCTTGCCGTGGATGATGACGAGGACCTTGGGATCCTTGTCGGTGCCGGCATACTCATCCATGTAACCAATCTGCCAGGTGTTGCCGATCTTGTCCTTGGCGTTGGCGTATTTGACCGGATAGGGATAGGTCACGAAGTCCTTCCAGAAGGACTTGCTCGGATCGATGTTTTCGGCGACGCCCGGTACGCGATAATTCTTGTCGACGAACATCCTCGCGCGATCGAGAGCCGCGACGTCGTCCATGAAGGCGACGAACTTCGGATCGTTCTTGCGCTGGTTGATGATTGGGAATACGCCGTAATGGGCGACCGGGCTCTCCTGCGCGATCAGGTCCGCGCCCGGCACGCGATCTACGGCCTTCTGCGCCAGCTTGAAGTTCAGCCAGAGGTCGTTGGTGATGTGCATCACCAGCGTGCGCGCCTGGATGCGGCCGAGATATGGATTAATGTTGTGGGTCTCACCGACCCGGTTGCGCCAGACGAGATCGACGGCGTCATAGAGCTTGGCACGGTTGGTGACGCTCAGACCGGCCTTCTCGTTCGGCGGATCCCAGTAGAATATCTCGGGCTGGACCGCGGCCCAGTTCTGGGTCGTGCGGAAGCCGAAGTCGTAGCCCGTCATGCCCAGGATCGACCAGCCGAACGCCACACCCGGCATCGGGTGCTTCTCCTTGGGCAGATTGTAGTAGTCGCCCTTGGTCGCCTGCCAGACCGGATCGCCCTCGATCGCGGCCGTCATCATCTGGAAGGTCCAGTTGCCGACGGGGTCTTCACCGTCCGACTGCGTGGTGCCGCCGATCGGCATCAGGGCGCCGATATATTCGGGATGCATGACCCCCCACACGTAGGTCTGGGTGCCGCCCATGGAGACGCCCGTGACAAGCGCGACGCGCGCCACCTTCAACTCGTCGCGCAGCAGGCGGTAGTTCGCCTGCACCATGTCGTAGTAGCTGTACTGCGGAAACTTGATGCCGAGGCCGTCGGACGGTTTGCTGGCGCCCCACGTCCCGAGCGGGTCGACCATGATGACGTAGTAGCGGTCGGTGTCGATCGGCCGTCCGGGGCCGATGATCGGGACGCCGCCCGACAGGGCCGCGCCCTTGACCCACTGTTCGTACATATCGGTGGAATCGCCGGAATAATAGGAATTGATCACGACCGCGTTGGTGATCTCACCGGCGGCATTGCGCCGCGCGTTGCCGATCGCGATGTATCCGGTACGCAGCTTGCCTGCCCCGAGCGATTCCAGCGTCACGCCGCCCTCGCCGCCATTCTCCCATTTGGAGGGATTGGCCAGGTCGTACTTGCCGCCAAGCCGGAAGTTCGCGATCTCATAGGTCTTTTTGAGCCCGTCATGCTGCATCTGCGACGAGCGCCGCGTGAACGGCTGGGCGACCGCGAGCGCGGTACCGACCAGCAACAGGATCAGGCTGACGAAGCAACGCTTGAGTGCGCTTCTCCCGTTCATGACGAACTCCCTCCTGGCGGTATTTTGCGCGAACGCTAGGCTGGACCTCCTCCTGAGGTTTGATTTAGCTCAATGGAATCCTTGAGCCTGCCTTGAGGATCGTGGTCATCGTCACGCTGGCCGGTCCCCGCAATGCCCTTCCTCAGTCATGGCTCATATCGTATCCGCTATGAGCTCGACGGACCGGCGAATGCGCCTGCCTATGTGCTGGTCAACGGTCTCACGCAGTATTCCGAGCTTTGGGGCACGTATCGCGACACGCTAATCGCACGGCGGTTCCGGGTCGCTACCTTCGACCTGCTCGGCCAGGGCGTCTCCGACAAGCCCGCGCTGTTCATCGATCAGGACGACCACATCGCCGTGCTGCATCGCCTGATCGGCGAGCTTGGCGACGGTCCGGTCTTCCTCAGTGGCATCAGTTTCGGTGGCTTGATCGCGCTGCGCTATGCCATCGAGCATGGCGCGCGGCTGTCGGGTCTTGTACCGATGAGCTGCTTCGCCGAGCTTTCGCCACAACTGCTACTGATCGGCAACGCCTTGCGCACCGGCCTCATTCTGGGCGGCACCGGCTACCTCCAGGATCTGTTACTGCCGATGAACCTGTCTGATCAGTGGTTGAAGCCGCTGCTGGACAAGCTCGACAACGTGAAGCGGCAGGGCTGGCTGGTCAACGACGTGTACGCCCTTCAGAACCTGATGGAGTCTTTCCTCGACTTCAAGCCGCTGACGCCGCGGCTTTCCTCAATATCCGTCCCAACGATGATCCTGAACGGCGAGTTCGACTTCCTCACGCCGCGGGCGCTGCACGAGACGTTGCGTGTGGAAATTCCTGACAGTGCGCTCGTCATCATCCCGAGGGCCTATCACGCCTTCACGCTCGAAAAGGCTGCACTAACAGCCGACCTGTTGGCGCGCTTCGCCGAGGACGTGTTGGCTGGCCGCTGGCAGGGCAACAAACAGGTCTTGATCGCGCCGGAAGAGGCCGGCGGGGACTTTTCGCCGTTTCCCGCCGGCTATGACCATCTGCGCGCGATTCCGGTGCAGAGGCCAGCAATATGAGCGCGTTCTTCGGACCGCTGCAAGCCGACGGACGCGTGCCGCCGCGCCAGCAGACGCGGGTCGCCGCGTTCCTGGTTTCTGCGCATGGTGCGCTGGCACGGCAATTCGCGGTCGCCCTGCCCGCGAGATTCGATGCCGCCTGGCAGACCGAATTGAACGCGCAGTTCTATCGCGAGAGCGAGATCGTCTCGCTTCTCATGCGCGCGACCGCGTGGGTCCCGGACCTCGCGCTGGGCCCCATGGCGGCATCCTGGGAGATGGCCTGGCTTCCCGCCCCGATCGAAGGCATCGCCGATCACACCCGCGCGCAGACCATTCACCTCGCGACGCTCGCACATGCGGTCCATGCCGGGATCCGGCCGGCGGCCCTGCTGCCGACGGAAGCGAACGCGAACGATCCCTTCGTGATGGCGCTGCGCCGCATCGAGTTCGAGAGCGGCCGGCTGTTGCAGGCGCAGATTCTGTTCCTGAAGGGCCCGGACCTCCTACCTTTCCGGGACGCCGTCAGCGCGACGCTCGAACGGCGGCACGCCGAGGTGCGCAGGCTCTGGCACGAGACCCTAGCAGGCGTCGGCGTTGACCTGCGCGAATGACCCGGCAACCTTGACGCAGATCAAGGCCGAGAGTCTGCCCGCCCCCAACATCGATCCAGTATTCACCTGCACCTCCGACCGGAGTTCCGCCCATGAAGGCCGTTTCCGTCGAAGAAGCCGTTGCGATGATCCCGGCCGGTGCGAGCGTCATGGTCGGCGGCTTTATGGGCGTCGGAACCCCGGAGCGCCTGCTTGACGAACTCGTGCGGCAGAACAAGACCGGCCTGTCTCTGATCTGCAATGACGCCGCTACTCCCGGCAAAGGCGTCGGCAAGCTGTTCGACGCTACGCTGGTCTCAAGGCTGACGGCAACGCATATCGGCCTCAATCCGAAGGCGCAGCAGCAGATGCTCGCGAACCAGATCGCCGTCGATCTCGTGCCGCAAGGCACCTTCGTCGAACGCATCCGCGCGGGCGGATGTGGCCTCGGCGGGGTGCTGACGCCGACGGGCGTCGGAACGCTGGTTGCCGAAGGCAAGCGTCAGATCGAGGTGGATGGCAAGCCGTTCCTGCTGGAGACGGCATTGCGGGCGCAGTACGCGCTGGTTCACGCGTTTCTCGCCGACTATCTCGGCAATCTCGCTTACGCGCTGACCTCCCGCAACTTCAACCCGGTCATGGCGATGGCTGCCGACACGGTCATCGTCACTGCAGAGAACATCGTGCCCGTCGGTGTCATCGCGCCCGATCACGTCGTGACCCCGGCGCCGCTCGTCGATTACCTGATTACCAACGGGTGAGATCATGGACCCGCAGATCATCATCGCCCGACGCGTCGCCAGGGAGTTGAAGAGCGGAAACCTCGTCAATCTCGGCATCGGCATTCCGACCTTGGTTGCGAATTACGTTCCGGCCGATTTGAAAGTCTTTTTTCAGTCGGAGAACGGATTGATCGGCACCGGGCCGATTCCCGAACAAGGCATGGCGCATCCGACGCTGACAGACGCCGGCGGCCGCCCCATTAGCGCGCTCCCAGGTGCGGCGACCTTCGACAGCGCGATGTCGTTCGGACTGATCCGCGGCGGCCATGTCGACGTCACCGTGCTCGGCGGCCTCCAGGTCGATGCGCATGGGCTTCTCGCCAACTGGATGATCCCGGGCAAGATGGTGCCGGGCATGGGCGGGGCGATGGACCTCGTCAGCGGCGCAAAGCGGGTCATCGTCGCCATGCAACATGCAGCGAAGGGCAAGTCGAAGATCGTCAAGACATGCAACTTGCCTCTGACCTCGGCGCGCCCGGTTCATCTGGTCGTGACCGACATGGCGGTCATCGGTTTTGCGGACGGCAAGGCGACGCTGCTCGAGACCGCCCCAGGTGTCAGCGTTGGCGAGGTTGTGGCGGTGACAGAGGCCGAATTGGTCATTCCTGACAACATCCCGGAAATGACGATCTGACGAGGTCACGACCATGCGGATATTCAGCGACTTCAACGAGATCAAATCCGCGGTCGGCACCGAGATCGGCGCGAGCGACTGGATCGAAGTGACCCAGGATCGGATCAATAAATTCGCCGAAGCAACCTGTGACGAGCAATGGATCCATGTCGACCAGGACCGCGCCAGGAAGGAAGCGCCCGGCGGCACCACCATCGCTCACGGCCTGCTGTCGCTCTCGCTTGCTCCGCTGTTCATTCGATCCGTGATGGGCTTGAAAGGGCTGCGCAATACGCTGAATTACGGCGCGGATCGCATCCGGTATTTGGCGCCGGTGCCGGCCGGCTCAAAGCTCCGCGGCCGGGTCACCGTCGCTGAAACCGAGGACGTGCCGCCGGACGGCTTGCGCGTCAACTATCATCTCGTGATCGAGATCGAGGGCGGCAAGAAGCCCGCTTGTGTCGCCGAGCTGATCGCCCTCCACTATCGCTGAGGGCGGTCAGTCGATGATGTGATACCCGCCATCGATATAGAGAACGCCCCCGGTGATCAGCTTGGCGCCATCCAGCGCCAGGAACGCAGTGGCGTTGCCGACGTCGTCGATGCTGACCAGGCTGCGCGCCGGCGCTTTAGACTGCGCCTTGTCCATGAGCTCGTCGAACTCCGGGATACCTGACGCCGCGCGCGTGGCGAGCGGGCCGGGCGAGATCGCGTGCACGCGGATGCCCTTGGGGCCAAGCTCGGCGGCCGCGTAGCGGACGGCCGCTTCAAGCGCCGCTTTCGCCACGCCCATGATATTGTAGTTCTCCACCACCATCTGGCTGCCATAATAGGTCATGGTGAACATCGTGCCGCCGTTCTTCATCAGCGGCTCGGCGAGATGCGCCATGCGCAGGAATGACCAGCAAGAGACGTCCATCGTCTTAAGGAAGCCATCGCGACCGACGTCCACCACGCGGCCATGGAGTGCCTCCTTCGGCGAGAAGGCGATCGAATGCAGCAGGAAATCGAGCTGTCCCCATTCCTTCGTAATCCGCTCGAACACCGCCTCGGTCTGCCCCTCCGTCATCACGTCCAGCGGCATGAAGATCGGCGCTTCCAGTGCCTGCGCCAGCGGCTCGACGTGTTTCTTGGCGCGATCGTTGAGATAGGTGACGGCCAGATCGGCCCCAAGCGCACGAAATGCCCTCGCGCACCCCCAGGCAATGGACTGGTCGTTCGCGATGCCGACGACGAGGCCCTTCTTGCCCTTCAGGGCAACCTTTGTATCCGGGAACACGGGGATCATGACACCCTCTCTTGTCTTGGATTGGTCGATTGTCCGTTCATCAACAGCGACAGCGTATGCTGTGCGATCATCAGCTCTTCGTCGGTCGGCACGACGTAGACGGGGATGCGGCTGTCGGAACGCGAGATCAATCTGGAATTGCGGGAGTTCTCGACGGGATCGAGCGTGACGCCGAGCCATCCGAGCTGCTCGACCACGCGCGCGCGAATGTTCGCCGAATTCTCGCCGATCCCGGCCGTGAAGACGAAGGCGTCGAGGCCCTGCAAGGCGGCCGCGAGCATGCCGGCACTGAGACCGATCCGATAGACGAAATAGTCGACCGCGAGCTTCGCCTTGGGGTCCGCGCTCGCCTCCAGCTCGCGCATGTCATTGCTGACACCGGAGAGCCCCTTCAATCCGCAGTCGCGATAAAGGAAATTCTGCACGTTTGAGGCGGACATCCCTTTCTCGGAGATGAGATAGATCACCACCCCGGGATCAATCTGCCCTGGACGCGTTCCCATCGGGAGGCCATCGAGCGCCGTGAAACCCATGGTGCTCTCGACGCTGCGCCCGTCCTTGAGCGCACACATCGACGCGCCGCTGCCGAGATGGGCAACGATCACGCGCCGCTTCGCGATATCGGGCGCCACGCCCGGCAGCGTCCGGGCGATATACTCGTAGGACAGCCCATGAAAGCCATAGCGCCTGACACCCTCGGCATGAAGTTGATGCGGAATAGCATAGTGGTCGGCGACGGCATCATGCGTGCGGTGAAATGCGGTGTCGAAGCAGGCAACCTGTGGCAGCGTCGGGAAATTCGCCAGCAGCGAACGGATCGGCGCCAGATTGTGGGGCTGGTGCAGCGGCGCCAGGGTCACAAATCGTTCGAGACGGGACACGACGCCGTGGTCGATCAGTACTGGCCGCGAATAGTCCGGCCCGCCATGCACGACCCGGTGACCGACCGCGATCGGCGTGACGCGAAGTTCGTCCCGCAGCCAGTCGCCGGCAACGGCCATCGCCGCCGGAACATCAGGCACAGCCTCGATCGGATAGGCCCGATCGGCCATCGGATCGCCGCTCGGGCCACTTGCCCGCAGACGCGGTCGGCTGCCGATACCGTCCATCTGTCCCTTGATCTGACGACGAAGCGCACCGTCGCCTTCGATCGCGTAGACCTGAAACTTCACACTGGACGAGCCGGCATTGACGACGAGGATCGTATCCATGGCGATCACGCGGCAACCGTCGGCGCCTTCTGACGCCGGGCATGAGCATAGAGCGCGGCGACCGCACAGGACGCCATCCGCGCACGTGGGGAATCCGCGCGCGAGGTCAGCACGACGGGCACGCGCGCACCGAGCACGATGCCGGCGCCATCGGCCTTGGCGAAATAGGCGAGATTTTTGGCCAGCATGTTGCCGGACTCCAGGTCCGGAACCATCAGGATCTGAGCGCGGCCGGCGACCTCGGATGTGATGCCCTTGATCCGCGCGGCTTCCAGATCGATGGCATTGTCGAAAGCCAGCGGGCCGTCGAGGATGCCGCCGGTGATCTGGCCGCGATCGGCCATCTTGCATAGGGCAGCGGCTTCGATGGTCGAGGGGATTTTCGAGGTCACGGTCTCGACGGCAGACAGAATCGCGACCCGCGGCGTCTTGCCGAACCCTGCCTGATTGTAGAGGTCGATCGCATTCTGAATGATGTCGCGTTTGGCGTCGAGATCGGGGAAGATGTTGATCGCCGCATCCGTCACGAAGATGGTCTCCGCGTAGACAGGCACGTCCATCACGAAGACATGGCTGATACGCCGGTCGGTGCGCAAGCCACCGGTCTTGGCCGTGACGGCGCGCATCAATTCGTCGGTGTGCAGGCTGCCCTTCATCAACAGCTCGCCTTTGGCGGCATGGATGAGCTCGACGCCCTTGGCCGCGGCTTCGTCGCTGTGCGCGGCATCAACGATCTCGAAGCCGGACACATCGAGATCGCACCGGGCGGCGGTATCCTTGATCTTCCGCTCGGGCCCGACGAGCACGGGCCGGATAATGCCGGCGCTTGCGCTGTCGATAACACCGCGCAGCGAGGTCTCGTCGCAAGGATGCACCACGATAGTCGGCGTTGGCGGCGCGCCCTTCGCCGCCGCAATTAACCGATCATACTTGCTGCCGGGCTGGGTTTGCGTCGTGTCGGCCGACATGATGTCACTCCCGATCCTGCCAATCCGCGTTACGACGCCCGTGCCTTGGGATCGAAAGGGGCGACGTTCGATGTCAACTCCGCCTCTCCGTCCAGACCGAAGAGCGCGGCGACGCGCTTCAGGCGATTGGCCCGCTCGCCGGTGATGTCCTCACTCGCCGACAGCACCTCGCGCATCGCCGCGAAGGCCGCACGCCGCTGGTTGGTGTCGTCGGGCAACAATTTCGGGATCGCAGCGAGAGCACCTTCGCGATCAAGAAGCAGCATGAAGAACTGCTCACGCACCAGCGTCTTGAATTCCGACAGCGTCATGCGGGCGCCGGCATGGTCACGCCGAACCTGCCGCAACGCCTCGATGCTGCGCTCATCAACCATGCCGCGTGCGGAACCAACATAAAGCAGCGCACGGAGGGCCGCTTCGCGGAGTCCGCCCTCACCGATGTGCGATTTTAGCTCGGCGATCCGTGCCGCGAGCATGGCACGATGCTCCGGCGACATCTCCCGGTGGCGCGAGGGCACGGAATTAGGGTCGACGCCGACCGCGGCCTGGAGCAGTGGTGAGCCGTAGAGGTTGAGGAAGACGGCCTCGCTCAGCGCCTCCTGCGCGTCGCGCCAGCTATCCAGCGCGTGCACGATCTGCTTCGACATTTGTTCCTGGAATGACAGGAATGGATTGTCCTTTGAAACCGGCTTGCGGTCTGTCTCGACACGATCTGCAGCCGATTTGACCGTGGACATCCAGGGGTTCTGGCTGCTGAACGCCTCGTATTGCAGCCGCAGCGGATGCATGTTGCGGCCCCATTCCGCGAGTTGGGGCGTCACCATGCCCTTCACCCACGGCCGCAAGAATTTTTGATAGGCCGCGAGATTTAGCTCCGAGACACGCTTGGCCGCAGCGAAGCGCCGCTCATCCTCGGGCGAATTTCCGCCCATTGCGCGGATATCGTCCAGCGTGCGGGCCTCGCAGCGCATCACCCACTGGCCAGCCGCAAGATCCGCATTGAGCGTCTCGTTGCCACGGGCCTCGAACGTGGCCTCGTAGAGTCCTGGCGGCAGCACGTCGATCAGATCGATGTTACTTGAGAACTCAGCGTGCTCCTTCTTGGCCACGCCGCCGGATACGAAGATCCCGAGATGGCCGATGCTCTCGTGAACCGTATAAACAATAGTCTGTCCGTAAGCTCTGATCTCGTCGACGTCGGCGTAGCAGTCCAGGATCCAGTCCAGCGCCTGTTGCGGCGGGGTGACATTGTCGCCCTTGGAGCAGAACACCACGATCGGCGAACGAATGTTGCGCAGATCGACCTTCTGGCCATCGGACATATCGATCCGACCGGCGGCGAGATTGTTGCCGATGAAGAGTTCGTCGACGATGAACTGGATTTCCTCGGCATTGAGATTGACGTGTCCGCCCCACCAGCGCTCGAAATCGAGATAGCGTTCCGCCTCGGTATCGACCTTGGAGTAGACGTTGTACTGCTTGGTCCAGAGCGTATTCGACGGGTTCTGGTTCTCGAAATTCTGTACCAGCCAGGCACCGTCGAACTTGCCGGCACCGAGATCGCTCGTGAGCGCCGTGAGCCAGCTTCCGCCCAGCAGGCCGCCGGAATAGCGCATGGGGTATTTGCCATGCACGCCTGCCCAATAAGCCAGCGGCGCACCGGCGATGATCAGCGGCCCGAATAATTCCGGCCGCAGTGACGCCAGGATCATGACGGCCCAGCCGGCCTGACAATTGCCGATCACACAGGGCTTTCCGTCGGCGTCCGGATGACGGCTGATGACCGTCTCGATAAAGATCGCTTCCGCGCGCGCAATGCGTTCGATGGTTTGCCCGGGCATAGGCTCCGGAAGGAAGCCGATGAAGTAGCAGGGATGCCCCGCCTTCATGGCGACGCCGATCTCGCTATCGGCCTTGAAGCCGCCGATGCCGGGTCCATGGCCGGCGCGCGGATCGACCACGACGAACGGCCGCCGGCTCATGTCGATCTCAACATCCTTCGGCGGAACGATGCGCACCAGCGCGTAGTTGACCGGTTCGTCCAGCTTCCGGCCGTCCGTGACCAATTCAGCAGCATATTGCAGCACATGCGGCGCGGTCTGGGCGACGTGATCGCGGTACTGGTCGCCGCGCTGGCGCATGATGTCCAGGAACAGGACGCTGCGCTGTCCCGCATCGACCATGTATTCCACGGCCGAGGCGACCAGCCCCGACATCGGGCCATCAGGCAGCTTTAAGTCTTTGATCGCCATGTTCGACCTCGTCGTCGCGCGAGGTCATTCAAAAAGGTCGGCGGTCGCTGACGTTGATTTAGGTCAACGGTTGGTGACGGCGTTCGCGTCAATCGGGATCGACCAACCGCCCCGCGGGGGCACGCCGCAATCGGGCCGCGGGAGAGCTTAAGTGCCGGATGCAGCAAATTACAGCCGCCAGGAGAGACTACGCGACGGACGATTGGTCGATATCCGGGCGCTTCGTCCCGAGGATGAGCCCGACATGCTTGCCGCGCTCGAGGAGACCAGCGCTCAATCGCTCCAACGCCGCTTCTTTGTGACGAAGCGTCATTTTTCCGAACGGGAACGCGCTTTCTTCATGGAACCCGATTTCAGAAACCACGTGGCGCTGGTTGCGTGCACGGAAGAGGCGAGCCGCAGCATGATCATCGGCGGTGGTCGCTATGTCATATTCGAGCCTGGACGGGCCGAAGCAGCTTTCGTCGTGATCGATGCCTGGCAGGGACGCGGCGTTGGCGGGCTGCTGACGCACCATCTGATCGCTATCGCCCGCGAGGCCGGTTTGACGGAGTTGACCGCGGAAGTGCTACCGGAGAACGCAGCGATGCTCCGCGTCTTCGACAAGTTTGGCTTCAAGCCCGCAACGATCCGCGAACCCGGTGTAATTCACATGGCATTGAAGCTGTCCTAATACGCGGCCGGCACGGGAGCTCCAGCATCGAGAGAAATGGCGGCGGCGCGTCGCGCCACCGTCCGTTGGTACCGGCACCTCCAAACGCGCGCCCTCACCCCAAGCCTGAATTTTCCGCCGCACGTGATCTGTCAGGCGAGCGTCAGCCTGTTCGTCTAGCTTCGCAACATGTCGGCCGCCGACACACGCCGCCCCTCAGCAATCCCGGACACTGGCGACACCGCCCAGGGCGTCGCCGGTTGCGAGGCCCGGTTGGATTCGCGTCCATTTCCGGGCCTCGTTTGCTGCCTCAAAAGAAAACGGCGCCCCCAAAGGAGCGCCGCCCGAAACTCTTCGTCGCTGCGTTGGCTCAGTAGCCGCAGGACGCGCAGCCCATCTGCACCGGCGCGTAATAGGAATAGCCGGGCGAAACCATCTCGACGCGCTGGCGCGTGGCGTATTGCGGCGGGATGCGTTCATACTGGACGCTCGGCGGTGCCACCATCACGGTCTGCGGCACCATCACGGTGCGGTACTGCGCCGGCGCGCGGTGCGCGACGGTCGCGCCGGGCGACACCATCACGGTCTCGTCGACGGTGCGGTATTGCGGCTGCACGTATTGCTGCTGGTAGCAGGTCTGGCACGGCGGTGGCGCGTAGCAATTGTAGCAGCCGGCGGAGGCCGCGCTCGTCATGGAAATCGCGGCGACGACTGTTGAGAAAGCGATAGCGAGAGTACGAGACATTGTGGTGGTGCCCCAGTTGCCCAAAATGGATTTGCGAAGGTCGCGAGCAGTATACGCTGCAACATCCCGAGTTGCCGAACTTCGTCGAGGCATCCTTAATGCGAACGGCCGGCTTTCGCCGGCCGTTCAGAACTTGTTGACTATGCGCGCGAGGCGCGGACGGTGCAGCGCTTACTTCGTGCGCCGCTTCACCTCGCGCACGGCACCGCGCGCAGCGCTGGTGGTGAGCGCAGCGTAAGCCTGCAGCGCGGTCGAGACGTTGCGCTTGCGGCCCACAGCCTGCCAGGCGGCATCGCCCTTGGCCTCTTCCGCCGCGCGGCGCTTGGCGAGCTCCTCGTCGGAGACTTCCAGCGTGATACTGCGCTTCGGGATGTCGATGGCGATGCGGTCGCCGGTGCGCACCAGACCGATGTTGCCGCCTTCCGCCGCTTCCGGCGACAGATGGCCGATCGACAGGCCGGACGAGCCGCCGGAGAAGCGTCCGTCGGTGACGAGCGCGCAGGCTTTGCCGAGGCCCATCGATTTCAGGTAGCTGGTCGGATACAGCATCTCCTGCATGCCGGGGCCGCCGCGCGGACCTTCGTAAATGATGACCACGACCTCGCCGGCGACGACCTTGCCGCCCAAAATGCCTTCCACAGCGGCGTCCTGGCTTTCGAACACGCGCGCGGGGCCGGAGAATTTCAGGATCGAGGCGTCCACGCCCGCGGTCTTCACGATGCAGCCGTCCTGCGCGAGGTTGCCGTAGAGCACGGCGAGGCCGCCATCCTTGCTGAAGGCATGCTCGAGGTTGCGGACCACACCCTTCTCGCGATCGCTATCGAGCTCGTCGTAACGGCGCTCCTGGCTGAAGGCGACCTGCGTCGGGATGCCGCCGGGAGAAGCGCGGAAGAACGTGCGGACAGACTCGCTCTTGGAGCGCTTGATGTCCCAGCGCTCCAGCGCGTCGTTCATGGTCGGCGCGTGCACGGTCGAGACCGAGGTGTCGATCAGGCCGGCGCGGTCGAGCTCGCCCAGAATGCCCATGATGCCGCCGGCGCGATGCACGTCCTCGACATGGACGTCGGCGACCGATGGCGCGACCTTGCACAGCACGGGTACGCGGCGCGACAGCCGGTCGATGTCCTGCATGGTAAACTCCACCTGCCCTTCATGGGCCGCCGCCAGCAGATGCAGCACGGTGTTGGTCGAGCCGCCCATGGCGATATCCAGCGTCATCGCGTTCTCGAACGCCTTGAAGTTGGCGACGTTGCGCGGCAGCACGGAGGCATCGTCCTGCTCGTAATAGCGGCGCACGATATCGACGATGGTGTGGCCGGCCTCGACGAACAGGCGCTTGCGGTCGGCATGGGTGGCGACCACGGTGCCGTTGCCGGGCAGCGCGAGGCCAAGCGCTTCGGTCAGGCAATTCATCGAATTGGCCGTGAACATGCCCGAGCAGGAGCCGCAGGTCGGACACGCCGAGCGCTCGATCACCTTGACGTCCTCGTCGCTGACCTTGGAGTCGGCGGCCGCCACCATGGCGTCGATGAGGTCGACGGCCTTGGTCTTGCCCTGCAGCGTGACCTTGCCGGCCTCCATCGGGCCGCCCGAGACGAACACGGCGGGGATGTTGAGCCGCAGCGCGGCCATCAGCATGCCGGGCGTGATCTTGTCGCAGTTGGAGATGCAGACGAGGCCGTCGGCGCAGTGCGCGTTGGCCATGTATTCGACGCTGTCGGCGATCAATTCGCGCGACGGCAGGCTGTAGAGCATGCCGTCATGGCCCATGGCGATGCCGTCATCGACCGCGATGGTGTTGAATTCCTTGGCGACACCGCCGGCCTGCTCGATCTCGCGGGCGACGAGCTGGCCGAGGTCCTTGAGGTGGACGTGGCCGGGGACGAACTGGGTGAACGAGTTGACGACCGCGATGATCGGCTTGCCGAAATCGGCATCCTTCATGCCCGTCGCGCGCCAGAGGCCGCGGGCGCCCGCCATGTTGCGGCCGTGGGTGGTGGTGCGGGAGCGATAGGCTGGCATGGCGGTTTCCGTCCTCGGTTGGGTCAGCCGGGCGGAAAAATGGAAGCCGCCTCAGGCCTTTCCGGCCGGATAGCGCACGGGCTGGGCGCGCGCAACGGGAACTTGCCCCGAAACGGCCCGGATCGGCCCAGCGCAGGCCTCCCCTGCTCCCGGCGCGGGTTATTGCAGGGTCGCGCCAGCGCCGGACGGACGCTGCAGCAGCTAGCGCTTCGGCTTGGGCAGCACAATTCTCCCCTGGGAGGCAATGCCGCCCCACTTGGCGGACCACCCGACTTCCGAGGCCGAGAATGGCTCGATGCCTGCATGCCCCCCGGCACCCTGCAGTGCAAACAGGGCGCCTTGGGGATCCACACATCGTGCGATCCAGCAGCCATCAGGCAATTCGATCGGACCCTGGAGGATCCGGCCTCCACCAGCATTCACATGCTTCGTCGCCGCGCCGATGTCGTCGACATTGAAGTAATGCAGCCAACATGGCTGCGCTACGCTCGAAAGTTTCGTCAGCATGCCGCCGACCGTTTGCCCCCCCGCCGAAAACAATTGATACCAGTCCGCTGGATCGGTTTGAGCGTCAGCCTTCTGCCAACCAAATAGTTTGCTGTAGAAATCGAAGATCACGGTCCGGTCGGCGGCCAATAGCTCATGCCAGCCTACGCGCCCCGGCTCGTCCAGCCGGCCCGGTTTCCATCGGCCATATGTCGGTTTCTCGATCAGCCCGAACGTCGCTTTCTGCGGATCGGCAGCGACTGCTATTCGGCCAATATTGGTGTCGGTCGGCGGCACAAAGATCGCGCCTTCGAGACGCCTGATCTGCGCGGCAGCCCCGTCCAGGTCGTCGACAGCGACGTAACCCATCCATCTCGGCGTTGCCCCCGATCTCCGCCCCTCTTCCGGGATATCCATAAGGCCGCCCAGCGGGATGCCGCCGCTACGAAGCACCGTGTAAGGCAGTTCCGGAGTCGATTCATCCTTCACGCCCCAGCCGACGACCTTGCGATAGAATGCGCCCGCCGCCGCGACGTCCGTGGTCAGCAGTTCGTACCAAGCGAAACGTCCGAGTTGATCCGCCACGCCGATCTCTCCGTTCAAACCTGGAAGCGATTGCGGCACTGCACCAAGTTGCACGCGCACCGAGAGCGTGGATCGTTGACGCGTTGTGTCAACCGGCCGTGCTGATTGCCGTTCATGAAGATGAATACATCCCGAACGTGCAGCGCCGCGCTTTTGTGCGCGTAATTGTTGCCCGCGTTATTTCCTGGGCGTAGACTTACCGCGGCTGGGATACTTCTTGCAATGCTCGGAGGTTCGACCATGCGGCAGGCGAAGAAGACTTCTAAAGGGAAGAAGCGAGTAAGCAAAGTCGCCGTGCCGGCGTTCGGAGCCGCAGGGTTGACGTTCTCGCTGGCGGGAGGCGCATCGGCGTCCGCCGTGCCGACACCCGACGTACAACAATTGCCGCACCTTGGAACGGGCCAGGCAATCACGCTCGATGAAGAGGAAATGGCTGACGTCAGCCTGGCCACCTTCCATCTCTTCGACAAGGAAAACGCCGGTAGCCGCGTGCAGCTGGCATGGCGCGGATGCGGCGGTTGCCGCGGCTGCGGAGGCTGTCGGGCTTGCCGTGGTTGTCGATGTGGCGTCGGTTGCCGATGTGCGGGTTGTGCAGTTGGCTGTGCTGTCGGCTGTGGCGTTGGTGTGGTGGGATGCGCCGTATCATGCGCGGGTTGCTGCGCATCGTGGGGCCGCTGCCGCGTGTGCTAGACCCCGGCGCATTCCGAATGTCAAATTCACGGGTTGATAGGTCATTGGCCGGCCTCAAGAAAGGGTCCGGCCAATTGCTTGAATTCGCTACGACGCTTGCATCGGCGGCTTGCGGGTGACGGCTGAATTCGTTTCAATTCTCTGGGAAAATGCCGGCGCGCGGTCGCGACGATCCATCTTGCGCCGGGGATCTAGCGTGACGGCAACAGGATCAGCGTGCTGACTCAATGACTGCAACTCGCAAGACCCGCGTTGCGCGGCAGACCCGCAAAGACATTCTCCGATTTGCACCGAATTTCACCGCTTACTTGCTGCCTCCCGATGCGGTTTGTCTCTATTCCGAGAACCGCAAATTCTTCCTGCACGGCGAGCTCTACTGCGCCCTCGCCAGTGCGATCGGGCAACACGGCAAGGCCAGGTCGGAGATCATTCGCCAGCTTTCGAAGCGCTTCCCGGCCGACAAGATCGAGGAAGCAATCAAGCGGCTGCTCGATCGCCGATATGTCGTTGCGCGGACCCCGAAAGCGTTCGACGACGCCGTCGGCGGTTTCCTGGCAAGCCTCGGCATGCCCTTGGAGATCGCCGAACAAAATCTTCGCAATTGCCCCGTTCAGGTCGAGTCGATTGACGTCAAAGGCGCCAAGGAGCTGACCGCGGCCTTGGGTAAGCTCGGCGTTCAAATCGCCAAGCGCTCGCCGAGGCTCACGATCACGCTGGTGAACGATTATCTTGACGGGCGACTTGCCGAACTGAACCAGGAACGCGTGGCCGGCAAGACGTCCTGGTTGCTGGTACAGCCGTCCGGCGCGTTTCCGCTGGTCGGGCCCATGTTCAAACCGGGCGAGAGCGCCTGCTGGACCTGCCTGTTCGATCGCATGATCCGCAACCGGGAGATCAAGGGGTTTCTTGACCGGGGACCGGCGCGTGCGGTTGCCATGTCGCCTCTCGTCAGAGAAAGCGTCGGCAAGACTGGAATCCATTTTGCGGCAGTCGAGATCGCCAAGGCAATTGCCTCGGATTTTCGCACCGATTTGTGCGATCACATCGCAAGCTTAGACCTGACCGGCGCCGCCATCGCCAAGCACTACGTGACGCGACGTCCGCAATGTCCGACCTGCGGCAGCAGGAAGCTGAACAACCCGCGCCGATCTCCGGCCCTGGTCGAGATTGCCGAGGGCAAGAGACTCGTCATGACCAGCGGTGGATATCGCACCGTGACGTCGCGGTCGACGGTGTCGCGCTTCCGCAAGCATGTGAGCCCGCTGACCGGCGTGGTCACCCGGCTCGAGCGGATCGACGTCGACCTGCCGATGAACACCAATTACTTCGCCCAGCACAATTTCTCCGCGCCGGCCCACAGCATCGACCAGCTCAGGTCCGGATTGAGCGGCGGCAGTTTTGGCAAGGGCTCGACCGCCGAGCAGGGTGAAGCCAGCGCGCTGATGGAATCGATCGAACGCTATTCGGGCATTTTCCAGGGCGATGAGATCAGGACGACGCGCCGCTTCATCGATTTCGCGCCTGGCGACGCGCTTCTTCCCAACGACGTCCAGCTCTTCAGCGAAACGCAGTTCAAGACCAGGTTTCTGCAGCAGCCGGACGATCCCCATCCGGTGCCCGAGCCGTTCGATCCCTCGACGAGGACCGAGTGGTCGCCGGTCTCGTCGTTGCGCGACAAACGCTTCAAATATCTGCCGACCGGCCTCCTGTACTTCTTCTATGGCGGCTTTCATACGGATTCCAACGGCTGCGCGGCCGGCAACACCCGCGACGAAGCCATCGTTCAGGGCTTCCTCGAACTGATCGAGCGCGATGCCTACGCGATCTGGTGGTACAACCGGGTGCAACGCGCCGAGGTCGATCTCGGGCAATTCGACGATTTCTATGTTCGGGATCTCCAGGCTCAATTTGCGGAAGCCGGGCGCAAGCTCTGGGTGCTCGACATCACCACGGACCTCGGCATTCCGACTTACGTGGCGATCATGCACTGGATGCAGAATGGACACGAGAATATCGAGTTCGGTTCCGGCGCGCATTTCGACCGCCATATAGCGCTGCTGCGATCCCTCACCGAACTGACCCAATTTATGTCCGTCGGCATGATGGGCGGCGCAAGCGGCGAGAAGCCGACCCTCGACGGTGTCACGCCGCTGCGCCTGGAAGACTACCCGTTCCTGACACCGAGCGACCACCCGATCGTCCCCCCAGCGCCGAGCCTCAAGCTTCACGACAATACGCGTGACCAGGTCATTGCCTGCGTCGAGATCGCCGCCCGTGCAGGCTACGATTTCCTCGTCCTCGACCAGACACGTCCCGACGTCGAGGTTCCGGTCGTCAGAGTCCTCGTTCCCGGCCTGCGTCATTTCTATCGCCGTTTCGCACCGGGTCGCCTTTACGATGTGCCGGTGAAGCTCGGATTGTTGGACCGGCCGCGACCGGAAAGCGATCTGACTTCATTCCTTCCACACACCTGAAGGGTTGCTCTTTCGTGCGCGCTCCCCGGAAAAAGCCGACCAGGAAGATCGCGCCAGACATTGCCGCCCGGTTGAGCCATCATTTCTCCCTCCAGATGCAGCCGGACGGAAACATCACCGCCATTCTGGGCGACTATTCCGTCAACCTCGGACAATTCAGCGCGGCCGCGATGGACTGCGCGCGACATCTGAGCACCGGCCTTCCGCTCGCGTCCTTTGCGGGCAAGAGCGCCCTCGCGAGAGACGTCGACGCCCTGGTACGTCGCCTGGCCCGGCAGGGGCTTCTGGAATACCGCCTCTCCTCGTCGCGTAACACGCAGGACTTCGTGGTCATCGAGCCCCAAGTCCCCGAATACTGGCCGCGGCGCGCGAAGCTGGGCAGTCGTGACACCATTGTGCTATCGCGCTTTGCCTTTCTCCGTCGGCGCGGCAACGAGCTGGTGCTGGAATCGCCATGCGCCGGCGCGTTGTTCCGGATTGGCGATCCCGCCATCGCCGCCACCCTTGCGGCGCTGTCGCAGCCCCGGAAGATCGGCAAGCTCAACCAGAAGGTGGCTTCCTCCACCCTCCATCTGCTCGAACTGTTGCTGGACAGCCAGATCCTGCTCAAGCTCGATGCGAAAGACGGACAAGGCCTGCGGGTGAACGAAGGCGACGGCAACCTCGTACTCTGGGATTTCCACGATCTGGTGTTTCACACGCGGAGCACGGAGGGTCGGCAAGCCAATCCGGTCGGCGCCGCCTTCACCTATGCCGGCATCGTTCCGCCGTCGCCAGCGGTGCGTCCGCCCTGGGCCGGCAGCAAGATTGACCTGCGCAAATTCTCCTCCCCGGAGCCGAACTCCCGCTTCCCGAAGCTGTTGCGCGAACGCCATTCAACGCGGGATTTCGACGACAAGAATCCGGTCACGCTCGGCGAACTCGCGCAGTTTCTCGACACCAGCGCGCGCGTCTTGTCCGAGTGGAAGAGCGAGCCGTATTTCGAAGGCGGTTCCGACGTCACCTACAGCACAAGGCCTTATCCGTCGGCGGGCAGCGCGTACGAGCTGGAATTGTACCTTACCGTCGCGAACTGCGACGGGCTTGCGCGCGGGCTCTACCACTACGATGCAGGGAGCCACGCGCTAGTCGCGATCAGCGCCTCCCCCCAACAACTCCAGGCGCATTTGGCGGCTGCCCAGTTCGCCATGGACGCGCCGGGTCAGCCACAAATCCTCATCACGATCGCGGCGCGTTTTGGGCGGATCTCCTGGAAATACAGCTCAATCGCATATTCGCTGATCCTGAAGGATGTCGGCAGCCTGATTCAGACGCTCTACCTGACGGCAACCGATATGGGCCTCGGCGGCTGCGCCATTGGCAGCACCAACATCGATCTGTTCGCGAAAATGACGGAGTTGGAATTCCATATCGAGGGCCCGGTCGGTCAATTCGCGCTCGGGCGCGGCAGGACGCCGGAGGTCCAAGGCTAGAAGCGGGTGTCCGACGGCGTCAGGCCAGTCGCCCTATTGCAAGGTCGGATCGAGCCGGTCGCGCAGCCAGTCGCCGATCACGGAGACGGCCAGCGTGGTGATCACGATGGTGGTCGCCGGCGCCAGCATGATCCAGGGCGCCCGGGTCAGGTACTCCCGGCCATAGCCGACCATGTTGCCGAGGCTGGTCATCGGCGGCTGCACGCCGAGGCCGAGGAAGGACAGGCCGGATTCCATCAGGATCACCTCGGGGAAAACCAGCGTGGTCGAAACGATCAGGGTCGAGGCGATGTTGGGCAGGATGTGGCGCAAGTAAATCCGCGACGGCGTCGCACCGAGCTGGCGGACGGCCGCGGCATAGCCTTGCGCATTGGCGGAGATGGCGAGGCCGCGGGCGATGCGGGCATAGCGCTCCCAGCCGAACAGCCCCATCAGGCCGATCAGCAGCGGCAGCGAATTGCCGAAGAAGGCGAGCACCGCGAGCGCCATGATCAGGAACGGCATGCTGGCCTGGAAGTCGGTCAGCATCAGCACGAACTGCTCGACGGCCCCGCGGAAATGCGCGGCAAGGAAGCCGAGCGTGGTGCCGACGATCGCCGAGATCGCGGTCGCGCCGAAGGCGATCAACAGCGAGATGCGGATCGAGACGAGGAGCCGCGACAGCACGTCGCGGCCAAGCTCGTCGGTGCCGAGCCAGTGCGCGACATTGCCGGGAGCAGCCAGCCGGTTGCGCAGGTCGAGCTGGGTGAAGCTGTAAGGCGCGATTTTCTCGGCGAACGCCGCGATCACTAGCATCGCCACGATCCAGGAGATCGCTAGCCCGACCGAGACTGGAATGGCCGGCAGGCTGATGCGGCGGCGGACAGCCGTATCCTTCAGCGTCGCATCGGTCATGCGTGCGCTCCCTTGGCGCGGAGGCGCGGATCGAGGAAGCCGTAGAGGAAATCGACGATCAGATTGGACGTGACCATGGTCATCGCGACCAGCAACAGGATGCACTGCACGACGGCGAGGTCGCGGTTGGCGACGGCGACGACCAGCAGGCGCCCTACTCCCGGCCAGGCAAACACGCTCTCGACCACGACCGCACCGGCGATCAGCGTGCCCACCATGAAACCGAGAATGGTGACGGTCGGGATCGCCGCGTTCGGCAGCGCATGCGACGTCACCACCTTGCGCCACGGCACGCCCTTGGCCGAGGCGGTGCGGATATAGGGCTGGCCCAGCACCTCCAGCATGGCGCTGCGGGTGAAGCGCGCCAGCACCGCGGCGCCGCCGAGGCTGAGTGTCACGATTGGCAGGATGGCGTGACGCCAGCTGTCCTGCCCGCCCGACGGCAACCAGCCGAGCTGAACGGCGAAGACGAGCACGAGCAGCAGCGCAAGGACGAAACTCGGCACGGTGAAGCCGGCGACCGCCGTCATCATCACGGCGCGATCGATTCCCGAGCCGCGGTGCAGCGCCGCGTAGATGCCGGCGGGAATGCCGAGGGCGACCTTGAAGAAGAAGGCCGGCAGCGTCAGCGCCAGCGTTGCCGGAATCCGCTCCAGCACGAGCTCGATCGCCGGTCGCCCGTCGCGCATGGAGCGGCCGAGCTCGCCCTTGGCGATGGCGCCGAAGTAGTCGAGGTACTGGAACCAGATGGGATCATCGAGCCCCCAGGCCTTACGGAAAGCAGCGAGCACTTCCGGCGGCGCCTCAGGTCCCAGGATCATCAGCGCGGGATCGCCGGAGAGGCGCAGCACAACGAAGGCGAAGGTGACGACGAGCACGATCGTCAGCGCCGCGCGTCCAATCCGAATGGCAAGGTAGCGTCCCATCAGGCCGCGTCCCGCGTCTCGGCCTGCGGCCCCGTCACGAGATGGCAGGCGACTTGCCTGTCACCGCTGACGGCCGACAGCGCCGGGACCTCGCTCGCGCAGCGCGCGATAGCGCGCGGGCAGCGCGGATGGAAGGCACAGCCTTGGGGCCGCGCCGCCGGGTTCGGCGGATCGCCTGCCAGCACGATGCGGCCCGCGCTGCGGCGGCCGGGCGCGGGTGACGCCGAGACCAGCGCCTGCGTATAGGGGTGTTCGGGACGCGCGAAGAGATCATCGGCGCTGCCGATCTCGACGATGCGGCCGAGATACATCACGGCGACGACATTGCTGATCTGCCTGACAACGCGTAGATCGTGGCTGATGAACAGCAACGTCAACCCGAGCTGCGCCTGGAGATCGCAAAGCAGGTTCACCACCTGCGCCTGGATCGAGACGTCGAGCGCACTGACCGGCTCGTCGCAGACGAGGAAATCGGGCTTTGTCGCCAGTGCCCGCGCCAGCACAATACGCTGACGCTGGCCGCCGGAGAGCGCGCCCGGATAGCGCGCGCCATGCGCCGGCGTCAGCTCGACGGCGCGCAGCAATTCGCGGACACGCTCCTCGCGTTCGGCCGGCGTGCCGAGACCGTGAATGTCCAGGGGTTCGCGGATCTGGGCTGCGACCGGCAACCGCCGGTCCAGCGCCCCCAGCGGATCCTGGAAGATCATTTGCATGCGCGCCCGCTGCGCGCGCCACGCCTTCGTGCCTGGCGCGGCCATCATCTTGCCGTCGAACCGCACCTCGCCGCGATCGGGCGGCTCGAGGCCAAGCACGATACGACCCGTGGTCGATTTGCCCGAGCCGGACTCGCCGACGAGGCCCAGTGTTTCGCCCTTGCGGATCGCAAGTGACAAGCCGTCGACCGCGTGAACCGCTGTGCTGCGGCCGAACATCCCGGAGCGCATCGCGTAGCTGCGCGAGATCGAGGACATCTCGACGAGCGGCCCGCTCATTCGGCGGCGATCCCGAGCAGCGCACGGCGCGAAGCTTCAGCCCGGATGCAGGCGACCACGCGATCATTCGCGATCGGCGCCAGGCTCGGCACGGCAAGTCCGCACGGCTCGGCCGCCAGCGCGCAGCGCGGCGCGAAGGCGCAGCCGCTTGGCATGTGCGCGGGATCGGGAACGGTCCCCGGAATGGCCGTGAGACGTCGACGCGGTCCGTCGAGCGGCGGCAGTGCGCCGATCAGGCCCTGCGCGTAGGGATGCACCGGATCGGCAAAGAGCTGATTGGCGGGCGCCTGCTCGACGATGCGGCCGGCATACATCACGGCGACGCGGTCGCAGTTTTCCGCGACGACGCCGAGATCATGGCTGATCAGCACCATCGCCATGCTCATCTCGCGGCGGATGGTCGAGAGCAGCTCCAAAATCTGCGCCTGGATGGTGGCGTCGAGCGCCGTGGTCGGCTCGTCCGCGACGAGGAGATCGGGATTTCCGGCCAGCGCCATCGCGATCATGATGCGCTGGACCTGGCCGCCCGAGAATTCGTGCGGATAGGCTTCGAGCCGCCGCGCCGCATCGGGAATGCCGACGAGATCGAGCAGCCGCCGCGCTTCGGCTCTCACCGCCTCGCCCGAGAGAGCGCGATGCAGCGCCAAAGCCTCGCAGAGCTGCTTGCGAATGGTGAGCACCGGATTGAGTGCGCTTGCGGGGTCCTGAAAAATCATGGCGACCCGCCCGCCCCGCACCCGGTCAAGCTCACCCGTGGGTGCGCCGAGGATTTCGCGTCCGTCGAGCCGCACGGAGCCCGAGACTTTTGCATGCCGCGGCAAGAGGCCGAGCGCAGCAAGCCACGTCACTGACTTGCCGGAGCCGGACTCGCCGACGAGGCCGAGAGCCTCGCCCTTCTGCAAGGTGAGATCGACGCCGCGCAGGACCGGGACGCCGTTGAAGGCGACGCTGAGGCCCTGGATGCTGACCAGCGGCGTCACCACTTACGCCTCGAAATTGCCGGCGCGGAAATCCATCGCGAATGCCGGCGACGCCTTCCACTTGATCGACTTCGGCTTCGCGGTGAAGGTCGCGTTCTGGTGCAGCACCGTATAGGCGGGATCCTCGCGCTCGGCGATCTCCAGCATGCGGCGGAACGCCTTCTTGCGGGCGGCCCGGTCGGTCGAGGTCTCCAGGAACTCCGAAAGCTTGTTCAGTTCGGCGTTGGTCCACTCGCCGATCTGCTGCTGCTGGCCGTTCGGGCCGTGCTGGGCGACCAGCGACGAGACGGGATCGTTGAAGGCAGCCGAGTTCGACCAGTCGCGTACCGCGCGGGTCGGCGCGCGTTCCATGATCTGCGACCAGTTCTCCTTGGTCTCGATCTGGACGTTGAGGCCGACCGACTTCCACATCTCGACCAGCACCTGGGCGGTCGCAACCTGGTTGGTGTAGTAGTTGTTGAGCAGGCGATAGGGAATCGGATCGCCCTTGTAGTTGGCCTGCTTCAACAGATCCTGCGCGAGCTTCGGATCGTAGGCCGGCACGCTCCAGTCGGCGTTGAACATGTCACCGTAGAATTCCCACTGCAGGCCCTTCGGCACGCGGGTCCGGCCCGCCCACAGGCTGTCGACGATCGCCTGGCGGTCGATCGCGTGGGTGAAGGCGCGCCGCACCAGGGGATTGGCGAGCACGGCGTGGTTCTTGTCGAATACGGTCAGGCGGTGATTGAGGATGGTGCCGCCCTGCACTTCGAACGCTGCGTTCTTCTCGATTCCGGCAATCTGGTCCGGCGGGATGTCGCAGGCGAACTGGTATTCGCCCGACAGCAGGCCGTTGATGCGGCTCGCGACCTCGGGCACTTCGAGGAAACGGATGCGCTTGAGCGGCGGCCGGCCACCCCAATATTCGTCATGCGCCTCGAGGGTCAGCGACACGTCGGGCTTGAGTTCGACGACCTTGTACGGGCCCGTCGTGATCGGCTTGCGCGCCCAGTCGAGATAGCTCGCGGACTGCTCCCAGGCGCGGCGGTTCATGATGTCGGAGCCGTAGCGCGACAGCCGGCCCTCGATCGTGACGTCGGGCGTCGCGTTGTAGAAGCGCACCGTGTACTTGTCGACGGCATCGACGCGCACGAGGTCCGGCCAGATGCGGCGGGCAACCGCCGGCACATCAGGCGGCAGTTCCTTGCCCGGGCGCGGCGTCGGGATCTTCTCGAAGGCCTGGATGGTGGAACGGCTCTTGGCCTCGGTCTCGCCGAACATGCGCTCGCGGCTGAAGGTGAAGACGACGTCTTCGGCCGTCAGCTCGTCGCTATTGTGGAACTTCACGCCCTGGCGCAGCTTCACCTCGACGGTCTGGTCGTCGATGCGACGCCACTCGGTGGCGAGGCCCGGCACGGCCTCCAGGCTGCCACGCCAGTTCTTGGAGATCAGGCCCTCCCAGATCGAGGAGAAGAACACGCGCTCGCCGACGTTCGATTGCTCGCGCAGCACGTCGAGCACGTTCGAATTCGTCACCTTCTGCACGGCGATCGTCACCGACGGACGGTTGTCCGCCTGCCCGATCGCGAAGCGCGGCAGGAGAAGCGTGCCCGCGGCAGCGCCGCCGGACTTCAGGATGGTGCGACGGGTGAGTTTGCTCATGACGATAAGCCCTGACCTTTGTGATGCCGGTTATTCAGCGAGACCGAGCGCGGCCAGATGGGCTGCGCCGGCGCGAACGTCGTCGTGATTGCGGAGTTCGAGGATCAGCCGCGGGTTGGAGGTCAGCCGGCCCAGAGCGCGGAACACGGCCACCCACGGGATGTTGCCTTCGCCCGGCGCCCAGTGCCGGTCGGCAAAGCCGTCGGTGTCCTGGAGGTGCACATGCGTCAGCATGTCGCCGGCGGTCTCGACGTAGTAATCGACCGGCGGTGCGCCGGTGGAGATGTGGGCGTAGTTGGCGTGGCCGGTATCGAGGGAGACGCGGACCTTGTTGCTTTCGAGCGCCTTAGCGAGGCGCACGCGGTCGCGCGGATCCTTGTCCTCGATGTTCTCGATGACGACCTCGCAGCCGATCGTCTCGGCGCGCGCGATCACCTCGGCAAGCGTCGTCTTGACGCGTTCGACGAGATTGCCGCGGTTATCGGGATAGAGGTCGAGATTGTTGTGGTCCCAGGTCGTGAACGGTGAATGGATCACCATCTGCGTCGCACCGAGGAATTCCGCGGCATCGAGGCCCTGGAGCAGGCGCTTCGTCACCGCCTTGCGGATCAAGGGATCATGGCTGTCGATCTTGAAGCCCCAGAACGGGCCGTGAATGCCGAGCCGGCCGGTATGGCCCGAGAGCATCTGCTTGATCTCGCTGGCCGCACTCCGCCAATCGCCGTCGAGCAAATCCGCGCGGAAAAAATCCTGGATTTCGAGATCGCGCTGCCGTTCCAGAAGCCAATCTCGGTGAGCAGGGATCGATTTGATGGACAATGCTGCGCCCAGCACCGGCTTCGACATGGCTTGCTCCTTGACCGTCAGCGATGACGGGAGCAGCGCTAGACCAGTTAAGTGACAGGCCCGTGAAATGCAGGTGCCGGGGCGATGCGCTGATGTGGACATCCCCGCCGATCGCCTGCATCGAATTCAGGCAGCAGTGATCGCAGCAGATGCGGACGAATGCACCAGCGTGCAGCATCAAGCGCGTTCGTGTCCGTAGTGATCCGGAATGGAATCCTAACCATACTTCGCGTACATCGCGCGCATCGATCGGCGGCCTTCCAGGGGCATCACCTTCTGATCGCGCTACATGGGGTTGGGGGACCGCATGGGGCGGGGGGATCAAAGGCTGGGGCAAGGTGACGAGGTCCGGACTCCTAGGCACTCCGGACCTCGGCACTTTCTAGATTGAACGCAATTTCGCGCCGCCGGCCTTATGGGCCGCGCGGCGCGAAGTCGTTCTGGAGCTACCCTGCCCGCGTTCTGGAGCTACCCTGCCCGATCAGCCGTCTCAATCACTTCGGAACGTTCCGCTCGAGATCCTCAAGCCATGCCGCAGCGCTGGAATCCGACGGCGCGCGCCAGTCGCCACGTGGCGACAACGAGCCGCCGGCCGAAACCTTCGGCCCGTTCGGCATCGCCGAGCGCTTGAACTGGCTGAAGGCGAAGAACCGGCGCAGGAACACCTCCAGCCAGCGCCGGATCTCCGGCAGATCATAGGCCCTGCGCTTATCGGTCGGGAACGCCGGCGGCCATTCGCCCTTGGCGACATCATTCCAGGCGTGCTGCGCCATGAAGGCGATCTTGGAGGGCCGCATGCCGAACCGCAGCGTGTAGAACAGGTTGAAATCCTGCAGCTCGTAGGGCCCGACGGAAGCTTCCGTGCTCTGCGGCTTCTCGCCGGGCTTGACCGGAACCAGCTCGGGCGAGATTTCGGCCGACAGGATCGACGTAAGCGTCCGGTTGACGTCGTCGCTGAACTGTTTTGAGGCGATCACCCAGCGGATCAGGTGCTGGATCAGCGTCTTCGGCACCCCGGCGTTGACATTATAATGCGCCATCTGGTCGCCGACGCCGTAGGTGCACCAGCCGAGCGCGAGCTCCGAGAGATCGCCGGTTCCAATGACGATGCCGCCATGATGGTTGGCGAGCCGGAACAGATAGTCCGTGCGCAGGCCCGCCTGCACGTTCTCGAACGTGATGTCGTAGACCTTCTCGCCCTTGCCGAAGGGATGACCGATGTCCTTCAGCATTTGCGTCGCCGTGGGACGGATGTCGAGCTCCTGCCACTCCGTCTGCAACGCCTTCATCAACGCCAGTGCGTTGGTCTTGCTCTCGCTGCCGGTGGCAAAGCCCGGCATCGTGTAAGCCAGGATGTTGCTGCGCGGCAGTCCGAGCAGGTCGACCGCCTTGGCGGCGACGATCAGGGCGTGGGTGGAGTCGAGCCCGCCCGAGACGCCGATCACCACGCGCTTGGTTCCGGTCGCGCGCATGCGCTGCACGAGGCCGGCGACCTGGATGTTGTACGCCTCGTAGCAATCCTGCTCGAGCAGGGCTTCGTCGCTCGGCACGAACGGGAAGCGCTCGATCTGGCGCAGGAAGCCGATGTCGGTGGCCGGCGGCTTCAGGGCGAAGGTGATCCTCCGGAAAAAGGCTTCGCGTTGCCGGCGATTATCGTCGAACGTGCCCATCAGCGCGCGTTCCTGTCTGAGCAGATCGAGATCGACGTCGGCCAGCGTGATCTGGCCGTCCTGGCGGAACCGCTCGCCCTCGGCCAGCAGCACGCCATTCTCATAGATCGAGGTCTGGCCGTCCCAGGCCAGGTCCGTGGTCGATTCCCCTGCTCCGGCGGCTGAATAGACGTAGGCCGCAAGACAACGCGCCGACGTCGATTGGCACAGCAGTGCGCGCGAGCGCGCCCGGCCGATCGTGATCGGGCTGCCGGATAGGTTGATCAGCACGCTGGCGCCGGCAAGCGCGAGTTCGGATGCCGGCGTCACCGGAATCCACATGTCCTCGCAGATCTCGACGCCGATGATCAGGCCTGGAACATCCTCGGCCGCGAACAGGAGGTCGACGCCGAACAGTGCATGCAGCCCGCCAAACGCGATCGTCTCTCCGGCGATGCCGGCGCCGGAAGCGAAATGCCGTCCCTCGTAGAATTCGCGATAGGTCGGCAGATAAGACTTGGGCACGACGCCAAGGACGTTGCCGCGATGAATGACGACGGCGCAATTGTAGATGCGATGACCAAAGCGCAGCGGCGCGCCGACGATCAGGACGGTCATCAGCGCCGAGGACGCCTCGACGATCGTGACAAGGCCGCGCTCGACCGCATCGAGCAGCGGGTCCTGCTTGACGAGATCCTCAATCGCGTAGCCGGACAGGCACAGCTCCGGAAAGACGGCGACCGCCACCGACTGTTCATGGCAAGCGCCTGCCGCTGCCAGGATCGCCTTCGCATTGGCCGTGGGATCGGCCACGTGGGAGGCGGTGACACAGGCCGCCACGCGCGCAAATCCGTGGGCGTAGATCGAGTGGAAGCTCATCGAGCGCGGTACCCTTAATCTTGTCGCGGCCGCAGCCGCCAGTTCCGGATGATATGTAACCCATCGACCGGGCCCCGTGCAGGCCATCCGCCGTCATGCATAACGGATTTGCGTGTTCGCCGGCCCGGCCGGGCCAAGGTACTGACAAGGTCAGGCGCTGCGGGCCAGCACTCCGGAGAGGTCGTTGCGCAGCCACTCGGCGATCCGGGGCCAGGCATGGGCGTGGGTGCGCGCCCCCATGAACAGGCCGAGATGATTGCTGGGCTCGGAGGCCGCGGCAATGAAGGCCGGCGGTGTTCCGAGCAGACCGGCGGTCGCAAGCGCCTGTCTGGCCGGCACGACGTCGTCATCGAGTCCGGCCAGCAGGAAGACCGGCGCCTTGACGTCCCTCAGATCAACCTCGCGGCCGAGCGCCGTGAAGTTGCCGCCGGCAATCCGATTCTCCCGGAAGATTCGGTTGACGATCTCCAGATAATAGGTGCCGGGCAGGTTGAGCGTCTCGGTATTCCAGCGATCGAAACGCGCGAGCAGTGCCGCGCCCTCCTCGTCCGAGAGATCCCTCTGCAATGCCGCCGCAATGTCGTCGCGGCTCGGCGCCTTCGTCCAGAAGCGCAGCATCTCGTCGCCGCTGACATTGCCGCCGCCGCGCGCCACGAGCTGGTCGTAGAGCGCCTCAGGCGCATTGCGAGCTAGCTGGGACAGCGCGGAATCGATCGAGAGATCGACGGGCGCCCCCACCAGCACCAGCCGCCGCACCTTGGCGGGAAAGCGCGCCGCATAGAGCAGCGACAGCCAGCCACCCTGGCACAGGCCGACGAGATCGACCGGCGCGCCGATTTCGTCGACGGCGACGTTGAGATCGCCGAGATAGGCGTCGATCGAGAGATAGCGCATCTCCGGCGAGGCCGAGCGCCAGTCGGTGAGGTACACCCGATCGATGCCGCCATTTTGCAGGGACTGCACCACGCTGTGGCCGGGCGCGAAGTCGGCGATCAGGGCCCGATGCAGCGCATAGGGCGCGCAGACCAGTGCCGGCTGGCCGGATTGCGTCCGCGTGCAATCGCGCAGGCGCATGGTCGCAAGCTCCAAGGCGACTGTGTTGGGCGTCGTCCACGGCAGATTGCTCTCGTCCTGTTCCGGCGGACCGCGTTCCAGCCACCAGAAGCAGGCGTCCATCGCGAGCCGCGCTGCCGCAAACGGCCATAACAGCGGATCATCCGGAGGACGGTCCGACCCACCCAGCGGTTTGCCGCTCTTCTCCACCATGACTATCTCAGGGTCCTCACAGCAAGGCCTCCAGGCTGACGATCGAAATACCGCGCTCGCGAAAACTCCGATGGGTCGCGGCCACAGAGCCGTCGAGATCGATGCCGCGGCATGCGTCCTCGATGACGGCGACCTCGAACCCCGCCTTGCGGGCATCTTCCGCCGAGAAACGAACACAGAAATCCAGCGCCAGACCGGCGATGAAGACGGTCTTCAGCTCGCGCTCGCGCAAATAGCCGAGCAGCCCGGTCGGCGTCCGGTGGTCGTTCTCGAACAGCGCCGAATAGGAATCGATGCCGCGACGAAAGCCTTTGCGCACCACGAGGTTTGCCCTGGTAATTTCGAGCTGCCCATGGAATTCAGCGCCCGCCGTGCCTTGCACGCAGTGCGTCGGCCACAGCACCTGAGTGCCGTAGTCGAGCTCGATGGTCTGGAACGGCTGCTTGCCCGCATGGTTCGGTGCGAACGAGACGTGGTCGCCCGGATGCCAGTCCTGGGTCAGCACCACATTGGTGAATTTTGCGGCAATTCGGTTGATGGCCGGGACAACCTTCTCGCCGCCGGGAACGGCGAGCGCTCCGCCGGTGCAAAAGTCGTTCTGCACGTCGATCACCAGCAGCACGTCGCGGTCGGAAATCTGCATCGCAAGGTCCCGTTCCAGCCGTCCGGCGCGACGGGCGCCGAACGCTCCGTCCAATGTCGATCTTCCCGCGCGGCTTCGCAACCATCGACACATGCGGCGATATCGCGCCCGTCGCACCTGGGATGCAACGGTTTGGCGTTGTCCGAGTTGACTAGGCTCACCCAAGGACGGATTCTAGAGACGTTCGCAAATTGCGGATCTGATGGAGCGGAGGGAACGGTTCCCGCGAGCCTGCAGGGCGCGGCAGCCACAAGGTCATGAGTATCGGCAAGACAGGACAGATTCTTCTCGCCGATATCGGCGGCACCAATGCGCGCTTTGCGCTGAGCGAAAGCGCATCGGACAGCGGCGACCAGGCCGGGCCCATCGACTATGTGAAGGTCGCGGACTTCCCGACCGTCCGGGAAGCCATCGCCGACGTCCTTGCGCGCCGGTCCGGCGGCAAGCAGCCCAAACGCGCCGTGCTGGCCGTCGCGGGTCCCGTGACCAATAACCGCTGCGTCATGACCAACAGTCCGTGGGTCATCGACGGCAACGAGCTCCAGCCGGCCCTCGGCTTCGAGAGCGTGCATGTGCTCAATGATTTCGAGGTCGTGGCCTGGTCCCTGCCCGCCTTGAAGCCTGACGATTTGATCCCGCTCGGGGGCCAGGACGGCCTCCCCGGAGAACCGCTGCTGGTGGTTGGGCCTGGAACCGGCTTTGGCGTCTCCTGTCTGGTCGAACGCCACGGCGCCCGGCTGGCGGTCGTCACCGAGGCAGGCCACGCGACTTTGCCGGCGGAGACCGAGCGCGAGGAGCGCGTGATCGCGGCCATGCGCCGACGTCTCGGTCATGTCTCCATCGAGCGCGGCGCGCTTTCGGGCTCCGGCCTGCAAAACCTCTACGAGGCGCTGGCGGAGGTCGACGGCGCCCAAGTGCCGCACCGCGACGCCGCCGCCATCACCAAGGCCGCCCTGGAGGGCAGTTGCGAACTGAGCCGCGCGACGCTGGAGATGTTTTGCGCCATCCTCGGCTCGGTCACGGGCAATCTCGCGGTGACCTTCGGCGCCCGCGGCGGCGTCTACATCGCCGGCGGGATCGTGCCGCGCTTTCCGGAGTTCCTTGCCGCTTCCGCGTTCCGGGCACGCTTCGAAGCCAAGGGACGCTTCCAGGACTATTTGCGCAATATCCCGACCAGGCTGGTGACGAAACCCGACGCGAGCTTCGTCGGCCTGAAGATGTTCGCCGACCACAATCCGGATTGATGAGCCGCGATCGGCTCCGACGCCGTCCAGTCCGTTAACTATACACAGCTGATTGCAGCCAAGGCGCGGTTCCACGCAGGATCGTGCTTGCCCGACTGTGTCCGATGGGAAACAATTCCCGTAGTTGCGGGGGCGTGACATGCGTAAGCAGGACTTCGGTTTCGACTATCACCGCTATCACCGCCTGCTGACCGAGGCGGACGACGATGACAAGCGGCTGGCCCTGATCGAGCTCCTGATCGAGGAAAAGGCGCGCGACCGGCTGGCCGCGCAACGCGCCTCTGATCGCGCCGCCATGACGGCCCATACCATCGCCACTGTGCTGAAGAACGGCCGCAACTGAGACTTGCGGGACCGCTTGCTACTCGCGCAAACACGCGAGCGATGGCGATTCCGTTAACGATCCCTCGCAAGCTCGCGTCAAACTTTTTGCTCTAAGAGCTTCCCCTACCTGATGCAATTCAGGGGTCAACAAAGGGGGGAATGAACATGAGCATGATTTCGCTTGCCGCGATCCCGGCCGCCGTCGAAACCCGTTTTGCCGATTCTTCGTTCAAGATCATCTTGCTGTTCTGCTGCATGGGCCTGGTCGCCTCGTTCGGCGTGATGGCGCGCGGCATCGACCTCAGCGCCGGCCTGATCTGAGACGACGAGACATTCTTTCGCCAAATGGCCGCCCCTCACGGGCGGCCATTTTCGTTGGCGATCTCAGTACGGCGCTTCTCAGTGAGGAGCCTTCTCAGTGAGGAGTTTTGGCGACCGCGTCCGGAAACAGCGAATCGATCATCACCTTGAGCTGGTCGAGGGAAATCGGCTTGCGCAGGATAGGCCGCCGCCGGAGCAAGGACGGCAGCAGCTCCGGCCCGTAGCCGGTGGCGAACAGAAACGGCTTGCCGCGGCGCTCGATCAGGTCGGCGACTGGATCGACGTAGAGGCCCTTCAGGTTGATGTCGAGGATGGCGAAATCGTATTGCGCGGTCATCGCAAAGGCGCTCGCGTCCCGGACATTGTCCGCTTCCGCGACGACATGATGGCCGAGTTCCTCCACCATGTCGGCGATCATCATCCGGATCAACGCCTCGTCTTCGACCAGGAAAACGGAGAGTCCGTCCGCCATATCAACCCCGCAGTCAGCTTACGAAGCTAACCATACCCGAAATGCGGAGAGGATTCACGAATTCGTGGCGGGCGCCGTTAATTCAGACGCCCGCGATCGGATTCAACTTGATTAATCCAGCCCGCGCTCGTGGCTGAGGCGCACCATCTCCTGGATGAAGACCTGCTTCTGCTTGTCGTCGAGGCTCGAATAAAGCGGCTCGGCGGCATCGGCGACATTGCGCTGGTCGGCGGCGCGGTCGATCAGGAATTGCGATTCGTTGCGCATCTGCTCGATGATGTCGTCAGGCGGATCCCGCTTGGCGCGGGCGATCCGCAGGTTGAGCCGCTCCGCGCCATTATGCCCCAGATAGTGCATTGCGCTCGAGAAGCCGAACCAGTGCTTCTCCTGATCGGGCGTCAGGTTCAACTCGGTCTTGATCCGCTCGATATAGGAATCGCTGTTGGCGACGATCTGCTCGGCGGACTGTTGCGGCGCGCCGGGCTGGGTGAGGACGGTGACGTCCTTATTGTCCTTGTTGTCCTGCGGCGCATTCCTGGCTTCCTTGCTCGCCTTGGCGCCCTTGCCCGCCTTGGCGGTCTCCTTGGCGCCCTTGTCCTTGCCGGCGCCCGGCTGCTTGGAATCCTTGCTCGCGTCCTTGCTGGCATCCTTGCTCGCGTCCTTGGCAGCCGGAGCCGGCTGGTTGTTGACGCCGAGCACGCCGGTGAAGACACCGACCACGCCGCCGATCGCACCGCCCAGCACGCCGCCAACGGGTCCGGCCGCCTTGTTGCCGGCCGCAGCTCCATCCTGAACGCCCTTGACCAGGCCTTGCGCCTGCGCAACGGCGGCGGCGCCCAGCAGCACCGCGAGCACGGAGCCCAGCGCGAACCATCGCCGCAGGTGAAGCCGCGCAGGCGGCGCCGGGTTGATCATTCTGGTCTCCATCGTCGATCCGATTGTCCTGTCCGGGTGGGGGCCACCCGCCGGTTGCAACTCTATCGTTTTCGCCGCTTCGCGGTCCAGCCGCAGCCAATTGCTGTCCACGCCCGAACACTGTTTGGCGCGAAGCGGTTATGAAGGCTTATTCGAAACTGCGGCGTAATTGCGCACGAGATGTCCTGCGGTCCTTGACCCGAAGTGTGCGTCGCAAAATGCGCCTCCGAGGTTCACCGCTGGCGCGCGTCGCGCGACGGCGCCGCCGCGTTCCCGGACGCAACGTTAGTTCTAGACGGCGAGTCGTTCGGCTTCCTCGACAGACGGGATCAATCATGATCTGATCGCGCTACCAATTTGCTGCGCTTCGCGCGATTTCACGGCGAGGCGGTAGCACCAAGAAACGCGAACAAAAATCAAAAACAAAACTCGGAATGCCAGAGGAAACGCGAAAACAATAAAACATCCAGGTGAGGAAACGAGATGTCACGCAAGACACTGACGCGACGTCAATTTGTAGCCGCCACTGCAATGTCCTCCGCCGCGCTGATCACAGCGCCCTATGTCCGCGGCGCTTACGCCGCCGGCAAACTCTCGATCGGCTTCTGGGACCACTGGGTGCCCGGTGCCAACGACGCCTCCACCGCCATGGTCAAGGAATGGGCTGAAAAGGAGAAGGTCGAAGTTTCCATCGATTACATCACCAGCAACAACAAGAAGATCGAGTTGACGGTCGCGGCCGAAGCGCAGGCCAAATCCGGCCACGACATTCTTCAGATGTACACCTGGTGGCCGCATGCGTATGCCGAGCAGTTTGAACCGGTGAACGACGTGGTCGAGGAGGCGATCAAGCAGAACGGTGAGGTCAACGACACGGTCAAATATCTCGGCAAGGCCAACGGCAAATGGCTTGCGGTCCCGGCAACCCCGGGGAGCCAGATCAAGGGGCCCTGCTCGCGCATCGACCTCATGAAGAAGCATGCGGGGATCGACGTCCAGGAACTGTACCCCGTCGGCGCGCCGCCCAAGGCCGATAGCTGGAATATGGATACATTCCTGAAGGCGGCGGAAGCCTGCCAGAAGGCCGGTTTCCCATTCGGAATCGGTCTCGGCGAGACCACCGACAGCGTCGATACCGCGGGCGCCATCTTCCAGTCGTTCGGCGCCGAACTCGTCAACGCCAAGGGCGATGTCACGGTGAAGACCGATGAGGTTCGCCAGGCGCTCGAATATTACAAGAAGCTGATCGCCTTCCTGCCACCGGACGCGCCGTCCTGGGATGATGCGTCGAACAACAAATGGCTGATCTCCGGCCGCGGCGCCCTCATCATGAATCCGCCGAGCGCCTGGGCGGTCGCCAAGCGCGACGCGCCGCAGGTCGCCGAGCAATGCTGGACGCACGGCTTCCCCTCCGGTCCTAAAGGCCGGTATGCGCCGTTCCTGCCCTATTTCTGGGGTCTCTGGAATTTCTCCAAGAACAAGGCATCGGCCAAGAGCCTTCTGGCTTTTCTGTCACAGCCGTCATCGATCGAAAAGTTCGTCGCGGCGAGCGGCGGCTACGATTTGCCGGCCTATTCGAAGATGACGACCCTGAAGACCTGGGCCGAGGTAGGCCCGCCGAAGGGCACGCTCTATCACTATCCAAATCCCTACAATCATCAGACACTGTCGATTGCGGCCTCTCCGGCGCCGCCGAAGATCGCCCAGCAGATCTACGCGCAGGCCACGCTGACCAAGATGGCGCTGCGCTTTGCGCAGGGCGAAAAGTTGGAGACCGCACTCGCCTGGGGCGAAGGCGAGTGTGAAGGCTTCATGCGAACCTAAGCCGGGGTGTGCCACGGCGGTTCACGCATCCCCGCGTGAGCCGCTAGGGCACCCCACCGTTCGATGGAATGAGCAGATCGAGCCGACACGCGGGTGCCGGCTCCGCCGTTGGACATTCCGCAAGGAAGCTTGACCCAAGGACACTGACATGGCCGATGTCGTCGTTGAGGACGGTCGCGTCGCCCGCACGGCGAGCGCGCGCAAACGGACGGGCCTGCACAATGCGTTGAAGCGGAAATCGACCGTGGCGTTCTTCCTGACGCTGCCGCTGATCCTGCTGATCGCGCTGTTCGTGCTTTACCCTGCCCTGTTCTCGATCCACCTCGCGACGCTGAACAAGTCGATGCAAAAATTCGTCGGCTTCGGCAACTTCACCTTCCTGTTCAAGCGCGAGACGTTCTGGATGGTGGTGGAGCAGTCCTGCATCTTCGCGATCACCGCCGTGTTCTTCAAGGCGCTGATCGGCTTCATCGTCGCGCATTTGGTGCACAACATACCGGCCAAGGGCCAGCGCAAATGGCGCGGCATGCTGCTGGTGCCCTGGGTGATCCCGCCGGCGATGAGCACGCTCGCCTGGCTGTGGCTGTTCGACCCCTCCTACAGCGCCTTCAACTACACGCTCTCCTTCTTCGGCATCGGTCCCATCAACTGGCTCGGCAATGCCGCCTGGGCGCGCTTTTCCGTCATCCTCGTCAACGTCTGGTACGGCGCGCCGTTCTTCCTGATCATGTACCTGGCGGCGCTGAAATCGGTGCCGGACCAGCTCTACGAGGCCGCCGCAATCGACGGCGCCAATTGGTGGCAGAAGATGTGGTACGTGACGCTGCCGATGATGCGCAACATCATCGCGATCACGACGCTGTTCTCGCTGATCGTCACCTTCGCTAATTTCGACATCGTCCGCATCCTGACCTCAGGCGGGCCTCTCGACCAGACCCAGATCTTTGCCACCTATGCGTTCCGGGTCGGCATCGAGAGCAACGACATTCCGCTCGGCGCCAGCGTCTCGCTGTTCATGGTCCCGATCCTCGCCGTCGCAGCGATCTTCATCCTGCGCGACGTCAATAAACGCGGGAACGAATCCTGATGAGCACAATAGCGATCGACAAGGCCGGCCCCCGGCGCAAGGTTAAATATGGCAGCATGAGCCGCGACCGTACCTGGGCGCTGCGCTGGTCCTATTTCTTCCTGGTGCTGTTTGCGATCTTCTTTCTGACGCCGCCGCTCTACATGGTGATCACCTCGCTCAAGAGCAGCGCGGAGATCTCGGCTGCGACCAATCCGTGGTGGGTGTTCCACCCGACGCTGGCGAACTATGTCGAACTACTGACGTCGAACCAATTCCTCCGGTTCTTCTGGAATTCGACCATCGTGTCGCTGGTGGTTGTGCTCGTCACGATGCTGATCAGCATCCCTGCCGCCTTCGCGCTCGCGCGGATGAAGTTCTGGGGCTCGACGACGCTCGCCACCGGCGTGTTCCTGACCTACCTGGTTCCGGACAGCCTCCTCTTCATCCCGCTGTTCAAGATGCTGGCGCTGGTTCAGGACATCACCGGCATCACGCTCCTGAACCGATGGTACGTGCTGCTATTCGTCTATCCGACGCTGACGGTGCCGTTCTGTACCTGGATCATGATCGGCTATTTCGCCTCGATCCCGAAGGAGCTCGACGAGGCCGCGATCATCGACGGCGCCTCGTGGCTTCAGACCCTGACGCGGATCTTTATTCCGGTCGCGCTGCCGGGCCTGATTGCCGCGACCATCTTCGCCTTCACGGTGTCCTGGGCGCAGTTCCTCTATCCCCTGGTGTTCACGACGTCCATCGACCAGCTCGTGCTCCCGGTCGGCATCACCACCACCCTGATCAAGGGCGACGTCTTCAACTGGGGCCAGATCATGACCGGCGCGCTGCTCGGCGCAGCTCCGCCGCTGGTCATCTACGCCTTCCTGATGGACTACTACATCGCCGGCCTGACCGCCGGCGCGACAAAGGGTTGATGTCTCATGGCTGACGTTGCATTGCGGAAGGTGGTCAAGCGTTACGATGATGTCGAAGCCGTGCGCGGCATCGACTTGGACATCGCCGACCATGAGTTCATCGTGCTGGTTGGGCCTTCGGGCTGCGGCAAGTCGACGACGCTGCGCATGATCGCGGGCCTCGAGGACATCAGCGACGGCGACATCATGATCGGCGGCGACGTCGTCAATGACGTACCGCCGAAGGATCGCGATATCGCCATGGTGTTCCAGAACTACGCGCTCTACCCGCACATGACGGTCGCGGAGAACATGTCGTTCGGGCTGCGCCTGAAGCACTTTCCCAAGGCCGAGATCAAGGCGCGGGTCACGGAAGCCGCCCGCCTCCTCGACATCACCGACCTGATCGACCGCAAGCCGAAGCAGCTCTCCGGCGGCCAGCGCCAGCGTGTCGCGATGGGCCGCGCCATCGTGCGCAATCCGAAAGTGTTCCTGTTCGATGAGCCGCTGTCCAATCTCGACGCCAAGCTGCGCGTGCAGATGCGGATCGAGATCAAGAAGGTGCACCAGAAGGTACGCACCACCACGGTCTACGTCACCCACGACCAGGTCGAGGCGATGACGTTGGCTGACCGCGTCGTTGTGATGAACAAGGGCCGCATCGAGCAGATCGGCACGCCCAACGAGCTCTACCACAAGCCGGCGACGCGCTTCGTCGCCGGCTTCATCGGCTCGCCCGCGATGAATTTCATCCCGTGCCGGCTGGAGGATGTCGGCGGCGCGCTCCAGATCCGTTTGACCGACCGCATCGCCTTTGCGCTGCCACAGGCTCGCGCCGCGCGCTACAACGCGCTGCCGCGCACCGACAAGCTGCTGCTCGGCCTCCGGCCGGAGCACCTCACCGAGTCGCATGCGCATCTCGGGCCCGGCGTCGAGACCTTCGACACCGTGCTCGACGTCACCGAGCCGATGGGGATGGAGACCCTGGTCTATTTCGGCCTCGACGGCACGCCGATCTGCGGCCGCGTCGATCCCAACGCCGGCGCCAAGGACGGGGCACCCATGCGTTTGGCGATGGACCTCAACAATATGCACCTGCTAAACGAAGACACCGGCGTCGTGTTGTGACGCCGTCTCAAGAAACGCAAGCAGGCGGGGAGCGATGGCGACCAACAAGAAGAAGATTTTCGTTACACAAACTTTGTCGCAAGGGGCACGCGCCCTCCTCACCCAGCGGGACGATATCGAGCTCGTCGAGTTTCCGAACCTGATCTCGGCCAAGGATTTCGAAGCCTTGCTGAAGAACCACGCGCCGGTTCACGGCGTGGCGCTGGGTGCCACCGCCTTCGGTGAGACCGAGCTTGAGGCCTCGAAGGACATGAAGGTGGTGACCCGCATCGGCGTCGGTTACGACGCCGTCGACGTGCCCGCCCTCTCCCGCCGCAAGGTGCCGCTGATGGTGGCGGGCAGCGCCAACTCGCCCTCGGTCGCCGAGCAGGCGCTGTTCATGATGCTGACGCTGGCCAAGCGCGCCAATGAGATGCACGCCTGCGTCAAGGATGGCCAATGGGCCAACCGGCTCGGCATGCTGCCGTTCGACCTCTACGGCAAGACCGTGCTGATCATCGGCTTCGGCCGCATCGGCAGTCGCACCGCCAAGCGCTGCCAAGCGATGGAAATGAAGGTGCAGGTCTACGATCCCTACAAGCCTGCCGCCGAGATCAAGGCCGCGGGCTGCGAGCCCGTCGCCGATCTCGACGCAGCGCTGCCCAACGCCGACTTCGTCACCATCCATTGCCCGAAGACGCCGGAAACCGTCGGGCTGTTCGATGCGGCGCGGATCGGCCGGATGAAGCCGAAATCCTATCTCATCAACACTGCACGCGGCGGCATCGTGAAGGAGGCCGCGCTATACGACGCCCTGGTCTCCGGCAGGATTGCCGGTGCCGGGATCGACGTGTTCGAGGTGGAGCCGCCGCCGGTCAGCAACGCGCTGTTCGCGCTGCCCAACGTCATCATGGCCCCGCACGTCGCCGGCGTCACCGTCGAGGCGGTGAGCCGCATGAGCGAGCAGACCGCTCGCAATATCCTGAGTGTGCTGGACGGCGATCCCATCCGGCAGAACATCATCAACCAGGACGTGCTCGGCTGAGCCGACCTCCGGGCGGGCGGTTATCCGCCCGCCTCCGGAACGCCAGAATGCGTCCCATTTTGGTGCAGATCGAGCCCCAACTCAGCCTTAATCAAACCCGCGTAATAAGTCCGGCCGCGGCGGCAGTGGGACAGACTTGCCGGCCGCGTCGAGCTGGAGGATGAACCCTTGTCAGAGATCGACCCGACCGACCACGCGCTGGCAACCATCGCCAGCATTTTGGAGCACCCCGAGCCCGTCCGCGAGACCGAGACCGAAATGGTGGTCGACGGTGAGCAGGTCGTCGCCGACGAGCATCCGATCGCCGACGAGCATGTGGTGGTCGACGAGCATGCGATGGTCGACGAGCACGAGCATCCTCTGGTCGAGGAGCAGCCGCTGGTGCCGGAGCACACCGATGCCGATGGCTACAGCAAGGTCGGTCCGGGGCCGATGGTGGCGATCCGTCTGAAATGGACGGTCCATCGCGGCGATGACGGCCAGTTCTACGTCCACGAGACCATCGGCGAGCAGTCCGCGCCCGTGGTCAGCGGCCCGATGACGAGCGAAGCCGCGGTGCATTTCGTCGACGCGCACGAGGACGAGGCACATCGGCGCTTCGAGGAGCTGCGCAGCGAGATCGCCGGCCGCAGCTCGCTCGCCGATTACGAGCGCAAGGGCGAAGCCTAGCGCTCGCGGGGGCCGAGAAAATCCCGCTTCACGAGCTCGACCCCGGCATGCCGGAGCAGGTCGTAGGACGTCGTGACGTGAAAGAAGAATTGCGGGACGCTGAACGTCAGCAGCAGCGTCCGCCCGGTGAAGGGCAGCTCGGTCCCGTTTTTCAGCCTGAAGAAGACATTCCGTTCCGCCGCACTATCGATCTCGGCGCGCGACAGGCTTTCGATGAACTCGATTGACGTCGCAATGCGCGCCTGAAGCCCGGCGATGTCGTGCTCCAGCGCCGGCAGCGTCACCGGCTCCTGGTCGGCCAGCAAGGCCGGCGCGACCGTGGCATGGCGGCACGCCTCCCCTATCTGCTGCGCCAGATCGTACATATTCGGCGCCATGCGCATGCCGAGCAGGACGGCCGGATTGAACTTCCGGCTTTCGGCATAGGCGACGCCCTTGTCCAGCAGTGCCGACAGGTTGCGCAGATATGGCACGAAGACGCCGACCGAGGCGTCGTACATCGAGATCGTCACCCTAATTTCCCTTCAATTCCGCCTCGCCAGTGACGGGCATCTGGTCTAAATCCAAGTTTCAAGAGCTGCACAATGACAGCTCGGGCATGGGTGGAAAAGAGATGATCGTTCGAATCGTGGCGGCTTTGACCGCGGTCCTGCTGGCGAACTTTTCGGCATATGCGCAGCAGCCGGCGCCGTCGCGCCTCGACGAGATCGTCAAGCGCGACACTTTGCGCGTCGGTATGACCGGCGACTACAAGCCTTTCACCTACCTGGACAAGGCGACGCAGCAGTTCAGCGGCTTCGACGTCGACATGGCGGAGGCGCTCGGCAAGGCGCTCGGCGTCAAGGTCGAATTCGTGCCGACGGCCTGGCCGAAGCTCATGAAGGACTTCGAGGCCGACCAGTTCGACATCGCCATGGGCGGCGTCTCGGTCACGCTCGATCGGCAGAAGAAGGGCTTCTTCTCGATGCCGATCATGCGCGAAGGCAAGACGCCGATCGCGCGCTGCGCCGATGTCGGCAAGTACCAGACCATCTCCGACATCGACAAGAAGGGCACCCGCGTCATCGTCAATCCCGGCGGCACCAATGAGCGGTTCGCGCGCGCCAACATCAAGGACGCCGAGATCAACGTCTTCCCCGACAACACCGTGATCTTCGACGAGATCGCCAAGGGCAACGCCGATTTGATGATGACGGACGCCTCCGAGACCCGCTACCAGCAGAAGCAGCATTCCGGCGTGCTCTGCGCGGTGCATCCCGAAAAGCCGTTCGACTTCTCGGAGAAGGCCTACTGGCTCCAGCGCGACATGGCGCTGAAGGCTTTCGTCGACCAGTGGCTGCACATCTCGATGGAGGACGGCAGCTACAGGAAGATCTACGCCGCCTGGTTCGACTAGCGACCGATCTTGTCCGTCACTCCAGATGCTTGCGGAAGAAGCTCACAGCCGCGTCGTTGAAGGCGCTGTGAAACGCTTCCCTGTCGAACCCGGGCGGATCAGTGCACAGGATCGGCGCGGCTTCGGCCAGCTTGGGCGGACATGGCGCAAGAAAGGAAAAGTGCGACGAGTTCGGCACGATCCGGAAGTCAGGGCGCGCGGGAAGCATTTGTTCCAGCGTATCGACTGAAGCGGGCACGACACCGTCGCCGCCGAGCGCCGAACGCCATAAGAGAATTGGGATCGTCACATTGGCGAGGCGCTCCCGGTTGAAAAGGCCTTCATAAAGGGGCGGATCCGCCAGCACGGCAGCTCTGATGCGGGGGTCGTGTACGGCCGCCTCTGTTGGCACAAGGCCATCGCGAATGGCCTGGCATTTTGGCGTCGTGGCTCCATCTCTATCGCAGAGCGGAGCGAGCGCTCCGAAATCGGGATTGCCGCCGATCACGACGAGACCGGTATAGGCGCCGCGCGAGAACCCGAACAAGCCAACCCGCTTGGGGTCCAGGACCGCCGCTTCCTTCCAGGCGCCGAGCATGAAATCCGTAAGCCGCTTCATGTCGGCGAGGCGCTCGACCAGGACGGAGAATTCATCGGTCCGGCTGCTGTCTCTGGCAGTGTCGCCTGGGTGATTGATCGCGGCGACCACGAAGCCGGCATCGGCCAATGCGGTCGCCGTGTCGACGTGGCCCAAAAACGAGCCGCGCCGTCCGTGCGACACGACGATCAGCGGCAGTCGATTGCCCGCTACCGGACAGTCCTTCACACCCGGCAGGAAGACACCGCCGCCCAAAGCGACCTCGGAGGGCGCCGCCGCACAAGGTGTCCACACCATGCCAGTGAGCGCGGAGCGGCCGGCGTCCGCCGGCACTTCGATAAATCCGAGCCCGGCCGCGTGCGCCAGTGTCGCAGCAAGGCAAGCGACTACGATCAGAACAAGTTCGCCAAGGCGCGGCCATAGCATTTGCGTGTGCTTTCGGAAGCTTCAACCACAACGGTTTTACTTGCCCATCCCATACCCCGTCCAGAGCTGCGCCGCGCCGCCGTCCAACTCTGGACGGAGTTCAGCGTTATTGAACCCGCAACCGCCGGACCACGACTCATACGGTGACAGTGATCTAGATCACTTTTTGCGATCGAACCGACGCGTAAGCGTTGGTACGGGGACCAGCTGTTCAGGAGACGGAAATGAGGAAGCTGTTGGCCACGGCCGCATTCCTTTTGGCGAGCACCGCTGCTCAGGCGCAGTACACTTTCGAGTATGGCGGGCGCACCATCCGCATCGATCCGGACCGCGGCACGGTGCAGATCCCCGGCGTCTACGACAACACCGGCCAGGGCAAGGCGAAGAAAGCCAAGAAGAACGAGACGACCCCGGGCCAGCAGGCGCCGCAACAGGCCAAGGTTGATCCGCAACCGCCGGCCGCTCCGGCGCCAGCTCCCGCCCCTGTCGCAGCGCCGCCCGCAACCGAACAGGCGCCAGCCGCTGCAGCGCCGCCGCCAGTTCCGCCCCCGCCCGCTCCGCCGCCGTCTGCAACCGCCAGCAACGCGCCGGCTGAGGCGGCCGTGTTGCCGCCACCTGCACCGCCTCCGGCGCCCGCTCCGGTCGAGCAGCAGGCAGCCCCCGCCGTGGCGCCGCCGCCGGCCCCGACTGTGGCCGCTGTACCCCCGGCGCCGCCTCCAGCCCCCGCTCCGGCCCCCGCACCCGTTCAGGCGGCTGCCGTCGCACCGCCGGCTCCTGCAGCCGCGCCCGCGCGCGATCTCAATTCACCACTCGGCATCTGGCTGACCGAGGAGAAGGAAGGCAAGGTCCGCATCGAGCAATGCGGCAGCAATCTCTGCGGCTATTCGGTCGACAGCAAATCGAACCAGAACGGCGAACAGGTCCTCATCAACATGAAACCCGCCAAGGACCAGAACAAGGATCAGAAATGGTCCGGTCGCATCCTCGATCTCAACTCCGGCTCGACCTACGATTCCACGATCGCGATGAAGGGCACCGACCGCCTGCGCGTGCAGGGCTGCGCCTTCGGCGGCATGTTCTGCGGCGGCCAGACCTGGACGCGCGTGAACTGAGTCCGACTTCGACGTTCGAACCGAGACGAGGGGCCCGCGATCCGGGCCCCTTTGCTTTTGTCCGCGATCTCTTTGCGGAGTGCGCCACCTCACGGAGCCCCTTGCGCACGTGACAGCCCTCACATCGCGGGTTCCGCGCTCATGCCACGATCCCCCCATGGTCAACCAACGGGGCGTGTCATGAACGGATTTCGCAAAGGTCTCTTCGCCAGCATTGTCGCCATCGCCGTCCCGCTGACGCAGGCGGGCGCGGCGACCTCCACCTTCGACGGCGCATGGAATGTCCGCATCTCATCAACGAGCGAGACTTGCGGTAACGGCGCAACGGTCTCGATCGGCATCAGCAACGGTCAGATCGCATCGAGCAGCGCTGTGGTTTCAGCATCCGGCCGCGTGGCCGATGCCGGCAGCATCAACGTCACCTTGAGCACCGGGATCAAACGCGCCGTCGGCTTCGGCCGGCTCAGCGGCACTTCAGGCTCCGGCACATGGCGCGGCCCCCTGTGCACGGGCACGTGGACGGCGGAGCGGATGTGATTTGCCGCGTCCCGGACGCGCTGCAACGCGCAGCGTTGCTGCACTGAGCCGGGACCCAAGGGCACTTGCTTTGAGGAAGCTTGTGGGCCCCCGGATCGGCAACGCAGCGCTTACGCGCTGCATTGCATCCGGGGCACGAGAGATTAGCCGAGCGGCGCGCCGTACTCCGTGTCGGTCACCGGCTCCAGCCAGGTCGAATAGACGCCGTCGAGCGCCTCCTGCATGGCGATGTGGCACATGCTGTTGTTTGGCGAGGCGCCGTGCCAGTGCAGTTCACCCGGCGGAATCCAGACGGTGTCACCGGGACGGATCTCCTTGACAGGGCCACCCTTGGTCTGGACGCGGCCGACGCCCGAAATCACGTAGAGCGTCTGCCCAAGCGGATGGTGGTGCCAGTTGGTGCGCGCGCCCGGCTCAAAGGTGACGCGCGAGCAGTTCAGCCGCGCCGGCGCCGGCGCCATGATCACGGGGTCCTGCAACACGGTGCCCGTAAAATTTTCCTTGGGCGCGCGGCGGGTCGGCCGCGTGCCTGCGACGGTGATTTCCATGGGATACCTCGTTTCCTGTTACTTCTTGCTGGCGGCGTAGCGCGCCTTGGTTTCGGCGTTCATGGGATAGAGGCCCGGCAGCACCGCGCCGTTGTTCACCTCGTTGACGATCCAGGCTTCCATCCGCTCCTGCTCGACGCTCTCATTGAGCACGTGATCGAGCATCGCCTGCGGGATCAGCACGCAGCCGTCCTGGTCGGCGACCACGATGTCGTTCGGGAACACCGCAACGCCGCCGCAGCCGATCGGCTCGCCCCAGCCGACGAAGGTGAGGCCTGCAACCGACGGCGGCGCGGCATAGCCGTCGCACCACACCGGAAGATTGGTGCCGAGCACGCCCTCGACGTCCCGCACCACGCCATCGGTGACGAGTGCGGTCACGCCGCGCTTCATCATGCGCGCGCAAAGAATGTCGCCGAAGATGCCGGCATCGGTGATGCCCATGGCATCGACCACGGCGATGCAGCCATCCGGCATCGCCTCGATCGCGGTGCGGGTCGAGATCGGCGACGACCAGGATTCCGGCGTCGCCAGATCCTCGCGCGCCGGCACGAAGCGCAGCGTGAAGGCCGGCCCGACCAGGCGCGGCAAGCCCGGACGCAGCGGACGCGCGCCGCGCATCCAGACGTTGCGCAGGCCCTTCTTCAGCAGGACCGTGGTGATGGTGGCAGTGGTGATGCCGGCGAGGGTCTTGCGGGCTTCGGGGGACAGCGACATGGACGAGAACGAGCTCCGGATGGGCGGGAAAGAACGCGCGCATCTTGCGAGCCGCAGCCCTTGCGTCAAGGGCCAAAGAGCCGGCAAGAACGCAGGGCCGCTGGGCTGTTATGCGACGCGATAACAACGCTTTATCGTTTCCCCTTGCATTAATTTATTGGACTTGCGGGCGCATTTACGCGAAGCAAGGAAAAGCGGAACTCAAGGCTGAGCCCGCATTTCCTGAGAAGCCCGATTTCGACAGCCCTTCGACAGCTCATGGCCGCGACGCTTCCCCCGCCCCGCCTTCTGCCCAGTGGCGACAGCGCCGTCACGGTCGAATTCAGCCGCACCATCGATGACGCCGCCAACGAGCGCGTGCTCGCGCTGGACAAGGCGCTCGCAGCAAGCCCCATCGACGGCATCACCGAGACCGTTCCGACCTATCGCTCGCTGCTGGTGCATTACGATCCCGGCAAGATCGGCTTCGACGCGCTCGGCGAAAAGCTGCTTGCGCTCGCCAGCCAGCCGCTGCCGCCGGCCGCGAAGGCGCGGCGCTGGCGCATTCCCGTCGCCTATGGCGGCGAACACGGCATCGACCTCGAGGATGTCGCGAAGGCGCTGAACACAACGCCCGACGACATCGTCGCCCGTCACGTCGCCGGCGACTACCGTGTCGCCATGATCGGTTTCACCCCGGGCTGGTCCTATCTCAGCGGCCTCGACAAATCCCTGCACATGTCGCGGCGGCAGAGCCCGCGGCTGTTCACGCCCGCCGGCACGATCTCGATCGGCGGTATCCAGGCCGGAATCCAGTGCCTGGCCGCGCCAAGCGGCTGGCACCTGCTCGGCCGCACGCCGGTCAGAACCTATCAACTCCACCGGAATCCGACCTTTCTCACCGAACCCGGTGATCGCGTGACGTTTTTCGCCATCGACCACAAGACCTTCGAGGAACAGGATCGCGCCGCCGAGGCTGGCGAGATCATCGCCGAGCAGGTGGTCGCATGAGCCGGCTCGTGATCGCCAGCATCGGTCCCGCAAGCTCCGTTCAGGACGGCGGCCGCCACGGCGCGCAGCGCTACGGCCTGACGGTCAGCGGGGCGATGGACCGTCTGTCGCTGGCGGCAGCGAACACGCTGGTCGGCAATGAGCCGTTCGCGGCCGTGGTCGAGATCGGCCCTTTCGGCGCCACGTTCACTGCCAAAGACGGCGCCGTGCGCGTCGCGATATCAGGCGCGCCGCGCAATGCGGACGTCGCCGGTAAGCCGGTGGCCATGGACACGTCAGTGACGCTCAAGGACGGCGAGACGCTGACGCTGGGCTTTGCCCGCGGCGGCGCGTTCACTTATCTGGCGATCGAAGGCGGGATCAAAGGCGAACTGGTGTTCGGCAGCCTTGCGGTGAACGCCCGCGCGGGCCTCGGCAGCCCCTACCCGCGCCCGCTGCAGGCCGGCGACGAGTTCACGGTCGATGCCGCGCGCGGCGCGCCCGAGCTGCGCATCGAGTTGCCGAAGCCTGCAACAGGCCCGATCCGCGTCCTGCTCGGCCCGCAGGACGACGAGTTCGACGACGCCAACAAGGCGCTGTTCCTCGATAGCGAGTGGAAGATCTCGGCGACCTCCGACCGCATGGGCTACCGGCTCGAGGGCCCGGCGATCAAGCATCTGCATGGCCACAACATCGTCTCCGACGGCACCGTCAACGGCAGCATCCAGGTCCCCGGCAACGGCTCGCCGATCGCGCTGATGATGGATCGCGGCACGTCCGGCGGCTATCCGAAGATCGCAACCGTGATCACGGCCGACGTCGGCCGCCTCGCGCAGACCTCGGCGGGAACCGCGTTCCGCTTCCTCGAGGTCACCATGGCCGAGGCGCAGGAGGAGGCGCGCAAGTTCGCGCAACTCATCCGCAACCTGCCCGATCGCCTGCGCTCTTCCGACACCGTCGAGCTGAACATCGAGGCGCTCAGCGATGCTAATGTCGCGGGCTATGCGGTGAGCGCCATGGATGCCGGGACCTGGCAGGTCACGGCGGAGCCGTAAGCGACAAGACGACCAGAGGCGGAGAGCACCCCATGAAGACGATCGATCTCAATTGCGACCTCGGCGAAGGTTTTGGCGCGTGGGAGATGGGCAACGACGCCGCGATGATCGACCTTGCCAGCTCGGTCAACGTCGCCTGCGGCTTCCATGCCGGCGACCCCGACATCATGCGCCGGACGGTCGAGCTGGCGAAGGCGCGCGGCGTCTCGGTCGGCGCCCATCCCGGCTACCGCGACCTGCACGGTTTCGGCCGCCATCCGATCGCGGGCCTGAAGGCCTCCGAGATCGAGAACCTCGTCGCCTACCAGATCGGCGCGTTGCAGGCGATCGCGACCGCAGCCGGCCACAAGGTCACGCATGTGAAGGCGCATGGCGCGCTCTCCAACGTCGCCTGCGAGGACGACATGACGGCCAAGGCGATCGCCGCCGGCATCAGGGCGGTCGATCCCAATCTCATCTTCGTCGTGCTCGCCAACTCAAAACTGGTGAAGGCCGGCGAAGACGCCAATCTGCCGATGGTGCACGAGGTATTTGCTGACCGCGCCTATGAGGACGACGGCAACCTCGTCTCGCGCAAGAAGCCCGGCGCGGTGCTACACGATGCCAAGGCAATCGCCGATCGCGTGGTGCGCATGGTGCAGGATGGCGCAGTGGTTTCGGTGACGGGCAAGGTGATCAAGATGCGCACGGACACGGTGTGCATTCACGGTGACACGCACGGCGCCGTCGAGATCGCGCGCACGCTGCGTCAGGCGTTGAAGGATGCGGGGATCGAGGTCGCGCCGTTCAAGCGCGGGGCGTAATCAGAACGGGTGCACCGAGAGCGTGCCGAACACGATGGCCGCGATGACCGCGAAGGCGCTGTAGAGCCCAACGTGGTGCATGCTCGCCCCGGTCCGACGCGAGATTGAGCGCGCGTAGAAGTGCAGCCTGGCTTCCGCCGATAGTTCGCGCATGGTCGATCTCCAACGCCCCATTTGTGGGAGTATGAAGGATCAACCCTGGCGGGAGGCAAGATGGCGGAGAAAATAGCGATGGAGGTTCTCTGAAGGCGCCCCGTCGCAGGTGCAAATTCTCTGCACCCAAGGGTTCCGAGAATCTTATTCGTTAAGATCCGAGCCAGCTGGAACCGGCCCGGATGACGCTGGGATGACAGCCGGGCGGAGGCATTCAGACCCCCTTCCAAACAAAATTCTCGAAAACAACCCCATGCACAGTAGAAACGGCCCAGCGGCGCGACGCCCGGCGGTTGCGCCGCCGGGACGATTTGCGCTGATCGGCTCGCGCCTTAGTAGACGTCAGCCTGGAAGCGGCCCGTCTTCTTGAGCTCGGCGACAAAACTGACGGCCTCATCCGTCGAACGCGCCCCGAACTGCGCGACGATGTCGACCAGTGCGCGCTCGACGTCCTTGGCCATGCGCTTGGCATCGCCGCAGATGTAGAGATGCGCGCCTTCGGCGAGCCAGGTCCACACCTCGCGGCCGACCTCACGCATGCGATCCTGCACGTAGAACTTCTTCTCGCCGTCGCGCGACCAGGCCAGCGACATGCGCGTCAGCAGCCCCGAGGTCTTCATCGCGTTGAGCTCTTCCTGGTAGAAGAAATCGCAATCGCTGCGCTGGTGGCCGAAGAACAGCCAGTTCTTGCCGGGCGCGCCGGTTGCCTTGCGGTCGAGCAGGAAGGCGCGGAACGGCGCGATGCCGGTGCCGGGGCCGATCATGATGACAGGTGTCTTCGGATCCTGCGGCAGGCCGAAACCATGCGCCTTCTGCACATAGACCTTGAGCTTCTCGCCCTCGGCGATGCGTTCGCCGAGGAAGGTCGAGGCCACGCCGATCCGCTTGCGCTTGCCGATGACGTAACGCACGGAGTCTACCGTCAGCGACAGTTTTCCCGGCGTCGCATTGTGCGAGGACGAGATCGAGTAGAGCCGCGGCTGGAGCGGCTCCAGCGCCTCGACGAAGGCTTCGGGATGCGGCCGCGTGCCCGAAAACTTCTGGAGCGCCGCCATGACGTCGAGCGTGGCGGCGTCGCCATCGGGATCCTCGCCCTGTGCCAGCGCCCGCGCCTTCTCGCGCTGCGCGCCGCCGGTGATGAAGGAGATCAGCTCGAACAGCGTGTCGGGCGCCGGCGACAGCGAGACGTCGTCGATCAGCACCTCGCGCAACGTCTTGCCGTTGACCTTGGTGGTGTGGGAGGCGCCCAGCAGCGCGATGATCTGATCGACGAGGCCGACCTCGTTGCGTGCGAACACGCCAAAACTATCGCCGACGACATAGTCGAGCTTGCTCTCGGCGAGATCGAACTCGACGTGATAGGTCTCTTTCTCCGACTTCCCCTTGTTGAGCAGGCGCCGCGACAGGAATGTCGCCGCGATCGGATTGTCGCGCGAGCGGCCGGGCTCGGCGATCGTCACCGTCACGGCCGGCGCCGCCACCGCATCCACCTTGTCGGCCGCCTTGGCCGCCGGCGCCTTGTCCAGCTCCTCGTACAGCGACTTCAGCATCCGCGCGGTTTCCTTGCCGCCGGGGACGCAGAGATTGAGCCGTGCTTCGCTACGGGTGGCGATCGCCTCCGAATAGTCGTGACAATTGTAGCCGCACTGCCCGCAATCCTGCTGCGCCATCGCGGCCATCATCTTGCGGCGCACGGGACGGCCTTCGGCGAGCTTCATCCGGTCCGCAATCGGCATGGTCTGGTCGTGCCACGGCGCTTCACCGTCGTCGCCGTCGCCGGCTTGCATGACGGCTGCGCCCTGCTCCGCCGACAGCGGCGTGGCCACATCAGGCGACAACAGCCCGGCGAAGAAGCCGTTGAGCCAGGAGCGCTGCGCGTCGGAGAACGGGGCGCTGGCGGGAATGATGTCGAGTTTCGGCGGAGGCGTGATCTGGTTCATGCGGACACCTGTGCATCGGCAAGCTTACGCAGCGTTTCGCCGTCATGGCGGCGCGCAAAGGACAGGAAGGTCTCGTCGGGCGACGAGCGGTGGGCGATATAGGCCTTGAGCAGTCCCTCGACCGTCTTCGGCGCGTCCTCGGCCTTGAGGTCGTGATAAACCTCCTGCCCGACATCCGCATCGGGACCGAACCCGCCGCCGGTGAAGAGGTGATAGCCGTCCACCGTGTCTTCGTCGTTGATCGGCACGCGCGCTCCGATCAGGCCGATGTCGCTGATGTAATGCTGCGCGCAGGAATGATGGCAGCCGGTGACGTGGATGTTGACCGGCTTGTCCATGGCGACGCGCGGCTCGCACCAGTCGCCGATCTCGGCGGCATTGCGCTTGGTATTGGAAGCCGCGAAACGGCAGCCGGCACTGCCGGTGCAGGCGATCAGGCCGGCGCGGATGTGCGAGGCCTCGACCGCGAGCCCGATCTGCTTGATCGCTGCAATGGCGAGCTCGACATTCTCGTCGCGCACGCCCGATATCAGCAGGTTCTGCCAGACGGTCAGGCGGATCTCGCCGTCGCCGAGGTCCTGCGCCACTTTGGCCAAACCCCGCATCTGATCGCAGCTGATCTTGCCGAGCGTCAGCGAGACGCCGATCCAGTTCAAGCCGTCCTGCTTCTGCTTGTGCACGCCGATATGCGCCATGCGGTCCGCGGCTGGCCGCGGCGCAAACGCCTCTTCCGGCACGCGCGTGAACGGCGTCTTCAGCCGCTCCTCGACGAGTTTAAGGAAACCGTCGTGGCCCATGGCATCGAGCACGTATTTCAAACGCGCCTTGTTGCGGTTGGTGCGGTCACCGTGATCGATGAACACGCGCACGATGGCGTCGGCGACGGCGGTGGCCTGCTCCGGCTTGACGATGATGCTGGAGTATTTTGCAAAGTCCTTGTGGCCGGTGATGCCGCCGAGGCCGAGGCGGAACCAGACACCGGGCTCGACGCCAAAACCGTCCTTCACCTCGAACGCGGTGAAGGCGATGTCGTTGGTTTCCTCCAGCACCGCGATCCTGCCGGCGCCGTCGAAGGCGACGTTGAACTTGCGCGGCAGCCCGTAGAGCGAGCGGTCGTTGAGGATGTGGTAGTGCCACTCACGCGCATAGGGGCGCGTGTCGATCAGTTCCTGCGGGTCGATGCCGGCCGTCGGCGTCCCCGTCACGTTGCGGATGTTGTCGGCGCCAGAGCCGCGCGAGGACAGGCCGAGGTCCTGGATGCCCTCGATCAGCTTGATCGCGTTCTTCGGCGGGATCTCGCGGAGCTGGAGATTGGCCCGCGTCGTGACGTGACTGTACGGGCCGCAGAGATCGTCGGCGAGATCGGCAAGGCCGGACAGCTGCCAGTGCTTCATGATGCCGTTCGGGATGCGCAGCCGGCACATGTAGGAGTCCTGCGTCGGCGCGACGTAGAAGATGCCGTAATAGCGCCAGCGGAAATTGTCCGCCGGGCTCGGCGGCGCGTTGTCGAGCGCCTGCTGCCGCAGTCGCGGATAGGCATCGAAGGGATGCTCGTCGCGCTTGAACTTCTCCTGGTCGGCGAGCTTCTTGCCAGCTGCGATGACCTTGTCCTGCGCCTTGATGTGGACGGCGTCGGGGCCCGTGGCCTCGGTATTGGCCTTGCTGGCGCTGCCGCCGAGACCGCGACCGACCCGGCTGATCTGCAAACCGGTCGTGAAGCCTTCGAGATAGCGTTTCTGCTCGTCGGAGAAGTCGACTGAGAGCGTATCGATTTTCATGGTCGGTAACGAAGCTCCTGCAGCCACCGGGTGGCATCGACGGAAAATTGCGCGACCCGCGAGGAACTCGGCTGGCTCAAGAAGCCGGCTGCGCACCCAACGGTCCGGTCAGCTTCGTTGCTGCGGGACTTGGCTCAGCAGGCGTCTGTGACAAGCTGGCCGCACTGCAACATACAAGTTGCGTGCCAGCTTCAATGAAATGAAAATTTCTTTGATTTCAGATGGATACAGACGAGCCCGGAAAATCGCGGTCCGGAACTCTCATGAAATTCGAGCAGGCAGCCCAAAGTTTAGCCGATGATCTCTTCCGCCCAAAAACGATGCAGGACCGAATCAGGCCTTCCAGCGTCCGACCTCGAAGGCCTCCAGATGCCCCCGGATGTTGCCGGGATCGAAGGCCGGGCCCGCAAATGCCCCGAACGCCGCGGGGGCTTCAGCGGGCGATTGCTGACCGAGGGCTGCGTCGTAGAGGTCGGGCCTGAACACGGCCATCGCCGTCTTGACGCCGTCAGGCGTCAACGCCGTTTGCCCCCAGCGCACCATCTGCGCATAGAGCCAGGCCGCCTGAACCGGATCGGGGCGCCCTGCCCCTTCGCGTCCGACCAGGAGATAGCGACCGCTCTCGCGGAGGGTGCCGTCGGGAGAAATCTTCAGGCGCCCCGTGAGGGTTCGCTGGATAACTTCGGCATCGACGCCGATCCGTTCCGGCTGCGCCAGGATCCGCGCCGCCTCAGACAGGTTCGCGGGGTTCTCGATGAACTCGGCGCCCTTCACGGCCGCGCGCACCAGCGCTGCCACCACATCCGGATGCTTGTCGGCCCAGACCTGGCGAACCGCCAGCACCTTCTCAGCCGCGCGCACGAGAATGTCGGAGACGAAATGCAGGATGTGACCGATGCCGAGATCGACCGCGACCGAGTTCCAGGGCGCGCCGACGCAGAACGCATCGACATGGCCATTGGCGAGGCTATCGACCATGTAGGGCGGCGGCAGCACCACGAGACGCACATCCTCATCCGGATCGACGCCGGCCGCCGCCATCCAGAACCGCAGCTGGTAATTGTGGGTCGAGAACGGGAAGGTCATGCCGAAGGTCAGCGGATCGGCACCTAGCTTGCGACGCTTCGCGACGACCTTCGCCAGCGCTTTCGCCGTGACAAGCGGATCGAAGCGGTCACCGTCGATCTCCTCCATCAGCGCGGCATGGAGCGCCGGCGAGACCGTGATCGCGTTGCCGTTGATACCGAGGTTGAAGGGCGCCGCGATCGGCACCTTGACGTGGCCGAGCCCAAGCGAGGACGCGATCGCCACCGGCGCCAGCAGATGCGCGGCGTCGAACAGGCCGATATTGAGCTTGTCGCGCACGTTGGACCAGGAGACCTCGCGCACCAGCTCGACCTCGAGCCCTTCGGCGGCGGCAAAGCCCTTGTCGACGGCGACGATCAGGGCGGCGGCGTCGACCAGCGGGATGAACCCGATGCGGAGGGGACCGGTCATTTCAGCATCTCCGACGCGGTGATGATCGACTGCGCGATCTCGCCGATTTTCTTCTTCTCGCGCATCGCCGTGGAGCGCAGCAGCACGTAGGCCTCGTCCTCGGTGAGGCCCTTGACCTTCATCAAAATTCCCTTCGCCTTCTCGATGATCTTGCGGTCCTCGAGCTGCGACTTGGTGCGCTCCAGCTCCTCCTGGAGTTTTGCGAAGGCGTTGAAGCGGGACACGCAGAGGTCGAGGATCGGCTTGATGCGCTCCTTCTTCAGCCCGTCGACGATGTAGGCGGAGACCCCCGCTTCCACAGAGGCCTGGATCGAGGATGAATCACTCTGGTCCACGAACATGGCGATCGGCCGCTTCACGGCGCGGCTGACCTGGAACATCGCCTCCAGCACGTCGCGACTGGGGTTCTCCAGATCGATCAGGATGATATCAGGGTCCACCGCATAAATACGGGCAAGCAGGCTCTGCATCTCGCGGATATGGACAATCTGCGTGAATCCGGCCTCGCGCAACCCCTCCTCGAGGATCGCAGCCCGGATCGGGCTTTCGTCGACAATCACGATTTTAGGCGACTGTTCGGCGCTCATGTCCCACTCACGTCAAGCGATTCATCCATAGCATGCCGGAGGGCGATGCAAAGGGTTGTAATTATGGGCAATTGGGACTAGCTCAGGCCTGTCAATCAGGCAGATTTGGATATGGATCAGACGGCTGCGCCCAAGGTCAGCTTCGTGTCGCTCGGGTGTCCCAAAGCATTGGTGGATTCCGAGCGCATCATCACGCGCCTGCGCGCCGAGGGCTACGAGCTCGCCCGCAAGCATGACGGGGCTGACATCGTCATCGTCAATACGTGCGGCTTCCTCGACAGTGCCAAGCAGGAATCGCTTTCGGCGATCGGCGAGGCCATGGCCGAGAACGGCAAAGTGATCGTGACCGGTTGCATGGGCGCGGAACCCGAGCAGATCGAGCAAGCCTATCCCGGCGTGCTCTCCATCACCGGCCCGCAGCAATATGAGAGCGTGCTGGACGCCGTGCATCGCGCGCTGCCGCCCGCCCACAATCCGCATCTCGATCTGGTGCCGCCGCAGGGCATCAAGCTGACGCCGCGCCACTATGCCTATCTGAAGATCTCCGAGGGCTGCAACAACCGCTGCACCTTCTGCATCATCCCGAAGCTGCGCGGCGATCTCGTCTCGCGTCCGGCCAATGACGTGCTGCGCGAGGCCGAGCGCCTCGTCGGTGCCGGCGTCAAGGAGCTGCTGGTGATCTCGCAGGACACCTCGGCCTACGGCGTCGATCTCAAATACGCCGAGAGCCCGTGGAGGGATCGCCAGGTCCGCGCCAAATTCCTCGACCTCGCGCGCGAGCTCGGCGAACTCGGCGCGTGGGTCCGGCTGCAATATGTCTACCCCTACGCTCATGTCGACGAAGTCATCGCGCTGATGAACGAGGGCAAGGTGCTGCCCTATCTCGACATCCCGTTCCAACATGCAAGCCCCGAGGTGCTGAAGGCGATGAAGCGCCCCGCAGCACAGGACAAGACGCTGGCGCGGATCAAGCGCTGGCGCGAGGAATGTCCCGATCTCGCTTTGCGTTCGACCTTCATCGTCGGCTTCCCCGGTGAGACCGATGCCGATTTCGCCTATCTGCTCGACTGGCTGGATGAGGCCGAGATCGATCGCCTCGGCTGCTTCAAATACGAGCCGGTTGCCGGTGCGACGTCGAATGCGATCGAGAACCCCGTGCCCGAAGAGATCAAGCAGGAGCGCTACAACGCGCTGATGGCCCGCCAGCAGAAGATCTCCGCGCGCCGGCTGAAGCGCAAGGTCGGCACGCGCCAGCAGATCATCATCGACGAGGTCGGCCCGACGGTTTCAAAAGGCCGCTCCAAGGCCGACGCGCCCGAGATTGACGGAGCGGTCTATCTCTCCAGCCGCCGCCCGTTGCGCGTCGGCGAGATCGTCACCGCAAAGATCGAGCGCGCCGACCAATACGACCTGCACGGCAGCGTCGCGGGGTTCTGACGGCGCCAACGATCGCGTCACCTCTCTTGCGGGTCGCTGCAACCGGATATGAAGAAGGTCGTCATGCCCGGGCTTGTCCCGGGCATCCACGTTCTTCGTGCCACTGGGCAATGCGTGGATGGCCGGGACAAGCCCGGCCATGACGCTGTGGAAGCCTCTGTGCCTCAAGCTTGCAGGGAGCAGACCGTCGCTGGGCTACAGCTCCGTCAAACCAGCCATTTCGGCACCCAGCGCTCCGGGCGTCGGGCGCGGGCGAGATCGGCCTGGGCTTCGGTCAGCTTGGCGGGCTCGCCGTCGATGGTCGGGCGCACAACGTATTCGAAGTTCGTCATGTCGCTTCTCCCGATGCCTGCCGTCCGTCATGCGCGGAAAACACCTCCTTGGCTGCGAACAGCCCGTTCACCGCCGCCGGGAAGCCCGCATAGACGGCCATCTGCATGATGATCTCCACGATTTCGTCGCGAGACAGCCCGACGTTCAGACCCGCCTCGATATGCACTTTGAGCTGAGGCGCGGCATTTCCGAGCGCCGTCAGCGCGGCGATCGTCGCGATCTCTCGATCGCGCAGGCCGAGGTCCGGGCGGCTGTAAATGTCGCCGAAAGGAAACTCGATCACGTATCGTGCGAAATCCGGAGCGATGTCGGCGAGTGAGGCGACGACCTTTTCGCCGGCTCGGCCGTCAATGCGTGACAGGGCCCGCTGGCCGCGATCGAAGCGGCTTTCGGCTTGTGTTTGGGCGTGCGTCATTTTCCTTCGTCCTCTGTTCATCGCCGGCATAACCGGAGATCTTGGTATCAAGGACGAGCAGGCATTCCTGGAGTTCGGCAATCTGCGTGCGAACCTGTTCCCGGTGAATTTCCAGCATCTGCCGCCGGGCTGGCCCGGTGGCATCGCCTTCATCACGAAGCGCCGCATAACGCAACATGTCCCGGATCGGCATTCCCGTGGTCTTGAGCCGACCGAGGAATGCGATCCATGTGAGGATCGATGCGTCAAAGTAACGCTGGCCGGAACGATCCCGGTCTGCGTATGGCAGCAGCCCGACGCGCTCATAATAACGCAACGTGTGCGTCGACAAGCCGGTTCGTTTTGCGAGGTCGCCGATCTTCATGTTTGCCCGTTCTCGTACTGACGCACGTACAGATACCCCTTCGAGCGCACTCTAAGTCAAGGGGGATCGCAAGGGGGATCGAAGGTGCCGTTCCCGCGAGGTCAAGATGGCACGACAGCAGAAGAATACCGGTTCGACGCGACTAGTCGCCGGCAAAAAAGATTTCCTCGATGTCTTCCGCTTGCTGACCTCCGGCCAGACTGACCCAACCAGTCAGTCCATTCTTGTTCCGAACGAGGAAATGGTAGCGCTCGGACGAGTCCTCCTCACGTCGGTCGCTTGCGACGAGCACCTCAACGAACTCACCCTTCGGAATGGTGCCGACCGCATTCGTCGCAGCCTTATCGAAATAGAACGTCAAGTCATGCAGCGTCTTTGACTTGAGGCCGACGTAATGAAACGGCTGGTTAACCTCCTTCAACCGGTCGTCGTCAAGGCAGTACTTGCGTCGATGGTCGAACATCGTATTGACGTGACCGGAGGCGTAGACGCAACCGTCGCCGGGTATCTCGAATCGGAGGCCTTCGATCTGGTCTTGATAGAGATCGCCCGCGCCTCCAATCAGGTTAAATACGCAATTGTAGTCGGCACTACCGCCGGAGCTGCAGACAACCAGGAAGTACCTCTCCGACCGAAGGCGAAGCTTCGTTTCAAAAACGTAGGTGAGAATAACGCCGCCAGCATCGGCCTCATCGCTGTTTTTCTTTTCGTCCGGTGTGATCACGTGGGGCCGCGTGAGCGCGGGATCGGTGGCCAGCACGATCGGAAGGTCGGCAACGGCGCTTTCCACGAGCTCGGTTTGCGCGTCCGCGGCCGAGGCCGCTGACATCAGCAGGATCGCGACAATCAACCGGTGACAAAGGCCGCGCATCAGCGAACTACCCCGACGAGAAGCTAATTCAATCAGCAACCTGATTGCACGGCTCCGTGACGGGATTCTGACGGTGTTCCGTCACGCCAGCCATTTCGGCACCCACCGCTCCGGGCGCGGGGCGCGCGCGAGATCGGCCTTTGCTTCGGAGAGCTGCGCCGGCTCGCCGCCGATGATCGGACGCACATCGTATTCGAAGTTCGGCATGACGCGGCCGTCGACATAGAGGCCGAATTTCATCGCGTGCCACAGCCCGAGTTCGGGCTGTGCCTTGCGCATCTCCTCGCGCAGATCGCGCAGCAGCGATTCGATCGAGGCGGCCTCCTCGAACGGCTGCGGGCCGAGGGTCAGGACGCGGGCCTCGTACTGCTTGCCGACGATCGCGACCTCGAAGCGGGTCTTGTCCCAGGGCTTCTTGCCCTTGGGCAGATGCGCGGCGAGCCGCCAGCCGAGCTCGGCCATCAAGCGATGATTGGCCCAATAGTCTTCGCGATCCCGGCTCCATTTTTCCACGAAGCCGCGGAAATCGGGAAGCTCCGCGGCGCCGTCGTCACATGCCGCCTTGTCGCCGATCGGCTGCCCGGCAAGCCATTTCGCGAGCTCGTCGGTCTGGCACTCGACCTCGTCATGCGGCTTGAGATCGCTCCAGGCCTTGTCAAATTGCTGCGACGTCAGCTTCGCCAGCAAGCCGTCGAGGCTCGGCGCGAGCAGCTCGTAATCGCCCTCGGAGCCCAGCCCCACGATCGGCGGATTGTCGCGATCAAGACCCGCGCCATACCAGCCGCCGACGGCCGAGCCATCCGGCAGCCGCATGAACAGTGAAAACCTGTCGCGCAAGGGACTGCCGTCGAAGATCGGCGCCTGATCGGAGAACTGGCCTTGCAGGGAGAAACGGCCGACGCTGCCCCAGGGGCGCCCGTTCAGCCAATCGGCAAAGTCGACCAGCAGGGATGGCGCCTCGATGCCCGGCGGAAACGCGCCGCGAATGCTGTCGAGGTCGATCGGGTAAGGCGTATCGGACAAGGTCTTCAAACTATCTGGTTGGTCCCGCCTTCTTGGTCTGACCCGTGATGCATTCGGTTCGAACCAAGTCGCGTCCTTCGATCACAAACGCGCTAGAGGCGCAATGGTTTCGATGTGGAAAACAATGAAACACACTGAAACGTCAAGGATTCTCTTCAAGCTGTCTGCGATCGGCATCGCAATGGCCGTGTTCGCCCTGTCCGCCCCCGCCACCGCGCGATCGCCGTCAGCCGCGCAGGCACGCCAATGGTGCTATAGCGACGACGACGGGGACCGCGAGGACCAGCGCATCGCCGGCTGCTCGGCCGTGCTCAAGGCCGATCCCTCGAATGTGCGGGCGCTGGCCAATCGCGGCGAGATGTTTCGGCGAAAAGGCGACACGGAGCGTGCCCTGGCGGACTTCAACCGTGCCATCGATCTCGATCCGAAAGACGCCGACCTCTGGTACAATCGCGGCATCGCCCATGACGATCTCGGCGACACCGACCACGCCATTGCCGACTACACGCGCGCGATTCGGCTGAATTCCCGCGACGCGCTCTACTACAACAACCGCGGCAATTCCCACATCCACAAGAACGACTACGAGCATGCGATGGCCGACTACGATCAGGCCATCAAGCTCGACCCTAAATTTGCGCTGGCCTATTTCAATCGCGGCACTGCCTATCGCAACCATGGCGACGACGCTCGCGCACTGGCGGATTTCGATCTCTCGATCAAGCTCGACCCGAATTACGGCCCGGCCTACGGCAACCGCGCACGAGTCTTCCGCGACCGCGGCGACCGTGCGCGTGCGCTGGCCGACTTCGCAAAATCGCTTCAGCTCAGTCCGAACAACGATCGCGATTTCTTTGCGCGCGCGAACATGTATTTCGACACCCACGACTATGCGCAGGCGCTGGAGGATTACGATCGCTCGATCAAGGCCAATGCGAGCTATCCGGGCGTGTTCAATTCGCGTTGCATGACGCGTGCGATCCTTGGCCGCCTGCAGGAGGCGCTGGCCGATTGCGAGCAGTCGCTGCGGATGGCTCCCAACGACCCCTATACGCTGGACAGCCGCGCCCTCACGTATCTGAAGCTCGGCAATCTCGACGCGGCGATTGCGGATTACGACGCGGCGCTCAGCGCAAAGCCTGAGCTCGACGGCTCCCTCTACGGCCGCGGACTGGCGAAGCGAAAGAAGGGCGACAGCGAAGGCGCTGAGCAAGACATCGCGGCCGCCAAGGCAATCAACGCCGGCATCGCGGACAGTTTTGCGCGCTACTGCGTTCAGTGACGTGCTCCCATCTCGCCGATGCACGCCGGACGGGTGTTCTTCAAAACGCCCGCTTGACAAGCCCTGCCCTTCGGCTGTAGGGACCCGCCCCATGATCAACGCTCGGACCCATCAGCGCACCGAAATGCTCCGCCGTCGCTTCCGCGACGACGAGAGGGTGCGCCATGTCCGACGACGCCGCTGAACCACTGAATTCAGCTGAGTTTTCGAGAAAGGCCGCACCCGCAAGGTGCGGCCTTTCTGCTTTTTGCGCTCCATTTCCACCCGCCTCCAGAGGAGTTCGACATGACCACGCATCCGTTTGACGCGCTGATGGACATCACCGCACGGCCCAAGGCGGTGTTCGTCCGCGGCGCGGGCTCCTACCTCTGGGACGACAGCCGCAAGCGCTATCTCGATTTCGTGCAGGGCTGGGCCGTGAACTGCCTCGGTCACTCCCCGCCCGCGATCGCCGATGCGCTTTCCGCGCAGGCCAAGCGGCTGCTGACGCCGAGCCCGGCGTTCTACAACGAGCCGAGCCTGAAGCTTGCCGAGCGGCTGGTCGCAAACAGCGCGTTCGACCAGGTGTTCTTTGCCAACTCGGGCGCGGAAGCCAACGAGGGCGCGATCAAGCTCGCGCGTAAATACGGCAGCCTGCACAGGAACGGCGCGTTCGAGATCATCAGCTTCGCAGGCGGCTTCCACGGCCGGACGCTGGCGACGATGTCAGCCTCGGGCAAGAAGGCGTTCGAGCCGCTGTTCGAGCCGAAGGTCGCCGGCTTCAAGAAGGCGAAGCTGAACGACATCGCCTCGGTCGAAGAGCTGATCAACGACAACACCGTCGCGGTGATGCTGGAGCCGATCCAAGGCGAGTCCGGCGTGTGGCCCGCGACCGATCAGTTCCTGAAGGAACTGCGCGCGCTCACCGACGCGCACGGCCTGCTGCTCATTTTTGACGAGATCCAGACCGGCATGGGCCGGACCGGAAAACTCTTCCACTACGAGCACACAGGCATCGCGCCCGACATCATGACGCTCGGCAAAGGCATCGGCGGTGGCGTGCCGCTCGCAGCCCTGCTCGCAACCGAACGTGCCTCCTGCTTCGAGCACGGCGATCAGGGCGGGACCTTCAACGGCAACCCGATCATGTGCGCGGCGGGGCTCGCGGTGCTGGAAGAGATCAGCAAGCCCGACTTCCTGAAGACGGTCACCGAGACCGGCCTGCTGCTCGAAAGCGAGTTGCAGAAGGTCTCGGCCCGGCACGGCCTCGGCGGCGTGCGGGGACGCGGCCTCCTGCTCGCGCTCGACCTCAAGCTGCCGATCGCGCCAGGCATCGTCGCGCAGGCGTTCGAGGCCGGCGTGCTCCTGAACGCGCCGCAGCTCGACACGCTGCGCTTCATGCCGGCGCTGAACGTCACGCGGGCCGAGATCGTCGAGATGATCGATTGTCTCGACGGGATTTTGACCAGGGCCGGCGCGGCAAGACGCGTCGCGTGAGGCCAGTCTCGTGCCCCGGACGCAGCGCAGCGCCCCTTCGGCGGTGCGCTGCAGAGCCGGGGCCCAGCCGGGGAGATGGTCCCGGCCCTGCGCAGCAGCGTTTCACGCTGCGGCGCGTGCGGGACACGGGAGCAGAGGATGACGAAGACTACGGCTTCAGAATCGACGCGCCGGTGGTCTTGCGGCTTTCGAGATCGATATGCGCCTTGGCGGCGTCCTTGAGCGCGTAGGCGTGGTTGATCGGCACGTGCAGCTTGCCGTTGATGACGGCGGCGAACAGCGTGTCGGCGCCTTCCAGCAGCTCCTTGCGCGTTCCGACGTAGTCATTGAGCTTCGGCCGCGTCGCAAACAGCGAGCCGTGATTGTTGAGCTCGGCGATCGAGAACGGCGGCACGGGCCCCGAGGCATTGCCGAACGAGACGAACATGCCGCGCGGCTTCAGGCAGGACAGCGAGCCCGGGAAGGTCGCCTTGCCGACGCCGTCATAGACGACGTCGCAGCCCTCGTTGCGGCTGATCTGCTTCACGCGGGCGACGAAATCCTCCTCGTTGTAGAGGATGACGTGGTCGCAGCCATTTGCCTCTGCAAGCTCCGCCTTCTCGCGCGAGCCGACGGTGCCGATGACGTGGGCGCCGAGCGCCCTCGCCCATTGGCAGGCGAGCAAGCCGATGCCGCCGGCCGCGGCATGGATCAGCACGCGATGATGCGGCTCGACCTTGAAGGTCTTGTGCAGGAGATACCAGACCGTCAGCCCCTTCAGCATCAGCACGGCGCCCTGCTCGTGCGTGATGTGGTCGGGCAGCTTGACCAGCTTCTCCCAGGGGATGTTGCGCTCGCCGGTATAGGCGCCGAGATTGTGGTAGTAGGCCACGCGATCGCCGGGATGGAAATGCGTCACGCCGGGCCCGACGGCGATGACCTCGCCCGACGCCTCGTTGCCGGCGATGAAGGGCAGCCCCGGCGCCTTGTAGAGGCCGGTGCGATAGTAGACGTCGATGAAGTTCAACCCGACCGCATGCTGGCGGATGCGCACCTCGCCGGAAGCCGGCGCCGGGACATCGACGCTCTCATAGACCAGGGCTTCGGGGCCTCCGACCTTGTGCACTCGGACGGCTTTGGTCATCACCTGACCTCCTCTCGGTCTTCTCGCCGCTGAGCGAAAGACATCGCGCCCGCCTTGTCAACTCGACCCAGATTGGAACGGCTAAACGGACGACTTGCGGACTTTCCTGCGGTTGCGCTTCGCCAGCACGTTGAAGAATTCCACCGCCGCCGAGAACGCAATTGCGAAGTAGATGTAGCCGCGCGGAATGTGGAATTGGAATCCGTCCGCGACCAGGGCGACGCCGATCAGCACCAGGAACGCCAGCGCCAGCATCTTGGTGGTCGGATGCTCGGCGACGAATCGCGACACCGGCCCCGACGAAATGTACATGATCAGGCAGGCGATCACGACCGCCGCGATCATGATCTCGATGTCCTGCGCCATGCCGATCGCGGTGATGATCGAGTCCAGCGAGAACACGATGTCGATGACGATGATCTGGACGATCACCCAGAAGAACGCGCTGCCGCCGGACTCCCGGTCACCCCCGCCGTCATCGGCTTCGACCTCGGCGTGGATCTCATGCGTCGCCTTGGCGATCAGGAACAGGCCGCCGCCGATCAGGATGAGATCGCGCCAGGAGAAGCCGTAACCTGAAAATGAAAACACCGGCGCGGTCAGGCCGATCAGCCAGACCAGCAGGCTGAGCAGGATGATGCGGAAGATCAGCGCCAGCGCGAGCCCGATCTGGCGGGCGCGGTGGGCCTGCTTCTCGGGGATGCGCGAGACGATCACCGACAGGAAGATGACGTTGTCGATGCCGAGCACGATCTCGAGCGCGGTCAAGGTGAGCAGCGCGGCCCAGGCTTCAGGACTAGTGAGGAGGTGCATCATGCGAAGGATCTTGCCAGGCGGATCAAGGCGTCGCTGAAGCTGATCCAGAGCGCGATGGCGCAGAGCACGATTGTCACGCCGGTGCCGACGCGAAAATCCATCTCCAGCACATAGAGGCCGAGCACGGCCCAGATCGCGATCAGCGACATCGTCAGCCAGCGCAGCCGAACCACCCGCACCGGATGCAGCACGTGGAACGGCACGAAGGTCAGCACGACAAGCGCCGCGACCAGCAGCGTCGATACTAGCGGCGGCCAGTGCAGCAGGAACAGATAGAACGCCGCCGCATTCCACAGCGCCGGAAAGCCGCGGAAATGATTGTCGTCCGCCTTCATGCGCAGATCGGCGAAATATAACGCGCTGGTGACGATGATGGCGATGCCGAGCAGCGGCGCGGCCACCGGCAGCAACAGCCCGCTCGCCACGATCGCATAGGCCGGCACGAACACATAGGTGACGAAGTCGACCACGAGATCGAGCACGTCTCCCGACCAGTTCGGCTGCACATCCTTGACCTTCAGCAGGCGGGCGATCGGCCCGTCGATCGCATCGATGATCAGGGCAACGCCCAGCCACTGAAACATCGCCGCCCAATGCTCGCGCACGGCCTCCAGCATCGCCAGCAGCGCGATGGCCGCGCCGAATGCGGTGAAGATGTGCACCGAGAAGGCCGCGGCGCGGATCGCCGGTCTCGGCTTCAGGGAATCCTCTTGGGTATCCATGGCTTCTGCTATCAGAATGGGACCGGTTTGCACATCCGCCATTGCGGCGCGCGGTCGCACAATTCGCCACAAAATCAAGGAAATATAGCCGGGCTTGAATTTGCCGCGCAGCATGTCAATTGTCGTTCCATGACAGATGCATCGACACTCCATGACGCGGCCGTGATCGGCGGCGGACCGGCGGGACTGGCGGCCGCCATCGCACTGGCGCAGGCCGGCGCGCGGACCGCGCTGGTGGCGCGGCGCATGCCCTACGCCGACAACCGCACCACCGCCCTGCTCGGCGCCTCCATCGATCTCCTGGAGAGCCTCGACGTCTGGCCGCGCTGCAAGGGCAAGGCGGCCGCGCTCGAAATCATGCGCCTCGTCGACGACACCGGCCGGCTGTTCCGGGCGCCGGAGGTCCGGTTCTCCTGCCACGAAATCGCGCTCGACGCCTTCGGCTACAATATCGACAACCGCTCGCTGATGCTGGCGATGGAAGAACGCGCGGCCGAGTTGCCTAACCTCGTCCGTTGCGATGACGAGGCCGAAAGCGTCGTCATCGAAGCCGACGACGTCGCGATCCGCACGGCGTCCGCTCAATTCCTCACGGCCCAGCTCGTGGTCGGCGCCGACGGCCGGCACTCGCTGTGCCGGGAAGCCGCCGGCATCGCGGTGACGCGACGCGACCTGACGCAGACCGCGCTGACCTTCAACGTCGGCCACGCGCGCCCGCATCGCAACGTCTCGACCGAGTTCCACACGCCGCATGGCCCTTGCGTGTTCGTGCCCCTGCCCGGCGACCGCTCCAGCATCGTCTGGGTCTCGGCCCCCGCCGAGGCCGAGCGGCTTCGCGGATTGAGCGACGCGGAGCTGTCCGCCGCGATCGAGAAGCAGTCGCATTCCATTTTGGGACGCATGACTGTCGAGCCGGGCCGCAACCTATTCCCGCTGACGATCGAACGTCCAAAATCCTTCGGGCGCGACCGCATCGCGCTGGTCGGCGAAGCCGCCCATGTGGTCCCGCCGATCGGCGCCCAGGGCCTCAACCTTGGTCTGCGCGATGCCGCTGACATCGCCAGGCTCGCGGGCGAAGCCATCGCCGCGGGCCAGGATCCCGGCGCACCCGACGTGCTCAAGCGCTACGACCGGGCGCGGCGTCCGGACATTCTGAGCCGCACGTTTGCGATCGACATCGCCAACCGCTCCCTGCTCAACGATTTCCTGCCGCTCCAGCCGGTCCGCGCGGTCGGCATGCACCTGCTCGGCGCCATCGGCCCGCTGCGGCGCTTCGCCATGCGCGAGGGCCTGACCCCGACGTGGCGGCGGTAGGCTCGCTTACGGAAACGCCAGCCGGCCGGTCTGGATCGCCCACATCACGCCGGTCAGCGTGACCACCGACGCGAAGGTCCCGAGCAGCACCGCGACAGAGGCGGATTCGATCCACGCGTCGTTCTGCCGCGCGATCACGAACACGTTGAGCGCCGGCGGCAGCGAGGCCATCAGCACGGCGGTCGCGGCCCAGGGCTGCGCGAACGGTCCGAACGCCAGCATCAGGCCGAACGCGGCGAGCGGGTGAATCAAGAGCTTCACTGCGATCACGCCCGGCACCTCCCACGGCACCCGGTTGAACGGGCGGAGCGCCACGGTCACGCCGAGCACGAACAGCGCGGTCGGTGCGGCTGCGTTCTGAAGGAACGTGATGGTGCGATCGAGTGCGACCGGTAGCTCGATATGAAGCGCCGCCACGGCCGCGCCAAAGCAGGCCGACATGATCAGCGGGTTGAGCACGATCTGTTTCAGCACGACGCCGAAGGCATGGACCAGCGAGGGATGGTCGCGGTCGGAGAGCTCGATCAGCAGCGGCACGATCGTGAACAGGAAGATGCTGTCGCAGCAGAAGATCAGCGCGGTCGGCGCCGAGGCCTTCGGCCCAAGCACGGCGAGCGCCAGCCCCGGCCCCATGTAGCCGATATTGCCATAGCCGCCGGAGAGGCCCGCAAGCGTCGCCTCGCGCAGCGTCAGCCGTCCCAAAACCTTGCCGACGACCAGCGCCAGGGTGAACGCCGCAACCGTGGACAGCGTGGTCGCGACCAGGAACGGCGGGTTGTTCAATTCCGCAAACGGCGTCTTCGACATGATCGCAAACAGCAGCGCCGGCAGCGACACGTAGAGCAGGAAGAAGTTCATCCAGGCGAGGCCTGATTCCGGCAGGGACTTGGCCTTGCCGCAAGCGAATCCAACAAAGATCAAGCCGAAATAAGGTAGCGCCAGATTGAGGATATCGATCATTGATGAAGTGTTTTCTGAAGATTTGGGGGCTATCCACCCCTTAGTCGAAGGTCAATTCCAGGTCAGGGCACTAGCATCGGCCACAATCCTGGTCTATCGACGGGGAATGATTAAAGCGAGGACCGCCAAATTCCAGATCGGACAGGTCGTTCGCCACCGGATCTTCTCGTTCCGGGGGGTGATTTTCGACATCGATCCGGAATTCAACAACACCGAGGAGTGGTGGCTGTCGATTCCCGAAGAGGTGCGGCCTCACAAGGACCAGCCGTTCTACCACCTGCTCGCGGAGAACGCGGAGTCGGAATACGTCGCCTATGTCTCCGAGCAGAATCTGGTGCCTGACGATTCCGGCGAGCCGATCCGCCATTCCCAGGTCGCCGAGATCTTCATCAAGGACAAAACCGGCGGCTATCGCCCGCGCAATCCGTCGCTGAACTGAGCCGACCGCGCTTGAAGTGAGTTTTGCCGCCATCAAGCGGCCAGCAAAAAAGGCGCTCGAACCGAGCGCCTTTTTCATGTCCGGGATTTTAGCCCGCTTACTTCTGACCGGTCGGAGCCGCGCCGGGCGCGCCACCGTTCTGCTCGAGCTTCTTGCGCTGCTCGTCGGCCTTCTTCTGAAGCTCTTCCTGAAGCTTCTTCTGGGTTTCCTCGAACACCTTCGGATCAGTCGGCGGACCGTCATAGGCCTTCTGGAATTCGCCAGCGAGCGGCAGCGGCAGCGTCAAGGGCGCACCGTTGGCATTGATCGCCTGGACAACGAGGTTCTGGCCCTTCTTCATGTTGCCGATGAGCTCGGGCGTGGCCTCGTAGTCGGACATGCAGCCATTCTGGAAGCAGATCACGTAGGGGCTCTGCAACGGCGCATTGTTGTCCACGATGATGCGGGTGCCGTGCACGAGCTGCATGCCGAGCGGCAGCGTCACGCGCAGGATCTTCTTGGGCTCACCTTCGGGCTCGATGATCACGGCCGCGATGACCGGCTGGCCCGACTCGATGCGGCCGTCCTTGCCGGTGAAGCAGACCTGCTTGGCGTTGGCGTCCTGGCCCTTGAGGCAGAACTTGGTCCAGGGGGCGTAGATCAGCTGGATCTGCTGATCGGCCGGCTGGGCCGCGGCGCCCTGCTGCGCCGGAGCGCCCTGCGCGGGAGCCGGCTGGGCGGGAGCCTGGGCAGCCGGCGCCGGAGCCTTGGGGGCAGCCTTCGGAGCGGCTTTCGGGGCCGCCTTGGGCGCGGCGGGGGCACCGGGGGCCGGCGCCGGGGTCTGGGCCTCAGCGGCAAACGGAACGGCCAATGCCGTCGCCGTCAACAAGGCGAGAAGTCGCCCGCGCGGCCGGACGGACGCGGCCAAGTAACGGAAATTCATTGCGGAAAACCCTTTCTGAACGGGAAGTGCCCGAACCGCTCCGAAGCGACGAACCTGGCCGCGTTGGGCGCGGCTCTCTCCCCGTCAATTGAGGCGGATAAGTGACGGGCTCGACGCTCTTGCGCGATTGCGTGCCTTCTTAACGTGGCCGACGAAAAGATCAATGCCGACAAGCGTCTTTGACCACGCCTTGAACCGCTCCCTGGCCTGCGATCCGTGAAATTCCTTGTGATAGGATTCAGGCCCGCAGGTCCTCGAATCAACGTGTGCCGATGTCCATGTTCCAGCGCCTTCTCGAGGGCCTTCGTGAGGGCCTTGACACCCGCCTCTGTCTTCTCGCCTTCGTCGTCGCCTCCGCGCTCTCCGCAAGCGGCGCACGGGCTGGGGAAGCCCATGCCATCGCGATGCACGGCAAGCCGGCGATGCCGGCCGATTTCACCCACATGCCCTACGCCAACCCTGATGCCCCCAAGGGCGGCCGGCTCACCTGGGGCATTCTCGGCACCTTCGACAGCCTCAATCCCTTCATCGTCAGGGGATTGGCCGTGCAGCCGGTGCGGAACTACGTGGTCGAGAGCCTGCTCGCACGCGGCAATGACGAGCCGTTCACGCTCTACGGCCTGCTCGCCAGATCGGTCGAGACCGATGACGCGCGGAGCTTTGTCACGTTCCGCCTCGATCCCCGCGCCCGCTTCTCCGACGGCAAGCCGGTCCTGGCGGAGGATGTGCTGTTCTCCTGGCAGCTGCTGCGCGATCACGGCCGCCCCAACCATCGGCAATATTACGCCAAGGTCGCCAAGGCCGAGGCGCCCGACCCTCTCACCGTCCGCTTCGACCTGGCTGGCGCCAACGACCGGGAATTGCCGCTGATCCTCGGCCTGATGCCGATCCTGGCGAAGCATGCAGTGGATGTCGCGACCTTTGAGGAGACGACGCTGACCGGCCCGATCGGCTCGGGCCCGTATCGGATCATGGCGGTAAAGCCCGGCGCCAGCGTGACCTTGACCCGCAATCCCGACTATTGGGGCCGCGACCTGCCCATCAATCGCGGGCTCTACAATTTCGACGAGATCAGGCTCGACTATTTTCGCGAGGCCAACGGCCAGTTCGAAGCCTTCAAGCGCGGCCTCTATGATTTCCGCGTCGAGCACGAGCCGCTGCGCTGGCACGACGGTTACGACTTTCCAGCCGCCAAAAGCGGCGAAGTGATCCGCGACACCATCAAGCCCGGCGTGCCGCAGCCTTCCGAATTCCTGGTGTTCAACACGCGCCGTCCGATCTTCGCCGACATCCGCGTGCGCCGGGCACTGACGCTGCTGTTCGATTTCGAGCTGGTCAACCGCAACTACTTCTTCGGACTCTATTCGCGCGTTGCCGGCTATTTCGCCGGCTCCGACCTGTCGGCCTATGGCCGGCCTGCGGACGCGCGCGAACGCGAGCTGCTGAAGCCCTTCGCCGCGCAGATCCCGCCCGACGTCATGGACGGCAGCTACCGCCTGCCCGTCACCGACGGCTCGGGGCGCGACCGGACGACGCTGCGCGCGGCACTCAAGCTCCTGTCGGACGCCGGCTACGATCTCGACGGCACCGTGCTGCGTAACCGCGCGACAAAGGCCCCCTTCACCTTCGAGATGCTGGTGACGACCCGCGACCAGGAGCGCATCGCGCTCGCGTTCCAGCGCGACCTCAAGCGCGCCGGCATCGAGCCGAGCGTTCGCGCGGTCGATCCCGTGCAGTTCGACCAGCGCCGGCTCGGCTACGAGTTCGACATGATCCAGAACCGCTGGGACCAGTCGCTGTCGCCCGGCAACGAGCAGTATTTCTATTGGGGGAGTGCGGCCGCCGACAATCCGGGCACCCGCAACTACATGGGCGCCAAAGATCCCGCCGTCGACGCCATGATCGACGCCCTCCTCGAGGCCCGTGATCACACGGCCTTCGTCTCGGCGGTGCGGGCGCTCGACCGCGCCTTGATCTCCGGTTTCTATACAATCCCCCTGTTTAACGTATCCGAGCAATGGATCGCGCGCTGGAATCGGATAGAACGGCCAAAGGCCACCGCGCTGTCCGGATACCTGCCGGAGACCTGGTGGTCGAAGGGGCAGCCGCAAGCGAAGTGACGCCGTGAATCAGCCAGCCGTATCGCCGACGCTCGACACGCTGTTTCAGCGCACGCTGATGCGGCAACCGCACGCGCCCGCTCTGCTCGATCCCCTCAACAAGGCCCGCGTGACCGGCCACCAGCCGCGGCGGATGACCTATGCCGAGGCCGACACCACCATCGAGGCCCTGTCGGCGCATTTCGTCGAATCGGGCCTGCCGGCCAATTCCGTCATCGCGATCCAGCTGCCTGCTACGGTCGAGTTCGTGCTGACAGTGCTCGCCGCGCATCGCGCCGGGCTCGTCGTCGCCGTGCTGCCGCTGCTCTGGCGCCATGCGGAACTGACCGCCGCGCTGAACCGCACCGCCGCGCGCGCCATCGTCACCATGAGCAAGGTCGACGGCGTCAGCTATTCCGACCTCGCAATGCACGCCGCCGCGGAGGCCTTCTCGATCCGCTACGTCTGCGGTTTCGGCGCCGACCTGCCCGAGGGCATGGCCTCGCTCGACGACGTGCTGGCCCGCCCGCCGGGCACCACGCGCGCCGTGATCCAGGACGGCCGCAAGGCGGCGATGATCTCCTTCGACGTCACCGCGGAAGGCTTTCGCCCGGTGCCGCGGCCGCATTTCAGCCTGATCGCCGGCGGGCTCGCGATGTCGCTGGAAGCCGACATCAAGCAGGGCGCGACCGTGATGGCAGCGTTCACGCCGATGTCGTTCGCGGGCCTCGCCTCCTCGCTCGCGGTGTGGCTGCTCTGCGGCGGCACGCTGGCGCTGCATCATCCCTTCGAGAATGACGTGCTGGAACAGCAAATCAACGCGCACGAATGCGAGGTGCTGATCGCCCCCGCGCAGCTCGCGCTGCGGCTCGGCGATGCCGATCTCGCGGCGCGGATGCCGAGCTTGCGCAACGTCATCGGCCTCTGGCGCGCGCCCGAGCAGGTGGCGGCGAGCGATGCCTGGATCGCGCCGCATGCACCGCTGACCGACGTCTATCTGTTCGGCGAGGCCGGGCTGTTCGGCGCCCGCCGCGGCGAGGACGGCATGCCTGTTGCGGTGATGCCCGGACCGCACGGCGCCCCGCGCGAGCAGTCCGGTTCCTCCATCGCCGGCGAGATCCTGCTGACGCCCAGGGGCACGCTCGGCCTGCGCGGAGCGATGGTGCCGATCGCGGCCTACGCGCCGCCGCAGCCGGTCGGCGACACGCTGACGGCGCAGCCGCCGCGCGATTATGTCGACACCGGCTATGCCGCGCGGCTCGACCGTCCGAGCGGCGCGATCTGCATCACCGCACCGCCCTCCGGCATCATGGCCGTCGGCGGCTACCGCTTCCTGTCCAACGACCTCCAGGAATGGGCGCGCCGGCTCGGCCAGGGCGCCCTGCTCACCGCACTGCCCGACCGGCTCTCGGGTCACCGGCTCGCAGGACGGGCGCAAGACAATGCCCGCGCCCGCGAAGCGCTCAATGAACTCGGGCTTAACCCCCTGATGGTCGAGGCTTTTCGCGACCGCTCCGGGCCGGTTTAAGCCCAGTTTCGACCCATCCATTGACGCTGCATTAAGGCAACCGGACTAGATTGCGCAGCATCTGTTGCGTGATCAGAGTTTGCGATGTCCCAGGCGGGCCCGATCCTGTTTGTGTCCAACGCCCAGCGGCCGCCTTTCATTGCGGCACTGGACGAGGCCCGTCTGTTTCCCGTCGTCGACACCGACTGGGCCAGCGCGGCGCGCGCGGTCGAGCAGGTGCAGCCGTCCGCGGTTCTCGCCGCGATGCATGTCGGGCACGAGCCCCATCTGGCGACGCTCGCCAGGAAGATCGCGGACCAATCGCCCTACCTGCCGTTCGTGGCGCTCGATGCTGCGGGCACGCTGCCGCAGAACGCCCTGCCCTTCTCCTCGCGCGGCGGCAATTCCGACCGCCTCGTCGCGCGGCTCCGCGCGGCGCTGCGCGTACGGACTCTCCATGCGACGGTTCTGCGCCGGCTGCCGGACGCGAAAGTCGGTTTGCCGGAGGGGGATCCGGCACGCGATGCAACGGTGCTCCTGATCGGCCGCGGCGCAGCTTATCCTGCGCTCTCCGTCGCGTTCGGCGAACGCGTCGGGGTCGTCGGCGCGCTCTCGATCGAGGCCGCGGCCAAGCATCTCAACACCCGCGATATCGATGGCGTCGTGCTCGCCGAAGGTTTTACCGCGCGCGTCACCGACGCCTTCCTCACGGTGCTCGCGGAAGACACCCGATTCCGCAGCCTGCCAGTGGCCGTCACCGCGCACCAGCTCGCGCAGACTTACGACCTGCCCAATCTCGAGCTGATCCCGGGCGAGCCGGCGATGGTCGCCGCCAACGCGCTGCCGCTAATCCGCCAGCACGCGATGGAAGCGCAACTGAGCCGCACGCTGCGCTCGATCGATGCCGGCGGCTGGCTCGACCCGCGCAGCGGCCTGCTCACGGTGGAAGCTTTTGCCCGCGATTTCGCCAAGGCGGTCGAGCAGGCTCTTGCCCGCGGCGGCGGCCTCTCCGTGGCGCGCTTCGCCTTCGAGCCCGGCAATTCCCGTGCCCAGCTCGACGCCGCGCGGATCCTGAGCCGCCTGATGCGGCAGATGGATTTTGGCGTGGCGCAGAAAGACGGCTCCGTCGTCGTCGTGTTCGCGGAGACCGACTTCCGCACCGCCCACATGATCGCCCGCCGCCTGTCGGCGGTGATGCGGCACACCTCCAATGGCAAGCACGAGATGCGCAGCGATCCCGTCGTCAGCGTGGACTCGCTGTCGCCGTCGGATACGGCGCGGTCGCTGCTCGGGCGTCTCTCAGCCGACGCGTCGCGCGCGGCGTCGTAGTCGCGCGTCAGCAATCCCCTATCACGAGCGCGCCCCTTGTACGGGGATCGTCGCGCTAAGCGCCGCCATTCGCGCCCGATTTCGGGGCGGTCGCCAGAGCGGGAGTGGCCAGGAGAAAGCCGACAGTCTCGTTCAGGAGCTCGTGGGCCCGGTCGACGATGTCGTCCAGCGACATCGTCTTTGCGAACATGCGCTGCGCTTCGGCCAGCAACTGGTCGCGAGTCGGCATGCTGGACAGACGCAAATCGGCACGCTGCTGCAACAGAATGATCGCGTCCCGGACCGACAATTCGGTCTCATGAATCGACGTCTTGATCGCCTGTGCGATGTGTTCAGGATTGAAGCGAGCGGCGAGCTGCTCGGCCGCTTGCTTGATCGCGCGTGATCCCAACCGATGCTCATTGCGCAGGACCTGCTTGGGCGGCATCTTCAGATCCCGGACAATCCCGAGCCAGGACAAGGCCACCAGGATATAATAGGTGAGATCAATCTCGTACCAGTGGAAGCCCTGTCGAGCACTGGCCTGATAGGCGTGGTGATTGTTGTGCCACCCCTCACCCATCGTGACGAGCGCGAGCAGCCAGTTGTTGCGGGAATCGTCGCCGGTCACATACCGCCTGCGGCCGTGAACATGTGCAAGGGAGTTGATGCAGAACGTGCCGTGATACACGAGCACCGTGCTCCAGAGGAAGCCGACCACGAGCCCTGACCACCCCGCAATGAGGAAGCAGAGGCCCGCGAGCACGAACGCCGGCAGAAGTTCCAGTTTGTGCAGCCACATCAATTCGGGATACGACGCCAGATCCGATACTTTCACCAGGTCGGTTGCATCGTGCTGCCGGTAGAAGATCCAGCCGAGATGACTGTAGAGGAAGCCCTTGTGCCGGGGCGAATGCACATCCTGCGCCGTATCCGAGTGAAGATGATGATGGCGATGTTTGGCAGCCCACCAGAGGACGCTTTTCTGAGCGCTGCTCTGGGCCAGGAAGGCCAGGATGAACTGAAACACCCGGCTGGTCGCGTAAGCCCGATGCGAGAAATACCGGTGATAGCCGGCGGTGATCGCAAACATGCGCAACCAGTACAGAACCGCGCAAATGGTAACGGCTTGCCACGAGACGCCCGACCAGATCGCCGCGAAGCATCCCGCGTGGACCAATATGAACGGCAGGACCTGCGGATACATGACGTCGTCGTGTTCGTCACCGTGTTCCTGGCCTGAATCGATATTGATAGACACGCTCGCGACCTCAGAAGTTCCAATGGGCGGGCAGCCCCGCTTTGCGGTACAAAAAACCCGCGGCCGGTAAACCAGTCGCGGGTCACACGAATCAGGTCATTAGTCAGGCACGCTATCAGCGGCGAGGCCAAGTCGGAGGCCAAGTCGTCGGCCCAACTCGACGAATCGAACATGGCTGTCGTTCGATCATTCCGCAAGTGGCCATATGCCGCTGTTTTGTATCCAAGTACCGCTCGGTGGCGCTCGGAACAATTACGCCGCCTTCTTGCTCTGCGCGAGCTGTGCCAGCTGGCGCATGATCTCCGTGGTGCCGGCGAGCCGCTCTTCCGGCGTCTCCCAGTCTTGCAGGAACACCACCTTCATGTCGGGCCGCACCTTGGCGGCCTGGCCGTAGCTGCGGATGAACGACACCAGGCGGTCGGGATGGGCGAACGAATTATCGCGGAAGGCGATGACGGCACCCTTCGGGCCGGCGTCGATCTTCCCGACATTGGCCGTGCGGCAGAACGCCTTGATCGCGGCGACCTTGAACAGATAGCGCACCTCGTCCGGTAACACGCCGAAACGGTCGCGCATCTCGGCGCCAAAGTTCTCGATCTCCTCCTCAGTGTCGAGATCGGCGAGCCGCCGGTACAGCGACAGCCGTACCGAGAGGTCGCCGACATAGTCTTCCGGAATGAGCACGGGCATGCCGATGGTGATCGAGGGCGACCAGCGGTCGGCGGCAGGCTCGGACACGCCGGCCTTGAGATTGACGATCGCCTCCTCCAGCATCGACTGGTAGAGCTCGAAGCCGACCTCCTTGATGTGGCCGGACTGCTCCTCGCCGAGCAGGTTGCCGGCGCCGCGGATGTCGAGATCGTGCGAAGCGAGCTGGAAGCCCGCGCCCAGCGTCTCCAGCGATTGCAACACGGTGAGCCGGCGCTCGGCCTGCGCGGTGATCTTCTGCTGCGCCGGCAGCGTGAACAGCGCATAGGCTCGCAGCTTGGAGCGGCCGACGCGGCCGCGGAGCTGATACAGCTGCGCCAGGCCGAACATGTCGGCCCGGTGCACGATCAGGGTGTTGGCGTTGGGAATGTCGAGGCCGGATTCCACGATGGTGGTCGACAGCAGGATGTCGAACTTGCCGTCGTAGAAGGCGGTCATGATGTCCTCGATCACCGCGGGCGGCATCTGGCCGTGCGCGACCGCGACCTTCATCTCCCGCACGTTCTTGTCGAGGAAGTCCTTGACCTCGGCGAGGTCGTCGATGCGCGGCACCACGTAGAACGCCTGGCCGCCGCGATAGCGTTCGCGCAGCAGCGCCTCGCGGATCATTAGCGGATCGTGCGGGGCAACGAAGGTGCGGACCGCGAGGCGATCGACCGGGGGCGATGCGATGATCGAGAGCTCGCGGACGCCGGTCAACGCCAGTTGCAGCGTGCGCGGGATCGGCGTCGCCGACAGCGTCAGCACGTGCACCTCGGAGCGAAGCGCCTTCAGCCGTTCCTTGTGGGTGACGCCAAAATGCTGCTCCTCGTCGACGATGACGAGGCCGAGATCGCGGAACTTGATCGCCTTGCCGAGCAGCGCGTGGGTGCCGACGACGATGTCGACCGAGCCGTCGGCAATGCCCTTCTTGACCAGGTTCAGCTCTTTGGTCGGGACCAGGCGCGAGGCCTGCGCCACGTTCACTGGAAAGCCCTTGAAGCGGTCGGTGAAGGTCTTGTGGTGCTGGCGGGCGAGCAGCGTGGTCGGCACCACGACCGCGACCTGCTTGCCTTCGAGCGCGACGGCAAAGGCCGCGCGCAAGGCCACCTCGGTCTTACCGAAGCCGACGTCGCCGCAGATCAGCCGGTCCATCGGACGGCCGAGCTCGAGGTCCTTCAGCGTGGATTCGATGGCCCCTAACTGGTCCTCGGTCTCGTCGTAGGGGAAGCGCGCGCAGAACTCGTCATAGAGGCCCGGCTGCACCGGCAGCTTTGGCGCCTCGTGCAAATGGCGCGCGGCGGCGATCTTGATCAATTCGCCCGCGATCTCGCGGATGCGATTCTTGAGCTTCGCCTTGCGGGTCTGCCAGCCGCTGCCGCCCAGACGATCCAGCTCGACCGCGGTCTGGTCGGAGCCGTAGCGCGACAGCAGCTCGATGTTCTCGACCGGCAGAAACAGTTTTGCGTCGGCGGCGTAATGCAGCTCAAGACAGTCATGCGGCGCGCCGGCGACGTCGAGGGTTTGCAAGCCGATGAAGCGGCCGATGCCGTGGTCGGCATGGACGACGATGTCGCCGGCGGTGAGGCTCGTCACCTCCGAGATGAAATTGTCGAGCTTGCGGCTGGCCTTGCGCGGCCGCACCAGGCGGTCGCCGAGGATGTCCTGCTCGCTGATCAGCGCGATCTCATCGGTCTCGAACCCGGCCTCCAGGCCGAGCACGGCGAGCATGGTCTCGTTGCGCGGGGTCGCCTGCACCGTCCGCCAGGCGTTGACGCTGGTGGTATGGGTCAGCTTGTGGTCGCGCAGCATCGAGGTCATGCGGTCGCGCGATCCCTCGCTCCAGAGTGCGATCACGACCTTCTTGCGCTGGGCATGCAGCGCCATCACGTGGCCGACGACGGACTCGAACACGTTGACGGTGGCGTCGTTGCGTTCGGGTGCGAAGTCGCGGCCCTTGCGCGCGCCGGCATCGACGATCGACGCACCATCGGCCGGAACCGAAAACTGCGTCAGCCGCACCAGCGACATCTCGCTTTCGCGCCTGGTCCATTCCTCGTCGGTGAGATAGAGCCTGTCGGGCGGCAGCGGCTTGTAGATGGCACCGCCGCCGGGATGCTCCATCGCATCGCGGCGGGCTTCGTAGTAATCCTGGATCTGCTTGAAACGCTCGCGAACGGCGTCCTCGGCCTGCGGCTCGATCGCTATGGCTGCGCCTTGCAGATAGTCGAACAGCGTGTCCATCCGGTCCTGGAACAGCGGCAGCCAGTGCTCCATGCCGGGATGGCGGCGGCCCTCGCTGACGGCCTCGTACAGCGCGTCGTCGCGCTCGGGCGCGCCGAACTCGGCGACATAGCCCATGCGGAAGCGGCGGATGGTGTCGGTGACGAGCTGGAATTCCGAGATCGGCACGAGGTCGAGCGAGCGCATGTCGAGCATCGTGCGCTGGGTCTCGGCGTCGAAGGAGCGGATCGATTCCAGGCTGTCGCCGAAGAAGTCGAAGCGGACCGGCTGGTCGAGGCCGGCCGGAAACAGATCCAGGATACCGCCGCGCACGGCATATTCGCCGGGCTCGCGCACGGTCGAGGAGCGGTTGTAGCCGTTGTGCTCGAGCCAGGCGATGATGGTGTCCATCGGCACCACATTGCCCGGCGCAACCGACAGTGCCTGCGCGGCGACGAGTTCGCGCGCAGGGACGCGCTGCACGATTGCGTTCACCGTGGTCAGCACGATCAGCGGCTTGTCGCTGCCGGTCAGCGGCGCAAGCCGCGCCAGTGTGGTCAGGCGCTGCGCCAGGATGCCGCCATGCGGCGAGACGCGGTCATAGGGCTGGCAGTCCCAGGCCGGAAAGGTCAGCACCGGCAAATCGGGCGCGAAGAATTGCAGCGCGCGCTCGAGCTGCTGCATTCGCGCACCGTCGCGGCAGACCACGGCGAGGCTGACGGCCGGTTTCTTCGGCCGCGCCGCGATGGCGCGGGCCAGATCGGAGATGACGAGGCCCTCGGCGCCCTCGGCAACATTGGCAAGCGTCAGCGCGCGGCCGGGCGTGAGCAGCTCGGCCGGCGACTTCATCCCCTGTTTCATAAATCGCCGTCCGTAATCGGGAACGCCTTGATGCGGGCAAACAGCGCGCCGGTGACATCAGCTGGCAGCACCTTGTCACCGGTGATGGCGGCATAGAGATCGGGATCGGACTCCTCGAGCAGGGTCTCGAGCTCGGTCAGCTCGTCATCGGACAGATTGCCGATCTCGGCATCCGCGAAGCGGCCCAGGATCAGGTCCATCTCGCGCGTGCCGCGGTGCCAGCAGCGGAACAGAAGCCGCTTGCGGCGATCGTCCAGCCCGTTGCTCGATCGTGTCGTTCCCGTCATGTCTCAGATCCAGTCAAACGCAGAAAGCCCGGACGTGCCGGGCCGGGGTGATATAGCCACTCGGACCGCCCCTGTCAGCCCTCGATTTGGCATGGCCCGCTGCCCGCGCGGGCGCCGCGAAAAAAGCCGTGGATGCCCGGCATAAAGCCGGGCATGACGGGCCGAAACGATCCTAGATTCGCCTGATGCGCCCCAGCCTGCTCAATCCGCTGTTTGCTCCCGTGACCAGCCTGCCCGGCGTCGGTCCGAAGCAGGACAAGCTGCTGCAGTACCTGCTCAGCCGCAATGAGACGCCGCGCCTGATTGACCTGCTGCTGCATTTGCCGAGCCAGGTCATCGACCGCCGTGCGCGGCCAAAGATCCGCGACGCCGTCCAGGGAACCATGGTGACGCTGGAGGTCACCGTCGATCGCCATCGCCCGCCTCCGCCGCGCAACGCCCGGGCGCCCTATCTCGTCTACGCCAGCGACGACACCGGCGACGTCGTGCTGACCTTCTTCCGCGCCAAGCCCGGCTATGTCGAAAAGCTGCTGCCGATGGGCGAGAAGCGCTACGTCTCGGGCACACTGCAGATGTATGACGGCATCCCGCAGATCGTGCATCCCGACCGCGTGCTCGACGAAGAGGCGATCTCGAAGCTCTCGGGCATCGACCCGGTCTATCCGCTGACCACGGGTCTGGCGCTCGGCTCGCTGCGACGCGCGGTCGCGCAAGCGCTGCAGAAGCTGCCCGCCCTGCCGGAATGGATCAGCCCGGAGGTGATGCGCCGCTGCAGTTTTCCGACGGTCACCGAGGCGCTCAGCCGCGTGCATCAGCCGGTCGAGCTCACCGACATCCTGCCCGAAAAGCCCTACTGGTCGCGCCTCGCCTTCGACGAGCTTTTGGCCGGCCAGCTCGCGCTGGCCCTGATCCGCGCGCAATTGCGCCGCCCGGCCGGCGTCCGCAACGCCGGCGACGGTCACTTGCGCAACAAGATCATCGACGCCCTGCCCTATGCATTGACGTCGTCGCAGCGAGAAGCGACCGCCGCGATCGCGAACGATCTGCAACAACCCGTGCGCATGCTGCGCCTGCTTCAGGGCGATGTCGGCTCGGGCAAAACCGTGGTGGCGCTGCTGGCGGCCGCCGCCGTCGCCGAAGTCGGCAAGCAGGCCGCGCTGATGGCGCCGACGGAAATTTTGGCGCGGCAGCACATCAAGACCATCGCCCCGCTCGCGGAGCGCGCAGGGCTGCGCGTGGCCATCCTCACCGGCCGCGAGAAGGGCAAGGAGCGGCGCGAGCTGTTGGCACAACTCGAAGCCGGCGAGATCAATCTCCTCGTCGGCACCCATGCGCTGATCCAGGACGACGTGATCTTCAACGATCTCGCCCTGGCCGTCGTCGACGAGCAGCATCGGTTCGGGGTGCGCGAACGCCTCGCGCTGACCTCGAAGGGCGCCGCCGTCGATGTGCTGGTGCTGAGTGCGACGCCGATCCCGCGCACGCTGGTGCTAACCTATTTCGGCGACATGGACATCTCCGAGTTGCGCGAGAAGCCCGCCGGCCGCCAGCCGATCGAGACCCGCACCATATCGATGAGCCGCCTCAATGAGGTCACGGACAGCATCGGCCGGGCCTTGGAGGCGGGCAAGCTGGTCTACTGGATCTGCCCGCTGGTCGAGGAATCCGAGGCCGAAGGCACCGAGCACCTGACCAATGCGACCAAACGCTTCGAGAGCTTGCAAAAGCGTTTCGGCGACCGCGTCGGCCTCGTCCACGGCCAGATGAAGGGCACCGAGAAGGACCGCGTGATGGGCCAGTTCGCCGCCCATGAGATCGGCCTTCTGGTTGCGACCACCGTGGTCGAGGTCGGCGTCGACGTGCCGGCCGCGACCATCATGGTGATCGAGAACGCCGAACGGTTTGGCCTTGCCCAGCTGCACCAGTTGCGCGGCCGCATCGGTCGCGGCTCGGAAGCCTCGACCTGCCTCCTTCTCTACTCGGAGCCGCTTGGCGAGATGTCGAAGGCACGTCTGAAGGTGATCCGCGAGACCACCGACGGTTTTCGCATCGCCGAGGAAGATTTGAAGCTGCGCGGCGAAGGCGATGTGCTCGGCGTGCGCCAGAGCGGCCTGCCGGGCTACCGCATCGCGCGGTCGGAGGTGCACGGCCAGCTCATCACCCAGGCTAGAGACGAGGCGCTGCGGATCCTCAAAGACGATCCGAAGCTGAAGGGCGAGCGCGGCGAGGCGCTACGGTGCCTGCTGTATCTCTACGAGCGGGACGAAGCGATCCCGCTGATCGGGGCGGGTTAGCCTGCTGCTCTTCGGCGTCCGACCTCATAAGCCGCCACATGCGCGCGGGCCAGATCCAGCAGCGGCGTATCGATACCGAGCGTGCGGGCGCGATTGGCCATATCGCCCAGGATATGCTCCGCTTCGGTAACCGAACCACGCTCGATATCGCGCAACATCGAGGCCTTGAGCGGCGAGTCCAAGGTGGTGAAGAGCTTTCGGTCAAACTCGATGAACGGAGCGCGCGGCTCAAAACCCGACGCCGTTGCAACGGCACAGCATTCCGCGAACAGCCGGAAAATGGACTGCTCGCCGTTCGGCACCGCCAGGATGTCGCCGATACTTGCGCGCATCAGGCAAGTGATGCCAGCGAGCGTGCTGAGCTGGACGAACTTTTCCCACATGTCCTGCATGATCGCTTCGCTGGCGCGCACGTCGATGCCGGGGACATGGAGCAATGTTTCCAGCGCGAGCGCACGCTCGCTCAGCGCCCCGTTGGTCTCGCCGAAGACGATGGTCTGATTGGCCATGAACTGAACGACACGACCATCCGCATCGAGGCCGGCGCTGACGTTCGCCAACCCGCCGAGGACGCGCGCTGCACCGAACTTCGCGGTCAAGGTGTCGATATGTTTCAACCCGTTGAGGATCGGCAGGATCATCGTATCGGCGCCAACTGCCGGGGCAAACTGGGCCATCGCATCGTCGAGCGAGTAGGATTTCACCCCGACGAGCACGACGTCGAATGTCTCCTTGAGATCGTCTGCCAAGATGATCTTCGGCTGTACGGCAAAGTCGCCATGCGGACTCGCGACCTGCAATCCATTCCGCCGCAATTGCTCGGCACGCTTCGCTCGCACCAGAAAGGTCACGTCGCCGCCCGCTCGGACCAGGCGAGCTCCGTAATAGCCTCCAAGCGCGCCTGCGCCGATCACCAGCACTCTCATTCGAACTCCGATGCATCCATCTGTCTCCGCAGAAACGATAGCAGACGGGGCGTGCGGCGTCTCCTCCCCGTCATTGCGAGCGCAGCGAAGCAATCCAGAATCTTCCCACGGAGACAGGCTGGATTGCTTCGCTGCGCTCGCAATGACGAAGTGGATAGAGCCGCTTCAGAAGACTCACCCTTTCGCCGCGGTCGACTTTATGAAACCTTGCGCTCATGCGCAGGGTCATCGTCGTCGGTTCTCAGGGAAGCGGAAAGACGAGCCTCTCCCGAAGTCTCGGGCGGAAGCTTGGACTGCCCGTGGTGCATCTCGACGTGCTCTACTGGCGGCCGGGATGGAAGCCATCCGACAAGGCCAGCTTCCGTCTACGCGTCGCGGAGGAGATCGCGGGCGACGCATGGGTCATCGACGGCAGCTTCTCGGGGCTCGCCTTCGATCTCACGCTTGCGCGTGCCGACACCCTGGTCGTCATCGACCGCCCACGCTGGCTCTGCCAGTGGCGCATTCTCTGGCGCTCCGCGTTCGATCGCGACACGACGCGACCCGATCTGCCCGAGGGATGTCCGGAACAGTTCGACTGGAAACTGATGAAGGAGGCGTGGCGCTACGACACCGAGCGCGTGCCCGTCATCGAGGCCGAGCGCCTTCAATATGGCCCCGATGTCCCGGTCGTGCGCCTGAGACGCGACCGGGACATCCAGGGTTTTCTGGAGTCGGTTTCAGTGCACGGCGAGTGATCCATCGCCGTGACGTCGGACTGGACGGTCAGGCCTTCTTCTGCGCGACACGCGCTGCGAAGGCCTTCAGCAGTGCCGCATCCACCGCTTCGCCATTCGCATCCGCGGCGAGGTGCTCGAACCAGCGTGCAAAGCCTTCGTAGATCTGGCTCGCCGGATGGTCGGGCCCGAGGAAACCCGAGATCTCCCGCATCTCCGCGACCCAGCGATAGGCCTTCGGGATCATGTCCGGCAGCGCGACTTCGAGCCGGGCCAGGACCGCGGGCTGGCTCAGCGCGAGCTCGTCGCGCAGCGCGTCGGCCGCGCCCGCTTTCGTGGCCGCGACCACCATGGCCGAGCCGATGCCGGCCAGGCCCTTGACGATGCCGGCATAGGACATCTTCAGCGCGGAGGCCGCGCCGACGGGTCCCTCGACAATCCGCACGTCGAGCCCGAGATCCTTCAGCACCGCGAGATCCCCAGCGTACTCGCCGGACAGGTAGAAGGCCGGGCTCTTGCTGCCGGGCTGCGGCGGGAAGCCGATGATGCCGCCATCGACGAACGGCGCCTGCGCCGAGCCGATGATCTCCTCGATTCTTTGAACGGTATCGACATTGACCGCGTTGCAGTCGACGACGATGGGTTTCTTCTCGCGCCGGACGATCAGCGCCGCCAGGCGTTCGGCCAAAGCCACGGCTTCGCCCGGCGGCACGATCGAAAGGATGATGTCGGCCTCCGCGATCGCGTCGTCCTCGGCGCCGATCATGCCGGCATCCGCGGCGCGCTTTTGCGTCGCCTCGCTGCGCCCCTTCAACGACGTCAGCACGCGCGCACCGTTTTCGCCGAGGCGGCGGGCCACGGCGCTGCCCATGGCGCCGGGCGCGAGGATCGCAATGGTCTTCGTCATCATGCACTCCAGGTCGAATTCCGAGCGAGGTGCTCGATTCAACCGGAAGACTAGCAGAGGACGAAAGTGCTTGCGTGAATGCGGCCATCCGAAACGGGAATGGCCCTACTCCACCTTCGCAGGCTGGGGCTGGAGCGCGGACGCGTTGGCAATGCGCGCGGCGTTCGCCATGCCCGTGAGCGCGGCGGCCTTTTTCGGGTCGGGCGCCGAGCCCGGCTGCACAACGCCGGCCGACATGATCAGGGTCGCGGCATCTTCGGTGCTCATGTCAACCTCGACGATCTTGCTCTTGGGCACGTAGAAGAAGAAGCCCGTGGTCGGGTTCGGCGAGCACGGCAGGAACACGGAGACGTGCTCCTCCTGCCCCGGCAGGCTGCGCGCGACCTCTTCGTTCGGCGACTGCGAGATCAGCACGATCGACCACATTCCCGGCGACGGAAACTCGACCAGGCCGACTTTGCGGAAGCTCGAGCCCTTGCCCGAGAACAGCGTCTCGAACACCTGCTTCAGGCCGCGATAGATGGCGCGCACCGCCGGAATCCGGCCGAGGAAGGTCTCGCCGATATCGACCAGCGTCCGGCCGATCAGATTGGCGGCGAGGAAGCCGACCAGCGTCAGCGTGAAGAATGCGACAATCAGTCCCCAACCTGGAACGACATACGGCAGATAGGTTTCGGGCCGGTAGGCCAGCGGCACGAACGGCCGCACCACGCCGTCAACCCAGGTGACGAACCACCAGACCAGATACAGCGTGATGGCAATTGGCCCCGTCACGACGAGGCCGGTCAGAAAATAATTGCGGAAGCGGCCCATCAGGCCGGTATGCGGTTCCGGGATGGGATCAAGCGGCGCAGGCGCGTCGTCGCGGGGGGTCATTCGGGTTCCAGGTCGGTCGCTGCACTCAAGCTAGGGTCTTCTAGCAGGTTTTGGAAGACTACCTAGCGTTCCGGCCTGATCCCTTCTGCCTATTCCACGGTCACCGATTTCGCGAGGTTGCGCGGCTGGTCGACATCGGTGCCCATGATGACCGCCGTATGATAGGCGAGCAGTTGCACGGGGACGGCATAGACCATCGGCGTGAACGCCGCCGCCATGTCGGGCATGACGATGGTGACGAGGGACTCGACGGTCGCCTCCTCCGCGCCCTTGGCGTCGGTCATCAGGATGATCCTGCCGCCGCGGGCGGCAACCTCCTGCATGTTGGAGACGGTCTTTTCGAACACGCGGTCGTAGGGGGCGATGACGACGACCGGCATGGTCTCGTCGATCAGCGCGATCGGCCCGTGCTTCAGCTCGCCGGCGGCATAGCCCTCGGCATGGATATAGGAGATCTCCTTCAGCTTCAGCGCGCCTTCGAGCGCGAGCGGAAAGCTGGTGCCGCGGCCGAGATAGAGCACGTCGCGCGATTTGGCGATCTCACGCGCGAGCTTCTCGATCTGGAGCTCGGTGGTGAGCGCGTCCGACATCAGGCGCGGGATCTCGACGAGGCCATGAACGAGCTTGGTCTCGTCCTCGTCGGACAATTCGCCGCGGGCCTTGCCGGCCGCGATCGCTAGGTTTGCCAGCACCATGAGCTGGCAGGTGAAGGCCTTGGTCGAGGCGACGCCGATCTCGGGACCGGCCAGCGTCTGCAGCACGGTCTCGCTCTCGCGCGCGATCGTCGAGGTCGGCACGTTGACGACGGCCACCGTGTGCACACCCTCGGCCTTGGCATAACGCAGCGCGGCCAGCGTGTCGGCGGTCTCGCCCGACTGCGAGATGAAGATGGCGAGATCGCCCTTGCGCAACGGCGCCTCGCGGTAGCGGAATTCGGAGGCGACATCGACCTCGACCGGCACGCGCGCAAAGCGTTCGAACCAGTATTTCGCGACGAAGCCGGCATAGCTCGCGGTGCCGCAGGCGGTGATGTTGATGCGCTGGATGCTCTTGAAGTCGAAGGGCAGCTTGACCGGCAGCGAGACGCGCTCGGTCGCCATGTCGACATAGCGCGCCAGCGTGTGGCCGACCACTTCCGGCTGCTCGTGAATTTCCTTCGCCATGAAGTGGCGGTAATTGGCCTTGTCGACCAGCGAGGTCGAGGCGGCGTGCTTGATCTTCTCGCGCTGGACGGCGTGGCCGTCCTTGTCGAAGACCGTGGCGCCCTTGCGCGTCAGCACGACCCAGTCGCCGTCTTCGAGATAGCTGATCGTGTCGGTGAAGGGGCCGAGCGCGATGGCGTCGGAGCCGAGATACATCTCGCCGTCGCCATATCCGATCGCGAGCGGCGGGCCATTGCGGGCGCCGATCATGAGATCGTCGTCACCGGCGAAGATGAAGCCGAGCGCGAAGGCGCCGCGCAGCCGCGCCAGCGTCAGCTTCACCGCTTCCACGGGCTTGTTGCCGCGCGTGAGCAGATCGTCCACGAGATGCAGCACGATCTCGGTGTCGGTCTCGGTGTGGAACACCGTGCCCTTTTTCTCGAGCTCCTCGCGCAGCTCGCGGAAATTCTCGATGATGCCGTTATGGACCACGGCAACGCGTTCGGTCGCGTGCGGATGGGCATTGTTGACGGTCGGCTTGCCGTGGGTGGCCCAGCGGGTGTGGCCGATGCCGGTCGTGCCCTTCAACGGCTCGGCTTCCAGCCGCTTCTCCAGGTTCTTCAGCTTGCCCTCGGCGCGGCGGCGCGCGAGATGCTTGCCTTCGAGCGTGGCGACGCCAGCGGAGTCGTAGCCGCGATATTCAAGACGTTTGAGCGAATCCACCAATTGCTCTGCAACCGGCGTGCGCCCGAGAATGCCGACAATCCCGCACATGCGGATCAATATCCCCCAAATCGTCGAAAAATCGCCTAAACGATCCGCTCGGTCTTTAGCGAAGTTCCTAAGGAACCAGATACTCAATAATTATTGCGGATTGAGACAGCGCCGGTTCGCTTCCGATTTCGACTGCGTCGAATTGGCCGGCCTTAAACCGCGCGAATTAACTTGTTGTCAATAAGTTTGACCAACGATTCCCGGCCAGGGAGTAAGGTCATGAAAAGCTCGTCCGGCCGCAAAGGCCTGTCATCGATGTATGCCCACGCCAGCGAGACCACTGGCACGCACCTTGCGCATTGGCCGCCGCCCCAGCGCGGCAAGGAAAGCAAACCCGTCTTCGTCAAGCACGCTGCCGGAGAACCTGCGAAACGGGCCAAGCCGCGCGGCTGGCGCCTGACGCGCGCGATCTTCTCGGAATTCTCCGACGACGAATAGCGGCGCGCCCTACCACCCCAGCATCACGGCCCAGACGAGGAAAATGAGGAGCGCCCAGAACGCTAGCCCGATGACGAGGGCCAAAATCTCGGGCGGATCGTACTCGTTCATTTCCCGCAGCAGCAGTCGCCCCATCCCCGTGACGAATGTGTCAATCAGAAAACTGCTCAGATCGCGCACAAAGCGAGAGGACACCGCAGTTGGCGCTCAGTTCTCCGGCTTCTTTTCCGGCTTCTTGCCGCCGGTCTTCATCTCGCGATAGCGCGCAGCGCCGCCTTCCCGGATGGTCTGCTGATTGCGCTCCAGCGCCATGGCGTCGTCGGGCACATCGCGCGTGATCACCGAGCCTGAGCCGATATAGGCGCCGTTGCCGATCTTCACCGGCGCGACGAGAGAGGAGTTGGTGCCCACGAAGGCACCCTGCCCGATGATCGTCTTGTGCTTCTTGAAGCCGTCGTAGTTGCAGGTGATGGTGCCGGCGCCGATGTTGGAATTGGCGCCGATGGTGGCGTCTCCGATGTAGGAGAGATGGTTGACCTTGACGCCGGCCTCCAGCGTCGCGGCCTTGGTCTCGACGAAATTGCCGATGCGCGCGCCGTCGCCGAGCGAGGTGCCGGGTCGCAGTCGCGCATAGGGGCCGATCGAGACGTTCTTGCCGAGCGTGGTCTGCACGATATGCGAGAAGGAATGGATCACCGTGCCGTCGGCGATCGACACGCCCGCACCGATCACCACGAACGGCTCGATGGTGACGTCATTGCCGAACACGGTATCGGCGGACAGATAAACGGTCTCGGGCGCGATCAGCGTGACGCCTGCTTCCATCGCCGCTTTGCGCAAGCGCGCCTGCATCACGCCTTCGGCCTCCGCGAGCTGCGCCTTGGTGTTGATGCCGCGCACCTCGTCCTCGCTGGTCTCGATCACGACGGACTCCCATCCCTGTTCACGAACGACGCCGACCGCGTCAGTCAGATAATATTCGCCCTTCGAATTCGCATTGCCGATCTTGTCGAGGATCGCGAGTGCACGGCGCCCGTCGATCGCCATCAGGCCGGCATTGCACAGATCGATCTTGCGCTCGTCCGCGCTGGCATCGGCATGCTCGCGGATCGCGACCAGACGGTCGCCCTCGACGATGAAGCGGCCATAGCCGGTGGGATCGGCGGCGCGAAAGCCGAGCGCGGCGATTGCTGCGCCCTTCGCGAGCGGCGCGCGCAGCCGCGCAAAGGTCTCGGCTGAGATCAGCGGCGTGTCGCCGAAGGCAATCAGCAGATCGTCCGCGCCCCGCGCAATCGCCTCGCGCGCCGCCAGCACCGCATGCGCGGTGCCGAGCCGTTCTGCCTGCACGAAGGTGAGCGCATCGGGACGGATGCGTTTCGCCTCGTCCGCGACCGCCTGATGGTCGGGGCCGATCACGACGGCGAGCGAGGTGCCGGTTCCCTTCGGTGTGGCGGCGAGCACGTGCGCGAGCAGGCTCTGGTGGGCGACCGGATGCAGCACTTTCGGCAGGTTCGATCGCATGCGCGTGCCTTCGCCGGCGGCGAGTACGATCGTGAGGCTGGAACGGGCGGTCATCGAAATCCTGTCAAACATGGCCGAATCAACGGGCGGCGGCAGGCCGACGCCGTCATGAGCTGTCGCCTTGCTACCCCCGCAAACGCCCGGAATTCAAGTGCGACGGGGTTTTCCTGTTAATGTTCCCTGATTGATTCGGGGAAGCAGTTCGGGGCTGGGCACTTAACGTTCATGGCAAAGGATTCCGACCCACTGGCGGACGCCTTCGGGGCCAAGGAGACCGGCGGGCTGTTCTCCGGACTTCTGGCCGAGGAAAGCGCGGTCGACCGCAGCACGATGTGGCGGCTGGGCGCGTGGGGCGTGGTTGCCGTCGGCGCCGTCGTGATGGCCGTGATGGCCAATCAGGCCCAGCTCGGCTGGCGCCGTGACCAGGTTGCGTCGGCCGATCTGTCGCGCCAGGCCGACCGGCTCCAGATGCTGACCAAGGAGAGCCAGAACGAGGCCCGCCGCCTCGCCTCCGCCATCGAGACGCTGAACACCGATCGTGACCGGCTCTATTCGCGCGTCACCGTGCTCGAGCAAGGGATGGATTCCGTCACCGGCGCCATCGCCAAGCAGAGCGCGAAGCCGCAGGACGCGCCGGCGCCTGACACCCAGCCCGCGGCGCCGACCGTCGCGCCGGTCGCCTCGACGCCGGCTCCCCCAAGTGACAAGCCGCGCGCGGCAGCCGCGAAGGACCAGGCGAAGGAGCCGACAAAAGACGCCCTGAAGGAGGCCGCAAAGGATCAGTTGATCCCGCCGCCGCAGAACGCCGCCATGGCCTCGCTGGTATCGCAGTCGCCGCTGACAACGTCGGCACTGCCCATGCTTCCGCTGGTGCCATCCAAGTCGATCATGGCGCCACCCGATCCCGCCGCATCGAAGCTGACGCAGCCCGAGACGACGGAGAAGGCCGCCGAGAAGAAGCCCGAACAGGCGCCCGCCCCGACCGAGGTCGCCGCGGCGCCAGCCAAGCCGCCGGAGACGGCCGAGAGCGAGGCCCCTGCAATCGCGGTCCAGCAGACGCGCTTCGCCATCGACCTTGGCGGCGCCAACTCGCTCGACGGCCTGCGCGCGCTCTGGCGCGGCCTGACCAAGTCCAATCCCGAGATCGCGGCGCTGCGGCCGATCATCATGATCAAGGAAGGCAATGCCGGCCTCGGCATGCAGCTCCGCTTGGGGGCCGGCCCGCTGATCAATGCCGCCGCCGCCGCAAAGCTCTGCGCGGGCCTCGCCGAGAACGACCGCCATTGCGAGACCACCGTGTTCGACGGCCAGCGGCTGTCGATGCGCGGCGGATCGGAGAAGGGACAAGAGAAGACTCAGGACCGGGTTCAGGAGAAGAACGCGGACAAGAACCAGGACTCCGTCCCGCAAGCCGAGACTGCGCCGGCGCCCGCTCCGGCCGCCAAACCGGAGAAGCGCCGCCGCAGCTACTCCTCAAAACGCTCGTCGAAGCGCGAGGAGCCCGCGCCTGCCCCCGCGCCTCAGCCGCCGGCCGCACCGGCGAAGCCGGAGACGGCCTCGACGGGATCGACGCTGTCGTCGTTCTTCAGGCGGTAGGAACGCTCAAATAACAAGCATCAACGCAGGGGTGATCGACAATGGTTGATGCTGGAATCCGAGCGCGCGTTGTTCGTTTCCTGAACGGAGACTTTGTGCCGGAGGATCTGGCGCGTATTTTTCTATTTGCCAGAGATCGCTGCGATGGAAGAGAACCTGTTCAGGAAATCGGCGACTTCGTCGCTCATAAGGCCGAACGCAACAAAGGGATAGTTACTCGGGAAGTGCGCGATTGGGCTCTGATCGCCTTCTTCATGTCTTTCTTCAATAGACACCCGCCTGGGGCCAATCCGTACATCACGAACAGATCACTGCCATCCCAGTTCGTGCCTTGGCTGCACGCGACCCTCAGACGCGCTCCGCCGCGCCTCCGAAAATTCCCGATGGCGAAGGCAAAAAAGCTAGTCGAGACGATCGAACAAAAGATCGTCCGCACTAACTTCGGAACGATAAGCGTGGAACGGCTCAACGCGGAAGAGCTGGATTATATTGACAAATTGACGAGTAGCTTTGTCGTCCGGCCTGCATTTACGTCTGATCGACTGTTCACCGATCTGAAGGCAACCCTGAGAAGCAGCGGAGTGCTCGAACCCAAGGAAAGCAACGCTTTCGATCAACAAAAGCGCCTGACTGAGCTCTTCGCGGTAACGCTCATGCACGGTTGCGCTGTCGATCTAGGAGACGGCTTGAACACGACTCTGATGGCATCCGATCCAATAAATGGCGGCCCAATCAGCGTTGATGCCGGAATTCCAGTGCCCAATCCAGGGGGAGTCCCACTGGCCATCGCGACGGCGATGTACAAGACTGAGCTTTCGCCTCAGGGCAATATGGAGGAGGACCTGATTAACGCACCACAACCTTGGGCATTCGAGCTGGAATTGAGGCCCAATGGTCTCCTGTGTCGCTTGGGTTAGCCACAGCGCGCGCGAGCTCGGTCTCATCGCCTAATTGGCGATTATGCAATGGGCAGAAATATCCACCTCGCCTGTTGCCCCCTCCCGTCATCCCGACCATATTGCGCCCATGACAAAAAAGCCCTTCCGCCTCACGCCCTACCAGGTGCAGTTCCTGATCGTCGTCGGCTTCGTGTCCGTCGGCTACGCGATCTATCTGCGCTATCTCGGCATCGAGAACTCGACCGTTGGCCTCGCCTGTGACGCCGGCCTGCAGACTCTAATCTGCAAGGCGCGCACAGTCTCGACGGTGCTGTTCAAGAATTCGGTGTTCGGCATCGTCGCGCTGGTGGTTGCGACGCTGAACCTGATGCGGCCGTCGATCGTGCTGCTGACCGTCGGCATCGTCGCCGCCGGCCTCGGCATCGTGCTCTACAATGTCGTGCTGTCGGGCCTTGCGATCGGCCTGTTCATTCTTGGATTTGCTCGGCCCGCGCCCGCCACAGCGTGAACGCGAACAGCAAGTAGATCGCGCAGGTCCACAGCGACTGCCAGTTCTCGCGGCCCTCGTTGAACAGCACATAGGCGGCCGCCAGCGTGAGCAGGCCCGCGAATACCGATTCCGCAATCGGACGCTGGCCGATCTGCGGCCGGTTCAGCATCAGCACCGCGAACGGCACCACCGCCATCGTCAGCGAGGCGTAGGGGAAGTCGTGGTAGCGCGAGTCGAACACGAAGGCGAGCGCGGTCTGCGCCGCGATCACCGCGGTCACCGCCAGCGTCAGGCCGAGCACGGCGGTGAGCTTCGACCATTTGCGGCCCTCGCGCGGGCCGAGCAGATCGAGGAAGGTCGGAAGGCTGCGGCCGATCACCATCGCCTGCGCGCAGAAGATCGGCGACAGGATGCCGGCCAGAAGCAGCGCGCCCCAGTGCAGCCAGCCGCCGATGCCGTAGCTCTCATAATACATCTTGTCGACGCCGATCCCGAGCAGGGTGCCCGCTGACGTCGCCGAGATCGCGACGCCGAGCCAGGCCGAGAAGCGCGGCGTCCACGGCCGCCTGCGCAGCGTGAGGCCGGCGACCGCGAACACCAGCACGCAGAGGCCCATGCCGGCGCCCATGTACCATTTCCAGTACGGGAAATTGCTGATCGGCTGGCCCGGCGGATATTTCAGGTTCCGGCGCACCGAGTCGTACAGGCCCCAATAGCCGCCGACGGTGCCTTCCAGCTTGCGCTTCCAGGGCTGGTCATAGGACTCGATCAGATTGACGCGAAACTTGTTCGCTTTCGCCAGGCCCAGGATTTCCGAGACGACGCGCGCCTGGTTGGTGCGCGACGGCAGCGCGCCCTCGCGCATGCGCCCTTCGCTGGGCCAGCCGGTTTCGCCGATCAGGATCTCCTTGCCGGGGAACGCGACCGCCATGCGCTCGCGGATCGCCTCGACATGGCTCGCTGCGAACTTCGCCTTCACCGGAACATCCTCCCAATAAGGCAGGATGTGGATCGTGACGAAGTCGACGGCGTCATAGACCTCGCGATTCCTGAGCCAGAACTCCCAGACGTCGGCATAGGTGACGGGCACGCTGACCTGCGCCTTCACCGAGCGGATGATGGAGACGAGGTCCGCGGTCGTCATCTCGCCGCGCAACAGCACCTCGTTGCCGACGATGACGCTGGTGATGATGCCGGGAAATTCCTTGGAGAGGCGGACGGCGAGCGCGGCCTGCTCAAAATTCTTGGCGCGGTTGCTGGAGAGCCAGATGCCCTGGAGCACCTTCAGCCCGCCGACCTTGGCGGCGATCGCCGGCACCTGGTCGAGCCCGTTCTCCATCGAATAGGTGCGGACGCAGTCGGTGATCTCCTTGAGCTGGCGCAAATCCTGCTCGATTTGGTCGGCCTCGATATGGGTCCACGCGTTCAGCGGCGACTGTTCCCCGCGGAACGGCGCATAGGAGACGCATTGGACCTTGTCGGCCGGGTCGATCGGGGCGCGCGCGAGCGTGATTGGCGTGGCCAGCCACCACCACACGGCAGCAATCGCACCCAGTGAAACGAGCAGAAGCGCCAGTGGCGTACGAAGAGAAATCGGTTCCGTCCTCCGCGAGGTGCCGTCGATTACCTGCTCACGCGCCATCTGCCAAGGGGTGTGTCCGGGATGGATCCTTCCCTCCCCCGAGGAATTTACCTGCGGCCGTTCGACAGAGGCCTAGGATCGTGACTTTGCTGGACAAAATTTCAAATTCAGGTCATGGACTCGGCAGGACTTTGCCGCCGCATTGGGGACCCATTTGGACGCCATCACCGGCGAGTCCGCGAGGTCCTGGCGCGGGCGGTCAGCTGATATATTGGGGAATTCATGCGGCAACGGGTGTTCGAGTTACGAAATGCGGTCCTGCGGCAGTTCGCCGCCACCTTGGCCGTCGCCTCCCTGGTCGTGATGGTCGGTCTCGGTGGCGCCTCCGCCCAGAGCGGCACGCCCGCCCCGGACCAGGGCAAGGCAGCCGCCCAGCCCGCCGATGCCGCCGCCAAGGACGCCGCCCAGAACCAGCGCCGCACCGACGAGTTCGCCGAAGCAGCCCAGGTCATCAACGGCCCGGCCGGCAACCCCGAATGCGTCTGGCTCGGCCGGCGCGTGGTGCGGCTGATGTGGCGCGACGACCTCGATACCGCGTTCCGCCATCTCGACCTCTACGACCGCTTCGGCTGCCCCGGCGGCCACATCCAGGCCGCCTTCCGCTGCCTGACCCGCTTTGGCGGCCAGATCGATCCCAAGGTCGCCGAGACCCTGGACAGCCGCGTGCACGCCTGCTGGATCAACCCGGCATCCCAGCCGCAGCAGGCGTCAGCCAGCGCCTCCCAGCCGGCGGCGCCAACCACGGGCAATTCGCAGGCCCCGCAGCCGGCCGCGAGCCCCGCGCCTGCGGCAAGCCCGACACCGGCGCCCTCGAAATAGCCGCGATCGTTTCAGCCGCCGTTCAGGAACGATCGGCGATAGAAGCGGTTGGCACTGCCGCACATTCCGAAACTGTCATGCCCTCATACGGTCATGAGGCCATGACAGTTGTGAAACCGCGCGGCAGAGGTATGCTCCATTTGCCGCGGACTCGGTCGGATCTCGGGGTCGGATCCGCTTCCCTGCCACCTCAGCCCCTTTTGGTTTAGCCGCGATGCGCGTTGTCGCCGCCGTTCTGTTGCTTGTGTCCGTGCTTCACGCCGGCATCTGGGGAGTCCTGCGCGACAAGGAACCCGCGCCCGACTTCAAGGGCCTGCTGCCCAGCGTCTCCTACGCCCCGTTCGAAGGCGCGGCGCACCCCGACATCGACAACATCCCCACCGTCGAGAAAATCCGCGCCGACCTGAAGACGCTGTCGACGATGACGCGCGCGATCCGTCTCTATTCGTCCACCGGCGGCGTGGAGCTGGTGCCGCCGATCGCGGCCGAGTTCGGCCTCAAGGTCACCGTCGGCGCCTGGATCGACAAGGACAAGGATCGCAACGAGCGCGAGATCAAGGCCGCCATCGAACTCGCCCGCAAGAACAGCAACGTCGTCGGCGTCGTGGTCGGCAACGAGGTGATCTACCGCGGCGAGCAGAAGGTCGAAGACCTCATCGACATGATCAAGAAGGTGAAGGGCTCGGTCCGCGTGCCCGTCACGACCGGCGAGATCTGGAACATCTGGCGCGACAATCCCGACCTTGCCTCCAACGTCGACTTCATCGCCGCCCACGTGCTGCCCTATTGGGAAAACTTCCGCTCGGACCAGGCCGTCGACCAGGCCGTCGATCGCTACAACCTGCTGCGCAACCTGTTCCCGGGCAAGCGCATCGTGATCGCCGAATTCGGCTGGCCGAGCCAGGGCTACAACCTTCGCAACGCCGACCCCGGTCCGTTCCAGCAGGCGCTGACCCTGCGCAACTTCGTCAGCCGCGCCGAAGCCATCGGCATGGAATATAACATCGTCGAAGCCATCGATCAGCCCTGGAAATATTTCGAGGGCGGCGTCGGCCCGTACTGGGGCATCCTCAACGCCAGCCGCGAGCCGAAATTCGCCTGGACCGGCCCGGTCGAGAATCCCGACTACTGGAAGCTGATGGGAATTGCGCTGCTGGTCGGCATCCTCCTGTCGCTGCCGATCCTGCGGCTGGAGCAACCGACCGCCAGGCAGGCGTTCCTGCTGTCGGCGACCGCCAACGGCGTCGGCGCCTGGGCCGCGACGGTGTTCGCGTTCTGGAACGACCACTATTTCATCTTCGGCTCGGCCTTCGCGCTCACGCTCGGCATGATCCTGCTTGTTCCCCTGGTCCTCATCGCGATGGCGCGCGTCGACGAGATCGCGGCGGTGGCCTTGGGCCGGCCGCCGCAGCGGCTGCTCTCCAAGACCAAGCCGGTCGAGAACGTTCCCGAGAATTACTACCCGAAGGTCTCGATCCACATCCCCGCCTATTTCGAGCCGGTCGAGATGCTGAAGCAGACGCTCGATGCGCTGTCGCGGCTGAACTATCCGAACTACGAATGCGTCGTCATCATCAACAACACGCCCGATCCCGCGTTCTGGCAGCCGATCCAGGACCATTGCCGCGCGCTCGGTGAACGCTTCAAGTTCATCAACGCCGAGAAGGTGCAGGGCTTCAAGGCCGGCGCGCTGCGGATCGCGATGGACCGCACCGCCGTCGATGCCGAGATCATCGGCATCCTCGATGCCGACTATGTCGTCGATCCCGACTGGCTGAAGGACCTCGTGCCGGCTTTCGCCGACCCGCGCGTCGGCCTCGTGCAGGCGCCGCAGGAGCATCGCGACGGCGACCTGTCGATCATGCACTACATCATGAACGGCGAATATGCCGGCTTCTTCGACATCGGCATGGTCCAGCGCAACGAAGCCAACGCCATCATCGTGCACGGCACGATGTGCCTGATCCGCCGCGCCGCGATGGACATGGCCGGCGGCTGGTCGTCCGACACGATCTGCGAGGACAGCGATCTCGGCCTTGCGATCCAGGAGCTCGGCTGGACCACCCACTACACCAATCACCGCTACGGCCAGGGCCTGCTCCCCGACACCTACGAGGCCTTCAAGAAGCAGCGTCACCGCTGGGCCTATGGCGGCCTCCAGATCGTGAAGAAGCACTGGCGGCACTTCCTGCCCGGCCGCAGCCGGCTGACGCCCGACCAGAAGCGCGAATATGGCTTGGGCTGGCTGAACTGGCTCGGCGCCGAAAGCCTCGGCGTGGTGGTGGCGCTGCTCAACCTCATCTGGGTGCCGATCGTCGCTTTCGCCGACATCGCCATCCCCGACAAGATCCTGACCCTGCCGATCATCGGCGCCTTCATCGTCTCGCTCGCGCACTTCCTGTCGATGTACCGCGCGCGCGTCGCGATCAAACCCGGCCAGATGATGGGCGCGATGATCGCCGCGATGAGCGTGCAATGGACGGTGTCGCGCGCGGTGGCACAAGGTCTCATCACCGAGCACATCGCGTTCGCGCGCACCTCCAAGGGCGGCCTGTCCAGGATGTCGATCGAGTTCCAGGCGTTCTGGGAGGCCGTCATCGGCACCCTGCTGGTGATCGGCGCCGGCGTGCTGATCGCCTCCAACAGCTATCGCCAGATCACCGAGATCTACATCTTCGCCGGCGTCCTGGTGCTGCAAAGCCTGCCGTTCCTGGCCGCGGTCGCGATCGCGATCCTCGAGCTCAGCCGCATCAACTCGTTCCAGTTCTGGCGCGACAGCGCGATCCGCACCGCCGAGCTGATCGGCCTGCGCCCGGTTGCGCTGCCGACCCCCGCCGGCACGCCGCAACCGGTGCCGAGCGAGGTCCGGCGGGAAGCGAACTGACGAACGAACGGCCTCTCGGCGCGGGTGAAACCTCCGCGCCGGCAAGCCACCGGCGCTGTTCGGCGTGGATAGCGGGCCGCCAATCGAGTTGAAAATTCTGGCCTAAGCGGCGGAAAGCGCGAGCGAATCCCCGCCTCCGCCAAGAGTTTGGGCCGCCACTCGCACTATTGACCTCAGCGCCCCGTCCCCCTACACAGCGCGGGCCGAAAGCATGATCCGGAAACAGCCGGTTTTTCCCCGCGACGCCAGTTGAGGCAGCGGCAAGACATGCTTCTCGAATGTCCGAAGACGATGGCGATCGATCTTGAAAGCCATCAGCGGCCATGGGAGCGCGTAGCTCAGCCGGTAGAGCACGTGACTTTTAATCACGGGGTCCTGGGTTCGAGCCCCAGCGCGCTCACCAAGCCGAAACAATAACTTAAGCGAAATCACAAGCCGACCGAAAAAGCCGTGTGAGGGCACTGTGTTGGCAAATTGATTGCCGATCAGAGCGTCGAGGATGGCAGCGCGGCAATTGCGCGCGATCGCCATGAGGCCGGCGCGCTCAAGCGGCAGCGCGCCCTCCCCGTCCGCCAGATCCGGGCAGATGCGCTCCATGCGCGCGAAAGAGCCCCACTAGGGCCGGCGCAACACCCCAAGCAGGTCGGCGACATCGATCACATCAAGGTCTTCGCGACGGTGGGCGCCGCGGAACGATGGTTTGAGGAGAACGACCCGGAGGGCGTCGCCTTCGAATACGATGTGATCGAGTGATGTGGAGCGGATAATCAGCGCCACATCGTTGGTGGGCTCAGGGCCTTGCGACCCGCTGCTTTCAACGCGTCGGTTGAGAACTGTCCATGTGCCGCGGCATCGAGCAGCTTCGAAGCAACGTACGCTCTGGCGCCCGTCTCGCTTACAGGAATATTTTCGCAAACTTCATCGAGCACCGCCCTGAGCAGCGCAGTCATTTCAGCATCAAACACGCCGAACTCCCGAAATTGAGAGGATACTGAACGCTGCACAAGCGGAATATATTCGCTTGGCAGCGTTCGCCGCGTATTCCGGTCTGGGCTCTGAAATCCCAGCGCCTTCCAAATTGGCACCTGTCTGTCAAAGTAATGTGACAGCTTCCTCGGCCACATCAACAGGAGTTTGCAGGGCCTGCCAAGGCCCGCCAGCGTGAACCGGCAGCCTGAAACCTTCCCAGGTTTCGTACGTAAAATCTCTATCCGAGGTTTTTGTTAGTTCCCATCTCGGGGCTGGAAATGAACACCGCCGCCGGGACAATGTATTAGAGCCCGGCGGCGTATTTGTTAGCGCCTGAACCGGCGCGCGCCTCGAGCGGCGGCTTCCACCTGAATTTGTAGGGCAGATTTTTTTCTAACCTGAGTTAGTTTTTTCTATGCCCAGCGTCGACTACCCCAATTTTTCTGCGCGTAGAGCAAGGGGTCGACCGGGTGGTTCAACAACTGGGACTGGAGGATTGGGCCTGGCAAATCGCCGCCGACGTGTATCGCTTGAATCTGTATAGCCGACTCACCGGACGAGCGGCCCCGGGAGACGCCGTTTCAGACGAACAGCTTGCCAGAGCAATCCACGAAAGCTTCACTCAAACGAACGACGGCGCCTATCGAGAAATGGTTGAGTTAGCGACCGATGCCGCTTTATCGGCCTACGATCGTGTCGTCTCACGCAATGTCAAACAGGCGCGCGCTCAACTAGCGAACTAACGGCTCGTCGGCGGATGATGACTAGCCTGCCCCGCAAGAGAACCCCGCCGACCTTGTGAGTCGGCGGGCTTATCTCTACCGCTTCAACCGGCGGCGATGCGTCATCAGCCGTTACCGGACGCCGCTCCGATGCATTGATGCCGCAATCGGCGCGATGTTATGCTAGTCACAGAACCGGGAGTTTCTCGATGCGCAAAATCGCCGTCGCTGTCATGTTCGCCCTGATCGCACAGACCGCATTGGCTCAGGACCATGTTCCAATGTACGGCGAGTCCAAGGACAAGACGGAGGCCGAGAAGGCGGACGACATTCGGGCCGAGCGCGCCTATCAACGCTCCCTCGGCAATGTTCCCAACCAGAAGGCAGTCGATCCGTGGGGAACTGCCCGCGGCGACGAAGCGAAGAAGCCGGCCACGCCGGCCAAACCGGTAGTGAAACATTCGTCCAAGGCCAAGAGCGGCAGCCCCCCCAACTAGCGAATTCTAAAGGGGGGCCGCCAGCGCGAACCGGCGGGTCAGCGCTTCGCTGCGTTGCCAGCTAATTCCATCGCGAGATCTAGGGCTGCGATTCCAATTTGGTCGGTCGGACGGGATCTACAGCGCTGTAAAGTCACCGCCTCCAACAATCGCCTCTATCATAGAGCGACGGCCGGCGAGGCTGCCATCGAGCATCCAGCCAAAGCTTATGCCGTGGCGACGGCAATAGCCGGCCAATTCTTGTGAAGCGCAGAAGCCTGGTGCGTGCGGAGCCGGATCCTGAGCGCGGTGGCTCAAGGGCTACGAGTGTTGGTCCACGGGTCTGCAACCTTGGGGAAAACGCTCCCTAGGTCAGTCGGACTGCATTTTCCGAATCAACCAGATGTGCGCGCCCTCGTGTGTGATCTTGCTTGGGGGTATGCGTGAGCCAGTTTCTGTCGGTGCTGCTATTGCTGACGACATTGACGCTGACGGTGTGTTTCGGCGTGGCGGCCTGGCGCCAGTCCGCCGGCAGAGACGTCGATATCACCGCCACCATTTCACATCGGGAAACCGGCTGGAGGTCGGAACGGAGCAACTGAGACCCCGCGCTCGCTCTCGCGAGAGAGTTTTGAAGTCACCGTTGGCGCGCGCCAGCTCGATTGCGATGCCCCCCGGGCTTGATCTCGAAAATGCATCGGGGCGCAGCAGCCCCTGTTGCGGCCTCTAAGTGGAGCGGCCCCTCACGGATAACGTCTCGGTGAATGAAACCGTTCGCCGCATCACGCGAAGCACTCAGGAAACAATCCGGGTCCAGTGTCTCGTCACCCACGAGGGGATCTCAAAATGATTATTCTCAAGGTCTCTGCTGTTGTTCTTGGCGCTGGCATCCTTTTCACGATGTACTCAGGGGAGCTAAGCGCAGACGTCGTGCTTGCCATCGTGTCCTGCTTGGCATGACAAGAAGACCGGCCAACGTGAACTCGAGGGCCAGTACTGCCAACTGCTTCGCTTGAACTATCTTCAGCTTTCCGGAGCCGACGTCGCAGCCGGCACACTCAGCGGCGCTCCCCCAACTGAAACCGGCCCGACAGACTTCGACTGCCGAACCATCCGCTTCCGCATCGCGGCCGACAGTCCATAGCGCGCGTTCGCTTTTCGGATCGAGGACGTGACGTCCGACATCATTGCATTCTGCAGCGTGTCGACCTTCGCGATGAGCGTGGACAGCTGTGAAGATATCTTCCTCACATCCACCCGTTCGTCCGTGATGCTCTGTCGCAGAGACAACAGCACCATTGAATCCTGCTGCAGCAGGGCTGCATTTTGCTGCAAGGCGTGGTTGTTCTCCTGCAGCGAAGCCGTGTGTTGCTGCTGGGCCGACTGAATGTCCTTCAAGGCAGCGACAACCGGATCCGCCTTTGGCGCGGAAGCTTCCCGGCGCGGAAGCAGTTCAGCCAGACTGCTGAGATTCGGCGACGGAAGATCGGCCGGCAATGTATGGATCGCCGCCGCACCATTGATGGCCAAGGCACACACCGACAGTGCCAGGACCGATTTCCGGCTGGACCGCTTGCTCGATGCCGGAGCTTCCGGGGCTGCGGGCTCGAGTGCTGCGACTGCGAGCGCGAGCGCCGCGGGGTCGAGTTGTTCGACGAGGCCTTGCGCCTCGGATGTCGTGGTCATGTCCATTGACCTCAAATGAGCGAGCAACAGGAAGCCGACGCCGGAACGTCCTCGCGACGGCTCCTCTACGCAGCACCCACCTACAACTGCCTAAAATTGTGGGCATTTTGGATTAATTCCACGTTAGCGACATGGCCGCCTGGCAGGCCCGGCCGCCCCGGCCGATTACGGGGGGCGAAGGGACGGAATGAGTCACGCGGCAGCCTGCTTCGAAGCACCAAAGCCGAGAGACAAGGCCCCTGAAAGGTGTAAGATTCACGAGAACCGGAGGAACGGCATGTTTGAAATCAGCGGTTTCGACACGGCAGGCGTCGTCAGCCTCAAGCGGCTGTCACTCGCGGTCGCCCTCAAGAAGGCCCGAGAGCTTGTCGAAGACGGGTGCTGGGACGTTCAGATCGTCGATCCAACCGGGCGCGTACACACCTCGTTTGAGGAGCAGGCCGCTTAGCGTAGCGCTGGACCGGCTCCGCGGCTAGCTCATCAAGAGCACGCTGATCAGGAGCACACTGATCCGGAGCACACCCGGTCTCACGCCTGACGGCCCGTCTCTCAGTACCGCCGATAATAATTCTCTGGCCGGTCCTGGAATTGTAGTGGAACCGTGCCGTTGGGGTAGCAGACACCGTCGCGGATATCGACGTCAGCGCGGTGGCCGCATGGCACCGGACGCCGGCGCATTCCATAGTAAGGCCGCGGGCCCTGATAGTATCCCTGCAGCGCCGCCTGGTCTTCGGGACGGAGATAGCCGTTGGGATAGCACATCCCGTCGCGGGCGCTCTGATCCCAATGATCGCCGCACGGCGGCGGATGCCTCGGTACGCCGCGATACTGCACCTCGAGCGGGCGTTCGACAGCTGCGGCAGGCGCCGTTGCACCGCCATGAAGAGCAAGGATTGTCGCAATAGTGGTGATCAACATCGAAGCGGTCCTCCAAGGCCGCAAGATAGACAACCCCTCGGAATGACGCCTGAACGCGACGAGAGCGCCACGACCATCAGGGTCGGCCGATGGCACGACGGCGGCCACCGCGCTGCACTGGACGCTGCAGCTGTCTGCAGTTCCAAGGGCCTTGCCACAAAAGCCGGGAGACAACGCCCTCGAAAGGTGTAAGATTCAGGAAAACCGGAGGAACGGCATGTTTGAAATCAGCGGTTTCGACACGGCAGGCGTCGTCAGCCTCAAGCGGCTGTCACTCGCGGCCGCCCTCAAGAAGGCCAGAGAGCTCGTCGAAGACGGGTGCTGGGACGTTCAGATCGTCGATCCGGCTGGGCAGGTCTACACCTCGTTCGAGGAGCAAGCCGCTTAGTCGCGCCCGCCCCTCGGCACTTTTCAGAAATCATCCGCCCGATCACGCTTCGCGAGCCGTGGCCGTGACCGCGATCGAAATGAAAACCCCAGCGCCTGGTAGGGAGCGCTGGGGCGTTTTCAAAATATCAATCGGTAAAAGCAATGAGGCCTTCATAGCACCGGTCTCGAAGCGCGAGTGTGAACTGGTTCACACGGCTCCGCCGATCTTCGCGTACCGCGTCCGGGTATAGCTATCCGCCTCGGCCGACGTTGGACGAGGCATTATTGAGCCAGCGCGCCGTTGCTTCATCGCTCCAGCCGGGGACCGCGAAGCGCACGCGAGGATTCGCTTCCGTGCCGAAACGATCGACCGGAGGATGGCGTGTCGCAGGACTGTGCGCACGAGCGTGGTGCGCGGCGTCTGCAGACGTGCACAAGACGATCAAGAGGCCCAGGGCCAAAACTAGACGCATCATATCGGCTCCAATCGAGTCCGCTTCCGCTGATGTAGTACGCCGACCGTCCCACCGCGATCTGACGCGGCTTCACAGCTAGGAGAGCGAAGCGCGAACGCGACGCTCTTGCGATGGAGCGAACCGCCGCTCAACTCCCGCGCGCCGCACCGTTGCCAACCAATTCGTTTGGGAGCACGCTCTCTCCAGGCGCTCAAGACGCCGCACAGGGAGAACCACATGAAGGAACCGGGCCTGGACGGCCGCCATCGGGACAAGGATGGCGCGATCAGCAAGAAGCATGGCAACACGCTGGTCGGTACGTTGCGGAAGATCTACGGAAAGGCATTTGCGGCCGGTTATCCCGATGCGACGCCGCTCAGCGAGGTCTTGCATCAATTGAACGAGACCTCGCTGAGCCAATTGCGTCGCGATCACGACACCGGGCATCTCGTGCACAAGATCGACCACGCCTCGAAGTGAATGGACTTCACTGGCCGATTTCGCTTGGCCGATTTCACATAGCCGACTTCAGGTCGTCGAAACCGACTCCGCCGACAGCCTCTCGGACGCAGGCTGCGCGATCTGTCGCCTCACCGTACTTGCCGTTTGAGCCCTCGCTACCCTCGCGCTAGCATGAGCCCTTTTACGGAGGCTCATTTGAAGCAGCTCATTATCATCGCCGCCATCGCGCTCGCCGTGACCGCTCCCGCCCGCGCGCAGGCGCTGGTCGATCCCAACAAGGTTGCCCCCGAATATCGCGAGGCGGCCGAGAAGCGCCGGGCCGAGCAGGTGCGGCAACGCGAATGCGCACTGAAGGCGGATCTCGACAAGGTGCTGCCCAGGGATCGCACCGTCTATCTCAACCACTGCCTGGACACGCTGGCGGTCAAGCAATAGCAGCGAGCTGGGGCCGTCTCGATCAGACCACGACCGTAGGCCGACCTGACCGCACGATGATCTGTCGATTTCGGGCTCGTGTTGTGGACCAGCGGGCGATTTGTCGCACCGGCGCCGCGAAGACGCGGCCCCCCCTCCTCACTGGCGCCGCGGCTTGCTCGGAAACAGCCGATCGCGGATGTAGCGCGAGGTCGGCGTCAGGCGGATGCCGCGCGGCTTCTGCCAGGCGGCGCGGTCGATCTCCTTCTTGTCGCCGATCTCGAGCCTGCCCTTGGCACCCTTGGCGATGAAGATCGCGTCGCTCATCTTGCGACCGGAGCGCTTATTCCTGGCCGTCACTTCCTTCCACAGGCTGATCCGGCCGAGCTTCAGCTTGGGCAGCTCCTCCTTGATCTCCCGCCGCAAGCAGTCCTTGTCGGACTCGCGCGAACGCTTGCGGCCGCCCGGGAACATCCACAGGCCGTCCGACCGCCGTCTGACCAACAATACCTTGCCGCGTTTTGCGGCAACCAGCTTGGAAGACTTCGCCATTACTGCCGTAGATCGAAAACAGAATCGCCCTATCGTAACTTGTCTAGTTGAATAGACAAGTTCGCGGGGCGCTTTGACCACAGCCCGTGCGAGCAGCTCAGCTTTCGCTCGCCGCCGCCCGGTCCTCGGTCCTGATCCAGGCCATCATCAACTCCCAGGCCACCGACAGGATGATCGGCCCGATGAACAGGCCGACGATACCGTGGGCGAGCGTGCCGCCGATCACGCCGACGAAGATCACGATGGTCGGCGTGGTGAGGCCGCGCCCCATCACCAGCGGCTTCAACATGGTGTCGATGAAGCCGACGAGGACGAGAAACACGGTGAGCAGCAGCGCCGTGGTGACGTCCTTGGCGGTCCAGATCCAGATGATCACCGGCAGGATCACCAGGAACGCGCCGATCTGCACGATCGACAGCAATAGCACGATGAAGGCGAGCAGGCCGGCGCTCGGCACGGCTGCCATCTTGAAGCCGATGCCGGCGAGCAGCGCCTGCACGATGGCGACGCCGATCACGCCTTGCGCCACGGCGCGGATGGTGGCGCCCCCAAGCTCGAGAAAATGCTCGCTCTGCTCGGGCACGATGCGAAACAGGAAGCCGCGCCCGGCCGCAACCAGCCGCGGCCCATGCGGAAACAGGAAGCCGGCGACGAACACCGAGACCAGAAACTGGAGCGTGCCGAGGCTCGCATCGCCCGCAAGCGACAACAGGGGTCCCGCCAGCGGCTGGAGATAGGGCGCGACCTCGCGCAGCACCGCACGGATGTTGTTATAAGCCTGATCCCAGAGATCGTAGAGCCAAGGGCCGACCACCGGCCACGACTTGAGCTGCTCCGGCGCCGACTGCAGCGCGAGATCGCCGGTGCCGAGCTGCTTCGCCAGCTCGCGCGCACCGTCCACCGCGCTGAGGCCGAGCCAGGTCGCCGGGCCAATGACGATGCCGAGCGTGATCAGGGTGAGGATCGCGGCCGCGGTCTTCGGGCGGCCGCCGAGGATCTTGGCGACCCAGCTGAAGGCCGGATAGAACGCGACCGCGAGCACGGCGCTCCAGGCCAGGATCGGCACGAACGGGCGGATGATCAGGAAGGTCCAGATGATCAGCAGGCCAAGCAGGCCGACCCGGATCAGGAGCTGGATGATGTCCTCTCCCGTCAGGAGCTGACGGAGACTTTTCACGGGCACGCCTTTCCTTGCGGCATTGACGCGGGTTCCGGCACTTGCGCGGCAAAGCGTTATTGCCAGCCGCGCATCCGGCGTCAAGACGACCGGGCCTGCGGCGGCCCAAGGGATCGGACCGCTGCGCCGCCCGGCGCGGCATCAGCTGTCGTCGAACGGGTTGGTCCAGTCGGCCGAGCGGTGGCGCTCCGTCCGCTCAGAAGTGATAGTTCACGCCCACCGTGCCGGTCTGGATGTTCAGCTTCACATTGGCTGGAGTCGCCACCAGATTGCCTGTCGTCACCAGCTGCTCGGTGATCGTGCCGAAGCCCATATAGTTGTACTCGGCCCGCACCGACCAGTTCGGCATGAACATCCACTCGATGCCGCCGCCGGCAAGCCAGCCGGTGCGATTGAAGCTGCCCGAGGCGGAACCGGCGAGCGGGCCGGCAAGGCCGTTGTTGACGCTATACTTGTCGCGGGTGAAGGCCGCGCCACCCTTGGCGTAGAGCAGCACGCGGTCGAAGGCGACGCCGAAACGGCCGGCGACCGTGGCGATGTAATCGTTCTTCAGCGACAGGTTGAAGCCGGCACCGCCACCGAACGGGCCGCCGGCATTGAGTGTGACGCTGGACCAGGCGCCGGTGCCTTCGAGACCGATCACGAAATTGCTGATCTGGTAGTTGCCGCCGATCTGGCCCCCGACGATGCCGCCGCTGGCCGTGGCCGAGCTCCAGGTCGCCGTCGGATCGGTCGGGTCGATGCCGGTCCATTTGCTCCAGGCGCCGCCGCCATGCGCGCCGATGTAGAAGCCGGTCCAGCTGAAGATCTGGGCCGGCACGATCGGCGCCTTCACCACCGGCGCAGGTTCGATGATGTCGGCCGCAAAGGCCGGAGTTGCCAGCGACAACAGCGCAGCTGTCAAAATCAGTTTCTTGCTCATGATCCCACCCCCAATGACTTTTGCCCTGCTCGACCAGGGCGATGGGGTGAAATCTAGCTGTCCGATCAAGGGGGCGCTTGGACCGACCGGCGGCGCGATTTGGACTGACGGGCGCTCGTCGCAAGCTTAACCGGCTCCACTGGGGGGCCAGGCCTTCGCGCGGGATAGACGCCATTGATACAACTAAAGGTAAATATTATACTCGGACATTTCCAAAGGGGAGGATACCGTGGATCCTTTACTCGCGCAGTCATACTTCAAATTGTTCATGAATTACGACACGAGGAACATAGCTGTTCTCGATCAAATCAAAGCCGCCCTACTGCAAAACCAAATGTCCACATTTCGATCTGACGCTTTGCTCTGCGTGCTGTCGCTTTTCGACCAGATGATCGTTCAACCCTACCAGGATCGATTGAGCCAGGGGAATCTCTCGTCTCCAAATAGCACCGTCGTTCTCACAGCACAGAACCTGGATGCCCAGGTGATGGATAGCTTCTATGAGTTGGTAAAAACAACGAACAACAACAAGCGCGAGTCACTTGCATCTTCCCACGACGTCATCAAAGCGATCGACGCAGCCTGGGGTACCATCTCAACTTATCTTTTGTGGGGGTGACGCCGTGCCAGCTTTCGATCCTCTGACTGCAATTGCACATTTGGAGGCCAACAAAGCGACGATTTGGCCCGACGTCACGACGCAAGATGCCTTTCTATCGGAGGCGAAGGCTCGCCTTGGCGGCCGAAGTTCGGACGACAAGAAGGAAGCGACGAAGCTGGCGGTCGAGACTGCTAAGACGCTTCTCACAATTGCTGTCGCGCTTCTGGTTGCTTCAGGGACATTGCTTCAGTTCACGCGCTCTAATGGCGTTCCGTGGCTGTCTTGGACCGTCGCCTTCTTCACCTTCAGCGTGATCCTCTTGTTCATCAGCATGAGCGCCGGCCTCTCTGCAATCAGCGGGGTCTATAAGCGTGCCGACGGACGAACGTTCCCAACCGAAACCGCTTGGTCAACGCTCCCCGTCTCGAAACGCTTGAACGTGCAGTCTCTAACGGGGGTTTTTGCTCTTCTAGCCTTGCTGATCGGGCTAGGACTTTCGGCGCACAGTACACAAACACCGGGACTGAGCCTCACGATCCCCGGCACTCCACAGTCCGCGCTGCCAGCGGGCCCCCTCATGATCGACGGAACATGGACCGAACTGCGCCTAAAAACGGCAGGAAACCAAGAGCTAAAACTGCCGCCGAACTCACCAACTAGCGGCCCGCTCGCGATCAACTGCAAATAGCCTTGCCATCGTGCCAGTCCTATTTCCGTGGCAGACGGCAAGTCGCCAACTTGGCTAATCGGAATTAACGGATTTTGCGTCATTCGGTTTACTTCGAAGCAAATGCTGAATCCTACGCTGGTCAGCGTGACCTAACCTGTGATTGCGGTGCAATGGCCAACAGCATCTGGACGATCGAAGAATTCACCTGCCCCGGTTGCAGCATGAACTACATTGCGACAAGGGAAGAGCACGCCGAGCCGCATTCGGGCCACTTCAAATGCAGCATCTGCAGTGGCGTGGTGCACTCCTGGTCGGGGAAGCATCACTTCTTCGGCTGGTCCGCGGTGAAGACCAAGCCGCCGGTGTTCGGGAGACGGTGGGCGGGAGTGGGTTGGTAGGCCGAGGCAAGGTTCTCACTGCCGTCGCCTGGATGGAGCGAAGCGAAATCCGGGACCAGTGTCGCTCTATTGCACGAACCCCGGATTGCGCTTCGCTCCATCCGGGCTACGAAACCCCATCGCCACTCTCGCCGTCATTGCGAGGAGCTCTTGCGACGAAGCAATCCAGAGCGCCTCCGCGGAGGGATTCTGGATTGCTTCGCTGCGCTCGCAATGACAATGTTGAAGCAACGACGCACAATGCATCGACGGAGTTCGCAGTGACACCTTGCCCGTCGTCGGGCAAAACACTTCACGCAAAATTCCCACTGCGATTGTCAGCCCTGCCGCTGTGCGGAACAATAGCGATCCTTTGATCATGGCAACTGCTGCGACATAAAAAACCCGCGGCAGGTTTCCCCGCGCGGGTGTTACGAATTTCCGATGATGCCACTCTGCCAGAGTTTTGCCCGACGTGTCAAATCCGGACGAGGCGATGCGTCGCGCCATCGAGATATCGGTAGGCTGTTCGCGTTGGACAAGTCCGAAAAGGACCTGCTTGGCACCAACTGAAAACGACGAATGCATTCAATAGCTCCGCTACTGTGTATGGGGTTGTTTTTCAGCTTTTGCTTTGAGGGCGTTTGAACGCCAGCTTCAGCGCCGGCCGCGCGGCATCAGGCCGGGATCGGCGGCGAGCGCTTTGCCGTGACGCAGGGATGAGGAACTGACGCTTCTGCTCAGCCGCGACACCGGTTAGACTCCCCTCCCCGCAACAGAATCCGACACGCAATGACCGCACCCTTCGTTCCCCAGATCGCTCTCTACCGCAACTGGCTCGCCGAGCAGCGTGGCCTTTCCTTCGCGAATTACGAGGAGATGCGGCAGTGGTCGGTGCGCGATCTCGACGGCTTCTGGCGCAGCATCTGGGACTATTACGATCTGCAATCGCCGACGCCGTTTGCGGCCGTGATCACCGAGCGCAAGATGCCGGGCGCGGTGTGGTTTCCCGGTGCGCAGGTCAACTATGCGCGGCAGGTGTTCCGGCATGTCGAGGCCGCCGACGCCGCCGGCCTGCCCGCGGTCGTCAGTAGCGGCGAGGACGGCAAGCTCAACGAAACGAGCTGGCCGGAGCTGCGGCGCAAGGCGGCGGCGCTCGCGCTGCATCTGAAGGATCGGGGTATCAAGCCCGGCGACCGGATCGCGGCCTACCTGCCCAACATCCCCGAAACCATCATCGCGTTTCTGGCGAGCGCCAGCATCGGCGCGGTCTGGAGCGTCTGCGCGCCCGACATGGCTGCGCCCGCCGTGATCGACCGCTTCAAGCAGATCGAGCCGAAGGTGCTGATCGCCTGCGATGCCGTCACCTATGCCGGCCGCCGGCATGATCGCAAGGACGTCGTCGCCGAGCTGCGGCGATCGCTGCCGACGGTCGAGCACGTCATCCTGCACAGCGAGACCGCGCCCGCAGCACCGGACGCCCTGCTCGTCGACATCGTCGCAAGGACAGGCGCCGCGATCGACGCGTTCGAGCCGGCCTGGCTGCCGTTCGATCATCCGCTCTGGATTGTCTATTCCAGCGGCACCACCGGCCTGCCGAAACCGATCGTGCACGGTCATGGCGGGATCGTCATCGTGGTGCTGGCGCTGCTGGGCCTGCACAACGACCTCGGCTGCTCCTACCACGCGAACTCGTTCGGCGAGCGCTATCACTGGTACTCTTCGACCGGCTGGATCATGTGGAATTCGCAGGTCGGCGGCCTGCTCAGCGGCACCACCTGCTGCATCTTCGACGGCAGCCCGGGCGGCACCAAGGACAAGCCGGACTGGACCACGCTGTGGCGGTTCGTGTCACAGTCGAAAGCGACCTTCTTCGGCGCCGGCGCGGCGTTCTTCGCCAACTGCGCCAAGGCCGAGATCGATCTCACTGCGGCCGGCGATCTGTCGCGGCTGCGTTGCCTCGGCTCGACCGGCTCGCCGCTCAGCGCCGATACGCAAGCCTGGTTCAACGATCGCTTCGCGGCGTTGTCGAAAATCAACGGCAGCAAGGCGCAGGCCGACATCTGGTGGGCGAACATCTCCGGCGGCACTGATTTCGCCGGCGCCTTCATCGGCGGCAACCGCGAATTGCCGCAGACGCCGGGCGCGATGCAATGCCGCCTGCTCGGCGCGGCGGTCGAAGCCTTCAGCGAGCAGGGCCGCGCCGTCATCGACGAAGTCGGTGAGCTCGTCTGTACCGAGCCGATGCCCTCGATGCCGCTCCGTTTCTGGAACGACAAGGGCGATGCGCGCTATCGCTCCAGCTATTTCGAGACCTATCCGGACAATTTCGACGGCAGCGGCCGCGGGCCGGTGTGGCGGCACGGCGACTGGCTCAAGGTCAATCCGGACGGCTCCTGCATCATCTATGGCCGCAGCGATGCGACCATCAACCGGCACGGCCTGCGCATGGGCACGAGCGAGCTCTATTCCGCGATCGAAGCGCTGCCGGAGGTGCTGGATAGCCTCGTCGTCGACCTCGAATATCTCGGCCGCGACAGCTACATGCCGCTGTGCGTGGTGCTGCGCGAGGGGACAGCCTTCGACGCTGCAATGCAGGCCAGGATCAACAAGGCGATCGAGGCCGGCCTGTCCCGGCGATTCCTGCCGAACGAGATCTTTGCCGTCGCCGAGATCCCGCGCACGCTCTCGGGCAAGAAGCAGGAGCTGCCGATCAAGAAGCTGCTGCTGGGCCAGCCCGTCGAAAAGGTCATCAACAAGAAGGCGATGGCCAATCCCGCCTGCCTCGACTGGTATCTCGCCTTCGCCCGCGATTATCTCGCCCGAACCGCGGCGTAGCTTCGATCAACCGCCGCCGAAATTGGAGGGATCGAGATTCCTGTTCTCCGACGGCGGGATCGGCGGCCACCCGGGAAATTTGTACCAGCCGGGCGGGACCGGCGCGTCCTCGGGCAGTCGGACGGCGACGTGATGGCGCGGGCGGGCATGATGCGCCGGCGCGGCAGCCGCCGACGCGCATGTTGCAATCAGGAGGACCAAAGCCAGGATAGACCGCATCATACGTGCTCCAGACGTCCACCCGGAGCTCCATGTGGTGCGGGAACCACGCTGGGACGACGCATCGCACCGTCACGATGTCTCACATCGGCGGCATCGCTGCTGCCGGGAGACGCCGGAGATCAACCCAATTGCGCCAATGGCGTTTGGATTCCGTTCACCGATCGCCGCTAGATCAGGATGGATCCTCCGCGACGAACAGCAGCTATGGCCGATCTCAACGCAGTCCTCTCCAGGCTCAACGACCGCCTGCTCCGCCTCGAAGGCGAGCTGTTCGTGCTGCGCTCGCTGGCGCGCGCGACGCTGACGGCGGGCGACGACCATGCGGCGCGCATGCGCAAGCTGGTCGAGGCCGCAAAGGTCGCGCTCGACGACGAGGCCAAACGTGAGCTCGACAAACCGACGCGCAAATATGTCGATGCGGCAACCGCGCTGGTGGAGGAACTGCTGGTCGAGCCGACCCAGGCACGGCCGCTGTTCACCGTCATCGACGGTGGCCGGCGCGACTGAGCGCGTCAGATCGGACGTATCCCGCGGGGATCCGGAGACTGAGCCTTCAGCCGGCTGAGCCCCTCCTCGATGATCGCGATCTCCTCGTCGATCTTGCCGATCGGCAGGCTGAAATCATAGCCGGACCTGTTCTTCAGATCGACCGCGAGCCGCTGCCTGTGCATCATCAGCTCGTCCAGCCCACGGCGGTTCTTCAGCCGCACATAGGCGTCCACGATCTGCTCAATTGCGCTCGGCATGAAATCGGTCCCGGCAAAAAAGCCCGCGGCGCACCCACGCCGGCGGGACATTTTTGGTGTCGCGGTACGCAATACAAATCCGCGACGGATTCGTCGATACGACAGGCAGGTTGAGAACGCGTTACCGTTTGATGATTTCGTGATGGCGCCGGCATGAAAAGCCGCTGGCGATCACTCGCCAGCGGCCAAAGCCGGGTTCGAAAACGGATTCGGAATCAAATTTGGCCAGCCCCGGTTGGTGCATTCTAGCGGCACACGGGGGCTGCTTATGTTAGAAATGAAACAGAGGAACCGGCGGATACATCATTTGCTATCGATGTGGCCGCCCGGCAACGCTAGTCCGTGACGCAAAAATACTTGCGCGGCAGCCTGCGGTAGGCGCTGTAGCGGTAGTACGACCTGTAGGCGTAACCGCGATAGAGCGCGGGCGGCTCCTCGCCGTAATAGGCGCCGTGGTAGAAATTATAGACCGGCCCTTCGGCGCAACGATAGGCATCCCACGTCGGACCGATGAACGGCGCCACTCCGACCTCGGGCGGGACCGCCGGGTACGGCCCGCCGGCGCGCGCGGGCGTGGCTACGCTCAGTGCCGCGAGAAGGAAAAACCACGCACTTCGCATGCGCTCGCTCCTGAAACGGTGCAATACGCGCATGGAAGCACCGGAACGGCCGGCTGCGCAATCGCGGAGTCCGTCGCGCCCCGCGCCCGGTGCATAGTTGATAACCGGCACAAACCGCCCGCGGCTGGTGACAGGACGCACCGACGTGTTATCGGGGGATGACGCAGTTGCGAGACGGATCGGACACCCATGCGCATTACCCTCGTCGGCTCCCGCCATTTCGGCGTGACCACCCTGAACATGCTCCGGGAGCACGGCGTCCCGATCGTGCGGGTCGTCGTGGCCGACGCCGAGGATCGCCTCGCCGCGAGCGCCAAGGCGGCCGGCATCGAGGTGACAGTCCAGGCCAATCCGAAGCTGGTGGTCGCCTCCGAAATCGGCCCCGACACCGACCTGATCATCACCGCCCACAGCCACGCCCGGATCGGCAAGGACGCCCTGGCCGCCGCGAAGTACGGCGGGATCGGCTATCATCCCTCGCTGCTTCCGCGTCATCGGGGCAAAGCCGCCGTGGAATGGACCATCAAGGAAGGCGATCCGATCGCCGGCGGCACGATCTATCATCTTGCCGACCGCATGGACGCCGGCGCCATCGCCGCCCAGGACTGGTGCTTCGTCAGGAAGGGCGAGACGGCTCGCGAGCTCTGGGAGCGTGCGCTCGCTCCGCTCGGCCTCAAGCTGCTGGCCGACGTGATCGACTACGTCAAGGTCCACAAGGCGCTGCCCTCCAAGGTTCAGGACGAGCAGTTCGCCACCTTGGCGCCAAGTCTTTCGTGAGTCCCTTCCGCAGTCCTTCCCCTGAGTCTCTCCTGACGTTTACCCTTAACGTGAAGGCGCGTTGATTCTGCTTCGAAAATTGGAGCCGGAAACACAAATAAACTATTGTTTCCACTGGAACAATTTTCGCTTTGGCAATGCAACAAATTTCCGTCACATTTGGGCCGAATAAGCGTCAGCATATCAGACAGATTCAAGGACGGAATTCATGCGTTTTGGTCGCATTACGGCATTCTGTGCCGCTTCAGTTATCACCCTCGCCGCTCCCGCTTTCGCCCAGACCCCCTATGACGGCAACTGGCATGTCACCATCGTGACCAAGAGCGGTACCTGCGAGCCGACCGCGAGCTCCATGCTGACGGTTGCCGACGGCAAGATCACCGCGCCCGGCGCTAACGTTTCCGGCACCATCGGCAGCGGGGGACTTGTGAAAGTTTCGATCAATGGTGCATATGCCAACGGTCAACTCAGCGGCAACGCCGGATCGGGGAAGTGGAATGGAGCATCTGCAGGCATACCGTGCAGCGGGCGGTGGGAAGCATCGCGCCAGTAAGAAATTCGGGATCAGCGTCGTAAGCCGGCGGCTGCTGATCGCGGCCGCCGTTTTGTTTGCGGCGGGGATCGCCAACTCTGAGAGCAAGGCCCAGTCCGGCCCGTTCGCCCCGCTGGCGGGGAGCTGGAGCGGTGCCGGCACCGTCACGCTCGATGACGGCTCGACCGAGCGGATCCGCTGCCGGGCCAGATACGCCCCGATCGGACCGACGATGGAGATGTCGCTGACCTGCGCCAGCGACGCCTACAAGTTCAATCTCGGCGCCAACGTCAGGGCTGAAGGCGGCACCATCGCCGGCAGCTGGTCCGAGGCCAGCCGCAACATCTCCGGCTCGCTCCAGGGCCGCGGCGCCGGCGGAAACTACGACCTGGTCGCCTCGACCGCCGGCTTCAACGCCAACATCTCGCTGAAGACGTCCGGCAACAAGCAGAGCGTCACGATGCGCGCGGACAGCCAGTTCCGCGGCGCCAACATCTCGCTGTCGCGCTAAGGCGGACCGCGTTCAAGCCAAAAGCCCCGGCGATTCCGCCGGGGCTTTTTTTATCCGTTTTATACGTTCGGCACGAACGCCGTGACCTCGATTTCGACCTTGGCGCGCTCGTCCACGAGACCGCCGATGTAGAGCAGCGTCGAGGGCGGAAAATTGCGCCCCAGCGTTTCCTTCCAGGCCGCGCCGATGCCGGCGCCCGCGGCCTCATATTCGCTGCGGCTGGTCAGGTACCAGGTCAGGCGGACGATGTGCTCCGGACCGGCTCCGGCCTCGCCAAGGAGCTTGATGATCCGCTTCAGCGCGGTTGCGACCTGCGCCGCCATGTCAGGCGCGTAATTGCCGGTCTCGTCGCCGCCGGTCTGCCCGGCCAGCACCACCCAGCGGCCCGGCCCTTCGGCCACCACGCCGTGAGAAAAGCCCCGCGGTTTCTTCCATTCGGCCGGCTGCAAGATTTGCATGAGCGAAGATCTCCCTTTTCTTGTTGTTCAATGATGCCTTAGCACGCCGCCCTGCATCGCTGCATCCGCAGTTTTGGCCGTTGCAAACGCCGGCGATGTCGCCGATACCGGCCCTCCCCTCGGGCTCGATCACCCGCACCAGCAACGATGACCGCGACACCGTCCAAAACGATGGCTGCACTGTGGATGGCCGGCTGGCTGGCGCTGATGCTGGTCATGGCGGTTGCCGGCCGCGAGACCACGCGCGAGCTGAACGTCTTCCAGATCATGGAAGTGCGCTCGGTGATCGGCTTCACGCTGCTGCTGCCGATCATCTACCGGGCCGGCGGTTTCAAGGCGGTCGCGACCAAACGCCTGCCCCAGCACCTCGCGCGCAACGGGGTCCATTATTTCGCGCAGCTCGGCTGGTTCTACGCACTGACGCTGATCGGGATCGGTCAGGTCGTCGCGATCGAATTCACCATGCCGATCTGGACTGCGGTGCTGGCCGCAACGTTTCTGTCCGAGCGCATGACCGTTTGGAAGATCGCCGCCATCGCGCTCGGCATCGTCGGCGTCGTCATGATCGTGCGGCCCGCCACCGGCGAGATCAATCCGGGCCAGTTGATCGCACTCGGAGCCGCGATCGGCTTCAGCATTTCCATGATCTTGGCGAAATCGCTGACCCGGACCGAGAGCGCATTGTCGATCCTGTTCTGGATGATCGTCGTGCAGATGGTCGTGGGCCTGCTGCCGACGCTCTATGTCTGGACCTGGCCGTCAACCACTCTCTGGGGATGGCTCTTCGTCATCGGGGTCTGCGGCACATTCTCGCACTATTGCCTCGCCAGCGCGCTCCGCTACGCGGATGCAACCATCGTGGTGCCGATGGACTTCCTGCGGGTGCCGCTCACCGCGACTGTCGGCTGGCTGCTGTATTCGGAGCGGCTCGACGCCTGGACCGTGCTCGGCGCGACGCTGATCCTGTGCGGCAATCTCCTGAACCTGAAGCCGACTGCCCCGGTTCCCGCCCGCGCGCAGTGAACCCGCGCGCAGCCTCACGCGACAAAAACGAAGTGGCCGTGTGATCTGGATCACGTTGGAGGGTCTTTCCATCGTGCACATTCGGCCACACAGCAGCGGGTTGAATACGACGTACTGCCGTTTTGGTGGCGCGAAGTCGGGCACTTCGTGTAGGTTCGTTGCCAATTTGTTGCTGCCTGCAATTCGATTCTGTTGGGGATTTCAGATGCGCACTCTCACCCTGCTCGTTTCGCTGATGTGCATGGCACTGTCGGTCAGTGCCGCGAAGGCCGACCGCCGTGTCGCCTTCGTCGTCGGCAACGGCTCCTACAAGAACGTCGCACAATTGCCGAACCCGCCGATCGACGCCAAGGCGATGGCGGCGACCCTGCGCAATGTCGGCTTCGAGGTGATCGAAGGATCCAACCTCACCCGCGACCAGATGACGGAGAAGCTCCTGGACTTCGGCCGCAAGGCGCAAGGCTCCGATGTCGCAGTGTTCTATTACGCCGGCCACGGCATCGCCGTCAGCGGCAGCAACTACCTCCTGCCCGTCGACGCCGACATCAAGTCGGAGATGGACGTCAAGCTCGGCGCAGCCATCAATATCGACCTGACGCTCGAGCAGACCATGGGCGACGCCAAGGTCAAGCTCGTCTTCCTCGATGCCTGCCGCGACAATCCGTTCGCCGCCAAGATCAAGTCGAACTCGGCAACGCGCAGCGTCAACGTGCAGAGCGGTCTTGCCGAGATGAAGTCGGGCGAAGGCACGCTGATCGCGTTCGCCACCGGCCCGGGCCAGACCGCGCTCGACGGCCAGGAGGGCAACAACAGCCCGTTCACACGCGCACTGATCGACAACATCACCAAGCCCGGCGTCGAGATCCAGCAGGCGATGACGTCGGTGCGCGCCCAGGTCAACGAAGAGACCCGTAAGGGCCAGCTTCCCTGGGGCCACACCAACCTGATCGGCGCGGTCTATCTCAACCCGTCGCAGCAGACGCAGGTTGCCAACGCAGCCCCGACCGCTTCCGGAAACGTGCCGGCGGCAGCGAGCAGCTCCGACGGTGTCGAGCTCGAGTACTGGCGCTCGGTCAAGGAATCCAACAAGCCGGAAGAGCTCAACGCCTATCTCTCGGCCTATCCGAACGGCCAGTTCAAGGCGCTGGCGCTGGCGCGGCTTGCGGCGATCAAGAGCGGCCCGTCCACGGCGACCCGCAATCTGAACTCCGGGATCGATCCCGCCACCTTCACCGACGACTCCACCCAGCTCACCGAGGACCAGATCGGCCTCGACAAGGGCCAGCGCCGCGACGTGCAGCGCCGCCTGACCGGGCTCGGCTTCGACACCAAGGTGACCGGTGCCTTCACCGACGAGACCCGCTCGGTGCTGAAGCGCTGGCAGGCCGCCCGCGGCTATCCGTCGACCGGCTACCTCAACAAGCTCCAGCACAAGGCCCTGCTGTCCGAGATCGTGGCGGCCGCGCCGGCCACCGCGAGCGACGACAGCGCGAAGCCGGCCCGGCGTGCTGCCCCGGCCCAGGCCCAGAGCGGCGCACCGGTTCAGCATCGCAACAGCGGCGGCGGCGATGCCGGCGCGGCCTTCGTCGGCGGTGTCGTCGGCGGCATGATGGGCGGCATGTTCCGCCGCTGAGGCGGGACCCGGCTCCAAAACGCAAAAAGGCCCGGCGAGAGCCGGGCCTTTTTCGTGGTGGCAATGGCTAGTAATCTTGGGTGAACCAAGGCACTAGCGTCCGGATCCGCGGCATCGCCTGCATCGTAATGCTCGTCCGAGCCATCTCCGCGATGCGCGGCGCCAGTGATGAGAGATCGCCACGGCGGGTCACCAGAAGCAGCTCACGAAAAAATCCGGGGCCCGGCAGAGGGAGAGCGCTGACTTGACCAGCGTGAGCGAGCCCCTGCAACAGACACAGCGGCGTGGTGATCGCTACGCCCATCCCGGTGGCGACCATGGCGACCAGGCTGTCCGAGGTGTCAAACTCAAAGGCCCGCGGTGGGCGAATGCCCAAACGGCTCAGGTGGCGCTCGACCTGAGCGCCTGCATAGGAGCGTTCGCTGTACCGGACCAGGCGATGCCGGGTCAGGATCTCCCGCAAATCAAGGTCAGCAAATTCGGCTTCCAATCCGCGCGGCACCACCAGCAGATTTGGCTCGCGGAAAAACGGGAAGCGCTCGATATCATACAGGTCATCCATCGCATCGCATGTGATCGCCGCGTCGATCGTTCGGTGGACCAGCGCCTCGGCATGCGAGTGAGCAAGGCCCGACCAAACGGACAGACTCAGTGCGACCTCGCCCGTCATGAGCTCCTTGACGAGGTGTGCGCCGACCGTGGCGGCATAGGAGTCGATGAGGCCGAGCCTCAGATCGACACGCTCAGGCAGTTTCGCTGCGTCCCGGAGTGCGCTGAGTAACGTGTCAAAGTCGCGATTCAGATCGCGAACACGGCCAGCAAGGATGCGACCCGCCCGCGTCAATGTAAGCGGCCTCCGGCTACGGTTGAAGAACGCGACGCCGATCGAGGCCTCGGCCCGCCGCACAGCCTGAGAAACCGCTGATTGCGTCATCCCGAACTGACGGGACGCCTGAAGCATGCTGCCGGACTCCGCGACGGCAGCGACAATCTGCAAGCTTCGCAAGTCTGGAACAGGTGGCGTCATATCCATAGCTTAAGCGGAAGTCATATTAACATGCAAATTGCCTTCATTATATGAATTATCCTTGTAGGAGAGCCGCATCCGAAAGCAGACTTCGGATCGTCCTAACAATTGAGCAGTCCCGATCCATGAGCGAGCAAGCGGATATTCTGGTGATCGGCCTCGGTGCCATGGGCAGCGCGGCCCTCTATCAACTGGCCAAGCGAGGGGTAAAGGCGGTTGGCCTCGATCGCTTTGCCCCGCCCCACACGATGGGATCCAGCCACGGCGAAACCCGCATCACCCGGCAGGCGGTCGGCGAAGGCCGCGATTACGTGCCCCTGGTGCTGGATACGCACCGGATCTGGCGTGAGCTCGAAGCCGAGACGTCTGCCGAGCTGCTGAACCCATGCGGCCTCGTCGTCATAGCGCCCGGTGTCGGCGAGACGTCGCACCACGGCAAGCCGGATTTCGTCGCGCGCTCGATTGGGGCCGCGCGTGACTTCGGCATCGCGCATGAAGTGATCGACGGGCGAGAGGTGGCTCATCGCTTCCCGCAGTTCCTGAATCTCCAGGGCAACGAGAAGGCCTATTACGAACCCGGCGGAGGGTACGTTTTTCCGGAGCGCTGCATCAAGGCGCAGCTGACGCGCGCGGAGCAGCTCGGCGCAACGATCCGCACGGGAGTCGAGGTTCTCTCGATCGCGCAGCGCGGCCCCGCCGTTCGGGTGGAAACGTCCTCGGGCACATTCGAGGCGGACCAGGTGGTGGTGTCGGCAGGCGGCTGGAATTCCCACCTGCTCGGCGCGCCGTTTGATCGCGTGCTCACGGTGAAGCGGCAGGTGCTGCATTGGTACGAGCTCGACGATACCAGCGCGTATCGCGCCGACGCCCCTGTGTTCATCTGGATGCATGGCGCGACGGATGTCGACTACCTCTACGGCTTCCCGCCGCTGCCTGGCGATCGTCGTCTCAAGGTCGCGACCGAGCAGTACGAGACCAACACGACGGCCGACGCCATCGACCGCACCGTCGATCCCGCGGAATCGGCTGAAATGTACCGGAAGCACGTCGCGGGGCGGCTCGCCGGCGCCACGCCGCGCGTCGCGCAGGCGGCTGCCTGCATCTACACGGTGACGCCCGATCGGGGCTTCATCATCGACCGCCATCCCGACCAGGACCGGATTTGTGTCGTCTCGGCGTGCTCGGGCCACGGCTTCAAGCACTCGGCAGGTATCGGCAACCTCGTCGCCGGGATGGTGACCGGCGGTCGAAGCGCGATCGACCTCAGCCCATTCTCCATCTCCCGTTTTTCGTGACGTTTGGCACGAGCCTTGTATCTTGAACAAGCGCGCTCAACGCGCGTCGTGATCACAATCCTGGAGGCGTCATCCGATGAGAGACATTGTCCGTTCCATGATGACAGGCATCGCGGCGCTGCTGATGCTTGGCAGTGCCCAAGCCGCCGATGGCGTCGATGCCATCAAGCAGCGCGGCACGTTGAATGTCGGCGTCAAGGCTGACTACAAGCCCTTCGGCTTCCGCGATCCCACGGGAAACGTGGTCGGCATCGAGCCGGATCTCGCCGCAGACATTGCCAAACGCCTCGGCGTCAAACTCGAACTCGTTCCGGTCGCGGCCTCCAACAGGATCGAATTTCTTCAGCAGGGAAAGGTCGACCTGCTGATCGCGACCATGTCGGACAGGCCGGAGCGCCGTCGCGTGGTTCAAGCCATCGAACCGCTATACTACTCGGACTATGTGAACATCCTTCTCAACAAGAAGTCCGGCATCAAGGACTGGGCCGAGCTCAAGGGAAAACCCGTCTGTGCAACGTCGGGGGCCTGGTACAACAAGGACGTTGCCAAATCCTACGGCCCCGAAATCGTTGCGTTTGACGGCTCGGAGAAGCCTCTGTTCGCCATGAAGCAGGGCAACTGCATCGGCTATGTCTACGATCAGACCTTCCTGCAAGGCAAGCTGCTCGAGGACGAGTGGAAGGCGGACTACGACTTGCCCCTGAAAGGTATTTTGCCATCGCCATGGATGATCGCTGTCGCGCTCGACAATGCCAGCCTTCAGAAGCTGCTCGAAGATACGACAAAGGACTGGATGAAGACCGGCTTCATCGTGGCAGCGGAAAAGAAGTGGGGCATTACGCCGACCGAGTATTCGCTGCTCATGCACGAGCAATACAAGGACAAATAGACGCGTAAGGCGGAGCGCCAGATCCGTCTTGCGCTCCGAGCAGGTCGAGCCAATGCACTGATACGAGGCATCGCCTCAACAGTTTGGTGTCGCGCAAAATGCACGAAATCGGCGACTGGTTTCAACGGCTCTACGAAACGACGGGGCTGAATTTCTCCGTATTCTACGATGCCTACGATTGGGACCGCTATTTCGGCGGGCTCAAGATGACGTTGCTTCTGAGTGTCACGACCATCCTGCTGAGCCTGATCATCGGCGCGGTGGGCGCCTTGCTGCAGGGCAGTCCGTCGATGCTGTTGCGGTTGCCCGTCAATGCTTTCGTGGTGGTGTTCCGCAACACGCCGCCGCTGGTCCAGATCTTCTTTTTCTATTTCGGCCTCGGCACCATGCTCCCAGCCGTCGAGGCGGCGGGCATGCGCGTTCCGCTGCTGAGCAACGTCCAATGGGCCATCATTTCGCTGTCGCTGTTCGCGGGCGCCTTCAACGTCGAAATCTTCCGCTCCGGCATCGAGGCGGTGCCGAGGACGACGCTGGAAGCCGCGGAGGCGCTCGGATACACGCGCCTCAAGGCTTACGTCCATATCGTCCTTCCGCTGGCCATTCGCGTCTGCCTTCCCGCACTGAACAACAACCTCGTCAACCTGCTCAAGACGACCACCCTCGCCTACGCGATCGCCGTTCCCGAGACGCTGTATGCGGTCAAGCAGATCTGGTCGGAATCGCAGAACGTCTTCGAAATGATGGTCGTATTGCTGGCGACCTACGGCATCCTTGTCGGCGTCCTCGTCTGGCTGATGCATCGCTGGGAGCGGGCGATGCGCATCCCGGGATATGCCCGATGAAAGGCGCCCAGCCCGAGCACAGGCTTGCCGTCCTTCTGCCGTACCGTCCCGCGCCGCCCCGGATGTCCGTGCGGATCGGCCCGCTGGCCGCCGCGATCCTTTGTTTCTGCGCCATCATGGCCGCGTCCACCGCGTGGGCGCAGACCGGTCCGGCGGTGCTGTCCCCGCTGCAAATCATCGTGAAGTGGTCGCCGCTGCTGCTGCGCGGGTTCGCCTTCAACATCTTGATCTCCCTGCTCGCCATGCTGCTGGGGACCGTCGCCGGGCTTGGCCTGGGTCTGGGGTTGTTGTCGGAGTTTCGACCGCTCGCCGCCGTCAGCTGGCTCCTGACTCAATTCTTCCGCAACGCGCCCTGGCTGGTGCTGCTGTTCTTCGTCATGTTTCTGGTGCCCTTCCAGGTCACCCTCTTCAAGACGACCATCCCCTTGCCGGACTGGATCAAGGCAACGGTCGGCTTCGCATTGCCTGTCATGGCGAATGTCGCCGAGGTCGTGCGCGGTGCCGTCCGCTCCATTCCGTCGACGCAATGGGAGGCGGCGGAATCGCTCTCGTTCACACGGCGCCAGACGATGTGGCTGATCATGCTGCCACAGTGCATCAAGCGCATGCTGCCGCCCTGGATGAACGTCTATGCGCTGGTCGCGATGTCGACGGTGCTGGCATCGATCGTCGGTGTTTCGGAGATGCTCACGCTGACGGCGCAGGTGCATGCCGCCGAAGGCGGCAGGCCGGAGCTGTTCGCGCCGCTCTACGGTTTCGCGCTGCTGTGTTTCTTTCTCTACTGTTATCCGATCAACCTCTGGACCGCTCGTCTCGAGCGTCGGTTCCGCATACGCTGAGGAAGCAGAGCATGGCCACGAGCTGGACTCCGGATCAGCCCATCGTCCAATGCGTCGACGTCAGAAAGTCGTTCGGAGCTCTCGAGGTTCTGAAAGGCATCAGCCTGTCGGTCAAAAAGAGCGAGGTGATCTGTATCATCGGCCCGTCCGGATCAGGAAAATCCACGCTGATCCGCTGCATCAATGCGCTCCAGCCGATCACGTCCGGCAGCATTCAGATCGAAGGCATCGAGGTGTCCGATCCCAGGCTCGACAAGCTGGCGCTTCGCCGCAAGGTCGGGATGGTCTTTCAGCAGTACAATCTTTTCCCGCACAAGACCGCGCTCCAGAACGTGATGATGGCGCCGATCCATGTTCTCGGCCAGAAACGTGCCGAGGTCGAAGCGCGCGCCCGGGCGCTGCTTGCCAAGGTTCGGCTCGCGGGGAAGGAGGATACCTATCCCGGCGAGCTCTCCGGCGGACAGCAGCAGCGCGTGGCTATCGCCCGCTCGCTGGCGATGCGACCGGACATCATGTTGTTCGACGAAGTCACGGCCGCCCTCGATCCGGAAACGGTCAAGGAGGTCCTGGTCACCATCCGGGAGCTTGCCGAGGATGGCATGACATGCCTCCTCGTCACCCATGAGATGAACTTCGCGCGTGAGGTCGCCGATCACGTCTACTTCACCGACCGCGGTGTGATCGTCGAGCACGGGCCGCCGGAAGCCTTGTTTACGGCGGCCAAGGACGAGCGAACGCAGCGGTTTCTGTCGCAGGTCCTCTGAGTTCGCCGGCGCGCCGCCCTTCGGCGCCCCTGGGCAGGAGGCGCTACTTCCCCGCCGCCTTGCGCAACGCCTCGTTGATGCGGTCCTGCCAGCCCGGACCGCCCTGCTGGAAGAACTCCAGCACATCCTGGTCGATGCGCAGCGTGACCTGCTCCTTGATTCCCGGCGCTACGTTCGGCTTCGGTGGCGCCACGGCGACCTTGGCGGTCACCTTCTTGAACGCCGCCTCGGCCTCCGACCGCGCATCGCCAAGCGTGCGCGGCCGCCTCGGTTGATCCGTCATGTCCTAGATTCCCTCAAATAGAGCCGTCGAAAGATACCGCTCGGAGAAGGACGGCACTATAGCCAGAATGGTTTTTCCCGCAGCTTCCGGCCGCTTGCCGATCTGGAGCGCAGCTGCGATCGCCGCGCCCGAGGAAATGCCGCCGGGGATGCCCTCATGCCGCGCCAGCGCCCGGGCGGTCTCGATCGCGGTCGTCGAGTTGATCTTCACGATCTCGTCAATCACCGAGCGGTCGAGGATGTCGGGCACGAAGCCGGCGCCGATGCCCTGGATCTTGTGCGGCGTGTGCTGGCCGCCTGAGAGCACCGGGCTTTCCTCCGGCTCGACCGCCACGACCCGCAAGGACGGCTTGCGCGGCTTGAGCACCTGGCCGACGCCGGTGATGGTGCCGCCGGTACCGACGCCGGCGACGAAGATATCGACGTTGCCGCCGGTGTCGTTCCAGATCTCCTCGGCGGTGGTGCGGCGGTGCACCTCGGGATTGGCGAGGTTCTTGAACTGCTGCGGCATGACCGAATTCGGCGTCGTCTTCAGGAGCTCCTCGGCGGTTGCGATCGCGCCCTTCATGCCCTGTGCCGCCGGCGTCAGCACCAGCTCGGCGCCGAGAAAGGCCAGCATCTTGCGCCGCTCGATCGACATCGATTCCGGCATCACCAGCTTGAGCCGGTAACCGCGCGAGGCCGCGACGAAGGCGAGCGCGATGCCGGTGTTGCCCGAGGTCGGCTCGATCAGCACGGTGTCGGGCTTGACGATGCCGGCCTTCTCCATCGCGATGATCATGGCCGCGCCGATGCGATCCTTCACGCTCGCGGCGGGATTGAAATATTCAAGTTTTGCCAAAATCGTCGCGTTGACGCCGTGCATGCCCGGCAGCCGCTGCAAGCGCACGATCGGCGTGTCGCCAAAGGCCTCGACGATCGAAGAGTAGATCCGGCCGCGGCCGGGCTGGTGCGCTGCACCCGTGTTGGACGATGCGTCCATGATGAACTCCCTGTGACGACAATTTCTGTTTCTGCAGCGTCTCTTGTGCAGTAACGGACAGCTTGGGACGACACGCAAGCGACAATGCGGCACATGTTAAATACGCTGCATCGCAAAATCGCGTGAGCTGTAATTATCAGAAAACCAACGCATTTGTGTTGCGACCTCGTCAACTGATTCGGTCTATGTTAGACTTAGGTCTCAAAGCCAGAGAGGTCACCACGATGTCAGCAGTCGCTGAAGTGTTGTCGACCGTCGCACATCACCGCGCCCCGCGTTGCAGCGAGTTGCCGACCTGCCCGGTCTGCGCCGACTCGATGGTCGCCGCCGAAGCATCCGCCTACATCTCTGACCATATGATCAGCTATCTCTGGACCTGCGACAATTGCGGCTATGGCTTCGTGACCAAGCACGCCGTCAAGCAGCGGATCGTCTGCAACTGACTAGCGCGGGGCGATGTCGCCCCTCGCCCAGTCTTGGCGCGTACGCTGGTAGAACTCGTCGAACGTTCCGTGTGCGATCGCGTCCCTGATGCCCTGCATCAGGAACTGGTAATAGGCGATATTGATCTCGGAGAGCAGCATGGCGCCCAGCGTCTCGCCCGCCTTGACGAGATGATGCAGGTAGGCGCGCGCGTAGTTGCGCGCCGACGGCCAGGAACTCTCTTCGTCGAGCGGACGCGGATCGTCGGCGTGGCGCGCGTTGCGCAGATTGACCTGACCGAAGCGGGTGAAGGCGACGCCGTGACGGCCATTGCGCGTCGGCATCACGCAATCGAACATGTCGATGCCGCGCTTCACGGCTTCGAGGATGTCATCAGGCGTGCCGACCCCCATCAAATAGCGCGGCCGCTCTTTCGGCAGCAGCGGCGCGGTCTCGTCGATCATCGCCAGCATCACCGCCTGCGGCTCGCCGACGGCAAGGCCGCCGATCGCATAGCCGTGAAAGCCGATTGCAACGAGGCCCTCGGCGCTGGCGTGACGAAGCTGCGGCACGTCGCCGCCCTGCACGATGCCGAACAGCATGTAACCGTCGGGCGCACTCTCGAATGCGCGCTTGCTTCGCTCTGCCCAGCGCAGCGACAGCCGCATCGCCCGTTCGATGTCGTCCCGCTCGGCCGGTAGCCGCACGCATTCGTCCATCTGCATGGCAATGTCGGAGCCCAGGAAGCGCTGCACCTCGATCGAGCGCTCCGGTGACAGCTCGACCTTGGCGCCGTCGATATGCGAACGGAATGTGACGGCGTTCTCGGTGACCTTGCGCAGGTCCGACAGCGACATCACCTGGAAGCCGCCGGAATCCGTCAACATCGGCCCGTTCCAGCCGGTGAACCGCTGCAGGCCGCCGAGCGCCGAGATCCGCTCGGCGCCGGGACGCAGCATCAGATGATAGGTGTTGCCGAGCACGATGTCGGCGCCGGCCTCGCGCACCTCGCGCCAGTGCATGCCCTTCATGGCGCCGGCGGTTCCGACCGGCATGAAGGCCGGCGTCCGCACCACGCCATGCGGCGTGGTCAGGCGCCCGGTGCGCGCGGCGCCATCGGTGGCGAGCAGCTCGAAGTGATTGGGTAGACCGACGTCAGGAAGATTCATGGTCGTGCTTATTGCGTGTCGGAAGAGGCTGATCAACCCGCTCGGACCACGCCAGAGCCGGCTTGTGGCTCAGAGCGGGACACATTTGACGCCGACTTGATCGCCCGGCGCGCTTGCCAAACAAAACGATACAGTGTAGTTTTTGCGCGGGGCTGGACGAGATGCCGCGGTGAATTTTGCCGGCGGCAGTATTTGCGTGATCGCCAGCCACCGACAATGCCCTCCGCTTCATGTTCGACCAAAATGTCCGGCCCCTCGCGCGGCTGGATCAGACAGACAGGCGCCCGCCTGACCGGATTCCTGGTTCTGGCGTGCAGCCTGGCACTCGGCGCCTGCACCTCCCTGCCCCGCACGCCCTATGCGGCCGCCGAGGCCAGCACGTCGCGCGTGCTCGATATCGACGGCTTGCGCCGCTACGCCGACGAGCCCGTCACGAAATTCAGCTTCGAGAAGGACACCAGCACCGCGACGAAGTCCTATCTGGCGCTCTCCGGCGGCGGCGCCGATGGCGCCTATGGCGTCGGCGTGCTGAGCGGTTGGACCGCTGCCAGAACCCGTCCCACCTTCTCGGTCGTCTCGGGCGTGAGCACCGGCGGCCTGATCGCACCCTTTGCGTTCCTCGGCTCGCAATATGACGACACGCTCAGGGAGGTCTACACCAGCGGCATCGCGGAGAGCCTCCTGAACGATCCCAGCATCATGCGTGTGCTGTTCGGATCCGGCCTGTTCGGCAACACGCGGCTGCGCGAGCTCGTCGCCCGCTATGTCGGGCCGGAGATCATGGCGCAGGTCGCGCGTGAAAACGCCAAGGGCCGAAAGCTGCTGGTGGTGACCACCGATCTCGACACCCAGCGGACCGCCATCTGGGACATGGGCAAGATCGCAGCGGTCGGAACACCCGAGGCGCTAAAACTGTTTCGCGACGTGATGGCGGCCTCCGCCAGCATTCCCCTGGTGTTTCCGCCTATCATGATCGACGCCGAAGGCCAGGGCCGCAGATTTCAGGAGATGCATGTCGACGGCGGCGTGACGGCGCCGGTGCTGACGCTGCCGGAAGCCCTGCTCTCCCAGGACCGCCTGCCCGGCAACGCGCGGATGAACATCTACATCCTCGTCAACAAGAAGATCGAACGCAATTTCGAGCTCGTGTCCAACAGCACCATCGACGTCGCCTCGCGCAGCCTGTCGTCGATCACCCAGTCGCAGACGCGCTCGATCATCTTCTCGACCTATGATTTCGCCAAGCGCAACAATCTCGGCTTCCACCTCTCCTACATCGCGCGCGATTATCCCGCGCCGCCTTCGGAAGGGTTCGACACCGCCTATATGCGGGCGCTGTATCAGTACGGATATGAGAAGGCTGCCTCCGGCCAGGCCTGGACTTCGAAGCTGCCGTGATCTCTCGTGACGGAACGAGACCGCGCCGAAACCGTTGACGATATGGCCAATTCGGCCAGATTCGCGATGACGCCCCCGCTCCCGCGCGATATAGAGCAAATGACGACGATTAGAAGCGCGCAGGAATCATTGGGCATGGGATTGACTGCGACCAGGACAAAACCGGCAGCGCCACGGCGCGAGTTGCCGAAATCACGCGGCGGCCGCCCGACGAAAACCGCCGCGATCGAGCGCGATCAGCGGCTGATCGAGGTTGCCACCCGCCTGTTCCTGGATCGCGGCTTCGACGCGACCTCGCTCGACGCGGTCGCGGAAGCGGCCCGGGTCAGCAAACCCACCGTCTATTCCCGTTACGGGGACAAGCGCGGCCTGTTTGCCGCCGTGCTGAGGCGCGAAATCGCGCGCTGGCTTGCGCCGCTATCGGCAGCCGCCGAGACCCAGCTCTCCAGCGCCTCGGACATTTCGGTCGAGCAGCGGCTGGTCGAGATCGGGCGCGAGATGCTGACCTTCACCTGCGGGCCCGATGCCGTCGCATTCAGCCGCATGATGACGTCACAGGCCATCAACTTCCCCGACATCGCCAAGCTCGGCAAGGAGGAAGGCTGGCTGAAGGCCGTCGCCACCACGGCCCGCTTCTTCGACCGTCTGGTGGCGCAGGGCGCACTCGACGTCGACGACACCACGATCGCGGCAGAGGTGTTCCTCGACGTCGTCGTCGGTCACACCCACCGCCTGGCGACGTTCGGCACGGCGCTGGAATTGAAGGCCGCCGAGAAGCGCATGCGCGCGGCGATCAAGCTGTTCCTGGCCGGCGCGCTGGGACCAGCAGACCGCATCCAGAGCGCCGCAAAGGGCACACCGCGGCGGCGCCCGTCCCGTTGACAATTCCGTGAGGTAGCGACGTTTCCCCCTTCGAGATTACGCCCGCGTCATTGACCAAAACAAAACGATACGGTATGGTTTAGTTATAAGCGATACGGACCGCTTTTTCACCAGCCCCAAAGGGGTCCGTACCGCCCAAGATCGCCGTGCCGGGTCCAGCCCGCTGCGACGCTCCGCGGCCGGCCGATGCCCAAGGTCGGCCGCGAATTCTTTACGATCATCCGGCACACTCGCTGGCCGAGGGTTTCGAGCATGACGACAGCCAAACGATTGACCGCGCGATTACTTGCGATCGCATTGCCCGCGCTGCTCCTTGCCGCGCCGGCGCAGGCGATCGTCACCACGGGCACGCCAACCGCGGTTCACGGCGACACAGATGGTGATGCCGAAGCAGACCGCCAAGCGGTCAGCCGCGAAATCGAACGATTCCGCAGCTCGTCGATCTCGATCAGCCAGGCCATGGCGATTGCGGAAGCCCGTCATGCCGGCGCCACGACGGCGGATGTGAGTTTCGACGGAGCCTCCGGCGTGCCGGTCTACCGGGTGAAGACCCTGCATAACGACCGTATCTGGCGCCACACCATCAATGCCGCCACCGGCGAGCTCGTCGGCGGCGAAGCCGCCCTCCCCCTCGCCGAACTCGATCTCGACGACCGCAGCAACCTCGCGGCGCTCGGTGCGATCAAGCACCGCCTTGCGGATGCCGTGCACGTCGCCGAACGTGCGGCCTCGGGCAAGGCGATCAGCGGCGGACTGGTGCGCGAACGCGGCCGGCTGAATTTCGCGATCGTCGTCATCAGCGGCGACAACCTCAAGGAGGTCATCCTGGAGCCGCCGGGCGCCCGGGCGAAATAGCGGCGGCCACAATCCCGCCGAAAAGCCATTGACGGGCGCGAAACTCTCACGCATAAGTCGCCGCCATGTTCACGACCACCAAACGCACGACTAAAACCACCACGGCCTTCGGGGCCCGGGGAGGCGTGCGCGCGTAGGTCGTCGACTTAAACGCAATCCACTCTACCGAAGCTCCGACCTCTGGTCCGGGGCTTTTTTGTTGTCTTCAGCTCAATGCAATGGAGGAGAATGTGAGTAACGATCCCGTCGTCGCGATTGTCGGCGTCACCGGTGCGGTGGGCGCCGAATTCATCGCCACCATGGACAAGCGCGGCTTTCGCGTCGGCAAGCTCAAGGCGCTGGCCAGCGCCCGCTCGGCCGGCAAGACGGTGTCGTTCCGCGGGCAGGACGTCGTCATCGAGGAATTGACCGAGCGCGCTTTCGAGGGCGTCGACATCGCGCTGTTCTCGGCCGGCGGCAGCATCTCCAAGAAGTTCGCGCCAATCGCTGTCAAGGCCGGCGCCGTCGTGGTCGACAACTCCTCCGCCTTCCGGATGGACCCGAACGTCCCGCTGGTGATCCCCGAGATCAACGCCAACCGGATCCGCGACCACAAGGGCATCATCGCCAACCCGAACTGCGCCGCCATCACCGCACTGGTGCCGCTCTGGCCGATCCACCAGACGAACCGCATCAAGCGCGTCATCATCTCGACCTACCAGGCGGCCTCGGGCGCCGGCGCCGCCGCGATGGACGAGCTCGTCGAGTCCACCCGCGCCAGTCTCAACGGGCAGGTCTATACGCCCAACGTCATGCCGCACCCCTACGCCTTCAATCTCTTCAACCACAACACCGCCGTCGACCCTGAAACCGGCTACAACGACGAAGAGACCAAGGTCATCAAGGAAACCCGCAAGATCTTCGAGGACGAGAAGATCGCGATCGGCGTCACCTGCGTCCGCGTGCCGGTGCTGCGCGCCCATTGCGAGGCCATCACCTTCGAATGCGAGAAGCCGATCAGCGAGGACCAGGTCCGTGCCATCATGGCGCAGGCGCCCGGCGTGAAGCTCGTCGACGACCGCGTGAAGAACTACTTCCCGATGCCGATCGACGCTTCGGGCCAGGACGACGTCCTGGTCGGCCGCATCCGCAAGGATCTCAGCGATCCCTCAGGGCATTCGATCTCGATGTTCGTGGCGGCCGACCAGCTGCTCAAGGGCGCCGCGCTGAACGCGGTGCAGATCGCGGAGCTGTTGCCGCAGCGCGTGATGGCGTAACGGAAGGTGCCGTAGGGTGGGCAAAGGCGCGCAAGCGCCGTGCCCACCACTTCTCTCGCGCATTTGAGAAAGATGGTGGGCACGCTTCGCTTTGCCCACCCTACGACGCCGAAATTAGTCGCGCGCCCGAAACAACAAGCACGCATCGCCGTACGAATAGAACCGGTACCCTTTCGCGATCGCGTGCGCATACGCCTGCTGCATCGCCTCGAGCCCGGAGAACGCCGACACCAGCATGAACAGCGTCGACTTCGGCAAATGGAAATTGGTCAGCAGGATATCGACGGCACGGAAGCGATAGCCGGGGGTGATGAAGATCGACGTCTCGGCCGCGAACGGCTGGATCGTGCCGTCCTCGCCGGCCGCGCTTTCCAGCAGCCGCAGTGACGTCGTGCCCACGGCGATGATGCGGCCGCCGTTCTGCCGTGCGGTGTTGAGCCGCTCCGCCGTTTCGGCCGAGATCGTGCCCCACTCGGCATGCATCTTGTGGCCTTCGGTGTCGTCCACCTTCACTGGCAGGAACGTCCCTGCCCCGACGTGCAGCGTGATGCGGTTGATGCCGACGCCGCGGTCGCTCAGCGCCTGCTCCAGCGCCGGGGTGAAATGCAGGCCGGCGGTAGGCGCCGCGACAGCGCCTTCATTCGCCGCGAACATGGTCTGGTAGTCCGCGAGGTCCTGATCGTCGGGCGTGCGCTTCGAGGCGATATAGGGCGGCAGCGGCGGGCTGCCGAGATCTTCGATCGCCTGATCCAGCGCCGGGCCGTGAAACGAGAATGACAGTGTCACTTCACCATCGGTGCCCTTGGCCTCGACCTCGGCGTCGAGATGGCCGAGCAGGCAGACCTTGCCCTCGTTGCCGAAGCGGATGCGGTCGCCTGCCACGAGCTTTTTTGCCGGCTTCACCAGCGCCTGCCAGCGCGAGCCGTCGAGGCGCTTGATCAGCGTCGCCTCGATCTTGGGCTCGGTCTCGCGGCCAATGCGGCGGCCCTTGAGCTGCGCCGCGATCACCTTGGTGTCGTTGACGACGAGCTGGTCACCGCCCTTCAGCCATTGCGGCAGCTCGGAAATGAGCTGGTCGCGCAGCGCGCCACCTTCCACGACCAGCATCTTCGCGGAGTCGCGCGGGCTCGCCGGGCGCAACGCGATGCGCTCGGCGGGCAGTTCGAAATCGAAGAGATCAGTGCGCATGTCGAGCTCTGCGCCACGCAGTCAGACCCTCATGGTGAGGAGGCGCGTAGCGCCGTCTCGAACCATGAAGGCCGAGCTGCAACAGCGGGGCCTTCATCCTTCGAGGCGCGCGTTCCGCGTTCCTCAGGATGAGGGTTGAGCGGTTACTCCGCGTCCGCGGCCATCCGCGCCTTGACGATCTTGTCGGGGTTCTGGACGGGCTCGCCGCGCTTGATCTTGTCGACGTTCTCCATGCCCTCGGTGACCTTGCCCCACACCGTGTACTGGTTGTCGAGGAAGCGGGCGTCGTCGAAGACGATGAAGAACTGGCTGTCGCCGGAATCGGGGCTGGCGGCGCGGGCCATCGAGGTGGTGCCGCGCACATGCGGTTCCTTGTTGAATTCCGCCTTCAGCTTCTTGCCGGAGCCGCCGGTGCCGGTGCCCTGCGGGCAGCCGGTCTGCGCCATGAAGCCCTCGATCACGCGGTGGAACACGATGCCGTCGTAAAAGCCCTCGCGGACCAGTTCCTTGATGCGCGCGACGTGGCCGGGCGCGAGATCGGGCCGCATCTCGATGGTGACGGGGCCCTGCGTGGTCTCGAGGATCAGGGTGTTTTCGGTGACGCTCATGCTCGTCTCTCTTGCGTTGGGGGTGAAGTCTTCCGGTTACGGAACTGGATCGCGAATGGACGTCCCGCGGCGGCGCCGGCCATTGCATCGGTAAATGGCATCGGCGTGCAGCGTTGCAGCGCCTCCATCACCGCGACCCGGTATTGCAGCCGGTCATTGTCGGAGGCCTCCGCGGATTCATAGGTAATCCTCGGGTGGCCCAGAATGTTTCCGGCCCGGTTAAAGCTCACGACGACGGTGATGTCGATAGGGCGAGCCTTGCTGAGCGGCGGCGGCTTCCAGCAGGTCCGCAAGTGCTGGAAGATGTCCTGGATGGTGTTGACCTCTGCGTCTCCGGCGGCCGCGCCGGAAACGCCTGAAAGCAGCAGCGCGGCAGCCAGCAGAAGCCTATTGCCATAGCGCGCCATGGCCCCATCCTATTTGATGTCGGAAGCGACCTGGACCTTCACCATCTTGTCGGGATCGGTGACGGCACCGCCGGCCGAACCGGGCGGTGCCTTCTTCAGCTTGTCGACGACGTCCATGCCCTGCACGACCTCGCCGATCACGGTGTACTGGTTATCGAGGCTGCCGCCGTCCGCGAACATGATGAAGAACTGCGAGTTGGCGCTATCGACGCTGTCGCCGCGCCGCGCCATCCCGACGATGCCGCGGGCGAAATGAACCTTGGAGAATTCCTGCTTCAGGTTCGGATATTTCGAGCCACCGGTGCCGTTGAATTTCTCGCCGTCGCCGGTCTGCGCCATGAAGCCGTCCATGACGCGATGGAACGGCACGTTGTTGTAATAGCCCTCGCGCGCGAGCTGCTTGATGCGCTCGGCATGCTGAGGCGCAATGTCGGTCCGCAGCTTGATGACGATGCGGCCCTTGGTGGTGTCGATGACGATGGCGTTGGCCTTGTCGAGATTCGCCGGCAGCTGCTGCGCCACCGCCGGGACCGCGCTGAAGAGCGCGGCAAAGATCGTGGCAAGAATTGCGAGACGACGGATCATGAGAACTCCGGATCAGGTAGGATGGAGAATTGCGCCGTTATCCGGCGAATTTGGCCTTGAGCAGGTTGGCGACGAGCGGCGGCACGAAGGTCGAGATATCTCCGCCCATGGCCGCGATTTGACGCACCAACGTGCCGGTAATTGGGCGGACGGCCGGAGAGGCCGGCAGGAACACGGTTTGGACGTCGGGCGCCATGGCGCCGTTCATCCCGGCGAGTTGCATCTCGTAGTCGAGGTCGGTGCCATCGCGCAGACCCCGAATCATGACAGTCGCGCCGTGCCTGCGTGCCGCGGTGACCGCAAGATCGTCGTAGGTCACGGCCTCAAGCGTACAGCCGACCTGGGCCGCGACCGGCCCGCAGACGTCATGGAGCATCTTGAGCCGCTCCTCGGTTGAGAACAGCGGCTTCTTGCCGGGATGGACCCCGATCGCGACCACGAGCCGATCGCACAGGGGTACACTGTTCCGGACCACGTCCAGATGGCCGTTGGTGATGGGGTCAAAGGAACCCGGATAGAAGGCGATACGCGGCATGCCCCCGTCCTACCGCGCCCGGCCCGGCCCGGCAAGCCAGACGGGTTCCCTGCCGGTTTTTCGGCGGCGCCGAGTCGGAATCCCCCGAATTGTTTCGTCCTCGGGACGGCCATGAAACAAAACGAAGTGCGAACGAAACCATTTCGGGCGTCCGCGAAGACGTCCGGAAACTGGCCATGGTTACTAATCCACCCAACGAATGACGGGCCGCACAACTGGGCGTAGCGGCCGCATCACAGGGGACCGTCAATGATCAAGACCATCTCGGCCGTCGCTATTGCCGCGTTTGTTGCCGCCGCTCTCACCGTCCTTCCCGGTTTCGCTCCGTCCGTCGAAGCGAGCGTCCCGCAGCCGCTGGCCAAGAGCGACCGCCTCGATATCCGCACCGTCGGCAAGGACTGCTCGCAGCATGCCTGGCCGAACTTCGAGGCGTCTTGCCTGCGTCAGGCCGGCACCAAGGCCAATATCCGCGAGGCGCGTCTCGTGACCGCCGACCGGACCCCGTAGTCGAACCTGTCAGCTTCGCGTCATATAGACCCCGAGATAAATCCCATGGATATTTGCGACGTCTCGTCGCAGACTGTCTGATATTCGCGCCCGTCGGAATGGCCCGGCGGGCGCGATCCCATCGGGGGGTCGACCTTGTCCAGTACGCCCGCAGTCGTTTCCGGCCATCACCCTGACCCTCTGCCAATTGCCATGACCATGGGCGCCCTCGGGGTGGTCTATGGCGATATCGGCACCAGCCCCCTCTACGCCCTGAAGGAAGCCGCCAAGGCGGCCGCCCATGGCGCTACGCTGACTCCCGAAGCTGTCCTGGGCGTTGCCTCGCTGATCCTCTGGGCCCTGCTGCTGATCATCTCGCTGAAATATGCGCTTCTGATCCTGCGCGCGGACAATCGCGGCGAAGGCGGCATCGTCGCGCTGCTGGCGCTGCTCCACGCCCGCCACGCCCAGTCCGGCACCTGGCGCGCGCATCTCCTGGTGGTCGGCCTCGTCGGCGCCGCCCTACTCTATGGCGACGGCGCGATCACCCCGGCCATCTCGGTGCTCTCAGCCATCGAAGGCCTCAAGGTCGATGCGCCCTCGCTCGCGCCGGTCGTCGTGCCCATCACCGTCGCCATCCTGATCGGGCTGTTCATGATCCAGAAGCAGGGCACGGGCTTCATCGGCCGCATCTTCGGGCCGGTGATGCTGGCCTGGTTCTTCGTGCTGGCCGCGCTCGGCGTCCACGGCATCGTCAAGGCCCCGGCCGTGCTCGCGGCACTGAGCCCGCTCTATGCCTTCAACTTCCTGATCCACCAGGACTTCCACATCTCCTTCGCGATCCTCGGCGCCGCCTTCCTGGCGGTGACCGGCGGCGAAGCCATGTACGCCGACATGGGGCATTTCGGCCGCTTCCCGATCCGGCTCGCCTGGTTCGCGATCTGCCTGCCCGCGTTGGTGCTGAACTATTTTGGGCAGGCCGCGCTGCTGATCACCGATCCCGCGATGATCGAGAACCCCTTCTTTCAGCTCTGCCCGGACGCCCTGCACTATCCGCTGGTCGCCTTCTCGGCGCTCGCGACCGTGATCGCCTCGCAGGCGATTATCTCCGGCGTGTTCTCGCTGACCCAGCAATCGATCCAGCTCGGCTTCCTGCCGCGCATGCAGATCCGCCACACCACGAGCCATGCGATGGGCCAGATCTACGTGCCGCTGGTGAACTGGCTGCTCGCTGCCGCAACGCTCGGCGCGGTCCTGAGCTTCGGCACCTCGGAAGCGCTCGCCGGCGCCTACGGCATCGCGGTGTCGCTGCTGATGGCGATCACCACGCTGCTCGCGGCCCTGGTCGCGATCCAGTGGGGCTATTCGCCGTGGATCGTGGTCGCCGTCAACGGCTTCTTCTTCGTGATCGACGTGATCTTCTTCTCCGCCAATTCGATCAAGCTGTTCGAGGGCGGCTGGTTTCCGCTGCTGCTCGCGGCCCTCGTCGCCTTCATGATGCTGACCTGGCGCAGCGGCGTGAAGCTCGTCGAGGCGGCGCGCGCGAAGCTGCGCCAGCCCGAGGAGGACCTGATCGAGACCGCGGTCAACAAGTGCCGCGCCAGACTGCCCGGGACCGCCGTCTTCCTGGCCTCCGCGCCGCGCGGCGTGCCGCTGGCGCTGACGCAATTCGTCAAGCACAACCACGTGCTGCATGAGCGCATCGTCCTCGTCACCGTGCTGATCGAGGAATCCCCGCACATCACCGATGAAGACCGTGCCGAGGTGATCGAGATCGTTCCCGGCATCACCCGCGTGGTCCTGCATTACGGTTTCATGCAGAATCCGACGATCTATGCGGGCCTGACGCTCGCCTGCCGCCAGGGCAAGCTGCCCGGCATCGACCTCTCCGACATCACCTACTATGTCGGCCGCGAGACCATCATCCCGAGCGAGGACATTCCGGGCATGTGGGTCTGGCGCGAAGGCCTGTTCGCCTTCCTCCAGCGCAACGCCGAACGCTCCGCCGCGTTCTTCGGCGTGCCGACCAGGCAGGTGGTGGAGTTCGGCACCGAGCTGGAGATCTGATCGTCGTGCGGATCGCCCATTCAGGGCAAGGCAGGCTTCGCACCACGCGTCTCGATGAGATGCCGATCACCGACAGGTAGAGCTCGTCACGCCCGCTTACCCGGGAGTGTGCGACATTCGCGCGCACCTCAATCTTGTCTGGCCCATCACCAGACATACGCAGCAACAAATTCCAATGCTTTGTCGATCAGTTAGCTTCGCTTTTTTAGAAGTTCTAAGAATGCTTCCAATTATGACGTTTCGAGTGATTCAAAATTCGTCCAACTCGACGCTCGCAATGTCGCGATCTAACACGCGCGAGGGTGCGAAGTCGCGTGAGGTCAGAAGGATCATCCCGCCGGCGCGGCGATCGCCGGATGGGGCGCTGACATGGAATGCGATGGACACGACCTGCGTGGTCGTGCGGACTATTTTTTAAGGAACACTTTCAAGAGCACAGCCAGCGCACTCGCGCTTGGCTGCTTGCTGATGGCCGTCACGCCGGTGAACGCGCTGACCGCCGGCCAGTCCGGTGCATCCGCGTTGCCGCCGGTGACGGTCGACGCACCCGTTCAGCGCGCGCAACGTCCGGTCCAGGTCCGGCGCAACGCATCGGCGCGGCGCAGTGCGAGCCAGCGGTCCGCTCAACAGGCCAACCGTTCGACAGTACAGCCGGAGCCCCAAGCGCTGGTGGGAACAGCAGCGCGCGTCAACGCCGGCACCAACGGGTTCGTCGCCACCCGCGCCTCCGGCGCCACCAAGACGGATGCGCCGATCATGTCGACGCCGGCATCGATCGCCGTCATCACTCGCGACGAAATGAATGTGCGGCAGGCGCAGAGCATCCGCGACCTCTTGCGCTACGCGCCAGGAATCTATTTCAGCAACGATACCGATTTCCGCTTTCAGAACGTCAGCGCTCGCGGCTTCAGCCTCGAAACATATCTGGACGGGCTGCGGCTCCAGGGCGGACCGTTCGGTGCGCCGCGGGTCGATCCCTATTTGCTCGAGCGCGCCGAGGTGATCACCGGGCCGGCATCAATTCTCTACGGCGCCGCCTCGCCCGGCGGCATCCTCAACCTCGTCAGCAAGCGCCCGACTGAAAATCCGTTCGGAGAAGTCTCCCTGCAAACCGGCTCGTTCAACCGGATCCAGGGCGCCTTCGATGTCGGCGGCCCCGTCGACAAGGACAAGACGCTGCTCTACCGCGTCACCGGTATCGGCCTCAACGCCGACACCCAGGTCGACAATATCGGCGAGCAAAGATTTTCGATCGCGCCGGCCTTGACGTGGCGTCCGAGTATCGACACCACCATCACCTTCCTGACGAGCTACCGGCAGGACCCGAAGGGTGGTGCCTTCGCGCTCTTGCCGATCCAGGGCACGCTGGTGCCGGGGACGTTCGGGCAGATCCCGCGCAATTTCTTTGCCGGCGATCTCAACTACGAGACTCTCAAATACAAGCAGGCAACCGCAGGCTACGAGTTCGAGCATCGTTTCGACGACGTCTTCACGGTGCGCCAGAACGTACGCTACCTGCACAATGAGCTCAGCTATGTCGAGGTGCAGCCCGGCGGGTTCACGACGACGGGCGCGGGCGGCACGCTCCGGCTGGTCGACGGCCGCACGATCAACCGGAGCTACTTCTCGACCAACGAGAACCTCGACACATTCGCTGCCGACAACCAGCTCCAGGCCAAGTTCAACATGGGACCGCTGCAGCACACGGTGCTTGCCGGCCTCGACTACCAGCGGTTCGACTTCAACAATCTCGCCCGCTTCGCGGCCACCAACACGCTCGACATCCTGGCGCCGAATTACACGCAGAACATCGCCGTCCCCACGGCGCTCTTCCAGAACCTCGACCAGCACCTGTCGCAGCGCGGCCTCTACGTCCAGGACGAGGCCAGGCTCGGCCGGCTCACCGTGCTTGGCGGAATCCGCTACGACTGGGCCGAGGGCAATACGCTGGCCCAGAACACCGGCGTTCGCGTCCTGAACGACGACCAGAAGCCAACCGGCCGCATCGGCGCGATCTACAATTTCGACAACGGCATCGCGCCCTATGTCAGCTACTCGACCTCGTTCCAGCCGACCTCGGTCGGCACGCTGCTCAACGGTCAGCCCTTCAAGCCGACCACCGGCGAACAGTACGAAGGCGGCGTGAAGTATCAGCCGGTCGGGACCAATCTGATGTTCACGGCCGCGGTCTACGACTTCAAGCAGCAAAACGTCGCAACCGTCATCAGTGGCCCCGGCATTCCGGCCAACACAACGGCGCAGGTCGGCGAGGTCAGCTCGCGCGGGTTCGAAGGGTCCGTCGTCGGCAGCCCCCTGCCCGGCTTGAGCCTGCGTGGGCAGTACTCCTATCTCGACAACCGGATCAGTTCGCCCCAGGACGTCAATTTCGGCAAGCGGCTCGCCAACGTCCCGATGCACACCGCCTCGCTCTGGGCCAACTATCTGGTGCAGGGCGGTCCTGCCACCGGCTTCCGCTTCGGCGGCGGCGTCCGCTACGTCCACGACATGTACACGACCAACGCCAACAATCTGACGGTTCCGACCATCGTGCCGGGCGTCTTCCTGCCCGCCGCCACGGTGCCGGCCAGCACGGTGTTCGATGCGGTGCTGTCCTATGATTTCGGGATGCGATATCAGCAGTGGAAGGGCCTCAGTGCGGCGGTGAACGTCAACAACGTGTTCGACAAGACCTATGTCTCGTTATGCACCGCCGGCGGCTGCCGCTGGGCGCTGGGGCGCACGGTGCTGGCGACGCTGACCTACCGGTGGTGAGAGGATGACAGCACAGTCAGTCAAATGGTGGTCGCTGGTCCACAAATGGACCAGCCTGGTCTGCACGCTATTCCTCCTGATGCTTTGCATCACCGGGCTCCCACTGATCTTTCATGACGAGATCGACGAGCTCTTCAAGTCGGAAGCCTCGGCCCGAGAGCTCCCGGCGGATACTCCGCAGGCTCCGCTAAGCCGGCTGGTCGACGCCGCCAAGGCGCGCTATCCGCAGCGCTACCTCCAGGTGCTCGGCTGGGACGACGATCGCGCCAACGTCGTCAACGTATTCCTCTCGGCTACGCCCGAAGCTCCCCCCGGCCAACGTTTCCTGAAGCTGTCATTCGATTCCAGGACCGCGGAACTGATCGGCGAAGACACGCAGCAGGGCGGCCTGATGAGCGCCATCCGCATATTCCACCGCGACATGTTCTTGGGGTTGCCGGGTGAACTGTTTCTCGGCGTCATGGGCCTGCTGTTTGTCGTCGCGATCGTTTCCGGCATCGTGCTCTACGCGCCCTTCATGCGCCGGCTCAACTTCGGCACGGTGCGTCGTATCGGCGCGTCGCGGGTCAAATGGCTCGACCTGCACAATCTGATCGGCGGAGTGACTCTCATATGGCTGCTTGCCGTCGGCGTCACCGGTGTCATCAACACGATATCGTTGCCGCTGTTCTCCGCCTGGCGCGCGGAGGTGATGCCGGAGCTGATCGCGCCGCACTTGGGCAAGCCGCCGCTTGCGAAATGGGCCGACGTCGACGACGTCATGGCCGCAGCACGTCGGGCGCTCGACGGCAATACGCCGGCCAGCATCATCTTTCCGACGGTCGCACGGTTCGGGACACCACGGCACTTCATCGTCTGGACCAAGGGCACGACGCCGATCACCTCGCGCCTGTTCACGCCCGCGATGCTCGACGCCGAAACCGGGCAGCTCGTCACCGCGCGTGGCCTGCCGTGGTATCTCAGGGCGTTGCAGGTATCGCGCCCGCTTCATTTCGGGGACTACGGCAGCCTGCCGCTGAAGATCATCTGGGCGCTGCTCGACCTCGCCGCCATCGTCGTGCTCGGAAGCGGCGTCTATCTCTGGCTCGGCAAGCGCAAATCGCCTCGCCTCACCGCGCACGCGCAGGACCGGCCGCCCGTCGTCGCGACATCCGGGCTTCGCCCATGAAACGCGAGCGTCACACCGCGGACGAGATCTTTCGCTGGCCGTTCCTGCTCGGGGTGCTCACCCTCGTCGGGCTGGCGTCGGCGCTGCTCGGGGACGATGGCTGGGACGCGCTGTCCTGGGCGGCACTGGCCGTTCCGCTGGCTGTGCTCGGCTGGAAGGCATCGCGCCGGCCGCAGCTTCCGGGATCATAGGCCCGCAGCGGCGCGTTGTGGCACGCCGGTCCTGTCCGATCGACAGCAACCGTCAGCCGGAGACGGCACCCGACAGGAGCGGCTCGATCTACGAGCCGTTCCCGTTCTCGCCATTGCCGCTCTCGGCCTCTTCCGTGATGTGCTCGACCGAGACGACGTGCTCGTCCTCGGCGGTGTCGAACACGATCACGCCCTGGGTCGAGCGACCGGCGACGCGGATGCCTTCGACCGGGCAGCGGATCAGCTGGCCCTTGTCGGTGACCAGCATGATCTGGTCGGCGTCTTCCACGGGGAAGGAGGCCACCAGATTGCCGTTGCGGTTGTTGACGCTCATGGCGACGATGCCTTTGCCGCCGCGGCCGGTGGTGCGGTACTCGTAGGACGAGGTCCGCTTGCCGTAGCCGTTGACGGAGACGGTGAGCACGACCTGCTCGGCCGCCGACATCTCGATATAGCGCTCCTGCGGAAGCTGGAAGCTGCCGGAGGTCTCCTCGGCCTCGGCATCCACTGCGGGCTCCTCGGTCGCGGCCTCGCCAGCGACGGCGCGGCGCATCTTCAGATAGGCCGAACGTTCGTCCGAGGTGGTCTCCATGTGGCGCAAGATGGCCAGCGAGATCACCTTGTCGCCTTCGGCAAGTGCAATGCCGCGCACGCCCATCGAAGTGCGGCCGGTAAACACGCGCACGTCGGGGACAGGGAAGCGGATGCACTGGCCGCCGGCGCCGGTCAGCAGCACGTCGTCGCGCTCGGTGCAGATCTGCACGTCCACGATCGCTTCATTCTCATCGAGCTTCATGGCGATGATGCCGGAGCGGCGGACGTCGACGAAGTCGGACAGCTTGTTGCGCCGGACGTTGCCGCCGGTGGTGGCGAACATCACGTCGAGGTTGCCCCAGGTCGATTCATCCTCCGGCAGCGGCATGATGGTGGTGATGCGCTCGCCCTGCTCCAGCGGCAGGATGTTGATGAGCGCCTTGCCGCGCGCGTTCGGCGCGGCCATCGGCAGGCGCCAGACCTTCTCCTTGTAGACCTGGCCGCGCGACGAGAAGAACAGCACCGGCGTGTGCGTCGACGCCACGAACAGGCGGCTGACGAAATCCTCGTCGCGGGTCTGCATGCCGGCGCGGCCCTTGCCGCCCCGGCGCTGCGCCCGGTAGGCCGACAGCGGCACGCGCTTGACGTAGCCGGCGTGGGAGACGGTGACGACCATGTCCTCGCGCTGGATCAGGTCCTCGTCCTCGACCTCGCCCTCCTGCTCGATGATCACGGTGCGGCGCGGGGTCGCGAACTCGGCCTTCACCTCGGCGAGCTCGGTCTTGATGATGCCCAGCACGCGCGCGCGCGAGCGCAGGATGTCGAGATAGTCGGCGATCTCGCCGGCGAGCTTGTCGAGCTCGTCGCGGATTTCGTCGCGGCCGAGTGCGGTGAGGCGCTGAAGGCGCAGGTCGAGAATGGCCCTCGCCTGTTCCATCGACAGCCGGATCGTGCCGTCCTCGCTGATGCGGTGGCGCGGATCGTCGATCAACGTGAGCATGTCCTCGACGTCTCGTGCCGGCCAGTCGCGCGACATCAGGGTGTCGCGGGCAGTGGTCGGGTCGGGCGAGGTCCGGATGACGCGGATCATCTCGTCGATATTGGCGACCGCGATCGCCAGACCGACCAGGATGTGGGCGCGATCGCGCGCCTTGGCGAGCAGGAACTTGGTGCGCCGCGTGACGACCCGTTCGCGGAAGTCGACGAAGATCGCCAGCAGGTCCTTCAGATGCATGATCCGCGGACGGCCGCTGTCGAGCGCCACCATGTTGACGCCGAAGCTCGTCTGCAGCGGCGTGAATCGGTACAGCTGATTCAGCACCACATCCGGCACGGCGTCGCGCTTCAATTCGATGACGACGCGGTAGCCGTCGCGGTCGGATTCATCGCGCAGGTCGCCGATGCCCTCGATCTTCTTTTCCTTGACCAGCTCGGCGATGCGCTCGACCATCGTCGCCTTGTTCACCTGGTAGGGAATCTCGGTGATGATGATCGCCTCGCGCTCCTTGCGGATGGTCTCGATCGCGACCTTGCCGCGCATGACGATGGAGCCGCGGCCGAGGTGGTAGGCGGCGCGGATGCCCGCGCGTCCGAGAATGACGCCGCCGGTCGGGAAATCCGGTCCCGGAACGATGTTGATGAGTTCCTCGATGGTGAGCGCAGGATTGTCGATCAGCGCGACGCAGGCGTCGATGACCTCGCCGAGATTGTGCGGCGGGATGTTGGTGGCCATGCCGACCGCGATGCCGCCCGCCCCGTTGACCAGGAGGTTCGGGAACTTGGCCGGCAGGACCGACGGCTCGGTTTCGTTGTTGTCGTAGTTCGGCTGGAAGTCGACGGTGTCCTTGTCGATGTCGGCCAGCAGAGCCAACGCCACCTTCGTCAGTCGCGCTTCGGTGTACCGATAGGCGGCCGGGGGATCGCCGTCGACCGAGCCGAAATTGCCCTGGCCGTCGATGAGCGGCACGCGCATCGAGAAGTCCTGCGCCATCCGGACCATGGCGTCGTAGATCGACTGGTCGCCATGCGGATGATATTTACCGATCACGTCACCGACCACGCGCGCCGACTTGACGTACTTCTTGTCGGGCGTGTGCCCCTGCTCGTTCATCGAGTAGAGGATGCGACGATGAACCGGCTTCAACCCGTCGCGCGCATCAGGCAGCGCACGCGCCACGATCACGCTCATCGCGTAATCGAGGTAGGACTTCTTCATCTCCTCGTAGATGGAAACGGGACGAATGTCCGAGGGTTGCGCCGGCTGGTCGCCGGGCTTGTTGTCGTCGTCAGCCAAGGGGAAATCCGGTGAGATTTTATCTGGGAATCATATAGCGCATCGCCCCCCTGATAACCACCCTTGCGAGGTCTGGGGAAGCGGTTTTTCCGACTGTTTTTCCAGAGACTTACGAGCTCAGCACGATCGCTTCGAACGGAGCTGGAATGAGCCATTGGGAACCACGTCTCAGGCCCCGAAAATCACCCGGTGCATGATGCGGCCGGGCACCAGCGTGAACAGGCCCGCCACGACCAGCGCCCCCGTGAACAGGAGGATCATGGCGCGGCGATGATCGGTGATGCGATGGGTATGCGCCCGCCACACCGCGAGCGGTAGCATCACCAGCGTGAAGATCGACAGGAGATGGATCGGGCTGAACGGCCCGACCAGGCGGATCTGGTGGATCCAGAACGACGAGGCCGCCACCACCGCCATCAGCGCCACCCAGATCCAGCCGATCGTCCGGTGCGGCAGCGTGCCCTTGGGGGCGGCAAACTGAACGAGGCCGAGCACGAAGGCGGCCATGGCGGCAAAGGCATGCAGCGGGATCGCCGGAGCAGCCTCAAGCAGTGGCGCAACGCTCATGCAGGGCTTCCTCTAATCGACGGCCGACCCATGTGAATAGGATTAACATCAAGTTAATACCATTCACATCACTCCTCGTCAAAGGCTTGAGGCAGCACATGAGGCAAGCCCGGAAAAACCGAGCTTTGCCCGCCAATTGGTAAGAAATCCTGTCGTTTCAAGCGAGCAAGGTGACATCAGGGGCGAAGCGCCCCCGCCCGCCTCAGAACGGGATATCGTCGTCCATGTCGCTGTTGCGGCCACCACCGCCACCGCCGGCGGCAACTGCGCGGCGCGGCGCGCTGCTGACGGGACCGGAGGAGCCGAAATCGCCGCCCGGCTCGTCGCCGAAGCTGCCGCCTCCACCGCCGCGGCCGTCGAGCATCGTCAGGGTCGAGTTGAAGCCCTGGAGCACGACCTCGGTGGAGTACTTCTCGGCGCCGCTCTGGTCGGTCCATTTGCGGGTCTGGAGCGCACCCTCGATGTAAACCTTCGCGCCCTTCTTCAGGTACTGCTCGGCGACCTTGCAGAGCCCTTCATTGAAGATCACGACGCGATGCCACTCGGTCTTTTCCTTGCGCTCGCCGCTGTTCTTGTCGCGCCAGGTCTCCGAGGTGGCGATGCTCAAATTCGCGATCGGCCGCCCGTCCTGGGTGCGGCGGATTTCGGGATCCTTGCCGAGATTTCCAACCAGAATGACCTTGTTGACGCTTCCCGCCATCGCCGCTCTCCACTCCGAATGCCACTGAATTTTAGAAGGCCCGGGACGCGCCCGCGTCCTCTGCAACCTGTTGACGCGACCCTATACGCTTGCGCGGACGGATCGGCCCGTCACCCCTCCACTTATCCCCATATATAGCACCCCTGGCGGGTTCGTTCCAGATTTGTTCTTATGACACCCCTCACCTTGTTGCGTTGGCAAGACGACACCGCGCTGCACAAAGACGGCCTGCGCCAAATGGAATTTCCCCGAATTCCTGAGGACGGCGAAACAGCTTAACATTCATCAAGTTAGAAGCAGTTCAGATGCCGCCCGACTGTTGCATTCCGGAGACGGACTCCGCCTCCCGCCTAAGCTACGCTTGCCGCGGAATTAGATTCTTATAGGCGTCGCGCCTGATCAGCCGCTTCGGGGACTTCGAAAAGCGGTCAGAAACTGGGGGGACTGCAATGAATAAGATTTTGATTGGTACTATTGGTGCAATCGCGTTGGGGCTGTCGGCTCCCGCAATCGCGGCAGATCTCGCTGCGCGTCCCTACACCAAGGCTCCGGCACCGATGATCGCGACCATCTACGACTGGAGCGGCTTCTACATCGGTATCAACGGCGGCGGCGGCACCAGCCACAAGTGCTGGGACGTCGATATCGGCGGTGGCGTTCTCGTAGGCGAAGGCTGCCACAACGCGACCGGCGGCACGGTCGGCGGCCAGGTCGGCTACCGCTGGCAGTCAGCCAACTGGGTGTTCGGCTTCGAAGGCCAGGGCAACTGGGCCGATTTCTCGGGTGACAACATCAGTGCGATCAGCGGCCTGCGCGATCGTTCGAAGATCAACGCCTTCGGCCTGATTACCGGTCAGGTCGGTTACGCATGGAACAACGTCCTGGTCTACGTGAAGGGCGGCGGCGCCGTCGTCAGCGATCGCTACCGCAGCTTCGACGTCGCCAGCGGCCTCGAGTTCGACCGGGCCAACGAGACCCGTTGGGGCGGCACCGTGGGTGCGGGCGTCGAGTTCGGATTCGCCCCGAACTGGACCGTGGGCTTCGAGTACGACCACATCTTCCTCGGCAACCGCACCATCGGCTTCACCGGATCCGGCAATTTCGCCCCGCTCGGCGTTGCCACACGCTCCGATCGCATCAGCCAGGACGTCGATATCGGCCTCGTCCGCGTGAACTATCGCTGGGGCGGTCCGATGATCGCAAGATACTGACATCCCTCTGAAATCGCTTGGAGATCAAAGGCCGGCCTCGCGCCGGCCTTTTTGCGTGGGCAACGGGAATTATAGGTCAGTCACCGTTACGTTTTGCGATTATTGTGGCTTTTGGGAGACGCAACTTGCGGCTTTGCTCGTGTAAGCACGACATCAGTTGGACCACGGCGTCCGATGTCCTTCCGAACGCACGGAAGGCAAAAACAGAAACCGGGACTGGGATTAGTTTGAAAATGAAGAAGGTTTTGTTGGCTTCGGCCTGTTTGTTCGCTCTCGCTGCTCCGGCTTCGGCCGCTGATCTCGCGGCGCGCCCCTACACCAAGGCTCCGGTGGCGGTGGCCTCGGTCTACAACTGGACCGGCTTCTACCTCGGTATCGTCGGCGGCGGCGCCTGGGAAAACGGTTCCGGCGACCCGAAGATGAAGGGTGGCTTCGTCGGCGGCACCGCCGGCTACAACTGGCAGACCGGCAACGTCGTGTTCGGCGTCGAGGCTGATGGTTCCTGGGCTGACGTCAGCGCTTCGGCGACCGGCGCCACTGTTGTTCCCGGATTCGGCGTTGTGACCGCAACGGCGAGCTCGAAGACCGATGCCATGGGCACCGTGCGCGGCCGTATCGGCTACGCCGTCAATCAGGTCCTGTTCTACGGCACCGGCGGCTACGCCTGGATCGACAACAAGATCACCCTCTCCGCTCTCGGCCTGACCGCGTCGGACAGCAAGTGGCACTCCGGCTGGACCGTCGGCGCGGGCGTCGAGGCGTTCTTCGCTCCGCAGTGGTCGGTCAAGGGCGAGTACCTCTATCGCAGCCTCGGCGGCGAGACCTACTTCTCGGGCGCCCTGCCCACCGGCACGCTCAACTTCCACACCGTGCAGGTCGGCGTGAACTATCACTTCGGGGGCCCGGTGGTCGCGAAGTACTGAGCTTCGCTTCCAACGCACCGCGTTACGAAAGGCCGGCCTTGCGCCGGCCTTTTTGTTTTCGCGCGTCCAGATCCAGGCCAACCGATTCCCAACGTTTTCGGGGAAAGCTGTGGTATCCCGGCGACACAACCTTCGGCTTTAATGGTGTAGAGCAATGACATCGGTTGGGTCATTGGGTCGGCCGTTTTTGGTCGACAAAGAGAAACGAAACTGGGGAATTGAAATGAAGAAGGTTTTGCTGGCCTCGGCCAGTCTGTTCGCACTCAGCGCGTTGGCTCCCGCCTCGGCGGCCGATTTGGCGGCCCGCCCCTACACCAAGGCGCCCATTGCTGTGGCCTCGATCTACAACTGGAGCGGGTTCTACCTCGGCATCAACGGCGGCGGCGCTTCGAGCCGCAACTGCTGGGATGTCAACAATATCTTCGGCGTTGCGGGTCCGGACACGGCTGAAGGCTGTCACAATGCGACAGGCGGCGTCGTCGGTGGCCAGGTCGGTTATCGCTGGCAGTCGGCCAGCTGGGTGTTCGGCCTTGAAGCCCAGGGCGACTGGGCCAATCTGAAGGGCTCGAATACGAGCGTGGCGCTTGCTCCGCTGGTCAACGAGACCAAGATCGACGCGATCGGCCTGTTCACCGGCCAGGTCGGCTATGCCTGGAACAATGTGCTCTGGTACGTGAAGGGTGGCGCGGCGGTCACGCATGCCAAGTACAACGGCACGGTCGTCGGCGTGGTCCTCGACAGCGCAAGCGAGACGCGCTGGGGCGGCGCGGTCGGCACCGGCCTCGAATTCGGCTTCGCGCCGAACTGGTCCGTTGCGATCGAATACGACCATCTGTTCATGGGCAAGCGCAACAACTCGTTCACGATTCTCGGCATCAACGACCGCATCGACCGTATCAAGCAGGACGTCGATATGGGCACGGTCCGCGTGAACTACACCTTCGGCGGCCCGGTTGTGGCGAAGTACTGACCTTCGCCATCAACGCCATCGCGTTACGAAAGGCCGGCTTTGCGCCGGCCTTTTTGTTTTCGCGCGTACGGCGCGAGCGCTTGCGGACAAGTTCCATTTTTCGGCGCGCTGTGACCCTCCGGTGACAGACTGTCGCACCTCAAAGGTTGTATCGAAGATCGCAACAACTTTGGCCTTGGGGGGTCCGTCTTGAACAAGTTTATGCTTGCCGCCGCCGGCATAGTCGCGATGACCACTTCCGTTTCGGCGGCCGATCTGGCGGCGAGGCCCTACACCAAAGCTCCTGCCCCGATGATCGGCGCGGTCTACGATTGGAGCGGCTTCTACATCGGCGCCAACGGTGGTGGCGGCTGGAGCCATAATTGCTGGGACATCGTCACCAACATCCTCGGTGCGCCGATCACTCCCCCCGCATCGGAGGGCTGCCACACCGCGACCGGCGGCGTGGCCGGCGGCCAGGCCGGCTTTCGCTGGCAAAGCGCGTCGTGGGTGTTCGGCGTGGAAGGCCAGGGCGACTGGGCTCACCTTAGCGGCTCCAATGGACCGAGCTTGGCTGCCGGCGGCGTCGGCTCAGACCGCTCGAAGATCAACGCCTTCGGCCTCGTGACCGGCCAGGTCGGCTACGCCTGGAGCAATGTGCTGTTCTACGCGAAGGGTGGTGCGATGGTTGTGAGCGACAAATACGAGGGCTTCACCACCGCCACCGGCTTCGTGTTCGACAGGGCGAATGAAACGCGCTGGGGCGGAGCGGTTGGTGCTGGCCTCGATTTCGGCGTAACGCCCAACATCGTGGTCGGCGTCGATTATGTGCACGGCTTCATGGGATCGCGCGACAACCGCTTTACGTTCAACAACGGCACGTTCTCGCGCGCCGATCGGATCCGCCAGGACGTTGACATTGCAACGGCCCGCGTCAGTTACAGGTTCGGCGGCCCCCTCATCGCCAGATACTGATCTTCGTCTCCAACGCCATCGCGTTACGAAAGGCCGGCCTTGTGCCGGCCTTTTTGTTTTCGCGCGAGGGTGCACCCAACCGTCTTGGAGTCGTGAGGCGCGCGCAATGCGTCCGCGAATGGCTTTGGCGAGTTGGGGACGTGACATGAAGACGTGGATGCTGGCTGCGGTCAGCCTGTTCGCACTCGGCGCGGTCGCGCCGGCTACCGCCGCCGATCTCCCACTCTACAAGGCGCCGGCGGCCGCCGTTCCCGTCTATGACTGGAGCGGCATCTATGCCGGCATCAACGGCGGCGGCGGCTTGGCCCATGCATGCTGGGGCGTGACCCGCGCGCTCGGCATCGCTGTCGATCCGGCCGTTGGCGAAGGCTGTCACAATGCGGACGGTGGCACGGTCGGCGGACAACTCGGCTATCGCTGGCAGAAATCGCGCTGGGTGTTCGGCATCGAGGGCCAGGGCAACTGGGCCGACTTCAAGGGCAGCAATGTCAGCGTGGCGCTGCCGCTGTTCACCAACCAGACCAAGATCGACAGCTTCGGCCTGTTCACTGGCCAGATGGGCTACGCCGTCAACAACCTGCTCTTCTATGGCAAGGCTGGCGCCGCGGTGGCGCACGACAAGTACGACACCTTCGTCCCCGGCGTCCCGGCCGCGGTGTTCAACAGTGTCAACCAGACCCGCTGGGGCTACGCGATCGGCATCGGCGTGGAATGGGGTTTTGTGGAGAACTGGTCGGTCGGCGGCGAGTACAACCATGTCTTCCTCGGCCATCACAGCGCCGACTTCGCAACTCTCGTCGGCGGCTTCGCCCCGCGCACCGACAGGATCGGCCAGGATATCGACATGGGCCTGATCCGCATCAATTACCGCTGGGGCGGCCCGGTCGTCGCCAAATACTGAGACAAAGCTTCCCTCAGGAACCTCCAAGTCCTGATCACGTGCGGATTGCCCCAAATCCGCATTCAAACGCGAACGAAGGGCTGGCCTCGCGCCGGCCCTTCGCATGTTCCGGGCGCCCCGCTCCTGCCAGATGCCGCCAGCGCGCCAACAATCCGTTGACGATTCGCACACGCCACTGGAAATCCGTCCCCGTTCTTCCTACGTTCGCTGCCATACCCATCGGCGCCGATCCCGGTTCCGGGCGACGCGCGCCTTTTTTGTTGGCGCGATCGCGCACCTTTGGGATTCGTTGAGGGCAACTCGGATGGATGAAGTGATCAAGGCGAAGCGCCAACAGCAGAACGCGGGATCCAGCCTGCGCGCAATTACGATCCGTGGCGCGCGCGAGCACAACCTCAAGAATGTCGACGTCGAGATTCCCCGCGACAAGCTGGTGGTGTTCACGGGGCTGTCAGGCTCCGGCAAATCCTCGCTCGCCTTCGACACCATCTATGCCGAGGGCCAGCGCCGCTACGTCGAATCGCTGTCGGCCTATGCGCGTCAGTTCCTGGAGATGATGCAGAAGCCTGATGTCGACCAGATCGACGGCCTGTCGCCGGCGATCTCGATCGAGCAGAAGACGACCTCGAAGAACCCGCGCTCGACCGTCGGCACCGTCACCGAGATCTACGACTACATGCGCCTGCTCTGGGCGCGCGTCGGCGTGCCCTATTCGCCCGCCACGGGCCTGCCGATCGAGAGCCAGACCGTCTCGCAGATGGTCGACCGCGTGCTGGCGCTGCCCGAAGGCACCCGCCTCTATCTGCTCGCCCCCGTCGTGCGCGGCCGCAAGGGCGAGTACCGCAAGGAGCTCGCCGAATGGCTCAAGAAGGGCTTTCAGCGCGTCAAGATCGACGGCACCTTCCATGAGCTCGCGGAGGCGCCGACGCTCGACAAGAAATTTCCGCACGACATCGACGTCGTGGTCGACCGCATCGTGGTGCGCGCCGACATCGGCCAGCGTCTCGCCGAGAGCTTCGAGACCGCGCTTAAGCTCGCCGAGGGCCTTGCCGTCGTCGAATTCGCCGACGCGCCCGCCGCCGCTGCGCCTGCCGAAGAGAAAAAGAAGACCGCAAAGATCCACGACAAGAGCGGGCCCGAGCGCATCCTGTTCTCGGAAAAATTCGCTTGCCCCGTCTCCGGCTTCACGATTCCGGAGATCGAGCCGCGCCTGTTCTCGTTCAACAATCCCTACGGCGCCTGCCCGGCCTGCGGCGGCCTCGGCGTCGAGCAGCATGTCGACGAAGACCTCGTCATCCCCGACAAGGAGCTCGCCATCGGCAAGGGCGCGATCGCGCCCTGGGCCAAGTCGTCGTCGCCCTACTACGTGCAGACGCTGACCGCGCTCGGCAAGCACTACAAGTTCACGCTGACCACCAAATGGAAGGATCTGCCGAAGAAGACGCAGAACGCGATCCTCCTTGGCTCGGGCGAGGACGAAATCAAGTTCTCCTACGAGGACGGCGTCCGCTCCTACGACACAAAGAAGCCGTTCGAGGGCGTCATCACCAACATCAACCGCCGCTATCGCGAGACCGAGAGCGAGTGGGCGCGCGAGGAGCTCGCAAAATATTTTCACGACGTCCCCTGCGAGGGCTGCAAGGGTTTCCGGCTGAAGCCCGAGGCGCTCTGCGTCAAGATCGGCGGCAAGCACATCGGCGAGATCTCGGAGCTGTCGGTCAGGAAGGCCGGCGAATGGTTCGAGACCGTGCCCGAGGCGCTGAACACGCAGCAGAACGAGATCGCAGGCCGCATCCTCAAGGAGATCCGCGAGCGTCTCACCTTCCTGCTCGATGTCGGCCTCAACTACCTCACCCTGTCCCGCTCCTCCGGCACGCTGTCCGGCGGCGAGAGCCAGCGCATCCGCCTCGCCTCGCAGATCGGCTCGGGGCTGACGGGCGTGCTCTACGTGCTGGACGAGCCCTCGATCGGCCTGCACCAGCGCGACAACGCACGCCTGCTCGATACCCTCAAGCGCCTGCGCGACCTCGGCAACACCGTGATTGTGGTCGAGCATGACGAGGACGCGATCCTGCTCGCCGACTACGTCCTCGACATCGGCCCCGGCGCCGGCATGCATGGCGGCAACATCGTCGCCGAAGGCACGCCCGCCGAGATCATGCGCAACCCGAAATCGCTCACCGGCAAATATCTCACCGGTGAGCTCGAGGTCGAGGTGCCGGAGCGGCGCCCGCCGAACCATCGTCGCACCATCAAGGTGGTCAACGCGCGCGGCAACAATCTCAAGAACGTCACGGCCGAAATTCCGCTCGGCCTGTTCACGGCCGTCACCGGCGTCTCCGGCGGCGGCAAGTCGACGCTGCTGATCGACACGCTCTACAAGGCCATCGCCCGCAAGCTGAACAACGCCAGCGAAGGCGCCGCGCCCCACGATCGCATCGAGGGCCTCGAGCACATCGACAAGATCATCGACATCGACCAGTCGCCGATCGGCCGCACGCCACGTTCGAATCCCGCGACCTATACCGGCGCCTTCACGCCGATCCGCGAATGGTTCGCCGGCCTGCCCGAAGCGAAGGCGCGCGGCTACGAGCCCGGCCGCTTCTCCTTCAACGTCAAGGGCGGCCGCTGCGAGGCCTGCCAGGGCGACGGCGTCATCAAGATCGAGATGCACTTCCTGCCCGACGTCTACGTCACCTGCGACGTCTGCAAGGGCAAGCGTTACAACCGCGAGACGCTGGAGGTCCTGTTCAAGGGCAAGAGCATCGCCGACGTGCTCGACATGACCGTCGAGGAAGCCGCCGACTTCTTCAAGGCGGTGCCGCGCGTGCGCGAGACCTTCCAGACCCTGCACCGCGTCGGGCTCGATTACATCCATGTCGGCCAGCAGGCGACGACCCTGTCGGGCGGCGAAGCCCAGCGCGTCAAGCTCGCGAAGGAGCTGTCGAAGCGCGCCACCGGCCGCACGCTCTACATCCTGGACGAGCCGACCACCGGCCTGCACTTCCACGACGTCAAGAAGCTGCTTGAGGTGCTGCACGAGCTCGTCGCACAGGGCAACACGGTCGTCGTCATCGAGCACAATCTCGAAGTCATCAAGACGGCCGACTGGGTCATCGACCTCGGCCCCGAAGGCGGCGACGGCGGCGGCGAGATCGTCGCCTGGGGCCCGCCGGAGGACATCGCGAAAGCGCCGCGGAGCTACACGGGGAAGTTTCTGGAGCCGGTGCTGAAGAAGGCACGGAAGCCGAAGCGGAGGAGCACGAGCGAGGCGGCGGAGTAGAGTTCATTCCGCCTCGTCCGCGGGATCATCGGGGAAAGGCTGCAAGTGTCCGCGATGCCCAGCCGCACCTACATGCTCTTCCGCAAGGCAATCCTCGCCGAGCAGCAGGTAACCTGCATCTACGAGGGGCGTTATCGCGAGCTCTGCCCCCACATCATCGGCACCAACAAGATGGGTGAGGAAGCCGTCCTCGCCTGGCAATTTGGCGGCGAGAGCAGCGGACCGCTGCCGCAATGGCGATGCCTGAAGCTCGCCAATATCACCAACGCCCGCACGCGCGATGGCCCCTGGCACGAGGGCGGCTCTCACCGGACTACTCAGACCTGCGTCAGCAACATCGATCTCGACATCAATGTTCACGTGCGCAGGTTGCGGTGACGCACATGCGTCCCACGGCTGACGGGCTTGCCGGCCATGATCGCAGGGTTGATTTCAATGCGCTCGTGTCGCATGGGTGTCCTCGAATTCTTCTAAATAATAGCCGCCACGTCTCGTTTGTCAGCGAACTCCAAAACCTCCTCCATGCACTACTCCCTCGCCATCTTCGATCTCGACGGCACACTGGCCGACAGCTTTCCGTGGTTCCTGCGCACCATCAACGATGTCGCCGATCGCTTCAATTTTCGCCGCGTCGCGGATGACGAAATCGAAGCGCTGCGACATGCCTCGTCGCGCGAGATCCTCGCCCGGCTCGAGGTGCCGCTGTGGAAGCTGCCGGCGATCGCGCGGCATGCGCGGCGGCTGAAGGCGGAGGCGGCGGCGGAGATTCCCCTATTCGCCGGCGTCGAGACGATGCTGCAGACGCTGGCCGGGAACGGCGTGCAGCTCGCGCTGGTGACGTCGGATAGCGAAGCCAATGCGCGCGAGAAGCTTGGCGAGTCCGCCGCCCTGTTCGCGCATTTCGACTGCGCGGCGTCGCTGTTCGGCAAGCCCGCGAAATTCCGCCGCGTGATCCGGCGCGCGGGCGTGGAGCCAGGCCGCGTGATCGCGATCGGCGACGAGGTCCGCGACATCGAGGCGGCGCGCGCGATAGGGATTGCCTGCGGCGCGGTGAGTTGGGGCTACGCCGCGCCGGCGGCGCTGCGGGCGCTTGCGCCCGATCACATGTTCGCGCAGATGGATGAGATCGCAGACGTGGTCTGCCGGATTTCGCTCAAGGCCTGATCCGCAATCGGCCCCCCCCGGCCCAAGGAGACGGTGATGACACTCTCGGACGCAGCCCGCCTCAAACTCCTGGAGCCGCCGGTCGGCAAGGTGCGCGTGGTGCTCGACACCGACACCTACAACGAGATCGACGATCAGTTCGCGCTGGTGCAGATGCTGCTGTCGAAGGACCGGTTCGACGTCGAGGCGATCTACGCCGCGCCGTTCTTCAACACACGCGCCGACAGTCCCGGCCACGGCATGGAGCTGAGCTACCAGGAAATCCTTCGCCTGCTGGAGCGCCTCAACGTCGCGCCGGACGGCCTCGTCCATCGCGGCGTCACCGACTATGTCGGTCCCGGTAAGACGGCGCAGGCGGCCCCCGCCGTCAACGACCTCGTGGCCCGGGCGCGCGCAGGCTCCCCTGACAATCCGCTCTACGTCATTGCCATCGGCGCCATCAGCAATGTCGCCTCGGCACTGCTCGAGGCCCCCGACATCATCGACCGCGTGGTGGTGGTCTGGCTTGGCGGTCACGCGCTGGAATGGCCGCACACGATCGAGTTCAACCTCAAGCAGGACGTCGGCGGCGCGCAGGTGCTGTTCGACAGCGGCGTGCCGCTCGTGCTCGTGCCATGCAAGGGCGTCACCTCGCACCTTCACAGCACGGTGCCGGAGATCGAGCGCTACGTCGAACCGCATGGCAGCATCGGCGCATTCCTCGCCATGCGCTTCAAGGACTATTCGTCCGACCATCTGGGCTGGGCCAAGGAGATCTGGGACATGGCGCCGGTCGGCTGGCTTCTCAATCCCGATTGGGCGCCGAGCGTGATCGTGCCGGCTCCGGTTCTCACGGATCAGATCACGTGGAGCATCGATCGCCGGCGGCATCCGATCCGCTACGTGACCTATGTGGATCGCAACCCGATCCTGAAGGACTTTTTCCTGAAGTTGAAGGCGTTTGCCGGATCTAAGAGTGGTTTAGCGCCGTAGCCCGGATGGAGCGAAGCGCAATCCGGGAAAGTGTCCCCGCATTCCGCTTCGCTCCATGCAGGCTACAGATGCTCCGCGCCCCCTACTCCGTCCTACGCAGGAACGCCCCGAACGCGCGCGGGCCGTCGCCGGTCTTGACCTCGCCGATCACCTTCAGCTCGGTGGCATCGATGATGCTCAATGTGTTGCTCTCCCAGCAGGCGACGATGACGCGCTTGCCGTCGGCGGTCACATTGATGCCTTCGGGATAGTCGCCGACATTGATCCGCTTGACCGGCTTCAGCGTCGCCAGGTCGAACACGCTGACGGTGCCGCCATATTGGTCGGTGACGAAGCCGCGCCCTTGCGTCAGCGCCACCGCATAAGGACGCATCCCGACCGGCACGCGGCCGATCTCTTGGCTCGCGGCGATGTCGATCACCGAGACGTCGTTGGAGCCGACATTGGCGGTGTAGGCGCGTTTTCCCTCGGCATCGATGGTGACGCCGAACGGACGGGTCCCGACCTTGATGGTCGCCCTGCGCTCACGCGTCGCGGTATCGACCACCGAGACGCTGTCGTCGTCGCGGTCCGCCGAGAGCAGCAGCCTGCCATCAGGCGTCACCGCGAGGCCGGACGGGGATGCGCCGACCGCGATGCTGGCCGTGATACTGCGCGAGGCCGTATCGATCACCCGCACTGCCGCCGCATACCAGTCCGCGACGTAGACCGTCTTGCCATCGGGCGTCACGGCAATGCCGAGCGGCCCGCCGCCGACCTCGATCCGCCCCGAGACCTGCCGCGTTGCGGCGTCGACCACGGTCACCGCCTTGGCGTCGGGGCTCGTGACATAGGCAAAGCGCCCATCCGCGCTGACGGCCACGCCGGCCGGCTTGCCGCCGATCGGGATGGTCGCGACGCTGCGCGATGTCGCGAGGTCCACGACCATCAGATCGTCGCTGAGCTGGTTGGTGACGAACGCCTCTTCGGCGGACGCGCTGCCAATACTGGCAGCGCAAAGGCTGGCGGCGAGCGCCGCCAGGATCCGCGCCCGCACGGTCAGCTTCCGCTCTCGATCTTCTTCTTCAGCGCTTCGAGGCCGGCCTGATAGAGCCCCTTCACCGCCTTCACCGCGGCCTCGTCGCTGAGCTCCGGCGGCGGATCGTTGTTGGGGAAGCCGCGGTAGAACGCGCCCGCCCATTCCAGCGTCGCGCCCTTGCCGTCGGCGCTCGGCGTCACCGTCAGCGTCGAGGAATAATTGGTGACCGGCAGCACCTTCACGTCCACCTTGGTGATCCGGTAGGAATAGGTCATCGCGGCAGCGTCGAACTTGTAGAGTTCCTCATCGACGGTGGCGCCTCCCGTCAGGGTCAGCCGCCGCGTCGCTTCGATCTCATTGCCCTTCTCGCCCTCGGTCTTGGTGACAGGCGGCAGCCAGCTCATGTCCTGGAAATTGCCGATCGCGGCCCACACCTTGGCCGGCGGCGCGTTGATCTCGATGGATTCGCGCACCTTCTGCCGGGTCGGCCCATGTGCCCAAGCCGGGCCAAACGCCGCCGTCAAAGCCACCGCGCCCGCGGCAGTCAGCACCGCGCCCATGACCATGCGCCGTCCAATCGTCACCCTCATCTCGTTTCCTCATGCGTCTCGTGGATCGTGCGCGACTTGAGGCGCGCTGCGATCATGGTAGCGCATTTTGCGGCCGTGGGGAGACCTGTTCATGGCGGCGTTGCGGCGCGCGCTCGCGCGTCCCACAACCCCTTGCGCCGCCCGTCGGGCAAAACACCCAATGGGCGGGTCAACCGCACCACGCAGAAATAATTCTCTTTATCCGCATTTCGGATTATCATATAGAAAGCCATCCCACCCCGGGCCGAGGGGCGTTATCGCGATCGTCACGACACGCGGGGTGGGACGTGGTGGACGCAGGCGGCGTCGGCGCGAAGGTGGTTTGCAGGGCGGGCAACCGTGAGCGAACGCCGCGCGCACACGACCGGTGCAGCCTGTGTACGGTAAAACCGTGCCGTCCTGGCGCCCGGAGCCTGTGCGCCAAGTCTTGCGGTGATGTGGCGGCCCGACCGGGCCCGCACATCAGTCATCCGCAAGGCGACGGGGGCAATAGTGCATCGCTCCCCGGGGGAGAGCTCGGCATAAGCCGTAAAACCACTGCGCAGGGAAGGCCGGATGTTTGGCTTCACCTGTATGCCACTGTGCAAACTTCGTAGCGCAATTTCCGCACAGTGGACCGCGGGTGCCAGCCGGCACCCGGCCTTCCCCGCGCCCTCGGCACTTTTGGGGGCGATGAATACAGCAGAGCTCGGGCAGATCTTGCCGCGAGGATGCGAATCCGTCCGTGCGATTTGAATTCGAATGCAAAGATAGAAGCTGCTCGCGTGCCCCGGACGCAGCGCAGCGCTTCCCTGGCGATGCGCAGCATCGTCCAGTGCGGCGGTGCGCTGCAGAGCCGGGGCCCATGCATCAGCGAGCGTGTGACTGCGTGAGTCCCTGCTCTGCGCCGCACCGCTACGCGCTGCAGCGCGTCCGGGACACGAGAAGAGCGAGTGCCGTGGGAGCGCGCCCTCGCCTACTCCGCCAGTGTCGCCTCCACGAACCCGCGCGGATCGTCACAGAACTCGCGCATCACCCGGTAATGATCGGTTTGCTCCACCGTCGTCGGCTCCAGGCCGTATTTGCCCAACCGCAACAGTCTCGCGTTTGGATAGGCCATCAGCAGAGGCGCATGGGTTGCCATGATGACCTGGCAGATGCGGGACTCGTCCATGCGTCGCAAGAGCTTCAGGAATTCGATCTGACGCGCCGGCGACAGCGCCGATTCCGGCTCGTCGAAGATGAAGATGCCCTGGCGCTGGCAGCGCTCCTCGAAGAAGCGCAGAAAACCTTCGCCATGGGAATGCGACAGGAAGTCGGGGCCGGCCTGGCCGGCATCACGTGCGGCCTCGTCGAGATATCGCGCGACCGAGAAAAAACTCTCGGCGCGAAAAAAACAGCCGTTGGCGATCTTCGGCAGCCAGCTTGCGCGCAAGGCCCTGGAAAGCTGGCCGCCCATCTTCTCCCGCGCTTCGGAATGGTCGACGGGCATGTAGCCCTTGCCTCCACCCGCATCGTCGTAGCCGGCAAGCGCTGCGATACCCTCGAGGATCGTCGACTTCCCGGTGCCATTCTCTCCGACGATGATCGTGATGGCGGCGTCGAAGTTGAGCTCGAAATCATCCGGGAAGATGGGCAGGCAAAACGGATATGCCTCGCGATCGTGAACTCGCGACGGATCGAGCCAGACCCGCTTCAGATACGGCGCCGGCAGGTTGATGGTGCGATTGCTTCGTCGGCTCATGCTCTGCTTCCAACCCACTCCGGTCGATATTTCGACTGGAACATATCAGGAACACAATCCTCGCGAAAGCAGCACCTGAGAAACATAAAGCAACAAAACCCGGCATGCGTCACTTGGACGCAAATTAAAACCTAAGATTGCAGCGAAGAATCGCCTTAAGAAAACGTTGCTGCGAGACAGCTTGCTGGCATGAGGCCAGCCCCCACCCCGCGACCCGGCAATGATTGACGGAAGTCCAGGACCGTAGAGCCGCGAGGAATGCGCGATGGTATCAACGTATTTCAGCTACAACTACATTGCGCACCATCTCAAGCAGTCCCTGACGCGGGTTGAACAGCAACCCGATGTCGCGCGAGAATCCGCCTATTACAAAGCCAACATCGGCAAGGTGCGGACCGTCGATGATCTTATGAAAGATTATCGCCTGTATCATTATGCGATGAAGGCATATGGCCTGGAAGACATGGCCTACGCCAAGGCTTTCATGAAGAAGGTGCTTGAGAGCGACCTCTCCGACCCAAAGAGCTTCGTCAACAAGTTGGTAGACAAGCGCTACCGGGAGTTTGCCGCGGCATTCTCCTTCAATGGCAGTGCCACGCCAGTTGCGCAATCGGGAGACCAGACCGACGAGATGATCGGTCTGTACACGACGACCAAGAAGAGCCAGGTCGATGCGCTTGCCGCAGACTCGAATTACTACAGCGCTGAAATCGGCAAGATCAGCAGTGCAGACCAACTCCTGAACAACGACCGTCTTCGCAACTATGTCTACTCGGCATACGGGATCGATCAAAGCAAGTGGCCGGGTGACACGATAAGTCAGGTCTTGCGCAGCGATCCGTCCGATCCAAATAGCTACGTCAACACCACCTTCGCTTCTCAGTTGACCGGCCTCAACGCCCAGCTTGCTCAAGCCAAATCGGACGCCAGCGCCGCTGATCTAAAGATAACCGGTTACAAGGCCCAACTATCGCAACCGGGCGCCGACGTGACCCAGTTGAACATCCAGATCCTGGTCGAAAAAAGTCACCTGGAGTCATATACGAAAAGCATTTCCAGCCTCAGTGACCAGATAGCGACGATTGGCGGGTTTGTAGACCTGGCCGGCGCGTTCGAGTTCTCGCCCGACGGGTCGCTTCCGTCAGGCGTGTCCGCCCAGACTGCCGCAAATGTCGCGATCACGAAAAAGCGGTTCGACGACAGCAAGGCCGCCGTCTATTCGGCGGCAAGCCCGATATACGAAGCTTTGGCGATCAAGCAATTCAGAACGGACCTCAGCAAGATCAATTCAGTCCAGGCGTTCGTATCGACACCTGGCGTGTATGATTTTGCGCTGGGCGCCGTCGGCCTCGATCCCGGAATGGTCTCGAAGGCGACGATCAAGGCAGTCCTCGAAAGCGACGTCAACGACCCCAAGAGCTACGTCTATACCCTCAAGGACAATCGGTACGTAGAGCTCGCACGCGCCTTCAACTTCGACGCAAAAGGCAATCTGACGACCCCCTTGGTGGCTCAAGACTCGGCTCAGGTCCTCCAGATCGCGAGAGAATACGTCGTTGCCGCGCTGAAACAGGCAAGCCCTCAGCAGGAGAAGGCAATTCGGGCACTAGCCACGAAAGATGCGACGGCTTATCAAGAGGCAATCGCAGGCATCGACAGCGTTTCCGAGCTTCTCGCAAACAGGCCGATGGTCGATTTCATTCTCTTGGCCAAGGGTTTGGACCCTAAGAAGGTCAGCACCGAATTTCTCAAGAAGATCTTCAGCTCCGACCTGAACAACCCAAAGAGCTTCGCGAACACGCAGAGCGATCCTCGCTTTGCCGAAATCGTTGCGTCGTTCAACTTCGACAGCAAGGGCAACGTCGCGCGCCTCCCGATGATGGGTCCTCAGAAGAGAGATCAATTCCGGGAAACACAGGCGAACTATCTCCAGCAAAGCCTGGAGCAGCAGCAGGGGGATACGAATCCCGGCGTACGCCTTGCGCTCTATTTCCAGCGAAAGGCGGGAGAAATCACGTCCGCATACGACATCCTTGCCGACAAGGCTCTTTCAGAGGTGTTCAGAACCACCTTCGATTTGCCTGACTCGATGGCCTCGATGCAGATCGATCAGCAAGCCAAGGTCGTGGACAAATTCATGAAGATCAAGGATCTTTCCGATCCGGCGAAGGTTGAAAAACTGTTGAGCCGGTTCTCCGCCATGTATGACGTCAGAAACGGCGAGAGCATCGGCCAGGGTCAATCTCCCTTGCTCAACCTCTTTCAAGGATCGAGCTCGGGCATATCAGGGATAAGTGAATCCACGTTCTTGGCCATCGCCAAGCTACGTGCTCACTGATGATCGCTCGCCGATACTAGCCCAACACCTCGAGCGCCAGCTCCATGGTCATCAGCACGGGATTGTCCCCACGGATCAGACGGCCCTCAGCGATGCCGCCAGTGTAGTCGATCAGGGCAATGTCGAGCGCCGCCTCCGGTGCACCCGAACTGCCCTGTACAATCGTCCCCGCTGTCACAGCGAGCTCGGTCGCGAACGGTTCGGTCACGCCGCCATGGGTGAAGCGCGCGCCGATGGTCGAGCCGACGCCGCCGTGAATCTTCGCGCGTGCGATGCCATGCGCGCGGCAGAACGCTTCGAGGCAGCCGGCAAAATCCTGGTTGGGCCGCAGCCGAAGTGAGAAGGCGCGGCTCGTGGTGCGCGCGCCGGTGCTCACACCAGGCACCGGCCCGAACAGCTTGAAATTGGTCTCGGGATCGGGCTCCGCGGTGAACATCGCGCCGTCGATGCCGAACGCTTCGACCTCGAACGGCTCGGCGACAACCGTCTCGTCCGGGAGCATGTGGCCGCCGCTTGCCTTGCCGTCCGCCTCCGTCCAGAGCCCGTGGCAATGAAAGAACGGGGCGCCATCGCGCATACCGAGCGTCATGCTGCCGAGTTTCGTGCGCATCACGCCGCTGGGGCGAAAAGTGTCACTGTAGAACGCTGCGTTCTCACCTGTCTTCGACAGCGCCGGCATCACATATGCGAATGGTCCGAGCGCAGCGCTGCCAAAATTCAGCACGCCACTGGCAAACCCCTCCGCCGCAAAACCACGCCGCGCGGCTTCGAGCAGCGGCAGACCCGCTTCGAGCCTGAACGAGAACGCGCGCCCCCTCGCCTCGACCCATTGGATGCGTTCGGCGACAGGCGCGCCCGGCTGCTTGATACTTCGCATCGCGTATGCTCAGCCCGCCTGCTTGTTGTCGAGATCGAGCAGCCCGCGCGCCTCGAGCTCATCGCGCACCATGCGCTTCGGGATCTTGCCATAGCCGGACTTCGGCAATGCATCCCAGAAGAAGAACCGCTTCGGCATCTTGTAGCGCGGCACCTTCTGCAGGAGGAACGCCGCCATCTCGGCTTCGCTCACCGGCGTCTCGCCTTCGCGCGCGACGCAGACGGCGACGCCGACCTCGCCCCAGGTCGCGTCGGGCACGCCGAGCACGGCGACCTCGCCGACCGCGGGATGCGTCAATATCTTCTCCTCGATCTCGCGCGGATAGATATTGGAGCCACCGGAGATGTACATGTCCGAGGCGCGTCCCGTGATGTAGACAAACCCCTCCTCGTCCATGTGTCCGAGGTCGCCGGTGCGGAACCAGCCGTTGCGGAACGCCTTCGCATTGGCCTCGGGGTTGTCGTAGTAGCCGGCGAGCACGGCAGGCCCGATCACGCAGATCTCGCCGCTCTGGTTGGCGGCCAGCTCGCAGCCCTCGTCGTCCTGGATCGAGACCTGCATGGCCGTGCGCTCGAAGCCGCAGGTGCCGATCTTCGCATAGGGCCCGTCCTCGGGATCATGCAGCGCCGCCGGCAGCACGGTGATGTTGCCGGTGACCTCGCCGAGGCCAAAATACTGCACGATGACCTTGCCGAGCTTCTTCAGCGCGGCCTTCTGGTCCTCGCGGTACATCGGCGCGCCGGCATAGATCACGTGACGCAGCGAGGAATGATCGTATTTGTCGGCGGCCGGATGCTCGACCATCATCTTCAGGATCGTCGGCACCGTGAAGAGATTGCTGACCCGATGCGCCGCGATCAGGCGGAACGCCTCGTCGATGTCGAATTTCTCCGTCGGCAGCAGCACGGTGCACACACCGCGGGCGGTCTGCACCAGCTGATGGACGCCGGCGCCATGCGACAGCGGCGCCACCACCAGCGACGCATCCGCTTCCGTGACGCCGGGGGTGAGATCGGCGAGATGGTTGGTGACGACAAAACCCATCTGGCCGTGGGTCAGCACCGCGGCCTTGGAGCGGCCGGTGGTGCCGGAGGTGAAGAAGAACCAGCAGGGATCGTCGTGCTCGACGGCGACGTTCGCAACACTTGCACCGGCCTGCGAGGCGATGGCTTCCGCCACCGAGCGCTCGCCGAACGAGCCCTTGCCGTCGACGCTCCAGGTGAACTCGAGCGCACCGCCCTTCACGGCTGCAGCGTGCTCGGGAAAATCGACGTGGCACAGGAATGCCTTCGCGCCGGAGGCCTGCGCGAGATAGGTGACCTCATCCGGCATCAGGCGGAAATTGGTAGGCACCCAGACCGCACCGAGCCGGAACGCGGCGAACATCGAGAAGAACATCTCGTCGCCGTTCTTGGAATGGACGAGGATGCGGTCGCCCTTGGCAATGCCGCGCGCGGCGAGTGCGGCGGCCAGCGCCGAGACCTGCGCATCGATCTCGCGCCAGGTCCAGGATTTGTCCCCCCATACGAAACCGGGACGCGCCCCATGCCGCCGCGCATTCTGGGTCAGCATGTGAGCGAGATTCATGACGCGGCGGGACATGCGCAGGGGCTGCATCGGGCTTCCTCTTCGACGGCGGACGGCGCACGAGCCGCCCGCTCCTTGCAGCCCATTTATCGCCATCGAATGCGGTGTAGCAAGGCCGCCGGTCGCGCATCTGCCCTACGGCTGCTTGAACGCAAAGGGCGTCGCCGTGATGGCCTTCTCCTTCCAGCAGGCCTGCGCACCGAAACCACCGCAATAGCTACCGTGCAGATCGAAGCGAATGGTGCGCGCCGCGCCACGCTTCATCGCCGGCGGCAAAATCTTGTAGCCGCGGACAGAGCCGTCGAACACGGGGCGCACGCTGCCGTCGGGCAAAGTCACCAGGACGTTCATGACGCAGCCGCCGGTTCCGCAATAGGTGGTCTCGCGCTCCCCGCATTTGGTGTCGCGGAAATCGACGATGTAGTCCTCACGGCCGTCGCCGGTCAGATCGATCTTGCGCACGGTGTCCGGCGCGAAGGTCACCAGGCCACCATCCTGGCTGTCGCATTCCTCATTGGCGTAGCGCAGCGCCTGCTGCACGGCGGGCGGATAATCGGAGGGATTGAACGGTTTTGCATCGTCGGCGCGCGCAGCGGTGGCGAGCAGTATGAGCAGGAGGATCAGATAGCGCATTCGCGTTTGTCGCCGGCGCAGCCGCGACCGTTCAGGGAATTTTAAACATGATCGGCGCAACCTCAGCCAGTTCTCGCGTACAGAGTGCCGCATCATGGTCAAAGCGCCCGCCTTCCTCCTGTTGTCGCTGGTGCTCGCCGGATGTGCCGTGGCGCCTCAGGCGCACCTCTCCGCCGACCCCGCCTTCAAGCCCGCGCGCTATGCCTGGGATGGCGCCGGCGAGGATCCCAACCAGCCACGTTCCGGGGCTCCGCGTGCCACGCGCGCCGACGCCGGCTCCGAGCGCAACAGGTCGCAAGCCGGACTTCAGCCCTATTCGAAGGAATGGTGGCAGGCCCAGGACGGCATCGAGGCCGAGCAGGACGCCAGGGTCACCCGCTCCCTCGTCATCTGCCAGGGTTGCCTCCGCCCGCAGCCGCAATCTGAAGATTCCAGGCTCGCCAAAGCGACCGATTGAACCGAGCGGCCGCGCCATCGGTCTACAGAGATACGCGCTGACGCCGGCCGCTCCGGCCCTGCGATCGCACGTCATTATCTCAGGGACATTTCATGCTCACCCGTCGGACCTTCGTCGCCGCCTCTCTGCTTGCCTCCGCCGCTCCGGCATTCGCCGTGATGCCTGCCTCCAGCGACCCCGTCGCGATCCTGACCGCCATCTACACGCGCGCAGCCAAGGGCAAAGGCGATGGCGGCGGCGCCTTCGTCATCGAGAACAAGGCGGCCAAAACAAAATATCTCTCCAGGGCGCTGGTCGCGCTGTGGGCCAAGGCGGATGCGCATACGCCGAAGGGCGACGTTGGTCCGGTCGATTTCGATCCTGTCACCAACTCGCAGGAACCGGACGTGAAATCCTTCAAGGTTGACGCGGAGAAGGTGGAGGCCGACAAGGCGACGATCGCGGTGACCATCACCGGCCACCGCAACGACCGCAAACCCGCCGACCAGATCGTGCGCTATGACTTCGTGCGCGAGGCGAACAGCTGGCGGATCGACGACATCAAGGGCTCGTCCGACGGCGAGGCCTTGTCGATCCGCAAGATGCTGACGGACTCGTTGAAGACCTGACGGGAGACACCATGAGCGACGTCATCGATAACAAGGCCGATCATCGCTTCGAGCTGGAGGTGGAGGGCCATCTCGCGACCGAACACTACAAGCTCGACGGCAACGTCATCACCTTCGAGCATACCGGCGTGCCGAAGGAGCTCGGTGGCAAGGGCGTCGGCTCGAAGCTGGTGCAAGCCGCGCTCGACCAGGTCCGCGCGGCCGGCTTGAAACTGATCCCGCAATGTCCGTTCGTGAAGGCGTGGATCGAGAAACATCCGGAGTATGCGGATTTGGTGAAGAGTTAAGCGAGCGCAGGCCCGCCGAGCGCACGGCAGGCCTGCTCAAATCTACCGCCTATTGCCCATGCTTCAGCATATCCTGGTCACTCAGACCCCAGTCCTGCCACAGCTGGAGCACGCCGAGGATCACCGCCACCGCTCCGAGACTCGTATGGTAGATCCGGAGAAAGCCTTCGCCGGAATAACCGAACACATAGGGCGAGACGATAAGCCACAGCCCGACCAGGATCGTCGCCACCTCCTGCCAGCGCTGCAACGCGACATATTCGAGCTGGCTCAGGCCGAATACGACGAGGCCGATTGCGACCGTGTTCAGGATCATCGTCTGGCGTTCGACGATCGGCGAGTGATCCTGGATGGGGAACCACGGCGATGCGACAATCAGCGCGCCGAGCAGCATCCCGCACCAATCTTCCCATGTTCGATGAGTCTTGATGAAACTAAAGTCCGACATCGTACCCTCCTCCAAAAGAGGCATACGTCAGCGGCTGGCGATCATGACACTCCGAATGTCTAGCGACCGTGCCGGCCGCATTCGGGCGTATGTCCTGTAACGAGACGTGGGGAACCGGGTGCACGATTGCAAGACGGACTGATGTTTTTTGCCAGCGAGGCGGCATTAGGAATTATGGCTCACGCGTTGATCGAACGCTCGCTACAGAGCCCCAAGCTTCTGCAGTGCATCATGGGCGGACGGCAGGCCTGGACGCAATTCCAGCGCCTTCCGGAAATCGGCAATCGCGCCCTGCCTGTCGCCGAGGCGCAGCCTGGCCTGGCCGCGGTTGTTCCAGGAGAACACGTCGGAGGGATCGTATTGCAGCGCCTTGTCGTAGTCGGCAAGGCCGCGCTTGTTGTCGCCCCGATAGAGCCGGATCATGCCGCGATTGCGCCAGCCGCGTGCGTCGGTCGGCGCGACGCGGATCGCCTCGCCGTAGTCGGCGGCGGCCCGGTCGAGCTGCTCGCTGTCGCGGTAGACGTTGCCGCGGTCGATATAGGCAATCAGATCCGGCGCCAGCCTGATCCGCATGCTGTAGTCGGCGAGCGCATGCGCCGTGTCATGCTTGCGGGCATAGACGAAGCCGCGGTTGGCGTAGGCGGTAACATAGTTGGGATCGCGCTTGATCGCCGCGTCGAAATCGGCAATGGCGCCGTCGAGGTCGCCCTTGTTGAAACGGGACTCTCCGCGGTTGCTGTAGGCCAGCGTCAGCGACGGATCGAGCTTGATGGCTTGGTCGTATTCGGCGATGGCACGATCATAGTCGCGCTTGAAGCTGTAGACGCGGCCGCGATTGTTGTAGGCGCAGGCATAGCCGGGAGCGAGCCGGACCGCCTCGTCGAGATCGGACAACGCGGCGTCGAGCTCGCGTTTCTCGGTGAGCCCATGGCCGCGATTGCAATAGGCGCCGGCAAGCCTCTGCCCGCTCTCGCTCCTGGTATCGATCACGGCCGAGCAGGCTTTGATCCGCGCGTCCGGCGTACTGGCCAGCCCGACGCAGGCATCCCAGGCCGGGGCGCCTTCGGCCGCAGCCGACACCGGCGCGGTCGAGACGAGCGCCGCAAGCAGCGCCAAGAGGCTGAGCGGGACACGCATTTTCCGGATATCTCCCCTGCGGCAACCTCCCTTGGTCGCACCTTGGCAAGGGCCGGTTCAGGCGCCTAGATCAGAGAACACGCAGCGCTTCGAAGGGATCTGGCATGGCGGTACGGGACAACAAGGACAGGAGTCGCTTCGAGCTCGATACGGGCAACGAAATCGCCTTCGCCAATTACCGGCTGACGCCGTCGGCCGTGATCATCACCCATACCGAGACGCCGCGCGCGCTGCGCGGCCGCGGCATTGCGTCCGAGCTGATCAAGGGTGCGCTGGACTTGATCCGCCGCGACGGCAAGAAGGTGATCGCCGGCTGTGGCTTCGTCGTCGACTATCTCGACAGGCATCCGGAGGAAGCAGACCTCGTCGCCTGAATGCAAAAGGGCCCGCGAGATCGCGGGCCCCCTTGGCTTACGACCGAACAATCGGTCAGTGCTTGATCTCCGGCGGCAGCTTGCCGCCATTGGCGGCGAGCTTGGACATCACCTGCTTGTGCAGCCAGACGTTCATGCTCGCCGAGTCGTTCATGTCACCGCTGTAGCCGAGCTCCTTGGCGAGGTCCTTACGCGCGGCAAGGCTGGAGTCGATGTCGAGCGCCTTCATGAGGTCGACGATCGAGGTGCGCCATTCCAGCTTCTCCTTCTGGGCAGCGACCAGCTTGTCGACGATGGCCGCAACGTCCACGGTTGCCATCGGCGCGGCAGCAGGCGCCGATCCGCCCGGCGCGGCGCTGGCGGGTGCGCTACCCGAGGGTGCGCCACCTGCGGGCGCGGCGGAAGCCGGATGGCTGCCGAAGATCGCGCCCATGATTTTCCCGAAAATGCTCATGTCTTCTCCCCGAAAAGGATCCGTTGGAAGGGCCTTGAGTGGCACTTATAAACGAAGTTACTGCGTTACGCCCGCGAAGTTCTGCGAACCGACAACCAGCATCAGCTTATCTGCGGCGAAATGACGACCGAATGACATCGTTGAGGTTGCGGTGCGGCATCGAATCTCAACCAAGCGTGTGGGACAGGACTCGGAAATGGGCGTACGCTCCACTTTCAGTTCGCGATGACGTCCGGAATTCGCGTCTGGCCGGAATCGCGAAACTCAGAAAAGCGGCCGCTTGCGCCGTTGCCGGCGCCGAATTCGGCTGCATGGCAAGGGAGCTAGCGACCATGGCCACACTCTACCCGGGCAATGTCCCCACTGTGGCCCAGCCCGCGGATGCGGCTGGACCGGTGATCCGAACCATCCAACTGTCCGATCTGCACGACGCGCTCAGGCGCGGCTGGGAAGATTTCAAGGCGGTGCCGAGCCACGCCATGATCCTCTGCGTGATCTATCCGGTGCTAGGCCTCGTGCTCGCCCGCGCGGTGATGGGCTATTCGGTGCTGCCGCTGTTGTTCCCACTGGCCGCAGGCTTCGCGTTGATCGGCCCGTTCGCCGCGCTCGGTCTCTATGAGCTCTCCAGCCGGCGCGAACGTTATGAGGAGGCCAGCGCCTGGAATGCCATGGAGGTGCTGCGCTCGCCTTCGTTCGGCGCCATGCTCGGTCTCGGCACCCTGCTGCTCGCTCTGTTCGTGACCTGGGTTGCGACCGCTCAGGCGATCTATGTCGCGGCGTTCGGCTATGAGGGCGCGACCGGTATCTCTGATTTCATGACGCGCGTTCTGACGACCCAGCAAGGCTGGTGGCTGATCGTGGTCGGCTGCGGCACCGGCTTCCTGTTTGCGCTTGCCGCGCTCTGCATCAGCGCCGTGTCGTTCCCCTTGATGCTCGACCGCCATGCCGGCGCGTTCGAGGCCATGGTGACGTCCCTGCGCGTCGTCGCCAAGAACCCGGTGCCGATGGCGGCCTGGGGCCTGATCGTGGCGGTGCTGCTGGCGCTAGGTACGATTCCGGCGTTCCTTGGCCTTGCCGTGGTGATCCCCCTGCTCGGCCACGCCACCTGGCACCTCTACCGCAAGGTGATCGTCTCGGAGCCCGGTGCACGTCCGGTGCCGCCCCCGCCGCATCGCCCGCGCAAGCCGGCCGCCGACTTCCCCGCCAACCTCTTCCCCTGGCGCAATCGGACGGACGCCTGACGATATCGTGACATGCGATCCTGCCCGGGCTCGGCTCGGGCAGGATTGCGTGCTGTCATACGCCTTGCTTTGGCCGCGGTTACAATCGAAATTGCGCCCGCCGGTCAGATCACTTCACGGAATCCATTTCATCTGATGACCCCGACGATTTCTCGTCTCGCTCTCGCAGCCCTCGCCCTCTCCGCGTCAATCCTAACCGCCCAGCCAGCCCTCGCCGCTGTTGCCTGCGGCTCGGGCAATTTCGACGCCTGGCTCGCGGACTTCAAAGCCGACGCCGCGGCCAAGGGCGTCTCGCAGCAGGCCGTTGCCGCCGGGCTTGCCGGCGTGACGCTCGACCAGAGCGTGCTCAACCGGGACCGCTCGCAAAAAGTCTTCACCCAGACCTTCGAGGAGTTCTCCGGCCGCATGGTGCCGCCGCGCATGCAGCGTGGCTCCAACATGATGAAGCAATACGGCTCGGTGCTGTCCCGCATCGAACAGACCTATGGCGTGCCCGGCGAGGTGCTGGTCGCGATCTGGGGTCTCGAGACCGATTTCGGCGTCAACACCGGCAAGTTCGCCACCATCCGCTCGCTGGCAACGCTGGCCTATGATTGCCGTCGCTCCGACCAGTTTCGTGCCGAGCTGCTGGATGCGCTGCGCATCGTCCAGCGCGGTGACCTCGCCCCCGCCGACATGAAGGGCGCATGGGCCGGCGAGCTCGGCCAGACCCAGTTCATGCCGTCGTCCTGGATGAAATACGCCGTCGATTTCGACGGCAACGGCAAGCGCGACCTCTTGCACAACGCGCCCGACGTGCTCGCCTCCACCGCCAATTATCTCGCCGGCTACGGCTGGCAGCGCGGCAAGGATTGGCAGCCGGGCAGTCCGAATTTTGCGGTATTGCAGCAGTGGAATAAGAGCGAAGTCTACTCCAAGACCGTCGCCTATTTCGCGACCCAGCTCGCACGCGCCCCTTAAATAGCGCCCGACAGGACGCGTAGGGCCGATCGCCCGGCGATCGGCCCTCTCTTGGTGCGTTTACTTCCCCATGGTGGCGTTCATCGCCTTGTTCAGGTGCGCGCCGCACACACCCATTTTGCCGTTGAGAAGCGCGTCCTGCGCAGCCGCGATCTCCTTCTGCGCCACGAACTTGCTGTCGCCGTCGGCCATGTTCTCGATCGCGGTCTCCGTCTTCTCCAGATTGGCCGAGCTGCAACCGCCCATGGCGTGCTTGGCAGCCTGGGCCGGCGCGACGGCGAACGCAACGGCGGCAATTGCGATAACCCCGAGTAACTTCGTCATGATGTTACTTTCCTTCTCTTGTTCTTGGGACAGAACCAGCAACATTGCCAGAATCTGCGACATGACTTTCCTCCGGGCGCGGCAACTTGCCGCAATAAATTCCTCGCGAGAATTGCGTGATGTTGCGTGCGGCGCAGAGGCACCATGCAAAATTTCTGATTTTCATTACACCCTTGTAATGAACGCCACACGTTCGGCGTGTGTGCACCGCACCAGAGAGGCGGTTGCGGTCTGAAACGAGGCTTGGTGGGTTTCGGCAGGCTTCACGCCTGGCCGTCTGGTGATCCGCCAGCCCAAAGCGAGTTGGATCGTCGGGACCCGGTCGCATAGTGCCCCACATATGAATGAATTTATATTCATATCTATAGTTCCGCTATCATGCGATTCGCGCATGCGAGACTTGGGCGCAGGCGCTGACTGATCGCCTTAAGAACAGTTGGAACCCTACCTATTTCCATTTCACCGGTAGCGAGAGTGGTTGCAGTAAACCCGTGAATTCACGGTGATTTCTGGCAAAGCATTCCCTATTTCGCCTACCCTTTAGGCGAGAGTGTTCCCGGGTTAATCGTCCGTTACCACCGCTATGCACCTCGCGCTTAGCTGCATCGCAACATCGGAACTTTCGCACTGCACCACTCTCACCTATATTCATTTCAACGATGAGGCTCGGGCAAGGGCTGAATCGAACTACAGGAGACTACCAATGCTGCTCTCGCTCATCCGCATGATCCAGGCTTTCCGGGACTATCAGCGCAATGTTGCCGAGCTGTCCCAGCTCAGCGATCGCGAACTGGCCGACATCGGCCTCGATCGCTCGGACATCCCGCGCGTTGCCGCCGGTCAGTATCAGGGTTGATTCCGTTCAGCCCTTCACCGGACGAACCGATAGCGCCCGCCTCGTGCGGGCGTTGTCGTTTCTGATGGCAGAAAACTCCATCTCGGCGATTCCACTGACCGCCGAAAAGCGCTACCTGTCCGCCCCATGACAGGACCCCAATCCAACATTGTCCACGTGATCGGCGCTGGCCTTGCCGGTTCCGAAGCCGCCTGGCAGGTCGCCAAATCCGGCGTGCCCGTGGTGCTGCACGAGATGCGGCCGGACCGCATGACCGAGGCGCACCGCACCGATGGGCTCGCCGAGCTCGTCTGCTCCAATTCGTTCCGCTCGGACGACGCCGCCAACAACGCCGTCGGCCTGCTGCACGCTGAAATGCGCCGGCTCGGCTCGCTGATCATGCGCGCGGCCGACGCCAACCAGGTGCCCGCCGGCGGCGCGCTCGCGGTCGACCGCGACGGCTTCTCGGCGGCCGTCACCAAGGCGCTCAACGACCACCCCCTGATCGAGATCGCCCGCGGCGAGATCGCAGGCCTGCCGCCGGCCGAGTGGAGCAACGTGATCGTGGCGACCGGTCCCCTCACCTCCGCCCCGCTGGCCGACGCCATCCGCGAATTGACCGACGAGAACGCTCTCGCTTTCTTCGACGCGATCGCGCCGATCGTGCATCGCGAGTCCATCGACATGTCAGTGGCCTGGTTCCAGTCGCGCTATGACAAGGTCGGCCCCGGCGGCACCGGTGCCGACTACATCAACTGCCCCATGACCAAGGAGCAGTATGACGGCTTCGTCGCCGCGCTGATCGCGGGCGAGAAGACCGAGTTCAAGGAATGGGAGACCAACACGCCCTATTTCGACGGCTGCCTGCCGATCGAGGTGATGGCGGAGCGCGGCCCCGAGACGTTGCGCCACGGCCCGATGAAGCCGGTCGGCCTCACCAATCCGCACGATCCCACCACGAAGGCCTACGCGATCGTGCAGCTGCGCCAGGACAACAAGCTCGGCACGCTCTACAACATCGTCGGATTCCAGACGAAGCTGAAATACGGCGAACAGCAGCGCATCTTCCGCAGCATTCCGGGGCTGGAGAAGGCCGAATTCGCCCGCCTCGGCGGCCTGCATCGCAACACCTTCCTCAATTCGCCAAAGCTGCTCGACGGCCAGCTGCGCCTGCGCGCGCAGCCGCGGCTGCGCTTTGCCGGTCAGATGACCGGCTGCGAGGGCTATGTGGAATCCGCCAGCGTCGGCCTGATCGCCGGTCTCTATGCGGCAGCGGATGCGCGCGGCGAAACGCTGGCGAGCCCGCCTGCTACGACAGCACTGGGATCGTTGCTCGGTCACATCACCGGCGGCCATATCGAGACCATTGAGCCCGGTACGCGCTCGTTCCAGCCGATGAACATCAATTTCGGCCTGTTCCCGCCGCTTGCGAATGCTCCGACGAAGAAGCCCGACGGCAGCCGCCTGCGCGGCAACGAGAAGACGGTGGCCAAGAAGCAGGCGATGAGCGCGCTGGCGCTCGCCGATCTCGATCGCTGGATCGCCGATCACCTGCGCATCGCCGCAGCAGCGTGAGTTTTTCGATGAGTCTTCCCAAAGACGACGCCGCGACACTGTCGGCGCGCTGGACCGAGGGCGTGCTGCTCAAGCGCGACGTGTTCTCGACCGTCGAGCGCGGCCGCTTCCGCGGTGACAGCGGCGAGGTCGACGCCGTGCTGCGCCGGCTCGACGAAGTGCCGTGGTGGTCATTTCCCTTGGCGCGCCACCTGTTCGCGCGTGAGAAGCACGCGCTGGCACTGGCCAAAGGCCTCAATGTCGGCCCCGATTTGCTGTGGGCCGGCCGCCGGGCGCTCGTGCGCGGCTTTGTCGACGGCGTCGCGCTCCATCTCGCCAAGCCGCATGGCGACCTCGCCTATTTCCGCTCGGCCAAGGTGGCGCTACGCCGGTTGCGTCGCGCTGGCATCTGCCACAACGATCTCGCCAAGGAGCAGAACTGGCTGGTCGGCCGCGACGGCCGCGCCTATGTGACCGACTTCCAGCTCGCGGCCTGCTTCAACCGACGTGGCCGGCTCTACCGCATCCTCGCCTACGAGGACCTGCGGCATCTGCTCAAGCACAAGCGTTCCTACGCACCCGAGGCGCTGACGCCCCGCGAGCGCAAGATCCTGGCGAAGAAATCATTCGCCGCCAGCCTGTGGCTCGCGACCGGCAAGAAGGTCTATCGCGCGATCACGCGCGGCCTGTTCAACTTCACCGACCGCGAGGGCGGCGGCCGCCGGCTGGTCAACGACGCGCCGGTGCTGGCCGAGCTGATACGCAAGAACCCGGCCGTGCGCGACACCGCCATCGTCGCCTTCGCCGACCGCCGCTCCGGCGTCGGGCTTTATGCCTTCGTCGAGGCCGATCAGGCCACGCTTGAAGGCGAGCTTCGCAGCGAGCTTTCGGCCGCCAAGGGCCCAAAGCCGCCGGAACACATCCAGGTCGTACACGCGCTGCCCCGCGATACCAGCGGCAAGCCGCGAACCGAGATCCTGCAACTGGTCGCCATGAACCAGCTCGACCTGATCGAACCGATGATGAAGAACGACCAGGACCGCGCCTTCCTCAAGGACATCCTGGAACAGCGGAAAAACCTGCGCGACCGCTTCAATTTCGAGGCGGACCTGCCGGCGAGCTGACGGGCTGCTCGCGCCTTGAAGCGTCCACATTGGCGATAGAGAACCGATCGGATCATTCGGGCGGCGGGTCATGGGCATTCGGGGGATGATGATGCATCGTGTGGTTGGCGGCGTGATCGCTGGCCTTCTGCTGCTCGCAGCTGCGCCCGCGATGGCCGAATCCCCGGCCGAGCTGATCTCCGGCTTTCGCCTCAAGAACGGCGAAGTCCGCGTCGTCCGCGATTCAACCCTTGACCGCATCGCCATGGACCAGGCCCGCGCGATGGCGGCGAAGGACGACCTTAGCCACGACGCGCTCGGCCCGTTCAACCGGCGCGTCGCACCGGCCGGCGCGGGCCGCGCGGCCGAGAACATCGCCTACGGCTACGACAATTTCGAGAAGACGCTGGGACAGTGGATCGACTCGTCCGGGCATCGCAAGAACCTGCTGCTGCACAACGCCTCCCGCGTCGGCATCGCAAGCGCCAAAAATGCCAGTGGCAAGCGAACCTATTGGGCCATGGTGATCGCGGGCGACTACGAGCCGAAGGGCAAGGGCAAAGGTAAAGGCAAGAAGGACGAGGAGCCGCTGGTTGCCGTGAAGCGCGAGGCCGCGCCCGCCAGCAAGCCGAAATCCAGCGGCTGCCACGTCAAGCTGCTCGGCCTCTGTATCTGAGGCGAGATGATTTCAGCCGCGGCGCGCGGCCTCGATCGCGGCGACATCGATCTTCGTCATCCCCATCATTGCATCGAAGGCGCGCTTTGCCTCGGCACCGCCGGCCGCCAGTGCCTCGGTCAACACCCGCGGCGTGATCTGCCAGGAGAGGCCCCATCTGTCCTTGCACCAGCCGCAGGCGCTCTCCTGCCCGCCATTGCCGATGATGGCGTTCCAGTAGCGGTCGGTCTCCTCCTGATCGTCGGTCGCGATCTGGAACGAGAAAGCCTCGTTGTGCTTGAAAATCGGACCGCCGTTGAGGCCGAGACAGGCAACGCCGGCAACCGTAAACTCGACGGTCAGCACATCGCCCGCCCTGCCGGAGGGGTAATCGCTGGGCGCGTGATGGACGGCGCTTACGGCGCTATCGGGAAATGTTTCGGCATAGAAGCGGGCGGCCGCCTCGGCGTCCTTGTCGTACCAGAGGCAAATCGTGTTCTTCGCCATTGCGCGTCCCCTTCGGTTCCGGGCCATCACACCGCCATCCATTGAGAATGGACGGCGGTGTGATGTCTTTCGCCTAGATACCCTCTTGAATGCGCCTCACCAAGGCGCGCCAATGCCGCGGCCTATGCGACCCGGGGTTCCGCCACGTCCCTGGCTTTCAGGTCTCGCGGAAGCACCGTCAGCAGCAGCAACGCACAGAGCACGCACAAGCCGCCAATGACATAGAGCGCGGGTGTCGTGCTGCCGGTCACATCCTTGACCGAGCCAACCATGACCGGGCTGACGATGCCGCCGACCTGCCCCAGCGTATTGATGAGTGCGATCCCGCTCGCCGCCCCCGCACCGGTGAGAATTTTCGGAGGCAGCGTCCAGAATGTCGGAATGGCCGCAACCACGCCGGCACCAAGAATGGCAAGCGCGCCAACCAGCGTGACGACATTCCTGTCGAATGCACCGGACGCGAAGAATCCCACGGCCGCGGTCAGAATCAAGGCTGCGACAAATTTCGGGCGCTCGCCCGATGCATCCGACAATCGGCCTACGATAATCATGCAGATGGCGCCGCAGATATAGGGTACGGCGGTCAGGAAGCCGATCGCGGCTGCACTGCCTCCGCCGGCCGCCTTGATCAGGTCGGGCGCCCAGAAATTGAGGCCGTAGGAAGCGATCTGGATCAGGAAGTAGATGAATCCAAGCAGCAGGACGCCGGGCATGAGCAGCGAGCGCCATGCCGAATGCTCGCCGATCTCGGTCTTCTGACGGTCCAGCTGAACCGAGATCAACCGGCGCTCGTCGTCGCTCAACCATTCGGCGTGCTCGATCCCGTCGTCGAAGCGCAGCAGCACGACGAAGCCAAGCGCAACGCAGGGAATGCCGCCAGCCAGAAACAGCCATTGCCAACCGGCCAGACCGTGCAGCCCGTTCAGATAGTTGAGGATGAGACCCGAGATCGGCGAGCCGATGATCCCCGAGAATGCAGTGGCGAGAAAAAACACGGACGTCATGCGGCCGCGATGCGATTTTGGAAACCAGAGTGTCAGGTAATAGAGAATGCCGGGCGCAAATCCCGCCTCCATGGCGCCGATCACAAAGCGCAGCGCATAGAACTGCCACTCGCTATGAACGAAGACCATCGCCGCCGTCGCCAGCCCCCAGGAAATCATGATGCGGGCGATCCAGCGCCGCGCGCCGAAGCGATAGAGCAGCATGTTGCTCGGCACTTCCAGCAGGACGTAACCAACGACGAACAGGCTGGCGCCAAATCCGTAGGCGGTGTTGCTGAGGCCGAGATCGGCCTGGAGCGCAGCCTTGGCGAAGCTGATGTTGACGCGGTCGAAGAACGCAAAGAAGTAGCAGACAATGATCAGCGGCATCAGCCGCCACGCAATCTTCTTGATGACCTGATGCTCTGTGAGTCCAGTATCGAGGTCGGCAGTCGCCGCCGTGGCAATCGTCATGGTTTCCTCCAATGTGTTTTGAATTTTGATAGCGGTCGATCAGCCCGAGCGTCGCAGCCGCTCGGGTATGGGATGCAGATCGAGGGGACGGCCGGCCTTGGCGACCTGCCCCGGCACCTCGTGTCCGATCAGTCCAGGCAACCGGAACGAGAGATCGATCAAGCGCTGCAGGTCGAGACCGGTCCGCAGGCCCGTCTCGTGGCAGAGATTGACGAGGTCTTCGGTACAGACATTGCCGGTGGCACCCGGCGCAAATGGACATCCGCCGAGGCCGCCCAGCGCGGCGTCAAAGCGGCGCGCGCCGGTGTCATAGGCCGCGAGGACGTTAACCAGCCCGAGACCGCGCGTGTTGTGGAAGTGAAGCGTGAGCATATCAGCAGGGACCAGCATCAAGACCTCGGCAACCAGCTGCGAGACCTGATTGGGATTGGCCATGCCCGTGGTATCGGCGAGCGTGACGCCATCGACCCCGAGATCGAGATAGCGCGTGACGATGTCGAGCACCTTCTCGAAAGGCTGCAGGCCTTCGAACGGACAGCCGAACGCCGTCGCAACCGTCGCGTTGACCAACGCGCCGCCTGCATGGGCTGGCTTCACGATCTCGCTGAGCGACGCCAGCGACACCGCATGCGTCATGTTCATGTTGGCACGGTTGTGCGTCTCGCTCGCCGACATCACGAAATTGAGCTCGTCGGCGCGTGCGGCCAGCGCCAGCTCAGAACCCTTCCGGTTCGGGATCAACGCCGTGTAGATCGCGCCGGGCCGCCGCTCGATGCCGGCGAAGACGTCCGCGGCGTCGCGCAGCGACGGCACGGCCGCCGCTGACACGAATGACGAGACCTCAATGCGGCCGAAGCCGATCGCAGAGAGCGAATTGATCAGCCGGATTTTTTCGCTGGTTTCGACCCATTTCGCTTCGATCTGAAGGCCGTCGCGCGGAGCGACCTCCTGGATCAGGACGTCCGGTGGCGTTGCCGTCATTGCACCGCTCCGCTCCGGCGCAGCTGCGCGATATCGCCTGCCTGCAAGCCGAGGCCCGCGAGCACCTCGTCGGTATGCTGTCCCAGCGTCGGGCCAGGCCATTTGACCGCGCCCGGGGTGTCGGAGAGCTTCGGCGCGATGCCCGGCATCTTTACGGTGACGTCGCCCGGCAGCTCGGTCGGCAGGATCATGTCGCGGGCGGCGTAATGGGGATCGTCGACAATATCGGCGACGGAATAGATCCGGCCCGCGGGGACGTCGGCCGCATCGAGGCGTGCGAGGATCTCGTCCATCGTTCGCTCCGAGGTCCATGCAGCGATGGCAGCATCGAGCAAGGCGTTGCCGCGGACGCGCCCATCATTGCTTGCGAACGCTGGATCGTCTGCAAGGTCCGGCCGCCCGATGACCAGCATCAAGCGCTTGAAGATCGCGTCGCTGTTGCCGGCGATCACGACATGGCGCCCGTCGGAGCTGGGATATGTATTGGATGGACTGATGCCCGGCAGGGCGCCGCCGGTGCGGGTCCTGACATGACCCATGAGGTCATATTCGGGGACGAGACTCTCCATCAGGTTGAACACGCTCTCGTAGAGCGAGACGTCGACCACCTGCCCTCGCCCCTGCCCTGTCTTGACTCGGAGCAGCGACATCAGCGCGCCGATCACGCCATGAAGCGACGCAAGGCTGTCGCCGATACTGATGCCGACCCGGGCCGGCGGGCTGTCGGGATCGCCGGTGGTGAAGCGCAGCCCACCCATAGCTTCGCCGATCGCGCCGAACCCGGAGCGATCGCGGTAAGGGCCGGTCTGCCCGTAGCCGGAGATGCGGACCAGTGTCAGGTCCGGATTGAGCTTTGAGAGCACATCCCAGCCGAGGCCGAGTTTCTCGAGGCTCCCTGGCTTGAAATTCTCGATCACGACGTCGGCTTGCGCGGCCAGCCGCAGCGCGACGTCGCGGCCGTCAGGCGATTTCAGATCGATCGCGATCGACTTCTTGTTGCGGGATTGCAGGTACCACCAGAGCGAGGTGCCCTGATGCAGCTTGCGCCATCTGCGCAGGGGATCGCCACTGCCAGGTTGCTCGATCTTGATGACCTCGGCGCCGAACTCGGCAAAGAGCCGCGCGGCAAATGGTGCCGCGATCAAAGTTCCGAGCTCGACGACTCGTATTCCGGATAATGGTCCGTCCACGTCTGGCGCTCCTCGATCGTCTTTGATCGTGGTGTCGCCGAGCGCAGGGCCTTAAGTCCAATATCCTTTGATGAACACGCGTTCGCGGATGACGAACGACACGAAGGCCGTCATCAGTGAGGTTTGGTTCCGGGCAATCGCAGATGATCGAGCATCAACTGGCTCGTCGCCGACAATCCCGCGGGATCCCTGGCCACCAGCACCAGTTCGCGATCGGCCCAGTCGTCGCTTAACTCGACGGCCGTCAGATTCATGCCGTGACTGAGGACCTCGAACGCTCGGTCGGGAATGAGGCCGATGCCCATGCCGGCCTGCACCATCCGGCACACCGCATCGAATCCCGGGACGTGGACCCGCAACCGGATCGACTTGCCGATCTGCTGCGCGGTGTATTGCGAGCGCAGATAGATCGAGCTGGTCGCAAACAGGCCGACATGGTCGTAGTCGAGCGTGTCGGCGAACGAAACGTCTCTTGCCGACGCAAGCGGATGATCGGATCGCACCACGATGACGAGGCGGTCCCGCCGATAGGAGAACCGCTCCAGCCCGCGGGTCGACACGTCGGCCGAGCAGATGCCGATTTCGGCCACACCCTCCTCGACGCCGCGAACGACATCTTCGCTGGGGCGCTCCTGCAGATCGAGCCGCACCAGCTCGTGGGAGCGAAAGAAGCCGGGCAGATCGTCGGGAAGGAATTCGACGATCGACGACAGATTGGCCAGCATCCGCACATGCCCGCGCACGCCGCGCGCATGCTCGGCCATGTCGACGGCGATCTTCTCGACGTTGAGCAGCGTCACGCGCGCATGATGCAGCAGCGATTCACCGGCCGGCGTCAGCGCCATGCCGTTCGGATGCCGCTCGAACAGCGCGACCTCGAGCACCTCCTCGAGATCATGCATGCGCTTGCTGACAGCAGAGGGCGCGATCGCTTCGCGCTGCGAGGCGCGCGTCAAATTGCCCTCCTCACAGATGGCGATGAACAGCCTGAGGGTCGTGAGGTCGATCCGTCGGGTGATGTTGGTCCTGGGCGTCCCGGTCATTGAGCGGGATTGCGTCTTCTCTTGCATGGTCTGTTTCCCGATCCGGGAAGATATAACGTCCGAAGTCACCGGGTTTCTCAAAATCCGGGGAGAAAGGCCGCCGATTTGGAATCCGATACCAAGACGAGGCAATAATCCGCCATTTTGTTCCAAGCAGCACATAAGCTTGCTCGCGCTCGTCAACGCGCCTAATTCATGGGATCGGGACAGCAGAGGCGGAGACCAGCATTGATCGACATCGACCGGATACGTTCCGACACCCCGGCCGCCTCCCGCCTCGCTTATCTCCACAATGCCGGCGCGGCCCTCATGCCAACTGCCGTCGTCGCGGCAATGAAGGACCACATCGACCTGGAGAGCGAGATCGGAGGTTATGCCGCTGCCGACCGCGAGTCCGATCGGCTCGATGCGGTCTATGGCTCCGTAGCGCACCTGCTGAATGCCGCCCCCGATGAGATCGCCCTCATGGAGAACGCGACAATTGCCTGGCAGATGGCGTTCTACGCGCTTCCGTTCCGCCAGGGCGACCGGATCCTGACCGCCGAAGCGGAATACGCTGCCAACTACGTCGCGTTTCTTCAGGTCGCAAGGCGCACGGGCGCGATCATCGATGTCGTGCCGAGCGATGCCAGCGGCGAGCTCGACGTCCACGCGCTCGAGCGCATGATCGACGAGCGCGTGAAGCTGATCGCGGTTCCGACCAATGGCGGATTGGTCAATCCCGCGGCGGCGATCGGCAAGATCGCGCGGGCGCACGGGATTCCCTATCTGCTCGACGCCTGCCAGGCGGTCGGCCAGATGACGGTCGACGTCGAAGCCATCGGCTGTGACATGCTGTCGGCGACGGGGCGCAAATTCCTCCGCGGCCCGCGCGGCACGGGCTTTCTCTACGTCCGCCGCGAGATGTTGCAACGGCTCGAGCCGCCGATGATCGATCACTTCGCCGCGCCCTGGGTCTCGCGAGGTGAATATCGGCTCCGTGACGATGCCCGCCGTTTCGAGACATGGGAGAACAATTACGCGGCACGTCTCGGTCTCGGCACTGCCATCGATTATGCCCTCGCGATCGGCCTCGGCCCCATCGAGCAGCGCTGCCGTCTGCTTGCGGACCGTCTTCGCGGCGGCCTCGCCTCGGTTCGCGGCGTGACCATTCGCGACCTCGGACGCGCACCGGGCGCCATCGTCAGCTTCACGCTGGATGGGTATGGGGCGGACGCCATCGTCAGCAGCGCCGCTGCGGCGGGCATCACCATCGGCGCTTCAGATCCGGGGAGCACCCGTATCGATGCCGAGATCCGCTCGCTGCCGCCAGTCGTGCGGGCGTCGCCGCACTACTACAACACGGAAGCCGAGATCGACCGGCTGATCGGCCACATCGCGGGTTTGGCGCCGCGATAGCGGCGCGCGCCACTCAGGTGCAGCGCGCGCTCAGTCCGGATGCACCAAGCTTGGCCATGACCTCGTCGAGATGCGCGTTGTCGCGGGTCTCGATGACGAGCTGAAGCAGCGTCGCCTTGGCCGGCAGGTCGGAGAAGGTCCGCTGATGCGAGACCTCGATGATGTTGGCACCGGCCTCGGCCAGCAGTGAGGCGACGGCAGCCAATTGCCCAGGCCGATCGGGGATGTCGAGCGACAGCTGGGTCAGCCGACCCTCGCGCGCCAGCTCACGCGTCAGAACGGAGGCGATCAGCCGCGTGTCGATGTTGCCGCCGCTCAGGACGAGACCGACCTTCTGGCCGGCAAAGCGGGACGTATCCGACATCAGCGCGGCAAGTCCGGCGGCGCCGGCGCCCTCGACGACGGTCTTCTCGATCGAGATTAGGGTCGCGACCGCACGCTCGAGCTCGGCTTCGTTCACCAGCGCGATGTCGTCGACGAGGCGGCGGACGATCTCGGTCGTGATCTTGCCCGGCGATTTCACCGCGATGCCTTCGGCGAGCGTGTCGCCGCGCGCCGGCAGATTGCCGTCATGGATGGCGTTGTACATCGAGGGGTAGAGCCAGGCCTCGACGCCAAGAATCCGCACCGTCGGCTTGATCGATTTCGCGGCAATGCCGATGCCGCTGATCAGGCCGCCGCCGCCGATCGGGACCACCAGCGTATCGAGCTCCGGCACCGCCTTCAGCATCTCGAGCCCGACAGTGCCCTGCCCCGCGATGACGAGCGGGTCGTCGTAGGGGTGGACGAAGATCATGCCGCGGGCCTCGCCATGGCTGCGCGCATAGGCGGCCGCCTCCTCCAGCGTCGCGCCCGTCACCACCACCTCGGCGCCGTGGTGCTTGGTGTTCTCGACCTTCACCATGGGCGTGCCGACCGGCATGACGATGGTGGCGGGAATGCCGAGCCGCTTGGCGTGATAGGCGACGCCCTGCGCGTGGTTGCCCGCCGACATCGCGATGACGCCGCGCGCACGCTCCTCCGGCGTCAGCGCGGTGAGCCGGTTGAGCGCACCCCGCTCCTTGAACGAGGAGGTGAACTGGAGGTTTTCGAATTTCAGCCAGATGTCGCAGCCGCAGATGTTGCTCAGCGTGCGGCTGTAGCTACAGGGCGTCTCGACGACGGCGCCGCGGATGGTGTCGGCGGCGGCAAGAATGTCACCCAGAGCGACCGGCAAGCCGCTGAGATCGGAGGACGTGTTTTGGGACAACTCAGCCATAGGACAGCATAGAGCATTTGGCCGTTTGAGGCGATAAGCCGGCCGCTATTTGGTAAATTCCCGGGAACGTGAAGCCCGCCACAGCGTCCATAGCGTGCGCAGCCGCGACGGGGGCTGCGGCGCAAACGGATTGCGCCCGGGTTGCGACAGGCGCTTGAGGTCACCCCGCACCTGGCTCAGCAGCAGAAACGCTGGCCGTGCCGGCGCCGGCACCTCCGGCAACAACGACAAGGCCGTCGTCAAATGCTGCTCGGCTTCGCCCACGAGCTGGCCCAGCACCGCATGCAGATTTGGCGTCTCCTTGCCGGCGAACACGTCCTCCATCTGGCAGCCATGGGCCGCCAGCAGCTGCTGCGGCAGGAACAGTTGCCGGTGCGCCGAGTCGCGCGGCAGATTCGCAATCACCTGCGCGATGCCCTGGGCGAGGCCGGCATGCCTTGCGACATGCTCGGCCGCCTCCGAAGGTGGCGCCATGACCCGCGCCGCGAGGGCAAACAATGCCGAACAGGTCGCGTCCAGATAGCCCTCCAGAGCCGCCATGGTCGGCATCGGATCGTTGTAGAGATCGAACTGATGCTCGTCGGCGAGCAGCGACAACGGCTCGACCGGCAGGTCGAAATCGCTGATCGCACGCAATAGCTCCGCCGCCACGGGGTTGCCCTCGGCGCTGCCGTGGACGTGGCCGGACAGCATGTCGGTCCACCATTGCAGGCGGATTTCGCCGGGCAAGGGCTGGCTCACCTGGTCGCGGACGCGGACGATCTCGACATTGAAGGCATAGAGCGCCAGCAGCGCCTGGCGCTCGGCGGCCGGCGCAAACAGCGTTGCGGCATAGCGCGGAAAGTCATGGCTGCGCACGAGGCCGGCGCAGAAGGCGACGGAATCGGCCGGAGGCGCAGCGCTGCTCATGGCACGGCGATCAGCGCGGCCGCGACGCGGCGCCGCTCGCCGATCATGATGTTGTAGGTGCGCACGGCGGGACCGGTCTGCATCGTATCCAGCACCACCCTCACCGCCTTCAGCGCCTGCCGCAGGTCCGGCGGCGGCAACCAGACGCCGGTTCCGGTACCGATCAGAAGCGTGTCGATGCTGTTGGCCGCCGTGAAGACGCGATCCAGCGAATAGCGGTCGATCTTCGTCGGGTCCGTCACGTCCCAGGCCCAGATCGCGTCGGGCAGGCAGAGCAGCGATCCCCGATGCGACATGCCGGCAAAGGCGAAGCCGCCCTTGCCATAGGCTTCGATCGGCGCCGAGCGGGGAAAATGCGGTGCGTTGGGATCGCCGGCCATGTGCTTCGTCCGAATGAGCTTACTGCCCTCGCAAACGCCTGCGAGGGCATGCGGTTCGGATCATGCCTTGTTTTTCTTCGCCGGCGTAGCCGTATCGGGCGCATCTTCGCGATGCTCGCCGACGCCGAGATAGATCAGGATCGGGGCCGCGATGAAGATCGAGGTATAGGTGCCGACCAGCACCACGCCGAACATCATCACCGCGGTGAAGCTGTGGATGGCATGGCCGCCGAACAGCAGCAGAGCCAGCAGCGCCAGCGTCACGGTGAAGTGGGTGATGATCGAACGCGACAGGGTCGAATTGATCGACTCGTTGAGCAGCTGCGGCATCGGCATCTTCTTGTAGCGGCGCAGCATTTCGCGGATACGGTCGTAGATGACGACGGTGTCGTTGAGCGAATAGCCCAGAATGGTCAGAAGGGCCGCGATGCTGGTCAGGTCGAAATCGACCTGGCTGATCGACATGAAGCCGATCGTCAGCACGATGTCGTGCACGTTGGCGATCATGGCACCCAGCGCGAACTGCCATTCGAAGCGGAACCAGAGGTAGATCAGGATCGAGACGATCGCGAGCATCAGGCCGAGCATGCCGTAGGCCAGCAGCTCGCCGGACACGCGCGGTCCCACCACCTCGACGCGGCGATATTCGACGGTATCGCCGAGCGCACCGCGCACCTTCTGCACTGCCTCCTGCTGGGCAGCGTCGCCGCCCGGCTGCTCCGCGACGCGAATCAGGACGTTCTCGGGGCCGCCGAACTGCTGCAGCTGGACTTCGCCGAGATGCAAGGCATCGAGCGTCGTGCGCATCGCGGCGATGTCGGCGGCGCCGGACTTGGCCTGCACCTCCAGCAGCGTGCCGCCGCGGAAGTCGATGCCGAAATTCAGGCCGTGGGTGAAGAACAGTGTGATCGCGACGATCGACAGCGCCGCCGAGATCGGGAAGCTGATCCGGCGGAAGCGCGTGAAGTCGAAATGCGTATCGTCCGGGACGATGCGCAGCGACGGCAGCAGCCCGAGCGCTGCGACCACGGTGAGAACGGCAATGAGAATGCCAAGCCCGATGAGAACGTAGTGAGTCACGGTCTTAGCTCCTAGATCGGCACGCTCTGCGGCCGCTTCCACCGCACCCACCAGGCTACGATCAGCCGGGTCAGCGTGAAGGCGGTGAACACCGTGGTGATGATGCCGATGCCGAGCGTCACGGCAAAGCCGCGCACCGGACCGGTGCCGATGTAGAACAGCACGGCAGCGGCAATGAAGGTGGTGATGTTGGAATCGAGGATGGTCGCAAGCGCCCGCTTGAATCCGGCGTCGATCGCCGAAATCGCATTGCGGCCACCGCGCAGCTCCTCACGGATGCGCTCGTAGATCAGCACGTTGGAGTCGACCGCGATGCCGACGGTGAGCACGATGCCGGCGATACCGGGCAGCGTCAGCGTGGCGTTGAGCAGCGACAACAGGCCGAAGATCATGGCGACGTTGATCGCCACCGCGATGTTGGCGAACACCCCGAACAGCCGGTAGGTCAGCAGCATGAAGACGATGACGAGGATCGAGCCGACATAGGCTGCCAGCTCACCCTTCTCGATCGAGTCCTGGCCGAGGCCCGGACCGACGGTGCGCTCTTCGACCACCGTGAGCGGCGCCGGCAGCGCGCCGGCGCGCAGCAGGATCGCGAGGTCATTGGCCGATTGCACCGTGAAATTGCCGGAGATCTGGCCCTGGCCGCCGGTGATGGGCTCGCGGATGACGGGCGCCGAGATCACCTTGTTGTCGAGCACGATCGCGAAGGGCAGCCCGACGTTTTCCTGCGTGGCCTGCGCGAACTTGCGCGCGCCCGAGGTGTTGAACTTGAAGCTGACGACCGGCTCACCCGTGCGCTGGTCGAAGCTCGCCTGGGCGTCGGTCAGGTCACCACCGGCTACCAGCACCTGCTTCTTGACCACATAGGGCGTGGGCGGCGGCGAGGCGCTCATCAGCAGCTCGGATTCCGGCGGCAACCGTCCCTGCTGCGCCTGATCCGGCGGCACGGACGCATCGACCATGCGGAATTCCATCTTCGCGGTCTTGCCGAGCAATTCCTTCAGGCGGGTTGGATCCTGAAGTCCGGGGACCTGCACCAGGATGCGGTCGTTGCCCTGGCGCTGGATGACGGGCTCGACGGTGCCGAGCTCGTTGACGCGGCGCTCGACGATCTGGATCGACTGCTCGATGGTCTTGCGCATCCGGTCGAGCATCGCAGCCTGCGGGATCGCCAGGCGGATCACGCCGCCGCCGGCATCGGTCACCTCAAGGTCGCGCTGACCGCTGGATCCCATCAGTCCGCCCAGTGGCTGGGACAGCTCGCGAAGCTTGGCGAGCGCCGGCTGCACGTCGGATTCCTTGGTGATGCGAACCTCGGCCGCGTCGTTGCGCACGGTCACGCCGCCGGTGAATCCGATCTTGGCATCGCGCAGCGTCCGGCGGACGTCGTCGCGGACCTGGTCCAGCCTCTCCTTCTTCACATAGCTGGAATCGACCTCGAGCAGCAGATAGGAGCCGCCCTGGAGGTCGAGGCCGAGCACGAGCCGGCGCTGCGCCCAGGCGGGCCAGGTCTTGACCTGCGCTTCGGGGAAGAAGTTCGGCACCGCGCAGAGGCACACGATCAGCGCCGTCAGGATAATCCCGAGCGCCTTCCACCGCGTGAAATACAACATCGACTGGACCTGTCAGATCAGGAGATTGGGATGCTCGCGGAAGCGCTCACTTCGACGCGGCGTCGTCCTTGGCGGCTTCCTTGCTATCCTTGGATTCCTTGGCCGGCTCGCCCTTGGCGCGCACGCCGGAGATCATCTGGCGCATCTGCCGCACGCGCACGCCGTCGGAAATCTCGAACTCGATCTGGTCGTCGTCGACGACCTTGGTGACCTTGCCGACGAGGCCGCCCGAGGTCACCACGGTGTCGCCGCGGCGGATGTTCTTCACGAGGTCGGCGTGGTCGCGGACCTTCTTCTGCTGCGGACGCAGAATCAGGAAGTACATGATCACGAAGATCAGGGCGAACGGCAGCAGCGACATCAACATGCTGTTGGTGTCGCCGGCGCCCGCGGCCTGGGCATACGCAGGGGTAATGAACATTCGGACGATCCTCGTGGAAACGGGGGAAAACCGGTCAGGCCCTCAAAGGCGACCGGTTCGGTCAAATTCGCGCGGACTATAGCGGCCATTGCCCCAATTGCAACGCTGCCAGACCGTCGATTTGGCCACCTTGCGGCGCGGCCTCAGGCCCGATAAGGCTGCATTCTCAGGAACTTCGGACATGCCCAAAAAACCAAGCAAAAGCCCGGCCGGCAAAGGCCCCCGCACCCCTGCCAGGACGCCTGCCCGCGTCGCGGCAAAACGTCCCAAGGCACCCTCCAAGGTCGATAAGGCAGTCGCTAACCCAGCCCCGGACCTCCCCCAGGATCGCATCGTCCGCGCGCTGGAGACGATCGCGGCGCACCTCGCCGCCCAGGGCAAGCCGGCCGTCGAACGCGAATCGTTCGAGCGGACGGACGCCTATGTCTGGCACCCCGACGGCCGCCTCGCTGCGGTGCCGCGGGTCAGCCGCGTCGAGCTGTTCCTGCTGAAGGGCGTCGACCGGATGCGCGACATCCTGATGGAGAACACCGAGCGTTTCGCCAACGGCCTGCCGGCCAACAATGCCCTGCTCTGGGGCGCGCGCGGCATGGGCAAGTCGTCGCTGGTGAAGGCGGCGCATGCCAGCATCAACGCGGAGCGCAAACCGTCCGACAAGTTGAAGCTGATCGAGATCCACCGCGAGGACATCGAGAGCCTGCCCGCGCTGATGGAGCAGCTTCGCGCCTCGTCCTTCTACTTCATCGTGTTCTGCGACGACCTGTCCTTCGACGGCAATGATGCGTCCTACAAGTCGCTCAAGGCAGTGCTCGAAGGCGGCATCGAGGGCCGCCCCGAGAACGTCATCCTCTACGCCACCTCCAACCGCCGTCATCTGCTGGCGCGCGAGATGATCGAGAACGAGCGTTCGACCGCGATCAATCCCGGCGAAGCGGTCGAGGAGAAGGTCTCGTTGTCGGATCGCTTCGGACTGTGGCTCGGCTTCCACCGCTGCAGCCAGGACGAATATCTGGCCATGGTGCGGGGCTATTGCAGCCATTTCGGCATTGAGGTCGACGACGAGGCGCTGGAGCGCGAGGCGCTGGAATGGTCGACGACGCGCGGCTCCCGCTCGGGCCGCGTCGCCTGGCAGTTCGTGCAGGAGCTTGCGGGGCGGCTCGGCGTAAAGCTGACGGTGAATTAGCGGTCGGATCGCAACCCGGCTACGTACCGCCCTTCCCCGAAGGCGGGGGTCAACGCGTGCCTTGCTGCCACCGGTTGCCCGCGCGTTGCAAAGAATGATCAGCAAACTGACAAGCCGCGGCTTGATTGCTGCTAATATTTTCTGACGATGGGTTTTGTCGTCGGAGGTGCTCCGGGCGCGGGCGGCGAGATAGAGAAGGTGACCCAGGTATTCCAGCCTGATGGCCGGTTTTCCGCAGCGAACTCGCCGTAAGCTTTCAAATTGAGATAACCCTGCAGGTCGCCGACCGGAAACAGGAATCCAATCTGGGGGCCGATGCCGACCACCTGGGACTGAAAGCAGCCGACGCGGTCGCCTGAACCACTGTCGCAGCCGAGCTCCTTGTAGACATAACCCACGAGGCCAACCATGACCTGCTTCGACAGGAATTGCGATGCACCCCAGTCGAAGTGCATGTCGACGCCATTCTGATACTGCGTTGCAGTGTTCTTGAAATTGTAGGTGAAGCCGAGCACGCCGGAGAATTCGTGGCCGGTCTGCGGATTGAAATAGGTGTAGCCGCCGCCGACGTCGATCGCGGCGTGTCCGATGCCTATATTCGACAAGCGATCGGATTGGTAAGCGCCAATCGGGATGTCGCCCATGATATAGGTCATGTAATTGTGGACGCCGGCGTTCCAGCGCAATTGGAATACCGGCGCCACATCCCCAAAGCCCCATGTCGTGTCGCTGATCGTGTCAGACCGCGCGAAGGGGACGTTGTTGCCGAGCGGGCCCGTGAGCACGCCTGACAAGGTGCCTGCCAGGCTGGTGCCGACGACGCCATAGGCTGCTAACAGGGACACGGACGCCTGGCCGCCGAGCACCGGCGTTTGGAATACATAGGACGGGATCACAAAGCCAAGATTGCCGGTGGCGTTGACGTTCAAATTCAGTTTTGCGTCGACGGTAACATTGGCCGGGACTCGGTTGAGCGTGAACTCGCGCGCACGCGCGACGTCGGCGCCGGCGGAGACAGAGGTGTGATAGTAGATGTTTGCCAGCGACCAACCCGGCTGCAGCGGCGTAGCCGCCAAGCTTCCAAAAAAACCGGGGACCCAGAAGCTGACGCCGCCTTCATCGGCCGATGCACAATGGGAAAAAAACATGATCGACGGCGCCAAGACGAATGCAGCAACGCCAAGTCTGCGCCGACGTGCTGATTTCGGTCGCTCACTCCCCGCCGCAGCCAGTGCAACTTCCGCTGTCATGTCGTGCCTCGTAAGATGTGTCGCCTCCGAATACAACTCGGCGACAGCGTACCTCCCGAGGCGACCGGGCTCATCATGTAAAATTCAACGGGGATAGATCTGTCGTAAAAAAGATTAACGCTGCGACCAAAGAGCCACATTCGGTAACCCAAGTCCGATCGGGTGCCACGGCAGACCTACTGCAACCCTCTCATAGCTGGAAATGTTGAGTATGCAGTTTGTGCCACTGATTCCATTTTCGGCCCCCCACCACCGGGTGAGAAAAAAGCAAGCTCGCGTTACCGTTCGCCGGCGTCTCTTGCTGCAACGCGATGCCAGCCGATGTTAGGTCGCATATTGAACCTCACGACTGCTTATTGGTAATCGAGTGTGACCAAGAGCAAAGTTGCCAGACGATGAACCTCAAACTCACGCTCGTCGGCGTCGTTCTAGCGTCAGCCTTCGCCGCACCTGTGGCCGCTGGCCCATTCGAGGATGGAGTCGATGCTCACGCCAGAGGCGATTACGCCAAGGCACTGCGCCTTATTCGTCCGCTGGCCAATGATGGTGACGCCGCAGCCAATTCAATCTTGGGTTAATGTATGTGGCGAGCCACGGAGTGCTGAGTTTGCGAGGCATCGCGAACTGAGGCATGCGGCGCGGTTAGGGAGAGGGACTCAACCTCGTTGTTGCCGGAATGTCACCGCATCAGAAATTGCACGAATGGTTTGATCTGCATCAAACAAGTCGGTTGGCCGCAGAGTGCCTCTGGGAATAAGTTTCGGACTTGTGGCCTACCTTGAGGAGGCGACAGTGCAGAAAATTTTCCTTGCAGGTATTGCTGCTGCAGGATTGTTGAGCGGCTCTGCTCTTGCATCCGACTTGCCCACCAAAGCTCCCCTGTACCAAGCGCCGATCGTCGCGCCACCCTATAATTGGTCAGGGTTCTATGTGGGCGCCAACTTCGGCGGTGCATGGTCCAACGGCGGCCTGAACATTCCCGGCAACAATCTTTATGGCGGGCTCAGCGAATTCGTTGGAGGCATGCAGGCGGGCTATAACTTCCAGGCCGGTCACTTTCTGTTTGGTGTCGAAGGTGAGTTCGATGGAGCCGGCTTCGGACATCCGGTCCTTCCTGCTCCGACATTAGGCTTTGTAGACCAGCACTGGATCGGCACCGTGGCGGGCCGTGTCGGCCTCGTGGATGATCGATGGCTCGTATTCGCCAAGCTTGGCGGCGGCTGGGTCAACAGCAGCGCTACTTTGAACCTCCCCGGCGCCGCTTGGAACGGGACCAGCACGAACACCGGCTGGTTGGCGGGCGCTGGCATCGAATACGGATTCAAGTCGCATTGGACCGTCAAACTCGAATACGATTATCTTGGGCTATCGAACTGGCGTTCTCCCACCGTCCCCTCGGTCGCTTTGAACCGCGACCTTCAAATGGTCAAAGCTGGCATCAATTATAAATTCGAAAGCGGCCTTCCCGCGGAGGCCGAGGCGCCAAAGCATTCCCACGAGCCTTCAGACGACGAAGATCTACAGAAGAAATCACAAAATCCGATCGCGGATTTGGTCAGCGTGCCGTTTCAGAGCAACACCAATTTCAATACCGGACCATTCAATCGCACCCAGGAAGTACTCAACATTCAACCCGTCGTGCCCATGCATCTAAACGACGACTGGAACGTGATCTCACGTACTATCATTCCGTTGGTGAGCCAGCCGAGTCCGTTCTTCGACAGCAACACCAACGGGATTGGAGACATTACTCAGTCGTTGTTTCTTTCCCCGACGAACCCGGGCAAGCTCATCTGGGGCGTTGGTCCAGTCTTCACTGTTCCGTCCGCCAACGATCCTATCCTCGGGACCGGTCGATATCTGTTCGGCCCGACGGCCGTGTTAGTGGTCACGCCCCCGCATTGGGTGATCGGCGTACTGCTCAATAACCAGTGGTCGGTCGGTGGCAATCCACTGCGACCGCCCGTGAACGCCTTCCTCGCCCAGCCCTTCGCCAACTACAACATGCCGCACGGCTGGTACCTGAACACATCACCCATCATCACCGCGGATTGGCTCGCGGCGTCCGGGGAGCGGTGGACAGTGCCGGTCGGCGGCGGTATCGGTCGGGTTTTCAGAGTGGGTGATCAACCGGTCAACGCATCGATTCAAGCCTATTACAACGCGATACGTCCGACTGGCGCTCCGGCCTGGTCACTGCGAACTACCGTCGCGCTTCTGTTCCCGGTGAAATGACGGGGCAACCTGGCGCGCAACGAGACGTGTGTCTCGGTTTCCGAAGTGGATGATCGCGTCCCTTGTACTGTGGGCCGACAACTTCCCGACGCCGCGTAATACGGTCCACCTCGGACTCGGTTCGGTTCAGACCAAATCTCCGATTGGCAGAATGCATCCGCGGTCAAGATCGCCCCGGAATTTGCGTGGCGCCACCAACAGCTCAACGCAGAATCGTCACACCATGCGTCTGCAGTGCCTCGATGACACCGTCGAAGATCAGCGCAACGCCCATCGCAGAGACGAAGAAGCCAACTATTCGGGTGATAGCATCGATCCCCATTGCGCCGAGCTTGTCGAAAAGTTTCCCGGCATATGCCAGACACAGGTAGGTGACGACCATCGTCGCGAAAATAGCCACGACGATCGCTACGAAAGAGGCCAGTTCCGCTGATGATCGCTTAATCGTGGCAGTCATGCCGAGGATGGTGGCGATGGCGCCTGGTCCGCACATGAGCGGCATCGCAAGCGGCACGAAAGCTATGTTGCCGCTTTGATCCGCACCGCTGGCTGGAATCACGCCACCGGAAGCGGATGGTGAAAATAGCTCAAAGCCGATCTTCATCAGGATGATCCCGCCGACGATGCGGACCATGCTCAGCGGCACGCCGAACAAGCGTAGGATCAGCGTTCCGAAGATCAAAAAAAAGAGCGATAGGAGCAGCGCATAGAGGCAGGCTTTCCATGCCACTTGGCGATGCGTGGCGGCGTCCTTGCCTTCCAACATCTTCAGATAGACCGGCAGGACCTCGAACGGATTTATTATCGCGAGCAATGTCGCGAACGTACCCACGAACAGCGAGAGTTCATGACCCATTATGCCTGCGCCTCACCCCTTCCCCGGGTGTTCGACTTCGGTGAAAAGGCTTCCCTGGGCGGCGCCTGAGCCTGCGCGGCCGCCGCCGGCACCGCGGAGCACCCATGCCGCACCCACTGCGAGAACTGCACCCACGAGTGGGCCTGCGACATACACCCAGTAGCTCATGAAGTCGGTTGCGACTAAGTTCGGGCCGAACGTGCGCGCGGGGTTCATCGACGCTCCCGAGATAGGGCTCCCCCACAGCCCGGCGAGCGCAATGTACGCGCCGACGCCGATCGCGCCCAATATCCCGATGTTCTGGGCGCCGGACGCCGTGCCGAGAATGACGCTGACGAGACCGAAGGTCAGCACGGCCTCCATCAGGAACGCATCGGACGCCGAGTATCCCGACGCGGGATAGTTCGACCCGTAGCTGGCCGACACGTTGATCACGGCGTGCAGGAACAGTGCCGCGAGCGTCGCCCCGATCAACTGCACGGCGATGTATCCCGGCACGCGACGCCACGGGAAGTCGCCACGCAGCGAGAACGCGATACTGACCGCGGGATTGAGGTGAGCGCCGGACACCTTGCCCATGAAGAGGATGATCGCCATCACCATCAGACCGGGTGCGACGACCGCAGCGGCACGGCTGATCGTGCCGGGAAAGGCCTGCCCCATCATGCCGCCACCGGCGGCCACGAGGACGAGGAAGAACGTTCCGAGCAGCTCCGAGAAGAGGCGGCGCCACTCTTGGCTCGGATCGTGGAAGTCGTTTAGCGATGCGACAAGCTCGTGATCCAGATGGCTCAGTGCTCTGTCGGCCTCTGCTTGCGCCATGATTGCTCTTTCCTCTGGTCGATGCCGCTGTCCGTTAGCCTCTCGCACCGGGCCAGCACGGCTCCTCGGGTCCTCGGCGGGCTTGCGGATTTTTCGAGCGGGCCAGGCATGCCTTCAATCCTCCAGGACGGGACCACACCAGCCGGGCAGGTAGCTCGCCTCCTCGTTTTTGGACAATTCCAGGGCTTGCTCGAGCGCGGCCTCGAAGTGGGTCTCTACGGTTTTGCGCTTGACCCGTCGACGCAAAAAGTCCGCCCACAAGAACTCGCTGAACGGCGTCGTGTCTTTGGCGTACCCCCCGGCGCGCCGCAGTTCTCCCGCCAACGAGCGGAACGGATCGTCAACAAGCCCGGCCACGGTCTTCGGTAAATCCTTGTAAGGGCGCAGACGGCCCTCGTCGTCGTACGAATGCATCCAGCTGTGATTGTCCAGGACGAACCAGAACGAATCGGGCTCCAGCGTCCTGAGGTTTTTCACCACGGTAACCAGTACCTCTTCGACCCCTTCTTCATGGAGCGCACGCGCCAGGTGGTGATGATCGATGACGTAGTGGCGGTCCTTCGGGCCAAGCACGACCGGGATCATGTGCTTGCCCAAGAACTCGGCTCCTTTGTTTTTACTCTCGTCACGCCAGCGCTTGCGCTTCTCCTTGACCTCCCGAATGCCGACCGTCATCTGGGTCGGGCGCAGGTCTGCGATCGCAACGGGCTTGAGAATGGGTTCGCGAACCGACATCGTGCAGACTTCTTTGATCACTAGTCCGGAAATGTTCGCTTTTAGAAGAAGACGTCGTCGCCTCGTCAGCAACCCACCGCGGGGCCAGCCGCGTCCGGTCGGTCCCGATCACCAGACATTCTCAGCGCCCGTCGGCAAAGCCCGCCTTTCTAACAACGACCCTTCATTGTGCTCACGGTGGACTATTCCATTGATCTGGATCAACGGTCGGCCAAGACCCTTGACGCGCGCCCGTACCGGGGCGACACGGACATGATGGCGCTTCGTGATTGTGGTCGATGACGATGCGGCCATCCTGAAGCGTATGACGAATGCTGTTCGCAGGTTTAGCTTCGAATAGTCAATTCGAGGGAGTCTGACCATGAACATCACTCCCACCATGCGCGCATTGGTATGGTCGACCTCCGTTCTGGCTCTCAAAATTGGTCCGACCTTCGCCCAGCAGACCTCGGGAGCGCCGGGCTCACCCAGCGCCACGACGACGATAGACGGCAAATATCTCCCAAACCCGCCCGCGCCGTTCGGCGGAACGATCAATATGGATGCCAAGGATTCCAAACCCTATTGGCCACCGACCGTGGTGCCGCCCAAGGGGCGCCCAACGTCCTGCTGATGTCCGCCTTGCGTTAACAGCGGACGTCCGCGCCTCGAACGCGGTGCCGCAGGCGACAAAGATGGTCGGTGTGCAAATCCGGAATGCGTTGCGTGCCTCATGCCGGCAACCATGTCCACTGGCTATAGCCGTCCAGATAGCGCTTATGGGTCCTTAGAGGATGTCAGTCGAAGGCAAAGATGCGCTTCCAGTCCTTCTTCATGTCGACGACGGTCCACTTGTTGACGGCCGCGGCGTCCAGCGCGACGTCGAGTTTCCCGAAATGCGAGTCGCGGTCGTAGGCATATTCGCGTTCCGCATCGGTATGGTGGACGATCAGGCCGAACCGCGCGCCACTGGCGCCGAGCGTCGTCCATTGCAGCATTTCGAGATCGCCGTCGGAATTGCCGAAGGCGGCGATCGGACGCCGGCCGATGTGCTCGTTGATGCCGATCGGCTTTCCCGTCTTGTCATCGATAAAATTGATGTCGGGCAGCCGGAAGAGCGTTGGCGCACCGTCCTTGATCTCAAATCGGGTCTTGATCGACGATCCGACAACCTGTTCCGGCGGTATTCCGTAGATCCGCTCGGTCCAGGGCCGCATGAATTCGATGCCGCCTCCTGACACAATGAAGGTCTTGAAGCCGCTGGCCCGGAGATAAGCGAGCAGTTCGAGCATCGGCTGATAGACCAGTTCGGTATACGGCCGCTTGAAGCGGTGATCGTGCGCGGTCGCCAGCCAATCCGTGACAATCTTCTCAAACTCCGCCGTGGTCATGCCAGCATGCGTCACCGCAATCAGTTCGACCAATCCCTTTTCGCCGGATGCCATCACCGCCTTCAGATCACCGTCCAGCACCCCCGCGAACGGTTGCTTGGTCTTCCATTCCGGATTCATTGGCGCCGTAGCCTTTACGCGGTCGAGTACGAAGGCCAGTTGCACGTACATCGGCTGCTCGATCCAAAGCGTCCCGTCGTTGTCGAAGGTCGCGATGCGTTGGTCGACCGGTACGAAGAAGGGCCCGCCTTGCATCGTGACGCGGGCGACGAAGTCAAGAATCGAAGCCTTGGTCGCTCCCTCGTTCCAGGACGGCAGAGGATCGCTCTGCCCTTGTGCCACCGCGGAGGTGGAACGGAGTGAAACGGACAGTACCGGAAGCATCGCCAGGGACGAGAGAAGGACGCGACGATCGATAGCAGGTAAACGGATGATCGGCTTCATGGTCGACACCTTTCCATTGCCCAGCGGGCGCACGGAAATTCGGCGCGCCGGCCATAAATCAGTCGAAGCCCTGGCGACTACCTACTCACTGCCGCCCGGGCCGCCTCGATTTTCGCCTTCACGGCATCGAGGTTGAAGCTCGCGCCCTTTTGCATCGGCGGAAACTCGATCGCCGTCATCGCCAGCTTTTCCACCTGCTGCTGAACAAACACAAAGCGCCAAAATTCGTATTTGAACCAGTCGAAGTACTGTTGCGCGCCTTCTTTGGTCCCATTGTCGGGCCAGCCCGTGCGCTCGAACGGATCGAGGCGAAGGTTGGTCAGGTACGGCACGTCAGCCTTGGTCTTTTCGCCGAGCCAGCCTCTGGGCTGGTCGATGAAACGATACTTGAAGTCGTCGATGCGAACGGCACCGAGTTCGCTCTCGCCGAAGTAAAAGATTTCGTGCCGGTTCGACGGTCCCTTGCCGGTAATCATGTCCATCTGGTTATAGCCGTCCAGATAGCACTTATAGGTCGTGTCACCGATCTGTTTGCCCTTCTTCAGTTCCTCTGCAATGTTCGGGTTGCCGGCCGCCGCCAGGAAAGTCGGAAACCAGTCCAGACCGGAAATGATGCCGTTTTCGACCTTGCCGGCCGGCACCTTGCCCGGCCAACGGATCATGCAGGGTACGCGGAAGCCACCTTCCATGACGGTGCCTTTGCTCTGCGCGAAGGGCGTCTGTCCGCCATCAGGCCAGGTGAAGACCTCGGTGCCGTTGTCGGTGGTGAAGACCACGATGGTGTTGTCGTCCACGCCCATATCCTTGAGCTTCTGCATCACGAGGCCGACGTCGTCATCGAGCTGCGCCATGCCGGCTTCATGTATCGACCAGCCGTTCTTGGAGTTTCGTAGGGCCTGGTATTTGGGGGCGAGGTGGGTGACGATGTGCATCCGGGTGGGATTGAGCCACAGGAAGAACGGCTTGTTGTCGGCCTTGGCCTTCTCGATGAACTTGATCGCCAGGTCGCGAATTTCGTCATCTACGGTTTCCATCCTCTTGGGATAGAGCGTTCCGGCATCCTCGATCCTCTGTTTACCGACCTTGCCCCAGCGCGGATCGACCGCCGGGTCATCCACGTTGGTCGCATAGGTATGAAGCATGTTGCGCGGACCAACGACGTTCAGCAGGTCCTGCGGGTAATTGGGGTGCGCGGGGTCTTCCATTGCATCGAGGTGATAGAGATAACCGAAGAACTCGTCGAAACCGTGCATCGTCGGCAAGAATTCATTCTTGTCGCCAAGGTGATTCTTGCCAAACTGGCCAGTGGCGTAGCCCATTCCTTTCAACGCCGTGGCGATGGTCACGGCCTGCGCGGGTATCCCGATCGCTGCGCCGGCCTGGCCGACCGTGGTCATGCCGGTGCGGATTGGCAATTCACCGGTGATGAAGTTGGCGCGACCCGCCGTGCAACTTGCCTCGGCATAGTAATCGGTAAACAGCATGCCTTCGGCGGCGAGCTTGTCGAGATTGGGCGTCCGCCCCGCCATCAGGCCGCGGTGATAGGCGCCGATATTCCACATCCCAATATCGTCGCCCATGATGACGACGATGTTCGGCCGCTGCCCCGCTGGCGCGGGTGACGGTGTTGGCTGCTGCGCCTGCGCGGAACTTGTCAGCCCGACCGCGGCGAGTGCCGAGGCGGCGACAAGAGAACTCCCGCTCAGCAAGAGATCGCGGCGTTTCATTCCACTGCCCGATTGCGGAGTAGCGTCGTGGGAATCTCCAGGCGGAAGCTTGTTGCTCATGACGCGCTCCTCTTTGTTGTAATGCAATTGGTTCTGTTCGCTTAACGTGTCGGAAGCGGACGTGGCTCGCGGAGGTGCCGCGGGCCTTTATCGCTTTGCTCGCTATTCCGTTGGCGGGCGCCCCTTCGTGAGGCGCCCGCTTCGTCAGATCACGCTCGCGGCTAGTCGCTGCGACCGGCAGTTTTGGCCTGCTTGATCTGTTGCAGCACCTGATCGAGGTTATAGCTGGCCGGGTCCTGGAGCGGCGGGTACGCCTGATAGGTCTCCAGTTCCTTCAGCCAGAGCGCCTGGCCGATGGGCAGCATGTTCCAGTCATAGACGTAGGCGGTAGAAGGGGAGCCGATTACGCCGCCGAGGCCCATGAGCGTCTTGTATTGTGAACCGATCGAGGTCTCGAACGGGTCTCGCTTGATATTGACGACCTGGGCCCAGTGATAGGGAGCCGCTCCAGAAATAAAGCCCTGCGGGGCGTCGGACACCATCGTGAAGTAGATCTTCCAGTTCTTGTACCGCACCGCCGACGGGTCCTTGCCCGAATAGTAGAAGAAGGTGTCGCGCGCCGACGTTTCCGAACGTCCGGAAAGGTACTCGGTCTGATCGACGCCATCGAGCGTCGTCTTCACGATGCCGGGATATTGGCCGGCCTCGATCCGCTTCTTCAGCGCGTCTCCCTTTGCGCCGCCAGCGATGTTGACAAACGTCGGCAGCCAGTCGAGTGACGCGAAGATGTCGTTCTTGATGGTGCCGGGCTTGATGACGCCCGGCCAGCGAATGAGCGCCGGAGCGCGCATACCGCCTTCCCAGGTGCTCAGCTTGCCGCCCTTGAACGGAGTCGTGCCGCCGTCCGGAAAGGTGATGGTCTCGGCGCCGTTATCGGTCGTGAACACGATGATCGTGTTGTCGAGCTGACCCATGTCCTGGAGCTTCTTCAGCACATAGCCGATATTGTCATCCAACTGCTTCATGCCGGCCTCGTTGAGGCCCCAGTCCTTGCCGCCGGGCTCGCCGACCATGGCCGCGTACTTGTCATTCAGCACGGTCGTGATGTGCATGCGCGCGGGGTTGTACCAGACGAAGAAAGGCTTGCCCGTCGTCTTCGGATCATTGCGATCCATGAAGTCGATGACCTTGGACGAGATTTCCTCGTCGACACCCTTCGATCGCTCAAGCGTTAGCGGGCCCTGGTCGATGCATTGCTGAGTCCTGGATGTTCCATCGGACTTGCAGAACAGGACGTTGCGCGGAGGCGTCAGGCAAACCGTCGTTTTCGGATCGACCGCGCCCGGTACCTCCGGGATGCCGGGGATCGGCGTATTCTTGCAGGGCGGGGCAACCGACTGCTGGCTCGGAGTCTTGTTGATGTCCGGGAAGCTCACGCCCTGCATGGCGTCGAGGTGATACAGATAGCCCCAGTATTCCTGGAAACCATGCGCGGTCGGCAGCGCGTCGGTGTGGTCGCCGAGATGGTTCTTGCCGAACTCGCCGGTGTTGTAGCCGAGATCGAGCAGGAACTTGGCGAGCGCCGGGGTACCGGGCCGCAGATAGGACGGGCTGCCGGGCAGTTGCGGAGGAATCATGCCGGTGCGCAGCGGATGCATTCCGGTGAAGAAGGCGTTGCGACCGGCCGTGCAACTCTGCTCGGCATAGTAATGCGTGAAGATCGCGCCTTCATTGCCGATGCGATCGATGTTGGGCGTCTCGCCGACCATCAACCCGCGATGGTAGATGCTTGGCTGGTAGAGGCCGATGTCGTCACCCATGATAAAGAGGATGTTGGGCTTTTGCGCCGGCTGGGCGGCCACCGGCGTGCTGATCAATCCCGCCGACGGTATCATCATCGTCGCACCGAGCAGCGCCGCGCTGGACCGCTTGAGCCACCCTTGCTTCTTGCGTGGCATTGTGACCGAAAGCTCATCATTGAATACGCAATTCAACATGGCATCGCTCTCCCATTAAGATGCGTCAGAGGCTCCTCGCCTGATGCACCGAAATCCAAGATGACTTGTGGAAGTGTCGACCGGCTCCGCATGCCGCGCAGCCGGCCGGTAGCGTCGGCAGTAATTCGGCGCGCACAAATGCGAGCCGCCTTTGATGACCTTGCGTGGAATCTTGACGTTGGTCGTTCTTGGGTCGTAGCTATCGGCCTCGCGGCCGCCGCGCGGGTTCTCCGGAATGCAGCAGGCTTTTGCGGCGTCGGCTTCATGCTGAGGCGAGTACCAGTCGGACGTCCACTCCCAGACGTTGCCGATCAGATCGTGCAGCCCGTAACCGTTCGGCGGGAATGCCGTGACCGGCGATGTCCGTTCGAAGCCGTCGTCCCGGGTGTTCTGGCGCGGAAATTCACCCTGCCAGGTGTTGGCCATATGACGGCCGTCGGGCGTAAACTCATCTCCCCATGCGAACTCGGCGCCGTCCAGTCCGCCGCGCGCCGCAAATTCCCATTCGGCTTCGGTTGGCAAATCCTTGCCGGCCCATTTTGCGTAGGCGACCGCATCGCTGAAGGCCACATGCACGACGGGATGATCGTCCAGCCCACGGATATCGCTGCCCGGCCCGTAGGGATGCCGCCAGTCCGCGCCCTTGGCGAAGGTCCACCACTGGCTGAAATCCCGGAGACTGACCGGATACGCGGGCGGCGAGAACATCAGGGAGCCCGCATAGACCATGTGCGGAAGCATTCCCGGATAGTCCTTTGGATCGGGCACGATCTCGGCAACGGTGACGTGGCCGGTAGCCTTGGCGAACGCCTTGAATTGCCGGTTGGTCACTGGATGGCGATCCATCCAGAACGCATCCACGGTGACGCGGTGGACCGGCGCTTCCTCCGGATAGTGCCGATCCGAACCCATGCGAAACGTGCCGCCCGGCACATACAGCATCCCCTCGCCTGCAGGATGCTGGAGCGATTGCCCGCGATCAGGCGACGATTTCGTATCAGCCAGCTTCATGCCGATCTCCGGACCCGTGCGTCATTACCCAGCGCTGACACGGAGCCGGAACGGCAGATTTCAGAATTGATCCAAATCAAAGAGTCCTGGTCGCGTCCCTCATGACGGAGCTGGGCCACCAGCAAGCCCTGCCATGTCCGCTGCGCCATCGAAACCGAAGCAGCTTCAGGACATTAGGACATCTCCCCGGCAGCCATCGGCTACTTTGCATGGGGTTGTTTTTCGAAAATTGATTGTCCGGACACAAAAGCCTCAGTACGCCACGGTTCGAGGCAGCTTCTCGGCTTGGCGACCGCCGCCTCTGGAATACTGGATCGCCCGCACCAGTGCGCAATGCGCGCAAGGCGGGCGATGACAGCATACTCGTGGTGATTGCGTGCCCTACTCTGTGGGCCCGCGCGTCACGCCCCGTTCAGGAATTGAAGCGGGTCAACCGGGCTCGATCCCTTACGGATCTCGAAGTGGAGCTGCGGCGACGCCACCTCCCCGGATTGACCCGACTTGGCAATGACCTGACCGCGCTTGATGGTATCGCCGCGCTTCACCATCAGCTCACTCGCATGGGCATATGCGGTGACGTAGCCGTTGGAGTGCCGAACCAGGACCAGATTGCCGTAACCTTTGAGCTCGTTGCCTGAATAGGCGACGACGCCGTCTTCTGCCGCCTTGACCGGCGTACCCTCGGGCACCGCGAGATTGATGCCGTCATTGGACTTGCCATTGGTCTTGGCGCCGTAGCTCGTGACCACCTTGCCGCGCACCGGCCAGCGGAAGGTCGGCAGCGCGCTGGTGGTCTCCGCAGCTTTCGCCGGAGCCTCGGCGGCCTTCTCTTCGACATTGGCCGTGGCCTGGGCCAGACGCGCGCTTTGCACGGGTGCGGCGACAGCGGCCATCTTGGTGGCGGGCGCGGGAGCAACTGCAACGGGCTGCAGCGTGCCCGCGACAGGGGCCGCAGCAACCGGCGCCGCGACGGCGGCGGTCTTGGCACCCGGCACGGTCAGCCTGGTGCCGAGCTTGAGCTTGGCCGACGGAGCGAGACCGTTGGCACGGGCAAGCTCAGCCGACGAGATGTGGTTCTTGCGGGCAATGCTGGCGAGCGTGTCGCCGTGGTTGACGAAGTGCGTGCTCGGCGGCGCGGCGGCTGCAACCGGCTTCGCAGCAGGCGCCATCGCGGGAGCCGCCGCGACAGGAGCCATCGCCGGTGCGGGCGCAGCCGCTGTGGCCGGATGCGGGATGATCAATTGCTGGCCGGGCGAGAGCGCGCGCGGGCCCTTGTAGCCGTTGGCGGCGAGGATCGCCTGCGGCGTGACGCGATAGCGCTTGGCGAGCACGTCGAGCGTGTCGCTGGTGCCGACGATGATTTTGGTCCCGCCGGCCGGCTGGGCGGCCGCGACCGAGCGCGGCGGCACGGTGGCCGTGGTCTCCAGATGCGGCTGCGCCGGGGGCGCGTAGGAACTCACGCCGCGACCACCTCCGGACACCCCGCCACCCGCCGCAACCGGATAGGATTGCGGCGCGGAGACCGCCGGCGGCGGCAAGGGCTGTGACTGATAATAACCGGGCTGCGTCTGCGGCCGCGAATATTGCGGCAGCTCACGCTGCGGCGGCGGTGCCTGCTGCACCGAGCCGGTCTGCTCAGACGCGAAAGGATTGGAGAAATTCGACTGGGACAGCCGCGACTGCATGTCGGCGCTGCACCCTGCGAAGCTGAACGAGATCAGCGCCAAGACCGCAACCTGCGGCACGCGGCGCGAGTAAAGCAACTCGGCGACTACAGACATGGTTACTCACTCGTACGCAACAGAACTGGTCTTTTAAGTAAACACGTCGCGAGTAAATAACGGCTTAACCCTCCCAATAAGATGTTGGCGGCACAACCGATCCGGAAATCTACAGCTCCCGCGCCACCCCGGGCAGCGCCGGCACGAAGCGGACCTCGACGAGTTCCTTGCGCTCGATCCCGGCTTCGGTCCGGCTGAAGCGGACCAGCGTCTGCACACCATGGTGCGGGCCGATGGGTGCGATCAGGATGCCGCCGACCTCCAGCCGCTCGACCAGGTTCTCCGGAAGCTGCTCCATCGCGGCGGTCACGATGATGCGGTCGAACGGGCCGATATTGGCCGGCAGGTTGAGGCCGTCGCCGAGCATCACCTCGACATTGTGACAGTCGAGCTTTTCGAGCCGGGCGCGTGCCGCCTCCGCGAGCTTGCGGTAGCGCTCGACGGTCAGCACCTGGCCTGCGAGCCGCGACAGCACGGCGGCCTGATAGCCTGAGCCGGCGCCGATCTCGAGCACGCGGTGCTTCTTCTGGAGTTGGAGCTGCTCGGTCATGTAGGCGACGACGAAGGGCTGGCTGATGGTCTGCCCGCAGGCGATCGGCAGCGCGCTGTCACGATAGGCGGCGTCGCGATCGGTCTCCTCCACGAACAGATCGCGCGGCACCTCCTCCATGGTCCGCAGCACCGCCTGATCGCTGATGCCCCGGCGCCTCAGCGAGAGCTGAAACATCATCTTTTCCGGCGGGTGCTGATCGGAGGTCATCGCTGCTTATCGTCTCGTCGGGTCCGGGGCCACGTGTCTCGTTAAGACCCGGGGCAGGAATCCTGTTCCTACCCAGGAACCCATGATAGCCGTTCGGGCGCGATATTGGACCATAAATCGGCTTGCAACGGGTTGGCTGCAAAGAGCATTTTCGGGTGTCCGCTCGCCGAAACGCGCATTGCGTCGATTCGCGTTATCTGCGAACGTTTTCCGCAAATGGGCAAGGACTCAACGACTATGACCGCGACCGGACCTTCGGGCCGCTCTGTATTCCTCGTCGAGGACGAGGTGATGATCAGGATGATGGTCGCGGATATGCTCGAAGAGCTCGGCTACAAGGTGGCCGCCGAGGCCGGCGATATCACCGAGGCCCTGCGGCTCGCCCAGGCGACCGAGTTCGACATCGCCATTCTCGACGTCAACGTCAACGGCAAGGTCATCTCTCCGGTCGCCGATGTCATCAGGGCGAAGGGCTGCCCGTTCATCTTCGCCACCGGCTACGGCTCCTCCGGCCTGCCCGAGCAGTACCGCGACCGGCCGGCCCTGCAGAAGCCGTTCCAGCTCGACGCGCTCGGCAAGACCATCGAAGCCGCCCTTCGCGGCGGCTAGCGATTACTTCAGCGTCGCGCTCAGCGCTTCGGAAAACGCCTCATTGGTGCGGTCGAGCCGGAGCGGCGTGACGGAGACATAGCGCTCGCGCAGCGCCGCCAGATCGGTGCCTTCGGCAGGCGTGTCCATCATCGCGGCGCGCTCGAAGCCGATCCAGAAATAGGGATTGTTGCGGCCGTCCCTGCGCTCGTCGATCCTGAGGAAGCCGAGATTGCGCTTGCCCTGGCGGGTGACGCGGATGCCGAGCACCTCCTCCGGCGTACAGGCCGGAAAATTGACGTTGATGACGGTGTCCTTCGGGATGCCGGCGGCGATCACCTTGCGCAGGATGTCGGGTCCGAATTTGAGCGCGGTATCCCAAAGCGGGCGCTCGCGCGCCTCGACGCTGAACTCCTGCGACAGGGCGAAAGACGGCAGCCCCAGGATGGTGCCCTCCAGCGCGCCGGCGATGGTGCCGGAATAGACCACGTCCTCGGCGACGTTGCGGCCCTTGTTGACGCCGGACAGTACGAGGTCCGGTGGCTTGGTGCCGAGGATATGGCGCGCGCCCATGATGACGCAGTCGGTCGGCGTGCCGCGCACCGCGAAGTGGTTTGGTCCGACCTCGCGCAGCCGTAGCGGATCGTTCAGCGAGAGCGAATGCGACACGCCGGACTGGTCGAGCTCGGGCGCAACGACCCAGACGTCATCGGACAATGCGCGCGCGATCTCCTCGACGACCTTGAGGCCGGGGGCGTGAATGCCGTCGTCATTGGTGCAGAGAATGCGCATATTAAAAATCGTTCCTGAAGCGGGTCTGAGCCGTCTTATCCGGCCGGGGCCGATCAGGCAAACCGGCCGACTGGGTCCGGCGGCGGGTTCCCAGCCTAGTCCTGCTACCTGCGGATGCGCCATTGCGGCAGGAAGCGTGCGAGCCTGCCTTCCGCGCGCAGCTTCATCGCCGGCACCACCGGAGCCTCGATCATCCCGAGCGCCTCCAATTGCGCGAGGATCGGGTCCGGCTCCGGCGTCTGCGGAAAGCGTTCGCGCGCCACGGTCAGCGCCTTGTCGAAATCCGCAGCATTCACGCCGGGCTTGGCCCGCCGGCTGCACACGAGATCGTCATCCCAGAGCCGCGCGATCGCGATGTCGAGCACACCACGCAGACGCTGATCGACAGCCTGGATACCGGCACCTGTCACCGCCCATTGTCTGCCGACCCAGAAGATGTCGCGGTGCAAGGCCATGAACAGTGAGTTCGCATTGTCGGATGGCCGGCAGAATAACCAGCCGCCCGATCTTCGCAACCAAACGTTTCTGCGTGACAGCCGGGCAACACGCGCCGGGTTCGCGTTCCGATAGAATCGGAACGGGACTTCAGATTTTTATCTTGTTTGACGCGCTTTCTCGACGCGAACCGGTATCCACTCCGCTCGAAAACGCCCTACTCGCGCGCGACCACCTTCAGCCCGCCCATATAGGGCTGGAGCACGTCGGGGACGGCGATCGAGCCGTCCTCCTGTTGATAAGTCTCCATCACGGCGATCAGCGCGCGGCCGAGCGCGGTGCCGGAGCCGTTCAGCGTGTGCACGAATCGTGGCTTGCCGTCCGGACCGCGCGAGCGGGCGTCCATGCGGCGGGCCTGGAAGTCACCGCAGACCGAGCAGCTCGAGATCTCGCGGAATGCGCCGCCCTCGCCCTGCCCGGGCATCCAGACCTCGATGTCATAGGTTTTTTGCGACGAAAAGCCCATGTCTCCGGTGCAAAGCGTCATCACGCGGTAGTGCAGATCGAGCCGGCGCAGCACTTCCTCGGCGCATGCCAGCATCCGCTCATGCTCGTCCTTGCTGGTCTCCGGCGTCGTGATCGACACCAGCTCGACCTTGGTGAACTGGTGCTGGCGGATCATGCCTCGGGTATCACGTCCTGCGGCGCCCGCCTCCGCGCGAAAACACGGCGTCAGTGCAGTCAAGCGCATCGGCAGCTGCTTCTCATCGAGGATGGATTCTCGAACGAGGTTGGTGAGCGCTACCTCCGCTGTCGGAATGATGCCGAGACGCTCGGTCCGCAGCCGCTCCAGATCGGGTGCGGCGAGCAACTCGCCCTTGATCGCCCAGAACTGGTCGTCCTCGAATTTCGGCAATTGTCCCGTGCCGAACATGATCTCGTTGCGGACCAGCAGCGGCGGATTGATCTCGGTATAGCCGTGCTCGTCGATGTGCAGATTCAGCATGAACTGGCCGAGCGCGCGTTCGAGCCGCGCCAGCCCCTTCTTCAGCACGACGAAGCGCGCGCCGGAGAGCTTGGCCGCCGTCTCGAAATCCATGTCACCGAGCGCGCCGCCGAGATCGTCATGGGGCTTGGGCGCAAACGCGTAGTTGCGCCGGTTGCCGAAGACATGGCGTTGCACATTGCCGTGCTCGTCGACGCCGTTGGGCACTTCGCCGAGCGGCAGATTGGGGATCGCCGACAGCGCCGTGGCAAGCTCTTCGTCGGCGGCTTTCGCAACGGCTTCGAGCTGCGGCATAGTGGTCTTGAGCTCGGCGACCTCCGCCATCAGCTTGGCGGCGCGCGCGTCATCCTTCGCCTTCTTGGCGTCGCCGATCTCCTTGGAGGCGGTGTTGCGCCGTGCCTGCGCCTGCTCCGAGGCCAGGATTGCCGCCCGCCGCCTCTCGTCGATCGCGAGCAGCGACGCCGACAACGGCTTCAGGCCACGCCTGGCGAGGCCGGCGTCGAAGGCTTGCGGATTGTCGCGGATCGATTTGATGTCGTGCATGGCGGTGGTCCTGGATCAGCGCATAAACCTACAACGGCGAACGTTGTACGTCAGCGCGTTCCCCCTAGCACAGCTGTCATCGCCCGCGAAAGCGGGCGATCCAGTATTCCAGAGGCGCCCGTGATTCCCCGAGAGGCTGCGGCGTACTGGATTCCCCGCCTTCGCGGGGAATGACACCGGTGGACGTGGCGCCCTACTCTGCCGGATTGGCCGGCGTCGACACGTCGGTGCCGGTGGCGGCCTTCGACGCCGCCGCCTTCTTCTCCACCATACCGACCGCGATGATCGAGCCCTCGTAGAGCAGGAGCAGGGGAATCGCCAGCGAGCACTGGCTCAGCACGTCGGGCGGGGTCAGCACGGCTGCGATGACGAAGGCGATGACGATGAAATAGCGGCGCTTCTCACGCAGCATTTTCGAGGTCACGATCCCAATGCGGCCAAGCAGCGTCAGGATCACCGGAAGCTGGAAAGCGATGCCGAAGGCGAAGATCAGCGACATCATCAGCGACAGATATTCGCCGACCTTGGGCAGCAGCTGGATCTGCGCGGTCTCGTCGCTGCCGGCCTGCTGCATGCCGAGCGAGAAGCGGACCAGCATCGGCAGCACCACGAAATAGACCAGCGCCGCGCCCAGCACGAAGAAGAACGGGGTTGCGACCAGGTACGGCAGGAAGGCCTGCTTTTCGTGCTTGTAGAGCCCGGGCGCGACGAACTTGTAGATCTGCGTCGCGACGATCGGGAACGAGATGAAGCCGGCGCCGAACAACGCGAGCTTGAGCTGGGTGATGAAATATTCCAGCAGCGCCGTGTAGATGAACTTCGAATTCTCGGGACCCGCGACCCACACGAACGGCCAGACCAGCACGTTGTAGATCTGCTTGGCGAAGAAGAAGCAGAAGATGAAGGCCACGCCAAAGCCAAGCAGCGCCTTGATCAGCCGCGATCGCAGCTCGATCAGGTGGTCCATCAGAGGGGCTTTGCTGGCCTCGATATCGGCGTCGCTCATGACGCTTTGACGTCCTTGATCGCCTCAGGTGGCGCAGTGTCTTGCATAACCTGGGCCTGCTCGACCTCGCGGGTGATCGCGAGCGGCTCGTTCGCGGCCGCATGCGCCTCGGCTTCCACGAAGGTCTCGGGCGTCGGCGCTTCCGGCGTGGTCGGTGTCGCCGGCGTTTCGCTTGAAATCGCCAGCGCTTCGCTTGAAGTCGCCGGCGCTTCGACGGCGGTGGTCGTGGTGGTCTCGGCCGGCTTGTCCAGCGCATCGACGCGGAGCGCGTCGCTGACATCCTTCTGGAGCGAGGTCATCAGATTGTTGCCGGCAAAGCCGGAAGCGGCTTCCTTGACCTCGTCAAAGCTCTTCTTGAGGTCGGCCATTTCGGCCTCGCGCATCGCTTCCTGGAACTGGCCCTGGAATTCGGCAGCCATCTTGCGGGCCTTGCCCATCCACTGCCCGACCATGCGCAGCACGCCCGGCAGCTCTTTCGGGCCGATGGCGACCAGAGCCACGACCCCGATCAGGACCAGTTCACTCCACCCGATGTCGAACATGAGGCCTTCCGTTCACGCCAGCCGCGACCGGCCCAATCCTTCGCGCTTAGGATCGGCGCCGTCACCCGCGTCTCGCGTACGCTTACTCAGACGGCCTTGCTGCCGACGTCGGACCGGGCCGCGGTCGGCGGCGCGGCGGCGTGCTCGATCGACTTGGCCGGCTCGGGCTTGTCGGCGACCTTGTCGTCGTCCTGCATGCCCTTCTTGAAGGCCTTGATGCCCTGGGCCACGTCGCCCATCAGATCCGAAATCTTGCCGCGGCCGAACAGCAGCAGGACGACTGCGATCACCAGGATCCAGTGCCAAATGCTAAGCGAACCCATCCTGCAACCCTCCAAACACACCTGGCCGGGGACCCGGCCGATCTTCCCGGAAACGTAGGCTTGGCAGGCCTCAAAAACAAGGACCAAGGCAGCGCCAATTCGCTGTTGGCGCTACGTAATCTTGCCAGTGTTAACTGGTCGCAGGGAGCCTCTAAACGGCCGGGACGTCAGTCCTCGCTGCCACCCTCGCCGCCCTCATTGCCGCCTTCCGGCGTCTCGGGCTCGACCGCAGGCGCCAGCGCCAGATCCAGGTCCTCGCCCGGTTCCAACGGATCCTCGTCCTCGCGCAGCTGCGGGTCATCCGACGGGGTCGGCACGCTGAATCCGGTCGGCAGGCGCGAATCCAGCAGGCCCGTGCCCTTCAGCTCCTCCAGGCCCGGCAGATCGCCAAGCTGTTCCAGGGTGAACTGCGACAGGAAGTCCTCGGTGGTTCCGAAGGTCAAGGGGCGGCCGGGCGTCTTGCGACGACCGCGCGGCTTGATCCAGCCGGTCTCCAGCAGCACGTCGAGCGTGCCCTTCGAGGTGACGACGCCGCGGATCTCTTCGATCTCGGCGCGCGTCACCGGCTGGTGATAGGCGATGATCGCCAGCACCTCGATCGCGGCACGCGACAGGCGGCGGGTCTCGGTGCTCTCCCGCGTCATCAGCCAGGCGAGATCGCCGGCCGTGCGGAAGGTCCATTTGTTGGCGACGCGCACGAGATTGACGCCGCGCAAGGCATAGTCGGCCTGGAGCTGTTCGAGCGCAGCCTTGACGTCGACCCCATCAGGCATGCGCTTGGCCAGCGTCGCGGTGTCCAGCGGTTCATTCGAAGCAAACAGCAGCGCTTCCAGCAGCCGGAGCTCTTCAGGACGTGCCTGGGACTCGTTCCCCATCGGCTCGGCCTCTTCTACCCGCACTTCAGCCAGGCTTGCCATGGTAGCTTCTCCTTCTTGCACTTAACCGACCGGCGCATCAGGCGCAGGAGCTGCGTCCACGACCGGTTTCGGGCGCCCCTTCCGGAAATAGATGGGCGCGAACGCCTCTTTCTGGTTCAGCTCGAGCTGACCTTCACGCACCAGTTCGAGCGCAGCCGCAAAGCTCGAGGCGAGCACCGTCGCGCGCTGCGTCGGATCGGCAACGTGCCGGAGCAGAAAGTCGTCGAGAACGCCCCAGTCGTCCTGTTCGCTGATGCTGCCGACAAGCCGCTCCAGCGTGGCGCGCGCCTCGGCGAGCGACCACACCGTGCGCTTGGCCAGATGCACGCTCGCAAGCACGCGCGACTGGCGCTGCGCGGCATAGGCGGTGAGCAGGTCGTACAGCGTCGCGGTGTATTTCGGGTGCTTGATCTCCGCGATCTGCTCGGGCTCGCCGCGCGGAAAGATGTCGCGCAGCAATTGCTGCCTGTTCATCAGCCGGTTGGCGGCTTCGCGAATGGCTTCCAGCCGGCGCAGGCGGTTGGCGAGCGCGGTCGCCATCTCTTCTGCGCTCGGGCCTTCCGCACTCGGCGGCTCCGGCAGCAGCAGGCGCGACTTCAGGAAGGCAAGCCAGGCCGCCATCACGAGATAATCGGCAGCAAGCTCCAGCCGGATCTTTCGCGCGGCTTCGATGAAGTGGAGGTACTGGTCGGCCAGCGCCAGGATCGAGATCTTGGCGAGATCGACCTTCTGCTGCCGCGCCAGCGCGAGCAGCAGGTCGAGCGGGCCCTCATAGCCCTCGACGTCCACCACCAACGCCGGCTCACCCTCGGCGAGCTCTGCAGGCCGCCCGGTTTCAAACGATAGGATTTCTGCGGTCATGCGGATGCCGTGTTTGCCCGTGCGATCAATGCGTCCAGTTCGGCGCGTGCGGCCGCCCGGTCGAACGGCTGCGGTGCCTTGCGCGACGCAAGTGCGGCCTTCGCGCGCGCCAGCGCCGTGCCGGACAGCTCAGATGTCTGGCCGGCGACCTCGCGCATCTCTTCAATGTTGCCGTTGCAATGCAGGGCCATGTCGCAGCCGGCCGCGAAGATGGCGCGGGTCCGTTCGGCGATATTCCCCGACAGCGCGTTCATCGACACGTCATCACTCATTAACAAACCCTGGAACCCGATCACGCCGCGAATCACCTGAGTGATCATTGTCGCAGAAGTCGTCGCCGGATGGGCGGGGTCGACCGCGCTAAACACAACATGTGCAGTCATGGCCATCGGCAGGTCGGCCAGCGGCTTGAATGCCGCAAAGTCGGTCCGGTCGAGCTCGTCCCTCGGAGCATCGACCGTCGGCAGTTTGAAATGGGTGTCGGCGGTGGCGCGTCCATGTCCGGGAATGTGCTTCAGAACCGGCAGCACGCCGCCCTGCTCCAGGCCCTCGGTGACCGCGCGCGCGATCGCGGCGACCTTGCCCGGCTCGGTGCCGTAAGCCCTGTTCCCAATGACGGCATCGGCACCCGGCACCGGCACGTCAGCCAGCGGCAGGCAATCCACGGTAATGCCGAGATCGGCGAGATCCGACGCAATCAGCCGGGCGCTGAGGCGCGCAGCCGTCAATCCAAGTACCGAATCAGCGTCGTACAAGGTCGAGAAAATCGCGCCCGGCGGATAGACCGGCCAGTGCGGCGGGCCCAGCCGCTGCACCCGGCCACCCTCCTGGTCGATCAGGACAGGCGCGTCAGCTGCGCCCGCAGCCGCCCGCAATTCCTCAACCAGCGCAGCAACTTGAGCCGGCGCCTCGACATTGCGCTTGAAGAGGATGAAGCCCCATGGGCGTTCGGCACGGATAAACTCCCGCTCGGCGGCTGTTAGTTCCGTTCCGGATACACCGGTAATGAAGGCCCGCGTGCTCATAACGGCCGATTAACCCTGCCCCGCGAGGGGGTCAAGGAAACGGCCGTTAATTCCTCTGGACGAAGCAGGCGGACAGGCCAGCGGACTTCAGGCTGTTGCAAGCCTGCGTCGCTTCCTCGGCCGAACCATAGGGTCCGGCGAAAGCGCGATAGACGACCCCCTTGCCCTTGTCGGTCAGATCAACCCGCTTGATCACCGGCGAGCGCGATCCGAGCACGCTGCCATATTTGCTCTGAAGCACCCGGTAGGACGCGGCTGCGCTGTCCTCGCTCTGCTGCGAGGAGACCTGCACGACGTAGCCGCCACCACCATTGCTGGCGGGCGTGATTTGAGTCGGGTTGGTCGCAGCCATCCGCTGCGGCACCTCCGCAACCGGCGTCGATTGCGGCGCAAGCGAGAGCGGCTGGGTGGCACTGGCATTGGCCGAAGTCGGCGGATTGCGCGGCGCAGGCGGTGCGGCGGGCGCGGCAACGGGCTTCGGCGCGGCTGCCGCCGACTTGGCGGCTGCGGATTGCGGCGCGGTGCTATCGGTCTGATCGCCCCTCACGGCCACAGTCCTGATCGAGCGTGGCGTGTTGGCCGGCAGCGTGCCGTTGCTCGGGATTGGACCCGCGCTTGGCGGCGGGATCGTGGACGGCGCGACGCTCGCCACCGACGGCGGGTTCGCGTTCTGGTTCAGTGGCGGGAACACCACACGCGGACCGCCCGCCTTGGCAGCGACGTCGACAGGTGCCTCTTCACGCGGCACGATCTTCTCGGAGCCATCGCCGCTCGCCATGCGATCCGGCACCTTGGCCGAGGAGTCGGTCGGCGCCGGCACGATCTTGGTCGGCGTGTTGTCCGCCTTGATGATCGGCGGCTCGCCGCTGCGGGGCGAACCGACATAGGTCTTGTAGGCGAAGGCCGCGCCAGTGCCGACCACGGCAAGCGCGAGGATCGCCGCGACCGTCATCATGCCGCCGCGCGGCTTCTTCGGCTCGTCGAGATCGGCCTCGGGATAGTCGCTCTGGAACGCGTAAGGATCATCCGGATAGGCGGGATCGCGCTGATAATCCTGCTCGCCACCCTCCAGCCGTCCATAGAGCGCGTCGTCGTAGCGTGCCGGATCGGGCGGCTGATGCGGCTCCTGATAGGCTTGCTCCTGGTAAGCCTGATCATGCTGCTGGTGAGCGCGGCCCTGATGGGCCTGATCCTGATAGGCCTGCGCTTGATGGGCCTGATCCTGGTAAGCGTGGTCCTGATAGGCCTGCGGCTGATGGAAATCAGGCTCGGGCGCGGTCGGCTGGGCTGAATAGCGGTGCAATGGATGAACCGGGTTCACAGAAACGGGATAGTCGGGCTGCTCGGGCGCGGGCTGCGGCTGCACGTTGGCGCGCCGCATCCATGAGGGCGGCCCGGGTTGAGCCGGCGGCGCCTGCTCGGCATAATCCTGCCGATAGTCGTCCTGCGGATAGTCGTGGTCCTGATAGCTCTGCGTTGGCGGTGCCGGCGGCTGCGCGCTCGGCCGTCCCTGCGCTGCAAATGGATCGGTCTGTCCGATCAGGCGGGCGAGTTCGGCCAAGGGATCGTTTTCCGCCTTCCCATGCTGATCGCCACCGCGACCATAGCCATCGGAAGGAAACGTTCTGTCCTGATATCGTTCGGCCATCGTGATGATGCGTCCCTTCGGGAAAGCCGCGCGCCCCTCGACCAAGGCGCGGCTTTCGACCCACAAGGCATTCAACCAAGTCTAAGCGGTCCGGCTTCTGCCGGTTACCCCCAAAATTCCCCTTAAGTAGTTCGCCCCAAACTACCGCATCTCGTCCGGAGCATGGACGCCGAGGATGGCGAGGCCCGATGCCAGGACAGAGACGACGCCCTGGACCATGGCCAGTCGCGCCTTTGTAAGATCTGCATCATTATTGATAATGAAGCGTAAATAGGGCAAATCGCGCCCCTTCGTCCAAAGTGCGTGAAATTCGCTCGCTAAGTCATAGAGATAGAAGGCAATTCGGTGCGGCTCATGGGCCGCGGCGGCGGCCTCCAGCATGCGCGGAAAAATTGCGAGGCGCTTGAGCAGCTCGAGCTCGACCGGGTCCGATAGTCGTTCCACCGCCGACTCGCCCAGCCACGCGATGCGCTTGCCGGTATCCTCAGGCAGTTCCGGGAACACTTCGGCCCGGGCGTTGCGGAAGATCGAGTGGCCGCGAGCGTGGCCGTACTGGACGTAGAATACCGGGTTGTCGCGCGACTGTTCCATGACCTTGGCGAGGTCGAAGTCGAGCACCGCGTCGTTCTTGCGGTAGAGCATCATGAAGCGGACGGCGTCCTGACCGACCTCATCCACCACCTCACGCAAGGTGACGAAGTCCCCGCTCCGCTTCGACATTTTCACCGGCTCGCCGTTGCGCAGCAACTTCACGAGCTGGACGATCTTGACGTCGAGCGCGCCCTTACCTGATGTCGTCGCCTTCACCGCCGCCTGCATGCGCTTGATGTAGCCGCCATGGTCGGCGCCCCACACGTCGATCATCTCGGCAAAGCCGCGGTCGAACTTGTTCTTGTGGTAGGCGATATCCGAGGCGAAGTAGGTATAGGAATTGTCCGACTTGATCAGCGGACGATCGACGTCGTCGCCGTAAGCGGTCGCCTTGAACAGGAGCTGCTCGCGGTCTTCCCAATCCTCGACCGGCGCGCCCTTCGGCGGCGGCAGGCGGCCCTCGTAGATGTCGCCCTTGGCCTTCAGGAAATCGATGGTCTCGGCGACCTTGTTGTTGCCGGTCTCGATCAGCGAGCGCTCCGAGAAAAACACGTCGTGGCGGATGTTGAGGGCTGCGAGATCGTCCTTGATCTCGTCCATCATCATCGCGATCGCCTTGGCGCGCACCGTCGGCAGCCACTCGGCCTCGCTCATCGCACGGAGCTTGTCGCCGTGCTCCTTCGCCAGCGCCGCGCCCACCGGCTTCAGATAGTCGCCGGGATACAGCCCTTCCGGGATCGCGCCGATGTTTTCGCCAAGTGCCTCGCGATACCTGAGGAAGGCGGAACGCGCGAGCGCGTCGACCTGGGCGCCAGCATCGTTGATGTAGTATTCGCGGGTGACGTCGTGGCCGCCGAACTGAAGCAGGCTCGCCAGCGCGTCGCCGAACACGGCGCCGCGGCAATGGCCGACATGCATCGGTCCGGTCGGATTGGCCGAGACATATTCGACATTGACCTTGGTGCCGCCGCGGACGCGGCCGTAGTCAGCTCCCTCGCGCAGCACGGTGCGCAGCGCCTCCGCCCAGGCGGCGGGCTTGAGCGTCAAATTGATGAAACCGGGACCGGCGACATCGACCTTGGCGATCAGCGCATCGGCGCGCAGCCGCTCGGCGATCTGCTCGGCGAGATCGCGCGGCTTTGCCTTTGCCTCTTTTGCAAGCACCATCGCGGCGTTGGTTGCCATGTCGCCATGGGAGGCATCGCGCGGCGGCTCGACCACCACGCGCGAGAAATCGATACCCTCGGGCCAGTTGGCGTCCGCCGCAAGCGTACGGCAGGCGGCGTGCACGCGTGCGAGCACGTCGGCGAACAGGTGCAGTGCTGAGGATGTGTCGGGCATGGCCGCCGCCTAACGCAAATCCGGGGTCGAGTCAAAGAGCCGCTGGTGCTCGGTCAGGGCGAAACGGTCGGTCATTCCGGCAATGAAATTGCCGATCCGGCGGGCCCGGTCGCCCTCATTGTCCGCCTCCGCCCCCAGCAGCCATTCCGGTGGCAGCTCTCCGGGCGATGTCAGGTATTTTGCGAACAGGTCGAACAGGATCTGTTCCGCCTCCCCCATCACCCGCATCACCCGCTTGTGACGGTACATGTGCTGATAGAGAAAGCGCTTGATGGCGGCCTCCTCCTCGGCAACCGCCGCCGGGAACGCGACCAGCGCCCGGCTCTGCCGGCGCACGTCCTGGGCCGATTGCGGTTTTACGACGGCGAGGTTCTTCTGCGCCTCCGAATACACCGCACCGATCAGGTGCGAGATCAGCTCGCGCACCAGCTCGGCGCCGCGCCTGACGTCTTCGAGATCGGGATAATGCGCCGAGGTCTCGGCAATGATCTCCGCGGTCAGCGGCATCACCTTGAGATCATCGAGATGGAACAGGCCGGCGCGCAGACCGTCATCGATGTCGTGGGCATCATAGGCGATGTCGTCGGCGATCGCGGCAACCTGCGCCTCCAGCGAGGCGAAGCTCCACAATTCGAGATCGTAGGTCTTGACGTAGTCGGCGATGCCGACCGGAATGCCGTGCTCGCGATAGGGCCCGACCGGCGCGCCGCTGCGATCCGTCAGCGGGCCGTTGTGCTTGACGATACCCTCCAGCGACTCCCAGGTCAGGTTGAGACCGTCGAACTCCGGATAGCGGTGCTCGAGCGACGCAACGACCCGCAAGGTCTGGGCGTTGTGGTCGAAGCCGCCGAAATCCTTCAGGCAGGCATCCAGCGCCCGCTCGCCGGCGTGCCCGAACGGCGGATGGCCGAGATCATGAGCCAGCGCCAACGTTTCCGTGAGGTCCTCGTCCAGTCCGAGCTGCCGGGCCAGGGCGCGAGCGATCTGCGCCACCTCCAGCGAATGGGTCAGCCGGGTGCGGTAGTGGTCGCCCTCGTGGAACACGAAGACCTGGGTCTTGTACTTCAGGCGGCGGAACGCAGTGGAATGGATCACCCGGTCGCAATCCCGCCGGAACGGGCTGCGGGTCCGGCTCGGCGGCTCCACGACCAGCCGGCCGCGGCTGCGGTCGGGGTCGCAGGCATAGGGCGCACGGGGGGCTGCCATTCCGACGGACACGACGAATTTAGTCCCTATCCATTTGATTCTGCGTATGCTTGCACTTAACTATGCCGGACGCGGGATACCAAATGAATTGGGCAAGTGAACTTGGTATGACCGCGGGACTATCGGAGACGAGCAATGACGACTGACGTGACCATCAGTGACCGCGCCGCACGCCGGATTGGGGAGATCCTCAAGGGCGAAGGTTCTGGCGCGATGCTGCGCATCTCCGTCGAGGGCGGCGGCTGCTCGGGCTTCCAGTACAAGTTCGACATCGACCGCGACCGCACCGACGACGATCTCGTGATCGAGCAGGAGAATGCGGTTGTGCTGGTCGATTCCGCCTCCCAGCCGTTCCTGGCGGGCTCGCAGGTCGATTTCGTCGACGATCTGATCGGCGCCTCGTTCCGCGTCAACAATCCCAATGCGACGGCGTCCTGCGGCTGCGGGACCAGCTTCTCGATCTAGCCCGACTTAAAATCTGAAAAACAACCCCATGCAAAGTAGCCGGGAGCCGGCACGATGCATTTCGGATTTTACGAAAATCGTTTGACGCGTCGGGCAAATCAGGGGTAATTTGTGATCATCGCGAGGTCCCCAAGGGGGGCTCGGCGGGTCCGATACAGTCTGACGCCGAAGCGGCCCCTGTCCAATCATTCTAGAAAGCTTAAATCTCGTCAGCGGCGCCAGTAGCGGTATTAAATTATCGAATGCGCATTTTCGATCGTCTGTTCTCTTGCCTCGCTCTATTCCTTGCAATCGCAGCCGTCCCGGTGCTTCCCGCGCGCGCGGCCGAAACCTGCCCGTTCATCAGCGCCCAGGAGCTCGCCCGCGCGATGCCGGCGCTCAAATGGTCACTGATTTCAAATCAGGACGGCCGCGGCTGCATCTACCAGGGCGGGCGCGGCGACACGATGATGTTGACCGTGTTCCGCAATCCCGACAAGGACCGCGCCAGGGAATTGTACGCGACCTTCGTCAAGACGCTTGGTGAGCGCATGCCGCTGAACGCGGTCGCGGGGATCGGCGACGAAGGCCAGGGCGGAACGAGCGCCGCCGGCGCGGAACGCCAGGAAGCCTCGGTCGTCGCCTTGTCCGGCGATTACATTCTGCAGATCAGCGTCTATCCGATCGGCCGCCGTGCCGACGACGCGCTGCTCGGACCGCTCACAGATGCCGCGCGCGTTGCCATCGCCAACGTGAGCAAGAGCAGCGAGCGGTTTGGCAATTGCGAGTGGCTCACGGCCGCCGATGCCGACGGCTTTCTCGACAAGAGCACGCTGACGGTCCAGCGGACCGGCGCCGGCAGCTGCATGATGTTCGATCGCGAGGCCAATACCATGACCGTCGCGGTGATCGCGATCTCGCGCGACACGGTCATCAGCATGATGAAGCGCTCGGGCCCGTGCAAACATTTGGCGATACCCGAGCTCGGCAGTGAAGCGTTCGGCGAGCATTCCTGCACCAAGGGCAACGGTAACGCCGTCAACATCTATGTTCGGAAGAACGGCAGGCAGGCTTCGATCCTGTTCGCGCCGGTCAAGCCGCATCCCGAGTCCGGCTCGGTCGAGCGCCTGAAGGCGGTCGCCGGGCGCGTCTATGGAAAACTGTAGCGGCGCCGCGTTACATTGCCGGCGCACGCGCCAGTAGCTCAGCGGGACCAGCTTCTCGATCTGACCGGCTAGACGCCGGTCATCTGCCTTTCCTCGTCCGTCCACGCGACGTCGATCGGCGTCAGCTCCGGCTGAAGCGGCGCGTCCTCCGACATCGTGTGGCCGTCGAGCGCGCGCAGCAAGACGGCGGCGAGCGCGGGCTTACGCAGCGGCTTTGCCAAAAAATCCGACATGCCGGCCTCGCGGCAGATCTTGACGTCCTCGGGGAAGGCGTTGGCGGTCAGCGCGACGATCGGCAAGGCTTCGAAACGCCCGCCCTGCGCGCGGATCGCCCGCGTCGCGGCAAGGCCGTCCATGTCCGGCATGCGCACGTCCATCAGCACGACATCGTAGTCGCTCTCCGAGGCAGCCTCGACCGCCTGGACGCCGTCGGTGACGACGCGCAGCTCGACCTCGAACGCCCCCAACATCTTGGTCACGACCATGCGGTTGACGGCATCGTCCTCGGCCACCAGCACCTTCAGCGGCCGGTCGAGCCCTGCGATCCGTGCCTTCAGCTCGTCGGCTTCATCGCTGCCCGCCGCCTGGTCGGAGACCTGCGCCTGGCTCCAGGGCAGCACCAGCGTGAAGCGGAAGGTCGAGCCCTCGCCCGGCGTCGAGGTGACGCCGATGGTGCCGCCCATCTGCTCGATGATGCGTCGGGAGATCGCAAGCCCAAGCCCGGTGCCGCCAAAGCGGCGGCTGATCGAGGCGTCGGCCTGCGCGAAGTCGGAGAACAACTCCCCGAGCTTCTCGGGCGCGATGCCGATGCCGCTGTCGGTCACGGTCCATTCGACGGTCGCAAGCAGATCGCGGCGCGCCTGGCAGGTGGCCTTGATCGTCACCTCGCCTTCGTCGGTGAACTTTACCGCGTTGGAGGCGAGGTTGAGCAGCACCTGCCGGATCCGCGCGACATCACCGCGCAGCGTCGGCGGCAGGTTCGGATCGAGCTCGACCTTGACGGCGAGCCCCTTGCTCTTGGCGCCTGCGCGCACGACGGTCGCAACCGTCTCGACCAGCGCCTGCGGCGCAAAGTCGATCGCCTCGAACGCGAAGCGTCCGGCCTCGAGCTTGGACAGATCGAGGATATCGTTGAGGATGCGCTGGAGATTGTCGCCGGACTCGCGGATCGAGGTGACGGCCTCGTGCTGCTCCGGATCGAGCTTGGTTTCCAGCAGCATGCTGGCAAGCCCGAGCACGCCGTTCATGGGCGTGCGGATCTCGTGGCTCATCACCGCGAGGAAGTCGGACTTGGCGCGGCTCTCGGCCTCCGCCTTTTCCGCGCGCCAGCGCTCGGTGACGTCGCGGCCGAAGCCGCGATAGCCGAGGAACAGGCCGTCGCGGTCGTAGGCCGGCTTCGCGGTGAGCGACCACAGCCGCGCTTCGCCGCCGGCGACGACCTTGAGGTTCATCTCGTGCAGCGGCTCGCTCTGCTCCATCAGGCCGACGACGTTGTAGGCTGCGCTCTTGTCGTCGGGACAGAGCATGTCGAGCACGTCGACGAAATGCGAGCCCTTCAGCAATGGAAGCGGAAGCTGCGCCACTTCGGCGAAGCGTTGGGGCACGTCGACGAGATGCCCTTCGGCGTCGGTCTGCCACAACCAGTCGCTGGCGTTCTCCTGAAAGTCCTTCAACAGCAGCGAGATGATCTCGGTCTGACGTTCGAGCTCGAGCCGGGCCTTGAGATTGCCGAGGAACAGATTGCCCTGCGAGACGATGTTGCGCGCCATGAAGAACGCGAACAGCAGCAGGAACACCGCGGTCAGCAGATACGGCCCGGTGCCGCAGAGGAACAGCGCGCCGGCACAGGCCATCGTCACGGTCGCGAGATAGACGAGGCCCGCGCGCGGGAAGGTCGACAGCGTGAAGGCGCCGCCGGACATCATGCCGACCATCAGGCAGGCCAGGATGAGCTGACTGGTCGGCTCGACCCGGCTGAACAGCGCGAGCGGAAGCGTGCCCCAGATCGCCGCGAGGAAGAACGCCTGCCGCAGCATCTGCCGCGCGGCGCGCGGTGATGCTTCCTGCGGCGGGTTTTGATGCGACCGCCGCCACGCGCGCACGGCAAGCGAGGCGGTGACGGCGAGGGTCATGCCCCAGATCGCGAGGAAATCGTTCCAGCCCCTGCCCCAGAACAGGATCAGCACGATGGCGACGTTGAGCATGGTGACGGCCATGGTCACCGGGATCGCGCGCATCACCGCGTCGATCTGCTTGGCGCGGATGCGGCGCAGCTCGCGCTCGCTGAGATCGGCGGTCAGGCCGTCCTCGATCTCGAAGCCGCCGAGCCAGTACAGGAACGCGCCGATCAGGCCGTCGCGCGGCTCAGCTTGCTTCATGGATTTGTCCGGCCATCCCATTCGAAAAACCTTTTCGGCATCAATGGCCCGAGCCCGGCTTAAGCCGGGTTAATTTTGTGGGAGATTTTGCGGCGTCCTTGACGGGCGCGTTTGCAGTTTGTTCTAACCATGGCCCCTGCCCGGAGCCCCACCAATGCCCATCAGAATTGCTACCTGGAACGTGAACTCGGTCCGGCAGCGGATCGACCTGCTGCTGACCTGGCTGAAGGAATGCCAGCCGGACATCGTCTGCCTCCAGGAGATCAAATGCGTCGACGAGGCCTTCCCGCGGCTGGAGATCGAGGCGCTGGGCTACAACGTGGTCACCCACGGTCAGAAGACCTTCAACGGCGTTGCTTTGCTCTCGAAGCTTCGCTTCGACGAGACCAAGTCGGGCCTCGCCGGCGACGACGAGGACGCCCATGCCCGTTTCCTCGAGGGCGTGGTCACGCTCAAGCACGGGGTGCTGCGCATCGCCTGCCTCTATTTGCCCAATGGCAATCCGGTCGGGACCGAGAAATATCCCTACAAGCTCAAATGGATGTCGCGGCTTCTTGAGTATTCGAGGGAGCGCCTCAAGGCCGAGGAGCCGCTGATCCTCGCAGGCGACTTCAACGTCATCCCGCATGCCCGCGACGTCCATAATCCCGCCGCCTGGACCGAGGACGCCCTGTTCAAGGCCGAGACGAGGGAGAGCTTTCAGTCCCTGCTGGGCCTCGGCCTCACCGACGCCCTGCGCGCGGTCACCGACGAGCCCGGGCTCTACACCTTCTGGGACTACCAGGCCGGCGCCTGGCAGAAGAACCATGGCTTGAGGATCGACCATCTGCTGCTGTCGCCGCAGGCCAGCGACCGGCTCGCCAATGTCGGCATCGACAGCTATGTGCGGGCTTGGGAGAAGCCGTCGGACCACGTGCCGGTATGGGCGGATCTGAATCTGGAGGCGGCTTAAGCTGGTGCGCGGAGGTGCTGGATGGAGCTTGCGGACTGCGCTTTGCGCAGCCGCGGGCTAACCTACCCGGCTGGGGTACCTACTACCGGCGGCCCTGAACGCCCTGCACCCACTGTTCCAGCATTTGCAGGCACATAGCGCGGTCGTCGTCCGAGGCCTTGGCGAAAGCGCGATTGTAGCTTTCCTTGATCCAGGTTTCCTCGATACCGGCGCTGTCACGCGCCAGCGTCAGCCACATCAGGCCGCGCGCGGCCTGCCGCGGCAGGCGGTCGCCATTGAACAGCATCTGGCCGAGCAGCGCCTGCGCCTCGTGCTGGCCCTTCTGAGCGGCAAGGCCAAGCCAGCGCGCGCCATAGCGGAAATCCTCGCGTGAAGCGTCCGGAGTCTTCAGATACAGCCGGGCGAGATCGTACTGCGCATCCGCATTGCCGAAATAGGAGGCCGCATAGGAGAACATCTCCCGCGCCCGGTCCGGATCCGACTTGATCTTCGAGTTCGGGATACCGCTCAGATAGTAGCGGCCGAGCGCGACGAAGGCGTTGGCCACGACCTGCGCCTGCGGCGCCGACGGGCTGTCCTCGGCATGCGCATTGGCGATGCGGCTGAAATATTCGAAGGCGCGCACATCGTCCTGGGCGACGCCGTCGCCATCGGCATACATGCGGCCAAGCTTGAACTGAGCGCCGGGATGACCGCCTTCGGCGGCATATTGCAGGGCGCTGAGCGAGGTTTCCTGGGGCGTGGTCGCCGGTGCCGCCACCTTGCTGCGCACGGCACCCGCGGCGCCCGGCAAGGTGGTCACGACCGGGAGGGCCGCATCCTTGCTGGCCGAGCCGTCAAAGGCGAGCGCCGGCGCGGCCAGCGCACCGACCCCCAACACAAACGCAACTATGGCACGCCTAGATGTCCGCATAGCACTGTTTCTCGTGCGCGCCGCCCGGATGGGTCACTGCCCCACCGACCGCTGGTCCAACCTGCTGAGCATACTTCCAGAGCGCACCCGACGTGTGGTTAGTCGCGCGAGCGCTCCATTTGGTCTTGCGCTGGGCGAGCTCTTGGTCGCTCAATTTTACGTTAAGGGTACCTACGACCGCGTCGATCTCGATGATGTCGCCATCCTCGAGCAGCCCGATCGGGCCGCCGATGGCGGCTTCCGGCCCGACATGGCCGATGCAGAAGCCGCGGGTGGCGCCGGAGAAGCGGCCGTCGGTGATGAGCGCGATCTTGCCGCCCATGCCCTGGCCGGTCAGCGCCGCGGTGGTCTGGAGCATTTCCCGCATGCCGGGACCGCCCTTGGGGCCCTCGTAGCGGATCACGATGACTTCGCCTTCGCGGTAGGTGCGGTTCTGGACGGCCTCAAAGGCGTCCTCTTCCCGGTCGAAGCATCGCGCCGGACCGGTGAACCTCAGGTTAGACATTCCCGCGACTTTCACGATCGCACCTTCTGGCGCCAAATTGCCCTTCAGACCAACCACACCACCGGTGACGGTGATCGGCTTGTCTGCCGGGTGCACCACATCCTGGTGCGGATTCCACTTAACGCTTTTGAGGTTTTCGGCGATCGTTCGACCGGTGACCGTAATGCAGTCACCGTGGAGAAATCCGTTGTCGAGCAGCGTCTTCATCAGAAGCGGTATGCCACCTACTTCAAACATGTCTTTGGCGACATAACGGCCACCCGGCTTCAAATCCGCGACATATGGTGTCTTTTTGAAGATTTCGGCGACGTCGAACAGGTCGAACTTGATGCCGCACTCATGCGCGATTGCCGGCAGGTGCAGTGCAGCATTGGTCGAGCCACCGGACGCCGCGACCACGGCGGCGGCGTTCTCAAGCGCCTTCCGTGTCACGATGTCGCGCGGCCGGAGGTTGGAGGCGATCAGGTCCATGACCTTCTCGCCCGCGGTCATGCAGAAAGCGTCGCGGATCTCATACGGTGCCGGGGCGCCGGCCGAGTACGGCAGCGCCAGGCCGATCGCCTCGGAGACGGTCGCCATGGTGTTGGCGGTGAACTGCGCACCGCAGGCGCCCGCCGAGGGGCAGGCCACGCGCTCGATCTCGTCGAGGTCCTCGTCCGACATGGCGCCGACCGAGTGCTTGCCGACCGCCTCGAACATGTCCTGCACGGTGACCTGCTGTCCGCGGAAATTGCCGGGCAGGATCGAGCCGCCGTAGATGAAGATCGAGGGCACGTTGAGACGGACCATCGCCATCATCATGCCCGGCAGCGACTTGTCGCAACCGGCAAGGCCCACGAGCGCATCATAGGCGTGGCCGCGCACGGTCAGCTCGACGGAATCGGCGATGCACTCGCGCGACGGCAGCGACGAGCGCATGCCGTCATGGCCCATGGCGATGCCGTCGGTGACGGTGATGGTGCAGAATTCACGGGGGGTGCCGCCGGCCGACGCGACGCCCTTCTTCACCGCCTGGGCCTGGCGCATCAGGGAGATGTTGCAGGGGGCGGCCTCGTTCCAGCAGGAGGCGACGCCGACGAAGGGCTGGTGGATCTGCTCGGTAGTCAGACCCATGGCGTAGAAATAGGACCGGTGCGGCGCGCGCGTCGGGCCTTCCGTCACGTGACGGCTCGGCAGCCTCTGCTTGATGTCGGTCTTTGCGTCCATCGCAAACCAGTTTCCCCGGCCAACCCTTTCAGACCCGAAAAATCAGAGCCAAGATTTGAATCGACCTTGGGATTTTCCGTCCTTCGAAGACCGCCGATGCCCTTCAAACTTTAGAGCGATTTTATTCATGTTCGGGTGTGGCTAAAAAGCGGCGCTGATGCGAACGGACGGAGATAAGGGTTTAATCCAAGATGAGTGTTGCAGAGACAGCACAATCGTTACCGGGAAGACACGGGTTGGCTTACTGTAATACCCTCGTGATTATACCAATCCACAACTTGAGATTTCAAAGCCGCTCCGGCGCGCCCCAGCGCGGGTCTCGGGAACGGAGCGTGCCTCACCTGAGTCGCGGCGGCCCACAGTACCAACCCCGTCATCCTGAGGCAGGAGTGATGAGCGCGAAGCGCCCAGTTCAATCCGTCAGGTCGAGCCGCATGAACTGGTTGTGCGGGCTTGTCTCATAGTCAGCGAACGGCGCGCAGGAGACGAAACCGGCGCTGCGGTAGAGCGAGATGGCGGGCGCGTGCAGGGCTGCCGTGCCGGTCTCCAGGCTGAGGTGCACATAGCCCCGCTTGCGGGCTTCAGCGATGATATGGCTCAGCAGTGCGCGCCCTACCCCGGTGCCCCGCGCAGCCGGCGCGGCACGCATCGACTTCACCTCGCCATGCGTATGATCCAGCTCCTTCAGCGCACCGAACCCGAGCAGGACATCGTCCTGCCAAGCCGTCCAGAAGGTCACGGTGGCAGCCGAAAGGCCGGTGGCATCGAGAGCGAACGCGCGCTCGGCCATCACGCTGCGCAGCTCCTCGAGATGATGTGCCAACAAGTCGGCGACATAGGGCGCCGTCGGATCGTCTCGTCGGATCTCCACCTCATCCCCCTGCTGTCGCACGCGTGCCACCGTTTAAGCACAGGTGACACGCCCGCGGCATAACCATGATCGGTGCTATTCCCAAGTCAGCGCACCACCATTCTGGTATTCGATGACGCGGGTCTCGAAGAAGTTCTTCTCCTTCTTCAGATCCATTGCCTCGGACATCCACGGGAACGGGTTCTCGACCTCGGCGAACACCGGAGCGAGCCCGATCTGCGCACAGCGGCGGTTGGCGATGAAGTGCATGTACTGCTCGCACAGCGCCGCGTTGAGCCCAAGAAAGCCGCGCGGCATCGTATCGCGTCCGTAGGCGGCTTCCAGCTCGGCCGCATCACGGATCATGCCGCGAACCTCGTCCTGGAATGCCGCCGTCCACAGATGCGGGTTCTCGATCTTGATCTGGTTGATCACGTCGATGCCGAAGTTGAGATGGATACTCTCGTCGCGCAGGATGTATTGATACTGCTCGGCGATGCCGACCATCTTGTTGCGGCGGCCGAGCGACAGGATCTGCGCAAAGCCGGTGTAGAACCACATCCCCTCGAACACGACATAGAAGGCGACGAGATCGCGCAGGAAGGCGCGGTCGCTATCCGGCGTCCCCGTCTGGAACGACGGATCGTCCAGGTGCTGCGTGTGCTTGAGCGCCCAGGCCGCCTTGTCCGTGATCGACGGCACCTCGCGGTACATGTTGAACAGCTCGCCCTCGTCGAGGCCGAGGCTTTCGACGATATACTGGAAGGTGTGGGTGTGCACCGCCTCCTCGAAGGCCTGCCGAAGGAGGTACTGCCGGCACTCCGGATTGGTGAGGTGACGGTAGATCGCCAACACGATGTTGTTGGCGACGAGCGATTCAGAGGCTGCGAAGAAGCCGAGATTGCGCTTGATCGCGCGCCGCTCGTCCTCCGTTAGCCCGTCCCGCGACTTCCATAGCGCGATGTCGGCCTGCATCGAGACTTCGGTCGGCATCCAGTGATTGTTGCAGCCTGAAAGATACTTCTCCCAGGCCCATTTGTACTTCAGCGGAAGCAGCTGGTTGACGTCGGCGCGGCAGTTGATCATCTGCTTCTCGTCGACCGAGACGCGGCCGCCGGCGCGATCGATCGCACCTAAGCCGGTCGGGTCGGCCGGCTCGAGCTTGAGCTGGGTCTGCGGACGCAGTGCGGTGGCGAGACTTGAGACGGCCGGAGCGGCCGCTGTGGTTTCGGTATCGGACCAGTCAAGCATCGTCATCTCCTCACTGGCACGCTTCGCATTCGGGATCGTCGATCCGGCAGGCCTTGATGCCGTCGAGGTCCGGCACCGCAGAGGTCGGTATCATGATCGGCGCGTGCGACACCGCCACAGACGCGGACACCGCATTGAGCTTTCCGTCGGTGCCCTTCAACGTCGATTTCTCGACATGCGTGGCGCTGTGCGAGCGCAAATAGTAGGTCGTCTTCAAGCCGCGCCGCCAGGCCAGCCGGTAGAGCGCATCGAGCTTCTTGCCGGAGGGATTGGCGATGTAGAGGTTGAGCGACTGCGACTGGTCGATCCATTTCTGCCGGCGCGCGGCCGCCTCGATCAGCCAGGCGCTGTCGATCTCGAAGGCGGTGGCGTAGAGCGCCTTCAGATCGTCAGGAACGCGGTCGATCTGGCCGACGCTGCCGTCGAAATATTTGAGGTCGGAGACCATGACCTCGTCCCAAAGCCCCCTCGCCTTGAGGTCGCGGACCAGGAACTCGTTCACGACCGTGAAGTCGCCGGACATGTTCGATTTCACGAACAGGTTCTGATAGTTCGGCTCGATCGACTGCGAGACGCCGCAGATGTTGGAGATCGTCGCCGTTGGCGCGATCGCCATGACGTTCGAGTTGCGCATGCCGCTGGACGTGACCTTCTTGCGGAGGCGATCCCAGTCGAGTGTTGCGGAGCGATCGACGTCGAGACCACCGCGCGCGTCGGCGAGAAGCTGGATGGAGTCGAGCGGCAAGACGCCCTTCGACCACAGCGAGCCCTCGAAGCTCGGATAGCGTCCGCGCTCCGCGGCGAGATCGGACGACGCTTCGATCGCGTGGAACGAGATTGCTTCCATGCTGGTGTCGGCAAACATCACGGCAGTGTCGGACGCAGTTGGAATGCGCTGGACCTGAAGCGCTTCCTGAAATCCCATCAGGCCGAGCCCGACGGGACGATGACGCATGTTGGAGCGGCGCGCTTCGGGGATCGTGTAGAAATTGATGTCGATGACGTTGTCGAGCATCCGGACGGCGGTGGTCACCGTCCGCTTCAGCTTGGCCTGGTCGACACCATCGGGCCCGACATGGTTGAGCATGTTGATGGAGCCGAGATTGCGGACCGCGACCTCGTCGGCCGAGGTGTTGAGCGTGATCTCGGTGCAGAGGTTCGAGGAATGGATCACGCCCACGTGGCGTTGCGGCGAACGCAGATTGCAGGGGTCCTTGAAGGTGATCCAGGGATGACCGGTCTCGAACAGCATGGTCAGCATGCGACGCCAGAGGTCGCTCGCACGCACGGTCTTGAAGACGCGCATGCCGCCGGCTTTCGCCCTGGCCTCATAGGCCTCGTAAGCCGTCTTGAACGCCTCGCCATAGAGATCGTGCAAATCGGGCGTCTCGTCAGGCGAGAACAGCGTCCATTCGCCATCGGCATCGACGCGCTGCATGAACAGGTCCGGCACCCAATTGGCGGTGTTCATGTCGTGGGTGCGGCGGCGGTCGTCGCCGGTGTTCTTGCGCAGGTCGAGGAATTCCTCGATGTCGACGTGCCAGGTCTCCAGATAGGCGCAGACCGCGCCCTTGCGCTTGCCGCCCTGGTTGACGGCAATCGCGGTGTCGTTGGCAACCTTCAGGAACGGGATGATGCCCTGGCTCTCGCCGTTGGTGCCCTTGATGTGGGCGCCGAGACCACGCACCGGCGTCCAGTCGTTGCCAAGGCCGCCGGAATATTTTGCCAGCAGTGCGTTGTCCTTGATCGACTTGAAGATGCCGTCCAGGTCGTCGGACACCGTCGTGAGGAAGCAGGACGACAATTGCGGACGCAGCGTACCCGAATTGAACAGCGTCGGCGTCGAGGCCATGAAGTCAAACGATGACAGCAGATCGTAGAACTCGATCGACTTGGCCTCTCGGTCGATCTCGCGAACCGCAAGACCCATCGCTACGCGCATGAAGAAGGCCTGCGGCAATTCGATCCGCTTGCCTCGGACGTGCAGGAAGTAGCGGTCGTAGAGCGTCTGAAGCCCGAGGAACTGGAAGTTCAGGTCGCGCTCGGGCTTGAGTGCAGCCGCGATCCGGCCGAGGTCGAAGCGGGCCAGTTCAGGATCGAGCAGTTCGGCAGCGATGCCGGTCTTCAGATAGGCCGGGAAATATTCGACGTAGCGCATCGTCATGTCGGCCTGCGAGGCGGACGTCGGCACGCCATGGACGTAGGACAGCACCTCGCCGCGCAGCTTGTCCAGCAGCAGGCGCGCGCTGACATAGGCGTAGTTCGGCTCCTGCTCGACCAGCGTGCGCGCGGCCATGATCGAGGCCAGTGCCAGTTCGTCCTGGCTGATGCCGTCGTAGAGATTGCGGGTGGTCTCGGTGAGCACGGGTGCCGCGGAAACGCCGTCGAGGCCGGCGCAGGCTTCGCCGATAATCAGCGCGAGCCGCTTGGTGTCGAGACCAACGCGCGAACCGTCGGCGAGCGTGACATGAAGTGCCGGCGCGACAGCGGGCGTCGCTTCCGCGGCCGCCTCCTCGGCGCGCTGGCGCGACCGCTCCTCGCGGTACAGCACATAGGCGCGTGCGACCTTGTGGTGCTCGCTCCGCATCAAGGCGAGCTCGACCTGGTCCTGCACGTCCTCGATATGGAAGGTGCGTCCCTCGCCTGCCCGCCGCATCAACGCAGTGACGACTTCGGCCGTCAGCTGCTCCACGCTCTCATGGACGCGGCGCGAGGCGACCGCGCTGGTGCCTTCGACCGCAAGGAAAGCCTTGGTCATGGCGACCGCGATCTTGGCGGAATCGAACGGCGAGACCTTGCCGTTGCGACGGATGATCTGCATCGCCGGCTCGCTCGAAGCAAGCGCAAGCGATTGTGGACGCAAATGAACGATGGGTGCGGAAGCGGTGTCCGCGTCGTGCAGGTTCAGTGACATCAATGGGCCCCGTGATGCGCGCGTTGTGTTTGAACGGGGCTGTAAGGAAGGACGCTGCAGAAACGCCGGCGGCAGAGTTGCCGGGCGGTGCATGCAAGCGACCGCCGGACACCCCGCCCGTGGACGTTCAGATCGTCGCGGCAGGTCTCCTGGCTCGCAGGTCGTCGCCCACTTCCCGTCTTCCCGGCGCGAAAGGCACCAGTGACGATTGTTCGGAAGCAGCTCGCTGCTGACAGTTGCGGGGGCAGCGCCGGAATTCCACGCTCTCACGCGGTTCACCGGCTTCCCTCTTAGCCACTAAATCTTGCGATCCAGCGGAACCGTGACGCCCACATGTGGTGACATATGCAGCCGGGTGTCAACGATTCGTTGCGGGTCATGAGCCCTGTTCCCTGTGGAATGCGGGAATTCCCGCCGGGCTCGCGCAACCCTTGGGATGACGCACATCCAGCATTACGCGTTCCGCATCGCGCGCCCGAACGGATCGACCAGGCGGACGATCTCGCAGGCGGCGACGAGGCCGGCGAGCCAGACGGCGCTGGTCAGCCCGATGCGCGTCACGATGGCCGCAGTGAACGCGCCCTCTCCGCCAAGGAACGGCGTCGCGGCAAGCAGCGCGAGCTCATAGGCGGCGTAGGCGGCGACGAGCGCGATGGCCAGCATCAGCGGCGTGCGGCCCTGCGGCAGCAGGCGGAGAACGGTCGATGCCGCTGCCGTCGACAGCAACGCGGCAGCACCGATGACAAAGCCCCAGGCGATGGTGCTGCCATCGATGGGATAGTGCAGCACGCCGAAGCCGATGGTCTGGTTCACGAGCCAGGCGCCGGTGACGACGAGCAGCGCCGGACGCATCGGCAGCATCGCGGCGGCGACGACGGCGAACGCCGCAAACGGCGTCGCGCAGGCAAGCGCGAAGCTCGCGAGCGCGCATGACACCGTCAGCAGCGCAAAGCAGAACATCGGCGCAAGGCGCGAGGTGACCGGATGAAGGCGGAAACGGTCGGCGTGGGGCGGCAGGATGGTGACAGTCATGGAACGATCTCCTTATGGGATTTGTAGCACATTTTGTTGGAACGCGGCATCACGTCTGACTCAGTGAAGAGCCTCCATGGGATCTTCAGTCTCGGCTGGATCGCGACGGTCGTAGGCGGCAAGCCAGGCGGCGAGTGTCGCGGTGTGCGGCTCCATGGCCGCCAATTGGCGCAAGGCCACGCGAACAGTGGCGCGCGCCGTGCGATCGGGCGGAAGCGTCGCCATCTCAGGTCCCCGCCCCTTCTCGATCGCTTCGACCGCGGCCCTCTTGCACGCCGTCAGCTCCGGCAGCCCATAGAGTTCGAGCAGCGCCTGGAAGGCTGCGTGAAGATCCGGCCGAAAAGCGCGCTTGCGGCCGAGCTGATCGCGCAGCGGATGGGCCGGATAGAGATGCGCGCAGGGGATCCACCCCTCAGGCAGCGGCTCGGTGGCGGCATGGGTGCGGCGATGCGCGAGCAGCTTTGGCAGGACGTGGGTGTGCGGGCCGTCAGGGCTTCGCCCGCCCGGCGGCGGGATCGGCTGGAATACCTCGGCGCGCCCGATGCGGCTGATGAAGACGCGGTGCGGATTGGCGGCCAGAATGATCCGCATGGCGTCGCTTTCGGGCGCGAACACGGATTTGCCCGTGCGGCTCCTGAGCGCGGCGACGGCATCGGCATCGCTGACACGGATGCAAGCGTCGACCTGCAACGTTCCGAGGCCAAGGTCGAACAGGATGCCGCTGCGATCCCTCGTCAGGAGCGCCTCGACATCCGGGCCGAGCTCGGTCAGCACGGTACGACCGCTCATGGCGCTGGCTTCATGCGGGAGACACAGCGCGATGCGGTGGCTCCAGCTCTCCGTGGTCGGCGATTCCGATGCGATCAAGCGCAGGCCCGGGTGGAAGACAACGCGCATCCCACCCTTCTGCGTCACGACGCTGACCCCGTTGCGCGACTGCTCCATATCGAAGGCCTCACCGGGCTCGCGTGTGAACTCGGCAATGGCACCGAACGTGCCGACGCTCCAGCCGGCCTCAGCGTCGGCAAGCTGGCTTGCGATCAAGTCCATGAGCGGATCGGCCGTCGTCATGAGGCTCTTTCTCTCTCTCGCTATCTGACGTCGTAATTCGCCAGGCGAATGCCGCCATAGACGCCCAGTCCCGGCTGCAGAAAGCCGGTCGGATTTTGATAGTGCACATTGGCGAGATTATCGACCCGGCCAAACACCTTCACCTGGTCGGTGACCAGATATTCGGCTGCGACGTTGACGACGGTGTAGGCCGGAGCCAGCAGACGCGGAATGCTGAAGTCGCGGTTACCATCGACGAAACTCCCGACGTGCAACACGGTTGCGGAAAGTGTCAGTGGATCGATCGGATTCCAGATGACATTTGCGCTCCACTTCTCCTTCGGACGCCTCAGCAGCTCCAGTCCCGCCGTCGCATCGACCGCGCGGGTAAAAGTGTAGTCGGCACGAACGCGAAGCCGGTCCGTGATCGCAGCCGCGACGAAGCTCTCCGTGCCCTCCGTGATCGCCTTGCCGATATTGGTGTTGGTGCTCGTGAATGTCACGGGATCGAACGTGCTCTGGATCAGGTCCGTGATGTTGTTGCGGAAGTAGGTCGACCCGAAGCGAACGCGATCGCCAAACAAGGGTTGCTCGAAGCCGGCGTCGTACCCGACGCTTTCCTCCGGCCTGAGGTTGGGATTTGCAAAGAAGAAGAACGCGGGAAAGCTGACGTAAAGCTGGTTGAGCGTCGGCGCCTTGAACCCCGTGCCGTAGCTTCCCTTGAACTTCGTATCCGTGACCGGCACGATCACGGCAGACGCCAGACGAAAGGTCGGATGCTCTCCAAACCGCTCGTTGTCGTCCTGCCGGACATTGGCCGTGAAGAAGATGCGATCCCGGAACTGGGACTGCAGCTCCATATATCCGGCCTTGTTAACGTTTTGCGCCGAAACCGTCGCCGTTTGCAGTGTTTCGGTCTCATGCTCCGCGCCAATGATGACATTGTTGTTGGGCGCGAGCTGGGTCGTGGTGTGCCAATCATACTTGACGCGGTCGCCGGTCGTGATCGTGGCCATCGCGTCGCCGGGCGAGATGTTGTAGTTCCAGTGATTGGTGTAGTTGACGCCGAAATAGCTCTTCATCCGGTCGTCGAGAGCGGACCAGACCGCCTCCCCGCGCGTGAAGAGCTGGTGCACCGTCTGCGTGCTTTGCGCGGCCGCGGGAAAGCTCGCGGATGTGACGGGATCGAAGGTGTCTCCGGTAAAGCGCAGGGTGGCGTCGGTGTACCGCGCCACGCTATTGAGCGTCAGGTTTTCGCTCAATTCGACGCCAAGCTTCGTCGAATAGGTCATGTTGTCGTAATAGTTGCCGATCGCCTTCTGCCCCGGCGGCAGCAATTCGACCGGTGTCACCGGCACGTCGTTCGCGTGGAAATGCGCAACGTTGAAGGCATAGTTGAAGTGGTCCTGTGAACCGCTCAGGCCTGCGGTCTGGTTGAACGTTCCGAACGAGCCTCCCTCGACCGAGCCGGTCGCGCGGGCGGGACCGTCACCCTTCTTCGTCACGATGGAGATCACGCCACCCAGCGCGTCTGCGCCGTAGAGACCGCCCTGCGGACCGCGCAGGACTTCGATCTGCTGAATGTCGGAGGTGAGCAACTGGCCGAAATCAAACGAACGGTTCGGGTTGCTGGGATCGCTGACGTCGATGCCGTCGATCAGGACCTTGGTGTGGTTGGAATTCGTTCCGCGCATGAAGATCGACGTCTGTCCGCCGGGGCCGCCGGTCTGCACGAGGTTGAGGCCGGGAACCGCGCTCAGTGCATCGGATGCGGTCCGGCGCTGATCGCGCTCCATGTCTCTGGCGGTCAGAACCGTCACCGAGCTCGCAACCAGATTGGTCGGAGTGACGATACCCGTCGGACTGACGACGACCGTCGGAAACAGGTTGGCGGCGGATACCCCGGCAACCGGGGGCGACGCCGGCACCAGCCCGGGCTTCGGCACCCGAGCGACGCGCCGCTGCTCGGGCTGGTCGGGCGCAGGCCGCGCGGCTCGCGGCTTGGCCGGACGCTCGGTCGGCGCGACCTCGACCGGCGGCAGCAGATCGGGCGATGCCGACTGCTGGGCCTGGGCAATGGACAGATCGAGCGAATACAGGGAAACGAACGCGACAAGGCCGGCGCGGAAGCGCCTGGCGGCAAAGACATTACGGGACACTCTTGTAACCTCGGTATGACGTCAGTGGCACGTCACAGCGAACGAGGTTTCACGGCGGAGCGTTCGATTGCTCCGGTGAAGCTAATGTCTGTACTCCCCGACCGACATCTTCGCGTGTGACCACGGCTGACGGCAGGTCTCCTGGCTCGCGGGTCGTTACCTTACGTCGCCTTCCCAGGACCGAGATTCCCAGTGGCATATGACGAAAGATTCACCGCTTACAGTTGCGGGGGCAGCCGTGGCGTTGAGAATATCCCGGTATCGGGAAAACCTCGCACCACGTTCCCTTTTGATCTCCGTGAGGAGAACCGTCACCGACCAATCTAGGGGGCAGGCAAGCGGAGAGTCAATCGGCCGGTTGCATGGCGGTCAAAGCACCGCACCGGAGATTGAGCTGGCGCAATCAGGCCGGCTCCCGCTCCGAACGCGTCCTGATCATCGCCCGCTCGCCGGCATCGACGAGTTGGCCGATGCCGGTGCGGCCCGTGAGCGCGCAGCGGATGATGTTCTCGGCAACGGACCTGCGAAAGCAATGGTCCTCGCCGACCGGGCGATTGCGGCAGACCCGATCCAGCGCCAGCTTCATGTTGATCCGGGTGCGGGTGTCGAAATGCTCGCTGATCATTCGCAGGGCCTCGATGCGTTGATGTCGGAGCGGAAACGCGTCGGCGTAGGCCGGGTTCCAAAACTTGCGCAGAGCTGACTACGCCCGCCCTCTTGGCCCTGTGACGGGCGGGCTACGCCCGACCTCTTGGCCGCTGGGCCTGAGCCCAGGCCGCGGTGACGTCGCGCAGCGGAGCGTCGATGCGTCGGATCGGGGTCAGCTCACCGGAGGCCGAGATGATGGCGGTCTCCTCGCAGCGACAGCGCGGGCATACGAAGCGGACCTCGTGCGGCGACGAAGACCAGCTCGAACGTTTGACGTTGGCCGCCATCGGGCTTGCATCGCAATGCGAGCACGACACCAGGAACCGACCGGGATCGAGCATACCCATTCCATAGGACTCCGCGTCCTGCCTGCCGCTTCAATGACTAACCCATGTGAATCGTTCCGGTGCCCGAGCACCCTCAGCGCTAGCTCCAGCCAGCGCCGCCGCTCAGTGGGCACCCTTGAGGGTGCATGACGTGGTGCAGGTGACGGTGTTGCCGTGGTCGCACGCCTTGCAGGCGGCAACGCACTGGTTCATGTCGCGGGGATTGTAGGAGCTGTAGTTCCGCATCGCACAGACCGGGGTCGAGCCGGTGATGTCCTGCTCCTGGTTGCAGGCGGCCGTCATGAGCGCGAAGATGAGGACTGCGAGAAGGCGCATGGGATTGCCCTGGTGAGGAGCGGCAAAGCGACGTCAGCGAGATGCGCTGCACCGCAACGGACCTCGGCATTCCCAATGCGAGCAATCATGATCGCGACGCTCGCATCCTCAAAGGATGCGCGCCAAACATTAAGAACGGATTGCAGGCGGCGTCAGGCCGCGGCCTTGGTCGCGATCGCCTTCCGCATATCCACCGCCAGCTGACGATACTGCTCCGAGAGTCTCAGATAGAACTCGCGCTTGGTGCTGTCGGTGGCGAGCTTGGCAATCAGCTCGCATTCGGCGGTGAGCGTCTCGAACCGTTCCAGCCTGTCATGAAGTTCTGTCATCGGCGTGTCCCCATCAAACGCCACAAGGGACGTCAAACCTAAGCCTGAGAAATAGGTCACGGCGAACATCGTTATCGAGTAGAAACGTTTTTTCCAGCAAGGGCGGTGCAAGCCCAGCAAGAACGGCTATTTCTGCTCCAGCCGCCAGGCACCATCCCAAGCTGCGTCCGGCGGATTGGCCTCGAACTGCGCGATGCGGCCGAGCAGCGTGCGCGAGGGACCGTCGCCGGGCACGGCTTCGAGCGCTGCATTGAACGCGGCGCGAGCCTCGTCGAAGCGCTGCGCGCGGTAGGCGGCGAGGCCTTCGGCGTAGCGCGCGCGCAGGCTCTCCTGCGGGACGCTGAGCCCGTGCGCCTTGCTCATCACCTCGAAAATGGCCTGCGATGCGCTTTGGCCGGCCACCGCCAGACGATCGATCTCGCGCAGCTCGAGGTTCGAGCCGATCGCGTCCGCCGTGGCCTGCGCGATCAGGATCCGCGTGCCGTAGATCTTGTTGACCAGCTCGAGACGCGAGGCGAGGTTCACGGCGTCGCCCATCACCGTAAAGCTCATCATCAGCTCGGAGCCGATGCTGCCGGTCAGGACCTCGCCGGTGGCAATCCCAATGCGCAGATCACAAGGGCCTGGCATGGCGCGGATGCCGAGCAGGTCAGGCAATTGCTTCTGCAACGCCGGCACCTCATCGGCCATATCGATGGCGGCGTAGCAGGCGAACAGCGCCGGCTCGTCCTCCTCAATGAAGGGAGGGCCCCAATAGGCCATGATGGCATCGCCGATATATTTATCGATGACGCCGCGATGGCTCCGGATCGGCGCGGACATCACCGTGAAATAGTGGTTCATGACCTTGACGAGGCCGCGCGGGGTCATGCCCTCGCTCATCGAGGTGAAGCCGCTCATGTCGGAGAACATGATGGTCATCACCCGGCGCTGGCCGTCGATGGCGACCTCCGGGCGGTCGATCAGCCCCTGCGCCACCTTGGGATCGATATAGCGGCCAAAGGTCTCACGGATCCGCTCGTTGTGCCGCAGCTGCTCGATCATGCGATTGAAGGCGGCGGCGAGTTCGCCGATCTCGTCCTGGGTCGAGACCGTGATGGTCTTGTCGAAGCGGCCCGCCTCGACCTCGCGGGTGCCGGCGAGCAACAGCCGCACCGGTCGCGTGATGCCACTGGAGACGAGGAGCGCGAAAGCAAATCCGACCACCGCCGCGAGGATGGTGACGATGCCCGAAATGATCATCGCCTGGTGCTGGCGACCGATCACTGTCGCCGTACTGGCGAAGACCTGCTTCAGCATGTCGGCGCGGATCGCGTCGATCTTCTGGTTGAACTGGTCGCGTATGGTGTCGAGATGCTCCAGGGTCCCGCGCGCCTCCGTCATCTGCTTGCCTTCGACCTGCTTGAGGAGTTTTGCGTGGTCCTCATTCATGTCGTGACGCAGCTCGGTGAGAGCGGTTTCGATGCGGGTCTCGATCCGCGCCAGCCCGGCATTGTCGGAAGGCGTCCTCTTGTCGTCGATGATCGCGTTGATGTGCGTGCGCGCGGCCTCGGCTTCCTCGTCGATCTTCCGATCGGCCTCCTCGAATTCGCGCAGGCGCGCCGCGTAGGCCTCCTCCTCCGAGGGGGCCTGCATCTTCATCATGACCATCCGCCGCAGCGCCACCGAGCGCTCCAGCGAGCGGATGTTGGCGCGCGCCAGATGGCCATAGGCCGGAATGTAGCGATCGGTCAGCTCGTCGAGCAGGACACCGACCTGGCTCGACATCACCATCGAAAGAATCGCGGTGACCAGCATCAGGACGATCAATCCGAGGGCGATCCCGACGATCTTGCGCCTGATCGACTGGTTGAAAAGTGGCATGAGCGGTGGGGGTAAGAGCTGAAAGGACCGGTTGGGAACTCAATACACCGGTTTTGGCGGCGGGAACACGCGCAATCTGGCCCGTGCGACGCCCCTGACCGCGCGCAACCGTCGCGCGAGCCCTATTCGTTAACAAAGATTGAAGGCATTGCCCTTCCCGCCTTTTCGGAAGTTCCCGAGTTCCCATCGGTATTTTGCCGCATTGTTGAAGGAGCGTGAGGACTGCGAAACGATGTCGTGGCATCGTTTGGGGTGTCGTCTTTGATTCTCAAGCCGCATGTCGTCGCGGACCTTGGTTTGTAGTGGTTTCGCAGGGGGACCATCGAATGAACCAGTGCCTACGCTCGCTCGCGTGTGTCGTTGCCGTGGCCGCATTGGCCCTTCTTCCTGCCGAGCTGGCAGCGAAGAGCAGTCACAAATCGTCGGCGTCAAAGAAAACGCATGAGACGAAAGCCGGCGGCAAGCAGCGTCACGCTGCCGCGAAGTCGCGCCACGGCAAGCATGCCGACGCCAAGCGCAAGTCCAAGAAGGACGACGAGCCCTCGGACAAGCCGGCGCCGCCGCCGCTCACCGGCGACCTCGCCGCGCTGAAGGACGCCATCGATCTCGCGCGCAAGGGCAAGACCGACGATGCGAGCGCGGCGCGCGACCGCATTGCCGACCCGGCCGGACAGAAGCTCGCCGACTGGTTCATGCTGCGCCATTCCGAGAGCACGGCACCATTCAAGCGCTACGCCGGCTTCCTGGCCGCCAATCCGGACTGGCCGAGCAGCGCCCTGCTCCGCCGCCGCGCCGAAGCGCGGCTGTGGCAGGAGAAGAGCGACGCGGCGACCGTGCACAAGTTCACGATGGACCGGCCGACCAGCGCCAAGGGCAAGTTCGCGCTCGCCCGCGTGCTCCTGAGTGAAGGCGACAATGACAGGGCTACGCGCCTGGTGCGCGAGGCCTGGCGCACGGACGAATTGTCCGAGCGCAGCGAGGAGGATTCCTACGAAGCGTTCCGCGATCTCCTGACCGCTGACGATCATCGCGCCCGCATGGACAAGCGCCTCGGCGCCAAGGACTATGCAGGTGCGCGTCGCGCGGCCAAGCGGCTTGGCGAAGATGAGCTCGCGATCGTCAAGGCCTGCTCGGCGGTCACCGGCAAGGCCAACAAGGCCAAGGATTATCTCGAGGACGTCTCGACCGAAGCACGCCGCGATCTCGGCTACGTTCTCTGCCGCGCGCAGTGGCATCTCCAGAACGACCGCATCGACGACGCCGCCGAGGTGATCCTCGCCGCCGCGCCCGACACGATGGCGGCCCAGGACACCGATGCCTGGTGGCGCGAGCGGCGCCTGCTCGCGCGAAAGCTGCTCGACCAGGGCAAGTTCAAGACCGCCTACGACGTGGTGCGTGCGGCGGCGGTGCCCGCGATGGAAGTCTATCGCGTCGACTACCACTTCATGTGCGGCTGGATTGCGCTGCGCTATCTCGACGATCCCAAGGCGGCCATGGTGCACTTCGCCGCGATCGACGAAGGCTCGGCCAATCCGATCGCGCTGTCGCGGGCGCATTACTGGCGCGGCCGCGCGGCCGAGGCGATGGGGGCGACGGTGGATGCCCGCATGAGCTATCAGGCGGCGGCGCGCTATCCGACCGCCTATTACGGCCAGCTCGCACGCGCCAGGCTCGGCCTCGACGGGATCGAGCTGCGCGCGCCCTCGCCCGTGCTGGCCGCGGCCGATACACAGCCCGCGGACGAGCGCGTCCGAGCCGCCGAGATGCTCTACGGCACCGGCGAGCGCGACATGGTGTTCTATTATGCCGAGGATTTCGCCAAGGAGAGCACCGACGTCGCAGCGCTGGAAGCGCTCGGCGAGCTCGCCGGCCGGCGCAACGATGCGCGCGTGATGCTGGAGGTCGGCAAGTCGGCGCTGGCGCGCGGGCTTGCACTCGACCATTACGCCTTCCCGACCATCGGCATTCCCGAGCACAAGCAGGTCGCGCCCGCAATCGAGACCAGCGTGATCTATTCGGTGGCGCGCACCGAAAGCTCATTCGACCAGCGCGACAAGTCACCCGCCAACGCGGTCGGCCTCATGCAGGTGACGCCGGAGGCGGGCCGCGATACCGCAAAGCGCTTTGGCCTGACCTATGACTGGGACAGGATGGTGTCCGATCCCGTCTACAACACGCAGATGGGCGCGGCCGAGCTCAGCGCGCTGCTGTCGGAATATCGCGGCGACCAGATCATGACCTTCGCGGGCTACAATGCCGGCCGCGGCCGGGTGCGCGAATGGGTGCAGGCGCGCGGCGACCCGCGCGACCCCAAGGTCGATCCGGTCGACTGGGTCGAGCGCATCCCGCTGTCGGAGACGCGCAACTACGTCCAGCGCGTGATGGAGAATGTGCTGGTCTACCGCGCCCGGTTCGAGGGCAGCGGCACAGCCACGGCGAAGTCCGAGCAACGCGTCACGACGCACGAAGTCAGCGCGGCACCCACGGCAGCGGCCGCAGCCGCCGCGCCCTAGCTTCGCAACGCCGGGGCTGGACGCGGCGCGAAGCTGGATGCAGTGACTGCGGCCGCCGACTCTGCGCGGCCCGCATCGTTAGGCTAGCCGTCACCTCCTTCCGTGGTCAGAAGGTTCGTGCGCGCGCAGAAATGCTTCCGTCAGCGCGCCCGAGAGCGCGCCGAATTGCATCATCCAGCTCCAGCTCGAAATGGCCGCCAACACCGTGACCATCTCGAGCGAACTGCGGTAAGGCCAGAGCGCTTCCATGCTCGTCTGCTGATATCTGCGGTAGCAATCATACTCGCAGTACTGCCGTTGCGTGGACACATGCCGGACGTAGCTCGAACCGAGCGGCCGGGCGCACGCGCTGCAAGTGACGCCATGGCGCGGTTGGTCCTGGTTGACGAGCATGAATTTCAACGTCCTGTCCTCCCCTGCCAGCAGCCGCGTCGGCCGATGCGCCTCGCCCACCCGTCAGCTCAAGACGCCGCTTGCGCTCGCCTCTCGATCAACGGCGCCGCTTCGTGATGGAGCGCGTAACACTCGTAGCCGCAATAGGGCAGCAGCGTCTTCGCGTCGCGCAGATAGCCGCCGCTGATCTCCTCGCAGCACCATAGACAGAATGTCTTGCGGAAAGGGGTCCTGCCGTTCACCAATATGAATCTCACGTGGCACCTCCCAACGCGAAGCAGTAGACCGTGTCGACCAGAGAGGCGGACGGCGGCGGCGCGCAAAGATGGTTGCGGCCGTCGGGATTGTCCCTGTTTCGCTCGACCTTCTGGGATGGAATGAGGATGTACTTCCCGTCCTCCCGGCGCCGCGCGTAGATCCGGCCGTCGACATATCGCACCTCGGTCGGGTAGCAATCCGCGCTGTTGCAGCAGCTGAGCACGGGATTATCGGGCATGTGCCAGCTGGAATAGAACTTCTCGTGCAGGAGCTGATCCTGGAGCGGATGATGACGATGTGCACCATCCTGTCCGAGCTCGTCGGCCTTCACTCCCGTTACCAACGGAAGCGGCAGCGCGATCATCAAGAGGAGCTTGCAAGCACGGTTCAGCACGCAGCCTCCGGTTCAGAATTGCCGAATGGAGCCGATCGAAGGGCTAATCCTCATGCCGCCTGAAATCGAAACAACCATCGGCGGTCGCGTTCGCGGCGCGCCCTGAAGCGATCGAGACATTTTCTGGAGCACAGCGGCGCTCGCCAGGAATAATATCGGATCAGGCCAAACTTGCCGCTACAGACAGCGCAAGCTTTTACGGCAGGGCCACGCTCGGAGTGTTCAGGCGTATCGCACATCATGCTCTCCTCCCGGCTCTCATGGTCGTGGCTTCGCGCGTACGCTGACGCCCGGCCATCCACGCTCGTTAGTGAAATGCGGCCTCTCAATCGCGACCAGCCAATCGTGCGGCAAGTCGGGCAATGGACGGGGAGCCATCAGCAGCACATCGAGCTAATCGCCGGCTTGTGGCCTTGCACATCGCGTCCCTTCGATGGTTGTGAGACTAATCCGCATGCAACGGACGACTCAATTGTACGGAGGTAAATGTGCGCTATGACTTGGGATGCGCGAGCTATACGTAGGTTTGTCCCGTAGTTTTCCGGGCCTTCGCCGCACCTTCGCAACGAGACGGCGCAAGGCCGGCAGGCTGCACGGCTGCCGCGAGTTTCGGCGCAGAGTCTACTTTGGTCGGAGGGAATTGCTCCCCTGATTGCAAAGTGCTCTACTTGCTTCGACCCCTGCGAGCCGGGACGCCCGCGATGATGCCTGGCCAAATCGCGAAATTTGGTAATTCGGCCGCACAATTGCTGCTCGGCGGCCTCGCGGCGCTTCGATCTTTCGGCACCGGCGAGAAGGACAGTTCCGCGGTCGGTGATGACTCGCGACAGGACATCGTCGATCTACGCGACGCCGTGAAGCAGTGGCGCGAGGTGTTCGAGCATAATCCGGTCATGTATTTCATGGTCGATCCGGCCGGGACGGTGCTCAACGTGAACACGTTTGGCGCCGCACAATTGGGTTACACGGCGACCGAGTTGACCGGCCAATCCGTGCTGAACGTCTTTTTCGAGGAAGACCGCGACTTCGTCCGTCAATGCGTAGGGTTGTGCCTGGAAACCGTGGACCAGTCGCACACCTGGGAGATTCGCAAGATCCGCAAAGACGGCTCGGTTCTCTGGGTCCGTGAAAACGCCAAGGCGATGCTGCGCGGCGACGGCACGCCGGTCGTGCTGGTCGCCTGCGAAAACATCACCCAGCGCAAGGAGGCGGAGGATGCGCTGCGGCAGAGCGAGGCCTACCTCGCCCAGGCTCAGGAACTGAGCCGCACCGGCAGCTTCGGCTTGAGCCCCACGACCGACGAGATCTTCTGGTCGAGGGAAACGTTTCGCATTTTCCAATGTGACCCGGCCATGCAGCCGAACCTGGGCTTCGTGTTTCAGCGCATCCATCCGGAGGACCGCGATGCGGTCCGCAAGACTCTTGATCGAGCCTTCCGCGAGGCGGAGGATTTCGACCATGAATATCGCCTGTTGATGCCGGATGGATCCATCAAATATCTCCATTCCGTGGCACGCGCGGTGAGACGTGCATCCGGGCGCATCGAGTTCGCCGGCGCTGTCACCGATGTCACGATTGCAAAGGAAACAGAGAAGAGGCTGCGCCGCAGTGAGGCCTATCTGGCCGAAGCCCAGCGCCTCAGCCATACGAGCAGCTGGGCCTGGGACGTGCGTCGTCAGGAGTTTGCCTACCGATCGGCTGAGCTCTACCGCCTGTTCGGATTTGAGCCGGACCAGATCGATGTCCCGGCGCGGGCTTTCCAGCAACGGATCCTCGCCGATGACTTTCGACGAATTGCCGACGTGGAACGTCGCGCAATCCACCAAGGGGAGCCCTTCGAAATCGACTTTCGGATTGCACGTCCGGACGGTTCGATACGACGTGTCCATACGGAGGGACATCCTGTCAAAGGCGGCGATGGCGATGTGATGGAAATCATCGGCACGCACGTGGACGTCACCGAGCAGTTCGCCGCAAAAGAATCACTGCAAAAGGCCTTTGACGAGCTCAAGCAATCCGAGCAGCGCTTCCGCGACTATGCCGAAACCGCATCGGACTGGTTTTGGGAGACCGGGCCGGATCACCGCATCACCCGGATATCGGAACACGCCGACACGGCCAGTCCGGTGCCGACGGGCTTGATCGGGCTGACCCGTTGGGACATTCCGCCCGATGCCGAGTTCGAGCCCGAGAAGTGGGAGCAGCATCGCGCGGCGCTCGATGCCCACCTTCCGTTCCGCGACCTGGTTTACCGCAGCAGGGATCGCAACGGATCTCAGATTTACGTGCGCACCAGCGGCAAGCCCTTCCATGACGAGAATGGTAACTTCCTCGGCTATCGTGGCGTCAGCAGCGATGTGACGGCGGCAATCCGCACCGAGCAGGCCGAAGATGCCCTGCGCAAAGCGCAAGCCGAGCTCGCGCATGTCACGCGCATCACGACGCTCGGCGAGCTCACCGCCTCGATTGCCCACGAAATCAATCAGCCGCTCGCCGCCGTCATTTCCAATGCCGACGCCTGCATCGGTTGGCTCGGCCGCGACCCGGCCGATCTCGATGCTGCGCGCCGTTCCGTCGAATGGATCGTGGAGGACGCCAATCGGGCCAGCGAGGTGATCCGCCGGATCCGGGCGCTCGCGAAAAAGACCGAAATCGAGATGGTCCCACTCGACATCAATCAGGTCGTGAGGGAGGTGATGGCCCTCGTTCGGCGCGAGCTCGCTACCCATGCCGTGTCGGTGCGGATGGAGTTGTCGTCGGGCCTGCCCAACATTTGCGGCGATCGGATCCAGCTCCAGCAGGTGCTGATCAACCTCGTCATGAACGGGATCGAAGCCATGCAAGCCAATGTCGAGCTCCCGCGCGAGCTGGCAATTCGCTCCAGTCGAGACGGCGACGAGCACCTGCTTCTTACCGTGACGGATCGCGGTCTCGGCCTTGACAGCGACGTGACAGACCGCATGTTCATGCCGTTCTTCACCACAAAGTCGAGCGGCCTGGGGATGGGACTATCGATCTGCCGATCGATCATCGAGGCTCACGCGGGCCGGCTTTCGGCATTCCCAAATGAGGGGAGCGGTGCAACATTCCAGATTGCCCTGCCCTTCCCACACGAGGCCGCGTCGTGACCGACCACGCCAAGCCAACGCAGGCGCAGGCACAGGCGGGGGCCGATGATCCGATCGTCCTGATCGTCGATGACGATCCGTCGATGCGGCGTGCGCTCACCAATCTCTTCCAATCGGTCGGCCTCAGGGTGGAGGCCTTCGGCTCGGCGGCGGAGGTCATGGAAGCCAAGCCGCCGGTGGTCCCCAGTTGCCTCGTGCTCGACATCCGCCTGCCCGGCTCGAGCGGCTTCGACCTCCAGGCGGACCTCGTGAAGGCCGACATTCGCACGCCCATCATCTTCATCACCGGTCATGGCGATATCCCCATGACCGTCCGGGCCATGAAGAGTGGCGCCATCGATTTTCTGACCAAGCCGGTGCGCGACCAGGACATGCTGGACGCGGTCCAGGCTGCGATCGAACGCGATCGCAAGCGGCGCGATGCCGAGAAGTCGGTGTCGAGCGTGCGGACTCGCTTCGAAGGCCTGACGCCGCGTCAACGCGACATTCTCGCCCTGGTTGCGTCCGGCCTGATGAACAAGCAAGTCGCTGCCGAGCTTGGATTGGCTGAGATTACCGTCAAGATCTATCGCGGGCAGATCATGCGGAAAATGGGTGCGAAGTCATTGGCCGATCTCGTCAGAATGACCGAGGTGCTCGGAATTCCACGCCCGGGGGGAAAGGTGCAAACCTAAGTATGCTTTCCAAGGTCGCTCCGGGGGCCCATTTTCCGATGGGCGGCTGCGCCGCGCGCGGCCGCTCCCCGATCAGGAGCGATCATCTTGTCAGTCCCTTCGGTCATTTCCGTCATTGACGATGATCCATCCGTCCGCCTTGCGACCAACAATCTGCTGACGTCGCGGGGATACACCGTCTACATCTTTGGCTCCGCTCTCGAATTTCTCCAGTCGGCCGAACTGAGGACGACGTCCTGCGTGATCGCGGATGTGCAGATGTCGGTCATGAGCGGCGTTGATCTCCTGATGCATATGCGCGGCCTTGGTCACCGCACGCCGTTTATCTTCATGACCGCCTTTCCCGACGATGCCGTGCGCGACCGCGCACTGAAAGCTGGCGCCATCTGCTTTCTCGCGAAGCCGTTTTCCACGCCGGCTCTGATCAATTGTCTGGAGACGGCCCTGTCGAAGCACAGCGAAGCCAAGACGTAACGCGGCGCCGCGTGAACCTGATTGTTCCACAGGGTGCGGCCACTTGACGTTGTGGCCCCATCCGAAGAGGCAATCCGCCTCAATCCACCTTGATGTCGGCGGCCTTGATAATCGGCCACCATTTTGCGATTTCCGCCTTCTGGCGCGCGCCGAGCGCTTCGGGCGTGAGCTGATCCTTGGGCGTCATCTCGAGGCCCTGGCTTTCGAGCTGCTTCTTCACGGCGGGATCGTTCAGCGCTTCCACGGCGGCCGCATTGAGCTTGGTGACGATCTCCTTCGGCGTGCCCTTCGGCACCCACAGGCCCGACCACAACGTCATGTTGAAGCCTTTCAGCCCCGCCTCGGCTGCCGTCGGAATGTCCGGCGCCGACGAGAGCCGCTTGTCGTCGGTAATGGCATAGGCGCGGATCGTGCCGGCGCGGACCTGGTTGATGGAGTTGGAGGTCTGATCGATGATGACGTCGATCTGGCCGGCGATGAGATCGTTCAGCGCGGGAGCCGTGCCGCGATACGGCACATATTGCAGCTTGATGCCGCTGACGCTCTCGAAATAGACACCGGCGATATGGCTGCCGGAGCCCGCGCCGGCGGTGCCGGCGGTCGGCGGCGACGGCCGCGACTTCAGCCACTCGATGAGCTCCTTCAACGAGGTCGCGGGCACCGCGTTCTTGCTCACCACGATCATCGGATTGCTCGGCAGCAGCACCACCGGCTCGAGATCGGCGACGAGGTCGTATTTGAGCTTGTAGACGGCGCCGTTGGCAACATGGGTGCCGAGATGACCGAAGGAAATGGTGTAGCCGTCCGGCGCCGATTGCACGGCGCGACCGACGCCGATCGAGCCGCCCGCGCCGGTGACATTCTCGATCACCAGCGGCTGGCCGAGCGTCACCCGCATGCGCTCGGCGAGCACGCGCGCCATCGCATCCGACGGGCCGCCGGCGGCGAAGGGAACGATGACGGTGATGGGATGCGAAGGATAGTCGTCGGCGCGCGTGGCGCCGGTCACAGCGAGAATACCGAGCAGCCCGGCCCAGATGGCCTTCTTCATTGTCTTCTCCCCAGCGATGTCTTTGTTGTTTTTTGTGCCCTCCCGCGTACGGGAAGAGGGATCGGTCGTGACGAGACGAAATGACGCGCCAGAGCGCGATCATCGCGCTCCGGCGGTCTGGTCGTGCCTAGAACTGCGTGTAGTCGATCGGCTTGTGGCGATCGAGCGTGCGGGTGACCGGCGGCAGCGGGTATTTCAGGCCGGTCGCGCAGTTGAACAGCATCACGCGGTCGGTCTTGCTGACGCGGCCGTCGGCGAGGCTGTCCTTGTAGGCGGCGTAGGTGGCGGCGCCCTCGGGGCATAGCAGCAGCCCCTCCTCGCGCGCGACCTCGTTCAGCGCCGACGAGATCTTGTCGTCGTCGACCGCGATGGCAAAACCCTTGCTCTCGCGCACCGCGCGCAGGATCAGGAAGTCGCCGATCGCCTGCGGCACGCGGATGCCCGACGCAATCGTGTGGGCGTCCTCCCAGCGCGTCGCATGCTCGGTGCCGGCGTCGTAGGCCCGCACCATCGGCGCGCAGCCCGACGCCTGCACCGCGACCATGCGCGGGCGCTTGGAGCCGATGAACCCGATCTTCTCCAGCTCGTCGAAAGCCTTCCACATGCCGATCAGGCCGGTGCCGCCACCGGTCGGATAGAAGATCACGTCGGGCACGTCCCAGCCGAGCTGCTCGGCGAGCTCCAGGCCCATCGTCTTCTTGCCCTCGATGCGGTACGGCTCCTTCAGCGTGGACGTGTCGAACCAGCCGACTTTTGCCTTGCCTTCGCCGACGATCTTGCCGCAATCGTCGATATAGCCGTTGACGCGATAGACGGTCGCGCCCTGAAGCTCGATTTCGCTGACGTTCACCTCCGGCGTGTCCGCCGGGCAGAAGATCGTGGTCTTGATGCCGCAGGAGGTCGCGTAGGCCGCGAGCGCTGCGCCGGCATTGCCGTTGGTCGGCATCGCCATGTGCTTGATGCCGAGCGCCTTGCCCATCGACACCGCCATCACGAGGCCGCGCGCCTTGAACGAGCCGGTCGGCAGGCGTCCCTCGTCCTTGACGATGATCTCGCCGCCGCCAAGCTTGGTGCCGAGCTTCGGTAGCCGGATCAGCGGCGTCGTGACCTCGCCGAGCGAGACGATGTCCTTGCATTTGCGCACGGGCAAGAGCTCGCGGTAGCGCCACATGTCGCCAGGACGCTGGGCAAGCGCGTCCTTGGTCAGCGCCTTCTTCACGCCCGCGAGGTCGTAGCGCACCAAAAGCGGCTTGCCGGCCTTGGAGAGATTGTGGACCTGGTCGGCAGCGTAATGATCGCCTTCCATCGCGCATTCGAGATGAGTGACGAAGGTCGGGCGTTCGATGGTGAGATTGTCGTTATCGTGCATGGGTTGACCCCTCTTGTTGTTCTGCTTGGTTACTATTGAACTCGTCACCCTGAGGTGCCGGAGCGAAGCGGAGGCCTCGAAGGGCGACGAGCCCGGCTGCTGCATCTCGGCCGTTCACCCTTCGAGGCTCGCTTTGCTCGCACCTCAGGATGACGGATCGGGCACGGCGCCGCCGTCCAATCCTCAAATATTCAACACCCTTCCATACGCATCGAGCACGGCTTCCTTCATCATCTCCGACAGGGTCGGATGCGGGAACACCGTGTGCATCAGCTCTTCTTCGGTCGTTTCCAGGTTCATGGCGACGACGTAACCCTGGATCAGCTCGGTGACTTCAGCACCGACCATGTGGGCGCCGAGGAGCTGACCGGTCTTCTTGTCGAAGATCACCTTGACCAGGCCCTGATCCTCGCCCAGCGCAATCGCCTTGCCGTTGCCGACGAAGGGGAAACGGCCGACGCGGATCTCTCGGCCACTTTCCTTGGCCTTGGCTTCGGTGAGGCCGACGGAGGCGACCTGCGGCTGGCAATAGGTGCAGCCCGGGATCAGGTTCTTGTCCATGGGATGCGGATGCAGGCCCTTGATGGCCTCGACGCAGATCACGCCTTCATGCTCGGCCTTGTGCGCCAGCATGGGGGGACCGGCGACGTCGCCGATCGCGTAGATACCGGGGACGTTGGTCTTGCCGTAGCCGTCGATGACGATACAGCCCCGGTCAGTCTTCACACCGAGCTTTTCGAGGCCGAGATTCTCGATATTGCCGACGACGCCGACCGCCGAGATCACCCGCTCGAACTCGGTGGTGACGGGCTTGCCCTTGCCGTCGTCGATGGTGGCGACGACGCTGTCGGCCTTCTTCTCCAGCTTCGTGACCTTGGTCGAGGACATGATCTTGATGCCCTGCTTCTCCAGACGCTTGCGGGCGAGGCCTGCGATCTCGGCGTCCTCGACGGGCAGGATCTGCGGCAGCACCTCGACCACGGTGACCTCGGAGCCCATGGTGTGGAAGAACGAGGCGAACTCGATGCCGATCGCGCCGGAGCCGACGACCAGCAGCGACTTCGGCATCTTCTCCGGGACCATCGCTTCAAAATAGGTCCAGATCAGCTTCTTGTCAGGCTCGAGCCCGGGCAGCACGCGCGGCCGCGCGCCGGTTGCAATAATGATGTGCTTGGCCTGGTAAGCCCCCTCGCCCAGCGCGCCCTTCGGGCCCTCGACGTCGGACTTCTTCACGGTGACCTTGCCGGGCGCGTCGATCGAGGCCGCGCCCCAGATCACGCTCACCTTGTTCTTCTTCATCAGGAAGCCGACGCCGTCGTTCAGCCGCTTCGAGACGCCGCGCGAACGCTGCACCACGGCCTTCGGGTCGAACGAGACCTTCTCCGCCGACAGGCCGTAATCCTTGGCGTGCTGCATGTAGTGGTAGATCTCGGCGGAGCGCAGCAACGCTTTGGTCGGGATGCAGCCCCAGTTCAGGCAGATGCCGCCGAGATAGGACTTCTCGACGATCGCGACCTTGAGGCCGAGCTGGGCGGCGCGGATCGCGGTGACATAGCCGCCGGGGCCGGAGCCGATGATGATGACGTCGAAGGATGTATCGGCCATGGCGGCTCCCGTTCAACTCAAGCGGTCGTTGCGCCGCGGGCGCGGCGATTGCGGATGTAGCTTCTGATCAGCCATTCCGAGAGAATGGCGGCCGCCACGACGGCGAAGATGGTGAGCGCGATCGGCGCCCAGATGTTGCGCGACAGCGCCTCGCCGGCGAAGAAGGCGGCGTCAACGATGTCGCGGCCGAGCGGGCTGAGCGTGAGGATCAGCGAGACCAGCATCGAGATCCAGGGCCAGCGCGTCCTCATGCGCCATCTCAGACCATCATCATGACGGGATTTTCGATCAGCTGCTTGAACGCGCCGATCAGCTCGGCGCCAAGCGCGCCGTCGATGGCGCGGTGATCGCAGGACAAGGTCACGCTCATCATGTGCGCAATCTCGATCTTGCCGCCACGGACGACGGGCCGCTCCTCGCTGGTGCCGACCGCGAGGATCGTCGCATGCGGCGGGTTGATCACGGCGGTGAAGTGGCTGATGCCGAACATGCCGAGGTTGGAGACCGCGGTGGTGCCGCCCTGGTATTCCTCCGGCTTCAGCTTGCGCGAGCGGGCGCGCGCGGCAAAATCCTTCATCTCGTTGGAGATGGTGGAGAGCGTCTTGGTCTCTGCCTTGCGGATGATCGGCGTGATCAGGCCGCCGGGCATCGCCACGGCAACACCGACGTCGGAATGGTGGTGCTTGACCATGCCGCTTTCGGTCCAGCTGACGTTGCAGTTCGGGATTCTCTGGAGCGCAACGGCCATCGCCTTGATAACGAAGTCGTTGACCGAGATCTTGTAGAGCGGCTTCTTCTCCTTGTCCTTGGGAGCAGCCGCATTGATCTCCTCGCGCGCGGCGAGCAGCTTGCCGATATCGCAGTCGATGGTGAGGTAGAAGTGCGGGACGTTCTGGATCGACGCAGTCAGGCGCTGCGCGATCGTGCGGCGCATGCCGTCATGCGGCACGATCTCGTAGGAGCCGGGCTCGAACAGCGACAGGATCTGCTTGTCCGACATGGTCGGCGCGATCGAGGGCGCCCCGGACGGCGCAGCGGCAGGCGCCTTCAGGCCCTTGCCGGACTTGGCTTGCTCGACGTCACGCGCCACCACGCGGCCGTGCGGGCCGGTGCCCGTCACCATCGACACGTCGATGCCTGCATCCTTGGCGAGACGGCGCGCCAGCGGCGATGAGAACACGCGGCCGCCATGGCCGTTGCTCTGCGCGGCCGGAGCTGCGGCCTGCGGCGCCGGTGCAGCGGCAGGCGGCGGTGCTGCCTTGGGCGCGGCAGGCGCAGCCGCGGCGGCGGGCGCCTCAGGAGCTTTCGGAGGTGCGGCCGAGGCGCTGGGCTTGGCGGCACCAGCCGCCTTCACGTCCTCGCCCTCGCCGGCCAGCACGGCGATCACGTCGTTGACCGGGACGTCCTGCGTGCCCTCGGGCACGAGGATCTTGGCGATCGTGCCTTCGTCGATCGCCTCGACCTCCATGGTCGCCTTGTCGGTCTCGATCTCGGCGATGACATCGCCGGATTTGACCTTGTCGCCTTCCTTCTTCAGCCACTTGGCGAGGTTGCCCTTCTCCATTGTCGGCGAGAGAGCGGGCATCAGGATGTTGATGGGCATGCTGACCTCAAGAAGAACTTTGCAATACGTCGTCTCCGACAGCGAAGACGACCAGGTTTAGTTGCCGATGTCGCCCTGCCAAAGGCGCTCGTTGGCAGGGATGGAACGCCAATTCTTCATCATGGTGATGGAGCGGTCGTCGGCAAGGTCGATCCAGGGGATGCCGAACTTGTCGAGGATGTCCTTGGAGCCCGGGAAGGTGACGGATTCTCCGATCACCACCAGCTTCACCTTGAACAGAGCGAGTGCGCCGGCACACATCGAGCATGGCGACAGCGTGGTGTACATGACGGTGTCGTGGAACGAGATCACGCCGGCTTCGCGCAGGCAGCTCATCTCGCCGTGGAGGATGACGTTCTTTTCCTGCACGCGGTTGTTGTGGCCGCGGGCGATGATCTCATTGCCGCGCGTCAGCACGGCGCCGATCGGCAGGCCGCCCTGCGCGATCGAGGCCTCCGCCTCACGGATCGCCTCCAGCATGAAATCGAAATGATGGGCTTCGATCGCCACGATCAGTGCCCCTTCCCGCGCGGTGTCGTCGTGCCCGTATCGGTTGGCCGTTCAATCTCCGCCTGGAACATCTCGAGGATCCGGCTCAGCGCATCCTCCTCGGTGTATTCGCTCTCGCGCGCATAGGCGCGCGCCGCGTGACGGGCGAGATCGACGAGCAGGAGGCCCCACATGTCGGGCTCCTCGAAGGCGCGCTGGAACGCCATTGACAGCCCGCCGTCCAGCACGAATACGCGCAGGATCTCGACCGCATCGTCGCGGGCGAGGACGTCGGGTGGCAATGGCTGCTCCTTCGGGCCCGCCATGATCTACCTGTAGCAGACGGCTTTGGCGGCCTCGACCACTTCGGCTGCCGACGGCAGCGCGAGCTTCTCCAGGTTCGCGGCATAGGGCATCGGCACGTCCTTGCCGGAGACGCGCGCGACCGGCGCGTCGAGATAGTCGAAGGCGTTCTCCATGATGCGCGCGGCGATCTCGGCGCCGACGCCGCTCTGTGCCCAGCCCTCTTCCACCGTGACCGCACGACCGGTCTTCTTGACCGAGTTGACGATGGTCTCGGTGTCCATCGGCCGCAGCGTGCGCAGGTCGATCACCTCGGCTTCGATACCGTCCTTGGCGAGTTCGTCGGCGGCCTTCAGCGCATAGGTCATGCCGTTCGACCAGGAGATGATGGTGACGTGGCTGCCCGAACGCACGATGCGCGCCTTGCCGATCGGGATCACGAAGTCATCGAGCTTCGGCACTTCGCCGGTATGGCCGTAGAGCACCTCGTTCTCGAGGAAGATCACCGGATTGGGATCGCGGATCGCGGCCTTGAGCAGGCCCTTGTAGTCCGCTGCGGAGAACGGCGCGACCACCTTGAGACCCGGGACGTTGGAATACCAGGACGAGTAGTCCTGGCTGTGCTGGGCGGCGACGCGCGCGGCGGCGCCGTTCGGGCCGCGGAACACGATCGAGCAGCCCATCTGGCCGCCGGACATGTAGAGCGTCTTGGCAGCCGAGTTGATGATCTGGTCGATCGCCTGCATGGCGAAGTTGAAGGTCATGAACTCGACGATCGGCTTCAGCCCGGTCATGGCAGCGCCGACGCCGATGCCGGCAAAGCCGTGCTCGGTGATCGGCGTGTCGATGACGCGCTTGGCGCCAAATTCCTGCAACAGGCCCTGGGTCACTTTGTAGGCGCCCTGATATTCAGCGACTTCCTCGCCCATCACGAAGACGTCGGCGTCGCGGCGCATCTCTTCGGCCATGGCGTCGCGCAGCGCTTCGCGGATGGTCTGTGTCACCATCGCGGTGCCGGCGGGCACTTCGGGATCGGGTTCGGCGACGGCCTGGGGTGCAGGCGCGGCCTTCGGCGCCGAGATCATCGGCTTGCCTTCGCCGACCGGCGAGCGGGATTCGGCGACTTCCTGCGCGACGCTCGGCGCGGGCGCGGCCGGCGCCTTGGCGAGATCGGCGGCCGTCTCGCCATCGGCGAGGATGGTCGCGATCGGCGTGTTCACCGCAACGTCGGCGGTGCCCTCGGGGATCAGGATCTTGCCGAGCGTACCTTCATCGGTCGCCTCGACCTCCATGGTCGCCTTGTCGGTCTCGATCTCGGCGATGACGTCGCCGGACTTGATCGTCTCGCCCTCTTTCTTCAGCCACTTGGCAAGGTTGCCCTTCTCCATCGTGGGCGACAACGCGGGCATCAGCACTTGAATTGGCATATCGACTCCAAAAGAAAGCTTGCGCGCGTTCAGCGATAAATGTCGGTCCAGAGCTCGGCGGCATCCGGCTCGGGATCGTGCTGGGCGAAGTCGGCGGACGCATTGACGATGTCGCGGACCTCGGCGTCGATCGCCTTGAGATCGGCCTCGCTCACCTTGGCCGCGAGCAGGCGGTTGCGCACCTGCTCGATCGGGTCCTGGTCGTGGCGGACTTTTTCGACCTCTTCGCGCGTTCTGTACTTTGCGGGGTCGGACATCGAGTGGCCGCGATAGCGGTAGGTCTGCATCTCCAGGATGAAGGGGCCCTTGCCGGCGCGGCACCAGGCGGCCGCCTCCTCGCCCGCGGCCTTCACGGCGCGGACGTCCATGCCGTCGACCTGCATCCCGGGGATATTGAAGGACGCGCCGCGCTTGGAGAAATCCTGCTGCGCCGAAGCACGCGACACCGAGGTGCCCATGGCGTAGCGGTTGTTCTCGATGACGTAGATCACCGGCAGCTTCCAGAGCTCCGCCATGTTGAAGCTCTCATAGACCTGGCCCTGGTTGGCCGCGCCGTCGCCGAAATAGGTGACGCTGACATTGTCGTTACCACGATAGTGGTTGGCGAAGGCCAGACCCGTGCCGAGCGAGACCTGGGCGCCGACGATGCCGTGGCCGCCGTAGAAGTGCTTCTCCTTGCTGAACATGTGCATGGAGCCGCCCTTGCCCTTGGAATAGCCGCCGCGCCGGCCGGTGAGCTCGGCCATGACGCCGTTGGCCTCCATGCCGGTGGCAAGCATATGACCGTGATCGCGATAGCCGGTGATGACCTGATCGCCCTGCTTCAGGGCCATCTGCATGCCGACCACGACGGCCTCCTGGCCGATATAGAGGTGGCAGAAGCCGCCGATCGCGCCCATGCCGTAGAGCTGGCCGGCCTTTTCCTCGAACCGCCGGATCAGGAGCATGTCGCGGAGCGCTTTGAGCTCCTGCTCTCTGGTGAATTCCGGGGGCGAACCGCCGTCGGTCTTGTCCTGTGGAGTGCTTGCGGCGGCTTTCTTGGGTGCGGCCATGGGAATTCCGGGTCAGAGAAAACTTCAGCCCTCTCTAACCCAAGTCAAACGCCCTTGGAAAGGACCGCGGCGGCATGGCGCGACTTTCATTATGCCGCACTGCAACGTGACCGAAACTTTGCAAAACCTTTGGCGCCGATCGGGCAACTTTAGCTCACCGGTCAGCGAAGGGAACGTGAGCAGCCAACGCAGAGAAATCGGACGCGCTGTTTTGTATCCGAAATCCCACGCGCGTCCGATTCGCCGTACCGGCCTTACCAGCCCAACTCGCGCAAATACGCAGCCCGGGCGGCAACGCCGGTATGCGTGAAGTCGCTGAAGACCCCATCGACGCCGAGCCGGTAGAATTTGAGATATTCAAGGCTCGGGTCGCCGCGATAGTCGGCGGCAAGATATTTCTTCTCGTTCCGAAACGTGAAGACATGGACGAAAAGACCGAGCTTGTGCGCGTCCGCGACAAGGCTGGTCGCGTCCTGCGTCGAAGCCTCCGGCGTCGATCCCTTGTAGGGCGTGCCATCGGCGTTGCTGTCCTTCCACGGCGCGATCTTGAGCGGAACGATATAGGCCTTCCACGGACCGATGCCCTCGGCATAGGTCTTGATCTCGGCAAGCCCCTCGGGCGTCAGCATCGCATCGTACAGGCGGGCCTCACCCGCAACGGTCCAGTCGAACGGGCGCGAATTCGTGATGTTGTTGAGGAGAACCTTGCCGGTTTTGAAGTCGATTCCGTTGCCGTCGACGAGTTGGACCTGCCGCGTCTGAAGGCCGTGGCTGCGCATATATTTCAGGCTGCCGGGCTCGAAGCTCTGAACCAGGATGGGAGCGTCCTTGGTGTTGAGGCCGTTATCCCCGATGATCTTGATCAGGGCATCCTCGAGCGGACGGCTGCCGGCCGCACCGCAGCCATTGGCGATCGCCTGGGCATTGTTCCAGGTCGGGTTCTTGGTTTCGGGATAGACGAGGATGGACCGCCCGGTCTCCTTGCTCTTGACCTTGGCGATGTCGATGACGTCCTGGAAGCTGATGATCGGGAGTTTGCCGTTGAAGACTTTCGGCCGCTCGTTGGCCGCGTCATAGGTGGTGCCGCCGATCCATTGCTTCAGCTCGGCCATGGTGAAATCGCTGATCGACCAATCGTTGGTATGATCCTCGCCGTCGACGATCAGCGACTTCAGCACCGATTTGGGATCGGCCGGGTCGCTGAGATCCGTCAGGTAGTCGGCAGGCACGCCGGTGGCCGACGGCGCCTTGACGCGCACACCGGGCACGGTCCGCTTGCGGGCAGCGACGGCCGCATTGATCTTCGCCACCTCGGCAATGTTGGTGTTGTCGCTCAGCCAGGGGTTATGGCGCACGACCAGAACGCAATCCTTGGTCAGCTGCAAATCCTCTTCGAGCGCATCGGTCCCGAGCGCAGCGGCGAGGTCGTACGACGCCTCGGTCTCTTCAGGTACCAGGCCCGGCAGGCCGCGATGGCCAAGGACCAGCGGCGCCTTTCCATCGACGGTCAGGAAGGGCTTGGCGCCGGCTGGCGCCGGGCCGGACTGTGCGAAGGCCATCGACAGCGGCAGCACCGCCGCGCCGAACAGCATCGCTGCGACACCCATTGTCCGTCCTGAACGACTGTTCCGCATCACCGAGCCTCCGTCTTTGCGCGGCATCGCTTCGAATGCTGCGGGCGCCGAACCGGATACGGTCGGCGCTGTCGTCTTGTCTCAAGACTCTGACAGACAGATGACGGCGGAGAGGGCAGCGCAAGGTTGCGCCGCCCTCTCCTGCCCGATCAGATCTTGCCCCATCAGATCTTGCCCGATCAGAAGAAGCCAAGCTTCTTCGGGCTGTAGCTGACCAGGAGATTCTTGGTCTGCTGGTAGTGATCGAGCATCATCTTGTGGGTCTCGCGACCGACGCCCGACTGCTTGTAGCCGCCGAACGCGGCATGCGCGGGATACGCATGGTAGCAGTTGGTCCAGACCCGGCCGGCCTGGATAGCCCGGCCGAAGCGGTAGCAGCGGTTGGCATCGCGACTCCAGACGCCGGCTCCCAGGCCATAGAGCGTGTCGTTGGCGATCGCGAGCGCTTCGTCATCGGTCTTGAAGGTCGTGACCGAGACGACGGGACCAAAGATCTCCTCCTGGAAGATTCGCATCTTGTTGTGGCCCTCGAACACCGTTGGCTGGACGTAGAAGCCGCCGGACAGATCGCCGCCGAGCTCGGCACGACCGCCGCCGGCCAGCACCTTGGCGCCCTCCTGCTTGCCGATGTCGATATAGGAGAGGATCTTGGCGAGCTGCTCGCTAGATGCCTGCGCGCCGATCATGGTGTCGGCCGCACGCGGGTCGCCCTGCTTGATCGCGGCGACGCGCTTCAACGCCCGCTCCATGAAGCGGTCGTAGATGTCGGCGTGGACAATCGCCCGGCTCGGACAGGTGCAGACCTCGCCCTGGTTCAGCGCAAACATCACAAAACCTTCGATCGCCTTGTCGAAGAAGTCGTCGTCCTCTGCGGTGACGTCGTTGAAGAAGATGTTCGGCGACTTGCCGCCGAGCTCGAGCGTGACCGGGATCAGGTTCTGGCTGGCATATTGCATGATCAGCCGGCCCGTCGTGGTCTCGCCGGTGAAGGCGATTTTCGCGATCCGCGGGCTGGACGCGAGCGGCTTGCCGGCTTCGAGGCCAAAGCCATTGACGATGTTGAGGACACCGGGCGGCAGGAGATCGCCGATGATCTCGGCCCAGACCATGATCGAGGCCGGCGTCTGCTCGGCCGGCTTGAGCACGACGCAATTGCCGGCGGCAAGCGCCGGCGCGAGCTTCCAGCATGCCATCAGCAGCGGGAAGTTCCAGGGGATGATCTGGCCGACCACGCCGAGCGGTTCGTGGAAATGATAGGCGATGGTGTCGTGGTCGATCTCGCCGATCGAGCCTTCCTGTGCGCGCACCACGCCGGCGAAATACCGGAAATGATCGATCGCGAGTGGCAGGTCGGCGGCGCGGGTCTCGCGGATCGGCTTGCCGTTGTCCCAGGTCTCGGCAATCGCAAGGCGCTCCAGATTCTCTTCCATCCGGTCGGCGATCCGGTTCAGGATCGCGGCGCGCTCGGCGACGCTGGTGCGTCCCCAGGCGCCCTTGGCGGCGTGCGCCGCATCGAGGGCGGCCTCGACGTCCTGCGCGTCGGAACGCGCGATCTTGCAGACGATCTGGCCGTTCACCGGCGAGGCGTTGTCAAAGTACTTGCCGGAGATTCGCGCGACGAATTTGCCGCCGATGAAATTGTCATAGCGTTCGGCGAAGGGAACCTGGGTGACGCCGAGGAATTCCACCTTGTTCATTGATCACTCCCGATGTTTGCTGTTTGCGCAATTCGTCGCGTGTTCACGACTTGCGCCGACGATGTCGCGGGAGCGTTTTTCTGTCAGCCCGGGCGTGAGCGATGGCCGGGGTAACCTGTCGCAGTTCTGCGACAGGTGACGCAGCTCCCCCCACACACTCAGCCCTCATCCTGAGGAGCGCGCTCTTGCGCGCGTCTCGAAGGATGGCCGCGGGCACAGCCAGGCCTGCATGGTTCGAGACGGCCGCTTCGCGGCCTCCTCACCATGAGGGTCGAGTTGGTGGGCGCGGAAGAAAAATAGAGCCGCAGCTCAGTGCTTCAGCTCGAACCGCTTCAGCTTCCTGTGCAGCGTGGCGCGGCTGACGCCGAGGGCTTTGGCGGCGGCCGAAACATTGCCGCCCGCGCGCAGCAGCGCCCGCTGCAGCACCGCGCGCTGGCCGCCCGCAAGATGGTCATGCGCGGGTTCGCCGCCGAGGAGGTCAGCCGCGGGAACAGGCTGCAAGAGACGGCCGGGCGCAATCCCGAGTCCCACCCGCGCGGACCGGGTCGCGCCGATCACGAGATCATCCGCATCGACCGCGACGAGGCCGCCGGTCTGGCCGTCGGCGCCTTGCGTCAGCACGATGCGGGCATGGGCGAAGGCGCGGCGAAACAGATCAGCTTCGATGCGCCTCGCCGCCTCACCTGCCGCGAGCGCGATCAGATTGGAAAACGCATCGGTCCGGTCGGCGCGGCAGGAGGAGACATCGAGCACGCCCGCAAACGCCGCCTCGTGGTCGTAGATCGGAACGGCGGTGCAGCTCAGAAGCGTGTTGCGGGTGAAGAAATGCTGGTCGCGGTCGATCGTCAGCGGGCGCTGCTCGACGACGCAGGTGCCGATGCCGTTGGTGCCTTCATGATCCTCGCTCCAGAGCGCGCCGGTCCACAGGCCCCAGGATTGGAACGTCGCATCGTCCACCGCTGTGCCGCGGCGGTCGACCGGCACGCCCGCGCCGTCGGCGAGCAGCACGCAGCAGCCGCTCGCGCCGACCGCCTGATAGAGCCGGTCCATCGCGCTTTGCGCGGCGGCGAGCAACGGCGCGACGCGCTCGCGCGCCTGCCGCAACTCGACATCACTCAGCCGCATCGGCGCACTGCGGCCGGCGGGATCGAGATGATGCAATCGGGACGAACGGCGCCATGAGGCCACCAGCGCGGAGCGCGCGGCCTGGCCTGACGCAATGGCGGCCTCGACGCGGGCCGCGTGATGCCGGGACATTGGCCCATTCATCACTGTTTCCTCCGGGTGGCAGTCTAGGCTGCGCCGGCACGGCCCGGTTGATCTGCGTCAACTCAGGCAGACGGCGGCAGAAGCCATGGGGCCGTTGCCGCGTTGCCGTCAAGGCGGCAGCCCGGTTCCAAGCCTAAGACTTTCGGTAGAATTGCTACACGGTTGCGGGATTTCGGCAGCGGCTTTCGATGCCGGTTTCGAATGCAGCGAAAAGCGCTACTTGGCCGGGATCATCCGAACGAGATCGCGCGGATTGACATAGTCGAGCTGATAGCGCGCCCGCTCGTCCAGCATGTCAGGATCGATCCGCGATGTCCGCAGCAGCGACACGCGCTGCTCGCTCTTCGCGCGCTCGCGCTTGAGCTGGGCCAGCTCGCTCGTCAGCGCGATGATCTCCTGGTCGAGTTCCTGACGGGCGTTGAGGCCGTATTTGCCGGTGTAGGCGTTGACGCCGAAATAGCCGACGATAGCGGCCGCCATCGCATAGAGGGCAAGGCCGGTCAGGATCGATTTCAGGCGCGCGCGGGAGACCATCTTGGGAAGATGCGGCAGGTTGGTTAAGGGAGTGCTAATCGCCCCCCTTCGCGTTCCAATCCCTACTCCCAGCCGCCATGCCCGGCCTTGTGCCGGGCATCCACGTTTTTCGTCACCGCGAGCCAAGACGTGGATGGCCGGGACAAGCCCGGCCATGACGAAGAAAGACGTCAGCCGTGGTGTTTGGCCACGTGCGCAGCAAACGCGTCGATATAGGCCTGGAGGACGGGCTTCAGAGATTCCTTGATCAGGTTCCCCTCCGCATCGAAGGCATCGCCGACCGCGTTCAGATAGATCTCCGGCTGCTGCAGGATCGGTCCGGCAATGCCCGGCAGGATGTTCTGCAGCGTCTTGGCGGCGCTGACGCCGCCGAGCGGGCCCGGCGAGTTCGAGATGATGCCGACCGGCTTGCCGTTGAACGAGCTCTTGCCATAGGGGCGCGAAGCGACGTCGATGGCGTTCTTGAGCACGCCCGGGATGGCGCGGTTGTATTCGGGGGTGACGAAGATCACGCCGTCCGACTTCTGCAGCTTCTCGCGGAAGGACAGCCAGTCCGCGGGCGGCGCGCCCTCGAGGTCCTGGTTGAAGAACGAGATGCCTGCCAGCGTGATGACCTCGAGCTTGAGCGAGGCCGGCGCGAGCTTTGCGAGCGCGTTGGCGACCTTTAGCGAGAAGCTGTCCTTGCGCAGGCTGCCGGCGATCACGACGATGTTGTAGGCCATGGATTGTCCTTGAGGGCTTGAGCGGAAGTTCCGGGGCGGCACTTAAGCGATCCCGACCGATGGATGCAAGTGCATGAACCGGTCCCGTTTGGAAACGCTGAGTTTCTCGAAAGCAGATGGTCGCTACGATCCAAAAACAATCAGGCCGCCCGAAGGCGGCCTGATGTTTCTCGCAAACCCCTGGCCCGGTTCAGATCGTCGGATTCCAGGCCGACGGGATCAGGCGGTATTTCGCGCCGTCCTTCTCGACATGCCCCACCGAGGGGAAGGTGAAGTGGAATCCGATCACGGTCGCTTTCTCGGCTGCTGCCATGTCGTAGAATTTGTGGCGGGTGGCCTGCGCCAGTGCCGGATCGTTGTCGAACGCCACGTGCCAGTCCGGATTGCGCAGGAAGAACTCCGGAATGTTGGTGACGTCAGACTGGATCAGCACCTTCTTGTCGCCGGAGGCCACCGCGAACGAGGTATGACCCGGCGTATGGCCGGGCGTCGCGATCGAGGTGATGCCCGGCGCGACCTCCTTGCCCCACTCGTACTTCGTGACCTTGGATTCGAGGCCGGCAAAGGTCTTCTTCACGTTGGCGAAGTAGTTCTTCGTCATGTCGTTCGGAGCCTTGGCCGCGTTCTCGTCGCTCGCCCAGAACTCCCAATCCTTCGCCGGCACCATGATCTCCGCATTCGGGAACGCCAGCGCGCCGTCGGCCAGACGAATGCCGTTGGTGTGATCGGGATGGAGATGCGACAGCAGCACGATGTCGATGTTCTTCGGGTCGACGCCGGCAGCGGCGAGGTTCTGCAGCGTACGGCCGACCGCGCCCTTGCTCGGCTCGAGATTGGCAACGCCGTTGCCGGTGTCGATCAGGACCAGCTTCGAGCCGGTGTTGATGAGCTGGGGGTTGAACGGCACCGTGACCATGCCCTTCGGCATGTACGCCGCCTCGCCTGCGGCCAGCGCTTCCTCCTTCGGCAGGTTGACCACGAACTTGTCGGGCATCGGGAAGGTGCGCGCGCCGTCGTTGATCGAGGTGCACTCGTAGCTGCCGACCTTGTAGCGATAGAAGCCGGGCGCCTGCGCCCCGCTTTGCGGCACCGAGGCACTGGCAGTGGTCGGTCCAAGTCCGGTTACGGCCGCCGCGCCCATAGCGGCAGCGCCCGCGAGCAAGTCGCGGCGATTCAGATCAGTCATGGAAGTGTCCCCTTCTGTGCTTTGCGGTTGCCCCGCTTTCAATTGCGGCGCGAATGTTCCCGCGCTTCGCTCAGAAGGCAAGTCCTTCTTTGGATGGTGTGCCGTGGCACATCACGAAGATTTATTCGGGTTGATGAGGAATTTTTCGCCGGTGGCCCGTTTGGCATAGACCGCGATGTTGGCGGGATCGAGCGCCTCGGTCAGCGACACCACCTTGGTGTAGTGGCTGGCGAAGGTCGTCTTCAATTCGTCGACGACGCGCTGGCGCAGCCTGGCTCCGTCCGCCTGCCCGATCTTCATCAGGAACGGAAACAGCAGCCAGCCGCCGACGCCCCAGGCCATGCCGAAGCCGCGCGGCAGCTCGATCGGGCGGATATCGAGCGCGCCGTAGACGTAGACCTGCTTGTGCACGTTGGAGCCGTAGCGGCTGTATTCCTTGGCGGTCTTGTTGATCGCGGCTTCCATGCAGTTGAGGATGTCGCCGGCCAGCTTGCCGCCGCCGATGGCATCGAAGGCGATGGTGGCGCCGGTCTCGACCAGCGCATTGGTGAGATCGCCGAGGAAGCTCGGTGCGGTGGAATCGACGACGTATTTGGCGCCGATCTTGTGCAGGATGTCGGCCTGCTCCTTGCTGCGCACGATGTTGACCAGCGGAATGCCGTCCTTGATGCAGATCTTGTTCAGCATCTGGCCGAGATTGGAGGCGGCCGCAGTATGCACCAGCGCCTTGTGCCCCTCGCGCCGCATGGTCTCGGTCATGCCGAGCGCCGTGAGCGGATTGACGAAGCAGGAGGCGCCTTCGGCCGGCGTGGTGCCCGCCGGCAGCGGCAGGCACTCGCGCACTTTCAGCGTGCGGTACTGCGCGTACATCGCTCCGCCGATCATCGCGACGGTCTTGCCCATCAATGCTTTCGCGGCATCGGACGAGCCGGTCTTGATGACGACGCCCGCGCCTTCGTTACCAACCGGCATGGCTTCGTCGAGCCGGCCGGCCATCGCCCGCATCGCGCCCTCCGGCACCTTCGCGGTGATGACGGGAGCGTCCTTGGTGCCGGACGCTTTCGCCGTGCTCATATCGGCCGCGCCGACGAGGAGGCCGAGGTCGGACGGGTTGATCGGCGCCGCCTCGACGCGGACGACGACCTCGTCCGCCGCGGGCTCGGGAGTCGGCACGTCGACGAGCGAGATTTCCAGTTCACCGCTCTTCTTGATCAGCGAACGCAGTTGCAGTCCGGTCTTGCCGTCGCTCATGTCGATCCTCCCCTGTCCTAGCTGGAGCGCCGGCTTATGCCAGCGCCTTCAATGCCGCCTTACCGCCGTAGAGTGCCTGCTTGCCGAGCTGTTGTTCGATGCGCAGGAGCTGATTGTATTTGGCGGTGCGGTCGGAACGCGCAAGGGAGCCGGTCTTGATCTGCCCGCAATTGGTGGCGACCGCGAGGTCGGCGATGGTCGAATCCTCGGTCTCGCCGGAGCGGTGCGACATCACCGAGGTATAGCCGGCCTTGTGCGCCATCTCGACGGCAGCGAGCGTCTCGGTCAGCGTACCGATCTGGTTGACCTTGATCAGGATCGAATTGGCGCGGCCGGCCTTGATGCCTTCGGCCAGGCGCTTGACGTTGGTGACGAAGAGATCGTCGCCGACAAGCTGGCACTTCTTGCCGATGAGGTCGGTGAGCTCCTTCCAGCCGTCCATGTCGTCTTCCGACATGCCGTCCTCGATGGTCACGATCGGATAGCGCGACACCAGGTCTGCGAGGTACTTGGCCTGCTCGGAGATCGAGCGGGTCTTGCCCTCGCCTTCATAGACGTATTTGCCGTCCTTGAAGAACTCGGTCGAGGCGCAGTCGAGGCCGATCACGATGTCGGTGCCGGCCTTGTAGCCGGCCTTGCCGATCGCGTTCATGACGAATTCGAGCGCGGCGTCCGCCGACGGCAGGTTCGGGGCGAAACCGCCCTCGTCGCCGACATTGGTGTTGTGGCCGGCCTTCTTCAATTCCGACTTCAGGGTGTGGAACACCTCCGCGCCGTAGCGCAGGCCCTCGGCAAAGGACGACGCGCCCACGGGGAGGATCATGAACTCCTGGAAGTCGATCGGATTGTCGGCATGAACGCCGCCATTGATGATGTTCATCATCGGCACCGGCAACAGACGCGCCGAGGTGCCGCCGACGTAACGATAGAGCGGCATGTCGAGCGAGTTTGCGGCAGCCTTGGCGCAGGCAAGCGAGACGCCGAGGATGGCATTGGCGCCCAGCCGGCTCTTGTTCGGCGTACCGTCGAGGTCGATCATGATCTGGTCGATCTGGGCCTGCTGCTCGACATCGAGGCCGCTCAGGGCCTCGAAGATCTCGCCATTGACGGCGCCGACGGCCTTGGTGACGCCCTTGCCGAGATAGCGGGCCTTGTCGCCATCGCGCAGTTCCACCGCCTCATGGGCGCCGGTGGAGGCGCCCGACGGCACCGCGGCACGGCCGAGCGCACCATCTTCCAGCACGACGTCGACCTCGACGGTGGGATTGCCACGGCTGTCGAGAATTTCGCGGCCGATGATGTCGATGATGGCGGTCATGATGTGCACTTCCGTTCGTTAGGGCTGATCGGTGCCGGGGGTCTTACACGGGCCGCAAGCAAATGTGAACGCTTGGACGGCGTGCTTCGACTGACGCGTGAGCGGGCTCGGACTATCCTTGAAGTCGCCTGCTCTGCGCGTCCAACCTCAATCTGAAACAGTCGGGGTAACGCCATGAACCGCCGCCAGTTTCTTGCCTCGAGCGCCGCCCTCCTCGCCGTTCGCCCAAGTTTTGCGCAGGAAGGCCTGTTCCGGACAAAATATTTCCCCATCAGCGCCGGCATCGGCCTGCACGATCTCGCCCCCGCTCGCGACGGCACGGTCTGGTTCACGGCGCAGGGCAAGGGCATGCTGGGTAGGCTCGACCCCCGGGATGGCAGTTTCAAGACAGTCAGCCTCGGCCAGGGCGCCGCACCGCACGGCGTGACGATCGGCCCCGACGGTGCCCCCTGGATCACCGAGGGCGGCCAGAACGCGATCGCCCGGGTCGATCCCGGCGATCTCAAGGTCACGCTGTTCCGCCTGCCCGAGAAATTCGCCTCCGCCAATCTCAACACCGGCGTGTTCGACAAGGACGGCACCTACTGGTTCACCGGCCAGTCCGGCTATTACGGCCGGCTCAAGCCGGGATCGGGCGAGATGGACGTGTTCAGGGCGCCCAGGGGTGTTGGCCCCTACGGCATCGCGGTGACGCCCAAGGGTGAGGTCTGGTACGCCTCGCTGGCCGGCAGCCATATCGCGAAGATTGATCTTGCGACCGGCAATGCCGCCATTGTCGAGCCGCCGACGCCGAGCCAGGGGTCGCGGCGGGTCTGGTCAGATTCGCAAAGCCGGATCTGGGTCAGCGAGTGGAACAGCGGTCACGTCTCGGTGCACGATCCCGCCAACGGCTCCTGGAAAACCTGGAAGCTGCCGGGCGATCGCCCTCGCACCTATGCCGTCTATGTCGACGACAAGGACAAGGTCTGGCTGACCGATTTCTCCGCCAATGCCATCGTCCGCTTCGATCCCGCGACAGAGCGGTTCAACGTTTTCGCCAGCGACAAGGCCAATGCCAATGTGCGCCAGCTCGACGGCCGCCCGGGTGAGCTCTGGGGCTGCGAGTCCGGCAACGACCGGATCGTCATGATCCAGACGATCGCGGCTGGTTGACGACGGCGACATTTGCGTCCATCCCGGCACCCTCTGGAGCGCGATCTTATCGCGCTCCGGTTTTTTAGTTGAACATGATCTTTCGGAAAACCGGTGCCCACTTTTCCGGATCATGCTCGAACAGGATGTGACGACGATGGCGAAGAAATCCCTCCAGCTCGGCCGCGCGGTCGAATGGCCGCACACACCGGAAGAAGCCCAGCTCGACCGCGTGCCCAATCCGCAAAAGGGCACGGACTATCTGGTGCGCTTCACCGTGCCGGAATTCACCTCGCTTTGCCCGGTCACGGGACAACCGGATTTCGCGCATCTGATGATCGACTACGCGCCCGGCCCGTGGCTGCTGGAGTCGAAGTCGCTCAAGCTCTACATCGCGAGCTTCCGCAATCACGGCGCATTCCACGAGGACTGCACCGTCATGATCGGCAAGCGCATCGCGAGCGAGATCAAGCCGAAGTTCTTGCGCATCGGCGGCTACTGGTATCCGCGCGGCGGCATCCCGATCGACGTGTTCTGGCAGACCGGCCGCGTACCGAAGGGATTGTGGGTGCCGGAGCAAGGCGTCGCGCCGTATCGTGGACGGGGTTAGTTGGAGACGAATGACGATGACATCGATATCAGCAACATTCCGCAACATTGCCTTCGGCGTTCTAACCGTCCTGTGGCTGACCGGCGTGGCCGAAGCTGCCGAGGTCCATGTGATGATCTCGGGCGGATTGACGGCTGCCTACAAGGCGCTCGTGCCGGAATTCGAGAAGGCCACCGGCAACAAAGTGCTGACGGAATATGGGCCGTCGATGGGGACGACCACCAATGCGATCCCGGTCCGGCTGGAGCGCGGCGAACCCGCCGATGTCCTGATCATGGTGGGCTATGCCCTCACTGACCTCGCCGGCAAGGGCAAGGTCGTGGCCGGCAGCCAGGTCGACCTCACCAGATCGCCGATCGGCGTTGCCGTGAAATCGGGTGCGCCGAAGCCGGACATCGGCTCGGTGGAGGCGGTCAAGCGCGCGCTGCTGGCGGCGAAGACGATCGCCTATTCCGACAGCGCCAGCGGCGTCTACGTTTCGACCGAGATGTTTGACAAGCTCGGCATCGCCGACGTCATGAAGGACAAGGCACGAAAGATTCCGGCAACGCCGGTCGGCGAGATCGTCGCGCACGGCGAGGCCGAGCTCGGCTTCCAGCAGATCAGCGAGCTGAAGCCCGTGAAGGGCATCGACATCGTCGGACCGCTGCCGAACGAATTGCAGAAGATCACGATCTTCTCGGCCGGAATCGCGGCCGGTTCGAAGGAGCCCGAAGCCGGCCGTGCCCTCATAAAATTCCTCGCCTCCCCCGCCGCGCGCGAAGCGATCATCGCAAGCGGGATGGAGCCGATCCCGGCGGGGGGCGCGAAGTGAGGCAGGCCTACTCCACGCGCTGCTCCTGACACGCCCTCAACAGATTGGCTTCGCCACTCTTAGTCAATCGGAGGCTGCTGAGGTCTTCTTGACCGGACCGAGATCGCGCGCCGGATAGTTGGCGCCGGATTCGACGATGTGTCGTCGCACTGCTGCAACGAGCGCGGCGAGATCGCGAGACTCGATCGCATCGACGATCTCGACATGGTGTGCAGCACTTCTCTGCAGCTCGGCGTTCGAGGGCCACAAAGCAATCGGCCCTGGTCTGGCGCGATTTCTGATTTCCACGATGAGGCTGGCGAGCGATTGGTTCGTTGCATGGCGATAGATCTCGTCGTGAAAGGCTGCGTTGGTATTTGCCTGATCCGCCTTGCTGCCGCGCGCCACAGCATCTTCGAAGATTTGCTGAGCCTGCTTGATCTTCTCGAGTTCGTCGGGACCGATATTCGGTAGCGCCTGCCTTGCCGCTTCAACTTCGAGCAGCGTGCGGATCGCCAATATCTCGCGAACGACGTTCAAGTCGGGTTGCGCGACCCGGTATCCACGATTTTCGACGTGCGTCACCATCCCGCTTGCGGCGAGCTGAGTCAGCGCACTGCGAACGTCAAACCGTTTGGCAGCGAAGGCTTCCTCCAGGTCGATCTGGCGCAGCCATTCGCCGGGCCGGTAGTCGCCTTGCAGGATGGCGGCACCGATTTCCGCCGCCAACAGCCTCTTCTGCTCCTTCCGTACTTTCATGGCTGCTTCCCTTTTTGGAGCGCTTGACTCACCGCAACTATTGCGCACAAATTGGCGCCAATAAATGTACATAACAAATCGCGGCGGCCGGAGGAACAGTAGATGTCGAGCATCGATCGTAGAAGCTTAATGGTGATGTCGGTTCTCGGCGCCACGATGGGGCTCCGGGGCACGGCCCAGGCGGCGCCGAACGGGTATCCCGAGAATTATCAGAAGATCATCGACGACGCTCATAACGAGGGCAGCCTCCTCATTTACTCGATTATGTCGCCGGAAAACTGGCGTCCCGTGATCGAGGGCTTCAACAAGCTCTACCCGAAGATCAAGGTCGAGACCCTGGATCTCCCCGCCTCCCGCGAGAGCTTCGAGCGATATCTGGCCGAGCGGAGCACCAACAGCCGCACCTGCGACCTCATCGCGACGGCCGATCCGGGCGGATGGATCGATTTCCAGGAGCGCGGTGAAGTCCTCGACTACGTATCGCCTGAAGCGAAGGCCTGGCCGGATTGGTCAAAGCCGTTTCCCGGCGTCTACACCGTCTCGTCCGACCCCATGGCGCTGATCTGGAACAACACGCTGGTGGCCGACGGCAAGCGTCCCAAGACACTTGCCGAGTTCGTCGAACTTGCGGTCGCAAACGAGAAAACCTGGCGCAACCGCATCACCAGCTACGGCGTGCATCAAACAACTTTCGGCTACGGCATCAGCTACGCGTTCGTGAAGAAGCACGGCGAAAAGGCCTGGGACTGGTTCGCCCAACTTGCAAAGCTTTCGCCCCGATTCGAGCGTTCCGGCGGCCCAATGACCGAGAAGGTCACCTCCGGCGAATACACCATGGGCTTCTTCGTTTCGGCCATCACCTTCTGGCCGCGCCTGAACGATCCGGCGCGGGCAAAGATCCTCGGCTGGAGCTTCATCGGAGACGGTCAGCCGGTCGTGCTGCGTGGCATCGCGATTCCGAAGGGATCGAAGAACGTCAACGCAGCAAAACTGATGCTCGACTACGTCGTCTCGGAGGACGGTCAGCGCGCATTCGGACGGGGCGGCCTGACGCCGGCACGCCCCGGTGTGAAGCCGGGTGACGGAATCCGCCACACCTACTCGTCGATCGTGGAAGCCGTCGGCGAGCAGAACATCTGCTACATCGGCTACGATCGGGACGCGGTGCGGGACTACGACAGCTTCCTCGCGCGCTGGAAAAAGACCTTCAATGTCGCTTGACGCAAGCAGCGCGCTGGGGTCGTCGGCCGCGGACGCCCTGCCGAAGCCGCTGCCCGGCCGCGATACCGTCATCCAGTACGGCATGGCGCTGCTGACAATTGTCCTGATCGCAGCGCCTCTCCTGCCCGTTCTCTATCAATCCTTCCTGGATCGTGCGCTCTACGATTCCGGCCAGCAACTGACGCTGGGCAATTTCGGGCGCCTGCTTCGCACCGACGGCTTCGCGCTCGTCATCTGGAACACGTTCGTGTTCGCCACCCTCACCACTGTGATTTCGCAGACGCTGGGCACGCTGGCGGCGGTGCTGTTCGGCCGCACCGACATGCCGTTTGCCCGGTTGTTCGGCGAGCTCTTCCTGTGGCCGATCTATCTCTCGGCGCTGGTACTGTCGTTCGGCTGGTACACGATCTACGGACCGGCCGGCTACCTCACGCTTCTGGTTCAGTCGATCTTCGACGGCGCGCCCTGGAATCTCTACTCGCTGCCGGGCATGGCGATGATCGCGGGCGTCTCGCAAGCACCAGTCGCTTACATCTACTGCATGTCGTCGGCCTCGATCACCGATCCGACTTTGGAGGAAGCCGCGCGCGTGACCGGCGCCGGCACCTTGAGGACCTTGTGGCGGATCACGCTGCCGCTCCTCATGCCGGCAATCGCCTATAGTGCCGTGCTGAACTTCACTGTGGGACTGGAGCTCCTCGCAATTCCGCTGGTGTTCGGAGATCCCGCCGGCATCACTGTGCTGACCACGTTCCTCTACAACAACGGCGTAGCGTCGGCCCGCCCCGACCACGGGCTGGTGGCAACGGCTGCCGTGCTGATGCTTGCCGTCGTCTGCGTGTTGGTGTGGCTACAAGGACGCCTGCTCGGCAATACAAGGCGCTTCGTCACGCTCGGCGGCAAGGCCACGCGACCGCGCCCTTTCCGCCTGAACAACCTGCGCTGGCCGCTTTGCATCGTCTCGGCGATCTACATCACCGCAACTGTCGTGATGCCGATCGGCGCGCTGCTGCTGCGCGCCTTCACGAGCCTGCTGTCGCCGATGGTGCCGATCAGCGAGGTGCTGACGCTCGGCAACTTCGCCAACATGCTCGAATACCCGGTCTACCCGCGTTCGATCTGGAACTCGCTGATCGTCAGTTCGGTCGGTGGCGTCGTCGCCACTGCGATGGTCGCCCTGATCGCCATCATCGTGCTGCGGTCCGACTTCCGCTGGCGTGGCGCGCTACACTACGTCGCGCTGTTTCCCCGTGCCGTGCCCGGCGTCGTCGCCGGCATCGGTTTCTTCTACGCGTTTGCGCTCGTGCCTGGCCTGGGCGGCCTCCGAAACACGATCTGGATTCTGGTTGCCGCCTTCACGATGCACTTCATTCCTGTGGGGCTCGGTGCGGTTGCTCCGATGTTGTTGCAGATGAGCCCGGACTTCGATCGCGCCGCCCGTACGCAGGGCGCGGATTGGTGGACGACGAGCCGGCGCATCGTTTTGCCCTTGCTGCGCCCGGCGCTGGTGGCCTGCTTTATCATCCTCTTCATCACGTTCTTCAAGGAATACACGACAGCGATCTTCCTGTTCGCACCCGGCAGCGAAGTGATCGGGACCACGCTGCTCCAGGCATGGACGCAGGGCGAGGTCGGTCTGGTGTCCGCGCTGGCGACCGTCCAGATCCTGGTCATCGGAGTCTGCGTCACGGCGGCGCGCGCTTTTCTCGGAGTGAAGCTTTATGGCTGATTTGCTGATCGAGAACCTGCACAAGCGGTACGGACCGGTCAAAGCGATCGACGACGTCAACATCCACGTTGCCGATGGCGAGTTCGTCACGCTGCTGGGGCCGTCAGGGTGCGGCAAGTCAACAACGCTCGGCGCCATTGCCGGACTGGATCAACCGACGAGCGGACGCATCCGCGTCGGCAACAAGACCTATTTCGACGGCGAAAAAGGAATCTTCCTGCCGCCGGAAGCGCGCCATTGCGGGCTCGTGTTCCAGAGCTACGCTTTGTGGCCGCACATGACGGTCTATGACAACGTCGTGTTTCCGCTCAAGCTGCGCAAGGTATCGACTGCCGACTGCAAGCGCCGCGTCGAGGAGAGTCTCGCTCTCGTCGAGATGGAGCGCTTTCAGGACCGCTATCCGCATCAGCTCTCGGGCGGCCAGCAGCAGCGTGTCGCGCTCGCACGAACGCTGGTCTACCAGCCCGAAATCCTCCTGCTCGACGAGCCCCTGTCGAATCTCGACGCAAAGCTGCGCGATCGCGCCCGGACCTGGCTTGCCGAACTGCGCACGCGCCTCGGCCTGACGACGATCTACGTGACGCACGACCAGGTCGAAGCGCTGGCACTGTCCGACCGCATCGTGGTCATGAATGGCGGCCACATCAGCCAGATCGGCTCGCCCCAAGAGATCTACACGCGGCCGGCAGACAGTTTCGTCGCCGACTTCATCGGAACGACCAATTTCCTGAACGGCGACGTGGTCGGGGCGCCCGACGGCGATGGACAGACACTGGTCAGTCTCGCCGATGGTCAGCGCGTTCTGATCAAGTCCGACAAACGTCCATCCCTGGGCGACAAGGTCACGTTTGCCTATCGCCCCGAGCAGATGCGCCTGGCGGCGGCCAACGATCAGGCGATCGGAGGTTCGATCGTTGAAGCCGACGTGGTCAGCCATTCCTATGTTGGCGGCCGATGGCAAATCGGATTGAGCGTCGGCGGAAATCAGATCCGCATCGAAACCCAGGAGGCAACGACTGACCGCCAGTTGCGCCTGTGGCTGCCTGTCACCGGCGGCATCCTGTTTACAGAACGGAACCATGGCAAATCCCACTGACGCCACCTCTCCCGAAAGCGGACTGCATCAGGCCGATTACACCCCCGGTGTCCGCGGCCCGCTGACAGGGCTCCGCGTCATCGACCTCTCGAGGCTGGTCGCAGGCAATCTGCTCACCCAGCATCTCGCCGACTTCGGCGCCGACGTCATCAAGGTCGAGCCGCGCGAAGGCGATACGCTGCGCGGCTGGCGCACCAAGGGTGTCGAGACCAACTGGAAGATCCATTCGCGCAACAAGCGCAGCATCTGCCTGGAATTCCGTCACGACGAAGCGGTGCCGCTGATCCGCAAGATGATTCCCGGCGCCGCGATGCTGGTCGAGAGTTTCCGTCCCGGCACGCTCGAGCAGATGGGGCTCTCGCCGGAGGAACTGCTGCGGCTAGAGCCCAAACTCGTGATCGTTCGCATATCGGGATGGGGGCAGACCGGCCCCTATCATCGCCGGCCCGGCTTTGGGACGCTGGTGGAGGGCTTCTCCGGCTTCGCCGAGATGAACGGCTTCCCCGATCGTGAGCCGGTATTGCCGCCTATGTATCTGGCCGATGCCCTGTCCGGTCTCACCGGAGCGTTCGCCGCGATGGCGGCCCTTCGGGAGGTCGAGATCAACGGCGGAAAGGGACAGGTGATCGACCTGCCGCTGCTCGACCCGATCGTCAACTCGCTCGGGCCTCAGGCGGCAAATTACCGTTTGACCGGCGTGGTCAAACCGCGCAGCGGGAGCCGCTCGAGCGGCTCGGTACCGCGCAATGTCTACCGCACGCTCGATGGCGGCTGGGTTTGCCTGTCGGCATCCACGCAAGGCATGGCGATGCGGGTGCTGCGTTCGATCGGCCGCCCGGAGCTCTGCGAGGATCCAAAGTTCAAGACCAACGAGCAGAGGCTCGTCCATGTCGCCGAACTCGACAAGATCATCGGCGATTTCATCGCGACACGAACGGTCGACGACAACGTCGCCTTCTTCGAGGCGGCCGAGGTCACGATCGGTCCGGTCAACGACACCGTCCGCTTGATGAACGATCGCCACGTGCAGGCCCGGGGACTGCTGGCCGACTATCCCGACGAGGACATGGGAACGTTCCCGATGCACGCCGTCCCGGTTCGCCTGTCCGAGACGCCCGGAAGCATCCGGACGCCTGCGCCACGCCTCGGTCAGCACAGCCGCACCATCCTGGCCGAAGCCGGCCTCAGCCCTGACGACATCGATGCCGCCCTCGCCTCGGGCGTTGTGAAGGAAACCAGCACATGACAGTTGAACGAAAATTCCCGGTCTGGCGCTCTGCGCTGTTCGTACCCGCGAACGTCGAGCGGTTCGTGGTCAAGGCCGTCGAGCGCGGCGCGGACGCGCTGATCATCGATCTCGAGGACAGCGTGCCGCTGGCTGAAAAGGCCAACGCTCGAAAGCTGATCCCGGGCATCGTGAAGCGCTTTCGCGACACCGGAAGTTCGGATGTCATGGTGCGGATCAACCAGCCGCTCGAATTGGCGGTGCCCGATCTGGAAGCGGCTGTCATCGCCGGCGTGGACGCGATCAAGATCACCAAGGTCGAAGGCGCCGAGCATCTGCGCCTGCTCGACGAGATGGTGACCAGACTGGAGATCGAGCGCGGATTGCCCATCGGCAATATCTGGTTTGTCGGCCTGATCGAGGCGCCCGGTCCTCTCTGTAGGGCTCACGAGATCGCGCGATCGATCCCGCGGCTGGCCGGCATTTCACTGGGTGCGGAAGATTATGCCACCGCCATCGGCGCCAAGCCGACGGAGGAAACCCTGTTGATGCCGAAGCAACAGGTCGTGCAGGCAGCCCGCGCCGCCGGCATCATGCCGCTCGGCACCATCGGCTCAGTCGCCGATTTCTCCGATCTGGAAGGATACACAAGGATAGTCAGGCGCTCTGCGGACTTTGGCTTCGTGGGCTCTGCCTGCATCCATCCGTCGCTGGTGCCGATCCTCAACGAGGGTTTCAGTCCCTCCGCCAAGGAGGTAGCGGACGCCGAGCGTGTCGTTGCGCTCAACAAGCAAGCGGCCGCCGAGGGACGCGCATCCTTCGCCATCGACGGCAAGATGATTGATATTCCGATCGTGCAGCGAGCCGAAGCGCTGCTCGAGCGCGCGCAAGCAATCGCCGCCCGCGCGCATCGCCCTCGTTGATTGTGCTACCCCAGCGCGGCGCGAAGCGCCGTCTCTGGTGGCCAAGGAGAGCGCGCGCCAGCTTACGCCACCGCCCTCACCTTGCTGATAAAGCCGTCGACCTCCGACGTCAGCGAGGTCGACTGGCTCGACAGGTTGGCGGCGGCCTTCAGCACGCCGGACGCGGCGCGGCCGGTCTCGTTCGCCGCTGACGACACGGTTGCGATGTTGCGGGTGACAGTCGAGGTCGCTTCCGCCGTGTGCTGCACGGTGTTTGCGATCTCGGCGGTGGCCTTGTTCTGCTCCTCGATGGCGGCGGCGATGACGCGGTTGATGCTCGAGACCTCCTCGATGGTCTTGACGATGCCGTCGATCGCCGAGACCGCCTTCTGCGTCGCCCCCTGGATCTCCGTGATCTGGGCGCTGATCTCTTCGGTCGCCTTCGCCGTCTGGGAGGCCAGGTTCTTCACCTCGCTCGCCACCACCGCAAAACCCCTGCCGGACTCGCCGGCTCGGGCTGCCTCGATCGTTGCGTTCAGCGCCAGCAGATTGGTCTGGCCGGCGATCGAGGTGATGAGGCCGATAACCTCGCCGATGCGATCGGCGCCGTCGGCAAGCGCGCGCATGGTGCTGTCGGTTTCCTTGACGGTGACGACCGCCTGCTCGGTGGCGCGCGTCGCCTGCTCGACCTGACGGTTGATCTCGCGGATCGAGGCGTTGAGCTCCTCCGCCGCGGCCGCCACGGTCTGCACGCCGCCGCCGACCTGGTCGGCCAAGGTCGAGGCCGAGCCGGCCTGGGTCTGGGCCTCGGCCGCCGTGCCCGACATCGAGCGCGCGGTCGTCTCCAGCTCGCCCGACGCGCTCGACAGCGTCTGTACCATCTGGCCGATGCGGCTTTCGAATTGCCGCACGAGGCCGGACAATTCGGCTGCACGCTTCTCCTTGTCGGCGCGCTCGACGGCCTGGTCGCAGGACAGGCGCTCGGCGTTGATCATGGCCTCCTTGAACACCTGGAGCGCCGCGGCCATGCGGCCGATCTCGTCGTTGCGGCCGAGACCCGGCACCTCGCCGGCGAAATCATGCGCCGCGAAACGGGTCATGACACCGGTGATCGCGGTCAGCGGCTGGGTGACGCGGTTGCGCATCAGCATCAGCCCGCCGACCGTCAGCGCCAGCGAGGCCGGCACCAGCAGGCCGAACAGGATCAGGCTGACGCGGGCGCGCGAGGCACCGTCTTCGGCCCGCGAGATCATGTTGGCGAGCGCGGTTTGTGTGACGATCACGACATTGTTGGCGCCGACAAGCTGACGATCGCGGTAGTCGATGCCTGCGACGCCGGCGGGCTCGCCGGCGAGCAGCTTGGTCGCAATGGCATTGCGTTCGTCGCTGAGCGCGCCGGAAATTTCCGGCTCGGCGTTACGGATCGCCTGCAACAGCTCGGGCGAGGCCACATTCGGGCTGAGATCGCGCACGACCACCCAGGACTGCTGGATGCGGCCGCGCAGATCGGCGAAGGTGACACCATCGGCCGCGGTCCAGGTCTTGTTGGCGAGGATCGAGGAGAACTGGATCAGAATGGTTTGGCCGGCATTGGCGCGGGCCTGCCAGGAGGCCTGCTTGGCGATCAGGAGGCGATCGACCACGGGATCGATCAGCGTCATCGCGTTGTCGACATGGGCGGTGACGTCGCCGATCGCGTCCATATAGGCGTCGCTGATCCTGGCCCAGCTCGGTTGCAGGTTCGCGTCACGCGCCGCCTTCTCCTGCTTCAGGGCAGTGACCGCGCGCGGCCGCAACTCCTCGAGCTGCGCCCAGATGCCGCGGAGCTTGTCGAGCTTTTCGGCAAGACCGGGCGCTTCGGCAGAGGCGAGGCTCTGCAAGGCCTGCGCGCAGTTCTTTTGCACCGTGGCTCGCTGCTCGGCGAGGCTGCTCATGACGCTGTCGGGCGCGGGGGCAGCCGACGCCAGATAGCTCAGCGTGTCACCGCGCTCCAGGCGGAAAATCACGAGCGTATTGGTCAGGTCGCGGCTGGCGACCGCGAGCGAGACGATGCGGTTGCTGTCCGAGTAGCGGGTGACCGCGAGCTTCAGCGCATAGGCGCAGATGACGACGAGGACGAGACCGAGAGATCCAACCACCGCCCCGAGGATGCGGGCGACCGAACGCTGCTTTTGCATCGACTGATCCATATTGCCGCCAAGACGCGGTTCGCGGGCAATCTACGGAGCGAACGATGAGATTTGATTTAAGATTGAACGGCTTTGGCTACCAATCTCTTCCGGGAAAATACGGAAACCGGTAGTTCGATACTCCCCTCAGACCCGTGCGTCCGAGGGTGCCCGCTGCTTGAGCAGCCGGGCGCAGACGAGACCAAGCGCCACCATGATCGCGGCGCTCGTGAGCAGGGTCGAGACCTTGCCACCGTGCTGGAGGCCAAGGCCATAGGCGATCGGGCCAACGGTCTGCCCCATGAAGAAGAAGAACGAATGCAGCGACATCGCCGTTGCCCGCGCCCCGATCGACAGCTCGCTGGCAAACACCTGCAGGCAGCCGTGGATCATGTAGAACCCCCAGCCCATCGCCAGCATGCTGGCGAATTGCAGCTTCCATCCGGGACCGAAGGCGAGCACGCCGAGCTGCAGTCCGACGAGGCCCGCGCCCGCAATCATCATGCCTCTCACGCCGAGCCACGGCAGGAAGCGTGAGACCGTGAAGGTGTAGAACAGTCCGCCGATCGCAAAGCCCGCGATCACGATGCCCGCGATCGACGGTGACTTCTCGCCGAGATCGAACAGCAGCGCGGCGATGAACGGAAACAGGCCGAATACGCAGCAGCCCTCGACGAAGACCGCCGAGTAGCAGTAGCGCGTGTTGGGGTTGGCGAAGATGGTCCGGTAGCCCTGCCGCAAGGCCTTCAGATCCGTCTTCGGCGGCGCCGTCAGCGCGGCACCGCGAAAGCCCGCCGCCACCGCAACGGCCGCGATCAGGCCGAGCGCGCCGAGCATCATGAGCACACCGCGCCAGCCGATGAGTTCACCGATGATGCCGGAGGCGGTCGCACCGAGCAGATTGCCGGTCATCGAACCCGCAAGCGTGCGGCCGATCGCGACCTGCCGCTTGGCGGGAGCAACGAGGTCGGCGGTCAGGCCGAGAGCAACCGGAAACACGCCACCGGAGGCGATACCAGCGAGGATGCGGCTCGCGAACAGGCCCGAGAAGGTGGTCGCGACCGCGCCAAGAATGCAGGAGACGCCAAGCAGCGCCAGGCACAGTGTCATCAACCGCGCCTTGCCGAACAGATCGGCGGCCGCTCCGATCACCGGCTGAACCAGCGCGTAGATCAAGGCGTAGCCGGCCGCGATGCTGGCGGCCGTCGTGATACTGATCGAAAAATCTTCCGCGACATGCGGCAGGACGGGATCGAGCGCGCGCGTGGACAACGCCGCCGAGAAGCTCGCGAGCGCGATGATATTGATCGCGGGCGGAAACTTCTGGTCGGACGATGGCCCGGTCGCAGGCTGGGACATCAGCGCGTTGTGCTTTTCGTCACCGCGTCGAATGCCATCAGCGTGCGGATCAGTCCTTCGAAGTCGCGCAGCGGCACCATGTTGGGCCCGTCCGAGGGCGCGCGATCAGGGTCGGGATGGGTCTCGATGAAGACGCCGGCAACGCCGACCGCGACGGCTGCGCGCGCCAGCACCGGCACGAACTCACGCTCGCCGCCGGAGGACGTCCCCTTCCCGCCCGGCTGCTGCACCGAATGGGTGGCGTCGAAGATCACGGGCGCACCGGTGGTGCGCGCCAGGATCGGCAGCGCGCGCATGTCGGAGACCAGCGTGTTGTAGCCGAACGAGGCGCCGCGCTCGGTGACGAGCACGTTGGGATTGTTCGCGGTCGTGATCTTGGTCACGACATTGGCCATGTCCCAGGGCGCGAGGAATTGCCCCTTCTTGACGTTGACGACCTTGCCCGTCGCGGCGGCCGCCAGCAGCAGATCGGTCTGCCGGCACAGGAAGGCCGGGATCTGGAGGATGTCCACGGCTTGCGCCACCTCGGCGCACTGCGCGGCGTCATGTACATCGGTCAGGACCGGCAAGCCGAGGGAGGCGCGGATCTCGGCGAAGATCGGCAGCGACTGTGCGAGCCCGAGACCGCGTGCCGCCGACGCGCTGGTGCGGTTGGCCTTGTCGAACGAGGTCTTGTAGACGAGTCCGATCTTCAGCCGCGCGGCGATCTCCTTCAGCGCGGAGGCCACCTCCAGCGCATGTTGGCGGCTTTCGAGCTGGCACGGCCCGGCAATGATCGAGATCGGCAGATCGTTGCCGAACCTGACTGTGCCAATGGTGACGACCGGCGCCGCTGAATTCGAAGAGCTCAAGGCCAATGTCCCTCGTTTCGGCGCGACCATAGCCGCCATCAGGGTCGGATCAACCCCATTCGCCCCGGGCCACCCGAATATCAGGGTTGCGCCGGGGTTCCGTGCGAGGCCCTTGCGCCGGCGGCCCCTTACTTCACCGCCGAGAAGGCGGTCGGCGTCAGGAGCTGGCTGACGATGTTGCCGACGATCTGGCCGTCCGCTTCGCTCTCGGCACGCGCCTTCATCCAGTCCGGGTCGGTCATGAACTTGCCCCACTTCGCTTCGCGGTCGGCGAGCGAATCCCACGCCAGGAAATAGGTCAGCTCCTGGTTGGATTCGCCGATCAGCGTGGTGAAGAAGCCGGCCTGCTTGATGCCGTGCTTCTCCCAGAGCTTCAGCGTGACCGTCTCGAACCGCTTCAGGAGCGCCGGCAGGCGGCCGGGCACGCAACGGTAGATGCGCATTTCATAGATCATTCTTGTTCCTCCCTGATGACGTCGGGGGTTATAACGGCTGGCCGTGACGGTGTCTTCGGCCCTGCCCGATACCGCCCGCGGCGTCTAGCGCATGGCTTGCCGGCCCCGATCGCACCCGGTTCCCGTAATGCTGCCGCAATGATACTGCCGCTACAACGCCTCGGTTGAGGCTCAGGTGCGGATCATGCGGATTTTGCTCGTCGAGGATGAAGCGGAGATGGCCGGAGCGCTGGCCTCGGCGCTCAAGCGGTACGACATGATCGTCGATCACGTGCCAACGCTCGCCGAGGCCGAAGAGGCCATTTCCGCCGACGTGCACGCCGCCGTGCTGCTCGATCGCCAGCTGCCCGACGGCGACGGTCTTGCCCTGATTCCGAAACTGAGAGCGCGCGCCGACGGTGTGCCGATCATCGTGTTGACGGCACGCGGCGAGCTCGCCGATCGCGTCGCCGGGCTCGACAGCGGGGCGGATGATTATCTGGCAAAACCGTTCGCGGTGGAGGAATTGCTGGCGCGCCTGCGCGCGGTGTTGCGACGGCCCGCCGGGCTTCAGCCCGACATCATTCGCGCCGGCCGCCTCGCCTTCGACTTCGGCCATCGCGAGGCGAGCGTCGACGGGGCTCCGCTCGAACTGCCGCGGCGGGAGCTCCTTGTGCTCGAAGCCCTGGTCCGCCGCATGGGCCGGACCGTGCTGCGATCGGCGCTGGAGGAAGCGGTTTACAGTTTCGACGACGAGATCCAGTCGAACGCACTCGATACGCATGTCTCGCGGCTGCGCCGCAAGCTTGCCGAAGCCGACGCGCACGTGGAGATCCACGGCATCCGCGGCGTCGGCTATCTGCTGAAGAAACTGCCGTGAGCAGGCACTCCGACCCATATTGCCTGCGCTCTCGGCTGAGCTGGCGCCTGCTTTCGCTCCAGGCCGCGCTGTTCGTCGCTTTGGTCGTCGTCATCATCGGCGCACTGTGCGCTACAGGCTTCGTGCTGGTCCAACGGGACGAAGACCGCGTGATCGACGTCGTGCAGAGCGCGCTCGCGCGCGACGCAGCCGGCGGCCTGACGCTGCGGCCGACGGCTGAGCTGAAAGCCTTGCGCGAGGAGACCCCCGACCTCTGGTTGCTGGTTCGCGACAGGCAGGGGCATTCGCTCAGTGAAGGCTCCGTACCGGCTGAATTCGCCGGGATCGGCGGCGCCCTCGACCAGATCAGCCAGGCGCGGCTCGGCTGGCAGCTCTTCGAGGACGATCCACGCAAGCCGGCGGCGCGGTTGAAACGCATCGACACGGCCGTCGGCAACGTGCAGGTCATCACGGCGACGCAGGGGAAGCTCAGCGGCGCCAAGGCGGTGTTCACGACGTCGCTCGTGTTGCTGGGCATCGCGCTCCCCGGCCTGCTGTTGATGGGGACCGCGACGTTCATCGCGACGCCGATGGTCGTGCAGCGCGCTTTCAGAGGATTGGACGCGACCGCAGACCAGGCCCGGCGGATCGATATCCATCAGCGCGGCGCGCGGCTGTCAGTGGAGCAAATTCCGCTTGAAGTCGTACCGCTCGTGGCCGCGGTCAATGACGCTCTGGCGCGGCTCGATCAGGGTTACGCCCGCCACAAGCGCTTCGTTGCCGACGCCGCGCACGAGCTGCGTACGCCGATCGCGATCCTGAACACGCGCCTGGAGTCATTGCCGTCGGGACCGGACAAGACCCGCCTGATCGAGGATGCGGCGCGGCTCGCGACGCTTGCCGAACAATTGCTGGATATCCAGCGGCTCGACCGTTGCGGGCATCCATTCGTGCCGGTCGACCTGGTCTCCGTCGCGCAAGGCGTTGCCGCCGACCTCGCACCACTGGCGATTGCGGCTGGCTATGAGCTGTCCTTCGACGCGCCTGCGGCGCGGATCGACGTACTCGGCGACGCGGCCGCGCTCGAACGCGCGCTGACTAACCTCGTGCAGAATGCCATCCAGCACGGCCCTCGCCGCGGCACGATCGTCATTCGTGTCAGCCGTCCCGCCAGCATCGAGGTCACCGACGAGGGCGCGGGCATTCCGGCCGATCAGCGCGAGCTGATCTTCGAGCCGTTCTACCGGCTCACGCCGCTCGATCGCGGCGCCGGCCTCGGCCTCAACATGGTGCACGAGATCATGCTCCTCCATGGCGGTCACGTTTCGGTCCTGGACGGACCGAACGGCGGTGCGTGCTTCAGGATGACGCTGCCGCCCCTGCAACAGGGCTGATTCAATTCGTCTCTGCGTCTCAAGCGCAATGCTGTCGCAATGCGCTCAGGCGACTCTTCGACCGCCTCACCTCTGCTTTGCGAGGCGCAATCGAAATGCCGGAGTGCGCATGCCCAACGATTTCCTCTCATTCTTCCTGTCCTGGATGTCGGCCCCGCGGCGGGTCGGCGCGATCGCGCCTTCGGGCGCAGCCCTTGCCGATCTCATCACCCGCGAGATCACCGCAACGACCGGCCCGATCCTCGAGCTCGGCCCCGGCACCGGCGCTTTCACCTACAAGCTCCTGAAACGCGGCGTGCACCAGCAGGACCTCACGCTGATCGAATACGGCTCGGACTTCACCAAGCTCCTGCAAATCCGTTTTCCCGGCGCGCGCGTGTTGTGGATGGATGCAGGACGGCTCACGACGGAGCGGCTCTATGACGGCGCGCCGGTCGGCGCCGTGGTCAGCGGCCTGCCGCTGCTCAATATGTCGACGCGCAAGGTCGTCTCCATCATCGGCGGTGCGTTCCGTTACGTCCGCCCGGGAGGCGCGTTCTATCAGTTCACCTACGGGATGAGCTGCCCGGTGCCGCGGCCGGTGCTCGACCGGCTGGGCTTGCGTGCAAAGCTGGTGGATCGCGCCTTGCTGAACGTGCCGCCGGCCGCCGTCTACAAGCTGACGCGACGGCCGCAGATGAAGATCGTCACGGGAACGCTTGCGCCCGATGCCTCAATGCCGGTCGCGCCGGCGCCGATGCACCTCGTGCGCGACTACACCGCTGCGCCCTGAGACATCACACCAGCCGCGACTGCACCATCGCCGCCTGAATGAACGAGGCGAAGAGAGGATGAGGCTCAAAAGGCCGCGACTTCAGCTCGGGGTGGAACTGAACGCCGATGAACCAGGGATGATCCTCGTACTCGACGATCTCCGGCAGCACGCCATCGGGCGAGAGGCCGGAGAATTTCAGCCCGTGCTGCTCGAGGCGGTCCTTGTAGGCGGTGTTGACCTCGTAGCGGTGGCGGTGGCGCTCAGAAATCTCGGTCGCGCCGCCATAGACCTGCGAGACGCGGCTGCCGCGGTTGAGCGCCGCGGGATAGGCGCCGAGACGCATCGTGCCGCCGAGATCGCCGGCCTTGGAGCGCTTCTCGAGCTCGTTGCCGCGCAGCCATTCGGTCATCAGGCCGACCAGCGGCTCCTTGGTCGGGCCGAACTCGGTGGAGTTGGCGTCCTCGATGCCGACGAGGTTTCGCGCGGCCTCGATCACCGCCATCTGCATGCCGAAGCAGATGCCGAAATACGGCACGTCGCGCTCGCGCGCGAACTGCGCCGCGCGGATCTTGCCTTCGGCGCCGCGCTGGCCGAAGCCGCCCGGCACCAGAATGCCATTGACGTGTTCGAGGAACGGCGCGGGATCTTCCTTCTCGAAGATCTCGCTCTCGATCCAGTCGAGATTGACCTTCACCTTGTTGGCGATGCCGCCATGCGAGAGCGCCTCGATCAGCGACTTATACGCATCCTTCATGCCGGTATATTTGCCGACGATGGCGATGGTGACGTTGCCTTCGGGATTGCGGACGCGCTCGTTGATCTGCTGCCAGCTTCGCAGCTCCGGAGGAATCCGCGAGCCGATGCCGAAGGCGGCGAGCACTTCGTCGTCGAGGCCCGCGTTATGATAGGCCTCGGGCACGGCGTAGATGTTGTCGACGTCGCGCGCCTCGATCACGGCGCTTTCGCGCACGTTGCAGAACAGCCCGAGCTTGCGCCGCTCTTCCTTCGGGATCTCGCGGTCGGTGCGGCAGAGCAGGATGTCCGGCTGGATGCCGATCGAGCGCAGCTCCTTCACCGAGTGCTGCGTCGGCTTGGTCTTCAGCTCGCCCGCGCTCGGGATGTAAGGCAGCAGCGTCAGATGAATGTAGACGGCATGATCGCGCGGCAGCTCGTTCTTGAGCTGACGAATCGCCTCGAAGAAAGGCAGGCCCTCGATGTCGCCGACGGTGCCGCCGATCTCGACCAGCACGAAGTCGTAATCGTCATTGCCGGAGAGGACGAATTCCTTGATGGCGTTGGTGACGTGCGGAACCACCTGGATGGTCGCGCCGAGATAATCGCCGCGCCGCTCCTTGGAGATGATGTCCTGGTAGATGCGCCCGGTGGTGATGTTGTCCTGCTTGGTCGCAGGCCGGCCGGTGAAGCGCTCGTAGTGACCGAGATCGAGATCGGTCTCCGCGCCGTCATCGGTCACGAACACTTCGCCGTGCTGATACGGCGACATCGTTCCGGGATCGAGGTTGAGATAGGGGTCGAGCTTGCGGAGGCGGACCTTGTAGCCCCGGGCTTGCAACAGGGCACCGAGTGCCGCTGAAGCCAGACCCTTGCCGAGCGAAGAGACCACGCCGCCGGTGATGAATATGTACCGCGCCATGGGACTTAACCTCTAATCCCTCGAATTCGATTCGCCAAAGCGATTCGTATTCCGCCCCAAATATTTTGCGGGCCTGTGGGTGAGCCAAAACTAAGAGTGGTGACAGAGCCTTGATGGGGATTCTTGATGCAGGACGGTAGAAGCCGCCCTGCATGGCCCCCCTGCTTTATTGCGAGCGCGGCACCTGCGGGCCGGCTGGCGCCTGGTTCTGCTGCTGTTCGTCGGCCTTCTTCAGCGAATCCAGGATGCCGCCCGAGGTCGGCGGCGCGATCGGGGCGCCTCCGGCCGGCTGGGTCTGGGACGCCGGCGCGCCGATGATCGACGAAGGCGCCCGGTTGTAGCCGGCATGCCAGGACAGGAACAGGCTGGTGAGGAAGAAGCCCCCAGCCAGGATCGCGGTGGTCCGCGTCAAAAGGTTCGCGGTGCCGCGGCTCGACATGAAGCCTGCGCCTCCGCCCATGCCGAGGCCGCCGCCTTCCGACTTCTGAAGCAGGACGGCGCCGATCATGACGGCGACGATCATGAGGTGAATGACGATGACAACAGTCTGCATAGTGTCCTTCCGTCACAAGCCGACAGCGCCGAGACGGCGGCCGATCGCGCTTCGCGGGTTTTCCTGAAGTTGCGCGGTGTTACACGATCGGAAGAGGCATTGCCACCCCCCGATCGGCCACGGCCGCGCTTTGAGATTAGCTAGGGGCAGCCCTTCGCAATCGCAAGGAAATCGGCCGCCTTCAGGCTGGCGCCGCCGACCAGCGCGCCGTTGACGTTTTTCACGGACATCAGCTCGGTCGCGTTCGACGGCTTGACCGAGCCGCCATAGAGGATGCGCATCCTGGCCCCGTCCGCCCTGAACCGGGAGGTCAGGAGTTCCCGGATAAAGCTATGAATCTGCTCGACATCCTGGGCCGTCGGGGTCAGGCCGGTGCCGATCGCCCAGACCGGCTCATAGGCCACGACCAGGTTGGCGGCGGTCGAGCCGTCCGGCAGCGAGCCGTCGAGTTGGCCGCGCAGGATGTCCAGTGTCTGGCCGGCATCGCGCTGGCCCTGCGTCTCACCGATGCAGACGATCGCGGTGACGCCGGCGCGCCAGGCGGCCTCGGCCTTCTGCCGGATCAGGGCATCGCCCTCGCCGTGGTCGGCGCGACGCTCGGAATGGCCGACGATGATGGCGGTCGCACCGGCATCGGCCAGCATTTCGGCAGCGATATCGCCGGTATGGGCGCCGGAGGCCTTGGGGTGGCAATCCTGCGCCCCCACCGCGACCTTGCTGCCGCGCGCCTTGTCGGCGAAGGCCGCGATCAGGGTCGCCGGCGGGCAGACCAGCAGGTCGGCCTTGGCGGCCACCTCTGCCGCGCCTTTGAGCATGGCGTCGAATTCGGCAGCCGAGCCCTTGAGGCCGTTCATTTTCCAATTGCCGGCGATCAGCGGTCGGATGGCGTCGGTCATGTCAATTTCCAGCAAAATGAGGTTTGTGCATCCGCTAGCAGAGCTGTCGCGGCAGTTCCAGAGAGCCCAGGGCTTTTAACCGCAGCGTCGAGGGACCGCGTGGCCTGAGGTTGCGGGGGGAAAGCCACCACTTTATGATGATTGATCAATTTGGTGACGCGCTTTTGCGGAATCTGCATTAAGACGCGCTCCCGTTCCCCTCCTGCCAAACAAGTTGGACCAAATGCTTCGAGGAATGCGCAAGGCCTCATCAAACTGGCTCGGCAAGACCATTATGGCCGTGGTGATGGGCGTGTTGATCATCAGTTTCGGCGTTTGGGGCATCGCCGACATCTTCAAAGGCTTCGGGCAGTCCACGGTGGCCAAGGTCGGCAGCACCGAGATTTCGTTGAACGAGTTCCGGCAGACCTATACCGACCGGCTGCAACAGATCAGCCGCCAGTTCGGCCGGCCGCTGACGCCTGACCAGGCGCGTGCCTTCGGCCTCGACCGCCAGGTGCTCCAGCAGACGATCGCGGAAGCCGCCCTCGACGAAGAAGCCCGCCGGCTCGGGCTCGGCCAGTCCGACGAGCAGATCCGCCAGGTCATCATGAACGACCCCAACTTCAAAGGCGTCGGCGGCAGCTTCGATCCGAACCGCTTCCAGGCCGTGATCCGCAATTTCGGCTATACCGAGCAGCGCTACGTCTCCGAGCAGCGCAAGGTGTCGCTGCGCCGGCAGATCACCGGCACGATCGGCGCCGGCCTCGAACCGCCGAAGGCCATGATCGACGTGCTGACGCGCTTCCAGAACGAGCAGCGCGCGATCGAATTCGTCAGGCTCGACGCCGCGCAGGCCGGCACCATCGACGCTCCCTCGCCCGAAGCCCTCGCCGCCTATTTCGAGGATCACAAGGTCCAGTTCCGCGCGCCCGAATATCGCAAGATTTCCTTTGTCGTGGTCTCGCCGGAAGAGATCGGCAAATGGAGCGAGGTCTCCGACGGGGACGCCAAGAAAGTGTTCGACCAGCGCAAGGACCGGCTCGGCACGCCGGAGAAGCGCCAGATCCATCAGATCGTATTCCCCAACGTCGCCGAGGCGCAGGCCGCACGCGAGCGTCTCGCCGGCGGAATGTCGTTCGAGGACCTCGGCAAGGAGCGCGGGCTGAGCAGCTCCGATGTCGACCTCGGGCTCGTGACCAAATCGTCGCTCGACCCCGCGGTCGGCGATGCCGCCTTCGCGCTTCCCGCGGGCGAGATCAGCCAGCCGATCCAGGGCCGTCTCGGCACCTCCATCGTCAAGGTCGACAAGATCGAACCGGGCAGTGAAGCGAACTACGCCAGCCTCGCCGGCGACATCAAGCGCGAGATCGCCACCGAGCGCGCCCGCGTCAAGGTCAACGATCTCCGCGACAAGATGGAAGACGAGCGCGGCGGCGGCGCCAGCGTGATCGACGCGGCGCAGAAGCTCGGCCTCACTGCCGTGACCATCGACGCCGTCGACCGCTCCGGCCGTGCCCCGAACGGCCAGCCAGTCACCAGCATCCCGCAGGGCCTCGACGTGGTGTCGCAGGCCTTCAACACCGATGTCGGCGTCGACAACGACGCGATCTCGTTCAAGGGCGGCTATGTCTGGTACGACGTGCTCGCCATCACGCCCTCGCGCGACCGCAATCTCGACGAGGTGCGCGACCAGGTCGAGGCGCGCTGGCGCCAGGACCAGATCGCCGCCAAGCTGAAGACCAAGGCGACCGAGATGGTGCAGAAGCTCGAACAGGGCGGCAAGCTCGCTGACGAGGCCGCCGCGATCAACGCCAAGGTCGAGACCGCCTCCGGCTTCAAGCGCGACGACTCGCCCGCCGGCGTGCCCGCCAGCGTCGTTGCGGCCGCCTTCCGCACCGCCAAGGACGGGGTCGGACAGACCGCGGTGAGCGGCGGCAGCGAGGTGATCGTCTTCCGCGTCACCGACATCGTCGAACCCGCGGTCGACGCCGCGTCCGACGCGGTGAAGAAGCTGAAGGACAGCCTCGACCGCGCGTTGACCGACGAGCAGGTCGCCTCCTACGTCAACAAGCTTGAAACCGACATCGGGACCACCATTAATCAGGCCGCCTTCGCGCAGGTGACCGGCGCGAACCAGTGAATTGAAAGCACGCGATGGACGACCTGAAATCGATCATTGGAAAAGTGGCGACCGGCGCCAGCCTGTCGCGTGACGAAGCGGCTTCCGCCTTCGACGCCATGATGTCCGGCGAGGCCACGCCCTCGCAGATGGGTGGCCTCCTGATGGCGCTGCGGGTGCGCGGCGAGACCGTGGACGAAATCACCGGCGCGGTCTCGGCGATGCGTTCCAAGATGCTCACGGTCGACGCGCCCGCGGACGCCGTCGACATCGTCGGCACCGGCGGTGACGGCTCCGGCTCGGTCAACGTCTCGACCTGCGCGTCCTTCATCGTCTCGGGCACCGGCCTGCCGGTGGCCAAGCACGGCAACCGTGCGCTGTCGTCGCGCTCGGGCGCCGCCGACGTGCTGGCGTCGCTCGGCGTGAAAATCGACCTCAGGCCCGAGCAGGTCGGCCGCTGTGTGCGCGAATGCGGCATCGGCTTCATGTTCGCCCCTGCCCACCATCCGGCGATGAAGAACGTCGGCCCGACCCGGGTCGAGCTTGCGACACGCACGATCTTCAATCTGCTCGGCCCCCTGTCCAACCCGGCCGGCGTCAAGCGCCAGATGGTCGGCGTGTTCTCGCGGCAATGGGTGCAGCCGCTTGCGCAGGTGCTGAAAAACCTCGGCTCGGAATCCGCCTGGGTGGTGCATGGCTCCGACGGCCTCGACGAGATCACCCTCACGGGCCCGACCTTCGTCTCCGCGCTCCATAATGGCGAGATCCGGAATTTCGAGGTGACGCCGGAGGACGCCGGCCTACCGCGCTGCGATCCCGGTGCGCTCAGGGGCGGTGACGCCGACGCCAATGCGATCGCCTTGCAGAGCGTGCTCGACGGCAAGCCGAGCCCCTACCGCGATGTCGCGCTGATCAACGCCGCCGCAGCGTTGGTCGTGGCCGGCCGCGCCAAGGATCTCAAGGAAGGCGTTGCGATCGGTGCGAAGTCGCTCGACAGCGGCGCCGCGAGCGCGCGGCTGAAGCATTTGATCGCGATCTCGAACGGCTGAACCTGACATGTCTGACATCCTGACCAAGATCGAAGCCTACAAGCGCGAAGAGATCGCAGCCGCCAAGCGCGCGCAGCCGCTCTCGGAAGTCGAGGCCAAAGCCAAGGCGCAGGGAGCCCCACGCGGCTTCGTGCGCGCGATCAAGGCCAAGCACGCCAATGGCGACTACGCGCTGATTGCCGAGGTCAAGAAAGCCTCGCCGTCGAAGGGGCTGATCCGCGCCGATTTCGATCCGCCGCTGCTCGCCAAGGCCTATGAGGCCGGCGGTGCGGTCTGTCTGTCGGTCCTGACCGACACGCCCTCGTTCCAGGGCCATCTCGATTTCATGGTGGCGGCGCGCGCGGCAACGTCGCTCCCGGTGCTGCGCAAGGATTTCATGTTCGACACCTATCAGGTGATTGAAGCGCGTGCGCATGGCGCCGACTGCATCCTGATCATCATGGCCGCGCTCGACGATGCCACCGCCAAGGATCTCGAGGACGCCGCCCTCGCCTACGGCATGGACGTACTGATCGAAATCCACGACCGCGCCGAGCTCGACCGTGCGCTGAAGCTGCGTTCGCCGATGATCGGCGTCAACAACCGCAATTTGCGCACCTTTGAGACCACGCTCGCGACCAGCGAGACGCTGGCGCCGCTGATCCCAGCGGAACGGCTGATGGTCGGCGAGAGCGGCATCTTCACGCCCGCCGATCTCGCCCGGCTCGAGCGCGTCGGCATGTCGACCTTCCTGGTCGGCGAGAGCCTGATGCGGCAGGCCGACGTGACCGCCGCCACGCGCACGCTGCTCGCGCGTGAGACTGCGCGCGCGACGAGTACGCGCTGACATGGCGCGCAAGCCCGCCAAGGCCAGGCAATCCAAGACGAAAGCCGGCCCTGCCCTCACCCATATCGGCGCCTCCGGCGAGGCGCGGATGGTGGACGTGTCGGACAAGCCCGCGACCGAGCGGCTCGCGGTCGCCGAAGGCCACGTCATCATGACCAAGGCGACGCTTGATCTCATCGTCTCGGGCAACGCCAAGAAAGGCGACGTGCTCGGCACCGCGCGCATCGCCGGCATCATGGCCGCCAAACGCACCTCGGAGCTGATCCCGCTCTGTCATCCCCTCGCGCTGTCGAAGGTCACGGTCGACATCGAGCCCGACGCGAAACTGCCAGGCTGCCTCGTCCGCGCCAGCGTGAAGGTGACGGGCCCGACCGGCGTCGAGATGGAGGCGCTCACGGCGGTGTCGGTCGCCTGCCTCACCATCTACGACATGATCAAGGCGGTCGAACGCGGCGTGCGCATCGAGGGCATCCATCTGGTCGAGAAGCTCGGCGGCAAGTCGGGCCACTACCGCGCCTGAACGCCGCGTGATCTATTTCGCCTCGCGCTGCCGCTCGCGATAGGCGCGCGTCTTCATCCGGTTGCCGCACAGCGTCGACATGCACCACCGCCGCGTCGATGGTTTCGAGCGGTCGAAGAACACCCGGCGGCATTCCTCCGACGCGCACATCTTCAGCCGGTCCAGCGTTCCCACAAGCGTTGCGTCATGAAGCTCGATCGCGATGGCCGAGAGGCCTGCGAGCGCATCCTCGCGCGCTGCCGACAGCATCGCGCCACGGCCTGCGCGCGCCTCCACCCGCAACGGAAACGGCGCGAGCGCCTCATTGAGCGTGCCGAGAACGCTCCTGTTCCGGGGCCGCTCGGCGGGCTCACATTGCAGATAGGCGCGCAAGGCGCCGCGCAGTCGTAGCGCGGTCTCAAACATCGCGGGCGTGACACGCCCGCCCTCGGCGCCAAGGCCGCGTTCCCGCATCCAGTCCGCAAGTTCCTTCGGCCCGCCAAGCTCATCGCTCTCCGGGTGCTCCACGCCGAAATGCATGAAGTGGCGAACATCGAGCGTGTTGGCGAAATCGTAGACGTTTGCCAGCGTGTCGGGAACCTGGAATTTGCGAGACTCTTTCGACATCGGGACACCAAAGATTTGAACACCAGTAAAACAGATTTACTGGTTGACAGCAAGCGACACCTGTATCCTAATTATACTAGTGTCGAATCCTTCGGGATCGAGCGCCCATTGCGATCACCAGAACGGAGACCCCGAACCGATGGCCGACGCCCTGCACTATCTCGAACTCACCGCGCTCGCAGCACGCCTCAAGGCGCGCGACATCTCCGCGCTGGACGTGACGCGCGCGCAACTCGACCGTATCGACGCCATGGACCGGGATCTCGGCAGCTACGTTCACGTGATGGCAGAAACGGCCATCGCCGAGGCAAAAGCCGCGGACGCCGAAATCGCACAGGGTCGGTATCGGGGGCCGCTGCATGGCGTGCCGATTGCGCTCAAGGACCTGTTCTGGACCAAGGGCATTCCGACGGCGGCCGGCACCATGCTTCATCGCGACTTTCGTCCCCACGAAGACGCAACCGTCGTGCGCCGGCTCAAGGACGCGGGCGCCGTGATACTCGGCAAGCTGCAACTCACCGAGGGCGCCTATTCCGATCACCATCCGTTGGTGACGCCGCCGAAGAATCCGTGGAATGCGAGTTACTGGCCGGGCATTTCGTCCAGTGGCTCGGCGGTCGCAACCGCTGCCGGGCTTTGCTTCGGCTCGCTCGGCTCCGACACCGGCGGTTCGATCCGCTGGCCGTGCGCCGCCAACGGGCTGACCGGATTGAAGCCGAGCTGGGGTCGCGTCAGCCGACACGGCGCCTTCGAGCTGGCCGCGACGCTCGACCATGTCGGACCGATCGGCCGCAGCGCGGCCGATGCGGGCGCACTGCTCGGCGTCCTTGCCGGACACGACCCCAACGACCCGACCTCGGTATTCGATCCGGTGCCCGACTATCTGGCCGCGGCCGCACAGGACGTGCGGGGCTTGCGGATCGGCGTCGATGCCGCCTGGAACAGCGACGACGTGGACGTTACGACACAGCACGTGCTGGCAGACGCCATCGATGCGTTCCGCGCGCTAGGCGCCGGCATCGTCGATGTCAGATTTCCCGACGTCATGCAGGCGATTGCCGACTGGACACCGAATTGTGCGGTAGAAGCTGCGGTCGCGCACGAGGCGACCTATCCTGCCCGCAAGAACGAGTATGGCCCGATGCTCGCCTCGCTGATCGAGGCCGGTCGCGCGCTCTCCGCTCTCGATTATCAGAAGATCCTGCTGCGGCGGCTGGCGCTGCGCGGCCGCGTCACCGCGCTGTTCGAGACCATTGACCTGCTGCTGATCCCGGTACACCCGTTCCCGCCGGTGACGCTCGCCATGACCCAGACGCTCGGCGAGCAGCCGGATCTGATCGCGAAGCTGCAGCGATACACCTGCCCGTTCGACGTGACCGGTCATCCCACGATCGCGCTACCGGGTGGTGCATCAGCAGACGGACTGCCGATCGCGTTCCAGCTCGTCGCCGCTCATCTCGACGAGGCCATGCTCGTGCGCGCCGGCGCGGCGTTCCAGCGTGCCACGTCCTGGCATCGTCGCCATCCTTCCCTCAGCTCGCGGAGGCAGCATTGACCGTTCAATCCACGCTCGCTCAGCGAAGCATTTTCCATGGCTGGTTCGTCGTCGCGGCGGCATTTGCCGTCATGTTCGTCGGCTTCGGCTCCGCCTACACGTTCAGCGCATTTCTGGAGCCGCTCCAGCACGATTTCGGCGCCTCGCGCGGTTCGATCTCGCTCGTGTTTTCCATTGCGGGCTTTCTGTACTTCGCGCTCGGACTCGTCAGCGGTCCCCTCGCCGACCGGTTCGGCTCGCGTCCGCTGGCCATCGCCGGCATGATCCTGATCGCGGTCGGACTTGCGGCGGCGAGCGCGGCACGTTCCCTTGTCGAGGTCTATCTCGCCTACGGGCTGGGCGTCGGCCTCGGCCTCGGCTGCGCCTATGTTCCCGCGATCGGCGCGGTGCAACGCTGGTTCGTCAAGCGCCGCGGCTTTGCCTCCGGGCTCGCGGTGAGCGGCATCGGGCTCGGTACGCTGGCGATGCCGCCGCTGGCCTCATTGTTGATCGCATCGGTGGGCTGGCGCGGCGCCTATCTGGTGCTGGGCGCGATCGCCCTGGTGCTGGGCGGCGGAGCGTCGCTGCTGATCGAGAACGATCCGAAGCACCGCGGCCTCGGACCCGACGGCGATCCGCCTCGCGAGGCCGCGGGCGCAGGCAATGCCGGCGGCGCTTCGGTGCGCGAGGCCGTCCGGTCGACGCGGTTTGTCGCCCTCTACGTATCGTGTCTGGTCTGCTCGTTCGGCGCCTTCGTCCCGTTCGTCCATCTGGTGCCTTACGCGCGCGACCACGGGGTCACGGCGTCCTCTGCGGTGCTGCTGCTCGGCGTGATCGGGGCCGGCAGCACCGCAGGCCGCTTCTTTCTCGGCGCGCTCGCCGACCGGATGGGCCGCGACCGCTCGCTCATCATGGTCCTGGTCGGAATGGCGTTCGCGATGGCGATCTGGGCCATCGCCGCCGATGTCTGGACCCTCGCCGCTTTTGCCTTCGTCTACGGCGTGTTCTACGGCGGCTGGGTCGCGGTGCTGCCCGCTGTGATCATGGATTATTTTGGCGGACGCAATGTCAGCGGAATCATCGGTATTCTCTACACCAGCGTGGCGTTCGGCACGCTGGTTGGCCCGAGTGCGGCCGGCTTCGCCTATGACGTCAACCACAGCTATACGTTGCCGATCTTGATCAGCGCCGCCGCGAACGTCGTCGCGGCGCTGATCGTGGCGGCGATATTAGCGCGCAGCGGAGCCCACGCGATCAGCGCAGCGAAGAGCTGATCGACCCGAATTTGGCGTTAAGCTTGGAGCCCATGCCGTTCACGACGGAAATGATGGCCAGCGCGATGCCGGCGGCAATCAGGCCGTATTCGATCGCGGTCGCACCACGCTCGTCGGCGAGGAAGTTCTTCAAGGTGTTTGTCATCGTCGTGTCCTCTCTGTGTCGTCGGCAGGCATGTTCGCAAGTCACGTGCCAATGCCGACTCGAGGATCGCCAACATCTTAGATGGTTAAGCCTTGGTTGACCGTGGCACGACCGGCAGGAATTGACCGGCATCGCGAGAGAGTCCGGCAATTCCTGCACGTCTTGCGTCGCGCGCATCGATTGCTTTTGTACGCGGCCGTTCATGTCGCATTAACTGCGCTTCCTAACTTCGCCTCCATATCGTTTCCGTAAACCAACGGATGTTCTCGGGATCAAGAAGCGATCCTGACGTGTGCGCGGCAACGATCGACATGATGACGAAATACGGCAGTCGCCTCTTTGACCAGGTCTTCGTGCGCAGCGGACCGATCCGCTGGCTGGTGGTGGGCGGCACGTTGCTGATCGCGGCCATCGCCATTGGCTCGGTCCTGATGGCGCAGAATTTCCGAGAGCGCGCGCTGCGCAACAGCGGCCGCGAGCTGGAAAACACCGTCCTTCTGCTCGCTCATCATTTCGATCAGCAGTTGCAGGATTTCGCGGTCATCCAGAAGGATTTCGTCGACCACGTCCGCGCAACCGGCATCGCAAGCGCCGAGGACTATCGCAAACGCCTCTCCGGCCAGGACGTCCACCGGATGCTGCGCTCGAAGATCGAGGCGCTGCCCTACATGGGCGGCGTCAACATCAGCGATGCCGAAGGCAATCTCATCAACTCGTCGACGGCGTGGCCGGCCCCCAAAGTGAACGTCGCCGATCGCGCCTATTTTCGCACTTTCAAATACGATCCTTATTCGCCGAACGTGCTGATCGAGCCGGTGCACAGCCGCGTCTCCGGCGCCTGGACCATCCTGATCGTGCGCAAGATCGTGGGACCGAACGGCGAGTTCATGGGCGTGGTCGGACGCGGCATCGAACCGGCCAATTTCGAGAAGTTCTTCGCCTCCGTCGTGCTCGGCGAAGGCGCCACGATCTCGATGCTGCATCGCGACGGCACGCTGCTCGCTCGCTATCCCCATTCCAGCGAGCAGATGGGCAGAAATTTCAAGACCGGCCCGTTCGAGCAGCAGAGGATCTTCGGGCTCGATCACTTCGCCGGCCGCATCATGAGCCCCGTCGACGGCGAAGACCGTCTGATCTCCTCGCGTGCCCTGCCCCACTTCCCGATCCTGATGATGGCAACCACGACGCGCGCGGCGGCGCTAACGGACTGGCGCGAGCAGATCGGCATCCTGATCTCGGTTGCGGGCGCCTCCGCGCTCGCCATCGCGGGCGTGCTGATCGCGATTGTGCGCAAGCTGCTGGAGCAGCACCGCGCCTCTCGCGAGCGGCTGACGCTGGAGAAGCAGCGCCTCGACCGCGCCGTCAACAACATGACGCAGGGCCTGCTGCTGTTCGATGCCGAGCGGCGGCTGGTGATCTGCAACCAGCGCTACATCGAGATGTACGGCCTGTCAGCCGAGGTGGTGAAGCCCGGCTCCAGCTTCCACGACATCATCGCCCACCGCAAGGCGACCGGCTCGTTCACTGGCGACATCGGCGACTATGTCGTCCGTGTGCTGCGCGACATCCATGTGCGCAACTCCATGGTGGTCGACACCTCCGACGGGCGCTCGATCCACATCCTTAACGAGCCGCTCGCGGACGGCGGCTGGGTGGCGACCCACGAAGACGTCACTGAGCGCCGGCGGACCGAGGAGCGCATCACCCACCTCGCCCATTACGACGCGCTGACCGACCTGCCCAACCGCACCATGTTCCACGAGCACCTACGCGCGGAGCTCGCCGCCATCGCCGGTGGCGAAGAGATCGCGGTGCATTACATCGACATCGACGAGTTCAAGGGCGTCAACGACGCGCTCGGCCATCTCGTCGGCGACGAGCTGTTGAAATCGATCGCGACGAGCCTCAGCCGCTGCGCGGGTCTGCAGGACTTCGTGGCGCGGCTAGGCGGCGACGAATTCGCCATCGTACAGAGCGCGGTGACGTCGCTGGAGCAGGTCAACGAACTCGTCGCGCGGGTCTTCCAGGCCATCCGCGCGCCGTTCGACTGCATGGGCCATCATCTCACCACGGACGCCAGTATCGGCATCGCGCTGGCGCCACGACACGGCACCGCGCTGGACCAGATCCTGAAGAACGCGGACATGGCGATGTATGCCGCCAAGGCCGCCGGACGCCGCACCTATCGCTTCTTCGAGCCGGAGATGGACGCCAAGGTCCGCGAGCGGCGGCAGCTCGAGATCGATCTGCGCCACGCCATCGCCCAAGGTGGGCTCGAAGGAGGGCTCGAGGTCTACTACCAGCCCTGCCTCGCCCTGAAGGACGACCGCATCACCGGCTGCGAGGCGCTGGTGCGCTGGCGCCATCCCGAGCGCGGCATGGTCTCGCCCGCCGAGTTCATCCCGATCGCCGAAGACACCGGCCTGATCAACGAGATCGGCGAATGGGTGCTGGCCACGGCCTGCCGCGATGCCGCCAACTGGCCCGACGACATCCGCCTCGCCGTCAACGTCTCGCCGGTGCAGTTCAAGAGCGGCACGCTGGCGCTGAAGATCATGGCGGCCCTTGCCGCCTCCAATTTGCCGGCGAGCCGGCTCGAGCTCGAGATCACCGAGGCTGTGCTGATCCGCGACGACGACACCGCGCTTGCGATCCTGCATCAGCTCCGCACCATCGGCGTGCGCATCGCGCTCGACGATTTCGGCACCGGCTACTCCTCGCTGAGCTATCTGCACCGCTTCCCGTTCGACAAGATCAAGATCGACCGCTGCTTCGTCAGCGACATCGCCGGTCCCGACGGCTCCGCGAGCATCGTGCAGGCCGTCGTCAACCTGGCTGCCGCCCGCCGCATGACCACCACAGCCGAGGGCGTCGAGACCGAGGAGCAGCAGCGCCTGCTCCGTGCGCTCGGCTGCTCCGAGATGCAGGGCTATCTGTTCAGTGCCGCAAAACCGGCCGACAAGGTGCTGGAGCTGTTCGCGCTGCACCGCAGCCGCCTCGCCCAGCGCGGCGGCGAGGAAAGCCGGCACCGCGAGGCCAGCTAGGGCGGTCTTCCCAACAATTGGAAGCGTCACCGCACGAATTCGCCCGGGAGCGGTCATCCGCTCCCGGGCGATATCTGGACGTCGTAAGGTTTTAGTTCGGTACCGCCGCCTTCGGCGCGGGCTTGGCGGCGACCGCATTCGCGGTCACGCCGTGCAGGAAGTCGTAGGCCGCATGCAGGGCCTTGTCGTCCTTCTCTTCCGGCGGGACGTAGGACTGCGATCCGGTCTGCTCGGTGCCGTCGGCGGCCTGCAGATGGCCGCGCATCTGCGACTCCGCCATCGTATCCATCCGGCCCTTCAGCTCGGGTGGCACGTCCTGCAGGATCTCGATGTCGGGCGCGATGCCCTGGGCCTGGATCGAGCGGCCCGACGGCGTGTAATAGCGCGCCGTGGTCAGCGCCAGCGCGCCATTGCCGGCGCCGAGCGGAATGATGGTCTGCACCGAGCCCTTGCCGAACGAGCGCGTGCCGATGATCGTGGCACGCTTGTGGTCATGCAGCGCGCCGGCGACGATCTCCGAGGCCGAAGCCGAGCCGCCATTGACCAGAATCACCAGCGGCTTGCCCTTGGTGAGGTCGCCGCCATGGGCGGTGAAGCGCTGGGTCTCTTCGGGATTGCGGCCGCGGGTCGAGACGACCTCGCCGCGCTGAAGGAAGGCGCTCGACACCGAGACGGCCTGGTCGAGCAAGCCGCCCGGATTGTTGCGCAGGTCCATCACGTAGCCGACCAGCTTCTCCGGCGGAACGTCCTTGGAGATCGACGCGATCGCCTTCTTCAGGCCGTCGGTGGTCTGCTCGTTGAACGAGGTGACGCGGATATAGCCGATGTCGCCGTTCTCGACGTGGAAGCGCACCGGACGCACATGGATGATCTCGCGCTTGATCGCGACGTCGAGCGGAGCGTCGGCGCCCTTGCGCACGATGGTGAGCTTGGTCTGGGTATCGACCGGCCCCTTCATCTTGTTGACGGCCTGCTCGAGCGTCATGCCCTGCACGGCATCGCCGTCGATCTTGCTGATGAGGTCGCCGGACATGATCCCGGCCTTGGACGCCGGCGTGTCGTCGATCGGCGAGACGACCTTGACCAGGCCGTCCTCCATCGTGACCTCGATGCCGAGCCCGCCGAACTCGCCGGAGGTGGTCTCCTGCATCTCGGTCCAGGCCTTGTCGTTCATGTAGCGTGAATGTGGGTCGAGCGAGGTCACCATGCCGGTGATCGCACCCTCAATCAGCTTGGAATTGTCGGGCTTCTCGACATAGCTCGCCTTCACCCGCTCGAACACTTCGCCGAACAGATTGAGCCGGGAATAGGCATCATCCGCGCTCGCTGCCGCCCGTGCCGCCCATACTCCACCGTGCGGGCTGGCGACCAGAAGGGTTAGACACGCTCCCGTGAGTGCGCCCAGGGGGAACAGCAGGTTTTTCCGCATGGATAGACTGGCCTTCTTGCTTGGAGCTTTGCTTTGGGCTTGTGAGGCGCCATGCAAATGGCGATCCAGCCCGCTGTTCACAATACCATTCTGGTTTCTTCAAGGCCGGGACGCCACGCTGGCGGGTACATCGTAAAAATCTCTTCGCCCGGGCCTAAACTTTTGGCAACGTTCCGAAACCGTTTCGCGCAACGCGGGAATCGGCCGGCCGGCCCACGCCTCTCAGCTATGCGATTTTAGGATGGTTTTGGAGGGCCGGACACGATAGGCGATGACAATAACGCTTCAAATTCTCGGGAGGACAACAATGAATGACGCGCCCCGCATCCGGCCGGAAAGGAACGTCGAACTCGGCGCCAGCGCCGAGCCATTCCAAAACCTGCACGAATTCATCCGCAAGGCGCGCGCCAACCTCAACCAGAACGCCTGGGACTATATCGTCGGCGCCGCCGAGACCGAGACCACGATGCGCCGCAACCGCATGGCGCTGGACGAGATCGCCTTCCGGCCGCGCGTGCTGCGCGACGTCCGCGAGGTCGACGGCTCGGTCGAGCTGTTCGGGCGCCGGATGCGGCTGCCGGTGGTGCTGGCCCCTGTCGGCGCACTGGAGATCTTCGATCCGGATGGCGCGGCGAGCGTCGCCCGCGCCTGCGGCACCTTCGGCGCGGCGCACATGCTGAGCTCGGTGTCCGAGCCCGGCCTGGAGAAGACCGCCGAGGCCGCCCCTGATGCGCTGCGGCTCTATCAACTCTATGTGCGCGGCGACGACGATTTCGTCGCCGATGTCGTCAGCCGGAGCGAGAAGAACGCCTACGCCGCCTTCTGCCTGACCGTTGATACCGCCCATTACAGCCGTCGCGAACGTGACATTGCCAAGCGCTATGTTCGCGAGAGCCGCCTGCGCGCCACCGGCGGCGATTACCAGAAGGGCCTGGAGTGGCGGACCGTGAAGATGATCAAGGACAAGTTCAAGATCCCGCTCATCCTGAAGGGCATCGCCACCGCCGAGGACGCCCGGATCGCGGTCGACCACGGCGTCGAGTGGATCTACGTCTCCAACCATGGCGGCCGCCAGCTCGATCACGGCCGCGGCGCCATGCATGTGCTGCCCGAGATCGTCGACGCCGTGAAGGGACGCGCCAAGATCATGGTCGACGGCGGCTTCTGCCGCGGCACCGACATCGTCAAGGCGATCGCGGCGGGCGCGGACATGGTCGGCATCGGCCGGCTGCAATGCTGGGCATTGGCCGCAGCCGGCGAGGCCGGCGTGAGGCGAATGCTGGAGTTGCTCGAGGACGAGGTGCTGCGCTGCCTAGGCCTCTTGGGCGCCACCTCGTTCGCCGAGGTCGACAAGTCCTGCCTGCACCAGGCGACCGCAACGAATGCGCCGAGCGTGTTCAGCGCGTTCCCGCTGTTCGACCATGACCCCTATCGATATTGAGTGAAAGGATGCAATGAGCTCGCTCTCTCCCGGCAGCGCGGACGCGCTCCTGTTCGATCTCGGCCGCGTCGTGCTCGACATCGATTTCTCCAAGGCGATCGCCTGCTGGGCGGGACATGCCGGCTGCAAGCCGGAAGCCATCGTCGCGCGCTATGTACGGGACAGCGAAGCCTATCGGCTGCACGAGGTCGGCAAGATCAGCGACGAGGCCTATTTTGACTCGCTGCGCGTCTCGCTCGGGATCGGCATCTCGGACGCGCAGTTCCTGGAGGGCTGGAACGCGATCTTCGCCGGCGAGATGCCCGATATCGCCGAGCTGCTGCCGCGTGCGGCCAAGCAGTTGCCGCTCTACGCCTTCTCCAACACCAACCGGCCGCATGTGGACCACTTCTCGAAGGAATATGCCGCCCTGCTCGGCCATTTCCGCGAGCTGTATCTGTCGTCCAGCATCGGCCTGCGCAAACCCGATGTGGAGGCCTTCGACCATGTCGTGGCGGCGATCGGCGTGCCCGCGAACCGTATCGTGTTCTTCGACGATCTTGCCGAGAACATCGAAGGAGCGCGGTCGCGCGGCCTGACCACGGTCCACGTGACCTCGCCCCGCGACGTCGGGAACGCCCTCAAGGCGCTCGGAATCTGATCTCTGGCCGGCAAGCCGACGGGCCGCGAATGGAACTATTTTGCCTGGGGGCGAGGAACCAAAACCCTTTGTGCATTTTTATACGGAGTTCCCGGAACGATTGCCCCTCTCAGGACTCATGAGTCCGTTGGGAATTCTACATCGGGCTTATCGTCGTGTTGGGCAAAACCTACCTCACCAAGCAGGCCTCTCTGCTGATGAAATTCGCCAGGACCACATCGGATTCTGAGCTTTCCGCCAAGCTGATCAGCAAGGCCGCCGACCTGAAATCCCAGGCCGACCCGCTGCCTGACAGGGATCAGGGCCCCGCAGCGCCGGACGTCAGTCCGTACAAGCAGCCGGGGGGCTGACCGATGCTGGCCGTGGCTCTCGTCTTTCTCGTCCTCGCCATGGCCATCCTCGTACCGGTCTGTCTCGCCTTCTGGATCATGCCGCGGCGGACTTGATGCTCACCCTTCATCGCAGAGCGGATGACGCAGGATAAATCATCCTGCGCGGCCACTGTTTTGCCTCTGCGCCTGCACTCGGCTAGAACTCTCGCCGCCGATTTGCCCGAACGGGCCCAGCAGGAGTTTTCACCCGTGGCCCTGATGCCGGTTTCCGACGCGCTCGCTGCGGTGCTGGCGGGCGCAGAGCCGCTGCCTGAAGAGATGATCGCGCTCGACGCAGCCTTCCACCGCGTGCTCGCGCGCGACGTCGCCGCGCGGCGCACGCAGCCGCCGCAGGCGATGTCGGCAATGGACGGCTATGCGGTGCGCGCGGTCGATGCGGCGAAGATCGAATCCCAGCTCACCCTGATCGGCGAGGTCGCGGCGGGCCGCCCGTTTGCGGGATCGATCGGCGCCGGCGAGGCCGTGCGTATCTTCACCGGCGGTGTCGTTCCCGATGGCGCTGATGCGGTCGTGATCCAGGAGGACACGATCGCGGACGGCAAGCGCATCACCATCAAGGAAGCCGCCGTAACGGGGCGGCACATCCGCCCCGCCGGCGTCGACTTCTCGGAAGGCGACGTGCTGCTGCGCAAGGGAGCCCGGCTCACCGAGCGCGACCTCGCGCTCGCCGCCGGCATGAATTACCCGCAATTGCCAGTCCGGCGACGCCCGAAGGTCGCGATCCTCGCGACCGGCGACGAGCTGGTGATGCCGGGTACGACGCCGGGCCACGGCCAGATCGTCTATTCCAACGGCTACGCCCTGCACGCGCTCGCCCGCAGCGAGGGCGCCGATACCATCGACCTCGGCGTTGCCGCCGATACGCTGGAGGCCACCACGGCCGGCATCGGCCGCGCGCGGGAGAGCGGCGCCGACATCCTGATCACGACCGGCGGCGCGTCGGTCGGGGACCACGATCTGGTCCAGCAGGCGCTGAGGGACGAAGGTATCTCGATGGCGTTCTGGAAGATCGCGATGCGGCCGGGCAAGCCGATGATGAACGGGCGGCTCGGCGCGATGCGCGTGATCGGCCTGCCCGGCAATCCCGTGTCATCCTACGTTTGCGGCTTCCTGTTCATGGTGCCGTTGATTCGCGCGCTTTCGGGCCGTTCGATGATTCATCACCGCCGCGAACGCGCGGTGCTCGGCCGCGATGTCGGCGCCAACGACCAGCGCGAGGATTACCTGCGCGCACGCCTCGAGCTGCGCGATGACGGCACGCTCGTCGCCCTTCCGGTCAATCACCAGGATTCCTCGCTGCTTGCGAATCTCGCTGCGGCACAGGCACTTCTCGTGCGCGCGCCATTCGCGTCGAAGGCCGAAGCCGGCACGCCTTGCGAGGTCTTGCGGCTGCCCGTCTGAGCGCTTCGTTCGCGTGCGTTCCGCGAACTTTGTCGCGTTCACGGTAAATTAAGCAGTTGCGGAACATGTATCGAACATATAGTGTCCGTTCATGATTTGTTTCGAGAATGTAGCGGCTTACTGCTGAATTCAGCGTCTCGGAATCGAACGACATCAACCGGGGGATTTTGGTCGAGATGTTAACGCGCAAACAATACGAGCTCCTGCGGTTCATCAGCGAACGGCTGAAGGAAAGCGGCGTGCCGCCCTCCTTCGATGAGATGAAGGACGCGCTCGACCTGCGCTCGAAATCGGGCATCCATCGCCTGATCACTGCGCTCGAGGAGCGCGGCTTCATCCGGCGCCTGCCCAACCGGGCCCGCGCCATCGAGGTGATCAAGCTGCCCGAGCTTCAGGCCGCTGCCGGCAGCCGCCGCGGCTTCACGCCGAGCGTCATCGAAGGCAATCTCGGCAAGGTCCGCACGACTTCGAGCCCGCCGGCGGACGAGGGCGAGCGCCCCGTCGCGGTCCCCGTGATGGGCCGCATCGCGGCCGGTACGCCGATCGAGGCCTTGCAGACCCGCAGCCACACCATCAGCGTACCGCCTGACATGCTCGGCTCGGGCGAACATTACGCGCTCGAAGTGCGCGGCGATTCCATGGTCGAGGCCGGCATTCTCGACGGCGACATGGCGCTGATCCAGCGCAACGAGAGCGCCGATACCGGCGATATCGTGGTGGCGCTGATCGACGACGAGGAGGCGACGCTCAAGCGCTTCCGCCGCCGCGGCGCCTCGATCGCGCTCGAGCCCGCCAATGCGGCCTATGAGGTCCGCATTCTGCCGCCCAACCGGGTGAAGATCCAGGGCAAGCTGATCGGGCTGTACCGGAAGTATTGATACCGGACGTGCCGGTATCGGTTATTTGGCGCCCCGCGCGCTTTGGATCGGCATCGCCGATCCGAGATTGGAGCGGACGATTGTCCGCTTCCGCTGGATAGTCTTTCTGGTTTCGCGCAGATTATCCGGCCCCTCCTCCAGCGGTAAATCCTCGGCACGCCGCACGAAGCAGCTCTGCTTCGCGGCCTTCAGGTTCGAGGAGAAGTCATGCGCCGGATCGTTCTGAGCACAATTGCTGTGGCGCCGCTGATCGCAGCATCAGCGTCGCAAGCCTTGGACGTACAAACCTTAGCCGCGCAATCGCGGCCCCATGTCCGCAAGGACACCGCCGTTAGCGAGCAAGTCCGCAAGGCCCTCGACGCCGTCGACCAACCGTCGCGGCCGGGCTGGCAGTATTCCGGCTGGTCGGCGCCTGCGGGGCGCTGACACGCGCCTGCAGAATGCAAAGGGGCGGGCTTTGTTCCTGGTGGATTCGGGAAAGTTAATGTGATTGCGGCCTGCGGCGGCGAGCCGTAGATTTGCCTACAACCCGGCAGAACGTTTGGTATTTCCACTCTGATAGAGGCCTGCGCCTCGATTAAGAGACGTGGGTCGCTATCCCTGCATGAGGAGCACCCGATGTGTGACTACAGCCTGCATGCCGTCGCGTCGCGTCCCGCCGAAGTCGGCGAGACGATCGTCACGACAACCTTCCGCGGCACCTCGACGCGCGGCTTTGCCTCCGCGGCCGATCCGACCGTCGCGGTCTGCCTGCTCCCGGGGACGGAGCTCGCCTTCGCCGACAACGTCCGCTACGACAATCGCTGGATCTGGACGCGCACCGTCAATTCGCGCGTCGGCAAGTTCGGCAAGATCGATCCGCACATTCCCGATCGCCATCATGATGCGATCGAATTCCCCGACGGCAAATCCGTGCTGGTGACGCAGCTGGTCGAAGGCCAGCGTGCGACCGTGCTGCAGCTACCGGTGACCCAGCCGCTCGGCGAGCGCGAGCACAAGCCGCAGACCATCACCGACAGCCGGACAACCATCACCCGCCTGCCGATCGGCTGATGCAGCCATTCCCGGCCGACAGGTCGGGCCAGGATTGAAATCGCCATCGCCGGCCGAGGCCGGCGAGATGGTGTCGTTTGTGTCCCGCGAAACTCCATCGGGCGGACCAAGCCGTGGCGTCTCCCACCGCACGAAGTTTGCGCTGTCCTGCCTGAATTTTGAACGTCCGTTCCGCAGCCAAATGGCCGATGCTTGGTGCGGCTTGAGACGGCGGGCACGTTCGATGAAGACCTTCATTCGCGTCGTTGAACTCTGGGTGCCTGACCGCACGCGCATGCGGCTGGAATTCGGCGGCGGCCTCTACGGCGAAGGGTTGTCCGCGTTTAGGGACGTGAGCGAGGATCTGCACTTCGGATATGACGAGGGACTTCCCGGCAAGGCCTGGGCCGGCGGCCACCCCGTGATCCTCACTAGATTCACCGATTCCTATTTCAAGCGGACCGATCAGGCCATCGCCGCCGGGCTGACCTGCGGCGTGGCGGTGCCGGTGTTTTCAGGCGAATTCCTGCAAGCCGTCATGGTGCTGTTCTGCGGCGACGACGAGGCCCATGTCGGCGCGATCGAACTCTGGCACAACGATGCCGAAACCTCCCACGAGATGGGGCTCGTCGACGGCTATTACGGCACCGCCGACATGTTCGAATTCAACTCCCGCCACACCAGATTTCCGCGCGGCTTCGGCCTTCCCGGCCGCATCTGGAAAGCCGGCCTGCCGCTGATCATCAAGGACCTGCACGATGCCAGGAGTTTTCTGCGCTGGGAGGACGCCGCCAAGGTCGGAATCAATCTCGGCGTCGGCGTTCCCTACCGGACCGGCACCGATCAGACCTGGGTGCTGACATTTCTCTCCGCGCAGGCGACCCCGATTGCGCGACGCTTCGAGATCTGGGTCCCGGACGAGGCCCGTTCGGCGCTGGTCTTCCGCGCCGGCGATTGCAGCGCGCAGACCGACCTCGCCGCGCTCTATGCGACGAAATCCATCGCCAAAGGCGAAGGCAGCATCGGCGGGGCCTGGGCCACCGGCATGCCCGCACTCAACGACGATCTCGCGCGTGACGTCTCGGTCGCGGCCTTGCAGGCCAGCGCCTCTGGGCTGAGCCAGATGGTCGTCCTTCCGGTGATCGGCAACGCCAGGCTCGACGCCGTGCTGGCCTGGTATCTGTAACCCGTCCGCTCAATCCTCGGCCTGCAGGTCGGCTTCCGATGGCGTCGCGTCGCGGTTGCGGGGAGCCGCCGCCTGCGGCGCAAGGCTCGCGCTGAAATCCGCCTCGCCGGCCGCCGCCGGCGACCACGGACGGTCTGTCCCCCTCGTCTTCGCCGCCTGAACCGCAAAACCGTCGCCGCTTCGCGTCAGCGCCAGCGCGCCTTGCCTTGCGAGACGCTGACGGTCGACAACCATCGCCGCGCAATCCGGCGGCGCCGGCCGCGCCGTCACCACCAGCGCGGCACGGCTGCAATCGTCAGCCAGTGAATCGATGCGCAAGGCCAGCGCGACCAGGCGCCCGTCGGCGAGCGGCGTCACGCAGCCGGCTTCGTCGCACGACACGCCGGCGGCCAGTGAGGCACTGCCGGCGTCGCGCGGATCGGCGTCGGCGGCGAGCCATTCCTTCAGAAGAAAACTGTCCTTGCTCGACCTGATGAGATGCAGGTGCCCATCCCTGCCCCGCACCGCGACGCTCTGGCCGTCACCGGCGATCAGGATATCGGGCTGGCGCGCGCACAGTCCCCAGAGGATCGCGGCCAACAACACCACCGCGCCGGCCCAGCGCAACGGCGTGCGCAACAAGCCCATCACGATGATTCCCAAGCTTGCCGCGATCAGCGGTGCTATGCCGAAAGCCGAGATGCGGCCGACCGCGCCCGGCAAAGCGGCCACCCAGCGCGACACCGCAACCATCCAGTCGATGCCGATCCCCATCAGCCACCAGAACGGACCATCGAGTCCGAACGGCGCTGCAATCAAGCCCAACAGGCCCGCGGGCATCACCAGGGCCGAGACCACCGGCATCGCCCCGAGGTTGGCGAGCACGCCGAACGGCGTCACGCGGTGAAAATGGAAGGCGGCATAGGGCGTGGTCGCGAGCCCCGCAATCAGCGAGGCCAGGAACAGCATCGCGATTTCGCGCCCGCCCCACATTGCAATCCGCGCGGTCGCGGAATGATCGGGCGACGCAAACAGGTTCGGCATGCCGATCTGCACCAGCGCCACCAGTCCGAGCGTCGCGGCGAAGGACATTTGAAAACTCGGATGCACAAGTGCTTCCGGTGCGACCGCGAGCACGATCAGCGCGGCCACCGCCAGCGTGCGGAAGGTGATGGCACGGCGATCGACCATGACCGCGATCAGCACCACCGCCGTCATGAAGAACGAGCGTTGCGTCGCGACCTCCGCGCCCGACAGCAGCAGATAGAACGCGGCTGCGACCAGCGCCGCGGCCGCCGACCATTTCTTGATGGCAAAGCCGGCCGCCATTCCAGGGATCAACGCCAGCAGCGCGCGCACCGCGAAGAAGACCACGCCGGCGACGACCGCCATGTGATAGCCGGAGATATGTCAACTGCGGGGAAACATGAGCTATTTCAATATATTAATACAGGTTCGCTTCCCAAATTGTGAGCGCGGGAAGCACCTGGTCACGCCTCAGACAGAGGGGGCGTGAGATGGGCTGGATCCTGTTGGCAGTGGTGGCGGCGCTGCTCGCCGCTTTCGTCCTGTGGTTCAGGCAGGTGACGCGCGACGCTGACGCCGAGTATTGAGTGGCCTGTCAGCCTCAGACATGCTCCATGCGCGCGAGCTCGTCGATGTCGTGCTGATCCTGCCCCATGCGGCGGATCAGACTCCGGCGGGCCGCCTGCCGTCAAGAGTCCACGCGTCAATTGAGATGTCGGCGGAGCTTCCTGATGATCTCGCGCAGGCTGTCCGCATATTCCTCAATGATGCGTCGAGCCTGCTCCTCGCGCGAGGGCTGAGGCTCTGGCGCCTTTCTAGGCGGGCTTGGCTCATCCGATGAGCGCATGGTTAAAGCATTGCCGAGCGACACCGGTGAGCGTTGAGATGGATCAAGCGGGACGGCTGCCCACTTTTTCCACACACGACGCGCAGTAGCCCGGGCGCGTCCCGGGCCCCAAGGGATTGATAATTTGCGACGCGCTTAGGATGCCGCTTTGATCGCGGCATGCCTCGCCCTGTCCGACGCCACACGCCTACGCACACCGACGGGCGGCCGCTCAAGATCACCTTCGGCGAGATGCGCGAGATGGGCGTGCGCGGCGTGCTAGTCTACTGCCATTGCGGTCATCACGTTGCTCTGAACGCCGACCGCTGGCCGGACGATGTAAGGCTCTCCGATCTCGAGCCGCGGTTCGTCTGTGGGGGTTGCGGTGGTCGCGGCGCCGACGTTCGGCCAGACTTTGAGCGGGGCAATCCGCAGCTCGCAATCATGGGGTACCGAAACACGCAATGACCAAGGGCTGGGGGCGGCCTTTCGAGGAGCCGATCGAGGTGGACGGCGGCAAGCTGGTGACGCTGCTGGATGCCGGCGAATACATTGCGGCATTGCCGAAGAAAGAGCACGCCGCGCTAGAATGGCAAGCCGCGATGGAAGCCTTGATCCTGGTGGCGGAAGGCGGCGGCCCGGCGATGTTTGCCCGCATCGGGGTCATGCGGGCGTTGAACCGCCACCACGTCCCGGAGTTTAACCCGAAGGGAAAGGGGCCCCATTGGGGCCGGCGCAAACTGAAGAGGGATCAATGACCGTCTTCGTGTACGTGAATACTGCCAAACGGGTCGGCGACGCCGATCACATCAAGGTCTTTTCCACCATCGATGCTGCGGAAACGTGGTTCGAGGAGAACGATCCCGAGGGAGTGGCATTCGAATACGACGTGATAGGCTCACCAGCTTGATCCGCGGCGCAAGCTGCCGTGCACTTTCATCATTTGAGGATTCGAGATTATGCCCAAGGAAAACTGCCTGATCGTCCGTGCGGCTGGAAAACAGCTCGATCTACTGCGCGGAGAAGCTTCCCGAATTGCGAAGGAGAATAAGGTCGACTGGTGGATCGATCGGGCCGACGTCGGCATGGTCTTCTGCTTTGAAGACTCGAAGGCGAAAGATGCTTTCGCGCTCACTTGCGACAGCTTCGGCGTTCCATGTCAAGACGGGTTAGCCAAAAAGAAACCCGCGGCCAGCTGAGGCGAACTGGCGCGGAAGCATTGCCAACTAAGGCGGCCCTACGAGAACCGACCCATCGCCCAACGCGCGTTAGACGATGGGCGGTTCCGGGTGGATGGCGCGAACCTAGGAACGCGCCACAGACCGATTGCTCAATCTTTCTGTCGGACGATCGTTCCTATTGAATGACCAACCTCGGGATCCAACTGAACGGCCTTACAGGAAAAAGAGGCCAATGGCGGCAGCCGCTACCGGCAGCATCCCCAGCACAATCACAACGCCACGATAGACCCATTCGTTACGCATCGGGAAAAAGTAGCACGTCTGGAAGCAGCATGATGAGCAAAATTGCTCACTCCCAGCGCCAACTGAGGCGGCCTTTATTTTCTGTCTTGAGCAAAATTGAACAGGCGCGATTGTCGATGCGGTTCAGTGTGAGGGATGGCCCGGGAAACAGAAGCCCTAACCGCAGAAGAGTTCGCTTCGCTGCTTCTGGTTGGCAATGTGCCCCCAAACGGCCGCGCGCCCATAATCCCCCCCGCACACAGCGATCGGCTCATTGCTTTGGGCTACATGGTCTTTCTATCGGGTAGGCTGCGAATGACCACAAATGGCCGCGTTCGGATATACGCGGGGCAACTCGCGGCTGCCTGAAGGACCTTCTATTCCGGCGGCTGTAGGCCGGGCGATCTCAGCCAGTCGCTGATGTGAGAGCCGGTCTCGGCTTGGCGGGCTCTGCGAATTGCATGCTCCCGCTCGATTCCTGGGGGAAGCGTTTCAGCCTTCTCACGGAGGCGCTTGGCCTCTTCGGCAAAGCGCTCTTCAAGGGGGTGGTCTGCTTGGTTCGGCGTCGCATGGCGCTGGCTCCTATCCAGAGGAAGGAGGCGGGAGCGCGAGATGGCGTTCTCATCACCGATAAAAGCCAAGGGCCGCGCGGTGATGATTTAGTGTGCGCTCTTCGACATAGGAACGCGAGTCATAATCCTGGCGGGGTCGAGCAGCAGCGGCTCCAACTGAAATGCCGCAAAATGGGAAAAGCCGCAGCGTGGTTCCAGCCCCACTGCGGCCATCCCGGGTAACTTGAAATCGGTTGGTACTTAAATCGGGCCGGTGTTCCTTTAATAGAACACCCCGTTCCGAAAATGGAGTCCGGGCAACTACCGGAGTCCGGTTTTCTACGCATTGTCACTTGGAGGGCAGACATGGCACGGCATGTCATTCCAGCCCCAACTGCTCCCGGCTGCCGATCCAATTGCGGATTAGAGCGCCGGGAGTGCTAGGCCCGTCAGCGTGAACCGGCGGGCCCTGGTATTATCGCCTCAGCCGCCGGCGCTTCATGGCGCACCCCGCTGCGTCTCGTCGTTCCACGCTGCGTAATAGCTCGTCTTGAACTCGCGCAGCATGTCCGCGAGGTGCTGGACCGCGAAGTTGGCAAGCTCCAGACATCGCTCGTTGGTCACGTCTTGGCACCAGTCGGCGACCAAATGCTCTGTGATCTCGCCCATCCGATCGAGATCGCCGACCTTTTGCTCCAGATTGCGGAAGGCCTTTGCGTGAAGTTTCTCGACGGCCGCTCGGTCGGGTCGCGATAGCTCAATCACGTTGCTCATGCTGATCGCTCCCGGTTCTCGCAATCTCGCTCGACCAGCCGAAACAATGATCGCAGGAAAAGGATCTCGAACGGTTGAAGATTGCGGCCCGACTCCTCGTCGCCGGACTGATCCATTACGACGTCGGCGACGCTGGCGAGCGACCACAGTTCAACCGTCCGAACCTTGCTCGTCTTACTCATGAGGCGCGTAAGCCTGCGCAGCGCTGCGTCCCGCCGCTCGGACGTGCCCTCAATGACGATCTCGGCAACGGTCGAATTGCCGGTGTGCTCGGCGCGCCAGGCACCGTTGATCGCGCCATTGATCGACGTATACGTAACGGCTGCGCGCATGATCGCGGAGGCTCGGTCGAGCTCCTCCTCGCTGTCGAGCCGGCTGGGCGGTGTCAGGATTTCGGCGACGTTCTCTGTAGGTAAGGCGGCGGGAGAATTCGCCCCAGCGCGCGCGGCAGACAGATCGATGATGTTGCTCATGCCATTGCCCCTTGCTGCCAGTCCTGCGAACCAACCTGCTCGAGGTGGAGACGCGCCCGGGTCGCATTCTGCCAATCCATGCTGCCACCGCGGCCCGTGCCGCTGGTGATGCCGGACAAGCTCGGGTGATCCAGCAGCAGAACCGCGCAGCCCGCGTCCTGGGCGAGCCGCCGGAACAGGCTGACAAAGGTGCGGGCGTGCACGCGGTCATTCTGGTTGCCACCGAACGTCGCGGCGATGCTGTCCACCACGATCAGCGCGGGCCGCACCTTGTCGACCAACATGGCGAGCGAACCAAATAGCGGGGTCGGCCACATGGTGCCGTCGGCGTGTGCATAAGCCAGAAGGCAATTCTCAGGGCTGGCGAAGTAGAAATGCAGGCCTTCGATCTCGTCCGGATCGATGCCGCGTTTCCTCGCAACGCGCACCAGCCGCCGGCGCATTTCGTGGTCCGGTTCCTCGGCGCTGAAGAAGATTACGGGTCCGGCCTCTACGGTGGTGCCGAGCCAATCACCGAGGCCGCGCTCGACCGACACGGCCAGCTGCAGCGCAACGGTCGTCTTTCCACCACCACCATCACCCGAAAGGATCGTGGCGTCGTCCGCGGGGATCCGGTGGGTCGCGATCCACCGCATCTCCGGCAACGGCACACCGCGCCAGGCGGAAGGACGAACGGCCGGCAGAGGCGGCTGATGGCCAACCAGGGAGATATAGGTCTCGATCGGCCTTCTGATTTCTGCGGCACCTGCTGCTGCCGCAGCCAATACGCCCTGCACTGCAGGCACCGACAGGCCGATGCGCAGCCCAAGCGCGTGCAGGCCGTCAATAACACTGATCCTAGCCTCGGGTGATCCGGCCAACCTCAAGGCCCCGGTGGCACCGCGGACGAATTCCAGCGCGCGCGCCTCCGGTTTGAGACTGAGCAGCGCTCGCTCCAGATGCTCCGGCGGTGCGGCGGCCGCGGGCGAAACAGGCTCCTCGTCGGCAACATTCTCCGGGGTGATCGACGGCTCGGTGCCGTCGGGCCCAAAGATCGGTTCTTCATCGGAACCAGTTTCTGGGTCCATCGTGTCCGGCCGGGCGATCTCGCTGATCTCGACGAGCTCGGCCAAATTGTGAAGCTCGGCAACTTCGATGATGCGATCGCTGACAGCCACAGCGTTAAGCCGGCCCGCGGCGACGTGCTGCCGCAACCCGCCGGCCGCCGCGAGCAGCGCAGGCAATTTCTCGGGCGCCATCGCCACGTCGCGCGCTATGAGCGCAAATGCGCGCTCGGCTTCACCTGGTGCTGCGGCGATGTTCATTCGGTCGCCTTCGCGTCGTCCGCGATCAAACCGAGTTCGCGGGCCTTGGCTTCAGCCTTTGCCAACCCGGCCGCCAGCGCCGGCAACTTATCGACGCCCATTGAAATGCCCTTTGTCGTAGGCCGGTCGATGCCGTCGTCACCGGTGGAGTAGACGCGGACGTTGATGAGGTCGTGCCCCTCGTATTCGCTCAAAGTGACGTGCACGGACTCGTTGCGCCGGCGGTTTTTCCAGAACTTGGAAATGGTCAGCGGCACGGCGCGCAGGGACGTTTTCTCGCTCATCGGATTTGCTCCAGCGCTGCGCCGATCGGGCTGGCGGCGATGCCGCGCGTGTCGCGCTTGAGCGCGTGCATGATTTCGTCGAGCGGCGCGCCGTACTGCAGGGCCAAACTCGCGAGGATTGCCGCATCGCTCATCAGGAAGTCGAGCAACGAATTGGCGCGATCGGCATTGAGAAACACTTCACCGACGCGCCCGTCGGGATAGTAGCCGACGGTCATTTCGAACCGGGCACCGTCGCGCTCGAACGTAATGGTCTCTGCGCGGCGCTTGTTCGGCAACCGCTGGCGACTTGGGACGTTGCTGGCCGGTGATGCTTGGCCTAAATCCATGGCTGTGATCTCTGTCGAAGGTGATCCGAAAACGAAAGAAACGCCGTTCCCTGCCTGGGTGGGCAGAGGGGCGGCGTTTTGCTATGCGGCTATTTCGATTTGACGAGATGCCTGCCAGCGGCGGTTTTCCGCGACAGTGACGCCGATCCGACGTTCCGAGAGTTTGATGAAGCGAGGTCCCTTGCCGCTCGCCATGAGACGCTGGGCTGTTGCCCGCGAAAACCCGTTCAGCTCGTGCCACTCAGCGAATGACAGAACCCGATCGCCCTCGATGTCGTTGCCCAGTTCAGCGTTGATAGACATTTTGATCCTCTAAGCGGCGTTGAGATGCCGCTAGAGGTACCGCTGATTTGGACTGTCACGGCGCGACAGATAGGGAAGCGAATTGCTGCCCCCTATTTGTCTCGGTTCAGGAGCCGATCAAGTCTACGCACCAATGAGCGCGGGGAGATTTTTTGCGCTCTAACCTTTCCTTTGGATTTCAGCGCGTGATTTTCGAGAGCCATTCTTGCCCAAGCTGTTTTGCTCGACCCATTGAATGTCTTCCAGCTCGCTACCAGCATGCGATCTCCGACCGGATCATGGCTTCCCTTGCGCTTGCGCGGCGGTGCTGTGCGCATTCGTGGTGCCATCTTGGGCGCCGTTCTTGCTTGAGCTCGGAACATTTTTGCTGCGGCGTCGGCACCAAAAATCGCACATCCCTCGGCGAACAGCCATGCCAATCGCTGGTGGTACGCATCCCGCGACCTTTCCGTCAGCCCGAGATCATCCGCGATCGAGTTCATCTCGCCGCCCCGGGCTGGACGATCTTCAGCAAATGCAACTCCCACGTCGCCAGCGCCGCGGAGATCTCCGGCTCATAATCATGGTGATCGTAGACACCGCCAATGCCTGACTTGTGGCCTGCATGGTTGAGCACGCGTTCGGCGATATGCGGCAGCACGCCGAGTTTCCCGAGCCGCGTGCGAACGGTGCGGCGGAGATCGTGAAGCGTCCAGGCTGCCAGCGCTTTTCCTCCGGCCGTTGTGATGCGCGCGTTGAGAGCCAACGTGGCATAGGACCACGCGCAAAATCCGCTCGCGCCACCGCCGAACAACGTGTCTACGCTGTTGCGCCGACGAACAGATTTGATGATCTCGATCGCCGTTGCCGGCAGCACGAACTCGTGCGGCCGCTTGCTCTTCGTTCGCTCCTTCGGCAACAGAAGCTTGCCGGTGCTCAGGTCGAGCTCAGTCCACCGCAGGCCACCGATCTCGTCGCGCCTGCAAGCGGTGAGCAGCAATAGCCGAACGATCTTGCCGAAGTCGTCATCTAGGCAATGAAGCCAGATGCTGCGAATCTCGTCGTCATTGAGCACGCGATCGCGCGGCGGCTTTCCGAAGACTGGGTTATCGGTGCCGATGGTCGGGTTGGCTTTCACGCCCATCCCTTGCCGCATGCACCACCCATAGAAGGTCGAGATCGCGCCGCGCGCGCGAGCCGCCGACGTCGGCCCGTGATCACGCACCAGATCCCGGATCAGTTTGGCAACGTCCTCGAACGACACCTTCGACACAGGCTTCTTCTGCAACGGCCCGCAGTGCCGCCGCAGGTATCGCTCCTCGGCGATGAACGTGTTCCGCCGAAGTGTTCCGGCCGACAGCTTGGCCTCTTGGGCCGCGATATACTGTTCCGCTGCCTTTTCGAAGGTCAGCGCGTCCGCGGCCTGCTCCGCCCGCCTGTTGGCCTCCTCGGCGTCGGGATCGATGCCGAGCTCAACCTGGGCGAACCGCTTACGAGCGATGCCTCGGGCGTCCTCCAAGGTGACCTTCCGGACGTCCCCAAGGCCCTTGCGGCGCTGATCCGTGCCGACGCGGTATTGGACAATGTAGGACGCCTTTGAAGGCCTCAGCCGCACGCCAAAGCCGGGCAGGTCCGGGTCCCAGGCGATGTGGTCGGTCTTACCTGTTGGCAGCGCCAACTTGCGCACGTAGGCATCGGTGAAGCGGATGCGGTCGTCGGAAATTTTCAGCATTGGGAAGCAGTCCCTTATTTTGGGAAGCACCGGGGACGCAAACTGTTGACCGATAGTGACCACTGGCGATCAAAACAGCCACGTGCTTTTGGGGCTAAGCCGTTGTAAACTGTGGATGTTGAAGCCTAGTGAGAGCTTCTGACCGGTTAGGCTATCTGCTAGCCGGAGATCGAGAGCACATGTCCGAGCCCCGAGATGAACATGGCGTCGTTGACGGGCGTGGTAATCGCATCGCGCCGGCCCGTGAGCAGCGCGGTCGCAATCGCCCGGTTGTCGCCCTCGAGCGTGGCTCGGATGCGCGCGTCTATCGCATCGCGCAGACCCTGCATGAAGGCGGCATAACGCAGCCGCAAGCCACCGGCATCCGGCGGCACCGATGCCGCAATCGTACCCATCACGAAGCCGGAGGCGCCGATGCCCTGGAAGAACATGTCGCGCGAAAAGTCATAGCTGCCGGGGCGCACCGGCGACAACGGCGGCAACAGCCGCGCCTTCAACTGCACGAAGCTGCCGACCTCGGGCGCAGTCCCCTTGCGCACGGAGAGGCGCACGCGCTCGAGCTTGACGTCGCTGCGCTGCGCCTCCATCGCGGTGACACGCAGCACGAAGCGGTCGGTGCGCTCACGGATGTCGCGGGTCTCGACGAAGCCCGACAGCGAGACGGAATAGAGCGGCTTTGCCAGCACCGTGTGCGCGATCCGCGCCGTCTTCCAGGTCGCCATGGCAAAACCGGCCGCCACCGCCGCGATCATGATCGCCGGAGCAAACAACCGGCTCCGACGCAACAGCAACGCGCCAAGCATGAGCACGATGGCCGTCGCAGCAACGACCCACAGCACCGGTTCATGATCGACGGCAAAATAGAGTGCGATACCGCCGCCGAACGCGACCGGCACCCACGGCAACAATCGCCCGGCGCCGGCCTCGGCGCGCGCCCATTCGCTCAGGGTCCCGGCCAGCGACGTCCAGACATCGAACCCAGCCGGCGCGAGGCCGCCCGCGGATGCAGCTCGGCCGACGGGCCAAGTCCCCGCAATCCAAGTCCCCGCGATCCCCTGGGACCGAACTGGCCGGCCCGGCTCCGCCATTCCCTGCACCCTACGATACGCGACAGGCCTGGAGGCTACCGGAACGTGCGGCTGCGCGAATAGCGGTACGGATCAGGAACGGAGCGAAGGTCCCCCTACTTTTCCTCTTCCATCGTCACGGCGACGTCCGCCTTGGCTGAGAGCCGAACCTTGTTGCCCTCGACACCGGCGACGAGGCCCTTGTCGATGAAGTGATGGTGGCCCTTGTGGCTGCCCTCGCCGCTGTCCTTCTTGGTCAGCTTGATGCGATGGCCCTCGACCTTGTCGACCGTGCCGATGTGGACACCATCGGCGCCGATGACTTCCATATGCTCTGCGATGTTCTGCATGGTGGGTTCCTTGTTGGACCCACCCCAACGCGCGGGGGCAGCGTTCGTTGCTATCGCCATTCCGGGGCGCGCCACTTGGCGCGAGCCCGGAATCCATAACCACAAGCCGGGGTTATGGATTCCGGGCCTGGCCCTTCGGGCCATCCCGGAATGACGACAGAGGCGGAGTAGCGCGACGGCTAGATCAACGGCGCGCGCGCCGAGGCGTGATGATTGACGATCTTCCAGTCGCCGTCCTCGCGGATGATGACCCAGCTCATCTTGACGACGAGATCGTCCCGCTCGCCGGCGAGGTCGAACGTGATGGTCGCGCCCATATTGATGAGATCAGGACCGGCCTGTCCCGCATTCACGTCGGAAAAGGCCGCGCTCGGCTGGCGCCAGCGCGGCAGGCCGTTGAAGTAGTCGGCGACGCCGTCCCTGCCCCGATAGAGTCTTGGATTCGAGCCGAAGAAGAACGCGTTCTTCGCGTAGAGCGACGACAGCGCGGCCGCATCGAGTGTCGCGAAGCCGGCGCACCATTTCGCGATGATGGCGGAAACGATCGCGTCGGCTTCACTGCTCATAGGCCCAATCCCCTCAGCCCTTGGCGACTTCCTTCGCGAACGTATCGCGCAGGCCAATGGTGCGCGAAAACACCGGCTTGCCCGGCCTCGAGTCCTTGTCGCGCACGAAATAGCCCTGACGCTCGAACTGCATCGGCTCGGTCGAATTGCTCTCCGCAACCGATGCCTCGATCCGCGCATTGGAGAGAATCTCCAGCGACTGCGGATTGAGATCGGCCGCGAAGTTCGAGGCGTCCGGGCTCGGGTTGGAGAACAACTGGTTGTAGATGCGGATCTCCGCCGGCACCGAATTCGCCGCCGGCAGCCAGTGCATGGTCGCCTTGACCTTGCGGCCGTCGGGCGCGTTGCCGCCCTTGGTCGCGGGATCGTAGGTGCAGCGCAGCTCCACCACTTCGCCCGCGTCGTTCTTGATCACGCCGGTGCACTTGACGAAATAGGCGTAGCGCAGCCGCACCTCGTTGCCCGGCGACAGGCGGAAGAACTTCTTGGGCGGATTCTCCATGAAGTCGTCCTGCTCGATATAGAGCTCGCGGCCGAACGTGATCTTGCGCGTGCCGGCCGAGGGATCGTCGGGATGGTTGATCGCCTCGAGCTCTTCAGTCTGCCCTTCCGGATAGTTCTCGATGACCACCTTGAGCGGTCGCAGCACGCCCATGCGCCGCTGCGACGTGCGGTTCAGCTCCTCGCGGATGCAGAACTCCAGCATGCCGACATCGACGACGCTGTTGGCCTTGGCAACGCCGATGCGCTTGACGAATTCGCGCAAGGCCGCCGGCGGCACGCCGCGGCGGCGCATCCCCGCTACAGTCGGCATGCGCGGATCGTCCCATCCGGCGACATGGCCGTCGCGGACGAGCTGGGTCAGCACGCGCTTGGACAGCAGCGTGTAGGTCAAATTGAGCCGCGCCATTTCGTACTGGTGCGGCTTGGACGGCACCGGCAGCTTTTCGATGAACCAGTCGTAGAGCGGCCGATGGTCCTCGAACTCCAGCGTGCAGATCGAGTGCGTGATGCCCTCGATCGCGTCCGACTGGCCGTGCGCATAATCGTAGCTCGGATAAATCGACCACTTTGTGCCGGTGCGCGGATGTTGCGCATGCAGGATGCGGTACAGCACGGGGTCGCGCAGGTTGATGTTGCCCGCGGACATGTCGATCTTGGCCCGCAGCACGCGCGCGCCGTTCGGGAATTCACCGGCCTTCATGCGGCGGAACAGGTCGAGATTCTCGTCCACGCTGCGGTCGCGGAACGGCGAGTTCTTGCCGGGCTCGGTCAGCGTGCCGCGCGCTAGGCGAATCTCCTCCTGGGTCTGGTCGTCGACATAGGCGAGCCCGTCGCGGATCAGCTTCTCCGCCCATTCGTACAGACGGTCGAAATAATCCGAGGCGAAGAACAGGTTCTTGCCCCAATCGAAGCCGAGCCAGTGCACGTCGGCCTGGATGGAATCGATGTATTCCTGCTCTTCCTTGACCGGGTTGGTATCGTCGAAGCGCAGATGGCAGCGGCCCGGAAACTCCTGGGCGATGCCGAAATTGAGCGCGATCGACTTGGCGTGGCCGATATGCAGGTAGCCGTTCGGCTCCGGCGGGAACCGGGTCACGATCTCCTGGTATTTGCCCTGATCGAGGTCGGCCTGGATGATGTCACGAATGAAATCGCGCCCAACCTCGTTCGCCACCGGTTCTGTCATTACGAAAATCCTGTAGGGAAATCAGCGGCCCTTCTGCCAAATTCGCTTGGCTGAGCCAAGAGCTTAGCGGTCCACTGCCGGGCTTTAGTTATGCTCCGGTCCTGTTATATACCACCGCCTCCAATGCATAGGCCCTGCCAAGAATGACCGATTCCGTCGTCACCCGCTTTGCTCCCTCGCCGACCGGCTTCCTCCATATCGGGGGCGCCCGCACGGCGCTGTTCAACTGGCTCTATGCGAAGAAGCACGGCGGCAAGATGCTGCTCCGGATCGAGGACACCGACCGGGAGCGCTCCACAGAGGCTGCGATCGGCGCCATCCTCGACGGCCTCAAATGGCTGGAGCTCGGCTGGGATGGCGACGTCATCTACCAGTTCAGCCGCGCCGCGCGTCACCGCGAGGTCGCCGAGCAGCTGCTCGCCGACGGCAAGGCCTATCGCTGCTACGCGACCGCAGAGGAGCTCACCGCCATGCGCGAGAAGGCGCGCAGCGAGGGCCGCACCCGCCTCTATGACGGCCTATGGCGCGACCGTGACCCGGCAACAGCGCCTTCCGACGTCAAGCCCACCATCCGCCTGCGCGCGCCGCAGACCGGCGAGACCGTGATCGAGGACCAGGTCCAGGGCCGTGTGGTCTGGCAGAACGAGAACCTCGACGACCTCGTCCTGCTGCGCGGCGATGGCAATCCGACCTACATGCTCGCAGTGGTCGTGGATGACCACGACATGGGCGTCACCCATGTCATCCGCGGCGACGACCATTTGATCAACGCCGCCCGCCAGAAGCAGATCTACGACGCCATGGGCTGGGCGCTGCCGAGCATGTCTCACATCCCCCTGATCCATGGCCCGGACGGCTCGAAACTGTCGAAGCGCCACGGCGCGCTCGGCGTCGATGCTTACCGCGCCATGGGGTACCTCCCGGCCGCGCTCCGCAATTATCTCGTCCGGCTCGGCTGGAGCCATGGCGACCAGGAGATCTTTTCGACCGAGGAGATGATCGCCGCGTTCGACCTCGCCAGCGTCGGCCGCGCCGCCGCCCGCTTCGATTTCGCCAAGCTCGAAAACCTCAACGGCCACTACATCCGCCACGCCGACGATCAATCACTCGTGAAGATGTTCGAGGATGTGCTCGACCACGTCGTGCCCAGCCGCAACGAGCTTAAGGCCAAGTTAAACGACGCGACGCGGGCGCAGCTTCTCAAGGCCATGCCGGCCCTGAAGGAGCGCGCCAAGACGCTGATCGAGTTGATCGACAGCGCCTGTTTCATCTTCGCCGACCGGCCGCTGGAGCTCGATCCCAAGGCGGCAGCGCTGCTGACGCCCGAGAACCGCAAGCTAATCGGCCAGCTTCATTCCGCGCTGGAGAAAGTCGAGACGTGGAGTGCGGCGAATGCGGAGGCCGCGCTGCGCGCCTTTGCCGAGGAAAATAGTCTCAAGCTCGGCGCCGTCGCCCAGCCGCTGCGGGCGGCGCTGACGGGACGGTCGACATCGCCTGGTATATTTGAGGTTTTGGACGTGCTGGGACGCCAGGAAAGCCTGGGCCGGCTTAAGGACCAGGCCAAGGACTAGGCCAAGGACCAGGCTACGACGTAAGTCGACCATGCGTGCGGCGATCTTGCAGCGCACACAGCAATAATATACCCATCTCACCCGTACCTTCTGGAATATCCGGCCTGCCCCACCAAGTCATTGGGGCCTTCCGGGTCCGGCCCGTTTCACCACACATCGGGGACCTCTGATGGACGCAAAAGCAAGCAATAAGACCGCCACGCTGACGGTCGGAAACAAGAACTACGATCTCCCGATCCACAGCGGCAGCGTCGGGCCTGATGTCGTCGATATCGGCAAGCTCTACGCCCAGTCCGGGCTGTTCACCTACGATCCCGGCTTCACCTCGACCGCAAGCTGCGAGTCCAAGATCACCTATATCGACGGTGACGCGGGCGTGCTGGAATACCGCGGCTATCCGATCGAGCAGCTCGCCGAGAACGGCGACTTCCTCGAGACCTGCTATCTCCTGCTCTACGGGAACCTGCCGACCGCCGCGCAGAAGAAGGATTTCGACGACCGCGTGATCCATCACACGATGGTGCACGAGCAGATGGCCCGCTTCTTCCAGGGCTTCCGCCGCGACGCCCATCCGATGGCGGTGATGGTGGCCTCCGTCGGCGCGCTCGCCGCGTTCTACCACGACTCCACCGACATCAACGATCCGAAGCAGCGCATGATCGCGTCGATGCGCATGATCGCCAAGATCCCGACGCTGGCGGCCATGGCCTACAAATACACGATCGGCCAGCCCTTCGTGTATCCGAAGAACTCGCTGAAGTTCGCCGAGAACTTCCTGCACATGTGCTTCGCCGTGCCGTGCGAGGAGTACAAGATCAATCCGGTGCTCGCTGACGCGCTGGACAAGATCTTCATCCTGCACGCCGACCACGAGCAGAACGCCTCGACCTCGACGGTGCGCATCGCCGGCTCCTCCGGCGCCAACCCGTTCGCCTGCATCGCCGCCGGCATCGCCTGCCTCTGGGGCCCGGCGCATGGCGGCGCCAACGAAGCCGCGCTCGCGATGCTCGCCGAGATCGGCTCGGTCGACAAGATTCCGGAATTCATCGCCAAGGTGAAGGACAAGAACAGCGAAGTCCGCCTGATGGGCTTCGGACACCGCGTCTACAAGAACTACGATCCGCGCGCCAAGATCATGCAGAAGATGTGTCATGCCGTTCTCAAGGAGACTGGCCATGGCGACGATCCGATGCTGAAGGTGGCGCTCGAGCTCGAGAAGATCGCGCTCAGCGACCAGTACTTCATCGACCGCAAGCTCTACCCGAACGTCGACTTCTATTCGGGCATCACGCTGAAGGCGATGGGCTTCCCGGTCTCGATGTTCACCGTGCTGTTCGCGGTCGCCCGCACTGTCGGCTGGATCAGCCAGTGGAGCGAGATGATCGAGGACCCGCAGCAGAAGATCGGCCGTCCGCGCCAGCTCTACACCGGCGTCACCCGCCGCGACTACGTCGCGATCAAGGATCGCAAGTAAGATCCGCCATTGCGGCTTTTGGAAACGGCGCCATCCTGCGATGGCGCCGTTTTTGTTTTGGAGGACGCCGTAGGGTGGGCAAAGCGCAGCGTGCCCACCACCTCTCCGAGACCGAGCCAGAAACGGTGGGCACGCTGCGCTTTGCCCACCCTACGATATGGAGAACCTGATGCTGAGCGGAAGCTGCCTCTGCGGAGGCGTTGCCTACGAGGTCGATGCGACCCCGGGCACCATCATGCACTGCCATTGCCAGACCTGCCGGAAGACGCACGGATCGGCCTTCTCCACCGTCACCAACGTCCCGCGCGACCGCTTCCGCTGGACCAAGGGCGAAGATTTGCTGCGCGGCTTCGAATCCTCGCCCGGCAAAACCCGCTATTTCTGCTCGCAATGCGGATCGCACATCGTCGCCTCGCGCGAGGGCAGGAACACGGTTCTGCTGCGGATGGGCTGCCTCGACACACCGATCGCAGAACGGCCCGAGGTGCACATCTGGCGATCGGACGCCGCCAACTGGTACGACCCGAAGGCTGAATTACCGGAGTGGGCCGAAGGCACCGCACCGAAAGCCTGACCGGTTCTTCGCCTCATCTTGCTGCCACGCACAACAACAAGTCGACTCATCGCGTCCGCAATCGCTTGACAGTCGAAACGCTCCGCGCGCAAATTCTTACACTAAGTAAGAATGACGACAGGGATGGAAATGCCGGAGCAGCCGAGAAGTCGGCGGCAGACGCGCGCTGCCATTTTGACTCACTTGCTCCAGTCCGGCGGCTCGTTCCGGCCGCCGCTGGCCAAGGCCGTGCGGCTGTCCGAGGCGAGCCTGTCGCGCATCCTGTTTGACCTGAAAGCCGAAGGCCTGATCGAGGAAGTCCGGCGCCCTGCCCCTTATGTCGGCGGTCCGACAGGCCTCGTGTCGCTCGATGGTTCCGTGGCGCTTGCGGCCCTCGAGCTGACCGGCCAGTGGCTCAGCGTGGGCGTTGGCGGCATGTCGGGCGAAATGCACTACACCGAGCGTGTTCCGTTGCTGAAGAAGCCGACCGTCGAGACCGTCGGCCGGGTGTTCCGCGAAGCCCTCACCTTGCTGCGCGACTGGACGCGCCGCCGCCGCATCAGTCTTGCGCAGATCGGCATCACCATTCCCGGCCTCGGCCGCCTGAGCGCCGCGGGCAATCCGATCATTCCGTGCGACGTCGAACGCATCGGCGACATGCTCGGCGGAATGTTTGCCGGCGTGCCGGTCGAGTTCACCAATTCGGTCGTCGCACACGCCACGTTTCACCGCTGCCGTACGCAGGACTATCCCTTCAGTGGCGCACATCTCTTCGTCTTCGTCGGCCAGGGCGTTGCCGGCGCCTGGATGGACGATCCGCTGGAGGCCGATGCCCCGCAGCCGGTTGAGCTCGGCCATATGGTTTTCAATGCCGACGGGCCGCGCTGCCGCTGCGGTCATCATGGCTGCGTCGAGGCCTATACGTCGCTTCCGGCCCTCGCCGAGCTCCTCGGCGTAACCGAGGCCGAATTGCTCCAGCTCGGCAGTGAATGGGTGACCGCGATCCCGCTCACCTCGCGTGTGCGGCAGGAATTGCGACAGCGGCTGTTCAGGCTGGGCCTTGCGATCGGCAACACGCTCAACGTCAAACCATGCCGCGGCGTCGTCGTCAGCGGTTGGCCGTCGGCTCTCTCTGAGGAGGATCGCAAAGCGGTGGTCGATGGGATCGACGCCTGCCTCCTCGGCGGGCGGAAACTGGCGCAGGTGTCGCTCGCCTTCGTGCCGCCCTCGAACGGCAATGATCCGCAAGCAGCTCTCGCCTTCGCCGCCTTTTGTCTCGCCAGCCGCGGCGGGATGCCCGCGGCTTCGACGGAGGCCGCCTGACATGCCCTGAGCCGCGTGGCTCAACGCGCCAAGAAAGTTTCACACCGGGAGGAACTGCCATGCCGATCACGACAACAAGGCGCCGTCTACTCGCTGGATCTGCGGCCGCACTCGCATTACCGGCATTCGCCCGCGCGCAAGGCGCGGCCAAGCCGCGCCTGACCGCGATCTCGCAATGGTCCGCAGGCAGCGATGGGGCGGCGATCACCGCACTCGGCAAGAAATTCGAGGAGAAAGGCGGCGTCTGGCAGCACTCGCCCGTCCCCGGCTTCACCACCGAGATGATGAACAAGCTGCGCGCTCAGATCATCGCCGGCGATCCGCCGGCCTGTTCGCAGCTCAAGGGCCCCGAGATTGCGGCCTGGTCGAAGATCGCCCCGACCGTCGATCTCGACGCCCTCGTCGCGGCCGCCGGTTACGAAAAAGTTGTCGCTCCGGACCTCGCAAAATTGCACAAGCCGGGCGGCAAGTGGATTGCGCTGCCGTTGCAGATCTACAGCACCAACATGCTGTTTCTCTCCAAGCGCGCGATGGACAAGGCAAAGGCCGACAAGGTCCCGGTCACCTGGGCCGACTTCAACGATCTCGCCGACAAGATGAAGGCGGGCGGCATCACCTACCCCATCGCCAACGGCGGCACCCGCCCCGATGACGGGCAGAAATTCGAGGCCTCTTTGGCCGGCATCAGTCCCACGGCATACCGTGCGGCCATCATGAATCTCGACAAGAAGGCCCTGGAGGGCCCCGAGATCAAGGCTGCCTTCGTCCAGGTCCGCAAGATCGCCAACTGGATGGACCCCAACGTCGGTGCCCAACCCTACGCCACCAATTTGAAGCGCTTCGTCGACGGCGACATGGGCATGATGATCATGGGCGGGTGGGCGCAGGGCGTGTTGCGCAACGCCGGTTTCAAGTTCGACGACTTCATGATCACGCCCGGCCCGAGCGACAATGGCAAGCCGGTCTTCCTGTTGAATGCCGACGCCTTCATCTTCTGGCAGCGCAAGGAGCCCGACCTCCAGGCCGGTCAGACGTTGATGGCCCAGCTCGTCATGGATCCGGCGATCCAGACCATGTACTCGCAGATCACGGGATCGATCCCGGTGCGCACCGATGTCGACCTCTCCGGTGAGGGCTGGTCGGACGGTCAACGGCGGACCGCAGCCGCGCTCAAGGACGCTGTCGCCAACAATCAGGCCGTCTTGAGTCTTGCGCACAACATGGCGCAGGAAAACGGCCTGACGGCGGCGATGATCGACGTGCTCACCGAGTATGTGAAGAACAAGACGATCACGCCGGAGCAGGCGGTCACCCGCCTCGCCGAGGCCGTCGAGGGTTCGCGTTGACCGACACCGTCTCCACAGCAACGCGGCCGGCGACGTCTGATCTCGTGCGCCGGCTGCCCGAATATCTGATGATCTGGGTGCCACTGCTGTTGTCGGCTGCGCATCTCATTTCGTTTTCGCTGTGGACGATCTGGATTTCGTTCACGCCCTCCACGCTTGTTCCTGTTACGGGCTGGGTGGGTTTGCGCAACTACAACGCGGTCCTGGCATCGCGGAACTGGCAGATCGCATTCGACAATCTGCTGCTGTTTGGCAGTGCTTTCGTGCTGCTGAGTTTGATCACCGGCCTTATGCTTGCGATCCTGCTCGATCAGCGCATTCGCGGCGAGAATGTGCTGCGATCCATCTTCCTGTATCCGCTTGCGGTGTCGTTCGTCGTCACCGGCACGGTCTGGAGCTGGCTACTCAATCCCGGCATCGGGATCCAGAAGCTCGTCCACGACCTCGGCTGGACCTCCTTCCGGTTCGACTGGCTGATCGACCGCGACATGGCGATCTGGACGATCGTGATTGCCGCGATCTGGCAATCCTCCGGCTTCGCCATGGCGCTCTTCCTCGCCGGCCTTCGCTCCGTCGATTCCGACATCATCAAGGCCGCCCAGATCGACGGCGCCGGACCGGTCCGAACCTATTGGCGGGTCATTCTGCCGACGCTCTGGCCGATCACCATCACCGTCATCGTCGTCCAGTTGCAGTTCGCGATCTCGGCCTTCGATCTCGTCCGTGCGCTCACCAATGGCGGGCCGGGAATCGCGACCCAGCTGCCGGCCCTTGTCGTCTACGACCTCATGTTCCAGCGCAGCCAGCTCGGCCGGGGTGCCGCGGCGGCGGTGCTCATGCTGCTCATTCTGCTCGCGGTGCTGCTGCCCTATGCAGCGTGGCGCTATGTCCAGCGAAGGCAGGCCACCCATGCGTGACCGCAGCTTCGCACCGAGCCGAATTCTGATCTATCTCGTCGTGACATTGTTCGCTGCGGCCTATCTCGCGCCACTCGTTGTTGTCGTCCTGAACTCTCTCCGCACCAACGAGGAGATCGCGCAGGGTTCGATGATCGGCTGGCCGCAACACTTGGCCTGGAGCAACTACGCCAAGGCCTGGAGCGGTTTCTGCGTCGCCGAGACCTGCGCCGGCATCCGGCCATACATGCTGAACTCCGCGCTCGTCACCATCCCGGCGACGATTTTCTCGACCCTGCTCGGTGCTGTCGCCGGTTACGCCGTGTCGCTCTGGCGCTTTCGCGGCGATAGCTGGATCTACGGCATCGTGACCCTCGGCCTCTTCCTTCCCCAGCAGATGCGCCTGCTTCCCTGGACCATCGTGCTGCGGGACACCGGTCTCATCAACACGCTGACGGGCCTCGTGCTGATTCACACGATCCAGGGGCTCTCCTTCACCACGCTGTTCTGCCGAAACTACTATGTCGCCATTCCACACGAGCTGATCAGGGCCGCACGCATCGATGGCGCCGGGTTCTTTCGTATTTTCTGGCGCATCATCCTGCCGCTCTCGGCTCCTATTCTGATCGTCACCGTGATCTGGCAGTTCACGCATATCTGGAACGAGTTCCTCTATGGCGTGACATTCACCACCGGCCAGCAGCAGCCCGTCACGGCCGCGCTCATCGCGCTCTCTGCCGCAATTGCGGACATTCCGCAGCATGGCGTGCAGAGCGCGGCGGTGATCATCGCGGCGCTACCCACTTTGTTGATCTATCTCCTCGGCGGACGGTACTTCGTGCGCGGCCTGACCGCCGGCGCAGTGAAATGATGGGGTCGTCATGGCAGCACTGAGCATTCGCACCCTGTCCAAGCGCTACGCCAATCTGGAGGTGCTGAAGGGGATCAACCTCGACATCGAGAGCGGCGAGTTCACCGTGCTGGTCGGGCCATCCGGCTGTGGCAAGTCCACCCTGCTCAACATCGTCGCCGGGCTCGATCGTCCGAGTGACGGAACGATCGAGATCGGCGGACGCGTCGTCAACGACGTCCCGCCCAAGGATCGCGACATCGCCATGGTGTTCCAGTCCTACGCGCTCTATCCGTCGATGACGGTGCGCCAGAACATCACCTTCGGCATGGAATGCCGTCACGTTCCGAAGGCGGAGCAGGAGAAGGCGCTGGCGAATGTGGCGCGCCTCCTCCAGATCGAGCCCCTGCTCGGCCGCAAGCCGTCGCAGCTGTCCGGCGGGCAGCGCCAGCGCGTGGCGATGGGCCGGGCGCTGGTGCGCGATCCCCTGCTCTTCCTGTTCGACGAGCCACTCTCCAACCTCGATGCGAAGCTGCGCGTCGAGATGCGGATGGAGATCAAGCGGCTGCACCAGCGCATCGGCGCCACCATCATTTATGTCACCCACGACCAGATCGAGGCGATGACGATGGCGACGCGCATCGCCGTGATGCATCGGGGCGTGGTGCAGCAGTTCGCCGATCCGGACACCGTGTACCGCTATCCGGCCAATCTGTTCGTCGCCCGCTTCATGGGTTCGCCGCCGATGAACACCATGCCGGGGCGGCTCGAGGCCGATAGCGGCGGACCTGTGGCCGTAATCGGCGCGGGGCGACCCGACGAGGTTCGTCTGCGCCTGCATGGACACGACGCGGCAACATCTTATCTCGGCCGCGAGGTGGTCGTCGGGATCAGGCCGGAATGCATCGCCGAGGCCAGCCGCGTCTTTTCCGGCGAGGCGCCCGTCCTCGTCGACGCGCCGGTCGAGATGATCGAGCCGACCGGCGCCGAGACAATCGTGCTGCTGCGTCTCGGCGGCGAGACTGCACTGGCGCGCATCACCCCGGATATCCGTCCGGCGCCCGGCGCGACCGCCACCTTTGCGCTCGACACGCGGCGCATTTGCCTGTTCGATCCCGAAACGGAGCGGCTGATCGCATGACCCGGACCATCTATCCCAGCCTTGCCGGCCGCGTGGTGTTGATCACCGGTGGCGCCAGCGGCATCGGTGCCGTCTTCGTACGCGCCTTCGCGACCCTGGGCGCCCGTGTCGCCTTCCTCGACATTGATGCGAGCGCCGGCGAAGCGCTGGTGCGGGACGTCGCGGCCACATCCGGCTCCACGCCTCTGTTTGTGCCCTGCGACCTCCTCGACATCGGCGCCTTGCGCGCTGCGATGGCGCGGGTGCACGGATCGCTCGGCGATGCCGCAGTCCTCGTCAACAATGCCGCCAACGACCAGCGTCAGGTGCTGGCCGAGGTGACGCCGGCCGAATTCGACTGGACGATCGGCGTCAATCTCAAGCACGTCTTCTTTGCGGCCCAGGCGGTGGTGCCGCAGATGCAGGCGCGCGGCGGCGGCTCGATCATCAACATGTCGTCGGTGGCGTGGATCCGCGGCGCGCCGGCGCTGCCGGTCTATGCCGCGGCGAAGGCGGCGATCGTCGGCTTCACCAACTCGCTGGCCAGGTCAGTCGGCCCCGACCGCATTCGCGTCAACGCGATCGCGCCCGGCATGGTGATCACCGAGCGCCAGCGCCGGCTCTGGTTTCCGGATGAGCAGAAGATCTCCGAGCTGCGCACCCGCCAGGCCGTTCCCGATGCGGTGACGCCGGAGGACATCGCCAGCATGGCGCTGTTTCTCGCATCGGACGAGAGCCAGCGTATCACCAGCCAGTGTTTTCGCGTCGATGGCGGCCTCGCCTAGGACCGTAGGGTGGGCAAAGCGCAGCGTGCCCACCACCTCTCCGCAACCGAGAAAGAAATGGTGGGCGCGCTTTCGCTTTGCCCACCCTGTGAAGCCGTCTGTTACCGCCTGCCCTTGCGCATCGTCGCGAGCACGATGTCGGCAGCGAGTACGCTCGGCGATTTGTTGCCGGTGGACATGATGGTGTCGAGCCGTGCGAAGGCCTCAACCTGTCGTTTGCGCAGCGGCGTGTCCGTGAGCAGCTCCGACAGTGCCGGCGCCAGCTTCTCCGATACGCAGTCCTCCTGCAAGAACTCCGGAATGACATCCTCGCCGATCACGAGATTGGCGAGGATCACCGAGGAGACGCGGATCGCGCGGCGCAGGATGAAGGCTTCGATCGCGCCGACGCGATAGGCCGTCACCATCGGAATGCCGGACAGCGCAAGTTCCAGCGTCACAGTGCCGGATTTGGCCAGTGCCGCGCGCGCGGTTCGGAACGCGGCGCGCCTCTCGGTTTCGCCGACCACGATTTGCGGCTTGACCGGCCAGCTCGCGGTGCCTTCGCGGATGGTGGCTTCGAGATGCGGCATGGTTGGCAGCTTCAGTTCGAAGGCGCGGCCTTCGGCCTGGAGCCGTCCGAGCGTCGCGCCAAACACGTCAAGATGGTGCCTGATCTCGCTGCGGCGGCTGCCGGGCAGCACCAGAAGAACCGGCGGCTCGGCATCGCGGCGCCGCTGCTCCTCCGCGTTTGGCCGCAGCAACGGCAATTGCTCGATCAGGGGATGGCCGACATAGCTGCATGGCGGTCCGCTCAGCTTGCGGTATTCCTCCGGCTCGAACGGCAACAGGCCAAGCACATGATCGACGTAGCCGAGCATGGTCCGCGCCCGTCCCGGCCGCCAGGCCCAGAGCTGCGGCGAGACATAGTCGACGACTGGGATCGCGGAATTCTTCGCACGCACGCGGCGGGCAACGCGATGGGTGAAATCGGGGCTGTCGATGATGACGAGCGCGTCGGGCGCAGCCTCCAGCACGGCATCCACGGTCTGGCGGATCAGCCGCAATATCTTCGGCAATTGCTGCACCACTGCGGCAAAGCCGACGATCGAGAGCTCCTCGATCGGAAACAGCGTCTCGAGCCCCTCGCGCGCCATGGTCCGGCCGCCGACACCCACGAACTGCACGCCGTCGCCGAGCCGCTGGCGCAACACTTTCATCAAGGCGCTGCCGAGCCGGTCGCCGGATTCCTCCGTCGCGATCAGGAAGATCTTCCGCTTGGGATCGCGGCTCTGCATCATGCCGTCAGGCCGATGACGAAGAGATATTTGGCGTCGGCGAGCGAGATCATCGCCTGCGGCTCGGCGGCGATGGTGTTGCCGGCGACGACGGCGATGCCGGCCAGTCCAGCGCGGGCGACGCCCTCGAGGGTACGCGGGCCGATCGTCGGCAGGTCGAAGCGCAAATCCTGCCCGCTCTTCGGCACCTTCACCAGCACCCCGCGTCCTGTCGCAGCGCGGATGCGACCTTCCTCGCGCAGGCGTGCCACGCGCGAGAGCAGCGCGTCGGTGCCCTCGATATCCTCGATCGCCACTACATGGCCGTCGATCACGACCGCGGCCTGGCCGATGTCGAACGGGCCGAGCGCGGTCAGCACCGCGCGGCCGCGCTCGATGTCGGCCTTGCTGTTGTCGTTCGGCCAGGCGCGGCTGATGCAGCCCTCGGGCATCAGCAGATCCGGCGCAACATCCTTGATGCCGACCATGCGAAAGCCGCCCTGCTCGAGAATGCGCCCGACCCCGGACAATAGATGATCGTCGCCGCCGCGGAAGGCACGGATGACGTTGCCGAGCAGGCGCAGTGTCGTGACGTCGAACCTTATTTCGGACAGCGCGGGCCGCACCAATGTGCCGATGAAGATCAGATCGCGGCAGCCCTCCTCGCGGAACAGCCGCATGGCGCGGCCGAGCTGGCCGACCGAGATCCAGCGATGGCGGAATTGCTCCACCCGCGTCGGATCGCAGGCACCGCGCAGCGGGAACAGCACCGGCGTGATGCCGCGCGCGGCAAGCGAATCGGCGACTGCGAACGGCATGGCGCCGCCGCCGGCGACGACGCCGACCGGCGACGAAATCTCCGAAGCCGCCGATGTCATGCCCGCGGCCATCCCGAAATCACTTCTCGATGGCGGGAAGACAGATCGGGCGATGCTTGCGCTTGCCGATGAAGTCGAGGATCTCGGCAATCGCGGGGTCTTCGCCCGCGAGCGGCTGGGCCGCCGCGAGCCGCTCGGCGAACGTGCCGGGGCCGTGGAAGAGTTTTTGGTAGAACGATTGCACGGTCGCGCGCCGCTGCTTGGTGAACTGCCGCCGCTTCATCCCGATGAGATTGAGGCCTTCCAGCGCCGCATACTGGCCGTTGGCGAGGCCGAACGGAATGATGTCGTCGCGCACGCCCGAGAGGCCGCCGACCATCACCTGCGGGCCGATGCGCGTGAGTTGATGCACCGCCGACAGGCCGCCGATATAGACGAAATCGCCGATCTCGCAGTGGCCGCCGAGCGTCGCCGAGGTCGCGAAGATCACGCTGTTGCCGACCATGCAGTCATGGCCGACATGGCTGTTGTTCATGAAGTAGCCGCCGTTGCCGACGCGCGTCAGCCCGCCGCCCTTGATGGTGCCGACATTCATCGTCGCGCCTTCGCGGATGGTGCAGCCGGAACCGACCTCCAGCCTGGTCGGCTCGCCCTTGTAGCTGAGGTCCTGGGGCGCGCCGCCCAGCACCGCGAAGGGCGAGATCACGCAGCCGTCGCCGACCGAGGTGTGGCCGATGACCGTGACCTGTCCGATCAGCTTGCAGTTAGCGCCGATCACGGCATTCGGACCGATGATGCAGAAGGGTCCGATCTCGGTACCCTCGCCGATCACGGCGCCGTCCTCGACCCGTGCGGTGGGATCAATCTTACTCATCAAGCAATCTGACTCATCAAGAAGGTCTGATTATGTGTTGAAGTCGCTCGGTTTTCCGGTGGTTAGCGCGACTATGCCCGATCTGTCCAGTGACGTATCATCTCGGCCTGTTTCAGGCACCGGATGAGCCGGCCGTCTTAAAGCCCGATGAGATTGGGATGAATCGTCATCGCGCTTCAGGCTATTGTTTGAGCATGATCCTTTCGGAAAACCGCTGCATTCCGGATCATGCTCTAGCCCTTCAACGCCTTCATGTGGAGCTTGAAGTCATCGTGGTCAGGGCCCTGGCAGTTCTGCTTGCACAGCTCGTAGCTGCCCCGATCGTCTCCGAGACGGTCGAGACCGGCGAACGCCGCTTCGTCGATCTCGGGACGTTCGAGTGCCGCGACATCACCCGCAGCACAGTGCTTCAGCGGGTCTGCTACGACCGCGCGCGGCGGGACCTCATCGTCGCGATCGACGGCCAATATGACCGCTATTGCGGGGTTGCGGCCGAGACGGTCGACAGCCTGCTCGGCGCGCCGTCCATGGGCCAGTTCTTCAACCGGAATATCGGACGCGAGACGCCGGCGGCCGTTACGGCTGCGGCGCATAATCCATTTCCGCTGGCCTGAGCCGCTCAGTCCGTCAGCATGGCCCCGACGTCGGCTTCAGCAACGATCTGTCCGTTGACCTTGGCGTCGCCGTGAAACCACCACATCGCCTTGCGGCGGCCGATCGAACGCATGTGATATTCGATGGTGTCGCCGGGCAGCACCGGCTTGCGGAACTTGCACTTGTCGATGGTGAGGAAATACACCGCGCGCGGCTTCTCGGTGCCCTCGACCGAGGTGATGCCGATCACGCCCGCGGTCTGCGCCATCGCTTCGATCATCATCACGCCGGGATAGACCGGGCGCTCCGGGAAATGCCCCTGGAAGGCCGGCTCGTTGAAGGTGACGTTCTTGATGCCGATGCCGCTGTAATCGGCGCGGATATTGATCACACGGTCGATCAGCAGCATCGGGAAACGGTGCGGCAGAGTCCGGAGGATCGCGTTGATATCCACCAGCTCGAATTTGATCGGTGATTCCTCCGTCATTCCCGTCCCTCGTTCTTCGGATCGGCCCTGCTGTCGCGTACCAGGCGCTCCACCGCGATAATTTCCTTGAACCACTGCTTGGTCGGCTTGGCGAAAAAGCCGCCCCAGCGCCCGTTCGGCGGGATGTCGTCCTTGACGCCGCTCATCGCGGTGACCTGGGCCCCATCGCCGATCTTGAGGTGATTGTTGATGCCAACCTTTGCTCCCAGCGCCACGTTGTCGCCAATCGTCAGGCTGCCTGCGAGCCCGATCTGGGCCGCCAGCAGGCAGTTCCGACCGATGGTCACATTGTGGCCGATCTGGACCTGGTTGTCGATTTTGGTGCCCTCCCCGATCACGGTGTCGCGCAGGGAGCCGCGATCGATGGTGGTGCCGGCGCCGACTTCCACATTGTTCTGGATCAGCACGCGGCCGGTCTGGGGCACCTTGAGATGGCCCTCGGGGCCGAAGAAGATGAAGCCATAGCCGTCCTGGCCGATCGAGCAGCCGGGATGGATCAGCACGTTGTTGCCGATCAGCGCGCACTGGATGGCCGTGCGGGCGCCGACATTGCAGTCCCGGCCGATCTTGACGCCGGGACCGATGACCACGCCGGCCCCGATCACGGTGCCACTGCCGATCTCGACGTCAGGGCCGATGACGGTCAGGGGATCGACGATGACGTCGTCCTCCAGCCGGGCCGAGGGATCGATGATGGCCGACGGGGCGATGCCGTCATTACCGACCCAGGACTGCGGGCGCAGCGCATCGCCGTGCCATTCCCGGGCGAGCCCGACAAAGGCGCGGAACGGCTGCGCCACCCGCAGCACGGCCACATGCGCGGGCACCTGGGCCTCGAAGCGCGGACTCACCAAGCAGGCCCCGGCCTTGGTCGCCTTGAGCTCGTCGGCATATTTGAGGTTGTCGAAGAACGCCAGATGCATCGGGCCGGCTTCGTCGAGCGAAGCAAGACCGGTAATGACGTGACCGCCCCTGGCAGGGTCGACGAGCTGCGCCTTGGTCAGCGCGGCAATGTCAGCCAGCGCCGAGGCCGGCGGCTTTTTGAAGAAGGTCGGCTGCGCCATTCCACCCCATCGCGGTCCGGCTTCGGCATGAAGCGGTCAGGCCGCATCATGCCTTATCTCACGGATTGAGCACGATCTTTTTGGAAACCGGCCCCAACAAGGGGCCGGCTCATGCCCTGCTGATCGAATTAGAACGAGGTGCCGCCGCCGAACCTGAACTGCTGCACGCGATCGAACTGGCCCTTGGTGAGCGGCACGGCGTAGTCGAAGCGCAGCGGACCGAACGGCGACTGCCAGATCAGGCCAATACCAACCGACGAACGGACGACATTGCCGTTGTCATACACCAGGCCGGTACAGGTTCCCGCCGAGGGCGGGTTGACGGTCGACGGCGTACAGTTCGAGTTCCTGGTCGTGGTCATTTCGTTGGTCAGCGACCACGTCGTCGGGCCCTGATAGTCGAAGAGGCCGCCGGCGTCGGCGTAGACCGCGCCCTTCAGACCCACTTCCTTCGGCAGGAACCAGAACGGCATCTGCAATTCGAACGAAGCGCCCCAATATTTGGTACCGCCAAGCGCGTCTTGCGTGCCAAAGGGATTCAAATCGCGCGGACCGATGCCGTTCGGAGCAAAGCCGCGGACCAAGTTCGGGCCCATCTGGAACTGATCCAGCATGCGGATATCGTTGTTGCCGATCTTGTTCAGCATGCCGCCCTGAAGGTGAACGAGGCCGACGATGTCGGACACCAGCGGAGCGTAGTACTTCGCGTCGACGACGGACTTCAGGTAGGTGACGTCGCCGCCCACGCCGGCGAAATCCTGACGGAAGTCGACGAGCAGACCGTCGGTGGGGTTCTTGTTGTTGTCCAGCGTGTTGTAGGTCAGCGTGTAGCCGAGCGCCGAGGTCAGGGTCTTGCCGCCGGCAAGCTCCTTGCGGACCGGCAGCGAGGCTTCGCCGTCGGAGTAGCAGCCGAGACCGCCGGTCGAGGTCAGATCGATCGGCGGCGTTTGCGATGCGGCAAAGGCCGGGCTCGGGTTGAAGGCCGACGAACCGAGGACGTTGTTACAGTTCGCCAGGTAGGACGGCAGCGTGATTTCCTGCTGGTAGATCGAGTAGCGCAGCTGGAGCGACAGATCTTCACGCAGGGAGAAGCCGAGGCGCGGCGAGAAGCCGAGCGTCTTGGTGCCGTAGGAGATGTAGCTGTTGGACAGCTGTTGGCGCTGATAGAGGTCGAGACCGAGCGCGACGCGGTAGTCGAGCAGATACGGCTCGACGAACGACAGCGAATAGCCGCGCGCATACTGGCCGTAGGTCACCGACGCCTTGGCGAACAGGCCGCGGCCGAGCAAATTGCGCTCGGAGATCGAGACTTCGGCGAGCGCGCCGTCGGTCGTGGAGTAGCCGCCCGAGACCGAGAAGTCGCCGGTCGATTTCTCTTCGAGATCGACGATCAGGACCACGCGGTCGCTGGAGGAGCCCGGCTCCGTCGTGATCTTCACGCTCTTGAAGTAGTCGAGGTTCTTCAGGCGGCGCTCGGCACGGTCGACCAGCGCGCGGTTGTAGGCATCGCCCTCGGAGATGTCGAACTCGCGGCGGATCACGTAGTCGCGCGTGCGGGTGTTGCCGCGGACGTTGATGCGCTCGATATAGGTGCGCGGGCCCTCGTCGATGTTGAACACGACGGCGACGGTGTGCGCCTCGAAATTGCGGTCGCCGCCGGGACGGACCACGGCGAAGGCATAGCCGCGACGCGACGCCTCGATCTGCATTTCCTCGACCGACTTCTCGACCGATTCGACGTTGTAGAGCGCGCCGACATTGACGCGCGAATAGTTGCGCATCGTGGTCGGATCGAAGTTCGGAATAGAGGAGCGGAAGTCGACGGTGCCGACGCGGTACTGCGAGCCTTCCTCGATCTTGAAGGTGACGTTGAAGCCCTTCTTCTCCGGATCGTATTCGGTGAGCGCGGCGACCACCTGGACGTCGGCGAAACCGTTCTTGAGATAGAAACGGCGAATCAGGTCACGGTCGGCCTCGACGCGATCGGGATCGTAGAGGTCGTTGCTGGCGAGGAAGCTCAGCAGGTTCGATTCGTGCGTCTTGATGACGTCGCGCAGGCGGTAGGACGAGAACGCGTTATTGCCGACGAACTCGATCGACTTGACGCCGGTCTTGGCGCCCTCCTCGACCGTGAAGATCAGGTCGACGCGGTTGTTCGGCTGCTCGATGATCTCGGGCGTGACGCGGACGTCATAGCGACCCGAGCGGCGGTAGATTTCGGCGATTCGCAGGGTGTCGGACTGCACCATGGCGCGGGAAAAGGTGCCGCGCGCCTTGGACTGGACTTCAGCGGTGAGCTGCTCGTCCTTGACCTTCTTGTTACCTTCGAACGCGATGCGGCCGATCACCGGGTTTTCCACCACGGAGACGATGATCTGGCCACCGGAACCGCGATTGATTCGCACGTCCTGGAACAGGCCGGTCTCGATCAGGGCCTTCAGGCCGTCATCGATGGCACCCTGATCCAAGCGGCCACCCGGGCCCGGCTTGAAATAGGAGCGGATCGTCTCCACCTCGACACGGCGATTTCCTTCGACAGAAATCGACTGGACGGTCTGAGCAAGCGCAGACGAAGACACAAAAGCAGCCCCAACCGGGGCAAGCACCGGCGCGCCGAACAAGATCAGGGATGCGAGCAAGCCCCCCCGGAGTCGCAGTCCAAACTTCATTGCGCAACGCGCCCTTATCAGTACCAGACCCAACCCCAACGCCGGTCCGGGAGATTCCCCAAGTTCGAAGCCGCTTGTAGCCAATTTCCCCGATGTCGCAAACGGCCGCTGACACCGTAATTTCAATTTCATTCCAAGACGTTGCTCATGAGCAACGCCACAAAAAAGCCCGTATCAGGAAGCTGCCATCCGCAAGATGTCGTTATAGGTGGCAAACACCATCAGCATCAGCACCAAACCGAGCCCGATTCGGAACCCCATCTCCTGAGTCCGCTCGGACAGGGGGCGGCCCCGGACCACCTCCGCCGCGTAGAACATCAGGTGACCGCCATCGAGCAGCGGGATCGGGAACAGGTTCAACAGCCCGATCGACACCGACAGCACCGCGCACAGATTGATCACGAACTGGAACCCGGCGCTGGCCGCCTGCCCCGACATCTTGGCGATGCCGAGCACGCCGCTGACCTCGTTGGGATTGCCTTGTCCGACAAACAGCGAGCCAAGGAACTTGAAGGTGCTGGTGATGATGAACCAGACCTGCTCGACCCCGATCTTGAGCGCTTCGCCGACGCCGACCGGCGTGGTCGAGGCCTCGCCGGCCTGGGACTTGTGCTCGACGCCGAGCACGCCGAGGCGGTGGCTGTTGCCGAACGGATCCTTGCGCTCGAGCAGCGCCGGCGTCGCGGTCAGGGAGACGATGGCGCCGTCCCGCTTGACCTGGAAGGCAAGCGCCGAACCCGCATTCATCGCAACGATTCGCTGCATGTCGGCAAAGCTCTCGATCGGCTTGCCGTCGATCTGCACGACGACGTCGCCGATCTTGAAGCCGGCCGTGGCCGCAGCGCCGTCGGCGACGACGCCATCGACGCGGGCGATCGTGCTCGGCTTGCCGTAATAGAGCGCCATGGCGGCGAAGATCAGCGCGCCCAGGATGAAATTGGCGATCGGTCCGGCCGCGACGATGGCGGCGCGCGGGCCGACCTTCTTGTGATGGAAGCTGCCGGCGCGCTCCTCGGCCGTCATGGCCGCGAGCGTCTCGGCCGACGGGGTCGAAGCCTCGCTCTCGTCGCCGAAGAACTTGACGTAGCCGCCGAGCGGGATCGCCGAGATCTTCCAGCGGGTGCCATGGCGGTCGTTGAAACCGACCAGCTCCGGTCCGAAACCGAGCGAGAAGGTCAGCACCCGAACGCCCGCCCAGCGCGCGACCAGGAAATGGCCGAGCTCATGGAAGAACACGACGATCGTCAGGACGAACAGGAAGGGAACCGCGTAGCCGAGGAGCCCATGGCTCAACGTATTGAAACTATGGACGAAAAAGTCGATCATCGAATTCCCTCATCCAGCGCCGCAAGGCCCTGGCCCCGTGCCATCTAGGATGCCTTTAAGGCAATTTGAGGCAATAGGGCGGCAGCTCTATTTCGCGCAACATGGTCAACAGAGATTGCATCGTCGGCGGACGTCAGGGGAGCCTGGTTCCCGCCGCGAATCCAGTCGTCCAGCGTCGCCTCGACCAGCCGCGCGATCGCGCCAAACCGGATCTTGCCGGCAATGAAAGCGGCGACCGCAACCTCGTTGGCGGCGTTGTAAACGGTGGTCGCCCCCTTCCCGGTCCGGAGCGAATCGAAGGCCAGCCGAAGCCCAGGGAAGCGCTCGAAGTCCGGCGCCTCGAAGGTCAGCTGGCCGATCTTGGCCAGATCGAGCTTGGCCGCCGGCCCCTTGATGCGATCGGGCCAGCCGAGGCAGTGCGCGATCGGCGTGCGCATGTCGGGAGAACCGAGCTGGGCCACCACCGAACGGTCGGAGAACTCGACCATGCCGTGGATGATCGACTGCGGATGCACGAGGACGTCGATCTCGTCGGGCGAGAGCGCGAACAGATAGGATGCCTCGATCACCTCGAGGCCCTTGTTCATCATCGAGGCGGAATCGATCGTGATCTTCTGGCCCATGCTCCAGTTCGGATGCTTCAGGGCCTGCTCGAGGGTCGCCTGCTCGATGTCGGCAGGCTTCCATGTCCGGAACGGCCCGCCCGAGGCAGTGATGATGACGCGGACGAGTTCGTCGCGGTTGCCCGAGCCGAGCGCCTGGAACAGCGCATTGTGCTCGGAATCGGCCGGCAGGATGCAGGCGCCCGCTTTCGCCGCGCGCTGCATGAAGAAATCGCCGGCGCAGACGAGACATTCCTTGTTGGCGAGCGCGACATGCGCGCCGCGATCGACCGCGGCCAGGGCCGGCTTCAGTCCGGCGGCGCCGCTTACGGCGGCCATCACCCAATCGGCCGGACGCGCGCCGGCTTCGATCACCGCGCTTTCGCCCGCGCCGCATTCCGTGCTCGTTCCCGCGAGCGCAGTCTTGAGCTCGGCGAACTTGGACGTGTCGGCGATCGCGACGTAGCGCGCGGAAAACTCCTTGGCGAGCTTGGCCAGCGCTTCGACATTGCCGTTCGCCGTCAAGGCTTCGACGCGATAGCGCTCGGGAGAGGCGCGCAGCAGATCCATCGTGCTGTCGCCGATCGAGCCGGTGGCGCCGAGAACCGTGACACTGCGGACGGTCGACGCCGCAGCCTTGTTGTTACGCAATGGGACCGCGCTCATATCCTCACCAAACCATAAGACCGCTTCCGGCGCTATGCACACCATGGCGGAGAAAGCCGATAATCCATGCCATCAGGATGGCGGCAACAAAACCGTCCAGACGGTCCAGCAGCCCGCCATGGCCGGGAATCAAGTGACTGGAATCCTTGACGCCGAAGCGCCGCTTCACCGCGGATTCGAACAGATCGCCCGCCTGCGATACCACCGACAGGATGGCGCTGACGAGCAGCAGTGGAACCGCCTTTCCGATCCCGCACGCCGCAAAGCCGGCCGCAACCAAAAGGCTCGCCGCAAAGCCGCCGAGCGCCCCGGACCAGGTCTTCTTCGGGCTCACGCGCGGCCATAGTTTCGGTCCGCCAATGCTGCGTCCGGCGAAATAGCCGCCGATATCGGTCGCCCACACCACGAGCAGCACGAACATCAGCGCGGCGAAGCCGTTGACGAGATCCTGCCGCACCAGGATCGAGGCCAGCAGCGCCGCCGATGCGTAGGCGAAGCCGGTGGCCGCCCAGATGAACTTGGCCCGCGCGATCAGCGTCACGATCGCGCCGCCGATGAGGCCGGTGATGATCGCGGTCTTGAGCGCGCCGAAGGCGACGCAGGCCCCCATCATGGCAATGACGATCGTCCCTGCCCCGGTCAGTGCAGCAGACCCCGCGCCCACCACCATCAGCCATTCCGCGAACAGCCCGATCGACACCAGGGTGACGAGAAGCGCCCACAGCCAGCCGCCGGCATAAGCGATTGCAATAGCGAGCGGCGCCAGCACTAGCGCTGCGAGGACTCGCATCACGAGATTGCTCGGGGCAGGCTTCTCGCCCGCCGATGCGGCGTCGGGTTCGCTCACGAGGCGTTTTTCGCGACCAGACCGCCGAAACGGCGCTCGCGTCTGGCGAATTCGGCGATCGCGCCTTCCAGCGCCGCCTTGTCGAAATCGGGCCAGTGGATCGGCACGAAGACCAGCTCGCTGTAGGCGGCCTGCCACATCAGGAAGTTGGACAGCCGCTGCTCGCCGCTGGTGCGGATGATGAGATCGGGATCGGGAATGTCGGGCGCATCGAGATGAGCCCCGATCGTCTCGGCATCGATCGTTTCAGGGGCGCGCTTGCCGTCTGCGACTTCCCGCGCGAGCTTCTGGGCGGCTTTCGCGATCTCCTGCCGCGAACCGTAATTGAAGGCGACGACCAGCGTCAGGCGCGTGTTGTCGCGCGTCAGCTCCTCGGCCTCGTTGAGGAGTGCGCAGATGTCGCTATCGAGTCCGTCGCGCTCGCCGATGATGCGGACCTTGACGCCATCGCGGTGCAGGCTCGCGAGATCGTTGCGGATGAAGCGACGCAGGAGACCAAACAGATCGCCGATCTCGCTCGCCGGGCGCGACCAGTTCTCCGAAGAGAAGGAGAAGATGGTGAGATAGCGGATGCCGAGCTCGTGCGAGGCACGCACCACCCGGCGCAGCGCCTCGACGCCGCGGCGATGCCCTTCGGCCCGCGGCAGGCCGCGCGCGGCGGCCCAACGCCCGTTGCCATCCATGATGATGGCGACATGCGCAGGCGCGTCGGACCGGTCGGGTCCTTCGGTTGCTGGCGCGGCGGCGTTGGACATGAAGGCGGCCCCAAAAGCATGATCCGGACAAGTGCGACGCGGTTTTCCGAAAAGACCATGCGCGAACAATAACCTAAAGCGCGATGATCGCGCTTTAGACGGTGAGGATTTCTTTTTCCTTGGCAGCCAGCAACTGGTCGATCTCGGAGATGGTGCCGTCGGTCGCCTTCTGCACCTCGTCGGCGTGACGCTTCTGATCGTCTTCCGACATCTCGTGATTCTTCTCGAGCTTCTTGAGGACGTCGAGGCCATCGCGGCGGACGTGACGCGCGGCGACCTTGGCCGCTTCCGCGTATTTGTGCGCGACCTTGACGAGCTCCTTGCGACGCTCCTCGTTGAGCTCGGGGATGCGCAGGCGCAGCACCTGGCCTTCGGTCGCGGGCGACAGGCCGAGATTGGAATCGACGATCGCCTTCTCGACCGGCTTGACCATCGACTTGTCCCAGACCTGCACCGAGATCAGCCGCGGCTCCGGCACGCTGACCGTGGCAAGCTGGTTGAGCGGCATGTGGCTGCCGTAAGCCTCGACCTGCACCGGGTCGAGCATCGAGGCCGACGCGCGCCCCGTGCGCAGGCCGCCAAGCTCGTGCTTGAGGGCCTGGACGGCGCCCTGCATGCGACGCTTCACTTCGTTGAGGTCGAAATTACCCGTGGCCATCACGTTTCTCCTTCAAAATCCCGGCGACCCACTCCGCGCCCCTCAGGCGCGACCGGCGAGCCGTCAGCCGGCGACGACGGTTCCGTGGCCGCCGCCACGCAGCACAGCGCCGATCGAACCCGGCTCCGCGATCGAGAATACGATGATAGGCAGCAACGTCTCGCGGGCAAGCGCGAAGGCGGTCGCATCCATCACCTTGTAGCCGCCCTCGATCGCCTGCGAATGCGTCAGCCGGTCGAATCGCGTGGCGGTCGGATCCTTTTTGGGGTCGGCCGAGTAGACGCCGTCGACATTGGTTGCCTTCAGCACAGCCTCGGCTCCGATCTCGGCGGCCCGCAGCACCGCGGTCGTATCGGTGGTGAAGAACGGATTGCCGGTTCCGCCCCCGAGCAGCACGATCCGGCCCTCGGCGAGGTATTTGTGCGCCGCAGTGCGGGTGAACAGCTCGGAAATCTCGGGCATGACGAAGGCCGACAGCGTACGTGCCGGCGTGCCCTTGCGCTCGATCGTCGCCTCCAGCGCGAGGCAGTTCATCATGGTGGCGAGCATGCCCATGGTGTCGCCGGTGGTGCGCGACACCCCTTGCGAGGACACTTCGACACCGCGCACGATGTTGCCGCCGCCGATCACCACCGCAACTTCGGTACCGAGCTGGCGGGCGGCGATCAGATCGTCCGCAACCCGGTCGAGGGTCGGCTGATCGATGCCAAAACCCTGCTGCCCCGCAAGATACTCGCCGGACAGCTTGATCACGACGCGACGATAGACCGGATCAGTCATGAGCACTTTCCCCGTCCGGGCGCCGCTTCCGGCGGCAAGCCGGAAGGAACGTACCGGCGCTTACTTCTTGCCGCTGGCCGCTGCGACCTCGGCCGCGAAGTCGCTTTCCTGCTTCTCGATTCCCTCACCGAGAGCATAGCGCACAAAGCCCGCGATCTTCACCGCGCCGCCGACCTTGCCTTCGGCTTCCTTCACCGCCTGCGCCACCGACTTGCCGGTGTCGTGGATGAAGGCCTGCTCGAGCAGGCAGACTTCCTTGTAATAGGTCTTGAGGCCGGACTCGACGATCTTCTCGATCACGTTCTCGGGCTTGCCCTGCTGGCGATATTTGTCGGCGAGCACGTCCTTCTCGCGCTTCACGACCGCCGGATCGAGGCCGGACGGCTCGAGCGCGAGCGGGTTCGTGGCCGCGACATGCATCGCGATCTGGCGACCGAGGGCTGCGAGCTCATCGGCCTTGCCGGGCGATTCGAGCGCGACGATCACGCCCATCTTGCCGGCGCCTTCGACGACGGCGCCGTGGACGTAGCTCGACACGACGCCCTGCGTCACTTCGAGCGAAGCTGCGCGGCGCAGCGTCATGTTCTCGCCGATGGTGGCGATCGCGTCGTTGATCGCGGCTTCGATGGTGACGTCACCGACCTTGGCGGCCTTGATCTTCTCGACATCGGCGCCGACGTCGAATGCGACCTGCGCGACCATCTTGACGAGGCCCTGGAACTGACCGTTGCGCGCGACGAAGTCGGTCTCGGAGTTGACCTCGACCACGACGCCCTTGGTGCCCTTGGTGAGCGCGCCGATCAGGCCTTCCGCGGCGACGCGGCCGGACTTCTTGGCGGCCTTCGACAGGCCCTTCTTGCGCAGCCAGTCCTGCGCCGCTTCCATGTTGCCGTCGTTTTCGGTGAGCGCGGCCTTGCAGTCCATCATGCCTGCGCCGGTGGACTCGCGCAGATCCTTGACCATCGCAGCTGTGATCGTTGCCATCGTTGAAAATCCTTCTTGCCTGCCGGTTTGCCGCGGCGTGGCATCAAACAGCCCCGCCGCGGTCCATCTCAGGAATTCGCGTCAACTGAAATGGTGGCCGGACTTATATCCGGCCAACCCATCGCTCTTTTTGACTATTCCGCTTCTGCGGTCAGCGCCTTGGCCTTGGCCACCCAGGCATCCGCACGGCTCGGCAGACCGACTTCTTCGCCGATCTTGTGCGCGGTGTCGTGATCGAGCTCGGCGAGCTGCCAGAAGTGGAAGATGCCGAGGTCGTTGAACTTCTTCTCGATCGCGCCCGACACGCCCGGGAGCTTCTTGAGGTCGTCGGCGGTGCCGCGCGGACCGGCGAGGCCCTGGAAGCCGCTCGAGGAAGCGGCCGGCAGCTCTTCGGCAACCGGACGAGCCGAGGCGCCGATGTCGATGCCCGAATCGCCCTGGGCGCGCGAGATGCCGTCGATCGCCGCACGTGCGATCAGGTCGCAATACAGCGCGATGGCGCGGCCGGCGTCGTCATTGCCGGGGACCACATAGGTGATGCCCTTGGGATCCGAATTGGTGTCGACGATCGCGGCGACCGGGATGTTGAGCCGCTGGGCTTCCTGGATCGCGATGTCTTCCTTGTTGGTGTCGATCACGAAGATTAGGTCGGGCAGACCGCCCATGTCCTTGATGCCGCCGAGCGAGCGATCGAGCTTGTCGCGCTCGCGCTGAAGCGTCAGGCGCTCCTTCTTGGTGTAGGAGCTGGCGTCGCCGCCGGACAGCACGTCATCGAGATGACGCAGGCGCTTGATCGAGGCCGAGATCGTCTTCCAGTTGGTCAGCGTGCCGCCGAGCCAGCGCGAATTGACGAAATACTGCGCGCAGCGCTTGGCAGCGTCCGCGACGCCGTCCTGCGCCTGGCGCTTGGTGCCGACGAACAGGATGCGGCCGCCCTTGGCGACGGTGTCGCTGACCGCCTGCAAGGCGGTGTGCAGCAACGGCACGGTCTGCGCGAGGTCGACGATGTGGATGTTGTTGCGGGCGCCGAAAATGAACGGTGCCATTTTCGGATTCCAGCGGTGAGACTGGTGACCAAAGTGCACGCCAGCTTCGAGGAGCTGACGCATGGTGAAATCGGGTAGCGCCATAGTTTCAATTCTCCGGTTGGTTCCTCCGGAAACGTGTGAGCAAAACGGAGCGTTCTCGCCCCGGTTGCCACCGGACGGCCTTGTGAGCCATGTTTCCGTGTGAGATGGGGCGCTATATAGCGCCATTTCGGCCAGAAGCAAGGAAATAAGGGCCTTTCGGGGGCTGTTTTCGCCTCCCGAAGGCCCTCTTCCGTAAAGACCACGCCAGCCCGCAAAGACCTAGCACTTGGGCTGGTTCGGCGGGCACTTTTTCGCCGCCGGCGCCGCTGGGCGCGCCGGAGGTGCCGCTGGACGCGGCGGGGGCGCGACGGCCATCCGCGGCGGCGGCGGTGGTGCTGGCCGGGCGACCGGCGGTGGCGGCGCGGGCCGCGCCACGGGTGGAGGTGCAGGCCGGGCCATGGGCGGAGGCGCCGGCCGTGCAACGGCCACAGGCGGAGCCGCGCGGGCTGGCGGAGGCGATGCGACATGCGGCGGCGGTGCCGGGCGAGCGGCGGGCGGTGGCGGCGTCGGCCTCGCCACGGCCTGCGGCCGCGATGCTGGAGTTGACGGCGACGGCCGGGCGGCCTGCGCTGGAGGGGTCGCGGGCAAGTTCTGCGGTTTGACCGGCTCGCGCGCGGCCGAGGGCGGCGGCGTGACCGGCTTGCCCGCGGCGCCCGAGGGCGTGCCGGGCGGTGTGCCCGCAGCGCCAGCCGGCTCACGGGTTGCAGACTTGCCGCCAGCGGGCGCGCCGACAGGCGGGGTCTGAGCAACCGGCGGCTTCGCCGGTTGGCCGGGCGCAGCCGGATTCGCGGTGGGCGCAACGGTCGTCGGAGTGCCGGCCGTTGGCGCGCCAGGATGGGACGGCAGCGTTGTGCCGGGCACAGCCGTGGTCGGCGCCCCCGGATGCGTCGGCGGGGGCGCACCGGGTGCATTTGCCGTCGGCGCCAAGGGCCTGCCGCCAGGCGACGTCCCTGCCCCGGCCGGCGGCGCTGGCGGCCCGCCTTGGGCGCCGGGAACCGGCAGCGTGTTGGTCTGTGGCAGCTTGGTCGGCGGTGCGGCGGGGGGCGTGCCGGTCGGCGCGACATTGGCCGGCGTCCCCGGAGGTATCCCCGGTCTCGCCGTCGGCTGGACCGTCGCGCTCGGCGGCATCGGCGCCTTGCCCTGCTGGATCAGCGCGGCGCGCTGCGTAGCGGCTTGCGGCAACATTGGCGCTACCGGGTTGGCGCGGTCGGCAATCGCCGGCCTCAGATTGCCAGGCCCGGTCCCTCCTCCCGCTCCCACGGGCGGGGCGGGCGGCCGGTTGATCACGGTGTTGATGACCGTGGTGTTATGGATGTTGTTGAAGACGATGTTGTTCGGCGGCGGCGCGACATAGACCGGCGGCCTGACGAACACCGGGATCGGCACGAACAGCGGCTGCGGCAGCACGAACAGGCCGACCACGGGCAGCGGCGGCTCCAGCACTATGAAATCCGGCGGCGGCGGCGGCAGATAATAGACCGGCGGCGGCGGTGGCGGCGCGAAGCCGAACACGGGGTCGCCGAACAGCAGCACGGGACGGTCGACATAGACGATCTCCTCCGGCGGCGGCGGCGGCACGTCATAGTCCATCATCGCGAAAGTCGGCGGCGGCTCGAGCGGCGCGGTCAGGATTGCAAGCCTGCGCCGTGCATCGCCGGCATGCGGACCGCGCGAATAACGACGCAGATACGACCAATAGGCCTCCGGCGTATCGTTCCGGTAGGTCCGCCGCCAGGTGATCGCCTCGCGGCGCGCCGCGACGATCGCCATCACGCGCTTCGACATCGGGTCACCGGGATAGGCCGCGAGAAATTCTTCGTAGGCCGGCAACGTGTCGCGCTCGAGCGCGGCCGCATAGGCGTCCTGCACGCCGAGATCGCGGATCGGCTTGTTGCGGATCGCGGCAACCTGGTCGGGCGCTGCCTCCGGCGGCGGCGCATCGGGCCCGCGCTCGAAGAACGAGAAGGGCGCCGATATCTTCGCCTCGTTCCACGGCACCTGCGCGCCCTTGCTGGCCTCGTTGACGCGGAGGCGGACGCGGTCGAACACCTCGGCCAGCGGCAGACCGCCGGTACGGATCATCTCCGCCAGCGATTGCGCATAAATGCCGTACGGGCCGGGCTCTTCCGGCGCGACCGTGCCGGGCGCGGCGTTGAAGGCGATCAGCATGTTCGGATCGGGCTCGACCAGCGCCAGTCCGCTCGCGATCTGCTGGCCGCCCTCGATGAAGGGCTGCGCGCGCGCCGCATCGAGCACGACGATGTTGGCCTTGAGCGGAATGGACGCGAGCTGGCGGGCGTAGTCGCTGATGCGCAAGCCTTCGGTCGGAATGTCGGTGTCGCGGATGATGTTGGAATCGACCGGGATGAAATAGTTCTCGCCCGCGAGCTGGACGCCAAAGCCGGCAAGATAGATCATCGCGACGGTGCCGGGACCCGAGGCCTGCGCCTTCTGGATGAAATCGCGCAAGCTCTTGCGCAGCGTGTCGCCGTCGAGATCGCGCGCGCCGACCACGTCGAAGCCCGCCGCTTGCAGCGTCTGCGCGATCAGGCCGGCATCGTTCGCGGTCGTCGCCAGCGGCGACTTGGCGTAGGCGCCGTTGCCGACCACGAGCGCGATGCGCTTTTCCTGCTGCTGCGCGCGCGCCGGATCGGGCGCGGCCGCAGCGAACGCCAGGATCGGCAAGAGAAAACAGATGAAGGCCTTGTAGGTCCCACGCATGGCTTGCTTGCCCGCTATCGTTGTTGAGCTGCCACCGTACATGAGACGCGCGGCCGGCTGAATGGCTCTTGAACGAAAAGCGCGGATTGAGGCGGCGGCATGGCGCCCCGCCCCATCAAGTCCCTGCGTCAGGCCCGCGTAAGCCTCGCGACCGCGCTGTGGCGCGAACCTCGTTCAGCCCTGCGCGATCAGATCGACTGTTCCCGTGGTGAGCCGATAGATGCCACCGACGACCTTCAGCTTGCCCTGCTCCACGGCCGCATTGAGGATCGGCGCGGCCGATTTCAGCTTCGCGACGTTGTCGATCACGTTCTGCCGGATCGCCTTGTTGAGCACGTCCCCGCCCTGCTGCATCGCAGCCTTTGCGGCGGGCGCGATCGCATCGACCAGCGAGGGAATGTGTCCCGGCGGCGACGTGTTGTCCTTGATTGCCTTCAGCGTCGCATCGACCGCGCCGCAGGCATCATGGCCAAGCACCAGGATCAGCGGTGCGTTGAGCACGGCCACCGCATATTCCATGCTGGCAATGGTTTCGGTGCCGGCAAAATTTCCGGCGACGCGGCAGACGAAGAGATCCCCGCGGCCGCTGTCGAAGGCATATTCCGGCGCGATGCGTGAATCGGCGCAGCTCAGAACCGCCGCGAACGGATTCTGTCCACCGGCCAGCGCCTCGCGCTCGTGCTTGAAATCGTGGCGCCGCGCCACACCGTCGACATAGCGCGCATTGCCCTCCATCAGCCGCTTCAGCGATGCGTCGGGCGACAACACGTTCTGCGGCTTGGGTGGCTGCTTGGCCTCCTTTGCCAAGGCACCGCTCGCGAAAGCTCCGCCGGCGAAGGCCATGCCGAACGCAGCGGCGCCAAACAGCATCGCGGATCGCCGCGACGGCGCGATGTCTCGATGCAGAGATTCATGATGCAGAGATTCAGAGCACTTGTCGCACATGTGACGTTTCCCCGGGTACAGTGGACGAATGGAAGCGTCGCGATGATAGGTGCATCGATGTGAAGAAATCACCAATGATAAATGATGCAACTGATGATTGCTGCAACGCGAACCATGCTGCAAAGCCGAAGCGATCGCTCGCCTCACGCGCAACGACCGCACAGAGCTGCGTCCATCTGCATATATTCGAGATCGGCTGCCAAAGCATGATCCGGAAAAGGGCAGCAATTCTCACTCACCACAAACGCGGCACGCGTTTGTGGTGAGATCATACGCCAGCGCCGATCCCCAGCACGATGACGATTCTTCCGGATATCATCGTGCTTTAGAGCTGCTGCACGTCCACGACGCCCGCGACCGCCTTGATCGCGCCGGCGATCTGCGGCGAGACCTTGAAGCGGCCCGGCAGCTTCATCTCGACCTCGGTCTCGAGGTCGAGCATCATCACCAGCGAGACCTCGCCGTCGCCGTTCGAACGCGGCGCGATGCCGGGACTGCCGACTTTTGGCGCGGCGCCGTTCGAGGCCGCCATGTCGGGTCCGGCCAGTCGCTTGGCGATCGACTCCAGCGGCTTGGTGTCGCGCACGAAGATGCGCAGGCCCTTCTGCGTCTTGGCGGCAGCGTCATCGAGCGGCTCGGCATGCAGCACGCGGGCACGAACGTCCTCGCCCTGCAATTCCGCGCCCAATTGGAGCAGCACGGCGGCGCCCGGCTCGAGCACATCGCGGTATTGCGCGAGGCCTTCGGAGAACAGCACCGCCTCGAAATGGCCCGTGGGATCAGACAGCCCCATGATGCCCATCTTGTTGCCGGTCTTGGTGCGCCGCTCCATGCGCGACACCACGGTGGCCGCGACCTTGCCGGCGGTGGCGCCGGTCTTCACCGCACGCGAGAACTCGGCCCAGCTCTGCACCCGCAGGCGCTTCAGGACCATCGCGTAATCGTCGAGCGGATGGCCCGACAGGAAGAATCCGATCGCGTCATATTCGCGGCGCAGCCGCTCGGCCGGCAGCCAGGGCTCGATCTGCGGCAGCATGATGGTCGGAGCGTCCGCCGACATGCCGAACATGTCGTTCTGGCCGATGGTCTCGGCCTGATGCGCACGCTGGCAGGCGGCCAGGATCGAGTCCGCGCCGGCAAAGACCCGCGCCCTGTTCGGCTCCAGCGTGTCGAAGGCGCCGGCAGCGGCGAGGCTCTCGATGATGCGCTTGTTGATCGCGCGTGGATTGACCCGCGCGGCGAAGTCGGCGAGCGAGGTGAACAGCCCTCGCCTGGTCCGCTCCTCGATGATCTGCTCGATCGCCTGGATGCCGACGCCCTTCAGCGCGGCGAGCGCGTAATAGATCGTCTTCTCGCCGACCTCGAAGGTCGGGCCTGAGCGGTTGATGTTCGGCGGCTCGACCTTGATGCCGAGGCGCTGCGCCTCGGAACGGAATTCGGAGAGCTTGTCGGTGTTGTTGAGATCGAGCGTCATCGACGCTGCGATGAACTCCACCGGGTAATGCGCCTTCATATAGGCGGTGTGGTAGGACACCAGCGCGTAGGCCGCCGCGTGGCTCTTGTTGAAGCCGTAGTCGGCGAACTTTGCGAGCAGCTCGAAGATGGTCTCGGCCTGCCCCTTCGGCACGCCGTTCTTGACCGCGCCGGCGACGAAGATGTCGCGCTGCTTGTCCATCTCGGCGCGGATCTTCTTGCCCATGGCGCGGCGCAGCAGGTCGGCGTCGCCGAGCGAATAGCCCGACATGACCTGCGCGATCTGCATCACCTGTTCCTGGTAGATGATGACGCCGAAGGTCTCCTTCAGGATCGGCTCCAGCACCGGATGCAGATATTCCGGCTCCTCGTCGCCGTGCTTGCGCGAGCAATAGGTCGGGATGTTCGCCATCGGGCCCGGGCGATAGAGCGCGACCAGCGCGATGATGTCCTCGAAACGGTCGGGGCGCATGTCGACCAGCGCGCGCCGCATGCCCTGGCTTTCAACCTGGAACACGCCGACCACCTCGCCCCGCGCCAGCATCTGGTAGCTTTCGGCATCGTCGATCGGCAGCGTCGCGAGATCGATGTCGATGTTGCGCGGCTTCAGGAGCTTCACCGCGACGTCGAGCACGGTCAGCGTCTTCAGGCCGAGGAAGTCGAACTTCACGAGCCCGGCCGGCTCGACCCATTTCATGTTGAACTGGGTTACCGGCATGTCGGACTTGGGATCGCGGTACATCGGCACGAGTTCGCTCAAGGGGCGATCGCCGATCACGATGCCGGCCGCGTGCGTCGAGGCGTGGCGGGTCAGGCCTTCAAGGCGCTGCGCGATGTCGAAGGCGCGCGCCACCACCGGGTCTTCATCGCGGAACGCCTGAAGCTTCGGCTCGCTCTCGATCGCGGCGGCCAACGTCACCGGCGCGGCCGGATTCTGCGGCACCAGCTTGGTCAGCTTGTCGACCTGGCCATAGGGCATCTGCAGCACCCGGCCGACGTCGCGCAGCACGCCGCGCGCCTGCAGCGTACCGAAGGTGATGATCTGCGCGACCTGGTCGCGACCGTAGCGCTCCTGGACGTACCTGATCACCTCGCCGCGGCGGTCCTGGCAGAAATCGATGTCGAAGTCCGGCATCGAGACGCGTTCCGGATTGAGGAAGCGCTCGAACAGCAGGCCGAACTTGATCGGGTCGAGGTCGGTGATGGTCAGCGCCCAGGCGACCAGAGAGCCGGCGCCCGAACCGCGCCCCGGTCCGACCGGAATCCCCTGGCCCTTCGCCCATTTGATGAAATCCGAGACGATCAGGAAGTAGCCCGCGTATTTCATCCGCATGATGACGTCGAGCTCGAACGCCAGGCGCTTGTCGTAGTCCTCTTCCGTAGTGCCCTGCGACAGGCCGTGCACGCGCAGGCGGTTGGCGAGCCCCTCCTCCGCCTGGCGCTTGAGCTCGGCCGCCTCGACCGACGCGGCGTCGGAGCTTGCGGCGGCGCCGACCGTGAAGAACGGCAGGATCGGCTTGCGCGTCATCGGGCGGAACGAGCAGCGCTCGGCGATCTCCACCGTCGAGGCCAGCGCCTCCGGAATGTCGGCGAACAGCACCGCCATCTCGGCGCGGGTCTTGAAGCGGTGATCGGGCGTGAGCTGAAGGCGATCGGTCTCGGCGACCAGCCGCCCGCCGGCGATGCAGAGCAGCGCATCGTGCGCCTCGTAATCGTCGTTCGAAGCGAAATACGGCTCGTTGGTCGCAACCAGCGGCAGGCCTTTTGCGTAGGCGATGTCGATCAGCCCGCTTTCGACGCGGCGCTCCTTGTCGATGTTGTGGCGCTGCAATTCGACATAGAGGCGGTCGCCGAACAGGCCGGCGAGACGCTCGCAGCGCGTCGCCGCAATTTCGGCCTGCCCGCTGGCAAGCGCGAGCGAGATCGGCCCGTCAGGGCCGCCCGTGAGTGCGATCAAACCTTCGGTCTCACCGTCAAGCCAATCGAACTTGATGAACGGCGCGTGGCTGTCAGGCGATTCGAGGAACGCGCGCGAGTTCAGCCGCATCAGGCTGCGATAGCCGCGCTCCTGGGCCGCCAGCAGCACCACACGCGACGGCAGCAGCGCATTGCGCGCATTGGGATCCTGGTCGCCGAAATCGATCGCGAGCTCGCAGCCGACGATCGGCTGGATGCCGGAGCCCGCCATCTTGTCGGAGAACTCCAGCGCGCCGAACATGTTGTCGGTGTCGGTCAGCGCCAGTGCGGGCTGGTGGTCTTTCTTCGCAAGCTCGGCGAGCTTGGCGATCTTGATCGAGCCCTTGAGCAGCGAATAGGCCGAGTGAACGTGAAGGTGGACAAATCCGGCGCTCGGCATGGTCGCGTGACGGCCTCTTGCAGATGAGATGGAGCGGTCGCCGGCTCCAGGGGGATCATGAGGACATCTTCCGCCCACCCAGCCGACTCGCCTCACAATGGTGGGGCGTCACCGCTTCAGAGTCCACGCCGGAGCGGCCGATCGGCCGCGTCGTCCCGCTTTTCCCCAAGGGCATGACCTGGGGGTACTGAGGGGATCTGGCGAGCCGCGGCCTAGAGCTGCGGAATCACCTGCGCCCAGATTGCGATCATCCCGACGAACAGCGAGATCGAGGCGAGTGCGGCGGCTTCTTCAACGAAAATCCTGAACATGGCTTGCTCCATCACCAGAACGTATGAAGAACATTGTTCTCATTTCGTTCTAGAGAGTCAAGCCGTGTGAGCTCTCTCGAAAAGTGATGGTTAACTCGCTGAATTCACGCAACAAAAAAGCCCCGGCGCAAGGCCGGGGCTTTTCGACGATCGCTCGAAATGAGCGACCAGTCTCAGTAGCGACCGATCATCGGGCCGCCGAACTTGTAGTTCAGGCGGACGAGACCCATGTCGACGTCCTGGCGGATGCGCTCCGAGCCGGCGAAGCCAGCGAAGGTCACGTCCTTGTCGGACAGGAAGATGTGGTTGTACTCGACGCCAACCGACCAGTTCGGCGCGAAGCCGTACTCGAGGCCGGCACCGACCGTGCCACCCCAGCGGCTGTCGCTGGACGAGGAGAGCAGCGCGCCCGCCGTGCTGGAGATCTCGTACTTGTTGCTGACCACAGCCGCACCGCCCTTGACGTAGACCAGGACGTTGTTCCAGGCGTAGCCAACCTGACCGGTGATCAGGCCAAACGCATCGATCTTGGTGCGGTTGCGGGAGGCGAACAGCGCGCTGTTGTTGTCGCCCGAGAAATCGGCCCAGTTGCCCTGGCCTTCCACGCCGAACACCCACTGGCCGGACTGCCAGCGATAGCCGATCTGACCACCGACCGTGCCGCCGGTCGCATCGTGCGAGCCTTCGCGACCCACGCCAACGAAATCCCAGGTCGCGTGCGACGAACCGCCGCCGCCGTTGATGCCGATGTAGAAGCCGCTCCAGTCATAGACGGTCGCGATCATCGCAGGCGCCTTGGTGTAAGGCCGCGCAGCGAGGTCAGCAGCCAGCGCCGGCGCAGTCGCGCTCAGCGCGACAAGGCTCACAGCAGCAAGCAACAGATTCTTGTTCATTTGATTCCCGTTCCAGTTTCGTCGTTAGGCCCCCGGGCCGTAGGGCCGTCATATCAGCGCTCGACGGAATTGCTGTAACCCCGACGCAACAGTCGGGGCCAAAGGGCTGTGCTGCGTTAATGAATGTTTAGCAGCGCGCGCGCGAAACCCTTTGAAACAAGGGTTTTCATGAGTTCCAATGTCGACTACACGACGTATGTTGCATCTGTGCCTGGACATCTGATGCACGCACGATTGTGTGATTGGAGATTGAGATGCGCAGACAGATTGCCCTCCCCATTGTCGCCACATTTTCGCTCGCAATCGCCACATTCGCGCTCACGCTGAGTGCAAGCACGCCCGCACGCGCATTCGGCACGCATCACGCGTTCTGCCTGACCGGCCAGGAATGGCCGGGGCTGAGCAATTGCACGTTCGACAGTTACGCACAGTGTCAGGCAAGCTCGTCGGGCCGCGCGCTGACCTGCATCGCGAATCCGTATTTCACGGGCCAGAGCGACGATCCCTACGCCTATCAGAATCGTCCGCGCGCCCAGACACCGGGCTATTCACCCGGCTACTACCCACCGCGCTGAGATGCGCAGCGCCCGCTTCGTGCTCGTCGCCACCGGCCTGCTCTTCTCGGGCGTGCCGGCGCACGCGCAGACCTACGATCCCAGCTATCCCGTCTGCATGCAGATCTACGGCCCGGTCGGCTATTTCGACTGCCGCTACACTTCGCTCGAACAGTGCAGATTTCTCGCCGTCGGCCGCTCCGCGAGCTGCGCCGTGAACCCGTACTTTCCGCAGAAGCGGTCAAAGGCTCCCCGGCGGCCGAAGCAGGCCGACTAGGCGTGCTCCCATGCCGGGACTTGCCAACTTTGACGCCCTTACGAGCTTAACGCACTTGCGAGCTTTTCCATCCCGCCGACATTGCCCGCTCACCCCCTCGTCGCGTATTCGGAAGTTACTTTCCGAGCGAGGTCTTGCACGACAGCCAAGAACGCAGCCGACGCCATCGGCCGATACGGCTCCAAGGCCTGGTCCGAGGGCGGTAACGTCAGCAGCAGGTCCGCATCGCCATGACAATCTTGATAATCTTGCAGCCAGAGCGCTGTCACATGGACCGCCGGCACGGTGAGCAGGAAAGCCTCGAAGCGTCCTTCCCGAACTTCAGGAAGCTTCTCGGCACGACGGATCGCCTCCGACGTCGCTGCCACAAACGGCCCTTCGTTCAGGTCACCCAGTTCATACGTCGTCTCATACGTCGTCGCTGCCGACTTCACGATTGTCGCAGCAGCGATCGGCTCCTGTTCCTCTCCTCCACCATCATCAGCGGCGGTGCGCCGCTTCGCTTCAATCACAAGAAATCTCCAATTGCCTAGCTTCGCAGCCGCTCTGAGTTTGTCTGCGCGGCGGATCTTGCCAAAAGCCAGATAGGCAATGCGATGCGGCAGGGAAATGAAGACCGCGTCGCGCTTGGCAGTGGAAAGCCTTGATCGCGGGAATTTCGGGTTGCCCACCCGGCTGGCCACCGCTCGCTTCACAGCTACGACCGCAGCCGCCGGAGGATCGCTGGGATGAATTGCCATCTTTTCTCTCCTTTCACGGTGGCGAGGTTCTAGACCGGGGCCTTGGTGAAGTAAGTGTCCGTCCAGACACCTTTGGCGTCCTGATAGTTTGAGCAAAATCGATCAAACTGGATCTCCGGTGTTAGGCCGAAAAGGGGATCCTCGATGACCAGGCTGTCGGTATCCTCCAGATATCCGACGATCGCGACGAAGTGCGCCGGTCCCTCCTCATCTTCGTCTCCCGACCAGACCGTGCGAACACAAATGGGTCGCCCTGCACTGATCTCCTGCTGCACCTCCATTCGTGTCGCTCGTTGGTCGAGGGCCAACACGGCGAGGCAGCGGACTCGGTTGAGCGGTGATCCGAGAGAATGCGTCACATCGAATTCCAGGCCCGGCGTGCCGCAAGGGAAATCACAGCAATCATGCCGGTTCAATTCAAGGTCGGCGATGCGGCACTGCGTGAAAGTACTGGTCTCGTCGTAATAGCGCGAGATGCTGGAAGCGACGGCTGCCCAGCACCAATTGATGTGACACTGATGTTGCATCGTGAAATCTGGCGCCAACTGAATCCGTGTCCTTTCGATGACGGAAATTTCTTCCACACCCATTGCAATACCTCGTGGTTGAGATCGATTGGTCCAACTTCAATTCCTTGTGGCCGTGCGGAGCGCATCCTTGCAAAATCCAAGGATGCGATCTCGGCTGCGGCATTAGGCACTGTTCAATGCTCTTGTTTTGCCGCCTCGGTCACCGCATGGAAGGTGCTGCATTGCTGGAGGTACGGAAACACGGCTTCAGCAATGGCCTTCCCGGCAGCCGTGTCACTCGGGTAGTGGACGCCAGCGATCTCGCGATTCTTCCCGATCCGCGCGGCCAGCGCCCTCAGTGCACTCTTCGCACCGGGGATAATCTCTCCCAGCGCCAGTGCCATCAGGTGACTCTCCAGCGAATGTCCGCTCGGATAGGAGGCGTGCCAGGGCGACGCGACCATCGGGAAAAGCGCCGGACACACCTGTTGCGGCCGACCGCGATTGAACCTGAGCTTGTAGTAGACGGCGACCATCAGCCCAACATGATCGGCCATCTCCAGAATCTTGATCGTATTTGGATGCGCCGACGGCGAAAGCATGAGGACCTGCGCAAAATAGCCGACAAGCCTCACGTCCTGATCGACGATCTCATCTGCCAACCTCTTGCGACGATCCATCGACGCCCCAAGCAGTTCATCGATCTCGCCGAAAATCACATCGTGATCCGTTGGCGGGCCGGCGACAGTGATGGTTTGCCAATCGGTCTTGGCAAATTCGAGCAATGCGATCTGGGCAAAAAAGTCAGGGCGCCAGGCAGACAGCGGGAATGTCGCCCCGTAATTCAAGCTACCGGGCAGGACTCCGACGAAACTCTCGAAGATCGGGAAAGGACGCGGGGGAATTCCACCACCAACGTAACCGCCGCTGACTGCGCCGTTTCCGCCACCACCGCCGCCTCCGCCACCGCCGCCGCCGCCGCCGCCGCCACCGCCACCGCCGCCGCCACCGCCACCGCCGCCACCGCCTCCTCCTGCAACACCAGGCATTGTGCTCTCCATCGAGGGGCTAATAATTTGAACCGGGCTCCTGGCCCCATCAATCCGGCAACCCAGCTGCTCCTAATCGCTCGACATACAAAGACCCCTGGGGCTCCTTGAACGGACAACGGCGCGCATAGTCCGATACTCTGAAGCCGGGCAGGATGTTCTTATGGTGCTGCGAAACCTGCCGCGCTTCCTCCAGGCGACCAACCGCGACGAGGCTTGCGGCGAGGACGCGCGCGGCGTTTCCAAAACGCGGGCTGAGGGTCAAAGACTTCTTCGACCAGCGAATGGCATCGTCAAACGTTCCGTTCAGATAATGATTTTGGCCGAGCAGGCAGAAATTGAAAAAGGCCTGTTGGCCAAGTGGTGAAAGCCGGATGGCGCGCTCCGCACGGGCAATTCCTGTTGAAGCATCGCCGATGAACCCGGGGGTCCCGCTCCCGAACACCCATGCCCACGAATTGCTGGGGGATATGGCAAGAGCCCGCTCACACAGGTCCAATCCGCTGTCGTAGTCACGAAAGAACATGCTCTTGCCGTGCCCCTGTATCGCGAGCGCGAGAGCATTTTGCGGGTCTCTTTCGATGGCACAATTGGACAGCCGGATCACGTCGGCCGAATCCGCATCGAAATCCGACGACCACCCCTCCGCGATCTTGAAATTGTGCCACTTCGCAGCGAACGCGTACGGCGCCGCGTATTCGGGGTCTTCCTCGCTGGCTTTCTCGAGCAGCCCTTTGGCGCGCGAGAAGCTCGCGAAATCGAATTTGTAGAGCAGCTCAAGCGCCCGCAGGAGATAGTCATACGCATTGAGGCTCTTCGGCGGCTTTCGCAGCGCCCGCTTGATCTCCGCGCGACGCACATAGGCGGCGATCTTCTCAACGACACCAATGGCGATCTCGTCCTGGACTTCGAAAACGTCCGCGAGGTCCGTGTCGTATTTCTCGGCCCACACCACGGAGCCAGTCGCTACATCGACCAGCTCAACCGAAAACCGGAATCGCTTGCCCGATCGGCGAACGTGACCGCTGACGTAATAGCGAACGCCAAGCTTCTCGCCGATTTCGACGGGATCGATCTCGCGCTGACGAAACGGCATCGTCGACCCGCGAGACACCACCAGAAGCTCCTGAATATTACTCAGGCTGACAATGATGTCTTCGACGAAGCCTTCGGCAAAATAGCTGTCGTCGACCTCCGAAGAGCTGTTCGCAAACGGAAGAACGGCGATCGAGGGCAGTTTGGTTCGTCTCGAGGATTTGGTGGAAGCGCCGATCACCGTGCGGCGGTCCACTCCCGGCGAGAGCAGGAGAAAGGCATGAACCGGCCGCGACAGGTTCTTGAGATGAAGCTCACCCAGGTCGTCAAACTTGAATTCGCTCAGATCGGCGACTACTCGCAAAAGGGCCGACGACACCACAACGCCGCCCGCGGGAGCGACAGACTGCAAGCGTGCTGCGATATTGACGCCATGGCCGTAGACATCGTTCAGATCAAAGATGACAGGCTCCCAATGGACGCCGATGCGAAAGGCTATGCGGCGCTCGGGAGGTTGCAAGGTTTCAAGCCCGGTGACTTCACGCTGCAACTCGGAGGCACAGCGAAGGGCATCGAGCGGGCTCTCGAACACCGCGACGAAGCCGTCGCCGGTGTTCTTCACGATCTCGCCTCGTCGACCGATCAAGGCGGGATCGATGACGCTCACGCGAAGAGCCCGATAGCGACTATGCGTCTCGACCTCAGCAGCTTCCATAAGTCTGGTATAGCTGACGACGTCCGCCACGAGGACGGCGCGGAAAGGTCTTTCGAATTCGAGGATCGTACCGACTTGGGAATTAAAGTCCTGTTCGGCAGCACCAACCAACCTCGCACCACTGTCGTTGGCGGTGTTCGGCGACGACGGGGGGACGCTCGTAGGCTCCGACTTCATTGATCCCTCAGCGGCGAATAAAGCCTCTTGCCGAGCAGAGTCTCGTCGTTGAACCAATCTGCAACACGCTAAACGCAATTCGGTTGAGGCGCTACCAAAATCACCCGAATGGCTTGGAGCGGCAGCGCCACAACAAGTCGCGGCGGAGAGTAAAAGGGGTTCTTCGGATTACCTCATCTTGGCGATGAGCGGCTCGCACTGGAATAAGGCACCCAATCAATGCACTCTACCTTTCGAATTCCTTTTGAATTCCTTATGTATTCCTTTTGAATTTCGACAGCATTCGCGAATTTCCACTTGCGCCGGGCCCCGACATGGAAGCCCTCGCGCCGGGCGCGATGGCAAAAGGTCGCGCCGACCGCTTCAACCGCCAATACACTTTGCTGCAGCTATGCAACTGTTTTGCCCTCAGGCGTGTCGACCCCATCTGTAGAGTGGATAGCGAAGGTCGCGGGAAGGCCGAAGCGCACCGATGAGGCCACAGGCCTCATGCGCGACGCGTCCAGATGGCGCCACACTTAAATCGGGACGCTGATATGCGGCATGCCTTGCATCGCGCCTCCGATGTTGACGCGGGCTGGTGCGGGTTTAAGTACGACGACAAATCTTGCAGGGGTGGCGACGTTCGCTGGGCTGATTCCCGTTGACGCCACCAATGCAGGACACATGACGACCTCGCCTCACGCGACCTCGCCCCGCGCCTCAGCGCCCCCTCACCTCGCCATCGTCCTGTTCTCGCTCGCGATGGGTGGCTTTGCGATCGGAACCACCGAATTCGCATCGATGAGCTTGCTGCCGTTCTTCGCTGCCGACCTCGGGATCGACGAGCCGACCGCGGGGCACGCGATCAGTGCCTACGCGCTCGGCGTGGTGCTGGGCGCGCCGCTGATCGCCGTGCTTGGCGCGCGGTTCGCCCGGCGCACCCAGTTGCTGGCCCTGATGGCCGTGTTCGCGCTCGGCAACGCGCTCACCGCGCTCGCGCCGGGCTTCGGCTGGATGATCGCGGCGCGATTTCTGTCGGGATTGCCGCATGGTGCCTATTTCGGCATCGCCGCGCTGGTCGCGGCCTCGCTCGTTCCGCAGCACCGCCGTTCGCAGGCGATCGGCCAGGTGATGCTCGGCCTGACCTCTGCCACGATCATCGGCGTGCCCCTGGCCAATCTGATCGGCCAGGCGGTCGGCTGGCGCGCGAGTTTTGGCTTCGTGTCGGTGCTGGCGTTGATCACGGTCGTGCTGTGCGCCCTGTTCGCGCCGCGCGATGCGGCCGGCCGGTCCGACCCGCTGCGCGAGCTCGGTGCGCTCCGAAACGGCCGCATCTGGATCACGCTGGCGATCGGCGCCATCGGCTTTGGCGGCATGTTCGCCGTCTATACATATCTCGCGACGACGCTGATCGAGGTCACCAAGGTCAGCACCGCGGTCATCCCGTTCTTCCTCGCCGTGTTCGGCATCGGCGCCACGCTCGGCAATCTGTTCGTGCCGCGCTTTGCCGACCGTGCCTTGATGCCGACGGCAGGCGTCATCCTGCTGTTCGCCGCGGTCGCGCTGCTGCTGTTTCCGCTTGCCGCCGGCAATCCCTGGCTGCTCGCGGCCGACGTCTTCGCGATCGGCGCCAGCGTCTCGCTCGGCGCCGTCCTGCAGACGCGGCTGATGGACGTCGCGGGAGACGCGCAGGCGCTCGCTGCTGCGCTGAACCATTCGGCGTTCAACACCGCCAATGCTCTCGGCCCGTTCCTGGGTGGCATCGCCATTCGCGAGGGGCTCGGCTGGACCTCCACCGGCCCGGTCGGCGCCGTGCTCGCACTGCTCGGCTTCCTGATCTGGATCGTCGCCTGGCGCGACGCCAGGTCTGTACCGGTCGCGGTCACCGCGAGCAGGCACGCCGCTCCGCCGGCGAACGCGCCCGCGCGCGCGGCGCCGCCGCTGGCGCCGGATCACCGCAGCCGCGCGAGCGACCCGGTGGCTTGAGCGGCAGCTCAGCTTTGCCAGGGCGTGTTGCGGATGCGCGTACACACGTTTGGCTTGTGGAAGCTGGGATCGTGATCCTGGATATAGTCGAAATTGACGGTCCCGAATGTCGTCTGCGGCTTCTTCAGCGCTGAGCAGGTCTGCACCTTCAGAAACTCGTTCTTGAAATCGCCGCGCGGGAACGCAGCGATCACCTGATCGCGCTGCTCCGGCGTGTACTCGTCATATCCAACGGCCCCGACGTCCACCACAACTCCTGCCCTCGTGAGGGCGATTTCCGGTCTCATATATTCCGGAATACCGGGTGTGGTGTGCAGCGCAATCGCCTCCCAGACCAGATCGGCCTGCGGCTCGGCGATGCCGCGTGCCCGGAGAAAGTCCCGCGCGGCGTCGGCACCGTCGACCTCAAATCGCTTTGTTTCGGTGTGGTAGTGATCGACCAGGCCGAGGTCGTGAAACAGCGCCGCGACATAAAGCAACTCGGAATCGAATTTCAGCTTCTGACGCAGCCCCTTCATCGCGCCGAACACGTAGACGCGGACCGAATGGTTGAACAGCATCTCGTCTTCGTAGCTGCGCACCAGCTCGGCGGCCTCGCGCGCCAGCTTGCTGTCGGGAATTTTCACGCCGGAAATCACGCTCGTCATTTTCTAACTCCTGCCTTGCATTGACGTCGGCCGATGCCGTTCGTGGCCCGTCAGGCTGTCTTCTCGACGGCGGCCTGCGGCGTCTTACGGAAGCTGATCGCCATACGATTATACGTGTTCATCAGGCCGATCGCGATGGTGAGATCGACGAGTTCGCGCTCCTCGAAGACCCCGCGCGCGGCTTCATAGGCCTGATCCGGCACGCCGGTATCCGCGACGCGGGTCACCGTTTCGGCCCATGCGAGGGCGGCGCGCTCGCGCGCGTCGAACAGATTGCCGGCTTCCTCCCACGCCTGCAGCAGAGCGAGCTTTTCGATCTTCACCCCGCTCTTGAGCAGATCGCGCATATGCATGTCGAGGCAGTAGGCGCAGTTGTTGATCTGGGATACGCGCAGATAGACGAGGTTGATCAACCCCGCAGGAAGATTGCTCTGCATGATGTAGCCGTACACGCCGCCCAGCGCTTTCACACCCGCCGGCGCGATACGGTCGTAGTCGAGACGCCCTGTCATTGTCCTGCTCCTTGATGATCAATGCCCGGCCCTTGTCTCCGCCATAAATGGCCCTGCCCTGGTCCACAAAAAAGCACCAAGAATGCACGAAAATCGTGTACCAAGGGGCATGACCAAACCGCTGCGGCTCGAACTGGATCGATCTGCGAAGACGCCGCTGGCCGAGCAGATCCATGGGGGCATCAGGGCCGCCATCGAGAACGGCGTGCTCGCACCCGGAGCGCGCCTGCCCTCCTGGCAGGATCTGGCAGCCCAGCTTGGCGTCGCGCGGGGCACTGTGCGCGCGGCGTATGAAAAGCTGTCCTCCGCCCAACTGATTGTCGCGTCACGCGCGACCGGCACGCATGTCGCGGATCGGCCGTCCTTTCCCGTTCGCAAGGACAAAGCCCCGGCTCCCGGCTCGTTCATGGAGATGTACCAGGAGCTCACGGCGGGGCCGGCAATTTTCCAGATGGGCGTGCCTGCGCAAGAGACCTTTCCTGCGACGCTGCTCTCAAGGATGCGCGCGCAGGCGGTTCGCGCCGAAATGAGCGCGCCGGCGATCTATCCGGATCCGCGCGGCGAGCTCGACTTGCGGCGCGAGATCGCAGCCTACCTTGCGCTGGCGCGCGGGATCGCGTGCGCGCCGTCGCAGATCATCATCACCAGTGGTTTCAGCGGCGGCCTCGGATTGGCGCTCCGTGTCCTCGGCCCCGAGCCAAAGACGAAGGTCTGGGTGGAGAATCCGGGCTTTCCCTTCACGCGGCACGGTCTCGCGCTTGCAAGACTGTCGATCGCGCCGATCCCGGTCGACGCTGACGGCATCGATGTCGATTACGGCGTGAAACATGCTCCCGACGCGGCGCTGGTTGTCGTGACGCCCGGACAGCAGGCGCCACTCGGATCCACATTGTCGCTGAGGAGGCGTTCGCGCCTGCTCGACTGGGCCACCCGACGCAAGGCGTGGGTGATCGAGGATGACTATCTCAGCGAGCTTCAGCTCAAGGGCCGGGCCACGCCGGCGCTTGCCTCGCTCGATCGCGCGGGCCGCGTCATCCACATCGGCTCTTTCAGCAAGACCGTGACCCCTGCCTTGCGGCTCGGCTTTGTCGTTGCACCGGCGGCTCTGGCGGCGCGATTTGCCGAAGCCGCGGCTTGCCTCGCACCGGCGCCCGGGCCCGCGGTGCAGCTCGCGACCGCCGATTTCATGAGCGAGGGCCATTATCTGCGGCATCTCCGGCGCACGAAGCGGGTCTACGCCGCGCAAGGCGATGCATTGCTGAAACAGCTTCGGACGCGCACCGCGAACGTTGCGCTTGCCGGATTGGCAGCGGTCCTGCGGCTGCCGGATGGAGCGCCCGATCTCGCCATCGCCAGGGAAGCGGCATCGTTCGGACTGGCGCCTACCCCGCTGTCGCTGTGGTATGCGTCAACGGCTTCGGCGCGCCCCGGTCTGTTGCTGGGTATCGCCACATCTCCGCAAAAGCGGATCGAGGCTTCCTGCGAGAGGCTCTTCGAAATCATCGATCGTCTGACGTGACGAACGCTGTATTTCGAGACAGCACGATGTGCCGCCCGGCCGAATAAACGCGGGCCGGCATGCCACCGAAAGTTGTAAGCGCGCCGATCATCATGTAACATCGACGTCTATCCTCACCGCGCGTGGCCCAGTCGTTACATGCTTGCCCGTATTTTGTTTCTCGTGGCCATGCTGCTTCCATGCGCGCTGCATGCCGAGGAAACGCCGGCCGAAAATCCCGGATTTGCGCATAGGCTGACGATCTATCTTGCCAAGGGGGCACCGGACGCGTGCGGGCCGGGCTGCGACCGCTGGATCGCCATCGAGGGCGAGATCGATGGGGACGCAAGCCAGCGCATTCGCCGCTTCCTGGCCGGCGTCAAGGACACCCAGCGTCCGATCTACCTTCATTCGCCCGGCAAGAACGTGGAGCAGTCCTACGTCATCGGCCGGCTGCTGCGCAGTCGCAAGGCGGTCGCGCGGGTCGGTCGGACGATCGCGACGGCGTGCGCCGCCGGCACACAGGTGGACGCCGCATGCCTGAAGACCAAGGCCGCAGGCGGCGAGGTCGAGGCGGAGCTCACGACCTACCATGCGATGTGCAACTCGGCCTGCGGTTACCTGTTTCTCGGCGCGACATCACGCGAGGTCGCTCCCGACGCCGCCCTGGCGGTCCATAACTCCAGGCTGGTCCTCGTCTTTCACGGGCATCCGGCGCCGCAGGCGGTCGCGGAATACAGGCAGCGCCGGATCGCGAACGCCGACCGCGACCGCGCTGCGTTCATCGCGGCGATGGGGATCAGCCGCGCGCTCGACGGTCTCATCCGTATCGTGAAGTTCGAAAACCTACATATGCTGACGCGAGCCGAGCTCTATCGTTTCGGAATCGACACGCGACCGTTTGCCGAAGGGATGTGGAGGCTGGAGAAGGCAACGCGGCCGTTCATCAGCAAGATCGCGGTGATGAAGAAGGAAAGCGGCTCTTCGTTCCGGACGATGGAGTGGCGCATGTTTTGCGAAACCAGGAATCGCGTGCCGCTGCTGTTCGCGGGCGAGATCGACGAGGCGAGCGTCGGCAAAAGTACGATCATGATGACGGCGGACTCCGACAAGGACCAGGAGGCCGGCGGGTTTCCGGTGCGAGCCGCGAAGTACGAGATGTGGAGCGGCAGCATCGACCCTGACATGGTCAAGGCGATCATCGCGTCCCGCTCCCTCCATGTCCGGCGGACCACGCCGATGCCGGACGAAAAGGTGGACGTCGCGAAATTCGACATCGACCTGACGGGCCTGGCGTCGATGCGGACGCAGCTTGCGGCGGCGTGCTCGTCGGTCGACGCCAAGCCGAAAGGTCCCTGGCCGGCAAGCCCTTGGCCAGCAACTCCGCTGCCGAACGTCACCGCGCCGCCCTCGGCCGTGCCGTCGCCGTAAGCGCAGGAGCGCCCGATCCTTGTTGGGCGCGCACCGGCAACCTCCTGCCGTTCATCCCTCCGGCACCCCGGCCATGCGCATGCCCTCATACACACGCTCGCGCCCGGCGAGATAAGCCGGATGGTCGCTCGTCACGCGGCCCCGGTAGCGGCGGAGAGTGAAGGTCGGATTGAGCACAAGGCCGGCCTGTGCGGCGGCCCGCGCCTCGTCCGGTGAGCCGAGCAGCGACAGCGCAGCGGCGAGATAGTAATGCGGGAGGGGATGATTTCGGTTGGCCTCGATGCTCCGGCGCAGCCAGGCAACCGCTTCCACGTCGGCGCCGAGAAACAATTTGGCGAGACCGACAAACATGAACCACCGGTAGGCGTAGGAATCGCGAGGAGAGAGGCGAAGCGCCTCGCGGATATGGGCCTCGGTCTCGCTACTGCGACCGAGAAAAAACTTGGCGAGACCGATGAAGGCATGAGCGTCGGCCAAATTGTGATCCAGTGCCAACGCCCGCTCGCATTCAGCGATGGCTCGGGCCGGGTTGCTAAATGATTGGACCAGACCCAGGATGCTACGGGCCCGAGCATGGTTTGGCGCAAGGGACAGAGCCTTGGTTGAGGCTGCCTCGGCCGCCGCCAAGTGCGCTTTCCAGTCGTCGGTGACAAGATTGGCCCCAAGCGCCGCTTCAACCCGCGCCGAGCCGACCAGCGCCTCGATATTGTCGGGATCGAGTGCCAGGGCGCGGTCGAAAAAGGCCTGCGCTTGCGTCATGTATTGCGGGGTCGTCCCATTGTTCTCGTAAGCCCAGCCCTGGAAATACAGGTCCATTGCATCGGGATGGGTTGAACGTTCCGCTCGCCGCGCTTCAACCTGAATGAGCTGGGCATTTAGCGTGTTTGCGAGCCGCGATACGATCTCGTCCTGCATGTCGAACAGGTCGGCGACGGGTTTCTCGAACCTCTCGGCCCATAGGTGATTGCCGGTTTCGGCATCGATCAGCTGAACATTCACCCGAAGCCGATTGCCGCCTCGTTGCACGGAACCTTCGAGCACATAGCGGACTTTCAACTCGCGTCCGACTTGCTTTACATCGACGGCTTTGCCTTTGAAGGTGAAAGCGGTGTTACGCGCGATCACGAATGAGCCACTGATGCGCGAAAGGTCCGTGGTCAGGCTGTCGGTCACGCCATCAACGAAATAGTCCTGCTCGGGATCGCCTCCGAAGTTCGCGAACGGCAGTACGACGATGGAAAGGCGTGGCGCAGGAATCGACATCGCAACTGTCGCGGCATCGGACCGATCTGGATCAGCGGTACCCTGAAACTGTTCACCAGAATCGGCTGTGGGCGCCGCGTCTGCGGACCTCTGCACTTCCTGCACCGTTCCAACGAAACGGAAGCCCTTGCGCTGCAGGGTTTTGATGAGACGCTGTTTTTCGCCGGAATCGCCAATCACACTCCGAGCGACGTTCAGCCGCGTCGTCAGTGCCGCATCGGACACGACACGGCCGTTCCAGATGGTCTTGATGAGGTCGTCCTTGCTTACGACCCGTTCCCTGTTGCGGATCAGGTAGTCGAGCAGGTCGAACACCTGCGGCGCAACCGAGACCACGTGCGCCCCGCGGTAAAGCTCGCGAAGGTCGGTGTCGAATGCGTACTCGTCGAAGAGATACCGCAAGCTGGCAATTCCCTGGGTGGCTTTCCCCCGTCGAACTCTCGCGCCGGTTGCAGCGCAAGAATAAGCCGGCGGTGAAGAGAATGTAAGCAGAATGTCAAGAGCGCCCGCCCATGGCCTGCTACCATCCTCGGGACGGCACAATTTGCTCAGGAAGCAATCCATGAGCACGACCAACGGCTTGCCGTACCGCGCAGCAGTGCCCCGAGCAGCGGCTCAGGATTCAACGTAGGGCCGTCCGCTTGAAGGACTGGCAGCAACGCCACGACGCGCGTCCTCGGAATACAAACATGATGGAGACCGTGATGGCATTGAAGATCACGCGCCGCGCCTTCATCGCAACCGGCGCAGCCACCATCGCTTTGTCGTATCATGATAGCGGGTGGACGCAGACCTGGCCCTCCCGGCCGATCAAGATTGTTTGCGCCTATCCCGCCGGCGGACTTGCGGACACCCTCGCGCGCGTCTACGGCGAATACCTCTCCCAGAAGCTCGGCCAGCCGGTGATAGTTGAGAATAAGGCGGGTGCCAGCGGTTCGATCGCTGCAGCAGCCGTGAAGCAATCGCCACCGGACGGTTACACGTTACTCCTCGCCATCACCGCAACTCTGGTGCAAAGCCGCGTGCTATTTAAGACTTTGCCATACGACGCCGACAAGGACTTCGCGCTCATTTCCAGCATGTCGGCAGGATATCTGCCATTGGTCGCCTATAAGGCGACCAACGCCACCAATTTAAAGGAGTTCGTCGAATACGCCCGCAGGAACGTGACCAACGTCGGGACCTTCGGCGCAGGCTCCTACCCTCATATCGTCGTTGCAGAGCTCAACAAGCAGTACGGGCTGCAGATGAAAGCCGTGCACTACCGCGGCGAAGCGCCGATGTGGCAGGACCTCGCGGCCGGCGTGCTCCAGGCGGCGATGGGGAGTTACGCCAATGCCGTCAACGCGCTGGAATCCGGAGTTGGGAGGGCAATCGCCGTGCAGACGAGGACGCGGAGCAGAAAGCTTCCCGACGTTCCCACATTCTTCGAGCAGGGTGCCGAGTCCGAGCTCTTTGCTATGACCGGTTACGTCTTTCTTGCCGGTCCCATCGGCATGCCGCAGGACATCGTGGAGCGTGTTTCCGGCCTGATGGTAGAAGCTGGCAAGACCGACAAGATACAGAAGCTGCTCGACTCGTACGGCATCGATGAGTCCGCTCAAGGACATGTCGCGTTCAGAAAGCTGTACGACAGCGAAACGCCTCCTTTGTTGGCTGCCGTGAAGGCATTGGGGCTGACGCCTGAATAGCGTGCGGATGCCGGCGCCCGTCCGCCTTGCAGATCGCCGCGGGCCACGAGCGGACCTGTGCGCCACCGGCTGAATGGATGAACCCGTCACCTCAAGAGAACTCAGGGAACAAGCACCGCTGGCATTAGTCCTGTCGGCAGCGGTACAAACTGATTCTGCTGCCCCCGAGCCATCGCCAGGATCGCCAATGCAATTGCGAGGACCGCCAAGAGTCTGGCCATCAATCAAATCCGCTGAAGATCTTGTTGGTACGTACGAGATGAGCTTGGCTTTGCGCTCCTTTGGAAAGGCAACCGTTCGACAGCGACTTGGATCGACCGGTCACACTCAATACATGCATGCTGAAGTAATCAGCACCGTGAACATGTCGACGTCGAACTCGATCTCCAGGCTAAGCCCGAACCGCTCCAGCCATTTATCCTGAGCCAGGTAGGCCAACTTCTCTCGCGCCTGTGGGCAGACAAATTTGAGCCCTCCAACATTCTGAAGGTGATGGACCATTTCGTGTACCAGGACCGATTGATCGGCTGGCGAAGTGCCGCCCCAATCATCAGGAAGCAGGATCGTTCTCGTCTCGTTGTCGTAAAGTGCAACGACCTCGCGCTGAGCTAGTTGCCCATCGCTTTCCATGAAGCCTTGCGAAGAAGTACGGTCCCTTGCACGCAACCTCGCAAGCTCCATCTTCGACGCAAATTCAACGACGGGACGCTGCTTGATGGCAGGCAGGTCGAAATTCGATGAGAGCCAAGTCACAATGTCATCCAACAGGGCTTCCGCAAGTTGAGCTGCATCAGAATGCAACGAAACCGAACGCGACTCGGCGGACGCGCCGCGCTCCAAAGCATATTCGCAATCGGCTTTAGAGGATGTGGCTAACGTTAGGGAGGCTATCGCCGCGACCAAGAGGAATTGCTTGAACATGACCCTCTCCTCAGAGGCTGTCCGAAAAAGACACTCTTCAAAAAATCAGTCGGCAATTGAATGGCTGGAACATAGCATTCGCCTGGCCATGTCGTTGTGAACCCATTCACACCCAAAGAACTCACAACGCCGCCGGTCACCGAACATGCGGGCGAGCGGCGTGCCTCGTACTTCACCGGGACACCGGCCGGCCGTTCAGCAGACGACGGAACCACGTCGCTAGGGCGTGGTAGCGGACGTGGGCGCCGGGCAAACCGTTCAGAAGACGTTGCTGCCTTCGGCATCCCGAACTGCAGCAATCGAGGCCGTTCGCGGCTGCTGGAAACGAACCTAGTTCGTCTTGACGAACTTGTACGTCCCCTTCTTGTGGCCAATGACCTGACTGATGCCATCGAAGTTGCTCTTGAGAGGGTCGATGGTGACGACGAGCGCGGCCTGGAGACCTTCGAATTTGCCGGTCCCACCCGTTATGTTGCAATTGTTGGGGGATGCGGGCATCCAGTCGCATTGCTCGAACAACTGGTCGCCGTCCTTGTCGACGTAAGTACAGAACCCGCGAATTTCGGCGGTCTTCGCAGACGGATCCGTCAGGCGGCTGAGCTGACAACGTCCACCCATGTTGTTGAGTACAGGATTTCCCGCCTCGTTTGAGGCTGCCATGGCTTGGTTCATGACAGCAAATTCTCTGCCGCCGCCGATCGCCATCGGCTTGGGAGCAGGAATCGGCGTCGCGGTGAATATGACCGAGACGGGGCCCTCCGGCGGCATGCTCTGAGCCTGGACACTCGTCGTTGCCAGAACCGATGCGACTGAAAGCAATGCGAGGCTTGCGTGCAAAATGGCCATCGTTGACTCCCTTTGAGGTGGCGCAGAGAACGATTGCGGGCAGAGCAGGCTATGCCTTGAGTTATTTTGCGGCCTGCTGCGGCTGGGGCGGCGGCGGTTTGGGGACCGACGTGAGCATGCGAATCTTCCATTGCCCGTCTTCACGAACATCGAGAGCGGTCCAAACAACGGTGAAGTCTATAGGAGCGCCTGTCTCGCTGTTGCCGGTAATGCGAGATTCGCCGGTGACCAGAGCCATGCTTTCTGACAATGACTGAACCTCGGTCGTCTTGACCTCGAGGCGACTAACTCCCGCCTTGAAAGCGTTCTCATAGTATCTGGCATTGTCCACGACGCCGTCTTCCGTCACACGCATATAGTTCTTGGTGTAAAGCGAAGTAATCCCGGCAGCGTCCTTGTTGCTGAAGTACTGCTCGTATGCTGAACCTATCTTTCCAAGTTCTTCCTTGAGATTTTGATCTGACGCAGTCGCAGGAATTGCCGATAGTAACAGCGAGATACAAACAGCTCCGAATCCGCGCATGATGTCACTCCCTACTGTTGACGCCGCTCCAGACGAGACTTGAGACGAGGCCTGCCTCCATCCCCGTGAACTCCCGACGCCGCTGCACTTGAGCCGGCAGCCTCGTTGTTCTCCATGGACAGGAAGTCTCCCTTGATCTGACGCAAGGAATTTTTCTCCGCAGTCAGCGCTGCTCGAAACTTGGTTGTTCGTCTTCATGGTGGCAGCAGAGCGGCCGCGATTCCGCCGCTAAGGTCAGGCGGCCGCACGAAAAGAAAACGGGAGGTCGCCGGTATTTCAGCGTCATCTCGGCCGTCCTGGCCGATCAGGATCAATCCGGCTCCGCCATTTGCCACGTTGAGAACCACGGGCTCTCCGCTCCACGTCTTGATCGGCTGCATTCCCACGATGAGGAATTCACCCATGGGCTGATCGAGATATTGAAGGCGCAATTGCGGACCGACCTCCGCTGCCGCAAGTTCAAAGCCAAGTTGCCGGGCCCGCGCGTAAACGACGGCCAGAGGCACGCTATCGGTTTTAAAGCCGAGCTGGACCGCGGATACCGCCAAAAGCTCCACGTCCATCTTGTTAGAACTGACGGTAAATGCCGGTCGAGCGAGAACTTCCGCGGCCAACCCGCCGATATTGCAACCCACGGCATCCAATGCATTGCGCAACGCGAAGGAGTTGCCAAAAGTGCCGACCGCAATCGTCTTCCAAGTCGGAACGTCGCGGGCGGACCCGATGAGTTTTTGCGGCAAATCAACTGCACGAACTTTGCCGAGTTTCAGTTGATTCTGTAACACGTCGCGCGCCGAGCATTGTCCCCACGCCCTGGGCGCGAACTGAAACAAGGAAGCGGCACAGAGCAATGCAACCATCAAGCAATGGCTGCCCCACCTCGCGTTCAGATGGTGATGTGGTGCGGCACGATCCGCGTGGCTTGTCAGTATGCACATGTCGAAGATCGACTTACTGCAAAATTCAACTGAAAAAAGCCCGCCTCCGAGTCAATGGGAAGAACGGAGGCCAATGAAAAACATCGTCCGACCGCACTCAAAAGGGGGGCCGGAGGCGGGACACGATTGGCTCAACTATTCCAACTTCAAATAAACGGGCGGCGGTCCGTAAGCCCGATCGCCCGCCGCATCAAACCGAAACGGAATGACGTGCTCAAACGTAGCACCACGAGTCCCTCGGTACAATCAGCAACTCCGCCCACCAGCGTGCATTGCGATCACTCGATCGCGCTTCGCCGCGAACACCACTCTGAGGCCGCAGTCGTTTGTCATAGGTCACAAGCCGCGACTGTTCGCCGCAAGCTCATCGGCGACAATCGCGCGATCGCGCCATCGCGCGTCCGTCGGCCGCGCCCTCGCCCGCATCGCCACTCCGTATTTCACCGGGCAACGTGACGATCCCTGTGCCTATCACAATCGACCGCGCGCAGACGCCGGAGTATTCATCGAGCTATTCTCGGCAGATGGGCTCACATCGTCAGCGTCCGACCTCAAGACGATGAATCATCGGATGAAGAGCTGCTCCATTTCGAGCACACGAGGTTGCAATCCAATGACGATCCGGCGCTGAATCTCGTCATCTAAACGCCGGTCTCGGGCGTCGGCTCAAGATCGCCTGGCGTCCGCTTTTGAGGGCCAAGCGGAGCGCAGCGATTCGTCAGAGCAACGCCGCTCGTGACCCGTCGGCGGACGTCCCTTGATCTAGATCAACCAGAACGCGGGGCTTCGCCGCTTAGCTGGCTCATCCTCCTTTGCCTGAGTTGGAAGGAGATAGGAAAACACCCGCAGTGGGGCACTACATCGCCCCACTCGGCCAATGCAGCGAATTTTCAGGAGTACCCTTATGCAAAAGCATCTGTTGTCGCTTGCTGCGATCCTGTCGGGTTTGAGTCTCATCGTATCGACATCGACCCCGAGCGCCGCTCAATCGATTTCTGCGGAAGAGGCACAAGCGATCGCTGCAGAGGCGTATGTTTACTTCTATCCGCTTGTGACGATGGACCTGACGCGCAAGCAGCTCATCAATTCCGATCCCAAAACTGCGGCAATAGGCGGCCCTCCCAACACGTTCGACAATATCCAGGCCTACCCGACCGCAGACATGAAGGCGGTGGTGCGGCCCAATTTCGACACGCTGTATTCGAGCGCCTGGCTCGACCTAACCCGCGAACCCATGGTCGTTTCGGTTCCTGATACCGGTGGCCGCTACTACCTGCTGCCGATGCTCGACATGTGGACCGATGTGTTCGCGTCGCCGGGATGGCGTACGACAGGCACCAAGGCAGCGAATTTCCTGGTCGTGCCGCCGGGCTGGAACGGAAACGTGCCGGCGGGCTTCGCGCGTATCGACGCGCCGACGCCTTATGTCTGGATCATCGGCCGCACCAAGACCGATGGTCCTGCCGACTATGCTGCGGTTCACGAGGTACAGAAGGGGTACAAGATCACACCGCTATCTGGATGGGGTAAGCCCCCGGTCGCCGTGACACAGACCATCGATCCCAACGTTGACGTCAAGACGCCGCCGAAGCTGCAAGTCGACACGATGGCAGGCGATAAGTTTTTTGCCTATGCGGCGGAGCTATCCAAAGTCCACCCGCCACACATCACAGATGAGCCGATCATCGCGCGCATGGCGCGGATAGGTCTCGAACCGGGCAAGAACTTCGATATGACCAAAGCCGATGCCACGGTACGGAAAGCTATCGAGGATGCGCCGGCTCAGGCGCAAAAACTGATGGCATGGAAAATCCCAACGCTGGCACGCGTCGCAAATCACTGGTCCATGAACACGGACACGATGGGCGTTTACGGGAACTACTACTTGAAGCGCGCGATCGTCGCGCAGCTCGGACTCGGCGCTAATCTGCCGGAGGACGCGATCTACCCGAACAGTGTTGGCGATGAAAACGGCAAGCCGCTCGACGGCGCAAACAAATACATCGTCCGCTTTGCCAAGGACGCGGTGCCGCCGGTCGAGGCATTCTGGTCAATCACCCTGTATGACGATGAAGGCTTCCAGGTTGCCAATCCACTCAATCGCTTTGCGGTGAGCAGCTGGATGCCGTTCAAGCGCGACGCCGACGGATCGCTCACGCTCTACGTCCAGAATGACAATCCGGGCGGCGATCGCGAAGCCAACTGGCTGCCCGCGCACAAAAGCCCGTTCAACCTCACCATGCGTCTTTATGCGCCAAAGTCGGAGGCATTGACCGGCGTGTGGAATCCACCCGCCATCAAGCGGGTCGATAGTGAAACCGTTGGCCGGCAGCAATGACAATGCCAAGGGAGCCCGGCTGGGCAAGGCACGCGCGGCGCATTTAAAGCGCCCGAGAAGGGGCAGAGTTGATTCCGCTCGCGAAGCCTGAACCAGGATCACGCCGCCGAAGACGAACCTTCATCGAGATCGAACGGGAGGTTCGCTCCTCAAACGTCGCTCGATACATGCCTCTTGGACAGTTTACACAGCTATGGAGGTAGCCCATGCCGATCGTTCAATTTACTCGCTTCAAAACCGACAAGGTCGAGGAAACGGTCCAGATCATCCGGCAGGCGAAGAAAATCTTTGAAAAACACGGTGCCGAGTTTCTTCGGCTCTCCCGTTTCCACACCGGTCACTGGGCAGGAGAGTTGCTGGTTACGACGCGCTACTCCAATTGGGAAGTCTACGGCAAGGTGCAGGAGGCCGTGGCAAAGGACCCGGAGTTCGCGCAGCTGCAGGCTGATGGAATGAAGATTGCCGAACTGCAGGGCCGCAACATCGCCGTCAGCATCGATCTCTAGTCGGGGCGCCGCCCCGCAAACCACAATAAGCGCGGAGGCCGCCGGACATATGCCGGTGGCCTTCCCGATCTGATGACTGCGTTCTACGCCCCGACCGGCGTATAGATCACGAGCTTCAGCGCGGGATCGTCGTTGGCCTGAAAACTCGTGTGCTCGAAATGGAGCACGCCCAGAGTTGGATGAGACATCGTCTTGAGGCCCGAGGCGGTGCTGCGTATCTCGTGGGCTTCCCACCATTTGACGAATTCCGGGCTGCCCTGCCGCAGCCGTGTCAGCAACTCCGCAAAGGCGGGATCGCCGGCCCAGACGTCGTGGGTGGCGCGAAACATCGCGACCATGCGCTTGGCGACCTCCGCCCAGCCCGCGCCGTAAGCCTTGCGCGTCTGCTTGTTGGTCATCATCAGGAGCATCGTGTTGCGATCCTCCTCCGGCAACCGGCCGAACGCAAAGACCTGCTCGGCGGCCTCGTTCCAGGCCAGCACGTCCCAGCGCCGCCCGGTGATATAGGCCGGATGCGGCAGGCTCTCGATCAGCCGCAGGATCGGCGGCGGCACGATCTCGCGCGTGAAGGTGCGCCTGTCGCCGTCGCGCGCCAGGGCCTTCAGGTGCGCGTGCTCGGTCTTGCTGAGGCGAAGTGCGCGCGCCAACGCATCGACGGTGGTGATCGAGGGGCTGACGGTGCGGCCCTGCTCGAGACGGATGTACCAGTCGACACCGATGCCGGCGAGCTGGGCGACCTCCTCGCGGCGCAGGCCCGCGGTGCGCCGGCGGCTGCCCGTGGGAAGACCGACCGTCTTCGGCGTCAGCTTTTCGCGGCGGGACCGCAGGAAGTCGCCGAATTCGATGCGGCGCGGGTCGGCCATGATGTTGTGCTCCGATAGAGGGCCTTTGTAATACTAGGATAATACCAGGCCTTCCTGACCTTTCCAGGGCGGCGCATATGCCTTTTCACCCTACTTTGAGGTGAACATCATGAAAGCTGCAATACTCAAATCCTTCGGATCGCCGCTGGTGATCGAGAATGTGCCGGAGCCGGTGCTCGGCACCGGCGAGGTCATCGTCGACGTCGTCGCCACGCGCGTCCTGTCCTACATGAACGAGGTTTTCAGCGGCGAACGAAACTACGCGCTCGACCTGCCGATCATCCCGGGTCCCGGCGGCATCGGCCGGGTGCGCGCGATCGGCCCGGACGCGACCAAGCTCGCCGTTGGCGACTGGGTGTTCTGCGACCCGACGGTGCGTTCGCGCGATGACATCGTGGCGCCCGATATCGCCCTGCAAGGGCTCACGGCCGCCGGCCCCGGCGGTATGCGTCTGCAACGGCATTTTCGCCACGGCTCCTATGCCGAGCGGATGCGCGTGCCGACCGAGAATGTGAAGCGGCTTGGCGCGATCACGTCCGCGGAAGCCACGCAATGGTGCGCGCTGGGCACGCTGCTGGTGCCCTATGGCGGCTTCCTCGCCGCCAACCTTCAGCCCGGCGAGACCGTGCTGGTAAGCGGCGCCACCGGCAATTTCGGCAGCGCGGCCGTCTCGGTCGCGCTTGCGATGGGCGCGGCCTGCGTGGTCGCGCCCGGTCGCAACGACAGGATTTTGGCCGACCTCGTCCGCCGCTTCGGCGATCGGGTGAAGCCGGTGAAACTCACCGGCAACGAGAGCGACGACTGCGAAAGCATGAAGCGCGCCGCACCGGGGCCGATCGATTGCGTGTTCGACATCATGCCGCCCTCGGTCAGCACGACCGTCGTACGCGCGGCGATCATGACGGTACGCGCTTACGGCCGCGTCGTGCTGATGGGCGGCGTCGGCATGGCGGGCGGCGCGGGCCTCGATCTGCCCTACCCCTGGATCATGCGCAACTGCATCAGCATCCACGGCGTCTGGATGTATCCGCCGGATGCAGCGAGCCGCCTGATCGCACTGGTGCGCGCGGGATTGTTGCGGCTCGACGAATACGCGACGACGGATTTCGACCTCGACCACGTCAACGAGGCGGTGGAACACGCCGCGGCCAATGCGGGACCGTTCAAATTGACGGTGATCAGGCCGTAACGGCCCCTCCGCTGCGGCGATGCGCCGTCGCAGCCGATAGGTCCGACATGTCAAATGGCTGAAAGGCGTCACCCCGATCGCAGCCGGCCCGGGCCGGCTACTGTGCATGGGGTTATTTTCGCAGTTTTTATTATTCGAGCTCGACGACCTGGCCGTTCGACAGCGACACGCGCCGGTCCATGCGGCCGGCGAGCTCCATGTTGTGGGTCGCGATCAGCATGGAGACCTTGGTCGCCTTGACCAGCTGCATCAGGGCCTGGAAGACGTGATCGGCCGTGTGCGGATCGAGGTTGCCGGTCGGCTCGTCCGCGAACAGCACGCGCGGCGCGTTGGCGACCGCGCGCGCAATCGCGACGCGCTGCTGCTCGCCGCCCGACAGTTCCGCGGGCCGATGGGTGATGCGGTCGCCGAGGCCGAGATAGCCAAGGATCTCCTTGGCGCGCTTGACGCTCTCCGACTTCTTCAGGCCGCGGATCATCTGCGGCATCATCACGTTCTCGAGCGCCGAGAACTCCGGCAGCAGCCGGTGCGACTGGTAGACGAAGCCGATATCGGTGCGGCGGAGCTGGGTACGCTCGATGTCGGGCAGCTGCGAGGTCGGCGCGCCGTTGACGTAGACCTCGCCGGAATCGGGCGCCTCAAGCAGCCCTGCGATGTGCAGCAACGTCGATTTGCCCGAGCCCGACGGTGCGACCAGCGCCACCGATTGCCCGGCCCACAGCGCGAGCTTGGCGTTGTCGAGGATCGTCAGCGGCACCTCGCCCTGCAAGTACTGCCGCTTTATCTCGTGGAGATAAATGACCGGTACATCTTCCGCCCCCTGCTGGCTCTCCATCAGCCCCTCACTCGTACCGCAGCGCTTCGACGGGATCGAGGCGCGCGGCGCGCCACGACGGGTACAGCGTCGCAAGGAACGACAGCGTCAGCGCCATGATGACGACCGCCGTGGTCTCGCCGACGTCGATCTCGGCGGGCAGCTTCGACAGGAAGTAGAGCTCCGGCGAGAACAGCTCGGTGCTGGTCAGCCAGGACAGGAATTGCCTGATGGACTCGATGTTGAGGCAGATCACGAGGCCGACAAAGAAGCCGACCAGCGTCCCGACCACGCCGATCGAGGCGCCCGTGATCAGGAAGACGCGCATGATCGAGCCTTGCGAGGCGCCCATCGTGCGCAGGATCGCGATGTCGCTGCCCTTGTCCTTCACCAGCATGATCAGGCCGGAGACGATGTTGAGCGCGGCGACCAGCACGATCATGGTCAGGATCAGGAACATCACGTTGCGCTCGACCTGGAGCGCGTTGAAGAAGGTCGAGTTGCGCTGCCGCCAGTCGACCAGGAACACCGGCCGGCCCGCGGCCTCCGTCACCGCCTTGCGGAAGGCGTCGATCTTGTCGGGGTTGGTGGTGAACACCTCGATCGAGGTGACGTCGTTGCTGCGGTTGAAATAGGCCTGAGCTTCAGCCAGAGGCATGAACACGAAGCCGAGATCGTATTCGGACATGCCGATCTCGAACACCGCCACGATCTTGTAGGGTTTTATGCGCGGCGTCGTGCCCATCGGGGTGACCGCGCCCTTCGGCGCCACCAGCGTCACGCTGTCGCCGGCATGCAACGAGAGCTGGTCGGCCAGGCGCCGGCCGATCGCGACCCCCTGCCCGTCGTCAAAGCCCTCGAGCGAGCCCTGCTTGATGTTCTTGGCGATCGAGGTGAGGTTGTTGAGGTCGTCGGAGCGGATGCCGCGCACCAGGACGCCCGAGGCGTTCCACGGCGAGGACGCCAGCGCCTGGCCGTCGACCACGGGCGCTGCCAGCCGGATGCCCTGGACCTGGCTGAGGCGGTCGGCGACGTCCTTCCAGTCGGTCAGCGGCGATTCCAGCGGCTGCACCAGGATGTGGCCGTTGAGGCCCAAAATCTTGTCGAGCAGCTCTTTGCGGAAGCCGTTCATGACCGCCATGACGATGATCAGCGTCGCCACGCCGAGCATGATGCCGAGGAAGGAGAACCCGGCGATGACCGAGATGAATCCCTCCTTGCGGCGCGCCCGCAGATAGCGCGCCGACAGCATCCACTCGAATGGCGCAAAAGGCGCGGTTTGCTTGGTCTCGGTCATGGTCTCATCCATCGCTCGATAATCCCATGATTCGGGGTCAATTGTGGCCGGATTGGCGGCCGCGATATCGCGCGATGAACAATATTCAGCCGACCAGCCGGGCGACCGCGTCCGCAGGCGACATCGTCTCGCGGGAGCCGTCACTGCGCTTCTTGATCTCGACCTTGCCTTCGGCGAGGCCCTTCGGCCCGATCATGATCTGCCAGGGGATGCCGATCAGGTCGGCGGCGGCGAATTTGGCGCCGGCGCGCTGGTCGGTGTCGTCGTAGAGCACGTCGACGCCCTTGGCGGTGAGCTCGGCGTAGAGCTTCTCGCAGGCCGCATCGACCGCGGCATCGCCCTGCTTGAGGTTGAGAATCGACACGCGGAACGGGGCCACCGCCTCCGGCCATTTGATGCCGGCATCGTCATGGCAGGCCTCGATGATGGCGCCCAGCAGGCGCGAGACGCCGACGCCGTAGGAGCCGCCATGGATCGGCACATCGACACCGTCGGGGCCCGCAACCAGTGCCTTCATCGCATCGGAATACTTCGTGCCGAAATAGAAGATCTGCCCGACCTCGATGCCGCGGGTGTTCACCCGCTTGTCCGCAGGCACTTCCTGCTCGAAGCGCGCGGCGTCGTGCACGTCTTCCGTCGCCGCATAGACCGAGGTCCATTGCTTGATGATTGGTGTCAGGTCGCTGTCATAGTCGACGTCCTCGCCCGGCACCGGCAGGTCCAGCACGTCGCGATTGATGAAAACGCCGGATTCACCGGTCTCCGCAAGTACGATGAACTCGTGGCTGAGATCGCCGCCGATCGGGCCGGTCTCGGCGCGCATCGGGATCGCCTTCAGCCCCATCCGCGCGAAGGTGCGCAAATAGGCGACGAACATCTTGTTGTAGGAGATCCGCGCAGCCGCCTCGTTGAGGTCGAAGGAATAGGCGTCCTTCATCAGGAACTCGCGGCCACGCATCACGCCGAAACGCGGACGCTGCTCGTCGCGGAATTTCCATTGGATATGATAAAGGTTGAGCGGCAGGTTCTTGTAGGACTTGACGTAGGCGCGGAAGATCTCGGTGATCATTTCCTCGTTGGTCGGCCCGTACAGCAGCTCACGCTTGTGGCGGTCGGCGATGCGCAGCATTTCCGGGCCGTAGGCGTCGTAACGGCCGCTCTCGCGCCAGAGGTCGGCCAGCTGGAGCGTCGGCATCAACAGTTCCAGCGCGCCGGAGCGGTCCTGCTCCTCGCGCACGATCTGCTCGATCTTCTTCAGCACGCGGAAGCCAAGCGGCAGCCAGGCATAGATACCGGCCGCCTCCTGCCGGATCATGCCGGCGCGCAGCATCAGCCGATGCGAGACGATCTCCGCCTCTTTCGGATTTTCCTTCAGGATGGGCAGAAAGAATCGCGACAGCCGCATGGCAATACTCTGGGAATCAGTGATCGCCTGCAGTGAAAGCGGATTGGGAACGAAAACACAAGACCGGGAATGAGGAAAAGCCGCTAAGGCGACGAAATTCCTGTCATTTTTCCGTTGCCTTCAGGTTCAGCATGAACTGCACCGGCGCGCTTTAAGGTAGCCCCAGATCGAGCTCGTCCTCCAGCGTGACCTTCTCGAAATCGGTCACCAGCGCGTCGATCCGCACATGCCAGCGGCCCGCGAAGGGAAGCTCGACCTTGCGCACGTGCCAGTAGCCGTCCGGCTCGAGCGAGGCGCCCCGCTCCATCGGCTCGATGCCGCGCTCCGGCAGGCTCAGGGTCAGCGTCACCTCCTTCGCGATCAGCGGCGTGGCCTCGCCGGTCATGAGCTGGAGCACGAAATCGTCGACGCCGGGTTTCCCAGGAGACACCAGAACCTGGAACATCGCCTTGTCGCTGTGGATGTGGATCGCCAAAGGCGTCTCGGGAATGATCGTCCGCGGCGGCGGGGTGAAGCGCCAGCCGGCGACGACGGCAAGGATGGCGAGTGCGATCGCGCCTTCCAGCAGGATCGAGCGCTTGAGCGCGGGCGTCCCTGTCTCGTCCCGGGCCAGGGCCAGGGCCAGGGCCGGTGTCAGCCTGAACCGATTGAGCGCGGCAAGGGCCAGCAACCCCGTGACCAATGCAAGCTTGATCGAGAGGATGAGTCCGTAGCGGGTCTCGACCAGCGCGACCGGCTTTTCGAGTTGAACGATCGCGAGTGCGAGGCCGGTCAAGGCCAGCACGCCGACCGCCAGCGCAGCGATGCGGGAAAAGCGGTTCACGACGGGGAGCGTCGCAGTCGTCGGCTTCGACACCAGCGCGACCAGCGGCGCGAGAGCACCGATCCAGATGGTGACGCCGAGGCCGTGGAGAAAGATCGCCGGCCGGGTCAAAGCCTCCGGCGGGGCCGTTGCGGCGTGCCCGGTCATGGCAAGCGACAGGCCGACGCCGACCAGCGCGATGATCGCAAGAGCGCGCGCGTACCATGCGCTGCGCAGCGCCATCAACGCGAACAGCATCGCAGCAATCGCAACCAGCAGCGCGGGGCCGGCACTGGTCGCGAACGCGACTTTCCAGGGGGCGGCCGTCGCGAGAGCCGCTGGCGGCAGCCCGAGAAGATCCAAGCCTAACACCCCGAGAGAGACAGCGGCGCTCGGAATGCCGATGGCGAGCGCTACGCGTGGAACGGTCATGCCCGTCGTCGACCACGCAACCCAGCGCGCAAAGAACACGCCTCCGACACCGACGAACAGCCCGAGATAAAGACCGACCCGCGCAAGCCAGATCAGCACGTTCAACCCGCGATCGGCATTGGCGGGAGGTTGCGTCCCCGTCGGCATGCCGATCGAGAAGATCACCGATCCCGCGACGGGATGGCCGTCCTGCGAGATCACGCGGTAGCTGACGACCGCAGTGCCCTGCGGCAGGTCTGGCGGCATCACGACCGAGATCGTTTCGCCCGACGCGCTGACGCGCGCATCGTCCCGCGCCCTGCCCGCGCCGTCGATCAAGCGGATTGCACCAGGCGTCACCGCCTCGTTGAAGCGCAGCTCCACCGCCTTCGGCGCGCTCGCAAGCATGCTGCCGCTCGTCGGTTCGACTGCGACCAGCGCCGCATGCGCAGACGCGCCGGTCGTGAAGCCGACAACGCAGAGGAGCGTCGCGAGCGCGGCGAGAAAGCGCATCAGGGCTTTGGCAGGAGCTTCACGCCCGGTGCCGGCGACTTGCCCTCATGCGAATGCCCTGCCCCGTCCGCCGGGATCTCGATCCAGCGGCTGACGCCGGTCTCGCACTCCTGGACGACAGGGAAATACAGCGTCGTGTTCGGCTTCAGGCTGTCTGTCAGGAAGCTGCTGATGACGAACTCGTCGTAATTGTGGTCCGGCAGCTTGCCGCCGGACCAGGCGACCTCCCTGACGCCGGAGGCAAGCTTGTTGCCGTGATAGTCGTATTCATTGGCGTACTTGCCTTCGACGACATCGACGCTCCAGCCCGCCTTCGGCATCGGCTTCACCGCAATCACGCCTTCCGGAATCTGCACCCTGATCTTCACCGTGGGCGAACCCGCGCAGCCGTGAGGCACGGCGAAGACGGCCTTGTAGTAGGAACCAACCGTCGCCTGCTTGGTCTCGAGCGTGATATGCGCCGATGCAGGCGGCACGGCCAGCGCGGCGGCGATCAGGAACAGGCAGGATTTCTTCGACATGTTTGGCCCCTTCGACTTCGTCATTTGATCAGGATCGGCGATTCCACGTTGACATGATCGGCCTCGGAGATCGAAATTCCGAGACCCAGCATCCAGCGTCCGGGCGTCAATTGCGCGACCTTCACGTGCCAGCCGTCCTCGCCGTCGCGCGAAGCCTCGACCGGCGCGAGCTTCCGGCCGGACTGCGTGTCCACGAGCGTCACCGACACGGCTTTGGCCGTGAGTGGCGTCTCGTCCGTGGTTTCGAGCTGGATGGCGATCTCGACCGGGCCGGCGCGGCCCGGCGAGACCGTGACATTGGCCATGGCCTTCTCGGTGTGCAGGTGCGTGAAAAAGCTGTCGTCGTCCGTCGCCGCCGCAAGCGGTGTGGCGGCAACCGACAGCAACGCAGCCATCGCGAGCGCAAGGCCTGTGAGGGATCGACGCGAGGTCATCGGAGACTTGATCTGTTTCATCACATCTTCATTCCCGAATGATCCGGCATTTTCTTCATCATGTGCCCGCCGTCACCGGGCGCCTGCGCACCGACGCCCTGGACGTCGAGGGAGACGGCGACCTTGCCGGCCTTCTCGAATTCCAGCGTCACCGGTACCTTGTCACCCTGCTTGAACGGACCCTTCAGCTCCTGGAGCATCAGATGATTGCCGCCGGGCGCGAGCTTCACCGTCTTGCCGGCATCGATCACGAGCCCCTTGTCGAGCGGACGCATCTTCATCACACCGTTGTCCATCGCCATCTCATGGACCTCGGTCTTCCCCGCGATGTCGGCGGAAACGCTGACCAGCCTGTCCGCCGTTGTCCCCTTGTTCTCGATGGTGAGATAGCCGCCGGCGACCTTGGCGCCGCCCGGCGTCGCCCGGCTCCAGGCCTGCGAGATGACGAGATCGCCGGCCTTGACGTCCTCGGCCGCCGCTGGTGCTGCGCAGAGTGCGAGAGCGAACGCTGCGAGCAGCACATCTTTCAACATGGTCTTCATATCGGTATTCCCGTTTGCAGATTGAATTTCAGTGTGTGGCGAGCTGTTGGCCCGACCATTTTTCGAGATCGGCCATCTCGGCCGAGCCTTCGATCGTCGTGATTGTCCCGTCGCGGGAGATGAGCATGGTCCGGGGAATGTCGCCCTGCCAGGCGGGGTCGATCTCGAACCTCAAACGCTCGACAAAACCGTCGTTGAAGATGAAGTTCTCGGTCGACGACAGCCCCGCCTTGTCAAGCATCGACTGCGTTGCCGCCGGCAAGTTCGGCACGAGATCGGCGCTGATCGTGACCACGTCGATCCCGGGATGGTCCTTCGCAAACTGCCCGAGCAGCGGCAGCTCGACCTTGCAGGGCCCGCAGGTCACGCCCCAGAAATGCACGAGCGTCGGGCGGCCCGCATGACCCCTAAGGACGCCTTGCCAGGTGCCGCGCTCGAACGGTTTCAGGGCCGGCGCTGCTCCCAGCGTAGCCGTTGACGCGATCAGGAGACCCAGACCCAGAATGCCTGCAAATCGACGTCTCATGGCTGGTCCTCGATTGCTGTGAGCCGATAGCCATCCGCTTTCGTCATCCATGACAAATAGACCTGTTGGCCATTGGAAACGAGCAAGGGATGATCGGATGTGTCGGTCGTGCTCGATATCGTCTTCGGCGGCGACCAGCTTTCGCCATCGTCGCGGGAAATCATCATCTGGACCGAGGTCTTCTCGCCGTCGAACTCCTTCCAGACCATCACCGTTCCCACAGCACTTGCGAGCACGTAAGGACGCGTCGGATTGCGGCCCGGCTGCCCCAGCGCCATGGGTGCAGAGAAGGTGCGGCCTTCGTCGCGCGAGTGGGCGTAGAACAGTCCCTTGCGCGCCTTGCCGTTCGTGTACCAGGCGACGTGATAGGTCCCGTTCGGCGCAACGGTGAGGCTCGGTCCGTGATGCGGGCAGGCGTTGATCTGCCAGTCGTCATTGCTGACCCGATGGATTTCCCCCGGCGTCGAGACGTCGGCGAAGGTCATGACCGCGTGATCGCGCACGCCGCCCTCGAAGATATTTCTGAAGATCACGGCCGGCCGCCCGGGCGCCGCGAATGTCAGCCCCAACCGGCAGCATTCGCAAGTGTTGTCACGCGCAAGCTTCGCCTCCGCGTAGGTGGCGCCGCCATCGCGCGACGAGGCGAAGAACAGCCCCGCTCCCTCGTACCTCCGTCCCGCCTCCTTCGCGGGAACGCGATTGCGCTTGTCCAGCCATGCCGCAAAGACCGTTCCGTCCTGATCGAGCGCCAGCGCCTCAAAGCGCTGGCTCTCATTGTTGGCGGTGATGGGCCTCAGCTCCGCAAAGCTCTTCCCGCCGTCGCTGGATCGCGTGTAGAGCACCTGTCCGTTGAAGGCCTCATCCCTGAAGATCGAAAATGCGAGCGCGATGCCGCCCTTGCGGTCGACCACGATCTTAGGCCGCGCATCCGGTCCCCAATCAAGGTTCAGCCGCTTCGTCGTGACCTGGGTGGGCGCCGAGAAACTGCGCCCCGCATCCGGCGAACTCGCAACCGACACCTGCCCGCCCGCCATCCAGGCCAGCCACAGCGTTCCGTCCGGTCCGAATGCGGGCGTCACCTTGGTTGCGCAGCGCAGCGTCGGCTCCTCGCACGCCGCTTCGGAGGCATGTTGGCCGTGCATCTGCGCGAGCGCCGCCCCTTGCAGGAATGCAAGAGCGACTATCCCAAGCAAGCCACTTCGGACCATGGCCCTATTCCCTTCGAGAGCCCGGATCATCTGAATGCCACCTTCATACCCGCAACGAACAGGCGCGGCGAGCCCGCGTAGATCGATCCCGTCGTGTTTGCGAGCACGCTCGCAGGATTTTGAAGGCCGGCCGCCGTCACCGTATTGGCGATGTTGTTTGCCGACGCGACGTAGGTGCGGTCGAAAACATTCCTGACTTCGAGGAACAGGTTCAGGGATCTGAAAGTGTCGGACACCAGATCGGTCTTGTAGTGGACGTTCAGATTGACCAGCTCATAACCCGGCGCCTTCAACAGATTTGCATTGTCCATGTAGAAGGAGTCCTTCCACTGGACCTCAACAAAGCCACCGAGACCTGCCAGTGGCCCCGCAAACTCGTCGTAGCCAACGCGGGCTGTCAGCTCGTTGGGCGAAATGCCGGGGATCTTGTTGCCGGCCCGGTTGAAGCTGAACACTGCGCCATTGGTGATGTTCTCGACATACTCGGTATAGACCTCGTCGAGGTAGGTGTACGCCGCCGTGAACCTCCAGCCCGGATAGAACTTCCAATCGGCCGCAAGCTCGATGCCGCGATGCTCCGAGCGCGGCGCGTTGAACGTGTAGCTCGGGTTAGGTGAATTGACAGGTGTTGCCTGCGATACAAGTTCGTCGCGGAAGAACTCGTAGAAGCCCGTCGCGCTGACTTTGAGCGTGTTGTTCGGTGTCCAGTCGAAACCGAGGTCGTAGCCCAGATTTTTCTGAGCCTGGAGCTGGGTATTGTTGCCCGACAGCCCACTCGGCAGGACAAACAGGTTCGAAACCTGCGGAGTGCCGTACCCCGTAGCAACCCGCCCCCTGAGCACCCACTCGTTGTTCACCGTATAGAGCAACGCTAGTTCAGGCGCAGTGTTCTGGAATTGCCTGTCCGCGGTCGTCAGCGTCGTCGTGGTAATGCCAGTGGGGCCAGCGTACGCATACGCAGTGTTGATCCCCTTGAGAACGGTAGTTTCCCAGCCGATGCCTGCGACAGCCGTCAAGGATGTCGTCAGCTTGAGCTCTTCCCGCGCGCGAACGCCGTAATTGGTCGTCTGGCTATAAAGATTGCTCGACAGACTGCCGAGTGTGGCATTGCCCCCCGGCATGACGTTCCGCGTGTCGCTCGAGGCCGTCAGGGTGTTGTAGAAGGCACCGAAGAACGTGGTCGATTCCAGGCCGAGAATCTCGCCCCGCTTGGTGACGTCGCTCATGAAATTGTACGAGGGAAAATCTCCGATCGCGCTGGTCGTGCCGGTCGGCTGATTGATGTTCCTGTCGTCGAACACGAACTGGTTGCGCCAGGTCGTGGTGTTGTCGAAATCGTGCTCCCAGCGGCCGCCGACGATGGTGCGGCGGTCGTTGCGGCCAAGCCCGGCCTGCACGGCCGTCTCCTTGTCGGTTCCAGCGGTTGCATTGAAGCCGTTGTTGAACAGTGTGACCGTGCCGCATCCGGCGGCGGCCGAGACGCCGGTCGCACAGCCCTGCTGGAAAGGGTTTTGATAGTACTGGTTCAGCGACTGCCGGATCGGCAGCCGCGTGCTGAGATCGTTGTTGATGATCTTGACCGTGAAACGATCGTCCGGCGTCGCCTTGAGCGTGCCGAGGAAGTTGACGGTCTGCGTATTGAACCAGCTATTGCCGATATAGCCGTCGCCTCGCGTGTCGCTTGCGAACAGCGAGCCCTCGAAGTTCCCGACCTTTTTGCCGGCCGCGAGATAATTGTTGAGATAGCCGTAGCTGCCGCCGTCGACGCCATATTCGACGCCGTCGATCGCGCCGCCCGGCCGTGTGCGGAAATTGAGCGCGCCGCCGGTCGCGTAATTGCCGTAGAGCGCCGACGAGGGGCCGCGGATCACGTCGATGGCGGCATAGGCGCGCGGATCGATCAGGTCACTGCGCGACAGGCCGTCCGGCTGCGTCACCGGAAAACCGTCGTCGAAGATCACGAGATTGCGGATGCCGAAGCCATTGCGGGCGTTGGAGCCGCGGATCGAGATGCCGATATCGCGGGGTCCGTTGCCCTGCTTCACCGATATGCCGGGGCTCTCGCGCAGCACGTCGGCCACGGTAACCGCCGGCCGGTTGTCGAACTGGCTGCGATAGATGGTCGTCTCGGTCTGGCCGGTTGGCGCCTGATTGAGACCGTCTCGCGCCGCGCTGGCCGTCACGGCCCGGTTTGGGGTCGACGCGCCGACGCTCGCACTCGGCGAAACGGGCCTCGCTACGCGGCCGGCCGAAGCGGATCGCGGTTGCGAAGGCCGGGTGACTGGTTTGGCACGGGCAGTCTGCGGCGCCTCAACGGTCACCGCCGGCAGCTCCGTGTTCGTGCTTTGGGCAAAGACTCCGCTCGACGACGCAAGCAGCGCGGCCTGGACCGCGACGACGCTCACGCCACGGCGGGCATGACAACGTAACATGGGGCATTCCTGACGCCGGCTTTCTCTCCGGCCCTTCGACAGCATCGATCGCCAGCGGACGGACCGCGGCAATCACGAGGGTCGTCAGGAAAATTGAGGTGGTGCGCGCGCCTGGGCGCTTGTGCCCTTATGGATCGCGACGGCGGATACATCCGCCGCATGCCACACCACGCGCGCGGCGTGGCGGAAGGGAATGGCGAGTGCAACGTGCGGCGGCGAATCGAGCGATGCGCCTGCCTGCGCCAGGCAGCACAGCGCGCACGCGGCGCCATGTGCGGTCGGCGCGCCGGTCTGGTCGTTCAGACCGCCCTGCTCGCTGGCGCTGTGGCAGATGACGCCGGCAGACAACGGATCGGCCACGGCCTGGCCGGCCGCCAGACAGGCGGCAATCGGCGCCAGCACCTGCATCGCCAAAGCGAGCAGGACCAGGGGTAGGAATTTTTGCAGCCGTGCGCGCATCCGCCGAGCCATTCGTTCGCCTACGAACTAAACACCTCGCCGAGACCTGAGTCGAGGTCAGTTCCGCCGGCTTCTTGGCGCAGCGCAAATTTCTCGAAAACTGTGCTCCTGCCGCCCCACGGGATGGGACGTCCGGCATTTGAGGCAGTCCGGCAACCCGCCTCGTCCACAGATTTCTTATATTTGTCATATGCTTACGGGGCAAACAGCCCGATCATTTCGTCAGCTGCTCTAATTTTGAACAATCGTTGCCGAAAATGATGACAAGTGAGAAAAGTTGATCTAGCATCCCTCTTGCTCAGGCTGGCCGCGAGGTCGAAGTCTGGTGGTCCAAGTCTCGGGAGGAGCCCCTGGCGCGCAAAACGCAGCGTCGCCCCGTCAATCAAGAGCAAATCTTAGAATCGGGGATAATAGGGTCGACACAATTTTCGAGCGGGGCTAGGGCCCCGCTCTTTTTTTGCCCGCAAGGCTTCTTTTGCCCGCATGGCTTCGATGCCGATGAGCGCTCCCTCTAATCCAATCGAAAACAGCTTCGAACTCGCAGCCTCGCGTTGCGCGGATCTCACGCCACTCGTCTACCAACGGCTGTTCGAACAGCATCCCGAAACGCAGACCATGTTCCGCTCGCACGGCAGCGAGCTGGTGATGGGATCAATGCTTGCGCTGACGATCGAGGCGATCCTCGACTTCGCCGGTGAGCGTCGGGGCCATTTCAGGCTGATCGCCTGCGAGGTCACCTCGCACGATGGCTACGGCACCCCGCGCGAGCTGTTCATCGCGTTCTTCGCCGTCATCAGGGATGCGCTGCGCGACCTCCTCGGCGACGAATGGTCGCCGGAAATCGCACGGGCCTGGGACCAGCTGCTCGTCGAGATCGACGCCTTCGCCACCATTCCGGCCTGACGCTTTGCGCTGCACCAACACGAGCTGCGGCGATCTCGCGATCGATTGCAGATTGAGTGGCAGGAACTCTTGTGAGAGACTTTCGGACATCGGTCGCGCAATCAATGACGCGCCGACGAAAATTTTATGGGAGCGAGCGATGTCCGGGACGAAAGATTTCTCGACGACGAGGCGCGATCTTCTTCAGGCGGCGGCGACCGCCGGCGCCGGGGCTGCCCTTCTCGGCAGCATGGGCATAAACCCCGCCCTTGCAGCTGAGGTCGGACGATCCGAGAAGCCGCTGAAGGCGGCCTTCTCCAATGCGGGCCTCCAGGCCACCTGGTGCGCCCAGGGCAAGCAGGCGGCGGAATTCTGGGGCAAGCTGTTCAATGTCGAGGTGACCTGGTTCGATGGCCAGCTCGATGCGGTCAAGCAGCGCGCGGCGATCGACAACATGGCCTCGCAAAAGTGGGACTTCGTCGCGATCCAGGCCTTCGGTATCGGCACCCTCACCCAGCCCGTGCAGAAGATGATCGATGCCGGCACGCCGGTGATCGACATGGACACGCTGATTGCCCCGCTCGACCAGATCAACGTCCACTCTTTCCTTGCCCCCGACAACGAGTTCATGGGCGCCTCGGTGACGCAGGCGCTGTGCAACGCCATGGGCGGCAAAGGCAAGATCATCATGACGCAAGGCGCGCTCGGCCATACCGGGGCGCAAGGGCGGGCCAAAGGCTTCAATACCGTCGTCAAGCAGTTCCCGAACATCGAGGTGCTCGACACCCAGCCTGCCGACTGGGACGTGTCGAAAACCGCGCGCCTCTGGGAAACCTACCTGACCAAATATCCTCAGATCGACGCGGCGTTCTTCCACAATGACGACATGGCGCTCGCCGCCGCCAACATCATGAAGGCGCGCAATCGCACCAACATCCTGATCGGCGGCGTCGACGCGATGCCACCGGCGATCCAGGCGGTGAGCGAGGGCCGCATGTTCGCGACCGTGCGCAATCCGTCCTGCCGCATCCATGGCGGCGCGATCATCGCGGGTGTTTCCGCCGTGGTCGGCGGCGAGAAGAGCGGACAGGGCATTCCCAAGCACGTCATCACCGACGGCCCGGTCGTGACCAAGGCCAACGCCGCCGGCATGCAATGGATGGAAGATCACTTCCTGATCTGAGCCTCCATGCCTGAGGTTCGTTCGCCCATCCTGGAACTGCAAGGCATCACGAAGAGCTTCGGCGGCGTCGAGGCGCTTCGTGGTGTCGACTTCGCGCTTTCACCCGGCGAGATCCACGGTCTCGTCGGCGAGAACGGCGCCGGCAAAAGCACGCTGATGAAGATCATCGCCGGCGTGCACAGCGAATTCTCCGGCCGCTTCCTGATCGACGGGAAGGAGACGCATTTCCGCTCCGCCCGCGATGCACACGCGGCCGGTATCGCCATGGTGCATCAGGAGCTCAGCGTCGCGCCCGATCTCACCGTCGCCGAGAACGTGTTCCTGGGCAACCAGCCGACCAACCGGTTCGGCCTCGTGCAATGGCGGCGCATGGCGCGTGAGGCCGGCGAGCAGCTCGCCCGCTTCGGCATCGACGTCGATCCGATGTCCAGGCTCGGCGACCTCCCGATCGGGCTCCAGCAGCTGATCGAGATCGCCCGCGTGCTGTTCTCCGGCGCCCGCATCGTCATCCTGGACGAGCCGACATCCGCCCTCTCCCCGCCCGAGGTCGAGCGGCTGTTCGCGACGCTCCGGCGGCTGCGCGAGGAAGGCACTGCAATCGTCTTCATCTCGCATTTCATCGAGGACATCCTGCTCGTGTCCGACACGGTGACCGTGTTCCGCAACGGGCGGAAGGTCGCCGAGACGGCCGCGACTGCGACCAGCAAGGGCGCTCTGATCGAGGCCATGATCGGCCGCGGCGGCGAAGCGCTTGAGCACAGCTACACCGATGACCTCATGCTGCCACGGCCGAGCGACAGCTCCGTGGTTCTGAAGGTCGACCAATTGTCGCTGGCCCGCAGCCTGAAGGACATCTCCTTCGAGGCGCGCGCCGGCGAGGTGCTCGGCATCTACGGGTTCATGGGCTGCGGCCAGCAGGAGCTGTCGCGCATCCTGTTCGGCAAGCTGAAGCCGGACGGCGGCACGCTCGCGGTCGAGGGCAAGCCAAAAACCTTCGCCAGCACGGCGGCGGCGCGGCGCGCCGGCGTGGCGCTGGTGCCGGAGAGCCGGCGTGCCATGCTGTTCCACCAGGAGCCGGTCTACAAGAACATCTCGATCAGCATCCTGGACCGCATCTCGTCGCTGCTGCTCAAGCCGGCGCGGGAGCGCGACATCGCCAAGCGCCAGGTCGAGCAGTTGCAGATCAGGCCGCCGGTGGTCGGTCTCGACCTCGGCATGCTCTCCGGCGGCAACCAGCAGAAGGTCGCGCTGGCAAAATGGCTGACCTATCCGCCGAAGCTGCTGGTGCTGTGCGAGCCGACCCGCGGCATGGATGTCGGCGCCAAGAACGACGTCATCAACATCGTCCGCGATCTCCGCGCCAAGGGGCTCGCGGTCATCGTGCTGTCGACCGAGCCGGAAACGGTGCTGTCGCTGGCCGACCGCATCCTCGTGCTCAAGCGCGGCGCATTGGTGCGGGAATTCAAGAACGAGCCGGTCAGCAAGGACCGCCTGCTGGAAGCGGCGTGACGGAGAAGCACCATGGCGAGCAGTGAGACGGCTTTGGCGGCGGGTCAGCGGCCGCGCGGCGTTGCGCCCTTCCTGCGCTCGCAGATGCGCAACATCGCGCCGTTCCTCACCCTGATCTTCCTCTCCGCCTTCTTCGCCCTTGCCAGCCCCTCCTTCGCGACGCTGGACAACCTCGGCAACATCCTGACGCAGGTGTCGGTCACCGGTATCATCGCGGTCGGCCTCACCTTCGTGATCCTCTGCGCGGAGATTGACCTCTCGATCGCCAGCATCGCCAACGTCACCGGCATCGCGGTCGCCTACTTCACGCTGCAGGAATCCTACGTCAACATCGCCAACATTCCCCTGCCCGGCGCGGTCGCGATCATCCTGTCGATCCTGCTCTGCGCGCTGCTCGGCCTCGTCAACGCGCTCGGACTGACCGTGATCGGCATCCCCTCCTTCATCATGACGCTGGCCATGATGCAGATCGCGGCCGGCGTCTCGGCGCTGCTGGTGCGCGGCCAGATCGCCTACAAGGTGCCCGGCCTGATCACCACGCTCGGCTCGGGCTCGATCGGCGGCATCCCCTGGATCGTCATCGTCGCGGCCATCATGCTGCTCGGCGGCCATCTGGTGCTGACCTACACGCGCTTCGGCCGCTACGTCTACATGGTCGGCGGCAACCGCGAGGCGGCCGAATATTCCGGCCTCAACGTCAAGCTCATCCTCGGCGCCGTCATGGTGATCTCGGCGGTCTGCTCGGGCATCGGCGGCATGCTCGGCGTCGCCCATTTCGGCAGCGCGCAGCAGAACGAGTTCGACACCTATTTGCTCGACTCCATCGCCGCCGTCGTCGTCGGCGGCACCAGCCTGTTCGGCGGCCGCGGCGGCATCGGCAACACCATCGTCGGGCTGTTCGTTCTCGGTGTCCTGAATAACGGCCTCGACCACGTCAACATCGACAGCTTCCTGAAGATCCTGATCCGCGGCCTGATCCTGCTGGCGGCGCTGGTCATCAACGTCTACGCGCAACGGCTCAGGGAAAAAGCAGCGGAGTAGGCAGCCCTCAAAACAAAAAACGCGAAAACAACCCCATGCACAGTACAAATCATTGAAGAATTTGGCGCGAGGTGGCTTGAGCCCCCGCCGCAACGACGTTTGACACGTCGGGCAAAACAGGAGCACAACGTCATCATGGCGCCGTGCCTTTAAGGCCGATGGGCTCAGGACCGCGACCCAAACTCCGTCATTGCGAGCGCAGCGAAGCAATCCAGGAATCTATCCGCGGATACATGTCTGGAGCGCCGTTTCAGGCGGCGCGCTGGTTGTGTCGCGACGAGAGATCCGGGCACAGCACGAGCTTGCCCTCGAGGCCACCAGTCTCGAGGCGACGGTGAGCATCGGCGACCTCGTCGAAGGAGATCCGCTCGGCGATGCGCGGCCGGATGGCACCAGTTGCCAAAAGCCCGAACAGACGCTCCAAGTCCTCCTTGAACCAGGTGGGATGTCGCGCCCGCATGGCATTTACCGAGTAAAACCGGGCCCGCTTGCCGCCGGGCAACAATCTCCACAGGTAAAGGCGCGCGATCTCCATCACGATAGGGAGCATGCGACGCTGTGCTTGCACGCTCGCCGAGAAACCGATGGCACAGAGCAGGCCGCCTGGCTTGAGCGCCGCGTATGAGCGGCGATAGCCGTCTTCGCCAACGCCGTCGACGATAACGTCGAACCCGCCCGGCAGGACCCGCGTGAAGTCATCATGCTTGTAGTCGATCGGCGTTGCCCCTAGCTCTCGGACGAGCGCCATGTGCTCGCCGCGCGCGGTGCCCCACAGCTCGATGCCGGCCAATCTCCCGAGCATGAGCAGCGCCTGGCCGACGGCGCCGGCGGCGCCGTGCACGAGCACGCGCTGGCCTCGCTGGACCCGGGCCGCGCGGTGCAGAAGCTGGTACGCGGTCGTCCAGCTCAAGATCAGTGTGGCCGCCTCCGCCGCGTCTACGCCCTCCGGCACGCGGGCCACGTCGTTCGCCCGAAGCGTGCGGTAGTCAGCGTTTGACCCGACCACCGTCATGTCGGCCACGCGGTCGCCAATCTGAAAGTCATGCACGCCTTCACCGAGCTGATCGATTGCCCCGACCACGTCGTAGCCCATTACGAACGGCGGCCGGAGGCCCATCGTTTGCGGGTATAGATGGCGCCTGATCAACACCTCGGTGTAGTTGAGGCTCGACGCAAGTACACGGACCCGCAGCTCGCCCCGGCTGGCGGTCGGCAAGGGAGCGTCGACCACCTCCAGCCTCTCGGGATCACCGAAGAGGCTGACTTGAACAACTCGATTGCGCGGCTCCATCATCGGCGATCTCCTTGCAATGTCGTGATCCAGCGCAAGGACGGGCACTCTTTTGCAGCTATTTTGCATCGCCACGTCGGCAAGCATTGAGGATATGGCCGGCCTGGAGTTCTACCTTGATCTGGCTCAAAGCATGCGATGCGCAATTTGATCGCTACCGGGGCATAGCGGAGTTTCGCGAGCCGTCAGCGCGGCCGATTTATGGGTTCGCGGCCTCATCCGGCGGGAGCCGCGAGAAGCGGAAATTGCAGTGGCTCGCGCCGCCCGCCAATGTTTGTGTCCGCTCCAGGCGGATGCCGCGCGCTGCGTAGGCGACGAAATCGAGGCCGCAGATATTCGGCAGGATGTCCTTGTCCCCGTGGCGCGCTGCGAGCTTGCAGAAGCCGCAGGCCTTGTAGTTGATGCCGAATTCGAAGCTGTCTTGCGGACCCGGCTCGACGAAATCGTAGACGAAGTCTTCCGGAAACTCTTCCTGATGAGCTTTTGTAACGCTCCTTGCCGCCTGCTCGCGCAGCAAGGCCTGGTTCTCCGGCGACATGAATTGTCGCCCCGAGGCGAGACGCTCCGCTTCTGATACGGTCAGCAATTGCGCCTTGTAGGTGTCTCGCTCGATCTCGCCAATCACAGGCACCGGCACGCCGTGTCGTCGCAGCACCCGGCTGATGGCCATGAACCCCATCAGGCGCATGAAGAAATCGCTCATGCGGCTTGCCGCGCCGCCGACATAGGGCATTTGGGTGAGGACAATCTCGAATTCCTCCATCACCTCCCGCCTGATCCCGTCGATGTCGGTGAGATGCGTGCGCTCGCGCAGCATCGCTTCGGCAAGGTCGAGTCGATCGCGCATGGCGACCTCCATTGCGCTCCGATGCGTGTGGTAGAAGGGATGGATGTTCTCAGCCATTGGACACCTGAGGGCTCATTGCAGGGTTGGCGAAGCTGCCTTCATTCCGCGGCAATCGCCTCGATCTCGAGTAGCCATTTGCTGTCAACGGTCTCGACGACCACGACCGTCAGCGCGGGCCGATGTTCGCCGAGCACCTTGCTGCGAATGGTGCGGTTGGTCACGACTTGAGTCCGGTCAGTCAGGAACGTGGTGACCTTGACCAGATGCTCGACGCCAAGCCCCGCGGCGGCGAGCACCTCGATCACGTTGCGCCAGGCCTGCGCGCATTGCGCCTCGAAACCTTCGGGCACGGTGCCGTCGGTTTTCTCGGGCACCTGACCACTGATGAACAACAGACGGCGATGCTGCGTCAATTCAAGTCCCATGCTGTAACCGCCGGCGGGAGGATGGACCGTTGCGGGATTGTGGTTGACGATGTGAGCCATGTCAGTTTGCCTCCTGTTCGACGAATTCGAGCGCCAGACCATGCGCGGTGGCGGGTGGCACCAACAGCACGGCACCGGTCATCGCAAAGCCGACGCCGTTGTGTTTCAGTGTTCGCCCTGTCGCATCCAGATCAGCGACCGCCAGACGCGCCGCGCAAAAGCGCGGCGAAGCGCTGTTCGCGAGGCCCGGTAGCCGGCGCGCCAGTTCGGACGGGCCGAGCAAGGTGATCTGATTGCCGCGCTCACCAATCGTCAGCCGCCCGGGCGCAAGCTCGGCCGTGCCTTCCGTGAGGCGCTCGAGGAAATCGCGGTGCGCCGCCGGCTCCGCCGCCGACATCACCACCTCGACCACGCGGAGGGCGCCGTTGGGATGACGCTGATACTGCGCCTTCCAGAACAATTCCGGCTGGTGACGCTGCTGGCAGGTGAAGAACGCGATCCCGGGCATGGCGGGATCGGTGGCAAAGGCCAGCGAAAACGCGACGCGCGCCGTGCCTCCGCCCGGGAGCACCGCGTCGCGGCCGAAATCGAACGGCGCATAATCGCCGATGCGGTCGGCCCTGAAACGCACGGCATCGGCATGGGCGTCGGTGCTGTGCAAGACCAGCATCGACATCCCCTCGGCGGTCTCAAGAAAATCGCGGTTGTGGGCCGCGAAGCTGAAATGGCCCGGCGTGGCTGGCGGCACCAACGCATTATCGGTGACGGCCAGCAACTCCAGAAAATTGTCGGCGAACTGCGCCAGGCGGTTGCTGGTTCCGAACGGATGCACACCGGTCGGTGTGAGGTTGAAGCCAAGCCGCTGCCAATCCAGCGCAGCCTGCTCCAGATCGCGGACGCAAATGACGAGATGATCTAAACGACGGGGCATGGGGAGTCTCCGGATTGCGGGCCGACCGTATCCGGCGATGACGGCGCCGATCAAAGCATTGTTGCTGCGGTTCAGCGCAAGAAAATCTATTGCAAGGCCAAGGCCCATCGGTGTCAAACTGTGCTGCGATGACCTACGCCCTTCCCCCGCTCAACGCGCTCCGCGCTTTTGAGGCCGCCGCCCGGCATCTCAGCTTCAAGCTGGCCGCGCACGAGCTGCACGTGACACCTGCCGCCGTGGGACAGCAGGTGAAGGCGCTGGAGGCACGCCTCGGCGTGCAGCTGTTCGAGCGGCTGCATAAGCAGCTCATTCTCACCGCGGCCGGTCAGGCCTATCTGCCCGGGGTCTCCGAAGGTTTTCGTCACATTGCGGAGGCTACCTCGCAGTTGAAGCCGGCGGGCGCGGTGCTGCTGCAGTTGGGGGTCCATGGCAGCTTCGACCTGCGCCGGCTCGAATTGGCGGAGTTTCGCAGCGCGCATGCGGAGATCGGTTTGCGGGTGCTGCAGCCGGCCGGCCTGCACGAATTGGTCGAGGGCAAGGTCGACCTCTTGATCGCCCGCGGTCTCGGCCGCCATCCAGGCTATCGCTGCGACCGGGTCAATGAGGGATCAGGCCTCGGTGATTGGCTGATCGCGCCTGAAGGCACCGCGGATTGCCCCGAGATCGTCAGCTTCCGCGACTGGCTGCGCGCCCTGCCAGCCGAGAACCCGCTTGCAAACCGCCGCCCGCGTCTGGTCGGCATCAGCGGAAGCTAAGGCGACCGTGAGGCATGGCTTGAGCCCTCGCCGCTAGGACGTTTGAGACGTCAGGCAAAACACCGGCACAAGTCCATCATGGCGCTGGTCCCGTAGAGACCACCGAGCTCACGGCAGCGGTTCGACCTTCGCCGCCATATCGGGAACCCGCGTGATCTTATACATGGCGTTGCTGCATCTAAGAACCCAAACGTCGCGATCAGGTCGAGACGCCTTCGTGTTCTTCTTTGCGCCGAGTGGCTTTTCGCAAGTGAATCCTTGCGTGCGTATCTGGGCCGCAAGCATTCCCTGAACGGTTTCGGCCGGAATCTGCTGCGCCCGCACTTGCGGAGCAAATAGAATAAAAACGAAGGCAAGTAGTAATGATCCAGATGCTCTGTGCATGATTTCAACCCTTGAAGCAGCCGCCCCGCAAGTTCGAACATCGCACTATAGCAGAAACACCGGTGTTGTCCGCGCCGGGCCTTCCGCGCCGTAGCGCGCTAGCTGCACTCATTGTCAGGACAACGAGCGCGGATTGGTGGCAATTTGCCCGAAAGCAGACCTATTGTGCTCAGTTCAAGCTTTGTCGTTCATGACCCAAGGCGGACCTGACGCGCTCCCGGTGCGGTGTGTTAAAATAGCAGGGAACGGATCGTGTCTATGCCAAGAACTGCTGCTGTCATCGGCACCGCATCTTCTTCGTGTTCGCGCCCTGCGTGGTGGCTGGGGTGGTCCCGTGGTGGATTTCACGCTGGGAGTTCAGGTTGCCGTTTCTCGGCGTCGAGCTCACGCGCTTCGTCGGCGCCGCGCTAATTCTTGCCGGCTTAGCCGGGCTCGTGGATTCATTCGCGCGTTTCGCACTGCAGGGGCTCGGCACGCCGGCGCCGATCGCCCCGCCCCAACATCTCGTCGTTACCGGCCTCTATCGCTATGTGCGCAATCCAATCTACGTGGCGGTCGCCGTCGTCATTTTCGGCCAGGCGCTCCTGTTCGGCGATTGGGGGCTATTCGCCTACGGCGCAGTCGTCTGGCTCGCTTTCCACCTTTTTGTCGTGGGCTACGAAGAGCCGACGCTGAAAAGGTCATTCGGCGCGGAATACGAAGCGTTCTGCATCAATGTGCCGCGTTGGATCCCGCGCCTAACTGCGTGGCGAGGCGGTCGGTAGCTGCCGTAGCGCATGACCTCGGCGCTGATTTTTGATGAGCTTCTCGAAGGCTCCTCAACAAAGCTTGTCTGCAATTGGGCCCATCAGCGAAGTGACGGCACGCCTCATTGAGGTCCGATCAATAGGGCATAGCGGACTGAATTTGCTCAGGTTGAGTTTTTCGTAGTTTGACCCAGAACGGTCATCAGCCGCCGTATTCGGGCGAAGTTGATATAGATCAACCTTGATGATGTGCATAGTCGATACCGCCAAATGTTGCTTGCAGTCTCTTCGGTAGGAATGAGCCGCAAAGGATAGTCAGTCGTTCAATCATTGACACATAAGGAGACGCGCAAATGAGGAAGCTTGCTTCGGTAGGACTGATCGCCGCGGCCATGTTCGCTAATCCGGCCATGGCCGCGTGGTACGACCAAAACGGCGCAGCCGTCCATCCGTCCCGCGTCGTTCACTGCATCCGGGCTCCAGACGTTGGCAGTTTTGCCGGAGGGCCGTTCAATAAGCCTCCCTGCGAACCGGCAAGCTGGCGTAGGTCGGCGTGGCGCGACAAAAGCGGTGCAGTCGTCCCTACCTCCAACGTCGTTCACTGTGTCCGGGCTCCAGACGTCGGCAGTTATGCCGGAGGTCCGTTCAATAGGCCTCCCTGCGAACCGGCAACCTGGCGCTGAGGCGAGCGGCAAGATGCCGCCAACGTTCCCTGCGAAGCGAACGTTCAATGTCGGGACGGTTCGTTGACGCTGCGCGCCGGTCCCAAAATCACCGAGCGTAGACAAAGAGAGCAACTGGCCGCCTGCGAGTGGCCAGTTCTCGCTTTACATCCGCGTCTACTGGGCGGGAGCAACATCCTCGATGGTCAGTGGAGACCGCCGTTTGTCAAGCGAATACAATCGAGCAGTTAACTACGGCGTCCGCGACGCGGTTCCGAGATGCGAACGGACGATATATCGAACGTCGGTTGTTGGCCCTTAACGGACCTATGGACGCTGTCGTGGATTTGTCTGCTGCTGACCCAGCTGAGACATCGGCGCGGGGCTTCTGTCCCGCGTTTTGTGTTTAGGACCACGGCGGCTCTTCGCTCTTCCCGACCGCCTCGTGGTGGGTCGTGACACCCGCCGAACGCAAGCCGGTCAGCAATACGGTTCTCACAGAGGCCGGATCGAATCCAATATCTTTGGCGTTTGGTGGATGTGCTTCGCTGCCCTTCAACCGGAGCGCCAAGTGCAATTGCTCGCAAAGGTGCTGAACGACGAGATTGACCTGATCGTCAGTCATGATCTGCCTTTCCTGCTACATCTTGCTACCCAACCATGTAGCACACATGAAAATGGGGCGGTATGCGATTGGACCGCGCCAAGGATCAACCCCCAGGCGATGGCCTATGGGCGGATCCCAAAAATCGTCCGCCTGTCAGGACAGACCGGACGTGACTAGCGGCCCACTGGAGCGACGCTTTTGACCTCGACGGACGCGTCTTCCATCCCTAGGGATGCCCGCCTCCGGTCGAGGCCAATGCCGCCTGCCCCGCAATCTCGTCAGCCCGCCAGCACCTCACCTCATGTCCATCGGCGCGCGTTTCCAGCACCGGACCGGGCTCGTGGCGACACACGGCCTCCGCGTACCGGCAACGCGGGCTGAAGGCGCATCCGTTCGGCGGATTGAGCGGGTTGGGAAGGTCGCCCCCTGTCGTTGCTAGCGGCGCATGACGCAGCGGATCGGGGATGGCCGCGATCAGGGCTTGCGTATAGGGGTGCGCCGGCCGCTCGAAGATTTCGCGCCAGTGGCCGTTCTCGACGATGCGGCCAAGATACATGACGGCGACGCGGTCGCTCATGTGCTCGACGACGCCGAGGTCGTGGCTGATCATGATGTAGGAAAGACCGAGCGTGTCCTTCAATTCCAGCAGCAGGTTGATGATCTGGGCGCGGATCGAGACGTCGAGCGCCGACACGGGCTCGTCGCAGATGACGATCCTGGGATTGAGGATCAGGGCGCGCGCAATCCCGATGCGCTGGCGCTGGCCGCCGGAGAATTCATGCGGATAGCGGTCGGCCTGTTCCGGCCGCAGGCCGACGTGCCGCAGCATCGTCGCAACACGGTCCTCGATCTCACTTTTTGCGGTCACGCCATGCACACGCAGGGGATCTTCCAGCGTGCGGCGGACGGTCTGGCGCGGATTGAGCGAGGCGTAGGGATCCTGAAAGACGATCTGCACGGTGCGGGCCAGCGACTTTCGGTCGCCGGATTGCCTGTTCGTCACCACCTGCCCGTCCAGCACGATGCGGCCGCGCGTCGGCGTCAACAGACCCAGGATCGACAATGCGACCGTCGACTTGCCCGAGCCGGACTCGCCGACGAGGCCGAGGCATTCGCCTCGTCTCAGCCTGAGATCGACACCGTCGACGGCACGGAGCACCCGCCGGCCGCGGCCGAGCCAGCCGCCCCCCATCGGAAAATGAACCGCGATATCCTCGACGCTGAGAATGAGATCGTCGTCCGGCCTCGCTTCCCCTTGCATGGCTTGCGGCTCATGCATGGTGGTAACACCGGACGAAACCGCCGGCCTCCAGCAAATCCGTTTGCGGCGCAACCGTGCGGCAGATCTCGGTGGCCTGCGTACAGCGCGGATTGAACCGGCAGCCATCCGGGAAATTCGTGATGGCTGGAACCACGCCCGCGATCTCCTTGAGCCTGGTGCGGCCAAGCGCGGCCCGACTGCCCAGCCGCGGCAGCGAGGCGACCAGGCCCTGCGTATAGGGATGCGAAGGCGCCCGGAAAATATCGGCAGAGCCGCGCTCCTCGACGATGCGGCCGGCATACATGACGGCGACACGGCGGCAGACATTGGCGACGAGGCCGAGATCGTGGCTGATCATCAGGATCGCTGTCCCCCTCTCGGCGCACAGATTGCGCATCAGCTCGATGATTTCGGCCTGCACGGTCACGTCGAGCGCGGTGGTCGGCTCGTCGGCGATCAGGAGGTCCGGACCGCATGCGAGGGCGATGGCGATCATGACACGTTGGCGCATGCCACCGGACAGCTGGTGCGGGTAATCGTTGACGCGCCGCTCCGGTGCGGGGACGCGGACGCTCGCCAGCGCCTCGACCGCGAGCTGGTTGGCTTCCCGCCAGCTCTTGCCCTTGTGCAGCACGAACATCTCGGCGATCTGCCGCCCCACCGGCGAGACCGGGTTCAGCGCCGTCATCGGCTCCTGGAAGATCATGGCGATGCGATTGCCGCGCAGCTCCCGCTGCCTGGCCGCGGAAAGGTGCTGGATCTCCCGTCCCTCAAACCGGATGACGCCGCCGCCGATGGACAACGGCTGCCGCAACAGGCCGATCAAGGCGAGCGCCGTGATGCTCTTGCCGCAGCCGGATTCGCCGACGAGGCCGAACGTCTCGCCGCGATCAATGCGAAATGAAATGCCCTCGGCCGCCGCAACGCGCCTCGATCCATCGTCGAGATCGATGCGCAGATCCTCGACTTCGATCAGCGGCGCGCCGGTCATGTCCGCCGGCTCCGCGACTGGGGATCGAGAATGTCGCGCAGGCCGTCGCCGAGCAGGTTCAGGCCGAGCACCGTCAGGAAGATGGCAAGGCCCGGAAAGACCGAGAGCCACGGCGCCGTCGTGATCTGCTCGCGCGCATCCGACAACATGCTGCCCCAGCTTGGAAACGGCGGGCGGACGCCGAGGCCGAGGAACGACAAGGCGGCTTCGGACAGCACCGCGCTGCCCATGCCGAGCGTGCCGATGACGACGATCGGCCCTAACATGTTCGGCAAGAGCTGCGTGACCATGATCCGCAGATCGCCGTAGCCGAGCACGGTCGCCGCCTGCACATAGCCCTGGCTCCTCAGCGACAGCGCCGAAGCCCGTGCGATCCGGCAGGTAAAGGACCAGTTGGTCAGGCCGAGCGCGATCAGCAGGCTCGTGAGGCCGGGGCCAAGCACTGCCATGATGGCGAGCGCGAAGATCAGCGAGGGGATCGCGAGCATCAGGTTGGTCAGGCCGTTGACGACATCGTCCCACCAGCCGCCCCAATAGCCCGCGCTCAAGCCCAGCGCGACGCCGATGACGCTGTTGATGAGCTGCGAGACGATACCGACGGTCAGCGAGACGCGCGCGCCGTAGACGACGCGGGAATAGATGTCGCGGCCCTGGTCGTCGGTGCCGAACCACCAGGTCCAGCTCGGAGGCTCCTCCGCGTTCATGAGGTTGGCGTCCAGGACGGGATCGGTGTGCGCCAGCCAGGGCGCGAGCAGGCCGACCAGGATCGCGAGCGCGAACAGCGCGCCGCCGATGATGAGATTGGCGCGGAGCTTCATGCGTATCTGATCCTGGGATCGATCACGCCGTAGAGCACGTCGATCAGCAGATTGATCGCGAGAAAGGCCAGCACCACCACGAGAATGGAGCCCTGGACGGCGGGAATGTCACGCTGGAGCACACTGTCGACCAGCAGCGAACCGATGCCCGGCCAGGAGAACAATTTCTCGACCACGACCGCCTGCCCCATCAACCCGCCGAACTGAAGGCCGACGGTGGTGAGAATGATGACGAGCGCGTTGCGCATCACATGCCACTTCACGACACGCGTCTCGCTCATGCCCTTCGAGCGCGCGGTGCGGACGAAATCAGCGGTCATGATCTCGAGGACCGCGGCGCGCGTCGTGCGGGCAAATAGCGCCATCGGCGAGACGCCGAGCGTCACGGCTGGGAGAAGCAGATATTTCAGCCCTCCATCGCCATAGCCGAAGCTCGGCAGCCAGCCGAGCTTCAATGCAAACAGATACATCAGCACCAATCCGAGCCAGAATTTGGCAATGGAAAGGCCCGACACCGCCAGCACCATGGCGAGCGTATCGACGATTCCCCCGGGTTTCAGCGCCGCGATGAAACCAAGGGGAACCCCGATCAAAATCGCAAACGTCATGGCCGTGAAGATGAGCTGCAGCGTCGGCCAGGCCCGTTTGGCGATCATGGTCGTGACAGGCTCGCGGGTCCGGAACGAGGTGCCGAAGTCACCGGTCGCGAGCTTGGCGATGTAGGCGCCGAAACGCCAATACAGGGGATCGTCGAGGCCGAGCTGCTTCTTCATGCGCAGCTCGACCTGGGGATCGCTGTCGTCGCTCATGCTCGAGACAATGCTGCCGGGAACGACGCTGAACAGCACGAAGACCAGCAGCACGACAGCGAGCACGGTCGGAATGGTTTGCAGAAGACGGCGGAGCAGGAACGAGAGCATCCAGGCTTTTCCTCTCTCCCCCCACCGCTCGTCGCGATGGAGGGAGCGCGAGAGCGCGTGTCACTTCGCGGGCGAGGTCTCGTCGACCCAGAGGTCTTCGACGTTCTGGTGGGTCAGCTCCGTCGCATTGAGCTGAACGCCCTTGAGCCACGGCTGCACCGCCATGACCGCCTTGTTGTAGTTGAAGAACCAGACCGGCGCTTCCTCATAGAGCAGCGCATTGGCCTTTTGCAGCAGCTCGGTGCGCTTTGCGGGATCGTCGGCCTGCCCTGCCGCATCGATCAGCTTGTCGAAATCGGCATTCTTGTAGTTCATGTAGTTGCAGGCCGGCTGCGGCGTCGAGGAGTGGAAGCATTTGAGCGCGGCCTGGGGATCCGGGCCGGTCGCCTGGGAATAGATGAAGGCCTGATAGTCGCCGCTGCGCACCACCTCGGCCAGCACCGCGGTCTCGACCTGCTTGACCTTCGCCTTGATGCCGACCTTGTCCAGCATCGGGATCACGGCCGAGACGATGGGCAGGCCCCAGCTTTCATTCTGGCTGGTGGTCCATTCGAATTCGAAGCCCTGGGGATAGCCGGCCTCCGCGAGCAGCTGCTTGGCCTTGGCGGGATCGTAGGGGTACGGCTTCATCGCCTTGTCGTAGGCTGGAGATGTCAACGGCAGCCAGCTGGTGGCGCGATAGGCTTTGCCCTTGACCAGCTTGTTGATGATCAGGTCGGTATCGATCGCGTAATTGATCGCCTGCCGGACGCGCTTGTCCGTGAACGGCTTGAACGAGGGATTCATACCCATATAGCGCGTGAAGACCTCGGCGACCTCGACGATGGTGCCTTTGAGGTCGGCGTCTGACTGATAGGCGACATACTGGGCGGGCCCGAGCACCGAGGTGTCGATCTCCTTGTTGCGGAAGGCGACATCGCGCGCCGCGGCCTCACCCATGATCGACACGATGACCTTGTCGGCGTAGGGCTTGCCGGGCTTGTAGAACCGGTCCCACCGCTCCAGAACGATACGCGATCCCGGCACGTGCTCGACGAATTTGAACGGCCCGAGACCGATCGGCTTCTGGATGAAGCTCTCCTTGGCGGCCTCGTCGGCGGGATAGATCGAGGTCAGCGCGGTGAAGAAGTAGAATCCCGGATCGACTTTCTCGGTCAGCTTCATTTCGAGGGTGAAGTCGTCGATCTTCTTCAGGCCGGAGATCTCCTTGGCCTGGCCCTTCTCGACCGCGGCCGCGCCCTCGATCATGCGGACAAAGCGCGCGCCGGGATAGGCCTTGGTGCCGTCCATGATGCGGTTGTAGGACCAGATGACGTCGTCGGCCGTCATCTTGCGGCCGTTGTGGAAATAGGCGTCGTCGCGCAGCTTGAAGGTGTGAACGAGACCGCCGCCCGAGACCACGTCCTCCTTGGCGAGCTCCAGAACCGGCTTGCCCTCCGCGGAATTCCAGATGTAGAGCGACCGGTGCAGCGCCTTGGCGTAGATCTCGTCCTGGGCGCGCTGCGTGGTGTGAATATCGAGGCTCGTGAAACTCGAACCGTAGGGCGCCGTCATGCGGATGGTTCCGCCCTTGCGCGGCGCCTGGGCCTCCGCCGAGGTGGCGAGCGCCAGCCCCAAACCAGCGACGATCGCGATCATCCTGAACATCATGTGTCCCCCAACAACGCAGGTATTCCGATTAGGGATTTGATCATTCGTAACCCGTCGAACGCAAGCTTCGTTTTGATGGCGACGGGTTCCGGAACGCGGCGCTCGCGAGACCCTCGGAGGCCAGGTTGCGTCCCAAGCGGTGCAAGCCGCCGATTGCGGTGCATCATGAGCGACCAAGAGCAGTGAACATTTTTCGCGATCAACGCGACCAAGTTCAGGATCATTATCTGAGCCCCAGGGATCGCGGAAAAAATGAATCGCCGAACGCTAGGTATCTTGCTCGCGGGCGGACTGGTCGCCGCCACGGCGGTGCTGGCAAGCCCGGTCGCGGCCAGCCTCGGCCGGTACAGCGAGGCGGACAGCATCCGGTTCAGCTGGAGCCGCACCACCGGCGTGAACGACTATCTTGACGAAACGTGGTGGGCGGTCCGGGGCCATGACACTCCGGATAATTTCGTCGAACGACTGCTCAGCATCCCTGTCGGAGCGGTCGCACGGGGCGCACGTACGGGTTTCGAAGCCAGGGTTTCCCAGGGCACCGGCCTGCCACTGCCCGAGAGCTGGAGCATCGCTACGGCGAAGAATTCGCCGTTCATCGCGTCAGTCTACGCCGAGACCCCGCGCGATCTCACGGCGGTGCTCGGCTTCTATCGCGCCGAGCTCGGCAAGCGTGGCTGGATCGAGACGGTGGTCGAACCGGACCGGGCCGTGATCACCTTCACGACGGCCCGTGGACCGGTCCTGGTCCGGCTTTCCCGTCAGGACGACAGGACAATCGCCGAACTTTCGCTGCGCAAGCCGGGTATCGCGAATGCCGGCCTCCTGCCGAGGCCGAGGCAGGCAAAGCTGATGCTCGGCAACAAGTCGGACGAGGTGGCGGTCATCACCGTCGCCGACCAGACCATCAAGCTGGCGGCGCACGCCGGCGAGAAACTGGCGCACTCCGACTCTGCCGCAGCCGAAATACCTGACGGCCAAAAGATCGATCTGCCGCCCGGCAAGTACAAGGTCACCCTCAAGGTCGAGGGCGGCACGGTCCAGAGCCGGGAGTTCGAGGTCGCGGCCAACGAGACCTGGGGCCTGCTGGCCGGCACGGACGGCGTCCTGCTGCCGATGCGGCTTTATTGATGCGCATCGCCCCCTAGCCGTTCGCAAACTCAGGCATCCAGTCCCGCAGTTTTCGCGCTGCGCCGGTGACGTCCGAGATGTTCGGAAATGCCCCCGCCTCCACCATCATCGCCCTCGCCAGCCGCACCGCGCGCGCCTCGCTGATCGCCCGCCTCCGCGGGTCCTCGATCAGCTCGAAGTCGATGTTGTGGGCCAGGCCGAAGATACGGCGGAGGGTTTTGGCGGCAGCGAAGCCGACGGTGTCAGTGAATAGCCGCTGCATGTAAGCCTGCCGCTCGGCTTCCAGGCATGCAGCGCCCTTCTCGCCGGCAAAGAGCGATGCCGGATAGGCATCGCCGGTGGCGCCAGCGCGCCAGAGATCGAGGAACTTGCGGGCGAACTCGTTCCAGACCTGCTCGACCGTCTCCAGTACCCAGCTTTCGAACGCCTGCCGCTCACCCGGCGTGCGCTCGTGGCCGGCGGAGGCGAAATAGGCCATCAGGAGGTTCGCAAGCACGGCGCCGACGTCGAATCCCATCGGGCCGTAGAACGCGAATTCGGGGTCGATCACCCGCGTTTGGCTCTCCGTCACCATGATCGAGCCGGTGTGGAGATCGCCGTGGAGCAGCGCCTCGGGACTTGCCATGAACTTCAGCTTCAGCCGGGAGATCGCGACATGCAGCTCCATGTCATCGCGCAGCCCTGCGGCCAGGCGGTCGAGATAAGGCGCAGTCCACCGGTTCTGCTCGGCAATGCGGTAGGGATCGGTGAAGATCAGGTCCTCGGTGATCTTGCAGAGCGCGTGGTTGCCGGCAAAGGCGGCGATGCCCTGCTTCTTCTCGGCCGCCGACAGCGCGAGGTCGGAGGTGAAGAACAGGGTGCGCGCCATGAAGGTGGTGATGTCGTCCACGAAACCGGGATATTGCGTTGCGGCGACCATCCCCTTGCGCATGATGATGTGGGGCTCAAGCAGCTCCATTACCGTCAGCGCCAGCGTCTCGTTGTGGTGCAGCAGCGCCGGCACGAGACCGGGCGCGAGCTGGGCCTGCTTCGACAAGGCGAGATATTCGTAATGGGCCCGCGACAGCGGCAGCGGCCAGCTCTCGCCGACGAGGCGGACGTAGGGCAGCGCCTGCTTCACGGCGACGCCGCCGCGCGCGCCCTTGACGATGAAGACGAGATTGAGATTGCCGTCGCCGACCTCGGTGATGCCCCAGGCGGCCGGCTCGCCACCGAGTAGTGCCTTCAGGTCGGAAATACCCGCGAGATGGTCCCGCAAGGCCGCCTCATGCAGAATCCGGTAGTCCCCCGCGTCGGCCATGACGATCCCACCCCATGATATTTGAGCACGATCTTATCGGAAAACCGCTTCGCACTTTTCCGGATCATGCTCTTGGCATGGCCGGATCGTTACTCCCGCTCCAGGAAGCTCGAGCCGATCTCGGCCTTTCTTTTGATGGGATCGTAATCACAATAGACGCTGTCCGCCACCAGCGTGTAGCTGGCGCTGACGGTGTATTTGTCCAGCTTGACCGAGTTCAGGCCGATCACCGAGGTGCTCTTGCCCCCGTTCCACTTGAACGGCGTCGAGCTCTTGGCCTGCTCGCAGGCCATCACGGCTTCGTTGAAGACAGAGCCCTCGACGAACGCCTTCAGCGTTCGGACCTGCACGGCCATCTTCCATTCGAAATAGCCGATGGCGCCAAGGCCGGCGACGATCAGCACCAGAAGCGCGATGACGATCCGCTGAAAAGTCATTCGTTTCCCCCAAAACAATATTGCCGGCAAAAACGTCTAGAACGGCATTCCCATCAATCTGGACAAGCGCTCGATCGAAAGATAGCCGGCATGATAGGCCGCGATGCCGATCCCGTAGATGATCGCCGAGATGATCGTGGTCCAGATCAGCTTGCCTCTCATCCGCGTCAGAACCGGTGCGCCGGGGTCGGTGCCAGGCGCGCCGACGCCGTCCTCGTGCTGGCTGCGCACGCCGAACGGCAGCGTCAGAAACAGCGCGATCCACCAGATGACGAAGTAGATCGCAAGCGCGGTCGATATCTGGATGGCCATGATCCGGCGCCCTACGCCTGCTCGATTTCGACCAGCGCCCCGGAAAAATCCTTCGGGTGCAGGAACAGCACCGGCTTGCCGTGGGCGCCGATCTTCGGCACGCCGTCGCCGAGCACCCGCGCGCCCTCCTTCACCAGCGTGTCACGCGAGGCGATGATGTCGACGACCTCGTAGCAGATATGGTGGATGCCGCCGTCGGCATTGCGCTCGAGGAACTTCGCGATCGGCGAGGCCTCGCCGAGCGGCTCGATGAACTCGATCTTGGTATTGGGCAGCGTCGCGAACACGGTGGTGACGCCATGCTCGGGCAGCGCGACCGCCTCCGAGATCTGCGCCCCGAACGCCGCGCCATAGATCTTCGCGGACTTGACGGCGTCCTTGGTCGCGATCGCGACGTGGTTGAGGCGACCCAGCATGTTTCTTCTCCCTCAGCGCATGATCCGAAGACCATGCTCAACTACACCGTCAGGACGTGTACCAGACAGGGGGGCTTTTTGCCCCAATGTTCGTTGATGACGGCCCGGACAGCGCGTCGCACCGACTCAGCCAGGGCATCCGCATCGCGGCGGCGCGCCTTTGGCAGGCCCTCGATGGTGGAGACCACGGCGTCGAAGACGAGGTCGTCGAAGGGCTCGCCGTCCCGGTTCTTCTCGGGAATGCCGACGAGATCGACCTCGGGATCGTCGGCAAGCTCGCCCTGCTCCGTCATCGCGACCGCGACGAAGGCGCAGCCGGAGAAAGCCATGCGGCGGCGCTCGACCACGGCGCGGGACTTGGAGTCCTCCAAGATCGTGCCGTCCTTGTAGATCCGGCCGGAGGGCACCTCGCCGATGATGCCGGGATCACCCGGGCCGAGCTTGATCAGGTCGCCGTTGCGAACGACCAGGACGCGCGGCACGCCGGCGGCGCGCGCGAGCTTGGCATGCTCGTTCAGGTGCAGCGCCTCGCCATGGACGGGGATCAGGAGCTGCGGCTTGGTCCAGGCGATCATGTCGCGCAATTCGTCGCGGCGGGGATGGCCGGAGACGTGGACCAGATGGTCGCGGTCGGTGAGGACCTCGACGCCCTGCAGCACCAGATTGTTGATGATGGAGCCGACGGCCTTCTCGTTGCCCGGGATGGTGCGGGAGGAGAAGATCACGCTGTCGCCGCGGTTGAGCGTGATCTCGGGATGGTCGTCATTGGCGATGCGCGCCAGTGCCGCGCGCGGCTCGCCCTGGCTGCCGGTGCACAGCGCCAGCACCTTGTCCTGCGGAAGATGGCCGTAGACCTCGGGCGAGCGGAAGTTCTGCACGCCGTCGAGATAGCCGGTCTCGCGCGCGACCTGCACCACGCGCTCCATGGCGCGGCCGACCACGACGACCTCGCGATCGGCAGCCCTGGCCGCGGCGGCGACGGCCTTGATGCGCGCGACGTTGGAGGCGAAGGTCGTCACCGCGACGCGGCCCTTGGCGGCCTTGACCAGATCGATGATGGTTCGCGCGACCTCGGCTTCCGAGGGCGAGCGGCCGTCACGCACGGCGTTGGTGGAATCACCGATCAGGGCGAGCACGCCCTCCTCGCCCAGTTCGCGCAACCGCTTCTCGTCGGTCGGGCTCCCGAGCGTCGGGGTCGGGTCGATCTTCCAGTCGCCGGTGTGCAGCACCGTGCCGACGTCAGTGTGGATCGCCAGCGCGTGCGCCTCGGGAATCGAATGCGCGACGGGAATGAACTCGACGTTGAACGGGCCGATATCGACGCGGCCGCCCGACGGCACCACCGTCACCGGGATTTTCGGCGCATTGCGCTCGGCGGCGCATTTGGCCTCGAACAGCGCCGCGCTGAACTGCGTGGCATAGATCGGGCATTTCAGCTTCGGCCAGAGGTCGATGATGGCGCCGAAATGGTCCTCATGGGCATGGGTGAGCACGAGGCCCATCAGATTCTTGCGTTCCTTCTCCAGGAAGCTGATGTCGGGCATGATCAGGTCGATGCCCGGCAGATGCTCCTCGTCGCCGAAGGAGACGCCGAGATCGACCGCCAGCCAGGCGCGCTGCTGACGGTTGCCGAGGCCGTAGATCGACAAGTTCATGCCGATCTCGCCGACGCCGCCGAGCGGCGCAAATACCAGTTCGTCAGGCTTCGCCATCACGCAGCTCCCACGGAGGCGGCCGAGCCGAAGAACACCTCGCCGGCCGCCACCGGGAGGCGTCGGCCGTCAACGGTGCGGACGATCAGGCAGCCGGTGTCGTCGATGGTGTCGAAAATGCCTTCCAGCGTCATCGTTCCCGTGTTGATCGCGACCCGTTCGCCGAGGCCGCAGGCGCGCTCTAGCCAGAGTTTGCGGATCTCCGCAAAGCCGCGGCCATTGTCCCAGATGCCGAGGAACTCGACCCAGGCGTCGGACAGCGCCGAGAACAGCTCTTCCGCGCTGATCTGGACGCCGAGTGCGGCCAGCGACACGGCCGGCGTCGGCGTCCTCTCCGGCGCCGCCACGACGTTGGTGCCGATGCCGACGACGACGGCGAGACGATCGCCGACGGCCTCGGCTTCGAGGCCAATGCCGACCAGCTTCTTGCCGCCCGCGAGGACGTCATTCGGCCATTTCAGGGCGTATCTGGGTCGCTCAGGACCAAGCCGGAGCGCGGCCTCGAGGCTGACCTTCTCCAGCGCCGCCTCTTCCGCAAGCCCCGCCGCAAACCCGATGGTGGCGGCAACTGCAGGCGCAATATCCAGCACCTCGAGGACGCTCGCGGCGAGATTGCCCTTTGGCGCGATCCAGGCGCGCTGGCGCCGGCCACGACCGGCGGTCTGGTCGGAGGTGACGAACCACATCGGGCCGCGTTCGCCGGCCCGCGCGTGCTCGATGGCGTCGGTGTTGGTCGAGCCGGTCCGTTCGAAAGCCGCGAGCTTGTAGCCCGCCGAGAGTGCGCGAGGACCGAGCGCGAACCCCATCCTAAAACAGCGACTTTGCCGCGGCGGAGGCGACGCTCACCACCGGGCCCGCGAACAGCGCGAAGAGGATGTTGAACAGGCCAAAGACAGCCAGCACAGTCTTCACCTCGACGCGCACCGGATCGACCTGACCGGCCGGCTCGTCGAAGTACATCGTCTTGACGATGGTCAGGTAGTAGTAGGCGCCCACGACGCTGGTCAACACGCCGATGACGGCGAGCGTGAACAGGTTCGCCTTGATGGCGGCGACGAAGACGTACCATTTGGCGAAGAAGCCGGCGAGCGGCGGGATTCCGGCGAGCGAAAACAGCAGCATCGCGAACATGAAGGCGAGCAGCGGATTGGTCCGCGACAGACCGGCGAAATCGCTGATCTTCTCGACGGCCTGGCCGTTGCGCTTCATCGCCAGAATGACCGAGAACGAGCCGAGCGTCATCGCCACATAGATCACGATGTACATCAAGACGCCCTGCGCGCCCTCGACCGTGCCGGAGGCGAGGCCGACCAGGGCAAAGCCCATGTGGCCGATCGAGGAATAGGCCATCAGGCGCTTGATGTTGGTCTGGCCGATCGCGGCGAAAGAGCCGAGCGCCATCGAGGCGATCGCCACGAACACCAGGATCTGCTGCCACTGCGAGACGATGCCGGGGAATGCGGTCAGCGTGACGCGGGTGAAGACCGCGAGCGCGGCCACCTTCGGCGCCGAGGCGAAGAAGGCAGTCACGGGGGTCGGGGCGCCCTCGTAGACGTCAGGCGTCCACATGTGGAACGGCACGGCCGAGACCTTGAAGCAGAGGCCGGCGAGCAGGAAGACCAGGCCGAACACCAGGCCGATATTCGAGACCGTCGCGGCCGCCGCGATGCCGGTGAAGCTGACCGTGCCGGTGAAGCCGTAGACCAGCGAGGAACCGTAGAGCAGCATGCCCGAGGACAGCGCGCCGAGCACGAAGTACTTCAGGCCGGCTTCGGTCGACTTGGCGTTGTCGCGGTTCGAGGCCGCCACGACATAGAGCGCGAGCGACATCAGCTCGAGGCCGAGATAGAGCGAGATCAAGTCGCCGGCCGAGATCAGCACCATCATGCCGAGCGTCGAGAGCAGCACCAGGATGGCGTATTCGAAGATCCGGCGCGACGGGTCCGACAGGAACTCGGTCGACAGCACCAGCGTCACCGCCGAGCCGATCAGGGCCAGGATCTTCATGAAGCGGGCAAAATCGTCGACGATGAAGCTGCCGCCGAAGGTGACGTGCTTGCCCGCAGGCTGTGCGTAGACGAGCACGCCGACCACGACCAGCAGCAGGACCGAAAGCGTCGTGACGGTCTTGGTGGTCTCCTGCCCGCGATAGGCCCCCAGCATCAAGAGTGCCATGGCGCCGACCGCGAGCACAATCTCGGGCAGCACCGGCGCCAGTTGATAACCTGCAGTCTCAAAGCTCATGGCGATATCCTGACCTGCCCGATCACTGGAGCAGTGCGGCGGCCTTCACGGCCGTCACAGCGGTGTTGTAATTATTGACGAGTTGCTGGACCGAGACGGCCGACATGTCGAGCACCGGCTTCGGATAGACGCCGAACAGGATCGTCAGCGCGATCAGCGGGAACAGCGTCACGCACTCGCGGAAAGTGAGATCCTTCATGCTCGCCAGCGACGGCTTGACCAGCGCCCCGAACACGACCTTGCGGTACAGCCACAGCGCGTAGCAGGCCGACAGGATCACGCCGAAGGTCGCGAAGAACGCGGTCGGGATCGAGACCTTGAAGGTGCCGAGCAGCGTCATGAACTCGCCGACGAAGCCGGAGGTGCCGGGCAGACCGACATTGGCCATGGTGAAGATCATGAAGGTCAGCGCGTAGAGCGGCATCCGGTTGACGAGGCCGCCATAGGCCGCGATCTCGCGGGTGTGCATGCGGTCGTAGACGATGCCGACGCAGAGGAACAGCGCGCCGGAGACGATGCCGTGCGAGATCATCTGGAACATGCCGCCGGCGACGCCCTGCATGGTGCCGGCGAAGATGCCCATGGTGACGAAGCCCATATGCGCCACTGACGAGTACGCAATCAGCTTCTTCATGTCCTCCTGCATCAGGGCGACCAGCGAGGTGTAGATGATGGCGATGGCCGAGAGCGTGAAGATCAGCGGCGCGAAGTCGTGCGAGGCCAGGGGGAACATCGGCAGCGAGAAGCGCAGGAAGCCGTAGCCGCCCATCTTCAGCAGGATCGCAGCCAGAACCACCGAGCCCGCGGTCGGCGCCTCGACGTGGGCGTCGGGGAGCCAGGTGTGCACCGGCCACATCGGCATCTTCACCGCGAACGAGGCGAAGAAGGCGAGCCACGCCCAGGTCTGCAGGGAGCGCGGCACGGCGGTGTGCATCAGGGTCGGGATGTCGGTGGTGCCGCCATTCCAGTACAGCGCCATGATGGCGAGCAGCATCAGCACCGAGCCGAGCAGCGTGTAGAGGAAGAACTTGAACGACGCGTAGACCCGGCGCGGACCGCCCCAGACGCCGATGATCAGGAACATCGGGATCAGGCCGCCCTCGAAGAACAGGTAGAACAGCACGAGATCGAGCGCCGAGAAGGTGCCGATCATCAGCGTTTCCAGGATCAGGAACGCCATCATGTATTCGCGGACGCGGTTGGTGATCGCCTTCCAGCTCGCGATGATGCAGAACGGCATGATGGCGGTGGTCAGGATCACCAGCGGCAGCGAGATGCCGTCGACGCCCATGTGGTAGGTGATGCCGGTGGCGAGCCAGTTCGCCTTCTCGACGAACTGGAAGTCGGCGCTCGACGGATCGAAGCGCATCACCAGGATCACCGACACCGCGAAGGTGATCAGCGTGGTCCACAGCGCGATCCAGCGCGCATTGCGCCGGGCCGCCTCGTCATCGCCTCGGCTGAGATAGACGATCAGCGCGCCAACCAGCGGCAGGAACGTCGTGACCGAAAGGATTGGCCAGGTTGTCATTTACTGGCCTCCAAAGCCGAACATGAACCAGGTGATCAGGCCGGCGGCGCCGATCAGCATGGCGAACGCGTAGTGATAGAGATAGCCGGTCTGGATCTTCACCACGTTGCGGGTGACGTCCAGCACACGGGCCGAGATACCGTCGGGGCCGAGGCCGTCGATGATGAAGCCATCACCCTTCTTCCAGAGCTGATAGCCGATCCACTTCGCCGGGCGGACGAAGATGAGATCGTAGAGCTCGTCGAAGTACCATTTGTTGAGCAGGAACTGGTACAGCATCGGCTGCGTGTTCGCGAGCTCGACCGGCAGATACGGCCGGCGGATGTAGAACAGGTACGACACCAGGAAGCCCAGCACCATCATCACCGTCGGCAGGATGGCGATGGTCTCGGGGATGTGGTGCATCTCCTCGATGATGTGCGGGTTCATCTTCACGGACTCGCGGAAGAACTCCTCGACGCCGTGACCGGCGAACAGCTCCTTGAACGGGAAGCCCGCGACGATCGAGCCGACCGCGAGAACGCCGATCGGGATCAGTATCCAGAGCGGAGCCTCATGCGCGGCCTCGTAGTGATGCTCGTCATGGGGCTCGCCGTGGAAGGTCTTGAAGATCAGGCGCCAGGAGTAGAACGAGGTCAGGCCGGCGGCGACGACCGTCATCAGGAAGCCGTACATCGCGAACGGATTATGCGAGGCGTAGGCGGACTCGATGATGGCGTCCTTGGAGAAATAGCCCGCCGTGAGCGGGAAGCCCGTGAGCGCCAGCGTGCCGATCACCATCACCGCATAGGTGTAGGGGATCTTGCGCCAGAGGCCGCCCATGTTGCGGATGTCCTGCTCGTGGTGCATCGCGTAGATCACCGAGCCGGAACCCAAGAACAGCAGCGCCTTGAAGAAGGCGTGCGTGAACAGGTGGAACATGCCGACCGAATAGGCCCCTGCTCCCATCGCCACGAACATGTAGCCGAGCTGCGAACAGGTCGAGTACGCGACGATGCGCTTGATGTCGTTCTGGACGAGGCCGATGGTCGCGGCGAAGAACGCCGTGGTGGCGCCGAAGAACATCACGACGGCCTGCGCGTTCGGGGCGAGCTCGAACAGCGGCGACAGCCGCGCCACCATGAACACGCCGGCGGTGACCATGGTCGCGGCGTGGATCAGCGCGGAGACCGGGGTCGGGCCTTCCATCGCGTCCGGCAGCCAGGTGTGCAGCAGGAACTGCGCCGACTTGCCCATCGCGCCCATGAACAGCAGCAGGCAGGTCAGGGTCAGCGCATCGGCATGCCAGCCGAGGAAGTCGATGGTCTTGCCGGTCAGGCTCGGCGCCTGGTGGAAGATGGTCTCGAAATCGGTCGAGGCGGTCAGCATGAAGATCGCGAAGATGCCGAGCGCGAAGCCGAAATCGCCGACGCGGTTGACCACGAAGGCCTTGATCGCCGCCGCGTTCGCCGACGGCTTCTGGTACCAGAAGCCGATCAGCAGGTAGCTCGCCAGACCGACGCCTTCCCAGCCGAAGAACAGCTGCACGAGGTTGTCGGCCGTCACCAGCATCAGCATGGCGAAGGTGAACAGCGAGAGATAGCCGAAGAAGCGCGGCCGGTACGGATCCTCGTCCATGTAGCCGATGGAATAGAGGTGCACGAGCGAGGACACGGTCGTCACCACCACCAGCATCACGGCGGTGAGCGTGTCGACCCGCAGCGTCCAGTAAACCTGGAGGTCGCCCGACATGATCCAGGGCAACAGCGGAATCCGCATGTCGTGGTGCATGAAGCCGACATCGACCAGCGTCATCCAGGACAGCGCTGCCGAGACGAACAGCAGCGCGGTCGTGATCAGCTCGGCGCCGCGCGAGCCCGCGGCCGGCGGCTCGACCGGGCCATGGTCGTCATGCGCGTGATCGTCGTGGCCATGATCATCATGGGCGACCGCCGCGTGGGCGTCGCCGTGGCCATGATCGCCGTGATGCTCGACCTCGTCACCCGAGGGGTTGCGGGCATGGGCGCCGAACAGCGCGATAAGCCCGGCCAGAATGGCGCCCAGCAGAGGCAGAAAGACAATTGCCTGAACCATGACTGAGCTCAGCCCTTCATCAGATTGACGTCCTCAACCGCGATCGAGCCGCGGTTGCGGAAATAGACCACCAGGATGGCGAGACCGATCGCGGCTTCCGCAGCCGCAACCGTCAGCACCAGCAATGCGAAGACCTGGCCGACGATGTCGCCGAGGAAGGTCGAGAATGCCACGAGGTTGATGTTGACCGAGAGCAGGATCAGCTCGATCGACATCAGGATGACGATGATGTTCTTGCGGTTCAGGAAGATGCCGAGGATCCCGAGCGTGAACAGGATCGCGCCGACCGCCAGATAATGTCCGAGCCCGATCGTCATTTCACCCACTCCGCCGCGTCGCTGTCCTGGAGCCCCTGCCCCGACGCCACCTTGCGCATCGCCATCGCCATCTCGGGCGTGCGTGCATTCTGAACGTTGATGTCCTGCCGCTTCACGTTCGCCTTGTGGCGCAGCGTCAGCACGATGGCGCCGATCATGGCGACCAGCAGCACCATGCCCGCGAGCTGGAAGTAGTGGATGTACTTCGTATAGAGCACGAGCCCGAGCGCCTCGGTGTTGCTGACATTGGTCGGGATCGCCGCCGTGATCGTCTTGGAGACGCCGGGGTTGATGACCCAGAAGCCGACGGTGAGCAGCAGCTCGAACAGGAAGATGCCGCCGATCACGAGGCCCACCGGCAGGTACTCGATGAAGCCCTCGCGCAGCTCGAGGAAGTCGACGTCGAGCATCATGATCACGAACAGGAACAGCACCGCGACGGCGCCGACATAGACGACGATCAGGATCATCGCGAGGAATTCGGCGCCCATCAGCACGAACAGGCCGGAGGCGTTGACGAAGGCCAGGATCAGGTACAGCACGGAGTGCACGGGATTGCGCGAGACAATCACCATCACCGCCGAAGCGACGCAAACGCCGGCGAAGAGATAGAAGAACAGCGCGGGAAGGATCATGCTCTCATCTCACCGGTACGGCGCGTCGAGCTCGATCGCTTTCGCGATCTCGCGTTCCCAGCGGTCGCCATTGGCGAGCAGCTTGGCCTTGTCATAGAACAGTTCCTCGCGGGTCTCGGTCGCGAATTCGAAGTTCGGACCTTCGACGATGGCGTCGACCGGACAGGCCTCCTGGCAGAGGCCGCAATAGATGCACTTCACCATGTCGATGTCGTAGCGCACGGTGCGGCGGGTGCCGTCGTTGCGGCGCGGGCCGGCCTCGATGGTGATGGCCTGCGCCGGGCAAATGGCTTCGCACAGCTTGCAGGCGATGCAGCGCTCTTCGCCGTTCGGATAGCGGCGCAGCGCATGCTCGCCGCGGAAGCGCGGCGAGATCGGGCCCTTCTCGAAGGGATAGTTCAGCGTCGGCTTCGGCTGGAAGAAATAGCGCATGGCGAGGAAGAACGCCGAGACGAATTCCGACAGCAGGAGCGAGCGTGCAGTGGCGTTGACATTGATACCCATGACGGCCCTCACTTCGGCGCGATGCCGGCGAAATGCAGCACACCGGCCACCACGACCACCATCGCCAGCGACAGCGGCAGGAACACCTTCCAGCCGAGGCGCATCAATTGGTCGTAGCGGTAGCGCGGCACGATCGCCTTTGCCATCGCGAACAGGAAGAACATGAAGAACACTTTGAGCGAGAACCAGATGATCCCCGGCACCCAGTTGAAGGGCGGCAGATCCACCGGCGGCAGCCAGCCTCCGAGGAACAGGATCGTCGCCAGCGCGCACATCGTGACGATCGCGACATACTCGCCGAGCATGAACAGCAGATACGGCGTCGAGCCGTATTCGACCATGAAGCCGGCGACGAGCTCTGATTCAGCTTCCACGAGGTCGAACGGCGGACGGTTGGTTTCCGCCAACGCCGAGACGTAGAAGATCACGAACATCGGGAACAGCGGCCACACATACCAGTTCAGGATGGTGAGCTGCGGCAACCCGATCAGGCTGGCAAGGCCACGGGCATGCTGGGCCTCGACCACGGCCGACAGGTTCAGCGTGCCGGCGCAGAGCAGCACGGTGATGATGACGAAGCCGATCGAGACCTCGTAGGACACCATCTGCGCCGCCGAGCGCAGCGCGGCCAGGAACGGGTATTTCGAGTTCGACGACCAGCCGGCCATGATGATGCCGTAGATCGACAGCGACGAGATCGCGAAGATGAAGAGCACGCCGACATTGATGTCGGAGATCACCCAGCCGAGATTGGTCGGGATCACCGCCCAGGCCGCGAGCGCGAGCACGCATGAGACCAAGGGAGCAAGGAGGAACACGCCCTTGTTGGCGCCGGACGGGATGATCGGCTCCTTCAGCACGAACTTCAGCAGGTCCGCGAAGGACTGCAGCAGGCCCCAGGGGCCGACCACGTTCGGGCCGCGGCGGATCTGCACCGCCGCCCAGATCTTGCGGTCGGCGAGCAGGATGTAGGCGATCGCGACCAGCAGGACGACGAGCACCAGGACGCTCTCCGCGACCATGATGATCAGCGGCCAGAGGAAACCGGTCCAGAATGCGCTTTCGAAGAATTCCATCGGCTCACTCCGCTGCGGTCAGCATCTGCCCGGAGGCAAGCCGCGAGCATTCCGCCATCACGGCGGATGCACGCGCGATTGGGTTGGTCAAATAGAAGTCCTCGATCGCCGGCTTGAACGGCGCCTTCTCCGGCGAGCCGCCCTTCCCCGCCAGCTTCTTGATCTGGTCGGCGGCGCCGGCTTCGATCTGGTCGAGACGCATCAGGTGCGGCGCGGCCTTGAAGATCGCCTGGCGGAGTGCCGACAGCGAGTCGTAGCCGAGCTTCTTGCCGAGCGCCTCCGACAGCGCCCGCACGATCGCCCAGTCCTCGCGGGCTTCGCCCGGCGGGAACGCGGCACGGCCGGTCATCTGCACGCGGCCTTCGGTGTTGACGTATATCGCGGACTTCTCGGTGTAGGCGGCCGCCGGCAGGATGACGTCGGCGCGATGCGCGCCGCGGTCGCCATGGGTGCCGATATAGACGACGAAGGTGCCGTCCGACGGCTTGATCTCGTCGGCGCCGAGCAGGAACAGCAGGTCCAGCGTGCCGAAGGTCGTCATCTGCGCGGCGTTCAGCCCGCCCGCACCGGCGACAAAGCCGATGTCGAGTGCGCCGACGCGCGAGGCGGTCTCGTGCAGTACGCCGAAGCCGTTCCAGCCGTCCTTCACCGCGCCGACATCGAGCGCGAGCTTGGCGGCGGCGGCGAGAATGGCGGCGCCGTCGTGACGCGAGGCTGCGCCTGCGCCGACCAGGATGATCGGGTGCTTGGCGTTCTTCAGCACATCCATGAAGGAATGCTTGCCGGCCGCGAGCTCGCCGAGCGTCTCGGTGCCTGCGCCGAGGTGGTCATAGTCGTAAGTGAGATCGACCTTGGCGCCGATCACGCCGACCTTGAAGCCGCCGCCGCGCCAGCGCTTGCGGATGCGGGCGTTGAACACGGCCGCTTCCTTGCGCGGATTGGCGCCGATGATGAGCAACGCGTCGGCCTGCTCCACACCGACCAGCGTCGGATTGAAAATGTAGGAGCCGCGACCGAGCGCGGGATCGAAGGCGTCGCCGCCCTGCACTGCCAGATTGTTCGAGCCGTACTTGGCCAGCAGGTCCTTCAGCGCGAACATCTCTTCGACGCCGGCGAGGTCGCCGGCGATCGCGCCGATGCGCTTGCCGTCGGTGCGCGCCGCTTTCGCAGCGATCGCGGCAAAGGCTTCGGGCCAGCTCGCCGCCCGCAGCTTGCCGGCTTCGCGGATATAGGGCCGGTCGAGGCGCTGGGTGCGCAGGCCGTCAACGACGTGACGGGTCTTGTCGGAGATCCACTCCTCGTTCACGGCCTCGTTGATGCGCGGCAGCACGCGCATCACCTCACGACCGCGGGTGTCGACGCGGATCGCCGAGCCGAGGCCGTCCATCACGTCGATCGACTGGGTCTTGCCGAGCTCCCACGGGCGAGCCGCAAAAGCATAGGGCTTCGAGGTCAGCGCGCCGACCGGGCAGATGTCGACGAGATTGCCCTGCAATTCGGACGTCAGCGCGTGCTCGAGATAGGTTGTGATCTCCATGTCCTCGCCGCGGCCGGTGGCGCCCATCTCGGGCGCGCCGGCGACTTCCGCCGAGAAGCGGACGCAGCGCGTGCACTGGATGCAGCGGTTCATCGAGGTCTTGACCAGCGCGCCGAGGTACTTGTCCTCGACGGCGCGCTTGTTCTCGGCGAAGCGGCTGGTGTCGACACCATAGCCCATCGCCTGGTCCTGAAGGTCGCACTCGCCACCCTGGTCGCAGATCGGGCAGTCCAGCGGATGGTTGATGAGAAGGAATTCCATCACGCCTTCGCGTGCCTTCTTCACCATCGGCGAACGCGTGGAGATTTCCGGCGGCTCGCCCTTGGGGCCCGGACGGCAATCGCGCACGCCCCAGGCGCAGCTTGCGACCGGCTTCGGGCCGCCCTTCACTTCGACGAGGCACATCCGGCAATTGCCGGCGATCGACAGCCGCTCGTGATAGCAGAAGCGCGGAATCTCGGCGCCCGCGGCTTCGCACGCCTGGAGCAGCGTGTACTCGGCGGGGACATCGATCTCTTTGCCGTCGATGATGAGCTTGGTCATTCTCTCTACTCCGCCGCGACCATGTTCACGGGATCGCGGACGCCGATATCGTCGATGTCAGCCTTGTGCGAATACTGGTCGATGCGCGCTTCGATCTCGTGACGGAAATGCGCGATCAGGCCCTGGATCGGCCAGGCGGCTGCGTCGCCGAGCGCGCAGATGGTGTGGCCTTCGACCTGCTTGGTGACTTCGAGCAGCATGTCGATTTCGCGCTTGTGGGCGCGGCCATCGGCCATGCGGGTCAAGACGCGCCACATCCAGCCGGTGCCCTCGCGGCACGGCGTGCACTGGCCGCAGCTCTCGTGCTTGTAGAAATAGGAGATGCGAGCGATGGAGCGGATCAGGTCGGTCGACTTGTCCATCACGATCACGGCCGCTGTGCCGAGGCCCGAGCGCAGCTTGCTCAAGCTGTCGAAATCCATCGGCGTGTCGATGATCTGCTCGGCCGGTACCATGCGCACCGACGAGCCGCCGGGGATCACGGCCTTGAGGTTGTCCCAGCCGCCGCGGATGCCGCCGCAATGCTTCTCGATCAGCTCACGGAACGGAATGCCCATGGCCTCTTCGACGTTGCAGGGCCGCTCGACATGACCCGAGATGCAGAACAGCTTGGTGCCGACATTGTTCGGACGGCCGATGCCGGCGAACCAGGCCGCGCCGCGCCGCAGGATGTCGGGCGCAACCGCGATCGACTCGACGTTGTTGACGGTGGTCGGGCAGCCGAACAGGCCGACATTGGCCGGGAACGGCGGCTTCAGGCGCGGCTGGCCCTTCTTGCCTTCGAGGCTTTCGAGCAGCGCGGTCTCCTCGCCGCAGATATAGGCGCCGGCGCCGTGCGCGACGTAGATGTCGAACGGCCAGCCGTTGACATTGTCCTTGCCGACGAGCTTCGCCTCATAGGCCTGGTCGATCGCGGCCTGGAGATGCTCGCGCTCGCGGATGAACTCGCCGCGGACATAGATGTAGCAGGCATGCGCGTTCATCGCGCAGCTCGCGATCAGGCAGCCTTCGATCAGGAGATGCGGATCGTGCCGCATGATCTCGCGATCCTTGCAGGTGCCGGGCTCGGATTCGTCGGCGTTGACGACGAGATAGCTCGGGCGGCCGTCGGTCGATTCCTTCGGCATGAACGACCATTTCAGGCCGGTCGGGAAGCCGGCGCCACCGCGCCCGCGAAGGCCCGACGCCTTCATCTCGTTGATGATCCAGTCACGGCCCTTGTCGATGATATTCTTCGTACCATCCCAGGCGCCGCGGCGCCGCGCGCCCTCGAGCCCCCAGTCGTGGAGGCCGTAGAGGTTCTTGAAGATGCGGTCCTTGTCCTCGAGCATTTCAGTGCTTTCCGATCAACGATTGGACTGCTTGTAGGCAAGTCCGGCGGCGCAGACGGCGAAGGTCAGCGCCCAGAGTAGGCTGCTCTCCTGCGTCGCGTTCATCACGAAGCGCTGCAGCAGGAACATGAAGGCGGCCGCGACCGCGGCGTGCATGGCGACGAAGCCCCATTTGTTCACGGCTTCGTTCCCTCCAATTGCGGGGAGATCACGCATCAGGTGATCTCCTTCAGCGTGGTCGGCCCACCCGTCGGCGCCGAGAACTGGCGGCCGTTCTGCGGACCGGGCTTCGGCGGATTGCCCGAGGCGAAGCCGTCGAGCACCTTGCCAAAGGTTTCCTTGGTCAAATCCTCATAGGTGTCCTTGCCGATCAGCACCATCGGCGCATTCACGCAGGCACCGAGACATTCCACCTCTTCCCAGCTGAAATTACCGTCCTTGGAGAGATGGAACGGCTCGTGGTGAATGCGGTGCTCGCAGACGTGGATGAGATCCTCGGCACCGCGCAGGCGGCACGGCGTGGTGCCGCAGACCTGGACGTGGGCCTTCTTGCCGACGGGGGCGAGCTGGAACATCGTGTAGAAGGTCGCGACTTCGAGCACGCGGATATAGGGCATGTCGAGCAGATCGGCGACGGCGCGGATCGCGGCTTCCGACACCCAGCCGTCGTGCTGTTCCTGGACGCGCCAGAGGATGGCGATGACAGCGGAGGCTTGCCGGCCGGCCGGATATTTCGCGATCTGCTGCTTGGCGAACGCGAGGTTCTCCTCCGTGAACGCAAAGCTCGCGGGCTGGACTTCCTTCGGTGCTAATCGGCGAACGGACATCTCTTATCTCTCACTGCATACGGCGCGCGGTTTTCGCATTCAGGGCATCGATCCTGCCCTGCCAGAATGCGCTTGCGGTGCCGAAAACGTTGTAGCCGACGTGTGTCGAGACCTTGATGCGGTCGAGGATCGACAGCTCGGTCACGGTCTCCATCCGGTTGCTGCGCGGATCGAACACGATCAGCTTCAGCGGCGTCTGTTCGAGGATAAAGCGCGACACCGCGTGGCTGCGATCGCTGCCGTGCTCCTCGCACATGATGACGCTGTCGGTCTCAAGCAGCCGTGCGCCGCCCTTGATCGCCTCGATCTCGACGCCCTCGACGTCGAGCTTGATCAGGTACTTGCCGTGGGCCGCCACCTTGCCGTCATCGATGAGATTGTCGAGCGCGAGAACCGGCACGTCCTCGCCGCCCGCCGACGGTGCGCCGGCGATGCTGAAGGCCTCATGCTTGGTGCCTGACAGCCGCGCGGTACCGCGCGCCGCGCCGATGGCGCATTTCAGCGTCTCGAAGCGGTTGCCGTTGACGCGGGCGTTGTTGGCAAGCTTCGGATAGTTCTGCCCCGACGGCTCGATCGCGATCGCCTTGTGCGATCCGAACGGCTTGCTCGAGACCAGCACCGACCAGTAGCCGTAATTGGCGCCGCAATCGAGCAGCGTGTAGTCGACGTCGAGGGAGTCGGCGAACAGGACCTCCAGCTCGTCCTCGTAGTTGTAGGAGCGGTTGAGCAGCTTGCTCCAATAGCCGTCGCCGTAGGGGAATTCGAACACGGCATCGGGATTGAGCCTGATCGCGATGTTGCGCTCGGGCAGCGTCTTCCGCAGCAGGTTCGCGCAGGCGATGTAGCCCATGTGCGAGAAATGCGAGGAGATCTTCGATCCCGTCACCAGCGCCAAGGCAGCCGTCCGCTCCCACAGGTTGGCCCCTTCAAGGGCCCCCGAGGCACGGTCAAACTGGATTGGCGCCTGCGCCATCACCGATCGACCTCTCCGAACACGATGTCGAGCGAGCCGAGGATCGCCGAGACGTCGGCAAGCAGATGGCCGCGGCAGATGTGGTCCATCGCCTGAAGATGCGCAAAGCCCGGCGCGCGGATCTTGCACTTGTAGGGCTTGTTGGTGCCGTCGGAGATCAGATAGACGCCGAACTCGCCCTTCGGCGCCTCGACCGCGGTGTAGACCTCGCCGGCCGGCACGTGGACGCCTTCGGTGTAGAGCTTGAAGTGATGGATCAGCGCTTCCATCGAGCGCTTCATCTCGCCGCGGCGCGGCGGCGCGACCTTGTTGTCTTCGACGACGACAGGCCCCTTCCCGTCGGCTGCGTTCAGCTTCTGGATGCACTGCTTCACGATGCGCACGGACTGGCGCATCTCTTCCATGCGGATCAGGTAACGATCGTAGCAGTCGCCGTTCTTGCCGATCGGGATGTCGAAATCCATCTCGGCGTAGCATTCATAGGGCTGCGACTTGCGCAGGTCCCAGGCCGCGCCCGAGCCGCGCACCATGACGCCCGAAAAACCCCACTCCCAGGCTTCCTTGAGCGGCACCACGCCGATGTCGACGTTGCGCTGCTTGAAGATGCGGTTGGCGGTGAGGAGACGATCGAGGTCGTCCACGACCTTCAGGAACGGATCGCACCAGGCCTCGATGTCGTCGACCAGCTTCTGCGGCAGATCCTGATGCACGCCGCCGACGCGGAAGAAGGCTGCGTGCATACGGCTGCCGGAGGCGCGCTCGTAGAACACCATCAGCTTCTCGCGCTCTTCGAAGCCCCACAGCGGCGGGGTCAGCGCGCCGACGTCCATCGCCTGCGTGGTGACGTTGAGGAGGTGCGAGAGGATGCGGCCGATCTCGCAATAGAGCACGCGGATCAGCTGGCCGCGGCGCGGCACCTCGATGCCGAGCAGCTTCTCAGCGGCGAGGCAGAAGGCGTGCTCCTGGTTCATCGGCGCGACGTAGTCGAGCCGGTCGAAATAAGGGATCGCCTGGAGATAGGTCTTCTGCTCGATCAGCTTCTCGGTGCCGCGGTGAAGCAGGCCGATATGCGGGTCGACGCGCGCGACGATCTCGCCGTCAAGCTCAAGGACCAGACGCAGCACGCCGTGCGCAGCCGGATGCTGGGGCCCGAAGTTGATGGTGAAATTGCGAAGCTGTTCGGGTTGCTCGTTCATGATCAGACCTTCGGTCCCGCCTTCTCGTCACCGGGAAGCGGATAGTCCGCCCCTTCCCACGGCGAGAGGAAATCGAACTTGCGGAATTCCTGGTTGAGCCGGACAGGCTCGTACACCACCCGCTTCTCCTGGTCGTCGTAGCGAACCTCGACGAAACCGGTGGTCGGGAAATCCTTGCGCAGCGGATGGCCCTCGAAACCGTAGTCGGTCAGCAGGCGGCGCATGTCGGGGTGACCGACGAAGAACACGCCATAGAGGTCGTAGGCCTCGCGCTCGAACCAGTCCGCGCCGGGGAACACGTCGATCAGCGACGGCACCTGCGTGGTCTCGTCGGCCTGGGCCTTGAGCCGGATCCGCGTGTTCAGGGTCGGGGACAGGAAGTGATAGATCACGTCGAAGCGTTTCTCGCGCGACGGATAGTCCGCGGCCGTGATGTCGGTGAAGTTGATGAACCGGCATTTCGGATCGTCGCGGAGGTACTTGACCACCTCGACGATCTTGCTGACCTCGACATCCACCGCGAGCTGGTTGAAGGCAACCGAATGACCGATGGCGGCGCCCGGAAGCGCGCTAACGATCGTCTGCCCCAGGGCGTCGAGCTTGGCGTCGTCCATGACGTAAAACCTTAGCGTTCGATGGTGCCGGTGCGGCGGATCTTCTTCTGCAGCAGCAGCACGCCGTAGAGCAGCGCTTCCGCCGTGGGCGGGCAGCCCGGCACGTAGATGTCGATCGGCACGATGCGGTCGCAGCCGCGCACGACCGAGTAGGAGTAGTGGTAGTAGCCGCCGCCATTGGCGCAGGAGCCCATCGAGATGACGTAGCGCGGCTCCGGCATCTGGTCGTAGACCTTGCGCAGCGCAGGCGCCATCTTGTTGGTCAGCGTGCCGGCGACGATCATCACGTCGGACTGGCGCGGCGAGGCACGCGGCGCGAAGCCGAAGCGCTCGACGTCGTAGCGCGGCATCGAGACCTGCATCATCTCGACCGCGCAGCAGGCGAGACCGAAGGTCATCCACATCAGCGAGCCGGTACGGGCCCAGGTGATGAGGTCGTCGGTCGCGGCCACGAAGAAGCCCTTGTCGGACAGCTCGGAGTTGACCTCGAGGAAAAACGGATCGTTGGCGCCAACCGGCCTGCCGGTCGACGGATCAAGGATGCCCTTGGGGGCCGGCGCGACGACCGGGCCAGAGGACGTTGCAGGGTTCAATCCCATTCCAGTGCTCCCTTCTTCCATTCATAGGCGAACCCGACCGTCAGCACGCCGAGGAACACCACCATGGACCAGAAGCCGGTCGCGCCAAGCTTGCCGAACGCCACCGCCCAGGGAAACAGGAACGCCACCTCGAGGTCGAAGATGATGAAGAGGATGGCGACCAGATAGAAGCGGACGTCGAACTTCATGCGAGCGTCGTCGAAGGCGTTGAAACCGCACTCATACGCCGACAGCTTTTCCGGGTCCGGCTGCTGGAACGCCACGATGAAGGGCGCGATCAGCAGCACGAGGCCGATGAGGCCCGCTACCCCTATAAAGACGACGAGTGGAAGATAGTTCTGCAGAATGCCGCTCATTGACGAGCCCTTTTTCCCGCAGCCTCGGGACAGCCACGGATTCGTCCAGTTTGGAATTGTTCTGAGCCTTAGCGCAGTGCACCAATGGGCGCAAGACACGCTCTTTTTAGGCCCTTTACCGCCCCCAGAACGATAGAAATCCCGGAATCGCCCCGCGGCTGGTATGGAGCAGATCGCCAATCCCAGCAAGGGCGGCCACAGTTTTGCAGGGCAGCCGTTCGAGGATTGCGGCACACGGGCCGAGGCAGCTATTTGCCGCGTGTCGTCCGCGATAATTGCCCGGTTTTTTGGGTGCGGCAGCGCACCCAAACCCAGGCAATGACCAGCACCGGGGCTCCCACCGTCACCCAGGCGACATACTGGCCGACCGTTCCCCAGAGTAGCGCAGCCAGCAGGCCGGTGATGGTCGCAGCCGCGAGCAGGATGGGTGCAGCAAAGACACGTATCCACAGGCCCGAGCGGTCAGAGGAGCCATGCATCACGACGGGACCGGGGTTCGTCTGGCGAATGCGTCGCTCCGGGCGGGCGCGCGCTTGCGCCGCCGTGCCAGCCAGAGATAGAGGCCACTGCCGATCACAACGATCGTGAGAATGTCGAGCACGGCCCAGATCACCTTGAGCGGCATCCCGCCATAATCGCCGAAATGCAGCGGCTGCGAGATCAGGAGCGCCTGGAGATAGACCGGCAGCGCCCGGCTGTCGGCGACCTCCCCTGTTTCGCCGTCGAGCAGGACCGGCTTGAGCAGCCGCGCCGTCAGCGCCGTGTCGCCGCGCATGAAGGCGGCGAAGTGGTGCGAGGAGGTGAACGGCGTTCCCGGAAACGCGATGAAGGCAACCTCCATCCCGGGCGCCGTCTGCCTCGCGCGCGCCACAACATCGTCGAGCGAAGCCAGATGCGACGGCGGCGGCTTGCCGGCATAGGGCGCGACCATGCTGGCAAGCTCGGTGGCCTTCCACTGGTTGAGCATCAGCTCGGCCCAGGTGTTGACGACGCCGGTGAGGCCTACCACCAGTGCCCAGGCCACCGTCACGACGCCGATCAGATTGTGCCAGTCGAGCCAGCGCACGCGGCGCGAGGCGTGGCCGCGAATGGTGGCAAAGCGCAGCCGGCGGGTGAACGGCCAGTACAGCACCACGCCGGAGATGATGGCGATGGCGAACAGCAGGCCCATCCCGCCGAGGAACAGTTTTCCGGGCTGGCCGGCAAACATGTCGGTATGCAGCTTGAGCATGATCAGCATCGGCCCGATGCCGACCGGTCCGAGCAGCTTGGTCGACATCGCATCGAACGCGCGCACGGTCGTGTTGTCGGGCAGCCCGTTGACGGCGCTGTTGGTGAACGCGGTCACGATCCCGGGCTCGTCCTTGTCCCAGGCGATATATTGCAGCACCCGGCCGGGATCGGCGGCGAGCGCGGCGTCGGCGACGGCTTGCGTCGTCGCACGCGCCGCGCCCGCATGAGCTTCGGGCTGGGGGGCATAGCCCAGGAGCTCATCGATCTCGTGATGGAAGATCAGCGGCAGGCCGGTCAGGCAGAGCAGCAGCAGGAAGACGGTCGAGATCAGGCTGGTCCAGGTGTGGACCACGGACCAGAGCCTGACCGTGCGCGCCTTCACGAGGCCCTCCCCTCGCCGGTGCCTACCACTTGTAGGAGACGCTGGCGGTGACGCGCCGGCGGTCGCCGTAGAAGCATGACGAGGCCGCCGCGCAGCTTGCGACATAGATCTTGTCGGTCAGGTTGATCACGTTGATTGCCGTGCGCCAGTTCTGCCACTCGTAGTGGACCGCGAGGTCGCCGAGCACGACCGCGGGAACCTCGAGGGTGTTGGCGGCGTCCGCCCAGGAGGCGCCGACATAGCGCACGCCGCCGCCGAAGCCGAATCCCGCAAGCGGTCCGTCCTTGAATGTGTAGTCGGCCCAGCCCGAGACCAGGAGCTCAGGCGTGTTGGTCGGCGTCTTGCCGACCAGCGCCGGGTTCAGGTCCCTGCTGGTGAAGAGATGATAGGCCGTGAAGGCGCCGATGAACTTTAACTCCTTCGTCGCATTTGCGACCGCTTCGAGCTCGATGCCGCGCGAGGTCACCTCGCCGGTTTGGTTCTGCAGCGTGGTGATGATCGGATCGGTAGTGGGTACATTCTGGCGCTTCAGGTTGAACACCGAGGCAGTGAAGTAGCCATCAAATCCCTTGGGGGCGACCTTGACGCCGATTTCGGCCTGCTGGCCGGTCTCCGGCTGGAACAGCTGATTTTGCGCGTTGAGCCCGATAATCGGGTTGAAACTCGTCGCGTAGGAGATGTAGGGCGCGATGCCGTTGTCGAAATTGTAGATCAAGCCTGCGCGACCGCTGAACTGGCTGTCATTGTTGCTGGCGAGCGTCGCCCCAGTGTCACGGGCGGCCTGCGTCGTCTCGACCCAGTCGTTGCGGCCGCTCAGCACCAGCGTGAAGTTACCGAGCTTCATCTGGTCCTGGAGGTAGGTGCCGGCCTGCTTCTGCGTGATCAGGAAGTTACGGAACGGCGGGCCTGTGAGCGGGATGTTAATGCCGTAGACCGGATTGAGCACATTGATCGGAGGAACGGTGCCGAAGTTGAAGGCCTGATAGTCGTCGATCTGATAGCCCTTCAGATCGACACCGAACAGCATCGTGTGCCTGACAGGACCGGTGTTGAAGCGATATTCCAGCTGGTTGTCGAGATCGGCCTGGTTGGCGGTATCCTTCGCATACCAATTGTAGCGACCGAGAGAGGCCGCATTGATATTGTCCCAGCCGTTGCCGATGTAACCGCGATAGGTCAGGTCGATATGCGCAAATCGCGCATTCTGCCGGAACGTTAGATCGTCGGTGACATTGCGCTCGAACTGATAGCCGAGCATCTCCTGCTCGCGCGTGAACTTGTCGACGCTGGGATCGCCGGCGAAGAAGCTGGTCGGGATCTTGCCGAACGGCGCGTTGGTCACCGTGCCCTGGTAAGGCAGGAAGTTGATGCCGCGGGTGTCGGTCTTCGATGCCGACGCCAGAACCGTGAAAGTCGTATCGGCATCCGGCTTCCAGGTGAAGGACGGCGCAATGAAGTAGTTGTTGTCCGGCGTGAAGTTGACCTGCGTGTCGCCGTTCCTGATCTCGCCGACGACGCGGTAGAACAGCTTGCCGTCCTGGGGCTGCGTTGCAACGGGCCCGCCGACATCGAAGCCGACATAGGCGTTGCCGAAATTGTTGACGCCGGTCTCGATGTAGCGGATCGGCTCGGTCGGCGGCATCTTGCTGATGACATTGACGATGCCGCTCGGGCTCGATCCACCATAGAGCACCGCCGACGGGCCGCGTAACACCTCGACTCGCTCCATATTGGACGGCGGAAGCCGCCAGCTCGCATAGGCCGTGTAGAACAGCTGCGTGCCGTCGAGAAACAGTCCGATGTCGTCGGACTTGAAGCCGCGGATCAGCCACCAATCGTTGCGCGTGTCCGCACCGAAGGTGCCAGCCCGCACGCCGGCGGTGTAGCGCAGAACCTCGTCGAGCTTGGTCGCCTTCTGGTCGCGGATCTGGTCCGCGCCGATCACCGACACCGATTGCGGCGTCTCCATGATCGGCGTGTTGGTCTTAGTGCCCGACGAGCTGCGGTTGGCGACGTAGCCGTTCACCGGACCGCGCGGCGTCTCGACGAAGCCGACATTGCGCTGCTGAAGCGGTCTGCGGCTGGCGGCGGTCTCTACCGACGGCCGCGCCACGCGGCGGGCGGCCGCAGCAGGTGCGCGGCGTCGTGCTTCCGGCGCGTTGACGGTGACCGACGGCAGGTTTTGCGCACCGCCTTGCGCCGAGGACTGCGCAAGCGATGCCTGCGGTACCACTGCGAAAGCAGACGCGGTCGCCAAGACGACCGACCGCAGCATACGAAGACTGTTCAACGCGCACCCCAACATGTCTGTTTGCTTGCGTCATGCCGTCGTTCCCCCAACGGCAGGCGCTTGCAGTGACGCTTAGGTGAGCGCGCGCGAATTCCCTAATTGAAAACCTCTTAGAAGGGTTCTTAGAAATGATCCAACATTCCCGGAGATTTCCGAGAGATCAGCGTGAAACTTTCTCGGCTTCGAGCATCTTCTCGGCTGTCGCCGTGAGACGGTCGATCTGCGCCAGCAGCGTCTCGAACTCGTCCTTGCTCAACTGTTCGAGCAATTGCCGATTGCGCTCCTGCGCGCCTTCGACGATCGCATCATGCGCAGCGAGCCCTGCCGCTGTCAGCGCGACCAGCACCTCGCGGCTGTCCTTCGGGTTCGCCGACTTCGCGATCAGCTTGCGCGAGACGAGCTCCGCGAGCGCGCGGCTGATCTGGCCCTTGTCCTGGCCGACGGCTTCGGCGAGCCGCGCCACGCTCATCGGCGGACGGCGACCGAGCGAGGCGACGAGACCGAACTCGACCGAGGACAATCCGGCGAGGCGTTTGTAGCGCAGGATGGCGCCGCGCTTGAGCAAATTGGCGAGCACCATCAGCCGTGACGACAGCATCACGGTGATCGGCGCCGGCGAGTGGCTTTCGTCCGCATCGGGCGATGCGTGCCCGTCCCTGCTCGATGTCTGGCTCATGATCCACCTCTGCCAAGAAAGCCGGGGCGTGCCAAGCGCTGGTAGCGCAACCTCCCCAACCTGATTCCAAATGCGATTAAGAGGCATTCTGGAATATCGTTGACATTGTCATCGAATTATTTTTCACTGGGTCACCGCATCAAAACGACCCGGCCACCTAAGGCCAGCGGCGGGAGGAACAGCATGACGATGACCCAGCGGGATCGCGATCTCGGCACCGCCTATGCGATGAAGCCGGCGCACACGCGCACCGAACTCACCTCGGTCGTTCGCGGCACGCCGATGGGCGAGCTGCTGCGCCGCTACTGGCATCCGGTCGCGCTGGTCAGCGATGCCACCGACAGGCCGAAGAAGGTCCGCGCGCTCGGCGAGGATCTGGTGCTGTTCCGCGACAAGCACGGCCGTGTCGGCCTGCTCCATGCACGCTGCTGCCATCGCGGCACCACGCTCTATTACGGCAAGGTCGAGGAAGACGGCATCCGCTGCTGCTATCACGGCTGGAAGTTCGACGCCGAAGGCCATTGTCTCGAGCAGCCCTGCGAGCCCGACGGCGGCCAGTTCAAGGACAAGGTGCGCCAGCCCTGGTACCCAGTCGAGGAGCGCTATGGGCTGATCTTCGCCTATATGGGCCCGGCCGAGAAACGCCCGGTGCTGCCGGCTTACGAATGCCTGGAAAACATGGACGAAGGCGAGTTCGTCGAAGCCGACGATTCCTCGATCGGCGGCGGCGGCCCCGCGATCATCCCCTGCAACTGGCTACAGCATTTCGAGAACGTGGTCGATCCCTATCACGTGCCGGTGCTGCACGGCTCGTTCTCGGGGCCGCAATTCACTGACATGATGGCCTCGATGCCGGAGGTGAGGTTCGACAAGACGCCGCGCGGCATCGCCGTGCGCTCGATCCGCAAGCAGGACGACGGCAAGGTGTTTTATCGCGTCACCGAAGCGGCCCTCCCCACGCTCCGTGTCGTGCCGAACCCGCGCGTGGCGCAATTCGCCCGCGTCGAGTCGATCGGCTGGACGCTGCCGATCGACGACACCTCGTTCCGCATCTACGTCGCCGGCCGCGTCAAGACTTCCGGCGACATCGGCCGCATGCGCTCGAAGTTCAACGGCAAATTCTGGTGGGACATGACGGAAGCCGAGCACCAGCAATTCCCGGGCGATTACGAGGCCCAGGTCGGCCAGGGCCCGCAGACCATCCACTCCGAGGAGCATTTCGGCCAGAGCGACCGCGGCATCCTGATGATCCGGCGCATGCTGAGCGAGCAACTGGAGGCGATGGAGGCAGACCGCGATCCGATCGGCGTATCGTTCGACGCAAGTGCTGCGCCAGTCGAATTCGAAGCGGGGAATTACATCCGCGAAGGCTGAGTTTTTGGCGCGTTTTCTTCACGCAAACCGGTATCCACTTCGCTCGAAAACGCTCTCGACCAGCCTCACGAAGGGCTGGACCGGCAACGATAACAAAGACAAATTGGGGGGATGCGATGGTCGATGTGACGTCACAGATGTCGGTGCAGACGACTGCGGCGGCAAAGCCCCCGGCGCGGCGCTATTACGTGCTGGGCCTGCTCACCATCATCTATGCGCTGAACTTCCTCGACCGCACGATCTTCAACGTCCTGATCGAGCCGATCAAGAAGGAGTTTCAGCTCAGCGACACCATGATGGGTCTGCTCGCGGGCTTCGGCTTCGCACTGTTCTATTCCCTGCTCGGCATTCCCATCGCGCGCGTCGCCGACCGGCTCAACCGGCGCAACATCGTCGCGGTGGCCCTTGCGTTCTGGAGTGCGATGACGGCGCTGTGCGGGTCGGCCTCGAGCGTGACCTCGCTGGCGCTGGCGCGCATCGGCGTGGGCATCGGCGAATCCGCGGGCTCGCCCGCCTCGCAATCGATCGTCGCCGATCTCTTCACCAAGAACGAGCGCCCGCGCGCGCTCGGCATCTACGCCATCGGCACCTATCTCGGCGTCTTCCTCGGCTATTTCATCGGCGGCTACGTCAACCAGCACTATGGCTGGCGGATGGCGTTCTACGTCGCCGGCCTGCCCGGCATCCTGCTCGCATTGATTCTGTGGCTGACGATCTCCGAGCCGAAGCGCGGCGCGATGCAGGAGAGTTTTGTGCCCGAGCCGCTCGGGCCGACACTGCGCTTCCTGGCCTCGCAGCAGAGCTTCATCATCGTGCTGGTCGGCTTCTGCCTCACCACCTATACGAACTACGCAACGGCGGCCTGGATCCCGCCGTTCCTGGCACGCGTGCACCATCTGTCGAGCGCCGAGATCGGCACCTATGCCGGGACCTTCAAGGGGCTCGCCGGCATGGCCGGCACCCTGCTCGGCGGCTTCGTGGTGGCGCAAATCAGCCGCCGCGACGACCGCTGGAAGCTGTGGGCGCCGGCGATCACCTCGGGGCTCGCCGGCCCGGTGTTCGCGCTGTGCATGCTGACGCAGGATTTCGCGATGATGGTCGCGATGCTGGCGCTGACCTCGTTCCTGGTCGGCTTCCATCTCGGACCGATCTTCGCGATCGCGCAGACGGTCGCGAAGCCGAGCATGCGGGCGCTCGCCTCCGCCCTGATCGCGCTCACCGCCACCTGCTTCGGCCAGGGCGTCGGCCCGCTTGCCGTCGGCATGGTCAACGACGCCCTCAAGGGCACTTACGGCGCGGACGCCGTGCGCTATTCCCTGCTCTCGGCGGCGGTCACGACCACACTGGGCGCCCTGCTGTTCGTCTGGGCAGCCCGTTCGATCCGGGACGATATCGGCCGGGCGGCCGCCTGAGACCTGTTCCGGCCGCCAGCCCGGCGAAACCAAGCGGGCGTATTAATGAAACCATTTTGCGGAACCCGCGAAACCATCCGGAAACAGATGGTCCTTAAGACATGAGCCCATAGACGGCGGCTAAGCCCGTCGGGAGGCTTATATGAACCACTCAATTCACTCGGCTGATCGTGGCACCCACCTGAAGATCGTGGTGGTGGCGCTGGTTGCTGGTATTCTGGTCGCCGGCTTCGGGATCGCAGCCCGCACCAATGCCGATTACAGCCAGACCGCCCAATCGGCCCACGTGATCAAGGCCGGGAAGCCCGTTGCCGTGACCAGCGCAGGCACGTCGGAGATTCGCTGACACGCCCTGTTTCGGGCTGACAGAGGCCGCCGCCTGGCGGCCTTTTTCGTTTTCCAGAGCAATGCTTAGCCGATGCGTCCTGACAAAGCGCAACGTCCTTGACTTCACCAAGCCCCGCCTTTAAGTCCCCCCTCGTTCCGCGCGCTTTCAGCGAACCACGCGGGAGTAGCTCAGTTGGTTAGAGCGCCGGCCTGTCACGCCGGAGGTCGCGGGTTCGAGCCCCGTCTCTCGCGCCATTTTGGCAATCCCTTCATAGTCTTAGCCCGAACTTCTCGATGCCTTTCGCGGCATTGCCGGCGTCCGCCGGGAACTCGTGGCATAGTCAGCCCGCGCCCGAATCGTCTACGCCTTCCAGGACTTGGAGGGATCCCCACGCTTGACCGGCTTTTCCGGGGCTTCCCTGTCATTGAGGAGGCCAGACATGGCTAAGAAGGATTCGGCCAAGAAGGATTCGGCGAAGAAGGCAGCCGCTCCCGCCACCATCACGCTCAAGCACCTCGCCGCTGACGTCGCGGAGAGCCAGGACCTCTCGAAAAAGCACGCCGAGGCCGTCCTGACCGACATGGTCGATCTGATCGCCAAGCACCTCAAGAAGGGCGACCGCGTCCGCATCGTCGGGCTCGGCATCCTCCAGGTCCGCAAGCGCGCCGCCCGCACCGGCCGCAACCCCACCACCGGCGAGGCGATCCACATCAAGGCCAGCAAGAAGGTCGCCTTCCGCCCGGTCAAGGAGCTCAAGGAAGCGATCTAGCAGCTACGTTTCGTTAAGCCTGATCCGCTTCGTTCCGGCCGCATCACGGCCCGCTTTTCTGATATACCGCCTGCATCCCCCAAGACCCGGCGGTTTGACCAGAAATGTCCTCCCTCTCCTTTTCGCACACTGTGACCGAACGCTTCCTGCGCTACGTCACCATCGACACCCAGTCCGATCCGGAATCCCCGGCCTCGCCCTCGACCGAGAAACAGAAAGATCTCGGCCGCGTGCTCGCCGCCGAGTTGAAGGCCATGGGCGTCGCCGACGCGCATCTCGACGACTTCGGCTACGTCTACGGAACGATCCCGGCCAACACGACCAAGAAGGTGCCGGTGATCTGCTTCTGCTCGCACATGGACACCTCGCCCGACGTGACCGGCAAGGACGTCAAGCCGCAGCTGGTGAAGGACTATCGCGGCGGCGATATCACGCTGCCGGGCGATACCAGCCAGGTGATCCGCTTCACTGAACATCCCGCGCTGAAGAACCAGATCGGCAACGACATCATCACCACCGACGGCACCACGCTGCTCGGCGCCGACAACAAGGCCGGCGTCGCCGAGATCATGGATGCCGCGCATTTCTTCATCAACAACCCCGATGTGAAGCACGGCACCATCAAGATCCTGTTCACGCCGGACGAGGAGATCGGCCGCGGCGTCGACAATGTCGACCTGAAGAAGCTCGGCGCCGATTTCGGCTACACCATGGACGGCGAGAGCGCCGGCAGCGTCGAGGACGAGACCTTCTCGGCCGACGGCGCCACCATCACCATCAACGGCGTTAGCGCCCATCCAGGCTACGCCAAGGGCAAGATGGAGCACGCGATCAAGATCGCAGCCGCCATCGTCGAACGCCTGCCCAAGGAAGGCTGCTCGCCCGAGACGACGTCAGGCAAGCAGGGCTTTCTGCATCCGATCGGCATCGACGGCGCGCTGGAGCAGGCGACGCTCTCCTTCATCGTGCGCGACTTCACCGAGGAAGGGCTGAAGGAGAAGGAAGTCCTGCTGGAGAACATCGTCAAGGACGTGATGAAGGACTATCCGCGCTCGACCTACAAGTTCGAGGTCAGGGAGCAGTACCGCAACATGAAGCAGGTGATCGACCGTCACCCGCAGATCCTCGAATACGCGATCGAGGCGATCCGCCGTGCCGGCCTGCGCCCGATGCGCACCGCGATCCGCGGCGGCACCGACGGCTCGCGCCTGTCCTTCATGGGCCTGCCCTGCCCCAACATCTTTGCCGGCGAGCACGCGTTTCATTCGCGGCTCGAATGGGTCAGCCGGCAGGACATGGAAAAGGCGGTGCAGACGATCGTGCATCTCGCGATGATCTGGGAGGAGAAGGCGTAGGAACGCTGCTACCCCCGGCAGCAGGGCAAAATAATTCCGAGCCCTGCGGAACGATCCAGTGCGGGGCGCGTTAGCGCCTCAAGTCCCAAGGATGAGAATGTGAGCACATAAGGCCTCAGCCGGTCAGCCCCGGGCTGGGGCCTTTCCGCGTTTGGATCGGGCGCAAAGGCCCCCCTCAGGCAGTCACGGCAGCTTGCCCGCCGCGATACTCCGCCCATGCTTGCCGCAAGATTTGCAGCGAAGAGGTGAGGAAGATTCCAGCCATTACCGCGGCGACAGCCAGATCGGGCCATGCCGTCGCGGTTCCAAATACACCGATGGCAGCGACCATCACGATGACGTTGCCGATCGCGTCATTGCGCGAGCAGAGCCAAACCGAGCGCACGTTGGCGTCGCCGTCCTTGTAGCGCGCGAGCAGGAGAACCGAGGTCAGGTTCGCTGCCAGCGCGGCCAGGCTCATCGCTCCCATCAGCTCCGCACGCGGGAGCCCCAGGACCAGGGTCTGATAGAGCGTTGACCCGAACACCCAGGCGGCCATGGCACTGAGCGACAACCCCTTGAACAACGCGGCGGTGGCACGCGTCTTGATGCTCGCGCCGATCACCGAAAGGCTCAGGCCGTAGGTGACCGTGTCGGCGAGGAAGTCGAGAGCGTCGGCCTTGAGAGCCTGGGAGCCGGCCAAATGGCCCGCCGCCATTTCACTCACGAACATCGCCGCGTTGATGGCGATGACGGTCCACAGCACGCGCTTGTATCGCGGATCGAGCCCGTCGAAGACCGGAACGCCCGCCGAGCAGCAGTCGGCGCAGCCTGACGCAGCGACTTCCTCCACACGAGGTTTGGCGGCTTCCCCACAGCACGCATCATGCGAGCAGCAAGACTCTTCGGGCATTCCGAGCTCCCTCTCGTCGTTTCTATCTTACCATCGGACCGTAACGATGGCGATGAACGAACGACGCTGCTTGCAATCGCATGGACACATGCGGGTGCGACGTTCAGTTCCGCACACGTAACATTATTGCGGGTCGACACTGTTCCGGTCGCCATGCTACGAACCCGGACGTAACCAGAGTGACTTCGTGACTGCGATCCGCCGCCCGATCAGATTGTTTCGCCTGCGCAACTGGCGCGGGCTGTTGGCTGCGTGTCTCGCAATCAGCTATCTGCTGTCGGGCGTGTTGCATACGTGCCAATGCCTGGACGTGACCAATCCGTTCGGCCAGCTGGAAATCGCTGCGTCGCCGGGACCCCATTCCGGAGATACGGATAGCAAGACGCTGGCAGCCCATCACTGTCATGGCTGTTTCTCGGTGGTCTTCGCACAACTGCTGCTGCCTGACGCAATGTCGGAGTTGGTGGCCGCGTCAAATCCGCCTCGGCTGACTGTGCTTGCAGGCGTCGTGCCTGACACCGACTCTCCGCCCCCCAAACATCTGACCTGAACTGATCAGCCGGGCGCCCGTGCGCCTACGATGCTATTGTTCACAGGTCACCTTCATGTCTTGCAGACGGACTGCCGCGCGCCTTGCCTGCGCGATGGCGATTTTCGTTGGCCCCTGGCTGACGCAGCACGCGCACGCCCAGACGCTTACGATGCGGAGCGCGCTGTCGCGCGCGCTGGCCGCGAGCCCGCGGCTCACCGCAGCAGAACGCGACGTCGGCATCGCCACGGGGCAGCGCATCCAGGCCGGCGCGCTGCTCAATCCGGAACTGTCCTATGAACAGGACAATTCGTTCGGCTCCGGCATCTATCGCGGCACGAGATCGGCCGAGACCACACTCCAGATCAGCCAGGCCTTCGAGCTGTTCGGCAAGCGTGACGCGCGGATCGCCGCAGGCGCCGCCGGCATCGAGGTGGCCGCGATCCAGCGCAAGGCCGTCAGGCTGGAGGTGCTGTCGGAGACTGCGATCGCCTTCCTCAGCGTGCTCGGCGCGCAGCGGCGCATCCAGATCCTCGACGAGCAGATCGCCGCGATCGACCGGCTGACGCCGCTGCTGCGCCGCCGCGTCGAGGCAGGCGCCTCCTCGCCAGCAGAGACCGGCCGCGCCGAGGTCGCGTCCGCCCTGGTGAAGGCCGACCGCGAACGCTTCAAGGCGACGCTGGCGAGCGCCCGGCGCGAGCTTGCGGTGCTGATGGGGGATCCCGCGGTAAAATTCGGCGATGTCTCCGGCCGGCTCGATACCACGGGAAAGACGCCGACGTTCCAGTCGGTCGTGGCCGCCATCGATGCCAATCCGCAGCTGGTGCGCTGGATGGCCGTGTATGCCCAGCGCAACGCCGAGCTGTTGATGGCGCGCTTAAGGCCCTATCCCGACGTGCGGATCGCGGCGGGATGGCGCCATTTCAACGAGACCAATGACGACGCGGTGCGCCTCACCGTCTCGGTGCCGATCCCCGTGTTCGACCAGAACCAGGGCAACATCCTCTCGGCGCAGGAAAGCCTCGCCAAGACCAGGGCCGAGCGCGAGGCCAACCGCAACACGCTGATCGTGGTCGCCGGCCGCGCCTACGACTCGCTCCAGGGCTCGCTGCGTGAGCTCGCGGTGCTGCGCGAGACCGCGATTCCGAAAGCCACGGAAGCCTCGGAGGCGATCGCGCAGGGCTACGGCCAGGGCCGCTTCTCGCTGCTCGAAGTGCTCGACGCTCAGGCGAGCGTCACCCAGGCGCGGCTGCGCGAGCAGGAGGCGCTGCAGAACTTCCATGCCGGCGTTGCGACCATCGAAGGCCTCGTCGGCAATCCCTTTGCGCTGGCCCGGGAGAGCGCGCGATGAAGAAATCCTCCACCATTCTCGTCGCCATCGTGGCCGCAGCACTCGGCGCTTACGGCTATTCCCTGCTCGCCCCTGCCGGGGTCACGCACACCGAGCATGCCGCGGAGAAGAAGCCGGAGAAGCCGAACGACCATGTCGAGCAGGACGAGCACGGCGCCGACCGCATCCGCATCTCCGACGTCAAGCTGGCAGCTGCCGGTATCACGCTGGCGGAGGCCGGGAGTGCGACGCTGACCGATACGCTGTCCTTCAACGGCATCTTGCGCGCCAACCAGGAAGCGGTCGTGCAGGTGACGCCGCGCTTTCCGGGGGTCGCCAAATCGATCCAGAAGCGCATCGGCGACAGGGTCGGCAAGGACGATCTGCTCGCCGCGATCGAGAGCAACCAGAGCCTCACCGTCTACGAGCTCAAGGCGCCGATCGCCGGCACCATCATCGAGCGGCAGATCTCGCTCGGCGAATACGTCTCCGAGCAGAAGCCGGCCTTCGTGGTCGCCGACCTCTCGACGATCTGGGTCGACCTGTCGATCTACCGGCAGGACCTCCGGCGCGTTCGCCTCAATGACGAGGTGCTGATCGATCCCGACGACGGCCGCGGCGAGATCAAGGGCACGATCGCCTACATGGCGCCGATCGGCAGTAGCGAGACCCAGACCGCGCTCGCCCGCGTGGTGCTGCCAAATCCGGACGGGCGCTTGCGTCCCGGCCTGTTCGTCACGGCGCGGCTTGTGCTCGCAAAACGTCACGTCGCCGTGGCGGTACGCACAGGGGCGATCCAGATGCTGGAGAATAAGACGGTCGTGTTCGTCCGCGAAGACGACGACAAGATCGAGGCCCGCCCCGTGGAAACAGGCGATTCCGATGCGAAGTTCGTGGAGATCCGTGCAGGCCTCTCGGCCGGCGAACGCTACGTCGCCGAGAACAGCTTCGTGGTGAAGGCGGAGATGGGCAAGGGAGAGGCCGACCATGATTGACGCCCTCCTCGCCCTCGCCATCCGCCAGCGCTGGATGGTCATCCTCATCACACTCGCGGTCGGCGCCTTCGGCGCCTGGAACTTCACGCGTCTGCCGATCGATGCCGTGCCTGATGTCACGAACGTCCAGGTCCAGATCAACACCCGTGCGCCCGGCCTATCGCCGCTCGAATCCGAGCAGCGGATCACCTTTCCGATCGAGACCGCGATGGGTGGCCTGCCCAAGCTCGAATATACCCGGTCGATCTCGCGCTACGGTCTCAGCCAGGTCACCGTCGTGTTCCAGGACGGCACCGATATCTATTTCGCACGCCAACTCGTCAACGAGCGCATCCAGCAGGCACGCGACCAGTTGCCGGCCGGCGTCGAAGTTGCGATGGGGCCGATCTCGACCGGTCTCGGCGAGATCTACGTCTACTCGGTGGAAGCCAAGCCGGGCGCGAAATCTCCGACCGGCCTCGAATTCACGCCGACGGAATTGCGTACCATCCAGGACTGGATCATCAAGCCGCAATTGCGCACCATCCCTGGCGTGATCGAGGTCAACTCGATCGGCGGCTACGAGCGGCAATTCCACGTGCTGCCGATCCCCGCCCGTCTGATGGCCTACAAGCTCGGTTTCCGCGACATCATGACGGCGCTGACCGCCAACAACGCCAATGTCGGCGCCGGCTATATCGAGCGCAACGGCGAGCAATATCTCGTCCGAGCGCCCGGCCAGGTCGCCAATATCGACGACATCAAGGACATAGTGATCGGCTCGCGTGGCGGGGTGCCGGTACGTATCCGTGACGTCGCCGACGTGCGGGAAGGGCACGAGCTCCGCATGGGCGCGGCGTCAGCCAACGGCAAGGAGACCGTGCTCGGCACCACCATGCTGCTGATCGGCGAGAACAGCCGCACCGTGGCCCAGCGCGTGGCGGCTCGACTCAACGAGATCGCAAAATCGCTGCCTGAGGGCGTGATCGCGCACGCGGTTTACGACCGCACACATCTGGTGGAAGCCACCATCGAGACCGTCGAGAAGAACCTCGTCGAGGGCGCGGCACTGGTGATTGCAGTGCTGTTCCTGATCCTCGGCAACATCCGCGCCGCCCTGATCACCACCTGTGTCATTCCCCTCTCGATGCTGTTTACGATATCAGGCATGGTCGAGAGCAAGGTCAGCGCCAATTTGATGAGCCTGGGCGCGATCGATTTCGGCATCATCGTCGACGGCGCAGTCATCATCGTCGAAAACTGTTTGCGGCTGCTCGCCGTCGAGCAGAGCCGGCGCGGACGGCTGCTGTCGCTGGAGGAACGGCTGGAGACGATTCACGCGGGCGCGCGCGAGGTCATCAAGCCGAGCCTGTTCGGCACGTTGATCATCGCGGTCGTCTATCTCCCGGTCCTCACCCTGACGGGCACCGAGGGCAAGATGTTCACGCCGATGGCGCTGACCGTGCTGATGGCGCTCGCGGGCGCGGCGCTGCTGTCGGTCACGTTCGTCCCGGCTGCGGTGGCGATCTTCGTCACCGGCAAGGTCTCGGAGAAGGAAAACATCTTCATGCGGGCGGCAAAGCGGTTCTATTTGCCGCTGCTCGAGCGTGCCATCCGCTACCGCGGCAGCGTCGCGTTCGGTGCCGTCCTGATCGTCGCCGGCAGCATCTTCGCCGCGACGCGCATGGGTGGCGAGTTCATCCCGAGCCTGGACGAAGGCGACATTACCATCGAGACCATCCGAATTCCCGGCACCAGCCTGACCCAGAGCGCCGACATGCAGATTCGGCTGGAGAAGGCGCTCAAGCAGGTTCCAGAGGTGGCGACGGTCTTCTCCAAGATGGGCACCGCCGAAATCGCCAACGATCCGATGCCTCCGAATGTCGCCGACACCTTCGTGACGCTGAAGCCGCGTGAGGAATGGCCCGATCCCGCCAAGCCGAAGAACGAGGTGATCGAGGACATCGAGCGCACCGCCAACACCCTGCCCGGCACGGCCTATGCGATGACCCAGCCGATCCAGATGCGCTTCAACGAGCTGATCGCCGGTATCCGCAGCGATGTCGGCGTCAAGATCTTCGGCGACGATCTCGACGTGCTGGCCGGCATCGCCCAGCAGGTCAACGGCGTGGTCCGCGGCATCGAGGGTGCCGCCGACGTGAAGACCGAGCAGGTCGCAGGCCTGCCGATCCTCACCGTCAAGCTCGACCGCCAAGCGTTGTCGCGTTACGGACTCAGTCTCAGCGAGGTGCAGAACCTGGTCGAGATCGCGATCGGCGGCAAGCCGGTCGGAAAGCTGTTCGAGGGCGATCGCCGCTTCGACATCGTGGTGCGGCTGCCGGAAAACCTGCGCGCCAACCCCGATACGATCAAATCGCTGCCGATCCCGCTGCCGCCGGGCGACGATGTCCCCGCCGTCACCAAGACCGCCTGGCCGGGTGCATCGGGTTCGACGCCCCGCTACGTGCCCCTGTCCTCGGTTGCGACGATCGAGATCGCGCCCGGCCCCAACCAGATCAGCCGCGAGAACGGCAAGCGCCGCGTGGTGGTGATGGCCAACGTTCGCGGGCGCGACCTGCGCTCCTTCGTCGCCGAGGCCCAAGAGGCCGTGGCCGAGAAGGTCAAGCTGCCGCCCGGCTACTGGATCGGCTGGGGCGGACAGTTCGAGCAGCTGGTTTCCGCCACCAAGCGGCTGACGATCGTGGTGCCGGTGGCGCTGTTGCTGGTGTTCCTGCTGCTGTTCATGGGCATGGGATCGGCGGCGGATGCGGCGCTGGTGTTCTCCGGCGTGCCGCTGGCGCTGACCGGCGGGGTCGCCGCGCTGTTGCTGCGCGGTATTCCCTTATCGATCAGTGCCGGTGTCGGCTTCATCGCGCTGTCGGGCGTCGCCGTTCTCAACGGCCTCGTCATCATCGCCTTCATCGAGCGGCTGCGTAGCGAGGGGCGCCCCGTGGCCGACGCGGTGCGTGAGGGTGCATTGACGCGGCTGCGCCCGGTGCTGATGACCGCCCTGGTCGCCTCCCTCGGCTTCGTGCCGATGGCGCTCGCCACCGGCGCCGGCGCCGAGGTGCAGCGTCCGCTGGCGACCGTGGTGATCGGCGGCATCATCTCCTCGACCGTGCTGACGCTGCTGGTGCTGCCGGCGCTCTATGCGCTGTTCCGGCGTGACGCAGACACCGAAACGCCTACAATGGCGTCTGATTTGGCGGCGTCCGGGGAGCGCTAGATTTGGGCAGCCACGACCATCACGGTCATCACCACCATGATCATGCCGGCCACGGGCATGATCACGGGCATAACCACGGTTCTGGCCACGCGCATGTCCATGCGCCCGCCGATTTCGGCACGGCATTCGCGATCGGCATTTCGCTCAACACCGCGCTGGTCGTGGCCGAGGCGATCTACGGCTATATCGGCAACTCCACCGCCCTGCTAGCCGATGCCGGCCACAATCTCAGCGACGTGCTCGGCCTGGTCGTGGCCTGGTGCGCGTCGATCGCGGCAAGGCGCGCGCCGAGCGGCCGCTTCACCTATGGCTTTCGCGCCTCCACCATCCTGGCAGCGCTGGCAAATGCAGTGTTCCTGCTGGTCGCAACAGGCGCGATCGGCTGGGAGGCGATCTTGCGGCTGCGCGAGCCGGAGCCGGTCGCAGGCGTCACCGTGATGGTGGTCGCCGGTATCGGCATCCTCATCAACGGTTTTACGGCCATGCTGTTCGCGCGCGGACGCAAGGACGACATCAACATCGAAGGCGCCTATCTGCACATGGCGGCCGACGCCGCGGTCTCGCTCGGCGTCGTGATCTCGGCGGCGCTGATCATCTGGACCGGCTGGCTCTGGCTCGATCCCGTCACCAGCCTCGTCATCTGCGCCACCATCCTCTGGAGCACCACCAGCCTGCTGCGCGGCTCCATTGACATGTCGATGGCGGCGGCGCCCAAGGGCACCGACATCGCCGCGATCAAGATCTTTCTGCTGGAGCGGCCCGGCGTCTCGGGAATCCACGACCTCCACGTCTGGCCGATCTCGACCACCGAGACGGCGCTGACCTGCCATCTCGTCATGCCCACCGGGGCCGGCGATGCATTCCTGATGGAGACGGCGCAGATGCTGAGGGCGTCGTTCCGCATCGGCCACGCCACGCTCCAGATCGAGACGCATCCCGACAACGGCTGCGCGCTCGCGCCGGATGATGTGGTTTAGGACTCACAGGCCCAACCACGTCGTCATTGCGAGGAGCGAAGCGACGAAGCTAATCCAGGCTGTCTCCGCGGAGGCAGTCTGGATTGCTTCGCTACGCTCGCAATGACGGTGGGTAGAGCGCCGCCTACGCTGCCTTGGCCGTGACGATCCAGATCGCGCCCTGCAGCGCCACGCTTTGTCCCTTCATGAACGGCGCCAGCATCTCGCGGATTGAGGCTTTTGCGGCAGCATACGTCTCCGGCGGATGGCCCTGGAGCGCGCGGCTGGCCGGGCCGATCTGGAGCGAGCCCTCGACCGCGGCATCGAGACCACCGCCGATGGCGACATCCATCGCGAGATTGTGCGGCGCCATCGCCACGTCTACGAAGCCCGCGCCCTTCAGGATGCGCGTCACGCGCTCCTCTGAGGCGAAGGCGAACGGGCCCGGCTCTTCCGGCCCGACCGGTGGCATCTTCGGGACATGTTTGTAGACCGCCATCAGCGGCGCCATCATCCACGGATTTTCCTTCGGCTCGCGCCAGCAGGCGAAGGCGAGCCGTCCGGTCGGCTTCAGCGCGCGGCGGAGGTTGGTGAAGGACGCAATGGGATCGGCGAAGAACATCACGCCGAAGCGCGAGGCGAGCAGGTCAAAGCTCGCCGGCTCGAACGGATGCACCGTCGCATCCGCCAGCACGAAATCGAGCGGCAGGCCTTTTGGCGCAAACGCGCGCGCCTGCGACAGCATGGGATCGGAGACGTCGAGGCCGAGCGCGAAGCCATCGGGCGCGACAGCCTTCGCGAACGCGAACGTCGTCGCACCGGAGCCGCAGCCGACATCGAGCACGCGCTCGCCCGGCTTCGGCCTGGCGCGATCGATCAGCACGTCGGCGATGGGGCCGAGCAGGCTCTCCTGGGCCGCGTGCCGATCGGCCCAGCGCTGCCCGCTCGGACCGTTCCAATAGGCGATCTGGTCGGCATTCTCTGCGTGTCCGCTTGGCTGTTCCATGGATCCCCTCCGGCAGCTTGGTCGAAAGACCCCGATGCCGAAAAGCAAGGACGCCGTCAACTGAGGCGGCCTGTTCGGTCCACCTGTCAGCGAGACGTTCTTGCGTTCACGCCGCACGACACGGCGTCAGAGGTTGACGGACCGCCGAGGTCTTCAACTGCCGACCTGCGCTATGCCGGATCATCCGGCCGCGAGCGAAACTCCGGTTCGCTTGGCGAGGACGCGGCGAAAGTCGGCTGCCAGCTCGTCGTAATAGTTGGCAAGCTCCTCGTAGAAGGCCCGACCGGCCTCATCAGGAGCTTCTTGAGCCGCTTTCATGCAGTGGGCGGCTTTCGACTCGTACCTTTCCAGCTTGATGCGAAGATCACTCATCACGGCGATACTCCACGCTGCCACAGGGAGCCGTAACGTTGGTTCGGATGGCGATCAAAAAGATGACCGAAAAAGGGCAATTTTGGACCCTTGGAGGGCGGCTCGTGGGCGTCCGATGCCAGGCGCAACGAGGCAGGACAGCCGCCAGCGGCCAAATCGGCGCGCCGTCAGCCGGAACTACCAAATTGGAATGATCGAGCCGCGGCGGCTCATGCGTCGCGCTTCGCGCAAACACGCCCGGCAACAATGTCGGTAGATGAGGTCCAGCAGAGCACACATTGGCCACCCCTCCATCGTGAATTGCGGTGGACATTGGCCGACTCGCGGGCGGACGCCTGTGACAATCATCACAAAGGCGGTCTTGCTCGAGCCCTGTTTGCGATGCGTTCGGGCCTTGCTCGAACACCCGCGGGAGGGCTAAAGAGGCGCCTTGGGGCGGTTAGCTCAGCTGGTTAGAGCATCTCGTTTACACCGAGAGGGTCCGCGGTTCGAATCCGTGACCGCCCACCAGCCTGCGCTCGCGCAGCGACGCAGGCTGCCACGCCGAATCCCAACGGGCGAAGTCGGGCTTTTTGCGGCGAGCTTCGGCTTGGCAAGCCAGCCTTAATCCCCCGGCCTCCCCGGCAGCAGCGGCACCGCGTCGATCCACACCGCCGCCGACTGGCACCAGATCTGCCTGATGGGCCGCAATTTGTCGCGCTGGCGGATTGAGCCCCAGCGGATGCCCCAATCGTCGGCCTGATCACCCTCGCCGCTGGTGAACAGCGGGGAACCGCAGTCGGCGCAGAAGTGCTGGAAACGCATCCGGCCGTTGTCGCCGCGCTTGCCGTAGACTTTTGGCGTGCCGCTGGTCACGCGCACGTCGGCCTTGGTGCAGATCGCGGTCACCCGGAACGGCGATCCCGTCAGGGTCTGGCAATCCCGGCAATGGCAGACCGACACCGCCTCGGGGTCGACCTCGGCCTCAAAGGTGATCTGCCCGCAATGGCACTGCCCGTCGATCTGCATCGCCCTGATCCCCTGCCCCCAAAACAAAAACGGCGCCCGAAGGCGCCGTTTTATCATCTTTCGCTGAACCTTAGTGAGCGGTCAGTCCGCCAGCGGCCTCGTCCCCGTCCGGCTTCACCGTCACCTTGGTGTCCTCTTCCCAGACGATCGGCACCGGCTTCTTCACCAGCGCCCTGGCGACGACGTCGTCCAGACGCGACACCGGGATGATCTCCATGCCGCCCTTGATCGCATCGGAAATCTCCGTGAGATCCTTGGCGTTATCCTCGGGGATCAGCACCGTCTTGATGCCGCCGCGGGCAGCGGCCAGCAGCTTCTCCTTCAGGCCGCCGATCGGCAGCACGCGGCCGCGCAGCGTGATCTCGCCGGTCATCGCGACATCGTGGCGGACCGGAATGCCGGTCATGACCGAGATGATCGCGGTGGCCATCGCCACGCCCGCCGACGGACCGTCCTTCGGCGTCGCGCCTTCCGGCACGTGCACGTGGATGTCGCGCCGGTCGAACAGCGGCGGCTCGATGCCGTAGACGATCGCACGCGAGCGCACATAGGACGCCGCCGCCGAGATCGATTCCTTCATCACGTCGCGCAGATTGCCCGTGACCGTCATCTTGCCCTTGCCGGGCATCATGACGCCTTCGATCGTCAGCAGCTCGCCGCCGACATCGGTCCAGGCCAGGCCCGTGACGATACCGACCTGCGGCTCGCTCTCGATCTCGCCGAAGCGGTACTTCGGCACGCCGAGCAACTCTTCCAGAGTCTTCTCGGTGACCTTGACCGACTTCTTCTTGGAGATCATCAGCTCCTTCACCGCCTTGCGGGCGAGTGTGGAGAGCTCACGCTCCAGATTACGCACGCCCGCTTCGCGGGTGTAGCGGCGGATCAACAGCAGCAGCGCGTCGTCGTCGATCGAGAACTCCTTGGAGTCCAGGCCGTGCTTGGACACCGCGTTCGGGATCAGATGCTTGCGCGCGATCTCGACCTTCTCGTTCTCGGTGTAGCCCGCGATCCGGATGATCTCCATGCGGTCCATCAGCGGTCCCGGAATATTGAGCGTATTCGCGGTCGTGATGAACATCACGTTGGACAGATCGTAGTCGACCTCGAGGTAGTGGTCGTTGAAGGTCCCGTTCTGCTCGGGGTCGAGGACCTCGAGCAGCGCCGAAGACGGATCGCCGCGGAAATCGGCGCCCATCTTGTCGATCTCGTCCAGCAGGAACAGCGGATTGGACGACTTCGCCTTCCGCATCGACTGGATGATCTTGCCGGGCATCGACCCGATATAGGTGCGGCGGTGACCGCGGATCTCGGCCTCGTCGCGCACGCCGCCGAGCGAGACGCGCACGAACTCGCGCCCCGTCGCCTTCGCGATCGACTTGCCGAGCGAGGTCTTGCCGACGCCGGGAGGTCCGACGAGGCAGAGGATCGGTCCGGTCAGCTTGTTGGCGCGCGACTGCACCGCGAGATACTCGACGATACGGTCCTTGACCTTCTCGAGCCCGTAGTGATCGGCATCCAGAACCGCCTGCGCCGATTCCAAATCCTTCTTCACCTTGGACTTCTTGTTCCACGGGATCGACAGCAGCCAATCCAGATAGTTGCGCACGACGGTCGCTTCCGCGGACATCGGCGACATCTGGCGCAGCTTCTTCAATTCATGCTGCGCCTTCTCGCGCGCTTCCTTGGAGAGCTTGGTCTTGGAGATCTTCTCTTCGAGATCGGCGAGCTCGTCGCGACCGTCGTCGTCGCCGAGCTCCTTCTGGATCGCCTTCATCTGCTCGTTGAGATAATACTCGCGCTGGGTCTTCTCCATCTGGCGCTTGACGCGCGAGCGGATGCGCTTCTCGACCTGCAGCACCGAGATTTCGCTCTCCATCAGGCCCAGCACCTTCTCGAGGCGCGTGGTGACCGACAGCGTCTCCAGGATTTGCTGGCGATCCGCAATCTTGACGGCGAGATGCGAGGCAACGGTGTCGGCGAGCTTGGCGAAATCGGTGATCGCCTGCACGACGCCGACGACCTCGGCCGAGATCTTCTTGTTGAGCTTCACATAGCTCTCGAAGTCGGACACGACCGAGCGCGACAGTGCCTCCGCCTCGACCGATTTCGCATCGGTGTCGGCGAGCGCAATCGCGGTCGCTTCGTAATACTCGCTGCGATCAGTGTATTTCTGCACGCGCGCACGCTCGAGCCCTTCGACCAGCACCTTCACGGTGCCGTCGGGAAGCTTCAAGAGCTGAAGCACGCTGGCGAGCGTACCGGTCTCGTAAATGGCATCGGGCGCCGGATCATCGTCGGACGCGTTCTTCTGCGTCGCGAGCATGATCAGCGCGTCGTTCTTCATCACCTCTTCGAGCGCGCGGATCGACTTCTCGCGACCGACGAAGAGCGGAACGATCATGTGCGGGAAGACGACGATGTCGCGCAGCGGCAGCACGGGATAGGCGTGCGTCTCGCCATGGACGATGGTTGGCCGGGGTTTTGGATTAGTCATGGCCTTTTCCTTTTGCTTTACCCCCTTGCACGCAGCCCGCCATGCTCATGCGCAACCGCCACAAGGTGCCGAGGTGATCCACAAAACCGGCCTACCATTCTAAGGTTGGACCGGGCTTGCCGGATCGGAACTGAGGCGAATCTTGAAGAGAATTTTCGCTCGCCGTCGACATTAGGTGGCTATCGACCGGGGGGGTGTCAAGTCATTGAAAGACGCGCGCCATCAGGCGCTTACGCACGCGTATAAGCGACGCAACATCGGCTGCGGAGAACCATTCCGCAGCCGCTACTATCAAAGACGATTGGAGCGTTCCAGCGCCGTAAATCAGGCGCTGGCGTTCTCGACGGCGCGATCGGACCGATCGGCGTAGATGTAGAGCGGACGGGCCGTACCTTCCACGACTTCGCGCGAAATCACGACTTCTTCCACACCTTCCAGGCCCGGCAGGTCGAACATGGTCTCGAGCAGGATCGCCTCGAGGATCGAACGCAGACCACGCGCGCCGGTCTTGCGCTCGATCGCCTTGCGGGCGACCGCGCCAAGTGCCTCGTCGGCGAAGGTCAGCTCGATGTTCTCCATCTCGAACAGCCGCTGGTACTGTTTCACCAGCGCGTTCTTCGGCTCGGTGAGGATCTTCTTCAGCGAAGTCTCGTCCAGATCCTCGAGCGTCGCCACGACCGGCAGACGGCCGACGAATTCGGGGATGAGACCGTACTTCAGGAGGTCCTCAGGCTCGACGTGGCGGAAGATCTCGCCGGTACGGCGATCCTCCGGCGCGAGCACCTGGGCGGCGAAGCCGATCGAGGTCGACCGCCCGCGCGCCGAGATGATCTTCTCGAGGCCGGCGAACGCACCGCCGCAGATGAACAGGATGTTGGTGGTATCCACCTGCAGGAACTCCTGCTGCGGATGCTTGCGGCCGCCCTGCGGCGGGACCGAAGCCACCGTGCCTTCCATGATCTTCAGCAGCGCCTGCTGCACGCCCTCACCCGACACGTCGCGCGTGATCGAGGGATTGTCGGACTTGCGGCTGATCTTGTCGATTTCGTCGATGTAGACGATGCCGCGCTGGGCGCGCTCGACATTGTAGTCGGCGGCCTGGAGCAGCTTCAGGATGATGTTCTCGACGTCCTCGCCGACATAGCCGGCTTCGGTCAGCGTCGTGGCATCGGCCATCGTGAACGGCACGTCCAGGATGCGGGCGAGCGTCTGCGCGAGCAGCGTCTTGCCCGAACCGGTCGGACCGATCAGCAGGATGTTCGACTTCGCGAGCTCAACGTCGTTGTGCTTGGTCTGGTGGTTGAGGCGCTTGTAGTGATTGTGCACCGCGACCGACAGGACCTTCTTCGCATGGCTCTGGCCGATGACGTAATCGTCCAGGACCTTGCAGATTTCCTTCGGCGTCGGAATGCCGTCGCGCGACTTCACGAGCGAGGATTTGTTCTCCTCGCGGATGATGTCCATGCAGAGCTCAACGCACTCGTCGCAGATGAAGACCGTGGGACCCGCGATCAGTTTGCGGACTTCGTGCTGGCTCTTGCCGCAGAACGAGCAATACAGTGTGTTCTTGGAGTCGCTCGTGCCGACCTTACTCATTCATGTCTCCGTCCGCGGTTCGATCCCGCTCCGCTCGATCGCTCCATTCCGGCACGCATGCCGTATGAAGTTCAAATAGAGCAAATTCCGTACCAAAAAAGACCCTACGCGTTACATCCCGTGCGAATCACGGGCACTCGATTCTCCGCGATCATAGCCGATCAATCGTAGCCAACCATGCTGTCACCCGACTATCAAGAATTCGCTAATCGAGGGGGCGCTGGCTACCCGTGACAATACCGTGATTTCACGTCTTGGCACGGACGAAGTGATCGAAATCGCCCCGGAGTTGCTGGATTGCCACGAAAAACAAGCACGAAAGCGGAACTTTCTGCCTGTCGCGGGGCGCAAGACTGTTTTTTGCGCCGCCGCGTAGTGCGCCGTTAACGTGAACGTCGCCCTGACGATCCCGAGAAATCCCGATAGGTATTCCAGGGATCGATGTTGCAGCCCCGTTCGCGTTACTGCGGTTTCGCCGCCGGCTCTTCGGCGCGCTTGTCGATGACCCTGTCGACCAGGCCGAACTCCTTGGCGTCGTTCGCGGTGAGGAACTTGTCGCGTTCCAGCGCGTCCTCGATCGTCTTGTAGGTCTGACCGGTGTGCTTCACGTAGATCTCGTTGAGCCGCTTCTTCAGGTTCAGGATTTCCTGCGCGTGCAGCATGATATCGGTGGCCTGGCCCTGGAAGCCGCCGGAGGGCTGGTGCACCATGATGCGCGCGTTCGGCAGCGAGAAGCGCATGTCCTTTTCGCCGGCGCAGAGCAGCAGCGAGCCCATCGAGGCGGCCTGGCCCGTGCACAGCGTCGAGACCGGCGGGCGGATGAACTGCATGGTGTCGTAGATCGCGAGGCCCGACGTCACCACGCCGCCCGGCGAGTTGATGTACATCGAGATTTCCTTCTTCGGATTTTCCGCTTCAAGGAACAGGAGCTGCGCGACCACCAGCGTCGACATGCCGTCCTCGACCGGCCCGGTCAGGAAAATGATGCGCTCCTTCAACAGGCGCGAGAAGATGTCGTAGGCGCGCTCGCCACGGTTGGTCTGCTCGACCACCATGGGCACGAGGTTCATGTAGGTTTCAACCGGATCGCGCATGAGTCACCTAGGGTTTTAGGAGGCGGACATTGCCGGTCTTGGCTGCCAGTTTAGCTGGATTTGCCGGAAGGCCGATGGACGCCAGTGATGCAGGAAGTGGGTAGAGGTAGAACGCTTGGTATAAGACTTGGGTACAGGGCGTACCGACAGATATAGCCCAATTCGCGCCAGACAAGTGCGGAGCGAATTAAGGCTTAATCCACGGGGCACTTGAAGCTGATTCTCGCAAACAGGCCCAGCCAGCCAGATGGCTAGCCGGGCCTCTTCGCTGATCATCCTTAATGGAAGGCTTTCCTAGAGCCCCGTTCCGATGGAATCGGAACGGGGCTCTAGATTCTAAGTTTGACGCGTTTTCTTTACGCGAACCGGTATCCACTTCGCTCGAAAACGCTCTAGAGCCTTCAGGCTGCGGTCTTTTCCGCGTCCTCGTCCTTGTACAGGTCCTCGCGCGAGACCTTCTTCTCGGTCACGTTGGCGAGCTCGAGGATGAAGTCGACGACCTTGTCCTCGTAGATCGGTGCACGAAGCTGGGCCAGCGCCTGGGCGTTGCTGCGGTAATAGTCCCAGACTTCCTTCTCGCGGCCCGGCATCGAACGAGCGCGCTCGATCACGGCGCGACCGACCTCGTCGTCGGTCACGGTGATCTTGTTCTTCTCGCCGATCTCGGACAGCACGAGGCCGAGCCGCACGCGGCGGTCTGCGATCTTGCGGTACTCGTCCTTGGCCTTGTCTTCGGTGGTATCCTCGTCCGCGAAGGTCTTGCCGGCCGAATCCATCTCGGCCTTGACCGAGTTCCACATCAGATTGAACTCCTCGTCGACGAGCGACGGCGGCGCTTCGAAGCGATGCGCCTCGTCGAGGCGGTCGAGCAGCGCACGCTTGACGCGCTGGCGCGTCGCGCCGGCGAACTCGGCAGCCAGACGCTCGCGCGCGGCTTCCTTCAGCTTGTCCAGCGATTCGAGGCCAAGCGTCTTGGCGAACTCGTCGTCGATCGCGACGTCCTGCGGCGCCTCGATCGAGGTCGCGGTGGTCTCGAACTCGGCCGGCTGGCCGGCGAGCTTGTCGTTCATGTAGTTCTTGGGGAACGACACTTTCAGCGTGCGCGTCTCGCCCGCGCCGATGCCGGTGAGCTGCTCCTCGAAACCGGGGATGAAGGTATTGGAACCGATCGCGACCTGGATGCCCTCGCCGGTGCCGCCCTCGAAGACTTCGCCGTTGATGGTGCCCTTGAAGTTGATGGTGACGCGGTCGCCCGACTCGGCCTTGGCGCCCTCGGCCTTGGCCGCATAGCCGCGGTTGCTGTCGGCGATGCGCTTGATGGCTTCGTCGACATCGGCGTCGGACACGTCGGCGACAGGCTTCTCGACCTGGAAGCTCTTGAAATCGGCGAGCGCAATCGCGGGCACCACTTCGATCGCGACCGTGTAGGTCAGATCGGTTTTGCCGTTGAGCAGCTCCTCGACCTCGGCCTGCTCGGTCGGCATGGTGATCTTCGGCTCGGTCGCAAGGCGGAAACCGCGGTCGGAGAACAGCTGCGTGTTGGTGTCGCGGATGGTCTGGTCGATGGTCTCGGCCATCACCGAGCGGCCATAGACCTTCTTCAGGTGAGCGACCGGCACCTTGCCGGGGCGGAAGCCGTTGATGCGGACCTTGTCCTTGAGATCGACGAGTTTGGCACCAGCCTTGGCGTCGAGATCAGACGCGGGAACGCTGATCTTGAACTCGTGCTTCAAACCTTCCGAGAGGGTTTCTGTGACCTGCATGGCGTCCAATCTTCTTCTCGCTCGGCCCCGGCACGCATGCGTCGGGACGCTGTCATTAATCGAACCGGCGCGAGGCAAGACGCCTCAACGCCGGTGGTTCATCGGACCACTTCCGCCGGAAACACTCCGTGAGGAAGCAGCCCTTCGGTAATCCGTGCAAACGCTGAAAGCGCTTGGTGCGGGCGGAGGGACTCGAACCCCCACAACTTTCGTCACTGGAACCTAAATCCAGCGCGTCTACCAGTTCCGCCACGCCCGCGTGAATTTGCATCAAGACCGGCCGCGATGCCGCGGGCGGCCGGGCTTATAGCATGTGCCTGACTGTTCGCAGCAAAAAAATGGCCCGATAGAGACAGGCTTTAAGTAGGCGCGACGGCTGGACTTATCCAGCGCTTCATGGTCCGCATCGAGCCATGAAAACGCGGATCTCTGACCCGACCCGGCGTGAGGTTTTGGCCGGACTTGGAGCTGGACTTGCAGCCGGACTTGCAGCCCCCGCAGCCGGGTTGATCGCCGGCGGCGCGGCCCCCGCTGTCACCGCCCAGCTCGCCCTGCAGGCAAGGCCGGCAACCCTGGCGCTCAGGCCGGGTCAGCCGGCGACACCGATCTGGGAGCTGGCCGCCGTAAGCCATATCGGGAACGTCCGTCTCAAGCGAGGCGACCGCTGCGAGGTGGTCTTCCGGAACGACCTGCCTGTCCCGCTTGCGCCAGTCTGGTACGGCCTGAATGGCCCGGCCGCGGCCGACCCGTTGCGAGGGCGTACGCCGACTGCGCCGGATGTGACTGAAACCTCAATTGTTTCAATACCAAATGCAGGAACTCTGGCAGCCGACTTCCGTCTCTTCGAAGACGGTCTGAAGCTGCCCGCGCGCCCGCTTCCGATCATCGCCGGCGAGACAAATCGCGTCCCTGTCGACCGCGACGAGGTCCTGTTGATCGAGGAATGGCGCCTGCGGCCGGATGGGACCGCGCTTCCGCCCGGCCGCGTTCCCGAGGACACGACACCGCTCTTCACGCTCAATGGGCGGACTTCATTCGAACTCTCAGCGGCGGCCGGCGAGCGGCTGCGGCTGCGCTTTATCAACGGCTCGCAACGTTCTGTTCTGGCGATCAAATTGGAAGGCCACGAGGTCCAGGTGATGGCCCTCGACGGACAGCCGGCCGAGCCATTCCCGGCGCGCAACGGCGCCCTGGTGCTCGCCCCCGGCGCACGTGCCGACGCCTTCGTGGACGCGGCCACATCGGCCCCATTCCTGTTGCATGACGGCAAGGAGGCGCGCCAGGTCGGGAGCCTCACGATATCAGGCAAGCTCGAGCGGCGCGCGCCGCTGCTGCCACCACAGCCGCTCCCCCTGAACGACCTCCCCGAGAAGCTCGACCTCAAAGGCGCCCTGCGGTTCGATGTCGCGCTCGGCGCGCCCGAGGCCGGCTGGGCACGGCCTGCAAGCTTCTCCGTCTCCTCCAATCCCGCCTTCCGCGCCAGGACCGGCCGCACCGTCGTGCTGGCCCTCAAGAACCCCGGACCGGTCACGACCGTGTTTCACCTGCACGGCCACCATTTCCGCCTGCTCGACAAGCTCGACGACGGCTGGAAACCCTATTGGCTCGACACGCTCGCAATCGAGCCCGGCCAGACCCAGCGGATCGCATTCGCGGCGACCTCACCCGGACGCTGGCTGATCGAATCCGTCGTGACCGACTGGGCCGCGCCGCGGCTGGTGCGCTGGTACGCGGTGGAGTGAGCGACTTACCGGCGCGTCCAGAGGTAGCGAGCGTCGGGCTCCCGCTCCTCGTTCCGCGCCCCGTCGGTCTGCTCAACCAGTGCGAACCCGCGCGCCTCATAGAAGCGCCGCGCCGGCGCGTTGCGCTCGAAGGTCCAGAGCTCCAGCTGGTCGCTGGCCCGCTTGGCGACATCGAGGAGTTCTGTGCCGACGCCGCGCCCCTGGGCGGCGGGAAGCACATAGAGCTGCTCGACCCAACCTTCGCGGAAGGCGATGATCCCGCTCAGGACGCCATCATCGAACCGTCCCCACACACGGCACGTCGTGAAAACGCGCTCGCGGTAGAACCAGCTGTCCTCGTCAGGTGTGTGCAGCCCAACGAGCCACGGCATCGCCCGGTCAAACGCAATCCGATGGACCTGCGCGGCCTCGCCCATATCGGTGAGTGCGAGCAGCCTGAGCACTAATACTCCACCCCGAGCGCATTATAGATCCGCCGGTGCACGGCCGGCAGCGTCTCGGTCAGGTCCTCCGCGATCAGGCCGGGCCCCGCCTCGCTTCCCGCCTCGCCATGCATCCAGACGCCGATGCTGGCGGCTTCGAAGGCCGGCACGCCCTGCGCCAGAAGTCCTGCGATGATGCCGGCGAGCACGTCGCCGGCGCCGGCGGTGGCGAGCCAGGGCGGCGCGTTGGCGGCGATGGTGGCGCGCCCGTCGGGCGCGGCGATGGTGGTATCCGGCCCCTTCAGCAGCACGACCGCACCACAGCGCTCGGCGGCGGCGCGGACTCGCTCCAGCTTCGAGCGGCCCGGATGTTTGTTGCTGAGGTCGGAGAACAGGCGCGGAAATTCACCCTCGTGCGGCGTCAGCACGACCGCACTGTCCTCAGAGGACTTGATCGATTCAAACAGCCGCTCGGGGTTTGCGGCAAAGCTCGTCAGCGCATCCGCGTCCAGCACCAGATGCCGCTGCGCGTGAAGCGCCGTGTGGACCAGATCGCAGGTGCGATCGCGGACGCCCGCGCCGGGTCCGATCAGGCAGGTGTTGTAGCGTTTGTCGCCGAGCAACGCGCCGAATTCGACCGCTGTGTCGCAGGCGCGAACCATCACCGCGGTGAGCGCGCTGGCATTGATCGCGAGCGCATCGCGCGGGGTCGCCAGCGTCACGAGGCCCGCTCCGGCCCGCAAAGCCCCACGGGCGGCGAGCCGCGCCGCGCCGGTCGCGGCGGCATCGCCCGAGACCGCCAGCACGTGGCCCCGTGCGTATTTATGGCCGTCGATGCGCGGCACCGGAAAGGCGGTGCCCCAGAAATCCGGATCGTTCTCGAAGGTCCGCGGCGCGATCTCGTCCAGCACCTGTGCGTCGATGCCGATGTCGGCGACGCGCACGTGGCCGCAATGCATCCGGCCGGGCAGCAGCAAATGCGCCGGCTTCTTGCGGAAGAAGGTGACGGTCTCGGTGGCGTTCACCGCCGCGCCCATCACAGCTGCGCTGGTGCCATTGATGCCGCTCGGCAAATCGACCGCGAGCACCGGGGCGCCGTTGGCGTTGATCGCGTCGATCATCGCATGCGCCTCGCCGTCGACCGGACGACTGAGGCCCGCGCCGAACAGCGCGTCGATGATCAGCGCGGGCTTGCCGATCGCCTGCGGATTGAACGGCAGCACCGGGTGCTTCCAGCCGCGCGCCGCGGAGGCCGCGTCACCCTGGAGCTGGTCGCGCTCGCACATCAGGATCACCGAGACGTCGCGCCCTTGCGCGGCGAGCTCCGCGGCTGCGACAAAACCGTCGCCGCCATTGTTGCCGGGACCGGCCACGATCAGGATCGGCCCCTCCTCCACCAGCGCATTGGCGGCCTCCGCGACCGCCTGTCCCGCGCTGAGCATCAGCTTGAAGCCGGGCGTGCCTGCCGCAATACTGAGCTGGTCGGCACGCTGCATTTCAGCGTTGGTCAGAACTTCCATGCCACTTCCCTGGTCCAAACGCCTTTTCAACAGGCACGTTCCGTACCGACCCACCCGGCAGAACAACGATTTGCACAGATATTGAACCGATTGCCTATTTCGTAGTCTGCGGTATTTTGAGCCAGTCGGCTCCACCTATCAGAGATGCGCGTTAAAAGGCTGATAACGCTCCAATAATCAGGGCATTTGCAACTTGGCATAGACCCTGCTTTCGAGGAAGCCGCTTCGGTTCGTCGTGCTCACTGGCAATCTATCAGGGTGTGGCCGGCCGTTGTTGCCGGGCTGGTCAGGCATCCCGGCATAGCGAAGACAAGATCGTGCGTTAAGAAAAGCGCATCCTGACGAAGACGTTGCTATTTGATCGAAAGGCCGGGAGGCGCGCAGTGAAGAAAATCGAAGCCATCATCAAGCCATTCAAGCTCGACGAGGTGAAGGAAGCGCTTCAGGAAGTCGGCCTGCAAGGCATCACCGTGACCGAGGCCAAGGGCTTTGGCCGGCAGAAGGGCCACGCCGAGCTTTACCGCGGCGCAGAATACATCGTCGATTTCCTCCCCAAGGTGAAGATCGAGATCGTGATCGGCGACGATCTGGTCGAGCGCGCCATCGACGCGATCCGCCGCGCCGCGCAGACCGGGCGCATCGGCGACGGCAAGATTTTCGTCTCCAATATCGAAGAGGCGATCCGCATCCGGACCGGCGAATCCGGGCTGGACGCTATCTGAGCCGGGTGCTATCCCGCATTTTGCGACACTCCGACAAGAAAAAGGCTGCTTCGGCGGCCTGATTTTGTTTGTGCGCTCGCGCGCGAACTCGCCAAAAGCGAGAATAATCTTGCTCACCTGGAAACCGACCCGCAGAGCCAAAAGGGGTATGCATGAAGACCGCCAAAGACGTCCTGAAATCGATCAAGGACAACGACGTCAAATACGTCGACCTGCGCTTCACCGATCCGCGCGGCAAGTGGCAGCACGTGACGTTCGACATCAGCATGATCGATGAGGACATTTTCGCCGAAGGGACGATGTTCGACGGCTCCTCGATCGCCGGCTGGAAGGCGATCAACGAGTCCGACATGTGCCTGATGCCGGATCCGGTGACCGCGACGATCGACCCGTTCTTCGCCGAGACCACCATGGTCATCACCTGCGACGTGCTCGAGCCGACCACCGGCGAGCCCTACAACCGCGACCCCCGCGGCATCGCCAAGAAGGCCGAGGCCATGGTGAAGTCGATGGGCGTGGGCGACAGCGTGTTCGTCGGCCCCGAAGCCGAGTTCTTCGTGTTCGACGACGTGCGCTTCTCCGCCAACCCCTACAACACCGGCTTCCGTCTCGACTCCTCGGAGCTGCCGACCAACTCCGACACCGAATATGAAGGCGGCAATCTCGGCCACCGCGTCCGCACCAAGGGCGGCTACTTCCCGGTGCCGCCGCAGGACTCCGTGCAGGACATGCGCTCCGAAATGCTCGGCGCCATGGCCAAGATGGGCGTCAAGGTCGAGAAGCATCACCACGAAGTCGCGTCCGCCCAGCACGAGCTCGGCATGAAGTTCGACACGCTGACGCTGATGGCCGACCACATGCAGATCTACAAGTACTGCATCCACCAGGTCGCGCACATCTACGGCAAGACCGCCACCTTCATGCCGAAGCCGGTCTATGGCGACAACGGCTCGGGCATGCACGTGCACCAGTCGATCTGGAAGGACGGCAAGCCGGTGTTCGCCGGCAACAAGTACGCCGACCTGTCGGAGACCTGCCTTCACTACATCGGCGGCATCATCAAGCACGCCAAGGCGATCAACGCCTTCACCAACCCGTCGACCAACTCCTACAAGCGTCTGGTCCCGGGCTATGAGGCTCCCGTGCTGCTCGCCTACTCCGCGCGCAACCGCTCGGCCTCCTGCCGCATCCCCTACACCGCTTCGCCGAAGGCCAAGCGTGTCGAGGTGCGCTTCCCCGATCCGCTCGCCAATCCCTATCTCGGCTTCGCCGCGATGCTGATGGCCGGCCTCGACGGCATCAAGAACAAGATCGATCCGGGTCCGGCGATGGACAAGGACCTCTACGACCTGCCGAAGGAAGAGCTGAAGCAGATCCCGACGGTGTGCGGCTCGCTCCGCGAGGCGCTCGAAAACCTCGACAAGGACCGCGGCTTCCTCAAGAACGGCGGCGTGTTCGACGACGACTTCATCGACAGCTACATCGAGCTGAAGATGACCGAGGTCGAGCGCTTCGAAATGACCCCGCACCCGGTCGAGTTCGACATGTACTATTCGGGCTAAGCGGCCCAAACTCTCTGCGACAAGCAAAAGGCGCTCCGCGAGGAGCGCCTTTTCGTTTTGGGGAGTCGCAGGGTGGATTACGCTAACCCACCCTGCAGGATACGACCTGCCCAATCACCACGTTGCAGTGAAGGCGCGCTGGAGCTCGGCCGGAGCCGTCACCCCGCCCGCGATCAGCAATTGAGTGAGAACGCGGGCCTTCTGCGGATTGAGGTCCTCGGACACGACGAACCCGTTCTTGTCGTCGTCAACCTCGACATTCCGGGTGACGAAGCCGGATCGGACCCGCGTCGAGCGGACGACGATGACGCCCTTCTTCGCCGCCGCTTCGAGCGCATCGAGGGCCTGCTTCGACGTGTTGCCGTCGCCGACGCCGGCCAGCACGATGCCCTTGGCGCCGTGCGAAATGGCATCCTCGATCGGAACGGCGTCCATGTTGGCATGCGAATAGACGATCTCGACGCGCGGCAATTGCTCGCCTGCCGGGAGCGGATAGGTCGTGCGCTTGAAGCCGGCGGCCTGGGTCATGAAACGGATGCCGCCGGCGGTATCGACATAGCCGATCGGGCCGTCATTGGGAGAGCTGAACGTCTCGATGCTCGTGGTGTTGGTCTTGGTGATCGAGCGGGCGCTTTGGATCTTGTCGTTCAGCACGGCCATCACGCCGCGGCCGCGAGAGCGCGGATCGGCCGCCACCTGCACCGCTTCGTACAGATTGCCGGGGCCGTCCGCACTCACCGCCGTGGCCGGGCGCATCGACCCGACGATCACCACCGGCTTGTCGCTGCGCACGACATTGTCGAGAAAGAACGCGGTCTCCTCGAGCGTATCCGTGCCGTGGGTGATGAGGACTCCATCGGCTTCATTCTTGTCGAAGGCGTCCTGGATGCGGCGGGCCAGGGCAAACCAGACCTTGTCGTTCATGTCCTGGGATCCGATCGACGAAATCTGCTCGGCATTCAGCTTCGCGAGCTTGTCCAGGCCCGGCACCGACTGCATCAACTGCTCGCCGGTGATCTGGCCTGATTTGTACGCGCCGGTCGCGCGCGCGTCGGCCTGGCCTGCGATGGTACCTCCCGTCGCAAGCACGAGAATGCGCGGCAGGCTAGCCGCCGTCGCGTCCTTGCCCGGCTCTGCGGCCTGCGCCGCATCGATCCCCCACGACCAAAGTGCGAGGGCGACCAGCGGGACGGTGAGCATCAATGTCCGATTTCGGCGGCGGCTTGCTGGTCTGGCGGCATGCTTCGTCATCGAATTCTCCTCCCGTTTAAGTTGGGAGCGATATTCGACACCTCCATTTGGGCCGAAGATGGGTCATCCTGCCGCTGATGGCTACGGGTTGTCGCGCCGCGGCACAAAATGGTCGAGCAGGCCCGTCGGCAGCGGAAAGACGATGGTCGACGAGCGTTCGCCCGCGATGTCGTGCAGGGCGGCGAAATAACGTAGCTGCATCGCCTGAGGCTCCTGCGCGAGAATTCGGCCGGCCTCGACGAGCTTTTCGGCAGCCTGCTGCTCGCCCATCGCATTGATCACCTTGGCCCGCCGCAACCGCTCCGCCTCGGCCTGTTTGGCAATCGCGCGCACCATGGTTTCATTGAGATCGACGTCCTTGATCTCGATGCCGGTGACCTTGATGCCCCAGACGTCGGTCTGCTTGTCGAGGATCTCCTGGATGTCCGCGTTCAACCTGTCGCGCTCGGCAAGCATCTCGTCGAGCTCGTGCTTGCCGAGCACCGAGCGCAAGGTGGTCTGGGCGAGCTGGCTGGTGGCGGCCATGTAGTCGCCGACCTTGATGATGGCCCGCTCGGGGTCGACGATGCGGAAGTACAGAACGGCGTTGACCTTGACGGAGACGTTGTCCCGCGAAATCACGTCCTGCGGCGGCACGACCTGCACCATCACCCGCAGATCCACCTTCACGAGTTGCTGCACGATCGGAATGAGGATGATGAGGCCCGGGCCCTTCACGCCGGTAAAGCGGCCGAGCGTAAAGATGACGCCACGCTCGTATTCGCGCAGGATTCGAATAGCCTGGGACAGGAACATGATGACAAGCAACGCGAGCGCCGCATAGGTCAGATATTCCAGCATCATGATGTACCTCCCTCGCCTGTTGGTGCGCGCCGTATCAGCAGCGTCAGGTCGACGATGTTGGCGACTTCGACCGTCTCTCCGGGCCTGAACGTTTCGGCGCCGCGCGCCTGCCAGCGCTCACCATGGGCGAAGACATGACCTTCGTTCCCATTCCAGTCGAGAACCTCGGCGGGCAAGCCTCGCATGGCCTGCGCGCCGACCAGTGCAGGAGCCCTGCCGACGCGCCGAAGCGAACCGAGCACGACGAGCGCAAAGCCGGCGAACACTGCTGCGGTGATGCCGATCACCCACCACGACAGGTGGTAGCCCGGCGCCTCGCCCCTGAAAAGCATCAGCGCTCCCAGCACGAACGCGATGATCCCTCCGAGCCCGATTACCACGGTCGGGTTGAAGGCTTCGATGGTGAGAAGCACGAGTCCAACCAACATCAGGGCGAGGCCGGCATAATTGATCGGCAGCAGATTGAGCGCATAGAGGCCGATCAGCAGGCAGATCGCGCCGACGACTCCGGGGGCGACGGCTCCGGGAGACATGAACTCGAAGATCAAGCCGTAGATGCCGACCATCAGGAGAATGAACGCCACGTTCGGATCGGTGATCACCGCCAGGAAGCGGGATATCGGTCCGGGATCGATGGCTTCGACGACGGCATCCTTTGTCACCAGGCGTTGCGTCTTGCCGCCTGCGACCTCGACCACGCGACCATCGATCTGCCTCAGCAATTCAGCCTGATCGCGCGCGACGAGATCGATGGCATGAGCCTCCAGCGCGGCGTTGGCAGAGAGCGTGGCAGCCTCACGGACCGCCTTCTCCGCCCAGTCCACATTGCGGTTGCGCAGCTCCGCAAGGCTGCGGATGAAGGCAACCGCATCATTGGTCGCCTTTGCCGTCATCGCATCCTTGGGCTGATCCTTGGACTCGCTCTGCTGGTCACCGTCCTTCTTGTCCTTGCCGCCCTTGTCCGCCGGTCCGCTCGGAAGACCCGGCAGCGGCCCGCCGATCTGCACCGGCGTCGCGGCGCCAATATTGGTGCCCGGCGCCATCGCCGCGATGTGGGTCGCATAAAGGATATAGGTCCCCGCGCTCGCCGCGTGGGCGCCGGAGGGCGCGACGTAACCGACCACAGGGATCGGCGAGGCCAGCACATCCGCGATGATCTCACGCATGCTGGAATTGAGGCCGCCGGGCGTGTTCAGTCTTAGAATCACGACCTCGGCACGCCGTTCGCTTGCCTTGGCCAAAGCCTCCTTGACGTAGCTGGCCGACGCAGGGCCGATGGCTCCGTCGATCGAAACGACCAATGCAAGACGGCCGTTCTCCTCCGCTGAGCTGGGAAGGAGGCAGCAGATCAAAGCCACGACGCCAGTCGCCGCAACGAGGGCCGCCTTCATGGTCTGCACGGCAGGGCTCCCTTGCAGAACATATGGTGCGCGTCTTGCGAACCTCAATGCGGCCGCGTGCAGGCCATGATCGTGATTGTGCGATGCAATGGAGATCGCCCCGCAGATCGATTGAGCACGGGCGGTGGCGAACCATGCCTTGGGCTGGTCCGCCCGCGCACGCTGCGCTGCTACGGCCGTGGGACCCGCACGCCATCCGCGCCGATCGTGCCGAACATCCCGGCGATGATCTCAGGCGTCGGTTGCATGCCACCCAGCGACCAGTGCGCCGGCTCCTGCTCCTCGATCCTGACCCAGACGTTGTGGCGGAAGTCCGGATTGCCCTGCCCTTCGACCTCGACCAGGAGATCGGTGACGCGTTCGAGCAAGGTCTTCTTTTGCCCGGCATCCAGGATGCCGCGGACGGTGGAAATGGTGACGTAAGGCATGTCTCTCTCCAATGATGTCGTGTGACGACGGCACGAGACTGGACCTGACAGCGCCGGCAAGGCAGTGGCGGATAAGACAGAGATCGGGCAATTTCCGCCACGCAGCCCTGCGCCGATCGGCTAGGATCGCCGCGCCTGTCCTGGAGGTCTCATGAAGCTCGCAATTCTGGCGCTGGAAGGCTGCATGCATTCGGCGATCGCCGGGATCGCCGACATCCTGTCGCTTGCCAATCACGTGATGCAGCAGAGCGGTGCGAAAACGCGCTTCGCCTGGGAGGTGCTTTCGCTCGACGGCAAGCCGGTGCGTGCCGGCGGCGGCCAGATGGTCGCCGTCGATGGCGCGGTCGGCAAACGCGGTCGCTTCGACGCGATCCTCGTCCCCGGCAACCTCGTCGATCACGTCACGGCGGAACGCCTGCAACCGCAATATGCCCGCGCCGGCGCCTGGCTTCGGCAGCAGCATGCGAGCGGCCGGCTGATCGGCGCGTTCTGCAGCGGCGTGTTCCTGCTTGCAGGCAGCGGCCTGCTCGACCACCGCCGCGCCACCATCACCTGGTGGCTGCAAGGCGAGCTGCGGCAGCGCCACCCCACCATCGACCTCGCCGCCGACGCCGTCATCACGGTCGCGGACCGCATCGTCTGCGCGGCCGGACCGATGTCGTGGGTCGACCTCCTGCTCAGGTTGATCGAGATGGTCGACGGCAAGGCGATTGCGAAGCTCTGTGCGGATTACGTCGTCATCGACACCGCGCAACGCACCCAGTCGATCTTCATGCCCGTCGGCTATTTGCTGTCGCAGGACCCGCTGCTGACCCGGGCCGACCTCCTGGTTCGCCGCACCGGCAAGAGCCCGATGACGGTCAAGCGCCTCGCCGATGCGCTCGGCCTCAGCGAGCGCACGCTGAACCGGAAGTTCCAGGAGCTCACGCGCGAGCCGCCGCAAGCCTTCATCATGCGTCGCCGCGTCGAGCACGCGCGCACGCTGCTGGAGACGACGGCGCAGCCGATCAAGACCATCGCACGCACGGCCGGCTATGAGGACGAGAGCAGCTTTCGCAAGGCGTTCCGCAAGCTGACCCTGATGTCGCCCCAGGCCTATCGCGCGAGACGGATGGTGCAGACGGCGTAAGCTGCGAAACCAAGCGTCGCTCAGTGGAGAGCTGCGAGCGAGCTTCTTGTTACGCCGCCGCACGCTGGCGTACGACCATCGCCTCGCCGAACGCCTCGAACAGCTTGCGGTTGATCGGATTGCGCTGCGGGTCGTATTCGGCGTGCCATTGTACGCCGAGCGCGAAGGTCGGGGCTTCCGCGATGCGGATCGCCTCGATGGTGCCGTCCTCGGCGACGCCCTCGATCAGCACGCGCTTGCCGGGATCGAGAATGCCCTGGCCATGCAGCGAATTGACCCTGATCTTCTCGCAGCCGAGCAGCCGCGCGAAGGCGCCTCCGGGCGTGAGGTCGACGTCGTGACGGTCGGCGAACACCACGGTCGGATCGGGATGAATCTCGCCGTTCTCGAGCCTGGGCATGCGGTGGTTCATGCGGCCGGGGATTTCGCGGATCTCCGGATGCAGCGAGCCGCCGAAGGCGACGTTCATCTCCTGCAGGCCCCGGCAGATGCCGAACAGCGGAATGCCGCGGGACACGCAAGCGACCGAGAGCGCCAGCGCCACCTCGTCGCGGTGGATGTCGTAGGGCTCGTGCCGCTCGCACGGATCGACATTGAAACGGGTCGGATGGACGTTGGCGCGGGCGCCGGTGAGCACGATCCCGTCGACCACATCGAGCAGCGCGCCGATATCGGTGATGTCGGGCGCTCCCGCAAACATCATCGGCAGGCCGCCGGAAACCTCGGCCACAGCGCGCAAATTGCGCTCGCCGACCATCTGGACCTGAAATCGATTTTCGACGCGATGGGCGTTCCCGATCACGCCGACGACCGGCTTTGTCATCTCCCGTTCCGACCTCCCGCGTAAGAAGATTCTCTAAACATGCCCTTGGGATGGAACAAATTCAACAGAAGGGTACGCGGGACGGCAATGCTATTTTCGCGCAAATGCCTCCTGGGCCGCGGTTGTCCCCACGATGGGCAGGCCGGCGGCCTTCAGCGCGGTTGCCGCCGGATCGTCCGGCGTGGCCAGCCAGGGCAATTTCGCCTCGATTCCGCGCGTCACGGGCTCCCCAAGCACCCCGCCGAAATCGATCGGCCAAAAGCCGTTGGGCACCACCTCGGCGGTGAGGGCACGGACGGCGTAGCCATCGCCCAGAACCGCATCCGCATGGTCGCGGGCGACAAGGCGCGCGGTCTGGGGATCTCGGGGATCGCCAAAGCTCACGAGCACGGGGATCAGCTCCCCCTGCACCGGGACAATGCCGGCCTGCCGGCTGATATCGTTGAACGAGACGCGGTTACCGCGCGCGGCGCCATAGGCACGGAGCGCGACATAGTTGATGTCGTCGAGGTCGAGCTTGCCGCCCTGCTGATGCGCCAGCAATGCGACCAGGTTCTTGCCTTTGCCGCCGTCTTGGCCGAGATCGACGAACACGGCCTCCCCGCGCATCGTGGTGCGGCCGCCACGGTTATAGTTGCGGTCGGGCACGACGGCGAGAACGCCGGACCCCGTCTTGATCCCGTCAGGCGTCATCACCTCGACCGTGAGGCGGTATTTGTGGCCGGGCCGGTTGATCCGGATCTGGTCGCCGATCACGATCACGGCCAGAAGCCCGAGCAGACCGGCCCACTTGCTGATGAAACTCAAGCGCCCCCCACCTGTTTTCTCCTCATCGCTCTGCACCGTTCGCGCGACAGCGTCAAACCAGCGCGTTGACGCGGTCTTGATCGGAAGCGCGTTTGTCGAAAGAGTGCCCCGCCCGCAGCCGCCGAAAAGGACATGATGTGACCATCCTCGCAGACCAACGCCCCACGACCCGCACCGATCTGGCTTGGGCAATTTCGGTCGGCGGCATCGGTGTCGTGCTGTTCACGGCGATGCTGGTCTTCACCTGGTATTTTGCGACCACGCTGCTGCTGATCTTCACCGGCATGCTGCTCGGCGTCGGCCTCAACGCGCTGACCAACGCGCTCGGCCGCCGCGTGCACCTGCCGCATCCGGTCCGGCTCGCGATCGTCTGCGTCGTGCTTGCGGCGCTGCTCGCAGGCGTCGCCTATCTCGGCGGCGCCACCATCGCCGAGCAGGCCTCGCTGCTGAGCAAGACCATCAAGTCGCAGATCGGCAACGTGAAGACCTTCCTGGACAGCCACGGGATCGACACCAGCTTCTTCGATCTCGGCAACGCTGCGTCCGACACTTCGGCCAATCCACCATCGGACTCGACACCCTCGCCAGCAGCACCCCCGCGCGGTTCCTTGCCCGGCGCCGGCGCGCTGGCCTCCAGCGGTGGCGCGATCGTGAGCCAGACCTTCAAGCTCCTGCTCGGCACCATCCACGGCGTGGGAAACATCTTCATCGTTCTGTTCCTGGGGCTGTCCTTCGCCGCCCAGCCCGGCGTCTATCACGACGGCCTGTTGTTCCTGGCGCCGGCGAGGCATCGCACCCGCGTCACCCTGATCATCGACGGCATCAGCGAGACGCTGGAACGCTGGCTGATCGCGCAGATCGTCGTGATGATTGCGGTTGGCATCGTGACCTGGATCGGGCTTGCCATCATCGGCATCCCGGGCTCGTTCATCCTGGGGATTCAGGCGGGCCTGCTCGCCTTCATTCCGACCGTCGGCGCCATCATTGCCGGCGTCGTCGTGGTGCTCGCGAGCCTCGCCTCGGGCTGGATTCCGGCGCTGTCGGCCTTCGTCCTCTTCATGGGCGTGCACGCGATGGAGAGCTATGTGCTGACGCCGATCCTGCAGCGGCAGGCACTCGACATCCCGCCGGCCACGCTGTTCGCGTTCCAGATCCTGCTCGGCGTCGTGTTCGGCATCTGGGGCCTGGCGCTGGCGCTGCCACTGGTCGCCATCGCCAAGGTCATGATCGACCACTTCAAGACGTATGAGGCGCCGCCCCTGGCAGCATGATCCGGAAAAATGCGCAGCGGTTTTCCGGAAAGATCATGCTCAGGCGACGCGTAAGGCGTCGTGAAGTCGCTCAGGTCGTCAGCACGGTCTCGGTGTGCTCGACCTCCGGGGGTGAAGCAAAATACTGACCGACGAGGCCGCGCCATTCGGTGAAATTCTCCGAGCCGCGGAAATCGACGGTGTGGTTCTCCAGCGTCGCCCACTTCACCATCAGCCGGTAGCGCTGCGGCTTCTCGATCGACTTGTGCAGCTCGAAGCCGTGAAAGCCCTTCGAACCGCCGAAGGCGGCCTTGGCCTTGGCGACGGCCGCCTCAAAATCCTTCTCGCTGCCCGGCTTGACGTCGATTTGCGCAATCTCGGTGATCATCGGTTTCCACCCTGTTTGTTTGATGGGTGTGTCTACCGTAGACCGCAACGAAGAAAAAGGCACCGAATCGGCGCCCTGACCGGTCAAAAATGCGTGCTCTCAGGCGAACAGCAGAGCGGTGCCTGCCACGATGAGCGCGCAACCGATGAACAGCGCGAGCGGCCAGTAGCTACGGCTTTGCGTGTAGCGCCCCTGCGCGCGGCGCTCGGTGATCAGCGCGCGCTCGTATTCATCCGCAGTGGAGAACACGCAAGCGAAGCCGCCGCGTGCCGAGGCCGCAGCGGCTTCAAGCGACATCAGGGCAGCCTGCGGGTTCTGTCGACGGATCGATTCCATGACCGCAATGGTAGGGATCGAATGGTAAACAGCGGATTACCGAAGGCGCCTCTTGAGGCGCCTCTTGGCTTCAGGCGGTGGCCGGACGCGCCTGCGGCGCACCAACCCGCGCCGCGCTCTGGCGACGCCAGTTCTCCAGCGACAGCGGCAGCTCCTCCGCCGCCTCGACGCGGTTACGACCGCCGCGCTTGGCCTGGTAGAGCGCTGTGTCGGCCGAGGCCAGCAACACCTCGAGCTCGGTGCCGGCCGGACCGCCGGCAACGCCGATGCTGACGGTGGTGTCGACCGGGCCCTCATCGACCACGACGCCGGAGGTCTCGAACGCCTCGCGCACGCGCTCGGCAACCAGCACGCCCTCCTCCAGCGAACACGGCAGCAGGGCGGCGAACTCCTCGCCGCCGATGCGGCCCGACATGTCGGTCATGCGCAGGTTGCTGACGACGACGGTCGAGAACAGCTTCAGCATCTCGTCGCCGGCAGGATGGCCGAAGCGGTCGTTGATCGACTTGAAATGATCGATGTCGAAGATCATCACGGTCACGGGACGGCCGGCCTTGGCTTCGCGCTCGATCACGCGCCCGCAGGCTTCCGAGAAGCCGCGGCGGTTGAGCATGCCGGTCAGGGGATCGGTGGACGCGGCGGTCCGGTGCGCAGTCACCGTGCGCTCCGACACCAGCATGAAGATCACGAACACGGTGCCGACGGCATAAAGGATGAGCTCGACCGCAAACACGGTGACCCAGATGCTGCTGGAGAAGCCGGCATCGTTCGGACGCAGGAAGCTGCCGAGCACGATCGGCAGCATCAGCACGCAGCCGTGCATCACCGGCACCACGAAGGCCGGCCAGCGCCGTTGCAGGCTCTTGCGCCGCTCAACCCAGAGCTCGCTCGCCGTCAGTGCCGCATAGACCGAGACGATGCCGGCGCCGACGATCATGCGCAGCATGGACGCGGCGGGATCAAGCAGCGTCACGGCGGCGGCCCAGGCCAGCGCGCCGACAAGGAGACCCGGCCAATTCGGCTTGCGGCCGTGGAAGACGCGCGCCGCATTCCACACCATGCCGCAGGCGACGAAGCCGACTGCGTTCAGCGCAAGGTAAAGATGCGGGCCGAGCTTGTCGCCGGCCGCGGTCCATAGCGCGACGGACGCTGCGCCGAGGAGATACGCGGTGCCCCACCATTTCAGCGCGGGGCTGTTCTCCTGCTTGCCGAAAAACACCATCATGGCGCCGAGCAGTGCGGCAACCATGGTGGCGACCAAATAGAGCGTGATGCTATCGAGCGACATCATGTCGGCCCCCTTCTAGACATAGCAAGTTACGCGATCGGCCCAGCCGACTTGCGCGCCCTTCCAGATGCGACGCTATGTCCCGCGAGTTCCATTCAGGTTTTCACGCGAGGCCAAGTTTTCGGGAAACACGTCATCAATTTGCATACAAACGAACAACAAAAAGGGCGCTGAAATCAGCGCCCTTTTGCATCTCATTGAAGCCGCTTTCGCGGCGAATGTGACCGAAGCGATTAACGCTTCGAGAACTGGAAGGACCGGCGGGCCTTGGCCTTGCCGTACTTCTTGCGCTCGACCACGCGGGAGTCGCGGGTCAGGAAGCCGCCCTTCTTGAGCACGGTACGCAGCTCCGGCTCGAAATAGGTGAGCGCCTTGGAGATGCCGTGACGGACGGCACCGGCCTGGCCGGACAGACCACCGCCGGCAACCGTGCAGATCACGTCGTACTGGCCGGAACGCGCGGCCACCGAGAACGGCTGCTCGATCATCATGCGCAGCACGGGACGGGCGAAATAGACCTCGACCTCGCGCGAATTGACCGTGACCTTGCCGGCGCCCGGCTTGATCCAGACGCGGGCGACCGCGTCCTTGCGCTTGCCGGTGGCGTAGGCGCGGTTGAACTTGTCGACCTTCTTCTCGTGCTTGGGCGCGTCGGGCGCGGCCGCCGTCTTGAGCTGCGAGAGCTGGTCGAGCGACTGGATGGATTCGGCCATGTTATGCGGCCCTCGTGTTCTTGCGGTTCAACTTGGCGATGTCGATCTTCTCGGGCGTCTGGGCCTCGTGAGGATGATCGGCGCCGCCATAGACGCGGAGGTTGCCCATCTGGACGCGACCGAGCGGACCACGCGGGATCATGCGCTCGACGGCCTTCTCGAGCACGCGCTCGGGATGCTTGCCCTCGAGGATCTGGCGCGCGGTGCGCTCCTTGACGTGGCCGACGTAACCGGTGTGCTTGTAATAGGTCTTCTGCTCGCGCTTGCGACCGGTGAGGACCGCATGCTGCGCGTTGATGATGATGACGTTGTCGCCGCAATCAACGTGCGGGGTGTAGGTCGGGAGGTGTTTGCCGCGCAGGCGCATGGCGACGATGGTTGCGAGACGGCCGACGACCAGACCCTTGGCGTCGATCAGTACCCACTTCTTCGTCACCTCAGCCGGCTTTGCCGAAAAGGTTTTCATATCGGAGTTTCCGTGGACGGGAGATATCGGCGCGAACACCGCGCCGGACTGGGCGGTTTTCTAGAGAAGAGACGCGCAACGGTCAATGCCCCATAGCGGGAATTACAATAGCAAAATCAATATCTTAAAATTATGGTACTATATTACCTGCGAAAAGCTCAAACATTTGGAATGGAATAGGTCGAGGTGACATGGGCAATGGGATCGGGCGACGTGCCGGACAGCAGCTTCACCTCGCCGACCGCCAGGCGCTTGCCGAGCTTGAGCAGCCGCGCTTCCGCGAGCACGTCCTGTCCCGGTAGCCCCTTACGCAGGAAGTTGATGTTGAGATTGGTGGTGACCGCGAGCCCGATCGGCCCGATCGCGGACAGCAGCACCACGTACATCGCGAAATCCGCCAGTGCCATCAGCGTCGGGCCGGACACGGTTCCACCCGGCCGCAGCATCCTTTCGCTGTAGCGCTGGCGCAAAAGGCAGGTCTGGCCGTCGGCGCTCTCGATCGTGATGTCATCGCCGCTGAAGGCCTGGGGAAACTCGTCACGGAGAAACTGCTCGACCTCCGCCACGCTCATTTTCGCTAACGCCATGCTTCGCCTCACCCTCGCTTCGCATCCCCTGTTACATTAAGTTATCTGCGTCATCCAATTGCAAGAATCCAACCGGGAACGCTTCGATGTCCGCCCAGGCCGCCCGCGCCCCCTCCCCGCAACCGTCGAGCCTGCTGCGCGAGACCATAGGCCCCATCGCGGTCCTGACGCTGAACCGTCCGGCCGCGCGCAACAGCCTGTCGCAGGCGATGATCGCAAGCCTGCATGCCGAGCTCAATGAGATCCGCGACGACAAGGCGGTCCGCGGCGTGGTGATCGCCGCCAACGGCCCCGCCTTCTCCGCCGGCCACGACATGAAGGAGCTGACCGCGCGCCGCACTGACCCGGATCGCGGCCGCGCCTTCTTTGCCGAGATGATGACCGCCTGCAGCGCGATGATGCAGGCGGTCGTGCATTTGCCGAAGCCCGTGGTCGCGGCCGTCCAGGGCATTGCGACCGCGGCCGGCTGCCAGCTCGTGGCAAGCTGCGATCTCGCGATCGCCTCGGAAGCGGCGAGCTTCGCCACGCCGGGCGTCGATATCGGCCTGTTCTGCTCCACGCCGATGGTGGCGCTGTCGCGGAACGTGCCGCGCAAGCAGGCGATGGAAATGCTGCTGACCGGCGAGCCGATCGCGGCCACGCGCGCCCGCGAGATCGGGCTCATCAACCGCGTGGTCGCGGCCGGCACCGAGCGCGAGGCCGCAATTGCCCTCGCCGAACAGGTCGCGCTGAAGTCGGCCTACACCGTCAAGCTCGGCAAGGAGGCGTTCTATCGCCAGGCCGAGATGAGCCTTGCGGACGCCTATCGCTATGCGGCAGAGGTGATGACCGAGAACATGATGGCGCGCGACGCCGAGGAAGGCATCGGCGCGTTCATCGAGAAGCGCACGCCGACATGGCGGGATGAATAGTCAACTCCTCATCCTGAGGAGCCGCGGAACGCGGCGTCTCGAAGGATGGAGGCCCGACTGTGGCCTCATGGTTCGAGACGCGCGGGCCGCGCTCCTCACCATGAGGGTCAGAGAAAGAAAAAGATGAACCACGACGCCTATCCCGACAATTACATCCGCGGCATCCTCAACAGCGTGAAGTCGATCGCGATGGTCGGCGCCTCGCCCGTCAATGTGCGGCCGAGCTATTTTGCGTTCAAATATCTGGCGCAGCGCGGCTATGACATGATCCCGGTCAATCCCGGCCATGTCGGCAAGGATCTGCTCGGAAAGCCGTTTGTCGCCTCGCTCTCCGACATCGGCCGCCCCGTCGACATGATCGACATCTTTCGCAACTCCAGCCACATCATGCCGGTGGTCGAAGAAGCGCTCACGCTCGATCCGCTGCCGAAGGTGATCTGGATGCAGCTTGGCGCGCGCGAAGACGCAGCCGCGGCGAAGGCCGAGGCCGCCGGGATCAAGGTCGTGATGAACCGCTGCCCCAAGATCGAATATGGCCGCTTGTCGTCCGAGATTTCCTGGATGGGCGTCAATTCACGCACGCTGAGCTCCAAACGGCCGCCGGCGCCGACGCAAGGCATGCAGCTATCCCTCAATCGGATGAGTGTCGGCGGCGGCGACACCGCAGCTTCCGATCGCGCTGCAAAGAACAAGACCGAGCAAAGCTGACGCAATAAACTTCCGTTGCGCGAACGTGACAATCGTAGCGCCGTGATGTGAAGCGGCGCCTTGACGGCGGGCGCGTCGCCGATCAGCATGCCGCGCGATTTCAGATCACAAGAACAGGACGCCCTCAATGAGCGATCGCCTTCCGGGATTTTCAACCCTCGCCGTGCATGCCGGTGCACAACCCGATCCCACCACCGGTGCGCGCGCGACCCCGATTTATCAAACCACCTCTTTCGTCTTCAACGACGCCGACCACGCCGCCTCGCTGTTCGGCCTGCAGGCATTCGGCAACATCTATACCCGCATCGGCAATCCCACCAACGCGGTGCTGGAAGAGCGTGTTGCCGCACTCGAAGGCGGCACCGCCGCGCTTGCGGTCGCCTCGGGCCACGCCGCACAGGTCGTGGTGCTGCAGCAATTGCTCCAGCCCGGCGACGAATTCATCGCCGCGCGCAAGCTCTATGGCGGCTCGATCAACCAGTTCTCGCATGCGTTCAAGAGCTTCGGCTGGAACGTGGTGTGGGCGGATTCCGATGACATCGCAAGCTTCGAGCGCGCGGTGACGCCGCGCACGAAGGCCATCTTCATCGAGTCCATTGCCAATCCCGGCGGCAGCATCACCGACATCGAGGCGATCTCGACGGTGGCGCGCAAGGCGGGCGTGCCGCTGATCGTCGACAACACGCTGGCCTCGCCCTACCTGATCCGCCCGATCGACCATGGCGCCGACATCGTCGTGCACTCGCTGACGAAATTCCTGGGCGGCCACGGCAATTCGCTCGGCGGCATCATCGTCGACGCCGGCACGTTCGACTGGTCCACGGGCGGCAAATATCCGATGCTGTCGGAGCCGCGGCCCGAATATCACGGCATCCGCCTCCAGGAGACCTTTGGCAATTTCGCTTTCGCGATCGCCTGCCGCGTGCTGGGCCTGCGCGATCTCGGACCCGCGCTGTCGCCGTTCAACGCCTTCATGATCCTGACCGGCATCGAGACGCTGCCGCTGCGGATGCAGAAGCACTGCGACAACGCCAAGGCCGTTGCAGAATTCCTCGCCGGCCATCCGGCGGTGGCCTCGGTGAGCTATGCGGGCTTGGCAAGCGACAAGTACAACCAGCTTGCACGCAAATACGCGCCGAAGGGCGCAGGCGCCGTGTTCACCTTCAGCCTGAAGGGCGGCTATGACGCCGGCGTCAGCCTGGTGTCGAAGCTGCAGCTGTTCTCGCACTTGGCCAACGTCGGCGACACCCGCTCGCTGGTCATCCACCCGGCCTCGACGACGCACAGCCAGCTCGACGACGCCGCCAAGGTGAAGTCCGGCGCCGGCCCCGACGTGGTGCGGCTCTCGATCGGCATCGAAGACAAGGAAGATCTGATCGCCGATCTGGAGCAGGCGCTGGGGGCGTAGCTTTCCTGGTCATTCCGGGGCGTTGCCTCGCCCCGGAATGACAGCCCGCGTTAACAGTCATTAACCATATCTACCGCATACATCGTCCTTGGATCGCCCCTTTGATTCGGAGCCGACGATGCTGCGCTGGATGGTGCCTGCCCTTGCCGCCATGCTGACGGTCTCAGCTGCCGTTGCCGCCGATCTGCCGGCCACAGCGAGACGGCGCGCTGCCGTGCCGCCGCAGGACCCGCCACAGGTCTATGTCGAGACCGATCCGGATGCGCTGATCTCGCCGGCCTATGGCATCGGCAGCTACATCCGCAACCTGCCGGGCACGCCGCTCCTGCCCGGCTCCAGCACCTTGCCGGGCTATTATGGCCGGCCCTGGAGCTACGATTATCAGGGCCCGTACTACGGCGGACCACAGGTCGGCTATTTCTGGCGCCTGCCCTACGCGTGCGGCGTCTACGGCTATTGCTGACCTGATCAGCCGGCCTGACCGACCGGAACCGCGCGCGGCTGCGCCTGTGCAGATTGTCGCGAGGCCAGCCGCTCCACCTGCATCACTGCAAGCGTGAGCACCACGATCGCAACCGCTTGGTGCGAAAGCGCGAGATCGATCGGCACCTGGTTGAGCAGCGTGAGGATGCCGAGCACCGCCTGCAGGCCCACCGCGCCCAGCAGCAACAGCGCGCCGCTCGCAGCTCGGCCCGCGCGTGAACGCACCGCATCGAATGCGTGCAGCGCCGCCAGCACGAACAGCGCATAGGCCGTCATGCGGTGCTCGAACTGCACCGTCAGCACGTTGTCGAACATGTTGCGCCACCACGGCGTCTCGAACCAGAGCCGGTCGCCTGCGGGAATGAACGCGCCGTCGATCTGCGGCCAGGTGTTGTAGGCACGCCCGGCGCGCAGACCCGCGACCAGCGCGCCGAAATAGATCTGGACGAAGGTCACGATGAGTAGCAGCACGCTCGTGAATCTCAGCCGCGCGGGCGCAACGATCTGCGGACGCTCGGCGAGCCGCCGCACCGTCCAGACGATGCCGGCAAAGATCAGCAGCGCGAGCATCAGATGCGTCGCGAGCCGATATTGCGAAACCTCGACCCGTTCCGTGAGACCCGAGGCCACCATCCACCAGCCGACGGCGCCCTGGAGTCCGCCAAGCGCGAACAGCAGCCACAGCCGCCGTTTCAACTCGCCCGACAGGCCGCCGCGCCACAGGAAGAACAGGAACGGCAAGAGATAGGCAACGCCGATGAAGCGGCCGAGAAAGCGGTGGCTCCATTCCCACCAATAGATCTCCTTGAACTCGGACAGACTCATGCCGGCGTTGAGCTCGCGGTATTGCGGGATCTTCTTGTAGGCCTCGAAGGCCTCGGTCCACTGCGCCTCCGACAGCGGCGGCACGCTGCCCGTGACCGGCTTCCATTCGACGATCGAGAGGCCGGATTCCGTCAGCCGCGTCGCGCCGCCGACCAGCACCATCAGCGCGATGAGGGCGGCCACGGAAATCAACCACCAGCGCACGGCGCGATGCGGGTTGGTCGGAGCGAAAATCGTCGTCATTTCAGGGGCAAAACCAAGCCTTGTTGCAAAGAGACTTGAACCGGACTGCGTGCCCCTTATAGTCCCCCGCTCCCGCAGCGCAAGTTACGCGAAGGCCGCAGCATTCCGCCATGACGATCCGCACCCGCAAGTTCCTCGGCGCCATCCTGCTCCTGGTGCTGGCCACTGTCTGGGCCCTGCTCGGCATGGCGCTGGCGCAGATGCCGTGGATCGCCGAGTCCGGCTGGCGGCAGGCGATCTACTACGTGGTGGTCGGCATGGGCTGGGTGCTGCCGGCGATGCCGATCGTGAGTTGGATGCAGCGGCCGGATCGCGTCAAATCTTAATTCGTAACGCTGCCGGTCGGTTTCACCGGCGCGAAGGCAACACCGGACACCAGCACGCGCAGCATGCGCAGTGATTGTATCCGGCCGTCCCAGGAAATCCGCGGCAGTGCGTGCAGATTGGTGCGCCCCTCCGCGTCCACGATGCCAGAGATGGTCGAGACGGCGCTGGCAAAGCCGGCCTCTTCCGCCATGACGACGTGGCTGCGCCGGAAAGACGAGCGATCGCCGAACGGAAAGGCCAGATGCCTGATATCGCGGTCGAAGGCCGCTTCCGCGACCGCCTTGCCCATCGTCATCTCGCGCAACGCGGCGGCGTCCTTCATGTTGGCGAGAACGGGATAGTTCACCGTCGCGCTGCCGACCGTGACCAGCGGATCCGCCGCAAGCTTTACCAGATCCTCCCAATCCATCGAGGCTTCGCGCGTGAGCGCAGCGAGGTCGATCCGGTAGCGCGTGCAGAGATCGGCGATCGCGGCCGACAAATCCGCCGGCGGCAACGAGCGCAGCCAGCTCTCGACGAACGAAAACAGCGCCTGCTTCTCGGCGTTGCCCGTGACGGTGAAACGTTGCTCTTTCTCGCCCATCATCAGGTTGATGCGGCTCTCGCGCGCGATCATCCGCTCGAGCCCGAGCCACCAGCCATCGCCGACTCCATCGGGAAACGCGGTGGGCACATAGATCGTGAACGGCACGGCGTGGCGCGCCAGCACCGGATAGGCGAAGCTGATGAGGTCCTTGTTGGCGCCGTCGAAGGTCAGCGCCACGAAGCGCCGATTCTGCGGCAGCGTCACCGCGCGGCGGCAGACATCGTCCATGCCGAGGAAGTCATACCCCCACCGCTTCAGCGCATGAATGGCGCGATCGAGGAATTGCGGACTGATTTCGCTTTCACGCAGCGGCTGAAACGCGCCGCGCCGCCGCGGCCGCACGTGTTGAAAGCGCAGGATCGCGCCGGCGCCGCGGCTGCGCAGCACAGCCTGACCGGTGAACCAGGCCAGCTCGAGCCGCAACCGCTCCAGCCATCTGTCGTCGGATGCCAATATCCCACCTTCGCGTTCGCCTGATTGTCATTACCCTTTGTTGACATTTCTTTGCAAAGGTCGGCCACAGGCCGAACTGCGCAAATTTTTCGTTTCTCGACAGGTTTCGTGAATGACCATGGCTGCGGCGATGCAAAGCCGGACGGCAGAATCGCCAGCGCGGTCGAAAGCGAGCCGTATCGCGCATGTCGATATCGTCACCGATCTGGCCGAGGCCGAGACGGTCTGGCGCGCGCTCGAGGAGAGCGGCCAGCTCTTCACGCCCTACCAGCGCTTCGACCTGCTCAGCCCATGGCAACGGCTGGTCGGCAGCCACGAAGGCGCCGGTCCCTTCATCGTAATAGCCCGCGACGCCGAGCGCCAGCCGCTCCTGCTGCTGCCACTCTCGCTGCGGCAAGGCCACGGCGTGCGCACGGCCTGCTTCATGGGCGGCAAGCACACCACCTTCAACATGGGCCTGTGGAACGCCGAGTTCGCCGCCGAGGTCGCCATCGCCGATCTCGACGCGCTGCTTGCGCCGATGCGCGAGCATGCCGACGTGCTCGCGCTGACGCAGCAGCCGCTGCGCTGGCACGACCAGCACAACCCGTTCGCGCAGCTGCCGCGGCAGAGTGCGATCAACGGCTGCCCTCTCCTGGCGATGGAGCCGGGCGGGCCGCCCGCATCGCGGATCAGCAACTCCTTTCGCCGCCGCCTCAAGAGCAAGGAAAAGAAGCTCCAGGCGCTTGCCGGCTATCGTTATCACCTCGCCACTACGGATGCGGACGTCACCCGCCTGCTCGACTGGTTCTTCCGGGTCAAGCCGGCGCGGATGGCCGAACAGAAACTGCCCAACGTCTTTGCCGAGCCCGGCGTCGAAGCGTTCATCCGCAGCGCGTGCCTGTCTGCGCGCGGCGAAGGCCGCGTCATCGATATTCATGCGCTCGAATGCGACGACGAGGTGATCGCGATCTTCGCCGGCGTCGCCGACGGCCAGCGCTTCTCGATGATGTTCAACACCTACACGATGTCCGAGCACGCCCGCTACAGCCCCGGGCTGATCCTGATGCGCTACATCATCGACCGCTACGCCGAACGCGGCTACCGCTCGCTCGATCTCGGCATCGGCTCGGACGATTACAAGCGCATGTTCTGCAAGGACGACGACGACATTTTCGACAGCTTCGTGCCCCTGACCGCGCGCGGAAAACTCGCGGCGATGGCGATGTCCTCGCTGAGCCACGGCAAGCGGCTGGTGAAGCAGAACCAGATGTTGTTCGATCTGGCGCGGCGGCTGCGGCAGACGTTCGGGTAGGCGTCACAGCCTCTGGTCTCGTAGGGTGGGCAAAGCGAAGCGTGCCCACCACGTCTCCCGCAATCGTTGAAAGGTGGTGGGCACGGCGCAAATGCGCCTTTGCCCACCCTACGATTCCGAGCTCGTGGAGAAAGACCCCTCACCGGCTTCGCTTTCGCGATGCCACCCTCTCCCGCAGGGGCAGAGGGCGAGATTACGCCGCGACCACGCGCGGTGCTTCGGCCGCGTCCGACGGCTGCACCGGCTTGCTCAGCATCGTCACCTCGCTGAAGCCGACCGCCTTCAGCTGCTCGCACATCAGCGTGCGGGCATCCGGCGCCATCGACGCGTCGGGCACCACGACGGCGCGGGCATGCGCGGTCAGCAGTTCGGCCGGGAGGTCCGAGGCGCTGCCGGCGTCCACCAGCACGTGGTCGTAGGCGCGAAGCAGCGCATCGATCGCGAGCGTCACCCGCGGCGATTGCAGCAGGCTGCGGTCGAAGCCGGGACGGCCGGCCATGACCAGATGCAGCCGCGAGAGCTTGTCCCGGGTGATGATTTGCGCGAACGAGGCCTCGCCCTGCATCAGCTCGGCGAGGCCGGGAGCCGAAGCATCCACGGACACCGCGGCGATGGTCGGCGAGGATGCGGCGAGATCGACCACAACGACGCGCGCATCGCGCGCCAGGTGCCGGGCCAGCGTCAGCGTCGACAGCGTGATGGCTTCGCCGGCCGCGGTGCCGAGCACCGTGACCTTCTTCGCCGCCGGTCCCGCAGCGCGCAGGCTGTCGGCAAGATGCTCGATCTCGGCGAATTCAGTGACGTCGGCATCGGCCGCCATCTCGGGCTGAAGCGGCGCAAGGTCTTCCACAACCGGATCGAGCATCGGTTCGGCCATCGGTTCGGCCATCGGCTGGACGACCGGCTCTTGGCGCACCGGCGCCTGCGTCTGCGCCGGCGTGAACACCGCCACCGCGCGTGGCGCGGTCTGGCGCAGCAGCTCGCCGGTGACGACGACGCCGGACGAGAGCAGCAGCGTCGCGATCGTCGCAATCAGCACGATCGGCAGCTTCTTCGGATAGGCCGGCGTATTCGAGACGATGGCGCGCGAGATGATGCGGCCTTCCGCCGGCGCGGTATCGATGCTTTCGCGGGTGCTGGCCTCGCGATACTTCCCAAGATACGTCTCGAGCAGGTCGCGCTGCGCCTTGGCTTCGCGCTCGAGCGCGCGGAGCTGGACGTCCTGACCGTTGGTCGAGGTCGCCTGCTTCTTGAGCTGGTCGAGGCTCGCCGTCAGGCCGTCGACCCGGCCACCGGCGATCCGCGCATCGCTTTCGAGCGAGCGCGAGATCTTGGCCGCTTCGTCGCGAATTTGGTTGTCGAGGTCGCCGAGCTGCGCCTTCAGCTCCTTGATCCGCGGGTGATTGCCGAGCAGCGTGGACGATTGTTCGGCAAGCTGCGCCCGCAACGTCACCCGCTGCTCGGACAGCCGCCGCATCAGTTCGGAATTCACCACCTCGGACGCTTCGATCGGCTTGCCGCTCTGGAGCATCTCTTTGATCAGCCGCGCCCTGGATTCAGCATCCGCCCTCATCGAGCGCGCGTTGTTGAGCTGGGTATTGACCTCGCCCATCTGCTGGTTCGAGAGCGTGGTGTTGTTGGTGCCGACGAACAGCGACGATTTGGAACGGAAGTCCTCGACCTTGGCTTCGGCGTCGGAGACTTTCTTGCGCAGATTTTCGATTTCGCCCGAAAGCCACTGGCTGGCGCTGCGGGCCTGATCCTGGCGCGCATTCTGCTGGAGCACGAGATAGCCGTCGGCGATCGAATTGGCGACGCGCGCGGCAAGGTCAGGATCGGCGGACTGGAATTCGACCACGATCACGCGCGACTTGTCGACGGCGTAGGCTTGGAGCCGCTCGTAATAGGCATCCAGCACCCGCTCTTCCGGCGTCATCGAAAACGGATCGCGACCGATGCCGATCATCGCTGCGAGCGACTTCAGCGGCGAAATGCCTTGTAGCACCGGATCGAACTCGGGGCGTTCCGCGAGCTTGTTCTTTTTGATGATCTCGCGCGCGAGATCGCGCGAGAGCACGAGCTGCACCTGGCTGGTCACCGCCTCGGGATCGAGCGACTGCCGCTCTTCGGTGCTGCGGTCGCTGCTCGGCCGCAGGAACACGTTCTCGCGGCCGTCGATCAGGATACGGGATTCCGACTTGTAACGCGGGGTAACGAGATTGACGGCGGCGATCGACGCGACCAGCGCGAGCACCGTCGGCACGATGATCCAGCCGCGCTTGCGGGCGAGCACCGCGCCGAGCGCGTGCAAATCGATGTCGCCGGATTCGGCTTGTGCCTGCTTCGCAGCAACGGGCGCAAGCTCTGCTTCAATCTCGGGCGCGGCTTCGGTCGATTTGGCTTCGGCTTTGGGCTTCGAAATAGCCCGCTCGACCACTGCCTTGTCCTTGCCGGCACGCCAGAACGCTAAACGCATCGAACACTCCCGCAGGGCAACGCTGCGACTCTACCTCAACCGGGGCGATTACACTCCATTAAGGTTGCTGCTGGGTTAATCGCGCCCTGCCGCGACCGGCGCGCGCGGCGCCGACACCGTTTGTTAACCACGAGGGCTCTTAATCCATCTCGATATTTCGAGAATTGTTCGAGCATTCGCCGTCGAGCGCTGGTTCTGATCATGCCCCCCTCTCCCGACCGGCCGCTCCGCATCCTGCACGCCGTGCGCGCTCCCGTGGGCGGCATCTTCCGCCACATCCTCGACCTCGCCAACGGTCAGGTCGATCGCGGTCATCACGTCGGGATTCTCGCCGACAGCCTCACCGGCGGCGAGCGCGCGGACAAGGCGCTGGCCGAGCTCGCACCGCGGCTGAAGCTCGGCGTGCACCGGCTGACGATCCGCCGCGAACCGTCGCCAGACGATTTTCTGGTGTGGCTGCGAATGCGGCGCCTGATCGCCGCGCTCAAGCCCGACGTCACGCACGGCCACGGAGCCAAGGCCGGCGCCTTCGTCCGCATGCGGCGACGATCCAACGACACCATCCGCATCTACACCCCGCATGGCGGCTCGCTGCACTATCCCCTCAACACCTTCAAGGGCGAGTTTTACGCGCGGCTCGAACGCACGCTGATGGACGCGACGGACCTGTTCCTGTTCGAGAGCGCGTTTGCGCGCGACACCTATCAGCGCATCGTCGGCACGCCCAAGGGCGTGGTGCATTGCGTCTTCAATGGCGTGACGCCGGAAGAATTCGAGCCTGTTGGCATCGCCGACGATGCCACCGATCTCGCCTATGTCGGCGAGTTCAGGCACATCAAGGGCGCGGATTTGCTGGTCGATGCGGTGGCGCGCCTGCACGAGAGCGGCAAGAAGGTCACGCTCACGCTCGGTGGCGACGGCGAGGAGACGGCGGCGCTGAAGGCGCAGGTCGACAAGCTCGGTCTCTCCAGCGCCATCCGCTTCATCGGTCACGTCAAGGCGCGCTACGGCTTCTCCAAGGGGCGGCTGCTGGTCGTGCCCTCGCGCGGCGATTCAATGCCGTACGTCGTTATCGAGGCTGGAGCTGCCGGCATTCCCATGATCGCGGCCCGCGTCGGCGGCATCCCCGAGATTTTTGGGCATGACAGCCCGGCGCTGTTTGCGCCGAGCAACGCCGAGGCCATGGCCGAAGCGATCGCGGCCGCACTCGACGATCCGCAGGCGACCGCGCAGCGCGCATCCGCCCTGCGCGAGCGCATCTCCGCGCATTTCTCCCAGCAGGCGATGGTTGACGGCGTGCTCGCGGGTTATCGCGACGCATTTGCCAATCATTAACCATCCTTAAGACCGCTTTAGAGAATCTTCCGATTTGTCCGATAATCGACGTGCCAGGGGATGCTCGCCCGGGGCGCAACGCTGCGACCCGCGGGTTTTTTGGAATGGACGTGGACGCCCGTGGAACCGCTCAACGCACGCTCGATGCTCGACGCCGCCACAAGCGCCGCGGCGAAGCCGGCTGATCAACCGTTTGTGGAGCGCCGTCGCCGGCTCTTGCCCGCCGCGCTCGAAATCGTCAACCAGAAGGTCGCCCGCGCCTATTCGCCGATCGTGATCACCGGCTTCGTCCGCTTGGCCGATTTCGCCCTGCTGAGCCTCGTCGGCATCGCGCTCTATGTCGGCTATGTCATGCCGCTCGCCGGTTCCTTCAGCTGGGTTTATCCCGCGCAGATCATCGCCGTCGCGGTCGCCGCCGTGGTCTGCTTCCAGGCCGCCGACATCTATCAGGTGCAGCTGTTTCGCGGTCAGCTCCGGCAGATGACGCGGATGATCTCCTCCTGGTCGTTCGTCTTCCTGCTGTTCATCGGCGTATCCTTCTTCGCCAAGTTCGGCAGCGAAATGTCGCGGCTGTGGCTTGCCGCCTTCTACTTCCTCGGGCTCGCCGCGCTCATCTCCCAACGTCTGGTGCTGCGCTCGCTGGTGCGCGCCTGGGCACGCCAGGGCCGGCTCGACCGCCGCACCATCGTTGTCGGCTCCGACAGCAACGGCGAGCAACTGGTCGAGGCGCTGAATGCCCAGGAGGATTCCGACATCCACGTGCTCGGCGTGTTCGACGACCGCAACGACAGTCGCGCGCTCGACACCTGCGCCGGCGCGCGCAAGCTCGGCAAGGTCGACGACATCGTCGAATTCGCCCGCCGCACCCGGGTCGATCTCGTGCTGTTCGCGCTGCCGATCTCGGCGGAGACGCGCATCCTGGAGATGTTGAAGAAGCTCTGGGTGCTGCCTGTCGACATCCGGCTCTCCGCGCACACCAACAAGCTGCGTTTCCGTCCCCGCTCCTATTCCTACCTCGGCGAGGTGCCGACGCTCGACGTGTTCGAGGCGCCGATCACCGACTGGGACCTGGTGATGAAGTGGCTGTTCGACCGCATCGTCGGTGGCCTCGCGCTGCTCGCAGCCCTGCCGGTGATGGGACTGGTGGCGCTGGCGGTGAAGCTCGACAGCCCCGGCCCAGCGCTGTTCCGTCAGAAGCGCTTCGGCTTCAACAACGAGCGCATCGACGTCTACAAATTCCGCTCGATGTACCATCATCAGGCCGACCCGACCGCCTCCAAGGTGGTGACCAAGAACGATCCGCGCGTCACCCGCGTCGGCCGCTTCATCCGCAAGACCAGCCTCGACGAGCTGCCGCAGCTCTTCAACGTGGTGTTCTCAGGCAATTTGTCCCTGGTCGGCCCGCGTCCGCATGCGGTGCAGGGCAAGCTCCAGAGCCGCCTTTTCGACGAAGCCGTCGACGGCTATTTCGCTCGTCACCGCGTCAAGCCCGGCATCACCGGCTGGGCCCAGATCAACGGCTGGCGCGGCGAGATCGACAATGAAGAGAAGATCCAGAAGCGCGTCGAATTCGACCTCTACTACATCGAGAACTGGTCGGTGCTGTTCGACCTCGTCATTCTCCTGAAGACGCCGGTCTCGCTGCTGACCAAGAACGAGAACGCGTATTGAGTTTTGTCGTACCCGAGCCTCACTGTCATCGCCCGGCTTGACCGGGCGATCCAGTAATCGCCGGCAGTAGAAACTGCCACGAACGGCTCGGAGTACTGGATGCCCCGCTTTCGCGGGGCATGACGTTGGAAGTTGTGTGCGTATACGAGTAGCGTGAGCATGTGATGGCGTATGCGGCAACAGTCGGGGAGATGAATGCAGCGGTTCGCGCTGCGCCCGGCGTGCTGGCCATCCAGCGCGCGCTGGTGTGGCTGACCGGCGCCTCCGGCGCCATCGTCTTCATCGAGCCGAGCCCCTACGAGATCGTGACGCTGCTGGCCGCCGTCACCTTCTTCGCGACCGGTCTGCGCCTGCGGCTCGTGCTGATGCCGCTGATCCTGATGCTGGTCCTGCTCAATGTCGGCTACACGATCAGCGCGGTCCCGCTGTACGAACAGTCCGAGGTGGCGAGCTGGATTGCGACCTCCTGGTACATGGCGGTCACCGTCGTGTTCTTCGCGATGGTCACCTCGGAAGACACCGCGGCCCGGCTCGACATGCTCCGCCGCGGCCTCGTGGTCGGCGCGATGGTCGCCTCGCTGTCTGCGGTCGCCGGCTACTTCCATCTGGTTCCCGGCGGAGACGATCTCCTCACACTCTACGGGCGCGCGCGCGGCACGTTCAAGGACCCGAACGTGCTCGGTGCCTTCCTGATCCTCCCGGCGCTGTTCGCGCTCCAGAGCGTGGTCTCCGACAAGTTTGCCAAGGCGTTCCGCAACGTCATCGCCTTCGGCATCATGTCGCTGGCGATCCTGCTCGCGTTCTCCCGCGCCGCCTGGGGCGGATTGGTGCTGACCTCCGCCTTCATGCTGGCGCTGATGGTGCTGACCAGCCGCACCAACGCGCAGCGCTCGCGCATCGTCGTCATGGCGATCGTCGCCGCGGTGCTGGGCCTCGTGCTGATTGCGGTGCTGCTGTCATTCGATTCCACCGCCGAGATGTTCAAGCAGCGCGCGAGCTTCGACCAGAGCTATGACGAAGGCCGCTTCGGCCGGTTCGGCCGGCATATCCTCGGCGCGGAGATGGCGCTCGACCTGCCATTCGGCATCGGCCCCCTGCAATTCCACCGCTACTTCCCCGAGGACACCCACAACTCCTACCTCAACGCCTTCATGTCCGGCGGCTGGCTCTCCGGCGTCTGCTATCCGGCGCTGGTCTTCACCACCGTGATCATGGGTATCAGGCACATCTTCGTTCGTGTGCCCTGGCAGCGCGCTTATCTCGCGATCTTCTCCGCCTTCGTCGGCACCGTCGGCGAGAGCTTCGTGATCGACACCGACCACTGGCGGCACTTCTGGATGATGCTGGGCGCGATGTGGGGCATGATCGCGGCTGCGCAGGCTTACAAGATCAAGGACATTACCGTTCCGATGGAATCGGAACGGTAATGTCTGACTTTCTGTTTTGACGCGTTTTCTTGACGCGAACCGGTATCCACTTCGCTCGAAAACGCTCTAGCGGCGAAGCTTCTTCAGCTTGAGATCGGGCCGCTTTTCCGGCGGCGTGTCGAGAAGTCCCTTCAGTGCCTCGGTTGCCGCGAGCACGCCCTTGTAACCCTCCGTCGCGAAGCGCAGCAGCAGGCGCAGCTCTTCGTCGGAATAGGCGCCAAACACCTTCTCCATCGCCTGCTGCATCGGCACGTAGAGCTGGCCGATCTTCATAGCCGTCTCGGGCACGACGGAAATGAAGACCTTGCGGCGGTCTTGCTCGTCCCGCTCGCGGCGCACCAGCCCGGCCTTCTCGAGTCGGTCCACCACGCCGGTGATGGCGCCCGTCGTCAGCCCCGTGACCTCGGCAAGCCGGCCCGCGGTGACGCGTCCTTCGAGATAGAGGATGTCCATGCATTCGAGGTCGGAATTGGCAATTCCGGCAACGTTTGCAACCGTTTGGCCATAGAGCACGCCCTGCGCGGACGACCGCCGCATCGCCTCCTCGAGCTCCTGCAACAGCGCCGCGCGCGCCTTCGTCCTTGACAAGGCCGACCTCATATCTTAGTCGATATATATCTTAGCTACTAAGAGATTTAGCAACCGTAATTTCTCCTAGCACCACGGAAACGTCGGGAGCAAGCCATGTCCAACCGTCCCCGCAAGGCCCTGATCATCGGCGCCGGTATCGCCGGGCCCGTCACCGCGATCCTGCTACGCCGCGCTGGCATCGAATCCGCGATCTACGAGGCCTGGCCTTATTCGAAAGGTATCGGCGGCGGCCTCCAGATCGCACCGAACGGCATGCATGTGCTGGACGAGATCGGGCTCGCGAACGAGCTGATCAGCCGCGGCTCGATCGCTGAATCCTTCGACTTCTATTCGCAGAGCGGCGAACGGCTCGGCTCGATCAACCGCGACATGGCGCGGCGCTTCGGCCAGCCGGCCGTCAATGTCTGCCGCGCAACGTTGAACGAAATCCTGATCGACAAGGCCTGGTGCGCCTGCGTCTCGCTCTATTTCGAGAAGCGCCTGATCAAGATCGAGGACCGCGGCGACCAGCCGATCATCGCCTACTTCTCCGACGGCACCACGGCCGAAGGCGACTTTCTGATCGGCGCCGATGGCGTGCACTCGGTCGTGCGCCGCCAGGTCGTGCCGGACGGTCCGCAACCGTTCGACACCGGGCTGATCGGGTTCGGCGGCTTCGTGCCGCACGCCGTCCTCGATGGCAGGCCGATCGGCCGGCACGTCGAGACCACGTTCGGCAAGAGCGGCTTCTTCGGTTACGGCTATTGCAGCCCGGATCCGAACGACGGCGTGATGTGGTGGAGCACGCAGCCCGCGCACGGCATGGACGCGGCGATGTTCCGCGCGCTCGACCACGCGACGCTGAAGCAGCATCTGCGCGGCTTCCATCACGGCTGGCACGATCCGATCCCCGATATCATCGACGCGGCCGAGAATATCGTGGTCACCGACACGCTCGACGTCGCGACCTTGCCGACCTGGTCGCGCAAGCGCTCCCTGCTGATCGGCGATGCCGCGCATGCGACCAGCCCCCACGCGGGCCAGGGCGCTTCGCTCGCACTCGAGGATGCGATGCGGCTCGCGCGGCTGATGCAGGAGGGCCAGGAGCTCGGCGCCACCTTCCAGGCTTTCGAGGCCGAGCGGCGCCCGCGCACGGAAAAGATCGTCGCGATGGCGCGCCGCAACGGCAACAGCAAGCGCGAGTTCAGCGCCACCGGCGCATGGGTCCGCAATCAGATGATGAAATGGCTGTTGCCGCTGGGCTCGAAGAGCATGGAGTTCATGTACGCGTATGATGCGCGGGCGGCGTAGCGGCAATCTCACTGTCATCGCCCGCGAAGGCGGGCGATCCAGTACGCCGCGGCCTCTCGATTCAACAACACTGTCTCTGGAATACTGGGTCGCCCGGTCAAGCCGGGCGACGACACCGTCATTTAGGCACGCAAAAGCGCCTATCTCTCCACCTCAACCCTCAGCCCGGCGTGATCGACCAGCCGCTTGATCAGCTTGTGCTGCATCGCTGCGCCCGGCGTCCAGAGACCGGCCGGGACATCAGGCGTGTCGCGCAGCAGGCAGATCGCGCATTCGGAAACCATCTTCGCCGTTGAGGCATAGCCGGGATCGAGATCGCCCTTCACCGCCGCGCGCACCTGACGGCCGTCGGGCGCGATCGCGACATAGAGCACGTCGTAATGACCGTTGTCGCGCTCTTCCTTCGATGGCCCGTCGCCGGGCTTGAGCGCTTTGGGGCCGGTCTTTTCGCTATTGGCGGCCATGACGAGCTTCGCGTTGGCCTGCCCTTCGTCCCCCGTCCCCGTCAGCACCATCTCGTCGTAGACGAAATCGCGGCCATACGGGAATCCCATCAGCATGTTGGAGCGATGGACGTTGCGCGTGTTCAGCGTCGCCATAGCAAACGGGGCGGACCAGGATTGCAGGTCTTCCTCGAAAACGGGCTTGTTGCCGCGCGGCTGTTTCGGCCCCTCGAAGCCGGGCGTGAATGCGAAGGGGTCCTTGAGGATCGACACCAGGCTGAGATCCTGCGCGACTGCTTCGAAGGTGACCCTCGCGCTCGCCGAGGTGCCGCCGGAGAACTTCCAGCTGAGGTCGCGGACGCGCCCCTTGACGCGCGGCGCCGGCGCTCCGAACACGCGACGGGCTTCCTCCTGCACGAAGAACGCACCGAGCTCGAACGGGATGGAATCGAAGCCGCAGGAGAACATGATGCGCGCGCCGCTCGCCTTCGCCGCCGCGTCATACCTGTCGATCATCTGCTTCAGCCAGATCGGCTCGCCGCAGAGATCCATATAGTCGGTGCCCGACGCGACGCAGGCGGCAAGCAGATCGGAGCCGTAGAGCTGGTAGGGACCGACAGTGGTTATGACCAGCTTCGCCTGATCGACCATCGCCCGCAACGAAGCCGGATCGGCTGCGTCCGCCACGATCAGCGGCGTGTCAGCGGGTGCGCTGATCGCATCGCGAACGGAGGCGAGCTTGTCCCTGCTGCGCCCGGCCATCGCCCATGTCGGCGCGCCGTCACCGGCATAGCTTGCAGCGAGATATTCGGCGACGAGCTGGCCGGTGTATCCCGTCGCGCCGTAGACGACGATGTCGAACTTCGCGGACACGGACCTTACGCTTCCACCTCGAACGTCAGCCCAGCATTGTCCCGCAGGCGCTTGATCAGCTTGTGCTGCATCGCCGCGCCCGGCGTCCAGAATCCGGCCGGGACGTCTGTCACATCGCGCAACAGGCACATCGCGCATTCGGAGATCATCTTCGAGGTCGAGCCGTAACCGGGATCACGGTCGCCGGTGACGCCGGCGCGAACCATGCGGCCGTCGGGCGCGATCGCGACATAGAGCAGGTCGAAGCGGCCGTTCTCCCGCTCTTCCTTCGAGGGCCCCTCGCCCGGCTTCGGCGCGTTCGGACCGGTCTTCTCGGCGTTGGCTGCCACCACGCGCTGCGCGTTGGCTTCGCCCTTCTCGCCGGGACCCGTCAGAACCATCTCGTCGTAGACGAAGTCCTGGCCGTAGGGAAAGCCCATCAGCATGTTGGAGCGATGGACGTTGCGCGTGTTGATCAGTGCCATCATGAACGGCGCGGCCCAGGATTGCAGGTCATCCTCGAGCAGCGACCTGTTGCCCTTTGGCTGCTTCGGGCCGGTGAAGCCCGGCGTCAACGCGAACGGATCGTTCAGGATCGCGATCAGGCTGATGTCCTTTGCGACCGCATCGAAGGTCGCCTTCGCGCTCGCCGCGGTGCCGCCCGAGAGCGTGCCGCGCATGTCGCGCACGCGGCCTTTCACACGCGAGGCCGGAGCGCCGAACACGCGCTTGGCCTCTTCCTGCACGACAAACGCGCCGAGCTCGAACGGCACGGAATCGAAACCGCATGAGAACACGATACGCGCGCCGCTCTCTTTGGCGGCCGCCTCGTACTTGTCGATCATCTGTCGCATCCAGATCGGTTCGCCGCAGAGATCGAAATAATCGGTGCCGGTGGCAACGCAGGCAGCTAACAGTTCCTCGCCATAGAGCTGATACGGGCCGACGGTGGTGATCACCGACATCGTCTGCTCCGCCATCGCCTTCAGCGAGGCCGCGTCCGATGCATCCGCGACAATCAGCGGCGTATTCCCGGGCGCGCCGATCGCATCGCGTACCGACTTGAGCTTGCCGAGGCTACGGCCTGCCATCGCCCATTTGAGCGCGTGGTCACCCTTGTAATGCTGAGTCAGATATTCGGCGACGAGCTGGCCGGTGAAACCGGTCGCACCGTAGACGACGATGTCGAATTTCGCTGAGCTCATGGTCGACCTTTATTTCTTCGCGTAACTCACGCCCATGCCGGCGCGGACGTCGCTTTGAATCCCATAGGGCGGAATCGGATAGCGCAGGCCGTTCTTGGCCAGCGCCTTCATGCCCTCGATCGCCTTGGCGAGATGCGAGGGCTTCAAGGCCATCAGCATCTCCTCGTCCGGCACGCCGCCATAGCGCCGTTCGGCATAGCATGGCAAGGACAGGCTGGGCTCGCCGGTTTTCAGCGCCCGCCCCCAAGAATCCGCGCAGGCGGTCTCACCGACCACCCCCCATTCGAACTTCTTGTAGCCGGTATATTGCAGCCCGTTGATCAGGATGATCATCTGCCCCGGCGTCGCATAGACCAGGCAGATGTCGGGCGGATCGAGCCGCCCGCTCGCGAGCGGACTGACCGCAAGCGCCTGATACTGCCCGAACGGAACCACGTCCAGCGCCTCCTGGCGCTTGCGCGCGTCCTCAGCGGTGCCGTGCCAGACCCCGACATAGTTTTCGCCGGCGAGCCATTTTTCGTCCTGCGGCGCAAGCCCGATCACGGCGCGACACTGCGCACCGACAAGATCGTCGGCGGTGATGCCGACCGTCCAGCCCAGACGTGCAGCCATGCTGACGATCTGGTCGGTGGTGTGGACCGCGTTCGGCCGCCGGATTTTCGGGATCGCCTCCATGTCGGCAGTGCGCGCGAACAGCTTCATGCCGATCACCGTCGTCTTCAGCCGCAGCAGGCTGTTGAGGTCGGCGACGAGCCCGGCAAGATCGATCCTGTCTTCGCTCTGCTGCTGCATGGCGTCCTCCCGACCGGCGATCGCGCGCCGGTACTCTGTTCTTGTTTTGCGGCCCTCGTTTTAGTCCTTGCCCGGCCCCGGAAGCAACTCGCCGGTCCGCCCCATGATGCGATACGCCAAAAGGCCGATCCATTCGCGCACGGCGACGTCGGTCTTGCCGAGACCATCGGCCCCATTGCGGGTGAAGGCGAAGAGCCCGTCGCGCCCGCCCATCCGCCAATCCACCGGATAGGCTTCGACGTCAAACCCGGCCTTGCGGAAAATCCCCATCGCGCGCGGCATGTGGAAAGCCGACGTGACCAGAAGCCAGCGTTCGCCCGGCTTCGGCGTCACCAGCTGCTTTGTGAAGATCGCGTTCTCCCAGGTGTTGCGGGAGTCGCGCTCGAGGATCAGACGCTCCTTCGGTATGCCCAGGCTTTCCAGGATCGGCGCGGTGTAGTCGGCCTCCCTCGCCTCCGTCGCGACCAGGTTCGCCGAGCCGCCGGTGAAGACGATACGCGCGTTCGGATAGCGCCGCGCGAGGTCGGCCGGCGCCAGCATGCGATCGGCCGCGTGCGCAACCACGGGCGTGCGATGCGCCGCCGACAGATCGGTATCGATCGAGCCGCCGAGCACGATGATGCCGTCGGGGGCGCCCCGCGACGGGTCCCACGCCGGGAAACGCGACTCCAGCGGATAGAGCAGAAGATTGCCGATCGGCGAGAACGCGACCAGCGCCAGCAGCACCAGCGTGGTCACGGCGAGCTTGCGGCCGACCGCAGCAAACCGCGTCGCCATCAGCAGCAGCGACAGGATTCCTAGCTCGATCAGGAGATTGATCGGCAGCAGAGCGGTGCCGAGGGTCTTGGAAAGAACGAAATACAGGGGAGCCTCGCTGGAATGATCGTGCCGGGCTTGACCGGCCCGTCCATCTTCAGAAATCTTCTTGAAAGAGGATCGATCGCCGGGTCAAGCCCGGGCATAACAGGTTCTCATGACGAGTTCTGATGAAACCGATTGGACGCGGCCAATGACCCATCACCACCTGCATTCAAGCCCCGAGACCTGCCATTGGGGCTTCTTCGAAGCCGCGCTCAAACCCGTCCTCACCGTCAAAAGCGGCGATGAGGTGACGGTCGACACCATCAGCGGTGGGCCCGACATGCTGCCCGACCGCACCAAATTTCACATTCCGCCGGAGATGTTCGAGGTTCACGCCAAAAACGAGCGCATGCTGCCCGGCCACATCCTCACCGGCCCCATCGCAGTCGAGGGCGCCGAGCCCGGCGACGTGCTCGCGGTCGAGATCCTCGACGTCCAGCTCCGGCAGGATTGGGGCTGGAACATGATCAAGCCGCTGTCCGGTACCCTGCCCGACGATTTCCACGAAACGCGCATCCTGAACATCCCGCTCGACCGGTCGCGGATGGTCGGCCGCATGCCCTGGGGCCTCGATCTGCCGCTCAAGCCGTTCTTCGGCGTGATGGGCGTCTCGCCGCCACCGGCCTGGGGCCGCATCTCCTCGCTCGTGCCGCGCGCGATGGGCGGCAATCTCGACAACAAGGAGCTCGGAGCCGGTGCGACGCTCTATTTGCCGGTGTTCGTCCCGGGCGCGATGTTCTCCTGCGGCGACGGCCATGGCGTGCAGGGCGACGGCGAGGTCTGCGTCACCGCGATCGAGACCGCGCTCCAGGGCCGCTTCCGCCTGACGCTGCGCAAGGACCTCAGGTTCGACTATCCGCGCGCTGAGACGGCAACGCATTACATGACCATGGCCATGGACCCCGACCTCGACCAGTGTACGGTGCGCGCGCTGCGCGACATGATCGTGCTGCTCGGCGAGACGCGAAACCTGTCGCGCGAGGACGCCTACACGCTGTGCAGCCTGGCCGCCGACCTGCGGGTGACGCAGACCGTCAACGGCTGCAAGGGCATCCATTGCATGATCGAAAAGGCGATCGTGCACGGCTAGCCACACCCGCCTGCCCGGACCCGTCTCCACTCCGCCTCCGCTCGGCATCCCGCGCGGCGCGCGGCGCTGCGCCTGATTTCCCGAGCGATTCCAATGAGCTGAAACACCGGTCTTGCCCGGATTTGACTCCCACCCCTGAACCTAAATAGAGTCTTAATCGTTACTTTTATGTACCCGAGTAAGAGGCTAGCGTTCGGGCCATGGCCACCGAAAAAGCCGAGACTGACCGCATTCCCGTAACCTTGGCGCTCTCGACCATCACCTATCTGGAAAAACTGGTGAGACAGGGCACCCACGGCACCAGCGTTCCCGGCGTCGCACGCACTCTGATCGAGGAAGGCATCCGTCTCGCCATCAAGGACGGCCTTTTGTCGATTCGCGACAACGGCAGAACGTGAGGGCGCGCCGGACGTGAGGCGGACGGATCTCGAGAGGCGGATGGCCGACATCTGCAACCTGGGACCGTTACAATGCCTGTTCTCTCACCAACTTCTTCACCGACTGCTTCTTCACCGACTTGGACCAACGAACGAATTGAGCTTCTGAAGCAGCACTTCGAGGCCGGCCTCACCTGCAGCGAGATCGCTGCCGACATCGGCGTCAGCCGCAACGCGGTGATCGGCAAGCTGTCCCGGCTCAATCTCACGCGCGGCAGGACGAGCGACGAGCGCAAGCTCGAGCGGAGCCTCGCGCCGCGGCGCGGGACGAGAGCCGTACCGCGGCTGCAATATGAGATGCTCGCCACGATCTACGGCGACACCGACACACCTGTGGTCGCGGGTCCGATCGACGATGCCAACCGCTGCTCGCTGCTGGAGCTCGCCGAGAATCGCTGCCGCTGGCCGATCTCGACGCCGGGCGCAGACGACTTCTGCTTCTGCGGCAATACCGCGCCCGACGGCCAGTCCTACTGCGTCGGCCACAGCCGCCTCGCCTACCGGCCGAACTCGCGCGCCCGTGTGATGCGCGGCTGAAGGAAAATCCCAAAACGAAAAACCTCCGGCGGGGCATCACCGGAGGTTTCTGGAGGCTTAGCATGAAGCTAAGAGCCGTGACTTTCGTAATCGGCTGAAAACAAGATAGCTGATCAACTCAGGTAAGTAAATAAGTTTGAGGGCGATCGATTCGCATAGCTCGTCTTCGTCGTTTGCAACGTGTTGCCGGATTTTCCGAAGGCCGCTTTCATGAAAAAGCCCCGGCGGTTTCCCGCCGGGGCTCTATCAGATCGGAACGGTCTTCAGCTTACCAGTTGCGCTGGGCGCGCAGCAGCAGGCTGTAGGTGTCCTGGTCCTTCAGCTCGTAGGTTGCCGCAGGCTTGGCAACCGACGCCAGCGCCGGGGTGGTGATCACGCCCGAGTACTTCTGGTCGAGGTGGCTGTAGACGAAGTCAGCCGAGAAGGTCAGGTTCTTGACCGGCGTCCAGCGGGTGATGACGCCGATCTGGCCGATGTTGAAGTCCGGGTTGCAGGTGCCGGTCAGCGAGGCGAACGCAGCGCTGCCGCAGATCAGGCCCTTCGCCGTGCCGCTGTAGTTGACCGCAGCCCACGCGCCGTAGAGCGCCGTATTCCAGTACGGGTTCCAGTTGTGGGTGTAGGCACCACGGAAACCGTAGGTCTTGGTCAGCTCGAGCTGGCCGTTGGGACCGAACACCGCGTCAGACACGCCGGCAAAGCCGATGCTCTGATACGCGCTGCCCGAACCGCCGAACATCGAGTAGCTGGTCGCCGCCAGCGACTGGAAGTTGTAGCGGCTCGCGCCGTCGGTATAGACGCCCGAGATGTTGATCACGTCGCCAGCACCGGTCGGGATGTTCTTGATCTGCAGAGCTAGCTGAACGGCCCAGCCCCACTTGTCTTCCGGATGACCGGTGACTTCGGACGCGCCGTAGTAGGCGACGTGGTTGTCGTGCGCAGCCACCGACGCCTGGAACAGGCCCCAGGCCTGGTCGACACGAACCATGCCGACGATGTCGGGCGACCTAGTGCCGCCGATATCGTTCGAGCCGTAAGCACCGCCGAGGACGCCGCTGGTGGACATGCCGGCGGTGTTCCAGATGTTGGTCGTGAAGAACTGGGTCTGGTCCTGCGCCGAAACGGTCGCGGTCACGCCCTGGCCGAAATCGGCCGTGTAGGTGAACTGGGCGACGCCGTTCACGGAGCCGCTGCCACCGACGAGCTGGTCGAAGTTGTTGCCGGGATAGTTGGTCCAGGGCGCGTCGAACTGCGACACGGACTTACCCATGGTGAAGCCGGCGAACTGGATGAACGCATAGTAGACGCCGAGCGTACCACCCGAGATCGTGCCCGAGCTTGCGTTGTTCGGCGCAGACACGCCCGTGCTTCCGAGTTGCGAGTAAACGGTCGCGCCTGTTGCCGAGCCGCTTCCCGTATAGTTATCGGTCGTCCAGGTGAACACCGCGTCAAAGTAAGTGCGAACCACCCCGTACTCAGTCGCGGTACGGGTATCGATGTTGAGGTCCTCGCGAGCGCGCGCCAAATAGTAGTTCGACAGGCGGTTGTTCGCGCCGGAAACACCGTTGTAGGCGGCGCTGTAGTTGCCGCCGGCATTGAGCGCGACTTCAGCACGCAGATAGCCGCCGAGCTTGATGCAGGTGTCGGTGCCCGGGATGTAGTAGAAGCCCGCGCCGTAGAGCGAGCAGATCTTGACGTACTCGACCGCCTTGGCCTTGACCGGAAGATCGGCCGCTTGTGCTCCGCCGACGGCGATCAGACCCGCCGCAGTGCCGAGCAAAAGGCTCTTCACCACTTTCATATAAAACCTCCAAGTTGCTCATTTTACGGAGACCGGACCGTGAGGCCCCCCAGATCCCCGTCTTTTCAAATCCGCTCGGCCGCTTCGCGCTTTTGGACACACCCGCATCGACGCGAGGGACGTGAGCGAACCACCTGCAACGGGACGATTGAGTACCCCCCACCGTCACGGGCCAATATGCCTGCGCCGTTCCGCTAATCAAAATAGTTTATTTAGTCAGCTTTGTTGTTTCACTAAACCTGTGCCCCGCGCGCAACACCGCGAGTGAGGGAATATGCTGAGCTGATCATCTTTGTAGTTTTAGTGACAAAATTACCCTGCTCTGCACTTGCGTCAGGGCAGACTTGCGTGGACTATGGCCGTGCAAGACACCGGCCGGAAAAGAATCAGATCACGGGAGTGACGCTGTGTCAGCGACCAGGAAGGAAGGGGCGCGCCTCCGCTCCATCGGCAATCTCGATATCATCAGGCGTTTCACCTGGGAAATTTCGTCGATCAACATGTATCTGGAGGAGTTGCGTCAGTTCTGGGCGAGAACGCTGGGCATCAGCGGTCCGCAATGGCTGATCCTGATGGCGATCTCCGACCTCGACAAGGACGACGGCGTGCCCGTCAACGTGGTCTCCAAGCTGCTCCACGTCGATCCGTCCTTCGTCACCACCCAGTCCAAGCTGCTGGAGAAGAAGGGCCTGCTGCGGCGGCGGCCCTCGCCGACCGACGCCCGCGTGGTGCGGCTGTCGCTGGTCGAGAAGACGCAGAAGCACATCGCAAGCCTCAACGAGCAGTACAAAACGATCCGCGAATTCGTCTTCCAGGAATTCGACGAGAACGAACTGACCGAATTCACCGGCAAGCTGGCGACGCTGAAGACCCGGCTCGAAAAGGCCTGCGTCAGGATATCCCTCGACTACTAAAACATGATCCGGAAAAGTGCGAAGCGGTTTTCCGAAAAGATCATGCCCAAGCAACAACCTAAATCGCGATGACGATTCATCCCAATCTCATCGCGCTTTAAGACAGCAGGCGGCGTTCAGATCCGCCGCCCCGTGGCGCCCAGTTGCGATTCCAGCCAGTCGAAGATGTATTCGTTGGCAAGGCTGGGATTGTCCGCATGGGCCTGCGCCGCGCCGGTCTCCTGCGCGGTGAACACCTTCAGCACGATGTCGGAGCTGCCGAGTCGCGACTTCTGCACGATCTGGCGCGCCCGGTCGGCCTTGAGCCAGCCGTCCTCGCCGAGCGTGATCAGCACCGGACAGTCGACGCTCGAGGCCATCAACGGCGCCGACGGCACCGGGACGATGCTGAGGTCGCTCATCGCAAAGCGGCTGGCGAAGAAGGATCGTTCGTGCAGGTCCCACAGACCGCCGTCGCAGACGGCCGCGGCGAGCCTCGGCTCCTGCAACACCGCGCGCGCGACGAAGGAAGAGCCCCACCCGTCGGCCACGATGGCGACGCGATCGAAATCGACGTCGCGGCGCGTCTCCAGATAATCCATGACGCTGGCAATCGAGCTCTCGAGGTCGCGGCGCTGCAGGAGCGTGTCGGTATAGTCGTCACGCTGGTCGCCGAGCAGGTCCAGCGCGAGCATCGACAGTCCGCGTTCGCGCGCATGCGGCGCGAGCTTGAACAGGAATTCTTCCTTGCGGTGTCCGGGCTCGCCGATGCAGATCACGGTCGGAGCCCGCTTGCCGGCCGGGGACGCAGGCAGGAAATAGCCTTGCAAAACGTGTCCGTCATCGGCCCAGGGAATCGTGACGACCTCGCCAGCCGGACCGCGCGCGGTGAGGAAGCGGCGCGCGCATTCCTGCATGGCGAGCACCGCGACCCAGCGGCGCTCGTCGGCCTGGTCCAGCGGCATCGCGGCCGCGCCGTAGTAATTCATTGCCCGCAGCCAGTTGCGCTGCGCGGTCGCCATGTGGCCTTCCGCGAATGCCGCCTCGGCACGCTGCCGGTTGGCTTGCGCTAGCCGCTTCCACTCGCGGTGCCAGGACTGCTCGCCGCCCTGCTTGAGCTGCCGCGCGATCATCAGGCATTCTGCGATGGTGGCGCCACCCTCCTGCGCCGCGGTGAGGAGCCGCGTGAATTCAGCGGAAATATCCTCTCTCTCCGGGCAGAGGATCCAGTCGTCGGAGAGGCATGCGGGTATCATCGGAGCTACGCTTTATGATGGCGTTACCCCTGATGGACTAAACTATTTTGGTTCACCAACCAAGCTGCCGTGCGCCGAATGAGACCCGTTTCACATCACCATCGCTTGAACATTGCTTGAACGACGGAGCATGTCGCATGCGTGACATTCCAAATCGTCATAAGGCGTCGGAAAGTGGCAAGAGGTGGCACGTAAAGTTACCTGCGTAACATGTAAATTACCTGTGTAATAATACGTCCGCACCTCTTGCCATGATGGTCGTCATACCTAGATACGCGGACGTTCGTTGATAGTCTCAGCCAAACCGAATCAACCGAGCCGCCAGCCAACTTCCTGCGTAAAGCTTTCATAGAAGGCGCGGTCGTAGGCCTGCTCCGGCGTTGCGCGCACGCGTTCGTCAAGGCGCTTTGCGTCTTCGCCCACAAGAATGCGCCACCGGTCCGCCTTGACCCCGTCGAGGATGATCTTCGCGGCCTGCGCAGCCGTCGTCGGCGCGTCCTCGAGGAAGCTGCGGGCGCGTTCGGCGAACGCAGCCTGGATGTCCTCGTCCGACATCTTGTCAGCATCCGGCACGCCAGCCGCGACCATGCGCTTGCGGGTCAGCGCGACCTCGTCGGCATTGAGCCGCTCCGACCCGTCGGCGCTCTGCACCTTGCGCGAATTGGAGACGATCGAGGTGCCGATATGGCCGGGCATCACCACCGAGCATTTGACGTGCGGCGCGTGCAGGCGGAGGTCGTTGATCAGCGCTTCGGTAAATCCCTTCACCGCGAACTTGGCCGAGCTGTAGGCGGTGTGCGCCTGTCCCATGCCGATCGAGGCCCAGAAGCCGTTGACGCTCGCGGTGTTGACGATGTGGGCCTCGTCCGCCGCCACCAGCATCGGCAGGAAGGTGCGCACGCCGAGATAGACGCCGCCCCAGCAGATGTTGAAGGTGCGCTCCCACTGCTCGCGCGTATTGGTGAACAGGCTGCCGCCGCCACCGATGCCGGCATTGTTGAACAGGAGATGGATCCGGTCGGTCTTCTGCTGCTCGGCGAGCTCATCGCGAAACCGCTTGAGATGGTCCTCGATCGAGACGTCGGCGACATGGGTCGTGACCCGCAGGCCCTGCGGCAGCTTCTCGACCTCGCAGAGCCGCTTGGTCTCGGCCATCGCGGCTTCGGAGACGTCGCACATCGCGACATTGCAGCCCTCCGCGACGAGCTGCCGTGCGAGCTCGCGTCCCATCCCCGTGCCGCCGCCGGTGATGACGGCGATCTTTCCTGCAAAATCCTTCATGGGACTTCGGTCCCTCCCCTTGTCGGTATGTTTCTTCACAGCTAGCGCCGCGCATCGCGGCGCGCGCAAAATGTAGCAGCGCCGCATCCGCAGGTAAAAGCGGATCGGCGCTGCAATTGGACATCGATAATTTCGGCCGGCGGACTATTCGGCCGCTTCGACACGCACCCCGTTCAACGCGCCGAGTGCCTCCAGCGCCTTGCGGGTGGCGGCCTGCTGCGCCGGCGAGGCCTCCGGCATCGGTGCGCGCGGATAGGTCCTGGGCAAGCCCTGGAGCGTCTGGGCGTAACGCGTGCAGGCCGGCAGATTGTCGGCGATCACGGCGTTCCACAGCGTCAACAGCTTCTTGTGCAGGTCGAGCGCGCGCGGATGGTCGCCCGCCTTCACCGCATCCCACAGCGCGACGGAGGCATGCGGCGCCGCGGTCAGGATCGCGGCGATCGAGCCATGGGCGCCGAGCGTGTAGGACGGATACATGAGGGCATCGACCGCGCTGTAGATCAGCTTGTCCGGCGCCATCATCATGAGATCCGCGAACAGCTTGAGATCGCCCGCGCTCTGCTTGACGCCGACCACCAGCGGCACCTCGGTCATGATCCGCACCAGCAGCGCCGGTGACAGATAGGACCACGGCACCACGTTGTAGATGATGATGGGCATGCCGGTCTCGTCCGCCATGGCGCGGAAGTGCGCGACCATCGCCTCGTCATCGGGCTTGAACAGATAATGCACCGGCGTGACCTGGAGCGCTGCGACATTCATGTCGCGCACGAGCTTGCCGCGACGGATCGCATCGCGCGTGGAGTCCACGATGATCCCGGCGATCACGGGAATGCGTCCCTTCACCGCCTCGACCGTCGCGGCCATCAGGTCGCGATATTCCTCGTGATCGAGCGTGTGGCCCTCGCCGGTCGAGCCGCCGGCCGCGACGCCATGCGCGCCGGCGCCGATCATCCAGTCGACCTGGGGCGCCACGAGCCCAAGGTCGATCTCGCCGTCCTTCCGGAACGGCGTCGTCATCGGCGGGATCACGCCGGTCGGTCGTGCCTTCATGGTCTACCCTCGCGTTTCCTTTGGTCCTGCGGCGGTCCCGCTCTCTTGACGAGTATCCGCCCGCTTTCGAGCCTATCGGCTGCGCAGGCCTTGTGAAGGGGCGCTTCGCGCGGCGCTGCCCCCACAATCGCTCATTCCTGCGATCCTTCCTCGCCCTTTTCCTTGGGGATTCCCCGTATTTGCCCGGCTTCGGTTTAGGGGTAATTTTTTTACAATCCGAATCACCAAATGGAGGTGGACGCTGGGTCGAGTCGGCTAGGTCAGCGTGTTGTTTGTGTCACAGGCTCTGGCACTCCGCTTGCATCCTCTTCGTGGTCTGAAACTACCGATGAGGTGACAGGAATGTTCGTGACCGTGGTTGCCGTGCTCTGCCGGCTGAGCGCAGCCAGCTCAGGCAGTTGCATCGAGGAAATCGTGACCGACAGCAACATGACGCCCGAGATGTCGATGATGCAGTGCGCGATCGGCGCACAGGCCCCGCTTGCCAAATGGATGGGCGAGCATCCGATCTATCACGCCAATTGGCGCCTCGAGCGCTACAAATGCGTGCCGGGTCACTACGAGATCAAGGGCCACGCCTAAGGCCCCGCAAGACTACGGATGAGGAAACGCCCCGGAGGTAGCCTGGTCTCTCCGCGCGGGCACCGCTAGCGCCAGACCCCATTGCGGCGGCGCGCCCCTGTGACGACGATCACGCCTTCCCTTTAAGCCACTGCACGCAGAATGATCGCACGCGCCTGTCGCCCTTCCGGCGTCGGCATCAGCGCGAAATTGTGCGGCTGGTCACGGAGCAGATGCAGCTCGACCGGCACGCCCGCCGCCCTCGCGCGCTCCGCGAGATCGACGCTATCGGGATAGAGCAGATCGCGCGTGCCCGAGAAGATTGTCATCGGCGCGAGCGAACGGAAGGCGCCGTTGAGCGGGCTGACGAAGGGATGGCCGACATCGAGCTCGCCGGCATAGAGCCGCCCCGCCTCAATGATCCCCGGAATGTCCTGGATCGGATCGCGGCCTGCGATCTCGACCTGCTCCGGACGGCTGACCGATGCATCGGCCGCCGGCGAGATCAGCATCAGCCGGCCCGGCTGCCGATGCCCGCGGTCGCGCAGCCACTGGCAGGCAGCGAGCGCCAGTCCCGCGCCGGCGGAATTGCCGACCACCGTGACCTTTGCGGGCCCGACATCCTCCAGCAGCATCCGCAACAGTTCGGCCGTCGCCGGCACGAGATCCTTGGCGGTGGCATGCGGCGCAAGCGGATAGATCGGCACCACGCAGACGACGCGCGCCCTGCGCGCCATCTGGCCGACGAAGCGCCAATGTGCCGGCACGATCTCGTTGATGAAGCCACCGCCGTGCAAGAACATGACGTGGTTGCAGCCCTCATGGCCAGATGATGGCGCCGTGTAATAGACCGGCCATCCGCCCATCTTGGTCAACGTCACCTCGACGCCGCGGCCCAAACCCGTCGGCTCGTAGGAGGCCGGCTGCAATGCGAGTTTCTGCACATGCGCCTGCACGGCCTCGGCCGAGGCAAGGTGCTTCTTGAACGGAAGCTGCCGCAACAGCGCGTTGAAGCAACGGCTCTGCAGGCTCGGCGCGGGATCGCCGGGTGGCCGCATCCCCAACAGCCGGCCGCCTGGACAAAACTGGAAGGCCGATGCGATCTTTGCAACGCTCATGTCAGGTCTCCTCCAGACCGGGCTCTTCGTATGGGCACGAAAAGGCTTGTGTCGACCGCCGCCACATGCGGATATAATGCGAGCATTCGCTCGCTTTTCCTACTCGCATTCGGATCACAGGCCCATGGCGCGCAAACCGCCGACAAAACCCCGGAAAAATGCCTTGCAAGCGCGATCGCGCGCCACCGTCGACGCGCTGGTCGAGGCAACCGCTCGCATTCTGGTCCGCGAAGGCTTTGAGAAAGCCAGCACCAACCGGATCGCCGAAATCGCCGGCGTCAGCGTCGGCTCGCTCTACCAGTATTTTCCCAGCAAGGAGGCGCTCGTCGCCGCCGTGATCGACCGTCACAACGAGGAGATCATGGGCATCGTCCGTGCCGCCCTCACCGAGGTCGCCGACCTGCCGATCGACAAAGCCGTGCGCCGCCTCGTCACCGTCGCGATCGAAGCCCACCGCATCGATCCCAAACTACATCGGGTGCTTGCCGAGCAGATCCCGCGCACCGGCTAGCTCAAGGACGTCGAAGCCTTCAACCGCGAGGTCCACACCCTCGTGCGCGCCTATCTCGAAAGCCGCCGCAACGAGATGCGCAAGATCGACCCGGGACTGGCGACCTTCATCTGCGTCAGTGCGATCGAGGCGGTCGCGCACAACACGGTGCTGAACCAGGCCGAGATGCTCTCGGAGAAGATGGTGAGGACGCTGGTGGATGAGACGACACGGATGGTGGTGGGGTATTTGAGGTAGTTTGCGAAAACGTCGCCTCATGCCCGCTCTACGCGGGAGAGCGGGCATCCTGCTAAGCAGTTGATTTATCTGCGGGCTGCATTGAGCCGAGCCCATGGCCATGAGTTTTCCATTTTTGATGGCGATCAATTCAGCTTTCCTATTGAGGACAAAACATATGCCCAAGAAAAATTGCCTGATAGTCCATGCCGCCGGAAGACAGCTCGACCTACTGCGCGGAGAGGCTTCCCGCATTGCGAAGGCGAACAAGGTCGACTGGTGGATCGATCGTGCCGACGTCGGCACACTTTTTTGCTTTGAAGACGCAAATGCTACAGATGCCTTCGCTCGCACCTGCGACAACTTCGGAGTCCGATGCCAAGACGGCTAGCTCAAAAACCCCGCCGACTTTGTGAGCCGGCGGGAGTTGAGTGAATACCTACGAAAACCGGCCCATCGCCAAACGCGCGTCGGACGGTGGGGCCGTTCCGGGTGGATGGCGAGACCTTGAGGAGGTCCAGATTCGCCACAGACCGATTTTTCAATCTCTCCCTTGGAGAGTCGTTCCTCAGACGCCGCGATGCCAATATTTTTGTGATCTGGCGCAAAAGGAAGGCCCCAGCCAATGGGGAAGACCGGGGCCTTCACAGGCCTTGCGATGGATCACACGCAAGACCGATCGCAGGATAGCTACAGGAGCGCTCGTTCCTCCTGCGGAACCAATCTCGACCCAAGTTGGCTGCAACTCCAGATGAGTCGCGAGAGCCAGCATTCCAGCAGCCAAATCGGGGCTAGAGTGTGTCCGAAGTTGAACTAGACGCGGGCGAAACCAACGTGCTGAAGCCGCGATCCAACTCGAGTGTTTCGCAAATCATCGTTTCTTCGTAGGCCGAACCCGCGGCGAACGACTAGGGCGCGTGGGTGAAGATATCCACTCGTCGATTTCGTCTGGCTCTACTCGCCACGAAGGCGAGACGCCATCGGCTGTCCGGGCTGTGACACGGTATCGGCGCTTACGGAGCTTGGCTGCCAAATTCTTCGCGCCATCTTCGTCTCGACATTCAATAGAAAAATTACCGTAACAAACAACCCAGCGCTTTCGACTTACTTTTCGTTTGGATCGCGCTGAACGCTCCATCTAAGGGACCCCGTGAGTCCCCAAGCCCGTCCCAATATCAAGACTCCATTCTTACCAAACCGTTTAAACTGGACCGCGACCTCGCCAAGGGCAGCGGGCTACCTACCCATCCTAGCAACCCCCGACGCAAGACATGAGGCCTGGTGAACTTCATCAGCAAGATGTCATTCAATCACCTCGTCTGCGCGGCTCAGAACGGAAGTTGGAAGCACCAGGCCGAGCGCCTTCGCAACCGGGAGGTTGACTACCGTGAAACTCGCGCGGCGCGCACGCTACTTGCTTGCCGCCATGACAGGTTACACATCATAGCGCGGGGAGAAGACAACTCCGCTCCGGACGTCGCGCCTCCCAAGTCCCTGCGACGCAATGCATTGAAGCAGCTGCCGTGAATATTCCCCCGTCCAACAGGCTGGCATGGTGACATCATGCCCCTGTTTTGCCCGACGCGTCAAACCACTTCGGAAAAACATAATTCGCCAATGGGTTCGCTACTGTGCATGGGGTTGTTTTCGACATTTTAATTTTCCGCCCCCAGAAGCAGCCGCCCGCTACCGGTCGTCGCGCATGCGTCACGCAGCGGGAGCAGACTCCACGCCGACGGTCAATCCACGGATGAGTTGGAAAAAATGGTCGGAGCGAGAGGATTTGAACCTCCGACCCCTAGTCTCCCAGTTATAAACGACCTGTTTTATAGCCATTCCTGACGTTGGATGAAACGTAGAAAACCCCTACAAATCCAACACAATCAAACCAATGACCACTTGCCTTTTTCGGAGCAATAGCCAGACTGCTGGCTACATACTGGCTATAAATTTGGTGGGGCATGGCCAAGATCAGGATTTCGACCGATAGCGTAGCCGCGCTGATGAAGTCTGCGGTCCCGAATAAAACAACCTTTTACTTCGACGATGAACTGGCTGGCTTCGGGCTCTATCGCACCACCACGGGCACGGGCACATATTTCGCCGAATTCCGCCCCGTAGCCGGCGGCAGCAAGAAGCGATTGAAGCTGGGCCGGGTCGGCACCCTGAAGGCCAATGAGGCCCGCGAGGCGGCCCGTAAGGCGATTGCTAACGCTGCACTGGGAAAGGACCTTGCTCAAAACCGAAGCGACGAGCGGGCCAGCCTGACGGTTGAGGAACTGGTCTCAAAATACATCGAGGAATACGTCGCCGAGCACAAAAAAGCGTCCACCGCCGGCCTTTACCGCATGCTGCACAAGAAGCACGTTAAGCCTCGGATGGGCTCAACCAAGGCAGTGGTGCTGACACGGGTTGATGTACAACGCGCGCACGCCCTGATGTCGCGCGAGGCCCGCGTATCCGCCAATCGGGCAATCAAGCTGGTGTCTGCGGCCTACGGCTGGGGCTCACGCCACGGTCACGTGCCGGAAGGCATGAACCCGGCGTCCGGAGTCAAGTTAAACGAGGAAGAGGGTCGCGAACGCTTCCTCACTACCGCCGAGCTGCTGGCGATCGGCAACGCCATGATAGAGGCCGAGACCGTGGGCCTGCCGGTAGATGCAGGGGACGCCAAGCATGCACCTGTGGGGCAGCTTGTGAAAATGTCACCTTATGCCACCGCGGCCGTCAGATTGCTCATGCTCACGGGCGCTCGCTTGCGGGAAATTCTGCACCTGCGCTGGGTTGAAGTTGATCTGGACCGCGGTGTGTTGCGGTTGGCCGACAGCAAAACCGGCAAGAAAACGATTTACCTACCGACCGCCGCTCTCGACATCATCAAGTCCCTGACCAGGCTGGGCGCATTTGTGATTGCCGGCGAATCGGCCGGGACTAAGAATGAGAAACCGCGCGCAGACCTGAAGCGCCCATGGACTGCCATTTGCAAGCGGGCTGGTGTGAGCGGCGTCAGGATCCACGACTTGCGGCATAGCTTTGCCAGCGTTGGAATCGGCGACCAGATGGGCCTGCCGGTTATCGGTACCCTCCTCGGTCATGCCGATCCCAGCACGACGCAGCGTTACGCTCACTTGGCTGACGAGGCGGCGCGCCGGGCGGTGGAGGCCATCGGCGGCAAGATCGCTGCTGCACTGAACGGGAAATAGCGCGAAGGAGACTGACCATCCGCAAGGGTTGCGGCGCACCTACGTAGACTGACGTCGCTCGCTTTCAGCCGTGTTCGCAGCCCTCAGAAGCTCTTCGATGTAGGCGGCGATGTCGCCAATCGCCGCCCGCAAATCGGCCTCCGAAATGCCCTGCCCTTTGGCAGCTCCGATGAGACGCCGCGTTAGTTCCGCCACATCCTGCGACGCGCCCGCAGTCCGGTACTGCTCGACAGCGTGGATGCTGTTCTCAGCCCAGAAATCGATAAACTCGCGGGCCTTGTCTGACATGTGACGTCCCCTGCTGGTGCACGCTTAGCGCGCTTCCGGGGAAAGCGGTAGCCCGCCCCAGCTTCGCGACTGGAGCGGGCCTCGGCGGCGCGGGCTCGATGGGTGTCAGGTACGACCGGCCGCCGATGATATAGTTTAGCGCAGCAATCGCCAGTTAGCTTTGCTTCCCCTGCATGCAGGCTCGCACAAACTCTCTCTTGGCGCGACCTTGTCCCTTCATTATTCCGCCTGCGCTCGAAAAGCCGCGTTCGGTAGCGAGCTGCCGGCACTTCTCCCATTTTTGCGGGTTGCGAAGCGCGCCCTGCTGAGCCTGTCCAACGGCGGCGGTCAGAACCAAAGCAACAAAAGCAATCAAAATCAGCTTAGTCATTCCGGGACCCCTCCTGAAATATTTACTGAAAAATTGCTGTTCGATTTTAGCATGGAATCCGCAATATCAGCAGAAGACAAAGCTAAGTAGCACAATAAGCCCGCCCCAACTTGCGCTGAGGCGGGCCAGTGACCTTTCAGCTACTGACGGATGCCGAGCGCAATGATCTCGTCGTCTGAAGTCCGCTTGGCCCACGCAGCGCGCGCACACTCCAGCCTCAGCGCGCCGTCCGGATCGTGCCGCGCAGCCCATTTGTTGAGGTTGCTCACCGAGGACTCCCCGAGATGGATGTGAAGAGCGTAAACGACGGGGTCGCAGCCCGCGTCTCTTAGGCCGGTATAGTAGGTCTTTGCACAGAAATGCGTGGAGAGATCGATACCCGCGCTAGCATTAAGATCTAAGTCAGTCATTTACTTCCACTGTCGTCCGGCTCATTTGACTGCCCTATTGGAAGTTGGCTAAATCCACATCACCACGTAGACCCTTTGACTTTGCTGATGATCTAACGGTGTTTCTCCGACGTTCGAAGAAAAAGATCGAGGCTGGCGCGGCTGAAATGGCGCTATTGATCAAGATCGAAAGACTGCTGGACGAATGGTCTCGCCGATTCTAGCGCGCCCTGGTCTCGCCAACTCAAACTGGAGTGAACGATGCGTTGCGCAGTCTGCGGGAAACTTGCTGAGCCGCTACCGAAAACTCATGACGGCGATGGTTTTCACTGCGCTGCATGCGGAGATTATGTGGTCTCTGGGACCGTCATCACTTCCAGATGGCTGGAGGGGCGGTCACCCACCGAGCGGCTGAAAGCGCTAGAGAACGCGAGGCGTCAAGCCCAACCCGGCAAGCTTCCAGTGATTACCACCTACTCGCTTTGACGATCGCGCGTTAAGCCGTACGAGTTACGCAAGAGCAAGCCGCGTGAGCCGATCAATGATATGCCGCTCTAACCCAAGGGCGACTCGGACTGAAGGCCAAGAAATAGATGCCAGCCCGCGCCAGCCACCTGCCGACCAGCTCGGAGCGAGATGCATTGCAGAAACTGCGGGCGGGTCGCGAGCTGACACTGAGAGCCCTTGAGCCCACCGGTCAGCGCACCATAGCAAACATGCTGTCGAAGAGCTGGATTGAGCGTGGGAGCACGGCGGGGGCGTACCGGATCACGCCAGCAGGCCTCGCTGCCTTGCGCGTCAAGATACCCTAACGCCGAGAGCTGATTCGCATTTCGCCGTCAAAGGCACAGGAACCATCCTGCGGGCCAGAGATTGATCTCTTGCTTCAGGTTTCCCCGGCCTGAGGCGTCTCAACAGCGGCCTCCGCGTTGCCCCGCGGGGGCCGTCTTGTATGCGAGGTACCATGGACGAGAGCTTGCGAGTGATGCTTGCGATCGGCGCGACAGCGACCGTCGCCGCTGGGGCGTTCTTTGCCATCCGTTTTATCGTGGGATTTTACGGCTAGACGTTAGGTCTCTTCGATAGCTGCTTGTGCAGCGCATCCAGCCTAGATGTCTCACCCGCCCCGTCATCGACAACCCACGATGCCCCCGACCGCTTTACCGAAAACGCCCCATGGGGGAAGCTGGGTGTTTCCTTCCGCTCAACGCGACACAGCTTTCGCATCTCCGCGATGGCCTGAAACGACGTGAAATCCTTCCCTGCGGTGCGCTCAACGGCGAGCCGGCCTCGCTCGGCCTCTCGCCTTAGGCTGCTCGCGGTCATCCCTCCATCAGGGAAGGCGAGCTTGGCGATTACCGATAGGCGGCGTGGGGTGTCGTCGGTCCAGTCAATCGACTCGGCCATGAGCCGAGCTTAGCGCAACAAATCGGTCTAAAGTCCAATCCGAGGCGGTTGCCCTCCCCACCTCCCTCGCTCTATGGTGGCGCCTTGGGTCTGGGGGACCAATATGCGTAATTTGGGAATCGTGGCGGTTTGCGCCACATTGCTACTTGCGGGCTGTTCTTCGACACCGGCCGAACTCGAAGCTAAAGCTGCACCGATCGTCCAGACATATCCCGAAAACTACCAAGAAATTTATCGGAGAGTTTCGACGACTGCGAAGCGTTGTTTTGCCGGTAACGTCGGCGCCTACGCATCCTTTGCGGTCGACTCGGAATTGTATTCAGAACTCGGCTATGGAGAGCTAACACTTTCCTTGATCAACATGGGAACACGCAATTACTACGTCTCAGCCCGTGTAGATAAGCAGCCGGCCGGCTCAAAGCTGACGGTTCGTTCAGGCAATACCCTGGCAAGCGAGAGATACAAAACGCTGTTATTGGCGTGGGCCGGCGGCGATCAGAATTGTCCGGTTATTTGATTAAACAGGCGTGCGGGTGTACGACGCGCTCAATCCGAAACAGGGCGCTGCGCCGTGTTGGCCGTCTCCCTGGTGAAAGCAACGGAAGATTTTTCCGTTGCTTGCTTGACTACCTTCCTCTGGGCCGTGGCAGACGCGCGCCCACCTATCAGCTACGGCCCACATGAGAGAGATCGGACCAATCGCTACGCCGAAACCGCCATTGTCAGCTGGAGCCCGCTTTATCCGGGGCTTCCAGCGGGTTGGCATCGTCGTCGCGGGACTCGTTGGAATCGTCGGCGTGATAACGACGATTGTGATCGCAATCGATCAACAATCTTCCGCTGACGGCAGATACAGACAGGCAAAGTGCGTTTACGACAAGCTATCCGCCGGCCAGCCCGTCAAAATGCGTGAATACGATAAGTCGAAAATCGATTACGACGGATCGGGGTGCTTCGGCCCTGGCTACGGCGGCACCCCTGCCGAGGTAGCCATAGCGGCAGCAAACGCGCCTGCCCCTATGGAATTCTTCCTAGGTCCGTTCTTCATCGGGCTCGGCACTACCACAGTGTGCTCGGCTCTTAGCTTTGGGTTGTTTTGGCTTCTTGGCTGGCTGTGCGCCGGCTTCACGCGGGACTAAAGCATGGGCAAGCTGGTCGATGTTTGATAGGGCGCAGACCGTCGAACCTGCCGACAAAGGCATCCGCTTATTGGGGGCCGAGTCATTCAACTATGAACTGGAAGAGTCAGACTGCTTATTAATACTTCAAAGCACTGAACTAACCGTGAGAGCTGGCATCGAGTGGCCATTTCGCGGGCACCGAGACGAAAACCCGGAAGAGCCTCGCGTTCGTCGCTACATCAACGGATCTATGTCGGAGGTAAACTCTCGAACCTTCGCATTTCGCGGCACCAAATTTTTGGGTGCGGTAAGGCGGATTACGCTCGAATGCCACGAGAGCTCAAAAGACTACATCAAAGCTATGGTGTGGACGCCTGACGAGAACATGGTCGACGAGACCACGCTCCATATCGTCGTAACTCTCAAGGAAGATCACTTCAAGGAGACATTCCATCCTATCTGGCTTCGACAAGCGAAGTCCACGCTCGATCTGACGATCGATTGTAAAGGATTTCAGTGGGGTCCTGAAGCGTCCTTCGGGGAAGTTGGCGATCAGCGGCATTACGTCTTAGACGGCTCGCGCGTGGTAGAAGCTGCTTTCAGTTCCATCTACCTGCGGACTTCTCTAGGTGTCTCCCCACCTCGTTTGCCAACATCGCAGAGGTAGCCATGGGGAAGCTTGTTGCCGGCGACGATGGATTCCCCGCCGAAGAGGTGGGACCCTGGGCAGAAGAGAAGCAGGATCTACTTTGTCGATACATCGACATCTCGCGTGGAGCTCGCTCCAAGTTTATCGCCCCAGGAAAGGCCGGCGCTACCTACATCGACTTATTTTGCGGACCAGGTCGCTCAAAGATTAAAACCACCGGCGCTTTAATTGACGGAAGCTGCGTTGCCGCGTGGCGGAAGAGCGTAGCCGGCAAGGCGCCTTTTTCGCAAATGTATATCGCCGACATGGATGAGGAACGGCTCAACGCTGCGACAAAGCGTCTGCGCGCGCTTGGCGCACCTGTGGCCGCTATCCGTGGCGAAGCCGTCGATACTTCGCTCGCAATTCTGAAGCGCTTAGAACCGAAGGGCCTGCACTTCGCATTCATCGATCCGTACAGCTTGGGCGCCCTGGACATCAACATCTTCAGGACGCTCTCGCGCCGAACTCGAATGGATATGCTGGTTCACCTCAGCAAAATGGACCTTCAACGAAACCTAGACGAAAACATCGGATCTGCTCTATCAGCGTTCGACAGATTCGCCCCAGGCTGGAAAGATGTAATCGACGCTGATCAGGCTCAGCGTGGCATCCGCGGCGAGATTATCGATCATTGGAGAGACCTCGTATCTGGATTAGGTACCAAGGCATCCACCGAAATGAAGCTCCTAAAAAATAGTGGTGGCCAGCACCTCTACTGGCTGCTTCTGGTAGCCAAGCACGAGCTCGCGCACAAATTTTGGAAGACGGCTGCCAACCCAGAAGGACAAGGTGATTCTTTCAAGCTGTAGCTGAAGGCATCTCATCGTAGGTCCGCCCATTCAATGTGCGCCCAGCAGCCTTCTTATTTTTGCCGCCCCACTGCTTGAAGAAAAATGCGGTGTCGTAGCGGCGACATGCGGACTCGATTTCGCGAACCCACTCAGCATCCATCGGCCGAGCCTTCGGACCACTCTCGCCGCCCACAATTGCCCAGTGAATTCTCTTGAGGTTAGCATCGGCGACAGACCCGAGCAGTGGCTCAAACGAGATGAAGCGCACCACGGCCCGCACCGCACGCAATTCATCGATTCTGCCAAGATAGTCCGCGCTCTCTACGCTAGTGCCGAGCCAAACGTTGCGCAACAACGGCAGACCTGAGGTGATCTTGGCCATGTGATCCGGCCGTTTTGTGAGGATCTGGTATGTATGCTGTGGTGTCGCCGCCATCGTCGACCACACTTCGGCAATGAAATCCGCCGGCACATCTTCGTGGAAGAGGTCCGACATTGAGTTCACGAAAATCTGGCGTGGCTTACCCCAGCCTTTCGGCGCGTCGAGCGCCTTGCGATCCAGATAAAGCTTGCCGGTCCACTTCGCTCGGCCGCCGCTCTTTCGCGTCAGCCCCTTATACTTTGCAACACCCATGGCATCGAGGCGCGCGGCCATCCGCATGGCGTAGCAGTTGGTGCAGCCGGGCGAGAGAATGGCGCAGCCGGCGACAGGATTCCACGTCGCATCGGTCCACTCGATCGAGGTTTCAGCCATGGAGTTCCCCTTCAGAGTCCAGAGAGTCACAAGAAAGTGGTGATATTTCGTTAACTACGCACTCCCTGGGCAGCCGCCCTCCTCCGCGCCTCTCCTTGCGGCCTCACCGGCTTCCCCGCCCGATCCTCCCGCCAACGATGCACACCGCGCGCCGCGTCACGCCATCCGCGGTCACCGTCGTCAGCACCGATGGCCGCCTATGTGATGCCGGCCATCGCTGGCTGGGCGGCGCCGCTGGACTTACATCATGTGCAGTAGATCCACCTCCGCGTTGCGCGCATCGCGATCCGCGCCAATTTGCCATCCCGCGGCCAGTAGATCTTCAACCGGCGGCGTCGACATAGCCGCGATTGCTAGCGGACTCTGCTGGCTGGAACCTGCAGCGAGCGAAAAAATTGACTCGTCAGGGAGGTTCCGATGACACAGCAAAATCGGACGCCACGTGGTTCGAGCACAATGGATCCCGTTACTGGTTCCGGCGCTGGCCAAGTTCCGACGAAACCGCACGACTCCGGCAGTCAGGCGAATGAAACTGTCGATGGCCTGGACGCTCAAACCGAAACGTTGCGGCACGCGGCAGAAGATACGCCATCTGCTGCAGCACCTGACGACGAAGAAAAAGTGCCGGTCTTTGACCGGGCTGGTGCTGCGCCGAAAATCTGAGCGAGAAGACTGCCATGCACTGGCGCAAAGTGCCGAGCAGAACGAGCGGCAAGGTCTTCGATGTCGTGGTCTTGGCGTCTACCGCCTCAGTCGCCGTTTCGATTGTCTTGCTGGTTCTGCATTTTCCCGCGTGTCAGCCGAAATAGATAGAACTAGCTGTTCGTTGTCGGCCATTAAATCTCCGTAAGTGCGCAGAGCGTTTGTTGCGTATATTGCGCCATGTTGTTAGACCGCGCCTTCAACATGGAAGGAGCGCCGTTTTGGCCAAGAAGAAAAAGCTGGTTCGCCGCGAGTGGACGAAGGAAAATATCAAAGAATTGAAGGCGCACTCCAAGGCTCGCACGCCGGTCGTCAAAATCGCCAAGATGACCAAGCGAACCGAGGGCGCGCTACGTCAGAAGGCGATCGTGTTGGGTATCGGCCTGGGGCATCAGCGGTAAATTGACGCTGGCTTCGTTGAGGGAGCCGCCAAATTTCGATATTGTTTTAACGCTCGCATCTGCGCCGATCAGGTGCAGACTACTGCGTCCGTCAAGGCAGCCGGAGCTTTTAGCTTTCGCGGCCTTGGGGTTGAGGGCTCGCCTTCGCCAGCCCCGGCGAGTCCCACCTCAGTCAGCGAAGCTGACGCATTTAATTGTCCCACAGTGTAACATCGACGACATTGCGCCCAGGCACCCGCGCTGTAGGCTTCATCTCGCCGGGGCTGGACTCAATATTTCACTTATAAATTTTAACCCGGCAGCAGGCCGCAGTGGTTCGCCGCTGCGGCCTTTCTGTTGAACAACACAATGGGCGCATCACCCGATGTCGTTTTACGTCGTGTGAACCTCTTCACATGGGTATGACATCAGGACGGTTAATCTCCAGTCGCTGGCGAGAGGTTTCAGTTACAGCGGGAGGCGGCCGTGGCAGCAGACACAAAGGCGGACGACTGGTTTATTGCTGCGCACGTGCTGAGGGTACGCACGTCGTCGGGCACCGCATCGATATCGTTTAAGATTGGCAGCAGGGTAGCTAACATCGCAGCACTGTTGGGTTGCTCCGGACCAATCTCGGGAAGTGGTGTTGCGGACACGGACTTCCAATTAGACACGCAACTTATGCGCACCTTCAGCGGCCCATTTTCGTTGAAGGACATTAAGGGGCATCGCGGTGACGTCACGCAAAACGTGTCCTTTTCACCAGATGACTTGTCCGGCGTGGCATTCAATAAGAGTGGAAGCGTCTTTTTTAATTTCGATTTACCCAACACGAACCCGATGACCTTTACGATCAGGGGCCAGTGGATGGTAAAGATGGTCCTTAATCTTGGTACGACGTTTGTGATCTAGTCCGATCCTCGCGTCTTGACATGAAAGTTAGTCGAACAGGTCATCGGCTTCTTCCTCTGGGCACACGCCTTCGCTTGTCGGGCAGTTCCTCCCTCATTTACCCTACCGCTCAAGCTTAATTTCAGCCTTCGATTGCGCTCGTCGGTTGCCCGATTACGCTGCCGTCACCGGACGAGTTGCCCTGTCCGGATTCAGCATGGCGACGCCGGCGTGCCATTATACTCGGCGCGTCGGCTTCGTTCTTTCCAACGGAGACCTAAGTGTGGCCCTACGGAATCGCGGCGCTGTGCGTCGTGCTCTTGATCGTCGGAGCGGTCACCCTCATTTTTCTCAGCTTCGATTTTCCGGACGAGCCTAAGGCCTAAGTTTAGCAGTGAGACCGCCTACGACCCGTGTCGCAAAGGCTATAAAGCTGTTCCGCCTTGACCCCAAAACCGCCGCTCGACTCGCTGATGCTCTTGATGCTTCCTGCTAGGTCGCCGTTGCGAGCTGACGCTTAAGCTTGATTGAGCTGACCGATTTTGTCTGCTGAAACCCTCTTAGGTGAATTTGTCTCCAAACGATCGTCTAACGTAATTCCGTCGCGCAACACAACGAGCCTTGACGATTTGATGATCTCGTGAAGTAAATGAACGTTTCGAGGTCCAAATGATCTGCGAGATTGTTGTTGTCGCGCTCGCCGTCTTGGCTGTCAGGCTGCTGATCGCAAACTACCTGGTACGACGACGAGACGTTTTGCTTCGCGTCTGGCGGCGCTAAGTTTCCACCATGCCTCCGCCAAACAGACGCAGCCTGCCGAACCTGCTGGACCTCACACTCGTCAAAAACGAGCTGGTGAAAGGGCAACGGATCATCGTGAACGCAGCGGCGGGTCCCAGAATGGTCGGCCGACATGGCGTTGTTCTCGGATCTGGCGGAACGCGCCACCGCCTTCGTGTTCTGCTTGACGGATCAAAGCATGAGATAACGCTACACGCGCGGTTTGTGGATGTGCTGAACGAGAACGAGCCATCCGCTTGACCGCTACAGTCTCGCGTCCGCCGCGCGCGGTTAAATCCGACGCATCAGAGGCTCGTTCGTGATTGGTCGGCACACCGCATTTACTTACAAGGGCAAAGCAGTCGATCTCAAGCAGATTGGCCGCGAGCTGAATGTTCGTTACGTGCTCGAAGGTTCCGTGCAGCGGAGCGGGGATCGTTTTCGGGTGTGCGTGCAACTAGTCGATACCGAAACAGGCAGCCATCTGTGGGCCGACCGATTCGACAAACCACTCGCCGACCTTTTCGAAATGCAAGACGAACGTAGCCGCCGTGCTGTCGGCTACTTCCCTGTTGCCCGACTCAAAATGGCTGTCATCAGTTGAGCCGGCGTTTGATTTGAGACAAAGGCCTGCCTCCTGAGTTCTCGAAAGACCTCCGGCGGAAGAGGAACGCTGGCAATGATCAGCGTTCCCGCCGGCATCGTGTTCGCTGCGATCTGCTGCTCCAGGACATTGTCGAACTGGCGCATGCGGCCCCATTTCTCGGAGGCAGTAAGTCCCCCCGTGCGGGCCACGACACGACAATAGGCAGCAACCAGGACGTTCTGCACCTCGGTCCACGAGATGTTGGGACTGGTGATTTGCAGCCTGTTGATCGCCTCATTGATTTCGTTGGCGAGATCAATGCGGTTTTCGGAAACAAATAGCCCCCCACCAGAAGTGTCGCCGATGAGATCGGGAACGGAAGCGGCTCCGATCTCAGGACATTCCAGATTCTCGGCGCCAAAGCTTTCTTGCGTTGGCCAACAGAGCAATACCAAGAGCACAAACAAGGATGTCACGCGTCGAAAGCCGCGCCCCGAGACCGCGACCAGCGAAGGAGTAACGTCCTCGATGCGAAGTCGATCCGATCTGGCTGACATGGGCATGGCCTCTCATATCTGTCGATGCCGTAACAGTGACACTCGTTTTTAGTCTCGCCGTCCAGTTCGCAAACGCTTGATTCCAGGAAGACGGAGCGGGCACGGTCGCCTTGACGCCGGCTAGCATTTCGTACGCCCTGTTGCGCGCAGTAGGTTCACCACACCCTTTTGCTCTCAGTTGCTGGACGGTGGCAGCTGGTTCGGTTCTTCATGGTCGCGAGCAATTTTCCTTACTTCGCCACCCAAACGCATGGGTTAGACCGCCTCTGGAAGCGACTGCACCGGAAGCGCATTCATCGTTCACTTGTCGTGAGCGGGCGCCCCCGTAGAGGCGCCCGCGTGGTCGTGTTGCGCGCGGTCAGCTACTGGCTCGGGTGGTTCGGCAACTTCCTGAGCTGCTCCATGACCTGGTCGAGGTTGTAGCTGGCCGGATCCTGCATCGGCGGGAACGTCTTGTAGGTCTCGAGCTCTGCGAGCCACAGCGCCTGGCCGATGGGCAGCAGGTTCCAGTCGTATATGTAACCCGTGACTGGTCCGGCGAGCGCACCGCTGAACCAGAAAGCCGCCTTTTTCTCATCGCCCCATCCCATCTCGAATGGATCGCGCTTGAGATTTACCATGCCGGCCGCGAACATCGTCTGGACTCCCGGGTTCACGAAGCCAGTCGCGGTTTCGGGCGCGATCGCGAAATACATCTTCCAATTCTTGTAGCGCACCGCCGACGGGTGCGCGCTGGAATAGTAGAAGAAGACGTCGCGCGCGGACTTCTCGGTCTTTCCCTCCAGATAGTCGCGCTGATTGAAGCCGTCGAGCGTGGTCTTGACGATGCCCGGGTAGCTGCCGGCCTCGATTTGCGCCTTGAGGCCGTCGCCCTTGGGGCCGCCGGCGATGTCAACAAACGTGGGCAGCCAGTCGAGCGAGGCGAAGATCTCGTCCTTCACCGTGCCCGGCTTGATGACGCCCGGCCAGCGGATAACGCACGGTGCGCGCATGCCGCCTTCCCAGGTGTTCATCTTTGAGCCCTTGAACGGCGTGACGCCGCCGTCGGGGAAGGTGAAGGTCTCGGCGCCGTTGTCCGTGGTGAAGACCACGATGGTGTTGTCGAGTTGGCCCATCTCCTGCAGCTTCTGCAGCACATAGCCGATATTGTCATCCATCTGCTTCATGCCGGCTTCGTTGACGCCCCAATCCTTGCCGCCGGGCTCGCCGACCATAGCCATGTACTTCTCGTTCAGCACGGTCGTGACGTGCATGCGCGCCGGGTTGTACCAGACGAAGAACGGCTTGTTGGTCTTCTTGGGATCGTTGCGGTCGAGGAAGTCGATGACCTTGGCCGAAATTTCCTCGTCCACCCCCTTCGAACGCTCGAGGGTCAGCGGGCCCTGGTCCTGGCAGGTCTGGTTCTTCGCCGTGCCGTCGGAGGACTTGCACCAGATGACCGGACGCGGGGGCGTCAGGCAGGTCTTTGTTTTCGTTACCATCTTCGGATCCACCGCGCCCGGCACTTCCGCAAGACCCGGGATCGGCGTGTTCCTGCAGGGTGGGGCGACGGTCTGCTGGGTCGGGGTCTTGTTAATGTCCGGGAAGCTCACGCCCTGCATCGCATCCAGGTGGTATAGATAGCCCCAGAACTCGTGGAAGCCGTGGGCGGTCGGCAGCGCGTCGGTGTGGTCGCCCAGGTGGTTCTTGCCGAACTCGCCGGTGTTGTAGCCGAGGTCGCGCAGGAACCACGCGATCGTTGGGGTGCCAGGTCGCAGGTAGGTCGGGCTGCCTGGCAGCTGTGGCGGGATCATGCCCGTGCGTAGCGGGTTCATACCGGTGAAGAAGGCATTGCGCCCCGCAGTGCAACGTAAGCGTCGTTATCAGGCCACGGCTTTGAGGAACTGAGTGCGGTAGGCCCAAGGCAATAGCTGGTCGATGTCGCGGTTCGGATGACCACTGACGATCCTGGTCAGGACGTCGGTGAGATAGGCAAGCGGATCGACGTCGTTGAGCTTGCAGGTCTCGACCAGGGACGCGACGACCGCCCAGTGTTCGGCACCACCGTCGGATCCGGCAAACAGCGCGTTCTTGCGACTGAGCTTGATGCCGCGGATCGATCGTTCGACCGTATTGTTGTCGAGCTCGATGCGACCGTCATCGATGAAGCGCGTCAGCCCCTGCCAGCGCGAGAGAGCGTAGCGGATGGCGGCGGCGAGCTTGATCTTCTGGCTGATGAGAGCCAGCTTGGCGCGTAGCCAAGCCTCGAAGGCATCGGCCAGCGGTCGGCTTTTCTGCTGACGCACGAGACGGCGCTCCTCCGGGCTGCGGCCGCGGATCTCCTTCTCGATCGCGTAGAATGCGGCAATGTGCTTCAGCGCCTCGCTTGCGATCGGCGCGGGGCCCGCCGTCGCGAGTTCGTAGAAGTTGCGCCGCATGTGCACCCAGCAGAAGGCGAGCTCGACCTCGCCGCGCTCGGCAAGCTTTGGATAGGCGGTGTAGCCATCGACCTGCAGGACGCCCTTGTAGCCGGCAAGATGGCTGAACAACCGCTCGGCCTTGCGGTCGGGTGCATAGACATAGGCGATGCCGGCGGATCGAGGCCGCCCCAGGGCCTGTCGTCGGCGGCATAGGCCCAGAGCTGGCCGGTCTTGGTGCGCCCTCGACCGGGATCGAGCACCGGCACCGTCGTCTCGTCGGCGAACAGCTTGGACCTCGCTCGAAGCATCGTGAGAAGGCGCTCATGCAGCGAGCGCAGGTGGAAGGCGGCATGCTCAACCCAGTCCGCCAGCGTCGATCGATCGAGAGCGATGCCCTGGCGGGCATAGATCTGGGCCTGCCGGTAGAGCGGCAGATGATCGGCATATTTGGACACCAGAACCTGGGCGACCGTGGCCTCGGTCGGCAGGCCGCCCTCGATCAGCCGGGCCGGAGCCTCGGCCTGCACGACACCATCCTCGCAGGCACGACAGGCGTATTTGGGACGCCGGGTAACGACAACGCGGAACGGCGCCGGCACCATGTCCAGCCGCTCGCTCTTGTCTTCACCGATCCAATGCAGTTCGCCCTGGCAGCAGGGGCAGGTCTTGTCGTCGATGTCGACGACGACCTCGATCCGCGGCAGATGCGCCGGCAGTGCCCCGCGGTTGACGCGGCGCTTGCGCGCCCGTTCCGCCCGACCTTCCGGGGCGGTCTCGTCCTGACCGGCCTCGGCAGAGGCCGCGACCTGCTCGACGTCCTCGAGGCCCAGCAGCATCTGTTCCTCAGGAAGCGACTCCGCCCTCCGGCCAAAGCGATGACGCTGCAATTCCTTGATGATCTGGCGCAGCCGCTCGCTCTCGTGCCGCTCGGCAAGCAGCATCGCCTTCAGCGTCTCGGGATCATCAGGAAGGTTATCGCTCACGGGCAAATCAGAGCATATTCGCGCCCGCCTGACGACGTACTCGATGCCTCTGATTCACTTCGCCGCAGCGCGGCCCACAATTATCCGGCTTGCGTCGGGACGACCGTCTCCCGTGCCGCGTGGACACGCCGCCAATCGAGCCCTTCGAGCAGCGCCGACAATTCTGCCGCTGACAAACGCATCACGCCATCCTCGATCTTCGGCCAGCGGAAGACGCCTTCCTCGAGCCGCTTGGCGAACAGGCACAAACCCGTACCATCCCAGAAGATCAGCTTGATCCGGTCCGCGCGCTTGGCACGGAAGACATAAACAGCACCCGAGAACGGATCGGCCTTCATGTGCTCGCGTACCAACATAGCAAGCCCTTCCATTCCCTTGCGGAAGTCGACTGGCTTGGTTGCCACCATCACCCGGACAGTGCCGGACGGGCCGATCACCGGCTTGCCTTCAACGCATGGACGATGGCCGCAATCATCGCCACGTCCGCGCCTTGGCCGACCCGGATAGTGACGCCTTCGGCTTCGATCTCGATGCCCCCAACATCCGGCTTGGCCTTCCGTCGCGCTGTCTTGCGCTCACGGCCCGCAACCGCGACCGGCGCCATGGCGTCTACCACCGCAGGTACAAACTGCGGATCGTTAGCCATCGGCGCCGGCTGCCGGCGCGCTTGCCGGCGCCAAGTGAACACTTGTTGTGGGGTCAGCCCGTGTCGCCGGGCAATCTCGGAAACGACCGCGCCTGGTACCAGCGTCTCCTCGACAATCCGGGCCTTGTCGTCCTTGGAGAACCAACGACGTCGTCCCGTCTCCGTGATCACTTCCAGCCGGCGCGCCGTTACATCCGACTTAAGCGTATGGTCAAACATAGACACAAACCGATCCCTTCAAAGAGATCGTGAAACTCGCCTATCCCATCTGCCCCGAAAAGGTGGGAGCGGAACGACGCTTACAGTGCAACTCTGCTCGGCGTAGTAGTGCATGAACTTGGCGCCCTCTTGTCCGATGCGGTCGATGTTGGGCGTCTCGCCGACCATCAGTCCTTGATGGTAGATGCGCGGCTGCATCCATCCGATGTCGTCGCCCATGATGAAGAGGATGTTTGGTTTCTGGGCCGGCTGCTGAGCTGCTGCTGGCGTACTGGCCGGCCCAACCAGCGGCATCATCATCGTCATCATCGTCGCGCCCAGCAGGACAGTGCTTGAACGCTTTAGCCAACCAGGTGTCTTGCGTGGCGGCGTTGCAGTAAAGGGTTGTTTGTCGGGCAATACGGAACTCAACATGGTTACGCTCCCTCTTTATGATGCATCAGAGGCTCATCGCCTGATGCATCGAAAGACAAGATGGCTGGTGGACGCGTCGGCCGACTCCGCACGGCGCGCAGCCAGGCCGCTAGCGTCTGCAGTAGTTCGGCACACACAAATGCGTGCCGCCTTTGATGCCTTCTGTGAAATCTTTGCGTTGGTCGTTCGGGGGTCGTGACTTGCGAGGTACGTTCGAAGCCGTCGGCATTGGTTTTTTGGTGCAGAAAACCACCCTGCCGTTTGCTGACGGCGCAGCGCGGTCCAGGCTTTCCCAAAGCGTAATCGGAAGTAATGGCCGTTCGGTAGAGACGACCTTGATCTAAATCAATGCAACGAGGCGGACATGACAATGTGTCAGTCCTCGCGTCCACCCCTAAGGGATACGACCTAGGGGGAAAAGCGGACACGCCGACGTCGGTGAGGTCGCAATGTAGCACTAGAACGGATTCGATTTTTGCTCACCCAGGAAGCACAGAGCCGATCCTGCGGATGTAGATGCGCAACGCGACAAGATGGGGATAGCGCGAAAAACCCGAAGTTGCGGAGGTCTGCTCAGGGCCACAGGCGGACATGCCCAAACATCGCAATAAGGAGCCACAAACATTCTCAACCGATAATGAAATAGAGAACGTAGAGCGAGTAGCCGATCACAAGGAGGCCCACTACTACTGAAAGCCAGAATAGAAGTTTATCATCTTTCATTGACGATTTACCGGCGGATCAAACCTTTGGCGAGATGGCGAAGCGCAATAGAGCTGATTCCGACGAACAACGGGAGCAGACCGTCAGATCTCCCCGCTTTGGGTCGAAACAAGCCGAATAGCGGCAGGACCTTCTATGTTGACGCTAACATATTCCTGCGCGGCCGAAATGAGACCTTCCACGGCGGATTTATTGTACGAGGAATGCTTCGGATTTAGGTGCAAGCCAGTTTCTACGATCATCACTTGGGTAACCCCGGAGGGCAGAATCTCGACGGCAAGCGATACAAACGATACGTGGGGAGCTTTGAAAGACATTTGAGCTGCTTTCACTGACGTCGAACGTAGGTCGCTCCCCAGCCAAGGCCGAGTGTGGCGGCGACAAGCGAACCGAAGAGGACGCCCAGTTTCGCCGCCCTCAATAATCCTTGATCGGAGAAGGCGAGCATCGAGATGAAGATCGACATTGTAAAACCGATACCAGCCAGCAGGCCGACCAGACAGACGCCACCCCACGTAACTCCAGGAGCAAGGCGGCACCAGCCCAGTCGTACCGCGACCCAAGTCGCACCGACGACGCCAAGCGGTTTCCCAGCGACCAAGGCAAGCGCAGTGCCCATCATCACCAGGTGGCCCCCTGCGGAGAGATCAGTGCCCGTTAAGCTGACGCCGGCATTTGCCAGCGCGAAGATCGGCATGACGCCGTAAGCCACCCACGGATGCATTGCCATCTGCACCCGCGACACCGGCGGCAATATCTCGCGGTGAGCTATGCGAAGGTCTCGCAGCGGTTGCTCTAACAGGTGCGGATCCCTTGCCTTCACCGCATCGCTGCTTCGCAACTGCTTGAGCACTCGCGACACGACTTCCAGTGGCGGCTCCCGCATCGGTATGGCGCGTGCCGGAGTTATCAGCCCGAGCACGACACCTGCAAGAGTTGGATGGATGCCGGCTACCATGAACCCAATCCAAACCAAAGAACCGGGCAGTACGTAAAAGGGCGCAGAACCGATCCCGAACCGCTGACATCCCAAAGCCGCGAGAACGCCAATTGACGCGATGATGAAACCGCCAGGCTGAAGACTTGCGGTGTAGAACAGGGCAATGATCAGTACCGCAATGATGTCGTCGATGATCGCCAGAGCAAGCAAGAACACACGCACATTGACCGGGATCGTTCGTCCAAGCAGCGCGAGCACTCCGACTGCAAAGGCGATGTCTGTCGCGGTTGGCACGGCCCAGCCCTGCCCTCTAGCCGGATCGCTGTTGAGGCTCAGATAGATGAGCGCCGGCACGATGACGCCACCTGTCGCGGCAACCAGCGGCAGAATGGCTTGGTCGAGTCTGCTCAGTGCGCCTTCATGGACCTCGCGCCGAATCTCCATGCCCACGACGAGGAAGAAGACGGTCATAAGTGCGTCGTTGACCCAGAAATGCAACGACCGGGAAAACACGTATTCGCCGACACCGATTGTGAGCGGAAGGTTCCAAAAGGCGTGATAGCTATGAGCGAACGGAGAGTTGGCCCAGATAAGTGCAGCGGCCGCGGCCGCGAGGAGCACGGCACCGCTGACAGCCTCAACATGCAGGAACCTATGTAGGGTGCTGAGGGCCTGTTCCGCCAGCCGCTGGGCTTTCGGCAGATCGTCGAATGAAGAGCTATCGTTCACGGGCGCACGCTTTCCGCGTGGCGGCCCGACCATCGCTTGACCTGTCGCTGTTCAATGCAGCGAGCACCCGAACGCCGTTATACATCGCGATGGCGACAATTCAACCTCGGAGGAGTGATCGGTCACCAATGTCTGTTCTGGGTCAATCGCGTCGATTTGGTTCTCCCGAGACGACTTCCGGTCAGCCCCAGTGAGCGGACATCTTTAGTACCCCTCGCCAGGTCTCAAACGGGCCATCCGGGGAAGTGGCTATATGGCGAGAAACGCGGTGGCGTTCTAAAATGGGCAACGCGCAACAACCCAACGGGTCGCTGACATATTGGCGGAACTTCACAAGATCATCGAAGAGCTTGCATTCCCATACAGGGCGCCAGACGCCTATTGGGCGTTGCTCAATATTGGGACGCAAGCGGCTCCTGCAGTGCGCGCTGGGCTGCGGCATGACAATGCTGATGTTCGCTTGCATTGCTGCAGGTTTCTCGACCGATATCTATCGCCCGACACTCTCGCCGATCTGATGGGTAAGCTGAACGATGCCGATGAGCGCGTCAGGTGCTCAGCTTTGCACACGCTAGCATGCGACCGGTGTAAGGAAGGGGCCTGCAAGCCCGAGGAAGGTGAAGTGCTTCCCAAGGCAATAAGATTGCTTGCGCGCGACCCCGATGCGCACGTCCGCGCAATGGCGATAGAAGTGGTCGGACAATTCGTTCACACCAATGCTCTTGCCGCTGCGGCAGTCTCCGCTGCACAGCAAGATGATGAAAATTCAACCGTTCGCAAGAAAGCCGGATGGTATGTGCCGGGAGGTCCGATCTACAGGCGGACCAAGCCGAGGCTTGGTACAATAGGTGCTGAACAGTCTCGCTAAGTCGGCAACGGGTCAAAATGCGAAGCACTCAGCGTGAGCAAATCCAGTCCGTTCCGACCCACTAAGCGGACCTCAAAGAGAGGTGTCGGCACTTCGCATCTCGGCCATGAGTAGACATGCGCCGAGACTGGTTAGGATCAAGAGCTTCCGTCGTTGCCACGGAAGAAATAAACCCTGGTCAAAAAATACACCAAGCAGAGGAAGAAGCCCTCAAAAAACAGCAGCGTGGCTATGAATAAAATCGGCTCTCCGGATGGAACAATCGTTCTGGTGAAGCCCAGCTTTTCCCAGCCGATTGTCAGGCGTCCGAATAGATATGGATACAGCGCAACCGAGATCGCCCCCGCTGCAAGTCCTGCGATCGCAATCCACTTCTCCCATAGGGGCCGAGCAGCCAATCGCCTGAGATTCTCTGTTCTCATTTTCTGGCGTTCGGCATCGCTCATCAGCAAGACACGGCCGTCAAGAATACCGACGTTGGCCAGCCATCGTTTCCATCGCGACAAAGTTGCGAAGCGCTGAGCTTGGCTTTCTTCGAAGTCTGTTTCGTTCATAGCAGGCTTACGCGCGTGTTTCCTATTGGGCCCAAGGAATAGGGAAGCACTGCATTAGTAGGTACAAGCTTAAAGGGTTCTTCTCCGAAGCGCTCGAATGCCGACGTCCGCTTCGGGTCAAAGTGCGAAGAACTCGGCCTGAGCAAAACTAGTCCGCTTCCACCCACGAAGCGGACCTCAAGATGATTCGCCACTTCGCTGATGGGCCAACAGGCGACATAATCCACAAATAGAGGAAGCCGCCAACTGAGGCAGCCTTACCGTCTATGTCGTGTTGTAGGCCGGTTTGCATATTCCAAGACTATGAGCCTCTTCTTGTGAGGCATAGGATTCATGCGACGCTTTGATCAGACGCTTGCCGACATGAATCTCCCAGACCCAAGGTTTCGGAGGTGGAAATCTGTGACGTAGCTTGATGCGCACCTTGGTTGGACCTTGGCCTGAGCGTCGCTATCCGTCGCGCCCCTTGCCATAGCTCTATGGCGTGACCATCCACTAGCTGCTCCGCGTGGCGAAGCGCGTCTTCGTCATTGTCGCAAACAACATCAACGCGATTGGCAATGTGGCCATCGTCACCGATGACGTAAGCATAGTATCCGAGTGGCATGACCGGCCTACTTCGGCGGCTGTAAACCGAGGGAGCGCAGCCAGTCGCTAATGTGCGAGCCGGTTTCGGCTTGCCACAAACTGCTTTTCGTAACTCGACGGACTTATCTCAAATTGTGGGTCGATTGGCGCGCGTGTGCCGGAGAGCTACCCGCACCGCGCACATATCACGGCCGCGCAGGCCACCAGTTGGGACACGCCGATGAAGCACACCGAAGAACGACCCTATGCTGACCCGGAGGCGGCCGCGCGCAAGCTGGTCGAGCTCGCAGCGAGCGCCGAGGCCGTCCAGGACGGCCGCATCTATATCGAGAGGATCAACGCGCCCTTCTTGTTCAAGCTGATGGGCAGTGGCAGCGAGTTCGGCGCCGGGCTCAAACACGCGATCGAGCGCGGCTGGCTCCAGCTGCACGAGAGCGGGACTTACGTGCGCTTGCTAGGCCCGGGCGGCCTACTCACTCAATAGATCAAGGTAAAGGACAACCAGCCCGAGAGAAGCGCGCAGAAACCAATTCCCACATAAGGCAATGCAAGGCGCAACGGATATTCCCTCCGAGACGCGAATATGCCGCCAATCTTTCATGGCAGTTGGCCGAAGACAACGAATCTGAAGTTGTATCTTCGGGAGGAGAGAGCAGCCAACTGCCGCGGCCTTAGTTCATCTTGCGCCTGAGCTTCCGAACGATCTCACGAAGCTCAGCGACATAATCCTCAATGATCCGCAGCGCTTCCTCCAAGCGAGACGGCTTGGGCTCTTTGGGCTCGCTCTGTTCCTCAGGCTTTCCCATGAGGCCCAGCGTGTCTGATGGCGGCCAGCGTCTCTTGATCTAAATCAAACCAGGCCAGGCCGCCAACTGAGGCGGCCTCAAATCGTCAGTATTAGCCAAACGATTAGGCCAGCGTTCACGGTGCCTACGGTGACAATGCCTGCCTGAATAAATCGCTCGGTCATGGCGCTCCCTCGCGAATTTGAGGGAAAATTATGCACCAACTAGAAGTGGCGTCTATGCAGATTGTGCCACTCTAAGTCCCGTCACGGACCTTGCGTTCGAGCATGGCCGTCTCGACCTGATCGGCAAGAACCGTAAGATGGCTGGCCAGCCTCTCGAACAAGTCCCGTTTGGCTTTGTCAGTGGCAAGATCACTGATGAGCTTGCACTCGGCCGCGTCGGTCCGCAGCTTTTCCAATTGCGCTTGATAGTCCCGCATAGCACGCCCCGCCGCGCGTACCTTTCCTTTGGGCTGGTTTTACCACAGCCTCAGGCGCCCTGTCAGCGCTCACTTGGCGGCTGCGCGAATTCGCAAATTGGAAAGCACTGGCTCAAAGAGGCCGCCAACTGAGGCGGCCTCACTCTTTGGCTTTGAACTCGCAAACCCTGCGGTTGAGGTGCCATAGCTCTACGTCATGACCATCCACAAGCTGTTCGACCTGTCCCTTTGCCTCCTCGTCGGTATCGCATAGGAGGTCGATCCGCTGTTGAATGTGACCATCGGAGCCTATAAGGTGGGCGTGGTATCCGATCATTTCGGTGGTGCCAAACCCGGCGAGGTCAGCCACTCGCTTATGTGAGCGCCGGTCTCGGCTTGCCGAGCTTTGCGGATCGCCCGCTCCCGCTCGATACCTGGCGGAAGCGATTTGGCTGCCTGACGGAGCCGCTGGGCTTGTTCGGCAAGGCGTTCTTCAAGGGATGTCGTTTGCTTGATGCGGCGTCGGTGCATGGCGCCAGCTCCTGTCCAAAGGGAAGGAGGCGGGAGCGCGTGATGGCGTTCTCATCACCGATAGATGCCAAGGCTGCGCGGTGATGGGATAACCTGGCATGTACGCTACCGGACTTATGGTCAATTTTGATCACCTCGCAAAAATTACCGAAGGCAAATCAGGCCACTCCCCTACATAGGGCGTCTACTCATCTGTGGACGCCCCGCGAGATGCAAGCGGTTTTTGAAGAAGATCGGCACGTAGTCGGATGCTGCCATCTGTCCGGCCTCTGATGGTGCAGCGATGAAGCTGCGGGCCCGTATGGGAGTTCGCAGACCGGAACCAAATCATAAAAGCGTGCTCCAGGCACGATGAGTACATCTGGTTCTTCCGGCCCCGTCTCGCCGACTGTTGCGCCATACCCTCCTTCGACCGACTACATCTCTGACGACCTCTGGCCCGCCAAGATCACGCCTTGGCGGCAACCGGAGCCCTGTAGTTCTCCTGCTTCACAAGGAGCGCCCAGACGATCCGCGCCATCTTGTTCGCGAGCGCGACCGTTACCAGCATGCGCGGCTTGCGAGCTAGCATCTGTTCGAGCCACGAACCCCTTGGCGCGCCGCGTTTGCTCGCCTGTTGCACGACCGCGCTGCTGCCGATGATGAGGAGGCGCCTGAGCGTGCGTTCGCCCATCTTGGATGTCGCACCGAGCTTCTGCTTGCCGCCTGTCGATCTTTGAAGAGGCGTGAGACCGAGCCATGCCGCGAAGTCACGGCCTTTGGCAAAGGTCTCGGCTGGCGGTGCTAGAGCGGCGATCGCGGTGGCGGAGATTGGGCCAATGCCGGGAACGGTCATTAGCCGGCGCGATACTTCGTCCTCGCGAGCACGTCGCGCGATCTCCTGGTCGAGGTCCGCGACCTTGCCATTGAGCTCGGCCAACAGATCCAACATCAATCGGAACATGGCGTGGGCCGCTTTGGGAAGCGAGCTGGCCATCTCTTCTTCCTCGATCAGGTCGGTAAGCATCGCCACGTGCGAAGGCCCCTTAGGTGCGATCCAACCATATTCAGTGAGGTGTCCCCGGATCGCGTTGATGAGCTGCGTTCGCTGCCGCACAAACAGGTCACGGGTCCGAAACACCAGACCCGCCGCCTGTTGCTGTTCGCTCTTCACGGCCACGAACCGCATGCTCGGCCGCTGCGCTGCTTCGCAGATCGCCTCGGCATCGATCGCGTCGTTCTTTTGCCGCTTCACAAAGGGCTTTACATAGGCGGGAGGGATCAGCCGAACTTCATGGCCAAGCCGGGCGAGCTGACGGGCCCAGTGATGGGCTCCGCCACATGCCTCCAGAGCTACCGTGCAACTCGGCTGGGCCGCGAAGAAATCCAGCAGCTTTCCTCGGCTGATCCGTTTGCTGAATATAGCTCGCCCTTTCCTGTCCGCTCCATGAGCGTGGAAAACATGCTTGGCGATATCCAGACCGATTATGCTAACCTCCGACACGGACGCCTCCCTTAAGTGGTGCTAAACACCTCCACTTTGGCACATCGATGCCGTCGGCGGGGCGTCCACCCCATCATAGAAGGTCGGATTACCAACGCAGCGGAAGTCGGCAGCCACAATTGCCATTTCAGGCTTGTTCGATCTCCCGCCTGTTGAGGGACGACGTCAAAAGACGGCAATCCAAAAAGTTTCAATCACTGTCAGCCACCGGTGACAGGGGCTCATTAATCCTCCGGGCGCAGCGAATTAGCTCGCTATCCGTCCTCGAAAGGCGCAGCACTGCTCTAGCCATAATGCTCAGCGATGGCCGGATGACCCCGCAATTGCCGCCGTCACCCTTGCCTCGGCAATTTGGGGGCAGCTAGTGAGGCTATCCATGTCGACAGGTTCGATTCCCTTGCCGAACGTGCTTATCGTCGAAGACGAGATGGTCTTACGCATGCGCGCGGTAGACATCGTAGAAGATGCGGGGTTCAATCCCGTCGAAGCCGTCAATGCGGACCAGGCGATCTCTATTCTTGAGTCCCGCTCAGATATCTCCCTACTGTTTACCGATATTCAAATGCCCGGTAGCATCGACGGCTTGACACTCGCCCACGCCGTGCACAACCGCTGGCCAGCGATCAAGATCATCCTGGTTTCCGGTCAAGTGATGCCCACCGATTCGGAAAGGCCGGCGGACAGCCGATTCTTTGCCAAACCGCTCGCTGTCGACCAGATGATCACCGAATTGCAAGCAATGGTAGGTACAGGCGCCCTTTTGATTGTTCCTGACGCAACCGGATTGCCGGCAAACCAATCGCTTCCCGCCGCTCTGCCAACCACCCCGTCGTCGCGTTCCGCACAGGAGGTGGTTTTGTCGGCGGAGAACCACAGCCTTCGGTTACTGCTGGAGCAAGCCGGCATCGATGCGGAAACTCTGCTTGTCCAGGCAGGTATCGATGCCAAGGAGCGAGAGGTCGCCGACAAATTGCAGAAGCTGATTCTTGGCGAACTTCATCATCGCATCAAGAACACCCTTGCCACCGTGAGCGCGATCGCCTCGCAGAGCTTTCGCGCAGCTTCCAGTGTCGAGGACGGCCAAACGGCCATGGAGGGCCGGCTAGGCGCGTTGGGACGAGCCCACGACCTGCTGATGCAGGTGAACTGGGCAAGCGCGAGTCTTACCCAGACTTTCCAGAGTGCCACAGAGCCCTACGACAGCCAGGGAGCCAGGCGCTTCCACTTCAACGGGCCCGATCTGAGGATTACCTCAGGCGCGGTTATAGCGCTCGCTATGACTTTCAACGAATTGTGCACCAATACGACGAAATTCGGCGCTCTCTCTGGCCCGGCCGGTCGCGTTGAAATCGCGTGGACGATAGATGAGTTGAAGCAGAGGCTTTACTTGGTCTGGACCGAAAGCGGAGGTCCCGAGGTCGCGCACCCAACCCGACGAAGCTTTGGCACCCGCATGATGAAATCTCTAGGCCAGCAACTGAACGGCGAGGTGCAACTTGCTTACGAAACATCCGGTTTTAGATACTCGCTGGATGTGCCGCTTGGTTCCGTCGCGGCGCCCGCGTGAAGGAGGTGATCGTCCGCTCTTTGGTACCATTGAGACATGCAGCCTTTACCTTGTCAGGCGGTCTTTGACCATGTGAAGCGTGACGATCACGCCCTCCGCACTCCAATCGCACGAAATCGAGCCGCCAAGCTGGGCCGTCATGCTGCGATTGAGCAGCTTGCTTCCATATCCACCTTCACCAATCGGAGACGCGACGGGCGGGCCGCCGCGCTCGGTCCAGACGACTACCACCTCGGTATCATGCGCGGCGCAGGATATATCCAGTGTGCCGGTTGGTGAGGATAGCGCGCCATACTTCAGTGAATTGGTGGCCAGCTCATGGACAACGAGCGCGAGCGTTGTAGCCGCTTGCTCGCCGACGCCCATGCGGGGGACTGAGACGCGGACGCGACCGCTAAACGCTCCCAAGTCGTCATAAGGCGCAAGCAGTACGGTCAAAAGATCGCCTAACAGCGCCGCTTTTCCACCCTGACCGGGAAGGGGCCGGACAAGATCATGGGCGCGACCTAGCGCCGTCAGCCGATGCGTAAGTTCTTTCGCCATGTCGGCGGTCGTCTTGGCGGACCGCGAAGTGATGGCGGTGAGACCGGATGCAATGGCCAGTAGATTTTTCACCCGGTGGCTCATTTCGCCAGCGAGCAACTCATGGCCTTCCTCAGCTTGCTTGCGTCCCGTCACGTCGATGAAAATTCCGTACATGATGCGACCAACAATGCCCGCGTCATTTCCCTGGCCGCGAGCGGAAATCCACCTGACCTCTTCGCCGACCATGATACGGAAATCAATTTCGTAGGCGCCGATGATCGCGCGGGTAGCAGCAAAAGCAGCTTTTACGCGATCACGGTCGGCCGGATGTACATGTGACGAGAGGTCATCGAACGACACGTATTCGCTCAGGGGCACCCCCCAGAGATCGAAAGCCCTCTCGTCCATTGTGAATCGATTGTTGTCTACGTTCCACGACCAGAGCGCGACGCCCGCCGCCAAGATTGCCAAACGAAGCTGGTCGGCATTCCAAACCGGCAGGCCCGCCTTCTCGGCCGGGTCTTCGGAAACCTTCGGGACTGGGACAACCTCAGCCGAGCCAACACCTTGCGCTTCCACGTTTATTCCTCAGCTCGATGAACTTTGCCTGCTGCAGTGGATTAGATCGGCGACAACGCCGGCCGCAAATGCCTTAGGGGATTTTGGATGACGCTTTGGGAACCAACTCCGCGGCCCCCCAATAGGTTCGAGCAACAGATTGGTTCCTGACACATAAAACGAGGCTGAGAGGCCGTTCCATTAGATGAAAGATTGACCGATGATTTCAGCGGCGAAACGAGCGGTCATTCTTATTGTGGAAGATGACGTGTTGATACGGATGGACGCGGCGCAAATGATTGCAGGAGATGAGTTCGATGTGATCGAAGCGGCCAATGCGGATGAAGCCATTGCTATTCTCGAAACCCGATTAGACATCGCCGTCGTCTTTACCGACATTCAAATGCCCGGCAGTATGGATGGTCTCAAACTGGCTGCCGCGGTCAGAGATCGTTGGCCTCCGATCAAGATCATTACCACTTCCGGCCAAGCCAGAATCGGTTGTGATGATCTGCCAGACGGCGGGTTATTTTTGCCGAAGCCCTACAATGCTGCTCAAATCTTGAAAACGCTTCGTGAATTGACAGTCTAATTGAAGTACCTTTCAGCGGAGCCAACGCAGTCGTTACGACTTCCGGGTTTGGCCCATCGCGGACCTAGGGTGAGGTGCACCAAAGCGCCGCTATCAGAGGCAGAGCGGACCTCATAAGAAGTGCAGCGCAGGTTTATGATGGGGTGGACGCCCCGCCGACGGCATCGATGTGCCAAAGTGGAGGTGTTTAGCACCACTTAAGGGAGGCGTCCGTGTCGGAGGTTAGCATAATCGGTCTGGATATCGCCAAGCATGTTTTCCACGCTCATGGAGCGGACAGGAAAGGGCGAGCTATATTCAGCAAACGGATCAGCCGAGGAAAGCTGCTGGATTTCTTCGCGGCCCAGCCGAGTTGCACGGTAGCTCTGGAGGCATGTGGCGGAGCCCATCACTGGGCCCGTCAGCTCGCCCGGCTTGGCCATGAAGTTCGGCTGATCCCTCCCGCCTATGTAAAGCCCTTTGTGAAGCGGCAAAAGAACGACGCGATCGATGCCGAGGCGATCTGCGAAGCAGCGCAGCGGCCGAGCATGCGGTTCGTGGCCGTGAAGAGCGAACAGCAACAGGCGGCGGGTCTGGTGTTTCGGACCCGTGACCTGTTTGTGCGGCAGCGAACGCAGCTCATCAACGCGATCCGGGGACACCTCACTGAATATGGTTGGATCGCACCTAAGGGGCCTTCGCACGTGGCGATGCTTACCGACCTGATCGAGGAAGAAGAGATGGCCAGCTCGCTTCCCAAAGCGGCCCACGCCATGTTCCGATTGATGTTGGATCTGTTGGCCGAGCTCAATGGCAAGGTCGCGGACCTCGACCAGGAGATCGCGCGACGTGCTCGCGAGGACGAAGTATCGCGCCGGCTAATGACCGTTCCCGGCATTGGCCCAATCTCCGCCACCGCGATCGCCGCTCTAGCACCGCCAGCCGAGACCTTTGCCAAAGGCCGTGACTTCGCGGCATGGCTCGGTCTCACGCCTCTTCAAAGATCGACAGGCGGCAAGCAGAAGCTCGGTGCGACATCCAAGATGGGCGAACGCACGCTCAGGCGCCTCCTCATCATCGGCAGCAGCGCGGTCGTGCAACAGGCGAGCAAACGCGGCGCGCCAAGGGGTTCGTGGCTCGAACAGATGCTAGCTCGCAAGCCGCGCATGCTGGTAACGGTCGCGCTCGCGAACAAGATGGCGCGGATCGTCTGGGCGCTCCTTGTGAAGCAGGAGAACTACAGGGCTCCGGTTGCCGCCAAGGCGTGATCTTGGCGGGCCAGAGGTCGTCAGAGATGTAGTCGGTCGAAGGAGGGTATGGCGCAACAGTCGGCGAGACGGGGCCGGAAGAACCAGATGTACTCATCGTGCCTGGAGCACGCTTTTATGATTTGGTTCCGGTCTGCGAACTCCCATACGGGCCCGCAGCTTCATCGCTGCACCATCAGAGGCCGGACAGATGGCAGCATCCGACTACGTGCCGATCTTCTTCAAAAACCGCTTGCATCTCGCGGGGCGTCCACAGATGAATACACGCCCTTCTGTAATGGGCCCGATGATGTCAAGCCTCCCGAGTGAATGTCACGCCGCCGAGCTCATGCTTCTGTCCGTGGTCAACGCCTGGCCGCCACATCATGCTGTCAGAGGGAGCGGTGAGCCTATCTAGATACGCGTGGTCCGTCAGAAGACGGCCACTGGGCGTGTAACGGCTTCACCGGATCCACCGTCCCGGCGACGGGACTTCGGGCACCAGGCTCAGTTCAGCCCGGTTGCATTCCAACTCTTCTCCTCGTGTTCTATGCTGCGATCGGGGCCGCGTCGGTCCATCGGTAAGTTGTGCCGTCGACCCAGATTCGATGCAGGATCACTGCGAGCTTGCGTGCCAAGGCGACTTTTGCGCGCTTCGAGCCTCGCCGCTTGGCGACGTCCATCCCCCAGCGCTTAAGTTTTGAGAATCGCGTGATGCGCGATAGCAGAACGTTGGCGGCCTCATACAACACCGTACGCACTATCTCGTCGCCGGCCAGCGTGATCCCGCCCGTGACGTCCTTTTCTCCCGATTGGTATTTCTTTGGCGTGAGCCCGAACAGCGCGCCTGCCGCCTTCGATTTTACAATGCGATGAGGATCATCAATCGCCGATTTGTAGGTAATCGCCACTAGGGGACCAACACCTGGCACTGTCATTAGCCGGCGACAGACCGCATCGTCACGCGCCGTTGCCAGCACAGCTTTGTGTAGCCTTCCGTACTCTGCCTTCAAGGCCGATCGTGCCGAAAGCATCGCTATGGCAATGCGTTCCAATGTCGCCTGACCCGCAACCAACTCTCGGATCCGCGCTTCGAAATTCTTCCGCGTCACCGGGCCAACCTTCAGCCCAAAGCCACGCAAAATCCCGCGGATACTTAACTCCACATCGATAAGTCGCCCAAGAAGCTGTTTGCGCGCAACCAGCAGCGCTCGGATCTCTTGAGCCCCTATCGACTTTGCGTGCACCGCGCGGAACCATCCCATCCGGATCAACTGGGCAATTCCGCGTGCATCCTTGCGATCCGTCTTCACTGTCATCGCCGACAATGCTGCCTTCACATGCCGTGTTTCCAGCAGAACCGTCTCGAATCCTGCTCTTTGCAGCCCCGCATGCAGCCATTGCGACAGTGGCCCAGCCTCCAGCCCGATCCGATTCACTGCAAAGCCAAGCGTCTCGAAAAATTCGACTAAGGCGTCGGGTTCGCTTGCGACCTTCGCCTCCTTCAGGATCTTACCCTGGGAATCCACAACGCATACGCTCGACAGTTCCAACGACACGTCAATTCCGGCATAATTCTCCACGGCTGTCCTCCGTCTCCAGATGCTTGGGGCCGACTCAAGTCGTGACCCCGTTTCATCATCTATCGGGGGACAGCCACCATCATGCCCCCTTGCACGGAGCAGGGCCCATTACGGCATCTAGACATCGCCATCATTCAGCGCTTCTAATCCCCGCTCCTCCAGCCACCGCTTCGACTTGAGCCGTAGCTGCATCGGCAGCGACCGCACAGCGGTGATGCACTTGTGCATCGTGTTCTCGGCCGCAGCGCGTCGTGAAAAACGACGCCCTTGCGGGTCGCCCATTGCTTGAAGCGCTCGACAGCAGGATAGCGTTGCACACCTGATTGTAGCGCGCGACGTCATCGGTGCCTGACGCATCGATCATTTTCTTTCGACCACGTCGTGAATTTCGTCCCAATCCGTTTTCATCTGTTGGGCGACTTCATCGATCAAAGCGAAGGCCTGCTCGCGTGTGTTTGCGATCTTGTCGATGTTCTCGGTGATATGCGATCCACACACCCCGATAATCGCGCAACGCTCACTCCCATCCCCGTACCCCAGCTCGAAGTACGGCTCCTGCCGTCGTCGATAGAGCGTAGTTCAATGCCGAAAGAAATCGGCAGCGCTATGCATCCCAACACGCTTTTACCGCGGATGTCCCTTCGCTGATATCTCTGAGCGTAGTTTGCGCCGGCATATCATCGCCGCGGTCACAACTCGAATTAGGAACGAGAAACCGCGCCTGTTCTGAGGGGTTATCGGGCTATTTCTTCTTCACTTCTACATTGAGCAACCCTATTCCCAGCCGTGGCGGGCCTCAAGTTGTTCTTTTTTGGTGAGGGGTTCCTGCTGCACGCACCTCGCTAGGGCTGCGCGACGTTCCTGATAAGTCTCCCGGCGGGCCGCCCGTGTGCCGCGGTGGCGGCATGCCCCAGCGCATCGCACCATCTCGCTCCCGGCATCAGTGTTGCGGATGACTGGAGCCGGATAGTCAGGAAAGACGCCGCGGGCATCTGCCGGCAAAATCCCAAAGTGCCCTCGACCAGACCGTGCTAAGAACACTTGCAATCTGCAGGAGACACCCCATGGGCTATTCTGTCGTAGATCTTGGTCCGATGCGGCCACAAGGAATAAGCAATCGAGGCGACGTCATCCTGGGCTCCGGGTTGAACCCGCCAAACTTTGTCCGCCTCGTGGACGGCACTCTCATCACTCTTCCATCTGAGATCATAGATGTACTGGCCATCAACAACGAGCGCGTTGTCCTCGCCAGAGTGCAGGGCTCCACCGGGCGGGAATACGCGCTTTACAATCTTGAAACGAATACGACCGAGCCGATCGCAATTCCGGGTTATCCCGCAATTGGACCCCTGGCGCTGAACAATTCCGGCGATGTGGTGGGAACAGCGGCAAAGGGCGGGAGCGTCCTGGATGATCAGAGAGGTTTTATCTTCAACCGCAACACCCAGGCGGTTACTTGGGTGTTGCCAACGTTACCGCTGTCGCAACCACCCGGATCGACGGCCTTCCTTGAATTGAAAGATATCAACGATATTGGCCACGCGATCGGAGTTCAAGGGTGGGTACTAGGCTTCGATCAGCTCGAAGTGCCCGTCTTTTACGATGGTGCAAATCTGCGCGCGGTGGCAAATCCCATCGTCATGTCCAATGGAATTCGCATCACCAACGACGACAAGCTGTGGGTTTGGTTTTTTGGTCGGGGCGGCCCCGAAGTACAGGCAATTTACGATGCCACCACCGACACACTCGCGCCATTCTCAAATGGCCAAATTCTTGACCTCAATGCTAACGGTCAAATCTTGTTTGAGCACGAATTTAACTACTATCTTCAAAGCGGAGGGTTTATCACAGCAGTAAGCGATCTCTTCCCGTCCGGATCCGGTTGGAGTCTAGACTTTGCAATTCAAATGAATGATTCCGGGGCAATTGTCGGCTGGGGTGAACTACATACCAATGCTGGTTCCTCCGCCGGGCATGGATTCTTATTGAGCCCCCCACCTCTCCGAATTCCGCGCGGCAAGCGGGACGATATTATCGCGATCATTCTCTGGGGCGTGATCAACTGCGGTCCCGGGGTAGCAATAATTGGGGGACATTTAGTCCGAATTCCACCTCACGGACCGCTGAACGAACTTATGGCCGCACTGCCTGAAGCCCTTCGCAACGAGCTGACGCCATTGATCAAGGATGCGCATTTCAGGGAACCCGCCGACGTGCGAGAGTTTCGCAGACGGGTCACGTCTGTAATCTCAAGCTACTCGCGCCGTACATTTGGTCGCTCATGAGGGCAGAGATGTAAGTGGTCCGCATGAATTTGAGGCCGGCAAACGTTTCAGATTTTTGGTGTGCCATTCCCTCAATTGCGGATTTTTTGACTTCTGGCCGACGGTAGGGTTCTTTACGACAACGTCGCTGAAGTGATCCACGACCGCTGCAATGGCGAAAACGCCGCCAAGTCGCTCATACAGGCTTTGATCCGGAGTGGTTTGCTGGACCTGCGCATGCGCTTGATTGGCTCCAGCCAAAGCCACGGGGGCGGCTGTCATCGCCAGTCCTGCGACGACGCTTCGTCTGCTGATGGACGTTGAACGAGCTTTTGCCATTGGTACCTCCTCATATCGGCGCTCAGCATCCTCCCGCGCTAACGGCCGCCGAGCGGGCATTGCCGCCCGGCGGCATTGTGGGTGATCGCCGTGCTCTCCCATCGGATGGTCGGAATAGAAATGCCCGGAAAATTTGGAGATGCCAACCATGCGTCCGGCGGGTGACTCCGCCTGAGTCAAAAGCTGAAGTCCGACCGTTCCCTTTCCGTGTTCGGCCCTACCGCCATCGATGAACCGGCTGCCTTGTCTGCTAAGGGCCAGGAGGAGGGAAGCACATTGGCCTGGCCAGATAACGGGCGACGCCTGAGACATTGGTTTCAACTCAGATGGCAGCTCCGGTCAGCAAGAACGCGCCGCCAAGCGCGACCATCACAAGTCCAGGCCAATTCGATTTGATGCCGAAGCCGCTGCCCGGTCTTTCAGGCTCCAGCGTGTCTCGCCCGGAGCGAAGCCGCTTTCCACCGCTGAGTCGGCTTCGCCAGATGGGCTGAAATGCCATTTGGAGCACGCCGCCGAAAACAAGGAGCGCACCAAGCCATATGAGGGTCATGCTCGCCTCCTTTACCCGCCAACGCCGAGAGGTTGCTGGACCGAGAACCCCCGGTCCATTCAGCATCTGTCCGCTGCTCTCGGAATCAGACCGACATTGAAAGCCTCGTCTTCGGGCGTTCAATAAGTTCGTATGAACGCGGCTGCTTTCCTGCCATGATTCCAGAACAGCTCCGCAGATTGCGCAGACCGCGTCACCTGTATGCGGAAACTTCTCTTCGGTGCGTCTGTACTCAGCACCGCAAGTGCATTGCACAACTGTCACCATCCCGGTGATATGTGCTTCGGATCAGGAATTTCCAGCCGCAACTTTCCTTGTTCTTCGCGAGTTTGCGCCGGCGCTTAGAGAAGTCCGCTTGGGGTCAGCACCGGTCGTCACGGCCCTACCCGACAGTCGTCTGCTCCTTTCCCATAGCGGACTCTTGGGACTTAGTTGGGCGTCGGGCATTCCTGCAGCCTAAAGCCGGGCACTAGTTATCCGGAACCTTGAGAAGGTTATTAAGTTCAATAAACGCCGCGCTGGAAGCGTTCGCTGCTGCGTAAATTAGCCCAGTATTCAAGGAACACCTCCGTGCATCGATCGATCGCAATCGCTTTCGCGCTGACCTTCTCTTGCGTCGCCGCCACCGCATCGGCCGAGCAGTGCGAGGACAAGCTCCAGCAAGATAAATCTCAGCAGAATTCAGCCGATGAGGCTCAAGTGAGGGGCGATCTCAAGGCCGGTTCACAATGCGCCACTCCAGGCGACAAGGAAGAGTCAGCAAAGAAGAACGAAGACAGAGCCGCAAAGCTCAAGAGCGAAGGGAAGGTGGAAGACCACACCACCGCCGGTCAGGCACATACCAAGGAATAGAAGCCAACCGCGCTGCCGCGTGCAACCGCAATTTGTACGTCCGCAATGGGTTAAACTGAGAAGATCTCACGGTGAGCAAAACGAGTCCGTTATTGCCTTGAATGCCGACGTGCAAGCGGACATGAATTTCCGTCGCTGAGGGCCAGAAGGAGACCTTGTCGTCTCTCTTACCATAGGCGAAGTCCGGCTATCTGGTAGTCGCCTCATTGTTCCGGAACGCCTGCCTTGCTCAGCCCATCGACGATGTCGTCGTACTCACGACGAAACTGCGGACTGCTCGAACGCGCATAGCCGATTTTTCGAAACCACTGGATCGTGAAGTCTGGTCGGCCACGAGAAAGTCCTCCGTCTCCACGAAATTAGCCGGATCAGGCCACTGCCGCTCGCGGCAGCCGGTATCATCTCTTCGGTGCCCCCCAAACAACGCGCCGATGTCCTCCGCGCGGAGATCCACGGAGACGGTTCCGGGCCGATCGGATCGATTGCTAATGGCTTCAGAAGGATCTCTTCGTCGACTACGGAGCGGGAGCGCTGATCTTCGCTCTCTTTCACACGGCGTGGACCTCTCGTCAGCTGCGTTGCTAGACAATGCAACCTCAGATACCCCATGTTTTGAATTGCAGATGCGCGAATTTTTGGGGGCCGCCGGTAGCTATGGACGAAGGTCGGAAGGATCTGACTCACCCCTCCCCCGTCCATGCGCCTCAGATGCTAAGCGGGATTTGTCGACGGCACATGCCCCCTCAATTCTGCGGCGCGCTGCCACGAGACATTGGCAGTCAGTTCAGAAACTTCACGGCGAGACGCCGCGCATCACGCCATACAACCGAGCAATCAATATCCAAACCAGCACTTGGAACGCGCAGGCCGAAGGCTGCAGGCACGAAGGGCGCGTTATCGATCTGGACTATTGCAGAGGAATCCGTGAGGTGGCGGACCTTGCACCGCACAGGACTACCGTCGACCAAGATCTGCGCAGCATAGACATTACGTCGCCGCCCGTTCGCCACGTCTCGCCGCCTCCCCGCGCCCTAGCGCGCGGGAGATATTGGTTGGCGATTCCAGTCTCAAATGAGGCTAGACCATGGTTTCATTGCTAGGCCGCGAGCTTTGTCTCCAGTGCCGTCAACGCCTCCAGCGCATTGTCCTGTGCCGCGACGCCCTTGCGCTCACCGGCCTTGCCCGAGCCCCAGCCTTTCGTATCGGCTATCTGGCGTGCGGTCAGGCCGTCCAAGCTCGCTTCCAGCATTGCGAAGTGCTCACCAAGCTGGGCGGCAACCCACCGCTGCCGCGAATAGCGAGGTGCCGCTGATTGTCCGCCTGCCGCTACTCATCGGTACTTCGGCGCCCGCCCCTTGACCTGCCGGAATAACTCCGCAGCGTCGTGCCAACGGTTGTCGGAGCTCTTCCATTTCAGGATGCGCCCGCCTTCAACCTTGAGGTGGCGCCGGGCCGCCGCGTCAAGCTCTTGCGGCGCAATCGGTCCATAGCTGTCACGGGCTAAAAATAGCGTCCTTTGCGGCGATCCGTACTACCTCGTCTGGCGACGGCCGGATCTCCACGATCCGGTCAACTTGGGCATTGCCAACCTCGTTATCACTCGCCGGCATCCAGGCCGAAGGCGAGTGCGGCGCGGCGTAATCTTGCAAGAGCCGCAAATCAGAGCGCCTGCTGGCGCGAGCAAGGCGGGACTCGAGTGGGGTGCGATGCATGGATTATCTCTCGTAACGTGACGTACTGGGCCTTTTCGGCTCTTGGTGTGGCCTTGACGGCTGCACACGGGGAAAAAAGTTCGAAAACCTGCGGGATTTAGCGCGCGATTGTGCGGCCGGAAGTTGAGGCCCACGGTGGGAGAGATCGAGATGGCCCCTACCCCCGCCTTGTCATAGCCCTGCGCTTCCGCAGCAACTTTTCCGCCATCCGAGGCGCATACTGTCCCGCAAAGAGGGCGACTGAGCGCGGTGGGTTGCGGGGGTAGCCGGTGCGGATTCTAGCCATGCACGGCGGCTGCAAGGTCGGTGAAGTCGGCGACCTGAATGGGGCCGTTGTCGTTTGCTGGTTTATACAGGTGTTGTGCACCCTTGAAGGGTTTCGTTTTTTACCGCTTCAGCGGTCTTGGCGTGGCCGGCTGCCGGCTGCACACTTCCCCGTGTTTGGGTTTTGGTTCTGCACGCGTGAAAGTCCGCCTTGGGGCGCCAGGTCCCTGAGTGGACGGCGGGAGGGATCGAGGGACCCTGCCCTATGGCACGTCGTACCGTACAGCGTGCCCCCCAGAGAAATAGAGGGTACGTACGATTAGATTTTCTCCCAATGACGGGGGTGTGTAAAACACACACCCCGTCATAGTATTTGGTTTTATGTTTGTGCGTCCTGCACGGCGTACGCACACAAACTATTGTTTTATATAATGTTTTTATTAGTCCGTACCGTAGCGCCCGCGGGCAGGTACGGCCGACGTATGCTTCCGCCGGCCTGACGAAACGACGTTCGCAGCGCTCTGCCGTGCCGCGTTCTCAGCGTGCAGTACGCGCGCGGCTTCGGGGGCTGCTTGCTCGCCCTTTTTGGTAAGTGACCAAACACCAAGGTCATACTGTATCATCTGCGCCTTCTTGAGACGGTCCGTCACGGTCTGTGCCTTGCGCTTGGCTGCGTCGTCATCGCCCCACTTCAGGAATTCCGCCAAGTCGCGCAGGCTGCGTTTGCCATTGGCGCGAATAGCAATAAGCATCTCCTGGTCCTCTTTCATGGCAGCAGCCGCTCGCGCGGAAAGCTCGCCGTCACTTACAGTTCTCGCCATGACGGTGGGAATCTGCCTGCCACGACTATCCACAAGGGTCGGAACGCGGATCTCGGGAAGGTCGAACGTGATACGAGCAAATTCGGGGCCTCGGAATTTGCCCTGCCAATGAAGTTCGGATGTGCGCTCGCCCTTCTTTGCTAGAGCGAGATTGCCGTCCACCTCATTCAGGAACGCCCCGCCGCCACGCGGCAGAAGGTTGCCTTCGCTTGCATTCTTAATAGGGTGGCTCGCTGCGATGACGGCGGGTCTGCACTCCATACGCGTCAGGGAACGAAGAAGTCGCGCGTAGGCCCCCATTTCCACGTTGCTATTCTCGTCGGTGCCGGGGAAGTAGGCTGCCGTGGTGTCGACGAATATCGTATCAACACCGCCAAGGGCGATGACGTCCTGCTCGATGCGTTCGGCGAACTCCGGGATCGAAAACACGCCCTCAATAAAGTGGACATCAACGTCGTCTGGATTCAGACCTGACTCGTGGCACAATCCAATCCAGCGCATCCGTACGTCATCCGGGTTTTCGCCCGCGAAATACAGAACCCGACCACGCTTAACACCTTGCCCGGATAACGGCTCACCTCGTGCGATACACGAAGTCATCAGTAGAGCTACGGCCGTCTTGCCGGCGCCGGTCTGCCCTGTAATCGAATAGAGGAATCCAGATTGAATAATGCCGTCTATCAAATAATCCGGCGGAACAAACCCGCGCACGAACTCCCCTGACGACATGATGCCGGGGAACGCGTCCCGGGTGTCCTCGTCATCGTCTACACCAACATTCCCGGCATCCCTTTTCTTCAGCAGCGCCTCAGGGCTAACCGCGTGCGTGCCGTCGTCTGGCTCGCCAACGCGCTCCCTCAACCAATCCACCGCTTCGTGCGATTGCAGCCTTCGACACACTCCAACCAGATCGATCGGAGAATATCCGCGGTTGTTATCCGCATAATCGCAGATGCCCTCCGGTTGGATATTTAGAGCGCGCCCACGTTTCTTTGCCGTCGAACTATTCGACGGACGGAAACTCGCAACCGCGTGGTAGCCGGCGTGATATCGCTTCAGCTCTTCAAGACCCAGCTGGGGCACCCAAGCGTCAAGATAGTCATAGGCACGCTGGTTGAGTGCCGACCACGGATGGTCAGACCATGCGTGCACCGGCTTCTCATTGTCATTGGCTGGGGCTTTACTGCCGTGCTTTATGAGCGTCCCGTGTTCCGAAAGGTACGCCTCGGCGCTGGCGAGCATCGCGTCAATGTCATCGGCGTGGATCTCAGGAAGCTCGACGAACGGCGTTTCGGCCGGCGAACCGTTGAACCACTCGTAATTGCGGCCGGTTTCGGGATGTGTGCCGTAGGCCACGAATTGTTGCCCGGCGCCCAGCACCTCGACCTGGCATTTTTGGCCGTCGATCAAATACGCGCCGGTTGCTACCTTTCCGCGCGGACTGTCGCTGCGGAATACATAACAGCGCTTTGGTGCTTTCCCGATGCGATACGGCGCGGCTGCGAGACCCGGAAGTTTCGCGACCATTGCAAGAATGGCATCTGATGTTGCTTGGTCTGGCGTATCGACGTCTATAGCGACGACAGAGCCAGTAAGAACGCCGGTGTTATGACCGTGCGGGTACAACCGCGCCAGGCCCTCCATCTGCTCCGCTGACCACTTTGAGTTTGACCAGCCCAGGCCACAGGCCTTCTTCCCACTGCAGGGAACGACTCGGTATCCCTGCGCGATTAGGCCGCGGCGCAGATGTACGATGGCCTCGGTGGGGTCAGTGGAAGTCTTAGCTGCGGTTTGCATCGGTCGGAAGCTCCAAGAGTTTCGCAAGGGCAAGATCAGAAATCGCGCGGTTGAACTGCTCGCCAAAAGCGGCAGTTCGCTCGCTGAAGGCATTGGGCGCAACGGTCCAGGACCTCTCACCTGGGCGCTGCCGCAGAGCGAGGTTGTAGAGTTTGAGGTGGTCGTTCAGTTCGAGATCAAAACGCGCGAGCGTCGTCGAGCCCGGAGGTGCCGGGCGGATGCTGATTATTCGCAATGTGGAATCCCCTAAATCGGGGTTGCGCCTTTGGCGCGGTGCACCTGGCTAAAGCGCCAGTCGTGCTAGGCGGCTTTGGTGCCGCTCTCTTTGCTGTTGTCGTTAGCTACGGTGCAGGACCGCGCCCATTCGTCGAGCGCCTCGGTTGAATAAACGACTGCCTTGCCGAAACGCATGAACTCAGGACCGTTGGTCCCGTAGCAGCGAGCTTTATCCAGAAAAGATTTTGAGACGCCGAGATATTCGGCTGCTTCCCGAACCCTGATATTCGCCATGGTTGCCCTCCCGTGGTTGGCATTGCATTCACAGGAGTAGTGCGCGTCCAACGACGGGATACTAAAAAAGGCGACGGAAAATATTTTTGGGATGGGGGCGTGGTTCTTGGGCCGTTGGCTACATATTGGCTAAAAATCTTATAGCCAGCTCTTGAGACTTCACGCTAAGTCTTTGATTTTATTGGTCGGAGCGAGAGGATTTGAACCTCCGACCCCTAGTCTCCCAGACTAGTGCGCTAACCGGGCTGCGCCACGCTCCGAACGTCGTTCCATTAGCTAGGATCGCCGCTTTGCGCAAGGCGAGGTCGCAGCATTTTGGCGTCCGCGCCCACAGCCCCCGGAACTGCCGGCAAAGCTCGCAAAAAGTCCCCTAGCCGTCCTTCAGCGCCTGATCCAGCATCTCCCGGCACGCGACGAGGTCAGCGAGCACCCGTCCGAGCCGCTCCCGGTCGATGGCGCTGGGCCCGGCAGGTGCGGCGGGAGTGCCGCCCTTGCGGAAGGTGGTGAGGATGTCCTCATCGTCGACCTCCGTGAAGCGGAAGTCGATGCCTTCCTCCTCGTCGCCCTGGTAGTCGTCTTCGTCGGCATCCGTGACGCCCTTGATGGGCGCCTCGTCGTCATCGTCGGGCTCCATCAGGCTGGCGCCGATGGCGTCCTCGATGGCCCCGAACGAGACCGCGGCCGCGCCGTCGGCGAGGCCCTGCACCGACTTGACGCCGTGCTCCTTGAGGATCCGCTGCACCCCGCGGATGGTGTAGCCCTCCCCGTAGAGCAGGCGGCGGATGCCCTTGAGCAGATCGACGTCGTCGGGGCGGTAGTAGCGGCGGCCGCCGCTGCGCTTCATCGGCTTGATCTGGGAGAATCGGGTCTCCCAGAACCGCAGCACGTGCTGCGGAATGTCGAGTTCCTGCGCTACTTCGCTGATGGTTCGGAACGCATCCGGCGCCTTGTCCAAATGCCAAATCCTTCGCGCAGGCGGTTAAGCCTCGGGTTGAGCCTTGCTGGCGTCGCCATTGCCGCGATGCTGGGTGTTGATCCGCTGCTTCAGGATAGCCGACGGCTTGAACACCATGACGCGGCGCGGCGAGATCGGCACCTCGGTGCCGGTCTTCGGATTGCGGCCGATACGCTGACCCTTCTTGCGGACCATGAAGGAGCCGAAAGAGGACAATTTCACCGTCTCGCCCTTCTCCAGGCAGTCGGTGATCTCCTTCAGGACGAGTTCCACGAACGCAGACGATTCCGTGCGCGACAGGCCCACCTTCTGGTAGACGGCCTCGCAGAGATCAACACGCGTTACGGTTTTGCTTTGGTCGGTCATCGCCCTGCCCCACATCACGGCGAACAATTGTTGTCTGAAATTATGAGGTTACGATACGCCGGTCAACAGCGCTCATCAATGCAGGCGCATCGATAATCGCGGCTAATTCCGGCAAAATTTTATCGAATGTGGCGCTACCAGCGCACCAGCGCGGAGCCCCAGGTGAAGCCGCCGCCCATCGCCTCCAGCAGAACCATGTCGCCGCGCTTGATGCGGCCGTCCTTGCGCGCCACCGACAGCGCCAGCGGGATCGAGGCCGCCGAGGTGTTGCCGTGGCGGTCCACCGTCAGCACCACCTTCTCCGGCGCGATGTGGAGCTTGTGGGCGGAGGCGTCGATGATTCGCTTGTTGGCCTGGTGCGGCACAAACCAGTCGATGCTGTCGGCATTGAGCCCGGTGGTCTGGAAGGCGTCGACGATCACGTCGGTGATCATGCCGACCGCGTGCTTGAAGACCTCGCGGCCCTCCATGCGCAGATGGCCGACGGTCTGGGTCGAGGACGGACCGCCGTCGACGAACAGCTTTGCCTTGTGGCGGCCGTCGGAGCGCAGGTGAGTGGTCACGACGCCGCGGTCGGTCGCGGCATTGCCCGGCTGCTCCTGTGCCTCCAGCACCACCGCGCCGGCACCGTCGCCGAACAGCACGCAGGTGCCGCGATCATTCCAGTCGAGGATGCGCGAGAAGGTCTCGGCGCCGATCACCAGCGCGCGCTTGAAGGCGCCGGTGCGCAGGAAATTGTCGGCGGTGGCGAGCGCGAACACGAAGCCCGAGCACACCGCCTGGAGATCGAACGCCGCGCCATGGTTGATGCCGAGCGCGTGTTGCACCGCGACCGCGGTTGCGGGGAAGGTGTTGTCAGGCGTCGAGGTCGCAAGCACGATCAGCTCGATCGACTGCGCGTCCACGCCGGCGTCGCTGAGCGCAGCCTGCGCCGCCTTGATCGCCAGATGCGAGGTGAACTCGCCCTCGGCCGCGATATGCCGCTCGCGAATGCCGGTGCGCTGCACGATCCATTCGTCGGACGTGTCGATGCGCGCCGCCAGCTGGGCGTTGGTCACCACCTGCTCCGGCAAATAAGAGCCGCAGCCCAGCACGACCGAACGAATTTGAGTCACGAAACAGCCTCCTGCGCGGTCTGCACGGAACTAAGTGCACCACCCTCGCGGTTGAGCATCTGATTGATCTTGTTCAGGAGATCGTAGTGAGCCATCTCATAGCCAACATCGATCGCATAGGCAAAGCCTTCGGAGCTGATTCCACCATGGCTCTTGACCACGATCCCGTTCAATCCAAGGAACACGCCGCCGTTGGACTTGTTCGGGTCCATCTTGTCCCGCAGGGCCTTGAAGGCGCTGCGCGCCAAGAGGTAGCCGAGCTTGGACAGCCAGCTCCGCTGCATCTCGTTGCGGAGTAATTCCGCCATCTGCCGTGCGGTTCCCTCGGCGGCCTTGAGCGCGATATTGCCGCTGAAGCCTTCGGTGACGATGACGTCGGCCAGCCCTTTGCCGATACCATCCCCCTCGACGAAGCCGAGATAATCGAGCTCCGGCAGGTTCACCGCACGCAGCCTGTCCCCGGCCTCGCGGATCTCCTCGTGCCCCTTGATCTCCTCGGTCCCGATATTGAGCAGGCCGACCGTGGGCCGGGGCTTGTCGAACAGGACGCTCGCCATCGCGGCGCCCATGACGGCGAGCGACACCAGATGGTGTGCGTCGCCACCGATGGCGGCACCGAGGTCGAGCACGACCGATTCGCCGCGCTTGGTCGGCCATACCCCGGCAATCGCCGGGCGGTCGATGCCCGGCAGCGTGCGCAGGTGGAAGCGCGACATCGCCATCAGCGCGCCGGTATTCCCGGCGGAGATCACGACATCCGCCTCGCCCTTCTTCACCGCGTCGATGGCGAGCCACATCGAGGATGTCTTGCGGCCGCGCCGCAGTGCCTGGCTCGGCTTATCATGCATGGCGACGGCGACGTCGGTATGGATGATCTTCGAAGCGGCCTTGAGGGCGGGATGCTTCTCGAGCTCGGGCTCGATCTTGGCGCGGTCCCCGACCAGCAGGAATTCGATCTCGCGATGCCTGTGAAGCGAGATGGCGGCGCCTGGAATGACCACGGCGGCGCCGACGTCGCCCCCCATGGCGTCAAGCGCGATGCGAACCTTGCTTGGCATAAAAGTCCTGGAAACCTGGTCTGGTGCGGTCTTGAACGAGCGGTGCCGCAAAATGGGTCCGCCATGGACATGGCGACCGGTCAGGCGCCACGCGGCGCCCGGACCGGGGCGCGACAATAGCGTTTTGTTATCCCGAAACAACCTCTTGCCCCCAGCCTTTTGCATTCGGGGCGACCCGCGGGCGGCGGCGAAAATTCACAATAAGCGCATTGAAATCAATCAGATATAAGCTCCTTTCAAAGCATCCGGACAGGCATCTCACGCCCCCCGCAAAGCGATCCCCACCGGGAATGCCCAGCTATTTGCCTTTCTTCTTGTCCTGGAGCGCCTTCAGCGCCGCGAACGGATGGTCCTCGGGGTCCAGCGCGGTGACCTCGGCCTCGAACTTGACGCCCGGCTTGCGCGGATAGGGATCGACCGCCAGGAACAGGGCATCGGTGGCAATCCGGCCGAGATCGATGATGCCGTTCACGATTGCCTCCGGCGGATCGATCACCTCCGGCGGCTCCGCGTCGTCCTGCCCCTCCTCGATCAGGTCGGCCATCTTCCGAACCTCGGCTTCCGGGGCAAACACCAGGTCGACGTCTTCCTCGATCTCGCTCTCGATCGGATCGAGGGTGACGACGCAGGTCTGGCCGATCCGGGCGCGGACGTGCCCCGTAACCTGGATCCGGCCGCCGCTCTTGGGGACGACCTCGAAAGCAGCCTGGGCGGAGAGCACCTCCCGCAAGCCGCCGACCTCGGCGATGGCCTGCAGTTCGGCGACTGAAGCCTCGAGCTTGCGGTGCAGGCCGGTGTCGGGGATCTGCGCGACGATGACGGGGGACCGCCAGGGATCGGGTCTGGATTCGGCGTTCGGTCGGCTCATCGGGTGATGTCCTCAGTGAGCGCTGGGGGATACTTGAAGGATGCGCACAGCAGCGTGGCCTCGTCGGTCCGGCCGAGATCGGCCTCGGTGGCCCAGGCGTAGGCCGCGAGCCGCCGCGCCTGGTCCATGCCGGTCCCATTCAGGATATTCTTGCAGATGGCGGCTGCCAGCGCCTCGCCGCCGCCTTCGATGGCCTGGTCATAGGCCTGGACGCGGCCGTAAAACGCCTCGCCGAAGGCCCGCATCCGCTTCGGCACGGTCTGGTCGCCTATCCCCATCTCGCGCAGATTGTCGTCCATATCCTCGCAGAAACGGTCGAACAGCGCCTGCGACAGCTCCGTGGCGCCTTGGCCCTGGTTGGCGCCTTGGTTGACGCTCTGGACCGTGCGCAGGCGTCGCAGCAGCAGCCAGAGATGCAGCAGCAACAGATCGAAACGCCCGTTAACCGTATCGGGCACGCCCAAGTCGCGGTAAAATATGGGTTCTCGCGCCTGCGTCACGATCATGCCATAGATGGCTTCAATGGTGCCGCGCGGGGCTTGCCGGGGTTTCCTGAAGTGATTGAACGGCCAAACCATTGTGGGTTCCGCAAGCGGGCGTGCGCGTGTTGCAATTGCAGTCTCCGCCCGGTACTTCAGCGCCTCGCGCGACGCAAGGGGACGGAATCAGTTCCACGATGACGATAACGAACCAGACCACCCTGCGCGCCAACAAGCCGCGCGGCCTTCATGCACGCTGGCGCGGTTTGCGCATGCTCGCGGCCGTCGCCCTGGTCGGCGCCGCCCTTGCCGGCTGCACCGGCGAGCAGTTCCAGAAGGGTTACATCCTGCCGCCCGGCGCGCTGGAGCAGATTCCGATCGGCGCGAGCCAGGACCAGGTGCTGATCGTGATGGGCACCCCCTCCACGGTCGCAACCCTCGACGGCGAGGTGTTTTACTACATCTCGCAGCGCTCGGAGCGGATGGTCGCCTTCATGAACCAGAAGGTGGTCGACCAGCGCGTCATCGCGGTCTATTTCGACAAGAATCGGCGCGTGCGCCGGCTGGCGAATTACGGCCTTCAGGACGGCAAGATCTTCGACTTCATCAGCCGGACCACGGCGACGTCGGGTCAGGAGATGAACTACCTCACGCCGCTGTTCAAGCTGCTCAGCTTTAACTGAGTCTTCAGCCTGCGGCGTCGTGCCGCCCTCCGCGCGGCACTTGCCGTCGCGTGCGGCTTGCCGTTGCGCGCCCGGTTCCATACGCTCCCTGCAAAACAAGAAGCAGGGAGTGGATTCGTGCCCAAGACTTTGTTGTCCCGCCGTCGCGTGCTCGCCGGTGCTGCCGGCCTCTCGGCCGCAGCGATCCTGCCGCGATCGAGCCTGGCGGACTGGAAGCCCACTGAAAACGTCCGCATCATCGTGCCGGCCGCGGCCGGCGGCTCGACCGACGTCATGGGCCGGCTGCTGGCCGCGCATCTGCAGACCGCCTGGGGCCAGTCGGCGGTCGTGGAGAACCGCTCCGGCGGCGGCGGTACGATCGGCACGGCCGAGGCCGTCCGCGCCAAGCCTGACGGCCACACCATCCTGATCGGCAACCCCGGGCCGAACGCGATCGCCTACAGCATCTTCAAGAACCTCACCTACAAGCCGGACCAGCTCCAGCCGGTCTCCAACATGATCCGGATCCCGAACATCGTCTCAGCGCATCCGAAGACCGGCATCAAGTCGGTCGCCGAGCTGATCGCATATCTGAAGACCAACCCGGACAAGCTCAGCTACGCCTCGTCCGGCGTCGGCCAGAGCCCTCACCTCACCGGCGCCTGGTTTCTCCAGCTCACCGGACTGAAGATGACGCACATCCCGTTCCGCGGCGCGGGCCCCGCGCTCCAGGCCGCGCTGGCCGGCGACATCCAGATCCTGTTCGACAATCTCTATCCGAGCCTGCCGCAGGTGCAGAACGGCACCCTCACCGGCCTCTGCGTCACCACGACCGACCGTAGCGACCTCGCGCCGAACCTGCCGACCATGCGCGAGAGCGCGCCGGAGCTGGCCAATTTCGACGTGTCGTCGTGGTTCTCGGTGTTCCTGCCGAAGGGTGTGCAGCCCGCCGTGCTGGAAGCGCTCAATCTTCAAGTCAAGGCGATGCTGGAGCGCGACGACATCAAGAAGAACATCGCCGCCATGGGCGCCCGCGCCGACTACGGCACGCCGCAGCAGTTCGCCGACTTCGTGGACGCCGAGACGAAGAAGTTCGCCGGCATCATCCAGAAGGAAGGCCTGCAGATGGACGTGCAGTAGGCACCACATCCGTCATTGCGAGCGCAGCGAAGCAATCCAGACTTTCGCCGCGGGAAGATTCTGGATTGCTTCGCTACGCTCGCAATGACGTGGTGAGAGCCTCCAGCCCATCAAACAAAAACCCCGCGGCTCGCGCCGCGGGGTTTTGTCGTGTGTCGCTTGCGCCGTTCAGTGCGCGAGGATCGCCAGCAGCAGCAAGGCCACGATGTTGGTGATCTTGATCATCGGGTTCACGGCCGGTCCCGCCGTGTCCTTGTAGGGATCGCCGACGGTGTCGCCGGTCACCGCCGACTTGTGGGCATCACTGCCCTTGCCGCCGAAGTGACCGTCCTCGATGTACTTCTTGGCGTTGTCCCAGGCGCCGCCGCCCGAGGTCATGGAGATCGCGACGAACAGGCCCGTCACGATCACGCCGAGCAACATCGCGCCCACCGCGGAGAACGCAGCCGACTTGCCGGCCGGGCCGCCACCCGCGATCGCATAGATCACGAAGTAGACGAAGATCGGCGACAGCACCGGCAGCAGCGAGGGGATGATCATCTCCTTGATCGCCGCTTTGGTCAGCAGGTCGACCGCCTTGCCGTAATCCGGCTTGTCGGTGCCCTGCATGATGCCCGGCTTTTCGCGGAACTGCCGGCGCACCTCCTCGACGATCGCGCTTGCCGCGCGACCGACCGCAGTCATGCCCATCGCGCCGAACAGATACGGCAAGAGGCCGCCGAACAGCAGGCCGACAACCACGTAGGGGTTGTTGAGCGAGAAGTCCGGATTGACGCCGGCGAAGTACGGATGGTGCGCGGAGTCCGCAACGAAGAACTTGAGGTCCTGGTTGTAGGCCGCGAACAGCACGAGGGCACCGAGACCGGCGGAACCGATCGCGTAGCCCTTCGTCACCGCCTTGGTGGTGTTGCCGACCGCATCGAGCGCGTCGGTCGACTTGCGCACCTCCTTCGGCAGGCCCGCCATCTCGGCGATGCCGCCGGCGTTGTCGGTGACCGGGCCGAAGGCGTCGAGGGCGACGACCATGCCGGCCAGCGCCAGCATGGTGGCCGTCGCGATCGCGATGCCGAACAGGCCCGCCAGGCTGTAGGTGACCAGGATGCCGGCGATGATGACGATCGCGGGCAGCGCGGTCGCTTCCATCGAGACGGCGAGACCCTGGATCACGTTGGTGCCGTGACCGGTCACCGACGCCTGGGCGATCGACTTCACCGGCCGATAGTCGGTGCCGGTGTAGTATTCGGTGATCCAGATGATCAGCGCGGTGACGACGAGGCCGACGATGCCGCATTGGAACAGCGACATGCCGGTGTAGTCGACGCCGTCGAGCTTGCCGAAGCCGATCAGATAGTAGATCACGCCAGCGATTCCGATCAGCGACAGGATGCCGGTTGCGATCAGGCCCTTGTAGAGGGCGCCCATGATCGACTGGCTCGGCCCGAGCTTCACGAAGAAGGTGCCGATGATCGAGGTGATGATGCAGATGCCGCCGATGGCGAGCGGCAGCGTCATCATGTTCATGAGGATCGGCGTCTTGGCGAAGAAAATCGCCGCGAGCACCATGGTGGCGACCGCAGTCACCGCATAGGTCTCGAACAGGTCGGCGGCCATGCCGGCGCAGTCGCCGACGTTGTCACCGACGTTGTCGGCGATGGTGGCCGGGTTGCGCGGATCGTCCTCGGGGATGCCGGCCTCGACCTTGCCGACGAGGTCGCCGCCGACGTCCGCACCCTTGGTGAAGATGCCGCCGCCGAGACGGGCGAAGATCGAGATCAGCGAGGCACCGAAGCCGAGCGCCACCAGGGCGTCGACCACGAGACGGCTATCAGGCGCCAGTTTCAGCGAGTGCACCAGGAAGCCGAAATAGAGGGTCACGCCGAGCAGCGCGAGACCCGCCACCAGCATGCCCGTGATGGCGCCTGCCTTGAAGGCGAGCTCGAGGCCGCCGGCAAGCGACGTGGTCGCTGCCTGGGCGGTGCGCACATTGGCGCGAACCGAGACGTTCATGCCGATGAAGCCGGCCGCCCCCGACAGGACGGCGCCGATCAAGAAGCCGATGCCGACGTAGAGACCAAGGAAATAGACAAGCAGGACGAAGATGACGACGCCGACAATACCGATCGTCGTATACTGGCGCCGCAGATACGCCTGTGCGCCTTCAGCGACTGCGCCTGCAATTTCCTGCATGCGCGGTGACCCCGCATCCGCACTCAACACCGAAGACGTCGCCCAGATCGCGTAGACGATGGAAAGCACTCCGCAGAGCACTATCAACCATAATGCTGTCATGTGATTTTTGCCTCAGATCCTTGATGTACGTACCCCCGGCGCCTTTTGTTTTTCCGTCATGCGGTGGGCGCCCTTATGTTGAACAGGGCCGCCCCTTGCACGAAGGTGTGGCCCTGGTCGGTCACAAGCTTGCCAAAATCAAATTGAGGGTGCAACGCCGGATGAGGTCGAAAAAGCCGATCTCGGCAAGTATTTAGGCCAATTCTGGTGCGTTTGACCGACGGCTTGACGCAACTCCGCGAGGCGCCTCTCCGAAACCGGCGAGGCTTGGCCGCGGCCACGCCTATGCGGCCGACCTCACGGGATGGCGAGACGCTGCCGCCAGTTCCAAGGTCTGCCCGTCGGCTGTCGTGCGTCGGTTGAAGATCTTGACGTCGTAGACGCTGCCATTGGGGCCAGCCTCCAGCGTCACCGAAACGGCCTGCTCGGGCTTGAGGACGCCGAGCGGCACATCCTGGTCGGGCAGGATGAGCGTCGCCTGCTCATTGACCAACACCACGACAAGATGGCCTTTCGCCATGTTGGCCTTCGACAACCCGCGCAACTGGCCGTGATAAGGCTCCCGGGTCCAGGCCGATGGCAGGCCGGGATCGACCACGACATGGATGTTGTTAGTCCCGGGATGCAAGGTGAGCACCATCTTCGACTGATCCGGCTTCCATTGCATGGACATCGACGGCATGGTTTTCCAGAGACAATTGAACGCGGCGCACTCGTCCGGCAGATTGTCGTGGATCGTGCAACCCCGGCCGGGCTTGCAATGCGAGCACCATTTGCCAGCGGCCTTGCCGAGCTCGACCACGTTGTAGACCTTGCAACAGAGCGTGCAGCTTCCGCACTCCCTCCCGGGAACAATCTGCGCCTCGTTCAAACCCGCAACGGCCGCCGTCATCGAATCAAATCCATTGGCTGCATTCGCACCAACGGTTCGGATACATCTACTTGCTTTCGTCGGGGTTGCGGCAAGCGGCGACCGGCAAATCCGGACAGATCGGGCTTGAGGCGAGTCGAATTCAGAAGTGGCTGTAGGACAGGCGCTTCAAGGTCAGTTCCTGACCCTGCCCGTCCAGGAAGCGCGGCTGCTCGCGGCCCGCGACGATCGTGCCGATTGCTGTGACGGCCACGCCTGCCGCCCGCCCCGCGGAGATCAGCGCATCGCTCTCGGCTGGTGGTACCGTGCACAGCACCTCGTAATCGTCGCCGCCGGCAAGCAGCGTCTCAACGCAAATAGCGTTGCGCGCGATCAGGCCGGCCGCAGCAGCCGAGAGCGGCACGTTCGCGACGTCAACCGTGGCCGAGACGCCCGACGCTGCACAGAGTTTCGCCAGATCGCCGGCGAGCCCGTCGGAGACATCCATCGCGGCCGTCGCGTGGTCACGCACGGCCTGCGCCAGCACATTGCGCGGCTGCGGCACGCGATAGCGTGAGACCAGCACCTCCTTCGCTTGCGGTTCGGACGCGAGCGCCCCGGCCGCGGCGCCGCCTGTGAGCACGTCGAGGCCGAGCGCGGCGTCGCCGATCGTTCCCGTTACCAGGATGCGGTCGCCCGGCCGCGCGCCGGTACGGCCGACCATCCGTCCCTTCGGCACGCGGCCAAAGGCGGTGATCGAGATCATCTGCGGCCCCGGCGTCGACACCGTGTCGCCGCCAAGCAGCGGGCACGCGAAAGCCCTGCTGTCCTCGCCGAGCGCATCGGCGAACGGCCTGAGCCAGGCATCCTCCTTGCTGCGCAGCGCCAGCGTCAGCACGAAGCCGGCGGGCGCCGCGCCCTTGGCGGCGAGATCCGACAGGTTCACCCGCAGCGCCTTGCGCGCGATGGTGTCGGGCGGATCGGTGGCGAGATAATGCACGCCTTCGACGACGGCGTCGGTGGTGACGACGATGTCGTCGCCGGACGAGGACAGCACCGCGGCATCATCGACCAGCCCGAACGCGCCGGGGTCAGTCGCCAGCGGCTTGAAATAGCGCGCGATGAGGGAGTCTTCGGCGGAGGGGTTTTGAGAGTCTGCCATCGGCCTTAGCCACACCCAATGCTGTCATCGCCCGGCAAAAGCGCGAAGCGTGTCTTCAAAGAAGACACCGGGCGATCCAGTATTCCAGAGACGGTCGTGTCAAATCGATAGGCCGCGGCGTACTGGATCACCCGCCTTCGCGGGTGATGGCAGCGGAGTATGGGGCAGCCGCATCGCATCTCTTCACCGCCCTCGTGGATAACTACCCCCGCCCGAACTCGTCGCCGCGGAACTGGCGGCCGATCTGGTCGAGCACGGCGTTGACCATGCCGGTCTCCTCGCGGTCGACGAATGCATTCGCAACGTCGACATATTCTGACACGACGACGCGGCCCGGCACGTCCTTGCGATGCTGGAGCTCATAGGCCCCTGCCCGCAGCACCGCGCGCAGGATGGCCTCGATCCGCTTCAGCGGCCAGCCCTTCGACAGCGCCTCGTCGATCAGGGGATCGAGCATCTTCTGGTCGCGCACGACGCCGGAGACCACGTCGCGAAAGAAGGCCGCTTCGGCCGGCAGGTAAGTATCGCCCTCGACCTCGTTGCCGAGCCAGTGGCTCTCGAACTCCGCAAAGATGTCGTTGATGCCGGCGCCGGCGATGTCCATCTGATACAGGGCCTGGACGGCCGCGAGCCGCGCCGCACCGCGCCGGTTCGCTTTCTTCTCGGTGCCGGCCGGCGGCTTTTTGCTGTGATCGGCCATGATCAAGCCCGCGCCAGCCGGCGCTTGATGCGCAGCATCGCAAGCGCGGCGCGCGCGGCATCGCCGCCCTTGTTGAGCTCGCTGGCGCGCGCCCGCGCCCAGGCCTGCGCCTCGGTGTTAACGGTAAGGATGCCGTTGCCCAGCGGCAGCTTTCGCAAAACCGCAAGATCCATCAGCGCGCGCGAGGATTCCTGCGAGACGATCTCGAAATGGATGGTGTCGCCACGGATCACGCAGCCGAGCGCGATCACCGCGTCATAGGGCTTGCCGTTCGCCGCCGCGGCATCGATCGCGATGGCGACCGCCGCCGGGATTTCCAGCGCGCCGGGAACCGTGATGACGTCATGCGTCAGACCGGCCGCCTTCAGCTCGGTCACCGCGCCGTCCAGAAGCGCATCCTGGAGATCGTCATAGAACCGCGCCTCGACAATCAGCGCGCGTGCGCCGGAAATGTCGGTCTGGTCCTTCAGGGGTGCGCGTCGCGCGTCTGCCATCGTCTAAATCCGTTCTACAGAGGTCGGCGCTATGTAGTCGCCGGACGCATGTAAGCCAAGTTCAAAAGACACTGTCATTCCGGGGGCGATGCGAAGCATCAAGCCCGGAATCTCGAGATTCCCCGGCGCGCAATTGCGCACCTGTGGTCTGGTCCTTCGGACCATCCCGGAATGACGGCTCAGCCGTCACTTCATTTCCGTCAGCCGCGCGGCATAGCGGGCCATCAGGTCGACCTCGATATTGACCTCGGCGCCCGCTTTCCAGCCGCCGATCGTCGTGACCGTCAGCGTATGCGGGATGATCAGCACCGAAAAGGTCACGTCTCTCACCGTATTGACCGTCAGGGACACGCCGTCGAGCGTGATCGAGCCCTTGGTGGCGATGAAGCGCGCGAGCTCCCGCGTGGTCGAGAGCTCGAACCGCGCCATATCAGGCAGGTCCTCGCGACTGACGAGGGTGGCGACACCGTCGGCGTGGCCGGCGACGATATGGCCGCCGAGCTCGTCGCCTATCTTGAGCGCGCGCTCGAGATTGAGCCTCGTGCCGACCTTCCAGTGCCTTGCAGTCGTCAGCGCCAGCGTCTCGGCGGCGGCATCGACGTCGAACCAGGTTCTGCCGCCTTCGACGCCGGAAGCAACCACCGTCAGGCAGACGCCGTTGCAGGCGATCGAGGCGCCGTCGGCGATGGTGGTCTGATCGTAGCGGCAAGCGATGCGCAGCCTGTGCAACTGGCCCTGCGCTGTCGGCGTAAAGCCGACGATCTCGCCGATATCGGTGACAATGCCAGTGAACATTACGCGCGCTCGTAGATGGTGAGAGTATCCTTGCCGAATGTCTCGCTAGCATGAACCTTATAGGCCTGCGACTGCGTGATTTTCGACAGGGGCAATGCATCGAGCGCATCGACGCCGCCCGGGCCGACCCCTTCCGCTCCGCGGAACAGCCAGATCTCGTCGGCGAGGTCGGCCGCGACGAAGGACGCCGCGACACGGCTGCCGCCCTCGACCATCAGCCGCGTGATGCCTTTCTCCGCCAGCACATGCAGCACGGCCGAAAGATCAAGCCCGGAAGCGTTTCCTGGTGGTACGCGGATGATCTGAGCGCCGGCCGCTCCGAGCCGCGTGGCGGCGGCGGCTTCCGCAAGCTCGGAGCCGATCACCCAGAGCGGCGTCTCCCGCGCGGAACGACCAAGCTGGCTCGCGGCCGAAATGCGCAGATTCTGGTCGAGCACGACGCGTATGGGAGAACGCGCTTCCATGCCCGGCAGGCGACAGTTGAGCTGCGGATCATCCGCCAGCACCGTGCCGATGCCGACCAGGATGGCGTCGCTCTGTGCGCGGAGCAGATGCACGCGATTGCGCACGGCCTCGCCCGTGATCGCAAGCGGCTTGCCGCCAGCCGCACCGATCTTGCCGTCAGGCGAGACCGCGAGCTTCAGGATCACATGCGGGCGCTTGTCACGGATTCGGCGAAAATGCCCGGCGTGGTCGAACGCGGCCTCTGCCGCGCACAGACCCACCTCCACCGCGATGCCGGCCGCGCGCAAGCGCGCATGACCCTGGCCCGCGACTTCCGGATTGGGATCCTCGATCGCCGCGACCACCCGCGTGATGCCGGCGGCGATCACCGCGTCTGCGCAAGGCGGCGACTTGCCGAAATGCGAGCACGGCTCCAGCGTGACATAGAGGGTGGCGCCTCGCGCGGCCTCGCCGGCCCGCCGCAGCGCTTCGGGCTCGCCATGCGGTCGCCCGCCTGGCTGCGTCCAGCCGCGGCCGATGATGACCCCGTCTTTCACGATGACAGCGCCCACGGCAGGATTGGGCCAGGTGCGCCCCTGCCCGCGCTTGCCGAGCGCCAGCGCCAGCTGCATGAAGCGGCGATCAGCGTCCTTGGACTCGCGGGCCTTCTGCGCGAACTGATCCTCCAGGATCCGGAAGATCATTTGCGGATCGCGGCGAGCCGCGCTTCCTCCTCACCGGAGAGCTCGCCGAGCACGTCGGCGAAATCCTTGGCCTCGCGGAAATTGCGATAGACCGAGGCAAAGCGCACATAGGCGACGTCGTCGAGCGTGCGCAGATGCTCCATCACGGTCTCACCGATCACCTCGGAGGAGATCTCGGCCTCGCCGCCGGTCTCGAGCTCGCGGACGATGGTGGAGACCATCTTCTCGACCCGCTCCGGCTCGACCTGCCGCTTGCGCAAGGAGATCGACACCGAGCGCATCAGCTTGTCGCGGTCGAACGGCACGCGGCGGCCGTTGCGCTTGATCACCGTGAGCTCGCGCAACTGCACGCGCTCGAAGGTGGTGAAGCGGAAATTGCAGGCGACACACACGCGCCGCCTGCGGATCACGGAAGAATCCTCGGTCGGACGCGAGTCCTTTACCTGCGTATCGAGACTGTTGCAGTTCGGGCAGCGCATCCGTTTACCCTAGACCTTACTGATAGATCGGGAACCGATCGGTGAGCGCCTTGACCCGTTCCTTGATCGCGGCTTCGACCAGCGGCGCCTTGCCGTCGTCGGACTGCGCGATCGCGTTGAGGACCTCGGCGATCATGCCGCCGACCTGCTGGAACTCGGCGACGCCGAAACCACGGGTCGTCGCCGCCGGGGTGCCGAGACGCAGGCCCGAGGTGACGAAGGGCTTTTCGGGGTCGAACGGAATGCCGTTCTTGTTGCAGGTGATGGCGGCGCGGACCAGCGCCTTCTCCGAGACGTTGCCCTTCAGGCCCTTCGGCCTGAGGTCGACCAGCATCAGATGGTTATCGGTGCCGCCGGAGACAATATCGAACCCGTGGCTCTTCATCGCCTCGGCCAGCGCCTTGGCGTTCTCGACGACGTTCTTCGCATAGATCTTGAAGTCCGGACGCAGCGCCTCGCCGAAGGCGACCGCCTTCGCCGCGATCACATGCATCAGGGGGCCACCCTGCAGGCCCGGGAAGATCGCCGAGTTGAGCTTCTTGGCGAGCGCCTCGTCGTTCGAGAGGATCAGGCCGCCGCGCGGACCGCGCAGCGACTTGTGCGTGGTGGTGGTGGTGACGTGGGCATACGGCACGGGCGAGGCATGCACGCCGCCGGCGACGAGACCGGCGAAGTGCGCCATGTCGACCAGGAGGTACGCGCCGACGCTGTCCGCGATCTCGCGAAAACGCTTGAAGTCCCAGGCGCGCGAATAGGCCGAGCCGCCGGCGACGATCAGCTTGGGCTTGACCTCTTCGGCCTGCTTGGCGACCGCGTCCATGTCGATGATCTGGTCCTCGCGGCGCACGGTGTAGTGCGCCGCTTTGAACCACTTGCCGCTCATGTTGACGGGCGAGCCGTGTGTGAGATGGCCACCGGCCGCGAGGTCGAGGCCCATGAAGGTATCGCCGGGCTGCAGCAGCGCCAGAAACACCGCCTGGTTCATCTGGCTGCCGGAGTTCGGCTGCACATTGGCGAAGTTGGCGCCGAACAGCTTCTTGGCGCGATCAATCGCGAGGTTCTCGGCGACGTCGACCCACTCACAACCGCCATAGTAGCGCGCGCCCGGATAACCCTCTGCGTACTTGTTGGTCATCACCGAACCCTGCGCTTCCAGCACGGCACGGCTGACGATGTTCTCGGAGGCGATCAGCTCGACCTCATGGCGCTGCCGGCCGAGCTCGCCCTTGATGGCGGCGGCGATTTCCGGGTCGGCCTGGTCGAGCGAGGCGGTGAAAAACGAGTCGGGCGCGGAGGCGGTTCTGGCTGAGGTCATCTTGCGAATATCTCCACCGCCGCAGCCTTTTGGCGGGCTACGGGCGGTCTGGTGTGGCGATCGGAAGCGGCGAGCGCGATCTACCACATCACCCGCCCCCGGCCAAGTATTTGCGGGTCGAGAGCGAGAATTATGCCAGATATGGTGGGGATTGAAGGATCCGGGCGAGAGGACGGCTGCTTGAACCGTCCGCCCCGGTCAGTCCTGAAGGGTCCGATTTGGACCTTAAAATCCGTGCCGATGCGGGCCGGACCTGCCCCTACAGCCCGGTATACCCCGCCTTCACGGGATCGACGCTGCCGTCGAGCTGGCGCAGATAGGTCAGTCCGCACACCGTCAACCTGTGGGTGTCCTTCTCGCCGGCTTCCATCAACGTATTGAGGTAGTTCGTGACCTTGGCCCGTGCCTCCGCGCTCGCCGCGGACGTGCGGTTCGCGAGCAGGTCATAGGTCTGCATGATGCGGTCGATGGCAGCTTCCATGGCATCCTCTGGTTCTGTCGAATTTTGGGAGTTTTGATCAGGCAACCGCGCGGGCCCCGGACTGGGCCTCGAACCGGCCAATGGCCTTGTTGGCGAGCCTGATCTTGTTCAATTCGCCGTGCTGGAGCAGCTTGATGATGATCTCGAGCAGGCTTTCGTTGGTGACCAGCGTGTCGGGAATCGCGCCGGAGCGGCGGAGGTAATTCGCTGCGATGGCATAGGCGTCGCTCACGAGTTCGACGTTCATTGCCTGAAGCCCGCGCTCGACCAGCATCGCATCCTCCGATCCGCAGTAACAACTGCGGTGCGGGGAACTGGTTCCGCCTGGCCGGCAATTATTTCGCAGTCGCGAAACGACAAAACGCACCGGTCCGGGGCAGAGCCGGGCCGGCGCGCTTGGGGAGGTCAGGCACGTTCGGGAGGCTTGCCGGTCTTGTTATGGGCCGGCTTGGCCAAGTGCCGTCGCAAAGAACTCAGAGACGATACAGGATCTGGTCGGTCCAGAACCGCTCGAGGCGGTGCAGCGACTTGTTGAGGGTCGAGAACTCCTCGCCCGAGATGCCGCCGACCTGCTCCACCGTCTTGACGTGCTTCTGGTAGAGGGAGTCGACGATGCGGCGGACTTCCTGGCCCTGCGGGGTCAGGCGGATGCGCACCGAGCGGCGATCAACGCGCGAGCGCTGATGATCGAGGAAGCCGAGCTCGACGAGCTTCTTCAGATTGTAGGAGACGTTGGAGCCGAGATAGTAACCGCGCGTGCGCAGCTCGCCCGCGGTCAGCTCCTTGTCGCCGATGTTGTAGAGCAGGAGCGCCTGGACCGAGTTGATGTCCGCACGGCCGCGGCGATCGAATTCATCCTTGATGACGTCGAGGAGCCGGCGATGCAGCCGCTCCACCAGAGTCAAAGCTTCCAGATAGAGCGACTGCACCGAACCCTGCTGGCCGGAGACGCGCTCTGCGGTATCTGCCGCAGTTGCGACGGCTTTCATCATGACACTTCCCCTGTTGTCGTTTTTATCGACACTCATTCGACGAAACTTGTGCTCCGTCTGATAGGTGCAACTTAAGGGGGGCGTTTGAAGATCGGCTTAAATAAGAGAATAAAGAGATCATGAATTTAAGACAGTGAATTGCGGATTAAGCCTGTGTCACAAGGGCTTTTCGCAACCGTCTGTTGACCCTCGCAAGGTCCTGTTCACCCTCCGTCCGCCACCTCTGTCGCATTCCAGTACAGGGCCGCCCCGTTTCGAAACGGGCGCGTAAGAGCTGTGGCGGAACGCACGGAGTCAATGAAAAGTTACCTCGAATTTTAGGCAACGAACGGTCAACCAAGCCACGACTTCGGAAATGCCGCTCTCGTGTCCCGGACAAGCGCAGCGAAGCGGATCGCAGAGCCGGGACCCAGAAGCCGCAACCGAGATCGTGGAGAGCTGGGCCCCGGCTCAGCAGCGCAACACTGCGTGCTGCGCTGCGTCCGGGGCACGAGAGAGTGTGAGTGTGGGTTGAAATCGTAAGCGCGCTACGGCGGCCGCTCGCGCGCGGCCATCCAGGCGAGCGCGAGATAGGCGGCGAGCATGAAGGCTTCGACACCGACGACGATCAGGCTGCCGCCGTAGATGCCCGGGAACATCAGTTCGATCACCGCCATCGACACCACGGTCGTCAGCCACACCACCGCGCCCCAGGGCGTCGCGAGCCAGAGGCCGACCGCGGCAACGAGCTCGATCACGGCGAAATAGACCGTGGCGGCCTGCCAGGCCATCGACTGGTTCTCGAACGCCTCGTCCTCGCCCCCGACGAAGCCGGTGACCTGGGCCCAGTGATAGAGGCCCTTCAGAATCGACAGCAGCGCCATCACGCGCAGGAACAGCACGAGGCGGCGCGTCCAGACATTGTCGTCGGACTCGGGGCGCTCCGACGAGATCGCCGCCACCGACATCGCGTTGTCTCTGGCGTTGTCTCTGGCGGCGTCCCTGGCACTGGCGCCGTCGCGGGCCGCATCGCGGGTGGAGATTTCGGACATGGTCCCCTTCTGGCTGCTTCGCCCCGCAAAATCAATCGGCTGCCCGAGTGACTTCAATTTTGCCTTGCGGCAGGTCAAGCCGCGGTGACGGGAACCATGCGAGCTGGTATAAGAATAATTCCAGCCGGAGGAAGAATGATGGCGATCAAATACGGACGTCCGATCGAATTGCGCGAGGTTTCGCGCCGGGATGGCGCCAGTGCCTCCCCTGCCCTCGATCTGGCCGTCCGCCCGCGCCGCAACCGCAAGGCCGAATGGGCCCGGCGCATGGTGCGCGAGAACGTGCTGACCACCGACGATCTGATCTGGCCGCTGTTCCTGATCGACGGCAACAACAAGCGCGAGCAGATCGCCTCAATGCCGGGCGTCGACCGCCTCAGCGTCGACCAGGCCGTGCGCGAGGCCGAGCGCGCCATGAAGCTCACCATCCCCTGCCTCGCGCTGTTTCCCTACACCGACCCGTCCCTGCGCGACGAGGAAGGCTCCGAGGCGACCAATCCGAACAACCTGGTCTGCCAGGCGGTGCGCGCGATCAAGAAGGAGTTTCCCGACATCGGCATCCTCTGCGACGTCGCGCTCGATCCCTTCACGAGCCACGGCCATGACGGCCTGATCTCCGACGGCAAGATTTTGAACGACGAGACGGTCGCGGTGCTGGTGCGTCAGGCGCTGGTCCAGGCCGAAGCCGGCTGCGACATCATCGCGCCCTCCGACATGATGGACGGCCGCGTCGCCGCGATCCGCGAGGGGCTGGACCGCTCTGGCCTGCTCGACGTGCAGATCATGGCCTATGCGGCAAAGTACGCCTCCGCCTTCTACGGCCCGTTCCGCGACGCCATCGGTTCGGCCAAGACGCTCACCGGCGACAAGCGCACCTACCAGATGGACAGCGCCAACACCGACGAGGCGCTGCGCGAGGTCGACCTCGACATCTCCGAGGGTGCCGACATGGTGATGGTGAAGCCCGGCATGCCCTATCTCGACGTGGTCCGGCGCGTGAAGGACACCTTTGCGATGCCGACCTTCGCCTACCAGGTCTCCGGCGAATACGCGATGATCGCAGCAGCCGCCAACAATGGCTGGCTCGACGGCGAGCGCGCGATGATGGAGAGCCTGTTGGCGTTCAAGCGCGCCGGCGCCGACGGCGTGCTCAGCTATTTTGCGCCGAAGGTGGCGGAGAAGCTGCGGAGCCAAACGTAAGGCATCGCAGGGTGGGCCAAGCGGCTTGTCCGCCGTAGCTAGAAGAGTGAAGGCGGAAGCGTGCCCACCATGCCAGCTAGCGATCGCGGAACGATGGTGGGCACGGCGCCAACGCGCCTTTGCCCACCCTACGACGTCTTCCCTGAACGACAGCGGTAACAGCCCCGCCCCCGAATTGCCGGAATATTTCGGCTTGTTGACGCACGCGCGCCCTTGGCACGGGGATGACTTGTTCCCATGTCCTGCCACGGGAGTTTCCCTTGGGAGAATGGACCATGTCGTATTCGGATTCGGGCAATGCCTGGCGCAATGACGGCGCCATGCAACCGCACGCCTACGATCCCTATCTGCACCCGGAATTGTTCCGCGGCGTGGCGACGCGGCGGGCGTTCGCGTTCCTGATCGACATGGTCGTGATCTCCGTTCCCGTGATCCTCGGCTACATCTTCATCGCGCTGTTTGGCATCGTCACGCTCGGCATCGGCTGGGCGCTGTTCTGGCTGGCCTGGCCGGCCTCCGTTGTTTGGGCCATCGTCTATTATGGTGCCTGCATCGGCGGTCCGTCGTCCGCGACGATCGGCATGCGCTTGATGGATCTGGAGTTGCGCACCTGGTACGGCGCGCCCGGCTATTTCGTGCTCGGCGCCACCCATGCCGTGCTGTTCTGGGTGACGGTCTCGTTCCTGACACCTTTCGTGGTGCTGGTTGGGCTATTCAACGGCCGCCGGCGCCTGCTGCATGATGTCGTGCTGGGAACGGTCGTGATCAACAATTCCGTCCGCGCGCCCGTGCCGCAGGCCGCAAGGACCTACTGAGAGCCTGATGATCAAGAACCTATCAACCAGGACCGACTAAACTGACTGATCTGATCTGCCGAGTAGACCGATTGACCGGGGGCCTTCGTAGCGCGATGTTAATGCCCACTTTGGAGGCCCACGACGTCCCTTGACCCAGCACTCGCGCGACACCCCCCAATTTTACCTCACGGCGCCCTCTCCCTGCCCGTATCTGCCGGGCCGGCATGAGCGCAAGGTGTTTACGCACCTCGTGGGGGAGCGCGCAGGTGACCTCAACGACCTCCTGACCCATGGCGGGTTCCGCCGCAGCCAGTCGATCGCCTACCGGCCGGCCTGTGACCAGTGCCGCGCCTGCGTCTCGGTCCGGGTGGTCGCCAACGAGTTCCGCCCCTCCCGCAACTTCCGGAAAGTCATCGCGCGCAACGCCGACATCATCGGCGAGCAGCGCAGTGCGGTGCCGACCTCCGAGCAATATTCGGTGTTCCGCGCCTATCTCGACTCCCGCCACCGCCATGGCGGGATGGCCGACATGACCGTGCTCGACTACGCCATGATGGTCGAGGACAGCCATGTCGAGACCCGCATCATCGAGTACCGCAAGCGCGGCCCCGACAGCGGCATCACGGGCCGCGGTGAGGAGCTGATCGCGGTGGCGCTGACCGACGTACTCAGCGACGGCCTGTCGATGGTCTATTCGTTCTTCGAGCCGAGCCAGGTCAGCCGGTCGATGGGCACCTTCATGATCCTCGACCACATCGCCCGCGCCCGCCGCCAGGGGCTGCCTTACGTCTATCTCGGCTACTGGATCGAAGGCTCGAAGAAGATGGACTACAAGGCCCGCTTCCTGCCGCAGCAGCGCCTCGCACCCTCAGGCTGGCTGCGCATCGACGCGCAAGGTGACGCGACGTCAGAGCCGCAGGATTAGCTCGCTGTCATGCCCCGGCTTGACCGGGGCATCCATCCAGTACGCCGCGGCTTCTCGGCTCAATCACAACCGTCTCTGGAATACTGGGTCGCCCGGTCAAGCCGGGCGACGACGGCGGTGTGTTGGGCGAACACTCACCCGAACAGCGTATCCACCAGCAACTTCACGTTCAAAATCACGATGATGCCCGCAACGATCCACGCGATCGCAGCGACCCACGTGGGAATCGCGAACTTCCCCATCTTGCGCCGATCCGAGACGAAGCGGACCAGCGGGATGACGGCGAAGGGCAGCTGCATCGACAGCACGACCTGGCTGAACACCAGCAGATCGGCCGTGCCGCGCTCGCCATAGATCGCGGTGACGACGATCACCGGAACGATGGCGATGCCGCGCGTCAGCAATCGCCGCGCCCAGCTCGGCAGGCGCAGGTCGAGAAACCCTTCCATCACGATCTGGCCGGCGAGCGTCGCTGTCACCGTCGAGTTCAGGCCCGAGGCGAGCAGCGCAATCGCAAACAGCGTCGAGGCGATACCGAGGCCAAGCAGCGGCGACAACAACTCGAAGGCCTGGCCGATTTCGGCGACGTCGGAATGGCCGCTCTTGTGGAAGGTCGCCGCCGCCACGACGAGGATCGCCGCATTGATAAACAGTGCCAGCATCAGGGCGATCGTCGAATCCGTCGTCGCCCATTTGATCGCTTCGCGCCGGCCGGTGTCGTTGCGCTCATAGGCGCGCGTCTGCACGATCGAGGAGTGCAGATAGAGATTATGCGGCATCACGGTCGCGCCGATGATGCCGATCGCGATGTAGAGCATTTCCGGATTGGTGAAGATCTCGGTCTTCGGAATAAAGCCGCGCAGAACTTCCGCCACCGGCGGCGCGGCGGCCACGATCTGGACCAGGAAGCAGACCGCGATCACGACAAGCATCGCGATGACGAACGCTTCGAGAAAGCGAAAGCCGCGGTTCATCAGGAGCAGCAGCAGGAACGCATCGAGCGCGGCAAGCAGCGCGCCGCCGATCAGGGGAATGCCGAACAGCAGTTTGAGCGCAATCGCTGTGCCGATGACCTCGGCGAGATCGCAGGCGATAATCGCCGCCTCGCAGGCGAGCCAGAGCAGGAAGTTCACTGCCGGTGAGTAGGTCGCGCGGCAGGCCTGCGCGAGGTCGCGGTCGGTGACGATGCCGAGCCGCGCCGCCAGCGACTGGAGCAGGATCGCCATCAAATTCGAGAGCAGGATGACCGAAAGCAGCGTGTAGCCGAACTTCGACCCCCCGGCGAGGTCGGTCGCCCAGTTGCCGGGGTCCATGTAGCCGACCGAGACCAGATAGCCGGGGCCGACAAAGGCGAGGAATCGCCGCCACCACACCCCCGCCGTGGGGATGGCAATCGTGGCGTTCACCTCGGCGAGGCTCTTGGTAGCAGGCGCATCAGTGCGCCAGCCGGCGGCATCTTGGGTCAAATCGGGTGAGCGGGCATCCATAGCAGCAGAATACCGAAGTCGAAGCTTATTGCAACTCATTTGCAACTGCATCTAGCCACATGAGTTCCCGGCCGGGCGGTTATTCGCCGCCCTGTCGGGAAGCGGGTGGGTTTGGCCGTCCTCGGGGGCGGATACTGGCGCCAACACGACTTTGCAGGAAATGCGCCATGTCAAACCCGCTTCGCCTCCCCGACACCTTCAACCGCCTCGCCTGGTCCAACCTGGCGGCGCAATCGGCCGAGCAGATCGCGCTGGCCGCGGCCCCGATCGTCGCCGTGCTCACGCTGGGTGTTGCGGAAGGCCAGACCGGCCTGCTCCAGACCGCCCTCACCCTGCCCTTCGTCCTGTTCGCCATTCCGGCCGGCCTGCTCGCCGACCGCATCTCCCGCCGCTCGCTGATGGCGGGTGCCGAAGCGCTGCGCGCGGTCGCGCTGGCGGCCATCGTGCTGCTGCTCACACTTGGCGCGCTCAATTTGCCGCTGCTGGCTCTGCTCGGCTTTGCCGCCGTATGCGGCACGGTCGTCTACAGCGTGGCGGCGCCGGCCCTGGTGCCCTCGCTGGTGAGCGCGGAGCTGTTGCCGTCGGCAAATGCCCGCATCGAGCTCGCCCGCACCATCGCCTTTGCAAGCGGGCCTGCGCTCGGCGGCGCGCTGGTCGGCTGGTGGGGTGCGAGCCCGGCCTTCGGCTTTGCCGCGGCGCTCTCGGCCATCGCCGTCGTGCTGCTCTCCGGCATCTACGAGCCCACCCGGACGCCCTCGCCGCGGCGCCATCCGTTCCAGGACATCCGCGAGGGCGCGGCCTTCGTGTTCCACCATCCGCTGCTGCGGCCGGTGTTCATCACCCAATTCATCTTCAATACCGGCTGGTTCCTCCAGATCGCCGTGTTCGTGCCCTATGCGGTGCGCCATCTCGGCCTGACGGCCGCAGGCGTCGGCACCGTGCTGACGATGTACGGCGTCGGCATGGTGATCGGCGCGCTGTTCGCCACGCGCGTGATGAAGCGCATCGCTTTCGGGACGGTGGTCGGCCTTGGCCCGGTCACGGGTTTCGTCGCTGCGGTGGTGATGGCGCTGACGGTGCTGGTCCCCTCGCCCTGGCTCGCGGCCTTGAGCTTCTTCCTGCTCGGCGTCGGGCCGATCCTGTGGGTGATTTCGACCACGACCCTGCGCCAATCCGTGACGCCGCCGCGCCTGCTCGGACGCGTCTCCGCCATCAACATCATGAGCTACGGCGCCCGCCCGCTCGGCTCGGCGCTGGGCGCGATCGTCGGCGGCTTGTGGAGCGCAGAGGCCTGCCTGTATCTCGCCGCCGCCGTGTTCGGCGTTCAGGCGCTGGTGATCTGGCTCTCTCCCGCCGTGGCGCTGGATCGGCAGCCGGCCATGGTGGGGGACGAAGTGCCGGCGCGGTGCTAGTCCGGTACGCAACCAGCGGCGATGGCCCGCGCCAATCGGGCAACCGCCGGCGCAATGGTCTGCTGCGGGTAGCCGCTAAAGCCCAGCATCAGCGCCGACTGCGCCGGCGCCTCGATATAGTGGCGGCTCATCGCGCGAACGGTGACGCCGTGGTCGCGAGCGGCCCGCTCGATCTTCACGTCGGAAAGTCCCCGTCGCGTGTAGGCAACCAGGTGCATGCCCTGGTCCGGCGGCTCGACCGACAAATGGTCGCCCAGGCGCCGCCTCAGTGCGGCAACGAGGGTATCGCGCTGGCGGCGGTACACTTCCCGCATTCTGCGGATGTGGGCTGCGAAATGCCCCTCTTCCATGAAGGCCGCAGCAACGGACTGGCAGAGGCTCGACGGTTGACGGTCGATCAGATAGCGCGCGGCAACGAAATTCCGCACCAGCGGGTGGGGTAGCACGGCGTAGCCAAGCCGCAGTCCGGGGAAGAGCGCCTTGTTGAGAGTTCCGACGTAAATGACACGGCCGGCCTCATCCAGGCCCTGAAGCGAAGCGAGGGGACGACCGCCGTAGCGGAATTCGCTGGCGTAATCGTCCTCGATGATCCAGGCGCCGGACTCGCGGGCCCAGGCGAGAAGTTCGAGGCGGCGCGCCATCGACAGGGGAACGCCTGTCGGAAACTGGTGCGAGGCCGTTATGAAAACTGCGCGCGCCTTCGGGGCGCGGCGGATCCCTTCCGTGACGTTGACGCCGTGCTGGTCAACCGGGATGGCGCAAACCTTCGCGCCTGACGCAGCGAGCGTAAGACGGGTCAGGGTATAGCCGGGGTCTTCGATCCAGACCTCCTTGTCCGGCCCGGGCATGACACGTGCGACGATGTCCACGGCTTGCTGCGTGCCGGCGGTGATCACGACCTGATCGACCTCGCAGCGCACGCCGCGTGCGGCCCGAAGATAGTCGCAAACCGACTTGCGCAGCTCCAGCAAGCCACGCGGATCGCCATAACCGAGATGATGTCGCTCAAACGATCGCAGCGTGCGCGCCGTGAGTTTGCGCCACAATTCGGCGCTACGTGCATCCAACAGCGTGCGACCCAGGTTGAAGGGACGCTCGTCATTCTGCGTCGTCACATCGACAAAATCGCCGAGGCCGTGAAAGGAGGCCGCGCCTGCCGCGGCCGGTGCCGCCCGCGTCTTGCGGCCATGAGGCGCGGCAAACGGTTCAGGCAGATCGGACGCAACGTAAGTCCCCGCCCCCTTCCTGCCGAAGGCATAACCTTCGGCCAGCAGCTGCTCGAAAGCCGAAACAACTGCGGTACGCGAGACGCCGAGCTGCGCCGCAAGGTCGCGCGTCGAGGGCAACTTGGCCGCCGGACGAAGCGCTCCGGACAGAATTGCCGATCGTAGTTCGAGGTAGATTTGGCGAAATACCGGCGCCTCCGCCGTACGGTCGACGCTGAAGGAATAGAGTTCTGCCCAGCTCTGCCTGCTCTTCACGGGTCCTCGTCCGACAGGGTGAGTCGCACGTCGAGAAGTGGTATGCCGCAATGGGACCAAGTGGACCTTTGCTCAAGACCACTATTTTTCTATCCTGTTTCGGATAACAAGGAAACCTGAAATGTCCGCTCATTCGGATGGCGGCGCGGAGCGTCTTGCACCATGAGTTCACCGCAAATCCGTCGCGAGGACCGCGCCATGTCGCAGGAGCGGATCCTGGAGATGCTGGCACGCGGATATGCTGGCCATCTTGCGACAGTCAGCGAGGACGGCTTTCCCTACTGTATCCCGCTCCTCTATCTCTGGCTCGACGGTGAGGTGTATCTGCACACGACAGCCGCCCGGGGACATCTGCGCGCAAACATCGAGCGAGATCCCCGCGTCTGCATCGAGATCGATGAGCACGAAGGTGTCTTCGACTATGGTCGGTTCGAATGCGATTCTGGTCTCGCCTATCGAAGCATATGCCTGTTCGGCCGTATCAGGGTCGTGGGCGACACGGGCATCAAGCAGCGGTTCTGCGAAACGTTGATGGCCAAATACGGCAAGCCGGATACGACGCGACCGAAGGGGTTCTTCCCGCGGCTCGACATCATCACCGTCTACGCCGTCGCCATTGAGCGCATGACCGGCAAGGAGACTTCGATGCCGCCGCTTTCCGAACAATGGCCCGCCAAGGATCGAACGAAAACGCCCAATGTCTCGGCCCCTGCGATCCGCCGCTAATTCGCCAGATACCGCTCGTAGCTCCCGGTCACCGGCTCGCTCGTATCGACCTCAGGATCGAGCGTGTAGAGGTCCTGCGCGCGGCCGATGCCGCGCAGCGCGTAGCGTCCGGTGGAGACGAGGTAGCGACGGCCGGTGGCGTCCAGGCCCTTGTAGAACTCGGCCGAGGCCAGCAGCTCGCGGTCGACCGAGCGGCTCATCGAGGCGATGCGACTGACCTCGTTGACGGTGGGGCCGACGACGGTGAAGTCGAGCCGGTCCGCGCTGCCGATATTGCCGTAAAAGACCTCGCCGACATGCAGGCCGATATAGGCCGACGTCGTGGGACGGCCATCGGCCTCCCGCCGCTTGTTCAGCGCAGCGACGTTCTTGCGGAACAGATGCTCGGCGCGTAGCGCAGCGCGCCGCGCGTCCGACATGTCCTCCCCCCAGAACATCGCGAGCACGCCATCGCCGATCAGCTTCAGGACGTCGCCGCCGGCATCGTGGATCGCGTCGATCACGGCCTGGGCATAGTCGTTGAGGAACGGGATGATCTCGTCGGGGCCGATGCTCTCGCTGATCCCGGTCGAGCCGCGCAAATCCGAATACCACAGCACGGCATTGATGCGCTCGGTGACGCCGCGTGTGATGCGCCCGCCCAGCACCTGCGCGGAGGCATCGCGGCCGAGATAGACGCGGCCGAGGGTTCGCGCGATGTCGACCTGCTGCGCCGACTTGATCGCGAGCCCCAGCACCGGCACGAGATCGCGCAGAGCTTCGAGCTCGGGTTCGGAGAAGCCGCTGTCGCGGCGCGTGGTCCAGCAGGAATAGAGGCAATCCATCAGGCCGAGCGCGCCGTTCTCGCCGAAGCGATGCACGAAGGCGAGATAGTGCTTGTGGCCTTTTTCCGCGAGCTCGCCGATCTGTGAGAAATCCATCGACGGCGCGTCGGCAAGGTCGATCACCCTCTCGTCCTCGCCGTGCTCGAGCATGTGGAAGAACACCGAGCGGCGCCAGCTCTTGGCGGCATCGCCTTCGGCGGTCGAACCATATTCGAACACATCACTCTCGTTGCTCTGCCGGTCGCTCCACCGGAAGCCGCGGCCCTCATAGATCGGATGCAGCGTGTCGATCACGACGAGCCCGCGCGAGAGTTCCAGCCCTTCGGCGCGGCAGCGCTCGCAGAAGCCGCGGAGCAGCTCGTTTTCGGGCAAGCCCGTCAGCCCTTGGCCCGTCAGCCAGTTCATCAGCGCGAGGCGCGAGGTCAATTGCATGCGCCATTATGGCGTGCATTCGTGACGAGCGAAAGGCCACGCGCGAACCGTGCGCAACCAAGGCTCCCGTCCGCAGCAGATCGAATATGCCGCGGACGCTGTTGACGCGCTCTCGCCGCGGGCCGCAAATGCAGCCGATGGCACCGCCGCAAACCGAGACCAGAATCGCACCGAGATGAGCCAGCGCCAGCTTCCAATCATCCTGGCGCTCGGCACCACGCAGACCCTGGCCTGGGCTTCCAGCTACTACCTGCCGGCGCTGCTCGCCGATCCCATGGCGCGCGACCTCGGCGTCTCCTCCAACTGGATCTTTGGCGCGTTCTCGGCCTCGCTCGTGATCTCGGCTATGCTCGGCCCTCGCATCGGGCGGCAGATCGATCTGTTCGGGGGCCGGCAGGTGCTGTCGGTCTCGAACCTGACGATGGCGGCCGGTCTCGTTCTGCTCGGCCTCTCGCAATCATTGGCGGTGATGGCGTTCGCCTGGCTCGTGCTCGGCATCGGCATGGCGATGGGGCTCTATGACGCCGCCTTCGCCGCGCTGAGCCGCATCTACGGCACCGAGGCGCGCAGGCCCATCACCGGCATCACGCTGATGGCAGGCTTCGCCTCCACCGTCGGCTGGCCCCTCACCGCCTGGGGCCTGTCCCATATCGGCTGGCGCGAGACCTGTTTCGCCTGGGCGGCCGCCAATCTCCTGATCGGCCTGCCCCTGAACTTCTTCATGCTGCCGGCCATCAAGGGCGCCAGGCAGGCTGCGGCGACGACCGAGAAGCCGCATCTGCCGCTCGACCGCACCATGGTGCTGCTCGCCTTCGTCTTCGCGGCGGTCTGGACCGTCACCGGCGCAATGGCCGTCCATTTCCCGCGCCTGCTGGAAGCCACGGGCGCGACGCATGTCGAGGCCATCGCCGCCGGCGCGCTGATCGGTCCCGCACAGGTGGCCGCGCGCATTCTCGAAGCGGGCTTTCTGAGCCGCTTCCATCCGCTGTGGTCGACGCGCCTTGCCTGCGTCACCCACCCGCTCGGCGCCGCAATCCTCGCCATCTTCGGCGCCCCCGCCGCAAGCGCGTTTGCACTGCTCCACGGCTCGGGCAACGGCATTCTCACGATCGCGCGCGGCACGCTGCCGCTGTCGATCTTCGGGCCGAAAGATTTCGGCTACCGTCTCGGCATCATCGGCGCGCCGGCACGGATGGCGCAGGCGGTGGCGCCGCTGGCCTTCGGCCTGCTCATCGACGTGATGGGCGCCAAGGTGCTGATCGTCTCCTCCGCGCTCAGCCTCTCGGCGCTGGCGGCGCTGTTCCTGATCCGCGCCGAACGGCGGCCGGATTGACCGCGCAGCCCCTTTCGCGCACAAGCGGGCCATGAGCGAAGACAACAGCCCGCCCCGCACCTTCAAAGGCCTGCTGCGCTGGGCAACCACGCCGCCGCAGGCCTGGGGCGTCTATCTCCTCGCCATCATCCTGGTCTGGCTGCTCTCGTTCTACGCCGGCACGCTCAAGCCGAAGAAGACACCGGACTCCAGCCCGCCCCCGGTCACGGCACCGCGCAACTAGGCCGGCTTCGCCTGGCTGGTCGCGATCCAGATGCCGGCGAACACAGCAACCAGCCCGATCAGAAGGTTTGCCGTGATCGGCTCGCCCACGAGCAGCGCCGCCAGCAAGGTCGCGGCAATCGGATTGACCGTCATGGTATTGGCAACGCGGGTCGGCGTCGCCCGCGCCAGCGCCATCACCCAGAGGATGAAGGCGAGCGCGCCGCCGCCGATGCCGAGATAGATGCCGGCGATCCACTGCCCCGTCGTGAAGTGACCGAGCGCCGCAAAGCTGCCCTTCACGAACCCCGCCAGCACCAGCACGGCGGCGCCCGCGCCCATGCCGACGGTGAGAAAACCCAATGCGCTTGAGCGCTGCATCAGCGGGCGCGACAGCACGTTGTAGAACGCCATGCAGAACACGGCACCGGTCATGATCAGTTCGCCGAGCCAGGCGCCGGGCGGGCTCTGGGCGAGCCCCGCTGCCAGCGCGGCTGTCACACCGAGCACGGCGATGCCAACGCCAATGACCTTGCGCGCCGTCAACCGCTCGACGCCGAGGATCGCACCGACCACCATGGTGTGGAGCGGCAGCGTCGCCAGCGCGAGACTGGCGCGCGCAGCGGTCGTGTAGGACACCGCGATATTGTAGAGGATGAAGAACAGGCCGAAGAAGCAGATGCCGAGCAGGGCCACCGCCGGCCAGTCGGGCCGCTGCGGCCAGCGCACGCCAAGCAGCAGCGCGCAAGGCAACAGGCAGAGAAAGCCGATCCCCCAGCGCAGGATCGCCAGCAGAACCGGATCGGCGCCACCGACGAGATAGCGGGTGATCGCCGCGGCCGTGCCGCCGAGGCTGCTCGACGCCAGCGCGATCGCAACCCCGGCCCACTCTCCCACGATCATCTCCTGTCGCGGAGCTTGCCCGGGCCGTAGCACGCTGCTGCTGCCAGCGTCATGGCAGCAACCTCGGCGCAAACGCTAGTCGTAAAACTCAGGCGCCATCTTCTGGCCGTCGCGCTGGGCCTTGTCGTGGTTGATCCAGAGCTGCGCCTTCTCCTTGTCGAGCGTATCGGCGATCTTCTGCATCGACGCCGCGCTCTGGTCCTTGTTGGCGTTCATGCTGGGGACGCGGCGGTTGTCCCAATTGTCCTTGAAGTGGACGGCGTCGCCCGACAGCACCACCGCACCGGTTTTCGGCAGTTTCACCAGCAGCGACTGGTGTCCCGGCGTGTGGCCGGGCGTCGACAGGATGGTCAGGCTGCCGTCGCCGAACACGTCCTTGTCACCCGCGAGCAACTCGACCGGATGCGAGGGCTTGAAGCGCGGTTCGTTGTTGGCGCCGGGCCAGTCATATTCGGCCTTCTGCACGTAGAGCGTGGCCTGCGGGAACAGCTCGACATTGCCGGTATGATCAGGATGCGTGTGCGACACCGCCATCGCCTTGACGTCATCCGGCTTGAGGCCGAGCTGTTCGAGCTGGGCGGCCAACGTCTTCGGCCGACGCCAGGTCACGGCCTTGGGATCGGTGGGGACAAGGCCATTCGGCATGGCGGCGACGGCATCGGCGATGCCGGTGTCCCACAGGAACCAGCCCTTGCTGCTGTGCTTGATGAGATAGCAGCTGTCGACGAAGTCCATCGACTTGCCCTCGTTCAGGCCGGGCGTCCAGCGCGAGATGTCCCCGGCGGTGCCCTCCCCGCAATTGAGGACGTAGAGCTTTTCGACGCCCGATTTCTCGGACTGCGCAACGGCCGCGTGGCCGGACAGAGCCAGCGCGGCAACGGCGAGAGCAAACTTGATCCTGGGCATCATCCTTGGTCCCTCTTGCAGAGCCGTGTATGGCTGCGACCGAGGATCAACCCCGGCCGCGCCGCCGAATTCCGTTTCGGCAGATCACATCAATGCGGGCAGGTCTCGACCTCGACCGTGACGTGGCTCAGGCCCTTCAGCCCGGCGAGCCGCTTCTTATAGACGGCCGGCTGCTTCGGCTTGTCCGACACCACCGAGACCAGCACGGCGCAATGGCCGGGGCCGACCTGCCAGAGATGCAAGTCGGTGACGCGGTCCTCGCCGACTTCCATCCGCGCGCGGATGGTGCGTTCGAGCTTCTCGTCGGCGCGCACGTCGAGCAGCACCGCGCCTGATGACTTGACCAGGCCGAACGCCCAGCTCGCGATCACGGCGCTGCCGATCAGGCCGACGGCCGGATCGGCCCAGACCCATCCCGAATACATCGCGACCACCAGCGCTGCGATCGCCAGCACCGAGGTCGCCGCATCCGCCATGACGTGGACATAGGCCGCGCGAAGATTGTTGTCGTGATGATGGCGGTGATGACCGTGGTCGTCGTGATCATCATGCGCATGCCCAAGGCCGTAGTCATGGCCGTGGTCATGGCCTTGATGATGATGATCATGGCTGTCGCGCAGCAACCACGCGCTGGCGAGGTTGACGCAGAGGCCGAGGGCGGCGACCGCGATGGCCTCGCCATAGACGATCGGCACCGGCGTGAACAGCCGCAGCACGCTCTCATAGGCGATCTCGACCGCGATCAGACCCAGGATGATCGCGCTGGAGAAGGCGGCGAGATCGCCGAACTTGCCCGTGCCGAAGGTGAAATGCGCATTCCCCAGGTGCCGGCGCGCGAAACGGTAGGCGAAAGCGGCAATGCCAAGCGCGGCCGCATGCGTGCCCATGTGCCAGCCGTCGGCCAAAAGCGCCATCGAGCCGAACAGCGAGCCGGCAACGATCTCGCCGACCATCATGACCAGGGTCAGGACGACCACGAGCCAGGTGCGCCGCTCGTTCTCGTCGTGCTTCTCGCCCAGAAAGGCGTGGTCATGGGTCCATTGCTCGGTCGAATGGGAATGCATCGAAAAGTCTCCGAAAGGTCCGGTCCGTTGACCCGCAATATAGACCTGCGGAATGTCCGGGCAAAATCAAGTCAACGAGCCGATTGACAGCCCGGCGCGGTTTCGTTGTAATGACGCTCATGGGGATTGAGCGATCTCCCCACGAGGCGACAAGCCCAAGTATCGCGTCCCGTTTGTCTTTACGAGGGCGCATCATGTCTTCCTACACAACGATATCTGCTGACAAATTGGCACGGCTGATCGGCACGGCGAACGCCCCTGCCCTGATCGACGTGCGCACGGACGAGGATTTCGCCGCCGACCGGCGGCTGATTCCCGGTTCGATCAAGCTCAGCCACGAGAATGTTCCGGACTGGGGCGGCGACTTCGCGGGCCGTTCCGCGATCGTCTCGTGCTTCCGGGGCGAAAAGCTCGCGCAGGGCACGGCGGCCTGGCTTCGCCAGCTCGGCGTGGCGGCCGAGACGCTGGAGGGGGGGTTCGAGGGCTGGAAGGCGGCAAAGCTGCCGCTGCTCGACACCCGCAAGCTGCCGCCACGCGACGCGAAGGGACGCACCGTCTGGGTGACGCGGGCCCGGCCGAAGGTCGATCGCATCGCCTGCCCCTGGCTGATCCGCCGCTTTGTCGATCCCAACGCGGTGTTCCTGTTCGTCGCGCCCTCTGAAGTGGTCGCCGTGGGCGAGCGTTTCAACGCGGCGCCGTTCGACATCGAGAACGTGTTCTGGAGTCACCGCGGCGAGCTCTGCACCTTCGACGTGATGATCGAGGAGTTCGGGATTGCAACACCGCCCCTGCTGCGGCTTGCCACGCTGGTCCGTGGCGCAGACACCGCGCGGCCCGACCTCGCGCCGGAAGCCCCCGGCCTGCTCGCGGCCTCGCTCGGGCTGTCGCGGATGTACGACGACGATCTCGAGCAGCTCGAAGCCGGCATGACGCTCTACGACGCCTTCTACCGCTGGTGCCGCGACGCTACGGCCGAGACCCACAACTGGCCGACCAACAAGGTGAAGGCGTGATGGACACCCGCGCCAATCCAACGGAAGCTGATGCCGGTCACGGCATCAGCTTCGGCGAAGCCTTCCGTGTCTGGCTCCGCGTCGCCTGCCTGAGCTTCGGCGGCCCCGCGGGCCAGATCGCGGTGATGCATCGCATCCTGGTCGAGGAGAAGAACTGGATCTCCGAAGGCCGATTCCTGCATGCGCTGAACTACTGCATGCTCTTGCCGGGACCGGAGGCGCAGCAGCTGGCCACCTATGTCGGCTGGCTGATGCATCGCACCGCCGGCGGGCTGATGGCGGGCGGGCTCTTCGTCCTGCCCGGCATCATCGCGATCATGGGCCTCAGCTACATCTACGCGGCTTTCGGCAATGTCAGCTTCGTCGAGGCGCTGTTCTTTGGGCTCAAGGCCGCCGTGCTCACCATCGTCCTCGAGGCTGTGGTGCGCGTCGGCAAGCGCGCGCTTAAGAACCGCATCATGATTGGGCTCGCCGCAATCGCCTTCGTCGCGATCTTCTTCTTCGCGGTCCCCTTCCCGATCATCATCATCGCCGCCGGCGTGATCGGATATGTCGGCGCGCGGGCCGGCCGTCCGGAGTTTGCCCCGGCGGCTCACGGTCCCGGCGGCAGCACCGCCGTGATCGACAGCATGCTCGGCGAAGCCGTTCCCGAGCATGTGCGCCCCAACACCGCGCGCGCGATCCGCGTCGGTGCGCTCTGGCTCGCGCTCTGGCTGGTGCCGGTGATCGCGCTGCTTTTGATTCTTGGTCAAGCCAGCGTGTTCAGCCAGATCGCGCTGTTCTTCTCGAAGATGGCGCTGGTCACGTTCGGCGGCGCTTATGCGGTGCTGGCATATGTTGCGCAACAGGCAGTCGAGCATTATCACTGGCTGAAGCCGCACGAGATGCTCGACGGTCTCGGCATGGCCGAGACCACGCCCGGCCCGTTGATCATGGTGCTTCAGTTCGTTGGCTTCATGGCCGCCTATCGCGATCCAAGCGGCCTGTCGCCGATGCTTGCAGCGACGCTTGGCGGATTGCTTGCGACCTGGGTCACGTTCACGCCCTGCTTCCTCTGGATCTTCGTCGGCGCCCCCTATATCGAGCGCCTGCGCGGTAACACGGGCCTCGCCGGTGCACTCAGCGCGATCACCGCCGCCGTCGTCGGCGTGATCCTTAACCTCTCGATCTGGTTCGCGCTGCACACGCTGTTCCGCGAGACCGTGCCGGTGCACGCCTTCCCGCTGTCCTTCGACAGGCCGGTGCTGACGAGCGTTGACGTCCCGGCGCTGCTGCTGTCGATCGCGGCCGCGACCGCGATCTTCCGCTTCAAGCTCGGCATGCTCACCGTGCTCGCCGGCAGCTGCGCCGTGGGTGTGGTGCTAAGGCTGGTGGGCCTGATCTAGGCCGCGGCAGCCGCACGACCGGGGTCGAACTCTCCGTCGCGCGGCTCGAGCAGGCGCGACGGTTGCTCCGCGCCCGGCTGCGCCGAGGGACGCTGCGCGGCATCGCAGGTGCCGCGCCACTGCTCGATCAGATCGAGATTCGAATTGGTGCGGAGCGAGTCCTCCAGCGCCGGCATCGCGCTGGCGCCATCGGCCCCCTGCAAAATCCGATCGAACTCCTCGGACCTTCCCTGGAGTCGCGCCTGCCACGAAGCCCACAGCAGCGAGCTCGCCGTGCGGATACCGTGCGTGCGTAGCTTTTCGCGTGCGCTGCCTCCTTCCTTCGGCTTGGGCTGCGGCCCAAGCTGCGTATAGAGGATGGCCTGGTCGGTCCAGTCGATGATCCGCTCCGGCGGAAGGCGCGTGTTGAGCAAGAGCTCGACGATGTCGGCAGTCGCCATATTCGGGACGTTCTCGATGTCCTCCTCCTCGAGCCTGACCTCGTGCCAGACGGTGAGACCATCGAGATCGCTGATCGGCAATTGCGAGACCATGCTCGGCAAGATGAGGCCCGCCGCCTTCTTGAACATCTGCTCCACGACCTGCCAGAGCACGCGCGGGAATACGCCGAAGACGAAGCCGGCGAGCAGAAGCAGATGGTCGTTCGCGCTAGACACAGCCGTGAAGGTCCAGATCCCGATGACGGCCAGAATGATGCGCAGCGACACCGCGACATAGGCGCTGCCACCGAGATCCTCCAGGACGTAGCGGCGAAACAGCATCTGGAGCGAGAAGAAATAGGCGCCGAGGAACGCGAGCTGGACCGGCGTGCCCGACGGCGTCAGCGCCTGCACGCCCGGACTCACGGTGAAGACAACGTCGGCCTGATACGGCGGCAGCGTGACAAACCAGCCGAGCGAAATCAGCACCGTGGCGAGCAAGACCGGGACCGTCGCAGTCGAGAGTGTCGTCACGCCGCCGGTATCCGCCCTTGAATATTTGCCGAGACGGCCGCTCAGCACATCCGCATAGACGTTCGGCGCAAGCTCGCCATAGATGGCTTCGAACTTCTGAAGATACCCCTGAACGCGACGTCCCCGGATCGCCGCATCCTCGTTCCGCACCTGGCGCAACAGCCCCAGACGATCGAGATTGACCAGGTATTCGTTCAGCAGGCTCGCCTTGCGCGTTCCGACGAAGAGATACCACATTGCGCCGGGCAGCAGGCACACCACGGCCAGGAACACGCCGCGCAGCACCGTGTACTGGTAGAATTTGCCGAGCGAGGCAACAATGGCCACGATCGACACCAGCACCAGCATGAAGAATATGAAGAGCCCCGCTCGTGTGGACGCCTTGCTCTCTCTCAGCCATCGCTGCCCGATCGGCATCAGCAAGATCGTCGGGATGACGACAGCGGCGAACACCACGATCGGGATGATCACCTGGCGTGAGTCCCAGATGAAATTGCGGAGCGGCTCCACGCTGAGGACCACGATGAAAACGCCGCCAAGAAATGGAATCACCTCGAAGAACGATTCCAGCCGTTTGGCGAATCCGGATGCGGGCGCCGGAGCTTCAGACTCTGCAAGGTCCGCCTGAGCCGACTCGTCGGCGGGCACGGGTTTTGGAGTGTCGCTCATTGCCAGACCTCCCTTCATTGCGGGAACAGCGTCTGAAAATGCGAACCGCCAGCGCTTATCGGGCATGGCGTAATTTGAGCCGAACTCCGGCCATGGTGCTGGGTCAGCCAGCACTGTCGAATGCTAGCACGACCCCGCTGTGACCGCTGTGAAGTGGTTCACCTTCGATGGCACCAGGTAAAATCAGCATCGACGTCAACGAGCCGTCATGCTCGCCGCGTGCATCGGATCCGAGCGTGACATTTGCGCCACGGCTCTACCCCAAATTGTGCACATCATGCGAATTGCACTTTCCCGAGCAGCGGCATTTCTGGCAGACATGTGCCAAGTTGTCGCAGGCGGGAATGGGGACTGACATGGGGCGTTTCGCGGTCGCTTGGGTGGGCGGGCTTTTGGCATTGGGATTTTCCAGCGCGGCCTTGGCGGCTGATCTGGCGGTGAAGGCACCTCCCCTCGCGCCTATCCCCTTCACCTGGACCGGTTGCTACGTCGGCGCACACGTCGGCGGTGTCGTCAGCGACGACCGGACCACCAACTCGCTTGGAAACTCTGTCTCCTTCAGTTCAACAGGCTTCGTTGGGGGCGGACAGGTCGGCTGCGACTATCAATTCGCGACCAGATGGGTCGTGGGTGCCGAAGGCCGTGCTGCCTGGAGCAGCCTCCGCAACTCGCACGCCGGCACCGTCAGAAACCTCGTGACCGGCGTCGTCGTCCCCAGCCAGTTCACGATGAGCAACGACTTCCTGGCTTCGGCCACCGCGCGGCTCGGCTACGCGTTCGCTGATCGCTGGCTGGTGTTCGTCCGGGGCGGCGGCGCCTGGACGCGTGAAAAGCTTGACGATGCCTTCACGCCCGCTGGTGGCGTCCCCGTCAATCCCAGCGGAGCCAGCACCCGAACCGGCTGGACCGCCGGCACCGGCGTCGACTGGGCGTTCGCGCCGCATTGGTCCGCGGTTTTCGAGTACGACTATTACGACTTCGGCGACCACAGCGCGTTGCTGAGCAATGGGGCCGGCACGACCGTCAACATCTTCAGCCTGAAGGATCGCATTCACGCCGTGACGGCAGGCGTGAACTATCACTTCTAGCGCTAACGCATCATCATCCGCGCAATCGCCTCGCCGATCACCACCGTCGTGAAGTGGGTATTGGCGCGGCAGTCGGACGGCATGATCGAGGCGTCGGCCACGCGCAGGCCGCTTATGCCCTTCACCGTGCCATCAGGGTTGACCACGCCGTCAGCGTCGTTAACGCCGCTCATGCGGCAACTGCCGGCGGCATGCTGGATGTCTCCGGTCTCGCGGCGCAGCAGCGCATCGAGCTCGTGATCCGGCAAGGCCGCAGCTTGCGGCAGCGTCAGATCGGTGTCGGTCAGCCTGATCCAATCGGCAATGCCTGAAAGCGCCGGCTGCGAGGTGATCACGGCCAGCCGTTTCACCGCGTCCATCATGCGCAGCATGTCGCGGGGATCGGCAAGCATGTTCTCCTCGACGATGGGATCGATCGCCGGATCGGTCGAGGCCAGCTTGAGCGTGCCGCGCGAATAGGCGTTGAACAGGCCGGCGCCGATCGCTCCAGGCACGCCGATGCCGCGGTGGTTGAACGCGATCAGGATCATGTCGCGCTTGCCGCCATCGGCGAGGCCGGAGGAATAGGTCACGCAGCAATTGGTGTGGCGGGTGTCCGGATCGGTCGGCCGCAGATTTTCGTGGAGCTGGACCGTGACGCGAAACAACGGGTGGTCGAAGAAGTGGCGGCCGACCGGCAGATCGCGCTCGACCGCGATCCCCATCGCCTTCAGCTCATCCGCCGGTCCGATGCCAGAACGCAGCAGGATCGCCGGACTGTGGATGGCGCCGGCGCAGAGCACGATCTGGCGCGCGCTGATCTCGTGGGTGCCCTGCCCTTCGAAGTGAACACGAAGGCCGGTCGCCCGGCCGTCGCTGATCAGCACGCGATCGACCAGCGCGTGCCCGCGAATCTCGAGATTGGCACGGCCGCGCGCCGGCTCGAGATAACCCTCGTTGGTCGTGATGCGGCGGCTGTCCCGGCTGTTGATGGGATAGCAGGCGACGCCCTCGCCATCAGGACCGTTGAGGTCGGCGCACCAGGGATAGCCGCTCGCCAGCGCCGCATCGCGGAGGCCGCGGTCGATCGGGCCCCACTTCTCGGGCGGAGCGCGATAGACCGGCAGCGGTCCGCCGCTTCCATGGCCCGGGGCGTCACCAAATTCCAAATCATCCTCGATCACCGAGAACAGCGGCATCACGTCCTTGGCCGACCAGCCGGTGCAGCCATTGGCTGCCCATTCGTCGAACGCGTCGGCGACGCCGCGGATGGCAATCTGGCCGTTCATCATCGATGAGCCGCCAAGCCCCTTGCCGCGCCAGTAGAAGCGCGGCTCCTGCCCGGCCACCCGGCGCGTCAGGAGATCAGGCCATTGCCATTTCTCCTGGTACTCACGCTTGTGGATGATCGGGATCGGATTTGGCGTCATCACCTCCCAGGGCGCCTCGTCGGCGCGCCAGTCCAGCCCCGCCTCGAGCAGCAGGACACGCCGTGCGGGATCCTCGGAAAGCCGTGCCGCAACAGCGGCGCCGGCGGAGCCGCCGCCGACAACAATGACATCGTACATCGCGTTACTTCTCAACGTTCCAGAACACCGGGATGGCGGACGGTATCAGACCGCGCAGCGTGGCGCGATAGGCCGCCGGCTGCGCGAACTGGCCCCACGGGATCGCGGGCGCCTGATCGTACATGACGCTCTGAATCTCGCCGGCGATCTTCTTGCGATCCTCCTCGGCAGGCGCCTTGGCGAAGGCCTCCATCAAGGGTGTGATGCGCGCATCGCATTGCCAGCCGGTGAAGTCGGCGCAGTTGAAGGCGACCATGACGTTGGTCAGCGGCGAGCCCAGATCAAAACCGCCGGCGTGGACGCCATAGACGCTCCAGCCCTCCCTCTTGGCGCGGCGCGCCAGCACGCTCGCCCAGTCCATCACCTGGAGATCGACGTTGAACCCGGCCTGCTTCAGCCGCTCAGCCAGCACCTGCGCCGAGACGCGCGGGGCTTCGAGGTCGTTGGCTTCCATGACGACCACGGGCTCGCCGGCATATTTGGTCGCCTTCAACGCGGCTTTCGCGGCTTCAATCGACGTCTTCGCGGCCGCTTCCGTGCCCGCCTTGCTCTCATAGGTGGTGCCGCAGGTGAAGAACGTCGCGCAGGGAGCGGCGTATTTGGCATCGAGCCCGAGCGCATCCAGCACCTCGCGCTGGTCGACCAGCTTCCACAGCACGCGGCGAATTTCCGGATCATCAAACGGCTTCGATGCGGCGTTGAGACGATAGGCGCCGGCGAACATGTTGCCGCCGGTGAAATTGACCAGCTTGACGCGGGAATTCTTTTCCAGCTGCGGCAACAGATCGAACGGCGCATATTGCATGAAGTCGACCTCCCCGGCCTGCAGCGCGGACGCGGCGGTCGCACCATCAGGGATGACGCGGATCTCGAGCGTGTCGATGCCGACGCGCTTGCCGCCGGCGAGGAAATCGGCGGGCTCGGGGCGCGGCACATAGTCGGCGAATTTCTTCAGGATCATACGATCGCCGGTGCGGTGATCGGCCTTGCTGTAGACGAACGGGCCGGAGCCAATGATCTCCGTGATGCGCTGGTCGCCGGGTGTTTTCGCGATGCGCTCGGGCATGATGAAGGCGACGGGGCTGACGGGATTGCCGAGCGCATCGATCACGAGGCCGGACGGCTCCTTCAGCGTCAGCACGAAGGTTTTCGCATCCGTCGGCTCGAGCGAGGCTGTGATCGCGAAGATCCGACGGCCGAGAGCGCTGCGGGTGCCCCAGCGGCGCAGCGACGCCATGCAATCGGCCGCCGTGACCGGCTGGCCGTCATGCCATTTCAGGCCGTCGCGCAGCGTGAACGTATAGGTCAATCCGTCGGATGAGACTTTCCAGTCCTGCACCATCTGCGGCTTGATGTCGCCCTTGGAGTCTTTCGCAAAGAGCGTGTCGAACACCATGTAGCCAAACGTGCGCGAAATGTAGGCCGTGGAAAAATGCGGATCGAGCGTGACGATCTCCGCCTCGAGCACTGCAACGAGATTGCCCGCCGCATGCGCGGGCGCCGCGACCAGCGCGAGGCCGAACAGCGCCGGAATAAAAGCCTTCAGTTTGAACATTGTGCCTTTTGCTTCTTCTTGAGAGTTCATTTGCAGGCAAAGAAAAAGCAATGTTCGTGCCCGATCGACGCAGGCACTTATGCGCTCACGCCTATCTGCCAAGCGTTTGCGCCACACTCGCTGTCATCGCCCGCGAATGCAGGCGATCCAGTATTCCGGAGAGGGGCGTGATGAAACCGAGAAGCCGCGGCGTACTGGATGCCCCGGTCAAGCCGGGGCATGACACCTGTGTTGTGGCGTCCCGGCTCTGCGCAGCAGCGTTTCACGCTGCAGCGCATCCGGGACACGAGCCTGCTTACCCGATCACCTTGCCGAACTTGTTCGACTTCGGGAAACCCTTCGGCGGCAGGCGGCCGGCATCCGCGCGGGTGCCTTGCCACTCCGCAAGCTCCTTCATGGTCGCGGAGAATTCGCGGCCAGCGGAGTCCTTCCAGGTCAGGCCCGCCTTGGCCTCGAACACGGCGACGTCGGACAGGCCGCCGTCCTTGTACTTCTGCAGGCGCACGCCGCGACCGCGGGCCATCTCCGGCACCTGGTCGAGCGGGAAGACCAGCATCTTGCGGTTCTCGCCGATGACCGCGACGGTGTCGCCGATCACCTCGGTGACCGTGCGCGCCTCGTTCGGCATGTCGACGTTGAGGACCTGCTTGCCTTTCTTGGTGGTGCCGACGCAATCGTCCTCGTTGACGACGAAACCCTGGCCCTCGTGGCTCGCGACCAGGAATTTACGCCCGCCCTTGTTGACGAACAGCGCGACGGGAGCGGCCTCCTGCTCGAGGTCGATGAACAGACGGATCGGCTCGCCATGGCCGCGACCGCCCGGAAGCTTCGCGACATCGAGCGAGTAGAATTTGCCGTTGGTGGCGAACAGCAAGAGCTTCGAGGTCGTCTCCGCGAAGAAGGCAAAACCGAGCTTGTCGTCTTGCTTGAAGGCGAGCCCCGAGAGATCCTCGACATGGCCCTTCATGGTGCGGATCCAGCCCTTGTCGGAGACCACGACCGTCACCGGCTCGCGCTCGACGAGGGCTTCTTCCATTGCGGCGAGGTCGTGCTCGGGCGCATCCGCAAAGGTGGTGCGGCGCTTGCCGAGCGGCGTCTTCGGTCCAAACATGTCGCGGACCTTGCCGACCTGCTCGCCGACCTTCTTCCACTGCTCCGGCTCCGAGGCGAGCACCGCGTTGATGCCCTTGAGCTCGGCGCGGAGGTTCTTTTCCTCGGTGCGGATCTCCATTTCCTCGAGCTTGCGCAAGCTACGCAGGCGCATGTTGAGGATGGCCTCGGCCTGCACCTCGGTAAGCTTGAACGCCTTGATCAGCGCCGGCTTCGGCTCGTCCACGGTGCGGATGATCCTGATCACCTCGTCGAGGTTCAAGTACGCGATCAACAAACCGCCCAGAACTTCGAGCCGGTTCTCGATCTGCGCCTTGCGGAAGTTGGTCCGGCGGATCAGGACGTCGCGCAGATGGTCGAGCCATTCGCGCAAGCACTCCGCGAGCCCGACGACCTTGGGGATGCGGCCCTTGATCAGCACGTTGAGGTTCAGCGGAATCTTGTTTTCGAGCTCGGTCAGCCGGAACAACGATTCCATCATCAGGGCGGGATCGACGTTCTTCGACTTCGGCTCGATCACGATGCGGACGTCTTCGGCCGACTCGTCCCTGATGTCGCCGACCAGCGGCAGCTTCTTCTGGTCCAGCAGCTCGGCGACCTTCTCGATCAGGCGCGACTTCTGCACCAGGAAGGGAATCTCGGTGACGACGACGACCCAGGTGCCTCGCGTACCCTCTTCCTGCTCCCATCGAGCGCGAACACGGAACGAGCCGCGACCGGTCGTATAGGCTTCAGCGATCGCCTGCTTGGAATCGACGCAGATGCCGCCGGTCGGGAAATCCGGGCCCTTGACCCACTTCAGCAGCGCCTTGGATTTCGCGTCGGGCTTCTCGATCAGGTGCAGCGCGGCGTCGCAGAGCTCGGCCGCGTTGTGCGGCGGGATCGAGGTCGCCATGCCGACCGCGATGCCTTGCGCGCCGTTGGCAAGCAGGTTCGGAAAGCCGCCGGGCAGCACGACCGGCTCTTTCGACTGGCCGTCGTAGTTGGGCCGGAACTCGACGCCGTCCTCGTCGATGCCCTCGAGCAGAAGCCGCGCCACGTCGGTCATGCGCGCTTCGGTGTAGCGATAGGCAGCCGGGTTATCGCCGTCGATATTGCCAAAATTGCCTTGGCCGTCGACCAGCGGGTAGCGCGAGGAGAAATCCTGCGCGAGGCGTACCATGGCGTCATAGATCGCCTGGTCGCCATGCGGATGGAACGAGCCCATCACGTCGCCGACGATCTTGGCGGATTTCTTGAACGCCGTGCCGGGGTCGAGCCGGAGCAAGCGCATGCCGTAGAGGATGCGCCGGTGCACCGGCTTCAGACCGTCGCGCGCATCCGGCAGCGCACGGTGCATGATGGTGGAGAGCGCATAGGCGAGATAGCGCTCTTCCAGCGCCTCACGCAGCGGCACCTCGTGAATTTCGGCCGGTTCCTCCGGCGGAATCAATCGTTTTCCCATGCCGCCCGGTTAAACCGTGGAAACGAATCGGGCAAGGATCGATTGGTTCCCTGTGGGCGGCTATTGCCCTGCCCAGCCGGCGGTCACTGGCTGCTGGGTCTTGGCTTGCGCGGTGACCGGCGCATTGGTCAGGCAACGCCGGGCGACTTCGATTTCGGCCTCCGTTGCCCCCTTGGACCGCGCCCAACTCTCTGCGGCCGCAGCGAAAAGTGGCTGCCATCTGTCGCCGTATTCCGCTCGCGCTGGAATTCGCCGCGGCTCAGACCGCGAATCTTGGGGTAGACACGGTCTTGCTTCGCAATTTCGCCACGTAATACCGGATCACGGTGCAGGATGCCCGGCGAAAGACACCCAGTTGCGGCTCGCCAGCCGCGGCGTCAGGCGCGAACGCAAGCAACGCCGCCGACACGGCGAATCCCTTGATCAACATTTTTGGCTGTCCCCGTTGTGGAACCCTGCGAGGGCCAATTCGACCAGGCGGATTTCGTTCCCGGGGAACTTCCATGTCTGGCGACAGGGCAGAAGCGCTCTCAGGTCATGGCGCCGGAATGGCCAAATTCGCCTGCTGCCGCGTCAGCGCATTGATGAAGCCGGCGCGCGCGTCGGAATGGCCTTGGCCGCGCGGCTCCAGCACATGGCGCAGCAGGAACAGGCCGGTGAGCCGGAAGCCGTCCTGGAGATCCTGGTCGGTGAGGTCGCTCGCGGCCTCGCCACGACGCAGGAACGGCGGCAGGCGCAACAGCCGGTCGCGCCATGGCTCGCCGGCCCCGCGCGACACCGCGCCGCCGGATTTCGGCGAAACATAGATCAGATCCGTGGTCTCGCCGGTCACCGCGCAGTTTTCCAGCGCCAGCCCAAAGCCGAGCTCGGCGAGCATCGCCAGCTCGAAATGGATGAGGTGCACCGCGGCACTGCCGATATCGTCGAAATCATCGAGTGAATGTTCGAGCATCGCAAAGATGTCTTCGTGCGGATCGCGCTCCGGAAGCAGCCGCGCAATCGAGGCGAGATGGGTGACGCCATAGACCCCGTGGGCGGATCCCAGCAGCGTCGCCGCGCGCAGCTTGAGGCCCTCAATCGCATAGGTGCCGAGATGCTCGTCGAGCCGCGCCCGCCACACCACACCGACGCTGTTGCCGGGCTGCAAGAGCGGCCGCATCCGCGAACCGGCGCCACCGCGCACGAGGCCGAGATGCCGGCCGTGCGCACGCGTCAGCAGCTCGACGATGGCGCTGCTCTCGCCATGCCGCCGCACGCCCAGCACGATGCCTTCGTCGGTCCATTCCATGGAACGGAGCTTATCGCATTTCAGGTGAGTGTAGGACGGGCAAAGCGAAGCGTGCCCACCAATTTGATCCGCAGCGCGATTATGGTGGGCACGGCGCGCAAGGGCGCGCCTTTGCCCACCCTACGGCATCGCGCAAGACGTTAGGCGTTGAACCAGCCCTGCGCGTCGCCGCTGAACGAGAAATACAGCCCCATCGCCGTCAACACGCAGGAGACGATCTCGATGACGCTGTCGAGCTCCAGGCCCTTCTCGCCGATGATCTGGCCGAGCGAGATCATGGACAGCACGAGGGCCGCCGCCAGCACCCAGCGCGGCCAGTTCTTGCGCCAACGCGCAGCCAACCAGACGAAATAGACCAGCAGCAGGATCATGCCGCCGGCGAGCATGGTCGCCATCATGATCATCTGCTCGGTCATCTCGGCATTGGGCGTGCGGTCCTGCACCGCGACCGACAGGGCATCCAGCATCAATGACGCATAGAGCAGCGCTTCGAAGCGCCGGACGTTGCTGGGTACGCTCATCGGTGACCGATCTTTTCTTGGTTATTCTTTGGGAAATTCCAGGCCCATCTCGCGATAGCGATCGGGATCGTCGCCCCAGTTTTCGCGCACCTTGACGAACAGGAACAGGTGCACCGGCACGCCCAGGATCTCGCCGATCTCCTTGCGCGAGTCCGCGCCGATCGACTTGATGGTGGCGCCGCCTGCGCCGAGCACGATCTTGCGCTGGCTCTCGCGCTCGACGAAGATCGTCTGCTCGATGCGCACCGACTTGTCCTTGCGCTCCTCCCACTTGTCGGTCTCGACCGTGGATTGGTAGGGCAACTCCTGGTGCAGCTTGCGATAGATCTTCTCGCGCGTGATCTCGGCCGCAAGCTGCCGCATCGGCGCGTCCGACATCTGGTCTTCGGGGTAGAGGAACGGGCCCGGCGGCACGATTTCGGCCAGCGTATGCCTGAGGTCGTCGACGCCGTCGCCCGAGATCGCCGCGATCATGAAGGTCTTTGCAAAGGCCATGCGCTCGTTGGCGGCCTGCGCCAGCGCCAGCAGCTTCTCGCGCTGGACCAGATCGACCTTGTTGATGACCAGGATCTTCTCGTGCTTGACGCTGGCGACCTTGGTGAGGATCGCCTCGGCCTCTTCATCAATCCCGGCCTTGGCGTCGAGCAGCACGCAGACGAAGTCGGCGTCGTGCGCCCCGCTCCAGGCCGTCGAGACCATGGCGCGGTCGAGCCTGCGCTTGGGCAGGAAGATGCCGGGCGTGTCGACCAGGATGATCTGCGCGTTGTCCTCGATGACGATGCCGCGGATCAGCGCGCGCGTGGTCTGCACCTTGCGCGAGACGATCGTGACCTTGGCCCCGACCAGCGCATTGACCAGCGTGGATTTTCCGACATTCGGCGCGCCGATCAGCGCAACGAAGCCGCAGCGCGTTGTGGAGGGCGCCTCGCCGCTTGCTTCAGCCGTCATTGCCGCCGCCAACACCTTCACGTTCGATCATCACTGAGGCCGCCACCTTCTCCGCTGCACGCTTGCTGCCACCGATGCCTTCGGCCGACGCCAATCCCGGCAGATCCACCGCGACGCGGAACTGCGGATCGTGATGCGGGCCGGTGCGCTCGACCTCGCGGTAGACAGGCGTCGGCAGCCCCTTCCCCTGCGCCCATTCCTGCAGCACGGTCTTGGGATCGCGCAAGGGACGCCGCGGCTTGTGCATCCGTTCGGTCCAGTTGCGCCTGACGAATTCCGCCGCCGCCGCATAGCCACCGTCGAGGAAGACGGCGCCGATCACGGCCTCGCAGATGTCGCCGAGCACGCTCTTGCGCAGGCGGGCATCGGCGCTCGGTCCGACCGAACCGAGCTTGACGTCGTCGAGCAGACCGAGCGACTTGGCAACGTCGGCGCAGCTCTCCTTGCGCACCAGTTCGGCAAGTCGCTTGGACAGCTCGCCCTCGTCGGCATTCGGGAAGGCGTGATACAGCATGTCGGAGACGACGAGCCCCAGCACGTGGTCGCCCAGGAATTCCAGCCGCTGATAGCTGTCGCCGCGCTTGCGCCCAGACTTCAGCGCCGAGACATGCGTGATCGCCTGCATCAGCAGATTCGGATCGGCAAAGCTGTGGCCGATGCGCGCCTCGAGCGCCGCGTTCGCATCCGAGGCCTTGGCCTTGCTGCTGCGCACCCGCTTCTTCTTTGCAGGCGTCTTGGTTTCAGGTGTCTTGGTTTCAGGCGTCTTGGTCGCAAGCGTCTTGGTCGCAGCTTCGCCGTCGGCGCCCGCCGCGGGCTCGGTCGATTGGATCGGGATGTCCTTGGCTTCGTCTTTCATCGGACGATTTTGAAGAAACGGTTCCAGCGCACCGCCCAAGGCCAGCGCCAGAACATCCAGGCATGCTCGCCTTCGGCGATGGAGAAGAAGATCATCTGGGCGCGGCCGATCAAATTCTCCTGCGGCACGTAGCCGACCTGGCCGAGGAAGCGGCTGTCGGTGGAGTTGTCACGGTTGTCGCCCATCATGAAGAAATGGCCCGGCGGCACGTTGTAGACGTTGGTGTTGTCCATGTAGCCGTTGTCGGCGCAGTCCAGCGTCTCATAGGACACGCCGTTCGGCAGCGTTTCCTTCCAGCGCTTCACCCGCGAGATGCCCCCGCCTTCGGAGCCGCAGGGATCCTCGCCGACAAATTCGCTCATCCGCTGCCGCTCGACCGGAGTGTCGTTGATGTAGAGCAACCCATCCTTCATCTGGATGCGGTCGCCGGGAAGGCCGATGACGCGCTTGATGTAATCGGTGGAGTCGTCCTTCGGCAGGCGGAACACGACGATGTCGCCGCGGTTCGGGTCCGAGCCCCAGATCCGCCCCGAGAACAGCGGCGGCGAGAACGGGATCGAGTAGTGGCTATAGCCGTAGGAATATTTCGAGACGAACAGATAGTCGCCGACCAGCAGCGTCGCCTTCATCGAGCCGGACGGAATGTTGAACGGCTGGAACAGGAACGTGCGGATCACGAGCGCGATCAGGAGAGCGTGGATCACGACGCGGATCGTTTCGCCGACGCCGCTTTCAGTTTTCGTTCCCGAAGTCACGCTCATTGCTCTCTCAATTCCGGCCGGCGGTCACAGAGCGCCCTCCTTCCGCGAACAGCCCATCGCTTCGCGGCCCAAGGAGATTGTCCTGATTCTGATAATGAGGGCCAATTCCGGCGTAAAGCCGAATTCGCCCAGCCTGATTTGCGTTCGCGGACTTTTAGACGGTTGTCGGGGGCCACGCAATCAAGGATCGCATCAAAACTGCATAAGACATTGATTTTTAATGTGAATTATAAAAACAGCCCGCCGACGGTCAGGGCTTGGCCAGCGGCACCGCGGAAATGATGACGAAGGCCTGCGCCAGCGGCCAGTCGTCGGTGATCGACAGGTCGATTTTCGCCTCGAACCCCTCGGGCGTCAGGGCCTGGAGCCGGGCCAGCGCCCCGCCCGTCAACTGCATGGTCGGCCGCCCTCCCGGCAGGTTGACCACCCCCATGTCGCGCCACCAGACACCGTTCCGGATGCCGGTACCTAGCGCCTTCGAGCAGGCCTCCTTGGCCGCGAAGCGCTTGGCGTAGGTTGCAACCACCATCTTCTCGCTCTTGGCGCGCCGCTCCGCCTTGGCCCGCTCGGCCGCGGTGAAGATGCGGTCGAGGAAACGCTCGCCATGGCGCTCGATCACCTTGCCGACGCGGGTGATGTCGATCAGGTCGGAGCCGATGCCGATGATCATGCCCGGCTCCGGCCGCGGTCCATCGCCGCGCGCATGCTGCGCACCGTCTCGGCGAGCCCGACGAACAGCGCCTCGCCGATCATGTAGTAGCCGATGTTGAGCTCCATGATCTCCGGCAGCGCCGCGATCGTCTCCGCCGTCGCATAGTCGAGCCCATGGCCCGCATGAACCTCGAGCCCCGCTTCCTTGGCCAGCTTCACCCCTGCCACGATCCGCTGCCATTCCGCCTCGGCCTTCCCGGTGTGGCCGTCGACGACGGCGTCGCACCAGGCCCCCGTGTGGATCTCGATCACGGGCGCACGCAGCCGCGCCGCCATCTCGATCTGCGCGGGATCGGCGGCGATGAACAGCGAGACCCGGATGCCCGCATCGTTCAGCCGTGCGATGTAGGGCGCGAGCGCATTGTGCTGGCCGACCACGTCGAGGCCGCCTTCGGTCGTCACCTCCTGGCGGCGCTCCGGCACGAGGCACACCGCGTGCGGCTTGGTCGCAAGCGAGATCCGCATCATGTCGTCGGTCGCCGCCATCTCGAAATTGAGCGGCCTGGAGATCTCGGCCTTCAGCCGCGCCATGTCCTCGTCGCGGATGTGGCGGCGATCCTCGCGCAGATGCGCGGTGATGCCGTCGGCGCCGGCCTCGATCGCCAGCAGCGCGGCGCGCACCGGATCGGGATGGCGGCCGCCGCGCGCGTTACGCACGGTTGCGACGTGGTCGATATTGACGCCGAGGCGGAGCGGAGAAGCGGACATTTCAGGACTCACGAAATCAGGGAGATGGACGCATACGAGAGGCGTCTATCCATTAACACGTTCGACACGGGCCACGACCGCCTTGGCGCGCAGCTGGGCGAGGATCGCGCTCAGATGCTTGAGATCGTAGACCTCGAGGTCGATCGTCGTCTCCGTGAAATCGGGCGAGCGGCGCTGCATGCTGATGTTGTCGATGTTGCCGTCGTGCTCGGCGATCACGGTCGCGATCTGTGCCAGCGCGCCGGGCTCGTTGACGTTCTCGACCTTGATGCGGGCCGGGAAGCGCTGCGGGGCGGAATCCTCGATGTCCCAGCGCACGTCGAGCCAGCGCTCCGGCTCCTCCTCGAAATCCTTCAGGGCCGGCGCCTGGATCGGGTAGATCGTGATCCCCTCGCCCGGCGTGACGATGCCGACGATGCGGTCCCCGGGCACGGCGCCGCCGTTCGGCGCGAACTTCACCGGCAAATCGGAATTGATGCCGCGGATCGGGATCGCGACCGGGCTGCGCGGCGGCTCCGACGACTTCTCCCTGAGCTTGGCGGCGAGCCCCTTCTTGACGCCGTAGCGCGCGATGCGCTCCTCCTTGTAGTCGGGATACATCGCACGCGCGACGTGGGAGGCCTTGATCTCGCCGCGGCCGACCGCCGCCATGACGTCCTCGATCGAGGTGCGCGCGAGCCGCGGCAGCGCGCCCTTGAGCTTGTCGTCGGCGTATTCGATCTTGGCGCGCTCGAACAGGCGTTCGACGATGCGCCGGCCGAGACCGACATATTGGTCGCGCACCGCCGTCCTGGTGGCGCGGCGGATCGCGGCGCGCGCCTTGCCGGTGACCGCGAGCGTTTCCCAGGCCGACGGCGGCGCCGCCTGCGCCTCCGAGGTCAGCACCTCGACCTCGTCGCCGTTCTGGAGCTCCGAGGACAGCGGCGCGAACTGGCCGTTGATCTTGCAGCCGACGGCGCTGTTGCCGACGTCGGTGTGCACGGCATAGGCGAAGTCGATCACATTGGCATGGCGCGGCAGCGCGATCAGCTTGCCCTTCGGGGTGAAGCAGAACACCTGGTCGTGGAACAGCTCGAGCTTGGTGTGCTCGAGGAATTCCTCGGGGTTGGCGCTCTCCGAGAGGATGCCGATGGTGTGGCGCAACCAGGCGAACGCATTGGACTCGCGCTTGAGAAACTCGGTCGGCGAGCCCACGTCTTCCTTGTAGAACACGTGTGCGGCGATGCCGCGCTCGGCGATCTGGTCCATCGCCTCGGTACGGATCTGCAGCTCGACGCGCTGGTTGCCGGGGCCGATCACCGTGGTGTGGATCGAGCGGTAGTCGTTCTGCTTCGGCGTCGAGATGTAGTCCTTGAAACGCCCGGGCACGACCGGCCAGTTGGTGTGGACGATGCCGAGCGCGCGATAGCAGGCCTCGATGTCGTTGACGACGAGGCGGAAGCCGAAGATGTCGGACAATTGCTCGAAGCCGACCGACTTGCGTTCCATCTTGGTCCAGATCGAGAACGGCTTCTTGCGGCGGCCATAGACCCGCGCGCCCAGCCCCCGGTGGCGCAGATTGTTGGAGAGCTGGTCCTCGATCTCGCCGATCAGGTTGCGGTTGCGCTCGGCGAGCGCGTCGAGCCGCTGCATCACCACCGAATAGGCTTCGGGATCGAGGGTGCGGAAGGACAAATCCTCCAGCTCCTCGCGCATTTCCTGCATGCCCATGCGGCCGGCCAGCGGCGCATAGATGTCGAGCGTCTCCTCGGCGATGCGCCGTCGCGACTCCGGCGGCACGAAGTCCAGCGTACGCATGTTGTGCAGGCGGTCGGCGAGCTTGACCAGCAGAACGCGGACATCGTCGGCAATGGCCAGCAACAATTTGCGCAGGTTCTCGGCCTGCTTGGCCTCGCGCGACACCAGCTCCAGCCGCTTCAGCTTGGTCAGGCCCTCGACCAGCGCGCCGATCTCAGGCCCGAAGATCTGGTCGATCTCGGCACGCGTCGCCTCGGTGTCCTCGATCGTGTCGTGCAGCAGGGCGGCCACGATGGTGGCGTCGTCGAGCTTTAGATCGGTGAGAATCGCCGCCACTTCGAGCGGGTGCGAGAAGTACGGATCGCCCGAGGCACGGGTCTGCGAGCCGTGCGCCTTCATGGCGTAGACATAGGCGCGGTTCAGCAAGTCTTCGTTGGTATTGGGATTGTAGGACCTGACGCGCTCGACGAGGTCATATTGACGCATCATGCGCGCGCGAGGCTTGGCCGGGCGCCCCACCGGCGCAGTCGGGGCCACGGCAACCGATTCGGTTGCGGCCAGCATCTGCGTTTGTCTCCGGCGCCGATACACCATGCCATCCTGCCTTCAAACGGACCATGAGCCGCCCGTTGCATACATCTTAGCCCCGATCGCGCGTGCGTCCGATCAATTCGGTGACAGGCAAGCAACGCGATGCGGCAACGCTATGGTAACCACGAAAACGCCAACAAAAGCAAAGGCCCGAACACGGGTTCGGGCCTCTGATAAGATCACAAGAAATCGACGACTGCGACGGGACGATTACTCGTCCTCCTCGGGCTGTTCTTCCGGCGGCGCGAGGCCCTCGAGGCCCTTCAGGAGCTCCTCTTCGGTCATGCGCTCAACGGCAACTTCGGTATCGTCGGCATCGACGCTGGCACCGGCGGAACCGATCAGCGGGACCGTATCGGGCTCGGGCTCGTCGACCTCGACGAATTTCTGGAGCGAGTGGACCAGCTCCTCGCGGAGGTCCTCCGGCGAGATGGTTTCGTCCGCAATTTCGCGTAAAGACACAACGGGGTTCTTGTCGTTATCGCGGTCAACCGTTAGTTGTGAACCGGACGAAATCATGCGGGCCCGGTGGGCGGCCAGCAGGACCAGGTCAAACCGGTTGTCGACCTTGTCGATACAATCTTCTACGGTGACGCGAGCCATGGACTGTCGCTCCGTTGTGGGTGGGACGAAATATGTGGATGATTGGGGCTAGTTATAGGGGACAGGGCGATTTCGCAAGGCCAATTTGTGATTTGGCCTCGCCAAACGGCTCTGCTACCCCCACATTGGGGCTGGGATGGGTGGTTTGCCGGGCTGCTATTGAGGGTGGCACCGGGCGTGTGCAGGTCCGCCATAACTATACCTTGATTGCCACGACTTCTCCGGATTTGCGGTTTCGACGGGCTTCGGCGGCACCATAGACCTGCGCGGCTTGCTGTCGCCGCGCCAACAATAAACGATCAATCACGAACGCTACGCGAGCAAACTGAATGTCACCTTCTGCCACTAACAAGATCGCGCTCTTCATCGATGGGGCCAATCTCTACGCGACGGCGAAAACTCTCGGCTTCGACATCGACTACAAGCGCCTGCTGAAGGAGTTTCAGAGCCGCGGGACGCTGTTGCGGGCGTTCTACTACACCGCGATCATCGAGGATCAGGAGTACTCCTCGATCCGCCCGCTGATCGACTGGCTCGACTACAACGGCTACACGGTCGTCACCAAGGCGACCAAGGAGTTCATCGACGCCTCCGGCCGCCGCAAGGTCAAGGGCAACATGGACATCGAGCTCGCCGTGGACGCCATGGAGCTCGCCGAGCACATCGACCAGATGGTGCTGTTTTCGGGTGACGGCGACTTCCGCTCCCTGGTCGAGGCAGTCCAGCGCCGCGGCGTACGGGTCACCGTGATCTCCACCATCGCGAGCCAGCCGCCGATGATCGCCGACGAGCTGCGCCGCCAGGCCGACGTCTTCACCGACCTCGTCGAGCTGCAATCCAAGCTCGGCCGCGACCCGTCCGAACGCCCCGCCCCGCGTGAGCGCGGCGAGCGTGGCGAGGGACGCCATCACGCCCCCCAGTTCCTCCAGCGCGCGACCACGATGGCGCCGAGGGGCGATGACGACTTCGAGGAGTGAGGCGGCCCGGTCAAGCCGCCAGCCTCTCACCCTCGTCCCTGACCGTGACTGTCCGCTTTGTCCGCGCCTGGTCGCCTTTCGCGAGGCGAACCGCGCGCGCGAGCCGTTGTGGCACAACGCGCCGGTCCCCCCCTTCGGCGACATCAAGGCACGCCTGCTGATCGTCGGCCTGGCGCCAGGCATGCAGGGCGCCAACCGCACTGGCCGCCCCTTCACTGGCGACTATGCCGGCGACCTGCTCTACGCCACGCTGCTCGAATACGGCTTCGCCAAGGGCACCTATCAGGCGCGGCCCGACGACGGCCTGAAGCTGGTCGACTGCCGGATCGCCAATGCCGTGCATTGCGTTCCGCCGCAGAACAAGCCGCTGCCGGTCGAGATCAACACCTGCCGCCAGTTCCTCGGGGCTACGCTCGCGACGATGCCGAACTTGCGCGCCATCGTCGCGCTCGGACGGATTGCGCACGACACGGTGCTCAAACCGCTGAACCTGAAGGCCTCGCAAGCTCCCTTCGGCCACGGCGCCGTGCATCAGGCCGGCGCATTCAGGCTCTACGACAGCTATCATTGCTCGCGCTACAACACGAACACCGGCGTGCTGACGACGGACATGTTCCGCAGCGTGTTCGCGAAGGTGAAGGCCGACCTGGACTAGGGCTCGGCTGGATTGGCCTTCAGCCAGTCCAGGACATCGCCGGCGTTCCGGTCGGGCGGAAACACCGGATAGAACACATGCGTGACTTTGGCGTCGTCGATGATCAGCGCAAGCCGCTTGATCAAGGTCAGGCCAGCGACCTCCATGGTCGGCAGATTGAGGGCGCGCGTCAGCGCCAGCTTCTCGTCCGACAGCACGGGGAACGGCAGGTGCAGCCGCGATGCCATCTCGGTCTGGTACGCGTTGCTCTGGGTCGAGAGGCCGTACACCTGGGCGGCGCCGGCAGCTTTCAGCTCGGCAAACAGATCACGAAACGCGCAAGTCTGCGGCGTGCAACCGCGCGCGCCCGGGATCATGTCCCAATCGTCGACCAGTCCGATCTTGCCGGGCTCGCCGGTGCGCGGATAGGCGAACACCACGGTCCGGCCGGAGAGTGCTGACAGATTCACCGACGTATCGTCGGTGGCGAGCAGGCTGATCGCCGGTAGCGTCGTGCCCTTGAGATGCGCGGCGCCGCCGTCGTCGGCGGGTGCGGGAATCTGGCTCCAATCGACCTCGAGCAGGTTCTTCTGAGTCATCCACCAACCTCTTGCCGCTATCCCCTCGCCCGCAACAGTCGGCCCTTCTCCCGGCTCCAGTCGCGCTTCTTCTCGGACTCGCGTTTGTCGTGCAGCTTCTTGCCCTTTGCAACCGCCAGCTGCAGCTTGGCCCGCCCGCGCTCGTTAAAATAGAGCTTGAGCGGGATCAGCGTCATGCCTTCGCGGTCGACCGCGCCCATCAGCTTGTTGATCTGCTTGCGATGCAGAAGCAGCTTTCGCGGCCGCTTGGGCTCGTGATTGAAGCGGTTGCCCTGGAGATATTCGGGAATGGTGGCGTTGATCAGCCAGATCTCGCCGTCCTTGGAATCGGCGTAGGACTCCGCGATCGTGCTCTTGCCGTTGCGGATCGATTTGACCTCGGTGCCGGTGAGCGCAATGCCCGCCTCGATCGTGTCTTCGATCGCATAGTTGAAGCGGGCCTTGCGATTTTCCGCCATGACCTTGATTGGACGTTCGTTCTTATCGGCCATGGAAGACAAACCTGATCGAGATGCGCGAGGACGCTAACAGTTTGGATGAAGCGCGCGCGTCAAGACTTCTTGAGGAGATCGCGGATCTCGGTCAGCAGCTCGACCTCGGCCGACGGTTTTGCCGGAGCCGCAGGCGCCGCCTCCTCCTTGCGCTTCAGCGTGTTCATGGCGCGGATCACCAGGAACAACACGAAGGCGACGATGATGAAGTTGATCGTCAGCGTCAGGAAGCTGCCGTAAGCAAGCACTGCACCTTGCTTTTTCGCATCCGCTAAGTTGGTGGCGGTCACCGCCTTCGACAAGGGGGCGAAGTAGTTCGAGAAGTCGAGGCCGCCGGTCGCGGCGCCGATGATCGGCATGATGACGTCACCGACCAGCGACGTGACGATGGCGCCGAAGGCCGCACCGATGATGACGCCGACGGCGAGGTCGACGACGTTGCCTTTCATGGCGAACTCGCGGAACTCCGTGAGCATCTTCCTGCCCTTCTCGTCGACGCTCATGAACGGCTCCCCGGTTGGCTAAATCAGTTGATCAGCCCAGCATGAACCATCGCGCTGCGCACGGCAACGCGCGTCGGCTCGGTGACCGGAACCATCGGCAGGCGCAGCGTCTCGTCCAGCTTGCCGAGCAGCGACATCGCGTACTTGATCGGCGCCGGATTGCTCTCGATGAAGAGGTTGTTGTGCAGCGGCATCAGCTTGTCGTGGATTGCGAGCGCCGCCTTGGTGTCGCCCTTCGCCCAAGCGGCCTGGAATTCCGAGCACAGCCGCGGCGCGACGTTCGAGGTCACCGAGATGCAGCCATGGCCGCCATGCGCCATGTAGCCGAGGATGGTCGCGTCCTCGCCGGAGAGCTGGTTGAAATCCTCGCCCATCGCCGCGCGCTGCTGCGAGACGCGGACCATGCTGGCGGTGGCGTCCTTGACGCCAGCGATGTTCTTCAGCTCCCACAGCCGCTTCATGGTGTCGACCGACATGTCGATCACCGAGCGCGGCGGAATGTTGTAGATGATGATCGGGATGCCGATCGCATCGTTGATCGCCTTGAAGTGCTGGTACATCCCTTCCTGGGTCGGCTTGTTGTAATAGGGCGTCACGACCAGCACGGCGTCCGCGCCGGCCTTCTCGGCGTGCTGCGCGAGCTCGATCGCCTCTTTCGTCGAATTGGAGCCGGCACCCGCGACCACGGGTACGCGCCCCTTGGCTTCAGCGATGCACCATTCGACGACCTTCTTGTGCTCGTCATGGCTGAGCGTCGGGCTCTCGCCGGTGGTGCCGACCGGGACCAGGCCGTTGGTGCCTTCCGAGATCTGCCAGTTGACCAGCGAGCGGAACGCCGCCTCATCCAGCGAGCCGTTCTTGAACGGCGTGACCAAGGCGGTGAACGATCCCCGGAATTTCGTCTTGGCTGCCATGGACTTCCTCCGTACGCGGCTATCTCTTGAGCAAGCTGCATTCATATCGGGTCTATCCCGCCGGTAAAAGACCCGCTTCCGTGTGACGCACCGTTTAGGCCGCGATTTTGCCGCGGTGGTGGTGCAAACCGGGCAAAGGTAAGCAGCTGTTGGTATTTTGTCCGCATATTCAAGCGAATACAGCTAGGTCTTGAGCCAACTGACTGATTCGGGGCGACCAAACGCCGTGACCTCCTTTCCTCGTTCCGCATGGCGATCCACCGGTCTGGCCGTGTGCCTCATGGCCGGGCTGTCGGTCGGCTGCGCCGCCCTGGCCAAGTCCAATGAGACGACCGCGGACGGGGCCAAGGACACCGCGAAGCCGGCGGCCAAGGACGCCGCGAAGGGATCAGCCAAAGAAACAACGAAGGGAACCGGCAAGGAAACACCGAAGGGCGCGAGCAAGGGAGCAGCTGCCGCCCCGGCCAAGGATGCCGCGAAGAAACCCGGCAAGGATGCTGGCAAGGACGCCGCCAAGGATGCAGGCAAAAGCGCCGGCAAGGAACCCGCCAAGGACAAGCCCAAGCCCGCAGCCGCCGCGCCAAAACCACAGCCGGCCGCCAACGGCTCGCCCCCCAAGACCGCACCCGCGCCGGCCGTGACGGCCACCGTCAGGCCTGCCGCCCCGGCGCCCGTCGCCAAACCCGTCGCAGCTCCTCTGCTTGCGCCGGCGACCCGCCAGCACGCCACGCCGCGCAAGCCGGTCACGCCGGCCGCGGTCGCTGCGACCTCCTCGACGTCGCAGGCCGACAAGGACACGCTTGAGAACGTCATCGAGCTCGTGCGCAAGCGCAAGGCGGCCGACGCCACCAATTACGCCGCCTCGATCTCGGATCCCGTCGCACGAAAGCTCGCCGAATGGATCATCCTGCGCAGCGAGGACAATGGCGCGACCGTGGAACGCTATCGCGCCTTCCTCTCCGCCAATCCGAGCTGGCCGTCGCAGACCTTCCTGCGCCGGCGCCTGGAGGCCGCGATGTGGGACGACAGGCGCGACGATTCGGTCGCGTGGTCGTGGTTCGAGAATGAATCGCCTGTGTCCGCCAAGGGCCGCTTCACGCTCGCCAAGGCGATGCTGGCGCGCGGCGACCGCGCCAACGCCGAGCGGCTGGTGCGCGAGGCCTGGCGTAGTGATCCGATGTCGGAGGAGACCGAGAACAACGCGCTCGACCAGTTCGGCGCCCTGCTGACGCCGAGCGACCAGAAGGCGCGGATGGACACCTTGCTCTACGGCAGCGAGAACGAAGCTGCGCTCCGCGCCGCAAAGCGCCTCGGCGCCGGCTACGTCGCGCTCGCCAAGGCCCGCATCGCCTCCGTCAAGAAGGCGCCGAACGCGCGCGCGCTGCTCGACGCCGTGCCACGCGAGCTGCACAACGATCCCGGCTTCATCTTCAGCAAGATCCAGCTCCTGCGCCGCGAGGAGAAGTTCGCCGAAGCCGCCCAGCTGATGCTGTCGGCGCCGAAGGATCCGAACCGGCTCTACAATCTCGACGAATGGTGGATCGAGCGGCGCCTGCTGGCGCGCAAGATGATCGACACCGAGGAATTCCGCAGCGCCTATCTGATCGCGCGCGACGCGGCCCTGCCCTCGCGCGACATCTACAAGACCGAGCAGGAGTTCACCGCCGGCTGGATCGCGCTGCGCTTCCTCAACGACCCCGCCGCCGCCACCCAGCATTTCGCCCGCATCGGCGTCGGCAGCGTCAATCCGACCACGCTGGCGCGCGCCGGCTATTGGCAGGGCCGCGCGGCGGAAGCGGCGGGCCGCCAGCAGGAGGCGCGCAACGCCTACGCCCGGGCGGCCGAGCAATCCACCAGCTATTACGGCCAGCTCGCGCGCGCAAAACTCGGCCTGCCGCAGATCGAGCTCAACAGCCAGCCGCGCGGCCGCGGCGCCGAACGGCTGGAGATCGTGCGCGCCGCGCACCTGCTCTACGAGCTCGACGAACGCGAGATGGCGATACCTGTTCTCGCCGACATGGGCGAGAACGGCGATCCCGAGGCGCTTGCCGGCCTTGGCGAGCTCACCCAGCGCTACAACGACGCGCGCGGCATGCTGCTGCTGGGCAAGGCCGCGCTCAACCGCGGCCTCCCCTTCGACTTCTACGCCTATCCCGTCAACGGCATTCCGCAGTTCACGCCGATCGGCCCCGAGGTCGAGCGCAGCATCGTCTATGCGATCGCGCGGCAGGAAAGCGCGTTCAACCCCTCCGTGGTCTCGCCGGCGCAGGCTTACGGCCTGATGCAGGTGACGCCGGACGCCGCGCGCTATGTCTGCAAGCGGCACGGCGCGACCTACGATCTGGGGCGGCTGAAGAACGATTCGGTCTACAACGCCACGCTCGGCTCGGCCGAGCTCGGCGGACTGCTCGAGGACTACCGCGGCTCCTACATCATGACCTTTGCCGCCTACAATGCCGGCCGCGGCAGCGTGAAGAAATGGGTCGACCGCTACGGCGACCCGCGCGATCCCAAGGTCGACGCGGTCGACTGGGTCGAGCTGATTCCGTTCTCCGAGACGCGCAACTACGTGCAGCGGATCATGGAGAATCTTCAGGTCTACCGCGCCCGCTTCGGCGGCGGCACACGGTTGCAGATCGAAGCTGACCTGCGCCGCGGCACCGGCAGCGTGGAATAGAGCCATCCTCCTGTGCGCTCCCGATTGACCGCCGAGAGCGTCGGCGGCGAGCGCCGCAGCGCCTCCGGACGTGAGCTGCTGAAGAAGAGCTGAAGCTCGCGCGTGATCTTCAGGCGAGCCTTGCTCGACGCTGAGCCCTGAGCGCTCCCTGGTCGTAGTCCGATCGGCAAGCTCGCCGTTCCACGTCCTCGAACATGAAGGCGTCGATCGCCGCCTGCTGCAGCGTCAGGACGGTGGGGCGCTTGCAAGGCCATGCCGGTCAACGGCAGGCGGCCCGTTGCATACATTGCGCGGAGATGCCCGCAGCGCAGAGGCCCTCCTCCGTAACAGCCTCGTCGAGATCGTCACGGACGATGGAGCACGGGAGCAACGCCAGCCCTCCGCCAGCATTCCGCGGCGTTAGAACAGCCATGCCGCCAAAAGAAAAGCCCCGGCGGTTTCCCGCCGGGGCTCTCTGTCAGGTCGTTAGACCGAACTTACCAGTTGCGCTGAGCGCGGAGCAGCATGCTGACCGTGCTCTGATCCTTCAGCTGGTACACGGCACCCGGCTTGGCCACAACTAGCGCAGGGCCGGCGGCCACCGTGCTGATCGTACCAGCGTACTTCTGGTCGAGCATGGTGTAAGCCACGTCCGCCGAGAAGGTCAGGTTCTTCACCGGGGTCCAGCGGGTGATCAGACCGATCGTGCCGATGTTGAAGTTCGGATTACAAGTGGTGATACCCGCAGTGGCGGCACCCAACGTAGCGAGTTGGCCGCAAATGAGAGCCGCACCACCGTTGCTGTACGTCAGCTGAGCGTACGAACCGTAGATCGCGGTGTTCCAGTACGGATCCCAGTTGTGGGTGTAGGCGCCGCGCATACCCCAGCTCGTAACCGTGTTGATACCGGTCCCGTTGGCGAACACACCATCAGCCGCACCGGCAAGGCCAATGCTCTGATAGGCGCCAGCCACGTTAGTACCGCCGAACATTGCATAGTTCTGCGAAGCCAAGCTCTGGAAGTTGTAGCGGGTCGCACCATCGGTGTAGACCGCCTGGACGTTGATCACGTCGCCCGCGCCAGTCGGAATGTTCTTGATGGACAACGCCGCTTGGACAGCCCAGCCCCACTTGTCGCCCGGATGACCGGCCGCTTCGGTTCCGACAAGACCAGGGGTCGCGTAGTATGCGACATGGTTGTTATGCGCCGCTGCGGACAACTGGAACAGACCCCAAGCCTGGTCAATACGGACCATACCCTGGATGTCAGGAGCCCGCGTGCCGCCGAAGGCATTGATGCCGTAGCCGCCGGTACCAAAACCCGCGACCGAAATGCCGGAGCTGGTGTTGTACAGGTTGCTCTGGTAGTAAGCGGTCGGGTCAACGGCCGAAATCGCGGCAGTGATGCCCTGACCAAAGTCAGCGGTGTAGGTGAACTGGTTCACACCAGTGACCGTGCCGCCGCCACCAGTCAGACCGTCGAAGTTGTTACCCGGATAATTGGTCCAGGGGGCGTCGAACTGGGCAACCGCCTTACCCATCGTGAAGCCAGCGAACTGGATGAAGGCGTAGTACACGCCGAGCGTACCGCCGGCGATTGCGCCTGCGTTGGCATTGTTAGGGGCGCTAATGCCCGAAGCGCCGAGCTGCGAGTAGATGGTGGAGCCGTTAGCGGAGGCGCCGTTGCCCGAGTAGGTGTCCGTCGTCCACGAGAACACAACGTCGGCGAAGGTACGAACCACGCCGTATTCGGTCGCGGTGCGCGTATCGACGTTGAAGTCTTCACGGGCACGAGTGACGTAGTAGTTCGTCAGACGGTTCGCAGAACCGTTAACACCGCTGAAATTACCGTTGAAATCGGTTGCGTTGACCGCGACTTCAGCACGCAGGTAACCACCCAGCTTGATGCAGGTGTCAGTGCCCGGGATGTAGTAGAATCCGGCACCGTACAGGGAGCAGATCTTCACGTATTCGACCGCTTTGGCCTTCACGGGGAGATCGGCTGCCTGTGCTCCGCCAACGGCAATCAGACCTGCCGCTGAACCGAGCAAAAGGCTCTTAACCAACTTCATGTTAAACCTCCAAGTTTGCTCTATAGGGAAGGTTCCGGATCCGCTGGGTGACGACACCCTAAGGTTGGTTCCCTTGTCCCTTAACTCACCGCTTAGTCGCTTCGCGCCTTCGGACACACCCGCTGAACGCGAGGGACTTAAGCGAACCACCTAAAACGGGACGACCTCGGGATGCCCCCCTCCGTCGCTCAGTCACAATTACCGAACGTCTTTGCACACACAACAAGAGAACGCTCCGTAGCGAGCCCATGACGTTTGTTTTCCGAAGGGTGTTGCACAAATAACACGCAGATGTGATCGAAGCGCGCTCGCAACATATTGATTTTGCTTATGTTTCTAGGACGGTTCCGTTTGCCGTCAAAATTCCCCACCTGAGGCGTTGTGGACGGAACTCCGGCCTGAACAGGCTTTGACGCGCACGAATCGTGGAATCAGAAGGAGACTCAAGGAGAAGGCACACAGGTCTTCCCGCGACTCTCCACCAGGCGCAGACATGGTCGCGGCAACGCCCAAGGCGCGCTGCGAAGGCTCTTTGTCGATGGTGGGGATGATTGAGACCGGAGCGGACAGCTCGGCTGGCGGAGACGGAGGGATTCGAACCCTCGATAGGCCTTTACAAGCCTATAACGGTTTAGCAAACCGCCGCCTTCAGCCACTCGGCCACGTCTCCAATATGCCGGGTATGCCCGACACGGCGGCGAGCCGCAAGCGGCAGAATCAAGGTCTGTGCGTTCTTTCACCTGAAAGCGACCGCCGGACGACCGCGAAAGCCTGGCGCATGGATCAGCGCGGCACGCGCAACCGATTCGCGCTCTCTATATATGTGCGCATCCATCCACGGGATTGCCGGATCCGCCGCTGCCAGGGCGCATTCAGCACCACCTCGCCGGCTCAGATATTGAACCAGACGCCGGAGCTGCGCCGGGACGGAAGGCCCAAGACCTCTACATCCCCGGCAAGAGGCCCGTCTTGTGCGGCCGTCCGGGTTCCAGAGCGGAATCGTCGGGCGGCGGCTCGGTCATGCCGCGCGGGTCCGGGTGGCGACACGACGAAGGAACCTGATTGAGCGCAATCGGGCTACCCGTGAAGACAAGGGTGCGGATGCGATTCTCGGCTCAGTGAGCCGAGACCCACGCCCTCGCCTCGCGCTGCGCGGCCGAGATCTCGGCGTCCGACATCTGCCCGGCGACTTCCTGGCGGAGCGCCACGGCGTCCTTGCGGCCCTTCAGCGCGGCGAGGTTGAACCATTTATGTGCGGCGACGAGGTCGACGAGGCCGGAGCGGCCGCTCGCCCAATAGATCCCGCGCTCGAACAACACGTCCGACAGCGCGCTCGCGTCGATCGGCGTCGCCGTCTCCAGATCGAAAGTACCCTGAAACATAACGCATCCCCTTTTTTTCTGCCGCCTCGTTCCCCCGAGCGCGGCTCCCGTCCAAAGACCTGTTCAACTCATCCCCATGCCGTTTGCCGGCTTGTTGAAGGCGATGATGGCGGGCAAATTTGAATGGCAGTTTAAGTATCGCGATGAAGCAGACGTAAACGCACCCGCACGGCGCGCGCGCGACGAATGCAAGAAGTCCCCGCTTTGCAGGCACTTCTGCGATTCGTCAGATTCGGTTTACCCTGGGATTTTGGGAGAACGATAACCATCGCGCGCGGTGACGCGCGCCCTGCGGTTACAATTCATGGGAGGGGCGCGTTGTGGGAGGGGCGCGCTGGCAAGGCCACACAGGCGCCTCGCGCGGCGGCGCCACCCCGTGGCCGGCAGGCCGCGCAGCGCGAAGCGCGCGACTTTAGGAATCGGAGCGCCGGCCTCGCATTGCGCCTGCGCGGCGAACGACAGTTCGCCCCAGCCCTCGCCTGCCCCAAGGCAGCGCGGCCACGTCACGGTCAGATCAGCAATGTGGGAAAAGGGAATGCCGGCAATACCCCGGCCTCAAGAGAACGAGGGCGTCGGCGAACACGTCAGGACCAGATTCCACGTTGGCCCGAAGGCCGCTTGTGAAATTGCGGAGCCCTTGAGAAGGAGAACCGCACCGAACGAAGAAAACTTGTTTCTTCTGCCGGACCGTACTTTGGCGAGCGAACCCGCGAAAGAGAACGATCCGACCGTTGGCCTGATGTCTCGCCGACACCCTCTATCGCCGACCAGAACCTGTTAGAAGGCGCTGATGACGTGCCGGCTCTCTAGGAGCCGGCAACTTCAGAAGCGAAGTTACTTCTTCTTCGCGACCTTGCGGGTCTTCTTCGCAGTCTTCTTCACTGCGCTCTTCGCCTTCTTCGCCTTCTTCGCCTTCTTCGCTTTCTTGGCCATGTTGCCCTCCGATGTGTGAGATGGCTGTAATCGCTGCATGCAGTCGGGGATCGAATGCACACTCATCCCGAATACACCAACACGACGAAAAAAACAGCTTCTCGCTTAAAGAAGTGTTGACGGCACAACGCGCCTGCGCTTGGCGAGCGCGATGCGGGCGCACTGCATGACGCGTGCTTGCGATCGCGGGGAGTGCCCGCATCGTCGATGTTTGCGCGAGATGCGATTGCAGAAAAACACTACACGGCAAGTATTTTTCTGCACGCGCGCATTGCGCATGCGCGATGCGATGATGTGCATCGTCGATCCCGCGATCGCCGCGCAAGGGCGCTTCGCGGACTCTGAGTCGCGAGTTTTGGCAACGAAAATATTTTCATGCTTAACGGCGCAAGCGCTCGTCAGCGCGTGTGGAAGCCGCCGTTTTGCGCGAATCGCGTGGCGGCGATTCGGCCGCCGCATCGCCGTCGGTCGGGATGGAGTTTGCCGCCGAGGGTGCGCGCGAGCGTCGCAGCGCGAACCGGAAGCGAGGTGACGAAGCGTATCCGTCACCTCGTTCGAACGTGTGACGTCAGATGCCGAGCTTCGACTTCAAGAGGTCGTTGACGCTCTGCGGGTTGACCTTGCCGCCGGACGCCTTCATCACCTGGCCGACGAACCAGCCGAGCGACTGCGGCTTGTCCTTGACCTGCGCGGCCTTGTCGGGATTGGCCGCGATGATGTCGTCGACCACCTTCTCGATCGCCGAGAGATCGGTGACCTGCTTCATGCCGCGGCTTTCGACCAGCGCGCGCGGATCGCCGCCCTCCTGCCAGACGATCTCGAACAGATCCTTGGCGATCTTGCCGGAGATCGTGCCCTCGCCGATCAGGTCGATGATCGCAGCCAACTGCTCGGCGTTGACCGGAGCGCCCGTAATATCCCGCCCTTCCTTGTTGAGACGGCCGAACAGCTCGTTGATCACCCAGTTCGCCGCCACCTTGCCGTCGCGGGCACGGTTGCCGAGCGTATCCAGCACCGTCTCGTAGAACACCGCGCTCTCGCGCTCGGCGACCAGCACGCTCGCATCGTAAGCCGACAGGCCGAAATCAGCGACGAAGCGCGCCTTCTTCTGGTCCGGCAGCTCCGGCAGCTCTGTCTTCAGCTCGTCGACGAAGCTTTGCGAGAATTCCAGCGGCAGCAGGTCGGGATCGGGGAAGTAGCGGTAGTCATGCGCCTCTTCCTTGGACCGCATCGATCGCGTCTCGCCCTTGTTGGGATCATAGAGCCGCGTTTCCTGGTCGATCTCCCCGCCGTCCTCGAGGATCTCGATCTGGCGCCGCGCCTCGTACTCGATCGCCTGGCCGATGAAGGTGATCGAGTTCATGTTCTTGATCTCGCAGCGGGTGCCGAGCGGCGCGCCCGGCTTGCGCACGGAGACGTTGACGTCGGCGCGCAAGGATCCCTTCTCCATGTCGCCGTCGCAGGTGCCGAGATAGCGCAGGATCGAGCGCAGCTTGGTCACATAGGCCTTGGCCTGCTCGGCGTCGCGGATGTCGGGCTTGGAGACGATCTCCATCAGCGCCACGCCGCAACGGTTGAGATCGACATAGGACATGGACGGCGACTGATCGTGCAGCAACTTGCCCGCGTCCTGCTCAAGATGAAGGCGCTCGATGCCGATGGTCGCGGTCTTGCCGCCATCCAGTTCGACCACGACCTCACCTTCGCCGACGATCGGCGACTTGTACTGGCTGATCTGGTAGCCCTGCGGCGAGTCCGGATAGAAATAGTTCTTGCGGTCGAACACCGAACGCAGATTGATCTGCGCGTTCAGCCCGAGCCCGGTCCGGACAGCCTGTCTGACGCATTCCTCGTTGATGACGGGCAGCATGCCTGGCATCGCGGCATCGACCAGCGACACGTGGCTGTTCGGCTCGCCGCCGAACGTGGTCGAGGCGCCCGAGAACAGTTTTGAGTTCGAGGTCACCTGGGCGTGGATCTCCATGCCGATGACCATCTCCCAGTCACCGGTGGCGCCCTTGAGAAGCTTGTGCGTGGCCGTGCTCATGTCCTGCTCCCGAGCAGCGTGGCAGCGATCCGCTCCCACTCCGCCTCCAATGAATCCTTTGCCGCGGGTTGGCCGGCCTGGCGATACCAGTAGCCGGCATTGCCGAGATCGCCTTCGACCCGGTGCAGATAGGCGTGCACCCAGGCGGCGTCGCGGCTGTTCTCGTCCTGAACGATCTTGTGCGCCTGATCCCAGTCGCCCTTCGCGGCCCACCAGAGGCCGGCGAGCGGCGCGTTCAGATCCGGCGCGGGCGCCGCGCCGTCGAGGCTCGCGATGAACGCGGCGACATTCACCACCACCTCGCGGGCGTGAAGCGGCCGGCGGCCTGCTCGATCACCTCGCCGAGCGAGAACAGCGTCTCCTCATCGAACGGACGGCCGATCAGCTGCAGGCCGAGCGGCAGGCCTTGCGCGTCCTTGCCGGCGGGCACGGCGATGCCCGGCAGGCCCGCCATGTTCACGGTCACCGTGAAGATGTCGTTGAGATACATCTCGACGGGATCCGCCCCGCCCTTCTCGCCGATGCCGAAGGCCGCCGACGGCGTCGCCGGCGTCAGGATCGCGTCGACGCCCTTGGCGAAGCAGTCCTCGAAATCCTTCTTGATCAGCGTCCGCACCTTCTGCGCGCGCAGATAATAGGCGTCGTAATAGCCGGCCGAGAGCACATAGGTGCCGATCATGACGCGGCGCTTCACCTCCGCGCCAAAACCCTCGGCGCGGCTGTTCTCGTAGAGCTCGATGATGTTCTTGCCCTGCTCGCGCAGTCCGTAGCGCACGCCGTCATAGCGCGCGAGGTTGGAGGACGCCTCCGCCGGCGCCACGATGTAATAGGCCGGCAGCGCGTATTTGGTGTGCGGCAGTGACACCTCGACGAGCTCGGCACCGGCCGCCTTCAGCCAGGCCGCGCCCTCGCTCCAGAGTTTCTCGATCTCGGCCGGCATGCCGTCGAGGCGATATTCCTTGGGGATGCCGATCCTGATGCCCTTCACGGACTTGCCGATCGCGGCCTCATAGTCCGGCACGGCAATGTCGACCGACGTCGTGTCCTTCGGATCGTGCCCGGCCATCGAGCGCAGCAGCATCGCGCTATCGCGCACGCTGCGCGCGATCGGACCGGCCTGGTCGAGCGAGGAGGCGAAGGCGACGATGCCCCAGCGCGAGCAGCGGCCGTAGGTCGGCTTGATGCCGACGGTCGCGGTGAACGCCGCCGGCTGGCGGATCGAGCCGCCGGTGTCGGTCGCGGTCGCACCCATGCACAGCAGCGCCGCCACGGCCGAAGCTGAGCCGCCGGACGAGCCGCCCGGCACCAGCGTCGTGTTGCTTCCCTCACGCCGCCAGGGATTGCCGACGGGGCCGAAGCACGAGGTCTCGTTGGCCGAGCCCATCGCGAACTCGTCATTGTTGAGCTTGCCGAGCATCACCGCACCATCGCGCCAGAGCTGGGAGGTGATCGTGGACTCATAGGTCGGCACGAAATTGCCGAGAATCTTCGAGCACGCCGTGGTGCGCACGCCCTTGGTCGCGAACAGGTCCTTGATGCCGAGCGGAATGCCGGCGAGCGGGCCGCCCTCACCCTTGGCGATCTTTTCGTCCACGGCCTTCGCCATGTCGCGCGCGCGATCGGGCGTCTCCATCACGAAGGCATTGAGCACGCGTGCTGCTTCGATCGCGTTCAGATGCGCGTCGGTCAGCTCGAGGGACGTGAAAGTCTTGGCCGCGAGACCCTTGCGGGCCTCGGCGAGCGTCAGCGATGTCAAATCGGTCATTTATTGATCGGGCTGCAGAAGAACGGAGACAGGGTTTTGTCGTTGGCCGGGTCGTCTTTTTTCTTGGCGGCGGCGTTCGCGGCGGCCTCGATCTCGTCGAGCACGGCATTGACGGCGACGTTGGGATCGGCAGCCTTGCCCTGCCGCTCCATCTTGTCGAGATAGTTCATGTAGGCCTGATAGGCCTTCTCATCGTCGCAAAGCATGCACATCGGACTTGGTCCTAAGGCTCTTTAGTTTGACGCGTTTTCTTTACGCGAACCGGCTTCCACTTCGCTCGAAAACGCTACGTCACTCGACCACCTTGGGCACAAGAAAGAAGTGACCTTCGGTCGCGGGCGCGTTGGCAACGATATCGTCGGCGATCTCGCCGTCATTGACCACGTCCTGCCGCTTCTTCATCTGCATCGGGGTGACCGAGGTCATCGGCTCCACGCCCTCGACGTTGACCTCCGAGAGCTGCTCGACAAAGGCGAGCATGGCGTTGAGCTCGCCCTGCAGATGCGGAACCTCGCCCTCGGAAACCGCAATGCGCGCCAGATGCGCGATGCGGCGGACGGTAGTGGCGTCGACGGACATTATATAAGGCCTCTCACGGCAAAATCTAACTGCCGTATAGCAGAGGCCGGTTTTGCGCCGCAACCGGCGGCGCGACCTTAGCCAGCCAGTCCCTTCATGCGGGCCAGGGCCGATTTGGCAAAATCCCGGGTCAATTCGGCTGCGGGGACCTCGCGGCCCAGGGCCACGGCCTGGCCGGCCCAGAGATTGGTGAAATCCACCCTGCCCTGCTTTTCGGCAGCTGCCTTGAGCGGCCCCAGCGCGGTCGCGGCATGGGGAAAAGGCGGCGCCTCGGGCGAGATCGGGCCGGCTTCGCGCATCAGGCGATTCTGGACGCCGCGCGCCGGACGCCCGGTCATGACGTTGGTGATGACGGTGGAATCGTCCCGCGCTTCAGCCAGCGCCTTGCGCCCGCCCGCGCTGACCTTGGATTCCGGGCAGCGCAGATAGGCGCTGCCGATCTGCACGCCGGATGCGCCGAGCGCAAAGGCTGCGGCGATGCCGCGCCCGTCGGCAATGCCGCCGGCCGCGATGACAGGCACCTTCACGGCGTCGGCGACCTGCGGCACCAGCGCAAAGGTGCCGGGCTGCTCGGAGATCTTGTCGGTCAGGAACATGCCGCGATGGCCGCCGGCCTCGGCGCCTTGCGCAATGACGGCATCGACGCCGCGCTCTTCCAGCCAGACTGCTTCCTTCACCGTCGTGGCGGACGAGATGACGAGGCAGCCGGCAGCCTTGACGCGCTTGAGCAGCGCCTGATCCGGCAGGCCGAAATGAAAGCTGACGATCTCCGGCTTCAGCTCCTCGACGACCTCGCAGAACGCGGCGTCGAACGGCGCACGGTTCGCGGCGTTGATGGGCGCTGCGGGATCGAGGCCGTGCTCGGTGTAATAGCCCGTAAGCCGCTGCTTCCAGCGCGCTTCGGCTTCGGCCGTGAGGTCAACCGGCGTGTGGCAGAAGAAGTTCATGTTCACCGGCGCCTTCACGCGCTGGCGAATGATGTTGACCTGCTCGCGCGCCTTCTCCGGCGACAGCATCGCGCTCGGCAGCGAGCCGAGCCCGCCGCCCTCCGCCACGGCGATCACCAGTTCGGCATCCATCACACCAGCCATCGGCGCCAGCACGATCGGGAATTCGGTCTTGAAGAGATCGATCAGTCGACGGTCAGGCCACATAATTCTTGCCTCATGTTCGCTCTTCCCTCGCCCCTTGTGCGAGAGGGTGGATCGCCGCGCAGCGGCGAGACGGGTGAGGGGTTTGCATCCGCGGAGACAGACCCCTCATCCGGCGCGGATTGCCTCCGCGCCACCTTCTCCCACAAGGGGGGAAGGAAAAGAAGAAACCGAGTTGCGCCGGCCGGCGAGCAATTGCCCCGCTTCAATCGCAATCCGCTCCACGATCTCGGCCGCCGGTGCAATATCATGAATCAATCCGACCGCCTCGCCCGCGATCACGGCCGCGACATCGAAATTGCCGGCTGCTTTCGCGGCCGCATAGTCCGCCGCGACTGCGGCAACATTCTGCATCAGCTCGACCTCGCGGCCGATCCAGCGCCTGGCGTGGTCGTTGATGAGGCACCTTCCCGTGAACGGCGCCGGCCAGACATTGTTGCGCGAGAGATCGAAGATGATGCCGCGCACGGTCGTGCCGCTGTTCGCTGCGCAGATACGCCGCTTGGCCTCCTCCGCGCCATCAGCCTCCTGGCTCGCATAGAAGCGCGTGCCGAGCAGCACGCCGCTCGCGCCCAGCATCATCATGGCGGCGAGACCGCGCCCGTCGGCGATGCCGCCGGCCGCGACGACAGGCACGTGGCCCGCGGCAAGATCGACGATTGCAGGCACGAGATCGACGGTGGTGCGAGAGGCGCCGTGACCACCTGCCTCCGTGCCCTGCGCGATCAGGATGTCGGCGCCGGCATCGAGCGCCTGCCGCGCCATGGCTTCATCCTGCACCTGGCAGATCAGGCGTGCACCTGCGGACTTGATCTTCGGCGCGAACGGCGCGGGATCGCCAAACGACAACATGATCGCAGACGGTTTTGCGGCAAGAGCGACATCGAGAAGCTCGGGCCGCTTGGCGAGGCTCCAGGTGATGAAGCCGATCCCGAATGGCGCCGACAACCCCGCGAGCTTCGCAGTCTCCTGCTCCAGCCACACCTTCTCGCCATAGCCGCCGCCCAGAATGCCGAAACCGCCGGCACGGCTCACGGCCGTCACAAGCCGGCTGCCGGCAACGATGTCCATCGGCGCCAGCAGGATGGGATGCTCAATCTCCAGCAGCCTAGTCAGCGACGTCTCAATGGGCATAGCCCCTCCCTGATCTGGACAGGGAGACTAGGCGCGACTAGCATTCTCGAAAAATGAATTGTTGCGAACGCTGCCATCACAAAAGCGAAACGACGCCATGGAACTCAGCGATATCCAGACCTTTGCCGCCGTCGCCCGCACCGGCGGCATCACCCGCGCCGCGGAGGAGCTCAACACGGTGCAATCCAACGTCACCCAACGCGTGAAGGCGCTGGAAGCGGAGATCGGCACACCGCTGTTCGAACGCCACAGCCGTGGCATGACGCTGACCGGCGCCGGCAAACGCCTCCTGCCCTACGCACAGCGGATGGCCGCGCTATCACGGGAGGCCGTGCTCGCCGCGCGTGACGACGGCGAGCCGAAAGGACCGCTCGCGATCGGCTCGATGGAGACGACGGCAGCCGTGCGCTTGCCGTCCCTCCTCGCCGATTTCCACCGCAACTTCCCTGCCGTACGGCTGAGCCTGCGCACCGCGACCACCGCCGACCTCGTCGCGGGCGTGCTCGAAGGCACGCTCGACGGTGCCTTCGTCGCGGGCCCCATCGCACATGCCGACCTCACTGCGACGAGCGCGTTTCGTGAAGAGCTGGTGCTGGTCAGCGCGCGGCGCTGGGCCTCGCTTGCCGAGCTGCGCGCCGGCACGCCGGAGTCCGGTCCGACCGCGCTGGTGTTCCGCACCGGCTGCACCTACCGCCAGCGTCTCGAACAGATCTTTGTCGAGTTCGGCTGGCCGTCGGCGGCACGCTTCGAGCTCGGCACGCTCGACGGCATGATCGGCTGTGTCGCCGCCGGCATGGGCGTGACGCTGCTGCCGCGCGCCGTGGTCGAACGCAGTGCGATGGCCGGCAGCGTGTCGATCCACGCGCTGAGCCCGTCACATGCGCGCGTCGAGACGCTCTTCATCCAGCGCAGCGGCGGACATCAGTACAGCGCACTCAGCGGTTTCATGTCCTGCCTGAAGAAAGACAACGACGTCATCGCGGCCTGACACCGGCGCAGCGTTCCACGTGGCGAAATTCGTCACAAATCCATCGCGCTTGAATTGGTCTGCGCTGCGTTCAGCCGCCGCAGCGCAGCACCTCGAAATGCTTTGAAGCACGCATCCGTTCTACGTTAGGATGTGTCACTGGCCAGCGCAAAAACACAACGAAGCCAAAACATCGGGAGGACTATCGATGCGCAATACGCTCGTGTTGTGCTGTGTCGCCGCGTTGTCGGCGATATCAGGAACTGCAAGCGCACAAGACTGGACCAAATCGAAATGGGGACCGAACGACGAGATCGGTGCCGCCAATTACATGACGCCGGAGCTGGTGGTGAAGGCCGCCTCGCTGGTGAAGACCGGCAAGACCTACGCCCTCGGCATTCCCGTCACGCCACAGACACCCGCCTATCCGCCACGCACGTTCAAGCTCACCATCGTTCAGCCCGGACAGGCCGGCAGCCCGGGCCTCGGTCCGAACAAGGCGACCTATAACGACGACATTCTTGATACGTGGGTCGGCATCGGCAGCCAGCTCGACGGCCTCGGCCATCTCGGCGTCGAGCACGTCTATTACAACGGCAACAAGCTCGCCGATTTCGCCGATCCGAATGGCTTGAAGAAGCTCGGTATCGAGAAGGTCCCACCGATGGTCACGCGCGGCGTGCTGCTCGACATGGCCGCCTATTTCAAAACCGACATCGTGAAGGAAGGCACCGCCTTCAACGTCAAGGAGATCGAGGAAGCCGCCAAGCAGCAGAACGTCGAGATCCGCCAGGGCGATGTCGTCATCTTCCACACCGGCTGGCTCAGTCTGATCGGCAAGGACGACAAGCGTTATTCGGCCGGCGAGCCCGGTCTCGGCGTCGAAGGCGCGAAGTACCTGACCGGCAAGGGCGTGGTCGCCATCGGTGCCGACACCTGGGCGCTCGAGGTGCTGCCGTTCGAGTCCAAGAACGTGTTCGAGGTGCACCAGATCCTGCTCGCGATGAATGGGACCTACATTCTCGAGAACATGGACACCGCCGCGCTCGCTCGCGACAAGGGCTACGAATTCCTGTTCGTGCTCGGACAGCCGCGCTGGACCGGCGGCGTGCAGGCGATGATCAACCCGATCGCGATCCGCTGATCGGCGACGTACTCAGCGGGCGAGGATCGGCCTGCCGCCCGGCAGGCGCCCTCGCCCGACCTGTCCGTCATCGCGGCCTCAGATGCCATCGCCGCAATGCAACGAAGGCCCAGATGGCTTCGACGAGACCAAACGGCCAGGCGCCTTGCAGGAAGCCGTAAGCCGAGCCGAGCGCGCAGGACACCGCGAACAGCAGCACGAACCAATGGCTGCGATCCTCCAGGGCATAGCAGACCAGCATCGCCGTCACGGCAAACAGGCCGAATAGTGTCAGTGCATCCATGTTCCGGGTTCACTCCGCAGCGCGACGCGTGATAAGCGCTAGTCCCATGCCGGCTCTTATCCTGCCCCTGATCGATGCTGCAACCCACTGGCCCGAACGCGGCGGGTTGGTCGGCCTTGACCTCGGCACCAAGACCATTGGCGTTGCCGTGTCCAATCCGGACCGGCGGTTAGCGACCGGCGTCGAGACCATCCAGCGCAAGGCGTTCAAGCAGGATGCCGCCCGGCTGCTCGCGATCGCGGCCGAGCGCAAGGCGGTCGGCTTCGTGCTCGGCCTGCCCATCAACATGGACGGCAGCGAGGGCCCGCGGGCGCAATCGACCCGCGCCTTCGCCCGCAACCTTGCCGGGCTGACCACACTCCCCATCGGCCTCTGGGACGAGCGTCTGTCGACCGCCGCCGTCGAGCGCGAACTGATCGGCATGGATGTCAGCCGCGCCAAGCGCGCCGAAGTGATCGACGAGCACGCCGCGATCTTCATCCTGCAAGGCGCGCTCGACCGCCTCGCCAATCTTCGCGCGGCATCGGGCTGATCCATGGCCGTCGTGATCGCGGCGCTGCTGCCGGTCTTCATCCTCATCGTGCTCGGCGTGGTGCTCAGGCGCACCCTGATGCGGCTCGACACGCAATGGCATGGGCTGGAGCGGCTGACTTATTTCGTGCTGTTCCCGATGCTGCTGATCCAGACGCTGGTGAAGGCCGACCTCTCCAGGGTGCCGGTCGCCGGCGTCGGCGGCGCGCTGCTGCTGTCGGTGCTGGCGATGTCGCTGCTCTGCCTCGCGCTCCGCCCAGCGCTCGCGCGGTTCGACATCGACGGTCCCGCCTTCACCTCGATCTTCCAGGGCGCGACGCGCTGGCAGACCTATGTGGCGCTCTCAGTGTCCGCCAACATGTTCGGCGATGTCGGGCTGGCGCTGGCCTCCGTGGCGATGGTCGCGATCATTCCGCTGGTCAACGTGTTCAGCGTCGCCGTGCTCGCGCACTATGCTTCACCCGAGAAGCAGTCCGCCCGCGCCATCGTCATGACGGTGGTCCGCAATCCCCTGATCTGGGCCTGCGTGGTCGGCCTCGTCATCAACGTCATTCATCTGCCGCTGCCAAGAATCTGGCACGAGGTCGCGGATGCCCTCGGCCGTTCCTCGCTCGCCATCGGCCTGCTCGTCACCGGCGCTGGTCTGCAGCTCAAGGGCCTGCTCCGCCCGAGCGTGAGCGCAACCATCGGCGTGGCGTTCAAGCTGGCGCTGATGCCCGTGCTGGCGCTGGCGCTCGCCGCCTGGTTCGGGCTCTCGGGCGACAGCCTGGCGATCGTCGCAATCTGCGCGGCGGTGCCGACCTCGCCCAGCGCCTATGTGCTGGCCCGCCAGATGGGCGGCGATGCGCCGCTGCTGGCGCAGATCATCACGCTGCAGACGATCTTGGCGGCGGTCACGATGCCGATCGCGATCGCGCTGGTGGCTTAGGCCTCGTGCGAGGCCTCAGCTCCCCAGCCACATCGTCAGCACCACCGCAGTCAGATTGTTCAGCGCATGCAGCACGATGGTGAGCCAGAGCGAGTTGGCGCGATAACGCATGTAGCCGAACCACAGGCCGATGGAGAAGACCTCGGCGAGGAAGTACATGTCGTACTGCAGGTGCACGACCGTCCACACCAGTGACGACAGGATGATCGCGCCGGGCACGCGCAGGAAGCTCGCCGACCAGCCGCGAAACAGGAAGCCGCGCGCCAAAACCTCTTCCGACATCGGCGCAGCGACACTGAACGCGAACAGCAGCATCACAGCCGCGCCCTTGTCGCGGCCCGATTTCAACAGATCGGTCATGAAGCCTGGCGTCGCCTCGCGGCCCAGGCTCCGCGACATCGTCTCCCAGGCGACAACGATCAGGACAAGCCCGATGGCGCCGAACAGCATTTGCTTCCAGGACGGCCAACGCAGCGCGAGGTAGTCGACGAACGAGGCCTTCTTGATGCGGATGGCGAGCCACACCGCGGCCAGCGTCGCCGGCAGGCCCATGGTCACCGACAGCGCGAGCGCCGCGGGCTCGCGACCGACGCGCTGTAGCGACATCAGGTCGAGGGGGTCGCCACGGTCCCAGACCAGATAGAGGATGGCACCGACCTGGCCGAGAAACATCGCGACGAAGATGAGCAGGCCCCACACCGCCGTGCCCCAGAATTTCCAGACGCGCGGCGCGGCTAGCGTCACGGTCATCGGCGGGAGATCGGGATTGAGGGAGTCCATTCAAGCGCTTTCGTTGGGACGGCACCGTCATTCCGGGGCCGTTCGCACGACGATCTACTTCGTTCGCGGCGGAATCGGGAAATCATAGGCCGCCCCGCCCGCCCCCGGCAGGGAAAAATGCCACCACTCCTTCGCATAGTTCACAAAGCCTTGCTTCGCCATCGCGGCCAACAGCCGCTTGCGCCAGGCACGCTGGTCCGGATTGATCGACGTTACAGCAGTATGCCCCTTCGCGTCCGTGCAGTCGTAGCCCGTGCCCATGTCGACGCTGCCCTCCGGCAATCGTGCCTCGACCGGCGCCGTGCAATCGGCATAGGTTTTCGACGGGTCGTATCTGGCGGAATTGTCAGCCTTGAGATCGACCAGCGTGAGATCGAGCGCCGCGCCCGTGGAATGCTGCGAGCGGCTCGCGATGTAGCCGAGGCGGAACAGCTCGCTCTTCGGGATCTTCGGATTGTAGCGCCGCTCGGCCGCCGTCTCGTAGCCGTTCTGCGACCACTTCACCATGTCGAGCGAGGCCCGCGCCGGCCGGTAGCAGTCGAACATCTTCAGCGACAGGCTTTGCGCCGCCAATTCCTGCTGGACCGCCTTCAGCCGCAGCCCCACCTCGCGCCTCACCACGCATTCGCCGGCGCCGTAGCCGGCGAGCGGACGGCCGACGAAATTGTTGGACGTGGCGTAGCGGATGTCCTGGATGATGCCGGGATCGATGTCGCGCAGATAGACGAAGCCGCCGGGGAGCGACTGGGCGTGGGCTTCGGCCGTTATCATCGTCAGCGCAATCACAATTCGGATTAACTTCACGTGATCCATCCCCATCGTCATGGCCGGGCTTGTCCCGGCCATCCACGTCCTTTGCCTCAAATGCGGTAGAAGATCGTGGATGCCCGGGACAAGCCCGGGCATGACGGAGATACTGGCGACAGGCCACGCCAGAGCGACGAACTTGACAGATCAGGGGATAACCCCCCGCCCCGGCATTGGCCCTTGCCCCCCCAGCCATCCCCGCCTATAGCTCTCGTTTTAATGACATCGAAATCGACCTTCGTCCTCGGCCACCGGCATTTGCTGGGCATCGAGGGCCTTTCCGCGGCCGACATCACCGGCCTCCTCGACCTGTCCGAAGAATATGTCGAGCTCAACCGCCAGGTTGACAAGAAGCGCACCGTCCTGCGTGGACGGACGCAGGTAAATCTGTTCTTCGAGGCCTCGACCCGGACCCAGTCCTCGTTCGAGCTCGCCGGCAAACGGCTGGGCGCCGACGTCATGAACATGTCGGTCTCCTCCTCGTCCATCAAGAAGGGCGAGACGCTGGTCGACACCGCGATGACGCTGAACGCCATGCATCCGGATATCCTGGTGGTGCGCCATCACGCCTCCGGCGCGGTGGAACTGCTGGCGCGCAAGGTCGACGGTTCCGTGATCAATGCCGGCGACGGCGCGCACGAGCATCCGACGCAGGCGCTGCTCGACGCGCTGACCATTCGCCGCAACAAGGGCCGGATCGAGGGCCTCGTGGTCGCGATCTGCGGCGACGTGCTGCATTCGCGTGTCGCCCGTTCCAACATCATCCTGCTCAACACCATGGGCGCCCGCGTCCGCGTCGTCGGCCCTTCCACGCTGCTGCCGCCCGGCATCGAGCGCATGGGGGTCGAGGTTGCGCGCGACATGCGCGAAGGGCTCAACGGCGCCGATATCGTCATGATGCTGCGGCTCCAGCGCGAGCGCATGAACGGCTCCTTCGTGCCGTCGACCTCCGAATATTTCAACTATTTCGGGCTGGACCAGAAAAAGCTCGCTTACGCCAAGCCGGATGCTCTCGTCATGCATCCCGGCCCGATGAACCGCGGCGTCGAGATCGACACAGCGGTCGCCGACGGCGCGCAATCGCTGATCCGCGAACAGGTCGAGATGGGCGTGGCGGTACGGATGGCCGTGCTCGAAGCGCTCGCCCGCAATTTGCCGAACGCGTGATGCTCATGCTGACTGACCGCCGTCCCATCCTGCTCGCCAACGCCCGCGTCGTCGATCCCAGCAGGGATTTCGACGGCCCCGGCGATGTCCTGATTGCCGACGGCATCATCCGCGAGACCCGTCGCGGGATCGGAGCGGCCGGCGTCCCCGAGGGCACCGACGTCGTCAACTGCGCCGGCAAGATCGTGGCCCCCGGCCTGGTCGACATGCGCGCCTTCGTCGGCGAGCCCGGCTTCAGCCACCGCGAGACCTTTGCCTCCGCGAGCCAGGCGGCCGCGACCGGCGGCATCACCACCATCATCTGCCAGCCCGACACGTCTCCGGTGATCGATAACTCGGCGACCGTCGACTTCGTGATGCGCCGCGCCCGCGACACCGCGATCGTCAACATCCAGCCGATGGCGGCGCTCACCAAGGGCATGCACGGCGAGGAGATGACCGAGTTCGGCCTGCTCAAGGCCGCCGGCGCGATCGCCTTCAGCGACAGCGACAAGAGCGTGATCAACGCGCAGGTGATGCGCCGCGCGCTGACCTACGCGCGCGATTTCGACGCGCTGATCGTGCATTACACCGAGGATCCCGATCTGGTCGGCGAAGGCGTGATGAACGAGGGCGAGTTCGCCTCGCGGCTCGGCCTGATGGGCATCCCGAACGCGGCGGAGGCCGTGATGCTCGAGCGCGACATGCGTCTCGTCGCGCTCACCGGCGGGCGCTATCACGCGGCCTCGCTGACCTGTATCGACTCGCTCGACGTCCTGAAGCGCGCCCGCGACGCCGGCCTCGCCGTGACCGCCTCCGTCTCGATCAATCATCTTGCGCTGAACGAGAACGATATCGGCCCCTACCGGTCGTTCCTGAAGCTGTCGCCGCCGCTGCGGACCGAGGACGACCGCCGCGCGCTGGTCGCCGCGGTCGCCTCCGGCCTCGTCGACGTCATCATGTCCGACCACAATCCGCAGGACGTCGAGGTCAAGCGCCTGCCGTTCGCGGAAGCCGCACCCGGCGCCATTGGGCTCGAGACCATGCTGCCGGCGGGCCTTCGCCTCGTGCACAACGAGGAACTCGACCTGAAGACGCTGATCCGGGCCATGTCGACGCGGCCGGCCGAGATCCTGGGCCTGCCGGGTGGAACCCTGCGCACGGGCAGCCCGGCCGATGTCATCGTGATCGATCCCGATGTGCCCTGGATCGTCGATCCCGCCGACCTCAAATCGCCCTGCAAGAACACGCCGTTCGACGAGGCCCGCTTTACAGGCCGCGTGGTGCGCACCATTGTCGGCGGACGGACGGTGTACGAGCATGTCTGACGGGCAAATTCATGCGTGGCGTCGCGGTTCAGCATGGAGATGCGGCCATGGGGCTTGAAGCCTTCCTGCCGGTGGCCTTTGTCATCGGCTACCTGCTCGGCTCGATTCCGTTCGGGCTGGTCCTGACCAGGCTCGCCGGCACGCAGGATATTCGCTCGATCGGCTCCGGCAGCATCGGCGCCACCAACGTGCTGCGCACGGGACGCAAGAGCCTTGCCGCGGGCACCCTGCTGCTTGACGCGCTCAAGGGCACGGTCGCGGTGGTGATCGCCGGCTACATCGCGGGACCCAATGCCGCCATGGTGGCCGGGCTCGGCGCCTTCCTCGGCCATCTCTTCCCGGTCTGGCTGAAGTTCAAAGGCGGCAAGGGCGTCGCCGTCTATATCGGCATCCTGCTCGGCCTGTTCTGGCCCGGCGCGATCGTGTTCTGCCTGCTTTGGCTCGCCACCGCCTTCACCACCCGCTACTCCTCGCTGTCCGCGCTGGTGGCGGCGTTCATCACCCCGATTTTCCTGTGGTGGTTCGGGCACCTCGCGCTCGCATCGCTGTTCGCCGCGCTGACGCTGCTCTTGTTCTACGCGCATCGCGAGAACATCAAGCGACTGCAATCCGGCAAGGAAAGCCGGATCGGCGAGAAGGCCTAGAGCGTTTTCGAGCGAAGTGGCTACCGGTTCGCGTCAAGAAAACGCGTCAAAACAAAATCCAAGGCCGGAAAAAGTACGGATATCGCCGCACCGCCTCCGCATTATGTGCCAATTCCTGTTCGCAACTCGGAAGCTGCTCGCGGCCGGAGTGGCGAACGAGTTCCACGCCTGTCATCCTGACAGCGGAAATGGCGTTACGCGGTAGCTCAGAATGAGCGAGAAGGTTGTCGGCACGCATGACGGGTCCGGTTCGCACGGTGCTTCCAGCACCGCAGCAAGCCGGCTGCTCTCGATGACCAATATCTGGTCCGATGCGCCATCGCCGCTGCCCGCGCCCGAGCCTGCTCCCGTACCCCCGCCAGTGACCCGGCCTGCGCCCGTCGCGCAAGCCGCCGCGCCAGTCGAGATCGTGACCATTGCAGCGCCGGTCGCGGCCGTGCAGCCGCGCTCCAGCCAATGGCCGCCGCAAAGAGTGTCGCTGGCCCTTCAGGGCGGCGGCACTTTTGCGGCCTTCACCTGGGGCGTGCTGGAGCGGTTGCTGGAACACCCGACCATCCAGATCGACACCATCAGCGGCGCCAGTGCCGGCGCCATCAATGCGCTGCTGCTCGCCTCCGGCCTCGCCGAAGGCGGACGCGAAGGCGCCCATTCGCGGTTGAACCGGTTCTGGGCCCGCCTGATGCACGAGGCCTCGTTCCGCTCCTTGATGCTGGTCGGCGGATTCTCGCCGGCGGGAAGCTCGGTCGCATTCGGTCCGACGTTGCGCTCCGGCCAGTTCGATCCGTTCGATCTCGATCCGCTGCGGCTGGCGCTATCGCGCGACATCGATTTTGCCGCCTTGCGCGACGCGGCCTGCCCAAAACTGCTGATCGCCGCGACGCGAATCCGCGATGGGCAGCAGCAGATCTTCCGCAACGATTGCATTACCGCCGACGTCGCGCTGGCCTCGACCTGCCCGCCTTTGGTTCACTGCGCCGTCGAGATCGACGGCGAGGCCTATTGGGATGGCGGCATTGGCGGCAATCCGCCGCTGGTGGGCCTGGCGCAGGAATCGACAGCCTCCGATCTGCTGCTCGTCCAGGTCACGCCCACGCGCGACAGCTACGTGCCGATCACGCTCGCCGCGATCGACCGCAGGCTCGACCAGATCGCAGCCAACGCCGCCCTCAACGCCGAGATCGCGGCACTCGAATGGGCGCGAGCCACGGCTGCACCTTCGCTGCGGCTCTCCAGGATCGCGGCCGAAGACTCCGTTGAGGGCCTGGCGCAGCGCTCATCCACCGATCTCGGCCGCGGCTTCATTCGCACGCTGCACCGGAGTGGCCGCGAGGCCGCCGAGCGTTGGCTCGGACAAGGCGCTGCAGGCGCCGAGGCCGAACGCGCGCTGCCCGCCGCTGAGCCTGCGCTAGCCTGATTTCGCCAGCGCGTCCTCCAGGAACCATGCCGCCGCAAGCGCGCCCGGATCGTTGCCGAAGCGCGCGATCACCTGCACGCCGATCGGCAGGCCGCCCACTTTCATCACCGGCACGTTGACGCACGGGTTGCCCATCAGCGTCCAGAGCCGGTTGTAACGGGGCGAGCCGGTCGAGGCGAGCTCCTTGGCCGGCGCGGTGCCCGGCGCCGAATAGGTCAGCAGCACGTCAAACCCCTCGAACAGTTCGCCGAGCTCGCGGCGGCCACGGCGGGCGATCCGACGCGCGTCGTCATACTGCTTCGGCGTCAAGCCGACGGTGTCATCGAGGCTGGCACGCAGCATCGGCGCGATCTCGTCGTGATGCTCCGAAAACTCCCAGGCCAGCGCGCGATGCGCCTCGAAATCCTGGATGATCGGGTGGATGCGCCAGGCTTCCTGCACCGACTCCGGCAGATCGATGGTCTTGACACTGGCGCCGGCCTTCTCGGCCGCCTTGATCGCAGCCTGCAAGCCCTCTTCCGCCGCCGGCTCCACGGCCTCGGCAAACTCCTGCCTCACCACGCCGATGCGCGGCGCCTTGGCCGCGGCGATGCCATCGAATTCAGTGCGGCCGGTGATCGCCAGCAGCCCGCGCGCGAGATCTTCCGCGCGCGATCCGAACAGGCCGACAGTATCGAGCGCCCACGAGTAGCACTTCACGCCGATGGTCGGCAGCATCCGGAACGACGGCTTGATCGCGGCAGCCCCGCAATAGGCGGCGGGCCGGATCACCGATCCGCCGGTCTGGGTGCCCAGCGCTAGCGGAATCATGCCGGCGCCGACGGCCGCAGCCGAGCCCGAGGACGAGCCGCCCGGCGTATGGCCGAGATTGTGCGGATTGAGCGTCGGGGTCGGATCGCGCGAGGCGAACGCCGTGGTGGTGGTCTTGCCGATGATGGTGGCGCCTGCCCGCTTCAGCATCATCACGACCGGCGCGTCCGAGCGCGGCTGCCAGCCGCGATAGATCTCCGAGCCCATCTCGGTCGGCATGTTGGCGGTGTCGATGATGTCCTTGATGCCGACGGCGATGCCGCGCAGCGGGCCGGAGGCTTGCGCCTTCGCGGATTTGTCGTGACGGACGAAGGCGTGGACGTCCTTCTCCCTGGCCTCGATCGCCGCGTGCGACTGGGCGATTGCGTCATCGGGCGAAAGCTCGCCCGCTTCGATGCGGCGCTGGAGGTCGGCGAGTGAGATCATGGCAATACCCTTCTTATTGCCATCGCTTTTAGCATCGGGACGAGGTCGCGCAAGCGCACGTGGACGCGGTCGATCCATGCGTGCAGTCGACCGGGACCAGCGGCTCGACCAGAGCATCCGCGTCCGCGGGCGCCGCGCGGATGAGATCAAAAATGGAAACAGTATCTTTCAATTATTTCTATTTTTATCGCGATTCAATCGAGCCAGTGTGAGGTCACAACGCAGGGCCCTGCGGCGCGCACTCTCTTACGAACCACAAACGCCTGGTGCGTCACCGCCGTCGGACCTCAACCAAGCACAGGAGCGATGACCATGGATACGACCCGTTATGCTTCCCTCGTTGGCCGCCTGCTGATCGGCCTCCCGTTTGCAATGAGTGGCTTCAGCAAGCTCACCGCTTATGGTGCGACGACCGCTTACATCGCCGCTGCGGGATTGCCGGTGCCCCCGTTGGCATATGCGATCGCAGTTCCCGTCGAGCTCGGTGGCGGTCTCCTGCTGATCGCGGGCTATCAAGCCCGCTCGGTCGCGCTGGCGCTCGCCATATTCTCGCTAGCCGCGGCAGTCTCGTTCCACAACAACTTTGCAGACCAGAATCAGATGATCCACTTCCTCAAGAACGTGATGATGGCAGGCGGCCTGCTCCAGATCTTTGCCTTCGGTGCCGGTGCGCTTAGCCTTGACGCTCGCGTCTCCCGTGGCGGCGTCGCTGTCGCTCAGGCGGCGCACGCGCGTTGAATCGACGACCTTGCGGAAGACCCGTCGACCACGTCGGGTCTTCCGGCAGCGCCTTTGAAGCCCGATCAAGCGCACGTAACTGTTGCCCACGCCCTCAGGTTGTTCCATGCTGCTCCCACAAGGAGACGCCGTGGACGCCATCAATCCGAGCGTGGAGCTGACTGAAGCCGAGCGGATCGACCGCCTGCGGCTGATCCGCTTCGACAATGTCGGGCCGCGTGGCACTAACGCGGAAACGCCGCAACCTTTGCGTTAGTTCTAAATTGCCCCGACAATCAAGGCGATGAGATTCGAATTGCCGGACTGTTGGACGCTCACGCCGTCTCGGCTTAGGCTGTGCGCCTTCTGACCCAACCTGTTCATTGACGCGGCTGGACCAATGTCGAAAAATGCTTACTCTCTGCCAGAGGATAAGCGATTTAGCGGTGCTATGAAACGACGCGGATTTATCACTTTGGCTGGCGGGGCGTTGGCGTGGGCAACGGCCGCACGCGCTCAGCAAGTGAAGCGCGTCTCGCGGATCGGCCTTTTCCTCCCCCCACCGCGAAATTCGGAGGTCGACGCGTTCCTCGTTGCGCTTCGCGGTCTCGGTTGGGTTGAGGGCGAGAACGTCCACGTTGAATATCGCGACGCCGACGGCGACGATAACCGGCTTCCAGCGCTGGCTGCTGAACTGGTCGCCCTCGGCGTCGACGTTCTCGTGACAGCCACATTTCCCGGGGTTCTTGCCGCGCACCGTGCGACGACCACAATTCCAACCGTGATGATCGTGGGTCCCGATCTGGTGACCTTGGGCCTTGCAGCCAGCATGGCTCATCCCGGTGGCAACATTACGGGACAGACCTTTTTCCTTACAGAACTAGCTGCGAAGCGGTTAGAGGTTCTTGCGAGCATAGCTCCCTCGATGACCCGCGCAGGGGTGCTCATGCAGCGAGGCAACCCCCTGAACAACGGCACCATGAGTGCCATGACGAACGCCGCGCGGGCAATGAAGGTTGAGCTGCGACCGATCGAGCTTGACGTCCCCGGCGACCTCGACAACGCGCTATCAATCGTCGGCTCCTCCGCCATGGACGGTCTCGTCATCACGGACGCCAATGCGTTTGTCACCAATTCGGCGTTGGTCTCGGCGATTGTCGACAAGTGCCGCGTGCCATCGATTGCCGCACCCATCGTCGCGTCCCGGGGGGGCGCACTGGTAGGGTACGGGGTAGACTTCACCTCCATGTTTCGCCGCGCCACTGTTTTCGTTGACAAGATATTGAAGGGCGCGAACCCGGCCGACATCCCCATCGAGCAGCCGACGCTGTTTAAGACGGTCATCAACTTGAAGACCGCCAAGGCGCTCGGCCTCGAGATACCGCAGTCGTTGCAGGTGCGCGCGGACGAGGTCATCGAATAGCAAAAGCCTTGAGGAATGAGGCAGCGCGTTGCTCCATTCCTCCTCCGCCCATGATTGGGGCGATAGAAACGACCACACGTCGCTGTTGCCCACGCCCTCAGGTTGTTCCATGCTACTCCCACAAGGAGACGCCGTGGACGCCATCAATCCGAGCGTGGAGCTGACCGAGGCTGAACGGATCGACCGCCTGCGGTTGATCCGCTCCGACAATGTCGGGCCGCGCACCTTCAAATCGCTGGTCGATCATTTCGGCAGCCCGCGCGCCGCACTGGAGCGCCTGCCGGATCTGGCGCGCCGCGGCGGCGCTCAGCGATCGGGGCGCATCTGTAGCGTAGACGAGGCGAAGGCCGAGCTCGCCGCGAGCCGCAAGTTCGGCATAGCTTGGCTCGCGCCCGGTGAGGACGGCTATCCATCGCGGCTCGCCACGCTCGACGATGCGCCGCCGCTGCTCGCCGTGCGCGGCGACACCACGACGCTGATGCGTCCGATGATCGCGATCGTCGGCTCGCGCAATGCCTCTGGCGCGGAACTGAAATTCGCCGGTCAGTTGGCCCGTGAGCTTGGCGAAGCCGGCTTCATCGTCATCTCGGGGCTCGCCCGCGGCGTCGATCAGGCCGCACACCGCGCCAGTGTCGAGAGCGGCACCATCGCGGTGCTCGCCGGCGGACATGATTGCATCTATCCGCCCGAGCATGGCGACCTGCTCGCCTCGATCCTCGATCACGCGGGCGCTGCGATTTCCGAGATGCCGCTCGGCCACGAGCCGCGCGCCCGCGACTTCCCCCGCCGCAACCGGCTGATCTCGGGCGCAGCCCTCGGCGTGGTCGTGGTCGAGGCGGCGCACCGCTCGGGCTCGCTGATCACCGCGCGCATGGCGGCCGAACAGGGCCGCGAGGTATTCGCGGTGCCCGGCTCGCCGCTCGACCCGCGCGCTGCCGGCACCAACGATTTGATCAAGCAGGGCGCAACGCTCGTCACCGAAGCGTCCGACATCATCAACGCAGTCGCACCGATCATGGAGCGGCCGCTGATGCATCGGGCGAGCGAGCCCGATAGCGAACCGTTCGAGAGCGATCCGCAATCACACGACCGCGACCAGATCACCGGCCTGCTCGGCCCTGCCCCGATCTCGATCGACGATCTGGTGCGGATGTCCGGCGCATCGCCAGCCATCGTGCGCACAGTGCTGCTGGAGCTCGAGCTTGCGGGCCGCCTCGAACGCCACGGCGGCGGTCTCGTTTCTCTTCTCTAGGTGTCGTTGCGCTCATCGAACCGCGTGCGTGCCGCCGCGATCTGCGCCTGGTGCTCCTTCGCCCATAGCCCAAGCGCCATCACGGGTTGCTGGAGCCCGCGGCCAAGATCGGTCAGCTCATAGTCCACGCGCGGCGGAATGGTCGGGAAGATCGTGCGCGTGACGAGGCCGTCGCGCTCCAGCCCGCGCAGGGTCAAGGTCAGCATCCGCTGCGAGATGCCGTTGATCATCCGCTTCAGCTCGTTGAAGCGCTTGGGCCCGTCGCTCAGCATCATGATGACGAACACGCTCCATTTGTCGCCGACGCGCGCCAGGATCGAGGCGACCCCGCGGCAGTCCGCGTGGTCGCGATCCGGCATCTGGGGAGCAGGAAAATCGGTGTGTGCAGGTCTCAAAGATGTGCCCATGGCTCAAAAAAGTGCGTTCTTGCGGGGAATTTGACAGTCACTCATGTAGTGCGGGTTACAAATCTATACCATAGGTGAACCCCAATGAAACTCCTCCATATCGACTCCAGCGTGCTCGGCCCCCACTCCGTCTCACGGCAGGTTTCCGCCGCCATCGTCGACCGTCTCAGGCAGGCGACGCCGTCGCTCGACCTCGTCTACCGCGATTTGACGCAGATTCCGCTCGCCCACCTCTCCGGCTCGCACCTTGCGGCCGCGCAAGGCGCGCCGGCGCCGGCGGAACTCGGTCCCGACCTGGCCGCGAGCGCGGCCGTGCTCAACGAGTTCCTCGATGCCGATATCGTCGTGATCGGCGCGCCCATGTACAATTTTACGATCCCGAGCCAGCTCAAGGCCTGGATCGACCGCGTCCTGGTGGCGGGGAAAACGTTCAAATACGACGCGAACGGCCCGCAGGGCCTTGCCGGCAACAAGCGCGTGATCGTGGCGATCTCGCGCGGCGGCTATTACGGCCCGGGCACGCCGGCCGCCTCGCTCGAGCACCTCGAAACCTATTTGCGTGGCGTGTTCGCGTTCATGGGCATCACGAGCCCCGAATTCATCGTCGCCGACGGCATCCAGGTTGGCCCTGAGCATCGTGAGAAAGCGCTGGCCGGAGCGCTTCAGGCTGCCACCAGCCTGCAGGCGGCGTAAGACTTACGCCGACACCAGCCGCTGCCGGAGCCCGGCGGCGGCTGAGAGTTCGACAGCGCTAAAACCAGGCGCCCTGAACGCCAAGAATGACGGCGACGAGCGAAATGAAAAGCCCGATGCCTGAGAAAAGTGCCACCCCGATGAACTCGGACCTATCGGAGTGCTTGGCTGGAATGGCGGAATGTTCGGTGTAAATACGTGGTTCTGAAATCGACGAAGAAATACGAGCTGCTTTTGACATCGCGGGCTCCCTGAAAGTGAGTCTTATGACCCTGCCCGCAAAAGGGTCTTGGCAGCGCAAGCGAAGGTTCAACGCCTCACGGAAGGTTCAGAGGAATACAGCCACCGAGGTGTAGGAACAGGCCGGCGCAACCGATGTCGTCGCGCCGACCGATTCAATTTTCGCAAACGTTGATCAGCCGCGATAGATCGGTGCGCCCGCGGGAGAGGCAACCGCGCCGCCATCGACGAAGATCTCCTGGCCCTGGATGTGCCCGGCATCGTCGGAGGCGAGGAACAGCACCGTCTTCGAGATGTGATCCGGTTCAGCAATGCGGCCGAGCGGCGTGGATAGTCCAAGGCGCTTCTCGAACGCCTTCTCCGCTTCAGGCGTTGCGATCGCGGCGCCCCAGATCGGCGTGCGGGTCGCGCCGGGCGCAACGACGTTGACGCGGATGCCGCGCGGCGACAGTTCCGAGGCCATGATCCGCGCCAGCGCGCGCACGCCGGCCTTGGCGGCCCCGTAAGCGGAGTAGCCGGGAACGCCGAGCACGGAGATCACCGAACCGTTGAGGATGATCGAGGCGTTGTCGTTGATATAGGGCAGCGCCGACTGCACCGTGAAGAACACGCCGGTGAGGTTGGTGCTGATCACCTTCTCAAAGACATCCAGCGTCGTCGAGCCCAGCGGCGTGCTGCCGGGGATGCCGGCATTCGCGAACACGATATCGAGCTTGCCGAATTTTTCGGTGCCCTTCTTGATCGCCGCTTCAGTCGCGGCGACGTCGGTCGCGTCCGCAACCAGCGCGAGCCCGTTCGGCCCGAGTTCCTTTGCTGCGGCCTCCAGCGTCTCCTTGTTGCGCCCGGTGATGATCACCTTCGCGCCCTCGGCCACGAACAGCTTTGCCGTTGCCAATCCAATTCCGCTGTTGCCGCCGGTGATGAGTGCCGTCTTGCCGCTCAGTCTCATGCTCGCCTCTCCAATAGTTTCATTATGAAACCATATTGCAATCTAGGCGGATGGTTTTATGATGCAACCACACAAGCGCGTGATTGGCGCCGACATCGTGCGAATGTGAGGGGACCTCAGACGATGGTGAAACGAACGAGTTTTGAGGGTGACGGCTGCCCGGTCGCGCGGTCGCTGGAGGCGATCGGCGACTGGTGGACGCTGCTGATCATCCGCGAAGCGATGCTCGGTGTGCGCCGCTTCGGCGAGTTTCAGGGCAAGCTCGGCATGGCCAAGAACATCTTGTCGGCGCGCCTGCGCTCAATGCTCGAACACGGCATCCTGGCGACCGCCCCCGCCTCCGATGGCAGCGCCTACCAGGAGTATGTGCTGACGCCGAAGGGACTTGGCCTTTTCCCGATCCTGGTCGCGCTCCGGCAATGGAGCGAGGAGTTCGACGACACGCCTGAGGAGATCGACACCGTCATGGTCGATCGCGTCAAAGGCCGCCCGGTGAAGAAGCTCGAGCTGCACGCCGAGGATGGACGGTTGCTCAGCCTGGCCGACATCACGCTGAAGCCCCGACCGGCACCGCGGCGGCGGTCGGCCTGATCGCGGCACGCTGCCACCACACCGTCATTGCGAGCGCAGCGAGGCAATCCAGAGTTTCACCACGGAGGGATTCTGGATTGCTTCGCTGCGCTCGCAATGACGGGATTGATGCGGCGCGCCTCCATATATCGCCGTCACCCTGAGGTGGCCGCTTCTTCAGCGGCCCTCGAAGGGCGACGGCCCGGCTGCGGCATCTCGGCCGCTCATCCTTCGAGGCTCGCTACGCGAGCACCTCAGGATGACGGATTGGATGGTGAGCGCCGCTACGACAGCTTGCGCTTGCTCCGCAGCCGCAGGTGCTCGTCGGCCTCCAGCTTGGTCATGCCCAGGAGATAATGCAGCACGTCGAGCTTGTGGCGCTCGGCGAGCTTGCGCAACGCCCCGACCTGCTCGGCGATGAAGGCGACGGCCTCATCGACGCCGCCCTCCCCTGGTTCCTCACCGCGCGAGCCCCCCGGCGCGCCTGATGCGGCGCGCGCCCGTTTCTTTCCTGGCTTAGTCACCAGACCCCACCCGAATCCATGCCCCGGGAGGACTCTACGCCGACATTGACCGCAACTCCAAGGTGGTATTTTGCAACTTTCTCGATATGAAACTTTCCCCATTTGGGGTGCTTTCAACACCCCTCGATTTGACAGCGAGGGCCTCACCACCCATGTTCGGGTCGAAACGGCCGATCCGAATCTCATCGAAAGCGGCTCGTAATTTCCCCGTAAGCTACTGGAACTACATGAATATCGTCATTGTGGAGTCGCCGGCGAAAGCCAAGACGATCAACAAGTATCTGGGCTCGTCCTACGAGGTTCTGGCCTCGTTCGGCCATGTCCGCGACCTCCCGGCGAAGAACGGTTCCGTCGATCCGGACGCAAATTTCAAGATGATCTGGGAGGTCGACCCCAAGGCGGCCGGCCGGCTCAACGATATCGCCAAGTCCCTGAAGAACGCCGACCGCCTGATTCTGGCGACCGACCCTGATCGCGAGGGCGAGGCCATCTCCTGGCACGTTCTGGAGGTGCTGAAGGAAAAGCGCGCGCTGAAGGACCAGAAGATCGAGCGCGTGGTGTTCAACGCCATCACCAAGCAGGCGGTCACGGATGCGATGAAGAATCCGCGCCAGATCGACGGCGCGCTGGTCGACGCCTACATGGCGCGCCGCGCGCTGGACTATCTGGTCGGCTTCACCCTCTCCCCCGTGCTCTGGCGCAAGCTGCCGGGCGCCCGTTCGGCGGGCCGCGTGCAGTCGGTGGCGCTGCGGCTGGTCTGCGACCGCGAACTGGAGATCGAGAAGTTCGTCGCGCGCGAATACTGGTCGTTGATCGCGACCCTGCTGACGCCGCGCGGCGACGCCTTCGAGGCGCGCCTGGTCGGCGCCGACGGCAAGAAGATCCAGCGTCTCGACATCGGCACCGGTGCGGAAGCCGAAGACTTCAAGAAGGCGCTGGAAGCGGCCGCCTACGCCGTGACCGCGGTCGATGCCAAGCCGGCCCGGCGCAATCCGCAGGCGCCCTTCACCACCTCGACGCTGCAGCAGGAAGCCAGCCGCAAATACGGTTTTGCGCCGGCGCACACGATGCGCATCGCCCAGCGCCTTTATGAAGGCATCGACATCGGCGGCGAGACCACCGGACTCATTACTTATATGCGTACCGACGGCGTGCAGATCGATCCGTCCGCGATCACCCAGGCGCGCAAGGTGATCGGCGAGGACTACGGCAACGCCTATGTGCCGGAGGCCCCGCGCCAGTATCAGGCCAAGGCCAAGAACGCCCAGGAAGCGCACGAAGCGATCCGTCCGACCGACATGTCGCGCCGCCCCGACAGCATGAGCCGCAAGCTCGATGCCGACCAGGCGCGACTCTACGAGCTGATCTGGAAGCGCACCATCGCGAGCCAGATGGAATCGGCCGAGCTCGAGCGCACCACCGTCGACATCACCGCGAAGGCAGGCTCCCGCACGCTGGAGCTGCGGGCGACGGGCCAGGTCGTCAAGTTCGACGGCTTCCTCGCGCTCTACCAGGAAGGCCGCGACGACGAGGAAGACGAGGACTCCCGCCGCCTGCCCGCGATGAGCCCGAACGACGCGCTCAAGCGACAGTCGCTCGCCGTCACCCAGCATTTCACCGAGCCGCCGCCGCGCTTCTCGGAGGCCTCGCTGGTCAAGCGCATGGAAGAGCTCGGCATCGGCCGTCCCTCGACCTATGCCTCGATCCTCCAGGTCCTGAAGGACCGCGGCTACGTCAAGCTCGAGAAGAAGCGCCTGCACGGCGAGGACAAGGGCCGCGTCGTGGTCGCCTTCCTCGAAAGCTTCTTCAGCCGCTACGTCGAATACGACTTCACCGCCAATCTGGAGGAGCAGCTCGACCGCATCTCCAACAACGAGATCTCCTGGCAGCAGGTGCTGAAGGACTTCTGGACCGGCTTCATCGGCGCCGTCGACGAGATCAAGGATCTGCGCGTCGCCCAGGTGCTCGACGTGCTCGACGACATGCTGGGCCAGCACATCTATCCGCCCCGCGCCGATGGCGGCGATATCAGGCAGTGCCCGAGTTGCGGCAACGGCCGGCTGAATCTCAAGGCCGGCAAGTTCGGCGCCTTCGTCGGCTGCTCGAACTATCCGGAATGCCGCTACACCCGCCAGCTCGCCGCCGACAGCGAGACCACCGCCGACCGTTCGCTCGGCCAGGACCCCGACACCGGTCGCGATGTCTGGGTCAAGGCCGGCCGCTTTGGGCCCTACATCCAGCTCGGCGAGCAGAAGGATTATGAGGAAGGCGAGAAGCCGAAGCGCGCGGGCATCCCGAAGGGCACCTCGCCGGGCGACGTCGAGCTCGAGCTTGCGCTGAAGCTGTTGTCGCTGCCGCGCGAGATCGGCAAGCATCCGGAGACCGGTCAGCCGATCACGGCAGGTCTCGGCCGCTTCGGGCCGTTCGTGAAGCACGAGAAGACCTACGCCAGCCTGGAGAGCGGCGACGAGGTCTTCGACATCGGCCTCAACCGCGCGGTGACGCTGATCGCGGAGAAGGTCGCCAAGGGCCCGAGCCGCCGCTTCGGCGCCGACCCCGGCAAGGCGATCGGCGATCATCCGACGCTGGGCACCGTCACGGTGAAGAGCGGCCGTTACGGCGCCTATGTCACGGCAGGCGGCGTCAACGCGACGATCCCGGCCGAGTTCGAAAAGGACACCGTCACGCTGCCGCAGGCGATCGCGCTGATCGACGAGCGCGCGGCCAAGGGCGGCGGCAAGAAGCCGAAGAAGGCGGCGAAGCCGCCCAAGGCCAAGAAGGCTGCGGCGAAGGCCGCCGACGGCGATGACGCCGCGCCGAAGCCGAAGAAACCGGCCGCGAAGAAGGCGGCCAAACCAAAATCCGAATCCACCAGCAAGGCGCGCGCCGCCGTGTCGTCGACCGCAAAAACGTCGCCGACCAAGGCCGCCGCCCCCAAGGCTCCGGCCAAGAAGAGTGCCGGCAAGACCTAGATCAAGAATTAGAGGTTAAGTGAAACGCAAGAATGACCATGGCTTTCCCGACCGGAGCGCCATCGTCGCCTTCATCAAGGCAAATCCCGGAAAGGTCGGGACCCGCGAAATTGCGCGCGAGTTCGGCCTGAAGAACGCCGATCGCATCGAGCTCAAGCGCATGCTGCGCGAGCTCGCCGACGACGGCACCATCAAGAAAAAACGCCACAAGGTTTCCGAGCCGGACGCGCTCCCGTCGACGCTGGTCGCCGACATCACCGGCCGCGACAGTGACGGCGAGCTGATCGCCTCCCCCACCGAATGGGACGAGGTCGAAAGCGGCGAACCGCCAAAAATCCTCATCGTCATGCCGCGCCGGCCAAAGCCCGGCACCGCGGCCGGTGTCGGCGATCGCGCGCTGCTGCGCGTCGAGCGCTCGGACGAGAACGAAGGTCCGGCCTATCGCGGCCACATCATCAAGGTCTTCGACAAGACGAAGAGCCGCATCCTCGGCGTGTTCCGCGAGCTTCCCGAAGGCGGCGGACGGCTGGTCCCGGTCGACAAGAAGTCCGCCGACCGCGAGCTGAACATCGCCGCAGCCGACGCGCACGGCGCCCGGGACGGCGACCTCGTCAGCGTCGACATCATCCGCTCGCGCAGCTTTGGGCTGGCATCAGGCCGGGTCAAGGAGAAGCTCGGCTCGGTCAAGTCGGAGAAGGCAATCAGCCTGATCGCGATCTACGCGCACGACATCCCCCTGCAGTTCCGGCCCGCGGCAGAGCGTGAAGCCGAAGCGGCAGAGCCGGCCAATCTGAAGGGACGTGAAGACTGGCGCGACGTGCCGCTCGTCACCATCGACCCGCCGGATGCGAAGGATCACGACGACGCGGTGCATGCGCAGCCCGATCCTGATCCGAACAACAGAGGCGGCTTCATCGTCGATGTCGCCATTGCCGATGTGAGCTTCTACGTGCGGCCGGGCACCGCGCTCGACCGCGACGCGCTCGATCGCGGCAACTCGGTGTATTTCCCGGACCGCGTTGTGCCGATGCTGCCCGAGCGCATCTCCAACAATCTCTGCTCGCTGGTGCCGGGCGAGCCGCGCGGCGCGCTCGCGGTGCGGATGGTGCTCGGCCCCGACGGGCGCAAGCGCTCGCACAGCTTCCACCGCATCCTGATGCGCTCGGCGGCGAAGCTGAACTATGCGCAGGCGCAGGCCGCGATCGACGGCCGGCCCGACGACACCACCGGACCCCTGCTCGATCCGATCCTGAGGCCGCTCTATGCCGCCTATGCCTGCGCCAAGCGCGCCCGCGACGAACGCGATCCGCTCAATCTCGATCTGCCCGAGCGCAAGATCCTCTTGAAGAGCAACGGCACGGTCGATCGCGTCGTCGTGCCTGAACGTCTCGATGCGCACAAGCTGATCGAGGAGTTCATGATCCTCGCCAACGTCGCGGCGGCCGAGATGCTGGAGAAGAAGTCGCTCCCGCTGATCTACCGCGTGCATGACGAGCCGACGCTGGAGAAGGTCCACGCACTCGCGGAGTTTCTGGAGACGCTGGACGTTCCCTTCGCGAAAGGCGGCGCGCTGCGCCCGGCTTTGTTCAACCGCGTGCTGGCGCAGCTCGAAGGCCACGACCACTTCCCGCTGGTGAGCGAGGTCGTGCTGCGCGCGCAGGCACAGGCCGAATACTCCTCCGAGAATTACGGTCATTTCGGCCTGAATTTGCGCCGCTACGCGCATTTCACCTCGCCGATCCGCCGCTATGCCGACCTCGTCGTGCACCGCGCGCTGGTCCGCGCGCTCGGCCTCGGCGAAGGCGCACTGCCCGACAGCGAGACGCCGGAAAGCCTCGGTGAGGTCGCAGCCCATATCTCGGTGACCGAGCGGCGCGCGATGAAGGCGGAGCGCGAGACCGTCGACCGGCTGATCGCCCATCACCTCGCCGACCGCATCGGCGCAAGCTTCCAGGGCCGCGTCTCCGGCGTCACGCGCGCCGGCCTGTTCGTCAAGCTCGCCGAGACCGGCGCCGACGGCCTGATCCCGATCCGATCCCTCGGCACGGAATATTTCAACTATGACGAGAGCCGACACGCGCTCGTCGGCACGCGCAGCGGCACCATGCATCAGCTGGGTGACGTCGTTGACGTCCGTCTGATAGAAGCAGCTCCCATCGCAGGCGCGCTGCGCTTCGAGCTGCTGTCGTCGACCGGCGAGACCGCGCCGCGCGGCCGCAGGCCATCCGGTCCGCAACGCCGCCCCTCGTTCAAGGCGCATCCTGGACGCAGTCCGGATAAAAAACGCAAGCCGCCGAAGCAAAAGTCCGGCAAACCCAAGAAGGGCAAGGGCAAGAACAAAGGAAAAGGCGGGGGTCAGAAGGGCAAGGCATGGTGACGACGAGCACGGCCCCAAAGATCTGGACGCGCGAGACCGGCCTCGTCGAGAAGCGCGACGTCTGGACGGCCATGAAGCGCGGCTTTCGCAGCCGCTGCCCGCGCTGCAGCGAGGGCAAGCTGTTCCGCGCCTTTCTCAAAACCGCGGACAGTTGCTCGGTCTGCGGCCTCGATTTCACGCCGCATCGCGCCGACGATCTGCCGGCCTATCTCGTGATCGTCATCGTCGGCCACATCGTGGTGCCCACGATCCTCTGGATCGAGACCAACTACACCACGCCGGTCTGGCTCAGCTTCGCGGCCTATCTGCCCTTCACCTTCGTCGCCTCGCTCGCGCTGCTCCAGCCGGTCAAGGGAGCTGTGGTCGGCTTGCAATGGGCTCTGCGCATGCACGGCTTTGACGACAACCCTCCGGATGGTATTCCGCCGGTCTAAGCAAATAATCAAAAAGCGGTTTGGGTGAGGACATGACGGATACGTCGCAGGGAGCCGAGAAGGCCAAGATCCACGAGGGCAAGGAAGCCGACCACCATCCCTATTTCCGCCCCCGCGATGCGGCGACGCTGATCCTGGTCGACCGCAGCGGCAACGTTCCAAAGGTCCTGGTCGGCAAGCGCCACGACAAGGTGGTGTTCATGCCCGGAAAGTTCGTCTTCCCCGGCGGCCGTGTCGACAAGGACGACTACCGCGTGCCGTGTGCTGCACCCATCACCGCCGAGCTGGAAGCCAATCTCGCCAAGGGCAGCCCGAAGACCCCGGCCTCGCGCGCAAAGTCGCTTGCGATTGCCGCAATCCGCGAGGCCTGCGAAGAGACCGGCCTCTGCCTCGGGCGCAGGACCGAGGGGAAAGCAAAACTCGAGGGCGCCTGGAAGCCGTTCGCGGATGCGGGCCTGCTGCCCGACCCCTCCAGCCTGTTCCTGATCGCCCGCGCGATCACTCCGCCTGGCCGCGTCAAGCGCTTCGACACACGCTTCTTCACCGCGGATGCCTCCGCGATCACCCACCGCGTCGAGGGCGTGATCCATGCCGATGCCGAGCTGGTCGAGCTGGTCTGGGTCGAGCTCGGCTCAAAGCCGCTCGCCGATCTGCATCCGATGACACGCAACGTGCTCAACGAGCTCGACACCCGCCTTGCCACCGGCCCGCTCCGTCACGATGCGCCGGTGCCGTTCTTCCATTTCTACGGCGGCAAGATGCAGAAGGATATCTTGGGCTGATCCAGCCGCCGAACTCCCCAGGCTCGTTCACGCGATCAGCAAACTCAGCGCGGCACCTCTGAAGGCGCGGTCTTCGCTGCCACCTTGTCCGTGGCCGATCGCCCAATGTCGCGGCCACGCCAGCTTATCCAGCCCTCGCGCCGTCGCAGAGGTGAAAGACGACCAGCGCGTGGAGCCGTGATCGCGGTATAGGAGACCGCCGGGGCCCATATCCGGATAGAGCGTAACGTGAATATCGAAACCGTCGCCCGCAGGAAGGTCAGGTCCAAACCAATAGGACGGACTGCGTCCCGGCTCACGCCCCACGATGGCTGTCAGGGTTTGCCTCGGTCCCCGAAGCCCAAGCCAGAACGGCGCGATCGAACCCGGCGCGAAAGCCGTGAAAATCGTCTGGGCCGCTGCGACATCGGTCGCAGCGCTTTGCCCCACGAGCCTCAGCTCGATCCGCCGCCCGCTCTCCACGCATCCGCTGAACGGCGCTTCGGTTTCCCCGAGCGGCAGCTCCCCCCACAGGGCGGGATCAGGATCGCGCAGCGGCCATTCCAACTTCTCCCTGATCGCGCCGTGAACATCGAGCACCTGATAACGCAGGCCTTCCTCGTCAAGCGCGGCCTGAATGCAATGCAGATACTCGACGCCTTCCGGCATCCTGTGAGCCGTTCCCGCGCCCGCAGTACAGATCTGCAGGACACCGCGATGCGCCTGCACGTCGAAGGCGAGGATGTGGCTGCACAGGTAGGCAAACACGTTTTCGTTCACCAGGATGTCCCAGAACGGGCGAGCGTATTCGTGGCCGATCTCGCGCTGATACGTCCCCGTAAAGCCGTTGATCGGAAACACCGGATGATGGCCAAGGACGAGCTTGTGTCGGGCGTCGCCATGTTCTCTGAGCGTTGTTTCCAGCCACCCGAGCTCGACATGGCCCTCACCTCCCAGGCCGCTCCAGAGCGTGTTGACGAACACCATCAGGAGGTCGCCGCGTCGCACGAAGTAGGAGAGGCCCACCTGTCCCGGCGGTCCATTTTTCGGCAGCTCGAGCACTGCGCGAAACACCGCCTCGCTCATCAAATCATAGGTCGTGTGGTTGCCGGTTGTGTGCCACATCGGAATGGCCGCACGGTCGAGCCATGCCATTTCCGTATCCAGCCAATAGCGCCACTGCGCGCGGAGCGCGTCCGGATCCGGCGTCAGTCCGATGATTTCATCGCCCGGGAAGAGCACGAATTCAGGCTGCGGCCTCAGGCGTTGAACGACCGCATTGACCGAGGCGAAGGTCTTTTCGTGCAATCCACCCGGAACGCCGGAACAGGAGTCGCCATACAACAGGAATTGGTGGCCCCTGCCGCGCGGTAGAAGCGCGGGAATGGAATTATTCGTTGAGGTCATGGCCTTCCATTGCGGTGTTCGGCCGCGAGGATGGCAATTTCCGCAACGGGTAGCAACAGGTCGTGGCTGGACCTAATCAGGAATCATCAGGCTCGGTGCCGACATAGTCGCGCGCCGGCAATTTCAGGACGCGACCGATCTCGCTTGCGAGCTCGTCCGCCTCCTCGCGCCTGGTGAAGCTCTGAAGCGTGATCGGCTCGGTGCCCCTGTTGCCGCAGAGATTGACGTCGTAGGTCGTCAGATCCGCATCATAGTCGTCGGTGATGCTGACGAAGTGATAGTCGGCGAGATCGCGCTGGCTGCGGATATTGAGCGGGCCGAACTGCCTGGTGATGACGATCAAGCGCAGCGTCTCGTTGAGCACGACGAAAGTGCGGTACGTCAGCAGGATCATTCCGGGAATGCCGACGAGCAGTCCCAACCCCGTGAACACCAGCACCGGCACGAGATCATCGGCGAGCCGGCCGAAGCCGGAAAAATCCTGGCGCAGGCCGAGCGCGACATTCCACAAGAGATAACCGCTCGCGGCCAGCAGCGGCAGCGACAGCAGGCGGCCGACCCAGGGCATAGGCCGGTCGATGCGAACGGTACTGCCGTCCACGGTCATTGCGCCTGCCATTGAAGGTCTCCTCACGGGTCCTGGCTTGGTCGGGGCGAGCGCGGGATTGGTTCGATGCGGGCCGCATTCGTCATGCCCTTGCCGCTGCGCGCGGCCTGGAATGACGCGATTGTGCTGAGCGCGTCGCGAAAAACGAAAAAATCTTCCCGCCTCCCCCGATGGCGGAGTTCCCAGGCGTTCCTATGTCTTCCCCAACGACATCCAGAACGGATACGGGGCGATGGCACAACGGCAACTCAAGCTTGGCGCGTTCATGCGCCCGATCAGCATCCACACCGGCGCCTGGCGCTATCCGGGGGCCTGGCCGGACGCCAATTTCAACTTCGGCCATATCAAGACGCTGATACAGAAGCTCGAGGCCGGCAAGTTCGACGCCTTCTTCATGGCCGATCACCTCGCCGTGCTGAACATGCCGGTCAATGCGCTCAAGCGCAGCCACACCGTGACCTCGTTCGAGCCGTTCACGCTGCTGTCGGCGCTGTCCGCCGTCACCGAGCGCATCGGCCTGATCGCGACGGGCTCGACGACGTTTGACGAGCCCTACCACGTGGCGCGCCGCTTCGCCTCGCTCGACCATCTCAGCGGCGGGCGCGCGGGCTGGAACATCGTCACCACCTCGAATCCGGACGCGGCGCTGAATTTCGGCCTCGACGACCACATGGAGCATGCCGAGCGCTACAAGCGCGCCCGCGAGTTCTACGACGTCGTCACCGGCCTCTGGGATTCCTTCGCCGACGACGCCTTCGTGCGCGACGTCGAAAGCGGCGTGTTCGTCGATCCCGCGAAGATGCACGTGCTCGACCACAACGGCAAATATCTGAAGGTGCGCGGCCCCCTCAATATCGCGCGGCCCGTGCAGGGCTGGCCGGTGATCGTGCAGGCCGGCGCATCGGAGGACGGCAGGCAGCTTGCGGCGGAGACGGCGGAAGCCGTGTTCACCGGCGGCGGCCCCCTCGCCGACGGCCAAAAACTCTATGCCGACATCAAGGGCCGCATGGAGAAGATCGGCCGCGATCCCGAACATCTCAAGATTCTTCCCGGCGCCTTCGTCGTGGTCGGCGACAGCGTCGATGAGGCCAAGGAGAAGCGCGCGCTGCTCGACAGCCGCGTGCATTACGACAGCGCCATCGCCTCGCTCTCGGTCATCCTCGGCACGGACGCCTCAGGCTTCGATCCGGACGGGCAACTGCCGGAGATTCCGGAGACCAACGCCAGCAAAAGCGGCCGCCAGCGCATGGTCGACCTCGCCAAGCGCGACAAGCTCACGGTGCGCCAGCTCGCCCAGCGCGTCGGCGGCTATGGCGGGCTGTCCTTCGTCGGCACGGCCAAGACCATCGCCGACCAGATGGAGGAATGGCTGGTCGGGCGCGGCTCCGACGGCTTCAACATCATGTTCCCGTTCCTGCCCGCCGGCCTCGACGATTTCGTCGACAAGGTGGTGCCGGAGCTGCAGCGTCGCGGGATTTTCCGCAAAGAGTATGATGGGGCCACTTTGAGGGAGAATCTGGGCCTGCCGCGGCCGAAAAACCGGTTCTTCGAGGCGTAATGGGACCGTTTTGGGTGGTTTTCCGCCCTAGAGCCCCGTTCGGGGCTCTAGGTTGTTGTTTTTGACGCGTTTTCTTGACGCGAACCGGTGCCCACTTCGCTCGAAAACGCTTCGAAACCTTGACATCAGGCGGTTTCTGGCTAGGTTGCCGGCCAACGCGGGCCGTTTGGCCGGCTCCAGATTCCCTTCATTCCTGAGGTTCTGAACATGGCCAAAGCGGTCACCATCAAGGTCAAGCTCGTGTCCTCGGCTGACACCGGCTTCTACTACGTCGCCAAGAAGAATTCGCGCACCATGACCGACAAGCTGGTCAAGAAGAAGTACGATCCGGTCGCGCGCAAGCACGTCGAGTTCCGCGAAGCCAAGATCAAGTAAGAAGATCAAGTAAGATCGCGGAATAAGCTACGGACTTTCGACGGGGCTTCACGGCCCCGTTTTTATTTTGCGGCTCACGTCTCGGACGGCCGGCTCAGTCGTTGCGTAAAGCGGTGTCGGACCGAACACGCGTCACTTCGGCTGCATCGATCGGGGCAGCGGCACCACCCCAGCTATTTCTGACAAAGCTGAGCACCGCCGCGACCTGGCGATCATCGAGCTGCCAGCCGTAGGACGGCATGCCGGGTGCCGTCGGCTCGGCCTTGGTGCCGACGCTTCGCGCACCACGGAGCACCATTCGGATTGCCGTTGTGGGATCATTTGATTGCACCATCGTAGACTCTGCGAGGGCGGGAAACAGGTGTGGAACGCCCTTGCCTTCGATCCCGTGGCAGGCGGAACATTGGTCTCGGTAGATCGCGCCTCCGGCCGCCATCACGTTCGCAGCCACCGGGGCAAGCCTCGCCTCATCCTTGTTGCCCGGCAATGATTTCAGATACGTCGCAATAGCCTTCGTATCCTCATCCTTCATCCTGGACGTCGACAGCTCGACGGCCTCCGCCATCGGCCCTGTCGCAGCGGTAGCGCGATTGTGCCCCGTCTTGAGGTAGAGCGCGACATCGTTTGCCGTCCAACTGCCCAGTCCTGTCCGCCGGTTGTTGGTGATGTCAGGCGCCGACCAGCCCTGGAGATTTGCTCCCTGCAGATATTGATCGGTTCGGTCGCCTCCGAGCAGCGTCTTCGGCGTGTGACAGGCTCCGCAATGCGCCGGCCCGTCGACGATGAACTTGCCGCGATTCCATTCGGCGGATTTGGTCGGTTCCGGCTTGTATTCACCTGCCGTGAAGTAGAGCGCGTTCCACACGATCATCGTTGAGCGGATATTGAATGGAAACGGAAGCGTATCCGCGTTGCGCGAATTTCGGACCGGCTCCAGCGAAGTCAGATAGGCCCGGATTACCATCACATCGTCACGCGACATCCGGGTGTACGCATTGTAAGGCATGGCCGGATAGAGATGCGCGCCGGTTCGTCCGATACCCTTTCTCACCGCGGCATCGAATTGATCGTCGCTCCAGGCTCCAATGCCCGTTTCCAGATCGGGCGTGACATTGGGCGATATGATGTTGCCGAACGGCGTTTCGATCGGCCGCCCACCCGAAAACGGCTTGCCGCCGGGAACGGTATGGCAGCCGGCACAGTCCGACAGGATCGACAGATAGCGCCCGCGTTCGATCTGGGTGAACTCTTGCATGTTTGCGGAGCCGGCATGCGCGCGGCCAGCCAGCGACGCCGAAGCGAGCACTGCGCAAACGAGCGTGCATACGCGAGGAATCCTACGCATCGACCAGCCTTCCGGGATTCTTGAGGTACTGGTTCCGGATCGCGGCCGCCGACCAATAAGCGAGCGCGCCGACCGTGAGCGTCGGGTTGTAGCCGGCGTTCTGCGGAAAGGCGCTTGCCCCCATCACGAACAGATTCGGGACATCCCAGCTCTGCAGATATTTGTTGAGGACGCTTGTCTTGGGATCGGCCCCCATGATCGCACCGCCGTTGAGATGCGTCGTCTGGTAGGTCGTTATGTCGTATGGCGCGGTTCGATACTGCACGGCGAGCTTTTCAGCGCCCATCGCCTTAATGATCTCGGCGAACTTGTCGGTGAGAAACTTGTTCTGCTTGATCTCGTTCTCCTTGAGATCCATCGTGATCCGCATCAGCGGACGCCCGAACCGGTCCTTATAGGCGGGGTCGAGATCCAGGTAGATGTCGCGGTAGGCGTAGAAGCTGCCATGCACACCGGTGCCGGGCTTGACCGTGCTGAGATAATTCTCCTTCACCGCCTTCTTCCAGTCGGCGCCCCATGCCGGCGTTCCCGGCGGCACCAGGGTGCTTTCGATCGGACGAGCACCTGTCTGCACCTGGCCGACATAGCCGCCGCCGACGAAACCATGCGGCCCGTGATCGAAATTGTCGCCGTTGAACTCGTCGATACACATCCCGATCGAACCCGATGCGATGAACGGGTTGAAGTTGAACTTCTTGTTGTCGAAGAAGCCATTGACCGACGAGATCGTCTGGTGGGTGTAGTTTCGGCCGACGACCCCAGTGTTGGTGACGGGGTCGTAGGGCTGCCCGATTTGCGAATGCAGAAGAAGCTGCACGTTGAACATCGTGTAAGCCGACAGGATCACGAGGTCGGCCTGCTGCTCCCATTCTTCGCCGCTCGAGTCCACGAATGTCACGCCGGTAGCGCGCTTGCCTGAACGATCGACATTGATCCTAACAACCTCTGAATTGTCGCGGAGGCTGAAGTTCGATTTTCGAATGAGATGCGGCAGGATGGTTGTTTGCGGGCTGGCCTTGGAATAATTGCCGCAGCCAAACCACTCGCAGAAGCCACAATAGGTGCAGGGGCCAAGGCGCATGCCCAGCGGGTTCGTATAGGCTTGCGAGAGATTGCCCGAAGGCTGCGGGAACGGCTTGTAGCCGAGCTCGCGCGCGGCTTTCCCGAACAGCGTATGGCTATGAACGGCTGGGCCTGCGCCGGGGTCGGATAAGGACGGGACCGCGGCCCTTCGAACGGATTGCCGCCGTCCATGATCTTGCCGCTCAGATTTCCGGCCGTCCCCGACGTGCCGCACAGATATTCAAAGCGATCGTAATGCGGCTCGAGCTCGTCATAGGTCACGCCCCAATCCTGGATCGTCATATCCGGGGGCAGGAACGCCGCGCCATAGCGTTCGGTCAGATGTGTCTTCAGCACGAAATCCGACGGGAGAAACCGCCACATTTCGGCATTCCAGTGCACGCCCCCGCCACCGACGCCGTTCGGCGGCATGAACGCGCCCCAGCTCCGGATCGGCAGCGCCGTCTGGTCCATCTTGTTGCGGAACGTGAACGTCAGCTGGTCCGGACGCAGGAACAGCTCGTGCCGGATGCGATAACGAAGTTCGTCCTGCATGTAGCCCGGCGGAAAATCCGTCGGCGCGTCGCGCCATGGACCGCGCTCGAAAGCGATGACCTCGAGCCCCTCGTCGGTCAGCTCATTAGCCATGATCGCGCCGGTCCAGCCGAAACCGACGATGACGACGTCTTTCCTGGGAAGCCTTCGGGACATGCTACGACCTCGTCCATTGCGCGTTGCCGGTCATGCCAACCGGCGGCAGCGGAAAGCGCTCGTTGTGGCGGTTCACCCAATCGAGATAGTTGTAGCGCGCGCCCGGATAGCCGATCATCTTCCACGCGACCATGTCGCGGTTCCCGCCATAGATCGGGTCCGCGAAAAATCCCATCTGGGCGTCCTTGACGAGTTGCGTGAAGAACGCCTTGCCGTCGACGCCGTCGAGCTTGAGCTCGCCCTTGTCGACCGCCTTCAGAAGCGCGATCCTGTCGTCGCCGGAGAGCTCGGCGAAGGGCTTTCCACCACTGTGCTGCTTGCACGCACGATCGAATGCAGCGAGACCGTCCCGATAATCCTGTGCCGGACCGTTCGCCGACTGATGGCCCTGATTCTTCAGGCCGGCCTGAAACGGTGGGCGCACATACAATCCCTCCTGCCGGCCGTAAGGCCCAGCCAGCTGCCGGTCGATGAACACGGCGCAGCCGGCATCCTTGCCGCCCGGCGTCTCCGGATCCGGCGGGATGATGCAATCAACGAGTGCCTCCATGGCTCTGCCTTCTTCGCCGTTGAAGAACTCCCACGGCCCAAGCTTGATTGGCGGCGGCGGATTTCCCGCATTTGGAGCCCAGGGCAACCTCCCTGCGATTGTGGCGGCTTTGACGGTCGTCGCGCTGAACAGCAGCAGGGCCGTCCCAGCAAGAAATTCCCTGCGTCGCAGGCCGATCATTGTGGGCGTCCCCTGTTTCATTTTTTCTTCCTCGTCGGTCCACCGCGCTGGAACTTCGATGAGCTTTCGGAGAAGTGAAACGCCTCCACGTCGCTCACGACCTGCATCTATCGGTCATGATCGACAACAATTGCCCGTGAACACCTCACCGACTCTCAACGCGCGGCTTCTCGTTGTACGATCGCAAATTGATCGCGTATTTCACGAAGCCGGCGCGTTTCCAAAAAAACACGGAGCCGATTGCTGCGAGCAGGCAGCGGAATCTCGCGGCAAGTCTCCTGTGTCCCGGACGCGCTGCAGTGCGCAACGCTGCTGCGCTGCGTCCGGGGCACGAGACTGAAGTAGACGCGCGGCTCCTTCTCCACGCCGTCGTTGCGAGGAGCTCTTGCGACGGAGCAATCCAGAGCCGTTCCGCCGAGGGCCACGCTTTGTGTGGATGGCGAGTTTATAGGCAGATGCCCCCTCAACCCTCGGTTGCCCAATCCGAAATGTATGTTACCGTGCATTTACCGGGGCGGCATCTCCGTCCCGAATTTGGGAAGGACATGCTCATGAAATTCTCGTCAAGCTTTGTCGTGCCCTCAGCCGTCGCTGTCTTATCAACTGCCTTGCTGTGCGCCCCGGCAGCGTCGCAAATCCCGACTGGGTCCGCCGCCACGATTCCCCCTGTCACGGTCGACGCGCCGAAACAGGTGGCAAAGCCGCACGTGTCGGAGCGGGGAGCAAACACAACGGCGCCGCGTCGGACTGCGTCAACCGCTCGAACGTCAACCGCGAGCACGCCTTCGTATGCGCCGGGCTCGGTGATGGGGAGGATTGCCAGCCTGGAGAAAGTCGCCAGCAGCTGCAACGGTGGCTGTGCATCAAGCTTCCCAAGCGGCAAAGATCCCTGGGTCGGATGCAGCGAGTCGGGCGGCGGTACGAACTATGGACCTTTCTCGCCAACGTGCCGAGACACCATCACCCATACATCCTACGAGGGTTGCGTTGAAACCAAGGTGTTCCTGGGCGAAAACCGAAACAAGGCCCACTGGTTTTGCAGCAGCCTGCAGGCCGGCAACAGGTTTAAGGTCGCCGAACTCAAGCGATCAGGACGTCGCTAGTCCATACCGCCCGCTGGCTTTCTGTTTCAGTTGAACCTGGACCCGATGTCGGCCAGCGCTGGCCGCAGCTAGCCCAGCGTCGCCCGCCGGTCGCGCGCAAGCGCACCGTCGAGGTGACGCTGCGCTGCGCCCGGGGCACGAGAGCATGGCGGCGGTGGCCCATTCTTTTGCGTTCCACAAGCAAACGATTCTTTCTGCATTTGAACGACGAGACCGCGTCAGGTCGCGGGTATGCGATCAAGCGCGCTTGTTCAGCGCAGATGTCGATCCAACTCCTCTCGCACCGGCAGCACGATTGCACCGGGCAATGATGGAGATGGATCATGACTGGACTTAAAATTCTCGCTGCCGTGGCTTTGTTGTCGGGCCTGACCGCAAGCGCCGCCTACGCGCAATCCGGCTTTGCGAGCAGCCATCCTGATACGTACGAGGCCGAGAACCCCAATCGCAACCTGAACGGCACGCTGACGCCGGCCGGTCGGCTGGGCCTCGAATTGCCGGATGGCGCAGCTCCTGCGCAAGGCGCGGACAGCGCCATGGCTCGCGCGGATGGCGCTGCTTCACGTTCCTGCGCGGAGCGTTATCGATCCTACGATCCGGCGACGAGCACCTACCTCGGGTGGGACGGCAACCGCCATATTTGCAGGTAACGCAAAGCCGCAAGTCACCGGATCACGTGGATGTCCGAACGGATGGCCAGATGACCCGGTTGGATTCGAGGCGCCGTCGAGATGGCGTCTCGAACTTTCCATGACGCGTTGCGCATCACGGCCAACGCGTGACTCTCCTCGGATCCTCATGCTCCTCGTTCTGCCGGAGGAGACGCCTCGGGTGCCGACGCTTGTGACAGCGCGCCCCCCGAAGCGCCGCGTCGCGTCCAAGGCACGAGCGAAGAAGTAGATGTATGCTCCTGAATTGTCGCGTCCGCCATGCGCATAGAAGACGACGTTGATACCTGGTTGCCCATGTCAATGATGGGCCACGAACGGACATCCGGCACGCTTCCCAATCCCTCGAAAACGCGGTCATATGGCGTCCGGGTACACTTGGCGTTTTGGCGCGAGGGTATCCGCTTGCACGGGGAGAACGCGCGTGAAGGAACTCGCTGGAAAGACTGTGTTCGTGACCGGTGCAGCGTCAGGCATTGGACTGGGGATCGCGACCGCCTTCGCCCAAGCGGGGGCGAAGGTCATGCTTTGCGACATTGAAGAAGCGGCTCTGTCCGCAGCGCTCGAGCAACTGAGGCTCACCAACGTCGATGTCGACGGCGTGAAAGCGGACGTTTCACTCAAAGCCGAACTCGCGGCGGCCGCCGAAGCCACGACTGCTCGCTATGGCAAGGTGCATATCCTCGTCAACAACGCGGGCGTCGGCGGCGGTGGGCCTTATGGCGCCTGGACCGAGGCGTCGTGGAACTGGACCTTGGGCGTCAACCTGATGGCGACCATTTGGGGGATCGAGATTTTCGGGCCGTTGATCGAGCAGCATGGCGAGGGTGGACACATCGTCTCCACAGCCTCGATCGCTGGCCTCATTTCAGGGGAGAGCAACGCATACAACGTCTCCAAGTATGGCGTTGTCGCGCTGTCCGAGGGCCTGCGGCGTGAACTCGCGCCCCGGGGGATTGGCGTATCGGTGCTGTGTCCAGGGATCATCCGCACTCAAATCATGGACTCGAGACGCAATCTCCCCAAACGCTTCGAGGGGGCGCTTCCTCCCTTGCCGACTTCGGGCCCACGTGCCGAGTGGATCAATATGCTCCGGGAACGCATCTCTCAGGGCATAGAACCCAACTATGTCGGCGAACTCGTCCGCGAAGGCGTCGAAAAGGACTTGCCATATATCTTCACCGACCTCGAATTTGAGCCGATGATCGAAGCGCGCTTCGCCGCAATCAAGCAAGGCTTTGACCACATCCGCGGGCGCACCCCGAAACGTTGAGCGCGCAGCCCTTCCACCAGCCTTAGCGGCTAACACGAATATTCGGATAGGGCTGAAACCGGCTTCAAAGCCGTTGCGCAGTGGACCGCCAATGTCTCAGTTGGATCAAAATGCGAAGAACTCAGAGTGAGCAAAGTCAGTCCGCTCTACCTCACCAGGCGGACCTCAATGAAAGGTGTCGCCACTTCGCTGATGGGCCAGAAGCGGACGACGAGACCGAGCGTCTTGGCATCCCCAAGGCCAACGATAAGCTCGAACTTCTCCGGTGACTGCGTCCATCTGGGCTTGCCTTACGAACCCACTGACTACACGCTACCCAAATGAGCAGATTCCACGCCCGAGGTAAGGTCGTGATCGGCGCCACGGCACTCCGTGCGCTTGTGCTGACTGCAGCTTTTTTCGCGGCGTTGTCGCCGGCCACCTGCCTTGGCGAAAACAGCAACCGCTTGCCGGCCAAGGCTACAAAGGAGCTACCACCCGAGTTGCTCTCGCTGCTCCGACAAAAGAAGATGCCAAAATACTCGCCTATCCTTGTGCGCGTCTTCAAGCAAGAGGCGGAGCTCGAAGTCTGGAAACAGGACACCACCGGCCTCTTCAAAATCCTCAAGGTGTACCCGATCTGTCGGTGGTCGGGGGATCTCGGGCCGAAACTGAAGGAGGGTGACCGTCAGGCTCCAGAGGGGTTCTATACGATTACTCCCGAGCTGATGAATCCCAACTCCGATTACCATCTCGCGATCAACGTCGGCTTTCCCAACAGCTTCGACAAGGCAAACAATCGCGACGGCAGCTTACTCATGATCCATGGCGACTGCTCATCGAGCGGTTGCTATGCCATGACCGACGAACAGATAAGCGAGATCTATTCGCTAGCGCGGGACTCCCTCGGCGGCCGACCGTCCTTTCAGGTCCAGGCTTATCCATTCCGCCTGACGCCGGCAAACCTGGCGCAGCATCGAAATAGCCCGAACCTCTCCTTCTGGAAAATGCTCAAAGTCGGCAACGATCACTTCGAGACGACGCATCTCGAACCTAAGGTGGGCGTGTGCAATCGACGCTATGTGTTCGATGCGCAAGCTCCACCAAATTCGCCGTATCCTCTCGTGTTCAGTCCCACCGATAAATGCCCCGCGTTTGTCGTGGATTCCAAAATTGCGCGGCGGGCGCTTGAGAAGCAACGTACCGACGAACTCGAATTCGCGCGATTGCTCAATGACAACGTCCCGACAGCCCCGATCTATAGCGGACTGGACGGCGGAATGAACGAGGCTTTTCTAGCAAAGTATCTGGTCAGAGTGACGCTTGCGAAAGTGATGCCGTATGCATCTTATCTGCCGCAACTGCCGCCAATCCCCTGGGTCACCAACGATAGTTCGTTGACGAGTAGATGGTTTGGCACCTCGTTCTCGAAACCGATTGCGTGTGATCTGGCTCGTTCCAGCTTCCTGTCGACCGTCGTGGAAGGAGACGACGGGTGCTAGAGCGCCCGGTCTACTTCAGGCTTGCATCCCCGCGCTCGCTATCAGCCCATGCTCCCCGGCATGAAGCAGCGCGGCTTCGGATGACCATCTAGGTAGTAAGGCCAGACCATCGTACGGCCAGCGCGGTTCGGTCCATCCACGACAGCTTCGTTCGGAACATCAACCCACTCGCCATCAAGGCGTACGCGATAGTGACCGTCCTTAGTTTCCCAATCGGCGTCATCAACGCGCTTCGCATCACTGCCATCGCAGCAAGGCCCTTTGCCACTGTGCAAGCTCTCATACCAGCTGTTCAACTCGGGGTGCTGATAATCGTGGGCGCGAGCGTGACCGATTGTAAAGATCGGCAGCATGACAGTGAATACAGCAAGCGCTGCATGCCGAAGGTGATTGTTCATCTTACTCCTAATCCCGCAGTGGAAGTCCCACACGCCGAACACGTCAAGCACGCCAAACTTGGGCCCGTAGTAGCCACTCCAGGGCCACACACATCGCCGCCCCGGCACCGCAGAGTTTAAGCTTGCTCACTCACCACCGGAATGAAAGGCCAACAGTGCTTGTGTTCTCTATGGAGATGGAGAATCGATCGACCGATTAAAGGAATATTTCGTCACATCGTTTTCAACGATGCGCGATGTCGACGCGTCGTACGATCACGAGTTCCGGCGCATGCTGAAGAAGTTGAGTTTGGCCCTAAGCAGGCCCTCCGCATCGCAACGCCCGGTCCGCAATCTCAACGACGCAGCAGTATCTCCGTCCGAGATGACAAATCCGCCTGCTCCGATCGTCAACACGCTATTAATTTCGATGTCGGCACAGTAGGCGGATATCGCTGCGACCACGACGCACGTCCGCTTCGGGTCACACCCCGAAGAACTCGGGCTGAGCATATCAAGTCTGCTTCAGCCCCAAGGAGCGGACATCTAGCGGACATGCCGGGTCGACCGCTTGGGGCCAAATCCGGACCTTCCCGTGGGCCAGGCAGAGACTTCGTTTCACATGTTCCCCAGACTCGTCAGGTGACGTAGAATGTCGTTGCCCTTAAAGTGGGATGTGCCGAAATCACCGTCTGGGCAAACGAGCAGCACTGGTGCCATCGGCAAGCACGCTCTCTTAGAAGCCGTTCTTTTTTCGGTTTCGACCACCGTTCACCACGAACTTTGCGCGCTGCTTATGCGGCGGCTCGTTCGGTAACGTCGGGAGAAAGCGATGAGCAAGATCGATCGAAGGTCCGCACTGGGAATCGCGTTGGCAGCGGCTTCGGCTGCCATGGTCAGGCCAGCCGCCGCTCAAGCCACAGGCTACAAGGATATGACGCCTTGGCCAGGTGTCGTGGTGCGTGAATATGAAGGCGAGACACCATCCCTGATCCCAGGTTTTAAGACCGTCTCAATGCGCGATGTCATCATGCAGCCGGGGGCGAAGACCATGGGGCCCCCGATGATGAATGCCATGATCTGCCATATCACCGAAGGGGAGCTTCGGCTTGAGCAGGACGGAAAGACCTTTACGGGCAAGAAGAATTTTGTCTGGACCTGCAACAAGGAAACAAAAGAACAGGCGTACAACGACGGGAATGTGGTCGCGATTATGCGGATCACGGACCTGAAAGCTTAAGGCCCATGAGGAGAAGCGGATGGCGCACGCGACGACGCGCCATCCGCCTGCAGGATCATGGATTGTTGCAATGTCACAGCCGGAGAAAAGTTCGTCCGCGCGCCAAGCTTCGGGTCACACGCTGCCATCACGACGAAACAGCACGGCATCCGCTGCAAGCCCCCAGGCTGACGTTCGCGAGCACCGCCCCGCTACGCCGTCCGCAGCACCGGCGACGGCGGCTGCGACGGCCGGAGCAGCGCGAACGCGACCTGGATGATGCCGCCGGCCAGACCGAGCGCCACGCCGATGCGCCAGGCCATGGTGTAGGAGCCGAGCGTGTCGTAGAGCACCCCTCCTCCGTAGGCGCCGAGGAAGCTGCCGATCTGGTGGCTCATGAAGGCGAGGCCCTGGATCATCGCCTGCCAGCGCAGGCCGAACATCTCGGCGACGGCGCCGGCGACCAGCGGGCCGACGCCCATCCAGAGGAAGCCCATGATCGCGCCGAACAGCAGCGTCGAGAACGACGTCGCCGGCAGCGTGAAGTACCAGGCAAGCGCGAGCGAGCGCAGGATGTAGATGCCGCCCAGCAGCGCCAGCTTGTTCCAGCGCTGGCCGGCCCAGCCGAAGAACAGCGAGCCCAGCACGTTGAAGCCGCCGATCATGCCGAGCGTCTGCGCGCTCAGCATCGGATCGAGGCCGCAGATCGCCAGATAGGACGGCAGATGCGTGGTGAGAAACACGAGCTGCATGCCGCAGACGAGATAGGCGCAGGTCATCACGACGAAGGACGCGTTGCCGAACGCCGTCTTCGCTGCCGTCGCGGCGGTGGCATCCCCGATGTCGTCGGCGGCAGGCTTCGGCAGCGGAATCGCGTCGATGCGGCCGGCATACCAGGCCGCAGGGATCATCAGCACCGACATGATCACGAAACCGGCGAGCCCGACGCGCCAGCCAAATCCTTCGTTGAGCAACTGCCCGATCGGCGCCGACAGCAGCGCGCCGAGCGAACCCGCGCCGGAGACCATGCCGAGCACGGTGGAGCGGACGGTCTCGGGCACAGCGCGCGCGGCCACCGACATCGCGATCGCCGCCGCGGTGCAGGCGAGCGAGGTGCCGATCAGCACGCCGGCGCCGATCATGATGCTGACGAGCCCGTTCGCGGTCGCCATCAGGATGAGGCCCGCGATGTACATCAGCGAGCCCACGATCATGATCGGGCGGAAGCCGTAGCGCACCGTCATCGCGCCGGCGAGCGGCTGGAGAAAGCCCCAGGCGAGGTTCTGCACGGCCAGCGCCAGCGTGAAATCCGAGATCGAAATGTGGATGTCACGCGTCAAAGGCTGCATGAAGATGCCGAGGCTCTGCCGCAGCCCCATGCTCAGCGTCAGCATGATCGAGGCGCCGATCAGGATGGGCAATGTCGGACGCAGGACCTGCAACAGGGGCATATTTTTCTCCCTCGTCGGCGCGACGCGCGCGCCGGCGTCTGCAATTCTCGATGTTTTTAGTTACACAGACCTGTGTACTTAGGCTATGAAAGGTGCACGCTGTCAAGCGAACAGGACGCACGCTGCCGCATGGCTCCCCCGCCCACACCACAGACGATGAAGGAGCGGATCCTCGAGACCGCCGACAAGCTGTTCTATCTGCAAGGCATTCGCGCCATCGGCGTCGACACCATCGCGGCCGAGATCGGCATCTCCAAGCGCACGCTCTACAACCACTTCCCCTCCAAGGACGCGCTGATCGCGGCCTATCTGGAGCGCCGTTTCGTCGCTCCGCGCCCCTCCGACAAGCCGCCGGCCGAGCAGATTCTCGGCACCTTCGATTCGCTGGAGCGGCGCTTTGCGGCCAAGGATTTTCGCGGCTGCCCGTTCGTCAATGCGGTCGCCGAGCTCGGCCCAAAGGACCGCGCCGTGAAGAAGATCGCAATCGCCTTCAAGGAAAGCCGCCGCGTCTGGTTTCGCGAGCGGTTGAACGAGCTAGGTGTTGCGGATGCGGATGCGCTCGCGACACAGCTCGTGCTCCTGGTCGACGGCTCGATCGCACAGGACCTCGTGCGCGACGACCCCGCGATGGCCCGCGCCGCGAAGGAAGCGGCGAAGGTGCTGCTGCGGAATGCGGGCGTGGATGTGGGTGGTGCGGAGAAGCCGGCAACGGCAGCCAAGCGCACGCCACACTGAGCACTGCTGCCGCATCACTCGGTGTCATCACCCACGAAAGCGGGTGATCCAGTATTCCAGAGACGGTTGTGATTGAACCGAGAGGCCGCGGCGTACTGGATTCCCCGCCTGCGCGGGGAATGACAACGGAGCTTGTGGAACAGCGGAGTTTGGGGAGAGGGCTTCGCGCAACAACCGCGCCCTGCCCGATCCTATCAAAATGCTCCTGTTTTGCCCGACGTGTCAAACGCCCGGGCAATCGGCATAGGCCCGCCTAGCTACCCGCATAAGCCATTGATCCGACTAACGCCGGCTACTGTGCATGGGGTTGTTTTCGCATTTTGATGCGCAGGCGGCCTCACGCCGCCTGCGACACCACCCGGTTACGCCCATCGTGCTTGGCGCGGTAGAGCGCGGTGTCGGCGCGCTTGAGGACGTCGGCGACCGCCTCGCCCTTCTGCTCCAGCGTGGTGAGGCCGATCGAGATCGTGACCTCGATGCGCTTGGTGCCCTTGTGGACGGCGAACGGCTCGCCCGCGATCGAACGGCGCAGGCGCTCGGCGACCATGCCGGCGACGTGCAGATCGGTCTCCGGCATTACGATGACGAACTCCTCGCCGCCGTAGCGGCAGGCCAGGTCGATGCCGCGGATCGACTTGCGCACGCGCACCGCGAACTCGCGCAGCACGTCGTCGCCGGCGTCGTGGCCGTAATTGTCGTTGATCGACTTGAAATAGTCGATGTCCAGAATCATCAGCGCCAGGGGCTTGCCGCGGGTCGAGGCTTGGTCAGCGAGCGTCGCCAGATGGCTCTCCATGTAGCGGCGATTGTGCAGGCCGGTGAGCGCATCCGTGATCGCCATCTCGATCGAGTTCTGCACGTTGTCGCGCAAATGATCGGTGTAGCGGCGGCGGCGGATCTGCGTGCGGGCGCGGGCCAGCAGCTCGGTCTTGTCGATCGGGCGCAGCAGGTAGTCGTTGACGCCGATCTCGAGGCCGCGGAGCAGGCGCGTCGAGTTCTCGGGGTCCGCGATCGCTAGGATCGGCACGTGGCGCGTGCGCTCCAGCGAGCGCGCCTGGCTGCACAGCCGCAGCCCGTCGAAATTGTTGAGGTCGAGCGAGACGATCAGCAGGTCGTAATTGCCCTCGGCGGCGTGGAACAGCGCTTCGGTCGGGTTCGGCTCGACGTCGATGGTGTGCTCCGCGGCAAGGATCGTCGCCAGCCGCTCATAGGAGGATTGACGGTCGTCGACCAGCAGAATGCGGCCGCCCCGGCCGGTGTCGGCCACGGCGCTGCGCTCGGGCGCCTGCATGCCGATCTCGAGCGAGGTGATGGCGCGCATGCGCAGCTCATCGGTCATCATCTTCAGCCGCGTCAGCGAGCGCACGCGCGCGATCAGCACGACGTCGGAGACGGGCTTGGTGAGGAAATCGTCGGCGCCGGCTTCCAGCCCGCGATTGCGGTCGGCGGGGCTGTCGAGCGCGGTGACCATCACGACGGGGATGTGGTGCGTCGCCGGATCGGTCTTGAGACGGCGGCAGACTTCAAAGCCGTCCATGTCGGGCATCATCACGTCGAGCAGGATGATGTCGCATTCGGCGCGGCTGGCCAGCGCCAGCGCCTCGGTGCCGTTCGAGGCGGTCATCACGTCGAAATATTCGGCGGACAGGCGAGCTTCGAGGAGTTTGACGTTGGCGGGAACGTCATCGACAACCAGGATACGCGCAGACACTTTGAACTCACTTCCTATCCGATAAAACGCCGGACCGTCTCAATGAATTTGCCGACCGAGATCGGCTTGGACAAATAGGCCTCGCAGCCGCCCTCGCGGATGCGCTCTTCGTCGCCCTTCATCGCGAACGCCGTGACCGCGACGACGGGAATGGCGCGCAGCTCCGGATCGTCCTTGATCCAGCGCGTGACCTCCAGGCCCGAGACCTGCGGCAATTGGATATCCATCAGCACGAGGTCGGGCCGCATCTTGCGAACGAGGTCGAGCGCCTCGTAGCCGTTGCTGGTGCCGGAGGTCTGGTAACCGTGCGCCTCCAACAGGTCGCGGAAGAGCTTCATGTTGAGCTCGTTGTCTTCCACGATCAGGACGGTCTTAGCCATCCCGCCCTCCTGATTGGCACGAAGCCCTATACATGTGACGCCTCAGGCGCCGCTCGCCGGCGCTTCGAAAACTGGATTCAAACTAGCCTCAGATTCGCTTGAGTTTCGTTAAACCCGAGGGTCGACTTTCTGCGATGTGGTTTCCAGTTGCTTGTCGGCGGTCTTGAGACTCGGGCATGATGGTTTCAAAGTAGACACCGAAAGTTAACGGAAAGGCAAACCGAACCCTTGAAAAAGCCTGTTCACAACCCTCGCGAAGTCGCTGAAATCGTTGCGATTCAGGCGCTCTCCTTCGTGGCCGGCGATCCGGAGCGGCTTGGCCTGTTCCTGGCTGAGACAGGCGTCGGTCCTGAGACCCTGCGCAATGCCGCCTCGGACCCGAATTTCCTCCTCAGCGTGCTCGATTTCGTGATGCGCGATGACGCCACCGTCAAGGCCTTTGCCTCGACCGCGGAGCTGCATCCGACCAACGTTGCTGCGGCGCGGCAGGTGCTGGGCGACGCGCTTGGCGACCCCTCCTGGGAGCGCGACGTGCCGTGAGCGTCCCCGATACGGCCGGGCCCCGCTGCTTCTGCCGGGATTGTCTGGCCGATCTGGATATGCGCGTGCGGCGCTGCTCCGCCTGCGGTTCCCCTCGCCTCGTCCGCCACCGCGCGCTCGCAGGCCTGACCATCGCCCATATCGACTGCGACGCCTTCTATGCGACGGTCGAAAAGCGCGACAATCCTGACATCGCCGACAAGCCCGTCATCATCGGCGGGGGCAAGCGCGGCGTGGTGTCGGCTGCCTGCTACATCGCCCGCACCTATGGCGTCCGCTCGGCCATGCCGATGTATAGGGCGCTCGAGGCCTGCCCGCATGCGACCGTGATCCCGCCCGACATGGCCAAGTACGTCCGTGTCGGCCGCGAGGTGCGCCAGGCCATGCAGGCGCTGACGCCGCTGGTCGAGCCGCTCTCGATCGACGAGGCCTTTCTCGATCTCTCCGGCACCGAGCGGGTGCACGGCATGGTTCCGGCCAAGGTGCTCGCGCGGTTCGCGCGTAACATCGAGCGCGACATCGGCATCTCCGTCTCGGTCGGCCTGTCCTGCAACAAGTTCCTGGCCAAGATCGCCTCCGACCTCGACAAGCCGCGCGGCTTTGCCGCGCTCGATCAGGAGGAAGCCCGTTCGATGCTGGCGGAGAAGCCGGTCGGCTTCATCTTCGGCGTCGGCCCGGCCACGCAGGAGCGCCTGGTGCAGCGCGGCTTCCGCATCATCGCCGACCTGCAAAGGGCCGACGAGATCGAGATGATGCGGCAGTTTCCGAGCGATGGCCGCAGGCTGTGGCGGCTCGCCCGCGGCATCGACGACCGCCGCGTCGAGCCCGATCGGGGCGCCAAGACGATTTCGAGCGAAACCACCTTCGAGACCGACATCCGCGATTTCGCGACGCTGGAGAAGATCCTGTGGCGGCTCTGCGAGAAGACGTCGTCGCGGCTGAAGAGCAGCGAGCTTGCCGGCTCGACCGTCACGCTGAAGCTGAAGACCGCCGATTTCCGCCAGCGCACCCGCTCGCAGTCGATCGCAGGCCCGACGCAGCTTGCCGCCAAGATCTTCTCGATCTGCCGCGAGATGCTGGCGAAAGAGATCGACGGCACAGCCTTCCGCCTGATGGGCGCCGGCGTCAGCGCGCTGCGCGAAGGCTCGCCCGCCGACGACACCGATATGCTCGACCGCCGTGCTGCGCATGCCGAGCGCGCGGTGGACAGTCTGCGCAAGAAGTTCGGCAACTCCGCCGTCATTCGCGGCATCGCGTATGATGGCCCTGAAACAGGACAGCAGGAGTGATCGATCCCTGCTCAATTCAGTCGCGTTCGAAGATCCGTGCACCCGGATAGACACGCCGGGCATACTGAATGACCAACTGCCGATCCTGACTCGCCAGGAACGGCGTTCGGATCTGACAAGACCCGACGATGAGGTGCCACAGGCCGTTGAGCTTTCCAATCATGACGTTCATTTGAGCTTCCTCGCAGTGACCCGAGTAGACTCAAATTGTAAGAATCTCCGGCCGTCGCTCAATTGTACCAGCGTAAGGTCAGCGTATGAGAAGGATTGGAAGAGATATACAAAGGTATGTTGGCAGGCCCCTGTCAGGTTCCGGCGTTGATGGGTTTCGCAAGGGCTGTACGCATCCGAACGCGCTGAGAGGCTGACCATCGTGACAGGCGAACGCGACCTCGACGCGCTGTTGAGAAACATGAAGCCGGAGCTGCTGGACGGCACCTTCGTGTTTTGCACGATCCCACCCAACGAGCCCGTTCCCGCAGCGGTCAACCCGCTGCTGACGTTTCGCGAGCAGGAAGGAACCACGCTGGTGATCCTGCGCGAAGAAGCCGAGGCGTCAGGCTTACGCTACACGTTCGCCTCGCGCCTGATCACCCTGACGGTACACTCCGCGCTCGATGCGGTGGGCTTCCTGGCTGCAGTCACGGCGCGCCTGGCCGAAGCCGGCATCAGCGTGAATGCGGTGTCGGCCTTCCACCACGATCATCTTTTCGTACCTGCCGACAGGGCCGATGAAGCGATGGCTGTTTTGCGAGCTATGTCCGCAGCAAAGTAAGATGGGTAGAGCGAAGCGAAACCCATCGAGCTCTTCCTGCGCAACAAGGGTGATGGGTTTCGCTCCGCTCTACCCATCCTGCGGTCGTTTCAATCCGCGACTGCGATCGCCTCGATCTCGATCAGCCATTCCGGCGCGGCGAGCGCGGAGACGCCGACGAGGGTGCTGGCCGGCGGCTCCATGCCTTCGAAGAAGGCCGAGCGGGCCTTGCCGATGATCGGGCGCAGCTCCGGCTTGTAGTTCACCACGAAGGTCGTGATCTTGACGATGTTGGCGTAGGTCGCGCCGGCCGCCTTCAACGCATGGCCGAGATTCTGCATCACCTGCGTCGTCTGCGCGGCAATATCGCCCTCGCCGACGATCCGCCCTTCCTCGTCCACCGACACCTGGCCGGAGATGTAGATCGTACGCGCACCGGAAGCGGTGACGACGTGGGAATAGGCCGGATTGTGATGTAGGCCGCTGGGGCGGAGATGGTCGAGCTTGGGCATGGTGCTTGCCTCCCGGGTTTGTGGTTGGGAGGAAGCGTAGCCGGAGAGCGAGCGGAGGGCTAGTCTCGCCCCTCAATTGCAGGGCTTGCTGTCCTTCGCGTCGAACTTGCCCATCGCGCCGGAAATCACGAAATCGTTGTAATCGAGCACGAGTTGGCGCGAAACGCCGTTTTCGTAGAGCTCGAACGCCATCGCGTAGACCGGCGTCTGCTCGCCTTCCTTCTGCTGGGACTCGCGGTCGAAATAGCTGACGGTAACCGGCCAGCGCTTGAGCGACTTCATGTGCTCGTCCGTGGTCGACGGGTCGGCCGAGGTGGCGCGCTCGGCGGGAATCGGCTGACCGATCACGGTCAGCGTATTGTAGACCTTCTGGCCGTCATCGGAGCCGTCATACACCGACAGCTCGAGCAGCGATTTGCCGTCCTTGGCGGCGGCAATGATGCGCTGGATCTGCTCGGTCGGGAACACGATCTTGCCGTCAAGCGTGAAATTCTTCGGCGCCGGCAGCTTCAGCTTGACGTTGATGTGGTCGCCGTCGCGCTCGGCCGAACCGTCGACCCGGCCGGCATCGGTCTCGTTCATCCGCGTCTCGATCTTGAAGCGGTAGCTTTTTCCCGCGGCGTCCTCCCAGGAGTTGGAGCGGAGGTCGCTCAGCGTGATCTTGCCCTCGCCGCTGTCGAGCTCGGAGACCTGGCGGAATTCGGAGGTGTAGCCCTCGCACGAACTTCCCGTGAAATTGTAGAGGATGCGGCCGCGCGCGCTGTTGATCGAATTGGAGCGCGATTTGACCAGGCTGAGGTCATAGAGCGCTTGGTGCGCAAGGAACGGACCGCTGGCCGCCTGCGCTCCATCGCCTGCGCCGAAAGCAGCCGCCGCGAGCGCCATCACACCGAGCGAAGTCCGGAAAAGGTGCACCATGTGTCATCCCTGGGGAAAGCGCAGATTCGACATTTTAATGACCGTTCCATTGCGTCGCAACTGAGGCCGTTTCACGTAAAGTTGCGGCCCCCGCCTTGAACCTGCTGCCTGGCCACAACAAAATGCAGTCGCTCCGGTTGCTTGCATGTGACGGCACGATGGGCGAAACAGGGCGCGCCCGGCCTCCAAATGGACGCAGCCGGGCGGATGAAATTTGGACAACGAGGTCGAACATGGCGGGCACGGTCGAGCAGAAGCTGGCGGAACAGGGCATCAAGCTGCACGAGGCCCCTACCCCTGTCGCCAATTACGTGCCGTTCGTGCGCACCGGTAACCTGCTGTTCGTCTCCGGCCAGGTCTGTTTCGACCCCGCCGGCAAGCTGATCGCCAAGGGCAAGCTCGGTGCCGGCGTTTCGATCGAGGAAGGCGCTGCCGCAGCACGCGGCTGCGCCGTCAACCTGCTGGCCCAGGTCAAGGCGGCGCTCGGCGACCTCGACAAGGTCGTGCGCGTGGTGCGCCTCGGCGGCTTCATCAACTCGGCACCCGACTTCCTGGACGGACCGAAGGTGCTCAACGGCGCCTCCGACCTGATGGTCGCCGCCTTCGGTGACAAGGGCCGCCATGCCCGCACCACCGTCGGCGTCGCCTCGCTGCCCGCGGATGCGGCGGTCGAGGTCGAAGGCGTGTTCGAGGTCGCCTGACACGGAGCTGACGGCGTTGCGCGCTCCTGATTGGCTGACAGCCCGGCCGGTCGCCCATCGCGGCCTGCATGACATTTCCCGTGGCATCGTCGAGAACATGCCGGGGGCGGTGCAGGCTGCGATCGCAGGCAATTTCTCGATCGAGGTAGACATCCAGCTCTCCGCCGACGGCGAGGCCATGGTGCACCATGACCACGCGCTCGGCCGCCTCACCGAGGCCACCGGCGAGGTGGTTTTGAAGACCGCGGCCGAGCTGAAGGCGGTCAAGTTCAAGGACACGGACGAGCGGATGATGTCGCTGTCCGACCTCTGCGCCATGGTCGCCGGCCGCGTGCCGCTGGTGATCGAGGTGAAGAGCCATTTTGGCGGCGACCGCAAGCTGGTGAAGCGGATGGCCGAGGTGCTGGCGTCGTATCAGGGCTCCGCCGTCGGCATGTCGTTCGATCCCGACCAGGTGCTGGCGCTGCGCGAATTGCTCCCCTCCCGCCCGCGCGGCATCGTTGCGCAGCGGACCTACGAGGACGAGTACTGGGCGAAGCTGACGCAGGCGCAGCGCGACAGCATGCTGTATCTGCGCCACGGCTTTCAGACCCAGCCGCATTTCGTCGCCTTCAAGGTTGACCACCTGCCGGCCCCCGCCCCCTGGATCGCCCGCAACGTCCTCGGCTGCGCCCTGCTCGGCTGGACCGTGCGCACCCCGGAGCAGCGGACGCGGGTCGGACAATATGCGGATCAGATGATCTTTGAGGGGTTCGTGCCGTAGGGCTTGCGCACCCCCGCTCTCGTGTCCCGGACGCGCTGCAACGCGCAGCGTTGCTGTGCAGAGCCGGGACCCAGAAGGCGGCACGCTATGCGGAGAGATGGGCCCCGGCTCTGCATCGCGCCGCTGCGCGCTGCGATGCGTCCGGGGCACGTGAGAGCTCGGTTCCCGCCTCTTGAAGTCGCTGCTGCAATGCACGATCTTGGGCACGATGGCATTATCTGAAATCACACTCGAGGCTGTACCCTCGATTGGCGAGGTATCTGCCGAGGATTGGGACGCCTGTGCCAATCCCGACAAGGCTTGCAACGGGCATGGCGCGGGAACTTCATCCGGGCTTCCAGGCGATTCCCTCGGCCTCTCAAAAACCGCTTATAACCCGTTCGTCTCGCACGCGTTTTTATCCGCGATTGAGAAATCGGGTTCAGCAACCATCCGCACCGGCTGGGGGCCGCGGCATCTGGTGGCCAAGGTCGATGGCCGCGTCGCCGGGGTCGTGCCCTGTTATCTGAAATCGCATTCCCAAGGCGAATACGTCTTCGACCGCGGCTGGGCGGATGCCTATGAGCGCGCCGGTGGACGGTACTATCCGAAGCTCCAGGTCTCGGTTCCCTTCACCCCGGCCACAGGGCCCCGGCTGCTGGTCCGCGACGGCGTCGATCGCGAGCGCATCGCTGAAGCGCTTGCAAGCGGGCTGGTGGCGCTGTGCGGCGTCAGCAAGGCCTCCTCGGTGCACGTGACCTTCGCGCGTGAGACGGAGTGGAAGCGGCTCGCCGGACACGGCTTCCTCCAGCGCACCGATCAGCAGTTCCACTGGCATAACGAGGGATTTGCGACCTTCGACGATTTCCTCACCACGCTCAATTCGCGCCACCGCAAGTCGATCAAGCGCGAGCGGCGCGATGCGCTTGCCACCGGCATCACCATCCACTGGCTCACCGGCAGCGACATCACCGAGGATGCCTGGGACGCCTTCTTCGAATTCTACATGGAGACCGGGTCGCGCAAATGGGGCCGGCCTTATCTCACGCGCGAATTCTTCTCGCTGATCGGCGAGACCATGAGCCAGGACGTGCTGCTGGTGATGGCCCGCCGCAACGGCCGCTGGATCGCGGGCGCGATCAACTTCATCGGCTCGGATACGCTGTTCGGCCGCAACTGGGGCGCGGTCGAGCATCATCCGTTCCTGCATTTCGAGGTTTGCTACTATCAGGCGATCGATTTCGCGATCAAACACGGCCTCGACAACGTCGAGGCCGGCGCGCAGGGCGAGCACAAGATCGCGCGCGGCTACCTGCCGCGGACGACCCATTCCGCCCACTTCATCGCCGATCCCGGCCTGCGCCGCGCCATCGACGATTACCTCAAGCGCGAGCGCGCCTATGTCGCCGAGGCCGGACGGGAGCTGGCCGAGCTCGGCCCGTTCCGCAAAGGCGTCGACGAGGCGCCTTGACGGTTTGCCACGGCTGATGACAGTAAGCGCAAAATTCGAGGAGCCGCCGCCATGACCGCCTACGACCCCAACAACATCTTCGCGAAGATCCTGCGCGGCGAGTTTTCCTGCCACAAGGTCTATGAGGACGAGCATGTGTTTGCCTTCCTCGACATCATGCCGCGGGTATCGGGCCATACGCTGGTGATCCCGAAGGCCCCTGCCCGCAACATCCTCGACATCAAGCCTGACGACTACGCCCACGTCGCCCGGGGCGCGCACAAGATCGCGGCCGCTGCGATGAAAGCGTTCGAGGCCGACGGCATCACCGTGCAGCAGTTCAACGAGCCCGCCGGCGGCCAGGTGGTGTTTCATCTCCACATGCACGTGATGCCGCGCCACGACGGCGTGGCCATGCTGCCACCCGCCAGCCGCAAGGAAGACGTCAAGGTCCTGGAAGAGAACGCGGCCAAGCTGATCGCGGCGCTGAAGGCGGGATAGCGCCACAGACACTCCGTCATTGCGAGCGCAGGGAAGCAATCCAGACTGCCTCCGCGGAAACAGTCTGGATTGCTTCGTCGCAAGAGCTCCTCGCAATGACGAGGTCAGGGCGAGCGCCCCTCACTCCGTCTGAAAATCCCCTGCCTGCGGGGCGGCCAGCGGCGTGAATTCGCAACGATCTGGCTTGATGTCGATCAGCGGCGTGTTGTCGATGCAGTCGAGCCCGCGCACCAGAATGGCATTGCCCTCGATGCCGACGAGCTTGACGATCGAGGTGCCGATCGGGTTGGGCCGGACCGGTGAGCGCAGCGAAAACGTGCCGCGGGTCTTCTCGTTGTTCTTCGGGCTTTGCAGGACGATGTCGCGGCGCGACTTGTCGAGCCAGTAGAGCACCTCGAGATTGCTGTAGAAATCGACGCCCTTGATGGCCGGCACGAACGGCTCGAAGATCTCGAGCCGGCACACCGGGCCGTCCTGACGCCCCTGTCGCGGCGTCTCCATCCGCGAGGTCCAGGGCGTGCGGATGCGGCCGATGAAGACGAGGCCGGCATCCTCCGTCGACGGCAGCTCGATGGCGACCTCGCCCTCGCGGAGCTCGTTTTCGCGAACCATATTTCCCGTTCCTTGCTGTTCGCCGGTGGTTTTAGCCTAACCACCACTTTCCGGCCAGCATGAAGACTTCGCCTGTCACCACGCCTGCGAAGATCGAGCGGCGGGTCAGCAGGAAGGCGACGAGGCCTGCGCCGACCGCGCCATAGCGCAAGACGTCCGGCACGCTGGCGAGCGCCCCCGGCGGCTCCACCACGATCTGGGCGATGACGCCGGCCAGGATGGCGGTGGCGACCGCCCTCACCCAGACCAGCAGCTCCGAGCCCTCGTCGATGCCGCCGCCGAACCACAGGCCCAGCATGCGCCATATCTGGTTGGGAACAACGCCCGCAACGAACAGCACGACGAGTGCGTGCCAGTCGCCGATGAGCTGCGCAAAGCTCATGCGCGCACCTCCCGCCACCAATGCACGCCATAAGCGATCGTGCCGGCCACCAAACCGCTGACGAGAATGTCGAGCCCGGAGTTCATCTTCGCGGCCAGCGGATAGAGCAGAACCCCGAGCGTTAGCGCGACGACGTCGGCGACCTCGCGACTGTTGCGCGCGGTCGAAAACAGGAACGACAGCGGCGTCAGCATCAGGATCGCGGCGCCTAGCGTCTGCGTCAGGTTGGCGGCAAGGAAATAGCCGACCGTGTTGGCGGTGAGACACACGGAGACCAGACCAAAACCAAGTCCGTTGACGAAGGCGATGCGCCGCTCGCGCGGCACCTGCGGCAGGAAGCGATGGCATTCGACCCACAGTGTCACCGCCGTAAGATGCGCGGCGAAGAACAGCTCGCGCCGCTTGGTCGTCGGCGTGCGCATCAGGGGCAGCACCGAGACCACCATCGGAAACAGCCGGATCGCGCTGACGGTGACCGCGATCGCCGATTGGATGATGGTCGCGCCGGAGCCGAGCGTGGTGATCAGAATGATCTGCGCGGGGCCCGCCCAGACGAACAGCGTCGAGCAGAGCGCCCAGAGCAGGCTGAAATGGGTGTCATGGGCGAGCGCGCCGATGCCGAGATAGGTCGCGAACAGGACAAGCGTGAGGATCGTCTGCGTGATCGAACGCAGTCCCCACGCAAACGCGCGCCAGGAACTTTGCCATTGAGGGGAATCGAGCGGAGGAAGCGCCACGGGAGTCTTTGGCCGGATTGCGGAATCGTGCCCGCATAACGGGCAATGCCGTGGCTGGCGTCAAGGAAGCGCGCGGCGGGGCTGGCATGCGCGCGCGCGCAGACGCGCCTACCCGCTCACACCCCGGTTCTTCAGCACGAAGCAGGCACCGCCGGCCTTGCGGATGCGGTTGCACAGATCATCCGCCTCACTCCTCGTGTCCGCGCCGATGCGCACCTGGTAGAACGCGCGCGTACCGCGGCTGCGCATCACCGAGCTTAGCAGGCTCGGATCGCGGTCGCCGATCACGGTGTTTAGCCGCGTGACGGCGCGGGAATACATCGCCAGCGCCCTGTTGCGGTCGAAGCCGGCAGCGAGCTGTACCCCCCAGACCTTTGCGGCGGCGAGCTCGACATGCTGTTCGAGCTCGGCCACAAAGGCATTTGGCGCGCGCTTCAGAAGCGCCATGAGATCGCGGCAGCTCGTCGGCGGCGAACTCGGCGGTCCCTTGCCGGTCGCTCCCGCCTTGGCCCACGCGTCAACGCTCGTGCCGGTGATGGCATAGACGTAGTTGCGGGTCTGCTCCGGCATGCCGCCGGTGCCGGCGAGCCATTCCTGCACCCGGCGCGGCCCGGCGTTGTAGGCAGCAGCCGCAAGACCGAGATTGCCGAACTGGTTGCGCAGCTCGTTCAAGAACTCCGCCGACTTCGGCAGCGCCTGTACCGGATTGAAGGGATTGAGCAGCCCGCGCTCGCTCGCAGTGCCCGGCATGAACTGCGCGATCCCCTGCGCATGCTCGCCGCTGCGCGTCATAGGCCCCACGGCATCGGCCTGGAATCGGCTTTCCTGCCAGATCACGCGGGCGAAGAATTCCAGCGGCAGATTGGCATCCCGTGCGGCGGCCTCGACGATCAGGCAGATCGATTCCCGCGTATCGCTCTCGCGCGCAGCGGCCGGATTCGCCGGTGGCATCGCAAGCTCCTCGACGCTGGGGACGGCGATATTGGTCTTCGCGGGCGAGCTGTCCCACGCCACCACCCGTGTCGCCGAGACGAGCAGTGCGGCGATGATGAGTGATGCAATTCGCGTCAGCCGTGCCCAAGCAGCGCTGTGGCGCGCTCCGGCGCGGCATGCAACAAGATGATCTGCCATGTTGTGGCATCGTGCCATGGTTCGACGAGTTGCCAATATATGCTGTTTGACCCGCTTCTCCCAATGCGCTGCCCCGCCCCAGGGATCCGCGCGATCCTCGTCCTCGTAGCCCTCGTCCTGTCCGCCGCGCCCGCCATGGCGCAAGTCAACTGGCGGATGACCACGGAATATCCGCAAAACAACATTTCCGGGATCGGGCTCACCAGTTTCGCCGATCGCGTCGCGGCGCGCACAAACGGTTTCGTGACCGTAGCTAGCGCTTTCGACAACGAGCTCAAGATCAACTCGGGCGAAATGCCGCGCGCCGCGCTGGATGGTCGCATCGCCGGCGGCGACGCCTTCGCGGGCGCGCTTTCGGGCCTCGACCCGGTGCTCGGATTGTCCACCCTGCCCTTTCTGGTGCAGTCCGTCGACCTCGCCCGCGCCACCAATCTGCGGGCGCGCCCGCTCTACGAGAAGGCGCTCGCGGCGCGCGGCCTGAAGCTGCTCTACGTCACGATCTGGCCGGCCACGGGCCTCTGGTCGGACCATGCGCTGGAAGGCGCCGACGCCCTGCCGAGACTGAATTTGCGGGCCTACGACGCCAACTCCGGCGAGGTCATGCGCGCGGCCGGCGCGAATGCACAGTTCCTGCCGATGGACGCGGCACTCGCTGGCCTCAGGGAGCACCGGCTGAATGCGTTCCTGACCTCCGGCGACGGCGGCGCGGGACGCAAGCTCTGGGACTTCCTGCCCTACTTCACAGCGATCAACTACGCGATGCCGGTCTCGATCGCCTTCGTCCGCAGCGACGCATTTGCCGAACTGTCCGAGCCGGTGCAGCGCGAGGTCCTGGCCGCGGCGGCCGAGACCGAGCAAAGCCAATTCGCGCTATTGACCCATCGCACCATCGAAAATTATGCGCGCATGCGCGACAACGGCGTCCGCATCGCCGAGCCGGCGCCGGCGTCCCTCGTCGCCGCGCTCCGGAAAGCGGCAACGCCCGCGATCGCCACCTGGGAGACGCAGGCGGGCGCCGATGCCGCGGCGATCGTCGAATGGGCGAGACAGCAATAGGGCGAGCCGTGGCGGCCGCCGGCTTGCCACAGCGGTGCTGCGTTGAAATGTCCGCCAGTCCCGCCCTTCACTCGCTTCGGTCCTATGCCGAGGCCGGCTTTTCTGCGCTGATTGCGCGGTCCAGGGCATCGATCAGCGTTTGAAGCTCGACGAATTTGTTCCGTGCTCGCTCGGCATTGTCGCGATCAAAGGGAGCGGCCAGCACCTTCGCATGCGTGTCTCTGTCCTCGATCATGCGATCGCGGGCCTTCTTCAATATGTCCAGTCGCTCGTTCATCTGTGCCTCTCCGCCAATATCTGCTCGACCACGATCAGGGCCTCAGTCGAAACCAGCCGGAAGCTCGCCCTTTCGGAAGAACACCGTAGGCTCATCGTCATAGTCACCCATTTCGGGATCGCCGCTGGACGAGAACGCGACGACGCCGAGTTTGCTCAAGGCCAATCTCTCCGCCGTGCGCAGCGCGCCGCTTTCCGACTTGCAGACGATGGGAGAGTCGGCCTTCAGATTTCCACCCTTGCCGGCGTTGAACGCCTGCACCACGTAGGTTGTTTCGCGGACCATGACGGCACCTCTGACCTGTTGACACACGGAGTTGACGTCAACGACCGCGACAACCGCGCTCAGCCGCGCATCGCTTCGATGAGCGCGGAAATCCTGATCGTTGCAAAGCTGGAGAAGGTGTCCGACACGGCATATGGCAGGATGATCTGATCATTGTGCCTCATCGCACCGCAGGTATAGACGACGTTGGGGACATACCCCTCGCGTTCGGACGGCTCAGGCCGCAGCAGCGGCTCGGCCGAGCGAGCCAGCACCCTGGACGGGTCGCGCTTGTCGAGCAGAGCCGCTCCGATCGAGTATTTCCGGATCGGGCCGACACCGTGCGTCAGCAGCAGCCAACCTTCGTCAAGTTCGATGGGTGCCCCGCAATTGCCGATCTGGACGAACTCCCAGGGAAATTGCGGTTTCAAAAGCACCCGGCCGCCCTCCCATGTGTAGAGGTCGTCCGAATAGACCAGATACAGGTTCTCATTGTCCTGTCGCGCGATCATGGCATAGCGGCCGTCGATCTTGCGTGGGAACAGCGCCATGCCCTTGTTGTGGGCTGCAGCCCCCCGCAAAGGCGTTAGTCGAAACGACATGAAGTCGCTGGTCTCGATCAATTCAGACCGGATCGCCCGTCCGCTATAGGCCGTATAGGTCGCGTAGTAGATCTCCCGATCGCCGTCGTTGAATTTGACAAAGCGCGCATCCTCGATCCCGTTGGATTGGGATTCGGTCACGGGAAAGATGACCCGCTCGCTGAGGTCTTCCTCGGGCCTGAACACCAATTCCACACGGTCGCCGTCCGATCCGGATACGCGATGGCTGATCCGGGGGACCGAGGCAAGGCGCGCCGTCGGATCGACGGCCAGGCTTCCGTCAGCCGCAATCGTTCCGGTTCGAAACGTCAGTGACGACACATGCCCCTCGCCGATGGCCCGGAGGCTGACGATGAATCGCGAACCTCCGTTCGGTGCTCCCGATTGATCGGGGTGCGGGACGATGCTGGGGTTGAACAAGGCAGAGGCTTCGAACGAATACTCACTGAGAAAATAGGCACCAATCAGCTGGCGCTGCGTCTTCGAGAAGACGCCATGCGTGGCGAAAGCGTCCTCCATTTCATCCGCTCGGGTCTCGAACCGCTCCAGGAGGTTACGATGTCGCCCCTGGAAATTGTCGAGCACATCCGCAAGCTGAACTGCAACGGCCTCCGAACTGAGCGCAAGAACCCGGTCGACGATATGATTTGCACGCATCTTGTCGGTCGGGTTCAGATCGCGGGGTTCGGTTGCCGGCTTGAAGGGCCGCACGATGACTCGCGCTGGATCGGGGCGCAGATTAAGCCCCTGCCGGTTCAGGAAAGAAGCTTGTGACACGGTATCCTCGGCGTGCTGAATGAAAAGATGAAGTTCAGGCGCTCACGGCGCGCAAGGCTGTGGGCCTCGTCAAGCTCGGGTTGACGCGCGCAAGCTGGCGCATCTCAGCAAGCCCGAGGAGATAGCAAACAACGGACTCGCCCCCGCGGTTTTCGTTGGCGCGATCAGCGTGCAAACCATCCCGGCAACTGCCAGTGAGCGGATCGACCAGCGCCACTGAGAGATCGTTGCTGCCCAGGAACCAGGCGAAGGCCCGAGTTGCCATGGCTTTCCATTCGGCATCGCCATCGGCACGCCACGCGGCTAGGCAGGCGGCGATCGTTGCCGTTGCCTCCACGGGCTGCTGATCAAATGCACGGGGATGTTGCCGCCGCTCGCCGAAGCCGGCGGTGCCGACCGGCCGGAAATGCCCTGCCGCGGTCGTCTGCTGCGTCATGAGCCAGCGCAGAGACCTCAATCCGGCATCGAGATATTGGGGCGCCTGCGTCGCCATGCCTGTGAGGATCAGCGCCTGCGGCAGCCGCGCGTTGTCGTAGGCCAGCCCTTCCTCGAACCACACCCAGTCAGACGTCTCGACCGACGCCAGACAGGCCATCAACCTGCCGGCAAGGGAATGCCGGACGTCCCTGGCGTGGAGATCGTCCGGAGCTACAGCGCAATAGGCGTCCAAGCCCAGCAGCATGAATGCCCATGCGCGGGGCGAACCAAAGCTCGCCGCGATCGACAATGCCTGGGCGAACAAAGCAGCGGCCCACAGGCGCCGGGAGGGGCTCGCGTCTCTGCGTGCAGCCTCGCCCAAAGCCCATAGCGTCCGCCCGTGACTGTCTTCCGACCCTCTGTCCTCAAGCCAGGTTCGATTGAACCCCATGAAGTTGCGAAATTGCCCGGTGTCGGGATTCCAGGCGTGCTGCACGAATGCCGCAAACCGGCTCGTCAGGATTTCCGACAGCGGCTGTTCGCCTGGACCATTGAGGGCGCAGGCCAGCAGCAGCGCTCGGGCATTGTCGTCGACGCAATAGCCGTGCGCGCGATCCGGCACCGAATGGACCGCATGCTGGAACAGGCCGACATCATCGCACATCGACAGGAAATGGCCGATCTGCATATCGGGCGATGCGGGGCTACGTGGCTCCGGCACATTCATCTCCGAGCACGCGAAGAGTTTAAGCCGATGGCCTTGCCGTACATTCTCGAAGACGGACACGTAGCGCTCGGCCACCCGTTCCCATGTCATCATCCGGCTCGCCGCATAGGCGCGCCGCGACATCGCCTGCCGGCGGGCGTCGTCGGTCAGCAGGCCTGCGATCTCGTTGCCGATCGCCGCGGCGTCGCTGAAAGGCACCAGCACGCCGCACCCGTCGGCAAGCAGCTCGCGGGCGTGCCAGTAAGGCGTCGAGACGACCGGCTTCCCCAATCCGAAGCTGTAGGCCAGGGTTCCCGAGGTCATCTGGGCCTCGTTGAGATAGGGCGTGACATAGACGTCGCACATCGAGATGAATTCGAGCAGCGTGGCGAGATCCGCGAACCGGTCGAAGAACACCACGTGGTCGTCAATTCCGAGTTCGCGCACCCGCGCCATCAGGCTCTCGCGATAGGCCTCGCCCTGGTTTCGGACCAGGTTGGGGTGCGTTGCGCCAAGCACGACATACACCGCATTAGCGCAGCGCTTCAGAATCGACGGCATGGCGTCGATCATGATTTCGATGCCCTTGTTCGGTGACAACAGGCCGAATGTCAGGATGACCGATTTTTGCTCAAATCCAAGCTTGGCCTTCGCTGCATCGGGCTCGACGAAGGCGACGTCCGGAATGCCGTGGGCGATGACCTCGATCTTGTCGTCGGCCACCCGGTAGACGTCGCGCAGCAGTTCGCGGCCCTTATTGGCCATCACCACGACCTTCGACGACGCCTCGACGATGCGCTCCATGACCGTCCGCTGCGCAGGTGTCGGATCGGCGAGCACGGTATGGAACGTCGTCACCACCGGCATGGCAAGGCGGGACAACAGCACGAGGATATGGGCCCCGGCCTCACCACCGAAAATCCCGAACTCGTGCTGCAAACACACGGCATCGAACCGGCCGGCATTGAGGAAATCCGCGGCCCGCATGTAGTCTTCGATATTGCCGTCCTTGATCTGGAACGCGACCGCCGGAGGATAATCATAGGCTTGACCGCGATCGGTCATTGCCACGATGCAGGTCTCCATATCCTGGCGCGAAATCGATATCGCGTTCTTCAGGTCGGTCGTATAGGTCGCAATTCCGCATCGTCGAGGCAGCGAGTTGCCGATCACGGCGATACGGCGGAGCGGCGTCATGTCGGCACCTCTATGATTTCGCTTGATGTCGGAGCGTGCACGGCGGGCGGACGCGCCGGCGAATTCTGTCGTCCGTCACCTCTGCCACGCGCTGCTTGATTGCAAACCTCAACAGCCGCGACAGATATTCTTCAGCTTCGCTGCGGTTCTGGCCTCTTCCGCAATGAAGGGGTCCTTGTAGGCGGCCCGCGCGGCGTCTTGTTCGGCAGCAGTGGGTTGCTTCGCTTTCGGCGGAAACGCGGCGTCGTAGCATGCGAGCCGTCCGCTCGTGCTCTCGATTGCGCGGCAGTCCGGCTCTTTCTCTTTCGCGACTGCGCTTTGCACGAATGTGCCAAGCGCCAATGCGACAATAAGCATTTTCATACGGGTATCGTTCCTCGCGGAGGATCCGGGCGCGCCGTTTGACGCCCCTGCGCTCCTCATGCCTCGAACTGGTCGAACTCGTCAGACAGCAGAACCCGGCCCTGCGGCGTGCATATCCGCACGTCGACATAGCCTTCCTGCAACAGCTCCTTCGCCTTCTTCAGAGCGGCGGCCGTCGTGGTGCGGGCCAGGCTGACATAGCCGCTTTGATCGCGTCCGCTCACCAGATATTGGAGCGGCGTCCTATCCATGCAGAAAAGCCGCAGCGGCCACCAGGAGCAACAGAAACAGCGGGACGATCACCGGCGGCACGATCCAGTCGGCCAGATTAAAGCGAGGCATGCGCGCTCCTCCTCGTTCGGCGGGAGCGCTAGTGACCCTCAGTCACCGATGGATGCCATGGGAAGGGCGGTGATCGCAGGACTCTACGCTTATGCCCTGCCAATAGCGAGCTTTAAAACGTCGCGCGACGCGGCGGCGTTGCCTTGAGCAGCCGCGTCGTTTAGGTCAAACAACGGCGGTATCAACACGGGCACGACTGGCATGGCTACAATCTTCTTCGATCTCGACGGCACGCTGACCAACCCGAAGCCCGGGATCACCCGCTCAATCCAATACGCGCTGGAGCGGCTCGACCTTGCCGTGCCGAGCGAGGACGAGCTGACCTGGTGCATCGGGCCGCCCCTCCACGCCAGCCTGAAGAAGCTCACCGGAAGCGACGAGCTCGCCGACCGTGCGCTACTGCTTTATCGCGAGCGATTTGCCGATATCGGCCTGTTCGAGAATGAGGCCTATGCCGGCATCATCGACACGCTGACGACGATCGCCGCAACCAGCCAGCGCATGTTCGTCGCCACCAGCAAGCCCGCGGTCTACGCCATCCGCATCGTCGATCATTTCGGCCTGAAGCCGTATTTCGAGCGCGTGTTCGGCTCCGAGCTCGACGGCACGCGTGTCGACAAGCGCGACCTGCTGCGTTTCGCGCTCGACGAAACCAAGGTCGATCCCGGCAGCGCGATCATGATCGGCGACCGCAGCCACGACGTGATCGGCGCCCGCACCAACGGCATGACCGCGATCGGCGTGCTCTATGGTTATGGCAGCGAGGCCGAGCTGCGGGATGCCGGCGCACATCACATCTGCGCCGCGCATCCCGAACTGCTCGGTCACTGCGCAGCCTAGGCGCTGACGGTCTCGACCGCCGCCAGCATGCCGGTCTTCGAATGGCAGTTCAGATATTCGAAGAACTGCTCGTCGGCGGCAGCCACCGTGACCTCGTGATAGAGCCGCAGCTTTGCGGACGGCCCGAGCGTCGACAGGTATTTCATCGCCGCGCCGAATATCTTGACGTGGGTCGGATGTGACTCCGCCCAGCGCTCCAGTGCGGCAAGGCTCTTCCACCAGCTCTGGCCGTAGGACTTTTCGCTCACGCTGCCGTCGGCGGAGAGCACCTGCATGTAGCGGTTGGCGTAGCAGCCGATGGCTAGCCCGTCGTCGCGCAGAAAATCCATGCCCTCGCGCAGCACCGGTTCGACATCGTCGAGATAGAGCTTTCGCTCGGATGCCTCCGTATCGCTCCAGTCCTGCCCGGAGCGGATCAGGCAGAGATTGTCGTGCGCCTTCACGCGCAGCCGCGCGCCGTCGCGGATCAATTCCGGCGTGCCGCCCGGCGTCATCGGATCGGCCTGCGACAGCGGAATGCGATCGCGCATGCCGCCCCAATAGGCGTGCTCCTGCACCTCGCCGCTCATGCCGTCGGCGATTGCGGCCACGCCCTCGGGCCGGTCGAGCGAGGAGAACAGCGTCTCGTGCCGGGCGACCGTGGGACGCAGCACCTCGATGAAGGTGCCGATGCCCTCGCGCGCCTTCACAGTCCACGCCTCGCGTGCCGGCGGGAACCATGCGTCGAAGCGCGCGACGTCGTCCCAATAGGCAACCGACACGACGGTCTCATAACCGGCGCGGTCGACGTAGCGGGCGCGGTCCCAATGCGAAGGCCCGCCCTCGGCAGCAAACCGCGCCGCGATCTCGGCGAGTGCCGCCGTCGCAGCCGACGGCGCCGCGTCGCGATACTGCACACCGAAATAGGCCATCACGACGCGGCTTACGGCGGGCTTGTAGCGCGCCACGAACGACGGATATGGCGGCTGGTAATCGTCCGGCACGCGCTTGTGGCGCGTGCGCTGGGTCTCGAGATGCAGAGGAATTGCGGATTCCATGATCGTACCCTCCCCTTGATCCCGGCGATCAGCTCGCCGCCGCCGCGATGTCCGTGTGCTCAATGGTGTCGACCGGCAGCGCGAACTGCTCGACGCGCTGGTATCGCTTCTTGTTGAGCAGGAGCCGCGTCACGTCGGGCCGCGAATAATGCCCGGCGGGATCGGCAGCGTTCTTGGCAACACCGATGGCGCCGAGATCAATCTCGGCAATCAGCAGCCCCTCCTGGTCCGGCGCCAGCTTGTCGCCGATCTGGCTGCCGTCGGGGCCGTAGATCGCGGCGAACCCGCCGCCCACGTGCAGCAACGCATTCTTGTCCGGGCGGTCGCAGAGCTCATCGATCATGGCCTGCGAGACCGTCGCGCACGGCGCGAGCACGAAGCAGGAGCCCTCCACCGCATAGACGCGCGAGGCGGCATTGTTGACCTCGGCGCCGAGCGCCGGCGCGAAGGGATCGTAGAGCGAGAAGCTCGGCCAGGCCGCGACATGCACCTGCTCGTTCTGGGCGTACATCGCGTATTTCGACAGTGGCTGGAGATGCTCCCAGCAGCACAATGCGCCGATGCGGCCGATGTCCGATCTTGCGTGCACGGCGAGATCGCTGCCGTCACCCTCGCCATAGACCGTGCGCTCGGCATGGGTCGGCCGCAGCTTGCGGCGCTTTGCGATGGTCTCGCCGTCGGGCCCGATCAGCCATTGCGCCAGATAGAGACTGCCGCCGTCGCGCTCGGACAGGCCGAGCACGGCGGTGAGCTTTGCCTTGCGTACGGCGTCGCGCAGGCGCTCGGCCTGCGGACTGTCATAGGACAGCGAATTGTCGAAATAGCGCTGCACAAAACCGCGGCCGATCGCCCAGGCCGGCGAGTCCATCCAGATGTGCCAGGGGTAGCCGGGGATGAAGGCCTCTGGAAAGGCGATCAGCTTGGCGCCCTTCTCGGCCGCGTCCCTGATCAGCGCGATCGACTTGTCGATCGACGCGTCGAGATCCAGCCAGGCCGGCGCCGCCTGCACCACCGCGACCTTGTATTTCGGATGTACGATGCCCATTCCCGCCTCCATTGCCGGTTGATCGGAAGCCACGTCCGATGCAGTCTATTTGGCCAAGCCACCCGGCCGGGCGCTCGACCGCAGTGGAACAAAAACTCGACTGGCCGGGATCGCCGACGGGTACGGGACTTGCCTTCGGTCAGGCTGGATCTGCGCCAACATGCGGTTTTGCTGGATGTGACAGGGAGGCTTGCCGATGCCAATCCAGTTCACGACAGACGGCAGCCCCGGCTACCGGCGGCTGGCGCTGTGGCAGGACATCGTCTGCGACGTCTTCGTCGGGCTCGACTGCAAGTCCGACCTCGGCAGCGCCTTTCGCGGCTCGGTCACGCAGGCCCCGCTCGGCAAGGCCGTGTGCTCCGAGGTCTGCTCCGACCGCCAGCACGTGTTCCGGACGCCGTCCCGCATCGCGCGTTCGGATCAGGATTTTGTCCTGGTTGCGCTCGGCAATCGCGGCGACGGAGGCGTGGTGCAGGACGGCCGCGAGACCGTGATCCATCCCGGCGAGTTCGCGCTCTACGACACGACGCGTCCCTATGAGCTGAAGTTCAACCACGCCTTCACGCAGACCATCTTCAAGGTGCCGCGCGAAATGCTGCAGCGCCGGCTCGGCGCCACCGAGACGCTCACCGCGATGTCGTTCGGCGCCGATGTGCCGCTCGAACGGCTCGCCTATGATTTCATCTTCAGGCTTTGCCAGAGCGCGGACCGACTTGCCCCGGACAACGCTGCGGCGTTGTCTGAGCAGGCCGTCGATCTGCTCGCGATGGCGCTGAGCGAACGGCTCGGCAAGACATCGTTGCCGTCCTCTACCCATCGCTCCGCCCTGCTCTACCGCTTGAAGGCCCATATCCGCGCTCACCTAGCGGATCCCGACCTCTCGCTGTCGGAGGCCGCGGCTGCACTCGGCATCTCGCCGCGCTATGTGAACGATCTCCTCGCCGACGAGGATACCTCGTTCCAGCGCCACGTGCTTGCCGAGCGTCTGGCCCAATGCCGGCGTGACCTCGCCTCGCCCGTGCTGGCCCATCGCCATGTCAGCGAGATCGCCTTCGCCTGGGGCTTCAACGACCTCTCGCATTTCGGCCGCGTTTTCCGCGAGCATTTTGGAATGTCGCCGCGCGACTTCAGGCAGAGCCAGTTGCGGCACTGACATCCAGCCAGCTATCACCTCAAGCCTTCGCTGCAGGCGAAGGCAAGGCTCGTCAATTCCAGATTGCCTTGTCCGTCTGCGCGCATCAGGCTGGCGTGCATGAGGACTCACGCCACCATAAGCGGATCGGAGCTGTTGCTGGGTGTGATCGCGATCAGGCTCGCGGTGCTGGTCCTGGTTGGCTGGGGCCTGACGCTGCTGCCGCGGCAGGCGCGTGACGGCGAAGCCGCCTGCTTCCCCTCGCCCGCAACCAGGATCGAGGTTCAGTCATCGGTGAAGACGCCAGGCGCGCGCGTTGCCGATGCAGCATTCGATGACATGCGCCTGCACGACTAGGCCATTCCCGAGCAAGGCCGGTATGTGAGCGCGTGATAGGACGCGGCCCGCGCTTGCATTACCATCGCCCAAAGGCCGCACCGGTCAACCAGCGGCCAGCCGAGGAGCATATCGATGGAATACCGACGCTTGGGCCGATCCGGCCTCATGGTGCCCGCTTTGAGCCTGGGAACGGGCACCTTCGGCGGCGTCGGCCGCCTTGCTGCGTGGGGTACGACGGACGCGGCCGAGGCGCGGCGCCTTCTGGATATCTGCCTCGATGCCGGGGTGTCGATGTTCGACACTGCCAACGTCTATTCGCTCGGCGAATCCGAGCGCGTCCTCGGCGAGGCCATCAAGGGCCGCCGCGACAAGGTTCTGATCTCGACCAAGGCCACCTTCCGCTTCGGCGATGGGCCCAACGACATCGGCTCGTCACGGCAGCATCTGCTCGCGGCCATCGACGGTTCGCTGAGCCGGCTCGGCACCGATTACATCGACCTGTTCCAGCTTCACGGTTTCGACGCGTTCACCCCGCCTGAAGAGGTACTTGCGACTCTCGACGTGCTCGTGCGCGCCAGCAAGATCCGCTATGTCGGCGTCTCCAACTTTTCGGGCTGGCACCTGATGAAGTCGCTCTCGGTTGCCGACAAGCATGGCTTCCCACGCTATGTCGCCAACCAGACCTACTATTCCCTGATCGGGCGCGACTACGAATGGGAGCTGATGCCTCTCGGCGTGGACCAGGGGTTGGGCGCAGTGGTCTGGTCACCGCTTGGCTGGGGGCGCCTCACCGGAAAAATCCGACGGGGTCAACCGAAGCCCGAGGTCAGTCGCCTGCCCAAGACCGCCGATTTCGGCCCGCCCGTGCCCGATGAGCACGTCTATCGCGTCGTCGAAGCGATCGACGAGGTCGCCAAGGAGACGGGCAAGAGCGTCTCGCAGATCGCACTGAACTGGCTGCTCCAGCGTCCGACGGTCTCGACGCTGATCATCGGCGCGCGCAACGAGACGCAGCTGCGCGAAAATCTCGGCGCGGTCGGCTGGACATTGACCAAGGACCAGATCGCAAAGCTCGATGCCGCGAGCAAGGTGACCTTGCCCTATCCCTACTGGCACCAGCGCACCACCTTCACCGACCGCAATCCGCCGGCGGTGTAGAGACGGCCAACTGCCCGACCGCTCGGCTCCCCGAGCCCTCGCGAAAGCGGTCCCGACCCGTTTTCCTGTGCCGGAAGGCCTGCTTCCGGCACAGGAACCGTCCGGGTCCTGCCGGGTTGCGATCCATCCTGCAATTTCCTAATCCGGGGATGAATCACGGCTCCAATCAGGCGCGCCACCATCATGTCGTCTGCCCCGATCGAGCATGCCGACGGCCTGCCGCAGCCGCAGCGCAACCAGGCGGTGCTGACGATTGCGCTCGGCATCATCATGGCGGTCGTCGACAGCGCCATCGCCAACGTGGCGCTGCCGACGATCGCAGCCGACCTCGATGCGAGCCCGGCCTTCTCAATCTGGATCGTCAATGGCTACCAGCTCGCGATCACGATCTCGCTCTTGCCGCTGGCGTCGCTCGGCGAGATCGTCGGCTATCGCCGCGTCTATCTGGCCGGGCTCGTACTGTTCACGCTCGCATCCGCCTTCTGCGCGCTGGCGCATACGCTGCCGCTGCTGACGATCGCGCGCATCATCCAGGGTTTTGGCGCGGCCGGCATCATGAGCGTCAACGCGGCACTGGTGCGCTTCACCTACCCGCGCAGCCAGCTCGGCCGCGGCATCGGGATCAACGCGCTCGTCGTCGCCTTCTCAGCCGCGGTCGGCCCGACGCTCGCCGCGGGCATCCTGGCGGTCGGAACCTGGCCTTGGCTGTTCGCCATCAACGTCCCGCTGGGTGCGGTGACGCTGGTGCTCGGCCTGCGCAGCCTGCCGCACACAAAACCCGCCAGCCATTCCTTCGACTGGCAGAGCGCAGGGCTGTCCGCGATCACCTTCGGCGTCGGCATCGCGGCCGTCGACAGCGTCGGTCATGGCGAGGCCGCCGTCACCTGTCTCGTTCAATTCGCCATCGCCATCGTCGCGGGCGCACTGCTGATCTACCGCGAAACCCACATGACCTCGCCGCTCTTGCCGGTCGACCTGTTGCGTATTCCGGTATTCGCGCTGTCGATTGCCACCTCGATCGCCTCGTTCTGCGGACAGATGCTGGCCTTCGTCGCGATCCCCTTCTACCTCCAGAGCCGCTTCGGCTATTCCGCCGTGCATATGGGACTTCTGATCACGCCCTGGCCGATCGCGGTGGCGCTCGCAGCCCCGCTCGCCGGCCGCCTGGTCGAGCATTATCCGGCCGGCCTGCTCGGCGGCATCGGGCTCACGCTGTTTGCCTGTGGCCTCGGCGCACTCGCCTTCCTGCCTGTAAGCCCGACACCGCTCGACGTGATCTGGCGGATGGCGCTGGCGGGGGCCGGCTTCGGCCTGTTCCAGACCCCCAACAACCGCACCATGATCGCGGCCGCCCCGCGCGAGCGCGCCGGCGGCGCCAGCGGCATGCTGGGCACGGCGCGCCTGCTCGGCCAGACCACCGGCGCGGCGCTGGTGGCGCTGCTGCTCGGCCGCTATCCGACCGAGGGAACCAGGATCGCGCTCCTTGTCGGCGTCGGATTTGCGCTGTGCGGTGCAGTGCTGAGCATGCTGCGGCTGTCGCCCGCGGGCGCGCGCGGCGCCGAGCACGTCCGGGTACAGGACGACCAGCGCCTGCGCGGCGAATAGCTCACGTCCAGGTTCTGCTGCTCTCGCGCGCAACTTGTGCGTGGCTTAACTATCTGGACCAATGACGTATTGCCCTCCCGGTTGCGCTTCATTGACGCGGGGAATAAGGGGCATTTCATGCGTTCATTTGGAATTGTGGCGCTCAGCGTCATGCTGGGCGGCTGCGCGTCTGTCACGCGAGGCACGACCGAAAACATCAGCATCTCATCGACACCGTCGGGCGTGGAAGCCGTCGTCAGCGGAATGGAAGTTCCGACCACCTGCACGACGCCGTGCTCCGTGGTCGTCAAGCGGAACGCCGACATTTCGATCACCTTCCAGAAGGAAGGCTATGAACCGCAGATCGTGCCGCTCAGCCGGGACATACCGACCTCCGGGGCCGCCGGCTTCGCCGGAAATCTTTTGCTCGGCGGTGTCGTCGGCATGGGCGTCGATGCTGCCACCGCGGCGGCAACCGATCACAAGCCCAACCCTGTCATCGTGACCATGCAGCCGTCAGCTCCCGCTCGCGCACGGCCACCCGCGCCGAAGAAGCCGCGGCCGCCGGCGGCGCCTGCGCCTGACACCGGCACCTAGCGCCTCGCAACTGCCACGCAAACAAAAAGGCCGGCTTTTCAGCCGGCCTTTTCAATTCATATCGCTCGCAATCAAGCCTTGACCAGCGGGCCCTTCGAGGTCGGCCCCTTCGAACCGCCGGAGCCACCACCGCCCGGCTTGGACTTGCCCGGCGGACGCTTGCGGGCGCCGGGCAGCTTCTCCTGCTTCGGCGTGATCGGACCGTCGAGGAACTCGAACCCGATCTTGTCCTTGGTCTCGTCGGCCTCGTCCTTGACCAGGACGACGCGGACGTGGCCGCCACCCTTGAGCTTGCCGAACAGCACCTCGTCAGCCAGCGGCTTCTTGATGTGCTCCTGGATGACGCGGGCCATGGGCCGTGCGCCCATCTGCTCGTCGTAACCATGCTGGACCAGCCAGGTCTTGGCGGGCTCGGACAGTTCGATGGTGACGTCGCGATCGCCGAGCTGAGCCTCGAGCTGAAGCACGAACTTCTCCACGACCGTGCCGATCACCTCGACGCTGAGATGGCCGAACGAGACGATGGCATCGAGACGGTTGCGGAATTCCGGCGCGAACTGCCGGTTGATCGCCTCGTGGTCGTCGCCTTCCCGCTTCGAGCGGGTGAAGCCGAACGCCTGCTTGGCGAGATCCGAAGCACCTGCGTTCGTGGTCATGATCAGGATCACGTTGCGGAAGTTGACCTGCTTGCCGTTGTGGTCGGTGAGCCGGCCGTGATCCATGATCTGGAGCAGCACGTTGTAGAGGTCGGGATGCGCCTTCTCGATTTCGTCGAGCAGAACCACGCAATGCGGATGCTGATCGACGCCGTCAGTGAGCAGACCGCCCTGGTCGAAGCCGACATAGCCGGGAGGCGCGCCGATCAGACGCGACACAGTGTGCCGCTCCATGTATTCGGACATGTCGAAGCGCAACAGCTCGACGCCGAGCGACGCCGCGAGCTGCTTTGCAACCTCGGTCTTGCCGACGCCGGTCGGACCCGAGAACAAATAGCAGCCGATCGGCTTCTCCGGCTCGCGCAAACCGGCACGCGCCAGCTTGATCGATGCGGCAAGCGACTCGATCGCCTTGTCCTGACCGAACACGGTGCGCTTCAGGGTCTGCTCGAGATGCTTGAGCACCTCGGCATCGTCCTTCGACACGCTCTTCGGCGGGATCCGCGCCATCGACGCGATCGTGGTCTCGATCTCCTTGATGCCGATGGTCTTCTTGCGCTTGTTCTCAGCCACCAGCATCTGCGCCGCGCCGGACTCGTCGATCACGTCGATCGCCTTGTCGGGCAGCTTGCGGTCGTGGATGTAGCGCGAGGAGAGCTGCACCGCAGCCTCGATCGCCTCGTTGGTGTACTTCAGCCGGTGGTAGTCCTCGAAGTAAGGCTTGAGGCCCTTGAGGATCGCGATCGCGTCCTCGACCGTCGGCTCGTTGATGTCGATCTTCTGGAAGCGCCGCACCAGCGCGCGGTCCTTCTCGAAGTGCTGGCGGTATTCCTTGTAGGTGGTCGAGCCCATGCAGCGGATCGTGCCCGAGGCAAGCGCCGGCTTGAGCAGGTTCGACGCATCCATCGCCCCGCCCGACGTCGCGCCCGCACCGATCACGGTGTGGATCTCGTCGATGAACAGGATGGCGTTGGGATGCGCTTCGAGCTCCTTCAGCACCTGCTTCAGGCGCTCCTCGAAGTCGCCACGATAGCGCGTGCCCGCGAGCAGCGTGCCCATGTCGAGCGAGAACACGGTCGCAGCCGCAAGAACCTCCGGCACCTCGCTGTCGACGATGCGCTTGGCGAGGCCCTCCGCGATCGCGGTCTTGCCGACACCGGCCTCGCCCACGAACAGCGGATTGTTCTTCTGCCGGCGGCACAGCACCTGGATCGCTCGGTTGATCTCGGAATTGCGTCCGATCACCGGATCGATCTTGCCGTCGCGCGCCTTCTTGTTGAGGTTGACGCAATAGGTCTCGAGCGCTTCGCCCTTCTTCTTGGCGTCCTCGGTACCCTTTGCCTCGGTCTCTTCGTCGACGCCGCGCACCGGCCGCGCCTCGGAGACGCCCGGCCGCTTGGCGATGCCGTGGCTGATGTAGTTGACGGCGTCATAGCGCGTCATGTCCTGCTCCTGCAGGAAGTACGCGGCATGGCTCTCGCGCTCGGCGAAGATCGCGATCAGCACGTTGGCGCCGGTCACCTCTTCGCGACCGGACGACTGCACATGGATCACCGCGCGCTGGATCACGCGCTGGAAACCGGCGGTCGGCTTGGCGTCGTCGGCGCCATCCGTCACCAGATTCTCGAATTCGGTTTCAAGGTAATTGACGAGGCTCGTGCGGAGCTTGTCGAGATCGACGCTACAGGCGCGCATGACGGCGGCTGCATCGGAGTCGTCGATCAGGGAGAGCAAGAGATGCTCGAGCGTCGCGTATTGGTGATGACGCTCGTTTGCGATCGCCAGCGCACGATGCAGGGATTGTTCAAGGCTTTGGGAAAAAGTCGGCATTCGCGTCCTCTATGGCCCCCACCATCATGATCGCCATCGCCCGGTCAGGCAACAACAACCTTTGTCACATATAGTTATACAAGACCGCGGCGAAAGACCGGTTCCGCGACTCAAATGGGCATTACGCGCCCACGGCATGCTCGATGCAAAACCCGTTCCGATTTGGGCAGAACTACCCATTTGGGCAGGATTGACGCCGCTGATTTTCGCGGGATCACGCAGCAGGATGTGCTGCCGTCACATACCGCGCGACCAGAACCGATCTAAATAACTCTGGATGTGAACGCGCAGCTATTTCTTTTCCATCACGCATTGCAGCGGATGCTGGTGCTTGCGGGCGAAGTCCATCACCTGCGTCACCTTGGTCTCGGCGATCTCGTAGGTGAATACGCCGCACTCGCCGATGCCGTGATGATGGACATGCAGCATGATCTTGGTCGCGGCCTCGATGTCCTTCTGGAAGAACTTCTCCAGCACATGGACGACGAATTCCATCGGCGTGTAGTCGTCGTTCAGGATCAGCACACGATACAGGTTCGGCCGTTTGGTCTTCGGCTTGACCTTGGTGATGACAGACGTATTCGGCCCCGTCGGTCCGCCCGAACGGTTCTCGTCATTGCTCATACGAGGAGCGTGGGCAGCGGCTTGCGCGGACAGGTCTAGTCTGAAAGTCAGGTGCGGCATGGCTCAGGCGTTCAAATTCCCCACGGAAGCGAGTGACGGTCAGCCGCGCGGCCCCGCCCTTCGGAGCTTTGCACGGGCGCGCCGCCTTGTTGGATCACCGCTTCCAACCGGTCCGGTCAAGCCCGGCTCGATTGTAGGGAATATGGGCCCGCCCCCGGCTCGCCGCAAGCGTGCAACGGTCTGGCCAAAATGGTCGAGGCAGTCCCGATTCCCGGTCCGGCGATCCTGACCAAGGTTAGTCAATCCGGACCGATTTGACAAAAGTTTCGGCCGGCACCGTTTAGAACATCTTCACCAGGAATCCGGCCGTTAAGCGGCAGCGGCGATTTCGCGGGATACCTCCGGTTTTCTACGGTCCCATCGAGCTGCCGTTCAATCGCTTGGCGCCTGGTGCGCATGCGCGTCGCCATGCTGCTCGACAACGCCGGCTCGATGGCCCAGGACGGCAAGATGTGGGCGATGCCGACGGCCGCGAAGAACCTGGTCGATCAGCTCAGTGGCCTCGTGCTCCTCGCCGGCGCTCTCGATGCGCAGAATCGCTGGTGGTACAGCAATGCCTCGCAGATCGACACGCGGCGGAAGAAGCTGCGCGATGACGCCGAAGCGGCGAGCATTGCGCGAGCGGCATCGACACGTTCTGTCCAGACCGTGTGGGGTTGACGTCGGTACGTCGTTGTCGAAGCTGCGCGTGGCGCGCTGAACCGGATCTCTGTCGCGACAACAAAAAAACCCGGCTGAACCAGCCGGGCTTTTCGATTCCAGGAGTTCCAGAGGACGTTAGTTGGCAGCCGGGGTGAACTTCGAAACGATGGTCTCGACCGGCTTGAACGCCTGCTTGGCGAGGTCGCTGTAAAGGCCGGCGATCTTCTGCGATTCCGCAACGAAGGTCTCGTAGCTGGAACGGGCGAAGTCGGTCTGCGCTTCCACGGCCTTGTCCAGCGACTTCACGCCGGAAAGCTTCTCGACGAAGGACTTGGTGTCTTCAAACGACTTCTTGGTGTAGTCGCCATACGCGCTGGCGATCGCCTGGAGGCCATGCTGCATCGAGGTCGCGGAAGCAACGCACTGCTCGAACTGCTCTTTCCCGTAGCTCTGAAAGTCTTCAACCTTGAACATTTCGGAATCCTTTTTCCCTGGCTTTGGTCCGGAAGCCCCGGCTCCCTGACTCCGCCCAAAAATAGTGCAACGCACAAAAAAGTCAAGAATCTTGTGCGGCGCACAAAATTAGATGCAAATCGCTGAGATTCCCGGGGTTTCCCGCAATGGTTCCTTAAGCTTTTGGAAACCGCGGACCCCTACCCTGATTCCCTGGACGTGTTCAGCTTCCGCGAACGGTCAAAAGCCGTTCGAGAACATCACCTTAGCCAGAACAGCGGCTCAGGCCCAACGTTTCCCGCAGCGAACACCAGCGGAGAGACAGCCTGAGCAGGTAATGATCCCGGGTCGAGTGGGCACAATTTCGCCTCACGGGCCGGTGATCAAGTCAGAAACGGGGACGGGGTTTCATGCTTCGTAAAAACTTGTCTTCCTCGCGCTTGGCGCGGGTTGGCGTTTTCGGGCTTCTTACGGTCACCGCCGTAGTCATCTTCACCGATGCTGCCGAGGCACGGCGTCACCGGCGCCAATACGCTCACCACCGGGTGCAGCGCGATGTGTCCGACAGCTCCAGCCCGAAATTCGCATCGATCATCGTCGACGGCAATTCCGGCTCCGTGCTCCAGGCAACGAGCCCGGACGGAATCCGCCACCCCGCCTCGCTCACCAAGATCATGACGCTCTATCTGCTGTTCGAGCGCCTCGAGTCCGGCAGGATGAAGCTCGACACCGAGATGCCGGTCTCGCAGCACGCCGCCGATCAGGATCCGACCAAGCTGAACCTCCGTGCCGGCCAGACCATCCGCGTCGAGGACGCGATCAAGGGCCTCGTCACCCGCTCCGCCAACGATGCGGCCGTCGTGATCGCGGAAGCGATCGGCGGCGACGAGGACGACTTCGCCCAGATGATGACGCGCAAGGCGCGCTCGCTCGGCATGTCCAAGACGGTCTACCGCAACGCCAACGGCCTTCCCAACGACGAGCAGGTCACGACCGCGCGCGACCAGGCCACGCTCGGCCGCGCCATCCAGGAGCGCTTCCCGCGCTACTATCGCTATTTCGCGACCTCGACGTTCAATTGGCGCGGACAGTCGATCCGCAACCATAACCACCTGCTCGGCAGCGTCGAGGGCGTGGACGGCATCAAGACCGGCTACACCCGCGCCTCCGGCTTCAACCTCGTGACCTCGATGCGTCGCGGCAACCGCCACCTGATCGGCGTGGTGCTCGGCGGCCGCAGCGGCGGCTCGCGCGACGCCACCATGCGCAACCTGCTCGCGGAGAACCTCGAGAAGGGCGCCACCACCCACACCGTCGTCGCCGTCACCGAGCGCAACGGCGCAGATGCCAATACCGACGTCGCCGATGCATCGGAGACCCCGGCCCGCCCCGCTCCGCAGGTCCAGCAGGCCGCGGCCGCCCCTGCCCCCGAAACGGCCCCGCAGCGCCTCGCCTCGCGCCTCTCAGCGCTGGCGGCTGCGACCGCCGCGATGCCGCCGGCTCAAGCCAGGCCTGACACCAGCAAGCCTGAGGTTCGGCCAACTGAATCCAGGATCGAGCCCGCGCCGCTCACCAATGGCGTGATCTCCAGCCAGCCGCTCTCCATCATCCCCGGCTCGTCCGAGCCGATGAAGCCAGTCCGGGTGAAGACGGTTCAGGTCAAGGCCGGCACCGTGAAGGTCGCCTCCGCCGCGCCGGCTCAGGTCACACCGCAGGTCACGAGCACGATTGCGGCCCGCTCCGACGTCGCGGAGACCTCCGGCGCCGTCGTCGCCCGCGCCGATCTCATCAACAAGCCCGAGATGGCGAGCCAGCCCGAAGCGCCGAAGGCCGAGCTCGCCCGCACCGAGATGCCCCGTCAGCCGGCGGGCTTCGGCACCGGCAATGGCATCCTCGGCGTGCTGCCCGCCGCAACGGCCGCGGCGCCCACTCCGGCTGCTGCGAAGCTCGCTTCGGCCGATCCTGTGCCGCAGCCGATCCAGATGAGCGCCACCACCAAGCCGGTCGTCACCCATAGCGGCTGGATCGTCCAGGTCGGCGCACTCGAGAGCGAGAACGAAGCCCAGCAGCGCATCGACGCCGCCCGCAGCTCCGCCCGCGGCCTGCTCAGCAAGGCCGACCCGTTCACCGAGCCGGTCCTCGCCAAGGACAATCGCAAGCTTTACCGGGCCCGTTTCGCCGGGCTCGAGCGGGACCAGGCCGAAGCCGTCTGCCGCGCCCTGAAGCGCGCCGACATCTCCTGCATCACCGTCCGCAACTGATCTGTCGTACCGCTCCAATCAAAATGCCCGCGCCTTGCGCGGGCATTTTTGTTTTGGGGGATGCGGCGATGCCAGTTCCGCGACAACCTCTCGTCAAGGATTTACGGTTAAAACTTTACTCAAGGGATCGACCACGCCGACAAAGGCGGGCATCGGGGCGACGGCAGACAGAGCAAGCGGAGCTTACGCGGTACGGGCGTTTGTAGCGTAGTGCCGGAGTTAGCCGTTATGCGTGCGAAGCAGAGTATCCTTGGCCTCGTTCACACGGGCAGCGAGATACGTCGAGCCCCCCTGGTCGGGATGGAGTTTCTTCATCAGGGACTTGTGCGCCCGGCTGATGTCGTCGCGCCCCGCGCCCGGCTGCAGGCCAAGGATCTGATAGGCTTCCTCCGCCGTCATTTTGCCGCTCGGCGCCGTGCGGCGCTGCCGCCCTGCCGCATCGCCCTGCGCGTTCTGACGCCAGGCGGGAAACCGGCGGTCCAGATAGCTTTCAAGTAGGGCCACGCTCTCGGCGTCGAACGCCGGAGCCATCGCCAGCAGGCCGGCGAGATCGAACTCCTGGAGATCGCGCCCGGCGTGAGGACCGGCGACGATCTGGCCGGCGAGCTGACCCGAATCGTGGTCGAGCCGCATGTCCAGGAATTGCGAGCGTACGCGCGAGGCCTGTCCGGCCGGGCGCGTTGCGCCACCGCCGAACAGCCCGCCGATATTGCCGAAGCCGGCATTCGCCAGCGGCGTCCAGCCCAGGAGCCCGGCGCCGAAAATCCCGAGCGGGATCGCCACCGCCAGCTCGCCCCGCAGGCCAGTGAACGCTGCGACCGCGAGCGCCACCACGCCGCCACCGAACTTGATGGTGCGCGCCAGCACCGCCGGATTGGCGGAGCGGAACATCTGGAGCAGCAGATAAAGCGTGATAACGGCGATGGCGCCGGCGATCAGGGTCATGGCCGGAATATAGTCGCCCTCACGGCAAAATGCATGGCGTCCGTCTCCGACGCGGGCCGCTACTTCATCTGCCCGATCAGCTTGGCCGCACCGCTCGCACTCTTGGCAAGTTTCAACAGCGCCTCGCGGCCGCCGGCGGCATAGGCCGCGGCCGCGCGCAACAGCTCGCGAAGCTGCGCCGCCGCGCCGGGATCGAACCGGCACCAGGCCCCGCCGGTCAGCCGCGCGATCTCGCGAAAGGCCTGCTCGGCCACGGCGTCGGCGCCTTCCTGAAACACGAACACGGGGACCTTGAGCATGCCGAGCTCGCCGGCCTTGGCGCAGAGCTCGTCGACCTTCTCCTCCATGGCATCGCCGACGAAGACGACGGCACGCACGCCCGAGGCGACCGCCTCGCGCCGCACGTCGCTCAGCACCTTGCCGATCTGGGTGTCGCCGCCGCGACAGTCGATCTTGCTCATCAGCGTCGCGAGCTTCGCGCTGTCGGAGATCCAGCCCGTGGCGCGACACTCGTTCAAGCCGCGATAGTAGACGAGCCGGATGTCGAGGCTGCCGATCGCTGCGGCCTCGCGGAACATGTCCGCCTGGAGCGCGCAGGCCATGTCCCAGGTCGGCTGCCGGCTCATAGTCGCATCCAGCGCGAAAATCAGCCGCCCCTTCGCGCCGGGGGCATGCGGCGACAGCGCACGCGCCTTGGCGACGAACGCGGCGATGTCCTCCGCGGTGCTGGCTTGAGGCAGCGTGCCGCCGGTTTGGCTCGAGACGGCATCACGGCCACGCGGTTTGACGGGTTCGCCGGGCATCCCTGCTCGCTTCTTGCGTGAGCGGCTAATGTGGATAGCGCCTGCGGCCCGGTCAATGTGCAAAGCCTCCGCTGGCGGATGCCGGCGGAGGCTTTGCAGGTCGTGCTGACGATCGGAGCGGGTCGGTGTCAGCTGGTGTCGGTGTCAGCTCTTGGCAGGCGCCATCAGAGCAACCGGACCGGGCTCCAGGATATTGGGCGGGGCCGAGCGCGTATCGACGGGCGCCACGGCGCTGTCGCCGTCGCTCAGGAACTTGTCGAGCATGCTCTGGATCGAGTTCTTCGCTGCATCCGGACCGGTGTCGCGCATGTCGTTGTGCTGGAATTCGGTCTTCACGACCTGGATGCCGGCCTTCTCGCATTCCTCATCGGTTGGGATGACACCCGCGTCGGTCTTGAACTGCGGATCCTGCGAACGGAACGACAGGATCTTGAACTTGCCGGCAGTGACGAAGGGCACGCGCAGATTGTCGAGCGTGACGACCTTCTTGACCTCATCGGGATACTGCTTGGCGAAATACATCGTGATGTCGCCGCCCATGGAGTGGCCGACCATCGTCACCCTGTCGTAATCGGCGTTGGGCTGAACCTTCTTCATCTCCTGCATGGCGAGATGGATGTTGGCAACGCCGCGCAGGATCTGCGGCAGCCGGCCGACATAGAGCTCACCGGGCTTCGTCACCATGGGAGGATCGGTCGGCAAATCATGCTGCGGGCTTACGACCATATAGCCGCGCGCCGCGAAGATGTTGGCGAGGAAGCCGTACTCGGTATTCTTGACGGTGTTGCCGTGATTGATCACGGCAACCGGCAGCGTGATCATGCCGGCATTGGCCTGCATTTCCTTGTCGCGGCGAACCGCGATATCGACAGGCACGGGACGGTTGTCGCGCGAGGCGTCGTAGAAGGTGACGGTCTCGTGCCTGATCGCCCACTTGCTCGCCGTGACATAGGCGACGCCGAAGAGGGCACTAACCGAAACCAGAACGGCAATTCCACGCTTCATTTTCGTCCTCAGCCTCAGGCTCTTGCGGCCTGAATCCCTGTTGAAAATCGTGTTCTTCCGGGGCTCTTCGGCCCCTGGTCGCCTATTCCCTAATATATGTCACAGCCGCGTGACAGGAAGCTTAAATATTGTGAACCTTCAGCCCTTTCATTGTGCGGCGCACGCGTTTCTTGGGCATCCCATTCTCAGGCGGCTACGTCAGGTGGCAGGCTACCATCCGACGCAACCGGTCTCGATTGGCTTCAATTTCACGGTAAACACAGGGTGAAACGGCCAAGCCCGCACTCAGTTCCGGCGGGAACCGGCAGCTTCAATCGGCTGGAAGTAGCGATATACCGCCGCCTCAGGCGCCGAGGATGTCGTGGACTTCGAGCGGCTTGTCGACCTGGCTGAACCACTCGGCGCGATTTGCCGCACGGCGGCGGCCGCGTTCGTCGAGCGGCAGCTTGAGCTGGCGGAGCAGACCCGTCACCTCTTCCCGCGCGGTGAGATGGCCAAGGTTGGGCCGCATGCCGAGCGTGGCCTCGTCGATCTCATCGAGCGCGGTCAGGCCGCGCGGAAAAAATTCGCGATAGACGACGCGCTCGGCAAAGCCGTCGACGTAGCGGAAGCCGAGCCGTAGCGACAAATCCTTGAGGCCCTCGGCGACGAGCTGCTTGTTGCGGGAGCCGAGCATCGACAGGCGGTTGCGCACGACGATCCAATCGGTGCTGGAGCCGTCGAGCTGGCGCCGCTTGCGCCTCACATCCCGCACCATCTCGGCATAGTGGCTCTCGCCCGTCACTGCGTAGTTGGCGGGATCGACGGTGCCGAGCACGTCGAAATCGAGGAAGCTGTCGTTGATCGGCGTGACCAGCGTGTCGGCCATCGAGTGCGCCAAGCGCATCAGATAGCTGTCGGTGCCCGGCGTATCGATGACGATGAAGTCGAAATTGCTCTCGACCGCCGAGACCGCCTCCATGAACTGCTGGAACTCGGAATTCTCGTTCTCGGCGATCTGCATGGTCTCGCCGAGCTTGATGCAGCGATGCACCGGCAGCTCGAGGCCGAGGCCGGTGCGGCGCGCCCAGGCGGAACGGTTGCCGATGTAGCGGGTAAAGCTCTGCTGACGGCAGTCGAGGTCGATGGTGGCGACGCGCTGGCCGGCCTTCAGCAGCGCGACCGCGATGTGCAGGGCGGTGGTCGACTTGCCGGAGCCGCCTTTTTCGTTGCCGAGCACGACGACATGCGCCGAGCCGGATTGGCCTTGGCTAGCCTGCACAAGCATAGCGATCCTCAACACCCCTGATGAATATCTTCGAGTTGGCCGCGTCTGCGGTCAAGTGAAATGCGTGACAGTAAATGCAAATCGCAGCGCGCCGTGTTCGAAATGAATCACGGCACCATCTCTCGCTTGTGATTCAGCCATGTCGCGACATCGTGCGCGGCCTCGCGCGGGATGCTGTGCCGCATCCGAATGCATGGCGTCCACGATCGGCGCTTGTTAAGGTTAGCCGGCCGGGCGCCGGGACGCGCCCGCTTCCCATTCCCAACCCTGTCGAGTCCTGATGTCACGAAGCCCCTTGATCGCCCGCACGGTCCCCGCCTTGCGACGCGCCGTCGACAATCTTCGCAAGCGAAAGGCCACGATCGCGCTGGTCCCGACCATGGGGGCCCTCCATGACGGGCATGTGTCGCTGGTGCGCCTCGCCAAGCGGCGCGCGAGTCGCGTCGTGGTGTCGATCTTCGTCAACCCGACCCAGTTCGCCCCGACCGAGGACTTTGGTGCCTATCCGCGGACCTGGAAGTCCGATCTCGCCAAGCTCGCCGCCGAGGACGTCGACATCGTCTGGCACCCCGGCGCCGAGGCGATGTATCCGGAAGGCTTTGCGACCCGCATCGTGCCGGAGGGGCCGGCGCTGGCCGGCCTCGAGGACCGCTTCAGGCCGCACTTCTTCGGCGGCGTCGCCACCGTCGTCGGCAAGTTGTTCACGCAGTGCCGGCCGGATGTCGCGATCTTCGGCGAGAAGGACTTTCAGCAGTTGCGGGTGGTGACGCAGATGGCGCGCGACCTCGACCTCGGCGTCAAGGTGACCGGCTCCCGCACGGTCCGCGAGCGCGACGGGCTCGCGATGTCTTCGCGCAACGTCTATCTCTCGCCGGAGGAGCGGCAGACCGCGACCACGCTTTACCGCGCCATGAAGGACAGCGCCGGGCACATCCGCGCCGGCGAAGCGATCGCATCCGCGATGGCGCGCGGCGCCGGGACGATCACGGCGGCCGGCTTCGCGCTCGACTATTTCGAGGCCCGCCATGCCGAGACGCTCGCGCCGGTCACCTCGCGCAAGGACGGCCCGTTGCGGATCCTGGTGGCGGCCAAGCTCGGCACGACCCGGCTGATCGACAATATCGCGGTGTAACCGCCAGGGTCGATCTTGCGCGTTCCCTCGCCCAGATGGATGATCGGCGCGAGGAAACGAGCCGGCTGGCAGGGGCATGTCATTCATCCGCACGATGATCGTGAACGGCGTGCTGGCGCTTGTCGCCGCGACTGGCGCCCAGGCACAACAGCGCCCGCCGATCGGCCTGTACGGCTCGCCGCCGGATGCGATGATCTTCTACGTCGCCCATGGCCCCGCCGGGGCCTGCGGACCGGGCTGCTCCGACTGGATCGCCGCCGAGGGCACGGTGCAATGGGACAGCTACAAGCGGCTGATCGCGATTCTCGATCGCCAGGCGGGACACAAGCTGCCGCTCGTCATCCATAGCTGGGGCGGCTCCAACCTCAATGTTGCGGTCAGCATGGGCCGCATCCTGCGAGACCGCGGCCTGGATGCCACCGCCGGCGCGACCGAGGTCGGGGCCTGCGCCGCCAAGCCGGAGGCGGATTGTTTTGCGCTGAAGCGCCCGGGCGGGCCGCTCGATGCCAAGGTGTCCTTGCCGGATCCGGCGTGCGATTTCGCGTGCGTCCTCATGCTCGCCGGCGGGGTGCATCGCAGCCTCCCGCAAGGTGCGGCGGTGGTGCTGGCCGGCCGCTCCATCCGCAATCGCCGCGCGCCCAACGTGGCGCCCGAACAACGCGAGAGCCTGACGACGATCTTTGGCGAGCAGTATCGCAAGTACCTGCTCGAGATGGGCGTCGAGCCCGAACTGGTCGACATCATCGACGCCATCGGCGAAGGCGGACGTCCGATCGTGATGCCGTCCTCCGACTGGGCGCGGCTGCACATCGTCACGCCGCCATGAGCGGCCGCGTCAGAGCAGTCCGAGATCGCGCAGCTCGCGTCGCATCGGCTCCGGCATCGCCGCGATCGAGCCGGCGGCCGACTTGCCGAGATCGGGCGGCACGGAATCGTCGCTGAGGTAGCGCCAGCCCTGGAACGGCCGCATCGGCCGCGGCGATACCGAGATCACCTTCGGCTGCATCACGATCCGGCAACGGCCGATGCCGTCCTTGTCGCGGAACGGCTCGATGCCGATGATCTTTTCACGCGCGGCGATCTCGCCCTTGATCACCCAGTAGAGCGATCCGCCCGCCAGGATCTCGGCGTCGCGCTTGGGCACCATGCGGGTGATGTGGATGTGATGTTGCGGCAGACCCTTCTTCTTGGCGGTCTGCATCCGTTCGGCGACCCACCCCTTCAATTCCTTGACGGAGTCGCAGCCGACGGCGAGCTTGATCAGATGTAGCGGCATGCGCCCAGCATTAGCCGGGCAGCCACGCATTTGGAATGCCGAACTATTCGTTATCCGCAGCCGCAGGAGCCGGGGCCGGCGGAGCGAGCGGAACCGGTGCTGCGGCCGGCGCACGCGCGGCCTTCGGCGCCGGCGGCTTCTTCGCAGCCGGCGCCGCAGGAGCAGCAGCCTGCGCCGAGGTCGGAGCGGACGCGCGCGGCGCCGAGGCTGCGCCTCCGGCGGGCGCCGCCTGTCGCACCGCCGCCGTGGGCGGCTCCGGATTCATGATGCTCACCGGCGGCGTCGATGACGCGCTCGGGAACTCCGCATTGGTCGGCCTCCCCGTCGGCATCGATGGCGGCATCCCGGCAAGCGCCGCGGTGGCCGGCATCGCCGGGGCCGTTGCGGGTGCGTTCCAGCCCGGCGAATAGCGTGCAACCAGCGTGTCGTAGAGATGGGAATCCATGTTGGCGGCGACCCGCTGCTGATCGGTCAGCGAGCGGAAGGCGGGGCAGTCGAACTGCGTGCAGCCGTCGCGCGCAACCAGCACCTGCGCGACGAGGCCGTAGCGATCGCGCTCCAGCGCCTTGCGCAGCACCTTCATGTCCAGCGTCAGGCTCTTCTCGGCGGTCGCGGCATCGCCGAGCGCGGTGAGCCGGTCGATCCGTGCGGCGGTGTAGGAGACGGCCGCAGCCGCCGCGTCAGGCGAGCCGAACAGCGCCTTCTCGCAACCAATCGCCACGGCATTGCCGGCGAGATCGTCGAGACAGGACAGCGCCGGCAGGCTGGCGACGACCGCGCTCTGCGCGCGCGCCTCGCCGGGCGGCGCCTCCTCCGCCGGACCATAGACGCGCACGGTGGCAGCCACGGCGATGGCAATGGAAAGCAGCGTGATGACGGTCAGCGCGCCGTTGGCAACCGACCTTTCGGCGCGCACCAGCGTAATCAGGAGAATCAGGCCGAGGAGGCCGGCGGCTACCAGGATCATCCACATCGGAAAGGCCTGTGGGCGCGAGATTTGGTCGAACGAAGTGGCCCATGCCCAGTTCATGCGCGACGTCCCTCACGCGAGCAAAGAGCGAATGGTCAAAGCGAGCCCCCGCGAGTCGGCAACTGCCCCCGGTTCACCATGTCGAGGCGAAGGGGGCCTTTTGACGGCGAGCGAAGCGAATTCCTTCGCGATGTCAACGCGCGGCACCGTCATCCGTCAGGATTGGGCGAGCTGGCTTTCCTTGGCGACGCGCTCGAACGCTTCAGTCGAACTCTTGATGCGGTACTGGCAGTCGTCGCCATCCGTCGGCAGCAGGCGGATGATCTCGTATGAGCCACTCGCAGCCGGGCGCGCGACGTTGCTGGCAGTGAACAGTACGCGCGTTCCCACGGGGAATTTATGCTTCAACGCCCATCTCCATGACTCAAACAGCGCCGGCTGTGCCCAGGGTCCCACTGCGACGGACCGGCTGAAAACCCGGCGTGACATATAGCACGCAATGCGGCGTTTTGGCCAGCGGTATACAGGCATGACAAATAGGCCGATCCGGCAGTATTTTCAGGACGATAGTGCGGGAACTGGTGGGTGGAGGATACCGCTGGAACCGGCTCCCTCAGGCGGTGTGGGGCAGATGCCCCTCCGGGCTTGCCTGGTCCACGGCCTTGGGCAGTTCCTGGGCCAGAATCTGGCCGAGCTGGTCGACCGGGATGTTGTAGCGCGCCGCAAGCTGCCGAACCGTGTCGCTGCCGAGCACCGCGCGGAGCTGGTCGGCCGAGATCGGCAGGTTCTGGCCATTACCGAGCCAGGATTTGACCTGGTCACCGAAGCCGGACTGCTGGAGCTTCGCGACGATTGCGCTGAGGCCGCCCTGATTGTTGCTGCCGAGCACCTCGTTCAACACCGCCGGCAGGACCGCGGCGCCGAGCTGGCCGAGCGCGCTGCGAAGCGCGGGGTTGTTTTCCAGCGAGTCCAGAATTCCCATACCCCTGCCCTCTCCCAAGCGGTCCTTCCACCGCGATTGAGCGCCGCCAGCCTGCACATCGTCAAGCGGCGCCCGATCACATTCGCGGGTTAGACGTTCTCGAATTTCTCGATGACGAGCGTTTCGGCGATTCCGTCGCGGGTCCATTCCTGGAACGCCGGCAACGCCATCATCGTGTCCATGTAGGCCCTGGTCTCCGGCGTGACCTCGATCGCGTAGGTGCGGAAACGGTGCACGACCGGGGCGTACATCGCATCCGCCGCACCGAAGCGGCCGAACAGGAACGGTCCCTTGGCACCGTAGCGCGCCCGGCACTCCCGCCAGATCTCCTGCACGCGGGCGACGTTGGCCTTGGCGTCCGCCGACAGCGTCACGGCGCCCACGGGGCGGTGCAGGTTCATGCCGCATTCGTTGCGCAAGGCCATGAAGCCGGAATGCATCTCGGCGCACACCGAACGGGCGTGCGCGCGGGCGGCGACATCGTCGGGCCACAGCTTCGCTTCCGGATAGCGCTCGGCGACGTACTCGATGATGCTGAGCGAATCCCACACCGTGATGTCGCCGTCGACCAGCACCGGCACCTTGCCGGCGCGGCTGAAGGACAGGATCTGATCCTTGTCTGCGGGATTATCCGTGTAAAGCGGAATGACGGTCTCGACGAACGGGATGTCATTGGCGCGCAGTGCAAGCCATGGCCGCATCGACCATGACGAGTAGTTCTTGTTTCCGATCGCGAGCTTGAGCGCTGCCATGTCGCTGGTCCTTCCCTAGGTCCTTTGGATGCGGCTGCTTTTAGCGCCATCGCCTGCTGCCAATCAATCGTTGCCGCACCCGGCCGCGCGTGGCAATCGTTGCGATCTTCGCGAGGAGTGAGACATGGGCAGGCATTGGGTCGACATCACCGCGGTCGGCTTCTTCATCATCGAATGGCTGGTCTATGCCCTGACGCTGGAGCACTCGGCCTATGGCCGCGACAGCCTGTCGGCGCGCATGAACCGCTATCGCGAGGTCTGGGTCCGCCGCCTGCTCGACCGCGACACCCGCATGGTCGACATGCAGATCATGGCCTCGCTCCAGAACGGCACCGCCTTCTTCGCTTCCACCAGCCTGTTCGCACTCGGCGGCGCGCTGGCATTGCTGCATGCCACCAACGACGCCATCACGATCCTGAGCAAGCTGCCGATCGACCTCAGCACCTCGCCCGCAATGTGGGAGCTGAAATGCGTCGGCCTCGTGCTGATCTGCGTCTACGCCTTCTTCAAATTCGCCTGGGCCTATCGCCTGTTCAACTATGTCGCGATCCTGTTCGGCGGCATGCCGCCGGCTGACCGGCGCGACACGCCCGAGGCCGAGGCCCACGTCATCCGCACCTCGCGCCTGTTCGAATCCGCCGGCCGCCACTTCAACCGCGGCCAGCGCGCCTTCTTCTTCGCACTCGGCTACCTCGGCTGGTTCGTCAGCCCCTGGGTGCTGTTCGTGACCACGGCGGCGGTGGTGATCGTGACCTGGCGAAGGCAGTTCGCGTCGAGCGCATGGGCGGCGATGGCGCCGGAGGAGATGGATGGTACGGAGACGCGGAAGCGCGGCTATTGAGGCATCTGCTGCGCGCGTGGCACGCGTTCTCCACATCGTCACTGCGAGCGCAGCGAAGCACTCCCGAATCTTTTCACGGTGACAGTCTGGATTGCTTCGCTACGTTCGCAATGACGACACGACTGGCGCCGTCATCCCAAGACGCGAGGCTTGCCCACTCGGCGATATCCCGGCTTACTTCCTGCGCATCGTCCCGGACCGGCAATCGAATCTGGCCACAGGCCGATCCATCTGCCAGAGCTCCACGTCGCGACCGTCGACGAGCCGCTCCGCGGAGCTGATCGCGGCTTCGTCGTCGATGCAATCCATGTGGATCATTCTGATGGGACGATCGTGTAGTCCCACGATCAACGCACGGTAAGCGGACATTTTTGTCTCCAGGCAAGGCGCGATAGCAAGCGCGGGCCGGAAGAATGGCGCTGAAGGCATTTGAATGCGATGGGGAGTGCATCGTCTGTTTATAAGCGCGACATAAGTTTCCGGCAGCGCGGGGCCGAGGCCGGTCCTATGCCGATCCTATGCAACCGCGATCGCGCCAATCTCGAAATCATACAGCATCCAGCACCATATCCGCTCCGTCGCGCAAGCTCGCGCGGCGTAGCGAACTGGTGAAATGATGTCGAATTCAGGGGTCAGCGACAGGATCATCGATCCGATGATGGCCATCGCGAACTGCTCGACGCGGCAGCGCATCGTCGTGGTCGGCGCGAAGAGCATGGAATTGGTGATTGAGCTGCATCGTCGCGGATATCTGCTGGCGGCTGCTGCAGGGAATTGCGGCCGGCCGGCAGGTCAATATGAAGTCGCGCTCGTGGATTGGCGGCGACGCACGCTTCACGCACTCGATGCGACAGTGGATTGGCTCGACGATTTCCTGAGCCCCCGCGCCGTGCTGGTGATCTGGCTCGACGCGCAGAAGGCAGCTGCGAAAGACACTCTTCGTGCCGCAGTAACGAAGCGCGGCTTCGTCGTCCTGCAAGGCGCCGAGCATCCATGTGGCAGCGTGCTTCTGGCGCGGCGCTCGGAGGCCATCCCCCTTCGGCAGGCCGCGTGAACATCCGCCCGAACTCATGGATTTGATCCGATGCCAAAATCGAAAATTCGACGTGCCGTCATTCGCGAGTGGATGGCGCTCGCGCCGGCGCAGCGAGGCTCCGCCGAGCAGGCCGGCGCGTTTGCACGGCGCACCATCGAAAGACATAGCTTGCCACGCAGCCGGAGAACGCCGCAGGCCGTGATCATGGCATGGCTGAAGCCGCGAACCGGGAGGCCTTAGCTCGCAGGATGGACAGAGTGGAGCGAGCCGCCTACCCTCCGCCAAAATCCCGCGGCGAGAACGGCAGGTCCAAGATCTTCCATTCGCCGTACTTGTCGGCCGGCAGCATCTTGTAGGGCTGGCAGGCCAGGAGCGCTGCGGTCGCGGATTTCACGATGGCCACGCCCTTCGCGGATGGCGGAGCTTCGATCAGGATCGGCGGGCGGGCCAGTGTGCCGTCGGTGGCGAACACCGTGCGCAGCTTGATGTTGACGTTGTCGGTCGGGTCGACCCCGGCCGGCAGCTTGGCGCAGCTCTTCAGGTGGCGACGCAGCGCGGCGATGACCTCGGATGGCAGCTTGGCTGCGATTGAATCCTTGGCATCGCCGCCATCGTCCTTCGGGGCGTCTTTCGGCAGCTCCGGCGGCAATTCCGGCGGCAGGCCCAGCATGACGCCGTACTTGACCGTCACGTCAGGCTCCGGCGCCTGATAGGCCGGCGGCGCGGCCTGTGGCTGCTGCATCGCTTGTGGCGGCGGCTGTTGCGACGGCGGCTGCGGCATCGCCTGGGGCGGCGGTTGTTGCTGGGGTTGCGGAGGCGGCTGTTGCGACGGCTGCGGCTGCACATTGGCCTCCCGCTGCTTCGGTGCCTGTGAGGGTTGCGGCTGCGGCTGTTTCTGCTGCGGTTCAGGCGAGGCCTGCGGTGACGGCGATGGCGCCGCGGCCTGCTGCTGGGTCGCAGGCTTCGGCGCGGCCTCCGCCTTGTCCTTGTCGCTGAAATCCAGCTTCGGCAGTTTCAGGTCCGGCAGCGGCTCCGGCGGCTTCTCCTTCGCCTGCTCCTGAGCCTTCTCCTCGGCCTTGGCCTCCTCCTCCTTCACCTGCTCCGGCGTGACGATGTCCACCGAAACAGTCTCGGGCACCGCGGCGTGAAACGGATGGACTTCGCTGATCAGGATAATCAGCGCCACCAGCGTCAGATGCGCGACCGCCGACGCTGCAATGTCCGTCCGTATGATCTTCCGTAGTTCCATCGATCGATCTTGGGTTGCCACGCCGGTCCTAGCATACAGCGGCCCCCTCTCAATCCCATTTTGGCGCGAAGCCGAAATCGGTCAGGCGGCCCTTGGGATTTGCCAGCGCGGCGATCTGGGCCATCTCGTCGTCCGAGAGCTCGAAATCGAAAATATCGATGTTTTCCGACAGACGTTCGACGCGCGAGGTGCGCGGGATCGCAGCGACATTCTGTTGCACCAGCCAGCGCAGGCAGATTTGTGCCGGCGTCTTGCGATGCGCGCGCCCGAGCCCGGCGAGCGTCTGGTCGGCCTTGACGCGCCCCCTGGCGATCGGGCTGTAGGCGACCAGTGCGAGGCCATGCTGGTCGCAGGTTGCCCTCACCTTCGTCTGGTCGAGATAAGGATGATATTCGACCTGGTTGCAGACGAGTGGCTCCGGCGACAGCGCCACCGCCTGCTCGGTCAGCGCCACGGTGAAATTGGAAACGCCGATGTGGCGGGTCAGGCCCATGCGCTTGGCATGCGACAGCGCACCCAGTGTCTCCTCCAGCGGCACGTGCGAATTGGGCCAGTGCAGCAACAGGAGATCGACGGAGGAGAGCCGCATCCGGGCGAGGCTCTCCTTGACCGAGCGTTCGAGATCATGGGGCGCGAAATGGTTGGTCCAGACCTTTGTCGTGAGGAAGATGTCGTCGCGGCGCACGCCTGAGCCGCGCAGGCCGTCGCCGACCTCGCGCTCATTGTCGTAGACCTGCGCAGTGTCGATGTGGCGATAGCCGAGCCGCAGCGCCTGCTCGACCACGCGGCCGCAAGCGCGCCCGCCCAGCTCCCAGGTCCCGAGCCCGATCGCCGGTATCCTTGCGCCATTGGCCTCGACGAACAGCATGAGGAATCCTCTCTGTTGCGATCGCCTCAAAACATCATCCGGGCGCCATTATGGACCCGGCCCGTGACACTGCCAACGGACGACGCCGGCGCCGGGCCGGATATTCAGGGCAATGCTAACGGGAGGTTCGCGCCCGGCCTTGACGTCAGGCTTTGGCGAGCGCCTGGAACACGGTGTCCGGCGCATGCGCGATCACGGCGAGCAGCGCGCGGGCGGGCCCCCTCGGAGCGCGCTTGCCCTGCTCCCAGTTGCGGATCGTCTCGACGGGAACGCCGAGCTTGGCGGCGAACTCCATCTGGGTGAGGCAGGCGCGACGGCGCAGAGCGCGCACCGCGAGCGAGCTGGCATCATCGCCAGGGGCGGCATTGGCCGCCGCCTGGACCGGCAACGGCTGGACCGCAAACGACTGGACCGGAAGCTCCTGCCCATCCCGCAACTCGACGACGCGTCCGTCCGCCTTCAGCCGCAACCGCATGTCCATTCCCCCAAGCACGGGCAATGATGCGGCAGGTCGCTTAAGTTCGGATTAAAGATGATGGTGGGCGAAGACGGTCTCGTGCCCCGGACGCAGCGCAGCGCGCAGCGGTGCGCTGCTGAGCCGGGGCCCATTTCGCCACCACCTGCCGTGCTGCTTTCTGGGTCCCGGTTCTGCGCAGCAACGCGAAGGGCGTTGCAGCGCGCCGGGGACACGCGAGGGCATAGCGCGCCTTACCTCAACCCGAACCACAGCGTCGCGATGCCGAGGAAGGAGAAGAAGCCGACGACGTCGGTCACCGTCGTGACGAACGTGCCTGACGCGACCGCCGGATCGGCCCTGACACGTTCGAGCGCCATCGGGATCAGGATGCCGCCGAGCGCGCCGGCGACGAGGTTGCAGATGATCGCAAGCCCGATGACGATGCCGAGGCCCGGGATCTTGAACCAGGCCACCGCCGCGATGCCCGTGATCAAGGCGAAGGCAAGGCCGTTCACGAGCCCGACCAGGCCTTCGCGCATCACTACCCGCCAAGCGTTGGAGGAGCCGAGCTCGCGCGTCGCAAGCGCGCGCACCGCGACCGTCATGGTCTGGGTCGCGGCATTGCCGCCCTGGCTCGCGACGATCGGCGCCAGCACGGCGAGCGCGACCATCTTCTCGAGCTGCCCCTCGAACAGGCCGAGCACGGAGGATGCAAGAAAGGCGGTGGCGAGATTGACCAGCAGCCAGTTGAACCGCGCCCGCGCAATGGTGAACACGGTATCGGAGAGCTCTTCGTCGCTGTTGACGCCGCCGAGCGCCTTGAGGTCTTCGTCCGCCTCCTCCTCGATCACGTCCACGACGTCGTCGACGGTGATGACGCCAACGAGGCGATCCTGGGTGTCGAGCACCGGTGCCGCGACGAGATTGTACTTGCCGAACATGCGCGCCACCTCCTCCTGGTCCTCCAGGACGGAGACGCGGCGACGATCCTCGTCGGTCAGCTCGGCAAGCGCCACCGGGCGGCGAGCGCGGAGCAGGACGTCGAGCGAGACCGCACCCTGCCAATGCTGGTCCTTGTCCACGACGTAGATCTCGTAGAAGCGGTCGGGCAGATCCGGCGTCTCGCGCATGTAGTCGATCGCCTGGCCGACGGTGAAATCCTGCGGCACCGCAATGAACTCGGTCTGCATCCGGCGGCCGGCGGAATTTTCGGGATAAAGCAGGCTGCGCTCGAGCGCGACGCGCTCCTGCAACGGCAGCTTCTCGAGGATTTCCTCCTGCTCCGCCTCGTCCAGCGTTTCCAGCAGCTCGACCGCGTCATCGGATTCGAGCTCGCGGACGCCTTCCGCGACGGTCTCCGGCGGCAGCTCCTCGAGGATCTCCTCGCGCACGCCCTCGTCGAGCTCGTTCAGTGCCGAGAAGTCGAAGTCGCGCCCGGTCAGCTCGACCAGGCGAACGCGGTGGTCGGGCGCGAGAGCTCCGATCAGATCGCCGAGATCGGCCTCGTGCAGCTCGGCGACGCAGGCGCGCAGCGCGGCGCTGTCGCCGGCCTCGATCGCATGGGCAATCTCCTCGACGAATTCATGACGAATTTCGCCGTCTTCATTGCGCATCGGAACGTGGTCGAGTACCGAGGCCTCGGCGGATGGGGCACCGTCCATATGTTCATCCATGGCGCGCCTCGCCGTTTGACAGGTTGGAACGAGTGGTCTGAGCTGACGGTCAGGCAATACCCACAAGCGAACTGCGAGCGCAATGGCAAAGATGCTTCGGCTGAAATGGATGTCGATCTCGGTGGGCGCGGTCTTCGCGGGCCTCGCCGGCATCGCCGCTTCGGAGGCCGCGGACTGCCCGCGCAAGGACGCGCTCGGCACCTCGCGCGTTCTGAGCGTCGACGCCAAGACCACGCCGCGCGTCGGCCTGAAGAGCTTTCCGCAGACGCTGCCGCTCGCCGATCACGAGGTCGTGCTGACCTTCGACGATGGCCCGCATCCGCCGACGACGTCGAAGGTGCTGGCGGCGCTGGCGCAGGAATGCGTGCGCGCGACCTTCTTCCTGATTGGCCTGCACGCCTCCGAACATCCTGACATGGTCAAGCGCATCGCGCGCGAGGGCCACACCATCGGCCACCACACCTGGTCGCACCCGTTCATGGCGCGGATCCCGTTCGAGAAGGCGAAGAGCGAGATCGACCGCGGCATCGCAGCCGACGAGACGGCGCTCAAAGGCGCGTCGACGACGACGCCCTCGACGCCGTTCTTCCGCTTCCCCTATTTCGAGGGGACGCCAGCGCAGCTCGACCTGCTCCAGTCACGCGGCATCGTCGTGTTCGGGGCCGACCTCTGGGCCAGCGACTGGAACGAGATGACGCCGGAGCAGGAATTGAAGCTCGTCACCGAGCGCCTCGCCGCCGCCGGCAAGGGCATCATCCTCTTCCACGACCCCAAGGCACGCACGGCCGCGATCATGCCGGCCTTCCTGCGATACCTCAGGGACAACGGTTATCGGGTCGTTCACGTCGTGCCGGCGGGCACATCACAGAAGAGCGCCGATGCGCATTGATGCCGTAATGTCACGGCGGTGCAAAATGGGGTGATTTGGGCCCTATTAACAGTCTGTTCATGCTACGGCATGCAAGGATGTAGAGGGTATTGCGCCTGAACCGTTTCTGGGCGTCTCCGACCAATTGAGGCGGCAGTCGCGTAAGGAGGCAGACGAGGTTCATGATCGGAAGTAGCGTTGTTGTTCGGACGCGATCGTGGATCGTCCTGTGTCTGGGGCTGTTGGTCGTCGGTTCACCGGCGGCCCTTGCGGCGGACTGTCCCGGCCATCCGGATGCACTCGGGACCTCCCGCACCCTCGTGGTCGATCCGCGCGAGCATCCGCGCATCGGCACCATGCAGTACCGCGAAACGCTGCCGCTGAAAGACCATGAAGTCGTTCTGACCTTCGACGACGGTCCGCTGCCGAAATATTCGAACCAGATCCTCAAGATGCTCGACGACGAGTGCATCAAGGCGACCTTCTTCATCATCGGCGAGCAGGCCAAGGCGAACCCGGAAGGCGTGCGCAAGCTGATTGCCGCGGGCCACACTGTCGGCACGCACAGCATGAACCATCCGCTGACGTTCGACCGGATGCCGCTCGACAAGGCCGAGGCGCAGATCAACGGCGGCATCGAGTGGACCTCGGCCGCGATGACCGATTCGTCCAAGCTCGCGCCGTTCTTCCGCATTCCCGGCCTGATGCGCGCCGAAGGCGTCGAAAACCTCCTGATCTCGCGCGGCATCCAGGTCTGGAGCGCCGACTTCCCCGCCGACGACTGGCGCCATGTGTCGTCCGACCGCGTCTATCAGCTCGCGATCCAGCGGCTGGAAGCCAAGGGCAAGGGCATCCTGCTGCTGCACGACATCCAGCCCCGTACGGTGGCGGCGCTGCCGAAGATCATCCGCGACCTCAAGGCGCGCGGCTATCGCATCGTGCATGTGGTGCCCGCGACCGCCGACCGGCCGGCAACGCCGACCACGCCGGTGGAATGGCTGCTGCATCCACCGACCGAGACCGTGCCGATCGCCCGCTGGCCGTCCGTGCCGAACTTCGTGTTCGCGCAGACCAAGACACTGCCGGCGCCCTCGCTTGCCGACCTCAACGCGCAGACCGAGCATCAGCCGCTGCTGCCGCGCAAGACCATGGCGCTGGCGAATGTCGCAGCCACCCTGCCCGTGCCCGACCGCGATCTCTTTGCCATCCCCGAGGGCTCGGTCGAGGTCCTGCTGTCGACGACCTTGTCGCGGCGCGCCGCGATGCGGCTGGCAATGGCGGCCGAGACGCCCCATGCGGCCAAGGGCAAGGCCGGCAAGTCGCGCGGACATCGGACCGCACATACGGCGCCGGCCGGAGCGAAGCACACCGCGCAGGCTACGGGCACCGCCCCCAAGAGCATTGCCCCCAAGAGCACGGCGCCCAAGGGCGCCACACCGCGGAGTTCCGCGACGCATCCGACCCGCGTCGCCAGCCTGAAGAAGCGCGCGCAGTAAGCTCTACTGGCGCATGATGTTGGCGACACAGAGCAGCACGATCAGCGCCAGGAAGAACAGGTCCATATAGGACTTGAGCTCGCCGTCGCGGCGCAGCCGGGCAACGTCGGCCACGACCTGCTTGCGCGCGTTCGTTGCGCCCGAACCGTCATTGATCGGAGCCTGCAGGCGCTTGGTCTCCGCCTCGAGCTTCTCGATCTTCTGGAAGAAATAGAACGCACGCAGCGTCGAGGCCGCGCGCATGCCGGCATAGACCAGCACGAGGATCGCGAGGATCGCCCGGTTCTGGTATTTCTCCATGAAATTCAGGCTGAAATAGACCATCGCCATGAAGGCGAAGTTCGTCACGAAGCGGTAGACGAAGCTAAGAAAGACCATGCTGGCTCCAGCCCTGAGCGGTGCGACCCGTCTACGTCATCTTTATTTCGACAAAGATTCGATCGCCGGCCGCCTTTTAGCCACGCGCGTTCATAATGCAAGCGAGAGTACCGGGGCCTGCGTGTTCCACGTAAGCGCGAGGTTGCCAGCTGCGCGATGGAGATTCGCCGGAAGCTACGGTACATTGGCACAGCCACCGCATGTGGGGTCTGCCGATGCCGAAGAAGGGAATCACGGGCCACGACGACTGGGTGCTGACCGAGGCCCTGGCGACTGCGCTCGTCGCGCTGGAGCAGCTCGAACCAAAACACCAGCCGAGCGCGCATATGGACGACATCCGCAAGATGCTGGCGAACGGCAAGGAGCCGTCGGCGGTGAGCCTGCACCTCGCCCAGGCCAAATGCCGCCTGTTTCCGGACACGGATCCGCTCGAGATCTACCGCGAATACGGGATTGGCGACGAATACGGCTAAGTCCGTCGCGCCGGTCCTTCGAGCGCGCTGCTGCCTAGGGCTGAGCGGCAGCCGATCGTTACAACGATCATCCACCTCAATGTTCGCGTGAATTTCAGCTGAGCTGCAAAACGGCTTGACGTCGGCGTCGCCAACGAATGTAATGTTATAACATTACATATTCGGTCCCAATGCCCCTCCCCACGCGTCACCGCCCTATCCCCTTGAAAAGGCTCTTCGATCTCCATGCAAAAACTCCCCGTCACCGTCTTGTCCGGCTTCCTCGGGGCTGGAAAGACCACTTTGCTGAACCACGTCCTGAACAACCGGCACGGCCTGAAGGTGGCCGTGATCGTCAACGACATGAGCGAGGTGAACATCGATGCGGATCTGGTTCGCGATGGCGATGCGAACCTGTCCCGGACTGACGAGAAGCTCGTCGAGATGACGAATGGCTGCATCTGCTGCACACTGCGAGACGACCTCCTGAAGGAGGTGCGCGCCCTCGCAGAAAATGGCCGCTTCGATTACCTCTTGATCGAATCCACCGGCATCTCCGAACCGCTGCCGGTTGCGGCGACCTTCGATTTCCGTTCCGAAGACGGCGAAAGCCTCTCCGATGTGGCGCGTCTCGACACCATGGTCACCGTGGTCGACGCCGTGAACCTGCTCAAAGACTATTCGTCGACGGATTTTCTCGATCAGCGCGGCGAAGCGCTGGCGAACGACAAGCGCACGCTCGTCGATCTCCTCGTCGAGCAGATCGAATTTGCCGACGTGATCGTTCTCAACAAGGTCGACGATGCCTCGCCAGCGCAGCGCGAGGCGGCCAGGAAAATCATCCGCGCGCTCAATCCGGACGCGGATCTGATCGAAGCCAACCACAGCCGGGTCGCCTTCGATCGCATTCTCGACACCGGCCGGTTCGACTTCGAGCGGGCGCAGCAGCATCCGCTCTGGTTCAAAGAGCTCTACGGCTTTGCCGATCACGTGCCGGAGACCGAGGAATACGGCGTGACGAACTTCGTCTATCGCGCGCGCCGGCCGTTCGATCCCGAAAAGTTCGACAAGTTCGTCAGGCAGCCCTGGCCCGGCGTCATTCGCGCCAAGGGACATTTCTGGCTGGCGACGCGCCCGCAATGGCTTGGCGAGATCAGCCAGGCTGGCACGATCACGCGCACGCAGGCGCTTGGCTTCTGGTGGGCGGCCGTACCCGCGGAACGATGGCCGGATGATCCGTCCTGGCGGAAGCAGCTGCGTGCGAACTGGAACGACATCTATGGCGATCGCCGCCAGGAAATCGTGTTCATCGGCACCAGTATGGATGAAGGTTCGCTCCGCGCCCGTCTGGATGCCTGCCTCGTCCCGGGAAAGCCGGCGATGAACGTCACGGAATGGGCGAAGCTCGCAGACCCCTTCCCGGTCTGGCGCCGCGCGGACGAAGCCGCGGAACGCAAATGACCAACGTCGTTCGATTGGTTCCGAAATCCGAGCTCGAGCGGCAGCGCCTCATCCGTGAGGCGCGTGCGATCTACGACAGCATATTCCCGCCGGTCACTTTGACCGGCGGACAAGCTGATGATCGCTTGGACCAACGAGCACCGCGCGAGGCAGTCGCCGAAATCCAGCCAAAACAGCGATAAGGATGAAGGTGGTGCGCTCGGAGGGCGCACGCAGTCCTTCCCGGCTCAGCCGCCATATTGCTGCTTCATGTATTTCAGGTAGTTGCCGAGGTGGTGCTGCCAGAAATAGTCCAGCTTCTGGCATCCCGGCGTCCCATCGGTCGGGTTGCCGCCCGGGTTGGCAAAGAGCGGCAGCAGCGCGCCGGCGTCAGCATAGTTCAGCGAGGCCTGAATCTGGTCGAGGATCTGTTGGATCAAATCCGAGATCGTTGATCCCGTGATCGGTGCGGCGGTTGCCGCGCCGAGATCGGCGGCGGTCAAATGGATCGTCTCGGATATCAGTCTCCGAGAAAGACTCTCGACCCGCTGCTTGAGCCGCCTCACCGCATCGTCGCGAACGCGATTGACTGCGCTCTCACCGTCGGTGACCACGCTGCCGAGCGCGATCATTGCTTCAGGATTGAGACTGCCGCCGAACCCACGCAGCGGATTTGGCGTGTTGAGGTCTGATATCCACTCCAGGGCAAACGGTGCCTGCGGCACCCAGTCCTGCGTCGACGTCGCGGCCCAACCGTATCCGTCGACGGCGGCAAGCCGCGCGTAATCGTATGCGTAATGGTCGTTGCCGGCCTTGGCAGGCGCGAAGGTATAGGTCTTGTAGGCCGGCCCCTTAAAGACATCCGTCGAGTGCCGGACCAGCGAGGTCAGCAGCGTGGCGATCGAGGCACCTTGGCTGTGCCCGGTGATGTAGACGTCGTTGCCCTGCTCCGCGAGCAGCCCCAAGGTCACGAACAACGGGCTATCGGTGGTGAACAGCATGAGCAGCAAACTCAGAGCGAAGCCCGAATGCACACCGGCTTTCACCGCACTGTCACCCTCATCGCGGGCAAGATAGAACGGCAGCGAGATCGGACCGAGCTTCACGTCAAAGCGCGCGTTGATCAGCGGGAACAGCAAGTCGGCCAACACGCTGGCCGCACTTGCGACCGTGCCGCGCACCGCGATCGCGTATTGGGTGGTGTCACTCTGGTTCTGCCAGACCTGCCAGTAATTATCCAATAGCGTGGCACTCGTCGGGGTGAGGTCCTTGCGGATCGCCCAATTTGAGCTTGGATCGGGCACGGAGGGCACGCCGCAGGTTGCCACCGCTTCGGTCAGCGATGGCGTGCCGGCGTAGGCACGCTGCGCCATCTCAAGCAGAAGTTGCGCCTCCGCGAATTGGAATCCCGACTTGAGCGTCATGCTGCCCTCCTTGCAAAGGTGCTCGACTCCAGCCGCCCGTGTTCGGACCCGGAAGCCAGCGACCGATATTTCGTGTCTCTCGGAGTTCATCAATTATAAGATGTGATAGCATAGAAGCGCAATAAGAAGGTGTCGATCGACCAGCGCCCCTGGCAGGCTACGTCCAGGAACAATTGCGTGAGCAGGGAGGATCCCGCGGGGTGGCCGGTGTTCCAGGCTTTGCCCGCTCCAACTCATTCCAACCGGACGCGCACTGTTCTATCGAAAGCGACATGAGGCATCTGCGGATTGATCGGCCACAGGTTTCGATGATCACGCCGGAGGAAGTCTATAATTTCAGTTTCGACACAATCGATTGGGGACCGCCGCCGCGCCAGGCTGCCGTGGTCAATCTCGGCAAATCAGATGGGCTGAAGAGATTCGCTCAGACGCATCTCGTCCGATGCAGCCACTTTCGTCTGATGTTCTATGATCAGATCATCGACTTGATCTGCGAGGGCATTTCGGCAGAAACAGGCCCCTACCCCGGCTAAAGCGGCGCGATCCGCCGTTTGGTGCGCTCGGAGGGCGGTCGCATTTATTGAAGTTTCAATGGCTTGCGGAAATGGGCAAAGAGTTCAGGTGGATCTCCAGCTGATAGGTGCTCTTTCCCGTGGATTGACCGAACCTCACAATAGCTTGCGGGACTTCAGCTTGCGGGACTTCGCCACGCAGCGTAACTTTCAACTCCACGTAGCTTATTCGAAAGTAATCTGACGGGTTCGGCCTAGCGGGAGATGGCGATGGCAGATGTCCCATGGCACCTTTCCGGCGACTACTTCGAGAATTGCAGTTGCAGCATCGTGTGTCCCTGCCTCGTGTCGGCGGCTCCCCCGCTGACCGCGCGACCGACCGAGGGCTTCTGTAACGTACCGCTGATCTTCCACGTCGAGAGCGGCCGCTATGGCAACATCGAGCTCGATGGACTCAATGTCCTGGTTATCCTCCACGCGCCGGGGATCATGGCGGACGGAGATTGGTCGGTGGCCGCCTATATCGACCAGCGCGCCAACGATGAGCAGACCGAGGCTCTAGCTGCGATCTTCACCGGCGCCGCCGGTGGTCCGATGGCCGCGTTCACACCGCTGATCAGCAAGAACCTGGGGGTTCGCAAGGTCCCGATCACATTCCGAATCGAGGGCAAGACGCGGTCCGCGGAAATCCCTGATATTCTGCACATGTCCGTCGACCCGTTGCCGACCATGCATCCGAGCGGGGAAATGTGGGCCAACATCGGCCATCCAGTCAGCCCCGACAGGATGGTCATGGCGGTCGGCGCCGCCGGTAATACGTTCAGCGATCATGGCATGCGCTGGGACAATTCCGGCAAGAACGGCCTCTATGCGCCGATCCGCTGGTCGAACCAGGCGTGATGCAACTCCTGACCCGGCCTTGCGAGAAGGCCGGCAACACTTATCGCAAATGACCGACGGCCCCCTGGAAACCGTGCTGCGGCGCGATCGCTGGATCGTCGGCGGCGCGATCGGGATCATTGTCGCACTGGCATGGGCCTATGTGCTCTGGCTCGCCAAGGACATGGACATGGGCGGCATGGACATGACCGGGTTCCGCATGATCCCGGCCGGGATCGGAATCATGTTGCCGGCGAGCGAGCCATGGCGAGCGATCGAGTTCGCGTATGTGTTGCTGATGTGGGTGGTGATGATGGTCGGGATGATGGCACCCTCGGCAGCACCCATGATCCTCATGTACGCCCGCGTGGGTCGACAGGGGAAAGCGCAGGGCAAGCCGTTCGCTGCGACCGGCTGGTTTGCGGCCGGTTATCTCCTCGCCTGGGGCGGCTTTTCGCTGGCAGCAACCCTACTCCAATGGGCGATCGAGCGGGCGGTCCTGCTGGATTCCCGGATGACGATCGCCAGCAATCTGCTCAGTGCAATCGTGCTGATCGCGGCGGGAGTCTATCAATGGACACCGCTCAAGGACGTCTGTCTCGCCCAATGCCAGTCGCCATTTCTGTTCCTGATGCGCCACGGCGGCTTTCGCGGCGACCTGCGAGGCTGCCTGCTGCTGGGGCTGCGGCACGGAGGCTATTGTGTCGGCTGCTGCTGGGTCTTGATGGCGCTTTTGTTCGTAGGCGGGGTGATGAACGTGCTTTGGATTGCGCTTTTGGCCCTGCTCGTCCTGTTGGAGAAACTTACGCCGATCGGACGATGGATCGCGCGCGCCGCCGGCATTGCGTGTGCGGCCGCCGGCGTCTGGCTACTGGTGTCGTTGCCGCGGTGATGAGCAACCTGCGTGATGTTCAGTACGCGTGCCCTGTTGCAAACGGCGATCACGCCGAGCCGCCAGCCTTACACTCGAACCGTCAGGCGGGGACGGCCGAACGGCGAAGACCTGGGCTGCCTGAGCCGGTCTCTCCATCGATCGGCTTTCGAGGTTGGTGCGCTCGGAGGGACTCGAACCCCCACGATTTTACTCACTGCCACCTCAAGGCAGCGCGTCTACCAATTCCGCCACGAGCGCTTTGGGGATGCCGGCTTAGGGCTTGAGGCCTGCCGGATCAACGGCGCCGATCTAACAAATCCATCAGAGGGGTACAAGCCTGCAAAGGCCCAGAATTCCACAAGCTTGGCAGGAAAAATCCGGACCCCTGCCCGGATCGGCCCTATCGAGGGCCCCGGCCCTGCCGGCTACCCCGGGCCGCTCCCGCGTGCCCGGGCCGTTACCGCGTGCCCGGGCCGCTATCGCGTGCCCGTCGTGCGCGGCAGCATCTGCTTGACCTCGACCGCGATCCGGTTGCGGTCGACCAGCACGACGCCGGAGGCGACCGGCAGATTGTTGGCGAGAACCTTGACCTCGTCGGCCTCGGTTGCGTCCAGTTCGATGATGGCGCCGCGGGAAAGACGTAATACTTGATGGATCGGCATGGTGGTCGTCCCGAGGACGACCATGAGATCCACGGTGACTTTATCGAGAGTGGGCACTGTCAGGACCGCCGCAACTTGGGACTTAAGCCAAAGGACTTGGCATTTGCTCCCCAGATGATCACCACGTTATGGTTAGCCAATGGTTAATTCGCCTCAAAACCCCCGCCAAGACCTCGATTTAACGTCGTTTTCCGCCTCCACCGGCGAGCCCGTGGAGTGGCGAATCTCGGACGCGCCGGTGCCCTATCCGGAGGCCGTGGCCGCCATGGAGGCGCGAGTCGCTCAGATCGCCGCCGGCGAGGCGCCCGAGCTGGTCTGGCTGCTCGAGCACCCCCCGCTCTACACCTCCGGCACCTCGGGCAAGGAAACCGACCTGCTCGATCCCCGCTTCCCGACCTTTGCCACTGGGCGCGGCGGGCAGCTGACCTATCACGGGCCCGGCCAGCGGGTGGCCTATGTCATGCTCGACCTCAAGCGGCGCAGGCCGGACGTCCGGGCCTATGTCGCGAGCCTGGAGGAATTGATCCTGCGGACGCTCGCCGCCTTCAACATCCGCGGCGAGCGGCGCGAGGACCGGGTCGGCGTCTGGGTGAAGCGCCCGGACAAGGGGCCCGAGCACGAGGACAAGATCGCGGCGATCGGCGTGCGGCTGAAGCGCTGGGTCTCGTTCCACGGCATCGCCATCAATGTCGAGCCGGAGCTGTCGCATTTCGCCGGCATCGTGCCCTGCGGCGTCGCCGACCCCCGCTACGGCGTCACCTCGCTGGTCGATCTCGGCCAGCTCGTGACCATGGCCGATGTCGACGTGGCGCTGCGCCAGGCGTTCGAGGAGCTGTTCGGACCAACCCGCGCGCTGGTGGCGGAAGCGGCCGTCTAACTTTTCCTGTTCGAGCCTGACCGGCGCATATTCTCCGCTTGTGGTGGAATCGGCTATGCTCGTTTCAGGTGCCGCCCACGCCTCCCCCCTCCGCCGGGAAAGCAGACATCATGCCGGGCGAATGATCGTCGGACCGACTGTTCGAGCGCCAGGCATAAGGAGGGATTGCGCTTTCTGCTCGCAATGGGAGGTTTTGACGATGAGACTCTCTGCGCCGATCTATCATCTGAAGCGACGAGCCAAGCGCCTGTCGCGCGAGGAAGGCATTCCGCTCCACGACGCGCTTGACCGCATCGCTGCGACGGAAGGGTTTTCCGCCTGGAGCATGCTCGCGGCAAAGGCCGCCGCACTGACGCCCGCCGATCGCCTGTTCCCGCAATTCCGCCCGGGTGATCTGGTGCTGGTGGGCGCGCGCCCCGGCCAGGGCAAGACGCTGATGAGCCTCGAATTGGCCGTCGAGGCCATGAAGTCGGGCCATCGCGCGGCGTTCTTCTCGCTCGAGTACACGCAGAATGATGTGCTGGATCGCCTGCGGGCGATCGGTGTGGCGCCGGCGCAGTTCGACAAACTGTTTGAGGTTGACTGCTCCGACGCCATCAGCGCCGACTACGTCGTCAAGCAGATGGCCGCGGCGCCTCGTGGCACGGTCGTGGTGATCGACTATCTGCAACTGCTCGACCAGAGGCGGGAAAATCCTGATCTCGCTGTTCAGGTGCGCGCACTGAAATCCTTCGCGCGCGATGCGGGGCTGATCGTCGTCTTCATCTCGCAGATCGATCGATCATATGATCCGTCGGTCAAGCCGTGCCCAGACCTCGACGATATCAGGCTGCCGAACCCGCTGGACCTCAAGCTGTTCGACAAGACGTGCTTCATCAACAACGCTGAAGTCCAGTTCCGAGCGGCGAGCTGACGGCTTCAGGCCGCGGGTGAGATTCTTCACCCGCGGCCAGCTACCTTACGCCGCCTGCAACGCAACTTCGAGCTTGCCGGCAATGTAGCGCCGCTCCTGGGTCAGGCCGCCAAAGCCGTAGGCGTCGCCCTTGACCTCGTCGACATGCAGGTAGGTCTCATGATGCAGCGGGCCCAAAATCTCGGCCATGCGCTTGAACATCGCGGCGAGATAGGCCGCCTTCTCGTCCTTGGTGTTGGTGCCTTCGCTGACATGGATGTCGATCCAGTAGCTCGCAAGCTTCTGTTCGGCGAGCGACTTGCCGCCGGCGAACCAGTCGCCTGCGTCGACCGATTTCACGATGATGGCGGTCACCCTGGGATCCTTGTGCAGGATCTTTGCGGTCAGCTCGGACACGGCGTTGGCGATATCGGCCTTCAGCGACGGCGACTGGCGGGAGGTGGTGTAGGACACGGTGATCAGGGGCATGGTGGTTCTCCTCAAGATGCTGCGCGGAGTTTGCGCGGCGTTGGTGAGAAGCTAGACCTTGCCCCGTCATTTTGGTATCTTATCTCTGTTGATACCAGTGATAACCATTCATAATGACAGCAACGCTCGACATCGCCACCATCAAGGCCTTCCTGCTGGTCGCCGACCTCCAGAGTTTTACGCGCGCCGCCGAAGCACTCGGCACGACGCAGGCCGCCGTCAGCCTGAAGCTTCAGCGGCTCGAGACATTGCTGGGAAAGCGCCTCGTCGAGCGCTCGCCGCGCGCGGTCCGGCTCACCGCCGACGGCGCCGCGTTCCTCGATCGCGCCCGCGCGCTGATGGAGGCGCATGACCGTGCACTGTCGGGCGAAACATCGACTGCGCAGTCGCTCTCGCTTGGCATCTCCGACCATGCCGCGGGCCCCGAGCTGGTGCCGCTGCTCGAACGCCTGCACGCGATGTCCTCAAGTCTCACCCTCGCCGTCACCATCGGCTTCTCACGCGAGATGCAGGACGCTTACGACGCAGGTCAGCTCGATGCCGTGATCGTCCGCCAGGAAGGCAGTCGCCGCGGCGGCGAGAAGCTGGCCGAAGACGAGTTCGGCTGGTTCGCCGCACGGCGCTTCACCCTGCCGAAGGGTGAGCCGCTGCCGCTCGCAACCCTCGCCCCGCCCTGCGGCGTCCGCGCCATCGCCGTGCGCGCGCTCGACAAGGCCGGCCTCGCCTGGCGCGAACGCTTTGTCGGCGGCGGCGTTACGGCGGTGGTCGCGGCCGCGCTTGCCGGCCTTGCGATTGCGCCGCTCGCGCGCCGGATCGCGCCTCCCGGGCTGGTCGACATCGGCCCCGCGCACAAGCTGCCGAAGCTCGGCAGGTCGAAGGTAATGCTGCATTCGAAGGTCAGCGATCCCGCCAAGCTCGCCGCGCTGCGTGCGGTGGCGGCGACGTTTCGGAGCGTGGCAGCCTAGCGCTCAGGCTGCCCCTCCTCGCCCGCATACTTGCCCGCGGCGAACCAATAGGCGATTCCCGCGAGAGCTCCGGCCAGTACAAAGAGCAGCCCCAACGGATGGTTGGCCCCAACGGTGATCCGCCAAATGAATGCACCGATCGCCGCACCGGCAGGAACGTAGAACAACACAGAGCGAATGCGGAGCGCTTCCCCGAACAAGATCACGAGTGCGGCCGGCATCCCACTAAGCAGGCAGACCAGGATCAAGATCAGCGGCAAGACAAACAAGACCAAGGTGATGATACCGCCGAGGTTCTCCTCAAGACCCCGGTACGGCAGGGACAGGATCATCGCGATGACCGGCAATGCCGCCAATGTCGTCGCTGCCGTCAAGCATCCCCGAAACCAACCGTTCACCACGCGCGGGCAGGTCTCGCAAGACATGACATCACCTCACAGGATCGCCTCGAACGCGCTGCGCAGCGTTTCGTGCCGAAAGACAAAACCGCGGCTCAGCGCCTTGTTGGGCAGCACACGCTGGCCACCGAGCAGGAGTTCGTCGGCAAAGCCGCCGCCGATCCGGCGCAACAACCCGCCGGGGATACGAAACACCGCGGGCCGGTGCAGACGACGGCCGAGCTCTTCGGTGAATTTTGCGTTGGTGACGGGGATCGGCGCGGTGGCGTTGACGGGCCCAGTGAGATCGGGCGTCGCCATCACATAGGCAATCAGCCGGATCAGATCGTCGCGCTCGATCCAGGACATCCACTGCCGCCCGGTGCCGAGCGGACCGCCGAGGCCGAACTCGAACGGCGTCAACATGCGCGTGATGAAGCCGCCTTCGGTGCCCAGCACGAGGCCGATGCGCAAACAGACCACTCGGACGCCGAGCTCCTCGGCCGGCCGCGCCGCCTTTTCCCACGCCGCGCACAGCTCGTGGCTGAAGCAGGCATGTGACTTCGCCGATTCCGTCAGCACCTGGTCGGCCCATAGGCCGTACCAGCCGATCGCAGAGCCGCTGACGAGGACCTCCGGCTTGCGCTCGAGCCGCGCGATCAGATTTACGACCTCGCCGGTCATGTCGATGCGGGAGCCGAGAATTTTCGCGCGCTTTGCCTCGGTCCAGAGGCCGTTGCCGATCGGCTCGCCAGCGAGATTGACGATGGCGTCGATTGGCGTGTCCGATGCGAGCTGATCGAGGCTGGTGATCAGCGTGACCGGCGGCGGCAGCATCTCGGCTTTCGCAGGGTTACGGATCAGCGCGATGACGTCGTGCCCTGCCCCGCTGAGGCTCGCGGCAAGGCGGCTGCCGATGAAGCCGGTGGCGCCAGTGATCAGCACGGTCTTGCGGCCGGGGACCTTCTCGACGAGCCCGTGCGCAGGCACGCTTTTCATGCGCCCGAGCCGGCGCATCGCCGCAAAGTCCCTGACGCCGCAGAGCGCTGCACCGACTGCGCAGGCAGTGGCGGCGATGCTGAGCAGGCCCTGATACACGACACTCACGCCGAACGGCTGCATCGCCCAATCGATCAGCACCGGCAGCAGCAGCACCAGGATGGCGCCATAGTTGATCGCAAGCAGCGTGTGGTTAATCCGCTCGCTCGGCGGCAGTTTGCGGCTCAGATCCTCCTCGACGAAATCCATCAGCGTAATGACGATCTCGGCGACCAGGACTGCCACGATCAGGATCGCCAGCACGCCGTAAACCTCCAACCAGCCGAGCAGCAGGAACAGCAGCGCATAGAGCATGTTGCGGATGCCGTGCAGCTTCAGCTCGAAACGCTGCGACGGGCGCCACGCCAGGCGCTCGGTGAATTCGTGGTGATAGAAAGTGTCGAACACGCCCATCACGATCTGGATGGCGATGAGGGTCCACAACAGCGGCGTCATGATACGGCCTCCCTGAAGACGGCGGACTGGTGGATCAGCGCGCCGTAACGCGGGTGAGTGACATCGAGGGTGAAACGAAAGGCGCCCTCGCCGAGATCGCTATGCGTCACCGTGAGATCGCCGGGCGTGAGCGATTGCGGCAGCGGGATCCACAAGCGTCCGAGCTGGAGTCCGTAACCGGCACTACGGAAGGTCAGCGCCTGTCCCTCGACCGCGATGCGGAGCGCCATCGAGACGCCGAAGCCGACATACTCTTCAAGCCCGGTCGGACCGGCGAAACGCTTGGCGGAATGGATCACTTGCGGAAAGCCGCGCTTGCGCGCGCAGATGCGGGTCCAGGTCTGGCCGCCGTTCGCGCCGTCCTCGGTGACGGTCACGATCATGGGGACGCCGGTGTCGCGGCCGGTCGGCAGCGGTCCGCCGATCAGGCGGGCGGCTTGCGCGAACCACCAGCCGATGTCGCTGAAGGAGACCTCGTCGACCACGCCGACATAAACGACACTGTCGCCGTCAGCGACCCGTTTCGAAAAGCGCCGCCAGGTCGCGAGCGGCAGCCGGCCCCAATCCTCGTCCGACAGCAACGCGCGGAAGCGGCGGTCGTCGAGTAGTTTGACGTGAGCTGAGGGAGATGCGCTGGAGCCTGATAATCGAGCCGACGTCATCGTACCCTCCTCAACGCTATTTGGCCTTGCCCAGCGGCAGCAGGTTGGCGATCTTCTCGCCAAGCCGCATCAAGGCGACCAGCCGCGGTCGCGGCACCTTCAGCATCTGCATGAACCAGTGGTCGGCGAGTTCGGTGAAGGCGAGCATCTCCTTCAGCCGTTTGGCTGCGACCGGATTGATGGTCGGATCATCTGCGGCATCGGACACGCAGGCCCTGAGCGCCGTGATCGCCGGATCGAGCTCTCGCTCCTTGCGCCGCGCCGCGATTCTCGCGGCGACCTCCCAGATGTCGGTCTCGGCCTCGTAATGGTCGCGGCGGTCACCGAGGATCGGCACCCGCCGGATCAGGTTCCAGGCGAGCAGCTCCTTCAGCGAGTTGGAGACGTTGGAGCGCGCCATGCCGAGCGTGTCGGCGATGTCCTCGGCCGTCATCGGCGCCTCGGCGAGATAAAGCAGCCCGTGGATCTGGCTGACCGAGCGGTTGACGCCCCACCCGTCCCCCATGTCGCCCCAATGCAGGATGAAGCGCTCGACGGCGGTGGGCAGTTTCTTCTTTCCGGTTATTTCTGTCATGACAGAAATATCTGACGAGCGCGACTGATTGTCAAGAGCGCTCGGCGGCTTGCGTCCTGTATACCGTCCGTCGTATTTGCCTAAAAACGGCCCAGAGAACGGGAACCAAACGCCCTTCGGGGCGTTTGCCCCGGTTCCAGGCGGGTTGAGAATGACGACAAAGTCCAGTCAACAGAGAGACTTGTTCGAAAGCGAGCGCAGTTTTCGGCTGTTGGTGGAAGGAGTCGCGGACTACGCGCTCTACATGCTCGATCCCACCGGGATCATCACGAGCTGGAACATCGGCGGCGAGCGGATCAAGGGCTATTCGCCCGAAGAGATCGTCGGCCAGCATTTCTCGCGCTTCTACACCGAGACCGACCGCGCCAACGGCAAGCCCGCCCGTGCCCTCGGCATCGCGCGGGACCACGGCCGCTACGAGGAGGAAGGCTGGCGCGTTCGCAAGGATGGCACGTTCTTCTGGGCGAGCGTCATCATCGATCCGATCTACGAGCACGGCAGCCTGGTCGGCTTCGCCAAGATCACCCGCGACATCACCGAGCGGCGCAATTCGCAGCTCAAGCTCGAAGCGATGCAGAGGCAGCTTGCCGAGTCGCAGAAGTTCGATGCGCTCGGGCAGCTCACCGGCGGCGTCGCGCACGACTTCAACAACCTCCTGATGATCATCAGCGGCAGCCTTCACATCCTCAAGAAGCGCGACGAGGACGAGGCCAAGATTCAGCGCGCGATGTCCGCGATCGAGACCGCAACCAAGCGCGGCGCCGCACTGACCGCCCAGCTCCTGACCTTCGCGCGGCGGCAGAGCGTCAATCCCCAGGCGATCCGCTTCGGCGACCGCATCGAGGCGATCCGCGAAGTGCTTCACGCCGGCGTCGGGAGCGCCGTTCGTCTCGCCTTCGACATCGACCGCGAGGTCTGGTCGGTCAAGGCCGATGTCTCCGAGCTCGAGACGGCGCTGCTCAATCTCGTCATCAACGCTCGCGACGCCATGCCCGACGGCGGTACCGTGACGGTCGGCGCACGCAACGTCGTCCTGAACGATCCGCTCCACAGCGGCGAGTACGTCGCCATCACCGTCGCCGATACCGGGCTTGGCATCCCCTCCGACGTCGTCAACAAGATCTTCGAACCGTTCTTCACGACCAAACCCGTCGGAAAAGGCACCGGCCTCGGCCTGTCGCAGGTGCACGGCTTCGCTCATCAGGCGGGCGGCACGGTCAGGGTCGCAAGCGAGCTCGGCAAGGGCACGACCTTCACCATCCTGCTGCCGCGCGAAACCGCGACCGCACCAATCGATATCCCTGAAGCAGTGCCGGTTCCCGGTAGCGGCACCGTGCTGCTGGTCGAGGACAATCCCGACGTCGCGCTCGTCAGCATCGGATTGCTGGAGCAGCTCGGCTATCGCGTGCACCGGGTTGCCGACGCCGAGTCCGCCTTGCGCGAGCTCGAGAAGAACGGCGTCGACTTCGTGTTCACCGACATCGTGATGCCCGGCAAGATGGACGGGCTCGGTCTCGCCCATCATCTGCGCCAGATCCACCCTGGCCTGCCGATCCTGCTCGCCACCGGCTACAGCGAAGCCGCCGCCGATGTCCGCGGCGACTTCCCGATCCTGCGCAAGCCCTACGAGATTCACGAGCTGAGCGAGGCGATCTCGAAGCTGCCGCGGTGATTTTTCACCTCTCTCCGTAAGAACGGGGCGAGGGAGCGCACCGCCCGCGCGGAAAGAGAATCCGCTCTCACACCGTCGGCAACACCGAAAACGCTTCCCCTGCCCTCCGCAGGTTCAACTCATCCGCACCGGCCGTCTCGCTGGTGACGCTGTCCACGCGCGAGGATGGCGGGCCGTGGCGGCACAGCGCGACCATGTCGGCGACATGCTTCGGCGTTCCCGCAAACAGCGCCTCCACGCTGCCATCGCGGCGGTTGCGAACCCAGCCTTCGAGGCCACTCGTTGTTGCCTGGTACTCGACCCAGGCCCTGTAGCCGACGCCCTGCACGCGGCCGCGGATCATGACCTGGAGGATCGCCCGGCTCATTTTTTCAGCCCGAGAAAGCCGGCGCTGCGTGCCTTGACGTCGGCCTCGCGCATCACGCGGCTGGTCAGGTCCGGCGACGGAAGTCCTGTGAGGTTCTTCGGCGGCGTGCCCTCGCGCAACGCTTTCTGCGTTTCGTAGACGGCCTGCGTGGCAGCCGCGATCGGCGCGTGGCCCTGAAGCGCGATGCGGACGCGCTGGCTGGCGAGATAGTCAATCGCGTTCAACTCGTCCGGCGCACCGCCGAGCACGATCGGCAGGCGCGTAGCGGCGACAATCGCCTCGAGCTCGGCGCGCGACTTGATGCCGGTGAAGAAAAGCGCGTCCACGCCGGTCGCCTCATAGGCCCTGGCCCGGCGGATCGCATCCTCGATCGAGGTGACCGAGGCAGCTCCAGTGCGGCCCATGATGACGAGCGAGGGATCGCCGCGGCCATCCAGCGCCGCCGTCATTTTGCCGACGCCTTCTTCCAGCGAGATCAGCTGTGTCTTGGCCTCGCCAAAGGCGGCCGGCAGCAGCGTGTCCTCGATGGTGAGGCCGGCGGCGCCAGCGGTCTCCAGCTCTTGCACCGTGCGGCGCACGTTGAGCGCATTGCCATAGCCGTGATCGGCATCGACCAGCACCGGCAGCGTCGCCGCGCGCGACATCCGCCGCATCTGCTCGGCAAGTTCGGTGAGTGTGATCAGCGTGACATCGGGGTCGCCGAGCACCGCGAGCGAGGCCACCGAGCCGCCGAACATGCCGAGCGGAAAGCCGAGATCCTCGGTGATGCGGATGGAGATCGCGTCATAGACCGAGCCGGGATGAACGCAGGCCGAGCCCGTCAGGATCGAACGCAGTTTTTCGCGGCGGGAACGAAAGGCCATGGTGCCCTCTCAACTGTTGCGACGCAGCCGCAACATACTCCGTCATTGCGAGCGCAGCGAAGCAATCCAGAATCTTTCCGCAGAGGCAGTCTGGATTGCTTCGCTGCGCTCGCAATGACGGTGTTGGTGGGGCCAGTGAGGGCCCCACTCACTTGCTTTACGCAAACTCCAGAATCAGCGCGTCCACCGCGAGCGTCGCGCCCGCGCTGGCGTGGATCTTCTTCACCGTACCGTCCTGCTCGGCACGGAGCACATTCTGCATCTTCATGGCTTCGATCACCGCGAGCGTCTCGCCGGCCTTGATCTCCTGCCCTTCGGTCACCGCGATCGAGACCACAAGGCCGGGCATCGGACAGAGCAGCTTCTTGCCGGTGTCGGAGGCCGTGGTCACCGGCATCAGCCGTGCCGAGGCTGCTTCCGCCTCGGTCCAGACATAGACCGGCACCTCGACGCCCTGGTGCGCAAGGCGGATGCCGTTGGCGATCGGGCGCGCCTGCACCGCGACGAAATGGCCGTCGATGGTGCCCTGCCAGACCGGATCGCCCGGCTTCCACGGCGACTGCAGCAGATGCGCGTTGCCGGCCTTGCCTTCGGCATCGACGAACCGGATCGCGATCGCCTCGCCCTCGCGTCCGACCTCGAGCAGAATCTCCTGGCGGTCGAGCCAGACCGCGCGGCGACGCTCGCGCTGCACGACGCGGCCGCCCATCTGGCCCGAGATCTGCCGCTTGCGCTCGCCGAGCACGTGGTCGATGGCGGCGCCGACCGCCGCGATCCGCCGCGCGACCTCGCCTTCGGGCACGCGCACGGCAAAGCCCTTGGGGAATTCCTCGGCGATGAAACCGGTCGAGAGCCGTCCCTCACGCCAGCGCGGATGGTGCATCAGCGCCGACAGGAACGGGATGTTGTGCCTGATACCCTCGACATAGAACGAATCCAGCGCGGTGGCCTGCGCCTCGATCGCGGCCGCGCGCGACGGCGCATGCGTGACGAGCTTGGCGATCATCGGATCGTAATAGATCGAGATCTCGCCGCCCTCCTGCACGCCGGTGTCGTTGCGCACGGTGATGCCGTCCTGGCTGGCTTCGGCCGGCGGCCGATACTTCACGAGGCGCCCGATCGAGGGCAGGAAGTTACGGAACGGGTCCTCGGCGTAGAGGCGGGATTCCACCGCCCAGCCGGTGAGCGTAACGTCCTTCTGGGTGATCGCGAGCTTCTCGCCGGCGGCGACGCGGAGCATCTGCTCGACGAGGTCGATGCCGGTGACGAGCTCGGTGACGGGATGCTCGACCTGAAGGCGCGTGTTCATCTCCAGGAAGAAAAAGCTCTTGTCCTGCCCTGCGACGAATTCGACGGTGCCGGCGGAGTCGTAATTCACCGCCTTGGCCAGCGCGACGGCCTGCTCGCCCATCCTGCGGCGGGTGGCCTCATCGAGCAGCGGCGACGGCGCCTCCTCGATGATCTTCTGGTTGCGGCGCTGGATCGAGCATTCGCGCTCGCCGAGATAGATGACGTTGCCGTGCTTGTCGCCCAGTACCTGGATCTCGATGTGGCGGGGATCGACGATGAACTTTTCGACGAAGACGCGGTCGTCGCCGAACGAGGCTTTCGCCTCGGCCTTGGCAAGGTTGAAGCCCTCGGCAACCTCGCTCTTCGAATGCGCGATGCGCATGCCCTTGCCGCCACCGCCGGCGGAGGCCTTGATCATCACGGGATAGCCGATCTCGTCGGCGATCTTCACCGCGTGCTTGTCGTCCTCGATGACGCCGAGATAGCCCGGCACGGTCGAGACCTTGGCCTTCGCGGCGGCTTTCTTGGATTCGATCTTGTCGCCCATCGCCGCGATCGCGCCCGGGTTCGGGCCGATGAAGACGATGCCGGCGGCCTCCAGCGCGCGCGGAAACGCCTCGCGCTCGGACAGGAAGCCGTAGCCGGGATGCACGGCCTCGGCGCCCGTCTTGCGGCAGGCCTCCACGATCTTCTCGATCACCAGATAGCTCTCGGCGGCTGCGGGCGGGCCGATCAGAACGGCCTCGTCGGCCATCTCGACATGGAGGGCATCGCGGTCGGCCTCGGAATAGACCGCAACCGTCTGAATTCCCATGCGGCGAGCGGTCTTGATGACCCGGCAGGCGATTTCGCCGCGATTGGCGATCAGGATGCGTTTGAACATGCTTTTCTTGAGTCTCGACCTTGGGCGGGACCCTTCCCTGGCCGTTGGGGCCTATCGGATGGGCCGTTGTGGCTCCCGTGGTACATCAAAATCAGCCGGAGGCAACGGTCTAAATCCGCGGCCCTCTGGCGTACCAGCGCAAGACCGAAATCGGCCCGGTGAGCCCATGAGCGGACCTACGGCTTCGCGGCCTTGGCCACGTCCCTGACCAAGTCGTGAATGAAGCCCAGCTTGCCGACCACCGCCGGCGACAGGATGAACGGATAGAGATCGCGCAGCCCCATGGCGCGGTTGACGCTGTTGATGGCGAAGGTGAAGGGCAGCCATGCATTGACGAGCGCCTCGACGTCCCTCGTCTCATAGGGGTTGAAACGGATGCGCGCCGTCAACTCCCCGTCGCGATCGACCCGGGGGCGTACCTCCATGCCGAACTCCGAGGCCATCTCCAGGGTATCGACGATGTGGAGGTAGTGCGCCCAGGTCTCGGCGAAATCCTCCCAGGGATGCGTGGTGGCGTAGGCCGAGACGTAGGTCTGCTGCCAGTCCGGCGGCGCGCCTTCGGCATAATGGAGCTGCAAGGCCTGGCCGTAATCGGCGGAATCGTCGCCGAACACGGCGCGGCATTGCTCCAGCCTGCCGCCCTCGCGCACCAGCACCTCCCAGAAATAGTGGCCGACCTCGTGGCGGAAATGCCCGAGCAGCGTGCGGTAGGGCTCGCCCATCTCGAGCCTGCGCCGCTCGCGCTCGATCTCGTCGGTCTCGGTCAGCGCGATCGTGATCAGGCCGTTATCGTGGCCGGTCATGATCTTCTGCCCGCTGTTCGGATCGTCGGCGAGGAAATTGAAGATCAGCCCATGTTCGGGATTTTCCTGCCGCGTCTGGAGCGGCAGCTTCCAGCGGATCAGGGAATAGAACAGCCGGTGTTTCGCCACCTCCAACTCGCGCCAGCCGGCGAGCTGAACCGGATCGGACAGATCGGGCACGATGCCGTTGTGGCGGCAGGCGCGGCAATAGCCGGTGGTGTCGCCCGCATCCGTCAGCCAGTTGCACGCGTCGTATTCGGCGTTACGGCAGAGCATCCGCCCCTTGCCCTTGTCGGCGAGCGTCATCCAGGCCTCGCCGTCCGGCTCGATCGCCGACATCGTCTCCTTCTCCGGCAGGAACGCGACGCGGTGGCCGCAGCGTTCGCAGGCGCGGTTCTCGAAATAGAGGACGTTGCCGCAGTCCTGGCAGACAAAGAGCTTCAAGATTTAGCCTCTTCGGGAAGAGAGTTTTATGATTAAGAGTTGCGACGCCTCGCAAATACGCGCGCGGGGGGCTCATCGTTCCAACATTCGGGAACAAATAGCCAGACCGGGCGTTCGTTCATACCCGCCCCTGCGATCGGTGGCGCCTTTCCGTCCTTATCCCCTTTTGAGTAATGGCTATCACGCTTTGTCTGTGGGAATATCGGCCCGGCACGTGCGCTCTTGCATCACAACGGCCGACACCTTGAACGATCCCTTGCCCGATACCACCGCCGCCGAAAGGCTGCGCCAGCACCTCGAAGAGATCGCGCGCGAGCGCGACGACGCCTATCACGCGCTCCAGGAGCGCGAGGCAGAGTTGGCGCGTATCCAGCGCATCGGCAAGGTCGGCGGCCTCGAGGTCGACTTCCGCGAAGGCTTCAAGAACCGCCGCTCGCCGGAATATCTGATGCTCCACGGGCTGCCGGCGGATGCCACCGACGAGTCGCATGAGGATTGGGTCAACCGCATCCATCCCGAGGATCGCGACGCCGCGGTCAAGCACTTCCTCGATGCGCTGGCCGGGACGAACGAAGACTACACCGCCGAATACCGCATCATCCGCCCCAACGACGGCGAGACCCGCTGGATCCGCGTCGTCGCCAAGTTCGAGCGCGACAGTGACGGCCGCGCCATTCGCCTCGTCGGCGCCCATATCGACATCACCGCCCAGGCACTCGCGCGCGAGACGCTGCGCGAGAGCGAGGAGCGCTTCCGGCTGATCGCCGACAGCGCGCCGGTGCCGATCTGGGTCACGAAGCTCGACCGCACGCGCTCCTTCGCCAACCAGGCCTATGTCGACTTCATCGGCCTGCCCTACGACCAGGCCATCGATTTCGACTGGCGCAAGATATTGCATCCGGACGACCTGCCGCATGTGCTGCAGCAATCCGTCCAGGGCGAAGCGTCGCTGAAGCCGTTCGTGCTGGAAGCGCGCTACAAGAACGCCAGCGGTGAATGGCGGTGGCTGCGCTCGGAATCGCAGCCGCGCTGGGACCCGACCGGCAAGCACATCGGCTTCATCGGCGTCGCCCACGACATCACCGCCGCCAAGCAGGCCGAGATCGAGCTGAGGCGACTCAACGAGACGCTGGAGGAGCGCATCACCGAGCGCACCGCCGAGCTCGAATCCAACGAGGCGCGGCTGCGCGCGATCCTGGAGACAAGCAACCAGTATCAGGGGCTGGTCAATCTCAGGGGCGAGCTGCTCTACGCGAACCGGACTGCGCTCGATGGCATTCGCGTGGAGGCCCGCGACGTCATCGGCAAACCGTTCTGGGACACGCCCTGGTTCAACCAGACCCAGGGCATGAGCGCCGTCGTGCGCGAGGCCTTCGACACCGTGCTCAGAGGCGAAGCGGTGCGGCTGGAGATGCGCCTGCGCCTGCCCATCGGAGAGCGCGATTTCGACTTCGGCATGCGTCCCGTGCTCGACCGCCACGGCAACATCACCGGTGCGGTGCCCGAGGCCGTCGACATCACCGAGCGCCGCCGCGGCGAGGAAGCGCTGCGGCAGTCGCAGAAGATGGAGGCGATCGGCCAGCTCACCGGCGGCGTCGCCCACGACTTCAACAATCTCCTCACCATCATCCGCTCCGCGACCGACTTCCTGCGCCGCCGCGAACTGCCGGAAGAACGCCGCCGCCGCTATGTCGACGCCATCTCCGACACCGTGGAGCGCGCCTCCAAGCTCACCGCGCAGCTTTTGGCCTTTGCGCGCAGGCAGCCGCTGAAGCCGCAGATCTTCAACGTCGGCAGCCAGGTCGAGGCCGTGGCGCAACTGGTCCGGCCACTGGTCGGCGGCCGCATCGCGATCGCCGTCGAGGTGAACGATGCCGACTGCTTCACGGTGGCCGACATCGCGCAGTTCGAGACCGCGCTGATCAACCTCGCCATCAACGCCCGCGACGCCATGGATGGCGAAGGCCGACTCACCATCGCCGTGCGCAAGGTCGCGGGCATCCCGAGCCTGCGTGCGCAGTCGGCGCGCGGCGGCGACTATGTCGCGATCTCGGTCGCGGACACCGGCAGCGGCATCGCCCCTGAAAACATCGACGCCATCTTCGAGCCGTTCTTCACCACCAAGGAGGTCGGCAAGGGCACCGGCCTCGGCCTCAGCCAGGCCTTCGGCTTCGCAAAGCAGTCCGAGGGCGACATCGCAGTGACGAGCACGCACGGCGAAGGTGCGACCTTCACCATCTACCTGCCGCAGGCGCACAGTCCCGCCGCGGAGAAGGACGCTGCGGCACTGACCAGCGAGGCCGCCACCACCGGGCGCGGCTATCGCGTGCTCGTGGTCGAGGACAATGACGACGTCGGCCAGTTCTCGACCGAGCTGCTGGAAGATCTCGGCTATGTCGTCCGCCGGGTCGCCAACGCCAATGCGGCGCTCGGCATTCTCGGCGAGAACGAATTCGCCGTCGACCTCGTCTTCTCCGACGTCATCATGCCCGGCATGAACGGCGTCGAGCTCGCCGGCGTCATCCGCGAGCGCTATCCGGGCCTGCCCGTCGTGCTCACCAGCGGCTACAGCAACGTCCTCGCCGAGAACGCGCATCGCGGGTTCGAGTTGATCCAGAAGCCGTACTCCGTGGAATCGCTGTCGCGTATCCTGCGCAAGGCGATCACCGAAAAGTTGGCGGCGGCAAGGTGAGAGATAACCGATGAAACCCGCCCTCCTCTCGGCCTGGCAGACCTGGGCGCTGCTCTCGGCCTGCTTTGCGGCACTCACCGCGATCTTCGCCAAGGTCGGCGTCGAGAACATCAATCCGGATCTGGCGACGTTCATCCGCACCATCGTGGTGCTGCTCGCCTTCTCGGTGCTGCTGTTCTTCACCGGCCAGTTCGCGGTGCCGTCGGCGGTCTCGTCGAAGACCTGGCTGTTCCTGGTGTTGTCCGGGCTTGCGACCGGCGCGTCCTGGCTGTGCTATTTCCGTGCGCTGAAGCTTGGCCCGGCGACGCTGGTGGCGCCGATCGACAAGCTCAGCGTCGTGCTGGTGGCTCTTTTCGCCTTCACCTTTCTCGGCGAGCGTCCGACCCCACAGGGCTGGCTCGGCATCGCCATGATCGGCGCCGGTGCGGTGCTGCTGGCCGTGAAGTTTTGAAGAGTGGAACAAAGGTGGCGTGAGATCGGTTTCTGGCCGGTCGCTTCCCAGCCTCGATCGAGAGACCGATGTCGAGCCAGGCCTCCCATCACCCCACCGACCAGACGAGACGCGCCGGCCGCGCTCTGGATGCGGCCAATTTCTTCCTCGCCGACGTCCGCGACGGGCTTGGGCCCTATCTCGCCGTCTATCTCCTCACCGAGCAGCACTGGGACGAGGCGCGCATCGGCCTCGTCATGTCGATCGCGACCATTGCCGGCATCGTGGCGCAGACGCCGGCCGGCGCACTGGTCGATGCGACGCGGGCGAAGCGGCTGGCGATGGTCATCGCCGCCATCATGGTGACGCTGGCGTCACTGTCGCTGCCGCTGTTTCCCAGCTTCCTGCCGGTCGCGGTCTCGCAAGGCATCGCGCAGGCCGCGGCAGTGATCTTTCCGCCGGCGATCGCCGCCGTCTCGCTGGGCATCTTCGGTCATGCCGCCTTCACCCGGCGGATCGGCCGCAACGAGACCTTTAATCACGCCGGCAATGCGGTCGCGGCCGGGCTCGCGGGGCTCAGCGCTTATTGGTTCGGTCCGACCGTGGTGTTCTACCTTCTCGCTGCCATGGCGGTCGCAAGCCTCGTGAGCATTCTCGCAATCCCCGCCCGCGCCATCGACCACGACCTCGCGCGCGGGCTGCACGACGCCGATACCGGTGACCGGCCGGAACAGCCCTCAGGTCTCGCGGTGCTCCTGACCTGTCGCCCCCTCCTCGTCTTCGCGGTCTGCGTCGTGCTGTTTCATCTGTCCAACGCGGCCATGCTGCCGCTGGTCGGGCAGAAACTCGCGCTGCAGGACAAGAACATGGGCACCAGCCTGATGTCGGCCTGCATCGTCGCAGCTCAAGTTGTCATGGTGCCGTTCGCGATGCTGGTCGGTGCGAAGGCCGACCGATGGGGCCACAAGCGCTTCTTCCTCGCCGCATTGTTGATCCTGCCCATTCGCGGCGCGCTCTATACGCTCTCCGACAATCCGTTCTGGCTGGTCGGCGTGCAGCTTCTGGACGGTGTCGGCGCCGGCATCTTTGGCGCGATCTTTCCCGTCATCGTCGCCGACCTCATGCGCAACACCGGCCGCTTCAACGTCGCGCAAGGCGCCGTCATCACCGCCCAGAGCATCGGCGCGGCGCTGTCGACGACGCTTGCGGGCCTCGTCGTGGTCGGCGCCGGCTACAGCGCGGCGTTCATCACGCTTGGCGCGGTCGCCGCGATCGGCGCCGTCGTCTGCCTCCTCGCCTTGCCCGAGACCCGGCGTGGCACCTTGCAGGCACAGGGGAAGACAGCGGCTCCAGCATCGGTTATCGCTGCCGAATGAACCGACCCAACCTCAAGGACTGAACGTGCCGTCTGACGCCATCTGGGCCTGGAGCATCATCGTCGCCGCGACCGCAGGCGTCATCATCCGGCCTTTTCGCCTGCCCGAGGCGATCTGGGCCGTGATCGGCGCCGGCGCCCTGGTGCTGCTCGGCCTCCTGCCGTGGCAGGACGCGCTCACGGGCATCGAGAAAGGCGTCGACGTCTATCTCTTCCTGATCGGCATGATGCTGATCGCCGAGCTTGCCCGGCTCGAAGGCCTGTTCGACTATCTCGCAGCGCTCGCCGTCGAATATGCAGCCGGCTCGCCGCAGCGGCTGTTTCTGCTGATCTATCTCGTCGGCACGGTCGTCACCGTGCTGCTCTCCAACGACGCCACCGCGATCGTGCTGACACCCGCCGTCTACGCCGCGACGCGCGCGGCCGGCGCCAAGCCGCTGCCCTATCTCTTCGTCTGCGCCTTCATCGCGAACGCCGCAAGCTTCGTGCTGCCGATATCGAACCCCGCCAATCTCGTGGTGTTCGGCTCGCGCATGCCGCATCTGACCGAATGGCTGCGTCAGTTCGCCCTGCCCTCGCTCGCCTCGATCGTGCTGACCTTTGTCGTACTGCGCATCACCCAGCATCGCGCGCTGAAACAGGAGATCATCGAGCGCCGCGTGCCGCACAAGGTGCTCAGCCGTGGCGGCAAGCTGACCGCGATCGGCATTGCTGCGATCGGCGTGGTGCTGATCACGGCCTCCGCGCTCGACAAGCAGCTTGGCCTGCCGACCTTCATCTGCGGCGCCGTGACGACCGGCCTCGTCCTGCTGCTCAGCCGTCAGTCGCCCATGCCGGTACTGAAGCACGTGTCCTGGAGCGTGCTGCCGCTGGTCGGCGGGCTTTTTGTGATGGTGGAAGCACTGGTGAAGACTGGCGTGATCGGCCATCTCAGCGCACTTCTGCACGAGGCCGTCGCGCAGTCCGTACCCGGGGCCGGCTGGAGCGTTGGGATCGCCACCGCCATCGCCACCAATATTGCCAATAACCTGCCGGTCGGCCTCGTCGCCGGGTCGATCGTGGCCGCCGATCACCTGCCCACCTCGGTCGTCAGCGCCATCCTGATCGGCGTCGACCTGGGACCGAATTTCTCGATCACCGGTTCGCTCGCGACCATCCTGTGGCTGGTTGCGCTTCGCCGCGAAAAAATCGAGGTCGGCGCCTGGCCGTTCCTCAAGCTGGGCCTGCTGGTGACGCCCCCCGCCTTGATCGCAGCGCTTGCGGCTGCGATCTGGTAATCGCGCGCAATTTGCGGCGCATCAATGTCGCCGCCAAAGCCGGACCTATGCTTCTTCGCGTCGCGCAGTCTCATACGGCGCGGCACGGAGGTCCATCATGCAGATTCAGTCAAAGGCATTGCCGCAGAGTTTTTCCCTGCGTCGGTCGTTTCGGAGCTTCACCGCGCCGGAACAAGGAGGCGGGACATTCCACCCCCTGCTCGTCGTCTCGGTCGTGGTGCTGCTGACCCTGTTCGCGATCGTGGAGATCGACCTCCACAGCGCCCAGCTTCAGGCGATCGGCCTGCTCGGCCATGGGTCCGGGATCAATCCCGTCTTCCTGAGCCCGTAGCGGGAAAAGCCCGATCGCGGCCACAAGGCCGCGACCGGGCAACGCGTTAGTCGTTCTCGTAGCCGTAGACTTCCGGCAGGATGAAGATTGCGGCGAGCAATCCGATCAGCGGGAAGATCGCGACCATCAGCGTGGCATTCGCCTGGCCGATCGCGGCGAACACCGTCGGGAACAGGAAGATCGCCAGGAACGACGGCAACTTCACGAACATGTAGGCGAAGCCGCTGGCCGTGCCGCGATACTTGGGCTTCGCAACCATGGTCGGGATCGTCATGCAGTTCGACGCGTCCCAATAATGGCCCCACAACATGGCGGCCGCTGCGAACGGCAGCAGGATCTTGTTGTCGGTGTAGAGCGCGAAGGCAGCGACCAGCAGCGAAGCCAGCACGATGCTGAAGCCGGCGATCGAGATGCCGCGGTGGCCGATCTTCGGCGTCAGCAGCGGACCGACCCAGCCGGACAGGGCCGCGAAGGAGAAGAGCGCCATCGTCACCAGGTTGATGCCGAGCACGCTCGACACGCCGACCATCACGAACAGCACCGGCAGATAGAATGCGAAGGTCGAGAACTCGCTGCCTTGCGCGAAACAGGCGATCCAGCCGTAGATCGTGGCGCGCCAGCGGATCGGGTCCTTCCTGAGGTCGGCGATGAAGGCACGTGTGCTGACCTTCGGCACCTTCACGTCCTGGTCCGGCAACATGTCGAGATTGTCGTTGAACATCTCGCGCGCGACCTTCTTGGCCTCGCGGTAACGTCCCTTCTGCACCAGCCACACCGCCGTCTCCGGCACGTCGTGACGCATGATCAGGATGATCAGCGCCGGCACCGCGCCGAGACCGAGCGTCACGCGCCACAGCATCTCGTGCTGCATGTCGATCAGCAGGAAGATCACGATGACACCGATGGTGAGAACTTCACCGACGGCGAACATGAATTGCCAGCGATTGCCCATGACCTCGCGCTCACCCTTGGCCATGGATTCCATGATGTAGGTGTAGCCGGTCGAAATATCCGAGCCGAGCGGAATGCCGAGCAGGAAGCGGATCACGATGAGCCAGGTCACGTTCGGCACGAAGGCCTGCGCCAGCGCGAGCACGATGAACAGCACCATCGTCACCAGGAACATGACGCGGCGGCCGATCTTGTCGGAGAGCCAGCCGCCGAGCAGCGCGCCGATCAAGGCGCCGCCCTGCGTGCCGGCTGCAGCGAGACCGAGCATCAGCGGATCGGGATTGTACTGCTCCTTGATGAAGATCAGCACGAAGGCGATCGAATAGAGATCCCAGGCTTCGACCAGGATCGAGGCCATCATCAGCCAGCCGACCTTGTTGCCCTTGGGACTGTAGTTCGTGATGAGGTAGCGGACCGCGGCTTCGCTCGCGGTCGGTTGTGGCATGGCCATTGTCTGCATGTTTGGTCCTCTCTTCAAAACTCTCTACGCGCCGAGCAGCGGCTCGATACTGCAATCGAGCAGGCGCGGATCGATCCCCGCCTCCATGCCCGTGAACATGTGGTCCATGTAGTCGATCAACGCATCGCTCGCCTTCACGGCGTCCTCGACATGGCGGCCGGCGACCGCAACGAGAATGGCGAGGTGGCGATCGATCGTGCCCGACAGTTCGGCCTGTCCCGGCATGAAGCGATGGTGGATGTAGCCGATGCGGCGGTACAGCGTGTGCAACGGCCGCAGCGTGTGCACCAGGAAGGGCTCGCCGGCGGCTTCCAGCACCAGCGCGTCGATGCGGCGATCGATGCTGTTGAATTCGTCGAGGGTCAGGGTGGCGCGGCGTTCGCGCAGCAGACGCTCGATGTGCAGCGCCTGATTGCGATGCGACAGGCTGGCGCGATCGGCCGCGAGCCGCACGACAAAGCGCTCCATGTCGCGGCGCAAGGCCAGCAGCATCCGCTCGCGCGCAAGATCGATCGGCGCGATGTGCAGGCCGTGGCGCGGACGGATGATGATGAGCGTGTCGGCGGAGAGACGATTGACGGCGTGATGCACTGGTGTGCGCCCGAACCCGGTGATGTGCTGCAATTCCAGCATCGTCATGAATTGTCCGGGCTTAAGCTCGCAGTGGACGAGCAGCTCTTCGATCCTCTGGTAAGCCAGCTCGAAGAAGTTGAGCCGGTTGCGCCGGGAGGGCTTGCCCTCGCCGTCGTCCTCGTTTCTCACCACCTCGAGCGCGCGCTTGCGCCGTGCCATGTCGTCCTCCTGTCAACCGCGCTCTCATTGCTGGGTGGCGCCTTAGTTGTGGGACCCTTAAAACATGTTGTGATATATTACAAGCAGGCGTAAGACGTTCGCGCGACCTGCAACATGTTGCAGTGCGAAATGAGACGTCAGGCGCGAGGCGTCTGTGATGGGAGGATTGTTGCCGTGAAGATCACGTCAATCGAGACGCTGCGCACCGAGGAATTTTCCAACGTCATCTGGGTGCGCGTTCACACCGACACGGGCATGATCGGTCTCGGCGAAACCTTCTATGGCGCGGGCGCGGTCGAAGCGCAGATCCACGACACCTTTGCCGGCCGCCTGCTCGGCCGCAATCCGCTGCACATCGAGGCGATCCACCGCGACATGCTGAACCTGCCGATGGCGCAATCCTCGACCGGCGTCGAATACCGCGCGGCGTCCGCAATCGACATCGCGCTATGGGATTTGTTCGGCAAGGTCTGCAATCAGCCTGTGCACCAGATGCTCGGCGGCCTCTGCCGCGACAAGCAGCGCATCTACAACACCTGCGCCGGCACTCAATATGTCCGCTCCACCAATATCAGCCCCGTCGCCAACTGGAATCTCGGCGCCTCCAAAGGCCCCTACGAAGACCTCGACGGCTTCATGCACCACGCCGACGCGCTGGCCGAAAGCCTGCTGGAGAGCGGCATCTCCGCGATGAAGATCTGGCCGTTCGACCCGGCGGCACAGGAGAACAAGGGGCTCTACATCACCGCAGCCCAGATGAAGCGGGCGATCGAACCGTTCGAGAAGATCCGCAAGGCCGTCGGCGACAAGATGGAGATCATGGTCGAGCTCCACTCGCTCTGGAACCTGCCGACCGCCAAGCAGATCGCGCGCGCGCTCGAGCCCTACAAGCCGACCTGGTACGAAGACCCGATCCGGATGAACTCGCCGCAGGCGCTGGCCGAATATGCCCGCTCGACCGACGTCTGGGTCTGCGCCAGCGAGACGCTGGGCTCGCGCTTTCCCTACAAGGACATGCTCGACCGCGACGCCATGCATGTGGTGATGGCGGATCTGTGCTGGACCGGTGGCTTGACCGAAGGCCGCAAGATCGCGGCGATGGCCGAGACCTATCACCGCCCGTTTGCGCCGCATGACTGCATCGGCCCGATCGGCTTCATCGCCGCCATCCACATGTCGTTCAGCCAGCCCAACACGCTGATCCAGGAATCGGTACGCGCCTTCTACAGGGGCTGGTACAATGAGCTCGTCACCACGATGCCGACGATCAAGGACGGCTTTGTCTATCCGATGGAAGGACCCGGCCTCGGCGTCGACCTTCTGCCCGCCGTATTCGACCGCTCCGATCTGACCGTGCGTCGCTCCAACGTCTGAGGATTTCTTGAGATGAGCACCGCCCTCTTCGACCTTTCCGGTCGCACCGCGCTCGTGACCGGCTCCTCCCGCGGGCTCGGCCGCGCCATTGCCGAGGGCATGGCCAAGGCCGGCGCCAAGATCATCATCAACGGCGTCGACCCCAAGCGCGTCGAGCAGGCCGTCGCCGAGTTTCGCGCCGCCGGTCATCAGGCCGAGGGCGCCGCGTTCAACGTCACCGATGAGCCCGCGATCGTCGCGGCCTTCGAGCGCTTCGACCGCGAAGGGCTCGCGGTCGACATTCTCGTGAACAATGCCGGCATCCAGCACCGCAAGCCGCTGGTCGAGTTCACCACCGACGAATGGCGCAAGGTGATCGAGACTGACCTCACCAGCGCCTTCGTGATCGGCCGCGAGGCCGGCAAGCGCATGATCCCGCGCAAGCACGGCAAGATCATCAATATCGGCTCGCTCGGCAGCGAGCTCGCGCGTCCCACCATCGCGCCCTACACCGCGGCCAAGGGCGGCATCAAGAACCTGACCCGCTCGATGGCGGTGGAATGGGCCCAGCACGGCATCCAGGCCAATGCGATCGGCCCCGGCTACATGCTGACCGACATGAACGAGGCGCTGGTCAACAACACCGACTTCAACAACTGGCTGATGGGCCGCATCCCCTCCAAGCGCTGGGGCAGGCCGGACGAGCTGGTGGGCGCGGCGATCTTCCTGGCGTCGGACGCTTCGACCTACGTCAACGGACAGATCATCTATGTCGATGGCGGCATGATCGCCGCGATGTAATCGCGAAAGCCAAGGGAACGAGACCATGCGCGCCGTCGTCATCCACGCCCCGAAAGACCTGCGGATCGACAGCTATCCCGATCCAGCCCCCGCCCCGGGCGAAGTCCGCGTCAAGATTGCGAACGGCGGCATCTGCGGCTCCGATCTGCACTACTATCATCACGGCGGTTTCGGCGTCGTGCGCATCCAGCAGCCGATGGCGCTGGGCCATGAGATCGCGGGCGTGGTCGCTGCCGTCGGTGACGGCGTCACCAATGTGAAGCCGGGCGCGCGCGTCGCCGTCAATCCGAGCAGACCGTGCGGCCAGTGCCTGCATTGCCAGGAAGGCATGCGCAACCAGTGCCTCGACATGCGCTTCCTCGGCAGCGCGATGCGTTTTCCCCATGTCCAAGGCGGTTTCCGTGAATTCATCACGGTCGATGCCGCGCAGGCGGTGCCGATCGCGGACAAGCTGACACTGGCGGAAGCTGCGGTGGCCGAGCCGCTCGCGGTGTGCCTGCATGCCGGCAAGCAGGCCGGCCCCCTCCTCGGCAAGCGCGTGCTGATCACGGGTTGCGGGCCGATCGGTGCGCTGATGATCCTGGTCTCGCGCTTCGGCGGCGCGTCCGAGATCGTAGTGACCGATGTCGCCGACGCACCGCTCGCGGTCGCAAGAAAGCTCGGCGCCACCCACGTCATCAATGTCGCGACCGATGCCGCAGCGCTCGATCCCTGGCGCGCCGGCAAGGGCGTGTTCGACACCCTGTTCGAGGCCTCCGGCAACCAGGCCGCGCTTCGCACCGCGCTCGACGTGCTCAGGCCCGGCGCGACGCTGGTGCAGCTCGGTCTCGGCGGCGAGATGACGCTGCCGATCAACTCCATCGTCGCCAAGGAATTGCAGCTCCGCGGCACCTTCCGCTTCGACCCCGAATTCGAGCTCGCGGTGCGGCTGATGGGCGAAGGGCTGATCGACGTGAAACCGCTGATCACGGCCACCATGCCGTTCGAGAACGCGGTCGCCGCGTTCGAACTCGCCAGCGACCGCTCGCAATCGATGAAGGTGCAGCTGACGTTCTAGGGCGAGTATCGCGGTTACTGGCTCCCGATCAGCTTATCGCTGACCAGCCGGACCGCGCCCCGTTTCCACGAATAGTCGGCGCCCATGCGCAAGCCGCTGTCGCCACGTGACAGCACCGCACCGGTCCTGGCATCGCGGACCTGGAAGCCGAGCGTGTATTCGGTGCGGCTGACCCGCCGCACCACGCCGATCAGCGACTGATCCGCGCCGAGCTTTTGCGCGATCGCCGCCTCGCAGCCACCACAATCCCGCAAGGCGCGCGCCTTGACCGCCTCGCCGCCGGCATCAACGATGCGGTAGCGGCCGGATTGGCCCAGCGCCTCGCGCACGCTGGCGGTAACTTCGGCCAAGTATGACGTATCCGACGTGGCTGAAGCGCCAGCCGAGGCGGCGGTCGTATCCTCGAGCTCGAAATCGAACACGGCCAACGCGACCGGCGCGGGCGTGGCGAGCGCGGCCATGACCTCGCGAGACACGAAAATCTCGGCGCGCTCCCATGATTCATCATTGTCGCCGCGGAAGGTGTAGAGCTTGTCCATCACGAGCTTCTTGGCGCCGACGTCGATCACGGCGACCTTGGCCCATTGCACCAGCGTGCTGGTCTTCTGGATGCCGCCGATGACCTTGAATGCCGCGCCGTCCTGGGCAGACGGCACCGGCCGGTAGCGGCCGTCCGCACTGATATCCCGCCTGAGCGCGGCCATGAACGCCGACAGCCGCCGCTCGTGGGCGGCGGTCTGGTTGGCCGGTTCGGCCGACGTATCGGTGTAGCTGAAATCGTCCATGGCAACGCCGATGGCATCCTCGGCGCCGGCAGGCGAAGAGGCCGCCGGGAGGACGAAGAGGAGGAAAGCAGAGAGGATCAAGCTGATACGGCGCATGCGGGCCTCGTGTGATGGAGCGGCGGCGCAATCTGGACGGCAGCCTCAGGTCATGCAGCTGCGCTGGTCCCGACCAAGGCCGGGAAAATTTCACGACGTTGCACCGCGGTATGCGCAGTGCTTTGCGCCGCTCGCGTTCTGCCGTTTAATGCGCCGGCGACAATTCCGTTCGCGCCAGGTGCCCGCCGATGTGGAACCGCCCGAGGTTCGATCTCAAGGTCCGTCTGACGTTGCGCGTGGCCGCCATATCGGCCGCGTGCTTCGCCGCGATCTCCGCCTATTTCCTCATCACCGCCGACCGCGCGGCCCATGCGCGCCTCGACGACATCGCCGCCATCGTGGCCAAGACGCTGGAGCTGCAACAGGGCAAGATCCAGTGGGTGGCTAGCCCGCGCTCGGACTTTCCCAACCTCGACCCCGTTTCGGCCTATGTGATGACGCCCGGCCTGTGCCTGGCGTTCCGCGGCGTGAGCGGCGACATCATCCAGCGATTCTGCAGTGGCGCGCCGATCCCGGCGAACCCGCCGCCGCAAGTCTTCGTGGCTTTCTATCGCAGCCTGTTCGACCCCGGCCGCGAGGCGGCACGGCCCGTGATCGTGCGCGGAACGAAACTCGGCGAGACCGTGGTCTCGGTCGACCCGGCCGTGCAGACGGCCGACGCCTGGCACGAGGCCGGCCGCCTGATGCTCGCACTTGCGATCGCACTGCCACTGTTGTGCGTCCTGGTCTACGCCGCACTGGCGCGTGCGCTGCGCCCCACCCGCATGATCCGCTCCGGCCTCGAGCGGATCGCCGCCAATGACCTGTCGACGCGGCTGCCGCCGTTCGATCTCGCCGAGCTGTCGGCGATCCGCGACGTCTTCAACCATCTCGCCGAAAGCCTCGACACCGCGCTGGCCGAGCGCAGCGAGCTGACGCGGAAACTGATCGCACTCCAGGACGAGGAGCGCCGCCATCTCGCGCGCGAGCTGCATGACGAGTTCGGCCAGTCGCTGGCCGCCATCCGCGCGCTCGCCTCCTCTGCCCGCCAGACCGCCGTACAGGACTGCCCCTCCCTGCTTGGCGAGTGCGACGGCATCGCGCGGACCGCAACCGGCATGATGGAGACGTTGCGCGGCGCGCTGTTCCGGCTGCGCCCGCCTGATGTCGAGGAGCTCGGGCTCGTGGCGAGCCTCGAAGGCCTCGTCGCGGGCTGGAACGGGCGTAGCCGCGGCCAGACACGGTTTTCGATCCGTTTCGACGGTGCGTTCGCGACCCTGCCCGCCACGATCAGCGCGAGCCTGTACCGTATCGTGCAGGAGGCGCTCACCAACGCCGCCAAGCATGCCGGCGCCACGCGGGTAAGCCTGGAGCTTGCGATGCGTGCCGACGAGATCGCACTTGCGATCGACGACGACGGACGGTCGAACGATCCCGTCGCAAAATCCGGAATGGGCCTGCTCGGCATGCGCGAGCGCGTAGCGGCCCTGCGCGGCCAGTTGAGCTTCGAGGCCGCGCCGAACGGCGGCTCCGCGCTGCGCGTGGTCATTCCGCTTGCAGGTGTCGACCGGCAGCCACTGGAGCGCGCGGCATGAGCGCGGCCGATGCGACCATTCTGCTGGTCGACGACCATTCCGTCGTCCGCGAGGGCTATCGCTCCGTGCTCCAGAAGCAGCCGGGGCTTCGCGTTGTCGCCGAAGCGGCCGACGGCGCCGAGGCCTACCGTCTCTTCAAATCCGAGGCGCCCGACCTCGTCATTATGGATCTGAGCATGCCCGGCATCGGCGGCATCGAGGCCGTCAGGCGCATCAGGCAATGGGACAAGGCCGCACGGATCCTGGTCTTCACCATGCACGAGAATGCCGGCTTCGCCGTGCAGGCGATCCGCGCCGGCGCACGGGGCTATGTCACCAAGACCAGCCCGCCGGAGACGCTGGTGCGCGCCGTGATGGACGTGCTCGCCGGCAAGATAGCCATCAGCCCCGACATCGATCACGAGCTCGCGCTCAGCCGTATCAGCGGCGAGAGCTCGGCCGCCGACGTGCTCACTCCGCGCGAGTTCGAGGTGCTGCGGCTCCTGCTCGCCGAGAACACGACGGAGGAGATCGCCGAGACGCTCCACGTCAGCCCGAAGACGGTGGCGAACCTGCATTCGCTGATCAAGGACAAGCTCGGCGTCGGCTCCGACATCGAGCTGGTCCGGCTGGCGCTGCGGCAAGGCCTGCTGACGCAGGCCGATCTCGGCGAAGCCCGGTCGCTCAGGCCAGATAACGCGTGAGATAGCCTTCCATAGCGTAGAGCGCGCAGAGCGCGAGGCTCGACCACACCGCCGCGGTGAAATACAGGAACATCCAGGTCAGCTCGCCCTTCCAGTGCGCGATGTCGTGGGTCACCACCCAGCGCGTCGCGACGTCATGCAGGCCTTCGAGGAAGCCGAGGAGCTTGTTGCCCTCTTCATGCCCTGCCCGCCAGCGGCTGAGATACATCGGCACGTCGACGGTGACGAGGAAGGCGAGGAAGCAGGCGATGCCGATGATGCCGGCGATCAGCGCCCAGCGCACCGGTCCCTGGAATTCCGGCATGAGGCGGCACAGCGCGATGCCGGCGAGGAAAAACGTCACCGCCCACAGCGAATTCTCGATCGCGTTGTAGAGGAAGTTCGTGGTGACGACCGCGTACCAGGAGAAGCACTCCGCGATGATGATGATGGGCACGATCACCAGCGCGATGTTCACCGCGGTCTCCGCCCCCGTCATGTGACCGAGCTGATGCAGGATGATCGCCCATTGCGCGACGAAGCACAGTTCGGCCACGGTCGCGACGGTGCGGCCGACGAAGACGCTGGAGAGCCAGGTATCGAACAGGCAGATGCGCTGCACGTCGGCGCGCGGCAGGAACGAGCGGAAGGCGCAGCCGAACACATAGCCGGCGCAAAGCAGGAACATCAGCCCGATATCCGAACCGCCGCCGGCGCTGCCGGCAGGCGTCGGATAGAACTCGCGGTACAGCATGAACCAGACGAGAATGTTGGCACTGCTGACAAGCGTCAGGGACCCCCACCACCACGCGAGGGGATTTGACCGCGCCTGCCACTGCAACATGTATCGCTCCGCCGTAACCGATATGACATTTAGTGGTAGCAATTCTGTCATAAATCGGCGGCACGACGCGACAAAAATCTACGTTATGGCGCTGTCATAATTGACCTGCGCGCTGTCATATTCGCGAAGGCGACTGCTCTCCCCATGCGTTTCCGAGCTTATTCCGGGGCGCCTCTTCGAGGCCCCCGGAATAACGCGGGAACTCTATTTCTTCATCCCACCAACATACGCCGCGAGCTTGTCCATCGTCTGGTAGCCATACTCGACGGCACCGAAGCCGATCATGCCATCGCGCTGCTCGGTGCTCGAGGCCAGTTGCCGCATCATCAGCACGGTCTTGCCGTTGCTCTGCTCGGCAAAGGTGAGGGTGAAGCGGAACATGCCGGGATCATCGTCCTGGTCGACGCCGTGATCCATCTCCATCAGCGACGGCCGCTCGATGCGGCGGAAGCGCATGCGGTTCGGATAGACGGTGCCGTCAGGACCGATCATGTTGAAGCGCCAGACGCCGCCGACGCGCACGTCGATCTCGAAGGTCTCGATCTTGAAACCCTTCGGCCCGAACCATTGCGGGAGATGTTTTGGATCGGACCACGCCTCGAACACCAGATCGCGCGGCGCGTCGATCACGCGCGACATCACGATCTCGCGGTCCATCGACCATTGCGACAGAGCGGGATTGGCAGAATTCGTCATCACTCAGAACCTTTCCGTTTGGTTGTGCGGGACGGCCGCTTGGCGGCCGCCCTCTCCTTCTCTTTCTTCAGTTGCATGACGTAAGCCTCGAACCGATCGAGCCGCGCCTCCCAGATCGCGCGCTGCTGCTGGAACCAGTCCTCCGCGCCGACGAGCGCGTCTGGGCTGAGACGGCAGGTGCGTACGCGGCCGGATTTCTCCGACTGAACGAGCCCGCTCGTCTCCAGCACATGGATGTGTTTCATGAAGCTCGGCAGCGCCATCTCGAACGGATCGGCGAGCTCGCCGACCGACGCCTCGCCGGCGCAGAGCCGCATCACGATCGCCCGCCTTGTGGGATCAGCGAGGGCTGCGAAGATCTGGTCGAGCTGGGATAATTGGTTAGCCATGAAGCTAACTATAGGCCCGCCACCGCCCTGCGTCAATAATTGTTAGCTCACAAGCTAAGTAATTTTCCGCAAGGCCCCCACCGGCGGAACCCACAACGCGCAATCGTGAATTGGGACACCCGGCCCTCCCCGTTAGAAGAGAGAGGGGGCGCATCGCATCATGCGTCAGAGCCGTGCCGTCTGTTGTCACCTCATCACACCTCACCCGGCGGGCCCTCGCGCGGGCTGCGTTGGTTCCCCTCGCGTTGGCTTGGCCGCGCCGCGCATCCGCGGATTCCGACATGATCGCGCAGATGCGCGACATCGTCGCCAACGAGCTGGCGCCGACCGCGACGCCGGACCAGCCGGGCGGCCTCGCCGCCGCGCTCTATGCCGGCCGCCATGTCGAGTTCTTCAACTACGGCTTCGCCGACGACGCCACGCGAAGACCGGTCACACCGGACACGCTGTTCAACCTTGGTTCGCTGCGCAAACCGTTCGAGGCGACGCTGGTGGCGCTGGGCTCGCTCCGGAGTGAATTGCGGCTCGACGACCGCCTGCCGAAATATCTGCCCGAGCTCACCGGAGACTATGTCCGCCGCGTCACCGTCGGCCAGCTCGCCACGCACACGTCGGGCATGCTGCTGTCGACCGACCATCCACCCTGGCCGAACGACTCGTTCTCGCGGGCGCAGTTCATCGACATGTTCAACGCCTTCGAGCCGCAGGCCGGCGAGGCGCCCGGCAAGCAGCGCATCTACAGCCATGCCTGTTACGTGCTGCTTCAGCTCGTGCTCGAGCGCTGCTACGCGCTCCGATCGCAACCCTGTTCGAACAGCGCATCCTTGGGCCGATCGGCATGGATGCGACCTCCCTGCCGGAGCGCGGCGAGGACAACCGCGCCGTGATGGACGCGGCGTGGATGCAGCGCGTCGTGCAAGGCTATTCGGATCAGGGCATGGCGATCGGCCCACCCGGCAACCAGCAGAGCTATTTCGACTTTCCCGGCGCCGGCCAGATGTTTTCGTCCGCGCGGGATCTCGCGACCTTCGTTGCGGCCTGCGTCGACGACCGCTCGGTCGAACCGCATTTGCGCGAGGCGCTGCGGATGACGCAGCGCGAGACCTTCCGCGTCGACGACAAATTCGGACAAGGCATGGCCTGGGAGACGGTCCACCTCCCCGACGCCACCATCGTCGACAAGCCCGGCGGCCTCAACAATGCCTCCGGCTATCTCGGCCTCGTCCCTATCAGGCAGATCGGCTTCGTCCTGCTCGCCAATCGCGGCGAATACCCGCACGAGATCGTTCGCTACAAGATCCTGCCCGCGCTGACGAAGCTCATGGCCTCGCACTGAACCGTCCCTCGCAACAGAAAGCCCCGGCAGAGCCGGGGCTTTCCGCGCCAGATCAGGAACGGGATGAGCTCAGTACCTGGCGACGACCGGTCCGCCGAACTTGTAGTTCACGCCGACGCGCACGATGTTCGACTTGAGATCGACCGAGTGGGTATAAACGTTGCTCGGATATTGCGTTACGCCGCCGACCAGATTGGTACTGGTCGCGCTGGCGCGGCCGAGATCGACGTAGAGATATTCGGCCTTGAGCGACCAGCCGCCGCCGAAGGCATATTCGGTGCCGACGCCCGCGGTCCAGCCGAGGCGCGTGTCGCGGATCGCGGCCGACTCGGTCGCGGCTGAGAACGTGTCGGTGAAATTGAAATTGCCCTTCACCTCGGAGATCGCCGCGCCGCCCGTCGCGTACAGCAGCCAGGTCGGAGCCGCGAGGAAGCCGATCCGACCGCGGATGGTGGCGAGCCAATCGGCCGAGACCTGCGACGACACGGTAAAGCCTGTCGGCGCGCAGCAGGGATAGAGCGCAGAGCCCGTCGCGCTGCCCTTGAAACCGAAATAGTTGATGTCGCCTTCGAGGCCGAGCACGGCGTGGTTCACCTGCCAGTTATAGCCCGCGGTGAAGCCGCCGGTCACGCTGGAGCTGTTGACGCCTTGGGCGCCGACCGTGTTGATGGCGGGGACGCTGCTGGCGGCGAAATAGCCGGCCGGCGTCCAGATGGTCGAGGTGTTCAGATCGGCGTTGCCCCACTGCCCGCCGACATTGCCGCCGACGTAAAAGCCGGTCCAGTTGTAGGCCGGCGCCATCACCGGCGCCTTGGTGTATTGCGCCGCGAGGTCGGCCGCCTGCGCGGATGCGGTGCCGAGCACAATTGAAGCGACCGCCAGCAAAAACTTGTTCATTCCGAGTCTCCATGCCCCACGCGATCGACGCTCGCGTTTCAATTGCGCACCGGTGGGAGCCATCCGGCGCAGATTGGGGATAGGGAGTGGACCGCTCGCCGTCTCGGTCTGCGGCGCAGTTCGTATGGACTGTGACGTAGTCCGTGACTTATCGCGCAAGACCAGTGACGAGTGTGACCCGAACGCCACGCGTCGCCCCGCCGCAGCGGCGCACCGCGCAGGCCGCGCGTCGCGTTACGACAAGTGCACCAGAATGGCGGAGCGAAGCCGCGCGCCGACTCACACCGAGCGTGTCAGTCCGCCGTCGACGCGGATATTCTGGCCGGTGATGTAGGCGGCACCCTCGGACGCCAGGAACGACACCGTCGCCGCGACCTCCTCGACCTTGCCGTAGCGCTTCATCGGCACGCTCTCGCGCCGCGCATCGGTCTGCGGCAGGCTGTCGATCCAGCCCGGCAGCACGTTGTTCATGCGGATGTTGTCGGCGGCATGAGTGTCGGTGAAGATCTTCGTGAAGGCGGCAAGGCCTGCGCGGAACACCGCAGAGGTCGGAAACATCGCGCTCGGCTCGAATGCCCAGGCGGTCGAGATGTTGATGATGGCGCCGCTCTTCTGCGCCTGCATCACCGGCGTCACCAGCCGGGTCGGCCGGATCACGTTGAGGAGATAGGTGTCGAGGCCGGTGTGCCACTGCTCGTCGGTGATCTCCGTGATCGCCGCGCGCGGCCCGTGGCCGGCGCTGTTGACGAGCACATCGATGCGTCCCCATTTGGCTATCGCCCCGTCGACGAGCCGCTTCAGATCATCGTTCGACTTGTTGGAGCCGGTGACGCCGAGGCCGCCGAGCTCGACTGCCAGCGCCTCGCCCTTGCCGGAGGACGACAGGATCGCGACGCGAAAGCCGTCGGCCGCGAGCCGCCGCGCAGCCCCTGCCCCCATGCCGCTGCCGCCAGCCGTGACAAGTGCGACCTTCTCTGCTGCCATGACCGATCATCCCTGTGTTGAGGCGAGCCCCGGGCCCGGCCTATCATGAGGCCTTCTACCGCCGGACCTGCCGCCAGGTCCACCGCCGAAGGCATCCGTCATGAGCGATCTGCAGATCCGCAATTTTCGCCCCGAGGAGATCGCCATCGCCGTCGACTGGGCCGCGGCCGAGGGCTGGAATCCGGGCCTCGGCGACGCCGCCTGTTTCGCGATCCCGGACGCGAAGGGCTTCTTCGTCGGCGAGATCGACGGCGAGCCGGTCGCAACAATCTCCTGCGTCAATTTCGATGATCGCTTCGCCTTCCTCGGCTTCTACATCGTGCGCTCAGGCTTTCGCGGCGCCGGCCACGGACTGCGCATCTGGAACGCGGCGATCGCACATGCAGGCGCCCGCGTGATCGGGCTCGATGGCGTCGTCGCGCAGCAGGATAATTACAAGAAGTCCGGCTTCCAGCTTGCCTACGCCAATATCCGCTATGGCGGCATCGTCGCCGCGCCGCCGAATCCACCCGCCGAAATCGTCGCGCTCGACAATGTCCCGTTCGCGCTCGTTGAAGCCGACGACGCGACCGTCTTCCCGGCCGCGCGCAGCACCTTCCTGCGCGCCTGGATCAACACATCAGGCCATCTCGGCGGCGCGCTGCTGCGCGACGGCGAGCTCGCGGCATGGGGGGTGATCCGGCCCTGCCGGACCGGCCACAAGATCGGCCCGCTCGTCGCCGACGACCGCGGAGCGGCGGAAGCGATCGTGCAGGCGCTGCTGGCGAGCGCAGGCGGCGGCGAAGTCTTCCTCGACGTCCCCGCGATCAATCGCGCGGCCATCGCGCTCGCGGAATCGCTCGGGCTCAAGCCGGTGTTCGAGACGGCGCGGATGTACACAGGGCCGATCCCGCCGCTGCGGATCGACCGCGTCTTCGGCGTGACCAGTTTTGAGCTGGGCTAGCTGGGCGGACGACGCCGCTCAGTAGCAGCGCATGATGTTGACCGTGTGCTCGCCGCCGCCGCGGCCGGGCACCGTCACCTGCTCCGTCGGGCAGCTTGGCACATAGGGCCGGTCGGACGGCACCACATTCGGCGGGAAGCGATGGGTCCAGTCCCAGGGAACGTCGTACGTATAGGTGTAACGCACGTCGGTGGAGGCCGGCTGCCCGGCATCGACGAAAGGCTGGTTATAGCCTGCGTTGTCGTAGAACCCGCCGCCGCCCGGCCAATAGACCCAAGGCGTGTTGCGGCCGCGGAACCGGGCGCCAGGACCGATCTGCGGACGCGCGATCGCGCCGGAAGGCGCGGCCATCCCGTGCGCGGCGGTGGCGGTGGCGCCGGGCCTGGCAAAACCGTCATTGGCAGAAAGGAGCAGCGCGGCTGCGCTGAGCGAGGCGAAGAGCGCCCCATATGATCTGGACATCATGATACGCACCAACTCGTTTGGCTTCGGCGGCTCCCCACCGCACGCTAGGCCGGGCCGTCACCCACCCGCAAACGTATAATTAATTGTTGGTTAAGGCACGGAATTAACGGGGTACCTGGTGCGGCAAGTCGCCCGGGATTCTGTGCTGATTTCAGACACTTCGTTCCGGGGTAGTCCTCATGACCCGTTGATCGGAGTTGATCGCGCTCGCCGAATTGGCGGCGGCAATTTTGCTTGAAGTCGCCTCCTCCGTCATTGCGAACGCAGCGAAGCAATCCAGGGTTTTGCCACGGAGGAATTCTGGATTGCTTCGCGGCGCTCGCAATGACGGCGCAATAACTGTGATCTCGTGCCCGACAACGCCCCATCCGTGGGTGCCTGGTCACCTCCCCGTCACTTCTGCTTGCTCCTTGGGTCTTGTAACAAAACTGTCATGCAGCAAAACTAAACGATGGCCGGGGGCCGCGGTCGCGGCCATTGCCGCCTCACCGCAGGAGATTTCGATGCGCCGTTCACTGGTGTTGCTGTCCGCCGGGCTCACAGTCTTGTCCACAGGACTTGCCTCCGCCCAGAACAACACGCCCCGCAACCTGATCCTCTTCATCCCCGATGGTCTGCGCGCGCTGAAGGTGACGCCTGAGACCGCGCCGGCGATGGCCGAGGTCCGTGACAAGGGCGTCAATTTCAAGAACCCGCATTCGCTCTTCCCGACCTTCACCATGGCCAACGGCTCGGCGATGTCGACCGGTCACTATCTCGGCGACACCGGCGTGTTCTCCAACACGATCTGGACCAACTATACGTCCGTCCCCGCCGGCGACACCGTGGTCCCCTTCATCGAGAACGACGCCGTGCTCGGCGACATCGACGAGCATTTCAAGGGCGACTATCTCAACGAAGAGACGATTCTGAAGATGGCCCGCGACAAGGGCTTCAGCACCGCGGCGATCGGCAAGGTCGGTCCAACCTACCAGTTCGACCACACTGACAAGCCCGAAAAGGCCGGCCTGCATTCGGTCGTGTTCGACGACTCCACCGGCGGCAAGAACGGCGTGGCGCTGTCGGACGAGGTGAAGGACGCGCTGACCAAGGCCGGTCTGCCCCTCGCCACGCCACCGCGCGGCGACAATTCCAAGGCGGGCGATGCCAAGACGCCCGGCACCGTCGTCGCCAACGTCGCGCAGCAGGCTTATTTCGCCGACGTCGCCGCCAAGGCCGTGCTGCCGATGTTCAAGGCGCGCAACAAGCCGTTCGTGCTGGTGTTCTGGTCGCGCGACCCTGACGGCACCCAGCACAACCAGGGCGACAGCCTCAACCAGATCAAGCCGGGCATCAACGGCCCGAGCACGATGGCGAGCATCAAGAACGCCGACAACAACCTCGCCCAGCTCCGCAAGGCGCTCGACGAGCTCGGGCTGGCCGCGAATACCAACATCATGATCCAGGCCGACCACGGCTTCTCGACCATCTCCAAGGAGAGCAAGACCAGCCCCTCGGCCAAGGTCAGCTATGACGACACGCCGAAGGACTTTTTGCCGATGGGCTTTTTGGCGATCGACCTCGCCAAGGCGCTCGACCTGCCGCTGTTCGACCCCAACGACAAGAACGCCGCCGTCACCGGCAACGCCCATCCGAAGGCCGGCAACGGCGTGCTCGGCAAGGATCCGACCAAGCCTGACCTCGTCATCGCCACCAATGGCGGCTCGGACCTGATCTACCTGCCGAACAAGGACAAGAAGCTGGCGGCCAAGACCGTCAAGGCGCTGCTCGAGCAGGATTACGTCTCCGGCCTGTTCGTGGACGACTCGCTCGGCCGCATCCCCGGTACCCTGCCGCTGTCGAGCATCAATCTGCGCGGCAAGTCGGCGACGCCAACGCCGGCGATCGTCGTCAATTTCCGCTCCTATGCCAGCGATTGCGGTGAGGCGCCGACCAACTGCTCGGTGCAGGTCGCCGACACCGTGCTGCGCCAGGGCCAGGGCATGCATGGCAGCTTCAGCCGCGGCGACACGATGAACTTCATGGCCGCGATCGGTCCGGACTTCAAAGCCGGCTATGTCAGCCAGATCCCGGTCAGCAATGCCGACGTCGGCATGACGGCCGCCCAGCTCATGGGCCTGCGCGGCCCGCAGAACGGCGGCCTTGTCGGCCGCGTGATGTCAGAGGCCCTGCCCAACGGCATCGTGCCGAAGGCCTATACCGGCACGCTGAAGTCCAAGCCCGCCGAGGGCGGCCTGGTGACCGTGCTGAACTTCCAGCGCGTCGGCAGCCAGCGCTATTTCGACGCCGCCGGTTTCCCGGGCCGCACGCTCGGGCTCGAGCCGGACGCCGGCAAACAAAAAACGGCGGGGAAATAACCCCGCCGCTGTCTGTCGCGCCTCGCAAGGGGCGCGATAGTCCTGTCTAACTCTTACATGCCGATGTCGAATACGTTCGGCAATTGGCCCGCCAAAGGCAGCGCAGTGGCGCCCAGGAAGGTCGCCACCATCGCCATCAGGCGACGGTTGTTCTGGCGCTTGCCGCGCATCTGTCCGGCGATCCACTCCAGCATCTCGCTGTTGACCTTGGCGGCGTAGGACGGAGCCCAGCTCTCGATCTCAGACTCTGCCGACAGCGCAACGCTGCGCGGCGGCACCTTCAGGCCCGAGGCGCTCGCGGCGTAATGGGCAACGGCCTTGGCGAGCAGGTCGTCGAACCGGCCGCCATCGGTGCGCTCGGTTGCGGCTTCATTGATCTCGAATAGTGCCTCGGCTTCGGCGCGGCTGACCGGCTGGTCGTTGACGGCCGTAGCGGTCAGGATGCGCGCGCACCAGGCGGTGTCATCTGCATCGAGCGAGCGGGAAAAGTGGACCCGGCCCTTGGTGGTCGGGCCTTCGCCCGTGATCACGCCGTCGCGCACGACGGTCAATGCATGAGCCGCGGTATCGCGGCAGGACGGTTCGAGGGACGGCGACTCAACAGACTTATGCGCAGCGGCAGACATAGTTCACTTCCAGATTTCTTCTGATCGACCAGCATTTTCATGCGGGCGTAAAGGGGTGGTTAATGATTCGATATGGGGATCGCGACTTTTCTCAATGGTTGCCGATTAGTCGCTACGAGGACCATTTCGGTTCCGGAGGCGTCGGGGCGAGCGTGATGCGGGTCATAAAAGGCTTTATGGGGGCAATCGAGACCGTACGGCTCCGGTCGAGATGTTTCGTCGCAGGCGCGGCTGTAACAGAAAGGTGCTAGGAAATCGGCCCTTCAGAGAAGAAATTCACATTTTACTTGAAGCGGTTCACTTAGGGCCGCGAAGACCCTATACTGACCGCGACGGCCGAAGATAAATTACCAAGTAAATTCAATGAGATGAGGTAGAACCATGACACTCCCGATCGGCACCACCGCGCCCGACTTCGAAGCCGAGACCACCGAAGGGAAGATCAAGTTCCACGATTGGATCGGCAATAGCTGGGCTCTCCTGTTCTCCCACCCCAAGGACTTCACGCCGGTTTGTACGACCGAGCTCGGCGCGCTTGCCAAGCTGAAGCCGGAATTCGACAAGCGTGGCGTCAAGCTGATGGGCCTCTCGGTCGATCCGGTCGACCGCCATTCCAAATGGTCGGAGGACATCAAGGAGACCCAAGGCGCCGCCCCCAACTACCCGATGATCGGCGACACCGACTTCAACGTCTCCAAGCTCTACGAGATGCTGCCGGCCTCGACCTCGGGCGATCCCCTCACCCGCACGCCGGCCGACAACCAGACCGTCCGCAACGTCTTCATCATCGGGCCGGACAAGAAGATCAAGCTGGTGCTGGTCTATCCGATGACCACAGGCCGGAATTTTCAGGAGATCCTGCGCGTCATCGACTCGCTTCAGCTCACCGCCAAGCATCGCGTCGCCACGCCGGCCGACTGGACGCAGGGCGAGGACGTCATCATCGCCGGCTCGGTTTCCAACGACGAGGCGAAGACGATCTATCCGCAGGGCTGGAAGGAACCGAAGCCCTACATCCGGATCGTGCCGCAGCCGAAGTGACTTCTGGCGATCGCGGATAGCGACCGCAAGAAGTCATCCCGGGGTGATGCGTCAGAACCCGGGATCTAGAGATTCCCTGGTGCGCAATGCGCACCAGGGTTCGGTCCTTCGGACCGCCCCGGAAATGACCGAGTTGGATTAGGCCGCGTGCACGCGGTCGAGGAAGCTGTCGACCTCGGCCTTCAGATGCAGGCTCTCGCCTGACAGCGCCTGGGCAGAGGCAAACATCCGGCTGGAGGTCTCTCCCGTCTCGCTCGCGCCCTTGGCAGCGTGACGGACATTGACCGCGACATCGGCAGTACCGGAGGCCGCAGCGCGAACGCTGGCCGCGATGTTGTGGGTAGCGCTCCTCTGCTGCTCGACGGCGGCCGAGATCGAGCCCGCGATGCCGCTGATGCGCTCGATGGTCTGGCCGATCGCCTTGATGGCGGTGACCGATTCCTCCGTTGCAAGCTGCATGCTGGCGATCTGGTTCGATATCTCGTCTGTCGCCTTGGCGGTCTGGCCGGCGAGCGTCTTGACCTCCTGGGCCACCACCGCGAAGCCGCGACCGGCGTCACCGGCGCGCGCGGCCTCGATGGTGGCGTTCAGCGCCAGAAGATTGGTCTGCTCGGCGATCGAGGTGATCAACCTGACGACGTCGCCGATGCGCGCCCCCGCTTCCGAGAGCTGCGCCATGCGCTGGTCGGTGGCTTCGGCCTGCCGTACCGCCTCGGCGGAGATCTCGTTCGATTCCTGCACCCGGCGGGTGATCTCGGAGATCGACTGGGACAGTTCGTCGGAGGCTGAGGCCGCCGTGCGCACGTGCTCGGAGGCGTTCTCGGATGCGCCGGCCGACTGCGCCGACAGGTCGGCGGTGGAGCGTGCAGTGTCGGTGAGTTGCCGCGCCACCCGCTCGAACTCACCGGAGGAGCTCAGCACCTTGTCGAGGATGCCGCCGACGCTGCCGCGGAACTGCTCGACGAAATTGCGCAGCTCCGCCTTGCGCTGCTCTGCCGCGGCAGCCGTGGCCGCGGTCTGCTCGCTGCGCAGGCGCGCCCGCTCCAGCGAGTTGCTCTTGAAGACGGCGACCGTGCGGGCGATCTCGCCGATCTCGTCGGCGCGATCCTCGCAATCGATCTCGACGTCGCTCTTGCCTTCGGCCAGCGCCGTCAGCGAGCGCGTGACCGAGGTCAGCGGCCTGGTGATACGGCGGACGACCAGCAAGGTGAGGACCAGGACCAGGAGCGCGGCGATACCGGCCGCGATCGCCATGCTCTCGATGGCCTGGGTCAGCATGCTCTCGAACTGCGCCATGGGGATGCCGACATAGAGAATGCCGACGACCTTGCCGGTGGCATCCGCGACCGGGAAATAGGCGGTCATGAAGGTTTTGCCGAACAGCGTGGCCGGGCCCTTGTACGCCTCGCCGCGGCGCAGGACGGCCTGCCCGGGATGATCGGCGGCAAGCTGGGTCCCGACAGCGCGGTCGCCGTTCTCCTTCTTCACATTGGTCGAGCGGCGGACGAACTGCCCGCTCGCATCATCGAACACGAACAGGGTCGCGTTGCCGCCGACATAGGACACCGCGCGATCGACGATGGCGTGATCCCTGAACTCCGGCATTTTGGGAATCTCGGCGCGCGCGACCCCGCCATCCCGCATCGTGATCTTCGCGTCGGGAACGACCTCGGCAAAAGCCAGGGCCAGCGTGCGCAAATTGACCTCGATGTCGCGCAGTGCACGATCGTTGAAGGCGGAGGTCAGCGACCAGTAGCCGGCGCCGACCACGAGCGCCGTGTTCACGGCGATCAGCAGCACGGCGCACAGGACGGCCTTGGTACCCAGCTTGAATTGCGGCAAGAACTTTGCCGTCGCACGGTTGGACATGAATGGAACTACCCCCGGAATTCCTGCATATTCATGCAATCGGCTTACGACCGAATTAACGACGGTTCACACCGCCGCACGCGGCATGCTTGCCAAATTGTAAACGAGGCCTGCCCTGACCACGCCAAGCGCGCCGCCTGTCATCGTCTGGTTCCGCGATGACCTCCGCCTGTCCGACCATCCCGCCCTCCATGCTGCCGCGAAGACAGGCGCGCCGGTGATCTGCCTCTATGTGATGGATGAGATGGCCGGACGGGCACCGGGCGGTGCGACGCGCTGGTGGCTGGCGCAGTCGCTGCGGGCGCTCGGCGCCGAGATCGCCACGCGCGGCGGATCGCTGATCCTGCGCAAGGGGCCGGCGGCCAAGGTGATCCCCGAAGTGGCGCGCGAGAGCGGAGCAGGAGCGGTCTACTGGAACGGGATCGCGCAGGCATCGCATCAGGCCGTCGAGAAACAGCTCGAAGCGGCGCTGGCAAAGCGCGGCGTGGACTCGCAGAGCTTCCCTGGCGACTTGCTGGTGCCACCCTCGGCGATCCGCAACAAGGAGGGCCGCGGCCTTCGCGTCTTCACGCCGTTCTGGCGACGGGTGCTGTCGCTGGGCGATCCGCCCAAGCCTCTGCCCGCACCGCGGGAGCTACGCCCTGCGCCGCAGCTCGCCAGCGACGCGCTGGAGAGCTGGACGCTCGAGCCGACAAAGCCCGACTGGGCTGGCGGCCTGCGCCAGACCTGGACCCCGGGTGAAGCCTCGGCCCGCGTGCGCCTCCGCGACTTCCTCAAGCACGCCGCGCGCGTCTATGTCGGCGATCGCGACCGCCCGGATCGCGAGGGGACTTCAAGCCTGTCGCCTCATTTGAGGTTCGGCGAGCTCAGCCCGCGCCAAGTCTGGCACGCCGCGCGCTTTGCCGCAGCGGAGAATCCCGCGATCGGGCCCGGCGTCGAAAAGTTCCTGAGCGAGCTCGGCTGGCGCGAATTCTGCCGCCACCTCCTCCACGATCACCCGAGCCTTGCCACCGAAAGCCTGCAAACGAATTTCGATGGCTTTCCCTGGAAGGGAGACAAGAAAGCGCTCGCCGCCTGGCAGCGCGGACGCACCGGCTATCCCATCGTCGATGCCGGCCTGCGCGAGCTCTGGCACACCGGCGTGATGCACAACCGGGTGCGGATGGTGGTGGCGTCCTTCCTGGTCAAGCATCTCCTGATCGACTGGCGCGACGGCGAGAGCTGGTTCTGGGACACGCTGGTCGATGCGGATGCCGGCAGCAATCCCGCCAACTGGCAATGGGTCGCCGGCTGCGGCGCCGACGCCGCACCCTATTTCCGCGTGTTCAATCCAACTCTCCAGGGCGAGAAGTTCGACCCTGATGGAGCCTATGTCCGGCGCTGGGTGCCCGAGCTGAAAGACGTGCCGGCCAAGCTGATCCACCAGCCCTGGCAGGCATCACCGATCGAGCTTGCGAGCGCGGGCGTCACGCTCGGCAAGACCTATCCGCAGCCGATCGTCGATCACGCGAAGGGGCGTGAGCGCGCGCTCGCAGCCTACGCAAAGATCCGCAAAGGTTGAGCGCTGCTTTGACTCGATTTTGAAACCCGCTATCGTCATCGCTCCATACAAACCGTGGGGGACGATATGGACGACGAGAAGCCGATCACCGAACAGGCGCTGGACACGATCACCACCGCCGTGGAAGCAACCAGCGAAGCCGCAGTCACCGCCGTCAAGAAGGTCAGGAAAGCCGCCAAGAAGGTCGCGAAGAAAGTAGCGCCGAAGAAGGCTTCCAAGAAGAAAGCCAAGAAGGCGACCAAGAAGGCATCCAAGAAATCTGCGAAGAAAGCTTCGAAGAAGGCTGCAAAGAAGTCGTCGAAGAAAGCGGCCAAGAAGGCTGCAAAGAAGGCCACCAGGAAGTCCGCGAAGAAGGCAGCCAAGTCGAAAAAGAAGGCCAAGCGCTGATCGCTGGGCTCGAGCAGGTCTCCGGGTACGGGCGCGCCCGGAGACTTCTCCCGCCCCTACCCTCGCCGCTTGGCTGCGCGCCGGCCCGGGTGATGCTCGCCTTGCGGATCACGAAATTCGCTGCGATGGCCGCGCCGGTCCTCCTTGGCGAAGCGCCTCCGCTTCTCGGATGAGCCGAACTGCTTGATCACCTTCCGGCCGTTGACCTTCTTGATGACATAGCCGCCTTCCGTCATCGAGAACGGCGCCTTGAGCGACCCCATATGGTCGAACTTGGTACCGCGGGGATGCTCGAACGGTTCGAACCAGGACGGATAGACGAAGTTCGACATCGGAAAGCCGTTGACGAGAAAAGACTCCTCTTCCACGGCGTCGCAGACCTCGTAGGCATATTGGGTGTGCCGAGTCTTGTCGGCCCACAGATTGGCCATGGGATCGAGCACCATCTCGAACAGTTCGTGCGAGGCCGCCAGGCTGACCGGATCGTCCTCGCCGAGTGCCTTCAGAAAGATCTTTGAGATCGGCTGGCCGCGGTGCGTCAGCTCGTGCCGCCCGAGGAAGTTCTTGTGGGTGGCGTCGTCAAAATAGAGCAGCTGCCAGTCCGTCGGCTTCGGGTTGCGGGTGACGTCGAGATCGATGGGATAGCCCCAGACCGGCAGGAAATGCTCGTCGTAGCATTTCTGGAGCGCCGCCGTGAGCCTCCCCATCATCCGCTCGCTCATCATCTCCTCGGCGTAGTTGATGCAGGCAATCCGGACCGGCCTCAAGGACCTGCCGAGCAGTGCACGCCGTGCTTTTTTCATGGAAATCACCTTGCCAAAGGGAAGCTGAAATCAGTCCAGCCTAGCACGAGCGCGCGCCGCACGTCAGGGATGTATTCCGACGTACTGGCCTGCCTGCCTAGAAACGCCGATTGACCACGAACACCGCTGCTGCGCACATCGCCATGCCGGCAATCGCCAGCGCATCGAGCTTCTCCCCGAACAGCAGATAGGCCATCAGCGCCGTGACGGCGGGCACCAGGTAGAACAGGCTCGCAACCGAGGTCGCAGCTGCGTGGCGGATCAGCCAGTACAACAGCCCGATCGATCCGATCGAGAGCGCCACGGCGAGCCAGGCAAGCGCGAGCACGAACTCCCGCGTCCAGTGCACCACGCGGTCCTCGAACAGGAAGGCGCCGACCGTGAAGAAGACGGTGACGGCGATATATTGCACGAGATTGCCGGCGCGCCAGTCGATGTGGTTGCAGTAGCGGCGCTGATAGAGCGTGCCGAGCGTGATGCTGATCAGCGACACCACCGAGGCGAGCCAGCCGAGCCCCGCCTCGCCGGTCATCGGACGGCCGTGCAGGATCAGCGCTACACCGCCGAGGCCAAGCACCAGCCCCGCCCATTGCACCGGCGTCACGCGTTCGCCGAGCCAGCGGTTGGCGATGGTCGAGGTCAGGATCGGCTGAAGGCCCGGAATCAACGCCGAGAGTCCGGCCGGGATCGAATGCGCGATCGCAATGGCCGTGCCGCCGAGATAGAAGCCGTGGACGAGAATGCCGGCAACGGCGCTATGCGCGACGTCGACACGGTCCGGCCATTTCGGTCGTGCGATTGCTGCGATGATCGCCATCAGGCCGACCACGATCGCCATGCGAATGGCGAGATAGGTCAAGGGATCGGCGTTGTTGATGATGTATTTGGTGCCGATGAATCCGGTGCTCCAGAGCACGACGAACAGGATCGGTGCGGCGCGGGCGGTCAGGGCTTCTTGATTATGGTTCATTGCCGCCCTCATTGCCCGACCGGGGCCTATGCGGCAACGCGAATTTCCGAACGAGCGATGCTGCGCTGCGACGGACAGCGGGAGCGCAGCTCAGCCGCTCACCATTCTTCCGGACAGGGGTCGATGATCTTCCAGAGCTCGACACCGTTCTTGATCTTCTTCATGTCGGTGGTGAGCCCGCCATTGCGGCGGATCCAGTCCTTCACCGTGTTGGGGTAATAGGACATCAGGTCGGACGTCCCCTCCGCGCTGGTGACCTTGATGCCGAAGGTGAAGGCCTTGTCGTAATAGGCCTGATGGAAGCCGAGGCTGGCGCGCGGCGTCACGCAGATCTTGTTCATCGGCACCATGCCGAGCACCAGGGTGCAGGCCGAGTTGCAGATGCCGTCGATGATGACGCGCTCGCCCTTCTCGCGGACGCGCTTGTACTTGGCCTTGTACTCCTCGACGTAGCCGCCGTGGTCACGGGTGATGTGCAGCTCGGCGCGCGCCGGCGTGGCGGCGGCGACGGAGAGCAACAGCAGGCTCAAAAGCGTGATGCGCATGGTGCGTGACGGCGAAAGCCTTCAGGAATGGACCGGCCTCGAAGGACCCCCAAAGGGCCGGCAACAGGATTCTTAAGCGAATTCTCTTTGGCCATACTTGTGTGGGGAATTCGTTAAGCATCCCGAAAAGGCCAAAAATGGGCAGCCTTCGACCCTGCTCCGGGCAATTCTGTCACACCCACCCGGGAATCGGCGGGATTGGCCCCGATTTCGGGGTGCCGGACGGGTGTCCCGGCGGCTCGAAATGGCTATAAACACCTGACCTATTCGCGCGGGTTCCGGAGAATCGAGATGAGCACGTTGAAGCTTGTAGCCGCGGTTGCTGCCCTGTCGGCCGCAATCCTCGCCCCCAGCCTTGCCGAGGCGCGGGGACACCACCGGTACCACCGCCACTACACCAACCCGCTGCCCTACCCGATCAGCTATCTGCACAATTACGGGCCCGGCGTTACCCCCGGCACCTTCGCCTTCTACGACGGCCCGTCGAACAACCGCTGCTACCAGAGCTCGGCCACCTATATCGGCCAGGACGGCCGCCGGCACCCCTGTTTCTGAGGGGCGCTGGCGCGTCCTCTGCGGGGGCCGCTATTTGGCGGCGCCCGACAGCAGCAATTGCTTCTCGATCTCGTAGACCGGCAGCTTGACGAGGTCCTTGCCGACCTCGCCCTGAAGCGCCTTGCGCACCACGACCGAATAATCGGCGCGGATCATACCGAGCGCGCGTGGTGAGGCCACCATGGTCAGGGCCGAGGTCTCGCCCGCGCTGACGGCGGCATCGAGCCGGCCGGCCAGGCTCCGCAGGAAGGCACGCTCCGCCTCATCGTGCCAATCGGTCTGCTCGACCGAGCTGCGCGCGCCGCCGACGGCGGCGTTCAGCCGGCCCGGCGCATCGGTCCCTTGCGCACTGGTCGAGGGATTGGGCTGCTCGTGCACCTCCCGGGTGTGGAGGTTCGGAAACATCTCGTCGCCGAGGTTTTCCAAAATGAGCGCCTTGCGCCCGTCGCACACGATCAGCCAGTCACCCTTGTCTATTCTCATCTTGTCCATTGCACAGCTCCAGGCAATCTCGCGAGCCTGCTCTTCGAATTCCTCGAAGCGCTGGCTACGGCAAGACTAGGGATGAAGTCGTGCCGGCGAATTGCGCAGGATCAAAGATGAACGCAATGTCCTGCCAGGCAGCGCCAGTGCAAGCGCAGCATTGGTCACGCGCGCGAACCTGGGATAGTCTTGCGAAGCGAAAGGTCAGGTCTGCGGCGAGCTTTGCTGAAGATTTGTTCATCAGCATTACATTTCGGTTCCGCCACAATTTGATCAGAACAACTTCGATATCCTGTATTGCGTAAGCAGAGGAAGACATCATGAATCTCAAGACTGGCCTCGTCGCCGCATCCCTGTTCGGTGCCATCATGGCATCACCGGCGGCGTCCGCCATGCCCATCGCGCCCGCACCTGCGACGCCGCAGGTCTCCGACGTCGAGCAGGTCCGCATGGTCTGCGACGCCTGGGGACGCTGTTTCTGGCGCCCGAACTATGATGGGTATTACGGCCCGCGGCCGTATTACGGGCCCCGATATTATGGGTATGGGCCGCGCGCCTATGGGCCTCGCTATTACGGACCACGCTATCGCCGCTGGTGATTTCCAAAGGGGCCCTCTCGGGCCCCTTCGCTTTTGCGAGATCGCGCGTTGTGTCCATTCGCGTGCTCGCGGCTTGCGTGGAGCGATTCCAAAACTGATCTAGATCAAAGATGAAATTCGATGTGCCGTCATTCTGCGTCGATGGCGGATTTCATTGTTTTCCGATGCCCTCAGACGGGCATGAATGTGCAGACGCATCTCGAGAGGCAGCCAAGGCCTGACGAGCGGAGCCTTGACGAGCGGAGGCTTGAGGGGCGGCGGCTCGAGGGGCGGAGCTTCGAGTCCTTCGCCTGTCCCGCCTGCACGCGTCTCCATTTCATCGACCTCGCCTCAGGCCAACCGATGAACCGGGACCGTTGACGGTGACATCGACCCGCCGCGCCGCGTGGCATGATGTCCGCAATACTACGGCCCGGAATCCGGTTTACTGAATCATCCTGTTTCGCCATTGATTGCGATGTATCGATTTTCATTTAATTGTCACATTTCAGCATTCGGCCAGAAGCATGTTCTTCGACGCTCTCGCCCCCTCCTCCGCGCTCCAGTTGATCCGGTTTTCCGATGTCGACGCGTTTCGACCGGCCGAGTCGATGGAAGACGCCCGCAGCATTCCGCTCGACGTCGCCAACTTCGCTGCGGCGCGTGCGATCGTGAACCTGCCGGGGTGCCGGATCATCGTGGCGAGGTCGTTTGCGCGGATTCTCGATACCGCCTATCGCGCACCGGGCGGCATGGTGATCCTGCCGATGACCGACGATCTGCGCGCCAGCTCGAGCGGGATCGAACTCGACTCGCGCGTTTTCATCGCCTTGCGCGGCAATCATCATTGTCATTTCGTCGAGCATCAGACCAACTACCACGCGCTGATCATGTTTTCCCCCGCGCTCAGGGATCGCGGCTGGTTCGATCGCGCCGATACATTGTGGGTTCGCATCGCGGACCCCGTGGCGCATCTCTACGCGCGTCAGCTTGTTCTCGACATCCTGCGGACCGCGTCCGTAGAGCCGCACATGTTCGAAACCACCGAGGTCGCCGCGCATCTCCAGGAGGGCCTGTTGCTCGCCCTCGACGACCTGTTTCAAATCGACCAGTCGTCTGATCGCACCGCCCCGAATGCAGGCGCGCGATCGGCCAGGCTCGTGCAACAGATCGACGATTACGTCTCGGCCTATCCGACCGCTCCGATCTATACGGCCAATCTCGCCGGCGAGTTGGGCGTTTCGGTCCGAACGCTCGGCGGCGCGGTGAGCAAGGTGCGCGGCATGAGCCTGCATCAATACATCCGCCTGAAGCGGCTGTGGGCCACACGCTCGCGGCTGCTCAAGGGCGGCGGCGCGACGGTCGCCACGTGCGCACGCGCCCAGGGATTTCATCACCTCGGCGAGTTTGCCGCGGCCTACCGCGCGACCTTCCACGAGGCGCCCTCCGACACGCTGGCACGGGCCCGCCACACCTGCCGTTCCGCAAGCTGAGATCACGGGTTTAGCGGTGGTGATGTTGCTTGGGCCCACGGCGCCGGGCCGCCAGGGAACCTGCTCCTTCGAACCACGTTAGCAAGTCCGAGCAATGTGCCGCGGCCCGCCCCGGGGCGCACTGAAACACCCCGCGCAACCCACACGCGGGGTTTTTCTCACCGTCAACCAAGTGGTTCAGGGAAATGAATGTCCATCAGCCGCAATCTGTTGTTTCTGATCATCGGCGCACTGGTCGTCACGGCAGCCGTGCTCGGCTACAACCTCTACCAGGCGAAAAAGCAGCCCGACGGCCTGCAGATCAATGTCGGCCCCAATGGGCTGAAGATCCAGGGCAAGTAAGGGGACCCGCGAATTGGGCCGGCCGGGCCTCAAGGCTCCGGCCTGGCAAGTGGCGCGCTCGGAGAGATTCGAACTCCCGACCCTCGGAATCGAAATCCGATGCTCTATCCAGCTGAGCTACGAGCGCCCCGGCCCGGGTATTGGGCCGCAACCGAGAAGCGCCTGACCGCGGCTGGCAAGCCAGCGCACCGGACGGCGTTCGGATGGGTTCGAATTAGCAGAGAGATTGACCAATAAAAAGCCCTCCCCGTCTCGTTTCGAGACGGGTCGGAGGCGCCCTCACCAAGTCGTATTGAAGAGACCGAAATGGGGCTGCTGGGCGACCAGCATCATCGGCCGGCCCTGATACGGCGCCGGGTGCGCCCTGGCGACCTTGCGCTTGGGCTGAGCCTGGACCTGAGGGAGCTGAGCCTGCGCCTGAACTTGCGGCTTGGCCTCGGTCTTCCTGGCCGCAGCGGCATTGGCCTTCGGGGCCGGCGTAAACTGGGCGAAGGTCTCGCGCACCCGGGCCTTGGCCGACATCTCGGCCAGCTCCGGCGAAGCGGCCTCCTGCACCGGCGGCTGAGGCGCAACGACCGCAGCGGTCTTCACTGCGGGTGCGGCAATCGTCGGCTGGCTGGTGTCGAGCACGACACGCTCAGGCAAGTGGCGATCCGACCGGATCCGGATCAAGGGCTGATCGTTGCTTGCGGTGACGATGGCCCGTGCGACCGGTTGCGATGGCAGAACGTAATCCGCCGCGAACAACAGTGCGAGCAACGCTCCACCGACGAAAACGAAGTACCTGAAAATGGGCATCGGCCACGCTCCGCCCCCCGCATCCCCGCGTGGGCTCTTCGCCTTAAACCGGCGATACTCTAATTGGTTCCTGCACCCGGCCCTTGGTTCAAATGGCAACGCCAAGTTTTTTGGCCAAGGGCTGCGGACAGTAACTTTTCCGCTACCGGGAACTGCCGGGCGTTACGCGCGCCGTGCTGCGACCAGCGAACACTTCGCCTGATCGGCGTTAACGTTGATGAAGCCGACAGCGATACGCGCAAAGGTCTTGCGGCTCTTCATCGTTACCGTGTCGGCAAGCACGCGGCTGCGGTCGGTGAGATGACTGCCATCGCGCCGCGTGAACGCGCAGACGATCTCCAGATCCTTAACGGCATAGTCATTGTCGTTTCGCAGCGTGAACGTTACCAACGCCTTCGAGCCGAGCCCGCCACGGCGCCAGGTCTGCGATGAGATTTTGAGGCGATCGAGTTCTGCCGCGGCTGACGCCTGAGCTTCGGAAATCGGCGAGACCGCCGCCGCCGTACTGCCCGGAGGTGCCGGTTCGACCGTTGCCACGTCAGACTTCACCGGCTCGGTGCTGTTGCCCCTGGAGAGCGGCAGCAGCATCCACACCCCGCAGCCGACGATGATCGCCGCCAGTAGCCAGAGCAGGCTTCGCCCGAACGAGACGCTCGCGATCGTCACGGCTCGCGCCAGGCGCTCGCCGCTCCCGGCGAAACGTCCCCACCCGATCCGGTCAAACCTGGCGTTCATGGCTGTATCACCGACCGCGGCCGGAGTTCGTTCGACGACGGACTCGGCCACTGTTTACCTTAATCCGGGAGACGAACTAAGGTTCCCGCGCTCAGGCCGAGTCGGCAAGGACGGTGGCGATCACCAGCCGGGGCCGCTAACATGCGCTGCAACATCGAAGACCCCGTTGGGAGAACATGAAATGCCAGTCGTCGTCACTTGGGATCACGTCCATCTGCGCAGTCCCGACCCGGAGGCCACAGCGGCCTGGCTGCGGGACATCCTCGGCGGCGAGGTCGTGCGCGCACCGGGACGGATCGACGTGAATCTCGGCGGCGCAAAGATCTTCATCGCATCACTCGAGGGCGACAACGCCGTCAACCCGCCGCCGCCGCACCCGCATCAGGGCCTCGACCATTTCGGTCTCACCGTGAAGGACATCGACGCCGTCGCGGCCGAGATCAAGGCCAAGGGCGTCACCTTCACGCGCGAGCCGACCACGATCCGGCCCGGCGTGCGCATCTGCTTCATCCGCGGCCCGGAAGGCATCTCCATCGAGCTGCTCGAGCGCGACAAGAAATACACCTGACGCGGCGCCGCATCTGAGGTCGACGAGAGGCCGGGCGTGCGCTCGCCCGGCTAACTCATGCTGCCAGGCATAAAGCAGCGGATGGCGACGCCCATGTAGCCGTAGATCGGCCACACCATGGTGCGGCCGACCCGGTTCGGCTCCGAGATGACGGCCTCCTCGGGCACGTCAACCCAGACGAGCTCCTGCTGCTGGCCGTCGAGCACGTGGCCCAGGCGCGGGATGCGGACACGATAATGTCCGTCCTTGCTCTCCCAGTCAGTGTCCGAGAGCGCCGAGCCGTCGGCATCGGAACAGCAAGGCCCCTTGCCGCTGCGCAGGCCGTCGAACCACGCCTTCAATTCGGCATTGGTGTTGACGAACTGGCCGCGGTCGCGCGCATGCCCCGAGGGGACTGCGAGCGCGATCAAGGCCAGGGTGCAAGTGAGGCTCACCATGCTTCGCCAGCGTGGCGCGCCGCCAGTCGGCCGTTGTGTTTCGCAAATCGTGGGACGCACACTGTACAGACGCGGCTCATCGCCGCCGGAATCGATCCAGTTGCTCACGTTTGTCTTGCTCCAGCACCCCGCGGCCAGTGCAACAATGGTTATGCATTTCGCGGGCCAACTTGATTCGCAACGACTGGCCTCGCGTCATGATCAGACAGTCATGGTGGTGTCATAGACAAGCCGGGACAACTACGGCTGGCGGCGGCAAGATCGCACCGCAGCCCGGCAAACTGCCGCGTTGCGCGCGGGAACGCGCTTTGGCATAAAAGCTCTACCGGTTACGCCGTTGGGCGATGGCGGCCGGCCTGTGGGACGTGATGAAGAACGGCCTCTATTCGATTCACGTGAACCTGCTCGATGGTCGAGTCGGCAAGGGCAGCGGCGTGATTCTTTTTCGCGACGGCAAGATTCTTGGCGGCGATGCGTACCTCTATTACACCGGCAGCTACGTCGTGAAGGACGACCACACCTTCAAAGGCGAGGTGCTGGTGCAACGGCACACTTCGCCGCGGGGCGATGACAATCCGCTGTTCGGCGGCCCTGCCCCGGTCGGCATCGGCGTCAGCGGGACCTACACGGACACCCGCGCCGAGATGACGGGCACAGCGCTCGTCGGCAAGGCCAGCCTGATTTTCGGCGCCACGCTGCACAAGCTCGCGGAAGCTGATTAGGCGCGGGACTATTCCGCAGCCTGCTCGAGCGGCGCGGTGCGCGGCAGGATGATCTGGATGCGTGTCCCCTCGCCCGGCTCGGAATCAAGATCGAGCCGCCCGCCGAGGCGATTGGTGACGATGCTGTAGACGATGTGCAGTCCGAGGCCGGTGCCGCCCTGGTCGCGCCGCGTGGTGAAGAACGGATCGAAGGCGCGCCGGCGGACGTCGAGCGACATGCCGCAGCCATTGTCCGAGAAAATGATCTCGACATTGTCCTTGCCGGACTCGCGCACCTGGATGTCGATGATCCCCGGCCGGCCGTCCGGGAAGGCGTGCGCCACCGAATTGAGAAACAGATTGGTCAGCACCTGGCCATACGGGCCGGGATAGCTGTTCATGGTCAGGCTCGGCTGGCACTCGACGTTGAGCGTCAGATTGTGTTTGCGCAAGCCCGGCCGCAGGCTCATCACCACCTGCTCGGTGAGGTCGCCGAGATCGAAGCTGCGCTGGTCCGAGTAGTTGCGGTCGGCCGCGACCTGCTTGAACGACTGGATCAGCTCGGCCGCGCGGTTCAGGTTGGAGACGAGCTGCGAGGACGCATCGCGGCTGGTGTTGAGGAAGTCGTTGAGCGTGGAGCGACGGAGCTCGCCGCGCTCGACTTCGGAGGTGAACATCGCGGTCTTGCGCTCCAGCGCGGATGCGACCGTGAGGCTGATACCGACGGGATTGTTGACCTCGTGGGCGACGCCGGCGACGAGCCGTCCGAGCGCGGCGAGCTTCTCCGCCTCGATCAGCGAGGCCTGGGTCTCGCGCAGGTTTCGCAACGCGGTCTCGGCGGATTCCTTGGCTTTGCGCATCTCCTGCTCGCCGCGCTTGCGCTCGCCGATGTCGAGCGCCACGGTAACGATCCGCTCGATCTCGCCGTCGGCATCGAGCAGCGGCAACTTGTTGACCAGCCATTGCCGCATGTTGCCGGAGGAATCCTTGTATTCCTCTTCGTAGAAGCCGAGACCTTTTCGAAGCCTGAGCACCCGCTTGTCGTTCTCGTCGGTCTTGGCTGCGCCGTAGCGCGACATCAGATCCGCGGTGGTGCGGCCGAGCGCATCGGCGGGCTCGATGCCGAAGATGCCGGCCATGTAGCGGTTCATCAGCACGTAGCGCAGCTCGCGGTCCTTGACGTTGATGACCGCGGGCACGGTGTCGATGACCTGCTGGAGCAGGCGCCGTCCTTCGGCGATGGCGTCTTCCGCCCGCTTCTGGTCGGTGATGTCGCGCAGCGTGCCCTCGTAGCGGACGATGTTGCCCGCCTCGTCCCGCACGCCCGTGGCGCTGTCGGACAGCCACAGGATGTTGCCGCTGCGCTGGCGCACCTGGTACTCGAACTCGCGCACGATGCCGTCGCGCGCCATCAGCCGCTGATATTCGGCGCGCGCCTCGGGGTGGACGTAGATGGTGTGGGCGATGTCGTTGATGCTGTCGATGAGCTGCTGCGGGCTGTCATAGCCCATCATCCGCGCCAGCGCCGGATTGGCGTTGAGGAGATCGCCGGCCGGCGTCGTGACATAGATGCCGTCGACCGAGCCCTCGAACAGTTTACGGTAGCTCTCTTCGGCGAGGCGCTGCTCGGTGAGCGCCCGCACCGCCGCCTCGCGCGCCGTGTCGGCCTCCTCCAGTGCGCGGCGGAACACTTCGGCCGCGCGCGCGATGTCGCCGATCTCGTTGTCGAGGTCGGCCGACGGGATCGAGGTGTCCTTCTCGCCCGCTGCGAGCGCGCGGATGGATCTCGCGATCTTCGCAAGCGGCCGGACGGTCCGCCGCACCACGAAGCCGGCCGCGAGAATGCCGATCAAGACGCCGATGGTGCCGAACACGATGCTCTGCCACCGCGCCTCCGTCAGCGTGCGGGCGAAATCGCGCGACAGCACGTGGCCGCGCCGGGCGCTGACCTCGCGCAGGAGTTCCGTGACGCGGCCGATCAGGCGGCCCTCGGTGCCCAGCACCTCGCGGTCGATATCGGCGATCTGCCGCTCCCGGACCGCCACCGCGATGATGGCCTCGGCATAGTCGTTCACGGCCGTCTTCAGCCTGGCGTCCGCGATGTCCATCGCCCGCATCCCCTGTGCGGCCTGCTCGGCGGCGGACGGGTTGCGCGCGAGCAGCCCGAGTGCGATCCGGCTCTGCGATTCCGACAGGCGGGAGGCGAGCTCGCGGTCCGCCGCGGCTCCGACGGCCACGTCGAACCGGTCGCGCAGCGGCGGCAGCCCGGCGAGCAGCTGGGCGCGGCGGTCGATCAGGGTCGAGATCCGCTCGAGGCCATTGCGATAGGTCGCAAGGCGCTCGGTGACCCCGTCGATCATGTCCTGCTGCTCGGGCGCGAGCTCGATGCGGGTCTTCCTCAGGATGTCGTTCAGTGTCGAGGCCGCCTCGCCGACCTGCTTGAACTGGGTGCCGGCGCCGGGATCGGTGACGAAGTCGCGCGCGGCGAGCCGCAGCTCGTTCATGCGGCGGTCGATGTCCTCGGCGAGGTCGCCGACGCTCTGGAGCCGCTGCAACTCGGCGAAGGTCGTATCGATGTGCCGGATCGCGATCACGCTCGCGGTCGAGGTGACGATGATCACCGCCAGCACCAGGAGGAAGCTGCCGAAGGTGAGCTGGCCGATGGAGAGCGAGAATGTTCGCTTTTTCTCAGGGGTCGGCGTCAATTCGGCGGACATTGGGGCTTTTGAGGACCGGGCTATTGGAGGCCCAATATACGATGGTTTGCGGCCCCGGGGGAACATGCCTCGCGCTGCCGAATATCCTTAATATCGCGAGTCCGCCGCCCTTCTCCCCACCTGATTATGACGTTTTGACGCTGACCGGCCGCCGGGCCGGGATCGTCATGGCGGCGACGCCGAAGACGACGCAGGCAAGCCCGATCCAGACGGTCCGGCTCAGGGTTTCGCCGAGGAAGGCGACGCTGATGGCGACCCCGATGGGCACGCGCAGATAGGCCTGCGCGGTGGTGCCGACCGAGCCCAGCGTCTGGATCAGGCGGAAGTAGATCGCGAACGCCGCCGCGGTCGAGAAGGTCGCCAGCGCGAGCAGCGCCAGCACGGAACTCAGCGAGGGCGACAGCGTCCAGGGCTGTTCGACGATCAGCGAGGCCGGGATCAGCGCCGCCGCGCCCGCCAGCAGCGAGCCGGCGGCCGGTGCCATCGGATCGAGACCTTTAAAGCTGCGGCCGAAGATCGCGGCGCAAGCGTAGCAGATGGTGGCGGCGACGATGGCGGCCTCCGCGACGAGGCCGCTGCCGACGTCGTGGAAGGCGTCGACGCCGACGATCAGCAGGATGCCCGCCATGCCGGCGACCACGCCGAACAGTTTTCGCGGCGTCGTCACCTCGTGGCGCGTGACGACGGCCGTGAGCAGGAAGGTGAAGATCGGCCCGGCCGAGTTGAGGATGGTCGCGAGCGACGCGTCGACATGACGCTCGCCCCAGGCGATCAGCGTCCAGGGGATGACGCTGTTGAGCACGGCCTGGAACGCGAAGCGCTGCCAGGTCGCGGCATCCATGGGCATCCTGATGCCGCGTGCCCACATGACGACGAGCAGCAGCAGACCGGCGATCGTGGTGCGCGCCGCGATCAGCGTGAGCGGCAGAATGGTGGCGACGCCGAGCTTGATGAAGGTGTAGGAGCCGCCCCAGAGCGTTGCGAGCGCGACCAGCAGCGCCAGCTCGACGGCGATGTTGGTGTCCTGTCCCTGATCCATTTTGAACGTCCGTCCATTCGCGATGGACAGAACCTAGCGCGTCCGTGGCCGCCAATACTTCGTTTGGTATCGAAGTATCCTAGCCGACCGCCCCGACCTCGAACACCTCGCCGTCATAGCCGGCTTCGCGGGGAATGCGAAGTTGGCGGCCGGTTTCGGTCTTGGTCATGACCGGCATCACCGTGACGACCGACATGCCGCGGGCATGCTCCAGCGCGGCGCCCACGCTACCCTGCTTGGCGAGCCGGATCAGGTTGCGCGTGGTCGGGAACGGCAGCTTGAAGCGGCCGCTCTCGCCGCCCTCCACCGCCTCGCGCGGCGACACCCAGATCGAGTCGGTGGACTCCCGGCCGTCATGGGCGCCGAGCTGATCGGGCGGTGCGGCCGCGAGGAAGAACCAGGTGTCGAACCGCTTCGGCATGCCCTCTGGCGTGATCCAGTGCGCGTAGGGCACGAGCGTATCCAGCGCGAGCTGGAGGCCGTTGTCGGCGAGGATACTCAGGAAGCTGATCTTGTGCTCGTTGAGGGCGACGCGATGCTTGTCGGCGATCTCGCCGGCGCGCATGGCATCGATCGGCGTCCCCGAATCCTTCGCCCGCGCCAGCAGGATACCGCTCTCCTCAAAGGTCTCGCGGATCGCGGCGATCCGAAAACCGCGATCCGATTCACTTAAGGCTTCGCCGCCCGAATAGAGGTCAGCACGGGCGACGATCTCGTTGTCGCCGGCATCGACACTGCCGCCGGGAAACACCAGCGCGCCCGAGTTGAACTCGATCTGATGATGGCGGACCATCATGAACACTTCGATTTCGTCGCGGCTCTTGCCGTCGACCTTTGCGCCGTCACGGAGCAGAAGGATGGTCGAAGCCGGGCGTGATGCTGATGTCTCGGGCATTCAACTAACCTGCGGCGCTGGATTGCGGGCCAAGATTGGCGCGCTTGTCGACGCGGGCGACGCGCGACAGGAGGTAATCGACCTCCGCCTTCGCCGCCGGCGTGATGGTCGCGCCCGGCTTGCGCTGGGCGCTGGAAGCGATGATGCCGCGCTTCTGCAGCACGTGCTTGCGCACCGCCAGACCTGCGCCCGGCTGCTGCTCGTAGCGGATCAGCGGCAGATGCGCATCGAACAGATCATGCGCAGCGTCGCGCTTGCCCTCCTTCGAGAGGCGCACGACGTCGATCAGGAGCTCCGGGAAAGCATAGCCGGTCATGGCGCCGTCGGCGCCGCGCTCCATCTCGAAGTCCAAAAAGAGTCCGCCATTGCCGCAGAGGATCGAGAGCGAACGGAGCGAGCCGTCCTTCTGGAAGCTGCGCAGCGTCGAGATCTTTTCGAGGCCCGGCCAGTCCTCGTGCTTGAGCATCACGCAATTCGGATTGTCGGTGACGATCTTGCGGATCACGGCGGGGGTGAAGATCACCGAGAGCGTCAGCGGATAGTCCTGCAGCACCCAGGGCACATCGGGCCCGATCGCCTCCGCCGCCTGCTTATAGTAGCCGACGATCTGGTCGTCGGTACGGAGCGACGGCGGCGGCGCGATCATCACGCCAGCCGCGCCGGCATCCATCGAGGCCTTCGCCAGCGAGCGCATGGTGGCAAAGCCCGGCGCGGAGACGCCGACGATCACCTGCATCTTCTTGGCGCGCTTGACGAAGCGCACCGCCACCTGCTCGGCCTCCGCGGCATCGAGCTTCGGCGCCTCGCCGAGGATGCCCAGCACCGTGACGCCGTCGCAGCCGACCTCCTCGTAGAAATCGGTCAGGCGGTCGATCGAGCGCTCGTCGATCCGGCCGTCATCGTGGAACGGTGTCGGCGCGATTGCGAAGGTGCCCTTGGCGTCGGCGGTGAGTTTCATCGGGTCTCTTGTCCTATCGTCTGTCGTCATTCCGGGATCGCGACCTCGTCGCGCCCGGAATGACAGTGTGGCTAAAACCTCCGCGCCCCCATCTTGATCTGCTCCTCGGAGAAGAAGATCTCCTTGGCGTGATCGGCGATGTCCTGGGCGTTCCAGCCCGAGTGCGGCGGTTTCCAGCCTTCCATTTCCATCATCCGCATTTCGCGCACGCCGCGGGGCCCGGACACACCCAGCACCTTGCCGGTCTGGTCGCCGGACAAGTCGCTGACCATGTATAGCACGGCCGGCGCGATGCCGTCCGGCCCCAGCGCCGCACCGGGGTTCTCCTTATAGCGGGGCAGGTCTGCGGTCATGCGGGTCAGCGCGCCCGGCGCCAGCGTCCAGATCCGGATGTTGTACTTCCGGCCCTCGATCGCCAGCACGTTGGACAGGCCCCAGATGCCGCCCTTGGCCGCGCCGTAGTTGGTCTGACCGAAATTGCCGATCAGCCCTGATGTCGAGGAGGTGTTGACGATGACGCCGCCGCCGTTTTCCCGCATCCAGCGAAACACCGGCATGGTGCAACAAAAGGTGCCCTTCAGATGCACCTTGATCACCTTGTCCCAGTCGGACTCGGAGGCCTTGGAAAAGGTCTGGTCTCGCAGGATGCCGGCATTGTTGACGAGGATATCGGCGCGGCCGAAATGCTTGATGGCGTCGTCGAACACCGACTGGCCGCCCTCCATGGTGGAGATGTCGGCGCCGTTGGCGACCGCCTTGCCGCCCTCGGCCTTGATCGCATCCACCACGAGCTGCGCCATCGACTTGTCGGCCCCGGAGCCGTCACGGGGACCGCCGAGATCGTTGACGACGACGGACGCCCCTTCCCGCGCGAACAGTTTTGCGTAGGCCTCACCGAGCCCCCCGCCCGCGCCGGTGATCAGCGCAACCTTGCCGTCGAGTAGTCCCATGGTGGCCTCTCCCTGTTTTTGTTTTTCGTGTCCCGGACTCGATGCAGCGTGAAACGCTGCGTCGCAGAGCCGGGACCCAGCTCTTTGTTGGGTTCGCTCTGGGCCCCGGCTCTGCAGCGCACCGCTAAGGAGCGCTGCGCTGAGTCCGGGGCACGAGACCGCCCTAACCCAGCACCGTCTTGCCGTTCTTGATCACGGTGACGCCGCGCGACTTCACTTTGGCCTCGAACGAGATCGTGTTGCCGTCCTTCCAGAGGTCCATGGTCACGGTCTCGCCGGGATAAACCGGCGATGAGAACCGCGCGACGTGCTGACGGAAGGCCGACGCGTCGTAGTCGGCATAGGTCTGGAGCACGCCGCGGCAGGTGATGCCGTAGGTGCACATGCCGTGCAGGATCGGGCGCGGGAAGCCGGCCTTCTTGGCGAACTCGGGATCCGAGTGCAGCGGGTTGCGGTCGCCGCAGAGGCGATAGACCAGCGCCTGGTCGGGGCGCGTGACGATGTCGATGGTCTTATCGGGTGCGCGCGACGGAATCTTGTGCGGATCGGGCTGGGTCAGGTTCGGCCCGCCAAAGCCGCCGTCACCGCGGGCGAAGCGCGAGGCGACCAGCGTTGCCAGCTTCTCGCCCTTCTCGTTCTTGAGCACGGTCTGGTGCGCGATGACGACGCCCTTGTCCTTGCCTTTGTCGTAGACCTCGACAACGGAGGAATCGGCGGTGATGTTCGCAGCGACCGGCAGCGGCTGGTGGAAGGTGATGTCGCGCTCGCCGTCGACCACCATGACGCGGTTGAGGTTCATCTCGCCGGGCCCCGAACCCCAGGCCGCGACGGACGCAAAGGTCGGCACCACCTTGAGCGGCCGCGGCGTCAGCGTGCCCTCGTTGACGAAGGCGAGCTCCTTCTCATCCATCGGATCGGCGCCGAGGCCGATGCCATAGGCGTAGAGCATGACCTCGCGATCGCCATAGGCGTATTTCTGGCCGATGTTTTTCAGGCCTTTGAGTTCTTCGTATCTGGCGGACATTTTTCTGGTTTCCTCCCGGCATTCGTCTCAGCGAGCAACGGCGCTCGTTAATGTGCCCTCTCCCCTTGTGGGAGAGGGCCGCGAGAGCCGTGCGGCAAACTCGTTCGGGTGAGGGGTTAGCTCCGCATCGAAAGTCTTTCTGCGGAGCGATACCCCTCATCCGGCGCTTCGCGCCACCTTCTCCCACAAGGGGAGAAGGAAGAAAGCAACTACGCCGGCGTGAAGAACGGCAATGGCGCGCCATCCGTCGGCTTGAACACCACTTTCACCTTTTGGCCGATCTTCAGCTTCTCGAGATCGCAATCGACGATGTTGGTCTGAAGCGACGGCCCTTCCTTCAGCGTGACATAGGCGATGGCATAGGGGCCGGTCGGCGATTTGCGCATCAGGCTCCAGGTGTAGATCGTGGCCTCACCCGAACTCTCCTCCCACACCGTCTTGTCCGAATAGCAGAACGGGCAGATCGAGCGCGGGAAGTAATGCGCTTCGCCGCAGGCGGTGCAGCGCTTGATCATGAACTTGCCCTGCTTGGCCGCGTCCCAGAACGCCGCGGTCTCCGGATTGGTCACCGGTGCCGGATACTTTTTCGCTTCGCTCATCACACGCGCTCCAGAATGGCAGTCGAAGCGGCGTGGCGAACGCCCAGAAGGCCGCCGGTGCCGTGGGCGATGGCGAGATCGCAATTCTTGACCTGCACCTTCGGATGCGCCTCGCCGCGCAGCTGCCTGACGGCCTCGATGATCTTGGTCATGCCGCCGCGATTGACGGGATGGTTGCTGCACAGGCCGCCGCCGTCGGTGTTGAACGGCAGCTTGCCGACACCCGAGATCAGATTGCCGTCGGCGACGAACTTGCCGCCCTCGCCCTTCTTGCAGAAGCCGAGGTCTTCGAGCTGCATCAAGACGGTGATGGTGAAGCTGTCATAGATCGAGGCGTATTTGATGTCCTTCGGCGTGATGCCGGCTTCCTCGAACGCACGCGGGCCGGACCAGATTCCGGCGGAGTAAGTGAGGTCGAGATCCTTGCCGCCGCGCGGGCCCTTCATCGCCTCGCCGTGGCCGATCAGCTTGACCAACGGCTTCTTCAGGCTCTTGGCGATCTCGGGCGTCGTGACAATCAGCGCGCCGCCGCCGTCGGAGACGACGCAGCAATCCATGCGATGCAGCGGATCGGAGATCATCGGCGAGTTCAGGACGTCCTCGACGGTGACGACATCCTTGAGCATTGCATGCGGATTGTATTGCGCGTGATGCGAGGCCGCGACCTTGATCCAGGCGAGCTGCTCGCTGGTGGTGCCATAGTCGTGCATGTGGCGCATGGCACACATGCCATAGGCATTGTGCGTGGTCGCACCGTAAGCGGACTCGAAATCGGCTTCCGCGCCGGCTGCGCGCGGCGGCATCACACCGGTGCGCGGTTTGCCCGCGAGCGTGATCAGCGCGATCGAGCACTTGCCGGCCGCGATGGCTTCAGCGGCGTGGCCGAGATGGATGATGTAGGAACAGCCGCCGGTCTCGGTGGAATCGACGTGGCGGAGTTTTTTGGTGTTCAGGCCGAGATAATCGACCATCGGCCATGCGCCGCCGGGGGCGTCGCCCGCGCAGAAATAGCCGTCGACGTCGTCCTTGCTGATCCCGGCATCCTCGATCGCGCCCTTGGCGACCTCGGCATGGAGCTGGGCGGTGGATTTGTCCGGCGCATGCCGGGTCGGGTGTTCGTAGATCCCGGCAATGTAGGCCTTGCCCTTGATGGTCAAAACGTCAGGTCTCCGCGCTCGCGTTTCTTCTTGCTCCGTTTTTCTGAACCGCGGGGGCCAGCTTGGCAAGCGCGGAAATATTCCGTCGGGCGAGAGGGCAGCGCGTTGGCGCAAGTGGGGGCTAACCTCGTCTGCCTCCAAGTCGGAATTGCGAGCGCAGCGAAGCAATCCAGGAGTCTTTCCGCGGATGCACTTCTGGATTGCTTCGCTGCGCTCGCAATGACGAACGCGACGACCAAAATCCTAAAGGTGTTTTGCCCGACGGCGCAAGGGATTTTCTTTTTTTACGAAAACAACCCCATACACAGTAGGACGCTGGTTGATTTCAAAGAGGAAATCGTAGGGTGGGTTAGCCGAAGGCGTAACCCACCTCTTTGCTTTCCACGTGGACGGAGAAGTGGTGGGTTACGCCGAGCAGATGCGCTTCGCGCATCTGCAGGGCTGCCCCACCCTACGCATTGCGTTCGCGTCGAGACCGCCCTACTCCGCTGCGATCTGCCTCGGCGCGGGCGGCGGGCTCGCGAGGTCGGCCGCGAGCTGGGCGTAGCGGGCTTTCGCGTCCGCGACGGCCTTCTCCTTGACCAGGCCGTAGCCGCGGATGCGGTCGGGCAGCGATAGCAGCTCGACCGCGGTGTCGACCGTGACCGGCGACAGCAGGCCGATCACGGTGGCGACGTCCTTCTCGTAGCCCACGATCAGATCGCGCTCGAGCTTGCGGTCTGCGCTGCGGCCGAAAATGTCGAGCGGGGTGCCGCGCAGGAACTTGAATTTCGCGAGCACCCTGAATGCCTTCAGCATCCACGGGCCGAAGGCGCGCTTCTTCGGGCGTCCCAGCGCGTCGACACCACTGCTGAGGATCGGCGGGGCCAGATTGAAGTTGAACTTGAAGTCGCCCTCGAACTGGTCGCGGAGCTGCTGCTCGAAAGCGCCGTCGGTGTAGAGCCGCGCAACCTCGTATTCGTCCTTGTAGGCCAGCAGCTTGGCGTAGTTCACCGCGACCACGCGCGGCAGCGCATCGTCATAACCGCCCTGCTTGGCGGCATCGCGAACCTGATCGACCAGCTTGCGATAGCGTCTTGCGAGGCGGCCGCTCTGGTAGGCGGTCAGGTGCTTGGCGCGATGCGCGACGACCTCATCCAGCGTCATTGCATCGAGCGTCTTCGGCGCAACCACCTCGTCCGTCCCCTTCAACATGTCGGCGAGGCGCTGGGGATCGGCGACCGCGAGGCGGCCGAGGCGGAAGGCCTCCTTGTTCATCTTGATCGCGACGCCGTTGACCTCGATCGCCTGCTCGATCGATTCTGCCGACAGCGGGAACAGGCCTTTCTGATAGGCATATCCCATCATCATCATGTTGGTGGCGATGCTGTCGCCAAGCAGCTGCTCGGCCGGCTTGGTGAAATCGAAGAACACCGAGTCCTTGTGCAGCGCCGTCTCCAGCAAGCCATTCAGCTTGCGGGTCTGGAAGTTGAAATCGCGGTTGAGGACGAAGTCGGCGGTCGGAATGACGTGGCTGTTGATGATGCCGCGGGTCCGGCTGGTGTCGCAAAGCGAGATCGTGTCCTTGGCGACTGCGACCACCTCGTCGGCGGCGAGCACGAGATCTGCCGTACCAGTGACGATGCGCGAGCAGGTCACCTCGGCCGGATGATCGGACAGGCGGACGTGGCTGAGCACCGCCCCGCCCTTCTGCGCCAGGCCCGACATGTCGAGGATCATCGAGGCCTTGCCCTCGATATGAGCGGCCATGCCGAGCAGCGCACCGATCGTGAGGACACCGGTGCCGCCGACACCGCCGACGGCGATGTTATAGGGCTTGTCCACCGTCGGCCGAGACGCGGGCTCCGGCAGCTCGCCGATGTCACCGAGATCGGCCGGCGCACGATGGCGCGGCTTGCCGCCGTCGACGGTGACGAAGGACGGGCAGAAGCCCTTCACACAGGAATAGTCCTTGTTGCAGGACGACTGGTTGATGGCGCGCTTGCGGCCGAACTCGGTCTCCAGGGGCTCGACCGAGATGCAGTTCGACTGCACCGAGCAATCGCCGCAGCCTTCGCAGACCGCCGGGTTGATCATGACGCGGCGCGCCGGATCCTCCATCAGGCCGCGCTTGCGGCGGCGCCGCTTTTCGGCCGCGCAGGTCTGCACGAAGACGATCGCCGAGGTGCCCTTGTACTCGCGGCACATCTTCATGACGTTGTCGAGTTCGTCGCGGTGATACAGCTTCACGCCGGGCGCGATGGTGTCGGCAGGATAGGTGTCGGGCGCCTCCGAGACCAGGTAGATCTCGCGGATGCCTTCGGCGTGGAGCTGGAACGTGATCTGCTGCGGCGAGAGATCGCCGTCATGGCGCTGGCCACCCGTCATCGCGACGGCATCGTTGTAGAGGATCTTGTAGGTGATGTTGGTCTTGGAGGCGACCGCCTGCCGGATGGCGAGAAGGCCGGAGTGGAAGTAGGTGCCGTCGCCGAGATTGGCGAAGATGTGGTTCTCGTTGGTGAAGGGCGCGATGCCGACCCACGGCACGCCCTCGCCGCCCATATGCGTGAACGTCTCAGTCGAGCGATCCATCCACAGCGCCATGAAGTGACAGCCGATGCCGGCGAGCGCACGGCTGCCTTCGGGGACCTTGGTGGACGTGTTGTGGGGACAGCCGGAGCAGAAATACGGGACGCGAGAAACAGGCGCTGTCGCCTGCATCTGGCTCGCCTGGCGGCCGTTGAACCAGTCGGCCTTGGCGCGGAGCATCTCCGCGATTTCAGGGTTGAGATTGAGTCGGAGAAGCCGCTCGGTGAGCGAGGTCGCAAGCGAGGCGACGCTGAGTTCGGCGGCGAAGGTCAGGAAGCGCTTGTCGTGCTCGTCCATCTTGCCGACGATGCGGGGGCGGACATCGTCGCGCCAGTTGAACAGCTCCTGCTTGACCTGGTTCTCAACGATCTCGCGCCGTTCCTCGATGATGAAGATCTCTTCGAGCCCGACCGCGAACTGGCGTACGCCTTCCGGCTCCAGCGGCCAGGGCATGCCGATCTTGTAGAGGCGAAGCCCGATCTTGGCGGCGACCTCCTCGGTGATCCCGAGCTCGCGCAGCGCCTGGCGGACGTCCTCGTAGCTCTTGCCCGACGCCATGATGCCGAAGCGGGCGTTCGGCGAATCCATGGTGACGCGGTTGACCTTGTTGGCGCGCGCAAAGGCGATCGCGGCAAAGCCCTTGTAGTCCTGGAGGCGGCGGTCCTGCTCGAAGCGGTCGTCGGGCCAGCGCAGATTGAGGCCACCGGGCGGCAGCTCGAAATCGGGCGGGATGATGAACGGCTTCATCTCGTCGGTGAGGTCGATCTCGGCGGTGGTCTCCACCGTCTCCGTGATCACCTTCATGCCGACCCAGCAGCCCGAATAGCGCGACATCGCGATGCCGAGCAGGCCCATCTCGATCATCTCGTGGATGCTGGACGGATAGAGATAAGGCATCAGCGCCGACATGAAGGCGTGGTCTGACTGATGCGGAACGGTCGAGGATTTTGCACCGTGGTCGTCGCCGGCCAGACACAGCACGCCGCCGTTCTTGGCCGAGCCGGCGGCATTGCCGTGGCGGAACACGTCGCCGCAGCGATCGACGCCGGGGCCCTTGCCGTACCAGATGCCGACGACGCCATCATATTTGGCTCCGGGCGAGAGGTTGAGCTGCTGCGAGCCCCACACCGCGGTCGCCGCCAGATCCTCGTTCACGCCGGGCTGGAACTTGATGTTGTACTGCTCGAGATGTTTTCGCGCCGCAAAGAGCTGCTGGTCATAGCCGCCGAGCGGCGAGCCGCGGTAGCCTGAGATGAAGCCCGCAGTGTTGAGGCCGTTGGCGCGGTCGCGCCGGATCTGGGCCATCGGCAACCGGACCAGGGCCTGGATGCCCGTGGTGAAGACGTGTCCGGTTTCCTGGGTGTATTTCTGGTCGAGACTGATCGGACCCTGGTTGATACCCATTCTTGTCCTCTTCCGCCCCTTTTGAGCGTTTGGCCACTTAAGCCGTTGCCTGCCCGTTGTTTTTAGCTAGGGCGCGCCGACCAACTCCGCCACTCTATGTCGGATATTTAACGCTCCGCATCACAAATCTGGACCAAAGGAAGCGCCGGGTAATAATCGCAATTTCGTGGCTGCAAAGGCATCAAGCATTTTCAATTTGTGTCACCATACCCCCACCGACGCGAAACGACGTGAGGCTCCTATCCGGGCGATTGGTCGCAGGGGAAGCTTTCGATGCGAATGATTCTGGCTGTTGTCGCATTGTGCAGTGCAGTTGCGAGCGCGGCCCGCGCCGCCGAGCCATCGCCGGAGCTGATCGCCTATGGCAAGGCGCTGGTCGAGGCCGGCGACTGCGCGGGCTGCCACACCACCGATCCGGCAAAGCCATTCGCGGGCGGAAAGCGCATCGATACGCCCTTCGGCGCGATCTACGCGCCGAACCTGACGCCGGACCGCGACGCCGGGATCGGCGCCTGGACCGACGCCGATTTCACCCGCGCGGTGCGCACCGGCGTCGCGCCCGACGGCTCGAACTATTACCCGGCCTTCCCCTATCCCTATTTCACGAAGATGACGAAGGACGACACGCTGGCGATCCGGGCCTATCTCGGAACGCTGGCGCCCGTCGCAAGCCGCAACAAGCCGCCGGAGCTGCGCTGGCCGTTCGGCCATCGCGGCTTGATGCGGGTCTGGAACGCGATGTATTTCAAGCCCGCCCTGTTCGAGCCGGACCAGAGCCAGAGCGCGGCGTGGAACAGGGGCGGCTATCTCGTCACCGGGCTCGGCCATTGCGGCGCCTGCCACACGCCGAAGAACTATTTCGGCGCGGACAAAACTGCGCAGGCGCTGTCGGGCAACGAGGTCGGCGGCTGGTACGCACCAAGGCTCGATGGCGCCGCGCGCACCGGGCTGAAGTCGTGGAGCGTCGAGGACATCACGGAATATCTCCAGAGCGGCCGCAACGCCAAAAGCCATGCTGGCGGGCTGATGGCCGAGGTGGTCGTCGGCTCGACCTCGAAGATGAGCGATGCCGATGTGCGCGCCATCGCGGAATATCTGAAGAGCCTGCCGCAGTCGCGGCGCGAGACGATCGTGACGCCGCCCGACGAGGCCGAGATGAAGGCCGGTCAGGCCGTCTACGCAAAACTTTGCATCGCCTGCCATGAAGCCGACGGCTCCGGCGCGCCGCGCATCTATCCGCCGCTGCCCGGCAACGCGCTTCTGCAATCGGTCAATCCGTCCTCCAGCTTGCGCATCATCCTCGACGGCGCCCACACCGTGACGACGCCACGCGCGCCCAACAGCGGCGAGATGCCGGGCTATGCCAAGCAATTGTCCGACGAAGAGATCGCCGCAGTGACGAACTACATCCGCAATTCCTGGGGCAACGCCGCGCCGCTGGTGACCACGGCGCAGGTGGCGAAGGCGCGGAAGGGAAAGCCGTAGTTCTTGCTGCCTCCTCTCCGTCATTGCGAGCGCAGCGAAGCAATCCAGAGTCCCTCCGCGGAAAGATGCTGGATTGCTTCGCTGCGCTCGCAATGACGACGTAGATGGAACAGTGAACGAAAGAGCGCCTACCGCTCCTCGCCTTCCGTGAACACGAATTTCGGCATCTCCCATTTGTAGCGCACCGCGAGCAGGCGGAAGCTGACGCCGAGGACAAACGTCAAGATCGTCCAGAGCTCCGCATTGAGATTGAGGCCGAAGGCGGTGGCGTAGAACAGGCCGGTCGCCACCGAAACGGTCGCGTAGAGCTCGGAGCGGAACAGCAGCGGCACGTCGTTGCAGAGCACATCGCGCAGCACCCCGCCCGCGCAGCCGGTCACCATGCCGGAGACGATGACGATCGGCAGCGCGGCATTCGTCTGCCAGGCGATGTCGCAGCCGGCCATGGTGAAGACGACGAGACCGATGGCATCGAGCACGATGAAGGCCACCTTCAGCCGGTGCACGAGCCGCGCGATCAGGATGGTGAGGAAGGCCGCGCCGCCGGCCAGCGCGAGATAGATGGGATGAGCGACCCAGGCGAGCGGATAGTGCCCGAGGAAGAGATCGCGCAAGGTGCCGCCGCCGAGCGCGGTGATACAGCCGAGGAAGCAGACGCCGAGCCAGTCCATGCTCCGGCGGCCGGCGGCGAGCGCGGCGGTCATGCCTTGCGCTGCGACCGCGACCAGCGACAACAGATGCAGCACGCTATCGCTCGGCGGCAAGCTCCACATCGCCTTGTTCCCTTCCCCATCCATGGAACCGACGCGCACGGTTCCAAAATGAACAGGTTCCCGATTCCTCGCGCAAGGGCAACATGCGACGAAAGCACTAAGGAGGGCGGAACAGAATCTCGCATCTAGGGGTTGTCCAGCCGCAATAATCGAGGAGACAAAATCGATGGCTGACGACCGTTTTCCCAACGATCCGTATCGCCCGAATCTCGCCGATGATGAGTATGTCCGTGCGGCGCGACGGGATGCCGAGCTTCAGGTCGATCCCGAGCTTGGCGAAGGCCCCGCCTCCAGCGGCAAGGTAGCCTTGTTCGCAGTGGCGATCGCCTTGGTACTGGGTGCCGTGTTCTACGGACTGAACAACACGAGCACCGGCAACCAGGCCAGCAACACGCCGGCAACGCAGACCGCCCAGCAGGCTCCGCCTGCGAATCCGGCCGCGCCTCCCGGCATGCGCGATGTGACGCCGCGCAACAACACGGGACCCGGCGTGACCACGGGTGCTGCCCCGAGCAAGCCGGCGGCGCCTGATCCGGCCGCCCCGTCCGAGGGCGCGAAGTAACGACAACAGCTGTCGTCGCCCGGCTTGACCGGGCGACCCAGTATTCCACCAGCGGCGGAGATTGAATCGAGAGGCCGCGGCGTACTGGATGCCCCGCTTGCGCGGGGCATGACACCGAGAGGATGAAAAAGCGGCGGGACCTCACATCCCGCCGCTTTTCGTTTAGCTGAACATCTTGTTGAGTTCGCCGCCGGAATAGCCGGTGCCGAGCTCCGTAAAGGTCCCCTTCTCCGCCATCTCCTTCGCGGCGCGCATGAAGCCGCCCCAGGCAGCGCGGGCGAGCGAGCCGCCGACGCTGATGCGGCGCACGCCGAGGTCGGCGGCCTCCTGCAAGGACAGGCCGGACGCGCCGATCAGCAGGTTGAACGGCTTTGGTGCGACAGCCTTCACCACGGCGGCGATGTCCTCGCGCGTCTTCAGGCCCGGCGCGTAGAGGCAATCGGCGCCTGCGTCCGCATAGGCCGTGAGCCGGTCGATGACGAGCTTGAGGTCGGTCACGCCCCACAAATACGCCTCGCAGCGGCCGACCAGCAGCGTGCCGCTGTCGCCGATCGCCTTGCGCGAGGCCTTGATGCGCTCGACCGCCAGCGCGCGCTCGTAGAGCGGCTTGTCCTTGTCGCCGGTGGAATCCTCGATCGATAGGCCGGCGACGCCGGTGCGCACACCGCGCTCGACGTTGTCCGCCACCTTGTCCGGCTCGACGGCAAAGCCGCCCTCGAAATCCGCATTCACGGGGATGTCGACGGCCGAGCACAATGCTGCCAGATGCTGACAGACGTCATCGACCGTGACGTGGTTGTCGGCCTTGCCGATGGTCCAGGCAAAGCCCGCGCTCGATGAGGCCAGTGCCTTGAAACCGAGATGCTGCAACGCCTTGGCGCTGCCGACGTCGACCGGATTGGGCAGGATGAAGCAGCCGCTCTCGTGCATCGTCTTGAACGTCGTGCGCTTGTCAGCGGTTGTCACATGCATGTTTCTCTCCCTTGTTGGCCGCGCAGACATAAGCGCGCGCACTGGGCAGCGCCAGTGCGCGCCCGCAAATGCTAGTGCGCGTCGTGCACGGCGCGGCTGTCCTTCGGCGCCTGCTCGCGATCATTCATGCCGTAGTCGCGGATGACGCTGGCGATGCGCAGGTGATAATCAGCAAAGATCTTCGCCCTGCCCTTCGCCTGCGTGCGCCGGTGCTCCATCGTATTGCGCCAGGCCTGGACTGCTGCCTCGTCCCGCCAGAACGACACCGACAGGATCTTGCCCTTCTCGGTCAGGCTTTCAAAGCGCTCGACCGAGATGAAGCCATCGATGGTTTGCAGGATCGGCTTCAGGTCGGCCGCGAGGTCGAAGTAGTCCTGGCGATGTTCCGGCTTGGGCCAGACTTCGAAAATCACGGCAATCATGGGCGTCTCCTTTGCGTTGGCGGTCTACAATACCACCTTGCGCAGGAAGGTGCGCTCTTCCGCGAGGATGAATTTGTTCTCCTCGGCGAAATGGAAGTTGGCCATGCCGTCTGCGTCCTGCCGCAGCCGGGCGCGATAGGCCTCATAGGCGGCCAGACTCTCGAAGGTAATCAGCGCAAACGCGATGTTGTTGGTGCCCTCATGCGGCATGAAATAGCCGATCAGGTCGCCGCCGCATTTCGGGATGATGGTGAGCCAGTGCTTTGAGTACTCCTCGAACTGCGCGCGCTTAAAGGGATCGAGCTGGTAGCGGATGAAGACGGTGACGGACATGGTGGGCTCCCTGATTTTTCATTGCGGCAAGCGCAAGCAACACCGTCGCCGCTGAAGCAACTGGATTGCTTCGCTTCGCTGGCAATGACGTGTTCGCAAAGACAGACTACGTCCTTGCTCCACTTCAATGCTTCGGCTACCATCGAAGCATGAAATCAGGTCCTGACATCGCCATGATTGCCTCGCTGGTCGGCGACCCCGCCCGCGCCAACATGCTCACCGCGCTGATGAACGGCCGCGCGCTCACTGCGAGCGAGCTCGCGCAGGAGGCAGGCATCACGCCGCAGACCGCGAGCTCGCATCTGGCCAAGCTCGAGGCCGGCGGGCTGATCGAGCCGGAGAAGCAGGGCCGCCACCGCTACTACCGCCTCACCGACGACGACGTCGCCGGCGTGCTCGAAGGCCTTGCGGGACTTGCCGCGCGGACCGGCCACATGCGCGTGCGCACGGGGCCGAAGGATCCGGCGCTGCGGCGCGCTCGGATCTGCTACGACCACCTCGCCGGCGATCTCGGCGTGCAGATGCTCGACAGTCTACGCACGCGAAACCTGGTCAGGCAGAAGAAGCAGGACATCGAGCTGACGGCCGAGGGCGAGCGCTTCCTCGCAAAGCATTTGCAGATCTCGCCCGACATGCTCACCCATCCGCGCCGTCCGGTGTGCAAGGCCTGCCTGGACTGGAGCGAGCGGCGCCATCATCTCGCCGGCACGCTGGGCGCCGCCATGATGCAGCGGTTCGCCGAGCTGAAATGGGCCGCGCGCGACGCCACGCCCGGCAGCCGCGTGGTGAACTTCACCCGCACCGGCGAGAAGCAGTTTGCGACGCTGTTCGGGACCGGGAAGGATTGATCACGCCAGGTGCGTGAGATCGCACGTTTGCGTGTGAACCACGGCTTCCGTCATGGCCGGGCTTGACCGGGCCATCCATCGCTTTAAGCGCAGTGTCGTTCCAGGGCGATGCAAAGCATCGAACCTGGAACTTCCAGATTCCGGGTTCGCATCTTCGACGCGCCCCGGAATGACGGCTCCAATTACGAGATCTTCATGAACCGCATCCTCCCGGCCGCGCTTGCCGCAGCCCTCCTCGCTTCCCCGTTCACGTCCGCCCACGCCGCCGACACTACCCCGCGCGAGCCCTACGGCATCGCGCTCGAAGGCTTTGCCTATCCGTATCCCGTGCATCTGCTGCCTGTCATCAATGACGGCGAGCAGCTCAGCATGGCCTATATGGACGTTGCGCCCGAGCGGCCGAACGGCCGCACCGTCGTGCTGCTGCACGGGCGCAATTTTCCGTCGAGCTACTGGGCGCCCGTCATCAAGATGCTGAGCGAGGCAGGCTTCCGCGTCGTGGTGCCGGACCAGATCGGCTTGGGCAAATCTTCGAAGCCGACCGGCGAATTGCACTTCGACACGCTGGCGCGCAACACCATTGCGCTGCTCGATCATCTCAAGATCGACAAAGCCGAGGTCGTCGCGCATTCGCTCGGCGGCATGCTGGGCGTGCGCATCGCCCGCGCCTATCCGGACCGCGTCGCCCATCTCGTGCTGACCGCACCGATCGGGCTGGAAGACTACCGTCTCTATGTGCCGCCAACGCCGACCGAGAAGATCATCGAGAGCGAGGACAAGCTCACACCCGACGGCTATCGCAAGCAGCTCCAGACCAATTACGCGATCAAGCTGCCGCCCGACGCGATCACGCCGTTCGTCGACGCCCGCTACAACATCAAGGGCAGCCCGGACTATCCGCGCTGGCTGCGCGCCTACGTCAGCTCCGGCCAGATGATCTATCGCGAGCCGGTCGCGCACGAGGTCGCGTTGATCACCGAGCCGACGCTGTTCATCATGGGCGCCGACGATCACAACGCGCCGGGCCGACCGAACGCGCCGGAGGCATTGCGCGCGAAAATGGGCCAGAACGCCGAGCTCGCGAAAGCGCTTGCGGCCAAGATGCCGAACGCACGGGCCGAGGTGATCCCGGACACTGGCCACCTCGTCTTCCTGGAGGCGCCGGAGAAGTACAAGGAATTGGTGCTGGGCTTTCTTGGCCGCTAGAGCGCTTTCGAGCGAAGTGGATAGCGGTTCGCGTCAAGAAAACGCATCAGCATTAAGAACCTGGAGCCCCGTTCCGATTCCATCGGGACGGCGCTCCAGCGCAATTGCTGTCGCCAGAAGCCGTATGCGGAGAATGTTCATGCCGCATTCAGGTCATGATTGGCAGGTTTGGATCGCGACGTGTCGGCACGTCCCCAAATTTAACGTGTCGAATCGTGTCTTTTGATTCATTGTGCGCCGCAAGCGCTCCAAAAACCTGCCCAAGGACAAGAGGAAGATCTCATGAAATACCTGTTTGCCGCCGTCATGCTCGCCAGCGCGGTCGTCGGTTTCAGCGAAGCGGCCAGCGCCGCCGGTGGCTGCGGCCCCGGCTGGTACCGCGGCGCCTATGGCGGCTGCCGCCCGATGCGCGGTGCGGTCGTTGTGCGGCCCGGCCCGGTGGTGGTTGCCCCGCCGGTCGTCGTCGTGCCCCGCGCCCGCGTCTGCCCGTACGGCTTCCGTTGGTGGGGTGGCCGCTGCCGCCCGATCTGATCTGACCTTTTCGTATTGCGAGATGGCCGTGCGGCGAAAGCCTGCGCGGCCATTTTCGTTTTGAACGCCTGACGTCGCATCCGCCAGCTCCGAATCAAAACGGGGACCGCAATCGCGATCCCCGTTCAAGGCCTGGCTTGTGCCGAGCTTACCAGTGGTGGCGGTGCCAGCGCCGGCGATGCCAACCCCAGTGGCGGCGGCGCCAGCCCCAATGGCGGTGATGGCCATGCCAATGCACCTGCTCGGGCTTGAGCTGCGCGGTCTCCTCACTGGTGGTGACGGCGGGACGAGCGTCGGGATTGCCTTGCGGCGCGCGCGCGGGATCACCGAGCGGCTGCGGCGCCAACGGCGCAGCTTGTGCGCTCGCGGTCAACGTCGCGGCTCCAGCCGCGACGCCGAATGCAAGTTTCAAAAAGTTCCGACGCTCCATGACATGTCCTCTAGGCTATCGAGCAAGTGATGCAGAGGGAGTGTCGCGGTCACGACATGAACGAAAGCTGAATCGCATCTTCAGGTTCATGACATGGGTGTCAGGGACAAGCGGGCTACGGCTACGCTCCAAACTCCTGCGCGAGCACCAGCGTCTCGCGCGTGCGCTTCACGTCGGGCCAGTCGCGATTGAAATCGGCGACGAGCTGCTTCAACGCATCGCCCTTCAGCATCGCAGCCAGCTTGGCCTCGTCATCGAACTGATACATGGCCTGATGCAGCGAAGGATCGTCCAGGCTCCAGAACCGCCAGGCGTTGCTCACGCCGAACGCCTTCACCGCGTCCGGCACATGCGCGGTCTCGTACCATGTGTCGAAGGCGGCGCGCTTGCTGGCGTCGGTGACGGTGGCGCGAACGACGAAGTAGGCAGCAGGCATGTGTTTCCTCCCGTTGTTTGGCCGCAGCATAGACGGTTATAGTGGCGGCAACAAAAAGCCCGCGCGACGGAACTTCATGATCGCGCCGATGGGGGAAGGAACGGCCATGCGCAGGATCATCACGGGCGTCGTTGCGATCACCTGCCTGTGGCCCACGGCCTCGCTCGCCGAAATCATCCGCTTCGACATCCTCGCGCGCGAGCCCGCCTTTGCGGGGCGCAGCTTCGGCGATGTCGGCACCTATGAGCGCATCACCGCGCGCGCGACCTTCGCGCTCAACCCGTCCGACGATCGCAACGCCGTCATCACCGACCTCGCGCTCGCGCCGCGTAGCTCCGACGGCAAGGTGGCAGCCACCGCCGACGTCGTGATCCTGCGGCCCACCGATCCCACCCATGGCAACGGCACGCTGCTGCTCGAGGTGCCCAATCGCGGCCGCAAGCTGGCACCGCAATTGTTCGACGATTCCGCCCAGCCCGGCGCCAACAATGCCGACAAGGCCGAGGATGCCGGCATCGGCTTCCTGCACCGCCAGGGCTTTACGATGGTCTGGGTCGGCTGGCAGGGCGACATACCGTCCAAGCCCGGCCAGATGGCGATGACGGCACCGGTGCTGAAGACCGTCACCGGGCCCGCGCGCGAAGAGATCGTCTTCGACAACACGACCAATCCCGCGCGCGCGACGCTGACCTGGCCGGCGACTGATGCCGCCGACCTCAAGGTCTCCGTACGCGCCGCCTGGGCCGATGCGCGGCAGGCGCCTTCCGGCCTCCTCGCAAAGCTCGTCGATCCCGTGACGGTGGAGATCACCCGGCCCGACGGTTTTGATGCCGGCGCGCTCTACGAGATCACCTACACCGCGCGCGATCCTGTCCCGCTCGGCATGGGCTATGCCGCCGTGCGCGACGTCGTCAGCTTTCTCCGCCACGACGAGACGCAGGCGAACCCGCTGCTGAACGGCCTGCATCCCTCCGTCAGCCGCGCGATCGGCTTCGGCGTGTCGCAATCCGGCCGCTTCCTGCGCGACTTCCTCTATCTCGGCTTCAACGAGGACCTCCAGGGCCGCACGGTGTTCGACGGCCTGATGCCGCATGTCGCGGGCACACGGCGGATGGCGACAAACGTCCGCTTCGGCCAGCCCGGCCGCAACCCGCGCCATCCGCAGGATCCGGCGTGGCAGGCCGACCTGTTCCCCTTCACCTATGCGAGCCTGAGCGATCCCTATTCCGGCAAGACCGACGGCCTGCTTCGCCGCTGCGCGCTCTCGGCGACGTGCCCGAAGGTGATGCAGACCGACAGCGAGCACGAATGGTGGGCCTCGCACGCATCGCTGCTCGTCACCGACCTCGCCGGCAACCACCTCGACCTCCCCGACAACGTCCGCGCCTATATGATCGCAGGCACGCCGCATTTCGCCGAAGCCTCCGACGTGATGCGCAAGGGCGTGCCGGCGATGTCGCTGCCGCAAAACCCGATGCATGCGGGCGGGCCGATGCGCGCGCTGCTCACCGACCTCAACGCCTGGATCAGCGACGGCATCAAGCCGCCCGCAAGCCGCGTCCCCATGCGCGCCCACGGCACGCTTGTGCCGGCGCAAGGCGCGGTGCCGATGGATATCCCCGGCCTGCCCTACGCCGGCATCCACACGCTCGCCGCCTTCTCCGACCAGAGCGTGCTGCCGCCCAAGGAGATCGGCCGCTATCCCGTGTTCGTGCCGAAGGCGGACAATGACGGCATGGCCATCGCAGGTATCCGCCAACTCGCATTGGCGGTCCCGCGCGCGACCTACACCGCGTGGAATCCGCGCGCGCAGGGATTTGGCCCAACAGCGCTCTATCCGCTGCAAGGCGCGGTGGTGCCATTCGCACCGACGGAGGCCGCGCGGAAGGAAGTGCACGATCCCCGGCTGTCGATCGCGGAACGCTATGCGGATGATGGGTCGTATGTGGCCGCGGTCCGGCGCGAGGCGGCGCGGCAGGTGGCGGAGCGGATTCTGTTGCCGGAGGATGCAGAGCGCGCGGTCGAGGCCGCGAAGCAAGGCAAGCTGGCGAAGCTCGGGCAGTGAGCGAAGCCCAGTGGCCCCGTAGGGTGGGCAAAGCGGAGCGTGCCCACCACTTCTACCGTCGGCCAAAAGATGGTGGGCACGGCGCAAGTGTGCCTTTGCCCACCCTACGGTCGCTGCGTGCAGAGAAAAAACGTCCTCGCCTGTCGGAACGCTCGCCCTTCATCCGTCCTATGCCCAGACAGCACGGAGACACCTCATGGCCAACCTCACGCTCACCACCTTCGACTGGGTTCCCGAGATGCCGCGAGGTTTCGTGCGCGACCTTCGCGTGCGTTGGGCGCTCGAAGAGGCCGCGTTGCCGTATCGCGTCGCGAGCGTGCCGTTCGGCCCGCGGGACGCCACCCATTTCGCGCACCAGCCGTTCGGCCAGGTGCCGTGGCTGACCGACGGCGACCTCTCGATCTTCGAGAGCGGCGCGATCCTGCTGCATCTGGGTGAACTCAGCGCCACGCTGATGCCGACCGATCCGCGCGGCCGCAGCGACACGGTCGAATGGGTGTTCGCGGCGCTCAATTCGGTAGAGATGCCGGCCCTGCCCTGGACGATGTTCAAGTTCACCGGCAGTGCCGATGGCTCACCTGCCGTGAAATTCGTCGACGACTTCCTCAAGCTACGCCTCAAGCACATGGAGACCGCGCTGGCGGCGCGCGAATGGCTGGCGGGGTCCTTCTCCGTCGCCGACATCCTGATGTCGGACGTGCTGCGCGTCGTCGATCGCTTCGATGGGTTGGCGGACAGCCCCGCCTGCCGCGACTACGTTGCGCGCGCCACGGGCCGTCCAGCGTTCGCAAAAGCCCACGCCGACCAGATGGCGCATTTCGCCGCGGCGGATGTCAAACGCAGGGCGGATTAGCGCAAGCGTAATCCACCAACGCATGCCTCAACAAAGATGATGGGTTACGTCGCGCGAACTGCGCTTCGCGCAGTCGCGGGGCTAACCCACCCTACGAATTTCGCCTCACACCAATTTCATCGGCGTGTCCTCGACCACGCGAAGGTCGATCCTGCCGATCAGTTGCGCGCGAAGCGCCTCCGCAGCACCGATGGCGCTCTCGGTTTGCTGCAACGTGCTGATGTTCGAACCGAGCGACACGATCCCGCCTAGCACCAAGGCGATCGATCCGAGCGCCGCGGTCAGACCTGTCCCGAACAACCCAAGGATCGTGATCAACAACAGCGCGCCGCCGCCGCCAATCGCGATCTTGGATGCCAGAATGTACTTTCGGCATCGCTCGGCGATCTCGGCAAGCCGCTCGATCCGCGTCTCAATGTCTGAAATCTCGTCGGTCGGATCGTCTTCGGTCATCAGCGACATGCGGGACTTGGGTTAAGAACCCGGATTTCGCTACGCTCCATCCGGGCTACGAGGCCTCACAACGGCAAATTGTCGTGCTTCTTCGCCGGCGTTTCCACCTTCTTGTCCTTCAGCATCGCCAGCGCACGCGCGATCCGCTTGCGGGTCGAGTGCGGCATGATGACGTCGTCGATGTAGCCGCGCTCGGCGGCGATGAAGGGGGACAGGAAGCGGTCTTCGTATTCCTTGGTGCGCGCGGCGATCTTGTCGGGGTCGCCGATGTCACTGCGGAAGATGATCTCGACCGCGCCCTTGGCGCCCATCACGGCGATCTGGGCGGTCGGCCAGGCGTAGTTCATGTCGGCGCCGATCTCCTTGGAGGCCATGACGTCGAAGGCGCCGCCATAGGCCTTGCGGGTGATGATGGTGACCAGCGGCACGGTGCACTGCGAATAGGCGAACAGCAGCTTTGCGCCGTGCTTGATCAGGCCGCCATATTCCTGCGCGGTGCCCGGCAGGAAGCCTGGCACGTCGACGAAGGTGACGATCGGGATGTTGAAGGCATCGCAGAAACGGACGAAGCGCGCGGCCTTGCGCGAGGCGTCGGAGTCGAGCACGCCGGCCAGCACCATCGGCTGGTTGGCGACGAAGCCGACGGTGCGGCCCGCGATGCGGCCAAAGCCCGTGACGATGTTCTTGGCGAAGGCATCCGCGATCTCGAAGAAATCGCCCTCGTCCACGACCTTCAGGATCAGCTCCTTCATGTCGTAGGGCTTGTTCGGATTGTCGGGGATCAGCGTGTCCAAGGACATGTCGACCCGGCCGATGTCGTCAAAGCTCGGCCATTCCGGTACGCCGTCGGTGTTGTTGGACGGCAGGAAGTCGATCAGGCGACGCATCTGCAAGAGCGTCTCGACGTCGTTCTCGAAAGCGCCGTCCGCAATCGAGGAGCGCGTGGCGTGCACCGAGGCACCGCCGAGCTCTTCCGCCGTGACGACCTCGTTGGTGACGGTCTTCACCACGTCGGGGCCGGTGACGAACATATAGCTGGTGTTCTTCACCATGAAGATGAAGTCGGTCATCGCAGGCGAATAGACGTCGCCGCCGGCGCAGGGGCCCATGATGACGGAGATCTGCGGGATCACGCCCGAGGCGAGCACGTTGCGGCGGAACACATAGGAATAGCCGGCGAGCGCCGCGACGCCCTCCTGGATGCGGGCGCCGCCCGCGTCATAGAGGCCGATGATGGGCGCCCGCGCCTTCATCGCCATGTCCTGAAGTTTCGTGATCTTCAGCGCATGGGTCTCCGACAGCGAGCCGCCGAACACCGTGAAGTCTTTCGCGAAGACAAACGTCTTGCGGCCGTTGACGGTGCCCCAACCGGTGACGACGCCGTCGCCGGGGATCTTGTTCTTCTCCATACCGAACTCGGTGGAGCGGTGCTCGACGAACATGTCGAACTCCTCGAACGATCCCTTGTCGAGCAGGAGCTCGATGCGCTCGCGCGCGGTCAGCTTGCCGCGGGCGTGCTGCGCTTCGATACGCTTCTCCCCGCCGCCGAGCTTTGCGCCGGCGCGACGATCTTCAAGGGCGTCCAGGATATTCTTCATTTGCTCCCGCCAGTTCTTAGCCTAAATGCGATTGCCGGGGGTTCTAACACGGCATTTTGCGGGCCGGGAAGCCGCTTTCGGCGTCGCAGGGCTGCCTTGCCGCAGCGCCAAAGCGCAAGGAATTACAAAGTTTTGCCTGGGAGACGACGATGAATGAAGCAACGGCCGAGACCGGCGCGGCGACCGGCGGCGTCAAGATCCTGCTGCGGCTGGAAGGCCTGACCCTGTTCACGGGGATGGTGATGCTCTACGCCTCCTGGGGCGGCTCGTGGCTGGTGTTCGCCCTGCTCTTCTTCGTCCCCGATCTGAGCTTCCTGGCGTACCTCGCCGACGCCAGATTCGGGGCGCTGGTCTACAATGCCGCCCACAGCTACATGGCGCCGGTGGCGCTGCTGACGCTGGGCTTCGGCTTCGCCTCGCCGCTCACGCTGTCCATCGCCATGATCTGGCTCGCCCATATCGGCATCGACCGGGCGCTCGGCTACGGCCTGAAATATTCGGCCGGGTTCGGCTTCACCCATCTCGGGCGGATCGGCCGCCAGAAAGACGCCTGAGGGGAGTGCCGTCGTTTTGTCGGCCCCCACCGGTTGACCGGGCCGGCCGATTCAGGCTTGCTCCCTTCACGATCAGGCGCCGAATGTTGCGTGAGCTCAGTCGATACGGCGGCGGTCACCACGTCTGGCTGCAAGCATCACCCATGTCCGCCACGGTCGTCCCTCTGCCGCCGAACTCATCGTCCGAAACCACCGACTTCCTGCGGCGGATGGCCAGCATGGTGTCGGGGCGCAACGGCGAGATACTGCTGCGCGCGGCCGCGCTGATCGAATCGCTGAAGCAACGGGCGATGTCGGCCGAACGGCTGTTTCACGAGCAACAGGAAGAGAACAAGCGCCTTGTAGACCTGCGCGAGGCGACCGCGCTCGCCTCCGAAGCCATGGTCAGCCAGATCGCGACGCTGGGGACTCAGCTCGCCGAGGTGACCGCGGCCGCGGCGGCCGAGCGCGCGGCATTCGACGCCGAACGCGGCAAGCTGCTCGGCCTGATGCAGGATGCGGAAAGCCATATCGGCAAGCTCACCACCGAGCTCGACGGCTTGCGCGCCTCCGTCGACAGCTTCAACGACACCGCGGTCTCGGTGCCGCTCGAGGTGCTGCGTCTGGCACGGATGCAGTTCGATGTCCTCTCCGCCGGCTTTGCCCGCAAGGGCGACGTGATCTCGGAAGCGATGAGCGAGATCGGCGGCTTTGCGATCGACCAGGCGCTGATGGCGAAGAAGGCGGATAAGGCCTGAGGTCGTCGCGCATCAAATTGACAGTGCGCAGGTCCGTTGTTCTACTCCATGAAAATCATGGGGGAGGATCACGATGCCGACGGCATTCCGCGTCGCTATGGCGCTCTGCATTTCAACACTGTTCGCCGGTAGCGCCAACGCGCAATCCCTGCCGAAGGAAGTCGCCACCCGCGCCGAGATCTATCCGATCCCCTCGCTCACCCTCTCCGACCAGCAATTCCTCAGCGGCGATGCGGTGGCCGGCAAGCCGGTGACGGTCGCGGGCGAATTCCGCGTCGCCCAGGGCACCGGCAAACTTCCCGTCGTGGTGCTGATGCACGGCTCGAGCGGCGTCGGCGCCACGACCGAGGCCTGGGTGCACGCTTTCAACGCCATGGGCATCTCGACCTTCGTGATCGACGGTTTTACCGGCCGCGGGCTGACGGTGGTGGGGCCGAACCAGGCCCTGCTCGGCCGGCTCAACCTGATCGTCGACATCTACCGCTCACTGGAGATTCTTGCGAAGCATCCCCGCGTCGATCCTGACCGCATCGTGCTGATGGGCTTCTCGCGCGGAGGACAGGCGACGCTCTATGCGAGCCTCGATCGCTTCAACAAGCTCTGGAACAAGTCCGGCGTGCAGTTCGCGGCTTACATTCCCTTCTATCCGGATTGCTCTACGACGTATCAAAGCGACGGCGACGTCGCCGCACGCCCGATCCGCATCTTCCATGGCACGCCCGACGACTACAATCCCGTGACGAGCTGCAAGGCGTTCGTCGGACGGCTCAAGACGGCCGGGCGCGATGTGGTGCTGACCGAATACCCCGACAGCGCCCACGGCTTCGACAGCGGCCTGCTCGGCGTCAGCACCGTTGCGGTGTCGGCCAACGCGCAGACCGTGCGCAACTGCCATATCAAGGAGGGCGACGGCGGCGTGCTGATGAACGGCGATACCAACGCGCCCTTCACCTACAGGGATGCCTGCGTCGAGCTGAACCCGCATGTCGGCGGCAACCCCACGACCGCCGCGGAGTCGCGCAAGGCGGTGGAGGAATTTTTGCAGGCGCTGTTCAAGCTGGGCTAGGCGCTGGGAGGCTGCTCGGCCTTCATGGTTCGAGACGCGCCGCAAGCGGCGCTCCTCACCATGAGGGTCTGATATCTCGCCACGATACAGGTCCTCATCCTGAGGAGCGCGCGCAGCGGGCGTCTCGAAGGATGGCCGCAACAAAAACCGCTACGGCTCGCCCGGCTTGAACGGCTCCTGCTTGTCCGGCGGCACCGTCTCTTCGGCCATCGCCAGCAGCATCGCGACCATCACGTAATTGCCGGCGACCGCGGTGAGATCGACGATCTGCTGATCGTTGAACACCTTCTTCGCCCGCGTGTAAGTCTCGTCGGAAACCTTCTTGGTCGTGGTGATCTCGGTGACGAAGTCGTAGACCACGGCCTCGTCCTCGGCCATTTTCGACGGCCGCTTGTTGGCCTTCAGCTCCGCGATGATTTCAGGCGACAGGCCCGCCTTGGCCGCGAGCGGCGCGTGCGCGAACCATTCCACCTGCGAGCGCCACTGCCGCCCGATGATCAGGATCGCGAACTCGTTCAGCTTGGTCGGGACCGAGGTTTCCCAGCGCAGATAGTAGAACAGGTCGAACAGTCGCTGGCCGAGCACCGGGCTGCGGATCATCGGATTGTAGGGCCCGCCGATGCCGACGCTCGACACCTTCATGATCTGCTCGCCGAGCGGCTTCTGCTTGGCGTCGAGCTGGTCCATGGTGAGCTGCGGAAAGCGCGGCTCCTTGCTGGTGGCGGGTGCGGCAAACATCGTGGCTGCGAGCCAGCCGCCGGCGGCGGCCAACGTGAGCGACGACAGCCAGAGTGGCGTTGAATTCATTTTATCCTCCAGACCTTTTCTTTTGTTTGGTCGGAAGGATGCTAGCAGGTTCGTACGCGCCAGCTAGATCGCGCCGATCTCGGCAAGGCAGGCTTGCGTCAACGGCATGCGCTCGCCGACGAGACGCGGCTCCTTGCAGTCCATGTTGAGCGCGAACACGGTGTGCGCCTCGCCCTTCTCGGCCCAACCGACCATCCAGCCAAGCGATGGCTCGCCGCGCTCGGCGCCGAGCAAGCCGGATTTGGCGCGGATGACGCTGTCGCCGACCTTGGTCACCGGCAGGATGTCGGCGACGAGGTCCTGGCTGCGCTTGCTGATCGGCAGCGCGCGGCGGCGCAGGCGGTCGACGAAATCGATCTGCTCGACCGGATCGATGCGCAAATTGCCGGTGAGCCAGAACTGGTCGATGCCGCCGCCGATATCGCGATTGCCGTAGTCGAACACGTCGACATACTTTTGCATCCGCTCTTGCCCGATCCGGCGCGCGATCTCCTGATAAACCGGCACGGCGCTGACCGCGATAGCGCTGCGCATCGTGTGGTCCTTGTTCCAGGCCTCGATCGGCCGCTTCACGCCGTCCCAGGGAAACACGTCCTTGTCGGGATCGGTGACGACGCCGGTCTCGAGCGCAATCAGCGAGTTCGGAATCTTGAACGTCGAGGCCGGCAGCTTCGCTTCGCCGGAACGGTCCTTGTCGCTCGCGACGATCAGATAGTCCTCGACCTTGTAGCCGACGAAGGTGCCCGCCGTGCCGAGATCGGTGAAGCGCTTTGCCAGGCTGTCGCGAATCTCGTTGCGCGGCGGCGCGACATGGGCGAACGCACGTGACGGCATGGTGGCAGCTGCGGCAAGAAGGCCCAGAGTGGAACGGCGGGTCAGCAAGAGCGGTATCCGTTGAGCAATGAAGATGGCCGCGACCATGCGGCCGCTATCGTGGTGAAACGATGACAGGTTATTTCTTGAGCGCGATCTTGTCGGAAAACCGCTGCACGCTTTTCCGGATCATGCTCTACCGTCCCCGGCCCGACAGCCGCAGCACGAACACCAGCACTTCGGCGACGGCCTTGTAGAGGTCGGGCGGGATCTCCTCGCCGAGCTCGACCTTGGAGAGCGCGCCGGCCAAGATCTCGTTCTCTTCGATCGGGATATCGTGTGCCTTGGCGATCTCGACGATCTTTTCGCCGATCGTGCCCTTGCCCTTGGCGACGACGACGGGCGCGTTGCTGCCCTTCTCGTAGTGCAGCGCAATTGCGAGCTTGGATGGATCGCTCATGTGGCGCGATCCAGGAAGTGGCCGGCGCGGGCCGGTGCGGGCTGCGGCGGCGCGCCGTCGCGAACCAGGATGTCGCCGGGCTTGAGCTCGGCGCGCGTCAGGGCCTGATTGAGCTCGCCGATGCCGGCGCGAAGTTGCTGCGCGGTCGCGGGCCGCTCCGCCCACATCCGCACAAAAGTCTTGTCGCCGTTGAGCGTGATCAGCGCATGCACGGGGCCGGCCGGCTCGACATTGAGCGTGAAGCGCGCGCGCCAGGCGCGCTTGGCGGGATCAGAGGACTCATTGCCGCCATCGCGCGAGATCTCGAACTGCGCCATCGCGGTGCCCTGCGGCGTCGCAAAGGGAATCTCGAAATTCCATTGCGGCACGGCCGGGTCGATGCGATGGCCGGAGGCATCGGTGCGATCGGGCAGCGAAGCGACTTGCAACAAGGTCTGCCGCGCGATCGCGGCATCGGTGTCGTCGAGCAGGCGGTGCACCGTTGCGGAGAGCGGCGTATCCGGCGCGAGCGATGGCGATGCGATCGCCTGCGGCGCCGGCAGCGCGCCGCGGAACGGCGGCGGTGTCGCGCGGGCCTCGGCCTCGAAGAGATGGCCGTCGGGCACGGCCTTGTTGGAGCCCGGCACGTTGCCGATCAGGCGCGGCAGGTTTTGCGTGACCTCCTGAAGGAGGGCCGCGGCAAGGCCGGCGGACATGGTTCGCGGCACCGTGGCCTGCGGAGCGCCGCCGGCGATGTCGGCGAGCACAGCGGCTGCGAGATTGGCGCTGCGCGGCATCTGCGGCTGTTGGGCCATATCGAACTCGGTCGACGGCGATGCAGCCTGAGCCGGCACGGCGGCGACCTGCGGTTTCCCCGCCGTAGCGATCGCGGCGCCTTGCGCCTGTGGCGCGGCGGTCTCGAGCGTGGCCAATGTCTGGCGCAGCACCAGCAGCGCGGCCTTCAGGTCCGGCATCGCGCCGGAGGACGGCGTTGTACCTGCGGCGAGCGAGGCCTCGAGAAACAGACCGGACTTCTGGAAGGCGGATTCGATATCGCCGCCATCGAGAGCGGTGTTGAGCGGCGTCTGCTGCGCCAGCACGTTCAGCACCGCCTGCTTCAGTCCCGCCGGCAGATCGCTACCGGTGACGACGGAGGCGAGATTGGCGAACAACGGGGCCTGGCTACCCTGTTTTGTCACCGCCTCGGCCGATGCCACGGTGACGGCGACCTGCTCCAACGGCGTCAGCGTGTTGCGCGCCGCCGTAGCGGATGGCGCGAGCGACGGGCTGTCCACGAGCGAAGCCGCCCGCGGCGTCAGCGTGATCTGGTCCGCCGTCGCCTCGCCTGCCCCGTTCATGATGGCGAGCCTGATGGTGCCGTCGTTCTGCGACACTGCGAGCTGGAGATTTTGCCCCGGTGTCAGCGACACCTCGGACATCACATCCATCGACAGATTGGCGATCGCGATCCGCACCAGATTGTCGGCCATCACGCTGACGACCCTTGCGTCCACGACGCTGCCGGCCTGGAGCACAAGATCGGGCGTTGCCGCATCAGCCACGGGGCTGGCGGGACTGACCGGAACGATCGAGCTTATCGGCGTTGGCATTTCAGGGGCCCAGGGAACGCTGGCCCCACCCTAAGGCCGCCCTCGTAAACCTCTCGTTAAGGACCTTTGTCCGCTTGCGGCTTCACGGCCGCCAAAACCGCCACGGCGGCCTGAAAATCCTTCAGGCGGGCGGCGCGGCGGGCAGCCGCCTCCTCGTCCACGCCCCATTTCTCGGCGTTCCAGTCCTCGTCGACATGGGCGGCGGCCCAGACCTGGCCGGCATCGCGCACGCCATGGGCGAGCGCCAGCGCCAGCAGCGCCGAACCGGTCAGGGTCGTCACCACGTGGAGCGCCGCGATCGACCAGGGATCACCAGGCAGCGCCGCGCGGGCGGCCTGAACGGCCTCGTCCGGCTGCTTCACATGCATGATGCCTTCGGACAGGATGAAATGCGCGCCCAGCGTCTCCGCGGCCCAGAACAGCACGGGGTCCCAATGCGTGGCCTCGCGGGCGACCAGCCCTTCGGGGTGGCCGGCGCGATAGAACAGCAGGTCGGTCTCGAAGTATTTTGCAAGGTCGTCGCTGACGAGCTCGACGCGATCGATGACACCCTCGACGACGCTGTTGGCGATCCGCGTCAGCGGCATGGTCACGGGACTAATCGTCTCGCCCTGGGCCGCCCATTCCGCGGCCACGGCATCGGCCAGCGCGCGCGACGGGATCACCACCTGGCGGGCCGATGGCGTCCGGATCGGCCTGCCGTCCAGCGTGATGGCGAAGCCGCCCTCGGCCTCGGCCACGCCCGCCTCCTTGTAGAAGCGCTTGCGCTGCGGCGTACGCGCGGCCTGGCGCACCGCCTCCTGCGGATCGAGCGGGGACCGCCCCGCAACCTCATCGAACAATTCGCGCATCTCGTTTCGGCCCCGGTCTCTGAATGCTAGGCTTGTAAGCCAAGACCGGCGGCTGATAAAGCGAGCGGCAAGGCATGAGGGAACTTGCGGGCATTGTGGCCCTTCTCGCCGGGCTCTGGCTGGCCGCGGCGGACGCCGGTTTCCGCACCCCGGAATCGCTGGTCCGCAATGTCTACGCGCATTACGGCGATGGCGCGCCGGAACTGTCAAAAGGCCTGCCGCGCGATGCCGCCTCCGCCCGGCAATTCTTCGACCCCAGCCTGCGCAGGGTCTGGAGCGCGCCGAGGGTCGAGCCCTACGACTTCCTGGTGCAGAGCCCGAACTGGAAGCTCGGCCCGGTCGCGATCGCGGTCGTTCGCAGGCAATACGACAAGACCTATGTCGCGGCGAATTTCGACAATCGCGGGCGAAAGGTCACGCTGAACTTCGTCCTGGTCAACGGACCCGAAGGCTGGCTGATCACGGATGTCGAAAGCCCGCACGACAGTCTGCGGATGTTTCTGGAGCAGTTTCGGAAGTGAGGGGTGCTCGTCGCCACTGCCTCAACACCGTCATTGCGAGCGCAGCGAAGCAATCCAGACTGTATCCGCAGAGCATTCTGGATTGCTTCGTCGCTTCGCTCCTCGCAATGACGGGGCTGGTAGCGAGGCCCCAATCCCTACTCTTCCGGCGCGTTCTCGATCGGATCAAACCGGCTCGCATCGAGCCCGAGCAGATTCCACGACTGCTGCATGTGCGGCGGCAATGGCGCGGTGGCGTCGATCACGCCGCCGCGGGGATGCGGAATGACGATGCGGCGCGCAAGCAGATGCAACCGGTTTTGCAGGCCGCCCGGCAGCTGCCAGTTCTCGATGTTGAAATATTTGGGATCGCCGACGATGGGGTGGCCGATATGCTCCATGTGGGCGCGCAGCTGATGGGTGCGGCCGGTCACGGGCTTGAGCGACACCCAGGTCAGCTTGTTGCCGGCGGTCTCGACCACCGCATAATACGTCACCGCGTGGCTCGCACCTTCGTCGCCATGCTGGGCGATGCGCATGATCGTGTCGTCCTCGCTCTCTTCCTTCGCGAGGAAGGTCGAGATGCGGCCCTGCTTCGGCTTCGGCAGACCTGGCACCAGCGCCCAATAGGTTTTTCGCGCGGACCGCGAGCGGAAGGCGCCGGTCAGATGCGAGGCGGCAAATCGCGTCTTGGCGATCAGCAGGCAGCCCGAGGTCTCCCGGTCGATGCGGTGCACGAGGCGCGGCTTCTGGCCCTTGGAATCGCGCATCACCTCCAGCATCTGGTCGATGTGCCGTGTCATGCCCGAGCCACCCTGTACGGCGAGGCCGAGAGGCTTGTTCAGGACGAGGACGTCGTCGTCCTCGTAGATCGTCATCTCTTTGAGCGCCTGAAGCGTCTTTTGGGCACCTTCCGACAGCTCGCCGACGGCCTTCGGCGTGTCGAGCTTCAACGGCGGGATGCGGACGCTCTGGCCCTCCTCCAGGCGGTCCTTGCTGTCGACGCGCTTGCCGTCCACGCGCAGCTCGCCTTTGCGGACGACGCGCTGGATGTGGGAGAACGACAGGCCCGGAAAGCGCGCTTCGAGGAAACGGTCGACGCGCATGTTGTTCTCGTCAGCCGTCACCTTGACGGTCTGCACCTTGGTCGGCAGCAGCGCCTCGACGGGCTTTGCCGGCGCAGCCACTTCGGGCGCAGCCTTGGGCGGCCGCCGCTCAGCACGCTCCGCCGCAAAGCGCGGCGGCTTCGCACCCGGCTTGCCACCCAGCCGTGGTCCCGCCTTCTTCGCAGTGCGCGCCTTGAATGGACGCGAATCGTCGCGCTCGTCACGCGAGCGGGGCTTTGGGTTCATTCTCTTGATGCGGCGGCTCATGGTTGCCTGCGTACCCTAAAAGCCGGCTCCCGTCACGGCGAAATGGCCGCTTCTAGCGCGAGCCACCCCGCTCCTTCCGCAGCTTGGCCCAGTAATCCAGCCGCTTGCGGATCTCGCGCTCAAAACCGCGCTCGGGCGGGTCGTAGAAGGTCTGGCGGCCCAGGGCTTCCGGAAAGTAGTCCTGGCCGGAGAAGGCGTCGGGGGCGTCGTGGTCGTATTCGTAGGCCGCGCCGTAGCCTTCGGACTTCATCAGCTTGGTCGGGGAATTGAGGATGTGCTTTGGCGGTAGCAGCGAGCCGGCCTGTTTTGCGACCTGCATCGCGGCCTTGAAAGCCGTGTAGACGGCATTCGATTTCGGCGCGGTGGCGAGATAGACCACGGCCTGCGCGATCGCGAGCTCGCCCTCGGGATGGCCGAGGAAATCGAAGGCGTCCTTGGCGGCGTTGGCGATGACGAGCGCCTGCGGATCGGCAAGGCCGATGTCCTCGACCGCCATGCGTACGACGCGGCGGGCCAGGAACAGCGGGTCCTCGCCGGCATCGAGCATGCGCGCGAGGTAATACAGCGCGGCGTCGGGATCGGAGCCCCGCACCGACTTGTGCAGCGCCGAGATCAGGTTGTAGTGGCCGTCGGCCGACTTGTCGTAGATCGGTGCGCGGCGCTGCAGGATCTCCTGCAATTGCGCCGCGTTGAAAATCTCGTCCGCCCGCGCCGAACGCCAGACCTCCTCGACAAGCGTCAGCGAGGCCCGGCCGTCGCCGTCGGCCATGCGCACCAGCACGGCGCGCGCCTCGTCATCGAGCGGCAGCTTGCGGCCCTCGACCTCCTCGGCATGCGCGAACAGTTTTTCGATCGCGGCGGCATCGAGCGAGCGAAACACCAGCACGCGCGCACGAGAGAGCAACGCCGCGTTGAGCTCGAAGGACGGGTTTTCGGTGGTCGCGCCGACCATCACGACGGTGCCATCTTCCATGACTGGCAGAAACGAATCCTGCTGGGCGCGATTGAAGCGATGCACCTCGTCGACGAACAGCAGCGTGCCCTTGCCCATCTCGCGGCGGGCGCGCGCGGCGTCAAATGCCTTCTTCAGATCGGCGACGCCGGAGAACACCGCGGAGATCTGCTCGAAATGCAGATCGGTCGCATCGGCCAGCAGCCGCGCCACCGTGGTCTTGCCGGTGCCGGGCGGGCCCCAGAACACCAGCGATCCGAGCGTGCGCGTCTCCAGCATGCGCGTCAGCGCACCATCGGGACCGAGGATATGGTCCTGGCCTACGACCTCCGACAGCGCGCGCGGGCGCAGCCGGTCCGGCAGCGGATGCGGAGCCTCGTGGTCGAGCCCCGCCGCGGCAAAGAGAGTTGGCGTCTCCTGTGGTCGCTTCGGGCTCATCCGCCCAGCGTGACGTTGATCTGCTGGCCACCGCGCACCAGCGTGATGCGCCAGATCCGCGGCCGTTCGCCCGCCGCCTTTTCGAGGTCGCCGGTCTTGCTGATCTTCAGGTTGTTGACGGCGAGGATGATGTCGCCCTTCTGGAAGCCGACACTCGCAGCCGCGCTGTCGCCGCCGAGATCGGTGATCACGACGCCTTCGGTGTCGGCGTCCAGATGCAGCTCGTCGGCAACCGCCGGCGTGATGGACGAGACCTTCGCGCCCTGGAACGGCGAGCGCGCGGTGACGACGAGTTCGTTGCGGCCGGAGTCGGGTGCGGTCTCGAGCGAGATCGTGACCTTGAGCGGCTTACCGCCGCGCTGCACGTCGATCTGCGCCGTGCCGCCGAGCGGACGCGTGGCGAAACGGTAATCGAAGGCGTTGGGATCATCCACGGTCTGGCCGTCGATCCCGGTGATGAGATCGGAGGATTTCAGGCCGGCCTTGGCCGCGGGGCCGCTCGAGACCACGCTAGCAACCAGCGCGCCGGTCGGCGAACGCAGGCCGAGGCTCTCGGCGATCTCGGGCGTCACCGCCTGCAATTTTGCCCCTAACCACGGCCGCTTCACCGCCTTGCCGCCGCTCTTGGCGGAGGCGACGACGACGCGCACCATGTTGGCGGGAATCGCAAAGCCGATGCCTTGCGAGCCGCCGGAGCGCGAATAGATCGCGGTATTGATGCCGGCGAGCTTTCCGCTCATGTCGACCAGCGCGCCGCCGGAATTGCCGGGATTGATGGCCGCATCGGTCTGGATGAAGAACTGGTAGTCGGTGATGCCGACCTGGGTGCGCGCGAGCGCCGAGATGATGCCGTGGGTCACGGTCTGGCCGACGCCGAAGGGATTGCCGATCGCGAGCACGACGTCGCCAACCAGCAGTTCGTCGGAATTGGTGAAGTCCAGGGTCGGAAACTTCTCCTTGGTGTCCTTCAGGCGCAGCACGGCGAGATCGGTGCGCGGATCCTTCAGCAGGATTTCGGCCTCGAACTCCCGCTTGTCCGACAGCGATACTTTCACCTGGTCCGCGCCCTCAATGACGTGGACGTTGGTGACGACGAGGCCGGAGGCATCGACGATGACACCGGAGCCGAGCGAGCGCTGCATCTGCTCGGGCTGCTGGCCCGGCACGCCGAAGAAGCGGCGGAAGATCGGGTCGTCCAGCAGCGGGTTGCGGTTCTGCACCACCTTGGCCGCGTAGACGTTGACGACGGCCGGCTGCACCCGCTGCACGATCGGCGCATAGGACAGCCGCAGTTCGGCGGGCGAGGACGGGACACGGCGGTCCTGCGCGGCGGCCGGATTGAGGTGGGCTGAAAACGCTATGCACAATGCCGTGATGACGGCGGTCCGGGTCGATCGAAACATTCCTACCTCTCGGAAAAGACGCCGGAATATAGGCGCGTTCGCCCGCCAATAGAAGGGCGCCAGGGGGCATTATTCAGCCGCCTTTCCGGTGTGTCCGCCTTGCAAGTCCCGCATGCGAAATGACAATTTACCTGGGCGGTGGATTGGCATGATGCGCGTCATCCACCATTGTGGTGTCGAGCGGATTCGGTTGCGGCGAATTGGCATCAGTGGGAACCGCGCAACCGGGCGCAGCGTCGCGGGGCAGTCATCGTTCATACCTAGGCTCTCCCGTTACGACTTGGGGAAGTTCGTCAAACGATGGAGTCATGATGTGAGCAGGACAAGACTTGCAGCCACCGCGATTGGTCTCGCCGGTGCGCTGGCGGCCTCGCAGGCCCAGGCCCAAACGGCAAGCAGCAGCGATCAGGAGATCGCACTGCTGAAGCAGCAATTGAAGATGCTGGAGCAGAAGCTCGACAAGCTCCAGAGCCAGACCGCCGCCAACACGGCGGCCACGGCGAAGGCCAAAGTCGAAGCAAAGGCAGAGGCCAAGGCCGAAGCGCGCTCGGAGGCGAAGGCGGTCGTGGCCAATGCCAGCGCGGCGATCCCGCTCAAGGGACCGGCGCCCGCGTCCGGCGCCGTCGTGACGATGCCGAACAACCGGCCGACCATCTGCACCGCCGATGGGGCAAACTGCGTCGCGATCACCGGTCGCGTGCACTACGATATGGGCGGCTATGACTATCGTCCCAACACGGCGGCAACTGTGCCGCAAAAGCTGGACAGCGGCGAAAACGTGCGTCGCGCGCGCATCGGTGTCGTCGGCAAATTCCTCGAAGACTGGAATTTCGCGCTGATCTACGATTTCGGGGGCTCGTCCGACGGATTTGGCGGCACGGGCGCCGCCGGCGCGACCCCTGTCGGCTTCCTGCCGGGCGGAGGCACCTCCGGCATCGAGAATGCTTGGGTGAGCTACACGGGGCTGAAGCCGTTCGGCGGCAAGATGGCAATCGAAGCCGGCATCATGGACCTTGCCTGGACCCTGGATGAATCCACGAGTTCCAACGACATTGCGTTCATGGAACGCGCCTCGGTCGGCATCATCGCGCAAAATATCGCCGCCGGCGACTTCCGTTCCGCCGCCGGTGCCCGCTGGTACAATGACGTGTTCTGGGCCGGCGCTTACGTGACCGGCCCGACCTCGGGTGCCATTCACTCGGCCTCGAGCGTGTCACCTCCCGGGACCAGCGAGCAATACGGCGCGACCGCCCGCGTTGCGGGCCAGGTCGTGAGCGGCAACGACTACTCGGTGCATCTCGGCGCCGACGCGGAATGGCTGATCCAGCCGCCGCGCAATCTGCTCGCGAACACGCAAACGCTCACGCTCAGCGATCGTCCCGAGCTGCGCATCGATCCCACGACGCTGATCTCGACCGGTGCGATTGCAAATGTGTCGGGCGCGCAGGTCTATGGCGTGGAAGCCGCGGCCACCTATGGACCGCTCTGGGTCCAGGGCGAATACTACTGGTTCAACATCGATCGGGGTGCGAACACCGCGGTGGCGCCCATCGGTACGTCGAGCCTGAAATTCCAGGGGGGCTACGCACAGGCGGCCTATGTCCTGACCGGTGAATCGCGCAAGTACAATCCGAGCAACGCGGCCTATGGCGGCGTCAAGCCGAACAATCCGTTCTCGATCAACGGCGGCGGCTGGGGTGCCTGGGAGATCGCCGGTCGCTACTCGACCGTGGATCTGAACGATCAGTTGGCGACCGCCGCCGGCATCGCCGGCGGGCGGCAAACCGTCTACACGCTGGCGCTCAACTGGTACGTCAACGGCAATGTGCGCTTCATGCTCGACTATCTGCATGGCACGGTGTCGAAGCAGGCCTCGGCGGTGTCGGCGGCGGACACCGGCTCGAAGTTCGATGCGGTCGCGTTGCGCACGCAGTTTGCGTTCTGATGCAATCTCTTCCGGGAGCGGCACGGTCCGCTCCCGGAGAGTTACGCTGCGCGCTTCGGCTTCTTGACCGGCTCCGCTTCGGGCGGCAGCGCGCAGGACAGCCGTTGCTGATGGCTCTCGCCCCAGGCCTTCAGGATGTCGATCACCGGCCGCAGGCTCTCGCCGAGCTCGGAGAGGCAATACTCCACGCGCGGCGGCACCTCGGCATAGACCTTGCGGATGACGAGCTTGTCCTCCTCCAGCGCGCGAAGCTGCTTTGTCAGCATGCGCTGGGTGATGCCGGGCATCCGGCGGCGCAGTTCGCCGAAGCGCTGGGTGCCGTCCTGGAGGTGGTAGAGGATCACGCCCTTCCACTTGCCGTCGATCAGGTCCAGCGTCGCCTCGACCGAGCAGCCCGGACGCCGGGTAAAATCTCGCCGCTTCATGCGTGTTTTCCCAATAGTATCCAAACAGGGACTATATCCCCGAATTTACAGTACTTGCCAAATCGGGGCTAGCGGGACAGTTAGCGGGCCAGGCGCAGATCACAAGCTACGCGCCATTTGATGGAGACAAGCCATGAAGGCCGTCGGCTACAAAAAATCGCTTCCGATCGAGGATCAGGACGCGCTGATCGATTTCGAGACCGCAAAGCCCGAGCCCAAGGGGCGCGATATCCGGGTCGCCGTGAAGGCAATCTCGGCGAACCCGGTCGATTACAAGGTACGCAAGCGTGCCGCCCCGCCCGAGGGCGAGACGAAGATTCTTGGCTATGACGCGGCCGGAATCGTCGATGCCGTGGGTCCGGACGTCACGCTGTTCAAGCCGGGCGACGAGGTGTTTTACGCCGGCTCGATCCTGCGCCAGGGCACCAATTCCGAATTCCACCTGGTCGACGAGCGCATCGTCGGCAACAAGCCGAAGAGCCTGTCGTTCGCGCAGGCCGCTGCCCTTCCCCTCACCTCCATCACCGCCTGGGAACTGCTGTTCGACCGGCTCGGCGCCGTGCCCGGCAAGAGCGTCGATCCGCGCACGCTGTTGATCACGGGCGGCGCCGGTGGCGTCGGCTCGATCCTGATCCAGCTCGCGCGACGCCTCACGGGCCTCACGGTGCTCGCGACGGCGACGCGGCCGGAGTCACAAAAATGGTGCCTCGATCTCGGCGCGCATGCGGTGATCGACCACGGCAAGCCGATGAAGGAGCAGATCGAGAGCTTGAGGCTGCCGCCGGTCGCGCTGGTGGCGAGCCTGACCTTCACCGACCAGCACTACAAGGCGATCGCCGAGTTCATGGCGCCGCAGGGCCGGTTCGGCCTGATCGACGATCCCCCGGAGTTCGCCGTGAGCACCTTCAAGGGCAAGGCGATCTCGGTACACTGGGAATCGATGTTCACGCGCTCCTCTTTCCAGACGCCCGACATGATCGCGCAGCATCATCTGCTCAACGACGTCTCCGACCTCATCGACAAGGGCGTGCTGCGCACCACGCTCGACCAGACCTTTGGCACGATCAACGCGGCCAACCTCAAGCGCGCGCATGCGCTGCTCGAAAGCGGCAAGTCGCGCGGGAAGATCGTGCTCGAGGGGTGGTAGGCAGCCGCAACGTTGGTGCGTGGCTGCGTAGGGTGGGCAAAGGCGCGCTCGCGCCGTGCCCACCATCTCGCAACGGGTGCGACAAAAGTGGTGGGCACGCTTCCGCCTTCGCTCTTCGAGCTACGGCGGACAAGTCGCTTTGCCCACCATACGGTGCCACGCTTCCGGTGCCACGCCTTCGCGTAGTCTCAGGCGATCGTGTTAACGATACCGCCTTCCGCGCGCAGCGCCGCACCGTTGGTCGCGGACGCTTCCTTCGACGCGACATAGACCACCATGTTGGCGATCTCGTCGACGCTGGCGAAGCGTTGGATCAACGAGCTCGGACGGTGCTGCTTGACGAAATTGGCCGCGGCCTCATCGACTGACTGGCCGTTCTGCTTGGCAAGATCCTTCACGAAGGTCTCGACGCCTTCCGACATGGTCGGACCCGGCAGCACGGAATTGACGGTGACACCGGTGCCGCGGGTGAGCTGCGCGAGGCCCCGCGCGACCGAGAGCTGGGCCGTCTTGCTCATGCCGTAATGGATCATCTCGACGGGAATGTTGAGCCCGGACTCCGATGAGATGAAGACGATGCGGCCCCAGTTGCGCTTGAGCATGCCCTTCATATAGGCGCGCGAGAGCCGCACCCCGCTCATGACGTTGACCTCGAAGAAGCGGCTCCAGTCCTCGTCAGGGATCTCGAAGAAATCTTTTGGCTCGAAGATGCCGGCGTTGTTGATGAGGATGTCGACCTCCGGCAGTGCCGAGACGAGCGCCTTGCAGCCCGCTGCGGTCGAGACGTCGGCGGCGATGCCGCGGACCTTAACGCCCGCCCCTTCCAGCTTGCGCACGGCGGCATCGACCTTGTCCTGGCCGCGACCGTTGATGACCACGCTCGCGCCGGACGCAGCGAGACCTTTTGCGATGGCGTGGCCGATGCCGGCGGTGGAGCCGGTCACGAGGGCGGTCTTTCCTGAAAGGTCGATCTTCATGAATCATCTCCATTGTTGCTGAAGCGGATATCGTGTCCAGCGCACGCCGCTTCAATCGCCACAACTGCGAAATCGTAGGGTGAGACAAAGCGACTTGTCCGCCGCAGCTCGAAGAGCGAAGGCGGAAGCGTGTCCACCTTTTCGCCACGAGTTGAAAGCGAAATGGTGGGCACGGCGCGCGAAGAGCGCACCTTTGCCCACCCTACGGCACTATTGCCGCGCCGGTAGCGTCCTGAGAAACGCGACGATGGCATCGAGATCCTGGGCCGTCATGCTGGCATAGGCAGCATAGGCCATCGGCGGCTTGAGCTTGTGGCCGTCGCGCGCGATGCCTTGCGTAATCGCACGTTTGATTTCGTCGTCGCTCCAGCCGCCCAGGCCGGCCGCGGGTTCCGCGGTGATATTGGGGGAGATGGATTCGCCCCACGGCCCCTTGAACGTGCGGCCCCCCTTGCCGCTCGCACCCGCGAAATCATGCACGGCGGACGGGCCCTCCGGCGTGTGGCATTCCAGGCAATGGGCGATGGTCAGGAGATAGCGGCCGCGCGCGAGCTTGTCGGAGAGATCGGCCTCGGTCGCCTGCTTGCCGGCATAGGTCGGCGCTTCCGGCTTGAGCGCGATCCTGTATTCCGGCGCAGGGGTTTCGTGGCGCACTGCGGGGACTGAGCGCAGGTAAGCGGTAAGCGCATCGAGATCCCGGGCCGTGAGCACCGTGTAGAACGCGGTCGGCATGATCGGCGCGACCTTGGTCCCGTTCGGCCTGTTACCGCTGACCAGAAACCGCTTCAGCTCGGCATCGCTCCAGTTGCCGATGCCGGTGTCCTTGTCCGGCGTGATGTTGGAGCCGGTGACCTTGAAGGCGGGCTCATCGAAGACCTGGCTGCCGCCCGCGAGCGCGCGCGAAAGATCGAGCCCTTGCGGTCCGCGCGGCGTGTGGCAGTTGTGGCAGACCATCACGCTGTTGACGAGATAGGCACCGCGCTCGACCAGCGTCTCGCCAGAGGTCGGCGACATCAACAGCGCCAGCGTGATCCCAAGCACAATCCTCATCGACAGCCCCCCGGCCGGAATCGCGTTCACCAGGCGATGCACGGCATGAGATATCGCCGCGCCATACAAAAAAGCGGCGCCCAGGGGCGCCGCTTTCTGAAAACTGAGGTACCGGCCGGCTTACGCCGCCTCGGCTTCCTTCTCCTGCACCGGACCGGAGTCCTGGCCCTTGGCATCGACGTCGCGGTCGACGAACTCGATCACGGCCATCGCGGCGTTGTCGCCGTAGCGGAAGCCGGCCTTGATGATGCGGGTGTAGCCGCCCTGACGGTCCTTGTAGCGGGGCGCCAGCACGTCGAACAGCTTCTTGACCTGATCCTTGTCGCGCATCTCGGAGATCGCCTGGCGACGCATGGACAGGCCGCCCTTCTTGCCGAGCGTGACGAGCTTCTCGACGATCGGACGGAGCTCCTTGGCCTTGGGCAGCGTGGTGACGATCTGCTCGTGCTTGATCAGCGCGGCGCACATATTGGCGAACATCGCGCGGCGATGCTCGGCAGTGCGGTTGAGCTTCCGATGAACCTTGCCGTGACGCATGTAACTATTCCTTAGTTTGAAACTGCCGCGACGGTTCGTCGGACATGTTGCTCAGGTGGGCTGCCTGCGTTCGCCCATTAAAATCGTGGCCGGATATCTCCGGCCACGACGATGAAGTCGGATCAGTAGTGATCCTCGAAGCGCTTGGCGAGCTCGTCGATGTTCTCCGGCGGCCAGCCCGGCACTTCCATGCCGAGATGCAGACCCATCTGGGCCAGCACTTCCTTGATCTCGTTCAGCGACTTGCGGCCGAAGTTCGGGGTGCGGAGCATTTCCGCTTCGCTCTTCTGCACGAGGTCGCCGATGTAGACGATGTTGTCGTTCTTCAAGCAGTTGGCCGAACGCACCGACAGCTCGAGCTCGTCCACCTTCTTGAGGAAGGCCGGGTTGAAGGCGAGGTCCGGGATGATCTCCTGGGCGACTTCCTTGCGCGGCTCTTCGAAGTTGACGAACACGTTGAGCTGATCCTGCAGGATGCGGGCGGCATAAGCCACCGAGTCATCCGGCGTCAGCGCGCCGTTGGTCTCGATCGTCATGGTCAGCTTGTCGTAGTCGAGGATCTGGCCCTCACGGGTGTTCTCGACCTTGTAGGAGACCTTGCGGACCGGCGAGTACAGGCTGTCGACCGGGATCAGTCCGATCGGCGCGTCCTCGGGACGGTTGCGCTCGGCGGGCACGTAGCCCTTGCCGGTGGCGACCGTGAACTCCATGCGGATCTCGGCGCCCTCGTCGAGCGTGCAGATCTGGAGGTCCGGGTTGAGCACGACCACGTCGCCCACGGTCTGGATGTCGCCGGCGGTGACGACGCCCGGGCCCTGCTTCTTCACGACCATGCGCTTGGGGCCTTCGCCCTGCATCTTGATCGAGATGTCCTTGATGTTGAGCACGATGTCGGTGACGTCTTCACGGACGCCCGCGATCGAGGAGAACTCGTGCAGCACGCCGTCGATGTGCACCGACTGCACCGCCGCGCCCTGGAGCGAGGAGAGCAGGATACGGCGCAGCGCGTTGCCGAGCGTCTGGCCGAAGCCGCGCTCGAGCGGTTCGGCAACGATGGTCGCGAAACGGGTCGAATCGCTGCCGGGCTGGATCTGGAGCTTGTTCGGCCGAATCAGTTCTTGCCAATTTTTCTGGATCGTCACTGTTTCACCCATACAGGCCAGTCAAACTGCTAGTGCAGACACTGGCGTTGGAGAAAGGCCGCGGATCATTCGCGCGGCTTTGCAAAAAGTCATTGCGGGCGACCAATGCGCCCGCAACTTGGTATCAAACGCGCCGACGCTTGCGGGGGCGGCAACCGTTGTGCGGGATCGTGGTCACGTCGCGGATCGAGGTGACGGTGAAGCCCGCAGCCTGAAGCGCACGGAGCGCCGACTCGCGGCCCGAACCGGGACCAGCGACTTCGACTTCCAGCGTGCGCATGCCATGCTCCTGCGCCTTCTTCGACACGTCCTCGGCGGCAACCTGCGCGGCATACGGGGTCGACTTGCGCGAACCCTTGAAGCCCATCGTGCCGGCGGAGGACCAGGCAATCGTGTTGCCCTGCGCGTCGGTGATGGTGATGGTCGTGTTGTTGAACGACGAGTTCACGTGCGCGACGCCGGAGGCGATGTTCTTGCGCTCACGACGACGAACGCGGGTGGCTTCCTTGCCCATAGAGTACCTTTCCTGAAGATCTCAAACGCCGCCGTAATGCCAGCGGCTACACCTGTGGAACGAAAGGCGCGTGGCGAACGGGTCTCCCCTTTCGCCACACGCCGCGATTGGATTCGAAAACTTACTTCTTCTTGCCGGCGATGGCCTTGGCCGGACCCTTGCGCGTACGCGCATTGGTGTGGGTACGCTGACCGCGCACCGGCAGGCCACGACGATGACGCAGGCCGCGATAGCAGCCGAGGTCCATCAGACGCTTGATGTTGATGCCGACCTCACGACGCAGGTCGCCCTCGACGAGATAGTCGCGGTCGATCACTTCGCGGATCTGGAGCACTTCGGCATCGCTGAGCTGGTTGACGCGACGATCCTCGGGGATCTTCACCTTCTCCAGGATCTCACCAGCGATCTTCTGGCCGATGCCATGGATGTACTGGAGCGCGATCAGCACGCGCTTGTTGGTCGGAATGTTCACGCCGGCAATACGGGCCACGGCCTTCTCTCCTGTTGCCGATCCCTCGTCAGGAATCAGGCTTTAAGTGCTTGGTTTCTCGGGCAGGTGTTCACAAACGCGAACACGACGCCCACCCCTGGTCTTCCTGGGGCCCGGCATCGTTTGAAACTATCCGACTTGGATGCGGGGCTTATTAGGGGATTCAGGGGGCTTTCGTCAACCGCTGCTAGCGCTTAGCTCGCTTTTTCGTGACCTTTTTTGCGGCCTTTTTGGCACCTTTTTTGACAGCCTTCTTGGCGGTCGTTTTGGCTGCCTTTTTGACCGTTTTCTTGGCCGCTTTCTTGGCCGCCTTCTTGGTGCCCTTTGCGGCCTTCTTGGCGGCCTTTTTAGCGGATTTGGCAGCCTTTTTGGCCGTTTTCGCCGGCTTTTTGGCTACCTTGGCCTTCTTGGCACCTTTCTTGGCGGGCGTCGACTTGGCCGCGCTGCGCGCTTGGGCCTTGCCGTGCGTCTTGGGTTCGACCGCCCCGAGGGCCAGGAGCTGACGATGAATCGCGCGGGTGACCTCATCAATGGCCATCATGCCGTCGATGGTCGAGAGCTTCCGCCGCTCGGAATAGTAGTGAATCAGCGGTTCCGTCTGGCTGCGGTAGCTGGCGAGTCGCTTGGTCAGGACCTCCGGGGTGTCGTCGACCCTGACCTCCTCCCCGCGCTCGCGCATCTGGGCGACGCGGGTCTCGACGCGGCTCAGGAGTGCGCTCTCGTTGACGCGGAGCTCGACCACGGCGTCGAGCTTGAGATGCTTTTGCTTGAGCAGCTCATCCAGCGCCTCGGCCTGCGGCACGGTGCGCGGGAAGCCGTCGAGGATGAAACCGTTCTTGGCGTCCGGCTGGTCGATGCGGTCGGAGATAATTCCCACCACGATCTCGTCGGGCACGAGGCCGCCGCTGGCCATGATCTCCTTGGCCTTCAGCCCGACCGGCGTTCCCGCCGCAACGGCCGCGCGCAGCATCTCTCCGGTCGAGAGCTGGACGATGCCATAGCGCTGCACCAGCAGTTGCGCCTGGGTCCCCTTGCCCGACCCCGGCGGTCCCAGAAGTATAATTCTCATCGGCGTACGCCCCCCGGATTGGTGAGCGATACGTCGCGCACCTGTGTTTGAAGTCCAATGACAGTGCAAATCATAATCGGCGTCGCACCGCTACCCATATCATAGGGGAGCAAATGCCAGGACGCCAAGAAGGCCTTTGAAATCAGTGATTGCGTCGCAGGGAGAGCAGCTCTGCCGATGTCTTGGAATAGCTGACTGGTCGCCTCGGCGGGCGCCGCGCGTTGCTCGCGCGGCGAATCGGCGGCGCTGTCGCGCCGCCCTCAGGGAACGCCGCGCCTAGCGGCGGCGGCCGCGCAGCTTCGACTTCCGGATCAAGCCCTCATACTGATGCGCCAGCAGATAGCCCTGCACCTGCGCCACCGTGTCCATGGTGACGCTGACGACGATCAGCAGCGAGGTGCCGCCGAAATAGAACGGCACCGAGGCGTAGGAGATCAGGATTTCCGGGATCAAGCAGACGATCGCCAGATAAACAGCGCCGAGCACGGTGATGCGCGACAGCACGTAGTCGATATATTCCGCGGTACGCTCGCCCGGACGGATGCCCGGAATGAAGCCGCCATGCTTCTTCAGATTGTCCGCGGTCTCGGTCGGGTTGAACACGATCGCGGTGTAGAAGAACGCGAAGAACACGATCAGCGCGAGATACATGATCAGGAACAGCGGACGGCCGTGGCCGAGCTGGGTCGTGATCCACTGGAACCATTCCGGCCCGCTGCCGGCGTTGAAGTTGGCAACCGTGGTCGGCAGCAGCAGCAGCGAGGACGCGAAGATCGGCGGGATCACGCCCGAGGTGTTGAGCTTGAGCGGCAGATGCGAGGACTGGCCCTCGAACATCTTGTTGCCGACCTGGCGCTTCGGATACTGGATCAGCAGCCGGCGCTGCGCGCGCTCCATGAACACGATGAAGGCGATCACGGCGACCGCCATGATGATGACGACCAGAATCAGGCCGGTCGACATGGCGCCCTGACGGCCGAGCTCGAGCATGTTGGCGAGCGCCGCGGGCAGCTCGGCGACGATGCCGGCGAGAATGATCAGCGAGATGCCGTTGCCGATGCCGCGCGAGGTGATCTGCTCACCCAGCCACATCAGGAACATGGTGCCACCGGTCAGCGTGATCGCCGTGGACAGGCGGAAGAACATGCCGGGGTCGCTGACGACGTTGCCGGCGCCCTCGAGGCCCACCGCGATGCCGTAGGACTGGAACGCGGCCAGGATCACCGTGAGATAGCGGGTGTACTGGTTCAGCAGCTTGCGGCCGGACTCACCTTCCTTCTTCAGCGCCTCGAGCTGCGGCGAGACGGTGGTGAGGAGCTGGATGATGATCGAGGCCGAGATATACGGCATGATGTTCAGCGCGAAGATCGCCATGCGGTGAATACCGCCGCCGGCGAACATGTTGAACATGCCGAGGATGCCGCCCGCCTGGGAGCGGAACACCTGTTCCCAGATGTTGGGATCGATGCCGGGCAGCGGGATATAGGTCCCGAGCCGATAAACGAGCAGCGCACCCAAGGTGAACCAGATGCGCTTCTTCAGTTCGTCAGCCTTGGCAAACGCACCGAAATTGAGATTGGCTGCCAGTTGTTCCGCTGCAGAGGCCATCTTGGACTTTCTCCCGCCGCCTATTGCGCCGTCATGCCCGCGGCCGGGCTACTCTAGCGGACGCCGGACATTATCTGGGGCTCGGCTTCGATAAGTCCACGTCCCACACGCGTAAAGGCCCGCGAGCCGCGGGCCAATGACGCAGTTGTTACGCCGCCTCGCCTTCTTCCTTGGCAGGGGCGAGGATCTTCACCGAGCCGCCGGCCTTCTCGACCGCGGCGATCGCGGTCTTCGTGGCGCCGTGCACTTCGATGTTGAGCTTGGACTTGAGCTCGCCGCGGCCGAGCAGCCGCACGCCGGCCTTGGCGCGGCGCAGCACGCCGCCCTTCACCAGGGCCTCGACGTTCACGACGCTGCCGGCGTCGATCTTCTTGGCATCGACCGCTTCCTGGAGCCGGTCGAGATTGATCTCGGCGAACTCGACGCGGAAGATGTTGTTGAAGCCGCGCTTGGGCAGACGGCGATGCATCGGCATCTGGCCGCCTTCGAAACCCTTGATGCGCACGCCCGAACGCGCGGTCTGGCCCTTGCCACCGCGGCCGGACTGCTTGCCTTTGCCCGAACCAATGCCACGGCCGACGCGCATACGCTTCTTGCGCGAGCCGGCGTTGTCGGCGATATCGCTGAGCTTCATCGCCCTGCTCCTTGTTTCTTGCGCATGATCTTCACCGAAAACGGGTGCCCGCTTTTCGGGATCCTGCGCCTTTGCTTACTTCTCGTCGACGATGCGAACGAGATGGTGAACCTTCTCGATCATGCCACGAACCGCCGGGGTGTCCGGCAGTTCGCTGGTGCGGCCGATCTTGTTGAGCTTGAGTCCGATCAGCGTCGAACGCTGCGAGTGATGGCGGCGGATCGCGCTGCCGGTCTGCTCGAGCTTGATCGTCTTTGCTGCCTTGGCCATGGGAGTCTACTCCGAAAAGCTTCCGTTAGTCGGCAGCCGCCTCGGCGTCACCGCCGATACGGCGGGACTGGAGGGTGGACACCTTGATATTGCGGCGGGCTGCGACCGAACGCGGCGAATCCTGATGCTTCAGCGCGTCGAAGGTTGCGCGAACCATGTTGTAGGGGTTCGACGAGCCGATCGACTTCGCGACCACGTCCTGGACGCCGAGCGTCTCGAACACGGCGCGCATCGGGCCGCCGGCGATGATGCCGGTACCGGCCGGAGCAGCACGCAGGTAGACACGGCCCGCGCCATGACGGCCGGCGATGTCGTGATGCAGCGTACGGCCCTCGCGCAGCGACACGCGGGTCAGGTTGCGCTTGGCGGATTCAGTCGCCTTGCGGATCGCCTCAGGCACTTCGCGCGCCTTGCCGTGACCGAAGCCGGCGCGGCCCTTCTGGTCGCCGATCACGACCAGCGCTGCGAAACCGAAGCGCTTGCCGCCCTTGACGACCTTTGCCACGCGATTGATGTGGACGAGCTTGTCGACGAACTCGCTGTCGCGCTCCTCCCGGCGTTCACGTCCGCCGCCGCCGCGTTGATCGCGTCCACCACGTTGTTCGCGTTCTGCCATTTTTCCAATCCTTCAGAGGCTTGCGCCTCAATCCTCAAATTCTGTTAGAAGCTCAGCCCGCTCTCACGCGCAGCGTCGGCCAGTGCCTTGACGCGCCCGTGGTAGAGGTAGCTGCCGCGATCGAACACGACTTCCTTGACGCCCTTCTCGGCGGCGCGCTCGGCCAGCAGCTTGCCGACCGCCTTCGCCGCATCGATGTCGGCGCCGGTCTTGCCGCCGTCGCGCATCGACTTCTCGAGCGACGAGGCAGAGGCCAGCGTCTCGCCCTTCAGGTCGTCGATGACCTGGGCGTAGATGTGCTTGGACGAGCGAAACACCGACAGACGCGGACGACCGCCACCGGAGCGGCGCAGCTTCAGCCGCACACTCCGCTTGCGCCGGGCATTGGTAACCTTGGCTTTGGACATGACCGGCTCCGTTACTTCTTCTTGCCTTCCTTGCGGAAGATGAATTCGCCAACATACTTCACGCCCTTGCCCTTGTAGGGCTCCGGCGGACGATAGGAGCGAATCTCGGCGGCGACCTGGCCGACACGCTGGATGTCGCTGCCGGTCACCGTGATCTCAGTCGGCTTCGGCACGGTGATCGTGATCCCTTCCGGGATCGCGTAGACCACGTCGTGGCTGTAACCGAGCGCGAGCTGCAGGTTCTTGCCCTGCATCGCGGCGCGGTAACCGACGCCGGTGATTTCGAGCTTCTTCTCGAAGCCCTTGGTGACGCCTTCGACCAGATTCGCGACCTGGGCGCGAGCAGTACCGTACAGCGCCCGCGCGCGGTTGGTCTCGACCCGCGGGTTCACCTTGACCTGGCCGTTCTCGAGCTTCACCTCGACGTCGTTATGGACGACGAACTGAAGCTGGCCCTTGGGCCCCTTCATCTTGACGGTCTGCCCGTCGACGGTCGCGGTCACACCCGACGGAACCGCCACAGGCCTTTTGCCAACACGTGACATGGATCAACAATCCTTCTCAGAACACCGTGAAGAGAACTTCGCCGCCCACATTCGCTTCGCGCGCGCTGTGGTCGGCCATGATCCCCTTCGGCGTCGACAACACCGAAATGCCGAGCCCGTTGTTGACCCGCGGCAGAGCCTTCACCGAGGCGTAAACACGACGCCCGGGCTTGGAGACTCGTTCGATCTCGCGGATGACGGGCTCGCCGTCGAAATACTTCAGCTCGATCTCGATCTCGCTGCGGCCCGAGGAATGCTCAAGCGTGGCGTAACCGCGGATGTAGCCTTCGGTCTTGAGGACCTCGAGCACGTTCTCGCGCATCTTCGAGCCAGGCGTGGAGACCTTGGACTTCGAACGCATCTGCGCGTTGCGGATACGGGTGATCAGATCGCTGATTGGATCGTGCGTAGACATCTAAACGACCCTCCTTACCAGCTGGACTTCACGAGGCCCGGGACCATGCCCTTGGAGCCAAGGTCGCGCATCGCGATGCGAGACAATTTGGTCTTGCGGTAGTTCGAGCGCGAACGGCCCGACAGCTCGCAACGCAGACGGATGCGGGTCGCCGACGAGTTGCGCGGCATTTCCGCAAGCTTCAGGGTGGCGGCGAACCGCTCCTCCATCGGCAGCGTCTTGTCGGCGATGATCGCCTTCAACCGCTCGCGCTTCGGGGCGGCGTTCTTCGCCATCCGCTTGCGCCGGTTGTTCTTCTCGACTGAACTCTTCTTTGCCATGCTTGGCTCCTGGGTATCCGCGTTTGAGAGGCTTTAGGTCAGCGTCTCACTGCCGGAACGGGAAATTGAAAGCGGTCAACAAGGCCCTCGCCTCGTCGTCGGTCTTGGCCGTGGTGCAGACGGTGATGTCCATACCGCGGGCTTCCGTGACCTTGTCGAAGTCGATCTCGGGGAAAATGATGTGTTCCTTGAGGCCGAGCGAGTAGTTGCCGCGGCCGTCGAAGCTCTTCGGGTTCAGGCCGCGGAAGTCGCGGACGCGCGGCAGCGCGACCGTCACCAGGCGATCGATGAACTCGTACATGCGGGCCTTGCGCAGCGTGACCTTGCAGCCGATCGGCTGGTTCTCACGCAGCTTGAAGGTCGCGATCGCGATACGCGAATAGGTCACGATCGCCTTCTGGCCGGCGATCAGCGTCAATTCAGCGGCGGCGTTCTCGGCCTTCTTACGGTCGTTGACGGAGTCGCCAACGCCCATGTTCAGCACGACCTTGTCCAGACGCGGAACCTGCATGACGTTCTCATAACCGAACTTCTCGGTCATTTCCGTCCGGATCTTCGCGTCATATTCCGCGCGCAGGCGCGGCGTGTAAGCGACCTCAGCCATCGATCTCAGCTCCCGAGCTCTTGGCGATGCGGACCTTCTTGCCGTCCGCCAGAATCTTGAATCCGACGCGGGTCGGCTTTCCATCCTTGCCGACGAACGCGATGTTGGACAGTTGGATCGGCGACTCCTTCGAGATGATGCCGCCCTCCTGGGCCTGCGTCTGCTTCTGATGACGCTTGACCATGTTGATACCGCGCACCAGCGCCGTGCCGGCGTCCGGGCGAACCTCGAACACTTCGCCGGTGCGACCCTTGTCGCGACCGGTCAGCACGACGACCTTGTCGCCCTTGCGGATCTTCGCAGCCATCACAGCACCTCCGGCGCGAGCGAGATGATCTTCATGTGGTTCTTCGCGCGCAGCTCGCGCGGCACGGGCCCGAAGATACGGGTGCCGACCGGCTCGGACTGGTTGTTGATCAGAACGGCGGCGTTGCGGTCGAAGCGGATGACCGAACCGTCGGCGCGGCGGATGTCCTTGCGGACGCGCACCACGACGGCCTTCATCACGTCGCCCTTCTTCACCTTGCCACGCGGAATCGCTTCCTTGATCGAGACGACGATGATGTCGCCGATCGTGGCGTAGCGGCGCTTGGAGCCTCCGAGCACCTTGATACACATGACACGGCGTGCGCCAGAATTGTCGGCCACGTCGAGGTTGGTCTGCATCTGAATCATTGATGCACCTCGTCCTCTTCTCTCTTGCGCCAGCCCAGCCGGCGCTCAACATTTTCCTGAAGTCAGTCGGCTAAAGCCAACAGATCAGGCGCTTTTCTTGTGTTCGCCCCGGATCACGATCCAGCGCTTCAACTTCGAAATCGGCTTGGTTTCCTCGATCCACACCATGTCGCCCGGCTTGAACTGGTTGTCCTCGTCGTGCGCGTGGTAGTTCTTCGAACGGCGGATCGTCTTCTTGTAGATCGGGTGCGTGAAGCGGCGATCGACGCGCACCACAACGGTCTTGGCAGTCTTGTCGCTGACGACCACGCCTTGCAAAGTACGTTTCGGCATATTCGTAAGCCCCTTACTTCTCTTTCGCGCGCTTCTGCGCGGCGACGGTCTTGATGCGGGCGATGTCACGGCGAGCCTCGCGCAGGCGCGAGGTGTTCTCGAGCTGCCCGGTGGCGCGCTGGAAGCGCAGGTTGAAGCGCTCCTTCTTCAGATTCAGGATGGCGTCATCCTGCTGATCAGGGCTCAATGCACGGATGTCTTCGATCTTCATCTGGGCCATGGCCATTACTCCGCAATGCGCTCGACGAAGCGCGTCTTGATCGGCAGCTTGGCGGCCGCCAGGGTCAGCGCTTCACGCGCCGTCTGGGTGTTGACGCCGTCGATCTCGAACAGCACCCGGCCGGGCTTGACGCGCGCGACCCACAGTTCCGGAGCACCCTTGCCGGAGCCCATGCGGACTTCGGCCGGCTTCTTCGACACCGGAACGTCGGGGAACACGCGGATCCAGACGCGGCCGGCGCGCTTCATGTGGCGGGTCAGCGCGCGGCGAGCGGCTTCGATCTGGCGCGCGGTAACGCGCTCCGGCTCGGTCGCCTTCAGGCCGAACTGGCCGAAGGCCAACGTCGCACCCGAAGACGCAACGCCGTGGATACGGCCCTTATGCGCCTTCCGGAACTTCGTTTTCTTAGGTTGCATCATGGCTTCAAGCCCTCAAATTCTCTGTGCTGGCGTCAGGCCGCAGCGTTGTCACGGCGCCCACGGCCACCGCGATCACCACCGCCGCCGGTCTCGCCTTCGGCCATTCTCTTGTCCTGGGCCATCGGATCGTGCTCGAGGATCTCGCCCTTGAAGATCCAGACCTTGACACCGCAGGTGCCGAAGGTCGTGAACGCGGTCGCAACGCCGTAGTCGATGTCGGCGCGCAGCGTGTGCAGCGGCACGCGACCTTCGCGGTACCACTCCATGCGCGCGATTTCCGCGCCGCCCAGGCGACCCGAGCAGTTGATGCGGATGCCTTCCGCGCCGAGACGCATCGCCGACTGCACGGCGCGCTTCATGGCACGGCGGAACGCCACGCGGCGCTCGAGCTGCTGCGCGATCGACTCGGCCACCAGCGTCGCATCGAGCTCCGGCTTGCGGATCTCGACGATGTTGATGACGACGTCGGACGAGGTGATGTCCGCGACCTTCTTGCGAAGCTTGTCGATGTCGGCGCCCTTCTTGCCGATCACCACGCCCGGACGAGCCGAGTGGATGGTGACGCGGCACTTCTTGTGCGGACGCTCGATCACGATGCGGGCGACGGCCGCCTGCTTGAGCTCCTTGTGCAGGATCTCGCGGATCTTGACGTCCTCGTGCAGCAGCTTGCCGTATTCCTGCTTGCCGGCGAACCAGCGGGAATCCCAGGTCCGGTTGATGCCGAGACGCAGACCGATTGGATTGATCTTTTGACCCATCGTTTTCTCCTGCGACCCTTAAGCCGCTGCTGCTTCGGCTTCGACCTGACGAACAATGATCGTCAGCTGCGAAAATGGTTTGTAGACACGGCCCGAGCGGCCACGGCCGCGGGCGGCAAAGCGCTTCATCACGAGGCCGTTGCCGACGAAGGCCTGCGCCACGACGAGATCGTCGACGTCGAGGTCGTGGTTGTTCTCGGCATTGGCGATAGCCGATTCCAGGCACTTCTTCACGTCAACCGCGATCCGCTTGCGCGAAAACTGCAGGTCGGCGAGCGCAGCAGCTGCCTTCCGGCCGCGAATGAGCTGGGCGACCAGGTTGAGCTTCTGCGGGCTCACCCGCAGCATCCGGGCGACCGCCTTGGCCTCGTTCTCGGCGAGGCTCCGTTCGCGCTTAGGTTTGCTCATCGTTTAATCCTCAAGCCTTCTTGGCTTTCTTGTCGCCGGAGTGGCCATGGAAGGTCCGGGTCGGCGAGAACTCGCCGAACTTGTGACCGACCATTTCCTCGTTGACGGCAACCGGTACGTGCTTCTGACCGTTGTAGACACCGAAGGTCAGGCCGACGAACTGCGGCAGGATCGTCGAGCGACGGCTCCAGATCTTGATGACGTCGTGACGGCCGGACGCACGGGCGGCATCTGCCTTCTTGAGCAGAGAACCCTCGACGAACGGGCCTTTCCAGACTGAACGAACCATGTCCGGCGTTCCTTACTTCTTCCGCTTGTGGCGGCTTAGGAGAATGAATTTGTTGGTCGACTTGTTGCTGCGGGTCTTCTTGCCCTTGGTCGGCTTGCCCCACGGGGTGACCGGGTGGCGACCGCCCGAGGTCCGACCTTCACCACCGCCGTGCGGATGGTCGATCGGGTTCATCGAGACACCGCGGTTATGCGGCTTGCGGCCCAGCCAACGGTTGCGGCCGGCCTTGCCGATCGAGGTGTTCATGTGATCCGGGTTCGACACCGCGCCGATCGTGCCGCGGCAACGGCCGTGCACCAGGCGCTGCTCGCCCGAGTTCAGGCGGATGATCACGTAGTCGTGGTCGCGGCCGACGAGCTGGGCGTAGGTGCCGGCGGAACGAGCGAGCTGGCCGCCCTTCCCGATCTTGACCTCGATGTTATGGATGATCGTGCCGACCGGCATGTTGCCGAGCGGCATGACGTTGCCCGGCTTCACGTCGACATAGTTGCCGGCAACCACGGAATCACCGACGGCAAGGCGCTGCGGCGCCAGGATATAGGCCTGGGTGCCGTCTTCGTATTTGACCAGCGCGATGAACGCGGTGCGGTTCGGATCGTATTCCAGCCGCTCGACCGTCGCGGGCGCATCGACCTTGTCGCGCTTGAAGTCGACGATGCGCAGCGTCTGCTTGTGACCGCCGCCGCGGAAGCGCACGGTGATGCGACCGGTGTTGTTGCGGCCGCCCGAGGAGTGCTTGCCTTCGGTGAGCGCCTTGACCGGCTTGCCCTTGTAGAGGGCCGAACGATCGACCATGACCAGCTGGCGCTGGCCCGGCGTCGTGGGATTGAATTTTTTCAGTGCCATCGTCGTACGACCTTACAGACCGGTGGTCACGTCGATCCGGTGGCCCTCTTCGAGGGTCACGATCGCGCGCTTGCTGTTCGACTGCGAGCCGAGATTGCCGCGGAAGATCTTGGTCTTGCCCTTGCGGACCAGCGTGTTGACGCTCTTGACCTTGACGTCGAACAGCTTCTCGATCGCTTCCTTGATCTGCGGCTTGGTCGCCTTCGCGGCCACCTTGAACAGGACCTTGTTGTGCTCCGAGGCGATCGTCGCCTTTTCGGTCACGACCGGCGACAAGATCACGTCGTAGTGGCGAGGCTCGATGTTCTTCGTCATTTGAAGCGCGCCTCCAGCGCATCGATGGCGGCCTTGGTCAGAACGAGCTTCTGACGGCGCAGGATGTCATAGACGTTGATGCCTTGGATCGGCAGCACGTCCATGTTCGGGATATTGCGAGCCGCAGCGGCAAAGCCGTTGTTGAGCTCGGCGCCGTCGATGATCAGCGCGTTGGTCAAGCCGAGGCCCGAGAAGTGGCCGAGCAGAGCCTTGGTCTTGGCGGCTTCCAGCGCGGCCTTGTCAATCACCAGCAGATCGCCGTCCTTGGCCTTGGCCGACAGCGCATGCTTGAGGGCAAGCGCGCGGACCTTCTTCGGCAGGTCGGTGGCGTGCGAACGCACCACCGGACCGAAGGCACGGCCACCGCCGCGGAACTGCGGCACGCGGGCCGAGCCGTGACGAGCACCGCCGGTGCCCTTCTGCTTGTACATCTTCTTGCCGGTGCGCCAGATCTCGGCGCGGCCCTTGGCCTTGTGAGTGCCGGCCTGACGCTTGTTGAGCTGCCACTGCACGCAACGCGCAATGATGTCCTGGCGCGGCTCGAGGCCGAAAATGGCGTCGGAAAGCTGGACCGAGCCGGCTTCCTTACCTTCGAGGGTCGTGACCTTCAATTCCATCTCACGCCTCCTGCGCAGCCGGAGCAGCGTCCGCTTCGCCAGCAACCTTGAACTTGCCGGGCTTCGGAGCATCCTTCGGCAGCGGCTTCTTGACAGCGTCGCGCACGCGGATCCAGCCGCCCTTGGAGCCGGGAACGGCACCTTCGACGAGGATCAGGCCGCGCTCGACATCGAGCTGAACGACTCGAAGGTTGAGCGTGGTGATGCGGTCGACACCCATGTGGCCGGGCATCTTCTTGTTCTTCCAGGTCTTGCCGGGGTCCTGACGGCCACCGGTCGAACCGATCGAGCGGTGCGAGACCGACACACCGTGGGTGGCGCGCAGACCGCCGAAGTTCCAGCGCTTCATACCGCCGGCGAAGCCCTTACCGACCGAGGTGCCGGTGACGTCGACGAACTGGCCGACGACGAAATGATCGGCAAGGATCTCGGCGCCAACGGGGATCATGGCATCCGCGGAGACGCGGAATTCCTCGACCTGCCGCTTCGGCTCGACCTTGGCGACCGCGAACTGGCCGCGCTCTGCCTTGGGCATGTACACGGTCTTGCGGCTGCCAGAACCAAGCTGGAGCGCGACGTAACCGTTCTTCTCTTCAGTGCGGTGGCCTACGACCTGGCAATTGCCGAGCTTCAGCACGGTCACGGGGATATGTTCGCCGGCCTCTGTAAAGACCCGCGTCATCCCGACCTTTTGTGCGATCACTCCGGAGCGCATCGGCGTGCTTCCTGTTCTTTCTGTCCGCTAGTCGCGAACGTGATCCAAAAATCTTAGAGCTTGATCTCGACGTCGACACCGGCGGCCAGGTCGAGCTTCATCAAAGCATCGACGGTCTGCGGGGTCGGATCGACGATGTCGAGCAGGCGCTTGTGAGTGCGCATCTCGAACTGCTCGCGGCTCTTCTTGTCGACGTGCGGCGAACGGTTGACGGTGAACTTCTCGATGCGGGTGGGCAGCGGAATGGGTCCGCGGACCTGCGCGCCGGTGCGCTTCGCCGTGTTCACGATCTCGCGGGTCGACGTATCGAGGATACGATGGTCGAACGCCTTGAGACGGATACGAATGTTTTGGCCGTTCATTGCCGTGGTCTCTCTTTAGTGGGGGGTGGCGAATAGCGAATAGCGAATGTCACACTCGCTACGCGCCAATCCCTATTCTCGTAATTACTCGATGATCGAGGCGACGACGCCGGCGCCGACGGTGCGGCCACCTTCGCGGATCGCGAAGCGGAGCTTCTCTTCCATCGCGATCGGCACGATCAGGTGCACTTCCATCGCGATGTTGTCGCCCGGCATCACCATCTCGGTGCCTTCCGGCAGATGCACGACACCGGTCACGTCGGTGGTGCGGAAGTAGAACTGCGGACGGTAGTTGGTGAAGAACGGGGTGTGGCGGCCGCCCTCTTCCTTGGTGAGGATGTAGGCCTCAGCCTTGAACTTGGTGTGCGGCTTGACCGAACCCGGCTTGCACAGCACCTGGCCGCGCTCGACGTCCTCGCGCTTGGTGCCGCGGAGCAGCGCACCGATGTTGTCGCCGGCCTGGCCCTGATCGAGCAGCTTGCGGAACATTTCGACGCCCGTGACCGTGGTCTTCTGCGTGGCGCGCAGACCGACGATCTCGATTTCCTCGCCGACCTTGACGATGCCGCGCTCGACACGGCCGGTCACGACGGTGCCGCGGCCCGAGATCGAGAACACGTCTTCAACCGGCATCAGGAAGGGCTGGTCGACCGGACGCTCCGGCTGCGGAATGTACTCGTCGACATTCTTCATCAGCTCGAGGATGGCGTCATGGCCGAGCTTCTTGTCGGAATCTTCGAGAGCGGCGAGCGCCGAACCCTTGATGATCGGGATCTTGTCGCCCGGGAAGTCGTACTTCGAGAGCAGCTCGCGGACTTCGAGCTCGACGAGCTCGAGGAGTTCCGGATCGTCGACCATGTCGCACTTGTTGAGGAACACGACGAGCGCGGGCACGCCGACCTGGCGGGCGAGCAGGATGTGCTCGCGGGTCTGCGGCATCGGGCCGTCAGCAGCCGACACGACCAGGATCGCACCGTCCATCTGGGCGGCGCCGGTGATCATGTTCTTCACGTAGTCGGCGTGGCCGGGGCAGTCGACGTGGGCGTAGTGGCGGTTCTTGGTCTCGTACTCGACGTGGGCGGTCGAGATCGTGATGCCGCGCGCCTTCTCTTCCGGCGCCTTGTCGATCTGGTCGTACGCCGTGAACGTCGCACCGCCGGTCTCGGCGAGGATCTTGGTGATCGCAGCCGTCAACGACGTCTTGCCATGGTCGACGTGACCGATGGTGCCGATGTTACAGTGCGGTTTGTTACGTTCAAACTTTGCTTTGGCCATTTGACTCTCCGTTCAATCGTCAGTTCGAGACCGACGACAATCAGGCAAACTTCTTCTGGACTTCTGCCGACACATTGGCCGGCGCTTCTGCGTAGTGGTCGAACTGCATGGTGAAGGTCGCGCGACCCTGGCTCATCGAGCGCAGGTTGTTCACGTACCCGAACATGTTCATGAGCGGCACCATCGCGTTGATGACGTTGGCGTTGCCGCGCATGTCCTGACCCTGGATCTGACCGCGCCGGGAATTCAGGTCGCCGATGACCGAGCCGGTGTAATCTTCCGGGGTCACCACTTCGACCTTCATGATCGGCTCGAGCAGGACGGACTTGCCCTTCTGCAGCGCTTCGCGGAATGCCGCGCGCGATGCGATTTCGAAGGCGAGCGCCGACGAGTCGACGTCGTGGTACTTGCCGTCGACGAGCTGAACCTTGACGTCGACCACGGGGAAGCCCGCGACGACACCAGAGCTCATCACGCTGTTGAGGCCCTTTTCGACGCCGGGGATGTATTCCTTCGGAACCGCACCGCCGACGATCTTGGACTCGAACTCGTAGCCCTTGCCGGGCTCGTTCGGCTCGACCACGATCGACACTTCCGCGAACTGACCGGTACCGCCGGTCTGCTTCTTGTGGGTGTACTTGACCTCGGCCTTCTTGGTGACGCGCTCACGGAACGCAACCTGCGGCGCGCCGATGTTGGCGTCGACCTTGTAGGTACGCCTGAGGATGTCGACCTTGATGTCGAGATGGAGTTCGCCCATGCCCTTGAGGATGGTCTGGCCGGACTCCTGGTCGGTCGACACGCGGAAGGACGGATCCTCCGCGGCGAGCTTCGCCAGCGCCACGCCCAGCTTTTCCTGGTCGGCCTTGGACTTCGGCTCGATCGCGATCTCGATGACCGGCTCGGGGAATTCCATCTTCTCCAGGATCACCTGCTTGTCGGGATCGCACAGCGTGTCACCGGTGCGCGCTTCCTTCAGGCCGGCCAGCGCGACGATGTCGCCGGCATAGGCTTCCTTGATGTCCTCGCGGTTGTTCGCATGCATCAGCAGCATGCGCCCGATGCGCTCCTTCTTCTCGCGCGTCGAGTTCACGACACCGGTGCCGCTCTGCAGGACGCCGGAGTAGATGCGGCAGAAGGTGATGGTGCCGACGAACGGGTCGTCCATGATCTTGAACGCGAGCAGCGCGAGCGGCTCCTTGTCGTCGGCCTTGCGCACGACCTCGTTGCCGCGGTCGTCGGTGCCCTTGATCGCGGGCACGTCGATCGGCGACGGCAGATAGTCGACGACGGCGTCGAGCAGCGGCTGCACGCCCTTGTTCTTGAAGGCCGAGCCGCACAGCACGGGATAGAACGCGCCGGTCAGCACCGCCTTGCGGATCAGCCGCTTCAGCGTCGCTTCGTCCGGCTCGTTGCCGTCGAGGAAGGCGGCCAATGCGTCATCGTCGAGCTCGACGGCGGCTTCCACCATCTTCTCGCGGTATTCCTTGGCCTGCTCGACCATATCTTCCGGGATGTCGACATAGTCGAACTTCGCGCCGAGCGATTCGTCGTTCCAGATGATGCCCTGCATCTTCACGAGGTCGACGAGACCCTTGAAGTTGTTCTCGGCACCGATCGGAAGCTGGATCGCGATCGGCTTGGCGCCGAGGCGGTCAACGATGTCGGCCAGACACTTGAAGAAGTCGGCACCCGTCTTGTCCATCTTGTTGGCGAAGACGATGCGCGGAACCTTGTACTTGTCGCCCTGGCGCCAGACGGTCTCGGTCTGGGGCTCGACGCCCTGGTTCGAGTCGAGCACGCAGACGGCGCCGTCGAGCACGCGCAGCGAACGCTCGACTTCAATGGTGAAGTCGACGTGGCCGGGGGTGTCGATGATGTTCAGGCGCTTGCCGGCCCAGAACGCGGTGGTCGCAGCCGAGGTGATCGTGATGCCACGCTCCTGCTCCTGCTCCATCCAGTCCATCGTCGCGGCACCCTCGTGCACTTCGCCGATCTTGTGGCTCTTGCCGGTGTAATAGAGGATGCGCTCGGTGGTCGTGGTCTTGCCGGCATCGATATGCGCCATGATACCGAAATTGCGGTAGTTCTCTATGGCATGAACGCGAGGCATGGGTTGATCCTTAGATTCCGTGTTTCGCCGTTACCAGCGATAGTGCGAGAAGGCGCGGTTGGCTTCCGCCATCCGGTGCACGTCTTCGCGCTTCTTGACGGCGTTGCCGCGGTTGTTCGAGGCGTCGAGCAGCTCAGCCGAGAGCCGCTCGGTCATCGTCTTCTCGTTGCGATCGCGCGCGGCCGAGATCAGCCAGCGAATGCCCAGCGCCTGACGGCGCACCGAACGAACTTCGACCGGAACCTGGTAGGTCGCGCCGCCGACGCGGCGGGAGCGCACTTCGATCGTCGGCATGACGTTCTCGAGTGCCTGCTCGAACACGCCGAGGGGGCTCTGCTTGGTCTTGGCTTCGATGATGCCGAACGCACCGTAGACGATGCCTTCGGCGACCGACTTCTTGCCGGCGTACATCACCGAGTTCATGAACTTCGTGACGATGATGTTCCCGAACTTCGGATCGGGAAGAACTTCGCGCTTTTCCGCTGAGTGGCGACGAGACATTGAGCTGGTTCCCGCTTACTTCGGACGCTTCGCGCCGTACTTCGAACGACGCTGCTTACGGTTCTTGACGCCCTGGGTATCCAGAACGCCGCGGAGGATGTGGTAGCGCACGCCGGGCAAGTCCTTGACGCGGCCGCCGCGGATCATGACCACCGAGTGCTCCTGGAGGTTATGACCTTCGCCGGGGATGTAGCCGATCACCTCGAAGCCGTTCGTCAGGCGCACCTTGGCGACCTTACGAAGCGCCGAGTTCGGCTTCTTCGGGGTCGTGGTGTAGACGCGGGTGCAAACACCACGCTTCTGCGGCGACTGCTGCAGCGCCGGCACCTTCTTGCGCGACTTCTGCACTTCACGCGGTTGAGCGATCAGCTGGTTGATCGTCGGCATCCTGGCCTTACCCTTTGTTCTGCCGCGGCCCCTTCCGGGTCCGCTGTCTTGGCGCGGCCCGTTGCCGGATCCGCAATTCTTTTCGGGCCACCCGCCCGACGAGGTCGCCTCGCACGGAACAATCCGCACAAAGCGAAATTGCGCCAACCGCTCCATCACCGAGCGGAAAGCGTTACGACGCCACAGAGGACCGCAGTTTCAGGCCAATCAGCATAAAGCTACGGCCCGCGCACCGAGGTCATGCATCCGAATTCGATCTCAAGAGAACGAGCTCAAGAGACCTAAAATCGCACTGGCATTGCCTAGCTATGATCGACAGCGTTTGAGCGGCATTCGTCGAGGTTGGTGCCCGTCTTAGCGATCCCTGAGGATCCGATCCCTGGAGATCAACGGGTGGCCCGTTCCGACGCTGGCGATGCTCACCGCCTGTCGTTAAGTGAGGCGCTTTCTATAAGTGAGAGTCGGCCAAGTCAAGGTGAAACGACAGTCAGAAAACGCTTCTGCCACCTGACGAAATCGTTGTTTACCCGCACTCTCCGCGCCTGCCGGATATGGGGACCGGACGCCTGTTCCGCCAGCCCAAAAACCATTTATACCCGGGCTAAATGTACTTTTATAACCCTTACTAAGGCTTTTTTTCCTGTTGATGCGTCAATCTGCCGCCTGCGGCAGAGATTTGCACCATGCGCTACACCGACATTGCCATTATCGGCGGGGGATTGTCCGGCTCGACCGCCGCCGCAATGCTCGGCCGCGCCGGCATTTCGACGGTGCTGATCGACCCGCATGAGAGCTATCCGGCGGACTTTCGAGTCGAAAAACTCAGTGGTCACGTCCAGGTCGAGCGATTCCTGAAGACCGGAATCGGAGAATCGGTGCTGCGCCGCGCGACTTTTGCCGGCGAAAACTGGATCGCTCGATTCGGCCGGTTGCTCGACAAGGCGCCGAGTCGGCAGTTCAACATCCTCTACGATTCGCTCGTCAACGCCGTCCGCGACGAGATCCCTGCTGGCGTCGAGCGCATCTGTGCAAAGGCGGTCTCGCTCTCGACGAGCCCGGAGCGGCAAAAGATCACGCTCTCCAATGAGGAGACGATCTCGGCCCGGCTGGTCGTGCTGGCCAATGGCCTGAACGTCGGCCTGCGCCACCAGCTCGGCATCGCGCGAAAAGTCATCAGCGCCTGCCATTCGATCTCGATCGGGTTCGACGTGGTGCCGGCGGGGCGGAATTCGTTCGACTTCCCGGCGCTGACCTATTTCTCGGAACGGCCGAGCGACCGAATCCCCTACATCACACTGTTTCCGACCGGTCCGCGGATGCGCGCCAATCTGTTCGTCTATCGCGGCTTCGACGACCCATGGCTGCGCGAATTGCGCCGCGCGCCAGCCGAGACGCTGAACGCCGCCCTGCCCCGGCTCAAGCGCATCACCGGCGCCTTCGACATCGCCGGCGAGATCAAGATCCGTCCGATCGACCTCTATGTGAACGACGCAAGCGGCCAGCCCGGCCTCGTGCTGGTGGGCGATGCGTTCTCGACCTCCTGCCCCGCCGCCGGCACCGGCTGTGACAAGGTCTTCACCGACGTCGAGCGGCTCTGCAACGTCCATATCCCGGAGTGGCTTACCTCCGACGGGATGGATACGGACAAGATCGCAGGCTTCTACGCCGATCCGGTCAAGCGGGCCTGCGACGAATGGTCGGCGGCGAAAGCGTTCGAGTTCCGCTCCGTCTCGACCGCGACGAGTCCCTACTGGACCGCGCAGCGCTGGGCGCGCTTCATCGCTTGGTCAGTTCAAGGCTTGATGCGGCCGCTCGGAGGAGCAATTCATCTGGAGCCGAACTTCCTCGGTCACGCCTCCTCGTCGTCCTCGTCCTCATCATCCTCGTCGAGGTCGTCTTCATCCTCGTCGTCATCGTCGCTGTCGTCATCGGCCTGAGCCACAGCGCCATGCGGCTGGTGGATCTGGTCGTTCCACAGCTTGCGATAGGTGCCGTTCCTGGCGAGCAGCTCGGCATGCGAGCCGCGCTCGATCGCCCTGCCCCCTGAGATCACGATGATCTCGTCCATCTCGACCACGGAGGTCAGGCGATGGGTCGACCAGATCATGGTGCGCCCCTTCGCGACCTTCAGCAGCGTGCGGTTGATCGCGGCCTCGGTGGTCTGGTCGAGCGCCGAGGTGGCTTCGTCCAGCAGCAGCACGGAAGGGTTACGGATGACCGCGCGCGCAATCGCGATGCGCTGGCGCTGGCCGCCCGACAGCGTATCGCCGCGCTCGCCGACCGGCGTGTCGTAGCGCTGCGGCAGGCTCATGATGTAGCGGTGGATCTCGGCCTTCTTGGCAGCGTCCTCCACCTCCTCGTCGGTCGCGCCTTCCTTGCCGAGCCGGATGTTCTCGCGAATCGACATGTTGAACAGCATGTTCTCCTGGAACACCACCGCCATGCTCCGGCGCAGCGAATCCAGTGTCACCTTGCGGACGTCGACGCCGTCGATGGCGACGCGCCCCTCGTTGGGCACGTACAGCCGCAGGATCAAATTGAGCAGCGTGCTCTTGCCGGAGCCCGAGGGGCCGACGATGGCGATGCGCTTGCCGGCGTTGAGCTTGAGGCTGAGATTGTCCAGCACCGGCGTCTGGCTGCCTTCGTACTGGAACGTCACGTGGTCGAAGGTGATGTCGTTGGTGATGCGCGGCAGATCGGGCGCGCCGGGACGATCGGCGCCGCGCGTCGGCTCGTCCAGCAGCTCCTGCATGTGGCGGATCGCGGCGGCCGAGGAGATCGACACCGGGATGAAGTGCATCACGTGGGCGATGTTGTAGGAGACCTCCCAGAACGCGCTCTCGAAGGTGACGAAGGTGCCGATGGTGATCTGGCCCTTGGTCGCCAGATACGCGCCGATCGCGAGCACGACGAGGTGCAGCAGCAGCACCGAAATGGTGACCGTCCGCTCCACCATGGTCGACAGGAACGCAGCCGAAGCGATCTTGCGGCGGGTCTCGTCGTTGCGGAAGCTGAAGAAGCCGAACATCTTGCGTTGCAGGCTGAACGCCTTGATCACGGCCTGCGCGGCCACGTTCTCCTGCACCATGCCGAGCAGCGCGCTCTCGTTCTGCTTCTGCTCGTAATTGGCCTGCACCGCCTTCGGGGTGAGGATGCGCGGCCCGATCAGCGTGATCGGGAACACCAGCAGCGCGACCGCGGCGAGCTGCCAGTTCAGGAACAACATCAGGATGATGCCGGCGATCAATTCCAGGAACGGCAGCGCCGCACTGTTGGCGAAGGTCTTGACCGAGCCCTCGAAGGCCGAAAGGTCGACGGAAAAGCGCGACAGTATCTCGCCGCGCTTGGTGCGGCCGAAATAGGCCGCCGGCAGGTCCTGGACATGCTCGAACAGGCGCTTGCGGACATCGGAGATGATGCAGGCAGCCAGCCTGGCGTCCCAGCGCTCGTACCAGACCGCCACGATCGAGGTGAAGATGCCGGCGACCGCGAGCACGCCGAGGATCTTGTAGAGCGCCTGGAAATCCTCCTCGCCGAGCGCGTCGTCGATCAGGTACTTCAGGCTGAGCGGCATGATGACGTTGAACAGCGTCTCGACGCAGACGCCGAACGCCACGAATGACAGCATCCGCTTGTAGTTGGACAGGAACGGCTTGACGAAACCCAGGATGGTCGCGAGCGCGCCTGCGGCCTCGCGCGCGGTAAAGACGACGAGCTCCTCGTCCTCATCGTCGTCGTCGAGCTCCAGCTCGTCATCCTCCTCGTCTTCGTCGTCCTCGTCGTCTTCGAGGTCCGCCTTGACGGGGACAAGCTTGTCGTCGAGCTCGGCCGCCTCTTCCGTGGCGAGTTTCTGTTTGTCGGGCGGGAGGGGCTTGGACGCCATGAAACCAACCGATGCTGACGGCCGGCATGACCGCGGAGAAAGCAGGAAATAGCAGCAACCGCTATCGCACCGATTCTATGCGATCATGACGAATTCGGCAAAGCAATTGGCTACGCCGGTCCGATCCTGTCTCTAGTCGTCGTCCTCATCCTCGACCTTGTCGAAGAAGGAATAACGCAGGCTGTCGGCGTCGGCGTACCACTGGCCCGGGCCCTTGTTGGCGGCAAGCGTCGCCTCCCAGAGCGCGTCGGTGCAGTCCTTGCGATGCATCGACAGGTCAAAGCCGTTGCCGAAGAACAGCTCGGACCATTCCCACCAGGTGCCGAGCTTCTTGACGCCGCGCAGCAGGTCGTAGCGGTCGATCACCACTGAAGCCATGTCCGAGGTGATCGAGCCGAACACGAGGCCGGTCTTGACCACGCGGTTCAGTTCGCGGATCGCGCGGACCACCTGCTTCGGGGAAACATGGCAGAGGCTGGTCTCGAACACGAAGTCGAAGGCGCCGTCCTTGAACGGCATGTCGGTGATCGAGCCGAGCTTGTTGTACTTCTTCAGCGCCTTCGGCGTCCTGGCGTGGATGGCGCGGTTGTTCTCGATGCCGAAGGCATCGATGCCGCGATCGCGCAGCGCGCCGACCAATTCGCCGCTGGCCGAGCCCGCGACCAGCAGCTTGGCGCCCTTGGCCTTGCCCCAGACGATGCCGATCAGCTTGGTGAGATAATCGGGATCGGTGAAGTGGCGCCAAGCTTCGCTGTAGGGACCGAGGCCGCGATAGTTCTCGAAATAGTCGCGGTCGATCTTGTCCGAGACCGGCTCGCCCTCCTCCTGTCCGCGCTCGCGGCGCAGGCGCATCATCTCGGTCAGGATGATGTCGGTCGCCGCGTCCGAGGAGTCGAGCAGACCGTTCAGCGTGGAGTCGAACAGATAATCGCCGACCACCACGATGCCGGGATGCTCCTTCGGCTCCGGCCGGTGATTGGTCATGACGTCGCGCACGGGCAGACCGCCGGGGATGGCGTTCACCGACGACAGCCAGCGGTGGATCTTGCCTTCCACGAAATGCGAACGCGCATCGCCGAGCGAGGCGGGCAGCGATTTCAGTGCGGCGTCGATCAGCTCCTGATCCGACAAATTGGCGAAGGCCAGCGCGTCGGAGCCGGGAATCAGCCAGTTCAGCACGCCGTGCTTGCCAACGTCATGGCGCGCGCCCTCGTTGTAGACGCAGCAGCCGCCGAAGGCTTCCGACATGAACCAGGCGCCAGAAATCTTCTCGCCCCAGAACTGCGTGTCGAACAGGATCGAGACGCGCAGATAGTGCGCGGGACGATCGAAATACGAGACGTGCTTGACCATCGACTTGCGGAGCTGCTCGCCTTCCCAGCCCATCGTCGCGAGCCACGAATGCGGCAGGCAGACCAGCACGAGGTCGAAGTCGCGCGTCTCCGGCCCCTTGCCGTTCATCATCTTCAGCTGGTAGCGGCCGGTCGGCGCCTTGCCGACGGTGAGCACGCGGTGATTGAGTTGGATGTCGGCGTTGACCTCCGACTGCAGGCACTCGATCAGCTGCTCGTTGCCGTTCTGTATGGAATAGAGGCCGATATAGCCGTCGACATCCATCAGGTAGTTCTTGAGCGCGTTGAGCCCGTTGGTGTTGTGGCTTTCGGTCGCGATGTCGGAGCGCGCCATCACCTTGAAGAAACGCTTTGCGGTTTCGTCCTCGACTTCCTCGTCGAGCACCTGCTCGGCGGTCTTGTAGGCCCAGGGATTCTCGTTGTCGTGCGCGCCGACGCCCTCGTAATATTCGATCGGCGTCATCGCCTCGGCGCAGCGGTTCCGGAACGCCTCGATCGCAGCCGCAGTCTTGGCGCCGTATTTGCGGCGCATGCCCGCGACGTCGTTGAGGAGCTCGCCGCCGAACTGCACCTGCTCGGCGTCCATCGGAATGGTCTGAAGTCCGAAATGCTGGATCAGCTCGCGCAGCGGATCGGGACCCGTCATCGAGTAGTCGTAGATCTCGGCAACGCCGGCCTCGTACATCGCCGGCGCGGAATCGAATTTGCGCGTGACGATCTTGCCGCCGAGCCGGTCGGAGGCCTCGTAGATGGTGATGCGGCAGAGGTCGCCGAGCTTACGCTTCAAGTACCAGGCGCTCATCAGCCCGCCGGGGCCGCCGCCTACGATTGCGAGATCAAGCATATGAGTTCCGTGGTCTCCGGCCCTGCCCCCGTCACGGGACCACCGGTCTAACTTCCCTTAGCAGAAGCGCTTTTGCGCCTGAAGGAAAGATGAACAAAGGTTGATCCTGCACCGCAACAGGCAAACAAAGCAGCAAAAAGGCCGGCTTGCGCCGGCCTTTTCATTGTCCTCGGTATTCCTACGGATGAAGCATTATTCCGCAGGAGGCAGCGCAGGAAGCTCCGCTTCCGGCGCGGGCGACACGACGGCCGCCTGCTTCTCGCGCTCGTCCAGGATCAGCTTGTCGCGCTTCATCGCGACTTCGCGGATCTTGGCCATGGAGGCGCCGGTGCCCGCCGGGATCAACCGGCCGACGATGACGTTCTCCTTGAGGCCTTCGAGCGGATCGACCTTGCCGTTGACCGCCGCTTCCGTGAGGACGCGGGTGGTCTCCTGGAACGAGGCCGCCGAGAAGAAGGAGCGGGTCTGAAGGCTCGCCTTGGTGATGCCGAGCAGAACCGGCGTTCCCGTAGCGATCTTCTTGCCCTCTTCCTTCGCCTTCTCGTTGAGCGCGTCGAACTCGATCTTGTCGACCTGCTCGCCGGAGATCATGTCCGTGTCGCCCTGGTCGGTGACTTCCACCTTCTGGAGCATCTGACGGACAATCACCTCGATGTGCTTGTCGTTGATGAGCACGCCCTGGAGCCGGTAGACCTCCTGGATCTCGTTGACCAGATAGGCCGCGAGCTCCTCGATGCCCTTGACCGCCAGGATGTCGTGCGGCGCCGGGTTGCCTTCGACGATGAAGTCGCCCTTTTCGACGACGTCGCCGTCCTGAAGGTGGATGTGCTTGCCCTTCGGGATCAGGTACTCGCGTGCCTCGTCGGTCTTGTCCATCGGCTCGATCGAGATGCGACGCTTGTTCTTGTAGTCGCGTCCGAACCGGATGGTGCCCGAGATTTCGGCGATGATCGCCGCATCCTTCGGACGCCGTGCCTCGAACAGTTCCGCCACCCGCGGCAGACCGCCGGTGATGTCACGCGTCTTGGCGCTTTCGGTCGAGACACGGGCGAGGATGTCGCCCGTATTGACCTTGGCTCCGACGTCGACCGAGAGAATGGCGTCGACCGACAGCATGTAGCGGGCATCGCCGCCACGGGCGAGCTTGAGCACCTTGCCGTCCTTGCCCTTGACCACGATGGCCGGACGGAGGTCCGCGCCGCCGCGGGTCGAGCGCCAGTCGATGACCACGCGCTTGGCGATACCGGTGGCCTCGTCGAGCGTTTCCGAGATCGACTGCCCCTCGACCAGATCCTCGAAGCCGATGGTACCTTCGACTTCGGTGAGCAGCGGACGGGTGTAGGGATCCCACTCGACGATGCGCTGGCCGCGCTTGACGGTGTCGCCCTCGTCGACGTGCAGGCGCGAACCGTACTGGATACGGTGCGTCGCACGCTCGGTGCCGTCGGCATCGACGATCGCGATCACCATGTTGCGGACCATCGCGACCAGGTGACCTTCGCTGTTGCGGGCGATGGCCTTGTTCCGGATCACGATCTTGCCGTCGAAGTTGGATTCGACGAACGACTGCTCGTTGAGCTGCGCCGCACCACCGATGTGGAAGGTGCGCATGGTCAGCTGGGTGCCGGGCTCGCCGATCGACTGCGCCGCGATGACGCCGACGGCTTCACCGTGGTTGACCGGCGTGCCGCGGGCGAGGTCGCGGCCGTAGCACATGCCGCAGATGCCGTTGACGAGCTCGCAGGTCAGTGCCGAGCGGATCTTCACCTCCTGCACGCCACCCTGGTGGATGGCATCCAGATGGCTCTCTTCCATCAGCGTACCGCGCTTGATGATCACCTTGCCCGAGCTGTCACGCACGTCTTCGCAGGCCGTACGGCCGAGGATGCGCGAGCCGAGCGAGGCAACCACGGTGCCGGCATCGACGATGGCGCGCATCTTGATGCCGAGCTTGGTGCCGCAGTCGTTCTGCGTGATGATGCAGTCCTGCGCCACGTCGACGAGACGACGGGTCAGGTAGCCCGAGTTCGCGGTCTTCAACGCGGTGTCCGCGAGGCCCTTACGGGCACCGTGGGTCGAGTTGAAGTACTCGAGCACCGAGAGGCCTTCCTTGAAGTTCGAGATGATCGGCGTCTCGATGATCTCACCCGACGGCTTGGCCATCAGGCCGCGCATGCCGGCGAGCTGGCGCATCTGGGCCGGCGAACCGCGGGCACCGGAGTGAGCCATCATGTAGATCGAGTTGATGTCGGCATCCGCCCCGCTCGCCGTCTTCTTGGTCGAGGAGATCTCCTTCATCATCGCCTTGGCGATTTCTTCCGTGGCCTTCGACCAGGCGTCGACGACCTTGTTGTACTTCTCGCCATGGGTGATCAGACCGTCGTTGTACTGCTGCTCGAAATCCTTCGCCAGCGTACGGGTGGTGTCGACGATCTTCCACTTGGAGTGCGGCACGACCATGTCGTCCTTGCCGAACGAGATGCCGGCCTTGAACGCGTTGTAGAAGCCGAGCGCCATGATGCGGTCGCAGAAGATCACAGTCTCCTTCTGGCCGCAGTGACGGTAGACTTGGTCGATCACGCCCGAGATTTCGCGCTTGGTCATCAGCTTGTTGATGATCTCGTACGAAATCCGCGGGTTCTTCGGCAGCAGGTTGCCGAGCATGACGCGACCCGCGGTGGTCTCGATCCAGCGCGTCGAGACCTTGCCGGTCTCGTCCATGCCCTGCCACCGATACTTGATCTTGGTGTGGAGGTGGATGACCTTCGCGTGCAGCGCGTGCTCGAGCTCGGCCATGTCGCCGAAGATCTTGCCCTCGCCGGGCAGGCCTTCACGCATGATCGAGACGTAGTAGAGACCGAGCACGATGTCCTGCGACGGCACGATGATCGGCTGGCCGTTCGCCGGATGCAGGATGTTGTTGGTCGACATCATCAGGACGCGCGCTTCCAGCTGCGCCTCGAGCGACAGCGGAACGTGCACGGCCATCTGGTCGCCGTCGAAGTCGGCGTTGAACGCGGCGCAGACCAGCGGATGCAGCTGGATCGCCTTGCCCTCGATCAGCACGGGCTCGAACGCCTGGATGCCGAGACGATGCAGCGTCGGTGCGCGGTTGAGCAGCACCGGATGCTCGCGGATGACCTCGTCCAGGATGTCCCAGACCTCGGGCCGCTCCTTCTCGACCAGCTTCTTCGCCTGCTTCACGGTGGTGGACAGGCCCTTGGCGTCAAGCCGCGAGTAGATGAACGGCTTGAACAGCTCGAGCGCCATCTTCTTCGGCAGGCCGCACTGATGCAGGCGCAGCTCGGGACCGACCACGATCACCGAACGGCCCGAATAGTCGACGCGCTTGCCGAGCAGGTTCTGACGGAAGCGACCCTGCTTGCCCTTGAGCATGTCGGCGAGCGACTTCAGCGGACGCTTGTTGGCGCCCGTGATGACGCGGCCGCGGCGGCCGTTGTCGAACAGCGCATCGACCGCTTCCTGAAGCATGCGCTTCTCGTTGCGGATGATGATGTCCGGCGCGCGCAGCTCCATCAGCCGCTTCAAGCGGTTGTTGCGGTTGATGACGCGGCGGTAGAGGTCGTTGAGGTCCGAGGTCGCGAAGCGGCCGCCGTCCAGCGGCACCAGCGGACGCAGGTCCGGCGGGATCACCGGAACCACGGTCATGATCATCCATTCCGGCTTGTTGCCGGAGTGGCGGAACGCTTCCACGATCTTCAGGCGCTTGGCGAGCTTCTTGTGCTTGATGTCGGAGTCGGTCTCCTGCATCTCGAGGCGCAAGGTGGCTTCGAGCTTCTCGAGGTCCATGCCCTTGAGCAGCTCGCGGATCGCTTCCGCGCCGATCATGGCGGTGAAGGAATCCTGGCCGTACTCGTCCTGTGCCTTCAGATACTCGTCTTCCGACAAGAGCTGACGGTCCTTCAGCGCGGTGAGACCCGGCTCGAGCACGACGTAATATTCGAAATAGAGGATCCGCTCGAGATCCTTCAGCGTCATGTCCAGCAGAAGGCCGATGCGCGAGGGCAGCGACTTCAGGAACCAGATGTGCGCGACGGGGGCTGCGAGCTCGATATGGCCCATGCGCTCGCGCCGGACGCGCGACAGCGTGACCTCGACCGAGCACTTCTCGCAGATGATGCCCTTGTACTTCATGCGCTTGTACTTGCCGCACAAGCACTCGTAGTCCTTGATCGGCCCGAAGATGCGGGCGCAGAACAGGCCGTCGCGCTCGGGCTTGAAGGTACGGTAGTTGATGGTCTCCGGCTTCTTGATCTCGCCGTAGGACCAGGACAGAATCTTCTCAGGAGACGCGATCGAAATCCGGATCTGGTCGAAGACCTGAGCCGGAGTCGTCGGGTTGAAGAGATTCATAATTTCTTGGTTCATCGTCTTCTCCTCGCGTGCCGGTCGCCTACGGCCGCAAATTCGAAAATCACTCAATCGGGGCGCCCTGCCCTCAAGGCCTCGGGAGGGGCGCCGATGCCCGGCCGTGAAGGCCGGGCATGAAAGGTCGTATTACTCGGCTGCTTCCGACGTCGGCGCCGGTCCCACCTTGGAGTTGTGCAGGTCGACGTTGAGGCCGAGCGAGCGCATTTCCTTGACCAGCACGTTAAACGATTCCGGAATACCGGCCTCGAACGTGTCGTCGCCGCGGACGATCGCCTCGTACACCTTGGTACGGCCGGCGACGTCGTCCGACTTGACCGTCAGCATCTCCTGGAGCGTGTACGCCGCGCCGTAAGCCTCGAGCGCCCACACTTCCATTTCGCCGAAGCGCTGGCCACCGAACTGCGCCTTGCCGCCCAGCGGCTGCTGGGTGACGAGCGAGTACGGACCGATCGAACGCGCGTGGATCTTGTCGTCCACGAGATGGTGCAGCTTGAGCATGTAGATGTAGCCCACCGTCACCTTGCGATCGAAGGCATCGCCGGTACGGCCGTCATAGACGGTCGACTGACCCGAAGCGTCGAGACCGGCAAGCTTCAGCATCTCCTCGATGTCGGCTTCCTTGGCGCCGTCGAACACCGGCGTCGCGATCGGCACGCCGCGGCTCAGATTGTGACCAAGCTCGATCAACTCGTTGTCGTTGAGCGACTTGATCGTCTCGTCCTCGCCGTAGACCTTCTTCAAGGTTTCCTTCAGCGGCTTGATGTCCTGCTTCGACAGATAGGCATCGACCGTCTGGCCGATACGCTTGCCGAGGCCGGCGCAAGCCCAGCCGAGATGGGTCTCGAGGATCTGTCCGACGTTCATGCGCGAGGGCACGCCGAGCGGATTGAGCACGATGTCGGCATGCGTACCGTCTTCGAGGAACGGCATGTCCTCGATCGGCACGATCTTCGACACCACGCCCTTGTTCCCGTGGCGGCCGGCCATCTTGTCGCCGGGCTGGATCTTGCGCTTCACCGCGACGAAGACCTTGACCATCTTCATCACGCCGGGCGGCAGTTCGTCACCGCGCTGAAGCTTCTCGACCTTGTCGAGGAAGCGCTGTTCCAGCCCCTTCTTCGACTCGTCGTACTGCTTCCGCATGGCCTCGATCTCGGCCATCAGCTTGTCGTTCGGCGAAGCGAACAGCCACCACTGCGACTTCGGGTACTCCTCGAGCACCGCACGGGTGATCTTGGTGTCCTTCTTGAAGCCCTTCGGGCCCGCAATGCCCTGCCGTCCCTCGAGGAGCTCGGCAAGACGGTTGTAGACGTTGCGGTCCAGGATCGCCTGCTCGTCGTCGCGGTCCTTGGCCAGACGCTCGATCTCTTCCCGCTCGATCGCCAGCGCACGCTCGTCCTTGTCGACGCCGTGACGGTTGAACACGCGCACTTCCACGATCGTGCCCTGCACGCCCGGAGGAACGCGCAGCGAGGTGTCGCGAACGTCGGAGGCCTTTTCGCCGAAGATGGCGCGCAGAAGCTTTTCTTCCGGCGTCATCGGGCTTTCGCCCTTCGGCGTGATCTTGCCGACCAGGATGTCGCCGGCGCGCACTTCCGCGCCGATGTAGACGATACCGGCTTCGTCGAGGTTCTTCAGCGCTTCTTCCGAGACGTTCGGAATGTCGCGGGTGATTTCCTCAGGGCCGAGCTTGGTGTCGCGGGCCATCACCTCGAACTCCTCGATGTGGATCGAGGTGAAGACGTCTTCCTTCACGATCCGCTCGGAGAGCAGGATCGAGTCTTCGAAGTTGTAGCCGTTCCACGGCATGAACGCGACCAGCACGTTGCGGCCGAGCGCGAGCTCACCGAGATCGGTCGACGGACCGTCGGCGATGATGTCGCCCTTCTTGACGATGTCGCCGACCTTCACCAGCGGACGCTGGTTGATGCAGGTCGACTGGTTGGAGCGCTGGTACTTCATCAGACGGTAGATATCGACGCCCGACTTGGTCGGATCGAGATCTTCCGTGGCGCGGATGACGACGCGGGTCGCGTCGATCTGGTCGATCACGCCCGACCGGCGCGCCGCGATCGCGGCACCCGAGTCACGCGCAACCACGCCTTCCATGCCGGTGCCGACGAACGGCGCCTCGGCACGAACCAGCGGCACCGCCTGGCGCTGCATGTTCGAGCCCATCAGCGCGCGGTTGGCGTCGTCGTTCTCGAGGAACGGGATCAGCGCCGCGGCGACCGAAACGAGCTGCTTCGGCGACACGTCCATGTAGTCGACCTTGTCCGGCGTCACCGGCAAGACTTCGCCGGCGTGACGGCAGACCACGAGATCCTCGGTGAAGCGGCCCTTCGGGTCGAGCGGCACGTTGGCCTGCGCGACCGTGTAGCGGCCCTCTTCCATCGCCGAGAGGTACACGACCTCGTCGGTGACGCGACCGTCCTTGACCTTGCGGTACGGCGTCTCGACGAAGCCGTACTTGTTCACGCGCGCGAAGGTCGCGAGCGAGTTGATCAGGCCGATGTTCGGACCTTCCGGCGTCTCGATCGGGCAGATGCGGCCGTAATGCGTCGGATGCACGTCGCGCACCTCGAAGCCGGCGCGCTCGCGGGTCAGACCGCCCGGTCCAAGCGCCGACAGGCGGCGCTTGTGGGTGATCTCCGACAGCGGGTTGGTCTGGTCCATGAACTGCGAGAGCTGTGAGGAGCCGAAGAACTCGCGCACGGCGGCAGCCGCCGGCTTCGCGTTGATCAGGTCCTGCGGCATGACCGTGTCGATGTCGACCGAGGACATGCGCTCCTTGATCGCGCGCTCCATGCGCAGCAGGCCGATGCGGTACTGGTTCTCCATGAGCTCGCCGACCGAGCGCACACGGCGGTTGCCGAGATGATCGATGTCGTCGATCTCGCCCTTGCCGTCGCGCAAATCCACCAGCGTCTTGATGACGGAGAGGATGTCTTCCTTGCGCAGCGTACGCTGGGTGTCGGGCGCATCGAGGTCGAGGCGCATGTTCATCTTGACGCGGCCGACCGCGGACAGGTCGTAGCGCTCGGCGTCGAAGAACAGCGACTGGAACATCGCCTGCGCCGAATCCAGCGTCGGCGGCTCGCCCGGACGCATCACGCGGTAGATGTCGAACAGCGCGTCCTCACGCGTCATGTTCTTGTCGGCCGAGAGCGTGTTGCGGATGTAGGCGCCGACATTGACGTGGTCGATGTCGAGCAGCGGCAGCTCCTTGTAGCCCTGCTCGTTGAGGGCCTTCATCGACTTGTCGGTGATCTCTTCACCGGCTTCCGCGTGGATCTCACCGGTCTTCGGGTTGACGAGGTCCTCGGCGAGATAGTTGCCGACGAGCTCCTCATCGGACAGCCGCAGCGCCTTCAGGCCCTTCTCCTGCATCTGACGCGCACCGCGCACGGTGAGCTTCTTGCCGGCCTCGAGCACGACCTTGCCGGTGTCGGCGTCGATCAGGTCGTTGATGGTCGAGTAGCCGCGGAAACGGTTGGCGTCGAACGGAACGCGCCAGCCTTCCTTGGTCCGCTTGTAGAGAATCTTCTTGTAGAACGTGGACAGGATCGCCTCGCCGTCGAGGCCGAGCGCGAACATCAGCGACGTCACCGGAATCTTGCGGCGACGGTCGATACGCGCATAGACGATGTCCTTGGCATCGAACTCGATGTCGAGCCAGGAGCCGCGATACGGGATGACGCGGGCGGCGAACAGCAGCTTGCCCGAGGAATGGGTCTTGCCCTTGTCGTGGTCGAAGAACACGCCGGGCGAACGGTGCATCTGCGAGACGATGACGCGCTCGGTGCCGTTGACGATGAAGGTGCCGTTCATCGTCATGAGCGGGATGTCGCCCATGTAGACGTCCTGCTCCTTGATGTCCTTCACCGACTTCGCACCGGTTTCCTCGTCGATATCGAACACGATGAGGCGCAGCGTCACCTTGAGGGGTGCCGCGAAGGTCATGCCGCGCTGGCGGCACTCGTCGACGTCATATTTCGGCTGTTCGAACTCGTAGCGGACGAATTCCAGCATCGAGGTGCCCGAGAAGTCGGAGATCGGGAACACCGAGCGGAACACCGCCTGCAGGCCCTCGTCGAGACGCCCGCCCACGGGTTCGTCGACCATCAGGAACTGGTCATAGGACGCCTTCTGAACCTCGATGAGGTTCGGCATCTCGGCGACTTCCTTGATGTGTCCGAAGAACTTGCGAACGCGTTTGCGACCGGTGAATGTCTGCTGCGCCATCGTGGCCTCTCATTTCGTCGCCCGCTCCGGGCGCGCCGTCCAGGACGCGGTTGCCACCGCTCCCCGGGTTGAATTTTTCGAACCCGCCTTGGGGACCAAAAATCCAGTTTCAGGCCGTCATGTCCTGAATCTGTTCTTCAGACCTTCAAAACGCAAAACGACGCGCGGGGCGCATAGGCACGCCCGCCCGTCACAACGATTGTCTTCACGGACTGCAAAAGCCCGAAATAGCCTGCTCTCCCAACGGCTTACAGGGAATCCGGCATCCCTGCCCACCGCGCTTTCGTGCTGTCGAACCGATATGGGGCGACAATAGTCGAGATTCGAGGGGTTAACCTTCAAATCCCAACACTTTTTCGTGTTCGGCCTGCGTCGGAGCGTTCCGTCGCACGTCTTTTGCATCTGGCCCGCCCCTTTTGGGGATGGACCAGGATCCCGGGCCTCGCATGATGCGCGCCCCGGGATCCGGCCAGTAAGCGTTGCTTACTTGAGCTCGACCTTCGCGCCAGCCTTCTCGAGCTGGACCTTGATCTTCTCGGCTTCGTCCTTGTTCACGCCTTCCTTGACAGGCTTCGGCGCGCCCTCGACGAGGTCCTTTGCTTCCTTCAGGCCCAGGCCGGTGATGGCGCGGACTTCCTTGATGACCTCGATCTTCTTGTCGCCGGCGGCGGCAAGAACGACCGTGAACTCGGTCTTCTCTTCGGCCGGAGCGGCGGCAGCGCCACCACCAGCCGGGCCGGCCACGGCGACAGCCGCGGCAGCCGAAACGCCCCACTTCTCTTCGAGGAGCTTCGCGAGTTCGGCAGCTTCGAGCACGGTGAGGCTCGAGAGGTCGTCAACGATCTTCTGCAAGTCAGCCATTGTTCAGTTTCCTTGAGTGTATGTCTGGTTCGGGTTTGAGTTTTGCGAAGGGCGTCAGGCCGCTTCGCCCTTTGAGGCATGAGCCTGGATTACGCGCGCGAGCTTGCCCGCGGGCGCATTGGCGAGCTGAGCGATCTTGGTCGCCGGGGCCACAAGAAGGCCGACGATCTTGGCGCGCAGTTCATCAAGCGACGGCAGCGAGGCAAGTGCCTTCACGCTGTCGACATTCAGGACGGTCTTTCCCATCGAGCCGCCAATGATGACGAACTTTTCGTTCGTCTTGGCGAATTCGACGGCGACCTTCGGCGCCGCTACCGGATCGTCCGAAGTGGCGATCACGGTCGGTCCCTTCAGCATGGGGCCGATGGCAACGACGTCAGTGCCTTCAAGAGCAATTTTGGCGAGACGGTTCTTCGAGACCTTCACCGAGGCGCCAGCCTGCTTCATCTGCATACGCAGCTTCTGCATCTGGGCAACGGTCAGGCCGGAATATTGAGCAACGACCGCGACGCTCGTGGTCTTGAAGACCCCATTGAGCTGTTCGACCGCTTCCTTTTTTGCCGCTCGTTCCACAGCAAGCTCTTTCCGGTTGGCGGTCATCGCAAGAAGCGGGACCGCCGGGTTGCACCCATCGTCCCACCCAAAACCTGAACCTCGGGGCCAAAACCCCTTGGACACGCGCCGGGCGAGACGACAATTCAAAGCCTGCCCTCCGGGAGCCCTTAAGGCCCACGGCGTGTCGAGGTCCGAACCAGACCCGTTTCGCAAGCCAGCCGTTAAAGCTGGGCGCGAAGTGAAATCCGGTCTTCACCCGTCTATGCAGGCCATGCGATTAAGCCGTTGAGAAATCGAAATTTCCCGCGGGCGCCTGCAGTCTTGGACAGGACAAGGTCAGCCGGCGAACCGCCCGACCCCTGCCCGCACTCCACCAACCGACGGGTTTTCCTTCCTTTTCGGGCAAATCCTCACGGACGTCCTGAAAAGGAATGATCTCCTGTCTTGTCGGGTTTTCGGAATGCGTGCACGAACGCGCCAGCCGAGGCCGGCACGTCCGGAAGCGGTTCTTTAACCGCTCGGAGCCCGCTTGCCAAGAGCAAAATTCACACCAGTTCCAATCGACTGGCGGCAGGGCTTGAGACGGCCCGACAAGGGCCGATTCAGGCCGATTTGACCCCGTATGGCAGCGGCTTGCCCGCGAAGAATGCCGTCAGGTTCGCCAGCACGCAGTTCTGCATGGCGACGTGTGATTCGAGGGTGTGGCCGCCGATATGCGGGGCGAACACGACGTTGGGGAGCGCGGTCAGCGCGTCGGGGGCGTGCGGTTCCTTCTCGTAGACGTCGAGGCCTGCGCCAGCGATGGTCTTGTCGGAGAGCGCAGCGACCAGGGCCTTCTCGTCGATCACCGAGCCGCGGGAGATGTTGACGACGTAGCCGTGCTCCCCGAGTCGCTTGAGGATATCGGCGTTGACGACGTGCTGGGTCTCGGCCCCTGCCCGGACCGCGATCATCAGCACGCTGCACCAGTCGGCGAGCGCCTCCAGCGTCGGGAAATATTGATAGGGCAGATCGTATTTGGTGCGGCTGAAATAGCCGACCTCGCTCTCGAAGGCGGCGCAGCGCGCCGCGATCTTGCGGCCGATCTCGCCCATGCCGTAGACGCCGATACGGCGGCCGGGCATGCCGGCCTGCGGCCGCATCATCGGCGACTGCTTTGAGCCGGCCCAATCGCCGCTGCGGACATATTGGTCGGCGACCAGGATCCGCCGCGTCGTCGCCAGCATCAGGGTCATCGCGATGTCGGCGACGGAAGCCGCATTGGCGCCGGGGCTGTGGCCGACCGCGATGTTGCGCGCAACGGCCGCCTGCAGGTCGACGCCGTCATAGCCGGTGCCGTAGCAGACAATGGCGCCGAGTTTTGGGAACAGGTCCATCGCCTCAGCCCCGAGCGGCGAGCCGCCGGCGGTGAGCATCGCGCGGATGCCGCCGAGCTCATCGGCCGAAAACACCTCGCGCGCCGGCTTGCCGCCGGTGTCGAGCAGTTCGAACCGCTCGGCGAAACGCGCCATCATCGTCTTCGGGAAGCGCGAGTAGATCAGGACCTTGTCAGCCATTTTTTCTTGTTTCCGGGTTCTTGCTTCCGATGAACGCCACAAACGACGAGGGGCGGAATCGGTTGCCCAATTCCGCCCCTCGCCTCATGCAATTTCCAAACCTCAGCCGAGGCAAGCCTTAACCGAGAATGGTGCCCGGCTCGACCTTCACGCCGGGGCCCATCGTCGAGGACACCGCAACGCGCTGGATGTAAGTGCCCTTGGAGCCAGCCGGCTTCGCCTTCGAGACAGCATCGGCCAGGGCCTTGATGTTCTCGACCAGCTTCTCCTCGGAGAACGAGGCCTTGCCGACGCCGGCCTGCAAAATGCCGGCCTTCTCGACGCGGAACTCGACCGAGCCGCCCTTGGCACCCTTCACCGCACCGGTGACGTCCATGGTCACGGTGCCGATCTTCGGGTTCGGCATCAGGCCGCGCGGGCCGAGCACCTTACCGAGACGGCCGACCAGCGGCATCATGTCGGGGGTGGCGATGCAGCGGTCGAAATCGATCGAGCCGTTCTGCACCTTCTCGACCAGGTCCTCGGCACCGACGACGTCGGCACCAGCAGCCTTGGCTTCGTCAGCCTTGGCGCCGCGGGCGAACACGCCGACGCGGAGCGTACGGCCGGTGCCGTTCGGCAGGGTCACGACGCCGCGGACCATCTGGTCGGCGTGACGCGGATCGACGCCGAGATTGATCGCGACCTCGATGGTCTCGTCGAACTTCGCCTTGGCGCGTTCCTTGACCATCTTGATGGCGTCCGCGAGCGGGTAAAGCTTTTCGCGGTCAACACCTTCGCGGGCTTTGTTCAAACGCTTTCCGATTGCCATGACCGCTTACCCCGCCACTTCCAGACCCATCGAACGGGCAGAGCCCTCGACCATCTTCATGGCCGACTCGATGGAGTCGCAATTGAGATCCTTCATCTTCTTCTCGGCGATCTCGCGCACCTGCGCCTTGGTCACCTTGCCGGCCTTGTCGCGGCCCGGCGCCTTCGAGCCGGACTGGATCTTGGCGGCCTGCTTGAGGAAGAAGGACATCGGGGGCGTCTTCATCTCGAACGTGAACGAACGATCGGCGTAGATCGTGATCACGACGGGAATCGGGGTGTTCTTCTCTTCCTTCTGGGTCTGGGCGTTGAACGCCTTGCAGAACTCCATGATGTTGAGACCGCGCTGACCAAGCGCGGGACCGATCGGGGGCGAAGGATTCGCCGCACCGGCCGGGACCTGAAGCTTCAGGTATCCGGTCACTTTCTTTGCCATGTATCACTCCTGTTGTGCCGGCAGGGCCAGCGGTTTCAGGTTCGTGGTCTGGGTCGGATGCGGCTGGCAACCGCCCTCTCCCTCCCACGGCCTCTTGCTAGCGTGAGACCGAAGCCTCACGCCTCAATCGATCAGACCTTCTCGACCTGACCGAATTCCAGTTCGACCGGCGTGGCGCGGCCGAAGATCGACACCGCGACCTTCACGCGCGAGCGCGCCTCGTCGATTTCCTCGACCACACCCGAGAACGAGGCGAACGGGCCATCGGCCACGCGCACGTTCTCGCCGATCTCGAACGACACCGACGCCTTCGGCCGTTCCACGCCCTCCTGCACCTGGTGCAGGATGCGCATGGCCTCGGCTTCCGAGATCGGCATCGGCTTGTTCTCGGCGCCGAGGAAGCCCGTGACCTTCGGGGTGTTCTTGATCAGATGAAACGCCTCGTCGGTCAGCTTCATCTTCACCAGCACGTAGCCCGGGAAGAACTTGCGCTCGGCGTCGATCTTGCGGCCGCGGCGCACTTCCGTGACCTTCTCGGTCGGAACCAGCACCAGCTCGAACAGCTCCTCGAGCCCGCGCTGCTTGGCCTGCTCGCGGATCGATTCGGCGACCTTCTTCTCGAAGTTCGAGTAGGCGTGGACGATGTACCAGCGCTTGTCGGTCGATTGGGTTGCAGCGGCTGTTGCCATCAGTGAATGCCCAAAAGGAAGGTGATGAGGTAACGGATGATCTGGTCGGCGGCGAAGAAGAAGATCGAGGCCACGGCGACCATCACGAACACCATGATGGTGGTGATCGTGGTCTCACGACGGGTCGGCCAGGTGACCTTGGCGGTCTCCGAGCGCACTTCCTGCAAAAACTTGAACGGGCTGACTGCCATCGTTTGATGTCCAACGTCCGTCGACAGACGCGAATGAATTTCAGGGATCCGAACAGCCGCCGTTGGCCCAGCCCTCTGTCTTGAAGGATGAGCCGGGAAACCGGGCTCGATTGTTCGGGGATTTCAAAGCCGCGCCGGAAATCCGCGTTTAACGGGCCGGCTGCGAGTGCGGGGTAGATACTGCGGATGGGGCCAAAGGTCAAGGTGTGGGCTGGCCGGGACACGCGCGGCCGAGGCCAGCGGAGCCGATCCGGATCAAGGGCTTACCCGGTCCGCATGATCCACGGTCCGAGCTTGTCGGCCCGCCGCCATCCTGCCTGTCGATCCTGATTGTCCGGGATTAGCTGGCAGGAGTGGCAGGGCTCGAACCTGCGACCCCCGGTTTTGGAGACCGGTGCTCTACCAATTGAGCTACACTCCTACGGACCCTCGCGTCGCCACGCGGATCAGGGGCGCTTTCAAGCACAGGGGACGGCCGGATTGCAAGGGTGAAGCGCGCTGGCTTCGCTTGTTTGTGCCGCGCCTTCTGGGCCACAGTTCATTCCCGATAATAATGTGCCCCCGGGAGTGAACATGACTGCCACAGCCGCCGCCCAAGCCGCCACCGCGCCGAAAACCCCGCCTTTGCCCGAGGCCAGGCCGGAAACGCTGGGCCTGTCGCGCCCTCGCCTGCAGGCGATGTCGGACGCCTTCAAACGCGAGATCGACAAGGGAACCATTCCCGGGGTGACCGTGCTGGTGGCCCGGCGCGGCCAGGTCGGCTGGTTCGAGGCGCTCGGCAAGCAGAGCCCGGTGGGGGCCGCGCCGATGGCGCTTGATTCGATCTTCCGGATCTTCTCGATGACCAAGCCGATCGTCTCGGTCGGGATCATGGCACTAGTCGAGGATGGCCACCTCCTGCTCGCCGATCCCGTCGCCAAGTTCATTCCGGAGTTCGCCAACCAGAAGGTCGGCGTGGTCAGCGGCGGCAAGCTGGAACTGGTTCCGCCCCGGCGGCCGATGACGGTGCAGGACCTGCTCCGCCACACCTCTGGTCTCACTTATGAGCACCAGGGCGACGGCCCCGTGCACAAGCTCTACCAGGAGTCCCGCGTCCGCAGCCGCAAGATCACCAATGCCGAGCATGCCGCGCTGGTGGCAAGCTTCCCGCTGGTCTGCCATCCCGGCGACGAGTTCAACTACAGCCGCTCCACCGACATCCTCGGCCGCATCATCGAGGTCGTCAGCGGCAAGTCGCTCGGCGCGTTCCTCACCGAGCGCATCCTCGCGCCGCTGCAGATGACTGAAACCGCCTTCTCCACCAGCGAAGCCAATGCCGGCCGGCTCGCTCAGCCGTTCGAAGCCGATCCCTGGACCGGCGACAAGGTCGCGCTGTTCAACATGCTCGAGCAGCCGGTGATGGAGTCCGGCGGCGGCGGCCTGGTCTCGACCACGATGGACTATGCCCGCTTCGCGCTGATGCTGCGCAACGGCGGCACGCTCGACGGCAACAGGATCATCGGCCGCAAGACGCTGGAGCTGATGGCATCCGATCACCTCGGACCGCACGTTGTGACCAACGGCACACTGCTGTCGCCGGGCCACGGCTTCGGCCTCGGCTTCGCCGTGCGCCGCGAGGCCGGCATCGCGCCGTTCCCCGGCAGCGTCGGCCAGTATTTCTGGAGCGGCATTGCGGGAACGTTCTTCTGGATCGACCCGAAGGAGGATCTATTCGTCGTGTTTATGTCGCAGGGACCGGGGCAGCGCGACCACACGCGGACGCTGGTGCGGGACCTGGTTTACGCGGCGGTGGATTGAGGTCCGCTCTCGTGCACCGGACGCGATGCAGCGCGTAGCGGTGCGTCGCAGAGCCGGGGCCCATGCCTCCGCGATCTCGAACGCCGCCTTCTGGGTCCCGGCTCTGCGGAGCAGCGTTTCACGCTGCACCGCGTCCGGGACACAAGACCATCAACTAATCGTCGCGCCGCCGTCGATCACCATGGTCTGGCCGGTCATGAAGTCGCCGGCCTTCGAACCCAGGAACACCGCGGCGCCGGCGATCTCGTCGGGGATGCCGATGCGCAGCAGCGGCGAGCGCGAGGTCGAGGCCTTCAAATTCTCCGGATTGTCCCACAGTGCCTTGGCAAAATCGGTCTTGATCAGGCCGGGCGCGATGCAGTTCACGCGGATGTTGTGCTTGCCGTACTCGCAGGCGAGGTTGCGCGCGAGCTGCATGTCGGCGGCCTTGGAAATCGCGTAGGCGCCGAGGATGGTCGAGCCCTTCAGGCCGCCGATCGAGGAGACGATGATCACCGAGCCGTCCTTGCGCTCGATCATCTGCGGCACCACCATCGAGATCAGCCAGTTGTTGGCGACGATGTTGTTGTCGAGGATCTTCCGGAACTGATCGTCGGAGATGCCGGCGAGCGGGCCGTAATACGGGTTCGACGCGGCGTTGCAGACCAGCACGTCGATCTTGCCGAAGGCGCGGTTGCTCTCATCGATGAGGTTTTGCAGATTTTCCTTCGACGAGATGTTGGCGGCGATCGCGACCGCCGTGCCGTTGCCGAACTTGTCGTTGATGCCCTTCGCAACCTGGTCGCAGACATCGGCCTTGCGCGAGGAGATCACGACCTTGGCGCCGTGCTCGGCCATGCGCTCGGCGATCGCCAGCCCGATACCGCGCGTCGAGCCGGTGATGACGGCGACTTTCCCCTTCATGTCGAACAAGGTCATGGTTTCCTCCCAGATTATGGTTTGATTGACTTGAAGCTTACGCCGTGTCCGCGCGCGCGGCCAACGGTATCAGGCGAGCTTCTTGACTTCCGGCCCCGCCAGCTGATGCATCTCGGCGTGCGCGTCATCAGCGATCCACGGCTGCTGGTTGACCATCGGCAGTCGCCAGACCGAGCGTTCGGGGCTTGAGAAATAATCGAGCCGCGTGATCGACACATTGTCGATGTCGAACGACAGGGCCCGCTCTACCTGGCCGTCGAGTGCGAGGCCGATCGCCGCCTTGATGGTGCCGCCATGCGCGACCGCGATCACATCCTGCCCGGCCGCCTCGTTGTTGATCCGCTCGACGGTGCGGCGCGTGCGGTTGTAGAGATCCATGAAGCTTTCGCCGCCGGGCGCGGGCTCGTTGATGTCGGCGAACCAGCTCGAGCCGACGGGGCGGCTGGCGATGAACTGGGCGCGGTTCATGCCCTGCCAGCGTCCGAGATTCTGTTCGGCCAGGTCTGCTTCCCATTTCATCGATGCGGGCCTTGGGAAGCCGGCCGCCCAGATCGCTTCCGCGGTCTGGTGGGTGCGCATCAGATTGCTCGAATACCAAACCGCCTTGCGTGGCAGCACCTTGGCAACAGCGTTGAACACGTAGGTGTCGCTGGTGTCGCAGGCGAGATCGCTCTGGCCGTAAATGTTGCCGCCGTCATTGCGCACCGGCGCATGACGGACCCACCACCACCGCGTCGTGACCACTTTGGGCTTGTCTGTGCCTGTCATCGAAACTCTTCCATCCCGTGTGATGTCGCTGTACGTCAGGTGTGAACGTGTCTCAAGACACTTTACCGTTTGAAATCTTGTTTGAAATTCCGTTGCGCGGCAAGCGTCGCGCAGCATACCAAAGGGAGAAACGCATGGGCCGTCTGCAAGGCAAATCCGTCATCATCACCGGCGCCGGCAGCGGCATCGGCCGCGCCGCCGCACTCCTCTTCACCAGGGAAGGCGCCAAGCTGATCGCGGTTGACCGCACCGAGGCGGTGAAGGAGACCGTCGACGAGGTGAAGAAGGCCGGCGGTGTCGCGGAAGCCATGGTGGCCGACGCGGGCTCCGAAAAGGACGTCATGGCCGTCATCGACAAGGCGGTGAAGACGCATGGCCGGCTCGACGTGATCTGGGCCAATGCCGGCGTCTCCGGCGGGCTCGTGCCGCTCGGCGAGCAGACCGTGGAACAGTGGCAGGAGGTGCTGCGCGTCAACCTGATCGGCCCGTTCCTCGCGGTGAAGCATTCGATGCCGCACATGGTGAAGCAGCAATCCGGCGCGATCGTGCTCACGGCGTCCGTCGCGGGCCTCAAGGCCGGCGCCAGCGGACATCCCTATGCGGCGAGCAAGGCCGGCGTGATCAGCCTGGTGCAGACCACGGCGTATTCGCTCACCGGCACCGGCGTGCGCATCAACGCGGTCTGCCCGGGCCTGATCGAGACCGGCATGACCAAACCGATCTTCGACCGCGCCAAGGAGCGCGGCACCCAGAACAAGATCGGCCAGCTCAATCCGTTGAAGCGCCCCGGCCAGCCGCACGAGCTCGCGGCGATGGGGCTGTTCCTGGCCAGCGACGAAGCATCGTATGTCAACGGCCAGGCGTTCCCGGTTGACGGTGGTTTGACGGCGTCGATGCCGTATACGGGCAAGCCGGTTTAGCACGCGCTCTCTCGCATCCCGGACGCGCTGCGTCCGGGATGCGAGACCGGAGTTTTGGCGCGCAACTGCCTCAACATCGTCATTGCGAGCGCAGCGAAGCAATCCAGAATCCCTCTGCGGAGGCAGTCTGGATTGCTTCGTCGCAAGAGCTCCTCGCAATGACGGAGTGTGGGGGGACACGGCCGCTTCATCATACGCATCTTCATTGCGGACACACCCTCGCATCCTCGCGGCTTGCTTCGCCCGAGCTTTGCTTGGTCGCCTCACCCCCAATTGAAAGAGGGCGCAGGGAAGGCCGGGAGCCGGCTGGCTCCCATTGTCCGCTATGCCATGAGTAGTTTGCGCTACAATGCACAGCGGGTAACAGGGCAACCGGAGCATCCCGGCCTTCCCTGCGCAGTGGTTGGAACGGCTTATGTCGTGCTCTCCCCGGGGAGCGATGCACTATTGCCCCCGTCGCCGTTGCTGATGGCTGATGCGCATGCCCGGTCGGGCTGCCACATCACCGCAAGACTTGGCGCACAGACCCCGGGCGCCAGGACGACACGATTTGGCCGTACGCCGATCACATCTGTCGTTGGCGCGAGGTCTTCGCTCACGGTCGCCCGCCCTGCGAAGCTTTTCGTGCCGATGTGACCTGCGTCCACCGCCGCCCGGCCCGCGTTCGTGACGATCGCGATACGCCCCTCTTCCTTGGGCCGGGTTGCGGCAACAGATACGCCGTTTCCGAATTTCGGTAAAGTGGAATATTTTGGCGAGTACACATTGACCGAGAGTTTGAGTGTTTTGCCCGACGGGCAACGCAAGGTCTTGTAGACTGGAGATCTTGTAGCCCGGATGGAGCGAAGCGTAATCCGGGGTTTGCGCCCCCCGGACATAGTGGCCCCGGATTTCGCTTCGCTCCATCCGGGCTACGATGCCGATTTGGCCTACGAAGCCAGCGCTGCGACAAACAACCCGCTCGCGACCACCGACGCAACCGTCCGCACGTGGTTCCAGAACGTCCAGTCCTTCAGATACGCCGCCCACACCGCGCCAGCCTCCGGCGCGGACGGCTGCAACGCGGCGAGCGCGTTGTTGAGCGGGACGTTGAACACCATCGTCACCACGAACATCCCGATGACATAGAGGCCGCCGCCGGCGATCATGCTCACTGCCCCCGGCTCGCTGACGCGCAACGTACCCATCACCACCAGCGCCGCGCCTGCTACCGTCGTGCCGAGAAACAGCGGCATGAACAGCGAGCGCACGATGTCGACATTGATCGCGTTCATCGCCGCGATGCCGGCCGCCTGGCCGAGCCGGCCGAACGCGGCCATGATGAAGGTCGAGAAGGCGAAATAGATTCCGGCCATGAGGCCGCAGCCGATCGCCGAAAACCAGAGCAGTCCGGTCGTGAAACCCTGCCACATGCCGCAGCTCCCTATAATACGATAAACTCTCGTATTTGATAAATGCGATAAACTCTCTTATTTGTGACGTCAAGCGCGGATGGCGGGAACCAGGATGCCGGAACGGAAAAGCAGGACGGACAAGACGACGCACGCGGCCGCGCGACGCACGCCGCTGGTGCCGACGCAGGAGCGAAGCCGCGAACGCTTCGACCGCATCCTGACCGCTGCGGCCGAGATTCTCACCGAGAAAGGCAGCGACGCCTTCCGGATGAGCGACATCGTCGAGCGCACCGGCATCGCGTTCGGCTCGCTCTATCAATATTTTCCGGACAAGAGCACGGTGATCGGGACGCTCGCCGAGCGGTGCAATGTCATCGGCCGCGAATGCGTCCAGCGCGACCTCGCCGAGATGAAGAAGCTATCCGACCTGCACGCTGCTCTGTGCCGCATCACCGACGGCTATGACCAGATGTTCCGCGAGCATCCCGTGATGCATCACATCTGGCAGGCGACGCAAGCCGACCGAAGCTTGCAGAAGATCGACGAGGAGGATGTGGCCTTTCTCGCCGGCCTCTTGCGCGAGGCGCTCAAGCGCGTCGCGCCGAAACAGCCCGCCGCCGCCCTCACCTCCTTCTCGCAACTGGCGATGATCCAGATCGCCGCCGCGGTTCGTCACGCCATCGCCTTGCCGCCGGCGGAGGCGCGGCGTACGCTCGAGCTGTTCAAGCGAATGCTGCCGAAAGATCTCTCCGCGCTCGGCTGAGGTTCAGCGAAAGCACCCTTCGCGATCCGATTTGCCCGAACCGCCACTCCGTTGGTATGTTTCGTGCAGGCGGCGAAGCCATCCTCCATCTCATGAACGAGACAATGCCCAACCCGATTTTCCCGAGTTCACGACCCGATCGCATTCGCAACCTCCTCGCCGACCTCGTCGGCTTCGACACCGTCAGCGACCGCACCAATCTGCCCTTGATTGCCCATATCGAGAGCTATCTCGCTTTCCTCGGTGTCAAGGGCGAGCGCATCGTCGACGACACCGGCCAGAAGGCCTCGCTCTGGGTCACCATCGGACCGGAGGACCGTCCAGGCCTCGTGCTGTCGGGACACACAGACGTCGTGCCGGTCGTGGGCCAGGACTGGAGCCACGATCCGTTCAAGCTGGTCGAGCGCGACGGCAAGCTCTACGGCCGCGGCACCACCGACATGAAGGGTTTTGTCGCGGTGTGCCTCGCCATGGTGCCGGAGATGCTGGAAGCGAAGCTGACGACGCCGATCCATCTCGCCATCTCCTATGACGAGGAGATCGGCTGCGTCGGCGTGCGGCCGATGCTGCGCGAGGTCGCGAAGAAGAAGATCAAGCCGCTCGGCGCCTTCATCGGCGAGCCGACCGAGATGAAGGTCATCATCGGCCACAAGGGCAAGCACGGCGTGCGCGCGACATTCCGTGGTCTCGCCCGCCACTCCTCGATCGCGCCCGACGGCGTCAACGCGATCGAATACGCGGCCGAGCTGATCACCGAAATCCGTCGCCGTGCCGTGAAGCTTGCGGCCGCGCGATCGAATGACAGCCTCTACGACGTTCCGCATTCGACGCTGCTCACCAGCATCGTGCATGGCGGCGCCGCGCTGAACATCGTGCCCGATACCTGCACGGTGGATTTCGAATGCCGCGGCATCGGCATCACCGAGTCGCGCGAGGTGACGGATGCGATCGTCGCCTGGGCCAGGGCCGAGCTCGGGCCGGAGATGAAGGCGAGACATCCGGAGTGCGGCATCGATTTCGAGGAGATCCTTGATTATCCCGCGCTCGACACGGCGGCCGACGCCGCCATCGTCACACTGGCAAAAAGCCTCGCCGGCCGCAACGACCACGCCAAGGTCGCCTTCGGCACCGAGGCGAGCCTGTTCGCCAGCATGGCGGATATCCCGTCGGTGGTGATCGGCCCCGGCGCGATCGCGCAAGCGCATACGCCCGACGAGTTCGTGGCGATGGCGGAGCTGGAGAAATGCGCAGGCTTCGTGGAAAGGCTGATCGCGCATTGTGTGAAGGGCTGACCCGTAGGGTGGGTTAGCTTAGCGCAGCGTAACCCGCCACTTCTGTTGCGCCGTGCGAATGGCGGACAACGATGCGCCTTTGCCCACCCTGCGGGAGCTGATTTGCCCGACAGGCAAGGCTCCCTTCTGCTAGGCTCCAGACTCTCGCCTAACCGAAGGGAGAACTCCATGAAGGCCATCGCACTGGGCGCACTCGGGGCCGCGCTGGTTGCGGCCGCCGCTCCCGCCGCGCCGCTCAACGCAACGACGATCGGCTCTGCCGAAATCTCCGACGTCGACCAAGTCGGTCTGATCTGCAACGAGTATTATGGACGCTGCTGGCGGACCCGGGGACGCTATGTCCTGCGCTACTTTGACGACCCCAGCTACTTCCCCGGCAGGGGCTACAACTACTACGCCGGTCCCGGCTATTACGATCGCGGATACGGCGGCTACTACGTCGGACCGAGGTTCACCATTCGCGCCCGGTAGCAGGCCAATCACCATCAGAGCGGCGCTCGACGCCGTCGCGTCGAAGAAGAAGGGCATGAACAGCGAGCGCAGGATGTCGACATTGATGGCATTCATCGCCGCAACCGTTCAGAGCGTAGCCCGCATGAGCGTTAGCAACATGCGGGACCGCCGTCCCGGGTGTCGCTGCGCTCACCCGGGCTACGGGAGCACGCGTTCCTCATCGCTCCTGCAACGCCAGCCGCACGCCGACAGCGCAGTAGATGGTCCCGACCACCTTGCCCTGCCATTTCACCACGGCCGGATGGCGGCGCAGGAGATTGCCCAGACGACCGGCGCCGACGGCGAACACCACGGTGCTGACGAGACCCAGCAGCACGAAGACGATGCCGAGGATCGCAAGCTGAAGTGCGATCGAACCGTGCTCCGGCCTCACGAATTGCGGCAGGAACGCAAGGAAGAACAGCGCGGTCTTGGGATTGAGCACTTCGGTCAGCACGGCCTGCCGGAAGGCCCGGCCCGCGCCGATCGCGGGCGCGCCGCCGTTCGGCTCGACCGGCGCCTTGTCGAGCATCGCGCGAAAGCCGAGATAGATCAGGAACGCAGCGCCCGCATATTTAACGATGCTGAACAGCAGCGCAGAGGTCGCGATGATCGCCGAAAGACCGACGATCGCCATCGAAGTGTGGATCAAGTCACCGGCCGCAATCCCCGCGCCGGTCGCGATGCCGACCTTCGTTCCCGAGCTAACCGCGCGCGCCATGGTGAGCAGCGTCGCAGGCCCGGGAATGAAGACAAAACCGAGTACGATGAGGATGTAGGTGATGAGGGTGGCGTGATCGATCATGTGGCTGGCCGTTCTTTCACTGATGTCGCGACGACAGCGGTGTCATGCCCCAGCTTGACCGGCGCATCCAGTACGCCGCCGCTCCTCTGCGTCCACGCGCTGTCTCTGGGATACTGGATTGCCCGCTTTCGCGGGCAATGACACCGAAAGTGTGGAGACGGCGAACCACAAAGCGAAAAGGCGCGGCCATCAGCCGCGCCTTTGTGGGTCTAGACCGCGCCCGCCTTCTGCGCGTACTCCCACGACGCCTTCGACAGCGGCACGGTGCGCTTGGCGGACTCCAGCGCCTTGGCGTTGGCGGCGGTGCCGTCGCGGACGCGGCCGGCGATGCCTTGGGTGATGCCGGCGAGGCGGAACAGGTTGTAAGCAAAATACCAGTTGAGATCGGGCACCGTCATCTTGGTGACGTTGCAATAGATCTGCGCGGCCTCTTCCACGCTTGGGATGTTGAGCGCCTTGAGGTCGGCGCCGTCAAGGCCCGGCATGATCCACTGCATCAGGAGATAGGTGAAGTCGGCCATGGGATCGCCGAGCGTCGACAGCTCCCAATCGAGCACGGCCTGCACGCGCGGTTCCGTCGCGTGGAAAATCATGTTGTCGAGGCGATAGTCGCCGTGGACGATCGAGACGCGCGCCTGCTCCGGCACGGTTTTGGGCAGCCATTCGGCGACCTTCTCGAACTCCGGAATGTGCTGCGTCTCGGACGCCCGGTACTGCTTGGTCCAGCGGTCGATCTGCCGCGCGAAATAGTTGCCGGGCTTGCCGAACTCGCCGAGGCCGATCGCTACGGGATCGTACATGTGGAGTTTTGCCAGCGTCTCGATCTTGCTGGTGAATATCTTGCGGCGGTCCTCCGGCGTCTGGCTCGGCAGCGTCGGATCCCAGAACACCCGGCCGTCTTCCATCGACATGATGTAGAAGGCCGCGCCGATGATGCTGTCGTCCTGGCACAGCGCGTAGGCGCGCGCGACCGGAAAACCCTGCTTTCCAAGGGCTGCGATGACGCGATATTCGCGATCGACCGCGTGCGCCGACGGCAGCAATTTGCCGAACGGCTTGCGGCGCATCACGTAGGAGCGGTTCGGCGTGTTGAGCCGGTAGGTCGGATTGGACTGGCCGCCCTTGAACTGGAGGACAACCAGCGGGCCCTCATAGCCTTCGACGTTGTCGCGCATCCAGGCTTCGAGCCGCATCTCGTCGAAGCGATGACGCTCCTCGACCGGCTTGGTGCCCGAGAATTCTTCGTCTTTCCTGACGCCGTCAGCCACGATGACGCTCCCTCTTCAGTCCGAACATGATCCTAATCGGTAACCGCTGACGCACTTGCGTCAAGCGGTCACCGAATGCGGATCAGCCCTGTCGTCTTTTTCAAGTCGGGAGCGCCGCAGGGCTCTCCCTCTTAATGCTTGGGAGAATTGGCATACTTCCGAACTTCGAGCCTTGCAATGGCGCGATTGTGCACCTCGTCCGGACCGTCGGCGAGCCGCAGCGTGCGGATGCCGGCGTAGTCCTTGGCAAGACCCGCTTCGTCCGAAACGCCCGCGCCACCAAAGGCCTGGATCGCCTCGTCGATGATCTTCAGCGCCATGTTGGGGGCTGCGACCTTGATCATGGCGATCTCGGCCTGCGCGGTCTTGTTGCCGACCTTGTCCATCATGTCGGCGGCCTTGAGGCACAGAAGACGCGTCATCTCGATGTTGGTGCGGGCCTCGCCGATGCGCTGCTCCCACACCGAATGCTCGACAATCTTCTTGCCGAAGGCGGTACGCGACATCAGACGCTTCACCATCTTCTCCAGCGCCTCCTCGGCCTTGCCGATGGTGCGCATGCAGTGATGGATGCGGCCGGGACCGAGGCGGCCCTGCGCGATCTCGAAGCCGCGGCCCTCGCCGAGCAGGATGTTCTCCTTCGGCACGCGCACGTTCTCGAGCAGCACCTGGGCGTGGCCGTGCGGCGCGTCGTCGAAGCCGAACACCGGCAGCATCTTCTCGACCTTGATGCCGGGAGTGTCGAGCGGAACCAGGATCTGCGACTGCTGCTGGTGCTTGGCCGCCTTGAAATCGGTCTTGCCCATCAGGATCGCGATCTTGCAGCGGGGATCTCCGACACCGGACGACCACCATTTGCGACCGTTGATGACGTAGTGATCGCCATCCTTCTCGATGCTGGTCTCGATGTTGGTGGCGTCGGACGAGGCGACCGCCGGTTCCGTCATCAGGAACGCCGAGCGGATCTCGCCGTCCATCAGCGGACGCAGCCATTTGCGCTTCTGCTCCTTGGAGCCGTAGCGCATGAACACTTCCATGTTGCCGGTGTCGGGCGCCGAACAGTTGAACACTTCCGAGGCCCAGGAGATGTGGCCCATCTGCTCCGACAACAGCGCGTATTCGAGATTGGTCAATCCCGCACCACGGAATTCGTCGTCCTCATGCTCGTTCGGCGGCATGAACATGTTCCAGAGGCCTTCGGCCTTCGCCTTCTTCTTGAGGTCCTCCAGCACCGGAATGACCTTCCAGCGCTCGCCGCTGTGATCCTGCTCGTTATAGATCGGCACCGCCGGACGCACGTGCTTGGTCATGAACGACTGCACGCGGTCGAGCCATTCCTTCTGCTTGGGGGACAGATCGAAATCCATGGGACGCTCCTCGGTCTCTCTTTGCAAAGCTGTTTTGCGCCGGACTGTCCTCCCGCCGCACGCGGTCCGCAAGCACGAATGCCTGCGGACGCTTCGGAACCCGTCCGCGCGCTGCGAACGAGTCTCGATTGCGGATTGACTTTCTCCGGCCTTCAAACGATAGTTTCATACAAGTGTTTGAATTGCAACTCCCTCCCTGAGGGGCATCCATGGCCAGCGATCATACGAGGTCTGCCATTCTCGCCGCCGCCGAACGGCTCTATGCCGATCGCGGCTTTGGCGACGTGACGCTGCGCGACATCGTCGCGGAGGCCAACGTCAACCTCGCAGCGGTGAATTATCATTTCGGCTCGAAGGACGAATTGATCGCGGAGCTGTTCGTCTCGCGCTCGATCGCCACCAACCGCGAACGCCTGCGCGAATTGAAGGCCGCGGAAGAGCAAGGCGGCGGTCGCGCGCCGATCGAGGTGATCTTGCGCGCGCTGGTCGGCCCGACCTTGCGCGGCTGCCTGGGTCCGGAAAACCAGCGCTCCACCGCGGCGCGCTTCATGATCCGCGCCTCGATCGAATCCGTGCCGCCGATCCGCCGCATCAAGAACCGCGAGATCGACCATTTGCGGAAATTCGCAGGCGCCATGCGGCGCTCCCTGCCCGACCGCAGCGACGTCGATATCTATTGGGGCCTGAACTTCGCGCTCGCCATGGCGCACCACACCATCCGCGAGAGCGAGCGGTTGACGAAGCTCTCTGAAGGCAAATGCGATCTCGACGACGTCGACGACGTCGTCGCGCGCGTCGTCAGCGTCGCGACGATGGCGCTGACAGCGGGACGGATGGAGACGAAGGCGCCGTCACGGGTTGTCGCGCGTTAGCGCTCACATCATCGCGATGCAGTCGATCTCGACGTCGAAGGGGCCGAACCATTCCGGGGTGCAGACGAAGATGCGCGCCGGCGGATCGATCGGGAAGTAGCGCGCATAGATCGCGTTGAAGACGGCGAAGTGTTTGGTCGAGGTGCAGTAGACGTTGCACTTCATGACATTGTCGAGCGAGGCGCCTGCCGTCTCGAGGCAGAGCTTCATCTGCTCCATGATGATCTCGCTCTGCCGCGCGATTGGCATCCCCCCGATCTCGCCCGTCTCGGGGTCGAACGGCGGCAGGCCGGCGACGAAGATCATGTTGCCGGCGCGCGTGACCGGCGAGGTCGGCGCCTTGACACGGTCGAGAAAGGACGAGATCGGTTCGACGCGGAGCGCTTCGCGTTTCATCGGCGGCCACCTTCGGTTCGAGCGAGACTGGCGCCTTGCTACATTATTCTGCAGCCGGCATGCTTCGCTAAAGCTCGAAGTGTGGTTGCGCTAAAGCGCGATGAGATCGCGCTTTAGTTCTTGTTTGAGCATGATCTCCGCGCAAACGCGTTCCGCGTTTGTCGCGAGGGAAAACCGCTGCGCAGTTTTCCGGATCGTGGCTTACACCCGCTGCGGCATCTCCTCGGCCTCTTCCTTGGCGAGCAGCAGCAGCATCTCGATACCCATCTCGCCTTCCTGGGGCGAACGGATGAACTTTATTTCGTCGGCGCTTTGCCGCAGCGCGGCGATGATGGCGACGGCCTGATTGGCCGTTGCTGCCTCGGTTGCCAGAATTGCCTTCTGGTCCTTGGCCTGAAACCCGATCGTGTAGGACATGCGTTCCCTCCCGGACTTGCGTCGGGATGATCGCATCAGAGTCGCGCGCAAAGCGGAAGCCTGTGCGAGTACGGACCGGGTTCATCTGGGGATTGCACGCAAGCCTCGGGCAAGGCCTGGCATCGCGCAACCGTCGCTCCCAGGCTGGTCAGGATCGCTGTCGCATGCGCGCCAGCACCGCATTGGTCTTCGCCAGCACGCCCCTGAGAGGATCAGGAAGCGAAACTAGATGATCCCCTGCTGCTTCAGCTGCTCGATCTTGCCGGCATCATAGCCGAGCTTGCCGCCGAGCACCTCCTGAGTGTGCTCGCCGAGCAGCGGCGGAGCACGATAAGTCTCGATCGGGGTCTCTGAGAGGGTCAGCGCGTTGCGGATCAGCGAGAGATCGGGCTCGAACGGATGATCGACTTTCACCCGCATGCCGCGCGACTGGACGTGCGGATCGGAAAGCACCTGCTCGAAATTGTTGATCGGGCCCGACGGCACGCCGGCCTCCTCCAGCTTTTCGAGCCAGTAGGCCACCGGCTTCTTCAGGAACAGGCCGGCGAAGATCGCCATGATCTCCTTGCCGTGCACGACGCGGTCGTTGTTCTTGACGAAGCGCTTGTCATTGGCGAGCTCGGGCTCGCCGAGCACGGCGCAGGTGCGCTGGAATTGGCCGTCATTGCCGACCACCAGCATCAGCTCGCCATCGGTGCAGCGGAACACGCCGGCCGGCATGCCGCCATTGCCCCAGGTGCCGCGGCGCGGCGGCATCTTGCCGTTGACGAGGTAGATCTGCAGCCAGTGCGACAGCGATGCGATCACGGTGTCGAACAGGCAGACGTCGATGTGCTGCCCCTGCCCGTCATTGGCGTCGCGATGGTAAAGCGCCGAGAGAATTCCGATCGAGGTGTTCATGCCGGTCATGTAGTCGACGATCGACGGCCCGACCTTCATCGGACCCTCGCCGGGCTCGCCGTCGATATGGCCGGTGACGCTCATCAGGCCGCCCATCGCCTGCAGGATCGCGTCATAGCCAGCGCGCGGCGCGTAGGGGCCGGTCTGGCCGAAGCCGGTCACCGAGCAATAGATGATGCCGGGGTTGATCGCCTTGATCGTCTCGTAGTCGAGGCCATAGCGCTTGAGATCGCCGACCTTGTAGTTCTCCATGAAGACGTCGACGTCCTTGGCGAGCGCGCGGATGATCGCCTGCCCCTCGGGCTTGGCGATGTTGACGGTGACCGACTTCTTGTTGCGGTTGGCGCAAAGGTAGAATGAGTTGTTGTTGTTGGCCTTGCCCTCGGGGTCGGTCAGATAAGGCGGGCCGAAGGCGCGCGCGTCGTCGCCGGTGCCCGGCCGCTCGATCTTGATCACCTCCGCGCCGAGATCACCCAGCATCTGGGCCGACAGGGGCCCGGCAAGCACGCGGGTGAGATCAAGGATCTTGATGCCTGAGAGCGGCAAGGCCGACATGTCGATTTCCTCCGGGAACTAATATTGGCGCGGCGGCCTTAAGCCCTGGCCGCGCTCCCTGCGGATACACCATTTTGGAGTTCTGAGCACTGCGTTCGGGGCATACGGCTATCCATCGCCCGGCAGCAGGAGCGGCCCTGCGGCGGGCGGATTTCCGCGCCACGGCTATCGCGCCTGCGCCGGCGCTCCGCCACGGCGATCCGCGCCGCTGATGACGGCTAGAACCTGACGCTGATTCCACCGCGCACGGACTGGAAGCGAGGATGCTGCTCGTAGCTCCCGACGTCGGGCCAGTCGAAGCGGGACGTGCCGAAATCGCTATAGCGATATTCCAGGCGCGCCGTAACCCGATTGGTCAGCGCCGCTTCTCCGCCGACGCCTGCGGTCCATCCGGTCTTCGAAATGTCGGCATCCACCGTGGGAACTGCCAATGTCGACGTCCACCGGTACTTCAGCTCGGTGAACGCCAAGCCACCCGTCACATAGAGCAGCAGGCGCTCAGTCGGTGTAAAGCCGAGCCGTCCGCGAACGGAGGCCTCCCACTCCTTGCGCGCGTCGTATCGGAAAAACGGGATGTTAAATCCGCCGTTCACCGGGCCCACGTCTACATCGGCCTCAAGGCCAACAACGAGCCTGTCCAATTGATGGTTGTAGCCCACATGGACACCGCCGAAGCCGCCGTCCGCGCGGAACCCATGCGTGAAGCCGGTCGGAGGCCCGCCCAAGAAGAATTCGACAGTGCGATCCCGGCTCCACGCGTAACCACCTTGGACACCTGCATAGAAGCCAGTCCATGCGAAGGGCGACACGGCGACAGAACGCACTGCCTTAACGGGCAAGTCGGCAGCATCCGCAGCGACGGCGGAGCAGACCAGCGCGGCGAGGCAGATTAGCGTGCGTTTCATTGCAAATTCCAGCCCATGGGATTGACGATTCCAACTCTAGCGGGTTCCCCTCGCTTTTGCTGTGGCGGCCGGGCGACACTCGGTGAAAACGAATAGGAAGCGACCGGCAACTCGCGGCAACCGACGTGCCGCCGACCTCACACCACACCGGCCGCGGCCACCTGCGGTCGGCGGCGGCCGAGCAGAACCAGGATCAGCACCGCTGCGCAGGAGCAGACGAAGGTGAGACCGAGCGCGCCGCGGCTGCCGAACTGGGTGAGCAGGCCGGCAAGAACGGGCGGCGAGATCGCGGAGGCGAGATTGAGCGGGAGCGCGATCATTGACGACGCCTTGGCGAACTCGGCCTGGTCGTAGAACACCAGCGGGATCGTCGCCCGCGCCACCGCCATCGCGCCGCTGCCGGCGCCGTAGAGCAGGATGAAGACCGCGACCGCCCAGGTCGCCCCCTCGCTCAGCATCAAGAGCAGCATGGCAACGGGCAGCGCCGTGCCGGCGACAAGCCCCGTCGTGATGCCGTCCCAGCGCCCGCCGCCGAGGAAATCGAGCCCACGGGCGCTGACCTGGATCACGCCGAGCATCGAGCCGAAGGCGATCGCCTGCGCCGGCGCCAGCCCCTCGGCCCGCAGCAATTCGATGAAAACGGCGCTCAGGCCGAAAGTGACGAAGGCATTGACGGTGATCGCGGCGACGACGAGGCCGAACGTGCTCCGCGGAATTGACAGCGCATTGGCTTGTTTTGCGGGAGCGGTGCCCCCCTCCTTCGCGATGGCCCGGCGCGGAGTTGCGAAAGCATAAAGCGGCAGCGAAACGAGAAACAGCATGGCGGCGTAGACGAGGCAGGTGCCGCGCCAACCGAAATGACCGCTCAGGAACGAGGTGGTCGGCCAGAAGATGCTGCCGGACAGTCCCGTCACCAGCATGAGGGCGCCAATCGCGCTCTTGGCCTGTCGCCCGGCGACCTCGTTGAGCATGATATAGGCGCCGGTCGACAGCGTGGCGCTGCCGCCCATGCCGAGGATGACCCAGGCCACGAAATAGAGCATCGGCTCGTGCGCAAAATACAGAAGGACATAGCCCGGCACGGCCACGACGGTGCCCACCATCATCACCTTGCGTGCGCCGTGCCGCGCAAAAGCCTTGGCGAGCCAGGGCGCGCACAGGCCCATGGTGACATAAAGCGTCGAGGTGCCCGCAAACACCATCGGGAGGCTCATGCCGAGATCGGCCGCGAGGTCACGGCCCACGATCGGCGGAAGGCCAATCGTGCCCCATCCAATGAGCTGGGTGATTGCAAGCACCAGCAGGACCCCGATGAGCCTGCCGTCAGATTTCAAGAACCGCATTCCGATCGTCGCCTGCCCCAGCTGCATGCGTGCGCACAGACACGTCATAGCGGGAGTCTTGATAACGGAAGTCCTGGCGCAGAGGAACGCCGGCCGCCGAATGGCAGAAGGCGGCCGAGAGCATGTCAGCAGGAGGCAGTAGCCCCTACCCCGCGAGCCCGAGCAAGGATCGCGCCTCGGCCGCGGTCGCGACGCGCCGGCCGTGGCGCGCGACAGCCTCGCCGGCGATGGTCACGAGCTCAGCATTGCTGGCGGCCAGGCGGGTCTTGTCGATCCTGATATTGTCCTCGAGCCCGGTGCGCACCGCGTCGGCGCCGCGCGCAAGCGCCCAGCCCATGACCTCGGCCTGATGGCGTCCGATCCCGGCAGCGGTCCACGTCGCTTTCGGGATCAGCCGCTTCAGCTCTCCCAGGAGGATGTCGAGGACATGCTCGTCGGCCGGCATCGCATTCTTGACGCCCATGACGAATTGCACGTGCGGACGCGAGTCCATCAGCCCCGCCTCGATCAGACGCCGCGCACCATGTAGATGCGACAGATCGAAGATCTCGATTTCCGGACGGATGCCATTTGTCTTCATGCCGGTCGCGAGAGTCTCGACCAGGGCGGCGCCGTTCTCGTAGACAATCGTCGGAAAGTTCACCGACCCTGTCGACAGCGAGGCCATGTCCGGCTTCAGATAAAGCGATGATCCCCGCGCCGAGGGATCGCGGCCCCGCCCGCCGGTCGAGAACTGAACGATCATCCCCGGGCAATGCTTTTTGATCCCCTCCTGCACCTGCGCGAAACGCGCGGGGTCGGAGGACGGCGTCTCGTCATCGTTTCGAACATGGATATGGGCAAGCGTGGCGCCGGCCTCGAAGGCCTCCTGCGTCGACTCGATCTGCTCGGACGGCAGAATCGGCACCGCGGGATTGTCCTTCTTGCGCGGAACGGAGCCGGTGATGGCGACAGCAACAACAACGGGGTTCATCCCTTGACCTCATGATGATCGCGCTCGCGCGCACGGAGTTCGAATAGGCACTCAAGTAACGCATCGAGCCCTGCCGCTGCAAACATCATCGATCGCAGCGGCAGGCCCCTTGCGTGCCGTTCAGGTCGGAATTGCGGCCGCACCGCTCGCCGCCTCCGCACGCTGCCGCTCATAGTCGGCCCGCGGCATCGGAACGGCCTTGGGATTGCCGAGATCGTCGATACTGACTCGATAGGTCTCCCGGGCCGTGACGGCCGCCAGCGCCGCGATGACAGTGATACCGAAGGCGATCGCTCCCACCGTCAAGGGGATATTGTCCGAGCCGGGAGGCGCCACGGTCGCAAACAGGGCCGGAAGCAACGCGGTGATGGTCGTTCCGATGTTCTGCGAGATCGCCATCGCCGACACCCGCGTGCGGGTCGGAAACAGCTCCGGGTAGAAGCTCGGGAAGATGGCGTTGTAGCCCTGATAGACGACGCCCCACATCAGCAGCGACACCAGGATCGCCAGCGGCACATTCCTGATGCTGATGGCATAGAGATAGACGAAGGCAAGCAAGCCTGAGAGCAGCGCGCCCACGATGATCGGAGGCTTGCGACCGACCTTGTCGGAGAGATTGCCGACGAAGGGAATGACGAATATGGCCAGCATATTTCCGAGGACCGGGATCCACAGATAGACGTCCTTGGCAAAACCGATGCCATAGGCCGGCTGCACCGCGTAGGCCGCACCGAAGATGGTCGCAACGACCGGGATGACGTTCATCAGAGCCATGCAGATGACCCTGAGCATGTCGCGCCAGCTCAGCTTGATGGCCTGAACAATGGGCGACCGCGGCGTTTCTCCCCGTGCGCCCTCTTGCGCAAAGGCAGGGGTTTCGTCGACTTCGCGACGAATGATGTAGCCTGCGACAATGACGAAGAAACTGAGCAGGAACGGAATCCGCCATCCCCAGCTATTGAATGCGTCGGTCGGCATATAGGCCGCCAGCGGCAGGAACACGGCTGCCGCGAGGATTTGTCCGGCCTGCACGCCCTGAAGGGCGAAACTGGCATAGAAGCCGCGCCGGCCGAACGGCGCATGCTCCAGGATCATCGAGCTCGCGCCGGAGATTTCACCGGCCACCGCAAATCCCTGCACAAGGCGCAGGATGACGAGCAGGATCGGCGCCAGGATGCCGACCTGCTGATAGGTCGGCAGAAAACCCACCGCCATCGTCGAGATGCCCATCAGGAACATGCAGACGATGAGAACGGTCTTGCGGCCATGGGTGTCGCCCCAATGTCCGAGAACGAAAGCCCCGATCGGCCGGGCCACATATCCCACACCGTAGGTCGCCAGCGATGCGACGATGGCGACGGTGGGGTTTTCCGACGGGAAGAAGATTTGCGGGAAGATCAGCGACGCGGCGGTCGCGTAGATGAAGAAGTCATAATATTCGAGAGCCGAACCGATCCAGCCGCTGGCAGCGGCCTTCCTGGACTGACTCATGTGACGGATCGTGCGAGTCGTGGTCATCGCAGAAAATTCCTCCACTGGGTTTGCTGACGTCCCGTTGTCGGGCTTCGCTAGAAATTGGGCAGCATTCTCCGGGCGCTCTGCCGACTTCCGCGAGCGCTTGTCACTGCCGATGGGTATCCGATTGGTCGCGACAATAGGCTTTCGCCGGGCTAACACAATTACCCAGTTATGCGATAAACCTAACATGATGTTATTTTCGCCAGACTTGAACACAGTTGGCGATTGTGCGCCGATCAGCAGCGCTCGGGCGGAGACGCGTCGTCGACATCCGACGCAGAGACGACCAGATATTTCAGACCGCCAGTTCAACACACGCTTTTCGCCACAAGCGCACGCTGGGCTCGCTTCTCCCATGCCGGCAAGATTGCCCGCCTCAGACAGCGCGACTGTGTGTGGGAGACCGGCCGCCGCCGTCTGCCACGAGAAGAGCTCCCGTGACGACTACGCCTTGTTTGGCGTGGGCATCAAAAATCAGGCGGCCCTCTTCAAGCGCTTGAAGCGCTCCATCCGGAAGGGTGCGGGATCTACGCAAGGCGTCGAACCGGTCACGAGATCGGCCATCAGGGCGCCGGCGCCAGGACCGATACCGAAGCCGTGGCCCGAGAAGCCGGTCGCGAGATAGAAGCCTGGAACGGAGCCGACCGGCGCGATAACTGGAACGGCATCCGGCGTGACATCCATCAGGCCAGCCCACATTTGCATGATCCTGGCGTCGCGGAACGCCGGGAAGGCTTCGCACAGATGGGTGACGCCGCCGTGGACGAACCGCAGCGACGGATCGGGATCAAGAATGCGGACATGCTCGAAAGGACTAACCTCATCACTCTTCCAGCTGCGGGCCATTTTCAGCTCGCGAACGAACTGACCGCCGATGCGAAGTGTCAGTTCGTTCCAGCTCTTGATGAGCGTCGGCGTATAGTCGCAGAACAATCGGAAACTGTCCGGCGTAATCGGGGCGACGTTCGCGTTGCGCTGGGCGACGGTGAACCCGCCATCCAGACGGCGGCGGAAAGCGAAGTTGCCCGCACCAACGGCAAAATCCGGAACGCCCTCGATCGAAGAAACGCGGGCGACGCTGCCGAGGATCTTCAGGACCGGAAGATCGATGCCCATGTTGCCGGCGAAGAGGCGCGACCAAGCCCCTCCCGCCAGCACGACGGACGAACAGCGGATCTCGCCGCGCTCGGTGACACAGCCGCTCACCCTGCCCGCCGATCGCTCGATGGAACGGACCGCGCAGTTGGTGAGGATATGCACCCCTTTCGCGGCCGCGCCGCGCGCGATTGCAGGGACGGCGATAAACGGCTCCGCCTTGCCGTCGCTCGGCGTATGCAGCGCGGCACGGATCGGTTTCGCCATACCCGGCATGAGCGTCTTCAGCGCCTCGCCCCTTACGAAGCGCGAGTCGAGATCGAAAGACGTGGCGTGTTTCAACCACTCGTCATACATCGCAACGTCGGCATCCGTGTCGCAGAGATAGGCGATGCCGGCCTGCCGAAAGCCGGTTTCGCCGCCGATACGCTCGTTCATGCCACGCCAGAGCCGAAGACTCTCGATCGCGAGCGGCAACTCGGCCGGATCGCGCCCCATTTGGCGTACCCAGCCCCAGTTTCGCGACGACTGCTCTGCTCCGATCAATCCCTTTTCGCACAGGGCAACGGAGACGCCACGCTCAACCAGCGAAAGCGCGGTCGACACGCCGATGATGCCGCCGCCGATCACGACGACGTCCACATGCGCAGGCAGCTCCTGCGGCGCGACGACAAGATCGGGAATAATCCTGGACACGTGGTCCTCCTTGAAACGGGTACGCGGAAGGCGAGCCGGGCCGGATGTGCCGCCCGAGGCTCAGCGTCCCGGACGGTCGAGGAAATCGCGCAGGCGATACCAGCCGGCAAAGAGCGGAACGAACCAGGGCTTGCCCGAATAGAAGGGCACGGCCGTGAATGTCTCGCGATCGAAGGCCGATGGCATGTTCTGCTCGCCGAGAATTTTGCGTGCTGTCTGGTAGCCGAGAAAGGTCATCAGCGCGACGCCGTTGCCATTGCAACCAGCCGCGAAATCCGCGCCGTCGCGAACCCCGAGATGGGCTATCTTGTCGACAGTCATGGCCACGCGCCCGCTCCAGGCATGAGTGATCTTCACGCCCGCAAGCTGCGGCCAGATGGCCAACATGCGCGCATAAAGCCGCTTCGCGGCCAGCTTGTCGGGCATGTCGAAGATGCCCGGGCGTGAACCGAACAGAAGCCGTGTCCCGTCAGGCGACGGCCTGGCGTAGATCAAGTCACGGCGTGTGTCGGACACCATGCGGGCCTGCGGAACGAGCTCGGCCAAGAGATCGGCCGGCAGCGGCGCGGTGGCAATCTGATAGCTCTTGACCGGCACGATACGGCTGGCGAGGCCAGGTGTCGCATCGGCGGCGGTGTAACCGTTTGTGGTTGCGACCACGTGGGCAGCCCGGATGGCGCCTCGAGCGGTCGGCACGATCTTCTCTCCTTTCGCACCATCCTGCACCATACCCGCGCGCGCATGCGAGCGCAGCATGACGCCGGCGGCGCGCGCCCGGTCGCGCAGCGCCTTGTGATACTTGCCCGGATGCAGACCGCCATATTCGTCGATCACCATGCCGCCGTGATAATAGTCCGAACCGATCGCCGATCGCTGATGCGCGCGATCGAGGAAATGTACGGTCACGCCGGTCTTTTCCGCCAGAAGCATGCCATGCCGCTTCAGGGTTTCGTAATCGCCCGCGGCGTGGGCGCCGAAAAAGCGGCCGCTGAGCGCAAGCCCCGCATCCAGCTTCTCCGTCTCGACCAGCATCTTCAGATAATCGAAGCTCTCGTTGCTCTCGCCGATCAGGCGCGAGAAGAGCACGGGATCGATTCCCTTGATCGCACCACTAACCACCAGCTTCTGGCCACTCGACACCATCCCGCCCGAACGCGTCGAGGCTCCCTCCCCGATCCGGTCACCGTCGATGACGACGACGGAGCGCCCGGCGCGCGCCAGATGAGTCGCTGCATTCAACCCGGCATAGCCCGAGCCGATGACCACGACGTCGGCTCGCTCCGGCAGCGGATCGAGATCGGTCTCCGGTTCCGCGGCCTCCCACCAGTAAGGCGTCTCCTTGAAGTCCTTGGCGTAGATGTCGTCAAAACGAGGCATGATGTATTGGGCCTTCCGGCTCACCTTTCATTTTCATTGCACTTGGGATGGCCGCACCACGCAGCGCGTCCGCCCCGGTGGTGCGATCAGAGAACCTGACCGAGGAATTCGCGCGTGCGCGGGTCTCGCGGATTGTCGAAGAGTTCCGCAGGAGGCGCACTTTCCACGATCAGACCACGATCGGTGAAACAAACGCGTTGCGAGACTTCCCGGGCGAACTTCATCTCGTGCGTCACGAGAATGCAGGTGAGGCCCTCCTCCACCAGTTCGCGGATCGCGAACAGCACGTCCTTTACCGTTTCGGGATCGAGCGCAGCCGTCACCTCGTCGAACAGGATCGCTTCCGGCTGCATCGCGAGTGCGCGGGCGATTGCCACGCGCTGCTGCTGGCCGCCGGACAGCTGCCCCGGGTAGCTGTCCGCCTTCTCCGAGAGCCGCACCTTCTTCAGGAGCTTGCGGGCCCGCTCCTCGACTTCGGCGCGATCGTGTCCGAGAACCTGGATCGGCGCCATCATGATGTTTTCCAGTGCCGTACGATGCGGGAAAAGATTGTACTGCTGGAACACCATCGCGACCTGATGGCGTAGCACCCGCATCTGCTTTTCCGACCTCATTTCATGCACACGGTGTGCGCCGACGCGGACAAAGCCTTCGTCCACGGGAATCAGGCCGTTGATGCAGCGCAGAATGGTGGACTTTCCCGACCCGGAAGGACCGATAATGCAGACTGCCTCGCCCTTCTGCACGAACATCGAAATGCCCCTGAGAACAGGGACGTCACCGAAGGACTTGCGGACGTTGTCGAGCTCGATCAGCGCGTCGATGCGGTTCACAGGCTTTCTCCCTTCACGGCGCGTTCCAACCGGCGCGCGACGACCGCGATCGGATAGCAATAGGCGATGAACAGGAAGAGGATGGTCAAATAGAAGTAGACGATCACGCGCTCGTTCTCCATGGCGAGCAAAGTATTCAGAATTGTCAGCACGTCCTGGATACCGGTCACCGTGGCGAGCGCTGTCGCGATCATCAGCAACGCGTAGGAATTCATCCAGCCCGGGATCATGCGCCGCAGCGCCTGTGGCATGATCACGTGGCGATAGATCTGGCCGGTGCCATAGCCGAGCGAACGTGCCGCTTCCCACTGACCGCTGTGAATGGACTGAACGGCGCCCCGGATCACCTCGGAGAAATTCGCCGCCGTTGGCAGCGCAAGGCCAATCACGGCCTTCACGAACGGCGGGAACGCAATGGTCGTGCCGAAGACATGCATCTCAAACGGCAGGAAATAGAGCGTTGCAAAAAGCAGAACGAGCCAGGGTGAATTGCGCAGGAAATTCATCAGCAGAAGAGACGGGACCCGGATCGGTCCGAACCTGGCGAGCGTCGCAAGACCCATGATCGTACCGAGCACCGTCGCCAGTGCCATGGAGGCGATCGAGAGAATGATATTGAGGGCAAAGCCGCCATTGATCGGCCAGCCGGACGCCGAGCCGGTGAGAAGCAGAGGAAGCCGCGCCAGCACGCGGCTCCAGTGCGCCGAGCCGCCCGCCGCCGCATCGACCGCGATCCAGATCGCGACGCCAAGGGCGATCAGCAGCAGAACGGCGCGCTTCTTTCCCTCATAGGAGAGCATGGAGCCCGCGATCAATGCCCCCTCCCGTAACCCGGGAAGGCCATGAAGGCTTCGAGCCTCGCCATCGCAAATGTGAGGATGGACACCAGCACCACGTATATGAGGAGGACCAGAATCATGACCTCCAGCGTGCGGAACGTGTCATTGTAGATCTGCCCGGCGTAGTACATCAGTTCCGGCACGGTGATGACGGATGCCTGCGACGTCGTCTTGAAGAGGTTGGTCAGGATGTTCGTCAGTCCCGGCAGGCAGACGCGGGTGGCGATCGGCGCCTCGATGCGCCAGAAGCGGGCCCATCGGCCGTACCCCAGCGACCGCGCCGCATCGATGATCGACCGCGGCATGGTTTCGATGCCGGAGCGGAAGGCTTCGGTCGCCAGCGCCCCGCCGAAGAGACTGAGCGAAATCGCAGCACAGGCGAAGGCACTGAGAAGCGGAACCGATAATCCCGTCGACGGATCGGTCACCTTGAGGCCGAGGTTCGAGAAGGTGAAATAGGCAAACAACATCTGCAACAGCGGCGGCGTGTTGCGGAACACCTCGACGAACAGCTCGATCAGGGCATCGAGCCAGAAAATCCGCAGCGTGAGCCCGAGGGCCCCGAGCATCCCGATGAGGATGGCGGCCGCCGATGAGAGCGCCGCCAGCTTCAGCGTGTTGACAACACCGGTCAGCAGCCATTGCTGGTACGCAGGATCCGCGAGCCAGGAATAGTCGAGTCCGAACAAAGGCCGCTCCGTGTGCGTCAGTTCTTCTTCGCGACCGCAGCCTTCGCCCGCGCGGCGATGTAGTCGGAGTGCGGCATGCCGAACTCGGTCTCCCACGCGATCAGCTTGCCTTCGGCCTCGGCCTTCGCGATGGCCTTGTCGACGGCTTCGTGGAATTCCGTGTCTCCCTTGCGGAGGCCGCCGGCCATCGGCTGGAATTCATACGGCGCCACCGCGATCTTGTAGCTCGCCCAATCGGGCTCCTTGAGCTTCTGCTGAAGCGTCATGTCGTCAAAGACGAAGCCGATGCAACGATTGTCCTTCAGCGCACGATAGGCTTCCGGCTGGGTCTTGAAGGCCACGAGATTGATGCCGAATTCCTCGGTCATCTTCTTGTTGTAGTAGGAGCCCTGGATGCCGCAGACCGACTTGCCCTTCAGCTCTTCCCACTTGGAGACCGTCGCTTCCTTGGCCGCCAGCACGGACGGGCCGGCAGCGGAAACGTATTCCGTCGTGAAGTCGATGACCTTGGCGCGCTCGGCCGTGACGCCGAGCGTGGCGAAGATCGCATCGATGCGGCCGGCGGTCAGGAATTCGATGCGATTGGACGCGACGACAGGCACGAGCTCGATCTTATCCTCGGAGCCAAGGAGCTCCTTGGCAACGTACTTCGCAAGCGAGACCTCGAAGCCGACGATGTCGCCCTTGTCGTTCAGAAAGCCATAGGGCACGTAATCATTCTTCACGCCGACGACGAGCTTGCCGCGCGCCTTGACGTTCTCAAGCGTGCCCGCCACGGCGGCGCTACCAGCAAAAAAAGCAGCGAGCGCAACAGCGGAAACGCCCATCATCGTTTTGAAGCCTGTCATCCTGTTCCTCTGGATAAATCACGGCCTTCCAGCGCTGTTGCCACAGCGCCGCGTCAGCCATCAGCTTTGCGAATGCAGAAATCAGGTCGCTCAAAAAATATGCATCAATCCCAAGCGACCTAATTTTCATCATTGGAGACGCATCTTTCTCAATGTACAAGTTGCCGAGGCCTCTTTTTTCATAATGTGAGATACTGTGCCGGTGATCGCCCAACCGCCCTCCGGTGGAGCCCAGCTGCTCGACCGGACCGTCATCCTGCTGGATCTCGTCGCCGATGGCGGCGTCGAGGGCCTATCGCTCAAGGACCTGGCGGCCCGCTCCGGGCTCAACACCGCCACCTGTCACCGCATCCTCAACACGCTGGTCGGTCACAAGCTGCTTGCCCGCGACGACAAAAAACGGCGCTACAGGTTGGGTGCACGCATGGCGATCTACGGCGTCCGCGCGGCTCGCGGCCCCGGCATCATCAGCCGCTGCGAGATCGCGCTGTCCCGGCTCAGGCGCCGCACCGGCGACACGACCCATCTGATGGCCCGCTTCAACCACGATTCCGTTTGTCTCGACCGGCGCGACGGCGAATGCATCGTGCCGACGCTGACGGGATCGATCGGCGGCTTCGTCCCCCTCGGCGTGGGCCCCGGTTCGATCGCAATGCTCGCATTCCTGGACGAGGACGAGCAGGACTACATCATCCGCGCCAACCTCGGGCGCTACGCGTCCTATCGCAACCTCACCGAGGACAAGGTTCGACAGCTGATTGCCGACACCCGTCGCCGCGGTTACGCGGTGGATGTGGGCGAGCTCATTCCCGGCATTGCCGGAGTTGGATTGCCGATCATGACGCCGGGCGAAAAGCCGGGCGCGGCGCTCAGTTTCACGCTGCTCTGCGCCAAGCTGACGTCGGGCGTCCTCGAACATTACGGCGCCCTCCTGAAAGAGGAAATCGACGCCATCGTCGGTCAGTAGGAAGGATCAGGGTGGCGTGGCGACGGCCGGAAACAGGTTAGCGGATCTCGTTCACGTAGGGATGATGCGCAGTCGTGGCGCGGTACTCGCTCAGGATCACAAGCGCACGGGCTTGATCGTATCCCTAGCTTCCCAGCGCATTCTCGCCGGCTTCGCGACCGGGCACGCTGACATGCACCTCATGCCCCTGACGGATCGCCAGGGAGGCGGCAGCGACCGCGGACTCGAACGCGGCTTCCTTGGTCGCGTATTTGCTTTTGACGTCACCGTCATGCAGCACGCCCCATTCGTCCTCGACCGGCACGATCGCGTATTGAGCAAGGCCCATGGTGCAGCTCCTCGATATCTAGCGCTGCGTGACCTGCGGATGGGCCGCCGTCACCCGCCACACGGCGTTGCCACTGTCGTCGGCGAAGAGCAGTGCGCCGGTCTTGTCGATGGCGACAGCATCGGATGAATCGGATGCCCCGCGATTTGCGCGGTGGAGCGCACGCGCACGGCTTGTTGCACGGTCGGCCTCGTGTGGCTTTTCGCCCTGCCCGACCGGCCAACTCTTGCTTGCGGTGAAGGTTCCTACTCTCGCGCCGCCACCGGCGCGCCGGCCTGATACGCCGCATAGGCGCACTTCAAGCCATCGTGAAGCGAGGTCGTGGCACGCCAGCCGAGCTTGGCGAGACGGCTGACGTCGAGCAGTTTGCGCGGCGTTCGATCGAGACGCGAGCTATCGACACTGATATCGCCGCACGCATTTGTCGCGGTTTCGAGTGCGACGTCGGTATTGACGCAACACCTCACCACCGCAGAAGCCGCGGCCCGAGCGCGGCCCCCGCCAGAGTGCACACCACGATCGTTCCACCGCGAAACAGTCGATCGCAAAGCGAGCATCAGGACGTGTCAAGCAGCCGATTTGTCAGACTGAAACCTGACCACTCTCGCAAAATCTTCGAAAAATTTGGAGCGGGTGAAGGGAATCGAACCCTCGTATTCAGCTTGGAAGGCTGCTGCTCTACCATTGAGCTACACCCGCATCACTGGCTCCCTAACACGACCGGGCGGCAGTCTCAACTGCTCCGGACCGGTCTTTCCCGTCTTGCGGACAGGCCAGTTCCCGCCCCCGGGGCGCCCCTTAACGGCGGCGGGATTTCGTCCTATATTCAGAGTCCCGAAACCAACGAAAGGAGGTGATCCAGTGTCTTATCTCAAGCGCTGTCACCTCGCTGGGATCGCCCGCTAGGCTTTGACGAAAGGCCTGGCATCGGGGCGCTCTCAGCCCTGGACCAGCGAGCAAGAAATCGGGCGCGACGGGGCCTCCCCGCCGCGCCTTTTTCGTGGGTGGCGTCTGCATGGATGAGCTCCGCTCAGGCCGGCGGCTCGCCTGCAAGCACCTCGCGGATCTTCTGCGACAGCTCCGATTTCCGGTACGGCTTCCTGAGCAGCGCCAGGCCGGGATCGAGATGTCCTTCGTGAACGATGGTGTCGTCGGTGTAGCCGGAGGTGTAGAGCACGCTCGCCCCCGGCCGGCGAAGCCGGACGGCTTCGGCCAATTCCCGTCCGTTCGTGCCGCCGGGCATGATGATGTCCGTGAACAGGAGATCGAATTTGACGCCCTGGTCGACCAGCGCAAGCGCAGCTGCGCCGTCGCTGGCGGCGAGCGTGCGATAGCCGAGGGTGCCGAGCTGGGCGATGACATAGCCCTGCACCAGCGGATCGTCCTCGACCACGAGGATCGTCTCGTGCCCGCGTGCCGACGCGGGCGGCTGAACCGGCGCCGTCCTGGCCGGCGCCTCGCCCTTCGACCGCGGCAGGAACAGCCGCATCACCGTGCCGCGCCCCTCCTCGCTCTCGATGATGACGGTCCCGCCGGTCTGGCGGGCAAAGCCGTAGACCATGCTCAGCCCAAGCCCGGTGCCGCGGCCGACGCCCTTGGTGGTGAAGAACGGCTCGAACACGCGCTCGCGGATGTCGGCCGGGATGCCGTGACCGGTGTCGGCCACCGCGATCATCACGAAGGCGCCGCGCATGACGTCGCCGTCGCCGGCACCGCTGGTGCCGTCGAGCTCGCGGTTCGCGGTCTCCAGCGTGAGCCGGCCGCCGCCCGGCATCGCGTCACGCGCATTGACGGCGAGATTGACGATCGCCGACGAGAGCTGCGACGGATCTGCCATCGCGGACCAGGCGTCGTCCGCGAGCCGGGTCACGATCTCGATATGCTCGCCGAGGATCGGCTTGAGCAGCTTCGCCGTTTCGACCACGAGTGCGTTGACGTCGATGTCGCGGGGCTCCAGCGGCTGGCGGCGCGCGAAGGTCAGCAGCTGCGAGGTGATCTCGGCGCCGCGCGCCGCCGCATCGTCGATCAGTTGTGCGATCGCGGCGAACTCGGGCTTGTCCGCAAGCCCCTCCTGGATGATCTCGATGGTGCCGGTGATGACCGTGAGCACGTTGTTGAAGTCGTGAGCGACGCCGCCGGTGAGCTGACCGATCGCGTCCATCTTCTGGGATTGGCGCAGCCGCTCCTCGGCCTCGTGCTGCACCGTGAGGTCAGTGGCCGACCCGCGATAGCCCATGAAGCGTCCGTCCGCCGCGAAGATCGGCTGGCCGTTGACGTTGAAATGATGCATGCGGCCGGCCACGTCGCGCCCGCGATACTCGAACTTCCGGAACGGCTCGTGGCGGTCCAAGGTCGCCACGTGCGCGCGCCATTTCTCAGGCTCGGCGTCGCGGTCGGAGGCGGCATCTGTGCGGTGCTTGCCGACAAGCGCCTTGTTGTCCATGCCGAAGGCGCCGGCCCGGTCGGATACGTAGGTGAACCGATGATCCGGTCCGGTCTCCCAGAACCAGTCGGACGCGGTCTCGGCATAGTCGCGGAAACGCTCTTCACTGGCACGCGCGTCCTCTTCGGCGCGCCGGCGGATACTCAGGTCGCGCTCGAGATTTGCGTTGGCCTCGCGCAGCTCGCCATAGGCGCGCCCGAGATTCTCGCACATCGCGTTGAAGGCGTCGATCACCTTGTCCAGCTCGTCGGGATCGCGGGGCGGCCGGCGCTCGAGGTGCAAAGGCGGCGGTGGCCGCGACAGGCTGTATTGGCCGACGAACTCGGCGATGGCGACCAGATGCCGTGTCACCAGCAGATGGAACATGTAGATGATGAACAGCGAGACGACAAAGGTCTTCGCGGCCTGGCTTGCCAGGATGACCAGGGCGCGGTTCAGCAATTGCTGATAGACCTCGGCCAGCGTCGCCTCGACATGGAGCACGCCGATCTGGCGTGCCGTCCCCTGGACGCTGTAGTTCAGCGGATAGTCGCGTGTCACGGCTGAGCGGGTGCTCGGCTCGCCGACCGCGACACGGATCGGATTGGGACGATCGGCGACCTCGCGCACCTCGGCGGCGCGGATGTCGGGCAGCCGCAGGATGCCGTCGAGCTGGAGCTTGAGCTGGTTCTGGTCGAGATTCCACAGGCTCTCGCCGAGGCTGCCGGTCGTGCTGCGGCCGATCTCGTCTAGCCGCGTCTCGATGACGCCGACCTCGCGGTCGTAGTCGAGATAGAGCTGAAGCGCGGTCAGCATCAGCGTGACGATCGAGGAGAACAGCAGCACGGCGGCCAGCAGGCGCGGCCCGACGCCGCTGCGCGACCAGTTGAAGATCCGCGACAGCAGCGCTCCGATCATCCCTGGCGCAAATGCAGCGCCGATCCCGTTCAAATCCTGCTTCGCGGCCGCCGGGGGACCGGCGCGACTGCTGCGCTTGGAGTCCTCGTCGCCTGCGTTGCCCATGCACCACGTCCCCGGAATGGCGGCACCCTGCTCCGGACGGCGGATCGCAGCCGCGAGCAATTCGACAGTTGAAATTCTCTCATCACGCGACCTGCGTGGCGATCCTGCCGGCCCATGGGTGGCTTGGCGGGGTCTTGTCTTGCGCCCAGCAGCAGGATTCTCGCGCAAACTATCACTTCGCGTACTGGAATGACATTGGTTAAAGTCCGCAGTCGCCTGCAAGACAAGCGAGCGGTGCGGCCGCCACACGGGTGCCCCCCGGTGGATCGCGGCCATCCGAATCCAATGGTAGCTATGCAGGGCAAAGGAGACGCGTCATGTGGCGGATCATCGTCGCCTGCCTGTCATTGCTCGCCGCCGCTCCGTCGCACGCGCAGGAGCTCATCCGGCTGGCGCGGATTGCCGATATCCCCGATCAATATGTCGGCGGCGAGATGCTGCGGGCCGTCTACGCCAAGCTGAATATCAAGCTGGCGTTCGAGGACGTCCCCGGCAAGCGCGCGCTGGCGCTGTCGAGCGCCGGCGAGGTCGATGGCGAGATTCAGCGGATCGGAACGCTCTCCAGCGACTACCCGACGCTGATTCAGGTGACGCCGGCGATCAACTACATCGAGCCGGCGGTCTTCGCGACGAAACTCCGTTTCGACGTCGCCGGCTGGAATTCGATCAGGGAGTACAGCATCGGAATCGTCCGCGGCGTCGGCTCCTCGGAGGCCGGGACGCGCGGCATGGCCCGCGTCACCGCGACCACCAGCCTCGAGAACATGATCAGGATGCTCGACGCCGACCGTTTCGAGCTGATGGTCACCGATCTCTTCAGCGGGCTCGTCGCGGTGAGGAAACTCAATCTGCAGACCAGGATTGTCCCGCTCTCGCCACCGCTGGAGCGCATCCACATCTACCATTATTTGCACGAACGCCATCGCGATCTGGTGCCGAAGGTCGGCAAGGTGATCGCACAGATGGAAGCGAGCGGCGAGCTGGCAACGCTGCGCGAGGCGCTGGTCAAACAGGTCCTGAGCGCGCCGTGACGGCGCCGGATCACCTCGCGCGAAGCCGCTCACGCAGGGCAACGGCGGCAATCAGCACGCCGACGCACCAGGCCATGACCGCCCGATGAGGCTCGTCGCCGAGCAGCACGGTGACGATGCTCGTCAGCAGGCACGGCGCGATTGCCTTTCGCGTCCGGCTCATCAGCGCAAGCAGGAACGGCATCGCCGCGATCGATATTTGCAGGACGTCCATGTCGAAAGACGGTATCGCCGAAGGCGTCAGAAGCCACACACATTGAGCGCGCGCGGGCGTTTTCCGCGGCGGCTTTCGACGATCCGCTCACCGCCGTTCTCGGCCGAGCTGCCGTAATAGCGGTGGTGGCCGGACTGGTCGTGCAAATCCGCGGCTTCCGACTTTCCCGCCCGACGCGCGTCGCAGATGATCTTTATGGTCGACATGGCCGCCTCCGAAGTGTTCTTGGTGGCCATCAGTCGCCTCGGCTTTGGGCAGCGTTCACCTCCGAGGGCGGCAATCGGGTTTCAGGACGGTTTCGTCGCAACTTGCGCGACGCAATATGTTAGTCTCCGGGATTGTCGGTATCGACGGCGCTCATACATCCTTCCGACTGCGAGCTTGAAAAACAAACGAGGTGACGATGCTTTACGCCATCCTGGCCTACCACGTGGAAGACGAGATTTTGTCCTGGACGGCAGAGCAGGACGCCGCGGTCGTGGCCAAAGTGATCGAGGTTCAGGCGCCCTTGAGGGCAAGCGGACACCTTGGGCCGGCCGCCCGTCTGGATGAGACCCGAAAGGCGCACACCTTGCGCGGCCCCGGCGCGGGCATGGTGCTGGACGGCCCGTTTGCCGAGACCAAGGAGCAGCTTCTCGGCTTCCACCTCGTCGACTACGATACCGATGAGGAAGCGATCGCGGCGGCGCGGAAGCTGCGCGAGGTCAACCCGTCAGCGGTCTACGAAATCCGCCCAGTCATGCTTTACGTGCCGGCCGACGGGTTCGGCGCGACAAAAGGGTGAGCCACCGCCTCACGCGCCTGGCCCGGTCGGCGCGGCATAGAAGCGCTGGATCAGCAGCCCGCCAAAGGCGATGAACCACACGAAGGGCGCGACGTGCGGCGCGAAGGCCGCAACGATCGTGCCCGGAATGAACACCAGCAGCGGAAACATCGAGGCCATGATCTCGTGGCGCCAGCCGCCCAAAATCGTCCACCACAGCCAGGCATTGAGGCCGGCGATCGCGGTCAGATGCAGGCCGTAGAGAACGGCCACCGCGCTGCTCATGCTGTAATTGGTGTAGAGGCCGTTGGTCACCGGCAGCAGCACGATCGAGAGCAGGAAGAACAGGTTGAGGATCACCATGCCGCGGCTGCCCACGGGCTGGCGCGCGAGCCGGCGGTGATGGCTGATCCAGAACACGCCGGCAATGATGAAGCTGAGCGCGAGACCGGCGAGCTTGCCGGAATAGACCCGAGCAAGATCGTCCCAGCCCGGCGCGCTGGTGAACACCGCCGCCTTGGGCAGGTCGTAGGCGAGTAGCGTCATGGCGACACCAAAGATGGTGTTGCTGAGCGACTCCAGCCGCCGCATCTCGAACTGCTCGGACTTGGGCTCGGTCATGCCGGGTGTGCGCTTTTCGGGCTGGAACTTCGGGCATCTTTTCCCTAGGTCTTAACATTGGTTCCGTCCAGCTGCATTGCGATTCGCGCCGGGATCGCCGACTCTCACCCTTTCACCGGGGCGATTCGTGGCGACATATCTGGACACGCTCAATGCGGAGCAGCGCCGCGCCGTGGAACATGGCGTCGCCGATGGCGCGACCGTGGGCGCCCCCCTGCTCGTCATCGCCGGCGCGGGCTCCGGCAAGACCAATACGCTCGCCCATCGCGTCGCGCACCTGATCGTCGCGGGCGCCGATCCACGCCGCATCCTGCTGATGACGTTCTCTCGCCGCGCCGCGGCCGAGATGGCCGGCCGGGTCGAGCGCATCGCCCGAAAGGTGCTGGGCGAGAACAACGCCGCGATCATGCGCGACGCCCTCACCTGGGCCGGCACGTTCCACGGCATCGGCGCGCGCCTCTTGCGCGAATATGCCGAGCGGATCGGCATCGATCCAGCCTTCACCATCCACGACCGCGAGGATTCCGCCGACCTGATGAATCTGGTCCGGCACGAGCGCGGCCTGTCGAAGACCGAGAGCCGCTTTCCCGCCAAGGGCACGTGCCTGTCGATCTACTCGCGCTGCGTCAATGCCGAGATGGAGATCGAAAAAGTGCTCGGCCAGCACTATCCCTGGTGCGCCGGCTGGGCCGCCGAGTTGAAGGGCCTGTTCGCGGCCTATGTCGAGGCCAAGCAGGCCCAGCACGTGCTGGATTACGACGACCTCCTGCTCTACTGGTCGCAGATGATGAGCGATGCGCTGATCGCCGAAGAGATCGGCGGCCGCTTCGATCACGTGCTGGTCGACGAATATCAGGACACCAACCGCCTGCAATCCTCGATCCTGCTGGCGCTGAAGCCGGATGGACGCGGGCTAACCGTGGTCGGCGACGACGCGCAGTCGATCTATTCATTCCGCGCCGCCACCGTTCGCAACATCCTGGATTTTCCGCAAAGCTTCTCCCCCCACGCCGAGATGATCACGCTCGACCGCAACTACCGCTCGACGCAACCCGTGCTGGCGGCGGCCAACGGCGTCATCGGGCTAGCGCGCGAACGCTTCACCAAGAACCTGTGGACCGACCGCACCTCGTCGCAGAAGCCGCAGCTCGTCACCGTCCACGACGAGGCCGACCAGGCGCGCTACATCGTCGAGGAAGTGCTGGCCAACCGCGAGCAAGGCGCGCTGCTCAAGCACCAGGCGGTGCTGTTCCGGACGTCCTCGCATTCCGGTCCGCTGGAGATCGAGCTGACCCGCCGCAACATCCCCTTCGTCAAGTTCGGCGGACTGAAATTTCTCGATGCCGCGCATGTCAAGGACGTGCTGGCGCTGCTGCGCTTTGCCGAAAATCCGCGCGACCGCGTCGCCGGTTTCCGCATCCTGCACCTGTTGCCCGGCGTCGGCCCTGCCACCGCGCAGCGCGTGCTCGACCAGATGGCGGAGAGCACCGACCCGCTTGCCGCGCTCGGCCAGCTTGCGGTGCCGCCACGCACCGGCGCCGAGTGGACCGACTTCGTCCGCACGGTCGGAAATCTGCGTTACTCGGAATGGCCAGCCGATCTCGAGCGCGTGCGGCTCTGGTATGAGCCGCATCTCGATCGCATCCACGAGGATTCCGAGACGCGCCGCGCCGATCTCATGCAGCTCGAGCAGATCGCGAGCGGCTACGCCTCGCGCGAAAAATTCCTGACCGAGCTCACGCTCGACCCGCCGGATGCGACCAGCGACAAATCAGGTCCTCCGCTCCGCGACGAGGACTATCTGATCCTCTCCACCATCCATTCGGCCAAGGGCCAGGAATGGAAGTCGGTGTTCGTGCTCAACGTCGTCGACGGCTGCATGCCGTCGGATCTCGGCGCCGGCACCTCGGCCGAGCTCGAGGAGGAGCGCCGCCTGCTCTATGTCGCGATGACGCGCGCCAAGGACGATCTCCACCTCGTCGTGCCGCAGCGCTTCTTCGTGCACGGACAGGCCGCCAAGGGCGACCGCCACGTCTACGCCTCGCGCACCCGCTTCATCCCGGAATCCCTCGTCTATCTGTTCGAGCGCACCGCCTGGCCGAAGGCCGCCGCCGGCGCGGCCCGCACCGCGGCGCAAGGGCCGAAGATCGACATCGGCGCGCGGATGCGCGGGATGTGGCGGTAGCGCAGGCTTGTTTAGACGTGTTTTCCTAACGCGAACCGGTATCCTCTTCGCTCGAAAACGCTTTAGGCGTTCAGCCGGTCGAACTGGACCTTGCCTGCCTTCATCACCATCGGGATGTGCTCGCCCTGGCCGAGCAGGCAGGCCACATCGCGCAGCGGGTTGCCGTCGACCACGAGCAGGTCCGCAATAGCGTCGGGCGCGATCCGGCCGAGCTTGCCCTCCATGCCGAGCACTTCGGCGCCGATCAAAGTCGCGCTGGCGATGACGGAGCGCGCTCCCAGAATTTCGGCGCGAATGCGGAATTCGTCGCTCTGGAGGCGTTGAGAAGCTCCAAGCAGATCGCTGCCAAATCCCATCTTTACCCCGGCGTCGCGATAGATCGCGAGCGAGCGCAGACCGGCGTCGCGGACATCGGCGATCTTGGCCACGCTCTCCGGCGGCAGGCCGTATTGGGCGCCCTCGTTGGCCAGCGCCTCGTAGGTGACGAGGGTCGGCACCACATAGGCACCCTTTTCGGCCATCAGGCGCGCGGTCGGAGCATCGGCCAGATTGCCATGCTCGATGGTGCGCACGCCGCAGCGAACCGCGCGTTCGATGGCGGCAGCGGTGTAGGCGTGGGCGAGCACGTAGGTCTGGCGCCCGCGCGCCTCCTCGACGATGGCGCGGATCTCGTCCTCGGAGTAGCCGAAGGCGCCGACCGGATCGGTCGGTGAAGCGACGCCGCCGGACGCCATGATCTTGATCTGGTCGGCGCCCATCTGGAGCTCCTCGCGTGCCGCCCTGCGCACGCCATCGACGCCGTCGGCAACGCGCGCCAGCGCCCCGACACGCACGCAGCAGGGACACGGGGCGTCGCTCGCGAGGTAATCCGAGCGCGCGCGCATATCACCGTGGCCGCCGGTCTGGCTGAGCGCACGGCCGGAGACGAACAGCCGCGGCCCGTCGGTCAGGCCGGTCTCGATCGCCTGCTTCAGCGCATGGCCGGCGCCGCCGGCGTCGCGGACGGTGGTAAAGCCACGCCGCAGCATGCCGCGCAGCAGCAGCGTCGAGCGCAGCGTCACCAGCACGTTCGGCATGTGCACCTGCTGCGCCAGGTTAAGCTCAACGGCGATGGCGTGCACATGCAGGTCGATCAGGCCGGGCATCAGCGTCCTGCCCTTGAGATCGATGGTGCGATCGGCGGTGGCCTGGATCGGCCGGTCCGAGACCTCCTTGATCAGGCTGTCTTCGACCAGCACATCATGGCCTGCCAGCAATTCCGCCTGGAGCGGATCGAGCAGCGCGGCGTTCTTGAAGAGGATGCTGGACATCGCGGAATCCTGTCAGAAGTCGGCCGGCGCAAGCAGCGCCGGCAAGGTGAGCTGGGCAAAGGGAAGGCACGCGGCGATATCGTCCTCGCCATACCAGCCCGCCTCGTGAAGCAGATTGAGCGAGCCGAGCGTACGGCCGCGCCAGCGCACGGGCATGTTGAGCACGCTCGCGCAGCCGAGCGAGGCGATCAGCTCGTGGTCGGAAAACACCTTGCGCAGATCGTCCCGCGTTCGGCCGATATAGGCCTCGCCGCGGTCGAGCACGGCCTCGGTCCACGGGCCCGGCGCGAGGCGCTTGCGTCCGCCGGTCGGATACGGACCGGGAAGATTGGAATAGACCCGCGCGGCTTCGCCGCTGTCGCCGTCGTAGGTCAGGATCGTGAACAGCTTGTGCCCGATCGCCGACTTCACGGCTTCGTCGAGTGCCGCGAACAGTGCATCCGGCTGATCCGCCCTGCTCTGCGCCGCCGCGACGGCGCAGAGCCAGGGATCAGCGGTAACTTTCGTCCGCGTCATGCGACTTCACCCGCCGCGATCTCTTCCAGCGAGCGGCCGCGCGTCGGCACGCCCATCAGCACGACGGTGACTGCCCCAAGCAGCAGCACAGTGGTGGTGACCCCGAATACGCCGGCGAAGCCGAAATTCGGATAGAGATAGCCGACCAGGATCGGCGAGACGATCGCGCCGATGCGACCGATTGCGGAGGCGAGCCCGGCACCCGTGGTCCTGACCGGCGTCGGGAATACTTCGGCGGTATAGGCATAGACGCCCGCATAGGTGCCGTTCATGAACAGGGACAGGAAGATCCCCGCCGCCATGATCTGCTGGTCGCTTTGCGCGAAGGCGAGCCCGAGCGCGCTGGCACCGCCGAGCACCATGTAGGTCGCGATCGTCGCCTGCCGCCCGATGCGCTCGTTGAAATACGCGGCGCTGAAATAACCGGGGATCTGCGCGCAATAGATCGCGATCGAATAGGCGAAGCTCTTGGTAATGCTCATCCCGTTCTGGACCAGCAGGCCGGGGATCCAGACGAAGAAGGAATAATAGCTGAAGGTGATCGCCAGCCACATGATCCAGGTCATGATGGTGATGCGCGCCTGGCGGCCGGCGAGCAGCGCCGCGAAATTGGCGAGCAGCGTTCCGGTAGCTCCGGCCGGCGCCGTCGCTTCGACGACCGGCTGCGGCAGGACATGGCCCGCGCGCGCAAAGCCTGCCTCGATCCTGTCGAGGACGGCTTCGGCTTCCTTCTTCCGTCCCCGGCTTTCGAGCCAGCGCGGCGATTCCGGCAGCGCCCGGCGCCACCACAGCAGCATGACGACCGGCACCGCTGTGATCACCAGCACGATGCGCCAGCCGTTCTCGTAGGCGGGAACGATGAAGTAGCCGAGCAAGGCTGCGGCGACGAAGCCGAAGGAGAAGAAGCCGGCGAGTGCGCCGGTAAAGCTGCCGCGATAGCGCCGCGCGACGAACTCTGCGAGATAGGGCGCGATGATCGCGCTCTCCGCGCCGGTCCCCATGCCGGCGACAACGCGGGCGGCAAAGAAGGACGGCCAGGTATCGACCATCGCGCTCACGATCGATGCTGCGCAGTAAAGCGCCAGCGCCGACATCATCACCGCGCGGCGCCCGATCAGGTCACCGAGCGTACCGGCGAACAACGCGCCGAACAGGAAGCCGATATAGGTGCTGCTGCCGAGCACGCCGATCTGGACGCTCGACAGATTCCACGCCGTGCGCAGCACCGGCAGGATGAAGGCCAGCACGGCTGCGTCCATCGCGTCGAATGCGTAGCCGAGCCCGCCCATCAACAGCAGATGCGTGTGGAAGCGTGCGAACGGAAGGCGCTCGATGCGCGCCGATATCATCGACATGAAAGTCCCCTCAGTCTTGGCGGCCCGGCGCTCCGCGTGTCCCTTGGGGAACCATAGACAAAGTGACATTATCGTCATAATTTATAATCATGATCTAATATATCACCACGGTGAATGTCTGTGTCGTTCCGCGCGCTCGACCTCAATCTCCTGAAAGTCTTCGAGGCGCTGATGACCGAAGGCAGTGTCACCCGCGCGGCGAGCGCGCTGACGATGACGCAGCCCGCGGTCAGCAACGCACTCGCACGCCTGCGCGGCGCGCTCGGCGACCCCCTGTTCGTCCGATCAGGCACCGGGATTCGTCCGACCCAGCGCGCCGTGGTGCTGTGGGAGCCGATCGGCGAGGCGCTGGAAAGCGTCCGTGGCGCGCTCGACGAGCAGGTATTCGATCCCGCCCGCGCGCAGACCGAGTTCAGCCTGTCGATGTCGGACTACGTCGCCTCGCTGGTGATGCCGAACCTCCTCGGTCATCTCGGCAAGGTTGCGCCCAAGGCGCGCGTCCACACCGTCCCCAACACCATTTTGGAGATCGCCGATCAGCTCGAGGACAACAGGGTCGATTGCGTGCTGAGCGTCTACGTCAACGAGGCGCAACAGCCGGCCGCCATTCGCTCGCGTTCGCTGTGGACGGTCGACTACGCCTGCTTCATGCGGCGCGGCCATCCGCTCGCGGCGATGAAGCGGCTGAGCACGCGCAGCTTCCTCAACGCGGGGCACGTGGATGTGAGCCTCGCCGGCAAGACCTTACCGTCCTACGATCTTTTCCTCGCCTCGCGCGGGCTGTCGCGCAACCTGGTCGCGACCGTCAATCATTACAGCGCCGCCTACGAGGTCGTGCGCCAGTCCGACCTGATCGCCGTGCTGCCGAGCGATCTGCGCTCGCAATCCCGGCACGCGCCGTTCCTGCACGCCATGCCGATTCCGCTCAAGGCGCCACCGCGCATCGTCAGCCTGTTCTGGCACCAGCGCAACGACACCGTACCGGCGCAACGCTGGCTGCGCGAGACCCTGGTCGAGACGTTCGCCAAGTCCGACTGAGCCGGCGGGGCGATGAAAAACCGGAAACCCAGCCTTTCCCGGAGCAGCATTGTCGAAGCGGTCTCCGCGCCTTAGCTGCAATGCAAAGCATTTCTTCCCACATAACGGGCGCCGCTCGCGCCCCTCCCCCGCAGAGACCTGATCGATGACCTCACCGCTTCAATTCGGACTGGATACCTTTGGCGACGTGACGAAGGACGCGAGCAACGCCATGCTTCCCCATGCGCAGGTGATCCGCAATGTCGTCGACGAAGCCGTGCTGGCCGACGAGCTCGGCCTCGACTTCATCGGCCTCGGCGAGCATCACCGATCTGATTTTGCGATCTCCTCACCCGAGACCGTGCTGGCCGCGATCGCGTCGCGCACCAGGCGCATCCATCTCGGCTCGGCCGTGACGGTGCTGAGCTCGGACGATCCGATTCGCGTGTTCCAGCGCTTTGCCACGCTCGATGCGCTCTCCAACGGCCGCGCCGAGGTCATCCTCGGCCGCGGATCCTTCACCGAATCCTTTCCGCTGTTCGGCTTCGACCTGCGCGCTTACGAGGCGCTGTTCGAGGAGAAGCTCGACCTGTTCACGGCACTCTTGTCGCAGCAGCCGGTGACCTGGGAGGGCAAGCTGCGTCCGCCGCTGAAAGATCAACTGGTCTATCCGCCGGTCGAGAACGGCCGGCTCAAGACCTGGATCGGCGTCGGCGGCAGCCCGCAATCGGTGGTGCGCGCCGCGCATTACGACCTGCCCCTGATGCTCGCGATCATCGGCGGCGATCCCGCGCGCTTTGCGCCCTACGTCGATCTCTATCACCGCGCCTTCAAGGATTTCGGCCGTCCGGCACAGCCGATCGGCGTGCACTCGCCCGGTTACGTCGCCGAGACGGATGAGCAGGCGCGCGAAGAGCTGTGGCCCGACTACAAGGCGATGCGCGACCGGATCGGCAAGGAGCGCGGCTGGCCGCCGATGGGCCGCGACGAGTTCGTCAATGAGGCCGAGCACGGCTCGCTCTATGTCGGCTCGCCGGAAACCGTCGCGCGCAAGATCGCCAAGACCGCAAAGGCGCTTGGCATTTCGCGCTTCCAGCTGAAGTATTCGGCGGGGCCTTTGCCGCACGAGAAGCTGATGCGGAGCATCGAGCTTTACGGGGGGAAAGTGGTGCCGCTGGTCAGGGAGATGATGGGGTGACTTACGCTCTGAGCCAGTCCGCCTGCGCCCTCCCGGCTACGGCGTGACAGCCTTCGCTAGCTTCGCGTGACGGTGATTTGGTCTGGCTTGCCCAGCCGTAGCTCGCGAAGCGAGCGAAGGCTGGTGGGGGAGGCAGGACTCGAACCTGCGAAGCCATGAGGCGGCTGATTTACAGTCAGCTCCCTTTGCCACTCGGGACACTCCCCCGCTCGACGGCAGCACAATCGGGCCGGACCTTGCCGGCGACCGAAGACGGCCACGGAACGTGAAGGCCGCGACAGCCCGGATGGGGGCGCGACCGGGCGCGTTTATGGGCGATGCGGTGGGGCAAAGTCAACCGAGGCGAACAGCTAAAATCGCCCCCGAAGCCACCCAAATTGCCATATTCCGGGACCCGTGACACAAGCGAGCCCATGAAGGATCGAAAATTCACCCCAAGGGGCCCCCGCGGCGGGGCTAAGCCCTTCAACAGGCCCGGAAAATCAGCCGGCCGGCCGGCTTGGCGCGACCGCGATTCGCAGTCCGACGGACCGGTCATCCTCTATGGCTGGCACACCGTGACCATGGCGCTGGCCAACCCTCAGCGGCAGATCCGCAAGCTGACGCTGACCGAGAACGCCGCAAAGCGGCTTGCGGACGAGAACATCGCGACCCGCGTCGCGCCCGAGATCGTCCGGCCCCAGGAGATCGACCGCCTGCTGTCGCCCGACGCCGTGCACCAGGGCCTGCTGGCCGAGGCCGACGCCCTGCCCTCGCCCGACATCGAGACCCTGGAGCAGGAAGGCATGGTGCTGGTGCTCGACCAGATCACCGATCCGCACAATGTCGGCGCCATCCTGCGCTCCGCAGCGGCGTTCGCGGTGAAGGCGATCGTCACCACGGCGCGCCACAGCCCCGAGGCAACCGGCGTGCTGGCCAAGGCCGCTTCCGGCGCTCTCGAGCTGGTGCCAATGGTGACCGTGCAGAACCTCGCCCGCGCACTCACCGCGCTGAACGAGCGCGGCTTCCAGACCGTTGGGCTGGACAGCGAAGGCAGCGAGGACCTCTCGAACGTCACGCTGCGCGAGCCGCTCGCGCTGGTGCTTGGTGCCGAAGGCAAGGGCCTGCGGCAATTGACCCGCGAGACATGCAGCGTCGTGGCGCGGCTCGACATGCCCGGCGAGATCAAGAGCCTCAACGTCTCCAACGCCGCCGTGCTCTCGCTCTATGTTGGCGCGAGCCGTCTCGGGTTGATGAAGCGCTAGAGCGTTTTCGAGCGAAGTGGATACCGGTTCGCGTCAAGAAAACGCGTCAAACTAAGAATCCAAAAAACAAAACGCCCGTCCGCATCGCGCGGACGGGCGTTTCGTCAACTCAACCAATCAAACGATCAGTAATAGCGGCGCAGCACGCGGTGGCCGCCGTAATAGTACGGCGCGGCGCGACGGGCGTAGCCGTAGCGGGGACCGTAGCCGTAATGCACGCGCGGCAGATAGCCGTAGCGCGGGCCATAGCCGTAGCGATACGGACGGTAGTACGGGCGCTGATAGGGATAGGCGGCCGGGGCTTCGACCGCGGCGGCACGATAGCCATAGCCGTTGCCGTAGCCATAACCACGGCCGTAGCCGTAGTTGGCGGGCGCGACGACTGCGTCCTCACGATAGGTCGGGTACGGCGCGAATGCGCCCGGTCCGGTGTAGGTCGGGCCCTGGTTGACGTAGTAATACTGCGTGGCTGGCTCGGCGAGGTGCTCAAAGCCCCATCCGCCATAACCCGGGCCATAGCCCCAGCTACCGCAACCCGTGTTGCAGCCGCTATAGACCGGCGCAACCGGTGCGCACGTGCTGAAGCCGCAAGCCGCGGCGGGCGCGGTGGCGACGAACATCACGGCAGCCGCCGCAACCAGTCCCGAAATCATCTGACGCATTACTCTCTCCTGTTGATTTTCGTATCTTGGATTTTTTCTTGAATTTTTGACGTTTCTTAAGTTGGCGGCCTTCCGGGCGCCTGTGCATGCGGCCGCGGCCGAGGACGCCGCGGACGGTCGTTGATCTCAGGCGCAAAGATCACCGGCGGCGGATTGACGGGCACGTCCATCTGCGGCGGCAGCGGCGCCGATTGCACACCCCAGCTCTGGTGATAGCTCTCGGCGGGCCTGGGCAATTTGCGGTTGGCGGGCGGCTCGACCTCGAGCCGGCCGTAGCCGGGCCGCAAGCCCATGGTCGGATAATAATGGCCGACGTCCTCGGGCTGCCGCTCCGCGATGTAGCGCCCGCCATAGATGGTCGGCTGCACCTGGACGTTCTTGCCGAGACCCCAGACACCCTCGACCACGCTGTAGGACGCGTCGATGTTGTCGATGATGATGGGCACGCCCGGGCGGCCAGGAACGACGATATCGAAGCCGCCGCCGGCAAACGCCGTCGCGGGCAATCCGATCAGAAAGGCGGCGAGCGCGAGAGCGCGCATGGAAGGATCCCGGTTTATCCGACGCTCAACCTATCCGATCGCCACGCGGAGAGGGTTAAGGCCCGCTCACCAATTTCCGGTAAGCCTAACGTGCAAGGGTCGATAGCGGCTCAAATGCCGCAAGCTGCGCTAGCGAAGCGTTAACGGGACACAAACCCGCCGCACATGCTGGATCGCACGAGGTTGCGTGACACAAACCGCACATCCTCCGCGGGCTCACGTCGATGTGACCCCACATGCGAGAATCCGCGGAACGACTGCCGAATGGCGCGCTTAGCACAGGTCTCAACAACATGGAGCAAATGCCATGACGAGCCTGAAGCGTCTTGGCTTGGCCGCGATCGTCGCGTCCACGCTGGCAACACCGGCCTTCGCGCAAACCACAGTCGACAATTCGGGCCCCTGCACGGGGCTCTTCCAGGATCCCAATTGCCAGAATCTCACCCCCGGCAATCCCACCACCGATCGCGCCTCTCGGCGCCGGCACATGGCCCGCGGCCAAGTGAATCCGGATGACGGAACTCGATCGGGCTTTTGGCCGGTCGACACCGCGGGCGCCGTTGCTGGCGCCGCCGTCGGCACCGCGGCAGCCGTTGCATCCGCGCCGTTCCGCGGCTGGGACAATTCCTACGCCTATGACACTTCCGGTGGGTATGCCGGCGGCCGCAGCGAAATGGGCTGGTACGGCAATTGGGATACCTATGCGGCCCGCAACGGCATCGTTTGCCGGCCCGGGACCTGGTACAAGGGAGCGGACGGCCTCCAGCACATCTGCCAGTAAGGCCCTCTTCCATCGGGTTGAATGGTTTCAGGCGGCCCTACGGGCCGCCTGTTTCATGTCGGCGAAACCCACCCCTGGAAGCATGGAATGCCGAAAAAGTTCACTTCGCGGATATGAGGTGACACATGAAACGACTACCCGGCACCGCCGCCATCGTCCTGGCCTCCGCAGCACTGCTCGCCCTGACGGGCGCAGCCCACGCGGTCGATCACGGCAAGGCCGCCAGCGACTACGGTTTTGCGAACGCCTCCCTCGAACTCTATTGCAAGGGTATCCTGACCGTGGCCGATGCGAAGGAGAAAGCCAAGCTCGACCGGATGTACCGAAACAATTCACGCTGGAAAAAGGACTACGCCGAGGGTTACGACTACATCGCCAATCGTGAGCGGCGCGACATGTCCAGTCTCTGGTCGATCTGTGTCGATGCGGCCTCACGACAAAAGTGGTTAAGGATCGACCCGGAGGTACGGGTCATCCTGCAGGACTACGCCGACGGAAAACTTAAAGAAAACGAAGCGCAGGAACAATTGAACCAGAAGAATGCGGCCTTGTTGGCCGTTCCTGCGACCGAAGAAGCATCCGACGTGGAAAGCACCAAGATCAGTCTGGCAATCAGGATCGCGTTGTACGAATCGGTCTGCGAGATCAAGCTGTCCCCGGCTGTCGAGCAGGCCAAGGAGCTATTGCTGAAAAACGTCGGCAAGAAAATAGTGATGGTAGGCAGCGCCGCTATCATCGGGTCGTGGAACGGCGACAAGGCTGCGATGGCCAAGTGGTGCGCTGGCGCTCCCAAGACGCTGCGCATGATCGAAGAGGGTATGAAGCCATGAAGTTTGCCCTCACCTCCGTCACCCTTCGCGCTCTGCCCTGCAATGCGCAGGCGCAGACGATGGAGGAAAACGGTCGCTAATGCTTTAGCGCGGCGCGTTCGCTATCATCTTAGCGACCCTTTCCCTTCATGATCTCGTCTATCATCATGAGCGTATCTTTATACGCTTGATCCATCACCGGGCGGCAAGTGCCCTCGAACTGATCACGCAACACTTTGATGTTGTCGCACTTGCGCGACATCTCGTTTGTCATCTTGTCGTTGGCGACCGTAGCCAAGGCTCCAACCGCTTCTTTGGAAACGCCAGCCTGCGCACCTATGCGAATGCTGCGACCGTGCAACACGCCTGCTGCAGTCTTGAGTTTGCCGAGCAAAGGGTCGCTTGGGTCTTTTTGCTCACGACAGACGGCATCAATAGTCGCGTAATTCGCGCAGCTGATTGCATCGTCTAGAGGCGCCGCGCGAGCGTCGGCGGCTGCGAGCACCGCGGCGATGGCGAGAAAGCGTTTCATGTCTCGTCCTCACTCCAAAGGGACGTATTTGGTTCCGAGACCGCGCAAGGCTTTGACAGCTTTGGAGCACCATTCGTTGTGTCAGCTTTAGTCTTCCAAGAATCGGTTGACGGTTGCGCCGACGATCATCCGCTCTTTTGGTCTGACATCCTTCGCCCGCACGTCCTTGAAACGGGGCAGTCTGGTTTCACAAAGCGATTTCCGGCTCTACACATTTTCTGCCAGGCGGCGGTGCGGACAAGAGCGCAAGCCAGTCAGACTAGACCTACACCCCGACTGCGGCTATATCGACGCAAACGCTGCCCGACCGTGCACCCCAACGTGCCGAGCGGACAAGTTTCTTCTCGTTAACTGCTTATAATTGTTTGGTTTTGCCGGCTTAGCTCAGCGGTAGAGCAGCGGTTTTGTAATGCGCAGAGGCGCGTGATGGGCCGTACTGCTCTATATGTTTTTGTTGGAATTTTCCGCCTGCCAACGCACTCATTGTACGTCTGATATCGCCGCGTACTGCGGAGTTTGTGGCCAACATTGGGGCCAAGTCGCTCCGCTCCAGCACGATAGTTGCCGGCCATGATCTCGAGCCAGGCCCGCTCGTCCGGCATGGCCGCGTCCGCCGCCATCCCGGCACAGGCGCTCCGTTCGCGAGCTCGTCGATGTCGTAGAGCCGTCGGCGCTCAGCTCAGGGCATGGCTCGATGCAATCTCAGTGTCGAGTAAAGTTGAACTGCTGACTACCACGCTCGCGCGGGTCTGGGCCGTGCTCGGTCAAGCGATACCCTTCATGGGCCGAGACAAACGACTTCCCTGGGATCGAATAGCGAACGTACTTCACCAGTTTGTCGCTTCCCGATGCCAACCGCCCCGGTCCGTTGTTGCTGAGCAGCGAGGTCTGAGTCTCCGCTTTGTCCGCTCCATCGCGGATGGGAACGCGATACCAAACCATCCTAGCTGGCTGCGTTGCGCACAGCGCTTTAACCGTCCCGATTGCATCCTCGACATATTGGATTGCACCGTTTGAGTGCATCAGGTCGACATTCCCGAGCCAGTCCGCCGCCTTCTCGATTTCAGTGAAAAACATTAAGCGGTTTGAGGCCAGTTTGCTCGCTCGTCGCACCATGGCGGGCGTCTCGACGATGGCCCAACGAATGTCAGGCGATTGTTGTTGCGCAACCTTGTAATGGATGCCGGCACCGCCCCCGAAATCGAGCACGGTTCCTACATTTTCAACGAGCGGCCAATTTCCTTCTGGTTGGAATGCCACAGTCTTACGATAGATAGACTCGACCAACTCTTCATTTTCGTAGCCTTCGATCACCGCGCGAGGCGGAAATAGCCGGCGAAGCACCTTCTGCATCAAACTCATAGGCGGGTTAGCCCCGATGTTTCTGGTTGCGCTGCTGCATGGTCACAATCAGAAACGTATAGAAACAGTCAAGTCACAATTTGAAATGCTTGTGGCGTCCGCTTGACGCGGAAAGTTGCCCACACCCACGACACGCAGTATCCCGCGCGCGCTCCGAGCCACCAGTAATCGACAATTTGACTCTCGCGTGCGCCGCGCTTGGATGGCGGGCATGCCTCGCCCTGTCCGCCGCCACACGCCTACGTACGCCGACGGCCGGCAGATGAAAATCACATTCGGCGAGATGCGTGAAATGGGCGTGCGCGGCGTGCTGGTCTACTGCCATTGTGGCCATCACATTGCCCTGGAGGCCGATCGGTGGCCTGACAATGTAAGGCTTTCCGATCTCGAGCCGCGGCTGGTCTGCCGGGGCTGCGGTGGCCGCGGAGGAGAAGTCCGGCCAGACTTCGAACGAGGCAATCCACAGCTTGCAATCATGGGGTACCGAAACACGAAATGACCAAGGGCTGGGGGCGGCCCAAGCTGAAGAGGGATCAATGACCGTCTGGATCTACGACCAAGGCAAAGACCTGATGGTGTTCGCGACTGAGGAAGTTGCCAAGGTTTGGCTCGATGAACACGATCCGGAGGGCGTGGCCTTCGAGTACGACGTGGTGGGCTTGCCAGGCTGACCGAGTGATCGTGACGCGGGGTCCATGGGAAAAGCCGCAGCGTGGTTCCAGCCCCCACTGCGGCATTCCCGGATAACTTGAAATCGGTTGGTACTTAAATCGCGCCGGTGTTCCTTCAGTAGAACACCCCGTTCCGAAAATGGAGTCCGGACAACTACCGGACTCCGGTTTTCTACGCATTGTCACTTGGAGGGCCGACGTGGCACGGCATGGCTATTCCAGCCCCAATGCTCCCGGCTGCCGATCCAATTGCGGATTAGAGCGCCGGGAGTGCGAGGCCCGCCAGCGTGAACCGGCGGGCCCGTCGTTTTCAGCGCCTCAACCGTCTGCGGTGCGTCATCAGCCGCTGCCGGTCGCGCTTCCTGTGCATTCGGCGCCGGCGCTTCATGCTGGCCCCCGCAACTCGCTATTCCAGCGGGCGTCGTACTCCTTTTCCAGCGCTACCAGCATTTCGGCAGAATGAAACACGGCGAACCGCAAATGATCGTTTTCGATGCTCGCGTTCAACATCAACTCTGCGGCTATACCGGTCATCCTCACGCAATCCCGAAGGCTGGTTTCCATATCTCGGAAAGCCTCGGCGTGACGTTCGGCGATGTTGACCTCGGAGCGGTCGGGCACCAGTTCGATGACGTTGCTCATGCTGATCGCTCCCGGTTCTCGCAATCTCGCTCAACCAGCCGAAACAATGATCGCAGGAAAAGGATCTCGAACGGTTGAAGATTGCGGCCCGACTCCTCGTCGCCGGACTGATCCATTACGACGTCGGCGACGCTGGCGAGCGACCACAGTTCAACCGTCCGAACCTTGCTCGTCTTGCTCATGAGGCGCGTAAGCCTGCGCAGCGCTGCGTCCCGCCGCTCGGACGTGCCCTCAATGACGATCTCGGCAACGGTCGAATTGCCGGTGTGCTCGGCGCGCCATGCACCGTTGATTGCGCCATTGATGGAGGTGTAGGTCACGGCCGCTCGCATGATCGCAGAGGCTCTATCGAGATCTTCCTCAGTTTTGAGCCGGCTGGGCGGCGCTGCGGGGATGATCTGTGCGGCAACAGCCGCCGTTGCTGCGGTGCGTGCAGCGTCCAGGTCAATGATGTTGGATGGGCTCGCAATCGAGCTAGGAGAGTCGCTGGTGCGCTCTCCCGTTTCGGGCTGTCCAGTGGCGGGGGTGGCAGAAAACGAATCCACGGACTCCGCTCGTGGCGGAAACATGGGTCTCTCGATGGTCATGGTGGTTGCTCTTCAGATTTGGCTTATCAAGGCCGCAGGCGGTGACGGACCGCCAAGCCGGGAGTTGATAAACCGCTGAAGAGACGGTCCGGTGTGCTTTTAAGCTTTCGCTCTGGACATGGCGCACCGCTCCCGGCCATAATGGCCAGGTCGGTGCACCCGCCAAGGTGCCACCAGCGCTGTAGAGCCCGCCAAGGCTCAGTCGCGCAGACGGATCTCCGGCGCCAACCGGGAAACGTCGTCTTCAGTCCGGGTTATCAAGCCCACGGACATCCTGATCCTGATTTGGTTAAAAAAGCAATTCCCCTCGTGGGGCGCCTCGGCGCGCCTGCGTGCTGGTGGATTGCGGGGATGCCGGCGGCGCCGGATTCGCCAAGGCCGGTCGAAAGCGTCAGCATCACGTGGTCCTGCCCCATGAGGATCGCCATGACGTCGCCATCCCCGCAGACACTCGAGCGCGAGAGAGACAAGCTGTTCTTGACCGACGCCGAACTGATCCGGCGCCTCGGCGTGCCGGAAAAGATCATGCGGCCAATGTTGCCTGGGCTCGAAGCCAAATACGGATTTCCGAGGAAGCAGGCGCTCTTCGGGGCGAGACGGTACTGGCCCGCCGTGAAGGCGTGGCTGGATAAGCACAACGGGTTGCCCGTCCTTCGATGATTGAGCGTTACGATGCCCATGCTCACCCTCAAAGAGACAGCTGAACAACTCGGCGTATCCAAGCGCTGGCTGCAATATTGGCTAGCCGAGCATCCGGTCGATGCCGCCGGCGTACCGTTCTATATCCCGTTCGGGAACAGGAAAAAATTCGAACCGCAAGACCTCGATCGCATGCGCACCCACATGCGCGAAATCGAGGCCGCGCGCCTCGGGCCCAGTGTCAAAGCAAAAGCGAAGATGACCGGTCTAATGGCCCACGTCGGCGACTACGCGCAGTTGGTCGCTTTCCGTGAAGCAGCGGAGCGCAGAAAACGAGAGGAGAAAGCAAAGCAAGGTCCTCGCCGACGTGTAACGTTGCCTGGCGGGCCAAAATGAGCGGCTTAGGGCCTGATGATCTCGATCTGAGCCGGCGTGACGTCGACCATGGGCGGACTGGGATCGTGAGTAATGATCTGGATGACCACGCCTGGCGATGCGGTGCCGGGAAGTGGCGCTGATGCCGCCTCCGGCACGACTCCGATCAGGCCCAGAACGAAGCTCGAGGCGCGATCGCGGACCATTTCGTTCGGGCTGTCGAGCAGAGCCAGCTTCGTGGCGCTGGCCCGCGCGGCACCGACGGCGAGCGAGCGCTTGATCTTCTGGCGGAGGTGCTCGGTGATGTGGGGCTTGGAGAGTTCCCGGGACAGGTGCTCTCGGCTAAGTCCGGCCTGGTCGGCCGCATCGGTGATTGTCCTGGCGTCGCCCGTCACCATGGCATCGATGGCAGCCCGGACCCTTGCCGAGATCGGTTTGGGTTTCTGCGGCCTGTCGGCGGCGGACGGAAGTTTGTCGGTCATCACGCGGTCATCTCCATTCCGATCCTGGCAATAATTAAAGGACCCGGCGTGTCCTTTGTGATCGACACACGCGGATCATAGGACGACCCCGGCGGCGGCCACAATTCGACGGTCTCTCGAAGGATCGGCGGCTTTGTCGCGTCGTCGCCCTGGTTGTAGGCGGTGACGCGGCGAGAAGCTGTGATGTCGCCGAGTGCCGGGGACGTCGGGGTTTGCTTGCTGCTGAACAGCGCGTTCATCACGAAACCGGTCGAGTTGATGACGTAGACCGCCAGATTTGCAATTTGCCGCATCTTCATACCCTGGTCTGCTTCACTGCCAAGGGGCGCAATTGGACAGAACGGCTCGACGGTCAGCGTCCACGGCTGGCCCGCGACAAGAGACGCAACTGTCAGATCTTCACCGCCCTTGAACTGAGGAATGATGAACCCGTTGGCGTCGATCTGGTACGTGCCCATCGCGCGCGTCACCTGGTCGATCAGCGTCACGCTCTGTGATGGGATGAACCACAGAGGCCCCTTCCCACCCGGTGGTGTGAAGGCCGCGGGCAGCGAATTAACCGATAGCGCGCAATCGAGATATTGCGTGTCATCGAGCACCTCGACGATGCCCGTGCCGAAATAAGTTCCGGTGAAATAGACATCAGCGTTCCATGCCGACACCCACGCCAGCGTCGCGGCACCTGACCACGGCACCCAGCCGATCTTCGGAACACTGTTGGAAGCAAGGCTCGTGGCGTCGTATTTCCCAACGACGGTAGAGCCGTCAGAGTTCATCGCGTAGGCATAGCGCTCGTTGAAGCTGCCGTCTGCCGAGGGACAGGCAATGGCCCTGATGTTCGAAAACAGATGCGAGTGAAATTCGGTGAGGTTTTTGGTGTTGAACGGCCGCAGGTAGGCGCCGGTCGCAATGATCGCCATCATCGAGTTCAGGCCGGCGTTCACGTAGAGGATGGCTTCTTGCGCAAGACGTGGTTGGACCTGCGCCGAGCCGTCTGCCGAAAGCGTCTGGAACGCGACGCTGCCGGGCTTCAACGGGTTGGTCGCCGAAATCGGGATGTAATAGATGCGCCGGTCGCAGAAGATGAACTCCGAGCCTTCCGGGCCCGGCACGACGTAGTAGACCTGCACCTTGTTCGGCGCGATTTCGAAGATCGCATTGTCCGGCGTGGAATCGACATAGAGATCATTCGGCGAGTTGATCGCCGACCAAAGAATGCCCCCGGGTACCGCCGGGAAATTGCAGAAACCGACGCGAAACTGATCGACGAACACCGAGGCCGGATAGCCGCGATAGTCGTTCATCACCTCTTCGTCCCAGACCGCAATCGCTTGCGGCGCGCCAGTTGCTACCGCAGACACGTTTGAGTTTGCAGACGGCCCAACGACAGCGTCGTTGATCGTGAAAAACTTGATTGTTGTCGCCCCGATCGGCACGAGCTGGATCACCAGCGACGTCGTGCTGGCGCTCGATATCGACGCGGACCATATGCCGCCGTTGCCGATTATCGTTTCGCCGCCATTCAGGAAGGCAGTCCCGGTGCTCAACTGAATTAGAAGAACGGTCCCAAAGGTCACTATGCCGGTAACGATGCCGCTTGCACCTGAGACGGAACCCGTAACGGTGTCACCCACCTTTGGCGTCGCGCCGATCCGGCCTGAAATCTGCACCGATTGCTGATTTGGCGAAGCGATGACGATTCCGGACGCACCGGACGATGTTCCGAGCACGACGTCGCCAACGCCGAAATTTCCGATTGCGCCTGCCAAGCTGAGTGTTTGGCTCGGCGGCAACGGTTCGAGCACCGTTGCATTCATCGTCGTGGTGTTGACGAGTGCGCCAATAAGGATTTGACGGCCGGCATAGCGGATGCGCGTGCCCGTCAAATTGGCTGCCGCAATCGGCGCAGAGAACTCCACCGCGATCGCGCCTGTAATCGCCGTGGGCCTCAGGGTAATGCCCTTCGGGGAGAGGCGGTAGAACGGCGTGCGCTTCTGGCTGCTCGCGGTGACGAGCTCGTTGTAGTCAGCAACTGACCACGGCGCCACGCCGTCATAGGTGTAGACCTGTGGTCGCATGCCGGCAGATGTGACGTACACTTTCTGGTCAAGCACGGCGTAGACAACCTTGTCCAGATTTGCGGTCGTCCACGGCAGAGCTGCACCGTTCGCCTGCGTGGTGAATTCGTTTACGACCGCGTCCGCCGAGTTGAGAAACTGAAGGCGACCGTTGCCGAAACCAATCTTGAAGTCGACGCCGGCTGCGATCGTGAACTTTTCAAACCGCGTGCACCCGTTCGAAACAGGGAACAGCGCTCGGCGCCCGCTGCGATTCTGCGCGCCGCCAGCATTGAGGAGGCGGGTGTTCTTTGCCTGGCGCAAACCGGCCTTGCGCGCCGGGTGATCGTCAGCCCACTTCAACGTGACGTCGACCTCGCCGAACGAGAAGTCACGTTGGGCACCTGGGATCTTCTGCACCATTGTTCCGGCCCCGCCTCAGTTGATCCGGTATGCCGAGATGGCGCTGTCTTTTGAGTTGCCTGACGCATTGAACAGGATCTTGCCGGTGGTCGCGGACGTGTCCTTGACTGATATCCGCAGGTTGCCCGCCGGCGAGGCCTTGAAGCCTGACAGGGTGATTGTGATCGGCACGTTCGCGCCGACGCCCTGTGCTTGAGCCGATGCGATCACAGTAGCTCCGTCCCAGAGCTTGGCGTTGAAGATCGCACCCGACCCGGTATCGGTAAGTGTCACAGTGCCCGACACAAACCAGGTCCCGCTCGATCCAACGTTGACCGAAGGCCCGTCGAAATAATTTGCCGTGTTGTTAAGCGCGACATCAGCCCCAATAGAGTTCGTCGACGGCGCGATCGCCATCGAGGAGAGGTTGCCGGACGTGTCGTTGGTGAGAATGCCTGCGGTGCCGGCAATCTGCGGGAGTTGAACGCCGGCTGTGCCGAGGCCGCCTTGGGCGATGATAAGAGAAATGCCCGTGCCGTCTAGAATTGACGTTGCCAACGCTGGCTTGATCTGAATTGACCCGTTGGAGTCGCCATAGATCGTCCCGCTTTTGGCGACGCCGGAAGCGTTAATGCCCTGGAAAGTGATTGGCTGGCTGTTGACCGTTGTGGCTCCAGTCGTCGCGGGCCCGGCGGTGAAGGCGCTGACGGCAGAGCCTGCCATCGTCCGATAGCCATTGCTCCACTTCGCGCCCGTGACGACGCTGAGCGCATTCAGTTGAAAGCCGTCGCCTTGACTAGTCGTAGAGGTGCCGCCGCCGGCGACGCCGATGCCGAAGACATTGCCGATCGTCGGCTCTCCACCGCCAGCCAGTTTGATGATGTTGATGTCGGCTTCAAAACTTCCGAGAAAGTTCGAGTTTTGACCGGGATTGAGCACGCCCCCAGGAGCGCCGCCGTCGCTGTTCGTGACAATCGTATTGCCGCCGAACACGCTGGCGTTGGCAATCGACGTTGCGCCCTGGCCGAACATGCCGACTGCGACGGCGCCGCCACCACCCGTTGGAGATCCGGTGATGGCATATCCCGCAGTTCCGAGGCATCCATGCGTGGTAGTGTCCGAGGCTCCAATGCGACACGTTCCGACGATCGCGCTTTGCGTCGGGGATGCTGGAAGATTATATCCCTCCTGCTGACCGGCAGGGATCGGCGTCCCCAGCGAAACCTGCAAAGCGTTGTTTGAGACGGTAAGAGTTGACGGGTTGGCAATCTGCGAGAAGAGGGCTGCGTTGCCGGGGTTGCCGGCCTGATATGCCGGCGTAGCGGCAAGCGAATTTCCGGAGGTGTTGTTCCAGAATGCGATATTGCCGACAACAGATGAACCAGGGCCCGCCGGCACAGTTGCTGGCAGACGCGCGGCCGATAGCGTGCCGCTCGTGATGTTGCTGGCGTTCGTGGTGTCGGTCGTAGCCGACGCGGCCGGTGCTCCCCCATCCTTCAGAAGCTGTCCCGTTGTGCCGTTGAACAGCGCGAAGTGATTATCGACCGAACTGGCCGGGCCGACGACACTGCCGCTGCCAGCGCCTGCAACACAGGTCGGGATCAACCCGGTGACATTGAACCCGAGAAATTTACCCGCACACGCGGATGGCAGCGGGAGTAGCCCGAGGGTTTGGCCCGGCTGAGACAGAAGCGCGCGGCCCGTGACGTCATTCGTCTTGTCCCAGAGTTCGCGGTTCTGAGCGACAAGGTCGGTCAAGGCGAGATTGAGATCGCGCGCTGCGACGCCGGTGCTCTCCGAAAATTGCGAGGTGCGCCGCGGGCGCCGCGCGCCGACGATCTGCACCGTGCCGGTCTGAGCATTGTTGAAGGTCAGGATGGCGTCGCTGATCGGTCGCGCGCGGGTCGCCAAGGTCTGCGTCGGGACCGTGATCGTCCAGCCGAAGGTCGCGTCGTTGTAGTTGACGCGCGCGCCGTTGAGCCAGACTTCGACCCAGTTCTGATAATCAACCCCGTCGCCTAGAAGGGCGAAATTCAGGGCGCATGAGCACTGGGTTCCGGTGATGGAATATGACGTTCTTCGCTCAGCATCCGGCAGTGCGGGCACGGGAGGTGGTACCTGGGCGAGCGCTGGGCCGAGCCCGGCGATCGTGGCAATGACGAAGACGATGCGACGGAGGTTCATTGCCCGTCCTCGCAGTCAAAGGCAGGGATACGCGCGAACCAGCGCGGAAACACGAGGTCGTCGTTGGCATCACGCCACCGTCCGTCGTCGGGATCCTGGTTGCCGACAAAGGCGAGATCCAGGTTGCCGCTACCAGTTCGCAGCAACAGCGGGCCGCAGGCCCTTGGGGCTTTCGTGATGAATTGCCAATTCGTGTCTGACACGAGCGAAGGTCTCCAAAGGCAGCCCGGTCGGAAAGCCCTGCGCGAACAAGGGTGATCGATCTGAGATCACCGGGCGCCTTTGGAGGTTCGAAATTTGGCGTCCGCGCGCAGCTCGCTTTTCCGAACGAGCGTATGGCGGACAGAATGATTCAGTGAGAGGTGGGCGCAACGCACCACGCGGAGACGCGCGGGTCAGGCGGCGCCTCTGCATCGAGGCGCGCAGTCACGGCGTTATCCATACTTGGACCCTCGTCGCTTACCGGCCGGCACCGGCAGTGCCGGCAGCGCCTTTGGCGTGATGCGCGACACGTTGCCAAACCGCTGCTGGCTGGCATGGACGGGCTCTCGCCGAGCCACGGTGCGCGCGGACGCGGCCGTGTCCTCCACGAGCATCAAGCGAAGCCCAAGCGTCTCGAGCGTCGCTCCTAACGTCAGCGGCCCAAAAGTCTTGGATGGCTTGCGAGACAGGAGTTTTGACGCGTGGCCGCCAGCTAAGCCGGCAATCTTTCCAATGTCCTCGCGACTGATCTGCATCTCGACCGCACGATCGCGGAGGGCCCCGATCACCTGGTAATAGTCGTTGCAGACCCGAACGAACATCGAAAGGAGCTCCCGTCTCTGGGCCACGAAAGTTAGGTGGGCAGGCTCACGCCGGCATGTCGGCCGTCTTGACGTGCGGCCGCGGCCCGCTGCCGGTCAGGCCCAGCCCGTCCGAGAGAACGACCTTGCCGCCTTGCCACGGCGCGGACTGCAACCGCGATTTGACCCGGTTGCGGTAAAACTCGATCACCATCTTTGCCGAGTAGTTCAAGGGATGAAACGCTGGATTTGGCCAGGCCCCTGTTTCGATGATTTCCCCTGCCTCGTAGGCCCGATCCGCATACTGCCAAACGGCGGAATCGCTGAAGCTAGAAAAAGGCGGCTCAAACCGATGCCTGGAGTTCGGAGACGGTCGCACCGGGAGAACGACCCGATACCTCGGTACTTCCCTGTTCCAGTTGGCCGGCGGCGTGGTTGGAATGGCGGCGGTTGGGCGGCTGATGGTCGCGGTCATGATGGAGTTCTCCGGATGTTGAAGGTCAGCTTGCGCTCTGCGAATTGAAACTCCAGCTGCCGATCACCACGGCGCCGTCGTTCAGGATGTCGCCAGACGTCTTCGTGCCGCCGGCAGCTTGCGCATCCTGCACAGCCAAGGTGACGGCTCGCCGGATGAACGAAAGCTCGCTGGCCTTCCTCTCCATCGCGGGGACTTGGTCGTAAACGGTCAGGGTGAAAAGCGGCACGGGCAGTTTCCCTAGTAGCGCTGCTGACGAGGATCGATACCGCCCGGGCTCGACGCCACGCGGACCGCATGCGCCGCTTCCTCATTCGAGGCTGCCGCAGGGGTCGCGGCCGGCGGCACGTGGTGCGGGCCCAATGCGGGCTGCTCAAACCGTTTGATCGGTCGCGAGGGAGGTGACGGCGGAGCGGCATGTCGGGTGATCTTCATTTCAGCGCCTCTCTACGGTTCGGAAAAATTCTGGGTTCAACCAAAAATCGGGATCGAGTGTTTGCGGGGTCGGTCGTGTGAGGGGAAGACCACCGGCTCGATCGGCGCCCCTTTTTCGAACCCCGGTCCCCGCGTGGCGGGTTCTGGAATCGGAGGGCCCACCCCCGGCCTCGCGCGTGCACGGGCGCGCCTGGTCTGCTTCAACAGAGCTCAAGACTGAGTTGGCACCCGCGCGCATAAATCCCTTCCGATCGTGCGTTGTGCTGACCGAACCATGGCCGCGGTGATTTGCGAAGAGTGCGGTTCGTCTGGTCACATCCAGTTCGGTCTTTAGGTCCAATTATGGGTCCAACCCCGATTACTAGTGGAAGGATCGCCAACGATCTCAGCACCATAGTGCTATCCACAAGCGGTTTCACAAACCGAGGGCACGCGATCGGTGCAGCCTCATCACGACTTCATCGTCAGGTGCGGAGTGCTACGCAGCGGCGCGGCCGATCAGTGTCGAGCGAGGCCGCAAATTCCTAAGTCGTATCTCTTGAGCCCGAGACACGTCCCACAGCCCCCATTTCGTGACCTGTTTTGCATGCTGTCCGGCGGTGCGCCCCCAAGCGTCGCCGAAGGCAAAGCGCTGGTGGCGCATAGCGGATGAGGCTGCGTGCGCGCGAGGCTGGGTGCGCCACCGCTGCGCCATGCAGCAATGGAGCAATGGCGCGCGGTTTTGCGCCATCTCCAACACTAGGGGAATTTCAATGGCGCAGCAGACAAATCTGCGCCATGGCTGCTCCATTGAAATTGGCTCAATGGCGCACCTCATGAGGGCCGTTTTGCATGGCAGACGCGAAGGCCCTTGCGGGACTTGCGGTCGATCGCGTCGTCGTAGTCCTCGGAGTAGGTCACGCCGTTCTTGTTCCAGGTGCGCAAAATCTCACGGCATTGGGGCTCGGTGCGGTCTGGGCAGTGCTTCTGCACCACTGGCCACGCGGCCCGGGCGCCCGCCTTGGATGCGTCGGAATAGCGCTGGCCGTTCGGCATGCCGGCCTCTATCTCGTCCAGGGCGGCGTTCAGCTGGGCGCTGCTGATGCCGTCCCAGGTCTTCGGCGGGTGCCAAGGCACGACCGTCTGCACGGTGTCGCCGGCGGGATAGTCTGGGGTGCCGTTGTCGAGTTGGACGCCGACGAGCTTAAACCACGTTGTATGGTCGGACGGCGGCGCAAGGTTGACCTTGGCATTGTCCAGTCGAACGTAGAGGCTGCGCTGTTCAGCCGGGATGCCGTAAGCCTTGCCCTCTTCCTCGTTCATCCTCGTGAGCGTGTTCATTAAGCGACCACCGTCGCGAGTGGCCCCCGCCCCGCGGCCGGCATCCGTGTCGCCCGCGGTCTGCATCCCTTTCTTGGTATGCATCGGGATGTCGACCGCGATGTTGTATTCGGAGGCAAGCGTAGCAAGGATTTCGCTCACAAAATCCATGTCGTTGTTGTCGTTTTCCTTGAGCGCGTGAAGTTTGATGAGCGGATCAAGCGCAAGCAGATCAATCTTGCGGTCCTCAATCGTCTTGCGGAGGATCATCTCGAGCGGGCCTCTGCGGGCCGATCCGTCCTTCATCTCCGCCAGTTTGATGCCCTTGGGGGTGGCACAGAACAGCCACCCGTCGAGGTCGGCAGGTTCGATGCCGTGATAGATACAGGCCGCCGCGAGGCGGCGCCGCATTTCGTCCGCGTCGTCTTCCAGGCTGATCTGCAAAACCCGCCCGCGCTTGAACACGTGCTGTCCTGTGATGGGCTTGCCTGTAGCCAATGCGATGTATTGCGCCTGCCGCACCGCCGACTTTCCTGTCGCCCCGGGGGCTGCAAGACCTGAGATAAACTGGCGGCAGAACTGGTTGCCGAGCAACCACCCCCGCGGCGGGGGCTTGCGCGTAGCAGCGCCTGCGTTCCATTCGCCCAAGATCGCAACCGGACCTGCTGGCGCGGCATCCACGATCGGCTCGCCGTCGGCGCTCTCAGGGTAGTAATCGTGAAACGGCGCATCGAACGGCGGCGGTCCATCCGAAAAACCTACATCAGCGTAGGCCTGCCGAGCCTGTTCGCGCGAGAGCGGCGATGAAGTTTTAGACGTAGAAGGCGATCCGCTAACGTAGCTTTCGGCATGTAGATCGATGATATCGCGCAGTCGGTCAGCGCCCTGTGTTTGGTGCAACGTGTTAGCGTCCGCCTTCATCCGTGAGCTCCCGGTCGGACGAGCCGCGCTTCAAAACCTTTTGCATCGAGCCTTGCGGCCAGCTCTACAGCGTTCTTTTCTCCAACCGGATCGGCATCAACGAAGATGGTCACCGCCTCGACATAGGCCGGGACGTGGTCGGCCATCGCCGGAAGGCGCCCGGCCGTTCCCGCCGCCCATGCACCCAGACCCGTCGCTGCATGTACTGACAGCGCGTCCTCGATGCCTTCGCAGATCGCGAGGCCGCAACCATCGTTGACCGGCGCGAGCCAGATCGGCGCCGTGTTCCCGATGCCGATCGTGAGCTTGTCGGCCTCCGTGCCAGCCTTGCCGGCGCCGTCGGACCTCAACTTGGTGATGTGCACGCCGCGGATCGCCAGGTCATAGATCGCGAGCTCACCGGGTAGTGTCTCTACCGCCATGCCGAACGCAGCAATCATCGCCGGCGCGTGACCCCCGCGAGCAGGAAGGAAGCCGAGTGTCGCGTGAAGGTCGCCTTGGTAACCACGACATCGGCGCAGATAGGTCTACGCAACGGATCCTGTGATTGGCTGGCGTTGTGACCACAACCAACGTGCCTTCCTCAGGCTATCGACGGCTTCAGTGTGATCTCGCTCGCGTGCTTTCGCTCGAGCTTTTTCAAGGATCTGTGGATCTGCGATGCGGTGTTGGTCGCCACCCGTCCATCCACAATGATTGCAGCCGAATTTTACGCCATCGACGTTGATCGTGACGCCAAGGCACTTCAGCTTTTGATTGGACTTTTTCCGCTTATGCGAACATTGCGGACACGTCGTGTAGTACCGCCCGACGCTTGCCGCGGGCGTGTTGATGTTGAACTGACTGAGTAAGTCCTGAGCTGACACCGGCTACTCGCCCAGCAACTTCTCCAGCGCAAGACGCGGTACAAGCAGACGCCGGCCAATACGAACAGTCGGAATGTCGCCGCGATTGGCGGCTGCGTAGGCGCTGACCTTGGACAAGCCCAGGATCTCACAACCTGCTTCTTCCACAGAAAATGTAGAGCGGCCGTCCCATTTGGGATCGAAAATGGGGCTGCGAACTTTCCGGGCGCCGCCCGCGGCGGACCGCGGCGGCCCCGAAGTAGAGGTCAAAGCCGCCTTTTGGTGCTGTTTCATCATGTCCAATATCGTCCTGTTGACATAGGGAGGCCAAATCACTAGGGTCCACTACTGGGGCCATTCTGACGACAAATTGGCCCCATGCAATAGGCCAGCTTATGAAACAGGTGAAAATCGGTCTAACCGGTAAGCAGCGGAGCGAGTTGGACCGTGCGGCCAAAGCGGCCGGTCGCACGCTCTCCGACGAAATTCGACGCCGGCTCGCAAATTCTCTCGCACAAGACAGACTCTCGGGTTTTGCCCAAGTGGTGGGCGACGAGGCGATGTGGCTCGCACAGATCGTCTTTCACACCGCCCTAGGACAGCGCCTCCAGCTTGTCCCCGACAACGGGCAAGGCGACGTCCTGGATCAAGGTCAAAACTTCGATCTGAACGACGCTAAAGAGAACTTTGGACCCGAGCTGCGTCGCGCCCTGGTGGTGGCGTTGAACGACTGGTTCGGTGAGATCAAGTTCGGAGAGCGGCTGGAAGTGGATTCCAAAGCCGACACAATTGGTCGCGCCGCAGCCCAGAGCTTTTTTGTCATGCAATCTGAATTGCACAGGGTGAGAGCTGAACAAGAAACTGACAATTCGGAGGACGAAGAATGAGCAAGCGATCCCACGGCAGTGGAAGCATTCAGGGCCGGGGCGAAAACTCATGGCGCCTGCGATACTATGACGCCGATGGGGCTCGGCAAGCGGTGACGTTCCGAGGCACCAAGAAAGAGGCGGAAACAAAACTCCGTAGCGTCCTAGACGCTGTCGACAAAGGCACGCACGTTGCTCCTGACAAGACGACGTTGCGGAAATGGTCAGCAGACTGGATCGCGCTGAAGGCCGCGGAGCGCCAGCATAAGACAGTCGCACGCTATGAAGATTTGCTTGAGAAGCACGTTCTCCCGAAACTGGGCGATCGGCCGCTTCAACAGATCAAACCGATCGAAATTCAAAAGCTCTATGCCGAGCTTAAACTTGCGCCACGCACCCGGCACCACATCGCGACTGTTCTGAAGGCCTGTCTTCAGGCAGCGGTGGATATAGGCAAGCTGATGCAGGTCAATCCAGCTGCGGCAATTAAGAAGCCGGTGGCGGCCGACTCCGACGTAGGTCAGGCGCTGGAGCAGGATAAGATCATCGCCCTAGTTGAGGGATTTCGAGGATCGACGTTGTTCGATCTCGTCTTCGTCATGTCCTTCACTGGCATGCGACGCGGTGAAGCATTGGCGCTTCGTTGGTCCGATTTTGACCCTGACGCCAAGACGCTCCGCATTGAGCGCGCCTTGGAATACACCAAAGCGCATGGTCTACGATTCAAGGTCCCGAAGAGCGAGCGCGGCAAACGGACAATCAAGTTGGATGACGGGCTCGTCGACCAGCTGCTCGCAATGCGCGGCGTTGCTCTTCAGATCGCCGCAGGCGTACCCAATGGGGACAATGTTGATCTCAGCCTGATCCGGATCCCAACCGACTGGCTGCTCTTCCCTGCCCCCAACGGCGACATGAGCGCGCCTCGCCACCCTGACAGCGTGACCAAGCAGTTTGTGAACCGTGCCGAGAGGATCCTCGGCTTCGCGATCCGCCTGCACGATCTCCGTGTGTCACATGGCACGTGGCTGCTCGACCAGGGAACACCGGTGCACGTTGTCGCAAAAAGGCTGGGGCATGACCCTAGCGTTTTGCTCCGGGTCTACGCTAAAAGGACGCAGAAAGGCGACGAGGCGGCGGCCGACACAATCGGTCAGCTCACGCGAGCCTTATCGAAAGGGCCAAAATAGGGCCGACGTTCTCAGGATGTTCGCATAGCCTCGGCGGCAACGTCCTGAAAAATCAAATAGATGCCGGCTTAGCTCAGCGGTAGAGCAGCGGTTTTGTAAACCGAAGGTCGGGGGTTCAATCCCCTCAGCCGGCACCAGCGCTTAGCTTGTTTTATTTCGATGTCCCTCAACCGGGCGCGGCGCTTGTACCCTTAGTTGTTTTCATTCTCGGGGCTGGCTTTGCTCTAACCTAATTTTTTTGACCGGCGTCGATAGACTTTGGACAGGGCCGCCCCACAAAGGCGGCCCTTTCTTCTGCGGGCTTCACACCCCATCTGCAGCCTATGCGTACTGCGTTCGAATTCTGCCTGACGACTTAGGATACAGCATCTCATATCGACGCAACGTTGATGACATCCAACGTCCCGCGAAAGACCATGTCACCCGCCACATAAAGGATGACGGCTAGACCGACGTAAGCAATCCATCGATAAGTTTGCAGAAGGCGCGCAATGAACGAAGCGGCCACGCCCATCATCGCGATGGACAGCCCCAGGCCGAAAATCAAGATCATCGGATGCTCGCGTGCTGCCCCAGCCACGGCCAGAACGTTGTCGAGAGACATGGAAACGTCGGCCACGACAATCTGCCAACTCGCTTGAACGAGTGTTTTGCGAGCTTTGCCGCCTGCAATTGCTCCAGCGGCGTCCATCGCACCTGTTGGCCCTGTGGAGGATGTGCGCAACTCTCGCCACATTTTCCAGCATACCCACAACAACAGGATCCCGCCGGCGAGCAAGAGGCCGACGATCTGGAGGATTTGCGTCGCCAACCCGGCGAGTAAGACGCGCAGTATCGTCGCGGCAACAATACCGATCAAAATCGCCTTGCCTCGTTGCGCCTCAGGAAGTCCGGCTGAAGCAAGACCGATGACGATGGCGTTATCGCCAGCGAGCACCAGATCGATCAGAACGATCTGCAAGAATACGCTAAGGACATCTGTATCGTAATAATCAGGCACAGGTCATGTCCCCGCCGCAGGGGAATGGGCAGCTGCAAGCGAGATCGCATACGTCTATCGGATCGGTTGACCGATACCTGCCACCAAGAAACGGGGGTCCTAACGCCGCCGGTTATCAGGGGCTAGCGCTATCGCCTAGAGCCGCGTCCAAATGTAGTCTGACCGGTTGCTCGAAAAGAAGTGCCACTTGATCTGGTTCGCCAAGAATCGCTGCGGCACAACCCAACATGGTCAATGCCCCGGCAACATCCCATAGCGTTACATTTTCTAATGTCGCATTTCCCGACTTTGCCCAAGCCAAGACCGCAGTGATCATCGCGTCTGAGAAAAATAGAATACTGAGCGCTGGTAAGACGAGCTGGGAATCCAGCAGGAGTATCATCAAGAATGCAGGAGCTGCGACCAGTATGCTCAACACCGCGCATGTGCAAAATGCCTGCCGCCAAGAAGCATTCCTGTTTGTCCAACTTGCACGAGAAAGGATCATTTGATCCTCCTGCATAGGAGCATTTTTGAACGCCCCTCACCTGCTGAACTACTCTGGTCTAGCCGATCGTTTTCCGACGTCTCCCCATCAATGTTTTGTCCTATGCCGCTGACTCTCAATTAGCGTAAGAATGCCAGCGGTCACCACGGCAATAACGACGACGGCTGCCAGCGCCTCGACAGAGGCCAAGGTCCCGTACCACTTGTTCCAAAGCTCAATCATGTGCTGGCCTCTCGCGAGAGCGCACCCACGATCGACAAGATCTGCTCTCCAAGAAGAACGAACCGGGCGATCAAAAAAGCAATGCTACTCATCGTCGCGCGGTTTTTCACCGCGCGGCAAGGTGACTTATGTGGCAAGCCTAAGCTGAGCTTCATTGCGGAACCGGAACTAAGAACCTAGCGTTCCCACAGCTCAACATCAGCGCGCGGATAGCCACGAACCACAGCCCCACGAGCGCGGGCACGGCGCCGATGACATAGCTCCGCATGAGTCCCTCCCTATTTGCAGAAACGATGCGCGAGCGCGATCGACAGCCGGCCATGGCCACGGCTTCGCGCAAGCTTCTCGGCCGCAGCCTCATTGCCGCCAGCCTCGGCCAGCAGGACCCGCGCGCCGGCACAGAACGCCGGCAGATCCGCGCACTGGAAGCCGGCGCCCATGGCGACGTAACACGCGCCGCCGAAACAGGCGTATGGATCGGGATCGGCGGCATGCGCCGGCGGCCGACAATGCGACCCCGAAGGCGGCCGCGAGCGTGAGCCGCTTCAACCGAGCACCACAAACAGCAGTGCCGCAGTGAACGGGAACGCGCACCACATGCCCAGCGCTGTCGACGGCTTGCCGCTGATGCAGCTCGAGTCCTCGACGCCGGCGCGCCGGTAGAGACGCCCGCCGAGGTAGCCGATCGCAAGCCCGCTCGCCGCAATGGCTAGCAGACCTCAGCTTGCCGAGGTCATCGGTCAAGCTTCGTAGATCGCCTTGAAGGTCGGGGGTTCAATCCCCTCAGCCGGCACCAGCGCTTGAGGCGGAAACCTCAGCTTGCATTCTTCGGCGCACTGCTTTGCTGAAAGTGCTCCGCACCATTGATTTCGACCCAGCCATGTTTCGACTGCTCGAAAACCGATTTTAGCGGAGCCGGGAAATTCGGGTCCGCCATCGCGCCGACGGCGACGCCGATCATCCCTGGCAGATTGTCCGCCTTCCAATAGACCGTCGAACCGCAATGGGTGCAAAAATAGCTGCGGACCTTGCCGCCGCTCGCGGCCTTGCGAACGTATTCGCTTGGGGTCCCCGAGATCGTGACGGCCTCAGCCGCGTAGAAGGCGCCGACGCCGAAGGGCGCACCGGTTCGGCGCTGGCAGTCCATGCAGTGACAAGCAACGACCGCGCGGGAAGGCTCCGCGAGCGACAATGCAACGGCGCCGCAACTGCATCGGGCATCGATCATCGCGCCTCCCTACCTCGCGCTCACTCCGTGCCCACCTCGAACGCCAGCAGCACGTTGCCGGCGACGCCGCTCCATTGGCCGTAGCCGGAATTGGTGTAGAGCATGCCGCCGGCGATGACCGGTCCGGGACCATCGATCGCGCCGCCATGGGCGGGGACGCCGTTGACGGCCTTGTAATCCTGCGCGGTGTCGAACTCCCAGAGCAGCTTGCCGTCGCTGGCATAGGCACGCAGGAAGCCGCTGACGCCGCCGGAGAACACGACGCCGGGGATCAGGCTCACCGCCGCCGACAGCGCGGGGCTGCATTGGAGACGATCGCCGCAGGCGACCGGAGGCACCTCCATCACGACTGTCCCGTTGGCGAGATCGAGCCCGAACAGGCCGCCGCCTTGCGTGGAGTCGAGACGTCTGGTGCCGTCACGCAGGAAACGCACGTCGGAGTTCGCGACATAGATGCGATCCTGATCGGCCGCCGAGCCCCATTCGCTGCCGCCAAGCGCACCGCCCTTCCCGATCCGCGTCTGCCACAGGATCTTGCCACCGTCGTCGGGATCGAGCGCGTGCACGACGCCGGATTTCTGTGCGATGGCAAGAACGCGCCTGCCGTCGCGCAGAGTTACCAGGATCGGCGACTGGCCGAAATCGTGGTCGGGTCCGTGATCCTCGGGACAATTGGTCTTGTCCACGCCGTAGCATGCCACGACATAAGCGTCCTTCGGCGTGGCCTGCTGGCTCCAGAGCAGCTTTCCCGTCGCAAGATCGAAGGCGAGAATCGCGTCACTCGTCGCGGATGGCGGATTCGAATAGGAATTGCTGGTCGCGACATAGATCGCGCCGCGCTTCACATCGATCGTCGGCGCGGACCAGATCGCGGCACCGGACGGGCCGAAGAGCTGCACGCCCCTCGCGTTCTTGTCGGTCGGATGCGGCACTTCCGGGATCGTATAGGCTTGCCAGACCGGCTTGCCGGTCGCGGCCTCCAGCGCCATCACGCTGCCGCGGAAGGTGCAGCATTCGTAAGAGGGTTGCGAGCCGGCGGCCTCCTCGAGCGAGGACACCGGCACGTAGAGAATGCCGGAATGCAGCACCGGTGCGCCGGTGATGCGCGCGGCCGGATGCTCCTCGACCTTCGTCTTCCAAATCAGCGCCCCCGTCAGCGCGTTCACGGCATAGGCGTTGGCGCGCAAATCACCGAAGAAGATCGCGAACTGATCGGAGCCCGGAAGCGGTGCGACCGTGATCGCGGCGCGCACCGCCGCATCGATCGCGAACGTCCACAGCGTGCAGCCGGTTCGCGCGTCGAGCGCATGTACCTTGCGGTCGGTGCCGCCGATGAACAGCAGGCCGCCCATGATCGTCGGCGGCGCAAAGGACACCGAGGCGCCGGGAAACGCGTAGGCCCATTTCAGCCGCAGGCGCGGCACCTGCGCCGCGGTCAGCCCCGCCATGTCGGCCGGCTGGAAGCGGCTGTTGTTGAGATCGACGCCCCACCCGTTCCAGCGTGGACCGTCGAGCGGTTGCGGAAAGCCGCTGATCTGCTGCGTGCAGCGGCCCTGCCCGTCAGACGCGCTGTTGATTGCGGCCTTGCCGGTGACGAAAGCAGCAATCGCGCGACGCTCGTCGTCGCTGCGCTCCTTCGCCATCGCGGCCATGCTGCCGGAGGTCAGCGTCCCCAGCACGTGATCGAACGACATCGCCTGCATGGCGCCGCGCGCGGGCGCGCGGTTCTGGGCATCGCCGGCATCGTGACATTGCGCGCAGTGCGCTGCGTAGAGCGCGGCGCCGTCCTGCTGCGCCAGTGCCGGCGTGGAGCACCAGATCAACAGAGCCGCTACGGCAAAACTCGGCCTCATGGCGTCCTCCGGCATCGTCGACACGCGACCCAAAGATCGCGTCACACAACCTGAAGTGTATCGCCAGTGCGGTCACGGACGCAATGGAGTTCCGCCTGCGTCCGTCACATCGCCGTGGCCATGCGGATACGATCGGGCAGTTCATCCAGCCGCCATAGGGCAAGGCTCTTGTCGCGCCAGCCGCCGCCGCCCTCCTCGCAACGCTCGTTGATCAGCGCGCGCGGCGACGGCCAGTTGAACGGCGCCTTCTCCATGTTCAGCGCGCGCCAATCGCCATCCGCGCAATCGCGATTTGCATCCCATTCGGGAAACGTCGTGACCAGCAGGAAGCCCGCGCCGCTCTCGGCAAAGCTGGCAACGGCGCGGGCGATGTTGTCGAAGCTCAAATGAACCAGGCAGTCCCGGCACAGGATGACATCCGCGCGCGGCAGCGCATCGCGCGTGACGTCGGCAACGAGAAACCGGCCGAACAACTCGCCGCCGGCCACACGCCGGCGATTGGTCTCGATCAGCGACGGCACGATGTCGATGCCGGTGTAGTCGAGGTCGAGCTTGATGCGGCCGATCCAGCCGGCATCGCCGCAGGGCGCATCGAGCAGCGAGTGCGCGCCGAGCCGTTGCAGCAGGGGAGGAAGCTCCTCTCGGATCGCGGCGGTCGCCGGGTCCTCCGAGCCGAGGCCCGAGACGGATGTGGCCGCGCCCCACAGGTTGGTCTGCTCGATCCGCTCGAACCGCGCGGCGAGATCGAGGCCGTCAAAGTTCTCGCGGTCCGCAACGAAGCGCTCATGGGCGAGCACGGGTGGACGATTGGTGATCATCGGGCGGGACTCGCGTCAAGATTCCGTCGCAAGCACACTATACAGCCGAAGCGTCGCCTCCGAAATCGCCAGCCGCTTCCCTCAGGCCGCCTTCTGCCACTCCATGATGTGGAAATAGGGCACGCGGCGATGAACGGCATTCCTCTCGGGATCGCCGCCTGCGGGCTCCGGCTCGACGAACAGACGCAGCTGAAGGCCGTGATCGAGCAACAGCGTCATGTAGGTGCTGAGCGGACGATGCCAATTCTGGACGCGGATGCCGCGCCAGCTCACCCAGATCGGCCGCTCCTCCATGTAATGGTCGATCGAAAAGCGCGGGATACCCTCGCCGTCCCGCGTCCATCCGTCGGGCTGCCCTGCGGTGTTGAAGCTGGTCAGGTTGGCGATCAGCAGCGTGCCGCCCGGCCGCAGCGCCGCCACCATCTTCGCGATGGCCGCGCCGAGGTCGGGCATGTCGATCAGGCTGAGATAGCTGACGACCAGGTCAAATTCCGCACTGACCTCCATCGTCTCGGCGCGGCCGAGCCGATAGTTGCCGGTCGGGTCCAGCTCCCTGGCGCGCGCAAGCAACGCTTCGGTCGGATCGAGGCCGGTGGTGCCGATGCCGGCGCGCTGCATGATGCGGCAGAAGCGCCCCTCCCCGCAGCCGACGTCGAGCGCATTGCGAAAGCCGCGCCCTTCGATCCGCGCCCGCATCGGCGCGTCTAGGACAAAGCGGCGGCCGTAGTCGCCGTCTTCTCCCTGCTCGACGATCCAGGCGGCCGCGGACGCGGTCCAGCCGTCGCTGACGTCCTCGTTCATGGGGCGACCTTCGGGAATGGAGTCGGCCGCGCGCATCGCGCTGCGCGGCTACTGACCACGGATTGGACCGAAGTTCAACATGAGGTAGCATGCAGCCCGCATGCGCTCGACCACCAGCAAAGAGAAGGCCAAAATCGTTGCCGGCGCCGTGACGGCCGTCGTCATGACGGCCATGCTGTTGGTGTTCGCGCTCGGCCTCTTGCTTCCGCATTAGGCGCGGTGAGCGCGGCGGACGAGTGCCGCCGCACACACTTACGCCGCGCGCACGGTCCGCAAGAATTTTCCGACTTCGTCCTTCAGCCGGTTGCTGTCGGTCGCCAGCATCTTGGCGGTCGAAAGCACCTGCGAGGACGCCGAGCCGGTCTCGGCCGCGCCGCGCTGCACGTCGGTGATGTTGGTGGAGACCTGCTGGGTGCCGTGAGCGGCCTGCTGCACGTTGCGCGAGATCTCCTGGGTCGCGGCGCCCTGCTCCTCGACGGCCGCGGCAATGGTGGACGACACCTCCGACAGCCGCTCGATCGTCGCGGAGATGTCGCGGATCGCGTTGACGGATTCCTGGGTCGCGGTCTGGATGCCGGAAATCTGCTGGCTGATCTCGCCGGTCGCCTTCGCGGTCTGCTCGGCCAGCGTCTTCACCTCGGAGGCGACGACCGCGAAGCCGCGGCCGGCCTCGCCGGCACGTGCCGCCTCGATCGTGGCGTTCAGCGCCAGCAGGTTGGTCTGGCCGGCAATGGTGTTGATCAGCTCGACGACATCGCCGATCCGCGTCGCCGCGATCGAGAGCTCGCTGACCCGCTCGGTCGTGGTGCGCGCCTGGGTGACGGCCTCGCCCGCCATCCGCGCGGATTCCTGCACCTGCCGGCTGATCTCGTTGACGGAGGACGACAGCTCCTCCGTTGCGGTCGCAACCGACTGCACGTTGCCCGTGGCTTCACCCGAAGCGACCGCGACCACCGAGGTCAGCTCCTGCGCGCGGTGCGCGGTGGTGGCCAGCGTCGAGGACGACGCTTCGAGCTCGGTGGAAGCGGACCCGACGGTTTCGATGATCTCGCCGACCGCGCGTTCGAAGCCGTCGGCCAGGTTGACCATGTCACGGCGGCGCTGCTCGGCAGCCTGCTTCTCGATCTCGAGCTGCGCAGCCTTGAGGCGTTCGACCTCGATCGCGTTGGTCTTGAAGACTTCGACGGTCCTGGCCATGTCGCCGATCTCGTCGCTCCGGTCCTTCTCGGACACCTCGGTCTTGAGATCGTTGCGGGCGAGACCCTCCATCGCGAGCTTGAGCCGGGCGATCGGCCGGGACATCGCATTGAGGCCGATGAACAGCGCGATCGCGATACCGACGATCAGGCCGCCGGCGCTGACGCCGATCACGGTCCAGGTCGCGGACCTGGCGTCGCGGTTGATGGCTTCCTTGCGGTTGCTGACCGCCTGTGCGGACTCGGTCACGAACTGGACGATGCGTGCGAGGGCCGCGTCCAGCACCGGATCGCACTCCTTGTGCGCACGTTCGGCGGCCTTGGCATTCTCCTCCACGCTGCTTGCCTGCGCGCCGGCCTGGAGTACCGGATCGCAGCTGGCGAACGCGGCCTTCAGCTGGTCCCCGATGCTCTTGACCTGGCTGGCGCGCGACGGGTCGTCCTGCACGGCCGCATCGAGGTACTGACTGATTTCGGTGCGGTTCTGGTTCGCGATCTTGAGACGGCCAGCGTTGCCCGCCTCCGTCGCTTCGGTGAAGACCGCATAGAGCGCGGCATGATAGGTCTCCGCGCGGCGCTGGGCCCGCGTCAGGTTGAGCGCCGAGGATTGCGCGGCGGAGAGTTCGGTAAATCCGTCGACAGTCGCCGAAAGTTCACGCGCGGCGAAGCCGGCGACGGCGAGCATCGCGCATCCCATCACCGCCACGATTAGTGCGACCTTCCACACGATTTTCAGATTGTTCAAAAAGCTCATAACAGCCGCCCCAATGCTTCTGCCGACGCATAATCCCAGCAACGGGCATTGGAACCGGCGGACGTTAAGATTTGATGCCAAATCCCCCGAGTAGTCTTACGGAAAAATAACTATTCGGGGGGTCGACGTAAGCCTCGTGTAAGCTTCTGCCTGTTTTGGGGGCGTTTCCGGACAGAGCCGGCCGGAACCGGTCGACGGCGTCAGTCGTTGTCGGCCCATGCGGATCAAGGAAGAAAACCGAAACATGTTTCTGCTGGCGACGGTGACGCTGTGCTGTGTCGCCGTGGCCGGCACCGTTGCGCTGTTCGAGCTGGCACCAGGACCGGCTCCGGCCACGCAGGTCGCCGAACGCGCGGCGATCGACGTTACGGCTCCGACACCGGTCCGGGTGGTGGGCGCGCCGTTCGAGCCCAACATCAACCCGCGCGAGCGATAGCGCTCACGTCGGCGATGCCTCCGTGCCCGCCTCGGGCCGGCCTTGGGCTCGCGCCAACTCCTCCACGAACACGATCACCTCCGCCCGCTTGTCGGGTGGCAGCGACAAGAACGCACGAACGAGCCGCAGGCCCTGCGCTTCGTCCGACTGGTCTGATTTGACGTCCATTCCCCACTGTCGGGCGGGCGGGAAAAATATGCAATCCCCAGCCGGACACCTCCTTGATTCGGCCGGCCAGCTTTGCTGGAATGGCTCCAACAGAGGTGGACCATGAAGTGGATCAGCGAGCGCGACGCACTGATCGCGCAGACAATGGCCTTCGTCCATTCGGTGACCGGCAAGAAGGGCGACTTCCATCCGCCGGAGAGGCCGACGGCTGCACCGGACGTCCCGGTGGGGACCGTCACCGTCGAGACCGTCACCGTCGAGATCGTGGCGGTCGACACATTGGCGGTCGAGATCAAGCCGCCGCCAGTCCCGCTCGCCCCGCCCGTCATGATCCCGCCAGCACGGACAAGCGGCGATTTCCGCTCCGAGATGCAGGCCCGCATCGCCAATTTCCGCAAGCATCAGGAGCGATTCGAGCGCGAGCGGGAGGAGTATTGCGCGGCGACCCTGACCAGGCTCCGCGCGGCCATTCGTGACCCCTCCCTCCGTCCGCCAACCGAAAACTAAGACCGGCGGGCGATCGGACACCTACAGCCAGGACCAGACCAACCAGAGATTGGCCGCACAGGCGCTGAGCAATCCCAGCGTCAGTGGCAGCAGCATGTGCCCGCAGCAGGTCTTGAGGTCGGTCGTCATGGCCGAAAACATCCGCTGATTCCGGCAAATGAGTCCCAGGGATTCTTTTTTTAGGGATTCAGGACTCGTTAAAGACTCAGGGCCCGCGGCTCCGATCACGCCCCCGTGATCGTCCCGGAACCCCTTGCCCCGTGAAGCCGTTAACGCGCTTTCCGGGAGCGGGAAGAATGCCCTACGCCCTGTTCTGCAACGACGCCCAAATCAGCAAGGCCTATCCCAGCGAGGCCGACGTCTGGCAGCTCGCGCAGCAAAGCGGCCTCGTCGTGGATGTCAGCACCGACGATCGGCGCCACGGGCCGCGCCGGGTCCTGGACAATGATTACGAGATCAGGCCCTGCCGGGCTGCCCAGGGCGAGGACCCCGCCAGGAACAAGGCCGAGGCCGAGCAGCAGTCGAGGATGGAGCTTGCGCTGAATTCCTGAGGTTCGGCCCGGGGTATCTCAGGAAGGGATCTCTCAGGGGGTCGCGGTCGCCAGCGAGGCCTGCTCGCCCGCCAGCACCACGCAGGCCTTGCGACGGTGCAGCCCGCGGATCGCGCCTGTTACCTTCAGCACCTTGCCGGATGGGCAGGAAGCGTCCTTGACGAAGGCCACCTCATAGGGTGCCAGCATCAGAGGCTCGGATTTGAGGATTGTCTGTGCAGCGCACGGCAGGGAGATGAAGCACGAGAGCACTACTGCCGACACAAAGATACGCATGTCCGTCGTCCCACCAGCCCGGTAATTCTCATATAACGCCTTCCGGAGCGCGAGTTCCGTAGGCGGCAAAAATTATTTTTGCTTTACGCCAGTCCCATGACGCGCGTGAGAACGCGCGCGCCAGACCGTTTGCTTGCAAATGACGCGCCAGATGGTTCACGCAAAGCAAACAACAGGCAGGCAAACAAGGGCCAGGCAAACGAAAGGCCGGCGTGAGCCGGCCCTTGTCAGGTCGTGGTCGCTGTTGGGCGTCAGTAGCGCGAGGCCGCCGGTCCGCCCCAGCCGAAGCGGTAGTTCACACCGACCTTGACGGTATGCTCGTCCTCCCGGCCCCGGACGCCGACGACGTCGGCCGGAGCGGAGGTGAAGGTCGTGCTGCCAAAGTTGTAATACTGGTACTCGGCCTTGGCCGACCAGCTCGGTGCGAACATGTATTCGAGGCCGGCACCGACAGTATAGCCGTCCTTGTTGTTGCCAGTGGCGGTGAAGGGCTGCGCCACGCCGGCGACGTTGACGCCGAGGCCGCCATTACGCCAGGCGTAACCGCCCTTGGCATAGACCAGCGCCGGTCCCCAGGTGTAGCCGATGCGGCCGGTCACCGACCCGAGCTGGTCGGTGTTCGACGTCACCTGCGTCCCCAGCGGGAACGTGACACCGTTGTTGTTGGTCGGCAGCCAGGAATATTGGGCCTCGATACCCACCACCCAATTGGGCGCAAACTGGTAGTCGAAGCCGCCCTGCACGCCGCCCAGGAAACGGGCGTCGCTCGACTGGAAGCTGCTGTCACCCGCGAACGCGCCGCCGACATGGCCGCCGATGTAGAAACCGGTCCAGTTGTAGATCACCTGCGGCGGCGTATAGGCGGGCGCCTTGGTATAGGTGCGCGGCTGCATGTCGGCCGCGGCGGCCGGTGCAGCCAGCGCCAGCAGAGCAACGGCGCCCAGCAAAATCGTCTTCATGATCATCCCCGTTCTTTCAAATTCGACACTCAGGAAACAACGTGGCGTGAATTAGGTTGCTTCGCGGCGATGCCGGAACGTTGATCGTCTGTCACTGTGACGGTGTGGCAACAACGCGATTTTGTTCCGTCACACCTGCTTGCACCGACTGTTTTCGTCGTCTGCTCAAGGCGGGCTGTAACGATCTGTCGCAAGGCAAACCAGCCCCGTTCAAAGCTCGCCAAATTGTGATCCAGCGGCTCCGGCGGCCCCTGTCCTAGCACCTGCCGATGAAGGCCGGCTTTGCGCTACCGCGCCATCTTTTCCAGTTCCGGAAAGGGTGCGTAAACCGCACCGGCGCAGAGCTCGCCGGCGCGATCGACGATGCGGTCGCCCCGCCCGTTGACGAAGACGGCGGCCCGTTCGCGCACGCCCTTGTAGCTGCCGTCGGTCTCGCGTGGCGTGAAGTGCAGGCAGGCGACGTAGAACTGCCGTCCGCCGATCTCGCGCAGCACCGGATCGGCCATGGTGGCCTCGCGCACACCGACGGGATTGTTGAGGTAAGCGCGCATCAAGGCCAGCGTGTCACTGCGAAAATTGTCGGGAAACGGCTGCGGCCCTCCCGCCTGGGTCCCCTCCATCAGGGATGGACGATCACCGTCGCTGCCGAAACATGCCGCGAGCGCCAGCGGCAAGACCAGAACCAACGCCAAGATCACCGCACGCTTCGCCAACCATCCCACAGGCCACGCTCTCCGCTCGATCAGACTCGGAGGATGTTCTAGCCCCAAGGTTGCACGAAGGGAATTCGGTCCTGCTCGTATGCTGCGCAAATAACGCACCGTCCCGCCGCCGGCGCCTGCGCTTTCGCGCTGACGCCGAGACGACGGGCCGGGCCTGAATTCCGCACGCGGCGGCGGGCAATGCCAGGGATGCCGCCGCGCCGGATCAGTCGTTAGCTGCGCTTGTCGATGGCCGCCGGCTTGGTCACGTCAGGCTGCGCCTTCAGCGACTTCTTGGCCGACAGATGCTTGTTGTGGTGGCGATGCGTGCGCACGGCCTTGTGCTCGTCGGGCGTGACCGCGGCATTGGCGTTCATCGCCTTCGACTTGGTATCCACCTTGGCGTCCGCCTTGACGTCGGCGGCCTTCGTGTCGGCCTTGACGCCGGCCTCGGGTTTCACGGCGGTGGTCGACGCCTTGGTCTGGCTCTGGTCCGCCTTGATCACCGGCGCGGTCGTGGTGGTCTTGCCGGCTTCAGCGGCGAAGGCCGGGGCTGCGATTACGGAAGCGGCGAGCAAGGCTGCGGAAATGGTCTTCAACATGGTTGGTCTCCTCTTGGAAGGATCTTGAGGCGGCGCCCTCTCGCCTACTCTTCGATCGTGGGTGGGAGCCTAGGCGGCGCGCGCTGAACCCAGTCTGAAGTCCCTTGCAGGCTTCTGTTCATCTCGATGACAAGTTTGTCATCTGCGGAGGGGCGAATAGATCGTGCGAAGCGGGAATGTTTTTGCCCTCTGGGTGTTCCGGTCTTTGGGCAATCGTGTAGGATCGCCACGTTCCATACGGGAGAAGATAGATGCGCAAACTTTCCATGCTTCTGGTACCGGGGCTTGTCTCGATGGCGTTGGCCGCCGGACCGATGCTGACCAGCGCCTACGCCGCGGGCAGCGACGAGCCCTCGCCGCCGCCGAAGTCGGACAGCTCGGCCAAGAAGGGGAAGAAGAAGAGCTCCTCCATCAGCGATCCCAAATTCCTCGCGGCCTATCGCACCGCCTACACCACGATCTACGACGGTCACGACTACACGAGCGCGATCGGCCAGCTGAAGTCGCTCGAGCGCGACGACGTCGCCGACGTCGCCAATTTGATCGGCTACTCCTATCGCAAGCTCGGCGACTACCAGTCGTCCAAGGTCTATTACGAGATCGCACTGAAGGACGATCCGAACCACGTCCGCACCTGGCAGTATTACGGCCTCTGGCAGCTCGAGCAGGGCAACCGCGAACAGGCGCAGTACCACCTGAACAAGATCGCCTCGCTCGCCGGCACCGACAGCTCCGAGTATCGCTCGCTCGCCGCGGCGCTCGACAAGCCGACCGGCGCGACGCTCGTCTACTGAGACATCGCATCCTCGAACGAAACGAGCGGGCACAACCTCGGGGTTGTGCCCGTTCCGCTTTCTCGGTTAGCCTCTCGCATCAAGTGCTCCCCTCGCAAATTGGTGCGCAATGGATACGTGGCTGCGATCCGCGATCGACTACATCGGCTGCTGGATCGAATTCCAACAGGCGACATTCCAGCAGCCCGGCGTCATCGTCGCATTTGCCCATCGCGGCGAAATCGTCGCCGAGCACGCCTTTGGTCTTGCCAATCTCGACACTGGCGAGAAGCTCACCCCGCGCCACCGCTGCCGTATCGCCTCGCATTCGAAGAGCTTTACCTCCGCCGGCATCATGAAGCTGCGCGACCAGCGCAAGCTCCGGCTCGACGACACGGTCGGCCAACATGTCGGCGGCCTGCATCCGCGCGTCGCCGAGACGACGATTGCGCAGGTGCTCTCGCACAGCGCGGGGCTGACGCGCGATGGCGCCGATTCCGGGCAGTTCATTGACAACCGTCCCTATCTCAACGCCAGGGAGTTGCTCGCGGAATTGAAGCTGCCGACCGCGATCGAGCCGGGGACGCGCTTCAAATACTCCAACCACGGCTTTGGCCTGCTCGGCCTCGTCATCGAAGCCGTGTCGAAGGAGCCCTACTCCGCCTGGATCAAGCGCGAGATCATCGAGCCCGCAGGCCTGCGCGAGACTGAGCCGGATGCGCCGCTTCCCAAGGGCGCATCGTTCGCGCGCGGCCACACGCGAAAAGTGCCCTTGGGCGAGCGTTGCGTGATCCCCGGCGACAATCCGACGCACGCGATGGCGTCCGCCACGGGCTTCGCCGCCACCGCCGGCGATACGGCCCGCTTCTTCGCGCAGCTTGCGCCCAACGCCAGGAAGAGCGTGCTCTCAGTCGCAAGCCGCCGCGAAATGACCCGGCATCACTGGCGCATCCCGCAGAGTTTCGAGGCCTATTATGGCCTTGGCATCAACGCCGGCAAAACCGACGGCTGGGACTGGTTCGGCCATGGCGGCCATTTTCAGGGTTACATCTCCCGGACCTGCTCCATCCCCGCTTGCGAGCTCGCGATCAGCATCCTCAGCAACTCGATCGACGGCGCGGCGCCGTTCTGGATGGACGGCGCGATGCAGATCCTGCGCGTGTTCAGGACTCGCGGCGCACCCGACCGCCGCGTGCGCGACTGGACCGGCCGCTGGTGGACGATCTGGGGCGCAACCGATCTCGTCCCCGCGGGCAACCGCGTGCTGGTCGCCAATCCGCAGTTCATCAATCCGTTCATGGATGCCGCCGAGATCGAGGTCACCGGCCGCGACACCGGCAAGCTCGCCTGGGCTGCCGGCTATTCCAGCCACGGCGAGCCGGTGCGCCGCGTCCGTGACGCGCGCGGCAAGGTCAGCGACATCTGGATCGCCGGCGCCAATATCAAGCCGGAGCGTGTCGTGGCGCGCGAGATCGCGCGGAGATATCCGCCGCGCAAGCGGCGGCCTACTCTCGGATAAGAGCCTCCACCTCGCTCCGAAACGCCTGCCGCGAGCCGTCGCGCGAATAGAACATGTGGCCGCCGGGATAGACGACGAACTTGACCCGCTGCGTGGCGAACGCCGGGAGCTGGTCGAGCACCCGCTTCGATCCGAAATAGGGCGTGGCGAGATCGAACAGGCCGTGCGCGACCAGCACGTTCAGCTTTCCGTCGGTGGCGAGGATCTGGCGCAGCTCCGACACCGACTGGGGCGGGTTGATGCCGCGGCCGAAATCCCAATTGCCCTCGACGGCGCCATTGAGGACTTCATAGGAGCCATCCGGCCGCCAGTTGAGCTTGCGCGTGAGAACATCGACCGCCGCACTCGTCAGCGGCGCCTGGAGCGCATCGCCCGAGGGATCGCCGAACCGGGAGCTGCTCGAATCCGGATAGGGATCATAGCCTCGCACCGAGGCGTCGTAGCGCCCCGTCACCTTGCCGTTCTTGCGGTCGAACTCGCGGCGGAATTCACCGACGTCGAAACGGCCGGCGAGCCGGCGGCTCACGGCCTGATCGATCCCGGTGAGCTCGGCGACCTTGTCGGCAAGGCGATTGGTGGCCTCCTTGTCCGCCTCGCCCTTGACGAGGTCGGCCAGGAACTCGCCCCGCGCGTAAGCCTCGACGTCGGCGAGATCGGCGCGCTTGACCGCTCCCTTGGCTTCGCGCGCCACCGCGACATAGCTCGGCAGCGTCGCGACATATTGCAGGAGGCTGGTGCCGGTGAACTCGCGGAAGTCCAGGAGCGGCGACACCAGGATCAATCCCCTGACGCCGACGCCATGCTGGAGCTGCAACTGGCGCACGACCTTCGGCCCGCGAATGCCGCCATAGCTTTCGCCGCCGACATATTTCGGCGAGGTCAGCCGGTCGTGCTTCTCCAGCCAGCGGCGGATCACGAGCGCGATCGAATTGACGTCGCCGTCGACGGAGTAGAAGGACTTGCGCGCGTCCTCGCCGCTGGCAACGAAGCGGCTGTAGCCGGTGCTGACGGGATCGATGAAGACGAGATCGGTAAAGTCGAGCCACGTCTCCGCGTTCGGCTTCACCTCGGGTGAGGCGGACGGCGAAAGGGCCTCGCCATCGAGCGGCAGCCGCCACGGCCCCGCAGCGCCGAACTGGAGCCATGCCGAGGACGCGCCGGGACCGCCGTTGAACAGGAACGTCACGGGGCGCGTCGCTCGGTCGGCACCATCGAGCTCATAGGACGTATAGGCGATGTCGGCGAGCGGCTCACCCTTGCCGTCGAACACGCGGATCGAGCCGGCAGTCGCAGTGAAGTCGAGTGCACGGCCCGGCAGATCGAGCGTCTGCTTCGTGGTCGAATCCGACGGAAGGCGATGCGGCTCGGCGGCGGACGATGAACCCTGTGACGCGCCTGGCGTGTTGCCGCCGCGCCCACCCTTCTGTCCCGCTGGGGCCGTCGTCTCGGCGCGCGGCTGCGGCGGATCGTCCGCGCGGGCAAATCCCGCGAGCGCGAAAGTCGACACCGCCAGTACCAGGGTCGCGCGGCGGAGCGCCGGCAAACGCATGACCATGATCGTTCTCCTTGTCCGGCTGCGAGAGCCGGCGAGCATCGCAAGGCTAGCGAGAAATTGCGACGGTTTGGGGGATAGCCGGCCCGGCGGCGCCTGAAGAAGCCGGGCGAGCACAAATCGACCCGGATTTGCCCTGAATCGGGATGGACGCTGTTTGCCTTGAACAGCGGTCCTTCTCGACAATGCAGGCCCAGGTCGTATAGACGAGCCCGGCGGAACTTTCTCCAGCCAGCGGCCCTGCCCGGAAGCCATGACCAAGCCAGCGCGATACAACCGGATCGCCTTTGTCGCGAGCCCAAGCAGCGAGGCGCAGACCGCCTTCGGCCAGCTCACTCGGGACTATGGCAATTGCGACCCGAACGACGCCGATGTCGTGGTCGCGCTCGGCGGCGACGGACTGATGCTCCAGACGCTGCACCAGAACATGCACTCGGGCAAACCGATCTATGGCATGCACCGCGGCACCGTCGGCTTCCTGATGAACGAGTACTCGACGGTCGACCTTCGCGCTCGTCTCGAGGCAGCGCAGGAATCCGAGATCAACCCGCTCCTGATGCGCGCCACCGACGTCAACGACCGCGTCCACCTGCATCACGCCATCAACGAGGTCGCCCTGTTCCGGCAGACCTACCAGGCCGCGCGCCTGCGGATCCTGATCGACGAGCGCGAGCGCATGGCTGAGCTGATCGCCGACGGCATCATGGTGGCGACGCCCGCCGGCTCCACCGCCTACAATCTGTCCGCGCAGGGACCGATCCTGCCGATCAACGCCGCGCTGCTGGCGCTGACGCCGATCAGCGCCTTCCGCCCGCGCCGCTGGCGCGGCGCGCTCCTGCCCAATACGGCTTACGTCGTGATCGAGGTGCTGGAGGGCGACAAGCGGCCGGTGGCGGCGGTGGCCGACCATGACGAGGTGCGCGACGTCCGCCGCGTCGAGGTGCTGTCCGACAAGACCATCTCGATGCGCATGCTGTTCGACCCCGGCCACAGCCTGGAAGAACGCATCCTGCGCGAGCAGTTCGGCTATTGAGCGCCAATGCGGATCACTGGCCGCAAGGCTGAATCGATTCCAGGCCGCCCGCCATTGCGGGATCCGCGAGCAGATCGAAATCCCTGACGACGGGAACGAAGCTCTTCGTCTCCGACGTCATCAGATAGATCGTGACAGCCAGCGATCCCTGCGGCGCCGCGTTCGCGCGACAGAATTCCCTGGCTCCGACGCCGAGCCCCATCGACCCGCGTTTGCCTTGCTTCCCCTGCTCGACCATCGATGCACGCAGCGCTTCGAAGCGCGCAGCATCGCCCGGCGACAAGCGATAGGCGTAGGTTGAGGAGCCCCGCGGCGGCGCAGGCAGGCTGACGCGATCTCGCGGGTCGCTCATCTCCATCATGGCGAAGCTCGTCCTGGTCTCGGCCTCGCCGGCCACTTTGGTGACGACGTCGAGCTTGACGCCGCCCGAACGTGGCCGCAGCGCGTCAGGCAACTGCACGGCGACGCGCAGCATCGACAGATCCGTCGTCCTGGCATCGATGCGGGCAAGCGGCGGGATCGATGTCAGCGGCACCGAGCTGCAACCGGCAAGCATGAGCGCAGCCGCGCTCGCAAGAACACGCGCCAGGCGGTTCATCGCAGGCATCTCCAATCTGGACTTGAAGGATTGGCTAGGCCGATTTCCGGCCGGCCCCGCGCGGCTCCAACGCGTCGTCCGCGCTGTCAGGGACATATTCCAGGATATCACCGGGCTGGCAGTCGAGCACGGCGCAGATCCGCTCGAGCGTGTCGAAGCGGATGCCGCGCACCTTGCCCGACTTCAGCAGGGAGACGTTCGCCTCCGTGAGCTCGATGCGCGCGGCAAGCTCGCGCGACCTGATCTTGCGCCTGGCGAGCATGACGTCGAGGTTGACGATGATCGGCATGGTCAGATGATCTCGCTGTTCTCGTGCCACATGCGAACGGCATCGGCCATCACGGTCGCGAAGGCGACGAGCGCGAGGCCACTCAGCACCGACAGCACATGCGACTGCTCGATCCCGAACATGACCACGAGCTGGCCCGGCTGGTTGGCCCGCGTCAGGTTGAGCGTGGTGAGCATCTGCACCAGCGGCGACATCAGCGCGTTGACGATCAGCGCGAGGCCCATCCGGCGGATGCGCCAGGCGTTCTCGGTCACGAAGACCTCGCCGCGCGCGAAACGGGAGAACAGCATCGAGAGCTGCAACAGAGCGTAGAGGACAGGCGCAAGTCCGATCAGGCTGATCAGGGCGCCGGCGAGGCGCGTACTGAGGTTGAGTGTGAAGGGCCGTGCCCCCAGCGGGGATTGGGTCGCGATCCAGTGCCGGAGCATCTCGTCGCTCGACCAGAGCAGCGGCACCGCAAGCACGGCGCCGGCGACGCACAGGAGCGCGCCGACGGCCACGATCCGTCCGATGCGCCGCAACCGCGGCTCGACCGGCGCAGGAAAAGGAAACGCGACGACGCTCATCGGACCAGCTCCCATTTAATTGTATATTTTTATCGTTTTACAATAAAAAATGGCAGAATTACGATATTAAACCCTTCCCTCGTCACGTACTCCGCGAAATGCCGACAGCAACCCTTCCTTAACCCCCGCCGCGATATGGTTAACGAAAGTTGACCGCTCCGGCCCAGGCGTCATGTTCCGCATCGATTTCAACAAGCTGCGCTTCCTCGTCTGCGACGACAATCCGCACATGCGCCGCATCCTGCGGACGCTGCTGCACTCCTTCGGCGCGCGCGAGGTTTACGAGGCCGAGGACGGCGCCACCGCGCTGGAAATGTACAGCCATTACGTGCCCGACATCGTCATCACCGACTGGGCGATGCCGATCTTCGACGGGCTCGAGCTCGCGCAGATGATCCGGCAGCCGGAATCCAAGGGCAATCCTTACGCGCCGATCATCATGCTGACCGGTCATTCCGAGAAACGCCGCGTCACGGTCGCGCGCGATGCCGGCGTCACCGAATTCCTGGCCAAGCCGATCTCCGCCAAGGGCCTTTACCAGCGTATCCTCAACGTCGTCGCCAATCCCCGGCCCTTCATCAAGACCAAGACCTATTTCGGTCCGGACCGGCGCCGCAACACCAACTCCGCCTATATGGGCCCCGAGCGCCGCGTCGGCGAAAAGCACGAGGTGCTCCAGCAACCCTCGCTGCTCGACAAGGCTCGTTCCTCCATCTAGCGCAACGTCTCACGCGATCGGGGCAGACATCATGGCGAAGAACGGCGCAAAGGACATCGAGGTCACGGCCTTCGCCACGCACCAAGTGATCACGCAGCCCAATCCGCTGCGCAAGGTTCTGCGCCGGGTCGAAGAAAAGGACCTGGACGATCCGGTCGCCCGCGCCGAGCGGGCGCTCGCGGGCCTCTCCAGTGAGTTCAAGGACTGGATGACGACCGAGGTCAATCGTCTGTCGGCCGCTTACGTCGCTGTTCGCCATGAGGGCTTCACCAAGGAGCGGCGTGACGAGCTGTTCCGCGCCGCGCACGACATCAAGGGCGACGCTGCGACGTTCGGCTATCCGGCGGCGGCGGGAGTTGCGGAGAGCCTGTGCCGCGTCATCGAGCACGCGCCCGATCTCGACAAGGTGCCGGCCGAGCTGTTCACGCACCACATCAACGCCATCCTCGCCATCGTGCATGAAAACACCAAGCTCGACAGCATCAGCGTCTCCGCCGAGCTCAGCCGCCGACTGCGCAAGGTCGCCGACGACTACCTCGCCCACGCCAACCGCGACCGCCCCGAGCATCTCGAGGTGATTTTGGCACCGAGCATCGCGCCGGCGGAGTAGCGGCTCCCGCTCTCTCCTCTCGTTATTGCGAATGCAAGTGTCGTAGGGTGGGCAAAGCGACTCGTCCGCCGTAGCTCGAAGAGCGAAGGCGGAAGCGTGCCCACCTACTAATATAAGCCGTGCGGATCAATGGTGGGCACGGCGCTACGCGCCTTTGGCCACCCTACGGCGTCTCGCTACGCCGCGATCAAATCGTCATACACGGGATCGAGCGCGTCATCCGCGACGAGCTCGTCGCAGAACAGCCTTGCCTCTTCGCGCGCGGATTCCGTGGCGAAGCGGCGGAGCAGGACCATCAGCGGTTCGGTGGCGCCACGGTCGGTCTCGCAATGGGTGAGCACGCGCTCGACCATGCGCCGGCGCAGCCGCGCCGCGCCGTCGTCAGTATCGACAAAACCTTGCTCGTGGCAGGCATCGAGCGCGACCTGGAACGCCGCGAAGGTCGCCTCGGGAAGTCCGGCGCGGCGGAGTAGCGCGTGCAGGCTGTTGCCGCCACGGTCGTGCAGCAGCGCGCAGACGCGTGCCAGCGGCAGGTCGGCGAGCTCGGCGAGCGCGGCATCGAACAAATCGAGATTGCTCGACAGCAGCGCACGCAAGATCAGGCCCGCGGTGAGCTGGCCGGTGACGCGCAGATGATGCACCAGGCCCTGCATATCCTCGCCGCGCGACCGCGCCGCGATGTTCATGGTGGAGCGATCGCGCGCCTCGACCGTGATGCGCTCGGCACGATCGGCGCTCAGCCAGTTCCGCGCCACGACGAATTGCGCAAGGGTCTCGGAGAGCTTGGCCACCAGAGCGGCGCGCGTCGCGGCCGGCAGATCCTCCAGCACCAGCATCGCCTCGCGGATCGCGGCGAGATGGCCGTGGCGCTCGACGATGCGATTCCAGGAGAACGGCGCGAGCTCGGCGTGGGGATTTTCGATCAGCTCGAGGGCTGCCGCCGCGCAGCCGACTTCGGCAATGGCGGCGCAGACCGATACCGGCAACGCGATACGGCGGGCGACCGCGCATTGCACCTCGTCATTGCCGGTTGCGACGATGTCGACGAGATCGGCGTCGATCAGAAGCGGAGAATGTTCGAGCACGGGCAGCGCGACGGTCGGCTGGTCCGCCGACAGCGCCCGCACGATCGATGCCGGCGCATCCGTGCTGCGCGCAAAGGCCTCGGCCATCGCCTGCCGCACCAGCGGCGAGGGATCGTCGAGCAGCATCAGGAGCGCGCCTTCGGCCGCGATACGGTCGTCATGGGAAAGGTCTGAGATCAGCCAGGCCCGGGCCAATGCCCGCGTCGCCTCGGCCCGCTCGCCGGCGGGCGCCGTCCTGATCCAATTGATGAACTGCCGAACAATCATGCTGCTTCCGGCTTACACAACAAACGAAAACGGTGACGGCTTGTCACCTGCAACACAAAATAAACCACGACGCTTAACAAAGCGTTCACCATAACTGGCTGGTTTTATTGACGTTTTGTTAAGGGAACAAAGGCGCCTGCCACGCGTCCGGGACACGAGAGCGGGTTATTCGCGCGACGATCAGCTCGAGAACGTACCGCTGCGATCGCTGAATAGATCGAGCGGTTGCGGCGGGCGCACGTCAGGCGTCGCCGATGCGATCGAAGCAAGCGAGGCGTTGTTGCCCCACAATTTCTGCACCGTGGTCGAAACCGGCTGCGTGGTATCGCCGGGCTGATAGATCGAGCGGAATGCGGGTGTGATCGGCGTGTTGTCCGCAGCCGTTGACGACGACGTCGCACTCACCGGCGTCACGCCGCGCGCCTCCGGAAAGGTCTGCAGATAGGCGGCGTTGTCGATGACAGGCGCGGTGGGCTGCACGCCGTTGGCACTTGCGACCTGCGTCGTGGATGGCGATTCGCCATACATCGCCATTGCGCTGCGGGTCGCTTTCGAATTCGCCGCGTTGGCGTAGCGCGAGTCGAGCACCGAATAGACCTCGGAGACGCTGCGGGCGCGGCCGTCCCTGGCGTAGAAGATCGAGCGGTTTGCGGAGGCCGCGTTAGGAAACAGCCGCGCACCGACCGCTTGCGGATTGTCCTCGGCATTGGCGATCAGCTTTGCGGCGCCGCCGACACCCATGAAATGCGCCATGTAGAGTTCGCTGTCAGACGGCCTGCGGCCGAGCAGTCCGGTCAGCTTGAAACTGTTCGACTGCGTCAGCGCCGCGGCCATGTTGGAGGCGGCGTCCGGATCGTCGCGCAGCTTCATGATCGACCGCTTCATGGCGGGATCATCGACCGCGTAGCTGCCCGACGATGTCCTGGTGATGGCGTCGGAATAATTGCCATAGCCGAGCTGGGTGCCCGCCTCCTTCACCGTACCCAGCCAGGTCTGGTCGATGAACTGGTAGAGCCCGTGCGCGGACGACGTGGTGGCTCCCGCCGTCGGATCGAAATCCGATTCCATCTTGGCGGTGGTCAGCATGTACTGGAAGCTGACGCCCGTCCGGTTGGAGACCTGCTTGATTGCGCCGGCGACGCGTGCCCGCGACGGATCGAGACCCGTCGTCTGAGAGGCACTGGAATTGTCGACCGACATGATGGAGTGCCCGCCCCGTGCGGCGTTGAGCGACGCCGGCAATTCGGCGCCTGTCGTCTCACCGTGGGACAGGTATGGTTAATGCGGGGTTAATCTGCCCCTCCCCGTCATTGCGGCCCGAATTCGGGGTGACGGCCGGCTATTTCTTGTAGACGGCGTCCGGATCGAACAACCTGTCCGCATCAATGAAGACCAGCTTGGCGCCGCCGCCTTCGGCCTCGACCTTGCGGTAAAAGCAGGACCGGCGGCCGGTGTGGCAGGCCGCGCCGATCTGCTCGACACGGATCCAGACCGCGTCCTGGTCGCAATCGGTGCGGATCTCGACCACGCGCTGGGTCTGCCCCGACGTCTCACCTTTTCGCCACAAGGCATTGCGCGATCGGCTGAAGTACCAGGCCTCGCCGGTCGCAATCGTCTTGCGCAGCGCCTCGTCGTTCATGTGCGCGACCATGAGCACGTCACCGGTGGCGGCGTCGGTCGCCACGCAGGTCACGAGGCCGGCGGCGTCGAACTTCGGCAGGAAAGCGAGGCCTTCCTCGATCTCATGGGAGTGAGCGGACACGGGCGTCCTCGCTAGCGCATGACGCGGACATAGACCTTCGCGAGGTCAGCGCGTCGTGCCTCGCACCAGGGACAGGAAACGGGCTTGCTCCGCCGGATTGTCACGGAACATGCCTGTGAAGCGGCTGGTGAAGGTCGAGGCACCATGCTTGGCAACGCCGCGCACCGACATGCAGGTATGCTCGGCCTCGATCAGCACGGCAACGCCGCGGGGCTTGAGGATCTCGTCGATGGCCGCCGCGATCTGCGCCGTCATGTGCTCCTGGGTCTGGAGCCTGCGGGCGAAGATGTCGGTCAGGCGCGCAAGCTTCGACAGGCCGACGACGCGTTCCACCGGCGTATAGGCGATGTGCGCCTTGCCGTAGAACGGCATCATGTGATGCTCGCACTGCGAGGTGAACTCGATGTCGCGCACCAGCACGAAGTCGTCATAGCCGGCCGTCTCGCCGAACGTGCGGTCGAGCACCTCGGCCGGGCACTGGTGGTAGCCCTGATAGAGTTCGTCGAAGGCCTCGACCACACGGCGCGGCGTGTCGAGCAAACCTTCGCGCGCGGTGTTCTCGCCGATATAGGCGAGCAGCGTCTTCACCGCTGCTTCCGCCTCTGCGCGCGCGGGGCGCGGCTGGTCGGCGCGGACGGCGGCCGCGAGGAATTCGGCTGGGTCGAGCTCAGCCGGGCGGCTCTCGGGCTGGCGGTCGGAGGGCTTGCCCGGGCGGATGGATGTGATCGCAGCGTCCATGTCTACTCCGTTCGACGGCCTCACGGCCGGAGTGTCACCGGCAGACGGGGCGGCAAGCCGCCGGACGCCTGAAGAGAACAGTTTTGACGAAAAAGGCCCTTGGGTCATCACGCGGGCAGCGCAGATCTGGACCGCTGCCGCCGCACCGCTGGACTGTTTTTCCGCCAGTTCCGACCCTATATAGGACCGTGGACGGCGCCCGCCAAGGCCGATCCGGTGCGGAAGTGTTGGACTCCATCACATGCTGAACGACATCTATAACAAGCGGATCATCGAACTGGCCGGGAATATTCCACGCCTCGGACGGCTGCCGGACCCCGACGCCACCGCCACCGCCCACTCCAAATTGTGCGGCTCGACCGTGAAGATCGACCTCAAGATGGAGGGCGACAAGGTCACCGACTTCGCCCATGACGTGAAGGCCTGTGCCCTCGGACAAGCCTCTTCATCCATCATGGCAAGTCGCGTCGTCGGCTCGACCGCGAGCGAACTCCGCGAGTTACGCGAAACCGTTCGCAAGATGCTCAAGGAGAACGGCGCGCCTCCTGAAGGCAAATGGGAAGAGATCAAGTTCCTCGAGCCGGTCCGCGACTACAAGGCGCGCCACGCCTCGACCCTGCTGACCTTCGATGCCGTGGTCGATGCCATCGGCCAGATCGAGGCGAAAGCCAAGCAGCCGGCCGCGGCGCAGGGCTGATTTGGTCGAGGTCATTCCGACGCCTGCGCCTGCGCGAACCCGGTCGCGCTACGATATCTGAATTCCGGCTTCGTCGCTTTGCGAACGCCCCGGAATGACGATCAGGGAAATCCTACTTTTGCGAGCCTGCGCTTTGCGCTGCACCGGTCGGCACCAAGGCTTCCGCCGTCTTGGTCGATTTGACGGGCTGCGGTTCCGCTTCCGCGCCGAACCTCGCCTGCGTCTTCGGTGCAAGTTCCGCCACCGCGGGCGCTGCGACGTCCACATGCGGCAACACGTCGGCCACCAGATTGGTGGTCACGAGATTGGTGAGCTTCAGCTCGCCAGCATCCAGTTCGTGCAGATCTTCCCACGGCGGCACGCTGAGCGCGAGCGAGAGCAGGTCGCCGGCGCCGCCCATATCGAAGGTGTATTTGGCGAGCCGGCCGATGTCGCGCTCCACGATCATCAGGTCCTGCGCGCTGTAGCTCGCCGCCTTGGCATCGTCGGCACGATCGCCCATCCAGATCTGGTGGACCCGGACGTGAGCTGCTTCCGGCACGTAGCGCTTCTTGCCGGCCAGCAGCAGGAACACGCACATGGATTCGCAATAGGCTTCGGACGCAACCGCCGGACGGGCCGACTGCCCGCTGCGGTTCTGAACGCTGATGCCGACGGTGGTCGAAAGTCCGAGATTGCGGAAGCGCCGGCCGAGCGTGATCGCGTCGTTGACGGAACCGCCGCTGGAGTCGAGCACCACGGTCGCGCCGCCAAGCTGGCGTCCGCGCGAAAACTCCTCGAAATCCCTCGGCGTATCGGCGGTGATGATGCCGACCGCGCTGACCCAGCCGCGGCAGTTCGGGTCGCAGGCGACCCAGGTGAACTTCATCGGCAGCTTGCGCTCTTCGAGGGCGGCACCGGCATGAGCCGTTGTGCCGGTCGTGGCGACAGCTCCGAAGAGCGCGGCGCCAAGCGCGGCTGCCCCAAGCAACAACCAGCCGCGACGGTCGAGGGAGTTCAGAAGTCTCAATCTGGTTCCTTCCCCAAGCCCCAAAGGTTCCCCAACAGTCCTCGGTAGCGCCCTCTGAGTCCATCATACGGGCGTATGTTTCTACACACGGTCGTCATAAAAATGGTATCCGGGGGAATACAGATCGTCCACAGGTACTTGCTGCACTGCTCCCAAAAAGCACGGGAAATATGGCGCAGAAACAACAACTTGCGGTTCCCTGCGCCGGAACCGCGCAATACCTCGCTCACGATCGCAGCACAGCGCCCATGAAGCATTCAACCTGCGAGCACTGTTCCACTCCCATCGAGGGCGCGCTCCGGCTCCCGCGTCGATTCGGCCGCGCACTGATCTGGCTCTACCGCCACACGCTCTCGCCGCTGGTCGGCTACAATTGCCGGCACCTGCCGACCTGCTCGGTCTATGGCGACGAGGCGATCGAACGGTTCGGGCTGTGGGCCGGCGGCTGGATGACGCTCGCGCGACTGCTTCGCTGCAATCCTTTCGGCACATCGGGAATCGACAACGTGCCCCTCACCGCACCGCAAGGCGCGCACTGGTATCTACCCTGGCGCTACGGCCGCTGGCGCGGCGTCAACGCGTCCTGATATCACCAGGAACGCCGCGGCGCTTCGCGCATCGCTGCCTTGAATGGAACCGGAACTTCCCCCTCGCGTTGTTGTGATGCTCCTACGGGAGGAAACAAGAATGCGCTGGAAAATCAGCCCTCATTTTCACTTCAGGCTTGGTCCACATCCTGGTTCCAGAGGGCATCACGACCCAAGAACCCTCGACATGATTGCCATCATTGCGCTGCTTGCGCTCGTGGTCGGCTCCGGCTGGTATCTGGCGACGAGCCTTGCCACGGCGCCGAGCACCACGGCCTTCATCGTGCCGAGCCAGAGCGTGCACTGGTAGGCTGGACGTTAGAGATCGAGCACCAACCGATCTGCACCGGGTTTGGCGACATATCATCAGATGGCGTTCGCGTTCGTACGGCTGCTTGTCATCGCCCGGAGCGCGTGACACCCGCCTCAACAGGCAACCTAACGAAACCAGAAAAAGCGCCCGGGCGGGATCGACTCGGGCGGACGCAGCCGCTTCGGACGCGGCGGCTTTGGCGACGGCTCGGCGGACGAGGTGTTCTCCGCAGCCGGCGCCGTCTCGCTTCCCGGCACCCTCACCGACAGCAGCAAGTTCGATTCATGCGTCCGCCAGCGATAGCCGACGCCGAAATCGATCGGCTGGGCGCGCGTGAACAGTTCGGCGTAGCGCTCCTGGTAGCGGCCGGGGAATTCGTCGATCGGTCCGAGATAGCGGCCGAACGGGAAGAACCGCCACTGTTGCGCATTGTAGTTCGCAAGCGGAATGCCGGAATCGTCCTGGATGATGGTCGCGCTGTTGGCCAGCAGCCAGTTGCGAGCGACGGAGAAGTCGCCCTTGTGTAGGAGATAGGACGCGCTCTTGAGCAGGCTGTTGCCGGGCCCGAGCGTCTCGCAGAATTTCAGAAATCCCGTGTTGCGCGCGCTGGCATTGGAGAGATCGGTCGAGAAATAGTACAGCGTGCGCGCCTCGCCGTCGCTTCCGGCAAAGGTGATGCGGACACCGCGCGTCGCGTTCCGTCCCGGATTGTCGCCTCCCGTATGCACCCCGCCCTTGTCGTCGAGCGCGATCATCTCGACATTGCGGATGGTCTTGCCGGAGCGCGCGAGGAAGACATAGAGGATCGGCAACGTGCCGTTGACCTGGTTGGCGTGCAGGTCGACCTTCATGTGCTTGGTGATGAAGAAGGAGAAGCTCAGGATCGAGCCGAGCGAACGCTCGACATTGTAGAGCGCGGCACCGACCGAGCCGCGCGGCAGCCGCGTCAGGTCAGGCACCGCGCCGACCGGCTCCAGCGCGCCGAGCACGTAGGTGCTGGCCTTGGAGTAGAACGCATCGGCGTAGAGGAAGTCGGGGCCGCTGAACAAGTAGAACATGGTCGGCCGGGGCGCGGCCAGATTGACGTCGGCCCAATTGCGGATCTTCGAGAGCTGCCGTTGCTCGAGCTGGGCGAAGGCGCCGTCGAAGAATTTTGCGTGGCGCTGCCAGCCCGGGTCTTTGGTGAGCGGCACCAGCGGCGAGTCCGGCGAAGGCTGCATGCCCGCGAGAAAGCGCGCGGTATCATCGAAGGTGACGTCGGCGGCACGTGCAGACGAGACGGCCGCGGCCAGCAGGGCAAGAGCGACGGCCGCAATTCTCATGGGTCGAAACATGTCTATTCGCGGTGTGATGACGTACCAGCGGCGACCGGCCGCCTGCGGAAAACAGCATAGATCAACAGGCCCGAGAGCATGAGGAGCATCCCCGCCAGCGACTGCAGCGGCCGCTCGGTCAACAGGTAGTACATCATGAACGCGGTCACGAGCAGGAAAACGAGCGGCGTGAACGGGTATCCCCAGGCGCGATAGGGCCGCGGCAGGTCGGGATCGGTGATGCGCAGCTTGACGACGCCGGCGACCGTGAAGAACGAACAGAACAACAGCGCGAACTGGATGAAGTCGAGCACCGCCTCGAAGCTGCGCGTGAACAACAGCAGATTGGCGACGGCAAGCTGAAACAGGATGGCATAGGCGGGCGCGCCGCTCACCGATCGCTTCGAGAACACGCGCAGGGCCGGAATGTCTTCGCCCATCGTCATCATCACGCGCGGGCCGATCCACATCATCGCGCTGATCGAGGAGATCAGGCCGACGCAGATCATCGCACCGACGATCCGGCCGCCGAGGCTGCCGAAGATCGCGCTGCCCGCGACGCTGGCAACGTCGAGCTGGCCGGCCAGCGCACTGACCGGCGTCGAGTAGAGAAACACCGCATTCAGCGCGACGTACAGGACGAGCACGATCAGCGTGCCCGCGAGCAGCGCGCGCGGCAGATCGCGTTGCGGCATGTTCATCTCGCCGATGATGTAGGTCGCGGCATTCCAGCCCGAGAACGAGTACATCACGAAGACGAGCCCGATCGCGAAGGGCGCGCTGACGATATGCGCGAGATCACCCGGCTGCGGCGTGAAGGCAATCGGCTGCGGCGTGCCGATGACGAAGCCGGCGAGCAGGAAGGCGACGATCAGCACGACCTTGAGGATGGTCGAGATCAGCTGGAAGGTCGATGAGTGCCTGACGCCGGTCAATTGCACGATCGAGACCAGCCACACCACGCCGATGGCGAGCGGGATCGGCGGCAGATCGGGAACGACCGATTTCGCGTATTCGCCGAACGCCATCGCCGCAAGCGCGACAGGCGCTGCGAAGCCAACTGTCGCCGAGACCCAGCCGGCGAGAAAGCCGAAGGCGGGATGATAGGCGCGGCCGAGGAAATTGTACTCGCCGCTCGAGCGCGGAAACATGGCGCCGAGCTCGCTGTAGGAGAACACCCCGCACAGCGCGACGATGCCGCCGATGGTCCATAGCAACAGGATCGAGAAGCCGGACGGGATGTCCTTGACCTGGAAGCCGAGGCTGGTGAAGACGCCGACCCCGATCATGTCGGCAACGACGATGGCGGTTGCGACCAGAACGGAGACCCCCGGCCCGCTCCCCGTCAGCCGGCCAGTCCAGGGCGCGGGTCCCGCATCTGATGCCGTCATCGGGGTCCTCAACCTCAGGCGTCACGTGTCGTGGAGAGCATCGTGCAGTCTGGTCCAGTCAATTCAAGCAGGGTTAACAAGGGTTAAATGAGGCGCATGGAATCGGTATTGCGGCACCTTTTGTGCACGATCCTGGGCAACAAAGCTCCGTAAACACCTGAGAATCCCGTTTTGCACCCCCACAATCAGGACACGATTGCATGGTCCCCTTGAGCATTCCGGATTTGGGGAAGTTTCTCCGGACACTTAACGTCGCCTAAACGCCAGTCGGCTCAATTAGCTTGAATATTGCCGCTGGGCTTGTGGACATGACTTGGGGTCATGGGTGGATGGTCGGGGCCGCTCCGAAATTGAGAGCTGACATTCGTGCTGATCGGACGCTGTCCGGCGCGCGCAGTGGTGCGCGCCGGATCGCGCTGGCCTCAGCCTTGGTGCCGCTGTCGCTCACGCTGGTTCAATGCGGCAGGGCCCCCAACCCGGCGGCGCTCGCGGCGAACTCGCAGGCCAACGTCCAAATCGTCGCGAAGACCAATCCTCAGGTCGCAAGCAGCGACACGTTCGAGGATCGCTTCCCCGCCCCGCAATTCAAGGAGCGCTTCCCGTCGGCGAGCGAGAGTCTTCTGCAACGGCAGATGTCGGACTTCTCGCCCAAACGCGCCGTCCAGCAGCAGCCTCAGCCGGAGCAGGCGCCGTACAAGGTCGCCTCACTCGCACCGCAAATCCCCTACCAGCGTCCGGCACGTGAAGACCTGACGACACTCGTCAGCATGAAATCGTCGGCCTTCCCCTATTTCGGCAACAACCCCGCCTCCGACGCGCCGTTCCTCAACATCTCCAAGGGCGATCGCCGCGGCCACCGCAGCTATTCCGGGCGCGTCTACTGGCAGGACGAGACTTACAGCGACAGCCGCGTGCTGATGCACGTGCCCGAGCATTTCGACGTGCGCAAGCCCGGCGTGATCGTGGTGTTCTTCCACGGCAACGGCGCAACGCTGGAGCGCGACGTGCGCGACCGCCAACTCGTACCGCAGCAGGTCACCGATTCCGGCGCCAACGCCATCCTGCTGGCGCCGCAGATGGCGGTCGATGCCGCCGATTCCAGCGCCGGCAAGTTCTGGCAGGCGGGCGGCCTCAAGCGCTTCATGGAAGAGTCGGCGGCCCATCTGGCCCGGCTCACCGGCGATCCCAACAACGCCCGCGCCTTCGCCAACATGCCGATCGTGATCGTCGGCTATAGCGGCGGCTTCCTGCCGACGGCCTGGAGCCTCGAGGTCGGCGGCATCAGCGACCGCGTCCGCGGCGTCGTCCTGCTCGATGCCGTCTACGGCGAAATGGACAAGTTCGCCTCCTGGATCGAGAGCCACCGCTCCGGCTTCTTCGTCAGCTCCTACACCCGCTACACCGCGCGGCGCGACCGCGAGCTGATGAGCATGTTGCGGCAAAAGGGCATCAGCGTCTCCGAGGACATGGACGGGCCGCTCCGTCCCGGCAGCGTGGTGTTCGTCGAAACCGGCGACGGCATCACGCATCGTGATTATGTGACGCGCGCCTGGACCCGGGACCCGCTCAAGGACGTGCTCGTGAAGATGTCGGCGACGCCGTCGTTGGCGCTGACGCGCGTTGCGTCCACCAATCCGGCCGCATCGAGCCGCTAGCCGATATTGCGCGCGCCGGCATTTGGCCGCGCTGCCCGCAATTGCCGCAGGCTTTGATCAAAATGTGATGTTGATGGCCGACATCCCCGGGAGCCACCGGATTGCTTCCGCTGGCAACGCTCATAATTTGCCGGCCAAGTTTTAGCTTGAATTCTGCGGGGACAGACGGTGCGTCAGGGACTGTATAAGGTCGACTTCCACACGGTTCATGGAACCGGCTGCGGCGTCGTCTATGTGACGGATGGCAAGATGCGCGGCGGCAATTCCGCCTTCGCTTTCATCGGGACCTCCGTCGGGGAGGGCGACAGCATCAAGGTCAAGATTTCGACCCAGCGCTACAACGACGATCCGTCCTTCAAGCCGCTGTTCGGGCACGACAGGATCACGCTGACGCTGGCCGGCCGTGAGGACGGCGACACGGCGGAATTCGAAGGCACCGCGCTGCAGGTGCCGGGCGTTGCGTTCAGGGCCGTGCTCAGCCGGATCAGCGACTAGCCGTCCGGCTTCCAGACCTCGGCTCTTGATCTTCAGGTATTGATGGTCAGGTCTTGATGTTCAGGTCTTGGGCAGCTTCGGAATGCTCTCGGCGAAGCCGTTGAAGCAGGCCAGCCGCTCGTCCTCTTCCTTGAAGAAGCGGCAATCGGCGTAACCCTTGGCCTTCGCCGGTTTCGGCTTCGGCTGCGGCGCGATCACGGCGTCGTAGCAGTTGAGGCGGTCCTTGGTGCCGTCATCGAGGTCGAGGCAGGCCTGGAGCCGGGCCGCAATCGACTGCGGTTTGCCCTTCGGCGCAGCGGCCGGCTTGGCCGCGGCCTCTTTGGTCCCCTTGGGCGTGACCTGCACCAGCGGCTTGTCCCCCACCATGGGTGGCTTGTCGGTTTGTGCAAACGCGGAGGCTGAATAGAGCACCGCGGCAACCGCCAGAATCATCCTCATGTCAGTCAACTCTCTTTGGTCCCCATGCCTCGCCTTCTAGCGCTCCCGCGCGTGGTTTGCCAAGCACCTTGCGCATAGGAAAACGCACCCTTCAGGCCGTGGTGGCAGCAGCCGGCCGGGGTCGGGTCAGAACCACGAGGATCAGCGCCAGGACGACGAAGCCGACCGCGACGAAACCAAGCGGATGCAGCAGTTCGCGGGCGAACAGCAGCCCGCCGATGGCGGAGCCGACAGCCTGGCCGACATAGAGGACGGAGGTGTTGAGCGCGACGGTCGCCGATGCGAGCGGCGGCGCAGCCGCGACCAGCCGCACTTGCTGCATCGAATTGGTTGAGGCAAAGCCGAGGCCCCAGATCGCGACCGCGAACGCCATGAACACCAGGCTCCCCGCACCGAGCGCCCAGCCGGTGATGCCCGCAAACAGCAGGCAGGTGAACAGCAGCGACGTCCGATAAGGCCCCCAGGTGTCGACGATGCGGGTCGCGATGACGACGCCGAGGAAACCGCAAACGCCGTAGATGCCGAACACCATGCCGATTGCATCCGGGCTCGCCTCGGTCAGCTTCTTGAGCAGCGGACCCATGAAGGTGAACACCACGAACTGCCCGGACATTTGCAGCATCGTGATCGCAAGCAGCAGCAGGATCGTCCTGCTGCGGCCGACCGCGCTCCAGGTCTTCAGGTCAACAGGCGTGCCCTTCAGGCCCGCCGGCAGGCGCAGCAGCAACAACAGGAAGCTGATGCAACCGAGCGCGCCGATCCCGCCATAGGCCGCGCGCCAGCCGTAGCGGCTGGCGATGAAAGTGATCAGCGGGAGACCGACGGCCGCAGCTAACGACCAGCCGAGAAAGATGTAGGCGATGGTGCTGCCCCGCCGCTTCACCGGCACGATCAGCGCCGCCGTGCCCGCAGCCTGCGGCGTGTAGAGCGCGCCGACCGCCAGCATCAGCAGGCGAATGATGAGGAGGCTCGTGTAATCGGGCGCAAAGGCCGAAGCGAGATTGCCCAGCGCCAGCACCGCCAGTGTCGTCGCGAGCAGCGTCCTGCGGTCGATGCGGCTGGTGAGCCAAGCCGTCAGCGGCGAGCCGATGCATAGCGTGACCGCACCGAAGGTGATCAGCAGCCCGGCCGCGTGAATGCTGACGTCGAGCCCCGTTGCCAATTCCGGCAGCATCCCCGCCGGTGCCAGCACCGAGCAGCCGGTGACGAGATTGCCGAGCATCAGGGCGGTTGCGGTGAAACGGCCGGCGGCGGGCGGATTTTCCATGCAAATGCATGTAGAGCAGGCCTGCGACCAGTTAAAGGGCGCGTTGCGAAATAGTTGGAGTATCGCCCAAGCTTTTGCGCGCGACTTTCTTGGAAATGCCGGATTGCACAGGCCGAATCGCCTGATATATCGCTCGTTCCCGCTTACCTGCGCTCGTTCGCAGGAGTGAGCCTCAGGAGAAAAGCATGACCGACCAGCCCAAATCCGAATCCGGCTTTCAATACAGCCTCAGCAATCTGAGACCCGTGACCCCGCCCGAAAAGATCACCCTCACCTTCCCCGACGGCGCCCGGCGCGAATACGCCAAGAGCATCACCGGCCTCGAGATCGCCAAGGGCATTTCGCCGTCGCTGGCCAAGCGCACGGTCGCGATGGCGCTCGACGGCGAGGTCGCCGACCTCGACGATCCCATCGAAGCCGATGCCAAGATCGAGCTGATCAACCGCGACGATCCGCGCGCGCTCGAGCTGATCCGCCACGACTGCGCCCACGTGCTCGCGGAAGCCGTGCAGACGCTGTGGCCCGGCACGCAAGTCACCATCGGTCCCGTGATCGAGAACGGCTTCTACTACGACTTCTTCCGCAACGAGCCGTTCACGCCGGAAGATTTTGCCGCAATCGAGAAGAAGATGCGCGAGATCATCGCGCGCGACAAACCTTTCACCAAGGAAGTCTGGGACCGCGAGAAGACCAAGCAGGTGTTCCGCGACAAGGGCGAGGCGTTCAAGGTCGAGCTGGTCGACGCCATTCCCGGCAACGAGCCGATCAAGATCTACTACCAGGGCGACTGGTTCGATCTCTGTCGCGGCCCGCACATGACCTCGACCGGCAAGGTCGGCAACGCCTTCAAGCTGATGAAGGTGGCCGGCGCCTATTGGCGCGGCGACAGCAACAACCCGATGCTGACCCGCATCTACGGCACGGCGTTCGCGAAGCAGGAGGACCTCGACGCTTATCTGAAGCAGATCGAGGAAGCCGAAAAGCGCGACCATCGCAAGCTCGGGCGCGAGCTCGACCTCTTCCACTTCCAGGAAGAAGGTCCGGGCGTCGTGTTCTGGCACGCCAAGGGCTGGACCATCTTCCAGCAGCTGATCGCCTATATGCGCCGGCGCCTCGCCGGCGACTACAGCGAGGTCAATGCGCCGCAGATCCTCGACAAGTCCTTGTGGGAGACCTCGGGCCATTGGGGCTGGTATCGCGAGAACATGTTCGCGGCGCAGTCCGCCGGTGACGAGGCCGAAGACAAGCGCTGGTTTGCGCTGAAGCCGATGAACTGCCCCGGCCACGTGCAGATCTTCAAGCACGGCCTGAAGAGCTACCGCGACCTGCCGTTGCGCCTCGCCGAGTTCGGCGTGGTGCATCGCTATGAGCCCTCCGGCGCCATGCATGGCCTGATGCGTGTGCGCGGCTTCACTCAGGACGACGCGCACGTCTTCTGCATGGAAGATCAGCTCGCCGACGAGTGCCTCAAGATCAACGATCTCATTCTGTCGACCTATGCCGATTTCGGTTTCACCGGCGATCTCACGGTGAAGCTCTCGACCCGGCCCGAGAAGCGCGTCGGCACCGATGCGATGTGGGATCACGCCGAGCGCGTGATGGCGACGGTGCTGCGCGAGATCCAGTCGCAGAACAATCACATCAAGACCGAGATCAATCCGGGCGAAGGCGCCTTCTACGGGCCGAAGTTCGAATATGTGCTGCGCGACGCCATCGGCCGCGACTGGCAGTGCGGCACCACGCAGGTCGACTTCAACCTGCCGGAGCGGTTCGGCGCGTTCTACATCGACCATGACAGCGGCAAGAAGGCGCCGGTGATGGTGCATCGCGCGATCTGCGGCTCGATGGAGCGCTTCATCGGCATCCTGATCGAACACTATGCCGGCAACTTCCCGCTCTGGCTGTCCCCGGTGCAGGTGGTGGTCACCACCATCACCTCGGAGGCCGACGAGTATGCCAAGCAGGTGCTGGAACAGGTCCGGCGCGCGGGGCTCCGGGCCGAGATCGACCTGCGCAACGAGAAGATCAACTACAAGGTCCGCGAGCACTCGCTGGCCAAGATTCCGGCGCTGCTCGTGTGCGGGAAGAAGGAGGCCGAGACGCAGTCGGTCTCCGTCCGCCGGCTCGGCAGCGAAGGCCAGAAGGTGATGACGACGGTGGAGGCGCTCGCCGCCCTCGTCGACGAGGCCACCCCACCGGACGTCCGGCGGGCGCGCGAGGCGGCCTGATCCCTGAAATCGATCTAAACTCGCTTTCGGTTGCGGGCGTGCATGCTTATCTCGGCATGGCACGCCCGACGACCAGCCGAAGAGGACATCGCAGTGCCCGACGCCATCGAACTCCTGAAAACCCGTCGCTCGGTCAAGCCGCGCGAGATGACCGGGCCCGGCCCCTCCCCCGCCGAGCTCGAAACCATCCTCACCATCGGTGCGCGCGTGCCCGACCACGGCAAGCTCGCGCCCTGGCGCTTCATCATTTTCGAGGGTGACGCCCGCGAGCGGGCCGGCGAGGTCATCGCGACGGTCTTTGCCCGCAAGAATCCGGACGCACCGGCGGCGAACATCGAGACCGAGCGCAAACGCCTCACCGACGCGCCGCTGGTGATCGGTATCGTCAGCTTCACCAAGCCGCATCCGAAGGTGCCGGCGTTCGAGCAGGAATTGTCGGCCGGCGCCAGCGTCATGAACATTGTCACGGCCGCGACCGCGCTCGGCTACGGCGCCTGCTGGCTGACCGGCTGGTTCGCCTTCGATCGCGACGTGCTGGACGGCCTCGGCCTCAAGCCGGACGAAAAGCTCGCCGGCCTCGTCCATATCGGCACGCCGACCAAGCCCAGCGAAGACCGTCCGCGACCGTTCCTTTCGGAAATCGTGACGCGTTTTTAATCGATGTATTGTTGACGCCTCCAGCGTCTTGCGGCTTTGATCCCGGCGAGGGAGGAAGCCCGGATGAAGCGTCGTGAATTTCTGGTCGGGGCCGCGCTGCTGGCCGGCACGATGGGGCGAGGCGGCGCCGCCACCAACATCCCTACTCCGTCGGCTGACGGGCTCGACCGCATCACCGCCTATTTTGACAACGAGGTGACGCTTGGCCGCCTGCCGGGCGCGGTGGTCCTGGTGCAGCAGCACGGCAAGCCGGTCTACCTCAAGAACTTCGGCGTGCGCGACACCAGGACCGGCCTCGCCATGACGCCGGATACGATCTTCGCCATCCACTCAATGACCAAGCCGATCACGTGTCTCGGCGCGATGATGCTGATCGACGAGGGCAGGCTCGCGCTCACCGACCCCGTGTCGAAATACGTCCCGCTCTTCGCCGACACCAAAGTGGGCGTGGAGCCGGAGGGCACCTCGAAGGTCGAACTCGAGCCGTCGATCCGTCCTGTCAACATCGAGGATCTGCTGCGGCAGACCTCGGGCATCAGCTACGACTATATCGGCGCCCCATGGGTGATGCAGGTTTACCAGGCCGCCAATATTTTCGAGGGGCCCTTCAACAACAGGCAATTCGCCGACCGCATCGCCAAGCTGCCGCTCACGCGCCAGCCCGGAACGCTGTGGCGCTACGGCCATTCCACCGACGTGCTCGGCGCCGTCATCGAGATCATCTCGGGCCAGACGCTGTATGAATTCCTCAAGCAGCGCATTCTCGATCCGCTCGGAATGAACAGCACCAAATTCGTGCTGAAAACGCCGGAGGAGCGCGCCCGGATGGCGCGGCCGCTGCCGAGCGACCCGGTCCTGCTCGCCGGCGAGCGCGACCGCCTCGACCATCCCGAATGGGAATCCGGCGGCGGCGGGCTGCTCTCGACCATCACCGACTATCAGCGCTTCTCGCAGATGCTGCTCAATGGCGGCGAGTTCGAGGGCAAGCGTTACCTCAGCCCCGCCGTGTTCAAGGCCATGACGACCGATCACGTCGGGCCCGGCTCCGGCGTGGGGCGCGACTATTTCTATTTCCCGGGCGACGGTTTTGGCTATGGCTACGGCATCGGTGTACGCACCGATCCCGGCAATGCGAAGCCGCCACCGGCCGGATCGATCGGCGAATTGAAATGGGACTCAGGAAGCGGCACCTATTTCGGCGTCGATCCCAAGCTCGACATGGTCTACCTCTTGATGCAGCAGACCCAGAACGAGCGCAGCCGCATCACGCCCGCCTTCAAGGAACTGGTCTACGGCTGCTATCCTGAAGGACTACGCCGCCCGTGAGGCGCGCTGGCCGAAATCGGCCAGCAGCCTTGCGATCTCGGCGGCGGGCCGCGCCGCGCTGAACAGAAACCCTTGCACCTCGTTGCAGCCTTCGGCGCGCAGCCAGTCGAGCTGATCCTCGGTCTCGACGCCTTCAGCCGTCGTGGTGATGTTGAGGCTGCGGCCAAGCCCCGAAATGGCGCGCACGATCGCGACGCAATCGGGCCGCTGCGCCAGATCCTTCACAAACGAACGGTCGATCTTGATCTTGTCGAACGGGAAGCTACGGAGATAGCTCAGGCTGGAATAGCCGGTGCCGAAATCATCCATGGAGATGCTGACGCCGAGCTCGCGCAATTGATGCAGGATGGCGAGATTGGCATCGGTCTCTGCCAGGAAGATCGACTCGGTGATCTCGAGCTCGAGCCGCTTCGGCGACAGGCCGGACTGCGCAAGCGCGGAAATCACGACCTGGACCAGGTTGCGGCTGCGGAATTGCGCCGGCGACAGATTGACTGCGACCTTGACGTCGACAGGCCATTTCACCGCCTCCGCGCAGGCCTCGCGTAGCACCCACTCGCCGAGCTGGGTGATGAGGCCGATGTCTTCGGCGACCGGAATGAATTCCGCCGGCGAGATCATGCCCTTGTCGGGATGACGCCAGCGCAAGAGCGATTCAAAGCCGGAGATGCGGTCGGACGCGATCGACACCAGCGGCTGGTAGTGCAGCTCGAACTCGCCATTGGCGAAAGCGCGGCGCAGATCGAGCTCCATGTCGCGGCGCTTCTGCGCCTGGAGGTCCATCTCGCGCTCGAAGAAATGGTGCACGCCGCCGCCGTCGGACTTCGCCCGGTACAGCGCCATGTCGGCATTGCGCATCAGCTCCTCCGACGTCGTGCCGTCGCCGGGCGACAGCGCGATGCCGATGCTGGCGCCGATCACCATCTCCTGGCCGTCGAGATCGTAGGGCGCCTTCAGCATGTCGATCAGCAAGGTCGCGCAGGCGCTGGCTTCGTTCGGCGAGACGTCGGCTGCCAGAATCACGGCGAACTCGTCGCCGCCAAGCCGGGCCGCGAGATTGCCGCCGCGGACCGCGGTGGTGAGGCGTTCGGCAACTTGCTTCAGCAGGCGATCCCCCACCGGATGCCCGAAGGAATCATTGATGTTCTTGAACAGGTCGAGATCGATATAGAGCACGCCGACCCGTTTTCCGCCGGCCTGGTCGAGCGCCTGCTTCAAGCACTGCTGGAAATGTTCGCGGTTCGGCAGATCGGTGAGCCCGTCATGGTGCGCCATGTGGGCGATCCGCGCCTCGGCCTTGCGCCGCTCCGTGATGTCGACCACCGCGACCAGATAGCCGTCGCGATCGTCGAAGGCGACGCGGCGGCCGAAAGTGAGCACCTCGATCTCGCTGCCGTCGGCACACAAATGGCGCCAGTTGCGCGAGGAATGATAGGTGTCGCCGATGCGTTCGAGCGCCTCGGCGTGGCTGTCCCACTCGTCCTCGGGCCAGATCTCGTGCAGCTTCATCCGCAGGAAGGTGGCGCGGCTGTAGCCGTAATGCTGGACCGCGGCATCGTTGACGCTGAGGAATTCCTTGGTCTGTGCCTCGAACACCCACATCGGCATCGGGTTGTTGTCGAACAGCAGGCGAAACGATGCGTCGCGCCGCTTCAACGCGGTGACGTCGGAGATCGTCAGCGAGACCAGATCGGCGAAGGCGGTGGCACTGAGCCGAAGGTAACGTCCGTCGTCTTCGATCTCGAGCTGCTCGCCGCGGCCGCCGGAGACGACCTTGAGCAGGAAGTCCATGATTTCGGGCGCGGCCAATAGCGTGTTCCCCTCGCCGATCCGCCGCCACAACAGGCCCGCGCTCGCGACCTTCAGCAGCGCACCGGCGCTCTTGTTGTGATGCACGATCTGGAGATCGAACGGCTTGCCTGCGGCATCGCGCAGCGTCGCCAGCGAAACCACGGCGTCATCGGTCGACGAGAAGATCGCGTCCAAGAGATTGTATTGCGCGCCGCGCTCGTTGATGTAGGCGCCAACCAGCGTGGCGCCCCAGCGGGAGGCGGTCGGCAGCGCCAGCACATCGTAGGTCCGGACCATGCCGTCGCGCACGCAATGCGCGCTGGCCTGGTGCGGACGTCCGTTCTCGAGCGCGCTCGCCACAGCTTCCGACAGCGCCGTGGCGCAATCGGGCGAGAGCTCGGCGACCGGGATATCCCAGCGCTCCTCGCCGAGCCATTTCTGCACGTAACGCCCGCTGCGCGACAATTCGAGCGCGCCATCGTTCTTCAGCAGCGCGATGTGGTCGGCGAGCCGTCCGAGGCTCCCAAGCATCACGTCCTCATAGCGCGGCAGCCGTTCGCCCGGCTTCAACGCGGCACGCCATTTGCGTTGAAGCACCGGGATGTCGTCAAACATTTCGGCGGCCGGTTTTCCCGGCATCTTCTTCGCGGCAGTCATTGCAGTCCCCAACGCACTTTCCCCGCGCATCCAATGCAGCCGCGCTTAATGCCGTGTAAAAAGGACGCAGCCGCGGGTTCCATTCGGCGATTATGACAGTTTTAAGTCAGGTGTTGGTTAGTGCGCGTTAGAGACTATGACGGTTGCCTAAAATGCGATGCGTGCGCGTGAGAGTGAAGTTATGCTGCACAGCTGCTTCATCCTCGTCATTGCGAGCGCAGCGAAGCGATCCAGACTGCCGCCGCGGAAAGATTCTGGATCGCTTCGCTGCGCTCGCAATGACGGAGTGCGCAGGAGCCGCGCCCGCCTCTCTCGAGTCCCGGACGCGACGCAGCGCGTAGCGGTGCGGTGCAGAGCCGGGACCCAGCAGATGACACAACACACTGACGCATGGGCCCCGGCTCTGCAGCGCATCACTTCGTGCTGCGCAGCGTCCGGAGCACGAGAGCGTCGTTGAGTGACTGACATGGGCTCGCATCCTCGTGGCGCATTTCGCCCGAGCTTTGCCTGATCGCCTCACCCTCGAATGAAAGAGGGCGCAGGGAAGACCGGGAGCCCGCTGGCACCCGAGGTCCACTGTGCGGAGTTGTAGTGAGAAGTCTGCACAGCGGCATACAGGTGTAGCCAGGACATCCCGGCCTTCCCTGCGCAGAGGAAAATAAATACTCATATGGGTTTGTAGAGAGGCGCGTAGAAAGCGTAACTCGTTGATCCCTCACGTCTTATCTCCGTATAATGCCATACGCATCTCTAGGCATTTACAGACACAATCGCGACACTTCGCGAGACACGGGGCACGATCAATGGCACGCAAAGTCAGTTTCAGCGCACTCGAAAGCCGCAGCGCACGGCTGCGATTGAAGGTCCGTCGGTTGCCCTACAGCGGGCCGACGCTCGCACGCGGCATCTCGCTGATGTACCGCCGCAACAAGACCAACGGCACATGGGTGCTGAAGGCCAGCGACGGGCACGGCGCATATTGGACCAAGGGCTTTGCGCTGGCCGACGACTTCGAGGATGCCGACGCCAAGACCGTGCTGACGTTCTATCAGGCCCAGGACGCGGCGAAGAAACTGGCACGCGGCGAGGACGGCAGCGCCAGCAACGCGCCGATCACCGTGGACGGTGCGCTGAAGGACTACAAGCGCGATCTGGAAGCCCGCAGCGCCAACCCCTACAACGCCGAGCATCCGCGCCTGCATCTCACGCCCGCGCTGCTGTCGAAGCCGGTGGCATTGCTCACGGCCACCGAGTTAAAGCGATGGCGCGACGGGCTGCTGGGCACGATGGCACCGGCCACGATCAACCGACTCTGCCGCTGCGTCAACGCTGCGCTGGCGCTTGCGGCGCAGCACGATGCGCGCATCAAGAACCGTGCGGAATGGGAAACCGGGCTCGCCGGTCTGCCTGACGCCACAGAGGCACGCAACGTGATCCTCCCTGACGACAAGGTTCATGAATTCGTCGCCACCGCCTATGGGCTTGATGACAAGTTCGGCTTGCTCATGGAGACGCTGGCGATCACTGGCGCGAGGCCAAGCCAAGCTGTCCGCCTCCGCGTCGAGGACCTGCACGACCACCCGATCCGCCCAAAGGTCATGATGCCAAAGTCCGCCAAGGGCGGCGGCAGAAACCGCAGCCAGAAAAAGATCGAGCGCTACAGCGTCCCGATTACGGTGCAATTAGCCACACGGCTGAAATTGGCGGCTAAGGGTCGTGCCGACGATGCGCCGCTGCTGATGCAGAGCGACGCCAGTCCGTGGGACAAAAATCCTGGCCAAAACTATCACCGCCAAGTGGACAAGGTCGTCACCGCCATCGGGCTCGATCCTGCCGACGTGACGGCATATTGCTTGAGGCATTCGAGCATCGTTAGAATGCTGAAGATGAGCGTGCCGATCCGACTGGTAGCATCGTTGCACAACACCAGCGTCGCGATGATCGAAAAGCATTACAGCAAGCACATCACCGAGCATTCCATCGAGGACATCACGCGCGCCGGGCTGCTGTCAGAACCTGCGCCTGCGGCTGGCAACGTGGTCGCGATGGTGCGATGATAGCGATCGGGTCGGGGCGCTTCCAACGCCCCGCCCGATCTGACCAACCCAGTGGGATGAACACATGGGCAAGGCTACAGCCGAGCATACACCCGATGCCGCCATCGAAAAGATGGGCGCGCAGCATGGGTAAGCTCACAGACCTAACGATTGAGGGTTTCCGCAGGCGCTTTGAAGCTGGCGACCCAAAGGCATTGCTTGAGGCTCTCGACCTCTTTTGCAGGTCCGGCGACAAGATGCCGTTGTGGATGCGCGAAGCCCTCATTGCCCGCCTCGATCCGTTTCTCCGCTATGAGATAAAGTCGCTCGATCAGGCATTCGATGTCGAGCGGAAGCGCGAGCGCATTTCCAGTCGCAAGATGCGTCTGGCGCTGCAACCGGCTGTGGCTTGGGAAGTGATCACACTTCACAGGGAGGAGAACCTGCCCATTGACAACGCGCTGTTCGAACGGGTCGGCAAGAAGTTCAACATCTCGATGGGGACGGCGCGCGATTTCTATTACAACGACAATCCGGCGAGAAAGCTGTTCGAGGCAATGCCGACCGAACCTCCAGCGACTTCCAAGTTAAGTGGCCGTTAACTCGGAAATACTTCCGCACAATTTCGGGTGATCTTCTGCGCATCGACACGCGTTCGGAGGATCAAGTATGGCACGCGCCGAAGTGACTGGCCGCAAGGCATTTGCAGGTGGAGACGAACCCGACGCCTTCAGCATCGTCCAGTTTTGCAACCGCCACGGCATCAGCCCTCAGCTTTTTTACAAATTCAAAGACCAGATGCCCGTGACGTTCCGCATCGGCACGCGCGTGTTGATTTCAAAGGAATCCGCTGCTCGCTGGCGCGCTGAGCGCGAAGCCGCCAGCGCCGCCGAAGTCCAGTAAAAAGCCGGGGCGCTGCGAACACAGCGGGCCCGGCCATATCTTTGAGGCACTTGAAACTGCCCCTGCATATGGACCAGCGCGCGATTTGCCGCAAGTCCCGGCCTCCAACTGAAGGGAGGCCACCATGACTACGGAATATGAGGCGAGCGACACCGACGTCCCCGCTCCGCGCCATCCCAAAGGTCGCGCTGACCTGTTTGCGTTGGCGGAGAAACTGCGTCGTCGCCAAGAGACCCTTTACACTTTGGGCTCGCCCAACGACCCGTGGATGGCCGAAGCCGATTTCCGATCCAAGCATGCGTACTGGATCGCGGACATTTTCGAGCGCTTCGACATCCGCTCCCGCGTCCATGTCCGGAGAGTTCACTATAGACTTGTGTCGCAGGAGCCGCCGATCCTGCAGGTGGACGGCGCGCCATATGTGAACAGCTTCGATTGCTTTAACCGCTTGTGCGACGCCATCCGCGATGCCCGCTATCTCGACCTGATCTCCACGGACGTGGTCATCGACCGGCGCAACCCGGAGCCGGTCATCAACCGTAGCGACGACGACGACACCGCCGCTGAAATTGAAATCATTGGCGGCAGTGTCGAACGCCGCGATTTCGGCCCGTCCTATGCCCCGCCGGATGTCAATTTGCCGGAGGTGTTGTTCAGCCAAGAGCCGAGCATCGGCCAGCCTTATCATCTCGAAATCTGGATCGAGAAGTCCTCGATGGACGAGGTCTTGTTGCCCCTCAGCCAAGAGTTCAGGGTAAATGTTGCACGGTTCATCGGCGAGGTCTCGGCCACGGCGTGCAAGGACCTTGTCGAACGTGCCATCGCCAGCGGCAAGCCCGTGCGCATCGGCTACATCAGCGACTTCGATCCTGCCGGTCTCAGCATGCCGATTGCCGCCGCCGTCAAAATCGACTGGTTTGCCAAGAAGTCTGACGTTGACCTCGACATCCGCCTCGAACCTCTTGCTCTGACGGAGGCGCAATGCCTGCAATACCAGTTGCCCCGGACGCCGATCAAAAAGACAGAGAACAGGGCGGCGGGCTTCGAGGCGCGCTACGGCAGCGGTGCGACCGAACTCGATGCGCTTGAAGCCACGCACCCCGGCGTGCTGCGGGAAATCTTGGTCGAATTCATTGACCGCTACTATGACCACGATCTCGATGAAGAGGTCGAGCATGCGGTCGAGCAGTACCGGGATGAACTCGACGGCGCCCGATCCGAGATTGAGCAGCAGTTCTCCGAACAGCTCAGGAGCCTCAATGAGGACCGCGAGCGGATCGCGGCGGCGTTCGAGCTGATCAATGACCCCGCCGCAGCCGACTATCGGCGTGCCGTTGCCGAAGCGTGGCGCATCTATAACGAGGCTCTGGAGCGGGGGCGTCCCGAAATCGCAGAGATGGAGCACCGCCTCATCATGCAGGCCGAAAGCGTGCTCGCGCGAATGAAGGCCGCGCTTGATGAGTCCGTGCCCGACGCGGAGCTGTTCGACTGGCCCGAACCTGCCGAAGGTGATGAGGACGACGACGCCCTGTACGCTTCGACGCGCGACTATGTCGAGCAGGTCGATGTCTACCGCGCCCACAGGGGCAACGACGAGGAGGTCGGTCTGGCTGCGGACCGGATCGTGCCCAAGACCTGCCAGTTCTGCGGCGAGAGTTTCAACGGTGCCAATCCGAAAAAGGTCTATTGCAGCAAGGCTTGCACCAACAAAAGCTTCAAAAACTTACTTCGAGCGCGGGGTGATGCCGGTCCATCGCAAGCTAAAAAGCAGCACGACGGCGGTTCTGGAGCCGCATCATGACCCGCGCCAAGCACATCGCTCGCCCCGACCTTGAAATTCCCGTTGAGGCATGGGGCACAATCAAGAGCGCGACCGCCAAGCTGGCATGGTTCGCGCAGGTCGATGTCGCCATTGCCGCTGGCATGGTTGGAGGATCATTCGCCCAGCTCGCGATCAATATCGCCACAAATCCGAAAGGGGTGAACAGCCAGACCGGCCTGACGTGGCGCAGTGCGCGGACGCTCGCCGACGACACCGGTCTCACCAAATCGACCGTTGACCGTCTGCTGAAGGAGGCTGTCGCCGCCGGGCTGCTGTTCGTCGTTCGGGAGGGCAGACCGGGGAGAGACGGGCAATCCACCATGTTCCGGCTCGCTATGCCGGAGGGCGAAATCGCCCCACCAGTGGGACATTTCCCGCGCAAGAAACGCCCCACCCATGGGACAAAAAACCACAAGAAACGTCCCACCCATGATGCAGGAAATGTCCCATCTGGACCGCAAGAAACGTCCCATCTGGACCGCAACAAACGCCCTATCAGTGGGACACATCTCCTAAGAGATATAACTCCTAGTGATTTAACTCCATTAGAGCGCGGCTCCGCCGCGCAGTCTGCCCGTGTTGAAAGAGGGAATGTAACGGAGACAGAAACCACCGTCTCTGACGCGCCTCTGAACCCAGCTTTCGACACCGTCGATGCCGCGCCGGTTCCCGAGCCGCTGACACCTGTCCCCCGCGCTGACGCGCGGACAGAACCTGTCGCATTGCAAAAACAACCACCACCTTCCAGCGCGTCAAAAAATATAGGTCGCCCCGTCATGAACGGCGCGGACGCCGATGCCGATGTCGAGCGCGCAGCCGTGCTTGATCATGGTCGCAACGTGCTTGGCGCTGGGTTCGATGCACTCACCGCAAGGCTACTCGATGCCGAGCGCGCGCTCGATGCGCTCGATGCTGCCCAGCGCGTTCTCGATGCGCTCGATGCCGCCGCAAATGAGGACGACCCGCATGCCCACATCGAGAACGAGATTGCAGTTACCCTGCACGTCCAAGCCACGCACCAGTGACCGACCGGCAGGCAATGAGGACCGAACGAGAACCGAGAGACACCACCGGCCCGTCCCGAAGGCTGGATAGTCATCGCTGGACCAGACTGCCACGATCAGACATGATCGCATGAGCAACGTGACCGGGAGGTGGTGACATGAGCACCCGTCACGAACGTCGCCGTTACCGGCGCGAGGCGTCCGGTGCGCTATTGACCTATCTGGTCGATATCGATGATCCGCTCGATGCTCATCCACTTTTGCAACGCGCTGCACGCTACTGGTGTGATGGTCTCTCGATACCCCCACATAGAGAATGCGTCACCTGCGGCGTTCAGATGTCAGGCAGGAAGTATGTCGGGGCATTGCTGCTCACCACGCCAGCAATCATTAAACCGACTACCGCCAGCGTCTTCGGGGTCTGTCGCGAGTGCTGGCTTATTCGCGATCTTTCACTTGAGGTGATAGAGCGTAAGGCAACGGGGGTGCTGCAGCCGGTGGTGCCCAACGGGAGGTTCGAGCCTCTTCGAGACACGCGACGATGAAGCCGGTTCGACCATCAACATTTCTAGGCGCGTTTCCGGTCGGTCGCGGGCATCCCACGCCCGCTGAAATGCTGTCGCGAGACGAGCGCGACCGATATTTGATCGCGGCGGCGGATCGATATTGCATCGGACTGAGCGACAATGAAGCGGCGGACATTCTGGTCGCCGGACTGACGAGATTTCGAGAAGCCGCATGGCGCAACGATGGTCCAGAGGCGCTTTGTCCCCCTCGCCATCGAAACACCATCCGGGAATTTTTCTGGATGATCCTGAAGGCCCGTGACCGTCTGCCGAGCGAGAGGCTGGTCCGCGAGGTGCTGCGGGCAAGCGAGCGAGATCGGGGCTGAAACGGCCCCGGTATTTTTTGCCAACTGCCTGCGTCACCGTGTGTCTCCGATCATCATCATGGAGGCGCACATGAGCTTCGAACCTGGACCCGCAAACCCGCAACCGTTTTCTGCTGGGATACATCTCCAGTCGCAACCCGACGTGATCGAGTGGCTGCCCCCCGCTGCTGCCGAACGGCTGCGGCTGCTGCGCCAGCGTGCCGCCGATGCGCATCGGCTCATTCCAGAGTTCGAGACTGTTCGTGAAGCGAGCGCGAGGAAGATCGAAGCCGCGAATGAATTGAAGCGGCTGACCGATCACCCGCAGGATTTTGGCTTCAACTTCAAGCCGGATGACCCGCGCGTCAAAACCGCAATTAAGCATCTCGAAAAGATGACTGCCGATTTGAAGCGACTGACAGAATTGCGAGAGGTGCGGACGGCGGCATGGCATGCAGCATCCGCCGCGCTGGCTGCCTGCGAGAGCTGGCTGCGCGATGGCAGGCCGCACGGCACCACGCTTGAGGAGGTTGAGACCGAGCCGCCGAAGCTGAACAAGGGCGAGGACGTTCTGTCGGGCATCGAACGCTTTCGCCGTCGCGTCCGCGAGTTGCGCGCCGATCTGCATCGCATCGCGAGCGCACCGTTCCCGTCGAGCTACGCCAAGGCGCAGATGCGCGCGCAGGTCGAGGCACTGGCGCGGCGTGGAGCGCCATCGGTCTCGCGCCTTGTCGAGCTTGATGGGCCGGTGGATTTCCAGATGCAGAGCCTCACATCGGAGGTTCACGCGGAGCGTCGTTCACTTGCCTTCGCCGAAACAGCCGACGCGCTCGCGCTGGTCGCATGGCTGCATCGTGATGCTCTGATCGCCGCGCTTGATCGCGAGATCAGTACCGAAGCCGACGACAAGGCCGCATTGACGCACGAAGCGCGTCAGAAGGGCGAAGCAGAGGTGCAGGGCGACTTGCTTGCGGTCGAGCGTGATGAGTGTGCGCTGGTCTGGACGGCGCAGGCGCAAGGTCTGTCGATCGAGCATCGCGGCGGCGACATCAGCCCGCTTGCGCTGCTTGGTCTGCGGCTGATCACGACACCGCGCCCAGACGCATCGCCGGAAACATCGCCGGGGCTTTCGTGGACGTTGCGCCGATGAACACCAATCGTGCTGTCGGAGGGCTGCTGCCTGCTTCCTCGCCGGCATGCACGGGCGCGGGACTGGTTCTGTCAAGCAACCCTGTCCCGCGCCACCTCTATCACGAACCGCGCGATCGGGCACGCAGCATGCCCGGCAGCGCGCAGAACGAGGCATCCCGCCAGCGGATGCCCTGGCTCTCGGGCGGAGTGGTTGCTCCTGCTGCTCCGCCCAACCAACGCGACGGCGGCAACCCGGTGTCGAGACCGTGGCGTCGGGCCACGTGGCTGACGGTCAGGGCGTCGACCCGCTTCGAGACGATGAAGCATCGGACACGCGAGCCATCCCGGCCTACGCTTTAGGTCGGCCTACCAGACAGCTTAGGACGCTGCGGCCATGTGTCGTCAGTATTGTCTTTGCCCATCGTAAGCTTGAATGTCAGCGCAAAGGCAAATCCGCCAATTTGACGAATTTGTTTTTCGTAGTGTCCATACTCAAGCAGAATGTCGCGCCCTTCTATTTGCGCGGCGTTTCGATTTCCAAAATGAGAGAGTGGGAGCATCTTGTGGGTGCCGTCCGCTTCGGTGAAAGACATCAACGGAGCGTGTATTCCGACGTTTCTCTGCTGAGAAAGCATCTGATCAGTTTGGTTTAGAAGCCAGATAAGCTCTTCAAGGCCCCTCTTATTCCACTGGAGCTGCGTTTCGGCCATTGCCCTGAGTAATCTGCGCTGAGTTCGATCACTGTCCAGGCAGTGCCAAATCGCGAGCGCAGTCGCGTGATGAGATTTGGTGAATAACCTAGCGAACAGTTCGCCCAACGTTTCATGAAATTCGTTCCACCCCATAGCGATCTTGCCTATCGCAAGGGCGTGCGCGTCCTTGTTTTCCTGCCCGTGAAACTTAGGTTCGTCGGACATATGCAGGTCCTTAGCTCGCGGGGTTCGAATTCAGACCGTCATTCAGAGGCGAACTTCATGCCGCAGCCGTGTCTTCCTTGTCGGCGCCACGCATGACGATCCTGAGCGCATCATCCGGCAACGGTCGTTGCAACGCCTTCGCTTCATCCCACGGCGCGCGCATCCACACGTCGCGCTCCTCGTCGGTGGTCAGGATTACCGGCATAGCCTTGGGATGGATCGGCTCGACCACCGCGTTCGGCGATGTCGTGAGGAAGCCGTATACCTGATGTGGCCCCGGCAACGGCTTAGGCTTCGTGCCGCGATCACCGTTGAACGTCGTCCAGATGCCAGCGAAGGCGAATAGGGGCCGGTCATCGCCGAGCGCGAACCAGACGACGTCCTTCTTCTTGGTCTCCGGGTTCGGCTTCGGCGCGTACTCGGCGAAGCTGTTGGCTGGGACCAAGCAGCGGTTCTCCGACTTGAGCCAGCCGCGCCAGTGCGGTGATGACGTATTGCGGATGTTCGTGACCGGCGGCCCGCCCGTGCGCAGCGGCGGTGGCATGCCCCAGCGCATCATGGCCAGCTCGCGCCCAGCGTCGGTGTTGCGCACCACAGGAGCCGGATAATCCGGAAACACGCCCGGCATCGGCGCGAGATTGCCGACATAGCGATTGACCACGCGGAAAAGCGCAATGATGGCGGCTTGGTTGGTCGTGATGCTGTAAAGGTTGCACATCCGGACGCGGGCTGGTCAGGTCTTGTATGGCGTCGGCCTATACGTCTTGTGGTCGGGATGGGGACTTCCGTTTAGATAAAGGACAGACGCACAGTCGTTGCACACCAGCACGTTGCATCTACCGGGGTTCCAAGTCTGGCTCTGCAATATCCCGATGTGCCGGTCACCGAAGCAACTAATGCACACCTCGACCGATGGTCCATTTTCCGCTTCTGATTGCTTGGTGCGGTAAACCCGAATGCCCGGCTCCAGTTCAACAAGCTCGTACTTCGTCTTTTCTACCTCCCAATCCTCGAAGGTCTTCAGCTTCGCTTCCAACTCATGAATTTTTTCCGACGCTTCGGCGTACCTTGTCTGGGCAGTAAAGATATGTTCCCAAAGCTCCGATACAGCTTTGTTGCGAACGTTTTCATCGTTCATGTCCTTCATCGACTTCGCGATGTTGAACATTGAATTGAATGCGCTCAGACCTGCGAAAACCTCAGCCACCATCTATTTCTGCCCTGCTTGTCTGGACCGGGGTTCAATATGGACCACTGTAGAAAGATACCACGTCTGTTACCAGAGCGAGCAATGAAAGGTGCTCGATCCACAAAAGTTGCAATGCCCTGGGACTGGTTCTACCTTTCACCCGGCCACCAATGCGACGGCGGATCGCTGGCGCTGATCTTCGTCGGTCGCAGCGCGACCAGATGGCTGCGCTTATACGGATAGCCCCGGACCTGCGAGCAGTCCTTGCACCGCATGTATCGCTCCAACTCGTGGATTGGCGTCGCCTTCGGTCGCCGCACGATGTCCAGGGCGACGGTCTGATTGGTGTCGCACCCGAGACAGCGCACTTCGAGGTAGCGGTAACCGGCATTGAGCGCATCGCCCAAGGTCGGCGATGGCTGCGCTGGCCCCTGGAAGCCGAGCATACGTGCGTTCCACGCCGCAACCGCGAGCCGGTCAGCCTTCTTCCGCGCTTCCGCCGCTTGCTCTGCCGCCGCCCGGACGGACGCGCCGTAAAGGGTCTCGCGTGATTTGGTCCCCATGCGAGACAAGATCGCCGGGCCGCGCGAGACCGGCAAGCCGCTACAGATTGCGGTGAATAGCGCGACGGGCACAACGGCGCGGGACACCCCCAGCATCGGCATCAGCCCGCGCCATCGGCGACGACGATCAGGCCTGCCCAGGCCCGCGCGATCGTCGCGGCCAAGGTCGCGGGCAAGGTCGTCGTTGTCGCCGTCGCGCTCCCTCCAACATCGCCTTTATTGGATGGAGCGGCCCGATCCCTGGCCCAGTCCGGTATCGTCGGTGCGAAGTCCTCCAGCAGCGACCGCAGCCGATGGCGGCAGCGAAGTGACAACCCGCGCGGGACTTCGGCGACCTGCACATGACGCGGATCGCGTTGCCCACCATCAGCCGGGCTTCACCGATGGACTTAGCACACGCTGGCCGGTCGCAAGTTTGGGCGCGGTCTCGACTACTTCCGCGAAGTCGGCGCGAAGCTGGTCCCGCCGCCGACAGCCGATGTCCCTACGAGGACGAAGCCTACCGGCTATGGGCGATCAAGCAGCGCGGCAATGGGCTGATCTGGTTGGTCGGAGTGCTTGATGTCCGCATGTCCCCCGGTAGCGGCGCAGAAGCGGACATGCCCAGAGGTTCAATAGCAGGGCGGATAGGGAGCGTATCCACAAGCCCTGCGGTAGCCATACGCTCCGTAAGCCGCAGCTCCCGCCGCTGCACCATAGTAAGCTCGCCGATGCACCCTGCGATTAACGCCTGCTACGCTCATCGGTGTCAGTGGTCGCCCAACTCGCGCTTCAGCACGGTCAAGGGATGCGGATAGCACTTTCGCCGGTGAGTAATGGAGCGACAACGGAGCTGCCGTGAAGAGCGCAGCAGTCACGATCAATCCAAGAAGCTTGGCATTTCTTGTCATGTTGTTCTCTCCCTGTCGGGCGATGATCAAACACAACGTGACATGCCGCCTTGCGTCTCGCCGTTGATCTGGATCAATAGGCACCCACTTCAAATGCGCCCCCGGAATGGGAAGAGGCCTTTACCGTCGTGGGACGGCATCGGTGTTGTGCGATACGGCGAAATCTGACACGGCGATGACCGCTCCGGGTCAAAATCCGAAGAACTCGCTTGGAGCACAATTCGTCTGCTCCGCCTCCCGAAAGCTGACTTCACATTCGGTTTCGCGGCAGCGCCGCATAGGCTGGAGCTACTACAAGCACTGCACCGGGACGATGAGCGGAGGTGGGGACCTATCGACCCACTACGCTCCAGCCGAGCTACTTAGCTGTCCCCGTCGTAACTCCTGGCTCCGTCGTAACACCGCGCCGCACTTGGCGCGCTTCACGGCGACCCTCGCGGCGCACTTGGCGCGCGTCACGGCGATCCTCGCGGCGCTCGCGTCGCCCCTCACGTCGATCTTGACGCCTTTCCATGCCAGCGGTCTGCGCCTCCGCGTCAGGGATCAACAGCATGGTCGGGAACGCGGCTATTGCAGTCGCCAAGCCCAAAGAAGAAAGAAGCTTCCGCCGAGAGATCATGACTACCTCCCTTGCTTGCTGGACTGCCCCAAGACTTAATAGTTTACTCGCTTTGCCCGTCCCCGTCTTGATCTATGTCATTGTTGCACTCAGATCCGCCGTCCTGCGACGGTCGCGCCAGCGGACGAAGCCTACCGGTTGTGGGCGGTCAAGCAGCAGGGCAAGTTGAGCGAGACATTATCGCCCGTCGTCCTGCCAAGGCCCTCCTTTAACGACAGCACTGATGACCGGAAGCGGGTCACTTCCGGTAGTGGCACCAAACGAACATGGGCTCGGCAGCGCTTGTCTGCTGTTGACCCGAACAACGATAGGCTCGGCGAGCGGCTTAGGCTGAATGTCGAAAAGAACTTCCATAATGCTTGAAGAAGTTATCAAGCTTCACTGGTTCGCCGGTATGTCGCCAGAACAGTTTTTTACCAACGCTAGCCGCCACCGCGAGGCGGTGGTGGCCGCCGATTAGAGTATGGTCATCGGATGCTGTGGCGATGATCTCGCCGTCTTCGTCCACGATGATCATGTGCTGCCTCCAATCCGGCGCACGGTCAGCGCCGCCGCGATGGTGCGCAATCCATCAAACCCGTGCCGGTCCCGGCGTTCCAATCCATGAAGATCACGGCTTCCGTATTCGACCTGCGCCAAATGGCGCGCCGCCTGATCGCCTCCACCTGCCGCCGGATTTGTTTCACCAGCGCCGCCGGTCGTCAACCGATCGGCAGTGCCATCGCCATCGGCAAACCCGTCAGGTCAGACCGATTTGAGCGTTGCCGCCCCCCCGAATTCGAAGCCACGATCGAGGGCGAAAACCGGCTCTCACAGAAAGATGTGACTGTGAGATTGGGCTACGCAATCTGGATAACACCCGGGTTAAATATCTTCACGGCATGCCGTTGCGCGGTCCCCCCACAAATCCATGCCCCTAAGAGGACCCCAGTTTCAGAGGGGGAATATGTCGGGGATGTCTCTGCTCTCAATGTCGCGCATCGATCATCAGCGGGCGGAGCCTACGCTCCAGCGCCACCGCGTCACCATCCGCAAGCGAACCCTTCCGTTTCTGAAACCTTTCGGCGGGACCGGCATCACGGCATCGCGTCGTCACCACGGCGAGCGCGACAGTGTCACGACGAAGCGGGCGTAACGCCCTCAGTGCCTTGGTTCACACGGGCAGCGGCTCGCAGCGCCACCGCGTCACCATCGCCAGCCGTCGCGCGCATCACGTCATCTACGGTCGCAGGCTGCTACCGTTACGCGCGCCATCGTCACGGCGCGGACAGGCGCGGCATCACGTCATCGCGCCACCACCAGCCGTCGCGGCTGACTTCAGTCGCATCGGTCACAGACAACCGGACAGTGCCCGTTAGCACTTCGTTAACCTGTCGGGAGGACCATCACCTCCGTCCCATCTGGGACACTGCGTGCAATGAGACCACGGAGCCGTCACCGTCCCCAACCCCCCGGTGATGGCTCCGACCAGCACGCCAAGCATTGGGCATCGCTAACCGACAGCGGACGGCATCACGGCATCGCGCAATCACCACGCGGCGGCGGCAGGCAGCGCGCAAACGACGGGCCACGCGAGCGTCGAGCCGTCGTATCACGTCCACCACGTCATCGAGCGCGTCCCATCGCACCGGGCGATCAGACTGCGGTGCAGGAGACGGTATGTGCAGAGGGCTCAGTCGTTCAGAGATGAGCACGCGGCAATAGCCATCCCATGATCTTCTCATGCGGATCGCGACGACTGCGGACGAATGCTTTCTCGTTCTGCTGAGCGGCGGTCCTGGCGAATTCAGAAATCCCCTCCATAGACTGCCGTTTATCCTTCGGAAGCTTCGCCCATTGGCGAATGATCTTCCGGCGGGCTTCGCGTTGCTTTTCCCTTACGTCATGCATCGGCACGCTCCTTGAAGTGGATTGTTCCGGCTCGGCCTAGTATTATGCGATAATACCATAATTATTATTTCGGCGCGCCGACATACGAACACCCTGTGTTCGCGTCGCGCGGTCCCCCCATTTCTTTCCCTCTCTCAGAGGACCCCAGCCCCGATTGGGTCCAGAGAGGCCCCCAATCGCAATGGGGACATCGGTCGGTCGCTTCATGTTGCCGCCATTTTATCTCAAAAGAAGAGGCCGCCTGCGTTGCCACAGGCGGCCCAAGTCTAGGGAGGAAACGCCCAAGGAGGGCAGCGATAGCGAGGTGGCTACCGCATGCCCCTAGCTAAGACGATCGTGATCAGCGGCTCAATTAACGTAAGGGATGACGGACCTATACGAACGTTTATGGCGCTCGCCCCTTGAGGCCGAGCACTTCCGCACTGGTGCCGCACGCCGATCATCCGCGTGGGTCAGCATCGCGGTGTGCCCTATTGTCGGTTCGTTGTGACCCTGCCGACGTTGCGACCGCCCGCATCATAGATCGTCGTCGCGTTGCCGGTCGTCGTCTCCCGGCTGATGACCCGGCCACGGCTGTCGTAGTTCGTGACCGTGCCCTGGCTGTCGGTCGCCGACCGAACGACGACCCTGCCGGAAGCGTCGTAGATCGTGCGCTGTTGCGCCTGCGCTGCGCCGATCATCGTGAGCATCAACAGCGCCAGCACGATCGTCTCGGTCATTGGTCGCATCATCTGGTGATCGTAACAGAAGCGGGTGCAGACCGTCTCGGGCGTCGTCGACAGACCCGCAGGGACGCCCCGTGATGCGTGTCTGCCCCGTCGCGCATCGAACGACACGCCCAGCCCGCAGACGCACCAGCGAACGCCCCTGTGAAACGAGGGAATTGCAACTACAGCGCAGGGCTAAAGCAGAATGCAAGCAACCAATGCAGGCCGCGTATAAGTAGAATTATGCACAGCTATCGGTCGCTCAGCGGATCGCGACACAAATGACGACACTAAAGTCACATCGCATTGATTTATAAAGGGTTTTTGTTGCCAAACACTTCATGCGCAGTGGTTGGAACGGCGTATGTCGTGCTCTCCCCGGGGAGCGATGCACTATTGCCCCCGTCGCCTTGCGGATGGCTGATGCGCGCGCCCGGTTGGGCAACACGCACCACCACAAGACTTGGCGCACAGACCCCGGGCGCCAGGACGACACGATCTGGCCGTACGTGGATCACACCGGTCGTGCGTGCGACGTGCTTCGCTCACGGCTGCCCGCCCTGCGATCACCTTCGCACCAGTGTGGCCCACGTCCACCGCCGCCCGGCCCGCGTTCGTGACGATCGCGATACGCCCCTCTTCCTTGGGCCGAAGTGAGGCAACACATACGCCGTTTCCGAATTCTTATAAAGCGAATTATTTTCGTTGAAGGCGATTGACAGCGTTCTGCCCTGAGTTCGGTGTTTTGCCCGTCGGGCAAAACTCGATAAGCACGATCACCGACAGCGATCGGGCGCGAGAAATCTTCTTACACTGTCCAGAAATACCGACCAGGCCGGCTCGGTCCCCAGCAAGATATGATTGGGGCTCTCGAGCGGAACGAATGTTGCGCCTTTAATCCGAGCAGCGAGTTCCTGCCCCTCCGTGAACTTTACGCTCGCGTCGGCACGAGCGTGCAACACCAGGGTCGGCGTTCGTACATCCTGCAGCAGATGCCGCACATCGATTTCGCCGAAGATATTCGTAAGCTTGAAGGCGTTCTGCGGCGACGTCGTAATCCGCTGCAGATCGTTGAACCACTGCGCCTGCTCGGCATTTGCTTCAGGAATGAAGAGGGACGTGAATATCTGGCGAAACACCGGACTTTCTTGCCCCCACCCCTCGAGGACCAGAGTTGTCAATGCCTCCCGGCGGGCCACGTTTGACGGGTCCTGATGGCGCCAACCCTTTGCGTATCCGCCATAAAGAACGAGATGACTGACACGCTCCGGGTGCTTCACGGCGTAGGCTATCGAGATCGCGCAGCCCTGAGAAATGCCAAGCAGGGGAAAACGTTCGAGCCCCGCCGCATCGACGACCGTCTCGAGATCACGCACGAAGGCGTCGAAGGAGATGTCGAAGACATCCCAGTCCGACAAGCCCGTACCGCGTTCGTCGTAGCGCAGGAACGTGTTGTCGCGGCTCAACGCCTCGATCCAGTGCTGCCAGACCGGGCTCGCAAAGTCGAATTCCAGATGATTGAGCCAATTGGCGGCTTTCACCAGCGGCGGCCCGGCGCCGACCGACGCATAGGCGATGCGCACCCCGTCGCGCGCGGTGCAGGTTCGAACGTTCTGCTTGAGCTGCCTCGGCGAAGCCGCCGGCTCAGCGGCGGCCACATCCCCGGGCGGCACCCGATGCTGCGACCGATGTCGCAGGAGTTGCTGGTAGAGCGCCCTCGTCTCCTGATCCGGCTCGACGTTGAGCTCTTTGCGCAGGATCGCCTCGCAGCGCTTGTATTGCCGCAACGCCAACGCGGTCTGCCCCTGCTCGGAGTAGAGCCGCATCAAGGCGCAATCCACCTCTTCCTGCAACGGATCGATCGCCAACAAACGGAGCGCCAACGCGATCGCCTCCTCCCGTGCGCCGATAAGCTGTAATTCCCGCAGCAGCGTATGGAAGGCAGAGGTGGCGACGGCGCGCAATCGGGTCCGCTCGCCCAATAACCACTCGTCGAAAAGATCGGACCGCGCGTTCAGTCCCTCGAGAAAGGGGCCGCGATACAACTCCGCTGCACGTTTCAAATTGGCGATGGACGGATCGGATACTGCATCCTTGAATTCGACGACGTCGGTCGTGACGGCGCCGATATCGAAGCCAAGCAGGTCGTGATCGGCGGACAGCGGCAGCTCGGCGCAATCATGTCGCAGCATGCTGATGCATTGGCGCAAGCTTTGTCGCGCAGCGTCCTCGTGACTGTCGGGCCAGAGCAACGCCGCAAGCCGCTCACGAACATGGACGACCCCAGGGTTCATGGCCAGAAATGCCACGAGGGCCTGCGCCTTCTTGTTGCGCAAGGTGACCGGCCCGCCCCGGTCCATGGAAAACGAACCAAGCAAGGTCAACCGCGGCATTCCCACCCTCTCGGCATCAAATGGCGCAATTCTAGCAGCCTCGACCGCGTTTTTGACGGTTTTTTCACGCCTGCCCTGACGAGCCGCTCACCGCCGTCCTCTAGAAAGGAGACAACGCGCTACCCGGCGCACATTTGAAAAGGCACAAACACGTGACCCTGATTTCCCTATCCACATCAAGCCTCGCGGCGCCCTTCGGGCGCCGAGGCATTCCGCTGCTTCTCGCGAGGTTCCGGCGCCTGCTGAACGGTTGGATCGCCGCCGCCATTGCCCATCACGAGCGCCGGGCGGCGCTCGTCGCCCTGCGCCCGCTGGACGACCGGGCGTTGAAGGATGTGGGTCTCTATCGCGGCCCGTTCGATGACCTCATCGAACGCGCTGCACGGTCTCGATGGAGCCGCTTCTGGCAGGCGTGAGACGACCACATCAGTTCAATTCGATCCTCGCCAAAGACCAGGAGAAGATGATGTCTATCACGATTCAAAACGGGCCAGGTACAGCACCCACTCGCCCCTTCGCGCTGGCGATGAAGTCCGCGGCCCTCGTCTACGGGACCAGTGCCTATTTGATCTTTCTGGGCACGTTCCTCTATGCCATCGGCTTCGTCACGCAATATATCGTGCCCAAGACCATCGACACCGGCGCGCCGACCTCGCTAACCAACGCGCTCGCCATCAATCTGCTGTTGCTATCGACCTTCGCGGTTCAGCATAGCGGCATGGCGCGGCAGGGGTTCAAGCGGCTGTTCGCGCGCTTCGCTTCGCCGGTCATCGAGCGCTCCAGCTACGTGCTGCTGGCAAGCCTGACGCTCTTGCTGCTGTTCTGGCAATGGCAACCGATTCCGACGGTCATCTGGAACATCGAGTCTCCCGCCTTGGCCGGGCTCGTGATTGCGGGCGAGTTCCTGGGCTGGCTGATTGTGCTCTACAGCACATTCCTCATCAGCCATTTCGAACTGTTCGGCTTGACACAGGTTATCAGCCATTTCGCCGGCCGGCTCACCGCGCCCGTCAAGTTCAAGTCGCCGGGCCTGTATCGCCTCATCCGCCACCCGATCTATCTGGGGTTCATCATCGCCTTCTGGTCGACACCGGTGATGACGCTCGGACACCTGATATTCGCATCAGTGACAACGACCTATATCTTCGTCGGCATCTGGCTCGAGGAGCGCGATCTGGTGGCGCTCTTCGGCGACGAGTACCGAAAGTATCGGGAGCGCGTCGCGATGCTGTTGCCGGGCCTTTTCTGAACAGATTGGAAAGGCACCATCGTGACCGGACAGGATTTGATCGATCGTGCAAAAGCCTTCGTCGCGGCAGTCGCCGCGGCGAAGCCCCGCCAGACCGTCGAGGCCTTTTATGCCGATGATATCGTGCAGGAGGAATTTCCAAACCTTCTCCTGCCGCAGGGCGCAGTGCGCGATTTCATCAACTTGCGAGCGTCTTACGACAGATCCCGTTACATCCTTGCCTCGCAATCGTTCGAAATCGTCAACGCCCTTGCGTCAGGCAATTGCGTGGTGATGGAGACGATCTGGACTGCAACACTGGCGGTCGGCGTCGGCAAGCTTGCTCCCGGCGACACTATGCGCGCCCGTTTTGCGCAGTTCTTCGAATTCCGTGACGGGCTGATCTTCAGGATTCGCAACTACGATTGTTTCGAGCGAATCTAGTCCGTAGGGTGAGTTACGCCTGTCGACTGAGCTTCGCACGGCCGAAAGGCTAATCCACCCTGCAGGCCGTCATGCCAACCGTTCGATCACGAGATCGAGCAGCGCGCGCAGGCGCGCCAGACGCCTGAGATCGCGGTGATAGCCGACAAACGTGTCGCGGCCGGGCGGCGTTGCGCCGATGTCGAGCGCGACGAGACGGCGATCGCGGTCGCCGAGGGGGCGTGGCAGCACGGCGAACCCGCCGCCGCCGGCACACAGCTCCGCCTGCGCCTGGCGGTTGTTGCTGCGCGAGGCGATCTCCGCATTCGGCAGCGTGCGCTTCAACCAGATCGCATCTGGCATGTCGGCGAATTCGGCATTCATGGTGACGACACGGGCGCCGCTTCCGTCGCCGGCGCGCGGCGGCTTGCTGCCCTTCCTGCCATACAGCGCGTAGGGAATGTGGAGCAGCTTTCTCGATATTACCTCGGGCTCGCTGAACGGCTTGATGCGGAAGACGAGATCGGCCTCGCGCCGCGGCAGGCTATAGAGGCGCGCATCGGTCAGGAGCTCGACGATCACCTTGGGATGGCGCTTGCCGAAGGCGGCGATCACCGGCGACAGCATCACCGTGCCGAACCAGTCCGACGACGACAGCCGCAGCATGCCGTCGAGCTGCGTCTCCGCACCCGAGGCGTGGCGCTGAAGCGCGAGCGCCTCCTCCTCGATCCGCTCGGCGTGGCGCAGCACGGCGGCGCCCTCGTCGGTCAGCACAAAACCATCGGCGGTGCGCTGGAACAGCGTTTGTCCCAGCGCGGTTTCGAGCGCGCGAAGCCGCCGCCCCATCGTCGGCTGGGTCTGGCCGATCTTGCGCGCGGCAGCTCCGAGTGTGCCTTCGCGCGCAATCGCCAGGAAGATGCGCAGATCGCTCCAGTCCATCGAAATGACCCCATACAGAAATGCACGATCATCGTACATTCTTGTTCCTTCTCATGCAAAATTTCATGAGCATATTGGAGGCCGACAACGGAGCAAGACGATCATGACGAGACAATCGACGATGCGGGCTGCGATCCTGGAGACCCACAACGCGCCGCTGCGCCTCTCAACCGTCTCCACGCCCGAAGTCGGCCCGCGCGAGGTGCTGGTGCGGGTACGTGCGAGCGGGGTCAATCCGCTCGACACAAAGATCCATGCCGGTGCGGCGGCGCATGCGCGTCATCCGCTGCCCGCCATTCTCGGAATCGATCTCGCCGGCGTGGTCGAGCAGACCGGGCGCGACGTGACGCGGTTCAAGCCGGGCGACGAGGTCTATGGCATGACCGGCGGCGTCGGCGGCGTGCCGGGATCGCTCGCCGAGTTCGCCGCGGTCGATGCCGACCTGCTGGCGCCCAAGCCCGCCAATCTCAGCATGCGCGAAGCGGCCGCCCTGCCGCTGATCTTCATCACGGCCTGGGAAGGCCTGATCGATCGCGCGGCGCTGAAGGCCGGCCAGAAGGTGTTGATTCATGGCGGTGCCGGCGGCGTCGGCCATGTCGCGATCCAGATCGCGCGCGCCATCGGAGCAGACGTGTTCGCGACCGGCTCGGCAGCGCAGCGCGCCACCATCGAAGGCTTTGGCGCGACATTCATCGAACGCGACACTGCGATCGAAGCTTACGTTGCAGAGCATACCGGCGGCCGCGGCTTCGACATCGTCTACGACACCGTCGGCGGCAAGGTGCTCGATGCATCCTTCGAAGCCGTGCGCCGTTTTGGCCATGTGGTGAGCGCGCTGGGCTGGGGCACACACGCGCTTGCGCCGCTGTCGTTCCGCGCCGCCAGCTATTCCGGTGTGTTCACGCTGCTGCCGCTGCTATCCGGCGAAGGCCGCGCGCATCACGGTGAGATCATGGCGGAGGCAACGCGCCTGGTTGAAGCCGGCAAGCTCGCGCCGCTGGTCGATGCAAGGCGCTTCACGCTGGAGAGTGTTGGCGATGCCTACGCTCTGATCCGGGATCACGCCGCCAAGGGCAAGCTGGTCGTCGACATCTGAGGTGAGGCTCGTAGCCCGGATGGAGCTGTCTGCTGCACCCGCCGCTAGTCCTCGCTGGCCGCCGCGGAGCGGTTGCGCAAGTAAGCCTGCGACAACAGGAAGAACAGTGCGCGCTCGCCATGATATTTGGCGGACGGCCGGGTGCGCTCGAAGCCATCGGCAAATATCTTGCCGGACTGGCACACCTGCCATCGCCAGCCAAACCGCTTACGCCTGGTGATGATCACTTCAAACATGCCGACGGGCTTGGTCCCCTGCTTCTGCCTGTCTCGCAAGGGATGCGCCTGCTCCGGCCTCCCCCGTTAGACGGATGCCCGACATATAGCGCAGCAGGACGGAAAGAGAATAAAATTGATTATCGGAAATCCGTATCTTCCACCGGCTATGACGAAGTCGCGACGCTTGCGGAATAAGCCTGTGCTGGCGGTGTTAATCGATTCCTTCAACGCTGCTTGCAACGCTGCTTGCAACGCTGCTTGGTAGCGCTGGCAAAGGTATTCAAGTCGGAACACAAGACGCGTATGCCCGGTAAGCGAACGCTCACCGGGCATTCACGCCGCAGCTCAGCGGCCGACTCGCGCCTGGAGATGCGCAGGATAGCGGTCGCCCTGCACGGCTACCTTGGACAGCACCCCTGCAATTGCAGTGAGGTCCGCGTCCGACAGCGTCACCGCAGCCGCGCCAAGATTTTCCTCGAGCCGGTGCAGCTTGGTGGTGCCGGGGATCGGCACGATCCACGGCTTCTGCGCGAGCAGCCAGGCCAACGCGATCTGCGCCGGAGTCGCTTTCTTCATTGCGGCGATCTCGCCGAGCAGATCGACGAGGGTCTGATTGGATTTGCGTGCGCTGGATGAGAAGCGCGGCACGATGTTGCGGAAGTCGCTCGCATCGAACGTCGTGCTCTCGGTGATCGCGCCGGTCAGAAAGCCCTTGCCGAGCGGGCTGAACGGAACGAAGCCGATGCCGAGCTCTTCCAGCGTCGGCAGGATCTCCTGCTCCGGCTCGCGCCACCACAGCGAATACTCGCTTTGCAATGCGGTCACGGGCTGCACCGCATGGGCGCGGCGAATGGTCTGCGCGCCCGCTTCCGACAGGCCAAAATGCAGCACCTTGCCGGCCTGGATCAGGTCCTTGACCGCGCCCGCGGTCTCCTCGACCGGCACGTCGGGATCGACGCGGTGCTGGTAGAACAGATCGATGCGATCGGTCTTGAGCCGCTTCAGCGCAGCCTCCGCCACCGCCTTGACGTTGGCGGGCCGGCTGTCGAGCCCGGCCTCGACCTTGCCGCCCTTGAAGCCGAACTTGGTGGCGATCACGACCTTGTCGCGGAATGGCTGAAGCGCCTCGCCGAGCAGCTCCTCGTTGGCAAAGGGCCCATAGGCCTCGGCGGTGTCGAAGAAGGTCACACCGCGCGCGACGGCGGTCCTGATCAGTGCGATCGCCTGCGACGTCTCGGTCGCCGGGCCATAACCGTAGCTCAGGCCCATGCAGCCGAGGCCGAGGGCCGAGACCTCGAGGCCGCTCTTGCCCAATGTTCGCATCTGCATCGTCAGCTCTCCCTGAGGTTCATGTTCGGCAGCGAATTTAGGCCACGCACCGGCCTGCGATTAGATGATAAAATCGGTATGTACTGATGAGATGGATTCATGAATGACCCGCACCAACGTCAATGACCTCCTGGCCTTCCTTGCGGTCGCGCGCGAGCGCAGCTTTACCCGCGCGGCAGCCCAGCTCGGTGTGTCACAGTCGGCGCTCAGCCACACTGTGCGCGGCCTGGAGGAACGGCTCGGCCTGCGGCTGCTCACCCGCACCACCCGCAGCGTCGCGCCAACGGAAGCGGGCGAACGTCTGCTCCGCAATGTCGGGCCGCGCTTTGCGGAGATCGACGCAGAGCTGTCGGCGCTGACCGCGCTCCGCGAGACGCCGGCGGGCACCATCCGCATCACCACCGGCGAGCACGCCGCACAGACGGTGCTGTGGCCGGCGGTCGCAAAGCTGCTGCCGCGCTACCCCGATATCAAGGTCGAGCTCGTCGTCGACTATGGCCTGACCGATATCGTCGCCGAGCGCTACGACGCCGGCGTGCGCCTCGGCGAGCAGGTCGCCAGGGACATGATCGCGGTGCGGATCGGGCCGGAGATGCGCATGGCCGTGGTCGGCGCGCCCGCCTATTTCGCCGCGCGGGGCAAGCCGAAGCTGCCGCAGGATCTCACCGAGCATAATTGCATCAACCTCCGCCTGCCGACCTATGGCGGGATCTATGCCTGGGAGTTCGAGAAGCGCGGCCGCGCGATGAAGGTGCGGGTCGACGGCCAGCTCGTGCTCAACACCGGCCTGCTCAGGATGAATGCCGTGCTGGCGGGGCTTGGTCTTGCCTATATCCCCGACGATCTCGTGAAGCGCGAGATCGCCGACGGCCGGCTGATCCGCGTGCTCGCCGACTGGTGCGCACCGTTTGCGGGCTATCACCTGTATTATCCGAGCCGTCGGCAGCCGACGCCGGCGTTCGCCGTGCTGGTGGAGGCGCTGCGCTATCGGAAGTGACGGGGCGCGGCCCTCCTCCTCGTCATTGCGAGCGCAGCGAAGCAATCCAGAATCTTTCCGCGGAGGTACTCTGGATTGCTTCGCTGCGCTCGCAATGACGGTGGGGAAACAGCTGCGCGTCGAAACGGCGCTCTCGTGCCCCGGACGCGGCGCAGCGCTCCTTCAGCGGTGCGCCGCTGAGCCGGGGCCCATCTATCGAGATATGTGCTTGTGGCTTCCTGGGTCCCGGCTCTACGGAGCGGCATTGCATGCCGCACCGCGTCCGGGACACGAGACTAGCGCGCGACGACTTCCACTTCGCCGTCGACGCCGTTGACGACGTTGAAGCCGCGCTCGTAGACCTTGCCCTCGTTCTTGGCGATGGCGCGGTATTCGCCTTCGGAGAGCACGACGCGCGGGAAGGCGCCGATCGATTCCTTGATGACGTCGCCGCCGGGGGTCAGCACCGACCAGGCGGTGTTGGCGAGCGCCTCGCCGCCCCTGTCGCTGACGAGCTTCAGCGTGATCACGGCGGCGCGGTGGGTGATGGTGACATCGGTGAGCTTCCCGGCCTGGACGCGGATGTCCGAGCGCACCACCGAATTGGCGTCGCCATAATTGGAGATGATGTAGTAGGTGCCCTCCGGGATCAGCACGACGTCGCCGGCGGCGACGTTCGGGACCAGCGAGGCGCGCTCGCCGGACTCGAACTGGCTGCCCTTGTAGATCGCGAACGAGATCTGGTTCTGCGGAATGCGGCTGGTGCCGACGCGCCCCTCGATGCGCAGGCCGCCGGCCGGCAGCACGAAGGATTCGCGGTCGGTCTCGGCCTTCAGGCTGACGGTGCGCACCGCACTGACGAGGCCGAAGGCGACGTGCACGACGTAATTCCCCGGCGGCAGCACGATGTTCGGCGTGGCGTTCCGATCCTCGCGGATCAGCTTGAAGGTGCCGTTCTCGTCAGGACGGTCGGCAAACACGCGCCAGACCAGGCCGCTGGTGATCGCGGGTGTGTCCTTGCCGTATTTCGCGGTCAGCGACAGAACGCCCTGGCCGGGCACGGCCGCGTTGAGCGGCGGGGCCGCCGGCACGGTGCTGACCGCGGGCGGCGGCATGCTGGGCGTGTTCGGCTGCAGCAGGGTCGGCGGCAGGCTCGGCGGGGCAGCGCCCGGGCCGGTGGGGGGCGCGAGGCTGACTGCGCCGCCGGGGTCGGGCACCGAGGCGGGCGGCACCGGGGGCGGACGATCGGAGAAAAGCTGCGCCAGCGCAGCATTTTGGCCAAGGATAGAGAGGCAGGCAGCAAGAAAAAGCGTCGGCAGCAGCGATGTGCTGCGCCGCCATCCGATGATGCCGTCACCCCCGAGAGTCATGCCACCTGCTTTTCACCGAAAACGCGGCAAATTCAAGCCTCCGAATCCCCAAGGAATACCGCCCGATACGGTTCTTTGGAACCCGGTTGACGCCTGCGTGATTAAACGGGAGGCAGCCTCTCCTCGCCACACTCCTGCCCCCTGCTTCCCCGAACGGTATAAACCATGCTTTGCCCTCGTTCTGGCGGAGCGGAAGTACGGCGCCTACTCTGCTGTGAGGGCTGGCCCGGGGTAGGAGGGTTTCGGTGCTTGATATCTTGAAGGGTCGGGGCGCGAACGGCTCCAATGGAGAGAAGGTCGGTCTTGGCAGCGTGCGACGGCCGGTCATTGGCTTGGCGCTCGGCGGTGGCGCGGCGCGCGGCTTTGCCCATATCGGCATCCTCAGAACCCTGGCCGCCAATGGCATCGTGCCTGACGTCGTGGTCGGCACCTCGATCGGCGCCGTGGTCGGCGGCCTCTATGCAGCCGGCCGGCTCGATACGCTGCAGGAGTGGGGACGCAGCCTGCAGGGGATGCGCAACATCCTCGGTTATCTCGACATCCGACTGAGCGGCTCCGGCCTGATCGGCGGTGAGAAGCTGGCGACCCGGCTCGAGGATGCGGTCGGCCAGACCCTGATCGAGGATCTTCCGATCAAGTTCGCCGCCGTCGCAACCGAGGTCCGTACCGGCCACGAGATCTGGCTGACGCGCGGGCGCGTGGTCGACGCCATGCGCGCCTCCTACGCCCTGCCCGGCATCTTCTCGCCCGTCCTGATCGGTGACCGCTGGCTGGTCGACGGCGCGCTGGTGAATCCGGTGCCGGTCTCGGCCGCCCGCGCGCTCGGCGCCGAAATCGTCATTGCCGCAAATCTTTCCAGCGACATCTTCACCCATTCCACGACGATCTATTCGCACGGCGCGGTGCCCGAGACGGTCCCGCCGGCGGCGGAGGCGACCACGGCGAAGCGGCGCTTCCCGCGATTGTTCTCGCCCGAGAAGACCATGAAGCGCGAGTTCTTCGGCGGCGCCGGACGGCCCGGCATCTCCTCGGTGATGGTCGACGCCTTCAACATCATGCAGGACCGCATTACCCGCGCGCGCCTCGCCGGCGATCCGCCCGATCTCCTGATCACGCCGCGGGTCGGTCATTTCGGCTGGTTCGACTTCCACCGCGGCGAGGATCTGATCGCGCACGGCACGCGCGCCGCCGAGCGCGCGCTGGAGTCGATCCAGGAGGCGATCGAGGTGCTCGCGCCGGCGCCCGCGGGCAGCGCGCCCAAGGCGGGCGAGCCCAAGGCAGACGAGTGAGGCCGACGAGTAAGGCCGCTCAGGCCGTCTTGATGTAGTCGCGCAGGGCTTCCTGCTCGGCCTCGTATTCCTGGACGCGGCGCTTGACGATGTCGCCGATCGAGATCAGGCCGACCACCTTGCCGCCGTCGACGACGGGCAGATGCCGGAACTTGCCGGTGGTCATCGTCTCCATGAGTTCGGCGACCGTGTCGGTCTCCTTGCAGGTCACCACCTTGCGGGTCATGACCTGAGAGACCGGCTCCTCCAGCGCGACGGCGCCGCGCTCGCCGATCACGCGCACGATGTCGCGCTCGGACAGGATGCCTTCGAGCCGGCTCTGGTTCATCACCAGCACCGCGCCGATCTTCTTCTCGCCGAGCAATTTGACCGCGGCAGCCAGCTTGGCGTCGGGCTCGACGCTCATGATCTGGTGGCCCTTGGTGTTGAGAATGGAACGTACCGTCATTGTCGGCCTCCCTGAATCGGATCCGTCCGCATTTCGCGGACCGGACTTGTTCGTCGAGTCTTCAACTAACAGTTTAGGCGCCGGTTGCACGCTGAGGCGCTTCGCGAAGCATCGCCGCTAGCGGCTTGTCGCTTCGGAACATTCTTCTCGGGAATGATGGATGAATTCGGGCGGCGCCGCAAGCGCCGCTTCAAATGCGGTTTGAAATGTCCTGTGATGACGCATCCGCAGCATCGTTTCGCACGCGCGGCACGGGATCGAACAGCGCGAACAGCAGAAGGCCCGCGAAGAAGCCGCCGATATGCGCCTGCCAGGCGACGCTCGTGGTTTCGGAATCGACGCCGATCGCGCCGACGCCGAAGATGATGTTGACGCCGAACCAAACGGCGAGGAAGCCGACCACCCGCCCGTCGCGCAGTGCGCGCGACAGTGGCAGTGCCGGAACCCTTGCGGCGGTATCGGCGTCTGATCGGCTGAACGACAGGAAGCTGCCGCGGACAAAGGCAAAGCGGATCGCCGCCGCCATCGCGCCGGACACCGAGGCCGAGGCGCCGATCATCGGCGCCACCGCGTGCTCATGGGTGACGAGATGGGCGAGCGCGCCGGCCGCTGCCGTCACCGCGAGAAACAGGAAGAACCTGATCGCGCCGAAGCGCCGCGCCAGCGCGCTGCCGAACGGCAGCAGCCACAGCACGTTGAAGCCGAGATGGGTCAGATTGGCGTGCAGCAGCGAATAGGTGACGAAGGTCCAGACCTTGGCGCCGGCCCCGCCGGGGATCTGCAGGTTGAGCAGCGAGGAATCGTAACGTTTCGGGATGAAGCCGAAGACGTCGATGGTCCAGTTCTCGAGCTCCGGCGGCAGCAGCACCCGCAGATGGATCACCGCCAAAAGGAGGATATAGGCGGTCAGCGCGACCGGCAGCGTCAGGATCGGCTCGCGCGGAGCTTCCTCGACAACGGCCGGTATCTCCGGCGGAAAATCTTGCGGGGAATCCAAGGCAGCTTCGCTTTCAGGCGCGATCGGAGCGACAGGCTTAACGACAGCCTTGGAGATAGTCGCCTTTGCCGGCCTTGCGCAAGTGCACAAAAGGAAAAGGCAGGGCCCTGGGAAAGCCCTGCCTGTCCGTGTCGGTCTTCCGGTACCCAGAGGAATAAGGAGTATCCCCACCCCTCCCCGCGGCCCGCGACCAAACTGTTTGACGCCCGTGTACAGGCCCCGCCGAGAACCTGGATGAAAGCGGCGAGGCTTGCGACCGCGATCACCATAGCAGCGGCGCGCCGGACGGAAAGCGGATAGTTAATTTAACGTTAACGACGCAAAGACCGCCTCCGGGGGCCCGAAAACGCCTCCACGGCATGGACGCTGCAAATCCCCTCCTGCACAACAACAGAAGGGATCGCGGGTGCACTGAAGCGGGACAGGTTTGTCCCGCGAGCTAGCGCCCCGGGGTAAGCGTTCAGTCATGAAACATCCGTCGAGCCGCGCGTTCTTCGCGTATTGGGACAAGAAGCGCGGCACTGCGCGGGCCCCTGATCGGGCCGATATCGATCCAGCCGCTGTCCGCGGCCTGCTCGGCGATATCTTCGTGCTGTCCTGCGAACAAAACCTCGGCTTCCCGTTCCGCGTCGCTGGCACGCGCGTCTGCGCGCTCGCGGGGCTCGACCTCAAGGACCAGAGCTTTGCGGCGCTGTTCACCGAGGCCAGCCGCAGCGAGATCGAGGAGATCACCACGATCGTCGCCGACGAGACGTTAGGTGCGATCGCCGGCGTCACCGCCGCGCGCGAGGATGGCAGCAAGGCGCATCTCGAGCTGCTGCTGCTGCCCTTCAACGCCCGCCCGCATACGCCGGTGAGTGTCACCGGCGTGCTCGCACCGTTCAACGACGAATGCGGCGCGTTGTCCGCATTCGCCCTCACCTCCTGGCGCTATCTGCATCAGCCGGAGAAGCTGCTGCCGCGCGCAATCCGCAAATTGCAGATCGCACGCGGGCTGATGGTGTATGAGGGGCTGAGGTAGCTTTCGTTTCGACGAGGGCGAACGCCGCGACCTCGATGCAGCCTCTCACCGGAATGACACAGCCATGTCCGACATCATCAGTTTCGGTACGCTTCAGCTCCGCTTCCTGCACAGCAAGGACGACACCGGCGGCAGCGTCGACATCTTCGAAATGACGCTCCAGCCGAATGCGCGGATGCCGATCCCGCATTATCACGACCGCTGGGACGAAACCATCTACGGGCTGTCCGGCGTATCGACCTGGACGATCGACGGCAAGCAGAACGATCTCGGCCCCGGAGAATCGGTCTTCATCAAGCGCGGCATCGTGCACGGCTTCACCAACCGTTCGACGGGACCGGCAACATGCCTGTGCATCCTGAGCCCCGGGGTGCTGGGCCCGCAATATTTCACGGAGATGGCCGCACTCCTGTCGGCCGGCGCGCCACCCGATCCCGCAAAGATGAAAGAGACGATGCTGCGCTACGGACTGGTGCCCGCGCCGGCAGCGTGAGCCAGGCTCGCGATCCATCATTGGAACCTTACCTGCTGCAGGACGTTTAGCTGTTTGCCGGGCATATGCCTGCACGGCAACGCGGCTCGGCCGGAGACGATGCGTTTGCTCGCCGCCGGGCCTCCGTCGAGGGACGATTCCCCGTGATGGAGCACGCGACCAGAGTTGGTAATCGCCTGTTAGCTGCATTACCGCCGGCCGACTTCGCTTTGCTTGCACCGTATCTCCGGAAAGTACCGCTCCAGCACGATGCAGTCCTGGTTCGATCGGGGGACCGGGTCGAGCACCTTTGCTTCCCGTGCAGCGGCGCGATCGCCCTCATCATGGAGTTGCCGAACGGACAAACGGCCGCAACCGCCGTGATCGGCAACGACGGCGTCGTCGGCCTCATGACGGCGCTCGGCCCCGTCCGATCCCCCCTGACGGCGGTTGTCCGCGTGGCCGGGACCGCACTGCAGATCTCGCCCGCGCGATTTCAAGCGACGCTCGAACGCAGTCCCGCCCTCGCAAGCGCGGTTCAGATTGTGACCAGGGCGATGATGACGCAATTCCTGCACGTCGCGGCCTGCAATGCCCTGCACTCCGTCGAGGCCCGCCTCGCCCGCTGGCTGCTTCACATTCACGATCGGACGGAGGGCAGTGGTGACGTCCTGCACCTGACGCAAGAGACGTTGTCGGAATTGCTCGGCGTCCGGCGGACCACCGTCACGCACGTCGTGAGCGCACTTCGAACCTCAAGGGCCCTGAAATCCAGTCGGCGCGGCCAACTCGAGATCGATCGGCCCCGGCTCGAGGTCGTCGCCTGCGAGTGCTACAAGGTGATGAGCCGCAGGATCGATCGGATCGTTTCGCAGGATGCCGTCAGGCGGCTTCACACCGCGCCCGCGCGGAATGGCTGCCCGCCCCCGGACTTCCCGTTCGCCAAGACCGATTCATAGACCCAGGCCTCTCTGGCGAACCACTCATGCGTCGCCGCGCACATCCCGCAATATGTGCGCGAGAAGAACACCGTACTGCACCGAAATCTTTCGCGATCCATCTCGATGCCCGTCGGAATGGCGTGGCCCGTTTCCGGGCATTTGATCATCACCATACCCATCCTGACTTCCTCCAGCTTGGCATCACCTCACGGCAAGGCTTCTCACGGCAAGGCTTCACCGCCTCGGCTGGACCGCGCCCCTTCTGGCGAAGACGCTCGTCCAGCCGATCCACGCGGCCAGTAGCCTCGATTCAAGCAGCCCTATGCAGAACCAGGTTGAAACTCTTCTTGATCGGCTCGGCCGTCTCGGTTGCGACCTTCTGGGCGAGGTCCCAAAGCTCCCGGTTTTGGCGAGAAGCCGCTTCAAAGGTCTTGCGGCTGTGGCTGGTGGAGAGGTTCACGACATCCGCAAACGACCTCACATCCGCAAGCTGGGACATGAACTCCAGCGCCGAGCTGGTATTGATGTTTGATATTTCGATGACCTTGGTGCCGTAATCGGCGGCACGCGTGGCATTGGTCGAACAGGCTTCGCGGAGCGCTTCGGTGATCTCCTCGGAAGCCGCCCTCATCCGCTCTAAATTTGCCTTGGCCCGGGCGGCGCCCTGCTCGGCGAGATCGCCGAAGATCGCCTGGAAGTTGAAAAATGGCATGTCGAACCTGGGCATTGCACCGCCATTCGCCGTCCCATTCAGTGCAGTGGCGTTCGTCTCGGCTTTCAGATTGGCATCATTCATGGTCATTCATCCCCTCACGCGAAACCAGATAATGGATTGAAGACTCCCAGAAGCTCCCAGGTGCGGACCGCACCGGGAAACCAGTGCCCCTACTCTCAAATGGAGGGATGCTGCTGCCGATATGCCGCTCGCGCCCCCTGCCGGAACCAACTATGACCAACCAAAATCGGGCCTTCGGTTCGCTTTCGGACTCTCGACTTGAATAAATTCGATTCAAGCGACGGCGCGCCACGGGCGGCATTCTCTCTTCTTCGAAGTTGTCGCGATTACTCCCGCCAACTTGAGATCAGTCCGGCGAGCGGTTCGGAGGCGCCGGCGCCGGTGGCCTTCCGCTGGGGCGCGGCGAGGATTCGGCCGTTTCCAGATGGCGCCCTGTCATTGATTGATTGCGAGTTGATGGAGCCGCACCGCAGCGCACCGCATTGAACGATACGTCGCATCGCCAATGCGGCGTTGCGCTGCGTCCGAGGCACGAGACCGGTGGCATCCCGTCAATGTCAGACACCACCTCGCATTGCCGCGGCGGATTGTCCGCTCACGGCATCGCCAGATGCCAGGCGCCGTTCAGAAAGCCGTCGCCGGTGATGTCGCCGGGCTTCTGGTCCTTGGCGAAGGTGTAGAGCGGCTTGCCCTTGTAAGCCCACTGCCTGGATCCGTCGTCGCGCGCAATGACGGTGTAGCCGTCGGCCGCGGCATCGCTCGCCTCGGCCTTCAGCACCGGCCAGTTTGTCGCACACGGTCCGTTGCAGGCAGACTTGCCGTCCGCATCCTTGTCGAAGGTGTAGAGCGTCATGCCCTTGGCGTCGGTGAGCACGTTGCCCTTGTCGGTCTTGCCGGTCTTGGTCGGCGGCGCGGCGAAGGCGGCGGGGATGATGGCGAGCGATACGGCGAGCGTGAGCGCGAGGCGGATCGAGGACGTCATGGGTTCTCCTGTCATGCAATTGGCTTGCATGGGGTAGGACGCCGCGCAACGCTTCGTATTCCTGGGACGCCGGCAAAGATATTTTCGCTGCGCGCATCGTCGCGACGGAATAAACTGAATGGGTGAGACCGACCAACGGACCGACATGAGCAAGCCGCATTGGCGTCCCGCGCGCGCCTCCGACCTGGTCGCGATCAGCGCGATCGCAGCGCGGATCCATCCCGATCTCCCTGAGAGTCCCGACGTGTTCGCGGAGAAGATGCGGCTCTATCCCGATGGCTGCCGACTGCTCATCGCCGACGAAGAGATCGCCGGCTACGGGCTCGCGCATCCGTGGAAGCAGCACCGCATTCCGCCGCTCAACGGCTTCCTTCAACAACTGCCAGATGATGCGGATTGTCTCTACGTGCACGACGTCGCCGTGCTGCCCGATTTCCGCGGTGGCGTCGCGCGCGATTATATTGCCGCTATCGAGAAGCTCGCGCGCGCATCACACATCACAACGCTCGCGCTGGTCTCGGTCTACGCCACGCGGCCGTTGTGGGAGCATCTCGGCTTTCGGCCCGTCGCGGCGGATGCGGAAGCGCGTGCAAAGCTCGCCTCCTATGGCGAAGGCGCGACCTACATGCTTCGCGACCTCGCTGCGACATAACGTCCCCGCCCGGCTCACGCGGGCGTGAAGCCGTCCCTCGAACCGCCTTCGATCACCCCCCGTCGAAGGTGTGCGCGGGCCGTTCTGGTCTCGCCTAACCGAGACTGGAGAATTTCCATGAAACTCACATTGTCGAAAGTTGCTTTGATTGCATTCGCTGCGGCGGCCGCGTTCAGCGCGACCAGTGCCAACGCGGCGCAGGTCCGGACCTACGGCTGCGATTCCGCCTTCTTCGAGGGCTGCGGTATCCTAGTCGAGACGCCGACCCCGGGTGGCAGAAGCCGCGTCAACCTCACTCACGACACCTCGCCCATCTACATGAAGCAGACCGACCCCCGCTACAGCTCGTCGATGCGTGATGCCGGCGGTGGCGGCGGCGGAGGTGGTGGCGGCGGCGGCGGCGGTGGCCGCTGAGTTCGCAGCTGACTTTTCAGATGATGTCGCCGGCGCAATCCGGCGGCATCATTGCTGTCTGCACAATCAGGCGCAGTTCAGCCCCGATGCTTTTTCTTCGCCTTCTTTTTTCCAGGCGCGCCCTTCAACGGCCACGGCGTGACCGCCGGCTCGGCATGGCCAGGCTTGTTCTTGTGCTTCTTTTTCTTTCCGAACGAAGGAGCATCGTCGAATTTCGGCCTGCGCTCGCCGTGAGCCTTGTCGCGGGGCTTGAACCCAGCTGCATCGCGCGGGCGATCGTCGCGACGTTCACGATGATCGCTGTCGCCGCTCTCGCGCCGGGGCGGCTTTGACCGCTCCTCCGAAGGCGCCTGCCGCTGCGGCGCATCGGTCATCGGCTCGAGGCGGATATTGTCTTCCTTGTCCGGACGCTTGATCTTGGCAGCGAAGGATTCCGCGACCCGCTCGGAAATTTCGAACTCGGTCGTCGTGTCCATGATCTTGATGGCGCCGATGTCGCCCTTGTCGATGCCGCCGCGGCGGCAGATCATCGGCAAGAGCCAGCGTGCTTCCGCATTCTTTCTTCGTCCGATGTTGGCCCGGAACCAGACGCTGCCGTCTGCCATGCCGTGTTTCGCCGACGATTTTCCTGATTTGGGTCGGGCTCTTTCGGGGCGATCATCGCCGCGCAAAGTACGGGCATCGTCGCGCGGTGCGCGGACATTGTCGCGCCCGCGATCGTCGCGCGGCCGGCCGGCCCGCTCGCCGGGATCGATGATGTCTTCGGGCGACGGCAGCCGTGCGCGATAGAGCCGCGCGAGTGCGGCTGCGATATCCTCGGCCGACCGCTCGGCCAGTAGCGCCTGCGCCAGCACCAGATCGTCCGCGGTCGTCTCCTCGGTGAACAACACGTCCTTCATGCGGTCGTGATCGAGCTTGCGGATTTCCTCAGCTTGAGGCGCCGTTCCCCAGACCGCGTCGATCCCCGAGACATTCAGCAGCATTTCCGCACGTCGCCGCCGTACAGGCGGCACCAGCAGGATGCTCGTCCCCTTGCGGCCCGCCCGCCCGGTGCGGCCGGAGCGATGCTGCATCACCTCGGCGTCGTTGGGCAGATCGGCATGGATGACGAGATCGAGGCTCGGCAGGTCGATGCCGCGGGCGGCGACGTCGGTCGCCACACAGACGCGAGCGCGTCCGTCCCGGAGCGACTGCAGCGCCGTGGTCCGCTCGTTCTGCGTCAATTCGCCTGACAGCGCGACCACGGAGAAGCCGCGCTCCAGCAGCGCCGCCTGCAAATGCCTGACGTGATCGCGCGTGCTGCAAAACACCAGCGCGCTCGGGGCCTCGAAGAAGCGCAGCACGTTGACGACGGCATGTTCGACATCACCGGGGGCGACCCGGATGGCACGGTACTCGATGTCGGCGTGACCGCCTTCATCGCCGGCGACCTCGATCCGAAACGCCTGCTGCTGATATTGCTTGGCCAGCGCCACGATACCGCGCGGAAACGTCGCCGAGAACAGCAACGTGCGGCGTGTCTCCGGCGTGGTCTTGAGGATGAATTCCATGTCCTCGCGAAAGCCGAGATTGAGCATCTCGTCGGCCTCATCGAGGACGACCACTTTCAATTCCGTGATGTCGAGACGGCCGCGACGCAAATGGTCGCACAACCGGCCGGGCGTGCCGACGACGATGTGAGCGCCCGCCGCAAGCTCGCGCTGCTCGCGCCGCGGATCCATGCCGCCGACGCAGGAGACGACCCGCCCGCCGGCATGCCCATACAGCCATGCCAGTTCGCGCTGAACCTGCAAGGCGAGCTCGCGGGTCGGCGCCACGATCAGGGCGAGCGGCGCACCCGCCTGCTCGAACCGCTCGGCATCGCCAAACAGATCCTTGGCCATGGCGAGGCCATACGCGAGGGTCTTGCCGGAGCCGGTCTGGGCCGAAACCAGGAGGTCGCGGTCGGCGGCTTCGTCCGCGAGCACGGCGAGCTGGACGGGGGTGGGTGAATCATAGTTCCGCTCGGCCAAAGCGTGGGCGAGCGGCGGGGTCAGGGCCGGAAAAGACACGGGATGGAGAACCTTGGTTAATGTCAGGCGCGGAACGGTGAACCGGCGGACCTGAGTTGCGTGCGCGGCAAACGGCCCGGCCGCACGCTGGATGTGATCAGGGCGCTCTTTACGCCAAGTGCTCTTGAATCACCATGCCTATGATGCATGGCTTGACGGAAAGAACCGCGCCTGAAGGTTGCAGCGGACGTTCGCGGCCACCTCCGTTAACCTGAAGCCAACCGGCTTAGAGGGGGACGACCACGTGACGCCTTCCGCCAAACGCGCCTGCGGCGATTGCACGCTTTGCTGCAAGGTCATGGCCATCGAGGCGCTGGCCAAACCGGCTGGAAGCTGGTGCCGGCACTGCAAACCCGGCCAGGGCTGCGCGATCTATGCCGAACGCCCGGCCATCATGGGCCAGCGCATGATCCTCATCACGCCGGACCGCGAGTTCGATCTCGGTATCGTCGGGCCGGACGAGCGGATCGTGCGGGAGCTGGAGGGGACCAAGGTCGTCGGCGCGACGGTGGTGAAGGAACATCAGATCAGCCATGGCTGGTTGGTGAACGTCCCATCAGCCGATGCTAGATAGGTCCGGTGACCTGGCAGAGTTAAGTTCAGGCAAAGCAGCACGGGGAGCATGACGATGCGATTGGCAGTCATTTCCGATATCCACGGCAATCTCGCTGCGTTGGAAGCGGTGCTGGCCGACATCAAGGCGCGCGGCGTCGATCGTACGGTCAACCTCGGCGATTGCGTCACCAGCCCGCTGTGGCCAAAGGAAACTTTCGAGGCTCTCCAGTCGCTGTCGTTGCCGACGGTGCGCGGAAATCATGATCGCTGGATTGAGGAGTTTCCAGACGACAAGCTCTCGCCGGCAGGTCTGTTTGCGCGTAGCGCATTGACCGCGGAGCAGCGCCGCGCACTTCACAGCCTGCCCTCCCAAATACGGCTGGACGACGGGATCCTGGCCTGCCACGGCACACCCGACGACGATACGACGTGCCTGCTCGAAGAAGCGCTCGAGGACGGCCGCTTCGTGCCGGCGCGTCGCAACGTGCTGACCGCGCGCCTTTCGAGCGCGCCAATGGCGCGTGTCGTGCTGTGTGGTCACAGCCACCGCCAAGCGGCTGTTCAGGGCCCGGGCGACCGCCTGGTCCTCAATCCCGGCAGCGTTGGTTGCCCGGTGTTCGCGGACATTCCTTTTGCCGCAAACCTGGAGCATCGCTCGCCTCACGCCCGCTACGCGATCCTCACGAAACGAACAAGAGGCTGGCAAGTCGAACTGCTGGCCCTGGAATACGACTGGGAAGCCGCGTCCGCGCAGGCGCTCGCCAACGGCCGCCCGGAATGGGCGGAGGCCATGTTATCAGGACATGTCAAATAGCTGGCCTTGCCACGTCGGTCATTCGATCTCAAATCGTACCTCACGAGAGAGCAACGGGGTGAAACATGGGCGACAAGATATCGCTTGCCGACAAACTCGCGACCTTTGGGGATTTCTGGTCGCCGCGCACGGTCACGACCTTCAACGATTGCGACGTGATGGTGGTGAAGGTGAAGGGCGAGTTCACCTGGCACAAGCACGATGACACCGACGATTTCTTTCTCGTCCTGAAAGGCAGTCTGGACATCGAATTGCGGGATCGCACGGTGACGCTCGGCCCGGGCGAACTCTATGTCGTGCGCAAAGGGGTCGAGCATCGCCCGGTGGCACGCGAGGAGGTTCACCTCCTGCTCATCGAGCCCACCGGCACCCCGAACACGGGCGACAAGGCCACCGCCGCAGCACGCAAGCTCGCATAGAGGACAACGCGCTTGGCGCGCGTCTAATCCCTGGAGGTCGCCAGCTTGCTGAAGCGGCCGACCAGCCTCGCCTTTACCCGTGCAACTGTGTCCCTCGCCGCGCGGCTCAGGGCGCGGATGGCGCGCCAGGCGTCGGTTGCCTGCAGCCACGCCTTCACCTCAGAGAACTTGCCGTACGCCCAGGCGAACGCCGGAATCCGCATCAGCTTGTCGCGCGTGAGATGGAACAGGCGCTCGACCAGCACGAGCTTGAGCAGTTCGCCGATGATGAAAGTCACGGCGGCGCTCACGACCTGACCCGTTGCAGCGAGGTAGGCCGCCACGGGCTTGATCGGCTCCAGAATGATCACGGGCACGGAAAACAGGGCGAGCGAGGGATAAGGGGACAGCGACCTGATCCAGGTGCGCAACCACTTGAATTCGAAATGCCGCCCAATCCAGCGCGCCATTGGCCGCGCGACGGCCATGAAGACGGCATCCACCAGGAAGTAGATGGCCGCCAGGATGTAAGTAACGGGTTTCAGGATTCGCTTCACGATACCTCTCCCGTGAAGTGAAAGTCGGAACCTGGGCCTAAGTTTCACCTTAACATGGATAGATCGGGGATTCCCGATGGAACTTTTTGGGCGCCTCAGATCTCGGCATAGACCTCCAGCAAATTGCCGTCGGGATCGCGAAAAAACAGCGTCCGGTGTCCGAACGACTGGTTCGTCGGCGGTGACAGCAGCGCCACGCCCTGCCGCACCAGTTCATCGGCACATTGATCGACCTCGGTCGCGGACACCTTGAAGGCCAGCTGCAGCGAGGCGCTGCCTGCCGGTGTCGGCGCGTCGGCCGCGGTCCGGCTCGGTCTCGCCAGCGCCAGCGTATTGCCGCCGAGGCCGTACTCGATCCAGTTCGGCGAGAGCTCGCGCAGCAGCGGAAAGGCGAGAACGTCCTCGTAGAACCGGCGCATCGCCGCCATGTCGCGCACGAAGATGACGGTGTAGTCGATCGCGCCAATGGCGCTGAAGGGGGAGCGGGTGTGCGGGTTAGGTTCGTCTGTCATTGTAGCCCTCATTCCAAACTTAGGCTCGTAGCCCGCATGGAGCGGAATGCGGGACCGGCGGCCCCGGATTGCGCTGCGCTCCATCCGGGCTACAAGGTTCAAGAATTATCGCAACAAACCGCCGCTATAGCGCAGCTCGTACAGCGGTGCGCCATCATGCCGCGAGATCGTCTCGACGCCGTGGAAGCGATCGAGCGCCCTTTCGACCTCGTTGCGGTAAGTCATGCCTGCCTGCTCGAACAGGCGCGGTCCCCGATAAGGCTCCTCGACGCTTACGCCCAACAGCGCCCGGCGCAGGAATTTGTAGATCTCGAGCAGCGTGGACCGATCCGTGATGTCCGCGCGGGCGCCGCCGCTGTAGCTCATCGACCAGATGACACGGTCATCCCGTGACACGGTCTCTTGGCCAACGAAAAACCCCATCCCGAAATAGATATCGCGATAGGCAAAAGGTGGCGCGCGATGCTCGAGCTGCTTGGAGCCGGCGAGCAGCGGCGCGGCCACGGTCGCGTCGTCGTCCAGCCCCGCATAGGTGCGCCGCTTGGCTTCGACCAGGAACGCAGCGAGATCGGGTGGAATGGACGGCATTGTCTAGTCCACCAATTCCGGCCACGGCACGATGGTCGATTTCACCGTCTTCATCGCCATCGCATCCCTCACTGCCTGCGCGACGCCCACTTCCGTGAACGGATAGATCGTCTGCATCTTCAGCCAGGGATATTTGTCACGCGTGCGGTAGAGCATGTCGACGCCGAGCGGGAGATCATTACCGGTAAAGCCCCAGGATCCCAGCACGTTGAGGTCCTTGGTGCAGATGCGGTGCCAGGAGGTCTCGATCGAGCCGGCATCGGTGAACTGACCCATCTCGACATAGGTGCCGCCGTCGCGGAGCATCTCGATGCCTTCGGGGCCGGCGGTCGGATGTCCCGAGCAATCCATCACGAGATCGGCGCCGAAGTGGCCTATGATCTCGCGCACACGGGCGATGCGCTCCTGCGGCGATTTGATCTCCTCGATGTTCACCGTCGCCTCCGCGCCGAACTCGCGCGCGAGCTTGAGCCGCGGCTCTTCCGGCGCGCCGACGCAGATCACACGCCCTGCCCCCATCTCCTTGGCGGCCGCGACCGCGAGAATGCCGATCGGACCCGAGCCCTGGATCACCACCGTGTCGCCCCAGGAAAAACCACCGGCGCGACTGGCGCGGTTGAAGGCGCGGATGCAGGACGTTAGCGGCTCCGAGAGCGCGCCCAGCCGCAGCGACATGTCGTCGGGCAGCTTGTAGATCTTGGTGCCCGGCAGCATCTCGAGATCGACATAGACATATTCGGCCCAGCCGCCCCACATATGCGGCGCCTTGTCGAAGCCGAGATAGCGGCCGTAATAGACCGGCGTCAGGCACTTGTTGGCGGTCTGCGGATAATGGATGCAGTAATAGCAATGGCCGCAGGGCATCAGCGGCGGGATCATCACTTTCGAGCCGACCGTCAGCGGCTTGCTCATGAAGTCCTCGGTGAATTCGTCGCCGCATTCGACGATGATTCCGCCGAGCTCGTGGCCGAGCGTGAACGGCCAGGGCAGCGGCTTCGGCCAATGCCCTTTGAGAATGTGCAGATCGGTGCCGCAGACGCCGCAGGCGCCGACCTTGATCAGCGCAGCCTTTTTGCCGACCTTCGGCCATGGCACGGTCTTGATGACGGGCTCCGAGCCCGGTCCTGCGTGAGTGCAGACGCGGATCTGGTCCATGGGTGTTTCCTCGCTGCCCGTCTGTTATGATTGATGGTGCGGGCGTGAGGCAAAGCGTATGTGAGATGCGCGGTCGTGCCAAGCGTGTGTCTCGTAGCCCGCATGGAGCAGCGCGAAATGCGGGACCGGCGGCCCGGATTACGCTTCGCTCCATCCGGGCTACAAGGACAACGTCGATGCTACGTGACTATCAGCCAACGGATGCGGAAGCGATCGTGCGCGTCGCTCTCGCGGCATTCGCGGAGTTCGAGCAGCACTATTCCGACTGGCCGTTGTTTACGACCCATGTCGCGAAGATGCCGGAGCTTGCCAAAACCGGCGAGATCATCATCGCCGAGGATGGCGGCCAGATCGTCGGCGCCGTCGCCTATATCGGACCGCAAGCCCCGAAGCCGGCCTTCTTCGATCCGGCGTGGCCGGTCATCCGCATGCTGGTGGTCGATCCGGCCGCGCGCAGCAAGGGCATCGGCCGGCAATTGACCGAGGAATGCCTGCGCCGCGCCGAACGCGACCAGTCTCCGGCCATTGCCCTGCATACGACGCCGATTATGACGGTCGCGCTGCCGATGTATCTGCGGATGGGGTTTACCAGGGTTCGCGAGGCGCCGGATATTTTGGGCGTGCCGTATGCGGTTTACGTCAAGGCGCTGGGGTAGGATGGCGTCGGCGTTGATTCTTTGACAGTCGTTGCGAATGACAAACTGGACGAGCCGAACCTGCGCGGCAAATGGCATCGACATCCATTATTTACGGACCGGGGACGACAAGCCTGCGCTGATTGCACTGCATGGTCTGACCGGAAGCGGCGCCTGCTGGACACCGTTGGCGCGCGCTCTCGAGGACGGCTACGACGTCATCATGCCCTCTGCGAGAGGACATGGCGCGTCGAGCGCACCGTCCGGCGGGTATCGGTACTGCGATCTCGCAGCCGACGTCATCGGCCTCATTGACGCGCTCGGGCTGACTGCCCCGATCCTGCTCGGCCATTCCATGGGCGGCATGACCGCCGCCGTGGTTGCGAGCGAGATGGGTACGGCCATTCGCAGCGTTATCCTCGCCGATCCGACTTTCTTGGCACCGGAGCGCCAGCGCGAGGTTTACCGGAGCGACGTCGCCGAGCAGCATCGCCGGCTTCTCGCTCGGGACAAGGATGAGGTACTGGCCGAGGCCCGGCGGCGGCATCCGCACCGCTCATCCGAGCTGCTTGACCTGATCGTTGATGCGCGGCTGCGGACCGAGATCAGCGCCTTCGAGGTTCTCACGCCGCCGAACCCGGATTATCGCGAGCTTGTCAAAGCCATTGCCGTCCCGAGCCTGCTTGTCATCGGAGACAATGGCGTTGTCTCCGTCGAAACGGCGCGGGAGCTGCAGGGGCTCAATCAACACCTCAGCCATGAGGTGATCGCGAATGCGGGCCATGGGTTGCCATATGACAAGCCGGATGAGTTTGCTGCGGTGGTCAGGTCGTTTCTGGCGACGGAGATCGCGTGACTCGCCGCTTCGTAGCCCGCATGGAGCTCTGCGGAATGCGGGGCCGGCGGTCCCGGATTGCGGGCCACGGACACACACCCAAGTGTCTTGAGCGGCCGGCGGCGAACGTGTATGGCCCCAAGGGTCTCACCCTGGTGATCGCTTGAACCCCCTTCCCCAAAATCCTGTTGTCGCGTCCGGATCGTTCGCGGCGATGAAGTCGGTGCCGTACCGGCTCCAGTTCATCGCCTACGTGCTGGCGATGATGGCGGACAACATCGAGCATGTGATCAGCTATTGGGTGGTGTTCCAAAAATTCCATTCGCCGACGCTGGGGGGCTTTGCCGTGCTGTCGCACTGGCTGCCGTTCCTGCTGTTCTCGGTCGCGGTCGGCGGGCTCGCCGACCGGTTCGATCCGCGGCGCATCATCCAATGCGGCATGCTGCTGTTCATCGTGGCCTCGGCCGGATGGGGCTTCTTCTTCATCACCGATACGATCCAGATGTGGCACGCGATGCTGCTGCTGGTGATCCATGGCTGCGCCGGCGTGCTGTGGCAGACGCCGAACCAGCTTCTGCTCTACGACCTCGTCGGTCCCGCGGATCTTCCGAGCGCGGTGCGCCTGAATGCGATGGCGCGCTATCTCGGCATCCTGGTCGGCCCCGCCGTCGGCGGCGCCATCATGCTCACGCTGGGCACCTCGCACGGCATCATCTTCAACACGCTGTTCTACCTGCCGATGCTGCTCTGGCTGTTCTGGGCGCCGGTACGCGACAAGAGTGTCGCGGTGCGGCGCTTTGCGGTGCGCGGCCTTGCCGATATCGTGCTGACGATGCGTGCCATCGGCACGCAGCCGGTGCTGACCGCAATGACGTGGCTCGCCGGCCTCACCTCCTTCATGATCGGCAACGCCTATCACGCCCAGATGCCGGGCTTTGCCGGCGATCTCGGCCACGGCGATCCCGGCGTCTCCTACAGCGTGCTGCTCGCGGCCGACGCAGCAGGTGCACTGCTTGCGGGCATCGCGCTGGAATCCTGGGGACGGTTGAAGGGCACGCCGCGCACCGCGATCACGCTCGCCATGCTGTGGAGCGTGGCGCTGCTCGGCTTCGCCGCGGTGCGGATCTATCCGGTCGCGATCGTGCTGCTGTTCTTTGCGGGCTTCTTCGAGCTGTCGTTCAACACCATGGCGCAGGCGCTGGTGCAGTTGAACGCGCCGCACGATATCCGCGGCCGCGTCGTCGGCCTCTACAACATGGCCGGGCTCGGGATGCGGGCCTTCAGCGGCATCACCGTCGGCCTGTTCGGCGCGGCGATCGGCATTCACTGGTCTCTCGGGCTCTCGGCCGCGGTGCTGCTGGCGCTGCTGTGTCTTCTCTATGGGCGCGCGACGAGGAAGACGGCCGGTTGACTATCGTCCCTCCCCACCGCACCCTCGAGATGGGCCTGAGGAGATGAGGCGTTGCGCAATCGCTGGGGCATTCTTGCGATCCTGTTCGTCGTGCGCCTCACCATCGCGTTCCAGTTCCAGAGCGTGGCCGCTGTCGCGCCGTTGCTGCAACAGACCTTTGGCGTCGGGCTCGCCGATATCGGCATCCTGATCGGACTCTATTTCACCCCCGGCATCGTGCTGGCGCTGCCGGGCGGCGCGATCGGCCGGACTCTTGGCGACAAGCCGACGACGATCGCAGCGCTGCTGCTGATGACCGCGGGCAGCCTCGTCATGGCCACCACCGACATCTGGGGCTGGCAGATGGCAGGCCGGCTCGTCTCCGGCGCCGGCGGCGTGCTGTTGACGGTGCAGCTCACCAAGATGGGCACCGACTGGTTCGCCGGGAAGGAGATCGCGACCGCGATGGCGATCTTCGTCAACTCCTGGCCGGCCGGCGTCGCGATCTCGCTGCTGGTGCTGCCGGCGATCGGCACGGCCTATGGCGCAAGCGCGGTGTTCCTGACGGCGGGCGCACTCACGGCCATCGGTATCGTGCTGATCACGCTCTATCAGTCGCCGCCGGGAGCCACAGTCAGCGCGGCCGGCCCAGGCCGGCTCGATCCCCTCGCACTGCTGGCGGTGATCGTCGCGGGCCTGATCTGGGGACTTTTTAATGTCGGCTTCGCCATGATCTTCTCGTTCGGCCCCTCCCTGCTCGCCGAGCGCGGCTGGAGCATTGCGGCGGCAGGCTCCGCGATCAGCCTCGTGATGTGGCTGTCGGTGATCTCGGTGCCGGCAGGCGGCTACCTCGCCGACCGCTTCAAGCGTCCGCTCACGCTCGCGACCGCAGCCAGCCTCATCGTGGCCGGGCTGCTGGCCTGGTTGCCGCGATCGGATGCAGTGATCACGGTCCTCGTCCTGATCGGCCTGATCGGCGGCCATCCGGCCGGCCCGATCATGAGCCTGGCCGCCCGCGTGCTCGCGCCGGAAACAAGGGCGATCGGCATGGGCGTGTTCTACACTCTCTTCTATGCCGCGATGATGCTGGGGCCGGCGGTGGCCGGCCGGCTGGCCAAATCGGCCGGGACGGCCGCGGTGGCGCTCGACCTCGGCGCGCTGACGGTGCTGGCCTGCCCGCCGTTGATGTGGCTTTTCGAGCGCATTGTGTCTGTCCGTAATCGACGCGCCCAATCCTAACGCGGCGTTAACCCTGTGCACCTTAGGGTCGTCCCGGACTCCGCCAGGCGGGGGGTCGGGTTGTGAAAATGGCGTTGGCGAACAAAAAATTTCTTCCGGCCGCCGAGGAGCGTCGGCGTTTCCAGCGGGTGAAGGTTCATCTGCTCGGCCGCTACATGCTGCCGGACCGCCGGGAATTCCCCTGCCAGGTGATCAACATGTCGCCGGGCGGACTGGCGCTTCTGGCCCCCGGCATCGGCAATGTCGGCGACCGCGTGGTCGCCTATCTCGACCATATCGGCCGGGTCGAGGGCAAGATCACCCGCATCATCGACAACGGTTTCGCAATGACGGTCGGGGCGACGCCCCGCAAGCGCGACAAGCTGGCGGCCCAGCTCACCTGGCTTGCCAACCGCGACATCCTCAATCTGCCGGAGGATCGCCGCCACGACCGTATCGTGCCGCGCAACCCGATCGCGGTGCTGACGCTCGAGGACGGCACCAAGATGACCTGCCGCATCATCGACCTCTCGCTGTCCGGTGCCGCCATTGCCGCGGAGAACCGCCCGCCGGTGAAATCGATCGTGCTGCTCGGCCGGGTCCAGGGCCGCGTGGTCCGAAACCTCGAGGACGGCTTCGCGCTGGAGTTCATGCACGAGCAGCCGATAGAGACTCTCGAAGAGAGCGTTACCGCGCGGTAAAGCGCAAGGACGCTAAAACGCCTGTATTTCCAGCCCTGAAGGCGGCTTCCGCGATGCGGACGCCGCCTTTTTCGTGTCCGGCGACCGCCTCGCGCGGGTTAACGCGAGGGCCGCGTGCGCGCGCAAACAACAGTTCCGCCAGCGTTTCCGCGTTAATAGATAAAATTTGAATCAATTGAAGTCATTTCAAATCTTAGTCGAATTCGATTCAAGTATAGATCGAATTCATCGCGCCTTTTACTTGTATTCGTCTCGACTTGACTTGGCCGACTTAGCGGCAACTCAAAAGCTCCATGCGAAATGTGGTCCCAACAAGAAACGGGGGCCGCAATGTTGGACTTCAGGGGACAGGGGAAAGGGCTGGCACTGGCTGCCATGCTCTTCGGGATCAGCGCGGCAGCGCAGGCCGGCGAAGGCCGTCTGCTCTACGCGAGCCTCGGCGACACCACGCGTGCGCCGATCGGCTGGGTCGAGTTCTGTGCGGATAATGCCGCCCAGTGCCAGGGCGCGCCGACGCAACCGCGCGACATCGTGATGTCGCAGGCCGCATGGCGCGACCTCGTCAAGGTCAATCGCTGGGTCAACGAGACCGTCAAGCCTCTGACCGACCAGGAGCACTGGGGCGTGATCGAGAAGTGGTCGCTGCCGACCGACGGTTACGGCGATTGTGAAGACTACGTGCTGCTGAAGCGCAAGATGCTGATCGATGCCGGATGGCCGCGCGAGGCCCTGCTCATCACCGTCGTGCGGGACAAGAAGGGCGAAGGACACGCGGTGCTGACGGTGAAGACCGACAAGGGCGAGTTCGTTCTCGACAATCAGAACGAGAACGTCGTTGCCTGGACGGAGACCGGCTACCGCTTCGTCAAGCGCCAGTCACAGAGCGATCCCAACGTCTGGGTCTCGCTCGGCGACACCAAGCCGGCGGTCTCCACCGCCAGCGCCAAGAACTAGCAGTCAGGAAAACGAGTTACGCGGCCCGGTCACATCCCCACCCCTCCCCGTCCCAGACCGGTTCGCGCGCGGCCAGCCATCCCCCAATGGCTGGCCGCAACTTTTTTTGGGGCGAGCAATCAGCCCTGCGACGACCAGGGCACGCGCGCGGCGGTGAAATCGCGCCACGTGCGTTGCAAAGCGGGCTGCACGCCGATCGATGCACGGGCCTGCCAGCCGGCGATCGCCGCAGCCGCGACGGCGCTGTCGCGTTCAGTACCGAGCCCATCGAGCAGCGATGCCGTGACCGCCATATCGTTGAATGCGCCAAGCTCCTCCTGCAAGGCTGCGAGCCTGCGCGAGAAACGTCGCGCCGACTTGCGATCCTCGTACAGCGGCAGCAGGAACTCGCTGAGATAGCGCAGCCGCTTGGTCGCGAGCCGCACCCGGTGCAGCTCTTCTGCAGGAAGCGACTTGAAGCGGCGGCCGCGCTTGAGCACCTTGGCGTATTGCTCCGACAAGATGCGTCGCGCGAAGTCGACGGCAGGTTCGGCGAGCTGGCCGAGATCTTCGGCGGCAACGTCGTTGCGCCAGCCTCGCGTCTCGATCCAGTTTCCGAGGCCGATCAGGAACACGGCGCAGCGGCGATCGTCGAGCGCATCATGCGCCTTGCGATAGGCGTCCGACTGGCGCTCGGCCGCAGCCCGGCCCAGCGCATCGAAGCCGGCGACCAACGGACAGGCCTGTGCGATCGTCGGCAAGGTATCGAGCTGGAACACGTCCCAATCACGGGCGGCGGAGAGGTCTTGCGCCAGCCATTTGACCTCCGACCGCAGCGCGTCGAGATTGCTGAGCGTACCGACCGACCTCATCAGGTCGAGCGCCGATCGCAGCCGGCGCAGCGAGACGCGGAGTTGATGCACGCCTTCCGGGTTGCGCCCGTCCTCGGCGGCCGGCAGCGACTGAAGCAGATGGAGGAAGCAGGAGCGCAGGATCGTCGCGAAGGCCTCGTCGAGCGTGACCGACGCATCGAGGCGAAGTTTTCGCGGGCGACGTGCCGGGGGCGGCTCATCGGCGGCAAGATCAAAGCCGCGCGCCGACTTGGTACGGATAGACGGCTTCACCGCACCCTGCTCCGCGAGCCGCAGCGCGACCTCGTAGATCGTGCTGGCGCTGCCGCTCTTCAGCTCAAGCTCGATCTCGCTCACCTGTAGCGTGCGATCGCCAGCCGTCAGCTCGCCTTGATCGAAGGCGATTTCGACCGCGCCGGACGACAAGTCGATCATCCTCGCGTGACGACGGATGTCGGCGGTGAAGACGGCTTCGAGCGGCTGCGTCACGAGGTTGCTACGAAGCTTCTCCGGAATGAAGGGCATCGCCAGAGCGAGATCGGGCGCAAGCGATGACACGCTCGCCTCCCACTCGCCACGGCGCAACGGATCGTCCGCGGCGTCCGTCTTCACCGTCTGCACGAAGCGCGCGCCGCTCTGGCGGACGCGCAGGCTCAGGCCATTGCGCCGAAGCAGGCGCTCGGCCGTGTCGTAATAGACCGACTTGAGATGCTTGCGCGTGCCCTTGTTGCGCGCGTTGGCCGTGATGACCGGCGCGGCGTTGAAATGCGCCATGCGATCGGCATCGACGAGCAGCTTGAGCTCGATCTCACCGGCGGGACGCGCAGCAGTGCCGGACTGGGCTGGCTCCGGTGCAGGCGTCGTGTCTTGCGATGGCGTCTGATCAATCACAGCGCCCTCGACGATCGCATGTTCCGGGTCGGGCTCGGCTGCGTCACGTTGCCTGAGGAAGCCGGCGACGACTTGCGTTCTCTTGTTCCTGTCCTTGAGGATAGGATTCCCATCCGGCGCGCTCATGGTTTTGCGAGCCGGCGTAGCGTCTAATTTCAACATTTCCGGTGACATGACAGTTTGATGACAGAGCGCAGCATATAGCTCGTCAGGCCCGCAAGGAATAGCAACGTTACGTCGCAACGCATCATCGTCCACATGCGCCATGCGCGACGCTAAAGATCGGGCAGGACTGTCATAATTCGTCCGGCGTGACGAATTAAATTGCCGCCGCGTACAGTAAGTGATCGAATTGATAGCGAATCTCGTCGTTCTCGAAACCGAGATGAACGCGTCAGCGAGCTTGACTCATGCTAGCAGAAAAATTCTTTCTGGTTTTGGAGACGCTCAGAAGTCACGCCTCCGATGGTGACAGGCCGGAGATTGTGACAAGCCCCGCGCGGCCTCCTGCGCTCCCGGAGATCGCAAAAGGCTCTCGACCAGGAAAGCCGGTTCCTGACCAGCGAGACTAGAGGCGATTGAATTTCGCGGGCTCACACCTGCCCAGCGCGCATCAATGCGCGAGCCTGTTCTTGTAGATCCTGCCGTCCTTCATGATCACCACAAAATTCTTCGCGGGATCTTCGACCAGCTTGATGTCGTCGAGCGGATTGCCGTCGACCAGCAGGAGATCGGCGAGCGCGCCCTCCTCGACCACGCCGAGCTTGCCGGGATAGGGATTGCGCAGGCCCGACAGGCTCAAGAGTTCAGCGTTGGTCGACGTCGCCATCGTCAGCGCTTCGGCCGGCGTGTACCAGCGCGTCAGTGCGGCCAGCATCGAGCCCTGCTTGTCCGCCAATGCCTTCGAGAACAGGACGTCAGTGCCGAACGCGGTCTTGATCTTGTACTTCTTCGCCAGCGCATAGACGCGGTCGGTGCCGGCAACGACCTGCCGCATCTTGTCCTGCTCCGACGGTCCCAGCGCCGCGGCGCCGGAGATATCAAGGAACGGTTGCGTGCTCAGCCAGACGCCCTTCTCCGCGATCAGCTTCGCGCTCGCCTCATCCATGAGATGTCCGTGCTCGATGCATCTCACGCCGGCTGCGATCGAGCGCTGGATCGCGACCGGCGTATAGGCGTGCGTGGCGACATAGGTGCCCCAATTGTCCGCGGCCTCGACAGCGGCGCGCAGCTCGGGCTCGGTGAAGGTGGAGACATCGAGCGGACTGAAGGGCGATGCGACGCCGCCGCCCGCCGTGAGCTTGACCTGCGACGCGCCTTGCATCAGTTGCTCGCGCGCGCGCACGCGCACCTCGTCCGGGCTGTCGGCGACCAGGCTGCCGCCGATCAGCTCCATGCGGCTGAGCATGCCGCCGATGGTTCGCGGCAGATCGGTGAGCTGGCGGAAATCGCCATGACCGCCGGTGATGGTGATGATGGCGCCGGACGGATAGATGCGCGGACCGGCGACGAGACCCTCGTCGATGGCCCGCTTGAGGCCGAAACTCGGCCCGCCCATGTCGCGTATGGTGGTGAAGCCGCGCATCAGCGTCGCTGTCGCCTCGCTGGCGGCGAGCAGATTGTTGTAGCCGACATCGCCGAGGGCCGCGGCCGGCGTCGGGCGCACCAGCATCGCGTGCCAATGCGCGTCGATCAGTCCCGGCATCAGCACCCGGCCGCCGCCGTCGATCACCTGACCGGTGGCCGCGATATCGGCGGTCGAAATCTTCTCGATCTTCCTGTTCCTGATCAGGACGTTGGACGCGGCCGAGAGCGTGGCATTCTTTCCGTCGAAGATCCGAACGTTGCGGAACAGGACGGCGGAGTCCTGCTGGGCTTGTAAGGGCAACGGGCTGCCGAGGCTTCCAATCGACACAAGCAATGCGGCGGCTCTGAAGAGTCCGGCCGGCGTGGTCCAACCCCACATGTCCAATCTCCACGCAGATCCGGGCGAACGCCAGCCAGCTGACGCCGCGCGATGCAGCTATGGATTGATGCCTGCAAACCGCATCGAGTCAATTTGCAACCACAGGGAGGTTTTGCAAATCAGCCATACGGACGCGAAGAGAAGCGTCCCCATCAAGTTGGATAGGCGAATGGGTAAGTGCACCTGTCGCACTCGCGTCGAACTCAAATTAAAAACGCACTATCGATTTCGACCCGCCAGCAACGGTAGATTGCAACTTTCTCGCTCGGGAGTACGATCCTGCGCGGTCTACGCGATTTGAGCCACTGGGCAGGAGGGGCTTGCGGTCGTCTGTAGAATTCAAATGACGAGGCGTAACATGGTGGCGCAAACGAGTGACGGACGCATCCTGCTGGCCAAGAAGCTCGGCGGGCTCATCGCAATCATCTTGGGATGCCTGCTGACGGCCGTAGGCGTGACGTTCGAATACAGCGGCATGACTTTCGTCGGCGTGTTGTTGCTCGTCCTCGGAGCCGTCCTGCTGGTGCTCAAGATCATGAGGCGAAATCAGGAACGTCCGTTCTGACAGACGGCAGGCGGTCACACGCCCAGCACGTCGGCGAGCCGCAACTCGTCGGCGGCGGGATCCTTCAAGAACAGTTCGGCCTCGATCTCGTCCAGATGCGACAGCATCTGCACGCGCGCAGCCTGCTTGTCGCGCTTGCGGATCGCGGCGACGATGCCGGCGTGATGATCGGTGCCACAGGCCGGCGTGTCGTGGCGGCGGTAGAGCAGGATGATGAGCGAGGAGCGCGCGATCAGCTCTTTCAGGAAGCCGAGATAGATGCTGTGGCCACTCATCTCCGCGACGAGGCGATGAAACTCGCCGGAGAGCCGGACCGAGGCGCGCGCGTCACCGCGCAGCTCCGCCTCGCGCTCCTCGGCGAGATGCTGATGGAGGCGATCGATCCAGGCCGGTGACACCGCATCAATCGCGTGATCGACGATGGTCGGCTCGATCAGGCGGCGCGCCTCGAACACTTCACGGGCATCGCCCGGCGTCGGCCGCGCGACGAAGGCGCCGCGGTTCTTCTCGATGTTGACGATGCCTTCATGCGCAAGCTGCTGGAGCGCCGTGCGGACCAGCGTGCGGCTCGCGCCGTAGATCTCGCCGATCTCGTCCTCGCCGAGCTTCGTACCGGGCAGCAGGCGATGCTCGAGGATCGCGGCGGTCACCCCCTCACTGATACGGCTGACGCGATCGCTCGCATCTGGCGCGTCGGATTTCGGGGGAGTCTTGGCGGCCATCAGTTCGAAGGGTTGGGTGTGAGGGCTCGATCGGCGACGTTCAGCCTTGAATGTTAGTCGACGACCTGTATCCAATCACAGGCAAAAGTTTATACAATCCGCGCCCGTTTTGTGTGCAGCGAGACAGACGGGTGCTGGGACGGCCGAAGGCGGCGGATTCGATCTAACGACCTGACTCTGCTGCACAGTTCTGGAATTCAGCCGGCCAAGGGCGGTTGGCACGGACCTTGCGGAGAGACGGGAGCATCGCCCCTCCCTTGGACACGCCATGGCCACTCCCGCCGCTCTCGAACTGGTCGCCGTCACCAAGCGCTACGACACGACGCTGGCGGTCGACACCGTCAATTTGAAGATCCCGGCCGGGACCTATTGCTGCCTGCTCGGCCCCTCCGGCTGCGGCAAGACCTCGACCTTGCGGATGATCGCGGGCCATGAGGCGGTCAGCAAAGGCGACATCATTCTCGGTGCGCAGAACGTGACCGACCTCGAGCCCGCCAAGCGCGGCACGGCGATGATGTTCCAGTCCTACGCGCTGTTTCCGCATCTGACCGTGCTCGACAATGTGGCGTTTGCGCTCAAAATGCGAGGCGTCGACCGCGCGACCAGGCACAGGCGCGCCGGCGAATTGCTCGAGCTGGTGGCGATGACACCCTATGCGGGCCGGCTCCCGGCCCAACTCTCCGGCGGCCAGCAGCAGCGCGTGGCGCTGGCTCGCGCACTGATCACCGAGCCGCAGATCCTGCTGCTCGACGAGCCGCTCTCCGCGCTCGATCCGTTCCTGCGGGTGAGGATGCGCGGCGAGTTGAAGCGCCTTCAGCGCGAGCTCGGCATCAGCTTCATCCAGGTCACCCACGGCCAGGAAGAAGCGATGGCGCTCGCCGACCACATCGTGGTGATGAACCAGGGCAGGATCGAACAGCAAGGCACCGCGCGCGAGATCTTCCACCGCCCCCGCACTGAATTCGTGGCGCGCTTCATCGGCGGCCACAACGTCCTCAGCGACGCCGGAAACCTCATCGCCGTGCGCGCCGATCAGCTCGGCATCGCGCCGTTCGCCGAGGGCGCGTTCGGCGCGCCGGCGCTGCTGACCCAGACCGAGTACCAGGGCTCCTACATCGCCGTCTCGCTCACGCTCGACGACGGCACCGCCCTGTTCTCCCACCTCCCCGAGGCCGCCTTCGACGTCCACCCGTTCCGTCCGGGCGATCGCGTGCTGGCCACCTGGGATCCTGCCAAGGCGCAACGCCTGCAATAGCGCCGATCGATCACTGGAATGCGCAACAGAGGAGTGACTGATATGACCGAGACCACCAGGACGAAGGGCGTCAGCCGCCGCACGCTGCTCAAGGGCACCGCAGGTCTCGCGGGCCTCGCCGCCGGCTCCGGCGCCATCACCGGCTTCCCCTATGTGAAATCGGCCGATGCGAAGGTGCTGCGCTATCTCGGCACCGCCGTGAACGAGGGCGACGACATCTCCAAGCAGTGCCTCAAGGACACCGGCATCAAGATCGAATACATCACCGCGACCACCGACGACGTCACCAAGCGCGTGATGACCCAGCCCAACTCCTTCGATGTGCTCGACACCGAATATTTCTCGCTGAAGAAGATCGTGCCGTCGGGCAACATCCTTGCCCTCGATGCCAAGAAGATCAAGGAATTCGACAACATCACGCCGGTCTTCACCAAGGGCGAGACGCCCGGCGGCAAGAAGATCGGCGGCCAGGGCACGGCGCCCTGGAAGGTGCTTTATCTCGAAGGCAAGGACTCCAAGAAGTTCGCGACGTCGGCGACCGAGTTCGTCACGCTGATCCCGACCGTCTACAACGCCGACACGCTCGGCATTCGTCCCGACCTGATCAAGCGCCCGATCAGCTCGTGGTCCGAGCTGCTCAATCCCGAATTCAAGGGCAAGGCCTCGATCCTCAACATCCCCTCGATCGGCATCATGGATGCCGCGATGGTCGTGGAAGCCACCGGCAAGTACAAATATGCCGACAAGGGCAACATGACCAAGGAAGAGATCGATCTCACCATGAAGGTGATGACCGAAGCCAAGAAGGCGGGGCAATTCCGCGCCTTCTGGAAAGATTTCAACGAAAGCGTCAACCTGATGGCTTCAGGCGAAACGGTGATCCAGTCGATGTGGTCGCCGGCCGTGACGAAGGTGCGCTCGATGGGCATCCCCTGCACCTTCCAGCCGCTCAAGGAAGGCTATCGCTCCTGGGCCTCGGGCTTCTGCGTCTCCAAGGGCGTGTCGGGTGCGAAGCTCGAATGGGCCTATGAGTTCGTGAACTGGTTCCTGTCCGGTTATGCCGGCGCCTATCTCAACCGCCAGGGCTACTACTCCGCCGTGCTCTCGACCGCGAAGGCGCACATGGAGCCGTACGAGTGGGCGTACTGGATGGAAGGCAAGCCGGCCGAGAAGGACATCAAGGCACCCGACGGCTCGCTGCTCGAGAAGGCCGGCGCGGTGCGCGACGGCGGCTCCTACGAGGACCGCATGGGCGGCGTCGCCTGCTGGAACGCCGTGATGGACGAGAACGACTACATGGTCCGCAAGTGGAACGAGTTCATCGCGGCCTAACGTGATGGACACGTCAGAGGACATCCTGCAACAGGCGTCCCCGGGATTGATCCCGGGGTCGGGCACGGCGCGCGCCGCGAAAGCGACGCGCCTGTCGCCGTCCTTCATCTCCTGGCTCCAGGCCGGGCCGATGATGCTGGTGTTTCTCGCCTTCTTCCTGATCCCGCTGGTCTTCGTCGTCATCGTCTCGTTCTGGGACTACAACGAATACCAGCTGCTGCCGGCCTTCTCCGGCCGCGGCTACACCGACACGTTCGAGGGCTGCATCGCGCAGCTCCCCGATCTCTGCACCATCGCCAAGACCTATCTGAAGACGCTGAAGCTGTGCTTCCTGGTCTGGGTCATCACGCTCTTCATCGGCTTCTGGGTCGCCTACTTCCTCGCCTTCCACGTCAAGTCCAAGACCTGGCAGATGGGATTGTCGCTGCTCTGCACGATCCCGTTCTGGACCTCCAACGTGATCCGCATGATCGCCTGGATCCCGCTGCTCGGGCGCAATGGCCTGGTGAACTCCGGACTGGTCAAGAGCGGATTGATCAACCACCCGCTGGAATGGCTGCTGTTCTCTGAATTCTCCGTGGTGCTGGCGCTGGTCCACCTCTTCACCTTCTTCATGGTGGTGCCGATCTTCAATTCGATGATCCGCATCGACAAGTCGCTGATCGAGGCCGCCTATGACGCCGGCGCCACCGGTTTCCAGACGCTGGTCAACGTCATCATTCCGCTCTCCAAGCCCGGCATCGTGATCGGCTCGATCTTCGTCATCACCATCGTGATGGGCGATTTCATCACCATCGGCGTGATGGGCGGCCAGCAGATCGCCGCCGCCGGCAAGATCATCGAGACGCGGGTGAACGCGTTGCAATTCCCGGCTGCCGCCGCGAACGCCGTGATCCTGCTCATCATCACCTTCCTGATCATCACCATGATGTCGCGCATCGTCGACATCAAGAAGGAGCTCTAGAGCATGAAGGAAGGACGCCCGCGCTCGTTCTACGTGCTCGCGATCTTCTTCGCGGCCTATGTGGTGTTTCTCTACGGTCCGATGATCGCGATCTACGTCCTCTCGTTCCAGGGGCCGCAGGGCGGCCTCACTTTCCCGATGAACGGCGTGTCGACCTTCTGGATCGCAAAACTGTTCCAGGGCACCGGCATCGTCGATCTCGGCGCGGCCTTCCGCCGCTCGCTGCTGCTTGGCCTGATCGTGATGGTCGTGACCGTCGTGCTGTCGGTCGCCGCCGGCATGGCCTTCCGCCGCAAGTTCAAGGCGCAGGGCATCTTGTTTTACTCGGCGATCGCGAGCCTCATCGTTCCCTCGATCATCACCTCACTCGGCATCTCGCTTGAATTCCGCATCATCGACGACCTGATCAAGGCGCACTGGAACGAGAATTTCGAGACCTCGATGGGCCTGTTGACCTCGGGCCTCGGTGCGCACCTGACCTGGACGCTGCCGTTCGGCCTGCTCATCATGTTCGCGATCTTCAACCGCTTTGATCCCAGGCTCGAGGAAGCCGCGCGCGATCTTGGCGCGACGCCGTGGCAGGCCTTCCGTCATGTCGTGCTGCCGATCATTCTGCCCTCCGTGATCGGCATCGGCCTGTTCGGCTTCACGCTGTCCTGGGACGAACTCGCCCGCTCCAGCCAGGCGATCGGGGCGGTGAACACGCTGCCGCTCGATCTCCAGGGCCTCACCACCACCGTGACGAACCCCGACATCTATGCACTCGGCACCGTGATCTCGGCGGTGTCGTTCACCGTGATCGCCCTTGCACTCGGCACCATCCACATGCTCAACAAACGGCAGGCGGCCAAGGGCTCGGATGCCGGCCAAGGGCTTGTCTGACAAGGGGCTTGTCTGAACTGATGCGGCTGCACGTCGTCAATCCCAACACCACCGCGTCGATGACGGCGAAGATCGCCGCTGCGGCACGCAGCGTCGCCCTGCCCGACACTTTGATCGATGCGCGCCAGCCCGCGATGGGCCCGGTCTCGATCGAGGGCTTTTACGACGAAGCCTTCGCCGTGCCCGGCATGCTCGGCTGCATCCGCGACGCCGACCGCGACGGCGCCGACGCCCACATCATCGCCTGCTTCGACGACACCGGCCTCGACGCCGCGCGTGCCGCCGCGAAAGCGCCGGTGATCGGCATCGGGGAAGCCGGCTTCCACATGGCGAGCCTGATCGCGGCGCGTTTTGCCGTGGTGACGACCCTCGGTGTCTCGATCGTGCCGATCGAGCATAATTTGCGGAAATACGGTCTCGCCGAGCGCTGCGCTCGCGTCCGCGCCGCCGAGGTCCCGGTGCTCGCGCTCGAGGAGCGCAATGCTGATGCTCTCGGCAAGATCTCCGCGGAGATCACCGCCGCGGTCCGCGACGATCGGGCGGAAGCCATCGTGCTCGGCTGCGCCGGCATGGCTGACCTCGCCGCCGAACTCGCCGCCACACATGGCCTGCCCGTGGTCGACGGCGTCGTAGCGGCGGTCACGCTGGCAGAATCACTGGTGCGGCTGGGACTGAAAACCTCCCGACTCGGGCCCTATGCGGCGCCGCGCTCGAAAACCTATTCCGGACCGTTTTCGCCGTTCCAGCCTTGATCCCGGCTCTTTTCGAGGACCTTGAGGGGTCCCAAGACCAGCTGATTGCTGGTTTTTTCCCGTTAGCCTCTTTTTGGTCCCATTTGTTGCCGAATGGTAACACTTTCGGGACGTCCCGGCGACCTCTGGTTGCCGCACTTCGCCACTCACCAAGTTTCAATTTGGGTTTTGTCAGCGATGATCGATCTCGCCCAGGACAGGCCGTCCAATCCCCTCCTTCGCCTTGGCGCCCAGCCGATCGCGCTGACCGCCGCAGCCCTCCTGCTCCTCATCGCGGGCGTGAGCTCGATCGCGATCTGGCGCGCCTATACCGGCGCAACTCCCGAGACCGACCGGGTGGTGGCGTCGCGGCAGCTCCAGGCCCGCACGGCCCAGGCCTCCGAGCAACTCGTCGAGAAGACCAAGGGTCTCGAGGCGACCCAGCAGGAATCGATCGACCAGCTCCAGGTCGTGCAGGACCAGCTCCAGACGGTGAAGAAGCTGCTCGCATTCCAGCAGGCCGACACCAAGCGACTGTCCGAGCAGGTCACGACGCTGAACGAGTCCATCGACAGCCTTCGGCAGTCCTTTGCCAGCGCCCGGGCCACGGAGGCGGAGACACCTTCGGTTACCCGCAGGAAACCGTCGCGCCGTGTCCACGCCAGCGCCCGCAAGCGCTCGCGCGGCTAGCCGGGTCAGGGTCCGCGACTTAAATTTTTCCACATGTGAACTGGATCACATTCCCCCGTATGATTCCGCGCCATGCTCGCGGTTACCGGATGGCGTGAGCCGATTTCAATGTCCGGGGCTGGCAAGGTCGTTGACGGTATACTGCGTCAACGGCCTTGTTCTTTAGTGGGTCCAGTCTTTTGGCAGATCTGGCTTCCTAGTCTGGCTGAGCCTCGTGGCCGCTATTCGCAGACATCCACGCGGCGGACACGCCAGCCCGACGGCGTCATGACACGCTTCCGCGCGACATAGCAGCCGCCATAACCGCCATCGTCGTAGCCGGTACCAGAGTAATAGGGATCGCCGTAATAGGGGTAGCCGTAGCCGTAATAGCCGCCATAGTAGCTGGCGCCGGCGAGACCTGCCCCGATCGCCACTCCGGGCCAGAAGCCGCCGCCACGCCAGTGACCGCCATGGCCCCAACCGCCACCATGGCCCCAGCCGCCGCCGCCATGACCGAAACCGCCCCGCGCCTCAGCCGCCTGCGGCGCCGACAAGCCGACTGCCGCGACGGCCAGCGCCGCCATCATCATCTTGCGTAACATCACTCGATCCTCCGCGTGGAGACGTTCCACGCTCAAAGCGGGACCAAGCTAACGTCACCCGCGCCTTCCTGACAGCCTCACTGTCTCACTTCCGCGCGAGCATCAGCAGCCGCGATCGAAGCATGTGAATCCGGAGGAAGCTGACGCGCTGCGCGCGCGGACCGCTATGCGGCGGCCGCCATCTTCTCGGCGGCCCACGGCTATTTTCAGCCGATCCGCTTCAGGCCTTTCTTGAAGCGCGGGCCGTTGGCCACGTAGAACCTCGCCGCACTCCCCATCTTCTGCACCTGGGCGTCGTCGAGCGTGCGGATCACGCGCGCGGGTGAGCCGATGATCAAGGAGCGTTCGGGAAATTCCTTGCCCTCGGTGATGACCGAGCCCGCGCCGACGATGCTGTTGCGGCCGATCTTCGCGCCATTCATCACGATCGAGCCCATTCCGACGAGCGCACCCTCCTCGATCGTGCAGCCGTGCAGGATGACGTTGTGGCCGACGGTGCAATTCTTGCCGATGACCATGGGGAAGCCGAGGTCGGTGTGGCAGGTCGAGCCATCCTGCACATTGGCGCCATCGCCGATCTCGATCCATTCATTGTCGCCGCGCAGCACGGCGCCGAACCAGACGCTCGCACCCGGCTTCAGGCGCACGCGGCCGATCACGGTCGCGGTCTCGGCGATGAAGTAATTCCCGTCGGCGGGAAGATCGGGTGCCTGTCCGTCGAGCTCGTAGATCGCCATGGGGTTCTCCTGTCGCGTCGACCCCAGCCATAGCGAAACGGCGACGCGGAGGCAAAGGGCCGCCGCGCCACGCAGCTCTGTCAGACCAGAACGCCGGCGGCGCGTAGCGTCATCAGGAAGAAGGTGCCGCTCATCATGCTCCAGAAGCCGGCGATGACGGTCGCCATCATCACGAATTCGACGCGGCGGCTTTCCACCCGCATGCCGCGCAGCGTGTTGCGCATGATGATGAAGGGCGCCGCGAACACCAGGAACGGAACCGCGGCAAACGTCTTCGGCGCCACGCCGTCCTGCAACAGGCCGAAGCCCGCCGGCCGCTGCGCAAACGCCTGGTATCCGTTCACGAGCGCGCCCGCGAGCGCGAAACCGATGCAGATCGAGAACAGAGAATTGAAGGCTTCAGGTGTCATCGGAACGGTCCGCCCTTACGCAACGCCGGAGCCTTCCTGTGACAAAGAGTGCCGGTTAACGCTACATTATCCTTAAGGGAAGGTTAACGCGGGCTCTAGTGATTTCAATGACTTCCCATGGGGTGATTTCCCACTTCCGTCCATTGCTTTCCGTAGTGATCCGCCGGGCGATCGATTGCCTGGGGCGGAGTTGGTGCTACTTCACGACCGAGATGCTTGCTCGACGATGCCGGAGCCTCTCCTGGGCCTTGCGCGCCCGCTCGTCATTCCAGGCCGCGATCATCATCTCGTTTGCCCGACGCTTCTCCGCCTGCTCCGCATAGTAGAGCGCGAGCCTGTCGGTCTTGTGCCCGGTCTGCGACTTGATCCCCTTCACCCCAACGCCAGGGAGAAGCGAGATTTCGCAAGCGCCGGTATGCCGCAGGCCATGCATGGTGAAGCCCTTCTTTTGCCGCTTCTTCCGGACCCCGATCCTCACCAGATGCGCCTTGATCGCAATGCTCAATGACCGAGCCCTGGTCCAAGAGCATCCCCACTTGTTAACGAGGATGTACTCCGATTTGAAATCGGCTTCGGCCGCGATCTTCTTCGCCGCCTCAAGCTCCTGGATCAGCTCGTCTGGCAACAGGTGATAGTTGGGCTCCGCGATGACACCCTTCTTCGTCGTCTTCTCGGGCCAGACGTGGATGCCTTTCCCGTCGTAATGCGACCACTTGATCTTGATCGCATCGCCGCCACGCTGCGTCGTGAAGTGAAGCAGTCGGCGAGCAAGCCGCAGATTGTCCGGCGCCGTCGCGTCGAATTTCTCTTGAACGTCCTCTGGCCAGATCAGGTGAGGCACGCTGTCAGATGTGCTGTGCTTCCGTTCGATCTCCATCGTCGGGTTCGGCAGGTCGCTGATGCCGAACTCTTCATCCTCCCGCACCGCGATCCAGATATTCGAAATCAGGGTGAGGTAGAGATCAGACATCGAGGCCCTGCCGTCCTCCTCGAAGATGCCATTGACGAAACGTTGCGCGGCTTTTCTGGTCATCTCGCGCAGCGGCTCATAGCCGATCTTGGCTTTCATCTTTTCGAGGAGCGGGATGTAAACCTCGTGGGTCGCTTTCTTCTTTTTCTTGAATGCCTGCGAGTTGCGATAAATCCCGATCGCCTGACCGATGGTACCGGTCTTTGCCTTGGCAACCTTCTCAGGCCTGGGCTTGGGCGGCTCGGGAGGACCGGCATCGATCTGCATCCTGCGCAACTTTTCAGCGCAAGCGTCATACTGCCGCTTGAACTCCGCCGACGCCTCATCGATGGGCAGCGGGAACAATCTGCCGCCGACCTCCTTCGGCATTCGGAAATATAGATAAGGCCGCCCCTTCACGACCTTCCTGTAGAGGTAGTCAGTCCTTTTTATTTCGACCTTTTGCATTTGGCTTCGTCCTCAAGCTCACGCAGGCGTCGCAGCAGCGAACTCTCACTTCCCGGTTCGTCCTTCAGATTGTCGAAGGCCGCATCGAGTTCGAGCCGATCCCACAGCGAGGCGTTGCCCACCTTCACTGGGGGCGGCATCTTCTCGTCTTGCACCATCTCGTAGAACTTGCTGGTCGACATCGAGAGATAAGCCGCTGCTTGCTCTGCCCGCATTGCACGCGGTGGGTATGCAAGACCATCCTGCAATTTCCGCCCCATCCGGCCCCTCCTTTTTACTAGAATTATCCTCCCTAGACCACCTGAGATTGGTGCTCGTCAAGACTTCTTTCATCAATACTTTCAGTGATTTAGATAGCGACTTTTTCATCTAAGTGCCACGGCGGCGGGCTTGTCCGCAGTTCGCCGCCGTGGCCCTTGCCGGTGCCCGGTTTGCCGCCGCCACCGGCTGCAGGCCGTTGTTTCTTTCCCGCCACCACCTGCCTGCTGGGCAGCGTCTGGCCCTTCTTCGGCACCCGGCCAGCTCGGGTCGAAGCCTTACGCCGAAGCCCTTGCGCGCTCGCCACCTTCGGTGACGTGCACGATCTCGCTCTGCTGCTGCCGCATCTTCGCGACGAGCCCATGCAGGCGCTCGGTCTCGTTGTGAACGTAGCGGCAGATCGAGGCATGCCCATCGATCTCATGCTGCACCTTCGCGGCGCTGATCAGCATGAGCTGCTCCATCTCATCCAGTTCGGCGCGGAGCGCGGCGAGCGCCTTGCCGTTCTGCTCGCTCATGCCGACGACGATCGCCTTGATCGCATCGCGCGAGCTGTCGCCATAGGCGGGCGGCTCGACATGCCCCTGGTGCGCATCGTGGGTCTCCGCTGCCTGCTCTTGCGGAAGCCCACGCATTGACGCGGCGTCGCCATTGAGCCTCATCTCGGGAATTGTCTCAGCAGTTCGTTGCATCGTTCGTCTCCTGTTTGTCGATCGCCGAAAAGTGGTCGCGCGGGCAGAAGCGGCGGCGCGTCGCCAGCATGCCCAGGTAGGACCGCGCGGTCTTGAGCTTGAGGTGCATCACGTCGGCGACGCGCTGCTCCGACATGCCAAGCGCATGCAGGCGCCGCGCGACGGTGGCGCGGGCCTCGACCACCTCCTGCGTGCGGCTGTTGCTCTCGATCAGAGCCGGGTCCATGTCGTAGTCGGCCGCGACCTCCCGCACGATCGCACGGCGCAGCGCGCGCGGCGTCATCGGCGAAATCGGCAAGACGCCGGACGTATCGATGATCTCAACCATTGGCGATCCCCCTTTACTGGATGGTCTCGGCGAAAAAGCCCTTGTTGGCACCGGTCACGAGCACGTAGTTGCAGCCGCGCGCCTGGATGTCGGTGACGGCGCCGCACGCCTCGCACTTCCCGGCCAGGAAGAACTTGTTCGGCACATCCATGGTCTGGCGAGACCCGCAGCGGCGGCAGGTGAATTTCTGGTGCACGGTGTGCCCGGCCTCGATGTACTGCGATGCCTGCTGCACCACTTCGGTGAACGGGAAGTCTTTGGTCGTCATGGCTCTCCTCCTCACTGTTGTGGTTTGCCTTCGCGCAGCCAGCGCTCGGCGAGCTGCAGCATCTTGATCCACTGGCGCAGGGTCTCTGGCTGCCGGACGATGTCGTTGGCGACGGCGCGCTGCGCTGGCCGTCGCTTGTGGTGCGCTCTAGCTCCACCTTCATCACTCCCCCTCGATCGGTTCTTCGGCGGCGTAGCTGTCGGGACGGTAGCGGCGCATCTTGTCGCGATGGCACTTCGGGCAGGCGCGGCAAAGCTCGATGCCGCGCGCGTCGTACTGCCACGCGCTATCGAGCCCGCTGCCGCATGGACGAGGCATTGTCCGCATCATCAGCGGTCTCCCGCTTCTGCAAATGCCAGGGCGACCGCGCCGTCGTCGGGGGCTGGGGGGCAGTTCGACGGCAGCGCGGTCTCGGCGGGTGCCGTGGCATCCGCCGGTCCAGTGGCATCACCCTTGCTGGACCTCTTGGGATCGGCAGGCGTTGCGGCTGCAATCGCCTCCTCGATCGAACTCTTGTCGAAGCCCTCGCCAGTCGGGCCGCGCAGCCGCTCGCGCAGCTTCGGCGAGGTGTCGCGGCTCACGTCCTTCATCGGCTCTGCGACGCCATCGCTCTCCTCGACCTCGCCACGCGCATAGACGCCGCCGAGAATGTCCGGACAGAAGATGCGGCACCAGTCGCGACACGTGTCGTAGAACATCTGCACATCGGGCTTGCGCACCCACAGCGGTGAGCCCTTGATCTGGCCGCGCTCATTCGTCCCTGGCCGCAGGTCGCCCAGCCGCTCGCTGGTGATCTCGCGCACGATGGTCTCGCCCGTGAAGACGCCCCACACACGGCACCTGCGATCGTCGCCAGTGCCGATGATCTCGTGCTGCAGCCGCTCCTTCAGCGGCGCCTTCGCCTCGATCACGGCATGGTAGAACTGGCTCTCATAGGCGACGCGACCGTCCTTGCCGAGATAGGTCCAGTTGGCCAGGGTGAGCGGCGAGATGTTCAGCTCGATCGCGCGGACGATGATGCCCCAGCATCCGCCAACGTTGCCACGCAGCCATTCCGGCAGCATCGGACCTGCGGTCGCCATGATCTTCGCCGCCTCTGCGATCTGCATCGCGTTGGTGAAGTCGAAGCCGAAGTCCGCGATTGGCACCTGGGACGTGCGGTCGGAAAGCACCTTCTCGACCTTGCCCTCGGCCAGATCGCGCCGCGTCACCCGGCCGCCATCCATCGGGCGGTCGCCCGGAAACGATTGATCGCTCATATCACCTGTCCCTGTAGCCGTTGATTGCTTCCGACACGCGCCCGTGGTCGGTGCCGAACATCACCGCGATCTCCATCAGCCCGAGATGCCGGTTCGCAGGATCGGCAGCGAAGGCGCGCATCTTGGCCCTGACCGCCGGGCTCATCCTGGGCTTGTGCGCCCTCACGCGCGGGCGCTTCGACGGTTTGCGCTTGGTCTCTTCGGCCAGGACATGCAGCTCGGCCGCGATCTCGGGATCAGCGACGAGGTCGGCCAGCTCATGCAGGCGCGCGCGAATGGCGGGGATCGTTTTCATGCGGCCTCCCGCAGCTCGAACTTCAGCCGCTCATCGATCTGCGCGCGCTTCCAGTCGGGCAGATCGACATATTCGGCATCGTCGCGATCATCACCGGGACCCGGCCAGACACCGGAAGACAGGCAGTCGGCGAAGGAGCGCATCGCGGCGCGGTTCTGCTTCATGCCGCGCGCGATGTCCTCGTCCTTGAGCTGCTGCGCGCGCACGCAGAACGGCGCCGATTTCTCGACCCAGATCAGCGTGAAAGAATTGGCCTCCAGGCCCAGCGCCATCGCGCCCTCAAGGACAAGCGCGGCCTGCTGATGGTAGCCAAACGTGGCGACCGAGGACTGCAGGTCGCGGTACAGCACCGAAGGGGTGGTCTTCAGGTCGGTGAAATCGCCGCTATCGTTCGGCGTCACGTCCGGACGGGCCTTCAACCAGAGCCCGGTCTCCTTGTCCTTCCAGATCAGGCTGCGCTCGATCAGGCCGTTGAGGGCGCCCGCCTGCACCAATGGGAAAGCACCCAGCGAGACGGCCATGCCCTTGATCACCTCGACCTGCGCGGCGGTCACCACGGTCAGGCCCTCGCGCTTCTTCGCGGCCAGCCAGCGCTTGCACTCCTTGCGGTTGCCGTTCCACTTCTCGCCCTCGAGCGTCTCGGGCCGCACCACGAACTGGTCAGCGAAGCCGATCTCGGCGGTCAACAGGTGATGCGCGGCCCGGCCCAGGACGAACGCCTCGTTGTCGGCCTCCTCGACCCGCGCGGGGTTGAGCGCGCAGTGCGCCCAGGCATGCGCCGGGGAATTCTCCCACAGCTTGCGCAACACGGTCGACGACACGCTCGGGCCGTCGCAGATGTCGCCGCGATGGTAAGCGGGAAGCGGCAGTTTCGTGTAGAGGCCCGGCTGCGTGATCGCGTTGCCGTCCCAGCGGATGCTCTGGATCACGGTGCGTCCCCCTCAACGATGCTGGTCGGCCTGCCCATCACGGTGATGTTGAGCGCGCCGCCGCGAAGCTGCCGCAGCAGATCGTCGGCCAGCTCGGTGGCGCGCATCTCGGTGCCGCAGGTGAACACCAGGGCGACGCAATTGCCCCGCTGCTCGATGTCAATCCGGTGCCCCAGATTGGGATGCGAGAAGCCGCGGTCGCTCATGCGTCGAACCCCCAGCTCTCGTACCCGTGCTGGGAAAGCCACTCGTGCGACGCCAGCCGCACCGGCAGCGGAAGCGACGGGATCGCGGTGCGCAGCTTGTGCAGCGTGATCACGGCCACGTCCCGGTTCGACGGGCGATGCCCGTACTTGGCGGAAAACGCGATCAGGGCATCGACCCCTGCGGTGACCGCTGCATCGCGCTCGGCGATGTACGCGGCGATCATGTTGTCCTGGCCGCTCATCGTCACACCCTCAGCGCTTCGAGAATTTCGGTGCGGTACGCGTCCATCAGCTCGACGGCGAGCGAGCCGATCTCCCCGTGCTCGTCGGGCCGCTTCAGCTTGGCGACTTCGGCCAGCATGGGCGCCGAATGCGCTTCGGCCAGCAGCGCGGCGGCGAGAGCCCTGCCGATTGCAGCGATCGATTTGTCAGACATGACGCGATGTCCCCTTCCAATTCGAGGATGATAGCGCGCCAAAAAAATTTGCGGGCGTCACCGAGGCGACGCTCTCTGCAAATAAATCCCATGTAACGCGATCTAACGGAGCGCCGTAAGGCGCGTAACGATCAGTGTTTGTCGCGGAGATACACGGGAGGTCGCGCCATAGGCGCTCCCGTATCCACAAAACAGATAGTAGTTATTAAAACTACTGCGCGCGCACACGCGATTGCATAGGCCGTGCCAGCCGCGTCGGCGTCGTTCCGAAAACCGGAAAAATAAAAGATGTAACGGAGATCGCCTAACGGAACGTGGCGACGCCTGGGCTGCAAGATCGCGCCAGTCACACGTGCGATGCAGCGAGTAACATCGGCGACCCACTAACTCGCCCTAACTTTTTTTCGCGCTTGATTTTCGATTTGCGCGTGGCGCAACATCGTCGACGGCTGTCCATCATCACCTACCTGACGAGTTGACGATCGCGCGCGCATCGCCGCGCGCGACGCCGCTCGCGCGCAACATCGGGAGATGCCGCAATGGCAAAGAACGCCGCCGAAAACACCCCATCAGCCGAGAACATCAAGGACGCGGTCGCTGCGATCGAGAAGATCGACGCGGAGCTGCTCCAGGAGAAAATGGCCTACATGAAGCGCTGCAAGGTCATCCGCGACCGCCGCGCAGACCAGTTCGATCACGCCGCCGATCGCGGCATCCGCAAGAAGCTGCTCAAGGCCAAGATCAAGGAGCGCGGTCTGCGCCGCAAGGCCGACGCCGTCACCGACGACTTCGAGGACGACGACCGCGACGAGTACCAGATGCTCAGCGAGAAGCTCGGCGACTTCGGCGATCTGCCGCTGGGTCAGGCGGCACTCTCGCGCGCTGAGGGCAGGACCGCAGCACAGGCGTGACACCATGCCCGTGCTCGCCCTCGACCTAGCGTCAAGAACCGGCTGGGCCGTGGGCGAGCCGGGCCAAACACCAACGCACGGCTCGATCCTGTTCGCCAAGCCGGGCGCCTCTCACGAAGCAATCTTCTCCAATGCATGGGGCTGGATGTACAGCATGCTCGCTGACTTCGGCCCGAGCACCGTGGTTTGGGAAGCGCCGATGCCGACATCCTTCAACCGTGGAAAAAGCAACGTCAACACAACCACGTTGCTCTACGGGCTGCCCGCCATCATCGGCGCCTGCGCCTATCGCTGCGGCCTCTATGACATCCGCAAGGCCGACACCCGTGACGTGCGGCTCCACTTCATCGGCTGCAATCCGAAGCGCGACATGGCGAAGTCGATGGTCATGCGGCAGTGCCGGTCGATGGGCTGGGAGGTCGAAGACGACAACGAGGCCGACGCACTCGCAACTTTGCACTACATGTGCTCGCTCATCCGGCCCCAGCTCGCCCTCGTCACCACCCCTCTCTTTGCGAAGGCGTAACGCGTGAACATGCACGAGCCGGCGACATCGTTTGCGGTTTACATGGAAGCCATCGCGGAGGAGCTGCTGGGCGCACCAAATGTGCGGCTCTCATCCGATGGCGATCGACGCTACGGCAAGCACGGCTCACTCTCGATCGACGTGGAGACCGGACGCTACTACGACCACGAGAGCAAGACGGGCGGCGGCGTGCTCGATCTCATTTCACGTGAAACGGGACGCGATCATAAGGCGGCGATGCAGTGGATGCGCGAGCACGGCTATCTGGAGCAACGCGAGCGACAGGAGAGCAAGCCGCAGCAACTCGGCAAGGAGGTCGCGCACTACAGCTACACCGACGAGAACGACGAGCTGCTCTTTCAGGTCGTGCGCTTCGAGCCGAAGACGTTCCGGCAGCGCCGCCGTCCCCTGCCGAGCGATCCGCTTGACAAGATCAAGCACGGCTGGGTCTATGCCGTGCGCGGCATCAGACACGTGCCCTATCGCCTACCGGAGCTGATGGAGGCCATCGCCAACGGCCACACCGTGTTCGTGGTCGAGGGCGAGAAGGACGCCGACAATCTTGCCAAGATCGGCGTCATCGCGACGACGAACCCCGGCGGCGTCGGCAAGTGGACGCCCGGCCTCACGGCATTCTTCCAGGGCGCCGACGTGGTCATCATTCAGGACAACGACCCCCAGGCAAAGAACCCCGATCCGCCGAATGGCGACGGCGCGCTGCGCTTCCAGCCGGACGGCAGACCGGTGCTGCCCGGCCAGGATCACGCGCAGGAGGTCGCCAAGGCGCTTTCCGGCACCGCCGCCAGGGTGCGCGTGCTCGATCTCTCGAAGAGCTGGCCACACATGCCGCCCAAGGGCGACGTATCCGATTGGATCAAGTCTGGCGGCACGCCCGACGCGCTCCACGCGCTCGCCGACGCGACGCTGGACTGGTCACCGACGCCGTTCCGCTCGCGCTTCGGCGGCATGCGCTGGGAAGAGATCGCAATCCTGGGCCATGCGTCGGGCTACGGTTGGCTGATCGAGGACATCGTCCCTCTGGACGAGATCACCCTCATCTTCGGGGACAGCGGCAGCGGCAAATCGTTCGGCACCTTCGACATGTCGATGGCGGTGGCGCGCGGGCTCACCTTCATCGGCAGGAACACCGAGCCCGGATTGGTGGTCTATGTCGCGGCAGAGGCGGGCAAGGGCTTCAGCAAGAGAAAGCTCGCCTACGTCATCCAGCACGAACTGACCTACAGCAAGGAGCCGATCCCCTTCTATCTCTGCACCAAGCGCCCGGACTTCTTCAGCTCCGACGACGATCTCACCGCACTGATCGCCGAGATCGAGGCGGTCGCCAAGACCTACTCGCAGCGGCTGGTGCTGATCGTGGTCGACACCCTCAGCGCCTTGGCACCCGGCATGAACGAGAATGCTAGCCAAGACGTGTCGATCGTGCGCAAGCGGCTGGTGACGCTGCGGCAGCACTTCGGCAGCGCCGTGATCCTGGTCCACCACAAGCCGAAGGGCGGGGCCACCCCGCGCGGACATTCGTCGCTCACCGCCGATTTTGAGACCACGATCGAATTCGAGATCGTGGCCGACAGGCGGACCTCCAAGGGCGGCAACATCCACCAAGCCACCGTCCGCAAGCAGCGCGAGGGAAAGTCGGGCATCCGCTGGGAGTTCACCTTGCCCGTGATCAGCGTCGGCCGGAACAAGTGGGGCAACGAGGAGACCTCCTGCGCAGCGGTCGCCTTCGATGCCAGCAACAAAGAGGAGCGCGGCGGCTATCAGGCCACCAGCAACCAGCGCCTGCTTATGCATGCCCTGTACGACGCACTGGCCGAGCACGGCGTGCCACCGCCCTTCCCGCTCCCGGCCAGCATCGGCAAGGTGGTCAATTTCGCCTACGTCCGCGACTTCATGCGCAGCAAGTTTGTCGATGGCGACCCTGACGTGAAGGCCGCCGACAATCGCTTCCGGGGTGCCTTCAAGCGCGCCGGGGACCGGCTGCGCGATGCGGGCGTCATCGGCGTCAACGGAGAGTTCTGGTGGGCCACGGGCAAGCCGGTCGCCGGGATGGGAGGCTGATCATGCGGAAGGCTCCTAACAAGGCGCACGCAGTGAAAAAACACAGAGAGCAATGACTTACAGGCGCGCGTAACGGGATGTAACGGTGCCGCCTAACGGAATGAGGCAAAACCATGAGGCTGTTCTTCGACCCTGCCGGACCGCTGTAGGACGGCTTCCCCCCACGAATTCGCGTCCTTCAAAGGACCCAGGCTGGGGTCCACCATTCGACGATCCTGGGGGGCGTTCGCGCCCAACAAACGGCACAGTGGTCTGTTTTTGATCTTGCGAACCAAATAACCGGCCGGGCATTTTACCCGGTATGGCTACTCGACAGAAAGAGCGCACATACCGCCTTCAAGTGCATCTGTCAGATGACGAGCAGCGCGCTATTGAAGACTTTCGTTTCCGAAACCGCCTTCCGAGTAAGGCGGCTGCTGTTAGGGAATTGCTACGGCGCGGCCTCCTGAGCGACGACAGGGAAAACACTTCAAAAGTGTCCTGAGGAGTTTAGAAGGGCCGCCCTAACTCCCGTTGGCCGACTGACCGGAACACTTCTGCGGGATACGCATGTTTCTGGAACAGGTAGCGCGGTCGGCTGCCGCCGCAAACGAAGCAGGGTGCGGAACTATGTGTGAAAAGTGCGACGATATCGACACGAAAATTATCCGCTACAGGCGGATTGCATTCCAGATCAACGACAAGATGGTTCACGACGGGCTTGCCGACCTAACAGAGAAAATGTTGGCTGAGAAGGCCTCGTTTCATCCCGATCAGGACAAGAAGTAACGCCGCCTCAGAACGCCGTTAAATGGGCGCAGATGTTTGTCCAAGCCGAACTTGAGCACAACATGCTGTCTGCGCACTCGGACAAGCGGGCAGTTGCCGATGGCGCCGGCGGGGCGCTTCTCGCCTTTAGGGCCTCGCGGCATATCTAGTCCTCAAGGACGGATTTCGTGGCGTCGAATATCTGCTCGGCGGTACCCTTGATCGTGCCCTTCTCCCAAGCCTGAAACACGGCCACGTAAGCGGACTTATAAGCAACATCGTCGGCAGAAAAGTAAACGTCGCCGGTGGCAGGGTCTAAGACAAGCGCCCCTTTATCAATACATATTTCCTCGATTAGAACTAGGCGCACTTCGTGTTCGGCTAGATGACGCTTTACAATGCTCATTGGAACTCCATGCTTTGCGCTAAAAATAGCAGGCAGGCACTGAAACGCCAAATAATGACGCGGTCAGGCCGCAGGTCAGCGGCGACGCCGCTCTGAGGCAGTCGCGTCGGCACCATCGGCACCGTGACGGAGCGGGACAACGGTCGCGGGCTCGCGCGTCTTATCGGCTGATCGTTTGGTGTCCTGCAGCGCTTTCAACGCCATGCGGGCATGGCGGGCAGCGTTCTGATCGCCCGATTTTTCGATTTCCTCGAGCGCCCAAGTCAAATACTGCACGGCGGCAGAATGAGCCTCAGTATCGCGGCGATCTGTTATTGCGATCCGTTCTAAGACTTCCGCGCTACCTCACCTTACAGCGGACAGATGGCTGGGTCGGTTCAAACCTGAACACAAGCGCGACAGGCAACACGCGTCGCCGCGCCAGCGGTCACGGCGATTGGCAAGGCGCTGGGCACTGCGACGACTGACGTGTTCATCATCGATCCATATGCCGACGCCAAGGTGCTGACCGACTATGGTGCTCGCGCCCGACAACGTGTCGGTTCGGCTCTTGGCCGAAGCAGCTATGGCAAGTCGCTGAAGCCAGCGTCGGAACACTGGGCGCAGCAGATGAAGTAGCCGCTTGCGGCGCGGACCAGTGCACCGCGCAGCCCGCATGATCGGCTGATCCTGATCGACCTCGCCGACAAGATCGAGCGGCAACTGGGCAGGTGCTGAAATGACCGCTCTCATTCCCAAAAGACGCGTCGCCATGTGTGCTTGCTCCAGGCTTTGTGGCGCTGATCGGAAGGGGTGGTGCCGCACGGCGCCGCCCCTTTGCCGTTTCAGGGGCGGCGGCAAGCTGGGCTGATTAATGGAGGGGATGGCCATGCATGACATAAACGACGCCACCGGGATCGAGTACGGCCCCGAGACCGCCGATGCACTGAGCGAGTTCGAATTCGAAGAGGTCGCCACCAACGTCGAGGAGCGGTTTCGCCGTGCCTATGACGCCAACAAGGTCGGCAGCGCCAGGGTCGAGAGCCAGATGGATTATGAGCTGGTCTCACTGGGCTGGTGGCTGGTGATCAAGCGGCTTGGGCTGGCGCTGTGGATCGGCAAGGACAAGCCCGCGATCGAGAGTGGCGATCTGTTGCGCATCAAAATTAGCCGGGCCGAACCGCGCCATGTTCAAAATTGAGTTCGACTACGACCAACTCTTGCAGCCGGCCAAGAGCATCGAGGGCGTCGCCGACCAATTGCCCTATGCCTTATCGCTTGCCATGAACCGCTCCGCTGACGTCACCCGCAACCTGCTGATCAGGTCCACATGGCCGACCCATGTGAAGCAGCGCAACGCATCCTTCATCTCCGCATCGCTCACCACACGGGATGCACGGGCAAGCAAGCAGTCCCTGGCGGTCGAGATATACGACAAGCTGGACCGGGGTAATCTTCAGATGCAGGCCAAGGGCGGCACCCGGTCACCACAGGGTGGATCGAACCTCGCCGTGCCAGCCAGCAACGTGCCAAAGACCTCGCGTGGCGTGCCCGCACGATTGCGTCCGAAGAACATGCCGGCCGCCGTCCGCAAGGGCGACGTGCTCTATGCCAAGGACAAGAAGGGCCGCCTGCGCTTACTCTATGTGCTGAAGCAGCAGACCAGGGTGCCGAAGCGCGTGCCGTTCTATGAGGACTTCGCCGCGTCGATGCAGCGTGAACTGGAGAGGAACATCCCGCTCGCTGTAGCGAAGGCGATGGCCACCCGGAGGCGTTGAACGTGGTGCACCCCAGACCATGCGCACGGTGCGGCGCTGGCGTCAGCGGCACAAGGCGCTACTGCGCTCCATGCGCCGATGAAAGGCGGATCGAGGCCAAGCAAAAGCAGAACCGGAAGCGCAAGCACATCGTGCCCGATGCCACTGCTGTTCGCTACGTCGGCACCAAGCGAGGCATGTTGAAGGTGCGTCGATGAAGGATGTGCTGCGTATCAAGCAACGGCAAGCAGCGATGCGTCAAACGCAACGAGGCGGCACCAACCCGCCCGCCGATCGAACCCGCACCACGGGCCGCCCCATTCGATTTTCGGGTCCCTCGGGGGCCAGGGCTAAACGCGGGGACCGCGCGACTGCGCACCTTGAGGATATTTGTGGTTTTTGATTTTCGAATTTCTTTTCGTACCATCTCTCACGCAGGCTGGCGCGCAATGTGGAGCCGACCGGCGCGGCATCATGAATTGCAAAATCTTCCTACGGCGGGGTCGCGCGGTCGCCCGATCTCTTTCCCTCTAGAGGACCCCAGCGATGACGGCGTGTGCCTCGGCTTACTTCTTCTCGTCCTTCGGAGCCGGTGCACCGTCCTTGTCCCGTTTGATATTGCCCTTGGCTGTGCTCATGCCGGTCGTATCCATCGAACCATCTGGCTTGGCGCCGTCCGTCGCTCCGGGTTTCTCCATGCCGGTCTGGGGAGCGGGGCCAGTGTTTTGGGCAAAGGCTGTGCCGTACGTGAGCGCGAACGCGGTGACGGTGATAAACTTCTTCATAGGTTCCTCCTTAGGACAATAGGTTTCTCCTTTGGATGAATGACCTACGAATAATGCGGCGCGCAAAATGGTGGTTCCTGAATTGGCGACTGCGTGGCGCATCCCTTTTGCGTCCGCGCAAGGCGTCTCGAACGATCGGCCGCGAGGAAACCGAAAACCGCCAGCCAATTTCCCGCGCTTCAATTCGCCGTGCGTCGGTCGGAACCTCCGCATGGCCGGAGACGTTTCCCTCCCATGCGCACGACATCAAACATGATCCTGGCCAGCCTCCTGATCGCCGCCTCAGGCAGCGCGATCGCGCAGGCCCCGCCCGCGCCCGCGACGCCGCCGCAAGCGACCGCGCCGCCATCGGCCCAGCACGCCGCCAATTGCATGCCGCAGGACCGCCCGAACCGCGCCACCGCGCCCGACGGCACCACCACCGGCCAGTCCCGGGAACCGCTCGGCGACAAACTGGCCAAGTCCGACGGCGTGCTCTGCCCGCCCTCCGGCGTCGACCCCGACATGCACGCCCCGGCCCCCTCTACGGACGGTGCCATGCCGGTCATCCCACCCCCCGGCAGCCCCGGCGGCGACCCCACGGTGCGGCCGAAATAGAGTTGCCAATTCGCAGGCGATTTTTTCGGCTCCGAGACACGTCGGTGACAGTCAGGGATGCAGGATCAAAAAATCGTTCTGGTCGTGGATGACGACCCTGGAATGCTGAAGGCTGTACAGCGGCTCCTTCGAGCGCACACCTACGAACCCATCACGTTTTCATCTGCGCAAGCTTTCAAAAGCTACCCCGCCATCGAGAAGGCGGCTTGCGTCATTCTGGACATCGACCTGCCGGACGGATCAGGCATCGATCTGAGACGTGATTTAAAAACCGCAGGCGTATCCGTGCCAGTTATCTTCATCACAGGCAATGAGAACCCTGCCGTTCGCCAAGCAGCGCTCGGCTCTGGATGCATCGCCTTTTTGACAAAGCCATTTTCAACGCATGAGTTGATAGAACCGCTGAAGAGAGCTTCCGCCGCATCATAGGCACGTCGCCAGCGTGATCGACCCGGTCACCGTCAAAGCCGCAGGAAAGCCCTCCAGCGGCCGCCCGGCGCGGGGCTACCGCGCAAGCCGCGCCAGCAGTGAACCGCAACGCCGGTCCATGAGTTTTTCCAGCGCCTGTGCTACAGAGGCGGCCCGGAGTTCGGGCACCTCAGCGGCCTTCCCAGGGGTCGCAGGCTTTCCGCATATTTCGGATTTTGATTTTTTGGGTTTAGTCCACTAAAGGGGAACACCTTAATGGACGAGCGCATCAAAAGTGCTCCCGGCCCCGCCTGGGCGATCGAAACACGCAAGGTCAACGAGCTGATCCCATCGCCTCGCAATGCGCGGTTGCACTCCGACGAACAGATCGAGCAGATCGCCGCCTCGATCTCGCAATTCGGTTTCACAGTCCCGCTGCTCGTCACCGAGGACGACACCATCATCGCAGGGCACGGCAGGCTCGACGCAGCGAAACATCTGGGCTTGCTTGAGGTGCCGGTCATCGTTGCACGCGGCTGGACCGACGCCATGATCCGCGCATACGCGCTGGTCGATAACCGCTTGCCCGAGCTGGCGACGTGGAACCTCGACCTTGTGAAGCTGGAGGTCGAGGCGTTGCGGCTCACCGACATGCCGATCGACCGCCTGGGCTTCTCCGACAAGGATTTGGGCAGCATGCTCGCCGCCCGGCAGTTTCACGACGAGCAATTGGTCGACCCGCTGCAGGGCACGATCGACAATCGGGGCGACCTTCTCGCCCGGCTTGAGATCACCATCGCCGATCCCCGCCACGCCATCGAGCGCGGTGACCATTACCGCCTGGGCCGTCGTCATCACCTCTTGTGCTGCGGCGTCATGGTCGAATGGGAGCGCTGGAAACCATTGCTGACCGGCACCACCATCTTTTGCCCGTATCCTGGGCCGTTCGTCGCCTTCGGCGAGAAGGCCGACAAGTACGATCTGTTGCTGGTGCAGCCGGACCAGTACACCGCTGGCCACATCCTCGACCGGTACGAGGACATCCACGGCACAGGCTCCGTCGTCAGGATCACCAATGATTAGAACCGGCGGCAATTGGGACCCGGAAGCGTGGCCCATCTATTTCATCGCCAGCGAGCCCAAGACGCTCGCCCATGCATACACCGTCAACAGGCACCTGCTGGTCGCCGTCAATGAGATCCACACCGACGAGCATTTCGGCATGCTCGATACCTTCATCGCCGCCGGGACCGATATCTTCATCGACAGCGGCGTCTACAATCTCGCCACCAAGCACGCGCACGCGCACCGCATGTCGATGGACCGCGCATTGTCGCTCGCGCCGGACGACATCGACGACTTCACCGACCTGTTCGACCGGTACGTCGCGATTGCTCGCCGCATCGGCGATCGGGTCTGGGGCTATATCGAGATCGACCAGGGCGGGCGCGACAATAAAATCAAAACGCGGACCAAGCTCGAAGAGATGGGCCTGCGCCCGGTCCCGGTCTATCACCCCTTCAATGACGGATGGGATTACTTCGACTATCTGGCCGAGCGGTACGATCGCATCTGCTTCGGCAACGTCGTGCAGGCAGACATGGAGACCCGGCGGCGCTTGATCGCCACCGCCTGGGAGCGGCGGCGCAAATATCCCAGGCTCTGGATACACGCCCTAGGCCTCACCGCGTCGGAACTCACCACGGCCTGGCCGCTCAATTCGTGCGACAGCTCGACATGGCTCGCCGCTGTTCGCTGGGGACGGCACTTCGCCACGGTCGCCAACAAGCGATGCTGGCATGTCGGCTCCGGCTTCAACTATCAGCCCAGCGAGCCTATCAGCGCGCCCATGGGCCACGAGGCGGCGCGCACCATGTGCGGCTATGAAGCCCACTTCGTCACTCGCACCATGCGGCAGATGATCGAAGAAATCCGACAGGCGCTCGGTGCTGATCCGACGGGAGCATTCCATGAGTGAAGCAACGATCTTTGTCCGGTTCACCTTCGCGGGCTTTCATCGCTGGGCTGGCGCGCCCCCCGGTCGAGCCTATCTCGCTGACCGGCATCGCCATCTATTCCACGTCGAGGTGCGCATGCAGGTAGCTCACGACGATCGCGAGGTCGAATTCCACGATCTGCAGGACCAGGCGCGCACCATCTTCGAGGGCTTCAGCGTCAATGGAGATTTTGGTTCGCATTCGTGCGAGATGCTGGGCTGTGAGCTCGGCAGCGCGCTCGTCGAGAACTATCAACGGCCGGTCACCGTCATCGTCTCGGAAGACGGCGAGTGCGGCGCTCAGGTCGAGGCCGCACCCGCACGAGCAACAGAAACGGAAGCACACGAGCAAGAATAAGCTGCGCAAGCAGTGCAGGGCCTATCGCCCGCGGCGCTCAATTCCCTCGGCGGGCCCGACCCCTTGATCTAGATCAATGGGATCTAGACCGCTTTGTGCCGGTCTCTCACCGAGCACTCGCCGTGCCCATGTGGCACGGCGAGTGCTTCACGGTTCTGAGCAAGCTTCACATGCATTTGGCGCGGGCGCCTTTAACGCCCGCGAAAAAGGAGGTGACGTCATGTTTTACTGCACACGCAAAGATGCAAAATCGGGCATCCCAAACCTGCTGCGCAACGTTGCGGCAGGTTGGCACAAACGATCCTGCGCCGCGCTTCTCGGCGCCACGACACTGATGTCGGCGTCGCTATCCGGACCGGCGGTAGCGCAAACACCGCAAAAACCAAACATTCTCTTCATCATGGGCGACGACATCGGATGGATGCAGCCGCGCATCTACCATCAAGGGCTGATGGTCGGCGAGACGCCCAACATCGACCGCATCGGACAAGAGGGCGCCAAGTTCATGACTTACTACGCCGAGCAGAGCTGCACGGCAGGGCGCAATGCCTTCTTCACCGGCATGAACCCGCTGCGCACGGGCATGATCCCGCCGCAGCTGCCGGGAAGTCCGACCTACCTCAAGCCGGGCACGCCGACGCTCGCGTGGTTCCTGCGCGACCTCGGCTACAACACCGGCGAGTTCGGCAAAAATCACTTGGGCGACCACACCGATGCGTTGCCGACCGCCCATGGCTTCCACGAGTTCTGGGGCTATCTATACCACCTGGATGCGATGCAGGGCGTGAGCTTCCCGGACATTAACAAGACCCCGACCCAGCAGACCGTCGCCCCACCCTGCAGGAACACACCGATCCCGGGTCTTGCGGAAGTGCCCGGCGCGGTGGATCCGAAGATGGTGACGAAGACAAAGACCTGCCTGACGCCGCCCCGTCCGGTCATCTGGTGCAAGTCCTCCGACGGCACGGCGAAGAACCAGACCTGCCAGGACCAGGGCCCGCTGACCCTGGAGCGTTCGAAGGGGGTGGACGAGGAAATTTCGGCCAAGGTCATCGACTTCCTTGACCGCAACGATCCCAAGAAGACCAACAAGCCGTTCTTCGTCTGGTACAACCCGGCGCGCATGCACGTCACGACCGTGCTCAACGACAAGTACATGGCCATGGTCGGCGAGCCCGGCGGCAAGGACTGGGGCGTCAACGAAGCCGGCATGAAGCAGATGGACGACAATATCGGCTACGTGCTGCAGAAGCTGCAGGAGATGGGCCAGCTCGACAACACGATCATCGTGTTCACGACCGACAACGGAGCCGAGACCTTCACCTTCCCCGACGGCGGCGTCACGCCGTTCAAGGGCTCAAAGATGAACACCTGGGAAGGCGGCATGCGCGCGCCGTGCGTCATCCGCTGGCCGGGCGTCATCAAGCCGGGTACGGTGAAGGACGAGATCTTCGCCTCGCTCGACTGGCTGCCCACGCTCGTCGACATCGCCGGCGGCCCCAAGGGCGACGGCCTCAAGGCGCAAATCGAGGCCGGCAGCTACCCGGGCATCGTCAAGACCACGCTCGACGGCTTCAATCAGCGCGACTATCTGGAGGGAAAGACCGAGAAGTCCGCGCGCGAGGTCTTCTTCTACTATTCCAGCAGCCATCCGTCGGCGGTGCGCTACAAGAATTGGAAGATGTATTTCGCGATCGCGCCCGAAACCGCGACGGGGTTCGTGAACCCGGGAGTTCAGACGATGTTCGCAGCCGGCATGGTAAACCTCAAGCGCGATCCATTCGAGATGGGGTGGGGTGATGAGAAAAAGGCTGCTTTCTGGTTCAGCGGCGCGCTCGCCGCGCCGGCCACGGCCTACATATACGACTGGAACCTATTGCCCATCGGCCAGGCGCTGTGGCTCGCGGAGCTTGAGACCTACAAGACGTTCCCGCCTATGCAGGATCCGGCAAGCTATAACCTGGATCAGGTCATGGAACAGCTCAAGAAGGGTCAGGGGCACCCGAGCCAGTAGGGTAGCCGACCGCGCGTAACACGACTACGCGAGGCGCCCCTATGGGGGCGCCCGCACGCGACAGGTGAAGCGTTGGTCCGGATGTGGCCTCGGAGTTTTCACACAGCCTCGGCCCAAAGCGGACCATGCAGATCGCCGCATAGAATGTCCGCTTTTGGGGGCGAGGCGGACGTGTCGAACATGCCCAAGATGCGCTTAAAGCGTGTAGCGATAGACGTTTACGCGCGGCGCCCCGCTCATGCTAGCGCCCCTGCAGTGCCCGTGCCGCATTGGTCGGGATTTCAAGTTATTTGCTTATGGCGCCGGTGCGGCGACCGGCGGCGTCGTAGATCGTGGTGGTGTTGCCGCTGATGGATGACCGTGCAGTCACCCGGCCAGCGGCATCGTAGATCGTGGTGGTGCCCTGGCTGTCGGTGACGGCGCGGCCAGCATTGCGCCCGGCGGCGTCGTAGAGCTGCCGTTGCTGTGCCACCGCCGCACCCGAAACCAGCAGCACGGCGGCGATAACGATCCATTTCATCTTAGTGCTCGCTCGGCAGTAGGATCACATTACCCTCGACCCATAGCTCGATTTCATCGAGCGGGAAGTCGGTGAAGTCGATCACCTCCGAATAGACGATGTTGTGGTTGCCATCGTCACAGGTCAGCACGGCGGTCCGATCCTTGACCTTCAGTTTCCACGATTGGAACTCCTCGGCTCTGACCTTCGGTTCGAGCTGCAACGTGGCGACCTTATCGACCAGCCAATATGCGCCGTCGGTCTCGGCGAGATATTGCACGCCTTCGGTGTAGGTCATGCTGCGCATAAGGCTGTGGCGGAACACCTGCTCGCTGCCGGTGAACTACCTGAGATCGGCGTGAGTTAGTTTCGACATTTGCGAATTTCTTTTTCAGTCGTTGTAGATGCGAAGGGTGATGCAGCCGTTGGCTTGGCTGTCCCTGCAGAATTTGTTTGCTTACTTCGCGGTCAAGAAGTAGGTCACCGCGCGACCGTCGCGCTCGACCTTCAGCTTGTAGCCAAAGCGGTCAGCGACGCCGGTCTTCTTCGGATTAGAGAAGAACCACTTCCACGGTGCACCCTTCCACTTGGAATGCTCATTGAGCTGGGCGGGCGTGACGCCACTCGCGCGCAGTGCTAGCTTCACAAGCTCAGCGGTCATCCCGCTGGGCTTGTCGCTGTCGCGCTTGGTCGCGGCGGCCTTCTTCTTAGCGGGCGCTGCCGTGGCCTTCTTCTTCGCTGGCTTCGTTTTCTTCTTCGCCGCCGCCTTCTTCGCAACCTTGGCCTTTGGCGGCTTCACGGTCGCGAGCAGCTTGTCGGTCACCGCGTGTCGAATGGTCACCGGCTTGCCGGTTGCCTTCGCTTCTTTGTCGGCGGCGGCGCGTGCTTCCGTGCCGGGGACCAGGGCGTCGCCGTTTTCGCTGGTGACGGAGACGGGCTCTTTGCTGGTTTCGAAGTTCATTGTCAGTCCTTTTTCGGATTATCCCGGCGGGTGGAATTGCTCGCCCACCGAGAACCTAGACGGCTATGCAACCACAGACAACGATCGAAAATGCAGGCTAATCCATTGAACGATAAGCAGAAACTGGCTGTGATGACCCCCAAGCCGGGCGAGACCGTCCGAAATCGGCTCAAATCAGCGGGCCGGACCTATCTGGCCAACGACAACATTTCCGACGCCCTGCTGCCCGGTGATCTCGCGGCCATCGAGCACGAGGTCGAGCGCTGCGCTGGTGCGATGCTCGACGCCCTGGTGATCGACACCGAGAACGATCACAACACGCGCGGCACCGCGAAGCGGCTCGCAAAAATGTTCGTGCATGAGGTGTTTGCTGGGCGCTATCTGCCGCCGCCGACGTGCACCGACTTTCCGAACGTCAGATCGATGGACGAGATTTACGTTGTCGGCCCGATCACCGTTCGATCAGCGTGCTCGCATCACCTCTGCCCGATCGAGGGCGAGGTCTGGTTCGGCGTCATTCCTGGCGAGCGCGTGATCGGCATCTCGAAGTTCTCGCGCATCGCCAACTGGATTTTGTCCCGCCCTCAGATACAGGAAGAGGCAATCATGCAGCTCGCCGACGAGGTCGAGCGCATCATCGCGCCGCGTGGTCTTGCCGTGGTGCTCAGCGCACGCCACTCTTGCATGACATGGCGCGGCGTGAAGGAAGACGGCACCACCATGACCACATCCGTGATGCGCGGCATCTTCCGCGACGGCCCGGCCGCCCGCGCCGAGGTGCTGGCGCTCATCCAAGCAAAGGGCTTCCGATGCCAGTAATCCGCGCCACCCGGTATCACGACATCTCGTGCGGTCACCGCGTCGTTGACCATGAGGGCAAGTGCCAGTTTCTGCATGGCCATAACTATCGCGTGCACTTCCGCTGCGAGGCCGATGCCCTCGATCACCTGGGTCGCATCATCGACTTCGGCGTCATCAAGTCCACCCTCTGCCAGTGGCTCGAAGATAACTGGGACCATCGCATGGTGCTCTGGCATCGCGACCCGCTCCTGCCCGCACTGCTGGTGATCGAGCCGTCGATTGTCACCGTCCCGTTCAACCCGACCGCCGAGAACATCGCGGCGCATCTCCTGACCGTCGTCGGCCCCCAGGTCTTGCCCCCGACCGTCCGCTTGGTCCGGGTCGTAGTCGATGAGACCCGCAAATGCTCATGCGAAGCAGCGATCTGATGCTCCCGGTCAACGAGCTGTTCGATACCGTCCAGGGCGAGGCCACATTCACCGGCATGCCCTCGACTTTTGTCCGGCTGCAGGGCTGCGATGTCGGCTGCCCCTGGTGCGATACCAAATACACCTGGGAACTGAACCACACGCCGCCCGATCCGCTCGCCATCATCCTGGGGAAGATCGAGCCAAGCCCGAGCTTTGCCGCCGTGTCGATCGACGATCTGGTGCAGACCCTGTCGCGATCGCAATCCCGGCATCTGGTCCTGACCGGCGGCGAACCGTGCATGTATGACCTTACCGAGTTGTCGGGCCGCATGATCGCCGACGGCTGGACTGTGCAGGTCGAGACCAGCGGCACCGAGCCGATCCGCATCGATCCCCGCGCCTGGGTCACCGTCTCGCCTAAGCTCAACATGCCCGGCGGCAAGACCTTCCGCGCCGAGGCGTGGCAGCGCGCCAACGAAATCAAGATGCCGATCGGCAAGAAAGCCGACGTCGAGGAGCTGCTCGCCCTGGTCCGCGCGCATGGTCCGGCGCTGGTCTGGCTCCAGCCGCTATCAATGAGCAAGAAAGCCACGGAGCTTTGCATGGAGGCGGCCCGCCAGAACCGGTGGCGCATTAGCGTTCAGACCCACAAATTCCTGGGCGTGCGGTGAGCAACGAAGAAGACATCGGCGACGACCAGCCGCCCGCGGGCGATCGGTTCGTCTCTGTCACAGAGTTCGCGGCATTTGCTGACTACACGGCAACCTATATTCGCCAGCTCCAGCGTGAAGGCTCGTTGCCTCGCGGCGGGCGCGGAATGATCCCGTTCATCGCAGGCGTCCGCGCTCTGATCCGCTTTCTGCGTGACAGCGAGCGTCGCAGCAGCAAGAGTGCCGCCGACAGCCGGGTGCGCGATGCCCGCGCTCGCGAAATCGAATTACGAAATTTGGAGAACGAAAAGCGGCTGGTCGAGATCGAGGACGTGAATGGCCTCGTCGATGAGATGGTCGGCAGCTTCCGTTCCGAATTGGCAGGATTGGCGGCCCGCGTCACGCGCGACCTCAGCTTCCGCCGAACGATAGATCAGGCGCTAAATGACATCCTCCATCGCCTTGCGGATGCTTTCAACGAAAAGGCAAACCTTCTGGGCGCGCGCAGCGCTGCTGCTGGTCCCGTCCAAGGAAGTGACCCCGGACGTTTGGGCAGCGGAGAACCGCATTTATCCGCGCACGGCGGCAATACCGGGACCGCGTGATCCTTTATTGACGCCCTATATCGTCATGCCGTCGAGCCTCATCGCGTCGGCCGAATACAAGCGCATCGTGCTCGCTTTCGGAGCGCAGACCGGCAAGACCGAAATGATACTCGACGTCGTCGGGCAGCGCCTCGACCAGCGCCCGGCCCCGATCCTGTATGTCGGGCCAAACAAGCAATTCCTGAGCGAGCAGTTCGAGCCCCGCGTCATGGCGCTACTCGACGAGGCGCCCACGCTCACCGCGAAGGTCGCGCGCGGCAAGCGCATGACCAAAACGCGCAAGGTCGTCGGGGGCGTCCCGTTTCGATTAGCGCATGCCGGGTCCTCGACCGCGTTGAAATCCGATCCCGCCGCACTCGCGCTCGTCGATGAGTACGACGAGATGAGGAACAACGTGAACCACCAGGGCGGCCCGCTCGGACTGGTCGAGCGACGCGGCGACACCTATGCAGACTTCGTCTGTGTCGTCACCTCGACGCCGAAGCGCGGCAGGTTGGCCACGGTCAAGGACGAGACCAGCGGCCTGTTTTTCTGGGAGGTCGCGGTGGCCGAGGACATCGAAAGCCCCATCTGGCAGCTCTGGCAACAGGGCACCCGGCATCACTGGTGCTGGCCGTGCCCGCATTGCGACGAATACCTTGTGCCGCGCTTCGACCTGTTGCGCTTCCCGCTCAAGGCCACGCCGCTTGAAGCCGCGCGCGAGACCTTCCTCGAATGCCCCCGCTGCCATGGCATCATCGAGAACCACCACAAGACCGAGATGAACGCGCGTGGTCGCTATGTCGCGCCTGGGCAGACCATCGACAAGGGCGGCAACGTCCACGGCGCGCCGCCTGACACCATGGCGGCATCGTTCTGGGTCAGTGGGCTGGCGTCGCCGTTCGTCAGCTTCGGCGAGCGCGTCGCGGTGCTGGTCGAGGCGCAGCAGAGCGGCGACCCCGCCATGGTGCAGCAGGCGATCAACGCAGGCTTCGGCGAGCTGTACTCACCCGGCGGCGGCGAGGTGCCCGAATGGATGGAAATCAAGACCAAGTCGCAGCAGGCCACCTACAAACGCGGCGAGGTGCCCGACGATGTGCTCTATCTAACCCTCACCTGCGACGTGCAGCGGCAGTCGATCCCGTGGGTGATCCGCGGCTGGGGCGCACGCGCGACATCGTGGCTGATCAATTACGGCTATCTCCGTGGCGACACTTCCGAAGAGGAAATCTGGGCCGCGCTCGGGGATCTGGTGTCGCAGCCGATCGATGGCTTGCCGATCCGGCTCACCTTTGTCGACAGCGGCTTCCGACCCGGCAAGACCGACACCCTCCCGCTCAACCGGGTCTATGAATTCTGCCGCCGCTTCATGCGCCGGGTCCGGCCGACCAAGGGCAGCAGCTCGCCGATGCGCACGCCGCTGATCTTTTCCAAGCTCGAGGTCAGCCGCAAGGACGGGCGCGCGGCCAAGTACGGCCTGGAGCTGGTCCGCCTGGACACCGATCACTGGAAAAGCTGGGTGCATGAGCGGCTGCGCTGGCCCGAGGGTCACATCGGCGGCTGGCATGTGTTCAAGAATGTCGATGACGATTACTGCCACCAGCTCGTCAGCGAAGCCCGGCTTAAGCAGCCGACCGGCAGGGTCGAATGGGTGCAGCGCTCACGCGACAACCATTTCTTTGATTGCGAGGCGATGCAGGCGGCAGCGGGCTACCTGCTCAACGTGCAGCGCATCCCATTGCAAAAAAGTCATGACAGGAATAAGGATGGCGTTGGCACGCAGCCGGAAACCCCATCCGAGGTAGAGAGCGCTCGCGAAGCGCCACCCGTTCCTCCCGCAATAACGCGCGGTCGCAGGATCAGGCGCATCGTCAGATCGAGCTATCTCGGAGCCTAGTGGCTCCGTGCCGTGCCAGCAGACCAACCCCGTGCAGAGTTGTCGAGCGCGCAGCAGCTTGCGCTGGCGCGCGCGCTCGATCCGCGCCGCCGCCAAGCCAAGGCCACGCCGGAAGAGATCGTCTCGCAGATCACTGCGCTGAAGACGCGAGCCTTGAACGCAGCGATGAGCAGCCACATCCTTCACTCTGCGCACATGAGAATGGCGGAATACTTTCTCGCCCGCTTTCCCCGCGCCGACCAACAGGAGCTGCTGATCCCGGCCACGCCGAAGCACTATGGCGAGCTGAACAACATGGTGCGGCAGACTGCGCACAGGGTCATCAACGACTTTGAAGCCTCTGGATTGCTCACGCGGCGCGAAGAGGGTCGCAGCTACCTTCTCAATCGCGCTGCGCTGGAGGAGTATCTGCAATGGGAGAAGAGCCCCGTGGCCAACACGGCTCATGAGTTCGCGCACTTCCTGATCGGGAGAAAGAAGAAATGAAGCGGTTGAAGCTTGGAGTTGCGAGCGACAACGCGGCAACCCTCGTCAGCGACGATGACATCATCACAATCGCCTGCGATAGGGCCAAGACGGTCGCGGAACGCATAGCTCGCGCGCTCAACCACCACGACGCCCTGGTCGCGGCGCTCACGCCTTTCCGCTCAAGCGAAATGGGCGACGCGCTGGTTTATATGATCGATGCGCGCGAGCCAAACAGCGAGGCGGCCCAGGCACGGCTGATCCAGCTCGTCGCCATGATTGACGTGATTTTGGACAGCGTCGAGGAAGCCGAGAATGCAGCGTGATGACAGCATCGCGCTCGTGACGCGGATCTGCGAGCTGGCCTTGCACGGTCAAGGTCCGGACGTTCAAGGTGCGGTGCTAGTCGATCTGGTAGCGATGTATTTCGCAGGGCATCACCCCGCGATGCGCGAGGAGATGATCGAGGTCTTCGTCAACGGCATGCGAAGCCTGATCGGCGTCAACGAGCAAATCCTTTTCGAACGGCATGGCGGGATGCCGGAGGGATGGAGCAAGCAGTGATCGAATACCCGACGACGTGTCCGCACTGCGGATACCGCACCGATGGTCTGGAAGCTCTCGATGACCTCAATGGAGCCGAGCCCTCCCCCGCGACGGCGAACTGTCGCTGTGCGACGAGTGCGGCGAGTGGAGCGTGATGGCCAAGAGCGATCCCGGCGGCCGGCGCAAGCCAAGAGCAAAGGAGCTGCGCGCAATCATGCGTAGCGAGAACTGCGCCAAAGCCAGCAAAGACTGGCGCGGCAGAAAAACCGAGCAGCACTTCAAGGGTCACGCTTAGGAGCAAGCAAGCATGAACAACGAGCTGGTGGAAATCGCGACGGCCGAGTTGAAGCAGCACGGCATAAAACCAGAGGTGACACACACCAACGGCGGGCACGTCCAGATCATGTGGCGGGTTGTCCCGGAAAAGGAACTCCGATGCGTCACCACGGCGAAGACCGGCAGCGATTGGCGCAATCGCATGAACATCAGGGCCGACGTTCGCAGGCTCCTCCGCGCCGACAACGTGACGCGGAAGCGCGAAGAGCCGAAGCCGAAGAAGCACCCCGCGCTGGCGAAAGCGCTGAGCCTGCCGAAAGAGATGGTGCCGATCCCCGATCAGATATCCGCCCTGCGCGGCGAGGTGGCGGACCTCACCGAGCTGATGGTGCGGACTTTCAGGATGGTCGGCAACATGCGCGAGACGATCGCGACGCAGACGCCTCCACCGCCGCCGCCGGCACCGCCGCCCGAGCCGGCCAGCAGCAGGAGCGTCAAGATCAAGGAATATTTGGCGCTCGATCGATGGGTCTCACTATCGGCACTCGCGCGCGACACCGGGCTATCGGCAAAGCAGATCAAATTGAAGCTCTACTACCTTGAGCGGCTGGGCGAAGTGGCCGTCCATCAAGGACAGGCGAAGCTAAACGCGGTCGAGCCACGCCCGAAGAAGCCACGTGGACGCGCGGCGCACGAGGCGAGGATGAAGACGAAGAAGGCCAACGGGCGTGCGGGGGCGCACGGCGCGAACGGTCTCAAGCACCGGGTCGCTGTCACATGAAGGAGAAGGCCGATGGATTTCCTGCCTAGGATGCGATGCGCGACGCCGGCATCTAGCACCCGTAGGAACCCTGCTCAGCTTCCCAGGTTTGCATGCGAAGTCGCTCTGATGCGAATGAGACAGACCGAGGCAATGCCCCGAGCCAAAACGCACGCCGCCGCTATTCTGCGGGAGTATCACAAAGCCGAGACGGAATTGATCGGCAAGGCCGTGGTGCTAACGGACGGGAAGGCAGGGACTGTCGAGGGGCTGTACTTGGACGAAGCGCACGGTTTGCGTCTTTCCGTCGCTGGCCATCTCGGGAAGTGGCCCGTCTCGACGATCAAGCTACTAGAGCAATAGTGCTTACCAACCGGCGCGTGTAATGGCCTGATGTTATCGGCTAATCGCAGCGCCTCGCTCAGCACGATGCAGCTTTTGCCGAGACCGATCTTTACTGGGCTGTTCTTGAGACAACCATGACCGACTTGATGAGCGGGCAGCACAGCGATCCGCTGCGCGCGGTGATGTTCAACCCCGACACCAACCAACGCGAGGATGTTTCGCACGCCATCGCGCAAGAAATACTGCGCCGCGTCGGCATTGAAGGCCACGACGTGCCGTCAGACTGCAAGACTTTCGACCGCCACGTCGGCCCGGATCGCCAACTGACCCTGCGGCTGGCCAGTTAGGTTGGCTGCGCCGTCCCATACGTGCCTCCGTCAGCTCAAGTAGAGCATCATCAAGCCTCCGGGAAAACTCGGCAGTCGGCTGAGAAAACCCAGGCATCTTGAGCTAGAAGCATTGCCAAGCCTCCGGGAAAATTAGGAACCCGGCCCGGTCGTGCAAGTTGGTGCGGCATGCCAAGGTTTTACTTCGACTACCGCAGTCCGGCCGTCGTTATTGATCATGAGGGTATCGATCTTGCGGACCTTAAGGCCGTCGAACGGTTAGCGCGCGAATTATTAGGAGAAACCATCATTTTTGGTGCTGGCACAGGACCTATCGAACTCGAGGCAAGAGACGAGTTTGGCCCAATACTGCGCGTGACCGCTACGATAGAGGTCAAAAGGAGCACCGAACACGGCGGCCGAACGTGATCGCGTTTCGGAAGCGACCATTCTTTTTCCTGACAGGCGCGGGAACATAGCGTAGGCGCCGCAGTGCGCAGGTTCGATTGATCTACATCAACCTCCTGCGCGGAGAGAGCCGCAATCTCGCGAGCGGGGCTTATAGAATTCTTGGAAGGGTTTCTGTCATGCTCCGCTATATTCTCGCTCCTCTTGCCGCTTTCGTTTTGCTCATCGCCTGCTTGCTCCCCGATGATGCCGAGGCTCGGCGCGGCGGAGGTGCCTATCGGGGTGGCGGCGGTTACCGCGGCGGTGCGGTCGCAGTTCGAGGACCGCGGGGCGGCGGCGCTGTTGCAGTGCGCGGCGCAGGCTACCGGGGCTACGGCTATCGGGGCGGCTATCGCGGCTACGGCTATCGGGGCTACGGTGTCGGAGCGGCAGCAGTAGGCGCGGCTGCCGTTGGCGCTGCTGCGTACCGCCGCAGTTGCTACGATGCGTACGGAAACTATATTTGCGCCTATTAATACGTGGCGACGCGCGATAGCGGTCCTGCAACTGCAACCACGGATTTTCTAGCAGCAGATATTCTCGACAATCATGCAGCCGAAGTTCAGGACGGCGGTTCGCAGCCGCCGTTCTCGCTATGCTGCAGCTCGTCGACGACCGTAGTGAATTTGTAAGATGGCCAAGACGCCCACTGCGCGGCGGCTTCTGCAATTTCAGACTGGGAACTGATTTGCAGTTTCTGCAGCAGGCGTTTCCGCTGTTCGCCAACTTGTTCTGGTCTTCCGCCGATCTGAACCCCAATGGCACGATCAGAGTAGCCTCGGGCTAGACGCCGCAAAATGCGCTTCTCGCGCGGGCTCAAAAAAGGGACGCTACCGTTGATCAATTTTGACCTCTGCAATAGCGCGGGACCGAGCGTATCCCGGTAGCCACCGGCAGTCACTGAAATTCCGGTGGCCCAATGTGATCGCGCCGACCGGACGACCGGCGTAGGGGCCGGAGCGGCCTGCAGTTATCGTCCCGGCAGAGCCGTGGGCTGCCCGGGCGGCTCGATGCGCCAGAACGGATATGCCGCCAGTTCTCTCGAATGCTGCCCGAACATATCGACCCGTCTACTTGTAAACTCCGTAATGACGCCGAAAAATTCAGTTGGTGACCTGATCGTCGCAAGTCTTAGGCCGAATTCAAGCGCAAATTGCGCGTTGGCCCCGGCCATCTCAAGTAGCTTCGCTTGATACGCCTGCATGTTTGCCGTCGCTAAAGCAAAGCCTTTCGTTGGATCGCTACCCGTCATTCTCTGACTGACGTCATCTGGTAAGGCATTCACCCGAGGCTCAATGACAGGAACCTCGTGTTTAGGATCATCATGAAGCTCAGGAGGCGGTTCAATCGAGACTGCCGCAACAGAGCGAAGTAAATTCTCTTTCGGGCTTCTGACAATGGCCTGCTTGTTCCGTTGGGCCCGCGCGGCCATTTTCGGATTGCGGGCGCGCTTTGGTACTGTCGCCGGTTTGCGCTTGCTCATCTGACGCTCCAAAAAAAATGGGGGGTGCGACCACAACGGTCATTTCTGGAAGGACAACAGGCTTTGTGACGTGGTCGTTCCAAACCCGTGCATTGTTGCGGTCCGGGATGAACTGGAGATCAATCGCACGTTCTGCGATGTCGACGATGAGTTTAGGTAGCAACTTCAACCAACAAACGTCTAACTGGCGATCCCCAACGACCAAACTTGACGCCCCCGGCACGACCCGCTTGGATTAGCGGGTTGATGGAGCAAGCGTCATGCGTATCTCGCCGTCGATCGTGCCCGGTTCCGAGCGGGACATCTATCTGGTGCTGGATGATTTCGGCGGCCGTCTTGGCCGGGCCTGGACCGAGACCGACGAGGAGCACACCGACCGCGAGACGCTTCTGAGCCACCTGATGGAGGGGCAATTCAGCAACCCGGCCCGCATCGTGAGCTTCAACACTGGTGAGGGCTGGTCGCGGGATGCCTCCGAGGACATTGCCGAAGCGCTGCAACAGCGATGCGCCGTGCGCGGCGAGGTTCCGCCATCCCTTGAGGCGTTCCTCGAAACCCACGGGCCCGGGGCCACCGTCCAACTATCCCTGCTTTGAGCAGCCATGACCCCTTTCGGCCTGGTCATCGTCGCGGTCATCGTCACGCTGTTTGTCGTCGCGCTGGCGACGCCCGCCGGACGGGTCGCCTTAATCGGACGCGCCCGCGGGATGGTCCTCATGCTGGTCTGGCTCGCCCTGCTCGCGCTGCTCGGTACCATGTGGGCGCGGCTCGGCTGGTGATTGGGCCTACTTTCCTATTCTGCTAGCTCGTCTGGCCCGCCGCCCGATGCAAGAATGCCAGCCCGTTCCGAAAGAGAAACAAGTTCCGGCAACGACCGAACCTGCATTTTCGTCATTACATTAGAGCGATGGGCCTTGATCGTGCGCTCGGTAGTGCCCAGAGCGCTGGCGATCTGCTTGTTGATTTTGCCGCGAATGACCAGTTCAAAGACTTGCCGCTCGCGTGAGGTCAAGGTCGCAAGATGAGAAAGAAAGGCTTCCCGCATCCTCTTCAGGGGACGCGCCGCGTCGTGTTGCGCTATGGCTCGTTCGACCGCTTGAAGAAGCTGGTCCGATGATATCGGCTTGATCAGAAAATCTTGCGCGCCTGCCTTGATGGTCCGCACCGTAACCGGAAAATCAGCGTAACCAGTCAGGAATATAATGGGCAGCGTTAAGCCAAGTTCGATTAGGCGCTCTTGCAGCTCTAGACCGCTCATCCCGCCAACCGCACGTCAAGAAGGATGCAACTCGGCACCGATCCCTCGACCAGCGCCGCATGTAGTGGACGATCGGCGCGGCATCGACCACCATGTCATCGAACAGCACGATCCCGGCGGTGAAGTTCGGCGCTTTGATCTGGGCGAGCACCTCCGTGATCATCAGTGCCGCTTCTTTTGCATGTAGGCGTGGAAATCCTCGACCATGCGCGGCGTGGTGACGAGCTTGGTGTCGTTCAAGGGACGGCAGCGCGCATTCAAAGCAAAGCTTGCGCGCGTCGGCAGGGGCACGCGGGCGATACTGAACGCCGCAGCCGCAATCGGCGCACCGCCCGGCGAGATTATCGGCCAAATGGAGCGGCGTTGTCAGGGCCGCGCACACAAGCACCGTCTTGCTCATGCCTCCACCTATATTCCTGCCGGGCCACGATCGGCCTCGCAGGATCGCCAGGGAAGAAAACGCTCGGCCTCGCGCAGGCTGCGCAGCATGCATTACTTCTTGAGAATGCCGATGTCGGTGTTGCCCAGGTTCTTTATGGCGCGTTCGGCGGCAGGCGTATCCACCGCGTTGTCGTGGGAAGTTGGAGCCGGACTAACCGAGGAAGCATCCACGTCGCCGGTCGCTGCGTGGCTGAGCGCGTTGCCCACGTTGGGACTGGAGTAGCCCGCAGTGCCGCTTATGGTATGCCCGGTTGATAGGGTGCCGCCCGCATAACCTTTCGAGCCGGTGGCCGCAGTTCCACTCGCCGCCGATCCGCCACTGCTCGATCCACCTGTACTCTGGGCCAAGGCGAGCGAAGAGCCGCCAACGAGCAAGATCAAGATAACTACGATGTGCTTCAAGAGCGGTCCTCTACTTTGAATGTTCGCTCAATGGGTTGCACCTCCGAAAGTTCCTAGGGACCTCCCGCTCTCCAAGCCACCACCAAATCGACAGGGTCAGAATTGATCCTGCACACGCCTGTAGGCTGGGTGGCTGCGGTTCTTGACCTTGACCCAGTGGGCGCAGCGGGCCGCCGTGTAGCGGCGCCCCTGATGCTTGGACACCAGCCCTTCCAGGCCCATGCGACAGGCAGCCTCGAACAATTGGGGACCGACCTCGCCCTGCTCGAATGGCGCGAGGAAGATGCCCTCGGGGCGGCCCCGAAGCAGCCGGGCCAGATGGGCCTTGCGCATCGACAGCGGCAGCTTGCGCAGGTCGTCGCCGTCGCTGGCCAGCATGTCGAAGGCGTAGAGCTGGACCTCGGGGTTGTGCTTGCCGGAATGCAGCCCATCGAAGTCAGAGACGCCGTCCACGCCCAGCAGCACCGCCTCCCCGTCGATCACGAACCGGGTCTGCCTGATCTTGAGCGCGACCTCGGCAATCCACGGGAAGCGCTTCGTCCAGTCCATGCCGCCCTTGGTGATCAGGCGCACCCGGTCGCCCTCGCGGATGACCTGCAAGCGGTAGCCGTCGTATTTGACTTCGTGGAACCAGTCTGGCCCAGCCGGAACCTTGTCGGCCTTCACCGGCAGGGCGAAATCCAAACGCCTGCTCATGCCACAAATGTAGAAATCCGTCCGCGAATTTCCAGTCCTTGACGCCCGAGCCTTACGTCTGCTTTCCGGTGCAGAAGCTTTCGGCTCTTACCCCGAGCGGGACATCGGCTGCGGGGAATTTGATTTCGGAACTGTAGCGGGACAAGCCTGTTGGTTCGATCAGTCAAGCGGAGTTTCGCAATGCGGATCATTCTGATAGCGGCGGTTGGCTGGGCGCTGTCTTGCGGATTTGCGGCAGCACAGACCGACCCCAAAGACATGGCCACTGGACGTTCGGCACCAGAGGAAAAAGGTCAATTGCAGCCACAAGGTTGGACAGGACCGCTGAATACGAAATCGGGCGGCGCGCCGCCGGAAAGCCCGCAAGGTCAAAGCCCACCGGGAATGCAGGCAGCGCCGGATGGATCAACCAAAGTGGTAACCGAGCCACGTAAGTAAGCCCGGCTGCGCGAGCGCAGTTTTTGCTCGGGTCGCCATCGCGGAGGATCAGTAATGCGTTCCTCGCCGTCAATTGTGCCTGGAGCCGAACGGGACATCTATCTGGTGCTCGACACCTTCGGCAGTCACCTCGGGCGCGCATGGGCCGAAACCGACGAGGAGCAACCGACCGGGAAACCCTGCTCCGGCACCTGATGGAGGGGCAGTACCATGACCCGGTCCGGGTCGTCAGCTTCAACCCCAGCGAAGGCTGGTCACAGGACGCTTCGGCGGAGATCGCCGCCGAGCTGGGCCAGCGTTGCGCGGAGCGCGGGGAAGCCCCGCCCCCGACGTTAGAGGCATTTCTGGATCGCTACGGCCGCCCCATCGATATCCAGCTTTCGCTGCTCTGAGGAAGCGGACGAATGAAGTTTCAAACCGAAGAAGTCGATGACAACGCGGTGCTGATCAAGTGCGACGAGATCATCGCCGGGTCGATAGCCCGCATCGGCGAGCACTGGCGCGTCGAGGTCCTGTGGACCGGACCAACCGGCGACATCGTCTATGACGCGCCGTCCCTTCCTGCCGCGCTGGCGTTCATCGCCGGGGTCGAGAAAACCATGGAAACGTTGGGCGCAGGCTCCCCGCCGCACCTGGGGGCCGAGCCAGACACCAAAACGCCGCCCGCGTCGCTCGATCGGTCGGAACTGAACTGGAAGCGCTCGCCCGCACCTGCCTTCGCCAATTACACTTTGTTCGAGACTGCAGTTAGGAACGCAGCTTTGAACGCGGGGGTTAGATGGCGATAATCCGTTGGAGCAGCGTGTCACCATGTACATGCACAAAGAGCCCGTCCTGGACGAGCTAAGTCAGGTCGAACGTCAGGTGGTTGCAGGTGAGCGGCAACTGGCAGATCAGGAGGCTCTCGTCTGCGGCTTGAAACGGCAGAAGCAGGATACGAGCAAGGCCGAGGACGAACTCGAGCGGATGCGCACCGACCAGCGCCGACTTCAACAGGAGCGACTACGCCTCTTGTCGGTGCTGCAACCCTAAGACCTTCGTAGGCGCCCTTCGGGGCTGATGCCGACGCAGTGACCGCCCGCCTGCTCGATCGCATGAGCCGACAAGGGGTGGTGACATGAGCAACCGTCACGACCGTCGCCGTTATCGGCGCGAGGCATCCGGTGCGCTGTTGACCTATTTGGTCGATATCGATGATCCGCTCGATGCTCACCCATTGCTGCAACGCGCCGCACGCCGCTGGTGTGATGGTCTCTCGGCACCTCCACATAGAGAATGCGTCACCTGTGGCGTTCAGATGTCAGGCAAGAGGTATGTCGGGGCATTGCTGCTCACCACGCCAGCATCCATTAAACCGACTTTCGCCAGCGTCTTCGGGATCTGTCGCGAGTGCTGGCTTATCCGTGATCTTTCACTTGAGCTGATAGAGCGCAAGGCAACGGAGGTGCTGCAGGCAGTGGTGCCCGACGGCAGGTTCGAACCGCACTCGGACGCGCGAACTTGAAGCCGATACGACACCGGGCGTGCCTCCCTGGTGTCCTTTGGTGCGACGCGCGCCGCCCACCGAAGGCTGGCAACTACACGCGCACCAGGTCCAGCTCAAATACCGGGTAGCCTTTGTCGGGTTCATACTCCAAGCCAAGAAACGCGCGGGTTATGAGGCCGCTGCTGAACCTCGCGTCTTGCAGGAAGCGCTCGACGGTGTTGCTGTCCAAGAAAAATTCGGCGGTGTGAATGACGAGCACGTACCGCTCGTAAGATCGCACTGGCGGTTTCGAATTTTTCACATCCAGCAATTTTTGAAGGGCATCGACGAGGTCGTCGCGGTCCCAGTTGAAATAGGCTTCGGGCTTCCGAGGCTCTTCGCCTCGCGCACGTTGTCTTACCGCCTTGATGGATCGTTCGAGCGTGGGACGGTGAACCAGTTCGGTCACCTCGATGCCAGAAAATTGGCCGTTGAGCATGGCTTCGCAGTCCGGCGGGTCTTCGTCGAGCGACCTCAGATCAGTGACCTCAAGCTTGGCGGCCTCAAGGACTTCGCGCGCGATGCCCATTTCGCCGACAGGCTTGTCGCGCCAGAACCAGAAGCTGTTCCATTCTCTCTTGTTGACCCGGATCAACTGTCCAAGATCGTCATCGTCATCGTCGTTCATCCCGAAACCCACCCGCTCGCACGCCATCCCCGCACCTCGCGATCGTGAGCGCGTCGCCCCGCATCGGCACGAGTGCCGACATACCGGTCGAGACCCGTCGAGGTCGGCCCCGGACCGGTGCAGGAACATCGCGGCTTTTGCCAAGTTTTCCGGAGGCCCCGGTTCATGCCCCAAAGCCGGGGTTCCTTTTCCGCACCCTGGGAAATTTCCCAAGTGTCCGGCCCAGTCGCTGGGCGCTACATCTTCCGCCCATTGGATCGCTTGGGTGGGGACGTCGCGGGATGGAAGAACTGATGGCCCAGCTCGATAAGTTTCGGGCGGAGGCAGAGTATTGCGGGCGATTGGCGAGAACTGCGCCAGACAGGCAGACGCGCGCTCTATTCGAACGGCTTGCCGAACGGCTCCGGGACATGATCCAGGAAATCGAGACGACGATCGCCGCGCGAACCAAGCTGAGTGGTCGCTGGGAATAGTCGTCCGCTATCGCTCGCCTGCCTCTCCACGTTCATCGTCATCCGGCAGGTCAATGACCTGATGAAGGTTTGTGACGCGGTAGCCAACTGGTCTGCCGCCCTTTGTCTGCACATTGATGTCCACGATGAAACCCTTCTTGAAAAGGTTGTCGTCGGCATCCCTAATCTCGTGCTTTATGCGCTGCTCGGCGAGGTCGGATGCGTAAATCAAGGGCAGCTCCCGATCTGATATCGCCTCTACCATAACCAGTTCGCCAGTACGCTTGCCGACCTGCGGGCTCCTTACGTTCGCTTGCCGAAAGACCATCAACTCGCGCTGGAAATCAGCACTGTCCTTGCGTTCAAGCCGCTTGCGGTGTTCCTCGATATGCTCAACGGCTCGCGAAGCTTCTCTGGATGTGAACTTGACAGCAGCTTTGACTTTCCGCTTTCCGTCCTCAAAAACCAGAGCCTCAAGCGAGGCAGACCCATCGGGATCGTTTGCGATGGCAGCGAGCGAGCCTATGAAGTCTTTGAGGTCCGATCTGGACGCGTCCGGTACCTCGCCGCCCTTTTTGAAATATGCTTTGAGCTTCGAGCCGTAGTTGCGCACGAAGTCATTTACGGCGTTGACCTGTTCGATACTGGAAACGATCTGCGGCGCAAACATTGCGAATGGCACAAACGGCAGTAGCTCGGCAATTATCGAGCCCTTCTTTATTTGCTTCACATAGATGCGCGCTTCCGGTCCTAGGTCCGGGTGGTTCTCTCTGATGAATTTGTCGTACTGCGACGCAACAGAGGTAAACTCAGCAACGAAGTCCCCTAGCTCGATAGGGTTCTTAGTTTTGATCTTTAAAATGATATGCGCCGCAGCCCCGCCCATAGTCACATCAGCCCCCGCCCCATGGTCACATCATAGGTCTGCTCGCTACGGTTGTCGATGCACCCTCAGAACCCCTTTCTCGTGCTAGGCGCTGACCGCGACATCGTCTAGGTCGATATCCAGCTTCCGCTTTTCTGCCCCACCACGTCCGGCCGCGCGGTGTCATCATTTCGATCATCCTTGACGGCGATCTTTCGGACGCGGGTGCGCTTTTTCTTGGCAGGGTATGTTTGATCGGGGGGCCCGCCGTGGTCGATCCGCAGCATCGCCTCGATCTCGGCCACGGTCAGCGATAGAATTCGGTCCGTCATGTGTGTTCCGCAGAGATGTCTGTGGTCAAACCGCCCGAGATGCATCAACGCCTAAATTATACCAGAAGGTGTGAGCCTACATCAATTCGGCGGGTTTCGTCCAAACTCCCGCCGGTTAGGGACAAGGCTCGATTGCCGACCGGATCGGCGCCAGGAACATCGCGGCTTTTGCCAAGTTTCCCCGACGCCCTCAAGCTCGTGAGGGCAAACCTCAAGGCCCCGGCTCAGCCCCCATTTGGGCCGGGGTCCTTTTTCATTGCGGTCATGCCCCTGGGGCCAGCCTGCCCTGGGGACCGCTCCACGCCGCCAAAGTTCTCGGCAGTCGCCCACCGCCACGAAAAAAACGCCGCCCCCGACCAGGGGCGGCGTTCACTTTCTGGGGCCAAAACCAAAACGGACCGGAAACGAAACCTGGGAAATCGACCCGTTCTAAGTGGGAAACTCAGTGGGAAACCATTGATTTCATTGAAAAGACCCAGAAGGGAAGGTTAACAGCGGGGGCCGATCCGCGCAGGGCCCTCCCCCGTCCCGGCGGCCGGGAACGCTCCGCGAATTCGCCGCCGCATGGCATATTCGCCGCTGATTCGTCGGCCACCGGCCGACTTCCCGGTTCGACTTGCGCAAGCTCATGACGATGTTTTCGGCAGCTCCCCTTAGGTCCTCCAGGACGCACCCTCGGGCGCATGTCGTCCCGATCGTGCTCGGCGGCATTGCGGCGCTGGGCGCGGTGGCGCTCGTCGCCTATTTGCTGTGGCCGACCTGGGGCTCGGGCGGCGCAAATGCGCCGGACCGGCTGCCGGTGAGCGTCGGCGGCACGCTGTTCAACGTTCCCACGACCGCGATCAGGATGAAGATCCAGCGGCACTCCGGGCCGCAGGAGCGCATCGATCTCGACTTCCTCTACCCTTCGCTTGAGCCGCCGGGCGCGCCGAAACATGTCACCGCCGACACCGTGGAAGAGGCGATGCAACCGATCGACCGTGTCTTCCTGTCGATATCGGCGCATCACGATGCGCTGGCGCCGGAGCAGCGAACGGCCACGATCTATCCGCGCTATCTCGACCAGGCCGCGACCAGTGCGGCGGACGGCCTGACGATGCGGATGTTCCGCGCCGACACGCCCTATGGCAGCGAGGACTTCTATTCCGCCGCAAGCCCCGCGCTGACCGCACGCTGCACGCGCGATGCCGCCACGCCGGGCATGTGCCTTTCCGAACGCCGTGTCGACGGCGCCGATCTCACCTTCCGTTTTCCGCGGAGCTGGCTGTCGCAATGGCGCGATGTCGCGGAAGCGCTGGACCGGCTGTCAGCGCAATTGCGCGGACCGAAGGGCTGACCCCCGATCGCTTTGCGCCGCATTGACCGGCTGATAGGCTCGTCGCCAACAACATCAAGCGCGGTGATCGACGTGACCGATGCAGCAGCAAACCTGCCTCCGGGCGCCCAATTGTTGGGGCGCGAATGGCTCGGCTTTGACGAGGGCGGGCGGGCCTTGATCCGCTTTCAGGCGCAGCTCGCATTCACCAACAGGCACGGCACGATCCAGGGCGGCTTCCTCGCGGCGATGCTGGACTCCGCCACCGGGATTGGCGCGCTGGCAGCGCTGTCTCCCGACCTGACAGTGGTCACCAGAAGTCTGGATACGCGTTTCCTGAAGCCTGCAGCGGTCGGAGCCATCACGGCACGCGCGCGCGTTGTCGAACGGACGGATCGCGATATGGTCGTGCAGGCCGAGCTCGTCGATGCGAACGGCATCACTGTCGCTGATGCCACGGCGCGGCTGCGCATTCTCGCGAAGAAATAGAACTACGGAACCGCGGAGTTAACGTTCGTCATTGCGAGCAGAGCGAAGCAATCCAGAATCCCTCCGCGGAAAGATCCTGGATTGCTTCGCTTCGCTCGCAATGACGGAGAGAGAAACTATTCCTGATCGACGAGATCGTCCTCGAGGATCGCCATCTGGAATTGGAACGAGCGATCATCATCCTCGTCATCGACGAAGAGCACGCCGATGAACTCCTCGCCGATATAGACCTCGGCGGAATCATCCTTCTTCGGCCGCGGCACGACGCGGATCTTGGGATTGCCGAATACGCGCTTCAGATACGCGTCGAGCTTCCTTACTTCCTTGACGTCCACGGCAAGTCTCCAATCGAAATCTGGGTTGGCGGGGTTTTAGGACGAGACGCGACGAACCGCCAGCATGAATTGCCAAAGAATTTGGGGACGAGCGGGGCCGGAGAATCCGGCCCTTTTCTCTCGCTCAAAGTCCCATCGCGTTGATCATCTGATCCATGGTGCGCGACGGCTCGGCGCAGCCGGCCTCACCGACGATCTTGGCGGGCACACCGGCAACCGTGACGTTGTGCGGCACCGGCTTGACCACGACCGAGCCGGCGGCGATGCGCGCGCAATGACCGATCTCGATGTTGCCGAGGATCTTTGCGCCGGCGCCGATCAGGACGCCGTGACGGATCTTCGGATGGCGGTCCTCGTTCTCCTTGCCGGTGCCGCCGAGCGTGACGCCGTGCAGGATCGAGACGTCATCCTCGATCACCGCGGTCTCACCGCAGACGAAGCCGGTGGCGTGGTCGAGGAAGATGCCGCGGCCGATGCGCGCGGCGGGATTGATGTCGGTCTGGAACACCGCAGACGCGCGGCTCTGGAGATAATACGCAAAGTCCTTGCGGCCCTTCAGATAGAGCCAGTGCGCGAGGCGATGGGTCTGGATGGCGTGAAAGCCCTTGAAGTAGAGCAAGGGGTCGATGAAGCGCGACGTAGCGGGATCGCGGTCGTAGACGGCGACGAGGTCGGCGCGGAAGGCGTTGCCGAGATCGGGAGCCTCGCGCAGCGCCTCGTCATAGGTCTGGCGAACGAGATCACCCGACAGCGCGGAATGATCGAGCCGGTCGGCGAGACGATGGATCACCGAATCTTCCAGGCGACTGTGATGCAGCACCGTCGAGTAGATGAAGGTCGCAAGCTCCGGCTCGCGATGGACGATGTCCTCCGCCTCGCCGCGGATCCGATCCCAGATCGGATCGAGCGTTGCGAGCTTTCCTCCCGGACTGACCTGATGCACTGCCATAGGATCTGCTCTTTCGAATTGGCTCATTTTGCTGGCTCTATACCACAGTCTACCCGACGAAGTCCCGACGGGCTTGCCTGAGAGTGAACAGTGAGTTGCTCCGCGAAAGCACGACAACGCCCTGAAACACAACAGTTTCTTCTGACGCCCCCAGGCGGCGAGGTCGGCTCAAAATGGTCAGGGTTTTGCCAAATTCAAGCCGGGCAGCGTCAAACTATTGGTGAATTCCGCCTCGACCGCTATTGCCGGCATGGTCGGGGAACACGACGGAGCGGATTTGAGCATCACCACCGATCAATTGCGCGCGGGCGCCGCGGGCTCGCTTTGGCTGCGGCTGGCGGCGGTGGGACTGCCCCTCCTCTTGATCGCACCGGCGTTCTGGAACGGCTATCCGCTGTTGCAATGGGATACCGGCGGCTATCTGGCGCGCTGGTACGAGGGCTATCTGGTCCCGAGCCGCTCCACCGTGTTCGGCCTCTATCTGCACTACGGCGAGACTTTCGGCTTCTGGGTCAATCTCGCGGTCCAGTCGCTGGCGACACTGTGGCTGTTGCAACTGACGCTGCGCGTACTCGGGTTGATGCAGACGTCTCGTTTCGTCGCGATCAGCCTCTGCCTGATCCTGTCGACCGCGCTGCCCTGGCTCGCGAGCATGCTGCTCACGGACATCTTTGCGGGGCTCTCGATCCTGTCCCTGTTCTTGCTGGTCGTCGGCGCGAGCCGGACATCGAGCCTCGAAAAGATCTCGCTGTTCGTCTTCACCGCGTTTGCCGCCGCAACCCACAGCGCCACACTCGGCGTGCTGTTCGGGCTCTGCGCCGCCGGCTGGATGGTGCGGCCGTTCCTCGGCGCGCGCCTGCCGCTCGCCGGATTGGCGCAGGCAAGCCTCACCATCGTCGCGGGCGGCCTGATGCTGGTGTCGGCAAACCACGCGCTGTCGGGCAAATGGGCCTGGACGCCCGGCGGCTATGGCGTCGCTTTCGGACGCATGATGCAGGACGGTATCGTCGCGCGCTTCCTGAGCGATCATTGCCCGCGCGAGCACTACAAGCTCTGTCCCTATCGCAACCAATTGCCGGCGACCGCCGACGAGTTCCTGTGGGGCAAGAGCATGTTCAACACGCTCGGCCGCTTCGAAGGCATGAACGACGAGATGGGCTATATCGTCGTGCATTCGCTCGCCGACTATCCGGCGTGGCAGGCCGGCGCGGCGTTGCGGGCGATGGGCCAGCAATTGCTGCATGTGGCCACCGGCGAAGGCACCAGTGTCTGGATCGGGCACACCTACGGCATCATCGAGCGCTACATCCCGGCGCAAGTCGCGCCGATGCGCGCGGCGCGGCAGCAGAATCACGGCCTCGATTTCGATCACGTCAACTGGCTGCACGTTCCCGTCGCGCTGGCCTCGATGCTGGCGCTGGTCGGGTTGCTCGCGCATGCGCTGGCAAGCCGCCGGCTCGACGATCTGACGCTGCTGGCGGCAACCGTCACGCTGGCGCTGCTCGGCAGCGCCTTCATCTGCGGCGTGATCTCGGGTCCGCACGACCGCTACGGCGCACGGATGGTGTGGGTCGCGACCTTCGTGGTCCTGATGGCGCTGGCGCGTCGTTTCGGTGACGACCAACCTGACGACGAGACCTCAGCCGCGGCGTGACAGGAAATCGAGCACGCCGGTCTTGTAGACCTTGTCGCCGACCGCGCGCATGTGGTCGCGATTGGGGATGTCGAGCACTTCCGATCCCGGGATGATGGCGCCGAGCGCGCTGGCGGATCCTGCGACGTCGTCGGCGCTGCCGACCGCGATCAGCACGGGCACGTCGATGCGCGCGGCCTCTTCCTTCGTCATGAGGTCGCGGGTGCCGCGCAGGCAGGCGGCGAGCGCACGACGGTCGGAACGGGTCTGATCGGCGAAGGCGCGAAACGTGCGGCCGACGGGATCGGTGACGTCGTCGAGCGTGGGCGCCTCCAGCGCCTTCGCGACGTTCTCGCCGGGCCCGGTGCCCTCGATCAGGCCGCCGATGCCGATGCCGCCGAGGATCGCCGAGCGCAGGCGCTGCGACTCGTTGAGGGAGAGCCAGGCCGTCATCCGCCCGCCCATCGAATAGCCCATCATGTCCGCCTGCGGAATCGCGAGATGATCCATCAGCGCGAGCACGTCGCCGGCCATGGTCGGGATCGAGTACTGCGTGGGATCGTAGAGCTTTGCGCTTTCGCCATGGCCGCGATTGTCCAGCGCGATGACACGGCGGCCGTTCTTGCGCAGTTCCGAGACCCAGGTCGGATAGACCCAGTTCACGTTCTTGCTCGAGGCAAAGCCGTGCACCAGGATGATCGGATCGCCCTCGCCTTCGTCGAGATAGGCAATTTCAACGGCGCCGTTGTGAAAGCTCGGCATCAGCAGTTCCGGAAGTCGTTGTGGGGGAGAGATCGATCTTAGGCGGTAAGCGCCGCGTCCGCCAGAGCGGATTGGGCCGCCATCTGCGCCCGGCGGAGCCGGCGCGCCCTTCTGCGATCGCACCAGGCCTGGGTCAGGCGCTCCGTCGCCGCCTTGATCGAGGACAGCAGGCCGAACAGCGTCAGTGCCGCGCCGAACAGCCAGAGCGCCAGATCGAACATGCCGCCGACGAGCAGCAGGGCGCCGCGGCCGAGCAGCTTCATGATCGCGCGGGTCTTGCCGCCCTGCGCTTCCGCCAGCCGGGCCGCGCGCGCGACGTCCTTCGGGCCTTCGGCGATGCGCAGCGTGTCCATGGCGCCGCGCGTGCCGGTCCTTTCGGCAACGCGGGTGACGTCCTTGCCGAGCCGGACCAGCGCACCGGCCTTCTCGGCGCGGAACGCGGCCTTGATCGCGCTCGCGGTCTCGCCGGGGCGGAACACCGAACCCTTGGCGACGGCGTTCTGGAGCATTGGCGTATCGACCACCTCACGCGCCGACCGGCCGGCCCATGCGGCAAGTCCCTCGCCGAGCCGTCCGACCTTGCGGGCATCCTTCACCAGCGTCAGTCCAGCGCGCACGGGCGCGGCGCCGCCGACCGACACGTAGGTCACCGCCGTCACCGCAAGGCCGGCGGTCGCAAGGCCGAGCACCAGGCGATCGGTGTCCTCGCCCATGGCGAGGTGCTTGCCCTCGCGCACGACGTCCCTGATGTCGCCGATCACGAAGAGATCGCCGACGACGGTTCCGGACAGGCTCGCGACATCGTCGGCGTTGCCGGTGACGAGGCCGGTGGCGAACCGTTTGGCGAAATGCCGCGTGGAATTTTCTTCCTTGACCGCATCGCTCACGCGGTTGAGGAGGTCGTCGGGCAGCGCGACGTTGCGTTCACGCGCCAGCGCGACAAAACTGTCGGCGAGATCAGCGTCGCCGGCGGCGAGCGCGGTCTCGATATTGTCCTGAACCAGGCGGTCGTTCTGCCGCAGCAGCGCATCGAGCTTGAGCTCGGAGAGCGCCGCCGGATCGTCCTGGGCAGAGAGGAGCGCGCCGGCCTCGCGGGCATGCGGCGCTACCTGCGCGAGCATGAAGCTGCATGCTGCAATACCGGTCAACGCCGTGCTGATTCGCAGCCACTTCATGCCAAGAGTCATACCAAGAGCCTGGACGATCCCGAGATCATTGCGCCTGACGGTTCGTCTTTCGTCGCAATTCCGCTTGTCCAAAGACATAGTATGCCAAAATTGCGACACAACGTCCCCGACGAAAGAAGGGCTTCTCTCAGGCCGCAAGATTGTGTCGAATTTGCATGAGCAAATGAGCATGGGGCGATTGCGAACCTTTCGGTTCCGCTGGACTAGCAATCATCTGCACCCAACAGTATGGTCCGCGGCGCCTCAAAGATGCCGCGTCAGTGTTTGATTGTGTCTGCCGCCATTGCCACTCCAGGATGAACTACGATGTCCGACCATGTCGTCCCGCACTTCCATAACGATGCCGGTGTCCCCGTCATCGAGATCGGCTCGCAAGAGTTCATGTGCGTCGGCGCCAATCCTCCGTTCGATCATCCGCACGTCTTCCTGGACCTCGGCAACGACAACGAGATCATCTGCCCCTATTGCTCGACGCTGTACCGTTTCGCCGCCGACCTGAAGCCGGGCGAAGCCCGTCCGCCGGAATGCGTGCTGAAGGACAAGGTGGCCTGACCGCCTCTCACGGTCAGGGGTGGCGCTCTCCCGAACGATTGTCATCGCCGGTGCCGGCATAGGTGGACTGACGGCCGCGCTTGCGCTCGCAGCCCGTGGCTTCCGCATCGTCGTGCTGGAAAAGGCCGAGCGGCTCGAGGAAGTCGGCGCCGGCCTGCAACTCTCCCCCAACGCCAGCCGCGTGCTGGTCGAGCTCGGCCTCACCGAGCGGCTCAAGCGAAGCGCCGTCACGCCTGAGGCGCTCTGCGTCATGAGCGCGCGGGCCGGCGGCGAACTGCTGCGCATGCCGCTCGGCGAAGCCGCTTCCGCGCGGGCCGGCGCACCCTATTGGGTGGTGCATCGCGCCGACCTGCAATCCGCGCTGGCCGGTGCGGTCTCCGACCATCCCGATATCGATCTGAAGTTAGGTGCGACCTTCGAGGATGTGGCGCCCCACGCCAAGGGGCTGACGGTCGTCCATCGCAGCGGCACGATACGCCGCAGCGATCTGGCCAGCGCACTGATCGGCGCCGACGGTATCTGGTCGACGGTACGCCAGCATCTGTTTCCCGAGGTGCAGCCGCGCTTCTCCGGCCTGATCGCCTGGCGCGGCACGCTCGATGCCACGCAACTGCCGAAGGATTTTACCGCGCGGCGGGTGCAGCTCTGGATGGGTCCGAACGCCCATCTCGTCGCTTATCCGATCGCCGGCGGACGCCAGATCAACGTGGTCGCGGTGCTACCGGGGACCTGGAACAGGCCCGGCTGGAGCACGCCGGGCGACCCGTTCGAGGTGATGGACGCCTTCGCGGCACCGCGTTGGCCATCGGCGGCCAGGATGATGCTCACTGCCGTCGACAATTGGCGCAAATGGGCGCTGTTCGGCGTGCCCGACGGCTGCCCCTGGAGCCAAGGACCGGTCGGCCTGCTCGGTGACGCCGTGCATGCGATGCTGCCATTCGCCGCCCAGGGCGCCGGCATGGCGATCGAGGATGCCGCCGTGCTCGCCCGGCATCTGAGCCTCGAGGCTGCCGAGAGCGCGGCCGGCATCACGGCGGCGCTCAAGCAATATGGCCGCGCGCGGCAGGCGCGGGTGCGGCAGGTGCAGCGGACGGCGCGGCGGCAGGGCCGCATCTATCATCTCGGTGGGCCGTTCGCGATCGCGCGCGATGTTGCGATCCGCGCGCTCGGCCCGGAGCGCATGCTGGCGCGGCAGGACTGGATCTACGGCTGGCGGCCGTGAGGCGGGCGCAATCGTGTCAACTCAGCGAACGGCGCTACCGGATTTCGGGGCGGGCTTGATGTCCGGCCGCTGCGGAGCAGAGGCCGCCGGCGCCGCACCGGGCGGCGTTTCCCGGCACCTATTGCGGCGCCAGGCCTCCTCGGCAAGTTGCGACTGCCCGCGCACCGCGATGTAGTCGTTGCGATAGGCGAGCTCGGACACAACCGCACCTCCCGCCCCGGTCTCAGCCTTCTCCATCAGCTTCTGCAACTGCTCGGTGCGGCTGGCGATCCCCTTGCGCTCGGCCTCGAGCTGCTTGCAGTCGTACAATTCGTACTTGCCCGGATCGGCAAAGGCCGGTGCGATTGTCTCGCTCATGCCGGCGCAGCCGGACAGCGCCGCGCCCGCCACGAGCAGCGCCAGAAATGCGCCCGAGTCGCGCAGGCGAGAGAAAAACGAAGCAGCCATGCCGGATAAATAGTCCCCGTGGATTGAGAATGCCTAAAGCAACAACAGATGTCCGGATTGAGGCTTTGCCTTGCGCAGCCGGCTCGCTTAAGGAAGAACCGCCCATCCGGCCCGCGAAACGCGCCAATTCCAGACGGCCGGAGGTGGACTTAACTAGTTGATCTCGTTGGATCAAGCGGGCATGGCGGAATTGGTAGACGCAAGGGACTTAAAATCCCTCGGCGCGCAAGCGCTGTGCCGGTTCGACCCCGGCTGCCCGCACCATCGGAGCTGACGGGGCGAGCCTCCGCCCAAAGGCGGACGGAAGACCGATGCAGTCACGAACCGGCTGGAGCCCGCGCGGGGCAAGGCGCCGTCCTTTTCCGGCGGACACCGCGGCATGCGTTATGACTGCGCGCCTTCCGTCTCCAGGCGCTTCGGTTCGGCGCGAAAGTCGAGCAGCAGGATCCAGAAACTTGTCAGCGCAATGATGAGGAGGATGAAGCTGCCCTCGAATGCCGTGCCCAGAATCGAGATCAGTGCCGGAAAGGCGAGGCCGGCGGCGAGGAACGCGGCAAGTGCCAGGGCCGGAAGATCGACGACGAGGATCGCGGCATAAAGCGCGAGCTCGAAGAAGGCATATTCCTTGAGGCGCGGCGAGCTGAGATAGAGCGCAAACATCGCGAACACCGTGATGCGCATGGCGACGCGGGGATGATCCATCAGCCAGCGATCCAGTCGCGCAAGAACTGATCCGCCTTCCTGCGCCGGCCGGCTCTTGACCACGCGCAGGATGGACAAGGCGAACGGCACCAGCACGAGCGCGAGTGCTGCGAATGCATAGGTCGCGAACGTCGCCGCCTTGTTGTCACCGAGGCCGGCATGATCCATAAGGTCGCGCGCCGCCAGCAGCAGCGACGGATTGATCTCGAAGAGATCGACGAGATGCTGGTCGGGGATCTTTCCGCCCATCGCCAATTGCCAACTCGCGAACAGCTCGGGGTACATTAGCCGCGATATCAGGATCGGCAATGCGAAGCTGAACGCCGCAACCACGATCAGCGTGAGCTTGCGGCCGCGCGGCAGCGGCAGGAAATAGAGCGCGGCCAGCACGGGAAAGAACACCAGCTTGAACGACGTCACGAGGCCGAGCAGCGCGGCGCCGGCGAGCCGCAACGGAAAGCTGCGGTCCTCAGACGCGCCGGACGCAGACGGAGAAAGCAGAAACCTCAACGCGACCGCGGTCAGCACGCCGCTCAGGATCGCGAAGTTGCCGGACGCCTGCACCCATTCGAAACCGACGAACGCGCCGAGCGCGCAGAGCACCCTCAGCGCAACATCGCGCGCGCCCGGGCGCGTTCGGCCAAGACCGGGCAAGAGGAGCCCGCAAAGCACGGCGAGGACAGGAAAGATGCCTTTGTAGTGATCGACCAGAAGTCCACCCGCGCACAAGGGACGGAAGATATCCAGCGTCACCGGCAGATAGGGATAAGAGAGCTTGGTGCCCTTCAGGTTCTTGACGAAATAGGGATCGAGCCCGCTGGCATACGCATCGACCGCCGCGCAATTGACGCGGGTGTCCCAGCCATATTTCATATCGAGCACGGCATCGTTGGCGAGATTGCCGAGCACCAGCAGTGCAGTCAGTGCGACCAGGCAGGCAAGCCAGAAATTCCGCCGCGAAGCCATGTCGGCCGAGGGTTCCAACCATCGTGCTGCACCGGTGACGTCGGACACAATCGGATACCTTGTTTGGCCGGGTCTCTCCCGGCGCCAACTCGGCGCCAGCCCGTGCCACCATGGACAGGATGGGTTGCGGATTCATCTCCCCTGTGCGTTGCGCTCGCGCTTATGGTGAATCCTTGGTTGCCAGCCGCCCGCCTGGACGGCGGGGAACCGGTTCCCTGTTGCCACGACCGCCAAATCCGCCGCGCCAGCCCTACCGCGACGCGCGGACGGCAAGCCAGGCGTCGAGCGCTTCGCGCGTGTCCCGTGTCGCCGCCATGCGTGCGAACTGCTCGCTCTCGATGGCGAGGCCTTCCGAGATCGAGACGTTGAGGCCCCGCGTGGCGGCGGTGATGACCCGGGCCACCGCCAGGTGCGAATGCCGCGTGATGCGGCCTGCCAGCGCGAAGGCTGCGTCCAGCAGCTGCCCGTGCGGCACGACCTGGTTGACCAAACCGATCTCATGAGCCCGCTGTGGTGAAAAGGAATCTCCTGTCAGGAGATATTCGAGCGCCCGCTTCCGGCCTGCGAGCCGTGGCAGGCGCTGCGTGCCGCCGAAGGTCGGCGTGATTCCGATCGCAATCTCGGGCTTGGCAAAGCTCGCCCGCTCGCTCGCGACGGCGAGATGCACGGCTTCCGTGATCTCGCAGCCGCCGCCGAAGGCGATGCCGTTCACGGCGGCGATGATCGGCTTCGGAAACGCCTCCATGCGCGCCGTCATCGCCTGCCCGCGCCGCACGAAGGCCTTTACCGCCGCGTCCGGCCCGCATTTCACGCTCTCCGAGAACTCGGCGATGTCGGCGCCGGCCGAGAAGGCGCGGTCGCCCGCCCCGGTCAGGATCACGGCGCGGATATCGGCATCGTCCTCGATACGATCGAGGATCGCCATCAGGCGGTCGACGAGGGCGTAGCTCAGCGCATTGAGCTTGTTCGGGCGATTGAACGTCAGCAGCGCGACAGCGCCTCGCGTTTCGGAGAGTACGAGATCGGACAAGTGCAGGCTCCTTCCAGGTCGAATTCCAGGTCGAACAGGCGCGGAAGTCAGCCACAGCGGTCTTGTCGTGTATACTCACTAGACAGTATACATTCGCGATGTCAGGCAAAGGCGACACCACTCGCGAGCAGATCGTCATCGCGGCGACGCGCCTGTTCTATGGCGAAGGCATCAGGGCGGTGAGCATGGACGCGGTCGCCGAGAAGGCCGGCGTCACCAAGAAGACGCTCTATTATCACTTCACCAGCAAGGACGAGCTCGTCGCCGAGACCATCGCGGCCAGGGACCAGCCGACGCTGGAGCTCTATATGCGCTGGTTCGCCGAGACCGAGGGCACGGTGGCCGACAAGGTCCGCGGTCTCTTCACAAGGCTCGGACGCTCCGTTAATACGCCGCGATGGCGCGGCTGCGGATTCCTGCGCACCATCGCCGAGCTCGCAAACACCCCGGCACATCCCGCGGTCAAGGCCGGCGCGGCGCACAAGAAGCGTTTTGAAGCGTGGCTCGAAACCGAATTGCGCGGGCATGGCGTTGCCGGTGCAGCGGCGGTCGCGCGCCAGCTCGTGATCCTGCTCGACGGCGCCACGACCGTGATGCTGATCCATCGCGATCTCGACTATGTCGACACCGCGGGACGGTTGGCGCTCGGCCTGGTCGAGCAGGCCGCTAGCGCACGATGATGGACGAGGCGGCCCTTCCCGAGCCCGGCGACATCACCAATTCTTGTGCACCCGCCTGTCAGCCATCCCGAAACATGGGTTGTGCGACGCAGCATAACCGATAGAAAAGCCTCTGATTTTCAGAGGTGAGCTTTGTCCGACGTCAATGCCGACGATTGGGTGTCCTCGGGACACCGGCCCATGGGTTTTCCAGAATTCGTCATCGTGATCGCGTCCATCATGGCGCTGAATCCGCTTGCGATGGACATGATGCTGCCGGCGCTGCCCAACATCGGGGCAGCCTTCGCCATTCCCAACGCCAACCATCTTCAGCTGGTGCTCTCGACCTTCCTGATCGGCTTCGGTGCCGGGCAGTTCGTCATGGGCCCGTTGTCGGACCGCTTCGGGCGCCGCCCGGTGCTGCTCGGCGGCATGGCCGTCTATGCGGTGGCGAGCGTGCTGGCGGTCGCCGCGCCCTCGTTCGAGACGCTGCTGCTGGCGCGCGCGCTGCAAGGGCTCGGCACGTCGGCGACGCGCGTGATCGCGACCTCGATCGTGCGCGACTGCTATGTCGGCCGCCGGATGGCGAGCGTGATGTCGCTCGCCATGATGGTGTTCATCGCGGTGCCGGTGATCGCGCCCTCGTTCGGGCAGGCGGTGCTGCTGGTCACGCAATGGCGCGGCATCTTCGTCGTACTGATGCTCTACGGACTGCTCGCGCTCGCATGGAGCGTGCTGCGGCTGCCCGAAACCCTTCCGGAGTCCGAGCGCAGGTCGCTGGCGCCCGCAGACGTGCTCTCGGCGTTCCGGCAGACCGTGACCAACCGCCAGACCATCGGCTATGCGACGGCCGCCGGCAGCGTGATAGGCGCGCTCTTTGCCTATGTCTTCTCGGCGCAGCAGGTCTTCACCGGCGTCTATCATCTCGGCCATTATTTCCCGATTGCCTTCGCCGCGATCGCGGCCGGCACCGCGATCGCCGGCTTCCTCAATGCGAAGCTGGTCGGACGGCTGGGCATGCGCGTGATCTCGCACGGCGCGCTGACGCTCTACACCGCGGTTGCGGGCGTGATGCTGCTGACGGAAAGCCTCGGCATGCTGCCGCTCTCGTTGTTCATGGTGCTGTCCGCCCTGATGATGTTCTCGTTCGGCATGATGGTCGCGAACTTCACCGCACTGGCCATGGAGCCGCAGGGCCATATCGCCGGCACCGCCTCCTCGCTCTACGGCTCGATCACGACGCTGATCGGCATCGTCGTCGGCATGGCGATCGGGCAGAGTTTCGACGGCACGCTGCTGCCGTTCTCGGTCGGCTTCTTCCTGTCGACGCTGGCGGCGCTTGCGATCGTGCTGGTGGTGGAAAAGGGACGGCTGTTCAAGCCGCATCATCGTCCCATCGCATGAGGAACTTCCCGGCCGCGTCGATGTTGTACTGCAGCAATTCGAAAGGCCGCCTCATGGAACCGGAACATCGCGAAGACAACACCACCCCGGATCGGGCGGAAACGGAACGCTCGACGCCGGGCGCCGACCGAACTGCGTTCACTCCCCCCTTCGCGAGCGAAGGCCTCGAGCGAATCCGCGACAGCCACTGCTGAGCGCAAAGCCTAGTCCGTCGGGCGCCTGCTGGCGCTGAAGTCCTGCGCGGCGCTCTCGGGCGTCGCGCTGCTCGTTCGCGGTGGCACGATCAGCACGACCACGTCTCGAGTCAGGCCGGGCCTGCCCCATAGCGTCGCCTGCACGGTGAACTGGCGCTTGACGAAATGCTCGGCGCGCGCGGACACGGACTCCATCCACCTGCCGCAATAGTCCTGGCCGCTGAAACAGAGCGCGGCCCAGCCGCGATCCAGTGTCGTCTTTCGCGGCATGCCCCATGTGTACTGAAACTCGAACGGCCGCGCGTAGTACGGATGGTCCGGACTGTAGAACGCGGTCGCAAAGGCCAGCGAATCGTCGCCGCTGACGGCGCTGAGGGGCTCGCCGGTCAGCTCGTGCCATTCCCGGGTGAGCTCACTGGCTACCTGCGCGTAGAAATTCCGGCCCTCTTCGTAGCCGTGATTGTTGCGATAGGCGGCGTGAATCGGAGCGGCGACGAAGACAGCGGCGAGCCCAACGATTGCGGTGATGACCGTGACATCGACGGTGTAGAATCTTTCGATCGGGTAGCGCGTGCCGCAAACGATCAGCACGACGAACAGGAACAGCCCTTGCAGCGCCCATAGCGACGGCAGATCGGTGCCCATCGCCAGCGACGTCAGGACCGGCAGCACGATCGTGCCGATCGCAACGTAAAAAAGAAGCCGCAGGCCGGAACTCATCGCGGCGAAGTCGGCCGCAAATTGTTTCAGCCGTGTGCCGGCGATGATCACCCAGAAGACGGCCGATACGCTGATGGCCGCCACGAGTCCGAGCAGGAAGTTCTGCACCTCGCCGAGCGAGCTCACGAAGTTGCCGTTGGCGTGCGCCATCGCGTAGGTGAAGGCCGACGCGCCCGTCGTCGCGAGCCAGTAGATATGCGGCGACAACATCGCGACCCCGACCACGACCGATATCCACGGCGAAGCGGACGCGAAATAGGCGCGGCGCGCGGGATGCGCCAGCGCGGCAAATGCAAAGCTCGCCACGAGGAAGACCGAATAATATTTGCCGACCATCGCCAGCGCCGTCGTGCATCCTACGGCGACCGCCCAGGCCGCGCTGCGGGTCTCGAACGCGCGCAGAAAACACCAGGTCGCGAGCGGCCAGAGCGCAAGCAGCACCGTATTGGCATTGAAGCGCTGGGCGTGGAATTGATAGGCCGGCGTCAGCATCAGGAGCAGCAGCACCAGGATGCGTTTGTGCCCGGTCACGAACTGCCGTGCGATCCGGTCGACGAAAAACAGGGCGAGCCCGGCATTGGCCATCGCCATCAATTGCAGCGACCAGTCGCTGAGCGGGAAGACGGAGGTCCACACCGCCGTAACCCAGCCCATCAGCGGCGGATGCTTGTGGTAGCCCCACGCGAAACGGCGCCCGAGCGTCCAGGCCTCGAGGGTATCAGGGTGCAGGCCGCTGCCGGCATAGGCAACGACCAGATAGATCGTCCAGAGCGCGACAAAGCACACAATGAGAAGCGGAACGGCCCAACCCGCCTCGACGCCGTCGAGCCAGCGCAGGAAAGGCCGCCGCCATCGCGCCGGCGCGCGATCGGACCGCTCGGCCATCGCCCGAAATGAAAAATCAATCGACACGGGACTCAAATGCAGGAAGGAAGTGATGTGCGAACCGCGCACATCTATTTCAAGTCAGAAACAAATAGCAATGATTGGACACTGGAAGAGTTAAAAGCTGACGCGAGGCTGACAAACGAAAACGGCGCCGCTGATGACAGCGACGCCGCGTAACGCTCGGGGAAGGCGCGCTGGCGCGCCCTCGCCTTACTCGGTCTTGTCGATGTTCCAGAACACCGGCGTCGCCGGGCCGTCGAGCACGCCGGTGAGCGACTTCCGCCACGCGCTCGGCGCCAGATACTGGCCGAGCGGCACGTAGATCACCTGGTCATAGGCTTCCTTCTGGATCTCGGTCGCGATCTTCTTCTGATCGTCGAGCGAGGCGGCGCGGACGAAGTCGTCCTTGAGCTTCTCGATCTTGGCGTTTTCCGCCCAGCCGAACCAGCCCTTCTTGCCCTGGCCGCCGATCGACAGATTGGCGATCGGGTTGGACACGTCGGCGCTGACCCAGTTGGTGAAGAACATGTTCCAGCCGCCCTCCTTCGGAGGCTTCTGGCTGGCGCGCCGGCTGACCACCGTCTGCCAGTCGGTCGCCTGCGCGTCGACCTTGAAGCCGGCCTCGCGGAGCAACTGCACCGCGACCGTCGGCTGCGCCTTCAGCGTCACGACGTCGCCGGGCACCATGACCACGACGGGCGTGCCGTCATAGCCGGACTCGGCGAGCGCCTTCTTGGCTTCCGCCATGCCGTTGCCCTTGACCAGCGATTCCGAGCCGACGTCGGTCGCGAACGGCGTATCGCAGATGAAGAACGCACCGCAGATCTTGTAGTATTTGGGATTACCGACGAGCGCGTCGAGCACGTCCTTCTGGTTCATGGCCAGAAGTGCGGCACGGCGGATCTTCGGATTGTCGAAGGGCGGATAGAGGAAGTTCATGCGCCCAAGGGTCTGGTAGCCGAACTTGTTCAGCGTCTCGGTCTTGAGGTCGGCATTGCCTTCAAGCACGGGCAGCAGATCCCACGGCGGCACTTCCATGAAGTCGATGTCGCCCGATTGCAGCGCGTTCACTGCGGTCTGCGCATCCGGCATGGTGATCCATTCGACGCGATCAACCTTGACCACCTTGCCTCCGGCAGTCCAGCTCGACGCCTCCTTGCGCGGCACGTAGTCGGTGTTCTTGACGTAGACCGCCTTCACGCCGGGCTGGAATTCGCCCTGCACGAACTTGAACGGACCCGAGCCGATCTGCTCGGGGATCTGCTTGTCCGGCGGCGTTTCGGCGAGACGCTTCGGCATCATGAAGGCGACGCGCGAGGACGGCTTGCCGATGGATTCGAGCACGAGGCCGTAGGGCTCCTTCAGCTTCAGCGTGATCGTCTTGGGGTCGGTCGCCTCGATGCTCGCAGTAAACTGCATCATCTGCTGGCCCATGCCGTCGACCGCGGCCCAGCGCTTCAGCGAAGCGGCGCAGTCTTCCGCCGTCACCGGCGTACCGTCGTGCCACTTCAGGCCGTCGCGCAGCGTGAAGGTGTAGGTGAGCTTGTCGTCGGAGATCTTCCAGTCCGCCATCTGCGGCTGGATCTTGAAGTTCGAGTCCGTCGCGATCAGCGTGTCGTAGACCATGTAGCCATGGTCACGCGTAATGTAGGCGGTGGTGAAAATCGGATCGATGATGCGCAGATCCGAATGCATCACCGCGGTGATGGTCTTGCTGGCGGCGGCAAGTACCGGCGATGCCATCGCCGTCGAAAGCGCAACGACCGATAGCGCAAGTGTGGAGGCGAACGCGCGACGCCCCCGGCGCATCAAGCTCAACATAAAAGTTTCTCCTGACGTGAAACTGTTCAAAGGCAGGTTATTGGTTGAGCATTCGGTTCGTTCTTTAGGCGAACTAACCTCATGCGATGCCTTTGTCTTTCGAGACTTGCAGACAGTGTTGAGCGCGTCAATCCGGTTTCGCTGCAGCCCCAAGCGGCGCGCCCACGGGCTCCACAAAGATCGGTTTGGCTCTACAACGCTTTCCGCCAGTCCCGTCCGCGCCAATGCAATGCGCGTTCCATCTTTCGAAGCTTGAGAGACATTAAGATGAATCCAGCCAATCTACCCTTCGATTCCGAGGCGATGCTCGAGGGCCTGCGCACCTGGGTGGAATGCGAGAGCCCGACCTGGGACGCGGGTGCCGTCAACCGCATGCTCGATATCGCAGCGCGGGATATGGCGATCATGGGTGCGACGATCGAACGCATCGGCGGTCGACAGGGCTTCGGCGGCGTGATCCGCGCGCGCTTCCCGCATCCGAAACAGGGCGAGCCGGGCATCCTGATCGCCGGCCACATGGATACCGTCCACCCGGTCGGCACCATCGAGAAGCTGAAATGGCGGCGCGAGGGCGACAAGTGCTACGGCCCCGGCATCTACGACATGAAGGGCGGCAACTATCTCTCGCTGGAAGCGATCCGGCAGCTGGCACGTGCGTCCTTCACCACGCCGCTGCCGATCACCGTGCTGTTTACGCCCGACGAGGAAGTCGGCACGCCCTCGACGCGCGACATCATCGAGGCGGAGGCTGCGCGCAACAAATATGTGCTGGTGCCCGAACCGGGCCGCGCCGACAACGGTGTCACCACCGGACGTTACGCCATCGCGCGTTTCAATCTGGAAGCGACGGGCCGGCCGAGCCATGCCGGCGCGACATTGTCGGCCGGACGCTCGGCGATCCGCGAGATGGCGCGGCAGATCCTCGCCATCGACGCGATGACGACGGAGGACTGCACTTTCTCGGTCGGCGTCGTGCATGGCGGACAATGGGTCAATTGCGTTGCCACGACCGCCACCGGCGAGGCGCTGTCCATGGCCAAGCGCCAGGTCGATCTCGACCGCGGCGTCGAGCGGATGCTGGCGCTGTCGGGCACGTCCAATGATGTCACGTTCAAGGTGACGCGCGGCGTCACGCGCCCCGTATGGGAGCCGGATGCCGGCACCATGGCGCTTTACGAGAAGGCGCGCGGCATCGCCAAATCGCTCGGCACTGAGCTGCCGCATGCGAGCTCCGGCGGCGGCTCCGACGGCAACTTTACCGGCGCGATGGGCATCCCGACGCTCGACGGCCTCGGCGTGCGCGGCGGCAACGGCCACACGCTCGAGGAGTTCATCGAGGTCGAGAGCCTAGTTGAACGCGGGCGCCTGATGGCCGGCTTGCTGGCGACGCTCGACTGACGACGCAACTTCGCACTGCACAATGCGTTGGCAGTCGCGGTTTAAATTTAGCCTTGTCTAAAAATGAGGCGCATCGTACTGCTCGATTGTCCACGCGACGATGCGGGAGAGATCGCAACGAGAGTTCAGGCTTTCGTTGCGGCGCCGACGGAGCAACCGCCCCGGAAACTCTCAGGCAAAAGGACCGTATCGTCAGGACGATCTGGAGAGAGGCGGCGCGATCTTGGGATCGTGACGTCCACCGAAGGGGATAGTCCGGAGCTGACCTCGCCGAGGTCCGCAACGGATCAAGCTCTCAGGTAACCGTGACAGATGGGGCGCCGCCAACGGCCTTTGGCCGGCGGTTAGCCGACTCTAACTCACGGGAGCCCCGAACCTGCCATGACCCATATCGCCATCATCGGCGCCGGCATCACCGGCGTAACGACTGCCTATGCCCTGCTCGAACGCGGATACAAGGTGACGGTGCTCGACAAGCACCGCTACGCCGCGATGGAGACCTCCTTCGCCAATGGCGGACAGCTCTCCGCCAGCAATGCCGAAGTCTGGAACAGCACCGCCACGATCCTGAAAGGCCTGCGCTGGATGTTCCGGCGCGACGCGCCGCTGCTGATGAACCCGCGGCCGAACTGGCACAAATATTCGTGGATGAGCGAGTTCGTCGCCAATATCGGCAACTACCGCGCCAACACGGTTCAGACCACGCGGCTCGCGATCGAAGCCCGCAAGCATCTGTTCGAGATCGCGGAGCGCGAAGGCATCGACTTCGATCTCGAACGCCGCGGCATCCTGCACATCTATCACGACAAGAAGGGTTTTGAATCCGGCCTGCAGGTCAATGCGCTATTGAAGGAAGGCGGGCTCGATCGCCGCCCGGTGACGCCGGAGGAGATCCGCGCCATCGAGCCGACGCTGCGCAAGGACTATTTTGGCGGCTTCTACACGCCGTCGGATGCGACCGGCGATATCCACAAGTTCACGCGCGGACTTGCTGAAGCCTGCAAGCGGCGCGGCGCGACCTTTATCCACGAAGCCAACATCGATTCCATTGCCCAGGCAGGTGGCGGCTTTGTCATCGGCTGGGCTGGTCTTTCGGCCAGTGATGCTGTCGCATTCGCGCGCGGCATGCTGAAGGCGGATGGCGTCGTGGTCTGCGCCGGTGTGGCCAGCCGCCACTTCGCCGCCCTCCTCGACGAGCGCGTCAACGTCTATCCGGTGAAGGGTTATTCGATCACCGTTCAGCTCGACACTGCCGCAAGCCGCAATGCCACGCCGACCGTGAGCCTGCTCGACGAAGCCGCCAAGATCGTCACCAGCCGGCTCGGTGCCGATCGTTTCCGCGTCGCAGGCACCGCCGAATTCAACGACTTCAACCGCGACATCCGCGCCGACCGCGTGCAGCCGCTGGTCGACTGGGTGCGCAGCAACTTCCCCGGCGTCGAAACGTCCAAGGTCGTGCCCTGGGCCGGGCTGCGGCCGATGATGCCGAACATGATGCCCGTGGTGCGCGCAGGACGGATGCCGGGCGTGTTCTTCAACACCGGCCACGGCCATCTCGGCTGGACCTTGTCGGCGGCGACCGCGCAGATGATTACCGGGACCATCGACGGCTGGCGCGGGCTCAACGCACCGCCGACCGCACCCTCACTCAGGGTTGAGCGCGAGTTCCGCCATGCATCCTGAGTGGCCGATATCGGAGGCTCGGCGGCCTCTTGCGACCGCCTTGCCCTTGGCACACAATTTGCCCCGAAAGGTCGGCTTCTCCGGCCGGCTTTCCAGCCCGAGTGACAGGCGTGCATGATAGACAGAACCGATTCCACGGGGGCCTCTCGGCCCCACAAGTTCCGCAGCCGGAGATAGGTGCATGCTAGGTTATCTCATTCGCCGCGTTCTGGCCGCGGTGCCCGTGATGGGCGTCGTCGCGCTGTTCGTCTTCCTGCTGCTGCGGCTGACGCCGGGCGATCCCGCCGCCATTCTCGCCGGCGATAACGCGACGCCGGAACGGCTGGAACGCATCCGCGACTCGCTCGGCCTCAACGAGCCGCTCATCGTGCAATTCATCACCTGGGTGAACAAGCTGCTGCACGGCGATCTCGGGACGTCGCTGATCTCCAACCTGCCAGTCATGAAGATGATCAGCCAGCGCGTCGAACCGTCGATCTCGATCGCGCTCTCGACAATCATTCTGGCCGTCATCGTCGCCGTGCCCCTGGGCGTCATCGCGGCGTGGAAGCACGGCACCTGGATCGATCGTTTCGTGATGGGCCTCTCCGTGCTCGGCTTCTCCGTGCCGGTGTTCGTGGTCGGCTATCTCCTGATCGAGGTCTTCGCGATCGACCTGCGCTGGGTGCCGGTGCAGGGCTTCCGCAGCATCTTCAACGGCTTTGGACCGTTCTTCGAGCGCATCATCCTGCCGACCTGCGCGCTCTCGTTCATCTACATCGCGCTGATCGCGCGCATGACGCGTGCGGCGATGCTCGACGTGCTCGGTGAGGACTACGTCCGCACCGCCCGCGCCAAGGGCATCAACGAGGTCGCCGTGATGATGCGCCATGCGCTGCGCAATGCCGCGGTGCCCGTCATCACCGTGATCGGCACCGGCTTTGCGCTGCTGATCTCCGGCGTCGTCGTCACCGAGAGCGTGTTCAACATCCCCGGCATCGGCCGCCTCACGGTGGACGCGGTGTTGGCGCGCGACTACCCAGTCATCCAGGCGATGATCCTGCTGACGTCGCTGATCTATGTCGTCGTCAATCTCCTGATCGACGTCGCCTACACGCTGCTCGATCCCCGGATCCGGTACTAGGGCTAAGGATAGCAACAAAAATGTCCGTCGATAGCCTTCCCCAGTCGTCCATTCCGATCACGTCGCCATTGCGGCCGCGTTTCGGGTTCCTCACCTCGACGCCGATCATCGCGGCGGCCACGATCTTGCTCGCGCTGATCGTGCTGGTCTCGATCCTGGCGCCGCTGATCGCGCCGCACGATCCGGTCCAGCTTGCACCCTCGCAGCGGCTGAAGCCGGCCTCGGCGCAGTTCCTGCTCGGCACCGACGCCTATGGCCGTGACCTCTTGTCGCGCGTCATCTATGGCGGCCGCATCTCGCTCCTGATCGGCATCGGCTCGGCGATCCTGTCGATCGTCATCGGCCTTGCGATCGGCCTCGTCTCCGGCTTCTTCAAGCTGGTCGATGCCGTCCTGATGCGCGTCATGGACGGCCTCATGGCGATGCCGAGCATCCTGCTCGCGATCGCCGTGGTGTCGCTGTCCGGCGCCAGCATCTGGACCGTGCTGGTCGCGATCACCATCCCCGAAATACCGCGCGTGGCACGCCTGGTACGCTCGGTCGTGCTGTCCGCGCGCGAGGAGCCTTACGTCGAGGCTGCGATCTCGGTCGGCTCCAGCCTGCCGAAGATCATGTGGCGCCATCTGATGCCGAACACGATCGCACCGCTGATCGTCCAGGGCACCTATGTCTGCGCCTCCGCGATCCTGACCGAGGCCATTCTCTCCTTCCTCGGCGCCGGCATCTCGCCGGAGACGCCGACCTGGGGCAACATCATGGCCGAGGGCCGTCAGTATTTTCAGCTCAAGCCGACGCTGATCTTCTGGCCGGGCCTGCTGCTCTCGATCGCCATCCTCAGCATCAATCTGATCGGCGACGCCGCCCGCGACGCCCTCGATCCCCGCATGAAGCAGCGGGAGGGCAAGTGATGACGGATCAAGTGATGACCAAGCCAGTCCTCGACATCAACAACCTCGTCGTCTCCATCGGCAAGAAGCCGAAGGGCGCCAACATCATCGACGGCATCTCGGTCCAGGTGCACCAGGGCGAGACGCTCTGCCTCGTCGGTGAAAGCGGCTCGGGCAAGTCGGTGACGTCGCTGACCACGATGGGCCTGCTGCCGAAGGGCACGCTGGTGCCGACCGGCGGCAGCGTCAAGCTGGTCGGCGAGGAGATCCTCACCGCGACCGACCGCCGCCTGCGGCAGCTGCGCGCGACGCAGATGGCGATGATCTTCCAGGAGCCGATGACCGCGCTCAATCCCGTCGTGCCGGTTGGCCGCCAGATCGACGAGGTCTTGCGCGCCCACACCAATCTCGACGCCAAGGCGCGGAAGAAGCGCATTCTCGACATGATGGAGCAGGTCCGCCTGCCCCAGGTCGAGCGCATCTTTGCCTCCTATCCGCATCGCCTGTCCGGCGGCCAGCGCCAGCGCATCATGATTGCGATGGCGCTGGTGCTGGAGCCGAAGCTGCTCATCGCCGACGAGCCGACCACCGCGCTCGACGTCACCACGCAGAAGCAGATTCTGACGCTGATCCGCGACCTGCAGCGCGATCACGGCACGGCCGTCCTGTTCATCACCCATGACATGGGTGTGGTGGCCGAGATCGCCGACCGCGTGGCTGTGATGCGGCAGGGGCGGCTGGTCGAGACCGGCCCGCTCGAGACCGTGCTGCGCAACCCGACCATGGAGTACACACGCAATTTGCTTTCCGCGGTGCCGAGCCTGGTGCCGCGCGCGGCGCGGCCCGAGACCAAGGAGCCGGTGGTGCTGGAGGCCAACGAGCTTGGCAAGGTCTATAAGGAGCGCGCCTTCTTCGGCAAAGGCCGCGAGGTCGTCGCCGCCGACAAGGTCACGCTGACGCTGCGCAAGGGCCGCACGCTCGGCATCGTCGGCGAGAGCGGCTCGGGCAAGTCCACCGTCGCGCGGTGCATCGTGCGCCTGATCGATCCGACCTCCGGCGGCGTGCGTCTCGCCGGCCGCGAGATCGCCGACATCTCGCGCCGCCTGCTCCAGCCGCACCGGCAGAAGATCCAGATCGTGTTCCAGGATCCCTATCGCTCGCTCAACCCGCGGATTACCGTCGGCGAGAGCATCGCGGAAGGCCCGATCAATTACGGCACCTCGCATGCCGATGCGATGAAGCGGGCGCGCGAACTGCTCGAGCTCGTTGGCCTGCCCGCGGACGCAGTGACGCGCTATCCGCACCAGTTCTCCGGCGGCCAGCGCCAGCGCATCGCCATTGCGCGTGCGCTCGCGCTCGACCCCGACGTGCTGGTCGCGGACGAAGCGGTCTCGGCACTCGACGTCTCGGTTCAGGCGCAGGTGCTGGAACTGCTCGACGAGATCCAGAACCGGCTCGGCATCGCCATCCTGTTCATCACCCACGATCTGCGCGTCGCAGCCCAGATCTGCGACGAGGTCGTGGTGATGCAGCACGGCCGTGTCGTCGAACAGGGCCTTGCCGCCGAGGTGCTGACGCATCCGAAGGAAGCCTACACCAGGGCGCTGCTGGAGGCCGCACCGGGCCGCGGCTGGGATTTTGCGAACTTCAGGCCGGTGTCGGAAGGCGTCGCGGCGACGGCTTAGGTTTGTCCACTCGTCATTGCGAGCGGAGCGAAGCAATCCAGAGTCCCTCTGCGGAGACGGTCTGGATTGCTTCGCTTCGCTCGCAATGACGGGTAGCGACCATCATCATTCGAAAATGACTTAAAGCCATGCGCGGCGGCATGGGCTCCTCGCTTGCCCCCGCCTCGAAGCCAAGGCTAACGTCGCGCACTTTCAAACGCTGGACCAGAATTAATGACACGTATCGCCGTCGGCGGCTTCCTGCACGAGACCAACACGTTCGCCCCGACGAAGGCGACTTTCGCGGACTTCCAGCATGGCGGCGGCTGGCCGGCCATGACGGAAGGCGCCGACGTATTGAAGGTGATGCGCCGCATCAATGTCGGTCTCGCCGGCTTCGTCGACAGCGCCGAAGCGAATGGCTGGAACCTCATTCCGACGATCGCCTGCGGCGCAAGTCCGTCGGCGCATGTCACCAGGGACGCCTTCGAGCGTATCGTGAAGGTGATGGTCGACGGTATCGCCGCCGCCGGCCCGCTCGATGCGGTCTATCTCGATCTGCATGGCGCGATGGTGACCGAGCATCTCGACGACGGCGAAGGCGAGATTTTGGCGCGCGTGCGCGGCGTCATCGGCAAGGACGTTCCGCTCGTTGCCAGCCTCGACCTGCACGCCAACGTCACGCCCGAGATGATGGAACACGCGGACGCGCTGATCGCCTACCGCACCTATCCGCATGTCGACATGGCCGAGACCGGCCGCGCCTCCGCAAGGCACCTCGCCCTGCTGCTGCAGACCAGGCAGCGCTTTGCAAAGTCGTTTCGCCAATTGCCGTTCCTGATCGCGATCAGCTGGCAATGCACCAATGACTTTCCCACCAAGGGCATCTACGAAAAACTGGCCGCGCTGGAGAGCGACGCCGTTCCGACACTGTCCTTCGCGCCCGGCTTCCCCGCCGCCGACTTCCGCGACTGCGGCCCGAGCGTGTTCGCCTATGGCAAGACGCAGGCCGATGCCGACCGCGCGGCCGATGCGATCGTCAAACTGATCGAAAGCCACGAGGACGATTTCGACGGCAAGATCTGGTCGCCCGACGACGGCGTGCGCCATGCGATGGAACTCGCCAAGGGTGCGAGCAAGCCGATCATCATCGCCGACACCCAGGACAATCCCGGCGCCGGCGGCGATTCCGACACCACCGGCATGCTGCGCGCACTGGTGCGCAACAAGGCGAGCGCCGCGACCGGCGCGATCTACGATCCGGCCTCGGCCAAGGCCGCGCATGCGGCCGGCGTCGGCGCCACAGTGACGCTGTCGCTCGGCGGCAAATCCGGCATTCCCGGCGACGAGCCCTATCGCGAAACCTTCATCGTCGAAAAGCTCTCCGACGGCCGCTTCATCGCGCCCGGCCCCTACTACGGTGGCCGCGAGATGGAGATGGGTCCCTCCGCATGCCTGCGCATCGGTGACGTCCGCATCGTCGTCTCCTCGCACAAGGCGCAGCTCGCCGATCAGGCGATGTACCGCTATGTCGGCATCGAGCCGACCGCGCAGAAGATTCTGGTCAACAAGAGCTCGGTGCACTTCCGCGCCGATTTCGAGCCGATCGCGGAAAAGCTGATGATCTGCGCCGCGCCCGGCGCGATGCCGGCCGACACAGCCACCCTGCCCTGGACGCGCCTGCGGCCGGGCATTCGCATCAAGCCGAACGGCCCCGTTTTCACGCCCCCATCACGCTAACCGGACAGGACACATGCCCACGATCGACCGCATCGACGGCTTTGCCGACGAACTCACCGCTATCAGGCGCGACCTTCACGCCCATCCCGAGATCGGCTTCGAGGAGGTGCGCACCTCAGGCATCGTCGCCGACAAGCTGAAGAGCTGGGGCATCGAGGTGCACCGCGGTCTCGGCGGCACCGGCGTGATCGGCGTGATCAAGGGCAAGGGTTCGGGCGGCAAGCGCATCGGCCTGCGCGCCGACATGGACGCGCTGCCGATGGAAGAGAACACCAATCTGAAATGGAGTTCGAAAATCCCCGGCCGCTTCCACGGCTGCGGCCATGACGGCCACACCACCATGCTGCTCGGCACCGCGCGCTACCTCGCCGAGACCAAAAATTTCGACGGCACCGTGCACCTGATCTTCCAGCCGGCCGAGGAAGGCCTTGGTGGCGCTCGCGCGATGATCAAGGACGGCCTGTTCGAGAAGTTTCCCTGCGACGAGCTCTACGGCCTGCACAACGCGCCCGACCTCAACCTCGGCGAGATCGCGATCCTGCCCGGCCCCGCGATGGCCAGCGCCGACTTCTTCGACCTGCGCATCACCGGCTACGGCGCGCATGGCGCGATGCCCGAGCGCTCCAAGGACGCGGTGATCATCGCGACCACGCTGGCGCAGGCGATCCAGACCATCGTCAGCCGCAACGTCGAGCCGCTGCAGGCCGCCGTCATCTCGATCACGCAGATTCACGCCGGTTCCGCCTACAACGTCATCCCCGGCGAGGCGCATCTCTGCGGCACCATCCGCACCTTCTCGGATGAAGTCCGCGCCCTGATCGCCGAACGCATCCGCACGATCTGCGCCGGCATCGCGAGCGCCTATCAGTGCGTGATCGAAGCCGACATCCGCGACACCTTCGGCGTGCTGGTCAACCAGGTCGAGCAGTCCAAGGTGGTCGAGGAGGTCGCGCGCACCGTTGTCAACCCCGCCAACGTGATCACCCGCGCCCAGCCGAAGATGGGCAGCGAGGATTTCGCCGACATGCTGCAAACCATCCCCGGCGCTTATTTCTGGATCGGCCACGACGGCTCGGTGCCCGTGCACAATCCCGGCTTTGTGCTCGACGACAAGATCCTGCCGATCGGCGCCAGCATGTTCGCCCGGATCATCGAAACGCGCATGCCGGTAGGTTAGCAATGCACAAAAAGAGCGTCGAAGAGGCCGTCACCTCGCTGCACGATCTCTCCGCGGTCGATCTGATCGCGGGCTATCGGGCCAAGCAATTCTCGCCGAGCGAGGTGCTGGAGGACGTGCTTGCGCACGTCGCTGCGTGGGAACCGCATCTCAAGGCGCTCTACGCGTTCGATCCCGACAGCGCGCGCGAGGCCGCCAAGGCCTCGACCGCGCGCTGGAGCGGGGGCGAACCATCCGGCGCGCTCGACGGCGTGCCTGTGACGGTGAAGGACAACATCGCGACCAAGGGCGTGCCCGTCCCGCTCGGCGCCGCCAGCGTGAAGCTCGTGCCAGCCGAGAAGGACGCACCGCCCGCTGCGCGACTGCGCGAGGCCGGTGCGATCATCTTCGCGAAGACCACCATGCCCGATTACGGCATGCTGTCCTCGGGACTCTCCAGCTTCCACGCGCTGGCGCGCAATCCCTGGGATCTCTCCAAGAATCCCGGCGGCTCCAGCGCGGGCGCCGGCGCGGCGGCTGCGGCCGGCTATGGCCCCTTGCATCTCGGCACCGATATCGGCGGCTCGGTCCGCCTGCCTGCGGGCTGGTGCGGTCTCGTCGGCCTGAAACCGAGTTTTGGCCGCGTGCCGATCGACCCGACCTATGTCGGCCGTGTCGCCGGTCCCATGACCCGCACGGTCGACGATTGCGCGCTGATGATGAGCGTGATTGCAAAGCCCGACCGGCGCGACGGCATGAGCCTGCCCGCCGAGCCTCTCAACTGGAAGGGACTGGAGAAATCCCCGCGCAAACTGCGCATCGGCCTGATGCTCGATGCCGGCGTCGGCCTGCCGGCAGAAAGGCCGGTCCGCGATGTTGCAGTGAAAGCCGCAAAGGCGTTCGAATCTGCAGGTAGCGTCGTCACCGAGGTCGACGGCATTTTGACCCGCGAGATGCTCGACGGCCTCGACAATTTCTGGCGCGCGCGGATGTGGGACGATCTGGCCAAGCTGACGCCGGCCGAACAGGCAAAGGTGCTGCCCTACATCTTCAAATGGGGCGCATCCGGCGCAAAGCTCTCGGGTGTGGACGTCATCCGCGGCTTCAATCAGACCATGGCGATCCGCGCCGCTGCGTCAAAGCTGTTCTGCGAGCTCGACTACGTGATCTCGCCGACCGCGCCGAACGTGAACTACCCTGCGGACTGGGCCTCGCCCACCAACGATCCGATACGGCCGTTCGAGCACATCTGCTATACCGTGCCATGGAATATGTCGGAGAACCCTGCGGTCTCCCTCAACGGCGGTTTCGACGCCAACGGCTTTCCCATCGGCGTGCAGATCGTCGGCCGTCGCTTCGATGATATTGGCGTGCTCGGCATGGCCAAGGCGTTCGAGGGCTTGCGCGGCGCACAGAAGCCCTGGCCGAGCCCACCGGCAAAGTAAGCATTCCGTCATGGCCGGGCTTGTCCCGGCCATCCACGTTCTTGTACTGCTCGCATGCCCAGTCCGCGCAAGACGGACAACGGCGACCATGCGTCTCGTCTCATTGAGATCGCACTTAAGATGAGGAAGGAAACCACCATGGCGTATGAGACGATCAAATACGAGGTCGCCGAACAGATCCTCACCATCACGCTGAACCGGCCCGACAAGCTCAACGCCTTCAACGCGCAGATGCAGGCCGAGCTGATCGACGCGTTCGACGCCGCCGACAAGGACGACGACGTCCGCGCCATCATCGTCACCGGCGCCGGCCGCGGTTTTTGCGCGGGCGCCGATCTTTCCTCGGGTGCGGACACCTTCGATCGCGACGCGCGGCGCGGCCCGGTAAAGCGCTTCGCGGACGGCAAGGTCGATTACAGCGATCCGCAGGTGCGCGACGGCGGCGGCCAGGTGACGCTGCGCATCTTCAAGTGCCTGAAGCCAGTCATCGCCGCCGTGAACGGCCCTGCCGTCGGCATCGGCGTCACTATGCAACTCGCGATGGACATCCGCATCGCGTCGGATGCCGCGCGCTTCGGCTTCGTGTTCTCCCAGCGTGGCATCGTGCCGGAGGCCGCCTCGAGCTGGTTCCTGCCGCGCATCGTCGGCATCTCGCAGGCGCTGGAATGGTGCTATTCCGGCCGCGTCTTCCCGGCCCAGGAAGCTCTCGCCGGCCGCCTCGTCAGCAAGGTCGTAGCTCCCGATGATCTCTTGCCGACCGCCCGCGCGCTGGCCAAGGAATTCGCCGCCAAGACCGCGCCGGTGTCGGTCGCCCTGATCCGTCAGATGATGTGGCGCATGATGGGCGCCGACGATCCCATGGAAGCCCACAAGGTCGATAGCCGTGGCATCTACACGCGCGGCCGCTCGGACGACGTTAGGGAAGGCGTGGTGTCGTTCCTGGAGAAGCGCCCGGCGCAGTTCAAGAACAAGGTGTCGAGCGATATGCCGGACTATTTTCCGTGGTGGAGCGAGCGGGAATACAAGTAGAGGGATCGTAGGGTGGGCAAAGGCGCTCTTGCGCCGTGCCCACCATCTATCAGCAATCGAAACCAGAATGGTGGGCACGCTTCGCTTTGCCCACCCTACGGCACCGTCAATCCATCACGAGCGCCACACGCCCGATCGCCTTGCGGTCGATCAACAGCCGCATCGCTTTAGCATAATCCTGCAGCGGCAGGCGGTGCGAGACGTTGGGGCGGAGCTTGCCTTCTTCCGCCCATTGCAACAGCGCCTTCAGGCGCACCTCGCCGAGCGCGGGATTCTTCCGTACCGCCTCACCCGCACGCACGCCGAGCACGCTGGCGCCCTTGATCAGCAAGAGGTTTGTCTTCGCCGAGCCGATGCCGCCGGTAAAGCCGATCACCAGCAGCCGCGCGCCCCAGGCGATGCAGCGCATCGAGTTCTCGAACACCTCGCCGCCGACGGGATCGAACACGACGTCGGCGCCACGGCCGTCTGTGATGCGCTTGACGGCATCGCGAAACGGCTCGCGATCGTAGCGCACGAGATGGTCGGCGCCGCGCGATTTCGCAATCGCGAGCTTCTCGTCGCTGGAGGCCGTCGCGATCACGGTCGCGCCCAGCATCTTGCCGATCTCGACCGCGGCAAGCCCCACGCCGCCGCCGGCGCCATGCACCAGCAACACCTCGCCCGGCATGACCCGGCCGCGATCGATCAGCGCGTGATAGGCGGTGCCATGGCCGGCCAGATAGGTCGCGGCTTCCGCATAGTCGAACGTCGACGGCATCGGCGTTAGCTGCGTCGGCGTCACCACCGCTTCGTCGGTGAAGGCGCCATGGCGCATCTTCACGATGACCTTGTCGCCGACGGTTACGCCGCTTGCCTCTGCGCCCACCTCGGTGACGTCGCCGGCGGCCTCCATGCCGGGCGTGAACGGCAGCTCCGGCTTGAGCTGATATTCGCCGGCCGCCATCAGCACGTCCGGAAAGTTCAATCCGGCGGCGCGGATCGCAACGCGCACCTCACCCGGTTTGACGGCGCGCGACGGAAACTCCTCCAGCCGCAACGTCTCGGGCGCGCCGAGTTCGCGGCAGACGACAGCCCGCACCATCAGGCCGCACTCGCCTTGCTGCGTTCGAGCGCCTCGCGGATCAGCGGCAGGCGGTCGTTGCCGAAGTACATGTCGGTCTTGCCCACGAAGATCGTCGGTGAGCCGAAGCCACCGCGTGCCACGACCTCTTCCGTGTTGGCCTTGAGCTGGTCCTTGATTGCCTGCTCGGAGATGCCGGCAAAGAACTTCTGCTCGTCGACACCGACCTTCCTGCAGATCTCGGCGAGCACGGCGTCCTGCGAGATGTCCTTGTCGCCGCCCCAATAGGTCTCGAACACGGCAGTGGCGAACGGCACCATGTCTTTCCCCAGCCAGATGCAGCCGCGCATGGCCTTCACGCTGTTCACCGGGAACACCGTCGGCGGCATCTTGATCGCGAGGCCGGCCGAGCGCGACCAGTCGGCGAGGTCTTTTTTCATGTAGCGCGCCTTCAGCGGCACCGGCGTCTCGCGCTGCGCGTAGACGCTCGGATTGACCGTGTTGAAGATGCCGCCGACCAGGATCGGCCGCCAGATGATCTCGGCCCCCAACTCCTTTGCCAGCGGCTGGATGTTGTGGAAGGCGAGATAGGTCCAGGGGCTGGAACAGTCGAAGAAGAATTCAATCATGGCGTTTCCTTTGCGTCTTGTTTGTCGTGCTCTATCCCCGTCATTGCGAGCGACTTGTCCGCCATAGCTCGAAGAGCGACGGCGGAAGCGAAGCAATCCAGAATCTTTCCGCGGAACCAGTCTGGATTGCTTCGTCGCTTCGCTCCTCGCAATGACGATGGGGCGAGCAGCCTACTTCTTTCCCAGCACTTCCCTGGCACGCTGTCCGAACATGATCTTGCGTGATTCCTCGTCGAACGGCTCTTTCACGAACTTGCCGATCGCAAGCCCCGCCTGCACCTGCGGCCGTGCGCGCACCTCGGCGTACCAGCGTTTCACGTTCGGATAGTCGTCGAGCGTAAAGCCCTGCGCCTTGTGGGTCATGGTCCAGGGGAAGCAGGCGATGTCCGCGATGGAATAGTCGCCGGCGACATAGGCGCCGGTCTTGGCCAACTGCCGGTCGAGCACGCCATAGAGCCGCGCGGCCTCGTCGCGGTAACGCTCAATCGCATAAGGGATCTTTTCCGCCGCATAGAGCGCGAAATGGCCGTGCTGGCCGAGCATCGGCCCGAGGCCCGCCATCTGCCACATCACCCACTGGATGGTCGTCGAGCGACAGCGCAGATCGCTGGCCAGGAAGCGGCCGGTCTTCTCGGCGAGGTAAATCAGGATCGCGCCGGTCTCGAACGCCGAGAACGGCGCACCGCCGTCGGCGGGTGCGTGGTCGACGATCGCGGGAATGCGATTGTTGGGGGAGACCGCCAGAAATTCGGGGCTGAACTGCTCGCCGGCGCGGATATTGACGGGCTTCACGTTATAGGGGAGCCCGAGTTCCTCCAGCATGATCGAGATTTTCCAGCCGTTCGGCGTCGGCGCATAAAAGAGGTCGATCATCGCCCTTCCCTGTCGTCGCCAATGGAATAGAGAGCGACTTTTGTTGTTCTGTACCTTGACGTTAAGACATGGCAGGAAGGGGCGCAACACAACCTGCCGGGAGAGCCGCCATGCTGTTTCCAACCACGATCGCCGGCTCCTTGCCGAAGCCGGAATGGCTCGCCGAGCCGAACATGCTCTGGGCACCCTGGAAGTCGCAAGGCGCCGAGCTACTCCGCGCCAAGCGCGACGCGACGATGCTTGCCGTCAAGGTCCAGGAGGATGCCGGCATCGACATCGTCACGGAGGGCGAGCAGGCCCGCCAGCATTTCGTGCACGGCTTCCTGGAGAAGATCGACGGCATCGATTTCGCCCACAAGGTCGAGATGGGCATCCGCAAGGACCGCTACAAGGCGATGGTGCCGCAGGTGGTCGCGCCGCTTCAGCTCAAAGGTCGTGTTCATGCCGACGAGGCGCGCGTGGCGCGCACGCACACGAAGAAGAAGCTGAAGTTCACCCTGCCCGGCCCGATGACCATCATCGACACGATTGCGGACCGCTACTACGGTGATCGCGTCAAGATGGCCTTTGCCTTCGCCGATCTCCTCAACGAGGAAGCCAAGGCATTGCAGGCCGACGGCGTCGATCTCGTGCAGTTCGACGAGCCCGCCTTCAACGTCTACATGGACGAGGTCAACGACTGGGGCATCAAGGCGCTGGAGCGTGCCGCGCAGGGGCTGACCTGCGCCACCGCCGTGCACATCTGCTACGGCTACGGCATCAAGGCCAACACAGACTGGAAGGAGACGCTCGGCGCGCAGTGGCGGCAGTACGAGCAGATCTTTCCGGCGATCGACGCGAGCCCGATCCAGCAGGTCGCGATCGAGTGCCGCAACTCGAAGGTGCCGCTCGACCTGCTCGCGCTGCTCAAGACCAAGATCGTGCAGGCCGGCGTGATCGACGTCGCCAGCGACACGGTGGAGACGGCCGAGGACGTCGTGCAGGTGATCGACGCGGTGTCGAAGTTCGTTCCCAAGGGCAACATCATCGCCACCACCAATTGCGGCATGGCGCCGATGCGGCGGGAGATCGCCGAGGCCAAGCTGATGGCGCTCGGCGCCGGTGCCGCGCTGGCGCGCGAGAAGCTGGGGTGATGGTGCTCCGAACGGCACTCGTCGTCACGGCTCTTGCGGGGATCACATTCGCTGCGCGCGCGGAGGATCGCTCGGTGCTGCTGAATTGCAAGGCCATGGTCGAGCGTGCGTCCAAGGATACGGGTACGGCAACCGAGGCCGAGCTCACCCGCTGCCGCCAGATCATGCGCGAATGGGCGCTGCGCGATGCGCGGACGACAGTGGATGAGCAGGGGCGGCCGCTGAAATAGCCACACGCTCGCTGCTTTCCCCCCCTTGCGGGGACGGTCAGGCGCGGTGCGCGCTGGGGTGCAATGTGACCTCATAGCCGGCGCTCATCGCGCGCAGCGTCGATGGCGGGGTCAGCAACTGCGCATCGTCAAGCTCTCGCGCGCCTTCAACATAACCCGCCGTCGACCACAACAGCGTCCCGCCCCGCATCAGCAGAAAGCTTTCCTCGCCCTGCTGCAGCATCGCGCCGTCTGGAAGCTGGTCGAGCGGCACCAGCAGCGCGTGAAGCCGCTTCTTGCCGTGATCGAGCCGCTCGTGGTGCAGCACCGTGTCGATATCGTGCATGCGAACGTCACGGACGCGGTTGCCCTTCTCCCACGCGGCCCGGAAGCGATTGGCGTCGTCACGGCGGCAGTAGAAGCAGGGGCGATGGCCGGCGGCGAGCGCGGTGGCCTCGTCGAGGAAGAACAGCTCGGTCCAGCTATGCGTCGTCATCACCTCGCGACGGCGGCCGCGGAATTCGCAAACACAGGTGAGCCAGGCCGGCGACGACCACCGCTTCTTGAGCAGCGTCCTGGTCGCGGGATCATGGATGATGCCGCGATTGCCGGTGAACAGGCCACGGTGCGGCGTGGCGATGATGTCGCCGGTCGGCGTGACACGGTTTTGCAGGGGCATGGCCACCTCCACCTGTCATTGCGAGCGAAGCGAGGCAATCCAGAAATGCGTCTGCGGAAATCGTCTGGCTTGCTTCGTCGCTTCCCTCACGCCGCGCCGTCGCGCAGCGGCGGGTGGTAGGACAGCGCGGTGTCCCAGGGGAAGAAGATCCAGGTGTCCTGCGAGACTTCCGTGATGAAGGTGTCGACCAGCGGGCGTCCCTTCGGCTTGGCGTAGACGGTGGCGAAATGCGCATCGGGCAGCATGTCGCGCACCAGCCTGCCGGTCTTGCCGGTGTCGACGAGGTCGTCGACGATCAACAGCCCTTTCCCCGTGCCGCCGCCGAGCTTCATCGCCGCCTCGGACATGCCCTTGAGGACCTGGAGCTCGCCCTGCTTGTCGTGGTCGTAGCTGGCGATGCAGACCGTATCGATGATGCGGACACCGAGCTCGCGCGCCACGATCGCGGCCGGCACCAGCCCGCCGCGGGTGATCGCGATGACGGCGTGGAACGGGCCGACCTCGTTGAGCCGCCAGGTCAGCGCCCGGCAGTCGCGGTGGAACTGGTCCCACGAAACAGGAAAGGCCTTGCCGGCCCGCTCCTGCGCGCTCAGTTCCGGTGCTTCGCCAGCCATTGTTGTCTCCTGCCAATCTTCATCCGGCAGCCATTCTGCTACCGGGTGATGTTCAATCCTGCCAGCATTTCCTTCACCGCCGCCATCGCCGCTGCCAGCTTGTCCGCGTCGCGCGAGCGCACCACCAGATTGGTGTTCGGCTTCTGATCTTCGTCCATGAACGGATAGCTGCCGATGATGGTGTCGGGATGGGCGGCGGCGATCGCGCGCAGCGGGCTGCCGATGTCACCTTCGCGCGCATTGGCGCGGACCGATTCGGAGAGCATACGCACGCCCGACTTCAGCTTGGGCGAGACGATGTCCATCATCGCCTGCATGATCGAGGGCACGCCGGCCATCACGATGACGTTGCCGATCTTGAAGCCGGGGGCGAGGATGGTCGCGCTCTGGATCAGCTCGGCGCCATCGGGGATGCGGGCCATGCGCAGGCGGGCCTCGTTGAGGTCCTGCTCGCTCCAGCGCTCGCGGAAGCGGGCGACGACCTCCGGATGGTGGTCGATGCCGACGCCGAACGCCTTGGCGACGCTGTCGGCGGTGATGTCGTCATGGGTTGGCCCGATGCCGCCGGTGGTGAAGACATAGGCGTAGCGATGCCGCAGTGCATCCAACGCCGCGATGATGTCGTCCTCGTCGTCGGAGACGACCCGGACTTCCTTCAGGTCGATGCCGATATTGGTCAGGTATTCGGCGATGAAGCCGATATTCTTGTCCTTGGTGCGGCCGGACAGGATTTCATCCCCGATGACCAGAATGCCCGCCGTGACGATGTCGCTCATACCTTAAGTCCCTCACCTGTCGGCCCGACTTTGCCGAGGTAACGCGTTGAAGTCACGCGGTTTTGCTGCCGAAATAAGCAGTCCTCAGCCATTTTTTGAGGCACCCTCCCGGCTGTCCCCGGCAAATGCCACAACTCCATGCTTATCGCGCTGGCCCAGCCCTTGCTACCTCCTCAGAGTCATGCACTCTTGCCGCATGGCCAGGACGTTGCGGTCTTCACCAAGGCCTAGCGACCTGTCGAATGGCGCAACGCCTTGCGGAGACAAGTCGGGATCTATGGCAGTCGCGTTTGATGAAATGAACATTCCCGGCGGGGACCTTCGCCCCGCCTATCAGGAGCTGGCGCGCTGGCTCAAGGAGACGCCTCCCGAGGCGCTCGAATATCGCCGCCAGGAGGCCGAGCTCCTGTTCCGCCGCATCGGCATCACCTTTGCCGTCTATGGCGATTCCGAATCCACCGAGCGCCTGATCCCCTTCGACGTGATCCCGCGAATCATGTCCGGCAAGGAATGGGCGTTGCTGGAGAAGGGCCTGAAGCAGCGCGTGCGCGCGCTCAACATGTTCCTGCGCGACATCTATCACGGCCGCGACATCCTGCGCGCCGAGGTCGTGCCCGACGACCTGATCTTCCAGAACCCGGTGTTCCGCCCCGAGATGAACGGCCAGCAGGTGCCGCACGACGTCTACGTGCACATCGCCGGCATCGACATCGTCCGGATCGATGCCGAGGACTTCATCGTGCTGGAGGACAATGCCCGTACGCCGTCGGGTGTGTCCTACATGCTGGAAAACCGCGAGATCATGATGCGGTTGTTTCCGGACCTGTTCGCCCGCCACAGGGTGGCTCCGGTCGAACGCTATCCGGACGAACTGCTCTCCGCGCTGCGTTCGGTGGCGCCGCAAGGCGCCTCCGGCGAGCCGACCGTCGCCCTGCTCACGCCCGGCGTCTACAATTCGGCCTACTACGAGCACTCCTTCCTTGCCGACAAGCTCGGCATCGAACTGGTCGAAGGCCGCGATCTCATCGTCAAGAACAACGAAGTGTTCATGCGGACGACCGAGGGAGTGAAGCGGATCGACGTGATCTATCGCCGCGTCGACGACGATTTCATCGACCCCCTCACCTTCCGTCCCGACTCCGTGCTCGGCGTGCCCGGGCTGATGTCGGCCTATGCGGCCGGCAACATCACGCTCGCCAATGCGGTCGGCACCGGCATCGCCGACGACAAGGCGATCTACTCCTACATGCCGGACATCGTGAAATTCTATCTCGGCGAGGAGCCGATCCTGAAGAACGTGCCGACGTGGCGTTGCCGCGAGCCGAAGGACCTTGCCTATGTGCTCGACAATCTCGGCGAGCTCGTCGTGAAGGAGGTCCACGGCTCCGGCGGCTACGGCATGCTGATCGGCCCCGCCGCGACGAAAGCGACGATCGAGGCCTTCCGCGAAAAGCTCAAGCGCGAGCCGGAAGGTTTTATCGCGCAGCCGACGCTGGCGCTCTCGACCTGCCCGACCTGTACGGCAAGCGGCCTCGCGCCACGCCACGTTGACCTGCGCCCCTTCGTGCTCACCGGCAGCAAGAGCACCACGATCGTGCCCGGAGGGCTGACACGGGTCGCGCTCAAGGAAGGCTCCCTGGTGGTGAATTCGAGCCAGGGCGGCGGCACCAAAGACACCTGGATCCTGGACGAGTAGTCAGATGCTGTCGCGTACCGCCGAAAACCTCTACTGGCTCGCCCGCTATGTCGAACGGGCCGAATATCTCGCGCGCACCATCGATGCGACGCTGCGCGTCACCGCGCTTCCCGCCGCCTATATCGGCAAGACCAATGAATGGGACTCGGCGCTTCTCACCGCCGGCGTCGCCGCGAGCTTCTATCAGCAATACGAAGTCGCCAACGAGCACAACGTCGTCGACTACCTCTCGTTCTCGGCAAGCAATCCATCATCGATCAGGAACTGCATCGAGGCGGCGCGGCTGAACTCGCGCTCGGTGCGCACCGCGCTCACCAGCGAGATGTGGGACACCATCAACTCGGCCTGGATCGAACTCCAGGAGGTCTGGAGCAAGGGCACCTCCACGCGCGAGGATCTCGCCAAATTCCTGCGCTTCGTGCAGGAGACTTCGCTGCGCTTCGACGGCTCGGCCTACCGGACCATGCTGCGCAACGACGCCTACTGGTTCTCGCGGATGGGCGTGCATCTGGAGCGCGCCGACAACACCGCGCGCATCCTCGACGTGAAGTACCATGTGCTGCTGCCCGAGGAGGAGCATGTCGGCGGCCCGCTCGACTTCTATCAGTGGAGCTCGATCCTGCGCTCGGTCTCGGCGCTGACAGCCTATCACTGGGTCTATCGCGAGACGCTGAAGCCGTGGCTGATTGCGGACCTGCTCATCCTCAACGACACGCTGCCGCGCTCACTGGCAAGCTGCTACGGCAATCTCGTGCGCAACCTCGACCAGATCGGCGTCGCCTACGGCCGCCAGGGCCCCGCCCAGCGCCATGCCCGCGGCATCCGCAACCGGCTGGAACACAGCAATATGAACGACATTTTCCAGCACGGCGTGCATGAATTCATTCAGGAATTCATCACGGACAATTCCAGGCTGGGCGAAATCATCACGAAGCAGTATTTGATCTGATGTCCCCCGGCTGACGAAAACGGGATATCGTCATGGCCGGGCTTGTCCCGGCCATCCACGTTCTTGCTTTTGCGCGGCGAGGAAGATCGTGGATGGCCGGGACAAGCCCGGGCATGACGAGCTTCTTCGCAATAGGCAGCGGGTCTAACCACTAACTTCACGGTCCACCATGCGCCTGCGAATCCTGCACACCACGACCTATCGCTACGAGCCGCCGGCCACCAGCGTGATCCAGATCCTGCGCATGACGCCCGGCAGCCATGACGGGCAGTATGTGGCGGAGTGGCAGATCGACGTCTCGACTGACACCAAGCTCGACACCCATGAGGATGCCTTCGGCAACGTCACCCATGTGCTGTCCTGCGGACCCGTCGGCGACATCAAGATCACCGCCGAGGGCCTGATCGAGACCCACGACACCGGCGGCGTGCTGCGCGGCGCCGACGAGCGCTTTCCGGCCGGCATGTTCTTGCGCGCCACCGACCTCACCACCGTCAATCCGGCGATGACGGCGGTCGCGCGGCAGTTGCGCAGCGAGGCCGAGAGAGACACGCTCGGCTTCCTGCACACGCTGATGACGCAAATCAGCGATCACATGACCTTCGACGAGGATCCGACCAACAGCGGCACCTCGGCGGCCGAAGCGTTCACGCTCAAGCGCGGCGTCTGCCAGGACTACGCGCATATCTTCATCGCCTGCGCCCGCAGCGGCGGCGTGCCGGCGCGCTTCGTCTCCGGCCATTTCCTGCGCTCGGACGGCACGGTGCACCAGGATGCCGGCCATGCCTGGGCGGAAGCTTACGTCGACGGTCTCGGCTGGGTCGGCTTCGATCCCGCCAACTGCATCTGCACCACCGACGCCCATGTCCGCGTTGCGATCGGGCTCGACTATCTCGGCGCAGCCCCCGTGCGCGGCACCCGCTATGGCGGCGGTGCGGAGACGCTGACGGTGGCCGTGAAGGTCGAGCAGGCCGGCCGCGGCGGGCAATCGCAGTCGCAGTCACAGCGGCAAAGCTAGGCGCTGCGGTATCTCGTCACGAGGCATCTGCGGCGCAATCACGTCGCAGCGTTACAGCTGTAATCGACGACGGCCCGCGCTGAAACCGTCCCGTAGCGCCATCTCTTCAACCTCCGTTGTGATCCGTTTCCGCAACAGAGGTTGAGACAGATGCGGCTTCACGAAAAGAACAAGAAGCATTCCGTGCCCCTGCGCGATCCCCACCAAGACATGCTTGCGGGGATCCGGGAGTTGGCTCCCGAGATCAAGGCCCGCGCCGCGGAGATCGAAGCCGCACGCCGCGTCCCGTCCGACCTCGTGGAACGGCTGCGGTCGATCGGGCTCTTCCGGATGTTCGTTCCGCGCAGCCAAGGCGGGCTGGAGCTGGATTTTCCGGCCGGACTGGAGGTTATCAAGGCACTGACCCAGCTCGACGGCTCGATCGGCTGGATCTCGATTGTCGGCGGAGTCGGCAGCCTTTTCGCCGCCGCAGCACACCCTGAACTGTACCAGCAAATTTATAAGGACGGTCCGGACGTGGCGATCTGCGGCTCATCCCAACCGGGTGGAACGGCAGAGCGCGTGGCCGACGGCTATCGCGTCAAGGGCCGCTGGCCGTTCGCCAGCAGTTGCACCCACGCCGACTGGATCGGCGGGTTCTGCATCGTCACCGAAAATGGCAAGCCGGTCCCCGGCCCGCAAGGCAAGCCGCAGGTTCGCGTCGCTGTGCTGCCGGCGCGTGACTGGGAGATCGAGGACACCTGGCACGCGGCAGGGCTGAAGGGCACCGGCAGCCATCACATCACGCTACGGGAGACGCTGGTTCCCGAGACCCATGTCTTCGATGTCGAAGCTCCCCCTCGCATGTCGGGTCCGCTCTATCAGGCGTTGCGGCAATGGTTGCCATTGGTGCACGGCGCATTCTCGGTGGGTCTCGCCGAAGGCACTGTCGACGACTTGCTTGCGCTGGCCCATACCGGGAGGCAGCAATTGTATGCGGCCGTCCCGATGCGGGAGTCCGAGACCTTCCAGTACGAGCTCGGCCGGATTTCCGCCGACCTCCGGGCTGCGCAGGCCTTGCTCGAGGTGCAGATCGCCAGCCACTGGCGCCGCGCGATCGCCGGCACCCTGAGAGACGAAGACCTCATGATCGAGGGCGCCCGATCCGCGGTCTGGCTCGCCACGACCTGCGTCGGCATCGCGGATGCCTGTTTTGCGCTGGCCGGAAGCAGCGCGGTCTACGACAGCTCGCCGCTGCAGCGGCGCCTGCGCGACGTTCACGTCGGGGCGCAGCACGCCCATGCGCAGCAGCGGCAATATGTCGACGTCGGCAAGCTGGCCTTGCGCCGCTCGGCCGGGCATGCCGGCTGAGCGCTCGAGCCGTGCTACACTCGCGGGATCAGACCTGACCCCGCGAGGTACCCCATGGCGACCGTAAAGCTGCTTTCGGACGATGAACTCTCCGCCGAGGCGCGCGCCGTTTTCGACGATATCCGCAAGGTGCGGAAGTCGGACTTCGTCAACAATTTCTGGCGCGCGCTGGCGCATGATCCGAAGACGCTGCGGCGGACCTGGGAGAGCATCAAGGAGGTGATGGCACCCGGCGCGCTCGATCCCAAGATCAAGGAAATGCTCTATGTCGCGGTCTCGATCGCGCATGGCTGCAGCTACTGCATCCATTCGCACACCGCGGGCGCACGGGCCAAGGGCATGACCGAGGCCGAATATGGCGAGATGCTCGCCATCGTCGGCATGGCCGCGGAGACCAACCGGCTGGTCACGGCGCTCGGCGTCCCCGTCGACGAGGCGTTTCTCGTCGATGCCGCTGAATGAGCGGCAGAGACAACCGTTTCGCCGGAGAATGACGACCTCCCCCGGGGAATCGGGGGTTTCATGCCTCCCCGAAATTGGCTAGTAATTCCGCGCAAACGCGTTCGGGGACGGGAAATGACCTATTGTTGCGGAATCCTGGTTCGGGACGGTCTGGTGATGATCGCCGACACCCGAACCAATGCCGGGCTCGACAATGTCTCGACCTTCCGCAAGCTCCACATCTTCTCCAAACCCGGCGACCGCATCATGGCGATCGCCAGCGCCGGTAACCTCGCCATCAGCCAGTCGGTGCTGTCGACACTGACCGAAGGCCTGGAGGACCCCACCACGGGCGAGATCGAGACGCTGATGAACGCGCCGACCATGTTCCAGGCCGCCCAGCGCATCGGCCGGGCGATCCGGGCGGTGCACGCGACCGAAGGACCGGCGCTGAGATCCGAAGACGTCTCCTTCGACGTCTCCTTCCTGTTCGGAGGCCAGATCAAGGGCGCGCGCATGCGCCTGTTCATGGTCTACACCGCCGGCAATTTCATCGAGTGCACCACGGACACGCCCTACCTGCAGATCGGCGAGCACAAATACGGCAAGCCGGTGCTCGACCGCGCCATGCATTACGACGTCGAGCTCTACGAGGCGCTGAAGACCAGCCTGATCTCGATGGACTCGACCATGCGCTCCAATCTCGGCGTTGGGCTGCCGATCGACGTGCTGGTGGTGCGTGCAGACGCCTGTGATGCCGATCTCAACCACCGCATCGAGGCGGGCGAGCCCTATTTCCACGACCTGCGCTCGCGCTGGTCGGCGGCCTTGCGCGCGGCGCATCAGAACATTCCGCGGCCGCCCTACAAGAACGAAAAAGAACCAAAAACCTGACAGCCAACTTGAAGAGAGAAAAGGCAGGAAACGATGAGTGAAGCAAACAAGATCGCAGTGGTGACGGGCGCGGGCACTGGTGTCGGGCGCGCGGCGTCGCTGGCGTTGATGAACATCGGCTTCACCGTGGTGCTGGTCGGGCGCCGGCTCGACATGCTCGAGGAGACCGCGAAGCTCGGCCCCGCGGGCAAGAGCCTGTGCGTCACCGCGGACATGACCAAGCCGGACTCCATTGCCGCGCTGTTCGACAAGGTGAAGGCGACCTACGGCCGGCTCGACGTGCTGTTCAACAATGCCGGCATGGGCGCGCCGGCGGTGAACTTCGAGGATCTCAGCCTCGAGCAGTGGCAGGCGGTGGTGAACACCAACCTCACCGGCCCGTTCCTGTGCACCCAGCACGCCTTCCGCATCATGAAGGACCAGAGCCCGCGCGGCGGCCGCATCATCAACAACGGCTCGATCTCGGCGCACGCGCCGCGTCCGTTCTCGGCGGCCTATACCTCGACCAAGCACGCCATCACGGGCCTCACCAAGGCCTCCAACCTCGACGGCCGCATGTACGACATCGCGGTCGGCCAGGTCGACATCGGCAATGCCGCGACGCCCATGACCGATCGCATGGTCAACGGCCCCGGCGTGCTGCAGCCCGACGGCACCACCAAGCACGAGCCGCGCATGGACGCCAAGGCGGTCGGCGACGCCGTCGCCTACATGGCCGGCCTGCCGCTCGATGCCAACGTGCTGACCATGACGGTCATGGCGACCAAGATGCCGTTTGTCGGACGGGGCTGAACTAAAAAAGTGAAAAACAACCCCATGCACAGTAGGCGGCGTGGGGTTGCGACTTGCCTTTGGCAAACGCGGTGACGTCGGCTAAATCCCCGCGCTGCCTCCACAATCGTCATTGCGAGCGCAGCGAAGCAATCCAGGGTGTTTCCGCGGAGAGATTCTGGATTGCTTCGTCGCTTTGCTCCTCGCAACGACGGATGATAGAGCGGAGCCCTACTCCAAGCTCTCCACCTGCCGCAGCGCCGGAAACAGCTTCATCCACAGCAGCGCGACCGCGACGGTGCAGACGCCGCCGAGCACGGCCGCAGGCATCGCGCCGAGCAGCGCGGCTGCGACGCCGCTCTCGAACTGGCCGAGCTGGTTGGAGGCGTTGATGAAGAGGAAGTTCACCGCGCCGACCCGGCCGCGCATCTCGTCGGGGGTTGAGAGCTGCACCAGCGAGAAGCGGATCACGACGCTGATCGTGTCGGCGGCGCCCAGAACCGCGAGCGACAACACCGACAGCCACATCCACGACGACAGCGCGAACACGACCGTGGCGACGCCGAACACGATCACAGCCTGGAACATGCGCAGGCCCACATGCCGCGAGATGGCGTGACGCGCGAGCACCATGGTCATCAGCAGCGCACCGACCGCGGGCGCGGCGCGCAAGATCCCGAGCCCCATCGGGCCGGTCTGGAGGATGTCGCGGGCATAGATCGGCAACAGCGCGGTGACGCCGCCGAACAGCACGGCAAACAGATCGAGCGAGATGGTGCCGAGGATCGCCGGATTGCTGCGGATGAAGCGGACGCCGGCGAAGATGTTGTCGGCGTCCGTCCCCTCCTTGGAGACCGCCTGCGGGCGCGGCCGGATGAAGCCAGTCAAAATCATCCCGAGAATCCAGAACAGCAGCATCACGGCAAAGGCAAGATGCGGCGCGACCGCATAGGCAAAGCCGCCGAGCGCCGGACCCGTGATGGTCGCGACCTGCCCCGCGCCGCTCGCGACTGCGGTTGCGCGCTGGAGCGATCCCTGCGGCGCGATCAGCGGCAAGAGAGCCGCGGTGGTCGGGCTCTCGAAGGCGCCGGCAATGCCGAGCACGAAGGTCGCGATGAAGATCTGCACCTCGCTGACCAGGCCGAGATAGGTGATGATTGCGAGATAGAGCGCGGTGGCGGCTTCCACGAGCTGGCAGAGCTGGACCACGCGCTTGCGCTCGAAACGGTCGGCGGCGTGGCCGGCGACGAACACCAGAAGCGCGGTGGGCAGGAACTGCACGAGGCCGACCATGCCGAGATCGAAGGCCGAGCCGGTGAGATCATAGATCTGCCAGCCGATCGCGACCGCCGCGATCTGGCTGGAAAAGCGCGACAGGCTGCGCGAGAGCAGGAAGAACAGGAAAGCGCGGTGGGCGAGGAGCGCGCGGGCACTGACCGGCGGACTGGCTGATATTGGCTGCTCTGGCATCGCCTCTTGGGTCACCCTGGACCGTCCGCCCCCTGATGTCGACGTGCCCTCGCGTGACTGAGGCGCACCTGCTTGTCAACAGCGGGAGGTTCAGGTCATCTCCCGGCATTGCGTTTGCAACGCGGGCGCGACCATAATCATTGGGGGTTTTGGGGACACCATGCTGCGCTTGCAGTCGGCACTCGGCATTTTCGCATTGCTGTTGATCGCTTTCGCGTTGGCGGAGAATCGCCGCGCCGTATCGCTGCGGCAGGCGGCGATTGGCCTCATCGCGACCTTCGTCACCGCGGCTGTCCTCCTGAAAGTGCCCGTCGTCGCACGGGCTTTTGGGGCGATCAACGACGCTGTCGGCGCGATCTCCGCGGCCTCGCGCGCCGGCTCCTCCTTCGTGTTCGGCTATGTCGGGGGCGGTCCCCTGCCCTTCGACGCGAAGGTGCCGGGCGCCGATTTCATCCTGGCGTTCCAGGCGCTGCCGATCGTGCTGGTCATGAGCGTGCTGACGACGCTCTTGTTCTATTGGCGCGTGCTGCCGCCGGTCGTGCGTGGCATGGCCTGGCTGCTGGAGCGGACGCTGGGCGTCGGCGGCGCGGTCGGGCTCTCGACCGCGGCCAACATCTTCCTCGGCATGGTCGAGGCACCGCTGTTCGTGCGGCCGTATCTGGCGCAGATGACGCGCAGCGAATTGTTCCTGGTGATGACCGGCGGCATGGCCGGCATCGCCGGCACGGTGCTGGTGCTCTACGCGACGCTGCTGGCGCCGCTCATTCCCGATGCCGCCGCCCATTTCGTCATCGCCTCGGTGCTGGGCGCGCCGGCCGCGATCCTCGTCAGCCTGATCATGGTGCCGGAGACTTCCGACAAGCGCACCGGCGGCGCGCTGGAGGATCCTGAGATGGACGTCTCCGGCCCGATGGATGCGATCGTGAAGGGGACGAGCGCGGGGATCGAACTGCTGATCAACATCGTCGCCATGCTGCTGGTGCTGGTGGCGCTGGTCTATCTCGTCAACGCCATCCTCGGCCTGCTGCCCAATATCGGCGGCGCCGCGATCTCGCTGCAACGGCTGCTCGGCCTCGTGATGGCGCCGGTGTGCTGGCTGATGGGATTGCCCTGGGACCAGGCGGTGACCGCCGGCAGCCTGATGGGCACCAAGACCGTGCTCAACGAGCTGATCGCCTATGTCGACTTCTCGAAGCTGCCGCCCGATACGCTCGATCCGCGCTCGCGCTTGATCATGCTCTACGCAATGTGCGGCTTCGCCAATTTCGCCAGCCTCGGCATCATGATCGGCGGCTTAGGTGTGATGGCGCCGGGGCGGCGCGAGGAGATCAACGCGCTCGGGCTGAAATCGATCGTGTCGGGAACGCTGACGACGTGTTTGATGGGCGCGGTGGTGGGGGTGTTGAGTTAGGCTCTCTCCACCCGTCATTGCGAGCGAAGCGAAGCAATCCAGAATCTTTCCGCGGAGATAGTCTGGATTGCTTCGTCGCAAGGGCTCCTCGCAATGACGAGCGGAGAGACGTGCGCGCCCTTCCCGACTGCGTCTACGCCTTCAACTCCACCGTCCTGAACTCCGCCGGCAGGATCACCTCCAGCAGCTCCACGTCATCCGAATAATCCAGGATCATGTGCTTGATCTTCGGCGGCTGGGTCCAGGCGCTGCCTTCCTTCATCAAGGTCTCGCCCTGGCCGTCCATGTAGGTCTTCACCCAGCCCTTGAGCACGTAGACCATCTGGAATTCGACGTCGTGGAAGTGCAGCTTCGACACCTCGTTCGGATCGCAGGGTCCTTGCAGGCGGATCACGTGGGCTTGCGCGAGGCCGTGGCTGGCTTCGGCGATGCCGAGGTCGCGATACTTTGCGTAGGCGCGCAGGCCGTCGGCCTTGAAGTCTTCCTCGCGGTGATGGCTGATGGCGATGCGCTGCTTGGGACGGGCGGGCTTTTTCGGAGCGGCCTTCGCCGGTGTCGTGCGCGCCTTCGCCTTCACCGCCTTGCGCGCCGAGGATCGTGCCACGGCCTTGGCTCCGCTCCGCTTCTTCACCGCGGCCTGGGTTGCGCTGCGCGATTTTGTTTTCTTGGCCATGGGCCGCCTCCCTGTTGTTATGGGCGGAGGCTAGCACAGAACGAGATATCGTAGGGCGGGCAAAGCGAAAGCGTGCCCACCATTGCCAGATGCAATCGCGGAGAGATGGTGGGCACGGCGCGAGCGCGCCTTTGCCCACTCTACGATGCCGGCGCGCTGTTCAATGCAGCCGGAACACGCCATCCACGGCGCGCAGCTCGGCCGGCTTGATCAGCTTGGAATGCGCGACGGTCACCGAATGGAGCGGACCGTCGAGCTTCTCCTGCCAGAACGCCAGGAAATCCTTCAGCGCCGGAAATTTCGGAAACATGTCGTAGTTCTGCCAGACGTAGGTCTGGAGAAGCGAGGGATGATCGGGCATCCGATAGAGAATTTGCGCCGTCGTCAGCCCGTAACCCAAAAGCTGTTTCCGGAAATCTTCGGAAACGCCCCCACTCCGCAAGCCCATGCCAACCTCCTTTGCAGGAGCGCATTCAAAGGGCGGCTTGGTCGGTGTGCGCCTTACGAGCCACCCGGTACTGATGCGCTCACATGAGAGAAATGTGACGCAAACTGACAATCCATCTCAAGCCCAAAAGTTTAACAAGCTGTTGAAATTCAATGCTTTAGCAGCAGAGACGGCTCCGTGCTAATACGGTCACCGAGCGGGTTAACGATGGTAAAGAGATTCTGGCACCCGGGCCTTCAGAGTGCCGAATTTTCTGCTAGAAGCCCTTGCCCCCGCAAAATTCCTGTCCTATTTCAGCTTCGCCTGTGCTAGCACTCGCGGGCACAGACTGCTAACGCCAAAAAATTCCCATACCGTGCAACTACTTAGGAGGACTGCATGAAATTCCGTCCGCTTCACGACCGCGTCGTGGTCAAGCGTATCGACGCAGAAGAGAAGACCGCCGGCGGCATCATCATTCCCGACACTGCCAAGGAAAAGCCCTCGCAGGGCGAAGTCGTCGCCGTCGGCCCCGGTGGCCGCGACGAAGCTGGCAAGCTGATCCCGATCGACCTGAAGGTCGGCGACCGCGTGCTGTTCGGCAAGTGGTCCGGCACCGAGGTCAAGATCGACAACGTCGACCTGCTGATCATGAAGGAAAGCGACATCATGGGCGTCCTCGACGTCCCCGCTTCCAAGAAGAAGGCGGCCTAAGAGCCCCCTCTCCCCACCAGCTAAACACCTAAGGAAAAATCCAGATGTCAGCTAAAGAAGTCAAATTCGGCGTCGATGCACGCGACAAGATGCTGCGTGGCGTCGACATCCTCGCCAACGCCGTCAAGGTGACGCTCGGCCCCAAGGGCCGCAACGTCGTCCTCGACAAGTCGTTCGGCGCTCCCCGCATCACCAAGGACGGCGTCACCGTCGCCAAGGAGATCGAGCTCGACGACAAGTTCGAGAACATGGGCGCGCAGATGGTGCGCGAAGTCGCCTCCAAGTCGGCTGACGCGGCCGGCGACGGCACCACCACCGCAACCGTGCTCGCGGCTGCGATCGTTCGTGAAGGCGCAAAGTCGGTTGCCGCCGGCATGAACCCGATGGACCTGAAGCGTGGTATCGACCTGGCCGTGGAAGCCGTGGTCGCCGACCTCGTCAAGAACTCCAAGAAGGTCACCTCGAACGACGAGATCGCCCAGGTCGGCACCATCTCGGCGAACGGCGATGCCGAAATCGGCAAGTTCCTCTCCGACGCCATGAAGAAGGTCGGCAACGAGGGTGTCATCACCGTCGAGGAAGCCAAGTCGCTCGAGACCGAGCTCGACGTCGTCGAGGGCATGCAGTTCGACCGCGGCTACATCTCGCCCTACTTCGTCACCAACGCCGACAAGATGCGCGTTGAGATGGACGACGCCTACATCCTCATCAACGAGAAGAAACTCTCCTCGCTGAACGAGCTGCTGCCGCTGCTCGAGGCCGTGGTGCAGACCGGCAAGCCGCTGGTCATCGTCGCCGAGGACGTCGAGGGCGAAGCGCTCGCGACCCTCGTCGTCAACCGTCTGCGCGGTGGTCTGAAGGTCGCGGCCGTCAAGGCTCCGGGCTTCGGCGATCGCCGCAAGGCCATGCTGCAGGACATCGCGATCCTGACCGGCGGCCAGGCGATCTCGGAAGATCTCGGCATCAAGCTCGAGAACGTCACGCTCAACATGCTCGGTCGCGCCAAGAAGGTGATGATCGACAAGGAGAACACAACGATCGTCAACGGCGCCGGCAAGAAGGCCGACATCGAGGCGCGCGTGGCCCAGATCAAGGCGCAGATCGAGGAGACCACCTCGGACTACGACCGTGAGAAGCTCCAGGAGCGTCTCGCCAAGCTCGCAGGCGGCGTCGCGGTGATCCGCGTCGGCGGCGCGACCGAGGTCGAGGTGAAGGAGCGCAAGGATCGCGTTGATGACGCGATGCATGCGACCCGCGCGGCGGTCGAGGAAGGCATCGTCCCGGGCGGCGGCGTCGCCCTGCTCCGTGCCTCCGAGCAGCTCAAGGGTCTGCGCACCAAGAACGACGACCAGAAGACCGGCGTCGAGATCGTGCGCAAGGCGCTGTCGGCTCCCGCTCGCCAGATCGCGATCAACGCCGGTGAAGACGGTTCGGTGATCGTCGGCAAGATCCTGGAGAACAAGACCTACGCTTACGGCTTCGACTCCCAGACCGGCGAGTACGTCAACCTGGTCACCAAGGGCATCATCGACCCGACCAAGGTGGTCCGTACCGCGATCCAGAACGCAGCCTCGGTTGCCGCGCTCCTGATCACCACGGAAGCCATGGTCGCCGAGCTGCCCAAGAAGGGCGGCGCCGGTCCGGCGATGCCCCCGGGCGGCGGAATGGGCGGCATGGACTTCTGATCCAGCCGTTCAGATACGATACGGAATGCGAAACCCCGGCAGCGATGCCGGGGTTTTTGTTTTGGGGCGGCGCCCCGATGCAACGCCTTGTGGCGACCTGCGAGCGCACCTACAATTCAAAGGTGTATCCTTCGGATCACTAATGCTGCAGGATCCCGTGGAGCCCTGACGAGAATTGCAATGCCGCACCGCAAGATACGTCCGCTGCTGGCAGCCCTTGTCATCATCTCCGCTGCGGGCCTTTCCGCGCCGACGCCCGTAGACGCGGCGGACAACAATGACGCGATTGGGAAGATGGAAGGGACATGGCCGGATTGGCTTCCGCGAGCCGAGCAATGCCCCGCTGACTCCATGCCGGCGAACGCGGGCGCACCTGCTTTTTCGATCGAAGGATGCTCGGCTGCGGCGGAGCAGTGCCTTGATCGCTGTCGGGCGGGCAACGCGAGCGACTGCTACGCAGCCGCACTCGTCGTCCAGCGGATGATCAAGACCGGGCCGCTCTCCGATGCGCTGTTTCTGAGGGCCTGCAAGCTCGGCGTTGCTTCAGGCTGTACGAACGTTGCCGCCAGCATGGAAGACAGCGGCGACTATGCCTGTCCCAATCGGACGTATGAACTGGCATGCGGCCGAGACGATCCCTGGGCATGCACGATGATGGGATTTCACTTGATCAAAGGTATCGGCGTCGAAAAGAACAACGCCCGGGCGCGGCGTTTCTTGGCGAAATCCTGCCGCTTTGGCGACACGGACGAAGCCTGCGCAAACGCGAAGGCCTTTCTGAAAGAGATTGGCGACTGAAGGGCTCGGCCCGACGACCTTCGGAAAACGAACCTTGCGGACGAATGAATTCCGGGCTCAGCGCTACGCGCCCCCCCGGAATGACGGCGGCGCCCCTCACCACACCTTCCCCAGCCGCTCCATGTGCGGCTCGCCGTCTTCGTCGAGCGACCAGATGATCCGCGTCACCCGCCCGACGAGGTTGTCCATCGGGATGAAACCCATCGTTGCCATCACGCGGCTGTCGCTCGAGTTGTCGCGGTTGTCGCCCAGCACGAAGAAATGGCCGGGCGGCACGGTGTAGACATTGGTGTTGTCGTAGTAGCCGTTCTCGACGCAGTCGTAGGTGATGTAGGAATTGCCATTGGGCAGCGTCTCGCGCCAGCGCTTGACCTTGACGCTGCCATCCAGATCCGCAGGCGGTGCCGGCGAGCCCGTTTGCGAGCGCGACGCGCGTCACCGGTCTGTCATTGAGGACAAGCTGTCCCTGCCGCATCTGGATGCGGTCGCCGGGCAGCCCGACCACGCGCTTGACGTAGTCGACCGAGGTGTCCTTTGGCGCGCGAAACACGACTACGTCACCGTGCTCGGGCTCGGCCGCAAAGACACGGCCCGAGATCCAGGACGGTGCGAAAGGAAAGGAATAGCGGCCGTAGCCATAGGCGTATTTGGCGGCGAAGACGTAGTCGCCGACGACCAGCGTCGGGGTCATCGAGCCGGAAGGAATGTTGAACGGCTGATACAGGAAGAAGCGAAACAGGAACGGCGGCGACCACAGCACCGGGATCAACAGGATCAGGACGACGATCGCTTTCCATTCCCGCGGCCGGGCCGTAGGGCGGATCGTTTGCTGAAGAGTGGTCATTCGCTTGCCATGATCGAGATTGTGGTCGTCACCGTGAGATTACGCAACCTTCGCGCGCGTGCAATACCCACTCATGGTTTTGGTCGCACGGGCGCGCGCACGCGTTCATCGCAAGCGTCGACAATGGAGATGTGAAGGGCCGCCCGTGGGCGGCCCTTCTGCTTCATGCGCTCTCGGGCGCCTTCAGGCGCACGAGCCGGGTCAGGAGGGCATCGAGGCCCTCGCCGTTGCCGGCATGGAGGTCGATGCGGCCGACCTTCTCGACCAGCCGCTCCAGCGACTCCAGCTCCTTGAGCCGCAGCAGCAGGGGGTTCTCCTCCATCAGGCGGGCGGTGTTCAGGAGTGAACGCGTCGCCGCGGTCTCCTCCTGCCGGCGGATCAGGTTCGCCTTCGCGACCCGCTCCGCCTCCACCACCTTGTTCACCAGCTCCCGGATCTCGCCGGGCAGGATCACGTCCTTGACGCCGAGCTCGGTCACCTCCATGCCGGACTCCGCGACGCGTGCACGCACATAGTCGCGCAGCTCCGCATCCAGCGCCGCCTTCGCAGACAGCACCTCGTCCAGCGTCCGGCCCGCCACCGCCTCGCGGATCGCGAACTGCACCAGCCGGTACAGCCACGCATCCACGTCGGGCACGGTCGCAACCGTGCGCTCGGGATCGACGATCCTGCGGAACGCCGTCAGCGTCACCCGCAGCGCGATGCGATCCTTGGTCAGCATCTCCTGCGCGGTGATCTCGACCGCCTGGGGCCGCAGGTCGAGGCGCTTCACCTCGATCTTGCGGCCGACGGTCCAGAAGGCGTGCCGGCCGGGCGCAAGCCGCTCCACGAGCCGGCCCTCGACATAGAGCAGGCCCGCCTCGTGGTTCTCGACCACCGCTTCCATCACGACGGTCGAGCGGTTGCGCTCGATCATGGTCAGGTGCCGCGCGCCAACCCGAGGATCGGCGGAAACATCGATGCGCTCGACATCGATGCGGGTCGCGACCTTCCAGTAGACGCGCGCCTGCCAGGGCGTCATCAGATGCACGGGCCGGCCGTCGAGGCTGACGATGGCGATCTCGTCCGCCTTGGTCTCGATCGCCTCGAACAGCTCAGCGGCCAGATCAGGCCGCGCGGCCTTCAGTACCGCGTAGCGATCCGCGGGGAATTCGCTGCGCACCACGTCGAGCACCTCGGCCTTCAGCTCGTGCAGGGGATCGAACAAGCGATGCTTGCCGGGCGCGAGCACGCGCACGAGCTGTCCGTTGCGCGTGAGCAACGCACGCTCGCCATCCTTCACCGTCACGTTCAACATCAGCAAGTGCCAGGTCATGGCACGCCTCCTTCGTTTGCGCCCGGCCGGATGCCGGACAGCAGGTTTCGTTTGCAAAGGACGTGAGGACGCGGACGACGCTTCCCGGGAAATCAGCGGGCCGGGGCTTGAACTTGCATGATGACGGGCGCACGCGCGCGATCGCTCGACGCGTGTCGAGCGGTCATGCGGAGCCACCCGGCATCAGCGCAAGCGGTATCGACCCGCGGCGCAAAGCCGGTCTCACAGTGTCTAGGTTCGGACGGTAAGCCTTTCGGCAAAACGGCCGGACTGCGACTGAAGCGCGCGTCCGGTCCTCGTCAGAGGTATCAGCTTTTCAGGCTGAAACGGAGCGCTGGAGCGGGATTCGAACCCGCGACAGGATGAGTAACAGTCATCTGCTCTACCAAACTGAGCTATCCTTTGTGCAAGAGACCGGAATCGAACCGATGCCTTCGGGTGTTCAGCCCGACGCTCTCCATGAGCTACGTCCTGCGTTTGCCCTTCATTCGGCGGAACACGAAACCGCAGAGCGGCTCGCGCCAGTCGGGATCTCAGAGAGCCCGAACCCATGGCCTAGCGAAGGAGGGCGCTAATAGACGAAGCACGTTCGGGTTGCAAGGGGGTGGTGCGAGATTTTTTTTGGTTTGTCATTCCGGGGCGCGGCGAAGCCGCGAGCCCGGAATCCATAACCACAGGCCCTAATTGGAGATGCCGCTGTAGAGATCATCCCAATTCGGATTCTGTTCATCGATCAATCGCGTCTTCCAATCCCGCCGCCATTTCTTGAGCTCTTTCTCGCGAGCGATTGCGCTTACGGGGTCATCGAAAGTCTCGAACAGAACCAGCTTGTCGATCCCGTATCGCTTGGTGAAACCCGGGACGATCTTGGTCTTGTGCTCGTAGACGCGTCGAACGAGGTCGCTCGTTACACCGATGTACAACGTGCCGTACTTCCTACTTGCCAGGATGTAGACGTAGTAGGCCATTCCTCCAGCCTGTGGTTATGGATTCCGGGCTCGGCGCTTCGCGCCGCCCCGGAATGACGACCGGATGTTAGAATCACGCGAAGACAATCTCAACCAAAAGATGCAACAAGAGATCTTGCTGTCGAATGACTGAAGCGTGACGTCAACCGCGCGACGTTTCCTGAAAACACGCCCTCACCCAGTCGATCGTCACACGCGTCGCGGGATCGCGCTTGAGGTGGTTCTGCACCAGCAGCCAGGCGTCGCGCCGCTTCGGCAGCAGCGTGGCGCGCAGGCGGCGATCGCCGAGCAAGTCCGCGCAAACATACTCCGGCAACACGCCGGCGGCCCGATGCGCGCGGATCAGGTTACGGATGACGCGAACGTTGTCGGTGACGCAGCGCGCGCGGGCTTGCTTCATGCGCAGGAATTGCATCTCGGGAATGGCACCGAGTTCGTCCGGATAGGCGCACAGCACCGGCTCGCCCTCGGTCGCAACAGGCTCGAAATAATAAAGCTTGACGTCGCCGAGCCTGGAGATCGCGAAGTCACCCTTGTCGGGTTTGCGCAGCCGGATGGCGAGATCGGCTTCCCAGCGCGAGAACTTGACGTTCTCGCTCGAGGTGAGGAATTGCAGCGTCAGGCCGGGATTGGCGCGCAGGAAGTCGCTCGCGCGCGGCGACAGCACCTCCTCAGCGAACGTGTTGGTGGAGGCGATGCGCAGGCGTCCCACCGGACCTGCCAGGCTCGCGCCGACGCGACCGATCTCGGCGGCATGTGCGGCCATCGCCTCGACATGCGCCAGCACCGCCTCGCAACTCCGCGTCGGCCTGCGGACGCCGTCGGCCGCCTCGAACAGACGCAAACCGAGTGCACGCTCGATGCGCGACAGCCTGCGCCCGACCGTGGTTTCGTCGATGCGCAGCCGCGCGCTGGCGCCCGCGTAGGTGCCCTCGTCCCTGACGGCAGCGATGATGCGCAGATCGTCCCAGTTCATTGCGTCAGGTTATACCGGCCGGGAGCAGCCTGCAATATCGCAGCCACCCGCTGCAATATCCCTGCATATCGGCAGGCATTCCCGAGGCTATGTTTGTGCAGCCTCTTGCCCCGGAGATTTCCAGACCATGACGACCGCAAAGACCCTGCTGCAGCTCGCCGGTGCCGATCTCAACCCGCCGCGTCTTGGCGACGCCGCGCTGGTGCTGATCGATATCCAGAACGAATATCTCGCGGGTCCCCTCGCTCTGCCCGACGCGGGACCTGCGATCGCGCGGGCGGCTGCGCTCCTGGCACGGGCACGCGAGAGCGGAGCCGCGATCATCCATATCGCCCATCGCGGCAAGGCCGGCAGCCTGTTCGATCGCGGCGCCGACCGCGGCGCCATCGTCGCCGAGCTGAGCCCCCGTGCCGGCGAGCTGGTGATCGAGAAGGAGTTGCCCAATGCATTTGCCGGCACTGATCTGCAGGCGCGCCTTGCCGCAACCGACAGGAAGAACATCGTACTGGCCGGCTTCATGACGCATATGTGCGTCAGCTCCACCGCCCGTGCCGCGCTCGACCTCGGCTTTCGCACGACTGTTGACGCCGATGCCTGCGCCACGCGCGACCTGCCCGACGGCCGCGGCGGCACGCTGGACGCCCGGACCATCCACGAGGTTGCACTCGCCGAGCTATCCGACCGCTTCGCGATCATCGCGCGCGGCGATGCGCTGAAATAACGGAGCAACGCGATGCTGCAGCTCTATTTCTCGCCGATGGCCTGCTCGCTTGCGAGCCGCATCGCGCTGATGGAGGCCGGCCTCGATGCGCGTTATCATCTGGTGCATCTCCGGACCAAGACGGTCGCCGACGACGACGGCGATTTCCGCGGCGTGTCGCCGAAGGCCGCGGTGCCGGTCCTGGTGCTGGAGAACGGCGAACGGCTGACCGAAAGCGCGGCGGTGCTGCAATACATCGCCGATGCGAAGCCGGAGGCGGGCCTGGCGCCCCGGTTCGGCGATCCCGACCGCTACCGCCTGCAGGAATGGCTGAGCTTCATCGGCGCCGAGATCCACAAGGCCTTCCTGTTTCCGACCTTCTGGTACAAGGACGACGGCTCGCTCGCCAAGCCGCGTGCGAGGATCACGCAGACATTGGCGGTGCCATCAGCACATCTCGCCGACCGCGAATTCCTCGTCGGCGACCGTTTCACCGTCGCAGATGCCCACCTCGCCTGGGCCCTGCTGCTGCTCCGTCCCGCGGGCGTCGACATCGCGCAATGGCCAAGCCTGTCGGCCTATCTCGCGCGCATGCAGGGGCGGCCCAGCGTGCGGGAGGCGATTGCGACCGAGATGGAGCTGCGCAAGACGGTGGCGGCAAACCCGGCGTGACAGGATGTCACGGTCGCTAAATCTGACGGGTCCGCAGCGAGGGCATTGATACCGACGCGGCATGCGCTAATCTGGGTGAATATTTTTCGATATTTCCCTGGAAGGCATTCATGCGTGCTCCTTCTGGAATTTTGCGTCATTTTTTCCTGCCCCTCCTCGCCCTCTGGCTGAGCCTTGGCCCCGCATCGGCGGACACGCGGGTTGCGCTGGTGATCGGCAACGGCGCTTATGTCTCTACGGCGCAGCTACCCAACCCGTCGCACGATGCCGAAGACGTCGCAGCCTCGCTCAAGCGCAGCGGTTTCGAGGTGTTCCAGGGTATCGACCTGCGCCAGGCCGACATGCAGGACCTGACCATCCGCTTCGCGCGCGCCGCGAGCCGGGCCGATGTCGCCATGTTCTACTACAGCGGCCATGCCATGCAGTACAACGGCGTGAACTATCTAATGCCTGTCGACGCCGTGCTGACGGATGAAGCAGACCTCAAGCGCTTCGTGCGGGTCGACGACATCGTGAACGATCTGCAGCAGGCCAAGAATTTGCGAATCCTCGTGCTCGATTCCTGCCGCGACAATCCGCTGGCCGAAACCTTGAAGCGCTCTGCCGGCTCGACGCGCGCCGCCTCGATCGGACGAGGCCTGTCGAAAGTCGAGGCGCCGCGCGGCACGATCGTGTCGTTCTCGACGCAATCAGGGCAGGTCGCCGCCGACGGCACCGGCCGCAACAGCCCCTACACGACCGCGTTCCTCAAGCACATCGAGGAGCCGCAGGAAATCGGCGACGTCTTTCGCGACATCAGCAGCGACGTCTATGACTCCAGCGGCAAGACCCAGCTGCCGGAGCTGTCGCTGTCGATCATCGGCAAGTTCTACCTGAACGGGCCTGTAACGGTCACGGTCGCGCCGGCGCCCCCCCAAGCTGCACCGAAGGCCGATCCCTGCGCGGCCGCCGAGGCGCACTGGAAGGCTGCTGAGGGCATCGGCACGCTGGGTGCCTTTGAGGATCATCTCGCGAGATTCCCGAATTGCATCTTCGCCACCCTCGCCAAGGCACGCATTGAAGGCCTGAAGCAGAAAGTGGCGGTCGCGCCGAGCGGTAACGCCAGAACCACCGGCAGCAAGGATTTTGACGGCAGCTGGGACGTGACGTTGAACTGCCCGGCTTCCGGCAAGGCGCAGGGCTTCACCAGGCCCCTGGTCGCCACCGTGACCAATGGCGTGTTTCACGCCGAGGTGCAGGGTCCGGGCGGTGTCAATCGGCTGGAGATCGACGGCCAGATCCCCGCGGACGGCAAGACGACCTTGAGCGCGCGCGGCACGACGGGGGCGAGCACCTACACACTCAACAACCTCGCACCCGGCTCGCCTTACGCCTTCACGGTCGACGCGCAGTTCGATCGCACCCGAGGCAGCGGCAAGCGCAACGAGGCGCGGGCCTGCAACCTGGTTTTCGTCAAGCGCTAAGCCGCGCGATGATCGCGCGGCCTCGCATGCAACGCCCGCTCACACGCCCGTCTGGCTGATGAACTTGGTGTTGAAGTAGCCTTCCATCGCCTCGGTGCCGCCTTCCGAACCGTAGCCGGAATCCTTGATGCCGCCGAACGGCACCTCGGGCAGCGCCAGACCAAAGCTGTTGATCGACATCATGCCGGCCTCGACCGCCGCGCCGATCGCAGCCGCCGTCTTGGCCGAGCTGGTGAAGGCGTAAGAGGCAAGACCAAAGGGCAGCCGGTTCGCCTCCTCGACCACGTCGTCGAATGACGAGAAGCGGGAGATCAGGGCGAGCGGGCCGAACGGCTCCTCGTTCATCGCGCGCGCATCCTTCGGCACATCGCTCACCACGGTCGGCTCGAAGAAATGGCCCTTGTTGCCGACACGCTTGCCCCCGGTCTCGAGCCTGGCGCCCTTGCCGACGGCATCCTGCACCATGCCTTCGATGGCGGTGACGCGGCGGGGATTGGCGAGCGAACCCATTTTGGACTCGGGATCGAGGCCATTGCCGACCTTGAACGCCTTGGCGCTGTCGACGAATTTGTCGACGAATTCGCGGAACACGTCGTCCTGCACCAGCATCCGCGTCGGCGAGATGCAGACCTGGCCGGCGTTACGATATTTCGCCGCCGCCAGGATCTTCGCGGCCGAGGTGACGTCGGCATCCCCAAAGACGATCGCCGGCGCATGGCCGCCGAGCTCCATGGTGGCGCGCTTCATGTGCAGGCCCGCGAGCGCGTTGAGCTGCTTGCCGACATGGGTCGAGCCGGTGAAGGAGATTTTCCGGATCACCGGATGCGGGATCAAATATTCGGAGATATCCGACGGCACGCCGTAGACGAGGTTGATGACGCCGTCGGGCACGCCCGCGTCTGCAAACGCGCGGATCAGTTGCGCGGGCGAAGCTGGTGTCTCCTCCGGCGCCTTGACGATGATCGAGCAGCCGGCGGCGAGCGCTGCGGAAAGCTTGCGCACGACCTGGTTGATCGGGAAATTCCACGGCGTGAACGCGGCGACCGGGCCGACCGGCTCCTTCATCGCGATCTGGTAGATGCCGGGGCCGCGCGCGGGGATCAACCGGCCATAGGCGCGCTTGGCCTCCTCCGCGAACCACTCGATCACGTCAGCGGCGGCCATTGCCTCCATTTTGGCTTCGCCCAGCGTCTTGCCTTGCTCCATCGTCAGCAGCGGCGCGATCTCGTCATTGCGCTCGCGCATGATCGCGGCGGCCTTGCGCATGATCCGGCAGCGCTCGAACGGCGCGACATTGCGCCAGACCTTGAAGCCGGCGGAAGCGGCGGCCAGCGCCTCGTCGAGATCGGACTGGCCCGCATGAGCGACGGTGCCGATTACCTCCTCGGTCGCGGGATTGCGCACCTCGATCACTTTGCCAGAATGGGCCGGGCGCCATTTGCCGGCAATGAAAAGCTGCGTGTTCGAATAGGCCAACGGAGTCTCCTTTTACGTCGAGCTGTGACAGATGGCATCCGCGGCGCGCGTCATCTCCGGTCCGAGATAGAGGCGGAAGCGCGGCTCGGCGGCGAGCGTGCGGAAGTCCGCCATCCGCGTCACCCCGCCGCCGGCGACGAACAGGAATTGCCCGGCGATTTCGGCGAGGATGTCGAGGTGCCAGCTGGCTGTCGGATGCATGCAGAGGATGACCAGCCTGCCCTCGTCGCGCAGCTTGCGGAAGAAATCGAGCATGAAGCCGATATAGCCGTCCTGCAGGTTGAACTGCGGTTCGTCGAACAAGTGAACCAGCGGCGTCCGGGTCGGCGACGGCGCCAGCAAGGCGGACGGAACGCGCTTGCGAAACCGCCGGACCTGATAGGACTGGTGATAGTGGATCGCGAGCCGGTCGCGCTCGCGATATTTGACGCCATGGATATCGGTGCCCGCGACCAGCACGCGCCCCGAGGTCGGCGCGTTGGAACCGGTCATCATCTCGAACAAGGTCGTCTTGCCGGCGCCGTTCGGCCCGACCACGCCGACGATACCCGGCTCCTCCAGCGACAGGTTTGCCTGAAGCGTGAACGTCGGACGGCGGATGACGCGGCCCCTTGTGTAGACCTTGCGAACGTCATCGAGGACGAGCAGCGGTGCGGCCACTTATTGTACTCCCAGCAAGCGCTGACGAAGGGCGCGGTCATCGCGCAAGGTCGCGGCCTCGCCGGTCCAGACGATCCGGCCGCGATCGATCACCGCGGCATGGTCGGCCACCGACAGCGCGATCTCCGCATTCTGTTCGACAACCAGCGAGGCGATCCCCTCCTCTTTCATGCGCAAAATGGTGGCGAGCACGTCGCCGACGATCTTTGGCGCAAGACCCTGGCTCGGCTCGTCGAACAGGACCAGTCCCGGCGAGCCGACCAGCGCGCGCGCAATGGCGACCATCTGCATCTCGCCACCCGACAGGTTCTCGCAGTCGCGCTCCATGAGATATTCGAGCGGCGAGAAGATCGCGGCGGCCTCCTTGACGCTCCAGTTGCGAAAGCGCGTGCGCTTCTGCGCGATGGTGAGGTTGCGCGCCACCGACAAGGTCGGGCACAGCCGCCGGTCGTCGGGCACCCAGCCGATGCCGGCGCGCGCGATCTCGTGGGTCGGATCGCGCGTCACGTCATGCCCGTCGAAGCGAACCGCGCCGCGGCGCGGGCGGGTCAGCCCGAGAATCGAACGGAGCATGGTGGTCTTGCCGGCGCCGTTCGGCCCGAGCAGTGCAAACACCTTGGCGTGCTCGATAGCGAGCGAGGCGCCGAACAGCGCCTGGGTCTCGCCGTAGAAGGTATCGACCCCATCCACTTCGAGGATCATGCGAATTTCCCGAGATTGGAGCGACGCACCCATTCGTTCTGCTGCAGCTCGTGCGGCGTGCCGCGCGCCACCACCTGGCCCCAATGGATGACCGAGATGCGATCGGCGAGCGAGAACAGGAACTCCATGTCGTGCTCGATGGCGACGATGGTCAGCCGGCCCTTCAGGCGCGCCACCAGAGCGGCCAGCCGCTGCACGCCGTCGGAGCCGAGGCCGGAGGTCGGCTCGTCCAGGCACAGCACGCGCGGGGCCTGCGCCAGCGCGACCGCGATCTCGAGTGCGCGGCGGTCGCCATAGGACAGGTCCTTGGCACGGACATCGCCCTTGTCGGCAAGCCCGACCGCGGCGAGCGCTTCGGATGCCTGCTCGGCAAACCTGCGATCTCCAGCTGCCGCCCGCGCGATATCGAGGCCACGGGCGCGAAACGCGGGCAAGCCCATCATGACGTTGTCGCGGGCGGAGAATTCGTCGAACAGGGTCATGATCTGAAACGAGCGGGCGATGCCCTTGGCGGCGATGCGGTGCGGGCTCAATCCCGTGACATCCTCGCCGCCGAGCAGGACTCGGCCGCGGCTCGGTTTCACCCGGCCGGTGAGGACGTTGAAGAACGTGGTCTTGCCCGCGCCGTTCGGGCCCATCACGCCGTGAAACTCGCCCTCGGCAACCGCGAGATCGACGCTTTCCAGCACGACGCGATCGCCGAAGCGAACGTGCACACCTGCGGCCTCGATCATGCTCATCGCCCGCCCCCGACCAGCAGTCGCATCGCGGACGTGCCGCGCCGCCGCAGCGCGTTGAGGGAATGCTGCTGCGCGGCGGCCGAGAGCGCGCCCGCGATGCCCTCGGGGCGGAACAGCACGATCGCAATGAACAGCAGACCAAAATAGAGCATCCAGGCATTGGTCAGGGCGCCGATCACGTCGCGCGCGGTGAGGAAGAGAAAAACGCCGATCACCGGCCCCCAGAAGCTGACGAGCCCGCCACCGACCAGCGTCATCATCACGACGTAGCCGGATTGATGCAGGCTCATGACATCAGGGAATGCGGCGAGCTGCGCCATCGCGAACAGTCCGCCGGCAAAGCCGGACACGGCCGCCGACAGCGCGAACACCGACGCCTTGTAGAGCCACACGTTATAGCCGAGATGGGCGGCGCGAACCTCGCTCTGCCTGATCGCAGCGACCACGCGGCCGTAGGGCGAGTGCACCAGCCGCCACAAGACGGCGGTACCGACCGCGAACACCGCGAGCACGAAATAGTAGAACGCGACATTGTCGGTGAGATCGAACGACACCAGCCCGAAATCGGCCGGCAGCCGCTTGATCTTGAGAAGCCCATCCTCACCGCCGGTGATGCGGTGCGACTTGATCGCCAGCGTCCAGAAGATCTGGCCGAAGGCGATGGTCATGAAGGCATAGTAGATGCCGCGCCGGTGCGAGATGAACAGCGCCACCAGCACGCCGGCAAGCCCCGCGACCACGGCCGCGGCAGCGAGACAGATCCAGAGATTGGCGACAATGTCGAGCTGGCAGAGCCCGAACGCATAGGCGCCGATGCCGAAATAGGCGCCATGTCCGAACGAGGGAAGTCCGGCCGTGCCCAGCACCAGGTTGAACGCAAGCGCATAGAGCGACCAGATCAGGATCTCGATCCCGAGATAGGGATAGAGCCCGATCCGCGTGATCCACAGCGGCACCGTTGCAAGCACCAGCCAGAGCACCAGCATCGTCGGCGTGACGAGGCGCGCGGCATCGGATGAAGATCTTGATCCCACAATCATTCCCTAGGCCTCGAGCACGCTTTTCTTGCCCCACAGCCCGCGTGCACGGAACGTCACGACGGCGACGAGCAGGATGTACATCGACAACAGCGACCATTCGGACGCGTAAGCGCCGGCAAGGCCGACACAGAGTCCGACCAGCAGCCCGGCCACGACGGCGCCCCAGAAACTCCCGACGCCGCCGAGCACGATCACCAGGAACGCGGGGATGACGGCATCGACGCCCATATGCGGACGAATGCCCCAGATCGGCGCGACGATGATGCCCGCGATCGCGGCCAGCATCGTGCCGAACACGAAGACCAGCAGCCGCAATCGCGACAGGTTGATGCCGAGCGCGCGGACGATCTCGCTGTCATGAGCGCCGGCCTTGACGGTTGCGCCGAATGAAGTCTTTTCGATCAACAGCCAGACCAGGCCGATGATCCCGGCCGCGATGCCCGCCGCGTAGAAGCGATAGGTCGACCAGATCAGGTCGCCGAACAGGAAGCCGCCGTTGATGGCGGACGGCACCTGGAGCACATAGTCACGCGTGCCCCAGACCAGGCGGATCAACTCCTCGATCACCATCGCGGCGCCGAAGGTCAGGAGAAGCCCGTACAGCGGGTCCTTGCCGTAGGTCCGCCGCATGCAGAGCTCGATCAGCATGCCGACGAGGCTCACGATCACGGGCGCGATCACGAGCGTCGCGGCATAGCGCCAGCCCAGCGGCAGCGCGAGCCACGCTTTCGCAAGATCGGCCGGCAATGGCGGGCGCGGTCCGGTGAGCTGCATGGCGACATAGGCCCCGAGCGCGAACAGGGACCCATGCGCAAGGTTGATCTGCTCCATCAGCCCGACAATGAGCATGAAGCCGAGCGCGATCAGCGCGAACAACAGGCCAAGCGTCAGGCCATTCAGGAGATGCGGAAGAAGGTCGAACAAGGTTTTGACTCTCGCAACTGGTATTGCTCCCCCAAGCCCTCGATGGCCCGGGCCTGCGGCGCGCGACATGCGCGCCGCTCGTTCCACGACGCGACGCACCGTCTCTAGGAGTCGACGGTCGGCACCTGCTCGTAGGGCGTGAGCTTGCACTTGCCGGGCGCAGCGTCATCGGCAGCCGATTTCGGCTCCGTCCAGCTGATGATCTCGAACAGATCGGTGTTGTCGGCCGGCTTGGCGTTGCGCCGCGCCAGATAGATCGTCTGCTGCATCTGATGCGTCACGGGATCCATGTAGGCGTCGAAGTGCTGCATGCGATCGGTTGCCGAGACCTTGAGGTTCTCGATCTCCTTGATGATCTTGACGTTGTTGGTCGACCCTGCCCGCTCGATTGCACGGAGCAGTTCGCGCGTGCTCATATAGCCGTTGTAGGAGACGTTGCCCGGCACCGGGATCGGGCCGTCCTTGTTGGCCGCCTGCCATTTCCTAACGAACTCGGCGACGCCGGGCAGCTGCAGCTTGTGATACCAGGTCGTGCCGAACACGCCGAACAGGCTGTCGGGCGCGCCCCAGACATCGGGCCAGTCCTGCTGGTTGTTGATCCAGGCGGGCTTGCCGTCGAGCTTGAGCTGCGCCACCTGCTCGCGCAGTGCCTTGATGTCGTCGCCGCCGATCGCAGTCGCGACCACGTCGGGTTTTGCTTGTTGGATCTTCAGGAGGTAGGCGGTGAAGTCGCGGGTGTTCTGCGGCACCAGCAGATTATCGATGATCTTGCCGCCGGCAGCCTCGACCTGCGCCTTGGTCGCGGCAGACGTCGTGTGACCCCAGACGTAGTCATTGGTCAGCAGCATCCAGTTCTTGCCGATGGAATCGACTGCGTTCTTGACCGATGCCTTGGAGAAATTGGTGCCGTTGCCGTCCCAGACGAATTTCACACGCGAGCAATTCTCCCCGGCTTCGCTCGGCGCGGAGGAATTGGTGTTCATGTAGATCACGCCGTATTTGCTGGCGACCTGGGTGATGGCGTTGGCGACGCCGGAATGCAGCGCGCCGATCAGGATGGTGCAGTCCTCGCGGGTGATGAAGCGTTCGGCAACGCGGCTGCCGGTGGCCGGCGTCGTCTCGGTGTCCGCGGTGATGAACGAGACTTGGCGGCCGAGCACGCCGCCTTTGGCGTTGAACTCGTCGATCGCCATCTTGATGCCGCGGAAATCATCCTGGCCGCTGTTGCCGTATTGGCCGCTGGCATCGCAGGTCAGGCCGAGCTTGATCGGCTTCGCGCCTTGCGCCCAGGCATGATTCTCTTTCCACGGGCCAAAGAAGCTGCCGGTGCCGCCGATGACGCTGGCCATCAAGCTGCCCTTCAGAACGCTTCGCCGTGAGATCTGACGCTCTCTCATCGTTTCCTCCCGTTTTCGAAGTCTTTTGCTTTTTTCTGCGATTAGAATATTCATTCCAATTATGATGTAAAGTGGAATATTTGATCCAAACGGTGAAATGCCGTTAAACAGGCGACCGATCCGGAGACCCGAGACGATGAACAAGGCACAAGGCGCGATGAGCTACGACGAGCTGCGCGGCGCCATTGCGCAGCGGCACCGGGCGCTATCCGGCCGGCTGCAGCAGATCGCGGAGTTCGTGCTCGATCACCCGACCGATGTCGCGCTCGGCACCGTGGCCGAGGTGGCGCAGCGCTCGGGCGTGCCGCCCTCGGCGATCGTTCGCTTCGCCCATGCGCTCGGCTTCGGCGGCTTCACCGAGATGCAGCAGGTATTCCGCTCACGCCTCGTTGCCGGCGTAGCACCAAGCTACAAGGCGCGGCTCGCCCGCATGAAGAGCGAGGAGAAATCGGTACTCGGCCGCCAGCCGGCCGCGGTGCTGTCCCGCTTCGTCTCGGAGGCGCAATCGTCGCTGGTGACGCTGAGCCAGTCGGTGCATGCGCGCGAGCTCGACGCGGCAACTGCGATCCTTGCGAAAGCGCGCGACATCTATCTGCTCGGGCTCGGCGGCTCGTTTCCGGTTGCGACCCACCTCGCCTACGTGCTGCGCAAGCTCGGACGCCGCGTCGTCCTGCTCGACGGCACGGGCGGCAGCATCCACGAGCAGTCGCATGCCGCAACCACGGAGGACGCGCTGGTCGCGATCAGCTTCCGGAACTACTATCCGGATACGGCGCGGCTGTTTCCCGAACTCGTTGCGCGAGGCGTGCCCACGATCTCCATCACCGACAGCCTCCTGAGCCCGATCGTCGAAGGCGCGAGCGTCGTGTTCGAGATCCAGGACATGCCCGAGCCGGCACTGCGCACGCTGGTCGCACCGATGTGCCTCGTGCAGGCGATGGCGATCGGGCTCGATCTCGCGGCGGACTGACGTTTCATAACAGGAGAAGATCATGGCTGCACATGACGGGAAAGTATTGTCAGGACAGGTGGCGCTGGTGACCGGCGCGGGACGCGGGCTCGGACGCGCCTTTGCGGAGAAGCTCGCCGCGCTCGGCGCCGATGTCGCCATCCACGGCATGCGCGAGAACGGGCCGGCGGAATATGGCGAGGGCACCACCCTCACCGCGGTCGCCGCAGAGATCGGCCAGCAATTCGGCGTCCGCAGCCAGCGCGTGCTCGGCGACCTCACCAGGGGCGAGGACATCGCGCGCGTGATCGCCGAGACGGAGGCCGCGCTCGGCCCGATCGACATCCTCGTGCACAATGCCGGCGGCGACATCGCAGCCGCCGGTGGCAAGCCCGACCCGAACGACGCGGTGAACATCAAGGAGGCCGATGTGCGCGCGGTGCTGGAGCGCAATCTGCTCTCGACCATCCTGACCTGCCAGGCGGTCGCGAAGGGCATGATGGAGCGGCGCCGCGGCCGCATCGTCACGCTCGGTTCGGTCGCCGCGTTCAAGGGCCGCACCCAGGGCTCGATCTATGCGGTGTCGAAGGCCGGTGTGACCCACTACACGCGATGCCTCGCCGACCAGCTCCGCGCTTACGACATCGCCGTCAACTGCATCGCGCCCGGCGATACCCGCACCGGCCGTTTCCTCGGCACGCGCGCGGTGGACCCTGGCAGAATGGTCGAGACCGGCACGCTCGACCGCATCGCGACCGTCGACGAGGTCGCGCGCGTCGTCGAATTCTTTGCAGGTCCCATGGGCGCCTTCGTCTCGGGCCAGGTGCTCAGGATCGACGGCGGCGGACAATGCTGGCCGGGCTAAATCAGAAAAGAAAAGGGCCGCTGCAAGCGGCCCTTTGAGATCATCGCGAATTGACTGAGATTACTCGACCCGCGCCAGCACCGCGAGCTTGCGGATGCCCTTGTTACGGTAGGCGTCGAGGAACGCGTAATAGTCCTTGAACGACACACAGCCGTTGGAATCGCCGTTCGGCCCGAGCATGAAGGTGTGGGCGAGCAAGCCGTCGCGGCCGTAGATCGCGCTCTCGCCGCCGATCGGGGTCAGGCGCAGCGCCGGCACGCCATGGAACAGCGCTTCGCGCGGCTTCAGCGTGTAGATGTGCGGCGGCGTCACGCCGCGCATGCGGACACGCGAGGAGCGCGGATCGTCGAGATTGGAGCCGAGGCCGGAATGCGCCTCGAGCTTGGTGCCGTCGGGCAGGTAAACCATCTTGGCGGTGATGTCGTAGACCGCCGTGTCGCGCTCATAGGGCGCCGAACCGCCGAGCATGGGGTTCTGCTCCCTCGGCGCGATGGACGCGGTCACGCTGGCATCGGCCGAGGCATAGGCCAGCAGCCCGCCGGACGGCTCGCGCTTGCCCCATAGCTTCTCGACCATCGACTGGCGCGGACCGGTGATCGACATCACCGCGGCCTTGGCGCGATCGGCAAACGATTTCGGCTTCGCCTCAGGCGCCGGCACGATCTCGGCCGGATCGGCCGAAGCCAGTTGCATCTGCGCATCCGGCGCGCGCTTGGCCTTGTCCGCAGTCTTGTCGGCAATCTTGGCCGGTGCTGCCGGCTTCAGCGCGTCCGCGACCTTCGCGATCACGCTCTGCTTGGGGGCGTCCTTCGACGCTTCCTTGGCGACGGCGACCTGGGTTGCGGGCGCGGCGCTCGCATTCGACGCCACGCCCTGGGTCGCGGCCGCGGCAAAGCGCTCGTTGAACATCTCGCGCGAGATCGGGGCTGCGACCTGGAGCCGGTCGGGCAGCAGCGCAAAGGTGTCCCTGATGGCCTCGCCGGCCTCACGCAGCGCCACCCTGGGCGCGCGCTTGATCACGGGCTCGTCGTAGCCAATGCTGCCGACGGTCGGATAGACGCTGGCGCCGAGGACGTTGCTGTAGATGGTCCAGCCGGCGCCCATCACGACGCAGCCGATCGCCGCAGCGCCCAGCCAATTGGTGGTGGTCATTTTCCGGGAAGGCTTCCGAAGAGAATTCTTGGACTTCCGTGCCGCGTTACTCTGCGCAGCGATACTCGTACTCATTCGCCTTGCGTCCAGGACGGTGTCACTCAGTCCCCCTTCGAAGTGCCGCTGGTCACGATCCGGGAACAGCATCTCGCAGGAGGTCGGAGCGTCATTAAGGCGACTTTTAGTTAAATGCAGATTAAGTTCGGGCAGATGTGAGGCACCGCGTTAACGCTGTCCCATTTCGAGAAAAAAGTCCGCAGAACTACGGACTTAGGAGCGTCTGTTAACTATAATTCTCGGCCGGTTCGGCGCGTTCGACGGACGTCACAAGCCGCCCCTCTAAGGCCATCCAACCAAGTCGTTTTCGTGGTCTTCAATACCCGGACAATAGCGGGGAAGCGTTGCGCGAGGCTGGTGCACGCTGCGCCCTCTCGAGCGTGTGTCAGCAGGCTGGCGGCAAGCCCGTCCCACATCACACATCGCGCACAGAGTGCTCACGCGGCACGGCGCCCTGACTGAAAGTTGATCGCGCCGGACTGGAAAAGACCGCACCGAGGAAATAGCTCCGAGAGCGGCGCTTTTCAGCAGCCTCTGCGTGTGATACGGTACCGTATCAACATCGCTTTGAACTGTGCCAAGCACGCAAACGGAGGCTGGCATGAGAGGGATCGCGGGCGCCGGTATTTTCGCTCTGGCGTGGTTGTTTCAGTTGATCGGGTCTGCGAATGCACAGCCGGCTGTCAATGTCGGCTGCACGGCATCGCCAGCGGCTGCGGGCACGCAAGTGTGGCGCTGCGACAACGGCATCACCATCGTTGCGGAAAACGGCGCCAGATTTGAACTTAAGGACGCCAACCGCGACGGACATATTGACTCCGTGGAGTTGAGCAGCAAGGCGCTGCTGATCGAGGTGCCCAAGAAGCCCGGCGGCAATCCCTTCAAGGTGCTGACGCCGCAGGCGATCGCCGCAGTGCGCGGGACCAAATGGGCCGTCGATGTCGCTGAGGCCAAGACCGCGGTCTTCGTTGCTGACGGCCGTGTTGGTGTGAGCCGCAGGGCTCGTGGACGCGGCGTCGTGCTCGGACCGGGCCAAGGCGTCGATGTCGAGGCAACGGGCCCGTTGACCGTCAAGACCTGGGGCCAGCCGCGCGTCGACGCGCTGATGGCAAGACTGGGTCAATAGACCGGGTAAGGCTCGGCCACCAATAAGGCTCGGCCAATCGCATTTGGATGACAGAGAAAATTGCAGACCGCATGAGTAGCCGACGCGTTCAGATCCTGGTGGCACTCGTCCTCACCGCACTGTGGGGTGCGGGCATCTATGCTGGCCACGCCAACGGTCATCTGCGCTTTCTCGATCGGCTCGAGGCGACGCTGACGGATTGGCGGACCCAGGTCCGCGGCGTGCAGGCGCCGCCCGATCTCGTCACCATCGTCGCGATCGACGACACCGTCGTGAAGCGCGGCGGCAGCTATCCGCTGCCGCGCGCCGATCTCGCGCGCGTGGTCGACACCATCGTGCAGTTCAAGCCGAAGGTCGTCGCGATCGACCTGCTGCTGGTCGACCGCAGCGCGGCGATCGGCGATGCGACGCTGGCCAACACGCTCGCAACCGGACCCATGGTGCTCGCCGCCGCCGCGATCTTCCCGACCGCCAGCGAGACTGTGGCACCGGACAGCGAAGGCCCCCTCGCCGCGCTGCCGCAGGCCGAGCGTTTCCTGCTGCCGCTGCCCGCCTTTGCCGATCACGCCGAGGTCGGCGTCGTCAACGTCGCGACGGGGCAGTCGGGCTCGCCGCTTTCGGTGCCGATGCTGTTCCGGACCCGCGACAAGGTCGAGCTGTCGTTTCCCTTGCGGGTCGCGGCGCGCGCGCTCGACAAGCCGCTGACGATCGCGCCGGATCATCTCATGCTCGGCGATCGCGCGGTCTCGACCGACAGCGATTTCGCGCTGCCGATCACCTATTACGGCCCGCGCCGCACCATCCGCACCGTCAGCGCGCAGAGCATCTTCGACGGCACGCTCAATCGCGCGGCGATCGAGAACCGCATCGTCGTGATCGGCGCCGCGGTCGCCGGCGGCGGCGACTTCTATCCGACACCGTTCGATTCCCTGATGCCCGGCGTCGAGGTGATCTCGACCGCGATCACCCATCTCGTCTCCGGTGACGGCATCGTGCGCGACCGCAAGGTCCACATCGCCGACGCGCTCACCGCGATCCTTTTGCCGATGCTGCTGGTCGGCCTGCTCGCCTGGCGGCGCAGCGCGCCCGGCATCATCGCGGCAGCCGCGGTGATGATCGCCTGGGCCGGGCTCAATCTGTTCGCCTTCACGCACGGCGTTTGGCTGAACGCCGCCACGACGCTTGCCGCCGCGGTGCCGCCGGTCGCGGTCTTTGCCGGCGTGCAGCTGTGGGCCGGCGGCCGCCGCACGCAATATTTTGCCGCCAAGAGCAGGTCGCTGGCGCAATTCCAGGCGCCCGCCGTGCAGGAATGGCTGACGCGCGATCCGAATTTCCTGTCCAGGCCGGTCCGGCAGGATGCGGCCGTCGTCTTCATCGATCTCTCCGGTTTCACGACGCTCAGCGAACGGATCGATCCGGACGAGCTGCAGCATCTGCTGAGGGCATTTCACGCGCTGATCGACAAGGCCGCGGTCGATTGCGGCGGCCTGATCACCGGCTTTCTCGGCGACGGCGCCATGATCCTGTTCGGACTGCCACACGCGATGCCCGACGACGCGGCGCGCGCGCTGCAATGCTCGATCGACCTGTATCGCAGCGTCGATCGCTGGATCGTTTCGCTGCCGCCTGCCCTCCGCGGCCAGCTCGGTTTCAAGATCGGCGTGCATTTCGGTCCGATCGTCGCCTCCCGCCTTGGCGAAAGCCACCAGCACATCACGGCGACCGGCGACACGGTCAACGTCGCGAACCGCTTGATGGAGGTTGCCGCCCAGAACTGTGCGCGGCTCGCGCTCAGCGATACGCTGCTGGATGCGGCCGACTTCCACGGCGCTCCCGACGGCATTCTGTCAGGTCCCCTGCTCACGCAGGTCCGCGGCCGCTCCGGCGTCGTGACCGTCTGGTTCTGGCGCGACCAGAACGGGCCGAGCCAGGCCACCGCCAGGGCCGAGATGATCGACTGATTTTTGGGGCCGCCTACCGCGCTTCCGGCGGCGGCGAGCGGTCGAGCACGTCGCCCTTGGCGCCTTCGAGCAGATCAATGCCGTAGGTCTCGATCACGAGCGGCCCGCGCTTGCGCTGCAATTGCGCAATTTGCGTCACCTTCGCGAAGAGCTCGTCGAGGGCGGTATGGCCGTCCGGGCGCAGCTCGTCGACAGAGATCAGCTTGCCGGCAAGCAGCTTTGGATCGGGCTCGGGCATGTTGACCCAGCGGATGCGCTGGTTCTGCTGCAGCACGCAGGTGCCGCGCGGCAGATAGAAGGCGAGCCAGCCCGTGGTGCCGTAGTCCTGCGCGAGCACGCAGGTCGCGCCACTGCGCGCGCGCACCGCTTCGATCTCGGCGGCGAGCTCGCGCCAGCCGACGCCGACGCTGCGCACCGTCGCGTCGCGGCGATAGCCCGACAGCCAGCCGGTGTTGGCCTGCACGATCAGCGCCGCAAACATCACGATGCCCACGGGCGCGGCCCAGCGCAGGCAGAAATCCGCGAGGCGCCGCGCGCGTGGTTGCCACGGCACGAGATTGGCGGCGGCGGCCGCGGCAACGATGAAGGGCGGATAGACCGGCGCGAACCAGTTGGCCTCGACGCGGGCATGCAGCGAATGCCAGACGAAATAGACGACGATGGTCCAGAACAGCGTCTCGATCAGCACACGCGAGGCCAGCGCGCCGGCCCGGCGCCAGGTCAGCGCGTGCAGGCCCATCGCGCCGAGGATGAAGACGAGCGGCGTTGCGAAGGCGATCTGGGTCGGGATCAGCTCGGCGATGAAGACGGGACGGAAGTCCTCGATCTTCGCGCGGCCGAGCTGCTTTACGAACGAGACCCATTGATGATCCGCATTCCACAGGATCACCGGTGAGAACAGCGCGAACGCAACGAGACCGCCGAGATAGGGCCAGGGCGAGAGGAACCAGCGCCGCAGTTTCGGCACGGCCGCAAGCCAGATCAGGATCGCGGCGCCAAAGAACATCGCGGTGTATTTCGACAGCAGCGCCGCGCCGACCGCCGCGCCGACGGCGAGCCACCAGACGCCGCGGCCGGTCTCCAGCACCTTGGCGAGGAAGAACAGCACGAAGCTGGAGGCAACCAGCAGCGGCGCATCCGGCGTGACGATCAGCGTGCCGACCGAGGCCATCATCGTCACGTTGAGCAGGATGGCGCTGGTCGCCGCCACCCGCACGCCGCCGAACAGGATGGCGGCGGAGCGATAGATCGCATAGCTCATCGGCAGTGCGAGCAGGATCGAGAACACGCGGACGCCGAGCTCGGTGTCGCCGGCGATCATGGTGCCGGCGCGGATCACATAGGCGACCATCGGCGGGTGGTCGTAATAGCCCCCGGCGAGGTTCTTCGACCACATCCAGTAATAGGCTTCGTCGAAGGTGATCGGCGTGAACGCGGCCGCAACCAGCCGCAAGCCGACCAGCGCAACGATCACCAGCGCGGTATTGCGGACGATCCGCGCGTCAGCCCCGCCCATGTCGAGCTATTTCTTGCGCCAGACGAACAGTCCGGACATCGCGTAGTTCCACACCACGCCCATCAGCGCGCCGGCCATGCCGGCCAGCCACCAGATCGGCTCCTGGTCGTAGACCGAGAAGGCGACGCCGACATTGGCGAGCAGGCCGACGCTGCACACGATGTAGAAGGCGATCAGGCCGCGCAGCAGCGCAAAGCCCTTCAGCCGCTGGTCGCGATAGGTCAGGAAGTTGTTGAGGGCGAAGTTGCTGGTCATGGCGACGATGGCGCCTGCGGCCTGCGCCTCCGCGAACGGCGCCTTGAACAGCTGAAGGGCGATGAACAGCGTGGTCAGATGCACCACGAGGCCGATGCCGCCGACCATCGCGAACAGGATGAAGCGAAGCGAGACGGCATCGTTGGTGAACTTGGCCAGCACCAGGCCGAGAAAATCCAGCGCGACCATGGAATCGAGCTTGCTCTCGCCGTGCTGGCGCTCGCCGAACGTGTAGGGAATTTCAACAGCTCGCAAGCTACCGTTCGCGCTCGCGACGAGGTCGAGCAGGATCTTGAAGCCGTGCACCGACAGTTTCGGCGCGAGTTCCTCGAAACGGTCGCGGCGAACCATGAAGAAGCCGCTCATGGGATCGGCGATCTCGACCCGCAGCGCCTTCCTGGCGAGTTCGGTCGCCAGCGCGCTGGCGCCGGCGCGCTGCTTGTTGAAGCCTTCGCTCTTGTAGCCCTCGATGTACCGGCTGCCGACGACGAGATCGGCCTGGTCGCTTGCGAGCAGCAACAGCATCTTCGGCAGTTGCGTCTCGTCGTGCTGGAGGTCGGCATCGATCACGGCCACATAGGGCGCGCTGGAGGCCAGGATGCCCTCGATGCAGGCGCCCGATAGGCCGCGGCGGCCGATGCGCCGGACACAGCGCACGCGGTTGTCGCGCTGCGCCAGCGCGCGCACGACGTCCCAGGTGCCGTCGGGCGAATTATCGTCGACGAACACGACTTCCCAGGCGACGTTGGCGAGCGTCGCCTCCAGCCGCCGGTACAGCACCGTGACGTTGTCGCGCTCGTTGAACGTCGGGACGATGACCGACAGTTCCGGCGCCTCTTGAGCCTGCGGGGGAGTGCCGGAGCCCGGTCTGATCGCTTCATTCATGACGGCAGCGTATATCCGCCGCATCCTGCGCTGCCAAGACGTTGCGCTGCCAAGATCTACCGAGCGGGGGGTCTGTGGGGAAAGGCCCAAAAAGGGCCCAAAAATGCCAACGACCCCGGAACGGCGGACCGCGCGTACATCCGGCGCAAGCCCAAGCTATTCCAAGGTCGTTCCAGCGCCGGAGGTTTCGCTCAACGTCGCCGTTACAAACTAGATAGGAACGGTAAAACCGCTTTGCAAGGGGGCATAGCGGCCCTTTTTCAGACCCTTGCTAATTCGGGACTTCCTTGATCACCGGCCCACGCGGCACGGGGGCGGCCGGGACAGCGGGCGCCGCCGCCGGAGCCGGCTCGGCCTTTGCCGGCCTGGGCGGCTTGCCGTACTGGCCGATCGGCCCCAATACGACGGCGACCGCAAGCACGACCGCCGCGACGATCGCGCCCAGAATGCCACCCACCGACTCAGACGACATGGAAGCCCATCCCTGTTCCAGATGCCTCCAGTGATACCATGGATGCGCGCGGAGCTGGAAGAGCCCCCCGCGGAGGGGCGAGTAGCGAATGGCTCGTCGCGCATGAGGAGCGCCGGCTTACGTGCCCTCTTCGCGATTGGCCATTCGCCACTCCCCCTACTTTGCGGGCGGCCTGTGCTTGACGAAGGCCGTCACGATGTCCTTCTGCGCCGACTCGACCGCCCTGTTCGCGGTGGCGAGATGAGCGCCGGCATCGATGTTCGGATATTGCGTGGTGAGATAGTCGAGCAACGCCACCCGGTAATATTGCCGCTCCGACGGACAGGCGCCCGCGACCGAGCGGCCGAAATCCTGTTCCGACATTCCCTGATTGGAGTCGCGCGAATATTCCCGCGCCAGGCAATGCCAGTAATCGTCGCGGCCCTGCATGGCGAGCTTCTGCGCACCCTTGGCATCGTCATCATCGTCGGCCATGGCACCAAACGTCATGGCAGCAGATGTCATCATGACGAGCGCCGCTCCCACCATCAGCATCCGCATTCTTGTTCTCCTTTTGCGCGGGTCCCGTTGCGACCTTAGACGGGACGGCGCAACTGGCCAATCACATCTGGTTTGATTAGGATGAGGTCCCTCCCCGTCGATGCGAGACCCTCCCGTGGCCAAAGCAAAAACCGCGTCCAAAAAATCCGGCAACATCTTCATCGGCGTCGGCGGCTGGACCTTCGAGCCCTGGCGCGGCGTGTTCTACCCGGAGAAGCTCACGCAGGCCAAGGAGCTGTCCTATGCCGCCTCGAAGCTGACCTCGATCGAGATCAACGGCACCTATTACGGCTCGCAGAAGCCGGAAAGCTTTCGCAAATGGGCCAGCGAAGTGCCCGATGGTTTCGTGTTCTCGGTGAAGGGACCCCGCTTCGCCACCAACCGCCGCGTGCTCGCCGAGGCCGGCGATTCCATCAAGCGGTTCTATGATTCCGGCGTGCTGGAACTCGGCGACCATCTCGGACCGGTGCTGTGGCAGTTCGCGCCGACGAAAAAGTTCGACGGCGCCGATTTCGGCAAATTCCTCGAGCTGTTGCCGCGCAAGCTCGAGGGGCGCGTGCTGCGCCATGTCGTCGAGGTCCGCCACGACAGCTTTTGCGCGCCGGACTTCGTCGCGCTGATCCGCGAGTTCGAGACGCCTGTCGTGTTCGCCGAGCACGGCAAATATCCGGCGATCGCCGACGTCGCCGGCGATTTCGTCTATGCACGGCTCCAGAAGGGCAATGACGAGATCAAGACCTGCTATCCGCCGAAGCAGCTCGATGCCTGGGCCAAGCGCTTTCAGGACTGGGCCGAGGGGAGTGAACCCGACGATCTGCCGAAGGTAGACAAGGCCAAGCCGAAGAAGGAGCCGCGCGACGTGTTCGCCTATGTCATCCACGAGGGCAAGGTGCGCGCACCGGCCGGCGCCATGGAACTGATCGCGCGGGTGAGCTGAGGATGGTTCATGGCAAAGGCGAAAAAGCTCTTCACCATCGGTTATGAACAGACGCCGCCCAAGGCGGTGCTCGACGAGCTCGTAGAGGCCGGCGTCAAGCTCGTGGTCGATGTGCGCGCGGTGACCTCATCGCGCCGGCCCGGCTTTTCGAAGAAGCAGCTTGCCGCGGGCCTCGATGAGCGCGGCATCGCCTATGTCCATCTCGCCGCGCTCGGCACGCCGAAGGAAGGCCGCCTCGCCGCGCGCAGCGGCCAATACGATGTGCTGGAGAAGATCTATTCAAAGCACCTGAAGACGCCGCAGGCCCGGGAAGAGATGGACGAGCTCTCGGCGCTGGTGATGAAGGCCGGCCCGGTCTGCCTGCTCTGCTACGAGCGCGATCACACCCACTGCCACCGCCAGATGATCGCGGAGATCATCGAGGAGCGCGATGGCGTGGCGGTGAGGAATTTGGCGGGGCGGCAGGTGTGATCGTCACGGGCTTGTCCCGGGCATGGAGGAGAGACCCTACCCCTCTCCCGCCAGCTCGAACGTCCCCTCCATCATCTGTACGCAATGGCCGCCGACATAGGCATCAAGAAGGGCGCCGCCCTCCTTTTCCACTGTCGTCCGCAGGATGCTCGGCCGGCCCATGTCAAAACCCTGGCCGATGGTGAGCTTCAGCTCGCCGTCGCGGAGTGGATCGAGCGTGGCGAGCAGCGCGGCGGCGGCGACCGTTGCGCTGCCGGTGGCCGGATCCTCGGCGAAACCGCTGGCACCGCGCATGAACATCCGTGCCTGGAGGTCGCAAGGCGCCTGCGCCGCCGCGATATCGCGCGTGTAGAAATAGATCGAGAACGCGCCGTCGCGCGGCAGTGTCCGGCCGAACGCCGCAGCATCGGGCGCCGCCCGCCGCAGCGCGTCGCGCGAATGCAATTCCGCGACGACGAACGGCGTGCCGACGCCGACGACCTCCGGCACATGACGATCGGTCCTGATGTCGTCCGCGGTCAAAGACAGGCACGCGGCGACCTCGGCGGCGGACAGCTTTGCAAGTCGCGCCAGCGGCTGCGGCGCGGTCAGCTCGGCGCCGACGACCTTGCCCTGCTCCCGCCAGATCTCGACCGGCACGATCCCGGCTTTCTCTTCGAACAACAACCGCGGCCAGGGCTCATTGCTGCGCCGGGCCAGCACGAAAGCGGTGCCGACATTGGGATGACCCGCGAAGGGAAGCTCCCTCACCGGCGTGAAGATGCGGACCTCCGCGTCGTGGCCGGGGTTGCGCGGCGGCAGCACGAAGGTCGTCTCGGAATAGTTGAACTCGGTCGCGATCGCCTGCATCTGCTGCGTCGTGAGCCCGCCGGCATCCAGCACCACGGCGAGCTGGTTGCCGCCGAAGGCGCGGTCGGTGAACACGTCGACGGTGATGTAGCGGCGCTGCATCTTCACTTCCTCATGAAACTCGCGGCCTCAACCGGCCGCATCGCCGGCAGTCTACAAGCCGGCGACATCGCTCGTCATGCCCCAAAATTCGGAGCATTCGGAGCAATCGCGCGCGAGGAGATCAGAAGGGAGAATCAGAAGCGGAACAGCTGATGCGGCGATGCGAGTACCCGCGCGCGCTCGCTGTCGTCGACGATCAGCGCATCGAGAAACTGCCGGTTTTTCGCGTAAGCCTGCGACGCCTCGAACTGCGTGTGCGGCCAGTCGCTGCCCCACAGCAGGCGGTCGAGGCCGTAAGCCTCGCGCAGCAGCGGATAGGCCTCCTTCGCAAAACTCTCGCCGCTCGCGCCGTTGCGATACGGCGCCGAGATCTTGACCCAGACATTTCGCGTCGCGCCGAGCTTCAGCACCGACTGGAAGCCGGGATCGGCGACACCGAGTTTCGGATCCGGCAGCGCATAGTGATCGAGCACGACGGTGACGCCATGATCAAGCAGCTGCGGCGCAAGCAGTGCGAGGTCGGACGCGTTGCGCTGGAGCTCGACCTGCCAGCCCATCGATTTCACGTTTCCGAGCAGCACCTTCCATTCGCTGGCAGCGAGATCGGGCAAGGGCTGGCCGACGAGATTGAGGCGAATGCCGACGACGCCGGCGCGATCGAGCGCGCGGAGTTCGTCCGCGGTCACAGAAGGATCGACCACCGCGATGCCGCGCAGGCGTCCGCCGGAAGTCTTCAGGCTCTCGACCAGATAGGAATTGTCGGTGCCGAGAAAGCTCGGCTGCACCAGCACGCCGTTGCTCATGCCATTGCGGTCGAGCTGCTCCAGATAGAGCGCCAGCGGCGCATCGTAATCGGGGGCATAGCGCCGGCCGGGCGCGAGCTTGAGGCCGCGGTGGAAGACATGGGCATGGGTATCGATCGTCGGCAAGCTCGTCTCACTCTTCGCTCGGCTCGCGGCGGCCGTGGCCGACACGAGAGATACAAGGCCTGTGCCGAATTGGCGGCGCGTCAGGCCGCGCGCGCGGGACATCATGGTGACTGCTCCCCATCCGGCGTCAGGCGCGCGTCGCGGCGGTTTGTTCAAAAACCTTGCCGCGGGTTTCGGGCAGCAGCACCACCGCGATCAGCACCAGCGAATAGGCGAAGGCCGCATCGATGCCGATCGCCGGTCCGAGCCCGATATGGTCGCTGAGATAGCCCACGAGGAAGGGGAACGCGGCGGAGACGATGCGGCCGAAATTGTAGCAGAAGCCGACACCGGTGCCGCGCACGCCGGCCGGATAGAGCTCGCTGAACAGCGCCGCCATGCTGGCGGGAATGCCGGCCGAGAAGAAGCCGAGCGGAAAGCCGAGCACCAGCATCTCGCCGTTGGTCAGCGGCGCGAAGATGTAGATCAGCACGGTGACGATGCAGGCGCTGGCGAAGAAGGTGACATTGGCCCTGCGGCCGATGCGGTCACTGATGATGCCGCTCGCGATGCAGCCGCAGAAGAAGGCAACGATGATGACTGCGAGATAGCCGCTGGAGCCCAGCACCGACAGATGCCGCACTTCGCGCAAGTATGTCGGCAGGAACGTGGTCAGGGCCGCGTAACCGCCGTGGGCGCCGATGCCAAACAGGCCTCCGATCAGCGTCGAGCGCAGCACGTCACGATGGAAGATGCCCGAGAGCGTGGCGAAGAATGGCGTCTTGTCGGCTGCGACCGCGCGCGGCGGCTCCTTCAAGCCGCGGCGGATGAAGATGATGAGGAGCGCGGGCAACAGCCCCAGCGCAAACAGCAGCCGCCAGGCGATGTCGGCGGGTGCATAAGTGAACACGAGGGCCGAGAGCAGCACAGCTGCGCCCCACCCCACGGCCCAGGCGCTCTGCACCGAGCCCAGCGCCTTGCCGCGATGCTCGGGGCGAATGATCTCGGCCATCAGCACCGCGCCGCAAGCCCATTCGGCGCCGAAGCCGAGGCCCTGAATCGCCTTCAGGATCAGGAGCTGGTTGTAAGTCATCGCGAACGCGCAGGCGAAGGTCGCGAGCGCAAAGGTCGCAACGGTAATCTGAAGCGCCTTGACGCGGCCAAAACGGTCGCCGAGCGCGCCGCCGAGCCAGCCGCCGAACGCGCCGAAGAACAGCGTGACCGAGCCGAGCAGGCCCGCATCGGCCTTGCTGATGCCGAAGGCGGCGATCAGCGCGGGAATGGCAAGGCCGAACATCTGGACGTCGAGCGCATCCAGCGCCCAGCCGCCAAAGCTTGCCCAGAACGTGCGCCGCTCCAGCGGCGAGCTTTCGCTGTACCAGTTTGACATTGTTTCTCCCTTGAATTCGTTATTGCTTGATGTCGTTGAAAGGTCGCTCTCACCTGATCTCGGCGTGGTAGCGGAACCGGTCGGCCGGCCCCCTCGACCTGCGCCATTCGATCGGCCGCCGCTCCAGATCGAGCGCGAGGCGCTCGATCACGATCAATGGTGCGTGCGCTTCGAGGCGCAGCAGGCGGGCCTGCATCTCGTTGGCCATTTCGACCGTCAGAATTTCCTCGGCCGACACCACCACCTCCCCGCAGCGCTCCTCGTAGAGCGGATAAAGCAGGTCGCCGAATTCGGCGGTGTCGATCTCCAGGATCGGCGCGAAGCGCGATTGCTGGAGCCAGATTTCTTCGGCGAGCAGCGGTACATCGTCGATCAGGCGCAGACGCGACAGGCTAATCACGGGCTCGCCGACAGGGATGCGCAGCGCCGACGCAACGGCCGAATTCGCCGGAACGCTCTTGCGCCGGATGATGCGGCTCTTCGGCACGCGCCGCTCGCCGCTCTCGGACTGGAAGCGGAAGAAGCGGAATAGCGAGGAGTTGAAGCGCGCCCGGCGCACGAAGGTGCCGCGGCCCTGCTGGCGCTCCAGCACGGTATCGGCAACGAGCTGATCGATCGCTTTGCGCACGGTGCCGATGGCGACGCCGTAATGCGCCGCGAGCTCGGCCTCCGACGGGATCGGCTCGCCCGGCCGCCATTCATTGCGGTTGATCCGCGCGGCGAGGTCGTCGCGCAGGCGCTGGTAGCGTGGCAGGCGGTCGTCGTGCGGGGCTGCATTCATATAGTCATATAGATGACTAGATGAGATGGGAGTCAAGCACTACCAAGGTACCGCAATCGAGAAACCGGCGATGCCCGCGGGGGACGCGAGGTCGGGCCGGCGGACGTTGCCAACCCGACCTCGCCTTGCGCGTTAATTCGCTGCCCTCGGCGTGCAGGGCGGCTGCTTGTAGGGCGCTGAGGCAAACGCGCCCTGTGCCGGAGCCCTCACGCAATCCGCAGCCGCCTGAGGCGAGGCGCGCCGCGGGGCGACGTCGCGAGCGGCTGCGGCCTGGGTTTGATAGACGGCGGCGGCGATCAGGGCGGCCGAGACAAGGGTCAATCGGGTCATGGGTTCTCTCCGCGTGGCAAACGGAAGCCGAGAGGTTTCGGCGTCCTGACAATATGAGCGGAAATCGCCGTGAGATATTTCATCACGCGCCTTCAACGAAACGCGAGCCCCTCACCCCAGTTGAAACACCGCCACCTTGTGCTCGTAGCCGCGAATCGCGACCTCGCCGAGCGCGACGGCGTCCTCACCGTCGTCGCCGAGCGCCTCGCGGACGGACGCGGAGATCAGGAGGTGCGAGCCGAACTCCTTGTTGAGTGCCTCCAGCCGCGAGGCGAAGTTCACGGTGTCGCCGATGACCGTGTACTCCTTGCGCCGGGGCGAGCCGATATTGCCGGCAACGACCTCGCCGAAATGGATGCCGATGCCGATCCGCAGCGGCCAGCTCGTTTGCGCGTTGATGCGGTCCATCGCGGCCAGCATCTCGCGGCCTGCGGCAACCGCGCGGTGCGCGGCGTCGGAGGCCTCCAGCGGCGCGCCGAACAGGGCGAGGAAGCCATCGCCCAAAAACTTGTTCACGATGCCGCCCTGACGATCGAGGATGTCGACCAGCACGGCGAACGCACCGTCGAGCCGGTCAACCACCTCCTGCGGGGTGCGCAACCGCGCGCTGGCGGTGAAGCCGCGGAAATCGACGAACATCACCGCGACGCGGCGAAGGTCGCCGCCCGCGCTGGGCCCCGCCGCCATCAGCCGTTCCACCACCTGCGGCGAGACGTGCTGGCCGAACAGGTTGGTGACGCGATCACGCGCGGTGGCGGCCGCGATGCTCGCGGCAAATTGCCGCCGCAGCCGCGCGCCGACGGAGCCGGCGAGCACGCCGCAGATCAGGATGATGGTGCTGCGCACAGCGTGAAAGTAGATCAGCGGTTCGCCAGCGTCGCTGGCCGAATTGTAGTACAGCGCGACGGCCAGGAGTTCGGCTGCGGCCACAAATCCCGTGAAGGTGGACAGCCAGAAATCGAGCCGCAGCGTCGAAAGAATGATGAAGATGAAATAGGCCAGTGGCAGCACGAAACCGAGCGCGGGCCCAGCGCCCATGCTGCGAATCTGGAGGATCAGGATGATCGTCGGCAGCGACGTTTCGATGAGAGCGCCGATATAGCGCCTGATCACCGGCAGGTCGCGATCGAGCTTGAGGTTTCGCCTGATCTGGCTGTGGACCCAGACCTCGAAGAGGATGAAGCCCCCCAAGAGCATGTATTCGCGGACCAAGCCCTCCGTCCCGCGCCAGACCCGGTTCACGATGGCAGGGTCGATCAGGTAGGTTGCGGTGAGGAACAGGATCATGACGCAGCCCGTCGTGATCAGCGCCCTCACCCGCAACAGCTCGGTCCGCAGCACTTCTCGCGTCAGCTCGCGCTCGAACTCGTCCGACATCACGGCATGCTGCCGGGTCTTCCTGCTGGCAAACCTGACCATTTCTCCCCTCGATTCAGGGGCATTGTGCCTCAATCCAGCGTGCGGCGGAAGCGCGTCACCGCGATGGTCATGGCGACCAGCATCAGGATCGCCAGCGCCAGCGCGTCGAAGTGCAAATTCTGCATGGTCGCGCCCTTCAGCATGATGGCGCGGACGATCCGCAAGTAGTGGGTCAGCGGCAGGCATTCGCCGAGATATTGCGCCCAGACCGGCATGCCGGCGAACGGGAACATGAATCCGGAGAGCAGAATGCTCGGCAGGAAGAACATCATCGCCATCTGCATGGCCTGGAGCTGGTTCTGCACCACGGTCGAGATGGTGTAGCCAATCGACAGATTTGTAGCGATGAACAAGGTCGACAGCAGCGCGAGCAGGAACAGATTGCCGAGCAAGGGCACGCCGAACAAGCCGACACCGATGCCGATGATGAGGAAGGCCTGAAGGAAGCCAACCAGCACATAAGGAACGATCTTGCCGAACATCACCTCGACCGGCTTGATCGGCATCGACAGCAGGCTCTCCATGGTACCGCGCTCGACCTCGCGGGTGACCGAGAGCGCGGTGAAGATCAGCATGGTCATGGTGAGGATGGTGCCGACGAGGCCCGGCACGATATTGAGGCTGGACGACGCGGCCGGATTGTAGCGCGCATGCGCGCGGATCTCGAACGGCATCTCGGGCGGATTGCCGATATAGAGATCGTGCGCAAGCGCGGTCTGCACGACCATGCCGAGCGAGCCGAGCGCGGCACTGGCCGCAACGGGATCGGTGGCGTCGGCCGCAACCAGCAGCGCCGGCCGGTCGCCACGCCGCACCGCCCGCTCGAAGCCCCGCGGAATCTCGACGCCGAACAGCACCTTGCCCGATTTCAGCAGGTTGTCGAAATCGTCGACGTCGTGGACCTCGTAGATGAAGCGGAAATAGGCGGTGTTCTCCAGCGCCTTCAACACCGAGCGGGCAAGATCCGAATCCTCCTGGAGCAGCACCGCGCTCGGCAGATTGTGCGGCGTGGTGTTGATGGCATAGCCGAACAGCAGAAGCTGCATCACCGGCAGCATCACGATCATCGCGAACGAGACGCGGTCGCGCTTGAGCTGGATGAACTCCTTGACCAGCATCGCATAGGAGCGCTTCCAGAAGCCGAAGCGCTCGCGGATCTCGTGCGCGGGTGCGGGATGATCGGCGGCGCTCATTGGAAATTGTCCTTGGAACGGCTCATCAATTCGATGAACACGTCTTCGAGCGAGGGCGATGATTTGTGCCAGTGCAGGCCGCCCTTCTCGCGCCACGGCGCGATGCTGGCCTCGAGCGCGGCGACGTCGCGCCCGGAAACGTGGAGCGAAGTACCGAACGGCGCCACCATGTCCACGCCGGGCTTGCCGGTGAGCGCGGCCGTGAGCCCGTTGAGGTCCTCGCCCGTCACGGTGTAGGTCGTCAGGGCGGACTTCGCGATCACCTCCTCGACCGTGCCGTGCGCCAGCAGATGGCCGTAGGCGATATAGGCGATCTCGTGGCAGCGCTCGGCCTCGTCCATGTAGTGGGTCGAGACCAGGACGGTGAGGCCGTCGGCCGCGAGCGCATGGATCTCGTTCCAGAAATCGCGCCGCGCCTTGGGATCGACGCCGGCGGTGGGCTCGTCCAGCAGCAGCAGTTTCGGACTGGGCAGCGTGCAGGCCCCGAGCGCGAGCCGCTGCTTCCAGCCGCCGGAGAGCTCGCCCGCAAGCTGCTCCTCGCGCCCCGACAGCCCGAGCCGCTTGATCATGTCGCGCGCAGCGCCCCGTGCATCGGCGAGGCCATAGAGCCGCGCGACGAATTCGAGGTTCTCGCGCACCGAGAGGTCCTGGTACAGGCTGAAGCGCTGGGTCATGTAGCCGACCTGGCGCTTGATCTTTTCGGCATCGCGCCTGATGTCGTAGCCGAGGCAGGTGCCCTCGCCGCTGTCGGGCGTGAGCAGGCCGCAGAGGATGCGGATGGTGGTGGTCTTCCCCGAGCCGTTCGGCCCGAGGAAGCCGTAGATCGAGCCGCGCTTCACCTGCATCGACAGATCGTGCACGACCTCGCGGCCGCCAAACGACTTGGTCAGGCCCTTGACGTCGATCGCGATGCCGTTGCCGCCGTTCATCGCTTGTCCGCCACCGGCGTTTTTGGATGGAGATAGACGTCGATCGGCTGTCCGACCCGCAGGGCATCGGGCCGCGAGGGGCGCGCCTGGATCAAATAGACCAGCTTGTTGCGCTCATCGAGGCTGTAGATGACAGGCGGAGTGTATTCGGCCGAGGTCGCGATGAAATAGATCTTTGCGGTGAGATCCGCCGCGCAATTATCGCAAGAGATGCGCACCGTGTCGCCGATCGCGAGCTTCGGCAACTCGGTCTCGGGCACGAAGAAGCGCAGCTTCATGTTGCCGGGCGGCATGATCGAGAGCACCGGCCGCTGCGCCGCCACCATCTCGCCCTCGCGGAAATAGATCTGCTGGATGGTGCCGGCAACGGGCGCAAAGCCCCTGCGCCGCGCCATTCGCGTCTCCGACGTTGCGACCCGCGCTTCGGCGACACGCAAGGACGACACGGCGGAATCGAGATTGGCCTGCGTACCGGAGCCGGTCTTGTTCAGCGAGGCCGCGCGATCATAGGTCTGCTGCGCATTGGCCAGTGTCGCCTTGTTCTGGTTGAGGTCGGCAAGCTGAAGATCGTCGTCGACGGAATAGAGGGCATCGCCGACCTTCACCTCGTCGCCCTCGCGGACATTGAGCTTCGTCACCCGGCCCGCTTCGTCCGGGCTGACGAAGATCATGTCGGCCTCGACCCAACCCTGAAATCCGGGATCGCGCTTGTCCTTGCAGCCGGCAAGGCCGGTTGCAAGGACGAGGGCCAATGCAAACACAGAAATTGCTCGTGACGACCTCATGTCGTCCTCCGTTCGCCAAAAATCAGATCGAGATGGACGCGCAGCATGTCCTGGGCGTCGAGCGGCGCGTGCCGCGCAAACAGGCTCTGCCAGATCACCGCGATCATCGCCGGTGCGACCAGGATCTGCGGATAGCGCGCGAGGTTCTTCTCGCGGATCTCGCCGCGGGCAATGCCGAGCTCGATCAGCGCGCGCATGCCGGCGATCCCGCGCGAGACAACCTCGCGATAGTAGAAATCGGCGACGGACGGAAAGCGCGGCCCTTCCGCCACGATCAATCGCACGAGATCGCCACGCCTCGTGCCGATGACCTCCTTGAGGAAGTTACCGGCAAAGGCCTCGACGAGATCGCGCACCGAGCCCGTCGGCGGCGGCAGCGCATTCAGCTTGGCCACGACCGGCACGATCACCGTGCGCACCAGCTCCTCGAACATCGATTCCTTGTCCTTGAAGTGCAGGTAGATCGTGCCCTTGGCCACGCCCGCCCGCTTGGCGATGTCGTCGAGCCGCGTCGCGGCAAAGCCGCGCGCAATGAACTCCTCCATCGCCGCTTCCACGATGGCCGACCGACGCTCGGCCGCACGTGTGGCACGGTTCGAAGTGGGCGCGGCGTCGGCGGGCGCACGGCCCTTCGCATCGGCGCGAGTTGCGGTTGGCGTGGCTGCTTTGGTTGGCTTCTTTGTCATCTCCCATTTATGACTGACTAGTCAGTCATAATCAAGACAGCGAGTCAATCCAAGCAACAAATTAGCATTGACTAATTCATTAGCGCATGCTAATCGAATATCCATGATCGAAGCCGCCCCAAATCCCGTCACCACCGTGATGCGTGCCCTCGCCGATCCGACCCGCCGGGCCGTGTTCGAGCGCGTGTTCGAGAGCAAGGAGATCAGCGTGGCCGAGCTCACCCGCGGCAGCGGCGTGACGCAGGGCGCGATCTCGCAGCACCTGAAGTCGCTGAAGCAGGCCGGCCTCGTCGCCGAGCGCGCCGAGGGCCGCAATGTCTATTACCGCGCCGCGCCGCAAGGGCTCGAGCCGCTGGTCACCTGGATGGACCATTACGGCGTGTTCTGGCGCGAGCGCTTCCAGAATCTGCGTGACCTCTTGAAGGAGATCGATCCGTGAGTGCAGCCGAGTTCAAAGCCGAGACTAAAGACATCGTCCAAGACATTGTTTTGGAGGAGGTCTTCCCTCACGCGCCCGAGACGATCTGGAAGACGCTGACCAGCGCCCAGTTGATCGCGCGCTGGCTGATGCAGCCGACCGGCTTCGAAGCCATCGAAGGCAAGGCCTTCACGTTCCAGACCACGCCCGGCGGCAACTGGGATGGCGTCATCCATTGCCGGGTTCTGGAAGTCGTACCGAACCGGCGCCTCGTCTATGCCTGGAAGGGCGGCGACGAACGCAACACCGGCTACGGCGCGCCGCTCGATACCGTCGTGACGTGGTCCCTCACCCCGGTCGAAGCCGGCACGCGGATCCGCCTGGTGCATGCGGGCTTCGTCATGCCGAGGAACGAGTCGGCCTACACGGTCATGAGCGGCGGCTGGAAGAAGGTCGTGCGTCAGCTCGACGAGATCAGTGGCGAGAAGTGAGTGGGAGATCTTCCGATGACCAGGCCTTTTACCGGCGGCTGCGCCTGCGGCGCGATCCGCTATTCGATTCTCGGTGAGCCGCTGTTCAGCAATCACTGCCAATGCCGGGATTGCCAGCGCGAAAGCGGCGGCGGTCACGGCTCGTACATGACCTTCGCGCGCGAAGGTGTCACGCTGACCGGCGAGGCGAAGCATTGGGACATGGTCGGCGACAGCGGCAACGTGAAGACGCGCGGTTTCTGCACGCAGTGCGGCTTGCCGGTCTACATGACCTTCGCCGCAATGCCCGACATCTTCACCATCCGCGCCGCGAGCCTCGACGAGCCCGCCCGCTACAAGCCGCAGGTGGTGACCTACGCGGCGCGCGGACATGGCTGGGACCACCTCGATCCGGACCTGCCGAAATTCGAGACCATGCCGCCAGCGTGAGGCACTAGAGCCACTTCCGTTCCGATGGAAGTTCCGATGGAATCGGAACGGGGCTCTAGATTCTTGTCTTGACGCGTTTTCCTTACGCGAACCGGTATCGACTTCGCTCGAAAACGCTCTAGCCAAAGTCGAGCACCATGCGGCCGTCGATCTTGCCGGCCTTCATCCGGTCGAAGACGTTATTGATCTCCGCGAGCGGCACCTTGGCTACTTCGGCCTTGACCTTGCCGTCCGCGGCGAATGCGATGGCCTCGTCGAGATCCCTGCGGGTGCCGACGATGGAGCCACGCACGGTGATACGCTTGAGCACGACATCGAAGATCGGCGTCGGGAATTCGCCCGGCGGCAGGCCGACCAAGCTGACGGTGCCCTTGCGACGCACCATCTTCAGCGCCTGCGCGAACGCCGAGGTCGAGACCGCCGTCACCAGCACACCGTGGGCCCCGCCCCCGGTTGCTGCCACAACCTTGTCCACCGCATTGGCCTCCAGCGCGTTGACCGCGAGATCGGCGCCGGTCTCGCGTGCGAGCTTGAGCTTGTCCTCGGCGATGTCGACGGCTGCGACCTTGAACCCCATCGCCTTGGCGTACTGGATCGCGACATGGCCGAGCCCGCCGACGCCGGAGATCGCGACCCACTCGCCGGGCCGAGCGTCGGTCTCCTTCAATCCCTTGTAGGTGGTGACGCCGGCACACAGGATCGGCGCGACGGCGGCGAAATCGATCGTTGCCGGGAGCTTTGCGGCGAAGGCGGCCGAGGCGATGACATATTCGGCAAAGCCGCCGTTCACGCTGTAGCCGGTGTTGTGCTGGTGCTCGCACAGCGTTTCCCAGCCGGTCTCGCAATATTCGCAAGCCATGCACGCGTCGTGCAGCCAGGCGACGCCGACGGCATCGCCGACCTTCAGATTTTTCACACCTGGCCCGAGTGCAGCGACGGTTCCCGCCACCTCATGCCCGGGAATGAAGGGCGGAACCGGCTTCACCGGCCAGTCGCCGGAAGCTGCGTGCAGATCGGTGTGGCAGACGCCGCACGCTTTCACCTTGACCAAAACCTCGCCGGGACCGGGCTGCGGCACCGGCACGTCCTCGATCACCAGCGGCTTGCCGAATTGTTTGACGATGGCGGCTTTCATGGTCGGCATGTGTCTGCTCCATTGCAATACGGAGGGCAGACTAGCGATGCCGGGCGGCGCATCCTTGATTGGAGTCAAAGAACGCAAGTTTCCGTCGCAGGAACCATCACGACACCGCGAAGACGAGGCTGCTTGAAGTACCGCTAGCTATGGAACTTCAGACCGTCGACGATCTTGTCGATCACCTTGCGCTCGGCGCGCATCGCGATGCCGACGAGATTGAGATCGGTGCGCTCAACCGCCCTCACCGCTTCGCGATTGGCGGCATCGTGCGTGGTCTTGAACATGTCCTCGGTGTAAAGGGCCGCCGTCACATTGCGCGAGAGCGCACGGTCGAGCGCGCGTGACAGCGCGGCACCATCGGCACCGTAGATCAGGATCGGCTGGCCGATCAGCGCGTGGTACTTCGTGCCCGAACCGTCCTCATGGGGCTCGCCGACACAGTCCGGAAAGGCCGCGGCAATTCCGCTGGTCAGAAACGACGCGACGTTGAGCTTCTGCCAGGCCTGAAGATCGGTGCGGATCACGACCGCGATCTTGGTGTCGAGCTGCATGCATACCTCGAACTGTCATTCCGGGGCGCGCCGAAGGCGCGAGCCCGGAATCCATCAGGCCACAGAGCCGGTGGACGAATTGATTCCGGGTTCGATGCTACGCATCGCCCCGGAATGACAGCAAGAGAAATTCACCCCTTGGCGTCGCAGGCCCAGGCGCGGATCACGCATTCCTTGCCGCCGTATTTGTAGCATTCGCGCGTGGCGGCGTTGAGCGAGGCCGAGATCTTCGGCTTGACGGCATAGCCATAGGCGCCGCACGGGTTGGCCATATCGACCGACATCGCGGCGCAAGCGCGCTTCATGGTCACCGTCGTGCAGTCGCCCTTGCACTGCTTCTGTGCGGCGGCACGGGCCTCGCGCTCGGCGCCGTAATCAAAAGCCTGGCCATAGGCTCCGCACTTGCCGACCGCAAACGCACCGGCAGCATGCGCATCCGTGATGTAGCGAGCGCCGGCGACACAAACCGACAGCGCAAAGAAAAACATCGCGCAACGGCGCGCGACGACATTCGAAGCCATGGAAAAACCCCTCCCCCCAAGGCAGGTGGAGAGGACTCTAGGCGGTGGACGTTTCCAGATGGTGAACGAGGGGTGAAATCGAACGAATGAGAGTGCCGTAGGGTGGGCAAAGGCGCAAAGCGCCGTGCCCACTATCCATCCACACCATCATTCAAAATTAGTGGGCACGCTTCCGCCTTCGCTCTACGAGCTACGGCGGACAAGTCGTTTTGCCCACTCTACGGCACCGTCATCCGCGTCTTGCGGCTTCCAGCGCCTGCGGCGTGTCGATGTCGAGGAAGGCACTCTCACCATCCACGGGGACTTCGGCCACCGCTTCGGTGTGCTTGGCGATCAGATGGCGCGCGCCGACGTCGCCGTCGAGCGTCATCAATTCCTTGAAGAAGCGGCGCGACCACAGCACGGGATTGCCGCGGCGCCCGTCACTGACGGGCACGACGATGAGGTTGCCGCGGTCCGGCGCAAAGCCGTCGATGAGACGGTCGATCAGGCCGGCATCGATCAGCGGCATGTCGCCCAAACAGACCACGGCGCCGTCGCAAGCCTCAGGCACAGCCGCGATGCCGGCCTTGACCGAGCTCGCGATGCCGCCGGCGAAATCCGGGTTGCGGACGAACTTCACCTTCAAGCCTTGCAGCGCCTGCTCGACCAGCTCGGTCTGATGGCCGGTGACGACGATCACCTCGGAGGCCTTGGAGGCCAGCGCCTGCTCGGTCGCGATCCGCACCAGCTTCTTGCCGTCGAGCTCGGCGAGCAGCTTGTTCGGTCCGCCCATCCGGGTCGAGCGGCCCGCTGCGAGCACGATGGCCGCGACATGGCTGTTGCCCTCGATCGCGGGTTCTGCGCGCGGCTGCGGCCGCGTGACGATCTCCATCAGGAGGCCGCCGACGCCCATGCCCATCAACTCGGAGCGCGTCACCTTGATGCCGGCGAGCAGCCGCATCAGCACCCAGTCAAAACCGTTCTCGACCGGCGAGCGTGCGCAGCCCGGCGCGCCCAGCACCGGCACCCCGCCGGCACGCGCGATCAGCAGCAAATTGCCGGGGTCGACCGGCATGCCGAAATGCTCGATCTCGCCGCCGATCCCGGTGACGGCCGCCGGAATCACGTCGCGGCGGTCGGCAATCGCAGAGGCGCCGAACACGATCACGAGCTCGGCGCCAAGCGCGAGCAGCTCCTTGATCGCGGCCGACAGCGCCCGCTCCTCGTGCTGGACCCGGCGCTCGGCAATGATGCTGGCGCCGGCCGGCGCGAGCCGCTCGGCGGTGACGCGCAGCGTCTTGTCGATCACCTTCGACGAGAGGCCCGGCAGCAGCGTCGAAACGATGCCGACGCGCTTGATGACGTAGGGCGCGATCTTCAGCACGTCCCGGCCCGCCGCCTTCACCGCGGCATCGCGCAAATTGCCTTCCACGCCGAACGGGATGATCTTGACGGTGCCGACCATCTCACCCTCGACCACCGGCTTGTAGGCGGTGAGCGTCGCAAAGGTGATGGCCTCGTCGATATTGTTGATGCGGTCGACCGCGGCGCGGTCGATCACCAGCACGCCCGGGCGCGCGGCGAACAGATTGGCGCGGCCGGTGAAGGCGCGCTCGACATGAATGCCCTCGCCGCCGACGGCCAGCGCAATACTGGCGGCGGCGACATCCTCGGAGACGTCGCCCTCCTCCATGCGCACCACCACGACGTCCTTGATGCCGGCGCGCGTCAGCGCCTCGACCTCGGCCGGGCCGATCGTCGTGCCTTTCTTCAGCACCAGCGGTCCCTGGCGCAGGGTGTGGACGGTCACCCCGCCGATCGCATCCTTGGGGCTCGCCGGTCCGAATTTCATGCCGCTTCTTCTTTTTCTTTTGGAGGCAGGCGCAGCACCGCCGTGATCTCGGCCATGATCGACACAGCGATCTCGGACGGCGAGACAGCGCCGATCGCCAGCCCAATGGGCGCGTGGATGCGCGCGATGTCGCTGTCCTTGGCGCCCTGCGCGCGCAGCCGGTCGCCGCGCTTGGCATGCGTCTTTCGCGAGCCGAGCGCACCGATATAGAAGCACTTGCGTTCAAAGGCGTGCAGCAGCGCGGGATCGTCGATCTTCGGATCGTGCGTCACGGCGACGAAAGCCGTGTAGGCATCGACATTGAGCGGCGGCAGCGCCGTGTCGGGCCATTCGGCGACCAGGGGAATATCAGGGAAGCGCTCCGCGCTCGCAAACGCCGTGCGGGGATCGACCACGGTGACGTCGTAGCCGAGCGAGCGCGCCAGCGGCGCCAAGGCCTGGCTGATATGGACCGCGCCGACGATGACGAGCTTTGCGGTCGGCGCGTAGACGTTGAGGAACAGCTTCTTGCCGCCGGCTTCGACACTGGCGCTCTTGCCCATGCGAAGCTGCTTGTCCAGTTCGGCGCGCAGCGGGTCTTTTGCAAAATCCGCAGCCTTCACCAGGCGCTGCTCGCCGCTCTCGGTGTCGGTCACCAGGATCACCGGCCGGCGCGCGGCGCGCTCGGCATTGAGTTCGTGCAGGATCGCGAGCTTCACGGCTAACCGACCTTCTCGACGAAGACGCGGATGGTGCCGCCACAGGACAGCCCGACATTCCAGGCCGTCTCATCGGCAACGCCGAACTCCAGCATCCTGGGCTTGCCGCTCTGGATCACGTCCATGGCCTCGGTGACCACGGCGCCTTCGACGCAGCCGCCGGAGACCGACCCCAGAAACGTGCCCTCATCGTTGATGACGAGGCTCGAGCCCGCCGGGCGCGGGGCCGAGCCCCAGGTCTCGACAACGGTGGCCAGCGCGACCCCGCGGCCGGCCTTCTGCCAATCCTCCGCCGCTTTCAGAATATCCTCGTCGCGATCGAGCATGGCTTAACCTCTCAAGCTGCGGAACGGATCAGGCTGCGGTGATGCGGCGGCAGCGGCCGGGAGAGCGTCGTGATCAGCTCCTGGATCGAACTCAAATTATGTACCGGGCGGAATTCGTCAACGTGCGGGAGCATCATTTTGATGCCCTGGGCCTTGGCCTCGAAGCCGCCGAACCGCAGAAGCGGGTTGAGCCAGATCAGCCGCCGGCAGGACCGGTGCAACCGGTCCATCTCGAAGGCGAGCTTGGAATCGGCCTCCCGCTCCAGCCCGTCGGAGATCAGCAGCACGATGGCGCCCTGGCTCAGCACGCGCCGCGCCCACAATTTGTTGAAGTTGTGCAGCGAGGCCGAAATCCGGGTGCCGCCGGCCCAGTCCTCGACCGAGGCCGAGCAGCTCGCCAGCGCCTCATCGGGGTCGCGCTGGCGCAGCGCCCGGGTGACGTTGGTCAGCCGGGTGCCGAACAGGAACACCGAGACGCGCTTTCGGGCATCCCCGATGGCATGCAGGAAATGCAGGAACAGGCGGGTGTACTCGCTCATCGAGCCCGAGATATCGAGCAGCGCGACGATCGGCGCCGGCTTCTCGATGCGCCCGAGGCGATGGATGTCGATGATGTCACCGCCGGTGCGCAAGGACGCGCGCAGCGTGCGGCGCAAATCGAGACGAAGCCCGCGGGGATCGGGCCGGTGCCGGCGCGTCAGAAGCTCGGCCTGCGGCAGCCGCATCCGCTCGACGGCGCGGAGCGCTTCGGTGATCTCAGCCGCGCTCATCTGCGCAAAATCCTTCTTCTGAAGGATCTCCTTGTCGGAGACCGACAGGCGCAAATCCTGCTCCTGGTGCTGCGGCGTCTCCGTCATCCGTGGCTGCGACATCGCCTCCTGCACGCGGCGCGAGCCGGCCTGCGGCTTCTTCTTGGCCTGCTCCGGCAACGGCACCGAATCCAGCATGTGCTTCCACTCTTCCGAGGCGCGGAAGAACAGGTTGAAGGCCTGCCTGAAGATCAGCGCATGCTCGTGGCGCTTGACGAAGATCGCCTCCAGCGTGGTGAAGACGTCGGCGCGGTTGCCGATGTCGATCACCTGGAGCGCGCTCATGGCATCGATGACGGCGCCCGGTCCGACCGGCATGCTGGCTGCACGCAACGCGCGGGCAAAGCCGACGATGTTGTCGGCGAACTGCTCGGTCTGGTCGGGCGCAAGGTGGTTGATGGCCATGGTCTCGTATCCATCCCCTCGTCATTCCAGGGCGCGCCACTTGGCGCGAGCCCGGAATCCATACTCCCGATCGTGGTTATGGATTCCGGGCTCGACGCTGCGCGTCGCCCCGGAATGACCGGAGTACTAGTGGCGCAAGATCAATTCTCGCTCGTCGCTTCCTTCAGCACCTTTTGCAGGGCGTCGCCCTGCATCCGGGTGATATCGTCCTGGTACTTGAGCAGCGCCCCCAGCGTGTCGCCGACCACTTGCGGGGTCAGCGAGCGGGCGTCGAGCTCCGACAGCGCGGTGGCCCAATCGATGGTCTCGGCGACACCAGGCGACTTGTAGAAATCCTGGTTGCGCAGCGCCTGGACGAAACGCACGACCTGCTGCGACAGCTTGGCGGAGATGCCGGGCACGCGCGTCTTGACGATCGCGAGCTCGCGCTCGGCTTCTGGATAGTCGACCCAGTGATAGAGACAGCGCCGCTTCAGCGCGTCATGGATCTCGCGCGTGCGGTTGGAGGTGATGATGACGATCGGCGGATGCGGCGCCTTCACGGTGCCGAATTCGGGAATGGTCACCTGGAAGTCGCTGAGGATTTCGAGCAGATATGCCTCGAACGCCTCGTCGGCGCGGTCGAGCTCGTCGATCAGCAGCACCGGCGGTCCCGCGACGTCGGGCTCCAGCGCCTGGAGCAAAGGCCGCTTGATCATGTAGCGGTCGGCGAAGATATCGGACGAGAGCTGATCGCGGTCGGTGTCGCCGGCGGCTTCCGCCATCCGGATCGCGATCATCTGCGCGGCGCTATTCCACTCGTAGACGGCGGAGGAGACGTCGAGGCCCTCGTAGCACTGCAGGCGGATCAGCTTCCGCCCCAGCGCCGCCGACAGCACCTTGGCGATCTCGGTCTTGCCGACGCCGGCTTCGCCCTCCAGGAACAGCGGCCGGCCCATGCGCAGCGACAGATAGGTCACCGTCGCCAGCGATCGCTCCGCGAGATAACCGCGCGAAGTCAAGAGTTCGAGCATCGCATCGACCGATGCCGGCAGGGCCGTGAGAGTCATGAAAAAGCCAGTCTCGCTACGCCCTCACCGGGGACAAGTTTGGGCCGAGGCGTGAGGTTCACTCACTCCTTGGCGTTGGCGGCATCGAGGGCACGCCGCGTCAGCACCCCGATGAGATGCGCACGGTATTCGGCGCTGCCGTGGATGTCGCTGTTGAGGCCTTCCGCAGGCACCTCGATGCCGTCGAGCGCCTTCGCGGCGAAGCGCTTCTTCAGGGCTTCCTCGAACGCGGTGACGCGGAACACGCCTTCGGAGCCGGCACCGGTGACGGCAACGCGCACGTCCGAAGGACGCCGCGCCACGAACACGCCGACCAGCGCGTAACGCGAGGCCTGGTTGCGGAACTTGATGTAGGCCGCCTTCTTCGGCAGCGGGAACATCACCTTGGTGATGATCTCGTCGGCTTCGAGCGCCGTCGTGAACAGGCCCTGGAAATACTCTTCCGCCTTGAGGCGGCGCTTGTTGGTGACGATGGTGGCGCCGAGCGCGAGCACCGCGGCCGGATAGTCCGCGGTCGGATCGTTGTTGGCGAGCGAGCCGCCGATCGTGCCCTTGTGGCGCACGGCGGGGTCGCCGATCTGGCTGGCAAGATTGGCCAGCGCCGGGATCGCCTCACCGACGATCGCAGAGCTTGCGACCTCGGCATGCCTGGCGGTGGCGCCGATCACGAGCGCGCGGCCCTTCATCTCGATCGTGTTGAGCCCCTCGATGTGGGAGAGGTCGACCAGATGCGGGGGGCTGGCGAGACGCTGCTTCATGACGGGAATCAGCGTGTGGCCGCCGGCGATCACCTTGGCGTCTTCGTTCTTCACCAGGAGGTTGGCCGCCTGGCGAACGGTCCCGGGGCGATGGTATTTGAATTCGTACATCTGAATGTCCTGATCGCAGAATGCGCGCGCGGTTAGGCGAGATCGGATTTCGCCATCGCCTTGGCGCCGGCGGAGATCGAAGCGACGATGTTCTGGTAGCCGGTGCAACGGCAGAGATTGCCTTCCAGCTCCTCGCGGATGGTGTGGTCGTCGAGCTCGTGGCCCTTGCGATGGACGATGTCGATCGCCGTCATGATCATGCCCGGCGTGCAGAAGCCGCACTGCAGGCCATGGTGCTCGCGGAAGGCCTCCTGCATCGGATGCAGCGGAGCGCCGTCGGCGGCCAGTCCCTCGATCGTCTTGACCTCGTGGCCGTCGGCCATCACGGCCAGCGTGGTGCAGGACTTCACGGCCTTGCCGTCGAGATGCACGACACAGGCGCCGCACTGCGAGGTATCGCAGCCGACATGGGTGCCGGTCAGGCGCAGATTCTCGCGCAGGAACTGCACCAGAAGGGTGCGGGGATCGACGTTGGCCGTGACAGGATTGCCGTTCACGATGAGGGAGATTTTTGCCATAAGCACTCTCTATCAGCGCCCCGACGGGTCCCGTCGAAGCGGTTCTTATAATTATTCCAACCCATCATATGGGCCATTATGCCCGGGGGCAACATCGCCCCGGACGCAAGGCGCCATGCCGAAAGGCGATAGCCTTCAGCCCTGTACCGCCTTGGCGAAGTTCGCGAAAAATTCGTCGGCCAGTTTCTTGGCGGTGCCGTTGATGAGGCGCTGGCCGAGCTGCGCCAACTTGCCGCCGATCTGCGCCTCGACCTCGTAGGAGAGCAGCGTACCGCCGTCCTTCTCCGCGAGCTTGACCACGGCGCCGCCCTTGGCGAAGCCGGCCACCCCGCCCTCGCCTTCGCCGGAGATCTTGTAGCCGTTCGGCGGGTCGAGATCGGAGAGTGTGACCTTGCCCTTGAAGCGCGCCGACACCGGCCCGACCTTCATTTTCGCGGTCGCGCGAAAGCCGCCGTCGTCGGTCTTCTCCAGCTCCTCGCAGCCGGGGATGCAGGCCTTCAGCACCTCGGGATTATTGAGCTTCTCCCACACGGCCTCGCGCGGCGCCGCAAGCTGGACTTCGCCGTTCATCGTCATGGCCATGGGGTACCTCCCGGATGCTTCTCTATAATGTGCTCAAGTAACGCACGGAGGCCGCAAAGGAAAGGGCAGCCCCCGGCCACGTGCAATGCATATTCGCAACTGCAAAAAGCTTTGCGCCGATGGTTTGGGATTGGCAGAGCCGGGGCATGGTGATTAGGTCCCGCGCAACATGAGCACAGCCCTCTCCCCCCTGCTCGCGCCGATGCTGTCGAGCCCAGCCATGCGCGCGGTCTGCGACGACCGGTCGACCCTCCAGAACATGCTCGATTTCGAGGCAGCCCTGGCACGCGCCGAGGCCGCCACGGATGTGATTCCCGCATCCGCGGTGGGCCCGATCGAAGCTGCGTGCAGGGCCGATACCTTTGACATGGCCGCTCTGGGCGAGGCCGCGACGCGATCCGGCAATCTCGCGATTCCCCTGGTCAAGGCGCTCACGGCCAATGTCGGCAAGGCCGATGCGGAGGCCGCGCGCTACGTCCATTGGGGCGCGACGAGCCAGGACGTCATCGACACCGCGACCATGCTCACGCTTCGCGCCGGCATCGATGCGCTCGATGCCGATCTCAGCCGCGCCATCAAGGGCTTTGCCGCCCTGGCGCGGAGCCATCGCAACACCGCCATGGTGGCGCGGACCTGGCTCCAGCACGCGCTGCCGATGCCGTTCGGGCTCAAGGCCGCGGAATACGCATCAAGCCTCGCCCGCGCCCGCTGCCGCCTGCGGCGGCTCTCCCGCGAGGGTCTTGCGCTGCAATTCGGCGGCGCGGCCGGCACGCTCGCGGCCCTCGGCGACAAGGGGCTCGTCGTTGCAGAGCGATTGGCGCAGGAGCTCAACCTGCCGCTGCCGGAAGCGCCCTGGCACACCCATCGCGACCGGATCGCGGAAGCCGCATCATGCTTTGCGATTCTCGCCGGAAGCTGCGGCAAGATCGCGCGCGACGTCTCGCTGATGATGCAGACCGATGTTGGCGAAGCGTTCGAGCCTGCCGGCGAAGGCCGCGGTGGCTCCTCGACCATGCCGCACAAGCGCAACCCGGTCGCGGCCGCGAGCGCGCTGGGCTGCGCGACCATGGCGCCGCAGCTCGCCGCGACGATCTTTGCAGCCCAGGTGCAGGACCATGAGCGCAGCGCCGGCCCCTGGCACGCGGAATGGCCGACGTTGCCGCAATTGATGCTGGTCACCTCGGGCGCGCTCGCCGCCATCCTCGACATCGCCGAGGGCCTCGACGTCGATGCCGCGCGCATGCGCAGCAATCTCGATACGACGCATGGGCTCATCATGGCGGAAGCGGTCACGTTTGCGCTGGCCGACAAGATCGGCAAAAGCGATGCGCATCATTTGATCGAGGCCGCGAGCAAGCGCGCGGTCGCCGAAAAGAAGCATTTGCGCGAGGTTCTCGCGGCCGATTCGCAGGTCACCGCGCATCTGCCGCCGGAAAAAATTGCGGCATTGTTCGAGCCGATGGCCTATCAAGGGGCTTCCCAAGCCCTGATCGACCGGCTGCTCGACAGCCTCGAGCGCGATTAATTGTTTGAGCATGATCTTTTTCGGAAAACCGCTCCACACTTTTCCGGATCATGCTCCAGAACGGAGACGCCCAGCATGCCCATGATCGATGCCGACGGTTGCCTGATCAACGTCTCCGTCGAGGGCCGCGACGGCGGGCCGACGCTGATGCTGTCCAATTCGCTCGGCTGCACGCTGCAGATGTGGGAGCCGCAGATGAAGGCTCTGACGCAGGTGTTCCGCGTCATCCGCTATGACCGCCGCGGCCACGGCAAGTCCAACGTTCCGCCCGGCCCCTATACGATGGAGCGCTTCGGCCGCGACGTGCTGGCGATCCTCGACGACCTCAACATCGAGAAGGTGCATTGGTGCGGCCTCTCGATGGGCGGCATGGTCGGGCAGTGGCTAGGGGCCAATGCGCCGGAGCGCTTCGGCAAGCTCATCCTCGCCAACACCTCCTGCTACTACGCCGAGCCGACCAAATGGCTGGAGCGCATCGACGCGGTGAAGAAGGGCGGCATCACCGCGGTCGCCGATGCCGTGATCGCTGGCTGGCTGACGCAGGATTTCCGCGAGCGCGAGCCGCAGATCACGGCGAAGATGAAGTCGATGCTGCTGGCTTCCCCCGTCGAGGGTTATCTCGCCTGCTGCGAGGCGCTGTCGACGCTCGATCAGCGCGAGATGCTCGCCAAGATCAAGAGCCCGACACTGGTGATCGCCGGCCGCCACGACATGGCGACGCCGATCTCGGCGGGTGAATTGATCCGCTCAAACATTCCCGGCGCCAGCATGACCATCATCGATGCCGCGCACATTTCAAATGTCGAGCAGCCGCACGCCTTCACCGACGCGGTGGTGGGTTTCCTGACGCAGCGCTGAGGCCGTCCAATTCAGCGCGGTTCGGCGGAGGGCTGCGGCATCGCCCCCTGGGCGGGCGCGGGCGGTGCGGGCACGGGTGTCGCCGGCTCAGCGGACTGCAGTGACGGCTGTTGAGAGGTTCGCGGTTCATCCGGTGTGCCCGGCGTTTCGGGCTTCGGTGGTCCCGGCTCACGCGAGGACCGCGTCCGCCCGCCGCCGTCCGATTCCGGCTGGTGATGTTCGGATTGCGGCGGCGCGATCAGCGTCATTGCGACCAGCGCAATCTCGGCCAACGCGAATGGCAGCAGGATCAAGACGAGCCCGCGCCGCGTGAAGGTTTGATTGAAGGCGCGGTAGATCGCGAACGCGATGCTGAGCAGCCAGACGCCACCAGCTGCCCGCGACTTCAAGGTCCACCCCTCTCCCATAATCAGGACGAGCAGGTGAGAGACGTAGTAGGGCACGAGACAGCTCAGCAGGATGAATTCGCCCCAGCGCTGGATCAACCCGATCTCCGATTGGATCGTCTTCGTCTCCTCGTCGATCTTAGTGGCCCGCTCCACCAGCGAGTTCTGCGTGATCGACAGGTAGTTCTGGTCGAGACTAACGATGCTCGACATCGCGCGCTCGTAGCGGACACCCAGCCGGTCGATGAAATCGAACTCCGGACCCAGCCGGCGCCGGATGAACTGATCATAGGGCTGGTCGCCTTCGAGGCGCAGAATGCGCAAGAGCTTCACATTTTGCTCGAACTGCCGCACGTAGTAGCGGGACCGTTCGATTCGGTAGAGCGGGCCGCTCCCGGTCTTCAGCAGAAATTTGCCCGTAATCTCGTTGAGCTGCGCATGCGCCTTGGCGATCTCGGCCATGGCCACGCGGTTACGCTGGTTGGCGGTTGCGGGGACGCTTTCACCCGGGCGCGTCCCGTAGGCTTCCGTCTGCGCGATCGCGCGGCGCGCCCTCTGGGTGGCCTCCTCCAGATCGGCCAACTCGAGTCCGGCATTGTGCAACCACCTGACGTCCTTGAGCGCGCACAGCCGGAACGTGCCGAGCTGAAGGATCTGGCTGACGAGACGGCCGAGTTGCCACTTGTTGACCACGGTCCTGTCGCCGACCCTCTGGTGGGCATAGACGATGAATTCCACTGGAATGCGCTCGCCGTCCGATATCTCGGGCAATTGTGGGCCGAGCGTGCTCAGATAGAGCGCCCGGCCATCGAGCATATAGTTAGCGGCGCATTCGTAGCGGGTGTGATCGGCGCGGATGCGATGCTGGATCAGGGGCAGTAGCGCCTGCTTGGCCTCGGCGCCCCAGCTCGGCGGCCCGTTGAACTTGAAGAAGCGATCGTCCCCGAAGGTCACGGCCCGCTCGGAGGCGACGAAGCCGCGAAAATCCGCACATACACGCTGAAAGATGGCGTCGTTCCGAAAGGATCCGCCCAACGACAGCACCTCCTCGTCAAAGGCACGCCAGAACTCGTGGAATGAATAGCGGTTGATATCCTTGGCGAGTTGGTCGACCGCCTGCTGCGACAGCGAAGCCGCAGGTTGGCCGCCAGTGGAGAGGTGCCGGTCCGGATCGAGATAGGCGACGATCCGATTCATCGTCTCGTTCAGCTCGGCGATGCCTGTGGGCGTGTTGTTGCGCGGCCGATCCAGCTCGACGAAGACCGACATCGTGAAATACTCAGCCTGGGTCTCGAAGCGGATCGTGACGTCGAGCAATTGCCAGACGAATTGCAGGCTGACGACGCGGTTGGTGCTCGCAAAGATGTCGTTCTGGCGCCGCGTGAGCTTATCGACTTGGTCGTCTTGCGGCTTGCGGTAGGCACTGCCAAACAGCAGGTTGACGCCGCCAATCCGGGGCGTGACCTCGATCGGGATGCCTCGCTTCGTTTCCAACCCGATCCAGAGCTCCCGGATGAAGCGATCGAGCGCCGTGTTGATCTCCTCGGGCCGCTTGTTGGGCGCCCATTCCGGATTGACCGGCTGCTCCCGCCTGTCCCCCTCCTCCTGGAAATTGGTCCAGAACGCCAGATGCCAGACCAGGGACGGCGCGCTCAGCACCTTCGGCGGCTTACGGTGGGCGCCCGCGTTCAGCTCGTGGTAGTCGCCGGCCGTGTTGAACATGGCAATCTGGCCGGTGGCGGTCTCGTCCATGGCAATTCACTCCCTCGAAACGAAGGCCTCAGGCGCACGCAATGACCGATACTACCGCAGATAGAACAGTACCGAAAGATGTGAGCGTCGCCTCAACGGCCTGTCAGCCCCGGCCGGGGTACGCTAGATTGGCTCGAAGATCATTTTGACAAGGGATGCCCATGGACGACCAGAAGCGCCGCGATGCCGGCATGAACGTGCGCCGGAAGGTTTTGGGCAATGCCTGGGTCGACAAGTCGATCGCGGGCCGCAATGCCTTCAACACCGACTTCCAGGACATGATCACGCGCTACGCCTGGGGCGAGATCTGGACGCGGCCGCATTTCGACGAGCGCACGCGGCGAGTGCTCGTGATCGGCACCATGGTCGCGCTGGGGCAATGGGACGAATTCCGCCTGCATGTGCGCGCGGCGCTCGCCGAGGGCGGCTTCACCCCCGACGACATCAAGGAAATCCTGCTTCAGCAGGCAATCTATTGCGGCGTGCCGGCGGCGAACCACGCCGTCAAGGAAGCCTCAGCGATTGTGCAGGAGCTCGGCCTGCTCAAGAGCTAGCGGCGCGGCGGTCTCGACGGCCTCCCGAACGTTCTTGGGCGCCGGCGCGGGCCGTTCAATCACCACCACGATGGCAGCGCCGAGCAGCAGCAGCAGCTCGGTGGCATGCAGCCGGAGCGCGGCCATCTCGCCGACCTTCGACGCCATCAACATGCTCGTAAACGAGATGAGGCTGCCGATCGCAAGCGCAATGCCGAGCGCCTCGTCGCTGCCGCCATTCTTGCGGACGCGGGGAATGCACAGAAGCGCGAGATAGATGGCAAAGAACGCCACCACCGTCAGCCGGCCCAGCGCCAGCAGCCAGGCGGCACGCACCGTGCTCATCCCCGCCATCTGAAGATGATCGCTGAGGAACAGCGCCACCGCGACGCTCGGCCGCTCGTAGAGGCCGTGCACCGGTGCCACCATGATGTTGAAGGCCACGAGCGTCCAGGCCGGGATGAAATAGGCCGCCAGCAGGGCGCCGTTGACCGAACCGATCCGCCAATTCCTGAACATGCCGCTTCCCGCTTCGCTCGCTGCGCGCCTTCCATGGAAAGGCTTTGCCGGGGAGCTAACTCGCATCAGACCATGGCGGCAATTTAAACCCTTTGTTTACCTTAACCGGCCCGCCGGGCGGCGCGCCCAAGGAAAAAGGGCCCCGCCTCCCGGCGGGGCCCTCTTCACGTCTAGGCTCCGAAACTACTTGTCCTGACCGTGCTGGCCGCCCTGTTGCTGGCCGGGCTTCTCGCCCTGGCGCTGCGGATGCTGCTGCTGCTGTCCGGGTTTCTGCCCGCCACCCTGCTGCTGCCCGGGTTTCTGAGTCTGCTGGCCCGGATTCTGATCTTGCTGCTTCGACATTTGGGGGAACTCCCTAGTTGGACCTCAGAGGAGAGACAACGGCCGGGATTCAGTTTGGTTGCTTTGCGGAACCCGGTTCCTCGCACCTGCGGAACCGAAATGACATCCGTAGCGAAATGACCTCTGTACAAGCCTTTGTGTCGAGGCATGGCCAGTTGCAGCCACCAGTTCCCTCCTGTTACAAAACGAGAAGAATGCTTAGGGGCTGCCGGGGCCCGAGAAGAAACTCAATCACACTTTCTCTCGAAGAGCTCCCTTTGAGCCGCGTCAGGTTTGGTAACGGCAGCCCATGGATTATTTCGCCCAGCAGCTCATCAACGGTCTCGTTCTGGGCTCGATCTACGGCCTGATCGCCATCGGCTATACGATGGTCTACGGCATCGTCGGCATGATCAATTTCGCCCATGGCGATGTCTTCATGATCGGCGGCTTCATCGCCCTGATCACCTTCCTGATCCTGATCTCGCTCGGCCTGACCGCGATCCCGGTGATCCTGCTGGTGGTGCTGCTGGTGTCGATGGCGATCACCGCGCTCTACGGCTGGACCATCGAACGCATCGCCTACCGGCCCCTGCGTCATTCCTTCCGCCTCGCCCCGATGCTGTCGGCGATCGGCATGTCCTTCGTGCTGACCAATTACTCGCAGGTGGCGCAGGGCGCCCGCGTCAAGCCGATCCCGCCCTTCATCACCGGCGGCTATACGCTGCACGAAAGTGCGGACGGCTTTGTGATCCAGCTCTCCAACATCCAGATCATGGTGGTTCTCACCACCATCGTGCTGCTTGGGATCTTCACCTGGCTGGTGTCGCGCACCCGGCTCGGCCGCGACATGCGCGCCTGCGAGCAGGACCAGACCATGGCGGCGCTGCTCGGCGTCAACGTCGACCGCACCATCTCCATGACCTTCGTGATCGGCGCAGCGCTCGCCGCGGTCGCGGGCCTGATGTACCTGCTCTATTACGGCCTGGTGGATTTCTTCATGGGCTTCGTCGCCGGCATCAAGGCGTTCACCGCGGCTGTGCTCGGCGGCATTGGCTCGCTGCCTGGCGCCATGCTGGGCGGTCTCGCGATCGGCCTCATCGAGACGTTCTGGTCGGCCTATTTCTCGGTCGAGTACAAGGACGTCGCGGCGTTCTCGATCCTGATCGTCGTGCTGATCTTCATGCCGACCGGCCTGCTCGGCCGTCCCGAAGTCGAAAAAGTCTGACGGTCGCCGCGTGACAATTCTCTCGAGCAATACGGCCAAACCTGCAACGGACATCCCCGCTCTGCTGAAGACGGCCTTCGTCAACGCCCTGATCGCGCTGGTGCTGTTCTCGCTGATGGTCGGCGTCCGCACCGAAGCGGGTTCCGACGGCCAGCTCACCTATTGGACCCGCTTCGGCGAGGTCGCCTCCCTCGTTGCCGCCGTGTTCGGCGGCTCGATCGTGCTCGGGCTGTTGCGACAGTGGATCGGGTCCAGCGGCACCGACAAGCTGGTGCCGCCGGCTGTACGCAGCGGCATGTCGTTTCTGGGCCGCTACCTGGCGCCCGCACTTCTGATCTTCACGGTGCTTGTGCCGGTGATCTTCTATGACCAGCGCTATATCCTCGATCTCGCGATCCTCGTGCTCACCTATGTGATGCTGGGCTGGGGGCTGAATGTCGTGGTCGGGCTCGCCGGCCTGCTCGACCTCGGCTACGTCGCCTTCTATGCGGTCGGCGCCTATTCCTACGCGCTGCTCGCCACCAATTTCGGCTGGTCGTTCTGGGTCTGCCTGCCGCTTGCCGGCATCCTCGCCGCGTTCTGGGGCGTGCTGCTCGGCTTCCCCGTACTGCGCCTGCGCGGCGACTATCTCGCCATCGTGACGCTCGCCTTCGGCGAGATCATCCGCCTCGTCATCATCAACTGGCAGAGCCTCACCGGCGGCCCCAACGGCGTCTCCAGCATTCCCCGCCCCTCGTTCTTCGGCATCCCGCTGGACAACAGCGACAACGGGCTCGCCGCCAGGCTCGGCATCGAATATTCGCCGACCCAGCGCATCGTCTTCCTGTTCTACCTGATCCTGGCGCTTGCGCTGCTCACCAACTGGGTGACGATCCGGCTGCGCCGCCTGCCGATCGGCCGCGCCTGGGAGGCCTTGCGCGAGGACGAGGTCGCCTGCCGCGCGCTCGGCATCAACACCACGACCACCAAGCTCACGGCGTTCGCGACCGGCGCCATGTTCGGCGGCTTTGCCGGTGCGTTCTTCGCGACGCGCCAGGGCTTCATCAGTCCGGAATCCTTCACCTTCCAGGAATCGGCGCTGGTGCTCGCCATCGTCGTGCTCGGCGGCATGGGCTCGCAGCTCGGCGTCGCGCTCGCCGCGCTCGCCATGATCGGCGGCTTCGAGCTGTTCCGCAGCCTCGAGACCTACCGCATGCTGGTGTTCGGCATGGCCATGGTGCTGATCATGATCTGGCGGCCGCGCGGCCTGATCGGCCATCGCGCGCCGACCGTGTATCTGACCAAGGCGCAGGCGATCTCTTCCGACCTCGTGAAGGAAGGGCACGGATGAGCGCCGACAAGATTAGCGACAAGATTCTTGGCGTCGACCGGCTGACCATGCGCTTCGGTGGCATCGTCGCCGTGCAGGACCTGTCGTTTGCGGCCGAACGGAAGAAGATTACCGCGCTGATCGGACCGAACGGCGCCGGCAAGACCACCGTGTTCAACTGCATCACCGGCTTCTACAAGCCGAGCGGCGGCGCCATTCGCCTCACCCATGACGACGGCAAGGTGATTGCGCTGGAGCGGCTGAACGATTTCCGCATCGCCAAGCAGGCCAAGGTGGCGCGCACCTTCCAGAACATCCGCCTGTTTCCCGGCATGACCGCGCTGGAAAACCTGATGGTGGCACAGCACAACGCGTTGATGCGCGCCTCCGGCTTCACTTTTCTCGGCCTCATCGGCGCGCCCGGCTACCGCGACGCCGAAAAGCGCGCGATCGACCTCGCCACCGACTGGCTGAAGCGGGTCAATCTGCTCGACCGCGCCGACGATGCCGCCGGCAATTTCGCCTATGGCGACCAGCGCCGGCTCGAGATCGCGCGCGCGATGTGCACCGAGCCCGCGCTTTTATGCCTGGACGAGCCCGCCGCGGGTCTCAACGCGCGCGAGAGCGCCGCCTTGAGCGAGCTCCTGCTCTCGATCCGCAACGAGCTCGGCACCTCGATCCTGCTGATCGAGCACGACATGTCGGTCGTGATGGAGATCTCCGACCACATCGTGGTGATGGACCATGGCGTCAAGATCGCGGAAGGCTCTCCGCGCGAGATCCGCGACGATCCCAAGGTGATCGCCGCCTATCTCGGCACCGACGAGGAAGAGGCCGTGGCGGTGATGGAGAGCGGGTCGTGACGTCGGCGTCCACTCCCCTGCTCTCGATCCGGGGCCTGCGCGCCGCCTACGGCAAGATCGAGGCGCTAAAGGGCGTCGATGTCGAGATCAGCGCCGGCGAGATCGTCGCGCTGATCGGCGCCAACGGCGCCGGCAAGTCCACGCTGATGATGACGATCTTCGGCAAGCCGCGCGCCCGCGCCGGCCATATCCTGTACGAAGGCCGCGACATCACCGACGTTCCCACGCATGAGATCGCCCATTTGCGCATCGCGCAATCGCCGGAAGGCCGCCGCATCTTCCCGCGCATGAGCGTCGCGGAAAACCTCCAGATGGGGGCGGATGCCACCGGATGCACCGACGCCGAACGCGAGGCCACGCTGCAACGCGTCTTCACGCTGTTCCCGCGGCTGAAGGAGCGCTACGCCCAGCGCGGTGGAACGCTGTCCGGCGGCGAGCAGCAGATGCTGGCAATCGGCCGCGCCCTGATGAGCCGCCCCCGCCTGCTTCTGCTCGACGAGCCCTCGCTCGGGCTGGCGCCGCTGATCGCGCGCCAGATTTTCGATGCGATCCGCACCCTGAACCGCCAGGACGGCCTGACGGTCCTGATCGTCGAGCAGAACGCCAACCATGCGCTGAAGCTCGCCCATCGCGGTTACGTCATGGTCAACGGCCTGATCACGCTGGCCGGGACCGGCGCCGAGTTGTTGCAGCGCCCCGAGATTCGCGCCGCCTACCTGGAAGGCGGCCGGCACGGCTGAGGTTGCCCGACGGCGGAGCCCGTGCGGCCGAATGTGGCGAGATATCTCCGCCAATGCCCGTATTTTGCCGGTGACTTCTCCCGAGATTCATTCGAGAATGGCGCCGGTTTGGACCGGGCGTATCCGGCAACTTCCACAGGCGACCACCCGCGAGGTATCTCATGAAATCACTGAAGCTCATCGGTCTGGCATTCGGCGCGTCGATCGCGCTATCGAGCGCGGCGTTCGCGCAGGATGTCACCGTCGCAGTCGCAGGCCCGATGACCGGCGGAGAGTCCGCCTTCGGCCGCCAGATGAAGAACGGCGCCGAGATGGCCGTGGCTGACATCAACGCCGCCGGCGGCGTCAACGGCAAGAAGCTCGCGCTCAACGTCGAGGACGATGCCTGCGATCCGAAGCAGGCGCGCTCGATCGCCGAGAAGATCGCCGGCGCGAAAATCCCGTTCGTGGCCGGGCACTATTGCTCGTCGTCGTCGATCCCCGCCTCCGAAGCCTATGCCGACGGCAACGTGCTCCAGATTACCCCCGCCTCGACCAATCCGAAGTTCACCGATAGCGGACTCTGGAACGTGGCGCGCGTCTGCGGCCGTGACGACCAGCAGGGCCTGGTCGCGGCGCAGTACATCGCCAAGAACTACAAGGGCAAGAACATCGCGATCCTCAACGACAAGACCACCTACGGCAAGGGTCTCGCCGACGAGACCAAGAAGGCGCTCAACAAGGCCGGCATCACCGAGAAGATGTACGAGTCCTACAACAAGGGCGACAAGGACTTCAACGCGATCGTCTCGCGCCTGAAGCGCGACAACATCGACCTCGTCTATGTCGGCGGTTATCATCAGGAGAGCGGCCTGATCCTGCGCCAGATGCGTGACCAGGGCCTCAAGACGATCCTGATGGCCGGCGATGCGCTCGCCGACAAGGAGTACGCCTCCATCACTGGTCCGGCCGGCGAAGGCACGCTGTTCACCTTCGGCCCCGATCCGCGCAACAAGCCGACCGCGAAGAAGATCGTCGACGCCTTCAAGGCCAAGAACATCGACCCCGAGGGCTATACGCTCTACACCTACGCGGCGATGCAGGTCTGGTCGCAGGCGGCAAAGAAGGCCGGCACCACGGACGCCAAGAAGGTCATGGCGGCGATCAAGGCCGGCAAGTGGGACACCGTGATCGGCCCGATCGAGTATGACGCCAAGGGCGACATCAAGCAGCTCGACTATGTCGTCTACAAATGGGACGCCAAGGGCGGCTACGCCGAGATCAAGGGCAACGGCACCTAAGACAGGATGCCTGACCTTTTAACCGGATCAATCCAACGCCCCGGTTCGCCGGGGCGTTTTCTTTCGCCGTGCGGTCACACGGCTGCGGAGAGTTCGCCGCCCGCCGCAGCCTGGGCCTTGTGGAGCGCTTGCAGGAGATCGTTCGGCCGAAATGGCTTTTGCAGGCATACCACGTCGGCCAGACCAGGCGCCTCGCCCATGAAATCCAGCGCGGTCATGCCGGAGACCGCGACGATCGGGAACCCGGGAACTCGCTCGCGAATGGCCGCCATGACGTCAACGCCGCTGGTGTCGGCCAGGAAAATATCGACGATCGCGGCATCGAAAGCGCCCTCGCTGAAGGCTTTCAGGCCCGCTGCGCCGCTCTCGGCTTCGACGACGTCAAAGCGGTTGACCCGAAGCACGATCGCGACCATGGCGCGGACCTCCTTCTGGTCGTCGACAACGAGAACACGGCGCATGGGAACAACTCCCGGATACGTATCATTATTTGGTTCAATTCACCGCAAGTGCCCGGCAAGGCAGTATGGGTCTGTCCCGGTAAATCACCTCTTACCAGCTACCTGTTCCAAGTCCCACCCCAAGTTAAATAAGCTGTAACCTTCGGTTGAGTCGCATGCGCTTTCTGTCAGGATGCGCGCCCGGAGCGGGCTACCATGCGGGTAGCGGCTTCCCGGCCGGAAGAGATTGACGTAGGAGGTCATCATGCCGGCTTACGAGAGATCGACGTGCTAGCGCCTAACGACCGAAGCACATTCCTGTCGACCTTGCCGGCTACGCGAAGCGATCGCAGGGCTGCGTTGGCGATCGTCGGCATCTCCGCGATCCTGTTCGCACTGGCGGTACCGTTTGCGGGCTTGCCGCTCGCGCAGGTGCCGGCCTTCGTGGCGAGCTACCAGTCGGCGCTCGCGGTCAGCGACATCATCACCGCCGTTTTGCTGCTGTCGCAGTTCGCCGTGCTGCGCAGCCGCGCGCTGCTGCTGCTGTCGATCGGCTATATGTTCACGGCGGGCGCCGCGGTGACCCACGCCCTCACCTTCCCCGGGCTGTTCGCCCCGGCCGGATTGTTCGGTGCAGGCCCGCAGACCACCGTCTGGCTCTACATGATCTGGCACGCCGGTTTCCCGCTGTTCGTGCTGGCCTATGCCTGGCTCAAGGACGGCAACGGCGGCAACAGGGTTGCGGGCGCGACGGCTCCCGCGATCGCACTTTCCGTCGCCGGCGTGTTCGTCGCGTTGACCGTCTTCGCCTGGCTGGTGACTGCGCAGCACGGCCTGCTACCGGTCCTGCTCAAGGACGGCCACTACACCCCCACCATGATCGGCGTGGTGTCGTTCGTGTGGTCCCTGAGCTTCGCGGCGCTGGTCACGCTGTGGTTTCGCAAGCCGCACACGGTGATCGACGTCTGGCTCATGGTCACGATGTGCGCCTGGCTGTTCGACATCGCGCTGTCGGCGATCGTCAACGTCGCGCGTTTCGACCTCGGTTTCTATGCCGGCCGTCTCTACGGCCTCTTTGCGTCGAGTTTCGTGCTCGCGGTGCTGCTCATCGAGAACGTGCGGCTCCAGGCCAACACGGCAGGCATGGTCGGCGCGCTGCAGCGGCAGTCGAGCTCGGAGCGGAACTATTATGCCGAGCGCGAGCGGCTGTTCAGCGCCGTCGTCGAGTCCTCCAACGACGCCATCATCACGAAGTCGCTCGACGGCACCATCACGTCCTGGAACAAGGCGGCAGAGCACGTCTTCGGCTACTCCGCCAGCGAGGCGATCGGCCGCCAGGTCGATATCATCATGCCCGAGGGGCAGCGCGAGGAAGTCGCCGAAATGCTGGCCCGCACCCGCAACGGCGAGGTCATCGACCAGCACGAGACCGTGCGGCTGCACAAGAGTGGCCAGCCGATCGACGTCCTGCTGAGCCAGGTCCCGCTGCGATCGACCGACGGCAAGATCATCGGCGCCTCCAAGGTCGCTCGCGACATCACCGAGCGGAAGCGGGCGGAATCCGCCCTCAACCGCGAGATCGAGGAGCGCCAGCGCATCTTCGAGACCTCGCAGGACCTGATCCTCGTGACGGACGGTTACGGCAATTTCATCCAGATCAGCCCGAGCGTGAAGGACATCCTCGGGTACAAGCCGGAGGACATGATCGGGCACAGCGCCATCGAGTTCATTCACCCCGATGACCTCGACAACACCCGCAGCGAGATGCGCGCGGCGCGGCGTGGCGCGGTCAAGCGCAGCTTCGAGGCGCGCTACTACCACTACGACGGTCACGAGGTGACGCTGAACTGGATGGGCACCTGGTCGGAGCCTGTGAAGCGCCATTTCTTCATCGGCCGCGACCTCACCGAGAAGCAGGCCGCGGAGGCCCAGCTCAGGCAGGTCCAGAAAATGGACTCCATCGGCCAGCTGACCGGCGGCGTCGCCCACGATTTCAACAACGTGCTGACCGTCATCACCGGCACGATCGGCATCCTCGCGGATGCGGTGGCCGACCGTCCTGAGCTCGCCGCCATCACCAAGCTGATCGACGACGCCGCCGAGCGCGGCGCGCAACTGACCAAGCACCTGCTCGCCTTTGCCCGCAAGCAGCCGCTCCAGCCGCGCGAGATCGACGTCAATGCGCTGGCGCTCGAGGCCGCCAAGCTGCTGCACCCGACCCTCGGCGAGCAGATCACCATCATGCCGCAGCTCACCGAGGATGCCTGGCCGGCGCTGGTCGACCCGGGCCAGCTTTCCACCGCGATCCTCAATCTCGCGCTGAACGCGCGCGACGCCATGCCGGACGGCGGCACGCTGGTGCTGGAGACCCGCAACATCTTCCTCGACGACGGCTATGCCAGCATGAATCCCGACGTCGTCGCCGGCAGCTATGTGATGATCGCGGTCAGCGACACCGGCACCGGCATTCCACCGGACCTGATGGAGCGGGTGTTCGACCCGTTCTTCACCACCAAGGAGGTCGGCAAGGGCACCGGGCTCGGGCTCAGCATGGTGTTCGGCTTCGTCAAGCAGTCCGGCGGCCACATCAAGATCTACAGCGAGGAAGGCCACGGCACGAGCGTGAAGATCTACCTGCCGCGCTCGAGCGGCGTGCAGGAGAGCGAGTACGAGTCGCTCCAGAACGTGCCCATCGCCGGCGGCGACGAGAAGATCCTGATCGTCGAGGACGACGCGCTGGTACGGCAATATGTCGTGACCCAGATCAAGAGCCTCGGCTATGCCGCGCTCGAGGCCGCCAACGCGGCCGAAGCCCTCACCATCATCGATGCCGACAAGGGCATCGACCTGCTCTTCACCGACATCATCATGCCGGGCCACATGAACGGCCGCCAGCTCGCGGACGAGGCGGTGCGGCGGCGTCCCGACCTGAAGACGCTGTTCACCTCGGGCTACACCGAGAACGCCATCGTCCATCACGGCCGGCTCGATTCCGGCGTGCTGCTGCTGGCCAAGCCCTACCGCAAATCCGAGCTCGCCAAGATGCTCAGGACGGCGCTGGCGAGTTGAGCGCGCGGCATCGGTGCGCTATCGCTGATGCCTGAAGCGCATGGAGTGCCGGCCTTGAATAATCTGCTTACCGATATCGCCGGCGTCCGCGTCGGCCATGCCGAGGATGCGAAAGTCGCCTCCGGCACGACAGCGATCATCTTCGATGCCCCGGCGGTCGCGGCGATCGACGTGCGCGGCGGCGGGCCCGGCACGCGCGAGGATGCGCTGCTCGACCTTGCCAGCACAGTCGAGCGCGTCGATGCGATTGCGCTGTCCGGCGGCTCCGCCTTCGGCATCGAGGCCGGCGGCGGCGTCCAGGCCTGGCTTGCCGAACAGGGCCGCGGCTTCCGGATTCGCGAGGCGGTGATCCCGATCGTGCCGGGCGCCATCGTGTTCGACCTGCTCAACGGCGGTGACAAGGCCTGGGGTCGCTTCGCGCCCTATCGCGATCTCGGTTACGCGGCAGCTGTGGCCGCGGGCCACGATTTCGCGCTGGGCAGCGTCGGCGCGGGCCTCGGCTGCACCACTGCGACCTTCAAGGGCGGGCTCGGCTCGGCTTCAGCGGTCTTGCCCAACGGCATCAAGGTCGCCGCCATCGTGGTCGTCAACGCGGTCGGCAGCGCAACCGTCGGCGAGGGACCGTGGTTCTGGGCGGCGCCGTTCGAGGAGAACGGCGAGTTCGGCGGGCGCGGCCTGCCAGCCAAGTTCACGCCTGACATGCTGGCGATGCGCATCAAGGGCGGCCCCGCCGCGAGCGCGCGCGAGAACACCACGATCGGCGCCGTCGTCACCGATGCGACGCTGACCAAGGCCCAGGCCAAGCGGCTTGCGATGATCGCGCACACCGGATTTGCCCGCGCCATCTATCCGGTGCATGCCCCGACCGACGGCGACGTGCTGTTTGCGGCTGCGACCTGCGAGAAGCCGATCGAGCCGCTGGTCGGCCTCACCGAGCTCGGCACTGTCGCCGCCAACGTGGTCGCGCGCGCGATCGCGCGCGGCGTGTACAGCGCAACGGCGCTGCCGTTTGCGGGAGCATTACCGGCGTGGAAGGACCGCTTCGGCGCGTAAGGGGCACGCGCCTCTCGCCACATATCGCGCGTCATCGCCCGGCGAAGACCGGGCGATCCAGTATTCCAGAGGCAGTTGTGATTGAACCGAGAAGCCGCGGCGTACTGGATGCCCCGGTCCCGGCTCCGCCAAGGCTACGCCGGGGCCACAAGGGTGCTCGGCCGCCGAAGCTTTAGCGAAGGCGGCAAGCCGGGCATGACAGCGAGTGGGCGTCAGACGCTCATCGACATCGACGAGCCGGCGGTCGCTGAGGCGCCTTGCCCCTGCCCGCCTTGCCGCTGCATCAACTGCGCGAACAGATCGTAGGCCGAATTGCGAGAGGAGCTGGAGGCGCCCGGGACCGTCGTCGACATCTTGAAGCCGTCGGCATAGGTGACGGTGGTGGTGGTCGAGCCGTCGGCCGCGGTCGTCGTGGTCGAGGTCGATCCGCCGCTCGGCTTCGAGGCGGAATCCGATCCATCGCCGGAGCCGCTGGCACCGTGGGCATGGCCGTGATGGCCGCTCTTCAGCGCCTTCGACATCTCATCCAGGCTGACGCTGCCGTCGGAATTCGTATCCATCTTCGAGAACACGTCGTCGGCCTGCGCTAGGTTGGTGCCGCCAGCGCCGAGCGCGTTCTCGAATTCGGACTTGGTGATCTTGCCGTCGCCGTCCCCGTCGATCTGAGAGAACAGGTCCTTCAGCGCAGCGTCGCGGCTCGTCGAGGTCGAAGACGTCGAGCTCGACGAGGTCGAGCTGGCCGCGCTGCCGGTGCTGTCCGTCGACTGGCTTTGCGCGGCGAACAGCGCGTTCATGGTCTCCGGCGAGATCTGCGGAGTTTTGCCCGCGTTGACCGGCGAGGTCGCGTTGCTCGTCGTGCTGCTGCTGTCGATCGCGAACGGATTGGTCGGCGCGCTCTGCGAAGACCCCGTCTTCTGGGTCGACGAGGACGATTTCGAGTTCGTCAGCGACTGGATCGCGTCGAGCGCGCTCGATACGGCACCAAGGGCAAACAACATTGCACAACTCCAACCGATGCGGCACGCCGCAGCCAATGTTCTGGCGGTGATGCCAGCAAGCGTCGTGCCAGCGCAAAAAGCTCAATGAAATCCGCCTTCGCGACGCATGGCGCGGCTCGGGAACACCGGCAATTCATGCCGGTCGCGGCAGAAATTTCCGCCCACAGGAAGCACACCACCCCTGCATTGCCCGGCTGAGAGGCCCATGTTAGGCGAGCATCATCTTTCACGGCCGCCACGGGACACCGCGCCATGACCCAAGCCTTCACTCCCCGCCCCCTGGCCATCGCGCCCTCGATCCTGGCCTCGGACTTCTCCAGGCTCGGCGAAGAGGTGCGCGCGGTGGACGCGGCCGGCGCCGACTGGATCCATCTCGACGTGATGGACGGTCATTTCGTGCCCAACATCTCCTACGGCCCCGACGTCATCAAGGCGATGCGCCCGCACACCAAGAAGATCTTCGACGCGCATCTGATGATCTCGCCCTGCGACCCCTATCTCGAGGCCTTCGCCAAAGCCGGCTGTGACCACATCACCGTGCATGCGGAAGCAGGTCCCCATCTGCACCGCTCGCTCCAGGCGATCCGCGCGCTCGGCAAGAAGGCCGGCGTCTCGCTCAACCCGGGCACGCCGATCAGCGTGCTCGAATACGTCATCGACCTCGTCGACCTCGTGCTGGTGATGTCGGTCAATCCCGGCTTCGGCGGCCAGGCCTTCATCCCGTCTGCGATCGGCAAGATCCGCGACATCCGCGCGATGACGGCGGGACGTTCGATCGACATCGAGGTCGATGGCGGCGTCGGTCCCGATGTCGCGGGTCCCCTGGCCGCGGCGGGCGCCAACGCCTTCGTCGCCGGCACCTCCGTGTTCAAGGGCGGCACGCAGGAAGCGTACAAGACCAACATCGCCGCGATCCGTAACGCCGCCGCAGGCGCACGCGGCGAAGCGATCTGAAGCACAAGCAACATATTTGCTGAAAAGCTGCGGGTCTTACGGGCGTTGCGACGCGCAATGCCTAAATTGCACCTTGATCCGTACTCCTCCGGGCTTCCCTGATTCGTGCAAATCACCGCTAGTGATTCTTGCCTGTTTTCGCGGGAGCACATCATGACGACGACCCTGGTTTGGACTGGCGTGGCGTTGTGGCTTGGTTTCAGTGCGTTTGTTGTGTTTGGCCCATCGGCCGGACCGGCGAGGGTGCCGGCACGTTCGGCCCGCATCGTCCGTCGCGACTGGTATCGGGCCTGAGCCCATGCAGATCGCGCTCGTGAAGCGTCAAGCGAAGCGCAGGTGCCGCATCCCGCGGCGCCCGCATCCTGACCTCGACTATTTCTTCGGTCGGCTCGAACGCACCGAAGGCGAGAGGCGCGACGACACCGGGCCCGAGATGGCGGACCCGGATCACCCGCTCCGGTCACCGCGCCGGCATTGAATTCTGTTCTGGACCACGCCCGATGAAACCGCACTGCCCGAACTGCCTGAAGGAAATGACCAAGGCATCCGCGTCGCGTAACCTCTTCAATTGCGAGCCCTGCCGCGAGATCATCCAGTATTTCGGCGGCGGCGCGGATCACGGCGAGCCCGGCCCGCAATTCTGCTGGCCGATCCGCCGCAAGCGCTCCGTCCACGCCGCCCACGCGGCGTGATCTTTCCTAGCCCCACACGACGCCGGCGTCTGGTTTCGCCGCAGCCATCCGCGGCGGCCGCACCACGGTGACGGTGCAGGCCGCCTCCGAGGCCACCTTGGCCGAGACGCTGCCGAGCAGCGTGCGGCGGAACGAGCTCTGCCGCGCGCCGATGATGACGTGGTCGACCTGATTGATCTCGGCGAATTCCAACAGCGCCGCGGCGGGGTCGACGGCCTCCAGCACGTGAACCGACAGCCGGCTCTCATCCAGCTTGAGCGGCGTCGCCCAATGCCGGAGCGCGACCAGGCGGTCGATATGCTTGTTGGAGCCCTGCTCGTCGAGCGTCCGGTCGATCGCGATGCGGTTGAGCTTGAGCACGTTGACGCAGGCAAGCCGCGCCGACGGCAGCGTCGCGAGAATGCGCTCGGTCGTCACGCGCAGCGCCTCGTTCAGCTCGCCCGCGCCTTCCACCGTGTCGAGCGCGACCGCGAGGATCGGGCTGGAGGCGATTTGCGCGGCGACGTCCGATTTCGCGCGCGGCGCCATGACACCCAGGTTGAAGCGCCGCCGCCAGGCGACGCTCAAGGGGTCGCGCTTCAGCCGTTCCGAACGCGCGGTGAGCCTGACCTGGTCCGGATGAGCGAGATCGAAGGCGAGCTGGGACGCGGTCGGATAGCGCCGCACCGGCTCGATCTCGAGACAGCGCAGCACCACCTCCTGAAGCCAGGGCGGATAGTCCGCGCGCAATTCGCGCGGCGGATGCGGATCGCGCCACAGCCGGCGACGCATCGCGCGCAGCGTCTCGCCCTCGCCGAAGGGACGCTCGCCGGTGGTGAAGAAATAGAGCAGCACACCCAGCGAAAACAGATCGCTGCGCGGATCGTCGCGTACCCCCAACAGCCGCTCGGGCGCCATGTAGGGCGCGGTGCCGTAAGGCAGGCGGAATTCTTCCTGCAACAGGTCCGGCAGATGGTTGTGGTGCGACAGGCCGTAATCGATCAGGACCGCCTCGCCGCTATCGCGGAACATGATGCTGCTCGGCTTGATGTCGTGATGAATCACGTTCTGCCGGTGCAGATCGGCCAGCGCGGCGGCGATCTTCGCGACGAGCTGCCGCGCCTCCTCATATGGGAGCGGCAGGTCGGGCAGCCGCTTGTAGAGCGTGGTCCCGGGAATGCGCTCGATCACGGCGTAGGCCTGGTGCGCGAAGTCACCGGTGCCGAAACACGAGGGCACGTGCGGGCCGGCGAGCCGCGGCAAGATCATCATCTCCATCTCGAACGAGACGATTGCGGCGGGGTCCTCGCCCTCCGACACCCGCGGAATCTTCATCAGCAGCGGCACGTCAATGCCGGGATGGGTGACGGTCCACAGCGTCGCCATGCCGCCGGCATGGACGCATTCACCGATGGTGTAGCCGTCGATCTCGGCGCCTGATTTGACCAGGGGTTGCGGCATCGCCGTCAGCGTCCCTGCGACAGCCGGTCGGCGAGCCAGGGCGGCAGGCCGTTTTCGCGAATCTTGTTCGCCGCGCTCGCGATATCATAGGGCGCGCGGCAATAGGTGATCTGGCACGACACGGTGTCGAACAGCACGAAGGCTGCGGATGGATCGCCATCGCGAGGCTGGCCCACCGAGCCGAGCACGGCCAGCCATTGCCGCCCGCGCAGCAGCGGCACGGAAACGTCGGTCTTGGGCACGAGGCCCGTCATCTTCGCCGTCACCGACATCGAATAGAGCGCCGGGCGATGGATGTGGCCGCAGAAGGTGACATGGGCGGGCGTCGATATCAGGCTCTTGGCGGCATCCGCCGTCGAACGGACATAGTGCCAGCGCTGCGGGCTCGAGGCCTCCGAGTGGACGTAAAGGCGCTCCTTCTCATCCACCAGCATCGGCAGCTCGGCGAGGAACCGCCGCTGCGCGACGTCGAGCCGCCCGCGCGTCCATTCGATCGCGATCTGCGCCTCCGCATTCATGGCTTCGGTCGTGGTGTTGACCGCCTCGTCATGATTGCCGCGGACGGCGATGGCGCCCTCCCGGACCAGACCCATCACGGTATCCACGACCCATTCCGGATCGGCGCCATAGCCGACGAAATCGCCGAGCAGGACGAACCGCTCCGCGCCCTTCGCGCGGGCAACCTTCAGGCAGGCCTCGAACGCCTGCCGGTTGCCGTGGATATCCGAGAAGACAGCGAGAAGCACGCACCCTCCACCCCAAAGGCCTTATCGGAAGCCGATAAGGCCAAATTGAGGGACGTCAAGAAGATGCGCCAGTGCGGGTCCGTTTTCCAGCGTGCCCCTGTCGCGATGGTGAAGAGCCTATTGCTCGTCCTTCGGCGGCATCCGGGGCGGCGGAATCGGGGTGAACACCGCGCCTTGCGCGCCGGCGGGTGGTGCCAGGAATTCGCCGGTCGAGGAATCACCGCCGCTGGTCTCCAGAATGGTCTTGGGCGTCACATATTCCCGGACCATGTCGATCAGACTGCCATCGCCGCCGCCGAAATCGGCGGCGCGGCCGCCTTGCGGATGTCCCAGCGCGATCTCGTTCTCCGCCGCATGGGTCTTGTCGGCCAGCCTGTCATTGTAGGGCACACGAAAGGCGCGCGGGATGCCGCTCGGGCGATTGTCGTCATCCAGCTGCTCGACCCAGAGATAGATCGAGCCGGGATCGCCTTCCAGCGAATGCGGCTCGACGATGCGGGCCTTCAGCAGCTTGAAGGTCGCCGGCAGCCGTTCGGAACTGGCCCAGCCCAGCAGCCCGCGCATCTCGGTGAAGCTGACGACATAGAAGGCGCTGGTCACGACCACCGCGACGGCCTTCAACGACCAGTGCAGCCGCGCATAGACCAGCACGACAAGCAACAACGCGCCGATGACGGCGTAGGCGACCGACAGCGTGAGGATGACCGTCTGCAGGCTAGTCACGGCGCACCCTCACAGCGTTCTTGCTCACACCGGTCCTCGGGTCGAGATCGGCGCCGTTGCGCCAACTGCTGCGGAACGTCTCCAGCAGCGATTTCGGCCGCTGGTCCACATTGACGACCTTTCCCTCCGCATCGAGCCGGAACCGCACCGCGGTCTTCTCGTCGCCGGTGTGATCGAGCGTGAATTTGTTGTCGAAGACCACCTGCGCGGTCGGATTGAGCTTCTGCACCTTCACATTGGCCTGGACCGGTTCGCCGGTCGTCGCCACGAAATGTGAGACATTGACGGTGTATTCGCCGGCGAGGATGCCGCGCACCGTGACGATCTCCTCGCGGATCGGCGAGGCGATCTTCTTGCCGTTGACCATGATGAAGTCGTTGGCCCCGCCGCGGTCGTCGCGATCGAGCGTGAGGAAGCCGGCTTCGCGGTGGCGATACCAGGCGATGTTGCCGGCGGGATCCTGCACGAACAGGTCGAGATCGTCTGGATGGCTGTCCGGCCAGTCCAGCGTGATCATGAACTCGGCCTTGGAATCGATCTTGCCGTCCTTGGCATCGGGCGACACCGCGAGGAGCGCGAGGAAGAACAGGAAAGCGATCACCTGGAGCGCCTTGAACAGCATCACGCCCAGCGGATCGAACGGCTCCTCGCGTGGATAGAGACCAAAGTCATCCATCATGACGCGGTTCCAGCGCCTTTGCGCTCCAGCACCGGCGTCACATAGGTCTCGGTCAGCACCACCGCGTCCGAGAACACGCGCTGGGTCGCGGCATCCAGCATGTAATACTGGATGCGCACCAGGATCGAGCCGACGAGGCCCGCCAGCGTCGTGTACATCGCGACCGCCATGCCGTCGCTCATCAGCCCCATCGAGGAACGCATCGCGACCTTGTCGGCGGCGTCCAGCCCCGCGATCGGCGCCAGCATGATGATGAAGCCGATGATGGTGCCGAGCAGGCCGAGCTTCATCAGCGTGTCCGAGACGAAGGCACCGAACCCGTTGGAGCCGCGCAGCCGGTCGGCCAGCGTCCGCAGCAGCAGCGTCTGGTCGACCGCCCGGTAGTCCTGCGCGGACGCTTTCGTCACGAGGCTCTCGATATGGTCCCGCACCAGCCCGCGTGGCAGCGCGGCCGCGCTGCCGTCGAGCACCTTGCTGCCCCCGGGCGCCGCGAGCACCGCCCGGCAGCGCCGCGCCGCCGCGCCTTCACGGGCGATCGCCCGCGTCCGCAGGAAGCAGTGGCCGCAGGTGACGACATAGAGCAGCGCGATCACGCTGGAAATGTAAGTGCGGTCCGAGCTCAGCATCAGACGGATCAGGCCGAAGCGCCACAGCAGCACGACGGCGAAGATCGACAGCCCGGTGAAGATCATCCAGAACAGCAGCGCACTGCGCTCGGATGGGTCGGCAGCAGACCCCGCGATCGGTCCAATCGTCATCGAACTCATGCTGCACTGCTCCTGGCTTGCAGGGATTGGCCTGCAACGATTCCACCCCGATTAGATCAAAGCCGCCGCGCGCGGTCCAAAGAGCCATGCCCAATCCGGCTTGGGAAATTTGCCCGAGCTGCAATCCGGCCCAAACCCCGCAATTGGCAAGGCGCGGCGGCGTTGTTAGGCTGACCTTACCAAACGTTGAGGGTGATCGCATGCGCCTCGTGCTTCAGCTTGTCGCCCGTCTGCTTCTCATTGTCGCGCTCTGCCTTGGCGCGGCGACCGTCTGGGCCACGTTCGACGCCTATCGCAGCGTCGACCGGGCGACCGCGGCCTCGGCGCAGCGGGTCGCGCAGGCACTTCAGGCGCTGTACTGGCACGAGTTCTTGTTGCGCAGCAGCAGAACGCGCGAGCAGCTCTTGCCGGTTCCGGAGTGGCGCACCCTGGAGACGATGAAGCTGATCTCGCCCGGCGTCTGCGTCGAGTTCCAGCCGGCCATCGCATTCGAACGGCCGCTCTGCGGCCAGAGCGTGGGGCTAGGCAAGACGCCGCCGCACTGGTTCACCGCGATCGTACCCATCTTCCTCGGCAGCCACGCCGAAGTGATAAGGCCCGTCAGTCCCCGCGCGGCAGCCGCCGGAACGGTCGTCGCGACGCCGGATGCCGCAGCGGCCATCTCGCTTGCCTGGGAGTATCTCCTCAACGTGGTCGACGTCGCGCTTCTGATGGCGGCGGCGATCGCGCTCTTGGCGTCGCTCGCCATCGCGCACGCGCTGGCGCCGGCGCGCACCATCGTCGCCGCGCTCCAGCGCATGGCGCGGGGCCAGTATCGCACGAAACTGCCGCGCTTCCGCTCCATGGAGCTGGCGATGATCGGCAGCGCCGTCGGCGAGCTCGGCGGCCGGCTCGAGGAAGCCACCGAACAGCGCGCGGCGCTGACAAGGCGGCTGATCGAGATCCGTGACGACGAACGCCGCGCGCTCGCCCGCGAGCTGCACGACGAGTTCGGCCAAAATCTCTCCGCCATCCTCGCCTTCGCCAACACGATCGAGACCGCAAGCGCGAAGGAGAGCAAGGATAACGCAATCGCGCAGGACGCGCGCATGATCTCGCAGGCCACCCATCATCTGATGGCCTCGTTGCGCGATGCGCTCAAACGCCTGCGCAATCCCCTGCCCGAGGAGCTTGGGCTCGAGGCCAGCTTGGTCAATTTGGTGGACAGCTGGCGCTCGCAAAGCGCTGCCCAGCCGACCATCCGGCTCGACCTCAGGGGCGACCTCACCGACATCAGCGGCCCGGCCGCCACCACCGCCTATCGCGTGGCGCAGGAATGCCTGACCAACGCACTGCGCCACAGCTCGGCGCGCGAAATCTCCTTGCGCATCGAGCGGCGCGCCGGTGACGACGACGCGTTGCTGATCCGTGTCGAGGACGACGGCGGCGGCGACGCCGCGCGCGTGGCGCAGTCGGCCGGCTTCGGCCTCACCGGCATCCGCGAGCGGGTCGCGGCGGCCGGCGGATCGCTCTCGATCCTGCCTGCGCGAGGAGGCCTCAGCGTCGCCGCCACCATCCCGCTCGCCGCATGAGGCCGACATGAGCGATGTTGCGGCAACAGGCATCTCCGTGCTGCTGGTCGACGATCATCCGATCGTGCGGCAAGGCTACCGGCGCGTGCTGGAGAGCCAGGGCGATCTCCATGTCGTGGCGGAAGCCGACAACGCGGCCGACGCCTACGGCGCCTTCAAGGCGCACGACCCTGATGTCGTCCTGCTGGATATCTCGATGCCCGGCGCGAGCGGGCTGGAGGCGATCCGCAACATCCGCGCGCGCAGCCCGCGGGCGCGCATCCTCGTCTTCACGATGCACAACGAGGCCGTGCTGGTGAAAGCCGCCTTCAGCGCCGGAGCCAGCGGATTCGTCACCAAGAGCAGCGAACCCTCCGCGGTCGTCACCGCGATCCGCAGCGTTGCGCGCGGCGAGCGCGCCATGAGCGACGACATCGCGCACATTTTGGCCGAGGACAGCCTGTCGGCGGGCTCGGCGCTGGACCAACTGGGTGAGCGCGAGATCGAGATCCTGCGCCAATTCGCCGGCGGCGCTACGACCGAGCAGATTGCTGCGCATCTCAATCTCAGTGTCAAGACGGTGCAGAACTATCACTATTTGATTAAGACCAAGACCGGCGCGCGCACCGACGCGCAACTGGTGCGGCTGGCAGCGAGCTGCGGGCTGACGAGGATCTAGGGCTTCGCGGCTGGACGCCTATCCGGTTCCGGCCGGCCGCCCCAACGAAGGTCTCCAGTCGCTCTCGGATTGTGCTAGGCTCGATCGCAGCCACGGCATCCGCGCGAGACCGCCGGTGGGTGTCTGTTGGGCTCCGATCTTGACGCGAGCCTCCCGGCTCTTTCGAAGCCGCGCTCGTTCCCGTTGTATGTTTTGCATGACAACAGGAGACGCTTCCATGAACATCAGGGACAGTCTTCTTGCCGCACTGATCGCCTTCAACGTTGTCGCGACCGGAACCACCGAGAGCACAGCAGCCGAGGCGAAAGACCAGATCACCATTCTTTATGACGCCTTCGGCACAAATGACGCGATGACAAAGGACTGGGGTTTTTCCGCCCTTGTCGAAGTCGCGGGAAAACGCATCCTGTTCGACACGGGTAACGACCCCGAGATCTTCGCGGCAAACGTGAAGGCCAGGGGCGTCAACCTCTCGGACCTCGACTTTGTCGTTCTTTCGCACCGCCACTCCGATCATATGGCGGGCTTGTCCTACGTCCTGAGCGTCAATCCGACCGTCAAGATCTACGCGCCGAAGGAAGGATTTGGCATCTACGGCTCTTCGCTGCCTTCCGGCTTCTTCCGGAAAGACGAGGCCCTGCCACCGGAGATGCGGTACTACGGAGGCAAGCCCCCAGCGGTGATGAAGTTCGGCTCGGCATGGGCCAACGCAAACTTCGAACTGATCGATCAAACGACCGAGATTGCTCCTGGGATCACACTGATTTCGCTGATCTCCGACGCGCCCGGGACACGAGAACTCAAGGAGCTGTCTCTGGCCGTCAACACCGCAGAAGGCGTAGTCCTTCTGGTCGGTTGTTCGCACCCCGGGATCGAGCGCATTGTCGAAGCGGCGACCGGTATCAATCCCAGGATTCATCTCATCGCCGGCGGATTTCATCTGGTCGTGGCGCCTGACGAGGCAATCGCGAAAGTCGTTACCGCTCTGAAGGACAGGTTCAAGGTCGACGCCGTAGCACCGGGACATTGCACCGGTGAGCCGACTTTTGCCGCGCTCAAGAAGGCGTTCGGCGACAGCTATCTCTATGCCGGCCTCGGCACGTCGATTCCGGTTGGAACGAGTGGGAATGTCCGACGGGGAGAAGGTCCGACGCTCGACGACCTTGCGACATATCGGAAACTGGCCGGGCGTGAAGACCCGTTCGGCATCTTACGGTCGCGCGGCCTGCGGTCGGGATCCGCGCTCTAGCGCGGCGGCGCACAGTTCGCGCCTTTATCCAGCGCTTGAGGCGAGCGGAATGGAACCGACACCGTCGCGCTTTGGTTAGCAGCAGAGTGAAGGAGTTGCGCCATGAGTAAGGCCATGCACCGAACGGTCGTCGATCCTCCGCTCCTCACCGTGGGCGAGCTCATCGACGAACTCTGCCGCTTGCCGGATACGGCCGTCGTCCACTTCCGCTGCCCCGCACTCGATCAGGAGCTTACATTCTACCGCATTCGGAAGCGGTCGAAGGACGCCGTCGAAATCGCGGTGAACACATATCCGGAGAGCCCGCCGGTTGTCCCATCCTCCAACGGAAGGCAATCGACCCACTCGCCTGCCCTTCGCGAGGAGGCCCTTTTGCACAAGGCGAAAGGCTGAATCGACAGTTACACGCTTTGGCGGGACCGTGTCGGTCTAGGCCGCCTTCAACCCGCGCAGCACCAGCGCCAGGGTCGCATCGACACGAGCGGGCAGATCGGCGTCCTTCCACTCGTCGGCATGTGCCGGGTGGTGGAAGCGGACGGTGGCATCGAAGATGGCGCGGGCGGTGGCCTTGACGTCGCCCACCTCGAACACGCCCTGCTTCACGCCGTCGGTCAGGATCGACGCGATCTGGTCGATCATGGTGTCCTTGTGGCACTTGACGGCGGCGCAAGCCTCGCGCGCCAGCGTCAGATAGGTGTCGAACATCTCGGGATCGTCGAGCACGCGCGAGCGCTTGGCGGCGAACAGCGTGCGCAGCCAGCGGTCGAGTCGGGCCGGCGCCGGCCCCTGCTCCTCGGCGATCGCCAGCAACGGCGCGTCGATGCGATCCAGCCAGCGTTTGGCGACGGCCTCGCGCAGCGAGGCCTTGCTCGGGAAATGGCGATAGACGCTGCCGTGGCTCACATCGAGCGCACGGGCAACGTCAACCACGGTGGCCTTGGCAAGTCCGTAGCGCCGCAGAACGTCCTCGGTGACTTCGAGGATCCGCTCCGGCGTCAAGATCACGGCTTCATTCATGCCAGCACCATGTTCCCGTTGAGGGCTCAGTTACCCGGCGATGGAGCTGCTTCCGAAGCGCCCGTGCCGGTCGTTTCGGAAAGCTCTCGCCTTAATGAGGCAGTTTTGCAGCCTGCGCCGCGATCTGGCGCGCAACCAGTAAATTGAGCCAATGCCCAATCGTTCCGGTGAAGTTGATGATTTCGGTCGTCATTCTCTTAAGTCTCCATTCGTCCGCGGTCCCAACCTCCTTATGTCCCGCGATCCGCAACTGTTTCGGACCTCGGGCTCCCCGGGCGGGTCGCCGCGGGACGCCCAATCGGAGCGTCCGAGAACGGATATACACGTCCCGATGACAGATTTCAATATCTGTCAGTCAATGATCCGTGATTGACAGTTAACTTTTGTGGGCGGCGTCTCCTCAGCTTGGGCTGGTCCAGGGGCGGTGGATAGCTCGCCGATCCCCCTCGCCTGGGGTCCAGATCGTTTGTTTCGCCCTGCCCGCTCTGCTAAATCACGGCGTAAAAAGCATTTTGGCCGGTCGCCGCCCCCTTGGGCCGCCCGCCCACCTTCCTGGAGCAGTCTGATGATCCCCCGCTATACCCGCCCGGAAATGGCCTCGATCTGGGAGCCGCAGACCCGGTTCAAGATCTGGTTCGAGATCGAGGCGCACGCGGCGGACGCTCTCGCCGAGCTCGGAACGATCCCCAAGGAGGCCGCGAAGACGGTCTGGGCCAAGGCCAAGGACGCCACTTTCGACGTCGCCCGCATCGATGAGATCGAGCGCGAGACCAAGCACGACGTCATCGCCTTCCTGACCCACCTTGCCGAAATCGTCGGCCCCGAAGCGCGCTTCGTGCACCAGGGCATGACCTCCTCCGACGTGCTCGACACCTGCCTCAACGTCCAGCTCACCCGCGCCGCCGACCTCCTGCTCGCCGATCTCGACAAGGTGCTGGCCGCGCTGAAGAAGCGTGCCTTCGAGCACAAGATGACGCCGACTATCGGCCGCAGCCACGGCATCCACGCCGAGCCTGTGACCTTCGGCCTCAAGCTCGCTTATGCCTATGCCGAATTCTCGCGCGCCAAGGAGCGCCTGATCGCGGCGCGCAAGGAAGTCGCGACCTGCGCCATCTCCGGCGCCGTCGGCACCTTCGCCCAGATCGACCCGCGCGTCGAAGAGCACGTCGCCAAGGCGATGGGCCTCGTCCCCGAGCCGATCTCCACTCAGGTCATCCCGCGCGACCGCCATGCGATGTATTTCTCGACGCTTGGCGTGATCGCCTCCTCGGTCGAGCGCATTGCCGTGGAGATCCGCCACATGCAGCGCACCGAGGTGCTGGAGGCCGAAGAGTTCTTCTCCGAAGGGCAGAAGGGCTCGTCCGCGATGCCGCACAAGCGCAACCCGGTGCTGTCGGAAAACCTCACCGGCCTCTCCCGCATGGTCCGCGCCTATGTGACGCCGGCCCTGGAAAACGTCGTGCTCTGGCACGAGCGCGACATCTCGCACTCCTCCGCAGAGCGCATGATGGGCCCGGATGCCACCGTGACGCTCGACTTTGCGCTGGTGCGCCTCGCCGGCCTGATCGACAAGCTGCTGGTGTATCCCGCCAACATGCAGAAGAACCTCGACCGCCTCGGCGGCCTCGTGCATTCGCAGCGCGTGCTGCTGGCGCTGACCCAGAAGGGCGCAAGCCGCGAGGATGCCTACAAGCTGGTGCAGCGCAACGCGATGCCGGTCTGGCGCGGCGAAGGCGACTTCCTCCAGCTCCTGAAGAAGGACACTGAAGTGAAGAAGTATCTCACCGACGCCGAGATCGAGGAGCAGTTCGACCTCGGCTATCACCTCAAGCATGTCGACACGATCTTCAAGCGCGTGTTCGGCGAGAGCTGAGCGCGCGTCCGTAGAAACTGCCGGGTGGTTAGCCGCAGGCATCACCCACCATTCCTCGTGACACGGCGGTGGGTTACGCTACGCTAACCTACCCCACGAACAAGAAACGGATCCCCTCATGCCCATCGTCAACCGCGTTGCCGCCCTCTCCGACGAAATGGCCGCCTGGCGCCATGACTTCCATGAGAACCCGGAGCTGCTCTACGAGGTCCATCGCACCGCCGGCATCGTCGCCGATCGCTTGCGCGAATTCGGCTGCGACGAGGTGGTGACGGGCATCGGCCGGACCGGTGTCGTCGGCGTGATCCGCGGCCGCAAGTCGGCCTCCGGCAAGACCATCGGGCTGCGTGCCGACATGGACGCGCTGCCGATCATGGAGACGTCGGGCGTCGCCTACGCCTCCAAGGTTCCCGGCAAGATGCACGCCTGCGGCCATGACGGCCACACCGCCATGCTGCTCGGTGCCGCCAAATATCTCGCCGAGACGCGCAATTTCGACGGCACCGCGATCATGATCTTCCAGCCTGCGGAGGAAGGCGGCGGCGGCGGCAAGGCGATGGTCGAGGACGGCTTGATGACGCGCTGGAACATCCAGGAGGTCTACGGCATGCACAACATGCCGGGCCTGCCCGAGGGCCATTTCGCGACCACGCCCGGCGCGATGCTGGCCTCCTCCGACAACATCCAGATCACCGTCCACGGCAAGGGCGGCCACGCCGGCGCCGGTCCGCACAAATCCGTCGACAGCGTGCTGATCGGCTCGCAGATCGTCAACGCGCTGCAGTCGATCGTCGCGCGCAACGTCGATCCGCTGAAGTCCGCCGTCATTTCGATCACGCAATTCCACTCCGGCACGGCCTTCAACATCATCCCTGAAGTCGCCGAGCTCGGCGGCACCGTCCGCACGCTCGATCCTGAAGTGCGCGATCTCGTCGAGCGCCGCATCGGCGAGGTCGCCGAAAGCGTCGCCCGCGCCTATGGCGGCTCGGCCGAGACCAAGTACACGCGGATGTATCCGGTGACGATGAACCATGCGCGCGAGGCCGGCCTTGCCGCCGACGTCGCCCGCGACATCGTCGGTGCCGAGCGCGTCAACGACAAGTTCATCCCGATGATGGGCGCCGAGGACTTCTCGTTCATGCTGGAAGCGCGTCCCGGCGCGATGATCCTGGTCGGCATGGGCGACGGCAACGAGTGCCACCACCCGGCCTATGTCTTCAACGACAACATCCTCGGCCACGGCGCCTCCTACTGGGCGCGCCTGGTGGAGACGCGGATGCCGGCGGGCTAGCGTCGCTTCGCGGCAGCCGTGGCCCGGGCGACATTGCCGCCAAAGGGCCACGCAACGCGGAGCCCGTCATCGAGCCGCAGAGCGTTGCCCCGTTGGCTCTTCCGTCTCCAGCGGGCTGGATGCGGTCTCGTCTGAGGCGAGAGGCAGGGTGAACTGAAAGAAGGCGCCCCGCGGCTCGTTTGCGCCGGCCCACATCCGCCCGCCATGCGCCTCGATGATCGAGCGGCAGATGGCGAGACCCATCCCCATGCCTGTGGGCTTGGTGGTGTAGAAGGCTTCGAACAGGCGATCCACGTTCTTCGGATCCAGCCCCGGACCGGAATCCCGCAAGGTGACGTGGACGCCGTCGGATGCATCCCGACCGGTGCTGATCAGCAACTCCCGTCCCCCCTCGCCGACCGCGGCCATCGCCTCGATCGCGTTGACGATCAGGTTGAGCACCACTTGCTGAACTTGAACCCGGTCGGCCTGAATCGGCGGCAAGCCCTCCGCAAATTGCATTCGCACCGAGACGCCGTTCTTGAACGCTTCGCTGCGTGTCAGCGCGATGACCTCAAGCACCGCCGGGTTGATCTCCAGGGTCTCTTTTTGCGGGGGCGCGTTCCTGATGAGCGCCCGGATCCGGCCGATGATGTCGCCGGCTCGCATACCATCACCGGTGATCCAGTCGAGGGTCTGTCGAACCCGCTCCAGGTTTGGCGGTCGCGCCTCCAGCCAATTCAGCCCGGCCTCGGCGTTCGCCACGATCGCGGCGATCGGCTGATTGACTTCATGGGCGATCGAAGCGGTTAGCTGTCCCATCGTGGTGACGCGATTGGCGTGCGCGAGCTCCATCAGCGCTTCACGGTAGCGCCGCTCGTGTTCGCGGCCTTCGGCTTCCGCCCGCTTGAGAGCCGTCAGATCGAGGACGAAGCCGACGCCATGATCCGTACCTTCTCCGAACATGGTCCCACCGATCAGCACCGGAACGCGGCTTCCGTCCTTCCGCACATACTCCTTCTCGAATGGCTGGGCCGTCCCGACCCGCTTCAGTTCCGTCACGGTCTGCAAGTCGCGGTCGCGCCATTCCGGCGGCGTGAGGTCGGTCCGATGCAGGCGCCCTGCGGCGAGATCTTCCCGGTCGTATCCCACGATGCGCAGGAAGGCATCGTTGGCCTCGAGAATGCGCCCCTCGACTTCCCAGATGATGATGCCGATGATGTTGGCATCGAACAGGCGCCTGATCTTGATATCCCGTGCTGCAAGATCACTCTGGAGCTGGATGTTCTCCTCGGTCGCCTCCCGCCGCCGTTTCGCTTCGAGCCGCGCGAGCGCCAGCGCCGCTGCGGCCAGCGCGACGACGAGGACAACGGCGCCGGCGATCAGCCAGGTCCAGCGTTGCTCGAATGCTTCTGCGCGCGCCTCCCGGCCGGCGAGCCGAAAGCGCTCGTGATCCACCATCTGGTCGATTTGCGAGCGGATCTCGTCCATGCTGCGGATCATTGCCAGCGCGGCCAGCCCGGACGTGCCGGCCGTCTTCAGCAGCTCGTCGATCTCGCGCAGCGTGGCTGTAACGGTCAGCGCCAGATGTCCGGCCCGAAGGCCCTGCAACGGATCATCCGCCACCAACATCTGCAGCGCCTGAGCCTCGCGCCGTACGCTTTCGTCAGAGACGCCGTAGGCCTTGAGATAGGCGGGGTCGAGGGTCATGAGATACCCGCGCCTTTCAGTCTCCAGTTCCGCGACGATCGCCCGCAGCCGATCAAGCGTTTCGAGGACCTGGCGGCTATGCTCGATGAAGTGATGAGCTGCTTGCCGCTCCTGCCAATATTGCAGGCCGAGGAAGCTGGTCGCGGCAAACAGGGTCACAAGCACTGCGACCGCAAGGATCAGCGGACGAGCAAACCATCGCAGAGGCAGGGCCCGAACAGGAACGGACATTGGCCGTGGGTCTTCGATGCTCGTGTGACCGCGCGTGTTCTGGTGCCGACGCCAGAGCATGATGGGACAATAGCACGGATAAGGAGGTCGGGAACCCGACATTCATCGGATACGCCAGAGGTCGGGCCGTGATGTCGCAGGACTGCGGCACCGTGCGTGTGCTATGGATGAATGCCCTTGGTTGATTCAAGGAGCATCATCATGGCACAGGGTGAAAACTCATTGAGCCATCCGGCGAGCCGCCGCAGTTTCATCAAGGGACTGGGGGCGGCTGGCGCGGGCCTGACCGCGCTGCCGCGATGGGGCTTTGCCGAGGATTCCGCTGCGGCTAACGCCAACGCCGCGATCGACTGGAAGCAATTTGCGGGACAGACGATCGCACTTTCGGGTGCGATCCATCCGTGGTCGAACGCGATCGCGCCGCTGTTGCCGGAGTTCACCATCCTCACCGGCATCAACGTCACCATCGATTTCCAGCTGGAAACCACCTACCTCGGCGCGCTGCCGATCAGGCTCGCTCGCGGCAGTAGCACGCCCGACGTCTTCATGTTCACGACCTATGGCCAGGGCATCACGAACGGATGGGTGGAGCCACTGAACGGCTATTATTCCATGAAGTCGCTGACCGACCCCGCCTGGTATGACGAGAGCGACCTGCTCAAGACGGCCCGCGCCTTCCCGCTGTGGTCGGACGGCGAACGGTACGCGGTCCCGATTACCTCAGAGGCGACGACCCTGTTCATCAACAGCGATGCGCTGGCAGCCAAGGACCAGCCGGTACCCCAGACTTTCGACGAGCTGCTTGTCACCGCCAAGGCGGTCAAGAGCAACGGGATGTCGGGGATCGCGATGCGGGCCCAGGCGAGCGGCAATTCCTCCCCGCCAGCCATGGGCTTCCTGTTCTCCTACGGTGGAGCCATGGTCGAGCACAACAGGGTCGTTTTCGCGAGCCCTGAGGGGATCGCGGCCGTCGAGATGTACGGACAGTTGCTCGGTCAGGCCGGGCCTGCCGGCGTCGGCAGCTACGAATGGTACCACGTGCTGGACGACTTCCTGCAGGGGCGGACGGCCATGGCGATCGACAGCAGCAACTTCGCGACCGACATTTCCAATCCAGCGAAAAGCCGTGTCGCGAAGCAGGCCGGGTTTGCAACCTTTCCGCATCTCGCCGGTCGCGGCCCCGTCCCCTTCATGTCGCACTGGCAGGCGTGCATCAATTCCAAATCGCGAAACAAGCGCGCGGCTTTCCTGTTCCTGCTCTGGGCGACGAGCAAGGCGACCTCGCTGCAGACTGCTGCAGCAGGGCTGGCGACGACACGCGTGTCGGCCTGGTCGAGCGAGGGCTTCAGGAAGGCGTTCGGTTCGCAGGCCGCCGAGGCGGCGCTGATCAATTTGCAGAATGCCGACGTCGACCGCGCCAAGGCGATTCTTTTCCATCCGCAATCAAGACTGATCCTGGACGCCTTCATGATCGGCGTGAATGAAGTGGTCAACGGTGCGAAATCGGCCAAGGATGCGATGACGGGCGCGGCCGAAAGGGCCAATGCAGCGATCCGCGGGTAGCGGCGAGGCATCACCCGATCGGAAGAGGTGGCCACGGCGGACAAGTCGCCGACTCCCGCTGCGCGGCGATTACCCCTGATATTGCAGCACGTGCATTCCGGCATTCCAGTCCGACACGAACATCAGCCCGTCGGGCCGGACATAGGAATCGCAGGTCTTGGCTGCGAGCGCGACGTTCGGCCGGGGATCGATCAGCTTCTTCGGTACCGGCGGCACCCAATACGCGATCTCCTTCGGCGCAAACTGATCCGTGACGTCAAACACCCTGACGCCGGCATTGTTGTAGGTCGCGAAAATCGTCTCCTCGCTCTGGAAGGAGCCGGGGCGGTTCTCATGCAGATTATGCGGACCGAAGGTGCCCTTCGCACAGAAGTCGCGATCGCGTGGCGTCGGCAGCGTCGCGATCGGCACCGGATTTTGCGGCGCGCGCACGTCAAGCACGAATGTATGAAACAGGCCCTTGGCGCATTGATCCGCATTGGCTTCATCCGCGACGATGGCGAGCTGACGCTTGGGCAGCGGCAGCGGCGTATGCGTGCCGCCGGCGAAGGGCGGCGACCAGTTGATGTGCGAGAGCAGCTTCGGATTGGCGGGATCGCCGATGTCGTGGATGGTGAAGCCGCCGTCGCGCCAGGCGGCATAGCCGCGATCGCCCGCCGTGATCATGTGATGCAGCGCAAAGCGCTTGCCCTTGGGCGTCGCCAGCTCGCCGGCCGCGCGGTTCATGCCCGGCAGCCACCATTTCGCGACGATCTCCGGCTTGGTGATGGCCTTGAGATCGACCACGCAAAGGATGTGGTCGGTGAAGCCGTCGAAATGCGCCGACACATAGGCATAGCGGCCGCCGGGCCACCACAGCCGGTTGATGCCGAAGCCCGGCATTTCGAGGAACGCGACCTCGCGCATCTCGCCCGGTTTCGAGATGTCGTGGATCGACAGGCCGGAGCGGAATTTCTTGGCCTTGGTGATGCTGTCGGCGAGCGAATTCTCGAAATAGCCGCGCATGCTGTCGTAGGACTGCATCGCGACGATGTTGGCGCCGTTCGCAAGCAGCAGCAGGTCTTCCGCCACCTGCAGATGGTGGGTGCGGGTGTATTGCCCGGCAGTGAAGAAATTGACCGGTTTCAGTGCGCGCGGATCGGATGCGTCCAGGATCGTCACGCCGTCGCTGAACATGTGTCCGACATAGACGTGCTGCCGGTTGAACATCACCTGCACGGTGTCGGGCCGGCCGCCGACATCGCTGTACGAGATATGCTTGATGCCCTTGCCGATGCCCTCCGGCGGAATGTCCGGCTCTGACGCCCATGCCGGCCGTGACAATCCGGACAGCGCAGCGGATCCGAACACGGCCGACAATTGTTGAAGGTAATGGCGGCGAGAGAGTTCAGGCATCGGCTTCCCCCCATTTTTTGAGAGGATGATGCGCGCTCGCGGCGAGGCGCGCAAGCCTCGCGTGCCCTTACCTACGCCTGCACCACCTCGTGCCGCATCACGAACGGATCGAGCAGCGTGTGCACCTCACCAGCGACGAGTTCGCGCTGGTCTGCCGGCAGGCCCGCGAGCGTCACAGTGGCGATCGAGCCGTGACTGCCGTGGGCGCCGACCTTCACCCTGCAATCGATGCCGCGCTCAGTGAGCGGCGACAGCACCTTGGCGAACACGCGCTGCGCGGCGTCCCAGCGCAGCTGCGGCTTGAACACCTTGCCGACGCCCGTCACCGGCATCGGGTCGATCGGAATGACCTGTACCGGAACGGCGGCGCGCTCCGGCGTCCGCTCGCGCACCCAGGACTCGAGCTCGCCCGGCTGAATGGTCGCGCCCGGCTTCAGTTGCACGTAACCGACCGGCAGCTCACCCGCATAGGCGTCGGGCTGGCCAACCACGGCGGCGAAGCCGACGGCGGGATGGCGAAACATGATCTCTTCGATCGGCGCCGGATCGATATTGTGGCCGCCGCGGATCACGAGATCCTTGGCGCGGCCGGTGATCCAGAGGTAGCCGTCGGCATCGAGACGTCCGAGGTCGCCGGAGTTGACCCAGACATCGTCGACGAACGCGCCCTTGTTGTGCTCGTCGTTGAGATAGCCGCCGAACACGCCGGGCCCGGCCATGATGACGACGCCAATCTCGTCGGCTGCGCAGTCGCGGATCAGGCGGCCGTCAGCATCGAGCTGCACGATGCGCACGCGCGCGTAAGGCATGGGAAGGCCGACCGAGCCGAGCCGGATCGGCCGGCTGGGATAAGCAAGCGTGTGCACGCTCGAGGTCTCGGTCATGCCGTAGACCTCGACCACCGGCAGCTTCAGCTTCTCCTGGATCGCCGAGCCGACGGCGACGGGAATCGCCGAGCCGCCGCCGGCGGCATATTTCAGGCTGGAGATGTCCGCATTGCCTGGCGGCACCGCAAGCGTGGCCGCCAGCACCGTCGGCACGCTCGACAGCGCCTCCGGCTTGAAGCGCTCCACCAGCCCCCAGATGTTCTTCACCGAATTCGGGTTGCGCCAGCCGCTCGGCGACAGCACGACCAATGAGCCGCCGGCGGACAGCGTCAGCAACACCTGCGTCAGCGATCCCCCGACGTGGAATAGCGGCATGCCGAACAGCATGTTGGCGCCGGGCTTCGACTTCAGCAGCAGATTGAGCGCCCAGGCCTGATAGACCTGATTGGCGTGGGTGTGCCGCACAAGCTTCGGCGTGCCGGTGGTGCCGCCGGTGTGGAAATAGGCGGCGATGTCGCCACCCAGAATCTTGCGCCCGCTGATAAGCCGGTCGGACGGCTGCTGCTTGATCAGGTCGTTGAAGGCGAAGATGCCCTTGTCCGGATCGCCTCCCCCGAACACCTGCACGACCGCCTTGAGGTGTTTGAGCTGCGGACGGATCTGCTCGACCTTTTGCCAGATGTCGGTGCCCGGCATCGGCCCGAGCGCAACCAGAACCTTGGTATTCGCGGCCTCAAGGATCTCCGCGATCTGGTGCGGCTCGAGCAGCGGATTGGCGGGATTGGCGATGCCCGCGGCCTCGGCGCCGAACAGCGTCACGAAGGCGTCGGGCACCAGCGGCAGCATGAAGCTGACGACATCGCCCTTCTCGACGCCGAGCGCGTGAAACATGTTGGCGGCCTGCGTGACGCGCGCGACGAAATCGCGATAGGTGACCATCACAGGCGTATCGGCCGGATCGGCGTTTTGCAGGAACTGGATCGCCGCACCGTCGGGGTTGCGCGCCGCACCGAGCCTGATGGCGTCATAGGTGCTCTCGGCCGCGACGCGATCGGCGTAAGGGACCTGCTCGAAGGCCCGGACCTCTGCGTCCGTCGCGAAGTCCGGATAGTCGTTGCCGATGAACCGATCGAGCGCGTGGATGCCCGCCATGGAATTCCGTCCTCCCTCAGATGCATTTCCCCGCCCCCTGTCTTTTGACATTTTGGTCGGCGAGGCCTCGGCCGATAGCCGGTCGAGCGCCGACAGAATGATGGATGATTGAGCGTTCGTCCATGGCCGAACGGCTACGGCCGTAGCACGCGTCTTCGAGGCCATTGAACCTCCCCGCCCGATCCGGGGACCAAGAACATGCATCGGACTCCCCTGCCAGCGTCCTGCCGCAAGACTTGAGGAAATCATGACCACGCCCCCGCGGCACCGCATCACACGGCTGATTGTCGCGCTCGCCGTGACCTCGGCGATCATGACTTCAGCGATCATGACTTCGGCGATCGTCCTGCCGCGCGCGGCGCGCGCCGAGGACGGCCAGTTCGACAAGATGCGTGCCAGGATCGCCGCCTTCGTCGCCGACAAGATGGAGAAGCTGGGCGGCTCGCGCGTCGTCTACAGGGTCGATACCGACGGCTTGCGCGAGAGCGTCGTCACGGATTTGCGCGACGATGTCTACAAGACCCTGCGCGAGGGCAAGATCGCCTTCTCCGGTCTTGCGATCCGCGACGCCGGCGTGGAGGTGAAGATCGCGGATGCCAAGGGCCGCGAGCAGCTCGCACGCAAGCTCGCGTCGGCCGCGGAGGGATTGCCATCGCACGCGCTCACGGTGACCGATGGCGGCGACGGACTGGTCAGGCTCGCGCCGACCGATGCCGCATCCGCGGCCCGGCTGCGCGATCTCGTTGAAGATTCCATCGCCATGATCGAGCAGCGCCTCAAGGATGCCGGCATCAACCTCGCCAGTGTCCTGCCGGATGGTACGGATCGCATCCGCATTTTCATCCCGGGCATGATGGAGCCCGCCCGCGTGACCGCGGTCTTCGCCAGGAAGGTCAAGGTCAGCTTCCGCCTGATCGACGTCTCGATGCCGGCGGAGCAGGCGCAATCCGGCACGCCGCCCACGGGCACCGAAGTCCTGCCCGGCTTCAAGGACGAGCGCCATTACCTGGTCGCCAAGGACAGCGCGCTCGACGGCGACGACATCAGCTATGCCGGCCCGGGATTTGCCAGCGGCACGAAAGACCCGATCGCCTCGTTCCGCTTCAACGGCCGCGGCACGCGGCGCTTTGCCCACGTCACCGAGGAGAACATCGGAAGGCCCTTCGCCATCGTGCTCGACGGCAAGGTGATCTCCGCCCCCGTGATCCGCGAGCCCATCACCGGCGGCTCCGGCCAGATCTCCGGCAATTTCACCCTGGAGGAAGCCAATAGCGTCGCGATGCTGCTGCGCGCCGGTTCGCTGCCGGGGCACCTCGACCTCGTCGAGCAGCAGGTCGTGCAGCCCGCCGCCAAGCCGTAAGGCTGGTCGCCCTGCGCCCCGCCCCGTCGGGGCGCCACGGTCCACGACGCCGAAGCCCGCGCCCCGGGGGCCCCGAATCACGGGCGCGCGACGGCCATGCGCACAACCAACGGGCAATTGCCGAAACGCCCGATCAGGCTAAAATTTGCCTCTTGCGGCATGGCGGCCGAAGGCTTCATTTCAAGCGGTCGTCATTCGATTTCGGCTATACGTGTCGAGCATACCGACCAGGACTGAAGGCCTTACGCGGGGTTAGTACATGCCGTCCGGCAGCGCAGACATTTCCTCGATCCTCGACCGCATTCTCGATGCGGCGACGGACAACCTCAGGATCGCAAAGATCCTGGTCCAGATGGGCCTCGATCCCAACAACGTCACCTACGACGCGATCTTCAACCGGTTGCTGGAGATCTTTGTCCAAAACATTACGCTGGCCAATCTGTTCGCCGCGGTCGGCGCCGGCTTCTTCGTCGCCACCCTCCTGATGCGGACGATGGTGCCGCTGCGCGTCGCCAACATGGTCGGCTGTGCGTTCTTCGCCGTTTTCGGCGCGCTCTCGGCCAACGTCTCGACCTTCCTCCTCTATCTGCTGCTGCTTCCGATCAACGCCCTGCGCCTGCGGCAGATGCTCAAGCTCGTCAAGAAGGCGCGTCATGCGGCCGAAGGCGACATGTCGATCGAGTGGCTCAAGCCGTTCATGACCGAGCGCAGATATCGCAGTGGCGATACGCTCTTCAAACTGGGCGATCCCGCCAAGGAGATGCTCCTCACGGTCACCGGCAAGTTCCTGGTCAAGGAGATCAATGTCGAGATCGGGCCCGGAGCTCTCATGGGAGAGCTCGGCTTCCTCACGCCGGACAACCGGCGCACCGGAACGATCGAATGCGTCGAGGACGGACAGGTGCTGACGATCACCTATGACCGCTTGCTCGAGATCTATTTTCAGGACCCGCAGTTCGGCTATTACTTCCTGGTGCTGACCAGCCAGCGCCTGCTGCAAAACATCGACCGCTTGCAGAAGCAGCTGGCGAGCGAGCGGTCAACGACCACGAACCGGATCGCGTGAACCGGCGCCGCGGCTCAGCTCAGCAGCAGCGCCATTCCCGGATCGCCCTTCTCCATCGCGCGCCGGTAGGCCGGGCGGGCACCGACGTGGCCGAGATATTTGATCACATTCGGGCAGCGCGACAGGTCATAGGGCTGGAAGTGGCGCATCGTGGTGAGCGAGAAGCCCATCATGATGTCGGCGGTGGTGAAGGTGTCGCCCGCCAGATATTCGGCGTCGCGAACACGCGCATCGACCAGGTCGAAGGCGCGGTCGGTACGCCCTCTGCTCGCGACCAGCATCGGATTGTCCTCGGCGAGCTTGAGCCGGTTCAGGATCATCAGCCGGCCCATGCCGGCCTGCAGCGTACCGTTGGCGAAGTGAAACCAGTACAGGAACTGCGCGAAATCAGGATGATCAGGGCGGAGCGCAAGGCGTCCATCGCCGTATTTGGCCATGATGTAATCGACGATGGCGCCGGACTCGGCGAGCACGAGGTCGCCGTCGGTGATCACGGGCGCACTCCCGATCGGATGCAGCGCCTTGTAGTCGGGCGGCGCCAGCATGGTGACGGAATCGCGCGCGTAGCGCTTCAGTTCGTAGGGAATTCCCAGTTCCTCGCAGAGCCAGACGATGCGCTCGGATTGCGACTTGCCGAGATGGTGAACGGTGAGCATGGCGTCTCCTGCGACCGTGAGTTGGACCTGCCGTGACGCCGCATCTTAACCCGTCGTTGCGAGCGCAGCGAAGCAATCCAGACTGCCACGCGAAAGACTCTGGATTGCTTCGCTGCGCTCGCAATGACGAGGTGGAGAGAGCATGCCCTGACACTTTGCTCTCGTGCCCCGGACGCAGCGCAGCACGAAGTGATGCGCTGCAGAGCCGGGGCCCATGTTGCGGTCGGTACCGTGGCCTCCTGGGTCCCGGCTCTGCGCAGCAGCGTTGCACGCTGCAGCGCGTCCGGGACACGAGACCTACCCCGCCTCGTCCGTCACCATCCGCGCCACGACGCGGTCGCGGCGGATGAAGTGGTGCCAGAGGGCAGCGATCACGTGAATCGCGATCAGCGCCAGCAGCACATAGGCAAAGAGGATGTGGCGGTCCTCATAGGCGCCCGCCGCCGCACGGTCGGGAGAGGTGAATTGCGGCACGTGAAACAGGCCGAAGAAATCGGAATAATCCGGCGTACGCGCGCCGGAATGCGCCCAGCCCAGCATCGCGACCAGGATGACCACGAGATAGAGCGCGCCGTGGCTGACATGGGCCGCGATCTTCTGCCAGCGCGAGGTTTCAGGCGGCATCGCGGGCGTCGGGTTGACGGCGCGCCAGACCAGGCGCAGCACGGTCAGCAGCAGGATCACATAGCCGATATCGGCGTGGATCGAGCGGTAAAAGAAGCGGTCGGGACGCGCCGGGATGTGGTTCATCCACCAGCCGAAGCCGATCATGGCGAGGATGGCCAGCGCCAAAATCCAGTGCAGCCACCGGGAAACGCTGCCCCAGCCGTTACTGGTATTTCTGATCATATCGGCTCTCCGGAGTTTTGCGGATATGTCCCCGTCCGCAGCGCAGCTGCTGATAGCGGGAACTTGCGGCAACCGTGAAATTGAATCGTTCCAAATTGGTCCCAAGCGGCCCCGCCGCAAAACCGCCCCAAAAACCGAATGGTAACCATGGTGCCCTTAAGGTAGCGACGTGACCTATTCCCCGACGATCCTGGTGTTCGATTCCGGCCTTGGCGGACTCACGGTGCTCCGCGAGGTCGTGGCCGCGCGCACGGACGCGCATTTTGTCTATGTCGCCGACGATGCCTTCTTCCCCTATGGCCACCACAGCGAGGACGAGATCATCGCCCGTGTCGTGCCGCTGATGGGCGAACTGATTGGCACGCACGATCCTGACCTCGTCGTCATCGCCTGCAACACGGCGTCCACCCTGGTCCTATCTCACTTGCGCGCCGCTTATTCCCTGCCCTTCGTCGGCACCGTGCCGGCGATCAAGCCCGCCTGCGCGCAGTCGAAGAGCCGCCGCGTCTCGGTGCTCGGCACCAAGGGCACGGTGAAGCGCGAATACACCAAGGCGCTGATCCGCGATTTCGCGCTGGGTTGCGAGGTGACATTGGTCGGCTCGCCCGAGCTCGCCTCGCTGGCAGAAGCCGCGCTCAGCGGCCATCCGATCAGCGACGGCGACATCCTCGCCGAACTCGCCCCCTGCTTCGTCGGTGATCCCGCGGACGCGACATCGCGCACCGACACCGTGGTGCTCGCCTGCACGCACTATCCGCTGCTGCTCGACCGGATGAAGACGCTCGCGCCCTGGCCGGTCGAATGGATTGACCCCGCGCCCGCCATCGCCCGCCGCGTCTCCGACCTGCTCGGCGCGCAAATCGGCGGCATCGCGCAGTCCGGCGCCGAGATGATCTTCACCTCGAACCGCGTGCATGGGCTTTCGGCCACGCTGACGCCGTTCTTCGGCGGACGCGCACTGGTCTGACCTTGCGCCTCGACGGCGCGCTGCTAGGTTTCGCCGTCGCCATCTTCGCAGGTTCATCCCCATGCCGGTCCCCGCAACGCCGCTCAATCGCCTCCGCCAATTGTGGAGCGAAGGGCGCCCCGCCTTCGGCGCAATCGCGACAATCCCGAGCGTGCAGACCGTACAGATCATGGCGCGCTCGCTCGACTGGATCATCGTCGATCTCGAGCATGGCCCGATTGGCTTGACCGAAGCGCATGCGATGATTGCGGCCACGACAGGCACGCCATGCACGCCCCTGGTGCGGATCGCGGCTAACGAGCCGTGGCTTGCGAAAGCGCCGATGGACATCGGCGCCTTCGGCATCAATTTCCCGATGATCACCAATCGCGCCGAAGCCGAGAAGGCGGTGCGCAGCGTGCGCTATCCGCCGCGCGGCGATCGTCTCTGGGGTCCGTTCCACGCGCCGTTCCGCTGGGGCCAGTCGATGCCGGACTACATGGCCGGTGCCGACGACGAGATGATCTGCATGATCACCATCGAGCATGTCGAGGCCGTCAATCGCATCGACGAGATCATGGCGACGCCGGGCATCGACGTCGCGGTGATCGGCCCCGGCGATCTCGCGACGTCCATCAACAAGCGCGGGCAGATGGACGATCCGGAATTGCTGGAGCTGGTCGCCCGCGCCGAGGCCGGCATCCTCAAAAGCGGCGTGCCGATCGGCGGCGTCGCCCGCACCGCAGACCAGGCCAACGCCCTGGTCGACCGCGGTTATCGCGCGATCGCGCTGGGTTTCGACTGGTCGCTGTTCCAGCGCGGCATCATGGCGGCGTTCGAGGGAATCAAGCGCTGAACGAGCCGATCGCGGCCTTGCCGGGAACTGCGACGCTGCTAGGGTCGGCGGTTCCAGGGAGGAAGAACCATGCTCAAAAAGACTTTGCTCGCTCTCGCCTTCACCAGCCTCGCCGTTGCGGCCTTCGCCCAGCAGACCGGCATCAAGCGGACCCCACTGCAGAAGGTCGAATTTCCCGACGGCTACAACACCGTCACCGCCATCGCAGAGGTCCCGGCGGGCGGCGCGGCCGGACGCCATACCCATCCTGGGGTCGAAACCGGCTACGTGCTCGAAGGCGAGCTGAATCTCCTCATCGACGGCCAGCCGGAGAAAACCCTGAAAGCCGGGGATTCCTACCAGATCCCGGCAGGCGTCGTGCACGACGCCAAGGCTCATGGCGACAAGACCATGAAAGTGCTTGGAGTTTATATCGTCGACAAGACCAAGCCGCTGGCCTCGCCGGCGCCCTGATGCGGCAAACCGACCGGCCCCAGGCGGGTTGGTTCGTGCTAGAGCACGCGGCGAGCGGGCCACCCGCTCACTGCACATATTTTAGTCCGCAGGAACCGAAAGACCCATGCGCGGGACGCCCAAGACCATTTCGCTGCCGCGCCGCCTGATTTGCGACCTCATGCGGGCGTCGATGGACGTGCCATTCGTCTCGCTCTCCCGCCCCCTCAATATCCGCCCCCTGCTGGAGGCGCGTGCCGGAGCGATGGCGCCCTCCGGCTGGGCCGCAATGTTCGTCAAGGCCTTTGCCCTGGTCGCCAGGGACGAGCCGGTCCTGCGCACCGTCTACGCCAAATGGCCCTGGCCGATGCTCTACGAGCTGCCCAATAGCGTGGCGTCGGTGGCGATCGCCCGGGTCCAAGACGGCGAGGAATGCGTGATGCCGCAGCGAATCGCGGCTCCCGAAGCCATGGCGCTGGCCGCGGTGGACGCCGAAATCCGGCGTGCCAAGACGGCCCCGGTCGAAGAGGTTCCCATGTTCCGCAAGGTCATGCGGGCCACCCGCCTGCCGCTGCCGCTGCGGCGGCTGTGCTGGGCGGTCGGGCTGAATTTCGGCCGGCAGCGCGGCAACTGGTTCGGCAGTTTTGCCGTGAGCTCGGTGGCTGCCTATGGCGGCGGCGAGCTCCATCCCATCACGCCGGGCCCGTTCATCGTCAGCTATGGGGTGGTCGAGGGCGACCAGACCATCCATGTCGTGATCCGCTGGGACCACCGGGTCACCGACGCCGCCCCCATTGCCCGGGTCCTGACCCGGCTGGAACAGGTCCTTAACACTGAAATCGCTGCCGAATTGCGCGCGGCCGGGCCGAAGCCGATCCGGGCGGTCCGGACATGATTTCGGGGCTATTCGCATTGACAGAACGGCCCAAACTCACCTAAAAGCCGCCTGCTCGCGGGCCGATTTCGGCCCGCGAAGCGTTTCGCGACCCGTGGTCCTCTCCCTTAAGCTTTGGGGATCGGACCTGTCAGTGCCGGGCCCAGCCCGTCACACAGGAGGGCGCGTTTCCTCAAACCATGTACCTGAAGAGGACGCGATGACTAAGCGCAGTGAGGCGAAGTACAAACTCGATCGCCGTATGGGCCAGAACATCTGGGGCCGCCCGAAGAGCCCCGTCAACCGCCGCGAGTACGGCCCCGGCCAGCACGGCCAGCGCCGCAAGGGCAAGCTCTCCGACTTCGGCGTGCAGCTGCGCGCCAAGCAGAAGCTGAAGGGCTACTACGCCAACATTTCCGAGCGTCAGTTCCACGGCATCTATGTCGAGGCGAGCCGCCTCAAGGGTGACACCGGCGAGAACCTGATCGGTCTCCTGGAGCGTCGTCTCGACGCGGTCGTGTACCGCGCCAAGTTCGTCTCCACGATCTTCGCCGCGCGCCAGTTCATCAACCACGGCCACGTCAAGGTGAACGGCCGCAAGGTGAACATCTCGAGCTACCAGCTCAAGATCGGCGACGTGATCGAGGTCAAGGAAGCCTCCAAGCAGCTCGCCCACGTGCTCGAAGCCAGCCAGCTCCCCGAGCGCGACACCCCCGACTATCTCGAAGTCGACCACGGCAAGATGACCGCCAAGTATGTGCGCATCCCCGGCCTCTCCGACGTGCCGTTCCCGGTGCAGATGGAGCCGCATCTGGTCGTCGAATTCTATTCGCGCTGATAGTTCGGCAGAACGACATTCAAAGGCCCCGGTTCACCGGGGCCTTTTTGTTTGAGCCGGCGATTCCCACAGGCCATCTGTGCTATGATTGCACATCGCGGAGTTGAGCATGACTCGTCTTCTGGAAGAGGCCTTCAGCAAAGTTTCCGGGCTGCCCGATTCAGAGCAGGACGAACTGGCGCGGACCCTGCTTGAGCTTGCCGGGGTCGATCAGCCACCAATCGAGCTGACGGCGGCGGAAGAGGCAGATCTCGCCGAGGCCGAAGCCGAAATCGCCCGCGGCGAGCTGGCCAGCGCCGACGAAGTCCGCGCGATGTGGGCTAAGCACGGGCTGTAAAGGTCCGCTATACGAAGCGGGCGCTCGCCCAAATCGACCAAATTCTGACCTACATCAGGCGCACTCGCCCCAAGGCGCGGGCCACGTGCGCGGCCGCATTGTCGCTCTCATAGCATTGCTAGAGACCTACCCCCACGCAGGGCGAACGACTACGCGTGCATACGTCCGTCGCTTGCCGGTCAACCCTTATCCCTATCTGATCGATTATCGTGTGACCGAGACAGAAATCGTTATTATGCGGTTTCGTCACGCCGCCCGGCGTCCACCCAGAGCTCGCTGACCGCGAGCGAGTGCCATTCCCCTCAGGGAGCAAGTTGATGCTCTATACCCCTCCCCCGATCGATCCCAAGGCGCCGCCGGTGCGCATCAATCTGCTTTCGGACACGCAGACCAAGCCGACGGCTGCGATGCGCGAGGCGATGGCGCGAGCGGAGGTCGGCGACGAGCAGCTCGGCGACGATCCGACCGTGAACGCACTGTGCGAGCGCGTCGCCGCGCTGCTCGGCAAGGAAGCCGCGGTCTACATGCCCTCAGGCACGATGTGCAACGTCACCGCGACGCTGGTGCATTGCCGTCCCGGCGACGAGATCCTCGCCCACGAGAGCGCGCACATCATCGCCCGCGAGGGCGGCGCGCATGCCGCGATCGGCGGCTTCCAGGTGACCCAGCTCAAGGGACCCGACGGCCAGTTCACGCCGGAGACCTTTCGCAAGGCACTGCATCCGCGGACGCGCTACCAGCCGCCGCAGACCGTCGTCAGCGTCGAGCAGACCGCCAATATCGGCGGCGGCACGATCTGGAAGAAGGCAGCGCTCGACGAGATCGTCGCGATCGCCAAGCAGCACGGCCTCGTCACCCACATGGACGGTGCGCGCCTGCTCAACGCCACCGTCGCAAGCGGCATCTCCCCGCGCGACATGACGGCGGGGTGGGATTCGGCGTGGATCGATTTCTCCAAAGGCCTGGGCGCGCCGATCGGCGGCGTGCTGGCGGGCTCGCGCGCCTTCATCGACGCGGTCTGGCAGTGGAAACAGCGCCTCGGCGGCTCAATGCGGCAAGCCGGCGTCTGCGCGGCCGCCTGCATCTACGCGCTCGACCATCACGTCGACCGTCTCGCCGACGACCACGCCAACGCGCGCGCGCTCGCCCGCGGCCTGTCGCAGATCGCAGGCGTCGAGGTGCAGGAGCCCGAGACCAATCTCGTGTTCTTCAAGCCTGATGGCGCCGGAATTGCCGGCGACAAGATGGTCGCCGCACTGCGCCAGCGCGGCGTGACGCTCGCGATGATGGACGGCCGCATCCGCGCCTGCACCCATCTCGACGTCAATGCGGCCCAGGTCGAGGAAACGATCGGGTACGTGCGCGAGATCGTGCGCGGGGCGTAAGTCCGTAGCCCGGATGGAGCGCAGCGAAATCCGGGGTCCTCGCCTCGCGGAAAGATGTTCCCGGATTGCGCGGAGCCTGTCATCGGGCGGCGCTTCGCGCCGACCCGTTGGCTCCATCCGGGCTACGAAGGCGGCTAGCTACCGCCCCATCGCCTGATAGATCAGCGTCTTCAACGCGAGCTGAATCCGGCCGCGCTGCGACGGGGTCTGCACCATGAAGATCCCGAACAGATCGTCTTCGGGATCGATGAAGAAGAAGGTGCCGCCGACGCCGTCCCAGCGATATTCGCCAAGCGGCCACGATGTCCCTGATGGCACCGAGGTGCGCACCGCGAAACCGAGGCCGAAGCCGGAGCTTCCGCCCGGATAGTAATTCTGATCGCGCGCGATCTTCGTCGCGGGGCCGATATGATCCGACGCCATCAGCGCGATGGTCTCCGGCTTGAGATAGCGCCGGCCTTCATAGCTGCCGCCGTTGAGCAGCATCTGCGAGAAGCGCGCGTAGTCACCGACCGTACCGACAAGGCCGCCGCCGCCCGACTCCCACCTCAGCGGTTTCCGGGGATCGCGGACCTGCGTCATCGGACTGATCGCGCGATCCTGCGGCATCGGCTCGGCGATGCGCGGCCACTTGGCAGGATCGGCGACATAGTATGCGGTGTCCGTCATCCCGAGCGGATCGAGCAGCCGCTCCTTCTCGAACGCGAACAGCGATTTCCCCGATATGACCTCGACGATGCGGCCGAGCACGTCCGTGGAGTGGCCATAGTCCCAGTTCGTGCCGGGCTGTTCGGCGAGCGGAAGCGTGGTGATCTTCGCGACGAGTTCGGCGTTGGTCAAAGCTTTGTTGTCGAAGAGACCGGCGTCGGCATAGAGCTTGTTCACCAAGCCCCCGCCATAATAGCCGTAGGGCAGCCCGGCAGTGTGGCGCATCAAATCCTCGATCGTCACGGGGCGACTGAGCGGCTCCAGCGCCAGCGCAGCCTTGCCGTCCTCGGCCTTCGTCTCGACACCGACCTTCATCGCGCCAAAGGCCGGAATGTACTTTGCGACGGGATCATCGAGCGAGAGCTTGCCCTGCTCGACCAGCATCATCGCCATGACTGTCGTGACCGGCTTCGACATCGAATAGAGCCGGAAGATCGTGTCCGCGCTCATCGAGATCTCGGTGGCGACATCGCGGACGCCGAAATTCTCGTAATAGACCGGCTTGCCGTGCTGCTGGAGCAGCAGGATCGCGCCCGGAAAGGTGCCGGCTGCGACCTCGCTCCTGATGTAGTCGGAAACCTTTGCCAGACCTTCTGGCGAGAAAGTGTGGGCGCGCCCCTCGGAGCCCGCCTGCGCACCACCTGCACCGAACAAAAGAACGAGCGCCGCGATCAGCGCGCGGCGCCCGAACATGTCACTTCTCCATTGCTTCATAAACCAACTGCTTCAATGTCCGCTGCACGCGCTGGCGCTCGGTCGGGGTCTGCTCCAGCAGCACGAAGAACATGTCCTGCTTGGGGTCGATGACGAAATAGCAACCGGAGGCGCCGTCCCACTTCAATTCCCCGAGATCGCCGGGCGGCGGCGGCTTGGCGTTGCCGGGATCGGTGCGGACCGCAAGGCCGAGGCCGAAGCCGAACCCGTCGCCGGGGAAATAGAAATAGTCGCGACTGACCCCCGAGGTCGGGCCGACCTGGTCGGTCACCATCAGCTTGAACGTCTCGGGCTTGAGGATGGTCTTGCCGTCGAGGCTGCCGCCATTGAGCAGCATCTGCGCAAAGCGCTCATAGTCCGCCATGGTCGTAACCATGCCGCCGCTGGCGAATTGAATCTTTTTGACAACCGTCGGATCATTGATCCGGCCGACACGAAAATCGGCGTCATTCGGCACCGGCTGCGCCAGAAGCTTCTGCTTCTCGGGCCCGGTGACGAAGAAGCCGGTGTCGACCATGCCGAGCGGATCGAGCAGCTTCTCCCGCTCGATCTCGAGCAGCGGCTTGCCGGTTGCGACCTCCATGACTCGCGCCAGAATGTCGGTGGAATGGCCGTATTGCCACAGCGCGCCCGGCTGGTTGTGCAACGGCAGTTTTGCGATGCGCTCGGCGAACTCGGCGAGATCGAAATCGCCGTCATAGATCTTGGCGTCGCGATAGGCCTTGCGGACCAGGCTGTCGCCGTAGAAGCCATAGGTGACGCCAGACGTGTGCGTCATCAGATCCTTCACCGTCATCGGCCGGCTCAGCGGCGCGAGTTCGAGCGACTTGGTGCCGTCGTCGGCCTTCTTCTCGACGCCGACCTTCACATTGGCGAAGGACGGAATGTATTTCGAGACGGGATCGTCGAGCTTGATCTTGCCGTCCTCGATCAACTGCACCGCAACGACGGAGGTGATCGCCTTGCTCATCGAGAACAGGCGGAAGATGGTCTGGTCCGTGATCGGCGCCTTGCTCACCACGTCCTGCACGCCGAAGGCTTCGCGGAAGACCGGCTTGCCGTGCTGCTTGATCAGCACTGTCGCGCCGGCGATCTTGCCGGTCGCGACCTCGTTGTTGAAGAACTCGCTGACCTTGGCGAGCTTGTCCTGATTGAAATGCGCGCCGGCCGGAATCTCGTAGGTGCCTTCGGCGCGCGCGAGCGACATCGCACCCAGCGACACCAGTGCGCCGCAAATCAACGCACGCAGTCCGAAATGTGAATTCATATCCCCTCCCCGGAAGGTGGCCGAGCGGAGTGTACTGACCACGTCATCAGGCACAAGGGCTGCTGTACCGCGCCAGAACGTCCGTGTGGAGCGCGGCGCTTGTCTCCGAGAAACAACAGAATATGACGTGGGTGACCAGCGGCGTAGCCGGCAGGGCTTCAATGGTCGTGTGGACCGCAATCTTCGCGGCCTGGTCGGCCGGAAAGCGATATACCCCGGTCGAGATCGCGGAGAAGGCTAGAGAGTTCAGTCTATTGGCCTGGGAGAGCTCAAGCGCACGGCGATAACAGGAACGCAGCGAATCCGCCTCGCCGCGGCTGCCGCCGTGCCAGACGGGGCCGACTGCGTGGATCACATGTCGCGCGCGCAGACGGTAGCCCTTCGTGATCTTGGCATCGCCGGTCGGACATCCCCCGAGCGTCCGGCACTCGGCCAGAAGCTCGGGACCGGCAGCGTCGTGGATTGCGCCATCAACGCCGCCTCCGCCAAGGAGAGACGAATTTGCGGCGTTGACGATGGCGTCAACGCCGAGTGTCGTGATGTCAGCGACGATAACCTCGAGCTCGGCGCCGCCAATGCGGCGCGTCAGCTGGGTCACGTGTCAGGCCGCGACGGCGACGCCCTTCTCGGAGAGCAGCTGCTGCAGTTCGCCGGCCTGGAACATCTCACGGATGATGTCGCAGCCGCCGACGAACTCGCCCTTCACATAGAGCTGCGGAATGGTCGGCCAGTTCGAATATTCCTTGATGCCGTTACGCAGTTCGGCGGATTCGAGGACGTTGAGGCCCTTATAACCAACGCCGATGTGGTCGAGGATCTGGACGACCTGGCCGGAGAAACCGCACTGCGGAAACTGCGGCGTTCCCTTCATGAACAGAACCACGTCGTTCGACTTGACTTCGTTGGCGATGAATTCCGCGATGCTCATATCCGTGTCCTTCTGGGGCGGAGCCCTCAACAATCACTCCGGGCCGGCTCAGCCGATTTAACCCGATACCTGCCTATATATGTAGCCCAAACCGTTGTGCATCCAAAGTAAAATGGCGGCGAACAGCCCTTGGGGCCGGTCCAGGCCACGCCGGCCCCATTACATGATGCCACGAATATCATCGCCGGGGAGGACTTTCATACCGTAACGGAGCCCCTATCTAGGACGAACCCAGGTTTTGGAACCGGGCAACGCCAACAACGTTCTCTTGTCCTGTCTGGAGAAAAACGTGACGAAATCAGCCTCCGCTACGGCCACCCCGCCGCTTTCGTCACCGTCGGCCGACCCGCGCGGCCTCGCCCAGGGGCTGGAAGAGGCATTTCTCGCCGTCCGCAACGAGACCGAGCGCCGGGCCGAGCCGCTGTCGCCCGAAGACCAACAGATTCAATCCATGCCGGATGCGAGCCCCACGAAATGGCATCGGGCCCATACCACCTGGTTCTGGGAGCAATTTCTGCTCGGCGAGCACGCCCCTGGCTACCGGCCCTTCCACCCTGATTTCGCTTTCCTGTTCAATTCCTATTACGTCAGCGCCGGCCCGCGTCATTCCCGCAATCACCGCGGCGACATCACCCGTCCCAGCGCCGATCAGGTCGGCGCTTATCGAACATATGTCGATGCGGCTGTCGTCAAATTCTTCCGCGAGGTCGGCCCGGACAAGCTTCGCGAGATCGCGCCGCTCGTCGAGGTCGGGCTCAATCACGAGCAGCAGCATCAGGAATTGATGTTCACCGACATCCTGCATGCTTTCGCGCAGAACCCGATCCCGCCGGCCTATGATCCGGACTGGCGCTTCCCGGCTTCGACACGCGCGGGTGAGGATTGGCTGACGCTGAACGAGGGTATCCACACCGTCGGTCATGTCGACGACAGTTTTCATTTCGACAATGAGAAGCCGGCGCATCGCGCCCTCGTCGGTCCGGTCAGGGTCGCACGCAATCTCGTCACCAACGCCGAGTGGCTCGCCTTCATGCGCGACGGTGGCTACCGGACCGCAACGCTGTGGCTGATGGACGGCTTTGCCACCGCCAACAACGAAGGCTGGGACGCCCCCGGCCATTGGCGCGAGATCGACGGCCAGTGGCACATGATGACGCTCGCCAGCCTCAAGCCGGTCGATCCGGACGCGCCGGTCTGCCACGTCAGCTATTACGAGGCCGATGCGTTTGCGCGCTGGGCTGGGAAGCATCTGCCGACCGAGATGGAATGGGAGGTTGCTGCGCGTGCCGGCCAGCTCAACGACGCCTTCGGCATTGTCTGGCAGTGGACGCGGTCTTCATATTCGCCCTACCCCGGCTACCGCGCCATCGAAGGCGCGCTCGGGGAGTACAACGGCAAGTTCATGATCAACCAACTGGTGCTGCGCGGCTCCTCGCTTGCAACTCCCGAGGGCCACAGCCGTATTACCTATCGCAATTTCTTCTATCCGCACCATCGCTGGCAGTTCACCGGACTGCGGCTCGCCGATTACGTCTAGTTTTCATCCGACGATAAATGCGCGCCGGACAGCGCGTTCAGGAGAGTATCATGAATGTGCACGCCAGCGCTTTGGCCGAAGCCCATCTCCCCGACGAGCAGACCACCGCTTTCGCCCGCGAGGCCATCGAGGACCTCTCGCAGCAGCCGAAAAAGCTGTCGCCGAAATATTTCTACGACGCGACCGGCTCGGAGCTGTTCGAGGCAATCACGCGCCTGCCGGAATATTACCCGACGCGCACCGAGCTTGCGATCCTGAAGGAGCGCGGCAGCGAGATCGCGAAGATCATTCCGCAGCATGCGGCACTGGTCGAGTTCGGCGCTGGAGCAACCACGAAAGTCCGCCTGCTGCTCGATCACTGCAAGTTCGCAGCCTATGTACCCGTCGACATCTCCGGCGACTTCCTGAAGGCGCAGGCGAACGGCCTGAAGCGGGACTTCCCGACGCTCGCCATCTATCCGGTGGCGGCCGACTTCACCACGCCGTTCGAGTTGCCCAAGGCCGTCGCATCGATGCCCAAGGTCGGCTTCTTCCCCGGCTCGACCATCGGAAATTTCGAGCCGCATGAGGCGCAGGCCTTCCTGAAGAGCGCCCGCAAGATCCTGGGCAAGGGCGCGCAGATGATCATCGGCGCCGACCTCGAGAAAGAAGAGCGCGTCCTCCACGACGCCTACAACGATGCCGCCGGCGTCACCGCCCGCTTCAACCTCAATGTGCTCGTGCGCATCAACCGCGAGCTCGGCGGCAATTTCGACCTGTCCGCCTTCACCCATCGCGCGATCTACAACCGCGAGCGGCACCGGATCGAGATGCATCTGATCAGCAAGAAGAGCCAGACCGTGCGCCTGCTCGGCACCAGCTTCTCGTTCCGCCCCGGCGAGAGCATCCACACCGAGAACAGCTACAAGTACAGCCTCGAGCGTTTTGCTGCGCTGGCGCAGGGCGCGGGCTGGCAGGTGCGCGAAAGCTGGACGGACGCGGCGAAGATGTTTTCGGTGCACGCGCTGGAGGCGGCGGAGTAGAGGCTCCGGCGCTTCCCGCTCGACTGGCCGTCCGGGGAGCTATGTATTTCAAAGCGTTTTCCTGCGGCGCATCCTTCGAGACGCCCGCCTTCGGCGGGCTTCTCAGGATGAGGACGGCGCGCGCGGCAGCAGTTTCAGCGGGCGCCTATGCCGATTAGCCTCATCCTGAGGAGACCGCGCAGCGGTCGTCTCGAAGGACGAGGCGCTCGCTCAGACCGCTCCAAATTCAATGCTGCTCTGCCTCCTCCGGCTTCGACCCCAGCGACATCGACTCCCACACAGCGACCACGATCATGATCACGGTCGACGCGACCGACAGCCAGAGCGGCGAGAGATCGGCGGCGAACCACCACAGCACCAGTAGCAGGATGATGCCGATGCCGTGGGAGAGCTGGAGGAAGCCGCGGATCGCGTGCTTGAACAGGATGGTGCCGACCAGGAACACCAGGGGACCACCGACCGTGCTCACGATGGTCCTGATATCGGAATGGCCGGTCGGATGCTTCAGCACCAGCTCGTCCGACACCGCGGTCAGGATGATGCCGGCGACGATCGGCATGTGCAGATAGGTATAGGCCATCCGTGCCAGCCGGCCGGATTCGGTGGATTTCGAGAGCCGCTCGGAGCCGGCCTCCGCGCCCTTGTGGAAATAGACCCACCACATCGCGATGGCCCCGGCCAGCGCCGAGACGAAGGCGAGGATGTTGTCCGCGGTCCAGTCCAGTTCGGCAAAGGTGGCGCCGTTGACGACGACGGCTTCTCCGAGTGCGATGATGATGAAGCCGGCGCAGCGCTCGGCCATGTGGCCGCCCTCGACGGCCCAGGCCTCCACCGACGAGAAGCCGAGCTTCGGGACCCAGAAGCGCACCGCGGGCGAGACGTATTCGATCGCGAGCGCCGCGATCCAGAACCACAGCCGCGCCTCGTCATGGGCGAGACCGCCGAGGATCCAGAAGATCGCGGAGCCAGAGAGCCAGACCAGAATGCGGATCGCGTTGTGCCGGACGGCCGTTCGATGGCGCGGGGTCGCGAACAGCCAGAAGGCGGTGCGTCCGACCTGCATGGTCGCGTAGGCGATCGCGAACCACAGGCCCCGCCCCTCGAACGCGGTCGGGATCGTGGTCGACAGCACGAGGCCGCCCAGCATCATCAGGAAGATCAGGATGCGGACCGGGGTCAGCTCGGGATTGAGCCAGTTGGTGACCCAGGCTGTGTAGACCCATACCCACCACACCGCGAGGAACAGCACCGTGACGTGCACCGCGCCGAGCGGGGTGAAATGGTGCAGCAGCGTATGCGAGACCTGCGTGACGGCGAAGACGAAGACGAGGTCGAAGAACAGCTCGGCATTGGTGACACGGCTGTGCTGGTTCGGAGCGATGACGCGAAACATCGCGCCGCGAGGATTGTCCGCAGCCATCGTCATCCCCCCGTCACGCGATCAGATCAGGCCCCCGGTACCCCGGTTTGCAGCGCCAGCGCATGCAGCACGCCGCCCATCTGGCCTTGCAAGGACTGATAGACGATCTGGTGCTGCTGGACGCGGGACTTGCCGCGGAAGGATTCCGAGATCACGGTCGCGGCATAGTGGTCGCCATCGCCGGCGAGGTCACGGATCGTCACCTCGGCATCGGGGATCGCTGCCTTGATCATCGCCTCGATATCGTGGGCGTCCATGGGCATTCGGGTCTTGCTCCTGTCTCGGCTTCGAATCGCTTGCCGGGGTCCCCGGACCGGCAGGGCCAAACTTAGCGTGAACGGCCTTCTACGTCACGCATTCCGGCACTATATCCCTGATCCCATCCGGATAAAGGCACGACAAAGTGCCGCGCGCGCAAGATTGATCGAAAAGGCGTGAAATCATGAAGCTTCCAGGGCCCGACCACCCCATCACCATTACCCAGAATCCCCGACGCGTCCGCGTCACGGCCGGCGACATCGTGATCGCCGAGACCAGCAAGGCACTGATCTTGAAGGAGGCCAAATATCCGGCGGTGCAATATGTGCCGCGGGAGGACGCCAACATGGCGGTGCTGGAGCGCACCGACCGCGTCACCCATTGCCCCTACAAAGGGGACGCGAGCTATTACAGCGTCAAGGCCGACGGCAAGACGCTCGACAACGCGATCTGGACCTACGAGACGCCCTTCCCCGCGATGACGGAGATTTCCGGCCATCTCGCCTTCTATCCGGACAAGGTGAAGATCGAGGAAGTGGGGTAGGCTCGTCGCGCCGGAGGCGATCGCAGGTCGCTTCCTCTCAGTCGACACAAGGCTCAAGATGCCGCGCAAAGCCGCAAGACTGATTGGGGTCTCGTTGCTGGGCGTGGCCGGTATCCTCATTGTGGTGGCCGCCGCCGGATTGGGTTTTCGCGCCTATCGCCAGCATCTTGCTGCCGAAACCCTCGCGATCCGCTCACCGAAGGGCGTGCAGGAGGGAGGGTTCGTCGACATCGGCGGAATCAAGCAATGGATTCAAATCCGCGGCGAGGATCGGGATAACCCGGTCCTCCTGTTCGTCCACGGCGGGCCCGGAGGGTCCAGCTGGCCAATGTCGTCGGGTTGGCGCCCCTGGGAAAAGCACTTCACCATCGTGCAATGGGACCAGCGAGGCACCGGCCGCACGTATGGCGCCGCCGGAGACACGCTGGCGCCAACCATGACACTGGAGCGCATGACGCAGGACGGCGTCGAGCTGGCCGAGCATCTGCGCACGCATCTGCACAAGGACAGGATCGTCCTGGTCGGGCATTCGTGGGGTTCGTTCCTGGGAATTCACATGGTGAAGCAACGCCCGGATCTGTTCTCGGCCTATGTCGGCACGGGCCAGGTGGTTGGCAGGACGACCTTCGAGAAGGCATTCGAGCTCACGATCGCGCGCCTGCAACGGCTTGCGGCATCCGCCAACAATGGCGAAGCCCTGGCGGAATTGGCGCCGATCGCTTCACAGCCGACCCTCACCTCGGAAAATCGCCTGATTGCGGACAAATGGAGCAACGCGCTGGGTCTGCCGCCCGCCGGTGGCTTCCAGTTCGCCGGTCCCATCCCGCCGCTCTTCATGCCGGATGTCTCGCTGCTCGACTTGTACAACTGGCGCAAGGGCGTCGCCTTCTCGACCAAATATCTGACCGGGCGGAACGGGCCGATGTTTCAGAGCGACATGGCCTCGATGGGATTCAGATCTTCGATCCCCATGTTCTTCATTGAGGGCGACGCGGACGGCGTGACCCCGGGCGAACCCGCCGAGCAATATTTCAAGGAGATCACGGCCCCGCATAAGGAATTTGTGTGGGTTCGCGGCGGCGATCATTTCATTCCGTTCGATCGTCCTGATGAGTTCCTGGCTGAGCTGATGGCCCGCGTCATGCCATTCGCCGGCAATTGAGGGCCGGCGCCCCGGCCCCCATTTGAGCGGCAGCCCGGCTATGCCCTGAAGATCGTGAGCCCCAGTATCAGCAGCACCAGGAAGATCACGACGAAGATATAGAACAGGAAGCGGGCGACATCGGCCGAGGCGGCCGAGAGGCCGGTGAAGCCGAGCACGCCGGCCACGATCGAGACCAGGAGAAAGATCAGCGCCCATTTCAGGATCGTCATAACCAACTCCGACTAAAATGCCGCATGTTTTGCGGCCCTCAACCTATTCGCGAACGCTAACTTCGCTGCGCGGAACTGGTTCCTGAGGGCGCTCCGCGGGCAAGGCCCGGCACAAACTGCGCTTGCTGAATCCGGTTCCCAGCGGCACAGTCCGGCGAGAGGGCAGGAGCGCAATCGGGGCGACCATGATGACGATGTCACATTCCGCGACGATCGGCGCAGAGGCGCACGCCGCGCCGAAGGCCAAGGCGCGCAATCTGTCGCTCGATCGGACCCGCACCTTCCTCACGCTGGTGGTGCTGCTGCACCACGCCGTCATTCCCTACACCTATTTCGGTCACACCGACCCGGCGTCCTGGATCGGCTTCGACGTCGTCGTGCTCTGCACCGACAGCTTCTTCATGGCGATGTTCTTCTTCCTGTCGGGACTGTTCACGTGGTCCGGCATCGCGCGCAAGGCGCCACAGGTTTTCCTGCGCGACCGCCTGTTGCGGCTCGGGCTGCCGTTCGTGATCGCGGCATTCACGGTCATTCCGATCGCCTATTACGCGATCGCGCTGCGGCACGATCCCGAGCTGACCTTCGCTTCGTTCTGGTGGAAGACGATCACCGTCGGGCCGTGGCCGAGCGGGCCGATCTGGTTCGTGTGGGTGCTGCTGGCGTTCGACCTGACCGCGAGCCTGCTCTACCGGGTCTCAGCCCACCTGGTCGATCCGGTCAACCGCGTTTCGCTGCGCGGTTTTGACCAGCCGGCCGTGTTCTGGCTGCTGCTGGCCGTCGTCACCGCCGTCGTTTACGTGCCCGCGCTGGTCCATTTCGGCGCCAACAAATGGTTCGAGTTCGGACCGTTTTCGGTGCAGGCGAGCCGCGTCCTGCTCTACTTCGCCTATTTCTTCATTGGCGTCAGCGTCGGTGCCGCCAACTTCGATCGCGGCATCCTCAGCGCCGAGGGCCAGTTGCCGAAGAACCGATGGATGTGGGTGATCGCCACGCTGGTACCCTACTGCCTGATGTGGTGCATGATCTACATCAAGCGCGCAATCCTCGGGAATCCCAACGTGCTGCCGGACTGGTATCAGGCGATCTACGGCACGTTCGTCGTGCTGTTCTCGGCCGCGATCCTGCTCGCGATCCTCGCCTTCTTCCTGCACCAGAAGTCGCCGGGGCCGAACCTGCTCGACCGCATGCAGGCGGACGCCTACGGCATGTTCCTGGTGCACTACCCGATCGCGCTGTGGATCCAGTATGTGCTGTTCGACTATTCGTGGCCTGCGATCTTCAAGGCCGGGATCGGCTTCGTGCTCACGGTGATGCTGAGCTGGGGACTGACGGCAATGTTGCGGAAGATTCCGGGCGCGTCACACGTTTTGTGAGGCCGAGGTCTCTCCACCCGTCATTGCGAGCGTAGCTAAGCAATCCAGAGTCTCTCCGCGGAGACAGTCTGGATTGCTTCGTCGCTTTGCTCCTCGCAATGACGGAGTGTGTGGCGGCGCCTTACGCCGCCTTCCCGCTCATATATTCCGGCAGCCAGCGCTCGAATGATTTCCGCAAGCTATCGATCGACACCGGCGCCTCGCCAGCGATCGCGATCGCATCGCCGCCGGTGGTGCCGATGCGCACGCAGGGCACCTCGCAGCCGCGCATCTTGGCCAGCACGCGGCCGGCGTCCGCTTCCGGCACGGTGACGAGATAGCGCGCCTGGTCCTCGCCGAACCAATAGGCCTGCGGCACGAGCGCCGCCGGCGCCGCCAGCAGTTTTGCGCCGATGCCGCTGGCCATTGCCATCTCGGCGAGCGCGATCAGGAGGCCACCGTCGGAGAGATCGTGCACTGCGGTCGCAGTGCCCGCATGGATCATGCCGCGCACGCAGTCGCCGTTGCGCTTCTCGGCCGCGAGGTCGACCGGCGGCGGCGCGCCCTCCTCGCGACCGCAGATGTCGCGCAGATAGACCGACTGGCCGAGCCAGCCGTGGGTTTCGCCGACCAGCAGGATCGCCTCGCCCTCGGCCTTGAAGGCGAGCGACGCGGACTTGGTGAAGTCGTCGAGCAGGCCGACGCCGCCGATCGAAGGTGTCGGCAGGATCGCGCGGCCGTTGGTCTCGTTGTAGAGCGAGACGTTGCCGGACACGACCGGGAAGTCCAGCGTGCGGCAGGCTTCCGAGATGCCCTTCAGGCAGCCGACGAACTGGCCCATGATCTCGGGCCGTTCAGGGTTGCCGAAATTGAGATTGTCGGTGATCGCGAGCGGCTTGCCGCCGACCGCGGTGATGTTGCGCCAGGCTTCCGCCACCGCCTGCTTGCCGCCCTCGAACGGATCGGCCTCGCAATAGCGCGGCGTGACGTCGACGGTCAGCGCCAGACCCTTCGGCCCGTCCTGCACGCGCACGACGGCGGCGTCGCCGCCGGGACGCTGCAAGGTGTTGCCGAGGATGACGTGGTCGTATTGCTCCCAGACCCAGCGCTTGCTGCACATGTCGGGCGTGCCGATCAGCTTCTCCAGCGCGGCACCGACGCCCATCGGCGCCGGCACCTCGCGCGCGTGCACCACAGGCAGCGCGGCAGAGGGACTATGCGGGCGGTCGTAGAGCGGCGCCTCGTCACCGAGCTCCTTGATCGGCAGGTCGGCCATGACGTCGCCGCCATGCTTGACGACGAAACGCTTGCTCGGCGTGGTGTAGCCGACGACCGCAAAGTCGAGGCCCCACTTCTTGAAGATCGCCTCGGCTTCCTTTTCCTTCTCGGGCTTGAGCACCATGAGCATGCGCTCCTGGCTTTCCGAGAGCATCATCTCGTAGGCGCTCATGCCGGTCTCGCGGGTCGGCACCGCGTCGAGATCGAGGTCGACGCCGAGGTCGCCCTTGGCGCCCATCTCGACCGCCGAGCAGGTCAGGCCGGCCGCGCCCATGTCCTGGATCGCGATGACGCAGCCCTTCTCCATAATCTCGAGGCAGGCCTCGAGCAGCAGTTTTTCGGCGAAGGGATCGCCGACCTGCACGGTCGGGCGCTTCTCCTCGGACTTGTCGTCGAACTCCGCCGAGGCCATCGAGGCACCGTGGATGCCATCGCGGCCCGTCTTGGAGCCCAGATAGACGATCGGCATGTTCACGCCGGAGGCGGCCGCATAGAAGATCTTGTCGGCGTCGGCGAGGCCCACGGCCATCGCGTTGACGAGGATGTTGCCGTCATAGCGGGTGTGGAAGCGCACCTGGCCGCCGACCGTCGGCACGCCGAAGGAATTGCCATAGCCGCCGACACCGGCGACGACACCGGAGACGAGATGCCGCGTCCTGGCATGCTCGGGCGCGCCGAAGCTCAGCGCATTGAGGCAGGCGATGGGACGCGCGCCCATGGTGAAGACATCGCGCAAGATGCCGCCGACGCCGGTGGTCGCACCCTGGTAGGGCTCGATGTAGCTCGGGTGGTTGTGGCTCTCCATCTTGAAGACCACGGCCTGGCCGTCGCCGATATCGATCACGCCAGCATTCTCGCCGGGGCCCTGGATCACCCAGGGCGCCTTGGTCGGCAGGCCGCGCAGATGGATGCGCGAGGATTTGTACGAGCAGTGCTCGTTCCACATCGCCGAGAAGATGCCGAGCTCGGTGAAGGTCGGCTCCCGCCCGATCAGCTTCAGGATGCGCTCGTACTCGTCGGGCTTGAGCCCGTGGGCGGCAACCAGTTCGGGGGTGATCTTGGGTTCGTTCTTCATGGATTCGGGGCTTTCGGCGGCGTTTTGCCGTTCTTAGGAAGATCGGGGGCCTACGAAAAGCCCTTTATGGCGCATTTTCCCGCTGTCCCACGTTTTGCGGGCAGGCGGTCGGCGGGAACGGGAATTGCAAGGCGCTGACGGATCGGATTTAAGGACTAAAGACCCGTAATTGAAGGCCCATTTCCTTGCACGAATTGACCAAAGTCCCCTCCACCCGCCGCCCGGACCTGCACGTCGCCACCGATGGCGAGTTCACGGGCTGGCGGACCTGGATTCGCGACAGTTTTGAGAGCCATATCGGCCCGTTCTGGCACAAAATCGAGGACGACGGCAGCGTCCGCTCGGCGTTCCGGGTCGAGAAAAAGCACCTCAACGGCTCCGGAAACGTCCATGGCGGCTGCTTCATGGCGTTCGCAGACTATTGCCTGTTCGCGATCGCCACCCACGAGCTGGATGGCCCGGCCGTGACGACGAATTTCGCCTGTGATTTCCTCGACGCGGCCCGCGAGGGCGAGCTGGTCGAATGCGTCGGCGAAGTGTCCCGCGCCGGCGGCTCGCTGATCTTCCTGCGGGGCAAGCTGACCTCGGCCGGGCGGCCGCTGTTTACCTTCTCCGGCACGATCAAGCGGGTGAAGCGGAAGCCCGCACTCCAGCCAAACGCATAGCTCGACGCCTTCCCTTTTCGCGCCCCCTCGCCCAGACTTGCTGAAAGCGCTTTTGCGCGGGGGAGCAAGAACAAGGTGCCGCAGAGCACATCCGGATCGGGCCACACAGCGCCCTCCGCGTCAGCGCCATTGCCATCCATGACCGCCGTCGGCGCCCGTAACTGGCGCGACTATGCGCTGCTGTTCGCGCTCGCCTGCTGCTGGAGCTCGACCTATCCGCTGGCGAAGCTCGCGCTTCCCACGATCCCGCCCATCACCTTCATCTCGGCGCGCTCGCTGATCGCGTTCGCCTTCCTGTTCGCGATCTTGTGGATGCGCGGCCTCAAGCTCCCGACGGATGCGAAGGCCTGGAAGCTGTTCGCAGTCCAGCAGCTGATCAACTCGACCTTTCCGTTCCTGGTCATCACCTGGTCGCAGCAATATGTCCCGGCGTCGAACACGGTGGTGCTGGCCTCGACAACGCCGATCTTCGCCTTCCTGATCACCTCGCTGATCACGCGGCACGAGCCGGCCACGCTACTGAAGCTCGCGGGCGCAATTCTCGGCCTCGCCGGCACGATCGCCATCGTCGGGCTGGACGCGCTGCGCGGCTTCGGCAGCGAGATCGTGGCGGAGATCGCGATCCTGCTCGCCACCATCTCCTTTGCCTGCGCGACCATCTTTGGCTTGCGGCTCTCCGAATACGATCCGATGGTGGTCGCAACCGGCTCGCTGCTATTCGGTGGCCTCGTGCTGCTGCCGCCCGCGCTGATCATCGACCAGCCCTGGACGCTGCATCCGACGCCGACGGCAATCGTCGCCACCATCGTCATGGGCATCGTCTCCAGCGCGCTGGGGCTGATGCTGTTCTACGTCTGCCTCGGCCGGCTCGGCACGCTGACCACGAACGCACAAGGCTATCTGCGCATTCCGATCGGCGTCGGATTGTCCGTGCTGCTGCTCGGCGAGAGCGTGCCGTCGAACCTCGCGCTGGGACTTCTGCTGGTCATGGCCGGCGTCGCCGCGATGACGGTGCCGGCGGAACGGCTGAAGCTGCGCAAGGCATGATCCGGAAAGTGCGCAGCAGTTTTCCGATAAGATCATGCTCAAACAATAAGACCGCTCAGGTCGAAATCTGCTTCTCGGCGATCGAGAGCCAATCGGCCTGGGCGTCGCGCAGATATTTGGGCGCGCGCCGCATCTGGATCAGGAGCTCGTTGAAGACCACGCGCGCCTCGGCGCTGCGGCCGACCATCTGGAGCAGCATGCCGTAGCGCACCCGCGCCTCGGCGCCGGGGAAATAGCCGGCGACGGCGTGATATTCCTCCAGCGCCTCGTCGAGCCGGCCGACCTCGGCGAGCGCGCGGGCGTAGAGCAGATGCGCGTCGGCGGAATCGAAGTCCGGCCATTGCTTCTGAAGATCGTCCAGCGTCGCCAGCGCATCGGCCGGACGCTTGGCGGAAAACTCGGCCTGCGCCTTGCCGAAGGCATAAGCGGGGGTCGTGGCCCATCGGCAAGCTCAGGATGTGACCGTAATGCTGCTCGGCCTCGCTGAAGCGGCCGACCTTTGCGCATTCCTCGGCCAGCGCCGCACGGTTGGCGATGGTGTCGGTGGCCGCCAGCCGGTCGCACAGCTCGCGATAACGCTTCTCCGGATCGAGCCGATTGGCAACGCGCTGACGCGCCTGTCGCGCACCGGGGCTGGAAAACCATTCAGGGACGAGTTCGACCGCGATGTAGGCGAGCGCGCCGATCAGCGGCACCATCAGGATGATGAAGGCCCAGGGCTGCAACCGCCCGGTTCGCGACGCGTGATAAATCAGTGTGATATCGAGCAGCAGAACGACCAAAGCGACGGGCATGTGACATCCGGGAGCACAACGACAGCGCACGCTTCCTGATACCGCAACTCGCGCGGCGAAACAACTTTGAGTTGCTTTCACCCGCGCGGAAATCAGCGACCCGGACACGCGCGCCTTGATGGCGACGAGGAGTCAGTCGTCTCAAACGCGATTGAGGTTCATGAGACAGCAAGCCCAAAACCGCTATGACTTGCTATGATTTGGGCGGCTGCTACTTGGCGTCGTCCGCGAGCATCTTCCGGTACTTCTCGACGTCGCGCGTCACGAGCTTCTGGAGCACCTCGGGCGTATGCTCGTCGGGATCGGGCGCGACGGTCGACAAATCCGCAAAACGCTTCTTCACCGCGTCGGTTTCCACCGCGGTGCGCGCAGCCGCGTTCAGCTTGGCGATGATGGCCGGCGGCGTGCCCTTCGGCGCGAACAGGCCGTTCCAGCCCTGCGCCTCGAAGTCCGGCAGGCCTGCCTCGGCAGACGTCGGCAGATCGGGCAGCGTGGCCAGCCGCACGGTCGAGCCAACCACCAGGCCCCTCACTAGCTTGTCGCCGATCGACTGCGAGACGGAGGCCGCGGCGTCGCAGACGCCGTCGATCTGGCTGCCGATCGCATCCGTGAGTGCGGGCGCCGCACCGCGATAGCCGACCAGTGTTGCGTCGACCCCGGCGGCCGTCACAAAGCTCTTGCAAATGAGGTAATTCGACGAGCCGACACCGGCGTGGCCGAGATTGATCTTGCCCGGGTTGGCCTTGGCGTAGGCGATGAACTCTTTCAGGTCCTTCGCCGGGAAATCCTTGCGCAGCGCGATGACGCCGAACGTCTTCGCCACCATGGCGATCGGCACGAAGGATTCAGGCGTGAACGGCAGTTTTGGATAGATCGTGTAGGTCGCGGCGTTGGTGCCGGCGTTGCCGATCGCGATGGTGTAGCCGTCAGGCTCGGCGCGGGAGGCGCGCGCCAGCGCGGTCGAGCCGCCGGCGCCGGCGACGTTCTCGATCACGATGGTCTGGCCGAGCGCGATGCCCATCTGCTCGGCGACCGTGCGCGCGATCACGTCCGACGTGCCGCCAGCCGCGAACGGCACGATCATCGTGAGCGGGCGCTTGGGGAAATCCTGCGCGAACGCAACGGTCGCGAGTGAAAATGTCGCGAGCGACAGCGCCGCGATCGCGGCGAGAGCCCGCTTCGCCACAAACGAGATCACGCGGCCTTTTCCAGATGGGCAGTGAGACCGGCGAACAGGCCGCGGCCGTCGGTGCAGCCCATGATGTCTTCGACGTGGTTCTCCGGGTGCGGCATCATGCCGAGCACGTTGCCCCTGTCATTGACGATTCCGGCGATGGATTCCGCCGCGCCGTTGATGTTGTGGGCCTCGTCGACCACGCCGTCGGCGGAGCAGTAGCGATAGAGCACCCGCCCCTCGCCTTCGAGCCGCTTGATGGTCTCTTCATCCGCCTCGTAATTGCCCTCACCATGGGCGACGGGCACGCGGATCACCTGGCCGGCATTGTAGCCGCGGGTGAACGGCGTGTCGGAGCGCTCGACGCGCAGATGCACGTCGTGACAGATGAACTTCAGCCGCGCGTTGCGCATCAGGACGCCGGGCAGCAGGCCGGACTCGCAGAGGATCTGAAAACCATTGCAGACGCCGAGCACGAGACCGCCCTTGGCCGCATAGTCGCGCACCGCGTCCATCACCGGCGACCGCGCCGCAATCGCGCCGCAGCGCAGATAGTCGCCGTAGGAGAAGCCGCCGGGCACGACGACGAGGTCGGTGCCCGCGGGCAGCGACGTCTCGGCGTGCCAGACCATCGCGGGCTCGCTGCCGGAGATCAGCCTCAATGCGCGCGCCATGTCGCGCTCGCGGTTGATTCCGGGAAAGACGAGGATGGCGGCTTTCATGGTTCGGGTTCCGACGGTGATGGGAATCGGGCTGGCCAAAGGGCCAATTCGTCAGGAGACATAGCCATTTGACGGGGATTTTACCAGTGCTAGCCTCGCCGGGCGGCCTTGTACACAGGCCATAGCCACGGCACTTTTGCCTGACGATCTTGCCCGGGATTGAAGCCATGAACGTCCCGTCGCTGCCCGCCTCCCTCTCCGAACCGGTGTCCACTCAGGGCGTCATCGCAGCCGGCGCCTATGTCGACGGCCGGCGTGTCGCCAATATCGCCATCAGCGAGGCTTCGAGCTGGCGGGCCAAGCCCGGCCACGTGGTGTGGATCGGGCTGCACGAGCCTGACATGGCGCTGCTCGGCGCCGTGCAGAAGCAGTTCGACCTGCACGACCTTGCCATCGAGGACGCCAACAACGCCCATCAGCGGCCGAAGATCGAGCAATATGGCGAGGCCCTGTTCATCGTGGCGCGGACGGCGCAATTGTTCGAGGGCCGGATCGCCTTCGGCGAGACGCACATCTTCGTCGGCGAAGGCTATCTGGTCTCGGTGCGCCATGGCGCCTCGACATCCTACACGCCGGTGCGCGAACGCTGCGAAAGCTGCCCGCGGGCCCTTGCGCGCGGCGAGGACTACATCCTCTACGCCATCCTCGATTTCATCGTCGACAACTACTCGCCCGTGCTGGAGAGCATCCACGAGGAGGTCGAAGGCATCGAGGACGACGTGCTCTCCAAGCCGATCAGCAAGGCGCAGATCGAGCGGCTCTACATGCTGCGCCGCGACCTGTTGCGGCTCAGGACCGCGATCGGCCCGTTGGTGGAAGTCTGCCGCCGCCTCGAGCATGACGAGCTTGCGATGGTGCGTGCGACGATGCAGCCGCTGTTCCGCGACGTCACCGACCACGTCAGGAACATCCAGGAGCGCATCGATTCCATGCGCGAGGTGCTGGCCTTCGCCTTCGAGGCGAGCCTGCTGGTCGGACAGGCGCAGGAGACCGCGGTCTCCAAGAAGCTCGCCTCGTGGCTGGCGATCCTCGCCGTGCCCACCGCAGTCGCAGGCATCTACGGGATGAACTTCAAGTACATCCCCGAGCTGCAATGGGAGTACAGCTATTTCGTCGTCATGGGGATGATGGCGCTCGCCTGCCTCGCATTGTACTGGCGCTTCCACCGCGTCGGATGGCTGTGAAGCGCCGCGCGGGTTAGACGATCTCGACGCGATAGTTCTCGATCACGGTGTTCGCCAAGAGCTTGTCGGCCGCCTCCTTCAGCGCCGCTTCGGCCTTGGCCTTGTCGGCGCCGGCAAGCTCGATGTCGAACACCTTGCCCTGGCGGACGCTGGCGACGCCGTCGACGCCGAGCGACTTCAGCGCGCCTTCGATGGCCTTGCCCTGCGGATCGAGGATGCCCGTCTTCAGGGTAACGGTAACACGTGCCTTCACGTCAAATCCCTCTTAGCTCTTCACCAGCACCGGGCCAGTGCCCTGCGGACGCTCATTCTCCATGAGGATGCCGAGGCGTTTTGCGACTTCGGTGTAGGCCTCGAGCAGGCCGCCGAGATCCCTGCGGAAGCGATCCTTGTCGAGCTTCTCGTTCGACTTGATGTCCCACAGACGGCAGCTGTCCGGCGAGATCTCGTCGGCGACGATGATCCGCATCATCTCGTTCTCGAACAGCCGGCCGCACTCCATCTTGAAGTCGACGAGGCGGATGCCGATGCCGAGGAAGAGGCCGGTGAGGAAGTCGTTGACACGGATGGCGAGCGCCATGATGTCGTCGATCTCCTGCGGGGTGGCCCAGCCGAACGCGGTGATGTGCTCTTCCGACACCATGGGGTCGTTGAGCTGGTCGTTCTTGTAGTAGAATTCGATGATCGAACGGGGCAGCTGCGTGCCCTCCTCGATGCCGAGGCGCTGCGACAGCGAGCCGGCGGCAACGTTCCGCACCACCACTTCCAGCGGCACGATCTCGACCTCGCGAATCAACTGCTCGCGCATGTTGAGGCGGCGGATGAAATGGGTCGGCACCCCGATGTCGTTGAGGTGCTGAAACAGGTACTCCGAGATCCGGTTGTTGAGGACACCCTTGCCCTCGATCACCTGATGCTTTTTCGCATTGAACGCGGTGGCGTCATCCTTGAAGTGCTGGATCAGGGTACCGGGCTCCGGGCCTTCGTAAAGAACCTTTGCCTTGCCTTCATAAATACGACGCCGACGGCTCATGGGGATGTACCGTGTTTTGTTGAAATCCATGTATTTGGTGTGCTCCGGTTACCAGGTTACGACCCACAGCGGAGCTGCCGTGAACGGCTGGGAACCCGTCTATAACCCCTTGGAAACAGAACGGGAACCAAACCTTCAGGCAACCTATCCGATTGGCTGTCCCAGCACAATCGATCCGGCCGCCCGGCATCAACTTATACCGTCTTGCCTGCGGCTTAACGGCTCGTTGTTTTGCCGATTCGTGCCCCCTATCTAGGCATGCGCCGGGGCCGTCGCAACGATGGCCACCGGATCCAGTCAGCAGGGAATTGGAAAAAGGCATGAGCAGTTTGGACAAGCGCGAGGAAGGCTTCGAGAAGAAGTTCGCCCTCGACGAGGAGCAGAAATTCAAGGCGGAAGCCCGCCGCAACCGGCTGCTCGGCCTTTGGGCCGCCGAGAAGCTCGGAATCACCGGCGAGGCCGCCACCGCCTACGCCAAGGAAGTGGTCGCGGCCGATTTCGAGGAGGCCGGCGATGCCGACGTCCTGCGCAAGGTCATGGCCGATTTCGCCGCCAAGAATGTCGCCATCACCGAACAGGCGATTCGGGCCAAGATGAGCGAATTGATCGCCGTGGCCGCGGCCGAGGTGAAGGCGGGCAAATAGGTGAATAGGGAGCGGCGAGTAGCGAATGAACCCCATTCGCTACTCGCGATTCGCCATTCGCGTCCCTCACCCCTCCTTGAAGCCGTATTCCGGCACATTGCCGCTGGCGCCGTAATATTTGTACGGCAGAAACTTGCCGCTCATGGTGATCTTGACGCGGTCGCCCTTCGGGTTGGCAACGCGCTCCATTGCCATGTCGAAGTCGATCGCCGACATGATGCCGTCGCCGAACTCCTCCTCGATCAGCGCCTTCCACGCCGGACCGTTGACCATCACCATCTCGTAGAAGCGATAGATCAGGGGATCGGTCGGCGGCATCGGCGTGCCGGTGCCGCGCATCGGCACCTCGTTGAGCATCGCGGTCTCGGCCTTCGACAGGCCGAACAGCTCGCCGGCATTGGCGGCCTGCGGTTTCGTCAGCTTCATCTGGCCGAGAATCGCACCGACGATCAGCACCTCGGAATAGCCGCCGACCTTGTCGCAGATGTGTTTCCAGCTCCAGCCGTTCTCGCGCTTGATGTCGAGCAGCTTTTCGGTGAGGTCTTCGCGTTTCATGTCAGGGTCTCCCTTGGCCAGGCATCGTGTCACGTCGTTTGTGCCGCTTTGGGAGGCACGAAACGTGCCAATAAATGAGGCTTGAGACGTCACCGCCTCGACCTCCCCTCACGCGGTAAAGCCTCCGTGAACCGCTTGATCGCCTCGAGCACCGGCTGCTGATCGCCGGCAAAGAACCAATGATCATTGCCGTCGAGCTCGACGAATTCTGCACCGGTGATCCGGCTCGCGATGTCGCGCCCGGCCGCGATCCGCACGGCCTTGTCGTCCCGACGATGCAGCACCAGCGTCGGCACCGCAATCCGCGCCAGAAGGTGTCGCACATCGGCGTCGCGAAAGGCCTCGAGCACGGCGGAGATGCCGCCGGGACTGGACGCCGCGCGCAACAGCCCCGCCCACCAGGCGCGCGCCTGCGGATCATTGGCAAGGCTCGGCGCGAAGGCTTCGATCCCGACCGGGCCGCCCCATTGCGCAATCAGGTGCTTGCTCCAGGCGTCATACTGGCTGGCGCGCAGCGCGTGCGGATAGTCCTCCGACCAGCAGCCCTTGGCCGGTGCGCCGAACAGAATGAGCCCGGCCACATGGCGGGATTCCTCGACCGCAAATTTGATGCAGGCCGGCCCGCATTCGGATGCACCAAACAGCACGACGCGGCGCGAGTCCGCCGCCCGCAGCACGGTGCCGATATCTTCCGCCGTGACGTCGATGCCGGGGGCCGATCCGACCCGGTCGGACAGGCCGATGCCGCGGCGATCGAAAACGATGAGACGCCCAAGCCTCATCAATGAGGCCAAGAACGTCCGGCTCGCCGGATGCTCCCAGGCGCGTTCCACATGCGACACGAAACCGGGCATGACCAGGATGTCGAGCGGACCACTGCCATAGGTCTGATACGCCAGATGCACGCCGGCGCCCTTCACATAGCGTGTCGCTGGAAGAGCATCGCGCAGCGGCGCGGCCGCGCGGCTCATGAGCGCTTCGGTCTCGGCTTCCGGCGCGACGCCAAGCTCGTCGCGCAGCCGCTGCGCCAGTGCAGCGTGACGCCGTTCCGCCGCGCTTCGGTCTCCCGCGAGCAGCAGGCTGCGGATCAGATGCCGGCCATACACCTCGCTGAGCGGATCGAGCTCGACCAGACGGCCCGCATACACTGTCGCGGCGAGATGATCGCCCGCGGCATTCCTGTCCTGCACCAGACGCTCGAGCGCCTGCACGAGCCGCCCCCGCAGCGCCTCGCGGCGAAAGAACGTCCAATCGTCGAACTCAGGACAGTCGTCCGGAGAAAAGCCCGCCAGGAAGTCGCCGCGATAAATCCGGCAGGCCTTTTCAAAGTCGCCGCGATCGCAGGCGCGCTCGAAATGATGCGAGTCGATCTTCAGCTCGACCTCCGGAGACCAACGCAAGCTTGTGCGGTCGGTCTCGAAAACCGCCTGGCCGAGCGTGAGCTCGACGCGGTGAAGCAGACGCCGCAATCGCGCGAGGCCGGTCTCGCGGGAAGTCTCCGGCCACAGCAGCGTGGCAATGACGTCGCGCGCGACGGGGCCTTTGGCTTCCGCGAGATAGACCAGCAGCGCAAGCCCCTTGCGCAAGGCCAGCTTGACCGGGCGGTCGTTGGCATGGACCTCGGGGAACCCGAACGTGACAAGCGAAAAGGCCGTCATGGAGATCCTCCCTCCCCGGTCGGCGCCCCCGGGGGACGCGCAGGGGACGGTCCAGCGATAGCAGTCAAGCCAGATCGAGCCCGCTCGCCAGCGAGCGGTTCAGGCTCCTGAATGCGGCACCGCCGCCATCGGCACAATAGGAAAAACCATGTTCGCGCGCCTCGCAATCCTGCTCTACGCCATCGTGAGCTACGCCGTCTTCACGGCTTCATTCCTCTACGCGCTCGGTTTCGTCGGCAATTATGTCGTGCCCAAGTCAATCGACACGTCGATCGACGTCGGCGCGCCTGCGAATTTGGGTGAGGCCATCGTCGTCAACCTGCTGCTGATGAGCCTGTTTGCCATCCAGCACAGCGTCATGGCGCGCCCGGCATTCAAGCGATGGTGGGCGGGAAGCCTTCCCATCGCCTGCCAGCGCAGCACCTATGTGCTGCTCTCCAGCCTGATCCTCCTGCTGCTGTTCTGGCAGTGGCGTCCGATCCCGACGCCGATTTGGCAGGCCAGCGGCATTACGGCGTGGCTCCTGACCGGCGTACATTGGCTCGGCTGGCTGATCGCGTTCGCATCGACCTACATGATCGATCATTCCGATCTGTTCGGCCTGCGCCAGGCTCTCGTCGCGTTGCGCGGAGCCGAGATATCAGGTCAATCCTTCCGGACGCCGCTGCTCTACAAGATCGTGCGGCATCCGCTCATGCTCGGCTTTCTGCTCGCGTTCTGGGCGACGCCCGAGATGACCGCCGGCCATCTGCTGTTCGCGATTGCGAACACGGCCTACATCCTGGTCGCCCTGCAGTTCGAGGAGCGGGATTTGATCGCCGAGTTCGGCGCGACCTACCAGGACTATCGCCGGCGCGTTCCGATGCTGTTGCCGCGCATTTTCGGAGCGCCCCGATGAAAGCGGTTCTGTGCAATTCGTTCACTGGCCCTGCGGATCTGCGCCTCGGTGAGATCGCTACGCCGCGGCCTGCCGGCGACGAGATTCTCATCGACGTCCATGCGGCGTCCGTGAGCTTCATGGACCAGTTGCTGGTCTCGGGCCTCTATCAGATGCGGCCGCCGACGCCCTTCGTGCCCGGCACGGAAGCCTCCGGCGTCGTCGCCGCGGTCGGCGACAAGGTCACGATGTTCGCACCCGGCGATCGCGTGGCCTGCAGTGCCTGGACCGGCGGCTACGCCGAACGGATGATTGCGAAGGAATCGAAGAGCGTGCGGCTGCCTGATGGCGTCGCGTTCGAAGCCGGGGCGACGGTGCTGCACAATTACGGCACGGCCTATTATGCGCTGTTCGAGCGGGCACGGGCGCAACGCGGGGAAACGCTGTTCGTCACCGGCGCAGCCGGCGGGGTTGGCCTTGCCGCCGTCGACCTCGGCCGTCATCTCGGCCTGCGCGTCGTCGCCGGTGTCGGCTCCGACGACAAGGCCGCCCTGGTGCGGCGTTACGGGGCCAGCGATGTCGTCAACTATCGCAGCGAAGATCTGCGCGACCGGATCAAGTCGATCACATCGGGAGAAGGCATCGATGTCGGCCTCGACAACGTCGGCGGCGCAATCTTCGAACAGATGGCCCGGCTGATGAAATGGGACGGACGGCTGATGCCGATCGGCTTCACCAGCGGCGAGATTCCACAGATCCCGATGAACCTGCCTCTCCTGAAAAATTACGCCATCATCGGCGTCTTTGTCGGCGCCTGGGCGGAGAAATTCTCCGCGGAGGCCGCGCGCATGAATGACACGCTGATGCAATTGCTGGCCGACGGAAAGATCCGCCCGCACATCGATCGCGTCCTCCCTTTGGAGGAGGCCGGCGACGCCATGCGCGCCGTCGCCAATCGCGCGGTTCTGGGACGCATTGTCCTCAAGATCAGGTAGACTGCGCCCGACGAGGAAGAGAGGACAGAACCGATGACCGAGATCATCATCGACAAGCGCTTTTGCGGTCCTCCGAACTCCGGGAATGGCGGCTATGTCTGCGGCCGGCTGGCCCGCCACATTTCCGGCGGCGCCGAGGTGACGCTGCGCGCGCCGCCTCCTCTAGACAAATCGCTCGATGCGGCCGCGACCGCCGACGGCACATGGGAGCTTCGTGACGGCGCCAAGGTCGTCGCGACCGCGCGGGTGGCCAGCGTCGAGCTTGCGCGCCTTGAGACAGCCCGTTTGCAGGAAGCACGCGCAGCCGAATTGCTGGCGCTGTTCAAGCCGCACGAGCATCCGCTGCCGAACTGTTTCGTCTGCGGTCCCGCAAGAGCGAAAGGCGACGGCCTGCGCATCTTCGCCGGCCCGCTCGGACGTCACAACGCCGTTCTCGCGGCGAGTTGGACGCCGGACTCGAATCTGGCCGCCGAGGACGGCCTGGTTGCGTCAGAATTTCTCTGGTCGGCGCTCGATTGTCCCACCGGCTTTGCCTGCAATTGCGATCAGCAGAGCGCGACCTTCGACAAGACGCCACTGCTGCTGGGCCGGATGTCGGCACGGATCGAAGCCCGGCCGCGCCCCGGAGACCGCTGCGTCATCACGGCTTGGCCAACCGGCCGCGACGGCCGCAAGCGCATGGCCGAGGCCGCGCTCCACGATGAAGCCGGGGGACTGCTGGCCGTGGCGAGGACGACATGGATTGCGGTGGAGCGCGAGGTGCAGCTCGGGCGTACTTCGTAGGGTGGGCAAAGGCGCACAGCGCCGTGCCCACCACTTCTGTCTCAGCTCCGTTGAGCGACATGGTGGGCATGCTTCCGCCTGCGCTCTTCGAGCTACGGCGGACAAGTCGCTTTGCCCTACCTACCTCTAATCACGCAACACATCCGTCGCCGCACCTTCGGCCTGCACCAATCCGCATTCTCCTGCACGCCCGCGGCCGCGCTTGCGACGGTTTACCTTGCGTCAAGCACGCCCGGCAATCGATGGCTGTCTTAAAAGGCTTGTTAGGAGTGGTCATCGTTGTTGGCGCCCGGAATACGGGGACGCTCTGCAATGCAATCGGACGAGGGACTCTACAGTGCGCCACGCTGGCGCCTGACACGCTGGCTCGCCGAGCCGGGGCTAGGTGTTCCCGACGACATCCGCGCCGCGCTCATTGTCCAGCTCTATGGATCGCTGCCGGTTTTTGCTGCCGGCGCCGTCAACACCATTGCCGTCGCCGCCGTGATCGCTGGCCGCAAGCAGACTGCACCATTCATTGTCTGGCTGGTCATGGAGATCGCGATCTGCCTGGCCCGCCTCGCCGTGCTCGTCAGCGCGCATCGCAGGGCGCGTGCCCACTGCCCGACGCCGACCGACCTTCATCTCCTGCTCGCGGTCGCCTGGAGCGCCAGCGTTGGATTTGGCGTCGTTGCCAGCCTGGCCAGCGGGGACTGGGTCGTCGCCATGCTGGCCTCGCTCTCGGCGGCGGCGATGGTTGGCGGCATCTGCTTCCGCAATTTCGGCGCGCCGCGGCTGGCCGGGACCATGATCCTGCTGAGCCTCGGTCCCATCATCCCCGGCGCTGCGTTCGCCGGCGAGCCGCTGTTCTACATCGTCTACCTCCAGGTGCCGATGTATCTGGCCGCGATGACGGCCGCCGCCTTCCGCCTCAATCGGATGCTGATCACCACCATGCGCGCCGAACGCGAGAACAGCCATCGCGCACATCATGATGCACTCACGGGGCTGCTCAATCGCGCGGGCTTCGTCGAGGCACTCAGCGCCAGACTTGGAGCCCACGCCGAACGACGGTTCGCTGTGATGTTCTTCGATCTCGACGACTTCAAACCGGTCAACGACACGTTCGGACATGCGGCGGCGACGAGGTGCTGAAAGCGGTGGCCGGGCGCGTGCGCCGGGCGCTGCCGGACGGCGCGGTGGTCGCCCGGATGGGTGGCGACGAGTTCGTCGTGCTCGTCGACGGCGTCACGGCCGAAATGGCCCAGGAGGCGGGATACCGCCTCATCAGCGAGGTTGCCGTCTCCTATGAGCTCGGCGGCGAGGTGCGCGCCGGTGTCGGCGCCAGCGTCGGCATTGCGATGTCGCCGGATCATGGCGCCGAAGTCGAGGAATTGCTCGCGGTCGCCGATGCAGCACTTTACGAGGCGAAGTCAGGCGGTAAATCGCGTTGCTGCCTCGCCTCGGTCGAGACCAACCTCGCGGCGTTACGTCGGCTGCAGCAGAGCGGCCCAAAAGCCCCGGTCGCAAGCGCCGCCTGACGCAGTACGACTAACGCACCCCACAAGCGCGATCTCGTAGGGTGGGCAAAGCGAAGCGGGCCTACCATCGCGCTCGAAGGCAAAATGGTGGGCACGGCGCTACGCGCCTTTGCCCACCCTACGAGAGCTCCGGCCTACGCGCTCTGCTCGATCATCCCCTGCAACCGCACCAGCTCCGCCTCGAGATCGCGCTCGACGTCCGCTGCCCGGATCTCCAGCACGCGATAGTCGCGCGCCTCCAGCCACGTCCGCCGACCCGCACGATCAGCCGCGATGGTCTCGCCCTCGCCCGGGTTGACCAGCTCGATCGCGATCCGGTGCGGGAACGAGACGAAATCGGGAATGTGCCGGCCGACCGGGGTCTGGCGCTTGAACCCTCCTGCGAAGCGGCGGTCGCGGGTCAGGGCCTGCCAGAGCAGGCGCTCGGCATCGGTCGGGTTGCGGCGGAGCAGGCGGGCGAGGCCGCGCACGGTCGATCCGCTGTCGGGTACGCCGCCGCCCTGGCCGTGCTCGGCCAGCAACGCGCGCAGGCGCGTGGCCTGCTCGCCGTCGAGCACGCCGCCCTTGGCCGGGCCCTTGCGCCCTTCCGCGATCGCCATCACCACACCATGCAGGGTGTGCATGTCCTGCTTGGTCGGCTCCATCCGGCTGAAGATGTTGCGCAGGTTGACCAGCATGGTGTCGCGCTTCTCGGCCGGGCGCAGGAATTCGACCCGGTCGAGCTCGCGGATGAGGTTGTCGAAGAAGGCCTGCATCTGGTGCTGCGAGGCGCGCTCGGACCGCTCGGGCATGCTGTGCGGCAGCTCGCCTGACGTTGCCCGCTTGAACCATTCATAGCCAACCAGCAGCACGGCCTGGGCGAGGTTGAGCGAGGCAAAGCCCGGATTGACCGGGAAGGTGATGATGCGATTCGAGAGCCCAACCTCCTCGTTGGTCAGCCCCCAGCGCTCGCGGCCGAACAGGATGCCGGCCTTGCCCCCGGTCGCGACGTGACCCGAGATCTCGGCCGCGGCTGCCTCGGGCCCCACCACCGGCTTGGCCTGGTCATGGGGACGCGCGGTGGTGGCGAACAGCAGATCGAGGTCGGCGACCGCCTCGCCGACCGTGTCGAACAATTCGACCTTTTCCAGAATATAGTCGGCGCCGGCCGCGGCGCGCTGCGCGGCGATATTGGGCCAGCCGTCGCGAGGATTGACGATGCGCAATCGGCTGAGCGCAAAATTGCCCATGGCGCGCGCGGCCATGCCGATGTTTTCGCCAAGCTGCGGCTCGACCAGGATCACGATGGGACCGTCGAGGGAAAGGCCCGCCTTGCTCTTGTCAGTCCCCGACATCTCGCTTCGCTTTCACACTGGTTCTCAAGGCCTTGGCAAGGCGCTCTTCAGGAATTGATTCAAAGCCGGCCCAAGGGGCCGGCTGCCCGTTCGCCTGTCGTTTGCCTGTCCTGACGAAATTCTCAAGGGAAATAACGGGTTGGATTCGACTTTTGAATCTCTTCTGAAGCCTGAGGCTCGCCCCCGCGGCAGGGCCCGCCCCGCCCCCCATCTGGGCAAGCTGGATGAGCTAAAAGTGCATAATCCCTTGGCTTTCGCCCGCTGCAGTCCGGTGCTAAGAGGCGGCGGATATTCCCGTGGCGCGCCAAAGCGCCGTTCCTAAGAGGCTTCCCCGATCATGGCAAAAATCAAGGTGTCCAACCCCGTCGTCGAACTCGATGGCGACGAGATGACCCGGATCATCTGGCAGTACATCAAGGACAAGCTGATCAACCCGTACCTTGATGTCGAGCTGCTGTATTTCGACCTGGGCATGGAGTACCGCGACGAGACCAACGATCAGGTCACCATCGACGCCGCCGAAGCCATCAAGAAGGTCGGCGTCGGCGTCAAGTGCGCCACTATCACCCCGGACGAGGCCCGGGTGAAGGAGTTCAACCTCAAGCAGATGTGGAAGTCGCCGAACGGCACCATCCGCAACATCCTCGGCGGCGTGATCTTCCGCGAGCCGATCATCTGCAAGAATGTGCCGCGCCTGGTTCCCGGCTGGACCAAGCCGATCATCATCGGCCGCCACGCCTATGGCGACCAGTATCGCGCCACCGACATCAAGTTCCCCGGCAAGGGCACGCTGACGATGAAGTTCGTCGGCGAGGACGGCACCGTCATCGAGAAGGAAGTGTTCAAGACCCCGGGGTCCGGCGTCGCGATGCAGATGTACAATCTCGACGACTCCATCATCGACTTCGCACGCGCCTCGCTGAACTACGGCCTGCTGCGCAACTACCCGGTCTACCTCTCGACCAAGAACACCATCCTCAAGGTCTATGACGGCCGCTTCAAGGATATCTTCCAGGACATCTACGACCGCGAGTTCAAAAAGGAATTCGAGGCCAAGGGCCTGACCTACGAGCACCGCCTGATCGACGACATGGTGGCTTCGGCCCTGAAGTGGTCCGGCGGCTATGTCTGGGCCTGTAAGAACTACGACGGCGACGTGCAGTCCGATACGGTCGCGCAGGGCTACGGCTCGCTCGGCCTGATGACCTCGGTGCTGCTCACCCCCGACGGCAAGACCGTGGAAGCCGAAGCCGCTCACGGCACGGTGACCCGCCATTACCGCGAGCACCAGAAGGGCAAGGAGACCTCGACCAACTCGATCGCGTCGATTTTCGCCTGGACCCGCGGCCTGTCGCATCGCGCCAAGCTCGACAACAATGCCGAGCTTGCCAAGTTCGCGAGCACGTTGGAGAAGGTCTGCGTCGACACCGTCGAGGAAGGCTACATGACCAAGGACCTCGCGCTCCTGGTCGGCGCCGACCAGCGCTGGCTCTCGACCACCGGCTTCCTCGACAAGGTCGCAGAGAACCTCACGAAAGCGTTGGCGTAAGCCCGCGCATTATTTTTGCCTGATCGGGGTTAGACATCATTATGGGCCGCGCTTGGGCGCGGCCCATTCATTTTGACACCGTTGCGCGGAGGCCACCCATGTCCATCGTCAAGTTCGCTGTCCCCTGCCTGATGCTGCTGGCCGCCCTGGCCGGGCCGGCCGCCGCCGCGGAGCCGCTCCCCGACGCCATCGCCGCCCCCGGCGAGACCGTCGTGCTCAGCGTCCATGCCGAAGGCGCGCAGGTCTATGACTGCAAGGCAGCCGCCGACGGCAAGCTTGCCTGGGCCTTCCGCGAGCCGGTGGCGACGCTGCTCGCCGAGGGCAAGACCGTCGGCCGCCACTATGCCGGCCCGAACTGGGAACTCGCCGACGGCAGCGCCGTGGCCGGCAAGGCCATCGGCAACGCGCCGGGCGCAACCGCCGCCGATATCCCCTGGCTCAAGCTGGAGGTCGCCTCCCGCCGCGGCAGCGGCGTGCTGACGCCCGTCACCACCGTCCAGCGCATCAACACCCACGGCGGCAAGCTCGAGGGTTCTTGCGACAAGGCCGGCGAATTCAAAAGCGCGCCCTACTCGGCCGACTACATTTTCCTGAAGAAGGGCTGACCGCTTAGGAGGCGGTGTCGTCGCGCTCCGCCTGCGCCAATTCTGCCGCCGCAAGATCGCCGGTCTCCTCGAGCCGTGCCTTCGCGGTCTGGTGGACGTGGGCGGCGAGCGTCGGCATGCGCTCGATCAGCGCGTGAAAATCCTGGGCGTCGAGCACGAGCAGCCGCGTCTTGCGCGTCGCCGTCACCGTACCGCTGCGTTTGGTCTTGTGCAGCAGCGCGATCTCGCCAAAGAACGTGCCGTCGGCGAGCCGCACCTGCTGGCTCGGCAGCGTGATCTCGACCTCGCCGGCAGTGATGAAATACATCGACGAGGCGGTATCGCCACGGCGCACCAATATCTCGCCCTGCTCGATGGTGCGGGCGCGGAGCAGCCGCATGATGTCGGCGATCTCCGCGGCCGAAAGATGCGAGAACAACGGCACCCGCGCCAGCATGCCCCAGGTCACCACGAAGTCGCGCCGCCTCACCTCCTCGGCAAAGGCGGTCGAGATGATCGCGACCGGCAGCGCGATCATGGCAAAACCTGAGATGATCGCAAACACCGAGACGAATTTGCCGAGCGGCGTCACCGGCACGACGTCGCCATAGCCGACGGTGCCGAGCGTCACGATTGCCCACCACATCGCGTCCGGAATGGTGCCGAGCTTGCTGGGCTGCACATCACGCTCGATGGCGTAGAGCAGCGAGGCGAAGGTCAGTACCACGCCGATCAGGATGACGATGCAGCCGATCAGCGCACGCCGCTCGGCATGGATGGCCGCGAGCAGCGAGCGCATCGCCGGCGAATAACGGATCAGCTTGAAGAACGGCAGCACGCCGAGCCCAGCCAGCGTCGCGTGCCGGCCGGTGGCCAGCACGATCGCGGCCGGCAGGAACGCCATGAGGTCGATGATACCGAGCGCGGAGAAGGCATAAGAGAGCCGGTCGGACAGCGCGGAGCCGTTGCGCTGGGTGTGCCCCGCCACGGTCCACAGCCGCGCCAGATATTCGAGCGCGAACACGATGACGGCGAGGACGGCGACCGCGCTGAACAGCGTGTCGAACCGCGCGTCGAGCTCCGGCACCGAGGCGAGGATCATCGCGACCACGTCGAGCACGATGACGCTGATGATCACCTGGATGAAGCGCGACCCGATCGAGTAGGCGAGCGGATCGTGCTCCAGCAATTCGTACAGGCGATCCCTTAGGTTGGGATCGGCCGAGCCACGTCCTCGCGGAACGAGGCGCATGGCCGTTTACGCGCCTGCCATCGCTTTTTCGATCGCCGCGAGCGCCTCGGGCGCCTTGGCGCCATCGGGACCGCCAGCCTGCGCCATGTCGGGCCGGCCGCCGCCGCCCTTGCCGCCGAGCGCCTCGGAGGCGACGCGCACCAGGTTCACGGCATTGAAGCGCGCGGTGAGATCGGCGGTGACGCCGACCACGATCCCGGCCTTGCCGTCCTCGGTGACGCCGACGATGGCGACCACGCCGGAGCCGATCTGCTTCTTGCCGTCGTCCGCAAGGCTCTTGAGATCCTTCATCTCGATGCCCTCGACCGCGCGCGCCATCAGCTTGACGTCGCCGACCTCGCGCACGCCTGCGGCTGCGCCGTTCCCGACGGATGTACCGCCGCCCATCGCGAGCTTCTTGCGGGCGTCGGAGAGCTCGCGCTCGAGCTTCTTGCGCTCCTCCATCAGGGCTGTGATGCGCGCCGGGACGTCGTCGATCGAGGTGCGCAGCTCGTTGGCCGCGGTCTTCGCCAGCGCCATGGTCTCGTTGGCGTGCCTGCGCGCGTAGTTGCCGGTCAGCGCCTCGATGCGGCGCACGCCGGAGGCGACCGCGCTCTCGCCGGTCAGCGTGATCAGGCCGATGTCGCCGGTGCGCTTCACATGGGTGCCGCCGCAGAGCTCGACGGACCAGCCGAGCGCGTTGGTGCCGCGCTCCCGCGCGGTCCGGCCCATCGAGACGACGCGGACCTCGTCGCCATACTTTTCGCCGAACAGCGCGCGCGCGCCGGCCTCGCGCGCTTCATCGACTCCCATCACGCGTGTCGTGACTTCGTCGTTCTCCAGCACCACGTCGTTGGCGATGTCCTCGACGCGGGCAAGCTCTTCCGCCGTGATCGGCTTCGGATGCACGAAGTCGAAACGCAAACGATCCGGCGCGACCATCGAGCCGCGCTGGGCGATGTGGTCGCCGAGCACCTGGCGCAGCGCCTCGTGGATGAGATGCGTTGCCGAATGGTGCGCGCGGATCGAGGAACGCCTGCCGTGATCGACCTCGAGCTGCAGCGCGGTGCCGAGCTTCAGCTCGCCGCTCTCCACGGTGCCGACGTGAACGAAGAGATCGCCGAGCTTCTTCTGCGTGTCGGTGACGCGGAACTTGATGCCGCCCTCGCCGCTGAGCACGCCGGTGTCGCCGACCTGACCGCCTGATTCCGCGTAGAACGGCGTCTGGTTGAGCACGATCGCGCCGGTCTCGCCGGCCTTGAGGCTCGCGGTTTCCTGGCCGTCCTTCACCAGCGCGGAGACCACGCCTTCGGCACTCTCGGTCTCATAGCCGAGGAATTCGGTGGCCCCGAGCTTCTCGCGCAGCGGGAACCAGATCGCTTCGGAAGCCGCCTCGCCCGAACCCTTCCAGGACTCGCGCGCCTTGGCCTTCTGGCGCTCCATCGCGTCGGTGAAGGAGGCCTGGTCGACGCCGATGCCGCGCGATTTCAGTGCGTCCTGGGTCAGGTCGAGCGGGAAACCGTAGGTGTCGTACAGCGTGAAGGCGACGTCGCCGTCAAACATGTCGCCCTTCTTCAGGGACGCGCTCTTCTCGTCGAGGATGGCAAGGCCGCGCACCAGCGTCTTGCGGAAGCGGGTCTCTTCCAGCCGCAGCGTTTCCTCGATCAGATTCTCCGCGCGCATCAGGTCGGGATAGGCCTGGCCCATCTCGCGGACCAGCGCCCAGACCAGGCGATGCATCAGCGGCTCTTTGGCACCCAGCAGCTGCGCATGGCGCATCGCGCGGCGCATGATCCGGCGCAGCACATAGCCGCGGCCCTCGTTGGAGGGCAGCACGCCATCCGCGACCAGGAAGGCCGAGGAACGCAAATGGTCGGCAATGACGCGGAACGAGGCCACGGTCTGCTCGTTCGGCCCGGCGCCGAGCGCCGACGACGTCGCATCGATCAGATGGCGGAACAGATCGGTCTCGAACACGCTGTCGACGCCCTGCATGATGCTGGCCATGCGCTCCAGCCCCATGCCGGTGTCGATCGAGGGACGCGGCAGATCCACGCGCTCCTCCTTCGTCACCTGCTCGTATTGCATGAACACGAGATTCCAGAATTCGAGGAAGCGATCGCCATCCTCTTCCGGCGAGCCCGGAGGTCCGCCCCAGATGTGGTCGCCGCGGTCGATGAAGATCTCCGAGCACGGGCCGCACGGCCCGGTGTCGCCCATCGCCCAGAAATTGTCCGAGGTCGGGATGCGGATGATGCGGTCGTCGGAGAAGCCCGCGATCTTCTTCCACAGCCCGGCCGCCTCGTCGTCGGTGTGGTAGACGGTGACGAGCAGCTTGTCCTTCTTGAGCCCGAACTCCCGCGTGATCAGGGTCCAGGCCAGCTCGATCGCGCGCTCCTTGAAATAGTCGCCGAACGAGAAATTGCCGAGCATCTCGAAGAAGGTGAGATGGCGCGCGGTGTAGCCGACATTGTCGAGGTCGTTGTGCTTGCCGCCGGCGCGCACGCATTTCTGCGACGTGGTGGCGCGCTGATAGGGCCGCTTCTCGACGCCGGTGAAGACGTTCTTGAACTGCACCATGCCGGCATTGGTGAACATCAGCGTGGGATCGTTGCGCGGCACCAATGGCGAGGACGACACGATCTCGTGGCCGTTCTCGGCAAAGAAGTTCAGAAAGGTCGACCTGATCTCGTTGACGCCGCTCATGTTCATCCAATCGGGTGTGCTTGGACCCGCGATACGCCATCCAAACCGGGCATTTGGGCTGATATCTGCGGGTCAAAGCGCTTTTAGACAAGGCCAGCTGCGCTGTCCAGAAACTGTGCAAGGAGATCAGTGAGTTGCCGCAGGCGCGCAATCCCGTTTGCAATCCCGTTGAAAGCCGCCAGGTGCGCGTTGACAGGCTTGGCCGGCCTGTGGTCTGTACCCATCTGTATCGTACGGCCACGTCGGGAGAGACCGGCTTTGGTGCCGGCGCCGAAGGAGCAACCGCCCCGGAAACTCTCAGGCAAAAGGACCGCGTGGCTTTGACGACATCTGGAAAGAGGCGCCGACGGGCAAATACCTTTTCATAAGGGTTGGCCCGGACTGCGTCCGCCGACGGGATAATACTCTCAGGCACAGCGACAGATGGGGCTTCGACTGGTGTCCATCGGGGAATCGTCCCCGGGGAACCGCCGAGGGCCCCGTAATGCTTGCGCGCCACGACCAAGATTCCCTCAAACGTACGCCCCTTCACGGGCTTCATGTCTCCCTCGGCGGCAAGATGGTGCCGTTCGCGGGCTATGACATGCCCGTTCAGTACCCCGCGGGCGTCCTGAAAGAGCACCTCCATACCCGTTCCTCCGCCGGCCTGTTCGACGTCTCCCATATGGGCCAGCTCGCGCTCCGGCCGAAGTCGGGCAAGGTCGAGGACGCCGCCCGCGCGCTGGAACGGCTGGTGCCGCAGGATATCGTGGCGATCGCCCCGGGACGGCAGCGCTATGCCCAGTTCACCAATCCGGACGGCGGCATTCTCGACGATCTGATGGTCGCCAATTTCGGCGATCACCTGTTCCTGGTCGTCAACGCCGCCTGCAAGGAAGCGGACGAGGCGCATCTGCGCGCGCATCTCTCGGACGACTGCATCATCGATTCGCTTCAAGACCGCGCCCTGATCGCGCTGCAGGGCCCGAAGGCGGAAGCGGTGCTGGCGAAATTGTGTGCAGAGGCGCCCGCCATGAAGTTCATGGATGCCGGCCCGCACAAGGTCGCCGGCCTCGACTGCTTCGTCTCGCGCTCCGGCTACACCGGCGAGGACGGGTTCGAGATTTCGGTCCCCGCGGCCGATGCCGAGCGCCTCGCCAAAACGCTGCTGGACAATCCCGATGTGATGCCGATCGGCTTAGGGGCCCGCGACAGCCTGCGGCTGGAAGCCGGGCTCTGCCTCTACGGCCACGACATCGACACCGCCACCACGCCGGTCGAGGCCGCGCTGGAATGGTCGGTGCAGAAGAGTCGCCGCAGCGGCGGCGCGCGCACCGGCGGCTTTCCCGGCACTGATGCGATCCTCGCTCATTTCGATAACGGCGCAAGCCGCCGCCGCGTCGGCCTGCGTACGGAAGGCCGCGCGCCGGTGCGCGAGGGCGCGCTGCTGTTTGCGGATGACGCCGGCGGCGAGCCGATCGGAAAGGTCACCTCGGGCGGCTTCGGCCCGAGCCTGAATGCGCCGGTCGCGATGGGCTACGTGCCCACGGCATCGAGCGCGCTCGATACAAAACTGTTCGCCGAGGTGCGCGGCCAGCGGCTGCCGCTCACGGTCGCCGCCATGCCTTTCGTGAAAAACACCTACAAACGCTGAGGACAAGACAATGACCACGACGCTGTACACCTCCGACCACGAATGGCTGGCCATCGACGGCGACGTCGCCACCGTCGGCATCACCGACTACGCGCAGTCCCAGCTCGGCGACGTCGTGTTCGTCGAGCTGCCCAAAGCCGGCCGTGCGCTGAAGAAGGCCGAAGCCGCCGCCGTCGTGGAGTCGGTGAAGGCCGCCTCCGACGTCTACGCGCCTGTTACGGGCGAAGTGCTCGAGACCAACGACGCGCTCGCCGCCGAGCCGGCGCTGGTGAACTCGGACGCGCAAGGCAAGGCGTGGTTCTTCAAGATCAGAATTGCCGACAAGAGCGAGCTCGGCGGCCTCATGGATGAGGCCGCCTACAAGGCACATACGGCGTGAGATGAAGCGAACTCTGACCTCATATTCGGTGTCATCACCCGCCTTGTGCGCACTGCGCACTGGGGCGGGTGATCCAGTACGCCGCGGCTTCTCGGCTCAAGCCGTGACGCCTGCGTTTACTGGATGCCCCGCCTTCGCGGGGCATGACGGCGACAGCGAAATCTAAAGCGAGGACCCATGATGACCGCGCACCGCAAATCCAATGGCGACACCGCCGCCACCTTCGTTCGCCGCCACATCGGCCCGTCGGCGCGCGACGTCACCGCAATGCTGGAGGCCGTCGGCGCCAAGAGCGTGGACGCCCTGATGGCGGAGACGCTGCCGGCCTCGATCCGGCAGACCGCCCCGCTCGACCTCGGCAAGCCCTTGAGCGAGACCGAGGCGATCGCGCACATGGCCGAGCTCGCGCGAGAGAACCAGGTCTTCACCTCGCTGATCGGCCAGGGCTATTCCGGCACGGTTTTGCCCGCGGTGATCCAGCGCAACATTTTGGAGAACCCGGCCTGGTACACGGCCTACACGCCCTACCAGCCCGAGATCAGCCAGGGCCGGCTGGAGGCGCTGCTCAACTTCCAGACCATGATCTGCGACCTCACCGGGCTCGACGTCGCCAACGCCTCGCTGCTCGACGAGGCGACCGCCGCGGCCGAAGCCATGGCGCTCGCCGAGCGCCACTCGCGGGTCGAAGCAAAAGCCTTCTTCGTCGACAAGGACGTGCATCCGCAGACGCTGGCGGTGATGCGCACCCGCGCCGAGCCGCTGGGCTGGACCCTGATCGTCGGTGATCCCCTCGCCGATCTCGACAAGGCCGACGTGGTCGGCGCGCTGCTGCAATATCCGGGCTCCTCGGGCGCCGTGCGCGACCTCAGGCCCGCGATCGCGACGTTGAAGGCCAAGGGCGCGCTCGCGATCGTTGCCGCCGATCTCTTGGCACTGACGCTGCTCGCCTCGCCCGGCGAGTTGGGCGCCGACATCGCGATCGGCTCGGCGCAGCGCTTCGGTGTGCCGATGGGTTATGGCGGGCCGCACGCGGCCTATATGGCGGTGCGCGATGCACTGAAGCGCTCGCTGCCCGGCCGCATCGTCGGCCTCTCCGTGGACTCGCGCGGGATGCCGGCCTATCGCCTCGCGCTGCAGACCCGCGAGCAGCACATCCGCCGCGAGAAGGCGACCTCCAACATCTGCACCGCGCAGGTGCTGCTCGCCGTGATCGCCTCGATGTACGCGGTCTATCACGGCCCCGAGGGTCTCTCGCAGATCGCGCGCAACGTGCATCGCCGCGCCGCCGTGCTCGCAGCGGGCTTGCGCAAGCTCGGCTTTGCGCCGCAGTCGGATAGCTTCTTCGACACGCTCAGCGTGGACGCCGGTGCCAAGCGCGCCGAGATCGTCGCGCGCGCGGCTGCCGAGAAGATCAACCTGAGCGTCGGTGAGACGGCGTTGCGCATCGCGCTCGACGAGACCACAACGCCGGCAACCGTCGAAGCGGTCTGGCGCGCATTCGGCGGCACGCTCACCTATGCCGAGATCGACGCCACCACGCGCGAGGCGCTGCCGGAGTCGCTCAAGCGCACCACCGCCTTCCTCACCCATCCCGTGTTCCACGCGCATCGCTCGGAAACCGAGATGCTGCGCTACATGCGCAAGCTCAGCGATCGCGACCTCGCGCTCGACCGCGCCATGATCCCGCTCGGCTCCTGCACGATGAAGCTGAACGCGACGACCGAGATGATGCCGCTGACCTGGCCGGAGTTCGGCAGCCTGCACCCGTTCGCCCCGCGCGAGCAGGCCAAGGGTTACCACGCACTGTTCGCGCGGCTGGAAAAATGGCTGTGCGATATCACCGGCTATGACGCGATCTCGCTGCAGCCGAATTCGGGCGCGCAAGGAGAGTATGCCGGGCTGCTCGCGATCCGCGGCTATCATGCCGCGCGCGGCGAGACGCACCGAAAAATCTGCCTGATCCCCTCCTCCGCCCACGGCACCAACCCGGCTTCGGCCGCGATGGTCGGCATGGACGTGGTGGTGGTCGCCTGCGAAAAGAACGGCGACGTCGACGTCAACGATCTCCGCGCCAAGGCCGAGAAGCATTCGGCCGATCTCGCCGCGGTCATGATCACCTATCCCTCGACACATGGCGTGTTCGAGGAGCACATCCGCGAGATCTGCGACATCGTGCACGGCCATGGCGGCCAGGTCTATCTGGACGGCGCCAACCTCAACGCGCAGGTCGGCCTGTCGCGGCCCGGCGATTACGGCGCCGACGTCAGCCATCTCAACCTGCACAAGACTTTCTGCATCCCGCATGGCGGCGGCGGCCCCGGTATGGGCCCGATCGGCGTGAAGGCGCATCTCGCGCCGTTCCTGCCCGGTCATCCGGCGACGCAAGCCGAAGCACCGGTCGGCCCGGTCTCGGCCGCGCCGTTCGGCTCGGCGTCGATCCTGACCATCTCCTACATCTACATTCTGATGATGGGCGGTGACGGCCTGAAGCGCGCCACCGAGATCGCGATCCTCAACGCCAACTACATTGCCGCGCGCCTCGATGCGCACTTCCCGGTGCTCTACAAGAACGCGAAGGGCCGCGTCGCACATGAGTGCATCGTCGACCCGCGCGCGCTGAAGACGACGTCGGGCGTCACCGTGGACGACATCGCAAAACGCCTGATCGATTACGGCTTCCATGCCCCGACCATGAGTTTTCCGGTGCCGGGGACGCTGATGATCGAGCCGACCGAGTCGGAATCGAAGGCGGAGCTGGACCGGTTCTGCGACGCCATGATCGCGATCCGGAAGGAGATCGCCGAGGTCGAGGCCGGCCGCTTCAAGATCGAGGCTTCGCCTTTGCGTCACGCCCCGCACACCGTGCACGACATCGCGGACGACGATTGGAATCGCGCCTACACCCGCGCCGAGGGCTGCTTTCCCGACGGCGTCTCGCGCACCGACAAATACTGGTGCCCGGTCGGTCGCGTCGACAACGTCTATGGCGACCGCAACCTGGTGTGCTCGTGCCCGCCGGTGAGCGATTACGCGGAAGCGGCGGAGTAAGGGATCGTAGCTTCGTAGGGTGGGCAAAGCGACTTGTCCGCCGTAGCTCGAAGAGCGAAGGCGGAAGCGTGCCCACCACCTTTATGCGCGTTGGAATATGGTGGGCACGGCGCTTGCGCGCCTTTGCCCACCCTACGTCCCCGAACGCGTATCAAGGGTGCAACGAGCGAACGGTTCTGTCGGTCCCAACGCCACAGCCGTTCGTTGGTCAGAAGCGTTCCGCCCCACCAGCGTCTGATCGGGGTTTGACGGCGGAAATCCTCCCGGCCTTCAAGGACCGCTTCCCCAAATTCGGTGAGCGATAGCCGGCTTCGGCGAAAGGCGGCGTTGCGGCCTCGCGCATCGTGCGGGGCCAGCGTCGCGAGTTTCGGATCGAGACCCGTGATCACCGGCATTGGGCCGGACCCAAGCCCTTCGAGCAGCGGGCCCAATTCCCATTGATCGAACACGCGCGTTTGCAGCGGACCGTCCGGTTGAAACAGCTCCTTGGTACGGTTGTGCCCCCGCGCAATCAGGTCGAGAAGCCGCGCTTCCGTCGTACCTAGTCCGGTGATTGGTGATGGCAGTTCTGCCAGCAATTGTTCCATCGCAGGCTTCAGGAAGGGCAGCCTGGGGAAATCCCTGCCGAGCAATCCGAAACAGAGCTCCGGCGTTGGCGCCCGGTAGGCTTCCCAGGCCATGTTGGCGATCTCGAAGTCGCAGTCCGCGACCTCCAATTCCCGCACCATACGATCGCGAAGCTCTGTGCCGTCCGCTCCGCGCAGATCGAAATTGACACGTCGCAATCTCAGACGATCGGTGATCGATGGATGGGACCGCAAATAATCGAGGATCCAGATCAGTTGCAACTGACTATTGGGCTCAGGGTCGAACCACAGCTCGATGAGATCGACGCCATAGGTCTCGCAAAACCAAATCAGGCCTGTCTCTTTGTGCGCGAGACCGGTCTGAGGCAACCGGCCAACAAGATCGGACCAACGCACCTCCGGATCGCCTCTGACATAGCCTCCCGTCAGGTATTGCTCGAGGTGATGCGAGGTAGGCAGTGGCCCCGAAACGAAGCGAAAGATGAACGGCACGACCATGTCGGCGCGATCCGCATGGGCAAGACCGACGCCGGACGAACTGGTCAGGATCACGCGTTTCATCGCGAACGCCCCACAAAACGAAACGGGCACTGACGACGTCGGCAACTCAACGTCCTCAGCGCCCGCTCCTCGCGAAAGTTCTTCGCGTTAGGCCTTACTCGTCCGCCGGCTCCTCGCCGTCGGCGTCACGCTCCGGTGCACCGGCGAGAATCTGCTCGGCGATCAGGCCGGAGTTCTGGCGGATCGAGGTCTCGATCTTGGCGGTGATGTCGGGGTTGGCTTTCAAAAACGCTTTCGAGTTCTCGCGGCCCTGGCCGAGGCGCTGGCTGTCATAGGAGAACCAGGCGCCGGACTTTTCGACGATGCCGGCCTTGACGCCGAGATCGAGGATCTCGCCCATCTTGGAGACGCCCTCGCCGTACATGATGTCGAATTCGACCTGCTTGAAGGGCGGCGCCAGCTTGTTCTTCACCACCTTGACGCGCGTCGTGTTGCCAACCACTTCGTCCCGCTCCTTGATCGCGCCGATGCGGCGGATGTCGAGACGGACGGAGGCATAGAATTTCAGCGCGTTGCCGCCGGTCGTGGTTTCCGGCGAGCCGTACATCACACCGATCTTCATGCGGATCTGGTTGATGAAGATCACCATGGTGTTGGATTTGTTGATGGAGGCCGTCAGCTTGCGCAGCGCCTGGCTCATCAGACGGGCCTGGAGACCCGGCAGCGCGTCGCCCATCTCGCCCTCGAGCTCGGCCTTCGGCACCAGAGCCGCGACCGAATCGACCACCAGCACGTCTACCGCACCCGAGCGCACCAGCGTGTCGCAGATTTCCAGCGCCTGCTCGCCCGTGTCCGGCTGCGAAATCAGGAGCTCGTCGATGTTGACGCCCAGCTTGCGCGCATAGACCGGGTCGAGCGCGTGCTCGGCGTCGATGAAGGCGCAGATTCCGCCCTTCTTCTGCGCTTCCGCCACCGTGTGCAGCGCCAGCGTGGTCTTGCCCGAGGATTCCGGCCCGTAGATTTCCACGACGCGCCCCTTCGGCAGACCACCGATCCCGAGCGCAATGTCGAGCCCGAGGGAACCCGAGGACACCGCCTCGACATCCATCGACCGGTCGTTCTTGCCGAGCTTCATCACCGAGCCCTTGCCGAACTGGCGCTCGATCTGGGAGAGCGCGGCGGCCAGAGCTTTACTCTTGTCCATGGAAGATCCTTCGACGATACGCAGGGCAGTGTTGGACATTGGGTCGTGCTCCTTATGGCGAGGATTCGCTAGAGGGACAAACGATTGGCGGGGCGGGCCGGCGATAAAAGTAATGTACCCTATTTGTTCCAAGTTCGCAATATGTTCTTTCGCGGATTTTGGTACTGGCCTGTTTCCGGCGACATTGCCCTGGTTTGAAATGACACGTGGCCTGTTTTGTTCTGGGCCAACCATAAGGTGTATTCACGGGCGGAACACGCCGTCATATATTACCGAAATTTCCCGGGTCTGGCACAATCTGCATAGACGCTCGTTCCGATTGAGCGCAGGGTTCCCTCTCAATCGGGGGGTGACACCATGACCGAGCGACTTATTCAGACAGGTATTGTCACCGTAGGCACCGTGAACGCTGGCCTAATCGTCTGGCTGATCCTGATGATTTGAGGCCGCCTCAGTTGGCGGCCTCTTTTCCATCCAGCTTCTCATCGATGTAGGCCCGCGCTCCCTTTGAGGCCGCTCTAGTGGGAGCCATTCCTGCGAAGCGATCTCCTTGCCCGATCCTGGGATAAACAATCCATTCCCATTTTTCTTCGGTGAGTGGCCGGCCATAAAGCCGCCGTCCGGTGCGGTCCTATAGTGGCCCTACTTCGCATCTGCGAGTGGCCGGCATCTAACCGGCGGGTTTTTCTTTGTCCTCGTGCGGCTGCTCGCCACGGTTTTCGGCAGTCTGCTCCGGATCCCCGGGCTTCTTCCCGGCCATGTTCCCAGGATTGAAATGGTACTTGCCGTCCGGATTCTCGCCGGGCTGCTTCTCATTTGGATTTTTATTGTTGTCGTCGGCCATAAGGCTGTTCCTTTAGAGGGAGGAACAACATGCAACAGGGCGGGCAATCCCTTAGTTCCTACCAGTGGCCTACTTTGCAATCCCGAGTGGCCTATTTCGGCAGTACCCGGATGCTGGCCTGGTTTCCGAGCGCGGTGGCCTAGTTTGATTTTCGCGGTGGCCCGATTTGGATTTGAAGAACGGACCGCAAACGAATGTGTTCCGCTAAGCGAACATGAGGTGTAGAGTTCCGTAGAACTTCTGTGCCCCTTGAAAGTTTTAAGCAGAGCGAACTTTGTGACAGGAGGAAGTCATGAAGCGCTTCCGATTCAAACCGGATAGAGTGCTTGGAGAGCGGCTCATCAAGGAAGCCAGACTAGCGCGAGAAAAGGCAGAACAATTGCAGGCGGCCCCAGAGCAAGAGGCTCTTTTGAAGAAGGCCCACGAATCCGATGTCGCCGCCCGCATTGAGGAATGGTTGAAATCATCCGGCTTGCAGCCGCCGAAGTAAGCCCGTCGCGTTGACTCCGCTGGTTCTCGAAACAGCGGGCCAGCGGGCCATGCAAGATCATCTGGTTCAACTTGAGAAGCTGCGGAAGGACGCGGCGGAGTGCGCTCTCATCCGCGACCGACGCCGCTAAGCGCGAACTATTCGACCGCCTCGCAAGTCATCTCACAGTCCTGGCCGACCAAGTTGAAATGGCGATGCTCGAACGGAAGACCGGTTAAGGCCGCCTCAGTTGGCGGCTTCTTTGCCAGCTTCCCGGCGAAGCTTTCGCAAAAGGATTTCGATGTAGCCTTCCAAGTCAGCCACGCTGTCAGCCGACAATCCCTCCGGGAAAAACGCGCAAGCTCGCCATTCATAGAACCACGGAAAAGAAGTGCCCTAATCCGCCTCTGCGCGTGTGAAACGATCTCGTCTCCTGCCCGTATCTATTGGCCTGGGGGATTTCAATGCCCAGTTCGACGCAGCGCCGCCACGCATCCATTTGAGCTTGGTCGCGTTGTGCCGTTGAACCTTCTCGTCATCCATTCGGACTGATCAATATCCGGGATTTTGCTAATCCCTCTCGGGGCTGGAACGCCGCCGCCTGCGCTTCATTTCAAGCGGGCGGCGTTTTCATTTCATTTGTGGCCTGATCTCCACTGAGCGGCGCCGACAGTTTCACACGACTGTCATGGCACGTTCCTAGCATTGTCATGCGACGGGGGTCCGGCGCGCGGCTCTCCGTCCAACCTCGGCCTAGACCACCAGATGGGCGGAGAGCTCGCCGACCTCCTGAACCATGGCGGCACGCCCGGGTTGGTTCGGCATGTATCGCATCCGGTATTTTTGCACCTTCCTCGCCGTGACCGGAATCGGCTTCGTATTTCCGGTCACGCAAACCCGCTTTGTAGGCGGATGAAGCAAGGCCGCCTCAGTAGGCGGCCTGACGGGAACGACTCGAACCAAGGGATTGAGATTCCGGTCTGTGGCGCGACACTCTCGCGCCATCCACCCGGAACGGTCCATCGTACAATGCGCGCGTTGGCGATGGGCCGGGTCTCGTGAGGCCGCCTCGGTTGGCGGCCTCTTTCGTTTCGTGAAGTCTTCCTTCCGCCAAGGAAGCCCCTCCGTACCGACTGGTTGATCCCGATAGATCATCTTGAAGATGCTGGCCGCCGGATCCATGCCGCGCCCGTTCTTTCTGCTTTGGCGACACGCCCAGCTCAATAACATGGCGCTTAGTTGCGGCGGAGCGTGCTGTCCGCATTTGAGCCGTTGTGTCCCAAGTTGAATTCGTCAGTGTCCTAATTCGTAAAAGTTCCGAATGGCGGGACAAATTGAGGACTCGCTAATCCCCTGATCCGAGCGCACACTTTCACCATCACCGCCCGGATCGTGGCTACCATCGGTGACGAGAACGCTCCATCACAGCGCTCCCGCCCCCTCGAACAGGGAGCAGCGCCTTGCAAAGACGGCAACGCATCAGACAATCCGTATCTCTTCAGGACAGGCTGCGGGTCTTCGCTGACGATATCCGTACCCGGGCGGCAGAGCTTTCGCCAGGCGTTCTGAAGGATGATATGCTGAGGAAAGCCCGTCAGGCTGACACTGCATGTCACCTCGAAGAGTGGGTCAATTCCTCGGGTTTGCAGGCACCGAAGTAAGCTGAGCATCATGGCTCAGTATTTTTTCGACCTCAGGTCGGATGGCATCTTCTCGCAGGACAAAGATGGCGTCGAACTGCTGGACGCCGAGGCGGCACACGATATGGCGCTCGGCGCACTTGTCGATGCCGCCCGCGATGCGGTCATGGAAGGTTCAACGGGCCAGCATTTCGCGGTGGAAGTTCGTAACAGAACTGGCCGTGTTCTCGAAGTCACGGCCATTTTCAATTCCAGGATTTTCAGCAAGCAATGATAACGCCGCCTCAGTGGCGGCCTCTTTCACTTGAAGACGTCGTCTTCGCAATCAGCCGAAAGCTCGCGTCAAAGGCCGGTAATCTGGCTAGACAGGCGAATAGTCCTTCGGCAATCCCGTAACAAGTACTGCCCCCACGACGTTCTTTCTTCGAGACAATACTGATTCTCAGAAGTTCGCGGTAGGTGGTGGCCCGATCCCCGCTGCGGCGTCCCGCAACGTGACATAAAACCTTGGCACAGGTTGTGCACACTCATCATCACCGGGGTTTTGCATCCACCTCTCCGGGGCTGGAAAGCCGCCGCCCGCGCGACATTTAAGCGGGCGGCGTTTTTATTGATGTCGCAATCTGACAGCCCCGCTGTCCTAATTAGGACAGCACCCGGATTTGGTGCTGGCTTGTTTCCGAGCGCGGTGGCCTGGTTTGAAATTCACCGTGGCTTGATTTGAAAAGTTCACTTTGGAACTGAAGGTGGCCCGTCTGCATATTAAGTTCGCTGGAACTCAAACCCTGCGGTTAGGACCCGTAAAGACGAGGTTGTGTCATGAAGCAGCGCCGTCGTTTCACGCAGACCGTGTCACTGGAAGAACGACTTGCCGGAGAAGCGAAACGCCTCCGCGAACAAGCTAAAGCCCTCCCTCACGGTCCTCAACGAGAGGACCTCCTCCGCAAAGCCAGACAGGCTGAGACCGGCTCGCACATGAGCGAGTGGCTGAGATCGCCGGGGCTTCAACCGCCCAAGCCAGCCTAGAAGCAGACGCGCCTGAGGTATCTCGTTGCCGGCACAGATCCGGTTTCTGTCCCGGCGTGGTCATTCGCGTTGGCGGCATCAACGCTTGAGGATGAAGGTTTTCCCAATTCCTGCGGCTGGCCCGATGAACCTTGGCACGGGACGTGCAGACAAAACGATATCGGGATTTTACAATTTCCCTCCCGGGGCTGGAAAGCCGCCGTCCGCGCTTCATTTAAGCGGACGGCGTTCTTGCTTCTGAAGCCCAACAAGCAGCCTGTCCTGACTTGATGTTCCGAGTGTCCCAATTGGGACAGCACCCGGGTTTGGGCGTGGTCTGTTTCCGACCTCACTGTCCGATTTTGAAACGAGCCTTTGAAACGAGCCGTGGCCGGATTTGAAGTCGTTCAATTGTCGCGAGGTGAGACAGCACGTCGCGGCAGGACGCAGTCACCCTCCACCTGTCACCGAGCGGCCCTTGGCAATCTACCGGTGATTGAAAACGCCATCACGCTCGCGCCTCGCTTCCCTCTCGGAAAGAAGCAACTCGGCAGAGCTTCGCGAAATCCTCCAAGAGCTCCGCAAGAAACTGAACCAACGCCGGCTCGATTGGCCGCCCCCGTCTTGATCCGTCACCGCGTTGGCGCGGCTGCTGCGGCGACAGAAAGCGAGGGGAACCAGAACACTCTTTCACCAAGGCGGACAAGCGGCCGCTTCGAAACGTCGCGGCCTGCGGGAACAAAGTTCATGCGAATGGACGATGACCGCATCGAGATCGTCTCCCTAGCATTCACGCGCCTCGTTCACTCGCTTCGATTCAAGATGCTCTGCGAACAGGCTCAAACCGAAGAAGGGTCTGCCACTTCCAGCCACGACCGCTTCGATCAACGAGGTACGATGAATGGATCAATTGTACGCCGAGCGGTTCGATAGCTCCCAGAGTTCGGAACACCGCCCATTCATTTCGGTGGCAATACCCACCTTCCGCCGACCGGAGATGGTGCGCCGTGCGATTCAAAGCGTGCTGCAGCAGGAGCACGCCGACTGGGAAATGGTGATCAGCGACGACGAAGGTCCGGAAGGCGCGACTTGGAGCATCCTGTCCGAGCACGCGCGGAGCGACCCGCGCATTCGCGTTATCGAGAACCACCGCGGCCGCGGCCAGGTTGAGAATACCAACAACGCGATGCTCGCATGTCGCGGCGACTGGATCAAAGTGCTGCACGACGACGACTGGCTCACGCCAGGATCGCTTGCGACTTTTGCGGAATTGGCGAGGACGTACCCCGCCGCTGCGTTCATGACCTCCACATCTCATCTCGTTCAGGACAGCGGCATAAGGTACCGGCGAGGACGCCAGGTTTATCTGTATTCGGGCCAGCAGTGCCTGGCGGATCTCTATCTGGCGGGCAAGACCCGATTGCTTGGGATTGTCCCGTCGACCCTGCTGATCAACGGCAAGGTCATCCGGGCCGGTTGCCTGATGCGAAACTACAAGTCGATCAGTTGGGGCGTGGACCAACTGTTCTTTCTCGATCTCGCCTGCCAGGGCGACATGGTGGCGATCGACGACGGTCTTGTGTTCTACGACACGACCAACCACGCGAGCATCACGGCATTGGGATCGTTCCCTCAGATTGACCAGGAGACCATCGAACTCAAGCACCTCGCCTGGAGCCTTCTGGAGGATAAGCGCGGACTTCCCGATCCTGAAACGATGGTGCGTGCATTGCGGGTTGCCCGGCTGCGCACACGGATCCGTCAGCAGCCCCTGAGCGCAACGATCCGCGATGCGCTTCAAATCTTGCGCCCCTCGGTTTTGAAGGCGGCCAATTTGGCGATCCGAGCCTGGGCGCGCGCACCGGGTGCGATTGCAACCTTACCGGGGATCGCTCATTGCACGGATTTCTTGTGAGCTCATTCGGCAGTCCCGGTGTCAGAGTTGCCACAGCTGCGTTTGAGACACCGAGATAGGTGACCGAAAATCAGTCCCTCCCAAAGCCGCTCCCGTCTCCCGATCCGGAGCGCACCGAGGAAGCCGGACGGGAGTATGCCGCGGCCCATCGGTCGCGGGAATTTTTGGCAATACGGCGGACTTGACTGCCGTGCACCCGCGAAGACATCGGGCGCAGCTGTTTCGATGATCGCCAGGCCCTTGCGCTCTCGGTCGGAGATCATCCAACCGATGCCACCCATCCGAATGAAAAAATCTGCCCTGCGAGGGTGCCGGTCAGGCAATACGCACGTCTCCGTGGTCTGCCAATCGAAGACGATAAGGAAACCGTGCCGGCCTCGAGATGCATTTGCGCATGCGAATGCGGGGCAGGAAAATTTGGCAATTATGTGCTGAAACGAACAGAGGCGCGGTGAGGGTCGACTAAACTCGGATTCGCTTGGTCTTTGCCAAGGGCCAAGCATCCCCAAGCGGCCCCGGCCTTCACCCCTATCAAGCCCCACCGGCCGGGGCCGTCTTCAGGGACGAGCCTGTTTCCTGGCGTGGTGGCCTTAGATTTCGGGAGTGACGCGATTTGTGGCGCAGAACACAACCTGACGACGAATAGCTGTGGTAGGATGCGAGGCATTGCAACGCCAAGGGTCGTCAGCGCCCCGCGTGGGAACCGTATTAGGGTTGAGCTGTTGACCTGTTTCATAGATGGGCTCAATTATGATCGACGCTGCTAAATGCGAGGAACTCGCAAATCATTACAAGGTCCTCTCTCAATCGTCCGGGGTTTCGGCGGACAGGGCCTTCCTGTTGAAGAACATCGCCCGGAGCCTCACTGGCGTGGCTAGCCAATTGGACAGGCTTGCCGCCCTGACGAGAGACGAAGCAAGGGTCACGCCGCCACAGATGTAGGCGGACGCAAGGCGGATCGAGACCGTCCGTAAAGACAGCTATGATTGACCTGGTTCAACGGCGCTCGGCGTCCAGGTCTACGATTGCCCAACCTGCAAGCGGCGGTCCTGGCATTCTCGCCGGCCAACGGGACGCCAACCACGCCCGGGGATTGGGACAGTACCCGGATTCCAGCCGCCGAAATAATTAGGAACGGTCCTCCCAAGGCGGGGTTGGCGGCGATACTCTCTCTGAGAGGCGGCGCCATGGTCCGGTACTTTTTCGATATCCGAGACGACACCGGCCTCTATGCCGACGATGAGGGACTGGAGTTTCGAACCCAGCGCGAAGCAGAGATCGAGGCGACGCAGACATTGAGCGGCCTTGCGCGCGACTTGGCGGGACACGAGGATCGAACAGACGTTGCGATCGAAGTCCGCACCGACGCCGGGCGGGTGTTCCAAGCCGCCCTCATCTTCGAGCCGCCGACAACGAAGCAATAGGCCGCCACGGCTCGCCACATTGGGCGTGCACGTCGCGACGGACCGAGGCCGCCTGATCGGTCCATTCCGCGGAGCGCTCGCCCCGCCTCATCTGCGATCTACCTCACTTTGCCCCATCTCGGTCCGCCGCAAGGACGGCGGCTCGTCGTCATGCCTCTGATCGAACTTGAATGTAGCGCTACAATATGTAACGCTCACATCGGTAGCGCTACTTTGCGTACCGTTCGAACAACCTCGGGAGGCACGATGAAGGCAATCCTCAAGATCGCTCTGGCGCTGTCTGTCCTCGCCGGTTCGGTGCCGGCGCAAGCCCAGATATCGAATGCCGCGACGGCATCGGGCGCCCCGAAGGTCGGCGCAAAGGTGACGAGGAAGTCTCAGTTGCACGACGGCTGCCACAGCCGGCATGCCCAGATGATTGGCAAGCCCTGTCGTTAGAAGCCCTGCCGCTAGAAGCCCTGCCGCTAGCGGGCAAGCGATTCAAAGATCAAGTGATTCAAAGATGATGAGAGGCCGCCTCGGTTGGCGGCCTTTTTGATTTTTGCCGATCCTCCGCATTCGTCACCCTTCGACTGAAGATGACGCGCATCAAAGACGCAGCCGCCGTGCGCCGTCATAATTCCGCAATCCTGCGGCATCGAACCTTTCTGCGATGCCCGGCTTTCTTCGAGATCGGATCGCAACGACGGGGACCAGGAACATGACGGAAGACGCGCACCCCAATGCTGTCAGGCGCAATCACCTCCTGGCGGCGGCGCACGAGGAAATGGTGAAATTCGAGCGGAAGGAAAACGAGTTTCGCAAGAAGGACCGCGAAGAGCGCGCCGCCGAACTCCGCCTTCCCCTGGGTGAGATCAAGGTCCACTGAGCCTGCCGACGGGCTTCCGATCTGACCAAGGCTGCGCCGCGATGGGCGGCTAGCCGTCGTACCGGCCGTCGGGAATGCGCGTCGCAGAATTGGGCCGGCAGAGCCAGCCCCTGTTCATGTCGAGGATCCGGCATTGCGCTCGGGGTGCGCCCCGGAGCCATTGCGTGGCATTTAAGGTATCTAAATACCACAACTAAGCCATTGATCGCACAACGAAATCGCCCGACCCCCTACTGTGCATGGGGTTGTTTTCCATGTTTTGAAAGGGCGCGGCGGCGTCCTGGGTGCCCACCCAGGATCGAAGCGCCTGCTTTAGCCCGGTCCGGCCTTGGCTGCCGTCCGCCGGTACGCCTTACAGCAGCGCCAGCAGCACGAGGCCGATCACCAGCACGACGAAGCCAGCCGCCGTCGCGGCGGCGAATGACCGCTCTACGTTATCCATGATGCCACCCCGCTGCCGGCGCACCACGTTTCCCCCATGGCGTCGCCGACGATACGAAATCTCGCCGAGGGGTGTGGCTCCAGTGGTGCGATCGGGTGGCCAAATTGGGACGCGTGCGGGGCCAGTCTGCGGCCTCCCGACGCGGATTTCGGTGCCGGCCGTCAGGCACCCGTAAGCCTGGTCTCCTAGTCTGGCTCTGCCCGGTGGACCAACACCGGGCCTCCATACACAGTCGAGGACCCCGCTCTGCCCCGAGCGGGGTTTTCTGTTTGCGGGCGCGGAGGCGCGGCAGGTTGAAAGCCGATCTGCCGGCCCTGTCAGGCTGTCGTAAGCTCAACCGGCTAGGGTCGTCGGGCTACGGTGTTGCAGCCCAGCACCTCAGCCTCCAATAACCTTTCACCCGCTTGGCTCTCCCCAAGCGGTTTTTTTTCATGCTTGCCGGCCGCCTCACCGAGCCCTCTCCTCTTGCGTCAGCCGCAGCGAGAAGGCGCGGATCGCAGGCGCCGTGAGCAGCACGATCGGCAGCATCGCGGCCCACGCGATCAGCCACGACACCATCCAGTGCGCGAGGAAGACCGTCGCGCCAGAAGCGGGAAAGCTGGCGATGCCCGCCGCGATCAGCGAGGTCAGGCCGGACTGGATGACACCGAAGACGAAATGAGAGTAGCGGCGGGGAATGCCGAGCATGACGCGCCCATGTTGTTTGCCGTCATGAGGCCAAGCAAGGCATATGCCGCAGCACGCATGGAGTGGACTTCGACGCACACCGCCGGCGTCGGATCAGTGCCGCGAATCGGACAGCGGCGCGCGCCGCCTCGCTTCAGTGCAATCGGGCCGCGACGATAGTCCTTCGAAACGCCAGAACGTGACGACGCTGGTCTCGCCGCACTCTTCGCAGACGAGCTTCTCGTCACCGAGCATGAAACGCGCGCGCTTGAAGCTCGATGAGGACGCGGGATGCCGGCAATGGGGACAGGTCAGCGAGAAATTCCGTGCACCCCAGCGCAGCACAAGATGTCTCAGCCAGCTCACACCTTCCCCTTCGTGACATCGCGTTCGAACCGTCGTTCACAAGCAGAGCATAGATATATGACACGCAAAAGTGGAAAAGTATCGACCACACCTGTTCGCTTTGAATGGCGGCGGTAGCAACGCGCGCCGCTTTGGGTTCCACACGATACGGAAAGGAATCCGGACCGCGCCTCGCTCGCAGCGATGTGTCAAATGCGCGGATCCCGCGTTCCGGGGTTCTCCGACCATGAACAAAGTTCCTCGGCGTGGCACGGCAAGGCCGCGTGAATTGCCATGCCTTGCCCGGATTCCGTGCACGGTTTTCGGAACCTAATTTCGTTTGTTTCGGACCGCGCGCGGTTCCAAAGATTACCGTGAATTATCCAAGGCTTACCGCCAAATTTCGCTTGTCGCAGGAATAGGGCGACGCCCAACATGTTCACGGTGAATGGAGGGTGAATCGTGGAGATGACCATGAATCACAGGGGCGTTGAGTTCACTGTTGCCGAGACGGCGCTTCCCGGGGTCTGGCAGTGGCAGTTCCGCATCGGTGACGAGACCAGGACGGGCAAGACCGAGACGAAGATCGATCTGTTGGCGATCCGGCGCGTCCAGTTGCGCATCGATCGGGAGCTGAAGGCGATCGGGCGCAAGACCGCATGAATAGACCACCCGGGCCGGTTTCAGCAGCATACGCGCCCCGCGAGGTCTCGTCCGTAGCGGCCCGGAATTGATCTGTCCCTGGTTTGGGACTGCACTGCGCGCGCCCATGGCCCGGGAGGCGGGACCATCATGTGACCGGTGCCAGCCATGCCGCTCTACTTCTTTCGAATTCGGAACGGCCGCTATTCCGGCTGCGCGGACCAGGCGACGGAATTTGCCGATCGCGATGCGGCCTGGAAGATGATGACCAGCATCTGCGCCGACATGGCCGCCGGCCTCGCGCGCAAGCTCAACGAAAATTCCGAATGGCACATGGAGCTGCTGGACGAGGCCAAGGAGCCCGTGTTCCGGATCCGCATCATCGCCGAATCCTTCGAGGAGACTTGACGTCTAGTCGGCGCTGGGCAGCCGCCGCATGGTGAATTCGATGTCGCCGCCCGGCAGTTCGCGCCAGGTCTCGACCGCGCTCATATAGCCGGCCTTGGGGTAGCGGGCGAAGAAAGCCTCCGCCCTCGCCCGCGCCGCCGGGCGCGGCAGAGTGAAAGTCTCACGCAAGAAGCCGTCGCCGCCGCGCTCGCCCGGCTTGCCGCCCATCTTGCGCCGGCGCGCCATCCGCTCGGCGAGATCCCGCGGACGATCGGCCATGCCGTTCCTCCTCAACGCAATACGCTCTCGGAGATGTAGGAAGCAGGCCGGCCAAAGAGGAGTCCCGGCCGGAGGCATCAGCCGCCTCCGATCGGGGACAAGGTCAATTGGCGGTCGTGCCGGACTTCTTCTTGGGCGCGCTGGTTGCGGCCGATGCCTTCGGCGCAGCCGCCTGCTTCGGCGGGTCGGAACGCATGTTGCCCCAGGGATCGTTGGACGCCTTGGAATCCGGAATCTTCTTCAGCGTTTCCTTGTAGGCCTTGTCACGCTCGGCTTCCGCGGCCTTTTCCTCGGGGGTCTTGCCTGGACCCTCCTGCAGCAAATTGAGATTGGGCATTTGCGCGTAGGCCGGTCCCGCCAGCACGGCCAGCAGCACCGCCGCCATACGGAAAAGCTTCATCATTGACTCCTTGATCATCCATGAAGGGCGGGTCAACCGCGCCTTGTCGTTCTTGTCAACGGCCCGCCAGGGCCGAATGGCGCGCTAGAGCCGGTCCGATCTGCACGATTTCGGCGCCTGCAGCCAGTCGTCCCAAATCGGGCCGCATCTGGTGCACCCGTCCAGCACGAGACCCAGCGCTATCAACCCAAACACGAGGACACACCGACGCAACATCGCCCACCCGCTCCCAAGCCCGGTATCATATCGGGCCAAGTCAGGCATTTTCAAGCCGACAGAGCCGACCGAAGACCGGGTGACTTTGCCGCGCCGATGCGCGCAGAATGGCCGAAACATCCGGCAACACAGGGGGGGACCGACAGCAATGCCATCGCAGCCAGAAGCCCAGTTCGGCATCGCTGAGGCCAGACGCATACTCGGCGAGGTCTTTGCGCCCTGGGTCCAGGATCTCAACCTCGCCGTCGAGCGCCTCGAGCACCTGCCGCCGCCGGACGAGCCGGACTGGCAGCCGGGCGCGCTCCTGCGCATGCCATTCTCGGAGCGGCTGTGCCGCAACGGCGGCGTGGTGTGCGGCCAGGCGCTGATGGCGCTTGCCGATACCGCGATGGTGATCGCGAACCTCGCCGCCAATCGCGGCTATCGTCCGATGACGACGGTCGACCAGACCACGCATTTCATGCGCGCAGTCTCCTCCTCGGATGTGCTCGCCGACGCGCGCGTGGTGCGGCTCGGACGCACCATGAGTTTTGGCCGCGTCACGCTGCTCTCGGCCACCGACAACAAACAGGTGGCGATGGTGTCGAGCGCGTTCGCGATGCTGCCGGGCTGAGCATCATCCAAAAAGAAGAGAGCCGCGTGAGCGCGCAAGGCGCTCCGCGGCTCTCCAATCAATTTCGCATCGAAGCGAGGGACTGAAGCGCGGTTGCGTCCGCGCTTCGGTCGGCTTCGGGAATTACTTGCCGAGAATTTCGTCAGCCGCGGTGACGACGCTAACGGTCGGATTCTTTCCGCAATAAGCACCGAACTTCTTGGCGTTCTCGATGAACACCTCGGTGTCGATGATCGCGTTGTCCTCGTCGCCCTTGTACCAGCCGTCCATCCAGGTCAGCACGACCGCGATGTTGTCTTCGCCGCTCTCGAGGAACTGCTTGCAGGTCATGGTCGAGAGGTCCCACTTGACGGCGTGGGCGGGCATCGATGACAGCGAGAGCGCTGCGGCGAACAGAAGCGAAAGCGTGGTCTTCATCAATATCTCCATCGGCGCGTAACGCCATAAAGGAAGGGCTTGTGAGGGAAGTCGGCGGGAAGTGACTCACCGCTCCAACGTCGTAAACGAAGTCTGAAGCGCTGTGCAAGTAGCGTCAGTATTGAGTTTATTTCAACGTAATTTCTATGCACTACTTCACAATCATCGTTATGGATTAATGCCGATGATCGAGAAACGTGCAGCGCAGCGTTACCGTGTTTTCAAGGGTGGAACGATCACCTTTGAAAGCAGCGGCATCGCGTGCACGGTGCGAAACATGTCGGAAGGCGGCGCGGCGATCGAGCTCGATTCCCCCGTCATATTGCCGAAATCATTCACGCTCTCGATCGCGCGCGACAATTTCGTACGGAATTGCCGCACCGTATGGCGCAATGACAGGCGCATCGGCCTCGCTTTCGTACGATAGCGTGCGCGATGTGAACAACCGTTCGCATCGCATACACAACGCAGCATCATGCTTGCTTTATACGACGTCGACGACGCCAGCGCAGGCTCGCGATGGTCAGCAGGATGATCGCGAACACAATTGCTGACGACGACACCCAAAATCGTCCGCCCGGACGATCGATGGTGCGCGACCATAGCGACGGCCCTTCACCCGGCCGCGCCAGGCGAAACGCAACGACGCTGTCGCCGATCGAGGTGCCGACCTCGGAGTGGCCGCCGGCGCCGATCGCGACATATTGCTCGCCCTTCCAGAGATAGGTCATGGGGTTGGCGACGCCGGGCACCGGCAGCCGGCCTTGCCACAACTCCCGGCCGCTTCGCGCATCGAAGGCGCGCAGATAAGCATCCATCGCGCCGGTGAAGACGAGACCACCTGCGGTGACTGCGAGCCCGTTGACGAGCGGCGCGCCCCACGGCAGCGGCACGCCGAGCGGCGCAAGGTCTTCCGTGGTGCCGACCGTTGAACGCCAGAGGATCTTGCCGGCCTTCAGATCGACCGCGACCATCTCGCCCCAAGGCGGCTTGTTGCAAAGAAGCCCGAGCGGCGACATCACCACCGCACGCGACATCGCAAACGGCGCGCCCTTCTGCTGGCCGAAATCATGACCGGGCGGCGGATCGAATCCAGCGGCCTCCGCACGCGGGATCAGCTTGATGAGATGAACGGCGCGGGCGGTGTTGGCGTAGAGGATCTGGTTGACCGGGTCGAAGGCTGCGCTACCCCAGTTGACGCCGCCGCCGGTGAAGGGAAACTCCGCCGTGCCTTGCGTCGAGGGTGGGGTGAACAACCCCTCGTTACGTGCCTCCGCGAACTGCCTTTCGCAAGCGGAGCGACCCAGGCCAGGGAGGAGCGAGAGCGCATCCTCAGTCGAGATTCTTTGCGATGTCAGCGGCGGCACATGCGTCGGGAATGGCTGCGTCGGCGACAGTCGTTCACCTTCCGCGCCGCCTTGCGGCACCACGCGCTCTTCCACCGGCCACACCGGCTTGCCGGTATCGCGGTCGAGCACGAAGACAAATCCCTGCTTGGTCGGCTGAATCACGACATCGCGCTGGCCGTCTCCGGTGTCGATACGCGTCAGCGTCGGCTGCGACGCCAGGTCGTAATCCCAGACGTCGTGATGCACGGTCTGGAATGCCCACACGAGCTCGCCGGTCTCGATGCGCAGCGCGACCACCGAATTGGCGTGCTCGTTGTTGCCCGGCCGCTTGCCGCCCCAAAAGTCCGGCGACGGCGAGGATGTCGGCAGGAAAACCAGCCCGCGGGCCGCGTCGACCGACATCGGCGCCCAGACATTGGCGTGACCAGCTTCGACACGGTCGCGCTTGAGCGGCTCGAAGGTCCAGCGCGGCTGGCCGCTGCGCGCATCGAACGCGCGCACCACGCCGCTCGGCGCGTCGACGCGGCGGTTGTCGCCGATCGCGGAGCCAATCACGACGACACCGCGGCCGACCGCCGGCGGCGAGGTGATCTGGAATTCGCCGGGCCAATCCAGCTTCATGCCGATATCGGGCCTGACCTCACCGCCAGTGCCGAAACCGGCGCAGCGAATGCCTGTCTTTGCATCGAGCGCGATCAGGCGGACATCGTTCGTGCCCATGAAGATGCGCGATCGGCAGGCGGCATTCGCGGGCGCCTCATCGTCGATCCAGTAGGTCACGCCACGGCAGACGTAGCGGTTGGCGGGCCGCTGATTGGTCGCGATCTTCGGATCGAAGCGCCATTTCTGCGCGCCCGTGCCGGGATCGAGCGCGATCACCTCATTGAAGGGCGAGCAGAAGATCAGGCTGTCCTCGACGAACAACGGTGTCGCCTGGAATTTGGTTCGCCGCATCACCTCGGGCGGCCGCGCCGCGAGATCGCCGGTATGGAATTCGAAGGCCCGAACCAGATTGTCGACATTGTCGGGCGTGACCTCCCGCAAAGGCGAGAAGCGTGAGCCGCCGGGATCGCCACCCCAGCTCTCCCAGGCGATGCCTGGCCACGAGGAAAACAAGAGGAGCACGATGGCGGCGGCCGACTGACATAGACGGCTCGCCAACGCCCCCCTCATTTATTTGGGCTTCTTGGCAGGTTCAGCCGGACGGGCTCCGCCCCACGGGTCGTACTTCTCCTTGGGCTCCGGAATGCGCTCGAGCGCGGCCTTGTAGGCCTTTTCGTCGACCTTGGGCTTGTTGTCCGACTTCGCTTCGTTCGGCTGGCCTCTGCTGCGGCCCTGCGCCTGCGCCGACGCAGCCGTTAGTGCGAGCACGGCGGCCGCGATGACCAAAATCCGCATTGATGCAATCCCCCTCGTCTGGGGCACAAACTAGCCTGCAATCCCGTAATAGCAAATGCCGGAGGGCCGGAATTTCAGCAAATCTTGATCGGCCGGGACTTTGCCGGATCGCATTCCTGCCTATCTGTTGGCCCGCAGGGGACCTTCACGGATGTTGCGGATTGTTGCTCATGCGGCGCTGCTGGCCAGCGCCCTCGCACTTGGTTCTTGCGGCTTCGCCGACAGCCGCGCGCCGGTGCCCGAGTTCATGCGCCTGAAGGAAGCCGAGCAGCCGCCACCCGAAGCGCCCCCCGACGTCAAGCGCGTGGTCCGCGAGCAGATCAACGTGGTCTTCCTCAACACGTCCTATCCGCGCGAGGTGCACGTCGCCCCGCCCCATCGGGAGGTGCGGGGACAGGGCTGGACCGCCTGCGTCAGCGCGCAGCTCACCTCCGCCACCGGCTCCACACTCGGCACCCAGATTTACATCGTGACGATCTCAGGCGGAAAAGTGGTCGATCGCCGCCGCGCGGAAGCCGACGACATCTGCGGGACGGAAACCTACGAGCCGATCTAGGAACAAATCACGCCGACACGCGCTCCGGTTCCGGGAAAAACCTGTAATTCGACCCGGAACGATCACCGCCTCCCCTTCTTGTTACCCCCGAGGGCAGTTTCGGAGGAGGACACGATGAGGACATTCACGATCGCACTACTGGCTGGCGTCGGCGCCCTCGCTGCGGCGAGCGGCGCGAAGGCCGCGGACATCTACACGACCAGCGAATACGCCAACCCTGAGCTCGTTCAGGAAGTCCGGCTTGTCTGCGATGACGCCGGCAATTGCTATCGCACCCGTGGCGGCTCGCGCGTGATCGTGCGCGACTCCTACAACGCCATGCCGCGCGATCGCTATTACGAGCGCCGCACCTATCGCGACTGGGACGATGGTCCGCGCGGCGGCGTCGGCATTCGGGCGCCCGGCGTCAGCGTGGGCGTCGGTGTCGGCGGCGACCGCTGGTAGTCACTGAAGCTCTAACAGGGCAGGACCGGACGAGATCCACTCGCCCGGTCCTGCCCATGTCAGGTTTCGAGCGGATCGGCCGGCGCGACGAGGCGCGTTGATGACGGGAGCTGCGCGACGAAGCGGGCGAGCACCATGCCGGCAAGCATTGCGGCGACGAAGATGAAAGCGGACGCCGAGCCGAATCCGAGCGCGGTGAGCGCAGGGCCCGGACAAAAGCCTGCGAGCCCCCATCCGATGCCAAAGATGGCGGGACCGGCGATAACTCTCGAATCGATATCCTTTCGCGTCGGAAGGTAAAAGCGGTCTGCGAAAAACGGTCGCGCGAGTTTCAAGACACGGCTGAAGCCGATGAAGGTTACCGCGACAGCACCCGCCATCACGAAGGCGAGGCTCGCATCCCACGTTCCGGCGGGAATGCCGGCGACGTCCAAGAAGTTCAGCACCTTTGCCGGATTCGACATGCCGGAGACGATGAGCCCGATACCGAAGAGGAGGCCGATCGCGAATTGGATGAGGATTGCCATCGTCGTCAGCCCCAGTGCCGCATCACGAAGACAGTGGCAATGCCCGCCGACATGAAGGTGATGGTCGCGACCAGCGATCGCAGCGACAGCCGCGACAGGCCACAGACGCCATGGCCGGACGTGCAGCCGCTGCCCCAGACCGCACCGAAGCCCGTGAGCAATCCGGCGACGATCAGCACCGGCGTTCCCGCCGCGATCGTTTGCGCCGGCAGGCTTCCGCTGACAATGCGCACCAGGATGGGTGCGGCGACGAGGCCGGCGACGAAAGCGAGCCGGCCGGCGAACTCGCGGTCCTCGTAAGGCGGAAACAGCCGCGCCGCGATGCCGCTGACACCGGCGATCCGTCCCGTCGCCCACATCAGGAGCACGGCGGACAGTCCGATCAACGCGCCACCAAGGAGCGACGCCATCGGCGTGAAAGGTGTGGCGATCATTGTGATCCTCCAGGTCGAGAGCTTCCATCATGGCACGCCGCGGCGGCCCGAATGCTCAATGAGACGTTAATATTACCATTCGAATTGAAGCGGCGTCCCAACGGAATTTTCCAATCTTTGCGCTAAGCATGACCTTCTGAACGGGGAACGACGGGACGTGGTCGATATCGCGCATCAGGCAGCGATCAATCCGGCATCGGCAAGGGCTGCCGCGGCAACGCGCGCGCTCGTCCCCCTCACGTCCATCGATCCCGGCCAATGGCGCGCGCTCGCCCAGCGCGTGATCGAGCCGAACGGCTACTACCTGCCGGGCTGGGAGCTCGCCGTGAGCGAGGCCGCACGCGGCCGCACCGACGCCTCGGCGCTACCCGCATTCGACGGCTCGTCGGTGCGGCTGATCGGGCTGATGCCGGTGGTCTCGCTCTGGCGCGCCTGGAAGATCCCCCTGCCCGCGCTGGTGAGCGCGCATCCCTATGGCACCCTGTGCAGCCCCCTGATCGACCGCGACGCGCCGATCGAAGCGGCCACGCGCCTGTTGCAGCAGGCGCGCGAGGCCGGAGCACATGCGCTCGTGCTCAACGACGTTGCACTCGACGGCGCGGCGATGAGTTCGCTCAAGGACGTTCTCAATCGCGACGGCCTGAAGCCGCGTATCCTCTCCTCCTACATCCGCGCCAGCCTCGACGCGACGCAGGATGGTGAAACGCTGTTGCATGAAGCGCTCGGCGCCAAGAAGCTCAAGGAGCTGCGTCGCCAGCGCCATCGCCTCGAAGAGCACGGGCCCGTCGCCTTCGCGGTCGCGCGCAAGCCCAACGAGATCGGGCCGGCGCTCGAAACATTCCTGCAACTCGAGGCCAGTGGCTGGAAAGGCAAGCGCGGCACCGCGCTGATCCAGCATGCGGGCGATGCGACCTTCATTGGCCGCGCGGTTCTTGCGCTGGCAGAGACCGCGCAGTGCGAGGTCATCACGCTGCGCGCTGGCACGACGCCGGTGGCGGCCGGCATCGTGCTACGCCACCAGGACCGCGCCTTCTTCTTCAAGCTCGGTATCGACGAACGCTTTGCAAGATATTCGCCGGGCGTGCAGCTCACGCTCGACCTCACGCGGCATCTCTGCGCCGATCCGGCCATCGCCAGCGCGGACTCCACGGCGAGCGCCGACCACCCCATGATCAACCCGATCTGGCGCGGGCGCTTTGCCATCGGCGACGTGCTGATTCCGCTGCGGCGTCACGATCCTGTCGTCGCGATCATTCACGCGGCGCTGGTTGGCCTCAACGTCGCGCACGACGGCGCGCGACGCGTGGTGCGTCTGCTCCGCAAATAAGCGAAAGCTACTCTGCCGCCTGCGCGTTGATCTCCGCCGAGACCTCGCGAATGGCGCGGGCGAGCAGGTTCGGATCCTGCGCGCCGGAGACGGCGTATTTCTGCGCGAACACGTAGGTCGGCACGCCGGAGATGCCCTTCTCGGCGGCCTCCTGCGCGTCGGCCGACACGCGTGCGACGTCCTCGTCGGTGGCGAGGCGCTTGCGCACGTCGTCGGCATCGAGGCCGACATCGGCGGCCGCCTGCACCAGCACGTTCACGTCAGTGAGGTCGCCGCCGTCGCGGAAATACAGCTCCATCAGCCGCTGCTTCATCTCGGGCGCCTTGCCGATCGCCTCGGCCCAGAGGATGAGGCGGTGACAGTCGGTGGTGTTGGGCTGGCGCGCGACCAGCTCGGGCTTGTAGACAAGGCCCTCCTCGCTTGCAGCCGCGACGACGCGGCCGGCAATGCCCTTATAGGCTTCGACCGAGCCGAACTTGGTGGTGAGATAGTCCTCGCGGCTGATGCCCTCGCGCGGCACCCACGGATTGAGGAAAAAAGGACGGAAATTGAGTTTGACGGGAACGTCGGGCACGAGCGCCAGCGCGCTCTCGATCCGGTGCTTGCCGATATAGCACCAGGGGCACACCACGTCGGAGACGACATCGATCTGGAGCGGTTTCAACGTGCTCATAGCGCCTCCTTCGGGCGATGCGGGTTTGACCCAAGATAAGCCGAAGATAAGCAGAACCCGCCCCGAGGCAAGGGCGCTAGGTCATAGCTGCTGCCATCTGCTTCAGCCGCTCGGCGGTGCGCTCGTCCGCCGGGAAGAATGTCTCCAGCGCCAGCTCCGACAGCGTGATGTCCACAGGTGTGCCGAACACCATGGTGGTGGAGAAGAAACTTAGTATCTCTCCGCCATGGCGCAGCTTGAAGGGAATCGCGACATTGTCGCTCGACAGCGGCCCCGAGCGCGCCGGGATGGGATAGCTCTTGAGGTCGTTGTAGAGCTTGATCAGCTCAGGATCGGCCGTTGCCTCGCATTGCCGGTGCAGCCGCTCCAGCAGATGCCCGCACCATTCCGCGAGATTGACCGTGCGCGGCGCCAGCGCTTCAGGGTGAAACGCGAGCCGCAGCACGTTGAAGGGCTGACCGAGCAGCCGCTGCGGGATGCCTTCGAGCAGCGGCGCCACCATGCGGTTGGCGGAAACCAGATTCCAGTGCCGGTCATAGGCCAGCGCCGGATTGGGCTCATGCGCCCTGAGAACGAGGTCGATCGCCTGGCGAGCTGATTTCAAGGCGGGATCCTCCAGCGGGCGCTGCGGAAACGCCGGCGCATAGCCGGCCGCGACCAGCAGCACGTTGCGTTCGCGCAAGGGTACCTCGAGACGTTCGGCGAGCCTGAGCACCATGTCGCGCGAGGGCGCAGCGCGGCCGGTCTCGACGAAGCTCAAATGCCGCGCGGAAATCTCGGCCTCGCCCGCCAGATCGAGCTGGCTCATGCGGCGGCGTTGCCGCCATTCGCGCAAATGGTCGCCGATATGGACGGGCTGGCTGCGTTCGGCCTGTGCCGTAGATGCATGTGCGTTCATGCTCGAAAACCTAGCATGCGGATCTCAGCCCTTCCATTACCCGCGAGGTAATGAATATTGGCATGTAACCAGCTGAAATCGCTTAATCTCTTTTCGCAGACTCTGCTCGACACCAATACCGGACGAGCAAAGTTTGCGAAGAAGGGTGCAACGTCGCCCGCATCACCTGCGAGCTCGCCGCATCGCAAGTGACCGCGATGAGGCATGCGTACGCTGGAAGTACAGATTTGGGATTACCTGCACCGCCAGAGGACCGCCGACTATGAAACGGCCTTCCCGGAAACCTTGTCGAAAAGGTGCGTTCGCTCCAGATCGATCGCGACATCTATTGGGCAATCCGGCGCCGCAGAAACACCGACTTGCATCTGCGCCGTGAATGGAAATGCGCCCACGGTTCCAATCACGAGAGTATGCGGCCCGAGCGGCTCCACGTCTTTCACCATCATGCGGACGGAGGAGCCCGGTGGCGCATCTTGCCGCAGCACGTGGTCGGGCCGCACGCCGAGCACAACCGGCTTGCCGATGCTCCCTGCATAGGCCGCCTCTCGGGATTTCGGCAATCTCAACGCCGTACCCGAGGGTTCGGTGAAGATCAGTGCACCGTCGCGAGCGGCAATCTCCCCGTGGATGAAATTCATGCTGGGCGCGCCCATGAAGCCCGCGACGAAGAGATTGCTTGGTTTCTCATAGATCGTGATCGGATCAGCCGCCTGCTCGATGCGGCCGCGATTCATCACCACGACCCGATCGGCCATGGTCATAGCTTCGACCTGATCGTGTGTGACATAAACGATCGTCTTGGCGAGACGGCGATGCAATGCCTTGATCTCGGTCCGCATCTCGATGCGGAGTTTGGCGTCGAGGTTTGACAATGGCTCGTCGAACAGAAACACGTCCGGGCTGCGCACGATGGCACGGCCGATCGCCACGCGCTGACGCTGCCCACCGGAGAGCTGCTTGGGCCGACGGTCCACGTATTGCTCGAGGTCGAGAACCCGCGCCACGTCCTCGACGGCTTTCGCGATATTGGCGCGCGACTCGCCCCGCGCCTTCATGCCGTAGCCGATATTCTCACCAACAGTCATATGCGGATAGAGCGCATAATTCTGGAACACCATCGCGCAATTACGCAAGCCTGGGCGCAGCTGCGTCACATCGCGATTACCGATACGAATGGTTCCACTGGTGACCGTCTCCAGTCCCGCTATCATGCGCAACGTCGTGGTCTTGCCGCAGCCGGACGGTCCGACAAGCACGACAAACTCCTCGTCGGCCACACTCAGATTAAGCCCCTCGATGATCTTGTAGGGCCCATATGCCTTGCTGACGTTCTCGATCTCGACGTGCGCCATGGATTCCTTTTTCCGTCCCTATATCGACGGCCAACAAAGCCCGGATGATGCTCACGCATCATCCGGGGCAGTCTCCGCGGAAGCTAGTTCTTCGGTGAGAGGCCCATCGCCGCGCGATAGGCGGCGAGTTGCTTCGCGCGGCCGAACTCATCGGTCAGGCGATTCCATTCCTTCGCGACCGCGTCCAGCGCGGCCTGCGGCGTGGTCTGGCCGGCCAGCGCCTTGCCAAGCTCAATCTCCACAACCTCGGTGTAGGAGAAATAGCCGGGCAAACGCATGTCGAGCGCAACGTTCTTGCCGTTAATGGAGTCGGCCTGGGCGCCGAGATATTCCTTGGCTTCCGTCGGCGAGAAGATCTTGCTCCACAACTCCAGATTCGTGGTGTGCGACTTGCGGTATGGGTTGACACCCGTGCCACCGGTAATCGCGGCCTTGCCGGAGACTTCAGGGCTTGTCAGCGTCTTGACGAAATCCCATGCCGCCTGCTGGTTCTTGCCCACCTTTGGCACGGCAATCTGCCAGCCTCCGAACGCCATGAAGGGTGCCGGCAGCACTGCCGGAAACTTGTCCCACTTCTTGGTTTTGGCGTTCCATATCTCGTCAGAGCCGGGCAGCACCGCAGAGCCCACCTTGCCGGAAATCTTCGATTGCTTGGGGTCGGCCGCGATCACGCCGGTGTCGCCCCAACCGATCGACTCGGCCACCTGGCCGCCGGCCACGGCGGCATTGACCTCGCCGAACGAAAAGTTCAGCGCATTGGGCGGGCCAAGCTTGGAAGCGCGAATATATTCCTCCAATCCCTTCACCCAGCCCGGATTGTTGATCTGGGCATCCATCGTTTCGGGGTCGAAGAACATCGCGCCCGGATAGTTCGGGTTGTTGGTATAGGCCGCCGCGTGGCTGAAGAAGAACCAGAACTGCTGGCCACCGCGACGGAAGGCCTCCGCCGTGCCCCAGAGTCCCTTGTCGGGGCGCTGAAAGAACTCCGCGATGTCGAGATATTGCTTCCAGGTCTTTGGCGGCGCCAGGTCGTAGCCGTACTTGGCCTTGAAGGCGTCCTTCTCCTTGGGATCGCTGAACAGGTCGGTGCGATAGGTGTAGGTGTGAACGTCGCCGTCCATCGATTGCGAATAGATCTTGCCTTCCCACACCATCAGGCGCTCGCGGTAGGCCGGCTCGACATCGTCCCAATCCTTGCCGGACTGCATCTCTTTCGGCATCTCGCTGAGATAGGTGACGAAGTCGGGCAGCCAGGCCGGCGCAAAGCTGACCAGATCGAACGTCGCGTCAGATCCGGTAAGCGATGTAACGATCTTCGGGTAGAGCTCCGACCAGGGGAACTCGACCACATTGACTTTGCCGCAGGTCTTCTTGGTCCATTCGTCCGCACCGAGCTTGAGCGCGGAGGCGATATACGGTCCGGTCTGCGACGCCACAGTCAGGGTGACGCCGGAGTAATCCGGGCTACAAGCAGCGTTCGCCTGGCTCGCGGTGCAAGCCATCGCGAGCGAGGTGGTCAGCATCAGAAACGTCCGTCGCAACATCGTCCAGTCCTCCCTACATAGGTTTTTGTTATTTGATTGCTCCGAGCAGCAGGCCCGACCGCATCATGCGGCTGAGCAGACCTGCCATGATCATCATCGGAATGATGGCGACGAGCGCCGCGGCCGAGATCGCCCACCATTCGTCGCCGCGCTGGCTGTTCTGTCCTGCCACCAGGATCGGCAGCGTCTGCCATCTGGAATTGGTCAGGAACAGCGCGAACAGGAACTCGTTCCAGACGAAGGCGAGCGTGATCATGAAAGTCGCCAGCAGTCCGTTCATCGACATCGGCACCACGATGCCGAGGAAGATGCGCCAACTTGGCACGTTGTCGACCATCGCAGCTTCTTCGACCTCGATCGGAATGGCCTCGAAAAAGTCGCGCATCAGCCAGACCACGATCGGCAGCGAGAACGCGACGTAGCACAGCGTCAGGCCGACAAAGCTGTCGATGAGCTGGAAGCCGAGCCGGCCGATTTCGCTGTAGAGGAGATACAGCGCGAAAGCCGTGACGATCGGCGGAAACATGCGCTGGCTGACGAACCAGAACAGGATGTCTTCATTGCCGAGGATCGGCCCCGGCAGCGGCAGGCGGTTGGCCAGGATTGCAGCGGCAAGCGCGATCGGGAACGCCAGCAGCAGCGCCTGCGCGCGGGTGAATCCGAGCGAATTGTTGAACAGCAGATAGCCGCCGAGCGCGAGCAGGAAGAAGATCAGGCCGGCGCCGAAGCGCACCCTGAATTCGAACCGCACCAGCGCATAGGCCGCCATTGCGCCGACGGCAGTCGCGATCGCTGCCGCCGACAAGCCAACGATTGTCGAGTTCAAAAAGGTCCGGAAGAACTCGCCACGGATACCCTGATAGAGATCAATGAAGGGCTGCAGGGTCGGCGTGAAATCGACGAACGGAATATAGGTCGGGCCGCCGACCACGCCCGGCGGGGTCTTGAACGCCGTCACGACCACCCAATAGAGCGGAAACGCCGTGATCAGGCACCATGCGAAGACACCGGCCGCGACCAGGCGGCGGCTCCAGCGCGACAGTCCGGTAAGGCCCTGCCCGCTCATCGGCGCTTCTCCAGATGCGGCCGCAGCAGCGCCAGATAAGTGACGCCAATGATCGTGATGGCGATCAGGAACAGGAAGCTGAGCGCCGACGTGTAGCCGAGATTGAACTTCTTGAAACCCTCCTGATAGGCGAACAACGTCAGGGTCTCGGTGTCCACACCCGGTCCGCCGCCCGTCATCACGAATACGGTGTCCATGATCTTGTAGCTCTCGATCAGGCGGATGAAGACGACCGCGGCGGAGATCGGCAGCATCATCGGAAAGGTGATGCCCCAGAACTGTTGCCAGGCGCTGGCGTTCTCGAGCTCGGCCGCCTCGTAAACATCTTCGGGGAGCGTTTGCAGGCCAGCCAGCATCATCAGGATGACGAACGGGGTCCACTGCCAGATCTCGACAGCGATGATGCAGGCGAGCGCCCAATGACCGTTGGTGAGGAACGGCAGGTTCGCCATGCCGAACATGGACAGGAACTGGTTGAGCGGCCCCATGGTCGGATTGAAGATCATGCGAGCAACAAGCGCGACGGCAACCGGGGCCAGAAGCATGGGCAGCAGCAAGGCAACGCGAAATAGCCGTTCGCCCGGAACGCGCGCGTTCAGCGCGAGCGCAACGCCAAACCCGATCACGTATTGCAACCCGACGGCAATGAACGCGATCAGCGTCGTCGTGAAGATCGCATTCCAGAAGCGCGGCTCTTGCAGGAGCGTAGCATAATTGCCGAACCACACGACCCGCGGCGGGATCGGCGGAACCAGGCGATAGCTGAGGAAGCTCGTGGTCAACGAATAGATCAGCGGAAAGATCGAGATCGCCAGCACGACGAGCACCGCCGGCCAGATGAAGACATGCTTGATCGGATCGTTCCGCATCATGAGCAGATCATCCCTTCAACAGGGCTTCAATCTCAGCGCGCCGCGGCATGGCAGGCGCAGTCCCCGCGCGCGTCACGGAAATCCCCGCCGTGGCGGAACCGAAGCGCGCCGCTTCCAGGGGATCGGCGCCGCCCGCAAGCGCTGCAGCGAAGCCGCCGACGAATGCGTCGCCCGCGCCCGCGGTTTCGACCACCTTGCCGGCGGCGAACGGGGGCACGTGTAGCGAGCGATCTCGCCCGTGAAACAGCGCCCCGCGTTCGCCGAGCGTGATCAGCGCGGTGCCCGCTCCCTTGGCCACCAACGCTTCGCCGGCGCGGCGGGCGCCGGCAAGATCGCTCACCGCGATCCCCGTCAGCGCTTCCGCCTCGGTCTCATTGGGAACGACGTAGTCGCACAAGGCAAACAGGCCATCGTCGAATTTGACCGCAGGTGCCGGGTTGAACACGGTGATGCTCCCCGCAGCGCGCGCGATCTCGAGCCCGCGTTGCGCGGCCGCGACCGGTTGCTCGAGCTGGGTCACGAAGACGCGGCTGGTGCGGATCGCATCCGCCGCCGCGTCGACGTCGCTGGGGCTGAGACCGTCGGCCGCTCCGCTCACCACGATGATGGCGTTGTCGCCGCGTGTCTCGTGGACATAGATGAAGGCCGCGCCGGTCGGCGCCTCCGAAGTCCTGGCGACGCGCGGTCGAATGCCCTCGGTTTCCCACGTCTTGATGGCAAGATCACCGAAGGCGTCGCGGCCGATCCGGGAGATGAAGGTCACGTCTGCGCCTGCGCGCGCAGCGGCCACGGCCTGGTTCGACCCCTTGCCGCCTGGTCCCATGGCAAATCCCGAGCCGGCGATCGTTTCACCGATCGCGGGCATGTTGCCGGCCCGGAAGGCCAGATCGACGACGAAGATGCCGAGCACTGCGACGCCAGTCTTGCTCATGGTCGTTACTCTCCGTCCGGCGCGATGACGCCCTTGGAAAACAGGAAGCAGCCGTAGAAGCGCCGCTCTCCCGTGGCGATCACGCAGTAGGCCGTCTTGGCCTTTTCATAGAAGGCATGGCGCTCGACCCCGACCAGCGGCCAGGAGCGTCCCTCGGCGCGGTCGATCGCGGCCTGCACCTCGCGCTGCACCGGCGGCACCTCCTGGGGCTGGCCAACAATCTCCATGCGGATCGCGGCATCGTCGACGAACGTATCGAGCGGCAGCACCGAGAGGATGGCTTCGATCGCCTTTGCCGTACTGACGTTGTCGATGCGAAGCAGCTCGCCGAACACGGTCTGGCGCGCGATGGAGTCGGCAGGAAAATTGGTGTCGCACACCACGAGGCGGTCCCCGTGCCCCATTGCGCGCAAGGCGTAAAGCACGTCGGCATTGAGCAGTGGATTGATGCCCTTGAGCATGTTGCGTCCCTCCCTTGTCTTCAAAAAATCGCCCGAACTCTGATGGTCCGGATGCCAACCCGTATCACCGCAAGGTGACGTCTTTAGTCGCCATAGGGAATCCAGATGTTCTTCACCTGCACCGCGTGGCGGAGCAGGATCGGACCTTCGCTCGCCACCCGGTCGTACCAATCGAGCGCCAGCCCGTGGTCGACCAGCGTGCGCTTGAGGTTGCCGATCGACAGCCGCTCCGCAGCAGTCGAGGCCTCCTGCGAACCGAACACCCAGAGCGCATCGACGTCGTCATGCTCGGCAAGGACCTTCGCGAGCGCATCGCGCTCGCCGGTGACGATATTGACGACGCCTGCCGGCACATCCGACGTCTCCAGCACCTGATAAAAATCGGTCGCTGCAAGCGGATGCCGCTCACTTGGGACGGCGACGACGCGGTTGCCCATCGCAATCAACGGTGCCACCAGGCTGATGAAGCCCAGCAACGGGGCCTCGTCCGGACAGGCCACCCCGACCACGCCGATCGGCTCGTGCATGGCAAGCGCCACGCCGCGCAACGGCGGTGCATGGATCGTCCCCTCGTATTTGTCGGCCCAGGCCCCATAGCTGAACAGCCGTTCGATACTCGCCTCGACCTCCGCGCGCGCCTTGGCGGGCGAAACGCCGGTCATATCACCGACGCGCCGGGCGAACTCGTCGCCACGCGCGGACAGATTCTCGGCAAGGTAGTAGAGGATTTGGGCGCGATTATGCGTCGTCGCCCGCGCCCACCCCTCGGCCGAGCGCGCGGCGGCCACCGCGTTACGGATATCCTTGCGATTGCCCTCGCCGGCTTCGCCGAGGTGCTTCCCCTTCGGCGACAGCACCGCGCGCGAATAATTTCCGTCGGGACGAACCTGCTTGCCGCCGACGAACAGCTTGGCGGTTCGGTCGATCGACGGCGTGCCAAATCCGGCGCCGTCGTTAGAAGCCGCCGGGGATGGCGGCGGCACCTTCGCCCGCGCCTTCCGCCCGCTCCAGGCTTTCGGCTTGAGATATTCGTAGAGACCTTCCCGGCCGCCCTCGCGACCGAAGCCGGACTCGCGATAGCCGCCGAAGCCGACGCAGGCATCGAACAAATTGGTCGCATTGACCCAGACCACGCCGGCCTGAAGCTTCGGCGCGATATCGAGCGCCAGCCCGATGGTCTCGCTCCACACGCTGGCGGCAAGGCCATAGCGCGTGTTGTTGGCGAGCATCACCGCCTCGTCCGGCGTGCGGAACGTCATCGCGACCAGCACCGGGCCAAAGATCTCCTCGATCGCCACGGTCGATGACGGATGTACGTTCCAAAGCAAGGTCGGGGGATAGAAGCATCCCTCAGCGGGGATCGGCCCCGGCGCCTGATACTTCTCGGCGCCCTCCTTGACGCCGGTTTCGACCAGCGCCTTGATCCGCTCGAGCTGCACCGGTGCGACCACCGCGCCCATGTCGATCGCCTTGTCGAGCGGCGGACCCACGCGCAGCGTCTCCATGCGGCGGATGAGGCGCTTGCGGAATGTCTCTGCGATCCCTTCCTGCAGCAGAAGCCGCGATCCGGCACAACAGACCTGGCCCTGGTTGAACCAGATCGCATCGACCACGCCTTCCACGGCGCCATCGATGTCGGCGTCGTCGAACACGATGAACGGCGACTTGCCGCCGAGCTCGAGCGTCAGCGACTTCCCGCTGCCTGCGGTCGACTGACGGATCAACCGCCCGACCTCGGTCGACCCCGTGAAGGCGATCTTGTCGACACCGGGATTTTCGACCAGCAACGCGCCGGTGGCGCCATCACCCGTCACCACATTCAACACGCCGGGCGGCAGGCCGGCTTCCGCCGCGAGCTCGGCGAACAGCAGCGCGGTGAGTGACGTGAACTCTGCCGGTTTCAGCACCACGGTGTTGCCGGTCGCCAGCGCGGGCGCGATCTTCCAGGCCAGCATCAGCAGCGGAAAGTTCCAGGGGATGATCTGGCCGATCACACCGACCGGGACATGGTCGGCGAATTCGCGGTCCTGCAATTGTGCCCAGCCGGCGTGATACAGGAAGTGGCGCGCGGCGAGCGGCACGTCGAGATCGCGGGTTTCCCTGATCGGTTTGCCATTGTCAATCGCTTCCAATACCGAGAACAGACGAGCATGACGTTGCAGCATGCGCGCCAGCGCATAGAGATGACGGGCACGACCGTGACCACCGAGCTTTGCCCATGACGACTGCGCCGATCGCGCGGCGCCGACTGCAGCCTCGACATCCGCTGCGATGCCTTGCGCGATCTTGGCCAGCGTCTTTCCGGTGGCTGGCTCGATCGTCGTCAGATGCTTGCCCGAAGCCGGCGCGACGAATTTACCGGCAATAAAATGCCCAAACGTCGCGTCGTGCCGCTTCAGCCAGGCGCGCGCCTCGCCGTCCGCCTCGGGAGCGGGACCATAATCCATGGTCTCAAAGTAATGTGCGATACTCATGCTCAGCCCACGGGATGACGGTTGAAGGCCGAGTAGCGGCCGGTGACGTGATGCTCGAGCTGGCGCTCGATGTCGGCGAGCAGGCTCGAGGCGCCGACGCGGAACAGATCCGGCTCGAGCCAATCGCGTCCCAACTCCTCCTTCATCAGGAACTGGTAGTTGAGCACATCCTTCGCCGTCGAGATTCCGCCGGCCGGCTTGAAGCCTATCTTGAAGCCGGTCCGCTCCTCATAGACCCTGATCATGCGCAGCATCGCCAGCGTCACCGGCAGCGTGGCATTGACGCCTTCCTTGCCGGTGGAGGTCTTGATGAAGTCCGCGCCGGCCATCATGCAGACCATCGACGCCTTGGCGACGTTGCGCAGCGTTTTGAGGTCGCCGGTTGCGAGGATCGTCTTCAGATGCGCATCGCCGCAGGCTGCGCGGAAATCCCGGACCTCGGCGTAGAGAGCGCGCCAATCTCCGGTCAGCACATGCTCACGCGTGATGACGATGTCGATCTCCTGCGCACCGTCCCTGACGGACGCCTCGATCTCCTTGAGCTTCAGATCGTGAGGCACGAGGCCTGCCGGAAATCCGGTCGAAACCGCAGCGACCGGAATGTCATACCCATCGAGCGCTTCGACCGCGGTTGCGACGAAGCGGTGATAGACGCAGATCGCGCCCGTGTGCAGCCGGCGCCCGGCAAAACCGAGTGCCTCGAGGAGGTCACTTCGTATCGGGGCCCTCGCCTTGGCACAGAGGCGCTTCACCCGTTCGGCCGTATCGTCGCCGTTGAGTGTCGTCAGGTCGATGCAGGTGATCGCCTTGAGCAACCACGCCGCCTGCGCGTCCTTCTTGACGGTGCGCCGGCCCGGCAGGCTCGCAACGCGGCGCTCGGCGGCGGACAGATTGATCCGGATATCGTCGACCCAGTCCATCTCGAGCGCGCGGCCGCTGTTGCGCGCGATCGGATGCGGATGATTGTGATCCCGCGCATGGGGCTGCGCCGGCACCGCGGATGGATTTGATATCAAGACGCCCTGCGCCATCGGTACGCCGCGCAATGCTAGCGAATCGGCTGAAACGGCAGATAGACTGAATGTGCCGATTGCAACATGCGATCCTCCCATCCCTTGGCCGCCGGCGCATCTGCTGCCTCCCGTCGCCGACAGCGAAACACCCTTCGGGCCAAATGTTATTATTGTAACAGATTGACGTTGCTAAACTCACATCATTGTAAGATCATTGTCAACCGGATAAGCAAGCTCGGTGACGAAAATGACTGAAACACCGACCGCACGCCCCAGCGAGACCCGCGTCCAACGGCTGCAACGGCTGCGACGCGCCGTCGAGACGAGCGGCGCACTGCATCTGAAGGACGCCGCAGAGCTGCTGAAGGTGTCGGAGATGACGGTCAGGCGCGACCTTGCCGGGCCCGAGGCGGCGCTCGCCCTGCTCGGCGGCTACGTCGTCAACGCGGCGTCGCCGACCGGGATCAAGTACACATTCGAGCAGGAAATCGACCAGCACACGCAGGACAAGCGCCTCGCCTGCCGATCCGCAGCCGCCTCGATCAAGGAAGGTGACACCATCTTCATCGACTGCGGCACCACGATGCAGTCGCTGGCGGATTGCCTGCCTGAGGACATGCCTCTTTCGGTGATCTGCTATTCGCTGAACGTCGCCTCGATCGTCACCCACCGGCCAGCGACGCAGGTGATGTTGATGGGCGGGCTCTACCATCCGTCGTCGCAGTCGTTCTCGTCGGATGACGGCCTGTCCTACCTGCGGCGGCTCGGGGTGAACAAGGCTTTCATCTCGGCCGGCGGCCTGCACTGGACCCGCGGCGCCAGCTGCTCGAATTTTCACGAAGTCGCCATCAAGCAGGCCGTCATCGCTACCGCGATGGAGAGCATCCTCGTGGTCGACGCCAGCAAGCTCGGCAGCCTCAAGCCGGCGTTTTTCTCCGACGTCAGCTCATTCTCGCGGATCATCGTCGGTGGCTCCGTGTCGGCAGACACGCGCAAGCACTTCCGCAGCCTTCCCGTCGAATACGTCACCAGCACGGCCTGATCCGGACGGGGGCTGGTTCGCCCGGATCAGGCTTGCTGAGCGATGCGCGGTCTCGGTGGATCGCGCATCGCTGTTTCAGGCTAGTTGCAGGCGGGCTTCGCCTTTTTGCAGGCATCCGTCAGCTCGGCCGGCGGGTCCTTCTTGAATACGGTCTTGTAGGACTCCAGCACATTCGACTGCGTCACCGGCAGCGACTGCACACCGATCCAGCCAGGCGTTTCCTTACCCAGCAGCGCGTTCATCATCGCCATCGCCTCGGCGACGCCCTGGTCGTAGGGACGCTGCGAGCCGGTCGCCTTCAGCGGCCCGCCCTTGGCAATCTCGATCGCCGATTGCAGACCGAGGTCGACCGTCGTCATGGGAATATCGATGCCCTGAGCCCGCATCGAGCTCAGCGTGTCGAGCGCCGGTTGATCCCACACCGCGTACAGTCCCTTGACGTCGGGATTGCCGGTCAGGAAGTCGCCCGCGATCTGCGAGACCTTCGGCGGATCGGTGAAGTCGACCTGCTTCATCTTGATGTCAGGGCGGTTTGCTTTCATCCACTCCCGCACGCCCTTGGTGCGCTCGTTGGTGCTGAAATAGTCGACGCCGAAATTGACGAGACCGATGGTGCCGCCCTGCGCCACGCAGGACGCCAGGATCTGTGCCGCGATCTGGCCATTGCCCTGGCTATCGGCCGAGACCATCGTCGCATATTCCTCGGGATGCTTCAGACCAGTCGGGATGCTGTCCATCAGCACGAGCTTGATGCCGGCTTTGGCGATCTTCTTGTAGGTCGGCGCGGTCGCGGTGAAATCGACCGGAATCGAAATGATGCCGTCCGGATGCTGCTGGATCGTGTTCTCGATATCGGCGATCTGCTTGTCCACCTGATATTCGGCGGACGCGACGCCCGTCACCGTCACGCCGTACTTCTTCAGCGTGTCGGTGATGCCCTGGATCTGGAGCTGCGACCAGTCGAGGTTGACCGTCTGCATGGAGATGCCGACCTTGAAGTTCTTCTCCTTGATCTTGGCGGCGTCGGCCTCCGACAGCGCGAGCACCTCGGGGGAAGCCGCCTTTTCGCCGTGGGGTCCCTGGCCGACGATCGACTTCGGCCCGAGCTTCGCGAGATCGACACCCTTGACGCAGGTCGCGGGCACTTCGGCGCGAGCCGACGGGATCATCGAGAGGGCGGCAGCGGCCACCAACGCAGTCAAAGGCAAGGATTGTCGCAAGATTGATTTCATTGTTTCCTCCATTTTTTGGTCGCCGATTCACCGGAGGGCCAGCGACCTTGCCCCTACCCGCGCAGCGCGATGAACTTGTTGTTCATGCGTCGCGCCGGACGTCGACTAGCGTTTCGTGAAAGCAACCGCGGCAACGATGATCGCGCCCTTGATCACGAGCTGCATCGGCGAGCTCACGCCGAGCAGAACAAGGCCGTTGTTGAGCGTGCCGATGATCAAGCTGCCGAACAGTGTTCCAAGGATGTAGCCGCGCCCGCCGAACAGGCTGCAGCCGCCGAGGATCACCGCGGCGATGACGTCTAGCTCCATTCCCTGCACGACGTCGGGCCGCGCGGCGTGTGAGCGCGCTGACAGCACCAGCGCCGCGAGACCAGCCAGCGTGCCGGTCAGGACGAAGGCTGCAGTCGTGACCCGTTTGGTGTTGATGCCGGAATAGAGCGCCGCAGTCGGGTTGCCGCCGACCGCATAGATGCGCCGGCCGAACACGTTATAGTGCAGCAGCAGGATGCCGATAATCATCGCCGCCAAAGTCCAGGCGATCGGAACCGGTATGCCGAGGAACGTGCCTTCGCCAAAGATCGCGAAATAGGTCTCGTTGGTGATGATCACCGGCTTGGTGTTGGTCACCATCATCGCCAGTCCCCGCGCCATGCTCAGTGAGCCCAGCGTCACCAGGAATGACGGGATCGATAGCTGCGTGGTCAGGATGCCATTGAGCAGCCCGACCAGCGCACCGGTGCCGAGCCCGGCCACGGCCCCCACGATCCAGCTGTTGTTGATCTGGCTCATCGCGAGAGCGGCCGCCATGCCCGACAGCGCCAGCGTCGAGGCAACCGACAGATCGATCTGACGCGCGATGATAATAAAGGTCATGCCGACTGCGATGATCGACACCAGCGTGGTCTGGCGCCCGATGTTCAGGAAATTGTCGACCGAGAGAAACCAGGGCGAAGACAGGCTGAACACGACCAGCAGGATCACGAAGGCGATGTACAGCATGTACGGCCGCTCGCCCCGCAGCAAATTCTGGAGAATCTTGCGGCGGCGATCAGATGGGGTCGACGAGGCGACCACGTTGGGAGCAGTCAGTTCAGTCATGCGGGAAGCTCTTGCAAGTGGCCCGGCCCGGAGGCCTGGTACATCTGGAGGAGATGATGCAGCTCTTCGGCATCATCGATCTCGCCGCGCGACAGCGTACGAGCTACACGCCCGTTGACGATCACGGAGATGCGGTCGCAGAGCTCGATCAATTCGACGAGATCGGACGAGACGACCAGGACCCCGCTGCCGTCGCGGACGGCATTCCGGATCACGGCATAGATTTCCTCGCGTGCGCCCACGTCGACGCCGACCGTCGGTTCATCCAGGAGCAGCACGCGCGGCCGCGGATCATTCCATTTTCCGAACACGACCTTTTGCTGGTTGCCGCCGGAGAGCGTCCTGACCAGGCTGAACGCGCCTGGCGCTTTCACCGAAAGCCTGGCGACCGCGGTTTCCGCACGCCTGGCGGCGGCGCGTTGCTGCATCCAGCCCCAGCGCGAGAAATGGGGAATTCGCGGCAAGGTGACGTTTCGCTCGATCGAATGGTCCAGGACCAGACCCTGCACATGCCGGTCTTCCGGCACCAGCGCGATGCCCTGCTCGATCGCATCGGCAGGCCCTCTCGGCAGCCATCCCCGGCCCTCGATCTCGATTGCGCCGCTCTCGAGCGGCCGGAGGCCAAACACTGTCTCCAAAATCTCCGTGCGGCCGCTGCCGATCAATCCGGCGAGGCCGTGGATCTCGCCCTTCAGCACGGACAGATCGACGGCACGAAGCCGGTCGTTGGACACGTCGGACAGCGACAGAACCGGCGACGGATCCAATTCACGCTTCGCGACAGGTTCGGTGCGCGGGCCCGTGGGTGCCGATCGATCGGTTCCGACGATCGCGTTCACCAGCCGCTTCATGTCGGTCTCGGCTGTGACAAACGTGCCTGCGTTAGCGCCATCGCGCAGCACCGTGACGCGCTGCGAGATCTCGAACACCTCATTGAGCCGATGGGTCACATAGATCACGCCGACTCCGCGGCGCGTCGCCTTCCCGATCGCATCGAACAGGATCCGGACCTCATCCGATGTCAGCGAGGAGGTCGGCTCGTCGAGGATCAGAAGCCGGACCTCGCCCATCAGCGCCTTGGCGATCTCCGTCATCTGGCGATAGGCGAAAGGCAGCGAGCCGACAGCCGCACTCGCATCCAGGGGAATGCCGAGCGCGTTCAGGAACGCCTCGGCCTTGGCCATCAGCGCGCGCTGCCGGACGAAGCCGAAACGCGCACGCGGCTCACGGCCGAGCAACAGATTGTCCGCAACGCTCAGGGATTCGACGAGGCTGAGATCCTGATAAACGACAGCGATCCCCGCCTCGCGCGACTTCGCCGGGCTGTCGAATTCCACCGGCCTGCCGGCGATCTCGATCGTGCCGCTGTCGAGGGCATGAACACCACTGAGAATCTTGATCAGGGTAGATTTTCCCGCGCCGTTCTCGCCCAGTAGCGCATGGACCTCGCCGGCGCGGACCTCGAGGTTGACGTCACGCAGCGCTCGCACGCCGCCGAAGCGCTTGTTGATGCCACTGACCATCACAAGCGAGGCCGACGACCGAGGTTCTGCTGCAACCGAACCGGACAGTTCCAAACTTTCCTCCCGTCGCCCCGCTAGACGCTGGTACGATGGTGACATATTGTTATTTTTGCAACTTATCCTGTTATAATTCTATCATCTCCGCCGACCTGTCAATGGCGGATCACGTCGCCGGGCCGGATCTAACCCTGGCCCTATCTCGATTTGTGCGGTTGCGAACGTCAGTAGAGACAGCCGGCCTTCCCAGCGCGGATCTGTTCAACATCAGGAACGGACCAAGGCTTCACGACGCGCTCCATTCGGTCCTGGCGGCAAGCACCCGATCATCAAATGGGGAGCGCGCTATCCCCAGGCCTTGAAATCGGCCTCGCTCATGACGTTCTGCCTCCCGATGATGACCGCGATGGAGAGCGCCAGCCCGACCGACGATGCGGCGGCGAATATGGCGGTGCCGTCGTCTACGTTGCGGAGCACTCGCGTCCGGTGGCGCGGGCTGCTCACCGGCTGGAGCCAGATCGAAGTCGTACCACTCGAACACCGTGCCGAGGGTCGTGGCCATCAGTTTCGCTGACGAATTTTCGTTTCGACGTGCTCAGCGTCTCCCCTCTCTGAACTCGCCCCATGATTGATTTTCGGATAGGCACCCTAGAATTCCGAAGATCTTCATTCGCCAAGGGCGCGTCGGGTGTGCCAATCTGTCACTGATTGGAAAGCATACCCGGCGCGGGCAAGCGTATCTTCGGACAGATGCGGGCCGACGAGCTGCATGCTGAGAGGCAACCCGTCCGCCGCCATGCCGTTCGGTAGCGTGATGGTCGGGCTGCCCGAGAAGTCGAATACCGCCGTAAAGCGCAGGATGCTGAGCAGCACGTTCGGATCGGCGCCGTATTCGCCCATCTTGGTCAGCGTTGGGATCGGAACGGGCATGGTGGGAATCAGGAGCAGGTCAATATCGCCGAACAGCGCCGCGAGGCTGCCGCAGAACTTCAACCGCTCATGATGGATCTGAGCGATCTCGAGGCCGCTGATCGATCTGCCCTGCTCGATCAGCTGCGCCAGATCCGGACCGTATTCCGACTTCCGCGACGGATAGGTCTCGAGATGCGCCTCTGCGGTCTCGATGGAGCACATCGGAATCCACATGCTCACGAGCTTCTCGTAAGCTGGGAACTTGACCTCACGAATATCGGCACCGAGGTCCGCAAGCGTACGCTCCGCTTCCAGCAAGGCGGCGACCACCTGCGGATCGATCCCGTCCTGCGTGTAGCTGCGGTCCACGCCAATCCGTAAGCCTCGCACGCCGTCACCGATCCCCGCCAGATAGTTCGGCACCGGCGCCTGAAGGGCGGTCGGATCATTGACGTCTGCGCCCGCGATGACGCCGAGCATGGCCGCGGCATCGGCTGCGGTCCGGCACATCGGCCCGACATGGTCGAGAGAGTCAGCCAGCGGGAAGACGCCGTGGCGGCTCACACGTCCCCAAGTGGGCTTGATCCCGGTCAGCCCGCACGTCGCCGACGGAAACCGGATCGAGCCGCCGGTGTCGCTGCCGATCGAGCCGAAGCAAAGTCCCGCCGAAGTGGCCACGCCCGATCCGCTTGAGGAGGAGCCGACCCAGTAATCGGTCCCCCAGGGATTGAGCGGCGCCTGGTCGTCGGGATGATGGCTCGTATAGGCGCCCTCGGTCATTTTTAGCTTGCCGAGCGTGACGGCGCCGGCGTGTTCGAGCCGGTCCACGATCGTCGCGTTGAAGGAGGGAACGAACCTAGCGTGGATCGTGGTACCTCCAGCGGTCGGCGCGAAAGTGGTGTAGCAGAGATCCTTCAATCCGATCGGCATGCCGTGCAGCGGCCCGCGCCAGATGCCCTTGGCAAGCTCGGCGTCACAGCGCTTCGCCTGCGCCATGGCCCGCTCGGCGAGGACGAGCGCGTAGCCGTGAAACTTCTGATCGAGCTTCGCGATCCGGCCCAGCATCACCTCGGTCACTTTCGAAGGTAGAAGCTCGCCGCGGCGGAACAGCTCGGAGATTTCGATGATCGACTTGTAGTGAATTGGATCTGCTGACATCTGACTGTCCTGCTGTTGTCGGAAACGGCTTCGCCCACCGGCACCGCAGACGGCCCGGTTTCGTGACTGCGCTACTCAGGGAGCGCCTAGAACTGCACGCCGCGCGTGAGGGCACCGTCGACCACGAGGTTGGTCCCCGTGATGAAACTCGCTGCCTTGCTGGCAAGGAACACCGCACCGTTCGCCATTTCCTGCGGCGTGCCCATGCGGCCGGTCGGATTCAGCGCCAGCGCGGTCTTGTAAAGCTCGGGATTGCCGTCCTTGATTTGATTCCAGACACCGCCCTCGAAATAGGTGTTGCCCGGCGACACCGAATTGGCGCGGATGCCTTTGCTGGCAAGCTGGAAGGCGAGACCTTGCGTATAGTGGATGATGGCGGCCTTGAACGTGCCGTAGGGGCCGCTCGCGAAGTCAACCTCCCGCCCTGAAACGCTGGAGATGGTCACGATCGCCGCGGCCTTGCTCTTCTCGAGATACGGCATCGCCGCATTGACCAGCCGCACGGTGCCCATCATGTCGGTGGAGAATTCCTTCTCCCAGCTCTCCTCGTCCTGTCCGATCGACAGCGCACTGACATTGGCGACGACGACGTCGATGCCGCCGAGTTTCGAGGCCATGTCCTCGACCCAGGCCTTGAGCGCCGGGCCGTTGGAGACATCGACCGAACTACCGAAGGCAGCGACGCCCTTCGCCTTGATCGCGGCGACTGCGCTATCGACGTCGGCCTGGTTGCGCGCGCAGATGCCGACATCCGCGCCTTCTGCCGCGAATGTGTCGGCGATCGCCCTACCGATCCCCTTGGTGCTGCCGGTGACGAGAACCTTTGCTCCCTTGAGTCCCAGATCCATGTCCATTCCCTCCCTCTATTGACGACTTGAAAACATGCCATGCGGCCGTTCAGAGCAGGAGCTGCTCGCGGACATTGTCCTCGTTAACCTCGCCACCCGCCAGCGACTGCGCGATCTTGCCCTTCTCCATGATGTAACAACGCTCGGCGATTGCCAGGATCGTGTCGAGGTTTTGCTCGACGAAGATGATGGTGGTCCCGAGCTCGTTCCGGAACGATCTCAGCGCCTCGCAGATGTGCTGGACGATCGAGGGCTGGATACCCTCGGACGGCTCGTCCAGGATCATCAAGGACGGATTGCCGATCAGCGCGCGGCCTATGGCGAGCTGTTGCTGCTCGCCGCCCGACATCGTGCCTGCGGCCTGCCGCCGGCGTTCCTTCAGCCGCGGAAAATACTCATAGACGAGTTCAGGCAGCTTCTTGCCGCCGGGACCGCCGATCAACTCGCCGACTTGCAGGTTTTCCTCGACGGTCATCTGCGGAAAGACATCGCGTCCCTGCGGGATGTAGCCGAAGCCCGCCCTCGCCCGCGCGTCGGCTTCGAGCTTTGTTACGTCCTGCTCCATGAAGCTGATCGTGCCACGCCAGGTTTGCAGCAAACCGATCAGGCACCGCATCAGGGTCGACTTGCCGACACCGTTACGGCCGATCACGCCGACAATCTCGCCGCGGGAGACCGACATGGTGACGCCCTGCAGAATCGGCGTCGCACCGTATCCCGCCCATAATTCCGATACGTCCAGAATCCGGTCCGTGGGATTGGGTTCAGTGAGCATGCGTCTTACCGAGATAAATTTCCGCGACTTTCGCGTCCTGCAAAATACTTTCGAGATCGCCGCGTGCGAAAATCTTGCCGAGATGCAGCACCGTGACGCGCTGGGCGACCTGGCGCACGAAGGCCATATCATGCTCGACGACAAGAACTGTCATGCCCTCTGCATTGAACGACTTGATCAACTCGCCGGTCTTGAAGGTTTCCTCCGGCGACATGCCGGCAGTCGGCTCGTCCAGCAGCAGGAGTTGCGGCTTCAGCGCCAGCGCCATCCCGATCTCGAGCCATTGCTGCTGGCCATGCGACAGCGCACCCGCGAGCTTATCGCTGTCCGGCCCCAGGTTGAGCAGAGTCAGCAGGCGATCCTCCTCGGCGATGCGTTCCGCGCCGGACAGTCGTTCCTGGAGCGCAGTCTGGATGTTTTGCCGAACCGGCAGCTCCTTGAACACGCTCGGAGCCTGCATCTTGATGCTCATGCCTCGCTGCACGCGTGCGTAGGGACGCTCCTTGGTGATGTCGACGGTATCGAACAGGATGCTGCCCTGGCTCGGCGGGTAGAGACCCACGATCAGCTTGAACAATGTGCTCTTGCCGGCGCCATTGGGTCCGATCAGGCAGTGGACCTCGCCGGCGTTGACCGTGAGGTCGACGTCGGAGACTGCGGTCAATCCGCCAAAACGCTTGGATACGCCTTTGACTTCGACCAGCGCCATGATCAGGATTCTTCCGGGTGCAAGCGACCAGCCTCCGCCATGACGGGGCTATCATCGCGCCGCCGACGTCCGCTCCACCAATCGGCAGCAAGCTTGCCGATGCCGAGCACAAAACCTTGCGGCGCCAGCATCACCGTGGCGAGCAGCAGCGCTCCCATCAGCACGAGTGCTGCCTGCTGGCTGTAGACCGTGATGGTCTGAAAGCCGAACAGCAGCAGGAACGATCCGACCAGAGTTGCGGTCAGATCGCTCCGTCCGGAGAAAGCCACCCATACGATGGGCATCGCCGCCGCAGGCAGGCCGATGCTGGACGGCGTGATGAATTGGCCCCAGGACGTGTACAGCGCACCACTCAGCCCTGCGAGGCCGCTGCCGATCACGAAGGTCAGGAGCTGGTATTTCCGGACGTCATAACCCAGCATCTCGGCGCGCTGCGGGTTCTCGCGCGTCGCCACGATGACGTTGCCGATGCCCGAATTCACGAGCATGCGCAACGCGAGATAGACGATCACGATCAGCGCGATCATGACGTAGTAGAGCGCCGATCCCTCGATATAGAAGTCGCCGACGGCGAGCGGGTCCATGCCCTTCATGCCGTTGAAGCCATTCAGCCGCGCCGGGCCGATGTGCCATTCGGGCCCCGCGGTCTGGCCGAGGAAGAAGGCAAGCACCAGCGTCGCAGACAGCGTCACGATCCCGAAGAAGATGCCGTTGATGCCACCCCAGATCATGAAATAGCCGAGGATGCCGGCCGCCACCATCGCAAGGACAACGGACAGCGCAAGCGCGGCGATCGTTGCGGTGCCGCCGCCCATGTTAATCGCGAGCACGCCATATCCGTAACCGGCGATGCCGAAGAACAAGGTCTGGCCGAACGACAGCATCCCGCCATAGCCCCACATCAGGCAAAGGCCGAGCGCCATGAATATCCAGATCAGGAAATAGGCGAAATTCCCCACATCATAGGAGTCGGCGAACAGCGGATATGTCAGTGCGCCCGCGAGCACTGCAAGGAAGCAGGACCAGAAGATCTTGCCACGTCCGAGCGTCTGCGGTCCTTCCAGCAGCTTGAACATCAAAAATTCCCTTTAGCGCCCACGACGAACCAGAACGCTGGAGAGCCCCTCGGGCAACACCCGAATGATCAAAATAACGGCGACCAGCATGCCAATCTGTCCGATGATCTGGCCGTAGCTCGCGTTCAGCGCCATCCGGATCATCGCCAGGAACACAGCGGCCGGCGCTGTTCCGAGCAGCACGTTTGCCCCTCCAATTACGACCGTAACGAAGCTTTCGACCACGAAGGTCGCCCCCATGGTCGGGATCAGCGTCATCGTTGGCGCGTAGAGCGCCCCACAAAGTCCGGCAAGGCCGGTGCCGATCCCGAAACTGATCGAATAGATTCGGCCCGTTCGCGCGCCCAGCGCCTTCGCCATCGCCGCATTCTGCATCGTCGCCCGGGCGATCACACCAAAGCGCGTCTTCATGAAAACGATGTAGAGACCGCCCAGCACGGCCACCGCGCAACCGAACAGAACCAGACGATAGGTCGAAAACGTGTAGCCGCCGATTGCGAAGCTTCCTTCGGGCGTTCCGATGCCCCGCACGGCTGAACCGACAATCAGGAGCATCGATTGCGTCACGATGAGGCTGAGCCCCCAAGTGGCGAGCAGAGAATCCAGCGGCCGCTTGTAGAAGCGCCGCACGATCAGGAACTCGACGGCGACACCGATGAGTCCCGCCGTCAGCGCGGCCAGGATCTGGGCAATCGCGAGCGGAACGCCCAGATTCACCAGGCCAACGGTGACATAGGCGCCGCACATGATGAACTCGCCATGCGCCATATTGATGACGCCCATCATGCCGAACACGATAGCGAGACCTGCGGCCGAGAGAATGAGGAACGCGAACACGTCGGCGAACTGATAGAATACCGAGAATACTTCAGCCGACATCTTGGTCCCTTTGTCGATCCCGGCGCCGCATCGTTGCGGCGCCGGCCTTGTCCAAGAGCACAACTCTCAATACGAGCAAAATCCGTGCCCGTCAGGCGTCACGATTTCTTCGGGAGATGGCTCGGCGTGTACTGGTCCTTGTCGTTCTTCTTGGTGAGATCGCAACCGATTTCGCCAAGCCAGTACGGCTGGATCGTCCCATAGTCCTTCTCGACCTTCACCTCATGCTTCGGCCCGACCGAGATCAGGCGCATGCGGTGCGAGGTGTGCTGGCTCTTCGGATCGATGCACACCTTGCCTTCGGGAGCGTCGATGCATGCATCGCCGGTCGCGATGACCTTGCGCATGTCGTCGAGCTTGATCGACTTCGCCTTCTCGACCAGCGCCTTGTACATGTAGAGCGCATTATAGGCATTGTAGCCCATGTCGTTGATGTAGAGCTCGTCAGGGAATTTCGCGTGCCAGCGCTTCTTGAACTCGGTAGCCTCTGGCGTGTCGATCTCCTCGAACCAATTCGCAGTCGCATGCATGTTGTTAAGCGCCGGCGGCTTGAACCGCTTGTGCTCGAAGCCGAGCATGACCTTGATCGACGATCCCATCGGCAGATTGAGGTTGGCCGCAGCCGCCTGCTCGAAGAATGAATCCTGGGCAGCGCCGACATTGATCGTGAGCAACCAATCCGGCTTCGCCTTCTGGATGTTCTGGATGGTCTGCGCGAACTGCGACACGCCGAGCGGAATGAACTCCTCGCCGACGACCTCGCCGCCGAGATCCTTCATGATCTTGCGGTTCCACTCCGCGGAAATCTGACCGAAATTGTAATCGGCGGCGATGACATAGACCTTCTTGCCGAACTTCTCGACCATCCATGGAATCAGCGTCGAGAATTGCTGCTCCGGCACCGCGCCCATGCTGATCATGCTGGCGTCGCAGACACCGCCTTCATACTGGTTGGTGTAGAAGTACGGTGTCGAGGTGCGATCGACGATGGGACGCAGCGCCTCGCGCGAGGCCGAGGTGATGCCGCCGATCAGCACGTCGACCTTGTCGCGGTTGAGCAATCGACGGCCGAACTCCTGATAGCGCGCGTTGTCGCCCTGCGGATCGAGGTGAATCAACTCGATCTGCCGACCAAGGATACCGCCGCTCTTGTTGATCTCTTCGACGGCCAGCTGCGAGCCGTGCAGCTTCGGCATGCCCATGAAGGCGAGATCGCCCGACACGTCCTCGAGCAGACCCACCTTCAACGGTGGTTCCGCGGCCCGAGCAACGGTCATTGCCGCTGCGGTACCGAGCATGGCGCCGAGCAAAACCATCCCTAACTTGCGTCCCGAACTCATCGTGATATCCCCTGTTTCTGAAAGCGACTGGATGTCATGGCTTGAGGTAATTCTTCAGGATCGATGCTCCCATCGTGTATTTAGGGTCGACCATGTTGCCGAGGCGCATCCGCCCGGCTTGGCTGAGCAGCATGTAGGCGTCGATCTCGTCGAAGCCGTAGTCGGCCGCCATCCAGCGCACGAGCTCGCGATAGGCGATACGCGCCGCGTCCTCGAGCGGACGCGCGCTGCCGATCGTCATGATGAAGTCCTTGGTCTCGAGCCGCGGCCAGGCAAAGCTCCAGTTCTTGATCAGGTCGACCTGCAGCGTGACGGTCGCGCGCTGCTCGAGCGCCACGCCGGAGAGCTCACCGTCGCCTTGCGTCGCATGGCAGTCGCCGACGTAGAGCATCCCGCCGTCGGTATGCACCGGGAAGTAGATGATCGCGCCAGGCGCGACGTCGGGCAGATCCATGTTGCCGCCGTGGTAGTCAGGCTGCAGCGACGAGATCGCCTCGATCTCCGGCGAGACGCCGATGGTGCCGATGAACGGCTCGTAGGGCAGCGTGATCTTGTCGTTCCAGCGTATGCCGTTCCTGTCGACATGCAGCTTCTTCACGCGCTCCGGCAGGGGCGGATTGAGCAGCGCCGTCGAGCTTGTTCCGACCAACCCGCCGAATTCCGGAATGATGCAGGTCGTACCGGCCGGCTGTTCACCCCGCGTCTCGACGTCGCGGATGTAGATCGCGAGGCAATCGCCCTTCTTGGCGCCCTTGACGGCGATCGGCCCGCATTGCGGGTTGAGATAGGGGAAGTTCAGTTTGGCCGTGGGGCTGTCGCTCTCCTTGGTGAGCACGCCGCCGAAGGCATCTTCCGTCTCGACGACAACGACTCCACCCGGGTCGATCGACAGGGTCGGCGTGGCGTAGGGACCGTAGACGTAGTGGAAGCTGCCCTGCTGCTCGATGGTCAGACTGTGCGTCGCGCCGGTCGCGCCCTTTGCGACCGCACGCCTGGCCATGATGGAATTCTTCAACCAGTCTTCTGCGGGCATATGATCGGCTCCTCAACTCAGATCCCGGGATGACGCTTGTGCCAGTCGGTAACGCGCTGGAACGCATCGCCCGCGCGAACGAGGCCGGCCTCATCGAAATGACGACCGACGAACTGGAAGCCAACCGGACCGCCATTCGCGGCGAAGCCGCCGGGTAGCGTCACGGTCGGGCTTCCCGTCATGTCGAACGGGCATGTGAAGCGAAGCAAGCCTGCGATCAGCGAGGCGTCCTCGCCGAGCGACGCCATCTTGGCGAGCGTGGGCGCGGCGAATGCCTGGGCCGGCACTGCGAGGAGATCGACCGATTCGAACAGAAGGCGGACGGCGCCACGAAACGCTTCGCGCCGGAGCACGATCTTCTGATAGTCCATGCCGGACTGCTGCCGACCGAGATCGAGCAGACCAGCGAGTGCCGGGCCGTACTCGTCCTTGCGCGCGGGATAGGTGTCCTCGTGCGCGACGGCGACCTCGATGCCGCACAGCGGGAACCAGTCGTCGATGACCGCCTTGGGATCGGGGAACGTGATCTCCTTGATCTTCGCGCCGAGATCGGCCGCTACACGCAGACCCTCGGTCAACACCCTGGCCGCATCGCCATCGGTGCCTTCGCTGGTCCAGCGCCGGTCGACGCCGATCGTCACGCCGCGAAGGTCGCCGGACAAACTGGCGAGATAGTCAGGCACGGGCAGCGGAACCGACGTCGTATCCTTGGGGTCCTGACCCGCGATCACGCCGAGGATGGCGCCGCAATCGACCGCGCTCCTTGCCATCGGGCCGATATGATCCAGCGTCGCCGCAAGCTCGAATGCGCCGTAGCGGCTGACGCGTCCCCAGGTCGGCTTGAGCCCGGTGACGCCGTTAGCCGCGGACGGAAAGCGGATTGATCCGCCCGTATCGGTGCCGAGCGAGCCGAAGCAGAGGCCCGCCGCAGTAGCGACGCCGGAGCCGCTCGAGGATGCGCCGGGCCAGAGATCCGCGTTCCACGGGTTCTTCGGTGGGTCGATCTTCGGGTGATGATCGGCGTAGGCGCCCTCGGTTTGCTGCAGCTTGCCGAGGATGATGGCGCCGGCATCCTTCAACCGCGCAACTACCGTTGCATCCTCGGAGGGACGGAAATCTCGATGAATGGTCATGCCATGGGCCGCCGGCGCGCCCTTGGCCCAGCAGAGATCCTTGACCGCCACTGGCACACCATGCAGCGGGCCCTTGATCTTGCCGGAAGCGATCTCCTTCTCGGCCGTGGCAGCGTCCGCGAGCGCCGAGTCAGCCATCACATAAGCGAAACTCTTGAGCTTGCCGTCGAGATTCTCGATCCGCCCGAGCATCGCTTTGGTCGCTTCGACCGGCGACAGCTCCTTCGCCTGGATCTTCCGCCCGACGTCGACGAGTCCGAGATAGTGGAGATCTGTTGCCGCCATCGTTCTTCATCCTCACACTCGATGTGACGCGCGGTCGTCTCCGCGCATGCGTCACCGTTCTGGCGACGCGGACGCATCGCCAGCTTCCTTGGCGGCAAACGAAAAAAGCCACCCGTCCCTCCCGAATGAGGCGACGAATGGCTCAAATGCCGCGGCTATGATCTATCGCTTAGGGGCCGCAATCGAACGAAGCACTTAGTGCAAGGAGCTGGACGTCATCGGCCAGATCGGCGCACGCGAGGTTCGACAGGTAGCCCTGTAGGAGAAAAGTCTAAGTAACTGCCCATCGCATTGTCAACGATGCTCTCTGCCTAAATTTCGATAGTGCTGCGCAGCAAAACGGCAAGCCACTTGCACTGTCATCGCCGATGATGATTTCATCTTCGCGTTGCACTACCGAAAGTCGTCAATGACAAAACCGTCTGTTCCCGTTGGCATCATCTGCTCACAGTCCGGGCCATATCAGGCTATGGGCCGCGAGATCCTCAAGAGCGCGATGATGGCGGTCGACGAGATCAACAACCAGACGGAGTTCGGCTTCTCGATTGCCGCTCATATCCGCGATCCTCGCGGCATCATCTCCGAATACCATACGGTCTGCGACGATCTCATCCGCAATGTCGGCGTCGAGCACATCATCGGCTGCTACACGTCGGCGTCGCGCAAACAAGTTCTGCCGATCGTGGAGCGCACCGATCGCCTGCTCTGGTATCCTGCGCGCTACGAGGGCTTCGAGTGCTCCGACAACGTCATTTATGTCGGCGCCTCGCCCAATCACAACGTCCTGCCGCTCGTCCGGTACGTGCTCGACAATCTGTCACGGGAGATCTTCTGCGTCGGCTCCAATTACGTTTGGACATGGGAGACCAATCGCGTCACCCGGGAGTTGGTCAGCGCGGCAGACGGCCACATCCTGGCCGAACGGCTGCTCGAACTCGGCGAAAGCGCCGTTGGGCACATCGTCGACGAGATCGTCCGCCGCAAGCCGCCGATCGTCTTCAACACGTTGGTCGGAAGCTCGAGCTACGACTTCATTCGCGCCTTCCACGCCGGCACCAAGGCCGCCGGGCTCGAGATTCCGATGCTGAGCTGCAGCCTGTGCGAACCGGAACTGTCGATCGTCGGACCGGCGTCGGCCGGCTGCATCACGTCATCGGCCTATTTCGAGAGCATCCGCCTGCCGGAGAACCGCGCATTCGTTGCACGCTGGAAGGCGCGATATGGCGACGACAGCAGCCCCTCGGTCGACGGGCAGTCCGCCTATGTCGCCGTCTATCTGCTGGCGCGCGCGTTGCAGCGCGCTGGCACATCGAACATCGCCGAGGTGCGGCGCGCCGCGGCCGGCCATCGCTACAATTCGCCGCAAGGACCGGTCTGGATCGACGGCGGCAACAATCATTGCGTCCTTACACCGCGGCTTGCCGTTTCCAATCCGCGAGGACAGTTTGATATCTTCTGGGAAGCCGACGCGCCTGTTAAGCCTGATCCTTACCTGACGCAGCTCGACGTTGCCGTCAGCCCTTCGAGGGAGACCTCGGCGGGCGGCGCATTGCCGAATGCGCCGCATTTGCGGGTTGTAAAATGAGCAGACCGTCTTCATTTTCGCTGCGCGGGCGTAAGGCAATCGTCGCCATCAAGGACGAACGCGACGCAACCATCGTGCGACGCCAGTTCGAGCGTCTTGGGGTCGACAGCATCGCGTGGGAGCCGACAGAGGCGATCGACTTCGCGCCGGATCTGGCGTTGATCGATGACGAGTTCCTGCCTTTGACGCAACCGGCACGACGCGCGTTCCTGGGACGCTGCCCGGTCATCGCCCTGCTCGGCACCGAAACGCCAAGCCGGCTGAAGCTAGTGTTCGAGCTCGATCCAGCCTCGTTCCTGGTCAAGCCGTTGCGTTCGGCCGGCATCTACGCGGCGCTCGTCATGGCAATCGAGCGAAGCGAACGCACCAGCGAATTGAAGCAGCAGGTGCTCAAGCTCGAGCAGCGTCTTCGGTCGCGTCGCGTCGTGCTCGCCGCCGTTCTCCAGGTGATGCACTCGCACGCGCTCGCAGAACCAGCCGCCTTTGCGCTGATCCGCAAAGCCGCCATGGAACAACGCAAGACGATCGAAGAACTTTCGGCGGAGATTACCGCCAAGGGCATGCTCCCGCGCGCAACCGGCTAGCTCACTTCCATACGTGTGTATTCCTCACCGCACTTCGCCTGACCTACCGGCAATGGTGGGGCGTAGGCTGATCTACGCCGAATGGCTCAAGTTTCGCGAGGACATCGTGACCGGATTCAGAGTTGCGGAGGCGAGCTTGGAGTCCAGTCTCTACAGTCTGTACAAGACCTGAGCGGAGTCTATTCACGAGCTTGCCGGTCGAAAATAGTGCCCTGCCCCGAACGGGGCGGCGTCAGGGAGAGCCTGTTTCGGCCGATGGCAGACTGATGATCCGCGGCGCGCCGACCTCGCGGCGCAATGGCGCGCCGAGCACAAGTGAGAGCCGATACGAAGCGTCGGTGAGCCGGGACGCCAGCGCCTGGAGGTCGGCCTGACGGATGCGTTCGATTGGGCCGCTCACGGTCATGGCGCCCACCAGCGCTCCGTCGTGGCCGAAAACGGCGGTGGAGAGGGAGGCCGTCACAGCGTCGTAGATTCCGGAACTGACGAAGACCTGCACGCCGCCATCCGTGCGGTCTGCCCAGCGCGCCGTCCGCAGCACTTGTCCCGTCGAGGTCAAATCGAGTGGCGCGAGGTTTGTGGGCCGCGCGACGTCGCGCACGAGCTGCGGCGAATCCACCCGAAACAGACAGAGCCGGCTATCGCGTTCACGCACGTGGAACGCACTGCTCTCCAACGTCTCCTGGCTTAGCCGCTGAAGGACCGGCAGCACATGCTGTTCGAGATTGAAATTGGCCCGATAGGTGGTGCCGAGCTGGAATGTCTTTGCGCCGAGCGCGTAGCGGCCGTCGCTGAGGCGGACGACGTAGCCGGCTTCATCCAGCGACACCAGCGAGCGCATCACGGTCGGTTTCGCCAAGCCCGTGATCTTGGCGATGTCGGTCAGGCTGCGCGACCCGGCTCCAGCGAAGGTATCCAGGATCGCCAACGCCCGTTGCACGGCGGCGACCCCTTGCGTCTTGGGCATCGAAAATCCCTGTCCTGCCGATTTTCGGTTGACCTCGGCTCGTCACCGTTACACTATGCGTAACGCCGTTCCATTTTCAATGGGGTTGATATGGCCGTAGGGTTCAGGATCCTTTCCCGCAAGCGTGTTGTCGCAAGCGAATGGGTCGAACGGGCTCGCGCCCTTCCGGTCGCCAACATCAGCGATGTGATGTCGCGCATGGCCGCTGGCGGCGCCACGCTCCGGCCGATGCATGCGGCTGGCGGCATGGCCGGTCCCGCTTTGACCGTGAAGACGCGCCCCGGCGACAATCTGATGGTCCACAAAGCGCTCGACATCGCGGTTGCCGGCGACGTCATCGTGGTCGATGCGGGCGGCGACCTCAGCAACGCAATCTTCGGCGAGATGATGCTCGCGCAGGCCGCCCGGCGCGGCGTCGCCGGCATCGTTATCCATGGCGCGATCCGCGATGCCGCTGCGATCCGGGCAAACCCCCTTCCCGTTTTCGCGGCGGGTGTCACCCATCGCGGTCCGTACAAAGACGGTCCGGGCGAGATCAACGGACCGATCGCGATCGGCGGCATGGTCATCCAGTCCGGCGATTTGGTGCTGGGCGACGACGACGGCGTGCTAGCCGTCGCCATCGACGATTGCCGAGCGGTGATCGAGGCAGCCGAAGCCAAGCAGTCTGCCGAGACCAAGCAAATGGCGGCGATCGAAGCCGGTACGCTCGATCGTAGCTGGGTCGACGCCTCGCTCCGACGTCTCGGCTGCGAGATGCCAGAGGTCTAGCGATGGCCGGGCGTACGATCTCCGAGAAGATCCTCGCTCGAAAATCCGGGCAGGATGCGCACGCCGGGGACCTCGTGGTCTGCGAGGTCGATTGCGCGCTCGGCACCGACGGTTCGGTCCCGATGGCGCTCGACTATTTCAAGGCGATGGGCGGAGAGAACGTGCGCGATGCCGCCCGATTGGTCTTTGCGCTCGACCATTACGTGCCGCCGACAAGCCCGCAGACGATCGAGCTGCACCGCGTGATGCGGGACTTCGCCAGGCGGTTCAGCGTCACGCTGCATGAAGCCGGTGAAGGAATCGGTCACCAGCTCATCGTGGAGACGGGCCGCGCTCTGCCGGGTGGTCTGGTCGTCGGAGCCGACAGCCATGCCGTGACATACGGGGCACTGAATTGCTTTGCGACCGGGATCGGCTCGTCCGATCTCGCCGCGGTCATGCTGTGTGGCCGGATCTGGCTGCGCGTGCCGGATTCGATCCGCGTCGTCCTGACCGGACAACTGCCGAGCGGCGTCTATGCGAAGGATATCGCACTGGCCCTCGCGGGCATGCTCGGCGCTGACGGTGCCGCCTATCAGGCACTCGAATTCGCGGGACCGGGTGTCGCCACCCTCGCGCTGGAGGACCGCCTCGTCCTGAGCAATCTCGCGGTCGAGATGGGCGCGAAGACCGGCATCTTCCCGGCCGATGCTGAAACCGTCGCCTATCTGCAGGGCCGCACCGGCCAAGCTTTCGAACCGGTCGCAGCGGATCCGGATGCGCACTACAGCCGGACCGTGGAGATTGCGGTCGACGCCCTCACGCCGCGGATCGCGTTGCCGCATCTGGTGGATCAGGTCGTGGCGCTCGAGGATGCGGCCGGCACGCCGGTACAGATGGTCTATCTTGGCACCTGCACCGGCGGCAGGTTACGCGACTTCCATCAAGCCCTCGCCGTGCTCGAGGCGGGTGGAGGCGTCGCGCCCGGCGTGCAGCTCGTGGTCACGCCGGCATCGCGCGAGGTCCGCGACGCCATGGCGGCCGATGGCACGCTCGACGCCCTGGTCGGCTTCGGCGCCACCGTGGTCGAGCCGGGCTGCGGCTCCTGCTGCGGGACCTGCGGGGTGATCCCCGGCGACGGGGTTTCGGTGATCTCGACCGCCAACCGCAACTTCAAAGGCCGCATGGGCAACGCCAAGGCATCGATCTATCTCGCCTCCCCGGCAGCTTGCGCAGCCGCCGCGACCCGCGGTGTCGTGACCGATCCTCGCGAGGTGTCGCGATGACAGCCCTGCGAGGACGCGCGCGACTTGTCGGCGACGACGTCAACACCGACTCCATCATCAGCTCGACCCGCAAGCGGGAGAGCCTCGACCCCGCCGTTCTCAGGCAATTCCTGTTCGAGCATGTCGATCCGACCTTTGCAGCCTCTGTGCAACCCGGAGACATCCTGGTGGCAGGCAAGAATTTCGGTTGCGGCTCAGCCATGGAAGTCGCCGTCACAACAGTGCTCGGCGCCGGCATTCCGGCGGTGCTGGCCCGAAGCTTCTCGCGCACCTACTACCGCAACGCGATCAACAACGGCCTGCTGCCGCTCGTCTGCGATACCGGCGGGATTCGCGAGGGCGACATCCTGATCTCCGACGGCACCGGCGCGATCCGCAACGAACGCAGCGGCGAGACGCTCAGCCCGGAGCCGCTGCCGCCGATCATGCTGGCGATCCTGCGCGCGGGCGGCCTCGTTCCCTACATGCGTCAAAACGGTGACTTCAAGCTATGACGACCACAGACACTCCGAGCGCCATTGCCTCGACGGGATACCGTCTTCGGCTTCCCGGTCCAACCGAAGTGCCCGAGCGGGTGCGGCAGGCGATGGCTCGGGTGATGGTCAACCATCGCGGACCCGAATGCCGGACTGCAATCGGCGAGGCGGAGGAGATGATCCGCCCGATTTTAGGCACGACGAACCGCATCCTGTTCTTTGCGAGCTCCGGAACCGGCGTTATGGAGGCTGCGCTCGTCAACGTGGCCGGACCGGGCCATCGGATCCTCGTAGTCGAGCATGGTCAGTTCGGTGAGCGTTTCACCACGATCGCCAAGGCCATGAACATCACCGTCGACACGGTCGCGATCGAATGGGGCCAGGCGATCGATGTCGCCGCGGTGGAAGCCCGATTGCGCGAGCACGCCTATCGCGCCGTCGTCGTCGTGCACAATGAGAGCTCGACCGGGATCGTGGCCGATCTCGCGGCGCTCGGCGCACTGGTGCGCGACCGGCCAACACTGCTCATCGCAGACTCCGTCAGCGGCCTCGGCGGCATCGCGATGCGGCAGGACGAATGGGGCGTCGACATCGTCGTCTCGGCCTCGCAAAAGGCCTTGATGTGCCCGCCCGGCCTCGCACTTGCCAGCGTCAGCGCCAAGGCGTGGCGCGTGATCGGGCAGGACGAGCAGCGATCGGCCTTCTATTGGGATTTCCGTCGCGCGCTGAAATCCGCAGAGCAGAACGAGACCGCGTTCACGGCACCGGTGAGCCTCATCTATGGCCTGCGTGAGGCCTTGACGATGATGCACGAGGAAGGCTTCGCCAATGTGCTCGCGCGCCACAAGAAGCTCTCCGCCGCGCTGCGCGCCGGCGGCGCGGCGCTTGGACTCGCAGATTTTTGCCGCGATGAGCCACGCTCGAACACGGTCGTGGTTTTCAAGGTCCCCGACGGGCTCGAAGGCGGAGCCATCGTGCGGCAGCTCTACCAGGATCACCGCACGGTGATCGCAGGCGCCCGCAACCGTCTCTCCGGCCGTGTCATCCGGTTTGGCACGATGGGTGCTTTGAGCGCGGGGACCATTCTGACCGACCTTCTGCATCTCGAGGACGCACTCACGAAGTTCGGCCTGCCGATCGAACCCGGCGCCGGGCTCAAGGCGGCCACCGAGTACCTCGCCGCAACCGCATGAGCAATCGCTGAACCCACGAGGGCGAACCACGATGAGATCTCCTGCCTCCATCCTCGCCCGAGTCGTGACGCTCGCGGCATCGCTGTTCGCGGCCGAGCTGGCCTCGGCCCAGCAGAACGTCGTGCTCTATTCGGCCAACGACGACACCGTGAACAAGCTTGTAGCCGAAGGCTTCGCCAAGGCGACCGGAATCAAGGTCGACGTGGTCTCGACCGGATCAGGTGTGCTGGTGCGCCGCGTCGCGTCCGAGGCCGCCAATCCGCAGGGCGACGTGATCTGGGGCGTCAGTGCGACGCTGCTGCGGCTGGCGAGCCCGCACCTTCAGGCTTACGCGGCGAAGGGCCGCGAAGCCGTGCTGGCGCAATTTCGCGATCCAAACGACCTTTGGCTGGGCACCAACATCCAGGTCGTTGTGATCGGCCAGAACACCAAGGCGATCGACAAGGCCAGCGGGCCCAAAGCCTGGGCAGACCTCCTCGATCCGAAATGGAAAGGCAAGCTCGCCTTTACCGACCCTGCCAATTCCGGATTCTCATATGCGGCCGCGACCACGCTTCTCTCGCTGTGGGGCGCGGACGACGCAGCCTGGACCAAGATGGACGGGCTGCTTGCGAATGCGAAGGTGCTCAACCGCTCGACCCAGGTCTTCGACGGGATCGGCAGCGGCGAATATCCGCTTGGCATCACGCTCGAATATGCCGGCTTCCTGTGGGCCCATAACGGTGCGCCGGTGAGCGTCGCCTATCCGGCCGAGGGCACCTATGCGGGCGTCGAAGGCGCGGCCATCCTGAAAGGCGGACCGAACCCCGAGCCTGCCAAACGGCTGGTCGACTATCTGGCCAGCAAGGAAGTCCAGGAGATGTTGCTGAAGGCGACGTTCCGGCGCCCTGCCCGTCAGGATATCGAGCTCGAGGCAGTCGCACCGGGGATGCTGCCGTTTGCGGCGGTCAAGGTGCTGCCCTATGACGACACCAAATGGGAAGCGGCCCGTCGCGACACCCTCGCGCGGCTGAAGACCACGATCCAGAACACGCGCTGATCCGATGACCGCGATCCGGATTGAAAACCTGACCCGTACCTTCGGCGCGGTGCGGGCCGTGGACGACATCTCGCTCGACATCAAGCATGGCGAGCTGTTCACGCTGCTTGGGCCGTCAGGCTGCGGGAAGACGACGTTGCTGCGCATGATCGCAGGCTTCGTCGACGTCGAATCCGGCTCCATTTGCTTCGACGGCCGGCGCATCGATGCTCTGCCCGCGCATCGCCGCGACACCGGCATGGTGTTTCAGAACTACGCGATCTTCCCGAACCACACCGTCGCCGAAAACGTGGCCTACGGGCTGAAGGCCAGGAAGGTTCCGGCTGCCGAGATCGCATCGCGCGTCGACAAGGCGCTCGAGCGGGTGCGCCTTGCAGGTTACGGTCCGCGGTCACCACACCAGCTCTCCGGCGGTCAGCTGCAACGCGTGGCAATCGCCCGCGCACTCGTGATCGAGCCCGCCGTGCTCCTGTTCGACGAGCCGCTGTCCAACCTCGACGCGCAGTTGCGCACCGAAATGCGGATCGAGGTCCGGCAGCTGCAGCAGGCGCTCGGCCTGACTGCGATCTACGTGACGCATGATCAGGAGGAGGCACTCGCCATCTCCGACCGCATCGCCGTCTTGCGTCACGGCAAGATCGAGCAAGTGGACACGCCGGAGCGCATCTATCGGATGCCGCAGACTGCCTTCGTCGCCGAATTCCTCGGCTCGACCAATATGGTGCCGGGCATCGCGGGAGCTTTCGACGGCCGTAACACTCCTGTCGCAGCAGCCGGAACGGAATTCACGGTCAGAGGCGAGGTCGCAGCGCCGGGCGCGCCGGTGTTGCTGTCGGTCAGGCCGGAGGCCCTGCAGCTGCGAGACGGTTCCGGTGGCTCGCTTGTGCATGCGCGTCTGGCGCTGCGTGAATTTCTCGGCCCGGTACAACGCCTCCACGCAACCCTGCCCGACGGCACCCAGATTCGGATTGCGGCGCTCGGCGGCCAGGCGCTCGATCTCTTGCCCGGCGCGCCGCTCACCCTTGCCTACGACCCTGCCCAGATCACGGCGTATCCGGCGCCATGAAACGCTTTGCCACCATCGTGACGCTGGCGGCGCTGGTGCTGCTCGCGGTGTTTCTGCTCTACCCGCTGGCGCTCGTCCTGGATGCAAGCTTTCGGATCGACGGCACGGGCGGCCTGACACTTGGGAACTATGCGGCGATTGTGAAGAGCCGCTACTACCTCGGCAGCATCGGCAACAGTCTGCTCTGCGCCGCGCTCGCGACGGCCTTCGCATGCGCGATCGGCATCCCGCTCGCCTTCTGTCTTGCCCGGATCGACATACCGGGCCGCGCGCTGCTGCTGACGCTTGCGTCCTTGCCGCTGGTCCTGCCCTCGTTCGTCAGCGCCTACGCCCTTGTGCTGCTGTTCGGCCATGCTGGCGTCGTCACCACCGCTCTGCGCGGGATCGGCATCCCGATCGGATCGATCTACGGCGTGCCCGGCATCGTCATCGTGTTCACGTTGACGCTCTATCCATACGTCGTCATGCCCGTGCTGGCCGGATTCCAGGCAGTCGACGCCTCGATGGAGGAGGCAGCCCGCAATCTCGGCGGCTCACGGCCCTATGTGATCCGCACCGTGCTGCTGCCCATCGTGATGCCGGCGATCCTTGCCGGCGGACTATTGGTGTTCATTGAGGCACTGGAGAATTTCGGCGTGCCAGCGGTGCTGGCTGAGGACCGGCCGTTCCTGGCCGTCGACATCTTCAAGCTGTTCGCCGGCGAATCTGATGCCAACCCGGCCGCGGCGGGCGCACTCAGCGTGCTCCTGATCGCCTGCACGGCGATCGCGCTGCTCGTTCAGCGGCACTACCTCGGCAAGCGCCGGTTTTCGACCAATGCCCGCAGCGCGCCCGCGAAGCTGCCTTTGACGCCGGGACTGCGGCTCACGGCCACGATCGTGAGTTGGGGCATTGTGATTGCCTCGCTGCTGCCGTTCGCGGCCGTGTTGATGATCTCCCTCCTGCGCTTTCGCGGCCCTGTCCTGACCTGGGAGTTCGGATTGGGCAATTACGCCACCCTATTGTCGGGCTCCTATCGGCCGCTGCTCAACACGCTGACGCTCGCCAGCATCGCGGCCGTCGTCACCATGCTGATCGGCGCTCCGATCGGCTATGTCGTGGCCCGGCACCGCTCGCGCCTGTCGGGATTGCTAGATTTCGTCGGCATGGTACCGTTTGCGGTCTCGGGCACGATCCTGGCGATCGGGCTCATCATCGCGTTCAACAGCGGTCCCTTGATTCTGACCGGCGGCTGGCTGATCCTGGTCATCGCCTATGTCGTCCGCAAGCTCCCCTTCGCGATCCGGTCGTCCTCGGCAATCGTGCACCAGCTCGATCCTTCGCTCGAGGAAGCCTCGATCAATCTCGGGGTCTCGCCAAGCAAAACCTTCGCGACCCTGACCGTGCCGTTGATGGCCAGCGGCCTTGTCGGCGGGCTGGTACTGGTCTGGATCACCGCGGCATCCGAGTTGAGCGCGACCATTGTGCTCTATGCGAGCGGCTGGGTCACCACGACCGTCGTGATGTACCATGCCATCGAGGGCACCGGCGCGGGTCTGGCGGCCGCCGCGGCCGCGGTGCTTATCCTCGTCACCGCAATCCCGTTGCTCCTGATCAACCGGCGCATCAACAAGCAGGAATCAACCGTGATATGACGGCAGGACAGGACGGTATGAACGAAGCAGCCCCGACGCTCCCGAATTTCCGCAGCGACAATGTCGCGCCGGTCTGCCCCGAGATTCTGCGAGCGATCGCCGAGGCCAATCGCGGCCCGGCCGCCGCCTATGGGGACGACGATTATTCGAGATTGTTGAATGCGCGCTTCTCGGAGCTGTTCGAGACCGCGGTCACCGTGTTCCCGGTCTCGACCGGTACGGCGGCCAACGCCTTGTCACTCGCGAGCTGCGCGCGGCCCTATGGCGCCATCTATTGTCACGAAGAGGCGCATATCCACACCGCGGAAGGCGGCGCGACCGAAGCCTTCACAGGCGGCGCGAAGCTCGTCGCCATGTCCGGCCGAAACTTTCGGATCGAGCCGTCGAGCCTGCGCCAGGCGCTGGGCCAGGCGGCCTGGGGAGTCCGCAATCGCTCCCAGCCCGATGCGGTGTCGATCACTCAGGCCAGCGAATATGGAACGATCTATCCCCTCGCCGAGATCGCCGAAATCGGAGCAATCGCCCACGACAGGAATCTGTCGCTGCACATGGATGGCGCCCGGTTCGCCAACGCGCTGGCGCGGCTCGATTGCAGCCCGGCCGACATGACATGGCGCGCCGGCGTCGACATCCTGTCCTTCGGGGCGACCAAGAACGGGGTGATGTCGGCGGATGCGATCGTGGTGTTCGACCAGGATCTCGTCGAATCCCTGTCCTATCGGCTTCGCCGCGCCGGCCAGACCTCGTCGAAGATGCGCTTTGCGTCTGCACAGCTGCTCGCCTACGTCGAGGATCGCCTTTATCTGCGGCTCGCGGCGAAGGCCAATGCCGTGGCCGCGCGTCTTGGAGCGGGTCTCGCCGCGCTGCCCGACGTTCAGCTCATTGCGCCAGTGGAAGCCAATCTGGTTTTCATCAACCTGCCCGCTTTGGCCATCAACCGTCTTGCAGCGAGCGGGCTGCAATTCGCGCGACGGGGCCAGGACGTAATCCGATTCGTGGCTCGCTTTGACAGCACCGAACAGGAAGCCGACGAGGTCATCGCGCTCGTCGATCGCGCGGTGTCGAGACGTTGATAGTGAGCTGCTTCTTGCATGCACGGAACGGATTGTAACTATCACCTTCGAGGTCGGCGTAGTCGCAGACTTGCTCACCAATACTGTGGACTCGGTCACGGGTCTCCAACCTGCCTTCAGCCTGCATCGCCCGAAAGAAGGCAAGCACATCAGGGCGCCTGATGTCTTGCCGGTAGAGCCTGTCGGAACGCTTCTTCAAATAACCGGCCCATCTTTCCAGTAGAGCGATGGTCTCGGGACTGCGCACGGTGACCAGCCTGAGCGCACCTCGCGAACAGCATCGAACACCTTAGGACTGTCGCGAACGGGCGCATTTTTTACCCGCGAGGTAATCGAATTGGTCCCCGCCACGGCGCATCTTCGGTCGCGACAGGAGATGACCATGATCGCGCTGCTGCTCTACCGGACCATCGCAGACCACCTTGTTCCCTGGGCCGTGACGCTCGCGACCCGCATGCTGGCACGCAGCCTCAACATGCCCGAGCCCCTGGTGCATTCGACCGGCCACTATGTCGTCGCGCAGGTCACAGCCTTCGAGCACGGCGTCGGCAAGAGCCTCTGCCCGTTCCGCCTCGCCCGCCTGCTCCGCGCCTGGTGGCGCGGACGGCACTGAATTCACCCCAAAGCCCAACCCAACCATGGAGACCACGATGATCGACGCATCCACCTTCCTGCGCCGCGCGCTTCTCGCCGACGCCATCTTCAGCGGCGTCGCCGCCGTCGGCTTCACCTTCGGCGCCGGCGCGTTCGCATCGCTGTTCAACTTGCCTGAAGCGCTGCTGCGCGAGACCGGCCTGTTCCTGATCGCCTACACCGCGCTGGTCGGCTGCCTTGCCTCGCGTGCCTCCGCGCCGAGGCCGCTCGTGCTGCTGGTCGTGGTCGGCAACGCGGCCTGGACGGTCGGCAGCATCGCGCTGCTGTTCTCGGGCGCGGTGTCGCCGAACATCGGCGGCGAGCTCATGGTCGTCGCGCAGGCGATTGCGACCGGCGTGTTTGCCGAGCTGCAATATGTGGGATTGCGGAAGAGCGGGAATGTGGTGGCGGCGTGAGGTTCGGCTCGACCACTCGCAGTCGTCGCCCGGCCTGGCCGGGCGACGCAGTATTCCAGAGACAGTAGACGTATGCGGACGGGCTGCGGCGTACTGGATGCCCCGGTCAAGGCCGGGGCATGACAGCGGAGCTGGGGGCTCGACCTCGTGCTATGCCCGCGCGCGACCGTTCTTCTTGCCAACGGCATGGCCGTTGAGCTTCTTCTTGCCGGCCTTCGCGCCCGCCTTCTTGGCCTTGGCTTCCGTGCGCGCCTTCACCTTGGTGCGTTCAGCGCGGGCCTCGGCACGCAACTTCTTGCGCTTGGCCTCGCAGGAAGGGCATTTGCAGCCGATCGGCTTCAGATAGGCTTTGAAGTAGTCGGTGCCGTAATCGTAGTTGATCTCGTCGCCCGGCTCGATGTTCCTGATGGCGCGGATGAAGACCTTGCGCTCGCGCGGCCGGACGTCGGACTCGGCGTTGGGCCGGCAGGAATGGTTGATGTAGCGGGCGAGGTTCTTGCGCACCGAACCGTCGATGGTCCAGCGGTTGTTGAGCTCGAACAGATATTTGTTCTCGATTTCGTCGTGCGCGGGAATTCTGGAGTCCAGGATCGGTCCGAAATAACGGATGATCCGGGTCCCCTTCTTGATCGGCATGGTGGCGAAGAGGCCAAGTCCGGTCTTGGAACGGCCGACGCGATAGGATTTGCTGGAAGCGATGGCTGGCATGATCGAATGAGATGTCGCGGACGAAGCGCGGTAAGCGCAGCGGAAGGCGCCCTTCTAGAACGATTCCGCGCCGCTGTCAGGTACATCCCGCCTCTGTTTGAACCTTGCCCACAGTGAAGACGTCTGATGGAGGGAGTTCCCTCTGTATCAAGGCGTCGTCATGAGGCGTATCGCGTTCCTTTGTCTGACCGTGCTGCTGACTTGCCTGAGCGCGGGTCACGTCGCCGCCCAATCCATGGGCAGCACCTATTCCTCCACATTGCCAAAAGACTGCCGCCAGATCGGCAAGCCCAGCGAGCTCGACGGCAGCACCACGCGGGCCTGCCCGGGAAAAGACGGCCTGATCGTGCTGATCGCCGAGGATGATCTGCGCGAAATCGTCTCGGTCGGCCGCAACCGCAAGGCCGCAGCGGAGGAACCGGCGGCAAAGGTCTGGTTCGCGCCATTCAATTCGTCGGAGGCCACCGTCGAATGGCGTAGCGCGGGCACCAAGCCGATTGCCATGATCCAGCGCTGGCACATCGCCGATGGCACCGATCCCGACAAGCAGGGACGGCCGAACACCAAGGCCATGCTCGTCGTGACGCGGCTGCCGCCGGGGCCGGTCTGCCACGTCGCCTATGTCGATGCCATCGCCAACCCCACCGCCAATGAGCTCGCGCGCAAGGCGGCGGACGATTTCGCCCGCAGCTTCACTTGCGGCAAGGACGAGGTGAAGATTGTCGGCACGCGTGGACGTGCGGTCGAACTCGCGACGATGCGCTAGGGCAGCGCCCGCCCGAAGGCGCTATGCCGGCAGCTTCGCCGTGATGGGCGCCGTCAGCATCGCCTCGAGCAACTGTTCGGTCGTCGTCCCTTCGGGCAGCCGCCCCAGAATGTCCTCGAGACGGCCGTCGAGCAGCAGCATGGTGAAGCCGTGCACCATCGACCAGGCGCGCGCGATCGCGGCGCCCTGGTTCAGCGTCAGTGCGTCGCCACTGATCTGCTCCTGCCGCATCATGCCGATGGCATTGGCAAGGCCGGCGAAGGAGGCTTCGGCCGCCTCGTGCAGCGAGGGCCTGGAATAGTCCAGCCGCTCGGTGCGGAACATGATGCCGTACATGCCGGGATGGGCCTGCGCATAGGCGACATAGGCCTTCGGCCGCGCCAGCGCGCGCTCCAGTGGCGTGGTGGCGGCGTCGCAGGACGAGGCCATCGCCGCGTTGAACTGGCGGAAGCCGACGGCCGCGAGCTCGCTGAGCAGGCCGGTGAGATCGCCGAAATGATGGGTCGGCGCGGCATGCGAGACGCCCGCCTCGCGCGCCACTGCGCGCAAGGTCAGGCCGGACAGCCCGTCGCGCTCCAGCACCCGTTCGGCGGCCTGGAGCAGCGCCTCGCGCAGGGCGCCGTGATGATACGGCGTCTCCGTCTTCGCTACTGCCGGACGGCGTGTGGAACGCGCCTGCGCGCTCGCGGCCGTCGATGTCTTGCTCGGGGTACGCGGCTTGCGCGCTGTTTCGCTCTTGGTGTCGCTTTTGGCCATTTGCAAGCTATATGACGCAATATTGACAGTGTAAAGATTTCACTTGACGAATGCGGCGATCGGCATTATTCGATCTTTACGATGTAAAGATAGGGAGGGATACGTCGTGCAGCACGACGCCGTCACCGAGCGCCGCCATAACCTCGGTCCGATTCCATTCGAAGCCGATGCGCCATTCCTCAAAATCGTCGGGGAATTGCCGCGCGATCTGAATGGCGTGCTCTATCGCAACGGTCCCAATCCGCAGTTCGATGCGCCCGGTGCGCACTGGTTCGTCGGCGACGGCATGCTGCATGCCTTCCACCTCGAGAACGGCCGCGCCAGCTATCGCAACCGCTGGGTCCGCACGCCGAAATGGCTGGCCGAGCACGATGCCGGCCGCGCGCTGTTCGGCGGCTTCGGCCGCAAGCTGCCGGATGCGCCACAAAACCTCACCGACGGCGGCGTCGCCAACACCAACATCATCTTTCATGCCGGCAAGCTTTTGGCGCTGGAAGAAGCGCATCTGCCGACCGAGATCGAGCCGGGCACGCTGGCGACGCGCGGTTATCACAATTATCAGGGTCGCGTCGCCGGCAGCTTCACGGCGCATCCGAAGGTCGACCCGATCACCGGCGAGCTCGTGTTCTTCGGCTACAACGCCGCGGGTCCGCTGACGCCCGCCCTCTCCTACGGATCGATCGACGCCTCCGGCAAGGCGACGCGCTTCGAACGTTTCGAGGCGCCCTACGCCAGCATGGTGCACGACTTCATCGTCACCGAGAACCATGCGCTGTTTCCGATCCTGCCGATCACCGGCAGCATGGAGCGCGCGATGAGCGGACGGCCGCCCTATGCCTGGGAGCCGGACAAGGGCGCCTATGTCGGCGTGATGAAGCGCAACGGCACGGCGAAGGACATCGTCTGGTTCCGCGGTGAAGCCTGCTACGTCTTCCACATCATGAATGCGTGGGAGGACGGCAACCGCATCATCGCCGACGTCATGCAGTTCGAGGAAGCGCCGCTGTTTCCGCATCCCGATGGCCGGCCGACTGATCCGGAGAAATCACGCGCCCGCCATTGCCGCTGGACATTCGATCTCTCAGGGAAGACCGACCGCTTCCAGCAGACCTATCTCGACGATCTCACCGGCGAATTCCCCCGCATCGACGACCGCCGCGCGGGATTGAAAAGCCGTCACGGCTGGTACGCCTGCGCCAATCCGCGGCTGCCGATGTTCGGCGCGCTGTCGGGCGTCGTCCATGTCGACGGCAACGGCAGACGGCTCGGTCATTATCTGCTGCCGGCCGGCGATACCATCTCAGAGCCGGTGTTCGTCGAACGCGCGACGGATGCAGCGGAAGGCGACGGCTGGCTGCTGGCGGTGGTCTGGCGCGCGCGGGAGAACCGCAGCGACCTCGCCGTGTTCAACGCCACCGATGTCGAAGCCGGCCCCGTCGCGCTGGTGCAGCTCGGCCACCGCGTGCCCGACGGCTTTCACGGCAATTGGGTGGGCGCGCAGTAACTCTCGCCTCGTCATTCCGGGGCGCGACGACGTCGCGAGCCCCGGAATGACATCGCGGATGTCACCAAAGAGGCCTCGCATGCACATGCCCTCGATCACCGCAGATTGCCTTGCCGTCCTCGCCCTGGCCTGCGGCGCGCTCGCACTCCGGATGATCCGGCTGCGACGGAGCGGCCATGTCATCTTCAACGGCGGCATCTTGCTCTCGGTCGGCCTCCTGCTCGCCGCCGCGCTGCCGATCCTGTCACGCCTGCCCTGGGCGGAATTCGCCGACGAGGCATCCGACCAAGCCATTGCTGCCCTTCACTTTTTGGAAGTCACCTACGTTATTTTGACACTGTAAAGATTTCGCTTGACCCGGCACCGCTCCTGATTTATTCATCTTTACATCGTAAAGATTAGCGAGACCGAGGCGGCTCATGGCGATTTTCCTGATCCTCGCGCCCTACGGCGCCTACACTTTCCTGATGCTGGTGACGTCGACCACGATCAGCGTGTTCGCCGCGTCTGCAATCTGCCTCGCCACCATCACGGTCGATGTCGTGCGCGGCCGCTCCGTGAAGATCCTGGCGATGGGCTCGGCGATCGTATTCGCCGCAATCGGTCTCTACCTCGCGCTGATCGACCCGAAGCTCGGCACGCTGGGCGTCAAGCTGTCGGTCGACATCGGCATCTTCGTCATCTCGCTCGGCTCGATGCTGGTCCGCCACCCGTTCACTCTGCAATATGCGGTTGAAACGGTCCCGGCCGAGACGGCGGCGATGCCCGGCTTCCTCACCGCCAACTACGTCATCACCGGCGCCTGGACCGCCGCAGCGCTGTTGATGATGGCCGCCAACATCGCGCTGCTCTACGTCCCCGGCCTGCCGCTCTGGTCGGGCCTCGCGGTCGCCTTCGCCGCCCGCAACAGCGCGATCTATTTCACAAAGTGGTATCCCGAGTATCGTCAGATCAAATATGCTGCGCCCGCCGCCGCGCTGCCCCACACCCATTGAAGACAGGACAGACGATGAAAGACGTATTCCGCCGGCTCGTCTCTGATTTCCTCTCCACCATCGTCTTCCTGGTAATCTATCTCGTGACCGACAACGTCATCCTCGCGACCGCAGTCGCGATCCTTGGCGCCATCGGCCAGGTGGTCTGGTCGCGGGTCAAGGGCCAGACGCTGGGCTACATGACCTGGGCGAGCCTCGGCCTCGTCATCGTGCTCGGTGGCGCAACGCTGCTCACCCACGATCCGCGCTTCGTGCTGGCGAAGCCCGCGATCGGGCATGTCGCGATCGGCATCATCATGCTCAAGCGCGGCTGGATGCTGCGCTATCTGCCGGCGATCGTGACCGAGACCATTCCGGAATACGTTACCGTCGCGGGCTACGCCTGGGCCGCGCTGATGTTTGCGCTCGCCGCGGGGACCGTTGCGGTTGCCATGACCGGCGACATGAAGCTGTGGGCCTTCTATATTTCGGTGGTCCTGATCGGCGCGAAGATCGTTGCGTTCGCGATCCAGTACGTGGCCTTCCGCCTGCTCATCGGCAGCCGTATTCGCGCAGCCCGCGCTTAAGGGCGCGTCAAAGAGAGCGTTAGGCACGTCCCCCGAGTTAGGCTATAGGCGTCCCTGGCTCACCTTGCGGATTGTCGCGAGGTGCCGGGAACAAGTTGGGAGACACGAATGGCCGTGGACGGCAACTGGACTCTGACCATGACGACGCCCATGGGCGAGCGCAAGGCCACGCTGACCTTGCTGAACTCCGGCGGCACACTGACCGGAACGCAGGGCGCCGACGGCAATTCGGCCGAGATCTTCGACGGCACCATCAGCGGCGACGCCGTCAACTGGAAAGTCTCGATCACCAATCCGATGCCGTTGACGCTCGAGTTCATCGGAACGGTCTCTGGCGACAGCATGAGCGGCGAGATGGGCATCGGCCCGATGGGCAGCTTTCCGTTCACGGGCGCGCGCGCGTAGGCACGTTGCGAACCGTGCGCGTGCTCCGTCTCATCGCGGCAACGATCCTGTGTGTCGCGACGCAGGCGGCGCGCGCGGATGACACCGAACCGGCGTGGCGTGCAAGCGCGCTCGCCATGGTGCCGGCGGGCTATGTCGCCGGCACGGCCTACCGGACCGAAGGATCGACCGGCACCCTCGCCGTCTATCCGGCCTCGTCGAACGATCCAAAGACACCGGCAAGCGTGTTCGCTGCGCGCCAGGCCCTCGTCGTCACGCTGACGCCGGATGCGACGCGCGCGGTCTCGGCCGAGCTGAAGCCGCGCAGCGCGCCGGACCCTGATAACGACGACACCGACTTCGCAAAGCTCCACGCCGATCTCGCCGCCAGGCGCGCAACGCTGCCCGATGGGACCGAGCCGTGTGATCTCGGCGCCTGGTCCATCGACAAGGATCCTGATGGCCTCAACGTGCGCGCCGAGCCCTCGGCGAAAGCGCGCGTGCTCGGCACGCTGCCGCCGCCCTATCGTCTGAAGCTTGGCGGTGCCGAGAACACGCCCGACGGCGGCTGGCTCACCGAATTCCGCATCATCGGCTTCAAGGATGGCTGGTTCCTGATCGAAGGCGCAAAACCGCCGGGCAAGGACTACGAGGACGACAAGAGATATCCGCGCAGCGCGCCAAAACCCTATGCGGGGCGCGGCTGGGTCGCGTCCAACAAGGTCGGCGCGTCCTACGCCAATGGCGCGACGCGCATGGGCGGACTTTTCCAGGCGCCGTTCGTCGATGCGAAATGGATGCCCGCTCAGCGCGAGCTCGGCGGCGAAATCGACACCGACGGCGGCCCGAAGCGCATTTTTGCGTGTACCGGCCTCTGGGGCCTCGTCGAGAGCCAGGACGGCGTCCGCGGCTGGTGGCGCTCGCTGTGCTCGAACCAGGTTACCAATTGCAGCTGAGGGACTGCGGTCAGTCTGCGGTCATTGGCCACGGGGCCAAGGCGCTCAGGTCGTTGACCACAGCCGGCTTCACGAGCAGGATACAGCATACAACTAAAGATTTTTATTGATCTCAACACACTTGCAGCAGAAGGGGAATTTGCATGGTCTCCCTCCCCGCTCGCAATCGCATCCACCTGTTCCTGACCTCCGCCGTAGCCGCGCTTGCTGGAGCAGCGCCGGCGAGTGCCGATGTGCTCGAGCCGCAGTCACCGGCGTGGCAACTGAGCGAGCCGTTCAAGAAGAGCGCGGATGCCCGCACCAACATCAGTGGAGCGGCGTGCGCGACCACATCCCCGCCCCTCAAATCCTGCCTCGTCGTCAACGACGAAAAGAAATACGCGCAGTTCTTTGCGATCGAAGGCACGACGATCAATCCCGGCAAGGTAATCCGCCTGCTGAGCGATCAGGCCAGCGGCGATCCGGATGCCGAGGGCACCGCTTACGATGACGGTTATTTCTACGTGGTCGGATCGCACGGCCGCAAACGTCATCATCCCGACGACAGCAATCCGACGAGCTATCACCTCTTTCGCTTTCCCGTCGACAAGCTCACTGGAGAGCCACCCTTCCCGATCTCCGCGGACGAGGTGATCGGCGTCGAAGCATCCGTGACGCGCCTGCGCGGTGCAATCAAGGACGCACTGCCCGCGGATTACGACAAGCCTCTCGGAGACAACGGCGCCAACATCGAGGGCATCGCGGTCAAAGGGGACCTAATGTATCTTGGTTTCCGTGGTCCGTCCAAAGGCGGCAATGCGTATGTTCTCACGGTCGACGCAAAGGCCGTCTTCACCGAGAACATGCCGCTCAAGGCCAAGCTCATCGACCCTCCGCTGCCGCTTGGCACAACGACCGGTATCAGGGACATCGCCGCCGTGTCAGGCGGCTTGCTTCTCCTGACCGGGCCGGTCAACGAACAGCAGATCGCGCCCGCCGTCGTCTTCTACGATACCAGCAGCGGCAAGCTTGGACCGAGCCACACGCTCAGCGTCGCCGACAGCACCGCCAAGGCAGAGACCCTGCTGGTGCTCAGCGACGTCAGCGGCGAACCATGGCGCGTGCTCGTGATGTTCGATGGGCCCGAAAACGGCGCGCCGACGCAGTATGTGGTGCCGCGCTAAAGCGCACCATCAGCGGCGGACTGCCGTTCAACTGCGCGGAGCGCTAGCCCAGATTCAATTCCTTGAAGAAATCGTTCCCCTTGTCATCGATGATGATGAACGCCGGGAAATCGACGACTTCGATGCGCCAGATCGCTTCCATGCCGAGTTCGGGATATTCGAGCACCTCGACCTTCTTGATGCAGTGCTCGGCGAGGTTCGCAGCCGCACCGCCGATCGAGCCGAGATAGAAGCCGCCGTACTTCTTGCAGGCCTCGCGCACGGCAGGCGCCCGGTTGCCCTTGGCCACCATCACCATCGAACCGCCGGCCGCCTGGAACTGGTCGACGAAGGAATCCATGCGGCCCGCGGTGGTCGGGCCGAACGCGCCGGAGGCGTAGCCCTCGGGCGTCTTGGCGGGACCGGCGTAGTAGACCGGATGGTTCTTGAAATAGTCCGGCAGCGGCTCGCCTCTCTCGAGGCGCTCACGCAGCTTGGCATGCGCGCTATCGCGCGCGACGATCATGGTGCCGGTCATCGAGACCCGCGTCTTGGTCGGGTACTTCGAGAACGTCGCCAGGATGTCCTTCATCGGCTGGTTGAGGTCGATCTTGACGACCTCGCCGCCGAGCGACTGCTCGACCTGCGGCAGATACTGCGCCGGATTGTGCTCGAGCTCCTCGAGATAGACGCCATCCCTGGTGATCTTGCCGAGCACTTGCCGGTCGGCCGAGCACGACACGCCGAGCCCGATCGGCAGCGAGGCGCCGTGGCGCGGCATGCGGATCACGCGCACGTCGTGGCAGAAATACTTTCCACCGAACTGCGCGCCGACGCCGAGCGACTGCGTCATCTTGTGGATTTCCTGCTCCATCTCGACGTCGCGGAAGGCGTTGCCGTCGGGCGAGCCGTGGGTCGGCAGCGCGTCGAGATAGCGGGCGGAGGCGAGCTTCACCGTCTTCATGCACAGCTCGGCCGAGGTGCCGCCGATCACGATGGCGAGGTGATAGGGCGGGCACGCCGCGGTGCCCAGCGTCAGGATCTTCTCCTTCAGGAAGGCGAGCAGCCGGTCCTTGGTCAGCACCGAGGGCGTGGCCTGGAACAGGAAGCTTTTATTGGCAGAGCCGCCGCCCTTCGCCATGAACATGAACTTGTAGGCGTCGTCGCCCTCGGCGTAGATTTCGCACTGCGCCGGCATGTTGTTGGCGGTGTTCTTCTCCTCGTACATCGACAAGGGCGCGACCTGCGAGTAGCGCAGATTGCGGCGGAGGTAAGCGTCGCGCGCACCTTCCGACAGCGCCGCCTCGTCGTCACCATCGGTGATGACGTTGCAGCCCTTCTTGCCCATGATGATCGCGGTACCGGTGTCCTGGCACATCGGCAGCACGCCGCCGGCCGCGATGTTGGCGTTCTTCAAGAAGTCGAGCGCGACGAACTTGTCGTTGGGGCTCGCCTCGCCGTCCTCCAGGATCGCGCGGAGCTGCTTCAGATGGCCGGGGCGCAGATAGTGGTTGATGTCGCCGAAGGCCGCCTCTGACAGCGCCCGCAGCGCCTCCCGCGACACCACCAGCATGTCCTTCCCCAGGACCTTCTCGACCCTGATACCCTCGGCCGTGATCTTCTTGTAGGGCGTCTCGTCCTTGCCAAGCGGGAACAGCGGGGTGTGCTTGTAGGGCGGAACGGGTTTTGCGGGGTCGGGGAAGGCGGTGGGAGCGTTCATGGGCAAATCTCGGGGTTTTGGAGCCCTCGCGGGCCTCTAAGCGTAGAAGCGTTCTAAGCTTTTTTGCCGCGAATGGAAGGCGTTCTGGCGCGGCCGAGGCATCCCGATTCGGCGTCACGACGGCCCTTTTTGGTTGCCGTCGGCCGGACGCAAGGTGGCGACGACCGTCCCCGGCAGGCTCTGGGTGCACCCCTTGCGCTCGGCGCGCGACGAAGGTTGAATGCGCGGCCTAAGGGGCTTTTCATCATGATTTTCAAACTGAACGTCCGCGGCGCGATCCTGGTCGCCGCCGCCATCACCGGCCTTGTGACCCTCGCCTCGCCTGCCCGCGCGGATCGCTGCGATGACAGCGCCAAGGAGCTGACGAACCAGGTCGAGCGCCTCAAGGTGAATTTCCGGGCCGCCAACATCGTCTACCTCTCGCACCCCGCGGCCAAGGAGCTGTCCGTGGGTTGCCGCGGCGACAAATATTCCATCGAGCTCTATGCCAAGGGCGATCGCAAGCCGACACCGGAGTTCTTTTCACTGGTGGGGTCGATGGCGGCGATCGTCTTCACCGTCACGAAGGACGACACCACGACGGGCGCGACACGCTGCCTGAAGCGGATGGGACTGTTGCGCGGCGACAAGGTCGTCATGCGCTACCGCCGGCTCAACATGGAATGCACGCGTACCAAGACGGATGCGTCCATCGCGATCACGCGCGGCAAGGACGAATAAGCGGGGCACTCGCTCTTTCCACACGCTCCGTCATTGCGAGCGCAGCGAAGCAATCCAGAATCCCTCCGCGGTGACAGTCCTGGATTGCTTCGCTGCGCTCGCAATGACGAGGAGAGGTTCGTCCGCTCCCTCGTACAGCGAAGGAGGCACAAAAGGCACATCCCACCGCACCAACTCCCTCGCATTTTAACGATTGGCTTGACGGAAGCTTCGCTCCTCGCAGCGCAAGGTCGATTGTTTCCATGTGTGAGGATTTGTGGATGAGCGTCTCTACCGTTGCGCCGCCGCCGATCGCGATCGTGGTGCCGAGCTACGACGCGACCAAGCAGCAGGACGACCAGAAGACCAAGGACAACGACCCGACCTACAAGCCGCCGCCGCCCGCGCCGCTGCCGCCGGGTCAGGGCACGCGGATCGATCAGCTCGCCTGATCAGACCGGTCAAAGATGAAACGCCCGATCCGGTCGATCGGGCTTTTCGCGTGTCCAGCCGCATCTTCGCCGGATAGCGGGACCAACATCGTGCGCGGCTGACCTGCGCATGATCGCAAAATTGCCGTTGCAGAACACGATCACCGCCGCGGCCATGGGCGCGCTGCTGTTCGCTTGCGCCGGAACGATGCACTGGCCTTCGGCCTGACTGTTCCCACGCCACGTCCGGCCGGCCCGTTCCTCCCGGCATCTCGCTCAGCGCCCGCCAGGGCTTCGAGAGCGTCTTCAAGTGTGATCCGGCTCATCAAATTTCCACATCCGGCGTGCTCATCTGTGAGGCTGAACGAGTCCATCCATCCGTTCATGGACACGCCTATGGAACTGAATGAAAAGCTGCTCTCGCTGGTGACGGACATCTACGATGCAGCGCTCGACGATTCCCAATGGACGGCGACACTTGGCAGCATCGTCGACCTAGCGGGCGGCCAGAGCGGTGGTCTGGTCTGGATCGGGGCAGCCGGCGGGGCCGTGATCTCGCATGCCGTCGGTGTCGAACCCGCCCATGTTCAGTCCTACATCGAAACCTACGAGCCATTCGATCCGTCGCGCAGCGTGCTCCACGCCGCGGTCGGCCAAATCCAGACGATCAGGGACTGGATCGACGTCGACGAATTCCGGACGACCACATTCTACAACGAATGGGCGCAGCCGCAGGGTCTCGAGGACGCCGCCAACATCCTGCTCGGCAAGTCTGCCGAGGGAATATCCCGTCTCTCGATCATGAAGGGCGGCGGGCCTGTCGATCGCAGGATGTATCAGACCATCTCTCACCTGACGCCGCACATGCAACGGGCCATGCTCGTCAGACAGAAGCTGCAGCAGCAGAATGCATTGGAGACGACGTCGGTCCGCACGCTCGACGCTCTGCGCACCGCCGTTCTGCTGCTCGATGCCGACGGTCATATCACGCACGCCAATGCGAGCGCGCGAGAGATTTTGGACGAGGCCGACGTCCTTCGTTCGGTCCATGGCCGGCTCGTGACGTCGGACCTGAATGCCGATCGGATGCTGCGGCAGGCACTGGCGGGCACCGCTCTCGGCGACCGGTCGATGACGAGCGCGAGCATCTCGCTGCATCTGACGGCCCGCAACGGCTCGCATTATGTCGGGAATCTCCTGCCGCTCACGGCTGGACGCCGGCAAATGTTCGGGGCCGGCTATGAGGCCTGCGCCGTCCTGTTCGTCAGCAAGGCAGCGCTCGAGACGATCGTCGCGCCCGACCTCATCCGGAAGCTCTTCAAGCTGACACCGGCCGAGCTGCGCGTCTTTCTGGCCATCGTCGAAATCGGCGGGGTTCCTGACGTGGCCAGAAGCATGGGCATCGCCGAAACGACGATCAAGACCCATCTCACCAGGATCTTCACGAAGACCGGAACCAAACGACAGGCCGATCTGGTTCGGCTCCTGGCGGCCTTTACGTCGCCCATCAAGATCTGAAGCCAACCCTGTCGCACCGGCCGCATGTTTGCCCGAACAATGCTATCAATGCACCGGCGTATGACTGAATCAGATCGAACATGATCGCAAAACTGCTGTTGCAGAACACGATCACCACCGCCGGCATGGGCGCGCTGCTGTTCGCTTGCGCCGGGACGATGCATTGGCCTTCGGCCTGGGTGTTCCTCGCCACCTGCGCCCTGCTCGGCCCGCTCTGCGGCTGGTGGCTTTATCGGGTCGATCCGGCGCTGCTCGCCGAACGTCTGCGGCCGGTCCTGCAAAAGGACCAGCCTGCCGCCGACAAGGCCTTCATGATCGTCTTCGCCATTGCGATGCTGGCCTGGCTGGCCGCGATGGGGCTCGACCGGCGCACGCAGTCCTCCGACGTGCCGGTTGCGTTGCAGGCGCTCGGTCTCGTGCTGTTCGTCCTCTCGACGCTGTTCATCCTGTGGGTGTTCCGCGAGAACTCGTTCGCCGCGCCCGTGGTGAAGCTCCAGGCCGAACGCGCACAGCGCGTGGTCTCGACGGGGCCTTACGCGCATGTGCGCCATCCCATGTACAACGGCATGATCCTGTTCTTCGCCGGCGTGCCGCTGCTGCTGGGCTCGTGGTGGGGCCTTGCGATAGCGCCGGTCATCGTCGTTTTGTTTGCTGTTCGCATCGGCATCGAGGAGCGCACGCTGCGTGAGGGCCTGCCGGGCTATTCCGACTATATGACGCGCGTGCGCTATCGCCTGCTGCCCGGCGTTTGGTGAGCCGCTATCCGGACCGGCTAATTGTCCAATTCCTTGTAGCGGCGGAAAATGCCTTGCTCGTTGAAGGGAATGCGGCGCTCACTTTCGAGATAGGCCTTGATGTTCGGCCGCGCGGCGATGCGGTCATGCAGATCGACGAGGCCCGGGATATTTCCCTCGAACGCCTTCATGCGCTTGGGAAAGGCGTAGCGCAGCCCGGCGACGATCTGGAACAGCGAGAGATCGACGTAAGTCAGCCTTCGACCGGTGACATAGGCGCCGCCATTGCCGGCGAAAAGCTCTTCGAAATAGCCGAGATATTTCGGCACGCGCTCGTCCCAAAACTCGGCCGTGCGCTTCTTCGCCGGCGCCTTCTGATCTTCATAGTACATCGAAGGCCCGAGCGGGTGATGGGTGTCGTGGATCTCGGTCACGAGGTCGGTGATGGTGAGCTGAAGCTGGTGCACCCAAAGCTTGCCCGCTTCCGTCTTCGGCGCGAGCCCATGACGGGCGCCGAGATAGAGCAGGATGTTGGCGGTCTGGCCGATGACGAGCTTGCCCGCTTTCAGGAACGGCGGCGCGAAGGGCGGCGTGCCGCCATGCGCGTCCATCATCTTCATCATCGCAGCTGTTCCGCGCGCCCCCCGCGCGACGTCGACATAAGCCGCCCCCGCCTCCTCCAGGGCCAACCGCACATATTCGCCGCGGCCCTGGATCTCAGGCCAGTAGTAGAGCTCGTATTTCATGGGAAGGGTCCGTGAGCGTGGAAGCGGTCGGACCAATGTAACATGCGGCCGAAGGTTCCGTGAGAGCGAGACGGAACGGCGGCACCACATACCCCGTCATTGCGAGCGCAAGCGAAGCAATCCAGAATCTTTCCGCGGAGACAGTCTGGATTGCTTCGCTACGCTCGCAATGTCGCGGGGAGAGAGCTGCGCGCCCTAACTCAATTCGCCGCGAAACAAAACAGCAGGCCGTCGCCGCCGGTGCTCTTCAGATCGGCCTGCGAGCAGCCGCCGTCAGGACCGCGCGAGGGGTGAGAGCTGTTCCAGGACTTTGACGGCTCGTCGTCGCGCAGGCCCTTACGATCGGCATGGCCGACGACCGCCGCGCCCTGCGTGCTCGACGTCCAGTTCCTGCAGGTCTTGTCGTCGCCCGCGGCAAAAGCGGTGCCGTCCGGTTGCGATCCCGTGAGGATATCGTGCCGGTTCGGCGTGTCGCCGGCGCCGTTGATGACCTCGCCCTTCTCGCTGAGCGCTGTCTGCTTGGTGAGGTTATTGGCCGCGCCGTGCAGGTCGGCAACGTCCTTGGCAATCACCGCACCCTTGGCATTCTGCCACGGTCCCTTGCCAATGCGGTCCTTGGCATTGACGGCGGGCTTGCCGTCAGCGGCCTGCGTCGAGAGATAGGCGCGCCAGGTCTTGCCGCCGGCGCCGCCGGCCTGCGCCAGCTTCTGGCACTGCGCATCGGCTCCCTCCAGGCCGCCGAGATCGGCTCCCTTGCCCGGCCCGCTCGAAGTCACGAAGAAGGTCATGTCGGCTGACTGCGCCCACACCGATGGACTTGCGAAGACCGCGAACGCAACGCCTGCTGGCACGATGACCCTGGCAAGAATGCTCATCCTATCCTCCCGATTGTTCCTGCGATTGCGCCTCGCTGGACGGTCTTTGATCCGCTGACATGAACCCGTCACGACAGACATTATTCCAGCGGCCATCCGCCGCACGCGCATCACCTTGAGCGGCGGCGCTCGACCGGTCGCCCCGAGGGCCATGTCGATTAATTGCTTCCAGAGACCGTAGCGCCGGGCGAGCATACCAACGTGGGGCCGATCCTCAAGAGATCGCCCAGGAGGGGACGCGGGAGTCTGCTGCGGGGCCGTTCAGGGCGGCATCCGCGATCACATCGGGGCTGCCGCCGGGCGCGGCGCGAGGGGAGATCGTCATGCACTGGAACACCGTCCGCCCAATCGCGGCAATTGCCGGCTATGCCGCGCTTTGCTGCCTTGCCATCAGTCCGGGCCGCGCCTCGGCCGCGGAATTGCTCAAAGCCCGGCTTGCGCAAAACCTCGGACCGATCTCCGGCCTTGCGATCGTCGCCAAATCGAAGGGGATTTTCGAAAAGAACGGACTGGACATCACCGTCTCGAACTTCACGTCCGGCAAGCAGTGCCTGGACACCGTGATCGGGGGCGGCGCCGACATCGCGACGACGGCGGAGGCGCCGGTCACCGCTTCGGCGATGGCAAACCAGCCCATCGCCTTCGTCGCCGGCATGGAATATTCCGACCTCAAGACGGTCGTCGCGGCCAAGGCCGGCGTCAAGACCAAGGCAGATCTTCGCGGCAAGCGAATCGGATTCACTGCCGGCACCGGCAGCGAGGTCTACACGGCGACTTTGCTGAAGTCGGCGGGATTGACTCCCAAGGATGTCACCCTCGTCAACCTGCGGCCGCAGGAGATGCTGCCGGCACTTGCAGCAGGAAGCATCGACGCGATCGACACTTGGGAACCCCACATCGCCAACGCCAAGAAGGCCCTCGGCGAAGCCGTCGTTGAGCTCGATACAACGGGCACTTACTCCGAGACGTTCAACATCGTTGTCATGAGGACCTATCTGGATGCCAACCCTGCGCTGGTTGAGAAGTTCATCGCCTCACTGATCGACGCCGAGGTCTGGATGAAAGCACACCCGGATGAAGCGATCACGGTCGTGGCGGACGCGGTCGGCATGAAGCGGGACGACCTCGCTCCGATCTGGGCCGACTATGTTTACCGGGTGCGTCTCGACGACCGGCTGATCGAGATTCTCAAGACCCACTCCGCATGGCGCCTCGAGAGCGGCAACCATCCTCCGGGAGCGGCGATGCCCGACTTCAGCAAGGTCGTCGTCGCCGAGCCGCTGAAGAAGGTCGACCCCGCACGCGTGACGCTCTCGTGGAAATAGGCACCCGCACAGCCATGCAGGACGGCACTTCAGCAGGACAAGAAATTGCTCTCCGCACCGACGGTCGCGGTCGGCGGCCGGATTCAGCTCGTCTTCGCCGCCTCAATATTCTGATCGGGGCGCTTTCGCTTCCCCTGTTCGTCGGCCTCTGGGAACTGGTCTCTCGTTCCGGGGCCGTCAACATGGTGCTGTTTCCGCCGCCGACGGTGGTAGCTGCGGCGGTCCTTGAGTGGATACGAAGCGGGCAGTTCCTTGGCGATCTGCTGGCCAGCCTCTTTCGCGTCACCACGGGGTTCATCTTAGGCGGCGCGCTCGGCATCCTGCTCGGTATCCTCACCGGCCAATTCCCTGTTGTTTCGAGCTTGCTGTCCCCGCTATTCCACATCCTGCGGCCAATTCCGCCGATTGCTTTCGTGGCGATCGTCATCCTGTGGTTCGGCCTGTCGGAGGCGGGAAAACTATTCCTCGTCGTATGGGGCGTGTTCTTCACGGTTTGGCTTTCGACCCACATCGGCGTGCAGAAGGTCGACCGCGGCCTGATTCGGGCGGCGTTGATGCTCGGCACGCCCCGGCGGCAGATGCTCCAGGAGATCGTGCTGCTGGGCGCGCTTCCCTACATCGTGGTCGGGTTGCGCACCGCCGTCAGCATCTCCTTTTACACGCTTGTCGCGGCCGAACTCGCAGGCGCTTTCGCCGGCATCGTCTACAGGATCGAGATTGCGCAGCAGAATTTGCAAACGGGCCAGGTCATGGGCGGGCTCGCAGCGCTCGGGTTGATTTCGTTCACTGCCGACCGGCTGTTTTCGGCTCTTGCGGAACGTACTGTCTGGTGGCGTTGATGTCTGGAGCTCGATCGACCATGAAACTGGCTCTGGCAAATTCGCCAGCCTCCGTCGAATCGGCGCGGAAACAACCGGCCATTCAAGTCTCAGACCTGAGCATCGTTTTTGACACCCGCCGCGGGCAGACCATCGCGGTGGATCGCGTTTCCTTCGACGTGGCACCTGGCGAGTTCGTTTGCATCGTCGGGCCCTCCGGCTGCGGCAAGTCGACGGTGCTCAATACGATCGCCGGACTGGAGGTGCCGTTTGAAGGCGATATCCTGGTAGAGGGCTCGCGTGTCTACAGCCCGCGACCCGATGTCGGAATGGTGTTCCAGCAGCCGCATCTTTTCCCCTGGAAGTCTGTCCGCAGGAACATCGCCCACGGCCCCAGGATGCTTGGGAAGTCCAGGACGGAAGCGAATGCCATCGCCGACGATCTGATCGCGATGGTCGGTCTCAAGCGTTTCGCCGACGCATATCCGAACACGCTGTCCGGGGGCATGCAACAGCGCGTGGCGATCGCGCGAGCGTTGGCCAATCAGCCCCGCGTGCTGCTGATGGACGAGCCCTTCGGGGCCCTCGATGCGCAGACCCGGGCGGTGATGCAAGACAATCTGCTGGAGCTGCGCGACCGGATCAAGGCGACGATCGTGTTCGTCACGCATGACATAGATGAGGCCATCGTGCTGGCCGACCGTGTTCTCATCATGAGCGCGGGACCCGGCCGCATCCTGCGCGAAGTCGCGGTCAAGCTGCCGCGCCCGCGGTCGAGCTCTGTCATGGTCGAGCCAACCTATCTTTCCCTCAAGAAGGATTGTCTCGACGTCATCCGCGCAGAAGGGTTGCGGGCGTTCAATCAGTCGGACGCGAGCTGATCCCCCAGAACTTGGAAATCGCGAAGCAGCCCGCAGCGCGCTGGCATGGTTCTTGAATAATCGATGCCGGGTCTCACCGTGGAGCCGGCGATGCACAGGGCGAATAGCGCGATAGCGGCAGGCGTGATGCTGGCCGAGTCGGACAATCTCGTCAGGCCGCTGCCCGGCTTGCTGGATGGTCTCAACCGGGCTGATTGCAATCGGCTGCGCGCGATCGGACGCGAGAAGGCCCTGGAAGCCGGCCAACTGGTTTGGTCTCAGGGCGACACACAGGCTGGGATCTACCTGATCAGCGAGGGACGCATACGCAGCTACTATGCGGCGCCGTCGGGGCGCGAGGTCACGCTCGCCTACTGGTTTCCCGGCAACTTCGTCGGCGGCCCCGATATATTCGGAACGGGCCCGCACATGTGGTCATCGGTTGCGGCCGAACCCAGCCTGTTGACGTTCATGCCGGGACTGGCGCTGCGGCGGCTTGCGCTGGAATCGCCGGCGATCGCCGTCGCCCTGCTGGATGCCCTGGCATTCAAGGCGCGATGCTATTCGGCGATGGCCCAGATGCTCGGGACGCGCTCGGTGACCGAGCGGCTGCATAGCCTGTTGATCTTCCTGTCGCACGTCTACGGCGTTAAGCGCGACGGCGAGGTCGTCATCGGGATGCCGTTTACCCACGGCGATCTCGCCAATCTCATCGGATCCACCCGCCAATGGGTGACAGTACAGCTCGCGCGGCTCCAGGAGGAAGGCGTGATCAGGTACGACAGATCCGTGATTTCGATCCTGGATCTTTCGACACTCGAGCAAGAGATGGAATAAATTCCGTCCGTCAACCGCCAGACTTCAATTCGAACGCCGCTCGGCCCGCACTGGCCTCGAACCGCCGCGCCAGTCCGATCAGCGCGCGATCATGCCAGGCCGGCGCCAGAAGGGTCACGCCCATCGGCATGCCGTTCGGCAATGTCGCGTTCGGAACCGCCACGCCGCAGAGATCGAGCAGATTGGCAAAGTACGAGTAGTAGCCGAGGCGATTGTTGAGGGTGATCGGATCGCGATCCATCTCCTCCAGCGTGAACGGCCGCGGTGCGGTCGGGACCACCAGCGCATCGATACCCGCAAAGATCGCCTCGGCGTCGCGGCGAAGCCGGTGCAGCCGGTGAATGGCACCAAATGTGTCGATCGCTGAATAGCCGGCGGCCGAGCCCAGCACGGTCCTCGTGACATCAAGCAGGGAGCCAGAATCGATGTCCATAAGCGAAGCGATGGCCGAGTGCCGCTCCGCGACCCAGGGTCCGCTGAACATCAACTCCCCGGCCTGGCGGAACGGCGCGAAGTCCACCTCGATCGCCGTTCCCCCGATCTGCGTGAAACGCTCGCAGGCGCGCTCATAGAGCTCGCCGCATTCCGGCATGCCAAAGCATTCGAGATCGGCGGACGCGATACGGCCGAAGCGGAAGGATGGCACCGTCCCTGTGGCGAAAGAAAAGGCCCGGGGCAAGCGGCTGTAGGGATCTTCGAAATCGAACCCTTCGATGATTTCGATGATCGCCTCGCCGTCGCTGACAGTGTTGCAGAACACCGAAACGCAATCGATCGTCGGGCAATTCGGCACCAGCCCGCGTGATGACACCAGCCCAACGGTCGGCTTGATTCCGACGATGTTGTTGAAGCCGGCAGGTATGCGGCCGGACCCGCCAGTATCGGTGCCGAGCGCGAACGCGACGTGCCCCGCCGCGACGGCGACCGCGGACCCGGAACTGGAGCCGCCCGCAATATAGCGCGCATCGGCAACCGACGCGCAGGGGCCATAGGGCGAACGCGCACCGGACAGGCCTGTGGCGAACTGATCGAGATTGGTCTTTCCGAGGCAAATTGCGCCGGCCGCGGTCAGGCGTTCGACGCTGTGCGCGGAATGCCAGGGCGTGTAGCTGAACGCGGGGCATGCGGCAGTGGTCGGCATTCCCTCGACATCGATATTGTCCTTCACACCAAAGGGAATGCCGAGCAGCGGAAGATTTTCGCCTGTCCGCGCGCGCGCCACAAGCTTCCGGCATGCTTCGAGCGCCTCCTCCCGCGGGCGGAGATAGATCCAGCAATTGCGGTCGCGCTCGGCCTCGATCCGGTCATACGCCGTTTCGATCGCCTCCAGCGGCAGGGACGAATTCCTGGCAATGGTTTCGTGATTTGTCCTGGAGCGCGCGACAGACTGGCTCACCGAATATCTCCCTCTCTAACCGGCAGGCGCGAAATTGCGGGAGCTCTGCGCGGGCAACAAGCAATTAAGTGCTTCGCGCAAAATGGTCGGCCGTATCAGGATATAAGCGGCTCAAAGAAAAAGGGCGCCGTGCCGAAGCACGACGCCCTTGTCTTTAATCTGCGTACGATCAGTTGGTCTGCTGGATCGCCGACAATTCCCAGCCGCTGCCCGGACGGCGGGCAAAGGTCCAGATCTCGGTCGCCTCGCCCGGCTGCTCGCTGCCGGCGACAACCGTACCGCTGTTGCGGTCCAGCGTCTTGTCGGTGAGGGCGAAGCGCAGCGCTACCGTGGCGTATTCGGTCTCGCCTTCGCGCCAGGCTTCCGCGAGGTCGCCCTGCAACAGCTTGACGTTGGTCACCTTGTTGACGACGTTGCGCGCGCGGTTCTGGCCGAGGTCCTGCTCGAAATAGGAGACCATTTCCGGCGTCGCGAGCGTGTGCAGCTTGGCCACGTCCTCGTTCGACCAGGCGGCCTGGACATCGCCGAGCAGGCGCTCGAACGCCTCATAGTCATCCGGCTTGATCTCGAGCGGCGCGTTGTTGGCGCCGCCGAAGCCGAAGCCGCCGAGACCACCGCCAAGTCCACCACCGACGCTACCGCCACCGAGGCCGCTGCGATAGTTCGGCTGCGGTCCCTGACCGCTGCTTGCATCAGCATTGGCATAGGCCGCCTGCTGCGAGTGGCGGCGCTGCCACCAGGACATCGCCAGCCGCACCACCAACACCACGAGCGCGATCTGGATGATCAGGCCAATGATTGACGACAGGCCGCCGAGGCCACCGAACAGGCCGCCGCCGAACAGCATGCCGAGCAGGCCTGCGCCGAGGAAGCCGGCCGCAAGGCCGCCCATGAAGCCACCGGCGCGGCCGAACAGGCCGCCACGCGCGGGTGCGGCGGCAGCCGAATTCATGCCGGCACCCGGCTGGGTATAGGTGCGGTTGAACTGCGAGGTCGAGCCCGGCGCGGTCGTGGTCGACGGCGGCGCCGAATAGGTGCGCGAACCGCGCGAACCCGACGACATGCCACCACCGACGCGGGCGTCCGCGGACGAAATCACCAGCGCAGTCGGCAGCGCAAGCGCCAGCATGACGGCGAGGGTCTTGAAGAGAGTGCGGGAGCGTTGCGAGAAAGTCATGTGCGTTTCCCAAATCCCCGGCATGGGGACGTGCTCCTAAGATGGGCAGACTTCCCGAAAAGTGAAGCCGGTTTCGGAACTTATGGCTGCGGCCCTCAGTCGCGGGGATGTGGCAAAAGCCCATATTTGGCGGGGGTTTGGCCGGGGAGCCGGAGGAACTGCGGTCGCGGGTTACCGGCGGGTTTACGACAGGAATGCCGCTTTTTCCTCGTCATTTCGAGGAACTCTCGCAAATCGACCGTGATAGTCGCCGTCATCCCGCCTTTGCCATCGTCTCCTTTACGGCCGCCACGAGCTGGCTGAGCGTGAACGGCTTTGGCAGGAAGTCGAATTGCTGGCCTTCGGGCAGGCTCTTCTCGAAGGCATCCTCGGCGTAGCCGGAGACGAAGATGAACTTGATGTCGGGATTCTTCTCGCGCATCGCCTTCAGCAGCGTCGGGCCGTCCATCTCGGGCATCACGACGTCGGAGACGACGAGATCGATCGCACCGCTCTGCTCCTCCAGGACCTCCATGGCCTCGACGCCGTTTTCGGCCTCGACCACGGTGTAGCCGCGCGAGCGCAGGCCGCGTGCGTTCAGCGCGCGCAGGCCCTCTTCGTCCTCGACGAGAAGGATGGTGCCCTGTCCGGTGAGATCGGTGCGCGGCTTGGCCTCCGCCGCCGCAGGTGCGGTCTCCTTCGCGGCGCCATTGGCCGCGCCGACCACTGCAGCGGGCTGCTCCTGCACCTCCGGCTCGGCGTGATGGCGCGGCAGGAAGATATGGAACGAAGTCCCCTGCCCCGGTTCCGAGTCCACGTAAATGAAGCCGCCGGTCTGCTTGACGATGCCGTAGACGGTGGAGAGCCCGAGGCCGGTTCCCTTGCCCACTTCCTTGGTCGAGAAGAACGGCTCGAAGATCTTGTCGCGGATATCGGCGGGGATGCCGGTGCCGGTGTCGGCGACCTCGATCCGCACATAGTCCGCGGCCGGCATGCCCTTGTAGGCGAGCTTGGCCGCTTCTTCCGCGGTGACGTTGGCGGTGCGGATGATCAGCTTGCCGCCGTCGGGCATGGCGTCGCGCGCGTTCACCGCCAAGTTGACGATTACCTGCTCGAACTGGGAGACGTCGACCTTCACCGGCCAGAGATCGCGGCCGTGGATGGTCTCGTGCTTGACCTTCTCGCCGATCAGCCGGCGCAGCAGCATGGCGAGATCGGACAGCGCATCGCCGAGGTCGAGCACCTGCGGCCGCAACGTCTGCCGCCGCGAGAACGCCAGCAACTGCCGCACCAGCGTCGCCGCGCGCGTCGCGTTCTGCTTGATCTGCATGATGTCCTGGAACGACGGATCGGTCGGCTTGTGCGCGTTCAGCAGGAAGTCGTTCGCCATCATGATGGCGGAGAGCACGTTGTTGAAGTCGTGGGCGATGCCGCCGGCGAGCTGGCCGACCGTCTCCATCTTCTGCGACTGGTTGATCTGGTTCTCCAGCGCGCGCCGCTCGGTGGTCTCGAGCATGTGCACGATGGCGGCTTCGGCCTCGTTCTCGGCCGCATCCACCGGCGTGACGAAGAACTGGCCCCAGCGCTCCTTGGCTCCCTCGAGCGCCACCTCGACCGGCGCGACGTCGGCTTGGCCCTCCGCGGCCTGGTTGATGGCCGTGATCAAAAGTTGCCGGTCGCGCGAATTGACCGCGCGGAAGATCGACTTGCTGGCGCTGTCGAGCCCGAGCGCCTGCCCGAGCTTGGCGTAGCGCGCGTTGGCGCGCACGACGTTGCCGCCTCGGTCGACGGTCGCGATCGCCATCGGCGTATGGTCGAAGAAGCGCATGAAGCGCACTTCGGCGGCGCGGTCGGGATCGCTGCGCTCGTCGCGGGCGCGGCTGATGACGAGCGTGCGCGACGGCCCCGGCGCGCCGTCGGCGCCGAAGGCGAGCTTGTGATAGAGCCGCACCGGCATGGTCTTGCCGGTGCGCATGCGCAAGTCGATGTCGAAGACTTCCGTCTTCACCTCGCCCGGCACCGCCACGATCGCGGTGAGCAGCGAGGCGCCGTCGCCGGAGACGATGTCGGTGAGCTTCAGCCCGCCCGAGCCGATCTCGGCGAGATCGTAGTCGAGCCAGTTCGCCAGTGTCGCGTTGACATAGGCGAGCTCGCCTGCCGGGTTGACCGAGAAGAAGCCGCAGGGCGCGTGATCGAGATATTCGATCGCGTGCTGGAGTTCCTGGAACACGTCCTCCTGGCGCTCGCGGTCGCGGGTGATGTCGGAGATCGACCACACCGCGTATTTCGCCTCGCGCTTCCCGGTGCCGAGCGGGCGCACCCGCATGCGCAGCCAGCGGCCCTGGCTGCCGTCATGGCCGGAGATGCGCACCTCTTCCTGCTGCCGTTTTCCTTCGCGCGCAGCCTTGAGCAGGCGGAACACGGCTTCGGAGACGTCGGGGTTGCCGATGAAGACGCGCTCCACGGGCCGCACCTCCTGCGGTCCGCTGGCGCCGGTGAGCGTCAGATAGGCGGCGTTGGAATAGACCACGTGGCCGCGGGGATCGGTCACGGCCAGGCCGTCGAAGGCGTGGTCGGCAATGCGCCCCATCACGGGATCGTCGAGACTGCGGTCGACGAAGCGGATGATGCCGGCGGCGAAGGCGAACAGGTTGAACAGGCCAACCATCGCCAGCACGGCGAGGATGCCGAGGATATAGGGCTGCGCCTGCGCGCGCCCGAGCGTCATCAGCCCGACGGCGACGGCGACGAGGCCGGCGGCCACCAGCAGCACCAGCGCAATGCTGCCCGAGCGCGGCGACGGCTCGTGCGCCGCAACGGGCTCGCGTGTGAGGTCGTGGTCGGTCTCGGCAGTCATTTCAAGCTGGCACAGCCTGTCGGCAGAGAATCAACGCGCTACGGGGCGCGTGGGGTCCTCCCTGCCTGAATCGGACCCGCAGGCGCAAGGGCAGCAAGGGCGAAAGGTACGCTGATTCCCAGATTACGGCCATTTCCGGTACTTTTCGGGCATTTTATCCGCGTCCGGCGCCGAATCCCTGCTTCAGCCGCATGACGTAACCGATGACCTCGGCGACCGCATGGTAGTGCTCGGTCGGGATTTCCTGGTCGATTTCGACGGTGGCGTAGAGCGCGCGGGCGAGCGGCACGTTCTCGACGATCGGGATGTCGTGCTCGCGCGCGATCTCACGGATCTTGAAGGCGAGGTTGTCGACGCCCTTGGCGACGCAGATCGGCGCAGACATGCCGCGCTCGTAGGACAGCGCGATCGAATAGTGGGTCGGGTTGGTGATGATCACGGAGGCCTTGGGAACCGCCGCCATCATGCGCTTCTTGGAGCGCTGCTGGCGCAATTGCCGGAGCTTGCCCTTGATGTGCGGGTCGCCTTCGGACTGCTTGAACTCTTCCTTGATCTCCTGGAGCGACATCTTCTGCCGCTGGAACCAGCTGCGATATTGGAAGAAATAGTCGCCAATGGCGATGATCGCGAGCGCCGCGACCACTGCGCCGAGCAGATGAATGGTCAGGCTGGTGCTGGCGCCCAGCATGGCGGCCGGATCGAGCCTGACCATCGCCTCCATGCGATGGCGCTCCGGCCACAGGACCACGGTCATGACCGCGCCGAGCACGATCAGCTTGCCGAGCCCCTTGAGGAAGTTCGCGGCCGCCTGCTTGCCGAAGATGCGCTTGAGGCCCTCGGCCGGCGACAGTTTGCTGAATTTGGGTTTGAGGGATTCGGCCGACCAGACCAGGCGGTGCTGGAGCACGTTGCCGGCAATCGCCGCCAGCACCAGCATCAGCAGGGGCACGCCGATCGCTGCGAGCACGGCGACCTCGATCTGCTGCATCAGCGCGAGCAGAGCCCTGCCGTCGGTCTTGATCATCCAGGAATTGGCAAGCAGGTTGCGCATCGGCGTCACCAGCCCGCTGCCCACCGAGCCCGAGAAGGTGGAGACCACGAGCGTGCCGCCCGCGATCATGAACCAGGTGTTGATCTCCTGGCTCTTGGCGACGTCGCCGCGTTCGAGCGCCTCTTCGAGACGCTTTTGTGTCGGGTCTTCTGTTTGACTGTCGGGATCGTTGTCGTCTGCCATCGATCACCTATTTGAGCGGCATCATCTGGTGCATCACACCGATGAAATAGTCGAGATACGTGCCCATCATCGCGGTGAGCACCACGGCGAGCACCAGGAAGCCCACGAAGATCGACAGCGGCACGCCGACGAAATAGACCTGCATCTGCGGCATCAGCCGCGCCAGCACGCCGAGCCCGATGTTGAAGACGAGGCCGAACACCAGAAACGGTCCGGAAAGTTGCAAGCCCAGGCTGAACGCGGCGGCAAAGGCGCGCGTCGCCAGTGAAGCGACGTCGCCGCTCGATACGGTCTCGCCGGGCGCGAAGATCGTGTAGCTGTCGTTCAGCGCAGCGATCACCAGATGATGGCTGTCGGTGGCAAACAGCAGCGTCACCCCGAGCATGGTCAGGAAATTGCCGACCAGCACGCCCTGCTGTCCCTGTGTCGGATCGACCGAAGTGACGAAGCCGAGCCCCATCTGCTGCGCAATCACGGCGCCCGCGACCTGAAGCGCCGACAACGTCACGCGCGCGGTCGCCCCCAGCACGATGCCGATCACGATCTCATGCAGCATCATGACCAGCAGCGGCGCGATCGAGCCCATGTCGACGTGGTAGGCGTTGCGATGCAGCGGCAGGATGATCAGCGTCAGCAGCAGCGCGATCGCCAGCTTGATCCGCGTCGGAATGTTGGTCTCGCCCAGCCCCGGCAACAGCATCACCATCGCACCGACCCGGGCGAAGGCGAGCATGAAGGAAGCGGCGAGCGCCGGCAGCAGCGAGACGTCGATGCGCATGACGAGCGCATTGTGCCTCAGCCGCCGATGATTCGCGACGAGATCCGCATCATGTGGGAATGGAGTGCGTCGGCCATGAACGGCAGCGCCAGCAGCATCGTGGCGAAGATGGCCAGGATCTTCGGCACGTAGATCAGCGTCTGCTCCTGGATCTGCGTCAGCGCCTGGAACAGCGACACGACGACGCCGACCACGAGGCCGACCACCATCAGCGGCGACGACACGATCACGATGGTCCAGATCGCATCACGCGCGACGTCGAGGGTTTCAGGTCCGGTCATGTTCTTTTTCTCACTATGAGTTGTTCGTCATTCCGGGGCTCGCGAAGCGAGAGCCCGGAATCCATACTCCCGATCGTGGTTATGGATTCCGGGTTTGCGACTTCGTCGCGCCCCGGAATGACAGGACCGATCAGATCGGCATCTTCATGATGTCTTCATATGCCGCGATCACGCGGTCGCGGACCGAGACCAGCGTGGACACCGCGACGTCGGTGTCGGCGACCGCCGTCACCACGTCCATCACGTTGGCCTTGCCGGCGGCCATCGCCACCGTCTGCGCGTCGGACTTGCGGCCGGACTCCATGACGCTGCCGACAGCGTCTTTCAGGAGCGACGCGAAGGACTGCCCGCTCGCTTCGCTGCCCTTGCCGGCGCCGCTGTTCTCCAGCACGCGGGCGAGGTTGGCATAAGCATTGGCTGCGATTGTCGGTGATGCCATGGCTTAATTGTCCTGTTCAGCTCTTGAGGATGTCGAGCGTGCGCTGGATCATCCGGCGCGTCGCACTGATGATGTTGAGATTGGCCTCATAGGACCGCTGCGCGTCGCGCATGTCGGTCATCTCGATCACCGAGTTCACGTTGGGATATTTGACGTTGCCGGTCGCATCGGCGGCCGGATTGTTCGGCTCGAATTTGGTGCGGAAGTTCGACTGGTCCGGCTTGATCCTGCCGAGGGTGACGACCTGCGCGTCGAGCGTGCGGTCCAGCGCGGAGGAGAAGGTCGGCACCTTGCGCCGGTAGGGATCGCCACCTGATGTCTGCGAGGTCGAATCCGCGTTCGCGATGTTCTCCGAGATCACCCGCATGCGCCCGGCCTGCGCGCGCAGGCCGGAGGTCGCGATCGCCATCGAGCGGGCAAAGTCGCTGCTGTCATTCGCCATGATGCGCTTCCCTCAGCTCTTGAGCATGATCTCCGCGCAAACGCGTTCCGCGTTTGTCGCGAGGGAAAACCGCCCGCACACTTTTCCGGATCATGCTCTAGCCTTTGCCGATCGCGGTCTTGAGCAGATGCAGGCTCTTGGAATAGAGCGAGGTCGCCGCCGCGTAGTCCATCTGGTTGCTGGCGGCCTTCATCATCTCCTCCTCGAGATTGACGGCGTTGCCCGCGGGACGGGTCTCGAAACCCGCATTCCTGTTCTGGTCGAAGCCCGAGGCCGCGCCGGATGGCGTCATGTGGGAGCCGCTGGTGCGGGTGAGCGCCAGGGGGCCCATCGAGCCAGTGACGGCGCCTGATTTGTCGAGCTTCGGCTCGACCAGGTCGCGCGGCCGGAATTTGGGCGTGTCGGAATTGGAGACGTTCTCGGACAGGACGCGCTGGCGCTCCTGGTGCCACTGCATCTTGGTGCGAAGCGCCGACAGCACCGGGAGGTCGTTGATGGACATCGTTGCGGCTCCTTCCGCCTCTCGGACCAAAGGCCCGAAGCTAGGCAGAATTTGCCGCGTGTATGGTTAACAGGTGGTTAAAGATGGCGTCGATGCATGTCCCTTGATGGAACACCACTTTGCGCCCCCCGTGATTCTACGCATCCAAAAGCGGCATTAACCCAACCGTTTGGCGGGCCATGCACAGGCCAAGAAGTCGTTTTGGATCGAGCGATTCATAGGTTATTAAGAGCTGGGGACGGCAAAACTTGCCGTGGGACGTTAAGAAATCGCAGTTTGGGGCATCCCACGCCGATGGTTGGCGCGTCTGACCATGGGCACGAGAAAAGCGCCATTTGTCGGGGACAAGTATGCAAGGCAGCCCAATCACCTTCATCGTGGCGTTCATCGTCGTTCTGGCGTTGATCGGCGTCGCCGCATGGTTGGTTCGCCGATTCGCCAGCAGCCGGCTCGGTGCCAACACCCAGCGCGGCCGGATGCCCCGGCTTGCCGTGATCGATGCCGCCGCGGTCGATGGCCGGCGCCGCCTGGTGCTGGTCCGGCGTGACAATGTCGAGCATCTCCTGATGATTGGCGGTCCCACCGACATCGTCGTCGAGCCCAATATCGTGCGCGCAGCGCCCGGCCGCGACCAGCTTCCGCAGCGTTCCAATGCCGCCGAGCCGCCGCGCCTTGCCCCGATGCCCGATACCAGCAGCTGGACCGACGAAGCTCCGCGGCCCGAACTGCTCGATCATCCCGAACCGCAAATGCCCGAGCCGCCGCCGCGGCCGCGCCCCTCCTTCGCCGACGAGGTACGCCGGCCCGCTCCCGCACTGGCCGAGCGCCGCAACGAACCGCCACTGGCCGGCTTTCCGCCTGAGCCGATCCTGCCGCCGCGCCCCGAGCGCGAGGCACGCCCCGAGCCGGTTCCGCCGCGCATCGCCCGCAACGAGCCTCCGCTGATGCCACGTCCCCCGCGGCAGACCGAGCCGGTGAAAGTGCCCCCGGTGCGCGCCGAGCGCGCGGCCGCGCCACCGCCTCCCCCGCCCGTGCCGCAGGCTCCGCCCGTTCCGCCGCCGGCCCCCGCTCCTGCCGCGCCCTCGAACGCCGAGCAGAATCTCGCCGAGATGGCGCAGCGTCTCGAAGCCGCACTGCGCCGCCCCGCCGGCGAGACGGTCGCGCCTCCGGTTGCGCCCGAGCCGCCCGCGCCGCCGCCGCCCCGCGCCGCGCGCAGCGAGCCGCCGGCACCCCCGGCTCCGCCCGCAAAGCCGGCCGCGGAGAAGACCAGCTTTGAAAATCTCGAAGACGAGATGGCCTCGCTGCTCGGCCGTCCGAAGCCGTCTTCGTGAGGCTGCCGGCCCTCCCGCGTAGAGTTGTTTTTCTTTCTGTCCTGATCGCCGCGGCTTCGCTCGCGATGCCTGCGCATGCGCAGGACATCAGCATCAATCTCGGCGGTCAGGGGGGCGGCGTCACCGAGCGCGCGATCCAGCTCATCGCGCTGCTCACGGTGCTGTCGATCGCGCCGTCGATCCTGATCATGATGACGTCATTCACGCGCATCGTGGTCGTCTTGTCGCTGCTGCGCACCGCGATGGGCACGGCGACCGCGCCGCCGAACTCGGTGATCATCGCGCTCGCGATGTTCCTCACCTTCTTCGTGATGGGACCTGTCCTGCAGAAGTCCTACGACGAGGGCATCCGCCCGCTCGTCGCCAACCAGCTTGGCGTCGAGGACGCACTCCAGCGCGCTTCCGTCCCCTTGCGCGGCTTCATGCAGAAGAACGTGCGCGAGAAGGACCTCAAGCTGTTCCTGGATCTCTCCGGCGAGCCGCCGCCGGCCACGCCGGACGACCTCGCCCTGCGCATCCTCGTCCCCGCCTTCATGATCTCCGAGTTGAAGCGCGCCTTCGAGATCGGCTTCCTGCTGTTTCTCCCCTTCCTGATCATCGACCTCGTCGTCGCCTCCGTGCTGATGTCGATGGGCATGATGATGCTGCCGCCCGCAACGATCTCGCTGCCGTTCAAGCTGATCTTCTTCGTGCTGGTCGATGGCTGGTCGCTGGTGGCGGGAAGCCTGGTGCAGAGTTACGGGGGCGGATAGCTGCGGCTCCATCCGCCGTCATGCCCCGGCTTGACCGGGGCATCCAGTACGCCGCGGCCTTTCGATTTCATCACTGCGGTCTCTGGAATACTAGATCGCCCGATCAAGTCGGGCGATGACACCGAGAACGTGGCGTACAGTGAGACGGCGTCGACAGCGCCCCTACCCCTTCACGTCATACTGCTTGCTGAGGTGATCGCCGATCTGCACCAGCATGGCGACGCTTTCGGGGAAGCCCGGCTTATCCGTCGCGGCCTGGTCGGCATCGGCGCGGAATTCCCAGCTATCGCCGTCGCGGACGATCAAGATGACGAGGTCATCCGGACCATCGGCATGGACCTTCAATTCGGCCCGCGCCATGGCGATGAGTTCGGCTTCGGTCTTGGCAGGCTTGCTCATATCGACGCTCTCCCGGCATGAAGACGCGCAGGTTGCCGCTTCAACGGGCACCTGTCGAGAGGCCTCGTAGTAGCAGGGTTCCTACCGCGTCATCTTGATCTGCCGCACGACGGGGATCGTGGGCAGCGAGCCGGTGTGGTCGGCCTCGTCCTTGGCTTGCGGCGAGGCCGGCGCGCGGGCGGTTGCGTCGGGGAAGCGCTGCTTCATCTCGCGCAGGAAGCCGTCGAGCGTGTCGACGCTGGCAGCGAGCTTGGCGATCTCGGCAAATTCGGCGCTGGAGGACGCTGCCGGCTTGCTCGCGATGTCGAAGGCGACCCGGTCCGCACTCTCGCTCATCAGCGGCGCATATTTCTCGCGGAAGCGCGACAGGCCGATCGAATCGTCGGCGAGCGCATAGCCGACGGCGGCGCGGATGATGTCGCTCTTCTCCACCGCGTTGAGTGGCTTGAAGTCGCGGAAGCGGTCGCCGTAATAGAGCTCGATCTGCTCGGCGGATTCGCGCCAGCGCCGCGCCGCCCAGAAGATGTCGGAGCGCAGGCGGAGCACCTCGCGTCCGGAAACGTTGGAGACGATGTCGAGCGCGAGATCGTGGCGGCCGACGTCGCTCTGCGCGCGCGCCTCCAGCAGCAGCCGCTGCTGCCGTAGCTCACCGGAGAGATCGCTGATGCGGCTCGCGCGCAGCGCCGAGATCGCCATGTCGGGCTTGCGGTTGGCGAGGTAGATCATGGACAGGCGCGCGGCGACCTGGGCGCGGGCTGCGCCTTCGAGGCGATGGTCGACCTGGTACTGCAACAGTTCGGCGGCCTGGTCGAGCAGGTCAATCGAGGCGAGACGGTCGGCGAGGCGGCGGATCAGTTCGTCGCCGCGGCGGCCGATCGGCGTCAGTTCGCGGAACTCGTAGAACATCCCGAGCGCCTCGACCGGCGGCAGCTCGTCGCCCTTGGGCCCCAGGAAGATCTGCGTGAACAGGTCGGAGGCGAGGTCCTGCGCCTGACGCGAGGCCTCGGCGTTCGGCTGGAGCCTTGTCGCGGTGCGCGCCGCCCTGAGCGCGTCCCGGTAGCGCCCGTTCTCGGCATATATCTGCGACAGCATCTGGAGCGTCTTGACCTCGATCGAGTCGCCCCGCCAGGTCATCGACAGCGTCTCGAGCTCACGCAGCGCGTCTTCCTTGCTGATCTCGTCGCGCTTCTGCCGCAGCGCCACTTCGAGCTGCTTGGCCTCGGCCGCCGCCTGACGATCGTTCGAGGCGACCGCGAATTTGTAGTCGTCGAGCGCATCCCTGTCGTGCCCGAGCGCCTCGGCGAGCCGGCCGCGCAGCACGGCGAAGCCGGGCGCCGCCTCTGGCGATATGCCGACCACCTCGATCTCGCTGCGGCGCTTGGAGGCGCCGGCATAATCCTTCACCTCGAGCGAGGCGCGCATCGCCTCCATCGTCACGATGCGCTGGATGTCGATCGGCAGCGAGGCGATGGCGAATTCGACGTTCTTGAACTTCTCGCGCGCATCCGCCCACTTGCCCTGGCGCGCATAGGCGAGCGCCTTCCAGAGTTGGGAATCGTGGCTGTTGCCGATCACGGGATTGGCGAGGTCCTTCAAGCCCTGCGCCGGCCGGCCGATCAAGATGTTCGCGATCGCATGCATGATCAGCGCGCCGCTCTCCTCCTTGTTGAGGGGATCGGCCAGCATCAGGTCGGTCACCGACTTGGCTTCGTGGTACATGGCGCGCGACATGTAGAACTGCGCGAGATCGAGCCGCGGCAGCGAGCGCTGCGCCGGCTCGACGGCCGCGATCGCCGTGATCAGACTGCCCTGGCGCGTCCAGAAATCCTCCGACTGGCCCTTGCGCCAGCCTTCCGGACTGAAGACCGGCCGCACCGCGGTCGGCGCGCGCTCGGCGGAGATATCGACCGGCGACAGCGTCAGTCCGCCCTTCTTGCCGAGAATGACCTTGTCGGATCCGACCTCGACGCCGACCTCGTCGGAGTTCGGCCGGATCGCGATGCCGTGCGCGGATTCCAGCAGCGAGAGATCGACGAGATCCTGCCGCTTGATGAAGCCGCGCACCGGCCGCTGCCCGGTGACGACATAGAGCGTGTCGCCGGCGTCGGGATCGGTCAGCTTGTGCAACAGGCCCGGATTGGCGAAGGGGATCGCGATATTGGCGAGTGCGGGGTCGGTGATGTTGCGCGACATCATCAGCGGCAGCGGCGTCGCCTGGATCTTGTCGGCGAGCGTCAGGAGCCAATTGGTCTCCTTGCCGACCTCCTCGCTCGTCAGCGAGTAGACCAGCGGCCGGGTGAGACGGATGCGGACCGCCTGCCCCTTGTCGAGCGGCATGCGGCTGACCTCGCCGATCATCGCACCGCCCCGACTGCGGATCGCCTCGACGTCGATCGGCTTCGGCGTATCGAACACCAGCCACACCGTATCACCGCGGCGGAACGCCGCCGCAGGCGTTGCCACCTGAAGCGGGAAGATCACGCGCAAGCCATCGCTGTCGCGGCGCACATCGACGCTGGCCACGGTGGGCTGCGGCGCAGCCGGCGCCTCGGCAGGTGCGACCTTGACGCTGTCCTTGACCGGCTTTTTCGCAGCCTCCTTCACGACCTCCTTGGGCGCTTCGGACACCGCGGGCTTGACGGGCGCGACCACAGCTTCCGTTGCCGACGCCGCAGGCTTCGACACGTCCTTGTGCGGTTCCGCGGCATGCGGTGCTTCGGCCGCTGGAGCCGGCGCAGGCTTCGGTGCTTCGGCCGGCGGCATCGCCGCCGGAGCTTCCGGCTTCACCTCGGGCTTGGCTTCGATCTTGGCTTCGATCCTGGCTTCGCGCGCGATCGTCTCGGACGTCGGCGGCGCGATCTCGCGATGGACCTCCTTCGGCTTCTCCGCCGCCGGCTTTTCCGCCGCCGGCTTTTCCGGAGCCGGTCCATGGCCTTGGGCCATAGGCTTCGCCTGCGCGATCACCGCCTCAGCCGTCGCGGCGGTCTTGCCCTTGTCGGGTTGGAAGGAGATGTCGACGACGTAATTCTTCTCGTCGCGGAAGGAGTGCACGTCCGAATCGCCGATCAGCGCGATCTCGACACTGGTCTGGTCGATGTCGGACTTCTGCTTGATCGAGGCGACGTTCGGGGGCGCGGCGACGACCGCGTCCGCCAGATCGAAATTGAGGCCGGCATTGAACGCGAGCGTCAGCTTCTGCTCGTTGAGCACGGAGGACACGCCGACGCCGTCGGGCATCTCGAACACGAAGCGCACGAAAGTCGGCTGCACCGAGGCGCGCACGCGGATCTGCGGACGCTTCTTGGTCTCGGCTGCGGCGCGCTGGGCGCGCAAGGCACGTTCGGCGACACGCGCACGCTCGGCCAGTTCCCTGACCACGTCCATGGGCAGGCTTGGCGGCGGCCCCTTCCAGCCCTCCGGCAAGAGATCGATGAAGGTGCGCTCGCCGGCATTCATGGTGTTGACGGTGACGCGCCGCGCCAGCGACAGGCGGATGGCGCTGCCGTCGGGATCGCGGCGGGCAGAATTGACGTAGTCGGGCGCACCTTCCGGAACGCGATCGACGGGAACGTCGACCGCCCGGTCGAAGCGAATGATGAGAATGGAGCCGGCCGTCGTCACCTCGGAGGGAACGTCCTCGCCGAGCTTGATCACCAGACGGGCAAAGCCGCCACCGGCCGAGAAAGTCGCCTCGCCCCGGACCACATCGGCGGCGCGGGCGGGCGCACCAAGGCCGATAAGCAGGCAGGCCGCCAGCACGGGCGCCTTGCGGACATGGCGCGACAACCCCCGCGCCAAAGCGCGGGCTCGCGACATAAATCCAGCGGCAGCCTTCTGCGCCATTGGCGGCGTTTCTTCCAATTCGGCGGTCCATGCCGGCACTGGCGCCGGCCCGTGCCGTCGACTGTAGGTTTTGCCAATTAAGGACTTGTTAATGCTGTAATGACGAATTCACCCGGCACAGTGCGTCGCGACGCCTGCTTGCGGGCTCGGGCGTTCGTGCTTCGAAATCTGGGGAGCAAGTGTTAAGGAGGTGTTAACACCCCCTTCGTCCGCACCCGTCAGGAATGCCAATCAAACCCCGCGATTGGCCGGCAAGGCATTCAACTTGCCTCGCGCTTCGCGAATTGACTGCAAGGTCAATCGCTTTTCCGAGATTCGGCTCTCGATGTACTCACGCTCGAGATCGGTCAACTGTGTGTTCAACAACCGCTGATAGCGGCGAATGCTATCGTCGTGAGCTTGAATGAGCGCGAACCTTGCATCCATATTCACCTCCGATTCGTTCCGCCTCAACCGAGCCAACTCAGTCGTAATCGACGCCATAACGCGCGAACTCGTCGCCGATGTTCTTCTGAATTGTCCTTGCAGTCGAAATGTCAGATTTTCCGCCGATCGCATCGCCTTGCTTCAGCTTGGCAAGCCCGCGACCAAAAAGCGCGCTCGCCAATTCGGGGGCGACTCGCAAGGCAGCATTGTAGTCATCGATCGCCGCACCGAACTCACCCATCTTCAGGTGGATCAGCCCACGCGAGTCGTACACGGCAGCGCTGGTCGATCCCGATTGAAGCGCTCTGTCGCAATCCTCCAGCGCTTCTCGCGAGGCGCTGAGAACCGCGCGGGTCCAACATCGTCCGCTCCATGCCGCCCGCGAGGCGGGCTGGAGACGGATTGCCTCGTCGTAATCATGCGCCGCGCGCTGGTGGTCGTTTTTCTTCAGATAGGCTCCGGCGCGGTTGACGAAGGCAGCGCCATAGCCGGGATCGAGCTTGATCGCATCATCAAAGGCTTCGATCGCGAGCTCATATTCACGTCTCCTCAAGTGAGCCACGCCGCGGTTGTTGAAGGCCTTTGCGTATGTCGGATTGAGTGCGATCGACTGATCGAAGTCGCTGATGGCGCTGTCGTAGTCGCCCTTTGCCGTGTAGGCGCTGCCGCGATTGTTATACGCGATTGCCAGAGCTGCCGACGAATCTGGACGCGCCTGTATGAAAGTCGTGCAGGCGCCGATCCGGGCATCGAGCGAGGTGGTACCCGTCCCGTTGCACAGTTCGATATTGCTGAGATAGCTGTCCTTCACCCCGGAGTTCTGGGCCGCGACCGGCAAGCCGACCCACATCAGGACGACAAGCGCCAGTCCGCCTTCGGCAACGGAGGATCCTGGTTTCATGTCAGGCTCCCGATCTTCTGAGATCTGGCGATTGCACCGGCTCGGACCAATTCTCTAGCAGCCGCGACAGATGTTCAGATTGAGCCTTTGCTCGGCCCTTTGCTCGGGTTGGCGTGGCCCCGCTGCGCCGGGCTTCTTCGTATATTTGGTCTTGCCCTCTTCGATCAGAGTGGAAAACCTGGTGGTTCCGTCGTCCGAGATTTCGACGTGAGGTGTAGTGCCTCGAATGCCCATCGTCGCGACCGGCGTTTCGATCTTCATGTCACCGGTCTTCGCAACCTGGCCGGCAACAAAAACGAACGTACCCTTGGTCAGGTTGAAGGCTGTCGAATTGGACTTTCCACCCGGCTCGTAGACGTATTCGTCCAATGTCATGCGGGCGTTGCTCGACAAGTTGAACGAAGTTCCATCGACGAAATTGATGCCGACCCGACTGTCGGCACCGGTTCGAACCACATCGCCCAAATAGACGGGATCACCGACTTTCGTCTGGATGGATTCGGCCCCGACGTTTGCCTGGACAATGGCGGCGCCCGCATGCTCGATGATGACCGAGCCATCGGCTGTCACAACTTTCCCGATTGGCTTTGACGACGAGTCCAGCACGGCGCGCCGCGGAGAATCGTCCTGCGCCTGAACCGGGCGGGGTGACGAAGCGGCCAGCGCAAGCACGAGACCTGCCACGAGAACAATCGCTGCACGAGCGCCCATGGCTTCCTCCTTTTCGAAGATATGATCCTCGAGCATCCGAACGGCTCCGACAGCGCTGGCGAAAGCCATCGGGGATAATGGCAGACCAGCAACAGCAAACCACGACAGCCAAAATGGTTATTCCGGGGTAATCCGAATGGCTGATCGCCGTGTCCAAAAGAGTCACTATCCGCGCCAGGCAATTTCAAACAGCTTTTAGCGCTGAAAGCGGTACCGTCGGGCGAAACGTCAGCAATTCTGCCGTGATCAGCCTGGGCGGAATTCTCAGAAACGACAACTTTTTAGCGGGCATAGCTGAGGTTGCCGGCACAAAATTGTTCCCGATCGCGTGACGCGGCAAGCCGGCCAAGACGCGGCGGCATAGGGCGACGCCTGAGGCCGACCGCTAGGGCAATCGAGGTTGAAAAATGGCCGTCACGTCCACTGCAGAGCACGGGGGCGAGCGCGAAGCCGCTGCGGGCCTGCATCGCCGCGTGAAGACGGCGAAGAGCAATCCTCCTGATGTACCCGCTATTCAATCTCATGAGCGAGCCTCTGCCGGCCGTTTCGGGATGCTGTCGCTCACGGCATTGCTCTTCTCGATGATCAAAGAGGTCAGGGCCGCAGACCCGAACGCAACGTTCCTGGACGACGATACGATTACATACAAGGACTTTGCACACGGCACGTTCGAGCTCACGACCAAGGAATCAATCCCGCGGCACATCATCGTCGAGGACCCCGGACAAACGGTCGTGCTGAGCAAGGTCGGCTCCGGGCTTACCGTGAATCAGCTCGACAACAGCGCGACCCGCATGGAGGAGCTGCGGGTGGCCCAGCAGGAGGCGCTCGAAAATTTCTCGAAGGGATTTGGCAAGAACGGGTCCGGCACGCCTCCGTTCGTCGAATCTCTGCCGCTGGAGCCGATCAATTTCATAGCGCCCGCGGCGCCAAGCGCACTGCTGCCGTTGCAGCCGATCATCGTCACGGTGCCCGACATCATCACGCCCGTGCGGACGCCGCCGATCTTGAATGTGCAGGCGGGCCCGCTTGAACTCGACACGGTCGCGTTCGACGTCTTCGCCGCAACGAGGGGAACCTTCAGCGCCAGCAGCTCCAGCGCCGCGCTGACTTTCGGCATCAGCGGAGGCGCTACGGGCGCTACCGCGCTGGAGGGAGCGATCTACGACGTATCGAAGACCAGCTCTTATGGCACGCTTTATCTGAACAGCTCGACTGGCGCCTATGCCTTCGTTCCCAACAGTGGCGCGATCAACGCGCTGAAGACGCCGACCACCGATAGCTTTGTGATCACCGTGTCCGACGGGTCGCTTTCGGCTCAACAGGCCTTCACGATCAACATCAACGGAGCCGACGACGCGGCGATCATCTCCGGCACGACGACCGGCTTGTCAATCGAATCCGGCGGCGTCGCCAATGCCCCATCCGGCCCACCTGTCACAACCGGCCCACCTGTCACAACCGGCAAGCTTTCGGATATCGACGTCGACGACCCCGCCAACACTTTCACGGCCGTCAATTCCCCGACGAAGAGTGCACACGGCTACGGCACTTTCACCATGACCGCCGACGGCGTCTGGAGCTACACGCTCGATCAATCCAACAGCGCAGTGCAGGCTCTGAACGTCGGCAAGACGCTGACAGACACCTTCACGGTGACCAGCATCGGCGGCACCCCGCAGTTGATTACCATCACGATCAACGGCTCCAACGACGCTGCCATCATTTCCGGGACGACGACCGGCACCGTGACGGAAGCCGCGTGTTGGAAGCCCGGGACTCCGATCGCGACCGGCAAGCTTGCAGATACGGATGTCGACAATACTCCCGACAGCTTCACGCCGGTGACCTCGCCCAGGGCGAGCGACCACGGTTACGGCTGCTTCCGGATGACGGCTGACGGCGTCTGGACCTACACGCTCGATGACACCAATTGCGCCGTCCAGGCGCTGAACGCCCACGACACCCTGACCGACACCTTCACCGTGACCACCGTCGACGGCACCGCGCAGGTGGTGACGATCACCATCCACGGCACGAACGATCCGGCCATCATCCACGGCTGCATCACCGGCTCGGTGACCGAGCCCGATTGCAGGGAACACGGCAAGCCGACGGCGAGCGGCAGACTGACTGACACCGACGTCGACAACACGCCGAACACATTCACGCCGGTCACTTGTGCGACACGGAGCGCGGGCGGCTACGGCACTTTCACAATGACCGCCGCCGGTGTGTGGACCTACACGCTCGACACCGCCAACTGTGCCGTGCAGGCGCTTCCTTCCTGCGAGACTTTGACCGACACCTTCACGGTCACGACCATCGATGGGACGGAACAGACCATAGCCATCACAATCCACGGCGCCGACGATCGCGACCATTTCGGCCACGCGGCAGCTCTCAATGCCGCCGATCCGCCCCACGCCACCGCGCCGCCCGAAGACAATGCGGCTGCGAGAGCCTTTGCCGCCGGTCCGACGGTGGCTGCGAGCACCCATGACGCGAACACGGATGGCATCGGCGCCTCCGGCGAAAGTCCGGATCATGGCAAGATCGGCACAAACGGCGGTCGCGACGCCTCTCACGACGGGCACGAACAGACCCTTCTTGCCGGCGGCTCCAGAGACGATCATTTCGTCTTTGCCTCGACGTCGAATTCCAGTGCAGCGCGCCCTGATATCATCTCTGGTTTCAAGGCAGACTCTGAGCGGGGCGACCTGATAGCGCTCGGCGCGCTCACCCTCTCCGTTCTGGCACTCGACCCCTCCAGCACGACGGTGCCCGCACATACGATCGCCTGGCTCTACGACAGCTCGGCGAACCAGACCATCGTGTACGTCAATCCGACGGATCAAAGCCTGAGCATCGGCGATTCCAGTCTGGTGGAAATCCATCTCGATGGCTTCTCCACCGTCCAGACGTCGGATTTCATGCTCGCGCAGGAAACGTCGGGTCATGCGATGGCAGCCGCGCCGGCCAATCTGGAACCGGGCGCGGACAACGACGCGGCCGGTAGCCCGACGACGGCGACCAGCCCCTCATCAGGCGAAATCGTCCATGAGCGAGCCGCCCTGATCGACGGAGACGGGCCCGGGCAAGCTGCAAAGGCGAGCGGGTGCAGGTTCGATGCCGATTGCGACCGGATTGCCCTCGTCAGGCACACCGAGTTCGTTCAGCCCGACGATACGAACACGCGATCGGACGCCCCCACCGGCGGGAACGTGGCCTCCGCGGTGAGCCACGTGCAGCCCGTCCACCAGCTTCATTCCACGGCAGTCGCGGAGAATAGGTTCGTATTCGACAAGCTGACACCGTTCGACAACGGCAAGGAGATCGCGCCCGCTCCAGAGAGCGTGGCCGCCAAGGACAGCGGCCCGGTCGCACCGTCCACGGTCGACCCAAGCGTCGAGTCCGGCCCAGACTCCATCGAGACGTCACGCCACGAAAATCACTTGCGCGAGCATCATCATGGGGAGCCGATAGCCGAGAACGATCTTCCCCGAGTTGCTTTTGTTCACCTCGGGGACTCATTTCATTTCAAGCAGCACGGCTCTGACGGTTCGGGTGACATTGCGCCCGCGCCCTGGCACACGGCGGTCGAACCCTACGCCATCAAGGATGGCGCTGTGCATGGCCACCATTCAGAGCTCAGCGCAGGATGGGACGATCCTTCGGACCCGTCCGGTCATCACGAACATGCTGGCGTCGTCCACGGATTCAGGGCGGCGTCGATGCCTGAGCCGTCCCCGCCGCATATTGATCCGGCTCACGGCGCAGGCTCAGCTCACGCCCATGTGCCGCACGATCTGATCGTGTGATGTCCGCAGGGCAATTGATCTTCAGTGTTGTTTCCCCGTGCCATCCGATGCGGCGGAGCTGTCCCGCTCGGGACAAGCATCGTCAATGTCGCCATCCTCTTCTTGCGGCGGCAATGCATGCTGATGGTCAAGCGCGGATGTCCAGGCCAACGTCATCGCCGCGATGAGCAGCCGATTGACGGCTTCGATTGCGCGTTCTGCTACGGACGAGTAATTCATGGCTTCCGCCCGCGCGGCTGATTGCCGCTGGCGGGAGCCTAGGACGAACTCTCCAGCACCACTGTACTCCAGTTCACAGTTGCACGCGTCAACTCATCGCAGCCTCAGAAGATGCCGCTTGCTTCAGCTGCATCTGCAACGCGAGCCGACGAGCTTCGTGCGGCAAAGACATCAAGCTCGCGATCACCCCACTCCCCGGCGCGTTTGATCTGCGTACTTGGTTGCCGAGTAGGCTCGCACAACCTCAGAGGTGTTGCGGTCCATCAACGACTCTGAATCAAATGTGATCATTGCGATGCGAATGCGATTGGTCAACTTTTTTGGGGGAGCAATCAATGAGCGGAGAAGCCAACTGCATTGTATGTAGCCAGGCAAGAGCGGTCGTAGCCGTCTTTCCAATCGCGCGGGGCTATGCACTAAAGGTATACGAGTGTTCCTGCTGCCACAGCACCCTTCATCTCGTGACTCGCACGACGAAGGCTGCGCTGATCAGGCAGCACTGCGAGACCCTCCTTCCCGTCGAGAAGCCGCTGAGCGCGACGGGTCCCAGGGTTCAACAGCGGTTCGCGCACTAGACACGCAAGGCGTCTAGCCGCGTACAGGCCGAACGACCGCGCGATTGCGCGCAGGCTGCCGCAGCGCGCCGCGCCTTCGGAGCCTTCAATTCGGCTTTTGCGTCGGCTTGCCGTCGATCTTGGGGAGATCGCCGGCCGCGGCCGATTGATCGCCGCCGCCATTGGCCCGGCGGGCCATCTCGACCGTCAGCCGCTCGGCGGCCTCCGGCGACATCACGCCCATGATGTCCGACATCTTTCGCGGCGCGATCTGCGAGGCGATCTCGATCAGCACGCCCATCTCGAGCCGGTCGAACACCCGTGCGGCGTCCTTGGGCTTCATGCCCTCATACATGGTCACGAGGCCCTTCATGCGCTGGGCTTCGGCGGCCTTCTGCTCGGCCTGGGTCGCGGAGATGCGGGATTCCACCGCCTTCATCTCCTCGACCTTGTTTTCGATGCGCTTCTCGGCCGACTTCAGCAGGCTCTCGCGGATGTCGATCTCGCGCTGGCGGGACTCGATCTCCTGGCGGCGTGCCTGCAAGCGCTCCAGGATCGCGCGCTCGGAGGCCGAGACCTGCGGCTGGGCCTCGTCCATCTTGACCACAGTGCCCTCGGGCTTGGTTTCGGGCGCGGCGGGCTTTGGCGCCTCCTTCGGCGCGCCGTGGGTAGATCCCGTGATATCGGAGTCTTCCCGCCCCGTCGGAAAGTTCAGATTCTCCTGCGCCCAGGATTTCTTGATCTGGCTCGGCTGGTAGTCGAAGACATAGCCGCCATTGATCACGAGGCCCACGACCTTGAGCGTGGCGAGCCCTGCGACGGCGACCAGGACGACTGGAATGACGCGGATGTTACGAAAGGATTTCATACCCTGACTTTATGCCGCAAGGCCGTTGGATCGTCGGCGCTCGGAGAAGGCTTCGGCCGCAGCCGCCACCGCCTTCGCCGATGAGGGCTTGGCCGCGGGCACCGCGGCCGCTTCCGGGCTGGCCGCAGGGCGCGCGGCGATCGCGATCTTGGACAGGCGCCGCACCACATTGTCGGCTTCGCCGAGCTGCTTGTAGAGCTGGTCCGACATCTGCGTCGCCGCCGCCAGCTGGCTGCCGAGGTTCTCGTTGACGTCGCGTACCGCGAGCTTCAAGCCGCCAATCGCGCGCTCGGCGATCTCGGTGGCAGTGATCAGCTCGCCGATGACCGCCTTCAGCGAATGCTCGTCCGCCTTCAGCCGCGTCAGCCGCTTGTTGAGCATGACACAGTAGACGATGGTCAGCATCAGCAGGATAGCCACCAGCGTCTCGATCGCCATTCCCAGGGAGTGGTTCATGGGGCCTCCATCATCTTGTTCTGCTCGTCCACCTTCTCGAACATCGCAAGTGTCGTACTTGGCTTGCGCAGGGGTTTCGTCACCCGTATCGCGACGCGGTCGCCGACCCGACCCATCCGCCCCTCGGTCAGGGTGACGTCGCCGCAACGCACGGTCACGTTGGCATCCGCGTGCATGTCGAGCGGCAGGGTGTCGCCGACCTTGAGCCGCATCAGCTGCTTGAGCGGGATTTCGGCCTCGTAGAGCACGGCATCGACCGCGATCTCGGCCTGGTTGATCTCGGTGGCGAAATGGCCCTCCCAGATCGTGTCGCGGCCGAATTTTTCGCCCATGAACATCTGGAGCAGGACGCCCCGGATCGGCTCGATGGTCGCGTAAGGCAGCAGCAGCTCGATGTTGCCGCCGCGATCTTCCATGTCGATGCGCAGGCGCACCAGGATCGCGGCGTTGGCGGGACGGCTGATCGCGGCGAAACGCGGATTGGTCTCGAGCCGGTCGATCGTGAAGGTGACCGGCGACAGCGGCCGGAACGCCTGCTCGGCGTCGACCAGCACCACCTCGACCAGCCGCTTGACCAGCTCGGTCTCGATCGTGGTGTAGGGCCGGCCCTCGATGCGGAGCTGGCTCGCGCCACGGCGACCGCCGAGCAGCACGTCGATCATCGAATAGATCAGGCTGGAATCGACCACCGCCATGCCGAAGTTTTCCCACTCCTCGGCCTTGAACACCGAGAGAACGGCCGGCAGCGGGATCGAGTTCATGTAGTCGCCGAAGCGCACCGAGGTGATGCGGTCGAGCGAGACTTCGACGTTGTCGGAGGTGAAATTACGCAGGGAGGTCGTCAGCAACCGCACCAGGCGGTCGAAGACGATTTCGAGCATCGGCAGACGCTCGTAGGAGACCATCGCTGAATCGATGATCGCGCGAATGCCGGAATGGTCGTCGAGCGTGACGTCGCCGACCGCGAAGCCGAGAAGATTGTCGATCTCCTCCTGCGACAGCACCCGCTCGCCGGAATTCTTGCCGGCGCCGAGATCGCGGCTGCCGTCCTCGACCATGGCCGCCCATTGCAGGGCCATGGTCTCGGATAGTTCGTTTGCGGCAGCAGCCTTCGCGGCCTCCGCGGGATCCTCGGAATCAAGCGAGGCCTCCCATTGGGCGGCAATTGCATCCTGGTCTGGTTGGTCGGTGCCTGCCATGATCCCTAGCCCGTCATGCTCACTGGATCACGACTTCCTTGAACAGCACCGCGCTGACCTGGATCGGGGAAACCGCCGCATTGACGCGCTTGGTCAGCTCTTCCTTGAGGCGGAAGACGCCGGCGGAGCCGTTGAGGTCGGAGGAGCGCAGCTCGCGCACATAGGTCTGGAAGATGTCGGTGATGCGCGGCATCGTCGGCTTGATCGCCTCGATCTGCTTCTCTTCCTTCAGCTCCAGCACGATCTTGAGCTTGAGATATTGCACGCGCTCACCGGGCGCGCCGGCGAGGTTCACCATGATGTCGGGCACGTCGACGAAGGCCGGTGGCTTCGGCGGCGGCGCCGCCTCGGCGTGATGCTCGTCGTCGCCATGACGGAAGAAGAAGAACCAGGTCGCGGCACCGCCGCCGAGGACGGCGAGCAGACCGACGGCCAAGATGATGAGCTTGAGCTTGTTCTTTGGCGGAGCGGCTTCCGCGCCTTCGGCGGCTGCGCCGCCTTCCGCTTCATTGTCTGCCATGGTCGATAGGCTCGCTCATCTCATAAAGGGTCGAAAGAGCGAAGCCTCCTGGCAGACAGTGACGCGATACAAATGCCCCAGCGCAGTGCGCTCCTCTTACACGCAAACGCTACGGTAATAATGGTTAACGGAATCTTTCGATTGGGCCTCCACTAGGAAAAATCTGCCGGGCAAACATGGCTAACAGAACCTTTCTGCCGCCTTCTCGCACCCCTCAAAAATCGACAAGATATTGAAATTACATATTTTTTCGAGTTGGCACGGCTTTCGCTGAGAGAGGACCGAGGCCGGAGGGTTTGGGAGAACCTGGCGGTCTCGTTCACGGGTCGGCCAAGGCGCTTGGGAGAGCGAGGTGGCAGGCTCACTCAGGGGAGATTTCCGATGCAGAACGCGCTTCTGATCGGCTTGTCACGGCAGATGACGTTGGAACGGCAGATGGATGTCATCGCCAACAACGTCGCCAATGCCAACACCAACGGCTTCAAGGCCGACCATTCGCTGTTCGAGGAGTTTCTCAACTCGAACGCGCGTGAGGACAATTTCATCGCGTCCGACCGCCGGGTCTCCTATGTGCAGGACCGCGGCACCTTCCGCGACGTCGGCCAGGGACCGATGGAGCCGACCAACAACCCGCTCGACATGGCGATCGACGGCAACGCGTTCTTCGCGGTGCAGGCCAATGGCGGCGAACGCTACACCCGCGACGGCAAATTCTCGCTCAACAGCACCGGCCAGCTCGTCACCTCCGACGGCAGCCTCGTGCTCGGCACCGGCGGCCCGATCACCTTCCAGCCCACCGACCACGACATCAATGTCGCACCCGACGGCACCGTCACGGTGCTCGAGGGCACCGCCAAGACCGACTCGATCCGCGGCAAGATCCGCATGGCTGCGTTCGACGATGCGGCGAAGCTGACCAAGCTCGGCGCCAACCTCTACGACGTCGGCTCCGCGACCCCCCAGGCCATCACCAAGTCGACCGTGCGCCAGGGCTACATCGAGAAGTCCAACGTGAACTCGGTCGGCGAGATGAGCCGCATGGTCGAGGTCATGCGCAGCTACACCGCCATCGCCAACCTGCTCCAGCAGCAGAGCGACCTCCACAAATCGGCGATCGAGAAGCTCGCCGACGTTCCGGCCTGATTAGGGGATCACTGACATGCAAGCGCTCCACACCGCTGCGACCGGAATGGCGGCCCAGGAACTCAACGTCCAGGTCATCTCCAACAACATCGCCAACCTGCGCACCACCGGTTTCAAGAAGCAGACGGCGGCGTTCCAGGACCTGATCTACGAGCACGTCCGCCGCGTCGGCGCGCAGGCCTCGGACCAGGGCACCATCGTGCCTGTCGGCGTCGACATCGGCGGCGGCGTCAAGACCGTCGGCACGCCGCGCAGCATGACGCAGGGCACGCTGTCGCAGACCGGCAACGACCTCGACCTCGCGATCTCGGGCGAAGGCTTCTTCAAGATCCTGATGCCCGACGGCACCTTCCAGTACACCCGCGACGGCACCTTCCAGATGGACAACCAGGGCCGCGTCGTCACCGCGCAGGGCAACCCGGTGCAGCCGACCATCACCATCCCGAACAACGCCTCCGGCCTCGCCGTCAACGAGCAGGGCCAGGTCTCGGTGACGCTGCCGGGCTCGTCGACGTCGGCCGTTCAGGGCCAGATCGGCGTGACCCGCTTCATCAACAAGGCGGGCCTCCAACCCGTCGGCAACAATCAGTTCGTCGAGACGCCCTCTTCCGGCCCGCCGCAGGACGGCACCGCGAACTCCGAAGGCTACGGTAAGGTCACGCAGGGCAGCCTGGAGCAGGCCAATGTCGACGTCGTCTCGGAGATGAGCGACCTGATCGCCGCGCAGCGCGCCTACGAGATGAACGCCAAGGTCATCAGCGCGGCCGACCAGATGATGCAATCGACCACGGCGCTGTTCCGCTGAGGCAATGACGATGATCCGCACCACCCTCGCCACGATCTCCGCTCTCCTACTGCTGGCGCTGCCGGCGCAGGCCGCCGACGATTTCATCGCAGCGCCGACGCTGCGCGCGAGCGTCACCGTGACCTCGGACGTGGTGCGGGTCGGCGATCTCATCGACAATGCCGGCTCGGCCGCGCTGATCCCGGTCTACCGCTCGCCCGATCTCGGCACCACCGGCGCGCTGCCGGTCGCGCATGTGCTGTCGGTGCTGCGCGCAAAGCAGGTGATCGGCGTGATGACCGGCGACATCAAGGAAGTCCAGGTCACCCGCCTCGCCCGCACGCTCGCCAACAAGGACCTCGAAACCGCGGTGGCCTCGGCGCTCGAGCGCCGCTTCGGCCTTGGGGAAGCCGCCAACATCGCCGTCACGTTCGACCGCGGCGTCGCCGACATGCGGCTCGACGCCTCCAACACCGGTGCGCTCCAGCCGGTCGCAACCCGCTATGACGCCCGCAACGGCCGTTTCGACGTCGCCTTCGAGATCAACAACGACAACAATCCGACGCCGACTAAGCTGCGCTTCACCGGCACCGCGATCGAGACGGTGGAAGTGGCCGTGCTGACGCGCGACATCGACCGCGCCGATCTCCTCAAGTCCTCCGACATCGCGCTGGAGCGCCGGCCCAAGGCCGAGGTCACCGGCGAGCCCGCCTCGCGCGATCGCACGCTCGGCATGCAGCTGCGCCGGCCGATGCGGGCGGGCATGCCGATCCGCGTCGCCGACATCGTCAAGCCGGACTTCGTGTCGCGCGACCAGAGCGTCACCGTCATCTACCAGGTCCCCGGGATCTACCTCACCACGCGCGGCAAGGCGCTCGAGAGCGGCGCCGACGGCGACACCGTGAGCGTGCTCAATCTCCAGACCAAGCGCACACTAAGCGGCGTCGTCACCGGTCGCGGCCAGGTGACGATCCAGGGCGCGAGCCAGTCCGCGCCGATGGCGCCTGCGGTCGAGCAGACCTCCTCGCTCAAGCGCGACGAAGCGCCCACCCCCGCGGACGCTGCTGCTGCGCTCGCACAGAGCCTGGTCCAGGCCCCCGCGTCTCCGGCCCAAGCCGCTCAAGCCCAGATCGCCCAGGCCCAGATTCCGCAAGTTCGCGTCCCGCAAGCTCCAGCCAAGTCAGAGTAAGTCATGTCCAGGTTCAGTTCGGCTTCCCGTCTTCGTCGCGTCGCGATCTCTGGTCTGCTGCTGGCAGTTTGCGCGCTGGCGAGCGGCTGCTCCTCGATCGACCGCCTGTCGCAGATCGGCGAGCAACCGAAATTGTCGGCGATCGACAATCCGACGACGCAACCCGGCTACAAACCGGTGCAGATGCCGATGCCGAAGCCGGAAGTCGCCTCCTACAATCCGAACTCGCTGTGGCGCAATGGCAGCCGGGCCTTCTTCAAGGATCAGCGCGCGACCCATGTCGGCGACCTCCTGACCGTGACCGTGAACATCACCGACAAGGCCAACATCGCCAACGAGACCCAGCGCAGCCGAACCGCCAAGGAGGATTCGGGGATTACGGATTTCATCGGCAGCAAGACGGTCACGCAGCCGCTCAAGATCCTGCCCGGCCGCCTTCTCACCACCGACTCGACATCCTCCGCCGACGGCAAGGGCTCGGTCAATCGCACGGAGGCCTTGCAGACCAACGTCGCCGCGGTCGTGACCCAGGTGCTGCCGAACGGCAACCTCGTCGTCGAAGGCAAGCAGGAGATCCGCGTCAACTACGAGATCCGCGAACTCATCGTCGCCGGCATCGTCCGCCCCGAAGACATCCAGAGCGACAACACCATCGATTCCAGCAAGATCGCACAGGCCCGCATCGCCTATGGCGGCCGCGGCCAGATCACGGACGTGCAGCAGCCGCGCTACGGTCAGCAGGTCATGGACGTGCTGTTGCCCTTCTAAGCCTCTCCCGAGCTCCCACATCGTGTTCGCGAACCTAGGCGCGAACGACGATGTACTACGCGGCCCTCGCTAGCTCCCCTGGCAAGGGCCGCATGTATTTTGTAAAGCCGATTGGGACGACTGACGGCGGGGATTGCCGTAGGAGCCTCACGTAAACTCCGCCTCCACCACGCCCAGCCCGTCCAGCTCCATCCGCACCTTGTCGCCGGCCTTCAGCCACAGCGTCTTCACCAGGCTCCCCGTCAGCACGAGTTGCCCCGCGTGCAGACCCTTGCCTTCGGCGGCGAGGTGGTTGGCGAGCCAGGCGAGTGCGTTGTGGGGATGGCCGAGCACGTCGGCGCCGGTGCCGTGGCTGACCTCTTCGCCATTGACGATGGCGCGGCCCTTGACCGCCTTCAGATCCGGCACCGACGAGCGCGGCACCGCCTCACCCAGCACGCAGCCGGCGGCGAAGAAATCGTCGGCGATCAACGTCGGCGCACCCATCGATTCCCACTTCACATAGCGGTCGTCGACGATCTCGATCGCGGGATGATAGGCCTCGACGGCCTCGCCGACCCATTCGGCCGTGAACGGCGCCTCGCCGGCGGCGAGATCGCGCTGCAATCGCACCGCGATCTCGCACTCGACGCCGACACGGACATAGTCGGCAGCCGCGAGCTTGGCCCCGCTCTCGTGCACGCCCTTCTGGAACACGCCGCCGCCGCAGGGATGCGGGATGCCGATATAGTCCTGCATCACCTGGCTGGTGCAGCCGATCTTGTAGCCGACCAGGGGCCCGACATGCGGCAGCAGCAGATCATGCAGCGCGCGCTGGACCTGATAGCCCTCGGCCTCATCGGCGGGCGGATGATCCAGGGCCGCGAGCGGCGCGCGGTTACGGCGCGCGAGCGCAATCGCCTTTGCGGCTTTGAGAATCTTGTCCATTGGCGCCGGCTCCCACGCTACGCAATTGAGGTCGGCACTTCAGCATCCCCGCCGCGGCGTGACAAGCGCGGGCCAACGGACGGCGCACGGGGCGCCCTCAGCCCTTGACGAGGCCGAGCCGGATCAGGCTCTCGGCCGTCGCGAGGATCGCCTCGTCGTTGGAACGGGCCTCCCAGCCGAGCAGCGACCTCGCCTTGGCGCTGGTTGAATGCCGAACCCTTCCAAGCATCGGCACGACCGCGCGCAGCAGCGGAATCCGGTTCGCGGCCAGCCGCACCAGCCAGTCCGGGGCCTGGAGCCGTGGAACTCGGCGCGCCCTGGGTCCGAGTTCCCGCCGCAGCACCCTGGCGATATCGAGGATCGACATCGTCTCACCGGAGACCGCGATGAAGCGCTCGCCTTTCGCTTCGGGCGCCGTCATCGCGCGCAGGTGCAAATCGGCCACGTCGCGCACGTCGACCACGCCGAAATAGACCCGCGGCACCGCCGGCATGGCGCCGTCGAGCAGCGATTTGACGATCTCGATCGAGCCGGAGAAGTCCGGCCCCAGCACGGGGCCAAAAATGCCGGCGGGATTGACGACGGACAATTCGAGCCCACCGCCCTCGCGCGCGACGAAATCCCAGGCCGCCCGCTCGGCCAGCGTCTTGGATTTGATGTAGGGCTGCACGTCGGCGCCGTCGAGATTGGTCCAGTCGGTCTCGTCGAACGGCCTGTCGCTCGCCGGATGGCCATAGCCGATCGCGCCCAGCGACGAGGTGACGACGACCCGCCTGACGCCGGCCTCGCGTGCGGCACGCAGCACCCGCAGCGTGCCGTCGCGGGCCGGGATGATCATCTCGTTCTCGTCCTTGGGAACACTGGTCGACAATGGCGAGGCGACATGGAGCACGTAATCGCAGCCGGCGACGGCCTCGTGCCAGCCTTCGTCCACGGTGAGATCGGCGGTGAAAAAGGACAGGCTTTCAGGCGACGCAGCCCCACCCTCGCGCAACATCGCCAGCACGTCGGCCTGCCGGTCCGGGCGGCGCACCGTGGTCCGCACCTGATGGCCGGCGGCCAGAAGTTGCAGGACGACATGGACGCCGACGAAGCCGGACCCGCCGGTGACCAGAACAATGCTCATTGCCGAATTCCCCTCATTGCGCAGGCTGGGCGAATTGGTTCCGCCACCCTGCTCAAGGCCGCATCTGGTCACTATCTCCCGGGGAACAAGTAGAATGGATTTCGAGACCGGTATGGAAAACCTGACCAGCGTTTGCGACGGCGACTGCGATTGCAGCCCCGACCCTGCCCTGCTCGCCGACTTCAAGCGCGCCATCCATGCACTCGGCGGCAAGTGGAAGCTGGAGATCCTGTTCGCGCTGATGAACGGCGCCGTTCGTTTCGGCGCGTTGCGGCGATCGATCGGCGGCATCACCCAGCACATGCTGACCACGCAGCTGCGCGAGCTAGAGCAGGACGGATTGGTGTCGCGAACCGTCTTCGCGGAGAAACCCTTGAGGGTCGAGTACGAGTTGACGGATGCGGCCTACGGCCTGTTACCGGCATTTAAGGAAATATTGAGCTGGTCCAGGCTTTATGGCGATGCGCACCTTGTGGCGTCGCAGCAAGCCTGATTGCAGCCAAGCCTGATTGCAGCGATGTGTGAAGCTGCCGGATCGGTGCCTCAGCATTCGAGTCGATCTCGTTGATGCGACTCGCAAAACCTCCCGCACCTGAAGTGAAGGCTGTTTCTCATCGGAACTTACGTGAGCTCGGAGGAAGTGACTCCAGCCCATTGATCGTGATTCACTTTTCACGATCGCGCCTGCGCTGATGCGCGTCACGGCAAGCGGCAGACAAAATGCTGATCACGGCGCTCAAGCAGCACCGTGCGTCCAAAAACAAAGAGCCGCATCGCTGCGGCTCGGACTCTATTCGTCGCGGTAGACCTTCTCGCGTTTCTCGTGGCGCTCCTGCGCTTCCACCGAGAGCGTCGCGATGGGCCGGGCTTCGAGCCGCTTCAAAGAGATCGGCTCGCCGGTGTCCTCGCAATAGCCGTAGGTGTTGTCCTCGATACGCTGGAGCGCGGCGTCGATCTTGGCGATCAACTTGCGCTGGCGGTCGCGGGCGCGGAGTTCGATGGCGCGGTCGGTTTCGGACGATGCCCGATCGGCGAGATCGGGGTGGTTCACGTTCTCCTCCTGCAGAGCCTGCAGGGTGAGCTTGGACTCTTTGAGGATCTCATCCTTCCAGGCGAGGAGCTTCAAACGGAAGTACTCCTTCTGCCGGTCGTTCATGAAAGGCTCTTTTTCGGTCGGTCGGTAGTTTTTCAACTTTTCCAAGGGCGGCCTATCTGTCTAAGCAACGACTCGCAACGGAACGGGGTCCGTTAAGCCGGGCTTATATAGCGGCCTCCTGTGACAGACAATATTTCCCTGATCGTTCGGTTAGCGCCCCCAAGCCCTTGCACAGGAAGGTTTATCCTGGAGAACCCGGGGGCGGCCGAAGGCCTAGTAACCGACCGTGAAACGCTGCCTCGGATGGGCCGGCCGCTCGATCTCGTCGGCGAGCGCAATGGCGTAGTCGGCGAAGCTGATCCAGCTTTTCCCGTTCGCATCTGCGAGAAGCTGATCGGTCCCGAGCCGGAACTTGCCGGTTCGCTCGCCCTCGATGAAGAGAGCCGACGGCGAGATGAAGGTCCAGTTCAGGTCCTTTTCCTGTCGTAGCAGGTCAAGGAAAGCCCCGCCCGCTTCCGCTTCGGCCTTGTATTGGGCGGGAAAACCGGGGGTTGTAACCAGTTTGACGCCGGGAGCGACTTCCAGGCTGCCGGCACCGCCGACAACGAGGTAGCGACCGACGCCGGACGCCTTCGCCGCGCCGATCAGCTTGAGCGGGTCGCTGGCCAGGAAGTGCACGGAACTCACGGCGACGTCATGCCCCGCCCACAGCTTAGCAAGGCCGGCCTGGTCGAGCACGTCACCCTTCGTGGACGTGACGTTCGGCAGGGGCGCGATCTTCTCGGGGTTCCGGGCGATGGCGGTGACGGCATGGCCGCGGCGCGACAGTTCCTTGGTGATCTCCGACCCGGCCCGGCCCGAGGCGCCGGCGACTGCGATTTTCATGGAAGGCTCCTTTGCTTCTTTTGGTAACTAACAGTTACTAGATATCGCAAAGGATGCTGGTGTTAAGAGAGCACTTTGTGCTTACCTGATTACGCAAGAGTAACCGGGACCCGTCACCGGCGCGCGAGCCGGCAAGGGGCCAAACGGATCGTGAGGACTTGACGATGAAGCCAGACGTCTATGCAGCGAACTGCCCCACGCGCCAGATCCTCGACCGCGTCGGCGACAAATGGGCGGTGCTGATCCTGCTGCTGCTGCGCGAGGAGCCGATGCGCTTCAATCAGTTGCGCCGAACGATTGAAGGCATTTCGCAGAAGATGTTGAGCCAGGTTCTCAAGTCGCTCGAGCGCGACGGCCTGATCAAGCGTCACGCCATCGCAACCGTACCGGTGACGGTGGAGTATTCGATCACGCAGCTCGGGGGGACGCTCGCGGCCGCCGTCGATCCCCTGCGCGATTGGGCCGAGCAGAATCTGAAGGACGTGCTCGCCGCCCAGCGCCGCTACGACACGCAGCAGAAGGACGAAGCGGCCTAAGCCTGCCCGGCCTTGGCCAGCTCGACCTCGACGCGCAGCTCGATCTCGGACAGCAGGGAATCCAAACTAGGATCGCCCGAGGATGATTTCAGGTTCGCCGCGGCATCGCGCAGCCGCATCACGGTCGAGGCGTCGAGATTGCCGGACAGTAATCCCATCTTGAGATCGTCGAGCACGTCGAGCGCGGTCCTGCCACGGGCGACCGAGCGCTTGCGGCGCTCGACCGGATCTTCCTCGATGCCTTGCAGTGCGAGCAGCCCATCGATGTTCGCGGCGGCCTTCGGTGCGGCAGCGCCCCGCGTCTCCTGCGCCGACGAGGTGTCGGGCAGCACGAAGGTGCCGGAGCTCGTCCGCCTGGCCTGGCTGGCCGGCGTACCAAGCGTGGTGCCGTTCGGTCCGTAGATGCGCATCGCAGGAATCCGGGTGATCGATGCCGTCACCTTCGCCGTCTTATGGTTAACGGCGCGTAAACGGCCCGGCAAAATCTGCCGACAGGCGGCAGTTTCGCTCCTCAGGGAGAACGCTCCCTGACACCGGTGGAAACAGCTTTATTCAACCTATTCAATCGCGTAACCCCGCTGCCCCGCGTTGGCACAGCACTCGCAAGGAAAGCGTCGGACCAGCTCGTCATGGGAGTGTGGAGGATGGTCCGAGATGTGAGGAGCCTCGGGGAGCAGAGGATGCCAGGCGTTCGTTGGGTGAGGATTGTTGGGGTGGCCTGCGCCGCGCTGTCAGCGCTGGCGCTCTCGGTCACGTCTGCAAGCGCGACGTCGCGCATCAAGGACCTCGCCAATATCGAGGGCGTGCGGCAGAACCAGCTCATCGGCTACGGCCTCGTCGTCGGCCTCAACGGCACCGGCGACACGCTCAACAACATCCCCTTCACCAAGCAGTCGCTGCAAGCGATGCTCGAGCGCATGGGCGTCAACATCCGCGGCGCCACCATCCGCACCGGCAACGTCGCCGCCGTGATGGTCACGGGCAATCTGCCGGCCTTCGCCACCCAGGGCACGCGCATGGACGTCACCGTCTCCGCGCTGGGCGACGCCAAGGATCTGCGCGGCGGCACCCTGCTGGTCACGCCCCTGCTCGGCGCCGACGGCAATGTCTACGCGGTCGGACAGGGCTCGCTCGCGATCTCCGGCTTCCAGGCCGAAGGCGAAGCCGCGAAAATCGTGCGCGGCGTTCCGACCGTCGGCCGCATCGCCAACGGCGCCATCATCGAGCGCGAGATCGAGTTCGCACTCAATCGGCTGCCGAACGTGCGACTCGCGCTGCGCAACGCCGACTTCACCACGGCCAAGCGGATCGCGGCCGCGATCAACGACTATCTCGGCGTCAAGACCGCCGAGCCGATCGATCCCTCGACGGTGCAGCTTTCGATCCCGCCGGAGTTCAAGGGCAACGTCGTCGCCTTCCTCACCGAGATCGAGCAGCTCCAGGTCGATCCTGATCTCGCCGCCAAGATCGTCATCGACGAACGCAGCGGCATCATCGTGATGGGCCGCGACGTCCGCGTCGCAACCGTCGCGGTGGCGCAAGGCAACCTCACCGTCACCATCTCCGAGAGCCCGCAGGTCAGCCAGCCCAACCCGCTGTCACGCGGGCGCACGGTGGTCACGCCGCGCACCGGCGTCAGCGTCGTCGAGGACGGCAAGAAGTTCGCCGTCGTCAAGGACGGCGTCTCGCTTCAGCAGCTCGTCGATGGCCTCAACGGCCTCGGCATCGGCCCGCGCGACCTCATCAGCATCCTCCAGGCGATCAAGGCCGCCGGCGCGATCGAAGCCGACATCGAGGTGATGTGATGCAGACCAGCATGATCAATACCCCGCACGTCGTCACCTCCTCGGCCTTCTCGGTGGAAAGCCGCAACGGCCGGCCCGACTTCGAGCTCGCCGCCGCGTTGCAGAAGGTCTCGCCGCAGCAGCAGTCGAAGGCGCAGAAGACCGCCACCGATTTCGAGGCGATGTTCCTCAACAGCATGTTCTCGCAGATGACCTCGGGCCTGAAGGGCGAAGGTCCGTTCGGCGACACCCCGGGCACCGGCGTGTGGCGCTCGATGCTGACCGAGCAATATTCCAAGAACTTCGCCAAGGCCGGCGGCGTCGGTGTCGCCACCGAAGTATACCGCACCCTCATCATGCAGCAGGCGAAAACGATCCGCACGGCATAAGGTCAACCGAGATGAACCATTTCAACGCCTCACGTCAGCCGGTGCAAGCGCAGCGCCCCAACACCGCACCCGGCAACGCCGAGGCGCGCAAGGTCGCGGAGCAGCTGATGGATGCGATGAACGCCCTGCTCGGACTGGTCGAGCGCGAGACCGAGCTCGTCCGCGCCGGCCAGGTCCGCGAAGCGATGACGCTCGAGAGCAAGAAGCAGGAGCTGTCGCGCAACTATGTCAGCGCCGTCAGCGAATTGAAGACGAACCAGGCCCAGCTCGCGAAATCCGCGCCCGAGCTGCTCTCGACGCTGCATCGGCACCACGATGCGTTCCGCGCGATGCTCCAGGTCAATCTCACCGTGCTCGCGACCGCACACGCGGTCTCCGAGAGCGTGGTGCGCGGCGTCAACGCCGAGATCCAGAAGCGCAACGTGCCCAACACCTACACGGCGGCGGGACGCCGCGCGGCTCCGGGCCCACGCCACATCACCCCGCTCGCGGTCAGCCGCTCGCTCTGAGCGCGCGCGAAAACTCCCTGCAATTTTACGAAAAACCGCGCGGCGATATCGTCGCGCGGTTAGGCACGTTTGCTTACCCGGTCTTCAATCCTGGTGTTCCATGGTTGCGTATTGAGAGGGGTTGGGATTTGACTCAGACAAGGCAACCAGGAGGCTGCCATGAGTACAGATTTCAGCATCAGGCCGGTGGGGATACCGGCCCCCGTGCAGATCATAACGACGTCCAATGCGGCGACGAACGAGGCCGTGCAAACTGATTTGCCGGTGAGCCAGACGGTCGCCGCGAGCGATACGAGCGCGGCTGCGCGCAATGATTTGCAGAGCACGAACGATAGCGTTTCACGCCAGGTCGTTTTCAACCAGCCCGCCGCGTCCTTCGTGTTCCAGGTCGTGAACGAAAGGACCGATGCGGTTGTCGATCAGTTTCCGGATGAAGCGATGCTGCGGCGGCGGGCCTATTTCCACGCACTGGACATGAAGTCCGAGCCCCCGCGTCCACTCAGCACCGATCGCAGCGCCTGACGTTCACGCCGCGGGTCGCGACGGCCGTATCGAGGTCGTTCGAACCGGTCGCGTTACGACCGTCCCGAAAGACCCGCGGCGATATTGCGATTGATCTCGATCAGCGGGCGGAAGTGATCGAGCTGCGGGCTCATCAGCAGCGCTGCAGTCTGGCTCAGCACGAACACGCTGATGTTGGCGATCCTCTGCCGAACGTCGAGCGGCTGCGGATTGGTGTCGCGCATCGCCTCGCTCAGGAAGATGGTCCAGAGCTTGCGGTTGAACATCAACGCCTGCGTCGTCTGCTCGTTGAAGGGATCGGCACTGTTGATGGCGTCCTGCAGCTTGTTGGCGGCCTTCAGGAGCGTCTGCGCCTCGATATCGCGAGGAGACGCAGTGGTCGTGGCTACACGCGCGTAGGCCGAAGCAGCAGAACTCGACATCGATCACCCTGGAGGTTTCCTCGCCCGTTGTACAGGCTTAAGGATTTCTTTCCCAACCCTAGGCAGCACCGCTTAAGATTTGCTTACGTGAGAGTGCGGACGATCTCCGGACAATTACGGGTCGCGGCATCCACCTTCACCTCAAGGCTAAATCCGAGTGCGCGCACTGTAAACGATTGCATCCATCATGCGCTGATCTGAGCTAATCGACAGTTAGCGATCTCGCTCAAAACAACGGCGAAGCCTAGGCTTCGCCGTTGAATGATTCATCGTGTACGTCAGCGTCGCGGTTAGCGGAGGAGCTGAAGCACGCTCTGCTGCGACTGGTTGGCGAGCGACAGCGCGGAGACTGCGATCGACTGACGCGTCGAGAGCGCCTGGCTGTTAGCCGCTTCCTCGTTGGTGTCCGCAAGCGTCAGGCTCGACGAGCCGGTCTGCAGCACGTTGATCAGGTTCTTGCTGAAGTCCTGACGGATCTGCACGATCGACAGGTTCGAACCGAGCGTCGACGCCTCGGCACGCAGCGTGGTGCTGGCCGAGTTGAGCGAAGTCAGAATAGCGTTCGCCGATTTCGAGTCCAGGAAATCAACGCCCGAGGTCAAGGGAGCAAGGTTGAGGCCGGCGTCGTTGAAGGTGACGCCCTGAATGTTCAGCGTCGAACGCCCGGTTTCGTTGAACACGAGCTTGAGCGTATCGCCGTTCAGCAGATTCACGCCGTTGTAGGAAGAGTCCTGCGCCGTGGTGTTGATTTGCGCGAGCACGTTGTTGTACTGCCCGACCAGATTGGCGCGCGTGGCTTGCGAATCCGGGTCGACGGTGGGCGCCTGCGCGATCAGGCCATAGAAGGGCTGGCCGCTCGCCGCGGCCGTGCCGCCGATTGCGCCGATCGTCGAGGACGCCGAGTCGTTGGAGGTCACGATGTTGAGATGACCGGTCGTGTCGATCGTTGCCTGCAGGTTGTTCGCCGCCAGCGCCGCGTTGAGTTGATTGAGCGTGGAAACCTGCCCGACGCCGGCACCGAAGGTGATGCTGGTGGCGGTGCCGCCGCCGGTCGGACCGATCGTCAACGTCTTGCCGCTGAGCGGGGGCGGAACGCGGGCGGTGGTGCCGGCAGTGAGGCCGAGCGCCGTGAGCACGTTGCCCGAGCCGGAGATCGCCAAATCCTGGCTCGTGCCGGTGCTGAGCACGAGCTTGCCGCCGGAAACGGTCGAGGCCGTGCCCGTACCCGTGATGCCGTCGATCGCGCTCAGTACCGACTGCACCGTGAGTGTGCTGCCCGCACCGATGCCGATCGTGACGTTGCCGAACGAGTCGGTGGTCGAGGTGGTTTGCGCGGTCGAGAAGGTGATCGTCTTGCCGTCGACAGTCAGGACCGAACCGTTGGTGATGGTCGTACCGAGATCGTCCGAACCTGCACCGGCGGTACCGACCAGCTTGGTCGCGCCCGTGATCGGCGCCGCGCCGCTCGTATCGTCATTGTTGACGACGGTGCCGGTGACCGTGTTGTTGGTGTATGCCGTGCCCAGCAGGTTGTTGGCGGTCGCACCGGGGACCGCGGCCGACGTCACGTTGGATTTGGGCGAGTACCCCGTCGGGCTCTGCAGTACCTGGCTGGCGATCGATTTGGCGCTGTCGACCAGCTTTTGCAGCGAGGTGATGCCGGTGTTGGCGGCCTGCAGCACCTGCACGCCGTTGCTGATGCCATCCAGGAGATTGCTGATGTCGCTGGCGCGATTGTCGAGCCCCTGTGCGGTGAAGAAGTTGGTGGGGTTATCAAGCGCCGTGTTCACCTTCTTGCCGGTCGAAAGGCGTCCTTGCGTGGTAGCGAGCAGGTCGGCTGTCGACTGCAGCGACAACAGGTTCTGGCGGACTGATGCCGAGAGAACGATGTTGGACATTGGCAGATCTTCCTCTTGGAGCGCGACGCGTACGGATCGGAGCCCGCCGGTCTGGCAAATGGGCTTTTGTCTAGTTCTAGACGCACTCCTTTAAATTAAGGTTAATGGCGGCTTAAGCCACAGGGTTAACAAGGTATTAACCGGCCAGGGTTCCCTGAAACCCGGCTCACGCCGCGTCACGCGCAAAAAAACGGCGGGGCAAAAGCCCCGCCGTAATGCCTTGTTTGACGATTTTCGTCGCGTATCAGCGCAGGAGCTGCAACACGCTCTGCTGCGACTGGTTGGCCAGCGACAGCGCCGAGACCGCGATCGACTGGCGGGTCGACAGCGCCTGGCTGTTGGCCGCTTCCTCGTTGGTGTCGGCCAGCGTCAGGTTTGACGAACCGGTCTGCAGGACGTTGATCAGGTTCTTGTTGAAGTCCTGACGGATCTGCACGACCGACAGGTTCGAACCCAGCGTCGATGCTTCCGAACGCAGCGTGCTGCTGGCGGCATTGAGCGAGGTCAGGACCTTGTTGGCCGAAGCGTTGTCCAGGAAGTCGGTGCCCGAGGCGAGGGTCGAGATGTTGAGACCCGCGGTGTTGAAGGTCACACCGGTGATGCTCAGCGTCGACTTGCCGGTTTCGTTGAACGTCAGCTTCAGCGTGTCGCCGTTGAGCAGGTTGACGCCGTTGAAGGAGGCATCCTGCGCGGTCGTGTTGATCTGCGCGAGCACGTTGTTGTACTGCGCAACCAAGCCTGCACGCTGGGTCTGCGAGGTCGGATCGGCAACCGGAGCCGCGATGGCAGCGCTGTGGAACGGACCGGTGGCGGTAAAGGCCGAGCCGCCGAGCGTGCCGATCGTCGAGGAGGCCGCGTCGTTCGTGGTCGTGATGGAGATCACGCCGGTCGAGTCGATCGAGGCCTGCAGGTTGTTGGCCGCCAGCGCCGAATTGAGCCCGTTCAGCGTCGAGACCTGGCCGGTGCCGGTGCCGAAGGTGATGCTGGTGGGCGTGCCGCCGCCGGTGGCTGCGATCGTCAGCGTCTGGCCCGAGATGGCGGGCGGGACGCGGGCGGTGGTGCCGGCCGTGAGACCGAGCGCGGCGAGCACGTTGCCCGAACCCGCGATCGTGAGATCCGAGGTCGTGCCGGTGCTCAGCGTGAGCTTACCAGCCGCGACGGTCGAGGCGGTGCCGGTGCCGGTGATGCCGTCGATCGCAGTCAGCACGCTCTGCACCGTCAAGGTGCTGCCCGTGCCGATGCCGATGGTGACGTTGCCGGCGGTGTCCGTGGTCGAAGTGGTCTGCGCGGTCGAGAACGTGATGGTCTTGCCGTTGACCGTCAGGACCGAGCCGTTGGTGATGGCGGTGCCGAGGTCGTCGGAACCCGCACCGGCGGTACCGACCAGCTGGGTGGAGGCCGTGATGTTGACCGCAGTGCCGGTGTTGTCGTTCAGCACGGCGGTGCCGGCGACCGTGTTGTTGGTGTAGCCGGTGCCGAGCAGGTTGTTGGCGGTCGCGCCGGTGATGGCGGTCGAGGTCACGGTCGACTTGGTGGAGTAGCCCGTCGGGCTCTGCAGCACCTGGTTGGCAATCGACTTGGCGCTGTCCACCAGCTTCTGCAGCGAGGTGATGCCGGTGTTGGCTGCCTGGAGAACCTGAACGCCGTTGCCGATGCCATCGAGCAGATTGCCGATGTCGCTGGCGCGGTTATCAAGGCCCTGGGCGGTGAAGAAGTTGGTGGGATTATCCAGAGCCGAGTTCACCTTGCGGCCAGTCGACAGACGGGACTGGGTGGTGGCGAGGAGGTCGGCGGTGGACTGGAGGGAGAGCAGGTTCTGGCGAACCGATGCGGAGAGAACGACGGACATACTGTTACCTTTCTGGTAGCTACGCGTCCTATCTGACCAAAATTGATCAGACGACCGCCGGACCGTGCGTCCAAGCCTCTAACAATCCGTGAAATGAAACCCGCACTTTTCCCGCCGCGACGCTGAAAGCGCCCTTCGAGGCCGCGGCAGACGGCTGGACATGCCGCTATCGGCCTTGAAATTGTTGCATTTTCCGTCCCCGCCGCCGTCGTTTACGACCTGTTAACCATGTTGCGCAAGGATCGGCTCCAAATCACGAACGATCGCCCTCATCGCACGAACGCCGCGACGGATCGTTGTAAAAGGGTTGATGGAGAACAGGCATGGCTCTCAAGGTTGAGCTCAAACCGCACGAACGCATCATCGTCGGCAATTCGGTGATCACCAACACCGACCAGCGCGCCCGCCTCCTGATCGACGGCGAGAACGTGCCGATCCTGCGCGAGCGCGACATCCTCACGCCGGAGACCGCCGACACGCCGGCCAAGCTCGTCTATCTCGCGGTCCAGCTCATGTACATCTCGCCGGATCCGCAGAGCCAGCACGGCACCTACTTCAACCTTGTGCGCGACATCGTCACCGCGGTGCCGAGCGCCTGGCCGATCATCGAAAGCATCAACAACAACATCATGAGCGGCGATCTCTACCGGGCGCTGAAGGATGCCCGCAAGCTGATCGCCTATGAAGAGAAGCTGCGGGACCAGTACCAAGCGACGCATCCCAAGGGCGACGTCAGCTCGGCCGCCTGATCGGCACGCATCAACCTGCCCAAACGACAACGGCCCCGGATCATCTCCGGGGCCGTTGTCGTTTCACCTGCGTTCCTGGTCACTGCGCCGCCAGCGGCGGCGCCTCGACCTCGATCAGACCATCGCCGGTCCGCCGCGCGCCGAACTCCAGCACCGCAGCCACAAGCGCGTCGATGTCCGTCTCGTCGGTACGGTGATTGACGATGGCAGCGCGGATCGCGAACCTGCCGTCCAGCGTCGTGCTCGAGGGCGCCGCAACGCCGGACTCCTGGACATCGGCGACGATCTCGCGATTGACCGCATCGTCGGCGCGATAGCGGAAGCAGACGATGTTGAGGTTCACCGGCGCCAATAATTCCAGCCGAGGCGCGGCCAGCACGCGCGTCTCCAGATATTTCGCCAGCGCGCAGCTTCGCGCGATCACCGCGCCCAGCCGGTCGGTGCCGAACGTCTTCAGCGTGAACCAGGTCTTCAGCGCGCGGAAGCCGCGCGACAGGTCTGGGCCGAGATCGCAGGGCCAGACCGCGCCCGCTGCAAGCCCCCTCGCCTCGCGGCGCAGATAGGCCGCCGGCTGCGCAAAGGCCTGCCGGTGCTGCTCGCCGTCGCGTACCAGCAGGAAGCCGGCGTCGTAGGGCACCTGCCCCCACTTATGGAAGTCGAGCGCAATGGAATCGGCGAGCTCGATGCCGCCGAGCATGGGCGCGAGCTCGGGCGAGAAGATCGCGAGCGCCCCGAAGGCGCCATCGACGTGAAACCAGATTCCTTCCTCGCGGCACAGTTCAGCGATCGCCTTGAGGTCGTCGATCGCGCCGATATCGACCGTGCCGGCGGATGCGAAGACCAGGAACGGCTTGAATCCGACCTCGCGATCGATCGCGATCTGCGCGCGCAGCGCGGCGACGTCGATACGATGATCGACATCGACATCGATCTTGCGCAGCGCATCGGTGCCGATCCCGGCAATGTCCATCGCCCTGGAGACGCAGCCATGCGCAGAATGCGACGTGTAGGCCGTGAGCAGCGCGCCGTCATTGCCGATGCCGTGCTGCCGCGCCAGCTTGCCGAGCGCGCTCGTGCGCGCCACCAGCACCGCCATCAGATTGGCCATCGACGTGCCCGTGACGAAGATGCCGCTCGCACTCTCCGGGAAATCAAACAGGCGCCGCATCCACGCGACGATCTGGCGCTCGACTTCGATCGGCATGTGATCGCGTCCGCCGAGATTGGCGTTGAGCCCAGCCGCGAGCATCTCCGCGAGCATGCCGACCGCGGTGCCGCCGCCATGCACCCAGCCCATGAACCCGGGATGGACGTTGCCGGTCGCATAGGGCGCGACATGCTCGGCGAATTCGCGATAGACATCGGCAAGGTCGCTCGCCTCGCGCGGCACGTCGGCCTTCAATGCTGCGCGGATGCCGTCGGGAATCGGCTGCCACACCGGCCGCGCGCGGACATTGGCGATGCCGTCGATCGCCTCGTCCAGCATGCGATGGGCGAGCGTGCGAAATTCGCTCCAGTCCTGCGGATCGAGCGAAGCCTGCGCGACGGAGCTTTGCGCGTTGCGGATGATCTCGTTCATGCTGCGCTCGCCTTGCCCTCTCCTGCGTGCCGCGACAGCATCGCCGTGAACGCGGCAAAGATCTTGCGCATCTGCGGCGGCTTGTACGGAAACACGACCGGCGGATCCATGTTGTGCACGACGGCGGTGTTGTCGGCTTCGAAGACCAGCAGCTCGCGGTTCTGGTTCTCGGCGCAATCGACGATGAAATAATCGAGGCCGACGCGCCGGCTCATCTCGTCGAGCGCGGTCTTGTGGCGCGCGGCGAAGGCGTGGTCAAAGTCCAGCATGAAGACGGCCTCTTCAGCCCGCTTCTCCTCGCTGAACGCCATGTAGGCGTTGAGATACCAGATGTCCCAGCGATCGGCGATCGCCATGTGGCAGGCGTAGGGCTTGCCGTCGACCATGGCGAGACGATATTTGCGGTAGAGCCCGTCGGGGCTCGCATAATCGACGAAGCGTGCGACGAAGAAATCCTGCTCCTCGCGCTCGGCGAGATAGGCCGCGAGCCCCGGCGCATCGTCGAGCTTCGCGAGCCCGACACCGGCATGCGTGCCGCGCGGCCGCGCGATCATCGGAAAGCGTAATTCGCCGGCGATGTCCTCGCAAGCGATCCGGCCCTGCGCGAGATCCGTCAATTGCGCGCGCGTCGCGTGGATGGTCGATGGAATCTCGAGACCAGGGATGCCCGCCAGCAGCCGATACAGCTTGTCGCGATCGAGGTTGCCGATGAGATCGGGGCGATTGAGCAGCGGGCGCGGCCAGCGCGGCGCCGCCTTTTCGATCAGGGCGAGCGGTTCCCGGCATTCCTCGGAATCGGATGCGATCACGATGGCGACGTCGTGATCGGGCAAATTCTCCGGGAGACCGGAGCCCTTGACCACATAGAGCGTCAACAACTCGATGTCGGAGCCCTCGAGCAGGAAATCGATCGGCGTGTTGCCGCCCATGTCGATGTCGGCCGCAAGGGCGAGCACGCGCAAGCTGGGCTTCGGAGCCGCAGCGGGCGTGCGAAACAATTGATGGAAGGTCAGCACCTCCGACTGGATCGCCAGCCCCGCCGCCTTGTCGCCGAGTAGCTGGACGATCAGCGATAGGTCAAGGCCTTCGCCCGCGTGCGCTGCTCCTTCCGTGATCCGCGTGACGAGCTGATCGCGCAGTGGCTGCAGATCGACACCTTCGAACGCCTGGCGCGTCAGCTGCGCAAAGCCGATGCGGTCGGCATAGTTCGGCACGGTCACGCCGATCGGCGCGGAAACTGGATGCTGCATCTCATACCTCGAACGCGGACTTTTCCGGTGCGGTTGCGGCTGCGCCGCGGTCAAGCAGCAGCTCGATCTTCACCAGGACATGGGCGATGCGATCGAGCAGGTGCTGCACATTGCATCGTGCCTGCGCCATATCCGGCGACCAGGCCTCGGTCACGAGCCGGGCGCCGACGCAGAGGCGCAGCACGGCTTGCGGCGCATCGTCCTGCCGCTCCAGCCGGACCGGCTGGCCGATCAGGCTGCGCTGGACGGCGATCTGCCGGTCCGCCGCGCTGCCGCTGATTTCGTCGTTCATGTCACGCCGCAGCGCCCGATGGACGGCGCCGGTCTCGGCCATCGAGACCGGCTTGCCGTCGCGCAGGAGCATGAACGGAAAGATCGTGGCGTGCGCGAACTCCTCGTCGTCCCCGGCAGTCTTCTCGGTCGCCGTTGGAACGGGTTGAAGCGACGGCGACAGCGCGATCATGCTGTCGATGCCGGCGGCAAGCTCGGCCAGCGCCCTGACGCGGAAAGCTCCGGGCACGGCGTAGTAGCTGCCGATCTCCGCGAGCGCCGCCTCCCAGCGCAGCCATTGTCCGAAATTCGGCCGGCGCTCGAAGCGTGAGCGCAGCGCCGTCCAGGCCATCGGCCAATCGCAGCGGCCGGCATAGTCGAAGAAGCCCGGCGCAATCCCCTCAATCCGGTCGAGCGACCGCGAAAACCCTTTCGGCACCAGCAGCGCGCCGCTGAAGGCAGGGCCGCCGAAGAATTTCGAGCCGGTGATCAGCACCATGTAGCCCCGGTCGAGATAGGAGCGCAGCCGGCGGCGGCCGAGCCGCGCCTGACAGGCGTCGACGACGACCTGAACCTTGCGCGGCCAGCGCCGAGCGATCTCATCGAGACAGGCCACGCCCGGCGCGCGCCAGCCGAGCTTCGAGGAATCCATGATCTGAAGCAGCACGGGCGCACCTTGCGCGATCGTCGCTTCGATCGCCTCCAGCACCGCGGCATCGGTGTCGGCGCGCATCGCGATCCCGGGCCCGGCCCGAAGCAGCGGCAACGTCACGCTGGCGCCGGCGAGTCCGGCAACCGCGCCGTCCTTGCGCACGGCAAGGCCGCTCGCCGTCATGGAGCTGAAATGGTGACCGCGTGCGGTCTGGGCCGTGCCGCTACCGGTCTGGTCGGCGCCGACCACGATCGTCACTGGCGGGGCGCCGAGCACCGCACGCGCCAGGAACAGGGCGTGGAGCTGAGAATCCGTCCCGGACGGCGAGAACACGACGTCGACGCGCGGCGAGAGCTGGAGATGGCCGCGCAGCTCCTCGCGCATGGCCTCGCAGCGCGCATCGAAGGCGATCTCGACCTCGTCGAACAGGCACCTATGCATCAGCTCTTCGCGCGCCAGCGCGGCGCGGTCATAGGCGAATTGCGAGATCGTCGATGCCGTCGAGGAGGCGAAATTCCAGATCTCCGGTTCCGGCGAGGCCGCACAGCCATAGGCATTGACGCAATCCCCAGCGTCGAGCGCCAGCCGCGGATCTCCGCCGGAGACGAGAAGCGTGTCCAGTGGCGTGAAGAGATCGCGCAGGCGGTAGCGCGAGCCGCCGTCGAATGTGCGCTCGGGGACTGACAGACCGGATGCGCCGGCGCTCATCCCGGAAGGCTCACGCCGCATCGGCAGCTGCCGCGGGCGCGGCTGCGAATTGCGAGGCGATGTCGCCGTGGAACACCGACGGCCCGACGTGATCCAGCGAGCTCTCGATGTCGGCCCAGATTTCGCCGCCGATGTCGGTCCAGCGCTTGCAGAAGGCGAAGTCCTCGGAGAGATAGGTGCCGGTCGCCGGATCGATCATGCATTCGAACAGCGCGAAGCGGTTCTGGCTCGCCGCCAGCGTGTCGTGCGAATGCTCGCGGAAGAATTGCAGGCCGGCATAGTTGGGGTGGCGGCACATCGCCTCCAGCACGTGGCGGCGGATCATCAGGAAGCCGGTGCCGGCGTAGCGCACGCGGGTAAAACCGTTGACCACCACGATGCGGTCGGGATCCTCGATCTCGAGCACATAATCGAGCGCGGCCGCCGGCACATCCGCGCGGCCGGACTCGATCGCCCGCCTCGCCTTGTCCCAGTTGACCCGCTTGATCGGATAACAGCCGGCGACGACATCCGCGCCGCATTCGATCAGCCGGAACACCTGCTCGGGCTTGAAGCCGATATCGGCGTCGATGAACAGGAAATGGGTCGCCTTTGGATCGTCGAGAAACATCGCGGCCAGATTGGCCCGCGCGCGCGTGATGAGCGCGTCGCCGTCGCGCAAGAGCACCTTGAGCTCGAGATTGGACATGCCGTGCAAGGCGCGCTGGAGCGCGAAGATCGAGCTCGCATAGATGCTCGAGACCTGCCCGCCGAAGCACGGCGTGGCCACCACCAGCTGCATCTTGTCCGACATCTACGGCCCCCGCCCCGCTCAACTCCTCACCAAAAGGTAAAGAGGCATGGTTAACGGCGTCTTAATGCGCCGTTACAGGAACTTGACGAGCGAGAGCTGTGCGAGCTTCGAGGTAACCTGGTAGGACGCCTGAAGCGCGTTCTGGAGCGACAGGAGCTCGCTCGCCACCTGATCCGGCGAGGCCGATTCCGCCTGGTCGATGATGGACTGGAGCTGCGCCTTGGCCTGGGTCTGGCGCGTGCCTGCGTCCTTCATCGTGTTCTGGGCCATCGCGAGGTCCGTCTGGATGTCCTCGATGTGCTGCTGGCCGGGCTGCTTCGTCAGCGACTGCGTCACCCGCAGGCTCAGCGCGGAGACCTGCCCGCCCGCATACTGGCTGGTCGGCGAGGTCGAGAACGTCCCGAACACGGCGATCGCCTGCAATTGCTGGCGGATCGCGTCCTCGTTGGCCTGCGCGCCATATTGCACCGTCACTGAATCATCGACTCGCGCCATCGCCGTGGAGCGCGGCGAGCCGGGCCCGTCATTGCCGGTGTACCATTTCACGGTATTGGCCGAGCCGTTGACCAGCGTCGTCGCCGAACTCGCCGGTGAAGAACCGACGCGCAATGGCGGCTGCGTCGCGGTGACCGGCGTCGAGCCGAAACCGAGCGCGTTGAGGGCGCCCGTGTTTGAGGTCGTGATGTTGAGGCTCGCCGCGTCGTCCGTGTTGATCGTGATCGAGCCGCCATGCACCGTCGAAGGCTTCGACGTGCCCGTGATCTGGTCGATCTTGCTCATCAGCGTCTGGATGCTGTCGCCGACATTGAGCTGGTTGCCGGTCGCGCCCGTATTGACGAAGGTCAGCGTGGTGCCGTTCACGGTGATGGTGTCGCCGGCGGCGAAGCCCGGCGAGATCGAGTTCGAGGGGCTCGCGCCGGACAGCGCCGTTGCTCCGCTGACCGGCGCCGGCGGTGCCGCCTGGTTGTTGGCGGGCGCACCGATCGCGGAGCTTGCAGTGTTGAAGAAATTGTCGCCGGCCGTGATCGCGGATGCCGCGACAAGCGAGGTGTTGGCGAGCTTCGTGATCGCGGTGTTCAATGCCGTGTTGAGATTCGTGGCGGTGTTGCCGGGAGTCGTCGCGTCAATCGCGAAGCTGCCGATCGGCGTCGGCGTGGCCGAGGACCCGGTCAGGTCGACCTGCCCGGTGGTGCCGTCCGGCAGCGTGAACTGGACGCTCAGCTTGTCGCCGTCGTTCGGGTTGAGGCCGTTGAGATCGACCGAGAACGACACCGGCGAGCCGCTCGGGCCGGTGACCGTCGCACCCGTCAGCGTCGAGGACACCGCCGCGATCTTCATTCCGAACGGCGATCCGGCGACGTCCTCGGATACCCGCACCGAGCTCGGCGTCGGTTGCGTCTGCACCAGCCGTCCCATGCCGTTGGCACCGAGGTCGGCGGCCTGGCGTTCCGCCATGACGGTCTTGAAGCCCGCCTGCGTGGTCGTGCCGTTGATGATGTCGCCGGCATTGGCAACCGACTGCGTGTTGAACGCCGTCCCGGAGAACAGATAGCGGTTGCCCGACTGCGTGTTGAGAACGCCGACCATCGAGCCGAACTGCGAAGCGGCTGTGTTCTGCGCGACGGTCTGTCCGTTGACGTTGAGATCCTGCGCGGTGCTTGCGGAGCCGGTCTGCACCGTGTTGCGGATCGTCGTGAGCGACTGGAGCGCGGTATTGGCGAGGTTGATGTTCACGTTCACGTTCGTGATCGTGTCGGTATAGGCGGCGATGTTGGAGAGCTGCGAACGCCCGGCGATCGCAAAGCCCTCGTTGGTGCCCATCCCGGAATAGTTCTGCGACAGCTTGCCGGTTGCGAGCTGCGTCGACAGGTCGGTAAGCTGCTGATTGATGTTGCGGATCTGCGCGCCGAGGACCGACGAAGAGTAGTTGATGCTGCTGATCGACATCTTTCAGAACCCTGTACTGGTTACACTTGAGCCTGGATCAACGTGTTCATCATGCTCTGCACCACCGACATGACGTGGGCGTTGGCGGCATAGGCATTCTGAAGCTGGATCAGGTTCGACATCTCCGAGTCCAGATTGACGCTGGAGGTCGAGTCGAACTTGGCCTGGAGCGTCGAGACCACGACGCTCTGGCCCTGCTGGAGCTGGGTGGCCTGGGTCGAGGCGTTGGCCTGGACGCTCAGGAACTGCTGGAGGTAGTTCGAGACGCTGCCGGTGAAGGGCTGGTTCGCCGAGCCGAGGCCGGTCGTCGGCGAATAGGAAAACACCGCATTGGTGAGCTGCGAATAGAGATAGTCCGAGCGCGTGGTATCGCCGGCCGGCGTCACCGGCGAGGTGTTGTAGACGGACAGCCGCGTGGGATCGCTGACCAGCTGCGTGTTCACGGCGATGCGCCCGGCAAGGCCGGTCATCTGCGAGCCCGAGGCGGTGATCGCACCGGTGTAGAGCGCCTGCCCGCCGTCGGTGAACACCGCCAGCTGCGGGCTGCCCGAGGTCAGCGACGAGATCGTCTTGGTGGTCGAGGCGGAATTGACGTTGGCAAGGCCGGTATTGTCATCGGTGACCCGCAGCGTCGTGGCCGTCGCCGGCGACGGAGCGGCGGAGAACGTCAGGTGCGAGCCTGAGAGCGCGGTGTTGAGCGCAGCGGCGATCGCATTCATGCCGCCGGAGAAATTGACGCCCACCCGCATCGGGTTGGCATTGGTGGCGTTCTGGAGCGGCAGCGCCGCCGGGTCGGTCACGTTGACGAGCGTGATCTGGCGCTGGGTGTTGGTCGCCGTGTCTTTGTAGGTGATGTTGACCGTATTGCCCGGCTGCGCACCGGCAAGGTCGAGATCGAATCCGGCCGGCGGGCCCGAGACCGTGCTGCCGGCCGTGGTCTTGTCCGACAGCGCGCTCGACATCGTCGCGGCGAGCTGGTCGATCTGGTTCTGCGCCTGCACCAGCGTCTGGTCGCGCAGCTTGAGATCAGCCGCGATCTGGCCGGAGGAGACCACGTTGTTGGCGACGACGTCGACCTGCGACCCGTTCGGCAGCTTGATGTTGAGCGCGCCGACGCCGGACTTGGCCGGGTCGGCGTTGTAGAGCGAGGTCGCCGACAGCGCGCCGGCGGAGGCAAAGGTGAATTGCGAGGCGAGCCCGGCGCCGACCAGCTGGACGCCTGTCGTGGTGTAGATATTGGCCTGGTTCGAACCGTCGGTTGTGACGCGAACGTCGACATATTTCGACAGCGTGTTGATGGCCTGGTCGCGCTGGTCCATCAGCGTCGCGGCGGATGGGTCGTTTGCCGACAAGCCCTGAAGCTTGGTGTTGATGTCGGCGACCTGCTGCATCGCCGCGTTGGCCTGCTGTGCCGACGTGCCGAGATCCTGCTCGACGTTGGAGCGCAGCGACTGGATGCCGTTGGTGGTGACATTGAGCTGCTTCGCCAACGCCTGCGCCGCACCTAGGGCAACCGTCTGCGCCGACGACGAGCCGGCGCTGGTCGACAGCGCCTGCAACGCCGTGGTGAATTTGTTCAGCGCGGTTTCGAGCGTGCCGCTGTTGCCGGGCGTGCCGTAGACACTCTGAAGCTGCTTCAGGATGTTAGCCATCTGGTCGGCGTAACCGCTGCCGCCGGTCTCGGTGCGCAGCTGGTTCTGCACAAAGGTGTCGAGCTCCCGGCTGACGCCGGTCGTCATCGCCGTCGAGCCGAAATCGCCGGTGGTGACCTCGATCTGGTTCGGCCTCTGGACGACGTAACCCGGCGTCTGCGAGTTGGCGACGTTCGAGGAGACGATCGAGAGCGCGGCCTGGTTGGCACGCAGACCGCTCATCGCACTGGCGAGGGCTGAACTCAAACCCATATCACTAGCCGCCTTTGGTTACGTCACGCGCCGATCAGCGCAACACGTTCAAGAGATCCTGCACCATCGAATTCGCTGTCGTGATCACCTTGGTGTTGGCCGAATAGGCCTGCTGGGTCACGATCAGCTTGGTGAATTCGTCGGCGATGTCGGTGTTCGAGCCTTCCAGCGACGAGCCGCTGATGCTGCCCGACGCGCCGTCGATCGCTGTGCCCGACTGTTCGGTCGCGGCGTAGGCGCCGCCGTCGAGGGCCTTGAGGTAATTGGTGCCGTTGAAGTGCGACAGCGTCACCTGGGCGAGGTTGAGGTTCTGGCCGTTGGAGAAGGTGCCGACCACGAGGCCGCTGTTGTTGACGGCAACCGAGCGGAGCTGACCGGCGGCGTAGCCGTTCTGCGTGATGGTGTTGATCGTCACCGCGCCGCTGGTGCTGGCATATTGCGTCAGCCCGCCCGAGGACATGTTGAAGGCGACCGAGCCGAGCGACTGGCCGCCGACGCTGACGTTGTTGATGGTGATGCCCGATCCGCTCGGCGAGGTCAGCGAGCCGTCGCTGGCAAAGGTGAAGGCCTGCCCGGTGTTGACCCAGCCGACCGTCGTGCCGGTCGCATTCGGATCGGTCTGGTAGAACAGGTTCCAGGTGTCGGAATGGCCGGTGCCCAGCGAGACGCTGTCGGTCTTGGCCCAACGCAGCTGCAGGTTCACCGGCGTGCCCGCGGCGTTGTAGGCGGTGACCGCACCGCCGCTGATCGATTCCTTGGTGAACGTGGCGATGTCGTTGCCGATCACGCCGCCGGTGCCGGCAGTGCCGCCACCGCCGCGGTTCTTGGAGATGGACGACGTGAAGCCGAGCGCGGCGAAGGCGCTGCTGTTGTTGGGGCTCGTCACCGTCAAGGTGGGATTGGCGATACCGGTATTCAGGGTGATCACGCCGTTGCTGATCGAAGAACCGCTCGCACCGCTGAGCGTGTCGATCTGGCTGAGCAGAGTCGCTATGGAGTCGGTGATGTTGATCTGGTTCGGAGGGGTAGCGCCGGAGGCCACGAAGGTGATCGTATTGGCAGCTCCCGTGCCGTTGACCTGGATCGTGTTGCCGACCACGAAGGGCGTCGAGAGGACTTCCGCCCCGCCGGGCGTCGCGGTGCCGCCGAGCTGTGTACCACTCGTAATCGCGGGAGTGGACAGCACGTTACCGCCGCGCGTCACGCTGCTGACGCCGAGCAATCCTGCCGCAGTGCCGCCGATCGTCACGTCGGCCGTGGTGCTGGACGTGATCTGGATGTTGCCGCTGGCATTCATAGTCACGCTGGAGGCGGGAACGCCGGCTCCAGACGCGATCGCGCTGAGGACATCCGACATCAGTGCGCTGGTGGGCGACTTCAGACCAATCGTAGTGACCGCCGGGGGGCCCGCAACCGTCGAAACGCCCGAGACGGTGTTGTCGAAGTTGATTGTTTGGCCGTTGACCGTCAACGACTTGCCGGCCAGGTTGGTGAGAAGGCTGGTGTTGAGATGCGTGGCCAAGCCCGCATCGAGAGACGTGCTGCCAGTTGCCACCGCCGAAGCGTTGTCCTGCAGCGCCACCGTGCCGGTCGCAGTCGTCGCCGTATAGGCCGAGCGCAGATTGCCGGTGGCCGCCGCGCCGGAGACCGTCGCATTCGAATAAGGCGGCGGCGGCGTGCCGACGATCAGCGGGTTGGCGGCGAAATCGGACGGGTTCAGGCCGCCGGCCGCCAGCAGCGTGCCGCTCGCCGCGGTCGAGCTCGCCCCCGTGTTCGGCACGCTCGGCAGGTTCGCGGCGTACTGGATCGAGGTTGTCGCCTGTGCCGGGATGAAGTTGTTCTGGAATTTCAGGACGGACGCCACATTGCCGGTCGGGTTGCCGGTCTTGGGGTCGACCGTGACGCCCATCAGGTAGTAGCCGGCGCCATTGACGAGATTGCCGTTGGAATTGAGCTGGAAGTCGCCGCGGCGGGTGTAGTAGGTGACGCCGCTGAACTGCGGCAAGTTGTCGACGACGTTAGTCGCCTTCTGGATCGAGAAGAAGCCGTCGCCGGTGATCGCCATGTTGGTCGCGACGGAGGAGGACGAGATCGTACCCTGGGTGGTGATGGTCGCCTTGGCGTTCGCCGTCACACCGCCCGCGACCTGCTTGCTCGGGACCGAGGCGTCGGGGATGAGATCGACGAAGCTGGTGCCGATGCCCTTGTAACCGGTGGTGGATGAGTTCGCGATGTTGCCTGAAATGTTCTGCAGCGCGTAGGACTGCGCCTGCAGGCCACCCACCGAGGTGTTCATTGCATCGAAGATACCCATAACTTTGTCTCCAGATCCGATCTCGGCGGCCGGTCGACCATGGCCGCAGTCGGAAGAGACAGTCGCAAGGGCTATGCCAATGCGGGTATTCTCAGGAAATCAATGACTTGAATGGGAAGGCCCCGGTCCGATGACCGGGGCACAATTGCCGGGCCGGCAACAATTGCCGGGGCATCGGGTCATTCCGGGGCGGCCCGCAGCACCGAACTCAGGTGCGCAATTGCGCACCTGAGAAGCTCGAGATTCCGGATTCGATGCTCACGCTTCGCTCCGGAATGTCTCCAGCGAGACCTACGTTGCCGACGCGGCGGCCGGGTGGAAGACCAGCCCGAAACCGTCGATGCAATAGCGCAATCCGGTCGGCTTCGGACCGTCGTCGAAGACGTGGCCGAGATGGCCGCCGCAGCGCCGGCAATGCACTTCGGTGCGCACCATGCCGAAGGTGCGGTCCTCGGTCTTGCCGACATTGCCTTCGATCGGCTGGTAGAAGCTCGGCCAACCCGTGCCGCTCTCGAACTTGGTCTCGGACGAGAACAGCGGCAGGTCGCAGCCGGCGCAGGCGAAGATGCCCTTGCGGTGTTCCTTGAGCAGCGGGCTGGAGCCCGGCCTTTCGGTGCCCTCCTTGCGGAGGATTTCATATTGCTGCGGCGTGAGCTGGGCGCGCCACTCGGCGTCCGTCTTCTCGATCTCGAATTTTTGCGCGGCCTTCTCTCCAGCCTCGGCGGGCGTTCCTCTCAACCAGCGGAAGGCCGAAAGGCCGAACAGGCCGGCAACAGTTGTCAGCAGGATGCGGCGGTCAAACATCTGATTCTCCGTGCGCGGGGGAGTCCACGCTCTGAGATACGGGCTCTAACGGCCGACGTTACACGTCCGGGCGGGGTTTTTCTCAACTTATCGCGAGACACCCTGGTCCTACGAGGCCGGTTCCACATCCTCGGCCACAGGTTTCGGCGGAGGGGCCGGCTGCGGCCGGACGCTGGGCGGCGGACGGCGAGGACCAGTGCCGGCGGCCCGGTTGGCTTCAGCGAGGCGCGCCTCGCGTTCCCGGTCCTTGACCCGCGCACGCTCGCGGTAGCGGGCGAGCGAGCCTGCGGCGGCGGAACTCGCCCTGCCCCAAACTCCCACCAATTGGCCCGCGACCCGCCCGGTCGTGCCGCCCGCCCAGACCAGCTCGAATGGCGAGAACAGCCGCCAGCGCTCGTCGCCCCACAAAATGCTGCGCGCGATCAGCTGCCCGGCCATGGCCGAGGTGTTCATGCCCTGGCGGCCGAATCCGCTCGCCACCCACAGGCCTTTGCGCAGCTGGCCGATCTGCGGCATGCCGTGCACGGTCTGGCCGGTGGCGCCGCCGAACATGTCGGTAATCTCGACATCGCCGAACTGGGGGAAAATCGATCTGATCCGCCGCCTGACCGCGCCCGCAAAGCGCTGCGGACGCGCGGCCCAGGTGGTCTCGGGGCTTTCCCACATCAGGCGGTCGCCATCGACGACACGGAAATGGTCGACCCCGTCGGAATCCATCACCGATCCCTTGAACGCCACGATCTCGTGCACGCGCTCGCCGAGCGGCGCGGTAATCCCGGCATAGCGCCAGACCGGCAGCAGCGTCTCTGACAGGCGCCTCAAGGGCGCGCCGAGGTGGATGTTGCCGGCAAGCACGATGTGGGTGGCGCGCAGCCGCGCCGAGGGCGTGACGATGCGCTTGCGGATGCCGGAATGATCGATGCTGACGACCGGCGTATCCTCGAAGATGCGCGCTCCCGCCCGCCGCGCCAGCGTTGCGAGGCCGTGCACATATTTGCGGCCGTCGAGCTGGAATGCCCGGGGATAATAGACGCCGTGGAAGTAGCGGTCGGTCTTGAGCGCCTCGCGGACGCGATCCACCTGCCAGCCCTCGACCTCCGTGTCGAAATCCTCGTGGAGCATCTGCAACCGGCTGATCAGCCGGTCGCCGGCATCGACGTTGGAGACCTCCAGCACGCCATCGCTCGGGCCAATGCCGGGCATGTTCTCTTCGGTGGCGTTGGCCCGGACGAACTCGGCGCCCTCCTTCGCCAGCGTCCACAATTCGCGCGCGTCCTCGAAGCCGATGCGCTCGATCAAATCGGCGAGCGGCAGCGCAAAGCCCGGCATCACGGTGCCGAGCTGGTTTCCGGAGGCGTTCCAGCCGACATGGCGGCCCTCGAGCACCGCGACGCTGGCTCCGAGCCGGGCTGCCTCCAGCGCGATGGAGAGCCCGGCAAGCCCGGCCCCGATCACGCAGATGTCGGCATCGAGATCAAACGACAGTCGCGTGCGTTCACGAAAGCCGGCTTCTTCCTGGGACACGCTTGTGAAAGTCTCGCTCATGTCGTTTCCTTAAAGGACCGATCGGGCCCTTGTCACCTTGTCCTCAACCGGCGCCTGTAGATTATTCTGGACGCGTAACGATTCGAGAATGCCATGCGCCGTTTGATGCTGCTGCGTCACGCCAAGACCGAGACTGACGCGCCGAGCGGCCGTGACCAGGATCGTCGCCTCGACGACCGCGGCCACAAGGACGCCGCGCAGATCGGGGATTGGCTCGCCACCCATCCCCCCTTCCCCAAGGCCGTGCTGGTGTCGCATGCCGTCCGGGCCCGGCAGACCTGGGACATTGCCTGGGAGACGATGAAGGACCGCGTCGCAGCGCCGCAGGTGGAGGTCCTGCCCGAACTCTACGGCGCCGATCCCGCCCAGATCCTGGAATCCATTCGCACTGCAACCGTTCCGGCCAACCCGAAGCAGTTGCTGCTGGTGGGCCACAATCCCGGCATGCACGAGGCCGCGCTGATGCTGATGGGCGGCGGCGATCCGGCCGGCGCCAAGGCGCTCGCTCACAATCTGCCCACGTCGGGGCTTGCGATCTTCGACTTTGACGTCAAGGATTGGGGTGACGTGGCCTACCGCCGCGGCAAACTGGTGCTGTTCGTCAGCCCCAAGCTGCTTCGATCGGGTTGAGACGCGCGGGGCGCGCCGTCTCGACCGGTTGATCCCAGCTTGGTCAATTGGGAGGCGCAGATGTTCAAGTCCATCCTCGTGCCCATCGACCTCGCCGACACCGATCTGGCCAAGCCGGCGCTCGCGACCGCGATAACGCTGTCGCAGACCTGGAGCGGATCGATACGACTGCTCAACGTGCTGCCGATGACGCCGGTGATGCTCGCCGAATACGTCCCGGCCGATTTCGACGAGCAGCAGCGCCAGACCTCCGAGGAAGCGCTCGCCATCGTCGCGCGGGAGTCAGGCATCGAGACGGGGCGCATTTCCAGCGTGGTGCGACAGGGCGGCATCTATCATGAGATCCTGGAGGAGGCCATGCACATGAAGGCCGACCTGATCGTGATGACCTCGCACCGGCCGGCGATGCGCACCTATTTCCTCGGCTCCAACGCCGGGCACGTCGTGCGCTACGCCAAGTGCTCGGTGCTGGTGGTCAGGCACTGAGCTCCACAACAAACGCTGTCATTGCGAGCGGAGCGAAGCAATCCAGAGTCTTTCCGCGGTGGCAGTCTGGATTGCTTCGCTCCGCTCGCAATGACGACGCGGAGGCATTGTCACCACGCCCGGACTTGCGGGCGTGGCGGCCGAACAAACTCACAGATACCGCGTCAGCTCGGCCTTGAACTGCCCGTAGACGGCGTCCTCGATCTGGCTGCGCGTGATCCCGATGTCGCGCAAGGCGTGGTCGTCGAGCTCGTTCAGCGTCTTGACGGCAGAGCGGCGCTCCAGGCGATCGAACAGCGCATGGGCGGCGTTGGCGAGCGTGCTGAAAAATCCGCCCGACGAGGATGGGCGTAAACTCCGCCCGGCAGTTTGCGAGATCGTGGTCATTTTTCTTCTCCGGCCTATTGTCCGCGCAGCGAAGCAGGTGCCGTTGGCGCGGACGCTGTGAGCGCCTGCACCTCATTTGCCATCGGATTGCTCTCGCTCTCCTCGGCTCAATCGCGGAACTTGATGGAACTTAAATGCTCCAGTACACTACTCGGAGCAAGTAAAACATTGCTCTCGGTGCAATAATGTCCAAGTTCGAATACGTGAAGCTTGCCGATGCCATTGCGGCCGATATCACTAAAGGCACGTTAAGGCCCGGCGACCGGCTGCCGCCACAGCGCAACTTTGCCTATGACCGCGGCATCGCGGTCTCGACCGCGAGCCGGGTTTATACGGAGTTGCTTCGCCGCGGGCTCGTCGTCGGCGAGGTCGGCCGCGGCACGTTCATCTCCGGCGACATCAAGCGCGAGGTCGAGGCGTTGAGCGAGCCGCGCGACGCGCGGATCGATTTCGAGGTCAATTATCCGTTATTGCCGCAGCAATGGGCGATGATCGCCAAGAGCCTTGCCGGGCTCGAGCGCGTCGACGCGCTCGAATCCGCCCTGCGCGTCTCGACAAGCACCGGCACCAAGAGCGCGCGCAATGCGGCCGTCGCCTATCTCGCGCGCAAGGATTTCACGCCGCAGGCCGAGCAGATCGTCTTCACCGCCAACGGCAAGCAGTCGCTCGCCGCCGCGCTCGCCGCCCTCGTTCCCACCGGCGGCCGCTGCGGCGTCGAGGCGCTGACCTACCCTTACGTCAAGAGCATCGCGGCGCGGCTCGGCGTGACGCTGGTCCCGATTCCGATGGACGAATACGGCGCACGGCCCGATGCGATCCAGAAAGCGCATCGCGAAGCGCATCTGTCGGCGCTGTATCTCCAGCCCATCATCCAGAACCCGCTCGGCGTCACCATGAACGCGACGCGGCGCGCCGACATCATGCGCGTTGCCGAGAAGCTCGATCTCACCATCATCGAGGACGCCGTCTACGGCTTCCTCGCCGACGACACACCGCTGGCAGCGCTCGGGCCGGACCGTTGCATCGTGATCGACAGCCTGTCCAAGAAGGTCGCACCGGGCCTCGCGCTCGGCATCCTCGTGACCCCGCCGCATCTGCGCGAGAGCGTGATGAGCGCGGTCCGGACCGGCGGCTGGATCGCCTCGGGCCACGCGCTGGCGTCCGGGCAGCGGCTGATGGCCGACGGCACCGTCGCCGAGCTGACGCGGCTGAAACGGATCGACGCTGCGCGCCGGCAGCAGACCGCGGCAAGGCTGCTTGCCGGCTACCAGATCGCGGCCGACGCCCGTTCCTATCATTTGTGGCTGACGCTGCCGCCACACTGGCGCTCGCAGACCTTCGTCGCCGCAGCAGCCCGGCGCGGCATCGCACTGACGCCATCCTCGACGTTTGCAATTGCGCACGGACATGCACCGAACGCGGTGCGGCTCGCGCTCGCCCCGCCCTCGCTCGAGCAGCTCGATTCCGGCCTGCGCACACTCGTGTCGCTGCTCGGCACCAAGGAAGAGGATTTCGACTCGACGGAGTAAGCGAGAGCGTTGCGAGCGAAGTGATACCGGTTCGAAAACGCGTCGCAACAAAGATCCGGCCCTTCGCCGCTCAGGTCGCCGGCCATTCCGCGATAAAGCCCCTCGCCTTGTACGGCTCGATCTTGTCCCATTCGTGCAGGACACGCCGGCGAAACTCGACATTGGTGTGCCAGAGCGCGCGCGGCGTCGCAAAGCTGTCGACGGTGAGCAGCATCTTCTCGACGTCAGGCCAGTGCCGGTGCAGCGTCATCGGGTAGCGGCGCGCCGTCCAGGTGTTGCCGAGGCAGATCACGCTCCGGATGTTTCGCAGTCCAAGCGCTGCATCAATGATCGGCAGCGAGAAGATCACGTTCTCGCCGGTGTTCATTGCGCGATGTTCCTCGAGGATGAGGTCCGCCGGAATGCCGGCCGCGACCATCGCTGCCTTGATGATGGTGCACTCAGATTGCTCCGAGCCCGGCGTCACACCACCGCTGACAATCGACCAGCGGAAAAGGCCCTCGCGCCACAGCCTCGCGGCGGTGTCGGCGCGCAAGCCAACGTCCTCGCGGGTGCCGAACATGAACAACAGATCGGCCGGCCGGAGCGGCGTATCGATCAGATGCGTACGGTTGATTTCGACGATCTCATCCGCTGTAGGCTGCTGCCTGTTGCGATCCATGGTTGGCATGACAGCACGATGCGACACCGGCGCAGGGGCACGAAGTCACGTTTGATTGCGGCCGATTGCACCTAGGGCAGCAACGCCTTCGGCACACGATCAAAACTGTAGCTGTGCGGCTGGTTGCGCCGCACGAAGCCGCCGACCTGCCAGGCGAACAGCGCGGCAAAACCGATGATGAAGAGGGCGCCGGCGAATTCGCCGATCAGGAGCGCGCGGATCAGCAGCCCCGTCATCGCCACCGTCAGCACCGCCAGGAAGGCCAGCACCGCCGCATAGGTCTTGCGGCCGAGGCCTGCGGTCAATTCGGCGCGGCTGCCGGCTTGCGCCATACGTGCGTGCAGTTCGATGATGAAATCGCGAAAACCGTTGTCCTGCGGCGCCATTAACGCCGCGGTCTGCCAGCTCGTCGACAGGATCCTGATGCGGCCGCCGCCGGTGTGGCTGACATCGGCGCGAAAGCGGTGCTGCTGCATCGACACCGGGCGAAACGACAGCCGGATCGCCGAGATCTCGTCATAGCGCCACAGGCCGGAGCGGCCGGCGATGTGCCAGGACAGGCCCTCGTCCGTCAGCTCGAAACGATGCGCCGAGCCGATCAGCGACGCCTTGTAGGCGTAGCTCGTGACCGACGGGCCTTGCGCTCCCGAAACCTGTATCCCCACAATCAATCCCGTCCGCGCAATCCCGCCTGCGATCGGCTTGCGCGATCGCCCTCGCCCATCCTACAAGCGGGGCATGGCTGAGACGACCTTTTTTCCGCGCCGCCTGATTCTCGGCGCCGCCGTGATCTCCGGAGTGCTGCTCGCGCTCGCGGTGCACATGCTGGGCGCGCGCTACGGGCTCGACCTCGGCGGGCTCTGGCATTCCGACACGCACGAATTCATACCCGCGGGCGCAGCGATCGCCTGGTGGCTGATTGCCACGGTGGGTTTCTCCGGCGGCTATTTCACGGCGACATTGATGCAGAGCGCCGTCTCCGGACAGATCCCGCAGCGGATGCGGCAGTTCCTGATCGCGGTCGGCGTGCTGCTGCTTGCCGGTGCGGGCCAGGTGGCCTCGGCGCCGAGCCCGATCCCGTCCGTCTCGGGCGTGCTCGCCGGGCTCGCCGCGCTATGTCTTGGCGCCGTGATGGCGTTTTGCGGCGCGCATTTCGCGCTGCGCCGCGGCTAGACATCAGGCCGAGGCGAGCAGCCGCGGCCGGTTCAGCATCAACGCGACATCGGATGCGGGCCGCGGCTTGCTGAAAAGATAGCCCTGCGCCTGGGTGCAGCCCTCGCGCCGCAGCAGCTCGAGCTGCGCGTCGTTCTCGACGCCTTCCGCCGTGGTGACGATGCCGAGGCTGCGCCCGAGGCCGGTCACGGCGCGGATGATCGCCATGGAATCCTCGCGCGTCGCAAGCTCCGACACGAAGGAGCGGTCGATCTTGATCTTGTCGAACGGGAAGCTGCGCAGGTAGCTCAGCGACGAATAGCCGGTGCCGAAATCGTCGAGCGAGATCCGCACGCCCATGGCCCGCAGCTCGTGCAGGGTGGTCAGCGTCGCCTCGCTGTTCTGGAGCAGCACCGATTCGGTGATCTCGAGCTCGAGCCGCCGCGCCGCGAGCCCTGAGGCTGCCAGCGCATCGGTCACGGATGCGATCAGGTTCGGACTCTTGAACTGCACCGGCGACAGGTTGACGGCGACATCGACGTCGTCCGGCCAGGTGGCGGCGTCACTGCAGGCGCTGCGCAGCACGAACTCGCCGAGCTGGACGATGAGGCCGGTCTCCTCGGCCACCGGGATGAAGTTGATGGGGGCGATCAGGCCGCGCTGCGGATGGTTCCAGCGCAACAGCGCCTCGAAGGCGACGACGCGACCGCTGGCGACGTCGCGGATCGGCTGGTAGTACGCCTCGAACTCGTCGCGCAGCAACGCCGCCCGCAAGTCCATCTCCAGCAGCCGCCGCGCCTGCGCACGCGCATCCATGCCGGTCTCGAAGAAGCGATAGGTGCCGCGGCCGTCCGCCTTGGCGCGGTACAGCGCGAGGTCGGCGTTCTTCAACAGCTCGTCCGGATTGTCGCTGTCCTGCGGCGACAGCGAGATGCCGATCGAGACGCCGATCACGATCTGATGGTCGTCGATCTCGTAAGGCGCAGAGATCACCTCGACGAGGCGGCCGGCAAGGGCTCGCGCCGCGGCTTCCTCGGAGCGCCCGATCTGGACCACGGCGAACTCGTCGCCACCGAGCCGCGCCACGGTGTCGCTCGCGCCGACAGTGGCCTTCAGCCTGCGACCGACTTCCTTGAGCAGCGCATCGCCGATGGGATGGCCGAGCGAGTCGTTGACGTCCTTGAAGTGATCGAGATCGAGGCACAGCACCGCGAGCTGGTCGCCCGACTTCGCCCGGCCCAGTCCCTGCTCGAGCTGCTCGTGGAACAGCACGCGGTTCGGCAGATTGGTCAGCGCGTCATGGCGCGCCATGTGCGAGATCTTGGCCTGCGCCTCCAGCCATTCGGTGATGTCCTCGAAAGTCGCGACCCAGCCGCCGCCCTGCATCGGCTGGTTGACGACGCGGATGGAGCGACCGAACCGGGTGACGACCTGGCTGGTCGTGCGGCCCTCGCGCGCGTCGGCCACGAGGCGCGCGAAGAATTCGCCCGCATCGCCCTGCCACTGGCCCTTGGCCTGCTCTTCCCGCAACACGTCGACGAGCAGGCGGCCGGCGAGCGGAATGTCGGTGCGGCCGAGCAGCGCCGCGTAGCGCTCGTTGAAGAGCTGGATCTTGCCGTCCGCATCGAACATGCACAGTCCCTGCGACATGTTCTCGAGCGCGGTATCCAGCACGACCTGCTGGCGTCCCAGTTCGCCCTTGGCGCGGCGGTCGAGCAGAGCCGCCGCGAGCGCGATCGCGATGATCGCAGCGGCGGCGCTGGCGGTGAGGATCGACAATGAGGCCGGCGGGATCGACAGGCCACTGATCACGACCGCAGGATCCGGCGTCAGCTCCACGGCGCCCATGGCGGTGAAATGATGTGAGACGATGGCAAGCGTCAGCAGCACCGTCGCGCCGAGCGCGCCCGCAAGGCTGTCGCGGCGCCCCGCAACCACCAGGGCAAGCGACCCGAGAACGATGCCGAGGATGATCGAGACCGTCACTGTGCCGGTCGTCCAGCCGATGTGCGCGGGAATCTCGAGCGCCATCATGCCGGTGTAATGCATGGCGGCAACGCCGCCACCAACGACGGCGCCGCCGAGCGCAACCAGGCCCGCCCGCGTCACCGACACCGAGATGCTCAGCCCGATGAAGGTGACCGCGATCGCGAAGATCAGCGACAGGACCGTCAACGGAATGTTGTAAGCGCCGCCCGCACCAGGCCCGTAAGCCTGCATCGCGATGAAATGGGTTGCCCAGATGCCGCCGCCGGCGACGACGGCATCAAGCGCGACCCACGATACGCGAGCTCCCCCGCGCGCCGCACGCGCGCGGTGGAACAGGCTGATCGCCGCCGCGCTGGCGAGCAGACATACCGCTCCGCCGAGTGCGACCAGTCGCCAATCATGCTGATCCGTCAGGCAGTAAAGAACTTGATACATTGCCGGTCCCTATTCCAACCGCACTAGAACCGGCAGAGATGGACAGTCGGTAACCGGCTATGTGCCGGTTTCGGGAATGGTGAACATAGAATGTGTGGGATCGCTCACATTGAGCGCCCTTGCGCCCTTGCGTCAGGTGCATTTGCGCCGAGGCCGATCACGGCGGCGGTGAGCAGCAGGACGGCCGCCGATATGATTAGCGACTGGTGAAGGCCCGTCATGAATGCACTGTCCGAGGCCACCAGCGAGCCGAACAGCGCGACGCCGAGCACGCTGCCGGTCTGCCGCGTCGCGTTCAGGACGCCGGCGGCAATGCCGGAGCGCGCCTTGTCGATGCTGCCGAGCAAGGTGGAGGTCAGCGGCGGCACCAGCAGGCCAAGTCCGCCGCTGATCGCGATCATCTGCGCAAAGATCGCCCAGTAGCTGGTCCCGGCTTCGGTCCAGAGCAGCCCGAGACAGCCGAGCGCCGAGATACAGGCGCCGACCACGATGGTCGGGCACGAGCCGATGCGCTCGGCCAGACGCGGCGCCAGCAGGTTGAGCGGCAACACCGCGCCCATCATCGGCACGAAGGCAAGCCCGGTCCACCAGGCCGACAGCCCGTTGATCCTCTGGAAATACAGGCTCAGCACGAAGATCAGGCCGTAGATCGCGATGTTGACGAGGAGGCCGACGATCGTGGTCAGGGTAAACAGCCGGTGACTGAACAGCGACAGCGGCAGCATCGGCTGCACGGTGCGGCTCTCGCGCCAGACGAAGAGCACCGCGAATGCGGCTGAGGCAACGAATGCTGCGATCACGGCTGGATGGCTCCAGCCGAACGCACCAGCTTCGATGATCGCGCCGGCGAGCGCGCCCAACGCACCGATCGCGGCGAGCTGTCCCGGCAGATCGATCTCGCGCGAGCGCGACCGCGTGGTCTCGCTGGCGTAGCGCCAGCTCAGCCACAAGCCGGCAAGACCGATCGGCAGGTTAACCAGGAAGATCGCGCGCCAGCCAACCAGCGTGATCAGCGCGCCGCCGACGAAGGGACCGGCAGTCAGCGCCAGGCTCGCTCCGGCGGCCCAGACCGCCACGGCACGGCCACGCTCGCGGTCGTCCGCATAGGCATGATTGAGCAGCGCCAGGGAATTCGGCACCAGGATCGCCGCCGCCAGCCCCTGGACCAGCCGTGCTGCGATCAGCACGATGGCGTTGGGCGACAGCGCGCAGGCGAGCGAGGCCGCGGTGAAGATTGCGAACCCCGCCATGAAGATGCGCTTGGCGCCGATGCGGTCGCCGAGCGCACCTGCGGTCAGAATGAAGGCGGCAAAGGCGATGGTGTAGGCGCTGACCACCCATTGCAGCTCAGCGACGCCGCCGCCGAGCGTTTTACCCATCGCGTCGAGCGCGGTGTTGACGATGGTGACGTCGAGTTGCACCACGCCATAGCCGAGGCTCATCGCGGCAAGCGTGAGGGAGGTCGCAAGGCGCGAGCCGGCACGCTGCGCGCCGGCTCCGTTGTCGAGAGGTTCATATTTGATGGTGCTGGCTCGCATGCTGCCACCTCGGTTGCAGCCCCATGCGAAACATACGCTTCCAGCCCGCATTCATGCTTCGACAATGATCGTATTATGGATGCGTCAAATGCGAACGCCGCGCGGATGACCGCGCGACGCCTTTTTCGCAGCTACGCCCGGTCCTAGCTCGCCGCGCGCAGGTTCACCTTGCTCTCGGCGAGCGCGGTCAGCTTCCTGTCGGTCGCCTTCTCTTCTTCCAGCGTCTTGGCGAGCACGGTGGCGCAGTCGTTGCGGCCGAGCTGTTTGGCCCAGGCGATCAGGCTGCCGTAGCGGACGATCTCGTAATGCTCCGCGGCCTGGGCCGCGTTGATCAGGGCGGCGTCCAGCACCGCCTTGTCGGCGACTTCACCGGCGGTCTCGTCGGCTTCCTCGATGATGCCGTCGATGGCCGGGCAGTCGACCGCCTTCACCTGCGTGCCGTGCATCTTGAATACTTCCTCGAGCCGCTTGACGTGCTGCTTGGTTTCTTCGAGGTGCGTCAAAAAGCCCTGCTTCAACTGCGGATCGGTGGCCTTATCTGCCATTTTCGGCAGCGCCTTGGTGAGCTGCTGCTCGGCATAATAGATGTCCTGAAGCTGGTGCATGAACAGGTCGTTCATGGTTTTGATATCTTTTGTGAACAGTCCCATCGTTCCGATCCTCTCGGTTTCGGGAACACGGAGGCGTCGGCTCGCACGAAAAGCCGATGATTCCGCCATGTTCGATTGCTGATGGAGCGCTAACCAGCGCACGGTACCGACGTTCCAAAAAAGCTCGCATCGCTTGCGCTGGAACAATGCCGACTGCGGGCGGACACGAAATCATGTCAAGATGCGGACGCGCGTTCCGGGCAGGTGCCCCGACTCATATGCTTAACGCGCGCCCGATATGAACCACATATGACAAAAGCGGCGGTCCACCGCAGAACCTATCGGTCGAACGCAGAACCTATCGTTGTCAAGGGCTGCACAAGTCGCTGTTTTTGCCTTAAATGAGCTACAACATGCCTAGCGGTCGAAGCCCATTTCGGGCAGTGATCGCGCCCGACCGGTCAATGTCTGGCCGATCGGTCTTGCCCCCCGCCGGGAGGATGAATGCACGGACTGCTGCCCGCGCTGAAGCGCGGCTTCAAGAGATGGATCGGCTGGCGACGGCTCGGTGTTGCCGCGAGCGTCTTCATCATCGCCTTCGCGATCACCACGCTTGCGCGCACCCTCAAGGACATCGATACCGGCGTCATCCTGACCGCGTTGACCGAGATTCCCCGCGGGAATATCGGGCTGGCGGCGATCTGCGTCGTCTTCGCGTTCTGTACGCTGACCTTCTACGACTATTTTGCACTGCGAACGATCGGCAAGAAGCATGTGCCCTATCGCATCGCAGCACTCTCCAGCTTCACGTCCTATTCGATCGGCCACAACATCGGCGCCACCGTTTTTACCGGCGGCGCGATCCGCTTCCGGATCTATTCGGACTACGGGCTGAACGCGATCGACGTCGCGAAGATCTGCTTCCTGTCAGGCCTGACCTTCTGGCTCGGTAACATCTTCGTGCTCTCGATCGGCATGGTCATCCATCCGGATGCCGCCTCATCGATGGATCAACTGCCGTCGTCGATCAACCGGCTGATCGGGCTCGGCGGCCTCGCCTCGATTGGCGCCTATCTGGTCTGGCTCTGCATGGGCGAGAAGCGCCGCGAGCTCGGCCAGAAGGGCTGGAAGGTGGTGCTGCCCTCGGCGCCGCTGACGCTGGTCCAGATCCTGATCGGCGTGGTCGATCTCGGCTTCTGCGCGACGGCGATGTACCTGCTGATGCCGGCCAATCCGTCGATCGACTTCATGTCGCTGGCGGTGGTGTTCATCCTGGCGACGCTGATCGGCTTTGCCAGCCACGCGCCCGGCTCGATCGGCGTGTTCGATGTCGCCATGCTGGTCGCGCTGCCCGAATTCGGCCGCGAGCAGCTTCTGGCGACCCTGCTGGTCTTCCGCATCCTCTATTTCGTGATCCCGTTCGGCCTCGCCATCTCCATCATGGGCGCGCGCGAGCTCTGGATGAACGTGGTGGAGCCCTGGCAGGAGCGGCGGCGGCTGGCCGAGGCCTGCGCGCAAGGCAACCTGCCCAAGCAGGTAGCAGCGATGGAACGCGAGCGGTCGTTGCGACAGGCCAGCAAGCGGTAAGGCGGGCGGGCGACCGTCAGACAGAGGTTGCGGGCGGCGCAGCAATGCTCTCTTATTTCCGCCTCAACTTTGCCGTTGAACACGCGGGCCATGATCCCTTTTTCCTTTCGTACCCTTCCCGCAGGCCTCCTGCTGCTTGCCGGGATTCTGACGTCTTTGCCGCTCGAGCGCGCCGCCGCGCAGGGCGCCGGTGCGATGCAAATATCCTGGGAGGTGCGCAACCGCTTCCGCCTGTTCCGCGAGGAGCGCGACTTCCAGCTCCATGTCGAGAACGCGCGTAACCGCAGCATCCTCGCCGCCGAGCAGTCGCTGGAGCTCCAGAGCGAGGGCCGCGGCTGGGCCCGCAACATGGTCAACCGGCTCTGCATCGACCTCCAGGGCCGGGTCAACCAGCCCTGCACCCGCGACAACGTCAAAGAGAATTACCTCACCCCGACCGATCATCCGGTGACCGTGCGCCTGACCGGCGCAGTGCCGGTCGGCGCCACCTGCGCCTGGTCGTTCGACGACGGCGACGGGCCGCAGACCTCGACTTTCGATTGCGCCGAGCCGATCAACCTGCGGGTCCGCTACGGCAAGCAGACGGTCGCGAGCGTCGACGTCTCCTCCGGCTCCGATCCGACCCAGCGCGTCCAGGCCGAGATCCAGGTCCGCGACATCTTCGTCGCCGGGCTCGGCGACAGCATCGCCTCCGGCGAAGGCAACCCGGACCGGCCGCTGGCGCTGTCGGACGAGGGCTTCTGCTTCCGCTCCTATCTCGGTACCGCCGGTGCGCAATACTACCGGCCGAGCCGTGCCGGCTATAAAGGTGGCCGCGCCTGCGAAGCACCCGACACGCTCGCCAACTGGCAGCATTACGGCGCGCTCTGGTTCAACTCGCCCTGCCACCGCTCGCTCTACAGCTACCAGGCCCGCACGGCTCTCGCGCTCGCGGTGCGCTACACCCACATCGCGGTGACCTTTCTGCCACTCGCCTGCACCGGCGCCAGCATCGGCGACGGTCTGCTGGGCTCGCAGCGCGCCCGCGAATGCCCGCCCGGCAAGACCGGCGTCTGCAACACCAGCGTGAACGCCCAGGTCGCCGAGCTGCGTGAGGCGCTCACCGCGGCGAAAAAGCGCCAGCCGGACCGCACGCTCGATCTCGTGCTGCTCTCGGTCGGCGCCAACGACGTCTATTTCTCCGGCCTCGTCGCCGACGTCATCGTCGACACCGCGACCGAGCGCGCGCTGTTCCGCCGCTCCGGCGTAATGGCGAGCGTCGACGATTCCCGCGATGCACTGGCGCGCGAGCTGCCGCAGAATTTCGCCAAGCTGCGCGAGGCGCTGAAGCCGCTCGTCAGCGGCGACCTCTCGCACGTGGTCTATGTCTCCTACGCCAATCCCGCGCTCGCCGATGGCGGCGTGCCCTGCCGCGGCGGCCGCGCCGGGTTCGACATCCATCCGTCCTTCAACGCCGATCCGCAGCGCCTGGCCCGCGTCTCGACCTTCGTCGACACCGAATTCCTGCCGCAGCTGAAGAGCCTCGCCACCTGCACGCGCGGGGCGCTGTGCCGCGATCCCGAAACCGACCGCATGACCTTCGTGGACTCGCACCAGGCGGTGTTCGCCGATCACGGCTTCTGCGCCCATGCGGGCAACGATCCCGAATTCGACCGCACGTGTTTCGCCGAGAACGGCCAGAGCTTCAATCCCGATATCGTGAGCGCGGCGAGCCAGCCGATGCTGTGCGGCCGCGGCGCCTCGGAGTATCGCGCCTACCTGCCGCGCGCGCGCTGGATCCGCGATGCCAACGACAGCTATTTTGCCGCGATGACCTATCCGCAAGGCCTGCCGGCGGCGAGCCAGCCGACCGACATCCACGACGCCACCTGGGGCGTGCTCTCCGCCGTCTACGGCGGCGCCGTGCATCCAAGCGCGGAAGGCCACGCCGCGATGGCGGACGCCGCACTGCCGGCCGCGAGCAGCGTGCTCGGCCTCGATGCCGTGCCGCCCGGCGTGACACGCGGACTGTTGGCGCCGCTGCTGGGCACGCAGCAATAGCACGACACTGCTCCCACATACTCGGTGTCATCGCCCGCGAAGGCTGGCGATCCAGTACTCCGTGACAGCGGTGATTGAATCGAGAGGCTGCGGCGTACTGGATTCCCCGCTTTCGCGGAGAATGACAGTGGTGTGCGGAGCACGACCTCGCGCATCACGATCGCACATTCTCGTCACCTCGTGATCGTTCCCCGCACCTGCCGTTCCATCGATCCAAAAACGGCATCGATCGATACTCCCTTGAACTTGGACACTTTGCCGCGCGCGCCTCTAGGAGTCGCAGAGAGGAAACATTTCGAGTTCTAAGGAGGCGCGTGATGAGCGCAGTGGTGTCGTCCGCAGCGGACGTGAGGAGGTCTCGCGTCAGGCTGTTCATCGTGACCATGTTGTTCCTGGTTACGACCGTGAACTATGCCGACCGCGCCACCCTGTCGATCGCGGGCCCCGCACTCTCGAAAGAGCTGCATCTCGATCCCGTCGCCATGGGCTGGATCTTCTCGGCCTTCGGCTGGTCCTATGTCGCGGCGCAGGTGCCGGGCGGCTGGCTGCTCGACCGCTACGGCTCGCGCCTCGTCTATGCCTTCAGCATCATCGTCTGGTCGCTGTTCACGATGATGCAGGGCTGGGTCGGCTTCCTCAGCGCCGGCGCCGCCATCATCGTGCTGTTCGCACTTCGCCTCCTCGTCGGCGTCGCGGAAGCGCCCTCGTTCCCCGCCAACGCCCGCATCGTCGCCGCCTGGTTTCCCGGCAATGAGCGCGGCACCGCATCGGCCTTCTTCAATTCGGGACAGTATTTCGCCACCGTGATCTTCGCGCCGCTAATGGGCTGGATCGCGCATGATTACGGCTGGCGCTTCGTATTCTTCGTGATGGGTGGGCTCGGCGTCATCATGGGCCTGGTCTGGATCAAGACCGTCTACGGCCCGAAGGAGCATCCCGGCATCAACGAGGCCGAGTTCGATTACATCAAGGAAGGCGGCGCGCTGGTCGATCTCGACGCGCCCAAAAACGATCTGGTGCAGGAGCGTGCGCCCGAGTCCGGCTCCGGCTGGGATCACATCCGCCAGTTGCTCTCCAACCGCATGATGCTCGGCGTCTATCTCGGCCAGTACTGCATCAACACGCTGACCTATTTCTTCCTGACATGGTTCCCGGTCTACCTCGTCAAGGAGCGCGGCCTGTCGATCCTGCAAGCCGGCTTCGTCGCGACGCTGCCCGCGCTGTGCGGCTTCATCGGCGGCGTGCTCGGCGGCGTCATCTCCGACGCCATTCTCCGCAAGACCGGCTCGCTCACCATGGCGCGCAAGATCCCGATCGTCGGCGGCATGCTGCTGTCGATGTCGATCATCGCCTGCAACTATGTCGACGGACAGGCGCTGGTGGTCGGCTTCATGGCGCTCGCCTTCTTCGGCAAGGGCATCGGCGCACTCGGCTGGGCGGTCGTCTCCGACACCTCGCCCAAGGAAGCCGGCGGCGTCTCCGGCGGCCTGTTCAACACCTTCGGCAACCTCTCCTCGATCAGCACCCCGATCGTGATCGGCTACATCCTGGCCGCGACCGGCTCATTCAACGGCGCACTGCTGTTCGTCGGCGCCAATGCGCTGGTGGCCGCGTTCGCCTATCTCGTGGTGGTCGGCAAGATCGAGCGGGTGGTGCTCAAACGTTCCTCCTGAGGGCTCCCGCGGGAGCTTGACCAGGCAACTCAACGGCGGCTCCTCAGCCGCCGTCTTTGTTTTGGGGATGATCGATGCTAGAAGTGCCGGGGAAACGCCTTATCCATCTAAGGCATGTATCGATGTTCGACCTCAACCAGCTCCGCTGTTTCGTCACGGTGGCCGAAGAACTGCATTTCGGCCGCGCCGCCGCGCGACTGAACATGACCCAGCCACCGCTGTCGCGGCAGATCCAGGTGCTCGAGCACATCATCGACGCGCCGCTGCTGGAGCGCACCAGCCGCTCGGTGCGCCTGACGCCGGCGGGGCGCAGCTTCCTGCCCGAGGCAAGGCGCATCCTGAAGCTTGCGGAAAGCGCCTCGCAAGTCGCCCGCCGCATCGCGCTCGGCAAAACCGGCTCGCTGAAAATCGGCTTCACGGCGGCTGCCGCCTACGGCTTCCTCCCGGAGCTCGTCGCCGCCTGCCGCGCCAAGCTGCCCGAGGTCGATTTCTCGCTGAAGGAGATGGTGTCCGGTGATCAGTTCGAGGCGCTCAGCTCCGGCCAGATCGACGCCGGGCTGTTGCGGCCGCCGATCGCGCGCCCCGAAGTGGCCAGCCGCCGTGTCGTCGCCGAGCCCCTGCTCGCCGCGATCCCGAAGAAGCATCCGCTGGCGAATGCCGAGACCATCACCATCAAGGATTTCGACGACCAGCCCTTCGTGATGTACTCGCCCTATGAGAGCCGATATTTCCACGATCTGCTGGTGGCGCTGTTCACCCGCGCCGACGTGCTGCCGCGCTATGTGCAGCATCTGAGCCAGATCCATTCGATCCTCGCCATGGTCCGCGCCGGCCTCGGCCTTGCCATCGTGCCGGCCGCGGCTGCGAGCCTGAAGATCTCCGACGTGCGACTGCGGCCGTTGAAGCTGCGCACCCGCGTCCCCGTCGAGCTGTTCATGGTCTGGCGCCGCGACGACGAGAACCCGCTGCTCTCCGCTCTGGTCAAAATCGCAGGCGAATTGTCCTCCGCGGAGGTAGCGGACGATTGATGCTCAATCCGCATCGGTCGATATAGGCTTTGGCTTGGACGCGCATCGAACGGTCTCCTAAACAACGGCGCATGGACGCGCAGGCTTCGGCCCGCGTCCTCCACAACACGCAAATTAAGGGAGCAGCGCCCATGAGCAAGATGACCCCGCAGGAAATGGCCCAGAAGATCGGATCGGGCCTCCTGTCCTTCCCCGTCACGCCCTTCAAGGCGGACTATTCGTTCGATGAGGCGACCTACCGCGCCAACATGGACTGGCTGTGCGGCTATGACGTTGCCGGCCTGTTCGCCGCCGGCGGCACCGGCGAGTTCTTCTCGCTGACGCCGACCGAGGTTCCGCAGGTGGTCAAGATCGCCGTCGACGAGACCAAGGGCCGCGTGCCCGTGCTCGCCGGCACCGGTTACGGCACCGCCACCGCGCGCGAGATCGCGATCGGCGCGGAAAAGGCCGGCGCCGACGGCCTGTTGCTGCTGCCGCCCTATCTGACCCATTCCGAGCAGGACGGCCTTGCCGCCCACGTGGAAGCCGTGTGCGCCGCCGTGAAGATCGGCGTCATCGTCTACAACCGCGACAACGCCATCCTGCAGCCCGATACGCTGGCGCGCGTCGCCGAGCGCTGCCCGAACCTCGTCGGCTACAAGGACGGCATCGGCGACATCGAGCTGATGACCCGCGTCTACACCAAGCTCGGCGACCGCCTCACCTATATCGGCGGCCTGCCGACCGCGGAAACCTTCGCGCTGCCCTATCTCGACATGGGCGTGACGACCTATTCCTCGGCCGTGTTCAACTTCGTTCCAGAATTCGCCACCAACTTCTACGCCGCGGTGCGCAAGCGCGACCATGAGACGATCCATGCCGGCCTGAAGAACTTCATCCTGCCGCTGATCGCAATCCGCAACCGCAAGAAGGGCTATGCGGTCTCGATCATCAAGGCCGGCATGAAGGTGATCGGCCGCGATTCCGGCCCGGTCCGCCCGCCGCTGACCGATCTCACCGAGCAGGAGGTTGCGGAGCTGACCGCGCTGGTGAAGAATCTCCCCGCCATCCGATCGTCACAACAAGCTGCAGAATAACAGACAACAACAGGGAGGAGCGTGCGATGGCCCAGACTGAGGTCTCCGGCGCACCGGTCGTCACATCGATGCGGGTGATCCCGGTCGCGGGCCGCGACAGCATGCTCCTCAATCTGAGCGGCGCGCACGCGCCGTTCTTCACCCGCAACATCGTCATCCTCACCGACAATTCCGGACACACCGGCGTCGGCGAGGTACCGGGCGGGCAAAAGATCTGGCAGACGCTCCAGGATGCCCGCGATCTCGTGATCGGCAAGACCGTCGGCGCGATGAACAACATCCTTGCCGACGTCCGCACGGCGTTCGCCGACCGAGATGCCGGCGGCCGCGGCAAGCAGACGTTCGACCTGCGCGTGATGATCCATGCGGTCACGGCGATCGAGTCCGCACTGCTCGACCTGCTCGGCCAGCACCTCAACCTGCCCGTCGCCGCACTGCTCGGCGAAGGCCAGCAGCGCAAGAGCGTCGAGACGCTCGGCTATCTCTTCTTCGTCGGCGACCGGCGCAAGAGCAAGCTTGACTACGTCAGCGGCGAGACCGGCAAGCCCGAATGGTTCAACCTGCGCCACCAGGAGGCGATGACGCCGGAGACCGTGGTGCGGCTCGCGGAAGCCACCCACGACCATTATGGCTTCGCGGACTTCAAGCTCAAGGGCGGCGTGCTCCGCGGCGAGCAGGAGATCGAGGCCGTCACCGCCATCGCAAAGCGCTTCCCCAGCGCACGCGTCACGCTCGATCCCAACGGCGCATGGTCGCTCGACGAGGCGATCAGCCTCTGCAAGGGCATGCACGGCATCCTGGCCTATGCCGAGGATCCCTGCGGCGCCGAAGCCGGCTTCTCGGGTCGCGAGATCATGGCCGAGTTCCGCCGTGCCACGGGCCTGCCGACCGCGACCAACATGATCGCGACCGACTGGCGCCAGCTCTCCCATGCACTACGCTTGGGGGCGGTGGACATTCCGCTGGCCGACCCCCACTTCTGGACCATGCAGGGCTCGGTGCGCGTCGCCCAGACCTGCCGCGACAACGGCCTGACCTGGGGCTCGCACTCCAACAATCACTTTGACATTTCGCTCGCGATGTTCACCCATGTCGGCGCCGCCGCGCCCGGCAAGGTCACCGCGATCGATACCCACTGGATCTGGCAGGACGGCCAGGCGCTGACCAAGGAGCCGCTCCAGATCAAGGGCGGCAAGATCGCCGTGCCCGAGCGGCCGGGCCTCGGCATCGAAATCGACCGCCCGGCCATCGAAACCGCGCATGAGCTTTACAAGAAGCATGGACTCGGCGCCCGCGATGACGCTACTGCCATGCAGGACCTGATCCCCGGCTGGACCTTTGACGACAAGCGTCCTTGCCTCGTGCGTTAAGAAAATCTCGGAGGACTACATGACTGCGATCCTGAAGAACTTCATCGGCGGCGAATGGGTCGACGGCTCCGGCGTCACCAAGAACATCAACCCCTCCAACACCAACGACCTCGTCGGCGAGTACGCCAAGGCCGACAAGGCGCAGACCGAGAAGGCGATCGCGGCAGCCAAGGCCGCCTTCCCGGCCTGGGCGCAGTCGACGCCGCAGGTGCGCTATGACGCGCTGAACAAGATTTCTCTCGAAATCCTCGCCCGCAAGGAAGAGCTCGGCCGCCTGCTCGCCCGCGAGGAAGGCAAGACGCTCCCCGAGGGCATCGGCGAGGTCGCGCGCGCCGGCCAGATCTTTGCGTTCTTCGCCGGCGAAGCGCTGCGCCTAATCGGCGAGAAGGGCGCCTCCGTCCGTCCCGGCCTCGACGTCGAGCTCACCCGTGAGCCCGTCGGCGTCGTCGGCATGATCACGCCCTGGAATTTCCCGATCGCGATCCCCGCCTGGAAGATCGCGCCCGCGCTCTGCTACGGCAACACGGTGGTGTTCAAGCCGGCCGAGCTGGTGCCGGGCTCGGGACATGCGCTGTCCGAGATCATCACCCGCTCCGGCATTCCGGCCGGCGTGTTCAACCTCGTGGTCGGCTCCGGCTCCGTCGTCGGCCAGACCCTGCTCGACCATCCGGATGTGGCCGCGATCTCCTTCACCGGTTCGGTGCAGACCGGCCGCAAGATCGCGCAGGCCTGCGTGCTGTCGAACCCGATGAAGAAGTTCCAGCTCGAGATGGGCGGCAAGAATCCGCTGGTCGTGCTCGACGATGCCGACCTGAAGACCGCCGTCGAGGTCGCCGTCAACGGCGCCTATTTCTCGACCGGCCAGCGCTGCACCGCCTCCTCCCGCCTGATCGTCACCGAAGGCATCCACGATCGCTTCGTCGCGGCGGTGGCCGAGCGCCTGAAGGGCCTGTCGGTGGACGACGCGCTCAAGGCCGGCGTGCATATCGGCCCGGTGGTCGACCAGAGCCAGCTCGACCAGGATCTGCGCTACATCAAGATCGGCCAGGACGAAGGCGCAAAGCTCGCCTTCGGCGGCGAGCTGCTCAAGCGCGAGACGCCCGGCCATTACCTCCAGCCGGCGCTGTTCACCGAGGCCAACAACAATATGCGCATCGCGCGTGAGGAGATTTTTGGCCCCGTCGCCGCCGTCATCCGCGCCAAGAACTACGAGGAAGCGCTGGCGATCTCCAACGACACCGAGTTCGGCCTCGCCTCGGGCATCTGCACGAGCAGCCTGAAATACGCCTCGCACTACAAGCGCAACAGCGAGTCCGGCATGGTGATGGTCAATCTGCCGACCGCCGGCGTCGACTATCACGTGCCGTTCGGCGGCCGGAAGGGTTCAAGCTACGGCGCCCGCGAGCAGGGCTCCTATGCGCGCGAGTTCTATACCACGGTGAAGACCGCCTATACCTATCCGGGTTGATAGGACACGATCGTAGGGTGGGTTAGCCCGCGGCTGCGCAACGCGCGGTCCGCTGGCGTAACCCACCTCTTCTGCCTCCGCGGATGAAGACATTGGTGGGTTACGCTACGCTAACCCACCCTACACTTTCGGAGTCCTCCCATGGACCAGGACGTCGCAGCGAAAGAGCAGCCCCGCTACATCAAGCTCAACGAGCGCGACAATGTCGCGATCGTGGTCAATGATTTCGGGCTTCCCGCCGGCTCCCGCTTCGCCAGCGGGCTGACGCTGCGCGCCTTCGTGCCGCAGGGGCACAAGACGGCATTGGTCGATATCGCGCAAGATCAGCCGATTATCCGCTACGGCGAGGTGATCGGCCACGCGTTGTCGCCGATCCTGGCCGGCGAATGGGTCGACGAAGCGCGCATCCGCATGCCGGAGGCCCCTGCCCTCGACAAGCTGGAAATCTCGACCGCCGTCCCCGCGCCGCTGCCGCCGCTCGAAGGCTTCACCTTCGAAGGCTTTCGCAACACCGACGGCTCGGTCGGCACCAAGAACATCCTCGGCATCTCCTCCTCCGTGCAATGCGTCAAGGGCACGATGGAATACGCCGTGAAGCGCATCCGCGCCGAGCTGCTGCCGAAATACCCGAACGTCGACGACGTCGTGCCGCTGACGCACGCCTATGGCTGCGGCGTCGCCATCAATGCCCCCGATGCGGTCGTTCCGATCCGCACGCTGCAGAACATCGCGCAGAACCCGAATTTCGGCGGCGAGATCCTGGTCATCAGCCTCGGCTGCGAAAAGCTCGCGCCCGAGCGACTGGTGCCGGAGGGCGTCAGCGATGCCATCGTGCGCATGCAGGACGAAGCCTTCGACGGCTTTGGCGCCATCGTCGATGCGATCATGACCCAGGCCGAAGCCCGCCTGAAGATCCTCAACACCCGCACCCGTGAGACCTGCCCGGCCGCCGACCTCGTCATCGGCCTGCAATGCGGCGGCAGCGACGCCTTCTCCGGCGTCACCGCGAACCCCGCGCTGGGCTTTGCCGCGGACCTGCTGGTGCGTGCCGGCGCGACCGTGATGTTCTCCGAGGTCACCGAAGTCCGCGACGCGATCCAGCTCCTCACCCGCCGCGCCATCAACGAGGATGTCGGCCGCGCGCTGGTGCGCGAGATGGCCTGGTACGACTCTTATCTCGCCCGCGGCGGCGCCGATCGCAGCGCCAACACCACGCCCGGCAACAAGAAGGGCGGCCTCGCCAACATCGTCGAAAAGTCACTCGGCTCGATCGTCAAGTCCGGCTCGTCTGCCATCACCGGCGTGCTCTCGCCCGGCGAGAGGGCGACGCAGAAGGGCATGCTATTTGCGGCGACGCCCGCGTCCGACTTCATCTGCGGCACGCTCCAGCTCGCCTCCGGCATGACGCTGCAGGTGTTCACCACCGGCCGCGGCACACCCTACGGTCTTGCGGCTGCGCCTGTGATCAAGGTTGCGACCCGCACCGAGCTCGCGCGCCGCTGGAAGGACCTGATCGATTTCGATGCCGGCAGCATCGCCACCGGCGAGAAGACCATCGAGGAAACCGGCTGGGACCTGTTCCGCCTGATCCTCGATGTCGCCAGCGGCCGCACGAAGCCGTGGTCGGACCGTTGGGGCATCCACAACGACCTCACGCTGTTCAATCCGGCGCCGGTGACCTGAGCATGATCCGGAAAAGTGCAAAGCGGTTTTCCGAAAGATCATGCTCAAACAATAACCTAAAGCGCGATGACGATTCATACCAATCTCATCGCGCTTTAGAAGCCGGGCCAACCGGCCTCACTGACCGTCGATCAGGTGCATGTCGCCCAACGTGACGGGCAAGCTGCGCGTGATGAGATCCGTGATCGCCGCGCGTAGCCGTTCGCTCGTAGCGGGCCCCTCGAACGTCGCGTCGATCGGTCCGCTGGGTCCGGCGAGCCGCATGGTCCCCGTGTTGTCGAGCGGCGCGGCCGCCCGCTTCTCGATCACGTCGAACGACTTGCCGTCGATCACGCGCACCTCGTAGAGCGCGTGGATCAGGCCGTAATCCGCAAGCAGCGTCCGATATTGGGCGAGCCCGATGCCCTCGACGTTGCGGCCGTTGCCGAGCTTCGATCTGGCCCGGGTGATGACGATGTACGCATCCAACCCCTGGGGCGCGACATCGCTGCGAACCAGCTCCTTGAACGGATCGCTGCGCAGGAGATTGACGGGCGCAACCGCCGAATCCCTGATCGCGGCAAACGCGGCGCGTCGGTAGCTCACCGCCTGCACGCGAAAGCGCCGCCGAGCAGTTTCGTCGCCTGCTGGACGATCAGCTCGTCCAGACCCCAAGCGCTGATCGAGAGGCTTTGCCCGGCGTTGCCGAGCGCGATCAGGCCGGCTTGCGTCAGGCTCATCTCCTCGCCGATGGCCGAGACGATGCCGACGGTCTTGATTGCCTGGAGCCGAGTCGCGCGCGTCTCGAACGCCGCGGCCGCGCCGAGGGCGATGCAAGCGATCGCCAGGCCAACCCATAGAAAAGCAATGCGGCGCATGGTGACCTATCGAATCCTGAAATCGAATGAATAGGACGCACCGAGGCCGATCGTCGTCTGGTTCGACGATCCCCGCAGCTTCACGAGCGGGCTGTCTGCGGCGTCGCCCAGCAGCTTCTCGTACTCGACATAGGCATGGACTTCCCACTGCGGATTGATGCGATAGGAGATCTGGCCGCCGAAGCCGACCGAATGCGCACCGCCTCTGGCATCGTACATCGGCAGCCCGGACGCCACGGACTGCACGGCGTCGACGCCGAAATAGGGCGCAGTCGCCTTGGTGCTTTTCCAGGTGAAGCGCGGGCCGGCCGAGATCGTGAGCCTTTGGATCAGCGGCACGATGACGTCGGCGGAGACATCGGCGACCGTGCCGGTATTTCCGCCCATGCTCTGGCGCAATTCACTGCGCAGGCGCAGCCAGTCGACCGGGAAATATTCGACGAACCCGCCGAGCTCGTATGCGGCCTTGACGTCGCCAAGGCCGGTCAGCTCGGCATATTTATCGCTCCTGCGCGACGCGACGTATTTGAACGCAGGGCCCGCGCGAAAATTTCCGACGTCGAACAGCGCGATACTGGCGCTGTCGCGGGGCCCGCGAAACTGGTCGACCGATCCGGCACGGCGAATGGAGAAGATCGGGATCGGCATGAGCTTCCCGTTCTTCGATCCGACGAAATCCGGCGTGTACTCGCCGCCGATGCCGACCATGACGGTCCAGTTGCCGGAAGGTGACGGCAGCATCGGCACGTCGAACGGCGGGGCTGGCAACGTGAACCCCGTCTGCGCCGATGCCGACTGCGGGATCGCCAGGATTGCGCCGAACGCGGCGAGGAAGGCGGTCAGCAAGGTCTGCTGCGCTCTCGCCGCAGGATCGAGAGCAGCTTCGTCAAAATGCTTCATTTACAGGGCCCCGGACCGGCCTTGCTGGCCTGGTCGACTCGTGTAGTTAGGAGCCACAGCATGTGGTCCGGCAAAATTGCGCCAAGATTGCAAGGGGCAGACAGCGCCCCGATCCATTCGCGGCGCATGCCGGGCGCGCCGCCGGATCAATGTTGCCCGAACATTGCCGGGCCGCGCTCACGCTCGCAAACTTTGAGCGCTAGAGCCGGTCGGCGCCCGCGTTCCTGCCTTTTATTCGCCAAGCTCGCTGCCTTAATGGGAACCCTGCGCACGAGCCGGAACGCCAGACTTCGGCCAGGGAGCGTCACGCTCAGGGTTTTGTTGCCCCAGCAGAGTCAAGGACGACCCGCGTGCGCTCCCTCGTAATCGAAGACGAACCGCAGATCGGCGCCTATGTCAGCCGCCTGCTCGGACAATTGCACGGCATTGTCGACGTCGTCGGCTCGATTGCCGATGCCCGTCAGGCGCTGGACAATTTCAAATATGATCTCGCGATCATCGACCGGATGCTGCCCGATGGAGATGCGCTCCAGGTGGTGACGGCGCTGAGCCGATCGGCGGACCGTCCCGCGATCATCATGCTGACCTCCAAGGACGCCAAGGAGGATGTCGTCGACGGTCTCAATGGCGGCGCCGACGACTATCTCGGCAAGCCGTTCGAGCCGCAGGAGCTCATTGCGCGGGTGCGCGCCGTGTTGCGGCGGCCCCGGCAGCTCGCGCCCTCGGTGCTGTCGCTCGGCAATGTCGAGCTGCATCTCGGCAGCAACGAAGCGGTGGTCGCCGACACGAAAATCCTGCTGCGCCGGCGCGAGGCGCTGATCCTCGGAGCGCTCCTGATGCGCCGCGACCGCGTCATCACCCGCGCCGCCCTGATCGAGGAGATCTACGGCTTCGACGACGAGATCGAATCCAACACGCTCGAAGCGCAGGTCTCGCGCTTGCGGAAGAAACTGACCGAGCTCGGCGGCGATGTCGAGATCCGCAGCATGCGGGGCATCGGCTACATCCTGCGGCTGGCAACACCGCGATGACGTCGATTGCCCGAACGTTTGCGCTGTCGCTTGGCATCGCCGCGACGACGATCTTCCTGATCATGCTCGGTGTCTTCATCTGGCGCTACCCGATGGAGGAACGCGAGTTCAGGGCTTGCCGCGTTGTGGTCGCCGTTCTCGATCGCGCCACAGTGATCGAAGGGCAGAACCTGACGGTACGTCCGACTCCCGCCCTCGAGGAGCTCAGGACGGACAGCCCGAACCTCTGGTACGTCGTGTCCGCTGGCGATCTGGTCAGCGAATACGGTAGCGAACGCCGGCCCGCCCTCCCCTTCGCGTTTCCCTATCACGGGCCGATCGGCTCGTCCGTCTTCAGCACGCTCGACCAGAAGAGCACCTTCTGTCTCGCCGTCGCGCAACGGGGCCCGTTGCAGCTTACGATGATGGTCGGCGCCCCCCAGGTCCGCTTCGGCCGGATTGCCAGGAACTTCCTTGCCCGCAGCATTTTCGGGATCATCACGCTGGCGCTGGCCTTTGCGGCGACGGTTGCCATCGGCTCGATGCTGGCCGCACGTTTCGTCTCGCGCGGCATCGAACGGGTGGCGCATCGCGCGCTCGCGATCGACCCATCGGCCCCGCAGGGCCTGATATCCCTGTCCGAAGTCCCCACCGAGCTGAAGCCGCTGGTCGCAGCACTGAACCGCGCCTTCGGCGAGATCGACGCCTACATCAGGATGCAACGCCGCTTTCTCGGCAACGCCGCCCATCAGCTACGCACGCCGCTCACGCTGCTGCGCGCGAAAATCGAGGACGTGCCCGAGCCGGCGCTGAGGGCGGAATTGGTGCGCGACGTCCGCCGCCTGACGTCGCTGGTCTCCGCCATGCTCGACCTGGCGCGATTGCAAAATCATGCGATCGAGAAGCGACCGATTGATCTTGCCGAGATCACGCTGGACGTGCTCGCCGATTTCAGCCCCTCGGCGCTGGACGCCGGCATAGAGCTTGCGCTGGAACACGCCGAAGAAGGTCCGTTCCTGGTGCAAGGCGTCGACGCCGCGGTACGCAGTGCGCTTGCCAATCTCGTCGGCAACGCGCTCATCCACGCCCATGGTGCGCGGCGCATCGTTGCGACGGTTAGCCGCGGCGACATCTCGATCGACGATGACGGCGCGGGCCTGCCCGACGGTGCGGAGCACAGGCTGCTCGAGCCATTTCAGACCGGCAACAGCGCGGGCGACGGCGCCGGCCTCGGCCTGTCGATCGTCCGCGAGATCATGGCCGCGCACGGCGGAGAGCTGGTCATCTCCTCCGCGCCGGGCCGCGGCACGACGATGAGCTTGCGCTTTCCCGAGGCCACCGCGACGACCAGATCGCCGCACCTCGATCTGCAAACGGGCTGACGAGCCGCTTCTAGCCCTTTGGCGAAACCGTCCGGAAACATTGGCGTGGAAAACTTCTTCCGCGTTTCACGTCTGTCGCATCACGCAATCAAATAGATCCGCCGGCGGCGGTCGAATGTTCGCACACAAGCGAACCTGGCGTGGCATCGCCGCGACCAAACCTCCGATTGCCATCTTCCACGGAGATTTTCCAATGCGCGTTCTTTCAATATTTGCCGTTGCCGGCGCCATGATTGCGAGCTCGGCCGGTGCATTTGCCGGCGAGCTTCCCTCTTACGACGTGAAGTCGTTTCCGATTTCGACGACGCAAGTGCAGGTGCTCGGCGGCGCCGGGGTCGAGGAGCAGTCGTCTGCGCCCGCGATGATCGTCGCCGGCATGCCGGCCTCGCCCGCGCAAATGTCAGTGCTGTCGCCGCGCGTCAAGCGGCTGGCGAGCGCCAACGCCACGAGCGAAGAGCGCTGAGACAGTTTTCGACCCCGGCTGCCCTTGCCGGGGTCGTCGCTCCCGCCGTCAGCGTGAGATATAGCCTGCCGCGATCGGCTTGAACCGATAGATCAGATACGGCGTCTTGTTTTCGGCCTTGCCGCCATGGAACATGGCGGCTGCGGAGACCTGAGACGCGGACACGTACATGTACCCGTCGGGAGAGGCAGTAATCCCGTCCGGCCACACCATGTCCGGATCGCTCAAATAAGTGCGAAACTTCCGGTCGGCTCCTATGACTCCAATCGATTTGGTCTCGACCGCAGTCAGGTAGATGTTGCCCGCATAGTCGATCGACAGGCCGCCATTGTTCGGTTTGTCCGAGTAGCGTTCCACCCGCGCGCTCAGCTCTTCGGCGGGCAGCTTCTCGTTGCCGAGGTCGGTGGCCTTGATGCGGTACAGCGACCGGCCGCTGAGGGCGCGAAATAGACCCATTCGGACCTGGCATCCATCGTGATGCCGTCGCAGCCGACCTTAATGAGCGAAGGCTTGCCGTCCTTGCCAGGCACGGTCAGATCATTGCCATCCACGGTGATCGGCACATTTTCAGGGACGGTGGATCGATCGCCGTCCAGCACGCGCCGGGCGGCACCCGTATCCATGTCGATGACGATGATCGCAGCGTGAGAGCCATCGCCGCCGGGCCCGATGTTTTCGTCGGCGATGTAGAATTTCCGGTTCTTCTGGTCGATCACGATGTCCTGCGGCTGCGAGCCTTTCACGGTCACGGGCTCGGGCATGTAGTGGATGCGCTCCAGCCTGTTCGTGCGCGTGTTCCAGCCGACCAGCTTCGGCGTGATCTGCGTCCGGAATCCCATGTCGATGATCCACACGACACCGCTTTCGTCGGAACGAAGACCCAGGACGTTATCGAGGTACTGATCGGTGCCTTTTCGTGGCGTATTCCATTCCGCATTTGGAAACGGCTCGAACGTCGTCGGCGATGTCAGCCGCGCCACACGAACGTCGGGACTGAAGAATGGATGGTGACTGAAGATCAGCTGATTGTCCGGCGTAAACGCAATGTTGCCGACCGACTGAGGGAGCTTCGCAAAGACTTCCGCGTTGCCGCCTCCGTTCTCGGCACAGGCCGCGCCCGTGACGATTGCCGCCGACAGAAAAATGACAAGTCGAATTCCTCTCCTCACGCTTCGCACCGCTCCCTCCCTTTGTTTTCCACGGTTATTCCGGCGCGCGTGCGCCCGGTCCGCGCCGGCAACCGCCGCAGGATTTGAATGCAGAGACCCAAATGCGAGCCGAAGCGGCCGCTCGTTCACCGCCTCGCCGATATCGATCTTTGCGAGAGCCACGATGCGCGCTAATTTGCGGACTGACAATTACGCACAGGCCAGTCCTCTAGTATCACGGAGTGAACCATGCAGAAGCTCGGCAGCAAGACGTATGATTGTGCCGTGGGATGCCCCGTGGAGGCCACCCTCGATCTGATCGACGGCAAGTGGAAGGGCGTGATTCTCTACCACCTGCTCGACGATACGATTCGCCTCAACGAGCTCAAGCGGCGCCTGTCCCGGATCACGCAGCGCATGCTGACGCGCCAGCTCCGCGAGCTCGAGGCGGACGGCCTCATTCATCGCGAGATCTATGCGGAGGTCCCGCCGCGGGTCGAGTATTCCCTGACGGCGCTTGGGCGCTCGCTCGAACCGGTCGTTCGCATGCTCTGGACATGGGGCAATCAGTATCTCGCGACGGAAGCGGCTCGTGCCGGTGCGGTCAACGGCGCCGTTTCGCTCTCGCCGCGGGTCAGACGGAGCCTGCCGGCAGGTCGCGCGTAGGCGGGCCCCTGCGTATCCACGATGCCTTGCGGCGACTGCAAGTAAATCGCACACGTCGATCAAGACGGCGTGGGCCTACGCCGCGACGAGACACGATTCTCCATCCTCACATGAGGCCATCCGCGCGCCGCCATCAAGCGGCGCGCGCTCTACTTATATAAATACTAATTCCAAATCTGATGATTGAGGGACCATTGCGCCCCTCCCGCACTTCAAGCCATCGACTGCGCTTGTTAGTCGTCCGCCCCGCAAATGATGGGGTCGCGAATGACTACATATCTCAGAACGACGGCAGGATTGATCGGCGGCGCGCTGCCGCTGTTGGCAGGCCTGATGGATGCGGCGCCGGCCGAGGCGCAATCATCGTCGCAGGAATTGCCCGCCGTCGTGGTCGAGCAATCGTCGCGGCCGGCAGCGCGCACACGTCCGTCTCCCTCCCGTCAGGCCGCACAGGCGGCAAGCCGCCGTCGCCAGGCCGAGCGCGCACCATCGAACGCCGATACACAGGCGGCCGGCGCGAGCACGGGCGCGGAGACCGCGACAGGCCCCGTCCGCGGCTACGTCGCGACCCGCAGCGGCACCGGCACGAAGACCGATACGCCGCTGCGTGAGACACCGCAGTCGATCACCGTGGTCACCGCCGACCGCATCATCGACCAGGGCGCGACCACCGTTCAGGAGGCGCTGCGCTATGTCCCCGGCGTGTTCGCCGACGCCTACGGCGCGGACTCGCGCGGCGACTATCCGCGCATCCGCGGCCAGGACCCAAATATCTATCTCGACGGCACCCGCATGGTGAACACCAACAACTTCAACGAATGGCGGCCGGAGCCGTACACCCTTGAGCGCATCGAGGTCTTGCGCGGCCCCTCTTCCGTGCTCTACGGCGACACCTCGACCGCCGGCCTGTTGAACCTGATCTCGAAGCGCCCGCAGGCCGAATCCGCCAACGAGATCGGCGTGCAATATGGCAGCTTCAACCGTAAGCAGGTGCAGCTCGACTCCACGGGAAAGCTGACCAAGGACGGCGAGTGGCTCTATCGCTTCATCGGCGTATACCGCGACAGCAACACGCAGACCGATTACGTCAAGGACGGCCGCATCGTGCTCGCGCCATCACTGACCTGGCGGCCGACCAACAACACCAGCTGGACGGTGCTCGGCACCTATCAGAAGGACACCACGGGGTCCTCCACGGCCTTCCTGCCGCATGAGGGCACATTGTTTGCCGGCCCCAACGGCTACATTCCGGTGCGGCGCTTCGCCGGCGAGCCCGGCTTCGACCAGTACCAGACCGAGACCGGCGCGATCAGCAGCCTGTTCGAGCACAGCTTCAGCGACAGTCTGAAGATCCGGCAAAACCTGCGTTACGCCCATGTCGAGGGCATTTACCGGTCGACGTGGCCGGACCTGAACTTCGTCGATCCAAGCGATCCGAACTATCCATTTCTCGACGCCAGCCGACGCTCCGTGGCGCGCAGCGTATGGAGCCGCGAGACGGTCAAGGACAACCTGACCTCGGACAGCAATGCCGAGCTGAAATTGCACACCGGACCCGTCGCACACAAAGTGTTGTTCGGCACCGACTACCGCGAGTTCAGGGAGCACGCGCAATCAGGCTTCACCACAGACCCGACGCCGTTCGATCTCTACGCGCCGGTCTACCGCGGCGTACCCGCGCCGACGATGTCTCCCGAACCGGATCTGCGCCAGACCCAGCTCGGTATTTACGCTCAGGACCAGTTGCGCCTCGGACCGTGGCTCGCCGTGCTTGGGCTGCGCCACGACTACGTCACCAGTAACACGCAGGCCTCGCCGGTCGAAAACTACCAGGCGACCACCGGCCGCGCCGCGCTGATGTACGAGCTGCCATTCGGCGTCACGCCTTACGTGACCTATGCGCGGTCGTTCAACCCGGTGTTCGGCAGCGGCGTCTGCGCCACGGTGTGCGCGCCGCAGCGCGGCGAGATGGTGGAGCTCGGCTTCAAGTACAATCCGACACCGGGCAATGCGATCAACGGCGCGATCTTCGACACCACCGAACGGAATCGGCTGGCCAGCGACCCCGATGATGACCGCTTCTCGATCCAGACCGGGAAGGTGCGCATCCGCGGCGCCGAGCTCGAGGTGCTGGCGCGCGTCACGCCGGAGCTCGACCTGATCGGCGCCTATACCTATCTCGATGCCCGCGTGGAAAGCGGCGACAATTCCGGCAAGCATGTCGAGACCGTGCCGGATCACCAGGCCTCGCTCTGGGCGAAGTACCGTCTGTCCCTGCTCGGCCTGCCCGGCGTCACGCTCGGCGGCGGCGTGCGCTACATCGGCACCTCCTGGGACGGCACCGACACCCTCCGCACACCCGACTATACGCTGTTCGACGCCATGGTTCGTTACGAGACCGGTTCCTGGCGGCTTCAGGTCAATGCCAGCAATCTCTTCGACAAGCGTCACCTCACCACGTGCCTGGCGCGCGGCGACTGCTTTCTCGGAATCGGCCGCACGGTGCTCGGCAGCGTGACGTACAAATTCTAGCCACGACCGCTACGTCATGCTGCCGGGCATGAAGCAGCGCACGCGCGGATGGCCGTCGACATAGTGCTTCCACACCATGGTTCGACCGATCTTGTTCGGCTCGGTGATCACGGCACCGTCGGGCACGACGACCCATTCGTCGTCGATGCGCACGCGGTAGTGGCCGCGATCGGATTCCCAGTCGACGTCGGCTATGACGTAGCCGTCGGCATCCGAGCAGCATTGCCCGTATTGGCTGTGCAGGCTCTCGAACCAGGGTTTTAGCGGCGAGTTGGCATAGCGGCCGTCGTCGCGCGCCAGCGCCGAGGTCGCAAGCAGCGCCATCGGCCCCAGCAGCGCCGCCGCACATAGTCTGGCAAGTCGCATATCGTCTCCGCGGATCGCAATCAGCGCCGCGAGGGACAGACACCGCCGTCCGCCTTCCGCACGGTCGCGGCAGGCGTGGAGACGGCGACTCGCTCCCCAGCGGCTTTGCGACAGCTATGCAAATCCGGCGCCAGCGCGCATTCCGGGGAACTACGGCCGCACGGCGTTGCCCCGGCCGGCGCGCACGTCCTGCATGTCCAACGCGTCGGCAATTTGCCGCAGCTGTTTTGGAGGCTTTCCTTGTTCCGCGAGGACGTGTACGAAACGGCCGCGGACGCGGGCCGCATCTTTTAATCAACTGTTTCAATTAGAGAAATCAGGTGTTGGCGTGACTGGCATTGGACCGTCAGCGCTATGAGTTCGAGAGAGTTGCTTCCTGGCCAGCAGGATTCGACCGACTTGCCCGCAAGCGAAGTGCAGTTTGCGCTCGTGATTTCGCGCATGCTCGAGACGGTGAAGGACGACGCGGACGCCAGGCGGCAGATGGTCTACGACCTTGCCCGCTACAAGCTCCAGGAGCAGTTCACCTACGCCGACGCCAGGAACATCGACCAGATGAAGCGGGCGCTCGAGGTCGCAATCGAGGAGGTCGAAAAATTCTCGCGCGACCAGGCGCCGCTGGAGCGCTTGCCGTCACAACAGCTCACGTCGTCAAAGGCGACCGAGACAGGCGGTCTCCTGGTGTCCGGCGACGCGACCGTTTTGCGATCGAGGATCGAGATATCCCGCAGCAAGCTGCCTGCGATCTCGGGCCCGCTTCTACCGGTGATCAAGCGTACGGCGGCCATCCTGCTTGCCGTTGGCGCAGTCATCCTGATCGTCTCGCAGCGAGACAACATCGCCGCGCTGCGCCGGCAGATTTCGTCCCAGGCTCAGGAGATCGCGCAGGTATCGCCCAAGCCGGAGACGACGATCACGGTCGCCAAACCGGAAATGATCACCCCCGCCCCGCCTCCCCCGACGCGCGTATTGCCAACCGACTACGGCATCTACGCATTGATCGACGACAAATCGCTGGCGGAATTGAATGCGACCGGCGTGATGGCGCCGGACATGCGCATCGCGATTTCACCGGAGTTCAAGAAGCCCGATCGCCCGCATCTGCCGAACGGCCGCGTCAAATTCATCGTGTTTCGGCGGGACGCCGCGAACGTGATCCCCGAGCGCGTCGAGGTTCGGGTCGTCGCGAAGATCGCCAGGGAGTTTTCGACCGACGCTGCAGGCAAAAATCTGGGCGGCGGAGAAGATGTCGGGGTGATCCGAAACTTCTCCTATCCGTTCCGGGTGTCGCCGATCCCGGGGAAGCCCGAGATGTACGAGCTTCACACCGGCGATTCAGGGCTCGAGCTTGCGCCGGGACATTACGTCCTGAGCCTGGGACCGCAGGCCTATTATTTCCAGGTCGACGGCGAGATCACCGATCCCCGGCAATGCCTCGAGCGGGTCGTCGCCGGCAACGGCACGTTCTACGCACCTTGCAAGAAGGCACGGACGTATTGACGGTCGTCAAGACCGTCGCTGCTGAGGCAGGCCCGAGCCACACACTCAACTGTCATCGCCCGACTTGATCGGGCGATCCAGTATTCCAGAGACAGCGCGAGGATACGGAGGGGCCGCGACTCCCCGCTTGCCGCCTACGCTGAAGCTTCGGCGCCCCTGGACTGAAGCCCCGGCGAAGCCTTGGCGTAGCCGGGTCGCGGGAATGACAGCCGCATGTGAGGCAATGGTCGAGACGACAGCGGACGCGCAGAGAACCTACTGCTTCGGCGCCGGCGCCATCATCGCGCCGCCCTTCTTCGCCGCGGGCGCGGGCGCCGGCTTCGTCGTCGCGGCGGTCGCCTGTGCCGGAAGATATTTGGCGACGATGGCAGGATCGACCTGGGCGATGTAGGCGTCGGGAAGACGCTTCCAGGTCTCGTCCTTGCCGAACAGGGAAATGCCGAGGAAGCCGCGCATGGTCAGGGTCTGGCCATCCGGGCTGACCGACATCTTGGCCTTCCAGATGTTGCCGTCGCGTGGATTGACCACGTTGCCGCCGTCATACTTCAAGCCGTCGCGCTTCATGTCGCGGATGAAGGAGAGCCCGAGCACCGGCGCGTTCTTGCGATCATCCGTGCATTTCGCACAGACCTCATTCGGGTCGTCGCCGGGGCGCGGAAAGGTTTTTGCGATCACGCCTTCGAAGACGCCGTTGTGGTCGACGAACAGAAACCATCCCACCGTCTTGCCGTCCTCGATCTTCTGCCAAAGACCCGCGGCGGTTGGCTGCTGCGCCTGTGCGGCAGCCGGTTTCACCGCGCCTGGCGTCAAAGCAAGAGCGAGCGCGAGGAGCGACAGCAGCCGAGAGCTGGAAAAGAGAGTCCGCATTATGATCACCTTGCTAAGCCGCCACTGCAATGGCCGCAGACTACGGCGATTTCGCGAACGGTTCCAGCACCAGAAACATGGGGCATTGCCTGCCGAACCCGGTGCCGTCAGTTGACACCGAGCTTCTTTTGCAGACTGGAGGACGAGGTCGTGTACTGGAACACGAGCCGCTTCTCCGGATAGACGTAGCGATGGGCTTTTTGCGCCATCAGCGCGCCCTCGTGGAAGCCGCACAGGATCAGCTTGAGCTTGCCGGGATAGGTGTTGATGTCGCCGATGGCGAAGATGCCGGATACGTTGGTCTCGAACGCGGACGTCTCGACCGGCACCAGATTGTTCTCCAGCGCGATGCCCCAGTTCGCGACCGGACCGAGCTTCATGGTCAGCCCGAAGAACGGCAGCATGGTGTCGCAGGAAATTTCGCTCACGCTGTTGTCGTTGCCCTTGACGGTGGCGCCGGTCAGCTTGCCCTCGGTGCCGGAGAGCGCGGTGACCTGCCCGAGCCGCAGATCCATCTTTCCGTCGGCCACCAGCGCGCGCATCTGCTCGACGCTGTGGGGCGCGGCGCGAAAATCGTCGCGCCGGTGCAGCAGCGTGATGCGCTTGGCGAGCGGATGCAGATTGAGCGTCCAGTCGAGCGCGGAATCGCCGCCGCCGACGATCAGAACGCTCTTGTCGCGGAACGTCTCCATCTTGCGCACGGCGTAGTGCACCGAGGTGCCTTCATAGGCCTCGATGCCCGGCACCGGCGGGCGCTTGGGCTGGAACGAGCCGCCGCCGGCCGCGATCACCACCACCTTGCATTCGAACACCTTGCCCGCGTCGGTGGTGCAGCGAAACAGGGGATCGCCGATCTTCTCCACCGTCTCCACCATCTCGCCGAGATGGAAGGTCGGATGGAACGGCTTGATCTGCTCCATCAGCGCGTGGGTGAGGCCCTGCCCCGAAACGTGCGGAATGCCGGGAATGTCGTAGATCGGCTTTTCCGGATAGAGCTCGGCGCACTGGCCGCCGACCTTGTCGAGGATGTCGATGAAATGCGCCTTCATGTCGAGAAGGCCAAGCTCGAAGGCGGCGAACAGACCACAGGGGCCGGCGCCAATAATCAGCACATCGGTTTTGATCACGTCGCTCATGTCGTCTCTTTATCGATCGTTATCGGTTGGACGCCGCCCGGGGGCAGAAGTGACCCTCCCTGTCTAGCCAACGGGGATGGATCAGGGAAGGCATAAAAGCGGGAGCACCCCGCAGCCGCGCCCACTTGCCGGGTCAGGATAACTGGGCTGTAACGGGATGCGATATGACGGAGATCAATCGGTGAACGCACCAAGCCGCCTCGATACGACGCCGCGCCTGGAGGACTATCCCTATCGTCTCGGCGACAATGTCCGCTTCGGCGATCTCGATCCGAACCAGCACGTCAACAACGCGGTCTACGCCACTTATTTCGAGACCGGCCGTGTCACGCTGATGAAGAGCCCGGAATACGGGCTGACGCCGTCGGGCCTCGCCTGGATCATGGTGCGGCTCGACATCCATTTCCGCGCCGAGCTGCACTGGCCGAACAAGATCGAGCTCGGCCTCGGCGTGGTCAAGCTGGGACGGACGTCGGTGACCTTCGAACAGGTGGTGTTTTCGGAAGGAAAGTGCATCGCATCGGCGATGTCGGTCGGCGTCATGCTCGACGAGGCCACGCGGCGGCCCGCACCGCTCACCGCTGAGATCATCGAGAAGCTCAGGCCCTGGCACAAGCGCGGTATCGAGGTCGCGCCGCCGAGCATCTAATATAGTGAGGGACGATCAGGCCTGCCGTTCCGGCGTCGCCACGACGAGCCCGTCGAGTTCGTCGGAGACCTTGATCTGGCAGGACAGCCGCGAGTTCGGGCGCACGTCGAAACCGAAATCGAGCATATCTTCTTCCATGGGCGTCGGGCTGCCGACCTTCTCGCGCCAGGCTTCGTCGACATAGACATGGCAGGTTGCGCAGGCACAGGCGCCGCCGCATTCGGCCTCGATGCCGGGAATGCTGTTGCGGATGGCGGCTTCCATCACGGTCGCGCCGTTCTCGACTTCCACCGTACGGGTTTCGCCCTTGTGGTCGACAAAGTTAATCTTGGCCATGTGTGCTCGTGCTGCCGCGATGTTGCGAATGAAGGAGGGTCCGGGCTGTCCTATAACGGGTCGATCCGCCCGGCGCCATAGGGTTTTGAAGCGACGTGAATCCCGCTTCGCGGGAAGAAAACGCGTCAAAACAAAAGACTAGAGCGCGGTTTCTCGCCCTGTCGCCCTAGGGCTTCAGGATCGCCTCGATGGCGGCGCGAGCCTCGGTCACCGCCTCTTTCAACGCGGCGAAGGCGTGGGGCTGGCCATGGCCGGTCCGGACCGCGGTCTCCAGGCTGGCCGCGGCATCGGCCACCGCAAAGGCGCCGATTCCGCGCGCGGAGCCCTCGAGCTTGTGGGCGAGTGTGCCGGCCTCGGCCGGCAGTGCTGCCATCGCCGCAACCAGGCGAACCGCCTGCTCGGCGAACATCGCGAGCACTTCCTGTTCCAGCTCAGTGTCCCCGAGCGTCATGCGCGAGAGGTGATCGAGGTCGAGCGGGCTGTCGATGGGTGCAAGCGGGGGCGAAGGCATCCAGTCCATCCGTTGCAGTTCAGGCGTCATGGCGCAGACCCCGGCATCGCGCGATGTCCGCCGATCCGGCGGTCAAGTTTCCCCACCGAAGCATGGAAATGGTTAACGAAGTGTTTGGGCCGTTTTACGCAAATCCGCCCGTTTATTGACGAAAAGTTGCCGCAATCCGGCGAGTCCGGTGGAGAATTCCATTTATTGCTAAGGCGTTACGGCGCTATCCTGTTAACGATGATTAAGATTGTCTTAATCCCGGGCATTTCATTCGCGACGCTCTGCCAATAGGATGTTGGGAGAAATTAGCGGACAAGCCGTCCGGGTGGGGACGGCTGGGAATCCGCGTAAGCGGCATGATCCGGTCTGTGGGCTTGCGTAGCGCGCTGGGCTCGCGGGAGGACGCGTACAAGTAACGAGGGCTCGGACTGAACATGGCGAACACTCCGAAAAAGGTCAAAGACCCCACAGAAGTTGCGCTTTCTGCGATCCAGGAAGCCCTGAACATCAGCGACACGGCCGCGGACACCAGCCGCAACGCCTCGATGCGCAACGAAACGTCGGCTCCGGTGGGGCCGCCGGCTCCCCCGATCTTCGACGAGCCGACCTTCGAGCCGCGTCCTGCCGCCAACGAGCGCACCACCGTGTTCGATACGATCGAGGAGCCGCGCACCTCGCGCCGCGCCGCCAACGATGACCGCGAGACCATCGGTCAGTTGCTCCAGGCGCTTCAGAAGGGCCGCCCTGCCCGCAGCGTCTACACCTTCGCCACCATCTTCGCCGGCGTCTGGCTCGCAGCCTGCGCCGCGCTCACCGTCGGCTTCCTGCCCTCGATCCAGGCCGCCATGGGCCAGAGCGGCGGCGTGCTCGTCATCGCCGGCCTGATCGCGATGTTCTTCGCGCCGATCATGCTGTTCTACTTCCTGGCGAGCCTGGTCTGGCGCGGCCAGGAAATGCGCATGATCGCGCAGGCGATGGCGCAGGTCGCGATCCGCTTCTCCGAGCCCGAGGGCTCGGCGTCCGATTCCATGGTGACCGTCGGCCAGGCCATCCGCCGCGAGGTCGCGGCGATGGGCGACGGCATCGAACGCGCCATCGCGCGCGCCGGCGAGCTCGAGACGCTGGTCGCCAACGAGGTTGCGGCGCTCGAACGCGCCTATTCCGACAACGAAGTGCGCATCCGCTCCCTGCTCCAGGACATCGCGCACCAGCGCGACAATCTGGTCGGCCAGGCCGAGCAGGTCCGCAGCGCCATCTCCGGCGTGCAGATCGATCTGCGCCACGACATCGCGCTGATCTCGGACGCGATCGCCTCGCGCGTCGACGAGGTCGCCAAGAGCATCACCGGCGCGCTGGAAGAGCGCGGCGCCCACATCACCGGCGCCCTGAGCAACGCCGGCGACAACATGATCCTCGCGCTCGGCGAGCGCGGCGGCGACCTGCTCGACCGCCTCGAGGAGGCCAGCAACGAGACCACGCGCGCCGTGCTCGACGCCAGCGAGCGGCTGACCACCAGCCTCAACTTCAAGACCGGCCACGTCCACGACGAGTTCGTCGACCTCGCCGACCGCGTCCACGAGATGCTGAACGAGCGTATCGACCGCATCACCGGCGAGTTCGAGCAGCGCTCCGCCGCCATCGTCGACGGCATCTCCGAGCGCACCGAGCAGGTGCACGACAGCCTGAAGAATTCGTCGGACTCGCTGCTGCTCGAGCTCGAGCTGCGCTCCAACGACCTCTCCGCCAAGATCGACGATGCCGGCAACCGGCTCGCCGGCCACATCATGACCTCCGGCGACAAGGCGAGCGAGGCGCTCGACGCCACCGTCAACACCCTCGTCGCCAAGGTCGTCAGCCAGACCGAGACCGCGCACGACTCGCTGTCGCTGCAGATGAGCGCGTTCGACGAGCTGGTGAAGAACCAGGGCACCGAGCTGGTCGAGAGGTTCGCCCGCGACTCCGGCACGCTCGGCGCGCTGATCACCCGCCACATCTCCGAGTTCGACCGCACCGTGAAGACGTTCGGCGGTGATATCGTCGATCGCATGGGCCAGCGCACCCAGGACATCGCCGAGAGCCTGAAGACCTATGTCGACAATTTCGATACCCGCTTCACCTCGAACGGCGGGGCGATCACGGCCGTGCTCGACCAGCGCCTGGTGCAGTTCGAGACCACGGTCGGCGAACGTGTCACCAACCTCGACGCCTCGCTGAACGACAAGATCGTCAGCCTCGACGGCACGATCGAAGGCCACATCAAGACTTTCGACGACCAGCTCGTCGGCCGCGTCGCCGCGCTCGAGCAGTCGTTCGACACCCGCGCCAAGTCGGTGACCGAAACCATCGACGGACGCCTCAACACCCTCGCCTCGTCGCTGACCGACGGTGCCGCGCAGGCGATCCAGTCGATCGACTCCCGCCTCACCCACCTCACGACGTCGCTCACTGACGGCGCATCGCAGGCCATCGAGACGATCGATACGCGCCTCAACTATCTCGCGACCTCGCTCACCGATGGCGCATCGCAGACCATCCAGTCGATCGATACGCGGCTGACGCACCTCACGACGACGCTCTCGGGCGGCGCCTCGCAGGCGCTCGAATCCATCGACACGCGCCTCACCTACCTGACGACTGCGGTGACGAACGGCGCCTCGCAGGCCGTGCAGTCGATCGACACGCGCCTCACCCTCCTGACCTCGACGCTCACCGACGGCACCGCGCAGGCGATCGAGGCGGTCGACCGCCGCATCACCGGCGTCGCCGAGATGATCGACGGCCGCAGCACGCACCTGACCGACACGGTCACGGCGCGCTTCCAGGACATCCACCAGGCCATCGAGACCAAGGTCGGCTCGGTCGCCAGCGACATCGACGTGCGCGTGGCGCAGTTCGAGGACCTGCTCGGCTCGCGTGTCGAAGCCGTCGCCGGCCGCATCGAAAGCAGTGGCCGTCAGGCCAGCGAGGACATGATGTCCCGCGCCGAGATGATCTCGACCGCGATCCGCTCGCATGTCGAGGACGCCGAGCGCTCGCTCACCAACCTCGTCGTCAACACCAGCGAAACGATCCAGACCGGTGCGCGCACCGCGCAGCAGTCGCTGATGACGGTCTCCTCCGACGTCAACGCCCAGCTCAAGATGACCTCCACCGAGGTCGAGCGCGCGCTGACCGCGGTCGGCACCGGTGCTGCGAACTCGATCCTGAGCAGCGCCCGCGAGGCTCAGTCGACCCTGGTCGCGGCCTCGGGCGATGCCTCCAACCAGATCAAGGGGCTCGCGGTCGACGTCGAACGCACGCTATCGGCGGCTGGTTCTGCCACCGCAGCCTCGATCCTGGCCGGCGCCCGCGAGGTGCAGACCACGCTCGTCACGGCGTCTTCGGACGCGGCCAACCACGTCAAGACGCTCACCGCCGACGTGCAGCGTTCGCTGTCGCTGGCCGGCGCCACCACGGCGGAATCGATCACCGTCGGCGCCCGCGATGCGCAGAGCGCGCTGATCGCGGCCTCGACCGAGACCGCCAACCAGATCAAGGCGCTGTCCTCGGACGTGCAGCGCTCGCTCTCGATGGCCGGCACCTCGACGGCCGAGATCATCATGACCGGCGCCCGCGAAGCCCAGACCACGCTCGTCAATGCGTCCTCGGATGCGGCGAGCCAGGTCAAGTCGCTCGCGGTCGACGTGCAGCGCTCGCTCTCGATGGCCGGCACCTCGACGGCCGAGACCATCATGACCGGCGCCCGCGAAGCCCAGACCACGCTCGTCAACGCGTCCTCGGATGCGGCGACCCAGGTCAAGTCGCTCGCGGTCGAAGTGCATCGGTCGCTCTCGCAGGTCGGCCAGTCGACCGCCGAGACGATCACGACCAGCGCCCGCGACGCCCAGAGCACCCTGCTCTCCGTCTCGGCCGAACAGACCAGCCAGGTCCGTTCACTGGCGGCCGAGATGCAGCGCGCGCTGGCGACCGCCGGCGGCGCCACCATCGAGGCGCTCACCAGCGGCGTGCGTGAGGCCCAGGGCGCGCTGATCACCGCCTCGACGGACGCGGCAAGCCAGATCAAGTCGCTGACCACGGACATCGAGCGCACGCTGACCTCGGTCGGCGCCGACACAGCCTCGACCATCCTCAACAGCGCGCGTGAGGCCCAGACTTCCCTGACTTCGACGTCGGCGGATGCCGCAAGCCAGATCCGCACGATCTCGACCGAGATCGAGCGCGCATTGAGCACGGCCACGACCAACGCCACCAACGACATCCAGACCAGCGCGCTCAACGCCCAGAACGCGCTGATCAACGCCTCCAACGAGGCAAGCTCGCGCGTCAAGTCGAGCTCGGCCGACATCGAGCGTTCGGTGCTCGCCGCCAGCAGCAGCTTCGGCCAGGCCATGACCGGCAAGACCGACGAGATCGTCACCTACGTGCAGCAGCAGGCCGACCGTCTGTCGAACATGATCGACTCCAAGCGCGGCGCGCTGGTCGATGCGATCGGCTCGAAGACCAGCCAGCTCACGCTCGACATCGACCGCGTCACCTCGGATGCGCTGAAGTCGATCGAGACTCGCGGCCATGCGTTCTCGCAGACGATGATGGGCAACGGCTCCGAAGTCGCCCGCACCATCAACGCGGCGAGCGAGATGGCCACCGGCGCGGTCGGCAAGTCGCTCAAAGACCTCGAACAGGCCTCCCGCTCGGCGATCGACCAGTCGCGCCAGGTCTCGATCGCAGCGGTCACCGAGATGCAGGAGACCAGCAAGATCCTGCGCACCGACACGGTGGCCCTGTTCGAGCGTCTGCGCGAAGGCAACATCCTGCTCCAGGAGGTGCTGACCGGTGCGCACGACAACCTCAACTCGCTCGAGCGGGCGCTGGTGACGCGCGTCGCCGACTTCGTCTCGGCGATGAACGACGTCACCTCGCGCAACGGCGCTGCGACGCAGAACCTGGAAGACCAGCTCAACGTCTTCAATACGAAGACCACGCGGGCGCTGCAGGACCTCGGCGAGCTGTCGACCCAGTTCGACGCGCACGGCAAGGCGCTGGTCGAAGCCGCGCAGGTGGTCGAGGTGAGCAACAAGAACACCACCGCTTCCCTCGCCGAACGCAAGCAGGCGCTGGAATCGCTGGTCACGACCATCGACCTGCGTACGGCCGATCTCGACCAGCGTCTGTCGCGCTTCACCGGCCTGCTCGATGAATCGCTGGCCGCCGCCGAAGAGCGTGCCCGCGACATCGCCCGCGTCGTCGCGGAGACCGCCGGCGCAGGTTCCGCCGCGATCACCCGCCAGTTCGAGGCGGTGCGCGTGGCGTCCGAGGAGGAGCACCGCCAGACCATCGAGGCCATGCACGACATCTACCGCCAGACCACGGACGAGGCGGATACGATGTTCAAGCAGTCGACCGAGAAGTTCACCAACCTCGTCTCCAGCATGAAGCAGATGGCGTTCGAGATGCACAACGAGCTCGAAGCCACCCGCAACGAGCTGCGCCGCGGCGTGCTCGAGATGCCGCAGGAGGCCGCCGAGAGCACTGCGCAGATGCGCAAGGTGATCGTCGACCAGATCGAGGCCCTCGCCGAGCTCAACCGCATCGTGGCCCAGCATGGCCGTGGCCTCGACGTCTCCACGACGGGCCGCGCCAGCGCGCAGCGCCAGGAAGAGCCGTTGCTGGCAGCCGTCGGCACGCGCAACACCGAGACCCGCGGCCGCGACACCGGCAGCGCCTCGACGCTGCCGCCGCCGGACCTCGGCATGCCCGCCTCCTCGCGCCGCACCGAAGCGCCGCCGGTCGCGCCCGCAGGCAACGACCAGGGCCGCGACGGCTGGCTGTCGGACCTCCTGAACCGCACGGACGCCAACCAGGGCGCTCCGACCGGACGTGAGGCCCCGCGTGGCCGCGCGGCACCCGCGCCGCAGCCGCAGGCTCCGCAGGGTGGCAGCAATCCGCTGGAGTCGCTGTCGCTCGACATCGGCCGCCTGATGGACCGCAACCTCGCCGCCGAGATGTGGGACCGCTACCAGCGCGGCGAGAACAAGGCGTTCACCAAGCGCCTCTACACGCCCGCCGGCCAGAAGGCCTTTGACGAGGTCGCCCGCAAGTACCGCGCCGACCGCAACTTCAAGGGCACGGTCGACCGCTACGTCGCCGAGTTCGAGCGTCTGCTCGACGAAGTCGCCCGCGACGGCCGTGGTCCGCAGGAGCTGCGCAGCCACCTGACCTCGGAGACGGGCCTGGTCTACACGCTGCTCGCGCATGCAGCGGGCCGGCTCGGGTGATCAGCCCATAGCGACAACGAATAGCGAATGAGAACGGAGGCCTCACGGCCTCCGTTTTCGTTTGAGCTCGTCATTGCGAGGAGCTCTTGCGACGAAGCAATCCAGACTGCTTCCTCGGAGACGATCTGGATTGCTTCGCTACGCTCGCAATGACGAGGTGAGGTCCGTGTACTAAACGCCTACTGCCGCCTGCCGCTCGCGGCGGGCGCCTGCCTCGGCGGTTCGGCCGGCGGCGGCGCGGCGGCCGGGGCGCTGTTGCTGGCGCCGAACAGCACGCGGGTCGGATTGCGGTCGAAATTGTTCACGGCGCGGCTGATGTCGCCGAGCGTGCGGCGGCCGTCGGTCATCAATGCGCCGGAGCGTTTGTCGAAATCATCGGCCAGCTCGCGGATCGACTTCACCGCCTGGAACAGCTCGCCGCCGTCCTTGCCGCCGGCAAGCGTGTTGAGGCCGAGCATGAGGCTGTCGGCCTTGTGCATGACGCCGTCGACCTTGGCCATCACGCCGTCGATCTTCTCGGAGTTGCGGGCGAGCGAGTTGGTGAAGGTCTCGAGGTTCTTCAGCGAGTTCTTCACCGACTCCTGATTGTCCGCGACGATCTTGTTGATGTTCTGGAGCGTGCCGCGGATCGCCTCGGTGACGTCCTGGAGCTTGTTGGGATCGGCCGTCAGCGACGGGATGCCGTCCTCATCGAGCGGCGGCGGAGGTGCCGCCTCCTCGCCGCCCTTGAGCGAGATCGCGGCGACGCCGGTCAGGCCCTGGAATTCGAGGCCGACCAGGGTGTCCTTGCGGAGCGGGGTGTTGTTCTCGACCATGGCGAGTGCGACAACCCGCCGCGGGTTGTCGAGCTTCACCGAGACCACCTCACCTACCCGGATACCGTTGAAGTTGACGCTGCCGCCGTTGCGCAGGCCCGCCGCCGGGCCCTCGAACACGACGCGCAGGGGGCTGCGCTGCTTGGTGGTGTGCAGCGACTGGAACCACAGCACGAAGCCGATCGCCGCGGCGATCACCGCCAGCGTGAATGATCCGATCAGTACGTAATTGGCCCGCGTTTCCATCAGCTACTCCGGCACCTCAGCCCATCACCGCACGGGCGCGCTTGCCGTGGAAATATTGTCTCAGCCAGGGATGCTGCGAGGCCTGCATGTCGGCGATCGACCCTGCCGCAATGATCTTACCGTTCCCTAAAACGGCGATGCGGTCGCAGGCTGTGTAAAGGCTGTCGAGGTCGTGCGTTACCATGAAAACGGTCAGGCCCAAAGTACGCTGCAGCGTCCTGACCAGTTCGTCGAAATCGCCGGCGCCGATCGGATCGAGGCCCGAGGTCGGCTCGTCGAGGAACACGAGATCGGGATCGAGCGACAGCGCGCGCGCCAGCGCCACGCGCTTGATCATGCCGCCCGACAGTTCCGAGGGAAAGCGATCCGCGACTTCCGGCTTGAGCCCGACCATGGTGAGCTTGGCCAGGGTGATCTCGTCCATCAGCCGCTGCGAGACCCGGAGATATTCGCGCATCGGAAACTGGATGTTCTGCCGCACGGTCAACGAGGAGAACAGCGCGCCCTGCTGAAACAGCACGCCCCAGCGGCGCTCGACGCTGCGGCGCTGCGAGGTGCTGGAGGAATCGAGGTCGACGCCGAACACCTCGATGGAGCCCGCGACCTTCGGCACGAGGCCGATGATGGTGCGCGTCAGCACCGACTTGCCGGCACCGGATGGGCCGACGAAGCCGAGGATTTCGCCGCGCTTGACGTCGAGGTTGAGGCCATCGAGCACGCGCGTCGCGCCGAACTGCACGGTGATGTCGCGAACGCGGATGATCGGATCTTGAATCGCGTCTTGAGTTTCTTGCGCCATCGTCACATCCCGATCGAGGCGAAGAAGATGGCGAACACGCCGTCCATGACGATGACGAAGAAGATGCCCTTCACCACGGAGGCCGTGGTGTGCTGTCCGAGAGATTCCGCGCTGCCCTGCACGGCGAGCCCCTCGACGCAGGCGACGATGCCGATCACGGCCGCCATCACCGGTGCTTTGACGATGCCGACGATGAAATGGTCGATCGAGATGGCGTCGCGCAGGCGCAGCAGGAAGGCTTCGGGATCGACGCCGCCATAGAGCCAGGCGACGAGGCCGCCGCCATAAAGCGCGGCCATGGCGCCGAGGAAGGCGAGGATCGGCAGCGCCAGCACCAGCGCCAGCATGCGCGGCAGCACCAGGACCTCGATCGGGTCGAAACCCATCGTGCGCAGCGCGTCGATCTCCTCGCGCATCTTCATCGAGCCGAGCTCGGCCGTGTAGGCGCTGCCCGAGCGACCCGCGACCATGATCGCGACCAGGAGAACGCCGATCTCGCGCAGCACCAGCACGCCGAGCATGTCGACGACGAAGATGTCGGCGCCGAACCTGCGGAAATGGAAAATGCCCTGCTGGGCGATGATGCAGCCGATCAGGAACGTGATCAGCACGATGATCGGCACCGCGCGCCAGCAGACCTGCTCCATGTGGTGCACGGTCGAGGTCAGGCGGAACGAGCGCGGGTGGATCAAGACGCGAAACCCCGCCGCGAGCACCGCGCCCAGCATGTCGACGAGACCAGCAACCGTGCCGGCGACCCCGGCCACGGCCCGGCCGATCTGCTCCAGCATGCCGGTGATGGTGACCGCGCTGCTGTCGACGACCGGCGTCGCCCTGACCCGCCGCACCTCGTCCACGAGGCTCGAATAATTGGCGGAGAGCCCCGCGATCTGCGCCTCGACGGCCCCTTGGGTCAGGCTGCGGCGCAGCCGTTCGATCAGCCAGGCGCCAAAGGTGTCGAGCTTGGCGACCTCGGAGACGTCGATGAATATGTTTTGTGAACCGCCGGCGAGCTTCTCGGCGTCAGCCACCATCCGCTCCAGGACCGGCGCGAAGCTCGCGGTCCAGGTTCCGGTGGCGCAGAGTGCCAGCGCATTGCCCTTGGCAATCCGTTCCAGCTTCGGATCGCCGCTCAAGGTCTCCGCTCCCGGGCCGGGGCGCGAGAAACGGGTAGAATCAGATGGTTGTGCACACGCCCTTACCCGGAGAAGGTATCCCCAACTGGTTAATGTTAGTTGCTAGAGGTAACTAGCAGGTTCAGATTTCGCCAGAGTTCAAAATGACTTCCAGCAAAGTTCCGGCCCTGGCCGCGCGAATCGAGCGATTTCCCATCGCCGGCAGTTTTACCATCAGCCGGGGCGCCAAGACCGAGGCCGTGACCGTTGTGGCCGAAGTGAGCCGCAACGGCCTCACCGGTCGCGGCGAATGCGTCCCCTATCCCCGCTATGGCGAGACGCCCGAGGCGACCCTTGCGGCCATCCAGGCCATGCAGGCGGCCGTCGCCGGCGGCCTGTCGCGAGAGGCCCTGCAAGCCGCCATGCCGCCGGGAGCCGCCCGCAACGCGCTGGATTGCGCCCTGATCGACCTCGAGGCCAAGGCGACCGGCCTGCGGGCCTGGAACCTGCTGGACCGCCCGGTGCCGGGCGAGCGCACCACCGCCTTCACGATTTCGTTGGGCACCCCCGAGGCGATGGCGGCGGCGACGGCCAGGGCCGCGCACCGGCCATTGCTCAAGATCAAGCTCGGCGGCGACGGCGATCCGCAGCGGATCGCGGCGGTTCGGAAGGCCGCCCCCGAATCCGAACTGATCGTGGATGCCAACGAGGCCTGGACCGAGGCCAATCTGGAGCAGAATCTCGCCGCCTGCGACGCCGTCGGCGTCACCCTGGTCGAGCAGCCGCTGCCGGCCGGGAAGGATGGCGCGCTGGCGCGGATCAAGCGGCCGCTCGCGGTCTGCGCCGACGAGAGCGTGCATGACCGCAAATCGCTGGCGCCGCTCCGCGAGCGCTACGACGCCGTGAACATCAAGCTCGACAAGACCGGCGGCCTCACCGAGGCGCTCGCGATGGCCGACGCGGCGCAGGCGCTCGGCTTCGAGATCATGATCGGCTGCATGGTCGCGACCTCGCTGTCGATGGCACCCGCAATGCTGGTGACGCCGCAGGCGCGCTTCGTCGATCTCGACGGCCCGCTGCTGCTCGCGCGCGACCGCGACCACGGGCTGCGCTACGACGACAGTCTGGTCTATCCGCCCGCCTCCTCGCTCTGGGGATGAGCCTTGAGTCGATGCCGCGCCGACCAGATCACGAGCGCGCCGGCCGCGGCCATCGCGGCCATGACGTAGTACAAGCTGTCGCCGATGCGGGCGTAGATCGCACCTGACGCGATCGATGTTGCTGCGCCCAGCAACCCGTTGCACGCGGCATAATAGCCCTGCCCCCGCGCGATCTGATGCGATGGCACGCGCTGCACCAGCAGGTTCATGGTGCCGACGATGGTCATGCCGAAGGTGAGGCCGTGGCCGAGTTGCACGATCACGAGCAGCGCGAGCGGCGGCTCCTGCGCAGTGACGATCCAGCGCACCACGGCGCTCACGCCGCCGATTGCGATCAGCGTGGACGGATGCAGCGAGAACCGCGGCGACAGCGCAAAGACGACGATCTCGGCGATCACGCCCAGCGTCCAGAGGCCCGCGATCGTCAGCCCGCCGAAGCCGTGGAGCTGCCAGTTGATGGCCGAGAACGTGTAATAGGCGACGTGGCTGCCCTGGATCAGTGCGGCCGACGCGATGACGGCCCAGAAGCCGCCATCGCGCAGCAAGGCCTTGCCGGCATGCGTCTCCTTCGTCCTCCGCCTGACATCGTCGAGCGGCTGCAGCAGCAGGCTGGCGGCGACCGCAACGACGGCCCACGCGACGATGATCCAGATCAGATCGCGCGCAGCGATGTGGTCGACGAGAAAGCCGCAGGCGAGCGAGCCCGCGGCGAAGGCCGCCGAACCCCACAGTCGCAACGGTCCGTAATCGAGCCCGTAGCGGGCGACGCCGCGCAGCGCATAGGCATCGGTCAGCGGGGTCGTCGGCGTCCACATCATGCAGGTCAGCGCATAGATCAGGAACAGCGCCAGCGGCTGCTGCTGCAGGCCGACCGCCGTGAACCCGATCGCGGTTGCCAGCACCGACACCATCATGCCGGCGCGAATGGCATGTCGCCTTTCGGCAAGGGCGGTGATCTGCGGCAGCGTGGTGAAGCGCGTGATCGCCGGCAGCGCGTTGATGAGGCCGATCCAGCTTGCGTCGATGCCGATCGCCTTCAGCCAGAGCGGAAAGAACGGCAGATGCGTGCCCGACACCGCGAAGACCGCCGAATAGAACAGCGCCAGGCTCACGGCGAATCGCCGCTTCACGGCAGCTTGCGTGGGGATTTGTGATTCGCCTGCCATCAAACCAATTGCGATTCGGTCGATATCGTGGTGATCGTTACAGTAACGCGTAGTGATTTGCGCGACGAGATTGTCATGGCCAACGAAGCATTCGCCCTCTCGCCTATGTCTGCCCGTGCGGCCGAGCCGAACGAGCAGGATTACGACGCGATCCGCGAAGCCTTCATGGAGACCGCGCGCGGCCGCTGGTTCCTCGGCGAATATGCCAAGCGCAATCGCAATGCAGATACCCGCATGGTGCTCGATGCGGTCGCGAAAATCGAAGAAACCCTTGCGGCACAGCGACAACCGGTCGTCGAGGATCGCCTGCCCGAGGCGCTGGTCGAGATCCGCCGCGCCATCCGTGAGGCCGAGACGATCGCGATCGCCGCCTTCGATCCTGCGGCGATCGAGGCCAGCCTCGCGCCGATTCCGCGCGGCGTGCGCATCATCAAGGAGATCTCCTGGCGCTGGCGCGAGATCGGCGCCGACGGGCGAATCTGCGATCTCATTGATTCGCAGCTCGCCTCCATCGAGGCGGCTTGCGGACAGCTATCGACCATCGACCCCCGCGTCGAGCTCAAGGCTGCATTCGATCTGCTCAGGGATCGGGTCGAGCAGCTCGATGGTGACGGCGACACAGCGCCGCAAGCGGCGGTGCATCCCGCGCCTGCTGCGATGGCCACCGAAGCACCCGTGGCTCTTACGGAGGCGCCGCAGGACATCGCAGCGACTCCCGCGCCCGAAGCAGCGGTCGAAGCGGCCGGCGCCATCGAAGCACTCGCCGTTGGCGAGGAGGCAATGGACGTCGCCATCGAGCCGGAGTTCATCGCCGGCAATCACGTCGGACCCGAAGAGGAGGTCGCAGAGGCCGCCGCTTTCACTGAGGTGACTGACGGGGTCTCGCTCGACGCCGCCGCGGAAGCCGAGGACGAAGCCATACTCGATGCCATCGCGCTGGAAATGGCCGCGCCCGATCCGGAGTTCGACGAGATCACCGAACCGGTCGAGCTGGAAGCGGCCATTCCGGAGTCGATGGCCGCAGAAGTCGCAGCCCCGATTGCCGCAGAGCTTCCCGAGCCGGTCGCAGCCGAGCCGGCCGCCACCGCAGTCGCGGAGGAGCCCGCCGAAGACGCGCCGATCGCGATGGACTCGCTCGCGCGCCTCACCGACGCCATTGCGGAGGCCGCCGCCGAAGTGATGGAGCAGCCGGTCCCGGCCATGGCGGCCGCCGCGACATTCGGTGCGGCGCCGACCGCGACGCTTCCGATGCCCTCGCCCTTGTCCGCCTCCTTGCCCGAGCCCTCGCTCGGCGCCACCATCCTCGCCAGTGGCATCCTGCAAAAGCCCCGCGCGGCGGCCAACGACCCCATGGCGCCAATCCGCCGCATGACCCAGGCCGAGAAGATCGCGTTCTTCTCGTAAGGGGCGCGCGCTCTCCACATCGTCATTGCGAGCGCAGCGAAGCAATCCAGAGTCTTTCCGCGGAGAGATTCTGGATTGCTTCGCTGCGCTCGCAATGACGGAACAAGGTGAATCACCGCACCCTCTCTCGTGTCCCGGACAAGCTGCAACGCGTAGGCAGTTGCGGCGCAGAGCCGGGACCCAGGCTGCTGCACGGGTGGTCTCGCAAACCTAGCCGCGCTACGCGAAGGGGGCCTGCCCGGTCGATGCGTCGACGCCGCCGTCGACTGGAAGGTTCACCCCATTCACGAAGCTGGCGTCGTCGCTTGCGAGAAATGCGATGACGCTCGCGACTTCCTCGGACTGGGCTGCGCGCCCCAGGGGATACGTTCCACCAGCTTCGCGAACAATTCCGGATATTGCTCCATGATCGGCATCGTCAGGTCGGTGAGGGTCAATGATGGGCACACCGCATTGATGCGCACGCCTCTCGGGCCAAAGTCGAGCGCCAGGCTGCGTGTGAGATTGCTGACGGCACCCTTCGTGGCGTTGTAGAAGCTCAAACCCCGGTCACCGCCAAGCCCGCTGAGAGACGACACGTTGACGATCGAGCCGCCGCTTTCGATCAGGTGCGGAAGCGCGGCGCGCGTCATGTAGAGGACACCGTCGACATTGACCGCGAAGAGATCTCGCCACAGCTGGACCGGCGAGCCCAGGAAATCGATCAGTGCGCCCGTCCCGGCATTGTTGACGAGAATGTCGATCCTGCCGAATTGCCGGACCACGTCTGCGACCAGGCGCTCGACATCTGCGGCGATCGAAACGTCGGCAGATCGGATCATGCAGCGATCGGTGCCGAGTTCGGCGGCGACTTCAGCCAGCTTGACCTCCCGGCGCCCGTTCAGCACGACAATGGCGCCTTCGCCGTGAAAGCGCCTTGCGGCTGCGGCGCCGATGCCGCTGCCGGCGCCGGTAACGATGACGACTTTATCCTTGAACCGATCATTCATGCCAATAACTCCATCCGAAACCGCGAGGTCCGGACAAGAGCTAGGACACCGGAAAGACAGCCCGGTTTCAGCCGAACCGGATTCGGTTACGATTGAAATCTGTCGCGCGAAGCATTCCGCGAATCGATGCGAGGCTGATCAGCCGCAGTTCCAGACCGCGCCGATCGGGGTCCGCGTCCAGCACGGTCCGAAGCTGCCGCCATTGTAGCGGCCGCCGCCGAAGCCGGGCCGACCGAAATAGCGCCATTCGCCATCCCAGCCGTAATATTGGGGCACCGGGTCGATGTACCAGTGGCGGCGGTCGCTGCGCGACATGCGCCGCATCGCCTCCTTCTGCTTGTAGAGCGGAATGCTGTTGCTCAGCGGCTGGCGATAGCCCGGCAGAAAGCCGTAGCCATGCCAGGCCTGTTTGGGGCGTTTTTGATTGGACGCAGCCGGCGCGACGGCGGGCAGCAGCGACAGGATGACAGCAATGGATAGACACATAAGGCGCGACATGGACCGACCATAAACAGTAAGGTTCAGACAGGCCACTCAAATTCGAGTGCGAGACTATCGCTGCCTCGATCAAATCCCGCACACGCAGCCATGCCGGCTTTCGCGGAATCGTTATGCGTTGGCTCGCGGCGATCGGGCGGCTGGACCGATTTGATGACGTGCTCCCGGCTGATCACGCCCATCCGAAACGCGGGCAGCCCGACCATCGTGCAATGATTGATCCGACCTATCAGCACTCCGTTGCTGTACTGTCTGCTTCGCTATTCATGGTGCCCTGTCGGAAGGAGCGCACATGTCCACGGCGATCTCGACGCTCGGCGGGGTAGGTCTCTTCCTGCTCGGCATGACCGTGATGACGGATGGCCTGAAGACGCTGGCCGGCTCTGCGCTACGCGCGGTGCTCGGCAAGGCTGCGTCGACGCCGCTGCTTGGCTCGTTTTGGGGAGCCGTGGTCACGCTGCTGGTGCAGTCCTCCAGCGCAACGACCATGACGACGATCGGTCTCGTCAGCGCCGGCCTCTTGACCTTCCAGCAAGGGTTGAGCCTCGTCTTCGGCGCGAATATCGGCACCACCGGCACCGGCTGGCTGGTCGCGCTGATCGGCGTCCGCGTCTCGCTCACGGCCGCGGCGCTGCCGATGATCTTCGTCGGCGCGCTGACCAAGCTTCTCGGCAGGGGACGAATCTCCGGGGTCGGCGCCGCGCTCGCCGGCTTCGGACTTGTGCTGTTCGGCTTGACGACCCTGCAGCAGGGCATGGGCGGGCTGGCTGAACGATTGCACCCGGCGGACCTGCCCGCAGTTCTCGGCAGTCCCGGTGTGTCATGGTGGTCGGGCCTCTTCGGCGTGCTGACGCTGGTCGTGATCGGATTGGTCATGACCGCGCTGATGCAATCGTCGACGGCCGCGATCGCGGTGACCCTGTCCGCCTATTTCGCGGGCGCGATCGGGTTGGACCAGGCCTGCGCCCTGATCATCGGCCAGAACATCGGAACAGCGACGAGTTCCGCCCTGGCCGCGATTGGCGCGAGCCCGACCGCGAAGCGGCTGGCCATCGCCTACGTTCTTTTCAAGCTGATTGCCGCACTCATCGCGTTGGTGGCTTTTCCCATAGTAACGCCCTTGCTGCTGCTCGCCTCTGACACGATCGACGGCGTCACGCTGCTGGCCGGCTACCACACGGCCTTCAACGTCGTCGGTGTCGCGGTCCTGCTGCCCCTGATCAACCCGTTCGCGCGACTGGTCGAACGGATTCTGCCCGAGCGCGGCTCGCCGCTGACGCGATGTCTCGATCCTTCGGCGCTTGAGACCCCGATCGTGGCGGTGGAAGCGGTACGGCGCACGATCGCGCGCGTGCTCTTGACGGTGTGCAGTTCGGTCGAGACGAAACTGGCCGGCCGCGCTGGATCGATACGCCTGGGGAAGGACGCTGTATCCGTAGAGGAGGCGGCCGATGCCGTGCGCCAGGCACAAATATTCCTGTCGGATGTAGCTGGACCGCCTGAGACCGACGACGGGCAACAGCGTCTGACGAGCACGCTGCACGCCCTCGACCACGCGTCTCGGCTGACGGACCTCGCAAGTGAAGGAAACAATTTCGCTTCGGTGGCAGGCGGACCGGGGGATATCCGCGCCGGAGAGCTATGTGCCGAAGTCATGCGAAGCGCGGCTGCGATTGCGCGCGGCGTGGGGGTGCCGCCCCGCGTCGACGGATCGCTGCACTCCGTACCCGCCTCGCGTGCCGGCGACGCCACGGCCGGTCCGCGCGCCGACCCGCCCGACGAGGCGATCGCCGAGCTCGAGCGTTGTACGACACAGCTCGCCGAAATGCTGCGCACCCATCGCATAGCGACGCTCGGTGCGGTGGCCAATGGAACCCTGACCGCCGACGCCGCCCTGCTTCGTGTCGAGGCGGTGCGAAACCTCGAAGCCCTGTCGCAGCACGCCTGGCGCTCGGCGGCTCATCTGGTGGGGCGGGGCTAGCGCGGAGATTTGTTCAAACAGCAGCCTGGAGCGCGATGACCGTTCGCCCCAATCTCATCGCGATTCAGGTCACGCCCTTCCTGATCAGGAGGCATCCATAGTCCCTGCTGTCGCCGACCTGCACCACACCAAAGCTCGCCGCCGCCGCGCGATGGAATTCCGGGCGCGAGAGCTTGCCGAGCATGTGACGGCATGTCCCCAAAAAGCATGGTCTTCGCGGGCCGAACCGACGCGGCCGGTCATCGGCCGTTCACCATAGCAGGTTCCAAAGCGTGATTCAGATCACGCAGCTTACCATGGTGATGCGATCACGGACCACGGGCTCGAACGCGGCCAAGCTTCCTCGCAACCAATCTCGCATCGAGATGAGTGCCAAAGGAGCACGCCATGTTCCGCCTAAAGCCTTTCCTGATGACGGCTAGCCTCGTGGGAAGCCTGTTCGGCTTCGCCTGCGGCCCCGCTTCCGCGCAAGTCGCCCCGGTCCAGCCTGCCCCCGCCGCGCTGCAAGGGCCGGAGCAGCGGCTCGCGCTGGTGATCGGCAATTCCAACTACAAGAACGCGCCGCAGCTCCAAAACCCCGACAATGACGCGGAGTCGATGGCGCAGTTCCTGAACTCCGCCGGCTTCGAGGTGGTTGCCGCGACCGACCTGACCCAGAACGACATGCTCCGCGTCGTTCAGGACTTTTCCGCCAAGGTCTCCGCGCGGGGTCCGAACACTGTCGCCATGGTCTACTACGCCGGTCACGGCGTGCAGCTCGCCGGCGAGAACTATCTCGTTCCCATCGATGCCAAGGTTTCGAACCCCACCGAGCTCGTGAGCAACTCGGTGCGCCTGGTCGACGTGATGTCGACGCTGGAGACGATCCCGAGCCGCATGCGCATCGTCATCCTCGATGCCTGCCGCAACAATCCGTTCCCTGATGTCAACGACGCCGGCCGCGGCCTCGCCATCGTCGATGCGCCGAACGGCTCGATCGTCGGCTACTCGACCGCGCCGGGTGCGGAAGCACAGGACGGCGCCAACGGCCACAGCCCCTACACCCAGGCCTTCCTCAACGTCGCGCGCGAACCCAACGTGCCGATCGAGCAGCTGTTCAAGCGCGTGCGCCTCGAAGTGAACCAGACCACCAGCGGCGCGCAGATCCCGTGGGAAAGCTCGTCGCTGACCTCGGACTTCACCTTCTTCGGCGACACCGCTGTCGCCGCCACCCGCGCGCCGGTGAATGCGCCTGTGGTGCAGATGGCCTCCAACCTGCCGGGCCGTTCGACGCGCCAGGCCTATGACTATGTCGTGTCCGAGGGACGTCCGGAGTACTATCAGGAGTTCATCCAGATGTACCCGCACGACCCGCTGTGCGACCATATCCGCTGGCTGCTCAACAACCTGCTGATCACGCAGGCCTGGCACAAGGCGGTGCTCGCGAACTCCCCGCTCGGCTACAAGAGCTTCTATGACAGCTACGGCAACAGCCCCTATGCGCAAGTCGCGCTGAAGCTCCAGGTGCAGCCAAAGCTGATCCCCCTGATGCAGGCGACCAAGTTCCTGGCGCCGCAGAACATTGCTCCGACGTTCAAGGTCGGCAATCTCGGCCAGCCCAAGTACATGCCGCTGATGCAGCAGGGCAATGGCGGTGCGCAAGTGAACGGCAACCTGCCGGTCGTGCAGAAGCCGGTGGACAGCAACGTCATCGGCAAGCTCGGCAGTGGCGGTCAGGTCGTCAACCTGCCGGCGGGCAACAACCAGCCGAACGGCACGCCGTCGCAGACCCCGGGCAAGATCGTCACCCTGCCTGCGCCGACCAACACGACCAACACCAATGGCGGCACCGGCAAGATCGTGACGCTGCCCGCGACCAACAATACGCAGAATGGCGGCAGCAACAATAACGGCACGACCAAAGGCACGCCTGGCAAGATCGTCAGCATGCCGGTGAATGTCGGCAAGGGTGGCACGACCGTCGATACGAAGCCGGTCGTTCAGACGCAGAACAACCCGATCCGCGTCAACACCGGCGTGAAGCTCAACAACAACCCGGTGAACAAGGTGCAGGTCCAGAACAACCAGCAGAACAACCGCCCGCAGTTCAATGCGACCAACCGTGTGGTCAACAACGGCGGCAACAACTTCCGGGAGTCGATGAACCAGGCGCCCTCCATGGGCAGCGGAAACAATCACCGCGGCTTCATGCGCTGATCGCCACAAGCGAAACGACAAAGGGGCGGAGCGGCGACGCTTTGCCCCTTCGTCATGTTAGAAGGTCCGAAACCTAAGCAACCAGCTCGGCAAACAGATCCGCATCCACATTGCCGCCGGAGAGCACGATGACGACGTTCTTCCCGGCGACGTCGAGGCGGCCGGCAAGCAGCGCGGCAAGACCGACAGCACCGCCCGGCTCGACCACCAGCTTCAGCTCGCGATAGGCAAAGGCCACGGCCGCACCGACTTCCTTGTCGGATGCAGTCACGCCGCGCGCCAAGAGCTTGCTGTTGATCGCAAAGGTCATCTCGCCGGGGATCAGGGCCATCAGCGCATCGCAGATGGTGCGGCCCGCGGGCCCGTGCGGCTCGCGGTGGCCGGCGGTGAGCGAAATGCCGTGATCGTCGAACGCCTCGGGCTCGGCCACCACGATCTCGGCTCGCGGATAGCGCGCCTTCACTGCCGTGGCGACACCCGCGATCAGGCCGCCGCCGGAGGCCGGCGCCACCACGATGTCGGGACTGAGGCCGAGCGCAGCCATGTCCTCCGCGATCTCACGACCTGCGGTGCCCTGCCCCGCGATCACGAACGGATCGTCATAGGGCCTGACCAGCGTCGCGCCGCGCTTCTCGGCGATGCCGCGCGAGATCGCCTCGCGGTCGTCGCGGTCGCGATCGTACAGCACGACCTCGGCGCCGTAGGATTTGGTGCGCTCGCGCTTCGACAGCGGCGCATCCGCGGGCATCACGATGGTCGCGTGCATGTCGAGGATCTTGGCAGCCGCCGCCACGCCCTGGGCGTGGTTGCCGGACGAGAACGCGACGACACCGCCGGCGCGCTTGTCCTGCGGGATCGAGGCGACCTTGTTGAAAGCGCCGCGGAACTTGAAGGAGCCGGTGCGCTGGAGCATCTCGGGCTTCAGGAAGACCTTTGCGCCGACGCGCTCGTTGAGCACGGGAAAGGACAACAGCGGGGTGCGGATGGCGAAGGGCGCGATCACGCGTGCTGCTGCATCGATATCGGCAGGGCCGATCGGGAGGAGCTGTTCGGTCATGCCTAATGTTATCGCGCCGGACGAGGCGCGGGGCAAGATGGACCTTGGTTTTCAGGCTACGAAACTAACCTGCTCCGCCCCATTCCTGCCTGGAAGCACCGCGCCAACCGCCTTGATGCTGTCCACAAACGCCCTCGCCGAGGCCTCCCAGGTGTAATTGGCGGCGAATTCGACGCAGTCCTGCCGGGACACGTCGAGCGCCGCGAAGCAGGCGTTGCGCAGATCGTGATCGAGGGCGCCGACCGGTGCATCGCCGATCACGTCGCGGGGGCCCTTCACCGGGAACGCCGCAACCGGCAGGCCGCTGGCGAGCGCTTCCAGCAGGACCAGGCCGAACGTGTCGGTCTTGCTGGGGAACACGAACACGTCGGCCGCCGCATAGATTGCCGCCAGCGCCTCGCCGTGCTTCTCGCCCAGGAAGATCGCATCCGGATAGGCTTCTTCCAGTGCGACCCGCGCCGGGCCGTCGCCGACGATCACCTTGGTACCGGGCAGATCGAGATCGAGAAACGCCTCGAGATTCTTCTCCACCGCAACCCGGCCGACCGAGAGAAACACCGGCGCCGGCAGGCAGAGGTCGATCCCACGGGGGTGGAACAGGCTGGTGTCGACGCCGCGCGGCCACAGCACGACGTTGTCGAAGCCACGCTCGCCAAGCTCGCGAGCGAGCGCAGGCGTTGCCGCCATCACGGCGCGGCTGGGCGCGTGAAATCGGCGCAGCGCCCGCCAGATCAGGGATTCCGGAACCGGCACGCGGGCGCGGACATATTCGGGAAAGCGGGTGTGGAAGCTGGACGTGAACGGCAGCTTGCGCTGGCGGCAGTAGCGGCGGACCATCAGGCCGATCGGCCCCTCCGTCGCAATGTGGATGCTGTCGGGGCGCGCCTCTTCGATCAGCTTCGCGATTCGCGCCGGGCGCGGCATGGCAAGCCGCACGTCGCGGTAGCTCGGCATCGCGAAGGTGCGGAACGATTGCGGCGTCAGGAACGTGAACTCGACGCCGAACCCCTTGGCGGCGTCTGCGAGCTTGGTCAGCGTCCGAACCACACCGTTGACTTGCGGGTGCCAGGCGTCGGTCGCGACCAGGATGCGCATCAAGCGGCCCTTGCTGCGACCTGCGGGACTTGTGCCGGCTTCCGCGCCTGATCCGCCCAGGTGATGATCTCGAAATGACCATCGTCATGCTCGACCAGCGCCGTGCAGCTCTCGACCCAGTCGCCGCAATTCATGTAGCGGATGCCGCCCTCGTCGCGGATCACGGCATAGTGGATGTGGCCGCAGATCACGCCGTCGGCGTCGTGACGCCGCGCCTCGGCGGCGAGCGCCTGCTCGAACGCGCCGATATAGTTGACGGCGTTCTTGACCTTCTGCTTGGCCCATTGCGACAGCGACCAATAGGGCACCTTGAACATGCGCCGGAAGAAGTTGACGAAGCGATTCATCTGGATCGCGAAGTCATAGGCCTTGTCGCCGAGATGGGCGAGCCAGCGCGCGTTCTGCACCACGAGGTCGAAGATGTCGCCGTGGATGACGAGATAGCGCTTGCCGTCCACGCCGGTGTGGACGGTGTTCTCGACCACGTCGATGCCGCCGAAATGCGTGCCGTAATAGTTGCGCAGGAACTCGTCGTGATTGCCGGGAATGTAGATGACCTTGGCGCCCTTGCGCGCCTTGCGCAGCAGCTTCTGGACCAGGTCGTTATGCGATTGCGGCCAGTGCCAGCTCGATTTCAGCGCCCAGCCGTCGACGATATCGCCGACGAGATAGATCGTGTCGGCATCGTGGTAGCGCAGGAAGTCCAGCAGCAGATCGGCTTGAGAACCGCGGGCTCCGAGATGAACGTCGGAGATGAACAACGTGCGAAAGCGCCTTTCAGGGCTCTCGTCACTCACATCGTAACTTCCCATGCGACAGCCTGTAACAATATCCCGTGACAGGGGGATGACCAATGAACCTTTGAGGCACCCTCGGATACGAATCAAACCTCGCCTCGCCCGTCCCGCGAATATCAGTCGCATGCGACAATCAGGCGACATGACGCCGCAAGGGCCTCCGCAAGACCCCGGAACTGCATGGCTGAACAGGTTAATGGCAGCGGTCCCGCGCGCCGCTGGCGGTGCGCTCGCGGCCCGGATCAGTAAAATTTGTGGAAATGATGGATCGGCCCGTGGCCGTGGCCGACGCTGAAGCGGTCGGCGGCCGCGATCGCTGCGCTGATCCAGGCCTTGGCGTTCCGCACGGCGCGCTCCAGATCCTCGCCCCTGGCAAGCCCCGCCGCGACGGCCGAGGACAGCGAGCACCCCGTGCCGTGGGTGTTGCGGGTGGCGACCCGCGGCGCCGCAAGCGCGATCGTGTTGTCGGCATCGACGAGATAGTCGATGCTTTCGGCGCCCTCGCCGTGCCCGCCCTTGATCAGGACCGCACGGCAGCCCAGCCCCAGCAGCCGGCGCCCCTGGCTCTCGATCTCGGCCTCGCGTGTCGCGACGGGCTCGTCGAGCAGAGCCGCGGCCTCCGGCAGATTAGGCGTGATCACCGACGCCAGCGGCATCAGTTTTTTGCGCAGGGCTTCCACGGCCTCCGCGGCGAGCAGGCGATCGCCCGAGGTTGCGACCATCACGGGATCGAGCACGATATGCTCGGGCTTCCAGCGCGACAGCGCGCCCGCGATCGCATCGATGCTGGCGGCCTGCGCCACCATGCCGATCTTCACCGCGCCGACCTCGAGATCGGAAAACACGGCATCGATCTGCGCGGTGACGAATTCGGCGGGCACCGCGTGGATGCCGGTGACGCCGCGCGTATTCTGCGCCGTCAGCGCCGTGATCGCGGAGGCGCCATAGACGCCGAGCGCGGCAAAGGTCTTCAGGTCGGCCTGGATGCCGGCGCCGCCGCTCGAATCGGAGCCGGCGATGGTGAGCGCCACGGGCGTCGTCATGGGGCGATTTTCCGCTTCCTCGGGACCATAGTCCGTCCTAGCGCGCATGCCGGGGGGCGGCAAGTTCGCTTGCGCCCGAGGGCAGCAAGTTTGCTTGCTAAATCCGGCCGGTTTTGGCCTATTAGAGCGTTTTCGAGCGAAGTGGATACCGGTTCGCGTGAAGAAAACGCGTCAAAACTAGAATCTAGAGCCCCGTTCCGATTTCATCGGAGCGGAAATGGCTCTAGCCGCCAGATATGCCTTCGGAGTGACTGCAATGGTTCCTTTTTTCGTCCAGATCAAATGCAAGCTCGGCCAGTCCTACACGGTCGCCAACGCGCTTGCCGAAGCCGAGATCGCCTCCGAGATCTACTCCACGGCCGGCCATTACGATTTGCTGGTGAAGTTCTACGTCGACAAGGACACCGACATCGGCCACTTCATCAACGAGAAGGTGCAGGTGCTGCCGGGCATCCAGGACACCCTCACCATCATCACCTTCAAGGCGTTTGGCGCAAGCTAGGGTTTGCACTCACAGCGGGCCGGATGGGAAGTCCGCTTCCGAGACAGCGCAGCGGACCAATTGTGCTCAAAGTGAGTTCTTCGGATTTTAGCCATCGCACACATCATCCAGCGCTCGACACCCTCTCGCGCTGGCAAGGCTCAACGCGCTTCATCGATGACGACCGCGTCGAACTCCACAACAATACGGTCGAACGATTAATCCGCGGCATCGACCCGCTTGCCTATCTCAACGACGTCCTGACGAGAATCGTCAACGAACATCCAAGTCGCGACATCGACCAGCTACTGCCCTGGGCCTATCGCGAGCAATCCCTCAAAGCCGCGGCCTGAGAACGACGCTTCGCGAACAGGCCGTCGCGCCAATGTCCGGTCAAAAAACGGATAGTCTCCAAGTGGTTGGGGCCTTTGCATCGTAGCCCACGCGCTTAGGTCCGCGGAGGAACAATTCGGCGGCCCGATCGCTTGCACCTATGCCGCGCGCAAAGTGTGAAATATTTCATTGAACATACAACCCTGGAATGCTCTTTTCGCACGGATCGTGAGCGCCGGGGGCCGGCAATGCCCAAAGGACCGCTTGTTTCGATAGCAGTGGCTGTCTGGGTGCTTTGTACAGGCGGCTTAGCCTGGGCGGTTCGCCCAGCAGCGATAGACCCCGCTGCCATCCTCCGTAACCAAGTCGACAAGATTGGTCCGGGTTCAGTTGTCTTTAATCCTCCGACGGAAATGACGGTCGGCTACCAGGAGCCAATAACCGTCCGGCCGCACCAACGTCATGGCGTGGCTCAAACTGAACAGATCGAGGTTGGCAGCTTCATGCGGGCTCGCCTATTCGGTGAAGGATTCACGGCAACAACGAGTAGCGATGACGCGCAAGCCGCGTGGCTTTATGCTGAGCTTCCAGCGAAGTCGGGCGACCAGACCGGTGCACCGCGCGACAAAATGTATCTCTTCGTTTCGCGAGTTCTGGGCAGCACGGAGGAGGTCTGGCAGGCAATCTTCGCATCCGATCGCCTAACTTATCGGCCACCCCGTCTCGTCCTGTACACAAGCGCCACCTACGCGGCCTGCGGATTAGCCGAGAAAATCATGGGACCATTCTATTGTCCTGATGATCAGAAAGTCTACCTCGACCTTTCGTTCTTCCAAGAGATGCAGACTGACCTTCACGCCTGCGATTCGAGCGGCGCCGACTGTCAACTTCCTCAGGCCTATGTGATAGCCCACGAAATCGGACACCACGTTCAGAACTTGCTGGGAATTATGCCAAAAGTGCGCGAGCTTCAAGGGAGCATGGAAACGGAGGCGGAGAGAAACCGGTTACAAGTTCTTCTCGAATTGCAGGCCGATTGTCTCGCCGGCATTTGGGCGCGTAAAATTAAAGAGAAAGCGAAGATCAACGCGAGCGACATAGCAGCGGCAATTCGCACGACAGAAGCACTAGGCAATGACACCCTGCAGAAAAGTGCCTTGGGGTACGTAGTGCCTGACTCGTTCACTCATGGCAGCGCTGCGCAGCGCCATCATTGGTTCGATGTCGGTTACGCAACTGGATTGGTGAAGAGCTGCAACACCTTTGCTGGAGCGTGGCAATGAGGCCCGGCCTTCCCAACTCTCAACAGCCGATGTCCGACGACGACTGCATACTACCGAGCGGGGCCGCTGGGGAGCCCCCACTGGACGAAGAGAAACTCCGCGACGAACGCCTGCTCGGTCTCTTGCATTTTCATTTTGAGGGGAGTGCCGTGCCCCAGCATTGGTTGAAATACTTGGCTGTTTGGTCAATTGCTTTCGCAACGAGCTTCGGGAGCAGCTACGCGCAACCGATCGTCGCCGAGCGAGACGTCCTTCAAATTTGCGAAGCGTTTTCGCGGAAGGCCCCAGAGCGAATGCCGGCAATTGTCCAGCCGGAAGCTGCCAAAAATTTCGTTGGGAGATACGCTCGCTTTTCGGACCGGCTACGAGGCTGCCTATCGGCATCGGAGCGCGAGCGCGAACCAAATAGCGTGACTTTTTTGATTCAGAACACACAGTACGAGAGTTACTGGAAGTTCCTCACTGATCCCAACTCAATTCAACGGATTTCTATCGAGAGGTTTAGGCCCATCACGCTGGCAGATGATGAGCCATGGCGCGCGCCTTTTGATGTGATAGTAGCCCCGATCAAGCCGACGATTAAACCCGGCGGCACTAAAATAGACCCGGATATCCAAGGCGGTGCAATTCAGAAAGGGAATCAAAGTACAGCGAGTGGGGCTAACGATACGGACAAATCCTTAGAAAACGCAGCGCAAGACTCCAAAATCGACACACGTATCGTTGAGTTTTTCTATGCAACGAACCGCAAACAGTCGGACACTCCCCCCGATGTCGAAGGCCATCCCCAGCCCGCATTCACAAGCGATGGACCTCCTGTCTACAGCTTAAACGGCTGGACTGCTGTCAGCGGCTACACAGGCGAGCGCAACCCTGATCTGAGTGTCGGGATCGTTCGCGTCCGGGTGCCTGAAGGACACCACATCGGAAACATAGAATTGCCCTCGAGCCTTAAGCTCTTCGGATTTAAGTTGAGAAGAGACACACTTGACCCAACGAAGCATTTTACTATTCGCAGCATCGAGAAAACAGACGAAGCGAAATGGATAAAAACGCTAGCGTCAACGAAGAAGAGAAAGGCTCTCGTGTTTGTCCATGGCTTCAATACCAAATTCCGCGACGCCGTCTTCCGGGCAGCGCAGATAACTTGGGATCTTCAGTTCAGAGGCACCACAATCTTATTCTCATGGCCGTCTCGCGGGGATATCGCGGACTATCTCTATGACAAAGAAAGCGCGTTGGCTTCGCGCACGGCCTTTCTTCGCGTGATCGACGATCTTTACAAAGCCGGATATGACAACATCGATGTGATAGCTCACAGTATGGGGAACTTGATCGCAGTTGAGGCCCTATCAAATAGCGCCGCGACACGATCACCCACGGCTATCGCGCAGTTGATTATGGTCGCCCCCGATGTGGACCGAGACATGTTTGTTCAAGACATCTCCGGCGTTGCAAAGGTCACTAAGGGGCTTACACTTTACGCATCCAAGAACGACAAGGCCTTGCAGCTATCGAAGCGTATTGCCGGAGGTATCCCGCGCGCAGGAGATGTACCTGATGCCGGGCCAGTTGTTTTGCCTGGACTTTGGACGATTGATGTCAGTCTAATTGGAGATGAACTGTTCGGACTAAATCATAACACGTTCGCCACAACACGAAATGTGCTTAACGATCTTGCGATACTACTTATGGAAGGCAAGCCTCCACCACGGCTAGTTGAAATCCGGGGCTTCCCTGAGCCTCCCCAAAAAGCCGCATACTTCCGCTACATACCCTAGACTAGCTGCCTTCCTTGCGTTTCGGCCGCGGCGGCCCGTCCACCGGCGGCAGCGATTTGATGTAATCCGCCATCGCCGCGAGATCCTCGTCCGGCAATTGCGAGGTGTTCTTGATCACGCGCGTCATCGCGCTGCCGACACTGTCGCCGTCGGGCAATTCGCCGGTCTTGAGGAAATAGGCAATATCCTTCGCGCTCCACTCGCCGAGACGCTTCTGTGTGATGTTGGGCACCCAGCCCTCGCCTTCCGGATTGGGGCCGCCGGCAAAGCGTTCTCCGGAGATAATGCCGCCAAGCGCATTGCGCGGGCTGTGGCATTCGGCGCAATGGCCGAAACTGTTGACGAGATAGGCGCCGCGATTCCATTGCGGCGACTTCGTGCCGTCGGCGACGAAGGGCTTTCCGTCCATAAACAAGAATTTCCAGATCCCGATGTTACGCCGGATGTCGAACGGAAAGCGCACGTCGTGGTCACGCACCTTGCCTGCAACGGGCGGCAACGTTTTCAGATAGGCGAAGAGGTCGAGCACGTCCTCGCGCCTGGCGTGCTGATAGGACGTGTAGGGAAAGGCCGGGAAATAATGCTGTCCGTCCGGCGAGACCCCATGCATGACCGCGTTGACGAAATCGGCGTCGGTCCATTTGCCGATGCCGTAGGTCGGATCGGAGGAGATGTTCGGCGCGTAGAACGTTCCGAACGGCGACTTGATCGCGACGCCGCCGCCGAGCCTGGTGCGATCGGGCTGGTCGGGGACGGCATGGCAGGACGTGCATCCGCCGGCGTTGAACATCACCTCGCCATTGGCGAGATTGGGGACATGGGTAGGCGCTGCGGCGGCACCGGCCGCCACCACCGGCGCGCTGAGCCACCAATAGACGCCCACAGCAGCGACCGCGGCAAGCAGCGCCACGACAATTGTTCGTTGCAACATGCAGATCCATTCATTGCTTGCCGCGAACTTATGACCGATGTCCACGCGGCTCCAGCCACGAAGAATTTAGCCCGCCCCGGCCGGATACGGGAATAAACTGAAACGGCCAATGTTGGAAGGTTGGCAGGCCAACGAGGTCTCAGGGAGAATGTCATGAACAAGACCGTCATCGCCATGGTCGCGCTGGGCGCCGCAGCTTTTGCAGCCCCCGCCGGCGCCGAAAAGCTGAAAGCAACGCTCGACGGCAAGTCCGAGGTGCCAGCAACCACCACCAGCGGCACCGGAACCGCCGATCTGGACTATGATGCCGCCAGCAAGAAGCTGTCCTGGAAGGTCACCTATTCCGGTCTGTCCGGCCCGGCAACAGCCGCCCACTTCCACGGGCCGGCCGAGGCCGGCAAGAACGCCGGCGTCGCGGTCGCGATCCCGAATGCGACCTCCAGCCCGGTCGAGGGCTCGGCGACGCTGACCGATGCGCAGGCCGCTGACCTGCTCGCCGGCAAGCTCTACGTCAACATCCACACCGCGGCCAATCCGGGCGGCGAGATCCGCGGCCAGGTGACGAAGTAACCTCAAGGCTGCTTCGTACGCGAAGGCCGGGCGCCGGAGGGAGCGTCCGGCCTTTTCGATTCCGCACGCCGCGAGGCGGCCGCGCACGCTCATTCCGGCATGCCGGCAACCCGGAGCGCTTGCGTCAGCTTTTCGACATCTTCCCGTCGGCGGTATCGCCGTGTGTAGGCATCGATACGCTTATTGGGACATAGTTGCATCGCACGGTCGCAAATCCGCCGGGCTTCCCCAACCCGGTCTGACGCCGCATGGCATGCCGCCAGAATGAATTGCGCAGGCGGAAAGATCGGTATCAGCCTGATGGCGGCTGCCGCGCAAGCCAAGGCGTCATCATGACGGTCAGCAAGAAAATGAGCGTAAGCCAAGCCCGTCTGGGCATTGGCGCCCCCATGCGGATGAAGCGGGTTCAAACGCAATGCGGTGTTGAACTGCTCGATTGCGGCGTCACCACGACCAAGCCAGAGTTGGCTCCAACCGTTCCAATGTCGTGCGATGACGAGGTTTGGGTCCAGCTTTATCGCGCGCACGAGAAGAGCATCGCCTTCCTCGACCTCGCCTGCCACCTGGGAGAGCGCGTGTCCGGCCATCGCAAGCACCGACGGATCGTTCGGGTCAAGCTCGACCGCCCGCCTCGCCAGCCGCGCGGCTTCACTGTGTTCATGGGCTTCATCAGTGATCCAGTCGAAAACATTCCTCAGGACATAGCAACGGGCGCCGAGCGCGTATGCACGCGCGAATTCGGGATCGATCTCGCGGGCAGTTTTTGCGAGCTCGATAGCCTCGATGCTTGCTTCCTCGGTGAATTTGAAGAAGGAGGCAAATGCCCGAAGATAATAGTCGTAAGCCTGAAGGTTGTCGGTCGGCTGGCGTTGGGCGCGCTCGATTTCGGCGCGCTCCAGTCGCGGGGAGATTGCGCCGATGACGCTGCTCGTCAGCCGATCCTGCAGGTCGAAAAGATCTTCGATCTCACTGTCAAACCGGTCCGTCCAGAGATTCAGGCCGGTCGTCGCGTCGATCAACTGACCGGCAATTCGGACTCGATTGCCGGCCTTGCGCACACTGCCTTCGAGCACGTAGCGAACGCCCAACTCCTGACCGATCTGTTTGACGTCGATCGCCCTGCCCTTGTAGGCCAGAGTCGAATGTCGCGCGATGACGAAAAGAGACTTCGAACGCGACAGTCCCGAAATGATGTCCTCGACCATACCGTCGGCAAAATAGTCCTGCTCCGGATCCGGGCACAGGTTGGCGAATGGAAGGACCGCGATCGAGGGTTTGTCGGGGAGCGAGAGCGCAGGTTTCGGCGTCTCGGCTCCGCCGTCGGCGGCCGCTGCGCCCTCGGCGGCAAGCGTTTCCCGGACCTGACCCACGAAGCGGAAGCCCCTGCGTGGCAGTGTTCTTATCAGCCGCTGCTCTTCGCCAGAATCCCCGATCGCGCATCGCGCACTGTTGAGGCGGGTCGTCAGCGCGGCATCGGACACGCAGCGCCCCTGCCAAATGGCATCGATGAGTTCATCCTTGCCTACGACGCGCTCCCTGTTGCGGATCAGGTAATCGAGGAGATCGAACACCAGTGGCGTAACTGAGATCCGATCCGCTCCGCGATGCAGCTCTCGCCGACCGGCGTCGAATGCATACTCCTCAAAGAGATAGCGCACGGTGCGAATCCCTTGGGTGAGCCCTCCGGGGCGACCGGGGTGGGCTTTTTGGCCCGCTGGACGTCGCAAGAATAAGCTGCCGGTAGGAAAAATGTAAGCTGTCGGTCAAGCACGCGCGTCGGTCTTCGGGCACCTTCTCGGGGTGAAAAACACCCTCCGAAGGCACTGCAATGACCCTGATCCAAGGTACAATGTGGCCGGAACGGGCGTCCATATCGTCCCGGCATGTCCGCGGCCTGATCTGGAAGTACTGGGATGTCTTTCAGGCACGTCGCGATCGCCAGAGAGTGCGCGGCACGTTGTCCGGCTTGAGTGACCGGGAGTTGATGGACATCGGCACGACGCGCGGCGAGATCGACTACGTTGCCTCCAGCCGCGATATCGACCCGCGAGACATCGTGAGCCATTCGCGCGGAGCGTAAGTCCGGAGCCATTCGGCCTGCCAGGGGACACCAGCCTGACCAACGGCTTGGCACCTTGGCTCGCGCGAGCGGCGGCATGGCCGACCTCATTGCGTTGCTTGGGGACGCTTCGGCAATGTCGGGGCTACGCCCTCAAGCCGCGTTCAGCGCCTGTGTGAGGTCCGCGATCAGGTCCGACGGGTTTTCGATGCCGATCGACAGCCGGATCGTGGAATCAAGCACACCGATTTTGCGGCGGATGTCGGCGGGAACGCCGGAATGGGTCATGGTTGCAGGCAGGCTCGCAAGCGACTCCGTTCCGCCAAGACTCACCGCCAGCTTGAGGATTTGCAGCGCGTTGAGGAATTTCACCGCCGCGTCCTTGCCGCCGACGATGTCGAACGAGAAGGTGGAGCCCGCCCCCAGGCACTGCCGCGCGAACACCATTCCGGCCGGCGAAGCCTTCTCGAGATGGCCGAGATAGTGGACCTTGGCCACCTTGGGGTGATCGCGCAAATAGTCCGCCACGAGGCGCGCGTTGCTGTCGGCCTTTTCCATGCGCAGGCTCAGCGTCTCGAGCGAGCGGTTGATCATCCAGCAGGAATGCGGATCGAGCTGGGTGCCGATCGCGCCCCGGAGCGCCTTGATGCCCTTCACGATCGCCTTCGCGCCGAGCGCGGCACCCGCGATCAGGTCCGAATGACCGCCGACATATTTCGTGAGCGAGTACAGGGAAATGTCCGCACCATGCTCGATCGGCCGCTGAAACACCGGACCGAGCAGCGTATTGTCGCAGGCGATGATCGGAATGTGTCCCTGGGTCTTGCCGATGGCTTCGGCGACACGGCGCATCATCGCGACGTCGACCAGCCCGTTGGTCGGGTTGGCCGGAGTTTCGATCAGAATCATCGAGACCCGGCCCTTGCGCATGGCCTCCTCCGAGGCCTGGCTGACCGCCGCTTCATCAACGCCATCGGCGAAGCCGACGGCGCCGATCGACAGGCGCGCAAGCGTGTTCGTCAGCAGGGTTTCCGTCCCGCCATAGAGCGGCTGGGAGTGCAGGATGACGTCGCCGGGGCGGACGAACGCCAGGATCGTGGTTGCGATGGCCGCCATGCCGGATGAGAACAGCGCGCAGCTCTCGGTGCGCTCGTAGATCGCGAGCCTGTCCTCGACGATTTCGCTGTTGGGGTGGTTGAAGCGCGAATAGACCAGCCCCGCGCCCATCCCTTCCGGCGGCTCGCGCCGGCCGGCGACGAAATCGAAGAAGTCCTGCCCGTCGTCGGCCGTCTTGAACACGAAGGTGGAGGTCAGGAACACCGGCGGCTTGATGGCGCCTTCCGACAATTGCGGATCGTAGCCATAGGTCAGCATCAGCGTTTCAGGATGCAGCATATGGTTGCCGATGTGCGTCTTCGACGGGAACGGTTTGACCATGGCCTGCCTCGCTGTTTTGATTCAGATTCTCGCCGCGAATTGGAACTCTGCGATCGAAGCACACGACTCGGATGCGCCTGCATCCAACAACTCTCGTCAACGCCGCAGCGGCTGCGGTTGAAGATAAGCTCATACGTGGCGCCCCGACAGCGATCAGCCAGGCCTCGCCAACAAATTTTGCCTTTGGTGTGGTTCGACGAATCGATGCCTCGGTAACCGAGGCACCTCAACGCAATGGTCCGAACCTCCCCCGCCGCCGCCCTACCTTTGACGGGCCGCCCGCAAACATCCCCGATTCCGACCATCCATTTTCGTGTTGCCGCCACAAACAGCACTCACGAAGGCGTGACCCGCGTATGGGGAGAAAAAAGTGCGCGCAAGAAGACCATGGAAAGTCGTGGGGGCCAAACATCACCACTCAAGTGTCGAGCAGCTTCAGCTCGATCTGGCGGCGATCAACCGGTGCATACACGTGCTGGAAAAGGCTGACGTCAATCCTCAGGACATTGAGGTACTGACCGTTCATGCGCTGACGCTCGCCGAACAGATCGATGAGGCACGCTGGTTGAACCCAGCGAAGGCTTTGGGGTGGTTACTCGAAAAAGAGACCCGCAAGCCTGCCGCTCGAAAAGCCTCGGGAGCCGGCTGAGCAATTGCACTCGCCTTCGATCCGCCCAGATGCGCGTCCGACCGAAAACGCGTACGAGTCAACCGAGGCGCCCGCGCACAACGCAAAAAGGGCGGATGCCGTGCGCATCCGCCCTCACTTTTTGCCGGCTCCGCGTCAGCTGTTCTTCACACGAAAGGTCTCGTGACAGCCGCCACATTCCTTGCCGACCGCGGGAAAAGTCGCCTTGAGCGAATCGAGGTCCTTGATCTTGCCCTTGGCCTCGCCGACGACCTTGGCGAAGCTTGCGATCTTGGCGTCGAAGCCGGCCTTGTCCTCCCAGATCTTCGGCGAGGCGCTGTAGTCGCCCTCGGGCTTCTGGCCCTTTGCGCTCGCCGGGAACAAGTTCGGCAGCTTCTTGGCCGTATCCGCGAACTGCGCCAGCGCGCTGTCCACCGTGGCCTGGTCGTAAGGCTTCTCGCCCTTGACGATCGCCGCAACCGCGCCGGCGTTCTTGCCGTTGCCCTTCATGAGGGTCTGGACCTCCTTGACGGAGTCCTGCTGCGCCCAAACCGCGCCCATGCCGAGCAGCAGCGCGCCCCCAACAACCAACACTCGCTTCATTCGCAAAATCCCTTTCCCTGAGACAGGATCGTGCTGACCCCACATTGGGCCAACACCGATTGGCAGAGTTCATTCCATCCAAAGCGCGGCGATAGATCGTCGCACTATGGATTATTTGGTCGAGCTCGAGATTAAAGGCTGTGACGGCGGTGGTGCTCGTTGACGGCGATCCACACCCGCTCCGGGGTGGCCGGCATGTCGATGTGGTCGATCTTGTATTCGCGCCAGAGCCCGTCGACGATGGCGTTGACGACGGCCGGACAGGAGCCGATCGCGCCGGCCTCGCCCGCCCCCTTCACGCCCAGCGGATTGGTCGTGCAGGGAACGTTGCTGGTCTCGAATACGAAGTCCGGACCATCAGCCGCGCGCGGCAGCGCGTAGTCCATGAAGGTCGCGGTGATCAGTTGTCCGTCAGTGGCGCCGTAGACCACCTGCTCCATCAGCGCCTGGCCGATGCCCTGCATGGCGCCGCCATGCACCTGGCCCGCCAAAAGCAGCGGATTGAGCGTCTTGCCGAAGTCGTCGACGATCACGTAGTTGACGATCTTGATGATGCCGGTGGCCGGATCGATCTCGACTTCCGCCAGATGCGTGCCGTTCGGATAGGTGCCGTCGGCGCTGGCAAAGGTCGCGCTGCCGTTAAGCTTCGATGGATCGGCGCTCCCGCGCTTGGCGAGATCGGCGAACGACATCGAACGGTCGGTGCCGGCGATCCGCACGACGCCTTCGGAGAGCTCGAGGTCGCCGGCACTGGCTTCCAGCGCCTGCGCCGCGATCTCCTTCAGCTTTTGCCCGAGCTCGCGCGTGGCGCGCTCGACGCTGACGCCGCCTGACGGGATCGAGGCCGAGCCACCGGTGCCGAGCCCCGTGGCGATCTCGTCGGTGTCGCCCTGGCGCACGTGCACGCGCTCCGGCGGCAGGCCGAACTGCTCGGCGACGATCTGCGCATAAGCCGTCTGGTGGCCCTGCCCGCTCGACTGTGTGCCGATCAGGACGGTGACGTCGCCGTTGGGATCGAGCCGCACATTGGCGGTCTCCTCGCCCATCACGCCGCAGATCTCGACATAGCTCGCAAGGCCAATGCCGCGGATCAGACCATTCTTCTTGGCCGCCTTGGCGCGCTTGGGAAACTCCTTCCACTCGCCGATCTCCATCGCGCGCTTCAGATGCGCGGCGAAGTCGCCGGAGTCATAGACCTTGCCCGTGGCCGTCTTGTAGGGCAGCGCCTTCGGCGGAATGAAATTCTTGCGGCGGATGGCGTCCGGCGTCATGTCGAGTTTTCGCGCACAGGCGTCCACGAGGCGTTCGATGACGTAAGCGGCCTCGGGGCGGCCCGCGCCGCGATAGGCATCGACCGGCACGCTGTTGGTGAAGATGGTGCGCACCCGGCAGTGGAAGGCCTGGATGTCATAGAGGCCCGGCAGCATGCCGGCGCCGCCATGCGGAATGTAGGGGCCGAAGGTCGACAGATACGCGCCCATGTCGCCCATCAAGTCGCAATCCATCGCGAGGAATTTGCCGTCCTCGGCCAGCGCCATCTTGGCGGTGGTGACATTGTCGCGGCCCTGCGCGTCGCCCATGAAGTGCTCGGTGCGGTCGGCCGCCCATTTCACTGCTTTCTTGAGCTGCCGCGCGGCGACCGCCATCAAGGCGTATTCGCGGTACGGAAACAGCTTCGTGCCGAACCCACCGCCGACGTCGGGGCAGATCACCCGCATCTTCTCGGTCGGGATATTGAGCACGTTCTGGCAGAGGATGTCGCGCAGGCGATGGCTGCCCTGGCTGCCGACGGTCAGCGTCAGATGATCGCGCTTGGCGTCGTATTCGCAAACCGCCGCGCGCGCCTCCATGAAGCTCGCGACCACGCGCGGATTGACGATGGAGATCTCGGCCACCGCATGCGCTTTGGCAAAGGCAGCCTCGGTCGCAGCCTTGTCGCCGATCGAGACGTCGAACAGCACGTTGCCGGCCTTGTCCGGCCAGACCTGCGGCGCGCCCTTCTTGACCGCGTTGACGACGCCGGTCACGGCCGGCAGCGGGCTCCATTTGACCTCGATCGCCTCGATCGCGTCGCGGGCCTGGTCGACGGTCTCGGCGACCACGAAGGCGATGGAATCGCCGACATGGCGCACCTCATCCTTGGCGAGGATCGGGTAAGGCGGGCCGGTGAACGGATCGGTCTCGAGATTGAACAGGCAGGGCAGATTGCCGAGATCCTTCACATCATCGGCGGTCAGGATCAGGGCAACGCCCGGCAGCGTGCGGGCCCGGCTCGCATCGATGGTGTATTTGGCATGCGCGTGCGGCGAGCGCAGCATCAGGCAGCGAAGCGCGGCCTGCGGCGCATAATCGTCGGTATAGCGCCCCTTGCCGCGGATGAGCGCGTCATCCTCCTTGCGCAGCACGCTTTGGCCAACGCCGAACTTGATGGGAGCCGCCATTTTCTTATCCCGTCCTCATGGTTGTTTTGCGGGCATATTGCCGTGGAAAAAGTGGCAAGGCAAACGGCTTTAGGCGGGCATCGTCCGCGAAGACTCGCCCGGCGCCTCGCCTGTCAGAGCGGGATGCGACGAAAACGCCGCAGCCCGGTCATTTCCCTGTGAGGAACGGTCCGGTTGATGGCACGATAGTTGCCGAACTCGTCCCGCGGTGCACTCCTAAGAAGTAGTCGTGCTGACTGCCGCTTGTTCGCAAAGCGTATCTCCGCTTCCGACGGTTGATCACCTATATCACGCCCCGCCTCCATAGATCCGTGGCGCGATCTCTCAGCCTATCGATAGCGCGTTCAGGCGTGATGTAGTCGATCTCGGCACGCGTCAAGCCGATATCCATCAGCTCCCTGTCACTCAGGTCCTGCAATGCGACCTGCGGGCGCGGCCGCCGCTCCTGAAACGCAAGCCAGTATCGCTTGATCAGTCTCAAGACGATGGAGAGGTCGAGGCGAAGCCTCGCGGCATCGCGCTCAATCTCGGATGCGCTGTTCGTCTGTTGGGGTGGCATCGGATGCTCCTGCTGTTGTGCCGGCAGGGAGCGTGGCCAAACAAAAGGCCCCGTCCGATGCCGGCGGGGCCTGGTGGAAAAGATGTCGTCGTCGAATTCCTAGCGCGCGACTCCTTCCACGGCCCAGCCGAAGCGGGTCATGTGGTTGCGGTTGAAGTGGCGCGACGATTTGATCATGCGGCGCCAATACCACGGCAATCGTGCAAAATCAAGGGATGTGCGGAGGTCGGTTGCACCTTGGAGGCGAGGCCCTCGCTCCGACGAATTCGCTCATTCGACGCGACGGTTCATGTCCCCTACGCGAGGGGCATTCCAAAGCGGACGTTTGCGACCGCTCTGAGAGCGCGGCCATTGACCCGCTGGGACATTCTCAACAGCCGGCCGACCTGAACAAGCCGGCCGGCTGCGCGCATCGACGGACGTGCGTCGCTCAGGGACGAACGCGGATAATCGTATTTCCCTTACGTCGCTCGGTCGAATTTAAGGCGGCGACAGCATCGTCGAGGGTCGAGACGTTGCCGATGTTGGTCCGCAGTCGTCCGTCCCGCACCCGCTGGACGATCTCACTCAGTTGGGCACGATCAGCCTCGACGACGAAGTCGATCGCCAGCCCGTTGGAAGGCTGCGCCTCCGCCGGCCCGACGATGGACACCAGTGTTCCCCCGGCTCGAATGAGTCCTGTCGATCGCTTCTGGATGTCACCACCGATGACATCGAACACCAGATCGACTTCGCCGATGTCCTCCAGTGCGTCGTTGTCGAGGTCGACGAACTCCTTCGCGCCGAGGTCGAGCACTGTCTGACGATCGGCGGCACGTCCGGAGCCGATGACGTAAGCTCCGGCCGCTCGTGCGAGTTGCGTCACCATAGACCCGACTGCGCCTGCAGCCCCGTGTGCCAGCACGCTCTGCCCCGCCTGTAGGCGACCGTGCTGGAACAGCCTTGCCACGCGGTGAGGCCCGAGATCGGCAGGCTCGCGCCCACGGTAAAGTCGACGTCGCCCGGCAGCGGCGCAAGGTTGCGCGCCTCGATTGCCACGTACTCGGCCAGCGTGCCGTCGCGATACCAGTCCGCGAGGCCGAACACCCGTTGTCCCACCGACAGCCCCGTCGTTCCATATCCAAGGGCAGAGACCACTCCGGCCAGCTCGTGCCCAGGGATCGATGGCGTTCGGTTGCGATCAAGGCGATCGGCCCAGCTCGAGGGCCACGCAAGCTCAGTCGGGATAAATCTCGACGCATGAACCTGGACGACGACATCGTTTATCGCTGCCTGCGGCTCGGGCCGGTGCACCAGCTTCATACCGGCCGTTCCTGCGGCTTGCTCCGTTACAACGATCGCCTTCATGAGATTTTCTCCTTGGTCATTTGTCTCTTCGGTGGAAATGTGAGGGAGCGCGCACGCGCCGGCTTTCCACAAAATGCCAGGCAGTGTGGAACTCCTGTCTCCGTGTCGGCGATTGAGTTGTCTGCACCGATCGGAACTCCCGCCAAGCCCGATGGATCGGGCTCGCTCCGATCCACGGTCGTAGCGAGTAGATGCGTTGCGCCTGGCTATAAAAAAGTACCAAGATTGACGATTCTGGCTGTACCAACCGATGCCGTGATGTCGGCCTTGAGACTGTGAGCCGACGAGAATCGCAAAACTGGGCTTGGCAAGTTGCTGCAGACACCAACCGACTGGACTTATTCAGTCAGCGGGGCATTGCGCGAGAACGTCGCAATCATAAGTTCGGGATCAATCAAAACGTAGCAAGCGGCGACGGTGTCGCCGCCTGCTCTTCCAAGGCTGGATCAAGGCGCGAGATGTGCCTTGATCTCAGCCGACATCTGTCGAATCGCGGCCTTGGGCTCGGGGTCGCTCTGGATGCCGTTCAGCAGGACGAAGTCGTGGATCATCCCGTTGTAGCGGGTCGCGATCACGGACACTCCGGCCTCCTTGAGCTTGCGCGCGTAAGCCTCGCCTTCGTCGCGCAGCGGATCGTTCTCTGCGGTGATGACAAGAGCCGGGGGAAGCCCCTTCAATTGCCGCAGGCTGGCGCGCAGCGGCGAGACGTAGGGGTTGTTGCGCGTCGCTGCGTCCGGCGCGTACAGATCCCAGCCGTATTTCATGAAGGCACGGCCGAGAAATCGTCCCGTGCCATATTCGTGGTAGGATGCGGTGTCGACGCTGGCGTCGGTCGCCGGGATCATCATGACCTGATAGCTGATCTTGGGACCGCTGCGGTCTTTGGCCATCAGCGACAACGCCGCGGTCATGTTGCCGCCAACCGAATTGCCGGCCACCGCGATCCGGCTACCGTCCGCGCCGAACTCTTCGGCGTGGCTCGCTACCCACTTCAGCACGGCATAGGACTGATCGAGCTGCGTGGGGAAGCGCGCCTTCGGCAGGGACGTGTACTCAACGAAAACACCGATCTGGCCGGAGCCGACCACCAGGTCGCGCAACAGACGCTGATGGTTCTGGAAATTCCCGACGATCCAGACACCGCCGTGAATGAACAGCAGCACGCCGGGCTTTCCGGTCACGTGCTCGGGCTTCATGATGTAGATTTTCACGGACTGACCGTCCTGGGTGATGGTCTGCTCAGTCGTGTTCACCGCCGACATGTCGACTGGCGTCTTGTTCTGAAGCTCCGTCAGGATGTCCTGCGGCTTGGGCTGGGGCAGCTCCCAGAACGGGCTCGGATCCTTGTTGATCTCGCGCAGGAAGGCGCGAACCTGGGGATCGATCCGGGGGTCGGTCCCGGCGTCTGGGGCCGCATCGGCGGCTTGGGTCATGAGGATTGCTCCGAGGCTGAGGATTGCGAGTGAAGAGAACAGTTTCATGGTCAACTTTTGCTTGGGGGTAGACGCACTCGCACAGCTAGCCCGCGCGGATGGGCTGCCGCTTCTGTCAAATGACCAGTCCGATGACGGGACGGCGATCAGTCCGCGGGGCGGCTGATGCTTGCGAGAACTGGGCGTAGCCCGGACCGCGAGGTGATTCCGGCCTTCGAAAAGATCCGGTGCAGGTGGTACCCGACGGTTCTGTGGGACAGATACAGTCTGGCGCCGATCTCCTTGTTCGAGAGACCTTCGGCGGCGAGTTGCGCGATGTGAAGCTCCTGCGGGGTCAGCGTGTCCCACACCTGTTCGGTTCGCCGGCGGCTGGTTTCGCCCGACGCTCGCAGTTCCTCGCGGGCCCGATCGCTCCAGGGCGAAGCGCCGAGCGCATCGAACATGTCGCGTGCCTCGCGCAACGGAGCCCTCGCATTGGCGGATCTGCGCTGGCGGCGCAGCCATCCGCCATAGGCCAGGAGAAAACGGGCTCGCAGGAACGGCCATTTCTTCGCGACCGGCCCAGGACCTTGCAGTCCAAGACCTTGCAGGAAGAACGGCTCGGCGTCTTCCGGCGCAGCGAGGAACGCCTTGCCATATTGCAGCATCGTCCCGACCCACGGCACCGGCGTCGGAGCCGAGGCGCGCTCGATCTCATCGAGCACGCGGCTCGCCTCGTCCGCATTGCCGGACGACACGGCGGCCTCCACGAAATCCGCGAGGCCAAAGAACTGAAGGCCGAAATTGAAAGCGGGATCGGCCGGCGTGAACAGGCGTCGCAGATGCTCAAAGGCCTCCCAATGACGGCCCGCGCCGATTGCGGATACGCCTCGTGCGATCTGCAACATGGCCAGCAGGAAACTCGCGCCGATGGACAGGGCCAGGGCTTCCGCCTGCGCCGCATACGCTTCGGATTGCTCCAGATTGCCTTGCATTCCTGCGAGCCTGGCTTTCAGGATCGTGGCTGCGGCAATCCACGGAAGCCCGCCGGTCTCTTCGGCGAGCCGGGCGGATTCCTCGGCCTCCCTCATGGCGCCCCGCCAGTCACCGACTTCCATTTCCGCCCACCCTTGGGCGAAAAGCACCCGGGCGAGATCGCTGAGCCGTCCCTGCATGCGCAGCACGGCACTGGACTCGGCGAGAAAGTTCACGCCGATGTCGAAGGTCCCGATGACATTGGCGGTGCTGCCGAGGATGCTCGCAACGGTGGGGTCGCTGTGCGCCGTTCCCGCAAGCCCCTGAAGCTTGAGGTACAAGTCCGCCCCCCGCCGCAGCGGCTCGACGTAAGCGGATATCGCGATCAGGCGGGGGTCCCCGTCAGGCAATTCCAGCCGCGCAGCCGCATCGTGAACCCTTGCGCAGAGTTCATCGCTTGCGCTGCTCCACCAGCAGCGTTGCGCGGCTCGCCAAAGAAGATTGGCGGCCAGATCGATCGCGCCGGCGGCGTGGGCTTTCGCGGCGAACCCGATCAATGCGAGAATCTTCGCGGGATCGTTGACCGCCGGGGACTGGCTGATCTCACGGCACCAGGCGATCCGGACCAGCGCCAACTGGTTCGTCTCGTCGATGTCGGCCTGCCGCAGCAGGCGCTCCATGAGCTCCGGCTGCCCCAGATCGGCGGCGAGTTCGGCTGCTCGCAACAGCCGGTCGCCTCTCGCCTTCGCCGTGCTGCTCAGCCGTGCCGCGCTTTCCAGAACCTCGATCGCCATCGCCACGGCGCCGCGCCGCAACGCGCGCGCCGCCATCAGGTCGTATTCGCTGGCGAGCTCGTCGTCAGGTCCGATCGTTGCTGCGGCACGATGCCACAATTGGCGGTCGAGCTGATCGTGAATCGCGGCAGCAAGCGCGGCGTGGATCCTTTGGCGGGTCGCCGGGTCGGCGGTCTGGTGCATGGCGGAGCGAACGAGCGGATGCCGAAACCTCACCTCCGTCCCGTTGATCTCGATGAGCTTCGCGGCGACCGCGGGCGCCATGGCATCGATACCCACGCGCTCGCCCAACACGGCTTCGGCGGCGGAAAGGATTTCGTGGAGCGATGTCCCGTCGTTCTCCGCCGTCACGAACAACAGCAATTGCGCGATGTGCGGGAGGTCGGACAAGCGACTGGAGAAGGCGCGCTCGAGCCGGTCGGTCAGCGGAAGCCACGGCGCATCTCCAGCGGCTCGTTCTCCGCGGGGTAGCTCCACAAGGGCCAGCGGATTGCCCGAGGCCTCCCGAAGGAAGCGGCTGCGCAGCTCCGCCGGAAGGCCCGGCGCGTTGGCGTCCAGCAAATGCTCGGCGTCGGCTTGATCGAGCCCTGAAAGGCGCAGCCTCAGGGTGGAGGCGTCGCCAAGCGAACTCTTGAAGTCGTCGCGCATGGCGACCACGAGAACGATCGGGTCCGAGCTCAGTCTGCGCGAGACGAAGGCCAGCACCTCAAAGGTCGCCTGATCCAGCCATTGGGCATCGTCGGCAACAAGCAGCAGAGGCTCGCGCGTCGCCCTTTCGCTCAGAAGAGACAGCGTCGCGAGCGCAACCAGGAAGATATCGGGCGGCCCCGCGTCGTCATGCATGCCAAAAGCGGCCAGCAAGGCCGATCGCTGGCGAGGGACAAGGCCCTCGGCCCCTTTCTTCAGCGGACGCAAGGCCTGTTCAAGTGCTGCAAACGGCAAATGGACTTCGGCGAGGACGCCGGTCATGCTCAAGACGGAGAAGCCGCGTTCACCGGCCCTGTGCCTGGCAACATCGAGGAGCGCAGATTTTCCGATGCCGGGCTCACCGCTGATAACAAGCGTGGATCCACCTTGGTCGATCCGTTCGATCAGGTGATCGATCAGCGCAATGTCCTGCGCGCGACCCTGCAAACTGGGGGACGCAAGGGTAGCACCAACCCGCCCTTTCCGCGGCGAGGTCGCCTTTTTCGCCCGTCTGGTCATCGCATAACCGCCGTTGGTGAGACCGCACCCTTTCGAACTGGACCGAGGTTAAACGTTACCATGTACCGGGAACCAGAGGAGAGCCATATACGTGATGGCTGCTTCCGGCGTGTCTCGCCTGCTGCAGCAGGCTTTGGCCCGTCGGATTGATACAGGCCTAGCCACGCACCAGCGAGACCAGCCAGCTGCGGCCGAACAGGACGAGGATCGCGAGCGCGTAGACGATGGTGCCTCCGACGGCCAGCAGCACCAGCATCAGCTCATCGCGGAAGTGCATCGAGCCCAGCATAGAACCGCTGAAGCGCGCGATCAGCCAGAACGTGGCGGCGAGGATCAGTCCGGTCAGCAGGAATTTGGCGAGCGACAACAGCCAGGCGCGGTCCAGCACGAGAAAGCCGCGCCGCACGGCGAAGAACAGCACCAGCAGCAGATTGGTCCAGACACCGACGGCGGTTGCGAGCGCCAGGCCGATCTGGGCGAGCGATCCCATCAAGGCCACCTTCAGGGCGACGTTGACCGCGATTCCGGTCAGCGAGGCGCGCACTGGCGTGGCGGTGTCCTTGCGGGCATAGAAGGTCGCGACTGCGCTGCGGATCAGCACGAAGGGGATCAGGCCGATGGCATAGGCCGCGAGCGTGGCGCCGGCGGCGGCGGCATCGGCCTTCGAGAACGCGCCACGGGCGAACAGCGCACGCATGATCGCGTCGGGCACGGTGATGAAGGCCGCCACGAACGGCACCGAGAAAAGCAGCGTGAAATCGAAGGCGCGGCGCTGCGCCTTCATCGCACCGTCATGATCGTTGGCGGTGATCCGCCGCGACATCTCCGGCAGCAGAACCGTGCCGATCGCGATGCCGATCACGCCGATCGGTAGCTGGTTGAGGCGGTCGGCATAATAGAGCGCCGACAGCGCGCCTGCGGGCAGGAAGGTCGCGATGATGGTGTCGGCGAACAGCGCGACCTGTGTGCCCATCGAGCCCAGCGTCGCAGGTCCCAGTGCCTTGAAGAAGCCGCGGACGTCTTCGTCGAGCTTGAGCGGCGCAAAGCGCGGCAGGCCGCCATGGCGCGCGAGATCGCCCGCGAGCAGGAAATATTGCAGGAAGCCCGAGATCAGGACGCCCCAGGCGGCAGCGTGGCCCGCACTGGGAAACCATGCGGCGAGCGCCAGCGTCATCATCATGGAGATGTTGAGGAAGATCGATGCCGCCGCGGCACTGGCAAAGCGCTGCATCACGTTGAGCATGCCGCCGTAGAGCGTCACAAGCGTGATCAGCAGCAGATAGGGAAAGGTGATCCGGGTCAGCTCGATCGCGAGCTTGCGCTGCTCGGCGTCCTCGGAAAAGCCCGGCGCCAGAATGCTCATGGCCTGCGGCATGAACAGCCAGGCGACGATCAGCAGCACCACCTGCGAGGCCAGCAGCAGCGTGAAGATGCGGTCGGCGAACAGTTTTGCCGCCCCCTCCCCGCGCTCGCCATGGACATGCGCATAGGCGGGCACCCAGACGGCGTTGAAGGCGCCCTCGGCGAAGATCGCGCGGAAATGATTGGGCAGCCGCAGCGCCACGAAAAAGGCGTCGGCCACGGGGCCGGCGCCCAGGATCGCCGCGAGCATGATGTCGCGGGCAAATCCCGTCAGCCGCGAGAGCAGCGTGTAACCACCAACCGTGAAGATGCGTCCGAGCATGCGTCTGTTTTAGAGACTTATCAGCCCAACGATAAGGCTTTGAAGTTTGACGTGATCAAAAAAGACGGGCGCTCGGCTTGCGATGTGCATTGCTGTGCCCTCTCCCCTTGTGGGAGAGGGCAGCGCCGCAGGTAGATACAAACTCAATCGGGTGAGGGGTCTCTCTCCCAGCTTTCCGTGCGGAGAGAGACCCCTCACCCGTCTCGCCGCTATCGCGGCGAGCCACCCTCTCCCACAGGGGGAGAGGGAAAGAAGGGCAAAACAGCGAAATCAGCCCGCGATCGCGCCGCGCACGGCGGCGATGATTCGCTCCTGGTCGGCTTCCGTCAGGTAGGCGTGCATCGGCAGGCTGATGACGTCCTGCGACAGGCTCTCGCAGCCCGGCAGGCCGCCGTCCGCGACCGGATACTGCTTGTAGGCGGTCTGCTGGTGCATCGACTTGCCGTAATAGATCGCGGTCGACACGCCCTGGGCCTTCAGCGCGGCAGCAAAGCCGTCGCGGTCGGTGCCCTCAGGAAGACGGATGGTGTACTGCGCCCAGACCGAGGTATTGCCCGGCGCAAGCCGCGGCACAGTGACAACATTGGACAGGCCACGCGCGTAACGCTCCGCAACCTTGTTGCGGGCGGCGATCTCGTCGTCAAAAATCTTCAGCTTCTCGATCAGGATCGCGGCCTGCATGGTGTCGAGCCGGCCGGTCAGGCCGAGGCGGACGTTGTCGTATTTGTCCACGCCCTGCCCGTGCACGCGGATGCTGCGCAGCGTCGCGGCGAGCTCGTCGTCATCGGTGAAGATCGCGCCGCCGTCGCCGAAGCAGCCCAGCGGTTTGGCCGGGAAGAAACTGGTCGCGGTGGCGAGCCCGAAGGTGCCGAGCTTGCGGCCCTTGTAGCTCGCACCAAACCCTTGGGCGGCGTCGTCGAGCACGAACAGGCCTTCGGCCCTGGCGATCTCGGCGATGGCATCGTGATCGGCGGGCTGGCCGAACAAATCGACCGGAATCACCGCGACCGGCTTCAGGCCGGCCTTGCGCGCGGTCGCGATGCCGCGCTTCAGCGACTCCGGGCTCATGTTGAAGGTGGCTTCATCGACATCGACGTAAACCGGCGTCGCGCCGGTCCGCGCCACCGGCGACGCGGTTGCGATGAAGGTGAAGGACGGGCACAGCACGGCATCGCCGGGGCCGACATTCTTCGCCATCATGACCATCAGGATCGCATCGGTGCCGCTGGCGCAGCCGATCACGTGCTTGGCGCCGCTATAGGCCGCAAGCTGCTTCTCGAGCTCGGCGACTTCAGGACCATTGACGAACTGGCAATGGTCGAGGACGCGCTTGACGGCGGCATCGAGCGAGGCGCCGAGCCGGCGGCGCTGCGAGGCGACGTCGACGAAGGGAATGGGTTCGGAACGCAGATGCTGGTTCATGGCGCCTTGCGGGTTTTGAGCGGTCGACATGGAGAAGAGATCAGCCCGCGACGCGGCGCGGACCCTTGCGGGCGGACGACGTGGCTGCGGGCCGCGACGGTGTTTCCAGGCACTGCGTGGCGATCTCGAGGCTGGCGACGCCCTCGTCGCCGGTGACCGCCGGCGTCTCGCCGTTGCGGACGGCCTTCAGGAACGCGATCAGCTCGGCGCGGAGCGGCTCGTCGTGGCCGACCGGCAGATGCCGCATCGAATAGCTGCCGTCCGGCTTGAAGCCGAAGCACTCGGTGACCTGGCGCGTCAACAGATCGCCCATCACGTATTTGCCGCGGGTCGCGACCGTGACGCTGCGCGCCTTGAACGGCGTCAGCCAGTTGGTGTTGATGTGCGCGAGCACGCCATTGGCGGTGCGGAACTGCAGGAGCGCGATGTCCTCGCGCTCGGCGACCGCGCTCGACAATTGCGGCTGCACCTCGACGATGTCGGATTCGGTGAACCAGCGGATCAGATCGATGTCGTGCACGGCGAGATCGATGACGACGCCGACATTGGACATGCGCGGCGGGAACGGACCGACACGGGTGATCGCGATGGAGAGAATATCCTCGCCCGCGATCGCCTGCTTGACGGCGGCGACCGCCGGATTGAAGCGCTCGACATGGCCGATCATCAGCGTGACGCCGGCTTTTTGCGCGGCGGCGACGATCTCGCGACCTTCCGCGACCGTGGAGGCGATCGGCTTCTCCACCAGCACATGAACGTTCCTGGCGATGCAGGCGAGCGCGACCTCGTGATGCAGATGGGTCGGCGCGGCGATGGTGACGGCGTCGACGCCTTCGGCGAGGAGCTGGTCGAGCGTCTCGAAACCCTGGCAGCTGGCAAGCTCGGTGGTGCGGGTCAGATGCGCTGGCGACGGATCGACCACACCGACGAGGCTGACGCCTGGAAGACCCGCGAGCACGCGCGCATGGTTGCTGCCCATCACGCCCGCGCCAACGACGCCAACGCGCAAGCCGGCCTTTGCCGGTGCAAACCCTTTGGAACTCATCTGAGCAAACCCCGATTCAACGCAAATCCCCGGGCCGCTTCTAGCACGGGCGCCACATTTGTGGCGAATGTCAGCCGCATTGACCGGACACGATTTGATTCAAAAAGTTACACGTTCCCCGGGCCTTAGCACCAAAAGCTTGCGCCCTCTGGCCCGGGTCGCGTGATTCGGAGCTTGCTGGTTACGACCTTTGATAGTCGTCTTCAATCCGGATGATGTCGTCTTCCCCGAGATAGCTTCCGGTCTGGACCTCGATGAGTTCCAGCATGATCTTGCCGGGATTCTCCATCCGGTGCACCGCGCCCATCGGGATGTAGATGGACTCGTTCTCGTGCACCGTCTTGACGGTCTCGTTGACGGTCACCCTGGCCGCGCCGCGAACGACGATCCAGTGCTCGGCACGATGATGGTGCTTCTGCAGCGACAGCCGCCCGCCCGGCTTCACCACGATGCGCTTGACCTGATGACGCTCGCCATTGTCGACGGACTGGTAGCTGCCCCAGGGCCGGTGCACCTTGAGATGCTCCTCGGTGACCTTCGGTGCGACCGTCTTCAGCTTGGTCACGAGGCGCTTCAGGCCGTTGGCATCCTTCTGGCGCGAGACCAGCACCGCATCCGCGGTGGCGACCACGACGAGATCGTCGACGCCTTCGAGCGCGACCAGCGCTGCATCTGTGGTGACGTTGCAGTTGCGCGAGTCTTCGAACACCGCGCTGCCGTGCGAAGCATTGCCTTGCGCGTCCTTCTCCGACAACTCCCACACCGCGTGCCAGGAGCCGACGTCGGACCAGCCGCAGGACACCGGCACGACTGCTGCGCGCGAGGTCTTCTCCATCACCGCATAGTCGATCGAGATCGCCTTCGCCGCGCCGAACGCCTCGGGCTCCAGCGTCACGAAGCCGAGATCGCGGCCGGCATTGCTCACTGCATTGGACACCGCCTCGACGCTCGCCGCGTCGACCCTGCGATACTCGTCGAGCAGGACAGTGGCCGGGAACATGAAGTTGCCGCTGTTCCAGAGATAGCCCGAACTGACATAGTCGGCAGCCTTCACGGCATCAGGCTTTTCGACGAAGCGCGCGACGGCGTGCACCTCGCCGGAGATCACCTCGCCCGGGCTGATATAGCCGTACTCGGTCGCCGGCCGCTCCGGCTTGACGCCGAAGGTGACGATGCGCCCGGCGCTCGCGGCGGTGAGGCCTTCACGGCACGCCGCGACGAAGGCCGCATTGTCCTGCACCACGTGGTCGGCGGCGAGCGCGAGCACGATCGCGTCACTGGAGCGGTTCTGCGCGAACACCGCGCCCGCGGCGATCGCAGGGCCGGAATCGCGCCGCATCGGCTCGAGGATCACGTCGGCCTCGATGCCGATCTCGGCGAGCTGCTCCAGCACCATGAAGCGATAGGACGCGTTGGTGATGACGATCGGACGATCGAACAGCGAGGCATCCGACACGCGCAACAGCGTGTCCTGGAAGGTCGAACGCGTGCCGAACAGCGGCAGGAACTGTTTTGGGCGCACCTCGCGCGAAGCCGGCCACAGCCGCGTGCCGGCACCGCCGCACATGATCAGGGGGATAATGCGTTTGTCCATCGTCATTTCAAACCTTGAAGTAGTCCCGATACCAGGTGACAAAATTACGGACCCCAAGCGCGATCGGCGTTGACGGTGCAAAGCCGGTGTCGCGCGTCAGATCCTCGACATCCGCGAACGTTTCCAAGACGTCTCCCGGCTGCATCGGCAGCAATTCTTTGATTGCCGTCCGACCCAGCTCCTGCTCCAGAAGCCCGACGACATGCATCAGCTCTTCCGGATGGTGGTTGCCGACATTGTAGACCTTAGACGGCGCATTTGCGGCAGCCGGGTCATCCGCGGGCACCCGATCGATGAGCTTGGATACTACACGGGTGACGTCGTCAATATAGGTGAAGTCGCGACGCATTTTGCCATGGTTAAAGAGCCGGATCGGACGCTCCGCCATGATGGCGTTCACGAACAGAAACAGGGCCATATCGGGCCGGCCCCACGGGCCGTAGATGGTGAAGAAGCGCAGGCCCGTGACCGGCAGCCGGTAGAGATGGCTGTAGGACTGCGCCATCAATTCGTTCGCCTTCTTGGTCGCGGCATAGAAGCTCACGGGATGGTCGGTCCGGTCCTGCACGGCAAATGGCAGTTTAGTGTTGGCGCCATAAACGGAGGATGACGAGGCGTAGACGAGATGACGACAAGAGTTGTTGCGGCAGCCCTCCAGCACGTTGAGAAAGCCCTGGAGGTTGGAATCGGCGTAAGTGTGCGGATGGTGGATCGAGTAGCGCACGCCCGCCTGCGCCGCGAGATGCACGACTTTGTCAAATCGATGTCGCGCAAACAGCGCCGCGATGGTCTCGCGGTCGGCAAGATCGGCCTCGACGAAGGCGAAGCGGGAATCGTTCCGAAGCAGCGCCAGGCGCGCCTGTTTCAGCGCCGGATCGTAATAGCTGTTGAGATTGTCGAGCCCGACCACGGGCCGGCCCTCGGCCAGAAGCTGCCGGGCGACGTGAAAGCCGATGAACCCGGCGGCTCCCGTGACCAAAATCGCCTGATCCGTCATCCTGTTCCCAAGCGATCTGTTGCCACGCGATCCCGAAGCCGGCCCTGCGGCGCCTCTTTAGCCGCGGTATCGAGGCCGTCGCAATAGCCTCGCCGCTGTTCATCACCGCACTTGATAAGCGCTATTGCAAGATCGGCGCCAAAACCATACCAAAGCGGCCGAATTCGACGCCTCGCGTCGGGTTGCCTCAAATCTTCTCAAACCCTGATCAAGCGGGCGAGATGCGCCGGATCCTGCTGTCGACGGCCAAAATCCTGATTTCCGGAGCGCTGCTCTACCTGGCGCTGCGCAAGGTCGATCTGTCCGAACTGTTTTCACGCCTGACCGCGACCAGCCTGCTCTGGATCGCCATGGCGATCGCGGTCACGTTCCTGCAAATCTTCGTCGGCGTGGTCCGCTGGCGCGAGGTCAGCGCCGAATGCGGCGCGCCGCTCGAGCTCGGCCGCGCGATGCGCTACAACGTGATCGGTGCGTTCTTCAACCAGACGCTGCCCTCCGCGATCGGTGGCGATGCGGTCCGGCTGTGGTTGGTTGCGCGCGCCGGCGCCGGATGGCGTGCGGCCACCTACTCGATCTTCGTCGACCGCGCGATCGGCCTTGTCGCGCTGGCGATCGTCGTCGTCGCGAGCCTGCCCTGGAGCTACGAGCTCATCACCGATCCGCACGGACGCTCGGCGCTGCTGCTCGTCGATTTCGCCGCGCTCGCGGGCGGCGTCGGTTTCCTGATCTTCGGCGCGCTGAAATGGTCGTGGCTGAAGACCTGGTGGGCCACCCATCACATCCACGCCTGCGCCGTGATTGCCAACCGCGTGATCTTCAACGCCAAGCGCGGACCGATCGTCGCAATTCTGTCGCTTCTCGTTCACGTGCTCGCCGTCGTCATTGCGTGGTGCGTGGTGCAGTCGATCGCCGCACCCGTCAGCTTCGGCCAGACATTCCTCCTCATTCCGCCGATCATGCTGATCACCCTGATGCCGATCTCGATTGCCGGCTGGGGCGTGCGCGAGGCGACGATGGGCCTGGCCTTCGGTTTCGCCGGCCTTTCCGCCAACGAAGGCGTCAACGTCTCGCTGCTGTTCGGCGCCGTGCTCTTCATCGTCGGCGCGATCGGCGGCCTGGTCTGGATCCTCAGCGCGGAGAAGGCCGCAAAAGGGTCGGCGCCGCTCGGGGCGGGTGAATAAGCGTTCACAAGATCGGCACAGAAGCACCGCGACCGCTGCAGTACCTATCAACCCTCGGGGTTGTTTCCTATAATCTCCGGCGCGTAGCATCACGGACCCGGAATGAAGATCAGCGTCATCACTGCCAGCTACAACTCCCAGGCGACGATCGGCGCCACCATCGAATCCTTCCTCGCCCAGACACATCCCGACAAGGAGATGCTGGTGGTCGACGGTGCCTCAAAGGATGCGACGCTGAAGATCGTGGAGTCGTTCGGCTCCAGCGAGATCCGCGTGATCTCCGAGCCCGACAAGGGTGTCTACGACGCCATGAACAAGGGGCTGCATCTGTTCAAGGGCGACGCGATCGGATTCCTCAATTCGGACGACACGTTCCACAACGACAGCGCGCTGGCGGCGATCGCGGCGGCGTTGGAACAGGCCGATGTCGTCTATGGCGACCTCGACATGGTCACCGATCACCAATCCAAGGCCCTCGTGCGTGCCTGGCGTGGCGGACACTACGGTCGCTACTCGTTTCAGCTCGGCTGGGTCCCGCCCCATCCGACCTTCTACATGCGTCGGAAGGTCGCCGAGACGGTTGGCGACTACGATCTCAGCTACGTCACGACCGCCGATTACGATTACATGCTGCGTGCGCTGGCGCTGAACGACTACAGGGTCGCCTACCTCCAGCGCGTCATCGCCGATTTCCAGATGGGCGGCATCAGCACCCGCGGCTGGCGCGTGACCTTGCGCGCCAATCTGGAGTGCCTGCGGTCGCGCCGGCAGCATCTGAACGCGCCGGTCGTCGATGCCGCGTTCTTCCTGCGCTTTGCCCGGCGGATCTTTCAACTCCGCTCGCCGGCGTCCCTCAGGATGCAGCGCTCGCGTTGACGCCGAACTCCGGAACGGCATCCTTCAGGATGGTCCTGATGGTGGCCCGATCGTCATGCGCGATGGCGAGTTCGAGCGCGGAGATCCATTTGCGCAGCGTCTGCATCGGCGGCTCGTTCGGCTTCGCCGCCATGACGCCTGCGACCCCAATATCGACGGTCGGCTCCTCGGAGGCGAACAGAATTTCGTTCAGCCGCTCGCCGGGCCTCATGCCGCTGAACACGACCTCGATGTCGTGGCCGGGCTGCAAACCGGAAAGCCGGATCATCCGTTCCGCCAGATCGACGATCTTCACCGGCTGGCCCATGTTCAGCACGTAGACCGAAACGTCGAAACGCCTGGCGCCGAGCGCGTGGGTCGCGGCGGTGATGACGAGATCGCAGGCTTCGCGGATGGTCATGAAATAGCGGACCATGTCGGGATGCGTCACGGTAACCGGACCGCCGGCCTCGATCTGCGCCTTGAACTTCGGCACGACGGACCCGTTCGACGCCAGCACGTTGCCGAACCGGACCGAGATGAAGCGCATCGCCGGCTTCCTGCCGCCGGCCTGCGCCACGAGGTCGTGGTCGAGCGCCTGGCAATACATCTCCGCAAAACGCTTGGTGAGACCAAGCATCGAGACCGGCTCGATCGCCTTGTCGGTCGAGATCATCACCATGGCCTCGGCGCCTGCCGCAAGCGCGGCATCGGCCACGTTGATCGAACCGAAGATGTTGGTCTTGACGCCCTCGCTCCAGTCCCGCTCCAGGATCGGAACGTGCTTGAGCGCGGCGGCATGGAACACGATGTCCGGCTTGAACTCCGCCATCAGGCGCGTGATGCGCTCGCGGTCGCGGATGTCGGCGATCCGGCCTTCGATCTCGGCGCCGGAACCTTGCGCGGCGAGCGTCTCGGTGACCGCATAAAGGGCCGGCTCCGAATTCTCGACGATCAGGAGACGCGCCGCGCCGAACGCAACCACGCGCTCGCAGATCTCCGAGCCGATCGAGCCGCCACCGCCGGTGACGATGACGCTCTTGTCCCTGATCAGGGCTTCCAGCCGCGCGTAGTCGATCGTCTCGCTCGGCCGCAGCAGCAGGTCCTCGACGGCAACCGAGGTGAGCCGCGGCATATCCCCCCGCTCGAGCGACGGCAGGCGGCTGACGATCAGGCCAAGCCGCCGCGACCGCATCAGCACGGATTCGGGATGCGATTCCGGTTCGAAGGCGGACGGCGTCATCACCACCCGGGCGATCGATTTGTCGCGCTTGGCGAAGCTAGCGATGACCTCCTCGATGTCGTCGATCGCGCCGACGACCGGCACGTTGCGGATGAGCTGGCCCAGATCGGAGCGGGACGGCGACAGCACCCCGACCGGCCGCAGATGCTTGATGGCACCGCTCTCGATGCCGCGGAGCACGACCTCGGCATCGGCGGTGCGCCCGATCAGGAGCGTCGGCGCGGCATTTTCGGTCCTGACATGATGCATCACCCGGGTATACCGGAAATAGCGATAGGTCAGCCGCAACACGCTCAGCGCGGAGATTTCCAGGAACCAGTAGAGGACGATGGTGATCTTGCCGAGAAAGAAGGTGCCGTGCACGTTCGGTGCGACGAAGATGTAGTCGAGCGCGAGAAGCGCGACGGTGAGCACCGTGGCGACGCGGATGATGTTCAGCGCATCGGGCAGCGAGATGAAGCGCCACTTCGTTGTCGTCAGGTTGAAGACGTAGAAGATGACCACGCTGAAAGCGAGGAAATAGGGCAGGATCTGCAGCAGCAGCGGCAAGCGGGCCGTGAAACCCGCGCCACCCTCGAAGCGCAGATAGAACGCAACGAACAGGGCCGCGGCCGTCGCCACCACGTCGTGAAGCGCGATCAGGAAATTACGCAAGGTAAGATGCGAAAGACGCGTCATCTGCCGGCCGACTATATCCAGTTCTTCAACACAACCTGATCGCGCTGATAACCCATCTGTCCGGGACTTGCCAGCGCTCCGAAGCTCAGCTGCGAGCTTCTCCCGGGCTCCGGCTGTTCCGGCCCGAATTGAGCACCATCCCGCCGGCCACACCGACACCGAGGACGTACATCCACCCTTCATGGAAGTCGAAAAGATGGGAATTGAACAGCGAGGTGAATACGTTTTGGACAACGACCAAAAGCCCTATCCAGTTGGCGAGATCGTCGCCGCGGAACAGGAGGAGATGCACCGCCCACATCGCATACAGGATGATGATGCCGACAACGCCCCATTGCACGGCCACGTTCAGCGTTTGGTTATGGGGATTGCCGATCACCTCGTTTGAGGCCTGGTAGGGGCCGCCGGTCGCAGCCTGCTCGAACAAGCCGCGCGTCGAGCCGGTTCCATGGCCGACGAGCGGCGCCTCGGCAAAGAAACCCAGCGATTTGCGCCAGAACTCGAGCCGAAGTCCGATCGATGTCGGGATGCCCTTGTCCCTGTACAGCTCGTACTGCACGGAGAATGTCTCAATCGTCGTGTGCAGCTTCGACGAGCTCTGCCATGCCAGCGCGGCGAGCGCCGCGAGAGCCACGAAGATGATGAGGACGCTGCGCCATTTCAAATGCAGCAGCCCGAACACCGCCAGCATGATCGGTATGGTCACGAGTGCGGTGCGCGAGATCACCACAAAGGCCATGTTGACGAAGAAGCTGAGCGCGATCGCCGCCAGCAGCGCGGCCAGCCAGACCCTCTTCTGCTGCAGCAGCTTCACGATCGGAAACGCGAGCGCGACCGCGCACAGCGTGAATTCCTGGCCCTGGTCGATATAGTTCTTCACGAAGATGCCGCGCGAATTGGCTTCTTCAGGCGGCTTCAGCGAGAGCGCGGGATGGAGAAACACCAGCCAGGACATCACCGACAGCAGCGCGCAGGACACCAGAAACGCGATGAACACAAGGTGGCCGCGCGACGAGCGTTCGAAGTGATAGATCAGGACCGGGAGCACCAGCAGCTTCGTCGTCGGGTTCACGGCGTAGAACCGCGCGCCCCAGGACGCCTCCGACCACAGCGTGCCGACGAGCGCGAGCAGGAACAGCGCGATCGGCAGTGCGCAGATCGGCCGCTTCAGCGACTGCAGAAAGTCCCTGACGTCGAGAAACGGCACCATGCAGACGAGCATCAAGACATTGAAGATCGCCGCCAGCGACGTCGACCACGGCAGCGAGGCCGCGGTCAGGATGGCAAACAGATCGACCGTCTCGGACCATGCCGCCGGACTGCGCAGGCGCCGGAGCGTCGTCCCCCACATCGACTCCCGCGCGAGCTCCGTCACTTCGTCTCTCCGCGCGCGCGATGAACCAGCGCGGTCGTGCTGAAACCCTTGAGAATGTCGATCAGCACGACCGTTCCGCCGGCGGCCTCGACGACCTCATGGCCGACCACCTGCTCGCGGGTGTAATCGCCGCCCTTGACCAGCACGCTCGGCGTGATGCGGGTAATCAGGTCGATCGGCGTGTCCTGCTCGAAGATGACGACGAGATCGACGGCCTCGAGCGCGGCCAGCACCTCGGCACGCGCCCGCTCGTCCTGGACCGGGCGATCCGCGCCCTTCAGCCGCCGCACCGAGGCGTCGCTGTTCAGCCCGACGATCAAGCGGTCGCAGGCGGAGCGCGCCGCGGTCAGCACCTTGACGTGACCGGGATGCAGGATGTCGAAGCAGCCATTGGTGAAGCCGACGCGCAGCCCCTGCCCCTTCCATTCAGCGAGCTGGGCCTCGAGCGCGCCAGGCGCGCTGACGACCTTCTCCTCGGCCGCGAGATAAGCATGCGGCAGGATCTTTCGCCGCAGCTCGTCGGCGCTGACGGTGGCGGTGCCCTGCTTGCCGACGGCGACGGCGGCGGCCGCACTGGCCATGCGCAGCGCCGTTTCCCAATCCGCGCCCGCCGCGATCGAGACCGCGAGCGCGGCAGCCACGGTGTCGCCGGCGCCGGAGACGTCGCGCACCTTCACCGGGACAGCCGGAACATGGACGGCCTCACCCTTGCGCGGCACCAGCGTCATGCCGTGCTCGCCCTGGGTGACCAGGAGCGCCTCGCAATCGGCCAACCGCATCACGTCCTCTGAGGCATCGACGATGCTCTGCGGCGTGTCGGCGCGGCTGCGGGTGGCTTCCGAAAATTCCTTGCGATTGGGCGTGAGCAGCGTGGCGCCGCGATAGATCGCCCAGTTCAGGCTCTTGGGATCGACGATCACGGGCTTGCCGAGTTTTCGCGCGGCATCGATGGTGTGGCGGATCACGCGCGCGGTCAGCACGCCCTTGGCGTAGTCGGACAGCAGCACGATGTCGGCGCGCGCGATCTGCGGCAGGATCGCCTCGATCAACTTCGTCTCGATTTCATCGGAGGCGGGCGCCGCCTGCTCCCAATCCGCGCGCAGCATATGCGTGGAGAAATGCTCGGAGACGAAGCGGACTTTTCGCGTGGTCGGCCGCGACGGATCGCACACCAGCGCGCTCTCGATGCCGGCATGGTCCGCCAGCGCGGCCTTGAGCCGCGCCCCCGCATCGTCCTCGCCGACGAGGCCGACGAAGACGCAACGCGCACCGAGCGAAGCGATATTGCGCGCGACGTTGCCGGCACCGCCGATATGGATCTCGCTGCGCTGGGCCACGATGACGGGGGTCGGCGCTTCCGGCGAAATCCGCGACACCTCGCCATAGACGAACTCGTCCAGCATGATGTCGCCGATGCAGAGCACCGTGCGGCCGGAGATGGCTTGCGCGAGGGCATCGAAATCGAGAATGGGCGTCGGCATGGTGATTGCGCCTTAGCGGAAACGGTCGGGCCGGTCGAGATAATCGGCGACATAGGCCTTCACCGCGTCCTCGAGCGTCGTGAAGCCGCCGTTATAGCCGGCGCGGTGGAGGCGATCGACCTTGCTCTCGGTGAAATATTGATAGCTGCCGCGGATCTGCTCGGGCATGTCGATGTAGTCGATGTTGGGGCTGGTGCCGAGCGCGGCATAGGCAGCCAGCATCAGCTCCCGGAAGCTGCGCGCCTTGCCGGTGCCGACATTGAACAGCCCGGACACCGCAGGCGTCGCCAGCAGCCACAGGATCACGCGCACGACGTCGTCGACATAGATGAAATCGCGGCGCTGGTCGCCGTCGGCGATGCCGTCGCGATGCGACTTGAACAGCTGCACGACGCGCCCCGCTTTGACGTCGTCGAAGCGACGCGCCAACACGCTCATCATCGTGCCCTTGTGGTATTCGTTGGGGCCGAACACGTTGAAGAATTTCAGGCCGGCCCATTGCGACGGCAGCGGATCGCCGTTCGCTGCGCGCCCGGCGACCGCGAGATCGAACAGCTGCTTGCTCCAGCCGTAGAGATTCATCGGCCGCAGTTTCTTCAGTGCGGGTAGCGAGGCATCGTCGTCAAAACCTTCCGCGCCGTCGCCGTAGGTCGCCGCCGAGGACGCGTAAATCAGCGGCACCGCGTTGGCCGTGCACCAGTCGAGCAGGCGCATCGAGAAGCGGAAATTGGTCTCGATCACGAGATCGCCGTCGGTCGCAGTGGTCTCGGAAATCGCCCCGAGATGGATCACGGCGTCGAGCTTGCGGCCCTTCAGCCAGTCAGCCAGCTCGGCCGGGGGAACGATATCCACAAGCTGCCGCTTGGCGAGATTGCGCCACTTGCCGTCGCTGCCGAGGTGATCGCAGACCACGACGTCGCCGCGGCCAGAATCGTTCAGCGCCGCGACCACATTCGATCCGATAAAACCGGCCCCGCCGGTCACCAGCAACATTCCAACCACCCTGCCCGATTTCTTGCGGCCCGATACCTGCCGTAGCGCATCATCTGCCAAAGTGTAAGCATTTTGGGCAGACGCTTTTGGACTCGCGCTTCTGCCGGCTTTACCTGCCGGCCCGGAGCGGCTAACCGAACCGCCTCATCAGAGCGCCCGCGGCACAATTAACGAATGAACACAGATTCGCAATTTGGCGGAAGTGAGAATCGGAGCGACACCCGCCCGATCCTGATCGTCCCCTATATGTGGATTGGCGATTTCGTCCGGAATCACACTGTTGTCAGGGTGCTCAACGAGCGATGGCCGAATCGGCCGGTCGATCTGCTGACCACGCCCCTGTGCGCGCCCCTGGTCGACTACATGCCCGGCGTGCGCCAGGGGATCGTCTGGGACCTGCCCCGCAGCCGTCTCGCCGTGGGCCGCCAGCTCGGCCTGGCGCGGCTCCTGCGCGAGCGGAACTACGGCACGGCCCTGGTGCTGCCGCGGACCTGGAAGGCGGCCATTGCGCCCGCGCTGGCCGGCATCCCCGAAAGGGTCGGCTTCGTCGGCGAATTCCGGTTCGGCCTGCTCAACCGCTGGCGCTGGGGCGAGAAGAAGCTGCCCCGCTTCATCGACAAGAACGCCGCGCTGGCCCAGCCCGACGGCGCGCCCCTGCCCCCGGAATGGCCGGTGCCGCAATTGCGGGTGCCGGCCGAGGAGATCGCCCGCTGGCGGCAGGCCAATGGCCTCAGCGCCGGCGCCGCCGTGGCGCTCGCGCCGGGCTCGGTCGGGGTGTCAAAACGCTGGACCTATTATCCGGAGGCCGCCCGCCTGCTGGTCGAGCGTGGGCTCGAGGTCTGGGTGGTCGGCGGCCCCGCGGAAAAGGGCCTCGCCCAGGAGATCGTCGCAGCCGGTGGCCCGGGCGTGCGGGACCTCACCGGCAACGATCTGCGTAACGGCGTCCTCGCCATGGCCGCGGCCGGCGTCGCGATCTCCAACGACTCGGGCCTGATGCATATCGCAGCCGCGCTCGACACGCCCACCATGGGCATCTTCGGCCCGACCAGCCCCTATCTCTGGGCGCCCCTCAACGGCCTCGCCGCGACCGTGGTCCAGACCAGGAGCGTGCTCGCCTGCCAGCCCTGCCAGAGCACGATCTGCAAGATGAACGACCACCGCTGCATGCGTGACATCGCGGCGCAGGATTTGGTCGAGATCGCAAGAGACGTGCTGGCCAGGACGCAGGGACTTGCAAATGTCTGACGGCCGCGCGGCGAAGCCCGCCGCATTCCTCGATCGCGACGGCGTCATCAATCACGACGATGGCTATATCGGCACGCGAGACCGCATCCGCTGGATGCCCAACGTTGCCAGGGCCATCCGCCGCCTCAACGAGGCCGGCTATTTTGTATTCGTCTTCACCAACCAGTCCGGCGTGGCGCGCGGCCTCTTTTCCGAAGCTGATGTGAACAGGCTGCACAGCTGGATGCGCGACGAGCTCGCTCGCGACGGCGCGCGGATCGATGACATCCGCTTCTGTCCCTATCATCCGCAAGGAACCATCGCCGGCTACATCGGGGAGCATGACTGGCGCAAGCCCGCGCCCGGCATGTTGCGCGATCTCGTCCAGCACTGGCCCGTGCAGCTCGACGGCAGTTTTGTGATCGGAGATCAGGCCAGGGACATCGAGGCCGGCAAGGCGCTCGGACTGCCGGGCTTTCTCTTTCCAGGCGGCGACCTCGACGCATTCGTGACCGGGGTGATCGCGAAGATTAGGCGACCGCTAACCTAACATGTTGCTTACACCCTCGGGAAGAATTGGCATCCTCTCTTTTCAATGGGGAAACAGCCATGGACAAGGACTCCATCAGGAGGACACGCTCAAGACATCCGCGATCTCGCGACGAAGGCGGACCCGTTCACCAAGAAGCGTCTGCTCGACCTCGCCGCCACCTATGAGCGCAGGCTTGGCCCGGCGCCTCACATTGCAAGAGGCGCAGGCGGGCATTCGCAGCCGCAGGCGAAACGTTAGGAATGCCCAAGGAGACGGAAAGCGAAAGTCAGCGCGTCGTCTTCGAGCGACCACTGACGGTGCAGATGATGGCGATCGACGGCACCTGGCGGCGCCCCTGCTTCGTGAAGGACGTGTCCGAGGGCTCAGCCACGCTTCGCGTCGAGAGTTCGATCGAAGGCCTCGCGCTGACCGAGTTCTTCCTCCTCCTGTCATCGACCTGACTTGCCTATCGCCGATGCCAGCTCGACCGCGTGAATGGCGACGAGCTCAAGGTCAGCTTCTTGCGTCAGAAGGCCAAGAAGAAACCGAGCCGAGAGACGTCGGCATGATCGACATTCGCCGCCGCGCGCGTGCCGCCTGCGGGCGGCGCAGTCTCATCGAAATTTCGGGATGACGCCAACCTACACCTGTTTTGCTCGACGAGTCAAAGCGACTTCGCAAAACCCGCAAAGGCATCGCGCGCGCCGCCAAGCCGTTGATTTCGCTGGCCCTGCTACTGGGCATGGGGTTGTTTTCGCGTTTTGGTTTGCGGCCGGCGAAAAGCGGCGGCTCAGAGCAGCGGCCGATAGACCTCGCCGATCCGTGCCGCCTCGGCATCGAGGCTGAACTTCTCAAGCACCCGCGCCCGTCCCCGCTCGCCCATCGCCGTGGCGGCGGCCACATCGCGCATCAGCGGCTCGAGCGCGGCCGCCTGCGCCTCCGCTTCACCGGTCGGGATCAGCACGCCGCTCACGCCATCCTCGACCACGAGCTCGGCAGCTCCAGCGCGCAGCAACGAGTGCTCGGCATTGCGCGCGGCCGGGGCGATAGCGGCGGCTAGAATCGGGAGAGCAAAGATGCCAGCCGCCTTTAAGCACCTCGCGCACAACGGGCTTTCGTGGAGGGCCAAGCGCATAGAAGCGGAGTGGCAACCTCTGGGTTGATCCAGATCAAAAGAACACAAGCACCGAGAGCATGGCCATGATTGTGTCGGTCGGACGCCCGGTTATTAAGAGACCATGGCGCACCTGGCAAATGTCTCCGCATCAAGTGCGGCTGCTCCCGGTCAACTCAATCAGGCACCGGCTCGCTCTCGGGAGACGACGTGCCCGACGGTTTCGGCCTTGTTCTGGTCAGGATCAGCAACTGTCAGCGAATCCAACAGCAGGTCTTGATTTCAGTCCGCCCGCTTTAGTCAGTGACTTGTCAGTTCATCCGCGGAGAAAGGGCAGCGTTGCTGCCGCTTGCGAAGGCTGAACCAAGATCACGTCGACCAAGACGAACCTTCATCGAGATTCGATCAGAGGTTTCGCCTCAAACGTCGCTCGATACATACCTGTTGGACAAGTTGACATAGCAATGGAGGTAATCCCATGCGGCGACCTTTCCAGTTCTGACAGATCCCACTCGTCATCGCGCTGCGCTGCGCGTTGCCTCGAGCAGACGAGTGCTCTGCAGAGCCTATTGACTTAGATCAAGGACAGGTTCGCCAGTTCGCCGCACCCAAATGCTGCTCAAGACCGATACGAAGGGGCGCGTCTTGCCGCGCGCCCATCGGCGTCGAAGAGGCTGATTTGGCAGTATTGACCATTTAGTCGGAGAGTTTCATGAGGACCTTCAATCCTTTGGTGACGTTGGTACTTCTCGTGACGCAATCGGCCTCGATTCAGGCTGCGGATTTGAACGGAGCTTGGACAATCGACGCCTCGGCCTGTGGCCAAATATTCACCAAAGAGAACAACAGGCTTGCCTTCAAGAAAGATGCTGATCTCCACGCGGGCGGTTTAATCGTCCAGGGAAGGCAAGTAACCGGCACATTTGAAAAATGCACGGTCAAATCGTTGCGCGATGACGGGCCGAACATGCGAATAATCGCGTCGTGCTCGGACGGCGTCTCGATTTCAGACGTCGCATTCGACCTGACATTCTCCGGAGAGAATAATATCACACTCAGCTCCAAGGAGCCGGTGCCAGTGCAAATGCCGTATGTGCGCTGCCCAATGTGAAGTCGACCGCGACGGTTTGAAGGAACCTGGATGGATGATCCGGGTATCGCAACTGCGGCCGATGATGACATCGTGCCGCTGTTTTGCCCGACGTGCCAAACGGCCTCGTAAAATCCGCAACGCATCTACCGGATTCCCAAGCCATTGATTCCGCTAGCACCGGCTACTGTGCATGGGGTTGTTTTCGCGGTTATTGTTTCGCAGCCCTGAGAACGACGCCTCAGAGCAGCGGCCGATAGACCTCGCCGATCCGCGCCGCTTCGGCATCGAGGCTGAACTTTGCCAGCACACTCGCCCGCCCCCGCTCGCCCATGGCGGTCGCAGCAGCAACATCGCGCATCAGCGGCTCCAGCGCCGCAGCCAGTGCATCGGCATCACCGGTCGGGACCAGCACGCCGCTCACGCCATCCTCGACCACGAGCTCCGCCGCACCAGCGCGCGCCGCGACGAGTGCGCTGCCCGCCGCCATCGCCTCGATCAGCGTCAGGCCAAAACCTTCGTTGCGCGAGGTGAAGGCGTAGATCGTCAGCCGCTGATACCAGCGCTGCACCTGTTCGATCGGCAACTCGCCGGTGATGACGATGCGCGATTGCAGGCCGGCGGCCTCAATGCGTTTCTTCAGGTCGTTCGCAAAGGGCATTTGCTCCGGTGTGACCTGACCAACGATGACAGCGATGAAATCCGGATAGCGCCGCAGCAACCGGCACATCGCATCGACGAACACATCCGTGCCCTTCTGCGCGCGCACGCGGCCGAAGCAGCCGATCGCGTAGCGACCGGGCAGCGCGGTTTCCGCGAACGCGGCGGCGCGATCGATCGGCGGCGCGTAGATGTCGGTGTCGACGCCATGCGGGATCACCGTCGCCTTTACTTTCAGAAACGAGGCCGAGATCTCTGATGTCGCGATGATCGCGTCCATGCGCCGGATCAGCCAACGCGTGATCCAACTGTGATGCCGCTGCGCCGCCGAGGTGAACACGAGCTTGAGCGGCCAGCCGAGCACACGCAGCGCGACGCCCGCGATCATCTCGTTGTTGCGCCGGGCGTGCCAGATCAGCGGCTCCTTGCGGCCCCATAATTTCAGGAAATCCGCAGTGCGCAGCCGCACAATTCCCTCCGGCGCGTCGGAGCCGAACCAGCCGGTTCGAAACAGCTTTGCCAGCCGCGGCGCCACCATCCGGTTGGTCGCGGTGACCCCGGAATAGCGCCTGTGCAGATTTGGCACGATCACTTCGAGATCGCCGGGGGAATTCGCCACGTCATGCTCCGTTACGGAAGCCCCCTATACGCAACATTAAGCATAGTGACCAGTTCAGGGCTGCCGAAACCCCCTCTTCACCGCGCAAACGTTAACTTGGCGCGTTGATCCAAGACGGGTGAGATCATGACTGTGCTAGTCACCGGCGGCGCCGGCTATATCGGAAGTCACACGGTCCTGGCGCTGGCGGAAGCCGGCGAGGACGTCGTCGTGATCGACGATCTCTCGACCGGTTTCTCGGCCTATCTGCCCGAGGGCGTGCCGCTGTTCATTGGCGACGCCGGCGACGAGAATCTGCTCGAGGGCGTGATCGCCCAGCACAACATCGAGAGCATCATCCATTTCGCGGGCTCCGTCGTCGTACCGGAGTCGATGCGCGATCCGCTCGGCTACTACCGCAACAACTTCATGACCGCGCGCAATTTGCTCAACGTCGCCGTCAAGCGCGGCATTAGCCGCTTCATCTTCTCCTCGACCGCAGCTGTCTACGGCAATCCGGACCTGGTGCCGGTGCCGGAGCACGCGCCGACGCGACCGCTGTCGCCCTACGGCTCGTCGAAGCTGATGACCGAGATCATGCTGCACGACGTCGCCGCCGCCTATGGCATGCAATACGTGACCTTGCGCTATTTCAACGTCACCGGTGCCGATCCGCAGGCGCGTATCGGGCTGGCCACCGTCGGCGCCACGCATCTGCTCAAGATCGCCGTCGAGGCCGCGACCGGCCAGCGCGCCAAGATCGACGTGTTCGGCACCGACTATCCGACCCAGGACGGCAGCTGCATCCGCGACTTCATCCACGTCTCGGACCTCTCGCAGGCCCATCGCTCGGCACTCGCTTACCTGCGCAACGGCGGCGTCTCGACCACGCTCAATTGCGGCTATGGCCGCGGCTATTCGGTGCTGGAAACCATCGACGCGGTGCGCCGGGTTTCGGGGCGCAGCTTCGCCGTGCAATACGCCCCGCGCCGGCCCGGCGACATCATGACCATGGTCGCCGACACCAGCCGCATCCGCGGCCTGCTCGACTGGAAGCCGCAATACGACGACCTCGAGACCATCGCGGCCCACGCGCTGGCCTGGGAGGACAAGCTGTTCCGCGAGCGCCATGGCGAGCTCCGCCACGCCGTCTCGGCCTAGATTCCATCCCAGCGCAAGCCCTTAATTGGGCTTGAAAAGCGCGGCTTTAGCGGGCACAGAGGCCCTTCGATCCCTGACGCGCGGGCAGGCTTTTCCTTGCCCCGTCAATGGACACCGGATGGCCCAGTTTCCAAAGAAAATCACCGACGATCCCTATACGGCGGCAATCCTGATTCGCCGCCTGGTCACGGAACAGGGGGTCATCTACTGGCGGCGTTACCTCGTCGCCTTCGCGCTGATGGCGCTTGCCGCCGGATCGACCGCGGGCGCGACCTACGTGCTCGGCCAGGTCATTAACCAGGCCTATGTCGACAAGAACATCCCGGGCATCGCGATGTTCTCGGGCATTACGGTGATCCTGCTCTTCATCAAGGGCGTGGCGACCTACGGCCACATGGTGATCCTGACCAAGATCAGCAACGCGATCCTCGCCACCAACCAGCGCCAGCTGTTCGCCAAGCTGATGCGCGAGAGCGTCGGCTTCTTCTCCGAACGGCATTCGTCTGAATTCCTGGCGCGGCTGACCGCCGGCGCCAAATCCATCACCGACGTGCTCAACATGCTGGTCAACGCCGTCGGGCGCGACCTGTTGATGCTGCTCGCCATGATCGGCGTGATGGTGTGGCAAGACCCGGTGATGTCGTTCATCGGCCTCGTCGTGGTGCCGCCGGCAATGCTGGTGCTGCGCAAGCTGGTCAAGCGCATCAAGGGCCTCGCCTTCAACCAGTTCACCGGCACCGCCGACATCTTGGAGACGATGCAGGAATCGCTCCAGGGCATCCGCACGGTGAAGGCATTCACGCTCGAAGACACCATGCAAAAGCGCATCGACGAGAACATCGCGATCGTCGAGCGCAACGCCAACAAGATGGCCCGCGTCGCCAACCGTTCCAACCCGCTGATGGAGATGCTCGGCGGCTTCGCGGTCGCCGGCTGCCTGCTCTACGGCGGCTACAGCGTAGTCGCGCTCAACGCCACGCCCGGCGCGTTCTTCTCCTTCATGACCGCGTTCCTGATGGCGACCGAGCCGGCCAAGCGGCTGGCGCGGCTCAACATCGACCTCAACAGCCAGCTGGTCGGCGCCCGCATGCTGCTCGAGGTCGTCGACAGCCCGGCGAGCGAGCATTCCGACGACGACAAGCCGGCGCTGAAGCTGTCCGACGCCCGGATCGAGCTGCGCGATGTCAGCTTCTCTTACCGGACTGGCGAGACCGTCCTCAACCGCATGTCCTTCGTTGCCGAGCCCGGAAAAGTCACCGCGCTGGTCGGCCCCTCCGGCGGCGGCAAATCGACCGTGCTGGGGCTGCTGCTGCGCTTCTACGAGGTGACGCAAGGCGACATCGTGATCGACGGCCAGTCGATCGGCGCGGTCTCGCGCAAATCGCTGCGCGCGCAGACCGCCTATGTCGGCCAGGACGTCTATCTGTTCCGCGACACCATCCGCAGCAACATCGCCTTCGGCAAACCCGGGGCGACCGAAGAGCAAATCGTTGATGCCGCGAAAGCCGCCTGCGCGCATGATTTCATCATGAGCTTCCCGCTCGGCTACGACACGCCGGTCGGCGAGCACGGCACGCAGCTCTCGGGCGGCCAGCGCCAGCGCATCGCGGTCGCACGCGCGCTGATCAAGAACGCGCCGATCATCCTGCTGGACGAGGCCACCGCCGCGCTCGATTCCGAGTCCGAGCGGCAGGTGCAGGAGGCGATCGAGCATCTCTGCCAGAACCGCACCACCATCGTGATCGCGCACCGCCTGCACACCATCATGCACGCCGATGCGATCCTGGTGGTCGAGGGCGGCGAGATCGTCGAGCAGGGCCGGCACGACGAATTGCTCCGCCGCTCGGGCCGCTACGCCTCGTTCTTCCGCCTGCAACACCACGACGCCGGCGCTCTGGCGCCGATCAGCGCAACCGCATAGAGTTTCCTTCACCCCACCAAGAGCAGCGAGATCGCTCCATGAACGCCGCCTCCTACGTCATTCCGCTTCCGCCCCAGGCTTCGCTTCCCGTCGTCGGGGAGAGCGGTCGTTATCCGGTGCGCCGCATCTGGTGCGTCGGCCGCAACTATCTCGAGCACATCCGCGAGATGGGCAACGACGAGCGCGCCCCGCCGTTCTTCTTCGCCAAGCACGCCGACATGCTGGTGCCCGACGGCGCCACCATTCCCTATCCGCCGCTGACCAAGGATTTGCATCACGAGGTCGAGCTGATCGTCGCGATGAAGAGCGGCGGCCTCAACATCCCCGCCGACAAGGCGCTCGAGCATGTCTACGGCTACGCCGTCGGCATCGACCTCACCCGCCGCGACCTCCAGATCGCCTCGCGCAAGAAGGAGCGCCCCTGGGAGATCGGCAAGTCGTTCGACGGCTCGGCCCCCTGCTCCGCAGTGCAGCCGGCCTCGAAGATCGGCCATCCCGCCAAGGGCAAGATCTGGCTGACGGTCAACGGCAAGGAAGCCCAGAAAGGCGATCTCACCGAGCTGATCTGGAACGTGCCCGAGATCATCTGGCAGCTCTCGCAGCAGGTGAAGCTCGCCGCCGGCGACATCATCATGACGGGCACGCCGGCCGGCGTGTCGCAGCTCCAGCCCGGCGACAAGCTCGAATGCGGCGTCGACGGCGTCGGCACGCTGAAGGTCTCGATCGGCCAGCCGGAATAGGCTGAACGACATCTGGAAATCGAAAGGCCCCGGACATGTCCGGGGCCTTTTGCATTTCTACCAGGCCTTCACCGGCCGATTGGCGTGGCTCGCCTGCGGCACACCGCGATTGAGCGACATGTGCGAATGCACGCACAGCCAACCATCAGCACTTCTGGAGAACACCATCGTCGCCCGACCCGGCCGCGGAAACGAACTGCCATCGGGATGATAGCCCGTGCTCGTCCACGGCGCGATCACCGTCGCCATCGTGCCGTCGGGAGATGCCAGGATCGAGACCTGGTCGAGGACGAAGCGGAAGTCGGTCGTCTTCGGCCAGACGTTATTCCATTGCGTCGTAACCCACTGGTCGAGACCCGGGATGGCATCGTTATGCGTGCCGAAGGCGAGCACGTCCGGGTGGAAGAGCGGCCGCGCCGAAGCGTAGTCGACCTCGCGGACATAGCCTGAGAAGGTATCCAGCCACTCGCGGAAGAATTGCACGATCTCGGTGTTCGCAAGTGGCAACGGGGCCATTGCCTGCTCCATCTTTGGTCGCTAAATCGCGGCGACCTTGTTGCCATGGACTGAAGTGTGCGGCAAGATTCGCGGTCGAGGCCGAAGGGTCCGCCGCAGAGACTGCATCAGAAAACGAGAGGATGTCTCGGATGTCGAACACGATCACGGGGCTCGAGGGCCTGCTGATGCAGCGCTCGCTCACCGACCCACAGCTTGTGGCCGCAGCGGAGAAGGCAGCGGACTTCCGCATCCTCCCCGAGGCAACTGTCATCAAGATCGGCGGCCAGAGCATGATCGATCGCGGCCGTGCCGCGGTCTATCCGGTCGTCGAAGAAATCGTCGCCGCCCGCAAGGCGCACAAGCTCCTGATCGGCACCGGCGCCGGCACCCGTGCGCGGCATCTGTATTCGATCGCCGCCGGGCTCCGCCTGCCCGCCGGCGTGCTGTCGCAGCTCGGGGCTTCCGTTGCCGATCAGAACGCCGCGATGCTCGGGCAGCTGCTCGCCAAGCACGGCATCTCCGCCGTCTCCAGCGCCGGGCTGTCGTCCGTGCCGCTGTTCCTCGCCGAGGTGAATGCCGTGATCTTCAGCGGCATGCCACCCTATGGCCTGTGGATGCGGCCCGCGGCCGAGGGCGTGATCCCGCCCTATCGCACCGACGCCGGATGCTTCCTCGTCGCCGAACAGTTCGGCTGCAAGGCGATGATCTATGTGAAGGACGAGAACGGCCTCTACACCGCGAACCCCAAGACGTCGAAGAACGCCACCTTCATCCCGAAAATCTCGGTGGCGGAGATGAAGGCCAAGGGCCTGCAGGACTCCATCCTGGAATTCCCGGTGCTCGATCTCCTCACCTCGGCGCGCCATGTCCGGCAGGTGCAGATCATCAACGGCCTCGTCCCCGGCAATCTCACCCGCGCGCTTGCGGGCGAGCATGTCGGCACCATCATCACCGCGAGCTGAAGAGAGCACCGTCATGGCTGATACCAACCAGATCAAGCACGTCGCCTCGCCGCTCGCGCGCCAGACTCTGCTCGACAGCGATCTCACCCGTCCCGTTGCGGGCAATCGTCCGATCAAGCTGCTGCCCTGGCTGCAGGTCATCAAGATCGGCGGCCGCATCATGGACCGCGGTCACGAAGCGATCCTCCCGCTCGTCGACGAGCTGCGGTCGCTCTTGCCGGAGCATCGCCTGCTCATCCTGACCGGCGCCGGCATCCGCGCCCGCCATCTCTACAGCGTCGGCCTCGACCTCGGCCTTCCCGTGGGTTCGCTCGCCCCGCTCGCCGCCAGCGAGGCCGGCCAGAACGGACATATCCTTGCGAGCCTGCTCGCGCCGGAGGGCGTCTCCTACATCGAGCATCCCACCATCGCGAGCCAGCTCGCCATACACCTCACGGCCGCGCGCGCGGTCGTCGGCAGCGCCTTCCCGCCCTACCACCATCATGAATTCCCGACCGCACGCATCCCGTTGCATCGGGCCGATACCGGCGCCTTCCTGCTCGCCGACGCGCTCGGCGCCGCCGGCCTCACGATCGTGGAGGACGTTGACGGCGTCTACACGACCGATCCCAATGGCGCGGATGGCAAGAAGGCGGAGCTGCTGAAAGAGACCAGTTTCGCCGAGCTTGCTAAGCTGAAGGGTACGCTGCCGTTCGATCCGGCGCTGCTCGAGGTGATGGCCAACGCGCGGCACATCACGCGCGTGCAGGTCGTCAACGGTCTCGTGCCGGGTCGGATCAGCGCGGCGCTGCGCGGCCAGCATGTGGGGTCGATCATCAACACTGGCGCGAGTCCGGTGTGAGGCAAAAACAAAGCCCCGGAGTACGCTCCGGGGTTTTTCGTAGGGCGGATTAGCGAAGCGTAATCCGCCAACGCGTCGCGCAACGCAGGAAGCGTCAATTGTAGATGAACCGAATGGCGGATTACGCTTCGCTAATCCGCCCTCCAGGCCTGCGCACCTAGCGCAGCGCCGACATCACGATGAGACCGAGGATCAGCGCCGTCAGCGAGTATTTCAGCGTGTAGTAGACGTTGCGGTTCCACTCCTTGACATTGCGGCTGCCGAGATGGATCTCGTAGAGCTTGCCGAACACCTTGTTGAGCACGCCAACGCTCTCGCCGTCCACGTTCTGGGTCGCCGACGCCTTGACGATGTGATGGCTGACCCAGCGATTGATCGCGGTCATGAAGCCGTACTTCATCGGGCGCTCGACGTCGCAGAACAGGATGATGCGGTTGACGTCGGTCGCATTCTCCGCGCTGTGGATGAAGGTCTCGTCGAACATGAAGGCCTCGCCGTCGCGCCAGACGCATTCGACGCCGTCGACGAGGATGCGGCACTTGTTCGAGTTCGGCGTGACGAGGCCGAGGTGATAACGCAGCGAGCCGGCGAACGGATCGCGGTGCGCGCCAAGCTTGCCGCCCGGCGGCAGCATCGCGAACATCGCGCCGTGCACGCTCGGGATCGACTTGAGTAGCTCCACCGTCTTCGGGCACAGCGTGTTCGCCGACGGCAGGAAGTCGTCATACCATTTCAGGTAAAACCGCTTCCAGCCGCTCTTGAAGAAGGAGTAGAAGCCCCAATCATTGTTCTTCGCGGCCGCGCGAATAAAACCTTCGTCGAACAGGCGCACCGCCTCGTCGCGAATGGTCTCCCAATTCTCGCTGAGTGGCTTCAACTCCGGAAACTGATCGACCGGGATCACCGGCTTGTTCGGCACGGCCGAGCCCGCATACATCAGCACGTTGTAGGGCGAGAGATAGGTCGAGTGATCGCCGAGCTGGCGCGCGAAGCGCAGTCGCTGCTTGCCGCGGAAGTGAACGTAAATGGTCGAAGCCGCGAGCACATAGAGAATGACAAGTTGCGGCGCAAAAAGCTGTTTCAGCATTTCCCCAAATCCCGAGTGACCCAGCCGGGGACGTCATCTACTCCGACCCGGCCGGAGCTGCAAGATATTGGCGTGCATCCTGAGGCTGTTCCGCAGGTTGTGATTGGGACGTCCCGAGCCGTGCCGCGCACAATTTGAAATCGTAGCTGACCCGCCGCCAATCCCCGCGTTGCGGTCGGTTTGCGGCGTGCTATCCTGGTTCCAGGGTTGGAAAATCGGGGTGCGTCTTGGGGATGTGGCGGTCGTTGGCGGGCTCCGCGCTCGCGCTGGTTCTGCTTGGAATATTCGCACCCGTGAGCGGCCAAGGCACTTCGCCGTCACCCCAAGGCGGCAAGCCTCCGGATCCGGAGCTGCGCGGCCAGTGGCTACGCGTCGGGCAGACATTCGCCTGCAAGGTCGAAGCCGGTAAGCGCATCACCCCGCCCGATCCCGACGTGCTCAGCTTTGCTTGCCAGCGCAAGGGCGCGCTCGGCGTCGGCATCTCGGAGGCCTCGCTCAAGGCCGTGCTCGGCGAGCCGCACCGCAAGCTGCCGCAACCGAACAACGCGACGGCCTATGTCTACTTCCTCGGCAAGACCGGCGAGTTTCCCTATCTTGCCGCCATCGTGAAAGCGAACCGCACCGTCGCGCTCCAGATCAGCGGCGAGGCACCGGTCGCCGCCTACAGCTTCAACCGCGTCAATCTCGGCGAGCACCGACAAACTGATGGCGCAGTTCGGCGGCCCATTCCACGTCGGGCCGAGCGGGCTGGAGAAGACCGAACTCTGGACTTACGAGCCATGGCCCTTCTCATTCGAGGTGAGGCAGGACCGCGTCACCTCGATCCGGATCAGCGATCCGACCATCAAGTAGATTCGATTGTGTCCGATCAAGCCCGCGACAGCGCCTGCAGGCCTTTGAAGGTGAGGCGCTTGGGGTCGGTGACGCCGGCGAGATAGAGGCGGCGGATGAAGGCGATGACGGCGTCGCGGTCGCAATCGGTCAGCGCGACGACGGCGTCGACCGCAATCTTCTGGGCTTCCATTGGGCTCACCTCGGCCTTGCGAGTAACCCCGGCCGAGACAGGCTAGGACTCATCCGTTAAATCGACGTTAACCGTTCTGGAACCATCGCCGATTCAGCCCGGCGGCCGTATACGCAAAACAACGCATTGGCAGTCGCTGCGCGGCCGCAATGTCTAGCGTGCACCGAGGCTCTTCTTGAGCTGAGCAAACTGCTTCTTCAGCCGCGGCACGGCGAAGTCGGTGAAGGCCCGTACCTTGGGCACCGCGAGCCGGCCCTGCGGGCAGATCAAATGCGCGGGCATCTCCGGATCCTCATCGCCGGCCAGCACAATCTCGAGCTCGCCGCGCCCGACCTGCTCGGCCACCTGGTACGAATACATCCGCGCCACGCCGCGCCCGGCAACCGCGGATGCCACCGCCGCATAGGTGCTGTTGACGACGAGGCGCGGCGTGAACTGGACTGTCCTGGCTGCCGATGAGCCAGCCGGTGGCGCAAAGGTCCAGGAATTGGGAAGGTGCGCCATCGCCACGATCTGGTGCTTGGCGAGATCGCCGGGTTCAGCGATGCGCGGGTGCTGCTTCAGATAGCGCGGCGCTGCGACGACGACGCGGCTGATCTCGCCGACCCGCATCGCCACCATCGCCGAATCCGCGAGAGGTCCGATGCGAAGCGCGATGTCGACGCCCTCCTCGATCAGATTGACGGAACGGTCGAACAGCAGGAGCTTCGCCGACACCGTCGGATAGGCATCAAGAAATGCATCGAGGATTGGCCGCAACACCATCTCGCCCGACACCACGGGGGCAGTTATCGTGAGCAGGCCGCGGGGCGCCGTGCGCGGTCCGGCCGCGATGTCGTCGGCCTCCTCCAGCTCGGTGAGCACGCGACGGCAGATCGCAACGTAGCGCTCGCCCTCCTCGCTCAGCTTGATCGATCGCGTCGTCCGGTGCAGCAGCTCGGCGCCGACCCGCTCCTCGAGGAAGGCGATGGCGCGGCTGACCGCCGCCGGCGAGCGGCCGAGCTTGCGCCCTGCAGCGGCCAAGCTGCCCTCGTCCACCGCAAGGACGAACACCTTCATCGCGTCCAGACGATCCATGCCTACCCGTCGCCCCATCAAATTCCAGTGACAAGCTAGGCGTTCGCCCCCGCCGCGACAACCGCCGCCAAAGGCCGGTCCGGCATTCGTTCGCGCCACGTAACAGTGTCTGCCGGACAACGTGTATTCGCAGCCGGGCCGCCGCGGCGTACCTCAGCACGCAAGCCAGCCGCTGCTGGCGCAGGTTCTGAAAGCCAACAACAGGAGTCCGCCATGGGTATCGAGCAGAAGGTCGCCATCATCACCGGTGCATCGCAGGGCATCGGCGCCGCCCTGATCCAGGGTTTTCGCGATCGCAACTATCGCGTCGTCGCAACGGCGCGCTCCATCAAGCCGTCGGGAGACGATGACATCCTAGCCGTTCCCGGCGACATCGCGGACCGCGCCACCGCCGAACGCGTGGTCTCGCAGGCCGTCGCGCGCTTTGGCCGCGTCGACACGCTGGTCAACAATGCCGGCATCTTCGTCGCAAAGCCGTTCACGCAGTACACGGCCGAGGACTATGCGGCGGTGATGGGCACCAACGTCGCAGGCTTCTTCCACATCACGCAGCTCGCCATTGCGGAGATGGAGAAGCAGGGTTCTGGTCACGTCGTCCAGATCACGACCACCCTGGCCGATCAGGCCAATTCGAACGTGCCGTCGGTGCTGGCCTCGCTGAGCAAGGGCGGGCTGAACGCCGCGACCAAGTCGCTCGCGATCGAATACGCCAGGCGTGGCATCCGCGTGAACGCGGTGGCGCCCGGCATCATCAAGTCGCCGATGCATCCCGTTGCGACGCATGCCCAGCTCGGTGCGCTGCATCCGGTCGGCCACATGGGCGAGATGTCCGACATCGTCGGTGCCGTGCTCTATCTCGAGAGTGCCTCCTTCGTCACCGGCGAGATCCTGCACGTCGACGGCGGCCAGAGCGCCGGCCACTGAGCGCGGAGAAACACCATGCCGATCGTCACTATTCAAGTGACCCGCGAAGGAACGACGCCGGGAGCGGCGTCGCTCACGGCGGAGGAGAAGGCCGCGCTGATCAAGGGATCGAGCCAGTTGCTGCTCGATGTGCTCGGCAAGCCGCTCGAGTCCACCTTCGTCGTGATTGAAGAAGTCGACACAGACAATTGGGGCTGGGGCGGCCTGCCCGTGCAGGACTTCCGGCGCCGCCGCGCCGCAAAGATAGGATGATCCGCGCGCCATTGTGCGCGTAGGAGGATGACATGACTGAACTCAATGCAAACACCAGGCACCACGCCCGGCCGCATCAGCGGCCGGGATCGGAATCGCAATCGACTTCGCGGCAGGCTTGGCGGTACGCCGTGGCGGGATTGTCCGCATCACTGGTCGGGCTTGGCCTCGCCCGCTTTTCCTACACGCCGCTGATCCCGGCGCTGATCGCCGCAAAGTGGTTCAGCGCATCCGACGTCGTTTATCTCGGCGCTGCCAATCTCGCCGGTTACCTCGCCGGCGCGCTCGCGGCACGCGCCTTGGCCACTCGCATCGGCGCAGTCCGCGCGCTGCGGGCGATGATGCTGCTTGCGACCCTCTCCTTTTTCGCGAGCTCTACCCCGGTGTCGTTCACCTGGTTTTTCGCCTGGCGCTTTCTGTCGGGCCTGACCGGCGGAATCATCATGGTGCTGGCGGCCTCCGTCATTCTGCCGCACGTATCGGCCGCGAGGCGCGGCATCGTCGGCGGCGTGATCTTTGCCGGCGTCGGCCTTGGCGTCGCGGCATCGGGCACGCTGGTGCCGCTGCTCCTTCAACAGGGCTTGCAACAGAGCTGGTATGGCCTCGGCGTGCTCTCCGCCGTGCTCACACTCGCGAGCTGGCGGAACTGGCCTGCGGAGGCCAAGAGCGATGCCGCGCCTTCGCATCACGCGAAGTCCCATCAGGCCTCGCCCGCCGTCCGCGCGCTTCTGGTCCAGTATGGCCTCAACGCGGTGGCGCTGGTGCCGCACATGGTCTTCATCGTCGACTTCGTGGCGCGTGGCCTCGGCCTGGGCATTGCCGCGGGCTCGCGCTACTGGGTGCTGTACGGTCTCGGCGCCATCGTCGGCCCGCTCGTCACCGGCCATCTCGGTGACCGCTCGGGATTTGGACCGGCCCTGCGCGCGGCGTTCCTGATCGAGGCGGCCGCCGTGCTACTGCCGACCGTCAGCACCGCGCCTCTCTCGTTGATCGTGTCGAGCGTCGTGGTCGGCGGCTTCACACCCGGTATCGTGCCACTGGTGCTCGGGCGCATTCACGAGCTCGTCCCGCATTCGACCGAGCAGCAGCGCGCGACCTGGAGCCACGCCACCACGAGCTTCGCGTTGTTCCAGGCGGCGGCGGCCTACGGTTTCTCCTGGATCTACGCGCAGACCGGCGGCGACTATCTGGTCTTGTTCGGACTTGGGGGCGCCGCCGTGGTGCTCGCGCTTGCAATCGATCTTGGGCTCGCGCTCACGACGCGCAAGGCGTAAAGCGGGCGCCGGCGCGATCAGGAATACTGCATCACGCCGTCGTCGATCCGGCCGAAGCGCAAGGAGACGATGTCGAGTGCGTAATTCTGGTACAGCCGCCATGGCTGCTTCGAGCCCTGCTTCGGCATCTTCGCGACCGAGCGCTGCACATAGCCCGAGGTGAAATCGAGCGACGGCTGCGCGGTGATTTCAGGGTCGTCATTGTGCGGCATGCACTGACGGAAATTGTGCCGGTCCATGTAGTTGATGAGACGGCAGAAATATTCGCAGGTGAGATCGCATTTCAGCGTCCAGGACGCGTTGGTGTAGCCGAAGGCCGACGCCATGTTCGGCACGTCGGCATACATCATGCCCTTGTAGGTCAGCGTGTTGGCGAAATCGACGGCGCGGCCGTCGACGCTGATTTCGAGACCGCCGACGACCTGGAGCACCAGCCCCGTCGCGGTGACGATGATGTCGGCCGCAAGCTCGCTGCCATCCTTCAGGCGAATGCCGGCGCGCGTAAAGGTGTCGATCTCGTTGGTGACGACGGCGGCACGCTGCTCGCGGATCGCTTTGAACAGATCGCCGTCCGGCACGAGGCAGAGCCGCTGGTCCCAGGGATTGTAGCGCGGCGTGAAATGGGTCGCGACGTCGTAGTCGGGGCCGAGCGCCATCTGCACGCCCTTGAGCACCAGCTCCTTGACCTTGGCAGGCCGGCGCCGGCTGAGCTGGAAGAAGAACATCCCCCACATCACGTTGCGCAAGCGGATGACATGATAGGCAAGCCGCGTCGGCAGATTGCGGCGCAATTTGTTGGCGACGGGGTCCTGCGCCGGACGCGACACCACATAGGTCGGCGAGCGCTGGAGCATGGTGACCTGGGCCGCCTGCTTGGCGAGCTCAGGCACCAGCGTCACTGCGGTTGCGCCCGAGCCGATCACGACGACGCGCTTTCCCGCGTAGTCGATGTCCTCGGTCCATTTCTGCGGATGCACAATGCGGCCGGCGAAATCCGCCACGCCCGCGAACTCCGGCGTATAGCCCGCCTCGTATTTGTAATAGCCCGAGCACATGAACAGGAAATTGCAGGTGAAGCGCACGAGCTCGGTTACGCCCTCGCCCGTGATGCGCTCGACCTCGACGGTCCAGCGCGCCTCCGGCGTCGACCACGCCGCGCGCTTGACGCGATGGCGGAAGCGGATGTGCTTCTCGATGCCGTTCTCGGCTGCTGTCTCGCGCACGTAATTCAGGATCTGCGGCCCGTCCGCGATCGCCTTCGGATCGGTCCACGGCTTGAAGGAGTAGCCGAGCGTGAACATGTCGCTGTCGGAGCGGACGCCGGGATAGCGGAACAGGTCCCAGGTGCCGCCGATACAGTCGCGGCCCTCGAGGATGACGTAGCTCTTGTCCGGGCACTTGCCCTGAAGATGATAGCCCGCGCCGATGCCGGACAGGCCGGCACCGACGATCAGGACGTCGAAATGTTCTGCGGCTTTAGCCATGGCGTTCTCCCCGGCACAGGATGGGCGACGCCGTGCCGAATTGCAACCGTCAGGCGGTGGCAGCGCCATAGACAAGGGCTGTGTCGAAATACTCGTAGAATTCCACTGCCTTGCCATCCTTGAAACGCCAGAAATCGACCTTCGGGGTCTCAGCGATCTTCCCGGTCCTTTTGTTGGTCCAGGCACATGAGCCGCGCGCGAAAACAGCGTCGCCCTGCGCGATGTATTCATTCATGGTGTAGTGCTGCATGCTCCAGTCAGCCAGCAGACCGTCGAAATAGCCACGTAGCTGCGCGCGGTCGTCATAACACTTGGCAAAGGGCACCGCCGGAGCCCCCTGCGGAAGCGAGTCGAATTTGATCTGCGGGCCGATGACGCTGTCGAACCAATAGTCGACGCTCCCGCCCTTGCTGTCGTTCCACCGACGATAAGCTTCTTTGAGCAACTGAACGTTGGCTTCGCTGGACATCGCATTCCCTCCATATGCATTTGACAATGAACGTGGGAAACGCGGCCACCCGCTTCAGAAGTGGCGGGCTTGTTTTGGCTCTACCTCCGAGCGTAGCACAATGAGTCTACAAAAAAAGGCCCCGGATCGCTCCAGGGCCTTCGTGTCGCAGCTGGATGCGATCTCAGTAGCGGTAGTGGTCCGACTTGTACGGACCTTCCTGCTTCACGCCGATGTAGTCGGCCTGGTCCCTGCGCAGCTCGGTGAGCTTGACGCCGATCTTGGCGAGGTGCAGGCGCGCGACCTTCTCGTCCAGCGACTTCGGCAGCACGTACACTTCCTTCTTGTACTTGCCGTCCTTGTTGTTGGCGAACAGCTCGATCTGCGCCAGCGTCTGGTTGGTGAAGGAGGCCGACATCACGAAGGACGGATGGCCCATCGCGTTGCCGAGGTTCACGAGGCGGCCTTCCGACAGCATGATGATGCGGTGCTTGTCGGGGAATTCGATCTCGTCGACCTGCGGCTTGATGTTGGTCCACTTCAGGTTACGCAGACCCGCGATCTGGATCTCGTTGTCGAAGTGGCCGATGTTGCAGACGATGGCGCGATCCTTCATCGCGCGCATGTGCTCGATCGTGATGATGTCCTTGTTGCCGGTCGCGGTGACGAAGATGTCGGCGCGCGGGGCGGCGTCTTCCATGGTCACGACCTCGTAGCCTTCCATCGCGGCCTGCAGCGCGCAGATCGGATCGACTTCCGACACCATCACGCGGCAGCCGGCCTGGCGCAGCGACGCGGCCGAGCCCTTGCCGACGTCGCCGAAGCCCGCGACCATCGCGACCTTGCCCGACATCATCACGTCGGTGCCGCGACGGATGCCGTCGACCAGCGATTCACGGCAACCATAGAGGTTGTCGAACTTCGACTTGGTGACGCTGTCGTTGACGTTGATCGCCGGCCACAGCAGCGTGCCAGCCTTCTGCATGTCATAGAGACGATGCACGCCCGTGGTGGTCTCTTCGGAAACGCCCTTGATGCTCTTGGCGATCTCGGCGAAGTAGCCCTTCGGCTTCTCCTTGAGCTGCTTCTTCAGGAGCGCGAAGAAGACTTCCTCTTCCTCGGAGCCGGGCTTGTCGAGGAAGGCGGTGTCGCCGTTCTCGGCGCGCAGACCGAGATGGACGTACATGGTGGCGTCGCCGCCGTCATCGAGGATCATGTTCGGGTGACCGCCGCCGTGCCAGTCGAACAGTTTTGCGGTGTAGTCCCAGTATTCGGCCAGCGTCTCGCCCTTGACGGCGAAGACGGGAATGCCGGCGGCCGCGATCGCCGCCGCGGCGTGGTCCTGCGTCGAATAGATGTTGCAGGAGACCCAGCGAATGTCGGCGCCGAGGGCTGCCAGCGTCTCGATCAGCACGCCGGTCTGGATCGTCATGTGCAGCGAGCCGGCGATGCGCGCGCCCTTCAGCGGCTGCTTCGGGCCGAACTCTTCGCGGGTGGCCATCAGGCCGGGCATCTCGGTCTCGGCCAGCGAGAGTTCCTTGCGTCCGAAATCGGCGAGCGAAATGTCCTTGACGATGTAGTCGGTGAAGCCGGGCTTCGCATTCATAGCGGAGGTCCTGTTGTTGAATTGGTCGTTCCGGGTCGCCCTAGGAAGGCGAACCCGGAATCTCGACATGATGGATAAGGATCCCGGGTTCGCCGCTGTCGCGGCGCCCCGGAATGACGTTGGTACTTAGACTGCGCGCTTGAGCGCTTCGACCAGGTCGGTCTTCTCCCAGGAGAAGCCGCCCTCGTTGTCGGGCGTGCGGCCGAAATGGCCGTAGGCCGAGGTGCGCGCGTAGATCGGGCGGTTGAGGTCGAGATGGCTGCGGATGCCGCGCGGGGTGAGATCCATCGCCTTGGCGGCGGCCATCTCGAGCTGGTCCTCCGACACCTTACCGGTGCCGTGGGTGTCGATGTAGATCGACAGCGGACGCGCGACGCCGATGGCGTAGGCGAGCTGGAGGGTGCAGCGATCGGCGAGACCGGCCGCGACGATGTTCTTGGCGACGTAGCGCGCCGCGTAAGCCGCCGAACGATCGACCTTGGTCGGATCCTTGCCGGAGAACGCACCGCCGCCATGCGGGGCCGCGCCACCATAGGTGTCGACGATGATCTTGCGGCCGGTCAGGCCGGAATCGCCATCGGGACCGCCGATGTAGAACTTGCCGGTCGGGTTGATGTGCCAGATGGTCTTCGGCGTGATCCAGTCCTTCGGCAGCGCCTCGCGGACATAGGGCTCGACGATGTCGCGGATCTGCTTCGACGAGATGTCCTCGACCAGATGCTGGTGCGACACGACGATCTCGCGCACGCCGACCGGCTTGCCGTTCTCGTACTGCACGGTGACCTGGCTCTTGGAGTCCGGACCCAGCACCTTCTCGCGGCCGGAGTGACGTGCTTCCGAGATGAGGCGCAGGATCTTGTGGGCGTAGAAGATCGGCGCCGGCATCAGGTCCGGCGTCTCGTTAGTGGCGTAACCGAACATGATGCCCTGGTCGCCCGCGCCCTCTTCCTTGACCTCGCCCGGCTGCAGCGCATCGACGCCCTGCGCGATGTCGGCCGACTGCGGGTGCAGCAGGATCTCGATGTCGGCCTTCTCCCAGTGGAAGCCGTCCTGCTCGTAGCCGATGTCCTTGATCGCGGCGCGCACGACGCCTTCGATCTGCTCGTTGGTGACGGATGCGGGACCGCGGGTCTCGCCGGCGATCACCACCTTGTTGGTGGTCGCGAGCGTCTCGCAGGCCGCGCGGATCTGCCACGGATCGATGCCGGCTTTCGGCCCTTCACGGTAGAACAGATCGACGATTTCATCGGAGATCCGATCACAGACCTTGTCGGGATGGCCCTCGGACACGGATTCGCTGGTGAAGAGATAGGACGCGCGCATCAGTAACCCCTTGTTCCGCCGTTAACCTGGCGGGCGTTTGCGATGTTTAACCTTGGATTATGTCAATCACGCCGTCGCGAGATGACGTAGGACTCGTCGAGAAACCAGAGCCCGTTGTACTTCCGCAGCACGTCCCGGGCAGCATCCAGAGTGCGGCCGTTTTGAGTCATTTCTGTCAATCGGTCGTCCTCGATCTGCGCCACATACACCGCCGCATTCCACGCTGCAAAGGCCGTCGAGGTTCCGATGGTACCCGTCACCTCGTTGGGCAGCGCTTCCATATCATACCTGAAGATCGAACGGTTGTCCGCATAGGCATTAAAATTTAGGTCGCGGCCCAACGATCCGAGCTCATACTTTACCGCGCGCAATAGCTCATGACGGCTGACCGAGAAAGGATTTTCTCCAGGCCAAATCGCCTGGATCATTTCCATGCCGGGATCGTGACCATGGGAGTGAATACCGATCAGCCGCCCGCCCGGCCGAAGCGCCCGCGCCAGCGGTGCAATGATCCGCTTTGCCCGGAAATTGACCGAGGACAAAGCGCGGTAGGGCTGGGACGCAATGACCAGGTCGAAATTGGCCTCGGTCTGGCCCGGCCGCGGAATGGTCGAATCCAGCAGGAACCTGTGGTCCTCGCGGTAGAGCACCAGGACGACGGGCCGCTCATAAAGTGGCATGGCTGTGCGTGGGCTGATCGCGGCGCGCCAGTTCTGCTCCAGGAACGGCCTCAACTCGGCGATCTGCTGCTCGAACTCGCCTGACGAGGCGCCCCGTAGCGGAACCTCGTGCCAGACGGTGGCCGCCGCCGCCGCAGGCGATGCCGGCGTGAGCCAGGGTGCCTCGGAGTAGAACATGTTGGTGAACACGAACACCGACGCCGGATGCTCGAAAATGCGATCCGGGACCCTCTCCAGCGTCAGCCGGAGGTCCTCGAGGCTGAGCTCCTTGCCGGCCACATAGAACGGCATGTGCGGGTAGCGCTGGTGCGTTGCGCGCAGCACCCGGGCCAGCACCGTGCCGTCGCCGACCCCCGCATCGAAGATGCGCAGCGCCGGCGGGCGCGGATGGATGCTGGCGAGCTCCAGCGCGACGCGCTCGGCGACCACCCGCTTCTCGCTGCAGGTATGGACGAACAGCAGGTATTTTTGCCGGTTCTCGAAGAAACGGAAATTGCCGCGCGGATCGCGTTTTTCCGGTGGCACCTGGAGCCCCCGCGGCGGCGGCAGGCCGCCCGTCGTCGACGCGGCGATATAGGCCTGGATCCGATCAAGCGTGTCGATCGTGATGCGCTTTCCCTCGCGCAGGCGATGGACCAGCTTCCCATCGTTCACCGCGCGCCGGCCAAACGTCGATTCCGCCATGTCCGCCTTGCGGCAGAACTCGGTGATTTGGCTGAGGATTTCGTCGTTTTTCATGAGTGGGAAAGCGGTGGGCAGGAATGTTGGGACCAGCGTCGTAGCAAACTCTGCCCACTGAGGGAATACCCTCCCCCGCTTTACCCCACGTCCAATGACGAGAGCGTGAACCCCGGCGCACCGCCGGGCAACAAACAAGCGCTTCTCCTTCAAGGGACCACCGCCATGCGCCGCCTGCTCGTCGCGCTCTGCCTGCTCACAGCACATCTGTGGGCCGCGCCCGCCTTCGCGCAGGCGCGCAGCCAGCTCGGGCCGCTCTGCACCACCGACACCACGCCGCCAGACCGGATGATCGACGCCTGCAACAAGATCGTCGCGCTGAAGGTGTTTCGCGGCGAGCAGCTCGCGACGATCTATTTCTGGCGCGCGGTGGGTTGGAACAAGAAGGGCGACTCTTCGAAGGTGATCGCCGACACCACCGAGGCGATCCGGCTCCAGCCGAGCCAGGCGGTCTACAATCTCAGGGGATCGGCCTATTACGACAAGGGCGACTAAGACATCGCGATCGCCGATTTCGACGATGCGCTGAAGCTCGGCCCGCCTGATGGCACCATCTTATCCCCGCCACGCGCGAGCTGAAGGCGCACCTGGACGCGTTCAAGGAAGCGAAGCCCGGTGCACTGGTGATGCTGACGCCGACGGGAAAGGCCTACGCCAAGCGCTATTTCAACGAACACTGGCGCGAAGACTGCGACAAGGTCGATGCCATCGTCGGCAGGTCGCCTTAAACTTCGCCATCTTAAATGGCGGTGGCCCAAATTCTCTGTGCACGTTAGTAGTCATTAAGTTCCCAACTATCTAACAAATATTAGGAATTCACCGTCCACCTTTGGCAAAAAGTGTTGTAGGGCGGCTACAGCAATCTCCTGCGAGCCGCATACACTTGGCCAAGTAGTTGGGCGAATACACCGATTCATTGAACTTGTAATTCATTCTGGGGAGACACGCGCATGAAAGTGCTTTTTGCGGCTGCGGCCGGAACGTTGGCTCTGGCTCTGGCGGCACCAGCCAGTGCGGCGGACTTGGCCGCCCGGCCGTACACCAAGGCTCCGCCGCCGATGGTCGCCACCATCTACGACTGGAGCGGCTTCTACATTGGCGTCAACGGTGGTTACGGCTCTGCGCACACTTGCGCGGATATCGTCGCGATCGGCGCGTTCCCGATTGTTCCGGCTGCCGCCGACGGGTGCCACAACGCAACTGGAGGCACGGTTGGTGGTCAGATCGGGTACCGGTGGCAGTCGGCTAACTGGGTCTTCGGCGTCGAGGGCCAGGGCAACTGGGCCGATTTCACCGGCCGCAACATCGGCCTCTTCACAGGTACCGATAATCGCAGCCGCATCGACGCCTTTGGATTGATCACGGGCCAAGTGGGCTATGCTTGGAATAATGTTCTCCTCTACGTAAAGGGCGGTGCGGCGGTAGTTGGAGATCGCTTTGACGCCTACGTTCCGCCTGGTTTCGTCGGCGCCGGTACGCTCCTGGCTTCCTCACGCGACACCGCTCGTTGGGGCGGTACGGTCGGCGCCGGGATAGAGTTCGGCTTCGCGCCGAATTGGTCGGTGGGCTTCGAATACGACCATATCTTCTTGGGACATCACGACACCGTTTTCACCGATCGGGCGGGAGTTTCTTTCGCCACGGCTCGCATCGGTCAGGATGTCGACATGGGTCTGGTTCGCGTGAACTACCGTTTTGGTGGCCCGCTCATCCCAAGGTATTGAGTAGCTTCATTCAAACAACAAAGGCCGGCTCAAAGAGCCGGCCTTCTGCTTTGGGAGGCTCAAGTGACTAAGACTTACCGGCCAGTCATCCCCTCGAAACTCGCCGATGAGCTGAACCAAGCATTCGCATCAGCTGAACCTCACAGAATCTGCGGGGCGATCGGACAGGCGCTCAAAGATTTCAACATTTCGGAGATCTCAAGGGAGGCCGGGCTGCAGCGTACCAGCATTTATCGTGCTTTCGGCAATGAACAGCTTCCGAATTTTTCAACCGTTTTGGCGGTGCTCACCGCAATGGGCTTGCAGCTCAAAGTAACGCCGAAGCGGGGCGCCCATAAGCGAGTTCTCATCCAGCCGGGCCTCCTTGAATAGATCAACACTACGGAGGCTCCGCGAGGGAGCGCAACTGCCGCAGATCATTCCGCGCAGGATATCGATTTCGAGCTGCGCGAGAACCTGCGGGCTGCTATCGAGGCCCTTCCGAATGGCCCAACTCTTGGACGGCCTTGACCGTTTCCTTCAGGTCGCCATCAGAGCCACCGGATACAGAGTTCTCAATAGACTTTTCAATTGATTGCGAAACCAGCGCGGCGGACCGCTCGTCGAGGTGGACTCCGTCCGTCCACCGCAATTGCGATGGGTCAACATTTATCGGCAGCCAAGAGGCTGTGTTTGGAAAGGCCTCTGATGCCATTTGTGTGCTGAACATAGCAAACGGAGTGGCTTCGTACTGAAGTGAGTAAGGCACATGGAACAGCAGGACTTTGACGCCCCTGGACTCGAGCAGCGCCTTGTATTTCCGAATGTCGGACAATCCGCGACGAACTGTATCGATCGGAGGTAGTACTGCCGCGTCGTTTATCGCAAATTGAACAAGATCGGAATCGACGCCGTCCGACGGCGGCTGAGCAATTAAACGATCGACCGCGGACCTGACTTGTTCTTTTTTCAAGGAAGGGTGCATCAACGTTTCGTAGTACGCCGCAGCAGAGCGAACGGGCCGAAAAGTCGAGAAAGTTCTATCATTCACTCTGCCGATGAAACTGTCGTCCAAGCTGCGATTTAGAATGTTCGCTTCGACAAGGACCAGTTTTGGCGTCGGCGCACCTGCGATAATCGCCATGCCTGTTGCGGGAGACCCTCCAGCCAGCGACAGGTTCTCTATATCGTCGGACCGAAAGTAATTTTCGGATAACCTGAATGTCAGAGAGCTGCCCACCAATACGGTATTGTGCGTCCGTCGGTTGAGGTATTTGGCCGCTACCGCATAGTTTTGAGATTCGGTGGTCGTGACTATCGTATGAACGTCATAGTTGGCGCCCAGTCTAAGCGCGGCGATTGCCACAACAGCCGTGGTACCGAATTTGATCATCCAAAACATCGATGGCGCCTCTAGAATTGGAAGTAAATGAAGGCCGACTCTGGACCGGCCTCGGCATACGCCAAAGCGACGAGTGCGCCGTAGGCGAACGGTTCGATCGCTCTAGCGAAAGCGCCTTGCGGTTGGCGCAGCAGAATGAAGTGCTGAAGAATGACGGGCACCGAATAAGCCAGCGCCAGGGTCCGATATATCTTCGGTGGGTTCTGGATAGTGCTCTCGGTAAAGAGCCCGGCGAAATAACTCGCTGCATGGCCAAAATCAGGGAGCTTGAAGAATATCCAAAGCATCGACACGGTGAGAAAGACGATCCCAGCACGGACCACCTGAAGAGCGGGTGACTTGACGCTGTCCAGCTTGTCGAGAAATGGGCGCTCAACCGCCAGCAGGACGCCGTGCATCAAGCCCCAAACCAGGTAGCTAAGGCCTGCCCCGTGCCACAGACCACCCAGGCCCATAACAGCTACCAGGTTGAAGTAAGTGCGAGCCGGACCGTGTCGGCTTCCGCCCAATGGAATGTAGAGGTAATTCCGAAGCCAGCTAGACAGTGAAATGTGCCAGCGATGCCAAAACTCAGCGATCGATCGCGAGATGTATGGCCTGTTGAAATTATCAGGCAAACGATACCCGAACAGCAACGCAAGGCCGACCGCAATCGACGAGTAGCCGAAGAAGTCGGCATAGATCTGGAAACTGTACAGGAAGATCAGAAGCCATTTGTCGCCAGTCTTCACCGTTTCAAAGAGAGGGTGCGCCATGTAGGACGTCATCTCATTTAGATTGTTGGCGCAGTAGAGCTTGAAGAAATATCCAAGCACCAGCCAACGCGTGGTCTCCGCGAAAGGCACCTTCGAGATCTGCTTCACCTGGATCTGTGGGAAAAAGTTCCGAGCCTGCGTGATCGGCCCAGAAATCAGTTGGGGGAAAAAGATCACGTAGAGGAATATCTCCCAGACCGTCGCCGACCGACCTTGCTTTGGAAGGTCGACCAAGAGGCTGATGTTATGGAAAACGAAAAACGAGATGCCGATCGGCAGCGGAAGGTTCAGCAGGAAGTCGGTAACTGCACTGCCCGATGCGATAGGCGTGGCAACGAACAAAAACTTGTATTTGAAGAAAGCAAGTAGACCGAGATTGAAGACGATGCCGTACTTGGCCCAGGCGCGCCTCCGCTTGATGGACAAGGCTAAGAACGCCCACGTTCCAACGACAGCAATCATGAGCAATGGCAGCAGTTCTGGCTGACCATAGCCGTAGAAGAACAGACTGGCAGCGATCAGCACATACACCTGCAGCCTTCGGATAAACGGCAGGTAGTAGATGGCGAAAACGACGCCGACGAAGGCTGCGAATTGCCAGGAGGTGAAGGTCATTACCAGGGCGTCATCGATGAGGGGATTGCGGCTTTTAGGTGATTAAGGACGTTCTGCCAACTAGCCGATCTTGCGGAAACAGCCCAGCGGGCCAGCGAAGACAGCTATCCTCGACGGCACAAAGAGCGTTAGCGACGGCTTCGCCAGCATGGCGCGCGTAAGCTCGTCGAGCTCGCAGCCAGCGTCGAGGCGGTGCAGGACGGCCGGATCTACATCGAGCGGATCAATGCCCCGTTCTTGTTCAAGCTGAAGGGCAGTGGCAGCGAGTTCGGCTCCGGGCTCAAACACGCGGTCGAGCGCGGCTGGCTCCAGCTGCACGAGAGCGGGACTTATGTACGCTTGCTAGGCCCGGGCAACGGCCCACTCACTCAATAGATCAGCGTAAAGGACAACCAGCCCGAGAGAAGCGCGCAGAAACCAATTCCCACATAAGGCAATGCAAGGCGCATCGGGTATTCCCTCCGAGACGCGAATATGCCGTCAGTCTTTCATGCCGGCCGGCCGTCGACAACGAATCTGAAGTTGTATCCTCGCGCTTCGTGCGCCGCGCGGCACCTGCAGAATGAAAAAGGCCGCCAACTGAGGCGGCCTTACTGTCGGTGCCTGCGCTCGGCCCGAGCATCGATATAGATAATCACCGCGAATGTGGCACCCACTGCCAAGACGCCGACCGAGGCAGTAATCAACAGCACCGTCATCATCGCCGGGTCAGTATCCCTGCGTGGGCAGGGTGCCGGCAATTCACGATTGATTAGCGTCTGGTACAAACTAGGACACAGGCTAAATAAACTTAGGACCAGTGCCCGCCAACGGAGGCGGCGTCAAATCATCAGGATCAGCCAGACGATTAGGCCAGCGTTCACGGTGCCCGCGGTGACAATACCTGCCTGAATAAGTCGCTCGGCCATGGTGTCACCCCCGATTGAGAGGATACCATGCGCTCAATCAAAACGAGCGTCTATGCGGATTATGCCAGAACCCGGAATTTTCGGTAATATATGACGGCGTGTTCCGCCCGTGAATACACCGTATGGTTGACCCAGAACAAAACAGGCCATTTGTCGCTTCTAGGCCACTATCGCCGGAAACAGGCCAGCGCAAAGATTGTGTGAAAACAAAATGCGCCCATTTTGGAGAATGGGCCCGCCAGCTATCGGTTCGTCTTGGGAGGCAAGAACGGCGGCGAGCCCGCCATAGACGGTCAGATCGATCTTGAGCACAAGAAAAGGCCGTTGGGTTGAGCGCCTGCATTGCCTAAGACGTTACCAGGGAAGCTTAGCGATCGCGTAGGCAACAAACGCGAGAAACGCAATCCAACCGAACGACACGCACCAAGACCTAACCGCACGATACGTGCCGACGTCCCGCGCAGCACGGCTCACAGCGATAGAATCATCCATACCACCCCCAAAGCGCTGAAGATCGACAGCCCGACAAAGCCGAACCGATAAATTCGTTCCGCCCAATCCATAGGCGTCCCCTGCTTATGCAACCTGTAGTGATTCCCATATCGTGCTTGGTTGTTCGGGAAAAGGAAGTAACGTTGACCTAAATGCAATTTTCGGCGAACCGTGGTCCGCTCGCGCTGGCGGGTCGTCAGGTTGTCATGAGCATAGGAAAGACCGGCAATCGGTTCTGTCCACTTTCACACAAAGCGGTCTGAGGGAGTCGCCTTCGAATACGATGTTTGGGCCTGCGCATGCGGACCCGGGGTAATTGCGTCACCGTCTCCGCCGATCAATCTTACTGTGGCCAAGGAAGAACAAACCGGCCAGCACGCCAATAGCGGCGGGTATGATAAGGCTGAGACAGTCCATGACGCACCGCCTCTCAGCAAAGGAATCGCCCGTTCGATAAAACTGACGGGCCTTCGGCTATCGAGGATTTGCGTCCTTCGCGGCCGGCAGACTTGGTCGGGGCTCATTAAGATCACGAGCCCAAGGGGCAGCCGAATGGGCCGCCTGCTTAGACCTGGCCTGATCAATGCTCGGACAAGCCGAGGTAAGCGATCCGAGAACGACCACACACGCTGCTTGATATCGTCGCCTGAAAACTCATTCCCGATGCCCGCTCACCGACCTTGTTAGCCGGCTGGAGTTGGTGGCGTGAAGTGGACATGATAATGCGGCCGGCGGGCGAGCCACGCTTTGATCTTGGGTGTCTTGTGGGTGGCGTAATTGATCCCAGCGCCCTTTTATGTGACGAACTTGCATTCCAGATGACTAGCACGGGAAATCGGCGCCGACACCCCGATCTACATCTGCCAGACGGTTGCCTCCTCGTGAGTCCATGCGGCGTACAGTGCGCGGACTTCCTTCAGCAGCCGTCCTGCGCGCGCAACAGGAAGGCTGAGCAAGTGATCAACATTGCTGAGGGCGCGGCAAGGGCGACTACGCCAAGGCGATTGCCGACTACGATGCCACGATCAAGCTGCAGCCCAAATCGACGTTCTCGTTCCAGAATCGCGGCATCGCGAAGGAGGCGCTCGGCGAGCTCGACGGCGCGCTTGCCGACATCAACCAGGCGATCCGGCTCGACCCGACACTGCCGCAGCCGCTGATCAATCGCACCGCGATCTGGCGCGTGCGGGGCGATCTCGATCGCGCCATCGCCGATGGCAGCGAGGCGATCCGGCTTGCGAAAGAAAAACCGCCCGTCAACATCATGACGCCGCCGAACAGCGTGCTGATCTCCGGCTATGTCCACCGCGCGCTAGCCTATGAGGCGAAGGGCGACTACGCCCAAGCGCGCGACGACTACAAGGCGACGCTGGCGATCGTGGCTTCCGATGCCGGCAGCAAGGCCAACCAGGCCACCGCCAAGGTGCGGCTGTCACTGGTGATGGATGCGCTCGCCCCCATCCCGCGCGATACGCCGTCACCGGCGCCGCAGCCGGCCCCGCAGCAAACGGGCGCGGCACCTGCGCCCTCGCCGGCCCCGGCGACGCCTGGCAAGCGCCTCGCACTGGTGATCGGCAATGGCGCCTACGCGCATGTCAAGGCGCTGCCCAATCCGGCCAACGATGCGCGCGCCGTCGCCAGGAGCCTGCGCGACATCGGCTTCACGGTGTCCGAGGGCATCGATCTCGACCGCGCGGCGATGCAGAAAGTGACGCGCGACTTCCTGCGCGAGGCGGCGCGGGCGCAGGTCGCGTTGGTCTACTATGCCGGCCACGGCGTGCAGGTCGACGGCCGCAACTATCTCATTCCCGTCGACGTCGAGCTCAAGCCGGGCGCGGGCATGACGGAGGCGATGATCGATATGGACACGATCATGGCCGGCCTCGACGACCAGGTCCGCACCAACATTTTGATCTTCGATGCCTGTCGCAACAACCCGATGGCGCAGCAGGTCGCAGCCGCCGGCACCAACCGAGGCATCGAGGGCGCTTCGGGCCTCGCAGCTCCAACGAGCCTGGGCGCCGGTGCAACGCTAGGCGCGGGGACGCTGATCGCGTTCGCCACCGCGCCGGGCCAGGTCGCGCTCGATGGCGAAGGCGCCAACTCGCCGTTCTCCGCCGCCCTCTCCCGCCATCTCGGCACGCCGGGGCTGGAGGTGCAACAGATGCTGACGCGCGTACGGGCGGAAGTGGTCTCGAGCACGAAGAACAAGCAGGTGCCGTGGTCGAACTCATCGCTGCTCGGAGAGGTTTACCTGGCGGAGAAGTGAGGGCGGGTGAGCGCACTAGTTTTCAAGGGTGCGACGCTGCCCGCCACTCACTCGGTGTCATCGCCCGACTTGATCGGGCGATCCAGTAATTCGAGACGCCAGTGATTCACCGAGAAGACGCGGCGTACTGGATTCCCCGCTTCGCGGGGAATGACAGCGGCCACGTGGCGAACCTAGTTGCCCCACACTTCCTTCGCGATCTCGACTGCAAGCCCGAGCTTGGCCCACTGCTCTTCCTCGGAGAGGATGTTGCCTTCCTCGGTCGAAGCAAAGCCGCACTGCGGGGACAGCGCGAGCTGTTCCAGCGGCGCGAATTTGGCGGCCTCTTCGAGGCGACGCTTGATGTCGTCCTTTTTCTCGAGCTCGCCGAACTTCGAGGTGATGACGCCGACCACAACGACCTTGTTGCCCTTGGGCAGGAAGCGCAGCGGCTCGAAGCCGCCGGCGCGGTCGCTGTCGTATTCGAGGAAGTAGCCATCGTAATTGGTGCCGGCCAGCATGGTCTCGGCCACGGGCTCGTAGCCGCCCGAAGAAATCCAGGTCGAGCGGAAATTGCCGCGGCAGACATGCGTCGTCACCACCATGTCGGCCGGCTTCTCGGCCAGCGCGTAATTGATGACGCGCGCATAGATCTGCTGGAGACCCTCGGGATTGTCGCCGCGCTCGCGCGCCTTCTTCAATTCGTCCTGCGAACAGAGATAGGCCCACACGGTGTCGTCGAACTGAAGATAGCGGCAGCCGGCATCGTAAAACGCCTTCACGGCCTTGCGGTAGGTCTTGCCGAGGTCTTCGTAGAACGCGTCGAGATCGGGATAGACGTCCTTGGAGATTGCCTTGCGGCCGCCGCGGAAGTGCAGCACGGCCGGCGAGGGGATCGTCATCTTGGCGGTGACGTGGGCCTGGTCGGCGGACTTCTTCAGGAAGCGGAAGTGATCGAGCATCGGATGGTCGTCGGGGAAGTCGAGCTTGCCGATCACGCGGACCGCGTCATGCCGCGTCTCGACACCCGCGAACTGGATGCCCGTGTCCGGGTGAAACATTTCGCAGCCCGTGAGCTTGGCCAGGAAATCGAAATGCCACCAGGAGCGGCGGAATTCGCCGTCGGTCGCGAGCTTCAAGCCGATCGAGGCCTGCTTGTGCACGACCTTTTCGATCTCCAAGTCCTCGATCTTGCGCAGATCGTCGACCGAGATCTCGCCCTTCTCGAGCCTGGCGCGGGCTTCCTTGATCTTCGCGGGACGCAAGAGGCTGCCGACCTCGTCGGCGCGGAAGGGGGCTTTGGTTCGCTGCATTTTCTACTCCCGGGATATTTTAGTGGGCCGCCGCCCCTGCGACGCCGAGGTGGCGCTCGAGGACCGACGGGTCGGCCTTCAGCGCGGCGCTCGGGGCGTCGTGGACGATCGTTCCGCGCTCCAATATCACAACACGGTCGGCGAGCCCCAGAATCTTTTGCGCGTTCTGCTCGACGATGATCGAGCAGATGCCGCCCGCCCGGGTGATGGTGCCGATCGCCTTCAGGAGCTCCTCGACGATGATGGGGGCGAGGCCCTCCGTCGGCTCGTCCAGCAGCAGGACTTTGGGGTTGAGGGTCAGCGCCCGGCCGATCGCCAGCATCTGCTGCTCGCCGCCGGAGAGCTGGTTGCCAAAATTGCTCCGCCGCTCCTTCAGCCGCGGGAACATCTCGTAGACCCTCTCGACCGTCCAGGGGCCGGGCTGCGCCACCGCGGTCATGTTCTCTTCCACCGTCAGCGAGCGGAAGATGTTGCGCTCCTGCGGCACCCAGCCAATGCCGGCCCGCGCCCGCTGATCGGGCCGCAAGCTCGTCACATCGGTGCCGGCGAGCGCGACCGAGCCGGAGAAGCGGCGGGTCACGCCGACGATGGAGTTGATCAGCGTGGTCTTGCCGGTCCCGTTGCGGCCCAGCAGCGCAAGCACCTGCCCCTCGGCGAGGCGCAGAGACATGTTGGGCAGCACCACCGCCTCGCCATAGCCGGCGCGAAGTGCGTCGATCGCGAGCAGGTCAGACATTGACCGCCTCCTCGCCGAGATAGACGGCCTTGACCTGCGGGTCGCGCGCGACCACGTCGGGCGGACCTTCGGTGAGCAGCGCGCCCGAGACCAATACCGAGATGCGGTCGGCGAAGGAAAAGACAAGGTCCATGTCGTGCTCGATCAGGAGCACGGTGACGTCGCGCGGCAGGCTGCCTACGACCGCAAGAATGTCGTGGCGTTCGCTCTCGGGCACGCCGGCGGCGGGCTCGTCGAGCAGCAGCACGCGGGGCTTGGCGGCGATCGCGACCGCGATCTCGAGCAGGCGTTGCTTGCCGTAAGGCAGCGTCACAGTCTCTTCGTTCATGACGTCGAGCAGATGGAAGCGCCTCAGGAGATCGGCGATCTCGCCGTTGACGTCGCCCCGCGTGCCCATCCGCCGCCACCAGTCGCCGCCATGGCCGAGGCGCTCGGAGACGGCGAGGCCGATGGTTTCGAGCGGGGTCAGGTCGGGATAGAGCTGATTGATCTGGAAGGTGCGCGACAGGCCGCGCAGCACGCGCTTGTGCACGGGCAGATCGGTAATGTCCTGGCCTTCGAGCAGGATCCGGCCCGAGTTCGGCTTCAGCACGCCGGTAAGCTGGTTGATGACGGTGGTCTTGCCGGCGCCGTTCGGGCCGATCAGCGCGTGGCGGGCGCCCTGCTCGATCTTGAGCGACAGGTCCCGCGTCACGCGCAGGCCGCCGAACTGCTTTTCGAGATTTTGGGTTTCGAGCGCGATGGTCATGCGTCGCTCTCCGGCACGGCAACGACGGCCTTGCGTCCGGCAACCTGTTTGATGACCAGGTTCGGCACGTACAGCACCCAGCGATGCAGGCGCTGGCGGCCGACCAGCACGATCACGACCAGCACGAGACCGATCCAGAACTGCCAATATTGCGGGGTGATGGTGGAGAACAATTCCTGGAGCATACGGAACACCACCGCGCCGACCAGCCCGCCGTAGAGATAGCCGGTCCCGCCGATCACGAGCACCAGCATCAAATCGGCCGAACGCTCGAAAGCGAACACGTCGAGGGAGGCGATCGCCGTGGTCTGGGTGAAGAGCGCGCCCGCGATGCCGGCATAGAACGCCGCGAGCGTGTAGATCGCGATCAGGCGGCGGTTGACGGGGATGCCGATCGCGGCTGCGCGCAGCGGATTGTTCTTGATCGCGCGCAGCGACAGCCCGAACGGCGAATGCACGACGCGGCGAGCGAACAGGAACAACAGGAACAGCACGGCCAGCGAGTAGAAGAAGCCGGTCTTGCCGAACATGTCGAACGAGATCTCGCCGAAGATCGGCTGCATCTCGATGCCCTGAAGGCCGTCGGTGCCGCCGGTGATGTTGGAGAACCGCTCGGCGAGCGCCTCAAGCAGCAGCGCGATGCCGAGCGTCACCATCAGCCGGGTCAGGTCGACGCCGCGGATCACGAGGAAGCTGGTGGCGAAACCCAGCACCATCGCGGCAAGGCCGGCTACGATCAGCGCGAGCACGGGCTCGTTGATGATCCCATGCAAGGCGAGAAGCCCGGCGGCGTAGGCGCCGACGCCGAAGAAAGCGGCGTGGCCGAGCGAGACGATGCCGGCATAGCCGAGGATGAGATCAAGCGACATCGCAAACAGCGCCAGCCGTAGGATGTCGGTCATGATCAGATAGCGCGTGGGAAATGCGAAGCCGCAGGCCAGCACGACGAGCCAGAAGGCGACTTCGCCATAGTGCCAGCGCGCCTGGCGCTGGGCGTGATAACCGACGTCGGAGGAAGCGCTCATCGGCGGCCTCAACGCGCGGCCGTACGGCCGAACAGGCCGTTCGGGCGCCAGATCAGGATCACGATCATCATGGTGTAGATCACGAAGGGGCCCATCTTCGGCACGTAATATTTGCCGGCGACGTCGCCGATGCCGAGCAGGAGCGAGGCCAGGAACGGCCCGGTGATCGAGGATGAGCCGCCGACGGTGACGACGATCAGGAAGTAGATCATGAACTTCAGCGGGAAATACGGATCGAGGCCGAGGATTTCGGCGCTCAGCGCGCCGCCGAGGCCGGCGAGCCCGCAACCGAAAGCAAAGGTGAAGGCGAACACCTGCGGCACGTTGATGCCGAGCCCGCTCGCGGCACGGGGATCATCGACCGCGGCGCGCAGCCGGTTGCCGAAACGGGTCTTGGCCAGCACCATCTGGAGAGCAATGGTGAGCAGGCCGCAGATCACGATGATCATCAACCGGTAGCGGCCGATGCCGACGCCGAACACGTCGAACTGGCCCTGGAGCGCGGCCGGCAAATTGATGAACACCCGCGACGAGCCCTGGATGTAGTCGACGGCCGCGACCGACATGAACGTGAGACCGATCGTGAACAGCACCTGGTCGAGATGGCTGCGCGCATAGAGATGGCGGTAGAGCGTTCGTTCGAGCACGATGCCGATGGCTGCTGCGGAGACAAAGGCGAGCGGCAGCGCGGCGAAGAACGGCCAGCCCATCCGGTTGACCAGGACCATGCAGACATAGCCGCCGGCCATGGCGAAGGCACCGTGGGCGAGGTTGACGAAGTTCATCAGGCCGAGCGTGACCGCAAGCCCGCAAGCGAGCACGAACAGCAGCATGCCGTAGGCAACGCCATCGAACAGGTTGGTGAGGATAGAGGTCATCGTCTCAGCTTAGAGTTATCGTCATGGCCGGACTTGTGCCGGCCATCCACGTTCTTGTCCGGGCTTTGCATGGATGCCCGGGACAAGCCCGGGCATAACGCAGAGTGTGGCTCACGAGATCCCGGGTTCGCGCTAATGCGCGCCCCGGGATGCCCCGCTTTCGCGGGTCACTTCTTCGTCTTGCCGAGATCCTTGACGGCTTCGAAGGTCGCAAACTCGACATTGTAGAGCTCGCCGTCAACCTTCTCGACCTTGCGGATGTAGATGTTCTGCACGATGTCGCGGGTCTCGGGGTCGATCGAGATCGGGCCGCGCGGGCTTTCCCACTTCTGGCCCTTCATGGCTTCGACCAGCTTGGTGCCGTCGGTATCGCCGTTGGTCTTCTTCAGCGCCTCGTAGATGAGGTGGATGCCGTCATAGCCGCTCACGGCCATGAAGCCCGGACGGTTGCCGAAGGCCTTCTTGTAGGCCGCGACGAAATCCTTGTTCATCTGCGAGGGATGCGCCGCGGAATACAGATGCGCGGTGACCGTGCCGAGCACGGCATCGCCCATGTTGTTGAGGAGGTCGTCGTCGGTGACGTCGCCCGGTCCGATCACCTTGATGCCGGCCTTGTCGAGGCCACGCTCGGCATACTGCTTCATGAAGTTGCCGCCCTGGCCGGCCGGCACGAACACGAAGATCGCGTCGGGCTTGGCGTCCTTCATGCGCTGGAGGAACGGCGCGAAATCGGGATTGGCGAGCGGCGTCTTCACCTCTTCGACCACCTCACCGCCGCCGGCGGTGAAGTTCTGCTTGAAGAAGTTCAGTGCGTCGTTGCCCGGCGCGTAGTCGGAGGTGAGCGTCGCCACCTTCTTGATGCCGTTCTTCACCGCCCAGTCGGCGATGATGGTCGAGGACTGCGCCAGCGTGAAGCTGGTGCGCACGATGTAGGGCGAGCGCTCGGTGATGATGGAGGTGCCGGCCGCCATCACGACTTCCGGGATCTTGGCCTGGGTTGCGAGCGGCGCGGCCGCGAGCGCGGCTGGCGTCACGCCGAAGCCGGCGATGAAATTGACCTTGTCGTTGACGATCAGCTCCTGCGCGGCCGTCTTGGTCTTGTCCGGAATCGCAGCGTCGTCCTTGAGGATGATCTCGACCTTCTTGCCGGCGACGGTGTCGCCCTTCTGCTGCATGTAGAGCTTGATCGCGTTCTCGATCTGCTTGCCGGTCGAGGCCTGGCCGCCGGTCATCGGTAGGATCAGGCCGACCTTGACGGTGTCCTCGGCCTTGGCCGGCACGATGGCCGCGAGGCCGGCGATGGCGGCCGCTGCTGCGGTCCAAGAGACCTTATAAGAAAACGTCTTCCGTTCGAACATCAGATGTCCCTCCCCTTCATTCCTGACCTCTTGTGCGCCGGACCGAGTGCCCGGTCCTTGACTCAACCTTAGCTCACGCACGCGCGATGTCGCGCCACATGGCGTCTTTCGCGCCCTTATTGTCAATCGGACGTTTGGCGACCATTCGGCGCAAGCCGCGCGTCCCGATTGCCGACGACGGGAGCGATGCCGTGGTTACGGCCTGGTAACCCGAGCATCCCGACCTTGGCCGCTTTTATTTGTACGATTGTACAAAGAAAATGGACCTGTCAACGAAAAAGCCCCGCTGCCGACCAAGCCAGTTTGTCGCGCCCCTTGGCACAGTCTAGAAAGCGGCCGGCCGCGTGGATGGAGGATTTCGTCTTCCATTGCAGAATTTGAACATCGTGGGTGATGGCAATTGGGTATGCTCGTACCTATCTCGAATAAGCCAATTTTACCTTGTTGAAGGCTACCCTCGTTGAACGCCGGCCATCCGGCACCCAAGCTCCTGTTTCTGCCCGGCGCGCCCACACGATGATCATGCGATTTCGGTCCCTTCTGCTCCTCCTCGCGATTGCTGCGGGGCTGTCGGGCTGCGGCACGGTCAACGAGAGGCTGTCAGCCGGAATGGGCGATTATGTCCCGCAATGGGCCGGCGGGCTGCCGGCGGACGCCCCGCCGCGGCCAGGCACGCCGCAATACGACGCATGGATGAAGGAACGGGAGCAGAAGCGGCTCCAGCCCGCAGCGCCACGCGACGAGGCCAAAACCGGCCAGAGCAGGCTTGACCCCACGCAACAGCGTTGATTGTAAACGGCGGTTGAGGGCGGATTAACAGCATGCTGGACGGCAGCGCAGCCAAGCAAACGGAATGTCTCGTGATCGGCGGCAGCGGACTGGTCGGCGGCTACCTCGTCGACCATCTCGCTCGCCGGCATGGGCGCGTGTTTGCCGTCTCCCGCTCCCCCCGCAGAGCGACCGCCAGCGTGGAGTGGATTCAGGCCGACCTGGCGCAGCCGGACACTCTGAAATTTCCTGCCGTCACGACGCTGTACTGTACCGCCGACGCAATCCTGCTCGCCAAGACATTACCCGTCATCCTCGCATCCCCGATTAAACGTGTCGTGGCATTGAGCTCAACCAGCGTGCTCACCAAGCAGGATACTGAAGTTGCGGAAGAGCGCGAGACGATCCGAAACCTGACCGAAGCCGAGCAGATCATCGCCAGGCTCTGCGAAGAGCGCGAGGTCAGCTGGACCATCCTGCGACCGACCCTGATCTACGCAGAAGGACGGGACACCAACATCACGCCGTTGTCGCGGCTGATCCGGCGCGCCGGCTTCATGCCGATCGTCGGTGGCGCGAAGGGTCTTCGGCAGCCGGTGCACGCCGAGGATCTCGCCATCGGCGCAATCGCTGCAGCCGAAAGTCCGGCAGCGCGCAACAAATTCTATTCGCTGCCGGGCGCGGAAACGCTGCCCTATAGTGAAATGATTGGCCGGGTGTTTGACGGCATGGGTCGCCCTCGGCGGCTGGTTTCCGTCTCCCCGTGGCTGTGGCGCGTCATATTTGCGATGGCGAAACCGCTGTTTCCCACGGCAAACGTCGCAATGGGCTTGCGGATGATGAAGGACATGACGTTCGATGCGACGCCAGCGATCGAGGATTTCGGCTGGAATCCAAGGCTATTCCGTCCGGTCTTCGATTAAGCCGTATTGGTCGCGACGTCGAGCGTGAGCCCCGGATTGCGCCTCAGGTCTTGACGATTTGGTCGACGCCGACGCCCTGCCCGCGCAACGTCGCCCAGAGCAAGCCGAGATCGCCCGCAAAGCTCTGGGAGTTTACGTATTGGCCATCTAGTTCGGCGAGCCGATCCGCGTTCGACATGTCGACTCCCCGAACCTGGGCCAGCCCGGTGATGCCGGGACGTACGTTGAGCACGCCCAGCTTCCGTCGCGCCTCGACGAGCTCGACTTGCGACGGCAGGCACGGCCGCGGACCGACCAAGCTCATGTCGCCGGCCAATACGTTGAAGGCCTGCGGCAGTTCATCGACCTTGAAACGCCGCATGTGATAGCCCAGTCGCGTGACCTTCGCCGCGGAGACCTGATGGGTCGGAAGATCGCCCGTGTCCGAGGCCATTGTCCGGAATTTGTAGCAGGTAAATGGCTGCCCATTCCTACCGACGCGAACCTGGCGGAAAATCGCACCCCCCCGGCTATCGAGCCGGATGGCAGCAGCGACAATCAGGAAGATTGGCCAGAGCAGCAGCAGGAGCGCCGCGCAGACCGCGACATCGAGCAGACGCTTCATCTGGAAGACGCCTGCACCATCGCGCGCAGCCCATCCTTTGTTTGCACGCTGGGAGACCACCCGACGCTCTGAAGATCGGCTGAACTTGCGACAAGCTCGCGTCCGATGCGATCCCAGAGCCAGCGGCGGCCAGCAGCAAAAACCAGCGCCCGCACGGCAGCCGGCGGAATCCGAACGAGATTGCGCGGCCGCCCGGACGCCTCGCGCAGCGTCCCGATCATTTCCGCCAGCGTGATCGGCTCGGGATCACAGACAATGAAAGTCCGATTGATCGTGTTCGGATTACCGAGGCAGAACATCACCGCCTGCACGAGATTGTCGATCGAGAGCAGCGAACGGCGATTCTGGAAGGAGCCAAACGGCAGCGGCACGGGCAGCGACGCAATCCGCATCATCATGGCCATGTTGGCCTTGGCTCCCGGGCCATAGACGATGACCGGCCGCAGAATGGTGTACGGGACGCCAGAGTGACGAATTTCCTCTTCCGCCGCGAGCTTGGCCCGGTCATAGGCCGTGATGGGCCACGGCTCGTCCTTCTCGGAGACGACGTGGTCGGCGGCAGAGCCCGCCTGTGCGCCAATCGACGACATGAAGATGAGGCGCTTGATCCCGCGCTGCGCACAGGCCTGCACCAGGTGCGCCGTCGCCACGCGATTGGCTCTTGTGTACTGGCCGCTGTCGATGTGAGTGCGATGAGCAATGGCTGCGAGGTGAATAACGGCGTCGATGCCATCGAGAAGCGGGGCCCAATCCACCTCGCGCTCGAGATCGGATAGCTCTGCCCATTCGCTTCCCGGCGCATTGGTCAGCGAGGTGGGCTTGCGGGACGCGGCCCGGACGAAGTGGCCGTCGTTTGCCAGCGCATTGGTCAGGGCAGACCCTATGAAGCCGGAAGCACCAGTCACCAATATCCGCAACGACATCCGCTCACTCGCCCCCACGGCCGAGAAGACAGAAGCTTCCGCTCTGCCAGAATGTTCCACTAGGTGGTGCACGCGAACCGCTCCCGGACGATGATTCTCGACATTCTCATCACCCTTGCGGCGCCGGCTCAGCCGCGGACGCTACAATCTGCTGCACTGCAGCAGAAGACGAAAACATCGAGCGACCCAGTTCCCGCCCCCGCTCCGACATAGAATGCCGCAATCCTTCATCATCCATAAGTTGTTCTGCGAGTTCCTTCAACTCGGTAACGGAGTTCCCGACATACACCTTCCCCACCTGCTCAGCCTCGATCAACCTCATCAGGTCGGTGCCCGGATTGACGCGCGCGAGAACCGGCACCCCATATTGCACGTAGGAGACGAACTTACCCGGAATATTGTGCGTTTTATGGTCGGGATGCAGCGCGACCATGCCGACGTGGCACTGCGCGAGAAGGCCCGGAATCTCGCTAGAATCGATCTCGCCGAAGAACAGCGCGTTGCTGAGATCGCGTGATGCTTTCTCGGCCTCGAGGCGCGCAAACTCGGTACCGCGCCCGACGAACAGGAACCCGATATCGGTGCGGTCGCGGAGGCTGTGGATTAGGTCGATGAAGATATCCATGCCCTGGGCCACGCCCATATTGCCGATATAGACGAAGATCTTACGGCCGGCGAGCGGCGTATTCTTCACCACGATGCTGCTGCCGACGTCGGACGTCACCTCGAGCCAGTTGCGCAGCACCTCGATACGGCGCGGGGCGCGCGCCCACTTCTCGAGGTAGTGGAGATTGGACTCGGTCTGCACGCCGATCACCTGGGCGACGCTGTACTGGAATGCCGCAATGGCCTTGAAGACCAAATAGACCGGTCCCCGCCGGACCAGGCCGAGGTCGACCGCCCATTCCGGAAAGATGTCGCGCAGGATGAGATAGGTCCTTGGCTTGTTCCTGCCCTTCGATTTGCGCTGCAATTTCGCAATCAGCGGGCCGAAGAAGATCGGTGGCGAATACCACACCAGAAGGTCCCAGTTCGCCGAGGCAAACGGGCTGCGTCGGAGGTTCAGATACATGGCGAACGGCAGCCACATTTCGGCGATGGCACGCCGGACAAACGACGGCGAGCGCGTCGGCGGCGCAGCCACGCGCAATACCTCGACTCCGTCGAATTGCTCTACCACCCACGGCTTATCCGACGTCGGCGACGGAACGATGACAACCGGCCGATGTCCCTGCGCGGCAAACTCCCTCGAAAGATCCCGCAATTGCACCGCCGCGGACGTCCGCAGCGGCGGATAGTCCGTCGAGATCAGGGCAATCAGCAGGCCACGGTTCATGTCAGTGCTTCACAGGATCAGCGGCGGCGGCTCGCCGCCGCTCGCTGCGAGGCTCAGAAGAAATTCGTGATCTTGGTGCGGATCGCATTCACCACCACGGACGAGGGCGAATAATCCTCCTCGAACTCGTAGCGCGCGTTCCAGGGCAGGCTGACCGCCAGCGTCACCGCCTCGACGATGTTCTCGGCCTCCATGCCCGAAACGATCGTGGCGCCGCTTTCGAGCGTTTCCATGCGCTCCGTCGCCATGCGCAGGCTGACATTGGGCACCTTGTAGAACAGCCCCTCCTCGGCCGCAGTGCCGGAATCGGAGAGCACCACGTAGGACTGCTTCAGCAGCTGGTTGAAATCGTAGAAGCCGAGCGGCGCCATGATCCGGATGTTCGGCGGCACGTCGATGTTCTTCAGCTTGCTGGTCGTGCGCGGATGCATCGGGAAGATGATCTCGCGCTTGAGTCGCTGGTTGAGAACGCCGAGCGCCTTGAAGATATTGGCGAGATTCTGCGGATCGTCGACGTTCTCGCTGCGGTGCGCCGTTACCAGGATGTAGCTCTTCGGCTCGAGGCCGAGGCGCTTGAGGATGTCGCTGTTCTCGATCTCCGGCATGAAGGCCCGCATCGCCTCGAACGTCGTGTTGCCGGTCACAATGATCTTGGAAGGGTGGATGCCCTCACGCAGCAGGTTTTCGCGATGGTAGTGGTTATAGGGCAGCAGGACATTGCTGATGTGATCGATCAGGATGCGGTTGCGCTGCTCGGGCATGCGGCGGTCCCACGCGCGCAGGCCGGCTTCCATGTGGAAGATCTTGATGCCGCGGTGCGACGCAGGCAGCACGCTCAGGCCGCTATAGGTGTCACCGAGGATCAGCAGGGCATCGGGCTTCACCTTCTCCATCAGCGCGTCGGACTTCTTGATGACATCCGCGACTTCGGGGCCATAGCCCGAGGTGTCGATGTCCAGCTCGTAGTCCGGCTTCCGGAGCTTGAGGTCCTTGAAGAAGAACTCGCGCAGCTCCGGCGTGAAATTCTGGCCGGTGTGGACCATCACATGATCGAAATTGTAGTCGTCGAGCTTCTTAAGCGTCGACCACATCTTGATCATCTCCGGCCGCGTACCGAAAATCGACATCACCTTCATTTTGCGTGTTCCGTATGGCTTTCGTTGAACCGGTGCTTGAGAGCGTGACCTTAGGCGTCGGACGGCGGAAAGATCGAGACCTTCGGCAGGGGCAGGATCATCCGCCCGCCCTTCTCCAGATAGGCTGCGTTTCTCTTCCTGATCTCGTCGAAGAAACTCCAGGCGAAGACTAGGAGATAATCCGGCGGATTGTCGCTGCCGAGAATTGAGCTCGGATGAATCTGGAAGTGCGATTTCGGCGTGTAGAACCCGGCCTTCGCCGGCGCATCGTCGATCATGTAGTCGAGGTGATCGTGGCTGATGCCGCACCACTGGATCATGGTGTTGGCGCGACCTGACGCGCCGTAGCCGGCGATACGCTTGCCCTCGGCCCGCAGACGGTTCAACAGCCCGACCAGCTCATCGCGGTGGGCAGCGACGGTCGCGGAAAACGCCTGGAAGGTCTCGAAGCGATCGAACCCGCGCGCGCGCTCCTCCGCCTCGAGCGCCTTGACCGCGGGCGACACGGACGCGCTATGCTTGCTCCCCCTCTTGCAGGTGTAGAAACGGATCGAGCCGGCGTGGATCGGGATCGGCTTGATGTCGAACACCATCATGTCGTAGCGGGCGAGATGGTTCATCACCGACAGCAGCGAGTAGTAGTATAGGTGCTCATGATAGACCATGTCGTATTGCAGCTCGTCGATCACCTTGCCGAGGTAGTGCACCTCGAAGGCGAACACGCCGTCCGGACCAAGCGCAGCGGCAACCGCGCGCGTCGTGCCCTGGATATCGGGAATATGCGCATAGACGTTGTTGGCCATGATCAGATCGACGCCGCCATGCTCGGCGGCGACGCTGCGCGCCACGCTCTCGGTGTAGTAGTCGTTGACCACCTTGATGCGCGGGTCGTTGATGGTCGCGACCACGTTGGAGGCCGGATCGACGCCGATCACGGTGCGAATGCCCTGGTCCGCGAGCGGACGCAGAAGCACGCCGTCATTGCAGCCGAATTCGAGGACCGTCGCCTTGGCCGGATCGAGAAAGCGCATGGTGACCTCGGCCGCATACGCGCTGAAATGGTCGCGCAGGGTTCCGATCGATGACGAAAAATAGAAGTAGTCCTTGAACATCACGTCGGCCGGCACCTTGTCGGTGACCTGCACGGCGTAGCAGTCCTTGCAGAAATGCAGGCGCATCGGAAAAATGGATTCGGTCGCGAACTGCTCAGGCTTCAGGAACCCGCCCGCGAGGCCGACCCTGCCGAAATCCATCACCAGTCCGAGCCGCCGGCTGTCGCAGAACGCGCAGCAAGGCTGGGCGGAATCACCCGGTTCCATCGCGAAAAGTCCCCTGTTCCCTGCCTACGGCAGTGACCTTGACACAACCGTCGGTAACGGAGGTGCGAGGTAGCATAACCATTTCGTCAGGTCGATAACCCGGGAAAAACTAGATCTCTGCAATTTCGCCGTCCGCGCCTCGCAGATGCCGCTGGATGAAATCCAGCTTGAGCAGCAGCGCCTTGACGCCGTCAACAGTCAAACGTTCGGTATTATGTGACGTATAGTCGTCGAGGGTCGAAATCTCCCGCTGGCCGTCGGTGAAATACATCGCGTAGTTGAGATCGCGATTGTCGGCCGGAATCCGGTAGTAGCGGTCCATGTCCTGGACGCGGGCCATCTCCTCGCGTGAAACGAGCGATTCGTAGAGTTTTTCGCCGTGACGCGTGCCGACGATCTGAACCGGATTGTCGGCGTTGAAGAGCTCCTTGAGCGCCTGAACGAGGTCGGCGATCGTGGCTGCGGGCGCTTTCTGCACGAAGATGTCGCCCTGCTGGCCGTGCTCATAGGCGTGCAGCACCAGCTCGACGGAATCGTCGAGCGACATCAGGAAGCGCGTCATGTTCGGATCGGTCAGGGTCAGCGGCTTGCCGGCCTTGATCTGCTGAACGAACAGCGGGATCACCGAACCGCGCGACACCATGACGTTGCCGTAACGGGTCGCGCACAACAGGGTCTCGGACGGCGACTGCTGGCGTGCCTTCGCGACCATCACCTTCTCCATCAGCGCCTTGGTCTGCCCCATGGCGTTGATCGGATAGACCGCCTTGTCGGTCGAGAGCACGACCACCTTCTCGACATTGTTTGCGATCGCCGCGCTCATGACGTTCTCGGTGCCGAGAACATTGGTGCGGACCGCCTCCAGCGGATAGAATTCGCAAGACGGCACCTGCTTCAGCGCGGCGGCGTGAAACACGTAGTGTGCGCCCTTCAGCGCCTGATGGATGGAATCGTAGGCACGCACGTCGCCGATGTAGAATTTCAGGCGGCTGTTGTTGAACGCCGTGCGCATCTCCTCCTGCTTCTTCTCGTCGCGGCTGAAGATGCGTATCTCGGCAACGTCCGTCGACAGGAAGCCCCTGAGGATGTGCTGGCCGAACGACCCCGTTCCGCCCGTGATGACTACAACCTTATCCTTGAACATCGGGTCCCACCGAACTGAATTTGTCGCGGTACATTGCATCCACCAGCGCCGGCCAGTCCGGCGGCTTGTACCCGGTCGCCCGCTCGAAACGGTCTGCGATCAGCGAGCGATCCGGCGCCGGCCGATCGTCAGCTACCAGATTGATGCTTTTGCCGTAACGCTGGGCAACCAGCAATAGCAGATCGAACTTCGAGATCGGCCGGGATGCGACATGGTAGATGCCGCAAAGGTCCAGCCGCGGAATAACGATATCCCGGATCATATCCGCCAGCACGATTGTCGGGAAGCCGGAGAAGATCGCCCGCGTGAAGGCGCGGCATTCGCCCTGTTGCGACAGAAACCATTCCAGCAATCCGCTGCCGGACTGCAATTCGTGGCCAATGATCGACGTCCGCAGGGTGATGGCGTGCGGCGCATCGATTTCGCCGAGGAATTTCGACGTCCCATAGACGTCTTCCGCATCCGGCACGTCGGCCTCGGTATAGGCGCCGCGGTGGCCCGCGAACACGCCATCCGAGCTGATCTGGACGAGACGAGCTCCGGCGCGCCTGCACAGATACGACAGGCGTTGCGGCAGCACCGCATAGATCGCAACCGACCGCATGGGGTCGGCGGGCGCAGGCCGGCCGACCGCGATGCAATTGACGATGACCTCGGGGCGAACCTCATCAAACAGCTCCGCCTGCTGCCCCGGATCCTCAATATTGCCGACCACAGCCAGACGCCCGGCATTTGCAGGATCGAACAGCTTGCGGGCCGTCTCCTGCCGGATCGTCCCCGTGACCTGCGCACCAGGCATCCGCGACAGGCTGCGAAACACCGCATTGCCGAGCAGACCGTTGGCTCCGAGTACGAGCACCTTCACGGCATGCTCCATACCGATGGTAGTGAAGCCGATTCGCTCTTCGGATGAACTCTAACCGAAAATAGCTCGCGCGGGTCGCTCGCCTTGCTGGACCTGTCAATCAACGACAGCCAAAGCGCGTCATCTGCAAAGAAGAGTTTCTCGAAACCGGGTATTCCTCCATCACGATCATAGTCGGCTGACCGCATCACAAAGCCGGTTCCAAAGGTATCCCGATTAAAGGTAAGGCGGCTCTCGAGATAGTCAGCCGCCGTCTCAATCTCCGGCACGCCAATGCAGCTGCGTATCGTCCTTCCCTGCGAATTGATAGGCCGCGCCCCGGTCTGATAGAAACCACTTTCTGGATGCTTCGATATCAACTCAGTGATCGCCAGCAAGAAATCGGGATCGAACTTATCGTCATGGCCGATCATGGTCATGAATTCTTGCTTGGGAACATCCTTTACCCGAGCCCAGCTTTCGACAATCGACAACGACGATGGCGAGGAATGGATCCGAATTCTGTCGTCACCGACGCTCCTTAACCATTCGACGGTTTGGTCTGTACTTTGGCTGTCAAGAACCAGCAGATCGAAATGGGGATAAGTCTGCGCCAGGATACTTTCTACGCACTCCTTGACATAAGGCCATCCGTTCCGGACCGGCAGAAGAACGCTGAATTTGGTCAAGACAGGCATCGCGACCTCAGCTTGCGATCGACGGCAACAAACGGGAGGGACGGATCAGCGATCGTGTCCAGCCATGGCCCTTGTCGTCTCCGGTCCGCTCAAACTGGTGCAATCGCATCAACCATGACCTCGCCAACCTTCGAACTTACCGTGCAACCAGGAGAGGACTTGGACAAGCGCGAGTGCTGGATATAGCACTAACTCGACGGCTCTCCCCAGAAGACCATCGGCTCGTAGTCGGCGTAGGGCAATTCGCCATATTTCGGCGTGATGCGCCAGCCATTTTGCCGAATTTTGGCCTCGACGAACTCGCGCACCGAGATGGGATGGCCCGAGCAGACGTTCACCGGTCCGCGCTCGGCCGGCGCGAGCGCAAGCGCCACCAAGCGGCGCGCGACCTCCTCGACCGGCAGATAGTCGCGCAGTTGCTCGCCGCCCGACATCGGAAACTCTTCCCGGCCAGCGAGGGCTGCAGCCTTCAGGGACGGCAACAGCGACGTTGCTGGCTGGTCGTCACCATACATGTAGAACAGCCGGGCCCAGGTCAGGCGGAAGGGACGGTCGGTTTGCAGGGCCTGCAATTGCCGCCGGAGGGCATCCTTGGCGACGCCGTAAGGCGTGGTCGGACGTGTCTCGGCCGCGGCTGCGAGCGCTCCCGACTGCAAGCCATATTCGAGACAGGTGCCCGCAACCACGAGCGTGGACAGGCCGTTGCGGACGGCGTTCTCGAGCAGGGCAACGTGGCGCGGCAGCTCGGTTTCGACGTGATATTGCGAGCGATAATTGGGCAAGCCGCCCCAGGCGAGATGCAACCACACGTCCGCGCGATCGAGCGCCGCAAAGCAATCCGCAGGCGGATCGACAAGATCGAGCGGCAGCCATCGAAGCTTTGCCGTACCCGATCCCGCCAGTGCGCCTCCGAGCCGTCCACTGGCGACGACTTCGACGTCGTGACGGGCAAGCTCGGCCAGCACATGCCGACCGACAAAGCCTCGTGCGCCGGTAACAGCAACCTTCATCAGACCGTCCACTGCAAGAGGCGTGTCATCGCCCACTCAGACAATGTCCAGCGCCGGCACCGCCGTGACGAAGCGAGTGTCGGACAATCCCGCGCTTCGCAACTGGTCCATCACCTCGGACTTCAGATTCCAGGGCAGGATCACGACGTAGTCGGGCCGGTCGGCAAGCAGCTTTGCTTCTTCGACGATCGGAATCCGGCTGCCGGGCATATACCTGCCCTGCTTAGCCGGGTTGCGATCGACCACATAAGCGATGAGGTCGCGGCGGACACCGGCAAAATTCAAGAGCGTGTTGCCCTTGGCCGCCGCGCCATAGGCGGCCACGCGCTTGCCCGCGCGCTTCGCCTCGACCAGGAAGCCGAGCAGATCATCCTTCACCTTCTCGGCGCGCGATTGGAAACCGCTGTAGCCAGCCGCGGCAGACAGTCCGGCGGCGGACTCGCGCGCCAGGAGTTGCGCGATGCGGTCGGTGACCGCGTGGCTGCCGGATGCCGCGCGTTGCGCGAACACGCGCAAGCTGCCGCCATGGGTCGGCAGCTCCTCGACATCGAACATGGTGAGCCCGTTGTGGCGGAAGATCTTCTCTAGCGCCGTCAGCGACAGATAGGAGAAGTGCTCGTGATAGATCGTGTCGAACTGGTTCTCCTCGATCAGCCGCAGCAGATGCGGAAACTCGAATGTCGCAACGCCGCCCGGCTTCAGCAGATTGGTGAAGCCTGCGAGGAATCCGTTGATGTCGGGCACATGGGCGAGAACGTTGTTGGCCGCCATCAGATCGGCCTGCTTGCCCGCAGCCGCGAGCCGGGCGCCGATCTCCGCGCCGAAAAACTCCTCCAGCGTCTCGATCCCCTTCTCGCGCGAGGCACGTGCCGTGGAAGCGGTCGGCTCGATGCCGAGACAGGGGATGCCGCGGCTCTTCACATACTGCAGCAGATAGCCGTCGTTGGATGCGATCTCGACCACATGGCTGTTAGGCCCCAACTGGAAACGCTCTACCATGTCGGCAACATAGCGCTCGGCATGTTGCAACCAGGTCGTCGAGAAGCTGCTGAAATAGGCATATTCCGCCGAGAACAGCTCGTCGGCCTGCGCGAAGTCCAACGTCTGAGCCAGCCAGCACTGCTCGCAGACCATGACCTTGAGCGGATAGGTCTTCTCGGGCCCCAGTAGGCCTGCTGCGGACAGATAAGCGTTCGACGGCGGCGAGCTGCCGAGATCGATCAGTTCGAGCTTGAGCCTGGCGGCGCAGTGCCGACAATTCATGATGCTATTCCATCAAATGACGGCGGCAACAGGGGATGGCAGCGGTCGCGCTCTGACAACTCGGCCAGCGGCAACGGCCACGCGATGCCGACGCGCGGGTCCTCAACGTGAATCGCGCCCTCGCTCGCCGGAGCATAGGCGCAACTGTGAAAATAGAGCAGCTCGCTGTCCGGCATCAGCGTCTGGAATCCGTGTGCAAACCCTTCCGGGATCAGCAACGCACGGCCATTGTCCTCCGACAGTTCCACACCGTGCCATTTCAGGAATGTCGGCGAGCCTCGGCGCAAGTCCACCGCCACGTCGAAGACCTTGCCGCGGATGCAATTGACGAGCTTCATTTCCACGTGCGGCGGGTGTTGAAAATGCAGGCCGCGCACCGCGCCGCGCGCACGGGTCAGCGTCTGATTGATCTGGGCGATGGATTTGCTCCAGCCGGCCGCCCCCAATTCCTCGGCGCAAAACAGGCGGCTCAGAAAGCCGCGCGCGTCCGACAGCCGGCTGCGCTCGACGAGCTTTAAGCCTGCGAGCGGCGTGTCGATGACGGCGAAGCGGCTCATGCGGAGGGTCCCCGCGCGGCGGCCATCTCGAAATCCGCCATGTCCTGCAGGCAGAGGCCACGGACGTCCTGCTCCTCTTCGCAGCGCCGATACCAGGTCAACGTCCGTTCGACCGATTGTCCGAGCTGCCAGCGCGGCGCAATGCCGAGCGTGTGCCGGGCCTTCGCCGTCTCCAGCGCAAGCCAGCCGGCCTCATGAGGCCCTTCCTGGCCCCCTCCCCACGTCATCTCACCCTTGCCGTAGGTCTTCCGCGCGAGTTCCACGACGTGGCGGACGCTGGCCGCTTCGGACGTGTCAGGACCGAAATTATAGGAACCCGCGAGGTCCGGGCTCAGCCAAAGGCGCTCGGCCAGCCGCAGATATCCCGCCAGCGGCTCCAGCACGTGCTGCCAGGGCCGGAACGCGTCCGGCCGCCGCACGATCAGGGACTGATTGGTGCTCCAGGCACGCACCGCATCAGGGATCAGACGGTCCTCCGACCAATCCCCGCCACCGATCACGTTGCCGGCGCGAGCCGAGGCCAACGCCACCCCGGCGCTGGCAAGATAGGAATCGCGATAACTGGCGATAACGATCTCGGCGGCAGCCTTGCTGGCGCTGTAAGGATCGTGCCCGCCCAGCGCATCCGTCTCCCGATAGGGATAGACGTGCTCGATGTTGCGATAGACCTTGTCCGTGGTGATTGCGACCACCACGCGAACGGACGAGGTCGCACGAACGGCTTCCAGCAGGTTCGCTGTGCCCTGAACGTTGGTTGCGAACGTCTGCAGCGGCTCGCGATAGCTCGTCCGCACCAGCGCCTGTGCTGCCAGGTGCAGCACCACTTCGGGCTTGGCGGCACGAACCCGCTCCGCGAGCAGCTCGGCGTCGCGGATGTCGATCGAATGACATTCGATCAGCTCATCGATACCGGCGAGTTCAGCAAGACTCGGTGTCGTGGACGGCGGCAGGCTGATACCGACCACACGAGCACCAAGCCGCTGCAGCCAAAGCGCGAGCCAGGCGCCCTTGAAGCCGGTATGTCCCGTGAGCAGGACGCGACGGCCGGCCCAAAATGAAGGATCGGGATTGATCTGCCCGGTCATCTACCAGATCTTCCAGGGCGCCTTGCCGCTCGCCCACAGCTCTTCCAGCAGGTTCTTTTCCCGGAGCGTGTCCATCGGCTGCCAGAAGCCATGATGCGGATAGGCCATCAGCTCGCCGCGCGCGGCTAGTTGGGTCAAAGGCTCATTCTCCCAGGAGACCTGATCATCCGCGACGAGATGGATGCAGGCAGGCGACAGCACGAAGAAGCCGCCATTGATCACGGCGCCATCGCCGCGGGGCTTTTCGGCAAATGCCGTTACCTGGTCTCCCGACCGCTGCAGCGCACCGTATCGCCCAGGCGGAGTGACTGCGGTAATCGTCGCGAGCTTGCCGTGGCGGTGATGGAAGTCGATCGAACCGCGGATATCGACGTCGCTGAGACCGTCGCCATAGGTAAAGCAGAACGCCTTTTCATCCCTGAGATGGTCGGCGACGCGCCTCAGCCGGCCCCCGGTCATAGTGTCCTCGCCGGTATCAATCAGCGTGACGCGCCAAGGCTCGGCTTTGCGCTGATGAACTTCCATCTGATTCTGTGTCATATCGAACGTGACGTCGGACATATGAAGGAAGTAGTTCGCAAAATACTCCTTGATTACATAGCCCTTGTAGCCGCAGCAGATCACGAAATCATTCACGCCATGCGCGGAATACAGCTTCAGGATGTGCCACAGGATCGGGCGGCCGCCAATCTCGACCATCGGTTTCGGTTTGACGGAAGTCTCCTCGGAGATTCTGGTCCCAAGGCCGCCTGCTAGAATAACGGCTTTCACAAGTGGTATCCCGATGTTCTGATATCAGGCTGGTAGTGGTTCAAATTGACGCGGATTGTCAATACCGGAGCATTATTCGATTGTTCTCGTCAATGCACCCGATACGCCGGCCCCTTTGGCCGCGGCACGCCCGAATCTTCCACGGGCGTGCGGCTACCCCGCGGCCTTGATTAACCAAACCTGGGCGGCGGGGGCCTGTCATCGTCCCAGTTCCAGGGATGAACCCAACTGAGCTTTTCCAGATATCGGCGATGTGCAAGGCCTGCCTCGCAGAAGTTCGCCGTGCGGTTGTCCGCAACGACAAGATTATCCTGCTCGCCCACCCGGAATGTGGAAGACAACTTCCATTCTGGTATTCGATACACCCTGCCGAGCCGATCGACGACAGCGGGTTGTAAGCCCTGTGTCAGTATCTGCTTCGTCATCGAGCGGCGCCCACTCTCGAATCCGTAAGTATCGGATTTCGATGTGAAGCTTGGCAGGTCCAGGGCGAGGAACCGATCCCGTTCCATCATGAATGCATTCGTTCGAAGATGAGGGTTAGGAAACCGGCCAAAGCGGTAATACCTGACCGCGTAATCGAGCGGAGCGGCGAGATAAAGTCTGGCCGCTCCTCCCCTGCCCGTGCGAGCTTTGTCGCCGTCAGGCGGCACATGCTCGACGGATTGGTGAAGTTGAGCCGGCAAGCCCAGCATCCTTCGCACCAGGAAAACCATCGTCGCCTCTGGGCCGGCGGTATTTGCGGCCCACGAGCCCGTCGCACCGACCACACCGATTTCGGGGCTATCCAGGGCCCGATCGAAATGTTCCAACCAATTGTGAGCCAGAATCTGGCTGAATGTATTGAGGAACAAGAGACGACGGTTGGGCACGAGCTTGGCTGCCTTCACGTACGAGCCGACGTCAAAGCCCTGGTCGTCGACCTCCAGGGCGTTGATTGGAACACCCGCGAACAGGCTCTGCGCCCGCGCCAAGGTTTCCCGATCCGGAAACCCCTTGAAGACAACGGTAAGGTCGTGATCCCGGCCCGCGGGATGACCGCGATAGCTCTCGAGGAAACGATGAACCGGTCGGTCTCCCTCGGCAAAGCGACAAAGATAGATGATCCCTACGTCCCGCACGGCCGTTCCTGTATCCGTCGATACGGCACGGCATCCCGCACCTTGCTGTTGACCTACACAAGAGGCGCTCCATCGCCAAGCTGATTCAGTTCTTGTCGGCGGTTTCTCCCGCCCGTATGTTCCGCTGCGGACGATCGCAGAGGCCTGCATCCGCTCTCGGCTGTCGATTCCCAGCCACAACAGCGCAAGCCTATGTGACTGACGGCCAGGACGCCGTCGTCTTTTCGGAGTCAAATGAAGACATTTCGTCGGTACTTGAACCGCAACTCCATTGGGGCTGCCAGCGTTTTTTCCGCGCTGGTCGCCGGTGCGGGGTTCTCATTCCTGTTCAATGTGCTGCTTGCCCGCATGATTGGCGCCTCGGGCGTCGGCCTCTATTTCATCTCGACGACCATTGTTGACATCGGGGCGACCGTCTCGCGCCTGGGTCTGGAGAGCACCGTTCTGCGCTTCACGGCCATCGCGAATGATAAGGGCGACCGGGCCAGTCTCGCGGCGCTCTACCGAAAGAGCCTCGGGTTGGCCGTCGGCGCCGCAATCATCATTGCCATTCCAGCATGGTTGATCGCTTCAATGACCGGCCTCGGGGGGAACAGAGCCGGTGAGTTGCGCGCCATGCTTCCGCTTGTCGTTCTATCGTTCGCTCCGGTCGCCGTGCGAGCCATCCAGGCCGAATTCTACAAGGGAATTGGCGCCCCCGGGACCGGCGCCTTGTTTCATTCGGCCCTGCCTCCGCTCGTCTTGCTGGTCGGAGGCGTGATTATGTGGCAAGTCGCGGCGATCGATTTTCAGGATGTCGTGCTCGCCTACATTGTCGTGGCCTTTGCCGCGATGATCGTCGCCCTTGCGGCCTGGAGCCGCCGCATGCCCGGCATTTGGCGACAGCAAGGCACCTTCGACACACGGCTGCTGCTGCGAACCAGCCTGCCATTGCTGTTGGTCAGCTTTGGATATCTCGCGATGAACTGGACCGACATTTTGGTTCTGGGCGGCTATTCTGATCCTAGCGAGGTGGGCTTCTATGGTGTCGCGCGCCGGCTCACGATCTTAACGACCACTTTTGTGATGGCGTCCGTGAACAGCGTCGCAGGGCCGCAGTTTGCGGCCCTGCACGCTCAGCGCAACGATGCGGCATTGGCGCGGCTTGCGCGGCAATGCACGTTTTCGATGCTGGCGGCCACGCTCCCGGTCATACTGGCTCTTCTGATTTTTCCAGAGATCGTTCTGGGACTGTTCGGGCCACAGTTTGAACAGGGAGCCTGGCCACTCCGCATCCTAGCGCTTGGCCAACTGATCATGGTCTGTATTGGACCAGTTGAAACCCTGCTCATCATGACTGGCCACGGCAAGCAAATGCGCAATATCATCGGAGCGGCCGCCATTGCCAACGTCATCGGCAATCTGCTGCTGGTTCCCTCATACGGAGCCATCGGCGCGGCTTGCAGCACCTCAGCTTGCCTGATCGGGATGGAGATCGCTTGTCTATTGATGGTGCGACGAAAGTTAAATATTACGACCTGGAGCGCAAAAGCGCCGCAACCGACCGGTGACAAGTAGACGCCGACTATGCGGATTGCTGACTACCCGGAAGTTGGCAAGAGCCGCCGCATCGCCTGGGCTGTTTCTAACTCTGCTGGAGACACAACTTGACTGCAGAAGCCATGGACGCCGACGATGCGAGAACCAGTGCTGCGCGGCCTTCCTGCACTCCGTCGAATGGTGTCCCGTCGCTTCGCGATTTCGTCGAGATCGTTTGGCGCAACCTGAAACTGCTTCTGTTCGTTCCAGCTTTGGCGGGCCTCGGAGCATTTGCAGCCACGAGCGTCACGCCAAAATGGTATACGAGCGCAGCCTATTTGACCCTTGATGAATGGGGTGCCCGTAGTGCCGACGCGATCATGCATAGCCCGCCGGTGCTGGATGCCGTGAGCCGCGCTATTGGCGACTCTGAGCAGGCATCCGACGCGCGCCGGGAGGCACTGGATCGCAATCGGCGTATTGTCGTTGCGCCGGGAAATGTTGAGGGAGCAGCGAAGCTATTTCGCCTCGAATACTCGGATCGAGATCCGCGCCGCGCGCAAAAGATCAACGAGGCGTTCATCTCCGCATGGATAGAGGCGGCAAAGCCTCCGCCCGACGCTCCGTCAAAAGTCAACGCGGATATTAGCCGAATTCAACTACGATTGACTTCCCTTTCCGAATTGCTGGACGATCTGTTGAATCGGGTGCAGGCTGCGGTTGACGCGAACCAGAAAAATAAAAATGAGGTCGCAGTGAGAGCCAGGGACCTGCTGCTCGCCAATCATCTGGATTTCGCGGACGTTGTTGCAGTCCTCAGATCAATGCGCAGCGTATCGCGGGCGCTGGTGATCAGCGAGCCGAGCCTGCCGCAGGAACCGAGCTGGCCCAAAAGGACTATCGTTAGTATCCTGACGGCCTTTGCCGCAGGCTTGATCGCATTGATTTTCGTGCTTTTGCGCGCAAGTCGGCGAACCTCCGTTACCACCTGACGCCGCCCGCCGGCGGGGATGCGGAGGACCGCCGGCGCCTCTACTGCGCATGCATCCAGAACCGGCGGTACATTTCCCAGAATGGAAGTGCCATCTTGCGCATCGGCGATGCGTTGAGCGCCTCAATTAACCTGATCGTCAATGAGCGCCGAATCGAGGCGGTGGCTGCAGGTGCACGTTGCTCAAGCGATGCGAACAGCCTGTTCGCCGTCTCAGGGTCAATCCTGCGTCCCTTCTGGCACGCTTCGAGCAACGCCAGAATGTACAGATTGTTGTGATATCTTTGCATGAAGTCAGGGAAATTCTGGACGACTATGGCCCGCGCAGCTGCATCGGACCGGACATAATCTTCGACAAAATCCGCAAACTGGTTGAGCCCCAACAGGAGGGATGGCCAGGACGACGGCTGAGTTGTGGACTCCTTGCGAGCATGCATTCGGACACTACAGAGCTCGGCTGCATCGAACGCCTTGTAGCCGCCTCGCATCAACGACAGCCACAGAGCATCGTCTGCAAAGAAGAGCCGCTCAAAATGAGGAATTCCGCCGATACGATCGTACTCGGCCGACCGCATGACGACGCCCGTGCCGGTTATGTCCCGCTGATACGTGAGCCGACCTTGCAGATATTGAGCAGGGCTCTCTCGCTCGGGAACGGGCCGGCATCCCCGAATGGTTTTGCCGACCGAATCAATCAGGCGAAATCCAGTTTGATAGAGCTTTGCGTCCGGATATCGGTCGATTTCACGATTGATGGTCAGCAAGAAGTCGGGATCGAGCGCATCATCATGACCAATCAAGGTCATGTATTCCTGCTTCTCGACAGCGGTCGCTCGCGCCCAGCTATCCACGATCGACAACGCGGAGGGCGAGTAGTGCAGCTGGATGCGGCTATCGGCCAGTGACTTCAACCAAGGAACGGTGTTGTCCGTGCTCTGATTGTCCAGAACGATCAGCTCAAAATCGGGGTACGTCTGCGCCAGGATGCTTTCGACGCACTGCCGCACATATGGCCAGCCGTTTCGGACCGGCAAGATGACACTGAAACTCCGCACGACGATTGTCCCCGTCCCGGCTCACAAGTTACAGGCAACACTCTCTCCCCTTCCCATCAAGCCGCAAAGATTCTTTACAGCCCATTTGGCGGCGGGTCGGCTCAATACCCGGAACTCCGGACAGGCGCAAGTTGCTTGCGATCGATCGCAATTGATTTCAGTAAGTTCCGCGCGGCGGATCGGTGCAGAATCGTAAGCAAACATTACTTTATTTTCCTCCGCCCGACCACAGCAAGAAGCCAGGGGAGAGAATTGCTACGTTAGATTGCCGCCCGTCATACTTTCCCGACTCGCGACAGGTGGCGCGTCTCCTCGAAGCTCGCAACCAGCAACGCAGCCCAGATCAGCATTCCCGAGGAGGAGAAAAGCAGCGGATTCGTAGCGCTCATGCCGAGATAAGCCAGGAAGCCGGTCGCCTGAGCGCGTCGCGCTGTAGTGGACCTCATCAGGAAGGCACGCCCGACCGGATAAAGCACAAGCGCGAGCATGATGGACGCCCCGACCAAACCGAACGATCGGATCATTTCGGGATACGTCAGTTCGGAGATGAAGTAGAAGTTCGAGCCGGTCGTTTCAAAATCCGGCAATCCGGACGCACTCCACTTGTAGAAGGCCCCCAGGCCCTGCCCGAAAATCAAATTAACGGGATCGCTGAAGATGCGGGCGTAGTCTCCAAGAAGCGTCAGCTTCGTTTTGTTGGACAGTTCCGCCGGATTGAGAAAAGCCATCAACTTTCCGATGAAGGGCAGGCTCAATGCGATCAGCGTCGCAAGACTGATGAGCACATTGCGCCCTGGGCGCCGCGTGTAGAGTGTCCACAGAAAAGACGGTAACAGTAATGCCACTGCCATTGTATTACGCAGGCCGACCATGAGCATCGCTATGATACCGAGCGCGGTCAGCCCCCAATAAGCCAGCCTCTGGCGCTTTTCGGCGCCGGACATCGCGCAATCAAAATAATACGAAATTGCAATGGTCAGCATCGGCGCCGTCGCGAAGGCGACTTGAGTGAATGACAAGCCCTCGCCGTAGCTGCGGTAAGATACAAGAAATATCCCAGTGCGTTCTCCCCATTCGTGTATGGGTTCAAATATGTCGGGATGAAGCGACAGGGCAATAAAGATTGAGATTGTAAAAAGCGCGAGAACCGTGAGCGCGGCGCTCAAGACGGGTAGCACGTCGGTCTGGTTGATGAACAAGATAATGGCGAGCAAGACGAAGAGATAGCTCTTCAGGAGGGCGAACCCCGCATAGGGCTCCACGCCATTCACAAGATAATACCAGACGATCGACAGAACCGGGATCAGGATAAGCAGCAGCGTCATGATCAAGAGATCGACAGGCAACTGAATTCTTCCGTGCGCCAAAACGCCAACAGCCAGGGTGGCGGGCCACAGCGCCAAGAATATCCAGACCTTGAGCCCAAGCACCCGGTCAGCCGGATCGAACACGCAGACAAGAACGAATGCAACGATCAGCGCTCGTGCAACGAAGCGCGCGCGGCTCAGAAGCGCGGGGCTCGCATGCTCGATGATGGCCTTCAAGGATGCCCTCCGTCCTGATGCATTTGGCGACGATTCGTCGGCTCAAACCTGCGCTGGATTGGTCTCGAGGACGTCAGCCGTTTCCCGGAGGGAACAGAGTCTTCTTGCGGCAAGTCGGAGAAAATTGCCAGCGCAAATTCATCCCTTGTCCGTCTGCGACGGTTCCCGCGGCATCAGGTACCAAAGCAGGAAGAGCAAAGCTCCGCCATGCGTCAGCAGGGCCGTCGAAAGCGGAACGTTCAGGAGGTTCTGCACGAGCATCGCTGCCGAGACCAGGACGAAAGACGGCGGCAGGCCGGCCGATGCCCGATTCCCGAAAGCAATCGCCACGCCGCAGAAGAAGACCGTGATCGGCGCATACAGCACGCCGACAGAGGCAATTCCCTCGGTCGCAAACAGCGAGGCGTTGTAAGTCCCGCCGTTCGGGAAGTATTTCAGCATCACGACCCCCAACTGTTCCTGATAGGGACAGCCGATGACGGGCTTCACGGCGTTGATCTGACAGAAGTGGGTGACATCGTGGTTAGCGAAAAATTCGTTGTAGAGGTCGAGCGCGAGTGATGGGACCGCGAACATGCGGAGGTTTACGATGAAATGATAGACTCCTGCAAATCTAACGACTGGACCAGTGCCACCAAGGAAGGTGAAAAGCAGCACTCCGGCCATGATCGGCAACAACAACGACAACACAACCACCACCCTCGCCTCGAGCAACCTTGCGAGCACGGCCAGGACGATCAACCAGGCGGGCGCAAAGAAAGTCATCTTGCTGACAGCAATCGGGTAGTAGAGGAGCATGAGCACCACGACCGCGCCGGCCCGCCAGAATGCGTTCCGCGCGATGCAGTACGCAAACAGGAACGGCAACAGCGCGCCCGAGGTCATGCCGACCAGATAGTTCACGCTCGTCGGCAGTGCGTCGGTCCGCATCGTTGATGCCTCGCCGGGCGACACGAACCTGAAATTGTAGGCCGCCCCGACGATGACGGTCGCCGCGCAAATCAGGAAGACGGCCACAAGAAGGCGATCGAACGATTTGACCGACAGCTTTGGAATCTGCGGCAGGGGTGACCTCAGGAATAGCGCAGGCAGCAGAAAGACAATCGCCGATGCGGCGGCAGACAGCCTCGCCGTCTCATGGTCATAGGTGCGGAGCGAGAAGAATGTCAGCCACACATAACCCAGCACCACGGCGCTGAGATAGAAACCCACGAAGTAGCCAAGGCTGAACTCGGCAACTACGAAAAGCAGAAAGACGGGCGCAAAGATCGCGACCGTCAGCAGCGCCGGCGCCAGCGCACGGGAGTCGTAGGCGATTTGATATGCGGTATAAACCTTCGAGACGTTTGCGGCGGAGACGCAGAAAACGGCAATGGAAAGCCCGATCAGGACCGCCAGGATCGGGCGCGTCGACCAGGCTGCGTTCGCGGAGCCGGAACCCGGCAGGCCGTTGGCATGATTCGGCGGCAAAGTCTTCAGTCCACGAACACGACCGTCTTGCGGCCGTTGAGGATCACGCGGTCGTCGAGGTGATAACGGATCGCCCGCGCCAGCACGCGGCGCTCGATATCACGGCCCTTGCGGACGAGATCCTCCGGCGTGTCGCGATGGCTGATGCGCTCGACGTCCTGATCGATGATCGGGCCCTCGTCGAGGTCGCGCGTGACGTAATGGGCGGTCGCGCCGATCAGCTTCACACCACGCTCATGGGCCTGGTGATAGGGCTTAGCGCCCTTGAAGCCCGGCAGGAACGAGTGATGGATGTTGATGCAACGGCCGGACAGCTTGGCCGACAGGTCGTCCGACAGTATCTGCATGTAGCGGGCGAGCACCACGAGATCGGTTCCGGCCTTCGCGACGAGATCGAGGATCTGCGCCTCCTGCTCGCTTTTGGTCTCCTTGGTGACCGGCAGATAGTGGAACGGGATGCCGCCGAAATCGAGCCCGGCATAGACCTCGCGCGGATGGTTGGAGACGATCGCGGCCAGGGTCATCGGCAGCTCGCCGGTGCGCCAGCGGTAGAGGATGTCGACTAGGCAGTGGTCGGACTTCGACACCAGCAGCATCACCTTGCGATGCGCGGCGCGGTCGCGCATCTGCCACTCCATGCCGAAGCGCTCGGCGATCGCGGCAAAGCCGGTCTGGAGCGCGGACAGTTCCACCGCACGATCGGCCGCGGTGAACACGACGCGCATGAAGAACTTCTTGGTCTCAACGTCGTCAAACTGCTGGGCGTCGAGGATGTTCTGTCCATTGTGGGCGAGGAAGGTCGAGACCGCCGAGACGATGCCGGGGCGATCCGGGCACGAGAGGGTCAGAACATATTGGTGATCGGGCATGGCGCTGACTGAACTTTGGAGGGCTCGACGAAACTCTGGATTCCGCACCTGCTCTATCATCGGCGCTGCCCTTGCGCCAACCTCTCAGTTGAGTTCGGCGTTACCAGGGACAGGGGTGCGGCTGCTTCCACCATCCCGACTGGTGCGCATTGACCTCGATGATGCACGTCACGGGCTCGCCAGACTGACTGAAGTGGTAAAGCAAGCCATAGCTCTGCCCTGTGTTCGATACGTAGCGGGCGGTCTCATCTAGATCACGAAATCTAACGCGCGAACGAAACGTGACGCCGCTGGTCGCGAGCGCCTCGGTGAGCTGTGCGATTGGAACGTCACTCCCAGGCAGAAGGGGATATTCTCCCTTTTCCTTGTAGTAGTCATCCAGCAATCCCATGACCAATCGGGCGTCCCAAGCTCGCCTGAGATAGATCGCGGGTCGATGCAAATACAGATACCCGAAATAGGCCGACAGGACTGACACCGCGACAGCGGCCACTTTGCAGAACTGACGCATGGCCTGCTATATCATCGTTGGTGACCTTGCGCCAATTCCATGCCAGGGGCAGGATGAAGCGCCCACTGCACCGGAGCACGCCCATGGCCGACCGTTTGACCGGCACCCGCATCCTGATCCTGGAGACCCGCGAGGAGGCGCAGTTCTCAAAACTCCTCGCCGAACAAGGTGCCGAGGTCGTGCAGTGCCCGATGTTCACCATCCAGGATGCGCCGGACCCGGCTCCGGTCGAAGCCTGGATCCGCCGCGCCATCGACAAGCCGTTTGACGACCTCGTGCTGATGACCGGCGAAGGTCTGCGGCGGCTTATGAAGCTCGCGCGCGCCCGCCAGATCGACCAGGCCTTTGTTGCGGCACTCGCCAAATCGCGAAAATTCACGCGCGGGCCGAAGCCCGGCAAGGCGCTGCGCGAAATCACACTCGAGGCGCAGCAGACCACGGAGAAACCGACCACCGAGGGCGTGATCGAGATGCTGGGCAAGCTCGACCTGAAGGGACGACGCCTCGGGCTTCAGCTTTATCCGGACAAGGACCACAGCGCGCTGACCGGCGCGCTGGCCGCGCAAGGCGCCGAAGTCGATACCGTGTTGCCTTACGTCTACGATTCCAAGGCGGCGGATGCCAATATCGTCGCCGCCGTCGACGACATGGCGGAGGGACGGATAGACTCCATCGCGCTGACCAATCTTGGCCAAGTCCGCCGCCTGATCGAGGCTGCGAAGGCGCACGGCAGCGAGACGAAGTTGCGCGCAGGGTTGGACCGGACGCTGATTGCGTCGGTGGGCCCTGCGGTGTCGGGGGAACTCGCCGCGCATGACCTGCGCACGGACGTCGCACCGGCGGAAGACCACTATTTCATGCGCGCGCTGATCTCGGCGATGGCGGCAGCGCTGGCGGAGAAGAGCCGAAAGTGCCGGTGAAGTGAAAATCTTCGGCAGGGTCGTGCCGGAGCACGATACTATCCCCGCACGATACGATAGACGCACGCATTTTCTTCGACGCGCGAAGAGGTGCATCAAACTCGACGATGGCGTGACCGGCGAGGAGATCGCTGACGCCCGGCGCCGCATAGAGCGCTTCCGCGAGGCAGATTTCGCCGGCATCGGCCAGCGCTGGTACGCGCGCCGCGACATTCACAGTCTGCCCAAAGTAGTCCGGATTTTCGTTGAGGGTCACGGCAATCGACGGACCACAATGCGCTCCGATCTTCAGGATGATGCTCGGATCACCATGCTCGCGATTGTAGCGGAATTCTCCAAGTCGATCACAATGGGGCCAGGCGGAACGGCGGACAGCGAAGGCGAATAGCGCCGCCCTATCCTAATCGTAGGACGGTCGGCGCGGCTGCGGGTTCGTCTCCGACCGAGACCACGAATACAGCCTGCGTTTGAATGTTGACGCCGGCCAGGGCACCGGGACCGAGGTCGGCGCGAAGAGTGGTGGTCGAACCCGGCGGCAAGAACGCAAGTCCGCGAACCATCCACGCAGGAAATCGAGAAATCGGATCTGCTGGTCGGGCATGCGCGCGTCGCCGGATTGGGGACAAACAACGTCCCAACTCATCTCGAACAACCCGCCCCTTGTGGCAAGGAGAAACAGGTCAATGCTTTCCGCCTCGGTAATGGAGCGATCACGGCGACGCTAGGGGTTGATCCGGTAGAGGGAGAGATCGTCACCGCTCCTGATAACCGTCTCAAATTTCGAGATTACGCGCGGGCTCCAGATCGGGCCTGCTCAATCTCGGTCATCTTGCTTTCCAGGAGCCGCTCTTGGGTGTTGGTCATCGTGCGCCTCCGTTATTGCAATGTTATGAACAGGAATGGCTCCACTTCAAGCTGATGGGTATTTCACACGGTTACCGATCTCCGCGATGGCGACGGGGCCGGCGGAGAGGAAGCCGCGGGTTGCAGCGCGTCGAGCGCAGCATTTGCACCGCCAACCAGACGACGATACCTAGCTTGCCATCTGCGAGGCGGCCGACATCACCTCCTGAGGGCTCGGAGCCCCGAACATGCGGTGGCCGCCTTCGGGAACCTCGGTAAAGGTCCAGCGCACGACCCCCTCGCGATCGAGCAGGAACTGGCCGAACAGCTGGCCCTGGCCGGTTGCCGCCATGCGCTGATCGGCCTCCATCATCTCGTAACCGTCCTTGTTGTTGAGGTACTCGGCAGCCGCCAACCGATTCATCGACCCCGACGTTTCGCCGGGCACATCCACCTGCATGCTCTTGACGACGTCCATACCCACCTTGCGCGGCCACTCGGTTTCGTTCTCCGTAAACTCGATAGTGGGCAGGCCGAACGCGCGGTGCGAGACCCGCTCGGGGTCGGACGCGGCGAGCAGATTGGGCAAGGGATGATAGCGGAAGTAGAGCCGCGCGCGTTCGATGGGCGTATTCACGACCGTGAGACTTTCGACGCCCTTGTCGCGCAGGGCTGCGTCAAGTTGCGCCTGTGCCGCGATATGGCGCCGACAGAACGGGCAGTGCAGCCCGCGAAACAAGCCGATCAGTATTGGACTGTGCCCGCGAAAATCCTGGAGCGAGATCGTCCCATCCCTTGTGATGGCGTCCAGCACGATGTTCGGTGCGCGATCGCCCGGTTGAAGCGGTCCATCGACATGAAGTTCTGGCATGGTTGAACTCCTTCATATGACCTAGTCAAGAAATGGCAGCACGATCAGCCCGGCGGGATCAAGCCCGTGGCGGGCGCAGACATCATGGGCCAGCGCGAAATATCGGTCGGCCTCGGGCATGTCGCCTCGATCAAGGCTCAGCGTGGCGAGACCATCATAGCATGGAAACAGCTGCTGCGGTTCGCCGGTTTCGTTCGCCACCTCGATTGCCTCATTGTAGCAGAGGGCGGCCAGATCGGGGCGGAAGTGGCATTGATGGATTTGCCCGAGAACGATCAGGGGCACGGAGAGATGCTCGCGCTGATCGAGTGCACGGTCGATTTCGATCGCCTTTTCGGCGGCCGGCACCCCTTCCTCGGTACATCTGTCCGTGAACGTGCAACAGGCAACGGCAAAATTGGCGAGAAGACGCGCCTGGAAGCCGAGATCCCCGATCCGACGCGCGACATCGAGTCCACGCCGGCAGACCTCCACGGCTTTCGCCGGGTCGACGATCGTGTAGAGCACACCGAGATTGGTGTAGCCGCGGCAGGCTACGTTGAGGAGGCCGGCGGTTTCGGCGGCTGCAACGCTTTGCTCCACTTCGCGCACCGCCTCCTCGTGTCGTCCAAGGCGCGCCAGCGCAACGCCCTTGGTGTTGAGGGCCTCCGCAATCGCGCGTGCCGCCTCGAGACCGGCCTGCTCGTCCGCGTCCGCCGGTACGGACCGCGCATAGCCGAGCGCCTCGTCTGCCCATCTTGCGGCGGCCACGTGATCGCCGGTCCGAAACGCGAGACGGCCACGCTCCTGCAACAGATGCGCCCACTCGATGGGCGCGTCGGTCCCTCCAAGCAGTTTGGCCGCCTCGGCGTAATGCGTCTCTGCCTTGATCCGCTTGCCGGCGTCCCACAGCAATCGGCCAAGCTTGCGAAGAATTCGCGCTTCGCCGATCCGGTCCTGGATGACGCGGTGCCCCTCCAACGCGCTCTGATAGTGCTCGTCGGCCGTGTTCCGGCGGCCAGCCGCGGCACAGAGGTCCGCAATCCGCTCGTACAGGACCAGACGTTCCGGCTCCCGTTCGCCGCCGGTCAACAGCACGGCGAGGGCCTGTTGGTAGAGACGGATGGCATCGTCGTTGGCATAGCTGGCGCGTGCGCGATCGCCGGCCGCGCGCAGATAGCGCGCGCCTTTCGGCTTGCTCGCGCTCAGACTGAAGTGATGTCCGAGCAGTATGAGATCTTCGAGGCGCTCGGGCTCATGGCCATAGAGCCTCTCGAGCGCCCCGCCAATCCGTCCGTGAAGCTCGATCCGGCGCTGCAGAAGCAGGTTTTGATAGATCACGTCCTGAAGCATGGTTTGCGTGAAGCGGTAGGTCCGCAGCGAAATCGAGTTCGCGCCCGCGATCTCCTCGATGATCTCCGCGTCGCACAGAAGCTCGAGCCCTGCTTCAACCCTTGCCGGCTCGGTTGCCGCCGCACCGAGAGCAGCCGCATCAAACCGCGGGCCGATCACGGCGGCTTCCTGTGCCAGGCGGCGCACTTGATGCGGCAAACGGTCGAGACGCGCCAGCAACAACGCCTGAATGCTTGCCGGAATATCGGCGGCGGCTTCATCCGATTTCATCCGCCACTGCGCGCCGTCGCGCTCCAGGGTGCCGGCTTCGATCAGGCCGCGTATGATCTCCTCGAGGAAAAGCGGATTGCCGCCGGCGCGATCAAGAATTCGACCGAACAGAGCTCCCGGCGGTTCACGCCAACCGTGACTGAAATAGGCCGCGAGCAGTCTTTGTCCGTCGGCGTCGCCAAGCGGGGGCAGCCGAAGGGTCGTGTGACTGATCCTGCTCGAACCGAACTGGTCCAGTTCCAGCATCGGCCGATGCGTGAACAGCAGCATCAGCCGCGTCCGCTCGAGCCGGTCCATCAGGAACCGCAACGCTTCAAGCGACACCGCATCGGCCCAGTGCAGATCCTCGACGATGATCAGCAATGGCGACAGTGCCAGGCGGCGTTCGAAGACGGTGCGAATCGCGAAGAATATCTGCCGGCGGAGCTGTTCGGGCTCAACATGCCTGAGCGCGGCGTTGGGGTCGCCGAGGCCGAGGACGTGCAGATAGAGGGGCATCAGGCGGTCGGCCTCGTCGGTCGCGAGGCCAAGCTCCGACAGCGCTTCGGCGACCTTCGCCTCCGCCTCCGCGGCCCCCGCCTTCTGCGCGATGCCATAGGCGCTGCGCAGCACGGCGGCGAGAGTGCCGTAGGATTGTTCGCCAAGCGGCGAGCACGCCGCGTGCCGGATCGCCACGCCGGCGAATCGATCCTGGTCGCGGATGCGCGCGACGAACTCGCTGACCAGGCGCGTTTTCCCGATGCCGGCTTCGCCGACCAGCCGCACCAGTTGAGCCGCGCCGCCGCACGCGCGATCAAGGCTGCCGATCAGGCGCGCAAGCTCGGCGTCGCGCCCGATCAACGGCGCATTGAGGCCCAGCGTGTCGAGACCGCGCGCCGCACGGGGCGTGTCGAGCGGCTCCTTCAGACGGTGGACCAGCACGCTGCCCATCTTGCCCTTCAGCGAGACCTCGCCAAGCGAGTCATAGGAGAACGCATGCCGCGTCAGACGGTGGGTCAACGGCCCGACCAGCACCTCGCCCGGAGCCGCCATCGACTGTAGCCGCTGGGCGGTATTCACCGTGTCGCCGGTCACCGAATAGGATTTGGAAACACCCGCACCGAGCCCGCCCGCGACGACGTGCCCGGTGTTGATGCCGACATGGAGCAGCAGCGGTGAACCGGCATACGCCTCCGCGCGTTCGCTGAGGCGCGCCGTCCGGCCGATCATGTCGAGGGCAGCGCGCACCGCCCGTTCCGGGTCGTCCTCGTGCGCCGCCGGCGCACCAAACAGAGCCAGCAGCGCATCGCCGATGAATTTGTCCACGAAGCCGCCAAAGCTTTGCACCGCGGCCGTCAACTCCTCGAACAATTCGTTTTGAAGCGTCTGCATGACCTCGGGGTCGAGCCGCTCGCTCATCGCAGTGAAGCCGCTGAGGTCGGCAAACAGCACGGTGATGGTGCGGCGGTTCGCCTCGCTGTCGATCTTGTCCAACGGAGCTCGAAATGCGGCTTGAGCGTCCTCCGTCGGCACGAGCGGCGGAGAGGAGGACCGGATCGGAAGCGTCGTCGGGCTCGTCCGCGCCGATGCCTGCCCGCCTGTGGGGACCTCAGCGACGAAGGCACCGCATTTCGGGCAATAGGCGAAATCCGGCGCGCATGGAAACCCGCAGCCAGGGCACGCGTTCGGCTGCTTCGTGCCGCACTTCGGGCAGAAGGCAAAGCCGCTCTGGACCTCTAAACCACAGCAAGAGCAGTTCATGGGTCAAGACCTCGCGGAAGCCGCGATGGCGCGAGCTCCCGGACCTGCCGGATGGGCCCAGGAACCTGGCAAGCATGGGCTCGTCACACGGGAAGAGCAAGCGGCGGTTGGTCAACCTCTCCGTATCGGCTGGGCGACGAAGCGATGCTGCGGGCGCACTGGCGCACCGCAAATCGTCGGCAAGCATGGCGGCATGCGGTAGCGCCAATTGACAGGGGCATGGCCGGGGCTACCCTGCCAACAGAAGAACAAAAACAAGGGGGAATCGCCATGAAACCCGTCATCGCATCTTGAACACATCCGCATTCGCGCCGTTCCGCATCCGCAACTATCGCTTCCAGTGGCCGTCCGATCTGCTCACCTCGTGGGCGTTCGAAGTGGAGACGCTGGTGCTCGGCTGGTACATCATGGTCGAGACAGGCTCGGTGCTGCTGCTCACCGTGCTTGCATCGCTGCAGTTCGTCGGGACCCTGGTCGCGCCGGTGCTCGGCATGATCGGCGACCGGATGGGTCACCGCGATCTCCTGGTCGTGATGCGCCTTGCCTATACGGCGCTCTCGTCAACGATCATGGTCCTGGCGCTGACCGGTCATTTGTCGCCGCTGAGCGTGATGATCATCGTCGCGCTCATGGGCCTGATCCGCCCTTCCGATCTCGGCGTTCGCGGCGCACTGCTTGCCGAGATCATGCCGCCCGAGCAACTGGTGGGCGCCATCAGCGTTGCGCGCACGACCCAGGACAGCGCCCGCATCGCCGGAGCGCTGACGGGCGCAGGCCTGTTCGCCGTCCTCGGCATCGGCCTCGTTTACGTGGCGATCGCCTGCCTGTATCTCGCGGCCGCCCTTCTCATGCTCTGCCTGACCCGGCCGAAAAGGACCGTCACGACGAGCGATCTTCCGGCGAACAGCCACGCGGTCTCGCGATTGCTGGGCGACCTCAAGGAAGGGATCGTCTATGCCTGGAACGGCCCGGGAATGCGCGCGGCGTTGTGCGTCGCCTTCCTGGCCAATCTCACCGCATTTCCCTTCACCGGCGGACTATTGCCCTACATCGCGCGGGACATCTTTCATACCGACCAGACCGGCCTCGGCTATCTCTCGGCGAGCTTCGCCGTGGGCTCGCTGATCGGCTCCATCACGCTCAGCCTGGTCAGCGGACTGCGCATTGCCCGGCTTCTCATCGGCGCGACGCTGGCCTGGTACGCCATGCTGCTGGTGTTCGTCGAGATCAGGACCATGCCGGTGGCGATGGCCTGCCTCGTTCTCGCCGGCATCGCCCAGAGCATGTCGATGATATCAGCTGCCGTGATCCTGATGCGGACGGCGAGCGCACACCTGCGCGGCCGCGTCATGGGCGTGCGCATGATGGTGATCTACGGCCTGCCGCTCGGATTGCTCGCGGCCGGTAGCCTGATCGACATCATCGGCTATTCCGCGACGGGCTCGCTCTACGCCGCCGCAGGCTTCATCGCGATGCTGGCGATCGCGATCCGCTGGCGCGCCGACCTCTGGCCGGTCCACGCGCCGGCAAACGCGCGCTAGTCCCCGTAGCCGCGCAGCCGCTCGACATCCAAAATGGTGACGCCGCCATATTCGAGCCGCAGCAGCCCCTCCTTCTCCAGCCGGTTCAGCGCGCGGTTGGCGTTCTGCCGTGACATGCCCGAGAGCGCCCCGATCTCCTCCTGGGTGATTTCCAGATGCGCGGTCGACTCGGGATAGAGGATCGGATTGAACAGCGAGGCGATGCTGCGCGCGAGGCGTGCGGTGGCATCCAGCGTGCGGTTGACCTCGAGCATGCCGATGAACTGGCCGAGCCGCTCGTTGAGCTGACGCACCAGGAAGCGGTTGAAGCCGACGCTGTTCTCGAACAGCCACATGAAGGCGCTGCGTTCCATCAGCGCGACGCGGCTGTCGCGCAGCGCGACCACGTCGTAGCGGCGCGGCTCGTTCTTGAGCACGCTGCCCTCGCCGAACCAGGCCCCGGCCGTCAGCCCCGCAAGGCTCGTCTCCTTGCCGTCGCGCGAGACCCCGCCCATCCGTGCCAGGCCGCTCACCATGCCCGCCCAATAGCTGAACGTATCGCCGCGCATGAACACGGTCTCACCGGTGCGGTAGGACCGTTCCGTGATCCCGGTGCGGGCGACCTCGATCTCCGCGTCCGTGAGCTCGCGCGACCAGGCGGCGACCCGCTTCAGTTGATCCTCTGAAATCATGATGCCGAAGCCAGCCGCACCGTTCGCCACCCAATCTCTCTGCTGCACTGCAACACGATCGCTTCGACCACCATCCGACGAAAGATGAAGGCCACTCCCGCCTGAAAAAACTTTGTCGCAGAATTGTCAGGCGGGAGACATTTCAAAATAGCGCTTTCCCCTATTGAGGACCACCTTGGGTGATGCGGCTTTTGATCCCGATCGGGAGCAAGAGTGGCGCGGCGCCGGTCGAGACCAATAGCTGCATGGCCTCACCGGCACGGCCGTACTAGGATCGCCCGACAGGAACGGACGAAGAGCGCCGCTGAATGCGCCATCACCGGGAGGGATTTGTTTGGTGGCTACCAGTCTCGAAGTGCGCGGCGTGTCCTTGCGATTCGGCGGCGTCCGTGCGCTGACCGATGTCAGCTTTGCCATCAATGACGGCGAGCTGTTCTCGATCATCGGCCCCAACGGCGCCGGCAAGACCTCGATCGTGAATTGTATTTCCGGCCGCTACAAGCCGACCGAGGGCCAGCTGTTCTACCGGGGCCGCGACATCACAGGGCTGACGCCGAACGCGCGCCCCACGCTCGGCATCGGCCGCACCTTCCAGAATCTGGCCCTGTTCCACCACATGAGCGTGCTCGACAACATCATGGTCGGGCGCCATCACCTCCTGAACAACAATTTCCTCACGGGATCGCTGTACTGGCTCACCGGCGCGCGCAAGGAAGAACTCGAGCACCGCCGCAAGGTCGAGGAGATCATCGACTTCCTCGATCTCCAGTCGGTGCGAAAGGCGCAAGCCGGCACCCTCTCCTACGGCCTGCGCAAACGCGTCGAGCTCGCCCGTGCCATGGCGCTGGAACCGCGCCTCATTCTCCTCGACGAGCCGATGGCCGGCATGAACTTCGAGGAGAAGGAGGACATGGCGCGCTACATCGTCGACCTCAACGAGGAGTTCGGGATGACGGTGGTGATGATCGAGCACGACATGGGCGTGGTGATGGACATCTCCCACCGCGTCATGGTGCTCGATTTCGGCCGCAAGATCGCCGAGGGCGATCCGGCCGCCGTGCTCGCCGATCCCCACGTCAGGCGCGCCTATCTCGGCGAGGAGGACGAGGTGCTGGTCGATCCGGACGATGCTCCGCCAGCGCAGGAGAGTGCGGCATGATGGATTACGCGGGCCGCGTCGCGCAGGCCGACACCTATCCGAAGATGCTGCGGCTCAATGCCAGGGAGCACGGCAACGAGATCGCGTTGCGCGAAAAGGATCTCGGGCTCTGGCGCGTCTTCACCTGGAATGACTACCACACCCGCGTACGCGACTTCGCGCTCGGCCTCATCGAATTGGGCCTGGGGCGCGAGGACGTCATCGGCATCATCGGCGACAACCGGCCGGACTGGGTCGCGGCGGAAGTGGCGACCCACGCCATCGGTGGATTGAGCCTTGGGCTTTATCGCGACGTGCTGGACGAGGAAGCCTCCTACCTCCTCAACTATGGCGAGGCGCAGGTCGTTTTCGCCGAGGACGAAGAGCAGGTCGACAAGCTGCTCGCGCTTGCCGAGCGTGTGCCGCGGCTGAAGCACATCATCTATTCCGATCCGCGCGGCATGCGGAAATACGACGATCCCCGACTGATGTCGGCGGAAGCGTTCGCCGAACTCGGCCGCGGCCGCGCCACGCGTGAGCCGGAGCTCTACGATCGCCTCGTCGATGCCACCAAGGGCGAGGATGTCGCGATTCTCTGCACCACGTCGGGCACCACCTCGCACCCGAAGCTCGCCATGCTCGCCGCCGGCCGCGTGCTCGGCCATTGCGCGACCTATCTCGCCTTCGATCCGAAGGGGCCGGACGACGAATACGTCTCCGTGCTGCCGCTACCGTGGATCATGGAGCAGGTCTACGTGCTTGGCAAAGGCCTCTTGTGCCGGATGAAGATCAACTTCGTCGAAGAGCCTGATACGATGATGAACGATCTGCGCGAAATTGCGCCGACGTTCGTGCTGTTTGCGCCGCGCGTCTGGGAATCCATCGCCGCCGACGTCCGCGCCAAGGTGATGGACGCGACGCCTTTCAAGCAGCGCCTGTTCGACATCGGCATGAAAAGCGGCCTCGCCGCGCTCGCAGACGGCAAACGTTCGAACTTTGCCGACGCAATCCTGTTCCACGCGCTCCGCGACCGCCTCGGCTTTACCCGCCTGCGTTCGGCCGCGACCGGCGGCGCGGCACTCGGCCCTGATACTTTCAAGTTCTTCCAGGCCATGGGCGTGCCGCTGCGCACGCTCTACGGCCAGACCGAACTGTTAGGGGCCTACACGCTGCATCCCGAGGGCAAGGTCGATCCCGACACGACAGGCGTGCCGATGGCCGACAGCGTCGAGATCCGCATCGACAATGCCGACGTCCACGGCGTCGGCGAGATCGTGGTGCGGCATCCCAACATGTTCCTCGGCTACTACAAGAGCCCCGAAGCAAGCGTTGCCGACATCAGGGACGGCTGGATGCTGTCGGGCGATGCCGGCTATTTCAACGCGAACCGCCAGCTCGTCGTCATCGACCGCATCAAGGACCTGGCCGAGACCTCGCGCGGCGAGCGCTTCTCGCCGCAGTTCATCGAGAACAAGCTGAAGTTCTCGCCCTATATCGCGGAGGCCGTCGTGTTAGGCGCCGGCCGCGACGCGCTCGCGGCGATGATCTGCATCCGTTACTCCATCATCTCGAAATGGGCGGAGAAGAGCCGGCTCTCGTTCACGACCTACAGCGACCTCGCCTCGCGCCCCGAGGTCTACGCGCTTCTCAAGAAGGAAGTCGAGACCGTCAACGCCACGCTGCCGCCGGCCCAACGCATCTCGCGCTTCCTGCTGCTCTACAAGGAGCTGGACGCCGACGACGGCGAGCTCACCCGCACCCGAAAGGTGCGCCGCAGCGTCATCAACGAGAAATACGAAGGCATCATCAACGCGATCTACCGCGGCGACGCCGACATCCCCGTCGACACCGTGATCCGCTTCCAGGACGGCACCACGCAACGCGTGCGAACGACGCTGCGGGTGGTCGATCTCGGCGGACACGGACACATGGCGGAGGCCGCGGAGTGAGCCTGCTTCGAACCGAGACCGCGCTGCCAGCCGATGCGCCCTCTCCCCTTGTGGGAGAGGGCATCTCCGCCGCTGGCCACACCCTCGCCCGGGTGAGGGGTCCTCTCTCCGCACCGTCGCTGCCGAGAGAACCCCTCACCCGGCTTCGCTTCGCGAAGCCACCCTCTCCCACAAGGGGAGAGGGTGCACCGTCATCGCTTCTGCATTTTGCGCGGACATCGACATGAACACCGCCTTCCTCATCCAGCTCCTGGTCAACGGCCTCGTGGTCGGCACGCTCTATGGCGTGGTCGCGATGTCGTTCGTGCTGATCTACAAGGCGACGCAGGTCGTCAACTTCGCGCAAGGCGAACTGCTGCTGGTCGGCGCATGGGTGTGCTGGGCGTTGCTTGCAAAATACCAGGTCCCGTTCTGGATCGGCATGCCGATGACGCTGGTGTTCATGTTCGTATTCGGCATCGCGATCCAGGTGCTGATCCTGAGACCGATGATCGGCGAACCCATCATTTCGGTGATCATGGTGACGATCGGCCTCTCGACCGTGCTCCAGGCCACGCTCAAATGGATATTCGGCGTCAATCCGCAACCGTTCCCGCGCGTGTTCGAGAGCCAGTCGGTCAGCCTGCTCGGGCTTCAGATCCAGACCGTCTATGTCATGAGCCTCGTGGTCTCGGTCGCCATGATGATCGGCATGGCCTGGTTCTTCCGCGCCTCGAAGTACGGCCTCGCCATGCGCGCCACCGCGTTCAACCAACAGGTCGCGCAGTCGCTCGGCATCTCCGTCAAGAGCGTGTTCGCGATGGCGTGGGCGATCTCCGCGACAGTGTCGGCGGTCGCGGGCGTGGTGGTCGCCGTCGTCAACGGCGTGTCCTCGGGACTTGCGGCCTACGGCATCAAGGTGTTCCCGGCGGCGATCCTCGGCGGGCTCGATTCCGTCGGCGGCGCCGTGCTCGGCGGCATCATCATCGGCTTGCTCGAGAACATCGCGCAATATGTCGACAGCGAGTATCTGCACTGGGGCAATCTCTACGAGATCGCACCGTTCTACGTCCTCATCATCGTGCTGATGATCAAGCCCTACGGCCTGTTCGGCACCCACGACATCGAGCGGATCTGATCCATGGCCGGCCCTGCCCTCATCCCTGCTGGTGATTTCCGCACCTCCTACGCGGCGGACACCACGATCTTCCCGACCACGACCAGCCGCAACTTTGCGATCATCGGCGTGCTGTTGCTCTGCCTCGTGCCGCAATTCCTTGGCGGGTACTGGCTCAGCATCCTGATCCAGATCGGCATCTTCTCGATCGCAGCGCTCGGTCTCAACATCCTGGTGGGCTTCACCGGCCAGATCTCGATCGGCCATGCCGCCTTTTTCCTGCTCGGCGCCTTTACCTCGGCCTACATCTCCAACAACGCGCCGATCCCGGTGTTCTTCGCGATCCCGCTTGCGGGCGTCGTCACCGCGCTGGTCGGGCTGATCTTCGGCATCCCGGCGGCGCGACTGAAGGGGCTCTACCTCGTCATCGCGACGCTGGCGGCGCAATATATCCTGCTCGACTTCTTCTCCCGCGCGGAGTGGTTCACCGGCGGCTCGGTGCCGGCCAGCGCCAATCCGTTCTCGATCTTCGGCTTCACGCTGCGCGGCGACCGACAATATTTCTATGTCGTGCTGGCCTATGTGGTCGCGAGCTACGTCCTCGTCACCAATCTGATGCGCACGCGCGATGGCCGCGCGCTGGTGGCGATCCGCGACCATTATCTCTCCGCCGAGATCATGGGCATCAACCTCACCAAATACCGCACGCTGTCGTTCGGGCTGGCCGCCTTCTTCGCCGGCATCGCCGGCGCGCTTTATGCCCACTACCAGCTCGTCGTCTCGCAGGAGGGTTTCGGCATCGAGCGCTCGATCCTGTTCCTCGCCATGATCATCATCGGCGGCACCGGCTCGATCATGGGCACGCTGATGGGCACCGCCTTCGTGGTGCTGCTGCCTGAGACGATGGAATTCATCAGCCTCTACCTGAAGGGCGGCGCGATCGACAAGGCGCTGTCCCTCAACACCAACATCACCTTCCTGCGCGAGATCGCGATCGGGGTGATCATCATCGCGTTCCTGATGTTCGAGCCGGACGGGCTTGCGCATCGCTGGCGGCAGATCAAGGCGTACTGGAAACTCTACCCGTTCTCGCATTGAGCGCGGGCAACTCTCTAACCAACGAAAAAACAGGAGGAGGCAACCAATGAAGACAAAATCCATTTTGAGCACTGCATCGCTCGCGCTGGCGATCGCCGCATTCTCGGCCGGCGCGCAGGCGCAGATCGCGATCGGCCATCTCGCCGATTATTCCGGCGGCACCTCCGACGTCGGCACGCCCTACGGCCAGGCCGTCGCCGACACCTTCGCCTGGGTCAACAAGAACGGCGGCGTCGGCGGCAAGCAGCTCAGCGTCGATACCAACGATTACGGCTACCAGGTGCCGCGCGCGATCGCGCTCTACAAGAAATGGTCGGCGCCGGACTCGAAGGTCGCCGCGATCATGGGCTGGGGCACCGCAGACACCGAAGCGCTGACCGGCTTCCTCGCCCAGGACAAGATCCCCGACCTCTCCGGCTCCTATGCCGCAGCCCTCACCGATCCCGAGGGCGTCAGCGGCAAGGCCAAGCCTGCGCCTTATAATTTCTTCTACGGCCCGAGCTATTCGGACTCGCTGCGCGCGATGCTGATGTGGGCGGCCGAGGACTGGAAGGCCAAGGGCAAGCCCGGCAAGCCGAAGTTCGTGCACATGGGCGCCAACCACCCCTATCCGAACGCGCCGAAGGCCGCAGGCGAAGCCATGGCGCAGGAACTCGGCTTCGAGGTGCTGCCGCCGCTGGTGTTCGCGCTCACACCGGGTGACTACAGCGCGCAGTGCCTGAGCCTGAAATCCTCGGGTGCCAACTACGCCTATCTCGGCAACACCGCGGCTTCCAACATCTCCGTCCTGAAGGCTTGCAAGACCGCCGGCGTCGAGATTCAGTTCCTCGGCAATGTCTGGGGCATGGACGAGAACGCCGCCAAGACCGCCGGCGATGCCGCCAACGGCGTGATCTTCCCGCTGCGCACCGCAGTGAGCTGGGGCGGCGATGCGCCCGGCATGAAGACGGTGATGGAGATCTCCAAGATGTCCGACCCCACCGGCAAGGTCTACCGGCCCGTGCATTACATCGCGGCGGTCTGCTCGGCGCTCTACATGAGGGAGGCGCTCGACTGGGCTGCCAAGAACGGCGGGGCGACCGGCGAGAACGTCGCCAAGGGCTTCTACCAGAAGAAGGACTGGGTGCCGGCCGGAATGGACGGCGTCTGCAATGCCTCGACCTGGACCGACAAGGACCACCGCGGCACGCTGAAGGTCGACCTCTATCGCACCAAGATCGCGGGTGCGACCGACGGCGACCTCAATGATCTCATGGCCAAGGGCACGATCAAGCTCGAGAAGGTCAAGACCGTCGAGCTGCCGCGCAAGCCGGAATTGCTGGGGTGGTGAGCCCGGCGCTCACCCAACGCACAACGGTCATCCCCCGCGAAAGCGGGGGGATCCAGTACGCCGCGGCCTCTCGGGGAACGTCGAGCGTCTCTGGAATACTGGGTCACCCGCCTTCGCGGGTGACGACATCAAGAGAGTAACTAGCCATGAGTGAACCGGCTCACATCGAGCGTCCCTCCCCCAGCGTCGTGCCCGCGCCGCCCCTCCTCGCCGTCCGCAACATCGAGGTCGTCTATGACGACGTCATCCTGGTGCTGCGCGGCCTCAGCCTCGACGTGCCCAAGGGCGCGATCGTGGCGCTGCTGGGCGCTAACGGCGCCGGCAAGTCGACGACGCTGAAGGCGATCTCGGGGCTGCTCAAGACCGAGGACGGCGAGGTCACACGCGGCGAGATCCTGTTCGAGGGCTCCGCTATCGCCGGCATCGATCCCGACAAGATCGTGCGTCGCGGCATCTTCCAGGTGATGGAGGGCCGGCGCATCGTCGCCGACATGACGTCGCTCGAAAACCTCAAGCTCGGCGCCTTCACCCGCAGGGATCGCGAGGTCGATGCCGATCTCGACATGGTCTTCAACTATTTCCCGCGCCTGAAGGAGCGCACCGGCCTTGCCGGTTATCTCTCAGGCGGCGAGCAGCAGATGCTTGCGATCGGCCGCGCTCTGATGGCGCGCCCGAAGATGATCTTGATGGACGAGCCCTCGATGGGCCTGTCGCCGCTGCTGGTGAAAGAGGTGTTCTCGATTATCCAGAAGATCAACCGCGACCTCGGCGTCACCATCCTGCTGGTCGAGCAGAACGCCCGCGCCGCGCTGTCGGTGGCGAGCCACGGCTACATCATGGAGCAGGGCAAGGTGGTGCTCGACGGCACCGCGGACGAGCTGCGCGACAACGAGGACGTCAAGGAGTTCTACCTCGGCGGCGCCAGCGATCAGCGCAAGAGCTTCAAGAACCTCAAGAGTTTCAAGCGGCGCAAACGGTGGCTGTGAAACTCAGCTCAGCACCTGCTCCGCTTCCGTGACTGCACAGAGAACATGATAGAACGACGATGCAGGAATGGTGTCGACCAGCGATTTGCCGTCGCGATCGAACTGGTCGTACCAGCCGCCCTTCACGGGATGGCTGAGATAATGCCGTTCGAGCAGCACCAGCGCCGCGCGCGCCTCGTCCGCAGCGCCCGCCTCGCCGGACTCGGCCTGCGCGATCCACGCCTTGGCCATCTCGGTCTGCGGCCACAGCCGGCGCGTGCTGCGACGGATGTTGCCGCTGGCATCGCCCTCGTCGACCAGGCACCCCGTGGCCTCGTCGCGATAGCGCAGCGCGGTCGCGAGCAGTTCGGCGCGAAGTTGTCCGGTCGGACAACCCGTGATGCGTTCAAACCCTTTCAGCAGCCAGACCCACTCGGCCTGATGGCCGGGCTCGACGCTGACGGGCTCGATCTTGGACCAGTCCTCCTCGAAATACTCCGTCAGGATCCGCTTCTGCTTGTCGTAGAGATTGGCGAGGAACAGCGCGAAGAGCTCGCCGGCGCGGTTCTGGAACGACAGGTCGTGGGTCGCATCGAAGCACGCGATCATCGCCTCGAACAGATGCATGTGCGGGTTCTGCCGGCGCGGCAGCGAGACCGGCAGGCCTTCATGCACGCCGCCATGCGGCGAGCGCAGATGGCCGTCAAGGAAGGCGAGCAGCGCATCGATCTCGGCGCGAATTTGCGCATCCTGGTCGAGCCCGTAGACGGCCGCGAGCGCAAACAGGATGAAGGCGTGGTCGTAAGCATCGCGTCGGCCGTCCAGCACGGCGCCGTCCGGCGTCAGCCGGTGCACGTAGCCAGGCCGGCCGTCGAGCGCCTTCGCTTTGCTGAGCAGATGCTCCAGCCCCTTCAGCGCGATGGCGCGCCCCCCAGGGTACCAGCCCATCTGCGCCGCCTTGGCGTAACAATAGATCTGGCGCGCCTGTACGAGCACGCGCCGCGGTGCGGTCGCGTCGGCCGTGCCGTCACGGTTGAGCCGGTCGACGAAACCGCCTGCCGCATCGTCCCAGCCGACGGACGACCACAGCGGCAGCGCCTCGTCGATCATGCGGCGCTTCAGGCGCGCGACGACGTCCGCCGCCTCGTCCACCGCAATGATGCCTTCGTCCGCCATCGCGTCCTCTCCACACCTCGACCCTGGCCGTCTGATACCTATGCCGGCGGCGGCGTGCAACGGATGCCAACCCGGAAAGACCAGCCATGACCGCCCATTACGACGCCCGCGAGACGCGCGAACCAGCCGTACGCGAGGCGGAGCTGTTCTCCCGCCTGCCGGACGTGCTGCGCGGCGCGATGGCCGCGCCCGCCTACGCCGAGCGGCTGAAGGGCATAGACCCGGCCGCCGTGACCTCCAGGGCGGCGCTGGCGGGCCTGCCGGTGCTGCGCAAATCGGAGCTGCCGGCCCTGCACAAGGCCTCAGCGCCCTTCGGCGGCTTCGTGCCGGCAGCCCCGGGATCGTTCGCCCGCCTCTTCACCTCTCCCGGTCCGATCTTCGAGCCTGAAGGGCGGCAGGCCGATCCCTGGCGCGGTGCGCGGGCGCTGTTCGCGGCCGGGTTCCGCCCCGATGACATCGTGCTCAACACCTTCAGCTACCACCTCACCCCCGGCGGCTTCATCTTCGATGCCTCGGCGCGCGCGCTCGGCTGCGCGGTGATCCCGGCCGGCCCCGGCAATACCGAACAGCAATTCGAGCTGATCGAGGCCTACCGTCCCGTCGGCTACAGCGGCACGCCGGACTTTCTGAAGATCCTGCTCGATGCCGCCGCAAGCTCGGGGCGCGACGTCTCATCGATCAAGCGCGCGCTGGTCTCGGGTGCGGCCTTCCCGCCCTCGCTCCAGGCCGAAATTAAGGCACGCGGTATCGACGCCTACCAGGCCTTCGGCACCGCCGACCTCGGCCTCATTGCCTTCGAGACCGAGGCGCGCGACGGTATGGTCGTGAACGAGGATCTGATCATGGAAATCGTCAAGCCCGGCACCGGCGATCCCGTCGCGCCGGGCGACGTCGGCGAGATCGTGGTGACCTCGCTCGATCCGCACCATCCCTGGATTCGCCTCGCGCTCGGCGACCTTACCGCGGTGTTGCCGGGCCCGAGCAAATGCGGGCGCACCAACATGCGCACCAAGGGTTGGATGGGCCGCGCCGACCAGACCACCAAGGTCAAGGGCATGTTCGTCCGACCCGAGCAGGTCGCCGAGATCGGCAAGCGCCATGCCGCGCTCGGGCGCCTGCGCCTCGTCGTCATGCGCCAGGGCGAGGCCGATGCGATGACGCTGAAAGCGGAGACGGCGGCCGCGAGCGAGGCGTTGCGCGAGGAGATTGCAACCACCTTGCGCGCGGTGACGAAACTCGGAGGCGACGTTGAACTGGTGAGGCTCGGCGCGCTGCCGAATGACGGCAAGGTGATCGCGGACGAACGGTAAGCCCGGTTCGACTTCGCGAACCGTTCAGCTTCGCTGATCTTGCTTGCGTTCAATTGCGGGGGTTGCGGGTGCCGGCACCTGCGTCCGAGTGGGCAAGCGGAAGATTCGTGATGAGTTTGCCGCCAGCCGCCGGTAAATCCGACAGTCAACCAGCCCGAAGGCGTAACCCGCGATCAGGCCGATCGCAAAATACAGCGGGAGCCAAGCGAGCCCCTGCACGTGCAATACGCGCACAGCAACGATGATTGCCGGAAAGTGCAACAAATAAATTCCGTATGACGCATCACCCAACGTGGCAGCCAGGCGCGACTTCAAATCAACATCGGCAACAGCGAGCAAGAGGCTCGTTGCGGCCACGCCCAGGAAAAGCAGCTTTTGCGAACTGTACTCAGGAAATGCAAAGCTCACGCAAAATGCAATCAGGGCAGCCGCAACACCTGCCAGCCGGGGTACCTTCCTGAGATAGTCGAAATGAATCCCGCAGATGACGCCCATCGGAAAAACCTGCACGGCCGGCGACCATAGAATGGCGGGAAAGCCCGGAAAGGTGTACCTGCCGACATCAGGCGCAGCGGCCATGAGATTGACGATCAAAATCCAGATGACGGCGAGAATGGTCAGGGTTCGATCACTGAGGCGCGCCCAATAAGCGACGGACGCCAAAGCGTAGAAGGTAATTTCGAATGCAAGGGTCCAGTAGGGAATGGTGAGCGAACTGTCGCCGACGGTCGAGGGATACAGGAGCAGCGATGATGGGCTAGCGCTGACCGGCGAACGAATCGCGGCGAGCCCAATCGCTGCAACGATCATGGCCAGCCAGTAACTGGGGTAAATCCGCAACAATCGATGCTGTACGAAGTCCGCCCAATTCTTCGTTCGCTGCAACGCGATCACGAACCCCGAAATCGCAAAAAACAGCACAACTCCGAACGAGGTCATGCGGATCGGCATGTAATGGTTTGCGACATAGGCGGCATGCTCGCCGACGACCCAAATTGCTGCCACGGCCCTCAGCGCATGTATCCCACCGAAAAATCGCGGCGATGCAGTCATCTCAGCACCTCAGCCCGCTTTAGAGAGCCGGTAACTGCCGAGATACAGCACGTCGAGCCCTGAGCAAAAGTAAGTGTGCAGCGCCTCCAGCGGCGCGTTCACGGTCGGCTGCTCGTTGATGTTGAGGCTGGTGTTGATCAGGACCGGCAGCGAGGTCGCTTTGGCGAACTCGCCGATGAGGCGGCTGTAGAGCGGATTGCTATCCGCATGGACGCTCTGGATGCGCGCGGTATTGTCGACATGAACCACCGCCGGCATCGTATCGGCCACCTTCTGGTTGACCGGGAACGTCACCACCATGAAAGGCGCGTCGAACGTGTCCTCGAAATATTCGGCCTGGCGCTCATACGGCACCGACGGGCAGAACGGACGGAACTCCTCGCGATATTTGATCGTGAGGTTGATGCGGTCCTTCATGCCCGCATGGCGTGGATCGGCCAGGATCGAGCGGTTGCCGAGCGCGCGCGGACCATACTCCATCCGCCCCTGGAACCAGCCGACGGTCTTCTGCTCCGTCAGGTCGGTGACGCAGCGCGAGACAGGATCGTCGAGCAGCTCGAACCGGGCGCCGATCTTGTCCAGCGTTTCGCGGATCGTGTCGTTGGAATATTCCGGTCCCCAATAGGCGTGGGTCAGCGGCGCAATCGCGTGGCCAGCTTCCGCGCACTTCATCATCGCGGCGCCTAGCGCCACGCCCGCATCGTGCGGCACCGGCGGCACGTAGAGACGCTTCACGGACGGCTCGGCCGCGATCTCCATGTTCATCTTGCAGTTCAGGCCGACGCCACCGGCGATGCAGACGTCGCCGCAACCGGTCTCGGCGATCGCGGAGCGGATCACCTCGGTGGTGACGATCTCGAGCTGCTTCTGGCCGCTCGCGGCGATGTTGGTCAGCCGCTGGTCGAGCGGCGCGCCACGCAGGCGCCGCGGCCCCAGAATCTCCTCCATCTTCTCGGTGAAGATGCGCTCCTGCCGCGTCGAGAAATCGCTGGTGAAGATCTCGGCGTCGCGCCTGCGCTTGTCGAGCTCGGGATCAAGTTCGTAGTTGATGCCGGCCGGGCGCAGGAGCTTGGCAAATTTGTCGAGATAGTCGGGGCTGCCATAGGACGACAGGCCCATGACCTTGTACTCGTCATTGGTCATCTGATAGCCGAGATATTGCGTCAGCATCCCGTAATAGAGCCCGAGACTGTTGTGGCGGCCGAACCGCGTCAGCACGCGGAAATCATTGCCGCGCGCATGCGCGACGAGGCCCGAGCTGGAATCGCCGGAGAAGTCGAAGCAGGCGACGGTCGCCTCGGAAAAACCGGAGCCGTAGAACGAGCTCGCTGCGTGACAGAGGTGATGGTCGTAGAGCTCGATCCCCGGGCTGTGCCCGAACTGGTATTTGAAATATTCGGTGAGGCGCTGCGCGTAATTTGTGTAGGTCTTCAGCGGCGAGCAGATCCAGTCGACGTCGCGTATGGTGATGCCGGCCTGCTTCAGGCAGAAGCCGATCGCCCCGCGCGGCAGCTCCCCGCGCGCGTGCTTGGCAAGCGTGAAGCGCTCCTCCTCGGCGGCAGCGATCAACTCGCCATCGCGCAGCAACACCGCGGCACCATCGTGGTGACCGTGCTTGATCCCGGAGCTTATTCCAATCACATGCATGGGCTTAGACCTCTGAAGCGCCTTCTATAGCAACTGAACGGATTGTAAATCGGCCCGGACGGCGAAATCCGGGCCCCTTCGCGCGGCGCCCGCAACCAGTTCCGAGTATAGATCTCGGGAGGTCTCATGGACGCGCCTCCGATCCGGGATGGGCCTTTCCGCTTTGAAGTCGCTCTTGCCGGTGGTATCCAGACCGCAGGCGGCCCCGATGTCGCAGGTCTTCAAAACGTCCAAGCCGATGATTTGGGCTTGTTCTGAAACGGCAACGGATCTTCGTGCGCATCCTCGTCCTCAATGCCGACTATGCTCGCTTCTTGGCTTGGCAATACCAGCGCCAGCCGGGCCTTGCCGACACCGACTATGCGACGCAGATGGCGGCCCGCAACGCCAGCCTGTTCAGCGTTGCCGATTTCTACTCCCGAAATTTTGCCAAGCTTGGACACGTCGCCGCCGACATCCACGTCAACAACGCCCGGATGCAAACGGCCTGGGCGCACGAACGCGGCATTGCCGTCGAGCCGCCGCCTCCTCCTGTTGGCATCGCACGCGATGTCGTGCCGGAATGGCTGCACCGCGCAGTCGCGCCGTTCAAACCGGTTCTGAGGCCGCTGGCGCGCAAGGTCGGACTGAGCCCGCGACTTGACGAGCAATCGGAGCGGATCCTGCTTGCACAGATCGAGGAGTTCAAACCGGATCTCGTGCTCAACCAGGATCTGTTTCATGTCGACACGGGCCTGGCGCGCCGAATCAAACAGATCGGCAGGCCCATCCTGATCGGCCAGATCGGCGTCTCTCCATCACGCGGCGAGGACTGGACTGTTTATGATTTGATGATTTCGCAGATGGCCCACGTCGTGAACATCTTCCGTGCCGGGGGCGCGCGCGCGGAAGTGGTCCATCTCGCCTTCGAGCCTGAGAACCTCGACGTGCTGCCGCCGGCGCCGCCTCGAAGCATCGACATCTCCTTCGTCGGCGCCGTATCGGCCGATCACCAGCAACGCGTGGCGCAACTCGAGGCGGTCGCGCGGCGCTATGACCTGAAGCTGTTCGGCAGCGGCCTCAACGCGCTGCCCGCCTCCTCGCCGCTACACCGCTGCTATCAGGGCGAGGTGTGGGGCGTCGAGATGTACCAGGCGCTGCGATCGTCGCGCATCACTCTCAACTCGCATATCGACATGGCCGGCCCCGAGGCCGGCAATGCGCGGCTGTTCGAAGCCACGGGTGTCGGCACGTTCCTGCTGACCGATTTCAAGGACAATCTTCATACCTTGTTCGAGCCGGACCGCGAGGTGGTCACCTGGCGGTCGGTCGACGAATGTGTCGCGATGATCGATCGCTATCTCGCGGACGAGCCGGCGCGGGAGGCGATCGCAAAGGCGGGCCAAGCCAAGACGCTGTCGTCACACACTTTCCGCCGACGTGTCGGCGACATCCTGAACTTCGTCACTTGAGCGCGAGGCCGGCGCGCCCTTGACGGTGTGGGCCAAAATGGCCAAAGTGCCCCTGCGTGACGCCATGTCACTATAATCACATCGTTTTTTGTCGAGGCTAAGGATGGAACACGTCGAACATGTTCGATTCGGCGACCAGCTCTACGCGATCATCGTGCGCGCCTCGTTCCGCGAGCCGGGTATTCACTTCTTTTCGTCGCCGGAACTGTCGCAGCAGCTCGCCTATATGAGCCATCCGAAGGGCAAGAGCATCGAACCGCATCGCCACAACAAGGTGACGCGCGAGGTGCACTACACCCAGGAAGTCCTGCTGATCCAGAAGGGCAAGCTCCAGGTCGACTTCTACACCGTCGACGAAGAATATCTCGAAAGTCGCGTGCTCGGCGACGGCGACATCATCCTATTGTGCAGCGGCGCCCACGGCTTCAAAGTGCTCGAACCGCTCGAGATGTTCGAGATCAAGCAAGGTCCCTATTCCGGCGAGGCCGACAAGACCCGGTTTGCCGAAGCCTCTCCGTCCGAAATCCGGATCAAAGGCCCGAACCCGTGAGCGCGCCGTTCATTCCCGTCAACACGCCGCTGCTCGACGGCAACGAGGCCGACTATCTCGCCGAATGCATCCGGACCGGATGGATCTCCTCGGAGGGGCCGTTCATCAAGCGCTTCGAGCAGGCGATGGCCGAGGCTGTGGGACGTCGCCACGGCATCGCGGCGACCAACGGCTCGGTCGCGCTCGACATCGCCGTTCATGCGCTCGGACTCGAGCAAGGCTCCGAGGTCATCATCCCGACCTTCACGATCATCAGCTGCGCCGCCGCGATCGTCCGCGCCGGCCTCGTCCCCGTCGGGGTGGACTGCGACGCCGCGACCTGGAACATGACGGCTGAGGGCGTCGAAGCCGCGATCACGCCGCGCACCCGCGCGATCATGCTGGTACATATCTACGGCCTGCCGGTCGATCTCGATCCGATCATGGCGCTCGCCCGCAAGCACGATCTGAAGGTGATCGAGGACGCCGCCGAGATGCACGGCCAGACCTATCGCGGCAAGCCCTGCGGCAGCTTCGGCGACGTCTCGACCTTCAGCTTCTATCCCAACAAGCACGTCACGACAGGTGAAGGCGGCATGATCCTCACCGATGACGATGCACTCGCCGATCGCCTGCAAAGCTATCGCAATCTCTGCTTCCAGCCGCAGCAGCGTTTCGTTCACGAGGAGCTCGGCTGGAACGCGCGCATGACCAACCTCCAAGCCGCGCTCGGCGTCGCCCAGGTCGAGCGCCTGCCACGCACGGTCGAGATCAAGCGCCGGATCGGCCGGCGCTATGACGAGCATCTCGGTGGCCTCAACAGCGTCCGCCGCCCGGTCGTCCGAACCAGCTATGCCGACAACATCTACTGGGTCTACGGCATCGTGCTGAACGACGATGTGCCATTCGACGCCAAGGAGGCGATGCGCCGCCTCGGCGAGAAGGGCATCGGAACGCGGCCGTTCTTCTGGTGCATGCACGAACAGCCGGTGCTGCGCCGGATGGGCCTGATGCTCGACGAAAGCCATCCGAACGCGGAATACATCGCGCGCCGCGGTTTTTATTTGCCAAGCGGGCTTGCCTTGACCGATGACGAGATCGCCCGTTCGGCAGAGGCGCTGAAGGAGATCCTGGCGTGACGGTGTTCGCCGAATACGCGCCCTGGTACGACCTCCTCTATCAGGACAAGGACTACGCGGCGGAGATGGCGTTCGTCGAAGCGCGCCTGCGCGACCACGGTGTTGCCTCTGGCAGGCTGCTCGATCTCGGCTGCGGCACCGGGCTGCATGCGCTGGCCTTCGCCCGTCAGGGCTGGAACGTCGCCGGCATCGATCTCAGCCATGAGATGATCGCGAGTGCCCAGGCGCGCGCCGAGCGGGCCGGGCTATCGATTCCGTTCCGGCAGGGCAATGCCTGCGAGACGGGCCCCGAACGCGACTTCGATGCGGTGGTATCGCTGTTTCACGTCGCCAGCTACCAGACCAGCCGCGATGCGCTGGCGGCCATGTTCCGCACCGCGCACGCCGCGCTGAAGCCGGGTGGCACGTTCTTCTTCGACTATTGGTATGGTGGCGCGGTGCTCGCGCAGGGCGTCGAGACGCGGGTCAAGGTGATCGAGCAGAAGCCGCTGCGCCTCACCCGCATCGCGCAATCCGACCACAACGAGCAGGCCGCGACCGTCACCGTGAACTACATGCTGTTCTGCGAGGACACAGACCGCACCACGATTCGTCGTGTCGATGAAACACACCACATGCGCTACTGGTTTCCGTTCGAGATTGACGCGGCGCTTCAGGCGAGCGGCTTCGAGCCCGCCGCTCACGCTGCATGGCTGACGCAGGACACCCCACACACGAAGAGCTGGGCGGCCTACGCCGTCGCCAGAAAGAGCGGCGCGCCGTGAGACCGCTGCGGCTCGCTGTCATGCTGGAGCAGGCGCTCGAGGTCGGCGGCGGCTTCCAGCAGCCACTCAACGACCTGCTCTGGCTGCGCGACTGGGCGGCCAAGTCCGGCAACGAGATCGTGGTGTACTCGCCCTATCCAAAGACGCTGGAGATCCTGAAGGAGTTCGGCGTCGCGGCCCGCCTGCGCAAGTTCGGCGTGCTCGACTATGTCTTCCTGTTCCTGAAATATTGCGGGCCGTTCGATCTCGTCCAGATTGCGCTAAAGCTGAAATCGCCATTCGAAGGGGTGCTGATCCGCGACGGCATCGACGTCGTGCACTTCACCTCGACCTCGAAGCGGCACTTGCTGCTCTACGAGCTGCCCTTCATCATCACGATCTTCGACGGCTGCCATCGCGACGCGCCGGAATTTCCGGAGGTCCGCACCTTCGGCGAATTCGAGCGCCGCGAGATCCTGTTCGGCCTTGCCAGCACCAAGGCGGCGGTGGTGATCGTCAACGCGCCCGAGCTGATCGAGGATCTCTCCCGCCGCTACGCCATGGAGCGGGATCGCGCGGTCTGCATCCCGTTCTCGCCCTCGGCCTATGTCAGCCAGTCCGCCCCCGCCGCCGACGACGATGCTGCGGTGCTGGCAAAGTACCGGCTCGAGCCCGGCTATCTGTTTTATCCGGCGCAGTTCTGGCCGCACAAGAACCACATGACGCTCCTCGCGGCGCTGGCAAGCCTGTGCGAGCGAGGCATCACTGAACGGCTGGTGCTGTGCGGCTCGGATCGCGGCGGCCGCGACAAGATCGATGCGGCGATCCGCACCTATGGCCTGTCGGACCAGATCTCCATCATCGGCTTCGTCGAATCCGCCGAGCTCGGCGCGCTCTATCGCGGTGCCGCCGCGCTAGTGATGCCGAGCTATTTCGGCCCGACCAACCTGCCTCCGCTGGAAGCCTGGGCTGTCGGCACGCCCGTGATCTATCCCGAGGCCTTCAAGGCCCAGGCCGGCGACGCCGCACTCCTGTTCGACTATGACGACCCGCACTCGCTCGCGGACGCCATCGTCAGTCTCCGCGCCGAAGGCACACGCGAGCGCCTGAGCACGGCCGGCCATCGGCGGCTAGCGCAGTTTGCCGAGGAGACCAAGGCTGGCCAACAGCATTTCGCCCGCCACCTCGAACGGCTGAAGCACCGGCTGGCGCTGACTGCACGCTGAGATCGTCGGCTACGCAGGAACCAGCGCCCGCAGGCGATCGCGCAGCGCAGCGTTCAACAGCGGGCTTGCGAGCCCGCCAACCACCGCCATCCAGATCGCGCATTCCAGGACAAAATGCACGAGCCCACTTCCGGGTACGAGCATGGTGATGGCGAGTCCGATCAGCCAGACCGGCGCCACGATCCCCGCGGCCATGAACATCAGGAACGCGATATGCCTGAGCGGGTGGCGGAGAGTCTGCCATATGATCACCAGCGCGAGCAGCCCGAACTGAACGACGATGTCGCTCGCGACCACCGCAAGCCCCGCGCCGAGCGGTCCGAGCCTCGATATCAGGACGAAGGACAGCAGCAGAAATACGACGAACTGCAGCCCCTTGGTCCGGATCAGAAGCGCGCCGCGATTGCTGTGGTTGGCAAAGACCAGCGCCATCAGCGAGGGCGCGCTCGCGGCCGAGCCGAGCAGCAACGTCACCGCAAGCGGCCCGTCATAGGGTATGCTGCCATGGGTCCACAATGCGAAAAAATCGGGCCAGAATGGCAGAAAGCCCGCGACGACCAGGCAGGCAAGCCCGGTGACAAACGCCGATCCGTAAGCATAAAATCGGCGGAGCCGCTCCTTGTCGCCGATTGCATGATCGTGCCCGAGCTCGGCACCGAGCGGCAACGCGATCTGGAGACAGAGTCCACGTACCAGGCTCGCGATCACGCGCGTCAGCCCCCATTGCACCACCGCGACGCGATCGGTGACGAGCGCGGAGACGAGCAGGACCGGAACGTTGATGAGCGCGAGCTCGGTGATGTTGGCGATCGCGAAGGGCAGCGCGTGGCCGAGCTGGCCGGTGCTCCAGCGCCAGGATGGCGCCATCAACGGCGGCGGCCTAGCGGCACGGCGCAGGAACGGAAAACGGCGCGGCGCATCGACGCCCATGATGAAGATCGTGAAGAGGAGCTGCGTCGACACGAACGCAATCGCAACCGCGAGCAGGCTTCCGAACATGGCGAGCGCGGCGAGCTGCGCGATCTGCCCGAGCAGCAGTGCTGCGTTTTGCAGCCAGACGGCCCGGCTATACAGGCCGCGGACGCGATAGAGGCCGGAGCCGAGGTTGGCGGGCAGGCTCAGCAGCGTTCCCAGCGTCATCACCAGCATCGCGGCATCAAATGTCGGCATCCCGCGAAAACCGAACACGGCCGACGGCGGCGCGAGATACACGGCCGCACAGAGCAAGACGCCGAGCCCGGCAACGATGGCAAGATAGATCCGCAGCATCCCGTGGTAGACGTTCGCCGTGCGCCCGTCGCAGTCGACACAGGACTTGAAGGCGAGAAACCGGTTGATGGCGCGAAGCTGCAATCCGGCATCCGCGACGATGACGAGGCTTCCGGCGGCATAGATCGCAAGCCACGCCGCGAGCACTTCGCCGCTCCAGACGTGCAGGAATGCGGGGATCAGCAGCAATTGCTGAGTCAGCCCCAGCACCATCTGGACCAGATTCGCCGACCAGCCGCGAAGGAGCCGGCGGGCCCGTCCGGCGCCGCCCGGCACCTCGGCCTCGCCGGGCGCGTCAGTCTGCGTGTCGGTCAAACCGCATCCTTCCCGACGGCTGGCGATCGGCCCGGCAAGCCCAATCGGCGGTCGCCCCCCCAATGAAAGCTGCCGATCTGGCGCGATCGGATTGGGGCATTGCAGCCGCGTCATACGGCGGTTGAACGGCTTAGGCAATGGTGTCTGAACCCAGCCCCTTCGCGCGATTTGACGCAGCGCTCAGAGCCCGTCCGGCTGGCCGTTCTTGGGTGTGGACCGGGGCACGAAGGGCGCGAACGACGGGCCGCCAGGGGTCGGCATCATCAACTGGCCGCTGCCATCCGCGGAAGTAGCCGCCATCGCAGGCGCGCCCGTGGGAGCGGACGCGGCCTCCGGCCGCTGGAGCGCCAGCACCTCGCTGCGATCGCCCTGCTTGAACGTCACCTCGCGCGGCTGCACCGAGGTCAGCGACCAGCCGCCGAGCGATTCGCCCTGCCGCAGGCGCACGACCTTCTGATCGGTGCGGTTGACGAGAATCGCGATGGCCTCGCCCTCACCCACCACGGCCCCGACTAGCAAGAGCGGCGGCGGGGCCTCGACCGGCTTGGGCGGCGGTGCGGAAACCTCCTCGATCGGCGATGCCGCGACCGCGCGCGGCGGCGGCCGGCGCATCGCCGAGAAGATTGGGCGTTCTTGGGTCGCAGTCAGGGCCGAGAGCGGCACCGACCACAGCGGATTGCCGCGGGGCGCGGGCTTGTTTGCAGCCGCCGCAGGCCGCGCAATCGGTCTTACCGCACCGACATTAACGTTCTCGGCAGGACTGCCGGCGGCATCGTTAGACAGAATGTCCATGCGTGACGAGGTGGCCGCTACGCTTTCGGTGACGCCGAGGACCGCGCACAACATGGCCAATCCAGCCGATCTCAGCCACCCGGACATCGAAGCTCCCCTGCGACCGGCCACCACGCCAGCGCGCGGCAAGCCCGAGACAGCAAACTAGTTCTGATAGACCTCACGATCAACCCGCCGCCATCCCTTGACCTTGTCGGCGGCGCTGCGCCGTCTGGCATGTTGCGACGCATGAAATTGTTGCCCAATGGCCACGATCGTTGAAATTGTGCACGACCTCGCCGCATCAGACCAACGCGCTCGCCCGCACCGGGTTGATCCTGTTCATCCGTCCGACCGTCATCAAGGACGGCGTCGATGCGCATGTCATCGCCGAGGAGATGCGCAGCAAGATGAACAGCCGCCTGGTCGGCACCAGCAATCCAGTGGTCACGGTGAGCCCGCCCAAGGCGGCGCGCTGTGGGCGTGACGGATCACGCCGCGCACGACGGGGCCGGCCCTCCGCTCGCGCTCAGCCTCGCGCTGCCGCTGGGGGTGTTCGCAAGTCCTCGTGACCGCGCCGGGCGCCGAAGGCCTCTACGGCGCGTTCCTGGCCGCCCAGATGCTCGCGATCGCGGTGTACGATGCCCGCCACTATCTCATTCCCAATGAGCTGACGGGGCCGCTTTCGCCCTCGCCTTGCTCCGCGCCGGCGCCTTCGTTCCCGACATTCGCGCCGAGGCACTGCTCCGGCCGGTCGCCCGTGCTGCGGCCGTGGCGCTGCCGCTGCTGCTGATGGCGCTCTACCGGGGCAGGCGCGGCCGCGACGGGCTCGGGCTCGGGCTCGGTGACGTCAAGCTCGCCGCGGTCTGCGGCGCCTGGCTCGATCTTACTACGGTGACCGCGGTGATCGAGCTTGCGGCGCTCCTCGCGATCGGCGCCTATGCCACCAATGCAGCACTGCGAAGAGGGCGGCTGCGCGGGACCGCCTTCCTGCCGTTTGGATTGTTCCTGGCACCCGCCATTTGGGTCGGTTGGCTGGGCGAAACCTGGTATGCGAACTGGCTCGGCGGCTGGCCCGGCTAAGGCAAGCCGCTTTCACGTCGCACCGTCGCGTTGCCCGAGGTGGCGACCGCCGCAACATTCGCGACTGCCGTTCTGCCAAAGCGAACGGCGGAGAACCCGAAGGGGCGTGCCAATGAGGCAAGCCCCTTCGGTGATCTGCGTCCTTTGCCGAGACGATCAGCCTTCAAGACAATTCGCCCTGGCTTCGCTCTCAGCTTACGCTGCGTGCGCGATCGAGAGCTGGGACTGAGGTTGATACCGCTGCCGCTGATGCGCTCTATCGGCGCCGTCTCGGCCGCGGCGGGCTGGGGCTCGGCGACATCAAGCACGCCGCGGCCTGCGGCGCCTAGCTCGATCTCGCGGCCGTGGTCGTGTGATCGATTTGGCAGCGCTGCTCGCGATCAGCGCCTATGCCGTCAATGCCGCGCTGCAAAGATGACCGCCGCGCGCGACAGCCGTCCTGCCCTTCAGATTCTTCCTGGCACCTGCCATTTGGATCGGTTGGCTGGCTGAGACATGCCTCGTCCGAGGGGAATTGTCTCAGAGGAGGTGGAAATTGTGGAGGGCGGCAGCAACGATGATCCCGGGATCTTCGCCTCCGATCAGCGCGGCTGCCGCCGCATCGCTGTCCGGCGCATAACTCAAGGACGCGACAACCGATGACGAGGTCGGTGCGCCGTGCGCGGCGCTTGCAGCCGAGACCTGGAATTTGGTGAAGCTAGTGTTGCCTGAATAATCGTGGCCATCATAGGCCATAACGTAGAGATCGTCGGTCGTCCCCGCGCTGCCCGCCACGAATGTGGCCTGCGCAAGCTGATCTGCGCCGAACGCCACCACGGTCTGGTTCGCCACCGGCGTTCCATTGATCGTGAAGTGGCCGCTGTTGGGACCTGTCGTACCCTCGTAGATGTAGTAAGTCAGGGTATCGTTGTCGGCATCGGTCACATTGAACAGGCTCGAAAGGGAAAGCGCGTGTCCAGCTGATGTGGAAACGACGGGCGACGGGATTGTGACGACCGGCACGTGGTTGGCCGCGGCCGAGACCTGGAACTTGGTGAAACTGGTGTTGCCGGAATAGCTTTGGCCGTCATACGCCATGACGTTGAGATCGTCGGTTATTCCCTGAGCGCCCGTGACGAACGTAGCCTGCGCAAGCTGGTCAATCCCGAGTGCCACCACGGTCTGGTTTGCTACCGCCACACCATTGATCGTGAAGTGGCCGCTGTTAGGCCCCGTCGTCCCCTCGTAGAGGAAGTAGGTCAGGGTATCGTTGTCGGCATCGGTGACACTGAACAGGCTCGAGAGCGAAAGCACGTGTCCTGCCGTTGTCGAAACGACCGAGGAAGGGATCGTGACGACCGGCGCATGGTTGGCCGTGGCCGTGACCTGGACCTTGGTGAAGCTGGTATTGCCGGAATAGTCCTGCCCGTCATAGACCATGACGGAGAGATCGTCCGTCGTTCCCGCGCTGCCCGCGACGAACTTGGCCTGCGCAAGCTGGTCGAACCCGAGTGCCACCACGGTCTGGTTCGCTACCGCCGTGCCATTGATCGTGAAGTGGCCGCTGTTGGGACCCGTCGTACCCTCGTAGAGGAAGTAGGTCAGGGTATCGTTGTCGGCATCGGTCACATTGAACAGACTGGATACCAAGACCGCGTTTCCAGCCTTTGTTGAAACGGTGGAAGAAGGGATCGTGACGACCGGCGGATGGTTTTGTGAAATTCCCACGAGATCGGATGCACTGATCACGAGGTTACCCACCAGATCGATGGCGAAATCCGCAACCCCGTCGCCGTTGGTGTCTCCGGCGAGAACAGTCATGTTCCGTGAGGCGTCGTAAGAATAGTCGAGCCTGCCAGGCACTCCATCGAAGGCGGCCGTGCCAATGAAGTGAAACCCATCTTTGGCAACTGTGTTGCTGTTGGCGTGAATGCCGGACAGATCGATGTGGTCTACGCCCGGAGTGAAGTCCGTGATGCGATCGTGCTGACCGGCCCCTGGCGAACTGTCCCCGGCATTGAACACGAATGTGTCGGCACCGTCGCCGCCGGTAAGGATATCGACGCCTGAACCGCCAGTCAGGATGTCGCTGCTGCCGCCGCCGGAGAGTGTATCGTTGCCAGCACCTCCCGACAGCGCATTGGCGATCGCATTGCCGATGATCGTGTCGTTGCCGGAGCCGCCGGTGGCGTTGTCGATGTAGGAGCGCGCGTCGTTGTTGTAGAGATAGGCGTTGTAGACGTTGCCTGAGGCGTAGTGGTCGTAGCCGAGATTTTGGTTGTCGCCGAGATTGGCCCGTTGCACGGTGGAGAACAGCGACGTCGCGCCGGGATTGAGATTGATGCTCAGATTCGTCGCATAGTTGGACAGATCGTAGGTATCGATGCCGCCGCCGTCCCAGATCGTCGCGTAGATGCGGTTGGCCGAGTTGCCGGTGCCGCCGCCCGGCGCGAGTTGCCCGACACCGTTGATGAACTCTTGACCCGTGGTGGGATTCCAGGAGTAGACGGTGTTCCCGCCCTGGGCCGCATAGTTCGCGCCGTACATCGTCTGGAGCGCGAGGATATCGTTGGCCATGTAGGTCTGCGGATATCCGTAAGCCTCGTTGCTGTAGCCGGCGGTCGTCGAGGCGCCGACATAGCTGCGATAGCTCATGATGGTGTATTCGCTGTCGTCATGCGCACTCGGCACCGCGACATTGGCGGGGCCGCCGGTCTCCTGGCTGTGCTTGAGACCGAGAGCGTGGCCGAGCTCATGCATCGCTGTCGTGAAATAATAGTTGCCGAGCTTGGCCAGCGAATAGTCGTATTGGGTCCCGAACCAGACGTCGCCGCCGGCCGCATAGTCGCCGGGGTAGTAGGCGTAGGAGGTCGCGGGCTTCGACGACTGCGCGATCATGATGTTCGCGCCGTCGGTCCCCACGTACTGGATGCTGGCGTTGGTGTAGCTGAGGATCAGTCCGACCGCGTAGTTGATCGCCGCTTGCATCGCGCTTGGCGCCGCGGCGAAGCCAGACGATGTCGGCTCACTGTTGCCGCCGTAATAAGGATTGGAGTAGTCGCTGGGCGCGTCGGGAAAGCTGTAGGTGATCGTGCCGGTCCACTTGTAGCCCGACAGCAAACCGTCAATATCGGCGTTGTTGGTGGCACCAACGGTGACAGAATTGGCCAATGGACTCTCCGGAGCAACGGATCACGCGATCGCGGACGAAGGCGCATGATTCTAGCTTGAGAGTTATACGTTTGGTTAAAATTCGGCAGCGGCCTCCGGCCCCCTTTAATAGGGCCGTATTAGCCATCAAATCAAGTGGCGGTACGGGCCAAAGGCAAGGATTCAGGTCCCGCCTGCGGGTATAATCTGTAAAGGAAATCATGAAACCAGGCCCATTTTCAGTCGGTCTCATCGGGGTCCTGGCGGTATTCGCCGGGCCGGATCGTCTGCCCATCGGAGAACAGCCTGCCATGGTCGGGAAAGCCAATGCAGACGGCGGTGGCAAGGACAAAGGCAATGAAAGCGGTAAAGCGGGACGCGCCCCCTCCATGCCTATGGCCCGCGACCCCGCGGCGACGGTCACCCGAGAGTACGAGACCGCGCGTCAGAAGGGAACCCGGGAAGCGTTCGAGCTCTTCATTGCGCGCCACGGCGATGACCCGCTGGCCGAGCAGGCACGCGACGAGCTGAAGCGCCTGTCGCGCTGATCCCTTCATGCAGCGCAGCACACCGCACCAAGCACTGCATTTTGACAGGCGGCATCCGCGCCGGCGCAGACTTGCCGCACGATGTTTCGGCACTATGGTGGCTCCGCAATCTGACCCGGAGCCTTTCACGATGCCCTTTCCGCATGCCTCGGAAGCCCTGTCGCGCTTCACCGTGCTCGATCTGACCCGTGTCCGGTCCGGGCCCACCTGCGTGCGGCAGCTTGCGGACTGGGGCGCCAATGTCGTCAAGATCGACGCGTTGACCGAGGATTCCGGCGGCGAGCAGCCGGGCGGGCCGCGGCGGGGTTCCGACTTCCAGAATTTGCACCGTAACAAGCGGGCGATGACGCTGAACCTGAAGGACGAGCGCGGGCTCGCCGTGTTCAAGCGCCTCGCCGCCAAGGCCGATGTCGTGGTCGAGAATTTCCGTCCCGACGTGAAGAAGAAGCTCGGCATCGACTATGAGAGCCTGCGCGAGATCAATCCGCGCATCGTCTATGGCAGCATCTCTGGCTTCGGCCAGGACGGGCCCTACCACAAGCGCCCCGGCTTCGATCAGATCGCGCAGGGCATGGGCGGGCTGATGTCGATCACCGGCGCCCCGGGCGAAGGGCCGATGCGGGTCGGCATTCCCGTCGCCGACCTCACGGCCGGCCTGTTCTGCGCCATGGGCATCCTCACCGCGCTGCTCGAGCGCGAGGTCTCGGGCAAGGGCCAGTGGGTGCAGACCTCGCTGCTCCAGGCCCAGATCTTCATGCTCGACTTCCAGGCCGCGCGCTGGCTGATGGAGAAGGAGGTCGCCAAGCAGGCCGGCAACAACCACCCGACCAGCATCCCGACCGGCGTGTTCAAGACCTCGGACGGCTACATCAACATCGCCACCACGGGCGGACGGATCTGGGAGCGTTGCGCGCAGGCGATCGGCGCCCCTGAGCTCTACAGCCATCCCGATTATGCGACCGCGCCGGCCCGCTCCAAGAATCGCGACGCGCTCAACGCCAAGATCGAGGAGCGCACGGTCACGAAGTCGACCGAGACCTGGGTCCGCGAGTTCAACGATGCCGGCGTGCCCTGCGGACCGATCTACGCCATCGACCAGATGTTCGAGGACGTGCAGGTCGAACATCTCGGCATCGCGCAGGACGTGCCGAACGACGAGGACCGCCACATCCGACTGGTCGGCCAGCCCGTGACGCTGTCGCGCACGCCGAGCAAGATGGTGGCGCGCCCGCCGGAATTCGGCGAGCAGACGAGCGAATTGCTCGCCGAGTTCGGCTTCGCCCCTGACGAAATTGCTGAACTGAGACGAGTGAAGGTCGTTTGACGTCGCCCAGCGCCAACGCGCGCGGCCTGCCTGGGCCTGCGCACGGCTCGGGTATCCTCTCGCGGCCCGCCCGAAGCGATCTGCCACGGCGATTTCGGGCCGCCCGCCGAATATCATGCTTCAGGGAGCAGAACCACGCGTCATCGTCGTCGTCCTGCTCAAATCCTGCCTCGCGGTTTGCTCGGGCGCGCATCTGAGGCGGTGCCGGCCCATGCCCCGCATAACCCGAATTCTCGAGCTGCCCGCTAGGCTGCCTTCTCCCCTGATCTGCGAACCGGCCTTCCCGCCGGCAATGATCCGTTGATTTATATCGCTCTACGATATATTTCCACGCAGTGCGTTGTGGCTAGGGGACGCGCCCGACGACTAGGCGCGTCCCAAGTACGGCGCCGGCCGATGTTATCGGCGCCACTTCATCGTCCTCACAATCGCGTTACCTCGATCGGACCAAGATGCCCCGCCCCATCCCCGCCAATTCCCTGCCGCGACTCGGCGACTTCACGACAGACCGGCGTGTTCTCCTGCTGGTCGCCATGGCTGTCTTCGTCGGCGCGGGTGGCTCCGGTACGGCGTGGCTGTTGCTGCGCGCCATCGCGCTCGTCACCAATGCCGTGTGGCTGCACACGCTGAGCACGCAGACCCTCTCGACAGCCAATCTGAAACCCGACGCCTGGATGGTTGCAGCCCCGGCCATTGGCGGCCTCGTCATCGGCCTGATGGCGCGCTTCGGGTCCGAAAAAATTCGCGGCCACGGTATTCCCGAGGCGATCGAGGCGATTCTGATCGGCGGCAGCCGTTTGCAACCGAAAGTCGCCGTCCTCAAGCCGCTATCGTCGGCGATATCGATCGGCACCGGCGGGCCATTCGGCGCAGAGGGTCCGATCATCATGACCGGCGGTGCGGTCGGCTCTCTCTTCGCGCAATGCTTCCACCTCAGCGCGGCCGAACGCAAGGCGTTGCTGGTGGCCGGTGCCGCGGCAGGCATGACGGCCATCTTCGGAACACCGATCGCGGCCGTCATGCTCGCCGTCGAGCTTCTCCTGTTCGAGCTGAAGCCGCGCAGCCTGATCCCCGTGATCGCCGCCTGCGTGGTCTCGTCGTCGCTGCGGCCCTGGCTGATCGGCAGCGGCGCGCTGTTTCCGTTCGCCGGCCAGCTCGATCTGCCTTGGTGGGGGCCGCTTGCCTGCGTCGGCGTTGGCGTGGTCGCGGGATTGCAATCGGGATTGCTGACCACGCTGCTGTACAAGGCCGAGGATTTTTTCAGTCACCTGCCGATCCACTGGATGTGGTGGCCGGCGATCGGCGGACTGTTCGTCGGCGCCGGCGGCTTGATCAAACCGCGGGCCCTCGGTGTCGGCTACGACATCATCGGCGACCTGCTCAACGACAACGTTGTGGTATCAGTCGCGGTGCAGATCCTGCTGGTAAAGTCCGCGATCTGGATCGTCGCTCTCGCGTCGGGCACATCCGGGGGCGTCCTCGCGCCGCTTCTCATTTTCGGCGGCTGCGTCGGCTGGCTCGAAGGACAATTGCTGCCGGGGCCGCATGGGGCATGGGCGCTCGTCGGCATGGCCGCGATGATGGGTGGCACCATGCGCTCGCCGCTGACCGGTATCCTGTTCGCCGTCGAACTGACTGGTGACTTTCCGCTGCTCGGATCGCTTCTGATTGCCACGAGCGCCTCCTATGCGCTCACCGTGCTGCTGCTCAAGCGCTCGATCCTCACGGAGAAGATCGCGCGGCGCGGCCAGCATGTGGTGCGCGAATACGGTATCGATCCCTTTGAACTGCTGCGCGTCAACGAAGTGATGGTGACGGACGTCGATACGCTGCCCGGAACGATGACGGTCGGCGAAGCGATGTCGTTCTTCTCCGGGGACGAGCGGCGTCACATCGATGCAGGCGGTCAGGTCTCGGGTCTCGTGGGCCGCGCGGACGTCTTGCGCTGGCGCGCGGAAAGCGCCGACGGTCGCGACACCTTGTTCGACTGCGCATCGGATCGCTCGCTCACACTCGGCTATCCCGACGAACCGGTGTCACATCTTGCGGATCGGATGGTTCTGGCCGACGTCGGGCGCGTGCCGATCGTCGAACGCGCGACCGGGCATCTCGTCGGCCTGGTTGCCCGCAAGGATATCCTGCGCATTCGAGCCACCGCAAGGTCCGTCGAGAAGCAGCGCTCGGCCTTCATCGGCCTTCATCGGCCTTGGCGCCGCAGCCCGTCAGAAAAGGTGACCGCCCTTGACGAAGCGCGGCTTTAGACAGCGGATGCGCCTCGCCGACGATGTCATACAATTCTCTTGCTAGTTCGTATCTTGCGATAGCTATCCGGCGAGGAAGAAGGAGCCATAAAACGCTGCGTAGCAGACCCAAGCGAGCCGTGTTCCCTGCCAAAGGCTCGTCTTAGCAAGAGCAAGAGCCGTTCCAAAAGCAATTACAGCGAGAGCTTGTTGCATGCGCTAATCATTCGTGAGTTGCCCATACCGGACGCTGCAGAAATACTGACCCGGCTATGGATCCCCTGTTGCTAATTGTCGGCGTTGTGGCCATTTTGGCTGTTGGCGCCACGTTCGCGGTGATCACCTATTTCGATGTTAGAGCTGAGCGCAGGCGCCAACGGTAAGGCCGGCTCTGTTCATTTCGGTTTTTGGCGGTTCAATGCTCGCATTGATTCCGATACGGGCAAACATTGTCGGGCTGCCGCCTTCCGCCACCAGGATCAGTGCTGCATCGCGGCTTGCCATTCCGGCGCGGAGTGCTCTTTCTTCGGCAGCGTGGCGATGTACTCGCCGGCGTCGAGCAGCGTCACCGGTACGCGATCACCGATCCTGGGTCGGATCCTCGAACGGCCGACGCCGTCCTCGTTCCGTCACACCGCCCCCGGTTTCCAATAGCCCATGCCACCGATAGGCCCTTTGGCGTTCCAGTTGAAGTCCGGTCGTACGTCTGCGCCACGCCAACTCCGGCTGGCGAGTTTTTATCGCTGACGCGGAACCCCGCCGAAGGCCCGTCAGTTTTATTGAACGGGCGATTCCTTTGCTGAGAGGCGGTGCGTCATGGACTGTCTCAGCCTTGTCATACCGGCCACTATTGGCATGCTGGCGGGTTTGTTCTTCCTGGGCCACAGTAAGATTGATCGGCGGAGACGGTGACGCAATTACCCCGGGTCCGCATGAGTATAGAGGACCCGCCCGTTAGCGCTGGGGGCCTTCTTTGCACGCCCCACAAACTCCCCGTTGACGCGGCCGAGAAGGCTGTCACATTACTTTGACAGACAGGTGCCAGTTTGGCAGGCGCTGGGATTTCAGAGCCCAGACCGGAATACGCGGCGAATGCTGCCGAGCGAATATATTCCGCTTGTGCAGCGTTCAGTATCCTCTCAATTTCGGGAGTTCGGCGTGTTTGATGCTGAAATAACTGCGCTGCTCAGGGCGGTGCTCGAGGAAGTTTGCGAAAATATTCCTGTAAGCGAGACGGGCGCCAGAGCGTACGTTGCCGCGAAGCTGCTGGATGCCGCAGCACACGGACAGCTCTCAACCGACGCGTTGAAAGCGGCGGGCCGGAAGGCCCTCGACCCACCAACGATGTGGCCCTGATTATCCGCTCATCACTCGATCACATCGTATTCGAATGCGACGCCGTCAAAAGTGCGTTTAGGTCAATGTTGCTTTCTTTTCGCATGCAATTAAGCGCGATATGGAATACCACAGGTTGCATAAGCAGGGGACGCTTATGGATTGGGCGGAACGAACTTATCTGTTCAGCTTTGTCGTGCTGTCGATCTTCAACGCTGTGGGGGTGGTATGGATGATTTTATCGCTGTGAGCCGTGCTACGCGGGGCCTTAGCACTCATCGTGCGGTTAGGTCTTGGTGCGTGTCGTTCGGTTGGATTGCGCTACTCGCGATTGTTGCCTACGCGATCGCTAACCTTCCCTGGTAAGGCATCAAGCAACTGCGCTCAACACAACGGCCTTTTCTTTATGCTCAGCGTAGCCACCAGCACCGCTGCCAATAAAACCCAGCCGACGATATGAACGATAGTCATAGAACCGTACCCTCAAGATTATCAGGGTAGTGCCTTGGCCCCGAGAAAGGTTCAAAATCTTCGTGTCATCGCTGGCGCGTGCGGTCGCTAGTTCGTGACTGGAATCAGGGGCTTTGAACGCTGGTCGGTGGAGTGGAAGCCTTCTGGCGGAAGATCGATCTGATCGTCTATGGCGGGCTCGCCGCCGTTCTTGCCTCCCAAGCCGCTGCCTCGATCCGCCTCGCCCAGAAGAGTCGAGCCGGCCAAACCGTCTGACCGGGACTCCCAGAATCTGCATCGCAACAAGCGGGTGATGACGCTGAACTTGAAGGACGAACGCGGGCTCGCCGTGTTCAACGGCCTCGCGGCCAAGGCGGACGTGGTGGTCGAGAATTTCCGGCCCGACGTCTAGAAGAAGCTCGGCATACGATCAATCCGGGCATCGTTTCAGGCAGCATCTCCGGCTTCGGCTAGGACGGCCCCTATCACAAGCGGCCGGGCTTCGATCAGATCGCGCAGGGCATCGAAAGACTAAGGGAGGCGGGCGTCGTCTGAGTCCACTCACGACAGGGGCAGTCTCGCATTGGGTAAATCGTTGGATGCCTGTCCGTTCGGGGCCGCCGGGCCCGACCGGACAAGCCTGATTGACCCTCCATCCCGGTTTTCACGAAAAAAGAGTCTCCGTTCCGGCCGTTCCTGGTTGTTCATGCAAGGCTGCCTTAACCACAGGTGCTCTAGATTTCAGCCCATTCAAAGCGGAATGAACCCGAATGGCGATCGATTCCCGGACGGTTAGCTACAGCATCATTGTCCCGGTCTTCAATGAAGAGGCCGTTCTCCCGATATTGCTGCGCCGGCTCGACCTGCTGCTGACCCGGCTCAACGGGCCGGCGGAGGTCATTATTGTCGACGATGGCAGCATCGATTCCGGCACCATCGTACTGGAAGCACTCGTCAAACGCGATCCGCGCTATCGCTTGATCGGCCTGTCGCGCAATTTCGGCCACCAAGTCGCTATTACCGCCGGCATGGACGCGGCGCAGGGCCAAGCGATTGTGGTTATGGATGCCGATCTGCAGGACCCGCCTGAGGTCGTGGAGCAACTCATCGCCAAATGGGAAGAAGGTTACGAAGTCGTTTATGCGCGGCGCCTGTCGCGCGCTGGCGAAAGCCGGTTTAAGCGCTCGACGGCCCATCTGTTCTACCGGATACTCGGGCGCATGACCTCGGTTCGGATTCCGGCCGACGTCGGTGACTTCCGCCTGATCGATCGCAAGGTGCTCGACGCGCTACGCCAGATGCCGGAGCGGGACCGCTTCGTGCGCGGCATGATCGCCTGGCTCGGCTTCCGGCAGACTGAAGTGACCTTCCATCGCCTTGAGCGCGCGGCCGGCGAAACAAAATATCCTCTGCTCAAGATGACCCGTCTTGCGTTGGCTGCAGCGCTCGGCTTTTCCGATGTGCCCTTACGCCTGGCAATCTGGTGTAGGCTCTTGGTGTCGTGCCTGGCCCTCCTCTACGGCGGCTGGGTGCTTGTGCTGTGGATGAGTAAGGACAGCCACCTGGTTGCCGGCTGGTCCTCGACCATGGTCGTCATATCGCTCCTATGCGGACTTAACATGCTCATGACGGGCATCGTCGGGCTCTACATCGGCCGCATTCATGCCGAGGTGAAGCACCGTCCACTCTACGTCGTGCAGAAGCGGTTGGGCTTCGATCGCGCCCAAGCTGCGCCGGCGAGCGCCGCAGCTCACGCCATGCACGAATAGTGAGCCCACATGAGCGAGCTCTTCGACCAGTACCGCAGCAATTACCGGGACGTCGTCCAATCATCGATCGACTTCTCGGGCCTGCCCCACAGCTTCTTCATGCGCTCCAAAGCCGACCTCCTGCGCGACCTGACCGCGCGGCGTCTCGGATCGGCAAGACCCGCGATGCTCGACGTCGGTTGCGGCGTCGGCAGCTTTCATCCGTTGCTGCGCGGCATGGTCGGCAGCCTGACCGGCATCGATGTTTCATCGGAGAGTATCGAGCAGGCGCGCGCCGACAATCCCGGCGGCGAGTACCGCGCCTTCGACGGCAGGAGCTTTCCCTTCGACGACGACAGTTTCGATATCGTGACTGCGATTTGCGTGCTGCACCACGTCGCGCCTGCCCAATGGACCAACTTCATCAATGAGATGCGGCGCGTGGCGCGCCCGGGGGGCCTTATCTGCATCATCGAGCACAATCCCCTCAATCCGCTTACCCGCCTTGCCGTTGCGCGCTGCGAATTCGATCGCGACGCCGTGTTGCTCAGCGCTCGCAAGGCACGGAGATTGATGGCGGCTAGCGGTTTGCAGAAGATCGGCGCACATCATTTCCTGCTGTTGCCCTGGGAGGCAGAGCCGGCACGCCGCGTCGAGGGCGCCTTGAGGCGTATTCCGCTCGGCGCCCAATACGCCGCCTTTGGTACCGCCTGAACTATTTCTACAACACATCCAACCGCCGATGGGCGACCGCCACATTGTCGCTGAAGATGCATTGCCAGTCCGGCAGGCAGTGGAGCAGCGTGACCCCCGGCGTGTCCAGCTCAAGCAGTGTCGCATCAAGCTTGTATTCGTCGAGCAGCTTGAGAAAATCGCGCAAGTCGGCCGGGGATAAGGCTCGATTGTAGCGCACTCGGGCAGCAGCGCCACAACCCCGGGTGCCGCCGAAGCGGTAACTCACGGCGAAGCGCAGGATGTTGTCGGTGGAGTGCGAGCGATAGCCGACAACCAGCGGTGCGCCGCTGAGCGGGATCACGGGCGTTGCGAGCGAGCCCGAGGCGTTTCCGAGATCGACATAGAGATATTCGAGCCTCGCGTTCCAATTGTCGGCGAAGGCGCCTTCGATGCCCGCGCCCCAGCCGACCTTCGTCGTGCTGCTGTTGAAGCTTGCCGCAACCGGCGTGAACGTTCTGCCGTCGGCGCCCCCGAAGCCGCCAACATTGATCGCGCTTACGCTACCTGAGGTCGAGACCCGCCCATAGGCAAGACCGCCGGTGCCTTAGAACAGCAAGCGTGGCGTCACGACGACACCGAGCCGGCTTGCTCGCGAGATGCGCGGGCGATTCAGTGCCGCGACACCAGGGAAGAGTCCGGCTTGGGTCCTGCGATCGGTAGTTCCAGATTTTCATAGCGAGTTCTCAGTATTTGATCCACGCAAGCAGCGCGATTTTGCGCGGCCGCGCCTCGGAGCCGCCGAGCCCGCCGTTAACGCCACCGCTCGCGCCGGTAGTCGGCGACTGCGCGACAGCCGTAGCGCCACCAGGCGAATTGTAGAAGTGAGACGGTGCGCAACTTGGTATCGGCGCCGAAGGGTCGGTCATGAGTTGCTCGATTAGAGGTTGCGAATTAGATTGTCGCCCCGCTGGGGGAATCTAATGATCCATCGGTTTGTTGTGCCCGGTGACCTGCCCCTGCCGATTTCCTCCAGTTGAAGTTAGAGTCCGGCCTTCTGAAGGACGGACAGATGAAGCGAGCCAGGTTTACGGAAGAGCAGATTATTGGCGTGCTGCGTGAGCATGAGGCGGGTGCGAAGGCTGCCGATTTGGCGCGGAAGCATGGCGTCTCTGAAGCGACGCTGTACAATTGGAAGGCGAAGTTCGGCGGTCTGGACGTCTCCGATGCCAAGCGGTTGCGGCAACTCGAGGACGAGAACGCCAAGCTGAAGAAGCTGCTGGCCGAGCAGATGCTGGATGCTGCAGCGCTACGCGAGCTTTTGTCAAAAAAATGGTAGGGCCCGTCGCCAAGCGCGAAGCCGTCGCGCACCTGCAGGCCGTCATGGGTCTGGCGGAGCGGCGGGCCTGCGGCATCGTCGGCGCTGACCGCAAGATGGTTCGGTACCGATCGTGCCGACCGCCGGACACCGAACTACGCGGCCACTTGCGCGAGCTTGCTAATGCCCGTCGGCGGTTCGGCTACCGCCGGCTGTTCGTGCTGCTTCGCCAGCAGGGCGAGCCGTCCGGGCGGAACCGGATCTACCGTCTGTATCGAGAGGAAGGCCTCAGCGTGCGCAAGCGCCGGGCCCGCCGCCGCGCCGTGGGCACCCGAGCGCCGATACTGGTCGAGGCTCGGCCGAACGCCCGGTGGTCGCTGGATTTTGTCCACGACCAGTTCGCCAGCGGCCGTCGCTTCCGGGTCCTGAATATCGTCGATGACGTGACCCGGGAATGTCTGGCGGCCATCCCCGACACCTCGATCCAGGGGCGGCGGGTGGCACGCGAACTGACGGCGCTGATCAATCAGCGCGGCAAGCCGGGCATGATCGTCTCCGACAACGGCACCGAGTTCACCTGCAATGCCATGCTGGCCTGGTCGGAGGAGAACAAGATCGACTGGCACTTCATTGCGCCGGGCAAGCCGATGCAGAACGGCTTCTGTGAAAGCTTCAACGGCCGGATGCGGGACGAGCTTCTCAACGAAACCTTGTTCTTCGGCCTCGATCACGCCCGCGCCAAGATTGCGGATTGGGTCGGCGACTACAACGGCCAACGCCCGCATTCCTCGCTCGGCTATCTGACCCCTGCGGCCTATGCCGCCTACCTCACCGCAACGTGCGATCGGCTGCGCAACCCCGACCAGCTCCGCCGATCGCACGTTGCTCACACCGCGCCAAACGGCGTAACATCCGCCGAGACTCTAACCGCTACTGGGTGAAACTTCAGGGGCAGGTCACCGGCTGCCATTCGCTGTCCGTTCTCGCTCAACGCGTCTATCGGAGGACCGGGAATGGAAATATTAACCTGACCTCTTCAACTTGAGCCAGACGGGGGCGAAACCAATGACGCTCGGCGCACGCTCAGGCGGCGAACCATCTCCGGGGTGACGGCAAATGATCGATAGTAATGATGACTATTCGCGAAGGTTTCAGGAACTAAGGCCATTTCTCGTAAATGACGAAAGTCTCAGATACGCGGACTTCATCAAGACGCTGACGCCCAACTATACGAGGCTCTATCTGGATATTGCGCTCGGCTACTTTGCGCTGATTGTTACTTTTGCGTTTGTCCGCGCCGTGCCCGTGGAAATGAACTATGGACTGCTATTTACTGTGTTTGCTGGTGCAATCTCTATTGGCTTCTGGATCGCCTACCTGCAACTGTTCCTTCATGAAGGCGCTCACTTCAATCTCGCCCCTGATAGAGGACAGAGTGATTTTCTATGCAACATTCTGGTTGCTTGGATGATAGGCACATCTGTTCAGCAGTACCGCATCACCCATTTTCAGCATCATCGCGCGCTCGGCAAAATCGACGACAGCGAATCGACTTATTTCTCCTCGCTTAATCTGGCATTTCTGATCAAGGCTCTGTTTGGCGTCCGAGTGATGGAAGTGCTGCGGTCGCGCACCGAACTCGAAGCTAAAGCCAAGAGGGTCGATCGAGGCACATGGGTCAGGCCCATGGGTCTCCTTGCGCACATTGCAATCGTCACGATTTCCTTCTTTTCTCGCGAGCTACTTTTTTGCGCCGCGTGGGTCCTGGGGACCGTGATGTTTTTCCCCCTCTTCGGCGCTCTTCGCCAGTTGCTGGAACATAGAGACCCCTCTGCGGATTCATGTGTCGATTACAATGAGCATGATCATGGCGCCTATACGAGGGTGTTTGGACCCGGCATATTCGCTTCGGTATTCGGAGCCGCGGGATTCAATCGCCACCTACTGCACCACTGGGAGCCGCAGGTTTCCTATACAACTTGCATGAAATGGAGGCATATCTCCTCAAGACGGAGTTAGCATCGGTTATCGAGCAGCGTCGCTCCACATATTTGAAAACGTTCCTCAGTCTCTTCAGGTTCACATGACCAAAATTACGTGCCCGATTTGTGCCGATGGTTCTGTGCGTCATTTCGCGAAAGCCAACGACGTTGAGTATTTTACATCCGGCAGGCTCTTCGATTTCTACCGCTGTGACAGCTGCGATATTCTGTTCATTTACCCGATGCTGTCGGATCGGCTGAATGAAATCTATCCATCCAACTATTATTCGTTTCACGCCAATGCAGCCGATACCTTGGCACTACGCTTCAAGAAGCGTCTTGACGACAGGGCTTTCCAAGCAATCACCAAACAACTCAATGGAGAACGCCTGTCTGCATTAGACGTTGGAGGCGGAATCGGCTGGCTCCTCGACGGGCTGAAGAGAGCCGATTCCAGAATTGCTGATACAACCGTCGTAGACATTGATGCTGGAGCGGCCGATGTCGCCCGCGCCAAAGGTCACAACTTTCACCTCACGCCTATTGAAGGCTTCGAGACTGAAAAAACGTTTGACTTGATCTTGATGCTAAACCTGATCGAGCACGTTCCAGATCCGATCCAGATACTGAAAAAGGCAAAGAGCCTGCTTTCTCCTGGTGGTCTCATTTGGATTAAAACGCCCAACTACGACTCGCTAGACGCTCGTATTTTTAGAAATCGTTCCTGGGGAGGATATCACACGCCTCGACATTTTGTTCTCTTCACCAAACCTAGCTTCATTCGTCACTGTGAATCCGCGGGCCTTCATGTTTTGAATTGCTCGTATACGCAAGGCGCCCCATTCTGGACCGTAAGCGCCATTAACGAATTAAAGCGCGTTGGCCTCGCGGAGGTGTCAGCTGCACGGCCATCGCTGCAGAACAGCCTTACTCCCTTTTTTCATCTGCTTTTTGCGGCGTTCGATTTTGTCAGGATGCCTTTCTCTAAGACGTCGCAGATGAATTGCATCCTCACGGCCCAATCATCCACTTCTGAGACATCATCGGCAACACCGATTTCGAGGGCGAAGTTGGGGTCAAGCAGGATTTCTGGCGGTGCGTGATCACGTCGCTCCAATAGGAATCAGCGCGCGGGCCGGACGGCAATCTGAATCCCGGCTCCATATGAATGCCATGGCTGAAGACCCCGGCGCTGCCTAGAAGAGCTGCGAGATCTGCGTGCAAGATCATCCGTTTGGCGAGAATTCTCCGACCTCTCTCAGCCATTGCCCCACGCAAAGACCTGCGCTCAGGACGTGCCGAACGACGGGGACCGCTACATTCGACTGGTCGGCCAACCCGTCACGCTGTCGCGCACGCCGAGCAAGATGGTGGCGCGGCCGCCGGAATTCGGCGAGCAGACCGACGAGATCTTGAAGGAGTTCGGCCTCAGTGCAGACGAGATCGCGACGCTCCGGAACGCCAAGGTGGTGTGAAAGAACGGCCGCGTCGCGACAGCCGGCCTTTCGGATCCGGGCCACCGCGGTGATCACCATCGGCCGCGCATTGAGGGCTTAAGCAACCATCTAGATCTTACGCAAACCGTCGAAGCGCGAGCCGACATAGCGGAGAAAGGTCGTTGTTGGACAGGTCGACCGATCCGCCGACTTGCTTGACGCCGATCGTGTTGAAGGAGATCGTTGTGGCGTCAATGTTGATGCCGCCGCCCGAGATGGCAATGCCGGCAACCGAGTTGCTTGACACGACCGAATTGCTGAGGTGAACGGCGGCGTCGGCACCCACGCCGATACCGCTGGCCGCGTAGATCACCTTGACGTTGCTGAGCGTCGCCTTGATCAAGCCCGCAGCCGCGCTTGCAATCGTAAAGCCGCTGCCTCCCATATCCCGTGCCGTTCACGACGTTCAGCGCTCCAGTTTCCAATCCGCTTGGGTCAAGCGGCAGGCTTCGCCCGCCGCGACCATCCGACGCAGCGCAGCAAGCGGTCGATCACAGGCCAAAATAGCAGCACGATCGCCAAGGTTGTGATCGAGCCGACCAAGCTGTTCGACCAGAACACCTTGAGGTTGCCGCCGGACCCGATCATCGACAGGCGGAAGGCATCCTCGGCGCGGTTGCCGAGCACGAGCGCCAGGGTGAACGGCGCGAGCGGGATGCCGATCTTCTTGAAGACGTAGCCGACGACGCCGAAGCCCAGCATCAGCCAGATGTCGAACATCGCGTTCTGGATCGCATAGGCGCCGATCGCACAGGACACCACGATCATCGGCGCCACCGCGGCGAACGGCACCCGCAGGATCGAGGCGAAGATCGGCACCGTCGTCAGCACCAGCACAAGGCCGACGACATTGCCGAGATACATCGAGGCGATCAGGCCCCAGACGAAGTCCTTGTGCTCCACGAACAGCAGCGGACCCGGATTGAGTCCCCACACCATCAACCCGCCGAGCAGGATCGCGGCCGTGCCGGAACCGGGAATGCCGAGCGCCAGCATCGGCAGCAGCGCCGAGGTGCCGGAGGCATGCGCCGCCGTTTCAGGTGCGAACACGCCCTCGATGCGGCCCTTGCCAAAGCTCTCGGGATCCTTGGCGAAGCGTTTTGCAAGGTTGTAACCCATGAAGGAGGCCGCGATCGCGCCGCCCGGGGTGATGCCGAGCCAGCAGCCGATGAAGGAGGAACGCAGCAGCGTCACCCAGTATTTCGGCAGGTCCTTCCAGACGCCGAGCACGACGCGGAGCGAGATGCTCGCGGCGTGTCCGCGCAGCGCCAGCCGCTCCTCCATCGTCAGCAGGATCTCGCTGATGCCGAACAGACCAATGACGGCAACGAGGAAGTTGATGCCGCGGAGCAGTTCTGACGAGCCGAAGGTCATGCGCAGATTGCCCGACACCGTGTCCATGCCGACGCCGGCGAGCAGAAGGCCGAGCGACATCGAGATGACCGTCTTGTGCTTGGCCTCGCGCCCCAATCCGACGAAGGAGCAGAAGGTCAGCAGATAAACAGCGAAGAACTCGGGCGGACCGAACTTCAACGCAAAGGACGAGATCATCGGCGCGAGGAAGGTGATCAGCAGCACCGCGACCAGCGAGCCGATGAAGGAGGACGTGAACGCCGCGGTCAGCGCCTCCGCCGCCCTGCCCTGCTGCGCCATCGGATAGCCGTCGAACGTGGTCGCGACCGACCAGGCCTCGCCGGGGATGTTGAACAGGATTGAGGTGATGGCGCCGCCGAACAGCGCGCCCCAGTAGATGCAGGACAGCATCACGATCGCCGAGGTCGGATCCATCGTGAAGGTGAGCGGCAGCAGGATCGCAACGCCGTTGGGGCCGCCGAGCCCGGGCAGCACGCCGACGAAGATGCCGAGCACCAGCCCGACCATCATCAGCACGAGCGTCTTCCATGTCAGAAGGACGGCGAAGCCATGAAGCAAGAGACCGAAAGCTTCCATCGTGAGCGCCTAGTGGCCGAAGGCCGCTTCGAGCGGCCCTTTCGGCATGATGACGTCGAAGGCGATATCGAAGGTGACGAACATGATCGCCGTGAACATGAAGGCGGTGAGCAGCGACTTCCACAGCGCGATCTTGCCGACGAGCCGCATGAAGCCCGCGATCAGGAGGAAGCTCGCGACGTAGAGGCCGAGGAACTGCATCACCAGGCAGAACAGCAGCGTCGGCACGAACACCGCCATCACACGGCGCGCTTGCGCACGCGTGACGAAGCTTTCGGATGCAGCGCGGTGCGCCACAAAGGCTGCAATCAGGCCATAGAGGCTGCCGCCACCGAGGATGACGGAGAGATAAAACGGGAAATAGCCGGGCTCCGGCCCGGTCGAATCCCAGGAGGCGCCGGCGCGCCAATTGTCATAGCCAAGGGTTGCGGCCAACGCGAGCAACAGCAGGCAGACGAATATCTCGATCGTGCCGGAGGAGACGACGGAGGGTGAGTCGTCTTCAGGCGCGGTCGGATCGTCGACGACGATTTCAAGTTCGGTTTGGGACATGAGCTGCTTTGCAAAAGCCGGGAGTGATGTCACCTCGCCCCGCTTGCGGGAAGAGGCAGAGGCCGCGTCCGCGGCCGTTTTCTAGAACGCCGAAGCGCCGGGTGAGGGGGGACTCTCCGCGAGTCCGCCTGCCACTCTCTTCGGGGAGAGAGCCCCTCACCCCTGCCCTCTCTCCGTAAGAACGGGGAGAGGGAGAAGAGAGACGGCTACTTCGCGACGAATCCGGCTTCCGTCATCAGCGACTTGTTGGTGGCATCGTCCTCCTCGAGGAATTGCACCATGTCCTTGCCGGTGAGGAAGATCGGCTTCAGCGCCTGCTTTTCCATGTAGTCCTTGTATTCCGCAGTCTGCGTCACCTTGTGGAACAGATCGACATAGAACGCCTGCTGCTCCGGCGTGACCTTGCCGGGCAGGAACATCGCGCGCAGCATCAGATACTGGACGTCGACGCCCTCCTCCTTGCAGGTCGGGATGTCGGCCCAGGATTGCGTGTCCGTCACCTTGCTGGTGTAGGAAATGCGCTCCTTGTCGAACACGCAGAGCGGACGCACCTGGCCGGCACGCCAGACTTCGAGATTTTCGCTCGGGTTGTTGACGTTGGATTCAGTGTGGTTGCCGACGAGCTGGGTCGCGGCCTCGCCGCCGGACTTGTAGGGCAGATAAGAGAATTTTGCGCCGGTCTTCTGCTCGAGGAAGACGGTCAGCACGTGATCCTCGCGCTTGGAGCCCGTGCCGCCCATCTTGAACGGCGAACTCGCCGCCTTCGCGGCCGCGACGAATTCCTTCACCGTCTTCGGACCTGCGCTGTTGTCCCACAGCACGAACTGGTCGAGCGCGATCACCGAGACCGGAGTCAGCTCGCGCCAGTTGAACGGGATCTTCGCCGACAGCGGCAGCATGTAGATCAGCGAATAGGCGATCAGCACCTTGTTCGGGTCGCCTTCGCTGGACTTCATGTACATCAGCGCTTCCGCGCCCGAGGCGCCGCCCTTAAGCGAGACGACGATCGGCTGCTTCATCAGATTGTTCTTCTGAATGGCGGCCTGCATCATCCGCGCCATCTGGTCGGAGGCGCCGCCCGCGCCGGCGGCCACCACGATCTCGACGGGCTTGGTCGGCTCCCAGCCGGCAAAAGCCGGCGCGCCACAAAGCGCGGCGGCCAGCACGACCGCGGCCTTCATTCCATGTCCCACGTGCGTCTCCCCAATTTTTCGCCTATGTTCTTGTTCGGATTGGCAATTCGCGAAGCAATGCGAATTGCATTGTGCGGGCGAATGCCGGCCAGTTCAAGCCGGCCCGGCGCCGCTCCGCTTATGACTTTGGAATGAGATCGATTGCAAGCTCGACCGCTGAAATCTCGGGACTGGAATAGAAGGCGAGTCACCAAATCAACGCTGCAGTTCGGTTTGCCGCCTACGATCGTTCGGGAATTCCCTACTGTCTGGCGGTGAGAGATAATTTGTCACAGCTTTGTGCCAAAAAGCCCGCGAGATCATCGGGCGGATCGGCCAGCACGCCGGACGCAACCGATATGATCACTGGTCTCCAGTCGCTTCAGTGAAGCACGGGCGCGTTTCCTCATTTCGCAGATGGCGAGAGCCTATGGTCTATTTCAATCGGAATTCCATTGGTCGAAAACCAGAAGTAATTCAAAGCACTTTGGCATTCGCTGTTGTCGTATTCGTGCTCGTTGTCACGAGCCTCATGATCGCACCGGGCGCGGATGGGCTGTTAGGTGCATACCTCGCCGCCCTAATGCTCGGCATCGCCTGCAACGACGCCCGCCACTACCTCATTCCAAACGAACTGACCGCCGCGGCTTTCGGCATTGCCTTGTTACGCGGATTAACCTTACCCAATGCCAGTGCAACATCGATATTGTGGCCGGTCTTTCGCGCCTCGGCGGTAAGTCTGCCGTTGTTTTTTCTCTTGTTGTTCTACCGTTACTGGCGCGGCCGGGACGGATTGGGGCTTGGGGACGTCAAGCTTGCCGCGGTTGCCGGTGCCTGGCTCGAACTCCCAACGGCGGCTGCGGTGATCGAATTGGCCGCACTTTCAGCGATTGCCGCATACATCGCCAATGCTCTCGTGCGACGGCGGTCGCTGCGAGGTACGGCATTCCTGCCGTTCGGACTTTTTATGGCACCAGCTATTTGGGTCGGCTGGCTGAGCGAACAATTGCTCTTGCGCTGGGGGTATTTCTGGCCGGGTTGACCTCGCGGCTTGCAAGGCCGGTGCAGCGGCGGTCTCACGGCCGCCGGTTGAGTGATCGAGACGCGGAGACCTGGATTGCGCGCTACTTGCCCTTCCAGTTCGGTGTACGCTTGTTGAGGAAGGCGTCCATGCCCTCGCGGAAATCTTCGCTCATATAGGCCTTGAGGATCAGGTCCTCGCCCTCTTCGCGCGACAGCGTGCGGCGGATGCGGCGCACCGCCTCCTTGGTCGCTTCCAGCGTGAGCGGCGCATGGCTTGCGACGAGCTTGGCGGTCTCGTCGGCACGGCGCTGCAGCGTCTCGACGTCGGGCACGACCTCGTTGAGCAGGCCGAGCGACAGCGCTTCCTGCGCCTCGACGAGGCGCGCCTTGAAGATCAGATCCTTGGTGCGGGCGGGACCAACCAGCGAGACGACGCGGCTGATGTTCGACATCGACAGGCAGTTGCCGAGCGTGCGCGCGATCGGAAAGCCGATGCGCGTCGTCTCGGTGCCGATGCGGAGGTCGCAGCAGGCCGCGATGCCGGCGCCGCCGCCGGTGCAGGCTCCCGCGATCGCCGCGATCACGGGCACACGGCACTGCTCGAGCGTGCCGAGCACGCGGTCGATGCGAGCCTCGTAGTCGAGCGCGTCCTGCGCGGTCTTGAAGGCGCGGAATTGAGAAATATCGGTGCCCGAGGCGAAGGCCTTGTCGCCGGCGCCGGTCAGGATCAGCGCCTTGATCGAGCGATCGGCGTTGATCTCCTGGCAGATCTCCGCCATGCGGTCATACATGGCGAAGGTCATTGCGTTACGCGCCTGGGGGCGGTTGAAGGTGATCCGCGCGATGCCGTCCGTCACGGAGTAGAGCAGGTCTTCGCTGGTCGTCGTCGGTGCGTTCATCGCGCGCTCACTTTCTAAGTTAGTTCAGGCCACCAGGGCCCTCAGGCTACCTGAGCCTTGGCCATCGGCACCGCGTCGCGTCCCTTCAGGACGTCCATGGCCGCCAATACGCCACCGCTCCGGTGCGGAATCTTTGCAAGATCCAGGCCCATCTCGACGCCGGCAAGCGTGCCCATCAGCATCAGGTCGTTGAAATGGCCGATATGGCCGATGCGGAACACCTTGCCCTTGACCTTGTTCAGGCCCGTGCCGAGCGACATGTCGAAGTTCTCGAGCACCACCTTGCGGAAGGCGTCGGCGTCGTGTCCATCGGGTACGCGCACGCCGGTCAACGCCGGCGAGTGTGCGGCGGGATCGGCGCACTGCGTCTCCAGGCCCCAGACCTTGACCGCGGCGCGCGTCGCGGCGCTGTGGCGCTTGTGGCGGGTCCAGACATTCTCCAGCCCCTCCTCTTCCAGCATCTTGACCGCTTCACGCAGGCCGTAGAGCAGATTGGTCGCGGGCGTATAGGGGAAGGTGCCGAGCTTGTTGAAGGAGATGACCTCCTGCCAGTCCCAGTAGGAACGCATGCCGGGGTTGGCCTTCGCCACCGCGAGCGCCTTCTCCGAGACGGCATTGAAGCCGAGGCCCGGAGGCAGCATCAGGCCCTTCTGCGAGCCGGCGACCGAGACGTCGATGCCCCAGGCATCGTGCTCGTACTCCATCGAGCCGAGGCCGGAGATGGTGTCGACCATCAGGAGGGCCGGATGCTTGACGCGGTCGAGCAGCTTGCGCACGTCGAGCGGCGGCGTCACGCAGCCGGTCGAGGTCTCGTTGTGGACGACGCAGACCGCCTTGATCGTGTGCTGCTTGTCGGCGCTAAGCCGCTTCTCGATCTCGGCGAGATCGGCGCCATGGCGCCAGTCGCTCGGGATGAAGTCGACGTCGAGCTTGAACTTGTCGGCGATGCCGCGCCACAGCACGGCGAACTGGCCGGTCTCGCACATCAAAACCTTGTCGCCGGGGGCGAACACGTTGACCATCGCCGCTTCCCAGGCACCGGTGCCGGACGAGGGGAAGATGATCACGGGCCGCTGCGTGCGGAACACCCGCTGCATCGAGGCGAGGACCGCGAAACCGAGCTCCGCGAACTCCGGACCGCGATGGTCCAGCGTCGGCATGTCCATCGCCCGCAGCACCCGGTCGGGCACATTGGTCGGTCCTGGAATCTGTAAGAAATGCCTTCCAGTGTGCACGGTCATCGGCGTCCTTCCCGGTCTAGCCTTGGTTTTAATGGGCGCCGAATAGCACCATTTGACCAGCTTGTCCCCTCTCCTTAAGACGCCTCCCATGCATAAGCGGCGGGCCTCCGCCGCCCCTACTCCGCGGCCACCACCTTTCCGACCGGCAGGCGCCCCTCGGCCTCCGTAAACGGGCGCTCCGGATGCATCAGGAAGGCGGAGAAGCCACCGAGCAACAGCAGCCCCATCGACATCAGGAACGGCAGGTACCAGTTGCCGGTCGCGTCGATCACGAAGCCGGCAACGAGCGGGGAGACGATGGCGGCGAAGGCCGAGCCGGTGTTCATGAGTCCCGAGGCGGTGCCGGAATATTTCGGGGCGATGTCCATCGGGATCGACCACATCGGGCCGATCACCAGCTCGGCGCAGAAGAAGCCGGCCGACAGGCACAGCGCGACGATCGTGATGTCGTGGACGAACAGGATCGGAAACAGCGAAAGCAGCGCCCCGGTAAATCCCGCAACGGTGACGCTCAGCCGCGCCAGGCGGACATTGCCGGTGCGGTCGAGGATCTTGTCCGAAAGCACGCCGCCGACGCTGTCGCCGACCACGCCGGCGAAGAACACGCCGGAGGCGAACAGCGCCGAGTTCTTGATATCGAGATTGTAGTTGTTCTTGAAGAACAGCGGCAGCCAGTTGAGATAGAGCCACAGGCACCAGCCGTAGCAGAAATAGGTCAGCGTCACTGGCCACATGCGGCCGAGCAACGGCCCCCACGGCACGCGAGGCCGCTCGCCGGTCGGGCGCGGCGGCAGTGCGGCGAGCTCGGCCTCGGTGATGGCGGCGTGCTCCTTCGGCTCGTTACGGAAGTACCAGACCCAGACGACGCCCCAGACCAGGCTGACGAAACCGAGCACGACGAACGCGCCGCGCCAGGTCAGCCAGAGGATGAGCAGCGCCACCACCGGCGGCGTCACGGCGTTGCCGAGCCGGGCGAAGGAATGGGTCAGTCCCTGCGCAAAACCGCGGCGGTTCGCGGGCGTCCAGTATTGCATCGCGCGCGTTGCCGTCGGAAAGGTCGCGCCCTCGCCGAAGCCGAGCGCGAAACGCGCGACGAACAGTGCGGCAAGGCCGTTGACGAAGCCGGTCGAGATGGTCGCCGCCGCCCAGATCATGCCGCACCAGAACAACGTCTTGCGCGGCCCGAAGCGATCACCGACCCAGCCGCCGATCACCTGAAACAGCAGATAGGGATAGGCGAAGGCGGAGAAGACGAGGCCAAGCTGGGTGTTCGACAGACCCAGCTCCTTCTGGATCTCGCTCGCGGCGGTGCCGATGTTCACCCGGTCGACATAGGTGATGAAATACATCGCGCAGAGCATCGCCAAGACGAGATGCGTGGCCTTGAACCGAATTCCCATCTCCACCCTCCCTGACTGTTTTTTATGATTGGCCTTGCGTGTCCCGCGCGACCTAGGTGCCGACCACTTTCAGATGCGGCGGGGCATTGCCCTGCGGGCGCTGCTCCAGCAGCTTCATCGCGGCGTCGACACCGCCGGAGCGATGCGGCACGCCCGCAACCGACAGGCCCATCTCCACGCCGGTCAGCGCGCCGAGCAGCGTCAGCGCGTTGCATTCGCCGAGATGGCCGATGCGGAAGACTTTTCCGGCGACCTTCGACAGGCCCGAGCCGAGCGACATGTTGTAATTTTCGAGCACGATCTTGCGGAACTGATCGGCGTCGTGGCCCGGCGGCATCAACACCGCGGTGAGCACCGGCGAGAACTCCGAGGGTTCCTGGCAGAGGATCTCGAGACCCCAGTGACTGACGGCGGCACGCGTCGCCGCAGCCAGCCGCTGATGGCGCGCGAACACGTTGTCGAGCCCCTCTTCGAGCAGCATCGCGATCGCCTCGCGCAGGCCGTAGAGCAGATTGGTCGCTGGCGTGTAGGGGAAGAAGCCGTTGGCGTTGGGCTTGAGCATCTCCTCCCAGTCGAAATAAGAGCGCGGCATCTTGTTGGTCTTCGCGGCTGCGCGCGCCTTCTCCGAGATCGCGTTGAAGCCGAGACCGGGCGGCAACATGAAACCCTTCTGCGAGCAGCTCACGCTGACGTCGACCTTCCATTCGTCGTGGCGGTAGTCGACCGAGCCGAGCGAGGAGATGGTGTCGACCATCAGCAGCGCCGGATGCGCGGTGCGGTCAATCGCGGCGCGGATCTCGGCGATGCGGCTGGTCGCGCCGGTCGAGGTCTCGTTGTGCACGACCATGACGGCCTTGATCGCGCGCGCCTTGTCCTCGGTGAGCTTCGCCTCGATCAATGCGGGATCGGCGCCGCGGCGCCAGTCGCCGGGCACGAAGTCGACCTCGATGCCGAACCGCCCCGCCATCTGCCGCCACAGGGTGGCGAAATGGCCGGTCTCGACCATCAGCACCTTATCGCCAGGCGACAGCGTGTTGACGATCGCGGCCTCCCAGGCGCCCGTCCCCGACGAGGGGAAGATCACCACCGGGCCCGCGGTCTGGAAAATTGTCTGGCTGCCTTCGAGCACGGCGCGGCCGAGCTCGCCGAATTCTGCGCTCCGGTGGTCAATGACCGGCATGTCCATGGCGCGGAGGACGCGCTCGGGGACCGGGCTCGGGCCTGGAATCTGAAGGAAATGGCGTCCCTGGTGCATGAAAACCTCCCTGTCGGCGGACTCTAGCCAGCTTCGGAGGCCATTTTGCATTCATTTTTTGTCATTTCAATTGAATTTTGGTATTCGTTCGTGAACATCGACGCGATCAAACAGGCAAACTATTGTGCTGCAAATGAAATCCACGATTCCCGACACCGGGGTTCCGATCGCCCCACCAGCCGCAAATGGCGGCGACCGCCAGGAGGCCTCGCTTCACGGCGAGATCCTGCTGCGGCTGCGCGACTACGTGGTCGAGGGCAACATTCCCGACGGCGCGCGCGTTCCCGAGCGGCAGCTCTGCGCGATGCTCGGGATCTCCCGCACGCCGTTGCGCGAGGCCCTGAAAGTGCTCGCTTCCGAGGGCCTGATCGAGCTTCTGCCCAACCGCGGCGCGCGCGTCCGCCAACTTAGCCAGCGCGACCTCGAGGAGCTGTTCGACGTCATGGCGGGGCTGGAGAGCCTTGCCGGGCGCCTCGCCTGCGAGGCCATTACGGATGAGGAAATCACCGCGATCGAGCAGCTGCATTACGAGATGTACGGGCACTATCTGCATCGCGACATGCACGGCTATTTCCAGACCAACCAGCGCATCCACGAAAGCATCGTCGCGGCCGCGCGCAACGAGACGCTGAAGAGCGCCTACGCCAACTTCGCAGGCCGCATCCGCCGGGTCCGCTACTCCGCCAATTTCGCCCGCAAGCGGCAGCGCTGGGCGGAAGCGATGCGCGAGCACGAGACCATCCTCGACGCGCTGCGCCGCCGCGCCGCCAGCGAGCTCAGCGACATCCTGTTCCAGCACCTGCGCAACAAGCGGGCGGCCGCAATCGAGCACCTGACCGAACCCCAAGAGGACGCGCCGGCCTCACCCTGAGGGGCGGCCGACTTGCTCATTTTGAATTCATAATATAATCGGTCATGAGAAATAATGAATAACTCAGTAAGGCTGGGCCTCGCTGGGTCAATCCGGGACCAGGGATGACAAACGCCTCCTCGCTCGAACGGCGCCTGCGCGCGGAAATGACCGGCGACGTCCTGTTCGACGGCTTCAGCCGCGGCCGCTATGCCACCGACGCCTCGTTTTACCAGATCATGCCGGCCGGCGTGGTCGTGCCCAGGACCATGGACGAGGCCCTCAAAGCGCTGGCGATTGCCCGCGACGAGGGCATCAAGGTCGCCCCGCGCGGCGGCGGCACCTCGCAATGCGGCCAGACCGTCAATGACGGCCTCGTGGTCGATCTCTCGAAGCACCTCAACCGCATCCTCTCGCTCGACGTCGCGGGCCGCACCTGCGTGGTCGAGCCCGGCATCGTGCTCGACGACCTCAACCGTCAGCTCAAGAAGCACGGCCTGTGGTTTCCGGTCGACGTCTCCACGGCCTCGCGCGCCACCATCGGCGGTATGGCCGGCAACAATTCCTGCGGCGGCCGTAGTCTGCGCTACGGCACGATGCGCGACAACACGCTGTCGATGGAGGCGGCGCTCGCCGACGGCACGCTGGGCCGCTACGGCGAGGTGTCGCGCGATCTCTCCGATCTCGATGCGAACGACAGCGCGCGCGCCCTGTTCCGCGACATGCTCGATCTCGGCGCCCGTGAGGCCGACGAGATCGCCGCGCGCTTTCCCAAGGTGCAGCGCCGTGTCGGCGGCTACAATCTCGATGCGCTGACGCCGCGCAATGCGCGCAACAACATGGCGCATCTCCTGGTCGGCTCGGAAGGCACCCTCGCCTTCACCACCAAGGTCGAGCTGAAGCTGTGGCCTGTCATCCGCAACAAGGCGCTCGGCATCTGTCATTTCGGCAGTTTCTACGAGGCGATGGACGCCGCCCAGCACCTGGTCAAGCTCAAGCCGATCGCGGTCGAGCTGGTCGACCGCACCATGCTCGCGCTCGGCCGCGACATCGCGATGTTCAGGCCGATCATCTCCGCCGCCATCAAGGGCGATCCGGATGCCGTTCTGGTGGTCGAATTTGCCGAAGAGGACCAGGCGGACAATCTGGTGCGCCTCAAGCAACTCGGCGAATTGATGGGCGATCTCGGCTTCGGCTGGAATAACGACCAGCGCAAATGGGGCGGCGTGGTCGAGGTCACCGAGCCCGCGCTGCAAAGCGGCATCGCCGATTTCCGCGCCGCCGGCCTCAACGTCATGATGTCGATGAAGCAGGAGGGCAAGCCGGTCTCGTTCGTCGAGGATTGCGCCGTGCCGTTGCCGCATCTCGCCGACTACACCGCGCGCTTGAGCGAGGTTTTCGCCAAGCACGGCACCAGCGGCACGATGTATGCGCATGCCTCCGAGGGCTGCCTGCACGTACGGCCCGTGCTGAACCTAAAGCTTGAGAAGGACGTCAAGGCGATGCGGGCCATCGCCGAGGAGGCCTTCGCGCTGGTGCGCGAGTACAAGGGCTCGCATTCCGGCGAGCATGGCGATGGCCTGGTGCGCTCTGAATTCCACGAGACCATGTTCGGCGAGCGTCTCGTCGCCGACTTCAGGGAGGTGAAGCAGCGCTTCGATCCCGAAGGCGTCCTCAATCCCGGCAAGATCGTCGATGCACCCCGGATGGACGATCGCTCGCTGTTCCGCTTCAAACCCGACTACCGCGTCAACGAGTTGAAGACGAAGCTGGATTGGTCCGCCTATCCCGGCGCCGGCGGCGGTTTCCAGGGCGCGGTCGAGATGTGCAACAACAACGGCGCCTGCCGCAAGCTCGAGGGCGGCGTGATGTGCCCGTCCTACCGCGCGACGCGCAACGAGAAGGACGTCACCCGCGGACGCGCCAACAGCTTGCGGCTCGCAATCTCCGGCCAGCTCGGCCCCGACGCGTTGTCCTCCGACGAGATGATGGAGACCCTAAAGCTCTGCGTCTCCTGTAAGGCCTGCCGCCACGAATGCCCGACCGGCGTCGACATGGCCAAGATGAAGATCGAGGTGCTCGCCGCCCGCGCTGCGTCCCATGGCCTGACCCCGCGCGACCGCCTGGTCGGTTACCTCCCGCGCTATGCCGGTCTCGCATCGCGCTTCGCGCCGCTCGCCAATTTGCGTAACCGCAGCCCGCTGCTGCGAAACCTGTTCGAGCGCTTTGCCGGCATCAGCGCGCGCCGCGCCCTGCCCGCCTTCCGCAGCGACGTGTTCGTGCCGCCCGCGGAAGCGGTTGGGCCGGAGACCGGCCGCGAAGTCGTGTTGTTCACGGACACCTTCAATCGCATCTACGAGCGCGAAAATCTCGACGCCGCGCTCCGCGTGCTCGCGGCGGGCGGTTATCGCGTGCACCTGCCCAAGCCGACGAGCGGCAGTCGCCCGCTCTGCTGCGGCCGGACATTCCTCTCAGCCGGCCTTGTCGATGAAGCGAGATCCGAGCTCGATCGTCTCGTCACCGCCTTCGCGCCCTTTGCCGCGCGCGGCGTGCCGATCGTCGGCCTCGAGCCGAGCTGTCTGCTGACACTGCGTGACGAGCTCGCCTCGCTGCGCAAGGACAACGATGCCAGGGCCGTCGGCGCCCACGCGCTGACTTTCGAGGAATTTTTGGTGCGCGAAGCGGAGGCCGGAAGGCTGCAGCTGCCGCTCGGTACCGTCGCCGACAAGGCCGTCGTGCACGGCCATTGCCACCAAAAATCCTTCGGCGCCTTCAAGCCGGTCGAGCAAGTGCTGCGCCTCATTCCAGGCCTGAAGGTCGAGACCATCGAATCGAGCTGCTGCGGCATGGCCGGCGCGTTCGGTTACGGCGCTGACACCTATGATGCCTCGATCGAGATGGCCGAGCTGTCGTTGCTGCCCGCCGTGCGGCGCGCCGACCAGAATACACTGGTCGTCGCCGACGGCACCTCCTGCCGGCATCAGATCCACGACGGCGCCCAGCGCCAAGCGCTTCACGTCGCGCGCGTGCTGGCGATGAGCCTCGACCGCGCCGGAGCAAATTCCACTTCACACACTAAAAAGGAAACCAGCCATGGCTGACCTCACGCTCGACACCGCCCGCAAGATCCTCGACGCCGCCTTCGCAAAGTCCACCGAGCTGAAGCTCAAGCCGCTGGTCGTCACCATCCTGGACGCACGCGGCGTGCTCAAGATCGCCGCGGCGCAGGACGGCACCAGCCTGATGCGCGCCGAGATCGCCCACGGCAAGGCCTATGGGGCGCTCGCCATGGGCATGGGCTCGCGCGCCTTGTACCAGCGCGCGCAAGAACAGGCCTATTTCATCGATTCCGTAAATACCATCGCCAAGGGCGCGCTGGTGCCGGTCCCCGGCGGCGTGCTGATCATGGATGGCGCAACGCTGCTTGGTGCCGTCGGCGTGTCCGGCGACACTTCCGACAATGACGAGGCTTGTGCCATCGCGGGCATCCAGGCCGCAAGGCTGAAGGCCAACGCTGGATAGCGCTCGTACGCGGCGATCCAGCTCGTTCACACACGTGCCGGCGCGCGACGAGAACGGGTTCGCCGACCGCACGAACCTGGTGGATTGCGATCTCGGCGTACAGGAAGTCCTCTTGAATGCGTGCGCACAGCGCATTTAGCTGCAATTGACGGCGCCATCGACCTCGACGGCACGGCGATCCAATTTGGTTGGGTGATTGCGGATATTGGCGGCGAACTTCATGTTGCCCTCTTGAATGTCGGGCTTGGATCAAACGGGCGGCTGCCGAACGGCCACCAAGCTAGCAGCTTAACGGAGTTGATGATGCACCGCTGCCAGATGAATCAAGACGGAGATCGTCGACGCCGACAACACACTGAAGGGACTTAGCACCTACAAGAAATGGCTTCGTCCCCCTGAGGGAAAATATCAGGCCAACGAGAGCGCCGCGGTCGGCGAACTCGGCCTCACGATTGTAAAATGGAATGTCGAAACGCAGGATTGGCTGAACAAAGATCCCACGAAATGGATTCCGATGGGAATCGTGTTGGTCCGCACTCCAGGGCCAGGCGAACGTACGCTTCGTGAACGCCTTCATCGTCACTCCGACTCAATAGCACCTTTGAATCCGGGCTTTCGGAGCTTTACGATGGCCAAGTTCGCGTGGATTTCACAGCAAGTCGTCCATCCATCCCTGTTCGCGTGCAGCGACGGGCAAAGTACGTCCCCTACTCGGCGCCAGTGGTGCCGAGTAGGAATCGAAAGACAGCAACACTGCGGGGCGACAGAAGTTGCCCGCCCCGCCGGAATGCCCATTCTCCTTTCGATCTCTAGATCGAGATTGGGGAAGTCAGTCGGGCATTCTCGATACCCTCCAGGAACCCATGTGTCGATGCTCACAGATCGATCGTTCAGTTGAGATCGGGAGAGACAATCGTGTTAGCGATCCGTTGGCATTCGATCACCGCCCCCACTAGCGGAGCCGCCTTCGGTTCGGGATCGAAGAGCTTGACCAATCCTCCGACGTAGTCGGTCAGGAAGATCGTCGGAACTATGAGCTTGCATTGACCGGCACGGATGAGCTCTTTTGTCATCATGATGCGCGAGGTTCGGCCGTTGTCAACTCTGAAACCCAGCTGGTGCTCTGGAAACAGGTCGTCAAGGCGCCTATAAGACGTGCGGCGCTAAGCCGCCAAAAGCTGGGGGAGCCGGATTGAAAACCTACTATGGAATTCAGGCGATGCGAGGCATTGCAGCGCTCTCTGTCGTGTGCGGCCACGCCGCAGCCGCGCGGATCGATCTCTTCCCGGAAGGTCTTCTCGTTCTTCGGCTGTTGCAGGGCGGCGTCGACATTTTCTTCGTGATTTCTGGGTTCATCATCGCAACAACTGCGGCCGAGGTCGGAAGCCGGTCCGGTCGCGCAAGCGTTCTAGATTTCGCCATTAAGCGCGTTGCTCGAATTTATCCGCTCTATTGGGTCGTGCTTTTCGCCTCGGTCATCAGCTCTCAATGGATCTCCGTCTCGTCGTGGGGGCAGGGGGGCTTGGATATCGCGCATGTCTTCTCGCTCGTGATATTCAATCGATACGTGGTGACAGCGTGGTCGCTTTGCTTCGAGCTCGCCTTTTATGCCGCTGTCACGATCATCCTGGGCCTGTTTCCGACTCGGGTGATGGAGACGTTGCTTGCTGTCCTCGGAGCCGTCATCGTCGCGGACATCCTCGGCATATCTCTCTGGGTATACTCGATGCCGCTCACGCTGGAGTTCGGGATCGGCGTTGTCATCGCCTGGCTAGTTCGCACGGGCGCTCCCTGTCCGATTCCCTTGGCTGCGGTAGCCCTCGGACTGATACTCTTCAGCGTCGGCTGGATCCTCATGAATCATGGCTACGACGAGTTCAACACGTTCGTGCGGCTGTTCACCTATGGGACCGGTGCGGGTTGCCTGATCTATGCTGTCATTACAGCGGAGCTCAACGGTGCAGCGTTCCCGAAGGTCCTTCTTTGGCTGGGGCAGATTTCCTATTCACTTTATTTGACGCATTTCTTGCTCGTGACTTGGCTCGCGAATATGAATCCAGCTTGGCTGACCGTCTGGGACGAGCACCCACCATTGTGGATCGTGGCCGTCCGTATAACCGCCTCCATCCTGCTCCCGATCGCTGTCGCGGCTACGACCTATCGCCTGATCGAGTTACCGCCGATGCGCTGGGCGCGCGACCCATCGCGGAAGCTGGTTACCTCAGGCCTAAGAAGGGTTTAGGCAAGCGCAATGGGATTGCGTGGATTGTTCCACCCGAGCGTTTGCCCCCCACTGTAACGCCGGCTCAACATCCACGGCGCAACACCGCGCTCGGCAGGCAAGCACGGCAGAGGTGCAACTTTCGTTTTTACGTTTGCGGTTTCATTCCGAGACGTCGAGCACACATGCTGCCGAAACCACCTGGCGCCCCGACAATTCCGCGGCCGGCGTTCGCATCCTCGGTATTGAGCTGGTTTATAACTCCTGCCGGAGAAGCGATGACGCTGACCTTGCAATACCGGGAGCTGGCCGTGCCGGATCCGCGGTCAGTGTCAATGTCAATGATAGCGGACAGTTGCCAGAGATATGGAGTGGGCCCCTCGGAGCAGACGGGGTCAGGCTGCTGGTTTGACCGTTCGCCGGGTGTGTTGATCCTCGAATTGCACAGGACTGAGATAACCGAGTGCCGAGTGAAGCCGTCGACGGTTGTAAACCTCCTCAAGGAAGCGCGGAAGGTTTTCGGCAACGTCGATGAAGGTTTCGAATGCCATCGGATAAACGGCTTCGACCTTGAGTGTCTTCATGAAGCTCTCCGCCGTGGCGTTGTCGTATGGGTTGCCGCGCCGGCCCATGGAGCCGATCAAGCCGTGGGCGGCAAGATGATCGCGATAGGCAGCCGCAGCGTATTGTGATCCACGATCGGAATGATGCACGCAGCCGGGAGGTGGTTTGCGGCCTTCGATCGCGGCGGCCAGGGCCGCGAGCGTCAGCCGGGCGTCGATCGAGCGGCTGATGGCGTATCCGACCACTCGCCGTGACCAGGCATCCAAGATGACGGCGACATAGACAAAGCCGCCGGCGATGGCGACATATGTGATATCGGCCACCCAGAGTTGGTCGGTACCGGTGGGAGTGATGTCGGTGGCGAGATTCGGGAAGGTCGGCTGACCGTGATCGCTGTCTGTTGTCACCATGAAGCGGCGACGTAATCTCGGCTGAAGGTCATGCTCACGCATCAGGCGGCGGATCTTCTTGTGATTAACGATCAGGCCCTGCTGGCGAAGCGCAGCCTGGACGCGACGCCAGCCATAGTGCTCGAACTCGTCGCAGATAGTGGCGATCGCCTCAACGATCGCAGTATCATCGGCCGCCTTCTCAGAGCGGTCATAGTAAGTCGAGCGCGCAATCCCCATCAGCCGACATCCTTCCGTGACGGAGAGGCCGCGGGGCCGGTGATCGCGGATGTAGGCTCGCTTCTCCTCCGCGGTCGTGCATGCAGAGCCCCCTTTAGAAACTCGAGCTCCAGGGCCTGTTTCCCGACCAGCCTCTCGAGGGCGGCAATTCGCGCCTCATAATCCTGGAGAAGATCGGCCGCCGCCAAATCTTCATCGAGAGCGCCTGCCTGAAACTTCTCGACCCAGATCCGGATCAGATTGCGGGAGATGTCATGCCGCTTCGCGAGCCCGTGCAGCGTCTCGCCGCTCAGATACTCTTGCGACACCTGCCGTTTGAACTCGACGCTGTGGGTTCGGTGCTTTGCCATGGGCCTTCATCCTCTGAAAGCCCGGCCGTCCGGTCAATTACTGAAAGCCAACCTGTCCCCCCTGGAGGGCCCACTCCAATATGAGGTCTCTCCGCTGTTCATTTTGAACGTGCTGGTAGGCGGTCCCCACTGCACCACAAGGACGTCAACGTTTTTTCCGATGTATTCGTCGCCCAACCTTGATGCACGGCCATTGTCACCAAAAATCCTTCGTCGCCTTCAGCCGGTCGAGCAGGTGCTGCGCCTCATTCCGGGCCTGAAGGTCGAGACCATCGAATCGAGCTGCTGCGGCATGGCCGGCGCGTTCGGTTACGGCGCTGACACCTATGATGCCTCGATCGAGATGGCCGAGCTGTCGCTGCTGCCCGCCGTGCGGCGCGCCGCGACACCGGCAAGGGCTTGACCGTGGTTGAGTTAATCAATGCCGGCGACGAGACTAAAGGCTATACAGATATTGTTGCATTGGAAATTCTATTCACGCAGACAATGCCGGATCAATATTACCAAGTCGTCGCAGCGGATTGTGACAGGCCAGCTCAGCCCAGCGAGCACTGAGGGTCCGGGTTGCGTCGCGGGCGAGATCGGCAACGCTACGTCGCGATCTGTTGACGTTAGGCTTACCACCCATTGGCCTAAGAACCTCTCATGACGGAATTTAGCCACCTGATTGTCGGTGTTATTGCTGGATCCAAGCGTTCCAGGCGTCTAGCATTCGGGCTTGGTTGGCTGCGATCCAGGCGGAATCGTGTTTTACGATAGCCTGGAAGGCTTCTCGCGAATTCGGGATGTTGGCCCGTGCGGCCTCGCTCATCATCGCCATGGCGGCGAGGCTCGGCGGTGTGACGTTAAGACGCTCTGCGAGTTTCGCCTGCACCGTCGGACTATCCAGGTAGAACTTCAGCAGCGCCTCCGCTCCGGCGGGGTTGGGGCCGTTGCGGAGGATCTGCATCGTGTCGGCCAACATGAAGGCGCCATCGTAGGAAATCTGAACAGGTTGGCCTTCCGCCTTCAAGGCCGAGGCGCGCGTCCCCCAAATCATGCCGATGACGTATTCGCCATTGCGGAAGCCCTGCTGGCTCTGGTCTCCGGTGCGCCACCAGAGCTGGATTTTCGGTTTGATCTGGTCGAGCTTCTTGAGGGCTCGATTGATGTCGAGAGGGAAGAGGTTGTCAGCGGGCACGCCGTCAGCCAGCAGCGCGGCCGCGAACACGCGCCAGGGATCATTGAAGCTCGGCAACGCACGCGGGCCAGGGAAACGGGCGATATCCCAGAAATCAGCCCAACTCCGGGGCTTGGCGCCCGTGAAACGCGCCGCGTCGAAGGCGAGAAGCGTGGCGTTAAACGTGATCCGCACCCCGGCAGAATTGCAGGTCTTATCGATCAGATCTTTGCGCTCCCTGAACTGCTCGCACAAGACCGATAGGTCGCGGGTGAAAGATCGATTCAGCGGTGACTCGGCGATGATGTCGACGTTGTTGATGATGTCCCACGTAACCCGACCTGCGTTCGCCATGGCCTGGGCGCGCGCCCGCTGCTCGGAATCGTTGGCGGTAACGGTGTTGACCTTGATCCCGGTCGCCTTGGTGAAGGGCTCGAACCAAACCTCCTTCAGTGTCCTGTCGTAGACGCCGCCCGTGGTAGCGACGACTACCTCGCCTGACTGTGCTACCGCCGCAGCTGAGAGCAGAAGGCTGAGCCCGATCTGCCGGATGAGCGTCGCTGCAAGGTGTGCGCCGATGCGTCGACTAGAGCCGCGTGTGCTTGGTTTGGTCATGTAGGAAAGTCCCCATGATGTCCGTTGACGGAAGCAACAGCGGATGTTGGCCAGCAGCAGCGAACTGCTGGTACCCTTGCGAACATCTTGGCGGCGAAATGCCGGAGTTGCCGCTAGGGACGACAGCGTTGCCGCGGGGCCGTGCCATCAGATGACCACCGGTTCGGGGGCGACCACGGGGTCGAGCGCTCCATCAAAGAGGGAAATCGCCGGATGTGCGTCCGGATCGGTGGTGATCTCGATCAGGGTTGGTCGTTCTCCCTGCAACGCGTCGCGCAGCGCCGGAAGGATCTCCGTCGGCGTCTCGACGTGCACGGCGACGCAGCCGCAGGCTCGGGCGATCGCGGCGTGATCGACTGGGGCAAAGTGGCAGGCCGTAGTGTAGGCTCCGAACTTCACGGTCTCGGCGTCCCTCTGATAGCCGAGAACGCCGTTGTTCAGCACAATGACCGTGAGCGAGATGCCCATCCGAACCATGGTTTCGAGCTCTGCCCAGGAATGGGCGAATCCACCGTCGCCGACCAGCGCGACCACCCGGGCAACCGGCTTCGCGACCTTCGCGCCTATAGCGAGCGGCACGCCCCAGCCGAGACCGGCGAGGCCGCGCGGGGTCAAAAAGCGCATGCCCGGCGCCAGTCCACGCAACTGGCCGACGATCCACATTGAGGAGTAGCTCGCATCTGCGACGACGATCGTGTCGTGCGTCAGCAGCGTCTGCAATTCGGCCATCACACGTTCGGGCCGGATCGGGCTCGCGTTGTGCCGCGCGAGCGGTGCGCGGGCGGGTTCGAATCGGCTCCAGGCCTCGGCGATGCGGGCCTCCAGAGCGGGCCGCGCTCGGGCGCGTGAGGACAAGTCCATCGCGCGTATTGCTTCCGTCAGCGCGCCGATTGTCTCCGCAGCGTCGCCGACGAGGCGAAGCGCTTCGTAGTTGCGGCCGATTTCTTGCGGGTCAATGTCGATCTGGACGAGGCGTGCGGTCGGAGGCACGAGCCGCCAGCTGTCAGTACCGTTCTGGTTGTTGCGCGTGCCGATCTGCAGGATCAGATCGGCCTCGGCGAGCAGCGCGCGGCTGTGTCGCCCGACCGAGGCTGGCCCCACCAACGCGCCGAGCACGCCACATGATAAGGGATGGTACTCGTCGACCGCGCCCTTTCCCATATTGGTGGTGAAGACGGGCAAGGCCGCGAGGTCCTGGAGCAGTGCCAGCGCAGCCGGGGCGTCCTGCGTGAGGGCGCCGCCGCCCGCCATGACGACAGGATGTCGGGCCCCAGCGATCAGGCAGGCGACGGCCTCGATATTCGCTTGGGCCGGGCGGCTACGATCGAGGGGAAATTTGCCATAGCTCGCGCTACGCCCGACCGCTGACGGTGTAGCGGCCTCGCGTAGAAGATCCGCTGGAAGGAGCAGCACGGCCGGGCCGGGTCGGCCACTTGCGGCAGCTATGAATGCGGCGTCGACGTAGTCATCGACGCGATCGGCGCCCGCAAGCCGCCGTGTCCATTTCGCACAGGATGCGAACAGCGCGACATGGTCTATTTCTTGGAAGGCGTTCTTGTCGACCTGATGCCGTTCGACCTCCTGGACGAGCGCAACGATCGGAATGCTCGCCTTCAGCGCTTCCGCCAGGGGCGGTACGAGCAGAGTGGCGGCGGGACCGTTCTGCGCGGCGACGACGGAGACACGCCCCGACACGCGAGCATACCCGTCAGCCATGGCGCCGCCCATGTTCTCCTGCCGATAAGCGATCTGCCGAATGCCTAGGGCTTCGGCGGCGAGGATAACGGCCGAAGGCAAGCTCTGCCCGAAGATCACCTCGACGCCGTGGCGCTTCAAGGCGAAGGCGATCACTTGTGCGACGGTGGCGGTGGTCTTGGTCATGCTGCGAGGCTTTCGATCAGGTCACTGCGTGTAGCGAGAAAGTCATCGAAGACTGAGGCGACACGATCGGTGTCCTCGGTTGTCATCGGGGTGGAGAGGCAAGCTGCCGCGCCGCTAGGAAGAACGATGCCGCTCTCTGCGAAGGCGCGGCCGAGCTCTTTCATGACATGCGCTTGCGCGGCGGTCGGCGTCGCCTCCCGGAAATCCCGCGGCAGGGTCGCTTTCGGATGGATTCGGAAGAGCGAGGCGGCGCCGGAAACCGAAAGAGGCGCGTGGTGCCGCGCGATCGCGGCCGTGAGCTGCTCGCGCAGTCGGTCGCCTAGCCTTTCGAGATGCTCGAAGGCGGCTCGATCCAAAGCCGTCATCGACGCAAAGCCAGCGACCATCGACAGCGGATTGGCGGAGAAGGTGCCGCCTTGGGGAAGCGCCGGCTTGCCCGCGGAGGCATCGAAGACACTCATAACCTCGCGGCTGCCGGCGATCGCGCCGATCGGGAAGCCGCCACCGATGATCTTGCCGAAGGTAAAGAGGTCTGGCGTTAGGCCGTAACGTGCCGAGGCGCCTTCATAGCCTTGCCGGAAGCTCAACACCTCGTCGGCAATGACGACGACGCCGTGCCGTTTCGCAGTTCGCTGTATCGCAGATACGAATTCCGCCGTCGGAACGATCAGGCCGGCTCGGCTCGGCATCGGGTCGAGCACGATCGCCGCCAGATGGGCCGCGCGGGTCGTGATCTGTCGTTCCGCAACTTCGATGTCGTTGAAACGGAGCGGCACCACCTCGCTCAGAACCGACGCTGGCATGCCACGGTAGTAGGGAACGGCCGCCGGGGCAGCCGCCTGCCCCCAGTTGCTTGGCGTGCTCGCCTGGCTGACTTCAACCCAATCATAGGAACCGTGATAGGCGCCCTCGATTTTGGCGATCGCAGAGCGCCCGGTGAGGGCGCGTGCGGCCTTGATCGCAAACATCACAGCTTCGGAGCCGGTGTTGACGAAACGGATCGTCTCGACGCCGGGAACACGCTCGCAGATCAACTCCGCGAGGCCGATCTCGGCCAACGTTGGATTCGCGAAGCAGGTCCCGGACTGCAGCTGGCGCGTCACCGCCTCGATCACGGGCGCGAAACGATGGCCATGGATGAGGGTAGTGAAATTGGCGTTCAGGTCTAGGAAGCGGCGTCCGTCGAGATCGACGAGATAAGCGCCGTCGCCCCGCTCCATGTATCGCGGAATCGGATCCCGCTCGATTGTCACCCGTGTGGTTCCGTCGATGAAGACGTGCCGTGCGCGCTCGAACGCTTCCTTCGAGGCGCGTCCTACGGAGTTGTGACCTTTGGTCGTCGCTACTGTCATTGTTCCATCCAGGAGCCGCGCGAGGAGCGGCAGTGGTCGGAACCACTAAACCAAATATGATATTTGATGCAACAAAAATATTCGGGAAGTTCAACGCCTCTACGCCCAGCCTAGCGACGGGCTTCAATCATCGCCTTGAGCTGCACGTAACCGTCACGGATGTCCTGTTCCATGGCGGATCTGACCTTGGCACCATCCTTGGCACGCAGGCCCTGCAAAGCGGCCATATGGTTGGCAACGCCTCGCCGATTCATAGCGAAGCCTGGATAAAGCTCGTTTAGCGAAGGACCGACACGCACCCAAAGGGATTCGATCATCGCGACCAATCGTGGCCAGCCTGACAACCGATAGATCAGGAAATGGAACTCGCGGTTGACTCTTAGGACCTCCCGATACTCGGCAGAATCCAACCCCGCGTTGATCGCCACCTGCATCCGTTCAAGGCCCGAAATGTCGGTAGGAGCAACTGCCAAAACGGAGCGCTCGGCGGCCAAACCTTCCAGGGCGAGCCGCGTGGCGGTGATCTCGTCGAGCACTTCCAGCGTCAGAAATGGCAGGACGACCGTCTTGGGGCCTTCATTGATAAGAGCTCCCTCCGACAGAAGCCGATTGATGGCGTCCCGCGCCGGAGTGGTGCTGACCCCCAGCGCGGCAGCGACCGACCGCACCGTCAGCTTCTCGTTGGGCGGGAAGGCGCCGGAGACGATGATCGCCTTTAGGCGCTCATAGGTGAGTTCTCCGAGATTGGATTGCCGGGCGATAGGAGTGACGACACCGGCGAGCAGATACTCCGACATGGAATCCTCTTGTTGCGTGATGCATCAAATAGCCTTGGTTGCCGTCGATCACCAGCCTCCTTGACAGGGCTCCGTAAATGGTGCACCAAATATCAAAATATGGATATCGGGCGACCGTCCCGGCCGGCGAAGCGCCTCTCAGGGATTCAAGAGTGATTATGATCGCCAAGTCCAACAGCGATGCCTCAAACGGGCACCAGAGCCTAAATTCCCTCAAAGGCGGGGCCATCGCCATCCAAGGCGTTTCGAAACGATTCGGACCGATCGTCGGTGTCGATTGTGTCGATCTTCACGTTGAGGCCGGGGAATTCCTCTCTCTGCTCGGCCCCTCGGGCTCGGGCAAAACTACTCTGTTGATGATGCTCGCGGGATTCGAGATGCCGAGTTCGGGGTCGATCACCTTGGGCGGGCGGGATCTGACCCATGTTTCACCCAACAAGCGCGGCATCGGAATGGTCTTCCAGCGCTACGCCCTGTTTCCGCATATGAGCGTGGCACAGAACGTCGCGTTTCCGCTCAAGATGCGCGGCATGAGGAAGGGCGAAATCGCTTTCTTGGTCGAGCAGGCGCTCTCGCGTGTCCGGCTTCAGAATCACGGTGGCCGCATGCCCGCCCAGCTTTCGGGTGGCCAGCAGCAGCGTGTGGCGGTGGCGCGCGCCTTGGTCTTCCAGCCGCCGGTCCTTCTCATGGATGAACCGCTCGGTGCTCTCGACAAGAAGCTACGCGAAGAACTTCAGATCGAAATCAAGACGCTGCACGCCAGCCTGGGCATCACGATCATCTACGTAACCCATGATCAGGAAGAGGCGCTGACAATGTCCGACCGGATCGCGGTCATGGACAAGGGGCGCATCCAGCAACTCGGCAGCCCCGTCTCGCTCTATCACGAGCCCAGCAGCAGCTTCGTCGCCGACTTCATTGGCAAGATGAATTTCCTCAATGGGGTCGTAACTGGGCTCGACGATCGCCGCATCGAGATCGTGGTCTCGGGACAGACATTCGATGTCGCACGGTCTCAAATAGGTGGGCGCGAGGATGTCGCCATTGGACGCTCCGTGCGGATTGCGGCGAGGCCAGAAAGTCTGAGCCCGACGGACGACGACGAACGAGCCATAGCGGGCGAGATCGAAACGTCGATCTTCCTCGGTCCGCATCGAACGCTGATTGTACGAACGAAAGACGGAACCCAGCTCCAGATCCAGGTTCCATCGTCCCATCGGGACACCGGCGTCTCGCCACGCGGGCGGACTTTCGTGCGGCTAAACCCGGCCGCCGTTCGTGTCTTCGCGGGCGAGGCCTAAGCCATGGCAAACACGACAATCGCCGACGCGGAACGCTCGGTGGCCGGCAAGCTCTCCCGCCCCGCCTCGCTCGTTCTCGCGCTGCCGCTCGTCCTGCTGCTGGGGTTCGCCTTTCTCCTGCCGGTCGCGAAACTGCTGCTGGGCAGCATCTTCACGCCGACGCCGACGGCGGAGCAGTATCTGCGCATCGCCGAGGAGCCGATCTTCCTGAGAATATTCCTGCGCACCGTCCAGACGGCCGCGATCGTTACGCTTCTTGCCTTTCTGCTGGGCTATCCCGTGGCACTGGTAATGTCGCAGCTCGGCGCGCGCGCCGCGATGCTGGTCGCGGCCTGTGTCCTGATTCCGCTTTGGACCAGCGTGCTCGTCCGCTCCTACGCCTGGATCGTGCTGCTGCAGAGGACGGGGATCGTCAACAACGCGCTGCTGAACTGGGAGCTGATCAATCAGCCGCTGAAGCTGATCTACACCGAGGGGGCGGTCATCGTCGCGATGACGCATGTGCTCATGCCCTACATGATCCTACCGATCTTCTCCTCTCTGCGCTCGACCCCACCTGAGCTCGAGCGCGCAGCGAGGAATCTCGGCGCCGGACCCTGGACGAGTTTCTTGGCCGTCACGCTGCCGCTTAGCCTGCCCGGCGTCTATGCAGGGGCGACCATGGTCTTCATCCTGTCGCTTGGCTTCTACGTCACGCCGGCCTTGGTGGGCGGCCCGCAGAACCTGACCATCGCAACCTTGATCGGTCAGCAGACCACGGAATTGCTCAACTGGCCCTTCGCCGGGGCTTTGGCCGGTGTTTTGCTCGTGATGACGCTCGGCCTCATCGGCGCATTCAGGCGGTTCCTCCGCTTTGGAAAAGGTGCCTGATGTCGACCTTGTTTGAAACGACTCCCGCAGGGACGCTGGAACCCGCTCTGTCATCTAATCCAGCGTTCTCGCCCGCGATCGGTCGATGGCTCCTGAACGGGTTCGCCGGCCTCGTATTGATCTTCCTGTCAATCGGCCTGTAAATTTGACCCCTCATCGGCGTCCAATTTTGACCCCTTCGTGCGCCGCGGTTTGACGGTAGCGCTCGGCTCGTTGGAGCTGGCCGGGATAGCGGAGACGAGACGAGCGCGGGTGGCGTGATCGTCGTCGCGGCTTTTGAAGCGCCAGCTGTCATTGCCGGTCTCGACGATGTCACAGTGATGGGTCAACCGATCGAGCAGCGCGGTGGTCATTTTGGCGTCGCCGAACACGCTCGGCCATTCGCCGAAGGCGAGATTGGTGGTCACGATGACGGAGGCGCGCTCATAGAGCCGGCTGACGAGGTGGAAGAGAAGCTGGCCACCGGACTGGGCGAAGGGCAAATAGCCGAGTTCATCCAGCACAATGAAGTCCATCCGGGTCAGATGCTCGGCGAGCCGTCCTTGCCGTCCGTTGCGGGTCTCGGTCTCGAGGCGATTGACGAGGTCGACTACGTTGAAGAAGCGGCCGCGGGCACCGGATCGGATGCAGCTTCTGGCGATGGCAATGGCCAGGTGGGTTTTGCCTGTGCCGGTGCCGCCAACCAGCACGACGTTGCGTTGTTGGGCGATGAAGCCGCCGCCAGCAAGATCATTGACGAGAGTCTGATTGATCGGCGTGCCGTCGAACTGGAAGTCGGCGATGTCCTTGGCAAGCGGAAGCTTGGCAATGGTGAGCTGGTATTTGATCGACCTGGCTTGCTTCTCGTTGATCTCGGCGTTGAGCAGGTCGCCGACAATGCGCTGAGGTTCGTGCTGGCGCTTGACGGCAGTTGCCATGATCTCGTCGAAGGCAGCCTTCATGCCGTAGAGCTTGAGTTCGCCCATGAGGTCGAAGATTTGGGTTCGTTCCATCAGATGGTCCTCCGGAGGTTGTCGTAGCGGGCACAATCGGCGATCGGTGCATGACGGAGCGTCAGTGCGGCCGGCGTCATGATGTTGGCCGGTGGGGCGGGTTCACGTTGACGGGCCAGGATATTGAGAACGACATCGGCCGAATGGACGCTGTGACTGAGCGCTTCGGCACAGGCCGCTTCCACCGCGGGCAGACCGTCAGTCAGCACCGCGTTGAGGATGTCGACCATCTGCCGATTGCCGTCGTCGGTGCTGGCAAGCTTGCGCCGGATCCGCTCGATCGCGGCTGGCAGCACCCAGTCTTTGAAGGGAGCACCGTTGCGCAAGGCGCCGGGTTTGCGGGCGAGCACCGGCACATAATGCCAGGGGTCGTAGACGGTATCGCCGCGGCCAAAGGATCGCGGGTGCTCGGCAACGATGCGTCCATCCTGACGGATCACGATGCGATCGGCATAGGCTTGAACCTCGACCGGTCGTCCGACTGCGCTGGCTGCGACCGAGTACTTGTTGTTGTCGAAGCGCACCAGGCAGGTCTTCGAGACCGATGCCGTCACCGCATGGAAGCCGTCGAAGCGGCCGGCATAGGGAACGAGTTTGGGGCGTTCGGCTTCGAACACTTCCCAGATCGTCTGATCGACCAGCTCCGGATGGCGATGAACCTTGGCGTAGGCGATGCATTTGTCGAGCAGCCAGGCGTTTAACTCGTCGAGGTTTTTGAACCGCAGCCGCGGCGTGAAGAAGCGTTCCCTGACCAGCCCGACCTGGTTCTCGACCTGCCCCTTCTCCCAGCCCGACGCTGGCGTGCAGGCGACCGGATCGACCAGATAGTGGCTGCACATCTGCAGGAAGCGGCGATTGTAGAGACGCCCTTTACCGACGAAGATCGTCTCTACGGCGGTCTTCATGTTGTCGTAGATGCCGCGGGTGCAGGTGCCTTTGAACAGGGCGAACGCCCGGTCGTGGGCGTCGAACACCATCTCCTGCGTCTCCCGCGGATAGGCCCGCACGAACAGCATGCGGCTGTGACAGAGCCGGACATGGGCGGCCTTCACCATCACCGTGGTGCCGCTCAGCAAGACCACCTCGTGGCTCCAGTCGAACTGGTAGGCTTCGCCTGGGGCAAAGCTTAGCGGGACATAAGCAGCCGCGGTCGATTGCCCGCGTTCCTTGCTCCACCGCCTGGCGTAACGCCGCACCGCATCGTAGCCGCCGTCATAGCCACGGCTGCGCAGCTCTTCGAAGATCCGGATTAACGTCAGCTGTTCACGAGCCGGTTTGGCCGCGTTCGCCGCCAGCAGTCCGTCGAGCTCTACTGCCCATCGTCCCAGCTTTGGCCGCGGCTGCACTTGCCGCTCGTACTCGAAGGAGGTCTCTCCTGACCTCAGCACCTTCCGGACCGTGTTCCGCGACACCTTCAGGTCACGGGCAATCTCCTTGATCGTCTTGCCCTTGATGAAGTGCTCGCGCCGAATCCGCGCAATCGTCTCCACGATCAGCATCCTCGACCACCTGCTTCATTCCAAAGCAGGCAGCGCAACAGACCAACCTATAGGGGGTCAATTTTGGACGCCGATCCCCCGGCTTAGGGGGTCAATATTGCAGGCCGAATGACACCTTAATGCAAGTTCACGATCGAATCTGTCGGATAGGCCATTGATCATGCATCCAAAGCAGTTGACTGCCTGCTAGCGGTCCCCCGACGACCGCAACCGAAACAATAACTATTGCCGCCTTTTGGGGATTTCGCCGATCAAAATTGGTTCTCCTCGAGAACTGCACGCCAAAGGCCTCCTTTTTGCACGCTATTGTGGCCTATCGCCGCCAAGCCGCACTGCGCAGTAGAGAGGAAAATTCTTTCACCGTAAAAGTCCCTTTAGGACCCACCCCAACTCCCGCTCCACCGACCACAAGCCGCGAGCAACCTAGATCTTCCGGATCGGACGTCGTTCTTCTGCAAATTCAGCTCTTTTTGCACCAAGCGGGCACCCAACAGTGAGATCAGACCGCCCATTTTCACCGCGCCCCGCGCTGCCTGCCCGCTACCCACCCGCTGGGACCTGGCCCGCGATGATGAGAGCAGACATGGCCGCAGCCTATCTGGACTTTGGGGACACAAGCGAGCTCGCGCGTGCAATCGGTCGAGGGGACGCACCGCCACCAGTCAGCTGGCGCGGAACAGGACGGCTGCGGCAGCCAGTTTGGTCGAAGGCGATCGTGGACCAGTTCGCAGCGCCTATCGGGACAAGACATCTTCGAGAAGCGGAGGACCTATTATGCCTCGTATGATGTCATTTGATACGGCACCGACACTTCCTCGATATTGTCGACGAAAACTATTAGCGAACAATAGGGTCGCCTATTACTTCGAGCCGCCAACCTGGGCTCGCCGACAGGGCTGCGACTTAGGCCCTGAAGCGTTAGGGAGCGATTACGCTAGTGCCGTCGAGCGTGTTGAGAAGGTCCTCTTGCCCGCGTTCGACAGCTGGCGCTCGCGAGGCTTAAGTGACATGATCCCCGCCCCTCCCGAACCCGGCACGTTCGATTGGCTAGTCAGCATCTTCCAGGCTCACCAGAAGTGGGACGAAATCGACAGCAACACTCAGCGTCAGTACAGGAAAAGCCTCGCACTCTTCGCCAATCACGAGTTGAAAGATGGAAGTCGTGTTGGGTCGAAGCAATTGTCCGATTTCACAAAGGCCTTCGTCGACGCAGTCTATGGAAAGCTGCTAGTAGTAACAAAAGTAGGTAGCAATGGAGAGGTAATCGTCCGCGAACGTCGACGTTATGCAAATGTGGCCATGGCGAGCTGCCGGCGCGCCTGGTTCGTTGGCCAGCGCGCCCAGGAAAAGATGGTACCGGCGAGCAATCCATTTTCACGGATGGGACTAAAATCAAGTGCACCCGGACGGCCAATACGGCCCACGCCGACCGCAACGTGGGATGAACTTGTCGCTTTCAGAGCCGCCGCGACAAAGCTTGACTACCGCTCGATCGGAACTGCTGCTTTGTTGGCATGGGAGTGGTTACAGCGGGAGCAGCACGTCTTCGGCGCCTTCGACATTTCGCACTATCGCCCAAGCGAGCGGCCAAATAGCGTCAGGATCGTGCATCCAAAGAATGGAGAGGAAGCCTGGTGGCCGCTGCTAGACGAAACGGGCGCCCCTCTCTTTCCCGAACTTATGGAAGAGCTCGACGAGATTAAAAAGACCTCGCTCTCGGGCCTGGTATTCCGACGCGACCATGCGCATCGTCGGTCAAAAACCCCGCTTCCATGGATTACCCCACGCAAAGACCTGCGCTATCTGCGCAGCGTGGTAAAGAAGATAATCGCGGAGGCTGGCCTTCGTCAGGAACTTTCCTTTACTTCCTTCCGGCACGGAGGATTCACCGAAGGCGCCGACAGCGATCTCACGGATGCAGAGTTGCGCGCCGCTGGCCGTCATAGGTCGAGCCGCCAACTGCCAACCTACGCCAAGCGCACCGGAAAGCAATTGATCAGAGCCACCAAGAAACGTCGCGAGGAGCGGGCAAGATCGCTCTTTGTTCGACTAAACGCCAATCATCCCTTGGAATGAAGGTGTATTGGGCGACCGCGGCATCTAACGAATGTAAATGAAATGATCGCCTATTTTCCCGTCCAGACCGGCTTCCTCTTCTCGCCGAAGGCCTTCAGGCCTTCCTTCGCGTCCTCGGTCATCGCGAGCAATGCGATCTGGCTCTCCGTGTAGGCGATACTCTCGTCGAACGACATCGAGGCGATGGCGCGCATGGCATATTTGCCGCGACGGATCGCGGTGGGGGATTTGTCGACGATGCGGCCGATCAGCCAGTCGACCTTGGCATCGAGTTCGCCGGTGGGCACAACGTAGTTGAGCAGGCCCGCAGCTTGCGCGGCTTTCGCGTCGAACGGCTCGCCGGTGAGCGCCCATTCGTTGACGAGTCGCGGCGGCGCGATGCTCTGCAACAGGCTCAGCACCTGCATCGGGAATACGCCGACCTTGACCTCCGGCAGACCGAAGATGACGTGATCGGCCGCAATCGCCATGTCGGTCATGCACAACAGGCCCATGCCGCCGGCCATGCAGACGCCGCCGACTCGCGCAATCGCCGGCTTCGTCGCATTCTGCGACAACCGCAGCAGATCGGCATAGTCGACGTTCGGCTTGGAATGATCCATCGCGAACGCCGCGCCGGAATTCTGCAAGTCGGCGCCGGCGCAGAACGCCTTGTCGCCTGCCCCCGTCAACACGATGACGCGGACGTCCTTGTCGTCATGCGCGTCGCGATAGCCTTTGGTGATGCTGGCGATAACCTCGCCGTTCAATGCGTTGCGTTTCTCCGGCCGGTTGATGGTGATCCAGAACGCCTGCCCACGCTTTTCGGTGATGATTGCTGTGGTGTCGGTCATGGTACGCTCGCTTCCTTGCTCCCGTTTGCAGCCATTTGCGGCAGCTCGGGCGGCAGGCGCAAGGGCAATCTGCGACGAGGCATTGCTTTAGCGCCTCGACACAAATTGGCGGGCGAGCGAAGCGCGCGCTCAGGGCGAGACCGTTTTCCTGATCCAGACCTTGTTGTCGTGGAATGCAGCTCCCCCGATCGGCGCGATCGTATCGGCTCCAGTCAGCACGTTGATGCCGCGGCCACCGATATGATTCTTGTTCGGGTGAACGGATTCCGCGATCAGCACGCCGCGCCGCACGCCGTCGAACAGCGTTGCGAGCAGCGTGGTCTCGCCGCGGGTGTTGCCGAGCGTCACGGCGTCGCCGTCGGCGATGTCGAGCGCGGCCGCATCCAGCGGATGGATCATCACGCTCGCTCTGCCTTCGCGCGCCTGCGAGGACGGCGTCTCGTTGAAGGTGGTGTTGAGGAAGCTGCGCGAGGGACTGGTCGCGAGCCGGAACGGATGGGCTTGATCGGTATGCTCGATCACCGCCCAATGATCCGGCAGCGACGGCATCTTGTCGAAATCGCCCATCGTCTGGCCGAACGGCGGATGCGCCCAATCGGCCTTGAAATGGAATTTCTTGTCGGCATGGGCAAAGCCGTCGAGATAATGCGAGGTCCGGAAGTCCGGTTGCAGGTCGCGCCAGATGTCGGCTTCGAGACCAGCGATGTCGCCGTGGTTGCTGAGCTTCAGCGTCGCGTCGATCAATTCGCGCGGCGTCATTTCGAAGCCCGGATGCTTCGCGCCAAGCCGCGGCGCCAGCGCCTGCATGACCTGATGGTTGGAGCGGCATTCGCCGGGCGGGTCGATCAGCTTCGGCCCGACCGAGATGTGCTGGTGGCCGCCGCCGTGATAGAGATCGTCATGCTCCATGAACATGGTCGCCGGCAGCACGATGTCGGCCATCTCGGCCGTCTCGGTCATGAACTGCTCGTGCACCGCCACGAACAGATCCTCGCGCGCAAACCCCTGACGCACCAGCGCCTGCTCCGGTGCCACCGTCATCGGATTGGTGTTCTGGATCAGCATCGCCTTAATCGGCCCCTTGCCGAGCAAGGCTTCGGCGTCGCCGGTAAGAATGCGGCCGACCTGCGACTGATCGAGCGCCCGCGTGGTCTTATCGATCGCGTCGTGGCCCTCGATGAGGGATTCATTGAAGTGCCACAGCGCGTAATTGTTGAAGAAGGCGCCACCGCCTTCATACTGCCAGGCGCCGGTCACCGCGGGAACACAGAGCGCCGCATGCATTTGGGTGGCGCCGTTGCGCGAGCGGGTGAAGCCGTAGCCGAGCCGGAAGAAGGTCCGTTTGGTCTGGCCGACCAGTTTCGCAAAGGCCTCGATCTCGGATACCGGCACGCCGCAGATCGCGGACGCCCACTCCGGCGTGCGCGTCTTCAGATGCGCCTCGAGCTCATCGGGGCAGTCCGTGTACTTGTCCATATAGGCGCGGTCGGCGTAGCCATCGCGGAACAGGACATGCATCACGCCGCACGCGAAGGCGCCATCGGTGCCGGGCCGCAGGATGATCTTGATGTCAGCCTGCTTCATGGTCTCGTTGTCGTAGATGTCGACGGCGGCAATCTTGGCGCCGCGCTCCTTCCGCGCACGCGCGGCATGCGTCATCACGTTGACCTGCGTGTTGACCGGGTTGGTGCCCCAGATCACCACAAGATCGGAGAGCGCCATCTCGCGCGGATCGACGCCGGCAATCTTGCCGGTGCCGATCGCGAACCCGATGCGCCCGACATTGGCACAGATGGTCTGATAGAAGCGCGAATATTTCTTCACATGCGTGAGGCGATTGAGGCCGTCGCGCATCACCAGCCCCATCGTGCCGGCGTAGTAATAAGGCCAGATCGATTCCGCGCCATACTCGCGCTCGGCCTTGTTGAAGCGATCCGCGATCTCGTCCAGCGCCTCGTCCCACGAGATCCGCGCGAACTGCCCGGAGCCCTTCGGCCCGGTGCGGCGCATCGGATACATCAGCCGCTCGGGGTGATGGATGCGCTCGGCGTAACGGGCGACCTTGGCGCAGACGACGCCAGCCGTGTAGGTCTGCTTTTTCGAACCTCGGACGCGGCCAATGCTGCGGCCCTCGACCACCTCGATATCGAGCGCGCAGGCCGAGGGGCAGTCGTGCGGACAGGTCGAATGGCGGATTTCGATCTTGGCGTGCTGGTTCATGTCCAAATTCGTAACACCAAAATAACGGGCAGCCGAGGGCATTTATCCGGCAATGCCCATGCGATTTGCTCAAATCGCGCGCGCCCGCGGTTCCTGCCGCGCCTGCGAAATGCTGCGGGATCACACCGAAAACCGCCCGATATTCCCTGTTCGACCAGCTTTGTGAGGCGTCGACAGTCCACGTTCCCTGCCGCTACAGTGCCAGCCAACAAGAACGACATCAGGGAGGTGGGCATAATGGCCCGACGTTTTATGCTGGCGCTGGCCGTAAGCCTGTTCGCCGCACTCTCGGCATCCCCCTCATTGGCACAGGATTACCCGACCCACGCCGTCCGGATCGTGGTGCCCTTTGGCGCCGGCGGGCCGGCGGACGTCGCGGCCCGGCTGATCGGCAACGTGCTCCAGGAGAGCTTTGGCCAGCCCTTCGTGGTCGAGAACCGCACCGGCGCGGGCGGCGTCATCGGCACGGTCGAAGCGGCGAAGTCGCCGGCCGACGGCTACACGCTGCTGATGATGTCCAACACCCAGACCGCGAATGAATCGCTATTGACGCCGGACAAGCGCAAATACGAGCTGATGCGCGACCTCGCGCCGATCGCGCCGGTGAACTACTCCGATCTCGTCATCGTGGTGAACCCGCAGGTTCCGGCGAAGACGCTGCAGGAGTTCATCGCGCTCGCCAAATCGCAGCCGGGCAAGCTGAACTACGCCTCATCCGGCCAGGGCACGCCCTATCACATGGCCGGCGAGCTGTTCAAAGCGATGGCCGGCATCGATGTGGTCCACGTGCCCTACCGCAACAGCGGCGAGGCGCGCAGCGGCGTGATCGGTGGACAGGTGCAGATGATGATCGACGCCGTGCCGGCGATGGCGCCGAATATCGGCGAGAACCAGGTCCGCGCGCTCGCGACCACCGGCAAGGAGCGCTCGGCCGTGCTGCCGAACGTGCCGACCGCGGGCGAAGCCGGCGTCGCAGGCTATGAGGCGACGATCTGGCTTGGCCTGATGGCCCCGGCCGGCACGCCGAAGCCTGTCATCGACAAGCTCAATGCCGCCGTGAACGCAATGGTGAAGCGACCGGACATCGTAAAGCTCTGGACCGAGCAGGGTGCCGTACCCATGTCCATGACGCAGGGAGAATTCGAAAAATTCCTTCGCGGCGATATCGAGAAATGGGCCGATGTCGTCAAGAAGTTCGACAAGTCCTGAGGTCGCGGAACGATCATGCCGACCATTCGATTTCAGCTCAACGGCGCGGCGATGGCCGTGGAGGCCGATCCCGACCAGACGCTGCTCGATGTGCTGCGCGGCCGGCTCGGCGTCACCGGTCCGCATTTCGGCTGCGGAGCCGGTGAGTGCGGGGCCTGTCACGTCATGGTCGATGGCCGCGCGATGGCCTCCTGCGACATGCCGATGTGGTCAGTGGCGGACAAGGACGTCGTCACGGTGGAAGGCCTCGGCACGGCCGAGCAGCCGCATCCGCTGCAACGCGCCTTCGTCTCCGAGCAGGCGATGCAATGCGGTTACTGCGTCTCAGGAATCCTCATCAGCGCGGCGGCGCTGCTGAAGCGCAATCCTTCGCCGACGGAGACCGAGGTCAGAGCCGCGCTCGATCGCAATCTGTGCCGCTGCGGATCGCATAATCGCATGGTCCGCGCCGTGATGCGCGCGGCAGCGGAGACGGCGACGTCATGAGTGTGCCGTCCCCCGTCCCGAAACTGCCGGTTAGCCTCGCGGCCAATCCAAAGCTGTCGTCCTGGGTGCGGTTCAGCGGCGAAGGCGGTGTCGCAATTTCGCCCGGCAAGGTCGAGATCGGCCAGGGCATCGTCACGGCGCTGGCGCAGATCGCCGCGGACGAACTCGACGTCGATATCGGCAGGATCGAGCTGATCCGCGCCTCGACGGCGGCCAGCCCGAACGAGGGCGTCACCTCGGGCAGCCTTTCGGTCCAGCAATCCGGCCGCGCGCTGCGACAGGTCTGCGCCGAGGTCCGCCAGCGCTTCCTCGCTGCCGCATCGGAGCGTCTCGGCGTCGATGCGGCGCTGCTCGATGTCGATGACGGCACGATCTCGGGTCCCGGCAATGTCAGGACCAGCTATTGGGAGCTGGCTGGCGACGTCTCGCTCGACCGCGACGCCACCGCGGGCGTCGTTGCGAAGCCCGCTGCCACACGTGGTGTCGCCGGACATTCGGTCCAGCGGGTCGACATTCCCGACAAGGTGTTTGCGCGACCGCGTTTCATTCACGATTGTGCATTGCCGGACCTGGTACACGGCCGCGCGCTGCGGCCTGACATCTCCGGAGCCAGACTGATTGCGCTCGACGAGACGGCGGCGCGCGCCGTTCCCGGCCTCGTCGCGATCGTCCGCGACGGCGGCTTTGCCGGCGTGGTTGCCGATAGCGAGGCTGCGGCGGAAGCCGCACTGAAAGCCTTGCGCAAGGGCGCAACCTGGTCAGCCGGCGAGCCGTTGCCCGACGAAGACGATCTCGCGGGCTTCCTGAAGAGCCAGCCGATCGAAACCACCGTCATCGACGCCAGAGCAGCGGCAGCGACGAAGAGAGCTGCGCGCACCCTTCGCCGGAAATACACCCGTCCCTACATCGCACATGCCTCGATCGCGCCATCTTGCGCCATGGCGCGATGGGACGGCGATCGTCTCCATGTCTGGACCCACAGCCAGGGCGTCTATCTGCTGCGCGCCGATCTTGCGATCGTGCTCGAGCTGCCGGCCGAGAACATCGTCGTCGAGCATATGGAGGGGGCCGGCTGCTACGGACACAATGCGGCCGACGACGTCGCGCTCGATGCCGTGTTGCTGGCGAAAGCCGCCGGCGGCCGCCCGGTGCGGGTGCAGTGGTCGCGCCATGACGAGATGTCTCATGCGCCGTTCGGCGCAGCGATGGCCATCGAGATCGAGGCCGACCTCGATGCGGACAGCGAGATCGTCGGCTGGCGCCATGCGATCTGGAGCAACGGCCATGCCGCGCGCCCGGGACGCGCGGCGCAGCCGGCGCTGCTTGCGGCGACCGAGATCGCGAACCCCTACCCGCGCATGATCTCGACGAATCCACCGGCCGCCAATGGCGGGGGCGGCGACCGCAACTCCGTTCCACTCTACGACCTTCCGGCCTGGACCATCACGAGCCACCGACTGCTGACGATGCCGGTGCGCACGTCGGCGCTGCGGACCCTGGGCGGGCAAGGCAATGTGTTCGCGATCGAATCCATACTCGACGAGATCGCGGTCCTGCGCGGCGAGGACCCGATCGCGTTCCGCCTGCGTCATCTCCGCGACGAGCGTGCCAGCGACGTCATTCGCGCCGCGGCACGGCGCGCGCAGTGGAAACCGCAAAAACAGTCTGGCATCGGCCACGGCGTCGGCTTCGCCCGCTACAAGAACACGGGCGCCTATTGCGCCGCGATCGCGGAGATCGAAGGCACCGACGACATTCGCGTCAGGCGGTTGACGCTTGCGGTCGACGTCGGCGAAGCCATCAATCCGGACGGCGTCATCAACCAGATCGAGGGCGGTGCGATCCAGGCCACGAGCTGGGTGCTGAAGGAACGCGTCCGCTTCGACCGGACGCGCATCACCTCAACGTCATGGACGGACTATCCGATCCTGACTTTCAGCAAGGTGCCGGCGGTGGATGTCGAAATCATCCAGCGGCCGGAGATCGAGCCGGTCGGCGCCGGCGAGGCCGCGCACGGTCCCGTGACGGCGGCGATCGCCAATGCGGTCTACGATTGCCTCGGCGTGCGCGTGCGCGACCTGCCGATCACAAGCGACAGGATCATCGCAGCCATGGAGCTTGCATCGTGACGACAGTGACCATTTTGAGCGGCGGCGCGGCGCAAGGCCTGGTGCGCGGCCTCGGCGAGCCCTTCAAGACGCAGACTGGATTCGGCATCGATGGCGAGTTCGGTGCGGTTGGTCTCATGGCCGACAAGCTGCGCGCCAGCACGCCGGCGGATCTCGTGATCCTCACGCAGGCGCTCCTTGCGAAGCTCGCCGCGGAGAAGCTCGTCGTCCCCTCCTCGATCGCAGATATCGGCCGGGTCGAGACCGCGCTGGCGGTCCGTAACCGCGATCCGAAAGTCACGGTGAAGACTGAGGCCGATCTCCGCGAGGTGCTGCGATCCGCGGATGCCATCTACGTTCCGGACACCAAAGCCTCGACCGCGGGACAGCATGTCGCAAAAGTGCTGGATCAGCTTGGGATCGCCTATGAGGTCGCATCGCGTCTCAAGATCTTTCCGAACGGCGCGACCGCGATGCGCGAGCTTGCTGCATCCACCGCAACTCGGCCGATCGGATGCACCCAGGCGACCGAGATCATCGCGACCGACGGCATCGCGCTGTCGGGGTCGCTGCCGCCGGGCTGCGCACTGGTGACGATGTACACGGCCGGCGTCACGGCGCGGGCCGCACACCCGAAGGAGGCGGCCGCGCTGATCGCACTGCTGACCGGCGCAGACCGGAAGGAGCTGCGCCAGCGCGTCGGCTTTGCCGGCTAGATACGGATGGCCGCCCTATTTGTGCAGCTGGGTAAGGCCGGTCGGCGGCCCGTCGACCGCGGTCCAGCCGCCGTCGACGAACAGCGTGCTGCCGCTGACATAGCTCGCGGCATCCGAAGCGAGATAGGCGACCGCCGTCGCGACTTCGTCGGCGCTGCTCCAGCGGTTGAACACGGTGTGGCCGGCATAGAGATTGTAGATATCGGGCCGCTGCTTGAACGGGCCGGTCAGCGCGGTCTCCGCAATGCTCGGCGCGATCGCGTTGACGCGGACGCCGGCGTGGCCGACCTCTGAAGCAAAACCCTTCACCAGCAGGCCGATCGCCGCCTTGGTCGAGCCATAGACGCCAAGACCGGGCTCGATGGTCACCGCGCGCACCGAGGAGCAGGCGATGATGCTGCCGCCCTTCTGCTCGACCATGATGCGGCCGAAGGCCTGGAAGAACCAGACGGTGCCCTTGATGTTGAGGTTGAGGACACGGTCGAGATCCTCCTCGGTGTAGTCGAGGATGGTCTTGCGGATGTTGAGCCCGGGCGTCGTCACGGCGATGTCGAGCCGTGAGAATTTCTGCATCACGATCTTGGCGAGCGCATTGACGTCCGCAGCGCTCGCGGCGTCGCAGCTGGCTGCTTCCGCCCAGCCGCCCTTGTCGCGAATGCCGGCTGCCGTCGCCTCGGCGGCGTCAAGCGCGCGATCTGCGCAAACGACGCGGGCGCCGAGCCCGGCCAGCGCCTCGGCCGACGATTTGCCGATGCCCGAGGCGGCGCCGAGCACCACGGCGGTCTTGCCGGTGAGATCGAAGAGCTTGCGATAGTCAGTCACGAACGGATTCTCCCTGTTGCTGCTATCCCTTGTAGCCCATCAGCAGGCGGGGCAGCCACAGCGAGAACGCGGGGACGTAGGTCACGAACATCAGAGCTGCGATCAGGGCAGCATAGAACGGCAGGATGGTGCGCATCACCGCCCCCACCGAGATGCCGCCGATGGCGCAGCCGACGAACTGCGTCGTTCCGACCGGCGGGGTGTTCAGCCCCAGCGCGCAGTTGATCAGCATCAGCATGCCGAACTGCACGGGGTCCATACCCGCCTTCATCGCGATCGGCAGGAAGATCGGGGTGCAGATCAGGATGGTCGCCGCCATGTCCATGAAGGTGCCGAGCACAAACAGGATGACGTTGATGAGCAGGAAGATGACCCAGGGTTGCGAGGACACCCTGCTCATCAAGTCACCGGCGAAGTCGGCGACCTCGTAGAGCCCCATCAGATACTGGAACATGGTGGAGACGCCGATCAGCAGCAGCACCACGCCCGTCGTCTTCACGGCCTTGGCGGCAGCCCGCAGGAAGTTCGGCAGGGTCATGGTGCGGTAGATGAAGAAGGTCAGCAGGATCGTGTAGGTGACCGCGACGGCAGCGGACTCAGTTGCAGTGAAGACACCGGACAGGATGCCCGCCAGGATGATGCCGACGATCAGAAGTCCGGGCAGCGCGGCTGCGAACGAGCGGAAAACCTCGGCCCAGCCCGGGAACTTGCCGGCCGGATAGCCGCGCTTCACCGCGACCGCGTAGGCGGCGACCAGCATGCACACCATCAGCACGATCGCCGGCAGAAGTCCGGCGGCGATCAGCGCGCCGATCGAGACCTTGCCGCCGGCAGCGAGCGCATAGATGATCATGTTGTGGCTGGTCGGCATCAGCGCTCCGACCAGCGAAGCGTGGGTGGTGACGTTGACGGCGTAGTCGGTGTCGAACCCTTCCTTTTTCATCATCGGGATCATCACCGCGCCCATCGCCGACACGTCGGCCACAGGCGAGCCGGAGACGCCGCCGAACAGCGTGCAGGCGACCACGTTCGACATGCCGAGCCCGCCGCGGATGTGCCCAACGAGATTCTTGGCGAGCTGCACGATCTTGTCGGCGACGCCGCCATGCAGCATGAGCTCACCGCTGAAGACGAAGAACGGAATGGCGAGGAAGGAGAAGATGTTCATCCCCGACATCATCTGCTGGAAGATGACTGCGACCGGCAGGCCTTCGTAGAGGATGGTGCAGATCGCCGAGAGGCCGATCGCGAAGGCGACGGGTACGCCGAGGATCAGGAAGCCGAAGAAGGTCGCGCCGAGAATGATCAGTTCCATGAGGGGACGACCTCTTCGCCGCGCAGGAGCGCAATGATGTGCTCGATTGAAAAGGAGACGATCAGGACGCCGGAGGCGATCAGCGGGACGTAGCGGATGACCTCGGGGAGCCCGAGATTGGGGATCTTCACGGTTCCGACCGACGCTCCGAGGATCCAGCCGTTATAGGCCATCGCAATGCCGAACACGGCCACCAGAACGTGGATCACGAGCTCGATCTTCTCTCGCAGATGATCCGGAAGCATCACCAGCAAACTGTCCATGCCGATGTGTCCGGCGTCGCGAACGCCGACGGCGGCGCCGATCAGCGTGACATACAGGATCAGGACCAGCGCAAGGTTCTCCGTCCAGGTCGGGCTGGAATTGAGCACGTAACGTCCGAACACCTGGTAGAACACGATGGTGACGATGACGAGCAGGCCGGTCACGGACAGATACATGCCGAGGCGAGCAACGACGGCATTGATCCGCGACAGCAAGCCGGTCGACGGTCGGCCGGTTACCTCCTGCTCGTGGCTTGCGACATGTGGGTCTGTCATCGGCGTCTCCTTGCGGGGGTCCGGCGCCGCCTCGCGGCGACGCCGGACCCGACGCTGTGGCCCTACTTCGTGTCCTGGATCCGCTTGACGAGGCCCTTCAGCTTTTCGTCACCTGCGAACTTGTCGTACACCGGCTTCATCGCGTCGACGAATTCCGCCTTGTTGGCGATCGTGACGACCTGAACGCCGGCCGCCTCGACGGTCTTGCGCGAGGCCTGCTCACGCTCGTCCCAGAGCTTGCGCATGACGGGCACCGATTCCTTGGCCGCCTTGCGGACCATCGCCTGATCCTCCTTGCTCAACGTGTCCCAGACCGTCTTGGACATCACGAGAACTTCCGGCGCGAGCGAGTGCTCGGTGACGTTGTAGAACTTGGCGGCCTCGAAGTGACGCGAGGATTCGTAGGACGGCCAGTTGTTCTCGGCGGCGTCCACGAGGCCGGTCTTGAGCGCGGTATAGACCTCGCCATACGGCATCGGTGTCGGGTTGGCGCCGAGGCTCTGGATCATGCCAACCCAGAGGTCGGACTGCTGGACGCGGATCTTCAGGCCCTTGAGGTCGGCGAGCGATTTGACCGGCGCCTTGACGGTGTAAATGGACCGGGCGCCGCTGTCGTAATAGGCAAGGCCGATCAGGCCCGCGGGCGCCATGGACGCCAGGATTTCGTCGCCGATCGGACCATCGAGAACCGTGCGCATGTGCTGGGTGTCCCGGAACACGAAGGGCAGGCACAACGCGATGGTCTCGGGCACGAAGTTGTTCAGCGGCGATGCGTTGATCCGCATCATGTCGAGCGCGCCGATCTTCAGCTGCTCGATGGTGTCCTTCTCCGAGCCCAGGGCTCCGTTGGGAAACACCTTCACACCGAGCTTGCCGCCGCTCGCGGCTGCGAGCTGCTTGCCCATGAACTTGACGGCTTCGACGGTCGGATAATCGGCGGGGTGGATGTCGGCCGAACGGAAATCGCGTGCGGTCGCCAGCGGCGCTGAGACCGCCAGTACGGCGGCTGCGATGATACCGGTGAGTGTCTTCATCTGGGTTTCCTCCTGAGTTGATTATGTTGTCGTTGGGCCGATGCTGCAGGCCGCCTTGGGTCGCTCCACTTCAGGTGTAAAGTCAAGCGTTACAAACGCACCACCTTGGTAGGATTGCGCGGCGGAGTCGAGCGGATTTGACTGGTGGATGATCACGGCGAGGAAAGGTGCGAGCTTCATCGCGCCCTCTCCGGCGGGGACTTGCGCGGCAGGTGCCGGCTTCCCTTTAATCCCGCCTCGCCGTCGGCCAATGCCGGACGCGAGGTGACGATGCTCGTCATATCCATGGACGTTCCTCTGGTTTTAGAATCGACCGCTATTGGTTGCGGCTTGGAGGTGCAGACGTGACGGTCGCCCCATCCTTGTGCGATGCGCGCTGATCAGCGCGATGTCGCCAACGTCGTCCCTAGGGCGGGCGGCATTCTGAGTCCAAGCCAAATCCGGCATCGATCAATGCTGGAGTTGCATCGATCGATCATGCATCACTTCGAGGGCGCGACCGGCGAATGGCCCCCTTTTTCCGAAATCGCCTGCACCGGGGCGTTACTTGACGCCACGGGTGGAGCCCGCCCAAGATGCACCGAAACGGAACATCGCGAGGAAATGCCCATGCCGCGGAAGCTGATCGATATTTCCGTGCCGCTCAGAAACGACGTGACGGCCGATCCGCCGGGCAATCACCCGACGATCCAGTATATTGATCACCAGCAGGGCCTGCCCCGCATGCTGCAGTTCTTCGACGGCCTCAAGGCGGAGGATTTGCCGGATGGCCAGGGCTGGGCGGTCGAGCAGGTCTCGCTGTCCACCCACAACGGCACGCATCTCGACGCGCCCTGGCACTTCCACCCGACCATGAATCGCGGCGAGCGGTCATGGACGATCGACGAGGTGCCGCTCGAATGGTGCCTGCAGCCCGGCGTGAAGCTCGACTTCCGCCACCTGGCCGATGGGTACGTGGTGACTGCCGACGATGTCGAGAAGGAGCTGAAACGGATCGGGCACACGCTGTCGCCGCTGGAGATCGTGGTCGTCAACACCAGCGCCGGCGCCAAATTCGGCCAGGCCGATTACGTCAACTCCGGCTGCGGCATGGGCTATGAGGCCACCATGTACCTGCTCGAACGCGGCGTGCGGCTGACCGGCACCGACGGCTGGAGCTGGGACGCGCCGTTCGTCTACACCGCGAAGAAATATGCCGAAACAAAAGATGCCGGCCTGATCTGGGAAGGTCACAAGGCGGGACGACACATCGGCTATTGCCATCTCGAGAAGCTGCACAATCTCGACAAGCTGCCGTCGACCGGATTCACGGTCTCATGCTTCCCGGTGAAGATCGAGCGAGCGTCCGCAGGGTGGACCCGAGCGGTCGCCATCGTCGACAATCAGGTCTGAGGCCTCACTCGCCGTTGAGGCCGCTCTCGGCGAGGTCGTGCAGCGCATCGGTATCCAGCACGACGATGGCGCCGTGCTCGAGACGAACCCAGTTGCGGCCGGCCCAGGCGCGCAATTGCTTGTTGATGCTCTCGCGCGTCATCCCCACCATCTCGCTGATCTCCTGCTGCGTGATGGCGAGCGTGCCGCTGCCGGAGTCGAACTTGCGCTCTTCGGTGAGACCGAGCAGCGCGCTCGCAAGCCGGCCCGGCAGATTTTGCAGGATCACCTGCTCGACCTGCTGGCTGGTCCAGCGCAGGCGCGCGCAAAGCAGCTCGATGAACTTCATCGCCAGCGCCGGCTGGCTCTTCACGAATGGCAGGAAGTCGCGACGGTCGATGATGTAGAGTTCGCAATTGGTGTTGGCAGTCGCGTCGGCCGAGCGCGGCGCGCCGTCGAGAACCGCGATCTCGCCAAAGATTTCTCCAGGACCGATCAGATTGAGAATAGCGTTCCTTCCATCCGGCGAAGAAGAGGAAATCTTCACTGTTCCCGTGATCACCGCGAACAGGTTGTTGCCGGGATCGCCCTTGGCGGCGATCGTCGCACCGCGTTTCACCGTGGTGTGCTTGGCGTAGCGGCAGAGCTGATCGAGCGCATCTGGCTCCAGATCCGCGAAGATCGGGTGCTTGCGCAGGACCGATAATTTGTTGCCCGCCGCTTGTCGGGGGTCGCCGGTCTTGTCCTGAGGCACGCCGCTCGGCTCCTAAGACTGCGAGGCACTGGAGTTCCTGCGTAGTCAACGTTAGCAGGCTTTTCAACCGGAAAGCATGTGCACGGTTTGAGCCAAATACGGCGAAAATGCCGCGGTCGGGCGCAAAGGCGGCATCCGGGGGATGAGCCAATGTGTCCCGGTCGATGCAGAGTTGCAGCTATCGCGCGCACCATTGCGTTGAGGCGCTGCCGAACGGCCGCGAGCTGGCCGTGGAAGCCTCCGCGGCAAGCACGGTAAAACGCGATTGTGATCTCGGGACCGTCAGTGCTTGGCGTCCGAATCGGGCCGACCTGCGCTGGTTTGCCGGTCTGCCCATGCCAAGGCCCCGGCGAATGTGACAAAAACGACCACGACAGCGATCGTCACCAGCAGTGCGTCAGTCGGCATGATGCCCTCCCCTGTTATTTTGGGCATTATTGGCGGCGCACGACCGCCGTCATTGATTGGGATCAAAATAGGCGAGCGCCGGATCAGGCCGCAGCCAAGGCCTCGACCTTCGCCGGATCGAGCAGGCTGATGCCGCCATGAACGATCTCGATCACCCCATGTCGCTCCAGCTTGGTGAAGGTGCGACTGACGGTTTCGATGGTCAGGCCGAGATAATCGGCAATGTCCTGACGACTCATCGGCAGCTGAACCGTGTCCGACGCCCCCTTCAGCGAGAATAGCCGCTCGCGCCAGGCGAGCAGAAACGTCGCGACTTTCTCGTCCGCCGATCGGCGGCCGAGCAGGACCATGTGGTCGCGCGCCTGGCTCAACTCGCGAATCGCCAGCTCGTTGATCCGCCTGAGGAGATGCGGCCGGCTCTCGACGAAGCGGCCGAAAGGCGCCTTCGCGAACTGGCACACGGTGACGCCACCGATCGCATCCGCCGAAAAATTGTGACGGCCGGAAATATTCATCCCCAGGAAATCGCCTGGTAACGCAAATCCCACGATCTGTCGCCGGCCGTCGGGCAACAGCTTGTAGAGCCGCATGACGCCGTCGAGGAGATTGTAGAACGAGGTCGTGCTGTCCTCCTCGGAAAAGACGGTCTCGCCCCCGTCAAAGAGGACGCGGCGCCCCAGATGCTCGAATTCCCTGAGCTCGGCCGGGTCCAGCGACGAGCACACCGCGAAGTCGCGGACCGCACAATCGCTACAAAAATGCCCGTTCGGCTCGATCGTCACCACGGAAGCCTTCATCTACCGCTCCAAGCACCGGCTGCCCCGCATCAGGCCGAGCCCACCGCGCGGGCTGCATTTTACTGCACTGCGCCAAAGCCGATTGACCCAGATCAATTTTGGCGGGCATGGCCGTCTTGTGCTGTTGCTAGACCGCCTGCACCGTCCAGCCGATCAGCTCCTTTGCAATGCGGGCGAAAGCTGTGTCGAACGCTGCGACCGCTGCGGCCGGCTCGACCTTGTCAAGCTTCTCGCTGGTCTCGACGAGGCGCGACGCCACCACCTTGCCGTTCTTGTCGACGATGCGTGCCGACAGTCCAATCTCGACCCGAGCCTCGCCTTCCGTGGCGATCCGGAAGCGCCTGATGTCGATCAGAAGCTGGTAGTCCGCCTGGCCGAGATCGCTCGTGCGTAAGGGCGCGTGGGCGATGTCGTAATTCTCAAAACTGTCGATCAGCCGCGCCTGCACCAGCTTCGGAATGCTGTCGGCCCAGAGGAATTCGGCAAAGCCCGGATTATCCCCGCTGGGTGCAAACAACATGCGCTGGGTCTGGAGCATCGCGACCGCGGTCGGCTCGGGAATCGCCAGTGACGCCGAAAGCGTCTTGCCGGCCGGCCCAAGATTCTGCGGCGTGCGCAGGTCATAGGTGATCTTCTGCGCCGGCGTCCCGCCGCCGGTCATCTTTTCCAGGCCTGCCAGAATACCGTCGATCTTGCCGGTGTTGCGCGCGAGCCCGTCGGAGAATATCTTGAGGTTCGCGATAGTGTCCTTCAGCGGACCGGAATTGTCCTCCAGCACGGTGTCGACCCGTCGCAGCGCATCGCGCGCAGCCTGCGTCATGCTCTGGCCTGCACCGGCATCGGCGACCAGGGTCACGGGCTCGCCGGCCTTGGCAACGATCATGCCGCCCTCCAGCGTCACCACCGGCACGCCGGTCAGCCCCTGGAAATCCAGCCCGACCTTGGTGTCGGTACGCACGGGTGTCGTCGAGGCAACCGAGATCGTCGCATTGACGAAGCGCGGATTATCCGGCGCGAGGCCGATCTGCGTCACCTCGCCGACCCGGATGCCGTTGAACAGCACACCGGCACCGACCAGCAGACCCGGCACCGGACCCTGGAATTGCACATGATAGTTCGCGCGCGGCCCGATGCCGCCCGTGTTGTTCAGCCAATAGACGAAGCCGAACACCGCAAGGATAGCGGCCAGCACGAAGCTGCCGATCAGCACGTAGGGAGCCCGGGTTTCCATGTCTCATCTCATCTCGTGTTGCAGCATCTGCGAGCGCTTGCCGTGGAAATAGGCGCGCACCCAGGGATGCTCGGATTGCAGCAAATCGCGCATCGGACCGATCGCCACGATCTTGCCGTCGGCGAGCGCGGCGACGCGGTCGCAGACCGTGGTGAGGCTCGCAAGATCATGGGTGACCATGAACACGGTGAGGCCGAGGGTCTTCTGCAGCGTCCCGATCAGCGCGTCAAAATCGCCGGCGGCAATCGGGTCGAGACCGGAGGTCGGCTCGTCCAGGAACAGGATCGGCGGATCGAGCGCGAGTGCGCGGGCCAGCGCCACGCGTTTGGTCATGCCGCCCGAGAGCTCGGACGGATATTTGTCGGCGTCCTGCGCTCGCAACCCGACCATCTCGAGCTTGGCGATGGCGATCTCGTCCATCAGCTCCTGCGACAGCACGAGATTTTCGCGGAGCGGAAACTGCACGTTTTGACGAACTGTCAGCGAGGAGAACAGCGCACCCTGCTGAAACAGGATGCCCCACGTCTTGGCCGCGCCGTCCTTGCGGCCACCGATCGGCCGTCCCATGACTTCGATGCTCCCGCCCTGGCGCGGGATCAGGCCAATGATGGTGCGCATCAAGACCGACTTGCCGCCGCCGGACGCACCGACGAGCCCGAGGATTTCGCCTCGGCGGACGTCGAGCGACAGATGGTCGAGCACAGTCTGGCGACCGAAGCCGACCACGAGGTCGCGAACGCGGATCGCCAATACCTCTTGCGATTCGTCCATTGTTACATTCCGATCGAAGCGAAGAAGATCGCGAACAGGCCGTCGAGCACGATCACCAGGAAGATCGACTTCACCACCGACGTGGTCGTCTGCCGCCCGAGCGATTCAGCGCTGCCCTTCACGCGCAATCCTTCGCTGCAGGCGACGATCCCGATCACCAGAGCCATGAAGGGCGCCTTCAGGATGCCGACCTCGAAATGGGTGACGGAGATGGCCTCATGCAGCCGCGCGATGTAGATCGCCGGCGCCATGCCGCCGTAGAACTGCGCGACCAGCCCTCCACCATAGAGCGCCGCAACCGCCCCAATGAACGCGAGGATCGGCAGCGCGATGACGAGGGCTGCTACTCGCGGCAGTATCAGGACATGGACGGGATCGAGGCCCATGGTCGAGAGCGCATCGATCTCCTCGCGCATCTTCATCGAGCCGAGCTCGGCGGTGTACGCGCTCCCCGAACGTCCTGCGACCATGATGGCGACGATCAGCACACCCAGCTCGCGCAGCACCAGGATGCCGACCATGTCGACAGTGTAGGACTCCGCACCGAATCTGCGGAAATGAAAGAACCCCTGCTGGGCGATGATGGCACCGATCAGGAAGGTAATGAGAACGACAATCGGAATGGCCTGCCAGCCGATCCGGTAGAGCTGATAGACAAGCGATGTCAGCCGCAGCGAGCGTGGCCGGCGCAGCACGCCGATCACGGCGATGAACAATGCACCCAGCATTTGAAGAAAGATCGTGACGTCTTCGCGCGCGCCAACCGTAGATTTGCCGAGATCGCCGAGCCTGAGCAGAATCGGGTTTGGCGCGGCCGCAACCGCCGGGGGGTGGCGGTTGACCTGACGCACCTCATCCATCAGGCCGCTGAAATGATCGGCAACGCCGACGAATTCGGCCGATCTGCCGGATGATGCGGCCCGTCGCGACAGCTTCTCCAACACCCAGGCGCCGAGCGTGTCGAGCGCACTGACGCCGGACATGTCCAGCGTCACGGCGCTGGATCGATCGACATCCGCTCCGACCGATCGGGACAGCGTTTCGAGCGCCGAGACGTTGGCTGCCGTCCACGGCCCTTCCGGGCGCAATTTCAGCGCATCGCCGGAGGGCGTTGCCAGCAACAGCGGTTCGGAGTTCACGCTTCCACCTCATCGGGACAATTGGCCCCCATTCAGCCGCCACTTCTAGGCCAGCATGTGGCGGCCGGGTTGACCTGTCTCAACACCAGGACCGCGCGCCGTCCCTTGACGCAAATCAAGCGCGGCCGCGCCGCCGGGCCTTAGGGTCGCTTCCATTCAAGGGAGTTCTCAAATCCATGTTCAACAGCGACAGGATGAGCGAAGAACTGCGAGCGTTGAAGGTTGACGTCACGCGTCTGCTGAGCACCGCAGGCGAAGAGATGTTCGACAGCTCGAAAGACCGGGCCGAGGCTCTGGCCGATCAGATCAAGGCCGCGCTTGCCGAGCTCGGAGAAACCGTCAGCGACGAGCAGGAGCAGCTTCAGCGCCTCATTGTGGAACGCCCGGTCACATCGCTCGCCTCCGCTTTCGCACTCGGCGTCGTCGTCGGCGTCATGCTGAGGAGACATTAAGTGAATACCGAGAATGTCGTCAAACATCTGCGCGTGCTGTGGCGCGCGGACAGGATCATCGCGGACATCAAGCTGCGCCATCTGTTGATCGGCCTCGGCCTGCGGGCCTTCGCGGCCCTGATCGCGACATTCGGGCTCCTGATGCTGGAGCTGTCGGCCTATTTCGCGCTGGTCCAGATCTGGAGCGCAATTGCGGCGGCTGCCATCCTCGGCGCCGTCAATTTCGCCATCGCGGCGGTTCTCTTCGTCGTTGCCGGCCGTCCTCCATCCGGCCGCGACATCGAGCTCGCCAATGAAATTCACGGCGCATCCATCGAAGCCTTGCAGCTCGAGGCGCGGGCGCTCCAGGCCCAGGTGTCAGGCGCGGTCCATCATCCGCTCAGCACAATTGTGCCGGTGCTGGTGCCGCTGATCGCGATCATCGTCAAGAGTCTGCGGAAAACGGCCACGGAATCCGCCGCATCGCGCGAAGCGCACTCGTGATCGGAACGCTCAGAGCTTGAGCCTGACGTCACAGAGGTCGGGCTCGGTCGAATCCGGCTTCACGTCGAAGCCGAGCTGGCGGCACATCTCAAGCATTGTGGTGTTCTCCCTGAGAACATCGCCCGAGATGGTCTTCAGCCCCTCCGACCTCGCATAGTCGATGATCAACTGCATCAACGCCCATCCGAGCCCCCTACCCTTGAGGTCCGACCGCAGCAGGATCGCATATTCGCCGCTCTCATAGACCGAGTCCGAATGGAGCCGGACCACGCCGACCATCTCGCCGGTCGCTTCGTCGAATGCGATGAAGGCCATTGCGCGGGCATAATCGAGCTGGGTCAGGCGCGCGATGAACTCGTGGGTGAACTCCTTCATCGGCGCGAAGAAGCGCAGGCGGAGGTCGTGCGCCGTGACGTGACGCAGGAATTCGTGGATGGTCGGCTCGTCCTCCGGACGCAAGGGCCGTACGAAGATGCGCCAGTCATCCTTGAGCGCCAGCCGGCGCTCCCACTGCGACGGATAGGCCCGGACGGCGAAGTTGGCCGGGCCGGAGCCGGCAAATTTGCGCTGCGGCGGCCCCACCGCGACGCGGGCGTCGACCGCGGTCACGCCGGTCTCGTCCGCAAGCAGTGGGTTGATGTCGAATTCCCGGATCTCGGGAATGTCGGCGGCCATCTGGGCGAGCTTGACCAACACCATCGCGACGGCGTCCGGCTCGACCGCGGGTACGTCGCGATAGGCCTTCAGCAGCCGTGATACGCGCGTGCGGCCGATCAGGTCGCGGGCGAGTTGCAGATCGAGCGGCGGAAGCGCCAGTGCCTTGTCGTTGATGATCTCGACCGCCGTCCCGCCCCGGCCGAAGACGACAACGGTGCCAAAGGTGGGATCGTCGGCAAGACCTAGGATCAGCTCGCGCGCCTTCGCCTTGACGACCATCGCCTGCACGATGACGCCCTCGATGCGGGCTTCGGGACGGAGCTTCCTCGCCCGCGCGAGAATGTCGGTGGCAGCCGCGCGCACGGCCTCCGGCGTGGTCAGATTGAGGACGACGCCGCCGACGTCCGACTTGTGGACGATGTCGCGCGACATGATCTTCAGCACGACTGTGACGCCCTGCGCGAACATCTCGCTGGCGCAGGCGACGACTTGCTCGACATCGGTCGCAGCACGGGTCGGTACCATCGCGATGTCATAGGCTCCGAGCAGGTGCTTGATCTCGATGGGCTCGAGCCATTTGCGGCCGTCCGCGATCGCAGCGGCGACGATCTGCCTGGCAGCTCGGGCGTCAGGCACGAACGTGTCGGGCATCGCGGGAGGAACCTGGCTCAGCTCCTCTACGACCTCGCGATGCCTCACGAGATGCATGAAGCCGCGCACCGCGTCATCTTCGGTCGGATAATTCGGAATGCCCGCGCCGGAGAGCGCCTGAACGATGTTCTGATCGGCTCCAACCCAAGCCGCCAGCACCGGCTTCGCCCATCGACGCTGCTTCTCGCGATATTTGCGGACGAGCTCCGTCACGGTCGCGGCGATGTCGGCCGCCGGGGCGATCGCGGTCTGCACGTTGAGGACGAGGACGGCATCATTATCAGGATCTGCGAGCAGCACCTCCAGTGCGGCCGCGTAGCGCGATGCATCGGCATCACCGACGATGTCGACGGGATTTGCACCCGACCAGGTCGGTGGCAGCACTGCATCGAGGCTCTTGCGCGTCTCAGCCGAGATGGGCGCCGGGATTCCACCAAGGTCCACCAACCGATCCACGGCCAAGACGCCGATGCCGCCGCCATTGGTGAGGATGGCGAGACGCTTTCCCGCCGGCGGTTCAACGCGACCGAGCGTCTCGGCGCAATCGAACAGCTCGCGCAGATCGGAGACCCGCAGGACGCCCGCACGGCGGAACGCGGCGTCATAGACGGCGTCGGCGCCGGCGAGCGCGCCGGTATGGGTTGCCGCCGCTTTGGCACCCTGCGCCATGCGGCCGGACTTCACCACGACGACCGGCTTGACGCGCGCCGCGGCCCGTGCCGCCGACATGAACTTGCGCGCGTCCTTGATGGCTTCGATGTAAAGCAGGATCGCGCGGGTCTTGGGATCCATCGCGAAATGATCGAGCAGGTCGGCAATATCGACATCGATCTGATCGCCGATCGTGACAATGCCGGAGAACCCAACGCCGCGCTGCGCAGCCCAATCCACCATTCCGGCCGCGATCGCGCCGGATTGCGAGATCAGCGCGAGGTTGCCCGCCCCCGGCATGTGCGCGGCAAAGCTTGCATTGAGGCTGACGCCCGGCATCATGATGCCGAGGCAGTTCGGCCCAATCAGCCGCATGCCGTATTTGCGTGCAGCAGCGATCGCGGCCTCGTGCAGGGATCCCGGTCCGTGACCGAGGCCCGCCGAGACGATCAGCGCGCCGGCCGAGCCGCGACGTCCGGCCTGGTCAATGATGCCGGGAACCTCCCGCGCCGGCGCGGTGATGACCACGAGCTCGGGCACGAAGTCCAGCCTGTCCAGACTGCCCACCGCAGCGATGCCGCCGATCTCGGCATGGCGCGGATTGACGAGGCCGAACCGACCCTTGAACTCGGCTTTGTGAATGTTCTCGAGAACGGCGCGTCCGACCGAGACCGGGCGGGCGCTCGCGCCGACGAGCGCAACCGAACGCGGCGACAGCAGATTCTTCAAGCGATAGGTTGACATGAAAGCAAATGCGCCCGGTCGGTGGCGGTTCCGATGATTGACAATTAGGCCGATAAACTGGCGATGCGCCTAGTGCGAGATCATAACCCAGCACGGCGGCTGGCCAATGACAGTCTTTGTCACACCACCCCAAACGATCTCGTTCAGGCGTGAATGATGGTAGGCGCCCATCACGATCGCATCCACGGCATGGGAATTAGCCCAGCTTCCGAGCACCTTGCCGATCGAGCTGCCGCCGCCCTTCGTCGTTTCGAACGAGGCGTAGACCCCGTGTTCCCTCAGATGATCGACGAGCGCGGTTCCGGATTGCACGATGGCATCGGTCTTGTCGTCCGCCACCGTGACCACCCGGACGGATGAAGCAGCCTGAAGAATGGGCAGCGCGTCGCCGACGGCCCGCGCGGCGCGGGCGGAGTGATCCCAGGCGATCATGACGTTCTCGAACTCCGGTCGCAGCTCGTCCACATGCTGTTCCGGGCAGAGCAGCAGCGGCCGGCCGGATTCGAACAGGAGCGTTTCGATGATGCGCTCCGTCTGACTGTCATGCGGCCTCACGGGGACCAGCGTCAGATCGCTGAAGCGCGCATGCTCGGCCAGGATCGACGCGATCTGGTCCGCGGGCACCTTGCCCGATCGGCTTTGGGCGCGAATGTTGGCGCGGGAGGCTGCATTGGTGAAGGCGTTGAGGAGTTGCTGCACGTCGCTTACCTCACGCGAACCGCTCGCCTCCGCGGAATCCAGATCGCCAGGGATGATGACCTTCGGCCGCACGAAAACATCTTCCTCGAGCGCGAGCGCGGTGATCCTGGCGCCGAGGTCGGCGGTGACAGCCACGCATGTCGCGATCGCGGCGAGGGCCGGTCCGCGCGGTTGGCCGACAAGCGGCAGAAAGACATCCTTGATGGGCATCGGGATTCTCCTTACCGGTTAGGATAAGCCACCTTTCGCCGGGAAGCTTGATCCTCCTCAAGGCGGGAACACCGCGCAGCCAGCCGACGACAGGCTTTGACCGATGTCAAGGACTGGCCCCGATCCGCCTCTAAGGATTAGCCTGCTGCCTCACCGCTGACGCATCTGGAAATGCCTGCTGAGATGACAGACGATTCTGCAATCCAGGAACGGGTCTTCGAAGCTCTAAACGCGCGTCCTGGCGTAAAGCGGATCAACACCCACGCAGCGTCGGTGTTTCTCGACGGAACGCGCGCCCTGAAGATCAAGCGGGCTGTCAAGTTTCCATTCCTCGACTATTCGACGCTCGAAAAGCGCGAGGCGGCCTGCGAAGAGGAGATCAGGATCAACCGGCCGCTCGCGCCGCAAATCTATCACCGCGTCGTGGCGATCACGGAGGAGCCGGATGGATCGATCGAGATCGACGGTGGCGGCCGGCCGGTCGAGTATGCGGTCGACATGTCCCGCTTCGACGAAAACCGGACGCTGGACCGTGTGGCCAAAACCGGCCCGCTGGATGCAGAGCTCGCCCCGGCCATCGCGGATGCGATCGCAGCATCGCATGCGAGAGCGCCGGTCGCGGACGGCACCGCATGGATTGCCTCCATTCCTGCGCTGATCGATGGCAACAGCACCGGGCTGCGCAATGGCGATCATTTCGAAGCCGCCCAGATCGAGCAACTCTGCGAAGCCTCACATCAGGCATTCCTGCGCGTCCGCGCTACACTGGAAGAACGCGCGCGCCACGGTTTCGTGCGCCGCTGTCACGGCGACTTGCATCTTGCCAATATCGCGTTGATCGATCGGCAGCCTGTCCTGTTCGACGCGATCGAATTCGACGCGCAGATGGCGACCGTGGACGTGCTCTACGATCTTGCGTTCACGCTGATGGACCTGCTGCGCCATGACCAGTCGGCCACGGCCAATGCCGTCCTGAACCATTATCTGATGACGGCGCCCGGCGAAACGCTCGACGCCCTGGCTGCGCTGCCACTGTTCATGTCCATTCGCGCGGCGATCCGTGCGCAGGTGGCGCTGGCGCGGCTGAGACGGCCTGATGCCGACGGCCCCGGCACTCTCGACGAGGCGCGCCGCTATTTCGAGCTCGCCCGGGCTTTGATTCATCCCCCCGCCCCTCGCCTGATCGCGGTTGGCGGACTGTCGGGTACCGGCAAATCCGTGCTCGCGCGCGCGCTGGCGCCCGCCGTGGCACCACAGCCGGGCGCCGTCGTGCTGCGCAGCGACGTCATTCGCAAGCAGCTGTTTCAGGTGGGACACACCGAACGGCTACCGCCGTCCACGTACCGGCCTGACGTGACGGCGCAGGTCTACGAGGTGCTGATGCAGCGCGCCCGGCAGGTTCTGGCGCAAGGCCATTCGGCAATCGTCGACGCCGTCTTTGCGCGCGAGTCCGAGCGAGACGAGATGGCCGCCCTGGCCCACGAGTGCGGCGTACCGCTCAATGGACTATTCCTCGTCGCCGACCTCGCCACCCGCCAGGCGCGAATCGGCGGCCGCCGGGGCGACGCGTCCGACGCCACGCAAGAGGTTGCCGCGCAGCAAGAGCACTATAATATCGGCCATGTCGGTTGGGCGACCATCGATGCATCCAGGACACAAGCGCAGACGCTCCAGAATTGCCGGGACGTAATCGCTGAGGGCAAATAGGGCAATCTGATTGGCGCGGGCTAGGATGGCGCGACCCACCACGAGTTCGATGGCGACCGCTCGCGCCAAGCCTGCGGCGCGGCGCAATGTTCTGCCCGGCCGCCTCAGCCCTGGCATGGCCTGCGACACCGCGTTCCGGATCATCGCCCGCCGTCACCTCGATGCCGTCCTCGCCCAGCACGATGGCACCTGCCACGGCGATCCCGAGGCGCTGCATCAGATCCGGATCGCACTGACGCATCTGCGCACCGCCATCCGCTTCTTCTCGCCCATGGTCGACGATGCCCTGCGGCCGAATGTCTGGGCCGAACTGAAATGGCTGAACAGCCAGCTCGGCATGGTGCGCGACCTCGACGTGGCGATCGAGCGGGTTATCGCCGAGAGCGGGGGCGAGCTTGATGTGATCGCCGAGCTCCAGCATTGGGACGAGAAGCGCGCCGAGAGCCACCGCCTGCTGGCGCGCGCGCTGCAATCGGCGCGGTATCGCCGTCTTGTCGAGCAGACCTCGGCCTGGATCGAGAGCGGTCCTTGGTCGACCCGGCGCAGCAAGGAGGCCATCCGATTGCGCCGTTGCCCGCTTGCCGACCACGCGACGGCGCAGCTTACGGAATGGGAAACGACGCTGCTCAGGAAGGCGCGGAAACTCCGCAAGCTCGACGTCGAAAAACGGCACAAGCTGCGGCTCCTCAACAAACGGCTGACCTATTCGATCGAATCGCTAGAGGATTTGTTTGCAGACGAATCGCTGACCAAACAGAAGTCGATCCTCAAGCAATTGCGCAAGGCGCAGAAGTCCCTCGGGCAATTGAACGACGATGCACGAGGCCAAACCCTGGCAGCGTCGCTGAACGAGGCCGTCCCCGAGGCGGGCATTCGCTTCCTCAACCGGAAGCGCCAAAAGAAGCTGTTGCGGACCGCCTCGAACGCTTACCGGAAACTGGACAAGGCCAAGCCGTTCCGCTCCTCCGACCTCGCCCCGAATGCAGAGCCCGAGGATTAGGTGCGGACCAGCTTGACTTGGGTCAAATCAGCTTCCTGCCGGTGCCCTAAGCTCCACACATCGATATTCGTGTGAACTTGCGGAGCTTTCCCATGCGCGCCCACCAGATCATGACCCGCTCGGTCATCTCGGTTGCCCCCCACACCAGCATCGTCGAGGCGGCAAACATCATGCTGAAGCGGCACGTCAGCGGCCTCACCGTGGTCGACGATGCCGGCAAGCTGGTCGGCGTGGTCTCCGAGGGGGATTTCGTCCGCCGCAGCGAAATCGGCACCGGTCGCAAGCGAGGCCGCTGGCTGCGGTTCATCCTCGGCCCCGGCGCATCCGCCAGCGATTTCGTCCACGAACATGGCCGCAAGGTCTCGGAGGTGATGACCGCCTCGGTCGTGACCATCACCGAGGATACGGCGCTCGCGGAAATCGTTGATCTCATGGAACGGAACAACGTAAAGCGGCTGCCGGTGGTGCGCGGCGACAAAGTCGTCGGCATCGTCTCGCGCGCGAATTTATTGCAGGCGGTGGCGGGGCTCGCCCGCGAGGTACCGGATCCGACGGCCGACGACGATCACATTCGCGGCCGTATCATCGACACCATGGAGAAAAACGACTGGTGCCCGTTCGGACTGAACGTCATCGTCCGGGACGGCATCGTTCATCTCAGCGGCGTCATCACCGAGGAACGCGCGCGTCAGGCCGCCGTCGTCGCGGCGGAGAACGTCGAGGGCGTCAAGAAGGTGCACGACCATCTGTGCTGGGTCGACACTGTATCGGGCGTCTATATGAATTCGCCCGAGGACGACGATCTCGCCAGGGCCAGTTAGGCGCGAACCGAAGGCGACTTAGCGGGGAATGACAGCGGTGGCTTCGATCTCGACGCGCGCCGCCCTCTCGACGAGGCGGACGACCTGCACCAGCGCCATCGCAGGATAGTGCGCACCGAAGGTGGCACGGTAGCTCTTGCCGAGCTCCCTCAGGTTCGCCAGGTATTCGTCCATGTCGACGACGTACCAGGTCAGGCGCACGAGGTGCTCGGGCCGCGCACCCGCCTCCGCCAGTATCTCGGCGATGTTGCTCAGGGCTTGGCGCACCTGCGCGACAAAGCCCTCCGCGAGACGCTCCTCGACGTCCCAGCCGATCACGCCGCCGGTGACGACGATGCGTCCCTCGGCGGCCATGCCGTTGGCATAGCCTTTCGGTAGCGGCCAGCCGGACGGTTGGAGCACCTGCGCCCTGGAGCCGGTTTCGCCCTCGGCTGCTGTCGGCAGCACCGCGAGGTGCGGGCCTTTCGGCGTCGTCACGGACAATTCTTCATCCTTCTCTTATTCCGCCGCAACGCCAGAGGACGTCGCTGCAGCCTGCGCCAACTGCCGCAGGGCAAATCGCTTCAACTTGCCGGTCTCGGTCTTCGGCAGTTGCGCCACGAACTCGATCGCGCGCGGATATTTGTAAGGCGCAATCTCACGTTTGACATGCTCCTGCAACTCCGCTGCGAGCTGAGCGTCCGGCGTCACACCGGGGGCGGCGATGACATAAGCCTTCACGATCATGCCACGCGCCTCGTCCGGCGCACCGACGACGCCGCACTCGGCTACGGATGGATGCGTCAGCAGCGCCGCCTCCACATCCGTGCCCGCGATGTTGTACCCGGCTGACACGATCATGTCGTCGGAGCGCGACTGGTACCAGAAGTAGCCGTCGCTATCCATCAGATAGGTATCGCCGGTGATGTTCCAGCCGTTCTGGACGTATTTGCGCTGCCGCTCGTCGGCGAGATAGCGGCAGCCGGTCGGGCCGCGCACCGCGAGCCGCCCCATCGTGCCCGGCGGCAGGTCATTGCCGTCGTCATCGACGATTTTTGCTTCGTAACCCGGCACGGGTTTGCCGGTTGCGCCGGGACGGATCTCGTCCACGGTCGCGCTGATGAAGATGTGCAGCAGCTCGGTCGAACCGATGCCGTCCATCAGCTTGATGCCGGTGGCCTTGAGCCAGGCATCGAATGTCGGCTTGGGGAGGGTCTCGCCCGCAGAGACGCACTTTCGCAGCGAAGAAATGTCGCGACCCGCGAGCTTGCCGATCATGGCGCGATAGGCGGTCGGCGCGGTGAAGCAGACCGAGGTCTTGTATTGCTCGATCGCCGTCAGCATGTCGTCCGGCGTCGTCTTCTCCAGCACGACGAAGGAAGCGCCGATATGCATCGGAAACAGCACGCCGCCGAAGCCGAAGGTAAAGGCGAGCGGCGCTGAACCGACGAAGCGATCCTTCTGCTCCGCCCTCAAGATGTTGTGCGCATAACCGTCGCAGACGGCCAGCATATCCCGATGGAAATGCATGGTGCCCTTGGGATCGCCCGTCGTGCCCGACGTGAAGGCAATCAGGCAGATGTCATCGGCGGCGCTATCGACCGCCTTGAACTCCGGGCTCGCATCAGCAATCAGCGCCTCGAGCGAGTCCGACGCGCCGTTGCCCCAATAGACCACGTGCTTGAGACCGGGCGCCGCCGCTTTCGCCTTCTCCATCTCCTCCGAGAGTTTTCCATCGCAGAGCGCGAGCGTAATCTCCGCCTTCTGGATCGGATAAGATAGTTCCTTGGCGCGCAGCAGAGGCATGGTCGCCACGACGATGCCGCCAGCCTTGATCACCGCGAGATAGGTCGCAACCATCATCGGATTGTTGGCGGAGCGCAGCAGCACGCGTCCGCCGGTTACGAGACCAAGCTTGCGAACCAGCACGTTGGCGATGCGGTTCACGAGCGCTTGCAGCTCGCGATAGGTGTAGCTGACGGCCGGACTGATCACGCACGGCGCGTCGCCGTGGCCCTGCTCGACCCAGCGGTCGAGAAAATAGCTGACGCAGTTCAATCGCGGCGGGTAGTGCAGCTCCGGCCGCGTGAAGATGAATTCGGGCCAGAACTCTCGCGGCGGCAGATGCTGCCGTACGAATGTATCGACGTGGGCTGTCGCGGCGTTGCCGTCATACGAGCCCGACTCTTGAGCCTTAGCGGCGTTGGCCATCGCACGTTCCTTTCAGCATGGAAAGCACCCGGCAGCATCATATGGGAAACATTTTAGGCTTAAAACAATTCGGCGCAATAGCGGATTTTGGGCATCCCATGCATTTTCCTGCGGCAAGGTGGTGGGACTGGCGGGGTGCCCCGCCGGCGGACTACGGCCGGCGGCGAGCGGCCGATTTCTGCGCCGACGCCTTTGTCTTGGCCAGGAGCCGCATCAATTCGCGGACGTCCTTCGGGGTCAGGTCGGCGAAGAGATCGGCGATCCAGGTCTCGTGCTCCGCAGCCATCCTGCGAAACTCGGCGCGACCCAGCTTTGTGAGGCGGATCACCTGGACGCGGCGGTCCGTCTCCGAGGTGCGCCGGTCGAGATGGCCCGATTCCACCAGCCGTTCGACGAGGCCGGTGACGTTGCCGTTGGACACCATCATGCGCTTGGAGACGTCGGACAGCGTCATGCCATCGGGCGCCTTGTCGAGCTGCGCCATCAGGTCGAACCGGGGCAGCGTGACGTCGAAGCGCTGTCGCAGGCGGCCACGGACTTCGCCTTCGATCAGGGTCGTGCAGGTGAGCAGACGCAGCCACAGCCGAAGCTCTTCGGCGTGGTCCTCCGGCGTCTCGACGGCCTTGGTCTCGGAATCGAGCATCTCGATGCAGTCACTCATGGCCGGCCTTGGCGCCAGCACGGATTCCCCAACGTTTTGAGCTTCAAATAAATCGGCCCCGGCCGCAAGCCTAAAGCTGCAACAAACGACCGCACTCAAATTTCTTTAGGCTTCAAATAACTGGCGCGCCGCTTGCATGCGCCACTGCCCGCAGGATGGCCCCGCCTTGAGCTTGCTTGCCGCGGCCGCCATCATCGGCATAAGCTTGAATTGGAGTACCCGGCTTGCTGCGCAGGCCCGATCGTCACGGGGGACACATCATGAAGACGCAACTGACCTTGGCCGCTGCCGCCCTGCTGCTCGGCACCGCAGTGAGCCCTTCCTTCGCCCAGGAGAAGATCAAGCTGGGCGTGGTCGTGACCCTGTCGGGCCCCGCCGCCGCGCTTGGCCAGCAGGTCCGCGACGGCTTTGCGCTCGCCGTGAAGGATCTCGGCGGCAAGATGGGGGGCCGAGATGTCGAGGTGATCGTCGCCGATGACGAGTTGAAGCCCGACGCAGCGGTCACGAAGGTCAAGGGCCTTCTGGAGCGCGACAAGGTCGACTTCGTGGTGGGCCCGATCTTCTCCAACATCCTCCAGGCGATCCACCGCCCCATTACGGAGTCCAAGACGTTCCTGATCAGCCCCAACGCCGGCCCATCGACTTTCGCCGGCAAGGACTGCAACCCGTTCTTCTATGTGACGTCGTATCAGAACGACCAGGTCCACGAGATCCTCGGCAAGGTCGCGCAGGATCGCGGCTACAAGCGCATGTATCTGATGGTGCCGAACTATCAGGCCGGCAAGGATTCAGTGGCGGGCTTCAAGCTCGACTACAAGGGCGAGATCGTCGAAGAATCCTACATGCCGCTGAACACGCTGGACTTCCAGCCGGAACTTTCCAAGATCTCGTCGCAGAAGCCCGATGCGCTGTTCACGTTCATGCCGGGCGGCCTCGGCGTCAATCTCGTCAAGCAATACCGGCAGGCCGGCCTCGCCGACACTATTCCGGTGCTCTCGGCTTTCACGGTGGATGAATCGACCTTGCCGGCGCAGCAGGATGCGGCCGTCGGCATGTTTGGCGGCGCGAACTGGGCGCCCAATCTCGACAACCCCCAGAACAAGAAGTTCGTCGCGGCCTATGAAGCCGCCTACAACGTCGTGCCCGGCACCTACGCTTTCCAGGCCTATGACGCCGCGATGCTGATCGACAGCGCGGTCAAGGCCGTGAAAGGCGATCTCTCGAACAAGGATGCGGTTGGGGCTGCGCTGAAGAAGGCCGACTTCACCTCTCTGCGCGGCGCCTTCAAGTTCAACACCAACGGCTATCCGATCCAGGATTTCTATCTGACCAAGGTCGCCAAGCGTGCGGACGGCAAGTTCCAGACCGAGATCGTTCAGAAAGTCTTTGAGAACTATGGCGACCGCTATGCCAAGGACTGCAAGGCGGCAAACTAAGCCGCACCGCATTACGGGAGGACTGCAATGAAAAGCGAAATCACCGGCATCACACGGGCCAATGAAGGGATCCAGGGCATTTCCTGGAACATCCTCGGCCAGACCTACGTGCCGAAGAGCAATACCGAGCACAGCTTCTCCTGGCACGCGACATTGCCGCCGGGCACATTCGTGCCGCCGCACATCCATCCCGACCAGGATGAGTATCTCTACATGCTCGAGGGCAAGCTCGACTTCATGCTCGGCAATTCGGAGTCGCAGGCGACCGCGGGCGATCTGATCCGCCTCGGCATGGGTGTGCCGCACGGCATCTTCAACAAGTCGGAGCAGACCGCAAAGGTGCTGTTCTGGGTGTCGCCGACCCGCAAGCTGTTCGACCTGTTCTGGGGCCTTCACAATATGAAGGAACAGAAGCCCGAGGACGTGGTGGCGATGGCCGCCGAGTTCAACATCCACTTCCTGCCGCCGCCGCCCGGCGGCTAGCAGCGAGTCCTAAGCGCGCACCGCCGCCAGACCCGGCACTGCGGCGAAGCCGGCCTTGGTGGCGTAGCCGCGGACGATCGCCTCGCGCTGGGAATAGCTCAGCACGTTGTCGACGTTGTCGAAGCCATCGGGCGCAAGCTGCTCGACTGCGTCGATGACGCCCTCGGGACCGCCGCGCCGGTTGGATCGGACGATGTCAGCGGTCATCGGCAGACGCTTCTTCTCATATTCAAGCAAAGCCTGGCGCGGATGCTCGGCGCGCACCAGCGCATCGGCAAGGCAGCGCGCGTCGAGGATCGCCTGAGATGCGCCGTTGGAGCCGACCGGATACATCGGATGCGCGGCGTCACCGAGCAGCGTAACGCGCCCGGACGACCAATAAGGCAAGGGATCGCGGTCGCAGGTCGGATATTCGTAGAATTCCGGCGTTGCCGAGATCAGGCTCTTGACGTCGATATAAGGCACCGAGAAGCGCGCGACATGCGGCATCAACTCCTCGCGCCGGCCGGGCCGCGACCAGTCTTCCTTCCGGGGCGGCGGGGCATTACCTTCGCCGACCTTCACCAGCACCGCCCAGTTGGTGAGACGGCTCGCCGGGCTCGATCCCTCTGCGATCGGATAGATCACCACCTTGGCGTTGAGGCCGCCGGCCACGATCATCGACTTGCCGGTGAGGAACAGCGGCCAATCGCGCGCACCGCGCCATAGCATCAGGCCGTTCCAGCACGGCGGTCCCTCGTTCGGGAACAGCGTGTCGCGAACGCGTGAATGGATGCCGTCAGCGCCGATCAGGATATCGCCGCGCGCAGTATGGATGTGCGCGCCCGAGCGGTCGAAGAAATAAGCGGTGACGCCGCCCTCGTCCTGCGTGAAGGCGCCGAGGCGGCAGCCGGTGTGAATTGCCTCCGGCCCGAGCCGCTCCTCGACGGCGCGATGGATGACGCCCTGAAGGCGGCCGCGGTGAATCGAGAATTGCGGCACGTCATGGCCGGCGTCGATGCCGCGGGCTTCACGCCAGACCTCCTGGCCGTGGCGATTGAGGTAATAGAGCTGGTCGGTGCGGATCGCGACGTCGTCGAGCTGCTGGAGGAGACCGAGGCCGGCAAGCTCCCGCATCGCATGCGGCAGCGTGTTGATGCCGACGCCGAGTTCGCGGATGGTGTCGGCCTGCTCGAAAATCTCGCATCCGATGCCGCGCGAGCGCAGCATCAATGCCGTGGTGAGACCACCGATACCGCCACCGACGACAATCGCCTTCATCGCCCTTACTCCACTCGAAAATACGCCAGGCAATGGGGTTAAAGTCGCACGGGCGGTCACTCCGCCGCAAGCGGCTTTGTCGCCTCCGCCTTGAGCTCGGCCCGGGTCTTGGGCTTAGCCTTAATTCTCAGCTTCTCGAGATCCCGCCGGCCGCGCACGTCGTTGCAGAAAATCTGATCTGTTCCGTGCAAGTACTGCGGCGCAAATCCCCATTGCTGGCTTCCCGCAGCAAGTCCGGAGCTCAGTCGCCCCTGAAGACCGGTTTGACCTTGTTGGCGAACGCTTCAAAGGCGCGCTCGAAATCCGCTGTGGTCATGCACAAGGCCTGGGCAACGGCTTCCGCTTCGATCGCCTCTTCAATCGACATCGCCCATTCCATCGCCAGCATCCGCTTGGTCATGGTGTTGCCGAAGGTCGGGCCTTCCGCAACCTGCTTGGCCAGCAACTGCGCCTGGGGCAGCACCTGCTCGGGCGTGACGATGCGGCTGAAGAAGCCCCAGCGCTCGCCCTCCTCCGCCGTCATGAACCGGCCGGTGTAGAGCAGCTCGGAGGCGCGGGACTGTCCGATGATCCGCGGCAGGATCGCACAGGCGCCCATGTCGCAGCCGCCAAGTCCGACCTTGTTGAAGAGGAACGCGACCTTCGCGCCGCTCGCCGCAAGCCGCATATCCGATGCCATCGCGATGATCGCGCCGGCGCCGGCGCAGATGCCTTCGACCGCGGCCACAATGGGTTGAGGGCAGGCCCGCATCGCTTTGACGAGGTCGCCGGTCATCCGCGTGAAAGCGGTCAGCCCCTTGGTGTCCATCTTCACGAGCGGGCCGATGATCTCGAACACATCGCCGCCGGACGAGAAGTTACCGCCGGCGCCGGTGACGATGATGGCCTTGACCGCATCATCGAAAGCGCAGGCGCGGAAGAAATCCGTCAGTTCCCGATAGCTCTCGAAGGTCAGTGGATTCTTCCGCTCGGGACGGTTGAGCGTCACCGTGGCAACGCCGTCGACCACCGCCAGCAGGAAGTGCTGCGGCGAATAATCCGCGAGCGGCACGGTCACAGGATTAGCTGGTCTGCTCATGCGATCTCCTAACTATGTTTGTTCCGCGCTACTAGATTTCGCCGCCTGCGACTGCAATCGCCTGCCCGGTGATCGCACCAGCGCCTTCGCCGCACAACCAAAGCACTGCGTCAGCCACCTCTTGAGGCGTGATCAGCCGTCCCTGCGGATTGTGCTTCGCGAGCTCGGCGATCGCCTGCTCGCGGCTCCTGCCGGTCTTCTTCATGATGTTTTCAATGCTGCCGGCGACCAGATCGGTGTCGGTGAAGCCCGGACACACCGCATTCACAGTCACATTGCTTCCGGCCGTCTCGAGGGCAAGAGAGCGCACGAGACCGACGACGGCGTGCTTCGCCGCCGTATACGCGCTGACATAGGCGTAGCCCTTGAGCCCCGCCGTCGAGGCAATCGCGACGATGCGGCCATAGGGACGATCCTTCATGCCCGGCAGAACGCCCTGGATGGCATGGACAACGCCCATGAAATTGACGTCCATCATGCGCACAAACAGGGCAGCGTCCGATTTCGCGAACGGCGCGGATTCGGCGCTGCCCGCGTTGGCGATCAGGATGTCGATCGGCTTTCGCGCGCTCGCTTCAGCGATAGCGGCTTTCAGTGATAATTCGTTCGAGACGTCGGCGATCGCAGCAAAATGCGCGGCACCTGCGCTGACCGCCTCTTCTAGAACAGCGGCGTTCCGGCCGAGCACCGTCACGGTTGCGCCTGCCCCGACAAGAGAGGCTGCGATGGCGCGGCCGATGCCGCGACCGCCACCGGTCACGAGCGCGTGCGGCGAGTGCGGCAATCCGGACATGCGCTGGCTCCTTGGCTCTGCTGATCGTTCCTCGATATATTTTAACCTTCAAGTTTTTGCAACGAAGCTGCCGTAGCGCCGCGAACGCCTTAGCGCGAGAGACCGGCCCGAAAATTGCTTTAAGTATAAAATTATCGCTTCCCATCCCCTACAGGCCTGTTAGCATCGACCGGCCGAGCAAAAGGATGTCGCGTGTCGCAGCCTGCGCCAATGATAACAAAAGACGGCCGCTTCGCCTATGAAGCCGCGGGCGATCCGGACGCGACACCCCTGATCTTCCTGCATGGCATTGGCGGCGCGGCACGGGCCTGGCGGCAGCAGCTTGCGAGATTCAGCACTCAGTTCCGCGCGATTGCATGGGACATGCCGGGCTACGGCGGATCGGCGCCGCTCGCCAGCGTCAGCATCGCGGCCCTTGCCGATGCGCTCCAGCAATTCATTGAGCAGCTTGGTGCAACCAAGCCAATTCTGGTCGGCCATTCGATCGGTGGCATGATCGTCCAGAAATGGCTGGCGCAATCCCCGAAACTGGCGCGCGCGGTCGTCCTCGCGCAGACCAGCCCGGCCTTCGGCAAGGCCGATGGCGATTGGCAGAAATCGTTCATCGCGGCGCGGCTTGGGCCGCTCGATCGCGGCGAGACCATGAAGTCGCTGGCTCCTTCCCTGGTGAAGGAGCTTGTCGGCGACGATCCTGATCCGAAGGGAATGGAGCTTGCGCGCGAGTGCATGGCAAGCGTGCCCGAGGCGAGCTATCGCGCCATGATGCTGGCTTTGATGGGCTTCGATCAGCGCAGCACACTCAAGGACATTTCCGTCCCGACGCTGTTGCTGTCCGGCTCCAAGGACAACAATGCGCCTGCCCCCATGATGGCAAAGACGGCAACATTCATTCCCACTGCCGAATATGTCGAGCTGGCCGGGGTCGGCCATCTCGCCAACCTTGAACGCCCTGACGCGTTCGACGAAGCCCTCGGCCGGTTCCTGAATTCCGTCGCGACCAAAACGTAGGGTGGCTGCGCAATGACCATGCAAGTCAGAAAGAACATCGGCGCAACCGACAAGGTCGCGCTGGATGCTCCGATCTTCGATCCCGTCGCATTCCGCCTGAACGACGAGCAGGCCGGCATCATCGCGCGCGCCCGCGAGATCGGCCAGAGCGTGTTCGCTGGTCGCGCGGCGACTTACGATCGCGAGGCGATCTTCCCGACAGAGAATTATCGCGACCTGCATCGCGTCGGCCTGCTCGGCATCGCGGTTCCCAAGAAGCATGGCGGGCTCGGCGCGCACTATCAAACTTACGCACTAGCGGCAGCGGAAATCGGCCGCTATTGCGGCGCGACCGCCCTCACCTGGAACATGCACGTCTGCTCGACCCTGTGGTCCGGTCCGCTCGCCGACGATCTCGACATGGACGCGGAGACCCGCGCCGAGCACGAGCGGCGGCGCGCGGTGCATTACAAGCGTATCGTCGAGGATGGCGCGATCTACTCGCAGCCCTTTTCCGAGGGCGGAGCGGCCGCGGCCGGCGGCGTCGCGTTCGGCACGGAAGCAAAGCCCGTAAAGGGCGGTTGGATCGTCAACGGCAGGAAGATCTTTGCATCGCTGTCCGGTCATGCCGACTATTACGGCGTGCTCTGCACCGAGATCGAGGAGGGCGAAAAAGCCTCGCGCCGCAACACCCTTTACCTCGCGATCTCCGCGAAATCGGACGGTGTCTCGGTGGTCGGCGACTGGGATCCACTCGGCATGCGCGGCACAGTCTCTCGCACGCTGCTGTTCAAGGATGTGTTCGTCCCTGAGGATTCCGCGCTGATGCCGCGCGGCGTCTATTTCCAGGCGGCGATGCGCTGGCCTCACATGTTCCTGACGCTGTCGCCGACCTATATGGGCCTGGCGCAAGCCGCCTATGATTTCACCGTGCGCTATCTTCGCGGCGAGGTACCGGGCATGCCGCCGGTCAAGCGCCGGATGTACCCGACCAAGCAAATCGCGGTCGCGCAGATGCAGATCAAGCTCGAGCAGATCAAGGCGATCTGGTTCCAGGCCGTCACCGAGGCCCGCGCCAATCCAAGCAAGGAGCAGGTGCTGCGCGCCTATGCCGCGCAATATTCGGTGATGGAGGGCGCCAATGAGCTCGCCGCGCTCGCGATCCGCACCTGCGGCGGTCAGGCCATGCTCCGTTCACTGCCGCTGGAGCGCATCTATCGCGACAGCCGCTGCGGCTCGCTCATGCTGCCCTGGACCGCCGAGCTCTGCCTCGACCGGATCGGGCGCGAGGCGCTGTACGAGGCCGGTGAAACGGACGACTGACCGTGGACCTCTGTAGTCTGATCGATCGCAACGCGGCGTTCGCGCCAGACAAGACGGCGATCGCCTTCGAGGGTGAGCGGCTGAGCTACGCCGCACTCGCCGCGCGCATCGAACGGACCGCCACGGCGTTGAAGCAGGAGCTCGGCGTCGGCCGAGGCGACCGCGTCGCAATCCTGAGCCTGAACCGGCCGGACTATCTGGTTCTGCTCTACGCATGCGCGCGACTTGGTGCGATGCTGGTGCCGCTGAACTGGCGGCTGGCGGTTGCCGAGCAGCGCTTCATTCTCACCGATGCGGGCGCAAAGGTCCTGGTACTCGAGCAGGCATTTGCCGGAGTTCTCCCGGAGCTTGCGCCGGGGACGGCCGTCATCGGCCTCGATTTCGCGCCGTCGCGGGGCGTAACATTCGAAGACCTGCTGGCTCGCAGCGAAGGCAGCGGCCGCAATCCGCACACTGATCTCTCCTGCCCGCTGCTCGTCGTCTACACGTCTGGAACGACGGGACGGCCGAAGGGCGCTGTTCTGCGGCAAGAAGCCTTGTTCTGGAACGGCGTCATGAGCCAGCACATGCAGAACATGACGTCAGATGATCACGTGCTGACGGTACTGCCGTTCTTCCATGTCGGTGGCCTCAACATCCAAACCACGCCGGCGCTGCAGCTTGGTGCGACGGTCACGATCCACGCCCGCTTCACGCCAGATACTGCGCTCGCGGCCATTGAACGGGAAAGACCGACCCTGACGGTGATGGTGCCTGCAATCCTCCAGGCCGTGAGCGAGCATCCCGCCTGGACAACGACCGATCTCTCGTCGCTCAAAGCCGTCTCGACCGGCTCGACCATCGTGCCACCGCACCTGATCGATCGCTTCGTGGCGCGCGATGTTCCGGTGCTTCAGGTCTATGGTTCGACGGAAACCTGCCCCATCGCAATCTACACCCGGCTTGGCGGCGATCTTTCGCGCGCGGGATCGACCGGACTTGCCGGCCTGTGCTGCGAAGCGAAGGTGATCGATCAGGCCGGCAATGAGGTCCCTGCGGGTACGCCGGGCGAAATCGCCGTGCGAGGGCCCAACGTGTTCTTCGAATATTGGGGCAATGCGGATGCCACGCGCGATGCGCTGCACGACGGTTGGTATCGCACCGGCGATATCGGCCTGTGCGACGCCGACGGCTATTTCTGGGTCCGCGACCGCAAGAAGAATGTGATTATTTCCGGCGGCGAGAACGTCTATCCGGCCGAGATCGAGCGCGTCCTGCTCGAACATCCCGATGTCAGCGAATGCGCCGTGATCGGCCGGCCGGACCCGCGCTGGGACGAGGTGCCGATCGCCTATGTCATCGGGCGGTCCGGCTGCCGGCTCGAAGCGGAGGAGCTGAGAGCGCATCTTCAGACGCAGCTCGCCCGTTACAAGGTTCCGCGCGACATCGTCTTCGTCAACGACCTGCCGCGCACGGCGCTGGGCAAGGTCCAGCATTTCCTGCTGAAGCAGCTTGATGCGCAATCGCGCGCGCAAGGAGAAGCATCTTGAAGATTGCAGTTCTGGGTGGGGGAAACGGCTCTTTCGCGGCCGCGGGCGATTTTGCGCTGTCCGGGCATGAGGTCCAGCTCTGGCGCCGCGACGCTGATCAGGTGACGGCGCATCGCGCGGCCGGCTCGCGCATCCTGGTGAAGGATCATAATGGCCGGCACGATGTGAAGCTCGCGCTGGTGACGACCGACATCGCCGAAGCAATTGATGGCACCGAGCTGATTCTGTGCCCCGCCCCTGCCTTCGCGCAGCCGGACATTGCTCGTTTGCTCGCTCCGCATTTGCAGGACGGCCAGGTCGTGTTCCTGCCGCCCGCCACATTCGGCTCGATGATCTTCGCCCAAGCCGCGCGGGATGCCGGAAACCACGCCAAGGCGAGCTTTGCCGAGACCGGCACGCTGCCTTGGCTGACCCGCAAGCACGGGCCGTTCGAGGTCGCGATTACCATCCGCGCCAAGCGGTTGCCGGTTGGCGTGTTTCCGCTCGATCGGGCCGCGCATGCAATCGAAGTGATCGGACGCGCTTTCCCTGATGCGATCGAGCCCTGCGGCGATGCACTCTCCGGCGCGCTGATGAATGCTGGGCCCATTATTCACCCGCCGTTGATCGTGATGAACGCGGGCCCGATCGAGCATTTCGAACGATGGGACATCCACAAGGAAGGAACGCAGGCCGCGATCCGCCGGGTGACCGACGCGCTCGACGCAGAACGAATCGCGGTGCGCGAAGCGCTTGGCTATGGCGCACCGCATTTTCCGCTGGCCCACCACTACGCCAAAGAGGGCGAGATCTGGATGTACGGCCGTGGCTCGCACGACCGGCTGACCGATTCCGGCGACTGGCGTGAGCGGATCGTGCTGACCGAGCACCGCTATATGCGTGAGGATCTGCGGCTTGGGCTGTCGCTGCTGGTCTCCGTTGCCGGCATCGCGGGTGTATCCACGCCGCTGGCCAGAGCATTCCTCTCCATCGGCGGCGCTGTGTGCGGTGAGGATTTTGCGCAAGGCGGCCGAACGCTCGAGACGCTCGGACTAGGCAATCTCGGCAAGGCCGAACTACAGACGATTCTCCGTACGGGGTTTTAACCGATGACCAGTCGCGCCAATATCGCCTGTCTGGGAGCCGGCCGCATGGGACGCGGCATCGCCGTCGCGTTCGCCTATGCGGGTCATGCGGTCACGATGATCGACATCAAGGCCCGTTCCGCGGAGGACTTCGCCAGGCTGGAGGCGGACTCGCTGGGCGAGGTCAGCAAGACCATTGCCAGCCTGTCGAAGCTCGGTCTGCTGACGGAGGCGGACGTTGCTCCGCTCATCGCACGGGTTTCGGTGGTGCCGGCCAGCCGAAGCAGCGCAGCGCTGGCCGAAGCCGGGATGGTCTTCGAGGGCGTTCCCGAGGTCGTCGAGCTCAAGCGCGAGGTGCTGGGGGCGGCTTCAAAACAAGTCGGCCCGGATACGATCATCGCTTCGACCACGTCGACCATCCTCGTCGACGATCTCTCCGGTGCGATCGTGAACCCTCGCCGCTTCCTCAATGTGCACTGGCTCAATCCGGCCTATCTAATCCCGCTGGTCGAGGTTTCGCCCGGCAAAGCCACTGACCCCGCCATCATCGATGAGGTCAAGGCGCTGCTCGAAGCCATCGGAAAGGTCCCCGTGGTCTGCGCGGCGACGCCCGGCTTCATCGTCCCGCGCATCCAGGCGTTGGCGATGAACGAGGCCGCACGCATGGTCGAGGAGGGCGTCGCCAGCGCCGAGGAGATCGACAAAGCGATCCGTTACGGCTTTGGCTTCCGCTATGCCGTGCTCGGACTGCTCGAGTTCATCGACTGGGGCGGCGGCGACATCTTGTACTACGCCAGCCGGTATCTCGAAGGCGCGCTCGGCAGCGATCGCTATCGCGCGCCGGACGTCATTTCCCGCAATATGCAAGAAGGCCGCATCGGCTTGCGAACGGGTGCCGGCTTCCTCGATTATTCAGGCATGGACGTCGACGCCTATCGCGTTAAGCGGCTTCAGGCCATGGTCGACCTGCTCCGGCATTTCGGCCTGGCGCGCCCACCGGTCCTCGACCGCAGCTAGCCGAAGACGTCCTGCAGCACGCCTTCGCGAACGACCGCGACGCCGTCGAGTTCGATCGTCGTTCCCATCATCGGCAAATCAAAGTGGCCCGCCGTGTAGCGGCCGGCAAATTCGTTCGCGCCGGTCGAGAACAGGAAATTGCCGGAGACGGCGCGAATTTCAGTGCCGTTGGTGTCGCGCTGGTCATACATCGAGAGGGCCTCGTAGCGGGCCCCCGGATTCATGCCGAAACCGACATGCGAGACCGCATAGGCCTCGCGATCACCCCACGCTGCGAGATAGGCGCGCATCATCGCGGCATCTGTGCCCTCGCCCTCCAGCTCGACGACATAATCGTCCTTCAGCGTCATTTTCACCGGGGACGCCAGGTAGCGCTTGAAGGTCAGATTGATGTCACCGGGGGCCATCACCAACGTCCCGTTGATCGTTCCGCTCTTGGGAAAGCTAACCACAATGCCACCCGGCCAGTGCGCCAGCGTGCCGGGCTTGTCGGTCCAGCCCCACACGCCGACCGTGGACGCACCGACCATGTCAACGTCGAGCGCCGTGCCGGCGTTCGATGTCACGCGCATCCGCTTCGTCCCACGCAACAACTTCGCCGCCGCGCGAACGCGCTTCTCGAGTGCGGGATCCGGCACCATCCGCTCCAGCGCTTCCGGGTGTTCGTTGGAGATCACCAGTATCCGCGCACCGGCCTTGAGGATCTCCGGCGTTTCCACCGCATGCATCAGGCCCTCGATGGTGCAATCCACCACAAAGCCGGCCTGCTGGAGTGCGGTGATGACCGGACCAAGCCGCTGGATTGCCTCGCTTGCCCCGGTCGAGCGAACCGGCACGATATTCCGGTTACGTGGCGTCGGCATCACCACATGAAACGGCCGCGCGCCCATCCGCAGCAGGGCGAGCTCCGCCAAATGAACGTTCAGCGCGCGCGATTGGGTTTCCGAGAGGATTGCCGCGGTGTCGCCGGCCTTGACGGCGCAGCGCTCAAAGATCTCGCAAAACGCGTCGATCCATTTTGCCTCGATGCGATCCGCCAGCATGGTTCACTCCCAGTCTTCTGGTTTCTTTGTTCAGTCAGATCACGTTTCGGGGAAGCCCCGCAAGAGATACGATCGCAGGGCACCCAGCAAGCCGTTCAGGATCAACCCCAGCAGCGAAATCGTGATCAGCGGTACGAACATGTCGACGGCCTGAAAAGTTCGGGCCGCCGTCACCAGCACGTGCCCCAACCCGTCCGTCGACGTGATCATCTCGGCCAGAAACACCACGATGCAGGAAATGACAAGGCCGATCCGGCAGCCGGTCAGGATCGAGGGCATCGCTGCCGGCAAGACCACCTTGAACAAGATTTCATAGCGCGGGGTTCCCGCTGCCATCGCCGACCAGATCAGCTTCTGCTCGACGGCTGATGCGCCGTAATAAGTGGACAGCAGAATGGGAAAAAGCGCATCCGCAGCCACCAGCGTAATCTTCGATCCGTGACCGAAGCCGAGCAGAAGCAGCAGCGCCGGATAGAGTGCGACTTTAGGCAACGGCGCCAATACGCGCACGATTGGCCGAACCACGGCATTGATCGCTGGATTGGCGGCCGCGGCGATGCCGATACTTACACCGAGCACGACCGCAATCGCAAAGCCGGCAAACAGCCGGATCAGGGTCGCCGCGATCTCCTGCTGAAACGTCCACGTCACGAGTTGCTGGAGCAACCTGCTGAAGACGTATCCCGGCGGCGGCAGCAAGACCGCAGGCGCAAAGCCGAACGATACGAGGCCTTGCCAAACCGCGATGACCAGCACAATTGGCGCGAGCCCGAGAACGACGTTTGCTGAGGGAAGACGCGATGTCATGAGAAGCTCAGCGGCATGTCGAACTGAGGCTCGGACCAGCGCACCAGCCGTGCGCGGACCCGCTCGAAAATCGCATCGAGGCAAATTCCCATCGCCCCCACGATGATGATCATCGCGAAGACGGTGTCGTATTGGCCCATGTCCAGCGCATTGAACAGAATGTTGCCGGCGCCGGACTGGCGGGCGATCATCTCGCTGGTGATCATCGTGATCAGCGCCAGCACGAGACCGGTGCGACATCCGGTCAGGATCTCCGGCAGCGCCGCCGGCAGCACGATCCGCACCAGCCGTTGCAGCGGCGAAAGTCCCATCGCGGCGCCCGACCACAGCATCTTCTCTTCGACGGCTTGGGCTCCCTCAAAGCTGTGATAGATCACGGGGAGGCTGACGCCGAGGAAGATCACCAGCGTCTTCGTGATGTCGCCGACGCCCAGCCAAAGCATGATGATCGGCATCAGCGCCGCTTTCGGCACGGGATAGATCACCATTAGAAGCGGGTTGAAGAAGGCCGCGACGGCGCGGCTACGCCCCATCAACAGACCCAGCGGGATCGAAACGAGCACGGCTACGCCGAACCCGATCGCCATGCGGCGAAGCGAGGCCAGGATGTTGATCAGCGACTCCTTGTCGCCAAGGATATCCGGGATTGCGCGGATCGCCTCGATCGCCGTCGGAAAGCTGTCATTCTTCAGTACGAGCGACGCGACCTGCCACACCGCCAGCAGCCCGATGCAAGCGAACACCGGGGCGGCACGTCTGGCGGCGGCAGCCAGCGATGTCATGACGGCGATCCGGTCTCGTCGACCTCGTCGAACATGCGCTCGATGTCGACGACGTATTTCTGGTAGCGCGGATCGAGCAACAGCTCGTTGCGGCGACGCGGCCGAGGCAGATCGATGTCGATCACCTGCCTAATGCGGCCGGGAGATTTCGACATCATCACGACTTTGTCCGACAGGAAGACGGCCTCGTCGACCGAATGGGTCACGAACAGCACCGTCTTGCGGTCACGCTCCCAGATGTTCAGGAGATCATTCTGGAGACGTGTACGGGTGTGCGCGTCGAGCGCGCCGAACGGCTCGTCCATCAGCAGAACTTCAGGGTGGTAAGCCAATGTCCGGGCCAGCGCGACGCGCTGCTTCATGCCACCCGAGAGCTCCTTGGGATAAAAGTTCTCATAGCCTTTGAGGCCGACCATCTCGATCAAGGCCTGGCTCTGTGCTCCGGCCTCGGTGGCAGGCACACCTTGCTGGCGCGGGCCATACATCACATTGCCCAACACGGTCTTCCAGGGAAACAGAGCGAACTCCTGAAACACTGGTCCGCGATCCGGACCCGGGCCCGTGATCGTCTGTCCCTTCATCCGCGCCACGCCGCTGGTCGGGCGGACGAAGCCGCCGACGATATAAAGAAGTGTCGACTTGCCGCAGCCGGACGGACCAAGGATGGAGACGAAGGCTCCTTCCTCGATCGTCAGCGAGATGTCCGATAGCGCCAAATGATCCTTGCGCGCCGAGGTCTGGAAAACCTGGGAGACGCGGTCGATCTCGATGATCGCAGAAGCCGGCCTTTGTGACGTCACCGGATTCACCCATTCGCTCGATCTCGAAGGCACTACCCTCATTCCGTCTCTCGCTTGACTCACGCGCGAACGTCACGCAGCCGATCCGCTGATGTCCTCCATCAGCTGATCGAGCTTAGCAAGAAACTTGCCAGACAGGCGGTCATTCTCGCGCGGGAGCAGCGCATCATTCGAACCAAGGCCATTCTGCAGGGCCCTCATGTGTCACGGCTCCGCCCGGCGCCTGTCCGACCAGCCGCGCATACTTTGCGAGCGCACCTCCACGGTGACGGGGCGGCCTCGGCTTCCAATCGCGTCGGCGCGCCGTGAGTTCCTGCTCGTCGACCAGCATATCCATCCGCCGGTTTGCGGCATCGATCAGGATCCTGTCGCCGTCGCGAACAAGCGCCAACGGACCGCCGACGAACGCTTCGGGGGACACGTAGCCGATGCACATGCCGCGAGTAGCGCCGGAGAACCGTCCATCGGTGATCAGGGCCACTTTCTCGCCCATACCCTGGCCGTAGATCAGCGCGGTAACGCCGAGCATCTCACGCATGCCCGGGCCGCCGACTGGCCCTTCATTGCGGATCACCAGCACCTCGCCCGCCGTGTAGGCGCGGTCACGGACCGCTTTGACACACGCCTCCTCATCTTCGAAGACGCGCGCAACGCCCTCGAAGTGCTGACTCTTTAAACCTGCGACCTTGATCACCGCACCGTCTGGACAGAGATTGCCCTTCAGAACCGCCACGCCACCATCAGGCATGATCGGCGCACGAGACGCGTAAACGACTTCACCATCGGGAGCGTTGGCCGCGCCATATTCTTCGGCGAGCGTGCGCCCCGTGACGGACAAGCAGCTCCCATCGATGTGCCCGCTCTGGATCAACTCGCGGATCACGACGGCCGCACCGCCGATGTCGTAGACATCCTTCGCAGTGTACTTGCCGCCCGGCCGCAAGTTTCCAATCAGCGGCGTCCTGGCAAAGACCTTGCCGACGTCATCAATCGTGAATGCGATCCCGGCCTCATTCGCGATCGCCGGCAGATGCAGCGCAGCGTTGGTCGAGCCGCCCGTGGCGGCAACAATCGCCGCACCGTTCTCGAGGGATTTCCGAGTCACGAGGTCGCGCGGCAGCGGGCCGCCACGTTCCAGCATCTCCATCACCAGCCGCCCGGCGCGGCGCGAGATCTGTGCACGTTCGGCATAGACACCGGGCACCATCGAGACGTTGGGAATGGTCAGCCCCATCGCCTCCGACGCCATCCCCATCGTGTTCGCGGTAAACTGGCCCGCGCACGCGCCAATGGTCGGCAGGCAGGCGCGCTCGATCCGTTCGAGCGTGGCGCCGTCGATCTCTCCGGTCATGAAGCTGCCGACAGCTTCATAGGAGTCGAGCACCGTGAGCGTCCGCCCGTCCACCCGGCCCGGCAGCGAGCTGCCGCCGTAGATGAAAATGGACGGTACGTTGCAACGAACCATGCCCATCATCACGCCGGGAAGTGTCTTGTCGCATCCGCCGTACCCGATCAGCGCGTCATAGGCGAGACCATGAACGACGGCTTCGATCGAATCGGCAATCAGCTCGCGCGAAAAGAGAGAAAACTTCATTCCCTCGTGATTCATGCTGATGCCGTCGGAGACCGACACGGTGGAGAATTCGCGCGGCGTGCCACCCGCCTCCTCGATTCCCGTCTTGGCCGCGGCCACTTGGAAGTCGTGGGTCATATTGCAGGGCGTCTGCTCGCCCTTCATGCTGACGACGCCCACCATCGGCTTGGCGATCGCTGCGTCGTCGAGCCCCATTGCGCGCATGAAAGCGCGGTGCGGGGCCCGGTCGAGGCCGTCAGTCGTGACCCGTGATCGCAACTTCTTCATGCGCGCATCTTTTTCATGCAACGTCCGAGATGATCCGGGACGCCGCGCCCCTTGTTGGGACAATTCGCCCGTCGCCTATTCCAGCGGCGCGACGATCGTCGCGTGCTTGAACTGCATGGCATCCAGCTTCGGCAGCATTCCGGTCTCCGCGTAGATGTCCAGCATCTTCTGGATCGCGGGGAAGTTCGGCGCCGCACCCGGATCGCGGCCGAAATCGTTGTCCTTGAGCAGATAGGTCTCGAGCACCGGAATAGGCGCCTTCAGAACCTCATTGACGACCTTTAGCGTCTCTTCGCGGTTGGCCAGCGCTTTCTTCATACCTGAGATAATGTCACGCACGTAGGCCTTCACCAAGTCGGGGTTCTTGTCGACGAAATCCGCGCGGCAGGCTTCCAGGATGTGCACGATGTTCGGCATCGCCTGCGACAACGAGAACAGCTTTCTTGTGCCACCCTTCGCCTCCGCACGTGCGGCAAAGGGCTGGTTCATGTTGACCGCGTCGACGCGGCCCTGACGCAGCGCATCTTCGGAGACGGCAAAGCCGACCTCGACCAGCTTGATGTCCTTGGCCGGATCGACGCCATTCTGCTTGAGCAACAGGTTGAACGGGCCTTGCGTGCCGCCACCGATCACGGAAATGCCGACCGTCTTGCCTTTGAGATCGGCGATCGTCTTGATCGGCGAGTCATCCATCACCGCCCAATAGACCGAGAAACCGCCGGGCTTCTCGAAGACGTGCTGCGCCACGATGTAGGCCTTGAGATTGCCGCCGACCACACCGTTGGCCAGCGACAGCGGCGCTTGCGTCGCGCAATCCAGCGCGCCGGCCGCCAATGCCTGCGTCATCGGCGCGGTGCCCTGAAATTGGGTCCATTCGATGTTGTAGGCCTTGCCGATATTGGGAAACTCAGCTGGCCTGCGCATCATCCAGTACTTGGATTCCTCGGCCGGGATGGTCCAGCCGACGCGAATGGTCTGCTGTGCCCATGACGGGGCTGCCCCCGCGCTCGCAGCCACGGCCGCTCCCAAAGCCAGGATCCACTTCGAAACGGTTCGCATCGTGCCCACTCCGCTGCTCCGGCGCCGACCGGCGCCGCCCAACCCGACCACTCAAATGTTTCATGGTTCAAACAATCAGGCAAGCCATGCGAGCCGAACGGTTTCACTGTCCAGCCTGCAATGTATGGTAAGGCGGCGTTTGCGCTGCGACAGATGGAGGCAACCTATGGCTGATGCGAGCAAGACAAACCCGCAGGGCGTCGAGAGGCTCGGCTATCTCGGCCTTGGACTGATGGGAACGCCGATGACCCGGCGCCTGCTCAAAGCCGGCCATCAGGTCGCTGTCTGGAATCGTTCGGAGGGCAAGGTCGCTCCGCTCGTCGCGGCCGGCGCCAAGCGCGCAGCCACGCCCCGCGACATGTTGGCGAACGCGGATCTCGTCTTCATGTGCGTGACCGATGCCGCCGCCGTCGAAGAGGTGATCTTCGGGCCCGACGGTCTTGCAGCGGCTCCCGGCGCAGGCAAGCTCGTCGTTGACTTCTCGTCGATCCATCCCGACGCCGCGCGCGATCTTGCAGCGCGGCTGAAAGACGCGAATGGCGCGGGTTGGATAGATGCGCCGGTGTCCGGCGGCACCAAGGGCGCAGAGGAAGGCACGCTCGCCATCATGGCCGGCGGAGAAGCTGCTGACATCGAGCGGGCACGGCCCTATGTGCTGCACATGGCACGCAGGTTCACCCACATGGGCCCGATCGGGGCTGGCCAAACCACAAAACTCTGCAACCAGGTGATCGTCGGATGCGCGATGGCCGTTCTGGCGGAAGCAACGCGCCTTGCCTCGAATGCAGGGATTGACGCAGGCCGGCTGCCCGAGGCGCTCGCCGGCGGCTTTGCGGATTCCATCCCGCTTCAGCTCTTCGTGCCGCGCATGGTCCAGGGCATCCACTCGCCGCCGCTTGGCCATATCGCGACAATGCTCAAGGATCTCGACACAGTCGCCGATGTCGCCCAGGCGACGTCAACGCCGGTGCCGATGGCGACCCTCGCCGGACAGATATTCAGGCTGGCCAAGGCTGCACGCGGCGCGGACGCGGACGCTTTGGAAATCTACAAACTCTCGGCCACAGACCGCTGAGCCGACGAGCGTCCTTGTATCGCCTTATGGCGACTTCTTGCGTTCATCATCAGCCAGGAACCGGCCATACCCCCCGCGCGCAAACAGCAGGGGCTCCTTGGCACTGTAGGCATAGGCCTCGACCGCGCCGAGAAAAATCACGTGGTCACCGCCATAATAGCGATTGACCGATCGGCACTGAAAGTTGGCGACACTCTCGGCAAGGACCGGCGCGTTCCCGAGGCCCGGGGTCCAGTCGACTCCGGCGAACTTGTCCTCGGACGATTTTGAAAATTTGTTCGCAAGCGTTTGCTGCGACGTGCCGAGTATGTGAACGGCGAAATGGCTGGCGTTCTGAAACACGGGGAGGCTCGAGGAATAGAATCCGAGGCTCCACAGGACCAGAGGGGGATTCAGGGAGACTGACGCGAACGAATTGCAGGTGATACCATAGGGCTTGCCATCAGCGGCCATGGCCGTGATGATCGTTACGCCCGTTCCGTATGTTCCAAGCGCGTTGCGAAAATCACGAGGATCGATCGGCGAGCTGTCGCTGGCGAGTTCGTTGGCTGGATCGGAAATGGCCGGCTGCTTCGGCAGATCATTCATCGGCCGGCCTCACAGCGTGAGATTCTCGGACGGCAGCCCCAGAGCCACCCGTCCGTAGTTGGTTCCGGCCGCATCGAAGTTGAACGCAAGATGCGAGTTTATCGCGTGCGCATCGCGGAACTGCCGCTGCAACACGCCCGTCGTGAACAGACCGCGCGCTCCGCTCGCCGCAAACAGCATCGAGACCGCGTCGGTGCATAGATTCACCGAAAATGCGCCATCGCGACGATATCTGGTCTTGATCGCCATATCAGGAATACGGCCGCGCCTTGCATCTTCCATTGCATTGACGCAGGCCGAACGCATGATCAGGCGCGCAGCGTCGATCTTGGCCGAAGCCTCCGCGATCTTGATCTGAGTGCTTTGAAAGTCGCTGAGCTTGGCGCGGTTGTAGGTTGAAATGCGATGACGTGCGACCTCCGCATAATCGTCGAGGCATACTTGAGCGTTCCCCAGCGCGACGCCGGAGAGGACGTAAGGAAATAGCGAGAACACAGGTAGCGCATACAGCGGATTGGGATTGACCGTGCTTCCCGGCGTCGGGCCACCGGCAAGATCGCCAACCGCTACCGTCATATAGTCGGCCACGAAAACGTCCCTGACTTCGACATCGCAGGAGCCGGTACCGCGCAGTCCCGTGACATTCCAGGTGTCGAGCACCTTGTAGTCGACTTTCGGCAGCAGGAAGATTCGGTACTCGATCCCGTCTGCTTCGTCGTCGGAATAGACAACGCTTGCAAGCATGTTCCATTCGCAGGAGGCAACGCCCGAGGAGAACGGCCAGCTCCCGTGCAACCTGTAACCGCCCTCGACCCTCGTGGCGCGACCGGCTGGAAAAATGAACGAGGACGCAATCAGCGCGTCGGGATCACGGCCCCAGACCAGATCCTGCGCCTTCTGCTCGAACATGCCGAGCATCCAGTGATGGCTCGCCAGGTTAGCGAGATTCCACGCCACTGACGCATCCGCCATTCCCAGCAGTTCGGCGCAGTCGACAAGGGCGACATAGTCAAGCTCGGCACCGCCGATGCGCTTCGGCTGCAGCATGCGGAACAGGCCAGCGTCGTGGAGATCCTTCTCGGTTTCCGTCGGAAGATGCCGCAGCTCCTCCGTGCGGGCAGCCCGCTCTCGCAGCCGCGGCACGAGCGCCCGGGTCCTCGCGATCATTGCCGCATAGGCGCGTTCGCCGGCTTCCTGCCCCGTCGGCTGGCCCATGCTCGGCCCTTGACCAGGCGCCATTCGTGTCCCTCGCTTTCACATAGTTATGCGGCGGGAACTTCGCCAAATCAAGCTGGGCAGGGTTAACGTTGCGTGGTCGCCCTGCATCCCGGCTGTCCGCAGGAATGCGATGTCACGTACACCGTCTTCTCAAAGCAGCTTTCCGCGAACTTTGCGGTGCCTGGCTCCGCGGACCTGACCGCTCAGGCTTGGCCTGAGGTCGATGGCTTGTCTGATCCAAAGACGCCCTTCTGAGTGAACTCCGAAATCCGGCGCTCGTCGTAACCGAGCGTATCACGCAGGACGTCTTCGGTATGCTCGCCTAACAGGGGCGCAGCGACGGGATCAATCGCTCCCGTCAGGCTCATATTGATCGGAGGTTCGATATTGGGGACCCACTCTGCAGTACGGTGCGGAATCCTGTTCAGGCGATGGCGCTCGCGGGCCTCGGGCGCATTGAACCCCTCCTCGACCGTTCGGAGATAGCCGACCGGGATATTGGCCAGCTTCATCTTCGCTATCCAGTTCTCGAGGGTATCGCTCGCAAAGACCTCTGCGATGGCTGCCCGCAGGAGCTCCTTGTTCTCAGAGCGCGCTTTGCGCGACGCGAACTGCGGATCAGTGATCAAATCGGGCCGGTTCAGCACCTCGACCACCAGCCGGCGATAGAGCCGGTCGTTGGCGCAGGCCATGTAAAGCGGCCCATCGGAAGCTTCATAGACACCAACAGTGGGGGACCCGTTCGGCGAATTGCCGAACCGGCCAGGGTTTTCGCCGTTGATCAGATAGGCCATGCCGTAGAAGCCGGTCATGCCCATGGCGACGTCGAACAGGGCGACCTCGACATGCTGCCCACGGCCGAGCCGATCGCGCGCCAACAGCGCCAGCAGGATGGCGTTGCAGGCGGACATCCCCGTCGCCATGTCCACGATCGGCGGGCCGGTACGAACCGCAGGCCCATCGGCGAACCCATTGAGGGACAGGAAGCCGCTTTCCGCCTGCGTGATGGGATCGAAGCCGGGCCGCGCGGCAAATGGTCCTGAGCGTCCGTAAGCCGAGATCGAGCAATAGACCAGCCGCGGGTTGAGCGGCGCGACCGCCTCGTAGTCGAGGCCGAACTTCTTCATGACCCCGCTCGAAAAATTCTCCACGACTACATCCGCCTTCCGGATCAGGTCCAGTGCGATCTCGCGAGCCTGCGGCATGGTCAGGTCGAGCGCGATGCCGCGCTTGTTGCGGTTCAGGCTCAGATAGGCGGCGCTTTCTCCGCCGATTTCGGCGTGTTCGTAGGCCCGCGTATCGTCGCCACCATCCGGATTCTCGATCTTGATGACGCGTGCACCGAAATCGGCAAGCGTCTGCGTGCAGGCCGGCCCCGCCACGACCCGCGTAAAATCGACGACCAACAGACCGTCGAGCGCGGTAGGCGCGCCCGTCGCCCGCGACGAACGTTCCGGTAATTGAGGCTTGGTGGGCATCGACGGCGCTCCCTTACATCGGCTTATGGTTGCCGAATTTCCTGCAAGAGCAAACTTAAAGCCCGGCACCACCAACTTCGCAAGTGCTTCACCCGCATCGCTTCAATACGCAAAAAGGGCCCGTCAGCCATCAAGCCGCCGGGCCCCCGAACATCTTGGGAGTGCGAGCCACACTGTGTCTCGCATTGGCCATCCTACGCCGAGAAAAGTACGTTCCGCATTACGGGAAACCCTGCTCAGCGAAGCCACTTCCGCCAATAGAGCGTGTGCGCCGAGGCCTCGGGCACCTCTGGCTCGAAGAGCCGATAGCCCGCCTGGATGAAGTTGTCCGTCGTATTCAAGACAATGACATCCCTTTCGATACGCAGCCCCCTGAAGTCCCCGCTCCCAATGCCGTCGCAGCACGCCGACCCTCGAGAAGTAGCGCCGTTTCGAATGTGCGTCGACGGTATGACGCCGGCAAATGCGACCGCCTCATCGCCATGTTAGGCAAGCCACCACGCTCCCAACTCGAATTGCGGCATGGCCGCCGTGTCGAAGAACGTCGACCGATGCAGATCAGCCAACGTCTCGACGAGGTCGTCATCGGATGCATCAACGATGCGAATTTTGTACGGCCCGTTTGCGGGAAATAGCGTGCGTGCAAGTGCAGCGATGTCGGCACCGTGGGAGCTCACTTGCCCAGCACGACCCTAACGCCTAGCAAAACGGCCCCCATCAGTCCGGTCGCGATCACCGTGATAACGGCCTTGAAGGTGTAGCTCTGCGCCTGCTCCACGCTCTTTCGCCACCTCCGCACGTGTTGGAGATCAGCCCTTAGCTCCTTCCGGTCGTCATGTTCGATTCCGAAGGAAGTTAGCACCGATGCGACGGCCTTCAGTACGAAGGCATCGATGCTCTCCTGTTGCACCCTGTGTTGCTCGGCCAGTGTCTCAGCCACGATCGCCCTGATTTCATCATCTGGTTGATGATCCTTGCAACGTTCTCGAAACCACGCTTGGCGAAGTAGAAGGATACAATCAGTCTCGGTCAGCATCCGCGCCTTAGACGTCTTCCGTCGCGCGGGCGGGCGGGCCGGCTCGCTCGCGAACTCCCTTTCGATCTCATCGCTCAAGAAAACGTCTCCCACAACACGATTGCAACCAAGCCCGCGAGTGCGAGCGATATCAGTTAGGCGGTCATCGTCTCTCCACGAAAAAGAAAAAAGTGGCAGATCGCGTGACCAAGCGCGATCGTTTCGGGCGCGAACCCTATGTCCGTGAGCCCCGAGACCGCAGCGGCGCGAGCAACGGACCCGGCGCCGCGCCGGTCGGCGTTCCTTGAACGTGGTCTAGCGAGTGCGTGGCCGGATGCGCGGCCACCGTCCGATCTCAAAATCGAGACGAAAAACCCGCGGCGGGTGCTTCCAGCGCGGGTGACCAAACTCGTCTCGATGATGTCATTGGCCAGTGTTTCGACATGTCAAACATCCCTCGTTCGACCACACCGTGCCGGAACTAACCCGAAGAGCGTCGCGTTCATTCCTTTAGTCAAAGGAACGTGCATGCGATGAGCCACACTGTACTGGTTGTTGACGACGATCCCGGCGTCCTCGACGTCATCGTGGGCATGTTGGAAGATCTCGGCTGCGAGGTGACAAGCGCCGAAAGCGGCCCGGATGCGCTCGATCAGCTCGGGCAGAACGAGAACATCTCCATCCTTATCACGGACATCAATATGCCGGGCATGGATGGTCACGAACTGGCCGAACTGGCGAAGCGGCTACGCCCGGGATTGAAAATCCTGCAATTATCGGGGCGCGAGCCGCGGCGCGGAGGCCTGCCAATGATCCGGAAGCCGTTTTCGTTCGAGGAGCTCGCCGACACCATGCGGCGAACCACCGGCGTTTGCTGAACGCAGAGCCCAAAAGAAAACCCGCGGCGGGGGCTCCCGCGCGGGTCGAACCAAACTCATGTCGATGATGCCATTCTGCCGGTGTTTTGCCCGACGTGTCAACGCGGCGAACGCGGAAGAAGGAGCCCTCCCTCCCACTTTGATATGTGGTGCGCAAGAGACTTGCTTCAAGCCCCCCGCCCTGCCGTAGAACCCCCGACCCAATGAACATCCAAAGCAGGGGGTCCACATGCCTGTATTGCTTCCGTCGTCCCGGCCGCGCGGCCGTTCCGAGCGGGCCGGCGCCAGCCGCGCGAGTCACCATGCCGTGGTGATCGCCGGCGGCGGCCCGACCGGTTTGATGCTGGCCGCCGAGCTGGCGCTCGCCGAGGTCGACGTCGCCGTGGTCGAGCGGCGCCCGGATCAGGAGCTCGTCGGTACGCGGGCCGGCGGATTGCACGCGCGTACCATCGAGATCCTCGATCAGCGCGGCGTCGCGGAGCGCTTCCTGCGCGAGGGGCAAGTCACCCAGCTCGCAGGCTTCGCCTGGACCAGGCTCGACATCGGCGATCTCCCCACCCGGCACGCTTATGGCCTCGCGCTGCGGCAGAGCCACATCGAGCGCATCATGGCCGACTGGGTCGAGGAGCTCGCGGTGCCGATCTATCGAAACTCCGAGGTGACGGGCTTCGTTCAGGACGCGACCGGCATCGACGTTGCGCTCTCCGGCGGCAAGACATTGCGCGCAAACTATCTCGTCGGCTGCGACGGCGGTCGCAGCCTGGTGCGCAAGCGGGCCGGCATCGATTTCGCCGGCTCCGATCCAACGCTCAGCAATCTCATGGCCGAAGTCGAGATGCGGGACGAGCCGGTATGGGGCCTCCGCCACGACGCCATCGGCTTTCATGGCCTCAGCAAAGCGGAGAGCGGTCGCGTGCTGGTCGTCGTGACGGAAGCGACGCTCGACCGCACCGGCGAACCCGGACTGCGCGATCTCAGCGATGCGCTCGTCGCAGTATTCGGCACCGACTTCGGGGTCCAAAACCCCGCCTGGATCTCCCGCTTCACCGATGCGGCGCGGCAGGCCGTGTCCTATCGCCGGGAGCGCGTGCTGCTCGCCGGCGATGCCGCGCATATCCATCACTCCGTCGGCGGGCAAGGCCTCAACACCGGCGTGCAGGACGCGGTCAATCTCGGCTGGAAGCTGGCGCAGGTGGTCAGGGGCATTGCGCCCGACGGCCTGCTCGACACCTACCACGCCGAACGTCATCCTGTAGCCGCGCGCGTCTTGCGTAACACGATGGCGCAAATCGCCATGCTCCGCCGCGGCGAGGCCGGCCTCAGGGCCGCGCGCGATGTGGTGTCCGACCTGCTCGCCATGGAGGAACCGCGCAAACGTTTTGGCGCGATGATGAGCGGGCTCGATATCCGCTATGATCTCGGCGAGGGACACGAACTGCTCGGGCGCCGGATGCCCGATCTCGACCTGATCGTCGACGGCTATCCACAGAGATTGTTCACGCTGCTGCACGGAGCGCAGGCGCTGCTGATCAATTTCGGCAAGTCCGGCGGCTTCGACATAGTATCCAGGGCTGATCGCATCAGAGTCATCAACGCCAGCCACGACGGCGCGTGGGAGCTCCCCGCCATCGGGCAGGTCGCCGCGCCCGAAGCGGTGCTGGTTCGGCCAGACGGGCACGTGGCGTGGGTCGGAGATGAAAGCCAGCGAGGACTTGAGGACGCGCTGATCATCTGGTTTGGATCGGCTGCCGCGGCGTAGCGCATGAGCGCCTCACCTAGAAACAAAAAGAGCCCGCGGCATTCCGCAGGCTTGATCGTAAGCGTCGTTCCGCTCCCACCTTTTCGGGGCAGATGGGATAGGCGAGTTTCACGATCTCTTTGAAGGGATCGGTTTGTGTCTATGTTTGACCATACGCTTAAGTCGGATGTAACGGCGCGCCGGCTGGAAGTGATCACGGAGACGGGACGACGTCGTTGGTTCTCCAAGGACGACAAGGCCCGGATTGTCGAGGAGACGCTGGTACCAGGCGCGGTCGTTTCCGAGATTGCCCGGCGACACGGGCTGACCCCACAACAAGTGTTCACTTGGCGCCGGCAAGCGCGCCGGGAGCCGGCGCCGATGGCTAACGATCCGCAGTTTGTACCTGCGGTGGTAGACGCCATGGCGCCGGTCGCGGTTGCGGGCCGTGAGCGCAAGACAGCGCGACGGAAGGCCAAGCCGGATGTTGGGGGCATCGAGATCGAAGCCGAAGGCGTCACTATCCGGGTCGGCCAAGGCGCGGACGTGGCGATGATTGCGGCCATCGTCCATGCGTTGAAGGCAAGCCGGTGATCGGCCCGTCCGGCACTGTCCGGGTGATGGTGGCAACCAAGCCAGTCGACTTCCGCAAGGGAATGGAAGGGCTTGCTATGTTGGTACGCGAGCACATGAAGGCCGATCCGTTCTCGGGTGCTGTTTATGTCTTCCGTGCCAAGCGCGCGGACCGGATCAAGCTGATCTTCTGGGATGGTACGGGTTTGTGCCTGTTCGCCAAGCGGCTCGAGGAAGGCGTCTTCCGCTGGCCGAAGATCGAGGATGGCGTGATGCGTTTGTCAGCGGCAGAATTGTCGGCGCTGCTCGAAGGGCTCGATTGGCGGCGTGTCCACGCGGCACGGGAGACGGTCGTCCCGACGCAAGCCGGATAATTGTGGGCCGCGCTGCGGCGAAGTGAATCAGAGGCATCGAGTACGTCGTCAGGCGGGCGCGAATATGCTCTGATTTGCCCGTGAGCGATAACCTTCCTGATGATCCCGAGACGCTGAAGGCGATGCTGCTTGCCGAGCGGCACGAGAGCGAGCGGCTGCGCCAGATCATCAAGGAATTGCAGCGTCATCGCTTTGGCCGGAGGGCGGAGTCGCTTCCTGAGGAACAGATGCTGCTGGGCCTCGAGGACGTCGAGCAGGTCGCGGCCTCTGCCGAGGCCGGTCAGGACGAGACCGCCCCGGAAGGTCGGGCGGAACGGGCGCGCAAGCGCCGCGTCAACCGCGGGGCACTGCCGGCGCATCTGCCGCGGATCGAGGTCGTCGTCGACATCGACGACAAGACCTGCCCCTGCTGCCAGGGCGAACTGCATTGGATCGGTGAAGACAAGAGCGAGCGGCTGGACATGGTGCCGGCGCCGTTCCGCGTTGTCGTTACCCGGCGTCCCAAATACGCCTGTCGTGCCTGCGAGGATGGTGTCGTGCAGGCCGAGGCTCCGGCCCGGCTGATCGAGGGCGGCCTGCCGACCGAGGCCACGGTCGCCCAGGTTCTGGTGTCCAAATATGCCGATCATCTGCCGCTCTACCGGCAGGCCCAGATCTATGCCCGCCAGGGCATCGCTCTCGATCGATCGACGCTGGCGGACTGGGTTGAGCATGCCGCCTTCCACCTGCGCTCGCTGCATGAGCGCCTTCTCACGATGCTTCGAGCGAGGTCCAAGCTGTTCGCCGACGAGACGACGGTGCCGGTGCTCGATCCCGGTCGAGGGCGCACCAAGACCGGCCAGCTCTGGGCCTATGCCGCCGACGACAGGCCCTGGGGCGGCCTCGATCCGCCGGCATCGCCTATGTCTATGCACCCGACCGCAAGGCCGAGCGGTTGTTCAGCCATCTTGCCGGCTACAAGGGCGTCCTGCAGGTCGATGGCTACACCGCCTATCCAAAGCTTGCCGAGCGCGGCGAGGTCGAGCTCGCCTTCTGCTGGGTGCACATGCGGCGCAACTTCTACGAACTCGCGACGGCGGGCCCCGCGCCGATCGCAAGCGAGGCGCTGAAGCACATTGCCGCATTCTACGCGATCGAGAAGGAGATCCGCGGCCGCAGCCCGGAGGAGCGCCGTCTCGTGCGTCAGCAGAAAAGCCGACCGCTGGCCGATGCCTTCGAGGCTTGGCTACGCGCCAAGCTGGCTCTCATCAGCCAGAAGATCAAGCTCGCCGCCGCCATCCGCTACGCTCTCTCGCGCTGGCAGGGGCTGACGCGCTTCATCGATGACGGTCGCATCGAGCTCGACAACAATACGGTCGAACGATCGATCCGCGGCATCAAGCTCAGTCGCAAGAACGCGCTGTTTGCCGGATCCGACGGTGGTGCCGAACACTGGGCGGTCGTCGCGTCCCTGGTCGAGACCTGCAAGCTCAACGACGTCGATCCGCTTGCCTATCTCACCGACGTCCTGACCAGGATCGTCAGTGGTCATCCGAACCGCGACATCGACCAGCTATTGCCTTGGGCCTACCGCACTCAGTTCCTCAAAGCCGTGGCCTGATAACGACGCTTACGCTTGATCTACATCAAGTTTTTGGAACCCGTGGTTGATGCGGCTTCTACCAGTTGGTGCTCATGTATTCTGCTGCGAACGCAGCCAAAGCTCTTCGTCGAAATCGCCCGTCGCGCCGAAGCTTCCAAGAACGCTTAGCCACAGCCGCCGGCAACGTAGCCGAGGCCGAAAGCACCCCGACGTCATTACCGGCCGAAACGACAAAGCCCGCCGCGGAGGTCCGGGCGAGCGTAATTCGGCATTCAATGTGATCGTGCAGGTCATTTTGCATATTCCAGCGCTAGGCGTTTGCCTGGATCCCATCGCACTTCGTGTTGCACGAGCGTTCAGGACAAACGAAAAAGCCCCGGCGATGCCGGGGCTTTGACGTCTGAAGTTGAGTTCAGATCAGTACTTCGCGACAACCGGACCGGTCCAGTTGAAGCGGTAGACCAGCGAGGTCGAGATCGTCTGATTCCAGCTGTTGGCGCGGATGCTGTTGCCGACCGGAACATTGCCAGCGTCGAACAGCTCGTCCTGGGTCTTGGCGTTGTAGAAGGCCGAACGATATTCGGTCTTCATGAACCAGCCGGGCGAGCTGATGCCGAAGAAGTTCAGGCTGTTCTCGACGCCGCCACCGATGAACCAACCGTTGCGGTTGTAGCTGTTGAGGTGGGCACCGACGGGAACGCCGGCGAGGTCCGTGAAGTTGGTCTGGCCGAAGTGGGCGCCCGAGTAACCGCCGTTGACGTAGGTAAGAACGTTCGGGGCGGCCAGCCAGCCGAGGCGCACACCAGCGGCCCACGACGTCTCGAGCTTCTGGGAGCCCGTGATCTGATTGAGCGGATCCTGGATGGTGGCGCGGATGCTGCCGAACTGACCGTCAGCGAACACGCCAGCGACCCAGGTGCCGCTGAACTGCCAGTCGTAACCGGCGCCCACGGTGCCGAACCAGCCCGAGCCGCCCTGACGCTGGGTGATCGTCAGCGGCGTACCGGAAACCGTATCCACAACGCTCTGGTCAGCATTCGAGAGGCCGCCACCGCCACCGCCAAAAATGTAGAAGCCGGTCCAGTTGGCGACCGGCGCCGGCATCGGAGCGTTCACGTAAGGGCGGGCAGCCAGGTCAGCGGCCGAGGCCGAACCGGTCATCGCCACAACCGCGGCGAGAGCGAGCAAAGTCTTTTTCATTGTCGAAATTACCCCAAGTGGAAGCGTCGTCGATGTCTGTGAGGTAATCTAGACGTATTGGCCGATAATGCTGTAGCTGGAAGGCCACAGTGACGGACAAACGCTCTGGAAATGCTGGCTGGCAACGAAGAAGACATAGCCAATTTAGTCCGCGACAATCCAGCGGCTATCGCCATCTATCTATCTGATAACTTTGAAGAAAACGAGATACTGAAGGCTAAGACGGCGCTCAGCCTCGTCACGCGAGCTCATAACGTACAGATCCTGGCACGGGACGCGGGCCTTCGACGCGACACCCTCTATAGGACGTTTGGCGGTCGAATCGACCCGCAGCTCAGCCGGGTTCTTAGGCTGCTCGAAGCGCTGAACGTAAAGGCCCGGGTTACGCCTGCGTCCGGGATCGCCAGCCCGAGCGCGATCGCTACACGGCTCAGTCAAGCCTTCGCTTTCGACGATCCGACTGACACCATCCGGGAGCTGAGCACCGTCGTCAAATCGCAGAACGTCACCTCGCTCGCGCGCGAACTCGGCATTATGCGGACGACGGTTTACAAGACGTTCGGAGGAACCGTCGATCCGCAGCTAAGCCGGGTCCTAAGTCTCTTTGAGACTTTCCGGGTCAGGCTGGAGGTCGTGCCGTCGACTGAGCCCAAGGCCAGGCCACCCCGTCCGAAGCTTGGTCGACCGCGAAAGACCCTGGTCGAGCGGCCTTAGAGTTTCTCAAGTTGAGCCCCGTCCCGGCACCTATATGCGGCCTCGTACGGGAAACTCTTTCAAGCCAGAAAACCCGCTGGCCTCGCATGATGTGCAGGACCGCGTCCTGCGACCAGTGCGGCGGCGGGCGAGTACCTCACGGTAATGATCCGCGAGCTTAGCAATGTCGAGCCAGACTGGGCGGCTTGTATAACCCTTCGACACCTCGCCAGCCTCGAAAGCGAAGCCCTTGAGATCGACTTCGCTCCCCCCTCTTTCCAAATAGGTGGTACTTTCCGAATGGGTGGAAAGCGTCAGCCCGTGCATTTCGGAATCCCTGCCCTGCGCTAGCTCCCCGGGACGTTGAGCCCGCTCGCTGATTCGTCATTGCGTAACCCAGAAGTTTCGCGGCTGCGGCCCGAGCAGCTCACGAGCGAACAAGCCATGGCGAAGGCTAAGGAGTTTGCCAGAGAGGCGCTGCTGCGTAAGTCAGCGACGCGCCTTCGACCACCGTAATTCCGCGGTTCTGGAACATGGCCGAGAGATCGGCTTCGGTTGCCTTCCCCGTCGCCAAAAGCTGATCCGTCTTGAAGTCGTCGACCACGAAGCTTTTGCCGGCTGCCCGGCAGATGAGGTTGTTCTTCATGCAGTAGACCGCCCCGGGGATCTTCGAGACGCTCACCGCCGCCGCGGTCATGGCGGCGGCGGCGGTCGCGTAGCGGGCGCGGAATTGCGGATCAAGCAGTACTTGGGCGCTTTCCTGTCGACCGGACAAGACCAACCGCAGCGCCAACGCGACAACCACCATCACTCGCGATCGGTTCAGGCCGATCGCCGCGGCTATTGGCGAAGCGGCGATCCGCGCCAAGGTCGCGCCGAGACCGATCGCGAGCGCGATCGTAAGGTCGAACTCAGCATTCCCGAAGACGCCATCGCCGAGCCATTGCGTGAGGCAGGAGGCCAGCGCAACAGCGGAATGCAGCGCCGTAAAGCGCGCGGCGTAGCTGGCCCGGTCGAACCACGCCCACGACCCCCACAGGATCGCCGCGAGTGCCAGCCATTGCAGATGCCCCAACTGGCTCACCAGATGCCCCACCGAATAGGCGCGAGCAGTGAGCAGATTGGCGAAGAACTGAGGTCCGAAGACAGCGCCGCAGAGGGCGAGCCCCGCCGCTGCCGCCCCGCCACTGATCAGCACGGGCCGTGCAGCAGAGCGCCAGTCGCGCAGGCATAGCCACAGAACGGCCGCCGCCGGGATCGCGATGATGTTGTGTTTCCAGAAGCCTGCCAGAACCATCAGCAACAGCGGCGGAAGCGCTGATCGGCCAGCCTTTTCTCGGGCGAGGAACCACACCAGGGCAGCGCCCATGATCGCCTGCCCCGCAATCTGCGGGTCGTTCGCTCCAACATAGAGGGCGGCATTGTGCGCCATCAGAGCGACGAACCACATCCCGCCGACGACGCCGGCAGAGAACGACCCGGCCAAGATCCTTACGGCCAGCGTGATCTCCACGGCCAGCGCTAGCAGCCCAACGAACGAGAGCACCCGTCCGACATAGAGATTGTCACCGAACAGCTTGCCGAGCTCGCCGATGACTAAGAAGGAAAGCGGAGGGTAGTTGTTAACGACGAGCTGATCGCTGCCTGGATAGAGAGGCAGCCCAGCGGCCGCGATATCCTGATGGAACGCGTTCCACGACTCGGTGAACCAAATCTCGATCGGGAATTGAGCCCGCCAGACCGGCCAAAGCAAAAAATACGACGCGAGCATCGCAAGGATGCCCACGCACAAAAAGCGCGTGTGACTATGCATTTCTCAGCCCCGCCGGACGCTACTCAACCGGCGCGCGAACTGCAAGTCCTTCAATTGAACACGGGAGTTTAGATCCTGCGTCGGAAGCGAGCACCCTCTGGTCGTATCGGCAAGCTGTCGCGCGAGAGCAGAGATTAGCCCGCAAAATAGAGGTTCAGCGGCAAGCCTTGCTCGACTTGCAGGAGGCCGCTGCGTCTCTTGTACGCGCGACTTCGATCGGCTCACTTCACGACATCACGCATCTCACCGAAGCTCGACCCACAGGTCGGCAACAATATCGTTGCGAGTGTCCTGTTGGAGGTTACGTGGTGCGAAGCTGGACAGCCACTCGAAGTCACCGTCTTCGGGTATGTAAAGCGGGATATCGCTGCCAGGCACGACCTCAGCGGGTCGCTCAAAAATCACCCCTTTAACGCGCTGGGACGGGAGATTGTCGCAAAGTATAAGAGAGAGAATCCAATGAAAGCCTATGGCGACATTCGTTCACCGCGGCCGCTCGATGCGCCTGCGTATCTCGACGGTACTATGACGCGCGTCGAGATTGTCTCGGAGAGCCTCTGGTCGTGAACCAGCCGGTCTAGATTCGTTAGTTATCGACAACAATGCGGGCCCGTCAGCTGACACTGGCGGGCCGCTAACTGAAGCAGGCTTGTTCTCACAGCTTTCTACCCATTCGGCTCTGTACGGAGATTTCCGATCGGTGTTAAGTTGGCACGCGATGATCTTCAGAAATCCTCAGGCCGTCATTACGTTGATGGGCATTGGGGCCTGTTTTGGTCTGATGCTCTGGCTCCTTGCAAGCCTCTGGCCGGTTTTGCTTGCTCTCGGTGGTTGACGATTCCTTTGCTGAAAGGCGGTGCGTCATGGACTGTCTCAGCCTTGTTATACCCGCCGCAATTGGCGTGCTGGCCGCTTTGTTCTTCATTAGCCACAGTAAGATTGATCGGCGGAGACGGTGATGCAATTACCGCGGGCCCGCATGTGTATAGAGGGCCCGCCGGCTCACGCTGGCGGGCTCTTCGTCAGTGGAATCGCGGTCTAAGCCGTTGAGCTGACTCTCGTTTGATCCGGAATAAGCCAAAACGATTCACTGCAAGAATCCCCGCCGGCGTCACGTCGGCGGGGGGCTGACACTAACGGGAGGCGGAGAGAATGATCTTTTGGGCGTTCGTTTCGAATTTGATGGTGGTGGTCTGCGTCTTGGCGGCAAACTACCTAGATCGCCGAGCTATTGAGGCCGGGGCCTCTGGTCTGCGGTGGCGCCGACATTAAGGCCGCCTCAGTTGGCCTACTTGCCGGTTTTCGACACTGTCTCGCGCCGAATTGGCACAATGCTGCACATGCCAAGGAAAAGAGTCCCAGCTATGTTGGGTGATGCGTGAGGAATGGGGTTTTCGGTTTTTCATCTGCGCGGCCGGGGCCATACCAGTCGTCGTAGTGTTCATTCTGCTATTCAAAAAGTAAGGCCGCGTCGGTCGGCGGCCTCTCTACTGATCCCTCTTGAGCTTGCGCCGGCCCCAATGGGGCTCCTTTCCCTTCGGGTTAAGCTCGGGACGTGGTGCCGGTTCAATGCCCGCATGATGCCGATCCGAGCGAACATCGTCGGGCCGCCACCTTCCGCCACCAGGATCAAGGCTTCCATCGCCGCTTGCCACTCCGGTGCGGCGTGCTCCTTCTTCGGTAGCGCGGCGATGTACTCGCCGGCGTCGAGGAGCGTCACCAGAGTGCGTTCGCCAATCTTGACCGGATCCTCGAAACGCCGACCCAGCCTCGTTCGGTCATTCCTTCCGCTTCAGCTCAGGTCCCGCAACAGCAATGGCGTGTTCAACCTCGTCGGCCAGAACTGTCAGATGCTCGGCCAGCCTTGTGAACAGTTCTCGCTTCTTGGGTTCAGTAGCAAGATCGCGGATCAAGGCGCACTCGGCAGCATCCGTGCGGAGCTTTTCTAACTGAGCCTGCATGTCCTTCATTGCGATCGGTTCCGTTCCCGATGAGGAACTATACCGCTTTGGGCACAAGTGGACAGAACTGATTGCCGGTTTTTCCTATGCTCGTGATCACCGTGGCGACCCCATTACCGCCAAGGTAACTCCAACGGCCCCGGCCTTCACACCTCAAAAGCCATGCCGGGGCCGTTTTTAAGTGGCGATAGCCCATGCCACCGATAGGCCCATCCCTCGCCGCCGCTCTGTTCTCTGCCTTGGTCATGGCCCAAGATTACGAGGGAGTCGGACAAGGAGCCAGCCGCCGGATTTCGCAGGGCTGAAGCGGTCGAGCCCAAGCTATAGGTCAATAGGCTAGCGCTCGTGGACCCCAAAGCACCTTATCGATCACCGTCGCCATTAGAAGAATAGATGCGCGGTCAGTGAGGTGAACTGTATCGCTTGAGGTGAGATCGGCCGCCGTTGGTCCAATTCTCGTCAAACACCCCCGATGGTCGCAGAGTGCATCCCGTGCCGAGATGAACTCAGCTCCAAGCTGTTCCAGCTTCGCCCGCATGGGGGCATCCTGCCAATTCAGGGAAACTCCTATATTGGATCTTTCGGGGATCAATTCCTGATGTTGCAAGTAATGCAAAATGACCTCCTGCGGTAGGCCGCGCCGCCACACCGGCACGGGACCGAGGACCACTATACGGGCGTGAGTGCGCTGTTTCAGGGCCGCGACAATGCCGGCCACGCCATCCAAGTTTAGACCCCAGTAGGCATGCAGCAGCACAACCTCCGGGTCCATCTTCACCGCGATTTCGAGCACTCGTGCATTGTTTTCACGGCAATTCGCAGGGCCGTCCAGATCGGGCATGCAAGAGCTGGCAGTGAATTGCGCAATGCCAAATTCGCGCGTTTCTTGGGCTCGGCGCAGTCCAGGCAGAAGCGCACCGGCCGTCGAATCGCCCCATAGGAAAACCATCGGGCGCTTGCCGTGATCGACGCACGTTTCGGCGTAATCTGTTTTTTGACTCAGATCGAGAAGGCATTCGCCGACTCGCCAGCCAGAGCCATCCGTGCGGATGGAAGCTATCGCTCGGACCTGCGGAGGCAACCGCCCGTCAAAGCCATCCGATCGAACCACAATTATGCCGGCGGCCGCGATTGCCATCATCCCCGCGACTAGGCCGCAGGTCTTGAGTGGTTGGCTGCGGCCGAACCGGATTGGAAATTCAATGAACCGATAGGTCACCCATGCCAGCAGCAAGCTGAGGCTGATGACTAGGCCACGCTCGATTTCGGTCAGTGAGGCGGTTTTGATCATCGCGAAGTAGACAAGCAGCGGCCAGTGCCAGAGGTAATGCGGATAACTGATCAAACCACCCCACACCATCGGTCGGCTGGCAAGAATGACTCGGCACCCCCACGCGCCGGGAGACGAAAGCACAAGCAGCGTTCCGATAACGGGCAGCGCAGCCCGCCAGCCAGGAAATGGAGTGGCGCTATCGAATAGAACCACCGTGCAGCCGATCAACAGTGCGCCTGCCAGTGCTCGAATGTCCTGCCATCGCCCTTCCGAGGCCTCGCGACAGCCCAAAGCAAGCGCTGCGCCCGCGAAAAGCTCAAAGGCTCGGGTGACCGGCAGATAGAAAGCCGCAATGGGGTGATTGCCGATCAGCGCCAAATTTAGCGCGAATGAAGCCAAGCCGAGGAACAGCGACGCCCGGAACAGGCTTAGGCCTTTGCGGGCAAATACAATTAAAACCAATGGCCAGAAAAGATAAAACTGCTCTTCGATGCCGAGCGACCATAAATGCAGAAGTGGCTTCTTCGCCGATTCCACGTCGAAGTAGCCGGACTGCATCATGAGCGCGATATTGGCAGAGAACGCCGCGCTCGCCGCCGTGTCGATGCCAAGTTGCCGATAGGCGTCTGGAAGCATCAACCTGTAGCCGAGGGCCAATGCGGCGGCCAGCACAACCAGAAGCGCCGGGAATATTCGGCGAGCTCGCCTTGCGTAGAAGCCAGCCAGATCGAAGCGGCCCGCGCCAACGTCCCGAGCAATAATGCCCGTGATCAAGTAGCCGGAGATGACGAAAAAGATGTCAACGCCAATGAACCCGCCTGGGAAGGTGGACGGATAGGCGTGGAACAAGACGACCAGCGAAACCGCGATGGCGCGGAGCCCGTCAATGTGCGGTCTATAAATAGCTTGATTGCCCATGTCCCAGCGCCCGGCCAGCGCCCCCAGAAACATTGGGCAATAAAGCGTAACGAGCACACAAGGGCAACCATTGCGCGAGCGGGACTATTCCGGGGGCGGAAATCGACTAACTGGCAGGTGCTGCGCAGGTCTTTTCTATCAAATTGGTCAGCAGGCGGCCCGCGACGTTCATGTCCTCTCGGCCTGCGCTGACCAGCAGTCAACTTCAGGCGGGGCAGCACCCACGTTTCCTTCATGACAATGTAGCCTGGTCCGGTCCGTTGGACGTTGGCGCAAATTTCCGGATTAAACCGCGGGGCAGGAGGCATCTGAGCAACGCTAGTTGCCAATAAGACCGCGACAATCATGAACACCTCTACAGCAGGCCGGCGCCAGCATGATCCTTAAAAAGTTCCGCCTCTTGGACGTAGCCGCTCATCGTCTCGATTGACTTATGCCGGCTCACGTCTCGAATTCGGAAGATGGACTTTCCCGCAGCAGCAGACGAGGTGAGGAAGCCGCGGCGCAGCGAGTGCCCGGAGAATTGCTTTTCGTCCAAGCCGGCGGCGCCAGCGTAGACCTTCACGATGTTGGCGACCGATCGATCAGTGAGCCTACCCACGCTCACCGTGCCGGCTTTGTTGACCGGTCGGAACACTGGCCCGGCTTCAATGCCAGCCGCGTCGAGCCATTCCCGCAGAGCGACAACCGGACAGCTTGTGGAAGATCCTCGAGCAATGGCTATGGTTACGCCTTGGGCCACCATTAGGCCACCCCAGCGAACTGCCGCGGATCGATGCCGTCCGCCTTCAGTCTTACGATTACCGACTGCCGAATGTATTCGGATTTCGACTGCCACTTCGTAAGCGATGTTCTCAGGCCACGCGCCAGCGTTCTTGGGTAGCGAGATAGGCCCAGGGTAGCAGTTCGTCGATCTGGCTGTTCGGGTGGTCGTTGACGATGCGGGTGATGACGTCGGCGAGATAGGCGTGGGGTTCGACGCCGATGAGCTTGCAGGTTTCGATCAGTGAGGCGATGACGGCCCAGTGTTCGCCGCCGCCGTCCGAGCCAGCGAACAGGGCGTTCTTGCGGTTGAGCGCGATTGGGCGGATAGCGCGCTCGACGACGTTGGAATCGATCTCGACGCGGCCGTCGGCAATGAAGCGCGTCAGCCCGTCCCAACGCGACAGCGCATATCGGACGGCCTCCGCGAGTTTGGTCTTCTGGCTAATCAGACCAAGCTTGGCGCGCAGCCAGGGTTCGAACTCGTCGGCGATCGGCCGGCTCTTCTCTTGGCGGACGGCGCGACGCTCGTCGGCGGTGCGGCCGCGGATCTCGGCTTCGATGACGTAGAGCCCGGCGATACGTTCGAGTGCCTCGCTGGCGATCGGTGCGGGACCGGCCGCGGCGAGTTCGTAGAAGCGCCGGCGCACATGGGACCAGCAGAACGCCAGTTCTACGTCACCGCGCTCGGCCAGGACCCGATAGCCGGCATAGCCGTCGACCTGGAGGATGCCGGCAAAACCCGCGAGGTGGACGATCGGCCGTTCGGCCTTGCGATCGGGAGCGTAGACATAGGCGACGGCGGGCGGGTCCGTGCCGCCCCAGGGCCGGTCGTCGCGGGCATAGGCCCAGAGCTGGCCGGTCTTGGTGCGGCCGCGTCCGGGATCGAGCACCGGGGCGGTGGTCTCGTCGGCAAACAGTTTTGGCGACTGCTTCAGCCTCGCGAGCAGTCGCTCATGCACCGGCCGCAACAGGAAGGCTGCCCGCCCGACCCAATCGGCCAGGGTCGAGCGATCCAGCTCGAGGCCCTGGCGGGCGTAAATTTGAGCCTGCCGATACAGCGGCAGATGGTCGGCATATTTGGCGACGAGTACCTGCGCCACGGTGGCTTCGGTCGGTAGCCCGCCCTCGATCAGCCGCGCTGGCGCCGGTGCCTGTACCATGGTCTCGCAGGCCCGGCAGGCATACTTCGGCCGCCTTACGACTAGGACCCGGAACTGGGCCGGGACGATATCCAGTCGTTCGCTCACATCCTCGCCGATCCGGTGCAGCGCCTGCTGACAGCACGGGCAGGCGTGATCGTCGAGGTCGACCAGCATCTCGACCCGCGGCAGATGCGCCGGCAACGCTCCTCTGTTCCTGCGGCGCCGTGCGGCTCGGCTCGATCGCTCGGCAGCATTGGCTGCATCGGTCGCCGCATCACTGCTCGCCTCGACCTGCTCGACCTCCTCCAGGCCGAGCAGCAACTGGTCCTCCGGCAGCGTCTCGGCCCGGCGGCCGAAGCGATGACGCTGCAACTCCTTGATGATCTGCTCGAGCCGCGCGGCGCGCGCCCGTTCGGCCAGCAGCATCGCCTTGAGCGTGCCGGGATCGTCCGGAAGCGTGTCGGCCGTCGTCGCCATGATGCGATTACACCATGCGTCGCGGCATCCCGCGAGCGCGACATGCATACTGATTCACTGTGCCGCAGTTCAACTCGCTTGGATCGGCGACGGTGTCTCGCGCGCGGCGTGGACGCGCTTCCAGTCTAGTCCTTCGAGCAAGGCTGACAGCTGCGCCGCGGTCAGGCGAATGACGCCGTCCTGCACGTTGGGCCAGCAGAACGAACCGGTCTCAAGCCGCTTGGCGAACAGGCACACACCCGTGCCGTCCCAATAGATCAGCTTTACCCGGTCGGCGCGCTTGGCGCGGAACACATACACGGCGCCGGAGAACGGATCGGCCTGGATGCTCTCACGCACCAGGGCCGCGAGCCCTTCGGCACCCTTGCGGAAGTCGACCGGCCTGGTCGCCACCATCACCCGCACCGCGCCCGTCGGACCGATCACGTGCAGGTCTTCAGCGCATGGATCACGGCCGCAATCGTCGCGGCATCCGCGCCGCGGCCGACCCGGACCGCGACGCCGTTGATCTCGAGCTCGATGATGCTGCTGTTCTCGGCGCCCTCGAGCGCCTTCCGGAGGCGTCGGCGCTGCCGCGGTGAGCGCTCCGGCGGCGTGGACGATGGGGTAACGACAGCGGGCACGAACGTCTGCGGCTCGGGAGCCACAGGGATCGCAACCGGCTGTCGCATTTGCCGGCGCCACGTAAACAGCTGTTGCGGCGACAATCCGTGCCGCCGCGCGACCTCCGATACCACGGCTCCCGGGGCCAGCGTCTCCTCGACGAACCGCGCCTTGTCGTCGGCCGAGAACTGCCGGCGTCGGCCGCTCTCCGTGATGACCTCGACCAGACGAACCGAGGCCCTGGGCTCAAGCATATGTTCAAGCTTAGACACAAGCCGATCTCCAATCAGAGATCGATCATTCCTCGCTCGACGCCTTCAATGGAAGGTGGGACCGAAACAGCGCTTACGCCACTTCAGTCTGGCCGCGCCGTCAATCGCTTCCGACAAACCAGTCGGCGCACGAAATTTCACCAATTGTTCAAACCTGGTGGGGTCGTCCATTTCTTGTCCTCATGCGCTCTGCATGAGGTTGTAAATACGCGAGATGGATGATGCGTGGCCATGCCAACGCTGCTGGTGTTACGAGTTTGGTGAAAGCCGCGAACTTTCCGGCGCGCATCTGGGCCGGTCTCGGATCTGCCTTCTTCCGAGAAGGGACGACACTCGGACATTGCGGTAAAAAGAGAGGCACTACATCAAAAGAAAATCCAGGAAGTGCAAATGCTCCCGTACAAACACAGGACGCAAATGGACGCCGTCCGAAAATATCGGCTCGCGCGCTCCAAAAAAGGGTGAACACATCTCACCGTTACCGCAAACGTCAGGAAAGACATCTAGCAACTTCGCGCCCGTGCGCTCCGCGACGGTGCGTAGATCTGCGTCATGCTGAGCAAAAGGCGCTCGCAAATCGGTAATTCGCACGGATGATTGGGCATTCGGATCGACACGAATCCCAGTGACACTTCGAGTGACCATGCGTTGGGGATTTAGAGCGGTAGGGGACTGCGGCGCGCCTAGCACAAGGTAAACCGTCGCGTTTCGCTTCAATTCGCGAACAAAATCTTCGAGATTGGCATAGAAAGCGCGCCTGCCTTCGTCTCCTCCCTCCAGAGGGATAGACGTGCCAGCCCGTTCGATGAAGGCATGTTTCCTTGGCCAATAATGAGGACTGATAACGACCGCTTGCACTTTCTCTCTTCGTACCAGTTCCGACAATCTGTTCACGACGACGCCGCAGTCTGCAAATTCATCGCGTGCGGTCACGCCAGGCACCAACGGGCATGCTGGGCCTGTCACAAAATAAGCGCTGACCGCCAACTGCCCTTGGTCTTCGAGTTGCTGCAAACGAGGGCCGTAGTGGAACATTGTGCTATTGCCTGCCAGCGCGACTTTACGGTCGCCTTGTCCGATCTGCGCCACTACGGAATTTCTGCGGCGATCAAATTCAAGAACGTTCATGCCCTTCGTCGGCGCGTAGGTCTCATCGAGAGTGGCAGCATTCATCTTCTCCAGATCAAGGCTGGCCTGAAACCGTTGAGGCACACCACCTATGATCGATACCATCAAGCCAGAAGCGCCAAGCACGGCGACGCATGCCGCCGCAATGGCAGTGTATCGAAAGCGATTTGAATTAAGACGAACGGGCTGCTCAATGAAACGATACGTGGCCCAAGCTAGCAGCAAGCTCGCAACCACAAGTCCGAAAGCCATAAGAGAGGTTGGGGGCTTCCCTCGGATAACATAGGAGAAGGCGATCAGTGGCCAGTGCCAAAGGTATAGGGGATAGCTGATAAGGCCTATGGATACCGCAGCGCGGTTTGAAAGGATCGTTTTGTTAACAATGGCATTTGGTCCCGCCATGATGACCGCGATCGACCCCGCCACAGGTAGCAAAGCGAGCCATCCGGGAAAGCGCATCTCGGGTGCGAACGAAGCCGCAGAGATTGCAATGGCTGCAATGCCCGTAATTGAAATTACATGCCTGAGGCTTGCTTTGAGATTGATATCCGGTCGCCAAGCCAGTGCTGCACCCGCCAGTAGTTCCCAGAAGCGGGAGACCGGCAGGTAGAAATCGCTCGATGTGTCAGTGAGCGAGAGAGCCAAGTTGACCACAAAGGAGGCCACAAGCAACCCAGCTGTCAATCGCCCAATCGTAGCCTTTAGTTTGAAAGCAACCCAAAGCAGCGGTGGCCAGAGAATATAAAACTGCTCTTCAATCCCCAAAGACCAAAGATGCAGTAGCGGCTTTGAAGTAGCGGCACCGTCGAAGTACCCGCTCTCGCTCCAGAGCGCGATGTTAGACAGGAAGCTGGCCCCGAAAAATACCTGCTTGCCGAGTTGAGCAAGCTGCGAGGGCATCAATACGACGAAGCCATATACCAAGACGGCGGTGAGGCATACGGCGAGGGCAGGAAAGATGCGCCTGATGCGGCGCCCATAAAAGCCCGCCAAGGAGAAGCGGTGCTGCTCGATTTCGCTGAACAGGATTTTCGAGATGAGATATCCGGAGATGACAAAAAACACGTCAACGCCAACAAAGCCGCCAGGAAGCCACGCTTCATTAGGGAACGCATGGAAGATCACCACCAAAAGCACAGCCACCGCCCGCAACCCGTCGATATCGGGGCGATAGCTTTGGGCGAGCGTAGTTGTGTTGATCGGCGCGCGTCCGGCGCGGTTGAACTGCCCTGGATAAGATCCAAACTCGACAAATGTTTTTGTTGGCGCGTCTCGCGGAAAACTGTCGAGCAACTCCGCTTGTCTGCGGGCGCCTTGCATCCGGGAATAATGCTGTCGCAACTGAGTAGCGTTGCGAAGCACTCCAACCACAGTATGGATCATGCCGCTCGTTCTGACCTGCCCCTGAAGTTTCACCCAGTAGCGGTTAGAGTCTCGGCGGATGTTACGCCGTTTGGCGCGGTGTGAGCAACGTGCGATCGGCGGAGCTGGTCGGGGTTGCGCAGCCGATCGCACGTTGCGGTGAGGTAGGCGGCATAGGCCGCAGGGGTCAGATAGCCGAGCGAGGAATGCGGGCGTTGGCCGTTGTAGTCGCCGACCCAATCCGCAATCTTGGCGCGGGCGTGATCGAGGCCGAAGAACAAGGTTTCGTTGAGAAGCTCGTCCCGCATCCGGCCGTTGAAGCTTTCACAGAAGCCGTTCTGCATCGGCTTGCCCGGCGCAATGAAGTGCCAGTCGATCTTGTTCTCCTCCGACCAGGCCAGCATGGCATTGCAGGTGAACTCGGTGCCGTTGTCGGAGACGATCATGCCCGGCTTGCCGCGCTGATTGATCAGCGCCGTCAGTTCGCGTGCCACCCGCCGCCCCTGGATCGAGGTGTCGGGGATGGCCGCCAGACATTCCCGGGTCACGTCATCGACGATATTCAGGACCCGGAAGCGACGGCCGCTGGCGAACTGGTCGTGGACAAAATCCAGCGACCACCGGGCGTTCGGCCGAGCCTCGACCAGTATCGGCGCTCGGGTGCCCACGGCGCGGCGGCGGGCCCGGCGCTTGCGCACGCTGAGGCCTTCCTCTCGATACAGACGGTAGATCCGGTTCCGCCCGGACGGCTCGCCCTGCTGGCGAAGCAGCACGAACAGCCGGCGGTAGCCGAACCGCCGACGGGCATTAGCAAGCTCGCGCAAGTGGCCGCGTAGTTCGGTGTCCGGCGGTCGGCACGATCGGTACCGAACCATCTTGCGGTCAGCGCCGACGATGCCGCAGGCCCGCCGCTCCGCCAGACCCATGACGGCCTGCAGGTGCGCGACGGCTTCGCGCTTGGCGACGGGCCCTACCATTTTTTTGACAAAAGCTCGCGTAGCGCTGCAGCATCCAGCATCTGCTCGGCCAGCAGCTTCTTCAGCTTGGCGTTCTCGTCCTCGAGTTGCCGCAACCGCTTGGCATCGGAGACGTCCAGACCGCCGAACTTCGCCTTCCAATTGTACAGCGTCGCTTCAGAGACGCCATGCTTCCGCGCCAAATCGGCAGCCTTCGCACCCGCCTCATGCTCACGCAGCACGCCAATAATCTGCTCTTCCGTAAACCTGGCTCGCTTCATCTGTCCGTCCTTCAGAAGGCCGGACTCTAACTTCAACTGGAGGAAATCGGCAGGGGCAGGTCAGTTCCACCCTAGGTGCGTCGTGGCATGTTTTTCGATATGTGTCTAATTATTTCCAAGCGTTTCTATTCCGCTGTCGAAAATCACCTATTCTGGACATTTGGAGGGTTTGGGCAGGGGGACGCCGAAGCGATCAACGTACCGCACCACTCGCAAGTTCGAATGATCGCCCGCATGGTAAGCCGCGAGCGCCGCCTCATCCCCGTCTAGGAACATGGCAAGTGCAACTTGACTGACGACCCAAACGCCACCACCGACCCGCCGGCCAAGTCCATGTTGAGGACACCAATTCCGGATCGTGGTCTCAGATTTTCCTGCCCTTCTAGCTGCCGCAGCTAAACTGATCCCTTCCCGAGGGTCATATGGCGTGAGCACCTTCATATGAGCAGCCTCAGGCGCTTTCACGTTCAGTCTAAGTATCCCGGAAGGGTCGACTTGCTCAAACCGGTCGATTATCTCTGCGACCAAACGTGCCCAACGTATCACGCAGGCCATTGGCTTTATTGGGACGCTACGCATTTTACCTTGGCCGGATCGACTTTCATGACCGATAGGGCTGCCTCAACATTTCGCACGTTCATCCTGGGTGGATCGAACGCGATGTCTTCAGGCGCACCAACTGGGAACTGATCTGTTTCGCCTTCGCGCTCGACGAGGTCCGTCCTCTCGCATACTTCGTCGTGCGCGTGGTGCACGTTGTCGATCACGTATGAAGTAACAGGAGTAAGATTCGGGTTCATGCACGAGCTCTCCTGTGTCCGACAAGTACACGCTGGGATGTGCGCCAACTTAAACTTGCGAAAAATGACGGATTATTTTTGCGGGGGCATCAGATAGGTTGACGCTTGCAAGTTTCCCCCATGCCGCGCGTGCGTCGGCAAATTGTGGTCACAGCACTGTCACAACGGTCACATCAATTCGGCTTGCCTCGACTTGACCTTTGGGGGGTACGCCCCCTAACATATTGTAGTGATCGTCAGTGTTTTCAGGGACTTTTGAGACTTGCACTAGAGAGACGCCAAGCCCACCGAACCGGTCGCGTTGCCCTCCAATGCAGCCGTTTCACCCGGCGAGCCGACGTCTAGAGCCGGGCTCTGTGGTCTGTATGTAAGCGCGTCGGCCATCCAGCGCGGCCAACCGGTCAATTCCGCAATGCCTTGAGCTGGGGGATCTGGCTCAATCCGCGGTTGGCGCGGCTTCTGTCGGTCAGTGCTCATGTATTCTCCTGCGAACGCAGCCAAAGCTCTTCGTGAGAGACGTCGAAATCGCCCGTCGCGCCGATGCTTCCAAGAACGCTTAGCGGTTCGCGGAGCACGGATTCCTCAACATGGGCGTCGAACGTTTGACCGTCGCCGGGATGTACAATGACCCGCTCGATGCGATGAATGAACTCAAGGGCTTACCGTCTTCATTCGCGATGGGCTGCAACGGCTTGCCCCATCCGCGATCGAGAATGGCATTGGCGGCCGAGACACGTGCATGCGCTGGAGCATTCTTGTCGAGCATGATCTTCACGAGAGTATTCACGGCGTGTACCGTGTGCGTCCGCGCAAAGGATTTGATCTCAGTCATCGTTCGCTGCTTCAAAGTTCTGCGAGCCGCCTCCCTCACCAACGCCACTTCAGAACGCTTGTTCACCAATTCGGTCATCTGAAAAACCCCGTTGCAATCAGGTCCGGTCCTGGTTCGAGAATAAAAAAACCCGCGGCGGATGAATCTCCGGCGCGGGTACGAACGAAATCGTCTCAATGATAGTATTATGCCAGTGTGTTGCCCGACGTGTCAAAGACGCCAAAGCGGCTCCGGGTGCGGGTCGCGCCGGCGCCGTCATTCCAACCGGCAAATCGGCGACGTCGGTTTTTGGGATTTGAGCAGAAATTCTCTGCCAACCAGAGTATTGCCGGTTTTGACCCAACTCGGACCTCGACAGCTACGGCCGCGCGTCCAGTGTTGCCAGACGATTTCTCATGGCTCTCAACTACTTCTTGTAGCCGACGTAATAGGTGCCGATTTCGGCGCCCGTACTGTCCTTGATCGGTTCGTATCCGGTTATGTAGGGCGTACCCAGTATAGGCACCTCGCCGTAATAGCTCTTCCCCGCCTTGATCGCTTCAAGCGCTGGCCCGGCCAGGACGGTGCCAACTGCTCGGCCGCTTCCATCGGGTTTTGGCACACTTGTGGACACTCGGACGTATTCGCCTCCGTCTTTTGCAAACAGCGTGGCCGTCATCCCTTTGCCGTCCTCGCTTCCAACCGCGTCGACGATGTCAAAGTTGTTATTGATCTTAGTCGTGCCGAAATGCAGAGCGGGTGCGTCTTTACCCCCAACAGCTTCCCTTCCTTCGAGCTTGGGGGCTCCTAATTTCGCCGTCATAGCTTTTAAGGTTTCCATCGATTTCGTTACTCTCGGATCCGCTTGGGCGTGCCCGGTGCCCGGCGTTAGTGCAACAAGGCATGCGGCGGCCATAATGCCGACCAGAAAGGTTTTCCGATCCATTGTAAGCTCCTGATGTGAAATACGGCATTTTCCTTCACGCGCACATCACGCGGTGTGCACGACATTCGCGCCTCGGTTTTGACTGCGATTGAACAGACCAGAGATTACAGGTCTAAGAATTTGCCCGCCGACGGCATCAGCGCTGCCGCTAAGATAATTGGCGAATACAGGACTGTCGGCACGTCCTCATGGCAGCTCGCAAGAGAAGTTACATCACTTCTGCCTTGCCGCAAAGCGCGGTCGCGGCCCGCGCGTTGGTACACGGTTCACTCTGCTTCAAGGTCCTGCATTAGATTTGTAGTCGGGGTACCCGAAACTGACGAGCCCGGCGGCACTCGAGCAATCACAGAAATGCGCTCTGTTGGGCAGACCGGACATAGGCGACACGGTCGCTGATCGATGCGATTGACCGAGGCGGTCCTGCACGCGGATGGCGCGTTGTCGCATGCACCATCCGCACCCACAATCGATCTCTTGCGAAGAAACGAGCGTTAAGCCTTTAGGTCGGTGATCCGCATAATCGCGACCACATTCCCATCGTTGAACGCCTGTTCTTTTGTTTCCTTGTTGCAGGTCCAGACAAAATTCTTCTTGCCCGTAAAGGTCTTTCCCTCCTGCTCAAGCCGAAGCTCCCCTTCGGTGATATGGCAGATCATGGCATTCATCATCGGGGGCCCCATGGTCTTTGACCCCGGCTGCATAATGATATCGCGCATTGAGACGGTCTTAAAACCTGGGATCAAGGATGGTGTTTCGCCTTCATATTCACGCACCACGACACCTGGCCAAGGCGTCGTATCCTTGTAGCTTGTGGCTTGAGCGGCGGCTGGCTTGACCATGGCAGCCGAAACTGCAGCCAACGCGATTCCCAGTGCGGACCTTCGATCGATCTTGCTCATCGCTTTCTCCCGACGTTACCGAACGAGCCGCCGCATAAGCAGCGCGCAAAGTTCGTGGTGAACGGTGGTACGAAACCGAAAAAAGAACGGCTTCTAAGAGAGCGTGCTTGCCGACGGCACAAGTGCTGCTCGTTTGCCCGGACGGTGATTTCGGCACGTCCCGCTTCAAGGGGCAGTGGCATTCTACGTCACTTGACGCATCCGGGAAACAGGTGGCGTCACACGAAGACACTGTGGCCCCTAAGCAATGTCCGGAATTGGCCCTTAATGCACAGGCCAACCTGACGTCTGTTTGCCCATTGATGCGAATACAAGCATCATTACAACTAGCGACCCCCCTCACTCGAAACTACCTTTGGCCTGGCGAGCGGTAAGGAATAATCGTCTCCATGTGCAATCTGTATTCGATCACCACCAATCAGGCCGCCATCGCCGGGCTCTTCCGCGTGGTCCGTCGCTACGAGGGTAACTTGCCACCAATGCCGGGCGTATTTCCGGATTACCCGGCACCGGTCATTCGCGACGCAGGTGGGGGCGAACGGGAGATTGTGATGATGCGTTGGGGCATGCCGCCACCACCGAGCAAGCCCGGCCCGCCCGTCACCAACATCCGCAACACCTCGTCGCCGCACTGGCGCGCATGGCTCAAGCCGGAGCATCGCTGTCTCGTGCCCGTCAACAGTTTTGCTGAGTATGCCCCTGAGCCGAATCCGGAAACAAAGAAGAAGGACGTCGTGTGGTTTGCGATGGACGAGACGCGGCCGCTGTTCGCGTTCGCCGGTATCTGGACAACTTTCAAGGGCGATCGCGGTACGAAGTCAAAGCCCGTGCCTGGACCTCATCAGGTCCATGGCTTTCTCACGACGGCGCCGAATGCCGTTGTCGAGCCCATTCATCCAAAGGCAATGCCGGTGATCCTGACGACGGCCGAAGAACGAGATGCTTGGCTGCGGGCGCCATGGGACGAGGCTAAGGCGCTGCAACGGCCTTTGTCAGATCAAGCGCTTAAAATCGTGGCGCGGGGCGCAGACAAGGAGGATAGACCTTCAATCGCCGACGCCACTTCCGTTCAATAGTGAACTTAGGAACTACCTGCACGCGATAGGAATAAACTGCTCAAACCGAGCTGCGATGACGCCCGAGAGATTCTTCGATCCACTTAACAAATGATACTGACTCTCCTCGGCCCGAGGCGTAGAGTTGAAATATCACCGCAGCGGCACTTGGCATCGGTCGGTGATGAGAACGCCAGTTGCGCTCCCGCCCCACTCGAACGAGGGAGCAATGCCATGCTGAAGCGACGTCGTTACAAACAGTCCAAAACTCTCAAGGAGCGGCTCGCTGACGAGGCCGCTCGCCTTCGCGAGGAGGCCCAGTCGCTTGCGCCGGGACGGCGCCGTGAGATCCTGCTGCGCCGGGCGCGACAGGACGAGACGGCCATGCAGATCGAGTCCTGGCTGCATTCGCCGGGCCTGAGGGCGCCGACATGAGCCGGCAATACCGCGCCTATCTGGTCGGCGAGAACGGCGTGTTTCGCTCCGCCGAAGCGTTCGAGGCTGACTCCGATGCATCCGCGCTTCGCGTCGCACAACAGTTCACGCGCCGGGGCAACGTCGAGGTCTGGCAGCTCGACCGGAAGATCGGCCTGTTGCTGGCGCAAGCCACGCCGCCCATCGCAGCCTGACCGGCAGCCACGCGCCTGAACCGCCGCACTGGAAGGTGTCACTCCTCCGCAAGCTTGCGCTCGATATAGGCGTCCACCGTCTCCGCGAAGGAGCGCTGCACCCCGACCGCGGCACCGTGCTGGTCGAGCGCGTCGCGCTGGAGCACGCGCAGGCCGCGCCCGCGGAGGCTGGCCGGCGCGGTGTTCAAATATTGATCGATGGCGCCTTTGGCGAGCGGAATGGCCCTCGGATCGCCCCTTGCGATCAAGAGACGCAAGAGGCTCTGGCAATCGGCCAAACCGGGCATGGCTCCGCCTTCAGCGTTGCTGCGATTTCGGCTTCGGCCGCTTGACCGGCTGGGTGTGCGTGCCGAACAGTGCCAGCAGAAACGCGACTTCTTCCTTCGAACCGACCTGGATCATGACTTGTCTCCTTCTCGCTCCGTTGGTCGGGGCCAACGGGCGCGGCGTTCAGGACAATCGGGTTTCAGCAATGTTTCAGGCGTGTTTCGTCGAGACCGAAATCGATCTTCAGACAACGATCTACAGGTGGCTGCTGAACGTCTGGCGGCGGTGCCGCCGGTGTTTTTGTCCCACCTAACTCCTGAAAACGGCCCCGGCGCGGGACGGGGGGCTGGGGGGCGCCGGAGCCGCCATTCCAGGCCGGCCATCGGCGGTGGGCCGACCACAAGACCAATTCCAGTTTGGAGCAAGAAGTTCCAAAGGGGACCTGGCAAAGCGAACAGCTCAATACTGAGGACGCTTCAACAGCTCCGGCAATCGCGCGATTGCCGTTGCGATCCGTCGCGCCTCGTCGCGCGATAGATATTGGTGGGCATACTGATAGCCCCACGAGTGCAGATCATCGCGATGAAGAACGCAGCAGATCGTGAAGCCGTTCGCGTCCTTGACTCGGAAGCACTCCTCTTCCGCGATCATGACCCACGGCGCCGGAAACCGCCTGAGATTGTCCATCCATGATCACGGGCGTGCGTGGCCCCGTTGCTGCTCAACTCCGTGCGGTACGAGGCGGCGCTTGGCAAGACCAGTCCGCGGCGTTGCCGGCGGCCGGCGCGGAACGAAGAGGCTGCGCACGAGAATAGGCTCGCTGTCGCCGAGCCGTGTCCGCTCCTGAACCAGGCCGCTCATCACGACGCGCATCTTCATGATCTCTTCCGCCACGAAGGTGCAGTCCTCGTCGCGATTGATCTGCTCGTGCATGATGGCCTCGGCCTCTCGCATGCTGATGCGTAACGCTCTGATAATGTTGCGGATTTCATTGATGCGGTTGTCCACGGCCCATCTCCACCTGACGACCGGACAATAAGAACAAATCATGAACAATGAGTCAATACGATCTTCACTCGGATGACTGATTGCTGCCGGAGAGGCCATGCACAAGAATAGGCTGTCGCCGAGCCGTGTCCGCTGGCCTGTTTCCGACGTGGCCTAGTTTCAATTTTGGAACTGAAACCGGACGAGCCGTTACGAGAGTCGATCAAATGGCTCAAGGAGCGCGACATGCCGGAGCGCCGGAGAGTGACGCAAACCCGCTCCCTTGAGGAACGCCTTGTCGAAGAAGCCAAGCGGCTTCGTGCGCAGGCTCAACTACTCCCCCCAGGTTTTGATCGGGAGCATGCAATCCGTAAGGCCTGCCAAGCCGAGACCGGGTCGCACATGAACGAGTGGCTGAGATCGCCCGGGCTACAGCCGCCGAAGTGAGGCCACCTCAGTTGGCGGCCTCTCCTGTTTCTGGCGGCATGTAATCGTCCGGAAACGGCAGCATGAAGTCCTATCCCATGGTGTCCTAATCCGCCTCTGCGGGTGTGAAACGATCTCGTCTCCTACCCGTATCTATTGGGGCGGGGGATTTCAGTGCCCAGTTCGACGCAGCGCCGCTAAGCATCCATTTGAGCTTGGTCGCGTTGTGCCGTTGAACCTTCTCGTCATCCATTTGGACTGATCAATATCCGGGATTTTGCTGATCCCTCTCGGGGCTGGAACGCCGCCGCCTGCGCTTCATTTCAAGCGGGCGGCGTTTTCATTTGTGTCCTAATCTGCCAGATCGGCTGTCCTAATTAGAACAGCCCCCGATGTGGGAGATCTTCCACCCCCAAAGGTCCGGCCAACAGCGTCCCGGCATCGTTGGCCCAACGGGTCAAACTTTAGCCAAATGCGGTGAAGCGGATTCGGCGGAATGAAATCTCCTCGCGCCATGCTGGGACATGTCCCTTGCGAGGGTGCATGGGCAGGCTGGAGATTCCGTCGATGTATTACGTCGCCGCCGCATTGCTGGTGCTGTCGGGACTGTTCTACTCCGCGAGCCATCACGAGCTCGGCCAGTTCGGTGCGAACGTGTGCAGCTATGGCAGCACGTTCTGCGACAACCCGGTGGTCGTCTTCACCGGCGGCGCGCTGGCCGCCGCCTGGGGCATGTTCGTCAGCATCAAGTAGCAGCACGCGCCTCGGCGCGCATGCGTTGGACGCGTTACATCGCCAATTCCTTGCGGACGGCCGCGGCCGAATTGCCGACCTTGTCGACAGCCTTTTGCAGCTCCTCCTTCGATACGCCGAGCGCGTGCGTCCAGTACTTGACCTCGAAGGCCTCGTGCATGTTGATCTTGCTGCGATCCGGTTGCCCGCGCTTCGTCAGATGGTCCATCGCGTATCCTCCCTCATGGAAGAGCAAAACGCCACCATGGACCGGCCGTTCCAAACGGCAGGACGAGACTCATACGTCGAGGCTTACGCGTCGAGGCTCATACGTTCAGCCACAGCATCGAAGCGAGCACCGCTGAAAAGAGAAACAGCCCGACAATTGCAATTCTGAAAACCAGGTCGGCGGCCAAATGTGCCCCCTCTTGTCGTTGCAAATTCTTTGCTCGTACGGCGCGCGGCCCCGCCTTGGGCAAGGCAGGACCGCACCGTGACTTTGCTGCCGGGGCGGGTTGGAACGGCCCGTCAAGCGGCACCGCAACACGCTCATCCACCATTGGTTCCAGGTTTTTCGGAGAGCGCGAATCGGAGCGATGTTAACCCCACTGATCAGTGGGCGCCACTGTCATGAGAACCAGACCGTGCCGCGCGACGGCGGACAGCCGAGCAAGTGCTGCCTGATCGCCGACGGCTTCCGTGTCCAGGGATCGGCCGACCGTCGGCGACATGCTCTGGCGCAAGAGGCTGGCGACCGTTTTGAACGTGGGCAAACGAAGAGCCCGCAACCGGTGACGGTGCGGGCTCGACGATCTCTGTGATGGTACTACTTTACAAGTGTTTTGCCCGACGTGTCAAAGCAAAGAAGAAGCATCGGCGTCAGCAGACGGCGCGGCGCCGGCCGACGCAGGAACTTTGCGGCCATGACGCGCTTAAAGCACACTTCGCAATTCCGGAAGCCGGAAGGTCAGCCCCTGTCAAACCGATCGAAGCAGCACGCCGCCAAGCACGACAGCGCCGAAGGATCGGCGAAGCCCGGGACGGGACTGCTGCAACGGCTGGGGCCCGGGCTCATCACCGGCGCAGCCGACGACGATCCGTCGGGCATCGCCACCTATTCGCAGGCGGGTGCGCAATTCGGCTACGGGCTGCTCTGGACGGTTTTTCTCACCCTGCCGTTCATGATCGCGATTCAGCTCGTCAGCGCTCGGATCGGCCGGGTCACCGGCAAAGGGCTCGCCGCCAACGTCCTGCAGCTCGCGCCGCGCTGGATCGTGCTGGGGCTCGTCTCGCTGCTCGTCATCGCCAACACCTTCAACATCGCCGCCGACATCGCCGCGATGGCGGAGGCGCTCTCGCTGGTCATCGGCGGGCTCAATCACGAGCACGCCCTGATCTTCGCGGCGGGTTCGACCCTGCTCCAGGTGTTCGTGCCCTATCGCCGCTATTCGCCGGTGCTGAAATTCCTGACGCTGACGCTGTTCGCCTATGTCGCCACCGCCTTCACCGTGGAGATCCCGTGGAGCACCGCGTTGCTCGCCGCGGTATGGCCGAAGGCGACGATCAGCGCCGACTATTTCCTGATGGTCGTCGCCGTGCTCGGCACCACCATCAGCCCCTATCTCTTCTTCTGGCAGGCCTCGCAAGAAGTCGAGGAGATGAACCAGGGCAAGCGCGACAAGCCGCTGCGCGACCTTCCAACCGGGGGCGCCCCTGAAATCGCGCGCATCAAGGCCGACACCATCGTCGGCATGCTGCTCTCCAACAGCATCGCCTTCTTCATCATCCTGACCACGGCGGCCGTGCTGAACGGCAATGGCATCACCAGGATCAACTCGGCGACGGAAGCGGCCGAAGCGCTGCGTCCGCTCGCCGGCGATTTCACCTTCGCGCTGTTCGCGCTCGGCATTATCGGCACCGGCCTTCTGGCGATCCCGGTACTCGCGGGCTCGGCGGCTTACGCCGTTGCTGAGACTTTCGGCTGGCACGCCACGCTGGAGGCGAAGCCGGAAAAGGCGATCGGCTTCTACGCCATCATCGCGGCCGCAACCATCATCGGCTTCGGTCTCGGCTTCACCGGCATCGACTCGATTCACATGCTGGTATGGAGCGCGGTGCTCAACGGCATCGTTGCCGTGCCGGTCATGGCCATGATGATGCTGATCGTCTCGAGCCGTGCGATCATGGGCCGCTTCAAGGCCCGCTCACGGCTGGTCGCGCTGGGCTGGCTCGGCACCGCGATCATGGCGCTGGCCGTCCTCGCTCTGCTCGGCTCGTCCGCGATCGGCTGACCAGACCGGCGACAGCGACGCCGAGACCTGCGACGCCAAGATCTGCGGCGCCAAGATCTGCGACGCGACGACGACGATGAAGGCCGCGAGCACGGCCGGCACGCTGATGAACCGTATTACGGCGTCACGGGATTGACGGTCGGAGATGTCTTCGGCCCCGGCCGCTCCGGCTCGACCAGCGACTTCGGTGCGGTGGGAAGCACCTTGGCGCCGGCGGCATGTGCGGCCTCGCCCGTCGTCGCATACATCGCAACATGAGCCGGCTGAGTCTTGGCGCGGTTCCACGGCCCGTGATCGACGATCACCATCGCAGCAATCGTCAAGCCGGCCACGATCAACGCGATCACGCCGGGATGGCGAAGCGCCGAGGACATGGAGTTTACGAAGCGATGTGTTGTCATCGAAGGACCCGTGCTGTTTCCTCTCGCGGGTTAACTCAAACGCATCCTGCGAGTTCCGCCCTTCGCTTAAGCAAGTTCTGAGCCACTGCGCGGAACCGATCGTCCCGATGCGATCACTTTTTCACGTCCGGGCGCGCGTCGCCGACAAAGCTGTCGCGGTTCGGCATTTTGACAGCCGAAAGCGATTTGGCATTGAGTGTCGCATCGGCTCCCACCAGCCCGTTCAGGTTCAGGATATAGGCGGACACCGCATAGACGTCCTCGTCGCTCAGCGACTGCGGCGCGTTCTGCGGCATGGCGCGGCGGATATAATCGAACAGGGTCGGCGCATAAGGCCAATAGCTGCCGACGGTGCGGATCGGCTTGGCCGTTGCGATCGTGCCCTGCCCACCGGCGAGCCGGTCACCCAAGCCACCCTCGCCTTTATCGCCATGGCACGAAGCACATTGCTGGGCGAACACCTCGCGCCCATGGCTGACCGAACCGCCTCCCTGCGGTAGATTGCGGCCGTCACGTCCGACATCGATATTCCAGCCCGCGATCTCCGCAGCCGTCGCAGGGCGACCGATGCCATAAGGGCTTTGCGCCTGCGCTCCGCTCGCGAAGGCACCCAGCGCGATTGCGACGGCAACGCCGCAGGTCTCACGCCAGCGCATTGGTCACCTCGCCGTCGGCCGCGATGCGCCAGGGCCAGATCGCGTTGTTGTGGTAGAAATAGTTCTCGCCGCGCACCGCGAGCAGTTCGGCCAGCGTCGGCTGCACATAGCCGGTCTCGTCGACGGCACGGCTCTGGATCACGGCTGGCTTGCCGTCCCATTGCCAAGGCAGGCGGAAGCGCGTGAGGGCGCGCGTCAACACCGGCTCCTGCAATCGCGCGTCCTGCCAGCTCTTGCCGTCATCGACCGAAACCTCGACACGCTTGATCTTGCCATGTCCGCTCCACGCGATGCCGGTGATCTCGTGGAAGCCGGGCGCGCTCAGGCGATGACCGCCCGAGGGGCGCGTAATGATCGACTTCGTTTCCATATAGAAGGAAAACTCGCGCGCCGTGCCGTCGGACAAGAGATCGGTGTATTTCGAGGTCTCTTCGCGCGAATAAATGGGCTCCGCGGTCACGTGCAGGCGGCGCAGCCACTTCACGCTCATATTGCCTTCGAAGCCCGGCAGAAACAGCCGCAAGGGATAGCCCTGCTGCGGACGCAACCGCTCGCCGTTCTGGCTGTAGACCAGAAGGGCGTCCTCGAGGCATTTCTCGATCGGAATGCTGCGCGTCAGCGCGGCGGCGTCAGCGCCTTCGGCGACGACCCATTTGGCGTCCGGTTTCAATCCGGCCTCCTGGAGCACGAGCTTCAGGCTCACGCCGGTCCATTCGGCGCAACTCACCAGACCCACGAGGTCCGATGCCGTCTTGCCATAGGGCTTGGTGTAACCGGGATTGCCGGAGCATTCGAGGAAGTGGATGCGCGACTCCGACGGGAAGCGCCTGAGATCGTCCATCGTGAAGATCAGAGGCCGCTCGACGAGGCCGTGCATCATCAACCGATGCTGCGCCGGGTCGATGGTCGGAACACCGCCATGATGCCGCTCGTAGAACAGTCCATTCGGCGTGATGATGCCGTCGAGCTCCTGCAATGGCGTCCGGCTGGAGGCCGATATGTACTGCTTGAGAGTCTTCGAGATGTTCTTGACGACGCCCTTCTCGAACGGTGACGGCGCGCCATAGGGCTGGGCTCCCATCGGCTCGCCCGGCGCCTTCATCCATTCGGGAATGTTGGGCGGAAGGTTGTCCGTCTCCGCCGCGGCCGACGCACCAGCGCCCAGAACGGCGCCGCCCGCCACCGCGGTGCCGCCTTGCAGGAAGCGACGGCGTGTTGTTCTCGCGGATTTTCCCGCGGCGTCGATCGTGCTGCTCATTGCGGATCCTCGGCTGAAGCGCGACCCGCATCAAACCCTCCGCGAAGGGCGTTTGCAATCCGCACCTATTTCAAAAACAGGCGATTTCGACCAGGACTGGTCTAGATCAGCCAGCCGCAACAGTCATTCCGTTCTTCGCGATGCAAGACAGCTCTCAGTTTCACTCGCCCGGAGCGATCGCGTTACTCGGCGTCGGGCGGTCGGTGATCTGCTGTCCGAACAGGCTGCCGATCAGCTCGACCGCAGTGCGCGCGGTGCGACCGCGCTCGTCCAGGAACGGGTTGAGCTCGACGATGTCGACCGATCCGACCACGCCGGAATCATGAAGCAGCTCCATGATCAGATGCGCCTCGCGATAGGTCGCTCCGCCCGGCACTGTGGTGCCGACTCCCGGCGCCACACACGGATCGAGGAAATCGACATCGAAGCTGACATGGAGCACGCCATCGCACGCCTTGACGCGCTCGATGACGCGCCGGATCAGCACAGCGACGCCAAACTCGTCGATCTGGCGCATGTCGACCACCCTGATCCGGCGTGTGCGCATCAATTCCCTTTCGAGCTTGTCGATCGAACGCGCGCCGAACAGGTCCAGCCTGTCGGGATCAATCGAGGCGCGCGGATCATCGCCGAGCAATCCGTCGAGGCCGGGCTCGCCACACAAGAACGCCGCCGACATGCCGTGCATGTTGGCGGTGATCGTCGTCTCGGGCGTGTTGTAATCGGCATGGGCGTCGAGCCAGAGCACGAACAGCGCGCGTCCGCGCTCCTGCCAATGGCGCGCCATGGCATTTACCGATCCCATCGACAATGTGTGATCGCCGCCGAGGAAGATCGGCAACGCGCCGGTCTGCGCGATCTCATGGCCTCTGCGACTCAGCACCCGCGTCCAGCGCTGGATTTCGCGATAGTGATTGGCTTTCTCGGGCGGCCTGTCAGCGAGGTCCCCGACCTCCGCCACGGAGAGATCACCGTAATCGACGACTTCGAAATCAAGGCTTTCGAGCAGTGCCGCAAGGCCGGCGGTGCGCAGCGCTGCGGGGCCCATCAAGGTGCCACGCTGCGAAGCTCCCATGTCGATGGGCGCGCCTAGCAAGGCGATGCGCCGGGCTCGATCCGGCATGGTCCGATCGGTCACGGCAGCCTCCTGACATCCACAAGGTCGTGACAGCCTAACAGAGATTCGGACCCGTCGTTTCACGGGTATTTCCCGCTGAAAAGACGCCGCGCGAGAAGCCGTCCCGGAACAAAATCCCGCGCGCCGCATTTTCCCTGCAAGGCCGGCACCCGCCGTACATTACGGCGCCTGTCGCGGATAGCCAAAGGTCTTCGGACCCGCTGTTCAAAACGAGCGCTCGCGCGGATAGCCAAAGGTGCCGGCCTCATTCACCTCATCAGAAGCGGAGTTTACGACTTTGAGCACCGAGATTCCGCAGCCCCCGTCCCAGCCCGGCATGGCCGAGCGCGCCATCGACGCGGCGGCCGACGTCTCCCACACGATCGGAGAGGTCGCGGGAGGCTTGCGCGCCGCTGTCGACCGCTTGACGCATGTCATCGACGAAGCTCGAAAGCCCGGCCGGCCGCTCGCGACGGTCGCGGCAATCACGCGCGAAGCGCCCCTGGCCAGTCTGTTCGTCGCCTTCCTCTTTGGCGTGGCAGTTGCACGCCGGCGCTACCGATCGGAGTTGAAGCGGTTCAGGCCGCGCTGACGGCTTCGAGTTCAGCCGGCAGGAATTGCCTCTCGAACGCCTCGGCAGGCATCGGGCGGCCGAAGAAATATCCCTGCCCTTCCTCGCATCCCATGCTGACCAGGAAGTCGGCCGTGGCACGGTTCTCGATGCCTTCCGCCACCACAGTGAGCCCGAGTTGCTTGCTGAGACCAATGGTCGAGCCGACGATCGCGGCGTCGTCGGAATCGGCGAGCAGGTCAAGCACGAACGACCGGTCGATCTTGAGCCCGTCGAGCGGAAACTTCTTCAGATAGCTCAGGCTCGCGTAGCCCGTGCCGAAATCGTCGAACAGGACGCGGACGCCGAGCTGCTGGATCCGCTCGAACATGTCGAGCACGCGGCTTTCGTCATGCAGCAGGATATCCTCCGTGACTTCGAGCTCGAGCAGCGAGGGCGTGAGCCCCGTCTTCGCGAGCAGCGCCGCAACGGAATGCGCGAGGTCGCCGGAGTCGAGCTGCGACGGCGAGAGGTTGATCGCGACGCGCACGCTGTTTCCGGACAATTCCCAGGCTCGCGCCTGCCGGCAGGCGGTCTCCATCACCCAGTTCGCGATCCGCTCGGACAGGGACGAGGTGTTGACCACCGGCATGAATTCCCCGGGCGAGACATAGCCGCGCGCGGGATGCCGCCAGCGGATGAGCGCTTCAGCCCCGAGCAGGCTGCCGTCGACCAGCCGAACCTGTGGCTGGTAGAACAGTTCGAACTCTCCGCGATCCGCGGCAAGCGCCAGTTCGCTCTCCAATGTCAGCCGGTTCTCCAGCTCCTGCCTGATCGCGCTCTCGAAGATCACGTGGCTGCCGCGCCGCGTCATCTTTGCCTTGCTCAGCGCCAGATGACCATTGCCGAGAAGATCATCGGCGTTGTGCCCACCTTCCGGATAAACGGCGACGCCAATGCTGATCCTGACGCGATGTTGGCGCGCGCCCGTTGCGAGCGGCACTTCGAACGCGCGCGCGATCCGCTCGGCAAACTCCACAATCGGCTCGCCAGCCTCCGTGCAATCAAGCGCGATGGCGAACTCGTCGCCGCTGAGCCGGGCGACGACCGCCTTGCCATCGACCTTGGTCCGGAGGCGCTCCGCGACGGCCCGCAGCACGAGGTCGCCGGCCGAATGTCCAAGCATGTCGTTGATCTGCTGGAAGCCATCGAGGCCGAGCACGAGCAGCGCGACGTCGGACGATCGCCGCTCCGCCGCGGCGATCAGATTGGCGAGGCTCGCATGCAGCATGTTGCGGTTGGCAAGACCGGTCAACGCGTCATGTTCGGCGAGATACCTGACGCGTTCGGCTTCGCGCTTGCGGACCGAGATGTCGCGCAGGATCGCTCCGTACTGGAAGCCGTCCGTGCCCTGCCAGCCCGAAAAGCTCGCTTCGACCGGGAACGTCTCGCCGTTCTTCCGCCGCCCCTGGAACTCGACGACGACGGCACCGCCGGGCACCAACAGCGCCTGGCGCGCAGCATCGCGCATGGCAAAAGCCTTTGCGCCACCGCCGGTGGGCTCCGCACAGAGCGTTTCGAACGGACGCCCGATCATCTCGGTCGGCATGTAACCGAAGATCGCACTGGCGCCCGGATTCCACACCGTGATCCGATGATCCTCGTCGGTGCAGATCAAACCGTCGCCGAGCGACATCGCGATACGATGAAAGCGGCTCTCGGCAATACGTCCCAGGAGACTACGGAAATCGATCTCGTCGAGTGCAATCGCCGTCAGATAGGCAATGATCGCAATGTGAAACAGCGACGTGTCGATGATGAGCGGCCAGCTTGCCTGCACGAGCGCAGCGGCAAGTTCCACGCCCGCTCCTGCGGCGACGAGGATGGTGACACGGACGCCCGGTGCGGAACGGCGCCACGAATACATCATCGCCAGGCAGATCAGGCCCAAGCCAATGATCATGCCGGCATCGGACGTCCAGCGCAGCATCCGGTTCTGGAGGATCGATTCCGCCGCGAGCGCCTGGAGGACGGGCCCAGAGACGCTCTTACCGTTTGGAACACTGAACCGGTCGCCCAGTTCGAGCGCGGTAGCACCGACGATGATCTTCTTGTCTCTCAGCTTGTCCAAGGTCGCGGTATCGCCGCGCAGCACGTCATAATAGGAGACACTTGGGATGGAGGCCGCACGAATGCCGAAATCGATCAGGAAGGGTGGCCGCCGATTGGCGTCCTGCCCGGCCAGCACGACGGCCATCGACGGCATCACGGCATCGCCAAGCTTCTCTCCGACCGGATAGCGGCGCACGAGCCCGTCGGATTCGATCGCAACATTGACGACGGCCGGCCACGACTGGTTGCTGAACGGCTTCAGTGGACGATTGATGTGAACCGCGCCACCATTCGGCGTCGGCTGCTTGAAGGAGGGCAGGATCGTCGAACCGCCGACCTCCCGAAGCGCCGTGACGAGGGCCTCGTCTGAGGCCGGATCCGATGGTGTGCTGAAATCGACGTCGAAGGCGACGTCCTGTGCCCCCGCCGCCTCGAGCCTGTGCAACAGTTCCGCGTGGAGCCGGCGCGGCCAGGGCCATATCCCGATCTGGTCGATCGAGGGGGCGTCGATCGCCACCACGACGACATTGCCGCTGGCCGTACGCGATTGCCAGGCGAAGCGCAGATCGGTGAGCGCGTTGCGAAGCGCGCCGTGCCACCCCGTGGACAGCACGACCGCAAGCGCGATCATGACGAGAATATGCGGCCGATGGCGTTTCACTTTGCTCCCCTGCACCGGCGGTCCCTGCCGCCAGGCGCTCCCCTATGCCGACGACACGGTCCTAGCGATGGCCTCTGCCCCAATACCAACCATAGTGGTGGCCATGATTGCCGTTACCGTTGTTGCCGTTATTCCCGTTTCCGCTATTCCCGTTGCCGTTGTCGCCATTATTGCCGGTGCCACCGCTTCCGTTGCTGGTTGTACCAGTCCCGTTGCTTCCGCTCCCAGAGCTTCCGCCGGACACATCGCTGGTCGAACCAGAGGTGGTCGCAACAGTCGTCGTCGTATTTGACGACGTCGACGTGGCACTGGCCGCGGGTGCACTGCTGCTCACCGTAACCGCCGTCACGTTGGAGCTGTTGGCGGCCGTGGTCGTCTTGCTCGCCTTCGTATCGCTCCACACCGTCTCGGTCCCGGTGCTGGCGTTCGCGTTGCGCACGTGCCCCGTTGTCACGGCGCCGTGGGCGAGCCCGTTCGTGACCTTGTGGACGTTCAGCTTGACCTCGCCGAGCGAACTGGAGATGCGCACGACGCCGCCTTTGGGCGCCTGACCGCCGGCCGCTTGATGCGATTGCGCCGGCGCGCCGGCCGCCTTGGTCCCCTTGTCGATCGGACCGAGCGCATGGATCGCATGGCCGCTCGCCGCATTGCGCGGTGCCGACAGGCCCGATTTCGGCACCGGGACACGCTCGATCGTCGAGGCGCGCGGCTTGCCGTGCTCGATCGGATTGAAGGTCCCGGCACCACTCAGGCTGAGGCCGGGCTTGCCGTGCTCAAAGGAGGTGGCGGCCTGTCCCGGCATGACCTGTGCGATCTGTCCGGACTTGAAGTCGGAGACTTCAACCTGGCCGCGGAGCACGCCGACCTTGGTGCTGCCAGCATTCACGGTGACGCTGAATTGCGTTCCCTTGACCACGGCGGCGAGATACGGCGTCTCGACCTCGAAATGCTTGACGTTGCGCTTCTCGACCTCGAGCAGGATCGAACCCGCCTGCTGGATGATAGTGGTCGAGAGCCCTTCCTTCTTCTCGGCCGGCAAACCGACCACCGACTTCGGGGAGATCAAAATCGATTCCTCGCCGCGGACGAGTAGCACGCGTCCGTTGCGTCCGGTGCGAATGGTATCACCGGCCCTCAGCGTCCCTTCTTGGGTCAATGACACAGGCTGCGCGCCGTTGGCGGCAAGCCAGACCTCACCCGAGGACTTGCTGATTGACCAGACGCCATCATCCGCGGCAGATGCGAACGAGGCCGTACCCAGGATCAGCGCGGCCACGAAGGCGCACCGCATTCCAACTCTGCCCAGCATCACGATCCTCAGTCCCGCATTACAGCCAGGCCTGAGGCGTATCCGAAATCACTCAAGAGAGAATTAGCGGGAACCGGCAAGTCCAATGGCTGCATTAACCAATCATTGACCATAAAAAACTAAGAAAAATCATGCAGCTAACGAACTCTTACCGGCTCTTGTGCACTGCTCCGTTAAACTACGGTGAGCAGCTCGCTGCGCGCGTTGAGAAGCGGCATCTCCTCGTTGCACTGGTGCTGGCGGCACCGATTTTCACGGGAATTTCGCAGGCGTTCGCTCAACAGGCGAACCAGCCCGGCTTCGATCCGCGGCAGCCCGAGAAATACTTTGAAAACCAACCGAGCAGGAATCGCTGAGCCGTCCTCCGGTCACGCTGCCGGCGGTCGGCCGGCCCAACACAGGCGGGGATGCGAAACCACAATTCGTGTTGCGCGGGATCGATGTCGGCGGCGCCCAAGCCATTCCCCGCGATCGCATCGCCGCAGCCTATCAGTCCTATCTCGGCAAGAAGGTCTCGCAAGCCGACCTCGCCACGATCGCCGGCGCGATCAGCGATCTCTACCGCGCAGACGGCTTTCATCTGAGCCGGGCGATCGTGCCGCCGCAGGACATCGCCGACGGTCGCATCCGGATCCAGGTGATTGAAGGCGCCATCGTGCAGGCCGAGCTGAAAGGCGACGGCGCCGAGCAGTTTGGCGTGAGGCCGATGCTGGGGCCGGTTCTCGCCGAGCAGCCGTCGCGCCTGGCAACGCTCGAACGTCAGCTCTTCCTCATCAACAGCGGGCCGGGCATCCGGATCACCGACACCGCGCTCGAGGAGATCGGCGGTGCCACCGGCCGCTTTCGCCTCATCGTCCATTTGAAAACCTGGCACGTCTTCTCGTCGTTCGGCGTGGATAATTTGGGCTCATCGTCGGTCGGCCCGTGGCAGACCTACGCGACCGGCGCTTTCAACTCCTACCTCACGCCCGGCGATACGCTGGCGGTCAACCTGTCGACCATTGCCAACGACCCGCGTGAGCTTGGCTTTGCGCGATTATCCTATGACGCGCCCGCCGGCGTCGACGGCGTGCGCCTCGGCGCTTCCGTCCTGTACAGCGCGGTCCGGCCGGGTGACGCCCGCCGCCTCGACAGCGACATCACCACGACAGAGGCGTTCGAGCTGCGGGCAAGCACCGTGCCCTTCATGTCGCAATCATCGGCGTTGACGCTGACCTTGGCCGGCACCTTCAGCAACGTGTCCGAGCACGATCTTTACGGCCCCTGGTACAACGACCACATCAGGACCGCGAGCCTGACCGCCGATTACCGGCTCCAGGATCGCTTCGGCGGCACCAATTTCGCGACGCTGACCTACCGCCAAGGTCTCGACATCTTCGGTGCCTCGCATTTCGACGACGATCTGCTGTCGCGCGACGGCGCCGCGTCGAACTTCTCGGTGCTGAACCTCTGGTTCACGCGCTACCAGACCCTCAACGACGCCTGGTCGCTCAAGCTGTCCGCGGCCAGCCAGACGGCATCGCGGCCGCTGTTCATTTCGCAGCAGTTCTATCTCGGCGGCGCGGCTTTCGGCCGGGGCTATGGCGCGGCCGAGATCAGCGGCGACAACGGTCTTGCCGGCTCGCTCGAGCTGCGCTTCGACCAGAAGCTCAATTTCCGCTACTGGACCGGCTATCAGCTCTACGCCTTTGGCGACGCCGGCGCAGTCTGGAACGACGGTTACCGCCTGAGCGACGGCCTGTCGCTGACATCGGCCGGAGCCGGCGTGCGGTTCTTTCTGCCGGATGATCTTCAAGCCGATCTCGGCGTAGCCGTCCCCTTGAGCTACCGGGCGCCAGACAACGAGCGCCGCAGCCCACGCTTCCTGTTCACCCTCTCGAGCGCATTCCGGCTCTGCCCCGAACGCGGCAGGGGCGGCTGCCTCTAGCTGCCGCGCTTTGAGCACACCCGGCATGCGGCCCTTTTGCGGCCTTGCTCACAGACTTGCCTAAATTTAATCCCGTAACCTGCTCACGATCGCTCGATCCGGGGGCTTGCAATGACCATTTTCAGTCGAAAGTGATTGGGACGGAACCATGAAGAGGGTGTTTGCAATCCTGGCCTTTCTCTGCGTGCTCGGCGTCGGCCAGTATTTCGTGGTCAGCCGGTTCGCGATCCGACATGAGATTTTGACCCTGTTCGATGCCTCGCGCCAACGGCCGATCTCGGTCGAGATCGCGGTGCGGCGCGACTACGAGACCAAGGCCAATCTCGGGCTCTGGAAGCTCCCGCTCGCCATCATCAGCAACGGCAACACCGTCAAGGCGACCGAGTATTCCTTCCTCGCCAACGTGCTCGCGGCGCGCGGTTATCTCGTTGCCAGCATCCAGCAGGACCTGCCGAGCGATCCGCCGTTGATGACCCATGTCGGTCAGCAATATGTCGGGCGGCGCGAGGTCTATATCCGCTGCGAGGCCAACATCCTTTTCGCCCTGGCCGAACTGAAGCGACGGCAGGAAAACACCGACTACGACCACATCACCCTCGTCGGCCATTCCAACGGTGGCGACGTCTCGATGTATGTCGCCCATCAGCACCCGGAGATCGTGTCGAAGGTGATCACGCTCGACAATCTGCGGGTGCCCTTCGTGCTCAGCGACAACCTGAAGATCCTGTCGTTCCGCTCCAAGGATCCGCATTTCCAGACCGACCCGGGCGTGCTGCCGACGCCTGAAGAGGCCAAAGCGCGCGGCATCGACATCGTCCATACCGGTGCTCAGCACACCGAGATGAGCGATCGCGGTCCCGATGCGGTCAAGGAGAAGATCCAGGCGACACTCGACCGCTTCCTGCGTGACAGCGCCAGCAGCTCGCTCGCGCCGGCTGACACCAGAAGCCCGATGATCATGAACCCCGGCGACTACTAGCCGGGTCCCCTTTGCGGCAGATCAAGGCAGCTCCAGGGTGGCGACGATAGGAAGGGCCTCACCATCCCGGAGGGGCACGTGTCGCACTCCATCGAAAGCCTTGATGCGAAACGTCTCGAGACGGCAGGCCTTGGCCTGCCGGCTGCGGGGACACCGGCATTCGCGCGGCATCTCTATCGTGCGACCCGCAAGCTGCTGCGGTCGATCATCGCCCGCATCGATCTCTCGCAATTTCCGGGATCGTGCTGCGGCTGAGCGCGGCGTCACGCAAAATCAATTTGCGGTCACGCGGCGCACACCGGAACTCAGGACTTTCCCTTGCCGGGCTGCATGAAACTGCCGGTCATCTGGCGCATGTGGTCGCCGGCGCTGGTGAACTGGCTCCGCAGGAAGTCGGACTGGATTCGCATCGCTTCCTGAAGGTCGGTGGCATGCACGAGCTTGCGCGCGTGCTCGAACGCCGACTTCATGTTCTGCTCAGTGAACGCGAGCGCCTGCTTGGACACCTCGGTACCCGCTCCGGGAACCGACGTCATCGATTTGGTGGCAGCTTCGAAAAACATGCCGAATGCCTGTTCCGCCTGATCGATCGTCTTTTCGGCCAGGTCGCGCAGTTCGGCCGGGACTTCGAGCTTCGGTTCGATCATGGTCATACTCCTCCCCTTTTTCCCAACTGAATACCACACTTGCCGGATCGCATTCCAGCGGCAGCCTGGCGGACAAACGTCGCCCGGCGGTCCGGCTCCGGCCGGAAAACGGGGGACGAGGCGTACGGCCGGGGTCAGGACAGGGGGTGCTCGGGAAGGGTTTCTTCGGTGCCGAGGTCTTCGACCAGCTTGATGACCTCGAAACGCTGTCGAGGCCCGAGCTTCAGGAACGCGCGAAGCAGGCGCAGACTTTCAACGGTGCTGCTTGCAGGCGCGCCGAGCTTGAGGTGCAGTTCAGCCGCGAAATTGAGGTTTTTCATCTCGCACCTATGACAAGCATCGGCCCTCGTGATCAGACGTCGAGGTCTCGCTCGAGAATCGAACACCATGACCGGACGCCATGGTGACCCTGAGATCTCGGCCGGGGCACCCGGTGGGTTAACACGCTGAACCATATACTGGCTCAACCGAACAGGTTGCAATTATGTCAAGAAACAACCCTTCCGGCAAGCCCAACCGTCGCCGTAGCGATGCTTCGTCCGCATCGCAGCACGGCAATTCCGGATAACAGGAATATGGACCGTCGTCACCCACCTGCGTCAAGAAGCGGCATCACTCACGCACACGGCCTCGGTCGCTGTCAATCGGTGCGGCGTTTCGCCGTGTTTCCGGTGTGAACGAGGCCAGATTGAAGTTTCTTCAGCGTATACACGTAATTGTTGAGCCCGACCTCGGCGGTTGTATCGTCGGCGAAATGAACGTCGAGCCGCGCAGCCGGCCTGCAGCGTCTTGATCCGTCCGCCAGTGAAGCCCCCCTTGAGCTGCTCGGCTTGGACGCGGTTCCCCGTACCGGGTTCATCGGTCCGAAGATATCTCCGCCAATGAACCGTCGTTCAAGGTGGAACGACCAAGCGGTTGCGAAGCGGCCACGCAGACCACGGGCGCCATGGCTGACGGACTTCTCGATTCGGGCGCGCCTCAGCACCAAAGGACGACAGCATGCTTTCCCGCTGCGATCTCATCAAGGGCGGCGCCGTCGCGCTTCTCACTTTCTCGATACAAGGCGCATGGGCGCAGGAGACAAGGATGAATCTGTTCAAGATCGTCACCATCAAGGACGAAATCGTCGTCGGATTGTCGGCGGAGGAGCTCCAGGCGCTCGGCGGCAATGATGCGAGCGCGGTTGCGCACGCGCTGGCGCAGAAGGGCGATCTCACGGTCTGGCAGTACAACGTGCATCGCGGCCCGAACGGTGAATTGCAACAGGCGCCGACCGCGAAGATCGGGCTCTTGGCCAACGCGTCTCTCCGTGTCGAGCCCTACACGACGCCTTACCAGATCGTGCCGCATCCGTAACAAGCGACCCGGGCGCGCCTGCGGCGAGACCCGCAGGCGCACCACTACTCTCAACGCTGCTTGGCGCGCCGAGCCCGGCCTTCCGTCGCAAAGCCGTAGATCAGCGCCAGCCGGTCCAGGCATTCGCGAAAGCGCCGCGCGAAATAGTCGTTCCAGCGCTGGGTACGAACAGCGCGCCGCTCCCCGATCTGATCCATGGTCAGCCCCAGCACCAGGACGTCGTGCACCAGCGCGGCGCCATCGGTACCGAGTTCGCGCTCGACCCGGTTGAGGCGCAGCACGGCCTGGCGCTGGTCCTCGGTGACGGGCTCGCGCGAGCGCGTGCCATCGACATATTCGCGCGTCGGGTCCACCGCCTGGGGCCCGCGCTCCGCCCTCTCCCAGTCGTTCTGGAAGGCGCGCCCGCCGCGATATTGCGCCTCGTCGATCTGGTGATGCGCGTGCAACCGGCCGAGCGGATCGCCGCGGATCGAGCGGACGGCGACGATCTTCTCGCCGGCATCGAGCGCCAGCGGATTGTCGACCTCGACCTCCGCCACCTCGGCATTGAACGGCACCTCGCGCGAGCGCCGATCGTAGATTCCAGTCAATCTGTAGGACTTGTTACGTCGTGCACCTGCCACTCGGATACTCCTCGCAAATTGAATGAATAGCGGTCCCGTCAGGCGGCAGAGATCAGCCTCAGGACGACGGGACCGGCGGCGCGAGCGGACGCAGCCTCAGACCTTCGCGTCAGGCAGGCATGCGGCGTGCAATAGCTGGAGCCCGGTTGGCGCGGATGGCCACAGAAGGCGATCCCCTCCCCGTCCTTGTCGCCACCATAGGGATAGCGGCAGTCGTCGCGCCCGAGTTCGCCTAGCGCGACTAGGCGGGGCTGGACGCCGACACAGCGCAACTTGACCCGCGCGGGTTTCATTGCGGATTTCGGTGGCAAGTTCAGGTTCGGCACCGCCGCACGGGGCGGCCCGATGAGACAGGCTCCTGACGGCAAGGACGGCACGATCGATGGACTCGTCATCCGCGCCGGCGTCGCGAGTCCAAGCCGCTTGGCGCGGCCGGCCACCGCGTTGCGTGTGTAAGCCGTTCCAAACCTTCCGTTTATCTGTCTTCCGATCTCCGCATAAGACATTCCCTTGAGAAAATAGTCGCGAAGCGCGTCGGAGTGCTCCGACGGCCAATGACCCGGTTCCATGCTGCTGTCCTGTGATGCGCCTCCTCCGATCGTTCGATCGCGAGGCGGATCCTACATTCCGGTATTCCGAAGCAACTGTCAAGCGACAATTCTGATATTCATAATTGCATCAATTCCGAATTTCGGATTACAAGAGGCGGGACGATGGGCAATCGAGGGAATCACCATGTTGGACGTTGCAATGATCGAGCGGGGCCTGGAGAAGACGGGCAAGAGCAAGGGCGGCCTGGCGGCGGCCATGGGCGTGCGGCCCGGCGCGGTGTCGGAGATCCTGGGCGGCGAGCGCCTGGTGAAGGCGTCCGAAATCATTCCGATCATGGAATATCTTGAGCTCAATCTCGCGCCGATCATGGGCCGCGTCGGGGCCGGCGCTGTGATCGAGCCCGATTATGAACAGGTTCCCCCGGAAGGCCTCGGCGATATCGCGCTGCCGTTCCCGATCATGGAAGAGACCGTCGCCTTCGAGATCGTTGGCGATTCGATGCTGCCCAAATACGAGAGCGGCGACGTGATCGTCGTCTACAAGGACCAGCGTCATCCGCTGTCGAGCTTCTACGGCGAAGAGGCCGTGGTCCGGCTCAAGACCGGTGAACGCTATTTGAAGACCATTGAACGCGGAAAAACTCCCTCCGTCGTCAATCTCAACAGCTTCAACGCCAAGCCGATCGTCGGCGTCAAGCTCGAGTGGGTCGGCGAGATCTGCTTGTCCATGCCCAAGGGCCAACTCGAGCGGCTGCGCGCCAAGTCGGCACGCCCTCGCAAGAAGAGCAAATAGGCGCCGATTTCCGATTTTTGGAAATCTTCCTTGACTTAATTCTGCTTTTCGGAAATACTCTGCCGCACTCCCGGCTACGGGGCGCGGCAGGATCGTTTCATGCAGTATTTCGTCGTGATGATCGACTATGGGCGGCGCGGACGCGAGGCGGTCGTCGATCCCGAAATCACAAGGCGCGAGGTCATCTCCCGCGTCGTTTCGGGTGAATATCGAAACATCTCGTTCATCCACGAAATCGCGGAGAATGCGGTCGAGGACGTGACCGAGGCGATCCTGACCGAGGCCGCCCTCCCCCAGGTTCCGCCTGAAGAAGTCGACCTCCAGGCCATCCGCCTCGATCACGCCCGCGACCTGCGCAAGCACGAGAAGACGTGACGCAGGCCCAAGCGGCCTGCGTCACGTCACTGCCCGGCCGGATATCACACCGTGAGAACGGTCGATCCCGTGGTCTTGCGCGCAGCGAGATCGGCATGCGCTTTGGCGGCATCCTTCAGCGGGTAGGTCTGGTGCACCTCGATCTTGACTGCGCCGGACTTCACGACGTCGAACAGCTCGTTCGCCATGGCGACCAGGGCCTCGCGCTTGGCAGCGTAGGTGAACAGCGTCGGACGGGTGACGTAGAGCGAGCCCTTCTGCGCGAGCAGGCCGAGATTGAGCGGCTCGACAGCGCCGGAGGACGCACCGAACAGCGCGGCAACACCGAGCGGCGCAAGACAATCCAGCGACTTCAGGAACGTATCCTTGCCGACGGAATCATAGACCACCGGCACCTTCTTGCCGCCCGTGATCTCGTCCACGCGCTTCACGAAATCCTCGCGCGTATAGATGATCACATGATCGCAGCCATGTGCCTTGGCGAGCTTTGCCTTCTCGTCGCTGCTGACGGTGCCGATCACTGTCGCGCCGAGATGTTTTGCCCACTGGCTCAAGATGAGACCAACGCCGCCGGCTGCGGCGTGGAGCAGGATGGTGTCGCCGGCCTTCACGCGATAGGTCTGCCGGATCAGGTATTGGGTGGTGAGCCCCTTCAGCATCATGGCCGCCGCGGTCTTGTCATCGACACCGTCGGGCAGCTTCAACAGCCGGTCGGCCGGGATCAGCCGCGCCTCGGCATAGGCTCCGAGCGGTGAGGCGCCGTAGGCAACGCGATCACCGGTCTTCAAATCGGTGACACCGGCCCCGACTTCCTCGACGACGCCGGCACCCTCGCTGCCGAGACCGCTCGGCAATTGTACCGGATACACCCCGGAGCGATTGTAGATGTCGACGAAGTTGAGGCCGACCGCCGTGTGGCGGATGCGCGCCTCGCCCGGCCCGGGCTTGCCGACACTGACTTCCTCCCAGACCAGGACTTCAGGACCGCCGGTCTTGTGAAAGCGAATGGCATGCGTCATGGGCGTTGCTCCCTTATTGTTGCAGTGAAGGTCCGTGGAAAACGGATCGGCCTGTGAAATAGGAATTCGGTCGGCCCGTTACAGTACAGAGACGTAACAAGAATGTCACAGCGAACGACAAACGCCTGCCGTTCCGCCTCTGTTCGAAAGAGTTGATGACGGCACCGGCGCGTTCCGGCAGTAGCCTTTTCGCGGGGTTTGGTGGTCGCCTGCGAAGGAGAGCCGAGATGCCAGCTTATGTACAGCATCATCAGGACATCGAAATCGCGCCTGTAATTTGTCCCGCCTGCATGGGGTTCCTGCCGATGTACGTCCGCGAGGTCGAACCGCATTGGGGCCTTGCCAGGATCGACTTCGTCTATGAATGCGCGGACTGCGGCGCGGAAGTCCGGCAGACCATCCGCAAGCCGGAGCTGCGGCACTGACCGCACCATCAGCCATCGCTTAAGTATTTGCGCTGAACGGAAAAAGCGACGTTCTGCGCGGGTCAGGCCGTCCCAAACGAGGCTTGTTCTTTGCCGGGAACGCAGGCAGAACAAGCCTCAAGCAAGACCTTTGGGAGCGCCCTTTCGTGGCTGAACAGAAGGCCTCGACCTCGATCGAGGCAGTGGAGAGCGGCCTCGCCGCGCAAGGCTATATCGCGAGCCGGCAGATCGCGACCGCAGTCTATTTGTCGCAGCAGATCGAGAAGCCGATTCTGGTCGAAGGCCCCGCGGGCGTCGGCAAGACCGAGCTTGCCAAGGCCATTGCCGCCTGGCGCGGCATGAAGATGATCCGCCTGCAATGCTACGAGGGCCTCGACGAGGCCAAGGCGCTCTACGAGTGGAAATACGCAAAACAGCTTCTCTATACCCAGATCCTCAAGGACAAGCTCGGCGAAGTCCTCGGCGGCGCGCAGACGCTGCATGCCGCGCTCGAGCAGCTCCATGATTTCGGCGATGTGTTCTTCTCCAAGGAGTTCGTCGAGCCCCGACCACTGCTCCAGGCGCTGGAGCAGCCTGGCGGCTGCGTGCTGCTGATCGACGAGATCGACAAGTCCGACGCTGAATTCGAATCGCTGCTGCTGGAAATCCTCTCCGATTTCCAGGTCACGATCCCGGAGCTCGGCACGGTCGCGGCGATCACGCCGCCGACGGTGATCCTCACCTCGAACAGCGAGCGTGACCTCGGCGACGCCCTGAAGCGGCGCTGCCTGCATCTGCATATCGGCTTCCCCGAGCAGCGGCTCGAAGAACGCATCGTCGAGAGCCGCGTCTCCGGCATCTCGCAGGCGCTGCGCCGGCAGATGGTCGGCTTCATCCACGAGATCCGCTCGCTCGACCTGAAAAAGCTGCCGTCGGTCAGTGAGACCATCGACTGGGCGCGCGTCCTGGTTCTACTTCAGGCCACGGAGCTCGACACCGATATCGTCAAGGACACGCTCAATGTGCTCCTGAAGTACGAGGCCGACATCGAGGCAGCAACGCCGCAAGTTACGACCTTCATTGCCAAGGCGGCACGGTCCAACGTCTTCGGTTGACGCCGATGCGCGAGAATCTCCATCGTTTCTTTCGAGCGGCGCGCGGTGCCGGCGTGCATGTCTCGCCCGCCGAAAGCATCGATGCGATGCGCGCGGTCAAGCAGGTCGGCTTTTCCGACCGGGCCATCCTGCGCGATGCGCTGCTCCTGACGCTCGCCAAGTCGCAGGACGAGAAGCTCGCCCTCGGCGACTGCTTTGATCTCTTCTTCAGCCAACCAGAGCCGCGGCAAGATCAACCCGAGGCCGACGACAACGACGACGCATCGCAGGACGCGGATCAGACCCCCTCACCCAGCTCGGCCAGTGAAGCAGGCGAAGGCCAGGCTTCCGAAGCATTGGGCCCGCTTGCGCAGATGCTGCTGTCGCAGGATCGCAACGCGATCGCAGCGGCGATCGCCAGCGCTTCCGGTGTGGCTTCGCTGTCCGACATCCGCTATTCGACTCAGCGCGGGATCTTTTCCAGCCGCATCCTCGACGCCATGGGCCTTCAGCGCCTGCGCGACGATCTCGACGCGCTCACCGCGACCAATCCGTCGCTGGCCGAGCGTCTGCGCGGCGCGCTGGACGCGTTGCGCGAAGCAGTCCGTGACACGGTCTCGCAAGGCCTTGCGCTTTATGCCCGCGAAGAGGCCGAAAACCTCCGCAACGAGATCCTGCGCAACGCGCCTCTCGCCCGCATCGAGCGGCGCCAAGTCGCGGAGATGCGCGCGCTCATCCGCCAGATCGCGCGGCGCCTGCGCGAGCGCTACTCGAAGCCGCGCAAGCGCCAGCGCCGCGGCCATCTCGACGTCCGCCGCACACTGCGCCGCAACGCGGCCTGGGGCGGCGTGCCCTTCCTCACCGCGTGGAAGCGCAAGCACCGCGACCGGCCCAAGATCGTCGCCATCTGCGACGTCTCAGGCTCGGTCGCGCAGGTCTCCGATTTCTTCCTGCTCCTGATCCACTCGCTGCACGAGGTGGTCGACGACGTCCACTCCTTCGCCTTCTCCTCGCATCTGATCGAGGTCAGCGAGATCCTGGAGAAGAAGTCGCCGGAAGAGGCGATGGCCGAGATCATGTCCAAGGTCGGCTTCGGCTCATCCGACTACGGCTCCTCGCTGGTCGATTTCGAGAAGGAGTTTATGAGCACGCTGACGCCGCAGACCACGGTGATCGTGCTCGGTGACGCCCGCAGCAACAATCTCGACCCGCGCGCCGACATCCTGCGCCGCATCTCCGAACGCTCGAAGCGCGTGGTCTGGCTCAATCCCGAAGGACGGCTCGCCTGGGGCTTCGGTGATTCCGAGATGCCGCGCTACGCGACCTTCTGCACTGTCGTGCGCCAATGCGCCACCGCACAGCAGCTCGAGCGCGCCGTGTCCGACATCGTGGCGACTTATCAGTAGACGGCAATCACGTCCGCCGCTGGCGTCAGGCGGCAGTCAGTTCGGCCTGGACGAGGTTGCACTCCCGAAAGTGATGCGCAATTTCGTCGAGCGCGCGCTGCTCCCATTCCTGGGCCTGCGCGAGCCAGAACGCCCGTCGCTCCGAATCCAGCGCCGCGCGCTCTCGGCAGAGGAATTCCTGACTGCGAATTGCCATCAGCCTGTTCATGCACTCACACTCCTGTCGTGTGAAGCCAATCCCCTGCGAATCAACGTAGCAGAGTCCAGTCAGAGTCCAATCGCCCTCGCTTCACGATTTCTGTGCATATCGCGACGCGCAATGGGACAGTGATGCTTCCCGTGCACTGCGGTAACTCTCGCCGCACGATCAAGCGCACATCATCAATTAGTGATCGGAGACCGGGACGATTTTCGTGCGCGAGCGATCTTAACTGTTGTGGCGCAATGAAGTGCGGCAATTCGTGAAGAGAGGTTCTAAACAGCTTACCGAATTCCCGACTCATTGTCGTCGCATGGTGTTCATGCGGCGCCGCTAACAGGGGCGCACGAACTTGGACTATCGCTTGAGGCAACATGAGCAACGACATCGACTTCGATCTTTCGCCGGACCAATGGGAAGCGCTGAAAGCGCTTCGCAACCCCGTGTCGAATGGTCGCCTCTCGAAGGCCTATCTCGTCGAAGGTCTCGTCAAGCTCGGTCTCGTTGTTGTCAGTGACGGCGTACCTTCGATGACGCCAACCGGACGCAAGGTGCTGGTGCGCGGATCGTGCCGGCTACTGGATCTCGTGGCGTGACGGGACTGTCCGCGCGCAATAGCTCTGCATGATCGCCTGAAAAATAATCTCTTGCGTTCCCGCTGACAGCGCGTCGCGGGAACGACCTCAATCCGCCAGCGTAACGATCAAAGGCCCATTGCGGGTTGCGACAACCGTGTGCTCGTACTGAACGGTAGGCGCCTCGGGGCTGCTGTAGAGCGTCCATGGATCGTCATCACCGTTCTCGGCCCACTCCGCGCCAAGCGACAGGAACGGCTCGACGGTGAACACCAGGCCATCGCTCATGATGCGTCGCTCGGAGCGATCGGGCCATGTCGCGATCTCCGTCGGCTCCTCGTGGAGCGACAAGCCGACACCGTGACTGGCTAGGTTCTTGACGAGCATGTAGCCGTTTTTCCGCGCAAACGTCCCGATGGCTTGACCGATGCCGGCAATCGGTTTGCCGGCGCCGACCTGCCGCAAGCCCGTCCACATCGCCCGCCGACCATCCCTGCAAAGACGCTCGATCGAACGGGTCACGGGCGGAACGGCGAACGAGGCTCCCGTATCGGCAAAGAAGCCGCTCTTCTCGGCCGAGACGTCGATGTTGACGAGGTCGCCACGCTCGATCCGCCGGGCACCCGGGATGCCATGAGCGATCTCTTCGTTCACGCTGATGCAGGTTGCGCCAGGAAAGGCATAGGCCAGTTCCGGCGCCGAACGCGCTCCGGCGGCCTCAAGGAGCGCTCGTCCGATCCGGTCGAGTTCCGCGGTGGCCATGCCGGGCTCGAGGGCCTTCCCCATCGCCTCAAGGGCATTGGCGACGATACGCCCGACCTCTTTCAGGCAGATCAGATCGTTCTCATTCGAGATTGTCATATCAGGCTCTTGCGAAAGCCGGGACATAGCTGTTGCGATGCCGACTTGCAAACGGAAGAGCGCGCGCAAGAATCCCGGATTATGCGCGCCCTGGATCACTTCCAAGACCAGGCCGCGACAATCTGGCACGGTTGTTGCTCCTTTTTGACGTCCAAGACGCGTCAAACCGGGGGAGTCCACCATGTCGACCATCACCGCGGCACCTACCGCCGAGCCGAAGCCGCTCTACACCTCGCTGTTCGTCCAGGTCCTCGCCGCGCTGGTGCTTGGCGTCATCCTGGGGATGGCCGTTCCGGACTTCGCCATCGGGCTCAAGATCCTCAGCGACGCCTTCCTGAAGCTGATCTCGATGATCGTGGCCCCGATCGTGTTCTGCGTCGTCGTGCACGGCATTGCCGGTGCCGGCGACCTCAAGAAGGTCGGCCGGGTCGGCGTCAAGGCGCTGGTCTATTTCGAGGTGATGACGACGGTCGCCCTCGTGGTCGGTCTGCTGCTCGCCTATCTCTTCGGTCCCGGCCACGGCATGAACATCGATCCCTCGACGCTCGACGCCAAGGCGCTCAACACCTATGCCGACAACGCGCACAAGCTGTCCGGCGGCGGCATCGGCGCCTTCCTGATGAATGTGATCCCCAGCACCTCCTTCGATGCGCTGTCGCGCAACGACGTGCTCCAGGTGCTGTTCTTCGCGGTCCTGTTCGGTGTTGGCCTTGCGCTCGTCGGCGGCGAGAAGGGCGCGCTGGTCACATCGATCATCGACGCGGCCTCCACCGTGCTGTTTCGGGTCATGGGGCTGATCGTGCGGGTCGCGCCGCTCGGCGTGCTCGGCGCGGTCGCCTATACCGTCGGCAAATACGGCGTCGGCTCGCTGAAGCAGCTCGTCTCGCTGGTGATGCTGTTCTACGTCTCGGTCGGCATCTTCGTGCTGGGCGTGCTCGGCGGCGTGATGGCGCTCGCCGGAATCAACATCCTCAAATTCCTCGCTTACCTGCGCGAAGAGCTGACCATCGTGCTCGCGACCGCATCCTCCGATGCCGTGCTGCCGCAGATCATGAAGAAACTGGAGCGGATGGGCGTGAAGGATTCCGTGGTCGGCCTCGTCATCCCAACCGGCTATTCCTTCAACCTCGACGCTTTCTCGATCTACCTGACGCTCGCCGTCGTCTTCATCGCGCAGGCGACCAACACGCCGCTGTCCTTCGGCGACCTCCTGCTGGTGCTCGGCGTCTCGCTGATCACGTCGAAGGGCGCGCACGGCGTGCCGGGCTCGGCGATCGTGATCCTGGCCGCGACGCTCAACGCGGTGCCGAGCATTCCTGCGATCGGCCTCGTGCTGGTGTTGTCGGTCGATTGGTTCATCGGCATGGCCCGCGCGGTCGGCAACCTCGTCGGCAATTGCGTGGCGACGGTGGTGGTGGCCGCCTGGGAAGGCGATCTCGACCGCGCCAAGGCGGCCAAGGTGCTGGAGGGCGGCGAACTGGTGGACGTGACCGCGGGATAGGCCGCGGATCAATCATTCCACTGGAGGAGCGGCGTTCCATACGCCCTCCTCCAGACCGACAGGAAGCGCGGAAACCAGGAATGCGCCACGGCGCCCTTATAGGCCCAGGTGCGATACTTGAGCCCCTGCTCCGAGATCAGCTCCTGATAGCCGCCATGGACCTCGGTCGCGGTCCGAATGTCCTTCAATATCCCCTGCGCGCAAGCCCGATAGGTATCGCTCCCTGAGGCTTCATCAAAATCCAGCATCCGATCCGCGAATTCGACATTGAATGTCGGCCACGACGAACGCCCCTGATAGGCCGGCGCCGCGATCTTGTGGATCATCTTGTTCCGTGGATTATCCGCGGACACCAGGAAGTGGAACGTGCTGGGGATGCGAAAGCGCGGCTCGGCGATGATCAGATCCGTCGTAGCCGCAAACAGCGCCCGCTCGCTGGCATCGTTCATGTCCCAGAAGCCGCGATGCACGCTGACGAAATCCAGGGCCACCAAGGACACCGGTGCGCCCGCCGGGCCGTCAAGCGAATGCCTGATATAGCCGTCCTTGCCGAACAAACGGAGCAGATCCCTCTTGTACTGCGCAAGGTCGCGACCGAGCAGCCGCTTCAGTTCGTTCTCGTCGACGATCCCGAGCTGCACGCCCCACACGAACGTCGTGTAGACGCAGGCGTTGGTGACGAAGCGCCTGCGCTCGGCCCGCGTATCCGTTGCCGCAGAGCGAGGTCCGCCGGCATCGCACAGCAAATACCTGGTACCGTCAGCGTCAAACGGCTCAAGCTCACTCGCGAGCTGAAGGATCGCGCGCTTCAGGTCGACGCCATATTCGGCCAGCAGCAGGCGGCCGGCATGTGCGCATTGCGACATCGCCAGATAGGAAGACGCTCTCTCGTCGGCACCTATCATCTGCTGGAGACCGGCGAGAATGCCGAGCAGCGTGTCCGAGGGCCGCGAGAAATAATTCACGCCGAGGTACCGCCCGCGTCCCGCAGGAACGATGGTCGTCGTGACCACGTCGGCGCGAACCGCCTCCAGCAGGAGGCGAACGCTCTTTTCGAGCAGGCGCGCCCGGCGCACTGCGTCCTGCGAATCCATGATGGTTTCGGGATCGAGAACGTCGGGATAAAACCAGGCGAAGTCGCGCGGGTAATAGGCGGAGGCGTGCGGCGCTCCCGTGACGAGGAAGGCCTCGGTCACCGAAAAGGCACTGTCCATCGAGTGCCGGTAGAGGTCCTCGATGTCCGACAACGCATGATGCGATTGTCTCAGGAAGCGATCACCGAGAAAATTGACCGCCTGAAGCGCGTTGGCGACGAAGGTCGCAGCCATCCCCTGGTAGAACCGGTTCTCACGATGTGATGGAAGAGAGATGTCGCTGTTCATATGCGTCAATCGGCTGATGTCTCGTGACCCCGTGATGGCGGCCACCATTTTAAACATGACTGATTCGTATCTCTACCCGGTGACTTGCGGGCTTCGGGCTATCAGGTCGCGCCGGCACGGCCCTCCTGCGGCCTGAAATTCTCGATCACCCGCAGCAGCACGCGCGCGCCGGCATCGGCATCGGCGAGCTCGACGTGCTCGTCCGGGTGGTGGCTGATGCCGCCGCGGCAGCGGACGAAGATCATGCCGACATCGGCGATATCGATCATCGCCATGCCGTCGTGCCCTGCCCCGCTCGGCAGCTCGAACACCGACGCGCCTTCGGCAGCGATCGCCTGCGCGATCTGATCCTTCAGCCAGGGTGCGCAAGGCGCGGTGCGGTTCTCGTGCGTGACGTCGAGCTGAAGCGCCAATTGCCGGCGCTTGGCGACGGCCTCGATCTGCCGGACGACGTCGGCGACCGCGCGCTTGCGATGCATGTCCGTCGGTGCCCGCATGTCGATGGTGAACGACACTTCGCCCGGGATGACATTGGTCGCGCCGGGCCTCGCCTGGATATAGCCGACGGTGCCGACCAGCCCGTCCGCGTCGGTACGGCAAAACTGCTCGATCGCGCCGATGCATTCGGCCGCGCCGGCGAGCGCATCACGGCGCAGCGCCATCGGCACGGTGCCGGCGTGACCGGCCATGCCGGTCAGCCGCGCAGCGAGCCGTGTCGCGCCCGCAATCGCAGTGACGACACCGACGGGCAGGTTCTGGGCTTCCAGCACCGGGCCCTGCTCGATGTGCAATTCGAGATAGGCGAGCAGTTCGCGCCGGGCCCGCGCAGCCGCGCCGATTAGATCGGGATCGAGGCCGAACGCGACGAGCGCATCGCGCATCGACACGCCGTCGCGGTCGCGCGTGTTCAGGACGCTCTCGTCGAAGGTGCCAGCCACCGCCCGGCTTCCGAGCAGCGTCGAAGCGAAACGTACCCCCTCTTCATCGGCAAAGCCGATCACCTCGATCGCGAACGGCAGGCGCTTGCCGCGGCGATTGAGATCGGCGACGCAGGCGACCGCCGTGATCACCCCCAGCGGCCCGTCCCATTTGCCGGCATCGCGCACCGTGTCGTAGTGCGAGCCGAGCATCAGGCAGGGCGCCCCCAACTGCTCGCCTTCGTAGCGTCCGCAGACATTCCCGATCGCATCGAGATGCGCGCTCATGCCGGCTTCGCGCATCCAGCCCAGGATGAGGTCAGCGGCCTTGCGCAGTTCGTTGGTGAGGTAGATGCGGGTGAGCTTGTCGCCGTCTTCCGAGATCGCGGCGAGCTCGTCGATCCGTCGCACGATCTCCTCGCCGAGCGATGCATTCTGAACGGCGTTACCAGCAACCATCTCGACGAGCTTCCCATCTCTTGGGACCGCGGCGGCGGTCCTGGCGGCGATCGATACAAGTTCGGTGCCAGCAAAAAATCACGACCGCGGTCCCGATCCGCGCGTGGGTAGCATGAATGCGGGTTGCCGGCAGTTCGTAGCTCCCGCCATGCACACACGCGCCCTGGCCTGGCTGCTTAACTCAATTGCATACAACTGATATATTTTGCTCAAAAATTAATCTGCCGGCGTACTCGGCAGGATTCTGAAAATTTATAAATACGATACTTTTCAATAACTTCAGATCAATTGACCACTCCGTGGCCTCTGGCACGAAGCTTGCGACATCTTATCCCCAGGCTCCGCCAGACCGGCGCGGCCGCGAGATTAAGGCGGGACATCCGCCAAGGGGAGCGAGCAATGGATTTCGGCAAGATTTCACGACGTCATTTGTTGCAGGGCGGCGCGGCCCTGACCCTCGGTGCGGCTGCGGGCGTCCGTCCCGCCTTCGCGGCCGATACCACCATCGGCTTCATCTATGTCGGCTCGCGCGACGACTACGGCTACAACCAGGCGCATGCGCAGGGCGCGGCGGCACTGAAGAAAATTCCGGGGCTGAAGGTCGTCGAGGAAGAGAAGGTGCCGGAGACCGACGCGGTCGAGAAGACGATCGAGTCCATGATCAACCTCGACGGCGCCACCCTGCTCTTCCCGACCTCGTTCGGCTACTACAACCCGCACATGATCAAGATGGCCACCAAGTTCCCGAAGCTGCGCTTCGAGCACTGCGGCGGCCTGTGGAGCGACAAGGATCCAAAGAACGCCGGCAGCTATTTTGGCTATATCGACGAGGCCCAGTACATTTCGGGCATCGTTGCCGGCTACACCTCCAAGAGCGGCAAGCTCGGCTTCGTTGCCGCCAAGCCGATCCCGCAGGTGCTGCGTAACATCAACGCCTTCGCGCTCGGCGCCAGGCTCGCCAATCCCAAGGCCACCACGCAGGTTATTTTCACTGGCGATTGGTCGATGCCGGTCAAGGAGGCCGAAGCCACCAACAGCCTGATCGATCAGAGCGTCGACGTGCTCACCTGCCATGTCGACGGTCCGAAGACCATGGTCGAGAACGCCGCACGCCGCGGCGCCTTCGTCTGCGGCTATCACACCAACCAGTCGCCGCTGGCGCCGAAGGCGTATCTCACCGGTGCCGAGTGGAATTGGGAAGCGCTCTATCCGAAGTTCGTGAAGATGATCGCCGCCGGCGAAAGCATCCCGAACTTCTATCGCGGCGGCCTCAAGGAAGAGATCGTCAAGACCTCGCCCTACGGTGAGGCAGTCTCCGCCGAAGCGCGCAAGCACGCCGACGAGGTCAAGGCCAAATTCCTGTCGGCGGAGGGCTACGCCATCTTCAAGGGCGGCTTGGTCGACAACAAGGGCAAGACGGTGATCGCAGCCGGCACCGATCGCGGCCAGAAGGATCCCGAACTTGAGAAGATGGACTACCTGGTCGAAGGCGTGATCGGAGCGACTTCGTGACAACGGAAGCCGCGGATTCTACTGAAGCGGCCGGGACAATTGCCCCGGCCGCCGATCCCGGCTTTCTCCAGCGCCACGGCGCGACAATCGAATACATCCTGATCCCGGGCGCGGCGCTGGCCGGCGCGCTCGTGATCTTCGGCATCTTCGTCGCGATGTTCGGCAAGAACCCGCTCGACCTCTATTTCTACATGTACTACGGCGCTTTCGGCACCTGGTTCTCCTGGCAGAATACGTTGACGCGTGCCGCGCCGCTGATCCTCACCGCGCTCTGCACCGCACTGCCGGCACAGCTCGGCATGGTCATCATCGGCGGCGAAGGCGCGCTCCTGATCGGCGCGTTATCGGCGACCAGCGCCGCGCTGGCGCTTCAGGGCATGCCGCCGCTCGTCGTCCAAATTGCCATGGTCGTCGGCGGCGTGATCGGCGGCGGTCTGTGGATCATGCTGTCGGGCGGCTTGCGCCAGTATCGCGGCGTCAACGAGACCATCTCGAGCCTGCTGCTCGTCTACATCGCGCTCGCGATCCTCAATCACCTCGTCGAGGGGCTGATGCGCGATCCCGCCAGCCTCAACAAGCCGTCGACGCGCGAGATCGGCGCCGCCAACATGATCGGCAGCATTCCCGGCACCGACGTGCATTGGGGCCTCGTCTTCGGCCTGATCGCCGCGATCGCCGCCTACATCCTGATCTATCACACCGTGTTCGGCTTCGCCGCGCGGGTCGCCGGCGGCAACATCCGCGCCGCAAAGATCGTCGGTCTCGGCGTCAGCAAGCTGATCCTGACCATCTGCTTCCTCGCCGGCGGCGCCGCGGGCCTTGCCGGCATGGTCGAGGTCGCCGCCGTGCAGGGACGCACCAACGCCAATCTTGCGGCGGGCTACGGCTTCACCGGCATTCTCGTCGCCTTCCTCGCCCGGCAGAATCCGCTCGCGATCATTCCTGTCGCGATCCTGCTCGGCGGCATCAGCGCCAGCGGCGGCCTGCTGCAGCGCCGTCTCGGATTGCCCGACGCATCCGTTCTGGTGCTTCAGGGCATCATCTTCGTCTTCGTGCTGGCCAGCGATGCACTTTACGGCCGCATTGGATTGTTGAAGGGAAAATCCTGAGATGGCAGACGGATCGATCGGGCTCTGGACTGTCCCGCTCGCCGTGCTCGGCGGCGCCATCCGCGTCTCGACGCCGTTCCTGTTCGTGAGTCTCGGCGAATGCATCACCGAGCGCTCCGGCCGCATCAATCTCGGCCTCGAGGGCACGCTGGTGATGGGGGCGATGAGCGCCTACGGCATCTCCTATCTCACGGGATCGCCCTGGCTCGGCGTGCTCGCCGCCGGCATCACAGGCGCACTGCTGGGGGCGCTGCACGCCGGTATCTGCTCGCTGCCGCGCGTCAACGATATCGCGGTCGGCATCGCGCTGATGCTGTTCGGCACCGGCCTTGCCTTCTATCTCGGCAAGCCGCTGATCGAGCCCACCGCGCCGCGCCTGCCCGCGATCGATTTTGGCTGGTGGAGCGACGTCCCGCAGGTTCGCGCCGCGCTGCGCGTCAACGTCCTGTTCCTGATCGGCGTCGCGCTGGCGCCGATCCTCTATTGGGCCTTCCGCACCACGCGCTGGGGCCTTTTGATCCGCACCGCCGGCGAGAGCTCCGACGCAGCGCGCGCGATGGGCCACTCCGTGCTGCTGATCCGCCTGCGCGCGACCATGGTCGGAGGTTTTCTTGCCGGCATCGGCGGCTCGTTCCTGTCGCTGTTCTATCCCGGCAGCTGGAACGAGGGCCTGTCCTCCGGCCAGGGCATCACCGCCGTGGCGCTCGTGATCTTCGCGCGCTGGGATCCCCTGCTCTGCCTGTGGGCCTCGCTCGCCTTCGGCGGTGCCGCGGCCCTGGGCCCTGCACTGCAATCGGTCGGCGTCACCTCCGGCTACCACCTCTTCAACGCCGCCCCCTACATCCTGACGCTGGCGATCATGATCATCACCTGCTCGCCGAAACGCACGCTGACCGGAGCCCCGGCCGAATTGTCGATCACCCGCTAGAGAGCGAAATCATGCCCGAGCGCTATATCAAGTCCGAGCCCTACGCCTGGCCCTACAATGGCGATCTCCGCCCCCAAAACACCGCGCTCGTCATCATCGACATGCAGACCGATTTCTGCGGCATCGGCGGCTATGTCGACAAGATGGGCTACGACCTCTCGCTGACGCGGGCGCCGATCGAGCCGATCAAGAAGCTGCTCGCGGCCATGCGCGCCCAAGGCTTTCACATCATCCATACCCGCGAGGGCCATCGCCCCGATCTCTCCGACCTTCCCGCCAACAAGCGCTGGCGCTCGCGCCAGATCGGCGCCGGCATCGGCGATCCTGGTCCCTGCGGCCGTATCCTGGTGCGCGGCGAGCCGGGCTGGGACATCATCGAAGAGCTTGCACCACTGCCGGGCGAGCCGATCATCGACAAGCCCGGCAAGGGCTCGTTCTGCGCCACCGACCTGGAGTTGATCCTGCGCGTGCGCGGCATCGAGAATATCGTGCTGACGGGCATCACGACCGACGTCTGCGTTCACACCACGATGCGCGAGGCCAACGACCGCGGCTTCGAATGCGTCCTGCTGCACGATTGCTGCGGCGCCACCGACAAGAGCAATCACGACCATGCCCTGAAGATGATCAAGATGCAGGGCGGCGTGTTCGGCGCGGTCTCGACGTCGGACGCCTTCATCGGAGCTATTTCGTGATCATCGGCGAAACGCCGCCGCCAGCAGGCGCCTTCGGCGTCGACGCCATCGCCATGACCATGCGCTTCGGCGACTTCCTCGCGCTCGACAATGTCGAGCTGAAGGTGCGGCCGGGCTCGTTCCACGCGCTGCTCGGCGAGAACGGCGCCGGCAAGTCGACGCTTGTCAAATGCATCATGGGCTATTACCACGCGACCGAAGGCGACATCCTCGTCGGCGGCCGCGAGCAGGCGATCGCAAATCCAAAGGACGCTCACGCGCTCGGCCTCGGCATGGTCTACCAGCATTTTACCCTGGTGCCGGCCATGACGGTCGCCGAAAACCTCGTGCTGGCCCGCGACGATGTGCCGGCCGTGGTGAACTGGTCGAAGGAGATGAAGGAGCTCGAGGCTTTTCTGGCGCGGATGCCGTTCAAGGTGCCGCTCGGCGCCAAGGTCTCCGACATCTCCGCCGGGGAGCGGCAGAAATGCGAGATCCTCAAGCAGCTCTATCTGAAGCGCCGCTTCCTGATCCTGGACGAGCCGACCTCGGTGCTGACGCCGGCGGAGGCCGACGAAGTTCTTGGCATGCTCCGCGACATGGTCGTCAAGGGCGAGCTGACGATCCTGATGATCACGCACAAATTCCGCGAGGTCATGGCCTTCGCCGACGACGTCACGATCCTGCGCCGCGGCAAGCTCGCAGGTGCCGGCAAGGTTTCCGAACTCACACCGGATGCGATGGCGCGAACCATGATCGGCGCCGAAGAGCTGACCGTGCAGCCGCCGCGCACCGGCGAAGCTGGCAATGCGCGTTTGGAGCTGGAAAAGCTCCGCGCGCTCGACGATGCCGGTGCCATCGCCGTGCACGACGTCTCACTCACGGTCCGCGCCGGTGAGATCGTCGGCATTGCCGGCGTCTCCGGCAATGGCCAGCGCCAGCTGGTCGAGGTGTTGGCCGGCCAGCGCGAGCCGGAGGGTGGTGAAATTCGCGTCGCGGGCGATTCCTATCGCGCCAGCCGCGAAGAGATGCGCCGCCACAAGATGTCGCTGCTGCCCGAGGAGCCGCTCAAGAACGCCTGCGTCGGCGGCATGAGCGTCGCCGACAACATCGCCTTCCGCGAATTCGACCGCGCGCCCTTCGCAAGCCTCGGCTGGTGGCTCAACCGCGGCGCCTTCCGGGACGATGCGAAGAAGAAGATCGCCCAGTACAAGATCAAGACCCGCACGCCCGATACGCCGATCGCGGCGCTGTCGGGCGGCAACGTCCAGCGCGCCGTGCTGGCGCGCGAGCTTGGCGGCAACGTCGAGGTGCTGATCGCGGCCAATCCCTGCTTCGGCCTCGACTTCGCGGCGGTGGCGCAGATCCACGCCGAGATCATGGCCGCCCGCAACCGTGGCGCCGCCGTGCTGCTCGTCAGCGAGGACCTCGACGAATTGCTCGAACTCTCCGATCGGCTGGTGGTGATGTTCCACGGCGAATTCGTGTATGAAGCACGAACCAGCGAAGCCGATCTCACCGTGGTCGGCCGGCATATGGCGGGGCATTGACCAGGGACGAGCGATGAGCGGCGGATCCGAGCGCGACGAGCACTTCCTCCGCCTGTCCTTTACGGTCGCCCGCCGCTCGCTCACCCATGGCAACCATCCGTTCGGCTGCGTCGTCGTCGATGCCGATGGCAAGGTGCTGATCGAGACCGAGAACGGCTACATGCCCGACCACGACGGCACTGCGCATGCCGAGCGCCTCGCGGCCACGCAGGCCTGCCGTAGGTTCGACCGCGAGGTGCTGGCGAAGGCCACGCTCTATTCCTCCGCAGAGCCCTGCGCGATGTGTGCCGGCGCCATCTACTGGGCCGGCATCGGCCGTGTGGTCTACGGCCTCAGCGAGCACCGCCTGCGCGGCGTCACCGGCAACCATCCGGACAACCCCACGCTCGATTTGCCGTGCCGTCAGGTCTTTGCCAGCGGCCAGCGGCCGACGGAGGTTGTGGGGCCGCTGCTTGAGGACGAGGCCGAAGCGCTGCACGACGGCGTGTGGACGAAGTAGGCGCCGCCACACACTCGGCTTCGTAGCCTTAGTAGGGTGGGCAAAGCGAAGCGTGCCCACCAATCCCAACCGCCCGGAGAGATGGTGGGCACGGCGCGTTGCGCCTTTGCCCACCCTACGCTCTCACAAGCGCCGATGGAGCCGCGCGGACATGCGCGGCGCCATCGTTGTAGCTTGGAGACTCAGCTGATCAGAACTTCACAGTGATACCGCCGTAGACCGTGGATTCGGTGCAGCTGTTGGTGCTCTGGCCGGTCGCGGCGACCGTGCAGACGCCGGGCATGGCGTTGTGGTCGAGGCCGAACTTGTTCTGCCAGTAGCGATAGGCAACCCAGAGATCGACGAAGTGCGAGTACTTGTCACCCCAGGCGGCCTTCGAAGCGTCGAAGGTCAGACGGATCGGTTCGCTGTTCAACTCGACCTTGGAAGCAGTAGAGAACCGGCCAGGGCCGGAGAGCGCGGGAAGGCCGTTCGAGTCGCCCTTCGCTCCATACCAGCCGGCGCGGCCGCTGATCGACCAGAACTGCATGTTCGGCGGCAGGAAACCGAGGTCCATGTAGTAGTTGATTTCGACGGCCCAGGTCGGGTTGTAGCTGACATTGCCATCGGAATTACAGCTCACACCCGGGAGGGGGCCAGCAAAACCGCTGCCGCACTGAGTGAAGGCGTTGTGGTTGGAGAACTCCCAGTACATCAAGGGCGCGACGTTGATGTAGCCCTTGTAAGGAAGATCGAAGGCGAACTGGAGACCGGCAACGACGTCCCGCTTCGCGGGCGCCAAGAAGGTGTTCTCGGAATTGCCATCCATACCGACTTCAAACGAGATGTTCTGCAGCGGCCCCGTGGTGAAGGCCTTGGTGTTGAAGAGCTGGTTCCAGCCGAAGGTCGAGCGGAATAGGCCGTAGATCTCGGTCGCGCCGGCGCAGTCGGCTGCACCGAAGGAGGAGGACAGACCAGGTGCGATACAGGGCGAAGCAGGGTCGTTATGACCCGACTTGAACATGGAGATGGTGAAGAAGTTGGTGCCGTAGGCCCAGAGGTCGAAGTGCGTGAACGAATAAACCTGCTTGGCGGTCGTACCGTTGATGCTGCCGTTCGGATTGACGCTCCACATGCCGGGGTCAGTGCCCTTGGGCATCCAGGAGAACGTGACGCGGTTGTCGATCACCAGGAAGAACGGGACGTCCGACGCTTTCTTGGCAGCCTTGACCGGCAGGTCCGCTGCCTGAGCCAGGCCACTGGTAGCGAGTGTAGCAATCGACAGCGCCGCGGCTGCGATTGCCTTGAAACCAAACGACATCCTGAATACCCCCAAGTTTGGACACGTAAAAATGAACGCCCCTTGGGTGCGACACTTGCGCCGATCTCCCGGAGTGAGAAGCCTCAACTTTTTTCAAGGCATGCCGCTTGTTTCGGCAGGAGGCGGCCTTTCAACCCAGGAATTCGAGGATTTTTTCCGTTTCGCTGCGGCGTGCGTGCGGTGACGCGATGCCGAAGATTCCCGTTTGATTTCATTTGTCTTTTGTGGCGGCGCAAGAATGCAGACACAATTGACGACAGCGACCGTTGGCCCGGTCGGGAATTGCATACGCGCGCAGGCGCGACTTTGCTCAACTTCACGTCAGGCCTGCACAGCGGGTTCCGATTTGGTTTGAGCCGTCACAAATTTGCAACAGGCGTCTCTCGCAGGAGGCCGCCGCAATGGCTCTCCCTGATGTCGGTTGGAAACGATCATCGACTGACGAGGGCCGCGACTCGCGACACAGACCGCCTGCCGAAGCGTTGAGCAAGGGATGACGCTTTTTCACATCTTACGCGACGGTTCAAACTAGCCCACAATTGAGGCACTTCACCCCGTGCCAGCGCATCAGCGAATGTTAGACCAGACGTCCAACGACCTGCATTCCGGCGAGCCCCCTCTGCTTCAGACGATCGGGCTCACCAAGCGCTATGGTGATTTCCTCGCCAACGACTCCATCAGCATCGAGATCCAGCCGAAACAGATCCATGCCCTGCTCGGCGAGAACGGCGCCGGCAAGTCGACGCTGGTCAAGGCGATCTACGGGCTGATCCAGCCCAGCGCCGGCGAGATCCGCTGGCAGGGCCACCCCATCGTGCTGTCGGGTCCGTCAGAGGCGCGCAGCCGCGGCATCGGCATGGTGTTCCAGCATTTCTCGCTGTTCGACAATCTCACGGTCGCCGAGAACGTCGCGCTCGGCCTCGACGGCAGGGAATCCTTCAAGGACATGTCGGCGCGGCTGGAGCAGGTGTCGAAGACCTATGGACTGCCGCTCGATCCCAGGCGCGAGGTCTGGCAACTCTCGGTCGGCGAGCGCCAGCGCATCGAGATCGTCCGCGCGCTGATGCAGGATCCGAAATTCCTGATCCTGGACGAGCCGACCGCCGTGCTGACACCGCAGGAGGCCGACCAGCTCTTCATCGTGCTGGAACGCCTCAAGGCCGAAGGCCGCGCCATCCTCTACATCAGCCACAAGCTCGACGAAGTGAAGCGGCTCTGCGACACCGCCACGATCCTGCGCGGCGGCAAGAAAGTCGAGACCTGCAATCCCCGACTCGAGACCGCGGCCTCACTCGCGCGGATGATGGTCGGCGGCGAGATCAGGGAGGTGAAGGCACCGGCAGGCCGGAAGACCACCGTGCCGCGACTCGTCGTCAACGACCTTTCACTCGCGCCGAGCGAGGCGCATGGCGTGCGGCTCGAGCACATCTCGTTCGAGCTGAAGGGCGGCGAGATCCTCGGCATCGCCGGCGTCGCCGGCAATGGCCAGGACGAGTTGTTCGCCGCGCTCTCCGGCGAGCGCCTGTCGAAGGACCCTGGCACGGTGGTGATCGAGGGCATCGCCGCCGGCCACCTCTCGATCACCCGGCGCCGCAAGCTGGGCGCGGCGTTCGTCCCGGAGGAACGGCTCGGCCACGGCACCGCGCCGCGCATGAAGCTGTCGGAGAACGCGCTACTGACCGGGCACGCCGCCAGCGGCATGGTCCATCACGGCTTCATCGACACCGCGGCGACACTGAAGACCGTGGACCGCGCGACCGAAACGTTCGACGTTCGCAAGGCCAAACGGGATCCGGAAGCTGCGAGCCTGTCCGGCGGCAATTTGCAAAAGTTCATCGTCGGCCGCGAGATCCTGCGCAACCCCGCGGTGCTGGTGGTGAGCCAGCCGACCTGGGGCGTCGATGCCGGTGCCGCCGCCGTGATCCGCCAGGCGCTGCTTGATCTCGCAACCGCAGGCGCCGCCGTGCTCGTCACCAGCCAGGATCTCGACGAGCTCGCGGAGATCGCCGACCGCATCGCCGTGATGTTCCACGGCCGGCTCTCGGCGCCGCTTGTCACGAGCGAAGCCACGCGCGAAAAACTCGGCCTGTTGATGGGGGGCAGCAGCCTGGAGCCGAAGGAGGCCGCGCATGCAGTTGGTGCTTGAGAAGCGCGTCGAGCGTTCCAACACGATCGCGCTGGTCTCGCCGCTCATCGCGATCGGCCTCACGATCGCGACCATGACCGTCCTGTTCGCGATCCTCGGCAAGAATCCGCTTCTGGCGCTGCAAGCCTATTTCATCGCGCCGTTGACCGACGGCTATTCACTGCAGGAGATCGCGGTGAAGGCGACGCCGCTGGTGATGATCGCGATCGGGTTGTCGCTCTGCTATCTCGCCAACGCGTGGAACATCGGCGCCGAGGGCCAATTCCTGATCGGCGCGGTGGCCGGAAGCTGGATCGCGGTGAAGACGCAGGGCACCGATGCCGGGGCCTGGGTGCTGCCGGCGATGCTCGTGCTCGCCGCCGCCGCAGGTGCGCTCTATGCGCTGATCCCGGCGATCTGCAAGGTGAAGTTCGGCGCCAGCGAAATCCTGACCAGCCTGATGCTGGTCTATGTCGCCGACCTCTTCCTCGACTATCTCGTGCGCGGCCCCTGGCGCGATCCGCATGGCTTCAACTTCCCGACTACGGCCGAGTTCGATCCGGTAGCGACGGTGCCGCTGCTGATCGAAGGCGGCCGGCTGCATCTCGGCTCGATCATCGCCCTGCTCGTCGTCGCGGCAGCCGCGATCCTGCTCGGACACACCATCAAGGGCTTCGAGATTCGCGTGGTCGGTGCGGCGCCGCGCGCCGCACGGTTCGGCGGCTTCAACGCCAACCAGTTGGTCATCCTGACTTTCGCAGTGTCGGGCGCGCTCGCCGGGCTCGCCGGCATCATCGAGGTCGCGGGTCCGGTCGGGCATCTCCAGCCCGGCATCTCGCCCGGCTACGGCTTCACCGCGATCATCGTCGCCTTCCTCGGCCGGCTGAACCCGCTTGGAATATTAATTGCAGGCCTTTTTCTCGCATTGACCTTTATCGGCGGCGAGCAGGCGCAGATCGCGATGAAGATCCCGTTGGACGTCACCAAGGTCTTCCAGGGCATCCTGCTGTTCTACGTGCTCGCCTGCGATTCGCTCATTCTCTATCGCTTCAAGCTGGTCTTCCCGAACCGACAGGTGGCCCGTGGAACTGGTTGAAGCCATCATCCTCGCGGTGCTCGCCGCCTCGACGCCGCTGCTGATCGCCGCGACCGGCGAGCTCGTGACCGAGCGCTCCGGCGTGCTCAATCTCGGCGTCGAGGGCATGATGATCGTCGGTGCAGCCTGCGGTTTTGCAGGTGCGTGGCTGACCGGCTCGATCTTCATCGGCGCGCTGTTCGGCATCGTCGCGGGCACGCTGATGTCGCTGGTGTTCGCGCTGATGACGCTCGGGCTCGCCGTCAACCAGGTTGCAACGGGTCTCGCGCTGACCATCCTCGGCGTCGGCCTGTCCGGCCTGATCGGCGCCGGCTTCGTCGGCGAGCGCATCACGCCCGCGATGCACCTCTATATTCCCGGCCTCACGGACATGCCGCTGATTGGCCGGGTGCTGTTCGGCGAGGACGCCTTCGTCTATTTCTCCATCGCACTCGTCATCGGCGTCTGGTGGTTCCTGTACCGCACGCGGGCGGGTTTGATCCTCCGCGCCTGCGGCGACAATCATGTCTCCGCGCATGCGCTCGGCTATCCCGTGCTGCGTATCCGCACCTTCGCTGTGATGTTCGGCGGCGCCTGCGCAGGCCTCGCCGGCGCCTATCTGCCGCTCGCCTACACGCCGTTCTTCATTCCAGGCATGACCGCGGGGCGCGGCTGGATCGCGCTGGCGCTGGTCGTGTTTTCGTCCTGGCGGCCGGGCCGGCTCGTGGTCGGCGCTTATCTGTTCGGCGCGGTGACGATCCTGCAACTCCACGCTCAGGGCTGGGGCGTCGGCATTCCCTCGCAATTCATGTCGGCGCTGCCTTACCTCGCAACCGTCGTCGTCCTGGTCCTGCTCTCACGCGCGCGCACCGGCGGCTCGACCGCGCCGGCCGCGCTCGGCACCGTGTTCGTGCCGGACCGCTAGCGTTTCATTTCCGCGGCGGGCGCGATGGGGCGCGCACGTTGCGGATCGTGGCTGTCCCCTGATGTTTGGAGATTGATGATGAGGAAATCACTTCTTGCGCTGGCTACCGGGCTTTTGCTTGCCGGAAGCGTCAGCGCAGCCTCCGCCGCCGACAAGCTGAAAGTCGGCTTCATCTATCTGGGTCCGATCGGAGACTTGGGCTGGACATACCAGCACGACCTCGCGCGCCAGGCCCTGGTGAAGGAGCTGGGGGACAAGATCGAGACCACCTATCTCGAGAACGTGCCCGAAGGTCCCGACGCCGAGCGCTCCATCGAGCAGCTCGTCCGCGCCGGCAACAAGCTGATCTTCACGACCTCGTTCGGCTACATGGACCCGACGCTGAAAGTCGCCAAAAAATATCCGAACGTGCATTTCGAGCACGCCACTGGCTACAAGCGCAACCCGAACATGTCGACCTACTCGGCCAAATGGTGGCAGGGCCGCTACATCCAGGGCCTGATCGCGGCCAAGATGTCGAAGTCCGGCGTGCTCGGCTATATCGGCTCGTTCCCGATTCCGGAGGTCGTCTCCGGCATCAACGCGACGATCCTCGCGGCGCAGACCATCAATCCGAACATCAAGGTCAAGATCATCTGGGCCAACACCTGGTTCGACCCGGGCAAGGAGGCCGACGCCGCCAAGGCGCTGATCGACCAGGGCGCCGACGTGATCATGCAGCACACGGATTCGCCGGCGGCGATGCAGATTGCCAGCGAACGCGGCAAGCTCGCCTTCGGCCAGGATTCCGAGATGATCAAGTTCGGGCCAAAGACCCAGCTCACCTCGATCCTGGACACCTGGGGCCCTTACTACATCGAGCGCGTCAAGGCCGAGCTCGCCGGCACCTGGAAGTCCGAGGACAGCTGGGGTGGCCTCGACAGCCACATGTTCGCGATGGCGCCCTACACCAACATGCCTGACGACGTGAAGAAGCTCGCCGAGGATGCCCAGGCCGCGATCACAGCGGGCAAGCTGCATCCATTCAAGTGCCCGGTCGTTGGGCAGGACGGCAAGCCGGTCGAGTGCAAAGGTGGCGATCACCTCGATGACGGCCAGATCCTCGGCATGAATTTCTACGTCAAGGGCATCGACGACAAGCTTCCGGGCAAGTAGCACGCTTCTTGCATTGCCTAGATCACCTGCTCCTCCCGGAGGAGGTTCGGAGGGGGTGGCCAGAAGCACCCGGCACTTGTGGTCGCCCCCTCTTTCTTTTTTGCCCGGATTATCCCGCCTGCATCGCCCGCGCCGCGGAACTGTGGCGGCGAATGAGATCGGGAACATCCAGTCCCGGGATCGCGCCGTCGATCACGGCCCATTGTCCCGCCACCATCACCCTGTCGGCCCGATGCGCCCCGCACAGCACCAGCGCGGCCAGCGGATCGCCGTGACCGGAGAAGCGTAGCTCGTCGAGCCTGAACAGGGCGAGATCGGCGGCCTTGCCGACGGCGATCTCGCCCAGCTCCGGCCGGCCGACGCAGGCCGCCGAGCCCTTGGTCGCCCAGCGCAGCGCATCCTTGTGGCTGACCTTGGCCACTCCGTAGCGCGCCCGCTGCAGCAGAAACGCAGCCCTCACCTCCTGCATCAAATTCGATCCGTCGTTCGAGGCCGAGCCGTCGACGCCGATGCCGATGCCGACACCGGCCTCCTCCATCTCGCACACCGGGCAGCAGCCCGACGCCAGAATTTGATTGCTGCACGCGCAATGGCTGATGGTCGTCTTCGCCTTGCCGAGCCGCTTCATCTCCTCCGCATTGAAGAAGATGCCGTGAGCGAGCCAGGTCCGCGCATTGAGCCAGCCGCATTGCTCGAGATAGTCGAGCGGGCGGCAGCCATACATCTGCTGGCAGAATTTGTTCTCGTCCTCGGTCTCGGCGAGATGGGTGTGCAGACGGACGTCGAGCTTGTCGGCGAGATCGGCGGTGGCGCGCATCAGTGACGTCGTCACCGAGAAAGGTGAACATGGCGCCAGCGCAATCTGCACCATCGCATCCGTGCCGCGCTGGTGATGCTTTGCAACCACCCGCGCGCTGTCGGCGAGGATGGTGTCCTCGTCCTGTACGACGCTGTCAGGCGGCAGGCCGCCGTCGCGCTGCGACAGGTTCATCGAGCCGCGCGTGAGCAGCACCCGGACACCGAGCCGTTTTGCGACTGCGACCTCGATATCGACGGACTCCTCGAGTCCCGCCGGGAACACATAGTGGTGATCCGTTGTGGTGGTGCAGCCCGAGAGCAGGAGCTCGGACATCGCCACGGTGACGCCGAGCTCGAGCGATTCCGGCGTCATCCTCGCCCACACCGGATAGAGCGCCTGGAGCCAGGGAAACAGCTCGCGGTCCATCGCCGCCGGCAGCGCCCGCGTCAGCGTCTGGTAGAAATGATGATGCGTGTTGATCAGGCCCGGCAGCACGACATGCTCGCCCGCGTCGAACACCGCGACATCCGCCGTCGCAGGCCTGCCGCCGGCCGGCACGAGCTCGACAATCCGGCCATCCCTCACCACGATCCCGCGCTCGGCACCATCAGCGAGGATGGCGAGGGGATCCCTGATCCAGATCGGCTTTGCATCGCTCATGATCGTGGTCTCCTCACATCCGCTGATGACAAGGCCGGCAAGGCGGCCGCCGGCCCGATCACCTTCATGCTACGACTTGCTTGTTGCGACTTGGCTCCGGTCTTGCAAGACTCATCTGTACGATTCACGGGCGAAAAGCTTTGGCGCAGCCATGGATTTGAATACCATCACGACGGTGGCCCATCCGCAAACGCGCGCGCAGCTGCCCGCCTGGACGGAAGGTGATGCTTGGCTCGCGGGCGGCACCTGGCTGTTCTCGGAGCCCCAGGTCCACCTGAAGCGGTTGATCGATCTCACTGACCTGAAATGGCCGGCGCTGACGATCACCGACACCCATCTCACCATCTCCGCCACCTGCACCATCACGCAGCTCGACGGTTTCGCCTGCCCGCCCGACTGGCTCGCAGCCCCGCTGATCGGCCAGTGCTGCCGGGCTTTCCTTGCTTCATTCAAGATCTGGAAGACCGCGACGGTCGGCGGCAATCTCTGCATGTCGTTGCCGGCGGGACCGATGATCTCGCTCACGTCAGCGCTGGATGGCGTCTGCACCATCTGGAAGGCCGGCGGCGGCGAAGAGAAGATACCCGTCGTCGACTTCGTCATTGGCAACCAGCGCAACCGCCTGACGCCGGGCGACCTGATCCGGCAGATCGATATCCCGATTGCCGCGCTGAAGCGCCGCACGGCCTTTCGCCAGATCTCGCTGGCCCCGGTCGGCCGCTCTGCGGCGCTTCTGATCGGCAGCCTGGACAGCGATGGCACGCTGACGCTGTCGGTGACCGCATCGACGGTGCGACCGATCCAGCTGTCCTTTCGCAAGGCCCCGGACGCGGGCGCGCTTCGCGACGCGATCGCGCAGCAGATCCCGGATGATCTGTACCACACCGATATCCACGGCAAGCCGCTCTGGCGCAAGCACATGACGCTACGGCTCGCCGAGGAGATTCGCGCCGAACTCGTCGGGGCAACGCCGTCATGAGTTTCGAGGTCAACGGCAAGACGTTTCCGCAAGAGCCGCGCGCCGGCCAGTGCCTGCGCACGTTCCTGCGCGAGCTCGGCCATTTCGGCGTGAAGAAGGGCTGCGATGCCGGCGATTGCGGCGCCTGCACCGTGCTGCTCGACGGCGAGCCGGTGCATAGCTGCCTGATCCCGGCATTCCGCGCCGAGGGGCGCGCCGTCACCACGATCGAGGGCCTCGGTGGCGACCATGGCGCGCATCCGATGCAGCAGGCCTTCCTCGATGCGCAGGGTTTCCAATGCGGCTTCTGCACCGCCGGCATGATCCTGACCTGCGCCTCGCTGAACCAGGCGCAGCGCACCGACCTCGGATCGGCGCTGAAGGGCAATATCTGTCGCTGCACCGGCTATCGCTCGATCGAGGACGCGCTGCTCGGCAAGACCAATGTCGAGGAGAGCGTCGAGGCCGGCGCTGCCTTCGGCCGCAGCCTTCCGGCCCCAGCAGGCCCCGACGTCGTGCGCGGCAAGGCGCGCTACACCTTCGACACCCAGATCGACGGCCTGCTGCACATCAAGCTGCTGCGCTCACCGCACGCCCACGCGAAGATCGTCGCGATCGACAAGTCGGACGCGCTACGCGTGCCCGGCGTGCACGCGGTCTTGACGCACGAGGATGCGCCGTCGGTGCTGATCTCGACCGCGCGGCATGAGAAGGACTGGATGGATCCGGAGGATACCCGCATCCTCGATGACGTCGTCCGCTTCATCGGCCAGAAGGTCGCCGCCGTCGTCGCCGAGAGCGAGGCCGCCGCCGAGGAGGCGTGCCGGCGGCTGAAGGTCGATTACGAAATCCTGCCTGCGCTGATCGACCCGGAGCAGGCGATGGCACCGGGTGCACCTGTCATTCATCCTGACCGCACCACCGCAAACCGCATCGCCGATCCCCAGCGTAACCTCGCGGCGGAGACCCATGGCGAATACGGCGACGCGGCGGCGGCACTCGCCACGTCTGCCGTCACCTATGAGGCGACCTTCCACAGCCACCGCGTGCAGCACGCGGCGCTGGAGACCCATGGCGGCCTCGCCTGGCTCGATGCTTCCGGCGTGCTCAATGTCCGCACCTCCACGCAGGTGCCGTTCCTGACACGCCGCGCGCTGTCGGACATCTTTGGGCTTCCCTTGGACAAGGTCCGCGTGTTCTGCGAACGCGTCGGCGGCGGCTTTGGCGGCAAGCAGGAGATGTTCGTCGAGGACATTCTGGCGCTCGCGACGCTCAAGACCGGACGACCGGTCAAGCTGGAGCTGACCCGCGAGGAGCAGTTCATCGCGACCTCGACGCGGCATCCGATGCGGGTCCACATCAAGGCCGGCGCCGATGCCGACGGCCGGCTCACCGCGCTCCAGCTCGAGGTGCTCTCCAACACCGGCGCCTACGGCAATCACGCCGGGCCCGTGATGTTCCACTCGCTGTCCGAGTCCATCGCCGTCTACAACTGTCCGAACAAGAAGGTCGACGGCTTCGCCGTCTACACCAACACGGTGCCGTCGGGCGCGTTTCGCGGCTATGGCCTGCCCCAAACGCAGATCGCGATCGAAGCCGCGATCGACGAATTGGCACGGCAGCTCGGTATCAACCCCTACGACATGCGCCGGCGCAACGTCGTCAAACCAGGCGATCCCATGCTGTCGCCGCCGCCGTCCGAATTTCATGACGTGCTCTATGGCTCCTACGGGCTCGACCAGTGCCTCGACCTCGTCGAACGCGCCATGCAGGCCGATGGCCCGCAGCCGGACTTGACGCCGGAGTGGCTGATCGGCGACGGCGTCGCGCTGACCATGATCGACACAGTGCCGCCGGCCGGCCATCTCGCGGATGCGATGATCGCGCTCAACGACGACGGCGGCTTCGACCTCACCGTCGGCACCGCCGAGTTCGGCAACGGCACCAGCACCGTGCACCGGCAGATCGCGGCGACGACGCTCGCAACCACCGTCGACAGGATCCGCCTGCGACAGTCCGACACCGCCCATGGCGGTCACGACACCGGCGCCTATGGCAGTGCGGGCACCTTCGTTGCGGGCAAGGCAACGCATGCGGCCGCGATGCGGCTTGCGACCGAACTGAAAGCTGCAGCCGCCAGCGCCTGGCTGTGCGACGCAGCGAGTTGCACGCTCGACGACGAAGCCGTCGTCAGCGGCGTCCGGCGCATGTCCTTTGCAGAACTCGCGAAGCTTGCGCGCGAACGCGGGCAGCCGTTCGCGGCCAGCGGCAATTCCGAGGGGACGCCGCGCTCGGTCGGCTTCAACGTCCAGGGCTTTCGCGTTGCCGTGAACAAGGGCACCGGCGAGATCAAAATTCTCCGGAGCGTGCAGGCGGCGGACGCCGGCGTCGTCGCCAATCCCATGCAGTGCCGCGGCCAGGTCGAGGGCGGCGTCGCGCAGGCGATCGGGGCGGCGCTCTACGAGGAGATGGTGATCGACGCAACTGGCCGCGTCACCAACCCGAAATTCCGCGACTACCACCTGCCCTCCTTCGCAGACGTCCCGCGCACGGAGGTCTTCTTTGCTGAGACCTCCGACACGATCGGGCCGCTCGGCGCCAAGTCGATGAGCGAGAGCCCCTACAATCCGGTCACCGCCGCGCTCGGCAATGCGATCGCGGATGCCACCGGCATCCGCTTCACCGCGCCGCCGTTCAAGCCGGACCGGCTGTTTCCGGCACTGCACGAGAAGTTTGGGAATTAACTTCCACGATAGGTCGAGTAGCTCCACGGCGTGACCAGCAGCGGCACATGGTAGTGGCTTTCCGGCTCGCTGATCGCAAAGCGCAGCGGGATCTCGTCGAGGAACGGCGGGTCTGACAGCGGCACGTTGCGCTCGGCGTAATATTTGGCAACGCTGAATTTGAGCTCGTAGCGGCCGATCGGCAGCGGACGGCCGCCGATCAGCGGCTGGTCGGTGCGGCCATCGGCATTGGTGATTGCGCGCGCGATCACGCGGCTCTCACCGAGGCTCGCGAGCTCGACGAGCTCCACCGGGATGCCGGCTGCAGGCTTTCCGGCGTGATTGTCGAGCACATGCGTGGAAAGCCGGCCATGCACTTTCAGCTTGTCGTCGGCGACGACGAGCTGATCGAGCCGCAGCGCGGAGATGCGGCCGATCTCCTCGATCGCGCGCCGCGTCTCGGTCTTGGCGATATTGCGCAACCGCGTCTCGAAGTCGCGCAACACGGAATCCCTGGTGTGACGGCGCACGCAGACGATATAGGGGAAGCCGAATTTTTCGCGGTACGCATTGTTGACGCGCTCGAACGCGGCGTATTCTGCATCCGAGAGACGGTCGAGGCCGGCGCTGTTCTGCTCGTCTGTCGATTCTGCAGTGAGCCCCGCTGCACGCTGGGTCTTGTTGGCGAGATCGGGATGCGCCCGGATCAGCGCGAGCTGCACGTCGGGCTCGGCGGCCTGGATCGCCGCCATCAGCGCTGAGTGCAACTGGTTGATACCGGCGAACGGCCGCTGCCCGGCAAGTTTCTCCGCAATCCACGGTGAATATTCGACGACGTTGGCGAGGGCCGCGACAAAGCTGGCCTTATCAGCAGCATTGAGATCGGCGAGCGAGATTTGCGCCATCGTCCTCACCCGATCTCGAAGGCGTCGGCGGCAAGATGGGCATGCTTGTCGTGCCAGTGCTGCGCGATCTGGAGCCGCGTCGGCACCCAGACGCGATCGTGCTTGCCGATATAGTCGAGGAAGCGGATCAGTCCCGCGGCGCGGCCGGGCCGGCCGGCAAGACGGCAGTGCAGCCCCACCGACATCATCTTCGGCGCGGTCTCGCCCTCGGCATAGAGCACGTCGAAGGCGTCCTTCAGATAGGTGAAGAACTGCTCGCCTTCGGCAAACCCTTGCGGGTTGATGAAGCGCATGTCGTTGGCATCTAACGTATAGGGAATGATGAGCTGCTTACCGTTCGCGCCCTTGACCCAGTAGGGCAGATCGTCGGCATAGGAGTCGCAGAGATAGAGGAAGCCGCCCTCCTCCATCAGGAGGCGGTTGGTGTTGATCGAGGAGCGCCCGGTGTACCAGCCGAGCGGCCGCGAGCCCGTCGCCTCGGTGTGAACGCGAATGGACTCGGCGATCTCGGCACGCTCCTGCGCCTCGGTCATGTCCTTGTGCTCGATCCATTTCAGGCTGTGGCTTGCGATGTCCCAGCCTGACTCCTTCATCGCCGCGACAATCTCCGGATTCCGCTTTAGCGCGGTGGCAACGCCGAACACGGTGGTCGGCCACTTCCGCTCGTTGAACATCCGCCACAGCCGCCAGAAGCCGGCGCGCGAGCCATATTCGAACATCGACTCGATATTGGCGTGGCGCTGGCCCGGCCAGGGCTGCGCGCCGAGGACGTCGGACAGAAACGCTTCCGAGGCGCGATCGCCGTGCAAGATGTTGTTCTCGCCGCCTTCCTCGAAGTTGACGACGAACTGCACCGCGACCCGCGCGTTGTCAGGCCATTGCGGATGCGGCGGGTTGCGGCCGTAACCGCGGAGATCGCGCGGGTAGCGAGTATCCGTCACTCAGACTTCCTCGAAGCGGATCGGCAGGGCGCCCTTCCACAGCACGCTCTTGCCGAGGGTCGCGAGATTCTCGAGGCCCGAGGTCAGCGTGATGAAATGGTTGCCGGCGAGCTGGCCCATTTTGCTGGCGAAGTGTACGCCGCCATAGGCGAGCAGGATCTCGGTTTCGCTGATACCGCCGGGATAGAGGATGATCTGACCCGGCGCGGGATAGCTCGTGTGGTTCTCGTAGCCGACGCCGAAATCGAGATCGCCGAGCGGCATCCAGACGCCCTCGCCGCTCCAGCGCACATGGATGATGTGGCTTTCGAACGGCAGCGCCTTGCGGAACGCAGCGACGGTCTTGGGCGCCAGTTGCTCCTCGAAGCGGGCATCGAAGGTGAAGTCGCCGGCGCGGATAACGAGTTTGCTCATCTCATCTCTCTGGATCGGGGGCTAAAGGCCCACGGGGAATTTTCAAGCAAAGAGCATTCCAGAGGGCTTCACGCAAGTGGCGCGGCCCGTCATCTGCGGTCGTAGGACCAGCCGAAAATACCGCTCCGCCGCACCTCCGGCTCGGGCTCGGCGGCGGGCGCGGCCGAAGGGGGCGCCTCCTTCAGTTCCGCCTGTGGCGGAGGTGGAGGCGGCGCCGGCAGATTCTCGCATTTCATGGAGTAGACCAGCTTGCCGTCCGCGGTCCGCCCGATCGGGGCGCAGGGGTCTGGATGCGCTGCCGAGGTCTTTGGCGTGAGCTTAACCTGCGCGGCCGCCGGCGACGCGATCAGGAGAAGGACCAGCAGATATTTCGACATCGTTGTCGCCTGAGAACTCAATTCGCCTCATTGAACCGGATTGCCGGGGGCAAGTCCACCGGCGCTGCGGGCGCGATTGCCGAATATTTGGCCGGGGCCAGAAAATTTGCTCGCCCCAACGTGATGGCCGCGCTTCAGATCGTGAAACCGGCCCGGCTGATATCCGGCAGGACACATCGCCATGTCAGCCACGACCGCGAACACAGGCGACCTTTTTCTCACAGCCTGAATCGCCGTCACGGGAGAAACAACCATGCGAAAGACCTTTGCCATTCTCGGCGTCACCCTGATCGCCGCCGCCACCATCCAGACCGCCGCCGCGAGCGACCGCCACCACAGAAGCAAGGTACACCCCGCCCCGATCACCCAGTCGGTCCGCGACTCCAACGCGTTCTGGCCGTCGCAGCCGACCACACCCGACTGGCAGCGCTACGCCAACGGCGCGCTGTCGGCACCGGCGGGGCGGTGATGCGGGCGTAGAACGCGGTTGCTGCGACGTCTCTCGTGTCCCGGACGCGCTGCAACGCGCAAGCGTTGCTGCGCAGAGCCGGGACCCAGAAAGCGACACGGTACAATGCGGAGAGTAGAACGCGGAGACATGGGCCCCGGCTCTGCAGCGCACCGCAAGAGCGCTGCGCTGCGTCCGGGGCACGAGACGGAGTATGAGGCAGCGGCGGCGTCCTCCAAGTGCCATTGTCATTCCCCGCGCAGGCGGGGAATCCAGTACGCCGCGGCCTCTCGGCTCAATCACAGCCGTCTCTGGAATGCTGGATCGCCCGGTCAAGCCGGGCGATGACAGCGAGTGCTGCAGACGCACCAATGGCCGACGCGCTGACAGTCGCAGAACCTTTGGCGATGGGCGGGCCGTCGCTCTCGGTCATCGTGTTCATTCCTGTTGCGTCGCGACAGGATAACTCGCTTCCGCTTTTTTGGCGGCATAGCGAACCTTGCCCGGACTTGCCGGTAGGTCAACCGAATGACCCCAACCGGACTTTGGCTGCGGGCCTCACGCATGCGCTACGCGGTTCGGGATGAACCCTGCATGACACGCTTGACCACCATGGCCGCGATCCCCGCGAGCACGGCCTTTGCCTGCGGGGACGCAAGTATGTCGATGATCGGGTTCGACGGTTGGGCTTGCTCGTGAGGCTGGGCATCGCCACTCGCGAGGATATCCCGGAGCTGACCGGGCCTCCCATGCAGATCGGTGAGCACCTCGCCCAGTTCCTTCGGTTCGGGGGCCACTTGTCCCGGTAGCGCCACGCCGCGCGCGGCGGCTCGCTCCTGCAGCATCTTCACGAACGCCGCCCGTTCTTCCGGCGAAAGCTTGCCCAACGCTTCTATCGCTGCCTGCGCGTACTGGTCAGACGGCACGGCGTGTGACACATCACCATACCGTTTGAGAACCTCTTGATCGGAATAACCCTCCGACGGATTTCCTTGTTCGTATCGATCAACGAAATCCCGATACTCTTTCTGGCGTTGCCCACCGCCCAGTAACTCGTCAAGGATACCCATGTACAGCTCCTCCTTGCGTGATTAGCTCAGGCTGCTTGCCACGGACAACCACACGTTTCCCTTGCGCGACATACGAGCGATATCGGCGTTACGCAGAAGATACAGGCGAAGAGTGCGGTCGCTCCGATAGTTGCTACTTCCAAGGTAAACCCACGTTGAGAGTATTGACCTAGGTCAAAGGGTCATGGCGGCCGTGCAAACTGAAAGTTTTGCTTGTGAGGCGTGAGTGGACATTCCACGCGCGTGTCGCAATGATCGCTATTGTCCCTGCTGAAGCTTTTGGGTCCGGCCAAATGTGCGGTTTGCGCCAAAACGGGCTGCACTTACGGTCCTCGGATTACGGCATTCGCCACATCGCGCCCGCCGTTTGTCTACCGGTTCGTATTAAATAAAATCGGGAATGCGCGATGGCAAATATTCGCAAGGGTCACCGTCGCGCGGTCCCCGCCAATCCTTTTGCTCTCCACAGGACCCGGTGACCGATGCGGATGGTCGCTCTGCGACGCCCGGCAATCCAGAGGAGCAAAAGATTCGTTTTTACGCCGGAGCAGCTGCCTTCGCCTGATCCGACGCATCAGGTTGCGCAGAGGTCACGTGAACGACTGCTTCCAAGGCTGCACCGAACGACCCGCTTGCTACCAACGCGTTGGAAGCGTTTCCCACCGTTTCTGCGGCTCCCGTTCCCAGCAAAGCGAACAGGATACGGGTTGCGCCAATCCTTTTACTGAGCCCTCGAACGACGTGCTGAATCTTGGCGGTGGACGGCTGACTCAGATAGCAGACGCATACAAGCGCGGTGTTCGCCAATTCGAGCGAAAGCAATTTCGACATTGATGAAGCATCAGCCTTTTCCGCAATTGCCTGAATCCCGCGGTACCGCAGAAGCTGCGCCAGCACAAGCGCCGTCGCCTCATCGAGTCGCCCGGCACCAGGGATGCAAACGACCGAAATAGACGAGGTCGGCGGCTCCGGAATCAAAGCGTGCTCGGAGCCTGCTCGCTCGAATGTAATGGCAGCTCCGGGGCTTGAGCTTAGATCCGGGGAACTGGGTCCTGTTGCTTCCACGTCATGGTGTGCCCCCAGCTCAGCGACCAATTCTTCCACCGTTGAGACTACCCGATTTAATCGGTCCTGATCGAGGTGACCCAATTGACGGTCGGCCTCCGCGAGTCTCAGGCCTTTCAAGAGGATGTCGTCATAATAATTCTCAAGCGACGAGTCATTCAGGTATTCATGTGCCTGTTCCACCGCTTCAATGGGATCTCCCGCCAGCATTCGTTGATAAGCCAGTTGCGGCGGCGTCAGCGGTGGTCGGTCGCCAAGCATAACGTCAAGAAATTTGAGGCGATCGACATGCCGCCCAAGGACGACGAGACAAATTGTTAAGGGCGTGGCCAACACCAGTCCGACCGGCCCCCAAAGCCACGTCCAGAATGACGCTGACAGGATAATTGCAATCGGGGAAAGACCCGAGCTATGCCCAAAAATCAAGGGTTCGAGGACCTGTCCTGCGAGCAACTCAAGCACGACGAACAATGCCGCCGTAAGTATCAGCATCTGCCAGCCCGTGCCCACCGCCGCCGCGAGAATGAGAGGGAATACCGCAGATATCAATGCACCGATATACGGTACAAATCGCATAATCATCGCGATCAGACCCCATAGCGGAGCCGAGGGGACACCGATGAATTCAAGACCTAAGCCTATTGCAAGACCGAACACGCCATTGAACGCGATCTGGGTAAGAAAGAGCTTGCTCAGACGCTTACCGGCGTCGTCCAGGGCCGCAGTCGTGCGTTGAATATCCGCGGATCCGGCCAGTCGGACAAGCCGATTCCTCAGATCTTCCCGTTGCAGCAGGACAAAGACAACAAAGATCACGACGATCCCTGTCGTCGTTAAAGGTGAAATCAGTGGCTGGATGATTGCGCCAAACGTCGACAGAGCACCAGGATCGGGTTGCCTTACCTCAACGGGTATGGGTATCGGCTTGTCTGAGGGCTGTCTGCTGAGTTCGCCGTCAGTAGGTCGACCGGCCCCATCTCGATTCTGCAACTCTGTCTTCAATTCTTTCAGAACTGTCGACGCCTGCTCCAATGTTCCAGAGCCGCCGCCCATTAAGCCGCGCAGGCTTTCGATCTTGTCACTCAATGTTTGTTGATAGCCTGGCAGCTTGGTGGCGAGCCGGGTCGCCTGCGAAACCATAAGACCGCCTAGACTAAATATGATCGAGAATCCGATGAAGACGACCACCAGCACAGAAATCGTGCGCGGAATTCGCCAGGAACGTAAGCGCATCACGAAGGGCGCCATAACGAAACTCAGGAGAACTGCTAACGCGAAGGGGACAAAAATTTCACGACCGAAATAGAGCGCAGCAATTATCAACGCTGCGACGGCCATATTCGTCAGCACAGTCCCCCGCGGCTGTGCCAATCTCATTTGAGGAGATTTCTCTTCCATGGCGCGTCTTCCATGGCGCGGCTCATTCATCCCATACGTGGGTGAATTCTCCTTCGCGACACCATCCTACACCGAACTAACTTGTTCCGACAGCCCGAGCATGCCGTTCAATGTCGCTAGCTCGTCTCATAGCGCGCGGGTTGACAGCCCGCCGGGTGTTTTGCCCGTCGGGCAACACAGAGACGCGTAACCCGGACGGAGCCAACGGGTCGGCGCGAAGCACCGCAGGCTGACACGCTCCGTGCAATCCGGGCTACGGAGAGAACAGGTGCCTAATAAGGCTGATAGTAGCCACGCGGACCGTAATAGGGACCGCCGCCATAATATCCCTGACCGCCATAGTAAGGACCCGGGCCGTCATAATAGCGATTCTCGTAGTACTCTTGGCGTCGGCTCTCTGCGATCGCGCCTCCGATCAGACCTGCCGCCACGCCCATGAAGGCAAGCCCTGCCGCATTTGGACCGCGGCGATAGTAGCGGTGGCGGCGGGCGGCGCTGAAATCGGTCGCTGCTGATCTGCCCGATGTCGCAGAGTCCGCGCTGACGGACGGCGAACCGGCCGGCGCCGCAGACGAGGGCGAGACGGAAGCTGTCGCCAGAGCCAGACTCGCAAACGCAGCCAGCGCGGTGTTGCGGCCGAACCTTGAATTTACGGGCCTGTCGCTCATCTCGGCGTCCTTTGTTCTTGTTCAAAGTCAAAATATGAAACGATCCACAACGTGCAAACCACTGAAAAGTTTCGTGATCGCGGCAATCTGCCACGCTTCGAACGATTGTAAACCGAACGACCAGATCCAGCTTGAACCACTCAACCTGAGCGGATAATGAACAGCCGCGCCGTTTTTCGGTCGCCGTAAGCGTTTCACGTGAACCAACGCATCAACCGACGCCGTCGGGATCGATGCATTTTCGCAGGTTCAACGTGACTGACGCGTCCTTTTCCTCAAGAGAAATCAGATGATTGCGGTTCGCAAACTGCCGGCGCGCTATGCGCCGATCGTGATGCCATTTGTGCTGTCCATCCTCATGACGGCCGTGGTGTCGGTCATTTCGACGCTCCGGAGCCTCGGCGCGACGCCGGCGTTCCTCGCGACCTGGCCGGGCGCCTGGGCGCTGTCATGGCTCGTCGCCTTTCCCACGCTGCTGATGGTGCTGCCACTGGTCCGACGGATCGTGGCGTGCGTCGTCGCTTCCCCATCTCAACCAGGCCGATAGCCGGCGCGGACGGCGGCACACGAAGCACGCCGTCCCGCTTCCATGCGCCTGCGGGAGTGATCCTACGACAGCGCCCCGAGCACGCCGCGCGTTGCCTTGTCGATCTCCTCGACATAGCGGCGGCGGGCAAACGTCTCGGTGAGGAAGCCGACCACCTTGCGGCTGTCGGTGGAATCGACCACCGCCAGCATCTCGGCTTCCGCTTCGTCGAACACGGCCATCGCCGACTTCACATTCATTTCCGGGATCAGCACGATCTCGGTCAGGCGTGCGAGCTCGATCACCTGGATGTCGTCGGCGATGCTGTCGAGGTCGCTGGAGAACAGGTCGGGCAGCAGGACGAGGCCGACATATTCGTCCGCATTGTTGACGATGACGATGCCGGGCCGCGATCCCAGCGCGAATTCACCGCGCACGGCGGCGATCGTCGTGGTCGACGGCACCTTGCCTACGTCGGAGCGCATCAGCCGCTCGACCGTCAGGTTGCGCAGCCAGCCCACGTCATTGGCACTGCGGATGGTCTCGCCGCGCAGATGCAGGCGCCAGGTCGAGAAGGAATGGCCGAACATGAAGCGGACGCAGATCGAGGTGACAATGCAGCCGGCCAACACCACGGCGGTGACGTCGACATTGCGGGTCATCTCGAGCACGAGGAACGACATGGTCAGGGGACCGCCGACGATGGCGACGCCGAGCGTCGCCATACCCGTCAGCATCGCGACCAGCGGGTCGATCACGAACTCCGGGCTGATGAGCAAAAGAACCGCAGCGAAGAACTTTCCGATCAGGCTGCCGACGAACAGCGAGGCGAAGAACAGTCCGCCGCGGAAGCCCGAGGCGAGCGAGATCAGGCAGGCCGTCACCTTCAGGGCGATGATCAGCGCGATCAGGCCGATCGTCATGTCGTGAAAGAGATCGAGCACCATGGCGCCGTGGCCGGCCGCGAGCACCTGCGGCGTGACGATGGCAAAGCTGCCGACGATAAGGCCGCCGATCACCGGGCGCAGCCAGACCGGCAGCCAGACAAACAGGCGCTCGAACATCGAAGACGACCGCATCACGGCGATGCCGACGCCGCTGGTAATGAGCGCAAGCCCGATCAATGCCAGATATTGCTCGACGCCGACCGCGCTGACCTTCGGTATCTCGATAGAGTACGGCGCGCCGCCGAGCCATTGCGCGGTCAGCGCGCCAGCAAGCGAGGCCGCCAGGATCGGCGCGGCGCTGCCGACCGAATAGACGCCGACGATCAGCTCGCAGGCATAGAACGCGCCGGTGATCGGCGCGCCAAACGCCGCTGCGATCGCAGCGGCGGCGCCGCAACCGACGATCAGGCGCAAATCGTTGCGGCGCAGATTGAAGAACTTGCCGAGCAGTGAGGCGATACCCGAGCCGATCTGGGTGTAGCCGGCCTCGAGGCCGACCGAGGCGCCGCAGCCGTTCGAGATCAGCGTCTGGCTCGACACCACCATGCTGTCGCGCATCGACAGATTGCCGCCGCGCAGCGCGTTCGCCTCGATCGGGTCGACCGCGTTGGAGATCTTCAGCCGCCGCCGCCACCACTCCATGATACCGAGCGCCAATCCGCCGAGCGCGGGCGCGATCAGGGCCGCCCAGGGGCTGACCCGGGCGTGCGCGGATAGGCGAACGTCGACGGGAATGCCGTAGATCATCATATGGGCAATCTGCGCGATCTCGGCCATCAGCGTCACGATGGCACCGGTAAACGTGCCGATCACGAGTGCCAGCGGGATCAGGTAGAACTCGTTGCTGCGCAAGAGCGCGCGCAGGCGAACCATGACGCGGTTCGATCCCTTGCGATCGGCGATGTGTCTGATCCGCGCGAACACCTTTTTGCCCGCCCTAACCTTCCGACATGCCGTAGCCGGCCATGCGCTGGCTGACACGTTCGATCTCGGCACTCGACAGCAGTGGCGGTTTTCCGATCTGGAGGCAGCCGTGATACTGCCGCGCCAGCGTCTCGACCTCGACGGCGAGCCACATCGCCTTGTCCAGCGTCTTGCCGACCGCAATCATGCCGTGATGGTCGAGCAGGCAGGCGAGCCGGCCCTCCAGCGCCCGCAGCGCATGCTCGGACAGCTCCGCCGTTCCGAAGGTGGCATAGGGTGCGCAACGGATACTGTCACCGCCGGCGGCCGCGATCATGTAGTGCACGGGCGGAATCTCCATGCCCAAGATCGCCAGGATGGTGCAAAAGGTCGGATGAGCGTGGACGACGGCGTTGACGTCGGGCCGCGATTTCAGGATGTCGCGGTGGAAGCGCCATTCACTGGACGGCTTCTGACCGGGGGCATGCGAGCCGTCCATCGCCATGAACACGATCTGGTCGGGCGTCATGGCGTCATAGGGCACGCTGGTCGGCGTGACCAGAAGCCCGTCCAGATGCCGGACGCTGATATTGCCCGAGGTGCCCTGATTGATGCCGAGCGCGTTCATGCGGCGGCACGCGTCGATGATGGCCTGTCGCTTTGCGAGCTCGTCCGCTGTCATCGATATCTCGGATTCTTCTCGGTTTCTTGACGATGGACCTTTGTTAGACCGGGAGTACGTCAAAGCTATATGGCAGTGCAAGAGAAAGCGGCCGGGATTGGCTGCTGCCTTGCCGGCTGTACCGTTACATCAAGAAACCAATTGTAAAATCAGTATATTAGCAGATTGTCGCAGGTTTACAAAAAGCTCGCCCGGACGGCCGCGATCCCGTTGATCACGAACTGCACCGAATAGGCTGCGAGCAGCATGCCAAGCACGCGTGAGAGCACGGCATTTCCGGTGCGCCCGAGGGTGTGCGCGATCAGGCTCGCGGAGACGAAGCACAGCATGCAGAGCAGGCAGACGGAGACGACGACCGCGATGATGATCGCGAGCTTGGCCCCATAGCCGGCATTGCCCGTCAGCAGCAGAGTGGTCGCGATCGCGCCGGGACCGGCCATCATCGGGATGGCCAAGGGAAACACCGCGACGTCTGAGGCATGCTCCGAGGTCGCCTTGTCGGCCTCGCGCGCCTCGCGATGCGGACGGTCGCCGAAGATCATCTGGTAGGAGACGCCGAACAGCAGCAGTCCGCCGGCGATCTGGAAGGCGGGGATGCCGATCCCGAGTTGGCGCAGCAGCCAGTTTCCGGCCAGCGAGATCACCACCAGGATCGAGGCCGCGATCAGCGGCGCGCGTAGCGCGATCGTTCGCTTGACCTTGTCGGGCATGCCTCCGGTCGCGGCGAGGAAGGCCGGCGCAAGGCCGACGGGATCGACCACCAGCAGCAGCGTCACGAAGGCGGACAGGGCGAAGTCGAGCATGCGGGTGGGTCTCACGCGAGGTGCAGCCGCAATCCATAACCGCTGGAGGAGGCCTTCGCGAGGAACATTTGCCCTCGCAGAGTCTTGGTCGCGCGAGGATTGAGGAGGGCATCGCCCTTCCCGTGTCGCCTCAAGAGGAGGATTTATGGCTAAACGAGCGAAGAAACGTGCGAACGCCAAAAAGACCGCGGCGCGCCGTCCGCGTCAGGCACCGAAGATGTTGAGCGACCTGTTCCTGGAGACGCTGAAGGACATCTATTACGCCGAGAACAAGATCATCAAGACGCTGCCGAAGATGGCCAAGGCCGCGCATTCCAAGGACCTTGCCGCCGCCTTCAACAAGCATCTGCGCGAGACGCAGGGCCAGGTCAAACGGCTCGACCAGATCTTCAAGATGCTGGGCAAGCCGGCCCGCGGAAAGCCCTGCGAAGCGATCAACGGCATCACCGACGAGGGCGCCGAGATCATGAAGGATTTCAAGAACGCCCCTGCCCTCGACGCCGGCCTGCTCGCGGCCGCTCAGGCCGTCGAGCACTACGAGATCTCCCGCTACGGCACGCTGCGCACCTGGGCCGAGGAGCTCGGCATGCCGGACGCGGCAAGGCTGCTCCAGGAGACGCTGGACGAGGAAGAGGCGACCGATCACACGCTGACCGAGCTCGCGACCTCGGTCATCAACCTCGAAGCGGAAGAGGAGTACCGCGCCGCGGCCTGATCGGCGCGACGCGCCCTACTGTTGCCTTCGATGCCGCGGAATATCCCCGCGGCGTCGAAGCGTGCGACGACAAGGGCCTCTTCCGGTTGGAGAGGCCAGGCATGCTCCAAACGCGCGATGCTGGAATTTTGGGGAACCGTCCCCATATGCTCGTTTTCCAACCGCAGCGCCTTCCCCGAGTTTTGCCATGCAACCCAAAAATCCCCTCGACTGGATGCTGTCCGAAGCCCTGGACTCGCTGACCCGCGCCGAACGGCTGCGGCAGCAGTTCGGCCGCCAGGAAGCCTGCTGGGAGCCGCCGATCGACGTGCTCGAAACCGAGCATGAGCTTCTCATCCTGGTCGCGCTTCCCGGCGTCAACCCTGATAATGTCGAGACGGTGATCCTCGACGGCGTGCTCGTCATCTCCGGCCAGCGCACGCTGCCGCCGGAGCTTCGCAACGCCCGCATCCACCGACTCGAGCTGCCGCAGGGCCGCTTCGAGCGGCGCATCGCGCTTCCCGTTGGCCGCTACGCCATCAGCCGCTTCGTGATGGACGGCTGCGTCGCGCTGCGCCTCGCCAAATCCTGAGGTCGATCATGGCCACCGAACAGATGAATAACGCACAGACCAATTCCACCGAGTCCGACGTGAAGATTCCCGAAGACGCGCTGATCGTCATCCCGGTGCGCGAGATGGTGCTGTTTCCCGGCGCCATCGCGCCGATCGCGATCGGCCGGGCGAAGTCCATCGCCGCCGCGCAGCAGGCGCTGCGCGAGCAGCGGCCGGTCGGCATCGTCCTGCAGCGCAGCCCCGAGATCGAGGAGCCCGGGCCTGATGATCTCTACCGGGTCGCGACCATCGCCAACATCGTGCGCTACATCACTGCGCCCGACGGCACGCATCACATCGTCTGCCAGGGCGTGCAGCGCGCCCGCATCCTCGACTTCCTGCCGGGAACACCGTTCCTGGCCGCGCGTTTCCAGCAGATCCCCGAGCCGACCACGAGCTCGCCCGAGATCGAGGCGCGCGCGCTGAATCTGCAGCGCCAGGCCATCGAGGCGGTCGAGCTGCTGCCGCAGGCGCCGCCCGAGCTGGTCGCGATGTTCCAGAGCACCACCGCGCCCGGCGCGCTGGCGGACCTGGCGACCTCGTTCATGGACATCAAGCCGCAGGACAAGCAGGAGGTGCTGGAGACCATCGACCTCGCCTTGCGCGTCGAGAAGGTGTCGAAGCACCTGGCCGAACGGCTGGAGGTGCTGCGCATCTCCAACGAGATCGGCCAGAAGACCAAGGCCTCTTTCGACGAGCGGCAGCGCGAGGCGATCCTGCGCGAGCAGATGGCGACCATCCAGCGCCAGCTCGGCGAAGGCGACGGCAAGGCGGCCGAGGTCGCCGAGCTGACGGCTGCCATCGCCAAGGCCAACATGCCGCCGGAAGCGGAGGCGCACGCCAAGAAGGAGCTGCGGCGGTACGAGCGCATGCCGGAGGCTGCCGGTGAATCCGGCATGGTCCGCACCTATCTCGACTGGCTGATCGAACTGCCGTGGGCGCTGCCCGCGGAGAAGCCGATCGACATCACGGAAGCACGCCGCATCCTCGATGCCGATCACTTTGGCCTGGAGAAGATCAAGAGCCGGATCATCGAATATCTGGCGGTACGCAAGCTCGCTCCGCAGGGCAAAGCGCCGATCCTGTGCTTCGTCGGCCCGCCCGGCGTCGGCAAGACCTCGCTCGGCCAGTCCATCGCACGCGCGATGGATCGCCCGTTCGTGCGCGTCAGCCTCGGCGGCGTGCATGACGAGGCCGAGATCCGCGGTCACCGGCGCACCTATATCGGCGCGCTGCCCGGCAACATCATCCAGGGCATCAAGAAGGCCGGCACGCGGAACTGCGTCATGATGCTGGACGAGATCGACAAGATGGGCCGTGGCGTGCAGGGCGATCCCTCGGCCGCCATGCTGGAGGTGCTCGACCCCGAGCAGAACGGGACGTTCCGGGACAACTACCTGGCCGTGCCGTTCGACCTGTCGCGCGTGGTGTTCATCGCGACCGCCAACATGCTGGACCAGATTCCGGGTCCGCTGCTGGATCGCATGGAGCTGATCAGCCTCGCCGGTTACACCGAGGAGGAGAAGCTGGAGATCGCGCGCCGCTACCTGGTGCGGCGTCAGCTCGAGGCCAACGGTCTGACGGCCGAGCAGGCCGAGATCGAGCCGGAGGCGTTGAAGCTGGTCGTCAAGGGCTACACCCGCGAGGCCGGAGTGCGCAATCTCGAGCGCGAGATCGGCAAGGTGTTCCGCCATGCCGCGGTGCAAATCGCCGAGGGCACGGCTGCCAAGGTCGTGGTGAGCCCCAAGGACATCGCCACCGTGCTCGGCCAGCCGCGCTTCGAGGGCGAGATCGCGCAGCGCACCAGCATTCCGGGCGTCGCCACCGGGCTCGCCTGGACGCCGGTCGGCGGTGACATCCTGTTCATCGAGGCCTCGCGCGTGCCCGGCCGGGGCGGCATGATCCTGACCGGCCAGCTCGGCGACGTCATGCGCGAGAGCGTGCAGGCTGCGATGACGCTGGTGAAGAGCAAGGCCACGCAGCTCGGCATCGATCCGTCGGTGTTCGAGAAGAGCGACATCCACGTTCACGTGCCGGCGGGCGCAACCCCGAAGGACGGACCGAGCGCGGGCGTTGCGATGTTCACGGCGTTGACGTCCCTGCTCACCAATCGCACGGTGCGCAGCGACACCGCGATGACCGGCGAGATCTCGCTGCGCGGCCTGGTGCTGCCTGTCGGCGGCATCAAGGAGAAGGTGGTGGCTGCGGCCGCCGCCGGATTGAAGCGGGTGATGCTGCCGGCACGCAACAAGCGGGACTACGACGACATCCCGAAGAGCGCGCGGGACAACCTCGAATTCATCTGGCTGGAGCGCGTCGACGAGGCCATCGCCGCAGCGCTCGAGCCGGCTGATGCCAAGGTCGAAGCGGCGGAGTGAAGACGATGAAGAAACTGCTGGAAAAAGCGAGGCGATCGCGGAAAACGCAGCGGCTGCGTCAGCTGCTCGACCGTGCGATCGACCGGGTTCGCGATGCGCTGGCGGCACCAGGGCCGCGGCTTCAGCCCGTTCCGGTCCGGGTGAAGCGCCGCAAGGGTTGAGCCCTCCGTCTCAAGCCCTCGCGGCAGCCCCAAACAAAAGGCCCCCTCCTAGCCGAGGGGGCCTTTGCGTTGTTAGCCCACCGCGTCCTTGGCGGCCTTGACCGGGCGGGCGCGGACGATCTTCCGGGCCGGCTTGGCCTTGAACATCATCTCTTCACCCGTGAACGGGTTGGTACCCTTGCGCGCCTTGGTCGCGGGCTTCTTGATGACCACGAACTTGGCGAAGCCCGGCACCAGGAACAGGCCGTTCTTCTTGAGCTCCTTGTGACCGACGTCGGTCAGCGTCTCCATGACGCTCTTGACGTCGCGCTTGGAAAGCTCGGTGGCGGTCGCAATCTTTTCGATCAGCTGCGATTTGGACATTTGGGTTGGCATCGTGTCTCCTCTGATTCGTTGCCGGTTGCATATTAGACCAACCGTTGAAGGCCCAGAGCCTTCTGCACAGTTTTGTCGCGATTTTACGGGCTTTTTTGGCCCTCTGAGGCAAAAAACCCTGCTTTTCAGCGGCTTCCAGAGCGGAAGGAGCCTCCGGCAGCGGTTTTTGCCTTGTTTCAAAGGCCCGCACGCCGCCTTGCTAAAGCTGATTCGCTGCTTTCGACAAGCGACGACCGGCCTCTTTGTGAAAGGCCGGTCGCGATTCACCCTGAAAAATAAGGCTAGACGCGCTCGATGATGACGGCGGGAGCCATGCCGCCGGCCGCGCACATGGTGACGAGACCGCGCTTCAGGTCGCGCCGTTCGAGCTCATCGAGCACGGTGCCGATCAGGATCGAGCCGGTGGCGCCGATGGGATGGCCGAGTGCGATCGAGCCGCCATTGACGTTGACCTTGGCGCGGTCGAGCTTGAGGTCGCGGATGTACTTTTCCGCCACCACCGCAAAGGCCTCGTTGATCTCGAACAGGTCGATGTCGTCGATGGAGAGCCCCGCCTTCGCCAGCACCTTGCGCGTGGCCGGCACCGGCGCGTTCAGCATCAGGGTCGGCGAGTCCCCCATATTGGCCATCGCGATGACACGAGCGCGCGGCTTCAGGCCGTGCGCGCTGGCATAAGCGGGCGATGCGAGCAGAATCGCGGCGGCACCGTCGACGACGCCGGAGGAATTGCCGGCGTGATGCATGAAGTCGATGTTCAGGTCCGGATATTTCTGCAGGATGAGGCCGCGATAGGTCGTCCCCTTGTCGTCGAGCGCATAGTCGGCGATCGCGGGGAATGCAGGCTTCAATGCGCTCAGCCCTTCCATCGTGGTTTGCGGCCGCGGATACTCTTCATGGTCGAGCGCGAGGCTGCCGTCCTCGCGATGCACGGGCACGAGGCTCTTCTTGAAGTGACCGCCGGCAATCGCCTGCGCTGCGCGCTTCTGGCTTTCGAGACCGAGCGCGTCGACGTCCTGCCGCGTGATGCCTTCCAGCGTCGCGATCGCGTCGGCGCAGACGCCCTGATGCGACTGCGGATGCCGCGCACGCAGGCGCAGATTGCCGGAGTCCATCATCATCGGACCGCCGCCGCGGCGTCCCTCCATCGACATCATCTCGCAGCCGCCGGCGATGACGAGGTCTTCGGTGCCCGACATGATCGAGGCCGCCGCCATGTTGACGCTGGTGATGCCGCTTCCGCAGAAGCGGTCCAGCGTCACCGCGCTGGCGCGCACGTCGTAGCCGGCATCGAGCGCCGACATGCGGCCGAGGTCGCCACTTTGGGTCGCGACCTGCGCGCTACAGCCCCATACGATGTCGTCGACATCGGCGGTGTCGATGCCGGTGCGATCGGCGAGCGCGCGCAGCACGGTCGCGCCGAGCTGCTGCGGATGAATGCCCGAGAGTGCTCCCTTGCCGGCCTTGCCGACGCCCCGCGGGGTCCGGCAGGCATCGATGATCAGCGCGTCAGCCATTGGCGTTGTCCTCTTGTTTATGGGTGTTGATGTCGTTTCTGAATAAGGGGAAGAGTGGAGTCAACGTGCGGTGCTGCGCAGCCTCCGCGCAAAAACTGAAAAACAACCCCATGCACAGTAGAAACGCGGGTTCCGCATGAGGCGCGGTGATACCGGTGAAGCGATTGGCCTGTCAGGCTAAACGGCCGTGGCCGCGCGATCTTGCGTCACCTCGCCCCGCCTGCGGGAAGAGGTCGGATTTTACGCGCGGCGGAAAATCCGGGAGAGGGAGAGAAAGCTATGCCCCCGCCGCGTTCTTCGCGATCACGTTGCGGTAGAAGGTCGCGCTGAGCTTCGGCGTGCGCACCTGCGTGTCGAAATTGACGTGATAGAGCCCGAAACGCTTGTTGAGCCCGAACACCCATTCAAAGTTGTCCAGCAGGCTCCAGAGGAAGTAGCCGCGCACCGGCACGCCCTCCGCGGTGGCGCGCTGGAGCTGCGCGAGATAGTTGCGCAGGTACATGATGCGGTCGGTGTCGTAGATCTTGCCGTCGGGCGTCACCACGTCGTCGCCGGAGGTGCCGTTCTCGCTGATGTAGATCGCATCCGTCTTCCAGATCTTTGCGGCCAGCTTCGGCACCCAGTAGATCGTCTCCGGCGCGACGCGGAGCCAGTTCGAGTTCATGTGCGGGAACGATTTCGGGATCGGAAGCGGCATGAAGCCCGCGCCCTGGTCGGAGGGCACCACGTAGTTCTGTGGCGCGTAGATGTTGAGGCCGAGGAAGTCGACCGGCGAGGAGATGATCTTCAGCTCGGCGTCGGTGTATTTCGGCGCATCGGCGCCCGCGTATTTCAGGAAGGCGTCGGTATACCGGCCGGTCATGATGACGTTGAGATAACCGGCATTCATCTCGCGTAGCGCGATCTCGGCCGCACGGACATGCTCGGGCGTGTCGATTGCGGGAACGCAGACGTCGATATTCTCGGCCGGCCCGACCCTGGTGCCGGGGCGGCCGTGCGCCCGCACCGCCTGCACCGCGAGCCCGTGCGCGAGCGCGCTGTTATGCCTGACCTGGTTGACCTCCGCTTGCGGCAGCGTCACGCCGGGCGCGTCGATGCCGAGGCCATAGCCGAACTGGACGAAACGTCCGCTCTCGTTCAGCGTGAACACGTTCTTGACGCGATCGGTCAGGCGCTCGGCGACATAGCCCGCATAGTCGCCAAAGATCTTGCACGTCTCGGTCGAGCGCCAGCCGCCGAAGCGATCCTGGAGCGATTGCGGCAGGTCCCAGTGATAAAGCGTCAGCCACGGCTCTATGCCGTTCTTGAGGAGCTCGTCGACGAGACGATTGTAGAAGTCGAGCCCCTTCGGGTTCGGCTTGCCGTCGCCGTCCGGAAACACCCGCGGCCATGCCACCGAGAAGCGGTAGGCCTTGCAGCCGAGCTCCTTGATGAGCGCGATGTCCTCCTTGTAGCGCTGATAATGCTCGACGGCGCGATCGCCGGTGGTGCCGTCCTCGATCTTGCCGGGGATGCGCACGAACTTGTCCCAGATCGAAGCCCCCCGCCCGTCGACGTCCACCGCACCCTCGACCTGATAGGACGAGGTCGCCGTGCCCCAGACAAAGCCCGCCGGAAAGCCGTCCACGCCCCGCGGCGCCGGCGCCGGCTTAACCTCGGCGGCCTCCAGCGGATTTGCGATTCCGGCTGCGGACAATCCCGCCAGCTTGGCAAACTGGCGACGCGAGACCTTGTCCGACATTGATACTGCCCCTTGAGACGATTGTTGCGGCGGCACAATGGCGTGTCGGAAGCTGCTTGAAAAGCGGGAGTTCCGGGACTTGCGGATGCAAAAATGCAGAAGAACGCCCCGGATTTACCCCACAGCCCTGCTTTTTGCCCTTCACGCCCTGAGCCGCGTCGAAGCACGCCAACAGCGAATTGATCACGGCTCGCGAGCCCAGACCATCCACCACGAAGTCGCGGTCCTTGCCGTTGGGCGGTATGATCTTCAGCTTCGCGCTGCGAATGCAGGAGCGATCGTCCGAAACCATCGATAGAACGATCCGACGCTCCACCATCGATGGCAAGAACGCATACGTCCGTTCACAAACGCGGTCCCGAGTGATTGCGAGTCCTGCTGCGGCCGTCGCGCCAGCCTGGCAAGCTGGCGACGCGAAGCCTTGTCCGACATGATGCTGTATTGAACCGAGCACGCCGAGCGACCCGGCTCGCTCGATCAGCGCGAGCGCTTGGGCAATTTCGGAAGCTTGTCGGGATTGAACGCCGATGCCTGCTCGGTTCGCTCACGCGCGGGCGGCTGCTGTTCCGTGAGAATGAGCGTACCCTGGAGGATCATTCCCGGCATCTGCGCTGCCTTCGCCGTGTAGGTCGCGACCTTGCCGGGGCAGTTTCCCTCGATGTCCAGCGTGAGCTCGTCGTCGATGCCGAAGACCGTTGCACGTCCGTCGGTGTGACGCTTCGTCGACACGGTGGCGGTGAAGCGATCGCCATCGACCTTGCAGGAGCCGTGATAGGTCATCAGGCTGTCGCAGCCCCAGATTTGTCCGTCTGCGACATGGACGATCCCGGTACCCTGGTCGAGTGGCGTCTTGTACCACGCCGCGTAGGTGCCGTCCTTCAGCATGGGAGCAGTCTCCCTTGACATTCCCTCGCGAATAATCCGCATGATTAGCGCTAAGAAACGGTTAATCGCGCGGCCCGTGCGAATCCGGTCTGTCCCTTCGCAACTCGGCTTCCAGATCCTCGATGATGCTGTGAAGCAGGCACGCGGCAAGCGGATCGGTGACTTCGCGCTCCAGAAGCCTGTAACGCGCGATCTGGAATTCCCGCTCTCGCAACTGGTGCTCTGTCATCGGACGGGCCCTCCGGCAAACCTACCCGGAAACAGCCAAGTCGTTTCGTTACAATTTTCAGATCATTCGCTATGGTTTCTGATCGGTAAAGGAACGCGGCGCCAAGCAGGTCGGTGTACGGGGTTTGCAATGTCGATCGTTCAAAGCTATCGCGCCTTCGCCTACAATAATGCCTGGGCGAACCACCGGTTGCTCCGCGCGTGCGCCGAGCTGAGCCAAGGCGAATTTGAGGTCGAGCGGACGGGCTTCTTCCCGAGCCTACAGCGGACGTTGAACCACATTTACGTCGTCGACCTCTTTTACGTCGATGCACTCGAGGACGGATGGCTTGGGCCGAAGGCCTGGGAGGATCCGATCCCATTTCCAGCTCTTGCAGGGCTCTCGGAAGCTCAAGCATCGATGGACCGGCGCTTCATCGGCGTCTGCGATGCTCTGACACCCGCCTCGTTGAACGAAGACGTGCGGATCAATCGAGATCCTGGTGTCCAGATAGAGCGACGCGACCGGCTGCTGATGCATCTCATTCAGCATCAAATTCACCACCGTGGGCAGGTGCATACGATGTTATCGGGAACACGCGTCAAGCCGCCGCAGCTCGACGAGTTCTTTTCAGCTGCCGAAGCGCCGTTGAGGGCATCCGAGTTTGCCGATCTGGGCTGGACGGAGGAAACGGTTTGGGGGCCGCCCAACTCCTAGGTCGCCTATGGCTTATCAGCCCTCTCCCACAAGAAGGGGGAGAGGGCAAAACCTGCGCCGGTGCCCGACGCTAGTGGCTCAACGGAGCCACACTCAGAACGTCATCCGCATGCCCGCATAGAACGCACGGGGCCTTGCCGGGCTCAGCGATCGCGGGTCGTTAAATTCCGCACCGCCATTGGTGAAGTTGGGCAAGGCTTCCCTGTCGAAGAAGGTGCCAAGGGTCGAGTAGCGGTTGTCGAAGATGTTGGCGACGCGACCGTAAATCTGCAGGTTCTTGGTGATCTGGTAGGAGGTGTGGAGATTGAACACCGCGTAGGACGGCAGCTGCGGAAACTGGTTGGACTCGTCGCCGACGAAATACTGGCTCGAGACAAAGAGCGCGTCACTCCCGACCTTCCAGACATCGGTAACCGCATATTCGATGCTTGCCTTAATAAGGTGGCTAGGGAGGCGCGGAATGTGATTGCCCGGCAAGACCTGGATGTTGCCGGCGTCGGCGAACGGGCTCTCTGATCCAAGCGTCAGCGCGTCGAGGAAGCGCGCGTCCAGGAACGCATAGCTCGCCTGGAACTGAAGCACATTCGACTTCAGGCTCACCTCGGCTTCGATACCCTGCCTGCGCGTCCGGCCGACGTTCTGGAAGAAGCCGAAGCCAGTCAGGCCCGGAATTGGGGTCGCGAGGATGTCGTCGTAGTTGGTGGCACGGTAGGCACCGATTTTCCAGCCGAGCGAGCCGATGTTCAATTCCTTGGTACCGCGGAAGCCCGCTTCGAACGTCTTGGATACGACTTGCTGAAGTGGGGGGTCAGCGATCAGAAACTGCCCGATGATGCACGGCCTCGCCGGATCGGCGCAGCCGAGCTCGAGTGGCGTGGGCACCCGGTTGGCTTCGGAATAGCCGGCATAGGCAGTCACTTCAGAGGTGATCTTGTAGGTGCCGCCGATGATCGGATTGAACCGATCATAGGTATGATCGCCATTGAGTGCGGTGCCGAGCTGGTCCATCAGCGTGACACGGGCCGCGTTGAATCGCCCGCCTGCCGTCACCGCAAAGCGATCGTCCACGTTGAACGTGTCGAGCGCATAGAGCCCGTGATATTGGTTGACGGTGCGAAGCGACACGGGACCAACCGATGTCGGATCACCGGAGGGACCTAGGAATATGCCGCTGCCCGTGACGACATAGTTCGTGCCTATGGTTCCTAATTCAGCGCTGCCGGTGAAGCGCGTGCTGCTGACATCATAGCTCGCGCCAACTACGAAGCGGTTCTCATGACCGAACAGCTGGTCGGTGTTGGTTGCCTGACCGGATACGCCAAATGTGGTCGATTTCGTGCTGGTGCGATCGATCTCGCTGAGGATGGCGTCTGGCGCAAAGGTATTGGCGAGCTGAACGCCATTCAGGCCAAAAGCCGGGACCGTATCATTGCCAAAGCACAGGAGCGTTGGATCGGCACATGCCTGGGCGTCGGTCGGGTTTCCGTCCACGGTGCTCTGTTTGAAGCTCCGCACATGCGCCGTGCCCTCAAAGGTCCAGGTCGGCGTCGCCTCCACCTTGCCGGTCAGGTTGAGATAGCCGACCTTGTTGGAGATGGTTTGCGGCGTTGTGTAGGTCGCCCCCCAATATTGCTGGAGCAATTCGGCCGGAACAGTGCTGGGTCCTGCCAGGGAATTGTTGGCGACGCCGCCATTGAGGTGAAACTCGTTGCCTTCGAAGCGATACCCGACATCGCCATAGAACCGCCGGACATCCGATTGCGAGAAATTGCGGAAACCATTGTCGTGAACGCCTTCGAGCGCTCCGTAGACCGACCAATTGTTGTCGACCTGCTTGCCCCATTGTGCAGAGCCCTGGATGCGGCCGAATGAGCCGCCCATGATGTCGATTTCGGCACCTTGATAGTTAAAGCCGTTCTTCATCTGCAGATCGATGGCGCCGCCGAGCGCGTTAAGGCCGTATGCCGGATTGTTAGTTACGACCAGCGCCGATCGGATCGCGGCCGTCGGGATCAGATCCCAATTAACAGTGTCGGAAAACGCCTCGTTGATGCGCACGCCGTTCTGGTAGACGGCGAGGCCCTGCGGCGTGCCGGCCAGAGGTGAAGCGACGAAGCCGCGAAACTGCACATCGGGCTGGAATGGATTGCCGGTCACTTCATTGATGCTGAGACCAGGCACGTACTGCTGCAGGGCAACGGCGATATCTGGCGAGGCGGTACGCCTGATCTGGCTGGCATCAACCGCATTGATCGCGGACGGCACCTTGTCGACATCGAGACCTCGGCCGGTGCCCGGTGAGGTCGGGTAGACGTAAAGGCGTGTCTTCGGAGCGGCGGACGCCGGCGCCCCTACCCGTGCGACCGGCCGCGTTGGCGCACTGCGCCTCACGGCCGACGGCGGTGGTGCCGCGATCTCGACCGCCGGCAGATTCTGGACGTTGGTTTCCTCATCCTGCGCGGCTGCGGCGGGGCCTGCAAGGACCAAGCCCGACACCAGCCCCGTCGACACCGAGGCTATCAACAAACGACGCTTGAACCAAAGAGGCTTGCCCATCCCTGCCTTCCCATCCGTGACCACCGGCTGTTTTGATTTTCGCCGTTTGGTTGAGATGAGTGTATTCGGCGGCAGTGAGTCCGCCAGCCACAAAAGGTCTGGCACTATCCGCACCCGTTTTCCCGACCAAATCGGGAATTTTTCCCGATGCAATCAGGACGCCGCCGTCGGAACCAGCGCCTCCACGGTCAAGCCGCCGTCGCCGGAGACGACGTTGAGCGTGCCGCCCAGCGCCAGAATGCGCTCGCGCATGCCGACGAGGCCGAAGCCGAGCTTCTGGCCCGGCTCCATGCCGCGGCCGTTGTCGCTGACCCGCACGCGCGCATAGCCGCGGCCGCCGGCCTGCTCGACGGGCTCGATCACGACATTGACCGACGTCGCGCCGGCGTGGCGGAACACGTTGGTGAGCGCCTCCTGCACGATGCGGTAGATGGTGAGGTCGGCCGTCTCGCCGGTGACCCCGAGCGTGGCGGAGATCACGGTTTCGATCGCGACGTCGGGATGCGACTCCCGCCACAGCCGCGAGAGCGATTCCAGCGCCTGGCGCAGGCCGAGCTCGGCAAGGCCGACGGGCCGGAGCCGCTCCAGCACCCGGCGGGTGAACTGCTGGAGCTGGTTGATCTGTTCCAGCAAGGCGCTGCCGTGCTTTCGGACCGAGTCGGCATTCGGCGCGCGCCCGTCCGCGAGCTTCGCCAGCGCGCTCGCATGCGCGCGCAGCGAGAACAGATACGGCCCGAATTCGTCGTGCAGCTCGCGCGCGATCTCCTTGCGCTCGACGTCCTGGAGCGACACCGCGCGCTCGGCCAAAAGCCGCTTTTCCTCCACCGCCTCGCCGAGCGCCGCCGCGAGATGATTGAGCTTGCCGCAGATCGCGGCCAGCTCGGGCGCACCGCCCGGCGTGGCGCGCGCGTCATAATGCCCGCCCTCGATCGCGGTCATCGTCTGCGCCAACGACTGCAGCGGCGCGAGCGCGCGGCCGACCACCGTCATCATCACCAGGAACAGCGCGAGCGCGATCACCGAGCCGACCTCGAGCTGGGTCACGATGGCGTCCCAGATCTCGGCGATCTCGTCATCGGGATGCGCGGTGATCACCAGCGAGCCCGGCTTGCCATGGACCGAGACCGGCACGCTCACCGTGGTCTGCTCGGGATGAACCAGGCCGACGAACCAGGCCGGCGGTCCGCGCGCGTCGTCGTCGGCAGGCCGGGGCGGCGTCAGCGGGTTACCGCCGGCGTCCTGAAGCGCGATGCTGACATGGCGCAGGCGGCTCAGATCGCGCGCGATCTGGTTCAGCCTGGCATCCGGATCGGGCGCCTCGTTCAGATCCGCAACGATCATCTCGATGAATTCGCGCGCAAGCCGGATCACGCTCTGGTCCTCGGCCTGCACGCGCGGCCCGGCTTCCGCGACCTGGCGGCCGATATTGACGGCAAGCCCCAGCGCCAGCAGCAGCGCCAGCAGAAGGTTGATGCGCGCGCGCAACGATAGATTTTGCCACATTGGTGCTGCCCGTGCCTCGCGAAGGTTGGCCCGCGCCTGTCCGATGACGTTGACAGAGGCGAAGCGCCCGATATCTAATCGAAAGCGTACAGCAATCCCGGCCGGGTTGCATGAGGCGACATGAGACGCGCGCAGCGTTCTTGTTCGGATCATGCGGCGGAAAAGCAGGCCGAGGCTGTCACGGGGAACGCCTATGCGCATTCTGATCGTCGACGATCATCCCATTGTCGCCTCCGGCTGCCGTGCCGTGCTGGCCGACGAGGGCGAGATCGAGATTTTGGAGGCCGCCGACGCCGAGGACGGCGAATGCGTCTTCATTGTCGAGCGCCCCGACCTCTGCATCATCGACATCAACCTGCCGACCGTCTCCGGCTTCGAGCTCGCGCGCCGCATCCTCGAACGTGCGCCCGAGGCCCGCATCATCATGTTCAGCATGAACGACGACCCTGCATTCGCCGCGCGCGCGATCGAGTGCGGGGCCAAGGGCTACGTCTCCAAGACCGGCGACCCCGACGACCTCGTCGAGGCGATCCGCGCCGTCGGGGGCGGCGGCACCTATCTGCCCACCGCGATCGCGCGCAGCATCGCGTTTGCAGGACCGACGCTGGCGCAAAGCCCGCTGTCGAAGCTGAACGCACGCGAGATGGAAATCCTGCGGCTGCTCAGCGCCGGAAAGAGCCTGTCCGAGATCGCGTGGCTGGTGCAGTCGTCCTACAAGACTGTCGCCAACACCTCCTCGATCATGCGACAGAAGCTCGGCGTGAAGACCTCGGTCGAGCTGGTGCGGCTGGCGATCGACAGCGGCGTCGCCTGACAAACACCGCCACGAATTCGGTCACACAAGCGTTGCAATCTTGATGTGGTTAGATGCCACGGAGCATAACGGCATGACGATCCAGACTGTCTCGACCAACACATCCTATGGCGGCGTGCAGGGCGTGTACCGCCATGCCAGCCAGGCGACCGGAACCGACATGGTGTTCTCGGTCTATGTTCCCCCACATTCCGCCGGCGCAAAGCTTCCCGTGGTCTGGTATCTCTCCGGCCTCACCTGCACGCATGCCAACGTCACCGAGAAGGGCGAATTCCGCAAAGCCTGCGCCGAGCTCGGCCTGATCTTCGTCGCGCCGGACACCAGCCCGCGCGGGCCCGACGTGCCGGGCGACGCCAACAATGCCTATGATTTCGGCCTCGGCGCCGGCTTCTATGTCGACGCGACGCAGGAGCCGTTTGCGCGCAACTATCGCATGTGGAGCTATGTCACCGACGAGCTGCCCAAGCTCGTGGCGGAGAATTTTCCGGTCGACGCCAAGCGGCAATCGGTGATGGGCCATTCGATGGGCGGCCACGGCGCACTGACGGTCGCGCTGCGCAATCCGCACCGCTATCGCGCCGCCAGCGCATTGGCGCCGATCGTGGCGCCCTCGCTCGTGCCCTGGGGCATCAAGGCGCTGACCGGCTATCTCGGACCGAACAAGGAGACCTGGCGCAACCACGACACCGTTGCGCTGATCGAGGACGGCGCGAAATATTCCGGCTTCCTCGTCGACGTCGGCGAGGCCGACAATTTCCTGAAAGAACAGCTCAAGCCTGAGCTGCTGCAGGCCGCCTGCACCAAGGCGGGCATCCCGCTGACGCTGCGGCGGCAGGCGGGATATGACCACAGCTATTATTTCATCTCGACCTTCATGGGCGATCATCTGCACTGGCATGCGGAAAGATTGAAGGGGTGATGACTTCTTCCTTCTCCCCTTGTGGGAGAAGGTGGCATAGGCGGCCCACGGCCGCCGTTCTTAAGAACGCCGAAGCAAAGCTTCGGCTATGGCGCCGGATGAGGGGTATCTCACCGCGCGTTCAAATGAGAGTTAGACTCGCGGAGAGAGACCCCTTGTAAGTCGAAGCGCCGCAGGTCTGCTATTGTAGACGTTGCGGTGACGGACGGGAGCCCGCAAACCCCCAGGTCGTTGCAGGCCGTGGGAGAGAGAGGTGCCCCGTCCGTTAGTCCATTGAACCCGAACAGTCGCCTGGGCCGCAAAGTGCGAAGCCCGATTAGGCAAGGAAGGGTGACCATGGATATCATCGCGGTTGGTATCGACGTATCGAAGGACCGTCTTGACGTTGCAGTTCATCCCGGTGGTGAGGCGTTCGTCGTAGAACGCAACGATGCGGGGTTGGAGCAGCTGACCGCTCGGCTGAAACAGCTTGCACCCACTATTGTGGCGCTCGAGGCGACGGGCGGCTTCGAGACCATTGCGGCAGCGGCAGTTGGCGGCGCCGGCCTTCCTATCGTCGTTGTCAATCCGGCGCAGGTCCGTGCCTTTGCCAAGGCACTCGGACAACGCGCCAAGACCGATCCGATCGATGCTTCTGTAATCGCTCACTTTGCCGCAGCGACACGGCCCGAACCCCGGCCTTTGCCGGATGAGGCGACACGGTTTTTGTCGGATTTGGTGACGCGCCGGCGTCAAATCGTGGACATGATGGGTGCCGAGCGGCAACGGGAAAAGCGCGCAACCTCGCAGCATTTAAGAAAGAGCATCACACGGCTGATCAAGGCGCTGGAGAAGGAGCTCGTCAGCGTCGATACGGACATCGACGATGCAGTGCGATCTTCGCCGGCCTGGCGCGAAGCAGAGGATTTGCTCGCCTCCGTTCCCGGCGTTGGGCCCATCATTCCCCGGACCTTGATGGCCGAACTGCCAGAGCTCGGCCGCCTGAACCGCAAGCAGATTGCGGCACTGGCCGGCTTGGCGCCCTACACGCGCCAATCCGGCCAATGGCGCGGAAAAAGCTTCATTGGTGGCGGGCGACAAGCGGTGCGAACGGTATTGTTCATGGGAGCAATGACCGCCAGACGTCACAACCCCGTCCTCAAGGCCTTCTTTGAGCGCCTCGTGGCCAAGGGAAAGCCGAAGCTCGTTGCCCTGATCGCCGTCGCCCGCAAGCTGCTTACCATCCTCAACGTCATGATCAGGACGAAAACACCATGGCAACCCGCTTGACAGCGAACACAGTCGCTCACCCGTCTTCGCTTCGCGAAGCCACCCTCTCCCACAAGGGGCGAGGGTGCAGCAGAGCTAGCGGGGAAAGGCGAAAATCTACTCCGGCTTCCCGTAGTTCGGCGCCAGCAATCGATTGCGGATCAGGTAGCTCATCGTGCGCGACCACGATTCGTCCGTGTTGCCGCGCATGTCGGCGCTGGCGGTGGTGATCATGTTGCCGGTCTTCACGTCGCGCAGATAGATGTTGAGATTGATGATCAGGTTCGAGACCTTCTGCACCATGCCGGTGATCTCGAGGTCGGCGCCAAGCTGGCCGGCAAGCTTGAGGTCGCAGCCGCCGCAGGCCTGCAAATTGGCGTGACGGGCGGCATCCCTGATCGGCGCGATGTCGAGCAGCTGGAACCTTCCTGACAGCGCCAGTTCCTTGCGCAGCTGGTCGCTGATGCGCTCGAGCCGCGCCTCTTCCGGCCTGGAGCCGTAGAACTCGCCGGGAAGGCTGGTGTCGATCAGCTCGAAATCGAACACAGCGAGCTTGGGCGGATCGGCCAACGCGACCGAACCCGTCAACAGCAAAGCTGCGAAATAGATCAGCGCTCGCATGATCGTGATTCCCGGCCTCGCGCGCGCGGGGACGAAATGCGGGGTTGCAAGCCGGGCCAAATCGGTCATGCTTTAGCAGAGACAATTCTCCACCGGCGGTCAAGCCAGGGAGAACATCTGGAGGAAACATGATCCGATGGTTGGTCGGCCTGATCGGCCTGGGTCTTGCCGCGACGAGCGCGCTCGCGGCCGACCCGGTGCAGATCGGCGTCGGCTATCTCGGCGTCGCCGGCACCAGATCGACGCTGTCGCTGGTCGAGCAGCCCGCGGAGAATGACGGCGTCGCCGGCGCGCGCCTCGCCATCGAGGACAACAACACCACGGGAAAATTCCTCAACCAGCGTTTCACGCTGGAGGAGCGCCGCATCAAGGAAGGCGAAGATCCGGTTGAGGCTGCGGCTGCGCTTGCCGAGAAGAACGGCTTCATCATCGCCGACCTGCCGGCCGACGCGCTGTTGAAGGTCTCGGATGCCCTGCGTGAGCGCGGCACGCTGCTGTTCAACGCCGGCGCGATCGACGAGCGCCTGCGCGAGGCCGATTGCCGCGCCAACGTCATCCACACCGCACCGACGCGCGCGATGCTGGCCGATGCGCTCGGCCAATATCTGGTGTGGAAGCAGTGGAAGCGCTGGGTGCTCGTGGTCGGCTCGCATGACGAGGACAAGCTGTTTGCAGACGCGTTCCGGCGTACCGCCACACGCTTCGGCGCCAAGATCGTGCAAGAGAAGACCTTCGAGGACAAGGGCGGCGCGCGCCGCACCGATAGCGGTGTCACGCTGATCCAGCGCCAGATGCCGGTGTTCACGCAACAGTTGCCGGCCTATGACGTGCTGGTCGCCGCCGACGAGAGCGAAGTGTTCGGCGCCTACCTGCCCTATCGCACCTGGGATCCGCGCCCCGTCGCGGGCTCGGCCGGCCTCGTGCCGCGCAGCTGGGACGCATCGCAGGACCAGTGGGGCGCGATCCAGATGCAGAACCGCTTCATCAAGCTGAATTCGCGGCGCATGACCGCGCTCGACATGCAGGCCTGGACGGCGGTGCGCATGATCGGCGAGGCCACCTCGCGCACCAATTCCGGCGACGTCAAGAAGGTCACCGACTTCATCAAGGGGCCGGATTTTTCGGTCGCTGCCTTCAAGGGCACGAAACTGACCCTGCGCGACTGGAACCTGCAGCTGCGCCAGCCGATCCTGCTGGTCGACGGCCGGATGGTGGTGTCGGTATCGCCGCAGGAGGGATTTCTGCACCAGGTCTCCGAGCTCGACACGCTCGGCTACGACCGCCCGGAGAGCAAATGCAAGCTGAAATGAGGACGCGAATGTTGCGCATGTGGCGTGTGGGGTTGCTGTCCGGACTGGCGCTTGCGGCCGCGCCCGCGCATGCGTTCATCGCCTATGTCTCGAACGAGAAGAGCAACACGGTCTCGGTGATCGACACCGACAGCTGGACCGTGACCAAGACCATCAAGGTCGGCCAGCGCCCGCGCGGCATCGATTTCACGCGCGACGGCAAGTTCGTGATGGTCGCGGTCGGCGACGACGACACCATCCAGGTGATCGATGCCAAGACGCAAGCGATCGTGGACAGCCTGCCCTCCGGGCCCGACCCGGAATTGTTCGCGCAGGATGCGGCCGGAAAAATCCTCTATGTCGCCAACGAGAACGACAACACGGTGACCGTGATCGATCTGGAGAAGCGCGCGCGGCTCGGCGACATCCAGGTCGGCGTCGAGCCCGAGGGCATGACCATCAGCCCCGACGGCAAGACATTGATCAACACGTCCGAGACGACCAACATGGCGCATTTCATCGACACCTCGTCGCGCCAGATCGTCGCCAACGTGCTGGTCGACGCGCGGCCGCGCTTTGCCGAATTCAAGCACGACAGTTCGGAGCTGTGGGTGTCCTCGGAGATCGGCGGCACCATCTCGATCATCGATCCCAAAAAGCACGAGGTAACCGGCAAGGTTACGTTCGAGATTCCGGGGTTGCGGAAAGAGGCGATCCAGCCGGTCGGCATCGGCATGACCAAAGACGACAAGACCGCCTTCGTCGCGCTCGGCCCGGCCAACCGCGTCGCCGTGGTCGACGTCGCCTCGCGCAAGGTGACGAAATACCTGCTGGTGGGACAGCGGGTCTGGCACATGGCGTTCACGCCGGACGAGAAATACCTGCTCACCACCAACGGCGTGTCGAACGACGTCTCGGTCATCGACGTCGCCGCGCAAAAGGTGATCAAGACCATTCAGGTGGGCGAACTGCCCTGGGGCATTACGATCTCGCCATGACCAGCCCTGCTCCCATCGCCGAGCCGCAGGAGATGCCGAGGCTGGAAGCGGCCGCGGTGCCGGCGCTGTCGATCGACGGCGTCAGCCATTCCTATGGGCCGCGCCGGGCGTTGATGGACGTCTCCTTCAATGTGCAGCCTGCGAGCTTCACTGCGCTGCTCGGGCTCAACGGCGCCGGCAAGAGCACGCTGTTCTCGCTGATCACACGCCTGTTCGGCATCCAGAGCGGCCGCGTCGGCATCTTCGGCCACGACATCAGCAAGAGCCCCGGCGAGGCGCTGCGGCTGCTCGGCGTCGTATTCCAGCCGCGCACGCTCGATCTCGACCTGTCGCTGACGCAGAACCTGCTCTATCACGCCGCCCTGCACGGCATCAACCGGCGCGAGGCGGCCGCGCGCAGCGGCGAGCTGCTCGGCCGCATCGGCCTCTCGGAGCGTGCCGGCAGCAAGGTGCGCGATCTCTCGGGCGGCCAGATGCGGCGGCTGGAGATTGCCCGCGCCCTGCTGCACCGGCCGCGGCTGCTGTTGCTGGACGAGCCGACCGTCGGCCTCGACGTCAAGGCGCGCGCCGACATCATCAGCCATGTCCGCCAGCTCGTCACCGAGCAAGGCATCGGCGTGCTCTGGGCCACGCATCTGTTCGACGAGATCATGCCTGGTGACGACCTCGTGGTGCTGCACCAGGGCAAGGTGCTGGCGCAGGGGCCGATGAGCCGCGTCATCACGGATGCCGGCGCACAGGACGTCAACACCGCCTTCATGCGCCTGACCGGTGCGCAGACGATGCCGGGAGGCGGTGCATGAGCAGCATCACGACGCGGGATACACCGCGCGGTTTCTCGGCCGCGGAATACATGACTTGCCTCACCGGCATCGTCTGGCGCGAGGGCCTGCGCTTCCTGCATCAGCGCGAGCGCTTCGTCTCGGCGCTGGTGCGCCCGCTGGTGTGGCTGTTCATCTTCGCCGCCGGCTTCCGCCAGGTGCTCGGCATCTCGATCATCCCGCCTTACGAGACCTACATCCTCTACGAGGTCTATATCGCGCCCGGGCTGATGGCGATGATCCAGCTCTTCAACGGCATGCAGTCCTCGCTCTCGATGGTCTATGACCGCGAGATGGGCAATATGCGGACGCTGCTGGTGAGCCCGCTGCCGCGCGGGTTCCTCTTGTTCTGCAAGCTGCTGGCGGGCACCGCGGTGTCGCTGCTCCAGGTCTATGCGTTCCTGCTGATCGCCTGGTTCTGGGACATCACCCCTCCCGCGATCGGCTATCTCACCGTGCTGCCGGCGCTGATCCTGTCGGGGCTGATGCTGGGCTCGCTCGGCATGCTGATCTCCTCGGGCATCAAGCAGCTTGAAAGCTTCGCCGGCGTGATGAACTTCGTGATCTTTCCGATGTTCTTCGCCTCCTCCGCGCTCTACCCGCTCTGGCGCGTGCAGGAGGGGAGCCCCTATCTCTACTATCTCTGCCAGGCCAACCCGTTCACCCATGCGGTCGAACTGATCCGTTTTGCATTCTACGGGCAAATCAACTGGATCTCGCTGGCGGTAGTGGCGGCCTGCACAATCGTCTTCATGATCGGCGCGATTCTGGCCTATGATCCCTCGCGCGGGCTGGCGCGACGGGGCCCTGCGGGAGGCGAAGGATGAAGGTTCTGGCCATGGCCGCTTTTGCGCTCGCCGTTGCGAGCACGGCTGCGTGCGCCGCCGATCCGCGCTATCCCAACTGGCCTTGCACGCAGGCCAAGGTGCCGGACATCTCGCTCGCCGCCGTCTGGGCCGGTCCCGCACTCGACGACGCCGAGACCAAATGGAAGGACGACGCAAAGGTCACCGCGCTGGTCTCAAAACTGTCGGCGCGGAAGACGCCGATGGACGAGGCCGAGAAGTCGGTGAAGGAGTTTTTGGCCGGCTCCGCCGCTGACAAGACGGCAAACGCCAAGCTGTTGTTCGCCGGCTTGTTCGACACGCTCAACGCCCAGCGCTCGCAGGTCATGAACGGGCTCGAACGCGTCAGCCGCAAACAGCGCGAGGCGGCCGACAAGATCCGCGAGGAGTCGATCCAGCTCCAGGCGCTCCAGAGCGCGACACCACGCGACGACGCAAAGGTCGATGCGCTCAGCAACCAGTTGATCTGGGAAACCCGCATTTTCGAAGATCGCCACAAGGTGGTGCGGTTCGTCTGCGAGGTTCCGACCGCGATTGACCAGCGCCTGTTCGCTCTCGGACGCGTGATCCAGCAGGAAATGGAATAGCGTCAGCCTCGCTGACGACGACTTTCGGAAGGTTCCCGCGATATCAACGCCATCGTTACCCTTTGCCGCGCTATCAGCCGGAACCAAATCGCTCTAGGATGGCTTGTCGACGTGAACTCCAAGACGTCGGGAGGCCTCGATGGGAACAACAAAATTCATCTTCGCATGCGCTGCAGCCATCAGCACGCTTGCGTCCCCTGCTTTTGCTGACGACATGACCGGGATGGTCACCAGAATCGACCGGCTCAACAGCACGATCTCGATCCAGCAGACACAGAAGGGCACGGTCGGCGGCAGCGCAGGCGGCGCCGGCACGCTTCAGGAGTACAAGGCCAAGGACGCCGCGATGCTGGATGCCGTCCATGCCGGCGACAGGGTGACGTACTCGGCGACCGACAACAATGGTACAGGCACGCTGACGAAGCTGCAGAAGCAGTAGGCTTTGCTTCCGCCTCGCTCTCGGCGAAAGGGAGCTTCCGCGAGGCGTCTAGTCGATGTGCGCGGACGCTCGACCCACACCGTCATTGCGAGGGCAGCGAAGCAATCCAGAATCTTTCCACGGAGGGACTCCGGATTGCTTCGCTACGCTCGCAATGACGAGGAGAGAACTATTGCTCCGGCCGCGGCTCGGGTTGCGCATCGTCCAGCGGAAGGTTTGCGCGCTCCCAGCCATCTGTGCCGTCGGGGTACCAGGCGACGTTGGCATAACCGTAAGCCAAGGCGCGCTTGGCGGCGTTCCAGGACATCCAGCAGTCGGCCAGGCAATAGATCACGAGCAGCGCAGCCTTGTCGCCGCGCGCGGCGCGGGCGAGGCCGCGCTGGAAATAATCGTCCATGGCGGGCGGCAGCACGCCGTAGCCGGTGTCCGGCAGCCAGGTGCTGCCCGGTATGTTTCTTCGCGGCATATCGCGCCAGACGGTGCCTTCGGGAAGGTTCTTCGGCTTCGGCGCGCGCGGCAGCACGTCGATGAAGGCGCCGCTCTTCGCACGCCAGATTGCTTCGGCCTCCGCAGTCGTCAGCACGCGCGCGCCAGTGAGCGTCGCCGGCACCGGCGCGCGGTAATTGTCGGAGCGATATTCCTCGGGCTCGAACGGCTCCTGCTGCTGCGCCAACGCCGGCGCCACCAGAATGGCGGCAACCAGCGCAGCGGCAACGCGCCGCCTCATGGCGTCTTCTTGGCCGTCTCCGCGCCGAGCGGCTTGTCGCTCTCGTCGAGCAGCGGCACGCCAAAGTCGATCAGGATCTTGTTGATCTCGCCCTGGTTCTCCTGGATCAGCTTGTTGAGCTGCCGCTTCCAGTTCTGGTCGGCGGGCCGCACGCCCATGCCGATGCGATAGACCAGCTTCGGCCCGGTGGTTTCCTTCACCAGCGGCGTGACATGAAGCGAGCCAGCCTTCTTCGCATAATACCCGGCCATCGGACCCCACAGCACGCCTGCGTCGATCTTGCCGGCGACGAGGTCGTCGACCATCGCCTGCGCGGAGTTATCGAAGCGCGTGTCGATCATCAGGGGATAGGGTTTTGCATCGCCCATCAGGCCGGCGATCGCCATGTTGGTGGCCGGCGGCGTGCCGGCGACGATGCCGACATGCTTGCCCTTCAGGCGCGCGTCTTCGAGCGTATCGACGTCCTCGAGCCCGCTGCCGGTCTTGGCGACCAGCGCATAGGTCGTGCGGTAATAGGGATTGGTGCCCTGCACGAGGTCATCGCCTTGCGGAAATCCCATGATGACGTCGCAGCGATGCGCGCCCAGCGTCATGCGCACGAAGCCGGTGGCCTGCGGGAAGAAGACGTAGTCGAGCTTCTTCTGGAGCTTGTCCGCGAGCAGCTCGGCGAGCTTGTTCTCGAACCCCTCGCCCTTCTCGTTCGAGAACGGCAGATTGCGCGGGTCTGCACAGACGCGCAGCACTTTTGGATCGACCAGCTCGAACGAGAGGTCGCCGGTCTCGCTGGTCTGCGCAATGGCGACGTCGCCGAATGCGCAGGATGCCACCAGGACCCACAGTGAAAACAACCAGCGACGATGTCGCCCGGCCTCCGTCATCGCGCTTCCTCCTCGGTTTGTTTGAATGCTAGCCATGCAACGCATGACGCGCCATGCTTTGCCAAACTTTGTGTTGGCTTTGGTTTGTTGCAGTGCAGTGCGGCAAGCCATCTGAACTGAGGCGGAAAAGTGTCTCGCATCGCTTCCTTGATCGCAGCCCTGTCCCTGCTGGGGACAGCAACGCTAGCACGCGCCGGGGCAGCCGAATTGCCTGTGAGCGAAGTCGCACCGGGAATCTTCGTGCACTCCGGGACCACCGCCCTCATGACCCGCGAGAACGAAGGCGACATCGCCAATGTCGGCTTTATCGTCGGCGAGGATGCGGTAGCCATGATCGACACCGGCGGCAGCCTCCGTGAGGGCGAGGCGCTGCTGGCGGCGGTGCGGGCTCGCACATCCAAGCCGATCCGCTACGTCATCAACACCCACGGCCATCCCGACCATGTCTTCGGCAATGCGGCCTTTGCCGCAGAAGGAACCAGCTTCGTCGGCCACAGCAAGCTGCCGCAGGCGCTGGCGACGCGCGGGCCGTATTATCTCGACAATTTTAGACGCATCATGGGTAGCGAATTGATCGATCCCGTGAAGATCGTGCCGCCCACCCTGCTCGTCGTTGATACCCTGAAGCTCGATCTCGGGTCGCGCCGCCTCACCTTGCGGGCCTGGTCGGCCGGGCACAGCGACAACGATCTGACCGTGTTCGACGAGACCAGCAAGACGCTGTTCGCGGGCGATCTCGTCTTCCTCCGCCATATTCCGGTGATGGACGGCAGCATCCGCGGCTGGCTCGGCACGCTCGGGGAACTCGATAAAATTCCGGCGCAGCGCGTCGTGCCGGGTCACGGGCCTGTGAGCGACTGGCCTGCCGCGCTCGGCGACGAACGGCGTTATCTCACGACCCTGCTGGCGGACGTCCGGGCGTCGAACAAGAAGGGCGAGCCGATCCGGACTGCCGCCGACAAGGCGGCCGCATCGGAACGGCCGCATTGGCAATTGTTCGACGACTACAATGCTCGCAACGCAACCGCAGCATTTTCGGAAATTGAATGGGAGTAGTGGACGCGCTACGCTGGACGGGGGATCGGCTGCGCCGCCCCAGAGAAAACTGCTTCGTCCGCACGGAACCACGACCATGACGGGATGCACACGCCGCCTGCCCCTGATCGCCGCATTGCTTGGCATCGCCTTCGCTGTGCCGGCGAGCGCCGAGGAGGCTTACGATCCCTGGCCGGGCCTGGTGCAGGACATCTTCAGCAACCGTCCGATCAACGACGGCAACGACGTCATCGGCATCGAGATGCCCTATCGCGCCGAGGACGCGGCGATCGTGCCGGTGACCCTGCGCAGCAAACTGTCGCCCGCGGATAGCCGCCGCATCCGTTCGATCACGCTGGTGATCGACCGCAACCCCGCGCCGATGGCAGCGAAGTTCGAGCTCGGCGCAGATGCCAACGTCACCGAGATCTCCACGCGCGTGCGCGTCAACAACTATACCGACGTCCACGCGGTTGCCGAGCTCAGCGACGGCCAGCTTTACGTCGCCAAGACCTATGTGAAGGCCTCAGGCGGCTGCTCGGCGCCGGCAGGAAAGAACATCGAGGAAGCCAGGAACCGGCTCGGCCAGATGCGCTACCGGCAATTCGCGCGCGAGGAGGCACCTGCGAGCCGCGTCCGCGAGGCGCAGATCATGATCGGCCATCCCAACAATTCCGGCCTGCAAATGGACCAGGTCACGCAGCTCTACATCCCCGCCTTTTTCGTCAACCAACTGAGGCTGACGCAGGACGACAGTCCCGTGCTGTCGGTGGAGGGCGGCATCTCGATCTCGGAAGATCCCAATCTGCGCTTCACCTACGTCTCCAATGGCGCCAAGCGCTTCCGTGCGGAGGCGAAGGACACGGATGGGCACGTGTTCCGCAATGAATGGGATGTGGAGAAGCCGGGGACGTGAGGCTCTCGATCGTCATGGCCGGGCATAGCCGTCCGAAGGACGGCGTCGCTTTGCTCGCCTATGTCCCGGCCATCCACGGACTTCGCGCCTATCCTAAGAACGTGGATGCCCGGGACAAGCCCGGGCATGACGGCTACGGTTGGCGTGAAGCTAGCCGTCAGAAACACCTCACCTCGGCTTCCGCCTGCGCGCGCCTGAGATCATTCACCGCCGAATTTGCCTGCTCGGATGTACGAAACTGGACGCCGAGATTGCCGCGCACCTGGGACATGCTCAGCGCCGTCTCGGCGGTGACGTAACGGTCATAGGACACGATCGAGGCCACCACGTCGATCGAGCAGGAGCATTGCTCGATCGACTGCCGGCTCTCGCCATTGGCCTTCATGCAGCCATAGACGTACTCGGCACGCGCTGAGGTCGGATAATCATTGGCCTCCTCGGCACGCGCGGCGTAGACGGTCGCAGCCCACACCGCCAATGCGGCGACAATCGGTCGTAGCTGTCCCGCCAGATTCATGAGCGTCCTCCCGCTGGTTGCGACGAAAGCTATGCTATGCGTATTGTCATGAAAAGCACTCCCTTCGAGGAAACGGCTCACAAGGTGATGAGAGCACTTGGTTTGAGAGCGCCTGGACGAACATTGGCGCTCGCGATGACGCTGGCGCTGTCGCTGGCCGCCCCCGGCCGCGCCGCGGATACGATCCGCCTTGCAGTGCAGAAGACCGGAACATTCTCCTGGGAGCTGGCTGCAATCCGCGCCGGCGGGCTCGACAAGGAAGCCGATCTGTCGCTCGACGTCACCGAGCTCGCGAGCCCCGAGGCCGGCAAGATCGCCCTGCGCGCCGGGAGTGCCGACATCATCCTGTCCGACTGGCTGTGGGTGTCGCGCGAGCGCGTGCTCGGCGCCATGCTCACCTTCTATCCCTATTCCAGCGCGCTCGGCGCGGTGATGGTGCCGGCCTCGTCGCCGCTCAAGACGCTCGCCGACCTCAAGGGCCGTAAGCTCGGCGTCGGCGGCGGCGCGATCGACAAGAGCTGGCTGCTGCTGCAGGCGCGGATGAAGCAGGACGGCATCGACCTGAAGTCCGATGCGAGCATCGTCTATGGCGCGCCGCCTTTGATCGCCGCCAAGGCGCTCGATGGCGAGATGGATGCAAGCCTCAACTTCTGGAATTTCTGTGCGCAGCTCGAGGCCAAGGGCTTTCGCCGCCTCGCCGGCATCGAGGACATTTTGCCGAAGCTGGGGGCCAAAGGCGCGGTATCCGCGGTCGGCTATGTCTTCGACGAGAGCTGGGCCGCAAGCCATCGCGATGCGGTGGCGCGTTTCATTGCGATGACCCGCAAGGCCAAGCAGCTGCTGGTCACCTCGGATGCCGCCTGGGACAAAATCGCTCCGCTCACCGGCGCGAGCGATCCGGCCATCCTCAAGACCTACCGCGACCGCTATCGCGACGGCATTCCGCGCCGAAGCATCGTGGACGAGGAGGCGGATGCGCGCGTGCTCTATCGCGTGCTCGCCGAGATCGGCGGACGCGACCTGGTCGGGCCGGCGGCCGAGCTCGATCCCGGCACCTTCTATCACGCGGTCCCCGGAGACTGAGGTGCTGCGTCTTCTCTCGTTTTCCCTGTTCCTCGCGACCTGGTGGATTGCAGCGCTGTTCGTCGGCGGCGCAAAGCTGCCCTCCCCGCCTGCCGTGCTCAACGTCACCATCGCCGAAGCATCTAGCGGCGCCCTGTTCCTGCATCTCGGCGCAACGCTGGCGCGCGTCGCGCTCGCCTTCGTGCTAGCGATGTCGCTCGGCAGCGCCATCGGCTACTTGATGGGACGGGTGAAGCTTGCCGACCGGCTCGGCGATCCCTGGCTGATCCTGCTGCTGAACCTGCCGGCGCTGGTCGTGATCGTGCTGGCCTACATCTGGGCCGGCCTGACCGAAGCGGCCGCGATCGCGGCGATCGCTATCAACAAGCTGCCGACCGCCATCGTCACCTTGCGCGAGGGCACGCGCGCGCTCGACCGTTCGCTCGACGAGATGGCCACCGTGTTCGCGATGCCGCGCTGGCGTGCGTTCCGCCACGTCGTGCTACCGCAGCTTGCGCCCTATATCGCAGCCTCGGCCCGGTCCGGATTGTCGCTGGTATGGAAGATCGTGCTGGTGGCCGAGCTGCTGGGACGGCCGAACGGTGTCGGCTTCGAGATCGGCGTCGCCTTCCAGCTGTTCGACACGCCGCGACTGCTGGCCTATTCGCTCACCTTCGCGGCCGTCGTACTCGTCATCGAAACCTTGCTGGTGCAGCCGTTCGAAGCCCGCGCAACACGGTGGCGGCCCCGTGCGGCTTGAAGTCGATATCTCCGGAAAGACATTCAGGAGTGCCGCGGGCGAAACGCACGAGGTGCTGGCCCCGGTCAGCTTCGCGCTTCAATCCGGTGAGGTCGGCGTTTTGATCGGCCCCTCCGGCTGCGGCAAGAGCACGATGCTGCGCATCATCCTCGGGCTCGACCGCGATTTCCACGGGACCATCGCGCGTCCACCGGAAGCGCGGATCGGGATGGTGTTCCAGGAGCCGCGGCTGTTGCCGTGGCGCTCGGTCGAGCAGAATGTGCGGCTTGCGGCTCCTGATATCTCCGAGGCGAAGCTGTCGGAGCTGTTCAGGATCCTGGAGCTGGAAGCGCATCGCAGCCACTTTCCCGGCGAATTGTCCCTGGGTCTTGCCCGGCGCGTCGCGCTGGCCCGCGCCTTCGCGGTCGAGCCCGATCTGCTCGTGCTCGACGAGCCCCTCGCCTCGCTCGACGACGCGCTCGCTGGCCGCCTGCGCGACGAGATCGCGACGCTGGTCGCAAGCCGCCCCATGATGACGCTGCTCGTCACCCACAGCCTCGACGATGCGATCCGCCTCGGCGACCGCTTGTTCTTCCTGTCGCCGCAGCCGGCGCGAATTCTGGCAGAAGTGCCCATCAGCATCCCGCGTGGCGCACGCGGCGACGCAGAGATCGCCGCGATCAGGGCGGACCTCGTGGCGAGAATCCAAGGCGAACATGGCGGCGAACACGCCGGGCGTGATGCCTCATAGGCAGCCACGCAAAGCGCGTGCTAAACAGGGCCCGTAGCGGAGCCCGATGATGACGCGAATGGTCGCCCTCATGACGCTTGGCCTCGCTCTCGTCGCGACCATGGCGAGCGCGCAGGACATGATGCGTGACGTCGACCTCACGTCACCCGCGATGGTCTCCGCGGAAATGAGCCGGCAGGAGGTCGAGGCCATCCTGGCCAAAGCCAGCCCCGGGGCGCCGGCCGATTTCACCGGCAAGCGGTTGTCGGGGCTCGATCTCTCGGGTCTTGACCTTTCCACGGCGATTCTCCGTGCGGCACGACTCAACAAGACGAAACTCGCCGGTGCCCGTCTTGATCAGGCGATCCTCGATCAGGCGTGGCTGCTCGACGCAGATCTCGCGGGCGCGAGCCTGAAGGGCGCCAATCTGTTCGCCTCGCAGATGGCGCGCGCGCGTCTGGACGGCGCGGACCTGACCGGTGCTCGCATCGCGGCCGACCTCACCGGCGCAAGCCTGATCGGCGCCTCGATTGCGAACGCGCATCTTGGCGCCGATATGCGCAACCAGTCGATGGGGCTGATGCGCGCCGTGCTGCGATCCGCCAATCTGGAAGGGTTGAACGCGCGCAATGCCGACCTGTCGCGCGTCGATCTCGAATTTGCCTCCCTCAAGGGAGCCGACCTGACCGGCGCATCGCTCAAAAATGCTCAGCTCGGCGGCGCCGACCTGACCGGAGCCACCGTCACTGACGCCGATTTCGAGGGCGCTGATCTTGCCTCGGCGAAGCTGATCGCGCCGATCGGCCTTGACCGCGCCAGGAATTTCGACAAGGCAAAGAACCGCGAGCGCCTGATCAGGGAATAACAGGGCGCCTTTGGGAGGATCGGCTGATGCGTTGGTTTCTGGCTTTGATCGCGTTGTTGACGTTGGCCGGCGAAGCCGCCGCCCAAAGCAAGGGCAAGGGCATCCGGCTCTGGAATTTGACGACGGAGACGATCTCCGGCTTCCAGCTCTCGCCCGCCGGCAAGACCGAGTGGGGCCCGAACCAGTGCCTGAACGACAAGGACAAGGAGGTCGACCACGACGAGCGGCTGCGCATCACCGGCGTCGAACCCGGCCGCTATGACGCCAGGGTCAGCTCTCCCAATGCGCGGCAGTGCATCGTCCGCGACATCGAGATCAAGGCGGACGCGGTGTTCTCGATCGCCGACAAAGACCTGAAGGACTGCTCGAAATAACGAAGGCGGCTCACGCCTTGTCGTTCGGGTGCGGATATTCGCAGCGCCACCGCACCGCCTGCCACTTCGGATGGTCGCCGACCCATTGCGCGATATAGGGCGGCGCAGCCATCACGCATTGCCTCGGCGACCCCGCAAAGTTGAACACCAGATGCTGCTCCTCGCAGGTCGCAGGCGAGAGCACCGCACACACAGTCACCACCAGGTCAATCGGGTTCATGCCGGAATCCTGTCGCAAGGGGACAATCGAGATTAGCACGAAAGATTACGTTCCGAGGAGCGGGAAGTTTCGAACGGACGGGATGTTCCCTCTCCCAGCGCGCGGGCAGAGGCGGAACAAACACCTAGAAGTTTACCCCGAACACCAATCGCGCCTGATGACGCTCGAAATTGACGAGGTCGAGATTGCCGCCCGATCCGGCCGGGCGGCCCCAGGCCTGCATGCTCCAGCTCAGGGTGAGCCGCGACTTCTCCGATAGCTGGAAATAGGCGGTCGGACCGACAAACAGCGCCTGCCCCGAGAGCTCACCGAGGCCGATGCCCTCATACTGGCGGAAGTAGCGCATCTCCCCACCGAGCAGAAAATTGGGGCGCACGCGCACCAAGCCGCCAAACGCCGCCCCGATCGTCGAACTCTTCTCGGACAGACCTGCCACCTCGAAGCGCGCCCATTCCGGCTGATAGATCAAATTGAGCGCGCCGATGACGAAGTTCGGGACCAGCTCGCGGTCGAAAGCGAGCGTGAAATCGGTGCCGTACATCCGCCCCTTCGCGCCGCTGGTCTCGTCGATGCGATCGCCATGGAGTTCGGCGGCGACAGTCAATCCGAATGGCGCGCGCCCGCGGTCGAGCAGGCGGTAACGCAGGTCGAGCGAGGCGCCCTGGAAATTGAACTGGCGGCGGTCGTCGATATCGGGAACGCCGGTGATGTCATGCAGCGTGGCGGTGCCGCCGACCTCGATACGGAAGTTCGGCAGCGGCACGACTTCGATCTCGACCTCCTGCTGGAGGGCGCGATAGGTGCCGCCCTTGCCGAAGCGTCCCGTGGTCTGAGTCTGGAATTCGCGCTCGCCGGGATTGCCGACGTCGGTGCCGATCATGAAGCCGAAGATGTGCTCGGTATCGAAGCTCTCTTCGGCACTGACACACGCCGGTGCAAGCGCAACACCGAACGCAATTGCCGTCCAGATCGTGTGGGCTCCAAGGCGCATTGCGAACACTACCACGGCTTCGACGGCGTTCGCCATCGAAGCCGCGGCAGGTCGTCAGTCTTACTTGCGCGCAGCGCAGGCGTACATGTTGATTTCCATGCCGACCGGCACTTCCACGATCTTCGGAGCTTTCCAAGCCATTCGGGTCTCCCAAGGGTATTGAGCGCGACATCGCGCGGGGCAAAACCTAGGGCTGCGTCAGGTGCAGCGCAAGCCTGGAATCGAAGCGCAAACACAGCGAACTGTCGCATTATGCTCGCGAATTTCCCTCTCGGGCAAATCGCCTTCGCTCCCAGTCAAGCGCCGCGTCTCTCACCGCAACAAGCGCAGCAGCGCGCGGCCGGCGCGCGAGTTCAGCTCCTTCGCATCCAGCGTTCCGTCCTTGTCGGGATTCGCTGCGTTGAAGCGCTGCTCCACCACCGCGAGATATTCGTCGAGCGTGAGAGTCCCGTCGCGATCGGGATCGGCGGCGGCGAGTTCCTTCGCCGTTAACCGTCCGCGCAATTCGCGCGCGTCAAGCGTGCCGTCGTGATCGGGATCGAGCTTTGCGAACAGCGCGGCGGCCGCCTTCTTCACCTCGGCGAGATCGAGCGTGCCGTCATTGTCGGTGTCGAACATCTTTACGGCGTTGCCGGAAGCAGCCCAAGCTGGACCGGACAGCACTGCAATCGTGAGCGCAAGCGCAACTGAGCGACGTGAAATCATCAAACCCTCCTGACCAGCCCCCCGATTCGCAGGGGATCGAAACGACATAAGTCTACAAGCGAGCCCCGGTTCAAGTCCGGAATTGCAACCTGCGCACTGCACAACTCGCGGAACCCGACGGCCCGAGCAGAGCGGCCGAAGCCGCCTCCGCTTCATGCCACGGAATTTTTTCAGCGTCTGCGCACAAGTGAAAGTGGGTTGTCAGGTTTCTGTCAGGTGACCGGCATCTGGCATCCAACATATCGGCGACGCACTTACCACTTTCGTATTGACGTGTTTTGCGTTCGGGCGGAGTGTTGCTGCCGCAGCGTCAAAAGGCGCGCATATTGGGAGGAACGGATGAAACGCTTTGCGATGGCCGCGAGCCTCGTCATGCTTGCATCGACGTGTGCAAACGCCCAGACCACCGAGCAGCTGGTCAAGGGTGCGACCGATACATCGAACGTTCTCAATTACGGGATGGGCTACAATCTGCAGCGCTTCTCGACGCTGAACCAGGTCAACAAGGACACCGTCAAGAATCTCGTCCCGGTCTGGAACTACAGTTTCAACGACGATCGCAGCGAGGAATCGCAGCCGCTGGTGTACCAGGGCGTGATCTACGTGACCTCGCACAACGCCACCATGGCGGTCGACGCCAAGACCGGCAAGCAGATCTGGAAATCCAAGGTCGAGTATCCCGCCGAGACGCCGCGCATCGTCTGCTGCGGCATCATCAACCGCGGCGCCGCGCTCTATGACGGCAAGGTCTTCCGTACCACGCTCGACGCCAACGTGATCGCGCTCGATGCCAAGGACGGCAAGGAGCTGTGGCGGCAGAAGGCGGCCGACATCAAGGAAGGCTATTCGATGACGGTGGCGCCGCTGGTCGCCGACGGTGTCGTCATCACCGGCATCTCCGGCGCCGAGTTCGGCACCCGCGGCTTCATCGACGGCTGGGACCCGGCGACGGGCAAGCATCTCTGGCGTACCCATTCGATCCCCTCGCCGGACGAGCCCGGCGGCGACACCTGGAAGGGCGACACCTGGAAGCTCGGCGGCGGCTCGACCTGGATCACCGGGTCCTACGATCCCGAGCTCAACACGGTCTATTGGGGCATCGGCAATCCCGGACCGTTCAACTCGGCGGTGCGTCCCGGCGACAACCTCTACACCTGCTCCGTGCTGGCGATGGATCCCAAGACCGGCAAGATCAAGTGGCACTACCAGTTCTCGCCGAACAATCCGTTCGACTATGACTCGGTGGCCGAGATGGTCCTCGCCGACATGAATGTCGAGGGCAAGCCGACCAAGGTGCTGATGGACGCCAACCGCAACGGCTTCTTCTATGTGCTCGACCGCACCAACGGAAAGCTGCTCGCGGCCAATCCTTACGTGAAGGTGAATTGGGCAACCGGCATCGACATGAAGACCGGCAAGCCGATCGAGACCGACGTCTCGAAGGACGCGCGCGACGGTAAGAAGGTCACCGTCTATCCGTCGATCCTCGGCGGCAAGAACTGGGAGCCGATGTCGTTCAATCCGCAGACCGGATTGGCCTATGCCAACACGCTCGCCTTCGGCGGCAGGTACAAGACCGAGCCCGTCACCTTCAAGCAGGGCGAATGGTATCTCGGCATGGACCTCACCGACCTCTGGGAGTGGGGTGACGGCCCGCGCGGTCATCTGAAGGCGATCGATCCCATGACCGGCAAGGCCAAGTGGGAAGCGCCAAGCGACATCCCGCGCTTCTCGGGCGTGCTGTCGACCGCAGGCGGCATCGTGTTCTCGGGCGCACTGACAGGCGAGTTCGAGGCCTTCGACGCCGACACCGGCAAGAAGCTCTGGCAGTTCCAGACCGGTTCCGGCATCGAGGGACAACCGGTGACCTGGCAGCAGGATGGCGTGCAGTACGTTGCCGTCACCTCCGGCTATGGCGGCGTCTACTCGCTGTTCTCCGGCGACGAGCGGCTTGCCAAGGTGCCGCCCGGCGGCTCGCTGTGGGTTTTTGCGGTCAAGCAATAACCACGGCCCGATGCTGAAGGACATATCTCACAAGACGGTGGCGACGATCGCCACCGTCGCGGTGCTGACGGTCGCGCTTGCGGCGACCGTTCGTGCCGCGGACGATGCAACCGGCAATCCCGTGCAGGCACAGATCGACTATGGCAAGTCGACCTATACTTCGAAATGCTCGCACTGCCACGGCCCCAACATGATGAATTCTGGCACCATCACGCCGGACCTGCGCGCCTTTCCCGACGACAAGACGCGCTTCGTCACGACGGTGAAGAACGGCAAGAACAACAAGATGCCGCCCTGGGCCGACATTTTGAGCGACGACGAGATCGGCAATCTCTGGGCCTTCGTCTCGAGCAGGAGAAAGCCATGAGACCCTGGCTCGCCGCATGGAGCGTTGCCGCGATCCTCGCGGCGGCGACTACCGCCTCGCGCGCGGCCGAGGAGCCGCTGAAGGTTTGCCTCGATGAGGACCGGCCTCCGCTCTCGGTGCATCACAAGGGCAAGCCGGATTCAGGCTTCGACGTGCTGCTGGCGCAGGCGATCGCGGACCGGATCGGCCGGCCGCTGAAGATCCAGTGGTTCGAGAGCAAGCTGGACGAGGATTCGAGCCCGCAGCTCGAGGCCAACGCCTTGCTCTCCGATGGGCGCTGCTCGCTGGTCGGCGGCTATGCGTTGACGACGGATTCCCTCGTCAAGCCCGGCATGAAGACGGCACGCTTGCCCGACTTCGCCGGGGCCACGCGCGACGACCGGCGCCGCCGCGTCGCGCTCGGCGTGCTTGTGCCCAGCCAGCCTTACGTCTATTCGCCGATGACGGTGGTACTCGGGCCGAAAGCGCAGGGCCGCAAGATCGGCGACATCGGCGATCTCGGCGGCCTTCGCCTTGCGATCGAGAGCGGCTCGCTGGGCGATGCCATCCTGATGACCTTCGAAAAGGGCCGCCTGATCGACAGCATCACCCATCTCGTCCCCGGCCGCGACGATCTCCTCGGCGCGCTCCAGCGCGGCGACTATGACGCGACGCTGATCGACCTCGGCCGCTTCGATGCCCACCGCGCCGCGCATCCCGACACGACGATCACCGCGTCGGGCTATTATTATCCGATCGGCGCCAATCGCGGCTATGTCGGGCTCGCCAGCGACGGCGCACTGATCGACGCGGTCAACAAGACGCTGACCAGCCTTGCCGCCGAGGGCAAGATCGCCGAATTCGGCAAGCAGGCCGGCCTCACCTATCTGCCACCGCGCGAGCCTGCGATCCTCGGCGATGTCTGGACGAAGATCATTCAGCGGTGAGGTAGCCACACGTGCCGTCACATCACCGGTGTCATGCCCCGCGAAGGCGGGGCATCCAGTACGCTGCGGCCTCTCGATTCAATCGCAAGCGCCTCTGGAATACTGGATCGCCTGGTCAAGCCGGGCGATGACAGCGAGGGTGTGGCGCGACCGTCGCTCCACACGCCAAAGTGCCGACCACATTTCCGTGGTATGCATCGTGTTTCGTTCGCCCCTTTGGTGCCCCGTGAATCCCCCCACGACTCCCTCCGCCACCAACTTGCGTGATCTCCTCTCCCGCGAAGTCAAGACCAGCGAACTGCTGCGCGCGCTGATCGTCGTCGGTCCGATGGTCGCCGCCTATTTCATCTCGCGCGAGACGGCGCTGCTGAACCTGGGGCTCGTCGCGGTCTCGCTGCTGATTCCGGCGCTCAGGCAGCACTTTCCGCCAAAAGTCGTCGCGTGGCATTATCTCGCCATCCTCGTCACCTTTGCCGCGCTTTTCCTTGCAGCTCCGGTCAAGCCGCTATTCGTGGTGCTGACGGCGCTCGCCGGCTTCCTTGCGGTGGCGGGAACGCGCTATGGCGAACATTTCCGCACGCTCGGCAATTGGGTTTTCATCCCCGCCGTCTATCTCGCCTGCGAGGTGCGGGAGGGCGTGAGCGCCGAGGAAGCGATACGTCATGCCGGCGTGGTCATCGCCTCCTCTCCGATCGCGCTGGCGCTCGTCTGCGCGATCCAGATTTACGACCAGCGGCAGCGCGGCAATGCCGCGACCTCGTTCGGACCGCCCGCGACCGACTGGTTTCTGCCCGCCGCGGCAACCGCTATGGCGGTCTTTGCCGCAGCCGCCCTGGTCGAGATCTTCAACCTCGCGCAGGGGCAATGGGTGATGTGGTCGGCCGCAAGCGTCGTGGTCGGCGACCTCACGGCGTCCACCGGCAAGCTGAAGCAGCGGGCGATCGGCGCCTTCATCGGCGCGCCGCTCGGCTTTCTCGCGGGCCTTGCACTGCCGCAAAGCCGCGTCGGCTACGCCATCGCGATTCTCGCGGCCACCCTCACCCTGATCTCGTTCTCCCGCTACATCGTCGGCTTCGGCCTGCGCTGCTGCTTCATCGCGCTCGCCGCATCCTTTGCCGGCGGCGCCAGCGGCATCGCCGAGGAGCGCATCGTCAACGTGCTGATCGGCGGCACGTTCGGCCTGATTGCGGTGGCCCTGACCGAGATCGTCTGGCTGCGGGTGATGCGGAAGACCCGATCGCCCGGATGACGCGCAAATGGGCACCGCGCGGCCTTGTCGAATGCGCCAATCTGTCTCGCCTACCACCCCAGCCTGATGCAGTAGGGTCGGCAAAAATCAGGAGGGAATCATGCCCGCAAAATTCGATCGCCGCCACTTCATCGCCGCCGGTACCAGTGCAATCGCGATGCCCTTCGTCGCGCGCGGCGCCTCGGCGCAAGGCAGTTGGCCCTCGCGGCAGATCCGCATGATTTGCAGCTATCCCGCCGGCGGACAGACCGATTTGCTCGCGCGCGCCTATGGCGAATTCATCTCCAAGCAGGTCGGTAAGACCGTCGTGGTCGAGAACAAGCCCGGCGCCTCCGGCGCGATCGGCACCGCAGAGGTCGCCCGCGCCGAGCCCGACGGCCACACCATCCTGTGCTCGATCTCGACCACCTACATCATGAACCGGGTCGTGATGAAGAATCCCGGCTACGACATGGACAAGGATCTGACGCTGGTCAGCGTCATTCCGGGCGCCGGCCTGTTGCTGGTCGCAAACCCCAAGACCGGGGTCAAGACGCTGGAGGATTTCGTCGCCTTCGCGCGCAAGAGCGGCAAGGTCAACTTCGGCACCTATAGCGCGGGCTCGGCCCCGCACATGACGATCAACGAGCTCAACAAGCAGTACGGTCTTTCCATCGAGCCGGTTCACTACCGCGGCGAAGCGCCGATGTGGACGGGGATGCTGGAAGGCACGCTCGATGCCGCAATGGGCAGCTACACGGCGGCGCAGTCCGTCCTGCAAAGCGACCGTGGCACCGTGTTCGCCGTGCATTCGAAGAAGGTCGACGCGATCCCAGCCATCAAGACCCTCCCGGAGCAGGGCGCAACGTCGAAATTCTTCACCGTGAGCGGCTTCTCCGGCTGGGCCGTGCCGAAGGCGACGCCGCAGCCGGTGGTCGACCGCCTGGCGGCGCTCTGCGTCGCCGCCAACAGCGATCCGAAGGTGAAGGAGGTTCTCGCGACCTTCGTGCTCGAGCCGGCCATCGGCTTCAAGGAGACCAATGCCCTGTATCAGCACGAGTTGCCGATCTGGATCGAGAGCGCGCGGTCGCTCGGCCTCGAGCCGGCCTGAACCTTCCGCGGCGCACGGGGCTGTCCCATCGGAGCCCGGCATCCGACCAAAGCCTAGTGTCGGAAGCGCATTTTCCCGCTATGATTGTGCGCCGGTGCCGGCCCCCTCACCGGCGGACAAGAAAGGCCGATCGCATGACACCGGATGGCGTCGCCGTTGCCGTCATGATCACTCTGCTCTTTCCGATGGGCTACTTCACGCTGGCCTCGCCCGCCTTCCTGCTGGTGAAGCTCGATATCCAGCCCGTCGCCCAGCTATTGCGTGGGATGTTCAACGCCCATTTTCTGGTGATGCGCGTCGCCGGCGTGATCGGGGCGCTGGCTTTCCTGCTCGACGGTCGCCTGGTCGCCGCGATGGGCGTCGGCCTGCTCGCGGCCCTGGCGATCTGGGGACGCCGCTGGTTCATGCAACGGATCGACGACCAGCTCCGCGCGAGGGACGCAGGTGATGCTGAGGCCCCGCACCGGCTGCGCCGGCTGCATTGGAGCGGCATGCTGGGCAACGCGGTGCTGCTGGTCGCTCTCGTGACCAGCATTCCCTACGTCGCCATATCGGCCTGAGAGATATCGCCGCGCGGCCTGCGTCGGCTGCGGCGCTCGCCTAATGCTCGCCCGAGGCCGCGGCGCCCTGCTGGGCCTTGTGGATCGAGGACGGCACCACGCCAAAATATTTCCGGAACACGCGGCTGAAATGCGATGAGCTGGAGAAGCCCCAGGAGAAGGCGACATCGGTGATGGTCTTGCCGCCGTGCGCCTCGAGCTCCTGGCGACAATTCTGCAAGCGCGCCTGCCAGATGTAGTCGCTCACCGTGGTGCCGCGCTCGGAGAACAGCATGTGCAGATAGCGCTTGGAGCAGCCGAGCTCGGCGGAGATCTGGTCGATGCACAGATCCGGATCGCGCAGGTGCTCGCGGATGAAGAATTGTGCGCGCACGTACATTGCCTCGGGCCCGACGCGATCGAACATCGTGTCCGCTTCGCGCAACGGCAACAGCAAGAGGTCGATCAGCGAATCGGCGACACCGACCGCGCTGTTCGCCGACAGCTTGGCCGCCTCGTCGAAGGTGGCATGGACGAAATCATGGGCGATCCTCCCCGTCCCGGTCTTCGCCGACAATTTGCAGGCCGGCATCCGCTGCGACGGGAATCCACGGTCGCGCAGCAAGGCCTTCGGCACGATCACCACGTCGTGGCGGGTGAAGGCGGGGCTGATGATGGAATGCGGACACGAGACGTCATAGGCGATGATGTCGCCCGGGTTCAGCTCGATGTGGCGGCCTTCCTGCTCGAAATAGGACACGCCGTAGGTCTGGAAGTGGATCTTGATGTACGGGTGTTCGTTGGCCTTGGCGCGCGCCAGCGTGTGCGCGATGCGATGCTGGCTGACCTCGATCTGGCAGAGCTTCAGGCGCGAGACGCTCGTGTAGTCGATGCGGCCCTCGAGCGAGGACGCCTCGAGCGGATCGACGTCGAAATGCCCACACAGGCTTGTCAGCCCGTCGATCCAGCTCTGGATCTGCCGCTTCGGCGTCAGGCCGGTCGTCGAGAGCGTGTGAATGGTGTCGGACATTAATCCAGCCGCTGGTTTCATCTGCAGATTCGACGCGAATCGCAACCAGCGCTGCTGGAGCCCTCAGCCATGATTGCGTGACGTTTACCTCGAATTTGAGCGGTCTCTTGCAACGAGCGCGATCGTTCCATTGCCACCCTTGACGGTTAATCCTCCGCCTTAGTTGCAGCGCCGTCAAGGGGAACCTGAGCGCCGAAGGCGCCGCGAAGGCGCGCGGAAGCCGCTGAATTCGCTACTGCAAAATCAAAAACTTTGCGTCCGTGCGCTGTCAAGCAAACCGGCTTCCCTCTTGGGCAAGTTTCCCGATGACGAAGTCGTTAGGGATTGCGGCAGGAACAACAAAAACGGGCCTCTCCTGCACGTGGACCCGTAGCTCTCATCCGGAGGAGGAAACAGCACAGCATCGTTTCTGGTCCCAAACGTGACCGCCCTGCACGAGCAGACGCCGGACGAGAAGCCCGGTGATTAATCAATGCTTCGGAAACAATAAACGAGACCAACGGAGGAATGACTATGCGCAAGGTGCTAATGGCGACCTATCTTGGCTCCGCGGCGATGCTCGCCGTCGGCAGCGCGTCAGCCAATGACGAGCTGATCAAGATGTCGCAGAATCCCAAAGACTGGGTCATGCCGGCGGGCGACTACGCCAATACCCGCTATTCCAAGCTGAACCAGATCAACGCACAAAACGTAGGCAAGCTCCAGGTCGCCTGGACCTTCTCCACCGGCGTGCTGCGCGGCCACGAAGGCGGCCCGCTGATCATCGGCAACGTGATGTACGTCCATACACCGTTCCCGAACAAGGTCTATGCTCTTGACCTTTCCAACGAGAACAAGATCATCTGGAAGTACGAGCCGAAGCAGGATCCGAACGTCATCCCGGTGATGTGCTGCGACACGGTCAACCGCGGCCTGTCTTACGGCGACGGCAAGATCATCCTGCATCAGGCTGACACCACACTGGTTGCGCTCGACGCCAAGACCGGCCAGGTCGCCTGGTCTGTGAAGAACGGCGATCCCACTAAGGGCGAGACCGGAACCTCTGCGGCGCTCGTCGTCAAGGACAAGGTCCTGGTTGGCATTTCCGGTGGCGAGTTTGGCGTCCAGGCTCACATGACGGCTTACGATCTCAAAACGGGCAAGTTGGCTTGGCGCGGTTACTCGGGAGGGCCTGATGATCAAATCCTGGTCGATGCCGAGAAGACCACCGCTCTCGGCAAGCCGGTCGGCAAGGACTCCAGCCTCAAGACCTGGCAGGGCGATCAGTGGAAGATTGGCGGCGGCGCCACCTGGGGCTGGATCTCCTTTGATCCTGAGCTGAACCTGATCTATTACGGATCAGGCAATCCCTCGACCTGGAACCCGAAGCAACGTCCAGGCGACAACAAATGGTCGATGACGATCTGGGCCCGCAATGCCGACACCGGCGTGGCCAAGTGGGTCTACCAGATGACGCCGCACGATGAGTGGGATTATGACGGCGTCAACGAAATGATCCTCTCGGATCAGTCGATCAACGGCCAACCGCGCAAGCTGCTGACCCATTTCGACCGCAACGGCCTCGCCTACACGATGGATCGTGTCACCGGCGAACTGCTGGTCGCCGAGAAATACGACCCGAAGGTGAACTGGACCTCCGGCGTCGACATGGACAAGAACTCACCGACCTATGGCCGCCCGAAGGTTCTCGACGCGGCCTCGACTGAAAAGGGCGGCGAGGATCACAACACCAAGGGCATCTGCCCGGCCGCGCTCGGTACCAAGGACGAGCAGCCGGCAGCCTACTCGCCGGACACGCAGCTGTTCTACGTTCCGACCAACCACGTCTGCATGGACTACGAGCCGTTCAAGGTGAGCTACACCGCGGGCCAGCCCTATGTGGGTGCGACGCTCTCGATGTATCCGCCGCAGGGTGAAACCCATATGGGTAATTTCATCGCCTGGGACGGCAAGACCGGCAAGATCGTCTGGTCGAACAAGGAGCAGTTCTCGGTCTGGTCGGGTGCGCTCGCAACCGCCGGCGGCGTGGTGTTCTACGGCACGCTCGAAGGCTACCTGAAGGCGGTCGACGCCAAGACCGGTAAGGAGCTCTACAAGTTCAAGACTCCCTCCGGCATCATCGGCAACGTCACCACCTATGAGAACGGCGGCAAGCAGTATGTCGCAGTGCTCTCCGGCGTGGGCGGCTGGGCCGGTATCGGTCTGGCAGCTGGTCTGACCGATCCGACCGCCGGTCTCGGCGCAGTCGGTGGCTACGCGGCTCTCAGCAACTACACGGCACTCGGCGGTACGCTGACCGTGTTCTCGCTGCCAGCGGCGAACTAGCCTCACCTTCGTGTCGCTCCGGCGCGTGGATCAACTCCACGCGCCGGCTCGTCTCCACCGAACGCCTTCGAGGATCATCTCTTGCGTAAAATCTGCTTTGTCATCGCTGCGACCATCTTCGTGACCTCGGGGGGAATTGCCGTTGCGGACGGTCCGGGCGACCCGACCGCCGTCAAGAAGGAAGACGACGGAAAGTGGCTCGATAAGGAAGGAAACCCGACCTACAAGATTTCGGCCGACGGCACCGTGGACTGGTTCACCTATTCCGGATATCGCCGCTATCACTCCGACTGCCACGTCTGCCATGGCCCCGACGGCATGGGATCCACCTACGCACCGGCGTTGAAGGATTCGGTCAAGACCATGAGCTACGGCGACTTCCTCGGCGTCGTCGCCTCCGGTCGCAAGAACATCTCGACCGCGCAGGAGAACGTCATGCCTGCCTTCGGCGACAACCCGAACGTCGCCTGCTACATGGACGATCTCTACGTCTATCTGCGCGCCCGCTCCGACGAGGCGTGGGGCCGTCAACGTCCCTCCAAGAAGGATGAGAAGAACGAGACCTACACCAAGGCGGAAGACGCCTGCATGGGCAAGAAATGAAGGTTACCAGGACCGATACCACCTCGTGGCGTCCTGCGAGAATTTGAGGAGTTTACGATGAAGACACGTGCCGCCGTTGCTTTCGAAGCCAAGAAACCACTCGAGATCGTCGAAGTCGATCTGGAAGGACCGAAGGCCGGCGAAGTCCTGGTCGAGATCAAGGCGACGGGCATCTGCCATACCGACGCCTACACGCTCGACGGCTTCGACAGCGAAGGAATCTTCCCGTCGATCCTGGGTCATGAGGGCGCCGGTATCATCCGCGAGATCGGACCGGGCGTGACCTCGGTGAAACCGGGCGACCACGTCATCCCGCTCTACACGCCGGAGTGCCGGCAGTGCAAAAGCTGCCTGAGCCAGAAGACCAATCTCTGCACCGCGATTCGCGCGACGCAGGGCAAGGGCGTGATGCCTGATGGCACCAGCCGCTTCTCCTACAAGGGCAAGCCGGTCTACCACTACATGGGCTGCTCGACCTTCTCGAACTTCACCGTGCTGCCGGAGATCGCCGTCGCCAAGATCCGCGAGGACGCGCCGTTCGACAAGAGCTGCTACATCGGCTGCGGCGTCACCACCGGCGTCGGCGCCGTCGTCAACACCGCCAAGGTCACGCCGGGCTCCAACGTGGTCGTGTTCGGCCTCGGCGGCATCGGCCTCAACGTGATCCAGGGCGCCAAGATGGCCGGCGCCGACAAGATCATCGGCGTCGACATCAACGACTCCAAGGAGGATTGGGGCCGCCGGTTCGGCATGACCGAGTTCGTCAACCCCAAGAAGATCACCGGCGACATCGTCGCGCATCTGGTCAACCTGACCGACGGTGGTGCCGACTACACCTTCGATTGCACCGGCAACACCACCGTGATGCGCCAGGCGCTGGAAGCCTGCCATCGCGGCTGGGGCACCTCGATCATCATCGGCGTTGCCGAATCCGGCAAGGAGATCGCCACCCGCCCGTTCCAGCTCGTCACCGGGCGCAACTGGCGCGGCACGGCCTTCGGCGGCGCGCGCGGCCGCACCGACGTGCCCAAGATCGTCGACTGGTACATGAACGGAAAGATCCAGATCGATCCGATGATCACCCACGTGCTCAAGCTCGAGGAGATCAACAAGGGTTTTGACCTCATGCACGAGGGCAAATCCATCCGTTCAGTCGTTGTGTTCTAGCTCGAAAGCGTCACACCCAAGGAGGATCGACCCATGACTGTTGCACTCCATCCCTCGATCGATAACGGCGTCAAACAGGGCAGCGGCAGCTTTGCCGGCGGCACACTGGTTTGCAAATGCACGGACCACCCGGTCAAGGTCGCCGTGAAGGGCGACGTCGCCCACAACCACGCCTGCGGCTGCACCAAGTGCTGGAAGCCGCAAGGCGCGAATTTCTCGGTGGTCGCCGTGGTGCCGCGCCAGAACGTCAGCGTGACCGAGAACGGCGACAAGCTCCAGATCGTCGATCCCTCGGCGGTGATCCAGCGGCACGCCTGCAAGGCTTGCGGCACCCACATGTACGGCCGCATCGAGAACAAGGGCCATCCGTTCTACGGCCTCGACTTCATCCATCCCGAGCTGTTCCAGGAGCAGGGCTCGCAGGCGCCGCAATTCGCCGCCTTCGTCTCCTCCGTGATTGAATCTGGCGTGAAGCCGGAACAGATGGCAGGCATCCGCTCGCGGCTGAAGGAAATCGGGCTCGAGCCCTATGACTGCCTATCGCCGGCGCTGATGGACGCGATCGCGACCCACGTGGCGAAAGCCAAGGCTGCCTGACAAGGCTGCCTGACAAGGCCGCCTGAACAAGGCCGTCAGACCTTCGCCGTGCCCGTCCGCTCGCTGGCCCCGACCATCGCCAGCGAGCCGGACGGTCCGGCCCTCGACCAAATCGCTGCGATGCCGCCGCATCGCACGAGGCAGACGCGAGCGCCATGAGCTCCTCAGATGAGCTCCTCAGTCCTGGTCTCTGAATGACTGCGCAGTGCCGCCCACTTCCCCCTCGAAGTCCGCGCCGCTGCGTTCTCCCTCCCTCGACTGAGGCATCCTGCTTCGTCCGCGCAGTCTCTGCCGGACGAAGCTTTTTTCGTCGTGCACATTTCGCAGGCGCAGGGGCGTGATGCCGCGCCCTGCTTTTGACAAACCTTCGTTGCAACTTTTCCCTTCAACAACACCCGGCTGTGAACGCCGGGCCGGCGCGGTCTCTGCTACGGTCGCGTCGTCACGATGCCGCGCGAATTCAATCAATCAAGAATAAGACGGGAGGTATCGAGCACATCCGGACATCACGATTCGCATTCCTGCTTGCTGCCGGGATCTGCCCGCGCAGGAGAACAGGCCGGGATGCGACGACACGACGAAACGGGCAGTGCGCCGACCTGTGTCGGCAATGTTCAATCGACAAGCTTATGAAGAGCGAGGGACCATCATGATCAAGGTGAAGATCAACGGCCAGGAACAGAGCTGGGACGGCGACCCGGATCTCCCGCTACTCTGGTTCTTGCGTGACGAGGCCGGCCTGACCGGCACCAAGTTCGGCTGCGGCCAGGCCCTGTGCGGCGCCTGCACCGTCATCGTCGACAAGGAGGCCGTGCGTTCCTGCATCACGTCGATCAACGACGTCGCCGGGCGCGAGGTGACCACCATCGAAGGGCTGCATCCGAACGGCGACCACCCCGTCCAGAAGGCCTGGCGCCAGGTCAACGTGCCCCAATGCGGCTTCTGCCAGGCTGGCCAGATCATGCAGGCCGCCGCGCTGTTGATGGAGAATCCCAAGCCGTCACACGACCAGATCCGCGAAGCGATGGCCGGCAACATCTGCCGTTGCGGCTGCTACCAGCGCATCGAGAACGCAGTCCATCTCGCATCGACGGGAGTGTGACATGAATTTCATCGATAAACCCGGGAAGCTTCGTGGCTTCGAGAAGAACATTCGGGTCGAGAAGGTCTCGCGCCGCAGCATCCTGAAGGGGCTCGGCATCACCGGCGGCTTCGTGCTCGCCGCCCCCGTGATGTCGCGCCAGGCGTTTGCCTACGAGACCGGCGCCGGCAAGATGCCGCACGGCGTCGTGGTCGATCCCCGCGTCTTCGTCGCGGTTGCGCCCGACGGCACCGTCACCATCCTCGCCCATCGTGCCGAAATGGGCACCGGCGTGCGCACCAGCCTTCCGCTGATCGTCGCCGAGGAGATGGAGGCTGACTGGTCCAGGGTCAAAGTGCAGCAGGCCCATGGCGACGAGGTCAAGTTCGGCAACCAGGACACCGATGGCTCCCGCAGCACGCGGCATTATCTGATCCCGATGCGCCAGATCGGTGCCTCCGCCCGCACCATGCTGGAGCAGGCCGCGGCCAAGCGCTGGGGCGTGCCGGCGACCGAGGTCAAGGCCGTCAACCACGAGGTCGTCCACAGCGCCAGCGGCCGCAAGCTCGGCTTCGGCGAACTCGCCGCGGACGCAGCCAAAGAATCGGTGCCGAGCATCGAAGGCCTCAAGCTGAAGGACCCCAAGGACTTCCGTTATCTCGGCAAGGGCCAGATCAGCATCGTCGATCTCCACGACATCACCACCGGCAAGGCGCGCTACGGCGCCGACGTACGCCTGCCAGGCATGAAATATGCGGTCATCGCACGCCCGCCGGTGACCGGCGGCAAGCTGGTCTCGTTCGATCCGGACGCGGCGCTGAAGGTCCCCGGCGTCGAGAAGGTGATGCAGGTGCGCGGCTGGCCGTGGCCGTCGAAATTCCAGCCGCTCGGCGGCGTCGCGGTGATCGCGCGCAACACCGGCGCGGCGATCAAGGGCCGTGACGCGCTGAAGCTGACCTGGGACGACGGCGCCAACGGCAAATACGACTCGGTCGCCTATCGCAAGGAGCTCGAGGAAGCCTCGCGCAAACCGGGCCTCGTCGTACGCCAGGAGGGTGACGCAGACGCTGCGCTGAAGAGCGCCGACAAGGTCGTCGTCGGCGAATACTATCTGCCGCACCTCGCCCATGTCAGCATGGAGCCGCCGGTGGCGGTCGCCGACGTCAAGGGTGACAAAGCGGAGATCTGGGCGCCGGTGCAGAGTCCCGGCGGCACCCGCGAGGACGTCGCCAAGACGCTCGGCATTCCCGAGGACAACGTCACGGTGAATGTCACGCTGCTCGGCGGCGGTTTCGGCCGCAAGTCGAAATGCGACTTCGCGCTCGAGGCCGCGCTGCTGTCGAAGGAGCTCGGCGCGCCGGTGAAGGTGCAATGGACGCGCGAGGACGACGTCCGTCACGACTTCCTGCACACCGTCTCGGTCGAGCGGATCGAGGCAGGGCTCGACAAGAACGGCAAGGTGATCGCCTGGCGCCACCGCAGCGTGGCCCCGAGCATCGCCTCGACCTTCGCCGCGGGTGCAAACCACCAGGCACCCTTCGAGCTCGGCATGGGCCTCGTCGACATGCCGTTCGAGATCGCCAACATCTCCTGCGAGAACCCGGAAGCCGCGGCGTTCACCCGCATCGGCTGGTTCCGTTCGGTCTCGAACATCCCGCGGGCCTTTGCGGTGCAGTCGATGGTCGGCGAGATCGCGCAGGCGACCGGGCGCGACCAGAAGGAGACGTTGCTCGCGCTGATCGGCAGTCCCCGCATCGTCAAGCCGGCGGTGAAGGACATGTGGAACTACGGCGAGCCCTATGACAGCTACCCGATCGACACCGCGCGTCTCCGCAAGGTGGTCGAGCTGGTCGCCGAGAAGGGCGAATGGGGCCGTCAGGTACCGAAAGGCCATGGCCTCGGCATTGCCGTGCACCGCAGCTTCGTCAGCTACATCGCGACCATCGTCGAGGTGGCCGTCGACGAGAAGGGCAAGCTGACGGTGCCGCGGGTCGACACCGCGATCGACTGCGGCACTTATGTCAATCCCGAGCGCATCGCCTCGCAGATGGAGGGCGCGGCGATCATGGGGCTGAGCGTCGCCAAATACGGCGCGATCACCTTCAAGGACGGCAAGGTGGAGCAGAAGAACTTCGACGACTTCCAGGTCCTCAGGATGGATGAATCTCCTCTTGTAACCAACGTCTACATCGTCCCGCCCGGACCCGACACGCCGCCGAGCGGCGTCGGCGAGCCCGGTGTTCCGCCGTTCGCACCCGCGCTGACGAACGCGATCTTCGCCGCGACCGGAAAGCGTATCCGCAGCCTTCCGCTCGGTAAGCAATTGGAGGCTTAAGGCGGAACATTGAGCGGCCTCGCGCCGTTTCCATCGATCTGACAGGAGCAGATCGATGACCAACATCTCAAAGGCGCTCGCAGTCTCGTTGCTGTCGGGCGCCTTTTTCATGACGACCACGGCTGCGTTCGCTCAAAGCAACACCACCCCGCCGACCACCGCCACGCGCCCCACCGCGCCGGAGCAGAACTCGCTTCCCAACGCCGGAGCCCCGCCGCCTTCGACCACACAGACCACCGGGCAGACCAGCTCCGATCCGAAGGTTCAGGAGATGAACCAGAAGGAAAAGGACAAGGTTGATCGGCAGGGGAAGTAGCGGTCCAGCGCCTGCGCCCACAAACCGCCGCTCGCCGTCATGGCCGGGCTTGTCCCGGCCATCCACGACCTCTGCCGCGGCACGAAGAACGTGGATGCCCGGGACAAGCCCGGGCATGACGGGTTCGTGGCGCGAGCACCGCACACGCAAAATGCGGCGGACGTTGCCGTCCGCCGCATTTGCCCCCTGACGCTCCGCTTCCTTCGATTCGCCCGCGGAGCTTATTTCTTCAGCGCGAACACCCAGATCACGCCGCCCTGCGGCACATTGGATTCGATGCCGATATTGTTGGTCGCGAGCGCATCCTGGATGCGTTGCGCGTCCACGCCCCACCCCGACTGGATCGAGATGTATTGCGTGCCGTCGATCTCATAGGACACCGGCATGCCCATGATGCCGGAGTTGGTCTTCTGCTCCCACAAGAGTTCGCCGGTCTTGGCGTGGAAGGCGCGGAAGTTGCGGTCGTTGGTGCCGCCGACGAAGACGAGATCGCCTGCCGTCGCCGTTACCGAACCGAACAACTGCGATTTCGGGAAATTGTGCTGCCACACCTTCTTGCCGGTGGCGGGATCCCAAGCCTGGAGTTCGCCGAAATGATCGGCGCCGGGCTTCGTCGTTAGGCCGATGTCCTCCGGCTTGGTGCCGAGCCAGAGTTCGCCCGCCTTGAGCGGAACCTTCTCTCCGGTGAAGCCGCCGCAGAAATTCTCGTTGGCGGGCACGTAGACGAGGCCGGTCCTCTGGCTGTAGGCCGCCGACGGCCAGTCCTTGCCACCCCACAGCGACGGACAGAACTCGACCCGCTTGCCGATGACCGGCTTGTGCGCAGGATCGACGATCGGCTTGCCGCTCTCGGCGTCGATGCCCTTCCAGACATCGGTCGCGACGAAGGGCCAGCCTGCGACGTGGTTGATCTTGGTCGGGGTGCGCTCGAGCACCCAGAAGATCGCGTCGCGGCCCGGATGGATCAGGCTCTTGATGGTGCGACCGTCGCGTTGCAGGTCGACCAGGATCGGTGCTTCGACCTCGTCCCAGTCCCAGGAATCGTTCTGGTGGTACTGGTGGTAGGTCTTGATCTTCCCATTGCTGGGATCGAGCGCGAGCACCGAGGAGGTGTAGAGATTGTCGCCGGGATGCGTCTCGCCAGGCCATGGCGCGGCGTTACCGACGCCCCAATAGATCGTCTTGGTGTCCTTGTCGTAATTGCCGGTCATCCAGGCGGAGCCACCGCCGGTCTTCCAGTCGTCGCCCTGCCAGGTATCGTGACCGGGCTCGCCCTCGCCGGGGATGGTGAAGGTGCGCCACAACTCCTTGCCGTCCTTGGCATCGTATGCGGCGACGTAACCGCGCACGCCGAGTTCACCGCCGGAGCCTCCGACGATGACCTTGCCCTCGACGACAAGCGGCATCAGGGTCATGTACTGGCCCTTCTTGTAGTCCTGCACCTTGGTGTCCCACACCACCTTGCCGGTCTTGGCGTCGAGCGCGACGACATGGTCGTCGGTGGTGGCGAGATAAAGCTTGTCCTCCCAGAGACCGACGCCGCGGTTGGTCGGATGCAGCTGAAAGAGGTCGTCGGGAAGCTGCCGCTTGTAGCGCCAATATTCGTCGCCGGTCTTCGCGTTCAGCGCGATCACCTGCCCCATCGGGGTCGTTACGAACATCACGCCATTGTTGACGATCGGCGGCGCCTCGTGGCCTTCGACCACGCCGGTGGCAAAGGTCCAGACCGGTGTGAGATTCTTGACGTTCGAGGTGTTGATCTGGTCGAGCGGGCTGTAGCCCTGTCCGTCATAGGTGCGCCGATAGAGCATCCAGTTGCCGGGTTCCGGATTTTCCAGCCGCTGCTGGGTGACCGGCGCGTAGTTCTCGATCGGGCCGGCGACGGCGACGGTCGAGACAAGGCACGTGAAGGCGACGAAGCCGGACAGTAACCATTGCTTCCTGGTCATGAACGTTCCCCTTTTTCATCCGTTTGAATTCTTGTTTTGAATTCTTGTCGTTCGTCCCGTCGTCCGCCCATCGGCGGATGCGGCCTCTCGTGACGCGGGCACAACCCGCACCGTCCGTCATCCTGGCTGCACGCCACCTACCTTTCCGATGAAGTTGCCGGCGACGCTGAGCGAACCGTCAGCGAGCGCGAGCGGCAGCGCGGCAAGCCGCCGCGGCGCCGGTCCGAACACGACCTGCGCGCCCTCGCGGGGATCGTATTCGGAGTTGTGACACATGCACTTGAACACGTCCTTGTCGCCGACATCGCTCTTGACCCAGGCAGTGACGGGACAGCCTGCATGCGAGCAGATCGCCGAATAGGCCAGGATGCCATCGACGGCCCGCGCGCGGGTCTTCTCGTCGAGCTCGGCGGGATCGAGCCGGATGATCAGGATTTCGTTGAGGCGCGATGCGCTGCGCACCACCGATGTGTTGGGATCCTTCGGCCACGCATGGACCGGCGGTCCACCGGCCGGGAGATCGGCCGCAGTGATGAGCTTTCCCTCCTGGTCGCCTTCGGAGAAGACGAGCAGATCACCCTTCTGCGGACGTTCATCGGAGCCTGGCGGATCCTCGCCCGCGCGCGTCTGCGTGGAACAACCAAGGCAGGCGGTCGTGGCGAGCGCGCCAAGCAGCAGCGTTCGCCGCGTCTGTTCTGTACCCGCGTCGACTTCAGACTCCGCGGTGCTCTCGGACGATGAGGGAGTGGTGTTGAATGATGCGCGCGACATGCACGTTAGCAGGCGCTGGAACTCTGCCGAAAAAAAGGCGGAGAGTTGGCGCCGCAGCGCATCAATATGTCTTTGCTCGCTTTGGTTGAACGCAAATGAATGCGTTCCAGCGCATATTTGCAATTGCAACGTCGCGTCGCGCGATCGGCATGATGATTTTGCAGATCAGACCGATGATGCGGGAATTGGTGCAACGCGTTATTAGCCGCGCAGCGCAACCTCAGAGCGACACAACTGCACGTTTTACAGGCAGATTTGCTGTCGTCAGGACCGGAGCACGTGACGCGGCGCAGCGATACGGCCGGCGATGGTCGCCGACGCCATCTCAAAACTGTCGGCGATGCGTCGCGCCTTGTCGATGAAGAGCGCGGCCGCCGGCGGCGGACAGACCTCGCGCGCGGTCTGCTCGAACAGATCGAGCCAGCGGTCGAAATGATCGCCGACCAGGCTGAGCGGCACATGCGCCCGCATCGGCGAACCATGGTAGCGGCCGCTCATCAGCACGACCGACGACCAGAAATCCTTGAGTTTGGCGAGATGCTCGTCCCAATTCTGCACGATCGCAAAGACCGGCCCCAGCAGCGCATCCTCGCGCACGCGTCCGTAGAAGCGGGTGACGAGCTCCCCGATCATCTCCTCGGTGATCCCGGTGCGCTCGATCGCATCCTGGGTCAGCAGGTTCCGCCGCGCGGCCGCCGCCTCGCGCTCGGCCTTCAGTCGATCCGACATGTCCTTCGTTATCCGTTCATTTGTTCCCGCGGGCCGCCCGTTCGACATTGTCGGGCCAATTGCGCGCGGCGTCTTTGTCGCAGCGCAAATTGCGGGGATCGGGCGGCGGATGCTGGGCACCCGCCGCCGGCGCCATCAGGCACCGTAAGTGTAGAAGCCCTGGCCGGTCTTGCGGCCGAGATGGCCGGCATCGACCATTTCCTTGAGCAAGGGGGCCGGACGATATTTGGGGTCATTGAAGCCCTTATAGAAGACCTCCATCACCGAGAGCATGGTGTCGAGCCCGACGAGATCGGCGAGCGCCAGCGGCCCGATCGGATGGTTGCAGCCGAGCTTCATGCCGGCATCGATCTCCTCGGCGGTCGCGATCCCTTCCTGGAGCGCAAAGATCGCCTCGTTGATCATCGGGCACAGGATGCGATTGACGGCGAAGCCGGGGCTGTTCTTGGCCGTGATCGCCACCTTGCCGACCCGCTTGGCGAAATCCAGCGCCTTGGCGTGGGTGTCGTCGGAGGTCTGCAGGCCGCGGATGAGTTCCAGCAGCGCCATCACCGGCACCGGGTTGAAGAAGTGCATGCCGATGAAGCGATCGGGACGATCGGTTGCGGCGGCAAGCTTCGTGATCGAGATCGAGGAGGTGTTGGTCGCGAGCAGCGTGCGCGGCGACAGCGTGGCGCAGAGGTCCTTCAGGATCTTGACCTTGAGCTCCTCGTTCTCGGTCGCGGCCTCGATAACGAGGTCGCAATCGGCGAGCTTCGCGCGATCGGTGGTGCCGGTGATGCGCTTGAGAGCCGCCTCGCGATCGGCAGCCGACATCTTCTCCTTCTTGACCAGGCGCTCGAGGCTACCGCCGACGGTCGACAGCCCGCGGTTCACCGCCGCATCGGAGATGTCGACCATCACGACCGAGAGCCCGGCCGCGGCACAAATCTGCGCGATGCCGTTCCCCATGGTCCCTGCCCCGATGATGCCAACCGTGTTGATCATTGCCTCGTATCCTTCATCCTTGCGGGCGTGCCAGACGGCCCGGCCCCATTGTTCCTGCATCAGGGTCTAGCACCGCCACCGGGCGGGTGCGACCTGATCCTGCCTCTCCTTAAAGCATCCCGGGCGGGAATAAAGCCGCTCTTCCGCCGCGGAGAGGTGCGATTTGATGCCCCGGCGAGCTGATTTGTTCGCATTTTGCCCGGCCGCTGCAGGGGGCGAGGGGCGCGCCAGCGAGCAGCTGGCCAAGACGTCTTTGTGACACAGGCCACATCTGCCTCGCGCCCGGCCTGCTAGGCTCGGCCCTATGATGAAGCACCTAACTCTCCCCGTACTCTTCACCGCTCTGCTCGTCGCCACGCAAAGCCTGGCGGCCGAGACCAAGGGAGCCGGCTCAACCTTCGTTTCGCCCGTGATGGCGAAATGGATCGACGCATACAAGACGAAGACCGGCAACACCGTCAGCTATCAGGCGGTCGGCTCGAGCATCGGCGTCGGCCTGATCAAGAAAGAGGCCGTCGACTTCGGCGCAAGCGACATGCCGTTTGATCCCAAGGAACTGGAGAGGCTCGGCATGATGCAATTCCCGATCGTGATCGGGGGCGTCGTACCGGTCGTCAATATCGATGGAGTCAAACCCGGCCAGATCCGCTTCACCGGCCAGATGCTCGCCGACATCTATCTCGGCAAGCTGAAATCATGGAACGATCCGGCCATTCGCGCGATCAACCCCGACATCAGGCTGCCGAACACTGCGATCACGGTGGTTCATCGCATCGACGGATCCGGCACGACGTTCAACTGGTCGAACTACCTCTCGAAGGTCAGCACGCAGTGGAAGACGAGCGTGGGCGAAGGCACCTCGGTCGAGTGGCCACTTGGTCTCGGCGGCAAGGGCAATGACGGCGTCGCCTCGCTCGTCAGCCTCGTGCCCGGTTCGATCGGCTATCTCGAATACACTTACGCGCTGCAACGGCTAGATAGAATCTCATTTGGCGTCGTGCAGAACAGCGCCGGAAATTTCGTCGTCCCCGACGCCGCATCGTTCCAGGCAGCGGCCTCGAGTGCGGACTGGAAGGCGGAGAAGGATTTCCACCTCGTGCTCACCAACGCGCCCGGCGAAGACGCCTACCCGATCACGGCCACGACGTTCGTACTGATGCCGAAGGCGCCGAAATCCGAGGAACGATCGGCAGCGGCCATCGACTTCATCCGCTGGTCGTTGGAGAACGGAAAGGCCCAGGCCGAGACGCTCAATTACGTGCCGCTTCCGCCTGCCCTGGTCAACCAGATCGAACGCTATTGGCAGCAGAGCATCGAGACAAACCCCACGGTCTCGGCCTCGGCTAACGTCAAGCGCTGAAGCTTGGAAACGAGCGGCCGTCATGCCCGGGCCTGTCCCGGGCATCCACGTTCCCAGTGCCAGCCACGCGACCGCGATCCTTCTGGAAATCTCGCCGTGAATCGTGATTTAGTCCCGCGGAAGGCCTGTTGCCGGCTCGCAGCGGCGAGAACGCGCGAAGGTCCAGGCCCGGGGGCTTTCGAATGGACGTGATCATCTACCACAATCCCGATTGCGGCACGTCGCGCAGCGCGCTTGCCACAATCAGGAGTGCCGGCATCGAGCCGCACGCGGTCGAATATTTGAAGACGCCACCTTCGCGTACCTTGTTGCAGCAGCTCGCGCGCATGGGGATTTCGGTGCGCGAGGCGGTCCGCGAAAAGGCGGCGCCCGATACGGAGCTCGGGCTCGACAACCCGGCACTGGCGGATGACCAGCGGCTCGAAGCGATGATGGTACATCCGATCCTGATCAACAGGCCGATCGTGGTGACCCCGAACGGCGTCAGGCTTTGCCGCCCTTCGGATCTGGTGCTTGATCTCCTGCCGGCGCAACAGCGTCCGGCCGGATGAACGATTTCGCGCGATCCATCGGCGCCGCGCTCACGCTGATCGGCGAGGCCGACGCCGAGCTGCTCGGCATCGTCGCGCTGTCGGTTCGTGTCAGCCTCACCGCCGGCATCGTCGCGCTGCTGATCGGCGCGCCCTTCGGGGCCCTGCTCGCGATCACCCGATTCCGCGGGCGACAGGTCGTCATCGTATTGACCAATGCGTTGCTCGGCCTTCCGCCGGTCGTGGTCGGGCTTGCGCTCTATCTTCTGCTGTCGCGGTCCGGCCCGCTCGGAGCAGCCGGACTGTTGTTCACGCCGACCGCCATGGTGATCGCGCAGACCCTGCTCGCGACCCCGATCGTGGTCGCGCTGGTGCACCGGCCGGCAAGCCTGCTCTGGGCCGAGTATGGCGACCTCGCGCGGATCGACGGACTATCGATACTGCGCAGCATCGGCTTGCTGTTCGCGCTCGGCCGAACGTCGCTGCTGACGGCCTTTCTCGCGGCTTTCGGACGCGCGATCGCCGAGGTCGGCGCCATCATCATCGTCGGTGGCAACATCCGCGGCTTCACGCGCACGATGACGACGGCGATCGCACTGGAGACCAGCAAGGGCGACCTGCCGCTGGCACTCGGGCTCGGGCTGATCCTGCTCGCGCTCAGCGTGGCGGTGTCGACCGTCGCCTTCCTGCTAGTGGGACGCGTTGGGGAAAAATAGCTGCTCGCCGCCGACCTTGTAGCCGGCGATCGCATCCTGCCCCTTCGGCGAGACCAGCCAGTCGATGAAGGCCTGTCCGTCCTTCGCCTTCACGTTCGCATGCGTCGCCGGATTCACCAGCATGACGCCATACTGGTTGAACAGCCGCTTGTCGCCCTCGGTCAGGACGGCAAGCTCGCCCCGGTTCTTGAACGACAGCCAGGTGCCACGGTCCGACAGGAGATAGGCGTTCGACGACGAGGCCATGTTCAGCGCCGGACCCATGCCCTGGCCGATCTCGCGATACCAGCTGTCCTTGCCGCCGCCGATATCGACGCCCGCCTCCTTCCACAATCTCAGCTCGGCCGCATGCGTGCCGGACTTGTCGCCGCGCGAAATGAAGGTTGCCTTTGCCGCCGCGATCTTGCGCAGCGCATCCGTGACGTCCTTGCCGCCGGCGATCTTTGCGGGATCGCTCTTCGGACCAACGATGATGAAGTCATTGTACATGACATCGAAGCGCTTCACGCCCTGCCCCTCGGACATGAACTTGTCCTCGGCCGGCCTGTCATGCACGAACACCACGTCGGCGTCGCCGCGCCGCCCGATATCGAGCGCCTGGCCGGTGCCGACGGCAACGACCTTCACCTCGATGCCCTCCGCCTTCGAGAACAACGGCAGCAGGTAACCAAACAGGCCCGACTGTTCCGTCGACGTCGTCGAGGCCACGGTGATGGTGCGATCCTGCGCGAATGCGCATGTCGACCAGAACAGAACCGCTGCGATGGCGGCAAGCTTTCTCATTGCGTTGTCCTCACTCCCCAGACGTTTGAACTTAGGCGGGAAGGATGACGCAGGGAAGTCCGACGTTCGGTGCAGGATCAGCGGCCGGGTATGTCTTGCGGATCACGCCTTTTCTCCTTCGCTGCCGAAGGAAGCGTTTCGGGGATCGGCGCGGCAACTCTGTGGGCGCGGTCACATTGGCCGCCTGCCGCGCCCGAGCTTCAGGACGGCCGCAGCTTTTCGATGATGGCCGTCACCTCGTTCAGCTGGGCCTTGGCCGTGGCCAGCAGATCGAGCAGATCGCGCGCCGACTGGGCTGATCCGCCAGCGGCGGCCTGATCGATCACGCTCAAGCCGTCGGTGAGACGCGAGATGATTTGCACGAGTTCATCGCGGCGCGCCTCGAGGTCCGCAAGCGTTGCGTCAAAGCGCTCGTCGAGCCGGGCGCCTTGCAACGAGCGGATCGGAACGATCCTGTCGTCGGGAGGATCGGACATGCGCGTGCTTTGCGTTGCTGTCCCGCCCATCCTAGGCGCGACCGCCCGCAACCCGGCGGTGGTGCATTGTCGCATCCGACACGGCAGTCGCGTTGCCCTTTCCCGCGCGTTGGACGCACGGATGTTCTGCAATTGGTCCCACCTACATTGACATCGATGTGACGGCCGGGGCACTTTTTTGCATTGCTGGCGAATCAGCGATTGCTTCACGCCGAGTACCTCTTGGACAACTCCCTGTGCTTTCGAGACTGATATCGTTGCTGCGCCGCATTCCCGCGGTGAAATGGGCGTTCACCCGGCTTAGGCCCTTGCCTCACGGCGGCAGCGTCGATGTCGCGCCGATCGCGGCAAGCGATTCGCCCGCAACCGTTGCCGACATCGCAGAAGCTGTTGCGGCTCCCGACAGCATCAGCACCAACCCGCTGCCCAGTGACACCGAGATCGCCGTTGCGGCTCCGGTCGCCGAAGATGGCGCCGCTATCTCTGTCATCCCGGAGAGCTCGTCCGCGGCGCCAACTGATGTCAGCGTCGCCGATGATTCATCCTTGGAAGCGCCGACAGAGGTCGAGGCGGTCGTCGTCGAAGAGGTTTCGGTCTCATCAGTCGAGGTGGAGAGCGAGGCCGTTGAGCTCGTCAGCAGCGATCCACCCGCGGAGCTTGAGACCAGCGTCGCACCCGTTGTCGTAGAAGAGACACCGGTCCCGGTTGTCGAGATCGAGAGTGAGCCGGTCGGTGCACCCGAGCTCGTCATCAGCGACCCACCTGTGGAACTTCCGGAGATCGTTGAACCCGTCATCGTTGAAGAGGCGCGGCTGTCGCCTGTCGAGGCCGAGAACCAGCAAGCCAACGTTTCCGAGCCCGTCATCGGCAGCGATCCATCTCCCGACCTCTCGGCCGAGGTGGAGCTCGTCGTCGCAGAGGAGGCGCTGGTCTCGTCTATCGACATCGAGATCGCTCCGGTTGATGCCCCCGTTCTCGCCGTCAACGACGATACCTCCTCTGACGTCGCTGATGTGGAGCCGACTGTCGTAGAGGACACGTGCGTCGCGCTTGCGGACAGCGACGTCTCGGCGGGAGAGGTCTCCGGGAACAGCATCGACAGCGTTGCCATCTCTGTCGTCGCAATGGAGATCGAGCCGGTCCCGGCCAACGATCCCGCCCCGATCGCAACGGAGGGTCCCTCCGCCGACACAGCGAGCGCCGTCACGCATGTCGCGCCGGAGCCGGTCCTCGAGTCTCCCGCTCCGGTGATCCCCAGCGCTCCGAAGACGCGCGCAAAGGTCGTGGAACCCGTCGACCGCGCCACGTTGATCCGGCAGCGCTGGACGGAGACCGGGATCAGGATGTGGAATCCGCGGCTTCACGGCGCCGGCGACGCCACGCTGAACATCCAGGGCCGCGTCGAGCTGCTGCCGCCCGCGCCCGGCGAGACCATGCCACGCTACGACAAGCTCGAATTCAGGATGCTGGACGGGCAGATCGTCTGCGAGGGCGTCGTCGTCGAGGCGCCCGCGTCGGCGGGTCAGCGCAGCTTTACCCGGCTCGCCGAGCCGCGTAACCCCGACCGGCCCCGCGAACCGGTACGGGAGCGCCGGGCCGCTCTCGCCTGACCCTTGTCCTCTGCGACCATGCCCGCCATATGCTAGGCTGACGGCTTGGACATGGGAGGCCGCATGCCCGCAAGATCATTGCGCCTGGTCGTAATCGCCGCCCTCTGCATCTCGCAAGGGGCCTTTGCGGCGTCCGGCAAACGCCCGCACCATGCGCCCGCCACCGATCGGGCCGCGCCCTACAAGGCCGACCGGCTCTCGACCTCGCGCGGCGATACGATCCTCAACACGCCCGGCCAGACCACCGTGCTGACACGTCAGATCCTTGACGACATGAACGCGACGACCCTCCGGGACGCCATGCGCTCGACCGCCGGCGTGACGATAGGGATTGGCCGCTAGATTTCGCGCGACTTCGCGTTCAGGGGATCGGATAGCCCTTCCAGACCCACTCCAGCGCCGACGGCAGCGTTTGCGCAATCGTCGGCCGGTCGACGTGCTTGGCGTTGCGCACGAACAGGAACTGGTAGTGGTAGCCCTTCTCCGCCAGCACCTTCGCCATCAGCGCGTTCGACAGGGTCCAGTCGTGCATACCATCGGGAATGGTGGGGTTCGGATAGAACAGGTCCTGGTCGCCGCCGAAGAACCAGAAGCGGATCGGCTTCGCCGGCGCGGCGACGATCAGCGGCACGCCGGGCGGCTCGGCCGGCGTGAGCACGCCGGCCTTCGATATGAGGTTGGGACCGGCCGGCCCCGTCCATACGCTGTGATATTCCCAGGCGCCGCCACGCAGCGACGGATCGTGAGGCCATTGCTGGTTGACCATCGTCGGCGAGAAGGCCAGCACGCGGTGATAGAGATCGGGATAGAACCACGCCATGGTGAAGGCCGCCACACCGCTCGAGCTCAGGCCCATGGTCGCGCGCCCGTCGGGGTTTTTGGTCAACTTGACGTCGGCGTTCTTCTCGACCAGCGGCAGCACCTCGCGCTCGACGAACTGCGCATAGTCGCCTGACACCGCATCGTATTCGCGGCCGCGCTGGCTGCCCTGCGCGTCCTGCCCGCCATTGCCGATCTGGATCGCGATCATCGGTGGCACGCGGCGCTGCGCGATCAGATTATCGAGCGTCGTGGCGAGGTCCTTGTAGGCGTTGGAGCCGCCGTCGCCGACCACGATGAACGGCGCCTCGGTGCCGCGTACATATTGCGCCGGCACGTAGACGTCGATCGTGCGCGACCAGATTCCAGGATGGCTGGTGGTGACGATCATGTGCGACTTGTCATCCGGCGCAGTGACGGTCGTCATGATCGACGAATTGGTGCAGCCGGCGACGTCGTCGCGGATCAGGCCGGGATTATAGATCGTGCTCTCTTTCGACGTCAGCGTGAAGGATTTTGTCGTGCCGCGTGGTACGCCTTCCTTCGCAATCGTCTCCGGCGCTGGATTGTGGGTGGGCCCGATGATGAAATTGCCCTCGGCGCCGGGCGGCGGCAGCGTTCCGTCGGGCAGCTCGGTCGCGCGCGGATAGTTGGGGTTCGAGGGATCGCGCGTCGGCGGCGCCGTCTTGAAATCCAGGCCCGCCGTGTCAATGAAGAACGGTGCCGCCTTGTCGGTGGTGTTGGCCCCGGGCGGCACAGCCATGTTCTGGATGACGCAGGCCGGCTGCGACAATGCAATTGAAGTGAAGGAGACGAGGGAAATCAACGTCCCCGCAAGGACGGACAAAGAATTGGTCATTTCAGCTCCCGGTGCCGACAAGTCTTTCTGGCTCGCCTTGACGCAAAGTATGGCGGGCCGCCTGCGCGCGGTCAAACAGCAAGCGGCCGCATTCCAGCGATAGCCGCCATGCTCAAACCGAACGGCGACCGCTATTCCGCGCATGCCCATGAATATTTCCGGATACGAGGCCGTTGCTGCCGCAGCTCGCGCGACGTAGCTTGGGCACCGCGCCGTGCCAAGCAAAAGGCGCGCACGGTCAAAATGAACAAGAACACTTCGGGAGGCAACCTATGAAGAAGCTCGCGGCCACGCTATGTGCGCTGGCGTTCCTCGCAACCGGCGCACAGGCGCAGACCATCAAGGATTTCCTGACAGCGGTCATGCAGAAATGGACGGCGCCATTCGATCCGTTCCAGCTGATCGGCAACATCTATTATGTCGGAACCGACGGCATTGCCGTTTATGTCATCAAGACATCGCAGGGCCTGATCCTGATGGACACGGCGATGCCCCAGTCGACCGGCATGATCGAGGAGCACATCGCGAAGCTCGGCCTCAAGGTCGCGGACATCAAGATCATCCTCAACACGCATGCGCATCTCGACCACACCGGCGGCTTCGCCGAGATCAAGAAGGAGACCGGCGCGCAGCTCGTTGCCGGTGAGCGCGACAAACCGCTGCTCGAAGGCGGCTACTATCCAGGCGACGAGAAGAACCAGGACCTCGCCTTTCCGGCGGTGAAGGTCGACCGCGCGGTGAAGGAAGGCGACAAGGTCACGCTCGGCGACACCACGCTGACGGCGCATGCAACGCCCGGCCACTCGCCGGGCTGTACGAGCTGGGAGATGACCGTCAAGGACGGTGGCCAGGACCGCGAGGTGCTGTTCTTCTGCAGCGGCACGGTGGCGCTGAACCGGCTGGTCGGCCAGCCGACCTATGCCGGCATCGTTGATGATTACCGCGCGACCTTCGCCAAGGCCAAGGCGATGAAGATCGACGTGCTGCTCGGACCGCATCCGGAAGTCTATGGCATGCAGGCCAAGCGTGCGGAGATGAAGGACGGCGCACCGAACCCGTTCGTCAAGCCAGACGAGCTCGCAACCTACGCAACCAGCCTGTCGGAGGATTTCGACAAGCAACTCGCCAAGCAGACGGCGGCGTTGGAGAAGAAATAACGGCCATTTGTCCTCTCTTCACCTCTCCTTCCGCGGGGAGAGGTGAAGCGCGCGCGTCGGCTGACCGCGCGGCCATGCGCCGTCGCCGACGTGAAAAGCCAAGACTCGCAATGGTTAGCGGATCGTAGCTGCGGGTGGCTGCGGGCAAGGTGTGCCTGAGACACGCGCCTCGGCCGCCGGATATCCTTAACACGGTCTCACCAATACACGCGGCTGGAAAATCCCGTGGCCGCGCGCAACCTGCGCTGGCTTTTCGTGCAGCCCCACCTAACGCGACCTTTACCCCCGTCGTGCAAGATCGCCGCCGTTTTGAAGGGATCCGGGGCGCGTATTGCAATGCCTGTCGCCAATTTGAAGTCTCAGCTCGCCGCCGCGATGCGGCTGTTTCGCGTGCCGGCCGATAACCCGGACCTGACGCGCGCGCAGTTCGATGCCTTCTCCAAGCAGATCCCGCTGCTCTATTTCATCCTGATGAGCAACACGATCGCGGTCGCCTACACCTATGTCAATGTGGCGCCGGACTGGCTGACGTTGATCGTGCCAAGCGTGCTCACCGTGCTCGCCGCGCTTCGCACCTTCTGGTGGCTGCGCCAGCGGCACCTCGTGCGGAGCGATGCCGATATCCTGCGCAATCTGCGCGCCACCAACTGGATGACATTGCCGATCGGCGCCGGCTTCACCGCATGGTCCTTCGCGCTGTACCCTTACGGCGATGCCTTCGCCAAGAGCCAGGTCGCCTTCTACATGGCGGTGACCGTGATCGGCTGCATTTTTTCGCTGATGCATCTGCGTTCCGCAGCGTTGATCGTGACGCTCGTCGTCGACGTGCCCTATGTGCTGTTCTTCTGGGCCACCGGCGAACCGACGCTGAAGGCGATCGCGGTCAACAACCTTCTCGTCTCGGGCGCGATGGTGACGGTGCTGTTCATCTACTACCGCGACTTCGCCGATCTCGTCTCGAGCCGCAAATCGCTGCTGGCGCAGCAGGCGGCGACGCAAGCGCTCTCGGACGAGAATTTCCGCCTCGCCAATCTCGATTCCCTCACCGAGCTGCCGAACCGCCGCCGCTTCTTCGCCGAGCTGTCGAGCGCCTTCAGCGACGCCGAGCGCAGGCGCGTTCGCGTCGCGGTCGGGATCATCGACCTCGACGGCTTCAAGCCGATCAACGACAATTACGGCCACTCGGTCGGCGATCGCGTCCTGATCGAAGCCGGGCGCCGCATCCGCGAAGTTTGCGAGGGCTTCGGCCCGCAGCGGGTGGAATTTGCCCGGCTCGGCGGCGACGAGTTCGGCCTCGTAGTGTGCGGCGATCCCGAAGATGACGATTTGATGCGGCTCGGCCAGCGCATCGGCGAACAGGTCAAGTTGCCCTACCAGCTCGACACCGCCCATACCGGGCTGTCCTGCTCGATCGGCTTCGCGCTGTTCCCAAGCTCGGCGACCAGCGCCGAAGCGCTCTATGAATGCGCCGACTACTCGCTCTATCACGCCAAGCGCCATCTGCGCGGCCGCACCGTGATCTTCTCGAGCGAGCTCGAGGCCGAGATCCGCAGCCGCGGCGTCATCGAGAACTTGCTTCGCACCGCCGATTTCAGCACCGAGATGGACCTGGTGTTCCAGCCGATCGTGGACGCCATGAGCGAGCACACCGCCGGCTTCGAAGTCCTGGCGCGCTGGCACAGCTCCCGCCTCGGCCTGGTCTCACCGGCCGACTTCATTCCGGCCGCAGAGCGCATCGGCCTGATCCGGCCGCTGACGCAGGCGCTGCTGGTCCGCGCGCTTGCGACGGCAAGGACCTGGCCCGACCACATCCGTCTGTCGTTCAACCTGTCCGCTCACGATGTCTGCGCAGCCGAGGCATTTTGCCGCTGATCTCGATCATCGAGAAGAGCGGGTTGCCGCCGAACCGGATCGACTTCGAGATCACCGAGACCGCCGTCACCTTCGACTTCGTGCGCGCGCAGCAATCGATCGCGACGCTGAAGGCCATGGGCTGCGGCATTTCACTGGACGATTTCGGCACCGGCTATTCCTCGCTGAGCCACGTGCATCGGCTGCCGCTCGACAAGATCAAGATCGACCGCAGCTTCGTCGCCGACATCAACGAAAATCCGGTAAGTCACAAGATCATCAAGTCTCTCGCCGGCCTGTGCGACGACATGGAGATCGCTTGCGTCGCCGAGGGCGTCGAAACCCGCGCCCAGCTCGACAGTCTGCGCCGCCTGGGATGCGACTTCATCCAGGGCTACTACTTCGCAAAGCCGATGTCGGGCGATGCGATCGGCGACTATCTCGCAAAGGAACGCCAGCGTCTCGGCGCCGGCGCCAAGGTCGTGGCCTGAGAGGCCAGATCTCAATCCGCACGCGCAGCGCTGATAAATTAAATTGCTGCCTGTCAATCGTCCGCTTCACATGCGTCGAAACGCCCCCGACATGCCGGGATGCTGTGTCGGTGCTTGTCAGCGACGTCAAAACGCGCGATACTCAATTTCAAGGGGAAAGATATTAAATATACAACTTTTTGATCTTGGTGGCCTTCAACTGGGCGCGGCGGCAAACACGGTTGTGAGTTGGCAATCGGGAGGCAGGCATGTCGTCCAATGCGTCATTTTCGGCAGGGCGCCACGCCCCGCCGCATTCCCACCTCACCGCTTCGCATGCATCACCGCCGCCCGCCGAGCTGGACGCCGGCAGCCTCATACCCATCAGCCTCTTCATCCTCAGCGACGTGCGCCTGCTCTGCGAAGGCCTCAGTTCCTGCCTGGCCCGGCAGGAATGCTTACGCATCGCCGGACACGGTGATCTTGCGACCCCGCCTGAGCAAGTCGTCGACAGCGGCGCGCAGGTGCTGCTGGTCGACATAGCGACGCCGCAAGGCTTGCAGCAATCGGCAGCCTGCCGCGCCCTGGCGCCGGCGTTGAAGGTCGTCGCCATCGCGGTCGCCGAGGCCGAGCAGGATATCCTGGCTTGCGCGGAGGCCGGTGTGTCCGGCTTCGTGCTGCGCGAGGGTTCGATCAGCGACGTCGTCGCCGCCGTCCATAACGCGATGCGCGACGAGCTCGTGTGCTCGCCCAAGGTCGCCGCCGCCCTGTTCGGCCGCCTCGCGCTACTCTCTGCGCGGACCGTCACGCGAGAGGCGGCCGCCGGCGTCGACACGCTGACACCTCGCGAGCACGAGATCATTCGCTTCGTCGGCGAAGGGCTGTCAAACAAAGAGATCGCACGAGCCTTGCGGATCCGCAATTCGACCGTGAAGAACCACATGCATAACGTGCTCAGCAAATTGCAGATTCGCCGGCGCGGCGAGATCAGCAAGCATCTGCACGCGAACGGCGCGCTCGCGTCTGCATCGTCGCGGATCCAGACCCGCTAGACCTTTCGGACTAGATCCTCCGAGCCGTTACGGGCCGGCATCGCGCGCGAAGCCGCCATGTCGCGGTGCATCGCGCGCCCGTTTCCGTCATCGGGGTCTCACCGCCGCGGGCATGGTCCGGACCATCAACTCCATCCTCGCTAGACCTTTTGGCTCAGTCGCGCCGTCGCGCCTTGTGCAAGGCTCACCGCAAAGGTGGCCATTGCGACAGAGACGCATCCTCATTGCGGGATTTCCGAGGCTGATGACCGATCTTCTCGAGCATGTCGTCGCGAAAGATCCGGCGTTGTCCGTAGTCGGGACGAGTGACGACGCCAATCTGGCAACGGAAGCACGCCGCACCCGGGCCGACGTTCTCGTGGTGGCACAGAAGGCACCGGACGAGCGCGACAGCCTCGCAAGCCTTCTGCACAGTCGGCCGCGGATGAAGGTCGTCACCATCGTCGCAAGCGGCGAAAGCGGCGCGCTCTACGAGCTGCGGCCGCACCGCACGGCCATCACCGAGATCACGACGCAATCCCTGTCGGAAGCCATTCGGGATCCGCCCGGCCCGAGGCGCAGGCCGCGCCAGCGGCGCGCGCGCCGGCTGGGCAAGACCATCGCCGCGGTCTGACCAAGGAAGACGGACCGCCAAATCACAGGAGCCGACATGCCCTCAGCCCTTCTGCAACCCGGCGTCTATATCGAGGAAATCTCCAGCGGCGTGCGCTCGATCTCGGGCGTGGCGACGTCGATCGCGCTGTTCATCGGCTGGGCGCCGCGCGGCCCCGTTGACCGTGCCGTGCGCATCTCGAGCTTTGCCGACTATGAGCGCGCCTATGGCGGGCTCGACCGCCGCGCCAATCTCGGCTACGCCGTGCGCCAATTCTTCGACAACGGCGGCAGCGACGCCTACGTCGTGCGGATCGCGCTGTTCAATTCGGGAACGCCCGCCAACGACGCGAAGACCGCGACCTGCGCGATCAACGATCTCGGTATCGAGGCGAGTTCGCCGGGTCTGTGGGCCAACTCCTACAGCGTCCGACTGACGCTACGCGCGGACGACAGCACCCGCTTCCGGCTCGACGTCATCGGCCCGTCGCCGAGCACTGACATCGTGGAGACGTTCCAGGACCTGTCGATGAACAAGGCGGATCCGCGCTACGCGCCGAGCGTCGTCAACGGCCGCTCCGCCTTCATGGACAAGCTGACCACGGCGTCAACGACGGTCCCGACCCCGGCCACGAAACCACTTGCGGGCGGAGCCGATGGCACGGTCCTCTCCGCCAATGACGGTCCGTTCGTCAGCGCGATCGATCCGCTGTTCGCGACCGGCGGGATCGTCGATCGTATCGACATCTTCAACCTGGTCTGCGTGCCCGGCCTCACCAACGTCAATTCAACAACCCAGGGCGCACTCGCCAAGCTACAGCAACGCTGCCACGTCCGCCGTGCGTTCCTGATCATCGACAGCCTCCAGAACGAGACCGTCGCCAACATGAGCGGCGCCAACGGCGAGGCCGGCCTGACCGGCTCGGACGGCAATTTCTCCGCGCTGTACTACCCGTGGGTGATGCAGGCCGATCCACTGCAATCCGGCGTCGTGCGCGACTTTCCACCTTGCGGCTTCGTCGCCGGCGTCTACGCCCGAACCGACGCCACGCGCGGGGTCTGGAAGGCGCCGGCCGGCACCGATGCCAGCGTCAACGGCGGCGTCGGCTTCGCGTTGAGCTTGAGCGACGCCGAGAACGGCCAACTCAATCCGATCGGCGTCAACTGCCTGCGCACGCTGCCGGTCTACGGCAACGTGGTCTGGGGCGCGCGCACGCTGCACGGCCAGAACGACCGCGGCTCGGAATGGAAATACGTTCCGGTACGGCGCATGGCGCTGTTCCTGGAGGAGAGCCTCTACCGCGGCACGCAATGGGTGGTGTTCGAGCCCAATGACGAACCGCTCTGGGCGCAGATCAGGCTCAACATCGGCGCCTTCTTGCAGGGCCTGTTCCGGCAGGGCGCGTTCCAGGGCCGCTCGCCGCGCGAGGCCTATTTCGTCAAATGCGACCGCGAGAGCACGACGCAGGCCGACATCAATCTCGGCATCGTCAACATCATCGTCGGCTTCGCGCCGCTGAAGCCCGCCGAGTTCGTCGTCATCAAGATCCAGCAGATCGCCGGCGACATTCCAACCTGAGGCAAAGACACCTGAGGCAAGCAAATGGCACAGTTCTCGGTCAATCCGCAGCGCTTCGATCCCTACAAGAACTTCAAGTTCCGCGTGAAATGGGACGGCCGCTACGTCGCCGGCATCAACAAGGTGTCGGCGCTGAAACGCACCACCGAGGTGGTCGAGCACCGCGAGGGCGGCGATCCCTCGACGGGACGCAAGTCGCCCGGCCGCAGCAAGTTCGAGGCGATCACGCTCGATCGCGGTGTCACCCACGACACCGAGTTCGAGAAATGGGCCAACAAGGTCTGGCATTTCGGCGCAGGACTTGGCGCCGAGGTCTCGCTGAAGGATTTCCGCAAGGACATCATCCTCGAGGTCTATAACGAAGCCGGGCAGCTCGCGCTCGCCTACAAGATCTACCGCTGCTGGGTCTCCGAATACCAGTCGCTACCCGATCTCGACGCCAACGCCAATGCGGTGGCGATCCAGCACATCAAGCTGGAGAACGAGGGATGGGAGCGCGATCAAGCCGTCGCCGAGCCGTCCGAGCCCACTTTCACCGATCCAGCCTGAGACCGCTCATGCTCTCCGCCACCGCTCAACGCGAGCAGGACATCCTGGCGCTGTGGGACCGGGCCGCCGGCCGCGCGCAGCGCCAGCGCGACGATGCCCTGTTCGCGGCGGCCGGCGCAGCGCCGACGGACTCGATCGGCACAGGCAATGCCGCGCTGCTGGCCTTGCGCACGCGATTGTTCGGCGCGCCGTGGCGGCTGCGCGCCGCCTGCCCCATTTGCCGCACCGACTGCGAGTTCACGGCGGACAGCGCAGTGCTCGCGGACGGACTTGCACCACCGGCTGACGCCGTGCCGCCGCGTATCACGAACGGGGGCAGCGAGCTGGCGCTGCGGCTGCCGACGCTGTCCGATCTTGCAAGCCTCGCCGCGACCTGCGATTCCGCCGCCGCGGCAAACCTGTTGCTCGCACGCTGCCTCGGTGAGGCGCCGCCGGCTGCGCAGGACATCCTGCACAGGGTCGAGGCCGAGCTCGAACGTTGCGATCCCGGCGCGGTGCTCAGTTTCGCGCTCGACTGCCCCGATTGCGGCCACGCCTGGCAGGCCGTGATCGACATCGCGCCGGCGCTCTGGACCGAGGTGCAGGCAGCGGCCGAGCGTACCCTGCTCGAAGTCGACGCGCTCGCGCGCGAATATGGCTGGAGCGAAGCCGAGGTGCTGGCATTGCCGCACACCCGCCGCGCCGCCTACCTGCAACTTGCGGGCGCGTCATGACGGGCCTCCTGCAAAATCTCGCGCGCATCGGCCGCGGCGAACCGATTCCCGGCGCAGCACGCGTTGCCCTGCCGCCGCGTTTTGCCGCCCCGCCCCAGAACGACGATGCTCCGGTGCACGAGACGACACAGGATGAAAGGCAGACACCGGCATCCTCGCCGGCGGCATTGCCGAACATGACCGGCGCAGACGATCCTGCCACTGGCGTGCAGGCGCCGCAGCGCAGACAAAGGGAGCCGGACAACGAAGGCGCACCGTTACGTCTCGAGGCCAAGGTCGCTGCTGCCGCACAGCCGCTTCAATCGACCGACGCGCTGTTAAGATCGCCTGTCGATGCCCCTCTGCCTGCCGCCCCGCGCGATCCGCTACGCGGCAGACAGCCGCGTGACACGGTTTTGCGCGAAACGCCCCGCCCCCGAAACGAGGCTGTAACACCGCCGGCGCTTCCGCTCGGCCAGACCGTGCTCGCCGGCCAGGCGCAGCGCCGACGCGAGACACCGCCGGTGATCAAGGTGACGATCGACCGCATCGACATCCGCTCGCCGGAGCCCCCACGCGCGGCGCGCGCCGTCAAGCCCGCACCAAAGCCGTCGGTGTCGCTGTCCGACTATCTGCGCCGCCCTGGACCTGGAGGCCGCGCATGAGCTCGCCGCTCGCAATCGGCGCGGTCAGCGCAGTCCTGCGCAACCTGCTCGACAACGGGCTGATCGAGGCCGGGCCCGCGGTCGGTGGGACGGTGAACGTCAGTGCTGTTGCGCCCGACACGATCGACCTCAGCAGCGCAGAAGAGCAGCCGCGGCTCAATCTGTTCCTGCATCAGGTGACGCCGAACCCGGGCTGGCGCAACCATTCCCTGCCGTCGCGGTCCTCGACCAGCGGCGAGCGACTGACCAACGCGCCGCTCGCGCTCGACCTGCACTATCTGCTGACGGCCTACGCGCGGGTCGACTGCCAGGCCGAGATCCTGCTCGGCTATGGCATGCATCTGTTGCACGAGCGCCCGGTGCTTGATCGCGCCGCCGTGCAGCGCGCGCTCAATCCCAATCCGCTCGACGTCGCGATGCTGCCGCCGGCGTTCCAGGCGCTCGCTGCCGCCGACCTCGCCGATCAGGCCGAGTTGATCAAGATCACGCCGGCTGTGATGGGGCCGGAGGAGATGTCACGACTATGGGCGGCCATCCAGTCGCATTACCGGCCGACGGCCGCCTATGTGGTGTCGGTGGTGCTGATCGAAGCCACGAAGCCCGCAGTCTCGCCGCTGCCGGTGCTGTCGCGCGGGATCATCGATCCCGCCACCAAGCGCGACCGCGGCGTCGTCGTCAATCCCGACACATTGCCTCCGTTGCCGACGCTGTTTGCGGCGACGCCGCAGAAGAAGCAGGCCGGCGCGCGGCTCGGCGAGCCCGTGGCGCTCTCCGGCATTCGCCTCAGCGGCAGCAATTTTCATGTGCGGCTGGCGCACCCGCTATTTCCAGCTCCTTTTGAACTGGTGCCCGGCGTACCCAACGACGACGGCACCGAGCTCACCGTGACGCTACCGAACGATGCTGCCGCGCAGGCAGCGCTCGCGCCTGGGCAATGGAGCCTCACGCTGCGCCTGCTGCCGGCCGGCGAAGCCAATGAGCGCGAGACCAACGCGGTGGCCCTGGTCATCGCCCCAGCACTGGTCATTGCAGCCGATGCCGGACTTTCGCTGCCCGCGGCGACCGTGCTGCGCAAGACTGCGCCGCTGCGCGTCACGGCCACCCTGTTCTCGCGGCCTCAGGTGCAGCCGCGGCAGCGCGCGAGCCTCGTCCTCGGCACGGCGGAAGCCACCGCCAAACCGCGCAGCGCGGCCACCGATCCGCTGGTGTTCGACTTCCCCACGACGCTTCCCGCTGGGGCCTATCCGGCGCGGTTGCGCATCGACGGCGTCGACAGCCTCCTGCTCGATCTCAGCGGCGATGCGCCCGCTTTCGATGCCTCGCAAACCCTGAGCGTGCCGCCATGAACATGCACGACAGACCGCAAGCGCAGCCGGGGCTCGATTGGGCCAGCCGCAACCAGCAATGGCTGGCGGAGCAGCTCGTTGCGCTGCGCCTGCGCCTCGCACGGCAGTTGCGCGAGACATCGGCCAACGCCGAGCCGCCTCCGCCGGTATGCGGCGATGATTTCGAGCCCGCGCTCGACGCGCTGACAAAGCTGTTCGGCCTGTCAGCGTTCGAGCGCGACGTCGTGCTGCTCGCGGCCGGCGTCGAGCTCGACACTGCGCTGCGTCGCCTCGTCGGCGTGGCGATGGCGCAAGCGCCCGAAGCTATCGCGAGCACGCAGCCGACGTTCAATTTCGCCGTGCAGATGCTGACTGAGCCACATTGGGATGCGCTCTCGCCGCTCCGGCCGTTGCGGCGTTGGCGCCTGATCGTGTGCGAGGGCCGCGAGGCGCCGCCGCGCCGTCCGATCCAGATCGATGAGCGCGTGCTCCACTACCTGACCGGCGTGGCCGCGATGGATGCCCGCCTGATCGGGCTCGTTCGCTGCGAGCCGGTCGGCTCTATCCAGCCCGATACACCACAGGCGAACACGATCGCGCACGCGCTCGGCACGGGGGCGGCCGCCCTGGCCGCCCTGGGTCACGCTCGCGGCGAGATCGAGCCGCAGCGAGACCTCGCGCGCGCGGCGCTCGCCTGCCTCGGTGCGAACGGGCTGTGGTTGCACGCCCGCGATCTGCCGCACGATCCGCGCGAGCTTGCCGAGATCGCCCGTCTGCTCGACCGCGAGGCCGCCCTCTCGGATGCCATCATCGCGCTCGAGCTCGACCGTCCGATCGAGGCGGCGGATACCGAGGCGCATGCGATGACGCTGCTCGCCCATCTGATGGGACCCGCGATCGTGCTCAACGCGCCGGAGCCGGCCCGCTTGTCGCGACTCCGGCAGCGCCGCACGCTACGGCTCCAGGTCGCCGATGCCCCCGCCGCTGCGCGGCAAGTCGCAGCCTTGCGCGGGCTTTCGCGCGAGCAGGCCGCCGCGCTCGCAGCCGCGCTGCGTCCGGCGCTGCGGCAGTTCAACGTCTCCGCCGCCGACCTGCGCCTCGTGGTCACCGAAGGCCTCGCCGAGACACAGGCCGATCCCGCTCTGCTCGGGCCGGCGGTATGGCGGCTCTGCCGCGCCGCGGTGCGCGGCGGGCTTGACGCGTTGGCGCAGCGGATCGACAGCCGCGTTGCCTTCGACGACCTGGTCGCGCCACCGGTGGTGACCGCGCAGCTCCGCGCCATCGCGAGTGAATTGCAGCACCGGCCGCGCGTCCATGGCGACTGGGGCTTTGCCGCGCATAACGGCCGCGGGCTCGGAACCGCTGCGCTGTTCGCCGGGGAATCCGGCACCGGCAAGACCTACGCCGCCGAAGCAATCGCGAGCGCGGCCGCACTTGATCTCTACCGCATCGATCTTGCCAGCGTGGTCAGCAAATATATCGGCGAGACCGAGAAGAATCTGAGCCGGCTGTTCGAGGCCGCGGAGACCAGCGGCGCCATCCTGCTGTTCGACGAGGCCGATGCGCTGTTCGGCAAGCGCAGCGAGGTGCGCGACAGCCATGACCGCTTCGCCAATATTGAGATCGCCTACCTCTTGCAGCGGATCGAGACCTATCGCGGGCTCGTGATCCTCACCACCAACATGAAGAGCGCGCTCGATCGCGCCTTCCTGCGCCGCATCCGCTACGTGGTCCAGTTCCCCTACCCTGACGCCGCTGCGCGCGAGACACTCTGGCGCATGCAATTCCCCGCCGACGCTCCGCTCGGCGAGGTGGATTTCGCAGGCCTCGCCAGACTGCAACTGACCGGCGGCAACATCCGCGCCATCGCGCTTAACGCCGCCTTCCTGGCCGCCGCCGGCGGCAGCGGACGGATCGACCAGGACGCGATCAACGCCGCGGTGCGTGCGGAGTTCTCAAAGCTCGAGCGGCCTTGGCCGGGAGTCGGGTCATGAAACATTCCGGCATCGATATCCGGATTAGACATCTCGTCGTCGATGCGTCGCGACACTCCGAAGCTGCGGGACTTGCCGACGCAATCGGACAGGCCTTGCAACAGCGGCTCACGGGGTCCGCCAACGAGGCGAGCGCCGCCCATGCCGAGGCGCCGCGCGCGGTCGCCGATCGGATCGCGGCACGATTGACCACCACATCCGGCGCCGACGCTCCGCGAGGCAAGCCATGACCGTGCACGCCGCACCAAAGGCAGTGCCGAAGCCATCCTCGCCGGCCCATGCGCCTTCGCTCGAGCTTCGTCCGGCCCGCGACCGCTTCGAGAGCGAAGCCGAGCATGCGGCCAAAAACGCCCTGCGGCCATCGCAGCCGGCTGGCCCGGCGCCGGCGCTATCGCCGCTTCCACGCTCCACTGGCACGACGGGACCGGCCGCGCCGGCCGCGGTATCAGAGGTGGTCGGATCGACAGGCTCGCCACTCGGCGCTCCGACGCGCGAGACGATGGAACGTCAATTCCGGTCCGACTTCAGCCATGTGCGGATCCACACCGACGCGCAGGCCGCAGCCTCGGCCCGTGCGATCCGCGCAACCGCCTACACCGCGGGCGCCCACATCGTGTTCGGCGACGGCGCATACAATCCGCAAAGCCCACGTGGCCGGCACATTCTGGCGCACGAGCTCGCCCATGTCGTGCAGCAGCGCGGCGCGACCGTGCCGCCGGCGGCGGTGCAGCGGCTCGCCTGGTACGAATCGATCGCCGTGTTTTTCGGCGCCGAGGGCAATTTCGGCGACAAGGAGCTGCTCGCCTATCTCGACAAGATCACCAAGTCCGCAGCGATCGAAGGTAGCTTCGACAGCGACAACAAGGCGCGTGCGATCGTCCGTCGGTGGAAAGCCGGCCAGGCCGAGTTCAAGCTCGATCCACGGCAAAAGGCGCTGTTGATCCTGGAGATGCAGGACGGCCCCACACTCGATGACGACGAGAACGCCATCCTCGACCTGCTCGAGCTGAGCGATATCGCCGCACTGAGGATCATGTTCGGTTCAGGCAAACTCAGCGTCACCGAGCTCGAATCCGACATCGACGGCGCCGAGTACAAGAGGTTGAAGCGCTTCTTCGCAACCCGCTTTCGCGGCGGACGCGACGCGCTCGCCAAGGGCGACGTCGAACCGCAGGGCGAACCGGGCAAGGGCGCGCCGACCTTCGCCTACGATGCCATGGCCATCAAGATCCGGATTGCGACGGCAGCGGGCCACGACGAGGTCGCCACCATCGCCGCGGAGGTGTTCGCGCTCGCGCCGGCCGAGCGGGCGAAGGCCACGGAGGAACTCGGCCGCGAACGCGCCGACATCGCCCGCCGGTTCGACCTCCTCAGCGACCAGGCCGAGGATGAAAGCGATCCGGCGAAAAAAGCAACGCTCAAACAGCAGGCTGACGCGACAGAAAGGATCCTCGGCAAATACGACGTCATGCTTCAGGGCGTGTTCCGCGACGTCACGCTGACCACCAGCGCCGGCGATCTGTCGACGACGGTCGAACCCGATGCCGCGAAGAAGGCAGACATCGCGGTGGCGCTGAGGCCCGACCCCAGCAGCCCGCTGCCGTTCGACAACTCCCCGGCGGGCAAGAAGAAGTACGACGACGCCTTGCGCCTGCTGATGCCCGGCATGATCCAGGACTACTGGGATGAAATGGTCAAGGACAAGGGGACCGCGGAGCACGGCGATCCGAACAAGGTGCACCAGCTTGCGGAGTTCGAGCGGATCGGCAAGGCCAGCAAGGACGAAACCGACAAGGTGTTCGGCGAGTACTACGACCAGTCGAAGCATCCCGAGCTGAAAGCCGATACGCTCGGCGCGCGCGGCAACATCCACGACCTGTTCGCCGAGACCGAGGCCGAGCTCGCGGGCATGGACAGCACCGAGAAGCGCGACAAGGCGAAGGCGCTGATGCGGTATTTCTTTCAGGCCAACGACCGCGTGCGCGCCATCAATCGCAAGCTCAATGCCTCACCGCATTTCGATGCCAGCAACAATCCCGTGGGCGACGAGGCGATCATCCTCGACCAGATCGCCGACGACTTCACCAGCACGGCCGCGCAGGTCGACAAGCTGAACGAAATCGACCGCGGCTGGGATGCCTCCGCCAATCTCGGCGACATCAACATCCAGATCTTCAAGAAGGCCGACTCGGACAAAGATCGCGATTTCCTGTGGGACATGTTCCAGACGCTGATCCACGAATATATCCACACGCTGCGGACCACGGAATACGACAATTTCGCCAATACTTTCGGCGATGGCTCCAACGAGAACAATACGCTGATCGAAGGCGTCGATTCGCTCTTCGACGAGATCGCCTGGGAGAATGTCGCACCGCGGGTCAACGATCCCAAGCTGCGCGAGGCGGTTGAGGGCCCCGCATATGCAAAGCTCAAACCGATCACCGTGCAGCCGGCATCACGCCGACGCTATTCCTCGTATGCGGAGGCGGTGAAGCTCGTCAACGTCGTCGGCATCCGCAACCTCTACGCCGCCTATTTCCAGGGCGACGTCAAGAAGATCGGAGGCTGAGCGATGCAAGCCGCGCGCCCGTCGGATCTCGCTCTGTCACCACTGCGGCTGCTCGCCGGCCGCGACCTGCGTTCGTTCGCAGGCCTCGCGCACCCGACCTCCCTCGACGACGTCGCAGCCGTATTCGATCTCGACCGCTCCTGGCATGGTCAGGGCGCGCTCGGCAGCGCCAGGCACCGGACCGACTGGTTCAACGCCGCGGCCGCAGGCTTCGCGCGCGGCGCACGGGTATGGGCAAACGACGGCACGGTGGTGCTGATCGATGCGACCGACGTCGTCCTCGTCGAGCCGCTGCCGTCGTTGCTCGACGCACTCGGCGAGCCGGAGACAAGGCTCAATTCGTTCCAGGGGACGTTCGAGGTCGAGGCCAATGAATACGTCTACGCGCGGCGGGGCCTGACGCTGTACGTCAATCGCGCCGTCGATACGACGCTCCGGATCGCCGCGTTCGCACCGAGCAGTCTTGAACGCTATCAGCGCGACTTGCGGCTCGACCTTCAGATGAAACGACTGCCACCGTCGCGCGGCCCATCGGGGGATCGCCTGCCATGACCGGCCTCACCTCGTCCCCAAAACTGATCAAGGGCGGCCTCGTGGTGTTGGCGCCGGGCGGCGGCACGGTGCGACGGCAGATCGCGCTCCAGTACAATCCGGACACGCTGAGCCGCAGCTACCAGGTGCAGGGTACCGGCGGCGACGGCGCGGCCGGCGGGCGGGCGCAACCGTTCCGGCTGAAAGGGCCCGCGATCGAGACCATCAAGCTCGACGCCGAGATCGACGCGACCGACCAGCTCGCCGATCCCGACGCGCATGCCAATGCGATCGCCTTCGGCATCGCGCCGCAGCTCGCGGTGCTCGAGGCCCTCGTCAATCCGAGCGTCGACGATCTGCTCGGCATCGCAAGCCAGGCCGATCGCGGCACGCTCGAGATCCTGCCGCCGGAGGCGCCGCTCACCTTGTTCGTCTGGAGCAAGAACCGGGTCGCGCCGGTGCGCGTCGCCGAGTTCTCGATCGTCGAGGAAGCGTTCGATCCCGCGCTCAATCCGATCCGCGCAAAGGTCTCGCTCGGGCTGCATGTGATGAGCACCGACGATCTCGGCTTCTCGCATCGTGGCGGCACCATCTTCCTCAATTACCTGCGCAATCGCGAGACGCTTGCCGGCCTGACCGGCGGCGCCTCACTGGCCTCGCTTGGTCTTTCCAGTCTGCCCTGACGGAGCACATGATGTCCTCGGATCCCGTCCAGATGCTGATCGATGCCGGAGCGTTCCCGGACAACAGTTTTCCGCCGAACAGCCGCTATCACGGCGCCGCGATCGGGCGGCTCAAGCGCAGCGCGGACGATCCCGGTGTCGCCTATGTGCTGCGCCGCTTCATCCCCCAGGCGCGCGACATCGGCATCGCCGGCGAACACATCGTCAATGCCGGCGAACGGCCCGACACGCTCGCCTCCGCGACGCTCGGCGACCCCGAACTGTATTGGCGGATCGCCGACGCCAATGTCGTGACCGATCCGCTCGAACTCACCGACACGCCCGGTGAGCGCGTGCAGATCCCGCGCCCGAACGGGCTTTAGGGAGACGATTTCCGATGATGCAAGGCGGCGTCCAGCTATCTCTCCAGATCGGTCCGGCGCCGGTGCCGGCGCCGCGCGAGGTGCTGGAGACGCTGACCCATGCCAAGATCGAGATCGGATCGGGCGATGCACAGAGCGGATTCGAGCTCACGTTCGACCTGCCGGTGCGCTCGCCGCTGCGCACCATCTTCCTGCTTGCCGGCGGCGGCGCGCTGCCGCCGCTGCTGCGCGTGGTGCTGATCGTCACCATCAACGGTACGGCCGAGTCCGTCATCGACGGCATGGTCACCAATGTCGAGACCCAGCCCGGCAGCGGCGGCGTCGGCAAGCTGGTGATCAAGGGCAAGGACATGTCGGCGCTGATGGACATCATCGAGCTGCCCGGCCTGCCCTTCCCGGCGATGCCGCCGTCGGTGCGGGTGCTCGCGATCCTCGCCAAATACGCAGCCCTCGGCGTAATCCCGATGGTGATCCCGAGCGTGCTCGACATCCCGCCGATCCCGGTTCAGCAGATCCCGCAGCAGAAGGGCAGCGACTACGCCTACGTCAAGAAGCTCGCGGGCGAAGCCGGCTACGTCTTCTATCTCGAGGCCGGTCCCGCGCCCGGCGCCTCGAAGGCCTATTGGGGCCCGGAAATCCGCTTCGGCGCGCCGCAGCCGGCACTCACCACCAACATGGATGCGCTCACCAATGTCGAGGACATCTCGTTCAACTTCGACAAGGAACGCAAGGTCATGCCGATCGTGTTCTTCCAGGAGGCCAACAGCAAGGCACCGATCCCGGTGCCGATCCCTGACATCACCCCGATGAGCCCGCCGCTCGGCGCGGTGCCGCCGCTGCCGCCGAAGATCGAGAAGCTCTCCAACACCGCGCATCTATCCGCGCCGCAGGCGCTGATGGCAGGCCTTGCCTATGCCAGCCAGCACAGCGACAGCGTGTTCGGCTGCGGCAAGCTCGACGTCGCCAGATATGGCCGCGTCCTGAAGTCGCGGCAACTGGTTGGCGTGCGCGGCGCAGGCCTGCCGTTCGACGGGCTCTATTACGTCAAAAACGTCACCCACGAGATCGAGCGCGGCTCCTACAAGCAATCGTTCTCGCTCGCACGCAACGCGCTGATCTCGACCGTCCCGCAGGTGCCGACATGAGCGATGCGCCACTTTTCGGAAAGTATCGCGCGGTGGTGATCAACAATATCGATCCGCTGCAGATCGGCCGGATCCAGGTGATGGTGCCCGACGTCGGCGCCGCGATACCGACGAGCTGGGCGATGCCTTGCCTGCCGACCGCAGGCATCAATGCCGGCTTCTTCACGGTGCCGATCATCGGCGCCGGGGTCTGGGTCGAGTTCGAGCGCGGCGACCCCGACTATCCGATCTGGGTCGGGTGCTACTGGGGCAGTGCCGCGGAGGTGCCGGTACTGGCGCACGCAGTGCCACCCGGCGTCCCCGGCATCACCCTGCAAACCCCCTTGAAGAACGGTCTCACCATCAGCGACGTGCCGGGCCCGACCGGCGGCATCCTGATGCAGACCACGACGGGCGCGATGATCTCGGTCAGCGACGTCGGCATCACCATTTCCAACGGCAAAGGCGCGGTCATCACCATGACCGGACCGACCGTCGACGTGAATCTCGGCGCGCTCACCGTGATCTAGGAGACGCACATGCCCGCTCCCGTCTTGCATCTCGGCGCCACGGTATTGTGCAGCCATGCCGGACAGGCAACGCCGGTCGCGCCGTTCCCGCGTGTGATGCTGTCGGGCCAGCCCGCGGTCAATCTCACCAGCCCCTATGCGATCGTGGCCTGCTCGCTCACCGGCTCGGCACCGCCTTGCGTCACGGCGCAGATGGTGATGGGCGCGGCGCGGGTGATGATCGGCGGCGCACCGGCCGCGACCATGATGGGGCAATCCGTCTGCACGCCGACGGGCACGCCGATGCTGCCCGTCGTGGCGCAGACGCGCGTACTGGCAACCTGAGGGGAGGACGGCGTGAGCAGCGAACTCGACTTCCCCTATCATTTCGACGACCAGGGCCGCACGGCCACGACCGGCCGCCCCGATCACATCCGCGACCTAATCGAGCAGGTGCTGTTCACGATGCAGGGCGAGCGGGTGATGCGGCCGGATTTCGGCGCAGGACTCCTGGCGCTGGTGTTCGAGCCCAACTCGGTGACGCTCGCCGCGACGACGCAGATGCTGGCCCAGGCCGCGCTGCATCAGCACCTGTCGCATCTGATCGCCGTCACCTCGGTCGAGGTGATCAATGACGACGCCGTGCTGCGGGTCGAGATCCGCTACGTGGTGCTGGCCGACCGCACCAGCCACGTCGCGAGCTTTGCGGTTCCAGGAGGCGCGGCATGAAGCAACATTGCTGCGATCCGCGCCGGCTCGAGGTGCTCGAGGCCAAGGGCAGCGCCAACGCCATCGCATTCATCGAGGTGCTCGACCTCGCTTCTCCGCCCGGCGCGCCGCGGCAACAGACCCTGCTGGTGCGGCTGCTGCATTCCGGCTTCACGCTCTCGCCGGACAATCTGCGCATCACCGGTGGCGAGCGGATCGCGACCGTCGGCGTGGTCTGGTGCGCACCGGCCGACGCGCTGCCGGTGCAGGCTGAGCCCGGTCTGGTCGACACTGTCGACGATCTCGCCCGCACGCTGGTCGTCCGGACCGACAGCAGCGGGGATTATTCGATCTACAATTTCGGCATCTTCGCCAATTCCGGCTCGGCCCTGCCGCCGGCCGGGTTCGATCCGAAGCTGTCGGCGATCGACTTCACCTGCAAGGTCGAATGCCCCTCGGACTATGACTGCGCGGACACCGCGCCGTGCCCGCCCGCGCCGCGTTTGAGGCCGGAGATCGACTATCTCGCGCGCGACTATCAGGGTTTTCGCCGGCTGATGCTTGACAGGCTGAGCCTGCTCGTGCCCGGCTGGCAGGAGCGTTCGGCGGCCGATCTCGGCGTGACCCTGGTCGAGCTGCTCGCCTATGCCGCCGACAACCTCGCCTATCGCCAGGATGCAGTCGCCAACGAAGCCTATCTCGCCACCGCGCGGCAGCGCATCTCGGTGCGGCGCCATGCGAGGCTGGTCGACTATCACCTGCACGAGGGCTGCAACGCCCGCGCCTTCGTCCATTTCGACGTGAATGGGCAGAAGATCGCACTGCCCAAGGGGACGCAGCTGCTCACCCGCGTGCCCGGGTTGGACGTGGTGCTGACGCCGGGCTCGCGCGCGCTCGGTGATGCGATAGAAGGCGGCGCCGAGATGTTCGAGACGGTCGCGCCCGCCGAGCTGGATCAGCAGCAAAATAGCCTCGCGTTCTATGCCTGGGGCAACAACGGATGCTGCCTGCCGCGCGGCACCACACGCGCGACGCTGCGCGGCCACATTGATACGCTCGCCATCGGCGACATCCTGATCTTCGAGGAGGTCATCAGCCCAACGACGTTGTCTACCGCCGATGCCGATCCCGGCCATCGCTGCGCGGTGCGGCTGACCGAGAGGACGCTTGCGAGCGATCCGTCCGGCGGGCTGTTCGACGAGCCCCCGGTCGACGGCCCGGTCGACGTCACCGAGATCGCCTGGAGCGAGGCCGACGCACTGCCCTTCCCGCTTTGCCTGACGGTGGAGGATCGCCCCGAGCTCGCGATCAGTGTTGCGCGCGGCAACATCGTGCTCGTCGATCACGGCCGCACGCTGCCGCCCGAACAGCTCGGCGTGATGCCGCGCGCGACATTGAAGCAGGCATCATCTGCGCCGGGGGATTGCTGCACGTCGGCCCCGGACGTCATGCTGCCGCCGCGCTTCCGCCCGGTGCTGGCAAACAGCCCGTTGACGCAATCCTTCGATCTCGGCGCGCTGCTCGCCGTTCCCGTCAGCAAGGACAAGCCGTGGTGGGCGGCGAGTGCGTTCAGCCTCTTGTCGCCGCGCGACGCCACGCCTGCGATCGTCGATCTCACCGGACAAGTTGCCGGCATCACCGAACACTGGCTGCCGCGGCGCGATCTCATCGACAGCGCCGGAAATGCACCCCATGTCGTCGTCGAGATCGACCATCACAGCCGCGCCTTGCTGCGTTTCGGCGACGGCCTACTCGGGAAGCGTCCGGCCGAGGATACCGCGTTCATGGCGACCTACCGGATCGGCAACGGCACGGCAGGCAATGTCGGTGCGGATGCCATAGCGCACATCGTCAGCGCGACGAATGGCGTGTTCACCGCCGTGCGCAATCCGCTTCCCGCATCCGGCGGCGTCGAGCCCGAGGACATCGAAGCCGCGCGCCGCGATGCCCCACAGGCGTTCCGCACCCAGGAGCGCGCGGTGACGGCGGCCGACTACGCCGCCGCCAGTGAGCGACGCGCCGACGTGCAGCGCGCGGCCGCAACATTCCGCTGGACCGGAAGCTGGCACACCGTGTTCGTGACGCCCGACCGCTTCGGCGGCGGCGCGGTCGACGCGCCCTTCGCCACCCAGCTGCGCAACCATCTCGAGCGGTTCAGGATGGCCGGCTACGACCTCGACGTACGACCGCCGCGCTATGTGCCGCTCGACGTCACACTGCATGTCTGCGTCAAGCCGGACTATTTCCGCGCCGATGTCGCGCAGGCCGTGCGGACGGTGCTGTCGAGCGCGGTGCTGCCCGACGGCACGCTCGGCCTGTTCCATCCCGACAATTTCACCTTCGGCGATCCCGTCTATCTCAGCCGCATCATCGCGGCCGCACAAGCGGTCGAGGGCGTCGAGGCGGTGCAGGCGGAAAAATTCCAGCGGCTGATCTCGCCGCTCGCGACCTCGCTGGATGACGAGGTGATCCCGATCGGAAGCCTCGAGATCGCGCAGCTCGCTAATAATCCGAGTTTCCGCGAGCGCGGCCGGCTCATCATCGAGGCGGGAGGCGGCAAATGACGCTACCGGTTCCAACCATCAAGCCTCATGCCCTGCCTGCCGGCAGCGAGAGCTGCGGCTGCTGCGCCGGTGTCGAAGCCGAGACGCCGCAAGGCATCTCGAACCGCTACGGCCTCTCCGCCATCGCCTACCGCGTCGGTGACTACGCCCAGTTCCGCGACAGCCTGCACGCCGCGCTGTCCTCTGCCGCGTTCGCACCGCTCGGCAAGCTGCAAAGCCGCGCCGATGACGATTTCACCATCGGCCTGATCGATGCGTTCGCCTGCGCTGCCGACGTGCTCACTTTCTACCAGGAGCGCATCGCCAACGAATCCTATCTCCGCACTGCGCTGGAGCGCGTCTCGCTCCAGGAGATGGGCCGGCTGATCGGCTACCGCCTGCGGCCCGGCGTCGCCGCCGAGACATGGCTCGCCTTCACGCTGGAAACGCCGCCCGCGCCGCCACCAAAACTGTCGCCCGAGCCGGGCAGCTTCGTCACCGGCGTGCCCGCGCAAGTGTCGATCGAGATCGGCACGAAGGTGCAGAGCGTGCCGGGACCGGACGAGAAGCCGCAGACCTTCGAAACGGTCGAGCGACTGGACGCCGCACGGCCGGCCTGGAATGCGATCCGGCCGTGGCTGGCGGAGACACGCCGGCCGGACAAAGGCGACACGGTCATGTACCTTGCCGGCCAGCGCAACAATCTGAAGCCGGGTGATGCGTTGTTGATCGTCGGTGACGCCTTCAATCCCGGTACGAATGACAGCAACTGCGATTTCCGCTTCATCGACAGTGTCGAGCTGCAATCGGATTTCGATCGTACCAAGATCACCTGGCAAGCCGGTCTTTCCGGGGTCACGGCCGCCCAGAACTCGAAGGTCTATGCGCTGCGCAAGCGGGCAGCACCCTTCGGCCACAACGCGCCGATGTGGAAGTCGATGTCGACGGACTTTCGCAACAACTATCCGAGCGGGAGTGACGCGCCGGAGTGGCCCGACTACACGATCTCGCCGATGGGCTCGGCCCAGGGCGGCGGTTTCATTGATCTCGATACGGTCTATTCCGAGGTCCGCGCCGGCGGTTACGTCGTGCTTTCGATGGCAGCCAGGGGCTCCATCCAGGTCATCATCAAGGCCTTCGGCAAGTCGGATGTCATCCTCGATCTCGGCCCGCATCTCGACGTCTACCAGATCGCCGATGCGGAAGAGACGTCGCGCGCGGAGTTCGCGCTGGCCGGCAAGGTCACCCGGCTGCAACTGCGCGGCTCCCATTACGACCGCTATCAGGACCAAGTTCGTCGCATCACGGCCTTCGTGCAGTCCGAGCAGCTCGCGCTTGCGCCCTACGCCGTCGATGATGCCGCGACCGGCAGCAGCATCCCTGCAGCCGTCAGTGCCGATGGCCTCATTGCAGGGCGACGACTGATCGTACGTGGCAATCGCGTCTCCGACGGCAAGGCTGTTGTCGTGCAGGCCAATCTCGTATCCGCCCAGGCTGTCGATGCCGGCCGCTGCATGCTTCAGATAGATCCGCCGCTCGCCGGCAGCCTCGAGCGCGGCAGCGTCGTCGTTCATGGCAATGTGGTGCCGGCCTCGCATGGCGAGACGGTGACTCAGATCCTCGGCTCGGGCGATGCGGCCCAGCCGTTCCAGCAATTCGAGCTGAAGCAGGTACCGCTGACCTATCGCGCCGCCGCCAATGAGAGCGGTGCCGCGAGCGAATTGACGCTGCGGGTCGGCGAGATCGCATGGCACGAGCGCGCGACGCTGTTCGGCACAGTCGCCACCGATCGCGTCTTTGCGCTCGATATTGACGAGCAAGGGCGCAATCTCGTGAAGTTCGGCGATGGCGTCAGCGGCGCGCGGCTGCCGAGCGGGCTCAACAACATCCGCGCCACCTACCGCAAGGGCATCGGTGTCGCCGGCAATGTTCGCGCCGAGACGCTGGGCCAACTGCTGTCGCGCCCGCTCGGCCTCAAGGGCGTGAGCAACCCGTTCGCGGCCGAAGGCGGCAACGATCCGGAGCCGGCGGATGCGGCGCGACGCAGCATGCCGCTCGGCGCACGCACGCTCGGCCGCGTCGTGTCCGTCCTTGACTATGAGGATTTTGCCCGCGCCTTCACCGGCATTGCCAAGGCGCAGGCGCAGGTGTTGCAACTGCCGCGCGGAAAGACCATCGCCATCACGATCGCGGGGCCGCTCGGCGCTCCCGTCAATTCGACAAGCCCGGTGTGGACCAATTTGCTCGCTGCGCTGAAGGCCGGCGGCGATCCGCATGTCGCCGTCGTGCTGCTGCCCTACCGGCCCGGCACCTTCCGGATCGGATTGAAGGTCAAGCGCGATCCCGATTTCGACGCCAAGGCCGTGCTCACCGCGGTCGAGGCGGCGCTACGCGCGCACTTCGCCTTCGACGCGCGTGAGCTCGGCCAACCGGTGCAGCAATCCGACGTGATCGCGGCGGCACAATCGGTGCCCGGCGTCGTCGCTGTCGACCTCGTCCAGCTCTATGGCGGCACGGCGCCCTTCGCGCAGACCATTCCCTCGCGCCAGGTCCGCCTGCTCGCCTCGCGGATGCATGTCGACCAGGGCGTGGCGAAGCCGAGCGAGCTACTGACATTGAACCCGGCGCCGTTCGACCTCCTGGAGGAGATGGCATGAACAGCCTCACCCCCGAACGGCTCTACAGCCTGCTGCCGACGCTGCACCGATTGCGCGACGCCGCGCTTGCGGGCGATCCGGCAAAGGCCGGTCCGCTCCAGGCTCTGTTGGCGGCAATTGCGCGCGAGTTCGCCACGCTGGAAGAGTCCGTCGACCAGCTCTACGACGACCAGTTCATCGAAACCTGCGCCGAGTGGGTGACGCCCTATATCGGCGATCTCATCGGCTACCGGCCGCTGCGCGGGCTCGGCACCGAGCTGACCTCGCCGCGTGCCGAAGTCGCCGACACCATCGCCTTCCGCCGCCGCAAGGGCACCGCGCTGATGCTGGAAGAGCTCGCGCAGGACGTCACCGGCTGGCCGGCACATGCGGTCGAATTTTTCGAGCAGCTCGCCACCACGCAATACATGAAGCACATCCGACTGCATGCGCCCGCGACCTGCAATCTGCGCGACACGGCGGCGCTGTTCCGGCGTGACGGCGCCTTCAACAGCATCGCGCACACCGCCGAGATGCGGCGGCCGGAAACCGGCGCCGGCCGCTACAACATTCCCAACATCGGCATCTTCCTGTGGCGGCTGTTGTCGCTGTCGCTCACGGCGGTGCCGCTGACGCCTGACGCCGGCGACGCGACCGGCCGGAAATTCCGTCTCAACCCGCTCGGCGCGGACATGCGGCTGTTTCGATTCGCGCAGGCCGAGTCCGACATCTCCCATCTCGCCGAGCCGGTCAACGCGCCGGAGCCGCTGTCGGTGCGGCTGATGGCTATGGGGGTGCGCGCCGCACAGGCAACCGCACAGCCGGACGCACAGCGCGAGGGCGATTATGGCGACGGCGAGAGCCTGGTGTTTTTCACGCCGGGCACCCCGCCCATCCCGATGCCGACGGCCAAGGTGCGGGTCTGCGATCTCCGCGACATTCTCGATGGCGGCGGCAATGTCATCGGCTGGGCCCATGAGGCGCAGGTGACGGCGGGCACGATCGGCTTCGATCCCGAGCGTGGCCGTGTGCTGCTCGGCAATCCCGCCGACGGACCGCTGCTTGCGACATTCCACTACGGCACTGCGCGGCAGATCGGCGGCGGCGAGTATCCGCGCGTGCCCGCCGCGGGCGATATCGGCAACGAGCAGGCAGTCGATGCCGGAGGCGCGTGGCAGGCCAAGCTCAATCTGATCAGGACCGGTGGCCGCCTCATCATCGGCGACAGCCTGACCTACAAGGAGACGCCGACCTTTGTCGTCGACGACGTGACCGGCGATGCCACGCCGCACCATGTTGTGGTCGCCGCCCATGACCAGACCCGCCCGCTGCTGGCGGCGGGCGGCGAGATCACGCTCGACATCGGCGCGCGTGGTCGCCTCACGCTCGACGGGCTCGTGATATCGGGCGGCGCGTTGCGGCTGGCGGCTTTTGCCGATGTCGAGCCGCGGGAGCTGCTGCTGCGCGATTGCACGCTGGTGCCCGGACTGACCCTGAATGGGGACGGCAGTCCGACCTCGCCGGGCGAGCCGAGCCTGATCATCGAGCATCCCTTCGCCAAAGTGACATTGGAGCACTGCGTCGTCGGCCCTATCCGCGCCGTCACTGATGCCGAGGTAACGCTGACCGACTGCATGATCGATGCCGGCGCGCCGGCGAACGTCGCCTTTGCCGCCGATGCCGCGGGCAGCCCCGGCGCCGAACTGACGGTCGCCCAATGCACCGTCATCGGCAAGGTTCACACGAAACTGTTGAAGCTCGCCTCCAACACCATCTTGTTCGCAGAGCTTGGTCCAAAGCCCGCGGAAACGTGGATCGCGCCGCTCTTGGTCCAGCGTCGCCAGGAAGGTTGCGTCCGCTTCTGTTACGTGCCCGCGGGTTCGATCACGCCGCGGCGCTTCCATTGCGTGCCGAATGACACGGCGCCCACGGCGCTGCCGCTGTTCACCTCGCTGCGTTATGGCGATCCCGGTTACGGGCAGCTGCGCCGCGCCACGAGCCTCACGATCCGCGCCGGCGGCGACAATGACAGCGAGATCGGCGTTCTCAACGCATTATTCCAGCCGCAGCGCGAGGCCAATCTCAGGCTGCGGCTCGATGAATATCTACGTTTCGGGCTGCACGCGGGCCTGTTCTTCGCGAGTTGACCGAGTGCATCGGAGGCTATCATGGGTGCCGACTTCTCACGCGTTCGTCTCGACCCGCTGCTCGACTTCGCCGGCGTGGAGCTGAAACAGGGCGCGGTGCTGCTGGACGGCGATGCCAACGAGTTGATGGCGATCCTCGATCGCAGGCTGCGGGCGCTCGCCAGCGACATTCTCGGCCGCGATACGGTGTCCTCGACGACCCCGGATGCATTCAAGCTCGGCGTTGCCGGCAATACGCTCGAAATCGGCAAGGGGCGGCTCTATGTCGACGGTTTGCTCGCGGAGAACCACGGCCTTGCCGATCCCGACAAGCGCCTGTTCGACGATCTCATGGCCGAGACTGTTTTCACCGACAAGCTGACCTATGAGACCCAGCCCTATCTGCCGGATGCGGTGCGGCCGCCGCTGCCGACGGCCGGTCGCCATCTCGTCTATCTCGACGTCTGGGAGCGCGAGCTGACCTGGCTCGAGCGGCCGGAACTGGTCGAGATCGCCGTCGGCGTCGAGACCAGCTCGCGGCTCCAGACGGCGTGGCAGGTGCGTGTGCTCGACACCGATGCCGGCGCCAACACGAGCTGCGCGACGCCCGATGAGGACATGCCGGGTTGGAGCACAGTGATCGCGCCATCGACCGGCGTGCTCACGACAGGCACGTTTGATGCAGCTCCGGTGACCGACCCCTGCGAGCTGCCGCCGACCGGCGGCTTCCGCGGCCTCGAGAACCAGCTCTACCGGATCGAGATCCACGACCCCGGCCAGCCCGGCGGCACTGCGACCTTCAAATGGTCGCGCGAAAATGCCAGCGTCGGCTCGCGCGTCGCCAGCATGATCTCAGCCACCGAACTCGAGCTCGACAGCCTCGGGCGCGACGACGTGCTGCGTTTCAACACCGGCGACTGGGTCGAGATCATCGACGACCCCAGGGAGTTCTCGCAGAAGGCCGGCGAGATGCGCCGCATCACCGTCACCGAGGCGACCCGCCGCATCAGCTTCACGCCGGCACTGCCGGCCCTGATGCTGCCGCCGGGATTCCCCAACAGCGATTGGCCGAAGCAGACCAATTTGCGAGTGCGCCGCTGGGATCAGAAGGGAAAGGTGTTCCGGACCGATGCCAGCGGCACGCCGGTGCAGATCGGCGATCTCGATGCCGCCGGATCGACCGGCGTGATCAAGGTGCCGGCCGCGGGCACGACCGTCCTGCTCGAGGACGGCGTCACCGTGAGCTTCGATTCGACCGGGGCTGCGGGCTGTCGTGCCGGCGACTGGTGGGCCTTCGCCGCGCGCACGGGGGATGCCAGCGTCGAGTTGCTCGACCGCACCCCGCCGCGCGGGATCCATCACCATTATGCACGGCTCGGCATCTGGGATGTCGATGCCAAGAGCGTCACCGACTGCCGCCACCCTTGGCCGCCGAAAGGCGAAGGCCACGACTGTGCCTGCACGGCCTGTGTCACCGTCGAGCAGCACGAGAGCGGCAGCTTCACCATCCAGGACGCCGTCAACAAGGTGCGCGAGACCGGCGGCACCATCTGCCTCGGCCCAGGCCGCTACGTGCTCAAAGAGGCCGTGGCGATCAACCAGGCGAAATCGGTCCGCATCACCGGCAAGGGCCCGGCGACGCTGCTGGTGGCGCCGACCGGCGCCTTCGTCATCCAGGACTCTTTTGCGATCGCAATCGAGGACCTCGCGATCCTTTCGCTCGCACGCGATCCCACCATCGACGTCTCGACCTGCATCGGCCTCGGCCTGACCCGTCTCGCCATCGCGGCACTCGGCACCGAGAATGCACAGCTCCCGGCGGTGGTGCTGCGCGGCGTGGTTGGCGCTGTAAAGCTCGCCGAGAACGCAATCTTCGCGCCGGTTGGGATTGCGGGCGGCGCGCTCAAGGGCGTGGAGAACGGTGCCGGCTTCCTGCTGACGGCCGCGGTGACCATCGAGGAGAACGTCCTGCTGTGCCAGCGCGGCGCGATCGCCTTCGCCGACGAGGTGCTGCATCTGCTCGCCACGCGAATCGCGCATAACGAGATCATCGGCTGCACCGACACCGCCATCGCCGCGCAGGGCCTTGCGCTTCCCGGCGCCTCGCTGGCGATCGACGGCAACAGTTGCAACGTCACGGCCAACGGTATCGCATGCGCCGCGGCGGGGCTGTGGATCGACCGCAACCAGCTGCGCAACTGGTCGCCCGGCGATCACGTCGGCATCGGGCTGATCCCCGGGCTCGACCGCCGCAGCACCGCCACCGCGCATATCCTCGCCAACCAGATCCACGGCTTCGGCACGGCCGGAATCAAGGTGATTGCCGGAGCACAGGACCTGATCATCAAGCTCAACGCGATCGACGCCTGCGGCGCCGGGATCATGCTCGGCGGCGCGACCGACGCCGCAGCCGTCTCGATCGAGAACAACCACATCCGCAACATCGAGCCGGTCACCGAGAGCGAGAACGGCACCGTGGTCGGCATCGAGGTGATCCGCGCCGACAGCGCGACGATTGCGGGCAATCTGGTTCGCGCGATCGGCCTGACGGCGGTCAAGTCGGCACTGCGCGCCGGCGTCGTCACCTTCGGCGTCAACCGCCCGCGCGTGAGCGGCAACGAGATCGTCGAGGTCGCGCCCGCCAAGGGGTTTGTCGGCACCAGCGCCGGCATCATGCTGCGCGCGCCGCAGACCCAGATCGAGGTCAATCACAACAGCGTGCAGCGCGACCTCACGCCGGGCGTGGACAATTCGGACGGCAACTGGTTCGCGCTCACCACGGCGGAGGTCAATCCGAAGGTGCCGTTCGGACAGGCCGGCGACAAGGTCGCGATCCGGCTCGGCGACGGGCGGATCCTCGCGCTTGGCGCCGACTATGCGTTCGTCAGGGCAAGCCTTGCCGCCAACGACACCGAGGGCGCGCGCGCCGGCATCATCGGCAACATGCTGTCCGCGCGCGGGCCAGCCCCCGCCGTTCTGGTCGTGGCCGGCCAGGAATGCCTGTTCAACGACAACCGGGTGGAATCCGGCAGCAAAAGCGTCGCCGTTTCGCTGGAGAGCGCGGTCGCCATCATAAGCACGAACCGGGTGCGCGGCGGCGAAAGCTCGATCCGCCTCACCGGCGCGCGGGCAGTGACCGTGATCGGCAACATTACAACCAGCACCATCATCATCCCCGGCGGCATTGCCAACACGCCGTGGGCGCCACTCAACGTGATCGGCTAATTCGCGGAGATTTCGATGCGCACCTTCATCGTTGGAGACGAGACGAAACTCAAGGCTGTCAGCGAGAAGCTGCTGCATGCCAATCTGAGCCAGGTTCGCGGCGAGGCTGCGCTGAAAGCCTTGCAGGAGGCCAATCCGCATGCCGATCTGAACAGGCTCGCGCGCGGCACCGTGCTGTTCGTGCCGGATACGCCGGGCTTCAAGGTCAGCACCACAAGCTCCGCCACCGAGGGTCCGCTCGCAGCCTTGCACGAACTCCTGGATGAGGCGCTCGGCCTCGCGCTCAAGGAGACCGAGGCCGGCAGCAACGCGCGGCTCGAGGATCAGGAGCAGACCGTCAAGGCCTTCGACGACGGTGCGGTGAAGAAAGCGATCGGCGACCCCAATGTGGGCGGCCAGATCCGCGAAAGCGTCAATGCCGCCAGGAAAGGCTTCGAGGCCGATCGCGAGCTCGCCGCGCGCGCGGAAAAGAACATCACCGAGGTCGGCAAGGCCGCGATCGCAAAGCTCAACGAGCTCGGCAAGCTGCTCGGATGACCTGCTGGCGTGCGGCCCTCCGCGGCCGTCACACCGCGCAATAACGCTCCTGGATGTCCTTGTCCGCCAGCAGCGCCGCGGCGCTGCTTTGATGCACGACCTCGCCCTGGTCGATGATCACCGCGCGGTCGGCCAGCCGCAGGGCCCATTCGACGTTCTGCTCGACCAGCAGCAGTGTCTTGCCCTCGTCGCGCAGGCGGCGGAACAGCACGCCCATCTCCTCGACCAGGACGGGCATGATGCCTTCCGAGGGCTCGTCGAGCAGGATCATCTTGGGCTTTGCGATCAGCGCGCGGGCGATCGCGAGCATCTGCTGCTCGCCGCCCGAAAGCGTGACGCCCTCCTGATCGAGGCGTTCCTTCAGGCGCGGAAAGGTTTCGGCGATCTCGTCGATCGCGGCGCGCTCCTCGATCTCGCTTCCGGCCGCGACCAGGCCGAGGCGGAGATTTTCGCGCACGGAGAGCCCGGGAACGATGCGGCGCTCCTCCGGCACATAGGCCAAACCGAGATGGAAGCGCTGATGAGCGCGGAGCGGCAGCAGCTCCCTGCCCGCAAAGCGCACGCGGCCGGTCGCCTTCGGCATCAGACCCATCATCGCCCGCAGCGTCGTGGTCTTGCCGGCGCCGTTGCGGCCGACGAGAGCTACCACCTCGCCCTCCTTCACGTGCAGGGAGATGCCGTGCAGGATATGGCTTGCGCCATACCAGGCGTGGAGGTCATCGATTTCGAGCAGCGCGGTCTCAGCCATAGCCTTCACTCTGTCCGAGGTAAACCCGCCGGACTTCCGGGTTGCTCCTGATCTCGTCGGGCGCGCCGTCCGCCAGCAGACGGCCGTGATGCAGCACCACGACACGCTTGGACAGGCCGAGCACCATCTTCATCTTGTGCTCGACCAGCAGCACCGTGCGCTTCTCCGCGAGCCGTTCGAGCAGCGCGACCATGTCCTTGGTCTCTTCCGGCCCCATGCCGGCGGTGGGCTCGTCGAGCAGGAGCAGCTCGGGCTCGGAGACCAGCGCGATCGCGATCTCCAGCGCGCGCTGCTGGCCGTGCGAGAGGAATTTTGCTAAGTCGGCGCGCTTGCCGAGCAGTCCGACCGCCTCAAGCGCCGCGTCGGCGCGCGCGTTCAGCTCCGTCAGCCGGGCGCGGTTGCGCCAGATGTCGTAGCTCACGGTCAGCGCCTGGGCCGCTACGCGCACATTCTCGTGCACGGACAAGTCCGGAAAGATGTTCGTGATCTGGTAGGAGCGCGAGATGCCCTGATGCACGAAGCGGTGCTGCGGCAGGCCGTTCAGTTCGCGTCCCCTGAAGTGCAGCGTGCCCGACGTCGGGGCCAGCGCGCCGGAGAGGATGTTGAAGAAGGTGCTCTTGCCAGCGCCGTTCGGCCCGATGATCGAGGTGAGCTGTCCCGCCGCAAAGGACACGGTAATGTCTTCGAGCGCGACGAAGCCGCCAAAACGCTTGCCGACCCCCTCGACGCGAAGCAGTTCGCCGCTCATGGCCGCGCCTTTCCGATGCCGAGCGTGTCGAGCAGCGTTCCCCAGATCCCCTTGGGCAGGAACAGCACGAACAGCGCGAAGATCGCGCCGACAAAAATCTGCCAATGCGGCGTCCAAAGCGAGATGACATCCTCCAGGATCAGGAAGCTCGCAGCCCCGACGAAGGGCCCGAAGAAGCTGCGCGCGCCGCCGAGCAGCACCATCATCACGATCATGCCCGATGTCTGGTAGTGCAAAAGGTCGAGCGGTACGATCGACAGGTGCAGCGCCAGCATGCAGCCGCCAAGCGAGGAGATCGCACCCGACAGCATGAACACGATCAGCTTGCTCCGCTCGACGTCATAGCCGCACGCCCGCGCCCGCTGCTCGTTTTCGCGGATGGCCTCGATGACGGCGCCGAACGGTGAGTTCAGGATCCGCGACTGGAACCACATCGCGAGCGCCGCGAAGGCCATCAGCACGTAATATTTGTTGACGGGGTCGAGGAAATTGACGGGGAAGCCGAACAGGCTGATGCGGTCGACGGTGAAGCCGCGCAGGCCGTTCTCGCCGCCCGTGAAGGACGAGGCTTGCAGCGCGACGTAGTAGACGAGCTGGGCCAGCGCCAGCGTCACCATGGAAAAATAGATGCCGCGGGTGCGCGTCGAGACGATGCCGATTGCGGCGGCAAGGCCGGTGCTGAGAAGCACAGCGATCGGCACCGCGGCGAACCAGGGCACGCCGTAGCGGCCGATCGCAATACCCGTGAAGTAGGCGCCCGCGCCGAAGAACGCCGCCTGCCCGAACGACAGCAGCCCGGTGTAGCCGAACAGCAGATTGTAGCCCATCACCACGACGCCGTAGATCAGGACGTTGACGGCCAGCGCCTGCGACGGCAGCAGCCATGGCAGCACGGCCAGCACCGCGATGGAGAGCAGGACGCGCTGCTCGAGAATCCAGCCGAGCCCGCGGGACGAGGGCTTGGCGACCGCTTCGCCGTTCGATGGTGACCTCACGCGGTCCTCCCTCTCACGCCGAACAGGCCTTGCGGGCGGATCAGCAGCACAATCGCCATCAGCGCGAACATCACGATGGTCGCCATTTCAGGTGCGAACAGCGCCACCAGGCTGATGGAGATGCCAACCATGAGGCCGGCGACGACTGCGCCGACGATCGAGCCGAGCCCGCCGATCACGGTCACGACGAAGGCCTCCGCCAGTACCAGCGAGCCCATCTCCGGATTGACGCTGCGCATGGGACCCGCGAGCACACCACCGAGCGCGGCAAGTCCGACGCCAAGGCCAAAAATCGCGAGCCAGACCCGGCCGATATCGACGCCGAGCACCTGCATGATGGTGGGATCGCGGGCGCCCGCGCGCACAATGAGGCCGATGCGGGTCTTCTCCAGCGTCAGCCAGAGCACCAGCAGCACCACCGCCACCAGCGCGATGACGAACAGGCGATAGCGCGGGAAGAAGCCGATGCCGAGATCGAGCACGCCGACGAGCTGCGGCGGGGTCGGAAACGGAATGCCGTCGCTGCCGAACACGATCCGCACGCCCTCGACCAGGATGTAGCTGAGGCCGAAAGTGAGCAGCAGTGGATCGTCGATCGAGCGTCCATAAAGTCTTCGGATCAGGACGAACTCGATCAGCATGCCGAACGCGCCGATCAGGATGGGAGCGAGCAGCAATCCCCACCAGAAACTGCCGGTGAGCGACGCCAGATACAGCCCCGCATAGGCTCCGATCATAAACAGCGCGCCATGGGCGAAATTGACCACCCCGAGCATGCCGAACACGATGGTCAGTCCAAGCGCAGTGATCACCAGGACCGCCCCAAGGGCGATCCCGGAAAGAAGCTGCATGATGATCAGCGACAGGTCCATCGGTTGAGGCTTCAGGTCGCGTGGCCGAGCTCGCTGCAGCTGCGCAGCATATCATCGGAGCCGGTGTCGTTGGCGAGAATCGCAAACAGGTCGTTGTCGTTCGCCATCGCGGACTTCTTCTTGGACTCCAGCACCAGCACCGACTGCACCGACTGGTGGTCGCATTTGCGGTAATGCTGCGGGCCCTTGGTCAAGTCATATTGCAGCTTCTCGAGGGCATCGACGACCTTGTCGGTGTCGGTGCCGCCGGCGGCCTGCATGGCTGCCAGCAGCGATCCGACGCCGGAATAGCCGTAGGCGCCGTAATCGGTCGGGATCGCACCGCCATTGGCGGCCTTGAACGCCGCGTTGAAAGCGGCCGCCGATTTGCTCTGCGGCTCCAGGCCCCAATAGTAATTGGCACCGCCGACCACGCCCTCGAACACGTCAGGGCCGACCGCGAGCCGCTGGTTGTGCAGGATGACGGGCACGACGATCTTCATCTGCTGCTTGACGCCGAAATCCACCGCCTGCTTGATCGCGTTAGCCTGGTCGCGGCCGAAATTGGAAATGCAGAGCACGTCCGGCCGCATCGACATCAGGCGCGGCATGAAGGTGGAATAGTCGGCCGCGCCGAACGGATGAAGAATTTCGCCGACGGTATCGGCGCCGATCGCCGTCTGCGCGCGCTTGAAGCCACGCAGCATCTCGTGACCATAGGCGTAGTCCGCAACGAGATGGGCGACCTTCATGCCCTTCTTCAGCGTCTGCCGCGCCACCGCAGCGGTCGTCATGTGCGGGTTCAGCGCCTCGTGGAACGTATACTTACTGAAATCCTTGGCCTCGTTGATGGTGTCGGACTGGCTGATCGACACGTAGATCACGCCGCGGGCACGGGTGACTTCATTGACGGCGAGCTGCACCGCGCTGGAAAGCGCGCCCACCACGGCGTGGACCTTGTCCTTCTCGATCAGCTCCAGCGTCCGGGTCGCGGCCTCGCCGGCATTGAGCTTGTCGTCACGCACCAAGAGCTCGACCTTGCGGCCGCCGATGCCGCCCTTGTCGTTGACGAGCTTGACGGCGAGCTCGGCGCATTTGACCTGATCGCGCGCCTCAGCGGCGAACGGTCCGGTCAGCGGCGTCGGGAAGCCAATGCGAATCGTCTCGTCCGCGGCGCGGCCGAGCCGCGGCATGGCGAGCAGGGCGGCGCCGGCGGAGAGGCCGGCGAGCGCAGTGCGGCGGGATATTGTCGAGGTCGAACCGGATTTGGGCATGATTTCCTCCAACTGACTTTTTTTAGAAGCGTTTCAGGGCTTTCAGGACTTTTATGGGCGTGATCGGGATCGAATTGATCGTCGCGCCGAACGGCGTGAGCGCGTCGTTGACGGCGTTGAGAACGCAGGCGGATGCCGCCGCCGTGCCGGCCTCGCCAACCCCCTTGGCGCCGAGTTCGGTGTCGGCGGTCGGCGTCTCGACATGGCCGATGACGATGTCGGGCATTTCCATCGGCATCGGAACGAGGTAGTCGGCGAGCGAGCCGTTCATGAGCTGACCTGTCTCGCTGTAGCGGCATTCCTCAAACAGCGCCGCGCCGAGCCCCTGCACGATGCCGCCGCGAAGCTGCTCGTCCACCAGCATCGGATTGATGACGCGGCCGCAATCCTCGACGATGAAGTGCTTCAGCACCTTGATGAAGCCGGTCTCGACATCGACCTCCAGCGAACAGCCCTGGATGCCGTTGGTGAAGGCGAAGGGATAGCCCTGCGGAGCGAAATGATGACTGACGGTGAGCTGCGCCTGTGTGCCGGGCGGCAAGGTGTCGGAGCGGAAATAGGCGATCCGCGCGATCTCGGAGATCGGCAACCGCTGGTTCCGGGTCACGGCGTCGACGACCTCGCCATCGATGATGTCGAGTGCCGACGGCTGCTCCTGAAGAATGAGCGCGGCAATCTCCAGAATATTGCGCTTGAGCACGCGCGTGGCCTGCAGCGCGGTCTCACCGCCGATGCCGGCGCCACGGCAGGCCCAGGTCGCGCCGCCATGCGGCGTCACCTCGGTATCTCCCGTGATGACCTTGACGTGTTCCTGCGCAAGGCCGAGCTGATCGGCCACGATCTGGCTGATGATCGCCTCGGTACCCTGCCCCTGCTCGGTGACCGAGATCAGGCAGCGGACCTCGCCCGACGGCGTCAGGCTGAGGATCGCGCCGTCCTGCGACGAGATGCGCGCGCCGCCGACGCCGTAGAAGGCCGGGCTGGGATTGGTGATCTCGACGAAGGCCGCAATGCCGATGCCGCGATAGATGCCGCGCTTGCGCAAATCGGCCTGCTCGGCGCGCAACGCCTCATAACCCATCATCTCGTGCAGGCGCTTCAGGCAGGCCTGATGCGACAGCGCCTCGAAGCGATAGCCGGTCGGCGAGGTCTGCGGATAGGCATCGTCAGCGATAACGTTCTGCGCGCGGATGACGAAGGGATCGAGGCCGACCTTGGCCGCCGCCATGTCCACCAGCCGCTCGGTGACGGCGCAGGCGATGGGATGGCCGACGGCGCGGTACTGGCTGGTCTGCACCTTGTTCTGGAAGATCACCTCCAGTGTGGCGCGATAGTTCTTGAAACGATAGGGCGCGCCGATCAGGCGGATCACCTGGTTGCCCTCGACCACGCTGGTGCGCGGATAGGTCGAGAACGCCCCGATCGCGGTCAGGTCCAGCACGTCCATCGCCAGAATCTCGCCCTTGGCATCGAGCGCCATGCGGGCGCGGACGCGATGGTCGCGGGCGTGGATGTCGGAGACGAAGGACTCGATGCGGTCGGCGACGTATTTGACGGGACGGCCGAGCAGGATCGACAGGCCGACCACCGCCATGTCCTCGTGATAGACATGCAGCTTCATCCCGAAGGAGCCGCCGATGTCGGTCGCGATCACGCGAACGCGGGCCTCGGGGATACCGTAGTGGCGCGAATAGAGATCCTGGAACTGGTAGGGCGTTTGCGTCGCGTGATGCACGGTCAGCGCACCGGCGGCGGGATCGTAGTCGGCGACGATGGCGCGAGGCTCCAGCGTCACCGCAGTGTGGCGGCCGAAGGAGAACTCCTCTTCCACCACATGCGCGGCCTGCGCAAACGCGTCGTCAACGGCGCCATTGTCGAGCTGGGCCCGGAAACAGGTGTTATTGACACTGCCCGGATTGATCAGCGGGCCACCAACCTCTCGTGCACTGTCGATATCGACCACGACAGGGAGGTCCTCATAGTCGATCTCGATCAGCTCCAGCGCATCTTCCGCAAGCGCCCGGCTCTCGGCCACGACGGCCACCACAGCCTGCCCGGCCCAGACCACGCGGTCGAGCGGCAATGGCAATTGCGGAGCCGACGTCATGCCCTTGAAGTGGTCGAGCGTGCCGGTCCAGGGCGTGCAGATCTTTGCGAGGTCCTCGCCGGTGGCAATGAGATGCACGCCTTCGAGTGCGCGCGCTTGCTCGGTATTGATGGCGACGATCTTCGCGTGCGCATGCGGACTGCGCAGGAAGGCGGCATGGAGCATACGCGGCAAGCGAAGGTCGCTGACATAGCGTCCGCGGCCGGCGAGCAGCCGCTTGGCGTTCGGGCGCGGCACGGAACGGCCGATATAGGAATTAGGGCGGTCGAGCGAGGTCAGTGGCGCGCTCATGTCGCGCCTCCATTTTCATTGCGCGCTTTGGCCACCGCGTCGATGGCGTCGACGATCGCCTCATAGCCGGTGCAGCGGCAATAATTGCCCGACAGCGCGTCGCGGATCTCGTCGCGGCTGGGCAGAGCGATCTGCGAGAGCAACTCGTGCGCATTGACCAGCATGCCCGGCGTGCAGAAGCCACATTGCAGCGCGTTGCGGCGATGGAATTCGGCCTGGAGATCGGCGATCACGCCGCTCTCGGTAAGACCTTCGATGGTATTGATCTTGGCGCCATCGGCCTGCACTGCAAAGATCAGGCAGGAGTGCACAGCGCGGCCGTCGAGCTGCACCAGGCAGGCGCCGCAGGCCCCCATCTCGCAGCCCGCATGCGTGCCGGTCAGTTCGAGCGCGTTGCGCAGGCAATCGACCAGCGTCTCGCGCGGCGCCACCTCGCAGGCGACCTTGCGGCCATTGACGACGAAGCGGACCCGCACGGTCTCGTCGGGGTCGTCCAAAAGGGTTTCGTCAAAACCGCTCATGCGCCCTCACCCAGACGTCCGAGCAGGCGGCCGAGCAGCACGCGGGCAAGATGCAGCCGCATCGCCGGCGGCACCTCGTCGCTGTCCGGCGGGGCGAGATCGCCTTCGAGCGCAGCTTGTGCGGCGGCGATACGCTCAGGATCCAGGTTCGAGCCGATCAGGGTTGCCTCAGCGCCCTTCACCCGCGTCGGTGTATTGCCGACCGAGAAGAAGGAAATGCGGATGTCGTCGATGCGTTCGGCTGTGAAAGTCGCAAGCATGCCGCACCCGACCAGAGCATAGTCCCCGCGCCGGCGCGCCAGCTCGTCGAACGCAAAACGCTGATCGGCTTTGAACAGCGGAACATAGATCGCGGTGATCAGCTCACCGGGCTGCAATGCGGTCTCGAACAGCTCGACGAAGAAGTCGTCGGCTTTCACACGCCGGCTGCCGGAAGGGCCGGCGATTTCGATCTCGGCATCGAGCGCCAGGGTCATCGCCGGGAATTCGGAGGCAGGATCGGCGAGCGCGACGCTGCCGCCAATGGTGCCGCGGTTGCGGATCGCGGGATGGGCTACAAAAGGCGCAGCAGCATGCAGCAGCGGCGCGAATTCGGCGATTAGCGGCTCGCTCAGCATCTCGCAGTGCCGCGTCAGCGCGCCGATACGCAAGTAACCGCCTGCACGCCCGACGCCGCGCAGCTCGTCAATATGGGTGATGTCGATCAGCAAGCGCGGTGCTTGCAGCCGCAGCGACAGTGCCGGTACGAGGCTCTGCCCCCCGGCGATGAAGCGCGCGTCATCGCCAGCGCGGGCATGAGCATCCAGCGCCTGGTCGATCGTCGCAGCACGAAAATAGCTGAAAGCCCTCGCCTTCACCGCCGTTTCCTCAGAGATCCGTCGGCTCATCAGCCGGGATGCCAGATTTGTAACCATCTGGTCTCAAAATCCTGACACGCCGCCGGGAGGCGGTCAACAGGAAATGACCATTTGGTCACAAATGCACCTTTAGGCTAAGAAGGCAGCCGGAGATTGCTAAACAGCGTCGAAATGGCCCGAAAAGCGCAGAAACTAGCGAAGCGACCGGTCCGGAAGCGGACGGACACAGGCAGCAAGTCCGCGCCAAAGCGCCGCAACATGCGCGCGGCCGACCGCGAGCGCGCGATCGTGGACGAGGCGATCCGCTTCTTCGCCGAGCATGGCTTCGAGGGCCAGACCCGCGAACTGGCAAAACGCATGGGCATCACGCATTCGGCGATCTATCGCCACTTCCCGAGCAAGGAGGCGCTGATCGAGCGGGTCTACCAGGAGGTCTATCTCAGCCGCTGGTCGCCCGACTGGGGGCCGATGATCCGCGACCGAACCTTACCGCTCGAGGCGCGGCTGACGCGCTTCTATCTCGACTATGTCGAACGCGTGTTCGAGTACAATTGGGTGCGGATCTTCGTCTTCTCCGGCATGAAGTCGTTCGGTATCACCGGCCGTTATCTCGACATTGTCCGCCGCGAGATCATCGAGCCCGCGGCGGCCGAGCTGCGCCACGATCTGAAGCTGCCCGACGCGAAATCCCATCCGCTTAGCGAACGCGAGACCGAGCTGTTCTGGGGCCTACACGGCCGCATCTTCTATCTCGCCATCCGCAAGTTCATCTACGAGACGCCGATCCCGCCCGATCTCGACGCGATCGTCCGCGACGCCGTCCAGACCTTCATGGACGGCGCGAAGATGACGATGCCGAAGCTTTTGGCGCGCGACTGAAGCGTAGCTACTTCGCCAGGCTCGGTAGATCGAGCCCCTTGCCGCGGGCGCAATCAATCGCGGTCTCATAGCCCGCGTCTGCGTGGCGCATGACGCCGCTGGCGGGATCATTCCACAGCACGCGCTCAATGCGCTTCGCGGCTTCCGGCGTGCCGTCGGCGACGATCACCATGCCGGCATGCTGCGAGTAGCCGATGCCGACGCCGCCGCCATGGTGCAGCGAGACCCAGGTCGCGCCGCTGGCGCAATTGAGCAGTGCGTTGAGCAGCGGCCAGTCGGACACAGCGTCCGACCCGTCCTTCATCGCCTCGGTCTCGCGGTTGGGACTCGCCACCGAGCCGCTGTCGAGATGATCGCGGCCGATCACGATCGGCGCCTTCAGTTCGCCACGTGCCACCATCTCGTTGAAGGCAAGGCCCAGGCGATCTCGGTCGCCGAGGCCGACCCAGCAGATCCGCGCCGGCAGGCCCTGGAACTTGATCCGCTCCCTGGCCATATCGAGCCAGTTGTGCAGATGCTTGTCGTCAGGCATCAGCTCCTTGACCTTGGCGTCGGTCTTGAAGATGTCCTCGGGATCGCCCGACAGCGCAGCCCAGCGGAACGGCCCGACGCCTCGGCAGAACAAGGGACGGATATAGGCGGGAACGAAGCCCGGAAAATCGAAGGCGTTCTTCAGGCCCATGTCCTGCGCCATCTGGCGGATGTTGTTGCCGTAGTCGAGCGTCGGAATGCCCTGCGCATGGAAATCCAGCATGGCCTGGACGTGCTCGACCATCGACGTCTTCGACGCACGCTCCACCGCCTTCGGATCGGCGGCGCGCTTGGTTTCCCAATCGGCGAGCGTCCAGCCCTTCGGCAAGTAGCCGTTGATCGGATCATGCGCGCTGGTCTGGTCGGTGACGATGTCGGGTTTGACGCCGCGGCGCACCAGCTCAGGGAAAATCTCCGCGGCATTGCCGAGCAAACCGACCGATATTGCCTTCTTGGTCCTCGCCGCCTCTTCCATGATCGCCAGCGCCTCGTCGAGCGTCGCGGCCTGCCGATCGAGATAGCCGGTGCGCAATCGCATCTCGATGCGGCTCGGCTGGCATTCGACCGCGAGCATCGAGGCGCCCGCCATGGTCGCGGCCAGCGGCTGCGCGCCGCCCATTCCGCCGAGACCGGCGGTGAGAATCCATCTTCCCGCGAGGCTGCCGCTATAGTGGCGCCGGCCGACCTCGACGAAGGTCTCGTAGGTACCCTGCACGATGCCCTGGCTGCCGATATAGATCCAGGAGCCCGCCGTCATCTGGCCGTACATCATCAGGCCCTTGCGATCGAGCTCGTTGAAATGGTCGAGCGTCGCCCAATGCGGCACAATGTTGGAGTTCGCGATCAGGACGCGCGGGGCATCGGCATGGGTGCGGAAGACACCGACCGGCTTGCCGGACTGAACCAGCAGCGTCTCGTCATTCTCGAGCTTGCGCAAGGCCGCCGTGATGCGGTCAAAGCTCTCCCAGTCGCGCGCGGCGCGGCCAATGCCGCCATAGACGACGAGCTCGCTCGGACGCTCCGCGACATCAGGATCGAGATTGTTCATCAGCATGCGCAGGGGCGCTTCCGTCAGCCAGCTCTTGGCGCTGATGTCGCTGCCGCGGGGGGCGCGGATGGTGCGGTCATTGTCCAGTCGGCGGTTCATGCGGAGCACCTCTTTGGTCAAGTCTCGGGAACGGATCGGTTGGAAGCGCCGCGATCGCCACGGCCGGTAGCGCATCGGCTTCGATCAACGCAGCCGCCCTGGCGAGATCGCCGGCCATGTATCGGTCGGCGGCGAGTGCGGGCACATGCTCGCGAAGCGCAGCGATGACGGCTGCGAGTGGAGCACTGGTCGCATGCGGCGCGCGCAGCGTGATGCCTTGTGCGGCGACCAGCAGCTCGATGCCGAGGATGGCGGCGAGATTATCGGCCATATCCGAGAGGCGACGCGCGGCGTGCGCGGCCATCGAGACATGGTCTTCCTGGTTGGCGCTGGTCGGTGTCGAGTCGATCGAGCAGGCAGCCGCACGCTGCTTGTTCTCGGCGTACAGTGCGGCAGCCGTGACCTCGGCGATCATGAAGCCGGAATTGATGCCGGGGTCGGGCGTCAGAAACGGCGGCAGACCGAAATTGAGCGCGGGATCGACCAGCGTCGCGATCCGCCGCTCGCTGATCGCACCGATTTCCGACAGCGCCAGCGCGATCGTATCGGCGGCAAAGGCGACCGGCTCGGCGTGGAAATTGCCGCCGGAGACGATCTCGCCGGTCTCGACCAGGACGAGCGGATTGTCGGTGACGGCGTTTGCTTCGACGATCAGCGTGCGCGCGGCCTGCGTGATCAGGTCGAGCGCAGCGCCCGCGACCTGCGGCTGGCACCGCAGGCAATAGGGATCCTGCACGCGCTCGTCACCTTCGAGATGCGACAACCTGATATCGCTGCCGTCGAGCAACGCTGTCAACGTCGCGGCGGCAGCGACCTGTCCTGCGTGACCGCGCAACGCCTGAATTTCCGGGCGGAACGGCGCCGTCGAGGCCATTGCCGCATCGACCGACAGCGCGCCGGTGACGAGCGCGGCGCGAGCCAGGCGAAACGCGCGCAGGACGCCGGAGATAGCGTAGGCGGTCGAGAACTGCGTGCCGTTGATCAGGGCGAGCCCCTCCTTGGGGCCCAGCGTCAGCGGCGCAAGTCCGGCGACGGCGAGTGCCTCACGGCCGGAGACAGTCTTGCCATCGACAATCGCCTGCCCCTCGCCGATCATCACCGCCGTCATATGCGCGAGCGGCGCAAGATCGCCGGAGGCGCCGACCGAGCCTTGCTGCGGCACCAGCGGATAGACGTCCTGCGCCAGCATGGCCCGCAACTGCTCGATCACCTCGCGACGCACGCCGGAGGCGCCGCGGCCGAGCGAGACGATCTTCAGCGCCATCATCAACCGGACGATCGGCTCCGGCGTGGCCGGGCCGACGCCGCAGCAATGCGAGACGATGAGATTGCGCTGGAGCATCGCGGTCTGGTCGGGCGGAATGCGCTTCGAGGCCAGTTTTCCAAAACCGGTATTGATGCCGTAGACCGGCGCGGCGCCATGTGCTGCCTTTGCGACGATCTCCGCCGCCGCTTCGACGCGCGGCCAGAATGACGGATCGAGTACAACAGGAGCGCCAGCGAGCACGCGCGCGAGATCGTCGAGGCTGACCGTTCCTGGATTGACGACGATCGCCGCGCCCTGTTCCGTCACTGTCCCCTCCACACCCGGCGATGCAGCGGATTGAAGCCGATGCGGTAGACGAGCTCGGCGGGCCGCTCGATGTCCCAGATCGCGAGATCGCACCACTTCCCTGCTTCCAGCGTGCCGGTCTCATTGAGCACGCCGAGCGCACGCGCGCCTTCACGGGTGACACCAGCGAGGCATTCGGCCACCGTCATCCGGAACAGCGTCGCGCCCATGTTCATCGTGAGCAGCAGCGATGTCAGCGGCGAGCTGCCGGGATTGCAGTCGGTCGCGAGCGCCATGTGGACGCCGTGCCTGCGGAACGCTTCGATCGGCGGTTTCTGCGTCTCGCGGATGAAATAGAAGGCGCCGGGCAGCAGCACGGCGACAGTTCCGGCCTTCGCCATTGCGGCGGCGCCGGCCTCGTCGGTGTGCTCGAGATGATCGACGGAGAGCGCCGAGAATTCTGCGGCCAGCGCAGCGCCGCCGAGGTTCGACAGCTGGTCGGCATGGAGCTTGACCGGCAGCCCAAGCCCCCTCGCCGTCTCGAACACCCGCGCGGTCTGCTCGGCCGAGAACGCGATACCTTCCATGAAGGCATCGACGGCATCGGCAAGACCGGCCTTTGCGACGGCCGGCAGCATCTCATGACACACGAGATCGATGTAGCGATCCTTGTCACCGCCGGCCTCCACAGGCAGCGCATGCGCCCCGAGAAAGGAGGTGCGGATCGCAACCGGCCGCTGACGGCCGAGGATGCGCGCCGCTGAGAGCTGCCGCATCTCGGTCTCGGTATCGAGGCCGTAACCGGACTTGATCTCGATGGTGGTGACGCCCTCGCCGATCAGCGCATCGAGCCGCGGCAGCGCGCTTGCAACGAGCTCGGCCTCGCTCGCCTTGCGCGTCGCGGCGACTGTCGAGACAATGCCGCCGCCGGCGCGCGCGATTTCCTCGTAGCTTGCGCCCTTCAGGCGCAGCTCGAATTCGTGCGCGCGATTGCCGCCATAGACGAGATGGGTATGGCAATCGACGAGGCCGGGCGTGATCCAACGCCCCTCGCAATCGATCCGCTTGATCGCGTCCGCATCACCAGGAAAATCCGCCGCCGCGCCCGCATAGACGATATGGCCGCCGCGCGTGGCGATCACGCCATGCTCGATCTCGCCGAGATCGGAACGGTCGGCCCGCATCGTGGCGAGCCGGGCGTTGTGCCAGATCCGGTCGAAGCGCTCTGCCATGCAATGGTCCCTTCGTGGGATGCTTGACTTATATGTCTAGACATATAATCGTGGGGCGGTTCTGTCCAGCCGGCGTGTAATCATGACCCGACTGCATTTCGCCTCCGCGCTCCTGCCTTCGGGCTGGGCCAATGACGTGCAGATGGTGATCACCGCCGGCGCGATCGCCGAGGTGACGCCGGGCGTGGCGCCGGCCGCCGGCGACGAGCGTCATGGAATTGCGCTTCCGGGGTTGGCGAGCCTGCACAGCCACGCATTCCAGCGCGGCATGGCGGGGCTGGCCGAACTGCGCGGCGATAGCACCGATACGTTCTGGACCTGGCGCGACACGATGTATCGCTTCGCGCTGACGATGACGCCGGACGATGTCGCCGCCGTTGCGACGCTGTTGTATGTCGAGATGCTCGAACAGGGCTTTACCCGCGTCGGCGAATTCCACTACCTCCACCACGATCGCGACGGCTCCCCTTATGCCGACCTCGCGGAAATGGCTGCGCGCATTGCACAGGCTGCCGAAGCTTCCGGCATTGCCCTGACGCTGCTGCCGAGTTTTTATGCGCATGGCTCCTTTGGCGGCGCAGCACCGCATGCCGGACAACGCCGCTTCATCTGCTCGGTCGATCAGTTCGCCGCGCTGATGGCTGCGTCGCGCAAGTCGATCAGCAGATTGCCGGGCGCCAATATCGGCATCGCGCCGCACAGCCTGCGAGCGGTGACGCCGGATGAGCTCGCGGCGATCATTCCGCTCGCGGATGGCGGGCCGGTGCACATCCATGCCGCCGAGCAGGTGAAGGAAGTCGAGGATTGCCTGGCCTGGTCGGGACGACGGCCGGTGCAATGGCTGCTGGAGCACGCGCCGCTCGATCAACGCTGGTGCCTCATCCACGCGACCCATACGACTGATGCGGAAGTCACCGCGTTCGCGAAGACCGGTGCTGTGGCGGGTCTCTGCCCCATCACCGAGGCCAGTCTCGGCGACGGCATCTTTCCGGCGCGCGAATTCGTCGACGCTGGGGGCGCGTTCGGTGTGGGCACCGACTCCAACGTGCTGGTCGGCGCCGCCGACGAGCTGCGTCAGCTCGAATATGGCCAGCGTCTCAAGCATCGTGAGCGCAACGTGCTCTCCGGCGGCGCAGGTCGCTCGACGGGACGTACGCTGTTCGATCACACGCTCGCCGGCGGTGCGCGCGCGCTGGCACAGGCGACGGTTGGCCTCGGGCCCGGCGCACGCGCCGACATCGTCACGCTCGACACCGCGCATCCGTCGCTCGCGGGACGTTTGCGCGACGCCGCCATCGACGGTTGGATTTTTGCCGGAGGGACCGGCGCGATCGATTGCGTCTGGGCCGGCGGCCACAAGGTCGTCGAAGGCGGACGACACAGACTGCGACAGACCGCGCGCGAGCGCTTCAACGCAGCGGTGCGGAGGCTCGTCGCATGAGCCTGGCCACCGATGCCGCCGACCAGCCGACGCTCTACAAGCGCATCCGCGCCGACATCGAGAGGCGCATCCTGACCGGCGAATGGCCGCCCGGGCATCGCATCCCGTTCGAGCACGAACTGGTCGCACGTTACGGCTGCTCGCGCATGACGGTGAACAAGGCGCTGTCGGAGCTCGCGCAGGCAGACCTGATCGAACGGCGGCGGCGCGCCGGCTCCTTCGTACGCCGGCCGCAGCATCTGTCCGCGGTGCTGAAGATCGCAGACATTCGCGCCGAGATCACCGCGCTTGGCCGCGGGTACGGCTACGAGCTGATCGGGCGCAAGCTGCGCGCGGCGACCGCCGCCGACCGCGAGCGTCTTGGCGTCAAGAAGGCCGGAAAGGTGGTTGCGATCACCTGCCGGCACAGCGCCGACAAGGTGCCGTTTGCCGTCGAGGACCGACTGATCGATCTGTCGTCCGTGCCGGATGCAGCGACGGCGGATTTCTCGCGCGAACCGCCCGGCTCGTGGCTGCTTCATCATGTCCCATGGACGGAAGCCGAGCATACGATCAGCGCCATCGTTGCGGACGATCGCACGGCGGAGGCGCTCGACATCGCCGTCGGCGCGCCTTGCCTCGTGATCGACCGCTATACTTGGCGCAGCGCGCGCACCATCACCGCGGTGCGCCTGCTCTATCCCGGTGACTCTCACCGCCTTGTCGCCCGATTCAAGGGAGGCTGAGAGAACGATGTCGGCACAAATCGTGCAACGCTTCGGGCAACGGTCTATCAGGACCGAATGATCAACAGGGACGTCAATCCATCGATCGGCAAGAGGACGACAATCATGCGTAGTTCGACAATTTTTGCGACAATCATTGCCCTCGCGGCCTCCACTCCCGTGCTCGCCGACGACGTCAAGGTCGGCGTGGGCATCTCCGGATGGACCGGCTTCGCGCCGCTCACGCTGGCGAAGGAGGCCGGCATCTTCAAGAAGAACGGTCTTGACGTGACGATCAAGAAGATCCCGCAGAAGGACCGCCACCTCGCGATCGCCTCCGGCGACGTCCAGTGCGCGGCCACGACCGTCGAGACCTGGATCTCGTGGAACGCCAATGGCGTTGCGACCAAGCAGATCTTCCAGCTCGACAAGAGCTACGGCGCCGACGGCATGGCCGTGCGCAACGATCTCGCATCGATCAAGGACCTCAAGGGCAAGACCGTCGCGGCTTCCGCGCCCGGCACCTCGCCCTATTTCGCGCTGGCCTGGATGCTCAAGAAGAACGGGCTCTCGGTGAAGGACGTCACCGTCGTGAACCTCGAGCCCGCGGCGGCCGCGCAGGCCTTCGTCTCCGGCCAGAACGATGCCGCGATGACCTACGAGCCGTATCTGTCGACGGTTCGCGCCGCGCCCGACAAGGGCAAGATCATCGCGACCACGCTCGACTATCCGATGGTCATGGACACCTTTGGCTGCACGCCGAAGTTCCTCACCGAGAACCCGAAGGCCGCCAAGGCGCTCGCCGACAGCTATTTCGAGGCGCTCGACATGATCGCCAAGGATCAGGCCAAGGCCTATGAGATCATGGGTGCCGATGTGAAGCAGACCGGCGACGCGTTCGGCAACTCGGCAAAATATCTGCGCTGGCAGGACAAGGCCGCGAACCAGAAGTTCTTTGCCGGCGATTTCCTGACCTTCAACAAGGAGGCCGCCGACCTCCTGCTCGAGATCGGCATCATCAAGGCCGCGCCGAAGGTCGAGGACCTCTTCGACGCGAGCTACATCAAGTAAACCGTTCAGGAGCTGCCGGCCCCGTCTCGCGGCGGGGCCGGAAAACTCGTTCACCGCCCGGATAGATCGTTGATGCGTCCCCTGGATCCCGTGACATCGAAGCAGCGCGTGGCTTACGGCCTCGCGTTCTTCGTGCTGTTCGTTGCCCTCTGGTCGTGGGCGACGCTCGGCGGCCATGTGTCGAAGACCTTTCTCGCCAACCCGCTGACCATGATGCAGGAAGGCTATGACCTGCTCGCCAAGCAGGGCTTCCTGTTCGACATCGGCATGACGATCTGGCGCGTCGTCGGCGGCTTCGCGCTCGCGGCGATCATCGCGGTTCCGCTCGGCGTGCTGATGGGCGCCTACAAGCCGGTTGAAGCGTTCCTCGAACCGTTCGTCTCCTTTGCTCGCTATTTGCCTGCCTCGGCCTTTATCCCGCTGCTGATCCTGTGGGCCGGCATCGGCGAATTGCAGAAGCTGCTCGTCATCTTCATCGGCGCGGTGTTCCAGATCATCCTGATGATCGCCGTAACCGTGGGCACCACGCGGCGCGATCTGGTCGAGGCGGCCTATACGCTCGGGGCCAGCGACCGCGGCATCATCCGCCGGGTGCTGCTGCCCTCCTCCGCACCCGAGATCGCGGAGATTCTGCGGCTGGTGCTGGGCTGGGCCTGGACCTATGTCATCGTCGCCGAGCTGATTGGCTCGTCATCGGGCATCGGCCACATGATCACCGACAGCCAGGCGCTGCTCAACACCGGCCAGATCATCTTCGGCATCATCGTGATCGGACTGATCGGTCTCCTCTCGGACTTCATGTTCAAGGCGTTCAACGCCTGGCTGTTTCCGTGGAGGCTCGCATGACCACGCTGAAGATCGAACAGGTCTCGCGAACCTTCCCCGCGCGCCACGGCAACGCACCGACCAGGGCGCTGGAGCCGACCGACCTCACCATCGGCAACAACGATTTCGTCACCATCCTCGGCCCCTCCGGCTGCGGCAAGTCCACGCTGCTTCGCATCGTCGCCGGTCTCGACCGGCCGACCAGCGGGCGCGTCACGCTCGACGGGCGCGAGGTGACCGGCCCGGGCGCCGATCGCGGCATGGTGTTCCAGTCCTACACGCTGTTTCCCTGGCTGAGCGTGCGCGAGAACATCGCCTTCGGCCTGCGCGAGCGCGGCGTGCCCGAGGCGGAGCGCAACAAGATCGCCGATGCCTTTATCCGCCAGGTCGGGCTGTCCGGCTTCGAGAACCACTGGCCGAAGCAGCTCTCCGGCGGCATGCAGCAGCGCACCGCGATCGCCCGCGCGCTCGCCAACGATCCAAAGATCCTGCTGCTCGACGAGCCCTTCGGCGCGCTCGACAACCAGACCCGCGCCCTGATGCAGGAGATGCTGCTGGGCATCTGGGAGCGCGACCAGAAGACCGTGCTGTTCGTCACCCACGACATCGAGGAAGCCATCTTCCTCGGCAGCCGCGTCATCGTGATGAGCGCGCGCCCCGGCCGTATCAAGGCAGAGATCAATGTGGACCTGCCGCATCCGCGCTCCTACAAGATCAAGACCACGCCCGAATTCGTCCAGTTGAAGGAACGGCTGGTCGAGGAGATCCGCACCGAGGCGCTGAAGGTTGCCGAACATGCCTGACACCAAGCCGCGTGCCGATGGGCAACGCGTTCTCGCCGATCTCAATGCGCTCCGTGCCATCGGCGCCTACAAGACCGGCGTGCACAAGCCGACCTTCTCCGAGCCGCACAAACTGTCGCTCGACTGGCTGGTGCAGAAGCTGCCCGACGCCGGCCTCACCGCCGCGATCGACGGCATCGGCAATGTGTTCGGCAGCAGCGCGAAGCCGGGGCCGAAGCTGCTGGCGGGCTCGCACCTGGAGAGCCAGAACTACGCCGGTTGGCTCGATGGCCCGCTCGGCGTCGTCTATGCGCTCGAAGCGGCCCGCGTGCTCAATGCCGATCCGTCCGTGAGGGGCGCGGTCGAAATCGCCGCCTGGTGCGACGAGGAAGGACATTTTGGGCACTTCCTCGGCTCGCGCTCCTATGTCGGACAGGTGACCGAGGCCGACATCGATGCCGCCCGCGACCGCACCAGCGGCCGCACCATGCGCGGCGCGCTCGCCGACATGGGGCTCTCGGGCCGCGCGCGCGTCGCGGCCGAGCCGGGACGGCACGTCGGATATCTGGAGGCGCATATCGAGCAGGGCGACACGCTCGAAAGCGGCAAGCTGGCGATCGGCGTGGTGACCTCCATCGTCGGCATCTGGCAATACCAGATCAATTTCGTCGGCGAGCAGAACCATGCCGGCACCACCCGCATGGCGGCGCGGAAAGATGCCGGCCTCGCGCTGGCCAAGTTCTGCGTCGCGATCGACGAGCGGTTCCCAGGCGCCTGTGGCCCGCGCACGGTCTGGACCACCGGCCGCATCACGCTCGATCCCGGCGCGCCGAGCATCATTCCGGGCAAGGCCGAATTGCTGTTCCAGATCCGCGACGACGATCCGGCTGTGATCTCGCGGCTGGAGCAATTGCTGCGGACCATGTCGGAAGAGGCCAACGCGAAGGGCCCTTGCACCGTCACCGTGGAGAAGATTCGCACCGGCGCGCCCGCGATGATGAACGCCGGCTTCCAGGACGCCATCGAAGCCGCGAGCAAGGCCCTTGCCAGCGGACGATCCATTCGCATGCCCAGCGGCGCCGGCCACGACGCGCAGCTGCTCGCGACCGTCATGCCCGCGGGCATGCTGTTCGTGCCGTCGATCGGCGGCATCAGCCACCACTGGACCGAGAACACCGCCGACGCCGACATCGTCACGGGCGCGCAGGTCTTCGTCGACGCCTGCCGGCGGCTCCTCGGTGGTTAGAACGACGTGCCGCCGCATCTGAACTCCTGGACGATGTCGTACTTGCCCTTCGTGATCGGCACGGCATAGCCGAAGCGCAGCGTTCAACCACACCCGCCTCTGGAATGCTGGGTCGCCCGCCTTCGCGGGCGATGACAGCGCGTGTTGCAGACACACCATCGCATTCTCGCGGCTCATTTCGCCCGAGCTTTGCTTCGTCGTTCCACCCTCGAAGCCAAGAGGGCGCAGGGAAGGCCGGGTGCTGACCTCGCACCCGCGGTCCGCTGCGCGAAAGGTAGCGCAAGGAAACCGCACAGCAGCATACAGGTGGTGCCAATCACTCGGCCTTCCCTGCGCAGGGAAGAATTAATGAGCAAAAAATGTAGCTAAATCAATTCCATGTGGTTGTTGTGTTTACATTTGTGTCGCGATCCGGTGACGGTTCGGCCGCGAAAATATATATGAATGCCTATGAACCCCTGTGGATGGCGGTGAAGGCTGGCGGCGGTCGCTCCCACCAGTGCACTGAGTGATTTTGCGCGTCTCGGGCAATCAGGGTTATGCACGCCAGAGGGCTTTTGGTTCCGCTAAGTCATTAATGGATATAAACAATTTGAAGATGTGATCCGAAGCGAGTGTTGCAGCTCGGCTACAGCAACCACGGGGCGAACGAACTACTGTTGATTCGTCGGGCGGGGCTTATCGCCCTATCGAACTGCTTTCTGAGGAGATTACTTGTATGAAAAAATTTCTGGTTGCTGCGGTCGGGATGATGGCCGTTGGATTGTCCGCTCCGGCGTCGGCGGCTGACTTGGCGGCGCGTCCGTACACCAAGGCACCGCCTCCGATCGTGGCACCGATCTACGACTGGACCGGCTTCTACATCGGCGGCAATGGTGGCTGGGCGCAGAACCACAACTGCGTGGATTTCCTTGACGCGGCCGGCGTAGCCGTAGCTTCCGGCTGCCGCGATCGGTCCGGTGGCGTCATCGGCGGCCAGCTCGGTTATCGCTGGCAGGCCAGCCAGTGGGTGTTTGGCCTGGAAGCCCAGGGCGATTGGGCGGATCTCAGCAACCAGCGCGTCAGCCTGATCGATGCTTCGCTCTCCACTCGCACCAAAACCAGTGCCATCGGCCTCTTCACCGGCCAGATCGGCTACGCCTGGAATGCGTCACTGTTCTACGTGAAGGGCGGCGCGGCGGTGACAGACAACCGCTTAAGCGTCATCGATAATGCCTTCGGCACCGAGCTCGCCGCGCAAAGCGCTACCCGCTGGGGTGGTGTCATTGGTGTTGGATACGAGTATGGCTTCACCCCGAATTGGTCGGTGGGCGTCGAATACGACCATTTGTTCATGGGGCACCGGAATAATTCGTTCACGGTCGCTGATCCGCGACTTGCCGCCTTTGTGAACGACCGGATCACGCAGGACGTGGACATGATCACGCTGCGCTTCAATTACCGCTTCGGCGGTTATGGCGCCCCGATCGCAGCGCGTTACTGATTTCCTCCAGCGAACTTAAGCCCCGGCGTCGTCCGGGGCTTTTCTTTATCTCTCGACAACGCGGCGGTCCCGCTTAGGAAAAAGCCGGTAGGACCACTCAGGCGGTGCAGACGCCGATAACGCCGAGCATCTGCCTCATTGAGGATCAAGATCGCGATTTGCATGGCGCGGGAAAGCCTGTCCATAAGGGCAATTGAAAGGCGCCGCAAGGTCATCGATGGTCGATGCGCGTTCGAGCCTCAGCCCGAGGCCTGGCCTTAACAACCTCCAAGCCCCGGCCTGCCCCAAACCCAAGGCCGGGGTTTTTTCTCGGCTGCGCGAGGCCCTCGCCAGTGTCCTCTGAGCCAGGCGATCGCCTCATCGAGGCTGTCGGCGCACAGCGCCGGGCCAGGCGCGCCGGCATCACCGGCGGCTCACACCAGGCCGACGCCGAGGACCGGCGGGTGCTCGACAGATTGTTGGCGGACGCCCTCACTGCGGAGCGAAATACCCTCAACGAAGGGACCAATGTCAGCTACAAAGAGAAGGAAAACCGAGGCAAGTCCTCTGCGGAAAATCTAAGAATGGCTAGCAATCAGGCCCCGCTTTTACTTTACCCCGCCGAGTTTCGGTCGCTCCGTTCATAAAGAAGATGGCGCTAGACACGACCGATGCACACGCTACGTTAGTCCGATAGTTTGGTAGTCGCGTACTGGTGGCGGACGTGAGCTTTCAGATGTCGATACTCAAAATCCTCGCCGGCCAGCCCGATGGCCGGGCCAGTCTTGACGTCGTCAAGCAACACCTGGCTCTTTTCTACACCAGCGGACCCGAGTGGACCGGTCGCATGAAGCTTCTGGCTGCGCGGGCACCAGACCTCGATATCTTCGGCCAAAAGCTGATCGCGCGCGAGCCAGGCGAGTGGTGTATCACGGACGCGGGCCGGGACTTGCTCTCGGCGGTTGAGCAGCCACCTACGACCGTATCTAAAGATCTTACGCTCGGCGAGCTGATCGAGAATCTGCCGGCCAGCGAGTTTGCCTCGCCGCCCCCGCCCCCGCAACGTCGTCTAGAAGAGCACAAGCGTCGCCGCGGCATCCAACGCCGGGTCGCACGAACGCGCAGATCGGCATAAGAGCTCCCGACTACCTTATCGCTCCTCGACCAATGGCGCTCATGACGTCGAAGAAAAGCGCGAGCGGGAACCGTGACGAACCTGCCTTCAAAAGATCACCTTCGGTGAGATGCGCGCCTCCGGCGCCCGCGACGTCCTGAACTACACCGCGACTATGGCTGCTGCCAGCATGTCGACGCCAGCGCTGACGGCTGGGTCCTCCAGTTCAACGCCGCCGACTATCTTGGCGCTGCATTGACCGGCGATGGACGTGACATCGAGGCCTGGCAACCCGCAAAGTTACCGTTCTGAAGGACAAAGATTGCCCTCTGCGAGGCCGGCCTCTGGGACGCCGTTACAGACCCAGCACCAGCGTATACGCGAAAGATGCTGAAAGAACGCTCAGCCCAATAATGGCGACTTTGAAAACGAGGTCTGGCGCTGCCACGATGCCCTCCACGAGTTCGCAAATCACTTGAATCTTACGCTTTATTCCGGAGGTTGCAATTCGGCTTCACAACGTCAACGATGCGATCAACGCGAGACCAAACGCGGCTGATGCCCAGACCAGTGATTGGTAAATCCAGTACCGACGGCGATTTCATGACGCGCCTTCCTCGCATGAGGAGGCCGCTCGATAGGCAGCTGCGCCATTGAGCCAGATCAATGAACGTCGTTAATCACATTCTAAAAAGCGCGAAAGAGAGCAGCGCCACCGGCAGCATGCCGACAGCAATGACTGCGATCCGAAGGAGCACTTCCCGCCACATGGGTAATCGTAACGGGCCGCGCCCCAAGGGGGCTGCAGTTCGTGCCAGCTTGACCGAAACAGTAAGAGGAATTCGGCAAAAAGCTGCGCGACTAGAAGGGTCTACGCCCTCGGGAGACCAATGACCGCAGAACGGTCAACAAATATAAGCTCGCGATCACGCCAGCGTCCGACCAAACGCCAGCTGGCATTAATCGCATGGACGGTGGCCCACCCGGCTCGGGACGCAAGCTTCAGCGAGAGGGCCATGATCGCCGACAAGCTGACCCGGTGGCTGACCCAGGCTGAGCAGCATCAGGTCTCGAAATTCATCGCGGACGAAACGGCGATGCGCAAAGCACTCAACAAGCGGGTCACGAAGCGATAGCCGCCAAGTGCGGATGAGGACGCACGGGCCAGCCCACTTTGACGGGAGGCGATCTCACTTGCCTTCCGACTTCGCGATCTCTGCAAGGTTCTCAAGCTGGCTCCCAAGCGCTGCCCAGCTCCGTGAGATGTTCGTCAGCACGGTCGCTCGGCGGGGTGAATTCCTCGGATCAGCGGCACGTAGTTTGTACTCGGCGGCATAAGCGCGGCATTGTTCAGCTGTAGGCACGTTGTCCCCTTGTGCGCATCAGTGTCACTGTCGTGTGACCGATGGCGATGAGACGATCATCACCATTGCAAGGAAGCCGACACAATCAGGAGAAGCCGCGATGCAGCTATGGGGCTTTGCCGTGCCCCACGATGCGGCGGCCCGTCACCAGACCGATACACGACGCCAGCGAGCACAACCGCGCTGACGGCAACAGTGACAATGCTCCACTGTCCCTTGGTACAGTACCATCGCGTCAGTCGCCAAATACTATGCTTCACTCCACCTTGGGGTGGAGCTTATCGTTCCGCGCACCGAGACGTATTCGATTGGCTAAAAATCAATAAAAGAGTAGCCCGCATGTTTGTGCGTAATACTACGGGGCGGTCCCTCTGCCCTAATTCGCTCACTGACCTTGGCATCACGAGCGAATCAAATCCGGGCGTCAGTTCGAGTGTATTGATCTACAAAAAGGGGAAAGCAATTTTCAGTGAGAAGGAACCTGCCGAATACGTCTATCAAGTAATCAGGGGAGCGGCGCGCAGTTACAAACTGCTCTCTGACGGTCGACGCCAGATTGGCGCATTCCATTTGGCCGGAGATATTTTCGGGCTGGAGAACAGTGGGACGCATCGATTTACGACCCAGGCGGTGGTCGAGACGACGCTTCGCCTGATCAGACGGCAAACTCTAGAAATGGTCGCCGAAACCGATCCAGCTGTCTCGCGCAACCTACTCCGTATGACTACCAGCAACCTCGAGCACGCGGAAAATCATATGCTGCTGCTTGGCCGTAAATCGTCATCGGAGAGAGTTGCCGCGTTCTTGCTGGAGATGGACAAGCGCCTGACCGCCACTAACTCAATGGCACTCCCCATGTACCGTCGCGATATAGCTGACTACCTCGGCTTAGCACTCGAAACGGTGTGTCGTGTTCTATCCAGGCTGCATGGAGCGGGCGTACTTGATTTCACCGCTGGTAGTCACCGGGAAATCGTACTTCTCGACCGAGAGCGGCTGGCAAACCTCGATCCACCAGATTAGGTCCAGTTCAGGACGAAGCTGAGTGCCCTCGAAGCAGGCTAAGTGCGGCCGGCCGTAGCGGAGTTGACGGGTGTTCGAGATGACGAACCTAAAATCCAGAGCCGTTTATTTGGTTCTTCTCGTGGTTCAACTGACAGGAGCACTCTTCATAATCTTGGACGGCCTGCCCGAATTTAGGCACTTGATAATCCATCCCGGTGAGCAGTTGCCGTTCGAACGGTCCGATAACCTTGCTAGGCCCGTCATTATCATTGCGATGCAGGTCGCCTATTGGTATCGCCTGCGACGCGTTCCGCTCCCACCTCCGCGCTCGAATCCGATCCTGAGTCACCTGTTTCTGTTTCTGGGGCGTCTCGCCTTTATTTTCGGCGGCTCGCTATTCGGTGTCGTGTTCTTCAGACATTTGCCGGAGATCAATCAGGGCGCCGATCTTTGGCTCATGTTCCGCCGGGGACTGCAACTCGTCGTATCGTTGTTCACGCTATTCTGCGTCACGCTTGAACTGGAACGACTGGGGCGTGCGCTTGGAGGCAGCCAATAGAACTGACGGATGCCGGCCCTCCGCATCGTGACTGACATTTTTCCATTTAGCTTCTTGCCCCCAACTACCTCAATACCTGCGGTCGCATTGGCACAAAGGGCACTAGCCAAACACCCAGGTTCTGCTTGTCTGGGGCACGCCTTGCCCATCTTTCCAGCCCCCAAGCTTTCTTAGATTGGCGAGAACGTAGAAGGCCCCGGCGCGGTCAGCAACTTCGCCGGGGCCGGTTAACACGTGGGGTAGCTAAGACGATGGACGCAGAGGCTGAGCGGCAACGCGGATTGGAATTGGGACGCCGCTGGGCGGAGCATGCTTCGGCGCATGAGCTTACGACTATGGTGAGCGGCTCGTTCGATGATCTCAGCCAAATTCTGCCAGCGGATACGTCTGATCATTTCGTCGGCGGCTTTCGCGAGGGCGTGTTGCGCGTCTGGCGCGGGGCTTAGGCCTCAGCACAAGGGCGCCCGGATGGGGGACCAAGCACCCTTGCACCCCCATCGTTGGCCGATCCAGGTGTGAGTTCTAAGGGACTGCTGGACAAGCCGACGAACGCTGGATTACCGAGCGAATCAATAGCTGAGTCCCTTGCCGCAATTGAGGCGGTTGCATTTTTCGACAATGCGGCACTGACCAACAGTGCCTTACCGCCGCACTCCCACGCGATTGACGCCGCCATTTGCGTTGCCGCCGACGTTATGACGGACCGCAGCGCGCGCCACGGGACGAGGCCTGAGCACGACGCCAGCCCTCGCAACGCACCCGACCGGATATTCAACGTACTGGCAATACACGACCGCCTTGGCTGGCGTTGGATTGAGCGTGAGACCCGCCAACCCCAACAGGAAGCTGGCGGCAATCCCGGCAACTGTCGCCGACTTGATCGAGAGACTCTTTGTCCGATGCATGGTGATCCTCCCTTTCGCCGCGAACCGATGGAGATGCACCGGGCGGCCAAGCGTTTGTGAGCGGTAAGGAGACTAGGTGATGTTGACGTAGGTCAACGCTGGAGGCGACGTCGCTCTCAATAGCACGGGGGGTATGGATAGTAACCGCATTGCCGGCGGTGATAGTACGCTCCCGTGGCCGCTGCTCCGACGGCAGCCGCACCTACAGCAGCTCCATAGTACCCGCGCCGATACGCGCGTCTATGCACTCGCCTATTAACCCCCGCAACGCTGCCAGGTGTGAGCGGACGACCGACACGAGCGTCAGCTTTCTCGACGGAGATAACGACAGTCCCTTCTGGTGACCAGTGAAACGACACGGGCGCCAAGCACAACATCGCTGCACCGAGGGCCGCGCCGAGCACCGTTGAATTTTTCATGTTCTTGCTCCTAATTGGTTTCTTGGGACGTGCTGGTGGACGCGCGGCTACTTTTTCTCTTCGGCAGCACCGTCATGCCGCTCTTCGCGCCGCTCCGTGCGCCCCGTCCGTCGCGCCTGACGCCGTTCTGTTCGCCCTGTCCGTCGATCCTGACGCCGTTCGGTGCGCCCCGTGCGTCGTTCCTGACGCCGCTCCGTACCCGACTGCGGTGTCTCAGTGGAAGGCGCTGCGGGCGTGGTCGGTGCGGTTGAGGTCTGAGCGCCAGCATCTGACGAGGCCACGAGCCCGAACACGGCTGCGTATCCACAAAGAGCAAGAGCGCCTCGACGGCTGACCATCGATTCCGAACGTTCACCCATATCTCAAACTCCCGGTCTCCCGCCCTTTTGCAACTGGTCCATATTCCGGAGTGTGATTATTGATCTAAATCAACCTTGAGGCATGCGCTCGCCGACGATGGACGCTGGCAACGGCACGAGCCTTTACCCACGCCAGCGCGAGGGGGCGTCTCCGAAACGGACCCGCGCTGTGCGCAAATCCAAGACGGAACCCCGCAGCCGGCTCGTTCGGGTGAAACGTGGATGGAGCGAAAAGAATGAAGAAGATCTTGTTGAGTGGTGTGGGCTTGCTGGCAGTGAGCATGGCGGCACCCGCGTCAGCGGCTGATCTGGCTGCTAAACCTTACGTCAAGGCCCCGCCCCCGGTGGTCGCGCCGATCTATGATTGGACCGGTTTCTACATCGGTGCTAACGGCGGTTGGGGGCAAAGCCACGGTTGTGTGGATTTCGTGACGCCCGCAGGAACAGTCGCAGGTGGTTGCGCCGATCGCTCCGGGGGCCTCGCGGGCGGACAGATCGGGTACCGCTGGCAAACCAACCAGTTTGTGCTCGGCCTCGAAGCGCAGGGAGATTGGGCCAACATCAAGAACACGCGCGTCAGTCTAATCGATCCATTGATCTCGACCACAGGCAAGATCGACGGCATCGGGTTGTTGACGGCGCAACTCGGTTGGGCGTGGAACGCCTCCCTATTCTACGTGAAGGGCGGCGCCGCCGTGACGCGCAATCGCTTCGATATCTTCAACAACATCACCGGTGTCGGCTTGGCCTCGGCAGGCCACACGCGCTGGGGCGGCGCCCTGGGCGTCGGCTGGGAATACGGCTTCACGCCCAACTGGTCGCTCGGTATCGAATACGACCACCTCTGGATGGGGCGTGATAATTCCGGCTTCGCAGGCGTGGTTACTCCCGGAGGGTTCACCCTGACCGGGAGCGGCGTCAGCCAAGATGTGGATATGGTCACGCTTCGGCTGAACTATCGCTTCGGTGGATACGGTGCCCCGATCGCGGCGAGATACTGATCACACCAGTCGCGCAGGCCAAAGCCCCGGTTCGCCGGGGCTTTTTTGCGGGTTAACCATCCCAAGCGCTTGCTGCATCTTAAAATATCTAGGGTCAGAAGCAGCGGTCAAGACAAGTGCGGCTCGACACCGGTTGACCGACGACAGCCGACATTGAACCGGCACCAGATGCGATTGTGAAATGGTTCACAGATCGCAAAAAAGTTCGGGGAACGTTCCTTCGAACGTTTCTTGTTTCTGTCATCTAAGTGCGCAAGAATTGGAGGGCCAGGATTTAAAGCCCCGGCCAAGGGGAATTTCGGCGTTGGGAGGAAAAATATTCTGCTCCAGCGACGACTAGGAATGTTGCCTCGGGGCACCTCACCCATGAAGCAAAAAGGAAATGAGACAGTAGCGTCAAGGAAGGCGATGATGATTGACGACCAGTTGGCGCGTGCACACCGCAACAATATTCAACGCTATCGCCACTTATTGCAGACTAGCGTGACAGAGGTCGAGCGCCAGTTTGTCGAAAGGCGCTTGAGTGAAGAGCAATCGAAGCTCGAACTATTGATCGTCTCGTTCTCAAATGAAGTGCACCACGATCCTTTCAGAGGACCGGACAGCCGCTTGACTTAAGTCGTTCAAGCGGTGGTGGACCGGCGGTCGCTGCCCGTCGGCAAACTTCTCCGCATCGGACCGGCAACCCGCGCGAAGATGAGCTCGCTTAGTGTCTACACTGGCCCGACATGCGAACTCAGACGTTGGAGTTCATGCAAGCCAACTTTGGCAAAGAGGCGCGCGCTTTCCGCCATCGGACGTATCCGATCATTTCGTTGGCGGCTTTCGCGAAGGCGAGCTGCGCGTCTGTCACGAGCCTAGGCTCAGCACGTACGCTCGATGCGGAACCGAGCGCCTTGTACCCCCATCGTTGGCGGTCACGAGGTTACTCTCTAGATCGTGGCACAAGTCTAGCTGCACTCGTTTCCAAATTCGCCCATCGAAAGCAGCGTTCTAAAACATAGCGCATTCGAGAATTTTTCCTCTCCCTTCATGCGGGCAAAGCGTGCCTTCATGCGCCGCCCGACATGACCCGTACAATCACGGTGCTAGAATCGCAGCTCTCCTGTTAGAAACCGTCAGACCTACCTCCCCATGTAGTGGGATATCCTGCTCGGAATGAGATCGGTCGCTGGTTCATCGCGGCGGAGCTTGGGCGAGAGCTGCTGCTCGTCACTGCGCTCTTCTAGGTCACGGCTGACGTAAGTCTTGGGGAGTCACGTGTTGGGGTTTGTGCATGTTGTGGATGACGACAGTGCCTTCCGAATAGCAGTCGAACGTCGCCTCAAACTCGCCGGGTACGAAGTGGCGACCTATGCGTCGGCTGAGCAGTCGTTGGATCGACTACCGGACGACTGTAGACCCGGCTGCATTCTCCTCGATGTGCGACTACCGGGAGTGAGCGGTCCTGAGCTCCAGGCGCAATTATACGAACTCGGTTCGACGTTGCCGATTATATTCTTTACGGGCTTTCCCGACATCCAGACCACCGTACAGGCCATCAAGGCGGGCGCAGAAGATTTTCTGATCAAGCCCGCATCTTCCGACGACCTACTTCGCGCAATTGAGTGCGCGTTCGCTCGTTACGAAGTCACGCGCGCCAAAAAGGAGGAGCTGGATGCGGCTCGCGCTCGTGTCACGGCACTAACGCCGCGTGAGCGGCAAGTGTTCGAGCTTGTGGTTCAGGGCAAGATCAACAAGCAAATCGCGTACGCTATAGGCTGTACCGAGCGTACGATTAAGGCACATCGCCATCAGGTGATGGAAAAAATGCAGGTCCAGTCATTGGCGGAACTTGTCGCCATTGCCGAGCGTATGGGCTATCGCCCGAACGGGCCGTCTCCTCACCTGCCTTAGACGAACCATAAGCGGTTCCAGCGGTTTGACAGGAGTAACGCGCTCATTGGACCCAGCAAAACTCGGCTGCGTCTTCGTCCGTGAAATCAGGCATTAACTCTTCCTATTGACACAAAGTGCAATAGCCAAACACTCCGCCTGTGATTGTCTAACAACGCGCTTTTTAGATCTCTCACAGAGCCCTAGGCCCCCAAGATCGGCGGCAGCGCGCTCGGCCCCGGGGCGGGCGCAAGTCCTCGCCGGGGCCGCTTAAACGTTGGATGATCGAGGACGGGGACGCGGAGCAGGAGCGACAACGTGGTTTGCAACTAGGCCGCCGATGGGCGGCGAATGGTCCGGCGCATGTGCGTGCGACAAGGCTCGAAGCTTGAACTCGGGATCTAGCCGGGGGTAAAATGACGCCGACTTGGTACGTTACCTTTGAAGCTCAGAAGCGTGGCATCCTGCCAAAAAGCCGCAGCCCTCGCGGGACAAAGACGTTTGCAACAGAACATGAAGCAAAGGCGTTCGCTATAACGAGGCTAGGTGGTTTGGCGCTATTTGCCGGCACGATCAATCCGCATTCTCCCAAACAACTTATTCCATCGTCGCGCGTCCATACTTGGCTCTATGGGGAACAGGTGGAAGGCGGCGGGTCGTAGAAATTACGGTGTCGGAGTCGAATGGGTGCCGGCTTGACGTGCATCCAGACAAGCCTTAATTGGCGGCGACGGCGGCAGGCGGACTAGACCCCAGCGTCTCAGTAAACGGCCCGATAACCGCAAATCTCCATCATCGGCCCGACTAGCGCATAATCATCATCACGAACTCACACAGAGCCGTCGCTGACCTCAACCCGGCGACGGCCGTTTTGTTGGTTGCACTGATGGACTATCGAGCTTTCACGAACGACAGTCTCACGATGATGTACGAGAGCATTCGGGGGGCTCTCGCGTCGGACGACGCTCAGAAGGCTGCCGGTGAACAGCCTCGCTTCAAGGTTCGTGAAACATCAGATTGGAAGGCGCACGCGGCAAATCTAGAAACCGAAATGCTGCGACGAGGCATGTTCTTCGAGATCATCGATTGGTCCGAAGATCAGGCACAACTGCCCCTCTAAAGGCGCGTCCTGGATTTTTGCAGTGCATCCTGTTCGATAGCGCCCCAAGTACCAATAGCCTTCTCACGAAATTGGCTACAATGTTCCTCGCGCCACTGCAACTGGTAGGCCGGCTATTCGAGGACCGGTCCATGAAGGACATGACAACGCAATTAGAGAAGCTGCGAGTGGATGCGGCGGAATGCGCTTTGATCCGGGACCTTGCTACGGACCCCAAGAAGCGCGAGCTTTTCGCTCGCTTGGCTGACCATCTTCAAGTGCTCGCGGCCGAAGTGGAGAGCGCCGTTGGCGCAGGTCGAAACCCGAACGCACCCGACGGCGCGAAATAGATCCCATTAGCATCATCTCACCCCAGCCTTATCAGAGCGAGGACGGCGCAAGCGAGCCTGCACCAGCGTGTTACTTAGGAGCATTCTTCGTAGGGGCTTTGGCGAAAACAAGCATGCTTTCCGGCATATTTCCTCCCCTTTGGGTTGCCCGCTCCCTTGGCCGGATCATTTAGACGAAGCAGCTTCGATCATTTCTCGAACGCCCGCGATTTCGCACCGGGCAAGCCTCGGATCTGTGCGGCGTTCGGGATGCCGACTGCCGACGCGTTGCGGGTCGGATACATCAACAAAGTTCTTCCGCCCATCCCCGCTAACAGCAGACATCCTCAGAAGCAGTCGGCAGGTCTGAAAAGGAGCCACAAGCAGACATCGGCACCGGATCGATCACCTCGTTCGCGCTCAGTAGGAACGATCCGAGCGTCGTTGACGACGTAAAGTGCGTCAGCGCGACCATTGAGCGATGAGCGGCACCACATGCCGCCGCGGCGGTGAGGCCCCGCTCGGCCCGCGGGTGCGGCAACTCCTGCCAACCACTCAACGGAAATTTACTGGTGCGCTCGTTCGGCGGCGGCGGTCGCGGTGCCCATGTATTTCGATTGGAAATGAGCAACCCGCTCGCGCCACATTCCGACGAACGCCTCCGACGTCAGCTTCTCTACCGATTTCCACGCCTCTTTGACGGCTGGAAGCGTATTGCCCCAGATCGCGCGCCTGCACCATTTTTCGCCCTTCTCCCTACCTTCGCTGGTGGCGCACATCGATTTCCAGGCGATGCGATTGGGTTGACTGAGGTGCTCCGCGGCGCCTTCCCAGCCCTGCTGATGGATCAAGTAAAGATCGTTCAAGTCCGACTTCCTGTGCGTCACCCACTCGAACAGAATGCCTTCGGTGATGACCTTGTAGGCTGCCGCAACGGCATTATCGCGGGGATTAAGAATGTCTCCGGAGCCGAACTTTCTGAACTCGTATTTGCTCAGCTGGAACAGCCCGATATACGACCCGGTGCGTTGCTTGGGGTCGAAACCGGACTCGACCTTGGCCACCGCCTTCATGAAAGTGAAATCCAGACCGAAAGCGTCGGACGCGCGCTTGATCTCTTCCACCGGCGTTCCGACCGGGATGTCCTTGAACGAACGCAAGACGATCGCCGCCGGCTTCTCGGCAGGCGGCAGTTCGGACCAGACATAACAAATGAGATACCGGAAATCCTGCGGCCCCTTGCTGGAGGCACCGCCGGGTGCATCGCACATTGTCGGCGCCGGTTGGGCGACATAACGGTGACCCAAGTCCACCGATTCCTGCACAGGCGGTAAATCGGCCGACGGCATCTGCGACGGATCGGGCAACGCGGCCACGACGATCGAGTCCGGCTTATCTGATGCCGCCGTCGTGTCGGTGGTCATCCCTGCCGCGGATTCATCGGCCGTCGCCACTTCGGCGTTCGCGACAACGGTGTTAGCGACAACGGTGTTAGCGACAACGGCGTTGTCCATTGCGATTGCCTGCGGTTCATCCGCGAGCCTGGCGTTGGCGGCGAAAGATGCTGCGCGGTCCTCGATTGGCACTGCGCGGGTGTTCTCGGTGCCGGCCGAACCGAAGCCAGCCAACCAGCCAGTGATCCACCCCGCGAGAACGACCGTTCCGCAAAAGGTCGGCGCCACTATCGTAAATCGCCGCGGGTTCATGATGCTGTCGCCTCCATAGGCTCCGCCGGAGCCGTGTAGAAAAGCCAAGCATGCGAAGAGCCTCATTCTTGGGATCAATGTGCGTTGCGCAATGGCGGAAACGGCCGCTCGTCGATATTTCCAAAGCATGTTGCCCGATTGCAACGCGTCGACCGCAAGCCATTGTGCCCGCCTCAACGGCAACTCGCACTGTAATCGTGAGTACGGTCCCATTTTCGACCCACTGCGACCAGATTTGGAGGAGAGGCTTGATGCGCTGTCAGGATGACGCATCAGGCGTCGGCTTCGCGCATCGTCTCGAAAAGAGGAATTGCGCCTATTGGGACCGGGCGATGCTCGTTAAGAAATTACCAGCAATGCGGCGCACGATAGCAACTGCTGTATTCGCCATTTCCATGCTCCCTCCGGGGATCGCACACGCTCAATTTCTGTTTGGACCCCAACACACGTTCTGGCGAAGCCAATACGCTCCGTACAAGCACAAGCACCACCACCGGCAGAGAAACTCTGAAACGCCAAAGAGCGCTCGGCCGGAGCCCCTTCCGAAGGGCCCGCTCCAGATCATCATCTCGATAGCAGACCAACGGGTCTCGCTTTTTGACAACGGGGTGCTGATTGCACGCTCTTCGGTGTCCACGGGAATGGAGGGGCATCCGACGCCCCTCGGTGTGTTCAGCGTCATCAGCAAACAACGATGGCACCGTTCAAATATTTATAGCGCCGCCCCCATGCCCTACATGCAACGCATCACCTGGTCAGGGATAGCGTTGCACGCCGGTGTCGTGCCTGGGCATCCAGCGTCACACGGCTGCATCCGTTTGAACAACGATTTCGCCGTTCGACTCTGGCACCTCACGAAGCGCGGCACGCGCGTGATCATTGCGCATGGTGATGTCCAGCCGGTCGAGATAACCAATCCGCATCTATTTCAACCGAAAGCCGCGTCCGGTTCGTCCGAACTCCAGAGTGCCACCGTCGCAACCAAGAGCATCGGTGCAGCCGCGGCAACGCAGGGAACACTGGTGTCAAACGCCGAGACTCCAGAAGCCGCCAATCTCCAGGTGCCGGGCTCGGCTCCCGCCGCAAGCGCGCCTAAAAAGATTGTCCCGATCTCCATCTTCGTCAGTCGTAAGTTGAGCAAGCTGTTCGTGCGTCAGGGCTTCACGCCCTTGTTTGATGTCCCGGTCAAGATCGAAAATCCGGAGGAGCCGCTGGGAACGCACGTGTTTACCGCAATGGAATTCCAGAAGGAGGGAACGGCTATGCGCTGGAGCGTCGTGTCGATTCCAGAGGAATTGCCCCGTAGATCCGAGGCTGCCACAAAAGGGCGAGAAGCGCCCGCGAAGCAACCCGTGTCGGGACCGTTACCCGACAAAGCCAACGCTGCGCTCAACCGCATCGAAATGCCACAGGATACGGTTGAGAAGATCTCTGAACTCCTGACGCCGGCCTCTTCGTTGATTGTTTCCGACTACGGAATTAGCCACGAGACGGGAAAAGATACGGATTTTATCGTGGTAACGCATTGATGCAGCGACGCGACCCGCCAACAAGGCGACGCTGCTGCGCAACCGCTGAATTGTTCGACCGCAATTCTGCTGCAACTTGATGTCCGCACCTAAGCCAAAGGGGCGCGAGGTGCGTTCTGAGTCACGCGATTTCCGCAAATGGGCCGGCAACCAGCTTGGCGGATAGCCTCAAACACTGATCTGGCTGCCGATACGCGTGTCGTTTGGTGCAGAGTCGGGACTATGGGAACAAGAGCGCCGGCCTGGGTGACCAAGCGTCCACAGGCAAGACCTTTACCGCCTCGCCCCCACGCGATTGACTCCACCATTCATATTGCCACCAGCGTTGTGACGGACCGCAGCGCGCGCCACCGGGCGAGGCCTGAGTACGACGCCCGCCCGGGCAACACAACCAGCTGGGTACTCAGTGTATTGACAGTAGACCACTGCACTGGCGGGCGCTGGATTGAGCGTGAGACCGGCAAGGCCCAGGAGGGCGCTAGCAGCAATCCCGCTAACAGTCGCTGACTTGATCGAAAGACGCTTCTTGGAATGCATGGTGCGGGTCTTCCTTTTTCGTGCCTGCGCAACAGATGCACGGACGCCATCTCCGGTGCGGCTGCACGCAGCGTGTCCGCCAAAGGAGCGCCGGCGTTGACATAGATCAACCGAGTGTTTGCCTAGCGACGCGGGGAACCTCACAGGACGCGAGTGCAGCGCACACGTGTCGGTGCAGCTCCTGCGGCTCAGGCGGTAGGGGTGGGCTTACGCGCCGAGCCGGTGCTGCTGAGCTCGAGGGTAACGAGCCTCGCCAGAAGGGTCGCCGGATAAAGCTGACCGATCACGCTCTCGATGTTGCAGAGACTTCGTGCCAAGGGATGTACCGGAACGATGTCTCCATACCCGGTTGATGTAAGTGTGACAAAGCTCATGTAAAAAAGCGATGCGGCGACCGAATGATCGTCCTCGAAAGCTATTCCCTTGATTGCGTCGGGAGCCGCCAGCCCTACAAACAGGAACAGCGTTGCAAAGGCCACCGCAATTAAAAGGTACAGAAGGATCGCTCCGATAATTCGGTGATATGTAACGAGACCTCGCCTGAATACGGCCTGAAGCACGACAACACCTAACGTGCAGGCGATGACCAGCCATGCGCCGGCCAAAATGTGAAGGTGGTACGGTACTGGGTAGTAAATGCGCAGGAAGAATACGGCGACGTTGAAAACGAGCGCGAGCGACATCAGAACGAGAGCAGTCGGATTGTTGGAGATGATCACCATGCTGACGATGATCGCTAGCAACAGGCCATCCGCAAACAGGTGAAAGGCGGTAATGCCCATTGCTTGTAGCGGGGCGAAGACAAAAATCAGTAATGCCAGCACTCCCGTGAGCACCGAGAGCAGCCAGTCAATGCGTTCTCCGCGCAAACGGCGCAGCTCGCTTACGGGCGTCTTCATCGATGTTCCTAAGGCCTGGCGCTGACCGCAGCGCTGCACCTTTGTACAATTCAGGACGAAAGTTCAGTCTCGTTGACCTAGATCAAGGGAACGGGAGCAAGCCCAGGCGCGCTCAGTGAATGGGTTAGTGGCCTGCCGCAGCCTGTTTGAGCGGCTCGATCAGCTCGTGCGCTGAGAACGGCTTAGTTAGAAATGCGACGCATCCGGACCGCAGTGCGGCCTCGCGAACGGAAGGAATCTCATTGCCGGTGATGAAAATGACGGGGACCGCAACGCCGTTGGCTTTGAGTTGATGCCGGAGGTCGATCCCCGACCCCCCGTTGAGGTTGATGTCCAAGATGATGCAGAGTGCGTTGGCGATGTCGGCGTGCTGCTCCAGCTCTTCGGCAGACGAGAAGAGGATTGGTTTGAAGCCATGCTGGCATAGCAGCCGATTGAGGGCTCGCAGCATTCCGGGATCGTCATCGACCACCAAAACAGGGTCGCTTCTACCCATTGGATTGCGCTCCGATGACAAGCGGGAGCGCACCGGCTCTCTCAGTCACCGATGGTAGCCGCTGGCGACCCAGTGATGACGAGAACCAATAGGCATTCGGGAGTCTGACACAAGTGTCCCATAGGCCAATAACTTGAAAAATGGTTGAGAATTGGCCTAGGCCATAGGTCCGCTATTAGGCTTATCGCCAATGACACCGACTCGTTCAGCAACCGCCACAAGTTCAGCCAAGGTCCGAACCTGCATTTTCTCCATGACCTGCTGGCGGTGGGCCTTGATGGTGCGTTCGGTCGTACCCAAGATGCTGCCGATCTGCTTATTGGTCTTACCGGCAACGATGAGTTCAAATACTTGCCGCTCCCTCGGCGTTAGTTTGGCGATGAGGGCGCGAACAACATCCAGCCTGGACTGTTGCTCGCGGAAGCCTCGGTGGCGTGCGAACGCCCGTTCAATTGCAGTAAGAAGGCCGTCGGACGTTACCGGCTTTGTCAGGAAATCCTCCGCGCCCTCCTTTAGGGCGCGCACCGTGAGCGGAATATCGACATGACCGCTGACGAATATGATCGGCAGCGTCGAACCGAGTTCGTTTAATCGCTTTTGCAGTGCTGGACCGTCGATGCCAGGTATCCGTACGTCGAGGAGGATGCAGCTCGGAACACTGTCGCTCGGCAGTCGGTCCAGCAACGCCTGTGCTGACGCATAGACCGCGACCTCATAACCGGCGTGCTTCAAATGACGCTCCATCGCCGTCAGAAAGGACGGATCGTCGTCAACAATATGCACAAGCCCCTGCACCGGTCCCCTTTCGTTGCAAAGAGGGTACCGGGCAATTCAAAGTGTGTAAGTATCGTTTAACGCTCATTTGGGGCATGGCTGATCTGTCAGTCCGAACGCGACTATGCAGTTTGTGCCAACCCGATGCCTCGCTGACTGCCGTCCCGTCGCCTGACGTGATGACAATGACCCGGCGATGCTGCCGGCAACCTTGCCCAGACCGGAGTTACAGGCTGTGTACCCCAGCGGCTGGCCTCCGTTGCGTTTGGGTCCCGCATTCGCGCAATTCAGCACTGGGGTCCTCTGAGGGGCGTGTGTATGTGGGGGGACCGCGCGACGGCAGCATTTGAAGACATTAGCATTTTTGGTTTTCCGAGTTGCGTTTCGGAGACGATTTGCCCGGTGTTTCGCGCGCTGACCTCATGAGAACCGCAATGTCGTACTTCGAAATTGCGAAGCTGTTCGGATCGACCGGCGCGGCGAGCGGGGCTCGATGAGCCGCCGCATGAGCCATTTCGCGGAATTGCTGCCGCTCAAGGCGCAGCGCCGCCCGCAAGCCCGCTTGGAAAAACCGTTCGCGCTGGGATGGGTTGAGCCGCGCCCAGCCCCGCATCGTTGCCTCGAACAGATCACGCGGCATCTCGCGGCCTTTCAAAAACGAGAATTCAGCAAATGAAACTCAAAAATCGAGAATTGCAAAGATGCTGATCGTTGACGACCGGCGGCACTGGTGGAGGAAATCCGGCCGGGGGCGCGACAGTCCGCGCCAGCGTGTCATCACCTAGACAGTCATGCCATTACGTCGCTCACCGGGGCAAAGCAGACATCCGCCGCAAGGCCGGGTCGTCCGATCTTGACCCCAAGCGGTCGTTTGATTTGAATCAACACAAACTAACTGGCATCTCCTTTCTTGCTTGCCTGATGGGGCAGTCAGAGCACAAGAGATTCAAGCTCACGCCTGCGGTTCGTCGCGCGATGATCGCGACCAATGACCAGAAAGTGTTCGCACTTATGGGCCGAACGGCAGCGCTTGGAAGAGCGAGCGCAATGGCGTCTCGCCGCGCGTGCTCTGGAAACTCCTCGCGAACGAACTGATCGAGGACGAGCCACAGACGGCCGTCACGACGGCTGCATCCACAACCATCCGCACGCGCCTGAGTAAGGTTGGGCTGATCATTTTGAAAGCGAGCTTAGACGGGAAAGCATGAGGCGGCCAAAGATCATAGGCCAACGTCCTCAATCTAGTAAGTAACGCACGGAGGGACCCCCCGGACGATCAACGGCCATCCGGCGTATGTTGGCACTCACCATCGCACCGGCCACGGCTCACGCGATCATGTGTCCTCTGCCGGACGCTGGCGAACGCGCTGTAGGTACTGCGCCAGTGCCGTAGCGGAGAATGGCTTGGTGAGAAACGCGAGGCAGCCGGATCGATGCGCTGCCTCGCGAAGGACGGGTTGGTCGTTTCCCGTCATGAAGATGATAGGCACCGAGACGTTTGCCGCCTTGAGACGGTGAGCGACCTCGATGCCGGAAACCTCGCCGATATTGATGTCCAGCAGGATGCAGGCGGCTTTGTCAAAATCGTCGTGCTTGGTGAAAGTTTCCGCCGAGGGAAACAATAAACTGGTATAGCCGAGGGACCGCAGCAGTCGCCCCAAGCTTTGCAATAGCGTGACGTCGTCATCAACGACGTAAACACAGTTTCCCTGCGACATGCGTTTGCTCCATTTTCATGGTTCCCGCCACAGACGTACTTTTTCCTCGGTGTGCCAACGTCCAAATGGACCATCAGTTTCGATTCCGACGGCTTGGAACTCTTTGCACGCCGCGCGGTCGCTTTTGGCCATTACGCTGTGCCTGACAGCCGCCTCAGTTGGCGGCCTCTTTCATGTTCGGGGGTAAAACTGGGATGTCGCTCATTTGCCCAAGGGGGACCTGCTGAAGGCCAGCCCGAATGTCCGCTTCTTGCCGTGAGACCTTGGCCGCGTCGCCGCCTCCGTTGTGCCCGTCTCGTCATCCACGCAATCTGTAGCGGCTTGCCTGGCCCGCGCGGCCCGCACGCGGTCCAAAGGACAGGAGCCTTGTGATCCCTAGCAGCCGCAGCACGGCTCACAGCGCCGGTTTTGCCTATTAATCGTTTGGTCGAGCCGCTACGGTATTCGGACTGCGGACTTCGGAGTAGGACGGGAATGCTTTTCTGGACTGCTGCTCTATCTTGGCGATCTTTTTGCGCGCGGACCCTCATCGCTGTGCTGGCCGTCGCATTATTGCTGGCGATGCAGGGCCAAAGTCAGGCGGCTGATCCAGAACCCAAGCGGGTAATGATGCTGCATTCATTCGGTCTTCGCTTTAGGCCGTGGACTGATTATTCCGAAGCCCTTCGCGCCGAGTTAAGCCGACGGGCATCCATTGAGTTTCAAGATCACTCGCTATTGAATGCCCGGCGAAGCAGCGACAAATCAGACGCTCCATTCGTCGAGTATCTTCGCACTCTTAATATTGACCAGTCGCCCGATCTGATCATCGCCATCGGCGCGCCTGCGGCCAATTTCGTGCAGGCCCACCGCAAAGACCTCTTTCCAACGACGCCCATGCTGTACACTCTGGTAGAGCGACGCCGCGTGGACTTCGATAAATTGACCAAGTACGATACTGTCGTGGCGATCACGAACGACGATCCTGTTTTCTTTGAAAATATCCTGCACGTCCTGCCTCAAACAACGACCATCGCCATCGTTGTCGGTGCTTCGCCGAGCGAAACCTGGTGGCGCAACGAGGTCGCCAAGTCCACTGCGCGGTTCGCGGATCGTGTGCGATTTCGATGGTACAATGAACTTTCCTTTGAAGAGATGCTCAAGGATGCGGCCAACCTTCCGCCACACAGTGCGATTTTCTGGATTGGGTTGAATGTCGATGCGGCGGGAGTGGCGCATGAGGGTAACAGTGCGTTCGCCCGGTTTTACCGGACAGCCAACGCACCCATCTTTTTTCACGACGAAGCCTTTTTTGGAGAGGGCATCGTTGGTGGGCCAATGCAGATCGTCGCCAGACAAAGCAAGCAGGCGGCGGAAGTCGCGCTCCGCATCCTTGACGGCGAAAATGTTGCCGACATCAAGCCGACGTTTGTTCAACTGGCCGCGCCTATGTTCGACTGGCGGCAAATGCAGCGGTGGGGAATTGCCGAGAGCAATCTGCCGCCCGGCAGCACCGTCTATTTCCGAGAACCAACCGTCTGGGAACGGTATTGGTGGCAAGTCGCACTCACAGCCACGATTATTCTATCGCAAACCGCGCTGATCGCCGGTCTGCTGCGCGAACATCGTCGGCGTCAACTTGCCGAAGTGCAGTCGCGGCAGCGCATGACGGAACTGGCGCATGTCAACCGCTTCTCAACGGCTGGCGAATTGACCGCGTCAATTGCCCACGAAATCAACCAGCCGCTCGGCTCTATTCTCACCAATACCGAGACGGCGCAGGCGATCTTGAAGTCTCCAAATCCGGACATCGACGAAGTAAACGAAATCCTTGATGACATTCTAAGGGACGACAACCGCGCCACCGAAGTCATCCGGAGAATGCGCAGCATTCTGAAAAAGGCACCGTTTGAGCAGAAGCAATTTGACCTCAACGAAGTCGTGCGTGAGACGATCAGTTTTTTTTCAGCGCTGGCGGTTGGCCGGAAATTCCAATTAGTCAGCGCGATCACGCCGGATGCGCTTCCGGTTCTCGGCGACCGCATTCAAATTCAACAGGTGATCTTGAACCTTGTCGTGAACGGGATCGACGCGATGAAGGATACGCCAATCGAAGACCGCATCATCAACATCCGGACTTCGCGCGTCGAAAAGTTTGCCGATCTATCCGTGTCTGATCGCGGCCATGGCATTCCCGAAGACAAACTGAAAGAGATCTTCGAGCCGTTCTACACCAGCAAGGCGGAAGGCATGGGTATGGGGTTGTCCATCGCGCGCACCATCGTGGAAGCGCACAATGGCCAGTTATCGGCGAAAAATCGGGATCACGGCGGCGCGTCGTTTAGGATCAGGCTTCCTCTTGTCTGATGCTCACCAAAGGGTGAATAGGACCACGACCACCACAGCCACGCTGAGAACGATGGTGGCGTATCCGATATAGCATGCTTGCGCCGCTAGTTTGTCAAAAAGCACTACGGCCCCAGTCGGAGGAGAATGACTGGGGCCGTCGGGGCTAGAGTTTAGTACCGCGCTGGTACCTCCGATCATGGCTCAATGACCGAGCCACGACAATTGTCTCGGGGGACATTGTCCTGAGGTACAAGCGACATCGAGACCGTGGTCATCATCGCCATAATGCGGCAAGCGCGGCGCCGGAAGTCAGGCCGAAGTTGCATGGGAACCGGACTATCCGCGCCTGTGGCCGGTGACCCATGGTCGAGCCTGACCACACTGCGAGGCTGGGATAGACGGACGCCAGCACATGACGGCTCGCGTGATGAAGATCAGCAAACGTCGTGAGTATCGCCGCAAGGTGTAGGCCAAGGCCATCGCGATGAAGGGTGGCCGGTGCGAGCAGTGCGGCTTCGAAGATGAACGGGCATTGTGCTTCCGTCACATCAGACCTGTGCGACGTGGCCGCAACGGACTGCGCAAGCAGGCTCAGTCATCGACCAAGTCGCATCTCGCTGTTGTTCGCGGTGAGGGCAAGGGCGTTCTCCTGCTGTGCGCGAACTGCTCCTGCATCGACACGGCGCGAGACTGGACGTTGAGCGTCAACATCAAGCGGACCGCGAAGCGCGCGTGACAGTCGGTGCGAGTGGATGGGTGCGCGCTCAAGTCCAAATTTGGACCGGTTCGCCGTTGGGGTCCTCTGAGGCGGGTGAGTTTGTGGGGGGACCGCAGAACCCCACGTCTCGATCGTATCTAACCCGGGTGTTATCCAGATTGCGTTGCGGAAGGGTTTTTTGGGGCGCGCCGACTTCATGAGCAGCGCAATGTCGGTCTTCGAAATTGCGAAGCTGGCCGGATCGACCGGCGCGGCGAGCGGGGGTTCGATCAGCCGCCGCATGAGCCAAGCGCGGAATTCCTGCCGCTCAAGCCGCAGCGCCGCCTTCAGGCCCGCTTGGAAAAACCGCTGGCGCTGCTGCGGGTTGAGGCGCGCCCATCCCTGCATCGTGGCTTCGAACAGATCAGTGCGCCGCATCTCGCGAGCCTTTGAAAAGCAGATGCGGCAAACAAACATCGAAAAACGAAAAACGCAAATATGCTGAAGGGGCGCGGTCACGCGGTCCCGGCACCAATACCCCTTATCGGAAGGACCCTAACGACCTGGGGAGGGTCCGCCTTCTCTCGATGCTCCCCGCCAACGTCATCTCGACGCGGCGGCGCATGGGTGCCGAGAACACGGCGTTGGCGCGCGCGTCACGTCGCGTGGGCCACGCCACAATCAGCCCAAGCGTTGATCTAACGCAAGCACCTCCAAACTGGGTTCCGATCCCATGGATCCTATCTGCTCGCCTACATCGAGAGGAGAACGCAAATGAAGTGGATCATCCTGTTGTGGACGTCCTTCGTTTCTGTCTTGATCGCGATTTATGCCTATGCCTGGCGCGACATGCTCAAGACCAAGCGGGTTGTGCGACCGTACATCGACGACATTCCGTTTCGGCCTAATCGCTATCGTCAGAGCGACTGACTTAAAGCGAACCAACCGGGCGCGGACAGGCGATCGATCGCGGAGGGCAACCAACGGAGCATGGCTGATGATGGATAAAATCCAACGCGCCATTCTAGAAAATCAAGTCATCCTTGCCGAAGCGCTGTGGATGCTCCTGCATTCGCAAGGTATCAGTTCGGACGCAACGCTTCAGAACGTCTCCGCCCGCATCAAGGCTACGCGGAAGCTGCTCGAAGAACACAGCGAGGAGAACCCTTAGCGCGGCGTCGCCTCATCACCCGTCGAGCGCGGCAGCACGTCACCGCAACGGCGACAGGCGGCCCACGGCACCGCCAAGGCCCGGCAGAAGGCCGTACAGTGCGCCGCCAGCGCCGGGCCATAGGACGGACACCGGGAGGGGCAACAGTGCACAGACCCCTCGTTGATCTACGTCAACGTTAGCGGTCCTTTAGCGCTCACGCTATGTTCAGCCGCACCTGAGGCGGCTCCCGTCACCTTTCAGTGACGCAAGCGCGAAGAGGGAGGTCCAACATGCATCCGGAGAAGCGTCTTTCGATCAAGTCAGCGACTGTTGCCGGGATTGCTGCTAGCGCCCTGTTGGGGCTTGCAGGTGTCACTCTCAATCCAGCGCCAGCCCAGGCGGTCGTGTACTGCCAGTACGTTGAATATCCGGTGGGTTGCGTTGCCCGGGCAGGCGTCGTGCTGAGGCCTCGTCCGGTGGCGCGCGCTGCGGTCCGTCATAACGCCGGTGGCAATGCAAATGGCGGCGTCAATCGCGTTGGGGCGGGGCGGTAAAGGCTTGTTCGCGGTCACGAGCGAGAAAGAAGCCGTCACCGCTTCGTCCCGGTGGCGGCTTTTTTATCGTCCCGACGCGGACAGGCGACCGAATAGCGAACGGGCGGGACATCACAGCCACGTGGCGGCGACTTTTTGGAACCAAGTCAATACATGCGCAGGAGCTGCGGCGCACGTGCGCCGCAAGGGCTATGCCGATGGCCGCAGGCAACAGATCCAATGTCCGGCGCGGGCAGCATTTCAGGATGAGATCACGAGGTTGACCGCCTTGGGGCCTTTGCCCTTCTTGTCCGGTTCGACCTCGAATGTAATGCGCTGTCCTTCAGTCAAGTCCTTCAGTCCGGCCCGCTCGACTGCGGTGATATGAACGAACACATCACGGCCGCCGTCATCGGGATTGATGAAGCCATAGCCACGCTCTCCATCGAAGAACTTGACCGTACCAACCATGGACATCGCGAAACCCCTCCCCCCGTATTGTAGGCTCGCCATGAAAGCGGACGACCTATTCTTCGCCGAGCCAAACCGAAACGCTTTCTAGGACAGCGCGCCTGACCGGCAAATTGCCCTTAGGGACAATTGCAAGCTTCGGTTCGGTCGCCTTTTATGGGCGCGCGAATGGCGTCGCGCAGGGACAGGGAGGCGCTCATGGGGTCGATGGAAGAGTTCATCCACTATGCGAATTTGATCATCGCCAAGCGGCAGCTTGCCAATCCGAGCATCACGGACAAACACCGGCGGATGCTCGCAAGGCTGGTCGCGCAGGAGGAAGCGAAACGCTTTCACGAAGAGGACGGCGGTCACGCTGAATGCTAGTCCGTTGCCTTTCCCAAATTTGCTGGCTATCGCGTCAATTTTCGCTCATCAGGAGTTTTAGCATCGCATCGCAGGCAGCTTCGGCCTCGTCGAAAGTTTTAAAGGGCGAGCCGGTGATCCTGATCGCGCTGCGGCCTTCATAAACAGGACGCCACGACGCCAGATAACCGGCGCGTCCGTGAAAGCCGGGACGGCAGGGCTTTCATAGCTGATCACGAAAGAATAGCCGTCGCTGTTCGCGCTCCATATTTCCATCTTCTCGACGGCACGCTCGAACTGCAGGGGCATGGCTGTTCACGAGTATTCAAGCAATTCCCGAAGGATCCAAGTCTTTAAAAATTCCCTCCCGGCGTGGTCTGAAGAAGTCGTGCCGCACCGATGGCAATTCAGCTTGCCTATTCACTACAGGGCTTGATCTGGATCAAGCTGCGAGCACCTGCAGACGCTCGTGCCTGTTGGGCCGTCACGCTATCCACCGCAATCTGTGGCGGCTTGCCTGCCCATCGTGTCCGGGCGGAGTTGCTTGCTATCTCTGCGCCCCGCGATATTCTCGATGTGTATCTGAACACTAAGCGTGATCTGTTGGTTGTGCGCAATGGTCTGCCAATTCCTGACGCGTCAGGTAGATGGCGTAAGAAGAAAAAAGTAGCGAGCGTTAGCGAGGACATTAAGCTCGCCGTTGAGAGGCAGGGCTACTACATGCGGAAGCTAACGGACTTCAACAAGTGTTAGCCCGCAAAGCGCATGTGCAACCTCTTGTCTGATTGCGGTTGCTGGCACAAGGGTTCAGCTCGTTACCGACAGCCTGCGAGGCTCGCTCTTGTCTACGAGGTCGACGTTCATAGCCGCCTCACGATGGTAGTCCGAAGATCGGGAGCTGCTATCTATTAGGCGCGTGCTGCAGGCCCAGAGGTTGCAGCGCAGTCACCCCGACCTCGTCCTCGCAGGACGTCGTCCCGCCTTTTCGGCGGATCCGCTGAATTGCTAATTGATCATGCGGTCGCCTCCTCGCGGGTCCATCGGAACTCGCTTCCATCTGCCCAGATCCGATGCATCACGATCGCTAATTTTCGTGCGACTGCTACGACCGCTCGGCGAAGGCCGCGTCGCTTGGCCACCCTTACACCCCAAGCTTTCAATGCGGACCAACGCTTGGTGCGGGTTAGAAGTGCAAGCGCTGCCTGATAAAGTATGGTGCTGAGCATCACATCGCCACACCTCGAAATAGCGCCATTCCGATCGGTTTCCCCAGATGCGTATTTGCGTGGCGTAAGGCCAAGATGCGCGCCAACATCGCGGGAGCGTTGAAAGCGATCCGGGTCATCAATGGTTGTTAGAAACGTGATTGCCGTCAGTGCACCTACGCCCGGTATCGTCATGAGCCGCTGACATGTCGGTTCGCGGCGTACTATTTCAAGTACCATCTTGTGCAGGACGCCGTACTGTTCACGCAGCGCGGCTCGAGCCACAAGCATTGGGCGCAGCATCGCCGCGAGTCGTGGATGGCCATCTGTGAGTTCATTAGTCTGCTGCTCAAACGTCGCTTGAGGTATACGACCAGATAGCTTTAAGCCGAAGACGCGTAAGACGCCGCGAATTTCGTTCTCGATATCGATCTGCTTGATCAAAAGCGTCTTGCGATTGTTGAGAAGCATTCGTAGCTCCTGGCTCACGTCACCCTTGATATGAACAACGGTGTACCAGCCGACCCGCATTACCTGTGCAATGGCGCGAGCGTCGTTTCGATCGGTCTTAATCGGCATCGTCTTAGTCACGCCACGCAGTCTTCGGGGATCGATGCAGACTGCGTGTAAGCCGGCAGCACGCAGTTCGCTGTACAGCCAACGAGCGAGACCACCAATCTCAATCCCGATCTTGACAATGGGCAATCCGCTTTCGTTGAGCCAGGCACCAATAGCCTCCGGTTCCGAAAGTGCCTTGCCCTCGCGAATGACGACGCCATTCTCGTCCACAACACAGATAGCCGTCTCCTTTAGCGAAACATCCAGACCGACATAGTGCTTCATGTTCCCGCTCCTGCTGCCACCGGCTCGCCGGCTTCCCTTCCAGGCTGAGCCTTTCGAGCAGCAACCGCAATCACCCCATCTACAGCATCACCACAAACCAAGCCGCGATCATCGCCCTATTCCGCGTCGTCAACCGCTATGTCGGCAACCTCGCGCCGATGCCGGTCGTGTTTCCGGATCACCCGGTGGTGCGCAACACCGACACGGGCCGCGAGCTGGCCATGATGCGCTGGGGCATGCCGCCGCCACCAAAGTTCGGCGGGCCACCGGTCACCAACATCCGCAATGCCGTCACCGCACTGGCGAGCCTGGCTGAAGCCGGAGAACCGCGGCCTTGTCCCGGCTAACAGCTTCTCCGAGCAACGTCCGCTGCCGGGTGATGCGCTGAGGATCGTGGCGCGTGGCGCCGAAGGAGGACTAAGGCCGTCAAATGAAAGTCGCCGTCGATCGACCTTACCGATCCCCAAAAATCTGCCCGCAAGAGTCTTGAGATCGCTATGCAGTCTAGCTCGGCAAGCGCGCGGCATCGCCGATTAATTTCTTGAAGCCGAGCATTTCAGGCGCTCTAGGTACCGTTTTCTGTCCGCGGCACCCGCCAGGAGATGTTCGGCAATTTCAAGTGCCGAAGGCGACTTCCGCTGATGGAAACGGACGTCAAGCAGCACCTCGTCCAACGCGCGGCGCAATGTGGCTATCGTGGATGGATCGTAGCTCATGTCGGTCGTGTAGCCCGCGCTGACAACAGTGAGATGGCTGCCAAAGGACGCCAGGTCCGTTTGGCCTCTTTACGGCCGCGGTCACACTGAAGATCAAGAATTGTCCGGATTTTATACCCGTTCAGTCGTTTGGTTGTCGCAGATCGATGCACCTACAGCGCCGAAGGCCTCCAGCCGGCGGATTTTGGCTTCGGCGCCAGCGTATGCGGCTCGTGCGAGATCGGATCGAGGGGCGGGCCTCTCCGGGGGCGTCGGCCGCCTCAACCCGAGTCGTCGCGCCCCTGTCCGATCTAGTAGGCGCGACGAGGCCGTCGATAGGCTGGTTCCCGTGGCACTTGTGCGTTCGCAAAATATGGATTGGTAACGCACATGGCGGAGAGGCCCGATGCATTGGCGTGGCACTGCGCCATCGAGCTATAGCCGCAGTAGAAAGTTTCGCCTCCGCCCCAGTACCAACGTTGTAGGCAGATCGGTGCATTCCCGCCATATGTTTGGGCCTGAGTTGGTGCGGCGGTCAAAACCGCGATCGTTGCCCAGATCGCCAAAGCTGGAATGCGCATCAGAATTTCCTTACGGATCGACGCCATCGCATCAGCACCTCGAACCAGACAAAGCCTATTGCTTCAGATCAATTCACATTCGCGCCGACAACATTGCTGGGCCGGAGAAACTCGCAATGCAGGATGATGCTTACTGTCAGTCAATCGGTGCTGCCAAAGGCACCCCACAATATACGAATTGTCGACTGACGGTAACTCAGCAGCGCGAAGACAAACATAATACAGCGTGGGCAGCAGCAATCATATCGGAAGGGAACAATTCCGACGGGAAGCATGCTTTTTGTTGGGGGCGGGTGTCAAACCATGCCGCGATTTACGTGCCAACCGGTCTTGTCGTGATGGCGCTGCGAAATGCGAGAGGCGAATTAACGGTGGAAATGGTTTGCGTACCCTCGCCGACGCCCTGAATGGTGAGGTCGCCATAGTTCAAAAGGCGGCCAAGAACGCTTTGATTGACATCGACGCTCTCAACTTTGTCGAGGCTCATCTCAAAGGTCCGCCTCTTGATGAAACCGGTCTTGTGGACGACCCGCATGTTGGTAACGTCGGTCTCGGTGGTCCAGCGGTGGAACCAAGCCGTCGCCGTCCAGTACAATGCCGCAAGCCCAGCGACCGCCGCCAATACTAACCAAACCAACATCAGCGCGTCGGCGGCGGCCAGGCGCCACAGCACCAGAAATGCGACCGCCGCGATCCACGCCCCGATTGCAGGCAGAAAGTACACCCAGTGTTCGTTGGTCGAATACAGCACCCTTTCGCCAGGCTGTAGGATTTCGTCAATATAGCGCCCCATACGCCTACCCTGAGTTTACCTATCACCGCAGTAATATGCGCCATTTTAAACCGAGACAGACCTTGATCTATCTCAAGCCTTCCAACGGCCAGCGCCGGAAACTCGCGTTGCTTTCACACGAGAGCCGGACCCATCTCCTGCCGTGAGAAGTCGGGAGGTTAGGGACGGTTAAGGGAGGTGCAGAATGATTAGGTTGATTGCTATTGCTGGCTTCGCCTTATCGGTCGCAGTATCGGCGCAAGCCATGACACCTGCGCCGATTACTCCTCCGCCCAACGGCATGATCACGGAAGTCGCTGCTGCCTGCGGCGCGGGTAGGACACGAGTTAACGGTGTGTGCGTCGCAAGAACGACCGTCCGCCATACCCGTCGAGCCGTCCGTAGATGTGCGACCGGAATGACTTGCTAGCGCGCTGATGGCTTAAGCGGTGCAACCATGAGGGCTGAGACGACCCGAAACTGTCCCTAGCGGCATTCTGCGCTCAATGTTGCCCGAAGCCGCTGAAGGAGCGGCTGCTGGGTGTGATGGTCGCCGCACATGATCCAGATTAACGCTGTCGCTCGACTGCCACCAAAAATGGCGCATGGCATTTAACCCAAGACGGGTATTCACCGTCGAAGCGGCGGGGATCGCCACCCTCGTTCCCAGCGTGGCTGCGCTCTCCGTCGTCCTGTTTTGGTAGGTTCAGCCAAGAGGAAGTCTGATCCGGAACATCGCGCCGCCGTGATCCCGTTTTTCTGCTCATACTGCCCGCTGTGCGCTTCAAAACAATAGTGCGCGGCGATCGACAACCCCATGCCCATGCCCTCCGTCTTGCTGATGAAAAACGGCTCAAACACCGCTTTCATTTGTCTTGGGAATGCCCGAGCTGCGATCCGAGACAGATAGCTCGGCAATGTTATCGACGGCGCGAAGTCCGGATGCTGATGATGTGGTTTTCGGTAGGCGTCCTTCATCGCGTCCATCCCGTTCACAACAAGGTTCAGAATGACTTGTTGAAGTTGAATATGGTCGCCAAGGATCGGAAGCGCATCCCGCGTGATCATGTTCGCCATTTTGAAGTTCCGGCTAACAGCCAACGCGGAAAAAAATCTGATCGTCTCTTCCACAACTAAAAGCATTCCCGTCCCGCCCCAAGGGTCCCGAGTCAGTCCGAGTACCGTAGCGGCTCGACCAAACGATGAACAGGCAAAAACGGGTTGTTATCAGCCCGTGCTGCGGCTGCTAACGAGCAGGAGGCTTGTGGACGGCGTGCGCTCGGACGGGACTGGCCGCGCGGAACAGGCAAGCCGCTACAGATTGCGGTGGATGACGTGCCCGCCTACGCCATGGGCAGCGCGAGATGTTCCAAAACGAACGATTGCCGCCTAGTTGACGTGGATCAAAGCCATCGTTTTCCGACTGTTGCTAACGATGGCGTATCGCATTTGACCCGCGAAGGGATTTCTCATAGATGGCCTGCATGCCAGAGCGGGGTCTTGTTCTTGTCGTCGATGACGACGCCGGAATGCTGCGGAGTGTAACGCGACTGCTGCGGCAGTCTGGCTACGAAACCTTGCTATTTCCTTCGGCGGAAGCCTTCTCAAATCACAACGATTTCGACGGGGTGACCTGTGTCATTCTCGACATCGACGTGGGCGGCGTTTCGGGTATCGAAGTGAGGCACCGTCTCAAAGCAGCGAACATTTCTGTGCCAGTCATCTACATCACCGGGAACGACAGCCCAGCCGTTCGCGCGGCTGCGTATCAATCCGGGTGCCTCGCCTATCTGACAAAGCCATTCTCGGCGAATTCGTTGATGGAGCCGCTGCATAGGGCGGCGACGGGGTTGGCGTAGCGCGCCCACTATCCGACGGCTGGCACGGTTCGATGAAAGCCGGGAGGACGCCGCCGCGCGGCGAGACCATGATGGCTGTTTGGGCGGGGCTCAACCACTACTCCTCGTCGTCTGGCCACACCAGCACGACCTTGCGACCGAAGTGATCCGCCAGCGCGTGAGCAAGATCGTCTATCCTGTCAGCTTCGTCCCGCTGATCGGCTGACACTTCTGCTTCTGATTTCGGCACTTCCACGATCCCCCTACTGCGTCCCCGGAACCGAAAATCGTAGGTCTCCGGGATCGCTCTAATTATGACGGTCGAGGGAACAACCGCGCATTTCCAGCCGGTGTGACAAATCTGCACGGTCGCCGGGGCCTCCAGACCTTCCAATGGAGCGGCGCGCCGCTCCGCTGCCGGTCAACGATTGGGCCAGCAAGCATCACCGCGACCGCGACCACAACGGCGATCACGACGATGAAGATCAGTGGCTCGGTTGCGCAGCCTGATCGCCTGCCACCGGATTTGCAGCACCGCCGGTCGTCAACGCCACGTCAGCATCACCGCGCCCGCGATGGTGATCATCACCGCCAGCAGCATCAGCACCTCAAGGTTGGACATGGTCCCCATCGGGATCACTCAAGGTTTAGAAGCGACTTCTAAACTCGTCAGCCCTGCTCATCCATGCTTTTTGGGTGTCCCTTAGGGCACAGGACCCTTCCGCCGGGGTGCGCGAACCGCGCCCCTTCAGCCTTTGCAATTTTCGATTTTTGAGTTTCACTCGCCGAATTCTCGTTATTAAAAGGTCGCGAGATGGCGCGTGATCTGTTCGAGGCCACGATGCAGAGATGGGCGCGGCTCAACCCAGCGCAGCGCGAGCGGTTCTTCCAGGCGGGCCTGAAGGCGGCGCTGCGCCTTGAGCGCCAGGAATTCCGCGAATGGCTAATGCGGCGGCTGATCGAGCCCCCGCTCGCAGCGCCGGTCGATCCGGCCCGCTTCGCCATCTCGAAGGCCGACATTGCGCTGCTCATGAAGTCGGCGGGCGAAGCACCGCTCGAATAAGCGTCCGCTATCAGACAGTTTCGCGGCGTGCCGTCTCCGCAACGCAATCTGGATTTCGTCCGGGTTGAATACGATCGTAGGGCTCCGTTCTGCGGTTCCCCCACGAATTCACGCCTTGAGAGGACCCCAGCCCCGATGGCGTCCCGCAAGAGGTCCCTCACCGTCACCGCATCGACTGTCACGCGCGCTTCGTGCTTCGCTTGATGCTGACGCTCAACGACCAGTCCCGTGCCGTGTCGATGCAGGAGCAGTTCGCGCACAGCAGGCGGGCGTCCTTGCCCACACCGCGAACATCAGCGAGATGCGACTTGGTCGATGACTGAGCCTGCCTGCGCAACCCGTTGCGACCACGCCGCACAGGTCTGGTGTGGTGGAAGCGCAGCGCCTGTTCGTCGGCAAAGCCGCATTGCTCGCACCGGCCACCCTTCAGCGCGATGGCTCTGGCCTTCACGTTGCGGCGGTACTCTCGGTGCTTGCTCTGCTTCATCACGCGGGCCGTCATGGTTGCTGGCGGCATTCTATCCGATCCTCACCACGTTGATCAGGTAGTAACACCACCTCTAGCCCTCGCGACGAGAGGAAGTGGCATCGCGCCCGTCGTTAACGCTCCCTTCACCATGTCCGAGCATCATCGGTCCCGTCCTTTCTGGGACACGGTGTTGCGTGCGTGAGCGAGAAGGAGCCGTCACCGGGGCATCGGTGACGGTCTTTCGTCGTCTAATGCCCGAAACCTAGACCCATTCGTCCGGGGAGAACTCGATCTGTGCCGGGGCTCATCCATCTCGTTGACGACGACCAGTCATTCCGGACGGCGATAGAGCGTCGCTTGAAGCAGGTCGGGTACAGCGTGGCGACCTACGCTTCCGCCCAGCAGTTGCTCGACCGGCTACCGAGCGATAACGAGCCAGGCTGCATCATTCTCGACGTGCAGATGTCCGGCTTGGACGGTCCGGCTCTGCAAAAGCGGCTGAGCGAACTCGGGTCATCGCTGCCGATCATTTTTCTCACCGGCTATGCTGACACCCCGACCATCGTACGGACGCTGAAGGCGGGTGCGCACGACTTCCTCACCAAGCCGGTAGTCGTCCGTGAAGAATGCGGATTGATCTGAGAAATAAGCAGAATTTGTCTTGATGTAGTATTCGATTTTGCAGGAAAGCGGGGTGTTGGACCTCGCTTTCTTGCGTTTTAGGATTTTGCTTTTGGGCGATTCGTGATTCCCTGACGGCGTCGTCGACATTGGGGAATGCGATGAGCAAGCCGAGGGATGATCGCCAGAAAGACCTGTTGCTTCCGGCGCTTGATCAGATCATCGACATGGGTCATCCGCTGGTGCGGTTGGCAGCGCTGATCGACTGGAACATCCTGAATGAGCGCTTCAGTTCAGTGTGCCAAGCAGGGTCGGGCCAGCCGGGCTTGCCGACGCGGCTAGTCGCCGGCCTGTTCATTTTGAAGCACATGCACAACCTGTCAGATGAGGTGCTGTGCGCTCGCTGGATCGAGAACCCCTATTACCAATACTTCTGCGGCGAATTGAGCTTCTGCCACCGTCTGCCGTTCGATCGATCGTCGATGACACGCTGGCGGCAGCGGCTCGGCGAGGAACAGCTCGTCGCCCTGATCCAGGAAAGTCTTTCAGTGGCGCACAAGACCGGCGCCATCGGTCCCAAGGACCTGGAACGGGTGGTCGTCGATACCACAGTGCAGCCCAAGGCGGTTGCACATCCGACCGACGCGCGGCTGCTGCATCGAGCAATCACCAAGCTGGTCGGGCTCGCCAAGTGCAACCGTGTGCCGCTACGCCAGAGCTATCTGCGCCTGGCCAAGCGCGCCGCCATCATGACCGGCCGCTATACCCACGCCCACCAGTTCAAACGCGCCCGGCGGCAGCTCAAGTTCCTGCGGACACGGCTTGGCCGGATCATCCGCGACATCCGCCGCAAGATTGATGGCGATACGGTGCTGGAAGCTCGCTTCGGCCCGTTGCTCGGTTTAGCGCAGCAGGTGCGCAGCCAGGATCAGCATCAGCGCGGTCCGAAGGTCTATGCGTTACATGCTCCGGAGGTTGAGTGCATCGGCAAAGGTAAAGCCCGCGCGCCCTACGAGTTCGGCTGCAAGGTCAGCATCGCCACCCCTGTGACGTCTCCGAAGGGCGGCCAGTTCGTGCTCCATGCCAAGGCCCTGCATGGCAATCCCTTCGATGGGCACACGCTCGGTCCCGTAATCGCCGACATGGAGAAGCTCACCGGGGTGGAGACTCGCCGTATCCACGTCGACAAAGGATATCGCGGTCACAACCACCCGCATCGGTTCAGGGTCTGGATCTCGGGTCAGGTCCGCCGCGTCACAGCTTCCATCCGTCGCGAGATGAAGCGTCGCGCGGCTGTCGAGCCTGTCATCGGCCACGTCAAGGCCGAGCACCGCATGGACAGAAATTATCTCAAGGGACGCCTCGGCGACCGCATCAACGCTGTTCTCGCCGCCGCCGGCTATAACTTCGGTCTGCTGCTGCGATGGCTCGCAGAGCTCTTGCGTGTCATCATCCGAGCCTTCTTCGAGACCGTCCCGGCTCGAAACACCGCTTGAGCCGGGCGCCGCCGCCAGTTCTTCACGAACGACCCGGTACAAGGCGATGAACTGCTTCGCGCCATTGAGAAGGCGCTCGCACATCAGCAAACATGGCGCGATCAGCAGAGCGCCTTGGACAGCATTCGCGCTCGCCTCGCGACGCTGACGCCGCGCGAGCGGCAGGTTTTCGAACTGGTCATTCGCGGCAAACTCAACAAGCAGATCGGCCACACGCTGGGAGCGACCGAGCGCACCATCAAGGCCCATCGCCACATGGTGATGGAGAAGATGCAGGCTCAAAGCTTGCCCGAGTTGGTTTCGATGGCCGAGCGGATCGGCATTTTGAACGACCACAACCGAGACCGACCAGCGAGCTAATTGGTCAAGATCGCGCGCCCAGCGTCATCGCCAGATCAGAGATACGATTGACGCCACACCAAGAGCGGCGATTGCCCAGATCAAAGCATTGATCCGCAAGAACTGACCGCGTGTCATGATGCACCTCATGGAGGCCTAATGGCGAAGCAGTTCAGCCGAAGAGCGGCAAGGCGACGATAACGGGCGTCCCGCCACCCACCATGGGACCACGGGAGGTTCGCGCCGTCGTCATCACTGTCTCAATCTTCCTTTGGCTGCACGTCGTCGGGGTACACGTCTGGCGGTTGGACGGTCACTGGCGGGGATAGCTCGCCAGCTTCGTCTTTAAGTTTGGAGGCGGCTTCAATAAGCCCGACAGCAACAGCCGGATCGGAGGTGGCCTTTGCCATTTTGAGCAGCGCCGCTGCCGCTTCGCGCGCGTGGTAGTGGTTCTTGGACAAGGTACGCCAGCCCCAAAGTTTGGCGCACTAACGCTGCAGCCTGAGTTTCCGTTCCGCAGCGAAAGTATAAAAGTGAACCGAAGAAAGCGGATTCGTCAGACACCAAGGTCACAGGACGGCCCGAACAACCCCGCCAGCGCCCAAGAGGGCAATCCGGTCGATCGCATGCGCGGACTCGCAGGGGACGCCCTGGTGGGCGTCTGTCCCGTCGCACATGTGAAGACGCGCACGGCCCGCAGACGTACCAGAGCGCGTCCCAAACGCGTTAGATCGCGTCCCTGAGAGGGATCAGTGCCTGAAGATCGGGAGGTTGCAACCACAGCCAGAAGCCCTGCGATCTTTCCTGTGTAAAGCCCGTGCGCGCTGTTTGTCTGGAACGTATATCGCTGGCGGCCTCGCCGTCGAGAAACGTCGCTTGAGAAATACGATAACCAATTGAAACAACACGGTCTTTCTGATTGATCCGAATTATCGATCGACATTGTTGCAAAAGTCGAAAATCGAACAACCGTAAAAATCGCGAAAGCTAATCTCAAGGCCTCTCCGCTGCTGCAGCGGTTGTCAGTGCCATTATGGAGATCGGGGATCGATTTTGGATCAGTTGATATGGTCCCTCACGTCGGCGCCCGCAAAACGAATTAGTGGTTCTAAGAATTTTTGTTCGACGCACCAAAAAGAGTTTTGCAACAATATCCTCCGGAAGCGGACTCCAATCTGCGCATTGAGTACATGCCCTGCCTACTTGACCCATCCCGGTCGGGGGTCTTCGGCTTCAGGCTTTGCTTCACCGGTTGTTCACTGGCACCTTTGCTACCCGTCGCGAATGTTACAGTGTCTTCGTCGCAACAACTCTTTTGTTTCATTCGGAGGAGCATACTTTGGACTCGCGCTCCGATTTGCTCGGTGCAAGCTTTGCGATGGACCGGGCGGGCCGATTGAGCAAGCAATCAATACTGAGGAGCCCGGCAATCCCGCAGGGCGCGAATGCTCTGCGGGAATTCCGGTAGTCGGAGAGGCAAACAATGACGTTCAGGTCGTTGCTCATTCTCGTCGCCATCTGCTTTTCGACAACAGCGCTCGCTCAGAGCGCGTCCCCAAAGGTAGGCAACAGGCCGGCGGTTCAGGCAAAGCCGAAAGAGCAGACCGGCTGCAAACTCGTTGGAACGGTCCGAGGCACAAAGCTATGGGCCGGTGATTGTGTAGGAGTTGAGCTGCTCAAGGGCACGACGGAAACGACCCCGCCCGATCAGAAGGAATGAAAGCGGCCCCGGCGGGGGCTGGCTTCGCGCGGGGCCGCTCACTCCCCTGCACGCAAATCTATCGTAACTGTAAAAGTTCGCACCAGGCACGCCATCCTGGCATGGGCGCAAGTGCATGAAATTATGGAAGCAGCGCTAACGCGATGAAGACAACGATGCTTTCACGAACGGCCCTCTTGCGCGAAGTCCGCTTTTCCAGCGTGCAGCTCGTTACTTTAAGTTTCCGGCAGTCGATACCAGCGCGTGTCACGAAACGGTCGCATGGAACTCTTAAGCGAAATTAAGACTTTGCCCGAGTTTTGGTTAGCGAGTGTGGTTTCCACGCTACGGCCGCTCCGCCTTGTCTCATCTACCAATACAGTTGGAGTCGCAGGCATTCCTGCCTAGCCCCTTCGGGGTCAACGGAAGCGGATTTGAGGAAAGCAATGAAGAAGATTTTGGTAAGGGCTATTGGCGCAATGGCGCTGGCGGCTAGAAAAACCCTGGCATGCCGCCGACAAAGAACACTTTCTCGAATTTGACGTTGATGTCGAACGCCGCGCCGCCACCATCTGCGTAGATGCGGCACTATACGGACCGCCGTTGTACACCACGTTCTCAACGCGCTTATCGCCTCAATATCTAGCCGCCTTACCGGAGCGAGCCAAGGCAGTCGGCGATTACTGACCCGGCCGGAGCTACAGGCGGTTGGCGGGAGAGACCTTTGTCGGGGTTCGTGCGATTGTCGACGACGACGCGCGTCGGCCGCAAGCCACCACGCCCAACCGTTGATGTCCAGTTGTGCAATCGTCGATTTACGGAACTTCGCGGCGCGAGATGCGCATTTCCAAATTGGCGCGCGGGATCATCTGATCTGCAATCGTGAGGGCCGGACCATGCGCAGCAAGAGTTTCAAAGGTCTCGGGCTGATATTGACGACCAGCCGCGTCAGTTATGTACACGTCCCAACCCGCGTCGTGAAGCGCGAGCGCGCGCTCGACTGCTGAACGAGAATTAATTCTCAACGTCTGTTGGACGTTTCCGTCTTTTGACGAGTGGATCGTGAAGGTCAAGGCTACCTCCTCGCTTCCCTGCGGATGGAGCCCAACACATCGAGCAAACGACAACAAGAAAATTGCATCTCGCAACGCGGCAGCTGACTGAGCAAGCGCAAAGCACACTATTCTTGCTCGGCATACAGTCGTTCGGATGAAGAGCGATCCGCCGGGCGCTCCGTAAGTCTCCAGCGCTGTCTCGAGCGCGGGACCTTCCACGCCCACCCTCGCCGCCCGTGCACTTAGCAACCCAGCGCGGTAATAGCGTATCTTACGTCGGGCGGGCGCTTTTTGTGCTAGGGTATGCGCGTGACGCGCAGCGCCGGACGCCGCCAACAGGAGGGGGAGGTTCACCCCGCACACCATTGCCGCGAAAGAAAATCCCAACTGATCTGCGGTCGCTCGCACGGGGCCACACCGCGCTATGTGTCAAGGTGTTGGCTGGGATCGTCAGCCAAGAGACCGTGCCACCGGCGGCGCGCGTGGCGGCGGCAGGCATCCTGCTGGATCGCGGCTGGGGTCGACCGATCCAGCCGCACACTGACGAGGATGGCGGGCCGATCCGGGTCATCATCCGCCAGATCATCGATTCCGGCAGCGAAGCCGAGCCGCTGCTGATCGAACATGAAGCTCTGAAAAAATAGGCCCTTCGATCAGCCTGCACCTTGTTGCAATCGAGGTGATTAGCACAGGGCATTCCGCCCTGAGCACGGGCGGAATAGTCGGCTTGTGCTACCCCTGACCATTGGACATCGTTTGCTCCGTTGCTTCCAGAAGGCTATCTGGCGACCACTCATGCGTTATTTCAGCAGGCCAGTGGGTAGCCCCTAACCACGCTGCCCCTCTGTGAATCTCCGGCCGCCCATGGCGCGGCAGGTGCGCCTCCTCGTGTGTCGGCTATTTGCAAAACACCAATACGTTCGATATGGTGTTTTGCAAATGCAGGCAGGACATGGTCAGACACGACGGCAAGTATGTCAGTTACCTCAGAGTTTCGACCGGTAAGCAGGCTCGATCTGGCCTAGGCCTCGAAGCGCAGCGCACGGCGGTCACCACATGGCTCAACGGCGGCCGCTGGAAGCTGGTCGATGAAGTCGTCGAGATCGAATCCGGCAAGAGCGACAAGAACCGGCCGGCATTGCAGCGGGCACTGGATGCTTGCCGTCGCTACAAGGCTAAACTGATCATTTCGCGGCTTGATCGTCTGTCGCGTGATCCGGTGTTCCTGCTGAGCCTACGCGATGCCGGGATCGATTTCGTCGCGCTCGACATGCCGGAAGCCAACCGCATGATGGTCGGTATCATGGCAATGGTCGCCGAACAGGAGCGCGAGGCCCTCAGCCAACGCACAAAAGACGCGCTGGCCGCCAAGAAGGCGCAAGGCGTCAAACTCGGCAATCCGCGCCCGGAAACGCTGACCTTCAACGATCCCGCCGCCGCCGCCGCCGCCGCCGCCAAGTCCGGTGCTGCGGTCCGTGAACAAGCGGACCAGTTCGCCAAACTGATTCGTCCGATGTTGCAAGGCGAACTCGCCGGGCTAAGCGCCAACGCCAGCGCACATGAACTTAATCGTCGCGGCGTTCGCACCGCTCGTGGCGGCAAGTGGACGGCGCGCGCGGTCATCAACGTGCGCAGTCGCCTCGCAGATTGAGGCCCACCTCCCGTGAACGGATCGGAATCGTTCAGCGGGGGGTGGGGAGATACCGGGGTATAGGTCCGGATTTGATCAGGCTGGGACTCCGGTACCGGTCATTGAAGCTTGTTTTCGCCCACAGTTGATTGCCCGACGGTGGCCGCCGGTCGGTAGGAAATGAATGCGAAAATCGATGCTCCGCTCGGGTTGTTACCGGGGGGCAATATGCCCCCCGATCAATGAACCAAAGGTTCAGAACGGCGGATCGTCCTCAAACTCCATCTGACGCTCGAGGCCGCGCTTCGCGAGGCAGATGCCACGCTGAACAATATCGAACGGGACATCCCCAAACTGCGATTCAACGATGTCGGAGATGACATTGTCCAGCGTCGCCCCCGTTCGAGCGCGCTCTTTCAGCAGTGCATCACGGATGTCCCGTGCCGTCATTGGCCGACGCGATCGGGCCAGTTGGTCATGTTCCAATTGCAAATCGGTCGCCGCGCTGCACAGGCGCCGGATAGTCAGCACCAACACCGCTTCGCATTGCGAGGGCTCCATGTGATGCTCAAGCTTGAACTTCAACCAATCATCCGCCGCAAACCAAGGGGGGCTCGCGGTGACGCACATGTTATACAGTCGCCGAGCGAGATCGGTAGTGTCCATGGTTTTGTCTCCTAGGTGTTGCCCGGCAGCCGGCCGGGTGCGGTTTCAATCCCGATCGCGCCGTCGCATCAGCGCCGACCGGGTGTGATCGAGCGGAGGCAGGCGCTCCCAGCCATCCGCCTCAAACCTCGCAACGTCGGCATGCCGGACGTAGCGGCACACTGCGGAGGAACCCGGTCGAGCGGCTGTCACGCTAGATGTCACGCGAAGCCTGTTGCGATGGGCGCGCTGCCTACACCTCTCGGAACAGAACCGCGAACTGGATCGCTGTGGCTCGTAAGCATTCCGGCAGTGTTCACACAGCCGGAATCGTAATTCCGGCGTTGACCCCTTCGGGTGAAAGATCGGTCCCCCGGCATGATCGACTGAGAATCGATACCAAGCGCAATTCTCCTTGCCGGTGTGCTTGGAGCCCTCAATCCATTTGACCCGGCCGATTGCCACTATGTCCGTGGCATAGGGCAAAAAGGGTGCTGCCTGTTTGGTGTGCGCCCAATCCGCATCCAGAAGCAGCCAAGTCGGCCGGATGCTCTGGAAGTGCGCGATCAGCCTGTGCATCAGGTTGCGAGACCAAGGCGGGTTCGTGATGATCACGTCGGCTGCGCCGTAATGGTCGAGCGCAAGCGCATCCTGACCGCTGCGGATGTCGCCGCTGTAGACGCAAGCCAGCCCGAAAGATTCCAGATGCCGGACAAGGTCGCCATTGCCCGCACAGGGCTCGGCAAAGCTCTTGACGCTACTAAGGTACGGGATCAGCGGCACCACCGCATCGAGTGGCGTCGGGTAGAAATCAGCCTCGCGGCGCTCGAAGTTGGATCGCTTGCCCATTAGCCAGCCCCTAGGGTCAGCGATAAGGCGGCGGCTACCGTCGCCTTCCGATCCGCATGCCATGCTGCCCAGCAGCGCGAATGCAGCCAGGCGTGACCGGTCGGTTCGGTGCCATACGGCAGCAGCTCGTCGTAGGTGTCCTCGCTGGCACCGCATTCGAGACAGCGGCCACGCGGAGAGCAGACCGGATGGCGGTTCAGCCATTCGACAACGCAGCATTCAAAGGCGCGAGCCTCGGCGGGCGCCCGCGGCAGTCCGCCATCGAACTCGGCAATGCCCGCCCGTTCATTAAAGTAAACTTGCCAGTCCTCAGCCGACCATCCGTCACCGGGCCGGAGCAGTGCCACGACCTCGGCCTTATGCCGGGAAAGTGCATCGAGAACGGCGGTCGGCGGTGCCGAGGTTCCCCTCAACGCGAGATCGTCGCCATCGAGTGCGAGTTCTATACCGGCGGCCCGGGCCGCCTTGAGAGCCTCGACCGCGCTCATAGCCGCGTACTCCACCCCGCGACAGTTTCTTCAGCCGATGGAGCGGAAGGCGGAAAAGGCGGTAAAGGCGGTGATCTAGCGGGCACCACACGCCAGGCGGCGCGCCCGTCCGCTTCGGTCCGTTGAAACTTAAATCCCCCAACGATCCGGTCGGCATTCTTCTTCAACAGCCAGCCCAGCTTCGAACGGTTGATCTCGCCGCGCTCCTCCACCGGGAATTCGCGCATTGCATCGAGCAGATTGGGGTAACTCTTCGCCGCCTCAACCGCCTTGCGCACGGTCGTGGCACTTTCACCGAATACGGCATGCCATTCTTGCATCAGGCCGCTGAGGGCATCACCATCCGGATCGTGACGGATCTGTTCGAATAGCGCCGTCGCCGGATCGGGGTATCCGAGCCACATCAACGGATACCTACAATAGTCCGACCACGCGCCGCTGTAAGTGACAATGCTATCAGCCGGAGCACGAGGCGAACCTGCCCTGCGCCACGCCTGAATGATCGTCAGCACGGCGGCTACGTAAGCGCCGCGCCGCTGGCGCACCTTATCGACTGGAGCGCCTTTGTAGGTCATCGTCGCTGGTGTCGGGCAGCGAGGGTCGAGATGGATCGTCAGTACGCGTCGCAGCAGATCGCGGACCGGACCGACGTTATTTCCGGATCCGAGAAACAGGGCGCGCGTGCTGACCGTCGCCGTCTTGCTCACCCCGAGGATTCGATCCGTAATCGTCTCCGCCGTGAGCATCCTCTTGATGATGCCGTGCGGAATCCAGTCGGTGTCCATGTCGTCGAACTCGACGCAGGCCGGGCTCGTTAACAACAAGGACAGAATGACCTTGGTCGCTTCCTCCGAGGTCTTGGGATAGCTCACCTTGGCGTTGCCGCCCGGCCCGGAGAAGGCACCGATCAGTTCGCAAAGGTAGGTCTTACCGCTTCCAAATATCGGCGCTCGGACGTGAAATGCAGGCGCATGTGGCAACGTCGGGCGCACCACGGCGGTGAAGATGGCTGCCAGAGCAGCAGCCTTATCGTGGGCGGCCAGGAAGTGGAATTCGGTGAGCAACTCTTCCAGCAGGGTCAGTGCCGCGCGAGCCGCATCAGGTGTCGCGTCAGGGATTACGAAATGCCGCGCATCGAACACGCCGAACCGCTGTGCGGTTTTGTCATAACCAGGCTGCTTGACGAGTTCGCCGTCCGATTCACGGAAATACGGTTGCCGCGCCACGCCCGCCAGGGGCGGCAAGTAGCGATAGTTCTGTGCATCGAACAGGATGCCCATGTGTCGTGCCGGCGGATCGCAGCGCACCCAGTCCTTCGCTCTGCCGTCATATTTCTCCCATGTCGCCGCGACTGACAACTCGCGCGTCAGCGCCGGTGCGCTGGTCGGCACAATCGACGGATCACCGCTGGTAGGATTAGTCGCGACCGAGACAATCAAGCTTCCTGCCTGGTAGTGCCGCTCGCGGTTCGCCAGTTCCTGTTCGGCGGCGTCCACGACGCGGTGCAGGTCACCGGCCACGACACGAATGACCGGCTTATGCCGGGCTTCGGCGACGGGCACACCGATGAAGTCGAGCAGCGCCAGAATATGGAAATTGTCACGGTGCGAATGCTGGCAGCAAAAACCGCCAATGGGAAAGGACTCGTCTGGCTCAAAATAGCCCGCCGCCGTGTCCAATTCATCGGTGTGCTCATGGACCCACGGACACGTCATGTCGTGCTTGCCGGACCCCAAGGGGGTCTTGTAAAGCCCCCGCGCCTTGAGCGCCGTAATGACCGGGTTCTCCTCCGCCTTCGGAGTCAAGACGTCGTCCGCGTCGTGGCCAGAGCGGAGCGGAACCCTGGTGAATGGCGCAGAAGCCTTTGCAGGCTTCTTCTTCGGCCGTCCGGTGGGGACGAGTTCCAATTCTAGCCGATCCACAATCTCCTGTGGCGAGTAGCGCTTGCCAGGCCGCCATTCGATCAGGCGGCACCGGAACGGAACGCCGGCCTCGTCCGCGTATTTCGGTTTGCCGTTGATGGCCACCGGCAACCGTGCCCAGCGGCTCAACGGCCCCCTAGCCCCTGCGTCGCACAGACCCGCGTCGATCACCGAATTGAGCAAACGCACGGCAACCGCGCCATCGGTGATCGCGGAGTTGAGGATAATACCGCCCTGATAATTTTCAGGGCTGGTCTCGATCAGCCAGGACAATTCAAAATCACCCAGCCGATCCAGCGGCACCTTGGTGCCCAGGTCATCGAGCAGCAGGAAATGGCAGGCGGCAAACTGCGCTTTGCGGGCCTTGAACGACCCGTCTTCACCAGCATAGAAACTTGAGCAGCCGAGGTAGTTGTTGTGCTCTGGCACAACGATCGAGGGCACCCCATCGACCCTGCGCGCCACCCATCCGCCCAGATTCGGGTTGCCAGGCTTCGAGCATACGGCTGCAAAGGCACCGTGGGGTAGTTCCGCGATAACCGCCGCAATGAACTCAGCGTTGGTAATCCGAAAAGCACCGCCTTCGCCGCCTTTACCGGCTTCCCCTTGCCCGAAAGGCAAAACTGTCGGCGCGTTCTTCGCAGCAGTGATAGTCTCGGTTGCCCTCTTCCCCAATCCTTCCGATGCGTCACGCGCCTTCTCCGCCGCAACATTCGCATTGGAGGCCTTGAGCTCGGCGACACCGATCGATTCGTCGTTGGCTGTATTCACTTGGATGACGAGCTGCGAAGGAACGCCCGGGGCGAGAGGATCGTTTCCATTGCAGCGTCGGCAGGCCGAATGCGGAAGCCCGTGCAGGCACTCGTCCACGGTTACCGCCATGGCAGGTCACCCTGCGTGGCACTTTCGCGCTCACGACGCCATTCGGCCGCGGATTCCAGCGTGATCAGCGTGCGCGCGCCGACTTTCATCTCGCGCGGGCCTTCACCCTTCTTTTTCAGCTTGTAGAAGAATCCCGCACTGATGCCGTGGGCGGCGCAAAACTCGGCGATGCTGAGCGCCAAGCGCGGCATTGGAGGTCGCGGCCGGTCGGCAGCGAACTGGGTGCGGGATTTCGGCATGCTCAGCACCTCGATTAGGGCTGGCACCGCTTGGCGAATGCGAAGATCGGAACTATAGTAGGGCTCTCGATGCCCCTATTCATGTGTTCCCGGCCGGCGCCTCGCCAAAGGTGCCGGCCTCTCTATTTTGCGGAAGACTTATCGGACAGCGCCGCGCGGCGCTTAACCCAAGCATGCACGCGGGTTTTCAGGAACGGCGCTTGGCGTTCCCCGGTTTTGATCGGCCACGGAAAACCGTACCGCAGTTGCTTGCGGCGCAAATCCGATCGATCACGAACGATGCCGCGCGCTTCCAGATCAGCGTAGCTGTAGAGCCCGGCCGCGATCTCCTCGTCGGTCGGCGCATCGTCTTTCACTTCGTTTTGGGGCTTAGTCAGGAACATCGCGTCACCTCAGGCAATTTGGTGACCCAGAAACCTAAACAGAAAATCTCGCCTGTAAATACCAGAAAACTGCGAAAATAGGGCCTCGGCGAAGCTAAGTGGCTCATTTGCATCGCCGGGTCTAGCTCAGCTCCGAGCTCGGCTTGGACCGATATAGCCCTCGTTTGCCGCGCCCCTGCAAATCCGCTTGTCGGCGGACTTCAAGGACCCGTGGCATTGGTTACGAACGTTTCGAAGTTTATGTCGACCTCAACTCCGAGTGCATCATGCAACCATGTTGTCAGCGGCTGGCGCAGGTTCCGACAACAACCCGACGCGCGCGATGTCGTCGATGGAATGCTCGGTGATGTACCTCGAGTAATGCTTTTCGATCATCGCTACGCTGGTGTTGTGCAGCGACGCCACCAGCCTGATCGGCACATTTCGCAGCAGCATGCGGACGATGCTCGAGTGGCGCAGGCAGTACATCGTCACCTCGGCGGGATCGAGCCCAATGGCGGTAACGGCCTTGTCCACTTGGCGATGATAGTTCTCGCGCGGATTGTTGTTCCAGGGACTGCCGTTGCTTTGCAACAGCAGCTGAGCATCGGCTGCACGACCTCTAGCCGCCAGCTTGAGCCGTACAGCCAACTGGACCGTAATCGGCACGCTGTAGCGCTCGGCCTTTTTCGCACTGCGATTTCTGCCGCCGCCCTTGGCAGACTTCGGCATCATCAATTTCGGCCGCACCGGATGATCCTGCAGATCCTCGACGCGAAGCCGGACCGCCTGACTGGGGCGCGCGCCAGTGTTCGCCAGTGTGTCGGTCAGCAGTCCGAATTGATGATCGAGTCCGTAAGCGGCGGCGACGAATTCGTGCACCTTGTTGTCCGGCAGGATCACGTTTCTCGCCTCCTGCGCGTTAGGCAGATTGGCAAGACCAATTTCCCATGCCTCACGGTTCTTGACGCGCTGGTCATGCTGCGCCGCCAGTTCCAGCGCAGCGCAAACGCAGCGGCAGAGCCGATTGATCGTGGCCGGCGCCATCGTGCCAAGCAGGCCGTCGCGCCACTTCTTCAGTTCGATCGCCGCGAGCAGCGCCACCGGCTTCGACAACAGCGCCGGCGTGAGATGCAGGCGCGGATGCTCTGCGTTGTAAGGATTGGCTGCGCGGGCCTCAAGATCGCGCTTGTAGTCCTTGAGCGCACCGTCAACAGTGATCGGTGCGTTGCTGGCGCTACCGTCATCGCTGCGCGCCAGCTTCTTCGCCGCATCCTGCGCCTCGTGGAACGTCAACACGTTCCTGGCGTCGGCATCCTCGAAATCGTCGGCCAACGCAAAGCTCTTGGTCCAGTAAGCGCCATGGCCGTCGCTGACCTTAAGCACCCATGTGCCGTTGGTCTTGTTGCGCCTGTACATCAGCGCGATTCCGCGCGCGAGCGACGGGCCACTGTAAGGCCTGCGGCGAATCTTTAATCGCAGCCGCGCGCTGCGGCTTTCCAGCGCACTGAAGCTGACTTTGCGTGCCATGTAATTCGTGTCCCCGTTCTCGCGAAGTGTCGCGATCGTGTCTGTAGAGGCCCATGAAGGCGTATGACACGTTATGGGGATATTGCGCGCGGGATCAATGGGATGCGAACTGCACGTCGCTCTACAGAACTCCATGCGCCTATTTATTTTCCCTGCGCAGTGGTTGGACGGCTTATGCCGTGCTCTCCCGGGAGCCGAGTTCCTTCTGGCCTCCCTCACGCTTGCAAAAGTCACCAGCACCGCACCGGTTGACGCGACTGCCGCATTCGCAAAGCACTTGACCGTAGCAACGACGGCCAGGACCACACGTCTATACTTTGGCATTCGGTGAAACACGCCGAAACTAACAAAACCCTTTAAAATTAGGCTTTTTCAACTAGCCTGATGCGGGCTGTTTCAGCGGGCTTCACCAAAATAAGGGCCCGGCCCTAAGCCTTTCAGCGTCCGCACGACAAACTGAAAGCCCCAATGCCGAGCCCTTTGGTCTCAAGCCTTAGGAGCCGAAACCACATGGATAGTAGCATTGCCCCCTCCCCCGCCGGCAAGCGGGGCCGCAACAGCAGCGTCATTCTGACCGACCGCATGTGCGAGAAACGCGTTGCCAAACGGACCAAGCTCTACGACCGTAAGTGCCCTGGTCTGTACGTAAGCATCACCACGACCGGGGTGGCAACCTTCTCGTTCAAGTTCACCGACCGGGAGACCGGCAAGCAACGCACCGGCTGGCTTGGCGTCTACAATGCTGAGACCTTCACCGTCGAGGACACCCGTAGCAAGGTCTACGGCCTCAGGGCCAGGGGTGGCGAGGCGCTTGCCGAGACCTTCCGCGACCAGAAAGCTGCGAAGGCGAAGCGCGGCAAGACCGTCGCCGAGATCATCGACGAGCGCATCGCGTGGATGAAGACGTTGGTCAAGAAGCCCGATGGCGAGATGCGCCCCCGGCTCGAAAGCTGGCAAAACACCGCGAGCCACCTCGACCGCCTCATCCGTCCACGCCTCGGCAAGAAGCTGGCCATGGAGGTCACCAAGCACGACATCGCCACACTCTCGAACGACATCGTCGCAGGCAAGTTCGGCAAGCCCTCGGTCAGCAACGCGCGCCATATGCGCAAGGCGGCCTCGGGCCTGTTCACCTGGGCGGCGGAGGCAGGCCGCGACTATGTGACCGCCAGCCCCTGCGTCAACCTGCCAAAACTCGATCCCGAACATCCCCGCACCCGGGTCCTCTCCGAAGACGAGATCAAGACGTTCTGGCACGGACTGGACCGCAACGACCTTCCCTACGACCGCCGGACCCGGCTCGCACTCAAGTTCGAACTGGTCACCATGCTGCGCTCGCGGGAACTGCTCGGCGCGCATCGGGATGAGCTGTTTGACCTCGACGGCGAGCATCCGCGCTTCGAGTGCCGCTCAAGCGGGTCAAGAAGCGGCGGGTGATCCAGCAGCCGTTATCCGATCTGGCGGTCGAGATCATCAAGGAGGCGCTCGCCTCGGATGGTCAGCAGTTTGTCTTCGAGAGTCCCATGTACAAGGGCCAGCCGATCCACCGGAAAGCGATGGCCGACGCCCTGCGCGGCACCAAGCACGAGACGAACAAGGACAAAACCAAAACCGCTGGCCTCTGCGAGCTGCTCGGTCTCAAGCCGTTCACGCCCCATGACCTGCGCCGGACGGCAGCGACCCTGGCCGGCGACCTCGGCTTCGACGACGCATGGATTGCGAAGTGCCTCGACCACGCCGCGAGCAAGAAGGCCGAGCAGATCGTGCCGACGGTCACCGGCAAAGTGTACAATCACTCCAAGCGGATGAAGGAAAAGCGCGCGGTGCTGGACGGCGTCGCGGCCGAGCTGCGGCGGATCGTCGGCGGGCGGACATCGAGAAAGGACGCCAATATCGGGCTTCACGTTGCGGCCTGATCTATCGCCCCGCCTGAGCTTCGATCAGGCGGGCTTCAATCAGTAGTTCTGCGGGAGTGCGTTCAAGCAGCATTCATCACAGTCCATCTAAGTCCCGCGCCGGGAGCGGCGCGGCTGATGATGGAACCTCCATGCCTATTTCGAGGGATGACTTTGACCCCGTTGCCACAGTTGTAGACTGGCTCGACGCCTGCCGGCGTGGAGACGTCAACGCGCTGCTCGATCTGTATGATGAGCGAGCGGTGCTTGAATGCGCCTGCGAAGGCGTCAGCCTGACTGGGCGAGAAGCAATCGCTGCCTACTGGTCACCTAAGCTCGAAACGAAGCGAGTACTCTCATTTTCGCTGGACGACGTGAGCCTGACGGGCCACGGCGTTCAAATCGACTATCAAAATTACGAAGGCAAGCCGGCTCGCGTTTATTTTCGGTTCGGTGTCTCAAACAAGATCATCTACACAAGCTGCGCACCCATGGCTCGGGCGGCCGCCCGAAGCTCCGTCAACTGAGATAACGGTCCGCGCGGCCGCAGAGTTGCGGCGATTGTAGCTCTATCGAGCAGCCCAGCCGGCACGTCCCTAGCCGGCGGCACACATCAGCCCTTCGGCAGACACTCCGCTGCTTCACTTCACCTTCGCTGCTTCATCGAGACACTTGTAACCTGAGCCGCCGCGCGCCATGCACTGGTCGAAGTGTTTTGTCTGCCGCGCTGCCGTTGGTCCAGCAGGCTGCAGCTTTCCGTTCTTATCGACGCATTCGTACAGCAAGCCGGGTGTGCGCAGCGAGCAGGGCATGCACGACTGCTGGGCTTGCACCGCGCCCACTCCGACCAGCAGCAGCATCATCACAAAACAGCTTTGCTATCACATCAAAGGGGGCCGAATCGATTCGCGCGGAGTCAAGACGCTGTGAATAGGTCGAATAACTGCGGGGTGTTTCCCCCGGACTCCGCGTGGCGCGCGAATCTCTTGTAGGGTGAGTAGGTCAGGCGAACTTGATTCGTCTGATGTCCGAGGCAGCTGGCGGCCGACCGGCGTGCGACGAAACGGTTCACGTCATGGCCGCCCGGCTGACGATGCGGTCGGATGCCCTTCCTTTGGATCAGACGGTTGCCCCGCGTTGCCCTCTCCGAGCACGCTGTCGAGCGATCGGACGGCGCGTTCATAAACGGGCCTCGTTGAGGTCGGCTTCGCGGCCAGGCAGCAGGGTTAAGGGAGCGATCACAGCGATACCAAGCTCCGTCCATGCAGACCAAGCCGGTAGACCCAAAGCAGAACACGACTGGTACCCGATCGTCGCGGTGCGCCGACGAAGCAGTGACGATGTCCATCGTGCTCATGTCCGAGACGTCGACTGTCCCGAATCCTGCACGGCTCAAAAGGCGAAGGCGTGCCGTCGGCGAGGATTGATCTAGATCAAGCGTCGCCGGGTTTCACGATTCAGATTCGGCGCAAATGGCTGGAGGGCATGCGCCATGGATACCGTCAGGTGGATGATCTCCACCGCTCCGGAAATCTTCCTGCTGCTTTCCATCGCCATCGGCACGGTGCTGGGCCGAGCCAAGATTCGTGGTTTCTCAATCGGAACGACAGCCTGCATACTGGTGGTGGCCGTTCTTATCGGTCAGCTCGGAACCTTTACATTCCCGTCGCTGCTGCGCGTGCTTCTGTTCAGCCTGTTCGTGTTCACGATCGGCTACCGGTCCGGCCCCGAATTCTTCGCCTCCTTGAGCATCCGCACCCTGGCGCAGGTCGCCATGGCGCTCGTGCTCGGCGGCACGGGTCTCATCCTCGTTTTGATATTTGCATTCGCGTTCAAGCTCGATCCGGGCACGGCCTCGGGACTTGCCGCCGGTGGGCTGACGCAATCTTCCATCATCGGCACGGCGTCCGGAGCGCTCGCGCAAGTCGGCTTGTCCGGTGATGCTTTGAAGCAGCAAGAAGCAAACATCGCAGCTGGATACGCCGTCACCTATGTCCTCGGCTATATTCTCACGCTCCTTTACGTGCCGTTTGTCGCACCGAAACTGATGCGGATCGATTTGAAGGCGGAGGCGGCGAAGCTGGAGGCGGAGCTTGCCGGCGGCAACCCGCCACAGAGTGAAAATCTGCACTATCGCAAATTCCAGGCGCGCGCCTACCGGGTATCGGCCGCCGCGGGACGCACGGTCAAGGACGTCGAAGAGGAAATCGGCAGCCGCACTGTCGTCGAGCGAATCGTGCGGCAGGGAGCCGATATCGAGCCGCGCCTCGACAGCATCCTCGAACCCGGCGACGACATCGTCGTCGCCGGGCGAACCGCTGCCCTCGTCGCGGCAAAGTCGGTCATCGGCAAGGAAATCGATGCCGACGAAATCCTGAAGGCAATTCCGGGCAATGTGATCGACGTCCTCGTCGACAGCCGCCATCTCCATGGCCGATCGATCAAGGAGATCGCTGAACGCGTCGGCAACGACGCACGCGGCGTCTATCTCCGCACGCTGACCCGGATGGGCCGCGAGGTCCCGTTGGGCCCGGACACCCGCGTCTATGTCGGGGACGTCATGACGCTGGTCGGCAGCACTCGCAACATCGAGCGTGCCGCCACGAAGGTCGGGCAGATCCTGCGCTCCGGCGACCGCGCCGACATCGCCTTTCTCGCAACCGGCATCGCCGCGGGCCTCCTCGCGGGTCTCGTCAGCCTCAGGGTCGGCGGCATCCCGCTGACCTTGGGCGGCGGCGGCGGCGCGCTGATCGCTGGCCTCGTCTGCGGCTGGATGCGGTCGCGCCGGCCGACCATCGGAGCGTTACCACGCGCGGCACAGCAGACACTGAGCGATCTCGGGCTCGGTGGCTTCATCGCAGCCATCGGGCTCGGCAACGGAGCCGCGGCCTGGGCTGCGATACAGGCGCACGGGGCGTTGCTGGTGGGCATGGGCCTGGTCGTCACGCTGGTGCCGCTGATCGTCGCGACACTGTTTGCGCGCTATGTGTTGCACATGAATCCGGTCATCACCTGCGGGGCGCTGGCCGGCGCCATGACCGTCGATGCTGCGGTGACCGGAGCCTGCGAAGTCGCCGAGAGTCAGACCCCAGTACTCGGCGTCGCAGTGCCCTACGCCATCGGCAACGTCGTCCTGACTGTGCTCGGCCCGATCATCGTGGCGCTCACTTATACCGGCTGACGGAGGCGACGATGCGTACGCAGTTGGCCGCAATCTTCCGACCGCTCTTGACGGCTTTGGTTCTCCTTGCCGCCTTCGGCTTGCCGGCCCTCGCCGAAGACAATGTCCGTCTCCAGCGATCATCACCTTTGCAGCAGGTCGCGGCGGTCGCGTCGACGGCAAGCCCAACAACAACTGCGCGCCGGACAGACTGGTCGAAGCGACCGCGGATTTCGGCCGTACCTCGCGGGTGCCATGCTGTGGTTCTATATCGAGAACGACACGTTCTTTGGCCCGGCGTTGTTGAAGCGCATGCATGAGGCTTTCACTGCGGCCGGCGGCAGGGCCGATATCATCTGATGCCGCCCTTCGGCAATGAGGGGCATTTCTTCGTCGGCTCGACCGACACAATTCCGATGTGGTCACCGCTCGTCGAAAAATCCCTCAACGCGCATAAATAGTTACGGAGGGTGGCGCCTGGAGACGCAACCATGATCAACGCCCCTTCAACGCCATGGCCCGGGCACGCTCGCACCTTCCTGTTGATTTTGTTCGCAGCGGCCATTGCCGGACCAGCTTCGGTCCAGAACGCCGCGGCGCAAAAGCAGGCCTCTGAGGCGAAGCCCGCCGAGATCGCCCCTCGCGGGCAGCGCGAAGCCAAAGACATCACCTTCGGAGACTGGCAGAAGCTCTATGTTGATCACTGTTGATCACGCTGATGACGGTGCCGAGGAACTGGACTGCCATCGCGTGCTCCCATGGCGGACTCGGCCATGCTCCTGGTTTCGTCGGTCAGCGATTGTTATCCGGCGAAGGGGATGATGAGACGCCTTGATGCAGATCAAGAGAGCGCGGCGGCCCATAGCCAACATCTCCCCGCTGCGGAGCGCGTTCGGTACGGATCCAGGCAACCGTCAGCTCCCAAGCCACCGACAGAATGATCGGTCCGATGAAGAGGCCGATGATGCCGTGGACGAGGGTTCCCCCGATCACCCCGATCAGGATGACGAGCGCGGGTGTGGTCAGGCCTCGCCCCATGACGAGCGGCTTTAGGATGTTGTCGAGCACAGATACGATCGCGAGAAACACCGTCAGCAGAAGCGCGATCGGGAATTCCTTGTCAGTCCAGATCCAGATAATGACCGGCAGGATGACGATCGTTCCGCCGATCTGCACGATCGACAGCAATAGCACCACGAACGCCAGTAGTCCCGCGCTGGCGATACCGGCCAGCTTGAACCCAATGCCGGCGAGCAAGGATTGGACGATCGCGACGCCGATCACACCCTGCGCGACCGCACGGATGGTGGTACCCGCGAGGTCCAGAAAGTGCTCGCTCTGGTCGGGCACGATCTGTGACAGAAAGTCACGACCCGCGGCCACGAGTTGCGGGCCATATGGAAACACGACGCCAGCCACGACCACGGACAGCAGGAACTTCACGGTCCCCACACCGGCATTGCCGGCAAATCCGAGCAAGGTCGTCGCGAAGGGCTTGAGATACGGCACCACTTCGCGCAGAAGCGAACGCAGATTGGTCGAGGCCTGATCCCAGAGATCGAAGAGCCGAGGCCCGACGAGTGGCCAATCCTTGATCGATTGAGGTGGCGACGGAACCAACACCTCGCCGGCGGTCATTTGGCCGGCAAGATCCCTGATCCCGTCGACTGCGCCCATGCCGAGCCACGTCGCGGGCCCAATGACAACGGCGAGACTGATAAGGGTTAGGATCGCTGCCGCAAGTTTCGGCCGGTCGCCGAGGATTTTGGCAAGGCGCTGAAACACCGGATTAAGCGCGACGGCGAGCACGACACTCCAGGCCAGGATTGGCACGAACGGACGGATCAGGAGCAGTGTCCAGACGATCAGGACCGCGAGCAACCCCAGCCGGATCACAAGCTGGATGACCTCGTCTCCGAAGATGATCTGGCGGAGTGTTCTCACGGACGCGCCTTCAGCCTTGGCCACGCATGTTGCGGGTGAGTGAGCTAGTTCCCCCTCTCGCGCGGAGGTCTTGATCCAGATCAAGCGACCACGACCGGCCGGGAGGCCCTTGGGCGGGATCGGGCAAGTGCGTCGCCCGGCCTCTCGACACCGGAGTCCGCATGTCGGTCACCAGTGCACGAGAGCACTTGCGCGACGGCAGTCCGGTCGAAGTTCGCGCGCTTCGGCCGGAGGACGAGGCCGACATGCTCGCCGCACTAGACCAAGCGAGCCCGCAGTCGTTGCAGCGCCGATTTTTTGCGATGAAGCGCCATTTCTCCGACAAGGAGCGCGCCTCTTCATGGACGTCGATTTTAAGAATCAAATCGCCTTGGTTGCGCGCGCGGAGGAAGCAGGCCGGAAGGCTGTGGTTGGCGGCCGCCGATATATTGTCTCCGAGCCCGGCCGGGCCGAGATGGCTTTCATGGTGGTCGATGCATGGCAGGGGCGCGGCGTTGGCTCGATGCTAATGCGGCACCTCGTCGACATCGCGAGGGAAACGGGACTGAAGGAATTGACGGCGGAAGTCCTGCCCGAGAACACATCAATGACAGACAGTCCTGGTAGCATGCTTTCCATGGGATTTTGCCCTCCCCCGAGGCCGCACCAAGTTTCCGTTGCAGGGACGCGCGCGCAACCGATCACTCCGCAAGCGCGCGATAAACTGACGCGTGGCCTATCTTGAGGGCCTTTGCAATGGCAGACGGGCCAGCGCCGCTGGCCTTCATTTGCCACTGTGTTCGCCGTATTGGTTGGCGGCTGGATGTTCCGCTACGAGCCAATCGGGCAAGGCTTCGAACACAGAAACCGCTTCACGGGCGCGACCAGTAGAGTTTCCTTGGAATGCTGGACAGATAAAGATTAGGCCGCCACTTGGACATTGCTCCTCCGCGGCCGCCTCAGTTGGCGGCCTTTTCGGTTAGGCGAGACTGGCCGAGCAGTGCGGCCCCGTGTGTATGCCGCCATCGCGATACACGTTACGCGACGCGCTCATCCCGTCCGGCTCGTTGATACGCCATCACGCAAGCTCGGATGGCACCTCGAGTTTGGCCCGCCATTTCCCGGGGTCTACCGGTCGGCAACCAATTGCACCGTTTGACGTCCACCGTTTAGCGCTCTGAGTTTGTTTATGTATTCTTCAGGCTTCAACAAATGGAATGGAGCCTTCAAACCCATAAAACTCGCTATGCGACCGATGAAATTGGTGCAGTTGGTTGTTCCCGCGTTCCACACCGGCGAGGTCGCCTGAAGACGTTTGATGTAAGCAAATACCTTTTTGGCGTCAGCCTCATTCAAGTAGACTCGATAGCTGGCTGTCAAATATTGCTCATCGAGGTCGCCGTAGCTCGCGCCCGTTTCAGAAGGCACAAACATGAGATGTCCCAATACGTACGGCAGTGTGTCGCCTGCTGGATGCAGGCCGGCAACTTCGACCGCCCTTTGGCTCGTCTTGCCGTACCAGACAAATGCGTGTCCGTAGGATGCAGCAGTGCGGGCACGAAAATCAACGTAGTAGGGTCCTTTAACTGAAGATACCCGGGCCGGCTTTGCATCCGACGTGGCTGGCGGGCTGCCTGGCGCAGCTGCGGCCGTTTTCGTAGCGGAGTTGATTGAGGTCTTGGGGGAAGTGTCCGGTCGCTGCTGAAGATCAGCACGCGCCGCGAGTTGCTGTGCACTAGCGCTTCCCACGGAAGCCGCAAAGATTGCGACTCCGACAATAAATCGCAGATCGCGGTATTCCCAGATCACCCTTGCCACGTTCAACCCTTCTTGGGCCCAACACAGCCCAAGCTAAACATTACTGGAGGTGAACGCCTCCGGCCCCGACGGGCCGAAGGCGCTTCAATCTTCGGGATTAGCCCTTGGTGACTAACGGAGCTGGCGCCGGAGCCTTGCCGATCGGGTATTTGCCGACTGGAGTTTTGCCGACGGGATATTTACCAACCGGCGCGGTCTGGACGACGGGCTGCGGACGAGGCAGATCCGCGGCAACTGCCGCTCCCACCAAAGCCAAAGACGCAGCACCCGCAATTACGAATTTCAGCATCAATCTCCCCTGAAGTTGCCCACTCCCCCTTACCGAATCTGACCCTAGCCGGACGCTCTACCCACACAACAAATAGATGCCGGTGCGGACAGTCGCGCGATCCCTTTTTTGGCGAATGTTGCAGAAGGGGCACGCTTTCTTTCAGCATATTGATCTACGTGAAGGGCGGCGCCGCCGTGACGCGCAAATCGATTCGATATATTCAACAACATCACCGGGGTCGGCCTGGCATCGGCAGGCCACACACGCTGGGGCGGCGCCCTCGGTGTCGGCTGGGAGTACGGCTTCACGCCCAACTGGTCGCTCGGTATCGAATACGACCATCTCTGGATGGGGCGTGATAATGCCAGCTTCGCAGGCGTGGTTACTCCCGGAGGGTTCATCCTCACCGGCAGCGGGGTCAGCCAAGATGTTGACATGGTCACGCTTCGGTTGAATTATCGCTTCGGTGGATACGGCGCACCGGTCGCGGCCAGATACTGATCTCACCCACCTTCGCAAACCAAAGCCCAGGCTCGCCGGGGCTTTTTTGTAGTTATGAATTTTCTGGCCTTTGCTACCTTGCGGTGGCCGCGTGCCGTTCTCTTCCAGTCTACCCCTGTGAACGGACATAGTCAGACCGCCCCGGCATGTCTCACACGGGTTTCTTGGAGTGTTCTTGCCACGCAACTCCGCGGATAAGAGAAAGCAGGCCGAAGCCGCTATGGTCTGGAGTTGGCCCCGACCGTTCACGACTAAGCCAGTGGCTGGAAAACTGGTGCGGCTTGCCGGTGTCCGGTAGCCCGGCGCTGGCGGCGCGCTGTAGGGCCTTCTAATGGCCTCACCCTTGACGCCGGTTCTGTGTCGTCGTGGCGACGGATGCCTAGCACAGCGAAATGACGCGACGTGCCAACTCTACGAACCCACAGACCAAGAAAAAGGACGTGGTGTGGCTCGCGCTCAACAGTCGCACGCCATCCGCTTCAACGAACACCTGACCGGCGGCGGACCCGACGATCTTCAAGCACGTCTGCCAGATGGGGCTGGAAGGGATCGTGTCGAAGCGGACGGCGGACTATCGAAGACGTGGCTCAAGTCGAAAGAACTCGGCGAGCGAGGCGGTGCGCCGGGAGCGCGTGGAGGATGGCGTTAGTCTCGGCGCACCCCGGCCTTCATAGTTCTGCCCAAATGGAAAACCCGACGAAGGCGAGTACAGCCACGCTGAGAACGATAATCGTAATCGCCCCCACTTCGATAATGGAAAGCCGTCTTGCCATGCGCCAATTTTTTCGGCAGTCGAGCGACAGCGTTGATCTGGATTATGTGCGGCGACCATCACGCCCAGCAGCCGCTCCATCAGCGGCTTCGGGCAACCTTGATCGCAGAATGCCGCTAGTGACAGTTTCGGGTCGTCTCAGCCTTCGTGGTTGCACCGCTTAAACCATCGGCGCGCTAGCAAGTCATTCCGGTCGCACATCTGCGGACGGCTCGACGGGTATGGCGGACGGTGGTTCTTGCGACGCACACACCGTTAACTCGTGTCCTACCCGCGCCGCAGGCAGCAGCGACTTCAGTGATCATGCCGTTGGGCGGAGGAGTAATCGGCGCAGGTGTCATGGCTTGCGCCGATACTGCGACCGATAAGGCGAAGCCGGCAATAGCAATCAACCTGATCATTCTGCACCTCCCTTAACCGTCCAAACATCCCGACCTCTCACGGCAGGGGATGGGTCCGGCTCTCGTGTGAAAGCATGCGAGCTTCCGGCGCTGGCCGTTGGAAGGCTTGAGATAGATCAAGGTCTTTCTCCGTTTAAAATGGCGCATATTACCGCGGTGATAGGTAAACTCCGGGTAGGCGTATGGGGCGCTATATCGACGAAATCCTACAGCCTGGCGAAAGGGTGCTGTATTCGACCAACGAACACTGGGTGTACTTTCTGCCTGCAATCGGGGCGTGGATCGCGGCGGTCGCATTTCTGGTGCTGTGGCGCTTGGTCGCCGTCGACGCGCTGACGTTGGTTTACTTGATATTGGCGGCGGTCGCTGGGCTTGCGGCCTTGTACTGGACGGCGACGGCTTGGTTCCACCGCTGGACCACCGAGTCCGACGTTACCAACATGCGGGTCGTCCACAAGGCCGGTTTCATTGAGAGGCGGACCTTTGAGATGCGCCTCGACAAGGTTGAGAGCGTCGATGTCAATCAAAGCTTCTTGGCCGCCTTTTGAACTATGGCGACCTCACCATTCAGGGCGTCGGCGAGGGTACGCAAACCATTTCCACCGTTAGTTCGCCTCTCGCGTTTCGCAGCGCCATCACGACAAGACCGGTTGGCACGTAAATCGCGGCATGGTTTGACAGCCGCCGCCCCAACAACGCCCCCGGAGCCCCCCCGCGCTGGCGATTTTGCGGCGGCGCTCGCGGGGGATCCGGTGGCGCTGCGGCTCTGGCTTGACCGGATTACCCTGCCCCAAAGATCAACTCGTGGCGTTCGCGCTGCTGCCCATCAATCATCGTCAGCTTTCCGCGCGGAAACCCATCTTCGCCCCTCATTTGGCGAGCAAGCCCGAGGTGGCGCCCGTTGCAGCGTTGAACCACCACAGCCGTAGCCCCAGCCACTCGCGCGAATGTGAATTGATCTGAAGCAATGGGCTTTGTCTGGCTTCGATACGCTGACGCGATGGAGTCGATCCGTAAGGAAATTCTGATGCGCATTCCAACTTTGGCGATTTGGGCAACGATCTCGGTTTTGGCGGCCGCGCCAACTCAGGCCCAAACATATGGCGGGAATGCTCCGATCTGCCTACAACGTTGGTACTGGGGCGGAGGCGAAACTTTCTACTGCGGCTATAGCTCGATGGCGCAGTGCCACGCCAATGCATCGGGCCTCTCCGCCATGTGCGTTACCAATCCATATTTTGCAAACGCACAAGTGCCACGGGAACCAGCCTATCGGCAGCCTCGTCGCGCCTACTAGATCGGACAGGGGCGCGACGACTCGGGTTGAGATGGCTGACGCCTCTGGAGAGCCCGCCCCTCGATCCGATCTCGCACGAGCCGCATACGCTGGCGCTGAAGCGAAAATCCGCTGATTGGAGGCCTGCGGCGCTGTAGGTGCATCGATCTGCGACAACCAAACGACTGAACGGGTATGAAATCCGGACAATTCTTGATCTTCAGTGTGACCGCGGCCGTAAAGAGGCCAAACGGACCCAGCGTCCTTTGGCAGTCATCTCACTGTTGTCAGCGTCGGCTACACGACCGACATGAGCTACGATCCATCCACGATAGCCACATTGCGCCGCGCGTTGGACGAGGTGCTGCTTGACGCCCGTTTCCATCAGCGGAAGTCGGCTTCGGCGCTTGAAATTGCTGAACATCTTCTGGCGCGTGCGGCGGACGGAGAACGGGACCTAGAGCGCCTGAAATGCTCGGCTTTCAAGAAATTAATCGGCGATGCCGCGCGCTTGCCGAGCTGGACTGCGTAGCGATCTCAAGACTCTTGCGGGCAGCTCTTGGGGATCGGTAAGGTCGATCGACGGCGACTTTCACTTGACGGCCTTAGTTCTCCTTCGGCGCCACGCGCCACGATCCTCAGCGCGTCATCCGGCAGCGGACGTTGCTCGGAGAAGCTGTTAGCCGGGACAAGGCGGCGGTTCTCCGGCTTCAGGCAGCCTGGCCAGTGCGGTGACGGCATTGCGGATGTTGGTGACCGGTGGCCCGCCGAACTTTGGTGGCGGCGGCATGCCCCAGCGCATCATGGCCAGCTCGCGGCCGGTGTCAGTGTTGCCGGGTAACCCGGAAACACGACCGGCATCGGTGCGAGGTTGCCGGCATAGCGGTTGACGACGCGGAACAGCGCGATGATCGCGGCTTGGTTGGTTGTGATGCTGTAGAGGTTTCACGTGCGCTTTGCGGACTACCGCTTCTTAAAGTCCGTTAGCTTGCGCATGTAGTAACCCTGTCTCTGAACGGCGAGCTTAATGTCCTCGCTGACGCTCGCTACTTCTAGCGCAATGCCCACCCGGCGGTGAGGCAGAATTCTTTCAGCATGGGGCAAGCCAGTAATGGAGCAAGTTCATGAAAAAGATGCATCTAACAAAACTTGCAATTGCGGGCTCAACTGTCGCATGCGCGGCACTGTTCTCGTTTAGCTGGTCCGAACAACGCGGTGTCTCTATGTCAGTCGAGAGTGCCCAAGCACGGGTCGGTCGACCACTGACCCCAATGAGCGTTGCAGGTGTTGCTCGCCGGCAAGACCGACGGGCTGCGTACCGGTATGGAGCCGAGGTAGTCGGCGCTAGCGTCGCCGGCGCGGCCGCCGTCGGCGGCGCTGCTGCTGTGGCGGCTACATCTCCCAACTGGGGATGGGGAGGCGGCCCTTACTACACAGGCGGAGCTCGGGCAGCCAACGCCTACTATGCGGCGTCCACGGCCAGCTCCAGCAATGGCTGGTACATAACTCCTACCGGCATGGCCTGCACATCGGAGACTTTGGTCACAGGCACCAACGGTTTGCCGTTCCGCTGCCCGTAAAACACACGCGAAGGCCGGTGAAGCGGGCATCGACTTCGGCGCGTCAGCATACCAGCGACGTTATGGCACCCTGATCTGCTGCAGACTAGCGGAATTGATCGCACGCCCGGCACACCGAGTCAGCAAGGAAACGACTAGGAGGCGGTCCAAACGGCTGCCTCCTGATCAAGCTCTTTCTGATTCTGCACGCGGATTGATGTTTCCTTTCAAAGGGCACCAACGGAGGGTGACGGTGATCAGGTTATTGGCTGTCCATCGCGATATCGATGCAGGTGATGCCACGCGCGCCGATTCAACCAGACGGCTTCATCACGCGTTGGAAAATAGATGACAGCAATTTGGTGGCCTGCTCCTGAAGCCGAGAAGTCCCCTCGAAACGAAGACGCTCCATGGCCGAAAAGTTGTGTTGAATGCTACCGCGGGCCACGATGTTGGTTTATGCACCAAGGCTAGGGGCCCGCCGGCAAATCCTCTATCGACGCACTCCGACGCGATTAACGCCGCCATTGGCATTACCGCCGACGTTATGACGGACTGCAGCGCGCGCAACGGGCCGTGGCCGGAGGGCAACGCCAGCCCGGGCAACGCAACCCACCGGATAGTCGACGTACTGGCAATACACGATCGCGCGGGCCGGTGATGGAGCAAGCGTGGCCCCTGCAAGTCCCAGAAGTGCGCTGGCAGCGATTCCTGTAACCGTCACTGACTTTATCGAAAGTCGCATCTTAGCCTTCATGATGTCCTCCTAAGGGTAGCAGAAGCCGCATTCCTACGGCTTACGATAGCGTGTGCGCGGAGAGATGAGCGACATTGACGTACATCAAGGGTGAGCTGGGCTGTGCGTTAACTCCGTCGAACATTATCCGTGTTTCCTGCCGCCCGTCACCGCGACCTTGATTCAGATCAACCAGCTTCGTGATACCCGCACCAAAATAAGAGACCGACTGGGCTAGGGCGATTAGTTGGTGCGTGCGATGACGCCGACTTGGTATGTCACCTTCGAGGTTCGTAAACGCGGCACGCTGCCGAAGCAGCGGAGCCCTCGGGAAACAAGGACCTTCGCTACGGAAGCAGAGGCCAAGGCATTCGTTCGTGCAAAGCTCGACGAAGGTCTCGTTGTATTTGCGGGCACGATCAATCCGCATGTCCCCAGGCAACTCATTCCGTCGCCCCGCATCCAAGCTTGGCTTGTCGATGAACAATGGAACGCTGAGCCAGATACAGGTCCCGACGCGGAATAAGCACGTTCCCATGCACATACACCGCTCTCAAGTGGTGCCATCTTGTTACGGGCTTAGGGTCTCATCGCTCTTAGACTTGTGGACGTTCGCAGCACTTCATAAGAGCTCGCGTTCTCTGAACGAGAGAGATCTGAGCAAGGGGATAGGGACGCTGAAAAGGCCTTCGATGGCTGCGCTCAGTCTCGCAGCGCTGAGCATGACGGCTCCTGCCATGGCCGCCGATATGGCCGTCAAGGCGGCGCCGCCGGCACCGGTGGTGGCGATCTACAACTGGAGCAGATTCTACATTGGCGCCAACGGAGGCTGGGGGCAGAGCCATGGTTGCGTGGATTTCCTGACGCCCGCCGGGACAGTCGCAGGTGGTTGCGCTGATCGTTCGGGCGGCCTTGTTGGCGGGCAGATCGGGTACCGCTGGCAAACGAACCAGTCTGTGCTCGGCTTGGAGGCGCAGGGCGACTGGGCCGAGATCAAGAACACACGCGTCAGCTTGATCGATCCATTGATCTCAACCACAGGCAAGATTGATGGCATTGGGCTGTTCACGGCTCAATTCGGATGGGCATGGAAAGCGTCGCTGTTCTATGTGAAGGGTGGCGCTGCGGGTAAGCGCTGTTTCGGTCCCACCTTCCATTGAAGGCGTCGAGCGAGGAATGATCGATCTCTGATTGGAGATCGGCTTGTGTCTAAGCTTGAACATATGCTTGAGCCCAGGACCTCGGTTCGTCTGGTCGAGGTCATCACGGAGAGCGGCCGACGCCGGCAGTTCTCGGCCGACGACAAGGCGCGGTTCGTCGAGGAGACGCTGGCCCCGGGAGCCGTGGTATCGGAGGTCGCGCGGCGGCACGGATTGTCGCCGCAACAGCTGTTTACGTGGCGCCGGCAAATGCGACAGCCGGTTGCGATCCCTGTGGCTCCCGAGCCGCAGACGTTCGTGCCCGCTGTCGTTACCCCATCGTCCACGCCGCCGGAGCGCTCACCGCGGCAGCGCCGACGCCTCCGGAAGGCGCTCGAGGGCGCCGAGAACAGCAGCATCATCGAGCTCGAGATCAACGGCGTCGCGGTCCGGGTCGGCCGCGGCGCGGATGCCGCGACGATTGCGGCCGTGATCCATGCGCTGAAGACCTGCACGTGATCGGTCCGACGGGCGCGGTGCGGGTGATGGTGGCGACCAGGCCGGTCGACTTCCGCAAGGGTGCCGAAGGGCTCGCGGCCCTGGTGCGTGAGAGCATCCAGGCCGATCCGTTCTCCGGCGCCGTGTATGTGTTCCGCGCCAAGCGCGCCGACCGGGTAAAGCTGATCTATTGGGACGGCACGGGTGTGTGCCTGTTCGCCAAGCGGCTTGAGACCGGTTCGTTCTGCTGGCCCAACGTGCAGGACGGCGTCATTCGCCTGACCGCGGCGCAGCTGTCAGCCTTGCTCGAAGGACTAGACTGGAAGCGCGTCCACGCCGCGCGCGAGACACCGTCGCCGATCCAAGCGAGTTGAACTGCGGCACAGTGAATCAGTATGCATGTCGCGCTCGCGGGATGCCGCGACGCATGGTGTAATCGCATCATGGCGACGACGGCCGACACGCTTCCGGACGATCCCGGCACGCTCAAGGCGATGCTGCTGGCCGAACGGGCGCGCGCCGCGCGGCTCGAGCAGATCATCAAGGAGTTGCAGCGTCATCGCTTCGGCCGCCGGGCCGAGACGCTGCCGGAGGACCAGTTGCTGCTCGGCCTGGAGGAGGTCGAGCAGGTCGAGGCGAGCAGTGATGCGGCGACCGATGCAGCCAATGCTGCCGAGCGATCGAGCCGAGCCGCACGGCGCCGCAGGAACAGAGGAGCGTTGCCGGCGCATCTGCCGCGGGTCGAGATGCTGGTCGACCTCGACGATCACGCCTGCCCGTGCTGTCAGCAGGCGCTGCACCGGATCGGCGAGGATGTGAGCGAACGACTGGATATCGTCCCGGCCCAGTTCCGGGTCCTAGTCGTAAGGCGGCCGAAGTATGCCTGCCGGGCCTGCGAGACCATGGTACAGGCACCGGCGCCAGCGCGGCTGATCGAGGGCGGGCTACCGACCGAAGCCACCGTGGCGCAGGTACTCGTCGCCAAATATGCCGACCATCTGCCGCTGTATCGGCAGGCTCAAATTTACGCCCGCCAGGGCCTCGAGCTGGATCGCTCGACCCTGGCCGATTGGGTCGGGCGGGCAGCCTTCCTGTTGCGGCCGGTGCATGAGCGACTGCTCGCGAGGCTGAAGCAGTCGCCAAAACTGTTTGCCGACGAGACCACCGCCCCGGTGCTCGATCCCGGACGCGGCCGCACCAAGACCGGCCAGCTCTGGGCCTATGCCCGCGACGACCGGCCCTGGGGCGGCACGGACCCGCCCGCCGTCGCCTATGTCTACGCTCCCGATCGCAAGGCCGAACGGCCGATCGTCCACCTCGCGGGTTTTGCCGGCATCCTCCAGGTCGACGGCTATGCCGGCTATCGGGTCCTGGCCGAGCGCGGTGACGTAGAACTGGCGTTCTGCTGGTCCCATGTGCGCCGGCGCTTCTACGAACTCGCCGCGGCCGGTCCCGCACCGATCGCCAGCGAGGCACTCGAACGTATCGCCGGGCTCTACGTCATCGAAGCCGAGATCCGCGGCCGCACCGCCGACGAGCGTCGCGCCGTCCGCCAAGAGAAGAGCCGGCCGATCGCCGACGAGTTCGAACCCTGGCTGCGCGCCAAGCTTGGTCTGATTAGCCAGAAGACCAAACTCGCGGAGGCCGTCCGATATGCGCTGTCGCGTTGGGACGGGCTGACGCGCTTCATTGCCGACGGCCGCGTCGAGATCGATTCCAACGTCGTCGAGCGCGCTATCCGCCCAATCGCGCTCAACCGCAAGAACGCCCTGTTCGCTGGCTCGGACGGCGGCGGCGAACACTGGGCCGTCATCGCCTCACTGATCGAAACCTGCAAACTCATCGGCGTCGAACCCCACGCCTATCTCGCCGACGTCATCACCCGCATCGTCAACGACCACCCGAACAGCCAGATCGACGAACTGCTACCCTGGGCCTATCTCGCTACCCAAGAACGCTGGCGCGTGGCCTGAGAACATCGCTTACCGCTGCGGTGACGCGCGTATCGCTCCGGCGGGGACCGCCTTGCGCGGTTCGATGGAGGATGAAGACATAGGCGTATGACTGATCATATGCCTATGCCGAAGGTTTCCCGACTTGAAGTCGTTTCGACGGGCGCTCGACGCCGTTGGACATTGCAAGAAAAGCAGCGGATCGTCACCGAGAGCTATGGCGGGCCGCGTCTGGTGTCGGTGACGGCACGACGCAACGGGCTGTCGACAAGCCAATTGTTCACGTGGCGCCGGTTGGCGCGCGACGGCAAGTTGAGCGGGGATACCGCGCCGGCGCTTGTTCCGGTTGAGATCACGCCTGGGGCGGCTCCGCTCTCGAGTGACGTGCCACAACCAGTGTCTTCACCGCCTGCGCAGCGTCCAAGGGCCGGCATTATCGAGATCGAGCTTGGCGAGGGCTGTCGCGTGCGCGTTGACCGGGACGTGGACACGGAGGCGCTGCAGCGGGTTCTTGAGCTTCTGAGACGGCGATGATCCCGATCCCGAGCGGCGTCAGGGTCTGGATTGCCACCGGCCACACCGACATGCGCCGCGGCATGCAAAGCCTGGCGCTTGCGGTCCAGGAGAGCCTGAAGCGCAATCCTCATGCTGGTGATCTCTACATCTTCCGCGGTCGCCGCGGCGATCTGGTCAAGATCCTCTGGCATGACGGGCTTGGCATGTCGCTCTACGCCAAGCGCCTGGATCGAGGCAAGTTCATCTGGCCGTCGGCGTCGGACGGCGCGGTATCAATCTCGGCGGCGCAGATGGCCTATATGCTGGAAGGAATCGACTGGCGGAATCCGCAGCTGAGCTGGCGGCCGCGGAGCGCGGGCTGAGCGCAAAATCCGCAGCTTTTTGCATTGTGGGGAGTCCCATCGCATCCAATCTGTGATTCACTGCGTCTCATGGATGCCGACCGCGACGCTGTTCCGGATGACATTGCCGCCCTGAAGAAGGCGCTGGCAGTCGAGCGCGCGAAGGGTTTGGAGATCGCCGCCGAACTCGCGGTCGCCCGCGCGAAAGCGTCGGAAGATGAAGCGCTGATCGCGCAGCAGAAGCTGCAGATCGCCAAGCTAAGGCATCAGATCTACGGCCAGCGGTCGGAGCGTTCGTCGCGCCTGATCGAGCAGTTGGCGCTGACGTTCGAGGAGCTGGAAGCCGACGCCACCGAGGACGAGCTCGCCTCGGAGCGGGCCGTGGCGAAGACGACGACGGTGCGCGGATTTACCCGCAAGCGCGCCGAGCGCCAGACCTTCCCCGAGCATTTGCCCCGGGAACGGGTGGTGGTTGATCCGCCGACGGCGTGCGAGTGCTGCGGTTCCAATCGCCTGCGCAAGCTTGGCGAGGATGTGACGCGCACGCTGGACGTGGTGCCGCGCCAGTGGAAGGTGATCGAGACGGTTCGGGAGAAGTTCTCCTGTCGCGACTGCGAAAAGATCAGCCAGGCACCTGCACCGTTCCATGCCGTCCCCCGGGGATGGGCTGGCCCGAGCCTCTTGGCGATGATCATGTTCGAGAAGTTCGGTCAGCATCAGCCTTTGAACCGCCAAGCCGAGCGCTATGTGCTGGAAGGCGTGCCAATAGCACTGTCGAGCATGGCAGATGCCGTTGGGGCGGTCTGTGCCTCGCTGGATCCCCTGCTGCGCCTGCTGGAAGCCCATGTCATGGGGGCCGAGCGCCTTCATGCCGATGACACGACCGTGCCGGTGCTGGCCAAGGGCAAAACCGATACGGGACGATGCTGGATCTACGTTCGGGACGACCGGCCGTTTGGGGGCACGGACCCGCCGGCGGCGATGTTCTATTACTCACGCGACCGCAAGGGCGAGCATCCTCAGGGGCATCTGGCCCGGTATGCCGGCATCCTGCAGGCCGACGCCTATGACGGGTATAACCAGCTCTATCTGGCGGGACGCCAGCCTGGACCGATCCGGGAGGCTGCCTGCTGGTCGCACGGACGGCGTCCGTTCTTTGCCATGGCCGACATCGAAGAGAATGCCCGGCGCAAGGCCACCGGCAAGAAGGAGATCCCGCTCTCGCCGATTGCGATCGAGGTCGTGAGGCGGATCGATGCGTTGTTCGAGATCGAACGCTCCATCAACGGCAGGAGCCCCAAAGGCCGTCTTCAGGTGCGGCAGGCGCTGAGCCGGCCTCTGGTCGAGGAGCTTCAAGTCTACATGCGGGAGCAGCTCGCCAAGCTGTCCCGGGGACACGACCTGGCCAAGGCGTTCAACTATATCCTGAAGCGTTGGGCGAGCTTCACCCTGTTCCTCGAGGAGGGGCGGGTATGCCTGTCCAACAATGCCGCAGAACGAGGCCTAAGAGGCATCGCCCTTGGACGGAAGTCCTGGCTGTTCTGCGGCTCTGATCGCGGAGGGCGGCGCGCGGCAGCTATGTACAGCCTCATCATCACCGCGAAAATGAACGGCATCGACCCGCAAGCCTGGCTGACCGACGTCCTCGCGCGGATCGCCGCCCATCCGTCGCATCGGCTTGACGAACTGCTGCCCTGGAATTGGACGCCGGCGTCAGCGAACTCCGCTCGAGCGGCATGACCACCCGCGTCAACAAGGTCCATCACGTCACCACCATCACCCGGGTCGCGAAAGACCTCGGCGAAGATGAAGATTGGCTACGAGACGTCGCCAACGAAATGGAGATCGAGGACGGCGCCATTTGGGTGTTCGGCGTTGGCGAAGACGGCGTTCAAGCGTTCACCGACTTCGGCATCGAGCGCCTCATCGAGCTCATCCAAATCTATAAAGAAAATCCGAGGTTGCTTAAGCGCTGGCCACCAGAATAATCCAATCAGGTCGCGGCCTACGCCGGATGCTTACTGACGCGCAATCGCTTTGATGTCTTCAACAACCTCACCGGAGTCGGCCTGACTCCGCAGGTCACACGCGCTGGGGCGGTGCCCTCGGTGTCGGCTGGGAATACGGTTTCTCGCCGAATTGGTCGTTCGGCATCGAATACGACCATCTCTGGATGGGGCGTGACAACACGTCCTTCGCGGGCGTGGTCACGCCAGGGGGCATCACCCTTCTCGGCAACGGGGTCAGTCAGGATGTGGACATGGTCACACTTCGGTTGAACTATCGTTTCGGCGGTTATTCGGCACCGGTCACCGCTCGCTATTGAACCGTACTTCCGCGCAGATTAGAGGTCCCGGCATGGCACCGGGGCCGCTCAATTAGGAACGGCAAAGGGTCTTCGCTTCGACCCGGCTGTCAATTCTGACGATCGAAGCCGGCGAGTTGCTGCCGGTCCAACAGTACGATCTGGCGGTGGGTGGCACCGATGAAGCCGAGGATGCCAAGCTTGCGCAGATGCGATAACGCCCGCGAAACGGTTTCCAGCTTGAGTCCAAGGTAGTCCGCGATATCACGCCGTGACATTGGCAGTGCCAAAATGCCGGCGTCGGTGAGCCGCTCGTCCATCTCAAGGATGAAGGCCGCGACGCGCTCGATCGAAGTTTTGCGTCCAAGGAGCAGCATATGGTCTTCCGCATGCTTCAGATTGCTGGTGGTCATGCGGAGCAGATGCTTGGCCAGCGCGCCATCACTGCCGGAAATTACATCGAGATTCTGTCGCCGAATGAGGCGAACCGTCGTGTCCACGACGGCTTCTGCCGTAGAACGGTGCAGGCTTCCATTCTCCAGTCCGAAGATATCGCCGGAAACGTAAAAGGCGCCGATTTGCCGGCGGCCATCACGAAGCAGCTTGTAGCTTCGTACCGCGCCTGACTTGACCTGATAGACATAATCGGCGGGTTCCTTTTCGCCGTAGATCTTGTTGCACTTCCGATAGGTAAGTTGGCTCAGGCTGACGATCGGATTGGTTTCGGTCGGTATCCCCAGTTCGCAAAGGGAGTGCGGATGAGGCACCGACACTGAGGTGATATGCATCAGCATTGGACCCATTCCTTAATCTTGTGATGATGGGCCTGGTAACCGTGCAATTCCGGTGCCGGGTTAGGGGCGTGCATGGTGACAAGATTTTCAGGGATAGTGCATTCTCGGTATTGTCCTAAAGTTCATTGCACCAAAGAACAACAATGCCCGAGTTCGGATCTGTTTGGTTGCGGCGCTGCGGCGCAGAAATCTGCCATCGGTCTGCAGCTTAAGACCGGCGCTACGGTGATTGTTGGTGGACGTGTTCAATTTGCTCCCCGACGCTTCCCCAATCCGAGAGCCTGAACACGCCGGTCGCGGCCGCCTGCGGAGTGGGCAGAACGCGGATCAACGGCGTCTGCGTTGCAAGGACGACGATCCGCCAAACCCGGCGTGCAGTGCGCAGGTGTCTCCGTTGGCAGGGAAATGTCTGTGCGATGTACGAATAGGAGCCGCGAGACTCGGCGTTTGGATCTTATCCGGACGCCGATCACCAGGTTCTGAAGCCGAACCAGCCGAACTGTCCTTGTCGTGCCGCCAGAAGCATCTGCGGCTGGACGTTTCGCCTCGGTCGAGCCGCAACATGCAACATCTTGCGTTGTCGCTTGCGATCGACGGTTTCAGGCGGGCGTGTATCCTGTTTCGGCAGCATCGCGAAAGAATTCGCCACCGCCGGGCTCAGTGGGACGGTAACGGGCGGTTCGGCCACATCCGATGAAGTTGCGACCTCGGTCGCCTCGGCCACGGGCGCAGCGGCGACGATCACCGGCGACTGGGTATCGAAGACAATACGCTCGGGCCATTTGCGATCTGAGTGGATAAGTACGGCCGGCCGGTCCGCAGCCGCCTGATCGACGGTCGGGGCCCTCGGCAGCCAATAATCTGCAACAAAGAGCAGTGCGAGCAACACTGCTCCGACCTTCCAGAAATATGCCGCCAGTGGCATGCCGGTCGCTCCGGTGCGCCCCGAAACATTGACCTGGGCTCTACGTCGTCTGTTACCTGCAGCAAGATGGCCACGAGCTGCTTGATATAGATCAAGCGCGTTCGATCGCTCGCGAACGCGCTCTAACTGCAGCCGGTAATGCGCGCAACTGCCTTCATGTACTTAAGATCAAGTGCGCGTCACCTCCGTCTGACCGATAGTTGCGAGCGGTCAGGCGATCCGAATTCAAGCAGGTCTCAAGATCGAACCTGATATGCGAGCACCATCCCAGGGCGCTCTTCTCTGCCTCTTCCTTGGAGGGGCCAAACCCCACAAAGGTCTGAACGTGCCCGGCCTCGCCGTCGGCCCTCGATACGAGATTGATTTCTGAGATGTAAAAGGACGAACACTGGGCGGCGCTGGTTCCCTGATTTAGATCAACGTAACCGCGCAGTGCGTCACCATTGTGGAGTGGGGCAACTCGCCTAGGAGATGGCCGATGTTGAAAATAGTAGTTGCCGGAACAACCGCACTCTTCCTTGCTGCATCCCCGATTGCCAACGCGCAAACCTCGCAAACCTCTTCTGCGACTCCGGAACGGTTAAATGCAGCCGACCGGAATACGCTGACGGACATGAGGATTGATCTGGTAAAGGCCGCGTTGCAGCTGACACCTGACCAGGAGAAATACTGGCCCGCTGTAGAGAGCGCCATTCGTGCCAGGGCGGAGGACCGGAAAGCCCGCCTTGCAAAAATCGGAGAAACAGTGGGTAGACGGGCCGACGAAAACCGTGTCGAAGCCCTGCGCAATCGTGACCCTATCACCTTCTTGCAGCGGCGCTCGGAAGCATTGGCTCAACGATCAGCCGATTTGGATAAACTCGCCGAGGCGTGGCAGCCACTCTACAAAACGCTTAATCCCGAACAGAGGCAGCGCATGGCGGCCATCGCGATTCTGGTACTCCACGATATGAGTGATGCCGTAGACCGGCGCCGTGCGCTGTCCGAGGACGAGGACTGAGCCAAAGCAGTTCAATTCGAACCTAATGCATAATGGTCGGAGCATACGCAGCTAACTGACTGTATGCCTAGACGATGTTTGCTAAGGGTCTTGGCTGTAGAAGCACACTTTTGTAGATGAGCCGATAGCAAGCCAAGACCGGCTCGGCCTCAGGCCGCGATCACATAGATCAGCGGCTTGATCCCGACGATGTTGATGACCCGTGTCAGGCCAGAACCGAGAGTGCCATCTCGGCGGCTACTTTTGGGAGCGTTCTAGTGAGGAAGTGGGTCCCTCCCATGCGTGCATTCATCGTGCCGAACGGATGCTCGACTGTCTCGCGACGTTGGCGCATAGCGAGCGGGTTCAGGCATTCAGGCAATAGTGTCCATTGCCCACGATCCGCCTGCTCAACGAAGCGCCTCTCTGCTTCCCCCGCAGAATCACGAGAGAATCATGGCAAAGCAGCAGCGTTTCCACACAGCCAGGGTCACGAGCCGCAATACTTGCGGTGAGCAAAATCAAGTCGGCTCTGCCGCCAACAGCAGACCTCAGCAAGACCTCCCACACTTGTCGCGATGACCCAGGAAAAGACCTCGCTCCGGCAAAGAAAACCGAATATCTCCAGCGCAAGCAACTCTTGGTCGAGCCGAGACTGCGTCATCGCCGTAATACAAATATCCCCCGCTGTTACCATTCTGTCACGGATTTCGACGCTGCTTGTGCCCTAGTATTGAATGCCGTCTAACTTGGGGCCCCGCGGTTCGCGGAGCGCTTTGCAGTAGCCGCCACTGGTTGCAAATGCCGCCCAGAGGTTTGCAATGAGATCAAACAAACCGGGAAGCCGCGTCATCAACTATGCGGCAGCGGTTGCTGCTCTCGTGCTTTGCGCTGATGTTTCGCATGCCGACCAGGGCGGTAGCTCGTTCTGGTTTCCGGGTCAGTTTGCGAGCCTCGTGGCCATGCAGCAGACACCGGGCTGGGCGCTCAGTGTCATCGATTACCATTCCGGCGTCGCCGCAACCGGGGGCGCTGCTGCGGCCAAAGAGATCCTGGCCGGCAAAATCCCCGCGAACGTCAACGTTAATCTAAATCTGAGTCTGAGCGGGCGGGCCGACCTGATCGCCCTTGCGCCATCGTATACTTTCACGACGGCGGTGCTTGGCGGGCAGTTGGTCGTAGGCATGTCCGGCCAGTACGGCAGAGCCGCCACCAGTATCGCCGGAACACTGACAGCGATAGCCGGACCGATTGTGATGACGCGCACCGGAATGCTCGAAGGCTCACTTACCTCCTACGGCGACCTCGCGCCATTCGCGCAACTGCTATGGAGCCATGGCGTCGACAATTACATGGCTTACGTCACGGGCAATATTCCCGTCGGCGACTATGATCCGACGCGGATTCCCAACATCGGGCTCGGGCACGGCGCGATCGACATTGGAGGCGCCTATACCTATTTCGACCCGGCGGCAGGAAACGAAATCTCGGGCGTCGCCGGCCTTACCTACAATTTCAGGAATCCTGATACCCTGTACCGGAGCGGCATCGATTTCCACTTCGACTGGGGCGCATCGCACTACCTCACCAAGCAGCTTTTCCTCGGCATTGTCGGATATGCCTACCAGCAAATCACCGACGATTCCGGCCAGAACCCGATCCTCGGTGGCTTCAGGTCACGCGTTTTCGGTGTCGGTCCGCAAATCGGGTACGGCTTCCCGGTCGCAGACATGCAGGGCTCCCTTAGCCTGAGGGGATACGGCGAATTCGGTGCAGCCAACCGTCCGTCAGGATGGAATACCTGGCTGACGTTCACCATTTCCCCGTCCGCGCCTGCCGCCATAGCGCGCACGAAGCATCTGGTTGTGAAATAAACCTCGTGCCAACCGGACGTCGGCTGCGATCGGCCGATGTCTCAAATGGGTCTAAATGCGAAGGACTCAACGTAAGCAAGTCGGCCTCGTTGAACGGACCTCAATGAGGCGTGTCACCACTTCGCTGAGGGGCCAGACCTGGACTCATCGCCGCAGCAAACGACATGCACGAACCGCAGTGATTTACTCAATCAATCGTCGGCGCGGGCGAGTGATCGAGCACTTTGATCACCGTCTCGTACCTTGTCGGCGCGCATCGCGCTCCGTTAGTAGACACCACGCCGCACGGCACGACGCGTATGGCGGTAATCGCGACGGTCGACACGACGCGCAGTCACGCGGGCGCGCCGATACGTGTAGGCCTGCGCTTGATCAACGCTTAACTCCACGACGCCACGCGATGTAACCTGCGGCGAGACTGGAATCGTCGCCAACACCACTGCCGCAAACAGCAGCCCGACAATTGAGTAAGCCCTCATTGCACCTACTCCTATTATCTACCATGGCCGTCAATGTCGGCCACTGTCACCAGATGTCAATGAATATGTGCAGCGCATCGAGCGACATAGTTTTCGCCAAAGCTTTGCACATGACTGCTCCAGATACTCAGGCCAGCAGGAAAAGGCGTCGAGGGGAATGGTGCACTGCGTTCATGCGCGCTGCACAAATCATGGAATGCTCATGTCTCAATTGGGTCAAAAGCAGCGGTGGACGCCAAGTTGGATCGGCGTCCGGTTTGCCCCTGACAGCCGACATGACACGCGCTCAATCGACCTTCGGCTAAGGGGCCAACAAACCGCCGCTGCCGCAAATTCTAAGACGCAAATTCCTTCGTTGATTGGTCAATAGCGCTTACTCAACTAGAGCGCGCACATTTCCAAATTTTCCCGACTGTTGCCGCTTAGGCACATCGAATGCCAGTCGGCTCAGCTAGGTTCGAGCTGGAACGCCGGACATCCAAAAAAGAACCGGCATCGTTCGGGTGAAACGTGGATGGAGCGAGAATAATGAGGAAGATTTTGTTAAGTGGCGTGGCCTTGCTGGCAGTGAGCATGGCGGCCCCCGCGTCGGCGGCTGATATGGCGGCACGCCCCTACACCAAGGCGCCGCCGCCGGTGGTCGCTCCGATCTATGACTGGACCGGTTTCTACATCGGCGCCAACGGCGGATGGGGCCAAAGCCACAATTGCGTGGATTTCGTCACGCTCGCAGGCACAGTTGCAAGCGGTTGCCGGGATCGGTCGGGTGGCGTTGTCGGCGGGCAGGTCGGGTATCGCTGGCAATCCAATCAATTTGTGTTCGGATTGGAAGCGCAGGGCGATTGGGCCGACCTCAGCAACACGCGCGTCAGCCTGTTCAACCCGACGCTTTCAACCACAGTTAAGACCGACGCCATCGGTCTCTTCACGGGCCAACTCGGTTGGGCGTGGAACGCGTCACTGCTCTACGTGAAGGGCGGCGCGGCCGTAACCAGCAATCGCCTGACAATATTCGACAACACCACCGGGATCGGTCTGGTCTCGGCAGATAACACGCGCTGGGGCGGCGCGCTGGGTGTCGGCTGGGAGTATGGCTTCGCACAAAACTGGTCGGTCGGTGTTGAATACGATCATCTGTGGATGGGACATGCGAACAACTCCTTCTCCGTGGCCGATCCGCGGCTTGCGGCCGTACTCAACGACCGGATCAGCCAAGACGTGGATATGGTCACTGTGCGCTTCAACTATCGCTTCGGCGGGTATGGAAAAGCTCCTGTCGCGGCGAGATACTGATCGCTCCAGTCTGCGCAAACCAAAGCCCCGGCTCGCCGGGGCTTTTTTGCGGGCTATGTATGGCTAGCGGTTGCTGCATCTTTGCAATGTCTGAGGTGGGTGAGAGCGCCGGTTTACAGATGTTGCGGCTGCTTTCGGTCAGCCCAATAAGCCGACGATAGTTGAGCGGCCTCGAACTTCTCAGGCCGGAGTTGCTGCGAGACCGACGCATCCTCACTCTCTCGCCGGTAGGGGCGCTCGCGAGAAAGCTAACTTTGAGCGGCTCGCCCAGGAAATCGATCCCTTTGTCGCGGCGAATGGAGAGCTGGCCGGCCTAATGATATTCGCAAAGGCCTTTCCGGGCTGGGACAGCTCAAGCTCGTCGGAGGCTATCATCGACAGGTGAAGCGCGTGGTCGTCGTGACTGACAGCGAGCTCTTCAAGGCCATACCGCGGATGGCGAAGCACTTTGTCTCGGCGCAAGTTCGTCGATTTTCGTCCGATCAAAAAGCGGAGACGCTGGCGTGGCTGGAAGCGCAATGATCCATATCGGCGTGATCCGCCCATAGTGCGCCCGCCAGGACAAGCCCCGGCTCATAGGATGGAAGTATCGGGCTTCTGTTTGATCCAGATCAACCTCCCTTTGTTAAGCAGCGCTGCACTAACACGGCCTGTGGCAAGCACCGACGCAGGCGAGACGTGCCCCTCTTATCGACGATGGCCTTGAGGGCGCAGGCTTTCACTGCCGTCGCGTCACAGATGGAGCCTTCCGATGTGGATCCTGATGTACGTCTTCTCGTATTCAGTTAGTCCGGCCGCCACAAATGACAGAGCGGAATGGAGGGTCCTTCCGACCGTGGTATTCCAGGAATTTTCCAGTGAAGAGCGCTGCCTGGCAGCGAAGTCCAAACTGGAGGAGCGCTTGAAGGAGGCGGGAGCCAGGATGAGAAGCGGTTTGGAAGACTTGAAGAGCCTGGGTCAGGCTGACCCAGCGCAGATCATCATTGCCTTCAACGTCGAATGCGTACCGAAGTAGAGGCAGTGAACCACGACCGCGCCGCGCGCCAGACGGGAAGTCCTTGTCGAAAGCAACAATCGTTCGCAGGCTAGTTCTTCGACAAGTTTGGACGGGGGAAGGGAATCGAACCCTCGTATTCAGCTTGGAAGTCAGACGCGGCCGCCGGGTACGGCAAACTGTCAGAAACCATTCGGCGGTCGCAAGAAATGTAAGCGCATAGCCGTCCGATAACTGCGGGTGTCCCACGATCGCCTCAGATTGCCGCTCCAAACCTACGAAGGGTTCATTCCGGAGGCAGGCTGCCGAGTCCTGCTACCCGCTACCCGAACGCCCAGTGACGTCGTTCCTGCCGCAACACATTCGAACGTAGTACCGGGGTCAATGCAATGTTGAGAGGCACAAACATGAAATTCCTGACGGCATTGCTCGCTGCAGCATTTTCACTGGGATACGCGGGCCCAAGCGATGCCGTGGTGAGGATTACCAACGATCGGGGTGGGTTGATCCAACGTTACTTCGATCGGTACGAAAACTTGAAGAACACGGGCCAGACTGTGATCATCGATGGCCTCTGCGCCTCGGCCTGTACGATCGTCCTAGCTAAGATCCCTTCGGAAAGAATCTGCGTAACTGAAAGGGCAAATCTTGCCTTCCACGCAGCCTGGGACCTGGGGGCTGGCGGACGCCAAATTACAAATCCAGAAGCCACACGAATAATGTATTCAATGTACCCGGCTCCGGTTCGGAATTGGATCGCAACGCGTGGTGGTTTGTCTCGTCACACAATCTTCCTGCGCGGCGCGAGGCTTAAGGCGATATTTCCTCCTTGCTATCTAGACGCTGCGGTTTTCCTGCGCTCGTAGTTGATCAGATGCTGGTCTAACCCAGCCGTTCCGCGCGAGGCGTTAACATATTGGCGACGAACCACTGTGCACCCTGAATGGGTATTGTGCCGCCGGCAGCGAACTTCATTCGATCATGCAATGAGGAGGACAAGGATTCAGGCGAGGGTCTGCGGGGCAGAGACTTCCTCAATTCGAGCGACCTCGTAACTTCCCAACGTCGGCATATTGCTGCGCGAACCGCCGGGCCTCCTCTGCGCATGGCTTAGGCTCAGGTACGTTTTTGCCTGGGTCGTCGTCAGAGTTGTCCGTAGATCTCACGGTATAAGGTGGTAATGGTTCAAGCCTATCCGGCCCACTGCGGATTCAACTAGGCCCTTGAGGTCAAAAACCGCCCAGTAGCCCTGAAAGGCGTGAATGAAACGCCAGCGATGAGTCAGTCGACCAGGCTACCGCAAACGCCCACACGAGCACTCCGAGCAAGTACGATACTCTGATCGCAGCGCCCGCTCGATCGATCCCGTTCAGACCGTCGTGGTGCACCCCTGCGACGAGACCTCCCTGCGCTGCGGCGTCCTCGACAGCGCCAGCGCGGGCATCATCCGACCGATCCTGGTGGGTCCGGAGGGAAAGATCAGAGACACGGCCGACACTCACGGGCTCGACATCGCGAGAATCGAAATCGTCGATGCGCCGCACAGCGAGGCGGCCGCCGCTAATGCCGTCGAACTGATCCACGCTGCCCACGGCGAGATGCTGATGAAAGGCAGTCTGCACACCGACGAGCTGATGTGTAGCATCACGGCCAAGGCCGGCGGTCTACGCATGGACCGGGCCACAACCAGACATCGGCATCTGATCGATCACCTCGTTAGCGCGCAGTAGGAATGGTCCGAGCGAGTCGTTGAAAACGTAAAGCGCGTCCTGCGCGACCACTGAGCGACACCACGTCTCGCGGCGGCGGTGAGGCCCCCGCTCGGCCCGCGCGTGCGGCAACTCCTACCAACCACTCAACGGAAATCTACTGGTTCGCCCGTTCGGCGTCGGCGGTAGCCATGTATTTCGATTGGAAATGCGCAACCCGCTCGCGCCACATTCCGACGAACGCCCCCGATGTCAGCTTATCCACCGATTTCCACTCGGCTTTGACGGCCGGAAGGGTATTCCGCCAGATCGCGCGTTTGCACCATTTTTCGCGTTTCTCCCTCCCTTCGCTGGTGGCACACATGGATTTCCAAGCGATGCGATCGGGTTGGCTGATGTGCTCGGCGGCGCCTTCCCAGCCTTGTTGATGGATCAAGTAAAGATCACTCAAGGTCGGCTTCTTCTGCGTCACCCACTCGAACAGAATGCCTTCGGTAATGACCTTGTAGGCTGCCGCAATGGCATTGTCGCGGGGATCAAGAATCTGCCCGGAGCCGAATTTGTTGAACTCGTACTTGCTCAGTTGAAACAGGCCGATATACGACCCCGTGCGCTGCTTGGGGTCGAAACCGGACTCGATCTTGGCAACCGCTTTCATGAAATGGAAGTCCAGACCGAAAGCGTCGGAAGCGCGCTTGATCTCCTCGACCGGCGTTCCGACCGGGATGTCCTTGAGTGACTTTAAGACGATCTCCGCCGGTTTCTCGGCAGGAGGCAGTTCGGACCAGACGTAATAGATGAGATAGCGAAAATCCTGCGTCACCGGCGCCGAGTTGGAGGCATTGCGCGTTGTCGGCCCCGGTTGGGCGACATCATGGTGGCCCAAGTCCACCGATTCCTGCACGGGCGGTAAATCGGCCGACAGCATCTGCGACGGATCGGGCAACGCAGCCACGACGATCGATTCCGGCTTATCCGAAGCCGCCGTCGTGTCGGTGGCCGTCCCCGCCGCGGGTTCGGCGGCCGTCGCCACTTCGGCGCCAGCCACAGCAGCGTTCGCGACAACGGTGTTAGCGACAACGGCGTTGTCCATTGCGATTGCCTGCGGTTCATCCGCGAGCCTGGCGTTGGCGGCGAGCGATGCTGCGCGATCCTCGATTGGCACTGCGCCGATGTTTCGGTGCCGGCCGAACCGAAGCCAGCCAGCCAGCCAACGATCCCCCCGCGAGAACGACCGTTCCGCAAAACGTCGGCACCACTGCCGTAAATCGCCGCGGGTTCATCATCCCGTCGCCTCCAAAGGCCCCACCCGAGCAATGCTGCACAGCCAAGCACGCGACGGGTGAATTTTCGGGTCGAGACATGGCCGCGCAATGGCGCAAACCGCGGTTCATCATCTTTTCCACGAAGTGTTGCCCGCATGCAACGCGCCGGCGGCAAGCAATTGTTCTGCGACGTAAGCGTGTTGGGAAGTTTCGGACCCATGCGACGCATGCGGCTAGTTCGCGGCGAGCCGGTCATGGTGAATGTCGGACCAACAGGTGCGCTTGAGTGGCCGTAGTCGGGGATGCCGTCCCTTCGAGCGGTCTGTCGTTGACGATTTATGGGATCATCTGAGCGAACCGAACCCATTGCCCAAGATCAAAGCGTCCGTCGCAACGGCCCTCACACCGTACATTGATCGGCCCGGCGATCAGCGCGACGGCTATTGCCGATTGTCTTCTTCCGGCAGATTGGCCTCGTCATTGGAATTGGTCCAATTTTCGACCCACTGCGACCAGATTTGAAGACGAGGCTATGGTCGGTAACGCCACGCTTTTTGCGTTGGACCTCGCATGCAACTTCACTGCATGAGGCACTGAATGAGGAGGCAGACTCCAATAATAGCTTTCGCCGCTTTCATGCTCTCTACAGGGATCGCACACGCTCAGTTTCCGTTTTGGCCGCAGGACAGGTTCTGGCCAGGCCACTACGCTCCGTTCAAACACAAGCACTATCACCGGCAGACAAACTCTGGATCTGCGAAGAACGCTCGGCCCGAGGCCCCTCCGAAGGGCCCGCTCCAGATCATCATCTCGATCGCTGACCAACGGGTCTCGCTTTTTGACAACGGGGCACTGATCGCACGCTCGACGGTGTCCACGGGAACTCAGGGGCATCCTACACCCCTGGGCGTATTCAGCGTGATCAGCAAACAACGATGGCACCGCTCAAATATTTATAGCTCTGCCCCCATGCCCTACATGCAGCGCATCACCTGGTCAGGGATTGCGTTGCATGCCGGTGTCGTGCCTGGGCATCCGGCGTCACACGGCTGCATCCGTTTGAAAAATGACTTTGCCATTCGACTCTGGCATCTCACGAAGCGCGGCACGCGCGTGATCATTGCGCACCACGATGTCCAGCCGGTCGAGATAACCAGTCCGCACCTCTTTAAGCCGAAAGCAGTGTCCGGTTCGCCGGAATTTCAGGCTGCCACAGTCGTGGGTAAGAGCGTTAGCACAGCCGCGGCAACGCATGGATCACCGGTGTCCAAGACCGAGACTCCAGAAGCCACTAGTCTCCAGGTTCCAAACTCGGCTGCCGCTGAAGGCACACCCAGAAAGATGGCCCCGATCTCCGTCTTCGTGAGTCGTAAGTTGAGCAAGCTCTTCGTGCGTCAGGGCTTCTCGCCGTTGTTTGATGTTGCGGTCAAGATCGAAAATCCGGAGGAGCCCCTTGGAACGCACGTGTTTACTGCAATGGAATTCCAGAGCGAGGGAGCGGCTATTCGCTGGACCGTCGTGTCGATTCCGGACGAATTTCCTCGCATCGAGGATGCCACAAAAGAACGCGAAGCGCCCGTGAAGCAAACCGCCCTATCGGTACCGTCTCCCGATAAAGCCAACGCTGTCCTCAACCGCATCGAAATACCGCGGGATACCGTTGAGAGGATCTCTAAACTTCTGACGCCGGCCTCTTCATTGATTATTTCCGACGACGGATTTAGCCACGAGACGGGAAAAGACACGGATTTCATCGTTGTAACGCATTGATGCGGCGGCGCAACCCACCGACATACGATGCCGCTGCGCAACCCGCTGGAATTGTTCGACCGCAAATCTGGTGCAAGATTCTTGACCTCCGCACCTAACCCAAAGCAGCGCGGTCCGTTCTGGGTCCAATCGCGTCAGTTTGGGCGATGACTGCGGACTTCTGCTCCCCCACATGAACAGACATCGTCACCGCCCGCCATTAGCGACGGGTTGAAGAATGTTAGCCCCCAGTGGCAATTATTTCGTTCGCCCGTCGTGCCGGACGAGGATGCCTCGTCCCAACTCGGCGATTGCAGACTAAAGAAGCTGCGGGACTCCAGAGCACATTAGTCGGGATTGTTTTGGCGGTCGGTCTTGTGAGGGCTTTGCTGAAGCATGCTTTCCAAGGAATATTCCCTCCCGTCGGGTGCCAGGAAGCAAGATCCGCGAGCCGCACGCCAGAGCGGGTTCACTCGACGAGTACGCGATAAACCGAGGCTCGGCCGATCTTCAACGTCTTCAATCGCAGACGCCTCACGGCGGAGGCATCAACAGCCGAGAGACCGGTGCGGCCTAGTCCGCTCGACCATCCATCGCAATCTGCATCAATTCGGCATCGCTCAACTGCTCGACCATCCTACTTGATCGTCGCGTGCACTGTGATGACCGACGTGCCAGAAGCCCTCGGCCCCTTACCTGTTGCCCTAATGGCAAAGGTGTCATTTCCTTTGTATCTGGCCTTTGTCTTGTATTCGTAAGTTGCAACGTTGAGCTTTTTCAGCTTGCCGTGTGCCGGCTTTTGCGAGATTTCCGAGCTACTCGCCGCGCCGCGCAACGTGATCGGGAAGATGCAACTATCTCCAGACGCGACGCTGATGTCGCCGGTCGAGTTCTCGCCCAATCCGCCAGCTCCATTGATCTGGAACATTCCGGAGCTGCCAACGCGATAGAAAAATAAGTGGGGCTGGAAGCTCCCACGATAAGCGCCACAATAAGCCAAACTGGACAACCGCATCACGGGCTCCTCGATATGCGAGCCGCTGACCATGGCTTGGTGCAGTCTTCATTCAGACCAGACGTCACGACGGTCGTTGACCTGCGCAGGCGTCCAGTCGGGGCGATCCTATTCACATAAGCATGCTTTCCGCACACTTTTTCCCTCCCCCACCCCTTTGGTCAGAATTCTTGGGCTGGTCTGATCTTGCAGCCCCATGCTTGCAAACGCGCCATCGTGCTCGGCGATGAGCTGTGAGTCATTGCACGACGAATTGGATTTCCGAAGAAAGTGGATTCCGATTTGCGGGTCCATCCGATATATTGATCCGCGTTTACAGATAGACGCTCGATCACGTGTAATTCTCGGGAGGACAAATATTCTATGCGCGCAGCCGTTTCTTACATTCGCGTATCAAAGCCGAAGCAAGGTCGCAGTGGTCTCGGCTTGGAGGCGCAGCAAGCTGCAATCAGATCCTTCTGCACACAACATGGCTTCAACATCGAAGCCGAGTATCGGGAGGTCGAGACCGGAAAAGGCGCTGATGCACTGGAGCGCAGGCCCGAGCTCGCAGCCGCGATGAAGTACGCTCGCAAGCTTGGTCGAGGCGGCAAGGCAGGCGCGGCTCCGATCATCATTGCCAAACTGGACCGTCTCAGCCGTGACGTTCACTTCATCAGCGGCCTGATGGTGCAGCGCATCCCCTTCATCACGCCGCGGTGGCCGAGAAAGAGCGCGAGCGCATCGCTCAACGTACCAGAGAAGCTCTCGCAGCCGCCAAGGCTCGCGGCCAGGTGCTCGGCAATGCCGCAATCGGGGAAGCCCGCAAGGCCGAAGCGGACCTGCACGCCGAGCATTTCCGGCCCATTATCGAGCCGCTACGCGACCTCCCCGCCAAGCGCATCTCCGCGATCCTGAATGAGCGCGGGATCGTCACCGCGCGTGGAGGTACGTGGCAAGCTACTCAGGTCATCAGAATGCTCAGTCGCTTGCGTCTTTCAGGCGACGACCTTGGGCTCAGATCGGATCATCCGACCTAACCTTCACCGGCGGGATCAGCAACATCGTCTCTACGCTCGACCCGCCGCCCGCCGCGATGCGATACAGCTCGGCGTCGGTAAGCTCGTGGATCGGTACATCTTGCCGATCAACGACCTGCACGGCCTTGCCATCCAGGCGATCGATCAGCTCATGGATGTAGGCGAGATTACCCTGCTCCGCCTTGTCGAGCAGTTGGTCTGCGACCCTCCGCAGAGCGAGCGGACGACTGCGCAGTGCCATCCGGAGTGCGTCGTTGAACGGCTTTTCCCTGTTCACACTTCCGATGGGCCGTCCCATGGCATCCCTATATCCGCTCTGACATCATTATGATTCTATACTCATTTTTTCAGTGGAACTACTGCCTGCCGCGGCCTTGCGCCTCACTCACCGGTCCGGCATTCAGAAGCTCCCCACCTGCAGGTTCGACAATCGTCTCCACCCAATCAAAGAAGCTGTCATCGTCGAGCTCGCTCAGTGTCCAGGCGTTGACCCAAACCGTTGGGCCATAATCGTCTATCCAGTCTTCAAGATACTCCACGTCGAAATCGCGTTCTATCAGTTCGGCAATTCCACCGTTCATGTCATTGGGGTTATAAAACATCACTTGGGCGAGCATTTTTCTCAGCATAGCCGGCCTCCGGCGTAAACGCACCCCGGACCCGGCTTTTTGAGGTGTCGGACTAAATCCCCTTTGCCCAAGCAAGGCTCGGCAAAGATATGAACGAGGCTGTGGGATCAGCGGCACGTCAGCGCCTCGAGGTATCGGGCAGAGGTCGGCGGACGATGCTCGAAGTTGGATCGCTTGCCCATCAGCCGGTCCTCAAGAACGTCGACAAGATGGCAACGGCCGTAGCCTTCCGATTTGCATGCCACGCCTCCCAGCAATCCGAATGCAGCCAGGCATGGCTTGTTGTTGCGGTGCCATACGGCAGGGGCTTATCAGTGGCGCCTGCGCTGCCACCGCAGTGATGACAGCTGTCGGGCTCAGAGCGAGCCGGATTGCGGTTCAACCACTCGACCACGCAGCATTCGAAGGCACGAGCTTCTGCAACGGCCCGCGGCAGGCCACCGTCGAACTCGACAATGCCGGCCCGCTCATTGAAAAAGACCAACCAGTCCTCGCCCGACCAGTTGTCACGGCCGGGCCGCAGCAGCGCCACGATCTCGGGCTTGTGCAGGGAGAGTGCGCTCACCACCGCGCGCGGCGGAGCTGAGGCTGCGCTCAGCACAAGATCTTCTCCGTCAACAACGAATTTGACGCCGGCGGCGTGAGCCGCCTTCAGAGCTTCGAATGCACTCACAGCCTTGTGCTCCAGCCCACAGTCTCGGACTTTTCCAGCGTAGGAGGCGCCGAGGAATCTGCGACCTCCACATCACCCGCCACGCTGGGTTTTGCTGACACCGCACCATCACTTCCCGACGGACCATCCATGATGACGGTGCGGCCGCCATAGGCATAGGATGCATAGGGGGCATAGGGGGCATAGGGGGTGTCGCGAAGCTCCGGGGGCAAATCGCTCCCCCTATGCCCCCTATGCCCCCTATGCCTTTCCTCCTCGCCGGTCTGTTTGAGCGAATACGTAGCCGCGCCCCATTTCCCGGACGGTGCCTGCCGGGAGAGGACAAAGCCGGCCATGCGAATGCCCGCCAGCTTTTCGGCTTGGGATGCGACATACTGACGACCCCGCCCCTGCGGGTCCAAAGCCTGCCTCACCTCATCATGCAGTTCGCGGACGGTCACCGGGCGATCCTGATGCTTGGCCCACCAGATCACGAAAAGATCTGCGACGACCTGGCGGCGCCCGTCGCGCTGTTTCGATTCACTGAGCCGCGCGACCGGGTCCTGGCAACCAAGAGCCAGCAGCGGGTCGCGGACCCACCGACACCATTGTGCAAAGCTCCCAATCGGCAAGCCGGGCTTGATGCCGCCGGCCGTCCGCCCCCACCGCCAGATCGTCAGCGTCGCGGCCAGCAGTTCCTTACGCCGCTGCGTCACCTCAAGCCGGATGTCCGCCGCAAAAGGCCGCAGTTCCGGATCTTCCGTACGCGCGTCGAACTCAACCGTCACAAACCGGCGAGCCAGATCTTCGGAAACCGTCAACCCGTTGCCGGTCAGGATCACGAACGCAGATGCGTTCAACGCGACCATCTGCGACTGTCCAAGCAACCGCACCCGCGCTGGCCGTTCCGTAATAGCGCTGGCGAGAAGGTCGGACTTGAAAGCCGTATTGTTGAGGTTGTCGAGGAACAGGGACGGACCGCCCCGCATCAGCTCGGCGGAGATGCGCTTCTCCAGTTCCTCGGCGCTTGCACCGCCCGTCACTGCATGCGGCTCCCGTCCGAAGGCAACAATACTGATACAGCGGGCCAGCAATCCTTTGCCGGCTCCGGCACCCGACACCGGAGCCGCTCGCAACAACACACCAGGAGCGAGGTGCAGGCTTGGCCGGCAAACCGCCGTGAGCAATGCGGCAAGGAACGAGGATTCGTCTCGTCCCGGCGCCTTCGATGTATCGACCGTGGCCACGCCGCCCGGCGCGGGTCCGATGGTCTCGGCGTCAGCGAAGCAAAACGTCTTGAAGGTCTCGCGGATCAGCCGCAGGGCGGCCGCCGCCTCGCCCAGGCTCGGCTTCGCGGGAACCAGATCACTGAGATCAGGGACGTTCTCGCACCACATGCCGGTGGCAGTGTCATACCCCTCGGTGCTGTTGATTGTGCCGTCTTCCCTCAACTGGGGCGCCGAGGCGATGCCGTTGAGCGGGGGCAATTTCCATTCACCGCGCCAGTCGAGATACATAACCGCCAGCGACCGCGGCAGGCGAGCATCAACCTCCTCGACCTCGCCGTCCCGCCTCGTCTTAAGAGCATACGGGCGGCAGATCATGTGTGCCGTCAGCACGAGCGCGTCGGGCGTCATCATCTGCGCGACCGTGCCCTGCTGGAGCTGGTCGAAAGCGAGGCGAACCGGGAATCCGCGGTCATAGAGACAGCTGACGCCTGCAAGCAAGTCGCGCAGTCCCGCAACCGTTCGATCGGGATTGCAGTTTTCGACAAGGAGGCGGGGCTTTGCACCGCTTAAGGATGCGGTCGGGCCACAAACCTCTTCGGCGCGCTCGATGAGCTCGACGATCTGGCGCTCGGAGGTCATGTCGCGAACTCCGTCACGGCGTGTGTGCGATCCATGAGCAGGTCGTTGAAATCCATTCCCGCAGGAGGACGTGCGACCCGGACCCGACGCCCCTCGCGCGCCCAGCGGCGCGCCGCGTTCATGGCCGCCGCCTCACCTGCCGCGTCGCCGTCAGCGAGGACGACAATATCCCGCTCGTCGTCAGGGAGAGCGAGCTTCCGGAGCCCGGACGTCGAAAGCGCCGCACACGTCCGATGTCCCGTCGCCTGCATGGCCGAGAGGCAGGTTTCGATTCCCTCGCCGATCAGCAGCACACGACCTTCCCCACCGAGGCGAACAATCCCGCCGCCGCAGGGTCCAAGCATCATTTTTGCGGTCCCAACCGCCGCCTTAGACGTACCATCGCGCGAGAGGAACGTCCGATGGATGGCAGCCGGGGCGTTATCAATCGCACCGGCCACCAACGCAACCATGGCGGGCCAGCGCGATCCCTCAGGGTGCAGCAAACCATGGTGAAAACGAATGGATGGCGGGATCGAAACAGTTACGCCGCGCCGCCGCAGATAGATCTCGACATGCGATCCCCTCGCGCTGGACGAGCTGTTCCAGACGCGTGCGGCCCACGAAGCAGACGAGCCGACGTTGGCGTCCTTCAGCCGCCGCTCAATAACACGTTCACGCCGTTCGACCTGATAGAGGTTGAACCGGAGACCCAGGCACCGGAGAGCGTCAATAACCGACCTCTGATCGCAGCCGGCGAAGCAATGCACCAGCATCTTGCCGTCGGAGCTGTATCCAATCGACAAACTCGGGGTCTTGTCTTCATGCGCAGGACAACGGCAGACGAAGCCGCGGAGGGTCCTCTTGGCCCCCCCACACGCAAGAGCAATTTGCTCAATAGAATTCACCTGCGCTCTCCCTTTAGCGCCCGAGAAATTTCCCCCTGCCCGCTTAGTTAGCCGCTCAACATTCGTTCCAGCGCGTGCCGCGGGACGATCCAGCGTCGTCCCACTCGAATTGCAGGCAACTCGCCGGAGTTGGCGGCTGCGTACGCACTGCACTTCGAGAGACCCAGAATCTTGCATCCCGCTTCTTCGACGGTGAACGTCGAGCGACCGTCCCAGCGTCGGTCAAGGACACGCGGGGCAGTCGTGTTTTCCGAAGTAGTCATATTCAGTCTGTTCCAGTTGACCCTTTATGTCAACTATTGTAGGGCTATATTCCGTCATAACGAGGGCTACGACATTGAAGCAACAGCAATTCAAAATCACCCTCGGGGACGATCTTCGCGCTAAACTTGATCGCTCCAGCTCACTCAACCTCAGGTCGACTGCGGAGGAAATTCGCCAGCGACTGGAAATGTCGTTCGACATCCAAGGTGACGGTCACACGCTCGACCTGATCTACGCGATCTTGTTTCTCGCGCATGAGATCATGCGCGACTTCGGCACGACGTGGTGGGGTGATGAGAGGGCGCGATCTGCGTTCATGGCGGCGATCGCCGACCAGGTGATGAGCTATCCGATCAATCCCGCCGATCTGGCTGCAAGTCCCCTGGTAACTTTGGGAACACCTGAGCAGCAGGCAGGGCCCGAAGATCCGCCGGAGGTTATCGGGCGCGCTATCGCTCGAAACTATCGCCGGAGAGTTCGGCCACTAGGTTTCCGATCCGACAATTTCGACATCAGCCGCTTCCGCGAGCTGATGCAAAGCGACAAAAAATGAATCGCTTCGCTTGCGGCGTGAAACCACACAACACGCCTCGCGCGGGCGAATGACGAAAGACCTGCCGGAAATTCCGCAGACCGAGCTTTAAGGGAAGTTCGTAATGACCGCAGCAAAGCCAGCACTCACCGAGACGAGCGTTGACGCGACGCCGAAGTCCGCTCCTCGCCGCATGCTCAACGAGACCCAGGTGCTGGAGATCATCCCCGTCAGCCGCACCACGCTCTATCGTATGGAAAAGACAGGTCGGTTTCCGAAGTGCACGTACATCAGCCCGAACCGGCGCGTGTGGTACGAGGATCAGATTGTGGCGTGGCAGAATGCGGTGAATGAATTTGATCCGCGTCGGGGGCGCGGTCAGGGGCGTCGGCGACGGGTTGCCTAGTTCTTCGTGCGGCCCGCACCTCCGAGAACACCATGCCAGGACATGTCGGCTCTATTCGGCCCTCATGATAATCATCGACGTGGCTCCTCATGTTTTCGCGGCAAACTGAACCCAATTCCGGTGACGAGATAAACAGCATCGCTTTCATCCACGAGTACGTCGCCGATTGTCATCGTTGTGTGCTGTAGTCCCTTGCTCTTAAGCAAATCTAGAGCCTCACCATTCGGCGACCAGTTCTCCGCTCGCATGCGAGACAAAGCATCTTCCTGACTATCAGCTTCGATATCCTTCAAGTGAACATGAGTAGCCGAGAGGTTATTGGGATCGGGCGAGGTTCCAACGACGTCGCGAAGAAACGATGGCTTCATATACCAGAGTTGATATTTCATCGTGTTCCCCTGCATAGTCGGCCGGTGCATCTATCAAGTCGACCTCTTCACGATCTCAAACCCCTTTGCCTCCAATTCCAGCAGAATGCCCTGCGCCAAGTGCGTGCATTCTTCGGGCTTGATCCAATGCGGACTTCGCCAATCCGGGTCATCTTCCCTTGGGTAACTGGTGAATGCAGAGCGAATGGCGGCTTCGATCACGTCCATGGGATTGTCTGACATCTGCATCCCTCACGCATTTGACGAAATAGATCAAAATCCCCGCAAAAGAACGAGCCCAGCCGGGGCGTTCGCCCGCAAGCCTTATCCCTTCAGAAGAACCTCACCACCATCAATCGCTTGATCTAGGTCAACGGTTCCGCTCTCGGGCTCAGGCACGTCAACAGCTTTGTAGAAGAGAAGTTAGAGATGAACTGGCTCATCCCCTTGTTCGGCGTTGCAATCGCATTGTCTGGTCAGAATGCTTTCGGCAAAAACAGGTTGACCGACCCCGTTAAGGTTGCACGGGAATGCAAAAGCGATGTGGAGCACTTGTGCAGAGGACTTCGGCCCGGTGGCCATCGCATCCTACGCTGCCTCAAGGCACGGGTGGCCGAATTGTCGCCCGTGTGTTCGGCCGCACTTAAGTCAACGGAATAACGCAACCAACGCGGTCCGCGTAGAACGCGGGACCAAGGACGCGTGACCACTCCCACTACGCCGTGTTGACCGGCGCACAACGTACTCTGGCGGCCGCAGAATATCTCCCGCAGAGCCTCCTGCGCTCTGCGGGCCGCGCCGGGCTGCACGAATTGATCGCTTACTCGACGCGGCATGGAGCGCGAAGCGATGGAGTTCGCCTGCGAACTGATCCACCCCAGCAAGGCATTCCACAGCATGGTCTGCACTCGGCTGGAGGTCATTTGTCATGAAGACCTCGACACCATTGCCCGCGCCGCACGTCGCCCCCTTCGTCGCGACGGCATTGGCGCAAGTCGAGGGAGCGCTATCGATCGGCGAAGCCCGCCTGATGGTGGGGCATCGCGATCCGCATGATGGCGTGCGCGCCGAAGTCCCGCGCGGGCTACCACTTCGCTGCCGCCATCGGCTTCGATCCTTGCTTGAGGACTACGCGCCGACGATCCCGACCGGGCCAACGATCAACACACACTCGCCGGGAGAAGCTGGGCCGCGGTCTCGAACACTTCCGCAAGGAAGGCGCGAGGTTGATCCCGCCACCGACCGCGACGATCCTTACGAGGACGAAGCCTACCGGCTGTGGGCGATCAAGCAGCAGAGCAAGTGTCCGAGAGGCCCGCGTCATTTTCGTCTGCGCCGTATCCGTTTGCTGCTGAGCCGTTTGGCGTTTGCCGCCACCTTTCTTCGATACTGCTCAACAATCTTGTTTCCAGATGCGCCAGCCATCAGGCTTGTACCGGCCTTCGCCGCCGCCAAGACCTTTTCACTCACCATGCGCTGGGCTTCTCGTTGAGCCGCTTTGCCGCCGCGCATCAGCTTCGCGATCCGAAGTCCGATCACGCGATTGCTTTCTAGCCCTAGCATCATCCAGTTCCACATGGTGCGATATTCCCAGTCGTTCGAACGGCGTACCATCAGGGATGCCATCAACGGCCACGGTGTGCGCGATGTTCAATCAAACCTGCGTGGCTGGTCAACGAGCGCAATCTGCTCGCTCATTCCCTCCTGAGCCCGCCTCGGCAACACACGTCACCAACGGACTAGCAAGAGTTCCTTCACCTTCATTCACGGATACATCCGAATGGGCGATAGCCGAAGATCACTTGATGCTGAAGAGTGAGACCGCTGCTGCTGGGGGCCAAACGGGGATGTCCGATGGGTGCGGCAGGCTCGCGCTTTGCGCACATGAAGAGAAGTCTCCGCGTTCGGGCGGTCGTTGTCGGCGTTCTGGAGGAGTTGCCGTTTATCTGCCCGGTGGCGGTCGCGATCGGCTCGCTGATCATGATCGGCATCACGCTCTATATGGATTGGTCCCAGTGAGCGGGAAGTGACGAGCGATCTTACCATGGCGGCTTCTGCAACTGACCGATCTCGAATTGCGTCGGTATTCAAATGCAGGTCAGCATTGGTGGCTTGAGCCTCAGTCCGGAAGCTGGGGATATGTCCCCTTGGGTTCTACCAGAACGAGCGAGTAGCTCATTCGAGAGACGACCAGAACACTCACGCCACCACCGCGCCCCTCAAGGAGGCCCCCCGACACAAGGCAGCTCAAACTCTTCAAGTAGCAGACGATCAGAGCCAGACTGTGCCACGGGCGGAGCGGCCATCCCGCTTTCGCTTTTGTGACGCTTTAGCCACGCTTACCGGTGAGGACCTGATCTTGAAACGTAGGAGAGTACGTCATGCCGCCGACCGATCAGTCGCGAAATCATGTTGGCGAACTGAACGAGAGAAAGAATTGCGAGAAATTCCAAAATCATTTCGAAAAGCCTCCGGGTTCGAAAATTCGCTGTTGTAAAACACGCCCCAGCCCGGAGACCGCAAATCTAGAACTGTTTGTTGCGGCGTAAACGCAAAATGGAACAGTTCAACGAAGAAACAATAAATCAGTTGCCTTTCGGCAACAGCATGAGGAGATTGCAGCGTTCTCGAAAACACGCTTTCATTGCCGCGACGTGCGCAGCATCGGCTTCACTGCGCGACGATTGCCGCCGCTCCCGCCGCAGGTATCGCAAGTAAGCCACGCGGCTCTGATCTAGCGGGAAGCCGTCACCTTGCCGCCTTGCCGATGTAGGCCCGGCTGCAATCGAGGTGCAGCGTCATTGGCCCGACGCGCTGACGGTCGTAGCCCTCTGGCGATGAGGGCAATCAACGGTGACGGTCTCGGACATCAGCCATTCCTGTTGCGCCGCGCCGCTTTTGAAGGATCGTCGATCTTAGCGTCGCCCTCATTGTGCCGTCTATCGCTTGAGGAAATGACGGCGTCTCAAGACCAGAATTGGTCCTCCCGCTGCTCATCGCCTTGATACTCGCGGAAGTCGGTCGCCTTTCCGTTCTTCATCTGCCAGACGTGGATCTCCGGAAACGACGCGGACAGCCCGTTTCGTTCTGCGTTCACGGTAACCAAGGCGACAACGAGATCGTCTTCAGCCAGCACATTGTGCACATCCATGCTGAACGCGCCTCCCGAAAGCTCCATCGTGCGTTGAAAGAAGCCTCCGACCTGATCGTGACCGGTATAGTCGCCTGATAGGGGACTATGACCGGGAACGTGCCATGTGATGCCGGCGTCGAAAACCGCGAAAACCGAGGGGATGCTTCCTATCGCAAAGTCTTCGTAGGCCTTGCGGATAATCACCGAATTCAAATCGCCCATTGTTGTCTCCCCTAAAAGGGTTAGCACTCCTACGGGACTAATCGTAGTCACGGTGAAGTACAAAGCCCGAATATAGCAACCAATCGGTCGCCTCGAAATGTCTCCTCTTGGGCCCAGCGTCATTTTCATACGGAGCGAAAGTTCGTCGCTGTCAGGCCAAGGCGGACGTTCGCCTTCGCCTGCAACTGCAACAACGGTTTTTCTCGCAGCAAATATCCAGACCTCCCGGCGTCGCGCGGTCCCCGCGTTTTCTACACGCCTCACAGGACCCGGACGACCTCGCGCAACTCCGTTCAATCCGAACTGGCAGGCGCAAAGAGCGGCGACGGCGGAGCGGCGATGAGGCACACGATGGGCTGTAAGCTTGGCGCGCGCGCCGAGATCTTCGCAAGGCGCTCGGGCGCGGCCTCGATCACTTCCGCAGCGAAGGCGCGAAGCTGATCCCGCCGCCGACAGAGCGGGACGCCTACGAGGCCGAAGCCTATCGGCTGTGGGCGATCAAGCAGCAGGGCAAGTGACCGCGACCTAGTGCAACGATATGTCCGGTGTTGGATGGAAACCGGAAGTAGTCAGCGCAGGGTCAAAACGACGCGAATGACCCCAAGCGGACTTCTGTTGATTTAGATCAACATGAGCGGCGCGAGACTTCGTTTTCTTGCGTCCTTGTAGTGGCAGCCCTCTCCAGATCCCTGTAGATCAGCATCAAGGACAACCTCGATGAGATGTAGATTGATCAGTCTGACGTTTGCTGTCTCTTTAATTCCAATCGTTGCGAATGCGCAGGTAACCATTGATATGGGCAAGATCATATGTAGCCAATATCTTGCTATGCCGCAGTCACAGTCAGATAAGTTTTCTGCCTGGATGAGCGGTTGGTTCAGTTATCAGAACAACAGGACCTTTGTGGACCTTGCTTTGCATCAACAAAATATCGCCAACGTAAAGGCATGGTGCCAATACCATCCGGCGGAAAGCGTTATGTATGGCTTGCAACAATCGGTAGGCAAAAATTGACGGCTCGGGACTTTGGAGGATCGCTATGAAATGCAGGGCTCTTGTCGTTTCTGTGATTTTGATAGGCGCGGCATCAGCGCCAGCCGCGGCTCAGATCAAGCTGGACATGAACAAGATCACTTGCGGAAATTGGCTAGGATACGGTTCAGCAGACCGAGATTTCGTAAGGTATTTCATGAGCGGCTACTATAACGCGGCTGCAAATAATAATGTTTTGGACTACGACCGCCTGCAAAAGAATTCCGAAAAAGTTGTCGCCTATTGCAAAAAGCACAAATCCGAAACGCTGCCAACCGCCATTCAAAAAAGCGCCAGCTAGGTTGTGGGCCCCGACGGCGGCGTCGCGGCCGGAGTCTTGGCCGGCCACATTGCCACTCCTCGACCGAGAGTTGAACGGGCCACTGGAACTGCGCAACCGCCTCATTGTTGCGCGCATAACCGCGCGTGCTTCAGTACGTCTCCTTTTGTTGGCCCCTTTCGGACTCGACAGACTTGGCTGATAATGTCCGCTCACGCGGCTGAAGCGGGCATTAAACATTCGCAGTTTGCGGCCTGCTTATGGCCAATCGGCGCACACGGAATTTGTGTACCAATTCGCACAAATAAAGCCGGGATTGCGCGATTGCAAATACGCTTGCGCGGGGCCGTCGCGCGGTCCCCGCAGGAACTCGCGCCCTCCACAGGACCCTGACGACCGATTGGTCATGGCCCCGGTCCTCTTTGACTGAGCGGGCCCGGAACAGACTTGCTCGAAGAGTGTTGGTCCTGCATCACCGCCCGGTCATAGGCTCTTATCGGTGATGTGAACGCCGGTTGCGCTTCCCGCCTTCCTCTTGAAGAAAGGAGCGCGCCATGAAACGGCGTCGTTTCAAGCAACAAGTGCCGCTGCAAGATCGTCTTGCGTCATTCGCCAAGACGGCGCGCGAAGTTGCGGCGCTTCTTCCCCCCGGGGCAGAAAAAGACAAACTGCTCCGCAAGGCGTCCGGGGCCGATACGGCGGACTGGCTGAACGAAAGCTTAGGGTCAACCGCCCAGCGGCCGCCCAAAGCAACTCCATGAGGGATTATCAAGCGGCTCTTGAAAAGCTTCGGAAGGATGCTGCTGAGGCCGCGCTACTCCGCGATCTTGCCACTGTCCCGACCAAGCGGGAAATGTTCGATATGTTGGCCCTGCATCTGACCAGCCTTGCCGATCATGTTGAGCTTGCGATGATCGAAGCTTCCAAGACGGCGAAGCGGGCGTAACGCCCTCAGTGCCTTGGTTCACACGGGCAGCGGCTCGCACCGGCAGCGCCACCGCGTCACCATCGCCAGCCGCCGCGCAACGCAAGCGCAGTTCTGTTCTTGGGACAAAAGCGCAAAATCTGCAACTTGATCGAAGCCGCGCGCTCGACCGCGCCAGCATCACGGCGCGGACAGGCGACCGACAGCGGACGGCAACCAACGGAGCATGGATGATGATGGATAAAATCCAACGCGCCATTTTAGAAAATCAAGTCATCCTTGCCGAAGCCCTGTGGATGCTCCTGCATTCGCAAGGTATCAGTTCGGACGCAACGCTTCAGAACGTCTCCGCCCGCATCAGGGCTACCCGGAAGCTGCTCGAAGAACACAGCGAGGAGAACCCTTAGCGCGGCGTCGCCTCATCACCCGTCGAGCGCGGCAGCACGTCACCGCAACGGCGACAGGCGGCCTACGGCACCGCCAAGGCCCGGCAGAAGGCCGTACAGCGCGCCGCCAGCGCCGGGCCATAGGGCGGACACCGGGAGGGGCAACAGCGCACAGACCCTCCGTTGATCTAGGTCAACGTCAGCGATCCTTTAGCGCTCATGCCATGTTCAGCCGCACCTGAGGCGGCTCCCGTCACCTTTCAGTGACGCAAGCGCGAAGAGGGAGGTCCAACATGCATCCGGAGAAGCGTCTTTCGATCAAGTCAGCGACTGTTGCCGGGATTGCTGCTAGCGCCCTGTTGGGGCTTGCAGGTGTCACGCTCAATCCAGCGCCAGCCCAGGCGGTCGTGTACTGCCAGTACGTTGAATATCCAGTGGGTTGCGTTGCCCGGGCAGGCGTCGTGCTGAGGCCTCGTCCGGTGGCGCGCGCTGCGGTCCGTCATAACGCCGGTGGCAATGCAAATGGCGGCGTCAATCGCGTTGGGGCGGGGCGGTAAAGACTTGTTTCGCGGTCACGAGCGAGAAAGAAGCCGTCACCGCTTCGTCCCGGTGGCGGCTTTTTTATCGCCCCCGGCGCGGGCGCAGGCGACCGATGCGGCATCACGGCATGAAACACACTTGGTACGTCACTTTTGAAGTGCCGCCGGATGGCACGCTGTTAAGACGGCGACATCCGCGCTTAACCAAGACGTTTGAAACCGAAGCAGAAGCGAAGGATTTTGCGCGAACCAAATTCAACGAGGGATTGGTCGTCACCGCGGGGACCATGATCCCCCACCTGCCGAGAACGTCAATCCCGTCGCCGGAAATTCCAGCGTGGCTTGAAGCTGACCAAGTAAATGAGAGCAGCGGGCCGACCAAAAAGTAATCTTAGACGACGTTGGCACGCTGCCGGGTGCAACTGCGCCTATTTGATCTAGATCAAGCGCCGGCTCTCGACCTCAGGTGCCATGCTCTGGGGCAACAGCAACCGGGAGCCTGACGATGAGTGAACGTTCGGAGCCGAAACAGGTCTGTCGTCGCAACGCACTCACTTTCCTTGGATACGCGGCCGTGTTTGGGCTTATGGCCTCGCCCGCAATTTTGGCGGTGTCAGAGGCGGAAGCTCAGACCACCACGGCGCCCGCCACGCCCACGACGCCGCCCGCAGACGCGCCGATGTCTGGGACAGAGCGCCGTCAGGAGCGGCGAAGCGGGCGAACAGAAAGGCGCCAGGAACGCCGGACCGGACGCACAGAACGGCGTCAAGACCGGCGCACAGGACGCGACGAGCGACGGGACGCGCGCGACGGCACCCCGACCACTACAACCACCACCGAGCAGAAAAAGTAGTCCGTTCATTAGGGCCAACCACGGCAACCGGGCCGCAGCGCAGGCCCGGGAAGGCCGTACAGCGCGCGCGGATCGCAGGGCCACCGCATGGGGCGCGCCGCGATCCTCAGGCCGTTCGAGCGGCTTAAGCTTCCCGAACTCCAACTCGCGCCCAACGGCAGGATGTGAAACTAGGGCCTAATAGGGCCCGGCAGGTTCGGGCGGGCCTTTCGTTAGTGCGACTAAAACCGAAATATACCTTTAGTTTCAGGTACTTTCACCGCTTTTAACCGGCCGAAAACAGCGCTTGCGGAAAGGACCACACGGTTTTGCCGTACGCACGGCCCGCCATGTCGCCGCAGTTTTTCCAGCCCTGTCGACGGAGCCGGAAACTTACAGACGAGACGAACCTGACAGCGCCGCTCATCCAGCACGAAGTTTTGGGCTCACGGAGAGCAATCCGCCCCGCCCTTAACCTCTCGCGCCCGACGCTGTCGCGTCCACCGCAAGCCCGGCTCGCGACAGTGACGACACAAGATCGCCCCTCTTGGTGAGCCGGGATGGACGACACATACGCCATTTCCGAATTTCGGTAAAGTGGAATATTCTTGCAAGCGCGGCTTGACACCGGCGCAGCTCGGAATGACCCGGTGTTTTGCCCTACGGCCGCGGCCGGCGGCGTGATTACGAATATCGTCCCGAACGCAACACGCTTCGGAACCCAGGTTGACGTCGCGCCGTTCTTGAGCACTATCTGCGACAATTCGAGCACGCCTCGGACATAAAGGCGCGGCAATCTCAGGGCTTGTCGATCCGCCCCGCCCTGCTTCCCCGGAGTTCCCATGCATTCTGCCGACCGGCCGGCAACGCGCCTCGCGACGCGGCTCGCCTTTCTCGTCGCGGGCTTCGGCATCGCGTGCTGGGCGCCGCTGGTGCCGTTCGCAAAGACGCGGCTCGGCGTCGATGACGGCGTTCTTGGATTGCTCCTGCTCAGCCTCGGCATCGGCTCGGTCGTCGCGATGCTTCTGACCGGAGTCATGAGCGCGCGCTACGGCAGCAAGCCGATCATCATTGCGGGCGGGCTCGGTCTGGCGCTGGTGCTGCCCCTGCTGGCGATCGCAAGCTCGCCGGCAACGCTGGCGCTGGCCCTGTTCGCCTTCGGCGCCGCGCTCGGCTCCATCGACGTCGCCATGAACATTCATGCGGTCGAGGTGGAGCGCGACGCGGGCCGCCCGCTGATGTCCGGCTTCCACGCGCTGTTCAGCATCGGCGGCTTCGCGGGATCCGCCTTGATGACTGCGCTGCTCTCGTTGCAACTCGGCGCGCTCGCCTGCACGCTGATCTGCTCCGTGCTGATGCTGGTCGCGATGCTGGCGGCCTGGCCGCGCCTGCTTCGTTCGGTGCAGGTGCAGGACGGACCGCTCTTCGTGCTGCCGCATGGCTCCGTGCTCCTGCTGGCGCTGCTCGCCGCCATCACTTTCCTCGTCGAGGGCGCGATGCTCGATTGGGGCGCGCTGCTCGTCATCGGCGCCGGCCTCGTCTCGGAGACGCAAGGCGGGATCGGCTACATCGTGTTCTCGATCGCGATGACCGCGGGGCGGCTCGGCGGCGACGCCGTCGTCGCACGCATCGGGGATCGCGCGACATTGTTCTGGGGCAGCATCATTTCGATCGCGGGCTTCGTAGTCCTGCTCAGGGCGCCCGTAGCGGCGGTCGCCATCGGCGGCTTCCTGCTGATCGGCCTCGGTGCATCGAACCTCGTGCCGGTGCTGTTCCGCCGGGCGGCCAGGCAGACCGTGATGCCCACGGGGCTCGCCGTCGCCGCCATCACGACCGCAGGCTACGCGGGCATCCTCATCGGTCCCGCCGGTGTCGGCTTCGTCGCACGGCTTGGCGGATTGCCGACAGCGTTCTGGCTGCTGGCCGCGCTGATGTGTCTCGTCGCGCTGTCGGCGCGCATGGTCACGGCGGAGGGCCGGCAGACGTCGCGCGTGGAGGCCTGAGCGGCCTCACAAATTGCTCAGCCCGATCGACTTGATCACGGGCGCCAGGCTTGCCGTTGTCACGTCGATGATGCGCTGGAATTTGTCGGGACTCGAATCGATGTCGGGCTCGATGCCCTGGGCACGGTAGTTTGCCTGCATCGCCGGATCGGCCATCGCGACCAGCGTCGCCTGTGCGATCCGGTCGATGATCGCATCGTCGGTGTGCCTGGGTGCGAAGATGCCGAACCAGCCCTCATAGCGGAGATCCGGCATGCCGGATTCGACCGCGGTCGGAATCTCCGGCGCGCCGCTCAACCGCTTTTCGCTGCTGACCGCCAGCAGCCTGACCTTCCCGGCCTCGCCCAGTTGCTTCAACTGGTCGGACATGACGCCGATGACGAGCGATATCTGGCCACCGGCGAGGTCGTTGGTCGCCTGCGAAATGCCCCGATACGGCACGTGGACGATGTCCAGCGCGCCGGCCTGCTGCTTGAAGGATTCGCCGACCAGATGGTTGCCAGTGCCGATGCCTGGTGTCCCGTAGGACAGTTTTCCCGGATTATCCCTAGCGTAGGCAATCAGCTCACGCAGATCCGCGGCAGGCACCGACGGATGGACCGCGAAAACCAGCGCGGTGCTGATCAAGCGATAGATGGCGCGAAAATCGTCGACCGAATAGCCGGGATTTTTCGAGGTCAGGGGAATGATGACCTGCGTGCTGCCATTGCCGAGCAGCAGCGAATAGCCGTCGGGCTCCTCGCGCGCGACCGTCGCAGCCCCGATCGCGCCGCCCGCACCGCCGATATATTCCACGAAGGTCGGCCCAAGCAGCGATGACATCTTGTCCACCCAGGGACGCCCGATCTGGTCCCCCGCTCCGCCGGCTCCATACGGAAGCACGAGGCGAATGGGACGAGACGGATAATCAGCGGTTTGTCCGCTGCGCGGGATCGCCGCCAGCGCCGCTGCGCCCGATAGCGCATGGACGAATCGTCGCCGCGAGAAGGAAGCCATGTTCGAATTCCGGAAGTCGGTGGTCACTGTCGAGGCGGGACCGGCTCCCGAACCATCCAGTCTCAGCAATCTGCTACCGCCGTCAATTCGCCATCCGGGTGAGAGCACCGGTGTCATCGCCCTGTCATGTCACCATAACCCTTTACTTCTTAAGGGTTATTTCGGCGGACCGACCGATCGAAGCCATGCGCGCAGGGCTACCAGCTCTGCCCACTGCTTTCGGCCAGTTTACTGTACGCCTCGTTCTGATAGACCAAAAAGTAATACATTTTGACTCCCGTTGCGGGGGCAATGGCGCGTGCCAGATCGTACCGAAGACTCGGCCATTTCTTTTGGGCCATTTCGACTATTTCCGAAGTCGCGGCTCTTGGAGAAGGAGGGCTCGCCGCTTCACGTCGGCGGCCGCGCGCTCGATATTCTGATCTTCCTCGCCGAGCGCCCCGGCGAAGTCATCGACAAGAGAGAGCTGGTCAAGCGCATCTGGGCCGACGTCAATGTCGACGAGGGCAGCCTGCGCTTCCACGTCGCGGCACTGCGCAAGGCGCTGGGCGATACCGGCAAGTCGGCCCGTTATGTCGTCAATGTGCCCGGCCGCGGCTACTGCTTTGTCGCCTCGCTCGCTCACGCGGCCCCGCCGGCCGCTCAGCCCGCCGTGAATATCGCACCTCCCCGTTCCCTTCCCTCGCCGCTCTCGAAAATGGTCGGACGGGAGGAGATCGTCGAGAAGATATCGAACGGGCTTTCGTTGCATCGCTTCATGACGGTGGTCGGCCCCGGCGGCATCGGCAAGACCGCCGTCGCCGTCACCGTCGGGCATCGCAGATCGGCGGATTTCGGCGGGCGCGTATTCTTCGTCGACTTCGGTCCACTGAGGGATGCCAGCCACATCGCGACCACCATCGCCTCCGCACTGGGACTGACCATCAGCGCGGAGGATCCGACGCCGGCCCTGCTGACATTCCTGAAGACCGGCCCAGCCCTGCTGATCTTCGACAGCTGCGAGCATGTGCTGGATGCGTTGGCGCCGCTCGTCGAGCGCATCGTTCGCGACGCACCGCAGCTTCGCGTTCTCGCAACCAGCCGCGAGTCGTTCCGGAGCGACGGCGAAAGGATTTTCCGCCTGTTCCCGCTGGATTGCCCGCCGGAGCGCGAGGACCTGGGTGTCGCCGAGGTCCTCGCTTACCCCGCGGCCCAGCTCTTCGTCGAGCGCATTGCGCAGAGCTCGGGTCCGTTCCAGCTCAGTGCGGAAGAAGCGCCGCTCGTCGCGAGCATTTGCCGGCGCCTCGATGGCATTGCGCTCGCAATCGAGCTCGCGGCCGGCCGTGTCAATGCGTACGGCATTGCCGGCACGGCGTCGCTGCTCGACAGCCGCTTCTCGTTGCAGTGGCGGGGTCGGCGCACCGCCGTGCCACGACACCAGACGCTCGCCGCGGCGCTCGACTGGAGCTACGATCTGCTACCTCCCGCCGAGAGTGCCACGCTGCGACGCCTGTCGGTCTTTGCCGGGGCCTTCGCGCCGGAGGCGGCTGCCGCTGTGGCCGCCGGCGACGGCCTCGGCGCGTCCGAAACGCTGGAGGCGATCGACAGCCTCGTCACCAAATCGCTGATCTCGCCATCCGGCTCGCGAACGCTGCGCTATCGCCTGCTCGACACCACACGCACCTATGCGCATGGAAAGCTGAACGAGCTCGGCGAGACCAGTCAGTTCGCGCGCCGTCATGGAGAGCATTTTCGCGACTTCTTCGAGCGCGCGGAGGCCGATACATCGACGCCGCTGCCGGAATGGCTGAGCATCTATGGCGCGGAGCTGGACAATGTGCGCGCCGCATTGAACTGGGCCTTCGGGCCCGACGGCGACGCCGCACTCGGGATCGCGCTGACGGCGGCTGCCGTCACGCTGTGGGTCCGCCTGTCCCTGTTCGCCGAATGCCGCGAGCGCGCCAAGACGGCGCTCACCGCGCTCGGCGACAGCGGCGGCGATGATCGCATTCGCATGCAACTCCTGTCGGCGCTCGGCTGGTCGCTGATGTATGGCGAGGGCCGCGCCCGCGAGGCGCGTCCGATCCTCGAGACGACCCTGGAGCTGGCTGACAGGCTCGACGACAAAGACTTCCGGCTGCGCGCGCTCTGGGGCTTGTGCATCGACCAGTTCAACAACGGACAGTTCGGCAAGGCCCGTGCGCTCGCCGACCGGTTTGCGAATGCAGCGGCGAACTCGTCGGACAGGACCGATCTCATGCTGGGCGACCGGCTAATGGCGGTGGCGCTGCACTATCTCGGCGATCAGAACGACGCACGGCTCCGCATCGAGCGCGTGAACGCGTCGCTGCACGTGCTGGCGGAGAAGCCGAAGATCTTCCCGCTCGACCTCAGGATATCGACGCAATATTTCCGGGCCCGCATCCTGTGGCTTCAGGGCCTCGCCGATCAGGCCCAGGCGCTCGCCGCCCGAAACATCGAGGAAGGTCGCGCCAACGGCCACGCGCTGACTTTCTGCAGCGTGCTGGGGCAAGCCGCCTGCCCGATCGCCTTCTGGTCCGGCGATTTCGAGGCCGCGGAGCGCCACGGCGCCGAGCTGCTCGAACACACCGAGCGCCACGCCATCCGGCTGTGGGGCCTGTGGGCACGGGCCTTCAACGCGGCGGTCGTCGTAAGGCGTGGCGACGTCGCGACCGGCCTGCCGCTGCTGCGCGAAGAGCTCAATCGCGCCGGCGATGCGCGTTTCCTGCCGCGCTTTCTTCCGCTGCTCGGCGAACTCGCCGCATGTTCCGGCGAGGCCCACCAGGTCGACCGTGGCCTCGACGTGATCGAGGACGTCCTGACCCGCTGCAACGACCGGCAGGAGCTGTGGTATCTGCCGGAACTGATCCGCATCAAGGGCGAGTTGTTGCTCAAGAGCCCGCGGCATGCGGGGGACGCCGAGGCGCGCTTTCGCGAGGCCATGGACATTGCCAACCAGCAGGGCGCGCGATTCTGGGAGCTGCGCGGCGCGATCAGCCTTGCGCGGTTCATGATCGGAGCCGGCCAGAGTGCAGAGGCCCTGGCAATTCTCGAACGTGCATGCGGGGCGTTCAGCGAGGGCGCCGGCATCGCCGATATCCGCAGCGCACGCGATTTGATCGCGCAACTCCGGATTTGACGAGGCCGGCCGAAGGCCTTCGGTCTTCGTACCACACCGCTCGCTTCATCCTGCCCGCGGAATGAATCCGGGCACGCCGGTCTCGACCACTGTGTTGAAGCGGACATTCGTCGTGATGTGGTCCCGCATCTCCCGCATGGCGTCTTCAGGCAGCGTCGAAATATCGAAGTTTTCCTCGATCCGCCGAGGATTGGTTGAGGTCATCAGGAAAGCCGTGCCGCGCTGGACGGCCCAGGCCAGGGCGACTTGAGCCGGCGTCTTGTGCAGGCGCTCCGCGATGGCGGTGATCACGGGGTCAGCGAGGAGGTTCGGCTTCATGGCGTGTCCCAGCGCGGCAAACGCCTGCAGCACAATTCCATGCTCCCGACAGAAGTCGAGCAGGTCCCATTCGGGCAGGTACGGATGCGATTCGACCTGCACCATGGCAGGCCTGATCCGCGCGACCTCGACGATCTCGCGCAGCTTCTCCAAGGTGATGTCCGACAGCCCGATCGACTTGCAGTGCCCCTCGTCGACGAGGCGCTCTAGCGCCCCCCATGTCTCCGCCAACGTCACGCCTGAATCATAGATCACATGGCCACTCGCGTCCCTCGGGTCCTGCTCGTCACCGGGTTGAAAGGCGAAGGGGGTATGGATGATGTAGCAATCGATCTCGTCGAGTTGCAGCCGCCGGCGACTGGCGTCGAAGGCGGGCCTGACCCGCTCCGGCCGATGATTGGTGTTCCACAGCTTCGTCGTAACGAACAGGTCCTGGCGCTGAAGCGCGCCCGCCCTGAACGCATCCTGTAGCGCATCGCCGACGGCCGCTTCGTTGCGATAGCGCTCGGCACAATCGAGATGTCGAAATCCGGCCTCCAATGCAGCCCTGGTGGCCTGCCTCGTCACGAGCGGATCCGGAATGAGCGTGCCAAATCCGACTGCGGGAATCGTCACGGCCTCATGCGTGGGAATTCTCGTGTAACGAAGTGAATCCGAGGTCGTCATGGTGATACTCCTTGTTGACTGCTGGCCGCGCGATGCGGAGGAAGCGATCGAGATTGCCGACACATTTCACGACTCTCCGGCGTTAGCCGGCGGGACGCGGCTTACGAAGAAAGAACACCAGCGGGATCACGACGAGCATGGCGAACATCAGGATCTCAAACTGATCGATGACCGCAACCGTGGCCGCCTGGCGCGTGACCATGCCGTTGAGGGCGGCGAGACCTGACTTCCCGATCGGGCCCGTGACATTCGCCGCGACACGATAAGGCATGAGATGCTTGGCGAGCGCGATATGCACGGCCTGGGTGTTGGCATAGAAGAAGAGCTGGACCACCGCGATGCCGATGGTGCTGCCATAAAGGCGCGACAGGTTGATCAGCGCACTGCCTTCAGGGCGAAGCTTCGGATCGAGCGTTCCGAAAGCGGCCCTCACCAGCGCCGGCAACAACATGCCGAGACCTGCGCCCTGGAGGAAACCTGCTTCGACGACCGGCCGCCAATCCATCGCCGGCGAATAGCCGAGCATCAGCCAGTTGGCATAGACCACCAGCGCCATGCCCCCCATGAGGAACGGCCGGTAGTCGACCTGTCCCGGAACCAGGCTCGTCAGCACCAGCGCTCCCACCAGCGCCACGCCGCGTGGAATGCTCATGTAGCCGGTGGTGTCGACAGGGTAGTTGAGCAACTCCTCCAGCATCGGGGACGTCAACGCCAATGTCGGCAGCAGGACGAAGCCGAGCGCAAAGGAGATCACCGTCGAGAGGACGAGATTGCGATCCCTGAACAGCGCCGTGCGGAGAAAATGTTCCTTCTTCGTCAGAACGTGCACGATGAAGAGATAGAACCCCAGGACCGAGGCGATCGCTTCGACCCAGATCTCCGTCGAGGCGAACCATTCGAGGCGCTCGCCGCGATCCAGCAGCATCTGCAGCCCGATCATGCCGGCGGAGAAGGTCGTCAGGCCGAAGACGTCGAAGGGCTGGCTCCGCTCTGCCCGCTTCTCGCCCAGGAACAGGGCCATCGTCAGGGCGATGAAGGCCGTCATGGGCAGGCTGACATAGAAGATCGACGGCCAGCCGTAATATTCGCTGAGCCAGCCACCAAGAGCGGGACCGGTGCTGATGCCGAGCAGCGAGCAGACCGTCAATGCCAGGCCCATGCGCGCTTGCCGCGCCGCCGGCGTCGCCTCGAGCAGAATCGCCAATGAGAGCGGCGCAAGTGGTCCGCTCGCCGCGCCCTGGAGAATCCGCGCCAGCACGAACTGGATCGACGTCGTCGCCAGCGTGTCGAGGACAAGACCAAGCGTGAAGACGGCAAGGGCTGCCTGATAGACCGCCTTGCGGCCGTAGCGTCCCGCGAGCCATTGCGCGATCGACATGGTCACGGCGCTTGCAGCGATATACGAGGAGAACACCCAGCCGACCTCGTCATTGGCCATCGAGAGCGTGGCCTGGATGTGCGGCAGCGCGGCGTTCGGTATTGAAATGTTGACGGCCTGCATATAGGTCGCCATCAGGGCGGCCGCCGAGATTGCATGATGACCGCCGGTCGCGGTCGATGGGAGGGGCGTACTCATTTGACCTCCGTCGCAAGCGCAGGCTGGAGCAGATGCAACCAGTTGCGACGATGGCCGGTGTCGACCCGCGCCGTCACGCTGATGCCGGAGAACAGTGGCCGGGTCGGATCGGGATCGTCGAGCTCGAGGCGCACCGGCAGCCGCTGCACGACCTTGACCCAGTTCCCGGTCGCATTCTCCGGTGGCAGGATCGAGAAGTCCGACCCGGTTCCGGGGCTCATGCTGACGATACGCGCCTTGAATTTTCGATCCGGATAGGCGTCGACGTCGATCGTCGCCTCCTGGCCCGGCCGCATGTGGGTCAGGCCCGTCTCACGAAAATTCGCCTCGATCCAGACGTCCCGGCTCGACATCAGTGAGAACGTGGGCGCGCCTGCGTTGACGAAACCGCCGATTTGCAGATCGTCGACCTTGGTCACGATACCGTCGTCGGGCGCCTTCACCGTGGCGTAGGAGAGATCGAGCCGCGCGCGATCGAGCTGCGCCCTGGCCGCGCGGACTGTCGGATGGCGGTCGACATCGATGTCGGGGTCACCGTTGAGCGCGACGACCGTATTGGCGATCTGCTGTTCGATCGATGCCATCCGATGGCGCGCGACCTTGAGATCGGTCTCGGCCCGCTCGTAGACCGCACGCGGCGTGAAGTCGGAGGCGACCAGCATCCTTTTGCGGTCGAACTCGCGCTCGTCGAAAGAGGCCGAGTCCTTCGCCGATTGCAGCTCCGCCTGCTGCTGGCGGTAGGTCGCCTTGAGGGAGTCGATCTGGAGCCGCGCGCTGCCGAGCCGGGCCTCGGCCTGATCGACGGCGATCTGGTAGGGCTCCGGGTCAATTCGAAACAGGACCTGGCCCTGCCGGACACGCTCATTGTCGCGCACGGCGATCTCGACCGCCTGGCCCGGCACCCGCGCGTTGATGGTGACTTTCGCGGCGCGCACGAACGCATCGTCGGTCGAGACATATTGTTCCTGCGCCAGATACATGAAGGCGCCGAACACGGCAGCCGCGGCGGGCACCACGAGCATCAGGGGCCGGCGCAGCCGCCTGGCAAGATCCGCTCCGAACAACGGCGCCGCCGCCTCGCTCCCGCGGAAGCTGCGATCGCCCAGCCAGCCGGCGATTGGCGCAAAGTTCAAACCCATCGTCCTCGTCCTTATCTCATTTACTAACGTTCGTTACAAATATTGTACCCCGATGCGGCGATCAAGCCGCGCGGCCATTGATTTTTATAACGATCCATACAAATATACGTGTGGAGCATGGCAACCAGGTTCGGACGACATGGCACGGAAAAAGAGCGAGACGGGACCGGCGCGCCGGGGACGGCCACCCGCCTACGACACTGAGACGGCCCTCAAGCGGGCAACGGAAACGTTCTGGAGGACGGGCTATTCCGGCACGTCCCTGGACAAGGTCGCGGCCGCGACCGGCATGAGTCCACCGAGCCTCTACGCGGTGTTCGGCAACAAGCACGCGCTCTATCTCGAGGCGTTGGCGCGCTATTGGGAGATCAGCCTCGCGGCAACGCGCGAGGCTCTCGCAGGGGACCATCCCTTGGACGAAGCGCTGATGCTGGCCTATGACGCGGCGCTGTCGATCTACTTTTCCGGCAAGGGATCAGCGCGTGGCTGCTTCGTGGTCGGTACCGCGGTGACCGAAGTCGCCGAGGATGCGGCGATCCGGAGCAGCGTTGCGACGGGACTGCGGGCGATCGATGCCGATTTCGAGGCCCGCTTCCGCCTGGCGCAGGACAAGGGCGAGCTGGATCGCGAGGCCGATCCGGCTGCACTCGCGATCCTTGCCGCCGCCACGATGCAGACCATCGCCATCCGCGCCCGCGCCGGCGCACGCCGCGCCGATCTGAGGGAGATTGCCCGCAAGGCGGTGGCTGTGATCTGCCGACGCCGACCGGAGACGCGTTGAGCCGCGAGGCATTCTCGTGATCGTACGATGAGGGGAGTTCGCACATTTGCACTCCTCGTCAAAAGGCCCTCGGCGGCCGTGCGCGACAATCCGGCTAGCCTCCCACGGCGGCCGCGCGCCTTGGCAGCTTCCAGTCGGGCCGGATGAAGTGGCAGGTGTAGCCATCGGGATAGCGCTCGAGATAATCCTGATGCTCGGGCTCGGCTTCCCAGAACTCCGCTGCGGGCGCAACCTCGGTCACCACCTTGCCGGGCCAAAGACCTGACGCCTCGACATCGGCGATGGTGTCTTCCGCGACTCTCTTCTGCTCGTCACTCGTATAGAAGATTGCCGAGCGGTAGCTCGTGCCCAGATCATTGCCCTGGCGGTTGAGCGTGGTGGGATCGTGGATCTGGAAGAAGAACTCCAGCATGGTCCGGAAGCTCGTCTTGGCGGGATTGAAGATGATCTCGATCGCCTCGGCGTGGCCCTCGTGATTGCGGTAGGTGGCGTTCTTCACATGCCCGCCAGTGTAACCAACACGGGTGGAGATCACCCCCGGTTGCCTGCGGACCAGATCCTGCATGCCCCAGAAACAGCCTCCGGCCAAAACTGCGCGCTCTGTCGTCATCTGATGCTCCATTGATTTCGTCGAGATAGTCAGCGCTTGTCCGCTGCCGGATGCAAGCGCGGGTCATCGTGGTCATCGTGATATTCGAGGCCCAGCGGCCCGATGGCGGAGACCTGTGTGACGTATTCGCCGGACTTCGCCCAGTGAAAATGCCAGGTCTCGCCGGGCAGCACGATGACGCTGCCCGGCGGATAGGCTTTCACCTGGTTGCCATCAAAACGTTCGCCGAGGCCGATGTAGAACACACCCGACATGACCGTGTAGATGCGATCTTCCGGATGCTTGTGCGGCATCAGTTTCGTGCCCCCGGGCACCTTCACCCGGACCACGTAAGGTCCGGGTTCATTGGGATGGCCGACCATCACCGCCAGCCGCGCGCCCGGCGGGAACGCAGGGAACGGTTGCCAAGCGATGTCCTCGGGCAAGATCGCCCGGAACCTGTCTTCATCCGGCTGATGCTGGCGAGGCAGATCTTGACGAGGCATGGCACCGCTCCCTGTGTTGGATCAGGTCAATTTGGCGTCGAGCGTGATCGCGGCGTTGAGCACCTTCGACACCGGACAGTTTTTCTCGGCCTCGCCGGCGATCTTGGCGAAACCTGCGTCGTCAAGGTTCGGCACCTTGGCGCGGAGGGTCAGTGCCGACTTGCTGATCTTGAAGCCTTTGCCTTCCGGCTCGAGCGTGATGGCGGCTTCCGTCGACAGCTCGTCCGGCGTGAAGCCGGCGAGTTGAAGGCCGAAGGCCAGTGCCATGGTAAAGCAACCGGCATGGGCTGCGGCGATCAACTCCTCGGGATTGGTGCCCTTCTCGTTCTCGAAGCGGGTCTTGAACGAATAGGGTGTGCCGGCGAGCACGCCGGATTCGCTCGAGAGATTGCCGGTGCCGTCGCGACCGGTGCCCTTCCAGACTGCTGTTGCCTTGCGGATCATCTCAATTCTCCTTGCTGGTTTTTAGGTTGGTTTTAGCACCGGCGCTCGGTAGCGGAGGAAAGCGACATTGGCACGACCGCCTGTCACCCCTCCAACCGGCCGAACGCCACAGCGGTTCCGTTAGCCGCTGATTTGACCCACATGGAAGCCCAGCCGGTTCTCGACGTCGCCGGTGCGGTGGAAACCGCGCGCCATCAGCGCCTTGATGCGGGTCTGGCTGGCGGGACGGCCGAGCGCGGCCAGGAACGCGTCCCACTCCGGCTTGATCTCGTCATCCGGCGGCAGGCTCGCAACATCGACGAGACGCTTGGTCTCTGCGATCGCCTCCTTGTCGAACGACGCAATGCGCATGGCGAGCGCCTCGACGAAGCCGTCGAGCTCGGCATCCGGCAGCGAACGGTTCACGTAGCCGTAACGCTCGGCGAGATCGCCGTGGATGTCATCGGCGCCGAGCAACACTTCGAGCGCACGGCCTCGGCCCATCAGCCGCGGCAACCGGGCCATCGGCCCGCCGCCGGGCACGAGTCCCGCGCCGACCTCCCATTGCGACAGGATCGCCTTCTCGCGGCTGGCAAAGCGCATGTCGCTCGCCAGCGCGAGCTCGCTGCCGACCCCGGTCGCACGGCCCCGGATCGAGGCAATGGAGACGACCGGCGCGCGGCTGAGGCGCACCAGCATGTCGGGCAGCGCCTGCAGGCCGGTCGGACCCGGAGGAACACCGAGAGAGTCCTCCAGCGGCGCCAGGAAGTCGTAATGCGTGATGAAGAAGCGTTCGACGGCGCTGTCGAATACGACGACCTTCACGTCCGGATCGGTCTCAATCGCGGTGATGATGTCGTTGAGCAGCGGAAGGTGCTTTGGGCCGAAGATGTTCACCGGCGGCATGTCGAAGGTGACGCGCCAGTATGTCGGCAGGCGGCGCTCCAGGCGAATGTCTTCGGTGGTGAAGATCTGTACGGGGCGGTTCATTGTTGGCACTCCTGATATGTGTGTTCGGAAAAGGGACGCACGGCAGCGCGCGTCCGCTGCTCGGTTCAGATCGACTGGCGCAGCGGACGGAAGGCGGTGCGCATTTCCGCAGAGAACAGCGCGGGCTGCTCCCAGGCTGCGAAGTGGCCGCCCTTGTCGAGGCGGTTGTAGTGCATCAGCTTCGGATAGGCCTTATCGGCCCAGCTGCGCGGCGCGGCATAGATCTCGTCAGGGAACACGCTGACGGCGACCGGGATCTTGATGTGCTTGGGCGCGAAGAACACCAGCTTGTTCTCCCAGTAGAGCCGCGCCGACGAGACCGCGGTGTTGGTGAGCCAGTAGAGCGTGATGTTGTCGATCACGTCGTCCCGCGACAGGCCTTCGGTCTTGCCGTCGAACACCCGCGCGATCATCGCAGCACTGCGTCCGTCGTGATCGAGCATCCAGGATGCAAGACCGGCCGGCGAGTCGACGAGGCCATAGAGCGTCTGCGGCCGGTTCGACATCTCGATGGCGTAGCCGAGGCCATGCTTGTAGAAATCATCGAGCTGGTCGTAGGCAATGCGCTCGTCGGCCGAGAGGTTCGGTGGCCGCGTCCCGCCGGGCTGAAGCGCCTTGGCGATGTCGTCGGGAACGGTGGCGGGCATGTTGGTGTGAATGCCGAGCAGCTCCGGCGGCGCGATCACCGCCATCTGCTCCGTGACGGCATTGCCCCAATCGCCGCCCTGCGCCACGTAGCGGTTGTAGCCGAGGCGCTTCATCAGCACGATCCAGGCGCGCGCGATGCGCTGGGGATCCCAGCCGAGCTCCGTCGGCTTGCCGGAGAAACCGTGGCCCGGAAGCGAGGGGATCACCAGGTCGAATGCATCCGCGGCCTTCGCGCCATGCGCGGTGGGGTCGGTGAGCGGGCCGACGATCTTCATCTGCTCGATGATCGAGCCCGGCCAGCCATGCGTGACGACCATCGGCAGCGCGTTCTCGTGGCGGGAGCGGATGTGAATGAAGTGGATGTCGACGCCGTCGATCTCGGTGACGAATTGCGGCAAGGCGTTCAGCCGCGCTTCCATCTTCCGCCAGTCGTAGTCGTTCTGCCAGTACCGCACGAGCTGCTGAAGCGTCGTGAGCTGCACGCCCTGCGATTGGTCGGCGACGATCTCGCGATCGGGCCAGCGTGTCGCTGCGAGGCGGCGGCGGAGGTCAAGCAGATCTTCCTCGGGCACGCTGACGCGGAACGGGCGGATCGCGCCGCTTGCAGCGGCCTTTGCCGGATGCAGCGGCAGCAGGCTCGCCACGCTGGCGGCGACCGCGGTCATTGCGGCCTGGCTCAGCAACTGACGACGGTCGGGATTGAGAATGTCGGCTCGTGCTTGCGTTGTCATGGCAGATCTCCCTTGCTTTGGTCGGTGACGCCAACCGAATTTCGAAATCGACGCGTCGGTTCGTCCTGAAGAGAGATTGGCGCAGGTCCTGGCAATTAGCTCGTTATCGGTTGTTAGGCCGCGTTAGCCGTTGCGAGTCCGCGGGATGCAGGAGAGCGAGCGACGATGACGATGCGCGCGATGCAGAAGCGGCACGGCGCGCGACGAGTTCAATCGGCGCGCGCCCTGTCTGTGAATTCAGGCGATATGTTCATTACAACTCAGGAGGGCAGCGGTTGACCGGCCTGCTCGCGGACGATGTAGTCGGCGTACCAATCCGCCCAGTTCTCGTCGTGTCCGCCGATGCGCTTCTCGTGCTCACCATGCGCGACAGCGGCACGTCGCAGGGTTGCGGCCAGATCGGCCGTTGAGGCAAATGTCGTGCCGTCACCCGCGATGCGTCCAGGCAGTCGCGTCGTGACCTCCTGGAACAGCCAGCCATTACCGTCGGGATCGCTGAACGAGGCAAACGAGCTGTAGCTGCCGCGCTTCGGGTCAGCACCGCTGACCCGGACGCTGCCGAACAGATACGGCTCGTCCGGACCGGCGTGAACGTCGCCCGCACCATGGAATGGTGCGCTCACCGCGATGCCACGGTCGAGCAGATCCTGTCGCGCCGCCGCCAGATCGGAGACGATCAGGTACAGCCCGCGCGCCGAACCGGGCGCTGCCGGTGTGACGTTCTTGCCGAAGATCACCGAACAGGCCGAACCCGGCGGCGTGAACTGGATCACGCGCCATTCGTCACCTGAGGCAAAATCGGCGTCCAATCGCCAGCCGAGGCGCGTGTAGAACGCCTTGGCGCGGTCGACATCCGACACGGGAATGACGACGATCTCGAGCTTCAGATCAACGCCACGCGGTGTCGAAGATGTGTTCGGAGACCCGGCCGCGGCGTCGCGGTCGATTTCGGTGCCGGCCATGTCGAACTCCCTGAGTTGAAATTGAAGCGAGCTTCAAGCGGCAGTGGGCATCACGATCGTCACGCGTGTGCCGCCCTGGCTCGCCTCGCCCTGCAACCGCGCGTCGATACTGCGTGCGAGCCCTTCAAGGATGCGGCTGCCGGTGCCCTGAAGCGGACCGGTCGCGCCGATGCCGTTGTCAGCCACCGTGCAGAGCCAGGCGCCGTCGCGGTTGGCCATTTCGATCCGGATCAGCGCATCGTTCCTGTTCGGGAAGGCATGTTTGGCGGCATTCGTGACCAGCTCCGTCAGCATCAACGCCAGCCGATGACACTGCGATGCCGGCAGCGCCCCGCTCTCGATCGCGGCCTCGCAGCGGATGCTGGCCGGTTCCAGCACTGCCTCGGAGAGCGCCTCGCACAGGTTTTCGAAGAAGGTCTCGACGGAGACGGCGGACAGACTGTCGATGTCGGACAAGAGCTGATAGAGCCTGCCGAACGCGACGATGCGCTGCTCGAACCGGTCCACCGCGCCCGACATGTCCCTGGTGCCCGGCCGCGAGAAGTCGCGGCGGACTGACGCACCCAGCAGCGTCAGCGTGTTCTTCATCCGATGGTGGGATTCCCGCAGCACGAGTTCCCAATCACGCGACTGATCATCAAGGCTGGCAATGTGCTGAGATCGAGCGAAATGGTCGCTCGTCTCCAAGCCGATAGCAGACATGATAGCCTCCCCATTGGACCTAGGACCTAACTCGAAGCCTATACTGGATGCACCGCGCGCGTTTTGCTCGTTAGACGTTGCAAGATTTTGTTATGATCGGCGGCACAAGTTGGCGGCCAGACCGTCCTCTCGACGGTCAAGCACGCTGACGGGTCGTCCCGATCGCTTCCCAAGCCGCTCGCGTTTAAGCGAAATTTGTCACGCATCATCCCGGTGCGGCCGAATGACTTGCCGCGCGATTTCGCCACTTTCGACCAGTTTACTCATAACCTCGTTCTGCTAGATCAGGATGCGGACAACAGCCCCTTCACTGGATTCATTGGCGCGTGGTGGACACTAACGACCAGGATGCGGCGATTTCCTTCGGGCCATTCCGGCTGTACGCAAGGTCGCGCCTGCTCGAGAAGGACGGCGCTCCGCTTCACCTCGGCGGCCGCGCACTCGACATCCTCATTTTTCTCGTCGAGCGCGCCGGCGAGGTCATCGACAAGCGTGAGTTGATCAAGCGCGTCTGGGCCGACGTGACGGTCGATGAAGGCAGCCTGCGCTTCCACATCACGACGCTACGCAAGGCCTTGGGGGATGCCGGCGAAGGCTCCCGCTATGTCGTCAACGTGCCCGGCCGTGGCTATTGCTTCGCGAGCCCGCTGGTCCGGTCCGAATCGTCGGAGACGCGGACAGGCCCGGCCGTCCCGTCGCCTCACATACTCCCGCCGCCGCTTGCCAGGATGATCGGACGAGACGACGCGGTCGAGCGGATTTCCACCGAGCTTGCGCAGCATCGCTTCGTGACAATTGTCGGCCCCGGCGGGATTGGCAAGACTTCCGTCGCGCTCGCCGTCGCGCATCGCGAGCTCGAGGCCTTCGACGGTCAGGTCAACTTCGTTGATTTCGGCGCGCTGACGGATGCCAGGCTCGTTCCAAGCACCATCGCCGCCACGCTCGGCCTGACCGTCAATTCCGAGGACCCGATGCCGGGCCTGCTGACGGTGCTGCGCAACCGTCGGATGCTGCTGATCTTCGACAGCTGTGAGCACATCATCGACGAACTCGCGCCCCTGGCCGAGCACATCGTCCAGGAAGCGCCCGAGCTGCATATTCTCGCCACCAGCCGCGAATCCTTTCGTACCGAAGGCGAACGCGTCCACCGGTTGTTTCCGCTGGACTGCCCGCCCCAGCGCGACGGGCTCGGCATCTCCGACATCCTTGCCTATCCCGCAAGCCAGCTCTTCGTGGAACGCATTGCCGAGAGCCTGGGCGAATTCGAACTGAGCGAGGAGGATGCACCGCTTGTCGCCGAGATCTGCCGGCGACTGGACGGCATCGCGCTCGCGATCGAGCTCGCCGCCGGACGCGTGAACGCCTATGGCATTGCCGGAACCGCCTCGCTGCTCGACAGCCGCTTCGCGCTGCTGTGGCGGGGACGCCGTACCGCGATCCCGCGGCACCAGACCCTGAGCGCGGCGCTCGCCTGGAGCTATGATCTGTTGCCGGCAGCCGAAAGCGCGACGCTGCGCGGTTTGTCGGTGTTCGTCGGGCCATTCACGATGGAGGCCGCGCTCGCCGTTGCCTTCAGCCAAGGCATCAGCGAGCCCGAGGCGGTCGAGGCGATCTCGAACCTGCTCTCCAAATCGCTGATCGCAACCTCACCCGCGGAGCGGCGGCTGCGCTATCGTCTGCTCGACACCACCCGCGCCTTCGTCGGCGCGAAGCTCGTCGAGAACGGCGAAGCGCCCCGTGTCGCGCGCGCTCACGCCGAATATTTCCGCGACTTCCTGCGCGACATCGCGCTCAAATCCACGGGCATGCAGACCGCGGGCGGCTTCCTTCCCTATGCCGACCATTTGCCCAATGTCAGGGCCGCGCTGACCTGGAGCTTTTCGGATAGCGCCAACCGAACGATCGGCGTGGATCTGGCGGCTTCGGCGGCCCAGTTTTTCCTCGAACTGACATTGCTGACAGAGTGCTATCGCTGGACGAAGCAGGCGCTGGTCTCTCTCGATACGAATTCGGTCGACCACCGCCAGGAGATGACGTTGCAGGCCGCGCTCGGCGTCTCCGTGATGTTCACGCAGGGCAATACCGAAGCGGTCCGGTCGGCGTTCACGCGCAGTCTTCAGCTTGCGCGGGATCTCGAGGATCTGCACTGGCAGCTCTGGCTGCTGCGCGGATTGCACATCTACCTGACCAGGGTCGGGGATTTTCACGGCGCGCTCGGCACCGGCGAGCAGGGCGAGAGCGTTGCGCGCAAGCTGAATGATCCTGCCGCCGCGCTGAATGTGGAATGGATGCTGGGCGTCGCGCACCATCTGATCGGCAATCAGGACAAGGCCGTGCAGTTCTGCGAGAGCGCGATGGTGCACAATCCCGGCTCGCAGCGGCTGAACATCGGGCATCTCGGTTATGATGACCGCATCGTCGCGCTGGTCGCGCTGGCGCGCGGGCTCTGGCTCACCGGCCGGCCCGATCGCGCGATCGAGGCGGCGAGATACACCGTTCGCGAGGCCGAACTGCTCGAACAACCCCTCACCCTCGGCATCTCCCTGATCTGGACGATCTACGTGTTCCTCTGGGTCGGCGACTGGGCCAATGCCGAAATCCTGATCGAGCGGCTGATCGACCATTCGGCGCGGCACTTCCTCGGTCCCTATCACGCCGTCGGCATCGGCCAGAAGGGCGAGCTCATGCTTCGCCGCGGCGACACCGCCGGCGGGATCGAGCATCTTCGCCGCAGCCAGGCCACGCTGTACGCGACGCGGCACCGGATCATGACGACGGTGTTTGCGACGGCGCTGGCGGAGGGCCTCGTGGCGGAGAACCAGCCGGACGAGGCCCTGCGCACGATCAATGAGGCCATTGCGCAGATTCCAGATCATGGCGAATCCTTCGACATGCCGGAGATGCTCCGGGTCAAGGGCGACATCCTTGTCCGGTCGGGAAACACCGCGGAGGCCGAGCGCTGCTTCCGAAAATCGCTCGATCTGTCGCGCCGGCAGTGCGCGCTCGGCTGGGAGCTGCGGGGGGCGATCAGCCTCGGCCGGGTCTGGCGCCAGACCGGACAAGCGGGCGAAGCACGCGCTCTGCTCGCCCCGCTCGTCGCGCGATACCAAGAAGGCCTCCAGACCCGCGATCTCGTGGCCGCCAGGGAGCTCCTGAGCGCGCTGAATTGACAGTATCTTCAACGGGATACCGTCCAAGCACCTGCTCGCAAGTCCTAACAACTTCTAACACGCCAAGCCGCATCCGCCCCGCCATGGTGGTGGCACTTCACGGTGGATATGGCGGGATATGGCGCTTCTTGACGATGTAATTGATGCCAGCGGCGGTATGGCCCGCTGGAATAGCTTGACCCGATTCACGCTCCACCTTTCCGTCGGCGGCTCGTTGTTCTCCAGCGCCGGACATGCCAGCGAATTCAAGGACGTGACGGCGGAGGGCTCGACCCGCGCCCAGTCGGTCCGCTTCACCGGCATCACCGGGGGTGAACACTCCGGCTGCTTTCAACCCGACGCGATCACGATCGAGAGCCTCGAGGGTGAGGTCCTGCGCACCTGGGATAACCCGAGCCCTACATTTCCCGAGACCGGCTCTCCTGCGCTCGCGGACGAATTGCACCTCGTCTTCTTCTGCGGCGTTGCGATCTGGAATTATCTGACCACCCCATTTCTGCTCGCCCATCCCGACGTCGTCACGGAGGAGCTTCCGCCGTGGCGCGAAAACGCTGACACGTGGCGTCGGCTGCGCGCGCAGTTCCCGCCGAACCTGATCACGCTCGCGCCCGAGCAGATCTTCTACTTCGACGAGAACGCGCTGCAACGGCGGACGGATCACGATCTGTTCGGAAACAAGGTCGCACATTATTCCTGGGCCCATGACAGCTTCGGCGGCATCGTCGTGCCGACATTGCGGCGTGTGCAGACGCTGCGGCCTGATGGAAGCGTGGTCGCCAAGCCCGTGCTGATGGACGTCGAGATCTTCGACGCCGTGTTCGAGTAGCGGTGGCGACGCGCGAGAGCTGGAACCGTTCACTGCTCTCAACGCCTAACAATACATAACGAGCTAACACGCGGCCTTGGGTGCAACATTGGGCTCACGAGCAACGAACAAGTGTCGTGCTCGACGAGACCGAGGCCGGCGCACCTCCACCACGAGGGAATGCGTCATTGCAGCGAACGCATTCAAGGAGATCGTCATGAAGATTCTTATGGTTATCACCTCCCACGACCAGCTCGGCAACACCGGACGCAAGACCGGGTTCTGGCTCGAGGAGCTCGCCGCCCCCTACTACGTGTTCAAGGATTCCGGCGCGGAGATCACGCTGGCTTCGCCCAAGGGCGGCCGGCCGCCACTCGATCCCAAGAGCAACGAGCCCGAGTTCCGCACCGACCTGACGCTGCGCTTCGAGGCGGACGCCGCCGCTGAAGCCCAGCTCGACAAGACCGTGCGCCTCGACAGCGTCAAGCAAGAAGACTTCGACACGCTGTTCTATCCCGGCGGTCACGGCCCGATGTGGGACCTCGCCGAAGACAAGGACTCGGTCAAGCTGATCGAATCGTTCCTCGCCGCAGGCAAGACCATCGCGGTGGTGTGTCACTCGACCGGTGCGCTGCGCCACGTCAAGACGCCCGATGGCAAGCCTTTGGTCGAGGGCAAGGAAGTGACCGGCTTCACCAACGGCGAGGAAGAGGACGTGGGCCTGACCCATGTCGTTCCGTTCCTCGTCGAGGACGAGATGTTGAAGCTCGGCGCGGTCTTCTCGAAAACGGCGAACTGGGGCGTACACGTCGTCAGCGCGGGCCAGCTCATCACGGGACAGAATCCGCACTCCTCCGGCCCGGCCGCGCAGACGCTGCTCGCCGCCCTGGCCAAGAAGGCGAAGTCGGCCGCGTAAGTCAGGCTCGCATCGGAGCGGTGCTCATCAATGAGCACCGCCCTGGCACTGACCGGACACATCGAGGACGATGACGAAAGCTTTACGCCGGAGCTTACGAATGTGATCCGGCGAGCGGAAGCTGCTGCGCACAACAGCGATCACGGTGGCAGCGTGCCGGTCAATCCCGTCAGAGCGGTTGCCGGCGCATGACGCGCCGGCACCTCTCGACGCGACACGCCCACATCGGAGCGATGACATGAACATTCCAGCCACCCTCGCCCTCTCGGCCGCCCTCGCCTGCACCACCGTGCAGGCCTCGGCACAGGATCTGCGGTCGAGCCGACGCTCGATCAGCTATCACACCATCGATATCGGGGGTCTCAATATCTTCTACCGCGAGGCCGGGCCCGCCGACGCGCCGACCGTGCTGCTGCTGCACGGCTTTCCCTCCTCGTCGCGGATGTGGGAACCCCTGCTGCCGCTGCTCGCCGACAAATATCACCTGATCGCGCCTGATTATCCCGGCTTCGGCAACAGCAGCGCGCCGTCGCCGTCCGACTTCACCTACACTTTTGACAACATCGCCGGCGTGATGGGCGAGCTGACGAACAAGCTCGGCCTGACCAACTACGTGCTGTTCATGCAGGACTATGGCGGTCCGGTCGGTTTCCGCATGGCGCTGGCGCATCCCGAGCGCGTCCGCGCCATCATGATCCAGAATGCCGTTTCGCATGAGCAAGGCTTGAGCCCGCTCTGGGAAGCTCGTCGCAGATATTGGGCCGATCCGGCGCATGAGCTCGAGGCGCTCAAGGCCAACTTCACATCCTTGGCCGCGACGCGCCAGCGGCACCTCGGCTCCAGCCCGCACCCCGAGCGTTACGACCCCGATAGCTGGACCGACGAATACGCGTTCCTGACGCGTCCCGGCGAGGCCGAGATCCAGACCACGCTGTTCCTGGATTACCGGACCAACGTCGCCTCCTATCCGAAGTGGCAGGCGTGGCTGCGCAAGACGCGGCCGCCGACGCTGGTGGTCTGGGGCAAGTACGATCCGTCCTTCGCCGTCGCCGGCGCTTCGGCCTATCGCGACGATGTGCCGGATGCGGAGGTCCACATCCTCGAAGCCGGCCATTTCGCGCTCGACGAGGCGACCGACGAGATCGCCACGCTGGTCCGCGACTTCCTTGCGCGTCTGGACGGGCACAAGGGCTGACGGCGACTTGCACAATGCACTGACCACAGGAGGCACGCATGACCGACAACATCAGCCACGAACGACGTCGTTTCGTCGGCAGGGCTGCCATGGCGCTCGCCGCGACCCAGCTTGCGCTGAGCACGACGGCTACGGCGAAGCCGGCGAAGTCCGCCACCGTCGTCAAGCCCGGCGCCAACACCGCGTTCGCGTCCCTGAAACAGATCGACGCCGGCCTCCTCAATGTCGGCTATGCCGAGGCGGGTCCCGCGGATGGCCCGCCCGTGATCCTGCTGCATGGCTGGCCCTATGACATCTACGCCTTCGTCGACGTCGCACCGCTGCTCGCTGCAGCCGGGCGTCGCGTGATCGTGCCTTACCTGCGCGGCTACGGCAGCACGCGCTTCCTCTCCGACGCGACGATGCGGAACGGGCAGCCGGCGGCGATCGCGGCCGACATCGTCGCCCTGATGGACGCGCTCGGAATCGACAAGGCGACGATTGCTGGCTTCGACTGGGGTGCGCGCACCGCCAACATCATCGCTGCGCTCTGGCCGGAGCGGGTCAAGGCGATGGCCTCGGTGAGCGGTTACCTGATCGGCAGCCAGCAGGCCGGCAAGATGCCGCTGCCGCCGAAGGCCGAGCTGCAATGGTGGTACCAGTTCTATTTCGCCACCGAGCGCGGCCGCGAGGGCTACGACAAGTACCGCCACGATTTCTCGAAACTGATCTGGCAGCTCGCTTCGCCCCAATGGCATTTCGACGATTCCACCTTCGATCGCAGCGCGAAGGCGTTCGACAATCCGGACCATGTGGCGATCGTGATCCACAATTATCGCTGGCGGCTGGGCCTCGCCGAAGGCGAAGCGAAATACGCCGACGACGAGGCGAAATTGGCGCAGGCGCCCGTGATCGCAGTGCCTACGATCACCATGGAGGGTGACGCCAACGGGGCACCGCATCCGGAACCGTCCGCTTACGCGAAGAAATTCTCCGGGCGCTATTCGCACCGGACCATCAAGGGCGGTATCGGCCACAATCTGCCGCAAGAAGCGCCGAAGGCCTTTGCTGACGCGGTGCTGGGCGTCATGGCCGAAGCCTAGGCGCCGGACCTGCCAACGGCACTTAACAACGCTTAACGGGCGATCGTCTACGCACGGGGGTATCTCTATTGGGGCGACACCACCGATGCGAGAGGAAACGGCCGGATGATTCCGCTGCTGGCGAATGCGATCGAGGCCCATGGCGGGCTCGATCGATGGAATGCCCACGAGCGACTCACCGCCACGATCGTGACGGGCGGCGACCTCTGGATATTGAAGGGCGTCGATCAGGACCAGGCGCCGCGCACGATGCGGATCGAGCTGCATCGTGAGCGGGCTTCCGTGGAGCCGTTCGGCAAGCCCGGCCAGCGCACCGACTTCAGCCCGGAGCGGATTGCCATCGTGGCCGCGGACGGCCGCATCGTCGCGGAGCGCAACAATCCGCGCGGCTCGTTCGCGCGGCACGATATGCGCACGCATTGGGATCCGCTGCATCGCGCCTATTTCAACGGCTATGCGCTCTGGACCTACATGACTGCGCCGTTCCTGCTGGCGGCGGACGGGTTCGACGTCCGGGAGATCGCACCCTGGCGCGAGGGCGCAGAGGTCTGGCGCGGATTGCGGGCGACGTTCCCAACCGTGATCGCAAGCCACAGCGCCGAGCAGGATTTCTATTTTGGCCCCGACATGCTGATCCGCCGGCATGATTACCGGGTCGAGATCGCCGGCAACTTTCCGGCAGCTCAGTACGTATCCGATCCCGTCACCGTTGACGGCTTCAAGCTCCCGACCCGCCGGCGCATCTATCTGCGCGGCGACGATCTGATGCCGCTGCGTGAGGAGCTGATGGTGTCGATCGATCTCGCGGATTTCCGGTTCGACTGAGCCTTGTCAGGCTGATGCCTCGTCCAGCACGAGCCGTGCGGCCTTCAAATCGGCCGTCTCGAATCCTTCCGAGAACCGGGCATAGGTCGCGGCGAGATCGTCGAGCGGATTCTTGATGCCCTGCCGAAGCCGAAGCGCCGCAAGCGACATCTCCGTCCGCAATAGCCAGGACAGCGCGCCCTGCTGCTCGGCCAGCGCGAGCGATGCGGCGAAGCTCGCTTCGGCGGCACCGAGATCACCGGTGCGCGCCTCGAGGTCGCCACGCCGGCGCAGGAGCTCGGGCATGTCGAAACCTCCGCCGCCCAGCTCGACGCGAGCGATCGTCTCATGCAGGACTTGCAGCCCTTCCGTCAACCGTCCCAGCGCAGCCAGTCCTTGCGACAGATCCGCGGCGAACGCGGATGCGTAGAGCTCGTAGCGATCCGCATGCAGGCGCGGCAGCGCGCTCCGCAGCAGATCGACACCGCCGGCCAGCTCGCCGCGGGCGATCATGGTCTGCGCGCGAAAGCCGGTCGCGACGGCTTCGTACGGCGCGAGTCCGTGCAAATTCGCATGGGTCGCGAGGCGCCCCGTCATCGTCTCGACGGCGGCCCAGTCGCCGACCCAGCCGAACACCGAGGATGACCAGCACAGCGCAATGCAATGCATCACCACGTCGCGCGGCGCGGCGGCGCCGACGAGCGGGCGGACGCAATCGAGTGCGCGGTCGGGGAAGCCGCGCAACCACAGCACCCGCGCGAGCGGAATCTGCGGCGTGCGCGAATAGGCGAAATGCCCGGGCTCCGTCCCGCGCAGCGCGGCGTCGTCGCGCACGCCTTCGTCGAGATGGGCCAGCGCCTCAGCCTGGTCGCCGGCGAGATGATAGGACACGCCGAGAAGCGCCTTGCTGCCTGCGATCCCCGCGGTATCGCCGATCTGGCGGGCGATGCGCTCGGCCTGGCGTGCGGTCGGCACGAGGTGCCTGTAGTCGCCGGTGCGGCGATAGAACATGTTCAACCGCGACAGCAGCCTGAACGCATTGGCGTGATCGTCGAGCGCTTCGGCGATCTCCAGCCCGCGCCGGAGTGCGGCCTCGGCCTGCTCGCTGTTGCGCTCCGTGAACATGAAGGCGTGGCCAAGCGTCGACTGCAGCTCGAGCTCCCATTTGCCGCCCTGGTTGGCATCGTCGAGCATCGCGAGCGCGCGGCCCGACCAGATGCGCGCCTCGTTCAGCAGGTTGAGCTCGACGAACAGCCTTGCGGCGCTGCCGGCGAGCGGCACGCGCAGGGCGGCACCGTCGTGGTTGGCAAAACTCCATTCCAACGCCGCACGGGCATCTGCGAGCAGGCTCGCGCGCGCCTGCAGGCGCGAAGCCGGGTCGTCGCCGCCCTGCTCCGCCATGCCGGCTTCGAGCGTGCGCTGAACATAGGCCGTGTGACGGCGCGCGATCGCTGCCGCTTCGCCTGCGTCGACCAGCTTCTGCATGGCATAGGCGCGCGTGGCATCCAGCAGGCGATAGCGTCGCGATGCACCATCGGGCTGCGCCGACACCAGCGACTTGGCCACGAGCTGCTCCAGCGCATCGACGACACGATCACCCGGCGTTCCCTCCTCCGCGGCGACTGCGATCGCCCCCTTGAGCGTGAAGGGGCCTGCGAAGATGGCGAGCCGCTGAAGCACGGTCCGCTCGCTCTCGCCGATCAGGCCAAAACTCCAGTCGAGCGTCGCGCCGAGCGTCTGCTGCCGTGGCGGCGCCGTTCGCCGTCCGCGCCATTCGAGCTTGAGCCTGGAGTCGAGCAGCGCGGCCATCTCCCGCAATCCGTAGACGCCGACGCGCACGGCGGCGAGCTCGATCGCGAGCGCGATGCCGTCGAGCTTGCCGCAGATCTCGGCCAGGACGTCGGCATCCTCGTCCGTGATATCGCCGCGATGGCCTGCGGCCGCGGCACGATCGATGAACAGCTGCGCGGCCGGATAATCCAGCACTTCGCCGGCGCTGAGGCGCGCCCCTTGCGGCGGGCCGGCCAGCGGAACGAGCTCGAAGATCTGCTCGCCTTCCACCAGCAGCGACTCGCGGCTGGTGGCGAGAATCGCGATGTCCGGCGCCTCGCGATAGATGTTTTCGGCCAAACGAGCGACCTCGTCGATGACGTGCTCGCAGCTGTCGAGGATGAGAAGCAGCCGCCGTCCGCGCAGAAAATTGACGATGCTGCCTGAGGGATCATCGTGATGCACGACGAGGCCCAGAGCGGCGGCTACCGTGCTCGCGACCAGCGTGGCGTCCTTCAGTGGGCCGAATTCGAGGAAATGAACGTGGCCCTCGAATGCCTGCCACATGTCATGCGCGAGCGCGGTCGCAACCGTGGTCTTGCCGATGCCGCCCGGTCCTCGCAGCGTGACGAAGCGGTCGCTCAGCAGACGCGCCGACAACTCGGGCAGCACGTCGTCCCGACCGATCATCCGGTCCAGCCGGTGTGGCAAGGCCGCCGGCGCCGCCGTTCTTTCAGGTGCACGCGGCGCGAGTGCCGGAGCGGCGTTGCGCTCGCCACGTTGCACAGGCGCGACGAAGCAATAGCCGCGGCTCGGGACGTTGGTGATGTAGCGGGCCCCGTCCTTGCCGTCGCCAAGCACCTTGCGCAGCTCCGCGACATGGACGCGCAGGCTGATCTCCTCGACCGCGAGGCCGGACCACGCGTAGCTCAGAATCTCGTTCTTCGGCACCACTTCGCCGGCACGGCTGAGGAGCAGGCGCAGAATGTCCATCGCGCGGCTGCCGAGCTTGACCGGCGCTCCGTCCCTCTCGAGCAACCGCGACCGCAGCGAAAACGGTCCGAACGAGACTGCGTCGAAATCAAGGCTCGCCCCGGCGCCATTGCCGGGCGAGCCATGTCCTGCCGGGGGTTCGGTCACTTCTGACTCATCTTGACGGCCATTTCATTCAAATGCGCGGCGACTATACTCGCCGTCGATGCGCGGTCCAGCAAGGCACCGTGCCGGCCTCATACCGGCACATCGATCGCCACGCGATGTTCTGCAATGTCCTCACACCGCACCGATCTGCGCAAATAATTGAAATGCTGGACAAAATCAAACGTCCTGCGGCGGGCTGTCACACTTCATGCGCTCGCACAAAATCTAACACCTCCTAATCATCACTAACGGGCTTCTTGCCTGGCTCACGCCTATCCTCTGATCGTGGAAAGCACTGAGAGTTGGCCGATCGCTGCAAGCGGCGACGAGGCCAGGAGAGGACGAGCGATGTTCAATGACTTGCAAGCAGCGCATGCCTGGATCGAATTTCCCGCCAGCCGGTGTGATCGCGAGGCTTCGCACGGGATGCGAGCAATCGCGCAGGAAAACGGATGGCGCAACATCGACCGCGGCCTGAACGCGGATATCACGATTTCGCGATGGGAGGATTCTCGGGCCATCTCGTCGCACGAAGCGACGACGCCGGCGGACCGCTATTTCGTCGCCATCGCGCTGAAGACCGCTCGGGTAAAGCTGACGCGGGACCGTCAGATCATCTTCGACGGCACCATGCCCGCGGGCACGCTGTACGTCAGTGCGCCATCGAAGCTTCTCGGCGTGCAATTCCAGTCGCCCTGCGCTTTCCTGCACTTCCACATCTCCACCGATCATTTTTCGGCGGCGCGGCCGGCGACCGAGGGCCTCAACGACCTCGTCCTGCTGCGCGACCCGCTCGCAGCCGAGCTCGCCAAGGCACTGACCGAGCATGGCGATACCGCGGACCAGCAGTTCGCGCGCTGCATCGGCGAGACCCTTGCGATGCATCTGACCCGGCTCGAGCTGCCACGCTCAAAAGTCAATGCCTTGCCGAAATGGCGGCTACGCCGCGTCGAGCAATATATCGCCGATCACTTTGATCGCTGCATCAGCCTGTCAGAGCTCGCCAATGTCGCAGGCCTCTCGAGGATGCATTTCGCGGCACAGTTCCGCGCCGCGACCGGCTACCGTCCGCGCGAATATCTGCTCAATCATCGCGTCGAGCATGCGAAGACCTTGCTCACGACGACCGAGCGGCCGCTGGCGGAGATCGCGCTTGCCGTCGGCTTCAGCACCCAGGCGCATTTTTCGACCGTGTTCAAGCGCATCAGCGGCGAGTCACCGGCACGCTGGCGTCTGGCCAGCAGGGCCGTGCTGCCTGCTACGGAGGCGCTTTCGCGGCGGCGCCCTGCCGCGGACATGGACTGGATGGTCGGCGCAGCCGCGTAGTTCGTGCGGCGGCAGGCGAATTGGGATCGAGGGAACTGGAATCGAGGGACTTGGAATCAAGCGACTTGAGATCAAGGCACTTGGCATCACGCCATCTGCACTTCGACCGGTTTGCGATTTCTTTGGCGTGAGTGCCCTGCCACTCGCGCCGGCTCGAGCCCTTTTCCTCCCGGGTCTGCGAGCCACTCGGGGCCGTCCCTGCGCCCACACAGGGCGGCCCCCTTTCTTTTGTGTCTCTCGTGTCCTGGACGCGCTACGGCACGGGCACGAGAGCGCAGTATGACTCACACTCCCTCCACGTCGTCGTTGCGAGTGCATTTCGCGTAGACCGGATGGAGCGCAGCGTAATCCGGCGCCTTCGCACTACGGCGCAGCAGTCCCGGCGACGCGCCTACACCGGATCGAACGCGCGGATCGGCGGCAGATTGCCGGTGAACTTCTCCACCTCGACCGTCGTGAGCTGGCCGGTGCAGCCCTGCGCGAAGGACGAGGTGCCGATGTCGCGGGTGAGCACGTTGGGATTGCCGTGAACGCAGAGCGGCGCTTCGTCCTCGGGGTCCATCGGGTCGTACCACGCGCCGGTCGGCAATTGCACCACGCCGGCTGCGATGCCGTCGGTGACATGGACGGCGGCAAGACACGCGCCGCGCTCGTTGAACAGGCGGATGATGTCGCCGTCCTTGATTCCGCGTGCATCGGCATCGCGTGGATTCATGCGCGCGACCTCGCGGCCGCGATGCTTCGCGCCCAGCGAATGGCCGCCGAAGTCGAGCTGGCTGTGCAGGCGCGTCACCGGCTGGTTGGCGACGAGGAAGCACGGCGCGCCGGGTTTCGGCATGTCGGTCTTGTCGAGCCAGACCGGATGGCCGGGGCAATCGGCATCGCCGTGCGCAGCGATCTTGGCTGAATAGATCTCGATGCGCCCGCTCGGCGTCGGCAGCGGATGATTGGCCGGATCCTCGCGAAAGCTGCGCAGCCGGCCGCCGTCGTCGGGCTGTTGCGGCACGACCAGGCTGCCGCGCCGCCAGAATTCGTCGAAATCAGGCGCCTCGAGGCCACGCGCTTGAAGCGAGGCGCGAGTCGGCTCGTACAGATGTTCGAGCCACTGCCGCGACGTGCGCCCTTCGGTGAAAGGTTCGCGCGCACCCAGGCGCTCGGCGAGATCGGCAAAGATGTCGTAATCGTCACGCGCAAGGCCGAAGGGCTCGGCGATCTGGTGCATCGCGACCATCAGGGGATCGTTGGTCGAATAGCCGATGTCCTCGCGCTCCAGCGTCATGGTCGAGGGCAGCACGATGTCCGCGTGCCGCGCCGTCGCGGTCCAGGCGAGCTCGTGCACGACGAACGTATCGAGCTGCGCAAAAGCCTTGCGCAAGCGGTTGATGTCCTGATGGTGATGGAAGGGATTGCCGCCGGCCCAGTAGACGAGGCGGATGTCCGGATAGGTACGCGTCTCGCCATTGTAGCGATAGGTCGTGCCGGGATTGAGCAACATGTCGGCGATGCGCGCGACCGGAATGAAATCGCGCACGCCGTTGCGGCCCTGCCCCAGCGTCGGTCCCGGCACGTCGTTGACGCGGCGGCCGTAATAGCCGATCGCGCCGAGCGAATAAGCATAGCCGCCACCAGGCAGGCCGATCTGGCCGAGTGCTGCTGCGAGCACCATGCCCATCCATACCGGCTGCTCGCCATGCTCGGCGCGCTGGAGCGAATGCGAAACGGTGATCAGCGCACGCTTTCCGGCGGCGCGGCGCGCGAGCTCTCGGATCGCGTCCGCATCGACGCCGCAAATTGCGGCGGCCCATTCGGCATGCTTGGCCTGCCCGTCGCTCTCGCCATTGAGATAGCGCAGGAACACGGGCCAGCCTTCGGTGTAGCGATCGAGGAAGGCCTGGTCGTGCAGGCCTTCGCTCACAAGTGTGTGGACGATGCCGAGCATCAGGGCGGTGTCGGTGCCGGGCAGGCACGTCATCCATTCGGCGCCGGCCTCGACGGGAAGATCGTCGCGCAGCGGGCTGACTAGGATGAACGCGCAGCCGCGCCGGCGCGCGGCTTCCATGGCGCCGCGCTCGACATGCTTGCTGATCGAGCCGCCGGCCACCATGGAGTTCTTCAGCGCCATGCCGCCGAACGCCAGCACGATGTCGGTGTTCTCAGCAATCTGCTCCCAGGTGACGTTGCGCTTGGTGATGTCCTCGTAGCCCGCAAGGATCTGCGGCAGCAGCACCGAGGACGCGCCCGAGGAATAGGTATTCACCGAGCGCACATAGCCGCCCATCGCGATGTTGAGGAAGCGATGCACCTGGCTCTGGGCATGATGGAAGCGGCCCGCGCTCGACCAGCCGTAGGAGCCGCCGAACACAGCGCCCGGCCCGCGCGTGTCGCGGATGCGGCCGAGCTCGTCGCCGAGCAGATCGAGCGCCATCTCCCAGCTGACGGAGACGAACTCATCGCGGCCGCGGCGATCGTCCGGGCCGGGTCCGCGCTCGAGCCAGCCGCGGCGGATCGCCGGCTGGGCGATGCGCGCCTGATGACGCAGCGCACCGGGAAAATTGCCGATGATGCCGTTCGGATCGGGGTCGCCCGCATAGGCCCTGACCTCGAGTCCGGCTTCGCTTTGACGCGCGGAAAACACGCCCCAATGCGAGGTGTGGGGCTTGAAGCCGTCAGACAGGTCGAGGCCAGGGTCGGGAAAGCCAATCGTATCGTCCATCGTCTGATCCTTGTTCCGCGCGGCACGGGCCCAGCCGCTGCCGCGTCGATTCCGGTGGCAGTATACCGATCCGCATCCCGATGTCGTCGGGATCAGGGCCGTCGGAAACGCCGGGCTCCCGCGCGCAAGTACAGCTTGATGACCGTCCGACCGCGCGGCCAGCGGCGATTCTTCAGACAATTTATTCTTTATTTTCAATATCTTGTTGGATGACCTTCGGGACACCCCGGTCGCGAAATCTCTTCAAACGACATCGACATGGAAATGTGCGATATGCCGCCCATCCCCACAGCAGCATCGGTCTCATCATGATCCAGCGCGTCTTGCCCTACGAAGGACTCCTCCACGAGGTGGTCGAGCATAATGGCGTGCTCTACATCGGCGGGATCGTCCCCGAGGACACCAGCCTCGATATGTCGGGCCAGGCCAACGACGTCCTCGGGCAACTGGCGCGCCTGTTGAAGACGCTCGGCTCCGATCTCGCCAACGTCTTGCAGGTGACCATCTTCATGACCAACCTGAAGGAGAAGGCGGAGTTCAATGCGGCCTGGAAGGCGCACTTTGCGGAAGCTCACCTGCCGGCGCGCGCTGCGATCGGCGTGGCCGATCTCGGTCCAGGCGTCAAACTCGAGATGACGGCCATCGCGGCCCGGTAACCCCAGGCTCGAGGCGCTCACTTCCAGGCGATCGTGATCGCGCTGATGTTGGAGGCGAGCTCAAGTCCGGCCTTCGGGCCTTGCAATACGATCGTCACGCCCTTTTCGTTGCGCAGATGGGCGCCGTTGACGCCGCCGACGAGTGCGAAGCCGCCGCCGACGGAGCTATAGGTGCCGACGAAGTCGCCGACATCGCGGATGCCTGATGCCCGGCCATCAAATCTGCCGACGGTCGCACCGGCCGTGATGCCGACGCTCAAGCCGGAGACCTTGAAGGGATAGTTCCGACCGCGGTAGTTCAGCACGCCACTGCCGGTGCCGCCTCCGACCAGCAGGCCAGCCTTGACGAACCTCACCTGGACATGGCCGCTCGCTTGCGCGAACGACGGCGTGGCCGGCATCGCGAGCAGGAGGAGCGCGAGCGCGGCAAGGCCGATTGCGGTCGCGCGCCGCATGCGTTCCGGTTTATGGCTTCGCGGCATCGACCTTCTTCCAGGTCTGGTCGGGATCGAACAGCGTGGTGCGCTCGGCGATGACCGCCGTGCGGTTGCCGAGATCCTTCTGGTAGACGGTGCCGGCATGATTGACGAGAAACGTCATCACGCCGGAATTGCCGTATTCGGCGGGCCAAGCGATCAGTCCGAAGCCCCCGATCATCTTGCCCTTGACGACGTAGTTGAGCGCGCCACCGGCCGCGTCGGAACCCTGGCCTTTCAGTATTCGGAAGTAGTAGCCGTGATAAGGCGCCGGTCCCTCGCCTGTGCCTTGCTTGTAGCCTTCGGCCGAGGCCTCCGCGACCAGCGCGCCGAGCGGGCTCGGATCACTGTCGTCACGCCAGAACAGGCCGTCCTTCTTGCCGGGCGTGGAAAGGAAGCGTTGCGCGTAGACACCCGCGCCCTCGCCGCGATCCTTGTCGGCATATTCATTCTGGGCATCGACATAGGCGAGCGCGGTCTGGATCGCGTCGAGCTCGTTGCGGCCGATGCGGCGACGAAGCACCTCGATCCGCCCCTCGTCGGTGTCGAACGCCCAGCCTGTCTTGGTGTTGACCAGCGGAATCGGGAACGGGAAATCGTCCGGCCCCAGTATCAAGGTCGCGGTCTTGTTGCCCTCCGCCTTGAGGGCGTCGTACATCGACGTGAAGCGTTGACGGATGTCGTTGTCGGCGACCTCGTCACCGGACGAGACGATATCCTCGGCGGCCCTGCCGAGCACCTTCAGAATGTCGCCCGGCGCGCTTTTGACTGCGGCCGCGAGTGCGGCGGCCGCATCCTCCGGTGTCTTGTAGGATTGCTGTGCCTGTGCCGCCGAGCCAAGCATGGCGAGCGCCACCACGCCCGCCAGGATCGCCCGATGGAGCGATTTCAGGCCGATCATGGCGTCACCTCCGCAGGGATCTTCGCGCCGTCGGCTAGCCAATCGCGGTAGGTGCGGAATGTCAGGCCAAGCTTGTCATAATAGACGCGCAGATAACCATCGCTGCCGCGCGTCACGGCGTCAGGCATCACCTGCTCCACCTCCTGCGCCATCACGCCGACATAGGCCTTGTCGCTGCCGATGTAGCTGAAGCGATAATAGCCGAGGCCGTTAGAGAGATGGCCGAGCAGCGTGATGTCGTGCTTCAGCGCGATGTCGGAGCGCCGGCCACCGCCGCCACCGCCGCGGCCTCCTCCTCCGCCTCCACCACGGAAGCCGCCACCACCACCACCATGCATGGCCATTCCGCCACCGCCGCCGCGCCCGGCATAGCCCCCGCCGCCACCACCGCGCGGCATGCTCGCCATGCTGGAGCGTCCGCGCGCCGATGCTGCGGCCGCCGCCCGACCGGAGGAGACGTTCATCGCGCCGCCGCGATTGCCGTCACCGCCACGATTGGCGGCAGCGCCGCCGCCGGCACGGTTGGCAGCCTTTGCACGATCGCCGCCGCCCTTACCCGCATTCTTGCCTGCATTCTTGGCGCGATCTCCACCACCCTTGGCACGATCTCCCGCGCCAGCGCGATCGCCGCCGCCGGGCCGGTCGCCGCGATTGCCGGCACGATCGCCGCGATCACCGGCACGATCTCCTGCACGGTCACCCGGACCGCCACGATCACCGGCACGGTCGCCGGCGCGATCTCCCGCTCGATCTCCCGCACCCTGGCTCGGACGCAGCACCTGGTTGCCGTCACGGCCGCGGAAATCCATCCGATCCGACGCGCCCGCCCTCACATTGTTGTTGCCGAAGCGTTGCTGGGCGTTGGTGTTGTTGTAGCGCACGCCGCCGCGATGCGCCGGATTGTGCTGCCAGCCGTTGGCGATGTTGGTGGTGCGATGATTGACGTAGACGTTGCGGTTGCCCCAGTTGCAGCCGCCACCCCAGTAATTGCCCCAGCGCCCGATCGCCCAGGCCGTGCCGAAGGCGATACCGGCTGCGACCACGCCGGCGCCGATATAGGACGGATAGCCCCAATAATAGGGCGGATACTCCGCGTAGGGCCAGGCGCCGTAGACCGTCGCCGGATCGTAATAGGGTACGTACATCTCGGCGGGATCGGCCTGCTGGATGACGACCACCTGCTTGCCTTCCTGGCTCTGAACGCTGACCTTCTGCTGTTTGGTCGTGACCAGCTTCTTGTTGTCATAGGCCTTGTTGCGCAGGCGCTGGATCGCATCCATCACATCGGGCTGCTGGGCGAGAAAAGCGTCGCCCAGCTTCTGGGTCCATTCGAGCTTGTCGCTCATCATCGACAACACATCGGCGGTGCTCGCCAGCGCCTTGACGCTGTCGTCCCAGGCCTGCTTGTCGACCTCGGCCTTCAGCGCATCGCCCTTCAGCGTCTTGCGCTCCTTCAGCCAGCGATCGGCTTGCACGACTTCCAGCGGATAGGTCGATGCCGCCAGCACATTGGCCAGCAGCTCGTCGGGATAGAGCGCGATTGGCGCCACCAGCGCCTCGAGCTGCTCGGGTTTCAGGAGTTCGGCGCTCGGCGGAGGCGGACTTGCGGGCTGTGCCTGCGTGCTTGGCGCCGCCGGCTTGTCAGCTGTCTGCGCGGTTGCGGTGATCGGCATCGTCAGCATCAACGCAAGCGCCATCAGAATCTTGCCGCAACGAAACATACCTTCCTCCATCGAACTTTCCGGCCATCAAGATCGGGCCGCGGCATGGGCGTTTATTGATCAAGATCAACGAAGGGCTGCTTCGCCGCCGTGTTGCGGCGCGAGAGCAATGCCGCGCTGCCCGAGCACAAAACGTCTGCGCTAGTGGATGATCGGGAGCCTGATCGTGAACAGCGCGCCGCCCGACGGCTGGTTCTCGGCGGCTATGGTGCCGTGATGGGCCTCGACGATGGTCTTGACGATTGCAAGCCCCATACCCATGCCCTGAGGCTTCGTCGTGAAGAATGGAGTGAAGATGTTCGCGAGGTCGCCGACCGCAATGCCCGAACCGGTATCGGCGATCCGGATCTCGGCGTAGCTTCCGGCGCGCCCGGTCGATACGCTGACCTCGCGCTTCTTCATGTCCGCCTCGGAGACCGCATCCAACGCATTGATGATCAGGTTGAGAACGACCTGCTGCAGCTGTACGGGATCGCCCTTGACGTGCAGCTCCGCGGCGGCTGGCGCGTAAGCCAGCGTGATCCGGCGCCCGTCGGCGAGCGCCGTCACCAGGCCAATTGCTTCCCGTACCGTGTCGTTCAGTTCGGTGTCCTTGATTTCAAACGGCCGCTTCTTCAGGACGCTGCGAAGCCTGCGGATGACCTCGGACGCCCGCTGATCGTCGCGCCTGATGTCAGCTAGAATCTGGCGGATCTCGTTGATGTCGGGTGAAGTGGCTTTGAGCATGAGCTCCGCCGTCTCGGCATTGGTCAGAATGGAGCCGAGCGGCTGGTTCAGCTCGTGGGCAATCGACGTCGTCAACTCGCCGACGGCCGAGTACCGGTTGGCGTGGGCGAGTTCGGCCAGGCGCTGTCGCGACTCGATCTCGGCCAATTGACGGCGATGGCGCTCGTTCAGAAGCCCGCCGATGAAGCCGGCCTGTATCAAAATCACGGCCGTGATCAGCAGCATCTGCCAGCGATAGCGATCCCAGACGGTCGACTCACGAAACAGGATTTCGCTCCCCGGCGGCAGACTGGTCTCGCTGATCCCCCAGCGCTGCAACTCCCGCCAATCATATTTCGGCGGCCCGAATCCGATCGGCTCGTATTTGATGCGGGTCGGCTTCTCGCCACCGAGGACGAGGATCGCGGCACTGACGGTCTTCGAACTGGTTTCGGCGACGGAGTGCATGGGACCGCCGACGCTGGCGTCGCCGAAGAAAGGCTCCTGATACGAGAAGATCGGCGCGTTCGCGACAGCATGCAGCCTGTGCAGGGCGATATCACCCTCGTGGACATTGCCGGCGGCATCGACCAACATCAGCCCCCAGAACAGCGCGGAATGAGGCGGAAGCGCCGATGCGCGCTTCAGGATCTCCTCAAACGGCAGGTCGGAGTACCAGACGAGGTCGAGCCGGCCTTCCAGCGGTTTCAACTCCCGCTTCACCTCGTCCATCCAGAATTTCTCGAGGGGCGAGGCACCGACCACAATGGCAACCGTTTTGGTATCGGGCAAGAGCTTGAGAATGTTCTCGAAGGCCGCCACGAAATCATTGCGGACGGACACGACCACGTCATTCTCGGTGAGATCCGGGCGGTTCACCAGCCGTTGTTCGACCACGGTCAGCACCGTCGGCGCTTCCGGAAAGAGCTTCGCACGGTATCTCTGCACGAACCGCGCCGCGGGTGCGCCGATGCTCAGCACGATGTCGGGCGGCTTGCCCTGGTAGAGCGAACTGAGATATTCGACGAAGGGCGCTTCCGGGCCCGGATTGTTGAAGCGCGCGCTGAGCAGCGTGTGCTCCTGGACGTCGAGCGGCCAGGGCGATTGCCGCCCGAGTTCGGCCTTGATGCTCCGCGCATATTCACTCCAGGGGCGAAACTCGCGCCCGAAGGAATGCAGGATCAGCACGCGCTTTGGCTCGCTGCGCGCAGCCGAGCCGGGCTCAGCGGCTCGCGCGGGCCCAGACAGCATGCACGCGGCGAGCAACAGGCCGAGACCCAACAGCGTGGTCGCAACCAGCCACTGCTTGACCGACGCCCTGGTCATGCGCCCGCTCCCCTCCGCCTCGGCCGCGCTCCGGCGCCTCCGGACCACAATTCTAGCGAGAACTGGGCCGCTTCGACAGTGCCGAGGACGCGGTCAAGCTGCACGCAGGACGGTCCGTTCGCGAAACAATTCGACCTGGGACCTCAGTGCCCACTCAGCACCAGCGTCTTGATCGGCAGCAGCAGCGCCTGGATGCGCAGCAGCATCGCATGCACCAGCCCGACGCCGTCGACGACATGCAAGGCAATGGCGCGGCCGGTGCTGGTCTCCTTCGCCGAGATCTCCTCGTGATTGCTGGTATAGGCGTTGACGATGCAGCTGCTGCCCGGCGTCACGCCTTCAAGTCCACCTTTATAGAGTGGCTCCATGAAAGCCAGGATCGTGCCAGGTTGCGCGACATTCTGCGCCTCGATGAGCAGCTCTCCGCTTCGGAACTGTCCGGCCGCGATGTAGTCCTGCACACTGGTGATAACCATCGGAATGATGACCCACGGCTTCGATATGCAGGTCGCTTCCGCCACCATGCCGACTTGCAAAACCTGAGCCTCGATCTGACCAAAGCCCGCCTGTAGACCCCGCCGGCCGGCGCCCTCCGGCACGAGCACGCCCGCCGGTCGCATCAACTGATTGACCACGTCGCCGACGCGGACCAGGAATTGCTCCACGCGACCGTCAACACCGGCTCGGACAAAAGTCTTGTCCAGATCCACCTGCGCCTCGGCTAGCGCCGCTTCGGCACTGGCCTTCTCGGCCGGCAGGAGCGTCGACACGCGCAAGGCCGCCGACTGCCTGGAAGCCGTGGCCGCGTCGACCCCCGCCTGCCGCTGATTGACGAGCACCTGCAGCTTTTCGATGTCGCGCTGCGGCACGATGCCGGGATTGCGACGCTGCAACTCGGACTTGACGTCGAGTTCATCCTTGGCCTGCTGAAGGTTGGCCTTGGCTTCCTCGATCTGCGCGTCGGCCTTGACCACGTCGGATTCCGCGGTCGTCAGGGACGCATCAACCTCGGCGACCTTCCGCCTGGCGGTTTCCAGAGCCGCGCGTTGCTTCAAGCCGTCCAGCCTGAACAGCACGTCGCCCTTCTTCACCGCCTCGCTGTAGCCGATATTGACTTCCGCGACCCGGCCAGAGCCCTCGGGCAGGATCGGCACGGTACGGTAATAGAGCGTCGCCGAGGTCGTTGACGGGTGAAAGTAGAAGATCATGGTGATGAGCGACACCGTGAGCATCAGGCAGCCGGTGATGCCCCATCGCAGCTCGTACCAGATGGAAAAGAACGTGATCTCCTTGCCGAAGCGCTTGCCCTGCGCATAGCGGCGGTAGAGATAGTCGGGCAGGATGGTCAGAAGGGAGCAGAACATGAGCTCAAACATGGCTGCGCTCCTTCTCCTTGGGGACTGACTTCTCTGCCGGTGGGGGGCTCGGTTGCTCGGGTTCGCGCCCGTCGCCCGGAGCGGCGTCAGCGATCCTCTCGACGGAGCCGGCAATGCTGCGCAGCGGCGTGCCGAAATCGGGCAGGTCGATCATCGCGAGCAGCAGGCCTGCCACCCAGAAAATGTGCAAGTGCGTAAAGAGCGAGATGATGCCCAGCACCGCCACGATCTCGAATTGCAGCTTCTGCGACTTGTGCGCCATGCGCTCGGGCAGGCTGTGCAGCTTCCAATAGAGCGTGCCCACCCAGAGCACGGTGCCGATCAGGAAGATCCCCATCACCACCATCAGCGGGTCCACCCCGCTTCCCGGCGCGAGATAGAACGGCAGATGATGCGGGGCCATCGGATGAAGTTGCTCGCTCAACGTTCTCTCCTCGACAGGCGCGTTTCCACTTGAATGCGTCGAATGCAGTGTCGGTATCGGGTGGCGCAATTGCTTGATTTGGATCAACGGGCCTGGAACGGCCCCACCTAGCCTCGCCTGAAAGTTGACGTGCAACAACAGGAGCCGCCTGCCATGCCCGGCATCGATGATCTCATCCCCAGCGCCACGCAGATCCGCAAGGAAGCAGCCCTCAAGGAGGCAGCGAAGGCCGACGAATATGCGCGCCTTGCCGCCGCCGCCGAAGCCGAGAAACACGCCCTCATTGAACGCCTCAGCAAGCCTTCTGGCAAGACCGAGGACGAGAAGATCAAGCTCGCCTCGACGATCATCCAGCGTGCGGTGCGGAACGGCTTGACCGAGGTTCAGGTCTATCGCTTCCCCAACACGCTGTGCACCGACAAGGGCCGCGCTATCAATCAGATGGAAGCGGGCTGGGAGAACACCCTGACCGGAATTCCGAAGGAAATCTTCCAGCTCTGGAGCGATTACCTGAAACCGCGCGGCTATCGCATCGCGTATCAGATCATCGATTTTCCAGGCGGTGTTCCCGGCGACATCGGCGTGACCATTTCCTGGGGTGATTGAGCATGGCCAAGGACGCGCCCGTGGAGCGGATGAAGCGGAAGGACTATGAGAAGGAGCTCGAAAAACTCCAGGTCGAGTTGTGTCACCTTCAGGAATGGGTCAGAGCCCAGAAACTGAAGGTGATCATCATCTTCGAGGGGCGCGACGCGGCCGGCAAGGGCGGGACCATCAAGGCGCTGACCGAAAAGGTGAGTCCGCGCGTGTTCCGTGTCTGCGCCCTGCCCGCGCCCTCCGACCGGCAGAAATCCCAGCTGTTCCTGCAGCGCTATATCGAGCAATTCCCGGCCGGCGGTGAGATCGTGATTTTCGACCGCAGCTGGTACAACCGCGCCGGCGTTGAATACGTCATGGGCTTCTGCTCGCCGACCGAACACAAGCGCTTCCTGGAATTGTGTCCGCTGGTCGAGAAATTCGCCGTGGACGCCGGCATCGTCCTGATCAAGCTCTGGCTCGAGGTCGGGATGGAGGAGCAGGAGCTCCGCTTCAAGGCGCGTATCGAGGATCCGCTGCGGCAGTGGAAGCTGAGCCCGATGGACACCGAGTCGTTCGGGCGCTGGTACGATTACTCGCGCGCGCGTGACATGATGTTCGAGGCGACCGACACGAAGCATGCACCGTGGCGACTGATCCGCTCCGACGACAAGCGGCGAGCGCGGCTCAACGTTATCTCGCACATCCTGAGAACTATCCCTTACAAGGAAGTCAAGCGGGAGAAGGTCAAGCTTCCGCCACGGTCCCACAAGGGACGTTACAACGACCAGGCAAGCCTGCGCGGCCTGAAGTTCGTCGAGGAACGCTACTGAAACGCGAAACGGGCTGCGATGACGCAGCCCGTTTAGCTTGAGCGCCCTCCCGGGCCTATTTCAGCCGGATCGTGACGCCGCCAACCGCAGCCGATACTTCCGCGCCGACCTTCGGCCCGCTGAGCTGGAGGATGACGCCATTGCCGTTCTGCAACTGAACGGCTCCGGCGCCCGCGGCAACCGCGCCGCCCGCGCCGCCCGCCGCGTAGGAGCCTTCGATCGACTCCGGCCCCCTCAGATTGAGTGCGCGCCCGACGAGCTTGGTGGTCGAGGCGCCGATCGTGAAGCCGACGCTCATGCCTGAGACGGTGAAGGGATATTTCTTGCCCCGGTACAGCAGAACGCCCTCGCCGCCACCGACGCCGACGATGAACCCGCCCTTGGTGAAGACCACGGCAACCTGGCCGGTGTCGGCACGCGATGACGTACTGAAACCGGCGACGCCCGCGAGCGAGACGGCCAAGGCGGCATAGATGGCGACTTTTCTCATGTCTCACGTTCTCCTCTTGTTATGACGTCGAGCTATTAGGCCAGGATCATCGCAAAGTAACCGAACACGGTGAGCAGGATGCCCGACACCGCGTAGCCGACCGGAAATCCGATCCAGGGCACGGAGCTCTGGATCTCCACCGCGGCCTCGCGGCACGGGCCGGAGTGCGACCGCGCACCGGCAACGCCGCCCATCAGCACGGCCGGGTTGATCTTGAAGACGTGATAGCCGATCGCCCAGACGATGAACGGCGGGATCGTGCAGGCGATGAAGCCGGCGACGAAGATCTTCAAGGCAACGGCACCGGTAAGCTGCGCCAGCAATCCGGCACCGGCATTGACACCGACGATGGCGACGAAGACCACGAGACCGAGGTCCTCCAGCACGTTGCGCGCCGCGTTCGGCGTATTGCCGAAGAAGCGCAGCCGCGAGACCAGCGACGACACGATCACGCCCGACAGCAACAGACCGCCGGCATTGCCGAGACCGATCTTGGCACCGAAGGCCGGAAATTCGATCATGCCAATCAAGAAACCGAGGATCATGCCCGCGGCCAGCGTCAGCAGGTCGGTCGACGTATTGGTCCGCGCGATGCGTCCCCACATCTCGCCGAGTTCGTTGACGGCCGACTTGAGGCCGACTACCGAGACGATGTCCATCCGCTGCAGCTCGGTCTTGAGACCGGCGGCAAGTGGTACACCACCACGCTCGACCTTGGTGACCTGCAACTGGCCGGCGATCGCCGTGTCGCGGAAGGATTCAAAGGTGCGTCCGACCATCTCCTTGTTGGTGACGAGGATGTCGGCCTGATCCATGGGAATGCCCAGCGCCGTGGTGTCGGCAACCTCGGGGCCGATCAGGCCCATCTTGTCGGTGAGATGCTCCGTCGAGCCGCCGAGCGCGACGACGTCGCCCTTCTGCAGCACGAACGCAGGATCGGCTCCCTGCGGCTCGCCGCCGCGCGCCACGTTGACGATCCGGTACTCCGGATGGATCGAGCGGAATTTGGCGATGCTCATGCCGACCTGCGTCGGATTTTCCAGCCGATAGGCACGCAGACCGAACTGCCGATAACCGGTCAGGCCGCCGCCCTCGAGATCCTTGACGCCAAACTCCTTCTCGTACTGCCTGGCCGCCGCCTTGGCATCGACGCCCCACCACCGCGGCAGGTACTTGCAGATCAGGATGATGCCGACGGTACCCCAGATGTAGGTGATGCCGTAGGACAGCGCGATCATGCCCGACGCATCCTCGGGCTTCATGCCTTCAGGAAGCTTGACGACGCCCGAGGTGATCGCCTGCTCGGCCGAGCCGATTGCGGCCGACATGGTCTGCGACCCCGCCAGCATGCCGCCAGCCGCGCCGATCGGAAGCGCGAAGAGTCTTGAACAGATGACGACGAGCGCCAGACCAAGGACGCTGGACACCAGCGCCAAGATGCAGAACTTGAGGCCATCGCCCTTCAGGCTGTTGATGAAGGACGGCCCCACGCGCAGGCCGACGCCGTACATGAAGAGGTAATAGAACAAGCTCTTTGCAAAGTTGTTGAGCTCGAGCTTCACGCCGTAGGTCGAGGCCCACACCGCCAGCCCGGCGCCGACCACGATGGCGCCGGCGACCATGCCGAGGCCGTAGCCCTTGATGCTGGCCCGGCCGATCCAGACGGCAAGGCCAACGACGAAGAACAGCAGCAGAAACGGGTTCTGCTGCAAGAACGTGAAAAAGCCTTGCATGACCGTCCCCTGTTATGATGCGGCCTTCAGCTTCGGCGTGGCGCCCGGCTTGGGCCGGCCGATCTTCGCCAAGGCTTCGGTGCGTACGAGCTTCAAGCCTTCCTTGGCGTCGTAGCCGTGGATTTCCTTCACATCGAGCTTGCGCATGAAGTCGATGGTTTCCTGGGTGATGACCTGGCCCGGCACCATGATCGGGAAGCCCGGCGGATACGGGATCACGAAACTGGCCGAGACGAGATCGGGGCCGGCCTTCAGGCGGCGGTCGATCTCGGGATCGCCGAGCCGGATATATTCGCATCCGGCTGCGTCATAGGCCGAGTAGAAGCCGCTGCGGATATCGCCCTCGTTGGTCTTGGTGCCGGCATCGCCGCGGAAACTATCGTGGAAATGCGAGAAGTTCGGCAGGTCGGGCACGTCGGTCATCAGGCTCTTGACCCGCGCCTCGAATGTCTTCTTCGCATTGGCGCCACCCTGGACAAGTCCGCGGTCGACCTCGCCCGCGATCTCGGCCAGCACCCTCACCAGATGCGCGACGTCGCTGCGGGTGTTGTTGATGTTGGACTGGAACAACACCGAGTTGCGCGAGGTCTTGTTGATCTGGATGTTGTACTCGTTCGCCAGGATGCCCTTGAACTGCGTGCCGTCGTAACCGGCGGTGCCGCACACCAGCGTCATCCGGGTCGGATCGAGGCAGAACTCGTCGTCGTCCAGACTCTTCAGGATGTTCGCCCAGTTCGTGCCGGCCGCGAGATAGTCGGTGAAGCCGCTCTGGCGGTATTGCGCGGGTACCATCGCGTCCGCACCAAGGATGCGGAAATATTTCGAGATCAGGGGATTGTTGTTGACCGCATTACGGATAGCGAACGCGATCTCCATCGCATTGGCCACGAGACCATAGCCCTCGAGCTCCATCTGGCGCCGCGACACGTCGAGGCTCGCGATGAGCTGCTGGTTCGGGCTGGTCGATGCGTGCGTGAACACCGCCTCCTTGAACTGCTGCTCGACCGTATGGAATTCGACGTCCTTGACCGACAGCATCGAGCCCTGCCGGATCGCCGACATCGACTTGTGGGTCGAGTTGGTCTGGTAGACGCGCAGGCGGATCTGACGCGGATCGGGAATCAGCCGGGTCTTGAGCAGCACCTCGTTCGACGGGTTCTTGCCGAGCTCGGCCTGCTGCTTCTCGTAGGCCGTGACCGATTTCGGGTCGTGCATCCAGGCCTCGATCTCATTGGCGGCACCCATCGCGGTCCGCCGCCGCAGGTATGGCGAGAAGCGTGCAAAGCCGAACCAGGCTTCATCCCAGAGGAAGATCAGGTCGGGCTTGATCGCGAGGCATTCCTCCATCACCCGGCGGGTGTTGTAGATGTGACCGTCGAAAGTGCAGTTGGTCAGGTCGAGCATCTTGACGCGGTCGAGCCGGCCATCCGCCTTCGCATTCAGCAGGGCCTGCTTGACCGTCTTCAGCGGCACCGCGCCATACATCGAATATGCCGTCATCGGGAACGCTTCGACATAGATCGGCTGGGCGCCGGCCAGCACCATGCCGTAATGGTGCGACTTGTGGCAGTTGCGATCGACGATCGCGATGTCGCCGGGCGCGAGCAGCGCCTGCACCGCCATCTTGTTCGAGGTCGAGGTACCGTTGGTGACGAAGAACACGCGATCCGCGCCGAGCGCACGCGCCGCCTTGTCCTGCGCCTTCTTGATGTTGCCGGTCGGCTCCAGCAGGCTGTCGAGGCCGCCGGTGGTCGCGCTGCTCTCGGCCAGGAACAGGTTCAAGCCGTAGAACTCGCCCATATCGCGGATCCAGTCCGACTTGAAAACCGATTTGCCGCGCGCGATCGGCAGCGCATGGAACGTCCCGATCGGACGCTGCGCATACTTCTTGAGATTGTCGAAGAACGGTGTGTCGAAGCGGTCCTGGATGCCTTCGAGGATAGACAGATGGAGCTCCAGGAGTTCCTCGATCGAATAGAATATCCGCCGGACCACACTGGCTTCGGGGTCCCCCGCCATCGCCTCGACGTCGCGATTGGACATCAGATAGAGGTCAAGCTCGGGACGCACCCGCTTGATGATATGCGCGAGCCGCAGTGCGGACGCATCCGATTCGTCATTAAGGCCCGCGGTGGCGGTCATGGTGCGCAAGATCGGCGCGTCGTGTCGCGATCGCAGAGTGAAGCCTTCGTTGATGACGACGGCTGCGATGTTGGGGTTGAGCATCGTGGCGCAGAATGCGTCTTCGAGGCTGCCGACGATGACCGGCTCATAGACGAAGGAATCGACCGGACGCCGCAGCTTGCGCCATTCATTGACGAGCGCGGGCCATTTGCCGGACGAGAGGCCGGTGACAATCAGGGTTTCGAAGTAGGGGCGATGTGCGGTGTGCTGCCCGAACACCTGCGGCACCAGATCGGAGGCGTCACCATTATCCTCGTCATTCACATTCCAGTCGCCGGCATGCTGGCGGAAGGACCTCGTCGTCAGGGCCTGCGTCAGCCGTGTCGCAAGGGCGAGCGACGTTGCCGCATCGCCAGTGGCGGCCGCTTCCCGCAGAGCCCCCATCAGTTGCAGCCCGGGATAGCCGTGAAACTCTTCCGTCACGGAGAGATCGGCCAGCGCGGCATCGTATTTCGCACGATCGCCGCCGCGCGCCCAAACCTTTGCGGCTTCCACGAGATCGCGCCAGTCGTCCGCCCGTCCACCGGGGCCAGACAGGAACTGATCGATGCGCTTCTGCGCGGGCTTGGCGTCTTTGGACATGTTTCACTCCCGATCCATATCAAGCCGTAGGGCATGAGTGATGCCGGATCGTGAGTGCAGCGCCGCTTGCTCCATTGATCCAAGTCAACGGTCGCGCGATATGCCGGGGCCGGGAGCATGGCCGGCGACGCCTCTTTGCAACGCAATAGGCCATCGCTGACCGATTGGAGGGCAGCTGAGAGATCAGACCGTTCCTCGGGCATCGTTGGGCTGAGCATCGCCAAGAACGCTGTCCAGCGACCGCAGCCAGTCGCCGCTGTCGGTCTTCTCCGCCAGCCCCTCCGCCCGCAACAGATCGCGCAGCTGCGCATGCGCACCGACGATGCAGAAGGCGATATGCCGGGAGGCGAGCTCGTCGTAAAGGTCGCGTAACATGCCCGCGCCGGCCAGATCGATGTAGGGCGATGCGGAGAGGTCGCAGATTACCAGCTTGATATCGACCGATCTGAGCAAGGCGTCCAAAACTGCCTCCCTGATCGTTTCGGCATTGATGTAGAGCAGCGAGGCTTCGGGCCGGAACGCGATGACGCCGACGAGCGGCTCGACACCCTCATGCCGCGCATTGTCGGAATAGCGGCCGCTACCCGGGAGCCGGCCGAGGAACGCCACATTCGGACGTGAGGCGCGCGCCAGCAGCAGCACGATCGACGCGATGGCCGCCAGCAGGACGCCTTGCAGGATTCCCAGGAGCAGGACGGACACCAGGGCAATCGCCGCAGCATAGAAATCGATCCGGCTGACATGCCACATCCGCAGCAGCGCACGGACGTCGACCAGCCTGTAGACCGCGGCAAAGACGATGGCCGCCAGCACCGCCTTGGGCAGATTCGTCAGCAGCCCCGTGAAGAACAGCAGGCACAGTGCGAGCGTCGCCGAGCAGATCACCAGCGCCAACGGCGTGCGCGCGCCCGCATTGTCGTTGACGGCGGATTGCGACAGGCCGCCGGCGACGGGATAGCCGTGGCCGAAGGCGGCGACCAGGTTCGCCGCCCCCAGCCCCAAAAACTCCTGCCGGACATCCAGAGCATAGCCGTGCTTGGCGGCAAAGCTGCGAGCCGCAGAGACACCCTCTATATAGGCCAGCAGAACGCATCCCGCGGCCAACGGGAAAAGTTCGTCGGGCTCGAGCAGACCAAACCTGGGTATTCCAATCGCCGGCAACCCTTCGGGGATCGTCCCGGTGACCGGCACCCCGAGGGACGCAAGGCCAAGCAGCGTCGCAAACACGATCGACAGCGCCATGATCGTGAGTCCGACCGGCTTTCCCGGCAGACGCCGTTCTCCGAGCAGCAGGAGCAGCAGCGCGATCGCCCCGATCGCCAGAACGAGCGGCTTCGTGTCGCCGAGCTGACCACTGAGCTTGATGGCGCGATCGAAGAAATTGTGACCGCCTCCGGCGACGCCGAACAAGCTCGGCAACTGGCTCATGATGATGGTGAGCCCGGCGCCGGCCTTGAAACCGACCAATATGCTGTCGCTGACCAGGCGAACGAGAACGCTGAGCTTGAACAGCCAGGAGATCAGGCACAACAGCGCCACCGCGCAGGCGGCAAGGCTCGCGATCTCGCCATATTTCGCCGCGTCTCCGCCGGCCAGCGCCCCGACCGTGGCCGCAATCATCAGCGAGATCGCAGAGGTCGGACCGACCGCAAGCTGGCGCGACGACCCGAGCAGCGCGTAGCCGATCCCGCCAAGCATATAGCCATAGATGCCGATCTGCGGCGGCAATCCGGCCAGCGTCGCGTAGGCGAGCGACACCGGAATGGCGTAGGCCGCGAGCGTGATGCCGGCGATGGCATCCGGACGCAGCCAGGCGCTGCGATAGTCCGCGAGCCAGGTCGCCGGCGGAAAGAACCGCGATATCCGCCCGAACGCGTTCATATGCGGGCCTCGGCGCGGCGGGCTTCACAGCCCAGGAGCACGGTCAGGAGAGCGATCACGGGGACACCAAGCGCCAGATTTGGAATCTGCTTGGTCGCGAAGGCACCGACGGCGGCCCCGAGGCCGAAAGTGCCGCATAGTGCGGCAAAAATACCAGAGCGCCGAAACGAACCGCCTCCGGATACCGCGGCGAATACGCCTTCAATTGCCTGCCGCATGTTTCCGGTGATCATCACCGAGCTGTAGGCCACACCTTCGACCCTGGTGAAGACCGCGGTCTGCATGGCGGCGACGAACGAGATGCCCAGCGTGCCGGCGAGGTCCGGCAGGCGATTGTGCAAGATGCCGATGGCAATCAGCAGCAGGATTTCGATCAACGTGCTGATGGGGCTGGCACGGTCTCCGGTCGCGCGGCGAAGCCACGCTGCGACCACGATACCGACCGCAAAAGCGAGGATCGGTGGGACAAAATGCAGCGCTTCCGGCCAGATGCCGATCGAACCATAGACCCAAAGCAGAACCAGATTGGCCGTCTGCGCGTTGGCCATCACGCCGTGGATGATCCAGGTGTAGGCATCGAGATAGCCGCCGGCGAAGGCGAGCAACAACGCAATTTGCACCGTCTCGTCGCGGCGTATCGACGAAGCAGCGGCGATATCCATCGTGCTCATGTCCGAAACATCGGCTCTCCCAACTCCTGCATGGGTCCATAGGCGACAGCTTGCCTTGGGGGAGGATTGATCTGGATCAAGCGTCGCCTGGTTCCATGAACCAGATTCGGCGGAAATTGCTGGAGGGCATGCGCCATGGGCACCGTTAGGTGGATCATCTCCACGGCTCCGGAGATCTTCCTGTTGCTCGCCATTGCGATTGGTACGGTGCTTGGTCGCGTCAAGGTTCGCGGCTTCTCGATCGGAACGACGGCCTGCATCCTGGTCGTCGCCGTGCTCATCGGCCAGCTCGGGACCTTTACGTTCCCCTCGCTGCTGCGCGTGATTCTGTTCAGTCTGTTCGTGTTCACGATCGGCTACCGGTCCGGCCCAGAGTTCTTCGCGTCCCTCAGCATCCGCACTCTGGCGCAGGTCGTCATGGCGCTCGTGCTCGGCGGCACGGGTCTGATCCTCGTCCTGATATTCGCCTTCACGTTCAAGCTCGATCCGGGCACGGCCTCGGGACTTGCCGCCGGTGGGCTGACACAATCCTCCATCATCGGCACCGCCTCTGGCGCGCTGGCGCAACTCGGCCTGCCCAACGACGCCTTTAAGCAGCAGGAGGCGAACATCGCCGCCGGCTACGCCGTCACTTACGTCCTCGGCTACATCCTCACACTCCTGTACGTGCCGTTTGTCGCGCCGAAGCTGATGGGGGTCGATTTGAAGGAGGAGGCGGCGAAGCTGGAGGCGGAGCTTTCCGGCGGCAATCCGCCACAGAACGAAAATCTCCATTATCGGAAGTTCCAAGCGCGCGCCTATCGGGTCTCGACCGCCGCGGGACGCACGGTCAAGGATATCGAAGAGGAAATCGGCAGCCGCACTGTCGTCGAGCGAATCGTGCGGGATGGAGCCGACGTTGAGCCGCGCCTCGACACCATTCTCGAATCGGGCGACGACATCGTCATTGCCGGGCGAACGGCGTCCCTCGTCGCTGCAAAGCCGGTCATCGGCAAGGAGATCGATGCCGACGAGATTCTGAAGGCTATTCCGGGCAACGTGATCAACGTCCTCGTCGACAGCCGCGATCTCCATGGCCGGTCGATCAAGGAGATCGCCGAACGCGTCGGCAACGACGCACGCGGCGTCTATCTCCGCACGCTGACCCGGATGAGCCGCGAGGTCCCCCTGGGCCCGGATACCCGCGTCTATGTGGGCGACGTCATGACGCTCGTCGGCAGCACCCGCAACATCGAGCGCGCCGCCACGAAAGTCGGACAGATCTTGCGCTCCGGCGACCGCGCCGACATCGCTTTTCTCGCAACCGGTATCGCGGCGGGCCTGCTCGCAGGCCTCATCAGCTTCAAGGTCGGCGGTATTCCGCTGACCCTGGGCGGCGGCGGCGGCGCGCTGATCGCGGGCCTCGTCTGCGGCTGGCTGCGGTCGCGCCGGCCGACTATCGGCGCTTTGCCGCCCGCCGCGCAGCAGACGCTGAGCGATCTCGGGCTCGGCGGCTTCATCGCCGCCATCGGTCTCGGCAACGGAGCCGCGGCCTGGACTGCGATCCAGGCCCACGGGGTGTTGCTGGTCGGAATGGGCCTGGTCGTCACGCTGGTGCCGCTAATCGTCGCGACGCTGTTTGCGCGCTATGTGGTGCACATGAATCCGGTCATCACCTGCGGTGCGCTGGCGGGCGCCATGACCGTCGATGCTGCGGTGACCGGAGCCTGCGACGTCGCCGAGAGCCAGACGCCGGTGCTCGGCGTCGCTGTGCCCTACGCCGTCGGCAATGTCGTCCTGACCGTACTCGGCCCGATTATCGTGGCCCTCACCTACACCGGCTGACGGAGGCGACGATGCGCAGGCAATTGGCCGCAATCATCCGACCGTTCGTGATGGCTCTACTTACCCTCGCCGCCTTCGTCCTGCCGGTGCGCGCCGAGGACAATGTCCGCATCCAGGAGGAGATCTGGGCGCTGCCGCTGCCGCTTCCGATGTTCGCCTATGTGGTGCGGCCCGTCGGCGACGGCCCCTTCCCGCTCGCGATCATGAACCACGGCGTGTCGCTCAAGCCGGTCGATCGCGGCTTCTTTCCGCTGGTGGAATTCCGCGATGCAGCGAAGTGGTTCGCCAAACGCGGCTATTTCGTCGTGGCGCCGGTCGGCACCGGATATGGCGCAGCCGCCATCGACATTCCCGAGCACGGTCTCTACGGGCCGTTCTTCGCCAAGGTCGGCAAATGCACCAACCCGAACTTCCGTGACGCCGGACGTGCGTTGGCGCTGGCCGATCTCTGGATCATCGACTACATGATCGCCGAGAAACGCGTTCTGCCAGAGGACGTCGTCGTCATCGGACAGTCCGCCGGCGGCTGGGCTTCCATTGCGCTCTCGAGCGTGAACCCGCCGCAGGTCAAGGCGATCATCACCTTTGCGGCAGGTCGCGGCGGACGCGTCGACGGCAAGCCCAACAACAACTGCGCGCCGGACAGACTGGTCGAAGCGACCGCGGATTTTGGCCGGACCTCGCGGGTGCCGATGCTGTGGTTCTATATCGAAAACGATACGTTCTTCGGCCCGGCCCTGTCGAAGCGCATGCATGCAGCATTCACGGCGGCTGGCGGCCGCGCCGAATATCATCTGATGCCGCCCTTCGGCAACGAGGGCCATTTCTTCATCGGCTCTCCGGACGCGATCCCGCTGTGGTCGCCGCTGGTGGCGAAGTTCCTCGACGCGCAGAAATAGAGTTCAGGTTCGGAGGCACATCATGCCGAGTCCCCGCAATTGTCTCTCTGGCCTGCTGGTCGTCGCGGTCGCCGGAAGCGCGACATGTGCCGGCATCGCCGCGCCGAAATCCGCGCAGGCCGATAAACCCGCCGAGGTCGCGACGCGCGGCCAGCGCGAGGCAAAGGACATCGTCTACGGAGACTGGCAGAAGCTCTGCTTCAAGGCAGGCGGTGCGCCGACGCTGTGCCGGACGTCAATCACCGGCAAGTTTCCAACCGGCCAGACGGCCGTGCGCGTGGACCTCATCGAGCGCGAGGGCACTCCTTCGGCAAGGCTGCAGCTCTTCGTGCCCGTCGGCATGTACCTGCAACAGCCGGCGAAGCTGACCGTCGACCAGGGCAGCCCCCTCCGCATCCCCTACAGCTGGTGCCTGACCAACGCCTGCATTGCGGCCGACGTCGCGCCTCCCGCGATCATCAAGGAGATGATGTCAGGGAAGACACTTGTCCTCGAGGTCGTCGATTCAAACCTGCTGGCATTGACGACCTCGGTGCCGCTGGCGCAGTTCGCGTCCGTCCACAAGGGCGCACCGGCCAGGACGTTGGAGCAATATGTCGACGAATGAGCGGCCGTGCTGCGTTACGCAGCCGACGCACGCGCCACCGACTCGATCAGGGACTCCGCCGTGAACGGCTTGACCAGATAGGCAATGCATCCGGACGCGACCGCGGCGGCGCGGTTCGCCGAGCTGTCATTTCCGGTGATGTAGATCACCGGTGCTGTGACACCCTCCTCGGCCAGTTGCCGGCGCAGGTCGATGCCGGACCTTCCGTTCAGGTCGATATCGAGAACGATGCAAATCGCCTTGTCGAAGCTGCCGTGATGGAGCAAGGCTCCAGCAGAGTCGAAGAGCGTCGCGGCAAAGCCATGCTCGCGGAGCAGCCTGTTCACGCTGGTCCGGATGGAGGGATCGTCATCGACGACAAAAACAGAGTCACGCTCTGGCAAGGAAGTGCCCCTTCGAGACGAATGACTGATCACGGCGGCGCCGGCGCCATATTCGCCTGGTCTAATTGCGTGTCGGGCAAACCGCCGCATTCGCCGCCCTACATGGCAGCACCACACCAACGAATTTCATATTGTCTCTTGGGGAAGTCACACCGCGGGAACTGTGCCGTGACGACAAATCAGCTAATCGTCGCTCGTATCGAGCATTCCAAGCCGCTCCGCGATCGAAACGAGCTCCGCCAGCGAACGAACCTGCATCTTCTCCATCACCTGGTGACGGTGCGCCTTCACGGTGCGCTCGGTGGTTCCAAGCTCATGCGCGATCTGCTTGTTGATCCTGCCGCGGACGATGAGATCGAACACCTGACGCTCGCGATGCGTCAATGCGGCGAGGTGAATGCGGAAGGTCTCGAGCCTTCCGCGATGCGCCTGCGCGGTGTGCTGGCGCACCAGCGCGCGCTCAATCGCAGCGATCAACTGCTCGGAGGATACCGGCTTGGTCAGGAAATCCTCCGCGCCGGCCTTGATGGCCTGCACCGTGGTTGGCGTGTCGGCGTGTCCGGTCAGGAATATGATTGGCAGCGTCGAGCCCGACGCGACCAAGCGGGTCTGCAAGTCGGGGCCGCTCAGCCCCGGTATCCACACGTCGAGCAGGATGCATCCCGGCTGCGCGTCATCAGGCGCCGCATCCAGTAAATCCTGCGCCGATGCGTAGGTCGCAACGTCGTAGCCAGCGAGCTTCAACCGGCGCGCGATCGCCGTCCGGAAGGAATCGTCGTCGTCCACCACGTGAACAAGGCCGGGCACGCATCACCTCTTGCTGAATTCCGACAGCTTCTCAATCCGCGCAACAACCTCCCAACAGGCGTCCACGCTGTCCCTTGGTACAATGAACCTTGGGACAATGGATGAGAATGCCGCCTTAGTCGTAAATCAACTTCGACGGGAGTGGGACGGCGCGGCGCATTCCCAGCGGCGAGACTTTTCGTCTGACAGACCAATTCGGCGATGAGCTGAGGAGTTGGCCTATGTTCGTTCGCATTACAGCGGATTCGACGCCGCGTCCCAACTCCCTTCGTGACCTCGGCATGACCAGCGATTCAAATGCGCTCGTCAGTTTAAGCCAATTTACCTATAAAAAAGGCAGCGAAATCTACGGGGAGAGAGAGCCCGCCGAATATGTCTATCAGGTGACGTCCGGTGCGGTGCGAAGCTACAAGCTGCTGTCGGACGGCCGCAGGCAGATTGGCGCCTTTCACCTCGCCGGCGACATTTTTGGCCTGGAGAACGGCAACGAGCACCGCTTCACCACGGAAGCGATCGTCGACACAACGGTGCGCCTGGTCAGACGGCAAAGCCTCGAAATGGTGGCCGAAAGCGATGCGATGGTCGCCAGAAACCTCCTCAGCATGACCACGAACAACCTCCAGCATGCGGAGGACCACATGCTGCTGCTGGGACGCAAGACCTCGCTGGAGCGGGTCGCGGCGTTCCTGCTCGAGATGGACGGGCGGTTGACGGCGTCCGGCGTCATGGCGCTGCCGATGTCGCGGCGCGATATCGCCGATTACCTCGGCCTGACGCTGGAGACGGTATCCCGCGCGCTGTCACGGCTCCATGAGCTCGGCGCCCTCGGCTTCGTCGGCAACACCCAGCGTCAGATCGTGCTGCTGGATCGGCACCAGCTTGCAAGCCTCGACCTGCAGCCTTGAGCGGGCCGACACCGGCGAATGGCACAAACTGCACATCACACCGGTACCGTCCGATGCTAGCCTCTTCCGATGTGGAACGAGACCGCATTTCGGATCGCAGTCGTTTTGTTCGGGACGCTGCCGGTGGCGTTCACGGCCATGATCCTTTTCATGGGGTGAGTTCGGCTCCGACCGAAGCCTCCATCGGTATCAGGATCATTTAAGGCCAGGCGCCTGGGTTACACCGAGGTGCTCGAGAGTCTTGCGCAAGACCTCGAACAGGATGGCGGCCGACCAGCCGAAAAGCAGGACACCATTCATAGCCGTCAACGGGCCGATGAGGCGCCATTCGCGCACCGGCGTGATATCGCCGTAGCCAAGCGTGGTGTAGTTGACGAAGGCGAAATAGAGCGCATCACTGCCCGGTGCGGCGGCCTGAACGACTTCATACATCAGAGCCCACACCAGAACCTCCAGCGTATGCGCGACCTGCAACACCACGGCTGTCGCGACCATGACACCCATCAGGTGCGCTCTTGGTCTCCTGGTTTGCCGCAAGCCCGCGCCGCGGGCGATCCCGACGGCGACGATGGTCACCAGCGCATGGATTCCGATATTGATCACGCTGACCAGCGTACCGACGAGGAATTGAAGAAGCATCGAGCGCCGCCAATCCTTTTCAGCTTTCCGGGAAGCTGCCTCAACGTGGCGACGGCCCGTTCAACAAGAGCGCCAACGTGTGCCGCGCGATGGTCAATTCATCGTCGGACGGGAGCACGTAGAGAGGGATACGACTATCGCGGCGCGAGATCAGCCGTGCGTTATGGGCGTTGGCCTTCGCATCCAGTATGGCACCGAGCCAGCTCAGCCTTTCGGCGATGCGCGCGCGGATCGCGGTCGAGCCTTGGCCGATCGCGCCGGTGAAAACAAAGGCGTCAAGCCCCTCCTGCGCGGCCGCGAGCAGGCCGGCGTTGAGGCCGGCGCAGTAGGCGAGGTGCTCGACGGCCTGTTCTGCTCGCAGAAAACGAGCCGCCGCACCGTCGTCACCCGGATTGGTGAACAGAAATGCGTCGCCGGGATCGATTTCACCTGCGGAATAGTCCGACGGCGATGCGCCAAAAGCATAGAATCCATTCGTGCTTTCGACGCTGCAGCCTTCCTTCAGCGCGCACATCGAGCTGGTGTCGTCGAGGCACGCAACGATCACGCGGCGCGCGGCAATCTCGGGGGCCTCAAGCGCCAGAGTTCGTGCGATCGACTCGTAGCAAAGACCGTGAGCCCCGTATCGCCTTGCGTCACCTGCGCAGAGTTGATGCGCAATAGGATAGCTGCCGTTCTCCACGACCTTGCCAAGATGGAACGCAGTATCGAAGCAGGCGACTTGCGGTAGCGCCGGATGATTGGCCTGCATGATACGGATTGGCGCAAGATTATACGGTTGAAGCAGCGGCGCGAGTGCAATCAGCCGTTCCAGACGCGCCATCACGGCGTCATCGATCAGGGCCGGCCGGGCGTCATCCGGTCCTCCCTGAGCGACGCGATGTCCCACGGCCAACGGCTGGATTCCCAATTCGTCCCGCAGCCAGCTATCGACAACCGCGCATGCCGCCAGGATGTCATCGACGTCGTCGTTCTGATAGGTGCGGTGCGCCAACGGATCGCCGTTCGCTCTGCTCGCCCTGAGGCGCGGATGGCGGCCGAGCCCGTCAAGCCGTCCCTTGATTTGCCGTTCCAGCCTCCCCTCGCCTCGCACGGAGAAGAGCTGGAAGTTCACGCCTCCTGCCTTCGCATCGATGGCAAGGATCGCATCCATGGCGATCAGTCGACGGCCGTCATCGCCGGCGACGTTTGCCCGAATGTGCAATCCCGCTGCGACGTTTGATGGGCCATCGACATGCCTGAGGTCAGATCTGCCTACGCCCAATCAAGGCGCACCGGGAGTCGAGAGGATTGACTTAGGTCAAAGGTGATGCGCGCGAAGATTCAGGTCTCTTCCGGCCTTTTCGGCGCAGCGGCGCGGTCGTTCCGGATCCAAGCCGCCGAGAGTTCCCAGGCGACCGACAGGATGATCGGCCCGATGAAGAGGCCGATGATTCCGTGCGCGAGCGTTCCGCCGATCACCCCGATCAGGATCACGATCGTCGGCGTGGTCAGGCCGCGCCCCATGACGATGGGTTTCAGGATGTTGTCGAGGATGCCGACGGCGCCGAGGAAGACGGTCAGGAGCACCGCCGTGGTCACGTCCTTGTCCATCCAGATCCAGACGACCACGGGGAAGAGAACGAGAAAGGGGCCGATCTGCACGATCGACAGCAACAGGACGAGGAATGCCAGCAGGCCGGCACTCGGGGCGCCTGCGAGCTTGAAGCCGATTCCGGCCAGTAGCGACTGCACGATTGCGACACCGATGATGCCCTGCGACACCGCGCGGATGGTCGCGCCGGCGAGCTCCAGAAAATGCTCGCTCTGCTCCGGTACGACCCGGAACAGGAAGCCGCGCACCGCGTCGACGAGCTGCGGACCGTAGGGAAAGAGGAAGCCGGCGACGAATACCGACAGCAGGAACTGGAGCGTGCCGACACCGGCATCACCGGCGAGCGACAGCATCATCCCGGCAAGCGGTTTCAGATACGGCATCACCTCGCTCAGCGCCGCGCGAATATTGCTGTTGGCCTGGGTCCAGAGATCGTAGAGCTGGGTGCCGATCAGCGGCCAGCTCTTGATCTGTTCGGGCGCCTCCGTAAGCGTGAGATCGCCGCTGCTGATCTGGCCCGCGAGATCCTTGATCCCGTCGACTGCGCTCATGCCGAGCCAGGCCGCAGGACCAATGACGATGCCCAGCGTAACCAGCGTGAGAATGGACGCGGCGGTGCGCGGGCGGCCCCCGAGGCGCTTGGCAAGCCAGCCGAAGACTGGATAGAACGCCACCGCGAGCACCGCACTCCAGGCCAGGATTGGCACGAAGGGGCGGATGATGAGGAAAGTCCACAGGATCAGCAGCGCCAGCAATCCGAGCCGGATCACGAGCTGGATGACTCCGTCGATAGACCGATGCTGGCGAAGAGTGTTCAAGGCCTGTGTCCGGGCAGCGCTCCTGCTGGAAGCCTAGCGGCCCCTATCCCACGGCGGGCTTGATACAGATCAATGGCGCGCCAAATGCTCGCGCCAATACACGCTAGTCTACGACGGGCACGTCATCGACCTGTGTCATCGGATCTGCGCGCTGCAGCGCTCGGACAAGACAGGCTTTGCTCTGCCGCCTGAAATCAAACAGCCCTAGGCCACGCCGCGGAGTCTTCAGCGGAACAGGCTCGTCTTCCATCTAGTGCCTGGGATTGAGGGCATCATTCAGGCCGTCACCCATCAGGTTGAAGCCGATGACGAGCGCAATGATCGCGAGCCCGGGCCAGAAGGCCATCCATGGCGCCTCGCCGAGAAATTGCCTGGCAACGTCAAGCATGGCGCCCCATGAGGGGGCCGGAGGAAGCTGGCCAAGCCCCAGAAAGGCCAGGCTCGCCTCGGCGAGAACTGCGATCGCCATGGTCAGCGTCGCCTGCACAATCGTCGGCGCAAGCACGTTCGGCAGCACCTGTCCGGTCAGGATGGCGAGATGGCCGAGGCCCTGGGACCGGGCCGCGGCGATGTAATCCTCGGTGCAAACAACCAGCGTCTCGGCACGCGCAACACGAACGAAAACCGGTACCGCGGAAATGCCGATGGCAATCATCGCATTTTGCAGGCTGGGGCCCAGGAACGCGGCGAGCGCAATCGCCAGCACCAGAAAGGGGCAAGCGAGCAGCGCATCGGCGAAGCGCGAGATCACCATGTCGGTGAGGCCGCCGAAATAGCCGGCCATGAGACCAAACGGAAGGCCGATCAGCACCGCGACCGTCACGGAGACGATGCCGGCGGCAAGCGAGGCTTGCGTGCCGAAGATCACGCGCGACAGCACGTCCCGACCGAGATCGTCGGTGCCGAACCAATGTGCCGCACCGGGTGCCGCGCGAATCGCCATCCAGTCCGGCGAGTTTGGATCGTACGGCGCAATCCACGAGGCAAACACCGCCAGCACGACGAAGAACAGGATGATCGTGGCCCCGATGACGGCGGATGGTTCGCGCAACAGGCGACGAATTTCCGAAGGAGCGGCGGCGCGTGCCTGACTTGCGACCGGCACCGTCTCAATCGAGCTCATGACCTGAGCCTCGGATTGAGCAGCACATACGCCACGTCGGCAATCAGGCTCATCAGGAGGAATACGGCTGCTGTGCAGAGCACGACCGCCTGAACCACGGCATAATCGCGGCTGAACACGCCGTCGACGACCATCTTGCCGAACCCCGGGATGGAAAAGACCTGCTCCGTCAACACCGCGCCGGCCAGCAGTTCGCCAAATTGCAGTGTGCCCAGCGTGACCACGGGAATCAGCGCGTTCGGCAGCGCATGACGCAGCACGATGGTGCTTTCGCGGACGCCCTTCGCGCGGGCGGTGCGCACGTAGTCCTGCTTCATCGCCTCGATCATCGCGCCGCGGACATGGCGCATCATGATCGCAGCGGTGCCCGTGCCGAGCACCAAAGCGGGCATCAGCATCGAAAGCAGGTTGCCTCCCACGCTCTCGGACGGCGGAACGAAACCTCCGGCCGGAAGCCAGCCGAGATTCACCGAGAACAGAAGGATCAGCATGATCCCCAGCCAGAAATGCGGGATCGACAGTCCGGCAAGCCCGAACAGACTGGCGCCGTAGTCGAAGGGCGTCCCGCGCCCCAGCGCCGCGAAGATCCCGATCGGCAACCCGACGAGCAGCGCGACCAGCATCGACAGCATCGCGAGCTCAGCGGTCACCGGCAATTTTTCCGCCAGCATGGTGCCGATCGGCAATCGGGTGCGTACCGACGTGCCGAAGTCACCGTGCACCAGGGCTTTCAGCCAGACGGCGTATTGCACCGGGATCGGATCATTGAAGCGATACTTCTGCCGAAGATACTCAACGACTTCGGGATTACGCTCTTCTCCGGCGAGCGCCAGCGCAGGATCGCCGGGCAGCAGTTTCTGCAGACCGAACACCATCATCGACACCAACAACAGGGTCGGCAGCAGGACGGCAAGCCGGCGCAGAAGCAAACTCTTCATCGGGCCAGACTGGTCCTCACCAGGGCGAGCGCATCGGCGGGCGCGAGGCGTTGCGCATCAATTCACGGGCCTGACACCGACCAGACGCAACAGACCGTCCGGCACCATGACGATGCCGCCGACCGATTTGCGGGCCGCAAAGAACCAGTTCGGGTGATGGAGCGGAATCGACGAGAGCGCCGTCAGGTAAATGTCCGTCGCTTTGGCGTAGAGTGCCTTGCGCTTGGCTTCGTCAGCCTCGCCCCGGGCCTGGTTCAGGATCGCATCGAGATCCTTGTTGCAGTACTTGTTGACGTTCTGGGAGCCCGCGCAACTGAAAAAGGCGACCAGTGTCGGGTCCGGGTCAGCGCGGCCGCTCCAGTTGCCGATATAGGCTTCGAAATTGCCGTTCATGTAGCGCTCGATGGCCGTGGTCGTTTCCATGGGCAGCAGCTTGACGTCGAAACCGGCCTCGCCCGCCATCGACTGTATGATCTGTGCGACCCGGGAATCGCCGGCCGTATTCTCGTACTGGATCTCGACCGGCACGCGAGTCATTCCGGCGGCGGCAATCATTGCCTTGGCCTTGGCAACATCGCGAGCCGGCGCCTTGCGCGCGCTATCGTAGAACGGAGATGACGGCGGGATCATCTGGTTATCCGCCAGGAACTCGCCGTTGAAGGCGACGCGGTTGATGACATTGCGATCGATCGCCAGCTCAAAGGCCTGACGCAGCGTCGAGTTCTTGCCGAGTGGCGTATCGGCCTTCGCGCCCGCGCCGACATTGAACATCAGATGCGAGACGGCAAGTCCCTGGCCGGAATGCAGGGCGAGGTTGGGATCGTCGCGCACGGTCTTGAGATCGGTCGGCGCGATACGCTCCGCGAGATCGAGATCGCCCGCCCGGACACGCGACAACCGCACGGTCGAGTCGGGAACGTAGTAGTAGACGACCTCGTCATAGCCGACCCGTGCAGCGTCCCAGTAGCCGGGATATTTCTTGACCCGAATGAGGTCGCGCGACTTGCGCTCGGCAAATTGATACGGACCGGCACAGACCGGCGCGGCTGCAAATTCCCCGGCTTTCTCCGTGGCGGCCTTGGGCGAGACCATCATGCCGGCACGATCGCTGAGATTAGCAAGCAGCGGCACGAACGGCTCCGACAGGTTGAACTTCACCTTGTCCGCGGCAAGCGCTTCGACGCTCGCGACCGGCGCCAGCTCCGCCTTGCGCTTGGAATCCGGCATCGACTTCATGCGCTCGATATTGAACTTGACTGCCGCTGCATCGAACGCGGTGCCATCGTGGAACGTGACATTCTTGCGCAGCGTAAACGTGATCGACTTGCCGTCCGCGGACCACTCCCAAGCCTCCGCCAGCTGCGGCACGATCTTGAGGTCGGGGGAGATATCGACAAGCTTGTCGCACAGCGCCGCAAACACGAAGCGGCCGGAGTATGTGCCGCTGAGTGCCGGGTCGAGCGCATCGGGATCGTCCTGGATGCCAACCCGCAATGTCGCGGCACTCGCCGAAACAAGGCCCGATGCGATCATCAGAATTGCCGCCAACGCCGTGCCCGTCCGCTTCATACGGAATTCCTTTCGTCGCACGCCTATCCCAAAGCTTCCAAGGCTCTGCTGTTGAAGGTCAAGACAAGCACGACTGAACCTATTTGTAAACATCTCGAACAAATCACCCTAGGATATGGAACTAAATTACAACACATCGCTCTTGGAGGCGAAAAATCCTTACACCACGCCCCTTGACGGCAGATCAGGCGAGGTATTAGTTCGGCATATTGACTAATTGGATTGAGGCCCATGCCAGACGCCCCCTCATCGCCCGTTGCGCGACAGCAATCCGTGCGCCTTGTGGTTGAGCGCCTGCTGCGTGATCGCTCGGTATCGCGCGCCGAAATCGCCCGCAGCACGGGCCTGTCCAAGCAGACCATCTCCGAAGTGATGCGTGATCTCGAGCGCGACGGCTGGGTCCATGAGGACGGTCAAATCCAGGGCAGCGTGGGGAGAAGCGCCGTCACCTATGCGCTCCGGCCGGACGCCGCCTTCGTGTTGGGTATCGACCTTGGCGGCACAAAACTGCACGTCGCACTTGCCGATCTGCACGGTGAGATCGTCGCCGAGAGCATCGAACCGACATCCTGCGACGGCGGCGCTGCCGTGGTCGCACAGATCGATCGCATGAAGGATGCCCTGCTTCAGCGTGCGTCCGTATCGGCGCAACGCTTGCGCGGCGGCGTGATGGGAAGTCCGGGGATGGTCGACCCCGCGTCGGGCAGCATCGCCATCGCGCCCAATATCCCCGGACTGGATAGCCTGGACGTGAGGGCCGCGCTGCGCGAACGGCTCGGAATCGACGTCGCCATCGAAAATGACGTCAATCTCGCCGCAATCGGGGAGCATTGGCGCGGCAACAGCCGCAAGGCGCGCAGTTTCGCCTTCATCGCAGTCGGCACCGGCATTGGCATGGGCATCTTTTCGGACGGTTATCTCGTGCGTGGTGCACGCGGGGCGGCCGGCGAGATTGCCTACCTGCCGCTTGGGGGCGATCCCTACGATGCGCGTGGCCTTCGGTTCGGCACCCTGGAAACCGCGATCGGCAGCGCCGGCATTGTCGAACGCTACATCGGGCTCGGCGGCGCGCCCGGCAGTACCGTGCGCGATGTCTTCGATCGGCTCGCGGTCGAGGAGGCGGCACGAGTGACGATCGACGAAGTCAGCCGGATCCTCACGACCGCGATCCTGGCGGTGCACAGCATCCTCGATTCGGAAATCATCATCATGGGCGGCAGTATCGGCGCGCGGCCCGAGTTGAAGGTCCGGATCGATGAACATCTGGGACGCTGCATGCGCGAGCCTGTTCGTATCGAGCTCAGCGCGCTCGGCAATCGCGCCACGCTGATCGGCGCGATCGGCAGCGCGATCGACCTCGTGCATCGCTCGCTGTTTGGCATCGGCAAGGATGCGGGCCCACTGGCTCTTCCTTTCACGGCAGCAGATGTCGCGGCATGAGAGAGCAGGCGCCGAGAATCGAGATTGTCGGCAATGCCGCCGCCGTCGCGGAACGAGCAGCCGCGCTTGTCATCGCGCGGCTGCACGATCGACGGCCGGTTACCCTCGGTCTTGCGACCGGAGCGACAATGGCGCCGCTCTATGCCCGCCTTGTCGCCGCGACCCGCGCCGGCCTCATCTCATTCCGAACGGTGTCGAGTTTCAACCTCGATGAATATGTGGGCGTCGCCCCCCAATCGGCCGGAAGCTTCCATGCCTACATGCAGCAGCATTTGTTCGGGCATGTGGATATGGAAGCCGGTCGGGCAAAGATCCCCGATGGCACGGCCGACGACGTCGCCGCCGAGGCCGCGCGCTATGAGGCGCAGATTGCGGCTGCCGGGGGCATCGACCTCCTGCTCCTCGGCATCGGCGCCAACGGCCATATCGGCTTCAATGAGCCAGGTTCGGATTTCGCTTCACGTACCCGCGAGGTCAGACTCGATGAAGCAACCCGCATCGCGAATGCCATTAATTTTCCCGATCCGGCGTCGGTTCCCGAACGTGCGATCACAATGGGCATAGCAACAATCCTGGAGGCTCGGAGCATCCTCCTGATCGCCAAGGGGCCGGAGAAAGCAGCCGCACTCGCAGCCGCGATCGAGGGTCCGATCACAGCAGCTTGTCCTGCCTCGGCACTCCGCCTGCACGGCAACGTCGATATCCTTTGCGATGAACCGGCTGCCGGAGCCCTCGCCACGCGGCCCCACAACAACAATCGGAGAAGGGCATGAGCTGGGGACAGCGCGATTTCATGGTGCCGGGGCGCTCACTGGCGGTGGGCGACCGGGGCATGGCCGCGACCTCTCATCCGGCCGTCACGCTCGCTGCGGTCGAGATCCTGCGCAGTGGCGGCAATGCGGTCGATGCCGCCATTGCCGCGATCGCCCTCCAGGGTGTCATTGATCCGCATATGACCGGCATCGGCGGCGACTGTTTTGCGATCTATGCTCCCGCCTCCGGCAAGCCCGTCGCTGTCAACGGCTCGGGCCGAGCGCCGGCGAAGGCCGAACTCGGCTGGTTTCGGCAACGCGGGCTGGCGTCGATCCCGGACGATTCACCCCATGCAGTCACAGTTCCGGGTGCGGTCGATGCCTGGTGCCGCCTCTCTGGCGACTATGGTTCAAAAGGCCTGGACGAGGTTCTGGCGCCGGCGATCCGCGCGGCCGAGACCGGCTTTGTGGTGACGCCCCGCGCCGCGCTGGATTGGGCACGCTACGCCGATCGCATCGAACGACATCGGACTGGCGTACCGGTCTATCTGCCCGGTGGCGCTGCGCCCGCCGTCGGTAGCAAGCTCAATCATCCCGCACTCGGCGCGACGCTGCGCCGGATCGCACGCGAGGGGCGCGCCGCGTTTTACGAAGGTGCCGTCGCCGAAGAAATCGTCGCGACATTGAAGGCGCTGGGCGGAATGATGCAGCTTGAAGATCTCGCAAGTGCCCGATCGGAGTACGTCGAGCCGATCAGCGCCGACTACCGCGATCATCAAATCCTGCAATGTCCGCCTAACGGACAGGGCGTCGCGGCGCTGCTGATCGCCCGCATCCTTGCCGGCTTCGACATGGCCAATCCGGCGCTCGGCGAGGCGGATCGCATTCACCTCCTTGCCGAGGCAACCAAGGCGGCCTACCGGCAGCGCGACGCGCTGGTAGCCGATCCGGAATTCCGTCCGCTCGATGTCGACTCGCTGCTCTCGGAGTCGTCAGTCGCGGCATTGCGCTCCTCCATCGACCGGAAGCGTGCCGGCGCATCAGCAGATTTTGACATGCCTGTTCATCGTGACACGGCTTACGTTGCGGTCGCCGACCGCGACGGCAACATGGTATCTTTCATCAATTCGCTTTTCTTCGCGTTCGGCAGCGGCATCTACGCTCCGCGCGCTGGCGTGCTATTACAGAACAGGGGTTCGGGATTCTCCCTTCTCGAAGGACATCCCAATGCGATTGCGCCGCGAAAACGTCCCTTTCACACCATCATTCCGGGTCTGCTGGCGAAGCATGGCAAGCCGATCATGGCCTTTGGCGTGATGGGTGGACAATACCAGGCGGCGGGACATGTGCAGATCCTGAGCGGCGTGCTCGACCGTGGGCTCGACATTCAGCAGTCCTCGGATGCGCCGCGCAGCTTTGCGTTTGATGGTACGCTGAGCCTCGAACCCACGATTCCCGGCTCCGTCGCCGACGAATTGATTGCGCGCGGTCACCGCGTGATCAGGGCGGACGAACCGCTCGGAGGCTGTCAGGCCGTGCACGTCGATCTTTCCAGGGGCGTCATTCTCGGCGCGTCGGACCATCGCAAGGACGGCATTGCACTGGCGGCGTGACCAGGATGAGAAAGACGTGATGTCGGATCGGGCAGCATGAGCGAGACAACGGAGGCGATCCTGTCGATCGAGCGGCTGACGCTGGCGCTGCCCGCCGGCGGAGATCGCGCCTCTGCCGTCGAGGACGTTTCGCTTGCCCTGTATCCGCGGCAAATCCTCTGCGTCGTCGGTGAATCCGGCTCCGGTAAATCGGTCTGCGCCTCTGCCGTAATGGGCCTGCTGCCCAGGGCTATTCGCCCGGTTGCAGGGGCCATACACTTTGAGGGACGCGATTTGCTGAACCTCCCCGCAGCAGAATGGCGGACGTTGCGCGGGCGACGCATTGCGATGATCTTCCAGGAACCGATGACAGCGCTCAATCCTGTGATCAGGATCGGCGACCAGATCATGGAAGCGTTCGAGGCGCACGGACAATTCACGCCAACTGAGCGGCAAACCCACTTGCGCGCCCTCCTCGAAGAGGTAGGCATGCGCGACCTCGAGCGGATCATCCATAGCTACCCGCATCAGTTGTCGGGTGGCCAGCGTCAGCGTGCCATGATCGCAATGGCCCTTGCGCTCGAACCATCGATCCTGGTCGCGGACGAACCAACCACGGCACTCGACGTCACGACACAGGCACAGATCCTTCGATTGATCCGGGACATTCAGCAGCGGCGCGGCATGGCGGTGCTGTTCATCACCCATGATTTCGGCGTCGTCGCCGACATCGCGGACCGCGTCGCGGTCATGGAGAAGGGTCGCGTCGTCGAACAGGGATCCGTGGAGGACGTGCTCGAACGCCCGCAGCATCCCTATACGCGCCGGCTGCTCGCCGCGGTGCCCGGCGGGACCCCGCCGGTCCGGGCCCGGGTCCAGGACGAACCGATCGCCTGCGCCGCGACCGGACTTGCGAAGATCTATCGTGGCAGCGACTGGTTCAGCTCGCAGACCGAGGTCGCAGCCGTAAAGAATGTGACCTTCGAAATCCGGCGCGGCGAGACGCTCGGCCTCGTCGGAGAGTCCGGCTCGGGCAAGAGCACGATCGGTCGGCTGGTGATGCGTCTCACCGACGCCGATGCGGGCGTGGTCCGTATCGGCGAACTCGATTTCTCCAAGGCTCGCGGTGCCCGCCTGCGGGCCGCCCGCAAGCATGTCCAAATGGTGTTCCAGGATCCCTTCGCCTCGCTCAATCCACGCCGCCGCGTCGGGCGAATTATCGCCGACGGGCCGATCGCGCACGGCGTCCCGCCGGCGCAGGCCTTCGCGCGTGCCGAGGAACTGCTGGCGCTCGTGGGTCTCGACCCGAGCGCCGCGCGACGCTTTCCGCATGAATTCTCCGGAGGGCAACGCCAGCGGATCGGAATTGCGCGCGCGCTGGCGCTCGACCCGGAGGTGCTGGTGGCCGACGAACCGGTGTCAGCGCTCGACGTCTCTGTCCAGGCGCAGGTGCTCACCTTGCTCGAGACATTGAAGGCGCGGCTGCGGCTGGCAGTGCTGTTCATCACCCACGATCTCAACGTCGCGGCCCAGGTCTGCGATAGGATCGCAGTGATGCGCCTCGGAGAAATCGTCGAGATCAGGCCGACGGTAGATCTGCTGGAACGGCCGGAGCATCCCTACACGCAGGCACTGCTGGCCGCGATCCCGGGCAGGCAACGCAGAACGTCCACGTCGGTCTGAACCACCACATTTTCATTGAAGGAGGTCTCTGACATGCAGAAGCTCACGGAACTTCCAATGCTGCGCATCGGCCTTGTCGGCAGCGGCTTCATTGCCGCGTTCCATCTGCAGTCCATGCTCGGCGTGCGCAACGTCAGCGTCGGCGGCGTCTACAGCCGTTCCGCCGAACGGCGGACGCGCATTGCCGACAAGGCGCGCAATCTTGGCCTTGGGCCGGCGCATGTGTTTGACAGCATCGAGGCGATGGCAATGTCCGGCGAGGTCGATGCGCTTTGGCTGCTGACGCCGAACGACAGCCGTCTCGACATCATGCGCGAGATCCACCGCGTGACCAAGGCCGGGGCTCCCCTGCGCGCCATTGCTTGCGAAAAGCCGCTCGCCCGCACGCTTGCCGAAGCACGGGAAATGCGCAGGCTCGTCGAAGATGCAGGCCTGCTTCACGGTTATCTGGAGAACCAGCTTTTCTCGACCGCGGTGATGCGCGGCAAGGACATCATCTGGCGCCGAGCCGTACCCGGAAGTGGACGCCCCTATCTCGCGCGTGCCGCCGAGGAGCATTCAGGACCGCACGAGCCATGGTTCTGGCAAGGCGACAAGCAAGGAGGGGGCGTGCTCTCCGACATGATGTGCCATTCAGTCGAGGTCGCACGCTTCATGCTGACCGCGCCCGGCGCAAAGCGCGACTCCTTACGGCTGGTCAGCGCCAGCGCCACGACGGCCAATCTCAAATGGACGCGCCCCCACTACGCTGCCGACCTCAAGAGGCGAATGGGTGTCGATTTCACCAAACGTCCGGTCGAAGATTTTGCGCGCGGGATACTTACGATGGAAGATACCGACGGGCATCAATTGATGATCGAGGCGACAACCTCATGGGCATATGTCGGTGCCGGCTTGCGCATCCAGCTTGAATTGCTTGGTCCCGAATATTCGATGGAGTTCTCCTCGCTCTCGACTGGCCTCAAGGTCTTCCTCTCCCGCGCGATCAGCGGATCAGAGGGCGAGGATCTCGTCGAGAAGCAGAATTCCGAGCAAGGTCTGATGCCGGTGGTCGAGGACGAAGCCGGCATCTACGGCTACACCGACGAGAACCGCCATATGGTGGAGGCATTCAGGCGAGGCATGAGTCCGGCAGAAACCTTCGATGACGGGGTCGGCGTCATGGAAATGCTTATGGGGCTCTATCGCTCCGCGGAGCTTGGCCGGACGATCCATTTCCCCGATCCCGAACTCGAACACTATGTTCCTCTCGTGGCTCGCTGACGGCATGAAGCCTTGTCCTTCAGGCCGAGGAGTCGAGATCACCGACGAGAAGCTCGGCTTCAACATCGTGTCTTCCCGAGGATGGCGCGCTGCTATTTCGCCAAGCGGAACTTCCCACCCTCGACCTTGATCAAAAAGGCTGAGCGTTCATCATAGCCGTTGTGGTCGGTCTTGCTCATGTTCGATAGCCCGTTGTTGAGATAGACGTTCTCCCCGCGCTCGAGTTCGTCCCGCAGAGCTGCACGAAACTCGGGCGTGCCCGGCTTCGTCGTCTTCAGCGCGTTCGGAGCAGCTTTCCCGATCAGCGCGACGACATCCCAGAGGTGAGCCGCGAACATATTGGGCTTCTGACCGTTCACCGCCTCATAGGCGGTCACGAACTGCTCCGTGGCGTGACGGAACGGATCTCCTGCCGGAAGATCGGCCGCAATGGTAAAGGCCTCACCGGCGAAAATAGCGCCTTCGACGGTCGCGCCTCCGAGCTTGATGAACTCCTCGCTGGCCACGCCATGCGTCTGAAAGATCTTTCCGGTGTATCCGCGCTCACGGAGCGCCTGTTGCGGCAGGACCGCCGGGGTACCAGCAGAAGCAATGAAGACGGCGTCAGGATTCGTCGACATCACCTTCAACGCCTGGCCGGTGACGCTGGTATCCGCACGCGCGTAGACTTCATGTGTGGTCACCGTCAGACCCAAGGTCGGCGCAAGGCGGCTCACCTCCTTATAGTAACCTTCGCCATACCCATCCGAAACACCGATAAATCCAAGCGCCTTCGCGCCGGATTTCGCGATGTATTTCAGAATGGCGCTCGCCATCAGGTCATCGTTGGGGACGACCTTGAAGGCCCAGGCCCGTTTGTCGTCCAGCGGCTGAACGATGGCGGTGGCGGCCGCAAGCGATAGCAGCGGCGTCTTCGACTCCAGCGCGACGTCGAGCATCGGCATGGTCACCGGCGTCAGAGAAGACCCGACCAGCACGTCGACCTTGTCCTGGATCACGAGCCGGCGCGCGTTCTGGATCCCTTTGGTGGAATCAGACTCGTCGTCCAGGATGATGTAGGTCACCTTCTCTCCGCCGATCTCTTTTGGCAGAGCTGCGACAGTCTTGAGCTGGGGTTGCCCCAACGCAGATCCCGGGCCGGTGGCCGAAATCACAATTCCGACTTTAATTTCCGCATGCGCCGCGTATCCATAAAGTACGCAGGCCACAACAAGACAAACTCGCGTAAAACCGATAGTCATGTAGCTCCTCCCTGTCCGCCCCGGTGCTTCGGCCAGTTGCATCGGACCCGCGGGGCAGCATCAAGGACCCGGAGGAGATCGTCCGATGTTCGAGCCCTGTCCCGGGGTTACGAGCAACCAGGCGAGCGACCCTAAGCGGATCGCAGGGCTGTGTCTGTCCCTATGCCTAGGGACAAGGACCCGCGTATCAAGCCAGGCGCTGGCCCAAGCCGCAGGAGTACGGTTCATTGCGTATGTTTTGCTTCGGACTATTGGCCTAACAGCTTCCTGATACCTGCCAAACCGGCACGCAGGAACGGATCTGAGTGGATGTAGAAATATTTGACGCCGCGCTCAAGCCAGCTCGGCGCGATGCGAGCGCGGCGCGCCTCGATCAGGCAGAATGGGGATGCGACCTTACCAATAGTCCATGCCTGCGGCCGCCGGATGCGGTCAAGCTATCGGCCCGATCGTGCGATCGGGCTACTCAGCCGAGGCGATCATCGATGTAGCGCCTGAGCGCGGACGCGGCATTCAGCATATGCGCACGCATTCGGCGGGCTGCGGTCTCTCCGTCACCTTCCGCGATCGCCTGCATGATGGCGTCATGCTCGTCGCGGGACTTGCGAATGCGATCGCCCTGCCGCAATTGGGTGCGGCGGAAGGCGCTGAGCCGCGAACGCACGTCCTGCGCCTGCTCGGCGAGAAATGAGTTGTGCGTTGCGCGGTAGATGCATTCGTGGAATTCGCGGTTGAACGCGTCATAGGCATCGACATCGTTGGCCTCGACCATCTTGAGCGAGGCGTCATGAAGCTCGATCAGATGGCTGCGCTCGAGCGGCGTCATGCGGTAGGTCGCGAGCCTGACGCACATGGCTTCCACCTCGGCGCTGGTCTCGAACATGTCCATGATGCGCTCCGGCGTCATGCGCGCAACGACGAGGCCGCGGCGGCCGCGCACCTCGACGAGGCCGCTGACCACGAGCTGGCGAAGCGCCTCCCGCACCGGCGTGCGGGAAGCTCCAAAACGATCGGCAAGCTGCTGCTCTTCCAGGGCCGAACCGGCGACGAGCGCACCTGAGGCAATCTCGTCCGTAAGCGCATTCCGGATGCGATCGGAGAGCAGCCCGCCATCGTCCTCCGCGTCGACCGCGACCTTCAATACTTCTGCCATTCAGCCTCCCGTGATCGCGCGCACCGCGAAGTAAAGGATCGAGGGCGCGACCAGGCATCCGAGCCCGGTGTGGAATGTCGCCGTCAGCGCACCGTAGGGCACCAGACGTCGGTCCGTCGCCGCCAACCCTCCAGACACGCCGCTGACCGTTCCCATCAAGCCGCCAAACACCATCGCGCTACGCGGATTGTTCAGGCCGATCATCTTCGCCACAAAGGGCGTGCCGATCATGACGATCACTGCCTTGAATACACCGGTCGCAATCGAGAGCGCAATAACCGGTGAGGATGCGCCGATCGCCGCACCCGTGACCGGGCCCACGATGTAGGTGACCGCACCGGCGCCGATCGTCGTCAACGATTCCGCGTCAGTGTAGCCAAACGCCGCGGCGACGAACACGCCGAGAATGAACGGCACCACCGTTCCCAGTCCGAGTGCGACCGCACCGATCACCCCGGCCTTGCGCGCATGGACGACATCGACCTCGAAGGCGGTGGCGACGATGGCGAAATCGCGCAGCATCGCTCCGCCCATCAGGCCGATCCCGGCCAGGGCCGGCAGGTCGGCCACGCCCTTCTCGCCGCCGGTGGAGATGCCTCCCCAAAAGGCCAGCGCAAGGCCCAGCATGATCGCAATCGCCGAGGCGTGAATGCGCCCGAAGGTGAGATATTTCGAGATCGCTCCGGAGATCCACATCAGGATTCCGACGACCGCGAACGCAGTGATCAGCGCATTGGCGGCGAGAATGTGAGACATCATGATCATCCGATCCTCCCGGACTTGAAGTGGGGCACAGGTGCAGCGAGCGCCTCGGCCTCTCGCGCCTCGATCTCGTCCATGGTCTCGACACGACCGCTGAACCGGCCGATCAGGGCCACCATCGCGAAACACACCGCGACCGCGCCGATCCCCGCAATGACGACGATCGGACCGCCTTTTGCCGCGGCGACCACATTCTGCTGCGCGGCCATGGCGACCACGATCGGAATGTAGAAGCTGCCCCAGAACTCGACGCCGGTCTTGAGCCCGTGGCTGAGTATGCCGTGCCGCACCAGCCAGAGCCGGGCCGCGATCAAGAACATCATGGCGATGCCCACGCCGCCGACATTGGCCTTCACGCCGAGGGCGACGCCGAGCAGGTCCCCCAGCAGGCCCCCTAAGAGGGTGCAGATCGCGAGCAGCGCTACGCCGGAAATGGTCACGGGCGCCTCCCCTCGGCGAGCAAGGCACGATCCCCAGGACGTGGACTATCTGCATGCATTCGCATCGCAAATTCCCTCCTGTGTATGCGAATATCCATCACTTATGGGTTAATGTATACATTAATTGACAAAGGTAGGCAATACGCATACATTGGGGCAATCGAAAGCCAACCCCGCATGCCAAGGAGCCGAAATGAGCGATTGGGGTATTCAAAAGGCCGCCCTGGCGGAGCGCCTGGCGGCCGGCGGCCAGCACGCGAAGGGCAAGATGGTGCCCATTGCCAACCTGCCTGCATTCCTGAGGGCGGTGATCCGGTCAGGGGACCGGGTGTGCCTGGAGGGCGATAATCAGAAGCAGGCCGACATCCTCGCCTCGGCGCTCGCGAACCTCGACCCCCAGGATGTCCATGACCTGCACATGGTGCAGTCGGGGGTGGTCCTGCCCGCCCACCTCGACATCTTCGACAAGGGAATCGCGCGGCGCCTCGACTTCTCCTATTCGGGCCCGCAATCGGCCCGCATCGCGCGCATGCTGTTCGGCCGCAGGATCGAGCTCGGGGCCGTGCACACATACCTCGAGCTGTTCGCCCGGTATTTCATCGATCTCACGCCGAACGTCGCACTCATCGCGGCGGTGAGCGCCGACAAGGACGGCAATCTCTATACGGGGCCGAACACCGAAGACACGCCGACGGTGGTCGAGGCGACGAGCTACAAGAACGGTCTCGTCGTGGCGCAGGTCACCGAAATCGTCGACAAGGTGCCGCGCGTCGATATTCCCGGCGACCTCGTGCATTTCGTGGTCGAGGCCGGCCGCCCCTTCTATGTCGAGCCGCTCTTCACCCGCGACCCGGCTGCGATCACCGAGACCCAGATCCTGACCGCAATGCTCGCGATCAAGGGCATCTACGCACCCTACGGCGTGCGCCGGCTCAACCATGGCATCGGCTTCAACACCGCCGCGATCGAGCTGCTGCTGCCGACTTATGGCGAGAGGCTCGGCCTCAAGGGCAAGATCTGCACCCATTTCGCGCTCAATCCGCATCCCACGATCATTCCGGCGATCGAATCCGGCTGGGTCGACCAGATCCACTGTTTCGGCTCGGAAGTCGGCATGGAGGATTACGTCGCGGCGCGTTCCGACGTCTTCTTCACCGGGCCCGACGGCTCGCTGCGATCGAACCGCGCCTTCTGCCAGACGGCGGGCCTCTATGCCTGCGACATGTTCATCGGATCGACGCTCCAGATCGACCTCGAGGGCCACAGCTCGACGGTGACGACCAGCCGCATCGCCGGCTTCGGCGGCGCGCCCAACATGGGCTCCGATCCGCGCGGCCGGCGCCACCCGAGCGAACCCTGGCTCAAGGCCGGCGCCGAAGCCGATCCCGACTCCAACGCGGCGCTGCGCCGCGGCCGCAAGCTGGTGGTGCAGATCGGCGAGACCTTCGGCGAGCGCAATGCGCCGCTGTTCGTCGAGCGGCTCGATGCGCTCGATCTGGCACGCGAGCTCAAGCTCGATCTCGCGCCGGTCATGGTCTACTCGGACGACGTCACCCACATCGTCACCGAGGAAGGCATCGCCAACCTCTTGATGTGCCGTAGCAAGGACGAGCGCGAGCAGGCGATCCGCGGCGTTGCCGGCTACACCGACATCGGACGCGCGCGTGATGCGAAGCTGGTCGAACAGCTCAGGCAGCGCGGCGTGATCCAGCGCCCCGAGGATCTCGGCATCGATCCGCTCGACGCCGACCGGCGCCTGCTGGCGGCCCGCTCGATCAAGGACCTCATGCTGGCCTCCGGCGGTCTCTACCGCCCGCCCAGCCGCTTCCGCAATTGGTGAGGAGTTTGCATGGAAAAGCTCAGCTTCAGACTGACGGCCCCGAGATGCGCCGGCGGCACCCGCACCCAGGCGATCGTCGGCGTCGTCGCCTCCGGCAATCTCGAAGTCCTACTGGAACGCGTCTCGCCGGCAGATGTCTGCACCATCGACATCGCAACGGCCGCTCATGGCTTCGGCATGGTCTGGGACGCCGTGGTCCGCGACTTCGTCGCGCGCCGCTCTGCCGGGGGCTTACGCATCTCCATCAATGACGGCGGCGCGAGGCCTGACACAGTGGCGCTGCGCCTTGCGCAAGGCGTCCGCAAGATCGAGGAGCCGGAACGATGACAGCGACCACAGCCGACAATGCCTCGCTGAGCTGGTACGAGGCCAGCGCCCGCCAGCGCATCGACACGCTCGTCGACGCCGGCAGCTTTGCCGAACTCATTGGCCCCGAGCTGCGCGAGATGAGCCCGCATCTGGCAATCTTCGACCTGCCGGAACAGTTCGACGACGGCATCGTCGTCGGGCGCGGCCGCCTGGACGGCGCGCCCGTGCTCGTCGCGGCGCAGGAGGGACGCTTCATGGGCGGTGCCTTCGGCGAGGTCCATGGCGCCAAGCTCACGGGCCTCTTGGGCGCCGCGCGTGCGCTTCATCACGACGTACTGATCCTGTTCGACACCGGCGGCGTGCGGCTTCAGGAAGCCAATGCGGGCGAGCTCGCCATCGCCGAGATCATGCGCGAGATCATCGAGGCACGGCGCGCCGGCGTCAACGTCGTCGGGCTGATCGGCGGACGCGCCGGATGCTACGGCGGCGGTAGCCTGATCGCCGGCACCTGCTCGCGCCTGATCGTATCCGAACAGGGGCGGATCAGCGTCAGCGGCCCCGAAGTGATCGAGACCAACAAGGGTATCGAGGAATTCGACTCGCGCGATCGCGCGCTGGTGTGGCGCACGATGGGTGGCAAGCATCGCTACCTCATCGGCGGCGCTGATGCGTTCGTCGACGACGAGGCGCAGGCGTTTCGTCAGGCGGCGGTCGACGCGCTCAAAGCCAACAGGCGATGCGACGTGGCGGTGCTCGAAGCCGAGCAGACGCGCCTCGAGCGGCGATTGCAGCGTTTCGGCGAGGCCGAGGACGCCGTCGAGATCTGGCAGACGCTTAGCATCGACCAGCCGACCCAGATCCCCGCACTTCCGACCGGCGCATTTCTTCGCGCGGCAAGCAACAGGGAGAACGCCGATGACGCTCGATGACATCCTGGCCAGTCTCTTTCCAAACGGCAGCAAGATCGCAACCACGGGCGCGATGATCGCGGGACAGGCGATTCTGCCCGATGGAGGTCCCATCCACGTGCTCGGCATCACGCAGGGTCAGCCGCTCGGCGTCGACGAGGCGATCGTGCTCGCAGGGCGCGTGATCGAGATCGTCAAATCCGGCGATCGCGCGCCGATCCTGGTCCTGGTGGATTCCGCCAGCCAGCGCATGAGCAAGCGCGACGAGCTGCTGGGGCTCAGCGAGTACCTGTCGCATCTTGCCAAGGCCCTGCTGCTGGCGGAAGCCGAAGGACATCGTACCGTCGGCCTGCTCTATGGCGGCAGCGCGGCCGGTGCGTTCATCGCCACCGCGCTCGCCACCGCTACGCTGGTGGCGCTGCCCGGTGCGCATCCCGCGGTGATGGACCTGCCGTCGATGGCGCGGGTCACCAAGCTGCCGATCGATGTGCTGAAGGCCAAGGCGGAAGCGACGCCGGTGTTCGCGCCCGGCCTCGACAACATGGTGCAGACCGGCGGCATTCACGCCGTCTGGGATGAAAATGCGCCTTTGGCGCCGCAGCTTGCGGCCGTGCTGCAACGGCCGCAGGGAGAGGACGATCGCGCGCGGCTCGGCGCCGAGCGTGGCGGCCGGCGGAAGGCGGCCGAGATCGCCGACCGGGTTGGCACACTCGCGGCAGCCGCGCATCAGGAGGCGCCACATGGCTGAAGCCCTCCAGCGCCATACGATGGTGACGGCCTCGGCCACCGGCTGGGCCGCCGCGATGAGCCGAAATCCCGCGCTCGCCAGCGAGCCGATTATCAAGGGCTGGGCGCGCGCCGGCCGCCCGCTCGTGGTTCGCAGGCCGGCCTGCAACGATCCCGCAGGCATGATTCCGCTCGGAATGCCGCTGCCGCCGAGCCACGGCAAGCGGCGTATCGCCGTCGCGCTCGCCCCCGGCGAACTCATCACGCATGCTCCGCCGCCATTGCTGGCGGATGCGGCAACATCGGCGCCCGCGTCGTGGCGCCAGACCATCGACCTGCTCGTCCGCCTTCTGCCGGAGACGCGCACATTCGGCAGTCTGGCCTGGCAGCATCTCACCGGCCTGCCCTATCTGTCCGATGGATCGGACCTCGACCTGCTCTGGCCGCTGTCGTCGGCGAGGCACGCGAACACCCTACCGTCCGACATCGCGCGGATCGCAGAGACGGCGCCGATGCGGCTCGACGGCGAGATCGTCTATCACGCCGGCGGCGTGCAATGGCGCGAGCTGACCGGCGCTAACGAGGACGAAGTCCTCGTCAAGGGCGCGGCCGGCGTTCATGTCACCACGCGTGCGGCGTTTCTCGCGGGTGGCGCGTCATGAATGTCGCGCTGAGATGGCAAGCGCCGCCGCAACGCGCGCTCCGCGCGGAGCAGCTCGGTCATCTCGCATCGCTGTGCCTGAAGCTCGAAGTAGAGACCTATCCGAAGCCGGGGCTCGTCAGCCACGTCGACAACGGCGCGCATCGCGATATGGACGCCGGGCTCCTGTGCCGAAGTGCCGACACGCTGGCTCCGTTCTTCCACGACCTCGCAGCCGCGGGCGCCGAGGGCGCCGGCATGGACCGGTTGCGCGCGATCGGGGTTGCGGCGGAGCGCGCGATGTTGGCGGCGACCTCAGGTGTGAACACGCATCGCGGCGCGATCTTCGGACTGGGTCTGCTCTGCGCCGCGGCCGGGTATCGCGGCGCTCTCGGCATTCGCAAGCCGCTCGGCGAATTGGTGTCGCAACGTTGGGGCGACGCCATCTACGCAGGCCCGATATCCCTGCGCAGCCACGGCGCCGTGGCGTCACGTCGCTACGGCGCCGGCGGCGCCAGGGCGGAAGCGGCTTGTGGCTTCCCCTCCGTCTATGACATCGCCCTTCCCGCGCTGCATGCGGCGCGGACGATCGCGCCTCGGGATGAGGAGGCGGTTCGGGTTCAGACCTGCATGGCGCTGATCGCAGATGTTGCCGACACCAATCTGTTGCACAGGGGCGGAGTTGACGGATTGCGCTTCGCGCAGGCCAGCGCATCCGCGTTCCTTGCCGCGGGCGGAATCGGTTGCCCAGGCTGGCGCAAACACGCCGACGGCATTCACCAGGCGTTCGTCGCGCGCAATCTCAGTCCGGGCGGATCGGCAGATCTGCTCGCCATGGCTCTGTTTGTGGACGCTCTCTTCGTTGATCGGCTGGCCCCCTGATGCTTGCACTGCTCTGCGGCGGACAAGGCACCCTGTCGGACAATATCTTCGATCTCGTCGCCGATCGGCCTGCTGCGGAATCGGTCTTCGCCGCTGCGACCGCTTGTCTCGGCGAAGATCCGCGGAAGTTCATAAGGACGCGCCGCGCGGACGAGCTGTCCGCCAACCATGTCAGCCAGATCCTAACCGTCACATCGGCGCTCGCGATCCACGCCTGTATCGCGGACTTGCTGACTGAGGGCACCGCTGTCACGGGCTACAGCGTCGGCGAGATGGCGGCCTGGAGCGTTGCGGGAATATGGACCGCCGCCGAAGCGTTGCGACTGACCGATATCCGCGCCCGATTGATGGACGGCGTGGCGGGGCCGGATGGGCGGCTCGGCTATGTCCGCGGGCTCGAACGAGCCACGCTCGAACACCTGCTCGAGACGCACCGCTGCGAGATCGCAATCAGGAATCCCGGCCTTCTTGTCGTGGTTGGAGGCGCGGAGTGCGATGTCATCGCCCTCTGTCAGGAGGCGACGACACAGGGCGCCGCCCGCGCCGGTCTTCTCGCCGTCAAAATCGCCTCGCATACGACGCGTCTCGAACCGGCCTGCACGCCCTTGCAGCAAGCGCTTGCGACCAGCAGACGCGCTCCTGTCGCAGACCATCGAACCCTCCTCGCAGGGGATGGCGGCGAGCGCATCTTCTCCGTGACCGATGCGACAGCAAAGCTCGCATGCCAGATCGCGCGCCCGATCGACTGGGCGGCGACGCTGGAGGCTCTCGTAGAGCTCGGGGTCGATCAAGTCCTGGACCTCGGTCCAGGACACGCGCTTGCCGAGATGACGCAAGGCTTCCATCGATCGATCCGCTGCTACGCCGCCGACGGATTTCGCACGATCGATGGTCTGCGAAACTGGGTTGTTTCCGAATAGGCAGGGCGCCCGGCGGCTCGCGATTGAGCGAACGCATGAAATTTCTCGAGAGAACTCGCCCTCGACAAGAGAAGCCTCCAGATACTCACCGCGATCGGTGCTGAAAGCTGTGGTGTTGAGCGACGCCAGGCATTGCCCCATAAGCCCTGTTGGGCCCAAACCAGGGAGCCGCGCCGCCAGGGAGCTCGAGGCCCATTCTGCCTGCTGGCGTCAACTCGCCGCTGGCAAGCGAATAATAGCTGGGGCAGCAGCGCGGCCCACCGAATGGTTAGACTCGCGCTCAAGACGGAGACAAGCCCCAAAGCCATCAGCAGCATGCCAAGCCAGGTCCAAACCCGTCCGTCATCGCCCGCCTCTGCGGCGGAAAAGGCGAGCGGCGCCGCCGAGGCGGCAACCACGTCACTGGCGGCTGGCGCCGCCGCAAGGAGTGCCTCCACGTCGACCTGGCGCGGCGTGAACTCGTCGGCCGTGAGCGGGTCGCGTTTGGAAAGGGGGGCCGGCGACGCGCGGGTTGCGATCCCGGTGGCGAGGACGGGATTGGCATCAACCACCTGCGCGGGCACGGACGGGCTCGGCCGGGACGTATCCGCAGGTGCGGAGCGCGGCAGCTCCGCGCGCGCATCCACCACCGTCTTCCGCTTGCGCGCCGCGGTCTGGTTCTCTTCGGCCGCGGCGACACGATGTTTGGTGGCGCGTTGCTGAACCGGCTTCTTCGCCCTCTCAGTTCCTTCGGCGATCTGGAACCAGCATCTGCGCTGGCCTTCCACCCGATAGACCCAGTGCTGGCCATCGGCGGTCGACTTGCCGGGCCGCGTCAAGCACTCTGCTTCCGCGGAAGCGGGCGCAGGGGCTGTGGCGGGACCGGCATTGAAGAGTTCGGAAAGAGGCGTCGAAAACGCGGATGATGTCGAGAGACCTGCAATAAGCGTAAAAGCGGCGCAATAAACTCGCAAATGACCGGACATGGAAAACCCCGGTGTTGCGCCCCTGCCCGGACGGGAGCGTTGGCCGTGACCTAGGTCGCAATGCGACTTAAATCCGGCAACGCCGTGGATTCATTTTGGCCGCAGGCGATCTGGCCGTCAGCTCGATTGTCCATTTTCGCCATCCTCTCAAGGTCGCACTTTCAAGCATCGGCCCACGCAAAGTTGCAAAGGCTGTTTACCCGAACGGATGTAGCCGATGTTACGGGTGCCAGACGAAGCGCTATATCCGAACTGACGACTGGGCATTCGACCTTCCCGGGATGACAGTCTGTCCGGAGTGCAGAACCCGTCCGATCGCGCGGAGCGATTGCGATGAGGGAGGCTACGATGGATTTTTCGCGGATGTCGGATGGAATCCGGCTGCATCACGCCTCCCATCGCCACGATGGGTACGATGGTGACGACGAAGCGGGTCCGGCACCGAGCGCACCGTTCCTGACTGACGCGGTTGGCGGTGGCGCCCTGGTCCATGGTCCCCGCCCGTTTGCAGGTCAATTTGCAGATTCTGGAGCGCACCCCGCGAGCGCGAACACCCAGCACAATGACTCCGACCCGATTCAATCCAAACATCCCACGTCGGTGGGCGACACGGGCGGCCACGTCGGCAACCACGCTGCGGCGGGCCTGGATGTTTCGTCCAACACGCCCGCTTCCGGCGCATCACATCCCGGGATGGGCATTGCTGCGGTCGAGAGCGGAGCCAACACGGCCGGAAACGGCGGAGATGGCTACTTCTACGGAAGCATCATTCACGCGTCCCTGTTGATCTATCAACCGATCAACATCTCGGTGAGCTTGGGATACGGCTCGGTCGCCCTGGCCAACCAGTCCAACAATTTGAATGTCGATCAATCCGCTTTTCAGATGGCCGGCGTCGGCGGCCATGGCGGCAATGACAACATTGCATCAGGCGGCAGCGTCAGTACGTCCTTAGGCGCCGGCCTGATCGCGAGCGGCGACAACGGCGCCGGAAACGGCGGCAGCGGTTATTTCTCGGGTGCGATCGTGGACGCTCCCGTGGTGATCTATCATCCGATCAATATTGCGGTGGCGGCCTCGGGCGGCACTGCGCATGCAAGTCAATCGAACACGGTGGATATCGATCAATCGGCCACTCAGATCGCGGGCGTCGGCGGAAGTGGCGGAAATGGCAATTTGGCCGCCGGCGGCAGCGTCATGACGCTCGACCCCAGCTGGGGATCAAGCAACGGAGGCGGCGTCTTTGGCGTTCAAACGGGCGGAAGCCAGGCCGGCAATGGCGGTGACGGCGTGTTCTACGGTGAACTCGTCCATACCTCGTTTGTAGTGTACAACCCGATCAACATCGCAATCGCGGGCTATGGCTCCAGCACTTACGCGGTCCAGATAAATGATGTCTCCGTGGATCAATCCGCGGTTCAGATCGCTGGCATTGGCGGGCACGGCGGCAACGACAACGCCGCAGCGGGCGGCCATGCAAGCCTTCTCTCCCATAATCTGTGGGGCGGTTCCGATACGATCGCGACCGGCTCGAACAGCGCAGGCAATGGCGGCAACGGCTATTTTGCCGGCAGTCTGATCGACGTCAGCGTCGCGATCTATGCACCCATCAACATCGCAATCGCGGGTCCGCATTCGACGGCCGTAGCCGATCAGGTCAACAACGTGCACATCGACCAGAGTGCGGTCCAGATCGCCGGCGTTGGCGGGGACGGCGGCCACGGCAATCTCGCACTGGGTGGCGATGCCGCGCATCTCTTGTCGGATCTTCACCTGGTGGCATAGCGAAACGTCGCATCGCTCGCATAGCCGATCGCATCGCGGCACGCGCCGTCGCCACTCTTCGCATGCAAAGCCCGCGCAGAGGCGCCTCTCCTGACGAAGTGTCGTACTTTCGTACGTAGGCCCACCAAACCGGATGGTGTCCGATTTGACATCTATCGCCATCGCGCGTGGGCGGACCAGACTTGCCGCGCGCGTCCGCCTGATCGGGATGGATGTTGCACGACAGCCAACAAACCGACGGAGGCCTCAAATGATGCCAAAGGCAATCAACATCTCGGATACGATCAAAGTCAAATCGATCGACACCGGTGGTCAAAGTGCCGGAAATGGCGGCGACGGTACTTTCAAGGGAGCCATCATCAGCAAGCCGACTGTCAACTACGATCCGACCAACAAGGCGGAAGGTGCCGACGTGCACGTGAACACCGGCGATCACGTCAAACAGACGGCGGATTGGGATGCCGGCGGCGCAAACGCCAAGGCCTCGTATTTTTCGAAGGCCCATGGCGGAGACGCCGAGTCGAACGGAAGCCAAAAATCCTACAGCGGCTACGATACCTCCAAGGTCTACGCCAATACGGATGCCACCCAGATCAACAAGGTCATGGTGGACCAGCACCAGGAAGTTGTGGCCGGCATCGGCGGCGATGGCGGAGACGGCAACTTCGCATGGGGTGGCGGAGTGACCTTCCATCTCGATACGCTCTAACCAGCCGCTCGTCCGACTGGCGGGACCGGCGGCCGCGGCCGCCGGTCCTGGATTTCACGCCAATGATCTACCGATGCCGTTGCCGGATTGCGTTGGCCATCGGTCAAGTGCGCCGGACCTCGATTTCAGGCGGTGACGATCATGCTGATGCCGCCCATTCGGCTGCCTATCCTGCCGCAGATCGGGACGCCACTGCACGCGGCCCTCCGGTCCTGCGCGGGACCGCTCGGTCTCGTATTCGCGTATAGCTGCAGCTACAACCTGCTTCTGTTTGCGCCCTCCATCTATCTTCTTCAAATCTACGACCGGGTGTTGTCGAGCCGGAGCGGCGACACCTTGCTCCTGCTCACGCTCATTGTCGCGATCACGGTGGTCGTCGGCGGGGTGTTCGATGCATTGCGGCGCGCCGTCCTGGGACGCCTTGGCGCCTGGCTCGACGATCGCCTTCGTCCTTGCGTGCTTTCGGCCGGCCTCGAATCGGCGCTTCGCAGCGATTGGACGCAAGCGTCGGGCGCGTATCGGGATCTCACCGTGCTGCGCCAGTTCGTCGAGTCCGGCGCTTGTCCGATGCTGTTCGACGCGCTCTGGGCGCCCTTGTTCCTCCTTGTCCTCTTTCTGATCCATCCCCTGCTTGGCGTGGTGGGCGCCTGTTGCGTCGCCTTCCTGTTCGCGCTCACGGTTGCCGGAGAGCTGGTCACCGAAGACGTTCTGCTCAGATCCGGCGCCGCGCTGTCCAGAAGCTGCGGCCGCCTCCAGACTGCAGCGAGCAACATCCACATGATCCGCGCCATGGGAATGTTCGATAGCGCTGCGCGCATGATCCACCGTGACGCGCAGCACGCCCGCAGAGAGCACGATGTGGCACTCCGGCGAGGCGAGATCGTCTCGCTGGCCACCAAGCCGGTTCGCGCGCTGTCGCAGGTCTTGATCATGGGGGCTGCCGCATGGCTTGTCCTCGATCACGGGAAGAGTCCGGCCATCATCTTTGCTGCCACGCTGATGTTCAGCCGGGCGCTCGCGCCGGTCGAAAGTGCGGTCGCAGGCTGGAAATCACTCGTGACGGCCGTGAGCGCCTGTCAGCGGCTCGGCGCACTTCTCGCCGCATTCCCCGCCGCCCGGCAGCAGAGCGCGGAGGTTTCTCCGCTGCAGGCGCCAAGCGGCCTCGTCGTCGACAATGTCGGCGTGAGGCTTGCGGGGACCAACCATCTTCTGCTGAACGGTGTCTCGTTCAGCCTCATGCCCGGAGAATGCCTTGGCATCATCGGTCCGTCCGGGTCAGGCAAGTCCTTGCTCGGCCAGGTGATCGCCGGGCTGTCGATGCCAACGCATGGCCGTATCCTCCTCGACAATACCGACGTCTCGCTGCTTCGCGAGGGCCGAAGCGGCGACCGCCTCGGATATCTCCCCCAGGACATCAACCTGCTCGGCGACACGATCAACGACATCATCGCACGCCTTGAGGATGCCGACCGGCGGAAAGTCATCGAAGCGGCCAAGCTCGTCGGTATCCATGGGGCGATCATGGGCCTGCCGCTGGGGTACGACACGGTGGTTCAGAGCGAAGCAACCTTCTCGCGCGGGTATCGGCAGCGCCTCGGTCTTGCCCGCGCCTTTTTCGGCAGTCCACGCCTCGTCGTTCTCGACGAACCCAACGCCAGCCTCGACTACGGGGGCGAGCGAATGCTGCTGGATGCCATCGAGCGCATGAAGCTCGCAGGCGTCATCCTTGTCGTCGTCACTCACCGGATGGGTCTTCTCGCAGCCACGGACAAGATTGCCATCATGGAGGGCGGTGCGGTCGCCGCGTTCGGCGACAGCGAGGACATCTTTGAACGGCACCTGAGCCGACCCCAGGTCACTTCGCAGATTGCGCCATGATCTGGAACTCTCTCACCATATGGACGCATCCCGCCGTATTGAGACTTCCCATGATCTGGGACCAGCTCATGCGAGCGCCGGCGAGCCCCCCGCCCGCCCGGCGATCTGGCGTCGTGGTGACCGCAATCGACGATTTCGAGCCTCTGGAATTTCCATGGTGTTCGACGCCCACGCCGACCTCTCCGCGCGGAAGGCTTCGCGGCATCACCGTCGCGGGCAATCTGCTGGTGCTCTGTTTCATGCTGGGGCTTGGGACATGGGCGAGCCTCGCGCCTCTCGAGAGCGCCGCGATCGCGTCCGGCGTCGTGGAATCGGAATCGAGCCGCAAGACGATCCAGCATCTGGAGGGCGGTATCATCAGGAAGATCCTGGTTTCGGATGGCGATATCGTGCGCAGCGGCCAAACGCTGATCGAGCTGGACGACACCCGGGCCGGCTCGGAGATGCAAAGCCTCCAAGGCCAATTCTGGGATGCCGCTGCTCGTGCCGCACGGCTTCAAGCCGAGCAGCAGAGATTCGAGAGGATCGCAATCCCGGACGCGCTGGAACAGGACAGCAGGCAGAGCGAGGTGGCGGCCGCTGCGGTGTCGGCGCAGCAGTTCATTTTTCAGGCACGCCTCCAGGTTCACGAGTCGCAGCTTGCGGTCATTCGCGAACGAAGGCGTCAAGTCGAGAAGGAGATCGAAGGTCTCAAGGCTCAGGAAACCGCCACCGGGCAGCGGGTCGACATCGTTCGGGAGGAACTGGATATGGTCGCGACCCTCGTCAACAAGGGACTCGAACGGCGGCCGCGGCTTCTGAACCTGCAGCGGGAGCTGGCCGACGTCGAGGGCCGCCGCGGCGAGATCGCCGCGCAGATTGCCCGCGCCGGGCAGGTCATCAGCGAACAGCAGGCCACCTTGTTCAAGCTCGAGAGCGAGAGGCAGAACGAGATCGCACAGTCGCTTCGTGAAGCACAGAACCAGATATTCCAGCTCCGCGAGCGGTTGCTTGCGGCCAGAGATCAGCTATCGCGAACGGAGATCAAGGCGCCCGAGGACGGCGTGATAACCGATCTGCGGATTCATACGGCCGGCGGCGTCATCGGAGCGGGCGCTCCGCTCATGGACCTGGTGCCCCGGCAAGACCGTCTCATCGTGACCGCGCGCCTGAGGCCCGAGGACATCGATGTGGTTCATCCCGGCCTCAATGCCGAGGTTCAACTCGTACCGTACAATCAGCGTCGCGTGCCTCGCCTGAAGGGAACCGTCGTGCACGTATCCGCAGACCGGCTGCTCGACAAGCGTACCGACCAGCCATACTACGCGACCAGGATCCGGATCGACGACGGACAGATCGTCGCGAACGACATCCAGATCGTCCCCGGCATGCCGGTTCAGGTGTTCATCACGACGGGGCGCGGCACCGTGGCTCTCTACGCGCTCAGGCCCCTGCTCGACAGCTTCCGTGGTGCATTCAGAGAGGACTGAAGCGCGATGAGATTGGGGTGAATCGTCATCGCGCCTTCCGGGTCCGGATCATGCATTAGGTCTCCGGCATGAGAGCCACGCCGGGGACGTGATCGCGACTCGGCGCGGGCAACCGGCCGCGCCAGCGGAGCACGGCCTCCGTGCGATTGTGCGCGGCACATTTCCTCATGATATGCTGAATGTGCATTTTGACCGTGCTTTCCGACAGGCCCAATTTGGCGGCGATCAGCTTGTTGGGCAGGCCGAGCTCCAGTTCCGCCAGAACCTGTTGCTCACGAGGCGTGAGATCGGTCACGCTCCTGTCGATAGCCGCTCTGGCTCCCTCGTTCATCAGATATGCGGGCGCGAGCCCGCGCGCATCCGGCGGCTCGAAATCCGGTATCCTGTTCATCCCGGCCACGGGCAACGGCCTGTAGGCGCCGCCGACAAGAACAAGGCGCAGGCCGGCTATGGCGATCTCGATCGGTAGCGAGGTGGAAAGAAAGCCGCGCACGCCCCGCTGCATCGCGGCCTGCACGGTCGGCTCGTCCTCGTGGTTTGACAGGACCACAGTGGCGGCGTTGGGACAACACTCCGCAACGAAGGCGAGATCGTCCTCAACCGAGGGATCGCCGATCGGCTTGTCCGCGATACTCAGCATCACCAGACGAACATCGCGGGCTGACGTGCAGTCCAGGCCTTGGACCGATGCCATGTCGAGGATCTCAAGTTCGTCCAACTCCCGCCTGAGGACGTGCAGAATGCATGTACGAGGCAACAGGAGCGGCTCGATGATCACCAGAACCGGCAAGTGAAGCGATTCATTGAGCCGTTTTGAAGCGTTGGTTATGTCGTGCATGATGTCCTCGAGATGAAAAGAACTTCCGCGATATTCCCATTCCGTATTGCGTCTCCCCTGCTGCTGCATTCATCCTGAATGCATCATCACGAGAGCGGCGCAGTGCCGCGTTAGTGCCGTATCCACTGCGGGATCACTCGACACCTGGGGGGAAATTCTTTCCGCTCAAATCATCTGGGCGTGTACTGCGCGGTGGCGCAGTCGACGCATCCCTAATTGCAGATATTTCGATACGCCGTTGATGCCGCCGACCCTGACTTGCCGTCGACGACATATGCTTCATCCTCCTTCACGAGATACAGAAACGGCCTCTCGCCAGTCTCGCCGCCTGACGCGCTTCTTCCTTTCACGCGGCCGCAAATCGTATCCACGGGGCGTCCAAACATGTTCTTTCGCATTGCGCGCTTCACGTCGCTGAGTTCGACCGTTTCCGGCCCCCTCATCTGCGTCGCGATCGCAACCTTCGCCTTGTCCAGAGCAGGGTCCGGCATTTCCGCGGGCCGTTCGGATGCCGGGACGCTGATGCTCGTCCGCGGGGACGCCGCTTTGGCAAGGTCGGTCGATCCGCGTTTCTTCGGAGATTTCGGAGATGATGTCTTGCCGGGCCTTGCCGGCGTTGCGGAACTCGATCTGACAGCCGCAGGCTCTTGCGCCAACGCCGTCGGCATTGGCTGCGCGGGTTGGGCGACAGCGAAACAGGGTCGTGACGCGCATCCGAGGAAATACCCTCGGGAAGGCGCAAACCAGCCAAAGCCGATCAGGACTCCCGCCAGCACTCCGACAAAAAGCAGTCCCATCCGATTCCCCTCCTCCGGGAGCTCGGCTCGCACTCGTAACTAGGACTAATTCCGCGCTGGTGATCTATCTGTTGCGCAAAAGCATTAAGCGCCCATTAAGCGCGCGCCGTTGTCCGGCCCATGCCTGGATGGGCGGATTAGATCGGGCTCCAGACCCGTGCCGAAATGACCGCGCCGATTGCCACAATGTAGTCGTTTTTCTGAATTCGGCGGAGATCGCCACGCGAGGAGGACGTTCCCCCGCTTCGGACACGCGATCTGCAGGACGACGGCGACTTCGGCGGTCGGCCGACGACTTATCCGCCAAATCGCTTGATCAGCTTTGAGCCCTTGGCTGCATCGATCTGCTGGCCAGTCAAGTCGGAGCCGGCGCTCAATCCTTTCGTCATGAGGTTCTTGACGCGTTGCGCCGCCTGCTTCTCATTGGAATAGTCGATCTCGACATGATCGAGGCTCATCAGATGGCCAAGCTCGTGAGCCCAGGCGCGTCCATTGGCGTGGTCATTGCCATACCACTGGACGAAGCTTGCCGGCTCGGGTTCGCTATTGGGGTATGAACTTCCGCCGGCGGATAGATTTTCAATCGAATTGACGAGGTAGATGTGGATGGCATTGTCCGGATCGTGCCGAGAGGCAAGAACACCCAGCAATCGCTGATCATTGCTGCGCGCGCTCTTTGCCATGTCGAGCGGCTTCTCCATCAAGCAATCGCTGATCACGAACGCGATCTTGGCCTTTGACCAGATCGTATTGACCACGTCGAGCGCCTTCTTGGCCGTGTCGCTGCTCCATTGCCCGGGCTCAACGACCCCCCTGTCGGCAAATGGCGTGATGTAAATCCTCAACGGAATGGGCATCAGCTTCTCCGAAGTCCGAAATTGCGATCGTATCTCCCTGCGCCGTCTTTCGAAGATGGTCACAGCCGGAAAGACGCTGTCCGGTCCTCAGCTACGGCAACAGCTGCCGGTCAGAGGGCAATCAAATATGCTCACTTCGCGTTCCTTTGCGCTTTCGCGGCAGCAATCGCGTGAGCGGTCTGTTTGACCCTTGTTAGCCACAACGGCGACTAACGAGCCACGTTTCTCCCGCCTCATCGACTGAACATGAAACGGGTCAGACGAGCATGTGACCCGGTGCGCGGGTCGGCCAATCCAGCTGGAAAATGTGTCGCGAAGACCCGGAAGTCTTCGCAAGGAAAGACTGGGGCCGGGCTTACGTTCAGAATGGCCGATGCAGACTCGAACGGCATGCTTGAACACGGCGCTACACGATATCGGCTGAAATCTTCAGGGCAGGAAGAACATGAATGGCATTCCGCCGCCTTCCGGCTTGTTGCTTGCGCTGGCCTCAGGTCTTGCGGGTCTTGCAGGAGCAGCCTCCCTCTCCCTTCGTTCAAGTCTTGCGGACGGGGCCTGACGGACCTTGCGCTTCTCGCATTCATCGTCGCCATTCAGAAAGTAACCCGCAGCGCAGGTAATCTTGACACAGCGATCGCCGTCACGCTTGAGGCCGGATCCGCAAATCAAAGGACAAACCCGCGCCGGCTTGAGCTTGATCGCATCGAGCGCATCGGCGCTCGCCATCTTGGTATCGAACTTGGTGCCGGCGCTTTGATTGAACAGCTCAAGCGAGCGCCGCGACGCCGCATCCCACTCCCCACTGGCCGATCCCGTGAGGCAACCGACCCGGCGCAATTCGGTTTGCACCGATTTTGCCAGCTCAGCCGGCGAAGGTGGCGGCACGGGAGCCTGTGGATTGGGGAGCGCTGCCACTTTTGTGTCCGTGTTTGCCTTCGCCTCTTGCGGCTGCCCTGTTGCTGATGGTGCAGCGTTCTTCGCGGCAGGTGCCGTTTCAGCCGCGACACGCCTTTGTTCGGCTTGAGCAGCCTGATGCTGCGCGGTTTCCTTGGCGGCCTCGGCGGCGGCCCGAGCTTCCTGCGCTGCCTTCAGATCCGACGCCGCCTTGGCAAGTTGCATCTGTTGTGCGCCCTCGTTGACGAGCCGCGCCTGCTCCTGCTCGGCCTGACGCGCCTTTTCGGCCGCAGCAACACGCTTCTCCTCCGCATCGATTTTGGCGAGCTGAAGCTTTGCGAGACTTGCGTAGTAACCATCCGGATATTGGACGATGAAGAAGTTCAGTGCATCCTTGTTGCCAACCTGCAGCGCGAGCTCGTAGTCGCGCCGTATTTCGGATCGCAGCGTTGGCGATGGAGCAGCTTCCTTCGCGGCCTCCTTGGCTGGTTCTCCGGCTGGTTCCCTGGTTGGCTCCTTGGCTGTTTCCTTGGCTGTTTCCTTGGCGGGCACCAGCGGCACGTCGTCGCCGCCAAGCGTGCCGTAAACATAGGGCTCCTGCCGATTGCCCGTCGCTTTCATGACGTCGTCGCGAACGAAGCCGAACACTCTGCGCAAATCCAGACCCGGAGTCCCGATATATTTGACCAATGCGGCAGCGTAGGGACTGTTCTTGCTGTTGCCGTCCGACGCTGTCGAGCCAGCCTTGGCGGCGAAGGCAACCAGAGTATTCGCCGTCGCCGGCTCAATTCGGGCAAGGCCCCGGCTGATGGACCGCGAGCCGACCGTCCGTTTCATCTTTTCGGAGAAAGGATTGTTGCGGCAAGCGTCGAGGATCACAAGTCGCAGCTGCCTTGCCGGTTCAATGGCCAGCATGACGCGATCGAGCGAAAACGCCTCATCGTACACATCCGTATCGCGCTCGAGGGTGGCGTCGACCGGGATCAGATAGTTCGTACCTTCGATCTCCATACCATGACCGGCGTAGTAGATGACGGCCACATCTGCGTCGCGAGCCTGATCGGCAAAATCGCGCAGCGTGCGCCGCATCTCGATCGCCTGAAGATCCCGGCGGGTTTGCACAACGTCAAAACCTGCGTTCTTTAGTGTCGCCTCGACAATCGCAGCGTCATTGACGGGATTCGAAAGTGGCGCCGCGTTTTTGTAGGCAGAATTGCCAATGACAAGTGCGACGCGATTCCCCGCCCATGCCGGCTGACAGAAGAAGAGCAGCAGCACAGGAAGAAGGAACAAGATTCGGCGCAAATTCACGAATCCGTGCAAACCCATGGCAGTACTACTGTTTAATTATGCGCTTTATCATTCGTGTCGCCACGACAGGTTCGGTTCAATGACAACTCGACGATCCGGAAGGTCCGCGGAATGTGGAACCGCACGGGACCGGTTGGTGTGGCCGCGCCCGGAGATGTGGCCAGCCAATTGACCTCTCCAGGGGCCTGGCGTCTAGTGAGGCAGATTTTGAGCGAGCGAGATCACTGCTGTGACTGACGCGAAGGTCGGCCAGGAGGGGACAGCCAGGAACCGGATCGCCGGCGGCGTCAATCCCTGGCTGGACTGGACCTCCAGGGTGGCCATCGTGATCGTCTATGGCGGGTCTGCTCTCATTGGCGCCGCCAGCATCCATCGCCTTCCGTTGGGCAGCGTGGACAACTTGCTGATGATCGCAGCCAGTATTGCCAACGTCCTGTTCCTCGGACTCGTTGCACTGACAACCATGACCCGGCTGGTCCCGACAATGAAGTCGATGGGCGTTGAGATGCGGGTCTCGGCCTTGCTGGGCGCATTTCCGACCGTCGCACTCGCTTTTCTTCCGAAGGCAGAGCTCGGCCCGATCTGGTCGGCTCTGTCCACGACGTTGATCCTGGTGGGGATCTCGCTTTCTATCGTGGTACTCCGCTGGTTGGGCAAATCCTTCAGCATTCTACCGGAGGCGAGGCGCCTTGTGACGGAAGGGCCTTATCGAGTCGTCCGGCATCCCCTCTACCTATGTGAGGGGATTGCGTTGGTCGGTGTCACACTTCAGGTCCTTTCACCACTTGCCGTGCTCATCGCCATCGTAGTTGCGATGATTCAGTGCCGACGAATGATCAACGAAGAGCGGATTCTAAGACTGGCCTTCCCTGAATATGACGTCTATGCCGCGGCAACGCCCTTTCTGATCCCTGCAGGTCTGATCCCCGCGAGACTCGGGCGGCGAGCTCATCAGGCCGGACCGGAGCTCTCGACCAAGGCGATCGATCCGCAGGCCTGACACCGCGCTTCACGTCTCCTCGATGTGCGGCTCAGCGGAACTCGAGTTTGAACCAAGCCGGAGGCCTTGTGCCGCGCTGCCACGAGCAGCCTCCAGAAAAATAACCGTTTTATATCAATATCTTATGTTGTGATCGCGCCCTCAGCAGAGCACTGGCGGGCGCCTATCATCCACATGAATCGGCGGACAGCGCCCGGCGCAATATCTTCCATGCCTTTTGAACGCGTCCGCATTTCGCAACAACACATAGGAATGGATCGGGCTCGAGTTTGGTACTGTATGCAGATAGGCAGCCGCCGGTAGCGTACGAATTCAAAAGTCATTTCTTATGCGGCCATCTTCGCGACGTCACCATTCTACGGGCATAGGTTGGGTGTTCGCCATGAGAGTGTACAGGCACCTTCGAGTTTTGCTTCTTCTCGCCGCTTCGCTGTTCCTGGCCTGTCAGCCAGCCTGGGCGACAAAGCGCGTGGCTTTGGTGGTCGGCAATGCCAACTATCAAAACGCCCCTCTGCTCCCAAACCCGGCCAACGACGCTGCGGCCATCACCGCAACCTTGAAGGGGGCAGGTTTCGATGTGGTTGACTCAAGACTTAACCTCGCCGCGACCGATATGCGGCGGGCCTTGAGAGAATTCGCCGATCAGGCCCGCAATGCCGACATAGCCCTGGTGTACTACGCTGGCCACGGTATCGAGATCGACGGGACAAACTATCTGATCCCGACCGACGCCAGACTCGAACGTGACACGGACATCTATGACGAAGCATTCTCGCTCGACCGCGTCCTGCTGGCGATTGAGCCTGCGAGGCAACTACGCGTGGTGATCGTCGACGCGTGCCGCAACAATCCGTTTGCCGACTCGATGAAACGTACAGTTGCCTCGCGATCGATCAGCCGCGGACTGGCCAGGGTCGAGCCCACCGTCTCCAACACGCTGATCGCGTTTGCCGCGAAAGCGGGACTGACCGCACTCGATGGCAACAGCCAGAATAGTCCGTACGCGACGGCTCTCGTGAAGTACATCGCAAAGCCGGGGCTCGACTTGCGAAGGGCTTTCGGCTTCGTCCGCGACGATGTCTTGCAAGCCACGGGCAACCGACAGGAGCCCTATGTCTACGGCTCGCTCGGCGGCGAAGACGTTGCGCTTGTTCCGGCTACCAAGGCCGAGGAGCCGGTACAGGCGGCCAACCCCCAGTCGGAAATTCGACGTGATTACGAATTGGCCTTGCAGCTCCGCAACAAGCCTGCTCTGAACGCGTTCCTGACCCAACATCCGGACGGATACTACTCAAATCTGGCCAAGCTGCAGCTCAATCAGCTCGACGCCGAGGACGCACGTGTCGCGGCCACGGCGAAAGCGCAGGAGGCCGAGCAGCAGCGAGCTCGCCTGATGTCCCAGGGCGCCCAGCGTGCCGACCAGGAGAAGGCGGCCGCGGAGCTGAAGGCTGCGGAAGAGGCCCGGATTGCGGCCGAGAAGACGAAGCAAGCGGCGCAGGAGCAAGCCGCCGAGGCGGAACGGAAACGTATTGCGTCCGAATCTACAATCGTCGCTGCACTCTCCGGGAATAAGCCGGCTGTTGAGAGTACCGTCGCGGATAACCCAGCGGCCGCTACGCCCGCTGAGGACAGCAAGACGCCCAAGCTTGCCGCGCTGAGCGACGAGCCGCGCCAGACCGATATCGCAAAGGCCGATCTCTCCAAGTCCGTAGATATCGCCAAGTCTGTACAAGGCGAATTGAGCCGCGTCGGCTGCTTCACCGGCGCCGTCAATGGCCAATGGAATGCGGCCTCACAGCGCTCGTTGGCTCTCTTCAACCAGCACGCGGGAACCAAATTCGACGCCAAGCTCGCAAGTCTCGACGCGCTTGACGCAATCAAGCTCAAGCCGTCCCGGGTCTGTCCCCTGATCTGTGATCATGGCTACAAGGCCGACGGTGACCAGTGCAGCAGGATCACCTGTGCCGAGGGTTCGTTCCTCAACGACGACAATGAATGCGAGAAGCGACGCGGGAAGAAACCGGTCGCAAAGCGCAACACGGACGAGCGTCCGTCACGTGCGGATCGTTCGGCCCGCGAGAGGCCGGCGCCGGCAGCCGACGTTCCGCGGCGACAAGCAACTGCGAGGTCCGGCGGCGGCGGTGGTCAGGTCGTTTGCGATCAATCTCTGTGCCGTCAGGTCCGTAGTGGCTGCCACCTCGAATACCGTGGCGGCGGCGGCCCCGGGGGCAACGTGGGTAATGTCGAGTCCTGCAACTAGCAACGCGCAAGGCTGCCACGGCGTCATGGAAGGCCAGGAGGCCGCGCGGATCTTGGTGTCGAGAAGGTGTGACGGGCGGCAGAGCTTAACACTGGGTCATCCAGGTCCGTGCCTGGATTGGCCGAAGCGGAGCGACCTGCGTGGTTGCGTGTGAGCTTGAGCAAAAGGACGCCAACGCCTTTCCCGGGGTGACGCTCTTCACGAAGCGGCAGGCCCCCGGCATGAAGCCGACGGCGGTTTATCTTCCGCCAAAGCACCCAACAGCTGCCACCAAGTTCGATGTCGTGATCTGGCTTCACGGCTTCTATGTCAAAAACCATGAATTCCTCTTCCACAGCGATCCAGCGCGGCTGCGCGAACAGGTCCGGGATTCCGGCAAGGACGTAGTGCTTATCGCGCCGTTCCTGGGCTACGAATATGCCGTTGGCGACACCTTTGCCGGAAACTACAGCGTGTCTGACCTGGCAACCGCGAACTGGGGCGAACGCTATCTCGAGGAGATCCTTGGAGCTCTTGCCAGGTTCCTGGGTCTCTCCTCGACGTCCATTCCTCAGCTCCAGATCGGCAAGCTCATCATCGCATGCCACTCCGGCGGTGGTAACGGCATGCGCAACCTCGTCGGGAGCCTTGGAAAGTATCAGGGCAAGCTGACGGCCTGTTGGGGATTTGACTGCCTCTACGGTGCCAATGCGCGGCCCGATGATGCGACCTTCTGGTACCAATGGTTGTCCGGACAGAGCGGCCGGGCGCTCGAGATCGTGTATGGTCCATCAACTCTGCCGCAATCGGTGAAGCTGGACCTGATCGGGCGTGGGCTGGCGACGACCGATGGCAATCAAACTCAGCCTCAGCGCCCTGCCCTCAAGAACCTCAGCGTAAGCTTGGGTCATTACGATCTATTCCCGGCATTTGGCCAGATGGTCAGGGTCAACGATCTTGACCCGGCTTTCGTGGATCGCTTCATGATACCGCAGGTCGCGGACCAGCCGCGGCATAAGCCAGCGCCGCAGCGCGGGGAATTCCTCCAGCACGCAATTTCCAACGTTCGCAGCGCTTTTCCCTTTCCAAAGGACATTCATTACATGATCGCCCGGGGTGGCTTCTTCAGCCGACTGAGCAAGCTATAACCCAAGCTTCACAGGGCTCACTTGATGGAATAGGATTTGACGTCGAACGACCAATTGTTCGTCACCAGCTTTCCGCTGCTGTTGTCCGGCACGCGCAGCTCGCTGGTCCAGGCCGATAGATAGCTCAATGCGTCGGCCTGACCTTCCAGCTTGCGGGGCATGTCCGGCAAATCGAGCAACTGCACGCGTCGCTCGCTCAGGATGGCGATCATCACTGCGGACCCTGTTGGCGGTGCGACGACGTATTCAAAACCACGCTGTCGCGCCGCCGGGGCAGGAACAACAAATTCGACACCCGGCTTGACGAGATTGATGTCGCGTTCGTTCGACTGCGCCAATAGCTCGGGGGTCGGAAAGATCTGGGACATCCGCCCTTCCGCGTCGACGTCGACCAAAATGAGATATCCAGTCTTCCTGGCTGTAACGCCGAACGAGACCTTGCCGCCGACGTTGACGGTCTGGCTCGGCAGGATCTGAAGGGACACACTCGCGGTATTGGTCTGCCCGCGCACCGCTTGTACCGGCCAAAGCCAACGTGCGTACGTCGTGCCGACATGCAACGACGCCGTCGGCAATGGTGCTGCGGGCGCAGCTCCGCTACCCGCCAGTAGCAGCAGGAATGCGAGCCATGGTCGCGCCTGGCGGATCGGCCGAGATGACGGCATGGCCTGCTCCCCTAAGAGTCAGGGGGCACTGAAGAAGCCGATCGAGGCGATTCGCGCGTCTGCGGGCAAGTAACGCTCGAGACTCTTGATCACTTGCCCCGAGGCGCGACGCCGGTTGAACTGCATTAGGGCTGTCTCAAGATCTACCATGCGTTGCTGCGAGGTCACCGCAACGATCTGTTCCGCACCGAACGGCTCGCCGACCCTGAGCGGTAAGCGCAAACTCGCCGATCGGGCCAGCGCCGCATCAGAACCCACCGGATACAACAATTGGATGGTGCCATCGCCAGACACATTGAACAGCAGCACCGCCCTTGACGCCACATCAGACAGGTCAACTTCGACAGTCTGGCCAGCACGCTGTTGGCGATCGTCTGGCCAGATGCGCATGATCTGCGGCGACCGGGTCGCAATGCGTTTCAGTTCACGAATTGCCGCTGTCCGATCGACTACCGTCGGCAAGTTCGCAACGTCGATCCCGTAGGCGACCACGTCGCCCCACGCGATCACGTCGTGCGACACGGGATCCCAGATCAGGTCGGGATTGTCCGTCGGTTGAACCGCCTGCACGGGAACATCCTTTGGCTTCACGCTTGCAAAATAGCTTGTCTTGCCGTCGAGCGCCGCCAGCCGGATTGGTGCAGCGAGGCGGAGAGGCTCCGGCGCGTCGCCGGTCGGAAGTTCCTTGGTCGCCGCCGCGGCAAGGGTCGGAGTGGTTGGTGCCTTGGCCGTGACAGCCGGTGGCGCGGGCGCCTGTCCCTCGACGGCCCCCCCGGATCCGGCCGGACCAGAGGCAGCTCTCGCGGCCGGCCCCTGAATCAGCACGACACCGCGCGTCAATTCGAAGGCGACGTCGGTATCCGGCGTCTGAGGCGGCGATGATATGGTCACGATGTTCTGGCGCTGGTCCGAGAGCTGATAGACCACCTGTCGAACATTGCTGAAGAGCTCCTTGAGCGTCACCTTCCCATCGTGATTGATGTCTGCGCTCCCCTCCACCGCCCGCGCGACCGCATAGCTGAGAGCCCCGCGCAAGCCATCGATGCCAGGGATGCGGACTTCCGGCGCCTTGGTGTAGCGGTCCACCGCAGCCAGGAACGCCGTGTGGTCAAGATCGAGTTCTGACTTCGGATCGTTGCTGTCCGACACCGGCTTCAGTTCGTCGACCAGCAACGTGTAACGCGGGACCTGCCGGAAGCTCATCTCAGCGGCACGCGGATCGATATCGCGCACCATACCGCCACCGTGGCAGGTATCAGCCACGAAGATCACCCTCGCCCCGCGCAGCTCGAACTGCCGGATGAAATGGTTGAACTCACTGCCTAGAACACGTTCAACCGACCCGGTTGGCGTAGTTTCAAAGCCTGGCAGCAAGAACACGTTTTCCATTCCGTCCGGCTCCGAGCCCTTGACGCGCTCCGGTTCCTGGGTGCCATGACCGGCGATCGACAGAAAGATGAGGTCGTTGCTCTTGGTCCGCTCCACCAGTGCACTGATCTCGCGCAGGACGCTTGCCCTGTCGGCCTGGGCGTTCGTCAGTACGACGACGTCGCCAACCCCCATGCCTTTCAAGCTGGTCACGATGTCAGTGGCGTCAGCGACCGCGCCCTTCAATTTCCGCACGTGCTGATAATCATCGATCCCGATCACGAGCGCGCGCACCGCCGCCCCGTCCGGATTGCTGATCGACAGTCCTCCTGCCGCATATGCGTGAGGGGTTATCAGCCCGATCAACGCAGCGAGCCCGATGGTGGCGCATAGCTGCCTGATCCCGCAATAAAATCCTCTGGGCATCCGCATCGTGATCCACCTCGACATCATGCCTACCCGTTTTGTAGCTCTGGCGACACACCGGGTTCAGCGCCTTTTGCTTGCCGTTTTGCGGCCCGCCGGCGATTGTTCGGTCTCCTGATAGGCGCTCGCTGAAACTGCCGTCTGATCGTCCGCGAAGGCTCGAAAGCGGACCGGAACGTAGCCGCGCGAAAGCAGGCTCGCCAACGGGTAGACGTTGCGGCAGACGCGGCCGTTGCAGCCGCCGGTCGAGGATTCCATCACCTCGGCCTTGCGATCAGGCGTGAACCGCAGGAACAACATCACGTGCGAGCCCGGCTTGTTCAGCGCATCGCCCGGCCTCAGGTCCCAGGGATTTGCCACGGGGGCTGCGATCGCGGGGATAGCGGCAGTCGTGTAGTGGACGGACAGCCCCCACGCGGCGCTGACGAAGGCCGAACAGTCGACGCCAGCCACATCCGGCCGTGGCGCATTGCGAGTGCACACATTGCCAGCCAGCGTTCCGCTCTCGATCCGCTGCCGGAAGTTCGCGAGCGAACCGTGGCAGCCCCAGCAATAGGGTACGCCGCGGACCTCCTGATTCACCTTTCCCTGCAGATACCACGGCCGACGAACACGGCTGAAGCCGCTGCATTGGCTGTCGGGATCGTTGCCGTAATTCGCCTGCGTCAGCTTCCACTGGATGCCCTCGAACGCAAACGCTGTCTCGATCGCCTGCTGGCGATTGGACGGTCTCACGGCGGCCGACGCGTCAAATTTGACGCCGGATTGCGGTGCCGGCGCGGCTGCCGTTCGCGACGGCCGCACGTCGATAATCGAAGCGTTGGTCAGAGGCCTGAAGCCCACGCCGACCACTTCAATACCGTCCGGTTTGGTCCGCAGGAAATAGACATCGCCATCGCCCGAAACCGTTACGAATCGCCGGGTCAGCGGCGTGTTTTCCAAAGGAAGCTCATAGATTCCTTCGAGACGGCCGTTCGCGGCATAGCGTGCGACGAACGTAGAGGCATTCTTTCCCGATGGCGGGACGTCCTCCGCCAACACATAGAAGCGGTCACTGTTGTCAATCTCGAGAAACTCTACCGTGCCGAGCTGGTTGCGCACCCGCAGGCCGAGCTGGCCGATCGTCTCGTTGGTGACCATGGTCTGGATTTCGACCCGTACGCTGGCATTGCCCTTGTCCGGAATGATGTCGGCGATCACCGAGCCCTTGCTTCGAGTAGCAACATATTGCCGGTCGGGCTGCCGCGTCGTCTTGATGATGGCCGCGCGGGTGTTCTGGTCGAGCAGGTCGGTCGCGCTGCCTGGCGCCTGTGATCCCATCTGGGCAAAAGCGGAGACGGCGACCTGGTCGTCCGTGCCGCGGCTCGAGACCTCTTCAAGCTGGATCACATCACCACCGAGGCCGCGCGTGGATTGCCCCGGCGCCGCCTTCAGCGTCCGTACGCCGCCGTCCCAAACCATGATGTCGTCGTTGTGGACGACGAGATCCGTCGGCTGGACGTCTTTCGGCATATTGAGGACGTCAGGATCCGAGCTCGGCTGTTTCGGATCAAATTGGAGGATGCGACCGTTGATCTGATCGAGCACAAACAGGTTGCCCTGCCCATCGGCGCTGAGTGCTTGCGGTCCCGCGAGTTCCACGTCCTCGCTGGCCGGGACGATGCCGACCATGGAAGCAGCCGAACCGCCGGCAAAGCTGCGTACAACGGTATCGTCGGCGTACGCCTTGGTTCCAAGAATGCCAGCGCCAACAATGAAGACCCAGATCCAATGATTTGGACGAAGCATGTTCGCCTCAATGTACCCCGAACCGATCGCCGCGTCGGATCGACTAATCCGAGATGCCGTTGATGCGGCGCGTCAATTAGTGGTGAGCAATCTCAATCACGTTCAATCTATCACTGGACGGTGATAGTCCGAATGTCTTCAGCTTGCGGTGCAAAACATGGCCCGGAATAGATTTGAGCAGGTGAGCGAAGTCCAGCCCGACGCGATCACGCTTGTCCTGAAACGCGACAATGACGGCATCTCCGGATCGATCGTGCTGCCGGCCGCCGCGAGCGGGGGACGGCTGACCACCGACCAGGTCAGCGCGCAGTTGCCGGCTCAGGATGCTTTTCGCGGCGCGATCCGGCTGGCAAACGACGTAAAGCTCGCGCTCGTAGTGTGCGATCCAGACGGGGTCTGGAAGTCCGAGTGGGGCGATCTTTATCAGCCGATCGATTGACCCGCATCGGATGGAACCAGCATATGCTGCGACGCCGCATCGAGACTAGCTTGTCGAACGGACCCTCCCCCCGACCATCGTTCCGGATACGGGCCTTGATGGTCGCGCTGCTGGTTGCGACGGGCTGGCCGGCACGCGCCAACGACTCGGCTGCGGAATTGTCGATCGGCGGGCTCCAGTTCGTGCGCACCAATGACGTGGCCATGGAGAGCGAGAACCTTCGTATCGCGCTCGACAGGATTAGCGTTCGCTACCAATTCGCCAACGTCACCGCCAGGCCGGTCACGCTTACCGTTGCCTTTCCGCTGCCCGACATCGACCTGTCGGAGGCTGAGAACATCGCACTGCCGTCAAATGATCCGATCAACTTCGTCGACTTCGAGACCAAGGTCGATGGCAGCCCGGCGCCGCTGACCGTCGATCAGCGCGCCATGGTCGGCAACAGGGATGTCGGTGCCCTGCTCCGCGAACTCAAGTTGCCGCTGCTGCCGATTGGTAGCCGCGAGATCCGGGTGAACGACCTGCCCGAGGCGACCCGGGCCCGGCTCGTGGACGACGGACTTCTGATACCTGCGGGAAAGAGCGACAACGGCCGGCAGCAATATGCGCCGGGTTGGGTTATCAAGACCTCGGCCGTGCGCCAGCAGGTGTTTCCGCCCATGCGCACCGTCTTGGTCGAACACCAGTACCGGCCGAGCGTCGGCTCCAGTCCCGACACCATCCTGCGCTCGAGCCTCCGCCGCAGCGGCGCACTCGCTCAGGAAGTCGCCCGTTACCGGAAAGAGTACTGCGTCCAGGATACGTTCCTCGCCGAACTCGACAAGCGCGCGGGCAGTAACCAAACCAACAGCGCGAAGCTGCAGGAGCGGCGCATTTCGTATGTGCTCAAGACCGGCGCGAATTGGGCCGGGCCGATCCGCTCGTTCAAACTGACTATCGACCCAGGCGGCAGCGACCGCTTGGTGAGCTTCTGTCCCGGGCGGCTAAAGGCATCGTCTGCTACTGGAAACATGCTTGAATATACAGCAAGCGACTTCAAGCCGGATGCCGACCTGAAAATCCTGGTGATCGGAACATTCTGAGCGTGCCGGTCAATTGGTGAGCAGCACGTAGCGCGCGGCCGCGATGACGGTCACCTTGTTGCGCTGAGCCTCGCTTAGCGCCTGCAGAAAGAACGTGTCGGCAGCCATCGGTCGCGGCTGGCGCAATGAGTCCAGAACCTGCGGAACCGCCACGACCAACAGCAATTGCGGACCGCTCGCGCGCGCTGTCGGGAGCGTAAACGAAAGTGAGTCGATGCCCGGCTTCAGAAGGTAGGAGAGGCTCTGGACTTCGCCGCGATCTGACACCATGAGCAGCTCGACCACGCGGTTGGCAAAGTTCTCAATGGTCCCATTGAGGGTTTCGCCGCCCTTCAGCTCTGTCGCTGACAGGGTGATGCGTGGCATTCGCGCCTGATCGCTCCCGACCTGACTCAAGAACTTGACGGCAGGGCATTGCGCCTGGGTCACTTGCCTGACGCCGACCGAAGCTTCGAAACCCTGCTCACGCCGAAACGCTTTGTCGAAGGTGTCGAATGGGGCGGTCGAGGCACCGAACCCTTCGATGACAGCCGCATTTGGGCTCACAGCAATCGGCAAGACAAAGAAGCAGTCACCGCCAGAATATTGGGCCACGTATTTGCGGATGCGCTCAGCTCGCCCCGGCCCATCGAGCGCCGGAGACGGCGTTGCCGTCGGCTGCGCGGACAACTTCTCTGTCTCTTGGCGTCCGGGCTGTGGTCCAGCGGGCTCGACCTTCGGCGGCACCATTGTTCCAGCGAGTTTCGGAGGTGGCGGCAAAACCGCTGTGCCGGGCGCTGACCAGACCAGCTTGTAGAAGGCATATCCGCCACCGCCGACCAGCAGCAACAATGCCGCCACGCCCGCCCCCAGCCAGAGGCCGCGCGCGCTCCGCGCGGTCGACGGCATCCTGTCCTGCGACGCCGGCGCCGCGCTTTCCGGCCGCCGTAGCGGATCGAAGCCATATAACGGCGCGGCCGGTGTCTGGGCCGAACCGGTTGGCGTCCAGTTGGCGACCTCCCCCATGGTCGGGCGCAATGCCGGATCAGGCTGCAGCATCCGCTCCAGCAAAGGCCGGATTCGCATATCCACCGCACCGAGATCGGGCATACGCCGTCGCTTCTCCACCAGTTGAAACTGGCTGCCGCCCATGTCGAGTTTCTGCCCGGTCAGCGCATGGAACAGCACAAGACCGAAGCTGTAGACATCGGATTTCGCAGTCACGTCATTGCCGTACAACCCAACCTGTTCCGGCGATGCGTAATTGTCCTTGCCGGCGAAGCCCGAGCCGATGATGGTCTTGTCACCCATCTGGGTCGACCGCGCGATGCCGAAGTCGATGATCTTGGCCCGCCTGACGTCGTCGAGCGGAACGATGATGTTGTCCGGAGAAACGTCACGATGGATGATGCCGTGCTCATGGGCGGCCTCCAGTCCCGATGCGACGCGCTGCATCAGCCTGATCAGCGCCTCGAAGGCCAACGGCCCATCATCGAGCATGTTAGAGAGCGAGCGGCCATTCACGAATTCCATCGCGAGATAAGGTCGCTGCAGCACCGGCTCCACGGTAAACAGGAAGTAGCGAACGATCGCGTCATGCGGAAGATTGTGGAGTGCCGCGGCCTCTCGACGGAACAGCGCGAGCGCCGCCTCGTTGTCAACCATGTCGGGCAGCAGCATTTTCACCGCAACAGGCGATCCAGTCTGGATCTCACGGCATTTGTACACCTCACCCATGCCGCCCGCGCCGATCACCGCTTCGATCTCGTAAATGCCGTTGAGACGCGTGCCGGGCGGCACGCCGTGATAGGACGATCGGAACGGATCGTTCGGGGTCATGGTTGCGGCTCCCGATTGAGCGGAGATCTTGTCGCCTCCTGAGATCGTGGCGTCAGCAGTCGCACGATCACAATCGTCACGTTGTCGAGCCCGCCACGATCAAGAGCCAGCGCGAGCATGTCATCGCAAGCCGCCTGGGCGCGTCGCGTAGCCGCGTGCTGCAGGATCTCGTCGTCCTGCACGTGCCTGGTCAGGCCATCGCTGCAGATCACGAAGATATCCTCCGGCTCGGCCGGGCCTGTCACCACCTCAAATTCCGGATCATCGGCGACACCGACGGCACGAGTAATGGCATTGCTCGGCCAATCATTCACGTCTTCGCGCGAAAGCGCACCTTCGGCGATCAGTTCCTCCAGTTCGCTGTGATCATGCGACACTTGGCTAATTGCGCCACGACTGATCAGGTAGACCCGGCTGTCACCCGCCCATATGCAGGCATAGTAGCTATCGCGAACGAGCAGAACCGCCGCTGTGGTCCCGACGGTGGCCCCCTGTCGTTCATGACTTAGCGCCAGTATCTGCTGGTTTGCGCTGAACAGCCGTTCCTCGCATTCCGCCAGCAGGTCTGCGGCTGATTCTGGCGTGCCGATCGCGTCAAGCGACTGCACGACAATGCGACTGGCGAGATCGCCGGCCTCGTGACCACCCATACCGTCGGCGACCGCCCAAAGGCCGACGTCGGTTCGTACCAAACATGAATCCTCGTTCCGCTCCCGCACCCGTCCGGCATGGGTGACGCTACCAACATCGAACAAGGATGGAATATGCACCATCGCGTGTCATCCATTCCCGGATGCCGCGTGGCCGAGATCACCGGTCAGCAGCGTGATGTAGTGAAACGGATCTGGTAATCCGCGGCAACTCAGCGCCATTGGCGGAAAGCCTTCCCCTCCGGCGGTCCACCAGAAGCTGGCCGCGGCGTAGACCTGTGGGTTGGCGGCGCAAAGTGCTGCAAACGACCCCGCGAAGGCGTCGACCGCCGAAGCCCTTCCCATTGTCGCACTACCAAGCGACGTGATCGCCGGACCGCCGGCGATGGTCTCCTGCAGTCGTGGCACCGCAAGCTGATCCAATGCATCGGAGATCTGCTCGAAGGTTGCCGCCCGATCCAGGGTCGAAAGCATGAACGCCTCCACTTGCCCGAACCATTCGTCCTGCGGATCAATGCTCGGCGGCGGCAGCGAGACGGCCTCGCCGGTCACCGCATGCAGGGTCAAGGGATAGTATCGCCCCACCCCGTCGAGCGAGGGCATGATCGCACCCGCCACTGTCGTGCCGCAGATCGCGGCGCCGAGCCAAAACCGCCAGACCGGAGCGGTCAGAAAGGCCTGCTGCCATCCTGGGCCAAGCTGGTGGCGACTTGCTGACAGCGCGGCCTGTACCCACGGCTCCCAGGCTTCCAGGAAGCTGCGCGGGGTCGCGATCGCGATGAAATCGCGCTTGGCGCCGATCTTGCCGAATAGCCCGCAACGCATGGTCATATCCCGGTCGGGCAACGAAACTCGCGCAGCACTGACAGATTCAGCGGGTTGCGCAACGACCCAGTCGAAATTTGATAGTTGAGCTCGCGCCCCGCGACGATGAAAGTCGCGCTGGCCGTTTCCGCTTTCACAACCAATGAGCCCGCCTCTAGCATCCGAAATAACGACCAGGGACCAATGCGCTCGAGCACGGATGGCGCGCCGGTGTCGTTACTAACTGAAATTGCCGTTCGCGGCGCTGGGCCCGGCCATAGGACGGTCGTTGGCGAGTTGCTCTGAGGCGGTGGTGGTGGCGGTGGCGTCGGTTGCGGACCGCCGAACAAGGACGACGTGGCCGGTCCGGGAATGGTTGGGCTCGCAATCGTGGTGCCGCCGATCTCGGTCTTAACGGTCACGCCTGGCCCCGGTGCCCCAGGAGGCCGGATCGCGAAAGAAACGGCGGGCACACCGCCGCCCGTCTGGAAGAACGCATCCCGGATATAAGCCGCATTCTGGAATTGTTTGAGCGTGTCGGGCGAGAACGACCGACCAACGGGGCTCTCCTTGCGCCAAGCCCAGTCCGACCGCGACGTGTCGGCATAAGGTGCCAGGTACTGGGTGAAGAACTTGTCCATAACGCCGTTCGGACTGAACAATTTGGCAAAATCCGCCAGCGGGACTTCCTGGCCGCTGCTGCGGACAAACGGGTAGCGGTTGGTCACGGTCTGTTGGCAGACCGGCGTGACCTGATCGCGCAACGTTTGCAGGATTTGCCCAGCGGTTGAAGCCGCGATGCTGCCTTCGAACTCCGCGGCTGCAGCGCGCAGCATGTCGGAGAATGGCGGCGGCATGCGCGAGGCATTGTTGCGGAGCGCTGCGACCTGGGTCTGAAGCGCAGCCGTGGCCTGTGCTGTCAGTTGGGGATTCTCGATGATCAACGTCAGGTTCTGCGCGATGTCGTTCAGGTTCGCGACGGTCGAGTCGATCGGCCGGCGGGTGCTCTCGCCTTCGAGCGCCGCGTGGTAAGGTTTGAACTGTGCCTCGATCGTCGCGCCAGGCGGTCCATCCTGGGCATTCGTGAAGAGTGCCGGCGCCGGTGCGGCAGCTGGCGCCGAAGCGTTCGCCGGCTTCGCCCGTTCCTTGGTCAGCACCGTCTCATCGCGCACCGATTCCAGAATTTGCCGCATCGGCGAGGTCGGCGCCGAAAGCGCCCGCAGCACCTCGTATTTCGGCTTGTCGGCGAGCAGCTTCTTCAGGCGCAGGCTCCCGAGCGCCGTTCGCCAGGTCGTCACGAAATCGTTGGAATAGATGTTGAGCAGATCGCCGGCCAGATTGTCGTACTGCTGGTCGATGGCCGACTGCTGGCCTGCATCACCCAAAACCCATCGCTCCCGCTTCATCCGCTCAGACAATCCGGACAGCCGGGCGACGAACTTCTGATGGAAGCCGTTATACGTGAAGAACTCAGGTACCCGCACCGCGTCCAAAGGCTGCCCCGTCGTGGTTTCGAACACGACACCCATGTCGGGTCCGCCATGGCGGCTAGCGATCCAGTCGCCAGCGGTCGATGCGCGAGCCTCCGATTTCAGAAACTCGTAGGCACGTTGCGACACGCTCAGGCGCGCCAAGGAGCTCTGGGCCTGCTTGATCAACCGGCCGTCGAGTTCGACCAGCGGCTGCTGCTCGGTCTCGAGGTCGAACATTGCCACGAGGTTCTCGTCGAGCAGACGCCGCCCTTCCGCGTTGGTGGCGCCAGGATAGAGGTTGTCCGCCCAGTCACGTTGCATCCAGGAGCGGATCAGCTCGCGGTCCGGCGACTGCAGGCCGCCGACCATCAGATAGACCTTGAGCGCCTCGTAGACGAAGGCAGGTTCGTTGATGCGCGCATTGAGCTGCTCCTCGAGGCGATACAGCAGGCGCGGCCGGAACATGCGCTCAAGCGCCGTATGATAGGCCGCCTTCGAGGGCGACAGCAGCCGGGCGTGCTGACTGAGCCCGTAGCGAGCCGACAGAGGCACCGACTCGCCGCGCGATCCGTAGCCTGCCGGGGCGTTGCGCAGCCGGTAGAGCAGCGGCAGCACCTTGTCGAGATCATGATCGGCAATCAGCGTCTGCTTGATAAGTGGTGCGCCGGCGGCCGCATACTCGCTATCCGCCTGCAGGCTTTGCTCGATCAAATCGGAGTTCCGCTTGTAGCTCATCAGCCAGGCTGCGATCAGTCCGATCGAGACCAGGCCGATCAATGACAGGGCCGCGGTTTTCAGGATCAGCGCGCGGCGCACCGCGGCACGGTCGGTCGAGACCCAGTCGGCCTCGCCGATGATGACCTTGGAAATCAGATCGGCGAGGAAGAAGCTCTTGCCCGTGCCCGAATAGGATCCGGAACCGACCTCCTCAGCGCCGAACGTACGTGCCAGCGACCCGATCAATTGGTCGATCGGCGTGCCCTGCTGCGTACCCGAGGTGAAGTAGAAACCGCGCAGGTTCGCGTTCACGTGATAGCGCGTCGGCTCGAAGATCTGGTTGAGGAAGTCGTGGATCTGGGGCTTGAGCCGCGCCATCTGTGCCGGAAAGCCGAACAATTGCACGCGGTGCTGGGGCGTCGGCTCGTCCTGCAGACGGTCGAGCGTCTCCTCGCTCAGGCGCTCCAGCAGACGGTCGAACTCGACCGGGATCTGCCCCACCAGATTCTGGGTCTTGTCTGCGGTCTGGAACGTGGCACCCCAGACCTGGCGGCGGCCGGCCTCGCCGAGATAGGCGAAATACTCGGTGAAGCCGGCAACGAGATCGGCTTTGGTAAATAGCGCGTAGACCGGGAAGCTGACCTTGAGCCTCTGATGCAACTCGAGCAGGCGCATCCTAATGGCATCGGCGTGAAGTGCGAGTTCCTGCTTCGGCAGCGTCAGGATGTCTTCGATACTGATGGCGACAAGGACGCCGTTGATCGGCTGGCGCGACCGGCTTTTCTTCAGGATGTCCAGGAACGCCAGCCAGCTATCCTTGTCGGCCTTGCTGTTGGAGTCCTGGGTCGTGTAGCGGCCGGCGGTATCGATCAGCACCGCCTCCTCGGTGAACCACCAATCGCAGTAGCGCGTACCGCCGACCCCCGCGATCGCTGCGGGCGTCGCCCCGCGCGCGAGCGGAAATTTGAGCCCGGAATTGACCAGCGCCGTGGTCTTGCCGGCTCCGGGCGGACCGATGATGACGTACCACGGCAGATCGTAGAGATAGCCCGACTTGTTGCCGCTGGCGGTCTTCAGCGTCGCGAGCGCATCCTTCATGCGCTCCTTGAGCACCGGTTCATCGCTGACGGGCTGGTCCGCACCAGCGATGCCATCGGCAATCTCCTTGGCACTCTTGCGCCGCTTGAACAGATTGAGGCCAACAATGCCTGCCACGACCGTGGTGAGCAGCAGAATAGCGATCTGCCGGACGATATGGTTCTCCAGCGGCCGCCAGTCGCCGAACGCGATGAAGGGACCGGCGAGATAGATCACCGCTCCGAGCGAGCTGAGCCCTACTCCGTAGAGAACGATGCGAAGAATGTCCTTGGCAAGCATCTAACCGTACCTGTCGCAAACCACCTGACCCGGCGGTATCTGCCTATTCGCTGCGTTCGATAAAGATCTCGACGCGCCGGTTCTTGGCGCGTCCCTCGGGTGTCGTGTTGCTACCGATTGGCGCATCTGCTCCTTTGCCCTCGACGTCGACGCGCGAACCATCGGTCAAGCCAGGCTTCAGTGCCGCGGCAACCGCCTTGGCGCGCTCGACCGACAACTCGAAATTTGTCGGGAAGCGGACTGTGCGGATCGGCGAACTGTCGGTATGGCCAACGACCCGGATCCGTCCCGGCTCCTTGTCGAGGGTTGCCGCGACGCGGAGTGCGATCGGCTTGAAGCCGTCGAGGATGGTCGCCTGGCCCGACGCGAACAACGCCAGGTCGCAGACCCTGATCACGATGAAGCTCGGGGTCTGGTCCGCCGTCATGGCACAGGCGGTGTTCTCCTTCGCGAGCGCGTTGCGGATGCGTTGCAACTGGGTGATGCGATCCGGTGGCGGCGGAGGTGGCGGCGGCGGCGGCGGTGCAACGATCTGGCGCTTGAGCTCGATCGGGCCGGCCGGATGGAGCGCGAGCGCCACCTCGGCAGCATTCTCTGCCCGGCCAGCGAGGAGCGTCCGCAGGACGAAGTAGGACCCGGTCAGCAGCGCGGCCACGACAGCCGCGACGAGCCAGACCGGAACGCGCAGACGCTGCCGGCGCCCCGCCAGCGCTTGCCCGCGCCAGTTGGGCGACAGGTCGCTCATCGTCTTCGGCCGGACCCGGCGCAGCAATTCATAGAGGTTACGCTGGATCAGCTGCAGGTTCGCAAGTCCGCCCCCTGACGTCCGGTGAATGCCCTGAAAACCAAGCGCAAGGCAGGCGTGCTGAAGTTCGAGGACCGGATAGTTGACCAGTGGATCAACCTTCAAATGGTCGAGAATCTCAAAGAAACGGACGCCGCCGACACGCTCGCCGAAGAACCGGCTCAGCATCGAATATTGCGTCCAGACGTGGCGCTCCTCGGTCGGGATGTGCTGCACGATATCGTCGGCAGTGGCACACAGGATGTATTTCGCTGTGTTGGCCTGGTGCTCGGATATGCCCGCGGAACGGATGTCCTTCTCGAAGAACTTGATCGCGTCTGCAACCTGCTCCATCAAACTCGCGAATGACGCGCGCATGAGCGCCACCCGCAACCGACCAAGCAGCTGCAGCAACGGGCCCGCAGCGCGCATCACTGGATTGGCATTTGGCGCGACGAGATCGTCGACGCGCAACGGCGGTCCCGGCGGTAGCATGGGCTGCTGCGCCTGGGCTGGCGCGGGTGTCGATATCCATTCCTCAGCGGGATGGCTGGCCGGCGCGGAGGCGTAGTTCGAGCCCTGCGGGACAGGAGAAAATGATGACGGTGGCGCCGGCGCGCCGGGAGAGGGTACCGGTGATGGCGAATAGCCTGGACGTGCCGCAGGGCCCTCGCCCGGCGGAGGCTGAGAGGTCGGCGCCGGCGGCAACTTCCCGCCGGGGTTGGGACGGATGATCGTCCGTTCGCCCCGACCGAAAGGATTGACCGGCTTGTCCCTGTCGCTCATGGCCTGTCTTCCAGGATGGCCCAAAGATACAGCTCAAGCTCCGGCCAGTCGCCGGAGAAATGCATTCCGATCGAGGCCGCCGTGCTGAACTCGGGCCACAGCGGCGACTTGCGGTCGAGATAGAAATAGACGTGATCCGTGATGGCCCGGATGTGCGGCGGCGGCGTCGGCAAATGCGCCAAGGTCAGGCCCGGCAGGTTTGCGTGCACGATCTCGTTCATCTTGGTGTTCGGCCCGACCTTGAACAGGTGCGGGAAATCGTTCTGGATCTCCACGAGCGGCCGCCGTGCGGCAACCTCCAGCACCAGGGTCGCGTTTCGGAATAGCGCGCGATCGCGGATCGGCGACACGAACGCATTCTGTGCGCGCTCGATGATCTCCAGGCGGATTGCCCGCCGGCCCAATCGCGCGCTCAAGAAGTCCTGGATGTCGCTCACCAAGGGTGTGAAGACGTTCTCGAGATCGTCGTGATCGTAAGCCGGATAGTTGCGCGCCCGCCGTTCCGCCGTAGAAAATGTCGCAAGTTCGCCCGCGAATCTCAGCAATTCCTCGTACAGGCGCTCGGGGTGCACGCTGCCGGAGCGCTGGAAATGAGTCAGGACGGGAATGGTACGGTTCAGCACTTGCAGGACCAGATAGTCGACACTCTGCAACCCACCGCCGGATGACGGATCGACCGCGTAACGCGCCAGCTCGTCGAGTTTCGTCTCAACCCAGCCGATGATGCGGTTGAGCCAGCCATCGATGATCGGATGCGCGGCGCAGATCAGCATCGGCGGCACGAATTTATCGTCGAACAGGATGTTCTTGTCGCGCACCTCGAGAATGCGCGCGATGCCGAGGCCCATGTATCCGGGCTTGCTGCTCTTGCGCAGTTCGAACGACAAGCGCGGATAAGCGATGTCGATCTCTTCCTCGATGCGTAGCGCAGAGGTCGAGTCAATGAAGGTTTCCGAACTACGAACATAACGACTGGCGCTGTCGGTGCGATCCTCGTCGACCTCGCGGGTGTTTGGCGCCGCGACCGGCATCATCAGCCAGACGACCTGGCCTGCCGCCGTCTCCGGCACATCGATCGCTTCGGGAATTTGGCTGTCCGCAGGGATATCGAACGGCGTACCGTCCGGCATGACGCCGGACGCATTGCGCACCGCGAACTTGCTCTGTTCGGTAAGATCCTTGTCGATCTCCAGCTGGGCAAAGCCCCACGGGTATGGTGTCGTGTAGCGAACGCGCTTTTCCAGCAAGTGTTCGATGTAGCGGTCGTTCTGCTGCAGATGATGCGGCCGCAGAAACAGACCTTCCGACCAGAAAACTTTGCTGTACCAAGACATTCCTACATCCACTTAGAAATTGTCGGCAGCCGCGTGGTCGCCGATAGTTTACTTTGAACCGGGCTTGTCACCGCGGTCGTAATAGTTCGAGAAATGCAACATAAAGGTTTCGATCGGCGCGCTGTTGTCGCGGCCGAGATGCGCCTTCCACCGCGTCAAGAACTCGTCCCAGAGTTTGCCCTTGTTCGTGCCGAGCCAGGAGCTTGCGCCACGCTGAAGCTCGAGCTCGCGGGCCATCAGCGTCGGATCTATGCCCGCAATCAGTTCATGGACAGCGTGCTGCATCGCCATATAGGTCTTCAACTGATGTGACTTGAGATCACTGAAGCCCTGCGCAAAGGCGCGCTGTGTGTCGAGGTAGCTGCGCGTCGGCGGCCCAAAGAGAATGCGCATCGCTTCTTCCGAGGTCGGCGAGAACTTCAGCGGATTATTTTCGAGGGCTTGGACGGTGGTTTGGCTAGTGCTACGGGTCAGCTGCTTGGCTTGGGTCCGCGCCTGCAGCAGCGCCATCAGATTATCCACGGTCATACGCAAGATGACGCCAAGCTGTTCGGCGAGTTCGGCATCGGACTTGCTGGCAAAGAAATTGTCCGGCAATCCTGCAGCGCGCGCCACCAGTCGCGCGAACTCGGGACCGCCGACTGGCTTGGCCGTGACAGGTCCCTCGTCTGCCGCTTGCGCCGGGCGCGATGGCGATGCTGGCGGCTGGGCAGCGGCTGGTTCATCATCAATCCATACCGACGGCCGGCGTGGGGTCGGCATGATGGGCGGGCGCTCGACTTGCGGTTTCGGCGCGTTGGCTGGACCGGCTGCCCAGTTCATGTCGTCGTCCTGCTCGGACGGTTGGTACGGAGACGCCGGCTGTGACCGTCGGAATGGGTCTACACCAGGTGCCGGGACGCTCGCCGCCCAATCCAGGAACCCCGGATTGACGGGCCGCGCAGCCTCGCGTGGCTTCTTCAGCAGTTGCGGATCGATCGGCGGCGGAATGTCACGATCGGCTGTCCAAAGCTCTCCGTAGTCGGCATGCTGCTGGACCGAGGGTTCGCGCAGTTGCGCCTCGTGGTTTGGGCTGCCCCCGCCAGTCTCATTCTCCAGCGAAACTCCGATGATGTAGTGGCCGATCGTGAGTCGGTCACCGTCGCGCAAGCGGTGCGGCCCCCGCATGCGCTGGTCGGCACCATTGAGAAAGGTGCCGTTGGTCGAAACGTCGTGCAGCCAATAGCCACCGTCGCGAAAGTGCACCTCGCAATGCTTTCCGGAAATCGTCCGCGCCGGATCCGGCAGCGTCCAGTCGAGGTGACGGTCCCGGCCAATATCGACTGAACGCCTGCCGGTGACCGTAAACGACACAGGTCCGCCATCCGGAAGGTTCGGTTCGTTCTCGATATTAAAGCGAAGCACCATCACATCGTCTCGTTAGCGCGGAGGGCGCGGTTCGCCGCGTGCCAATTGAATACCATCCTCTAGGCATGACGTCATTATCCGGTCCCGGGCGTCACGGGGGAGCCGGCAGAGGCCGATCAGCAGTGCTGCACGCACCGCCCGCGCGGCCTGATCTGGCTTAGCTTCCACGGGCGCAAATTCCGGGGGAACCACGCTTCCGCCGGACCAGCCGGCCGCCAGCGCCAGCCATGTCGCCGGCTGCTCGGGATCATTGGCATTGCCGACAGCCAGCGCCTTGTTCCGGGACTGCTCGTCCGGTTGCCGGACCCAGGTCTCCACAATATTGAGCGACCTGGTATCGCTGGCGTCGAAATGGTCGAACATCAGTCGCAGAGAGCGACATCCCCAGGCAACTGCTACGCGCCTGGGAAGCAGATAGGCACAGTAAGACACGGCCGGGTGCCAATTCCGCGCATCGGCGGCCTCCTGAAGGAAGTCCAGCGAAGGCTTGTCAGCGTCGGCTTTGCCGACATCATAACGCGCCAAGGGATAGGCCTGAAACAGATCCTGAACCGTACCGAACCGAACTTGTCCCATGACCGTCAACCAACAAGGGTTGGAGTACCGTGGGCGACCAGCGGACCACCGGCAGCAAGCGCCATGCCGGCCTGCGCCGTCATGGCGATCGTCGGCGCGTTGATGACGATGCCCGCCGGGGTCAGGATGATCTGACTAGGACCCACCTGTAGGGTGATGTTCGCATTGGCCATGAGCGTGATGCTGAGGCCTGCATTGACAGACTGGTCCATGGCCAAAGTGATGTGCTGACCACCCAACTGGATATCGAGCTTATCATTGCCGTTCTTGAGCGTGGTGTTGCGCGTGTCGCCGCCAAATGCAGCTTCGCCGATGGTACGTGTCTCGGTGTCGCGGACCGTTACGTCGTGGTCCTTCTCGGCATGCACCGTGATCTTCTCGGATCCCTTCTTGTCCTCGAAGCTCCACTCGTTGAAGCCGCCGCCACCTTTGGTGGAGTCCGACTTCAATCCCCCGATCGTCTTCTTCGACGGCAGATCGTAGGGCAGCTTGTATTCGTCGTTGTACACGGTGCCGATCACCAGGGGCCGGTCCGGATCCCCCTCCAGGAATTCGATAACGACTTCCTGTCCGACGCGCGGGATGATCTGACCGCCCCAGCGCTTGCCAGACCAAACCTGAGCCACGCGCAACCGGCACGACCGCTTCTTCTTCCGATCCCAGAAAAAGCGGACATAGATTTCGCCCAGGGACTCGACGTCGATTTCCTCGCTCGAATTATCGTCTTTGGTCACCACCTTGGCCGTCTGGATGCCGTTGATTCTTGGCTTCGGCGTCATCATCAGCGCTCGAAACGGCCGATCGCTAGGCAAGAACTCGTAGCTGCCGAAATAGACGTGTTGCCCTGCGTCGCTCGGACCGCCGGTGCGATAGGATTCGATCGAGAACGAGTGCACAGCTCGCACCACGAGGTATTCGACGTTCTGCGAGTCCTTGGAGTGCTTTTCGAGCTTCGTCAGCCCGCCAGGGAACAGGTTGACGGCGTCGCCATTGCCGCGGCGACGCCGATCCATCGCTTGCTCTGCCTGGAGCTGGATCTTCGCGTAGCGCTCCCCGTCGGATTTCTCCTTGAACTTCCCGGGATAGTCGTAAAACTCCATCTCCGACCGAGTGTAATGCTCGGAGCCCTTGGCGTCGCTGATCATCTGAGCGTTGGGCTTCTGATAGTTGTAATCGTTGAGTTCGATCTTGCCGGTACGAAATCGCCGCTCCGATACCCATTCATAGATGTGCTGCTCGCCTCGCCGGTCGGCACCCGCCAGCGGGATGTAGGGAATCGTAGCAAGACCATTGATCGGACTGTGCGACGATTTGGAGTCCGCCAACACCAGCGTGTGCTTGCCGCCCTCATGCTTGAAGAAGTAGTAGATGCCGTGCTGCTCCATCAGCCGGCACACGAAGTTCATGTCGGTCTCGCGGTACTGAACGCAATATTCGAGCTTCGGACAAGAACCCTCTTCGGTGAGTTTGGATTCATAGTCGGTGAAGCCGCGTTCGTTGAAGACCTCTTTGATGATGTCGGGCGCCTTCTTGTCCTGAAAGATCCGGCAATCGGTGGTTCGCGACAACAGCCATAACCAGGGCCTCAGCACGATCCGGTAGCTGAAATAGTCGTTCTTCACCCCGAGCCACTGGGCCTCCGTCAGAATGCCGCTGAACTCGCGCTCCTTTTCATGCAGCTTTATGGTCAGCGTGCACTGCTGGCCGATAGCGCGGTCGAAGTCGAGGTCGGCATCCTCACTGAGACACTCGATGCGATACTCGAACAGTTCGCTGAGACCTTCCGAGCCTTCGAATCCGGCAAAAACCAAAACGTCCTTGCCAAGAGGCGTCTTGAGTTCGCAGAGGCGGGTATCCTGAGTAAGCTGGCCCATGTGGGCTTAAACTCCCTCCTTCGATCGAATGACCCGCTGCAAAAAAGCTGATCAGACGTTATGCAAGAACGACGGAAATCCTGCGTGCCGCCGGCTGTGCCGGCAAGCCCGCCCCAGGGCTGGGCTTCCTGACGTTCCACAACGGCCGCCAAAGATCTACCCCGGGCCATCAAGTAGTCGGCTCCAAGAGCTTGCCGGTTCACGCGAAAATGGCATGATCTTCGGGAATGAACCAAGGTCGGCAGGCATCTGACCCATAGGTATAGATTCCGGATCATGCGCCCCCGCGCGATCCCCTAGTCGCCACGGGCTCGGCAGCGGGGCCGTGATCGAGCAGATGGACGGTCCGCATATGCTTGACGTCGCCTCCCTGACGCAGCCCATTGCCGCTGACGATCCCTGCGGACCGGATCTCGACGCCATCGGAGACGTCCAATATCTGAACTTCTTCGCAGGTGCGGAATCGCTGCTACCGATGTCGTTCTTCGAGGTCGTCAATGCCAACGGAGAGCGTGGACGCTTCGATCCAAAAGCGGTCGATTTTGCCGGCCAGTTTGCCGCCGCGCAGCCCATTCTGGCGCGTACCCGCGATCTGCGTCTGAACCTGCTGCTGGCCAAATTTTCAATCCTCAACCGCGATCTCGACGGCTTTCTCTGCTGCCTGAAGGCGACCAACCTGCTGCTGCGCGAGCAGTGGGAAGCGGTGCATCCGAAGGGCGAGGACGGCGACTACGCACTTCGCGCCGTCACAGTCGAGGCAATCGACGTGTTCCCGACCGTGATCAACCCGCTCCAGTTCCTTCCCCTGATCGAGAACCGCAGACACGGCAACCTCAACTACCGTGCCTATCAGATCGCTCACGGCGAAATTCCCGCCGGCGACGCCGACGCCGACGGGCCTGATCTGGCGGCCATCGAGCGCATCGTCAGCGAGACAGATCTCGACACTCTCAAGGCAGCCAGCGGGCGGTGCTCTGCGGTCGCTGCTGAAATCGCGGCCATCAAGCAGACCTGGCACGAGAAGTTGAACGCGGGGCAACCGATCAGCCTCGACAGGCTCTCTGGCTTGGTTAACGGCATGGCTGCCTGGCTTGCGGGTCTTGTCGCGTCGCGCGATCCGGCCGCGATCGCCGCAACCGCGGAAGATGTCGGTCCTGTCGATGCACAGGCGCCGTCAGACACGACCGGTGTGGTGACTTCATCCGCACAGGCATCTGCAGCGCTTGCAGCAGTGGCAGACTATTTTGCCCGAATGGAACCGTCCAACCCGGCACTGTTGCTGGTGCGTCAAGCGCAGGAGATGGTCGGCAAGTCATTTATTGAAGTCATGCGGATGCTGGTGCCTGCGCACGTGGGGAGCGCTGCGATCAACATCGGACGCGACAAGGTCTTCGACCTGCCGATCGAACGGATGGCGGAACTCGCCACGTCATTCTCATCGACGGCCGAGAACAACACCCAAGACATTGTATTTTCAGTGGAAAGCAGAACGCAAGCCTTGGGCCTGCTGGCGAAGGTGGCGTCGTTTTTCCGAACCGCAGAGCCGTCCAGCCCCATCCCCTTTTTGGCAGATCGCGCGCGCGACCTCGCGCAACGAGACTTTCTCAGCCTTTTGAATGATGTTCTTCCTGAGGGAGCGCTTAAAACAATCGACAGATCGCATTGAACCCAGCTTTCGCTCGAGGGCACTAAATGGACACAAGGATGTTTGCCGACCGCAGCAACTTGAAGTCCCCTAGCCGATCTGCGTCGCGCAAATTCGACGTCTAAAGCGATTTCGTAGTGAGGGAACCATGGCTACAGATAGCGGTCAAAAATTCATTCGTCGAAATCGCGCACCACGCGTGCACATCACATACGAAGATCCTTACGACGCCGAGCGGCTGATCGAACTGCCGTTCGTCATGGGCGTCCTCTCCGACCTTTCCGGCAATAACCCCGGCGTCGAGAAGACGAAGGTCGAGGAGCGCAAATTCCTCGAGTTCGATATGGACAATTTCGACAGCCGCATGGCGGCAATCCAGCCCGGCGTGACGGCGCGCGTCGCCAATCGTCTCAGCGACGGATCAGACGAAAAACTTTCGGTCAATCTGCGCTTCAACAAGATGGCCGACTTCACTCCCGTGGCCGTCGCCCGCCAGGTGCCGGCTACAGCCAAGCTGCTCGAGGCGCGCGAACAACTTGCCAACCTGCTGCGCTACATGGATGGCAAGGTAGCCGCCGAGGATCAGCTGAAAAAACTTCTGGCCGATCCTCAACTGATGGCAGCGCTTCGGGAACGCGCGATCAGCCAGTCGACCGAACCTGGCACCGAGAGCTAAGGAAGGAACGGGGACCATGGCAAAAGAAGCTGTTCACAAAGAGAGCACCACCCAGGTCAAGACCGTCGAAGCTGACGAGTTTGCCACTCTGCTGAAGCAAAGCTTCAAACCGCGCACCGAACGCGCAGCGACCGAGGTCGACAACGCGGTATCCACGCTCGTTCAAGAGGCATTGAAAGACTCGAGCGTCATCAAGTCGGACGTGCTCGACACGATCGAGGAGATGATCGCGCGGATCGACCAGAAGCTGACCGCGCAGATGAACGAGATCATTCACGCACCCGAATTCCAGGCGATCGAAAGTACTTGGCGGGGCCTCCACTACCTCGTCTTCAACTCGGAGACCGACGCCAACCTCAAGATCCGGGTCATGAACGTCTCGAAGACCGAGCTGTATCGTAATCTGCGGCTTTACCCCGATGCGCGCTGGGACCAGAGCCCATTGTTCAAGCAGATCTACGAATACGAGTTCGGCCAGTTGGGCGGCGAGCCGTTCGGCTGCCTTATCGGCGACTACTATTTCAGCCACCTCCCCACCGACGTGCAGTTGCTGCGCGATCTCAGCAAGATCGCCGGCGCCGCACACGCCCCCTTCTTCAGCGGCGCCGAGCCGACGCTGATGGGAATGGACTCGTGGACCGAATTGTCCAACCCTCGCGATATCGGCAAGGTGTTCGACACGCCGGAATATGCCGCATGGAAGGGACTGCGCGACCAGGACGACTCGCGTTATCTCGGCCTGTGCATGCCGCGCGCGCTGGGTCGCCTCCCCTACGGCGCGAAATCGGAGCCTGTGGAAGAGTTCGCCTTCGAGGAGGAGACAGACGGGCACACCGGCGACAAATACGGCTGGATCAACGCGGCCTATGCGATGGCGGTCAACATCAACCGCGCCTTCAAGGAGTTCGGCTGGTGCACGCGCATCCGCGGTGTGCAATCCGGCGGAGAGGTCATCAATCTGCCGACGCACACATTCCCGACCGACGACGGTGGCGTCGATCTGAAATGCCCGACCGAGATCGCCATCAGCGATCGCCGCGAGCACGAACTTGCAAAGGCGGGTCTCATCCCGCTGATCCATCGCAAGAACACCGACAAGGCCGCCTTCATCGGCGCCCAGTCGCTTTACAAGCCGAAGAAGTATTTCGGCGAGAAGGGCGTGGATGCAACCGCGTCCGACAACCTGTCGTCACGTCTGCCCTACATGTTCGCAGTGTCTCGCTTTGCGCACTATCTGAAGTGCATGGTTCGCGACAAGATCGGATCCATGAAGGAGAAGGATGAGCTGACGGTCTGGCTGCAAACCTGGATCAACGAGTACGTTGATGCCAACCCAGCCCTATCGTCAGAAGCTCAGAAAGCGCGCAAGCCGCTGGCCGCTGCGAAGGTAGAGGTCATAGCAAACGAGGAGAACCCGGGATATTACAACGCGCGCTTCTTTCTTCGTCCGCACTTTCAATTGGAAGCGATGGATGTCGGCCTCAGTCTGGTTTCACGCCTGCCAGGTCCCAGCTCCTGACGCTGCAGCATCGCAACCGTACACACAGAAATTTGAGAGGACCATGCTATGGCTGTCGACATCTTCCTGAAACTCGATCCGATCAAGGGCGAGTCGCTGGACGACAAGCACAAAGACGAAATCGATATTTTGAGTTGGTCGTTTGGCGAGAGCCAGACCGGTACCTTCCACAGCGGATCGGGCGGCGGCGCCGGCAAGGTCAGCGTGCAGGATCTTCACTTCACGCACTTCGTTGACAAGGCCACGCCGGAACTTTTCAAGGTCTGCGCAAACGGCAAGCATATCGACAGCGCGATCCTGACGGTCCGCAAGGCCGGCGAAAACCCGCTGGAATATCTCAAGATCGAGATGAAGCAGGTTCTCGTGACGAGCGTATCGACAGGCGGATCGCACGGCGAAGATCGCCTTACCGAAAACGTGAGTCTGAACTTCGCGAAGGTCAAGATGATCTACAAGACCCAGACGGAGAAGGGTGGCGCCGGAGCTTCGCCGACGTTTGGCTGGGATGTTCCTGCCAACAAGGAATGGGCCTGATTGTCGGCCCCTCGCCTGGCGCCGGTTGCGATTGGCGAACCGGCGCCAAGCGGTGCGATTTTGATCGCACCTCTCGTCCGGCCCGGTTGCGGGCCCGAAAGCCTGCTGGGCGACGCCAAGTCGGACACCAACGCGCGCCCCCCGGGATTGCATGCGAGTTGGGCGTCATGGGGACCGTGAATGACCATTGCACGAAAGAAGGATCGGCTCTCTCCCCCACTGATGCTGGCATTTCGCTCAGCCCATGAAGCGCGCGACGCACGCAAGAAGCTCAATCTACGCGATGAGTCTGGCGAGCGGGTCATTGCAGGGCGGCGGAGCGCGGGCCGATTTCCAATCTCGGAAACGTTGCTCCGGCGCGAGGTCTCCCATGACCTCGAAACGCTCCTCAATACCATTGCCCTGGAATCGACCCTGGATCTGAACGGCCACGATTGCGTCCGAACCTCAATCCTGAACTTTGGCTTCCCTGATATTGCCCACCGTTCGATCGACGAGGTCGCCGACGACGAGCTCACCGACGCGTTGCGCGAGACGCTCACGACTTATGAACCGAGGCTCGATCGCAACACCATCCGGGTCCGACGCGACGGCTCGGTCGGCCCCGAGCAACTCAAGCTGCGCTTCATCGTTCACGCCGACCTGAAGGCCGAGCCGCTCAACGTCCCCGTGGAGTTCGTCGCCGACGTCGACCTCGACAGCGGCGATATCCAGATCAACCGACTTTAGCATGAACCGCGAATTCCTGGATTTTTACAATCGTGAACTGTCACTGCTCTACGAGCAGGCCGGGGATTTCGCCGAAGAGTATCCCGGCATCGCAGAACGCCTCGGTGGGCTGATCCGGGATCGCTCTGATCCCATGATCACGGGATTGCTGGAAGGTGCCGCATTTCTCGCCGCTCGCGTTCAGCTCAAGCTCAAGCACGAATTCCCGGAATTCACTGCAAACCTGCTCGAGCAACTGGTTCCGAATTACCTTGCCCCGACTCCGTCGGCCATGCTGGTCACGGCACGCCCCCCCTATGCCGACCCAGCGCTACGCGATGGCAAGAAGATCGCGCGCGGCGCCTATTTCGACGCCACCTATCGCGAGAGAGAACGAAGTCTCTCCTGCCGATTTCGACTTTGCCGCGATATCGCTCTTTGGCCATTCGACGTCACCGGCGCCGAATACTTCTCGACGGCAGGCGCGCTGCAGGCGCTCGGGATTCCCGTCGGCGGCGACGTCATCGCCGGGCTCAGGCTGTCGTTGACCCACCGTACCGCGGCCCGGCTCGATGAGGAGCTGCCGGACGCGGAGGCCAGGGCCAAGCCGGAAACCTGGTTTGCAGGCTGCCGCACGAGCGAACTTCCGATCTACCTTTCAGGCGCGGAATCCGACGCCATTGCGCTTTACGAGCAATTGATCTCGAACTGCAAGGGCGTCTACTTCCGGCATCTCGATGATTTCGGCGATCCGGTGGTGACTCGTGCGCCCCATGACTGCGTGCAGCAGATTGGTTTCGACGAGGACGAGTCGCTGTTTCCCAACGACAACCGGGTCTTTCGCGGCTCGGAGCTGCTGCGGGAATATTTCATGTTTCCACGCAAGTTCCTCGGCTTCAACCTGACGGGACTTCGCAGCGTGATGCCACGGCTGCGCAGCAAATCGATCGATATCGTCTTCGCTTTCGATGAACACAATTCACGGCTTGCCGCCGCGGTGCGGCCCGATACCTTCAGGCTCTATAGCGCGCCGGCAATCAACCTGTTCGAGAAGACGAGCGATCGCATCCCCGTCAAGTCGAATACGCACGAGTACCATGTGGTGCCCGATCGCAGCCGCTATCTGGAATACGAACCGCACCAGGTACTCGAAGTCTACGCGCACTTTCCGGCCGACAAGGACAAGCGGCCGGTGCGCCCGCTGTATTCGGCCGCCGTCGACCGGACCAGCGGATCGGTCGAGGGGCTTTATTTCACCGTTCGACGGTTGCCCCGGCGCCGCACAGTGGGAGAAAAGACGTACGGCGCATCATCGGACTACACCGGGACGGACATGTTCCTGTCTCTGCTGGAGCCCGGTGAACTTAGCGGCGAAGGTGCGGTCGCCGAACTCAGCGTCCGGGCGCTGTGCTCCAACCGGCATCTCACCGAACACTTGCCGGTCGGCCAGGGCGGCGCCGACTTCCGCCTGTTGGACGATACTTCCCTTGATCTGATGTGCGTCGCCGGTCCCACCCGACCACGCGAACCGATCGTGGCCCAATTGCGCAGCCGCAGCGAGATCGCGAACAGCGGAATCGTCAGCTGGCGGCTGATCAACATGCTGAGCCTGAACTATCTTGGCCTCGTCGAGCGCGGTGGCGGCAAGAACGCCGGAGCCCTGCGCGAAATGCTGTCCTTGTTCGCCGATCAGTTCGACGACGCCACGGAACGCAAGATCCGCGGCGTGCGCAGCATAGAAAGCCGGCCGGTCGTACGGCGGGTGCGCGAGCGCACCGGCAGCGGCGCAGCGCGCGGCCTGGAGATTACCATCACGCTCGACGAGAAGGCATTCGAGGGCAGCGGCGTGTTCTTGCTCGGAGCCGTGCTGGAGCGCTTCTTCGCCGACTATTCGGGCTTCAATACCTTCACACAGACGGTCGTCTCGACGCCGGAGCGCGGCGAGATCATGCGTTGGCCGCCGCGCATGGGCACGCGGAGACCTCTATGACGCTGATCGACCAGATGAAGGCGGAGCCCTGGCGGTTCGATTTCTTTAATGCGTTGCGCCAGCTCGAGCGCGCCAACTCGGATCGACCGCGGATCGGTGACAGCGCTGCACGCCGCGAGGAGTATATCGACCTCGGCCAAGTGCCTTATCTGGAGTTCCCCGCCTCCAACCTTGCGGCCGTCGACGACGTGGGTGGCCGGCTCAGGATACTCGTCAAATTTCTCGGTCTCCTGGGGCCGCAGGGCGCGCTGCCGCTTGCCACCACCGACGAGAGCCTCAGTTGGTGGCTGATGCGGGATGACGCCTTCCCGCGCTTTCTCGATCTGCTCAACGGACGCTTTCTGCAACTCTTCTTTCGCGCCTGGGCCGATGCGCGGCCGATCGCTCAGCACGACCGTCCGGCGGATGATCGCTTCATCGCCTATGTCGGCTCCTTCGCCGGCCTCGGCTCCGACGTTTTCGCTGATCGAGACACCGTACCGGACATGGCGAAGCTCAGCTTTGCCGGACTGATCTCCCCCAGAGCGAAGTGTGCGTCACGGTTGACGCGGTTCCTGCAGGGGCTGTTCGACGTCAAGGTCGAGATCGACGAATTTGTCGGCACCTGGCTGTCATTCGACCCAAGTCATTGCAGCCGGCTCGGCGGAACCCATGCCAGGCTCGGCCGGGACGCTCTTCTGGGCTCACGCGTGTTCAGCGTCGAGGACAAGATCAGGGTGCGGGTCTTTGTCAAGAATTTTACCCAGTACGAACAGTTCTTGCCGACCGAAGCGCGCAACTTGTCGGAGCCTCTGGCGGACGCCGTGTTCTTCTATATCGGCGACGAATTGGAATGGGAGGTGGAGCTCGCCATTCCAGCGGGAGAGGTCGTCCCGGTCAGGCTCGGACAGAGCGGACGACTTGGATGGACCACCTGGGTCTCGCCGAACTGGACTTCCACGGAAGAATATCGCCGCGATGCCCGCTTTCAGCTCAGCGAGCGCTTGAGCGCCCGTCGGGCCGCCGCAGCCGATGCCTCGGCGATTTGAACCTATCCGTAGCGCCGATTGCCTAAAGCTATGGGATTCGATGAAATTTCCGCTTGATGCCAGGCATCCGCGGATGGATTAAGCAGGAGGATCCGCCGTGACCGACATCAGCATTGAGGCTGTAACGGGCAAGCTGAACCGGGCCGGCTATGATGCCTTCATACAGGCCCTGCGCCACGCAAAGAGCGCCGGCAATCGCAACGTCGAGCTAGCGCACTGGCTGTTTCATATCCTGCAGCAGGAACGCAACGATCTCAGCCTCTCGGTCGATCATTACAAGCTCGACCGGGCACGCTTGTTGTCGGACCTTGCCGGCGTGATCAATGGCTTTCGTAAGAACGAAACCGACATGCCGGGCGTCGCCAATCCGGTCATCGATCTGCTCGATCGGGGCTGGCATTATGCCACGCTCTTCTTTGGCGAGACCCAGATCCGCACCGGTCATCTGCTCGTGGCGGGCCTGAAATCGAATGATATTCGTCGCACGCTGAACAACCTCTCGCAGGAATTCGCCAAGGTCAACGTCGACGCACTCGCCGCGGAGCGCCGCAATGTCTGGGCCGGCTCCGACGAGGAAACCATGCGGCCGATGGACGGTTCGGGCCTGGTCGGCGCAGGCACGGAAGGCGCGGCCCAAGCGGGTCCCAAGGGGACGACGCCGCTCGACCGGTTCTCCCAGGATCTCACCGCCAAGGCCAAATCAGGTGAGATGGATCCGATCCTTGGCCGGGACGAAGAAATCCGCCAACTGATCGACGTGCTGATGCGACGGCGGCAGAACAATCCAATTCTTACCGGCGAGGCTGGCGTCGGCAAGACCGCAGTTGTCGAGGGATTCGCCCAGCGAATCGCCGCCGGCGACGTGCCGCCACCGCTCCGCGGTGTAAGGCTTTGTGCGCTCGACATCGGCCTGATGCAGGCCGGTGCTTCCATGAAGGGTGAGTTTGAGCAGCGCTTGCGCTCGGTGATCGACGAGGTCCAGAGCTCACCCACCCCGATCATACTGTTCATCGATGAAGCCCATACATTGATCGGCGCCGGCGGCGCGGCCGGCACCGGTGATGCGGCCAATCTCCTGAAACCTCCTCTCGCCCGTGGCACGCTGCGCACGATCGCCGCCACCACATGGGCAGAATATCGCCAGTATATCGAGAAAGACCCCGCGCTCACGCGACGCTTCCAGCCGATCCAGATCGATGAACCGGAAGTGGAGACCTGCTGCATCATGCTGCGCGGACTTCTCGGTCCGATGGAAAAGCACCACGGCGTTCGCATCTCCGATGCTGCGATCGTCGCAGCGGTCAACCTGTCCCACCGCTACATTCCTTCACGGCAGTTGCCGGACAAGGCGGTCAGCCTGCTTGATACCGCCTCGGCGCGCGTGGCCATCAGCCAGAGCGCGACGCCAGCCCTGATCGAGGATGCACGCGTTGCGATTACCGCTCGTGAAGCCGAGAAATCGGCACTCGTCAGCGACAGCGATCTTGGGCTTAAGGACAGCGACCGCATCACGGCGATCGACAACGACATTGCGGCACTGAAGGACAAGCTGACGAACCTTGAAGCCGATTGGGCCGCAGAGCAGGAACTCGTCAAGGACATCCGGAGCATCCGGGAGATTCTGTCCCAGCCCAAAGAAGGCGAAGATCCGGCTGCCAGGCGCGCGGAGTTGCGCGGCAAGTTCGACACACTTGAGAGCATCCATCCGGAGAAGCGGATGGTCTATGCCCATGTAGACCAGCAATCGGTGGCGTCCGTTGTCTCTGACTGGACCGGCATCCCGGTCGGCCGGATGATGCGCGACGAGATCGAAACCGTGCTGAAGCTACCGGAGATCCTCAACCGCCGCGTCGTCGGCCAGTCTCATGGGCTGACGATGATCGCCAAGCGAATCGAGACCAGCCGCGCCAAGCTTGACAACCCTTCCAAGCCGATCGGCGTGTTCATGCTGGCTGGTCCATCCGGCGTGGGCAAGACTGAAACCGCCCTGGCGCTTGCCGAGACCCTTTACGGCGGTGAGCAGAACATGATCACGATCAACATGTCGGAGTTCCAGGAAGCGCACACCGTCTCGACCTTGAAGGGTGCACCTCCCGGCTATGTCGGCTATGGCGAAGGTGGACGCCTCACCGAGGCTGTCCGGCGCAAGCCCTACAGTGTCATCCTGCTCGACGAGGTGGAGAAAGCTCATCCCGACGTCCACGAGATCTTCTTCCAGGTGTTTGACAAGGGAACCATGGAGGACGGCAACGGGCGGCGGATCGACTTCAAGAACACCTTGATCATCCTTACCACCAACGTCGGCACCGATCTGATCATGGGCCTCTCGCGCGATCCAAAGTATCGCAACGAGCCGGAAGAGCTCGCCAAGATGCTGAGGCCGGAACTGCTGAAGGTGTTTCCCGCAGCGCTGCTCGGACGCATCGTCTCGATACCGTACTTCCCGCTATCCGACGAGATGCTCGCCGGGATCGTTCGGTTACAGCTCGACCGGATCGGACGACGCCTCCGCGACAATCATAACGCGTCCTTCGACTACGATGACGCGGTCGTGGAGCACATTGTGTCACGTTGCAACGACCCGGATTCCGGCGGGCGAATGATTGACAACATCATCACCAACACCCTGCTCCCGGAGCTGTCGCGCGAGTTCCTTAGCAAGTCGCTTGCCAAGGAAGAAATCAAGCAAGCGCGGGTCTCGATCGAGAACGACAAGTTCGCATATTCGTGGAACTGAGGACGATGAACATTCAAACCGAGCATCGCCACCCGAACGCCGGTCCCACGCCATACGACGAGGTCTACTACCCCGGCCACGTCTACGGGCTCACTCATCCGAACCATCTTGCTACCATTGCTGCCGTTTACGGCATACAGTCAGCGCCGGTCGAGCGTTGCCGGGTGCTGGAGCTTGGCTGCGGCGTTGGCGGCAACCTGTTGCCGATGGCCTTTCAATATCCAATCAGCGAATTCGTCGGTGTCGACCTGAGCGGCGTGACGATCGAGCGCGGCCAGCGAAACATCGCCACATTGGGCCTGAGCAACATCAAGCTTCTCCATTGCGACATCATGAATGTCGACGCAGGCTTCGGGGAGTTCGACTACATCATCGCACACGGCGTGTATTCCTGGGTGCCGCCGGCGGTGCGCGAGAAGATGATGATGATCTTCAAGCAGAACCTGGCTCCCCGCGGGGTCTGCTACGTCAGCTACAATGCGCACCCGTTCTCGCATCTTCGCGACATGGTCCGCGACATGATGCGGTATCACACCCGCCGTCTCACCGGCATGAAGGAGAAGGTCGGACAGGCCCGCGCGATCCTGAAGTTCCTGAGCGACGGCTCGAAGGCCAACTCGGTGCACGGCGCAGTTATGCGCGACCAGTACAACCGCGTCCTCAAGTCCCCCGACGAGCTTCTGTTTCACGACGATCTCGATGATGGTGCCGAGGCGTTCTTGCTGCATGAGGTCGCCGAGGACGCAAGCCGCCATGGCCTGCAATATCTGGGCGATGCTGATTTTTCACGACGCTATCTTGCCGGCTATTCCGAGGAGGTTCGCGCGACGCTGCAGCGCTTCCCGGAAAGCGAGTTCATGGCGCGCGATCAATATCAGGACTTCATCGACGGCAACGGCTTTCGGCGCACCTTGCTCTGCCACGACAGCATTTCGCTGTCCCGCCAGGTCGACCTCGATTTCGTCACCCGGTTCCATTTGCTGAGCACGACCAACCCGGTCGACCCCGACGCCTGCGTGACCGACGATTCCGCGATGGAATTCGAGAACCAGGACGGCAGCAGGGTCACGGTAACCAATCCGCTCTTGAAGGCCGCGCATCTATGTCTGGGCCGGGCCTGGCCGCGAGCATTATCATTCGACGAGCTGCTCGATGGGGCCCGCGCGCTGCTGGGCGACCGGCGGGCGGATGATGACCAAAAGGTGTTGACGGAGGCGATGTTCATCCTGGCTTGCAGCGGCGAGGTTTCGTTCCTGCTGTCGCGTCCCTTTTTGTTGAAGGAAGCTACCGAGCATCCGCAGGCGAGCCTGCTCGCGCGAAGACAAGCGCAAACAGGTCCGCTCGTCACCAACCTCCTCCACCAAACGGTGCAGTTGGAGGACGACCGGACCAGGGATTTCCTGCAATTGCTCGACGGAGCGCGGACCATCGACCAGATCACGGCCGAAATGACGGAAAAATTCGGCCCGACCATCCGGATAGACCAGAAGGATAATGCCGGGCAGCCTGCCGAGCCGTTATTGCTGTCAACGCGAGAAAGCGTTCAGCGCTCGCTTGCGATGGTCGGCAAGCTGGGCCTGCTGGTCGCGTGATGCGCTCAAGTGCGTCGGCTCCGTTGGCGATGAACGGCAGGAGTTGGAAGCTCGTGCCATTTCCTGCAGCGGATGCGGCCCGGCACTCTAGCCGTCGTGGGTATATTGCTGGCCGAGGAGCCATCCCGTGAGAATACCGCCGGGTCCGCTGGCATAGACCGGATCAAGGCCAACACCTGCGCGCAGCATCTTCCATTCATGCTCGCCGACCCAGGGAATCCCGGGATCGCCCTTCTGATACTGGGACAGCAGCGTTCGGGCGACCTCTGCGGCATTGGCGTAGATCGGCCCGTTGGCCCAGCGAGGGCGGGGCAGGCCTGTCATGCGGCAATAGAGCGCCGTGCAGACGTAGGCAGACGCCTCTTCGGCATTGGCATCAAGGCCTGTACGCAACAGATCGTATGCCGCATGCAGGCTCTCGTGGACGATATAGGCCTCGTCCATCCGCCCCGCTGCCGACACGACCTCCAGCGTGTTTGCCGCAACCGCCGTGCCGTCCGCCCTGGTTCTCGCGACATCGTTGTATTGTGCAGCAACGCCTGCCGCGAGATCCGTCGGAGGTCTGACGGTGACCTGCCCCAACCGGATCGCGCGGGCGACGTGATGGAACGTTTGCGGCGCAATCGTCACATGGCTGCCGCGGATCGGAAACCGGAAGCGCATGCGTGCGACCGCCGGGCCATGGAGTACGTCCAATACCCTGCTCCGCAGTGACATTTGATCGTCCTCGTTGTTCGCACTACCCCACGGTTGGTGGTCGCCGTTTCCGATCAGCAGGTTCAAACAGTCATTGCACCGGCGCGATAGGAATTCGAATAACCTGGGCCGGGCGGCAGCTTGGTCGAACGAGCCGGCATTGAACCCGAACCCGTCCGGGCGAGACCAATTTGGGGCGAGGATTGCCTCGGAGTGCGCCCCATGACGACGACCGATCCGACGACGACCGACACTTACCGGAAGATCGCGGCACGACTGACCATGCTGCGGCCGCAGATCGATTTGAAGAATTATTTTGCCGGCCCCAACCCGGATGTGCGCCTTTATGACGAGAAGCCCTACATCCGGCACCAGCTCGAGAAGTATGGTGTCGCTGCCGCGACGACCACGCTCGACGGCGTCACCTTCCTGCCCAAGGACTGGGAAGAGCTGATCAAGAAGCTGCGCATTGCCAAGACGACGGACGGATTCGACGCCTTCGCCGAAGGGCAAAGCCCGGAGAAAGCGTCGCATTGGGCCCTCGATCTGTCGATGGCGGCAACGATCGGCAAGGGGTTCCGGGAGATCTGGCGCCCAAAGCTGTCGGACAGGCCGCTCTCAACGCGGGATCTCCCGGGCCGCCATGGCTTCGGGCTCGGGCGCGACCGCGGACAATGGAGCGACGCCTACAGCTCGCAATTCGGCAAGGACCCGCAGCCCCAGGACATCACCTCGTTGCATTTCGCCGTAGCACCTGATCGGGTGAACGTGCACATCGACGAAACAGGCTTCGTATTCGAAGGCGTGGACGGCGCCCTTACGGTCGGACCGAACTTCGTGCATCACGCCGGCAATGAGCTGTTCTGGAAGAGCAACAAGCATATACCGCAATGGGCCGCGGAGCACATCGATCTGATCCTGCCGAACAGCGCGAACGACTTTTCGCGCGTGGGCATTTCGGTCGACATGTACCAGCGCAAAGACTTGCGCGTTACGGTCACGGGCTCCTGCGGACTTTTCGGCGGTTTCGAGTGCTCCGGAACCGTGAGCATCAGCGGCACGCATGATCTGCTCGGCTCGAAGCCAAAAGGCCGGCGCTAAAGCGGATATCGCTCGTTCGACATTGCTTCGTGTCTACGCCTCCAATCTACGAATGAGGCTCTTCGATTTGCCACTGCCAGTTGGTGGCCCGAATGAATGGAACCATCGAACCGCCTCGAGGTAGCGGCGACCAATAAGTATTGGTGGCGAGAACGCGTAGTTCCGCAGGAATCGGCGGGGGAGGTCTTACATTGCCGAACCAGGAAAGGCCGTTGAAGCCCGTCGTCGAAAGCTATGTACCGCCCGCGGGAATCCGGCATGCGGTGACGGCAGGCGAGACCTGGATATCCCTTGCCAAGCGGATCGGCATCGCCCCCTGGGACCTCATCGAGTTCAATTTTCCGGGCGTCAAGCTCGTCAAGCAGCGCGATTTCCAACAAGCCACACGCCAGGTGAACTGGTACCTGGCCGAGTATGTCGGCTGCCGCGCGATGTCGCCCGATCGCCAAAATTTTGCGTTTTCCTCCGGTACGACGGGCGGGAGAGGTGGATGGCGAGGGGGATTCATCTATCTGCCGCCAGGTACGCCGCCTCCCCCGCCGATTGCGCCCACTCCACCGGTTGCGCCCACCCCAGCGGCTCCGACCCCGCCGGAATGTGAAGGAAGCCGACCCAACTTCGCGCGCGTGCTGGACGTGAGCGAACGGGATTTCGCGCGCAACGTTTTTGGCCCGACGCTGCCGCCGTGGGAGACAATTGCGATTACCAATGGCCTGGGAGCAGGCGGAAGACCGTGGACGAACGATGGACCGTTCTTCAGGGGAGGCAATCCCATGGTGCCGAGCATGCGGTATGCCATCAATCTTGGCAGTGTCGCGTTCAGTAACCTGGCATCGCCTAGCCCCACCTTCGGTCTCTTGTGCGACGACTTCGGTCGCATTTGCGACCTCTTCGTGCACGAAATGACCCATGTGTGGCAGGCGTTCAACGATTCAAACTGGACGATGGCGCGCTCGTTCTGGGCGCAGACAATCGGTTCCGGCTACGAGTACACGCCGGGCGATTCCTGGGACTCATACAACGTCGAGCAACAGGCACACATCGTTGAAGATTGGCACAAATACAAAATCAGTTCTCCGATGCTTGCCGAGGAGCGCTATCCGTACGTCCGGCTCGTGATCCGCTCTGGACGCCTCACTTTTCCTCGCGGGCTGGATCTTGTGGCATTGAAAAAGGACCTTCAAGATCTGCGCGCAAGGCACCTGGACTAGAACCCGCTGCAGGGGAGTGGTCGGGAGTCTACTTAACTGAAGCACCGACACGCCGAGCATTCGACGCGGTGCGGTCGCGCATTCTTCCTCTCAAAAGTATTTTTCCGACTTGCGTGCTGGTCAGCTTCGCAGCGCAAGCACACGGAGAAGAATTGCGCGGCCGCCATGCGACAGGCGATCGTGAAACAGTTCGGAGAGCCGGTCTCCACGCTTCCGCACCGAAAACCTCTTCCGGAGCTCATGGGCGCGAGACAGCGAGCAATAGAGAAAATCACGACGTAGCCGGCGCAGGCGGCTGCCATAGCCTCTAACATCGGCGCTCGCGTAGGCCTCCATCAGGGTGCGCATCAAATAGTCATCGCTCGGATCAACATAAGTTTCGTGGGAAACGCTCGATGAACGCATCGACACGGGTTCATCGCTCGACAGAAATAGGTTCCTGCGGGTCAGCCCATCCGATACGCCCGTCGCTTCTTTTGTGAAATCTCCATAGTTCACAAAAGGCAGCGCTGCGAGTTGCCGGCGCAGATTTTCGAGCGTCGCCGACGGGATCCGGACGCCGTTGCCCGCGCTGGTGTCGAGCTTATTGGCGCGCACCGTGGCGTAGAGGTCGCCCCAGAATTTGTCCCAGGGGGCGGTGCCGTTGCGGTTAGACGACGGATTCTTGCGAACGCTATATGTGGTTTGAGTGAGGTAGGCCGCCAGTTCGCCCATGTGGCGCGTAACAGCGCCGTCAGGATCATAGACGTCGATCATGGCGTGGACGCACTCATGCAGGAGCAGCGCCCGATCGCTATCATTTGCGGGCGGCGACTTCTTCTGCGTCAACAGAACATCCGTAACCTGATCGTAGAAGGCGAGATCCTGAGTGCCGCCCTTCACCAATATATTGCCGGCGCGAATGTGATCGCGAACTGTCGTCAAGTATTCGCCCTTGATATGGATCTTGTCGACGTAGAACTCGATACCAAGCGCGACCGAGTCACTGAGTGTGTCCAGGACGTCGCCTTCGGTCAGTGGCATGACCTACCTCCCTTGCGTGGTCGAGCAATAGTGGTCCGGCCAGGCTCCGCAAGCGCTGAAACGCTGTACTGCACCAATAGGAGCCGCCCGCCCCTCCGTTCGCGTTGTGGAAGGTGGCTAGATCGTCCCGCCGCCGCCGCCGAAGATTTCGACGACCACAGCGCGATTGGCGGCCCTGTTCATCACGGTCGTGTTGTCCTTCAGATACTCGTAGTGTGAGGCGGGCTTGACGGAGAAGACGCGCGAGCGGGCGCTTGGGCCGAACAGGTGAAAGACGTTCTTGGCCCGGCCCGTGCGCAGGAAGCTGTTGTTCCGTTCGCCGCCGGTGCTGTCGCTGTATCCGACGATCTGGAACTGCAACGACTTGTCGGTCTCAAATCGGATGAGCTGCGCTGCCAACAGCGGATCGCGCTTGGCGATGTTCTTGAGATGCCGCCAGTCGACGCCGAAATCCCAGATGATGAGATATTGGCAGATGCCGGCCGGCGGGACCAGACTGACGTCCACACCGAGATGGCCGACCTCGGTGCGGGACGTCGCGACTTCATTGGCCACGTAGGGAAAGACGGCGGCGCTGTGAACCTTGGCAAGCGGCGAGCACTGCGGTTGCGTCGCCATATTCGGCATCTGTTCCACCGGGCCCGGCGGCGTGTATTGCGGCAGTGGCTGCGGCGCGCGTCCCATGGCAATTTCTCCCATTGCTGGCGTGGCCTGCCCAAAGCTGAGCACTGGAGGGAGCGTCGGCTCCCACCACGGCTATGACTAGTAGTGACGTGAGCGGTCGGGGAAGTTCAAAGGCGAGGTGCGGGCGCCCTCAACAGGGCCATTAGCGGACATTGATTGGCCTTCCGCGCTCTCCGGAAAGCGGGGTAGGCTACGCCTATTGCCGTCCGTGCCAAATTGTTGCGGAGGAACTGGCCATGAAACTTCGCCGCCGAAATTTTCTGCATCTCGCCGCGGGGACCGGCCAGATTGTTTTCCCGCCGCCGAAGGAGGCTCTCATTTCCGCGCGCAAGATTTCGCGTTGACGGACCGAACTAAGACAGGAGAACCAGACATGGCCGCCTTTCAAGAGGTTTTCCGCCGCTCCGGCATCGATGAGCGCCGCAGCCCGCCGGGCATGGTGGTGCCGTTCGGCGGCTCCAACATCGTGGCGCTGATCGATCCCGGAAGAAAGCTCAAAGTCGATCCTAACGCCCATGCCCTCGGGATCAAGGAGATCGATGGCGCCGATACCCTTAGACGCGTCATGCAGGCCAGAGAAACCTTCTCCAAACCCGATATCGATCCGCAGCTCAGGGCGGCGTCACTTCCCGCCACCTTCAATGGCGATGCACGGTTTTTCGAGATCAATGGCCGGATTAAGCCGATTGGTTTTCCCGGCCTGGAGGTGGTGGCCCGTTCGGCCGGCCGGAAGATCGAAGCCAAGCTCTATGTCGTGGTGCTACCGGAAATCAAGATCAAGGTGGCGTTCCGCAATGTCATGGTTCCGGGGAGTGGCGGCGCTCCGGCGTTTCACGCCAAGAAGCCCTGCAACGAGCAAGACGAATTGCTGACGATGAACAATATATGGAGGCCGCAGGCCAACATCCGCTTCGAGCGGGTGCCAAGCGACTGGCTGGTCATCGACGACTCGCAGGCTGCCATCAAACAGGAGATCGCCAATGCGACTGGCATGAAGGATGCGAGCCTGGCGACCTTTCCCGATGTGATCGACGTCGAGAAACTGAAGGGCATCTTCGTCAAACACAAAGTTCAGGGCGCCCATCTAACCATTTTCTGCGTCGATAAGGTTTGGTCCAATGGCGGCCTCGCCAATGGCTCGTTTGCTCGCGGGCTGGACCTTGCCTTCATCAGCTCGCAACGCGGGCCTAACACGTCTGCCCATGAATCCGGCCATTTTCTCGGCTACTACTCGAAGAGCGCGAGCAAACCTTGGGACAGCCAAGGCCACACGCTGGAGACCGATCCGAAAACCGGAAAAGAAAACAGGGCGGAAGACATCAAGATGCTGATGCGCGGGGGAGGCGCCGGGTGGAAAATCCCGTTCAATCTCGTCAAGGAGTTCCGCGACTTCCCCGGCTAGCATCCGAAGATCAGACAGAAGCTGGAAATCACTCCAGACGTTGAATGTCGCCTTGGGTCAGAAGCTGCCCCGACGGCCCCGAAACGCTTACTTTGCCACCTGGCAGGCAGAGCGTGTCATCGGCCATCATGACCGCAATACGCTGCGCTTACGCCTCGATCCCAAGGGAGATTCGACAGACCTTGAGCCGGGCATGAGTGTCTGGCTTGAGAACTAGTCACGTGAATCTAAAGTTCGCCACATAAAGTCCGCTGAGCTTTATAGCAGAAGCGTTTGACGGAAGCCAAAATCTGGTCTGCGGACTTGGTCCATTTGAATGGCTTCGGTTTTCTGTTGTGCAGGTCGATGAAGGTACGGATGTCGGCCTCGAGCTGCCTGACGGAGGTGTGAACACCTCGCTGGATCTGTTTTCTGGTGAGTTCAGCGAACCAGCGCTCGACCTGATTGATCCATGACGCGGAAGTCGGCGTGAAGTGGACATGATAGTGCGGCCGACGGGCGAGCCACGCTTTGATCTTAGGTGTTTTGTGGGTGGCGTAGTTGTCCATGACGAGATGGACATCGAGGCCTTCAGGAACTTGAGCATCGATCCCTTTTAAAAACTTCAAGAACTCGACTGCCCGGTGCCGCTTATAGCATTTGCCGATGACGAACCCCGAGGCGACATCGAGCGCGGCAAACAGCGAGGTCGTACCATGCCGCACATAACTGTGCGTGCGCCGTTCCGGTACGCCCGGCATCATCGGCAGGACCGGCTGCTCGCGATCCAGGGCCTGGATCTGGCTTTTCTCATCGATACTGAGGACAAGGGCTCGGTTCGGTGGGGACAGGTAAAGGCCGACGATATCGCGGACCTTGTCGACGAACAGCGGGTCGCTCGACAGCTTGAATGTCTGGCTGCGGTGCGGCTGCAGGCCGAACGCCATCCACATTCGGCGGATCGTGGTGTGGGAAAAGCCAGTTTCCTCAGCCATTGAGCGGATCGACCAGTGCGTCGCGTCGGGTGGCGTTGTACGCAATGTCCGCTCAATTACCTCAGCAACCTGATCGTCGTTGATGGTTCGAGGGCGGCCAGGGCGGGCCTCGTCAAGCAGGCCATCACAGCGATCCTTCAAAAATCGGCGACGCCACTTGCCAACGGTGTGTTCGTGGAGGCCGAGTTCGGCAGCCACGGACTTGCTTGGCAAGCCATCCGCACACCGCAGGATCGCGCGGCAGCGCTCAGATAGCGATCGGGCAACGCGATGACGACGAACTTGCCTCTCCAAGTACGCCCGCTCCTGCGGACTAAGCACCAACGGCGCGATCGGCCGGCCTCGTTCACCTGCATTCGCCACGAGCTCTCTCCTCTGTAGAGATTCGAGCTATCAACTAATGTGGCGAACTTGCGTTCCAGATGACTAGGCTGTGTACTCATTAAGCAGCTGGCCGCCTTATGTCCGCTCAACCCCTAACAGCGGCGGGAAAGCGGACGTCTGCCGAGGTCGCTGAAGGGCCGATATTGTTGCAAAAGTCGATTTTCGCCGATGACCAAAATTCTGCGGGCCGTGGGCGCGACTTTCGCGTACAAGATGCGAGGGACCTCACGGCCTCACGCAAAATTCACAGGCGACTTCGGTAACGCGATTGAGGTCATACGAATCAGCGATCGCTCGCTGCTTAGTGTTTTCGCGAAGAAGCTTGAGCCCTGCAACTTTCGACTTTTGCAACACAATCGGCCAAGAGGCGACATCGCTCACTTGGTTGTCGTTTCGAAATCTTTGCCGACTTCCGATAACATTGGCGCTGTTACCTTCTTTCAGGTGCCGCCCGAAGCGATCCGCCAGCCTCACTTCAGCCTCGACGTAACACCGAGCAAACACACCAAAGAGCGCGACGCAGCAACATCTCTCGACTGACTTTGTGCACGGTTGCGTGCATAAACTCCGTGATTCACGTTGAAATTTGGTCACGAGTTAGGTCAAGCCCCTTGATCTTTGTCAATGTCGGCATCAACCGACGGGCCTCCTTAAGCAAAGGGGGCGAGACAGGATAGGAGCAAAACGATGAAGCGGATGATTTTCAGAAATTTTGCAATTGTAACTTCGGTTATCGCCTTTGCGACACTGTTCACCGTTGACTGGTCTGAGCAGCGCGGGATTTCGCTGTCAGTTGAGAGTGCCCAAGCGAGGCGGCTCTATGTCAGCCCGTATCCCTATAGTCACTACATACCCGATCAGTCCGGTCTGCCTTGGTACGCAGTGCGGGCCTACTACGCTGGCGGCCCCTGGTGTGGTGCCGGCGGCACGACCGGGTACGGCACGGCTGTGGGGGTCTTTGGGCGTGCTTCCTACACCTGCTACGACGGTTGGGATAGCTACGCGAAGCTCAATGGCATTGGTTGCACGCCCGGCACCTTGATCAAGGGCGGTGACGGAATCATGTACGTCTGCCAGTAAGCACGCGGACCACAAGGAGAGGCGGCGCAATCGTCGCCTCTTTCAATTCGAAAACGATATCCGACAGCCAGGGTCACGGGCGGACGTTGAGATCGGGGGCCCAACTCGGTCGGCTCGTCACGCGAAACCGGACCACTGCGCCACGCTCGGCCGGGGCCGCCTATGGGCCAATAACCGACATGCAAAGGGAGGCACGCTGCATGGCCGAGAAGTAGTGTTGAATGCTACCGCGGGTCACGAGGTTGGTTACCAAGGCTGGTGGCCCGCAGGCAAATCCTCTATCGACGCACTCCGACGCGATTAACGCCACCATTGGCATTGCCGCCGACGTTATGACGGACTGCAGCGCGCGCAACGGGCCGTGGCCGGAGGGCAACGCCAGCCCGGGCAACGCAACCCACCGGATAGTCGACGTACTGGCAATACACGATCGCGCGGGCCGGTGATGGAGCAAGTGTGGCCCCTGCAAGTCCCAGAAGTGCGCTGGCAGCGATTCCTGTAACCGTCACTGACTTGATCGAAAGTCGCATCTTAGCCTTCATGATGGTCCTCCAAGGGTAGCAAAAGCCGCATTCCTACGGCTTACGATAGCGTGTGCGCGGAGAGATGAGCGACATTGACGTACATCAAGGGTGAGCTGGGCTGTGCGTTAACTCCGTCGAACATTATCCGTGTTTCCTGCCGCCCGTCACCGCGACCTTGATTCAGATCAACCAGCTTCGTGATACCCGCACCAAAATAAGAGACCGACTGGGCTAGGGCGATTAGTTGGTGCGTGCGATGACGCCGACTTGGTATGTCACCTTCGAGGTTCGTAAACGCGGCACGCTGCCGAAGCAGCGGAGCCCTCGGGAAACAAGGACCTTCGCTACGGAAGCAGAGGCCAAGGCATTCGTTCGTGCAAAGCTCGACGAAGGTCTCGTAGTATTTGCGGGCACGATCAATCCGCACGTCCCCAAGCAACTCATTCCGTCGTCCCGCATCCAAGCTTGGCTTGTCGATGAACAATGGAACGCTGAGCGAGATACAGGTCCCGACCGGACGCCGATCACCAGGTTCTGAAGCCGAACCAGCCGAACTGCCCTTGTCGTGCCGCCAGAAGCATCTGCGGCTGGACGTTTCGCCTCGGTCGAGCCGCAACATGCAACATCTTGCGTTGTCGCTTGCGATCGACGGTTTCAGGCGGGCGTGTATCCTGTTTCGGCAGCATCGCGAAAGAATTCGCCACCGCCGGGCTCTGTCTGACGGTAACGGGCGGTTCGGCCACATCCGATGAAGTTGCGACCTCGGTCGCCTCGGCCACGGGCGCAGCGGCGACGATCACCGGCGACTGGGTATCGAAGACAATACGCTCGGGCCATTTGCGATCTGAGTGGATACGTATGGCCGGCCGGTCCGCAGCCGCCTGATCGACGGTCGGGGCCCTCGGCAGCCAATAATCTGCAACAAAGAGCAGTGCGAGCAACACTGCTCCGACCTTCCAGAAATATGCCGCCAGTGGCATGCCGGTCGCTCCGGTGCGCCCCCGAAACATTGACCTGGGCTCTACGTCGTCTGTTACCTGCAGCAAGATGGCCACGAGCTGCTTGATATAGATCAAGCGCGTTCGATCGCTCGCGAACGCGCTCTAACTGCAGCCGGTAATGCGCGCAACTGCCTTCATGTACTTGAGATGAAGTGCGGCGTCACCTCCGTCTGACGGAGAGTTGCGAGCGGTCAGGCGATCCGAATTCAAACAGGTCTCAAGATCGAACCTGATATGCGAGCACCATCCCAGGGCGCTCTTCTCTGCCTCTTCCTTGGAGGGGCCAAACCCCACAAAGGTCTGAACGTGCCCGGCCTCGCCGTCGGCCGTCGATACGAGATTGATTTCCGAGATGTAGAAGGACGAACACTGGGCGGCCTGGGGCTCGGCGCGTGTCCCCTGGATCACCCCGAGAGCGACAATGGTCGTCATGAGGACGGCTCGCTTCATTTTCACCTCCGACAAAGCGAATCCATTGCGGCTATCCATCTGATCGCGACAACTTCATTCGGCGTGCGTTGCCCGCTGTGTGCCCCCCGAACATCGGACCTGGCTGTCCGATCGGGCAAGCCAACCAACGCCAATCGCCGCTCAGGGACTTGAGATAGATCAAGCTCGGCCCGACGAGGGGACGCAGGTTTCGATAGGGTCTGGTTGCCAAGGTGACAGATAATGAGTGACCGGATCTCCGCAGTCCTCTTTGCGTTGGCCTTTGCTTTGGAAATGGGTGGAGCGACCGGCGGCTTAAATTGAAATATTTGTTCATGGTCGTTTACCGCTGCGCGAGGTCGGCGGAGGAATCGATCACAAATTCCGGCCCGCGCTCGTCACGCGCCGTTGCGCGTGTACGCGCCATCGGCGGCTAAAATTCTATTCACAGTCCGGAGAGAGGTTTTCAACGGCTTTGCGAAACGCGGCCGGTTGCCGACATCAGCATCACGCCGATCGACGAAGCGTGATTGCGCCACCCCTGCGCGAGGGGAATGCCAACGCCTAACTGTCATTCATGTCAATGGACAGCACGCGCATCGTGCACGCCAGTAAACAAGAGGATACCATGACCAGCTTCAAAGTTTTGGGCGCAGCGCTCGTTTTTTCCGCGCTCCTTGCGACGCCCGCCTCGGCATGGGAACCCGCCGCGGCATTAGCCGCGGACCCGACCTTCTCCATCTATTCGGGCATGCGTGGCGACATCAATTCGGGCATGCATGCAGTACGGCCACATCGCGGAAATCATACCACCGGCGTCAAGCGCTTTCGATCGCGCTGATCGCCCGGATACCAAACCTGCACCAATCTTGTCCGCTATGCCCGACTGAGCAGACTTTAACGGGAGCCGCCGCCACTTGCGCTCCTTTCAGATCATTCCAATTAGGATGAAAAGATCGACCTCTGTCAGGAAAGTGGCACTCATAATGGCGACCGTAAGGAACGCGTCGCCCGCTGGTAGAGGGGTCATAGCATGCCTCGCGCGCTGCGACGACTGGAACCGGTTCTGGCTCTCTGCCCGCGCCAACACCCTTGCCTATCGCGCTCCGTTAATAAACACCACGCCGCACGGCGCGACGCGTATAGCGGTAATCGCGACGGTCGACACGACGCGCCGTCACGCGGGCGCGCCGGTACGTGACGGCCTGCGCTTGATCAACGCTTAACTCCACGCCGCGCGGTGTCACCTGCGGCGAGACCGGAATGATCGCCAACATCACTGCTGCAAACAGCAGTCCGACAATCGAGGAGACTCTCATTGCACCTACTCCCTATTGTCCACCATGGCCGTGTCACCAACAAAAGCTGTCTGGTCTGTGTGCCTATTTGTCTTGTCGGCCTGAGATCGCCCTATTCCGCCAGGATAGAGCGCGAGAGGCTCCAACTGAGGTCGCCTTAGGGCCTGTTCCGGCAGAGAGAACCAAGCCGCCTAAGAGTGCATCGTCTCTTTCTGCGGCTCCATATCGGAGCTTGCAGCATTGGGGCACGAAAAGGTCGCGCAGGATGTTCCTTTTTATACACCCCGGTTGATTTTCTTGCGGCCAGCCGCCGTTGCTGCGCGGCGAAATAACAGCCATCACGAGCAGGCGCGGCTTCCGGTTTGGGTCATGAGCGGCGGTTTGGAAGTCGGCCAGTCACTTCCGGTCTACCCCAATAAGCTGACGATTTCAGAGCCAAGCCGGACTTCGCGTGAGGACCAAAAGCCGAAGTGGATGTTTTGGGGCTGTTCGCTGCAAACGGACGTCGCTTGTCCGTGAATCCGTGAGGATACGATGGTTCGCGGCGACTCGAGAAATCAACTAACGCGAGTTGGCAACTACCGCACGGCCAACTTAGGTTTCTGCGCCTCTTCGATATGTCGCCGCTGATCGAGAAATGCCTGGCTGGACCGGGTCTTGTACAAGTCCAGATTCTCGGTCTCGTCGGGCAGCAGTGTGATCGCCTCATCGACATAGGTGAGCCGGTGCGGATCCGACTTGACCTTGCGCGCCAGCCGGTGGAGGCGCAGCGCTAGCGATGCCCATTGCGCGGCCTTCACGACGGTCTCGGCGGCATAGCGCGGATAGAACGACCAGGCCGGCTCGACCGGCAGATGCGGACGCCGCTCGTCGCGGCTCTTGAGCCGCAGCACCCCCCCTTCGAGCGGATGGACCCGCTCGATGGGATGGTAGCCTTTGAAATAAAGCGCGTAGGTCCCGATCTTGCCGACATTGTTGCCCATGGCCGCGGCACGCCGCATCAGGGTCTCGATGTGCTCCCAGCTGTAATAGGTGTTCCAGGCGAGCTCACAGGCCCGCTCCCAGTCCGCCTTGGACATGGCGGGGTGGTCGACCGTGACGTGGTCCAGGTCGTATTTGTTGAGGTCCGTATCCATCGCGACGCCCTTCATATAGAGCGTCTTGTGATCCTCCGAGCCCGGCAGTGGTGTCAGGAAGAAGAACTCCAGCATGTCGATCGGCAGCTCATGCTTGACGATCTCGATGTCGCGAACGATCGATTCCGGTGTGTCGTTGGGAAAGCCCAGAATGTAGCCGCCGACGGTCATGATCCTGGCCTTCTTCCAGGCCAGCATCATCTCGCGATAGTCGGTGATCTTGTTCTGCCGCTTCTTGGCGCCGAGCAGACTGTCCGGGTTGATGTTTTCGAGGCCGATAAAGCATCGCCGGACGCCGGCCTTGGCGCATTTCTCGATGAAGTTCGGTAGCTTGTGGCAAAGCGTGTCGACCTGGATCGTGAAGCGAAGGTCCCAGCCCTCCTTCTCGCGCAGCGCGATGATGCGGTCGAGCAGGCTTTCCCAATCCTTGTTGCGCGCAAAATTGTCGTCGGTGAGGAAGAAGGCGAAGACGCCCTGGGCGACGTTGGCGCGGATCACGGCCTCGATGTCGTCGGCGCTGCGGCGTCGCGACTTGCGGCCCTGCACGTTGATGATGGTGCAGAACGAGCACTGGAACGGGCAGCCACGCCCGGCGTCGAAGCTCGTGGTGTGGCCGATAACCCGCCGGATCTGCTGGCGGGGAATGATCGGCAATGGCTGGCTCTCCAGGTGCGGCAGATCGTCGATGTAGTTGTAGAGAGGCTGCAATCGCCCGGCGGCCGCGTCCTGCAACAGCTCCTCCAGCCGTCCCTCGGCCTCGCCTGCGAAGACCGACACACCGAGGTCCATCATCTCCTGAACGCCGGGATCGCGCTCCGGCAGCATCGAGAGGGTGCCGGACACATGGAAGCCGCCGATCGCAACGTGGATTCCGAGCTTGCGAAACCGTCTCGCCAGATCAAGCGATCGGGGAAACTGATTGGACTGGACTCCGACCAGCATCACCATACCGGAATCCGCGGCCTTGATTGCGCGCGCCAGATCCGCGACACGCACCTTCCAGTTGGTCTCATCGATGGCGTCGATCTCGATGTCGAAATCGGGCCCGAGAACCTGGCGTTCACGACAATCGAGCGCGATGCCGTAAAGGCAGGCCAATGAGTTCGAAGGCAGGCCGCCGCGCCACCATCGAATGACGTAGCCATCGTCGTCGTAATGTGACGGCTTGATCAGAACAAGCCGGAAACTCCTGCTCTTGCTCATAAGCAAGGGGTAGCTCGATGTCGGTCATAGGCCAACTGCTTTCCGCGAGGTCCTCGCAAAAAACGACGAACTGTGGCACGAACAACATCCTATCCGAGTACCTCGGCTAACCGCACACGGCGCAATCGCATGTTCGGCACAAATTGGGGTGCGCAGTCGCCAGCTAGTCATGCGCCAGACGTCCGTTCCGGGTCAAACTCGACAAAACTCAGAGTGAGCATAATGCGTCCGCTTTCGGGCACATCGCGGCCATCCCGTCGGCTGGCGCCCATTGAGCCTGACTGCCGAGCCATGATTCAAATCCCCTAACGAAGGGGGCCGAATCATGCGCTACGAACTCTCCGACGAGGAATGGACTGCCATCAGGCCGATGCTGCCCAACAAGCCGCGCGGCGTACCGCGGGTGAATGACCGTCGCGTCCTCAATGGCATCTTCTGGGTGCTACGATCCGGGGCGCCATGGCGCGATCTACCAGACGCCTTCGGCCCGTATACCACTTGCTACAATCGCTTCGTTCGTTGGCGACGAGCAGGTGTGTGGGCGGCGATTATGAAGGCCTTGGCAGCCGCTCACGATGCCGCTGTGCAAATGATCGACACGTCGATTGTCCGCGTGCATCAACATGGAGCCTGCATCGACCGGAATAAAAGACAATGCATGGGGCGATCACGGGGCGGGTTGACCAGTAAGATTCATGCGGTCGTGGATACAAACGGCCTACCGGTCCGAGTTGCGCTGACGCCTGGGGAAGCCCACGACAATCGGCTTGCTGGAAAACTCTTGTCTCGCATGAAGCCTGGATCGATGCTGCTGGCGGACCGTGGCTACGACGCCGATTGGATTAGAGAACTTGCGATCAAGAAAGGAGCATGGGCCAACATCCCGCCGAAAAGCAATCGCAGCGAACCGATCTGCTTCAGTCCCTACCTGTATCGCGCTCGCAATCGAGTTGAGCGGTTCTTCAACAGGATCAAGCAATGTCGTCGGGTAGCGACGCGCTACGACAAACTTGCCGCCAATTACCTTGCCTTCGTGCAACTCGCGTCAATCAGGCTATGGCTCGGCGCTAATGAGTCCACGTCCTAGCGAGGACCCGAGCTCCGAAGTATCGCTTCGGCTGCTCACGTCTCAATCGGCTTCGGAGCTGATGTCGCGATTGGACTGCACCCCACGCCTGGGTACGCTCATTGTTACGCGCGAAGCACTCGATCGAACCCGCACGATTCATCCTCCGTTGCAGGCGAACTCGAGAGGCGCGCCCTGCGCAACTCGTCGGTGTCTTTGATCGCATCGCGTATCGGTGGCATGATGATGCGCGCTGAAGCCCGTGGAAGCCGAAATTGTAAGCCAAGGTTGTCGTTGCAATGCGGACCAGGCTCCAACTTCGCGACGTGACCAAGCCCCTGGGCCAAGCGGCGGTGGGCGCGTTGACGATCGGAATACTGCGTGCCGCTCGCCATTTCGATCCAACCAAGACCGCCAACTTATTCGCTCGGATCACTCGCTCAATCGGGCCCATGATGCGGGAGCAAAAGATCGGTCGAGCCAATCTAACCGCCGCATTTCCGGAAAAATCGCCTGCAGAGATCGAGACCATTCTCGCAGGCGTCTGGGACAATCTCGGTCGAGTCGGCGCCGAATTCGCGCATCTTGATCACATCTGGAACTATGATCCCGCACGGCCCAAAGCTAGCTGCATCGAAATCGACAGGCGCTCATATGAATTGTTTACGCAGCTGCGGCTCGACGGCAAACCGGCGCTGATCTTTGCGAGTCATCTCGCTAACTGGGAACTTCCGGCCCTGGCAGCCGTCGCGCACGGGTCGGATACTGCGATCCTGTATCGCCGACCCAACATCGCGTCCGCCGACCGCATCATCCAGGATATGCGCGCCGTGAAAATGGGCACGCTCATTCCCGCGGGTCGTGATGCGCCCCTAAGACTTGCCGAGGCCCTTAAAAGTGGCCAGCACGTTGGAATGCTGGTCGACCAGTATCTGACCAACGGCGTCGAGGTTACTTTCTTCGGCCGCAAGACCAGGGCCAATCCGATGCTTGCGCGACTGCTGCGGCAGATTGAGTGCCCGATTCATGGTGTGCGCGTCATCCGTCTGCCCGGACAGCGCTTTCGTGGCGAACTGTCTGAAGAAGTGAAGCCGGTCCGCGATGCCGCCGGACAAATTGACATTCAGGGAACGATGCAGGCGGTCACATCGGTCATCGAGGGCTGGATCCGCGAATATCCCGATCAGTGGCTGTGGCTACACCGTCGCTGGAGGTAGCACTTGACTGACTGCGGTAGCCCTTAGTGGAGGTACATGGTCCAGCTCGGCAATGCGGCGGTCAATCTCGCCGATCACGCGTTCCGAGAACGGCCCGAGGTGCATGTACAACGCCATCAGCATCACGATGTACCGTAGCGCGCCCGGATTGGTCTCCGCGACTTCGACGAAGGTCTTCCAGAACGGCTCGCGAACCTTCGGCAGGGCCCGCATGATCTTGTGTACGCTGTCGATGCCGCCAAGCCTCTTGCGCACGTCGCCATCCGGCAGGTCCCGGCGTCGGTCGGACCGGTCGAGCATGGCGGCGAGACGCGACAGCCGTCCTGCATATGCTGCCGGACTGTAGACGTGCCCGAGCACAGCCTTGTAATCGGCAAGGATGTCACGAAGCGGACGCTTAGTATCGAAATTGCATCCGAGCGTGCACTGATCGCCCGTCTGCTCGACATTCATGAGGTCATGGCCCTGGTGCAAGCGGCCTTCCGCGGCCAACCGCCGTGTAAGCTGTGTCCCAGGCAGCGCATAAAGCAGTCCAACGATGGAGACTGGAATGCTCGCCTCCTCGATGAGGTCGGCCATCGCCTGTCCTATCGAGGCCTTTTCGCTATCGAACCCGACGATGAAGCCAGCGGTGACGAACATGCCGTAGCCGTAAATCTTGTGAATGCACTCGGCGATGTTGCGCCTGGTGTTCTGCTTCTTCTTCATCTGCACGAGCGTCTCGGGATCCGGGCTCTCGATGCCGACGAAGATCGCGAAGAAGTTCGCATCCTTCATTGCCTGCAACAACTCGCTGTCGTCCGCGATGTTGATCGAGGCTTCGGTTGAGAACTCGAATGGATAGTCGTGCTCCTCCAGCCAGGCTTTGAGCCGCGGCATCAGGGTGCGGAGGTTCTTCTTGTTGCCGATGAAATTGTCGTCGACGAAATCGACATGCCCGCGATAACCGTGATCGTAGAGCGCCTGCAACTCTGCGAGAATCTGATCGTTGGTCTTGGTACGCGGCACGCGACCATATAGCTCGATAATATCGCAGAACTCGCAAGTGAACGGGCAGCCACGCGAATACTGCAAGCCGATGTATAGATAGTGATCGAAGTTGAGCAGATCGTAGCGAGGCATGGGGCTCAGCGTGACATCTATCGTGAATTTCTCGGCGATGAACACGCCCTTGCGTTCGCCGCTTTCCCAGGCGGCGATGAACTGCTCGATGACCTGCTCGGCCTCGCCGATCACCTGGAAGTCCGCGTCCGCGTAAAGATGCGGGCTGGAGGAGACGTCCGGCCCACCAACACATACCGGCTTGCCGCGCAGGTGGGCGAGATCGATCAGATAGATGGCATCAGGCTGCTGGTTGAGCATACCGCCGATCATCACAAGATCGGCCCAGTCGAGGTCCGCATCTGTCAACGCCTCGGTATTGCGGTTGACGAGCCGGATGTCCCAATGCTTCGGCAACATAGCGGCGACGGTGATCAGGCCGAGTGGCGCCGTTGGATACTTCGCGCCGACGAGTTCGCAGGCCTCCGCATAGTTCCAAAACGAATTCGGAACGAACTTCGGATAGATCATCAGGACGCGGCAGGGGATTGTCATGCTGTTCCAGCCCGGGCGTTGATGGCACAATGCCCCGCTGTTGATCGGGGCTCAAGGGGTCGCTTCGCTCGTCGATAAGGCGTTTGAGTGCTGGTTATGGAGGTGAGCACTGCGGTTCAGCTCGCGCACCTCGGCAGTAGTGCATTGCGAATCAATCAGGTCGGACGCGAACATCGCGGACCGTAAGGCTAGTATTAGTATCAGCAGATACGCGTTCTAATTGGATTTTTTTGGGGCACGCTTTTTCGGTCCAGTTCCGGCACCGTCCCCACGGCAGGGCCAAGCATCCCTGAATGCTTCGATCGCGACGGTGATCCCCGGTTCATTCACTCGATCCGGATTGTTATCAAGATACTGCAGAAAAACCTTCGCACTTTGCAAAGGGCTGCCTTGCGCGGGGGGGCATGCACGCACGTCAGCGGGCAGATTTGGTGAAAAGAGCATCGCGGTCTCGATCATTCCCTCACATGCGCCTGCGGACCGAGCTTCGTCCTGATTGCGAAGCGAGTTCTTGACAAGCAGCTCGCAAGACTTTTGCGCGTCGGTTCCCTTATCGACAACCGTGGCACTGGCCTTCCCGATGATCGCTAGGATAAGGCCGGCAACAATCATATGGACCCGCATCCACGTCCCCCGAATACCGGCGCGATAGCTTGCAGGCATTGAGTATGCCGCAATAGAGCGGCCGCCCGCGCCGTTCCAGGCGGCTCAGACGGCTTAGCTCAAAAAAAGCGTCTGATCCACCGCGCTCGAATAGGAGCGAAGTGAACTCACCTCTTCCATTTCCACAAAGCTAAAAGAGCCCTTGTCGACTTGACAACACGCAGCTTTACGCGCCGTGACCGCCGCAAAGGTCGGCTACACCGCGATCATGATCGCGAATCAACATCGGCGGCGACAAGCGTGCTGATGGTACAGATCTCGATCCGGCGCGGAGAGCATCTATTATCCTGCCGTGTACGCGACGTGCACTGGTCGATTGATGTCGATGCTCGGCCTCGACGCAGAACCATTGCCTAAGCGGTGATCTTCGTCTGCGACGACAAGTTCTGCGAACCTTCCTCAACTACGCCAAGGAGGACTTCACCCTCAGAACGGTTTCCAACAAGAGCTTAGCCACGACCAAGCGGAGGTGGAGCTGCCTTGCAGCGCAGCGCCACGGACGTTCCATGATCTCCCGGCCTATTCATCAACTAGGCGAGGCAGCGCACGAAGGTTGGTCGTATCGAACCGCATCCTCAAAGAACAAGCTCGCTTGAATTTCTTGAAGACCTCACACCCATCCAGACGCAAGGAAGAGTGGATGAACTCAATCCGAGGATTTTAGCCTCGACCTGGTTCAAGCTGCACCGTTTTTCGTCCCCCGTTCAGCTCTCTGAGTTTGTTGACGTATTCCTCAGGCTTTAGCAGATGAAACGGAGCGTTGAGGCCCATGAACGTCGCTATGCGGCCGATAAAGGCAGTACAGTTTGTCGTTGCTGCATTCCAGAGCGGCGAAGACTCCTGCTGGCGCTTGATATAAGCAAAGACCTTCTTGGCGTCTGCCTCAGACAAATAGACACGATAGCTGGCCGTCAGATATTGCTCGTCAAGATCACCGTAGGTCGCACCCGTCTCAGAAGGGACAAACATAATGTGTCCCAGGATATAGGGCACCTCGTCGCCGGCCGGAGCCAGACCAGCGACCTCGACCTGCTTTTCGCCCGTCTTTCCGTACCAGACGAATGCATGACCGTACGTTGCCGCCGTGCGGGCACGAAAATCAACGTAGTAGGGACCCGTGGCGGCAGCTCTTCGAGCTGGCTTTACATCGGATATCGCCGGCGTAGCAGCAGCCATGGTCGCTGCATGCTTCATCGCCGAACTGGGGAGAGCGTCCCGTTGCTGCTGGTCGGTACGCGCCACGAGTGGTTGCGCGCTACTGATCCCGGCCCCCAAGCCTACAAAGGCCGCCAGCATGGCGGCCTTTGCAAGAAGCCCCAGACCCGGATATTTCCGAATCACTCCCGCCATCTTCGAATCCTCTTGGATCCAAGATCCGATGCCACAGGTAATCTGCTACCCCAAACGAACGCCGCTGGCGTACGAATGAATAGTCAGATCAACCCTTGGTCACCAACGGAGCCGGGGCAGCGACCGGGTATTTGCCCACGGGGCTCTTACCCACGGGATATTTGCCGATCGGAGCTTTGCCAACCGGCGCCGCGACGGCAACCGGCTGAGGCCGTGGCAGGTCCGCAGCAGCTGCGGTTCCCACGAAAGCCAAAGAAGCGATTCCAAGGACAACGAATTTCAACATCGGTTCTCACCATTGTTCGGAACGATTGGATTCACCTGACACGCATAGGAATAACCCGACACTCGCCACGGCACCAACGAATAGACCGGGGAGTCCGCGGTTCCGACCGCTTTTTCTGCCGCATGTTGCGGAAATGGCACGCAAATTGAGGCATCTGGTTCCAAATCAGTCTCGTGGGTACCACAGGTCGAGACGTGCCGGGACCTACCTCAGAGTATCCACGGGAAGACCCGACCGGTCCGCGCCATATAATCGCGATAGCTGTCGCCAAACGTCTGCAACATCATTCGCTCTTCCCTTGCGACGCGGCCAAAGAACAAGATCCCGAAGCCGGCAAGGCCCGCGAAACCGGCGATCCAATTCGGCAGCAGCAATGCCTGGGCGATGGCCCACAGCCAAAATGCCGAATACATCGGGTGTCGAACTCTCCGGTAAATCCCTTCCGTCACAAGCTCATGGTTCTCCCGCACGTCGAGACTTATCGACCAATTCCGGCCGAGTGCACGGTGTGTCAGGTGAAACACGCCCAAAGCCGCAATCGCAAAGAAAGACCCCAGCCAAGCCAACCAGGGATAAAAACTGTGATCTGCGAAACGAGGCATTCCTGTCGCTACGTAGGCGAGCGGCACAAGTCCGAGTCCCGAAAGAGATATGAGCAGGAGCGCAGTTTCCAGGGGGCCGCGAGCGCTCCGCACAACCCTCGCACGGCGGGAACGCCGCGCGTACTTATAGCGTATGAGGTACCAGCCGATCACCAACGCAACGAAGATGACTTTTGAAATGGTGGGCGTCATTTGAATCAGGCTGCCGCGCCCGGATTTCCCAGCAGTTCGCTTTCCGACACCGGCGCGCCCGCAACAAGGCCTCCGTCGTCAGCGATCATCGACACAGCGCCATCCGGGGCGAGCGTCTGGGATTTGGCTGAAATAGGTCCGCATGTGAGCATGAAGTAGTCGTACGATGTTCGCCTGTCATTTCCACTGACGAACTGGCAGTGCACGCGGAAGAAATTGAAGCGGATGCGTTGATACATGTCGTCGTTAAGCATTCGACTAATCTTCACGACCCTGACGGTCGCCTCGTTTTCTGTCGACAAGCCCATTTCGGCCATCGGCCGGCATTTGTAAAAATTCAACGCGTCCGTGAGGGCCTGATAGTCGCCCCAGAAGATCGCGCGGGAATCGGCGACGCGTTCCACCGCCCTGCGAAAGCGCACTGCCTTTGGGTGCAGGCCGATCTTGAGTATGGATGATCCAACGCTCAAGAATGTGACGGGAATCTTTTTCCGACCGAGCGCAGGGTCCCGCTTCAAGGCGCGATCAAGTAGATCAACCGCTAGTACGGCGCCAAGGCTGTGCCCTACGACCACAATTTCGTCTGCGGCAGAGTTGCTCGCCGCAACCACGAGCTCGGCGGCCAACCTGTCCAGCCTCTGCTCTATCTCCGAATTACCGAATCGAATGTACTCGCAAGAGAAAATCCAATCGTCGAACAAGTCGCCCAGGTGCAGCCAGCGCCACGGACCCGCCAACACGGCTGCGAGCCCGAAGAGGCCGCCACCGGTAGCAATGGGAATTGATCCAGTGATCTTGAATGCAGCCACGCCAATCAAAAAGGCGGCAGCGATGAGCAATCCGAACGTAACGAATGGATAGAGAAAGAAAAGTGCGTAGCGCCAATTGGTCTGCAAGTAACGCCAAAGAGTGCCGGTCAGAACGAAATCCAGAAACGCAAGAATGCCGACGGAAATGCGTGAGCCGATGCTTCGCCCCCCGAACACTTCAATTACATCGTGCCATCGGACCAGACGGTAATCGGTTTCGACGAGCCAATCGGGGCCGATTGTCGTCACGTTCCATTGTATCTGGTCGGCGGAATCATGCGAACCGTCGACGGTCGCTTTCACTGACCAAGTACGTTGGAACCTCGCAATTTCGCGCACAAAGCGTCGTTGCGCGCTGGCATGCGACGTGATTGGATCATAGCCGCCGATATGGAATACCAACCGTTTCGCTACAGGCTTGCCGGACATTGCCTTATTCCCGGACTCATACGTGCTGCTCGCTCCCCACGCGTCAATCGACCTGCAATCAAAAACAGACGTTTGAAGCCAAGGGTTGTCAAGAGAGAATCGACCAGTTATTGGGGAACATGGGTCGATTTGTTCTACCATGCGTAAGCCGAACCGCTCGAACAATAGCGTCGATCGGTGCTGCTGTGATTGTCGGTTTGTCCAGCACAGCGCCCTCTCAAGCGCAGGACGGGGCATCATCTGGCGAGAGATGCCTTGCTGCAAATTTGGATGTTTCGCTGGGCGCACAATTGCCCCGCACGGCGGCGCGTTTGAGATCTGGTGAGCCGCTAAAGATTGTCGCGATCGGATCATCGTCGACGGTGGGGCTCTGGGTACTTCGGTCCGCGGCCACATATCCGCAGGTGATGCGCCGAGAACTCTCGAGGCTTAGATCCAATGCAACGATCGAGGTCATCAACAGCGGTCGAGTCGGCGATACGATTCCGAACAACATCGCGCGGTTCGAGCGTGACGTTTTCGCGCACACGCCTGATCTCGTTATCTGGCAATTAGGTACTAATGACGTCGCCTGGGGTGGCCGGCCGGACCAAGGGCTCAAAAGAAGCGTTGTTGAAGGGGTAAGGGCACTTAAGGCGGGGTCTGCCGATGTCGTGCTGATGGATCTGCAATATGCGCCACAGGTGCTCGCTTCCGCTAGCTACTCAACGATGGAGGGCATCATCGCTGATGCCGCGAAGCAGGAACGGGTCGGCCTATTCTCTCGTTTTGCGCTGATGCGTAACTCGATCAATGCCGGAGTTGCGCAAAGCGAGCTTGTAACGTGGGACGGATTGCACAACACCGCCGATGGTTATGATTGCATTGGACGAGCCCTTGCCCGAGCCATCTCAACGAGCGCGCGTTGAGAGGCCCTAGCTCAGGCGAATCGAAGGCTGCGGGCTCGCAAGAGTTTGGGCACCGGCCGTGACAGCGATGCCGAGCGTGCAGATGCCCACCAACGCGAACAAAGACCAATTATCGTCGACAATCACCGCATCTCTCGCAGCGGTGACAGCAATTCGCGCCGACGCTGTCAGGAGGTGCGCTCATGCACCATTATGCCAGCCAACTTGTTGACCTGTTACTGGTGCTTGTCGCCGCGTGGATGGTGCCGGCCACCATCTTTATTATCTACGCCTATTTCGCTCGTCTTAAGAATCCGGTCAGCGAATCGATCTTTGGACGTGTGGTGATCATATCCTTGTTCATCATAACCACGTCGATCTGGCTCCCGATAATTCTGACCGCCATAGTCCTATCACTGATCGGTCATTTGTGGTTCCGCTTCAGGGGACAACTACGCAAATAGCTACATATTGCTAGAGCCGAAAAAGATGGAGTCGAATTAGAGCGGCCCCTCAGAAAACTAAAAAAGGGAAGCGAAGCAATGCCCGCATTTCTCCCTGCTCTGACGATAGCTGCTGTCAATTTTATAACAATCGCCACGGCTGCAGAATGGCGACCGCAGTTTCTCTCAGCGTGCCGAAACGGTTGCGCGCAGCAAGGCGGTTTTTCGACGGACGCTTGCTTGCAGATTTGCATCTGCATGGCGTCAGAGTTGGAAGCGAAGTTTAGTATCGAGACTCTCGGCTCCATTGATCCCCCGAGTGCTGAGCAACTACACCAAACTAACGAAATCAGAATGCTTTGCGTCCGGCGAGTACTAGGACGTTAGAGCTGTTGCCATTGGCACGGTGGTCATCAGCTTGACCCTGACGTAGCTCTCCGTCTTTCCATAGCCGCAAACTTGGCTGCCCCGGCCGTTCGAGGACAATATCGCGCCGACGGCGCATCCGAGTTCTCCCTTGCGAGACCATCTCAGCCCTGAGCTCGAAAATGGCCTTTGCGCCTGGTGGATGCGATCGCAAACGGACATGGCGATCCTTCCATTCTCGACCCCGATCGACTGCCTTGGATGCCGAACGAAAGAGGATATCCAGCCGGCCGCCCAAATGCCTTACTCGGCGAAGCCGCCTACCTACGTTCCCCCAGACGGCATTTCGAGTTTACGGTTTCCCTGGCCTAGCTCCTGCGGGGGGCACTCTCTCCCTTCGTGAGAAAGGCTGATCGGGAACAGTTCAATAAGATCAATGCATCGCGGCGGTGCATGGCAAAACAGATTTTTTCCGGCCGCCGCGAGATAGGAAACAGGTGGTGATGCGCGGGATGACGAAGGGAGGATCGAGCAGCGGATTATTTAGTCGCCGGGATCCCTAACGCTCGCGACACGCCTTAGTGGGATTATTTCGCACATTGACCGAGGCGACACCGCGAGAGTTGAAATAAAAAGTGAATAGAAGAGCGGGGATATTCCTCAAAGCTGACTTGATCTCTCCCTTCGCTGGCTTTGCGCAACTAATTGATGAGTAAGTAGTGATGACTGATCAGCAATTAGCCTTGGAAGCGATTAGCGACGCGCAACTTATATTGGAAGAATTCCTTCGGCCCCATCCCAAGGATCATGCGCGTATCCTTGAAGAGTTGGTGGAAGTTCTCGAGCGGCCTGCTTTGATCGTTGCTGTAAGTCGATTGCAGCAACACGGCAATTGAGCGCGCCCATGAGCAAACCGCTTCAAGCGTTTTCTTTAACCGTCGGCATTGTTGCGCTCTCATCGCTCGAAATGACCAGCCTGCATGCCAAGCAACAATGCAGCGCCGCAATGCCGCCAAATCCGCAAGGGCAATGGTGGTCCTACCGTATCATCGACGGACGAAAATGCTGGTACGCGGGCAAACCCATGCTGTCGAAAGCATTGCTGGAATGGCCTACAGAGCAGCGTCCCCAACCCGGTTCTCGCGGAGAAGCTACAGGTATCCTCATTGCTAACAAGCCCGGCAATCCTTTGGATGCACAAGCGTTGGCACTGAAAGAGGGCGCTGACACGTTTGAAGAACGATGGCGTGCTAGGATCTCCATCTCCAACACTGGACACGACTGAACAATACTAATGACTTAGCGATCCTGCATCTCGCCTATCGTTGGCGAGGACTTTCGCGCCTGTTCCAGGCCGTGTGCTTCGTTACTCCAGCAATTCCGCGCACTGCGTTCCTCTAGAACAACGCGCCTCCGCAACTCGTGCGCAGCAGCCGTCAAACGAGTCCCTGCAATCAACCGATTGCCGAAGGGCTATTCAACACGCTGGCCCACACGCCAGCCCATTTCCCAGAAGTCCGCCTCAAGCCGAGTGGCTTCCTTGAAGATGGCAATCAGTTCTGCCTCGCGAGCCGGCGTGGCGTAGAGATCGGCGAGATGCTCCAAATGCGCACGCGCATTCGCCGCGACCTCCTGGTATGGCACGCCAGCGTACTCGTCGATCCAAATCCGATAGGAGTTCGTCCTAGCGTCCGCATCGGGTCGCGAGGCGAGCCGCGTTGCGATCTCCGCGTACCCGATCACGCAGGGGGCAAGTGCCACCTTGAGTGCCAGCAGATCGCCGCGCATTCCGGCATCGAGCACGTAGCGTGTGTAGGCCAGCATCTCGACCGCCGGAGGAGTTTGTTCAAGGTCACTCGGGGATAGCCCCCAACCGGCACACAGCTTCACATGAAGGCTCATTTCGACATCAAGGATGGCCGACAGGCCGGCCGCAGCTTCACGCATGTCGGCAAGCTTGGGCGACTTGTAGACCGAGAGTGCATAGGCGCGCGCAAACTCGATGAGGAACAGATAGTCCTGAGCAAGGTAGTGACGAAATGCGGCTTCAGGGAGCGAGCCATCTGCCAATCCGTTTGTGAAGGGATGCTCGGTGTAGGCCCGCCACTCAGCAGATGCTTCTGTCTTTAGACGCTCGAAGAAACTCACGATCCATTCCCGCCTGGCTTGCTTTCCTATGAACTTTTTACTCACGACCTATCAACGCGAACCAAGACGCTGACTTGGCAGACCGCAGCGACTAGCGGGTAGGATGCGAATGGAATTCGCTTGCCGTCGGTCGCCGGGAATGACTGGCGTTATCACACTATCACCAACAGAACGAAATGCGCGGGAAAATCAACGGAGGCGGCCATTGTCCCGCCGCTCATGGCGATCTAGTTGCAGATTCGAGTCTTGCCGGGCCCACCAATCACGTCAGTATCTTACTTGATCTTCGTTTCCCTCAGCGCGACTACCGTACCAGATACGTGCACTTTTCGTTCAAGTTCGCACATCGCAAATCAGCTTGATGGCGCTAGACCGACTTGGATGATGGCGAATGTAGTCGTCGCCCACTCATCGGTTAGAGATGCTCCGACAGAGCCGCCGATTAAGAGACGGATGATTTGCTAGGAAAATCTACGCCTATTCCGATGCTGCCATGGCGTCACTCCTTCAAGCCGCTGGAGGCCACGCCACGTACGAAATTTCGACGCATCAGCGAGAAGAACAGTGCGCTCGGAACCAGCGCCAGCGCCGCGGCCGCGCTGAGGCGACCGATGTCCACGGTGAAGCCGGTCTGAAACAAGGCGAGCCCAACCTCGAGCGTATAGGTTTCCTTGTTGGTCATGACGACGAGCGGCCACGCGAAGGCAGTCCAGGCCTGAAAGAACGCCAGCACGGCAAGAGCGCCCAACGGGCCGCGCATCAGCGGCAGCACGATCCGCAGGAAGATCCAGAGCTCCCCCGCGCCATCCACCCGGGCAGCCTCCAGCAGCTCGTCAGGGATCGACGTCATCACATATTGCCGCACCAGGAAGATGCCGAAACTCATGATGAGATAGCCGACCAGGAGCCCGGGCCAGGTGTTCAACAGGCCGGCGGACTGGACGTTGAGATAGAGCGGGATCATGTAGACTTCGAAGGGAACGACCGCCGTCGCGATGATCACGCCGAAGATGACCGGGATCCCCGGTAGATCGAACTTGCCGAGCACATAACCTACGATCGCCGATGTGGAGACGATGCTCGCGGTCGAGAGTGTCGCGAAGATCAGCGAGTTGCCGATCCAGCGAAACAGCGGCGTTTCGCGCAGGACGCTGACGATGTTCTCCAGCGTCGGCTGGTGCGGGATGACGGTCGGCGGCCACGCCAGCAGCTCCGGCGGCGTCTTGAACGCGTTGCTGATCAGGAAGACCAGCGGCAGGAGCATCATCAGGCTGACGACGCCAAGAACGGCGTCGATCACGAGGCCGACGGCACCGTTCTGACCAACGACGGACGGATGCTCGCGTTCGTGCTCGCTCATGCGCGACTCCTGTCGCGGAACAGCCTGAACTGCGCGCTGGTCAAAATGAGGACGATGACGAGCAGTACGACGGCTTCGGCAGCAGCGTAGCCGACCCGGTAGTTACGAAAGCTGTTTTCAAGCATGTCGAGGACGAGGACTCGGACGAGACGCCCCGGCGCACCCTGGACATCCGATGCCAGCACGAAGGCCTGCGCATAGATGTTGTAGGACGAGATCAGCGTGATGACCGACACGTACAGCATGACAGGCTTTAGCAGCGGCACGGCGATGTGACGGAAGGCCTGAAACGACGAGGCGCCGTCGAGGCGCGCGGCCTCGTAGAGCGCCTCCGGGACGTTCTTCAGTCCGACCAGGAAGATCAAGACGGCATAGCCGATCGCCTGCCAGGAGCAGAGAACGATCAGGCACACCAGCGACAGGACAGGGTCGAACAGCCACGACTGGGCCGGAATCCCGACAAGGCCGATCAGGGCGTTGAGCGGTCCGAGCCGGGCGTCGAAAATCCATTTCCAGGCCATCGCGGCCGGAACCAGCGAGACGACGTGCGGCAGGAAGACCGAGGCCTCATAGACGCCGCTGCGCCGCAGCCCCTGCCGGGTGTTGATCAAGGCGGCGAGCGCAAGCGCGACGGGGATGGTGATCGCTACGACGCTAAAGGCGATGATGGTGGTGTTGAAGATCGCTTCGAGAAACAGCGGGTCGCTCGCCAGCTCGACGAAGTTGGCGAAACCGACGAACGGCTTGCGCCGCGAGATGATATTCCACTGGAAGAGGCTGAGCCGCAGCGTCTCGATGATCGGATAGACGCGGATACAGCCATAGAGGCCTAGGACCGGAAGCAACGCCAGAACTGGGAACAGCCATTTCGGCGTGGTGCGCATATATCCTCCGGCAAGCGCCGGTCAGCCGCCGGCGCCTGGATTGAGTGGGTCCTTGTCGATGGAGTCTAGGGTTTGGCCAGCAGGTCTTCCCGGGCCAGGATCTTGTCGCTCTCCTCAGCCGCGGCCTTCAGGAAAGCATCGATCGCGGCGTCGTTGCCGGCCAGCGATTTGTCGGTGAACGCCTTCTCCAGCCGCGCCGCGAGCCGGGTGAGGATTTCGCTGGCAGGGCTGATCGCCGGGACCGTGAAGAAGACGTGGCCGGGCGGCGTGTTGACGAAGGCGTCGAGCTGCGGGATTTTCTTGAGCACGGCGGAGTAGTCGAGGCCTTTGCGGTTCGGGACCCAGGCCGTGTTCTCGAGCAGCCAGAGCAGATTTTCCGGCTCGTTGGCCTTTTGCACGAAATCCCAGGCGATCTGGCTCTTGGGTCCCTTGTTCGGCACGTAGAGATCGACCGGGACCATCAGCGTGCCCTTGGGCAGTGGAGCCGTGGCGTATTTGAGATTGGGCGCCTTCTTGGCGACGTCGCCGATCACCCAGGATTCCCGGATGAACATCGCGGTCTGGCCGAGCTCGAAGGCCTCCGCATCCGCCTTCATCTCGGGCGTCACGGTACGGTAGACCACGACGTTGTCGAGATACTGCTTGAGTGCGGCGCGGCCGGCTGCGTTCGCATAGGCGGCGCGCCATTTTCCGCCCTTCTCCTGCAACAGCGTTCCGCCGTGATTATAGAGGATGGTCCAGTACTTCTCGGCGATGCCCGAGCCGCCGCCGCTGAGACGCAAGCTCCATCCGCTCACCGTCGGCACGCCGGAAGCATCGCGCTGCGCGAGCTTCTGCGCATAAGCGGTGTAGTCGGCCATGGTCTTGGGCGGACCGTCGAGGCCGGCCCTGGCGAACATCTCGGTGTTGTAGAACAGCGCGCCCTGCCCCTGGAATAACGGCACACCGAAGATCTTGCCCTCGTACATGGCGGTCTTCACGCGCGTCATGTCGTAATTGGCTTTGACGAAATCGACGATCGACGCCGGCGGCTCCGGGATGAGGCCGGCCTCGAGATACCGTGCCGCCTCGACCTCCATCTCGATGACGTCCCCGGCCGCGCCTGATGGAAGCGACAGTGCCAACCGCTTCTCGTGCTCGCGGAGCGCAATGGCCTCAACGCTGATTTCGAGATCCGGGTATTTGCTCTTCAGCTGGTCGCCGACGCGCTTGTAGAACGGGGCCAGATCAGGCCACCCGCTCCAGATGGTCAGCTTCTCCGCCGAAGCAGGAGACGCAAACGCCGGCACGGCGACAGCGAGCGCCAGCGACAGCGCGGCCGACATCCATGACCGACGCCCCGAATTCGCCGGGCGAATGTTGTCCTCGGAACGCGTGATGTAGCCGAACCTGCCGACGGGTCTCATCATGAGGGTCATTCTCGCAATACGGAATGGGACAAATCCTGCGAAAAAGCTCGCATGCAACCGGTTGCGTGTCAATTGCGATCCGTTGCCGCTTTCGAAGGCCTTTGATGAAATCGTCAGCGGCCTCGCCGCTTCGCTGGCGCCGGCCCGGTCGAGGCGCGAATGACGAGATGGGAATTCAGCTTGTGGCGAATCTCGCCCGACACGCCGCCATTCATCTGGCTGAGCAACAGGCCGACCGCGACATCGCCGGCGTCGGCGCAGCGCGCCGACACGGTGGTGAGCGGCGGATAGGTTGTTTCGCCGAGGACGTCGTCACAGCCGACGACACTGAACGATTTGGGCACCTCGACACCGAGCGCAGCTAACCCTGCCATCAGGCCTTGAGCGACAAGGTCGTCGAACGCGATCGCCGCGGTGACGCCGCTGGCGACGATCTGGGTGGCCGCCAGCCGGCCGGTGTCGTAGGAGGGTGGACGCGCGGGCACGGCGATCACCTTGAGCCCGCGCTTCTCCGCCTCGCGCCGGACGGCATTGCGCCGTTGCTGGTTCGACCACGACGTCGTGGGGCCGCTGACATAGGCGATGTGCCGGTGCCCCAGCTCGGCCAGATGTGCGATCGCAGCCGCCACACCCGGCGCGGTGTCGATCAGGACCCGCGTAATGCCTTCGATATCGCGATTGATGAGCACCAGCGGCCGGCGCGTCGCATGACGGCGGATATGCTCCTCGTCCAGGCGCGACGAGGCGAGGACCAGCCCCTCCACCTGGCCGATGAAGCGGCCGACCAGCAACTCCTCACGCACGGGATCCTCGTCCGAATTGCCGAGGAAGACGCACAGCCCGGCCTGGTCGGCGCGCAGTTGCGCCGCCCTGATCAGCGGTGGAAAGACCGGGTTCGCGACATCCGAGACGATGAGCGCGACGTTGCCGTGGCGTCCGGTCGAAAGCGCACGCGCGACCTGGTTCGGCACATAACCGAGCTTGCCCGCGACTTCCTTGACGCGCCGGACGGTCTCCTCGGTCAGCATCTCCGGCCGCGAGAAGGCGCGCGATACGGTGGCACGCGAAACCCCGGAGGCCTTCGCGACCTGACTGATCGTCGGCACGACCGATGGACGTCCCTCCCCGCCGCTATCGGAATCGCGTTTCACCGCAGGCCGCCTCCTCTGCATCGCCTTCACCTAGACATGCCCCGGCCGGGCCCGGGGCGCAAGCTTGACATGCAACCGGTTGCATCACATTCTCTCCGCTCGAGGGTAAAGTGCAGGCCCGGCAGACCATGGATGAGCATGACGGCTTCGGTGACTCCCTCAATCGCGACGTTTAAGACGCGGGATGCGATGGGCCGGGCGGCCGCCGCGGACGTCGCTGCGGCGCTCCGCGACCACCTCGGACGGCAGAGCAACGTGCGGATGATCTTCGCGGCGGCACCGAGCCAGGCGGAGATGCTGGATGCCCTTGCTCGCGAGCGCGATATCGACTGGCGGCGCGTCACAGCCTTCCACATGGACGAATATCTCGGACTTCCCGCGGATGCGCCGGAGCGCTTCGGGGCTTGGCTGACGCGTCACTTGTTCTCGCGCATCGCTTTCGGCGCGGTTCACCTGATCGGGCAGGAGCCGGATCCGGAGCGGGAAGCAGCACGCTATGCGGCCCTTCTCGGCGAAGCCCCGATCGACATCATCTGCCTCGGAATCGGCGTGAACGGTCACCTCGCCTTCAATGACCCGCCGGTCGCCGATCTGCACGACACCAAGTCGGTCAAGATCGTCGAGCTCGACGCAGTGTGCCGGCAGCAGCAGGTTGACGATGAGTGCTTCCCGACGCTCGGAGATGTTCCGGCACATGCAATCACGCTGACGATTCCCCGGCTCCTGGATGCCGACCGGCTGTTTTGCGTCGTGCCCGGCGCGTCCAAACGCGCCGCCGTCGAACGATCGCTATATGGTCCGATCGGGACCGAGTGCCCGGCGAGCGCGCTCCGCACGCACCCACGTTGCGCGCTGTATCTCGACCAGGATTCCACGCCGCCGCAGCTCTCACTGACACCGGTACGCGCATGACAGATCCGGCAACGCGCGTTTCGGGCCGCGATCCGGAGACCGGACAGAATCGCACCATCGTCATTCAGGACGGCCGGATCACGGACATCGTTCCCGGCGGTGACGATGACGGGCTGTGGCTGTCGCTCGGCCTGTTCGATCTGCAATTGAACGGCTTTGCAGGCTACGATCTCAATGGCCGCCCTGATCTCCGGACGGTCCGCGATCTCGTCACGGCCGTCCACAACAGCGGGGTGTCGCGTTTTGCCCCTACGCTCATCACGGCATCGCATAATGCGATCATCGATGCATTGCGCGCCATAGCGCAGGCGCGTGATAGCGATCCGTTTCTCAAGCACGCAATGCCCTTCGTGCATGTTGAAGGCCCGCACATCGCGCCAGAAGATGGTCCGCGCGGTGCGCATCCGGCCGAACATGTCAGGCCGCCGAGCCTCGGCGAGTTCGATGCGTGGCAGGCGGCCTGCGGAAACCTCGTCGGCCTCGTGACGTTGTCGCCGCATTGGCCGGAAACGGACGCCTATGTGCGCGGCCTTCATGCGCGCGGCGTCCGTGTTGCCCTCGGCCATACAAACGCCGCACCGGATCAGATCTCCGCCGCCGTCGCGGCGGGCGCAATGTTGTCGACGCATCTTGGCAATGGCATCGCCGCCACGCTGCCACGACATCCCAACCCGATCTGGTCGCAACTGGCGGAGGACAGGCTATGGGCGAGCTTCATCGCCGATGGCCATCACCTTCCCCCCGAGACCTTCAAGTCCATGCTGCGCGCAAAGGGGCTGGAGCGAGCGATCCTGGTGTCCGATGCCGCCGCGCTCGCGGGTTGCACACCCGGAGTCTACGACGCGCCGATCGGCGGCAAGGTCGAGTTGAAGGCGAACGGCCGGCTGGAAGTCGTCGGCACATCATTTCTGGCGGGCGCAGCCGTCAGCCTCGTGTTCGGAATAGCCACGGCAAGACGCATGGCCGGATTGACCCTGGCAGAGGCGCTGAGGCTCGCAACTGTCAATCCGCGTATCCCGTTCAACCTTCCTGCGCTGACGGTGGGAGCGCCGGCCGATCTGCTGCGCTTCCGTCTCGGCGAGGATGAATCTCTCGTGCCCGAGACGGTCTATGTCGCGGGCCGACCCTATCGTTGCAACTCTTGAGGACTGAGACATGAACCGGCTTCGCATCGGGTTGATCGGTCCGGGAGCGATCGGCGAAACACACGCGCGGGCAATACGGGCGCTCGACGAGACCGTCTTGTCCGCGATCGCCGGCGGCACGCCTGAGCAGATTGCTGCGTGCATGAATGGCGAGGACGTTCCGGCATTCGCGACCACCGAGGCGATGCTGGCGAATGCCGGGATCGACGCGGTCGTGGTCTGCACCCCGAGCGGCGCGCATCATGACGTCGCGCTTGCTGCGATCGAGGCGGGGCGGCACGTGCTGGTCGAGAAGCCGCTCTGCGTCGATCCGGCCGAGGCTGCGTCCCTGGTCCGCGCCGCCGAGCGCTCGCAACTGACGTGCGGTGTGGTTTCGCAGCGCCGTCTCGAACCGCAGCACCAGGCGATCAAGGCTCTGCTCGACGCGGGTCATCTTGGACAGCCGCGCCTGATCGAGGCGGCGATCCATTGGTACCGCTCCGACGCCTACTATGCGGAGAAGCCGTGGCGCAGCGAAGCGGAGCATGGCGGCGGCTCGGTGTTCAATCAGGGTGTTCACAATCTCGACCTGATGCTCTGGCTGTTCGGAGCCGTCGATAGCGTTCAAGGCAAGACGACGACGCTCGGACACGCACACGCCGTCGAGGACACGACGGCGGCGCTGCTGTCTTTCGCATCCGGCGCGCTCGGCGTGATCGTGACGAGTACGGCGCTGCCTCCGGGACGGCCGGCCATGCTTCGATTGTTCACGGACCGCGGCAGTTGCGAGCTCGCAAACGACAGCATCGTGCGCTGGGATTTTCCCGGCATTGCGGAGCCGCCAAGTGCGGCCGGGGTTGGCAGTGCCGCCAGCGATCCCAAGGCCATCGGGATCGGCGGACATATCGCCCAATGGCGCGACTTCGTTCGCGCCGTCCGGGAGCAACGGCCGCCTGCGAGCACGTTCAGGGATGGATTCGAAGCTGCGAGACTGGTTGACGCCATCTATCGCTCAGCTGCCGAAGGTCGCGCCGTCAGCCCCAATGAGATCGCAGCGGAGGCCATTCATGCCAGCTAGCTCCGAGATGCTCGACATCGCCATCATCGGCGCAGCCCACCCGCATGTCGAATACGTGCTGTCAGAGATCGCTGTCAGAACCGACGTCAGGGTCGTGGCCGTCGCCGATCATGACCCAGCGCGGCGCACCGAGCTCGAACGACGTACCAAGACGCCCGGCTACGCCGACCCGAATGCGCTTCTGGATGCGCATCGGGTTCGGGCCGCAGCAGTCTTCACCGAATTCGGTCTTCGCGCGCCAATCGTCGTCGAACTTTTACGCCGCGGCATCTTCGCGATCGCCGACAAGCCCATGGCTGTGACCCTGGCCCAGCTTGCGCTTATCGAGGAGACGCTCGCCGGGCGCAATTTGCTCACTCTTCTGCTCGAGAAGCGGTTTTATCCGGTCACGCTCGCACTCCGATCCGTGATCGACAGCGGCCAACTTGGAGACATTGTATCCATCACTGCAACCGGGCCGCACAAGCTGGTCCCAAGCCGACGTCCAGCGTGGATGTTCGAACCATCAACTTATGGCGGCATCCTCGCTGACCTCACGGTCCACGATATTGATCTGGCCCTTTGGTTGACGGGATACACCAGCGGCACAATCAGCGGCTGGATTTCGTCGACCCCGGCTGCCGGCACGACGAACTTTCCCGCGCTGGGGCGTGCTATTCTCGCCTGCGATGGCGGACCGGAATCGCGATCGAAGTTGACTGGATCCAGCCCGAAGCATCGCCACGGCACGGCGACTACGCCATGCGGATCTCCGGGACAAAGGGTCGTGCTGACGTTCTGTTCGCGGAAAATCGACTGCTCGTCGAGACGGCGACGAGACCCCGGCGCGAAATCGACCTGCCCGTGGGCGCCTCGCCCGCCAGCTTCGTCTTTGATCATCTCGCCCGCGGCGAGACCTTGCAGATTGCGGCCAACGAGGCCCTGCGCGCCACGCGTATCGCAATACTTGCTCAGGAGAGCGCGGCCAACGGCGGAAAACCCATGCGATGGGGTTAACCAATGGCGAGCTGCTGCTCGCAGTGTTCGATGAGACTGGCGAGACCTTATTCCCGGAGCTGATGGCCGAGCTCGACGAAATCAAGCAGACGACCGTGTGCGGCTTGGTCTTTCGACGCGACCATTCGCACCGGAGGTCACCTACCCTGCTGCCCTGGATCACAGCCAAGCAGGATCTTCGCTACCTGCGCGGGGTCGTGAAAAAGATCGTCCGTGCAGTCGATCTCCGTGAAGAGCTGTCCTTTACATCATTCCGCCACGGCGGCTTTTACCGAGGGAGCCGACAGCGATCTGACGGACGCTGAACTCAAGCCGCCGGCCGCCATCGCCCGTCGCGGCAGTTGCCGACCTAGGCAAAGCGCACACGGAAACAGCTAATTTCCGGCACGAAGAAACGGCGAGAAGAAAGAACAAAGACAGCCGGTTTGTCGGAATAGCCACGGCGCGTCTGTCGGAATGACGATCGTAACAAACCCCTAAGCTATTGAAAAGCTTGGTGGGCGCACCAGGGCTCGAACCTGGGACCCGCTGATTAAGAGTCGGCCGCGGTTTCAATGACTTGCCGGTCGCATCCCAAGCTTATGCGGCTGAAAATGGGCGTCCGTCGGACGATCATAATCCGTCATTGCGCTGCCGGTCAGCCAGGTGTGCCGAGCTCGACGTTGTATCGTCGAATTCGGGAGATCAACGTCGTGCTTTCGAGCCTCGGGCCGCTGGAAGGAAATGCCCGGATGCTCCTGGAGCGGGTCTGCCCAAGTCCGGACCTTGACAGCACCGCTGTCGCTCCAGCGAAAATCGCGGCGTTTCCAACGGGAGAACGCGTTGTCGCTGATCGCTAGCGAGGCGGCGACTCGCATTGAAAGCTCCATCAAGGATTGACGAGCTTCCTGCGAACGGCGTAGCGGACGAGCTCGGCCGTCGATGACATTCTGAGCTTGCGCATCGCTGACGCGCGGTGGGTCTCGACGGTCTTTACGCTCAGCTTCAGGATGACGCCGATCGACTTGTTGGTGTGTCCCTCTGCAATAAGCTGGACAACGCCCTGCTCGCGCGCGGTGAGCAGCATGTCGGACGTATTTTGCTTGCCGGCCTGGTATTCGTGGAGCAACTTCTCCAACAGAACGCCCGTGAAGTAAGGTCTGCCATCGAGCAAGGCCTCGATCGCGAAGATCAGGTGCCTACTGGCGTCCGATTTGAACAGGAAGCCGCGAACGCCAGCCAGGATGGCTTCAGTCAGCAATTCCTCATTCTCGTGCATCGTCAGGATCAATACTTCGGTGCGCAGGTGCATCGACTTGAGGCGGCGGCTGACCTCAAGTCCGTTCATCAGCGGCATCGAATAGTCGGCTATCACGACGTCCGGACGCGTCTCCACCGCCACGGCCACAGCCTGCTCGCCGTTGGTCGCCTCTCCGCTGACGATCCAGTCTGAGCGGGTCTCAACGATCGCTCGGAGCCCGGAACGTACGACTTCATGATCATCCGCAATCACGATGCGTTTCACGGCGTCGTTCCCGTATGCGGGCCCAGAACCTGTCGGGCAATGGATGGAGATTTCCAGCAGTCAAGTGTGCCAATCTACCGATTATCCTTCAATGGGTTATCCTGCAAAACCCTGATATCTCCGGGCGGATGTACCAAACATCGGCGTTTCCAATCAGACATCGACGGGTCTTGCCCGCGCGCAGCCCAAATCGGACCGCTACACGATCATCGTCGATCAGCCTTCATTTCGTGGAGGGAACTCCGGGAACCGACGGACAGAGACTGCCTGCCCTCGGGGTCCCTGATCTCCGTCATTCCGTGCACACGCTGGCTTATGATTTCAGTGACGCGCGCCGGCTGCGCCTTTTGGTCATGAGACCATGCGGGAACACCGCGCACAGCGTCGTGCCGGTGTGTCGCGGTGCAGGATTGGACCGGATCTCGAACGTGCCCCCAAGCTGCTTAAGTCTCGCTCTCATGGCGGGAATGCCGACACCGGACGATATCGCACCGTTGCCACGTTTTGTGTGATCGACCGGAAAACCGCGCCCGTTGTCGCTGATCGTCAGATGGAAGTGACCCTCGATTGCCTCGACGCCGATTCTGACCTCCGTCGCCTTCGCGTGGCGGAATATGTTCGTGAGCGCCTCCTGAACGACCCGCAGCACCGAGAGCTGGCTCGCGTAAGGTAGCTGATCGACGGCGGTGGGAATCCTCGTGCTCACCCGCAACGACGTACGTGCACCAAACCCCAAGGCATGCTGCTCGATCGTCGCCTTGAGTCCCCGGTCCGTCAGATCCTGGGGGTGGAGCAGATAGGTCAGAGAGCGGATTTCCTTGAGTGCCGCGTCGATCGACGCGTCGATATCATCGCAAAGCCGCTCGACGCCGCGCGGGTTATCGAGGCAAGTGCGGACACGCATCACACCAAGACTGGCGGCAACCAGCTCCTGGCACGTCGAATCATGAAGCTCCGATGCGATCCGCTGGTGGATGTCCTCGCGGATGGACATCAGGCTGACGTCCCCGTGAAGGAAAGCAGCCTCTTCAGTCACACAGTCGAGCCCCTCCTTGTGGAGTAACCGATGACCGCCAATCAACCGGGCCGCATTGCCGGCCATGGGATGGAGGATCGGAACAACGGTTGTCTCGACATCCCGCAGCAAGCCACCGAGCATCAGACTGTGCTGGATTTTGGTCTCGGCTCCTTCCGCAAGACATGCCTGGAGTATTTCACAGAGACGCTCGGCGTCTTCCTTGGCAAGACATTCGAAGACGTCCAGCTCTCGGACCTCCTGCTGCGACATTCCAAGGAGAGCCTCGAAGGCCTGATTGATTGCCTCGTACACGAAGCGCCCGCCACGTGAGGGGCGGACCGCGAAAAGGAGCTCTTCGGAGTGTGTCCAATATGAGCGATCGCCAGTTGCGTCCTGGCCAATCAGGTGATCGTCGATAAAGGGACGCGCCGGCTCGCAAGCAGGAGAACTGTGTGGCTTCACGGTACGCACCCAACTTTCCGGGTCGTTTTCGAGGTCGAACTCAACGCTCAATCTCGAAGCTCCCCCTCTCCAGTCGTCCCAACATCGATCACTGGACTACAGGAAACGCCCTAGGGGAGAGACCGGATTATACGCTCGATCTTACCCTCAGCCAGCAGGTTGTATTTTCCGAGGACCAAAACCTCGCATGGCTGACATGAATTCCGGCATGTGACTGTGCAGTTCGTGCCACGCAAATATGGCGGCGACACCCAAGACGCGACGATACAGGATGCAGCGCACAGTGGTGGGATTGTGAGCCATTTCGATTTCACGCACCCGTCCCTATCCTGAGATCGCTTTCTGCGCTGCAGGATGATGTTGAGCCGACCGAGCGCGATGCAACTGCGCTGCGGTACAACCGAAATGGCACAATCTCGCCGAAAATTTCGACCTTCGATGGAGCCGGCTTGCGATCGCTGAAATCAAGCGCAAAACTCGATGTGCCCTGAACGTGCCAACAGGAGGCTTGCGTGCGAACATTCCGAGCGCTTTGTGGCGTTGCATCAATCGCAATATTTGCCGGTCCGTCTTTGGCGCAGACACCCGCCAGTCAGGAGCAGAAACCTTCCATGGAAGAGTTGATGCGCCGTCTCGATGCGCTGCAAGCCCGCGCAACAGAAGGTGACAAGCTGATCAGCGCGCTGCGCCATCGCGTCGACGAACTCGAAACGCGCGATAAGCATTCGAAGTCCCAAGCCGCCACCGCACGTCGTGACATCGTCGCACCGACCGCCGGGCAAAAGCCGCCTGCGATTCCGGTTGCGTCGACTGAGCCGCGAATGACTGCGAGTGCTGCGGTCCCTCCACAAGCCGCGGCGGCGCCCATTCCGGGCCTGCGTCCGCCCGAACCGATGGGCAGTCAGTTCGACGGCGAAGGCGAGGACGCGCTGCGTTCCGATCTCCCGGGTTTGTCCTTGCGCATCCCGGGTTCGCAGTCCGAGGTGCGATTCTACGGTTTCGCGAACGTCAATGGCTACCACGACTTCAATGGCCGCAATCAGTCCGATGCGCCGACAGTGCAAACCATTCCGCTTTCCGGAAGCCCCGCCGACATCCAGGGAGGCGATACCGGATTGTCCGCCCGGTTCAGCCGCATCGGTATGGATACGCGCACGGCGACCGCCTGGGGCACTCTCGAAACCCGCTTTGAAGGCGACTTCGGCGGGGGCACGGCAGCCTCACCCAATGCGGTCTTTCGGCTCCGCCAGGCCTGGGGCGAGGTCGGCAGCGAACAGTTTCGTGTCCTGGTCGGCTGGGCGAACAGCCTGTGGAACGAGGGCGTCTATGAAACCGTGAACTTCTCGACCAATCTCAACCAGTCATTCGTGCGCCAGGCGCAGGTTCGGGCGACCGCGACATTGGCTCCGGGATTGACCGGGCACGTTTCGATCGAGATGCCGGATACGCAGTACACGTCCGCGGCAGGCGTATTCACGCAGATCAGCACCCCGGCTGGCTTTGGTGGATTGAGCCCGTCATTTGCCTCCGTGCCCGATCTACTCGGCCGGCTCGAATACCGGAACGATGGCCTGGGCCTCGACCTGCGCGGCCTGCTGCGCGATCTCACCATCCGCACGGCTGGTACGGCGGCGGCGCCGCCAGCGGTCGAGCGCAATACCGCCGGTTGGGGTGTCGCAGGTAGCGGTCGCTTCCCAATGCGATGGCTGTCACCAGCTTTCGGTCCGGACGAGCTGGTTGGCATGGCCTATTACGGCCAAGGCATCGGGCGCTATTTCGGCGCCAATACCTTCGGCCAGGATGCGCTGTCCAACATCGGCCTGCCCGGCGTTGTCGATCCCAGCCTCGACGCCCTGCCGACCTATGGCGCGAGCGCAGGCTACCGCCGCTTCTGGACACCGCAATTACGCAGCAATTTCGTCTACTCCTACGCATGGCAGCAATATCCGTCCTATGCGCAATTGTTCGTGCCAGGATCTGCCTCGGCGACGTCGTTGAACAGCACCATGCAGCAGGGGATCGTCAATTTGATCTGGAGCCCGTTCGCCGAGCTTCGTGGCAACAGCGTCGGGACCGGATGGCTCGACGTCGGTCTTGAATATGTCTACTCCCATCGGGACGTGTACGGCGGCACCGCAGCAACAGCCCCGGTCAGCACCGGCTCTGGTACCGCCAATCGCATCCTTGGCTCGGCCACTGTGCGGTTTTGAAGACAGTCTTGTTGCTTCGCAGGCAGACATGGAAGCCTTGCTGACACAGACGTTCGTTCGGGTCGGTAATTGCCCCGGAACAATCTAGGCGCATTCGGTATTCAGCCGGATTTTGATGCGCCTTATTGATTGTTCGTAAGGCAGCGTGTGAACGGACAGATCGCGAAAGGATGAGCAATCCTCTCCCGAGAGGCCTCCGTGCCTCCATGGTCCTTTCAGATCGTCGCCGCACTCGCGGCGATGGCGCTGACATCTTCGTCAGAGGAGTAGCGGGGTCGTCGCGTTGATTACGAGATCAGCGGTTTCGAGCGCGCATTGGCGTCCGATCCTTCCTCGCTGTTCTCATAGCACGGATCATCATGGTACCAGCGCCGCTCCAGCCGTCGCTAATGGAGCGGGAGGATTTCCGACATGAGCGCGCGCAGTGACGCCACGAACACGCCGCCATCGAAGACGATGACGCAAAGAGCCCTCGACACTGTCGAACGTGTCGGAAACAGCGTCCCGCACCCGGTCGTGATATTTCTGATCCTCATCGCCATCGTGTTGGTGCTGTCTCACTTACTCTACATGTTGGGGGCAAGCGTCACCTATCAGGTCATCAACCCGGATACTCACAAGATCGAGACCGCGACCTCTGCCGCCAATAGCCTGCTGACGGCGGATGGAATTCGTCATATTTACACCCGGCTCGTGCCAAACCTCATGGGTTTCACCGCGGTTGGGCTGTTGATCGTCGCCATGATGGGCGTCGGCGTCGCCGAGGAAGCCGGCCTGATCAACGCGTTGATCCGAAAACTCGTGGCCGTCTCTCCGAGTTGGGCACTCGTTTACATCGTCGCGTTCGTCGGCATCTTGTCCAGCATTGCCGCAGACGCCGGCTATGTGGTGTTGATCCCGTTGGCCGGCGCCGCCTTCTTGAGCGTTGGCCGGCATCCTCTCGCCGGGCTCGCTGTGGGATTTGCCGCAGTCGCCGGTGCATTCACCGTGAACATGATCATCAAGCCGCTTGATGCCGTTCTGACGGAAATCACCAACGACGCAATCCACATGGTCAACCCCACCACGTCGCTGGATCTGACCGCCAACGTCTCGTTCTCGATCGCCTCCGTTGTTGTCCTGACCATCGTCATCGCGCTCATCAACAACCGGATCATCGAGCCACGGCTGGGCGCTTACCAGGCCGAGAAGACCGCCAATACTCAGCCGGAGGCGAACGGAGGGCAGCTTTCCGCCGACGAGTCGCGTGGGCTGAGGTACAGCGGCTTTGCGCTGCTCGGGGTCGTGATCCTGTTCCTTCTGTTAACGGTTCCGTCGGGCGCGCCCCTGCGCAATCCGACGACGGGCGTCCTGATCGGCAACTCACCATTCATGAACGGCCTGATCGGGGTCATCATGGTGCTGTTCCTTGCAACCGGGATCGCATACGGCATCGGCGCGAGAACGGTGAATAGCTCCGCGGCCGTCATCGCGGCCATGACCAAGGCGGTGGCTTCGCTGAGCGGCACCATCCTCCTCTTCGTCGTCATCAGCCAGTTCGTCGATTACTTCAACTATAGCAACATTCCAACGTTGATGGCCCTGACGATGGCCGATGTCTTGAAGAGCGCGAATATCGGCACGCTGTGGCTGCTGGTTGGCTTCATCATTGTCGTCATGATCCTGGACTTCGTGTTCACGCCGGCGATCGCCAAATGGGCCATCTTCGCGCCGGTCTTCGTGCCGGTGTTCGTGCAGCTTAACGTCGATCCCGCGGCCGTCCTGGCCGCCTACCGCGTCGGCGACTCGCCGATCAACGCGATTACCCCGCTCAATGCCTATTTTGCCATGGTGGTCGGATTTGCCCAGATTTACGACAAGAAAGCGGGCGTCGGGACGGTTGTCGCGCTGATGTTGCCGTACACTCTCTGGATGGCCATCATTTGGACCGTGCTGTTCGTCGTCTGGTACCTGCTGGGCTTGCCTTGGGGATTATGAGGCGCAAGGCAGCCCTAACCCGGAAAAACCCCGAGATGTCCGGGTAAATGGCCTGATTGTTCACCAAGGAAAATCAACGTTAGATGACGGTCCGTTGGGCCTCGTTAAAGGCAGTGAACGAAAACGGCGAGTGAGGGCGTTTGACCCGACACATGTCGGGGCTCCCTCGGTGCTTCTCATTATGGAGGCTTGGAACGCGCAATGAATGCGAACGCCGATGCCGACAACAACTATTCCTACGTATCAACCGGACACTTGCCGGCCGAAGCGGAAGTCATCTCGCTGATCGACGAGGTGTACGCGCGCTACAAATCAAATACGGACGGCAAGAACTCTCAAGTATATCCCGCTCTCGCCGAAGTGCCGAGCGACCTGTTCGGCGTTTGCGTGGTCGGCACCAACGGCGCGGTCTACGCCGTAGGGGCGGCCGAATACGAATTCTCCATCATGAGCGTTTCCAAGCCGTTCATCTTTGCATTGGTCTGTCAGGCCCTCGGCGCGGCGCAGGCACGTCAGAAGCTTGGAGCGAACGCGACCGGCCTTCCGTTCAACTCGCTCGCTGCCGTCGAACGAAGTCCCGATGGCCGGACAAATCCCATGGTGAATGCGGGCGCGATTGCAACGACAAGCCTCGTACCGGGAACGACGGCTGATGCGAAATGGAAGTTCATCTACGACGGATTGTCACAGTTCGCCGGACGTCCGCTTGCGCTTAACGACGAGGTTTATGCCTCGGCGACGGAGACTAACTTCCGAAACCAGAGCATCGCCCGCCTGCTCCAGAGTTTCGAACGGATTTACTGTGATCCGGCAGAGGCGACCGATCTTTACACCAGACAATGCGCGCTGAATGTGAGTGCCAAGGATCTGGCGGTGATGAGTGCGACTTTGGCGGACGGTGGCGTGAACCCCATCACGAAAGTGCGCGTGGTCGATCCGTCGGTCTGCCACTACGCACTGGCCGTCATGACCACTGCCGGAATGTACGAGACATCAGGCGATTGGCTTTACGATGTCGGGCTACCGGGCAAGAGCGGCATCGGCGGCGGGATCGTCACGGTCTCCCCCGGAAAGGGCGGTCTGGGGACTTTTGCGCCGCCGCTCGACAGCGCCGGAAACAGCGTCAAGGGACAGCTTGTAGCGAAGTATCTGTCGCAGCGGCTGGGCATGGATTTGTTCATGTCCAACCCGGAAGCGTAGGTTTGCAATTGTCGTAGATTCAGCCCGCACTGACTGTGGCTGGACTTCGGAAAAAAATGACAAGGGGACACGCCATGACGATGGCATCTGCGACGACGGTTCACTCCGTTGAAGAAGAGAATGCATCCTGGGTGCCGATGATCACCATCGCCCTCGGCCAGATGATCATGTCCTTCAACGTCGCCTCCTTGCCAGTTGCGCTGGGAGGGATGGTCAACAGTTTTGGCGTTCCGCCCACGACTGTCGCCACCGGTATCGTGGCTTATTCGATGCTTGTAGCCGGCTTCGTCATGCTCGGTGCGAAGCTGACACAGCGCTACGGGGCGACGCACGTATTCCGCGTTGCCGTTGCCGTGTTCGGCGCCGCGCAGGTATTGATGACGTTCAGTCCAAACGCGGATCTCATGATTACTGCGCAATCCTTGTCCGGCGCGGCTGGTGCGGTGATCGTACCGTCGTTGGTCGCGCTTATCGCGGAAAACTACAAGGGGCGGCAGCAGGCAACAGCCGTTGGCGCATTGGGTTCCGCGCGCGCCGCTGCGGGCGTTCTGGCGTTTGTCATCGGCGGTACTCTAGGCACATTCATCGGATGGCGCCCTGCGTTCGGGATTCTGATCGCCGTATCGGCTGTGGTTTTCCTTTTGAGCTTTCGTCTCAAGCCCGATGAGGCGCGTCCGGAGGTCCGGATCGATTTCGTAGGTGTCATTCTCGCTGCCGCAGCCATCATTCTGATCAGCTTCGGTTTCAACAACCTCAATCGGTGGGGGCTGGGATTGGCGGGGCCCAATGCGCCATTCGACCTCTTTGGCGTATCTCCCGCCCCGATCATGATCGTGATGGGTATCGTGCTCGGTCAGGGCTTTCTGAGTTGGACCCACAGACAGCAGGCTGCGGGGAAGACCCCGCTTCTTGCGCTCGAGGTGATCGACTCCCCGCAGGAGCGGGCGGCGGTGTATGCGATGTTTGCTGTCGTAGCACTGGAAGCGATGCTCAATTTCTCGGTTCCATTATACATCCAGATCGTGCAGGGGCGCACGCCGCTGGCGACAACAATCGCCATGATGCCCTTCAACCTCACCGTCTTCTTCGCTGCGATGCTGATCGTGCGATTCTATGGTCGGTTCACGCCGAGGCAGATCGGACGCTATGGCTTCATACTCTGCACTGTGGCGCTCCTTTGGCTCGCCTTTGTCGTGAGGAATGATTGGAGCGCCGTCCCGGTTCTACTTGGGCTGGTGATTTTCGGCATTGGACAGGGATCGCTGGTCACACTGCTGTTCAACGTGCTGGTCACGGCTTCGCCGAAAGAGCTCGCGGGCGACGTCGGCTCGCTGCGCGGCACGACTAACAATCTCGCCGCGGCCGTCGGCACAGCGGTGGCCGGGGCACTCCTCGTCGGCCTGTTAAGCGCGGCTGTTTTGCGGACCATCGCCGAAAATCCAAAATTGCCGCCGGAAATACAGGCGCAGCTGGACCTGGATAACATCACCTTCATCAGCAATGACCGGCTGCAGAGCGTGATGGAGCAAACCACGGCCTCTCCGGCTCAAGTGGCGGAAGCGGTGCGCGTCAACACTGTCGTGCGATTACGCGCTTTGAAAATTGGCCTCCTCATCATGGCTGGCGTTGCCCTGCTTGCGATTTTCCCGGCAGGGAAGCTTCCCAACTTCCTGCCAGGCGAAATTCCCGACCCGGCGCCGCGTAAGCGCGGAAGGAACGAACAGCAATCGTAACCTCGTGGCAAGGAACAGCGTTCGCGACGACGGACAATGTGGCGATCGCGCCCGCGCATACTGACCAACGGCTCAGAAGACCCTCCGGAGGGCTCCATGACCAAGCTCGATGATGTCCTGTCCAACGTCGACGCAAATCTCGATGCGGCTCTCGAGCGTCTGTTCGCGATCCTGCGCATCAAGTCGATTTCGACCGATCCGGCTTACAAGGCCGAATGTACGGCCAATGCCGAATGGCACGTGGCCGACCTCAAGAGCATTGGCTTCGACGCCTCGGTGCGCCCGACACCGGGGCACCCGATGGTCGTGGCGCATGACCGCAACGTGCCCGGTCCCTCGGCGCTGTTCTACGGCCATTACGATGTGCAGCCGGTCGATCCTCTCGAGCTCTGGGATCGCGATCCCTTTGATCCGTCTATCCAGACGATGCCCGATGGCGCGAAGATCATCACGGGCCGCGGTGCCGCGGACGACAAAGGCCAACTCATGGCCTTTGTCGAGGCCTGCCGCGCCTGGAAGGCGGTCACCGGCAAACTGCCGATTCCGGTTTCGATCCTGCTGGAGGGCGAAGAGGAATCCGGTGGCGTGAATCTGCCGGGCTTTCTCGATGCCCATGCCGCGGAGCTGCGCGCAGATATCGGCCTGATCTGCGACACCAACATGTGGGACCACGAGACGCCGGCGATCCAGACTATGCTGCGCGGACTCTGCGGTGAAGAGGTCATCATACACGCCGCCGACCGCGACCTGCACTCGGGCTTCTATGGTTCGGCCGCGGCCAATCCGAACCGCATCCTCGCCCGCATCCTCTCTGACCTGCACGACGACAACGGACGCGTCACGCTGCGCGGCTTCTATGACGGCGTACCGGAACTTCCCAAGGCGCTGCGCGAGCAATGGGACAGCCTGAACTTCAGCGCAAAGTCCTTCCTCGGCGCCATCGGGCTTTCAATTCCCGCCGGCGAGAAGGGCCGCGACGCGCTGGAGATGGTCTGGTCGCGCCCGACCTGCGAAATCAACGGCATGGGCGGCGGCTACCAGGGGGCCGGATTCAAGACCGTGATTCCCGCCGTGGCATCGGCAAAGGTGTCTTTCCGCCTGGTTTTCGATCAGGACCCCCATGCCATCCGCAAAGCCTTCCGGGAGCATGTGCATGCACGCGTCCCGGCCGATTGCCGTGTGGAATTCCTGGAGCATGGCGCGGGTCAGGCGATCCGCTTCCCGATCGAGGCCCCGGCCTTCGGCAAGGCGCGCGACGCACTGACGGCCGAATGGGGCAAGCCCGCAGTCTTCATCGGCGGTGGCGGCTCCATTCCCGTAACCCATCAGCTCAAACAATCGCTGGGCATGGACGTGGTGCTTGCGGGCTTCGGCCTCGAGGATGACCGCATCCACAGCCCGAACGAGAAGTACAATCTCAAGAGCTTCCATAAGGGCATCCGCTCCTGGGCACGTATTCTGGAAGCGCTGTCGCGGTAGAGCGGCACGGGCAAGCAGCGCTGGCTCCGGGCCAGACCGCCCTCGCGAGGTGCGATGACGCCGCATATACTCATTACCTTCGCCATCATCGCCACGATGGTGCTGCTGTTCGTCTCGAACTGGGTGCCAGTCGCGGTCGTGGCGCTAAGTGCGACACTCGTGCTTTACGCGACCGGCATTCTGGAGCTCCCCGAGGCGCTGGCAGGTTTCGGCGACACCACGATACTCTTCATTGCTTCGCTCTTCGTGGTGAGTGCCAGCCTGGATTCGTCCGGCGTCACCACGTGGGCAGGCCAGGTGCTGATCCGTTACGCAGGCGAAAGCCGGACACGCCTGTTGGTGCTGTCAATGTTGCTAGTGGCCTTTCTCACGGCGCTGATCGGCTCGGGTGGCGCAGTGGCTGCCCTGCTGCCCATGCTGGTGATCGTCTCCGTCCGGCTCAAGCGGCCGCCTGCGCAACTCATGATGCCTCTCGCCTTCGCCTCCTATTCGGGTTCGATGCTGGTACTGACCGGAAGCCTTGTGAACGTGCTGCTTTCCGACGCGGCGAGCGATGTCGGTCTCACGCCCTTCGGCTTTTTCGAGATGACCGTGATCGGCGTACCGCTCCTGGCAGGCACCGTGGCCATCGTGATTCTTTTCGGCGATATGCTGCTGCCGGTGCGCACTAGCCGGGAGATGCCGGAGGACCTGAGCCACCATTCGCGCATGCTGACCGAGCAATACAAGCTGTTTGACCAGGTGTACCAGCTCGAGATCACCGCCGCCTCGCCCTATCGCGGCACGTTGCAGGCGGTGCTGGAATCGCGGCTGGAGCGCGAGAACCACCCGGAGCTCAGCTTCATCGCTATTCGCCCTCGCCGCCAGAACAGCATCTCGTGGCAACATTCTCTCGTGGAAGGCGATCGGCTCATCATGCGCGGTGAGCAGGCGGCGATGGACGCGTTCGCCGAGCAGCATGGCCTGACGCCCTGCCAGGAGACGATCGGCAAAATGCGGGAGGCACTGTTCAACGATAGCCATGGCTTTTCCGAGGTGGTGCTGCCGCCCCGCTCTCGCCTGATCGGTGAGACCGTCTTCCCCGGCATGGTCACCGAAAGTGGCGATCTGATTATCCTGGGCGTTCAACGCGGCGGCGAGAATCTCGGACCGGGCGAAACCGTTCTTGCGGCGGGTGACACGCTGTTGCTGCAAGGCCGTTGGGAAGCGCTCGAGGAGTACGGGCGAGATCCCAACGTGCTCGTCGTTGCTGCCCCTGACATGATCCGCAGCCAGGCCAGGCCCCTGGGCACCGGCTCCATACGCGCCATTGTCATTCTCGCGGTCATGGTTACGCTGCTAGCGACGGGCGTCGTGCCAAGAGTCGTCGCTGGATTGGCGGCGGCCTGCGCGGTGATCCTGTTGCGCGTACTCAAGATCGAACGAGCCTATCGGGCGATTAACTGGAACGTGCTAATCATGATCGCTTCGCTGATCCCGCTCTCGACCGCCATGTACAAGACGGGTGCAGCCTATCTCATCGCCGATACACTCGTTGCCATTGTCGGCAATGCGAGCCCGTACGCGCTGCTGGCGGGGCTGTTTTTGCTCACGGCGCTAATCGGCCAGTTGATCAGCAGCACAGCGACGACACTCATCGTCATTCCGATAGCGATTGCCTCCGCGGAAGCCGTCGGTGTCTCGCCGCGCACCGCGCTGGTGACTGTGGCGGTGGCTGCGGCCGCTTCCTTTCTTACGCCAATCGCTGCCTCAGCGAGCCTCATGGTGCAGGGCCCCGGCGGCTATCGATTTGGCGATTTCTGGAGGATGGGTCTACCGTTGCTGCTCTGGTTCTTCCTGGTAGGCACGTTTCTCGTGCCCATCCTCTGGCCATTCGCAGGATGAGCAGTTTGCGCAGGATGATTGGTTTGCGTCTTAACCGACCGGGTATTTCCGTATGAACACCAATCTTGCTTTGGTTCTTCTGCTGCTTGCGGCCGCGATCGTGATGTTTATGGCCAATCGCCCGCGCATGGATGCGGTCGCGCTGCTGATGATCGTGATCATGCCATTTACTGGGGTGATTACCATCAACGAGGCACTGGCGGGGTTCAGTGATCCCAGCATCGTGCTGATCGCAGGTCTCTTCGTGATCGGAGAAGGGCTGGTGCGCACCGGCGTGGCGCGTCGCCTCGGCGACTGGCTGAATGCGACTGCCGGCAGTAGCGAGACGCGCATGCTGGTGCTGCTGATGCTCGCGGTCAGCGGGCTCGGTGCATTCATGAGTTCGACGGCCGTGGTGGCCATCTTCATCCCGGTCGTGCTGCGCATCTGTCAGAACACGGGTGCCGCGCCGAGCCAGCTGATGATGCCCTTGAGCTTTGCGGCCCTGATCAGCGGCATGCTCACCCTCGTTGCGACGGCGCCGAATCTCGTGGTCAACGCCGAGCTGATCCGCCAGGGTGCGGCAGGCTTCGGCTTTTTCAGCTTCACGCCCTTTGGGCTCACATTCCTGGCGCTCGGCATTGCCTATATGCTGTTCGCGCGGCGGTTTCTGCCCGTCTCCGCCAAGCGTGTGGACGGCGAGCGCCGTCAGCCGAACTTGCTTGATTGGGTAACGCAGTATGGCCTCACCGATCGCGCCTTGCGCGTACGCGTGCTGACTGACTCGCCGCTGGTCGGCAAGCGCCTGGAAGAACTCCCGCTCCGGAACAGTGGCGTAAATCTGCTCGCCATCGAGCTTCCCGGCCGCTTCGGGTCCGAGGCGATCCGCCCGAACGCAAGGACCGAGCTCGCCGCGGGGCAGATCTTGCTGCTCGACGTCATCGCGCCCCCTGCCGAAACCAACCGGATGCTGAATGACTATATGGTCGAAAAGCTCCCTTTGGGCGATTGCGGCTACTTCACCGATCGTTCGCAGGAGATCGGCATGGTCGAAGTCATCGTCCCGGCGGAGTCCAAGCTGATTGGCCAGAGCATTTTGCAAGCGCGGGTGCGCAGCGAAATGGGATTGACGGTGCTGGGGTTGCGGCACGGTCGCGAGGTCGTGAGCCAGGGGCTGCTCGATGAGACCTTGAAGGTCGGTGACACCCTTCTGCTGACCGGCTTCTGGTCTGACATCCGCAAGCTGCGATCCGAATTCTCGGATCTTGTCGTCCTGAACCTACCGACCGAGCACAAAGAGGTTCTCCCGGCCGCGAACCTCGCACCTCAGGCTCTGGCGGTGCTGGCTTTGACGGTCGGTATGATGGTCAGCGGTCTGGTGCCGAACGTGCACGCGGTTCTGATCGGCTGCTTGCTTATGGGGTTGCTGGGCTGCGTGGATTTCAACAGCGCCTATGCCTCGATCAACTGGAAGAGCCTGGTTCTTATTGTCGGCATGCTGCCCTTTTCGCTGGCGCTGCAACGAACCGGTGGCGTCGATCTCGCCGCCGACGCGGTGACGCATCTTGCGGGCGAGGCATCACCGCGAGTGCTGTTGGCGCTGCTCTTCGTGATCACGGCTGCCCTTGGCCTGTTCATCTCGAATACGGCAACCGCGGTGCTCATGGCGCCAGTAGCGCTCGCTGTCGCGAAGGACATCGGCGCCTCGCCGTATCCCTTCGCGATGACTATCGCCATCGCGGCCTCGGCCGCCTTCATGACGCCTGTGTCTTCGCCGGTGAACACCTTGGTGGTCGGACCGGGCAATTACGGTTTCGGCGATTTCTTGAAGATTGGTGTCCCTTTTACCGTCGTCGTGATGGTAACGACTCTGGCGCTGGTGCCTTGGCTGCTCCGATTTTAGCGGCCGTCAGGCCGGGTGCGATCCCGCGGACGGTTGCTCTTTCTCGTCCCGCGCAAACCAGGCTACATACAGGGTCGGCAGGAAGACCAGCGTCAGAACGGTGGCGACCAGGAGTCCGCCCATGATCGCGAATGCCATCGGTCCCCAGAATACTGTTGGCGCGATTGGAATCATCCCGAGAACAGTCGATACGGCCGTCAACATGATCGGCCGAAAACGGGAGCTGCTGGCATCCACCGCAGCGTCCCAGGCCGTCTTGCCCAAAGCGCGTTCGGCGTCGATCTGACCGATGAGAATGACCGCGTTCTTGCTGATCATGCCCAGCAGCGCGAGCACGCCGAGAATGGCGACAAAACCCAGGGGCCTGCCGGACAGCATCAACGCTGCAACCACGCCGATAAGGCCGAGCGGCGCCACACTGAGCACCATGAACAGTCTCGGAAAGCTCTGGAGCTGCACCATGAGGACGGTAAACATGACGAACAGCATCACCGGCACCACTGCCAGCACAGACGCCTGCGACTTCTGACTTTCCTCCACGGTACCACCCACGACGACGCTGTACCCCGAAGGAAGGCTCTTTCTGAAGTTCTCGATCGCCATCGAGAGAGACGTAACCACGCTCTCCGGCAGCTTGTCACCGGCAATGGCAGCCTGAACCGTCAGGGTCGGAATGCGGTCGCGCCGCCAGACGAGCGGAAACTCCTGGTCATATTCGAAGGAGGCGAACTGGCTGAGAGGAACAGTCTGCCCACCCGGCAGCGCCACCTGCAAGTTGCGCAGACCGTCCAGCGAGCCCCTCTGCTCGTTGGTCGCGCGCGCCACCACATTGACCAGATAGATATCGTCGCGAACCTGGGTAATGGGTGTGCCGGATATGACCGTATTCAGGACTGTCGCGATCGCTTGCGAACTGAGGCCGAGAAGGCGAGCCTCGTTCTGGTCCACGCGAATACGCACTTGGCGATTGGGTTCCATCCAATCGAAATTCACCTGCTTGGTGTCCGGACTGGAGGCTACGATCTGTCCGACTTTGAGCGCGATTTCGCGCACCCGTTCCACGTCGGGCCCACTGACCCGATACTGCACCGGCCATCCAACCGGCGGTCCGAGCTCAAGCGGAGAAACGAACGCAATCGCGTTAGGAAACTCCTGCGCGAGCAGCTTTTCGAGCTTGGAATGCAGGCGCTCGCGTGCAGCGACATCCTTGGCGATCACCACGGCCTGCGTGAAGAAATCGTTCGGGAGTTGAACATTAAGGGGCAAATAGAAGCGGATGGCGCCGCGCCCGACATAGGTGCTCCACCGCGCCACATCGGCATCGGTCGAAAGGGCAGCATCCAGGCGCTTTGCCGCAGCCTCGCTCGCGTGGATTGACGAGTTCTGCGGCAAGCTCAGGTCCACGAGCAATTCGGGACGGTCCGACGATGGAAAGAACTGTCGCGGGATGAGCGGCAGCGCAAGCACCGAACAAACGAAGAGCGCCAAGGAGATCGCGATCGTCAGCCATTTCGCGCGCATCGCGAAAGTCAGGAAACTCCGATACATGCGGAAGATCCTGCCCGGATCCGCCGTACTTGTCTGCTTCGGCGGAACAAGGATCGCTGCTCCGAGCAGTGGCGTGAAAATGACCGCAACGAACCAGGAAACCAGCAGTGCGATCGTGACCACGGCGAAGAGCGAGAACGTGTATTCACCGGCGGAACTCGCGGCAAAGCCGACCGGTATAAAGCCCGCTATCGTCACCAGCGTGCCCGCGAGCATCGCCATTGCATGGGTCCGATATGCGAAAGTTGCCGCCTCGATCTTACTGGCGCCCTCTGCGAGCCGACTGAGCGTCGCATCGGTCGTGGTCATCGCATCGTCGACCAGCAATGCGAGCGCAATGATGAGCGCGCCAAGCGATATTCGCTGCATATCGATGCTGAGAAGTCCCATGATCGGAAACACGATCGCCAGCGTGAACGGTATGGCCAGCGCGATGATCAAGCCGGGTCGTACGCCCAGGCTGATGAAACTCACCACCATGATGATGCCGATCGCCTGCATCAGCGAGACCGTAAACTCGCGGATCGCCTGGTCGACGACAACAGGCTGGTCCGCGACCAGGCTGGGCTCGATTCCAATGGGTAAATCCGCGGTGATTTGCGCCATTGCCTTTCTGATATTGGCGCCGAGCGCGAGAATGTCGCCGCCATCCCGCATGGCGATTGCAAGGCCTATTGCCGGTTTGCCATTGATCCGAAACATCGGCTGGGGCGGATCCGTGTAGCCGCGTCGCACCTGCGCAATATCGCTCAGGCGAAGCATGCGGCCGCCGGCGGAAAAATTGATGTTGGCGATGTCCTGCTCCGACTGGAAGCTGCCTGATACCCGAATCGAGATGCTTTCCAAGCCGGTCTGAATCGTTCCTGCCGGACGCACGATGTTCTGCGACTGGAGCGCCGCAATAAGAGCGGACCGATCAATTCCGAGGGCCGCGAGCTCCTTCGTGGAGAACTCGACGAAGATCACTTCATCCTGTTCGCCCAGAAGCTCAATCTTTGACACGTCAGGTACGAGAAGCAGCCTTGAGCGGATGTCCTCGACCCGATCGCGCAACTCACGCTGAGTGAAGCCGTCACTGGTAAAGCCATAGATGATGCCGAACGTATCACCGAATTCGTCATTAAATCCCGGCCCGATCACGCCTGCGGGTAGTGTATGACGCATGTCTCCGATCGTCTTTCGTACGTGGTACCAGGTGTCGGCTACCTGTTTCGCATTCGCGCTCCCCTTCAGATTTACAAAGACGGTCGCGACACCGGCTCTTGTGAAGCTCCGCAGGAAGTCCAGATGCGGTGTTTCCTGCAAGTGACGTTCGAGGCGCTCAGTCACCTGCTTCATCGTCTCTTCCACAGTTGCGCCGGGCCACGCGGCCTGGACGACCATGGTCTTGATGATGAAGGCGGGATCTTCGTTGCGCCCCAACCGGAAATAGGACAGCGCTCCCCCGACCACCGCAATCATCATCATATAGACGACCAGCGAACGGTGTTTCAGAGCCCAGTCGGAAAGATTAATTCCGCTCATGGCTCGGATCCAAGAATCCGGACCTTCTGACCCGGATGCAACGCCTGAACGCCGGCGGTGACAACTATTTCGCCGATGTCGAGCCCCTGGGAAATGATGGCCTGCGCTTCATCGAATCGCAGCACGTCCACATTGCGCACCGCGACCGTGGCGGTGGCCGGGTCGACGACCCATACGGCGGGCTGCTCGTTCATCCTGGTCAGTGCGGAAGATGGAATATCGATCATCGGCCCTGCAGTGGTACTCACTCGCCCTATTACTGACGCACCCAACCGCATCGCGGCTGGCGGATCCGTCAGGCCGACCTTGACCTCGAAGGTTCGGGTCACAGCACTGGCCTGTGCAGCGACTTCGCGAATGCGCCCTTGCGCCGTTATCGACGGATCGTCAGCCAAGCTGACAGTAATCTCTGGATCGGTGGAGGCCGACCTGATCAATTGAGCGGGGACATCGAAGATCGCATCGCGACCGTCCTGCCGTGCGATCCTGGCGATCATCTGCCCGACTTGGACGACCTCGCCAGCGACCGGACCTGTGGCTGTTATCACACCGGGTGCATCAGCCTTGAGTTCGGTGAAACCAACGAGGTCATGCGCAGAACTCAGTTGCGCTTCGGCCGCATCGACTTGCGATTGCGCGGTTTGCCGTGCCTGGGTTGCGGCATCATAGTTGACGCGCGTGGTCCACCCCTGCGCCAACAGCGTCTCCTGACGATCGAAGTGATTGCGCGCCTGGGTCAATTGCCCCTGAGCGGCGGCAAGGGAGGCCTGCGCCTGCCGCAGCGTGCTCAGTTCATTCTGCGACTCCAATCGTGCCAGCACCTGGCCGGCCTTGACCCGGTCGCCTATCTTGGTGTCATTACTCAACAATCGTCCCGAGATCCGGAATGCGACATTCACCTCGTCTTCTGCCTCGACCCGTCCGGAGAATGTCAGCGGCGTTGTGACCTTGCGTTTTTCTACGGTCGCTGTGCGTACGATCCGCGGCGGAGATGCGTCCTTGGTTTCGGTTTCCCGTCCACATCCTGCCAGCATCAGCGAGAACGCCGTCACCAGCGTCGATGTGAGGATGTTTCGGGGCGCGGATCGGCTGCCGTGCATGAACATGACCTGTTCCGTTCCGGGAGTGAGATCTTGCCGGGAGGATTGCTCAGTCCGCAGTCGCATTTTCCCCGGTACCGCCATCCGCATTTTTGCCGAAGGAGTCCGCCGTCAACATCGGTAAATCTACTCGGTGGCGCCGGATGGAATCCGTGCTCGGCCATCAGCAGATTCCTGAGACATGATCAGGCAATCACCCGATGTCGCCGGTTCCGTCCACGACGCATGATGCAATCGTCAGGTGAAGCAGTCGCGACCCCTGCCGCGGCTCCGCCGTTTAAATTCTCGTCTGGGGCGCGCAAACGCGCTTCCTCAAAGCACGGCAGACCCGGACGACACAATCCGGGAGCAACCGAGGAAACCGGGATGACAGGGTCCTCAGGTGATCGATATGGGCGTGCCGTCGTCGCGGTTGGAGGATCGTGGCGAACTGCGACTTTCAGAGCCGCATTTTTCCTTTGCCTCTGGCTCGTGCTTGCCGGCGCCAATCCGACAGATATTCCTGCCGCGGCGGCAGCAATCGCGGCAGCAACCTGGACAAGCCTGCATCTGCTGGAGCCGAGCAGATCCCGGCGGTCAATTCCTGCCATGGTCCGCCTGGCGCTGCTTTTCCTATACCAATCGGTGGTCGCCGGCGTAGACGTCGCACGCCGCGCGCTCGATCCCCGGCTGCCGCTGCGGCCGGGATTTGTGTTCTATCCGACCGGCCTCTCACGCGGGATGCAACGGAACGTGTTCACGACACTCACCAGCCTTTTGCCTGGCACTGTGCCAACCGGGGAGGAGAGCGGGCAGCTCGTCTATCACTGTCTCGACGTCGAGCAACCGGTCGTTGCCGAACTTGCCGCGGAGGAAGCGGCGTTGGTTCGGGCCCTCTACAATGACTGAATTCCTCACTGCCGCAGTCGGCTTGATCCTGGCGATGCTGGGGCTCGGGCTGGTCTCCATCTTGCGTGGCCCGACAGATGCCGACCGGATGATGGCGGCGCAACTGATCGGGACTGCCGGCATTGCCGTCTTGCTGCTGCTCGGCACCGTGACAGGCGTGCCGGCGGCCGTCGACGTGGCATTGATACTGGCACTGCTCGCCACTTTCGCATCCATCGCATTCGTCAAGAAGGGGCTCTCCCGCCTCGAAACCGATGGGGCCGATCCGGGGGAGGACAGATGAGCGTCGCACGCGACATCATCACGGTTGCGGGAGTGTCCGCAGGCGTATTCTTCTTTTTCGCCGGCACCGTCGGCCTTCTTCGCTTTCCCGACACCCTGACTCGTCTGCACGCGCTCAGCAAGGCCGATAACCTCGGCCTGGGTTTCGTCGTGCTCGGGCTGCTCCCCCAAACAGGAGGCCTGCGTGACGGGCTGAAGCTGATCAGCATCTGGATGTTCGTGCTGCTCGCTGGCGCCACCGTCTCCCAATTGATCGCGCGCACGGCACGTCAGAGCGGGTCAGGCAAATGAACATCGCAACAGTGTTCGAGATCGCGCTCGCCGCCGTGGTGCTGGGCCTCGCCATCTGGACGATCGCCGTCCCCGATACTTATTCGGCCACAGTCGGTTTTATCGCCTACGGACTGCTGGTTGCGCTGATCTGGGTCCGTCTTGACGCCGTCGATGTCGCGCTGACCGAGGCTGCAATTGGCGGAGGCCTGGGCGGCGTCGTGCTGTTGGGTGCGGCGGCCCGGCTGCGCGATACCGAGGCGATGACAACGGAAGGGCCCAGCCTGATCGTGCGGTTGAGCGCGGCCATACTGTCCGCGTCGATCGCGGCAGCGCTGGCCGTCACGATCCTGCTGCTGCCCGATCCGGCGCCAACGCTCGCGCCCGCCGTCGTCGCGAATGCCGGGGCGACCGGAATGACCAACCCCGTCACCAACGTGCTCATGGCATTCCGCGGAATGGACACGATGCTCGAGAAGGTCGTGCTCCTGCTCGCCATCGTCGGTGTCTGGTCGCTTGCGTCGGACCAGGCCTGGGGCGGTCGTCCCGGACCACGCCACCAGGCTGATCCAAATGGTGTTCTCGCCTTTCTTGCGCGCCTGTTGCCACCCGCCGGCATCGTCGTCGGCATCTACATCCTGTGGACGGGCGCTGATCACCCCGGCGGAGCATTTCAGGGCGGCGCGGTTCTCGCATCGATGTGGCTGCTGGTGATCATGGCCGGGTTGGTGGATACCCCGCCCGTGCGCAGTCGATGGCTACGTCTCATCCTGGTGGGCGGCCCCGGCCTGTTCCTTGCCGTCGGCCTTGGCGGGCTCTGTTTTGGGTCGGCGTTCCTTGCCTATCCCGTTGCGTTCGCCAAGCCGCTAATTCTGAGCATTGAGGTCGCGATGCTCCTGACGATCGCGACGACGCTCGGCCTGCTGCTCGCCGGTGCACCTGAAAGGAGCGCTGAGCGATGAGCGCCGTGACGGTTTTCGGACTATGCGCCGCCGCGGCGGTCGGGCTCGGGCTCTACGGCCTGATTGCCAATCCGCAACCGCTTCGCAAGATCATCGCATTCAACCTGCTCGGCAGCGGCGTGTTTCTTCTGTTCGGCATCGTCGGGCGGCGAGGCGCCGCAGCGGGCTTTGGCAACGACCCGGTGCCGCAGGCCCTGGTGATCACAGGAGTCGTGGTCGCGTTTTCCGCAACGGCTCTGGCGATCGCCTTGTTGCTGCGGCTTTTTCAGATCGCAGGCTCCACGACGCTCAACAATCGGGCGGCGGCGAGCCCGCGCTCCGATCCGTCCGGTCACTGATGCTGCCCCCCGCCCCCGCGCTGGTGACCACCGCCGGCGGCTTCCTGCTGGTGCTGTCGATCGTCGTGCCGGTCGCGGGCGTCTTGCTGGCGTTTGCTCTCGGCGAGCGCTACGTCCGGCAGGTTGCCTCCACGGTCGTACCGGTCGGGTTGGCGATTGCTGTCGCCGTTCTCGTGCTCTTGCCTCGGAGCGACGGCCACCTCGCCTACCTACTCGGCGCCTGGCCACCCCCGCTCGGCGTAGCCCTCCGCGCGGACGGATTGTCGGCGGTCATGCTCGCGACGACGGCGGTCGTGATCTGCGCGGTCGCCATTTTTGCCGCAACCGATTTTCGTCCTCAATCTGTCGAAGCGCGCGCACCTTTCGCATTCTGGATCCTGCTTCTGGCAATCTGGGGCGCGCTGAACACGATCTTCGTCGCGGGAGACCTCTTCACGCTGTATGTTGCGCTGGAATTGCTGACGTTCGCCGCAGTGCCTCTGGTCTCTCTCGACGGTCGCGCGGAGACGCTTCGGGCCGCGCTGCGGTATCTGCTCTTCGCACTGCTCGGCTCGGTCCTCTACCTGATGGGCACCGCGCTGCTCTATGGTCTCTACGGCACCCTTGATATCGAGTTGTTGTCGCATCGCGTGAGCGCGGACTCCGGCGTGCTCATCGCGGCAGCCTTGATGACGACCGGTCTCCTCGCCAAAACTGCACTCTTTCCGTTGCACCTCTGGCTGCCACCCGCTCACGCCGGCGCACCGGCCGCAGCTAGCGCGATCCTGTCCGCCTTGGTCGTGAAGGGATCGTTCTTCATCCTTGTGCGGCTCTGGTTCGACGTCATGCCGGGCTTGCCCGGCTTGGCTGCCGCACAATTGCTCGCGGCGCTGGGAGCCGGAGCGATCTTGTTCGGAAGCGTAGTCGCTCTCCGGCAAGAGCGCCTCAAGCTCCTGATTGCATATTCGACGCTGGCTCAGATTGGATATCTCTTCCTGATGTTTCCTCTTGCGTTCGGCGCGTCCGGGAAGCTCGAAAGTGACCAGGCCCTGGCGGGCGGCCTATTGCAGGCGGTTTCCCATGCGACTGCCAAGGCGGCGATGTTCATGGCCGTCGGATCAATCTACACCGGGCTCGGCCACGATCGCATCACCGGACTGCGAGGTGTCGCACGGGCCCTGCCCTTGAGCGTCCTGGCGTTCGCGATTGGCGGCATCGCCTTGATGGGTGTTCAACCGAGCGGAGCGTCACTCGCGAAGGAGTTATTGCTCCAGGACACGGCGAGGACGGGGCAGTGGTGGTGGGCCGTCGTGCTCCAGGCCGGCGGAATGTTCACGACCGCCTATGTCGTACTAGTCCTGTCCCATGCGTTCGCGCCATCAGACCAGCCGATTACCCTCATCGGCCCAGCACCGCTCAGCCGGGACCTTGCTGCACTTGCCTTGGCCCTCTGTTCTCTGTTCCTTGGCTTGCTGCCCTGGGATTCGTATTTGCCAGTCCCGTATGATGCCACATCGAAGCTGTTCGGCATCGACGCGCTATCCAAATTGCTCCTGCCTGTGCTGGGAGGGGCGGCGCTCGCGATCCTGCTCAGCCCGTGGCCACACCCGCTGGGCTCATCCGCGGCCTGGAAAGCGCACATGAGAGTGGTCGGTCCGCTCCGGCGCGGCTGTCTTAGATTCGGCAGCCTTATCGAAAGAGGCGACGAAGTTCTCCGTCAATGGTCCGCCGCGGGCATCTCCCTGCTCCTGGTGTCGCTGCTGCTCGCCGCGTCGATGTTCGCAGCAAATTGAAGACTCAGAACAGCCGGATCGCGCAGATCGGGTCGAGGGATTCCCCTGCTCTAATGATCCGGAACATTCTCTCCCGCCCAAGGGTTTTCTCGGATGTCGAGCTTGCAATTCGCCGTTTAGTCTCCGCGCCATGCAGTTGGCATCAGTCTTCCCGCGGTCCCTGCGGGAATGCCCAGGAGGTCTCCATGTCCGATCTGGTTGCGATCGTATACCCGACCGAAGCGAAGGCCGAAGAAGTCCGAACTCGGCTGCTCAAACTGCAAAAGGAATATTTGATCACCATCAGTGACGCCGTGATCGCCGTCAAGGCCGAGAACGGCAACATCAAGCTCAACCAGCTCGTCAACACCACAGCGACGGGCGCGATTACCGGCAGCTTCTGGGGACTCCTGGTCGGCGTGCTCTTCCTCAATCCGATCATCGGTGTCGCGGTCGGCGCTGCGTCCGGCGCGCTTGGAGGCGCCTTGTCCGATTTCGGCATCAACGATTCCTTCATGAAGGAGCTGTCCGCTTCGCTCCACACCGGCAACGCCGCGCTCTTCGTCCTGATCAAGAACATGACGGCAGACAAGGTATTGAAGGAAATCAAGGATGCCGGCGGAGTCGTGTTGAAAACGTCCCTGGACGAGACCAAGGAAAAGATCCTGCGCGATGCGCTCGCCAGCGCGGCGGAGCGGCCGGCAGCCTGAAGCCGCCTACCGCCTACCGCCGAGCAGGCGCAGCAGCATCATGAACAGATTGAGGAAGTTGAGGTAGAGCGACAGTGCCGCGATCACCGACTTGCGGCCTGCCGTCGTCGCATCGTCCCTGCTCTCGTACATCGCCTTGATCCGCTGCGTATCATAGGCCGTGAGTCCCGCAAAGACGCCAACGCCGACGATCGAGATCAACCAATCAAGCCCCGTCGACCTCAGGAAAATATTGACCAGGCTTGCGACGATGACGCCGATCAGGCCCATGAACAGGAAGCTGCCGACCGCGGACAGGTCGCGCCTCGTGGTGTAGCCGAAGACGCTGAGTGCCCCGAACATCGCGGCCGCGATGAAGAACACGCGCGTGATCGAGGCGCTGGTGTAGATGTGCAGCAGCGTCGAGAGCGAGACGCCGACCAGCGCGGCATAGACGAAGAACAGAATGCGCGCCGTTTCCACCGACAGCGTATTGATGCGCGCCCCGATGAAGAACACCAGCCCGAGTGGCGCCAGGATGAAAACCCACATCAACGGGCTCTCGAGCAATGCGGGACCCATGAGCTGATACGTCAGCCACGCCACAATTGCAGTCAGGCCCACGCCCGCGGCCATATAATTGTAGATGCGCAGCATGTAGGCGCGCAATCCGGGATCGATCGCAAGCGCGCCGCCACCAGTGCCTGAGGCAGTCAGATTCGGATCATAATTCGACATCGCTTGCCTCCTCGGATTGGTCCACATGAACAAATCAAGCTAGCGGTCCGGCCCCTGCGGGGACATCGGATGATCACCCGAGCGCCGGAAGATATATCACCCTATCTCGGGATACCCGTATCCGTCAGAGCGACTTACCGAAACGTAACCTTGGGTTGCCCCTGGCTTCTCATCCTTTTTGCCTGGACTCTTACACCTTTGTCACTGGAAGCTGGTCACGCACCGGCCTAATCCGTTCGCATGCGCTACTTCTTTCACATCGTCGACAAGAACGGCCTTTGTCCGGACGGAATTGGATGCGAGTGCGCCGACCATGACGCCGCCGTTCTGCACGCCGGGCATATCGCGACTGAACTCGCTAAGGCAGGCGAGTTGTTCCGCGCGAGCTTCGTGCTGGTCGCCCCGGCCGCTGCGCCCGGATCGGCAAGTCCTCATTAGAGGCGGTCGACCGATTTCCTGCCTCGCCCTCTACATAGAATCCCTGATGCGCCGACCGAGAAGCTGCCTCTAGTCTCGTAACCGAGGGTGGCCGGCCTACCCCGTTCAAATTCGACCCTTCCGCCCACCTCATCTCCGGGGTTGAGGGCTCGCCGCACGCGTCCGCGTCTATGCGTTGGCCGTCGGCGCTATCTCGATCTGAAGTGTTGTTGTGGGTCAGTTGGAGACAAACATGAATGTCCGGACCATTTGCGGTGCCTTGATCCTTGCCGGATCGATTGCGACCGCGCAGCCGACCAGTTCTCAGGCGCAGACGACCGATCCGGCCGCATCCGTGCCAAAGCAGGTCACGACACCTGCCCCAAGCACCGCCGCGCCAAATACGAATACGAACCCCACCAAGCATCGCTACTGGCGTCATCGCGGCGGCTCGCATCCCCATTATGGCAGCCGCCGTGTTCGCACCTGAGCCCCGGCGCGACAGTTCGTCATTGCAATCCGCCGCCGAGACACCTGATCGATGAGCGACGTGAGGACAGGACAAGAGCAACCGCGCGAGGTCGTGGTCCGTGAGCCTCCAGACCAGGGCATGACCGACAGGCGGCGCGGCTTTCTCGCAACGGGTCTCGCTCTGCTCGCCACTTGCGTTGCTCTCTTCCTCGTATGGCAAACCGCCTCGAGTCTTCTCATCATCTTCGCAGGCGTACTGTTTGCTGCCTTTCTGGATGCCGCCGCACGCGCACTGGCGCTACTAATTCCACTCAATCGTGTCTGGCGGCTGACATTCGTGCTGCTGCTGCTCACCACCTTGGTCGGACTAGGCCTCGTCTGGGGAGGCGGCAAGCTGCCGGAGCAAACACGCATCCTGCTGAAAGTCATGGACACCCAGTTCGACGTCTTGCAGCAACGCCTTCTGACCTACGGCGTCGATCTGCTTGGTCCGGAATCGGGGCGCGATTTTGCGCAATGGCTGCTGTCCGATCAAGGCCGGTTCTTCAGCCACGCCCAGCTCGTCGTTGGCAGAGCGTCGAGCTTTCTGACCGGTGTGCTGGTGATCGCGTTCCTCGGTATCCTCTTCGCCTTTGATCCCACCAGCCATCGCGAGAGTCTGGTGATGCTGGCGAAGCCTTCCTATCGCGCCCGAACACGCGCCGTATTGAACGAGATGGGAAACGTCCTGCGGCTGTGGTTCGTCGGACAGCTGATCCGCATCACCCTGATGACACTGTGCGTGTGGGTCGCGCTCTATCTGATCGGGCTTCCCGGCCCCTTCGTGCTTGGGCTGCAGGCGGGCCTTTCCAACTTCGTTCCGTATCTGGGACCCATCCTTGCCGCGATCCCGATCGCGCTCGTCGCGATGCCGCTCGGCGCATCGCTGCTGATCTGGGCCGTCGTCATCTACACAATCATTCAATCGATCGAGGGCTATGTGATAGGCCCGTTGATCCAGCGCCAGGCGGTCGAAATTCCTCCCGCATGGACATTGGTCGCGATCGTACTGTTGGGCGCAATGCTAGGCGTGATGGGTATCGCACTCGCCATGCCACTGGTCGCCGTCGGCCGGGTCGCGATCATTAGATTCTACGTCGAGGATTACCTCGGCGATAGCAGCGGGCGGATGTCCAACAAGGGACCATCGCAAATGGGAGCGCCATGAGCGAGATTCGAGCCGAACGGAACAATGGAATGGAGCCATCCCCGGCGCACACGCGGATGACACATTTTCTGTGGCAGCAACTTCCCTACATCATTGCACTGGTGCTCGCCGTCGCGGGCGTCGCCTATACCAACGCCTCTCACCAGCCTCTCGTTGGTTATTGGGAATTTCTCGCGCTCGCCATCGGCGTTGTGTGCGTCATCAACAAATGGCCGGAGGTCGATGGCAAGGAGGCCCGGTGGCGACTGATCTGGACCCAAGCGCTGCACTGGGTTGCCGTCCTGGTCACGATGAACATCATGCTGGTGTCAGGCGTTCAGCAATTGTTGCCGACGCCGGCGACCAGCCTCGTCCTTCTCACATTGCTTGCGCTCGGCACCTTCCTTGCGGGCGTCAGTCTTCTGTCGCCGCAAATTGCCTTCCTCGGCCTTGCGATGGGCGTCACGGTTCCGGCGATATCCTGGTTACAGCAATCCATCATCTTCTTCCTGTTGGGCGCCGTCCTGCTGATCGGCCTCGGCATCACGTTCTGGCTTCGCCAGGATCGCAGCCCAGGGAGTTCGCCCACCGACACCGGAAGTCAAATGGAGGCCTGAATGCGCATTAACCTGCTTCTTGCGATCATCTCTGGATCCGCCTTGATGTGCGCCGACGCCCTGCCCGCACGCGCCGAAGCCTTCAGGGTCGGCCGGCTCGTATGCACCAGCACTCCGCGCGTTGGGCTGGTGCTTGGCTCCGCGCAGGAGCTTCGTTGTATATTCATCACGAGACGCCCGACCCGGCAGTACGTCTACGACGGACGGATCAGGCGCGTTGGTCTCGACATCGGCGTGACCAGCGCAGGAACCCTCTCATGGGCCGTCATCGCCAGGAACTCGCGCGTCGGCCCCGGCACGCTGCGCGGGAACTACGTGGGGGCGAGCGGCAATGTCGCGTTCGGCCCCGGTCTCGGAGCGAACGTTCTGATCGGAGGCTCTCGCCGGACGATTACGCTCCAGCCTCTGTCGATCGAGCGATCGATCGGATTGAACCTTGCGGCAGGCGTTACGAACCTGACACTCGGCCCGCGCGGACCGGGATAGCGGCTTGTCCCGCCCCCCGGAGCAAGGAGCGGAAAATGGACCTTGCGGACGTCTCGGTCAGGATGCTGGCGGCGGGTTTCCTGACATTCATCGCTGGCGGCACGGGCTGGACACAGCCAGCCGCAGGCCCTCCGCCCGCTGTCGGCATCGTGGAAGCGATCAGACGACCGATCACCGAGACCAACGAATTTCTCGGGCGGATCGAGGCGGTCAATCGCGTCAATGTCGTGGCTCGCGTCACCGCATTCCTGGAGCAGCGGTTGTTCGTCGAGGGTGCCGAGCTCAAGAAGGGCGACCCGCTTTACCGGCTTGAGCGCGGTCCGTTCGAGGCCGATCTCGCGTCAAAGCAGGCGCAGGTGGCCCAGCTCCGAGCGATGCTCGAGAACGCCAAGCTGACGACCGACCGGGCGCGTACGCTGCTCAGCGGGCCGGCCGGTCAGCAATCGACCTACGACGCGGCGATCGCCAACCAACGCAGCCTGGAAGCCCAGGTCCAGGCCGCGCAGGCACAAGTCGATGCGTCACAGATCAACCTCGATTACACCATGATCAGCGCGCCGATCGACGGCAAGATCGGACGTACGGCCGTGACCGAAGGCAATGTCGTCGGTCCCAGCTCGGGCGTCCTGACCACGATCGTCAGCCAGGATCCGATGTACGTCACCTTCCCGGTGCCGTTGCGCCAGGGGCTCGAACTACGCGAACGCTATGGTCCGCAGGGAGGCTTGGAAGCCGTGGTGATCCGGCTGCGGCTGCCCAATGGCCGCATGTATGGCAAGTCCGGCAAGCTGGATTTTGTCGACAACACCATCGCCCAGAACACGGACACGATCACCGTGCGCGGCGAGATCGCCAACCCGATCCTGCGCGCGCCGTCCGCCGCGGGCGTAACCGTTCACGAACTGACTGACGGCGAGTTCGTCACGGTCTTGCTGGAAGGTGTCCAGCCCATCGAAGTGTTGGCGGTCCCGCGTTCGGCGGTGCTGTCCGACCAGCAGGGTGACTATGTCCTCGCCGTTGGCGCCGGCGATAAGGCCGAACAACGCCGCGTCAAGCTGGGGCAATCGACGCCCACCATCGCCTCCGTCATCAGCGGCCTCGCGGCGGGCGACAAGGTCATCGTCGAAGGCCTGCAAAGAGTTCGTCCGGGTCAGGCGGTTTCTCCGGGCCCGGCGAGCGCGCTGATCCAGTCGAGCATGAAGGCCGGCACAGGCGACGCGCCTTCGCAGCCGGACCATGGCGGTTCAACTGATCCGCGCCCGGGGGACAAAAAGCCATGATGTCCGCCGTGTTCATCGATCGCCCGCGACTTGCGATGGTCGTGGCCTTCATCATCACCATTGCAGGTGCGCTCGCGCTGACACGGATCCCGGTGGCGCAATTTCCGGACATTGTGCCACCGCAGGTCACGGTTGCCGGAACCTTCCCCGGCGCGTCTGCCGAGGTCGTGGAGGCCAGCGTCGCTCAACCGCTCGAAGCGCAAGTGATCGGCGTCGATCGAGCTCTCTATATGAAATCGACGAGCGGCAACGACGGCAGCTACACCCTGACGGTGTCATTTGCACTTGGCACCGATCCCGATATCAACACCGTCAATGTTAACAACCGGGTGCAGAGCGCGCTGTCGCAATTGCCCACCGAGGTGCAGCAGCAGGGCGTGACCGTGCAAAAGAAATCGTCGGCGATCCTGCAATTTCTGGTGCTTTACAGTGCCGACGGCCAGCAAGATCCGCTGTTCATCACCAACTACGCGATCATCAACATACTCGACGCGATCTCCAGCACGCCCGGTGTCGGCCAAGCTCACCTGTTCGCCAAGATGAACTACTCGATGCGGATTTGGTTCGATACGCAGCGGCTGACCAGCCTCAATCTCACGCCCTCGGACGTGATCACGGCAATTCGAACGCAAAGCGTCCAGGCGCCGGTCGGCCGCATCGGCGCGCGTCCAATCAGCGACGACCAGCAATTCCAGTTCAACGTCCAGACCCTGGGACGGCTCGCGACGGTCGACCAGTTCGCCAATATCGTGCTGCGCGCCAACCCGGATGGTTCGACGCTGCTCGTCAAGGACGTCGCCCGGGTCGAGATTGGCGCGCAGAACCTCGACAGCGAAGCGCGGATCGACGGGCGCGCCGCGGTGCCTCTCGCGATCTATCTGGCGCCGGGCGCCAATGCCGTGACGACGGCGCAGGCGGTCGCGGCGACGATGCAGCGGCTATCGAAGCGATTCCCGACGGGGTTGAGCTATCTCGTGCAGTACGATTCCACGAGCTTCGTACGGGACACCATCTCGGAGGTTCTGCGGACACTGGGAGAGGCCTTCGTCCTGGTCGTGATCGTGGTTTATTTGTTCCTCGGTAACCTTCGGGCCACGGTGATACCAGCCATTGCCGTACCGGTCAGCCTGGTCGGCACCTTCGCGGTGCTGCTGATGCTTGGCTATTCCGCGAATACCGTGTCACTGCTCGCAATGGTGCTCGCCATCGGCATCGTCGTGGATGACGCCATCGTCGTCGTGGAGAACGTCGAGCGAGTGATGGAGGAGGAACCGGATCTTTCGCCAGTCGAGGCAAGCAAGAAGGCGATGACGCAGATCACGGCACCGATCATCGCGATCACGTTGGTGCTGCTCTCCGTCTTTGTTCCGATCGCCTTCATTCCCGGCATTTCCGGCACGCTGTTTCGGCAATTTGCGGTGACGATCAGCGCCGCCATGATGATTTCGGCACTGAATGCGCTGACCTTGTCGCCCGCCTTGTGCGCGCTGTTCCTGCGGCATACTGGACCCCGGCGCGGCATGATCGGCCACGTTCTTGGCGGCATTGACTGGATCCGCGATCGCTATAGCAGCGGCGTACGACGGCTGCTGCGCGTGGCCAGTCTCTCCCTCATCCTGGTCGCCGTGTTCGCAGCCGGCATTTTCGGGATGTCGCACCTGACGCCGACAGGGTTCCTCCCCGAGGAAGACCAGGGCGCTTTCTTCACTTCGGTGCAGTTGCCGGACGGTGCATCCGTTGCGCGGACCAGTGAAGTCACCAAGCAGATCGAGGACGTCCTGAAGGAGATGCCGGCCGTCGACCATGTTCTGGCCATCATCGGTTTCTCCCTGCTTGACGGGGCGTCCGAGCCCAACAGCGCGCTGGTGGTGACGCGCCTGAAGCCGTTTGCCGATCGCAAGGCGGCCGCGGATTCGGTGCAGGCGTTGATCCGGCAGACTTACGCAGCCGGCGCGCAAATCCGGCAGGCCAATGTACTGCCGTTCAATATGCCGCCGATCATCGGACTCTCCACCTCAGGCGGGTTCGAGTACCAGCTCCAGGCGCTGGAAGGACAGAGCCCCGCCGCGATCTCCAGTGTCACGGGTGCGTTGATCGGAGCGGCCAATGCCGATCCGCGGTTGACGCGAGTGTTCTCGACCTTCACCGCGACCAATCCATCGATCTATCTCGACATCGATCGACGCAAGGCGCAGGCACTTGGCGTGACCATCAGCGATATCTTCACGGCCCTTCAGGCGACGCTGGGCGGCATCTACGTCAACAACTTCAACCTCTATGGACGCACCTGGCAGGTCAATGTGCAGGGGGAGGCGCTCGATCGCGCCGACCTTTCCGATATCTGGCGCATCTATGTCCGCAATAGCACCGGTCAGATGGTTCCGATGCGGTCGCTCGCCGGTATCAAGATCGTAACCGGGCCTCAGGTCATTACCCGCTACAACAATTATCGTTCAGTGACGGTGAACGGCAGCCCGGCGCCAGGCGTCTCGTCCGGCACCGCGATGGCAGCGATGGCAGAGATCTCCAACAACGTGCTGCCTGCAGGTTACAGTTTCGAGTGGACCGGCACCGCCTATCAGGAGCAACAGGCAGCAGGACAAACCGGGGTGGTGCTCGCGCTCGCCGTGCTGTTCGCCTATCTGTTCCTGGTGGCGCTGTATGAGAGCACGGTGATCCCGATCCCGGTGCTGCTCTCCGTCGTTGTCGGCGTTCTAGGCTCATATATCGGTATTAAAATCGCCGGCCTCAATCTCGATCTGTACGGCCAGATTGGCCTCGTGGTGCTGATCGCGCTTGCCGCCAAGAACGGCATCCTGATCGTGGAATTCGCGAAGGAGCGACGGGAAGCCGGCACAGAGCTTGCGGAGGCCGCGATCCAGGGGGCGCATATGCGGTTCCGCGCGGTGATGATGACCTCGGTTGCCTTCATTCTCGGACTCCTCCCGCTCGTGCTCGCAACCGGCGCCGCCGAGCTGAGCCGCAGGGCGGTCGGGACCGCTGTCTTTGCCGGCATGCTCGCCGCAAGCTCAATCGGGATTTTTATGGTGCCGATGCTCTACGTCACGTTTCAGCGCCTGCGCGAGCGCGCGAAGGCACGACCGGTCCCGGCGCGAACCACATGACCCGAGTATCCAGGACGGCGGGAATACGCCGAGCCTGTTGCTCAGGGTTTCGTTGGATGCCGGCGTTGCCGTTCCCCGCTACCGTAGTCCGTACTTGAAACTGCGTGACAAGAAGAGAGGAGAAGAACAATGAACGCTCCCACACGTCGTGCCTTCCTTGGTTTTGCGCAGGGCGCCGTCGCCGCCGCAGCTGTCGGCGCAATCGGCGTTCGTTTCATTGCGACAGCGGAGGCTATGCCGGTCGCCGCAAATCTGGGACAGGCCGCGATAACCACGGATATCGCGACGCAGGCGCAGTGGGGTCCTCCGCATGGCCCCGGTTGGGGGCGGTCGCGACCGCGCAGGCGCCGTTGGGTTTGCTGGTGGCATCGCGGTCGCCGCCATTGCGGGTGGCGGTGGAGGTGATCGTCCGCGATCCCTTTGCGGAGGGCAGAGCTGCGCTTCCGCAGCGATCAGCTCTGCTTCACCGCCGCGATCGGTTGCGAAGCGCGGCGGGCCGGCAGCCGCTGATTTCGTTCACTCTTCAATCAATTTAGCTCGGATCGCGTAGCGGACCAGTCCAGCTATCGAATTGACCCCCAGTTTTCCCATGGCCGACGCCCGATGCGTTTCCGTGGTCTTCACGCTTGAGCTCAGCATCGCGCTGATACCCTTGTTGCTGTACCCCTCGGCCACGAGCTTGACAACGAGCCGCTCTCGCGGAGACAGCTTCACATGCCCCTCGCCGGCTTCGTCTTCTCGACCCGACTGACCACAAAATCGTCCGCCAACGAATGGCTTACGTGCCATTAGCGCTTCAACGGCAGCCAACAGCAGCTTGTTTGCGTCCGACTTGACCAGGAACGCGCGCGCACCCGCCTGAAGCGCCTCTTGAGCCAGCACTCCGGATTCGTGCGCGGTAAAGATCAGCACCTCAGTTTCGCGGAGATGTTTTTTTATTCCTCGAGTTATTTCCAGTCCCGTCATGCGCGGCATGAAGAAGTCGACGATCGCAACATCGGGCCGCTCTTTGAGAGCGGCCTCAAATGCCGATCTTCCGTCGGACGCCTCGGCGACAATCATCCAACCCGGCCGCTGCTCGAGGACCGCCCGTAGCCCGGATCGAACAGCATCATGATCATCAGCAATGAGAATTCGTTTCATGAGAGGGCTGCCTCGATGATCTTGTCGCAAGAGAACCTGGACGAGCTATGGGCGCTGCGTTTGAGCAGCATCTCCAACCGGGCTATCTCACTCGCGCGCAAGTGCGCATGGAAAGGTCGCGCGCAGGATGGTACCGCGCCGCAGCGTTGTGGGTGCCGATAATATCTCAAGCTGCCCTCCCATCTCTTGCAATCGAGCTCGCATGATACGGATTCCCGCTCCGGGTGCCCACGGACGAAAGCGGCATGCGCCATCTGCAGCGACCATGCCTTGTCCGTCGTCTCGGACCTCGAGCTTGAACTTCCTGTCCCTCGTCCCGATAGTTATGACGACCTGTGTCGCCTTGGCGTGGCGGTAAACGTTCGTCAGGGCCTCCTGAACAATTCTCAGCAACGCTCGCTGCGCCCCGTATGGCAGGCCGTCGACCGCGGACGATATCGAGACCTCAATATTCAGCGGCGTTCGGGCTGCGAGCCCTTCTGCGAATTGCTCGATTGTCGTCCTGAGCCCTCCTTCAAACAGGTCCTGAGGGTGAAGCAGATATGTGAGAGACCGCAATTCCTTCATAGCGCGATCGATCGAGATGTCGAGCTGATCGCAATGTCTCGTCGCCTTCAGAGGATCGCCTAGCGCACTCCTTACTTGCATCAGAATGAGGCTCGCCGCCACCAGATGCTGGCACGTTGAATCGTGAAGCTCCGAAGCAATTTGACGATGAACTTCTTCCTGCAGAGCGAGCCGTTCGGAATTCGCCTTGCGCGCATGCCTCGATCCTCCGGAGGCATTTCGAACATGTCGGCTGACCGGTGTCTCCTGAAGGGACATGATACACTCGCCTTCCTGCAGTGCTATCTTTCGCACCGCTAGTTTCCTGGCACATGCAGACAACTCTCCGATAAATTTAGCCTACCGCCGCGACGCACCGACCACGCAATCAGTATAAGCCACTACGTAGAAATCCTCTAGGCAGCCAATCCCCGTCGTGTGCCGAGCATCCCAAATTTGGCGCGATGCTCCCTGATTCAAATCAAGGAGCTGCAGGTAAGGAGCAGCATGCGGGTCGGCGAAAAACGCGATTATGAAGACGCGTCCGTCAATCTGCGCGCTGTGTCATCGCCCGCTTGACGGCGGCGGCAGCAATCGAGCGGCCCGGCGAGGGTGTTGCGCCGCAGAACAGTCCGCCGCTGTTTAGGTAAGACGTCTTTCCATATTCCGCCCGGGCCACCTCTTTGAAATTCCGTAATTCGGAAATCAACTGAGGCATCGTCGGCTTGTCTTTCGGCGTCGCATCGATCTCCGGATCCATCGCGGCGTTCTATTCGGAGCTGTTCGACACGCGGATCCGCTACACTGGTCTCGTCTTCGCAAAAGAAGTCAGCGGCGCTGTCGTCGGCGGCTTTACGCCACTGATTTCGACGCTGCTGGTGCAGTGGAGTGGCGACGCAAGCTGGCCAGTCCCGGTCTACATGATGGTCACGGCGCTGGCAGCGTTTTTGTGCGCCCATCTCGCCAGGGACATCCTCGACGTCGGCCAGCGAAACGTCACAACTGCGACGAAACGCGACGCTCTTGTGGGCGTGCGACAGGTCATGGACGATACTGGCGACCATGCGAGATGACGAGCGCGACGGTGATGCGAACCAGCAAGAACATCTCGCGAACATCGCCAAGTCGACGCACGCTGCGATGTCCGACCACCAAAAGCGTCGCACGATACGCGCTTTGCTCTGTCGCCTGAAATGGAAAAACCCTGCGCTAATAGGGCTTTCGATATGGTGGGCGCACCAGGGCTCGAACCTGGGACCCGCTGATTAAGAGTCTCATTCTCTAAAAGAGATTTCAGGCACTTAGCTGTAAAAGGCAACCAAAACAGCACTAGCAAAATCAATACGTTATGGCCGAAATGTAAATCGCTTGATCGCGCGCCCAGCACGCGCGCCCCTTGCGTCCCGAACGTAAGTAGCAACCGAAAAGTTCAACAAAAACAGTGAACTTCGCTCCTGGTTGACCACCTTTATCGCTGTTTGTTCAGGGCGGTTCGGTGGTCAATCGGTGGTCAGCTAACCGGGCAAGTCTCGGCGCTGTGGCTTCGCGGCACTATGAAGGCATTAGCCGCCTTCGCGCCTCCACCTGCCCCTCATATTCGTCGCACTACTAACGACAACGGCCCCTGCGTAACCCGCCTTAACGCAGGTGCGTCAACGACTAGCGTCGGGGGTTCGAGTCAGGAAACCGCAGCAAATCTGCGATATTCGCTCCGATCGTCCGCCTGAACCCGGCAGCTCGTCGAACGGTAGGCTCAAGTCGGGGACCCACAGCAGCCCCCCAGATGCAGTCGCCTATTGAGAGGATGGTGCGACTCGGCTGGAACGTATTCCCGCCGCCGTCGCCGGCGTGTCCCGCACCAGCAGCGCGCGGGTTGCCGCCGTCACATCGGGCTGGCGCATCAGGCTCACGCCGACCAGAAAGGTCGACATTCCCACACGCTCGAGCCTGGTCAGATCGTCCGGCGTGAAGATGCCGCTTTCCCCGACCATCAGCCGCTCCTCCGGGATAAGCGGCGCTAGCGCCTCGCTGGTCGCGAGCGTGGTCTCGAAGGTACGGAGATTGCGATTGTTGACGCCGACCATCGGCGAGCGGAGTTTCAGCGCCCGCTCGAGTTCGGCTCGGTCGTGGATCTCGACCAGCACATCCATCTGAAGCGCGATGGCGGCGTCCTCAATATCTTTGGCGGCAGCGTCATCGAGAGCGGCCATGATGATCAGGATGCAGTCGGCGCCGTGAGCGCGGGCTTCGACGACCTGATAGGTGTCGAACATGAAATCCTTGCGCAGCACCGGCAGATTGGTCGCCGCGCGTGCCGCAACCATGAAGTCGAGATGCCCCTGGAACGACGGAGTATCGGTCAGCACCGAGAGGCAGGCCGCGCCCCCGGCCTCATAAGCCTTTGCCAGGGCCGGCGGATCGAAATCGGCGCGGATGAGGCCCTTCGATGGCGAAGCCTTCTTGATCTCAGCAATCAGCGCATAGTCACCGCCGCCATGCTTTTCCTTGATCGCGCGGACGAAGCCGCGCGGTGGCGCCGCCGCCTTGGCGCGTGCATCGATGCTCGCGAAGGAATGAGCACGCTTGGAGGCGGCAATCTCCTCGCGCTTATAGGCTTCGATTTTCTTCAAGATGTCTGACATCATCGACCTGTTCGTGGACTTACCTGTCATTCGACCATCTGCGTTGTTTCGGCGGTCGGTACAAATCAATCATTATCGACGCTTACTCACTTCCTCTTTATTAGCCCTTCGCGTTGGTGCGCATGCGCGAGCTCGTTATAACGCTCGCGCCGCCGATCAATGCGCCAAATGCGCGCGTCACTTTCGCTCTTGGAAGCAATTGTCGAAGCTGAATGAGCCCGCGCCTGCTCGCCGCGCAGTGCGATGCCTTTGGCGGACAGCACCATCGCAGCAGTATTCCCCGCTGCTATGGAAACCATACATGCCGGCTATTGGAAGATTTCGTCCCGCGCTGCGATCAATGGGCGTCGCTATCGGAGATTCATCGAGTAACGCCCCGCGCAACCTCAATCCGTCGCATCTGCCGGAATAGGCCGTATCGGGCGACTTGATCCTGTCGAGGACGACCAATGCGTGGGTGCTCGTCCACTCACTCCTCACTCCCAACGCGCTCAGGAGGCACGCATGGCATTCACGTTGAAAATCAACGGTACACCCCATGAGGTCGATGTCGACGGTGACGTTCCATTGCTGTGGGTGCTGCGCGATGTGCTCGGCATGACCGGAACCAAGTTCGGCTGCGGCCAGGCGCTGTGCGGCGCCTGCACTGTGCATCTCGACGGCCAGCCGGTCCGCTCCTGTCAGACAACGATCGACAGCATTGGGGACAGCGCGGTCACCACGATCGAGGCGATCGGCCAGACGCCGCAGGGCGCAGCTGTACAGAAGGCGTGGTTGGAGCTCGAGGTGGTGCAGTGCGGTTACTGCCAATCCGGCCAGATCATGTCGGCGGCGGCGCTCCTGAAAGACATGCCGAAGCCGACGGATGGCGACATCAACGCCGCCATGTCGGGGAATGTCTGCCGATGCGGCACCTATCAGCGCATCCGCGCCGCGATCAGGCTGGCTGCTGGAGTTTGAGATCATGAATGGACCAATTTTGAGGGAGCAGGTCGCCGAAGAAACAGGCGTGTCACGGCGCGCCTTCCTTCAGGGCACAGGTTTGCTGCTCGGCTTTTCGCTGACCGGCGCCAGCACGAGCTCCGTCTTCGCGGCGTCCACTTCGCAGGTGCAGGTGGTCGAAAACGAGGTCACGGGTACTTTCGCGCCGAATGGATTTATACGGATCAATCCAACGGGCGCCGTGACGCTGGTCATGCCGATGGTCGAGATGGGACAGGGGGTCTACACGTCGCTCTCGATGCTTCTCGCTGAAGAACTGGAGGTGACGCTTGACCAAATTCAGGTTCAGCATGCGCCGCCAAATCACGCGCTTTACGTCAACTCGATCATAGGCATTCAAAATACAGGTGGTTCCGCCTCTGTCCGAGCGTTCTGGACACCGCTGCGTCAGGCAGGCGCAGTAGGTCGCAGTCTGCTGATCGGGGCAGCCGCAAAGCGCTGGAATGTCGATCCGGTGACCTGCCGCGCCAAGGGCGGCATCGTCTTCGACGCGTCAGGCGCAAAGCATCTAAGCTACGGCGAACTTGCGACGGCCGCAGCGAAATTGCCCGTGCCGCCGGCGGCAAACGTCAAATTGAAGGACCCGAAAGATTTCACCTTGATTGGCACGCGTGCCAGGCGCTTGGATTCATCGATAAAGGTCGATGGGCGCGCGCTCTACGGCATCGATACGCGACTGCCGGGTATGAAGGTTGCAGCGGTTGCTATTTCGCCCGTGCTCGGTGGCAAAGCGAAAAAGGTGGACGAGAAAGCCGCGCTGGCGGTGAAGGGCGTCCGGCAGGTGGTCAACATCGATGAAGCTGTTGCCGTGGTGGCGGATCACATGGGTGCGGCGAAGAAGGGGCTCGAGGCCGCCGCCATCACGTGGGACGATGGGCCCAACGGCAAGGTCAGCAACGCCGATATCGTCAAGCAGCTGGAGGAGGAGTCCAAGAAACCAGGGGCGGTTGCCCGTAACGATGGTGATGCAGAGGAGGCCCTTGCTGTCGCGGCGCAACGAGTTGACGCGATCTATCAGGTGCCTTTCCTAGCCCATGCGGCGATGGAGCCGATGAACTGCACAGTCCACCTGCGGAAGGATCGCTGCGATATCTGGGTCGGGACGCAGGCGCCTACGATCACGCAGTCTCTGGTGGCCGCACTCACCGGCCTGCCAAAGGACGCAATCAAAATTTACAATCATCTGATTGGCGGTGGCTTCGGCCGAAGGCTGGAGGCCGATGGCACGGTGCTGGCCGTCAAGATCGCCAAGCACGTCGATGGCCCGGTGAAGGTGATCTGGAGCCGCGAGGAAGATATCCAGCACGATATGTATCGGCCGTACTATCTCGATAGGCTGTCGGCCGGACTTGACGCGGCCGGCAAGCCGGTTGCCTGGACGCATCGGATCACCGGCTCCTCAGTCATGGCTCGCTATTATCCCCCTTACGTCAAGGACGGATTGGACCCCGATGCCGTCGAAGCGGCGGCCGAGCCGCCCTATGCTCTGCCCAATATCCACGTCGACTTTGTCCGGGTCGAGCCCCCTGGTGTCCGGACGTCTTGGTGGCGCGGCGTCGGACCGACTCACAATGTTTTTGTGGTCGAAAGCTTCATAGATGAGCTCGCTCACGCCGCGAAGCAGGATCCCGTCACCTACCGCAAGGGATTGCTTGGCCACAATCCGCGAGCACTCTCTGTTTTATCGCTTGCGGCGGAAAAGGCGGGGTGGGCATCACCCCTTCCCGTGCGGCATGGCCGCGGAATTTCAGTACAATTCGCATACGGAAGTTACACGTCGCAGGTCGCCGAGGTCGAAGTAGCGGCCGATGGCTCCGTCAAAGTTAAGCGGATCGTCTGTGCGCTTGACTGCGGAATGTACGTTAATCCCGATACGATCGAAGCCCAAGTTCAAGGAGGAACGCTTTTCGGGCTGACGGCCGCGCTTCATGGCTCGATCACGTTCAAAGATGGTCGGGTCGAGCAGAGCAATTTTGACAACTATCTGCCGATGCGTATCGACGAGGTACCGGTGGTGGAGACACACTTGATCAAGAACGCGGAGGCTCCGGGTGGCGTTGGTGAAGCTCCGACGGCCATTGTCAGTGCTGCAGTGACCAATGCGATCTTCGCCGCAACAGGCAAGCGTGTGCGCAGCCTGCCGATCGATACGAATTCGTTGAAGTCGTCGTCTTAATCCTTCCCGTCATCCCGCACGCGTTGTAGCGCGCACGGGATAACGGTCGGGAACTAAAGTCCCGGAACATAATGGCTATTGGAACATTCGCGTTCTCCGCAAGTCCAAATTTCGCCTAATGGCGAGAGGCGAGGTTCAGTGGTACGAACGGCATGGCGACGCCCCCGCCGATCCTCGGAGAACAGATTTCGGAGCACTATCGGTGCTGGTAGCCGTTAGCAGGAGCCACCACAGTCATGCATAATTCGAAATCGATTCCAAAACAGGCTCTCGTCGGGCAGAACGTTTCGCCGCCCGCGGGCGCCACTGTCAAATTGTCTACAACAGACCTCAACAATTTAATGCAGGCGCTCGACATAGATGTCATCGCCATGACCGAGATTTTGGTGCCGCGAGGCCATCGAGTCGAATTTGGGACGATTGACGTACCCGGGATCCACTACAACTTAAGTGGCATGGGACGTCTATCAATTGATGGCGGGCCGACGATACCGTTGAGCCCTCATTTACTCATCATCGTGCCGCCAAACACTCCGCTCATGATCGAGGTTGACGGTGGAAGTAGCGCTCCGAAGCTCATTTCGAGAGACTGCTGGACTCGTCAAGAAGGCATCCTCCGCGTCGCAGTGCCGAAAGAGCAACCAGAGATCGTCCAGATATGCGGCTTTTTTAACGCATCCTTTGGTCAGTCTGTGAGGCTGTTCGGAGAACTCCGCGAACCGGTCATCGAGCAATTCGAGCCGGCGGACAGGATTGATCTCAAGCTTCGCGAAGCAATGAACGAGTTGCTACAGCAAGAGGTCGGCGTTGGAGCCATGACAGCTTCTCTGCTCAGGCAGATCGTTGTCTCGTTGGTACGACGGTCGCTCAAGTCATCCCGACGGTGGACTGAACGGTTCTCGATACTTGCCGACAGGCAGGTCACTCGTGCGTTTGCAGATATGGTGGCGCGGCCAGGAGCCGCCCATTCAGTTCAAAGCTTGGCACACAGTGCAGGATTGAGTCGTTCGGCGTTCATGGCGCGCTTCTCGGACATTTTTGGACAATCCCCGATGGCTGTCTTACGACACTTAAGAATGCGCCAGGCCGCGATCGATTTGACGACAACGACGATGTCGATCGACGCAGTGGCTCTTAATGCGGGGTACGAGAGCCGTTCGAGTTTTGTGCGGGCTTTTCGAAAGGCGTACAATCGAGATCCGAGCGACCATCGGCGGATCGCCAAGGAGGGCGAAGTACGGAAGGATATTTGAGAACGGGGTGCGATCCGCTCGTAGGCGTTATGCGCTCTACGATGGACACCCTAAGCATCGCGCTTCCCGTACGATAAGCAAGGTCCACCGGTCCCCCCACGACATCTAAAGGCTCTGCGGCCGGACAGGTCGGCCTGGCTTTGCCGATTCCCACCGTGATTCAATGAGTTTCGCTGGCGAGGCGACCGCCAAGCGCAGTTGGCCTGCTCGCACGACAGCCTGCGAATACTGAAAAGACGGACCGGATCTCTTCGGCCACGCAACATGTGTGCGCCTTCGTCGCGAAGCGCAGTGGCGAGTTCCGCGCTCCCTTCCGCAGACAATGCATCCATGAATTCGCCGGTGACGAGCACCGAAGCCTCCAATACCCGGCAATGGGCTTCAACCCGACTAGCGACATTCACGGTGTCACCGATCAGGGTGAGTTCCAATTTCTTCTCATTGCCAACGTCTCCATAGATGACTTCGCCGTAATGGATACCGACGGCAATACGGAGCGACTGGTCTCTTGCCTCAATGCGTCGGTTCCAAGAATCGACGGATTTGATGAGCTCGATCGCACACTCCGCAGCGTTGGTGGCGTCGCGCAGGCTGGTCAACGGCAGGCCGAAAAAGGCCATCAACCCATCACCCAGGAACTTGTCGATCGAACCCTGATGGGAGAACACCACGTCACTGAACATACGCAAGTGGTGTCGCAGCGTCTGGACGACGACATCCGGAGGCCTGTTGGATGAGAAGTCAGTGAACCCGACGATGTCGACAAACAGGACTGCTGCACGCTGACAACGCGTAAACGAAAGAGGGGTCCGCGCCTTGATGAGCTGTTCAGCGATGCTTGGCGGGAAGAAGCGCGCCAGGTTCATACGTTCGCGCTCTGCTTTCTTGACGCGCTGGTTAGCGGAAAGTCTATGGAGCACAAGCATTGTCGTGACCAAGAGCGCGATCGGGCTAACACTGGATCGCAACGCTGCGATCCCGTTGGGGACGAAGCCGTGCGTAAGAATATAGCTGAGGATGGTAAGCAGTGCGCAGATTAAGCCGACGACGACAGCGCCTCCGCGATCGAGATCCTGGGCAGCTACCAACACGACGACAACATACAGCGAGGCGACCGCGAACTGCAGTGATGACAAGGTATCGACCAGAAAGATGCCGATCGCGAGTACGGCTGCAGGAGCCAGGTACCTGAACCTTTCTATACGCATTGGACGCTCATGGCCGGTGTCAGCTCCCGCGCGGCTTCCCGGCCGGCGTGGGCCGGAGGCCGGCCTCGCCTGCTCGCGCCAGAACTCCTCAGGTGCGTTTCAGATCCTCGACCAGCATCGTCGCAGCGTGGCGCGCAAGCGCCTGGGTCGGAGCGTTGGTATTGCCGCTGGTTATGTTCGGCATGATCGAGGCATCGATTACCCGCAGGCCGTCGACGCCGCGGACCCTGAGCCTCGCGTCAACCACCGCTCGTGCATCCTGGCCCATCCGGCAGGTGCCGACCGGATGCCACATTGTCGTCACGACGCGCTTCACCCATTCGCGGATCTCCGCATCCGATTGGACGTGCAGGCCGGGGTCCATCTCTTCCTCGATCACCGGCGCCAACGACTCCTGGGCCATGACCTTGCGGATCGCGCGCACTGATTCCACCGCGGCCCTCAGGTCTTCCTCTTCGCCAACGAAATTCGGGTTGATGAGGGGCATCGACGTCGGGTCACTGTCGGCCAACCGCACCCAGCCGCGGCTCTTAGGCTGAAGCACCACGAGTTCGAAAGTGATGCCCGAGCGGTCGCCCGCCGGGCCGAGCTGCTCGTTCAAGACGATAGGAGCGTGATAGCATTGGATCGTAGGCTCGGCGGTGAAATCAGATGGATTCCAGTGTGTCACCGTCTCGATGCCATTACCCGACGCCGGGCCGTCCTTCGTGACGAGATAGCGCAGGCCGGCCTTCACGCTGCCGAGACCCTGCGCGGCAGCCTGATAGCCGAGATCACCCTTCACATAGACACGGACCGGTACCATCGGGTGATCCTGGAGATTTTCGCCTACCGCCGGAGAATCGACGATCACCGCGATACCGTGTTGACGCAGCTGCTCGGCTGGCCCGATGCCTGAGTGCATGAGGATCGTCGGGCTATGGACGGCGCCAGCCGACAGCACAACTTCGTTCGCCATGATCCTCTTCAAGCTCGTGTCCATGAACTCAACGCCCACAGCCCGCTTGTTTTCGACGAGGACGCGAACGACGGTCTTGCCGGTGAGCAGGACCACGCGGCCCGAAGTGAGGTGCGGGCGCAGATAAGCGTCGACCGCGCTGCATCGGCGCTGGTCTCCGACCGTCGACTGCACCGGCGAGACGCCGATCTGGCTCTTGCCGTTATAGTCGGGATTATAGGGAATCCCATATTCCTGGAATGCCTTGAGGCAATATTGGTTCAGCTTATTGATGCCCTTGGGCAACTGGACAGCCAGGCCACCATCTATGCCGTGATACTCGTCGTGGAAGGTGTCGTTGTCCTCCTGCGCCATGAAGACGGGAAGCAGGTCTTCATACGACCATTTTCCGGTGTCGCCGACCGCGTCCTGCCACGCGGCGAAATCGCGCATCTGACCACGCACGTAGCACATCGCATTGATCGAGGAGCCGCCGCCGAGTACCTTGCCTGAGCGATATGCTCGCTTCGTCCCGTGCTGGGGAACCGTCTCGTATTTCCAGACATGCCGGTCGTGGGCCAGAAGTTTGGCGAAGCCCGCTGGGATGTGGATGAACGGATCGCGATCCATATCGCCCGCTTCGATCAACGCGATCGACGCATCGGTGTGTTCGGCAAGATAACTCGCAACGACGCAGCCGGCTGCGCCTGCACCAACAATGACAATATCGTAGGCTTCCTGGGACATCAGTGTCTTTTCTTTCACAGAATTTGCATCGTTCAATCGGCGTCCGTCGCTGACGTGGCGCTATCGCAGTTCCTGATCCTGAGATTGATCGGACCATGCCTTTGGAGAGTGATCCTGCAACGCCGGCGGGGGAAATCACCTATCGCCATAGAGTTGATAGGCGATCGTTATTGTCGCTCCCCGAGGTCCTGTGGACCGCTGCAGACGAACATCGGCGACGTCTCGACGACGCCATCGCAGCTTTCAGCCGGCTGCGCGCCTGCCCAATTCCGGACGGTTCGCAACGGGCTTCTCAGGCGCGTTCAGGACTGACGTCGTGAACAGGACAGCCGCAGCGAGGCCCCAGTAGTACCAGGCGTCGAGCCCCGTGAATTTGAAGGCAAACGGTGCGATGACAAAGACCACCCCGACGGCGCGATCGACCCAAAGGTGCAGCCAGTAGGGAATGATGTGGACGATCCCGGTGGGATGGTCGGTCAGGGAGGCCAAGAGCAGCGCGGCCACACCGGCGACGACCGAAAGCTCCACTGCAACCGGTCCGCTTTGACCGAGCCCCAGCACGAACGGCGCGGCGATCAAGACGACCGCGACAGGATAGTCGATCAGGTAGGCGTGGATAGATTTGGTGATGAAGCGAAACGACATCGGAGACTCCTCTGGTCGATTACTTGAGCGGGTCCTTGCGACGCGGAAAGTGCATCCACCCAAGAGAGAGATTACGCAATCCTGTGCCAGCAAACACTCCGGCACGGGCCAATCCGTTAGACGAGCAACAGGCGTAGGCCGGCACGCCAACCATTGGAAATGCCCGGTCGTTATCGTTTCCATTCCAGTCGTCGGGCGCCACGGAAGCGGGTAAGCGTGGCGCGTCGTCCGCGAGGCCGACGGTGGTGGCTCAGTGTCCGGCTGTCGAGGTCAGGGACAGCTTGGGAAGGCAGCATTGTTCGCGTAGCGCATTTGGATGGCCTTTGAACCAACCAGGTGAACGCATGCGCCGCATGCTCTTCCGGGCGCTGTACGCATTCGACGATTTCACGCCGTCCGAGCGACGACCGACCAGTCGCGAAGGCGAACGAACCTGACGAAAGCGTCCAGCGCCGGCGAGTAGCAGCGCCCCTGCACAGCCAGCAGCCGCACCTCCCGCGAAACCAGGTCGCCTTCGAGCGGGATGGTCTTGAGCGTCGGAAGGTGCGGCATGTGCTCGGGCGCGAGTATCACGCCGAAGCCAGCAGCGGCCATGTGCTGCAAGTGCAAGTCGTGACCACTGCAGTGGCCGAGGTGGAGCGGTTCCTCGGGAAAATACGACCGTTGGATCTTCGGGGCGATGTCGCATCCGGCGCGTTCCAGCAAGATCGTCTCACGGAGGTCGTCGATGCCGATCGAGGGACGATTTGCGAGCCGGTGTGTCGGTGCGAGAACCGCGACATAGCGCTCCTCAAACAGCGACCAGTCGTCGATGCGGGCGGGCACGTCCTGCACGTCGCCGACCATTGCGGCGTTGATCTCCCCCTCAAGCAAGAGATCGACGAGCTTCTCCGCCGCGTCCTCGCGCAGCTCGACGTGAAGTCCCGGGACGCACTTTGCGATCTCCGCGATCGGATCGAGGACGAGCGACGCCGAGATGGATGGGGCAAGGCCGATCCTCAGTGGCGCGATCTCCTTGCGTTGGAACTCCTGGGCCCTGCGACGCACCGCCTCTGCCGAGACCAGTGTGCGCTCCAGCGTTGGAAGGACTTCCTTTCCAAGATCGGTGAGTTGGGTGAGCTGGCGTTCGCGGTAGATCAACTGGCCGCCGAGCTCCTGCTCGAGTTTCTGCACCGCCTTGGTCAGAGCGGGCTGCGTAACGTTGCACTGCTCGGCCGCGCGGGTGAAGTTGAGCGTGGACGCGACGGCGAGGAAGTAGCGAACCTGATGAAGCTCCATGGGCTGCTATGTTCTCCGTCAAGGTGCGGCTGTCTCTACTGACAGGCCTTGCGTCGCCCTGCCCGGATTCGGGCGCTCGTGGTCGTTCACCAAGAGGGGGAAGGCGAACTCGGTGACCGTCAACGGCCGCATTTTGACGGATAGGGGCGCCTCGGTCGACTACGCGGAGGTATGATGAGGTTCGCTTGTCGCTGCTTGTGCTAAGCGATCGCTTAGAAGTGAGAGCGTAAACCTCGCGCCCCGAATCCGTTGGCCGGATCGGCCCCTAAAGGAGAGGATCAGCGGCGCGGCGAAATGAGGTGGACGCGATTTGCGAGTAGACGGCACCCTCGCACGGAAGCGCTGATGGCACGCCTTTCAGGCTCAGAAGTTCTGCAGCTGCTGTAGTTTTATATTGAGGCAGTCCGCCATCCGGGTGAGTTCCGGGACCGAACGCGCTTTCATCTTCCGCATCAGGTTAGTGCGATGCACTTTCACCGTGGACTCGGCGATGCCGATATCGTTGGCAATCTGCTTGTTCAGGCGACCAGCCACGACATGGAGCATGACCTCAGTCTCGCGGGGGCTGAGCGTGTCGAGGCGCCGCCTTATTGCAGCCACCACCCTGTCACTCTCACGTCGGGCACGATCGCGAGTGAGTCCGGCATCGATGGCGTCAAGCAGATCCTGATCTCGGAATGGCTTTGTAAGGAACTCTATCGCACCGCTCTTCATTGCTTGCACAGTCATCGGCACGTCGGCGTAGGCTGTGATAAAGATGATAGGCACTTGCCTGTTTGCGGCGACAAGTTCGCTCTGAAGATCGAGACCGCTTCGCCCCGGCATTCTTACGTCGAGCACCAGGCAAGTAGGACCATCCGGCGGATCGGCCTCGAGAAAATCGGGAACAGACGAAAATTGTCGGGCATCCAAGCCGACTGTCCGCAACAGTCGCGCGACCGAATCGCGAAATTCGGGATCATCATCGATAACCAAGACACTGGGATTTGCCTCACCCATTCCCGGTATCCTGCGTTGGGGAAGCGCATTCTTGCCTAGTCCGGCACACCCTACGCACAATCTATCGAGATGAACAGAATATTTTGCCTGAGCGGATAGCCGGACGCCTAAACCATCGCTTAGGAACGCCGACATTGCGTTATTGAGGGATGTCCGAGACACTACGTTGCATGCAGCGCGAGGCGCTGCCTCGCCGGCCGGCGGAAGTGCCTGGAAGCCGCTATGTTGCATCGTACACTGATATCCGTCGTCGACGACGATCAGCCCCATCGTGAGTCAATGCGAAAGCTAATAATGCTGCTGGGCTATACTGTCGAAGCGTTTTCGTCGGCGGCCGATTTCCTGGCATCGCGGGCTCTGCCTGAAACCGCCTGCTTGGTCACTGACGTTAACATGCCCGGAATGACCGGAGTCGAGCTGCACAGGCGTTTGGTCGATACAGGGTATGCAATCCCAACGATCCTCGTTACCGCCTACCCCGATGAGGTTGTCAGGGATCAGGCTCTGAAGGACGGGGTTATTTGCTATCTCAGCAAGCCAGTGGACGATGACATTCTCGAGCGATGCGTGCGCTCGGCTCTGCGGTCGGGTACGCCGATTGAAGATAATTCATGAGTCGTTGTCCGCCGGCAGGGTAAACTGAAATACAGCGCCGCGAGGTTCGTTCGCTTCCGCCCACAACTTGCCTCCATGTGCTTGGATGATGGAACGGCATATCGACAACCCCATCCCTGTTCCACCGGACTTCGTGGTGTAAAAGGCGTCGAAGACTCGATCGAAATGCCCCGGATCAATGCCCCGCCCCGAATCCCGTACGGCTACGAGGGCGCCGGTCTGATCCTCCCTGGTGCTGATCAATAGCTCTCTCGCCCCTTCCTCAACCAAGCCCATCGCTTCGGCCGCGTTCAGGATCAAGTTCAGCAATACCTGTTGCAGCTGAACGCAATCCCCCATAACCGGGAGCAGTCCATCCGCGAGCCGGGTTTGGACCGAAACGCTGTTCCTGTGAATTGCGCTTTGCGCCAGTACAATCACTTCGTTGATAGCCGAATTGAGATCAAAACGCTCCTTTCGCAGAGGCGCTTTCTTGATGTGATCACGCATCCGTCCGACGATATCCTTGGCGCGGTCAGTGTCCCTCACGACGCAAGCAAGCGCTTCCCTGGTCTCATCCAGATTTGGCGGTTTCATCTCCAGAAAGCGCATCCCTGCGCGGGCGTTGTTACGAGCGGTAGCGATCGGATGCAGAATTTCGTGAGACAGCGAGGCCGCCAATTCTCCCATCATGTTCACGCGGTTCATGTGGGCGAAATCCAGTTCGAACTGACGCAGCTTTTCACGTTCGTCCTGCGCCCGCCTTCGCTCCGTCACATCGACGGTTGTGGTGATAACCTCAGCCAGCGCGCCCCTGGGCGAAAACACATGATAGCTGGTTCCTTCGACCCATTTGATTGTTCCATCGGGTAGGAGAAGTCTGAACTCGGCCACGAAGTCTCTCTTTTGTTGCACGGCCTCCTGAACCGCGCCCCACACTCTGTCGCGGTCCTCTGGGTGAATACGTTCCCAAATACCTTGCCGACTAGGAAGGCCCTGCGACGGATCAAACCCCCAGATCCTGTAACTCTCGTCCGACCAATAGAGGTAACGCATCGTTGTGGCGTTGTAGATCCAATAGCCGGTGCGGCTGAGTCTTTGTGCCTGGCTAAGCGCTTCCTCGACGCGCTTTCGCTCCGTCAAATCGAGCACGAATGCAAGGCCCTCGTCGCCTCCTTCCTTGAACAGAGCAGCGCCAATAAGTACGGGAACGCGGCTGCCGTCCTTCCGAACATACTCCTTCTCGAAGGGTCGAACTATTCCGGCTGAGTTCAGTTCTGCCTGAGTCAGTATGTCCCGCTCGCGCCATTCGGGCGGGGACAGCTCGGTCCAGCGCACGCGGCCCGAAACCAAGTCCGCACGGTCATATCCTACGATGCGTAGAAACGCGTCATTCGCTTCGAGGATCCGTCCTTCGCGATCGGCAATGAGGATCCCAATGATGTTGGCGTCGACCAAACGCCTGATCTTCCCTTCCCGATCCGCGAGGTCGTCATAAAGCCGCGAATTTTCGAGCGAGATGGCCGCCTGCGACGCAAGCACCTTCAAGACTGTGACGCGGTCGGGTGTGAAAACGTGGGCCGCCAAGTTGTTTTCTAGGTAGAGTACGCCGGCCAGTCTGCCTTGTTTGAGCAACGGCAGGCAGAGAATTGAATGGGCGTGATGCTTATGGATGTACTCATCGGCGGAAAACGGGTTCGCGGCGGCGGCATCGTGGATAAGAACGCTCTCTTTTGTCCGGATCACGTAGTGTAGAATGGACTCCGGTAGATTTGCAGCGGTTACACCTGCTTGTCGCTGACCGACGGTCACCATATCATTGCTGATCGTGACTTCCGCCTCAATCCGGTACCCATCGCCGACCGCAAGGATCAACAGACCTCGCCCGGCACCCGCGTACTCAATCGCCGTGCGCATCAGCGTGTCGATCAGCTTTTCCAGGACGATCTCGCCCGACACGGTTTGCGAGACTTTGATAACCGTAGATAGATCCAGTTGTTCGACGGGTGCCCCGATCGTGCTTGTGGGGCCTGCAACTGGCTTTTCCTTCCTGAGGTGCGGATACAACTCGTCGAGTTGGCGCACCTTGCCGTCGGCTCCCCAGCGGATGTATCCGTACCGCGCGTCCCGCAGATAGGCATGTGCGATCTTCTCGAACCCGCGTGCGGCATAAAAGCGTGCGGCGACTTCATTGGCGAGCGCCTCGTTGTGGACCAAGCCATGCGTGTGTGCCGAGCGGATAGCGTGCTCGTAAAGATGTTCGGCATCGAGCGCGCGGCCTTCGATCCGGGCGATCTCCGCCCCGACGAGTGCGGCGCGGTTCTCGAAGTTGTCCGGGCAAGCCATTGCCCAGACCTCGAGCTGTCGGTGGTGCGCAGCCAGTGCCTCGACATGCTCCTGCCGTTGGCCGGCCGCCGCGGACTCGCAGGATGTCGCTCTGGAGAGCGCACTGTAAAAGTGATATTCCGCGCATTCGAAAAAAGACGCCGATGTCGGCTGCAGCTGTTGCGCCCTCAATGAGGCCTCGAGGGCACCCACATAGTCGCCGGCAAAGAAACGTGCCTGCAGCTTGCGGGTCCAATACGAGCCCTCGGCCAACGCCAGATCCGGGTTCTTGCGGAAACGAGACTCCAGTAGGAGTTCGTTGAACTGCCCATCGTCAAAGCAACCGAAAATCGGCGTCAAGCCGCGGAGTGTCCGGATCAGCCCTAGCTGGCCGGCAATGGAGTCAATCGCAAAGCCGAACCGCATGTTCCGCGCGAACGCAAGACCATGCTCGACCTCGACCTGCACGATATCGAGCGGATCGCCCGCCGCGAGAAGATACGTGTTCAGGTGGGTGTAGTAGTACGCCGCAAAAGTGAGGTCACCTATCTGGTTTGCTGTCTCAAACGCACGTCGCAGCAGATCACGACCTTCCCGGACATGTCTCGTCCAGAACATGAGTAAGTATCCAAAGTTCAAATAGGTCCTGGCTTGGAAGCGCTTTAGCCCGCGCTGTTCGACCAGTTCATAGCCGAGACGGCCGAATCGAAGTCCCGCCTGGTAGTCGCCGAATTCCGGTCCAGCAAGCCTGGCAAGCACTGCATAGGCGTAGCACGACCCGTCACAATTGCCGCCCTCGAGACTGAGATTGACTGCTCGACAGATGACCATCGAACGTAGTTTCGCATCTGTATAGTGGGCCGGCGGCCCGAGCTTCGTCAGCACATCAAGGGTCGCGAGCGATACGGGATCGCTCATCAAAGGTAGATCAATCAGGGTTTCTATCGCGCGGGAGCCGAGTTGGGACCAGATCCGGTCATACTCGCACCTTGCCTCGTCTTCCGACGGGTGCGCCGACCAGTCAACACCCAGGTGGCGGAGATAGTCGAGACCGACTGCGATCGCGCGACTGCCCTGATCCAGGGTCGTGTAAAGATCCACCTGCAGGCACGTCACGCGGGCTCGTTCGATCGTCGTTGCGGCACGGGCCGACAGCATCGCCAGGCGCTGCTCGGCTTCCGCCAGTGCACCAGTGAGGAATTCACATTCGGCCCGGTGCAACTCCAGCTCAAAGATCAGGTCGTGCTGGCGCTCCCAGGAGTCCCCTGGCAGCAGTGCTACGCCGGAGACTAGGTAGTTCAGCGCCGAGGCATATGCCGTCGAGGTCTTTGCGCGTTTACCTGCAATGAAGTTCAACTCAGCGACCCGCTCAAGCTCCTCAGTTGACGTGATGAGATGCGAGCCGCGGTTGAGCTGATTGACGATTTCGAAGATCGTCTCCTCCAACCTCTCTGGGGGGGTCTGCGCTGCGAGCAGCATCCCTATTCGGAGATGGGCTTCGGCACGCGATTCCTCCGGAATCAAGGAGTAGGCCGCTTCCTGGACACGGTCGTGGAGAAACTTGTAGGAATCCTCTGAACGAAAGATCAGCCCTGCTCGCACCGCTTCCCAAAGCTGCCCGTGCATCTCCTCCCCGGAGTCCTGGTAAGCGATCCGCAACATGGCGGACCCTGCGTCGTTGCCCAGGCAGGCGAGCTTTTGCAGTGCGTTCCGGGTTTCCGCGGACAGACGGTTCAGCTTCCCCACCATAAGGTCCACCACATTGTCGGTGTAACCTTTGGCGTGAATGCGATTCAGGTCCCAGCACCATCGCGCCTCGTCATAATCGAAAGTGAGCAATGCTTCGTCGGCGAGCGCAGAAATGAACTGAATAGCGAAAAGCGGATTTCCGGTTGTCTTTTCGTGAATCAGCTGTGCCAGCGGCGCGATTTTCTCCGGTCCGCTGTGAATGGAATCCGCGATTAATTGTCCCAGATCTTCACAGGATAAGGGCGCCAATACGATGTCGTGTAGTATCGCTCCGGCTTGGCGGATCGCTTCAAGCTTGCGTGTCAGCGGATGGACGGGATCGACTTCGTTGTTGCGGTAAGCGCCAATCAACAACAGGTTCTGTACATCCGGCCGGGTCAACAGATCCTGAAGCAAATCGAGCGTTGCTGCATCGAGCCATTGGAGATCATCAAGGAACAGGGCGAGCGGATGTTCCGGTCGCCCGAATACACTGATGAATCGCCGGAACACCAGCTGAAAGCGACCCTGCACGTCCTGTGGCGGCAGTTCGGGGACCGGTGGCTGTTCGCCGATGATGTGCTTCAATTCCGGAACGAGATCGACAATGAGCCGAGCGTTCGGCTCGAGCGCCTCGAGCAGCGCCTCCCGCCATTTCCGCAACTCCGCTTCGGTCTTGCTCAAGAGAGGGCGGATCAGGCTCTGAAAGGCCTGCGCAAGGGTGACGTAGGGGATGTCGCGTTTGTACTGATCAAGCTTGCCCGACGCAAAAAGACCGCGGGGCGGAACAAGCCGCTTATGAAGCTCGTTAACGACCGCGGATTTGCCGATGCCGGAGTATCCGGAAACGAGGACCAACTCCGGCCTGCCGCCGGCAACGATACGGTCGAAGGAGGCAAGCAGGGTATCGATCTCGGCTGTCCGACCATACAATTTCTCGGGGATCAGCAGCCGATCCGGAGTGTCATGTTCCCCGGGCGGAAATTCGTCGATATCGCCTCGGGTTTCCCATTCGGCGAGGCAGCGCCGTAAATCGATCTCGGCGCCTGCAGCCGTCTGGTAACGCTCCTCGGCAGTCTTGGCGAGCAGCTTCATAATGATCGCAGAGACGGAGCCTGGGAGGCTCTTTAACCGCTCGCTGGGCGGCGCCGGTCGTCTTGCGATATGGCAGTGCACCCATTCCATCGGATCGGCCGCCGTGAAGGGCAGCACGCCCGTGAGCATCTGGTACAGCGTGACGCCGAGGGCGTAGAGGTCGCTGCGGGCGTCGATCGAGCGGTTCATCCGCCCGGTTTGTTCGGGTGCCATATAAGCGAGCGTACCGGCGATGGTCTCGGGCGGCTCGGGCGCCTGCCGCTCGCGGGACAGGCGCGATGCGATGCCAAACCCGGTGAGACGCACGTGTCCATCCGCGCAGTCCACCACGATATTAGCTGGCTTGATGTCTTTGTGGATGAGCCCGCGCTGATGAAGCTTGCCCAAGGCTGAGGTAACGGCGATAGCCAGGCACAGGAAGCGCGCTACCTCCATGGGCTCACCGAGCAAATGTTCGAGCGGCTGGCCGCCTGGATCATCGAGCACTAGCACGGTCCGACCGGCGTCGCGCATGAGGGCCAGCGGCCGCACCGCCCATGCCCCGTCGAGTTCATCCTTCAGCTCGTATTCGTGCGTGAGACGATCGAGTCTTGACCGGGACGGGTGATCGGCGGCAGGAGCAACGAGCAGGACGGCGAGCCGGTTGCCATTGTCGTCCACTCGCCAGCCGCGGCTAAACACGCGCTCGCCATCCTCCCACAACACCTGGGAACTACCATCCGAGTATGCGACGTTCAGCGACTGCCGCACCATCTGTCAGACTCCGGCGTCGGGCTTCGGCCTGCCAATCAAGCGCTTCGCGCGCCACACGCGCGGTTTCTCCCCCGCCGGGAGAAATCGTACTCCGTCGCCCGAGAAATGCCAGCCGATCCCCGGTCCGACCGGATACGGCTATAGGGATCCCCCTCGCAGAAGCCGGCCTTATTGCCGCGAAATTCGCCGGTAAAGCAAATGGATCGAGAGTTCCGCTCGATCGAAATCCCCGTGGAACGAGCGCCGCTCTCTCGCCGCAGAATCCCAGGCGCGCCCCAGCCGTTCCGATAACGATCGGCTATCAACTCCATGGCGAGAGGTGACTTTCCTTTCAACTGGCTTGAACACAATCTGCAACCAATCGCCCCCATCCTCGATACCGGCCGAAGTCGGCGTTCTGTTGAACGATCGTAGGCCAGGAGGTCCGAGATGCGTCGATCGCTTCAGGGCACTCCGCCAGGGTGAGCACAATTGGATGGGCTGGTTCCAACACGCTTCGACCAGTCGCCCGAAAACCACGCGAGGGCGTCATGACGCTTCATATCTCACAGCGAGGCAAAGAATATTTGAGGACAGCGAAGACCTTGCTTCGCTCTGCCAAAGCCATGACGGACCACGTGATTGCGGCTCAGCTGAAGGCTCTTGCCGACGACCACGAGCGGCGAGCCAAGAAGGCGTCGCTCGACGGTGCAAGGGATTGCTCGATCCGCCGCTAGACTATACGTGAAATGCGTGAGCCGTCGAATAGGCGTCGCGGCAGCGGCCCAGCGGCTGCTAAGCTGGGGCTGCCAACGTCATAGCGCACCGCGGCCAACGCAGCTCATTCCGCCGCGGCCGCGGCCGCGTTCGGCTGAATTGGCCTGCCCTCGTTCGTGCCTTCCGCGAGGTTGCGCACCACGACATAGAAAATCGGCGTGAAGATCAGGCCGAACAGCGTGACGCCGAGCATGCCGAAGAACACGGCGACGCCGACCGCCTGGCGCATCTCCGAGCCCGAACCGGTAGAAACCACCAGGGGCAGCACGCCGAGGATGAAAGCAAACGAGGTCATCAGAATCGGCCGCAGGCGGAGCCGGCAGGCCTCAATGACAGCCTCCAGCCGCGACCTGCCCTCAAGCTCGATATCGCGCGCGAATTCGACGATCAGGATCGCGTTCTTGGCCGCAAGTCCGACCAGCACCACGAAGCCGATCTGGGTTAGGATGTTGACGTCCTGACCCATGATGCGCACCCCGATGGTGGCCGCGAACAGGCACATCGGCACGATCAGGATCACCGCGAATGGCAACGTCCAGCTGCCATATTGCGCTGCCAGCACCAAATAGACGAACAGCACACAGATCGGGAACACATAGAGGCCGGCATTGCCACCCATCACCTGTTGATAGGACAGGTCGGTCCATTCGAGAGAAAAGCCGCTCGGCAACGTTTCGTCGGCCAATCGCTTGATGGTGCTGAGCGCCGTGGCCGAGCTTACGCCCGTCGCCGGCTCACCTTGTACCTCGGACGTCGAGTAGAGATTGTATCGCGCCACACGATCGGGTCCCGAGATGTCCTTGAAGTCAACGACGCTGCCGAGCATCACCATGTCGCCGGCGGCGTTCCGGGTACGCAGCCGCGCGAGATCGGAAGTCTCCTTGCGGAATGGGAGATCGGCCTGCGCCGTGACGTGATAGGTACGTCCGAACAAATTAAAGTCGTTGACATAGGTCGAACCGAAGTAGGTCTCGATCGTGTCGGTGATGTTGGCGATGGGGACCGCGAGCTTCTGCGCCTTGACACGATCAATATCGACAAACAGCTGCGGCGTATTCGCCGTGAAAGGCGAGAACACCGAGGTCAGATTTGGCGACTTACGCGCGGCGGCGACGAGCTCGTCCGTCGCCGCTGCGAGCAGCTCGGGACCGCGCCCTTGTCGATCCTGGATGCGGATGGCGAAGCCGCCACCGGTGCCGATGCCTGGCACCGCGGGCGGTGGAATGACGATGATGAAAGCGCCCTGGATCGCCGACAGCCGCTTGCGTAGATCGGCCGTGATCGCGTTGGCCGTCAATCCCTTCTTCTGCCGCGCCTCCGGCTCGTCGAACACCGGGAACAGCGCTGCGGCATTGCCGGCCTGCGTGCGCGTCGCGCCGGAGAACCCGCTGAACGCCCCGACACGGACGATACCTGGCGTATCCAGCGCGATCCGCTCGATTTCGCGCACCACCGCAGCGGTCCGCGCCAGCGACGCGGCGCCTGGCAATTGCGCCGAGATGATGAGGTAACCCCGATCCTGCGCGGGAATGAAGCCCTGCGAGGTGGTGGCGAGTAGCCAGCCGGCGCTGCCGATCAGCCCGAGATAGATCACAAGCATCACCACCGTATGCCGGATCACGAAGTCGGCGGTGGCCGCGTAGCCGCGCGCCAGGCGATCGAAGATGCGGTTGAACAGCGCGGTGAAGCCGTGCCAGCCGCGCGCAATGACGTTCCAGCGCGCCGGCGGACGTTTCTCCTCGTGTGGCGTAAGAATCTGGGAGGCCAGTGCCGGTGACAGTGTCAGCGAGCAGAAGCAGGAGATCGCGGTCGCGACTGCGATGGTGACGGCGAATTGCTGGAAGAACTGCCCGGAGATGCCGCCCAGGAAAGCTGTTGGCACGAACACCGCGCAGAGCACGAGTGCGATCGAGACCAGCGCGCCGCCGACTTCCTCCATGGTTTTGAGCGCCGCCTCGCGCCGGCTCATACCGTGCTGGAGATGTCTCTCGACATTCTCGACAACCACGATGGCGTCGTCGACCACGATGCCGACCGCGAGAACCAGACCGAAGAGCGTCAAATTATTGATCGAGAATCCAAGCGCGGCCATCACCGCGAAGGTGCCGACCAGCGACACCGGGATCGCGATGATCGGGATGATCGCAGGCCGCCATCCCTGCAAGAACACCAGCACCACAATGACGACCAGCGCCATCGCCTCGTAGACCGTCTTAATCAGCTCATGGACCGATTGGGCGATGAATTCGGTGGGGTTGTAGCCGATATTGTAGTCGAGCCCCTTCGGAAAACTCTCCTTCAGCTTCGCCATGGTGGTGGAGATTGCCTTCGCCGTGGCGAGCGCGTTCGATCCGGGCCGTTGCGTCACCACCATTGCGACGGCCGATTTGCGCAGTATGCGGCTGCTGGTGGCGTAGGAGAGCGCACCGAGCTCGACGCGCGCGACGTCGCGCAGACGTGCGGTGCGGCCGTCGGAACCGGCCTTCACCACGATGTCCTCAAACTGCCCGATATCTTTGAGGCGGCCAGTGAAGACGAGGTTCGGCTGGAGCGCGCGATCGGCGATCGGCGGCTCAGCGATCTGTCCGCCGGTGATCTGCAGATTCTGGGCGCGGATCGCCGCCAGCACCTCGCCCGATGTCAGGCCGACATCAGCGATCCGGTCGGGATCGAGCCACACTCGCATCGAGTAGTCGCGCGCGCCGAACATCTGGATGTCACCGACGCCGTCGAGCCGCAAAAGCTGATCGCGCACCTGCAGCAGCGTGTAGTTGGAGATGTAGAGTTGATCGAACGAGTCGTCGGGCGACAGCACGAATACGGCCATCAGGATGTCGGGCGAGTTCTTGCGGGTTACGACGCCGTTGCGCTGCACCTCGTCCGGCAGCCGCGGCTGCGCAATCGCGACGCGGTTCTGCACAAGTACCTGCGCCTTGTCGAGGTCGGTACCGAGCTTGAAGGTGACGGTGATGGTGAGCTGGCCGTTCGAGGTCGCCTGGCTGTAGAGATACAGCATGTCCTCGACGCCGTTGATCTCCTGCTCGATCGGGGCTGCCACCGTGTCGGATACGGTCTGCGCTGAGGCGCCGGGATATTGCGTGGTGACGGTGACGGTCGGCGGCACCGCCTGCGGATATTCCGAGACCGGCAGCGTCTGGTAGGCGATCGTGCCGACGATCACAAGCACGATCGACAGTACCATCGCCAAGATTGGCTGGTTGATGGAAAGCCTTCCAAGATTCATGGCTTGGCACCCGCCGGAGTCTTGTCGTCTGCCGGCGCCTGCGCCATTTTCGGTGTCACCTTGGCGCCGACGCGGGCACGCTGCAGCCCGTCGACGATGACCTGATCCCCCGGCATGAGGCCCTCGCGAATCACGCGCAGCCCCCCATCGAGCGGCCCGAGTATCACCGGCCTTACATCTACCGTGTTGTCTGCCTTGACCACGAACACGATCTTGCGCGACTGGTCGGTGGCTATAGCGGCGTCCGGAATCAGCAGCGCCTCGTAGGGCGACGAGCCGATGATCCTGACGCGGCCAAACTGCCCCGGGAGGATCGAGAGATCCTTGTTCGGGACAATCGCGCGGCTGCGCAGCGTCGCAGTCGAGATGTCCAGTCGATTGTCGAGGAAGTCCATCTTCCCCACATGCGAGGGCTTTGTCTCGCCGGTCAGCGTCACCTGCACGGGATTTGACGTATCGCGCGAACTTGGCCGCTTGCCTTCGAACCACAGCCTGCTGTTGCGCTGATAGGTCGCCTCGTCGACGTCGAAATAGATGTAAATCGGATCGAGCGACACGATCGAGGTGAGCAACGTCGCGCCGCTATCGGCGCCCTGCACGAGGTTGCCGGGGGTCACCAGATGGCGACTGACGCGGCCGGTGATCGGCGCCAGCACATGGGTGAATTCGACATTGAGCTGCGCGGCCTTCAGCGCACCCTCGGCCTGCGTCTCGGCCGCATAAGCCGCCTGTAAGGCCTGACGGCGCTGATCGACGACCTGCACCGAAACTGCGCTGGTCTGGACCAGGTTCAGCCCACGGTCGAGTTCACGCTTGGCAAGCTCTGCCTTGGCCCGCGCGTCGTCGAGTTGGCCCTGCGCTTGTGAGGCGACCGCCTCGAACGGGCGCGGATCGATGATGTAGAGCAGATCGCTGGCATGAACGATCGCACCGTCTGTGAACTCGACGCTGTTGACGAAGCCACCGACGCGGGCACGGACCTGAACCTCCTGTATCGCTTCAAAGCGGCCGGTGAACTCGTCCCAGTCAGTGACCGTGCGCTTGACTGGTTGCGCGACTGTAACCAGCGGCGGTGCAGGCGCAGCCTCCTGCGATTGTGCCTTCTTGTCGCAGCCCGCGAGCGCCAGCGCGAACAGCAGACCGATCGGTGCGACGAAGCATCGTGGAAAGCGATAAAACGAACCGCGATCGAGCTGAGGTGCCGGAGCCGGTTGCACCATTCTATCAGTCATACTCACTTCCGTCTCTCCAAGAACCCAGCGCGATGATCTAGATTACGTCGTTGCTTCGCATATCGACCCACTGCGCTCTCGAGCTTTCATCGTGATCCGCGCTTTGATCGCAGAACCGCAGGTTTAGGCTCGACGATGCTTTGGAGAATGGCCTTGCAATGCCGGCGACGGAAATCACCTCTCGCCATGGACTCGATAAACGGTCGTTATTGCTGCTCGCCGCGCGAGCGCGATGCCGTCGCGAGGAATGCCGCAGGCCGCGTGGCACTCGAAACCGCGACGTCTTATTCTGCGGGAAATTCCCAGTCGCGCTCGGTCAGAGCCGGTAAGATCAAACATACCCGAAACAGCCGGACCGAACAGAGAATCAAGCAGTAGCTCCCGCGCAGCGGCCTTCATGTTCGCGGGTGTGCCGGTAGCTAAGCCGACGGCCGCTCAGAGAGGGCCGTCATACTCGCCACGCGCCGGATAATCCCTGGCGATAGCGAAATCGATCGCTTGAAGCAATTCCGAGAACAACGGACGTGCGAACGGCATTGTTTGAACAGCGCCGTAGTACAAAGTACCATCCGGTCGGACGAGGAATACGCCGGGCTCCGAAAACAGTGACGGCTCTTCGATGTTGATCGATGTCTTTCCACGCGACGACGAAATATAGAGACCCCACTTGCGAGCAACCGCCAGCGGCAGTGAATATCCGAATCGCAAGCTGGCGCCGACCTTGTTTGCCATTTCCTGAGCGCGCTCGCGAACGTCAGAGCTGATAGCGATGACCTTTGTACCGCGACGCTCATATTCGGGTATCAGCGATTCCAGCTCGCGCAGATATTTGAGGCAGACCGGGCAATGGAGTCCGCGATAAAAGCATATCAGCGTAAACAGCTTCGGCGCGTCGGCAGCAAGATCAAATTCGCCATGAGCAAGGGTCGGCACGCGCAGTTCGGGAACCGGTCGACGAGGCAGCAGCATTCTCTTCTCCGCAGTGTTTTCCTAAGTACGTCGGGAATTCCGGCACCCGCCGATCGCGCACGAGCCATCACTCCGCCCCGCCCTGCAGGGTGAAACTACGTCGCCGACCTTCAATTGAGAAATGTCCGACCGTTATGATTTCCATTCCCGCGCGTTGTTTCTCCGACCGAGACTTCGCCTCGATGGAAGTCAATGCGTCGTCGCGAGCGGAAGACCGTCAAGCCCGGCGCGCGGGTTCACGGATTTTCTCGTCGCGGAGCTTCGGCACCGACTCCCGAAGCATTCCCGGCGGTTATGGACATGATAGCTTTACCCGAATGGTTGCCGGATTTAATTGCTGAACGCGCCGGCCGGAGCGGACGCCGCGCTGAGACCTCGCGCTATCTGCAAGACTTGTTTTGCGCTGCCTGCTTGCGTTCACGCTCGTCGAAGCCGGTGGTCGATCATTCGAACAATCGGGACCTAGTCATGACCAAGATCCGCGAAGTTGTTGTCGCAAGCGACCCCACCAATCCTGGTGCACTGGTATGCCGTGTCGGCGGCTCTCATTTTACTGTCGGCGGCCCGGATGGCGTCGGCCGCATTTCTTCTGGTCCCAATCCTTACGACCTCCTTAGCGCATCTCTCGCCGCATGCACCGCTATGAGCATTCGTTTTCAGGCTCGACGCCAGAGACTTCCGCTGGAGCGGCTGGAAGTGAGCGTCAGCTTCCGCCATGGCGCTCTGGGCGAACGAGATTCGTTCGCACGCACCCTCGTGCTGGAGGGAGAACTCGATGCTCATCAGCGCGCGCTCCTGCTGGAAGCCGCAAACCTCTGCCCCGTTGGCAAGATTCTCGGCATCGGCGCCGCTATCAACACGCGCCTCGACGCTACTGCTTCCGGCCACAGCCCAAGCACTCAGGCCAGCTACGAGGATGATCTGGCTCAACTCCCGATCCCGAATATCACTCCGGATTGAGCGTCTCTCGTGCGGTCGATCACCGTACCGGCGCATCGCAGCCGATCAAACCCGCATTGCAGCTCTTTCTTGCGTCCTCAGTGCCCGGAAATCATCCCTCGCGGGGCATTCGTCCCGACGTTCACTGCCGACGCGCTTTGATCTTTCGCGTCGATGGCATCGATTCCATAGCCACAGGTCATTGGACCGTCGAATTTGGCGATCGTATTTTTGGTCGCCCGCAAGGCAATTCGGAAGATGACGACATACCACACACGAGGAGGTTGGCGATGAGGGCAATCGTCGTGGCGGACCAGGCTGCGGGAACGGTCGGGATGAAGCTGGTGGAGCGACCCGAACCGCGGCCAGCAATAAACGACGTCGTCGTTCAAGTTTATGCGTCAGGATTCGTTGGAACCGAGCTGTCGTGGCCTTCGACGTGGACCGATCGCCTCGATCGTGACCGGACACCGTCGATTCCCGGGCACGAGTTGGCCGGAGTGGTCACCGCTCTCGGATATGGCACGACGGGCCTGTCGGTGGGACAGCGGGTGTTCGGCCTCGCGGACTGGTATCGCGATGGCACACTGGCCGAGTATGTGGCGATCGAGGCACGCAACCTGGCGCCGCTGCCGGGCGGCGTTGACTTCACGGTGGGCGCGAGCCTGCCGGTCTCGGGTCTGACCGCGTGGCAGGGATTGTTCGTGCACGGCCGCCTTCAGGCGGGGCAGCGCGTCCTCGCGCACGGCGCGGCCGGCGCAGTCGGGTCGATGGTGACGCAACTCGCGCGTGAGGCCGGCGCCTATGTCATCGGCACCGGACGCGCCGCCGACCGTCAGAAGGCGCTCGACTTCGGCGCGAATGAGTTCGTCGACCTGGAGAACGACGCTCTAGACGACATCGGCCCGGTCGACCTGGTGTTCGATCTCATTGGCGGCGACATCAGGAAACGCTCCGCGCACCTGGTTCGATCCGGAGGAACGCTGGTGTCCATCGTCGGGCCGGCCGAGGCGCGGCCCGCCGATGGCCTGGCGGTCGACTTCGTCGTCGAGTCCGATCGTGCCCAACTGAGTGAGATCGTCCGGCGGGTTCGCGACGGGCGACTGCGCACGAACGTCGGCCACGTAACGACACTCGAAGATGCCGTCGCCGCCTTCAATCCAACAAAGCGGATCGGCGGGAAGACGATCATCCGCGTTCGTCCGTGAACGACCCACATTCGATGCACGCGGCCGTCACGTCCTACCAGACGCGCCGCAACCCAGGAAACTACCACGGCCCCCGGGCATGAGATGCCAGACGGGCTCCATCCCTGCGGCATTTCGAGCAAAGAGAGCGAAAGCACTCGTTATCTCAAGTCATCCCCTAACGCACAGGACTCACCATGACCAACAGAATCGCCATGACCAATGCCGTCATCGAATGTATCCTGAGCCGCAGCTCCGCCAAATACTACGACCCTGCCGCCACTTTGAGCGATGACCAAATCAGCGAGCTGGTGCGAATCGGCACTACTGCGCCGACATCCTTCCATTTGCAGAACTGGCGCTTCATCGCGGTACGCACGCCTGAAGCCAAGGCTCGGTTGAGTCCGATCGCCTGGAAGCAGCCGGCGATCACTGAAGCCGCCGTTACCTTTATCATCTGCGGCCAGTTGGCTGATTCCAGTGTAATTCCGGACCGCCTGGCGCCGGTGGTGGAGGCGGGTATCATGCCGGCAAAGTTGATACCGGATTGGGAAATCCCCGCACGCGATCTCTATAAGGACTACCCGCAGCGCCAGCGCGACGAAGCAGTGCGCACCGGCGCCTTCGGTGCGGCGGCGATGATCTATGCGGCCCGATCGCTGGGCCTGGGTTCGACGCCGATGATCGGTTTCGATGCCGAAGCGGTGCACCGAGATTTTGGATTGGCCGAGGACGAAGTCCCGGTCATGCTGCTGTCCGTAGGAGCGGAGCGTCCGGGAAACTGGCCGCAGAAGCCGCGTCGCCCGGTGGCCGATGTGTTGGACCTCATTTAGTGATCAGTGAAACCGAGAACCTGCGAAGATTATGATGCCAAGAATTACAGCTCTGAAGCCGGAACAAGTGCCGGCGGATTCGAAACCGACCCTCGATATGTTCACCAAGAACATCGGGTTCACCCCAAATATGATGGCGACATTCGCGGCAAGCCCGATCGCGTTCAACTCATGGGCCGCCCTGCTTGGCTCCTTGAGCAAGGCGCTAGACGTGAAGACGCGCGACAGCATCGGCCTCGCTGTCTCCGAAGTGAATGGCTGCGACTACTGCCTGACGATTCACAGCTTTACGGCCAATCATATGGCCAAGCTGCCCGCCAATGAAATCACTCTCGCTCGGAAGGGCCATGCCAGCGACCCGAAGCGGGACGCTGCCATCCAGTTTGCGCGTAAAGTCATCGAGACCCGCGGCAAGGTTAGTGACGCCGATCTGAAAGTCGTCCGCGACGCAGGCTACACGGATGCGAACGTCATCGAGATAGTCGCGCTGGTGGCCATGTACTCTCTGACGAACTTTTTCAACAACGTGTTCGATCCCGAGAAGGACTTTCCTGCCGTTGCGCCGGCTGGATCGATCTGAACTCAATCCATTCGCATCTACGATCTCTGAGGAGCCTCTATGATGCGAGCATCACGCAAGGCTCGGACGCACCCGGGAAGGATTCTTGGGAACGCGTCCGGGCTTTTGGTTGGCGCGAAGACTGTCGCCGTTTGTCGCCACGGCGCCAAAGCTCCTCGACAAAGCACTCAAGGGATCGCTCCAGGCCGCCAGATCACCAGCGAGAACGATGTCGTCGCCCCGTCGCACAAGAAGGTGTTCAAGGCGCGTGTCTATTTCATCTGGAGGACCACCATCGCGCCGGAGCGGCGCGAGCGTCTCAATCGCGCGACCGCGGAGGCGGACGCTTCAGACTTAAAAGCTCCGTCACGTCATGCCGATCGGCTGCGGATGAGATAGCAATTTTCAGCCATTTTCCGTCTGGGTATGTTCGGGCTTCATCGTAAAGCTTCACCAGCTGCGAGCGCCACCCGTAACGCCGCGCCTCAAACTTCTCTCGCTCTGCTGCCCCCAAGACCACCTCGACCGAAAACAGCCTGTATTCCGGCAGGAAGGTGCAGAATGCCTTGGATTTCTTGTAACGCAGGGACCAACCACGCTTCTTGCCACGATAGAGCCAATCCGGCACGAAAACATCGGGGTAGTATGCCTCGATCCATTTTCGCAGCTCGGCCCAATGCCCGAACGCCTTCGGCCCGATCCAGTCTCGGACAGTGCTGTCGTCGGGCGATGCTGATTTGTCGGTGATCCTGTCGCCGATCTGGGGGGACTGTTCCATGCCGCTTTCCTTTACACCGCAACTCTCACGTTGGTTTCGGAAGACCTGGTGTGCCGCATCATCGGCAGATCAATAGCGAATGAGCCCGAACAGGCCGAATAATCCGCCCGCGTCCTGCCAAAGCTCGACAACCTTCCATCCGCCGGAGCGGGCAAGCCGCTCGAAGCTCTCCGCAGTATATTTTCGGGAGCTCTCAGTATGAATGCTTTCCGACGTTCTGAAACTAAACGCGCGCTCGCAGAGGGTAACGCGCTGATCGCACACGCTGACCAGATGCATCTCTACTGCTTTCTCGATCTCGTTCCAGCGCGCCACGTGCTTGAACCGCTCTAAACAGAAATCGCCGCCCAGTTCGGCGTTGATCCGCTCAAGGAGGTTGAGGTTGAAAGCGGCTGTCACACCGGCGCTGTCGTCGTAAGCACGCAGAAGCGTATCTACGTTTTTCTGGAGATCGACACCGATGATGGCACGTCCGTTTTTGCCTAAGTGTCGCCCCATCTGCATCAGCAAGGTCTTCGCCTCGCTCGCGTTCAAATTCCCCATCGTCGAGCCAGGAAAAAATCCTGTCCTGCCGCCGCTGGAGCCATCGAACGGAACCTCAAATGCATCCAGGAAATTGCGCTCGATGGGGCGGACCCAGAGCGACGGGAAGCGCGAAGCGATCCTCCTGGACGTTTCTGCAAGGAAAGCATCGGCGACATCGATCGGCACGTAGCCTCGCGGGTCACGCAGGCCCGCCAACACAAGCTCCGTCTTAACGCCAGCTCCCGCACCATACTCGATGAGAACCGCGCCAGGCTCTACAAAATCGGCGATGTCACGCTGCCGCTCTCGCAAGATCGACGTTTCGGCTCTGGTCAGATAATACTCATCCTGCCTCGTTATCTCTTCGAAAAGTTCAGATCCACGCTCGTTGTATAACCAACGGCTCGGCAGCGTCTTCACATCAGCGGATAAGCCGCCGACGACGTCTCGGGCAAATGCATTTTCAACAGCGTCGATGCGGTCATTCACGTGAAGCATATTTTCCGCTTTCGGTGACACGGCGGATAGCGGCCGAGGTAAACTCGCGGCCGATATCTTCACCGTGAATTCGTGCCAGGCTCAGTGAGTACGTTACTTGAGGGGTGTCGTCAGAGGGTTGTCATTGGTGTCGAGGACAAAAACAGCGAGCAGCTTCGCCGGCTTCGTCTTGCTCGCGTTGCGGCTGATCGAATGGGTTGCACCCGGCGGCTCCGACCAGCCTTCGCCTGCCCGATAAATGCGCTTCTCGCCGTCGTTCACCTTCGACTCGATCGCGCCCGAGATGACATAAGCGTAGATGAAAGCCGACTTCGCGTGGGTATGGGGCGGGGATGCCGCGCCCGGCGCGTAATCGACCTCCAGGGCGAGCAGCGACTTGCCAGGGACATTGGGAATGGCCGCCTCGAGTTTCTTCGCGACGGTTTCCGCTTCGCGATCATGGGCGCGGATGGGACCGGTGATCGAGAAGGCGGCGCAGGTGACAGCGACAATGGTCCGGATCTTCATGAGTTTCTCCTTCTGCCTAGAGGTTGGTATTCGTTCTTCATTGCTCCCTCTCGACCTTGCCGGCCTGCTGATTGCCGACACCGAACGATCAGTCTCGCGGGATAAAGTCGACGTGGGGCCCCGGCTCGATGATGAACACCGCGAGCGTGGCGAGAACGCAGGCGACGGCGGCGACAACCATCGCCATGTGGAATCCCCAGAACAGCTGAGGACCGCCTTGCTGCAGCACACCGCCGAGCAATGCGATGGCGAACAGCGACCCGGCGCGTGAGACTGCGCTGTTGACGCCAGACACGGTTCCGACTCGATCGGACTCGACGGAGGTGAGGACGAGTGTCGTCAACGGCGCGATCGCCAGGCTCATGCCAAGCGCCAACAACAGGATGCTGGGGAAGATGTCCGCCCAATAGGTTGCGTTCGGACCGATACGGAGCGCCATGATGCAACCCAAGGCGACGACGGCGCTGCCGGCGAACAATGGCAGGCGCCTGCCGGACACGCGGCAGAGCATACCGGCGAGCGGCGAGACCACCGTAATCAGCACTTGCAGAGGAAGGAAGGCTAGGCCCGCCACCAGCGTCGGCAGGTGCGCGCCTCGGATCATCACGAACGGGATCAAGGTTAGCATGACCGTGAACGGACCGTAGAGGAGTGCGGTGAACAGGTTCGCGCCGACGATCGACCGCGAGGCGAAGAGCGACGGGGGCAGCATGGCATTCTCGCCTAGCCGCCGCTGTGTGACGATAAGGCCGGCTAAGCCGCCCAGACCGACGATCAGAGTGATGAGCAGCCAAAGGGTCGGACCGGCACCGTTGGTCAGGCTCGTCAGCCCCGCGCCCAACGAGCCGAGCCCGACTGTCGAAAGGACCGCGCCATAGACGTCGATCCGGACGTAGCTGGGCGAGGAGTCCTTGGGTATCCACGCCGTGCCGAAGGCCAACGCGCCGGCGACGATGGGCAGGAGCATCAGAAAGGCCGTCCGCCAGGATCCGTGATCAATGATCGCGCCCGCGATCGCGGGCGCGACGCCACTGGCGACCGCTGCGGCGGCGGACCAGATGCCGATCGCACGGGCTTTCTTGTCGGCGGGAAAGGCCCGCCCGAGCACGGAAAGGCCGTTGGGCAGGATCACAGCTTCGCCCAAACCTTGCAGGAAGCGGCCGCCGATGAGCAGCGCGAAGCTCGGCGCGAAAGCAATTACGGCCGCGCCCAGGCCATAGAGAGCGATCCCCGCGAGGAATATCCGCTTCTGTCCGAACCGATCACCCAGAGCGCCGCCTACCAAGGTCAGGGCCGCGAGCGGAAGGAGCTCGGCGTTCATGACCCACTGCAGGTCAAGCGGCGACAGGCGCATGTCTCGGCCAATCGCCGCGAGCGCGACCGTGACGACGGCGCCGCTGACGAACACGAGGCAGCTGCCCAGGCTCGACGCGGCGAGCACCTTGGTGCTGCCCTGCGCTCCGACGGCCTTAGGCTCGGAGAGCGCCAGGCCGCGATCGGTCAGGGTCAGGGACGCGCTGCTCACGACCTGGCCGTCATGTCAGGTGGCGCGCTTCGCGGCGCGCGGGCTCATTGGCCGGCAGCCGAAGCCGAACTGCCGTGTCCGTTCGCGGATCACTTTTCGCAACATCAATTCAACCTCAAGCAGGCTTGCCATGAACCGCCGTCGCCTCCTGCCCGCGCCGCGTCGCCGGAGGCCACGGCCGAGCGACGCCTAAACGTGGATGCGTGCCGTGCTGACGAGGAGCGCGGAACCGTTCTCCGCCCCAAGTTCTCACGGGCGAACGCGAACGATTGTCTTCCCCTTGCGTCGCTCGGTCCGATTGAAGGCGGCGATGGCGTCATCGAGGGTCGAGACGGTGCCGATGTTCGTCCGCAGTCGTCCGTCCCGCAGACGCTGGACGATCTCACCCAGTTGGGCGCGATCGGACTCGACAACGAAGTCGATCGCCAGGCCGTCGGCGGGCCGCGCCTCGGTCGGCCCGGCGATGGTCACCAGCGCTCCTCCCGCTCGAATCAGGCCTGCGGACCGCTTCGCGATGTCGCCGCCGAAGATATCGAAAACCAGATCGACGCCACCGACATCTTTCAGAGCGTCGTTCTCGAGGTCGACGAACTCATTCGCGCCGAAGTCGAGCACCGCCTGACGGTCGGCAACGCGTCCGGTGCCGATGACGTAGGCGCCGGCCTCACGTGCGAGTTGCGTCACCATCGAACCGACGACGCCAGCCGCACCGTGCGCAAGGACGGTCTGCCCCGACTGAAGGTGGCCGTGCACGAACAGTCCTTGCCACGCAGTCAGACCCGGCATCGGCAGGCTCGCGCCCACCGTGAAGTCGACGTCGCCCGGCAGCGGCGCAAGGTTGCGTGCCTCGACGGCCACATACTCCGCCAAGGTGCCGTCGCGATACCAGTCCGTCAGGCCGAACACCCGCTGTCCCACTGACAATCCCGTCGTGCCATAACCGAGAGCGGTGACGACTCCGGCCAGCTCGTGCCCAGGGATCGACGGTGTTCGGTTACGATCGAGGCGATCGGTCCACATCGGGGGCCACGTCAGCTCATCCCAAGTGAAGCCCGATGCATGAACTTGAACGACGACATCGTTTATCGCTGGCCGCGGTTCGGGCCGCTCCACCAGCTTCATCCCGGCCGTTCCCGCGGCCTGGTCCGTTACGGCGATTGCCTTCATGTGAGTTGTCTCCTCAGTTATTTGCTCCTTTGCTGGATACGTTCCAGCGACAAAAGCCGGTTCGGCATCGCTTGCCAGCGACCATGGGGTAGTTCCGAAAGCGAAGATGGGACGGCGCCTCCACGATCTCAGTTGTCCAGCCCTCGACAAAATCCGCGAGCGGTACCCATTGATGGCAGCGCGGAGTAACATTCTCCAATAGCCGGCATGTATGGTTTCCATTGCAGCGGGGAATAGTGGTGCGACGGTCTTCTCTGCCATTGGTAAATCAAGGCAAGTTGCGCACGCCGCGACGGCATGCCGCCGCGCGGCAAGGCAATAACGATTATCTATCGATTTTATGGCGAGAGATAATTTCCTTCACCGGGGTCCGACCGCCACCGTATGAGACGGCTGTCGGAACCACTTTCAACCCGAAATAAGACTCGAATGACCAATCCTGCGAACCAGAGACGGCGAGCGTGTCGCAACGAGGCGCAGCCGTTTATAGAGGGATGCAGCCGCGGCGTTATCGACGCAGAACCTTGCCCGCGAGAGCTCGGTCGGGAAGCGCCGCCTCGGTGCCGGCGCATGGTACTCGCGGCCTGTGTGCTCGCGTCCTCGATGGCGTTCATCGATGCGACAGCGTTGCCCGTTGCGTTACCGAGATTGCGCTCAGATTTGGCGGCGGACCTTGCCTCGGTTCAATGGGTTCTCAACGGGTATATGCTGGCGCTCGCCTCGCTGACATTGATCGGCGGCGCCCTCGCGGATGTTTATGGCAAGGCGCGCATGCTCTGGTTCGGTTGCGTGCTGTTCGGTCTGACATCCGCGGCTTGCGCGATGGCGCCTTCGCCCGCCTGGCTGATCGCTGCCCGCGTCGCGCAGGGGGTAGCCGCAGCGATCGTTACCCCCGCCAGCCTCGCCCTGATCGGGGCCACCTATCCGCGCGCAGAGCGGAACCGAGCGATCGGCGTATGGGCCGCAGCGTCGGCTCTCACCACCGCCGGAGGTCCTGTCCTGGGCGGCTGGCTCACCGAGACCTTTGGCTGGCCATCCGTGTTCTGGATCAACCCGCCGCTCGCGCTCGTGGCAGTGGGAGTTCTGCTGGTCTTTGCGCCGAAGGATGGTCGCATTCAGCGCGGATTCGACGTGATTGGCGCCGCGATCCTCGCTTCGGCGATCGGGGCGCTTGCCTGGGCGCTTAGCCAAATCGGCCGCGGTGAAGTTCAGGCCGCCGCGGACGCTTCAGCCCCGTCGGGCACAGTGCTCGTGATTGTCACCGGGCTTGGCATTATCGGGCTCGCCGTCTACGCGCTCTGGGAGCGCGGAAGCGAACACCCGATGACGCCACCTCGCTTGGCGGAGAACCGCGCCTTCCTCGGGCTGAACGTTGTCACCCTGATGGTCTACGCGGGGGTTTCGATCATGTTCTTTCTGCTCCCCTTTGAGCTCATCGATCGCCGCGCCCTGTCGTCGACCGACGCTGGGCTCGCATTCCTACCCTTCACGCTTGGCGTGGGGCTCTTGTCAAATCTCTTCGGCCGGCTGGCAGACAAGATTGGCGCGCGGGCCATGCTCATCGCGGGACCGCTAGGTGCGGCACTCGCCTATATCCTGATGGCGCTTGGCGAGAAAGAATCCCTGATGCTCGGCGTGATCGGACCTATGACCCTACTGGGCCTGTCCTTCGCTGTGCTCGTGGCGCCGCTCACCGCGTCGGTCATGTCGAGTGTGGATCAGGCCGACGAAGGACTCGCCTCCGGCATCAACAATGCGGCGAGCCGGATTGCGCAGCTCGCCGGGGTGGCACTTGCCGCCGGCGTCGCGTCTTTCTCGTCCGGCTACGAAGTCGGCCTCGCCATAGCCGCCGCGACCTCGATCGGCGGCGCCTTTGCGGCCTCGATGACCCTGACACCGGTCATGGCGAAAGCGGACGCAACTTAGAAAGCACGGAATTCAACCGAATTCGATACTTCACTAAATCTGGCAGACACCCTGAACTTACCGGAAGCCGTGTTCAGCGGAGCGTCATGGCTGATCGTTGATCTCGAGCCACGAGCTTTGCGGCGACTTGTCGCAAGCCACGTTTGTCTGCAGCAGCGAGCACATGGCGCAGATATCGCCGGACGACCTCCGACGAGGTGCTGCGTCCCGCATTTGGACGCTATCTGAACCGACGAGCGCTGCTGGTAGCGACTCCCGTCAGAGCGAAGGCCATTCCGGCGACCAGACAGAAGACGGCGCCTTGGTCTCCGCCCAAGCCGAAGATCAGCGAGACCAACGCGGAACCAAGTGACCATCCGACGTAGCGAGCCGAGGCATTCATCCCACTTGCGGCCCCGCTGCGCCCTACGGGTCCAACCGTCATCATCGCCGTGTTGTTCGGGGTCTGAAAAAGACCAAAGCCGATACCGCAAAGAGCCAGTCGCCATACGACATCCCATCTCGCCGGAGATGTCGGCAAGAAGATCATCAGGAGCAAACCGACCGCCAACAACGCCAAACCAATGCTGCAGATCACCGAAGCGGGGTGGCGGATCGTCAAGCGGCCGGCAATTGGGGCCGTGACTGCAGTCATGAACGGCCAGGTTGTCAGAAGAAGACCTGTTTCCACGGCCGAAAGATGCATCCTCGTCTCAAATAGAAACGGCAAGGAGACGTAAGCCAGAATTTGTGCGGCATAGGAGCAGACGGATGTCCACACCGATAGGGTAAACAGAGGTATACGGAAAAGATCGAATGGCAACATTGGCATAGGGTGCCGGAGCTGTTGTCGAACGAAGAGACTGAGACAGAAGAGACCTGCCACGATCTCTCCCGTCGCAATGCGCCCATCGCCAGTACCCAGCGTGCCGACACCGACGACGAAAAGCCCGAACGCCAGCGCATTGAGAGCGGTCCCGATCAGATCGAGAGAGCGCGCAACCCGAACGTCTGGTGGTGCAGCAGCAATAAATAGCGGAACAGTGAGGCCGAATGGCACATTCACCAAGAACAACCAGGGCCATTTTGCCACGGCAAGTACTGCCGCCGCGATGGTGGGGCCCAATGCTCCAGGTATCGCCACTGCTAATGCGACTAACGCGAAGCCCTTGCTGACCATGTGATGCGGATAAATCACGCGTACAAATGCCATGCCGGCCACAGAAACTCCAGCTGCCCCGGCACCCTGAATTAGGCGCGCACTCACCAGCATCGGCAATGTTGGAGCGAACGCGCAACCCAACGACGCGAAAACAAAAATGGCCAGGCCGGCGGTATAAACGCGCTTCAGACCGAGTGATTCGACCAGACTTGCAACGGGCAACAAGCAGACCGTTGCCGAAAGCTGATAGGCATTCACGACCCAAACGGTCGCGGCGTCACTACTTGCGAATGAACGCGAGATGTTTGGCAAGGCGATATTCACGATCGCGCTTCCGAGGGAACTTAGACCAAGTCCAAGCAAGATGCAGAGCATTACCCAGCGGCGCTGAGCCGCCGTCAGACCGTCGACGCCACCCATCAGTATGCAATTTCCGGCGCGAACCTTGGGCGGCCTTCCGGCCATGACAACAACAACATTGAAAGCTTCGGCTCGTGCCGCGCACCGCGCCCGCCGCTCACGAGTAGTCACCTCCGCTCTGCTGACTGAGGTTGCCGAGGTAGTCGCGCTTCCCGATCTTCGCTCCGAGGTGCCGAAGGATCGCGTGCGCAATCGCGATGTGGAAGAAGAAGTCGGGTAGCACCAGGTGCCGGATGTAGTTGTCGCCGCCGAACCACCCGCGCACGATAGGCGGTGTCAGTTCGTATGTGCGGGACTGCGCGCCGGCAATCTCGCCCGGCTGCACGTTTTGCAGGAAGCCGCGCGTCTCGAGGAGCCGCCCCTTCAGTGCCGGGTACATCATGAGGGTGCTGTGGGGAGCCGGCGCATCGCGCTGCATCAGCTTCGCCATGTGGGCGTCAACCTTATTGCAGCTTACAGAAAACTGTTCTCCGAAGCTCAGCATGTCGGACGCGAGCCGCTCGCCAAGGATCCTTCCAGGCTCATATCCCCTGGTCCGCTCGAGTGCTTGAGCGTGGTCCAGATAGTCGTCCATCACGTTCAGTCCGTGCACCATGACAGGGACCGTGATGTCATAGACCGAGAGGGACACGTCGAACTCCATTCGCTCGCTTGTACTCTGAACGTCGGTCAGTGACGCAGGACGGGATATCCATTCACATAAATCCAGTCCGTGGCCGTGGCAGGCAGGTGGCACCCCTGGCAATCGGAACGGTAGTCCGTCGAGGTGGTTTTGAGCGGCTTGTCCGCGTCGAACCACGACCATCCCCACCCGTCGCCCCACAACGGGTTGCCGGGGTGCGTTCCCTTACTGTCTCTCACCATGACGAACCAGCCCTTGAGCTTGTCGGCGTGGCTTACCGTGCCGGTGGTCATCTCGTTGGTCGAAGTCGCGAAGACTTCTTTCACCAGAACGGCGCCGTCCGGAAAATGCCCCGTCTTCCGGTAGGCGTCGATCGCCCCGGGGGATGCGTAGACGGCGTGGATTTCATTCGAGCCCTGGCCGCTCTCAGCCGCAATCGCCCAGGTGCCGAGCGCTTGGTAGAGGGTTCGGTAGTCCGCTGGCACGCGCAGGTGCCCAGCGCCGTCTACCACGTTCGCGGTCGGGCCGGCCGGAGCAGCTCCGTTGATCTGCGCGAGCGCTGCCACGGCGCCGGTGACTAGCGAGACGGCAACAGCGAGGCCGATAGTCCTCGATAATTTCATGGGGATCTCCTTTACCGCTCGCGCGGTGTGCACTCTGATCCAGTGAAACGGCTTCAATCATTACTTCAATCGCTGTGTGGCCAACCGCGCGCTCGGCCTAGCCAGCCCTAAAGATCGGACTCGGCCGACAAAATTAGAAATTCTCTTTGGACATGTATTCGATAGGCAGAAGATATCGTCGTACGTGAGCGCTGTGAGCGCCGACCCGACCGTCTTACGTCGTAGTAGGCAGCTGCGAGTGCGCCGTCGTCGAGGGGCATTTCAGACCGCCTCATCGCCGGATTGACAGGATGTTGCTCTCCACCTTCTACTGCCCTGACTCGGACGTGGAAGCGGCCTGGCGCAGCGAGGCCAGGATTTGCGCCGGCTCCTCTCGTATCGTGAAGTCCGGCTCGACGAATGCGCTGCGGATCCGGCCTTCCGCGTCAATCACATAGGTCGCGGGAATAGGTAACATCCACTCCGGTGACCCGTGCCGGGCGCCGAAGTCGAATCCTAGCCTGGAATAGTGCGCTTTGGTCTCGTCGGGCACCCGGAACAGCACGCCATACGATATGGCAACGCCATAGTCGACGTCGGACAGCACCTTCAGGTCCAAGCCTAGGCTCCGCTTGAGCTGCCGCGGGAAGTCCCTCGTCTCGGGTGTCACCACTGCGAGGGTCGCACCGATGCTCTCGAACTCATCCTTTGCAGCCTGCAGGGCGCAAAGCTCAGCGGTGCAGAAAGGACACCAACCGCCTCGGAAGAAACTCAGGACGAGGGGTCCTTTGCGGCGCAGCCGTTCGGAGGAGTGGAGACGGCCATCAGCGTCCGGCAGGAGGAAGCTCGGCGCGTCATCTCCAACCTTCAGAGCGTGCGATGCCACGTCTGTATCTCGGAGCCAGCGCACGAGGTGGTTGTATGACTCCCAATCCGCAGCGCTGAACGTCGTCAACAACTCGGTGCGGATCCGGGCGAGTGTCTTGTTGGTTTGATTTAACATCGGTTGGGAGTCATCGGGCTGAGGATCGATTGGCTGGAAGCGGCTGGCCGTCGGCGTGCGTGTCGTGGTCATGCGGGCGCCCTCGACACCACCGGGACCGCTGCGTGCGGCACGCCCCGGTCGGGGGCTTCGACCGACCAGTCGCGAAGCCGCGCGACCTTGACGAATGCGTCCAGCGCCGGGGAGTAGCGGCGCCCTTGCACAGCCAGTAGGCGTACCTCCCGTGAAACCAGGTTGCCTTCGAGCGGGATGGTCTTGAGCGTCGGAAGGCGCGGCATGTGCTCGGGCGCGAGCATCACGCCAAGGCCGGCCGCGGCCATGTGCTGCAGGTGCAGGTCGTGACCGCTGCAGTGGCCAAGCTGGGGCGGGCTCTCGGGGAAATACGATTTCTGGATCTTCGGGGCCACGTCGCAGTCGGCGCGTTCGAGCAAGATGGTCTCGCGGAGGTCGTCGATGCCGATCGAGGGACGATTTGCGAGCCGGTGCGTCGGCGCGAGAACCACAACGTAGCGCTCCTCGAACAGCGACCAGTCATCGATGCGGGCGGGCACATCCTGCACGTCCCCAACCATTGCGACGTTGATCTCACCCTCAAGCAAGAGGTCGACGAGCTTCTTCGCCGCGCCCTCGCGCAGCTCGACGTGAAGTCCAGGAACGAACTTTGCGATCTCCGCGATCGGATCGAGGACGAGCGACGCCGAGATGGAGGGGGCAAGGCCGATCTTCAGTGGCGCAACGTCCTTGCGTTGGAACTCCTGGGCTCGGCGACGCACCGCCTCTGCCGAGGCCAGTGTGCGCTCGAGCATCGGAAGGACCTCCTTTCCAAGATCGGTGAGTTGGGTGAGCTGGCGTTCGCGGTAGATCAACTGGCCGCCGAGTTCCTGCTCGAGCTTCTGCACCCCCTTGGTCAACGCGGGCTGCGTGACATTGCACTGCTCGGCCGCGCGGGTGAAGTTGAGCGTGGACGCGACGGCGAGGAAGTAGCGAACCTGATGAAGCTCCATGGGTTGTTATGTTCTCCGTCAAGGTGCGACTGTCGATAGAGACAAGCCTTTGCAATCGACGGCGTGACAGGCACGTCGCGATCATGGGAAGTAGATGCGACTTGCCTGCGCAGGTTGGAACGGCTCGGCCTATTGATTAGGACGCACGGACACGCTTTCAGGAGTTTCTGAGAGCCAGGTTAGTGCATGCGAGATGGGCGAGTACCGAACGGGCGGCGGCGCCGCCGCGTACCCATGTTCGTCACCTTCGTCCGTGCAGAAATCAATCGTGCGACAGCTAGCGGAGCAAGCCTCAACGATAATTCGTCAACCGCCAATCGTCTGTTTCTTACCAAGCCTGGCTAAACGCGAGACTGGGCGGCAGTCCGAACCCAGAGTCGAACTCTCGTGGCAGCATGGCCCTTCCCGACGGAGCGGCGTCAGGCATGGAGGGTCTCGCCGCCCTTGGCATCTTCGAAGTATTGAGGTGCCTCGCGACGGTCGTATTTCCCGTAGTCGCGCACGATCCGCACTCTACGAACCCTTGCCTTGTCATCCGGCGCGGAAGCGTCCTCGTAAGCCTGCGCTGCGGCGGCGTCCTTCCAGGACATGAGCAGAATCAGGTCGCCAGGCGTGAGCACTGCTTCGAAGATGTCCCAGGACGTGAAGTCGGCGGCCCAAGGGTTCAGTCCGAGCCACTCCGCGCAGTCGTACGGATTGTCGGTCTGCTTCCACTCCGCGGGGCGCGTCGCGTTGATCAGCGTGACTGTCAGCCCCTCCCCGACTTCGGTCTCATCGAGCCGCTGCTCCCTGAGGGCGTAACCCATGGGCACTTTGTTGTCGGCAGTGATCTGACCGACGCGGAGGTGGTAGCCTGCGAGTATTTCATCGCGGCCCTTCTGCTGGACCTCGTGATGGCGCATGCGGATGCGCCAACGGACGAGCGACTTCTCGTCCCGCCAGTTCGAAAGCGAAAGGATCCAGCCCTCGCGTGTCAGGCTCTTGTAGCGGATGTTGTCGACGAAGCCCTCGACCTGCTCCAGCTCGGGGCGCAGCATGTTGGCGTTGTCGAGGTAGTTATCCCACTTCCCTTTATGGGGGAGGGCTTCGAAAATCACGGAAAACATAGTCGTATCTCATTCCTGGAGTGCCGCGATGTAGTCGATTCGGTGTCGAAGTGGCCCGACCATACGTCGCATTCACGGTGATTCGCCGGATGGGAAGCCTCCGCGGGCGCGTTCCCGCTTTTCCGCATCTCCGGCCTTCCCGCCACACCGCGGTAGTCACTGACCGCGGGGAGTTTTGGATGACGGCGTGCGCGTGATCCGCGTACCGACAAAGCTGCTCCGGCCCCCCGCATCGTCGACACACGGGAGAAAGAGGCGGACCAGCGTGCCACCACCTCGCTCGCTTTCCATACTGATCGCACCGCCCCGTCCTTCGGCGAAGCGCCGAACCTGGGCGAGTCCGATGCCGCTGCCGCCGCCAGCCGCCTTCGTCGTGAAGTACGGAAGGAACGCCTGCGACAGGACCTCCTCAGACATGCCCTCCCCCTCGTCGGCGACGACAATCTCAACGAACCCGCGGTCCGCGCTAAACGGCTCGACATTCCGCGCCGCGACGGTGATCGTGCCGCCGGCCGGCATGGCATCGTCTGCGTTTCGGCAGAGATTCAGGAGCGCAAAGTACAGCTCTTCCGGGTCGGCATTGAAGGTCCATAAGTCGGGCGCGATCTCGGTGCGGACAGTGATGTCCGGGCGCAACGCCCAGTCAAGCGTACCCGCGATCGCTGCGAGACGACTGCCTGCGACAAAGCCGTCGATCGACTTGCGGCATGGTCGCGCAGTATCGAGGAACTGACGGCTGAGCAACACGCCTCGCGTAATCGCTTCCTGCATTTTGCCAACGATCGCCGCTCGATACGCGGCATCGCTCTGGCACTCGAGCAGCCGCAGGCCGCCGCCGATCACGGCGAGAAGGTTGTTGATGTCGTGGACGACGAACGGCGCCACGTCCCCGATCGACCTCTCGCCCTCCGAACCGCGGGCGAAGGCCGCGCGGCGCGTGCTGGACCGTGGGGCGGTTAGGAACAGGACCCCGGAGATCTCGCCGTCGCCCCCGACGAGCGGAATCTCCACGCGTCTGGACGCGATAACACCGCTGCCGTGATCGCTGACGCTCCGCATTCTCACACCGAGTGGGCGCTGCACCCCAAGCGCGACACCGGCGCAGTCCGCAAGCACGACGACATCCCCCGGCAGAGGGCTCTCGACCTCGCCGGGAAAGGAAATGTCGGATGAATATTTGATCAGCATCTGGGAAACTCCTGGCCTGCGATCGTCCAACGGGACGCCAAGTTCGGCCCGTACACGCGGGCGGGCGACGATGGCTCGAAGATTGGCTCCAGCACCGAAAAATGGAAAATCACCTCTTGCCATGGAGTCGATAGCCGACCGTTATCGGCACGCCGCGGCGCCCAGGCTGCAACGCAGCGCTGATCATCATGCTAAGCCAGAACAAGCAGCAAGATATCGATCGCAAGGCCGCGGAGAACGACTACCGGATCAATGTAGGCGAAGCTCAAATTGCTGCATGAGAAGATCGAACAACTGCATGAGAGCGAAGTCCTGAAGCCAACGGAGGCCATCAGGATGCTGACCGATCTGCTCGAGCAGTCAACGTCGGATGCACGCGAATCCGGTGCGGAAAGCGAACCGCCATCATGACGCACAGCTATTGATTTCATGGCGTGACGTCATTTCCAATTCGCCGCACGGAATTCCATGCTTGCACGGTGCCGGGCTCATCCGACGCGCAATCAGGAGGTTACAATGTCAGTTCACAAGCCGGTTCTCACGGCGCCGCACGGCGGCGAGACAGTGACCTCGAGCGGAGGCTCGAGCGTCGAAATGAAGGTGGAGAGCAGCCAGTCCGGAGGCGAATATGGCACTGTCCTGTGGACAGTGCGGGCCGGGGAAGAACCGCCGCTGCACACCCACACGCGCGAGGACGAGCTGCTATACGTGGTGCAAGGGAAGCTAATCGCGCGGGTCGGCGATGCCCGTATCGAGGTGGGGCCAGGCGCCTACGCGGCTCTTCCCCGCGGTGTGCCGCATACGATCGAGGTGGTCGGCGACCAGGCGACCCTGCTGCTCAGCTTCGTGCCGGGTGGGTTGGAGCGCTTCTTGGTCCCCCGGAAAGGCGAGCAGCCCGATCCGGCTGCATTCGGCCTGACGTTCCCCTAAGGGCGGGGACCGCGGCGCGCGGGAAATCTGGCAGAAGAACTCTTTCCGGTCGCTGAAGCTCGTCTTGGTCGAACCGGACGCGATCTCCATCGCTGCCGCGTGCGTAGCGCGGTTGCGGTGGGCGAAGTTCTTGACGTAGCCGACCCGCGTCGAGACGACGCCGGGCAAACGGCGCGGAACATTGCGCCGGTCGTCCCGACATCGCGAAGGGTGCGCGCGCTTCCAATGTCGCGACGAGTACCGAGGCATCCGGGCCGAAGCTTCCATCTGCCTTCGAACAAGCTTCGGCAAAGGCGGGGCTTCCGGCGACCGCTTGCGCGAGTGCTCGCAGAGGGAAGCGCCGTAGTCCCGCCGCGGCGCCAAGCGTCTTTCAGTCATTCCGATAACGGTCGGCTATCGACTCCATAGCGAGAGGTGATTTTCTTTTCGACCGCCAAGGACTCAATCTTCGAGTGATCGTCGACCGGCCGGGAAGGCGTTCCCCAGCACACCGACTTCTCGGCCGCCAAGATCGCCGTGCGCGCCGCGCCGCTTCCTTACGGCGATCGTTGTACTGCCCTGCTCTGAGGAGTTCCGTGCCGGGAGCTTAAGAGACGCAGCAACACGCCGGCTGACAAGTACATAGCCCGCCGTGTCAGTGCGGGATCGTGAACGGGAGGTCTTTCGATGATTCTGCCTACCGGTGCGACAGTAGCTGTCGCTGACGGCGAGACGATCCGCCTGTTCCACAATACAGGCGTGAAACCTGGGGTCCACTTGGTCGAGATCACGGCGGCTCCGCCTCAGTCCGCCCACTCGGGCTTGGGTGCGCGGCATCGTTCCGGCTCAGCCAACCCCGACGGGAGGCGGCTCGTCGAGGACGACTTCGCGGCAGCGACGGCGGCTTTCCTGAACAAGCTCAGCCTTGACGGAACCATCGAACACTTGGTCGTCGTCTCCGATCCCAGAATCCTGGGAGAGATGCGCAAGCACTTCAATCGCGACCTGAGAGACAAGATCTTAGGGGAGCTCGCGAAGGACTTCAGCCGGCGTCCGCTCGAGGACATCGCCTCACTGATCGCCGACGCCTGACGCGCCACTGCCGAGCGAACTTCGCCCTTCGTGACTTAAGCGGTTGGCTAACCTACATGCCGTTGCGGATGGTCGCGGTTAAGGGCGATCGTCTGCTGGCATTGAGCTATGAGCCCGCCATGGCAGGCTCGGATCGCCCTCGGGGGAATTGTTAGCGGGAGACCGCTACCTACGCTCCCCCAGACGGCATTCCGAGTTTACGGTTTCCTTGGCCTAGCTCCTGCGCTGGGGTTTCACTCTCCGGCGCATGGATTTCATTGGATGGCACCTATTTCAGAAGCCTCCGCACCACCGTAGACGGCAAGAAGGGCGACAACGAACAAGAGACCATGCGTACGGGTTTTACTGTCGCGCTGCCGATCGATCGTCAGAATTCGATCAAGCTCAACGCCGGTACGGGCATCTACACCCGAACGGGCAGCCAGTTCAGCAACGTCGGGATAGCAACCCGACCAGGACCGAACGCGTTATTTCTCCAGCAAACGAGACTTCTGCAGTTTGATCGATACGAGAGAGAGATCCCGTTTTCCAGACGAAAAACGGGATCTCCGATCGGGCTCGGTCTTGTCGGCGCATATCGCCTTCTTCGGCCCGGAATTTCCGGTTCCGACGCTGCAGGGTAGGTGTCCGCTGCCGGGAGCGATACGAACAGGATTCGGGCGAAGGACTAAACCGGCCGGAGCGGGCAGCGCGAATCCTTTTCCTGTTTCAGGCGTCGAGCGACTGGAGTCGGTACTCGGACATCCTCTGGGCGGCGATGATGACCTCGACCCTGTTCCTGGCTTGCATCTTCTGCATCAGCTCGGTCATGTAGTGCTTGACCGTCTTCTCGGTGATGCGAAGCGTCGCGGCGATTTCCTTGTTCGTCATGCCACGCAGCAGCAGCCGGACAATCTGCCCCTCGCGCTGACTGAGCTTGATGGCCTCGGCGACGCGGTGGCGGACGTCGGTGTTGCGGAGCGCGTCGATCACCCGGACCGCAAAGCCCTGGGTAATATAGGTCTCATCCTTCAGCACGGCCCGGACGGCGGCCATCAACTCATCGGCCGAGGAGCGCTTGAGGACGTAGCCGTGAGCGCCGGCGTCGAGCGCCCGGACGGCATGGTCGACGCCGTGCTGGGAGGTGTAGGCGACGATCTTGATCGCAGGCAGGACGTTGCGGATCGTGCGGATGGCGTCGTAGGTCTCGTCGGGGACGGAGGGGCTCAGAATCATCAGCCTGGGGACATGGAAACGGGCCAGCCGGATCATGTCGGCGGCGGTGACGCCGAAGGCGACGATCTTGAAATCGGTCGACGCCGAAAGAAAGGTCGTGAGGGCCGTCATCATCAAAGGCTGGTCCTCGACAATCGCGATCGTAATATCGCTCATCAAACCCACCCAAAAGAGCCATCATTAAAACTTCCGCCGGTGGAGAACGACGGTTCCAAGGCATTCACGAGGAAAGAAAAATCCCCGAGCCCGAAAGAAAATACCAATTCGTGGAATCCGTCCTTGGATATTCCGGAGGTGTGGCAAGATGCCCGGGCTGCGGTGCTGGGCCGGAAGGCCTCCGAAACCCCGCCGAATGTCGCCGGTTCGCGGCTCCCGACGCTCCCCTTCGCTGAAAGGTTAACGTAAGGAACCCCGGCGGCCACCTCGGCGTCGATGCCTTCCTCGGTGTGTCGGCGGGGAAATTCGTCATGCCTCAGCGCTCCCGAAAGGCGCGTGTCATCTGGTCGATGACGGGCTTGGCCAGATAGGAGGCCGCGGTGCGCTCCTGGGTCGAGACGAAGACCTCCGCCGGCATGCCGGGAACGAGCTTCAGTCCCTTGTGCTGGATCAGATCCGCCTCGGCCGGAAGCAGGCGGACGTGGGCGATGTAGTGCTCCTGGCCGTTGGACGGATCCCGGGCCGAGGCCGGCGACACCATCGCGACCTTGCCCTTCAGCTCCGGCGTGGTGGCGCGGTTGAAGGCGGAGAGGCGAATGCGCGCCGGCTGTCCAACCCTCACCTGGTCGATGTCGGCCGGCGAGATGCGAATCTCGAACTTGAGGTCGGCGTTCTCCGGCACCACGGTGGCGATCTTGGCCGCCGGGGTGATGACGCCGCCCACCGTGTAGGCAAACAGTTCGTTGATGTAGCCGGACGCCGGGGAACGTATCTCGGTGCGCGACAGCCGGTCCTCGACGGCGAGCTTGCGCTCCTGAAGCTCGGCGATGCGCGCCTCCACTGTGCGCAGGTCCTTCTGGGCCTCGGTCGAGGCGTTCTGGTCCACGGCGATGATCTGCACGCGGATCTCGCTGGTCCTCACCTTGGCGCGCGCGATGCTCGCCTGGATCTCGCCCTGCTCGCCCATGATGCGGGCGTAGTCGCGCTGGGAGGTATAAACGCGCTGGTACTCGACGATCTTGCGCTCGAAGAGCGACTGCAGCTTCTCGCGCTCGGCACCGACGAGCTTACCTTCCTCCTCCTTGGCGGCGAGGCGGGCCGCCATGCCCCTGATCTCCTCGCCGGTTTGGGCGATGCTGAGCTCGAGCTGTTCCTTCTGGCTGTCGCGCGCGGTCTTGTTGCCGGCGAACAGACGGGCCTCGCCGTGGATCACCGATCCGGCGGTCGAAGGGAATAACGCGTGCATGTCGCCGGGAAACTCGACGGACGTCAGGTTGTCGCGTTCGGCCACCAGGCGGGCGCGGCGCCCGAGCGCCTCGACCAGCTGCGCGCGCACGATCAGATGCTCGGCCTTGATCTGGACGTCATCGAGGGTCGCCAGCACCTGGCCTTCGCGAACCTGGTCGCCCTGGCGCACCGACAGTGTCTTGACGATGCCGCCGTCGCGGTGCTGCACCTCCTTGAGGTTCTGGTCGACCTTGACCGTTCCGGCGGCGACCACCGCGCCCTCCAACATCGCCCAGGCGGCCCAGCCGCCGCAACCGGCGACCAGTAGCGCGCTCAGCACGAGGCCGGCGACGATGCGCGGCCACAGCCGCAACGGCCGTTCGCGGGGCGCGTCGATAGCCGGATGCTCCAAGCGGGCGAATTCAGATGCAGCGACATGCTTCATGGCTTCACCTCAGGAATGAATCGACGAGAATTGCAGATGGTGGTGACCGGCGACTTCGATCGTCATTCCGTCTGCGTCGTCGTTGCCGTAATCGACGTCGATGGCGGTGTACTTGCCCTCGGCGAGTTCCTCGAAGCGGAAGCGCACTTGGCGATTGTGGCCGCCGTGGTTCTCGTCGAGGTAGATCTGTTCAAACAGGTCAGCGACTTGCTCCTCGGCGTCGCAGCCTTCCTTGATCGTAATCTGATAGGTCGCGGCCACGATCTTGTCGCCGATTGTGAAGTCGGTGATCTTCTTGACCACGTCCTGCTGCTGAGCGCCGTCATCACCGCGCTGGAACTGAAAGCAGTCATCGCCGGCGCCGCCGGTCAGGACCACCGCGCCGCTGCCGGCGATGATCACGTCGTCACCGGAGCCCGCGATGATCACCTCGAAGCCATCGATCAGGTCCTTGCCGATCTCACGTCCCACGGCGGTGCCGCTGCGCAGATCGATCGTGACGGTGACGGTGGTCGCCGAATAGTCGAGGGTGTCCTGACCCGAATTGTCATCATAGGCGTCGTCGGTGCCGTCGGCCGACGCCAGCACGACGTCGTCGCCGCTGCCGCCGTCCACCTTGTCGGCTCCGCCGCCGTCGGCGATGATGTCGTTGCCGGCCCCGCCGGCGAGAGTGTCGGCTCCCGCACTCCCCGTCATGACGTCGTCGCCCGCGCCGCCGACGACAATCTCGAACTCTGCGATCGCGTCCTCTCCGATATCCTCACCGAAGGCTCGGCCCGAGGCGAGATTCACGGCGATCTTCTTGATGGCCGAGGAATAGTCGAGGGTGTCGGTCCCGGCACCGCCGTCGAGGCTGTCGTCCGCGGCATCGGCCCCAGCGAGAACCAGATCGTTTCCGGCCTCGCCGGCGACCGTATCAGATCCGCCGCCGTCCGAGATCGTGTCGTTGCCAGTCCCGCCGGTCAGCGTGTCGTCGCCGGCGCCCCCGGCCACGACGTCGTTTCCGCCGCCGCCGTCGATCGAGGCCGAAGCCGATCCAGCGGCCGTGAGGGTATCGTCGCCCGCGCCGCCGATGACGATCTCGAACTCCGCGATCGCGTCGTTGCCGATGTCAGTGCCGGAGGCGGTACCCGAGCCCAGATCCACCCTGATCGAACGCGTAGCCGATGAATAGTCCAGCGTGTCTACGCCGGCGCCGCCGGCGAAGCCGTCGTCCGCGGCATCGGCGGCCGCCATTACGATATCGTTGCCCGCGCCGCCGGTGGCGACGTCGTTTCCGCCGCCGTCGGCGATGATGTCGTTGCCGCTCCCGCCGGACATCCGGTCGGCGCCCTCGCCGCCGTCGAGATGGTCGTGGCCGTCACCGCCCTCAAGGGTGTCGTCGCCGGGTCCCGCCAGCAAAATGTCGCGGCCCGCGCCGCCGTCGAGGTGGTCGTCTCCCTCCTCACCCAGCAGGGTGTCGTCGCCTTCGTCGCCCCACAGACGGTCGTCGCCGGTGCCGCCGAGCACCACGTCGTTGCCCGTGCCCGCGAACACGGTGTCGTTGCCGTCGCCCGCATAGACCACGTCGTGGCCCGCGCCCGCCAAAATATGGTCGTCGCCGGCCCCACCCGAGATCCGGTCGTTGCCGCCTCTGGCGTCGATGTTGTCGTCTCCGCCGAGTCCCGCGATGGTTTCGGCGCACTGTGTGCCGAGCAGGATGTCGTCGCTCTCGGTCCCGACGATGGGCGGCGCCTCAACCACATTGAAGTAGGCTGTCTGCATGACGATGTGGGAGCCGTCGCTGATCGCGTAGGTCAGCTTGACCTCGCCGAGCATGTTCGGCGCGCGGTCGAATTCCCAGCCGTCCTCGGTGCGGACCAGGGAGCCGGAGGAGGAGAAGATGCCGACCACGGTCAGATTGTCGCCGTCCGGATCGGTGGCGCCGGCCAGCAGCGCCGCCATCGATATCGCCAGACCGTGGCAGGCCACCACGTCGGGAAGATGCACCGCGCCGGAGACGCGGGGCGCGCGGTTGCGGTGATCCGGCGCCGGCGGGTCGCGCGGTCTGTCGCCGCCGCCACCTCCTCCGCCGCCACCTCCTCCGCCACCGCCACTGCCACCACCGGAGCCGGAGTCCTCCTGGCGAGGCCGGTGGTTGTCGTTGGCGATCTTCGGACTCGCGCCGGACCCCTTGTTGTTCAGCTCGGGCTTGTCGGTGCGCGCCTGGGCGCTGAAATCGGTCGCACCGCCGCCTACGGCGCGCTCCTCCTCGGCGTGCGCGACGATCCTGCCCTCCTCGGTCCAGCCCGACGACCGGGGCGGCTCAGGCTGCTCCTCCGCGGGCTCCTCGGCCGCCGCGAGCGCGTCCTCCTTCAGGTTCTCCTCCTCACCCGAGCCGCGGACCTTTTCACGGTCCTCGCTGGCCCCCAGCTTCATTGGCAGGAAGCTCTTGAGGTAGGCTGTGCAGGATCCGACGATGAGCAAGAAGATCAGCGGCACGAAGCGGCGGCTGCGATCCTGCTTCTCTTCGTAGTCCTCGCGGCCGGGGGCAGTCTCGACGGTGGACTTGCGGGTGGCCTGGACGTTGATCATGCAGGCCTCCGCATTTGGGCTTCTACGGGAATCGTGCCGGCCGGGGTTAGCGCGGAAGGCTGCAGGACAGGAGTCATGATGTCCTGCTTCTTGCCGAAGGCGACCATGCGGCCGGCCTGGACGATTGCGACGAGATCGACCGCCACCAGCGCGCTCGGGCGGTGCGCGATCACGATGGCGACGCCGCCGCGAGCGCGGATGCCCTCGATCGCCGCGGTGAGCGCCGCCTCACCCTCGCCGTCGAGATTGGAGTTGGGCTCGTCCATCACCACCATGAAGGGATTGCCGTAAAGCGCGCGCGCCAGCGCGATGCGCTGGCGTTGACCTGCGGAAAGCGCGCAGCCCTGCGGCCCCAACCTGGTGCGATAGCCCTCCGGCAGCCTGACGATCATCTCGTGGACGCCGGCCGCCTTGGCGGCCGCGATCACCTTGCGGGAGTCGGGCTGGCGCTCGAGGCGACAGATGTTCTCCTCCATGGTGGTGTCCATCAGCGCGACCTCCTGGGGGAGATAGCCGATGTGCCTGCCGAGGTCGTCCTCGCGCCACTGGGTCAGGTCGGCGCCGTCGAGCCGCACGCTGCCGCGCAGCGCCGGCCAGATGCCGGTCAGCGCGCGCACCAGCGTGGTCTTGCCGCCGGCGCTGGGGCCGATGATGCCAAGCGCCTGGCCGGCCTCGAGCTCGAAGGCGACTTCGCTCAGCACCACCTGTCCGGTCCCGGGGACCGCCACGGTGATCTTCTCGACGGAGAGACGGGCGGTCGGATCGGGCAGCCGCATCGGCTCGTCGGCGGAGGCGAGCGCGATGACGGTCTCGCGCAGCCGTTGGTAGGCCATCCGCGCGGCGATGAAGGCCTTCCAGTTGCCGATCGCGAGATCGACGGGGGCCAGCGCGCGCGCCGAGGCGACCGAGACCGCGATGATGGCGCCAGCCGAAAGCTCACCCTTGATGGTGAGGTAGGCGCCGAGCCCCAACAGGGCCGACTGCAGCACCATGCGTAGCACACGCGAAACCGCGGCGAACCCGCCGGTGATGTCGTTGGCCTTCGTCTGCAGATCGAGATGCTCGGCATTGGCCTCGTTGAAGCGGCCGACGGCGCGGCCTGCGAAGCCCATCGCCTTGAGCACCTCGGCGTTGCGCGCGTTGCAGTCGGCGATGCCGTTGCGTTCCGTCGCCGCCTTGCGCGTGGACACGATGAGACGGCGGGTCATGACTTCGCTGACCACGGTGAGCACGACGAGGACGAGCGCGCCCGCGAAGGTCAACGCGCCGAGCATCGGATGAAGGAAGTAGATGAAGGCCAGATAGATCGGCATCCAGGGCAGGTCGAACAACGCCGAGGGGCCCTGGCTGCCGAGGAAACCACGGACGGTGTCGACGTCCCGCCCGCGCTCCAGCGCTTCGGAGGTGGAGAAGCCGAAACGCGGCATGTCGATGGCGACGCGATGCGCCAGCGGCGCGATCTTGCGGTCGATCCGGGCGCCAACCCGCACCAGCACCTGGGAGCGGACGACGTCGAAGGCACCCTGGAATAGATAGAGCCCGATCGCGAGCACCGAGAGCATCACCAGGGTGGGGATGCTGCCGCTGGTCAGCGCGCGGTCGTAGATCTGCATCATGTAGACGGAGCCGGTGAGCGCCAGCACGTTGATCATGCCGGAGACCACGAACAGAAACAGGACGATGCTGCGGAAGCCCCTTGTCAGCTCGGCCAGGCGCCGGCGCTTCGCGGGTGTGAGCTCTTTCGGTTTAGCCATTTGTTTGGATGCCCTCAGGTGCGAGGAACAGAAATCTGGCCGGAACGGAAAGATGGTCTCCCGTTCCGGCATAGGGTCGTGAGGCTAGAGCGTGACGTTGGAGCCGAGGTTCTGGTGGCCCGCGATCTCGATCTTGAAGTCGGCGGCGGCGTTGCCGTCGACGTTGCCCTGGATGACGGTGAATTCCTGACCGTTGTGAGTCTCGTAGCTCACCGCGAGCTGCCCGGCCGCGGTGAACGCGGCATCGGAAACCAGTGTGAAGCTCTGGTTGCCGTCGACGGCGTAGTTCGCGTCGATGCCGCTGAGGTCGATGCGGTCTCCCGGCTCGAAGCCGACGATGGTGTCGCCCTTGGCCGCTTCCACCGAGCTGAAGCGGAAGGTGTCGTCGCCGAGCCCTCCTTTCATCACGTTGGCGGCGGTGCCGGCGACGATGACGTCGTTGCCGGAGCCGGTGGTGACATTCTCGATGCCCCACAGCGTGTCGTTGCCGGTCTGCGAGCTCGAGGCGCTGCCGTTCGCGAGCGGGCCGGAACCCAGGTTGACGGTGACGGCCGTGCTCGCCGCTGACATGTCGAGCGTGTCGGTGCCCGACCCACCGGCGCCTTCGTCGCCGAAATAGGCGTCGTTGCCATCGCCAATCTCGGCCACGATCAGGTCGTTGCCGGCCCCGCCGAACACGGTGTCGTCGCCCGCACCGGCGTTGATCAGGTCGTCGCCCTGATCGCCGAAGATGCGGTCCGCCCCGGCATCGCCGTAGACGATGTCCGCGTCGGCTCCGGCGAACACGTGGTCGTCGCCCGCGCCAGCGAAGATCACGTCCCGGCCAGCACCGCCGTTGACGAAGTCGGCCCCCTCGCCGGCCGAGATCGCATCGGCGCCAGCATGGCCGACGGCGATGTCGTCTCCTGCGAAGGCGACGATGCTGTCGTCGCCGGGTGTGCCGACCAGCGTATCGGACTGCGCCGTGCCGTTCCGGACCACGCCGTCGGTTGCGGTCTCGGTCTCTTCTTCGTCGTCACCGCCCGCCGTTGGCGCCTCGTCATCCTCGTTCGGCGTTTCGGTTTCTTCCTCGTCGTCCTCGTCCGGCTCATTGGATTCGAACTGGGGCGGCACCATGCCCGAGAAGGTGACCGAATGGGTTCCGTTCGAGATGGTCTTGGTGCCGTCCTGGTTCTCGACCAGGTGGTAGGTCGCCGGATCCGCCCCTTCCGGAAGCTCGATCACGTCCTCGGCCTGGAGGGCGCCGATGATGGTGTCGTTGCCGCCGTTGGACTTGAACACGATGCGATGGGCCGAGGTGAGGGCCGAAATGTCGATCGTGTCGTCGCCCTCGTCGCTATCGATCGTGATGGTGTTGAGGCGCAGGCTGGTCGCGGTGAAGTCGCCGACGACCGTGAACGTATCGCCTGCTCCCGCGCCGCCCGTCGCTCCAGTCGGTTCGATGCCGTTGATGCGGATCTCCTCGATCTCGCTCAGTTCCGCGATCACGTTGGCGAAGGCCGAACCGCCTCTTGTGACGACGATTTCCGGCGTACGCCCGCCGAAGCTCGCGATGTCGTTGCCGGCAACGGCATCCCAGGCGGCCAACGTATAGATCGTGTAGGCCTCGCTGGAGGTGTTGCCATTGATGACGAAGGTGTCGCCCGCGGTGCCTTCGGTGCCGCCATTGACGATGTCGCGGCCATCGGTCGGGACCGCCGTCGCATTGGCGTTCCAGACAATGGTGTCGTCTCCCGCACCGCCGTTGACCGTGTCTGCCCCGGCGTTGAGGCCCGGCGCGGTGACGTTGACCGTGAAATTGTCGACGTAGAAGTTGTCGCCGTTGTCCCAGTTGTTGCCGTCGCCGGTAGTCCGGAAGCGGATGGCCGAGTTCGAGCCGATCTGGGCGGGCGTCAGGGCGGCGCTGAAGTTGAAGGTGCCGTTGGCACCGCCTCCCAGCGTTCCGCCGGTCAAGACCTCCCAGGCGTTGGTGTTGACATTCCGTGCCTCGACGATGACGGTCTGGCCGCCGTTGAGATTGTCGTCCTCGTAGGTGAACGACACCGTCGCCGCGGTCGCGCCGGCGAGGTTGACGGCGCGCTCGATCGTCTCGCCGCCATCGACGCCCTGATTGAACTGAAGGCGGCCGCCGGTGATCGAGATGTCGCCTGCTGTCGGGCTGGTCGTCTCGCCGCCGCCTTCGGTCCAGTTTCCCGTGAACGCGAGCGTGCCGTTGCTGTTCGAATACGACGCGGCTCCGAAGCTGTCGACGTAAGCGCCGTTGTTGCTGCCGGTGCCACCGGTCAACGTGTCGTTGCCGTCGTCGCCGTTGAGGGTATCCGCGCCCTCGCCGCCGAGGATGACATCGTCGCCACCGCCGCCGCTCAGCGTATCGTTGCCGCCGAGGCCGTCGATGAGGTTGGCACCGCCGTTGCCGGTGATGACGTCGGCGTTGGCGCTCGCCGTGCCGAACGGCGCCGGCGCGGCCTGCGCAAGGACGTAGTCGGACGCGTCGATCGCGGCCGTCGTCGTGTTGTTGACCTGGATGGTGCCGATCGTCGCCAGGGACGCATCCCTGACCGTGAGCACGGTATTGGCGCCCACCTGAGTCTCGACAACACGCGTCGCCAGGTTGGCGGCCGTGATGCCGAGGGCGCTGAGGTTGATCAGGTCCTGGCCCCCGGCCGCGGTCGAGTCGAAGCCGGTGATGGTATCGGCACCGAACCCGGCGGCGTTGTAGACCACCACGTCGTTGCCATCGCTGACGTTGATGGTGTCGCTGCCGGCGCCGCCGATAATGGTGTCGGTATCGCCGCCGGTGCCTCCGCTCAGCGTATCGTCGCCAGTACCGCCGTCGACCAGGTCGGTACCGTTGCCGGCATCGATGGTGTCGTTGCCGCCACCGCCGAAGATCTGGTTGTTGGCGCCGTTGCCGGCGATGGTGTTGGCCTGCGCGTTGCCATTGCCGTTGATGGCGTCGCCTCCGGTCAGCGTCAGGTTCTCGACTTCGGCCCCGACTGTGTATGAGACCGAGGACTGCACCGTGTCGGTGCCGCCGGCCGCAAGTTCGGTCACCACGTCGGCGGCATCGTCGACGACGTAGATGTCGTTGTCGGCGCCGCCGGCCATGACGTCGGCCCCGGCTCCGCCGTTGAGGGTGTCGGCCCCGAGCCCACCTGTCAGCGTGTCGACGTCGTCGCCGCCGTTGAGGGTATCGTTGCCGTCGCCGCCGTCGAGCGTATCGTTGCCCAGACCGCCGTTCAGGGTGTCGTTGCCCGCCAGACCGCTCAGCGTGTCGGCCAGATCGCCGCCGGTGATGACGTTGTTGCCGGCGTTGCCGGTGCCGATGAACTGGTCGGCGTCGACGCCGCGGTAGGTGAGGTTCTCGACGTTGGCCATGTTCGCGATGGAAAGCTCGGCCAGGAAGGTCTCGACGGTGTCGGTGCCCTCGTCCTGGGCCTCGATCGCGACATCGAGCAGATCGTCGATGCCGTAGGTGTCGTTGCCCGCACCGCCGACCATCGTGTCGGCGCCGACGGCGCCTTCGAAGTCGTCACCAGCGAGGTTCAGCCGGGCGTCGAGATCGTCGTTGCCCGCACCGCCGACCAGGAGGTCGTCGCCGAGCCCGCCGACGAGGTCGTCGTTGCCGGTGCCGCCGAAGATCAGGTCGTTGAGGCCGCCGCCAGTGATCTCGTCGTCGACGCCCTGCTCGCCCACCACGAAGTTGGCCTGAGTGTTGGTCACCGCATTCAGCGACATGTCGACGTCGCCGCCTGCCCGGTCGGCCGGATCGGAGCGGCTGATGAGGTAATCCTCCGCGCCGAGCGCATAGCCGGCGAAAGTCGCGCCGTTGAAGTTGATGCGTTCGACGCCGGTCTGCGCGTTGTTGCCGGTGAAGTGGCCTGCCACCGTGATGGACTGGGCGACGGAGCCCGTAGGCCCGGTCGGTAGGCTGTAATTGATGACCAGGTCGCCGGTCTGGGTCGCGGTGCTGCTGTCGAAGGCGTCCAACGCGGTGATCGTCGGTACCGGAAGCAGGGTCACCGGGTCGATGATGGGCTGACCGGACGCGTCGACCGCGTTCGGAGCCTGGATCGAGATGCGGTCGGCGGTGCCGCCGCTGGCGGCATTGACAGCTTCGTTGATGAGGTCGTTGCCGTCGCCGAGCCCGAACGCGTAGGTGTCGTTGCCGAGACCGCCGTTGAGGGTGTCAACGCCGCCGTTGATGCCGGCTCTGACGATCGTGATCGTCAGGTTATCGACGTAGAAATTGTCACCGTTGTCCCAGTTGTTGCCGTCGCCGGTTGTCCGGAAGCGGATTCCCGAGTTCGCGCCGATCTGGGCAGCGGTCAGCGTCGCGCTGAAATTGCCGTTGCCTGTCGCGGTGGTGCTGCCGAGCGTGCCGAGAACTTCCCAGGTGCCGCTGCCGCTGTTGCGGGCCTCGACGATGACACTCTGGCCCACGCCGAGATTGTCATCCTCGTAGCTGAAGGACAGCGTTGCGGCCGTAGCCCCCGCCAGGTTCATCGAGCGTTCGATGGTTTCGCCGCCATCGACGGTCTCGTTGAAACGAAGGCGATTACCATCGATTTCGATGTCGCCGCTCGTGGCGCTGTTGTTGTCGTTTTCCGTCCAGTTTCCGGCGAAGTTTGCAGCATTACCATCGTTGCCGGAATAGCCGCCCGAATTGAAGTTGTCGGCAATCGTTCCCGTCGCAGAACCCGGACCGCCGACCAGGATGTCGTTGCCGCCGAGACCGTTGAGCACGTCGGCTCCGGCAAGGCCGACGATGATGTCGTCGGTCGCCGAACCGTTCAGCACGGGACGGTTGTCGGACGGCGGGCCCTGCGGGGCGAGGCCATTGTCGCTGAACGGGGTGCCTACGACGATACCGAGAGTGCCGTCGGAAAACTGCAACCTCTCCATGTTGCGCAGCAGGTCGGTGCCATCGAGCGGATCGAGGCCGCCGGTGTTGGAGACCACGAGGGTGCCGTCGGCGCGCGCCGAGAACGAATAGTTGGCGCGGACGTCGGAGTAGACTGCGGTGTCGATGTCCGATGCCGCCGCGCCGTCGGAGACGATGTCGCGGACGATCTTGAGCTGGCCAGGATTGATCTGACCCGAGAACACTTTCTGGACCAGAGTCGTCATGCTGTCGTGGAACTCGAGCACGGTGTTGCCGACCGGGCCGTTCTCGTCGAAGTCGGACATCACCGCGATGCGCACCCGCAGCCATCGGTCGCCGTCGAGGATATCGTCGCCGCCGCGGCCTTCGATGAGGTCGCTGCCGGCACCGCCGAGCAGGATGTTGCCGCCGACGAAGCTGCCGTTGGCATCGAACGAGGCCGGTCCCGCGCCGGCGAGAAGCGCCTGCAGGCCCGTGATGAGGGCGATGCCCTCGGCATCCAGGGCACTGCCGCGGAAGCCTTCGGTCGGCACGAGGTCGGCGGTGACGTCGGAACCGCGGATGACGTCATTGTGGGCTGATCCGGACGCGCCTTCGACCTGGGTGAAACTGTCGAGCGCCGCGTTGCCCGGAAGCACCGGCAGACCGGGCAGGATCACCCGGTTGAGGTCGACGTCGACCGCCAGATTCATGTTGGCGTAGGTCGTCCAGTCGTAGCCGGACATGCCGTCGAACTTGCCGCGACCAAGGCTGCCGAACCAGATATCGTCGCCGCCTTCGCCAATGAATTCGTCGAAGCCGCCGTCCCCGTGGAACACGTCGTGGCCCTTGACGGCATCGAGCTGGAACTGGTCGTCGAAATTGTCGCCGACCGCGCCGGTCCAGGCGCCGATCTCGATCCAGTCGTCACCTTCGCCGCCAAGCGTCTGCTCGGTGGTCTTGCTGCCGAGAACGAAGTCGTTGCCGACCCCGCCGAAGGCCTCATCGAGACTGTCGGCGCCGAGCACGATGAAGTCATTGCCCTCGTCGGCGACGATCAGGTCGACGCCCTGGCCGGCGTTGACCGCGTCGTGGCCGCGGCCGGTGCGCATGATGTCGTCGCCGAACTGGTCGGTGATGATGTCGTCACCGTCGCCGCCGATGTACTGGTCGTTGCCGGCGCCGCCCTCCATGCGGTCGTTGCCGGCGTCGCCATAGAGGGTATCGTCACCCTCGCTGGCGATCAGCGTGTCGGCCTGGTCGGTACCGCCCAACAGGACGTGGTCGGCGCCGGTATAGCGCAGGTAGTTCGCTTCGGCTCCATCGGTCGCCGGGTTGTCGCGCAGGACCAGCGGGGTCAGGATCGTGCCACCGGTCGGATCGGCCGAATCGAGCCCCGGATTCCACTGCCGGGTCTGGTCGACTTCGAGGATGAGGCCGGGCGTGGAGAACACGTCCGAAGGCAGATGGCCGGCGTCGGCATTGAGGCCGATTACCTTGGCGAAGGTGTTGTTCTCCATCTCTGACAACAGATGCAGCCCGTCGAGCCGCTGCAGGTAGTAGAAGCGGTCGCCGTCCTGCAGCTTTTCGAGCTGAACCTCGAACACGAAGTTGAAGGTAGAGCCCAGCATGCCGCCGAACGGCATGACCTTCTCGGCGAGACCGCCGATCCAGAGATCGACGTTCTCGAGGCCGCCCAGCGAGCCGCCGGCGTAGATGCCGGTCGCGTTGAGGAAGGCTATGCGGTCGGCATTGAATGCCGCGAGCTCGGCCGGGTCGGTCGGAACGACGACGTCGCCGAAGCTGGTGCCGAAGATCAGCGCCATGGCCGCGTCGCGCTTGCCTTCGACCGTCGTCTCGCCGGTGATCAGCGTGTGCGTTCCGTAGGCGGCGACGAAGTTGATAATCGAAGCCTCGTTCTTGAGGTGGCTCGCGAAGTCGACCCAGCTCGCGTAGGGCCGCAGCTCTTCGGCGTGGCTGCTTGCCTCAAAGAAGTCGCGGCGCGCAGCGTTCAATGACGGCACGCCGGCATCGCGGCCGCGGGCCAGGTTGATGGTAGCCAGATCGAGCGGCAACCCGAGCAGATTGTTGCGCAGCGCGCTGGTGACGAACTCGTCGATCTCGTTGCCGACCTGCCGCGTCATGCCGCGGATGATGTTGCCGGCGGCGACGCTGTCCGCGACGGTGTGGCCCGAGTCGAATTCGATCGGGTTGAGGAAGGCCTCGATGAGCCCGATCTGGTCGTTAGTGAAGGTCGGGTCGAGCCGGTCGATCGTCTCGGTCAGCATTGAGTGGCCGAAGCGGTAGACCACGTGCGCGAATTCGGCGACAATGCTCGGATTGATGTCGGCGTGGTATCCGTCCGGCACGACGAAGAAGTCGATGTTGGGCTGCACCTTGCGGGCGAAGTCCTCGAAGACGAGATGTTGGTATTGCATCTCGGTGCCGAACTTGGCGGCCTGGAACAGGCGTTCGCCATCCCAGACGAGGGCGGCGATCTGAGCGGGCGTCGTCGGCAGTGCGGCGAGGTCGACGGCCAGCCATTCGTTGAGGAAGGCCAGGTCGTTCGAGGCCAGGACGATCTCTTTGGTGTGCTCGACCAGCCGGTTGTGCTCGGAGTGGAAGATGTGGTGGACCGCGGTCAGGCCGATGTTCTCGTTGGCGCGGCCGTCGCCGGCGATGAAGTGGGCGTCCAGCAGTTCGTTGTCGTAGACCGCCGGGTTGTTGCCGGGGTTGAGCAGCCCGATTTCAATGTCGCCGTCGGCGATGCCGTTCGGCACGGCGTCGTGCGCGATGTCGGCAAGGAAGGCGGCGTTGATACGGATCGCGGTGGCGACGCTGACCGGCGCCGTCGAGGTGCCGGAGATGACGATGTCGTCCGCAGTGTTCGGAATGCCGTCGGCGCCGACGCCGGTGATCACCTGGGCGAAGCCCGCGGCATTCGGAATGAAGTTGCCGTACGGGTCGGTGCGAAGCAGCGGCACCGCGCCGACGTCCTGGTCGGTCAGGAGGATGCCAAGCATCTTGGCCTGTTCCTTGACCTCGCCCCAGGTGGCCATGCCGCCCGGCTGGTCTCCGCCGCCCTCGATCAGCTGGCCGGTAGCGTGCGGGACGCCGTTGGCGTCGAGCGCGTACTGGCGCAGGAAAACCTGGTGGGAGGCATGCGACGTATAGGTCTGGTTCTGGTCGACAAACGGCGTCGTGGTGTTGACGGGACGCACGTCGTCGGCCGTCCCCATGACGCCGTCGGCGCCCGGGCTGACGGTGGCGCGGGTCAGGACCATGAAGTTGGTCGGGCTACCCGGCACGTACAGCGGATCGTCCGGCTGGAGCGGAACGAACACGGTGCCGCTGCCGCCCTTGTTGACGAGATCCAGACCGTGATCGAAGAACTGGCCGAACAGAGTGAACCAGGAGTTGAACGGGGCCGACAGGCCGACGTCCGGAGAGACGTTGACGACCTGGACGTTGTCGCCGTCCATTGTGATCCCGAACGGCTCGAGGCCCGCATCGCGGACCGCGCGCGCCACCGCCAGATCGTTGAGCATGTCGTTGTGCACCGCCGTGGCCGCCGCGAAGGCGTCGATCGCCGCCTGTTCGGCCGCGCCGGGAACGGTGGACTCGTCGCCGTCGCTCAGCTGGTTCGCCGCCGCCTTGGCGTTCTGCATCACCACGCGGGCCTGATACTCGGCGTCGAGCGCGGGTTTGAAGGCGTTGTAGATATCTTGCACGAGGGCGACGTTAGCCAGCGTGGCCTCGACGATCCCGCCGGACTGCAGGCCCTTCATGATCGCCGCCGGGTTCGCGAGCGTCTGATCGACGATCAGGTTAGAGATGGTGCGCAGGCTCGAATCGAACACCATCGAACCCGGGTTGTTGGACGGCGCGTAAGACGTCGGCACGGCGGGCGCGCCCGGCGGCAGGAAATTGCCCGGTACGTTTTCCGCGGGCCTGAAGGTCGGATCCAGCAGTTCGGGGAACGGCATGTCCGCGGCGCCCCACTTCTCCTGGCCGGGCAGCAGGTTGTTGTTCTGTCCGTCGACGGTACGAAGACCGATGCTGAGGTTGTAGGACGGGACCGAGCCGACCTGGCCGGCCAGACCGGCTCCGTAGAGCGGCGCGGCGTTCGGGTCGAGCGGATTGACGATATAGGCGGCGTGCTTCTCCGCGACCTTGATCTGCGCGAGAATGAAATCCAGATCGCTCCTGATGTACGCAACCATGGCGGCCTCACCTGTTGTGGCGCACGGTCCGCCGCGGCGGCCGAGCCGTTGAAATTTTTGCGAGCCGTCCGCGTCGGATGGCTCCTATGGGCTCAGGTTAGATTTTTCTGTGAACAACGGGACAGGGTACAAGGTCCAACGACCTCGTGGGACCGAGGTCTGGCGCTTCGGCCGACCATGGTCGTAGGACCTTGGTCCGATCGGCCGTCCAGACTGCCTAAGCGAAGGGCTTCTGAGCAAGTCGTGCCTGCGCATTAAATAGGTTTCCCGGTGTGACCTAGCTGACATTGCGCTGCGACCGAGCTGCGGTAGGTTGTTGATCACCGGGGATGGCTGCATATTTCACTTAGATCATTTCACCCGAATTTTTTCGAGAATGAGGTCGCAGCAGTCCCCCTGGTGCGGCCTTCGTTCTAGCACCCCAGCCGCCACACTATTTTCATTTTTTGTCGGAATCAAAATGGTGTCGTTGCTTCATTTTTGAGGACCGCATTCATGACAAAGGAAAATTGCTTAGTCGTTCACGCGGCTGGAAAACAGTTGGATTTGCTGCGCGGAGAAGCTGCTCGCATTGCGAAGGGCACCAAATTGGGGTGGTGGACCGATCGCGCAGACATCGGCACTCGCTTCTGCTTTGAGGATGCAAAGGCGAAGGAAGCCTTTGCGTTGACCTGCGACAATTTCGGCATTCGGTGCCAGGACGGCTAGCTTAAAAGATGCCTGCGTCGGCCCTACTTCAACGTAATGCTATCGACCCGCTGGCATGGTCGACACAAGTAAGCGTGTACTGCGGGCAGGCTAGCAATCTTCGGAAGTGTAGCGAGATACACCATCGGTCGCCTACATTCTTGGCAGATGAGGATAGGCGGATTGTCCTTGTTGCGGCGGCCCGTCATTTCCTCGCTCACTTCAGAGCGCGGCAACATAGTTCTGGATGACGCCGAGCACACCTCCGTTGAAATACCGAAGCCTATCGAAATTCGGCAAGTTCAACGTGAGGCCCTTCGCGCAAGACGGAGGACGTTCACGAGACGTAAAGCACGCGCGCTAACATTGCGGCGGCATTGTTCACAAGTGGACCATGCGTGGGAATGGATGCAGCCTACCCTCGCTGAGCGTCGGTTGGATTCGCCTCCGTTCCGAAGCTCAAGCGGCCTCAGCTATCCCCCTTCCAAAGCTGAGGTCGCTTGCTCCGTCCGAATTGCGACACCAGAACTTCGGACGAGAGTCGATCCACGCGGGAATTTAGGCGTTACTGCGGCTTTGCCGGCTGCTGGTTCTCGGGCCGGACCGTCTTGTTGCTGTCTGGCATTTTGTCTCGACCCTGATCTCCATTGTCGTCTTTGCCGCCAGAAGTGGACGTACCACTTCCGCTACTCGAACCAGGCGACATGCCAGTGGTGCCACGCGGGTCTCTGCTCGGCGCCGTCGAGCTGGCTGCCGGGTCACCATTGACCGCCCCACGTCCGCTTGGTGAGCCGGCGGGCTGCGCCGACGCAGCAGCAATCGAGACAGCCAAGCCGGTTGCTAATAGTAGGATTAGTTTCACGGCAAACTCCCAGGGTTGTCGCGCTTAACCCGCAGGAAGTCCGATCCGTTCCAAAGACCTAAGCCGGCGCAAGCTGAAGAGAGATCAATGACCGTCTTCGTCTACGTGAACACCGCCAAACAGGTCGGCGACGTCGACCAAATCAAGGTCTTCGCCAGTGTCGATGCCGCAGAAACGGTTCGAGGAGAATGACCCCTAAGGGGTGGCATTTGAGTACGACGTGATAGGGCTGCCGGCGTCGTTCGTTCTCGCAGACGCAAACACTCCTAGCGCTTACGCACCGGAAGCGTTTTTCCAATCAACGAATTGGTTCTTGCAAAGTAGATCCGTACGCGCCACGCCACACTGCGCGAGCCCTCTCATGAACGCCGCGATGGAGAGCCTTTTCCGAGAGTCCGAGAGCATCCAAGCGCAATCGGCCTTTGGCTATCTCAGGCCAGTGAGTTCGGGCGCACGTTGGGAATTATCTCAACCGGGTATACGTCAACCGGAAGCGGCACATTGCTGGGTCTCCAATACGACGCGGTGAGGAGCAGCAAAAAAGTCGCTCGTGCAGCCATATACTGTGCCGCTGGTCGGCTGCGCTCAGTACCCTGCAGGACGATTTTACCCGCTTCGCCAGAAACACACCAGCGCCAGCCGCGACCGCGCCGTGTGATCGAACTATCAAAGACAGGAAAATCCACATCGCTCATGAGACGCATACTCCAAAAACGACCACCTAAAATAGCCACATTACTCAAGAATTTTAAATGGGCTAACTTCTTTGTGGCTACGGAGTTCCTCCTCGCCATGCGATTGCTTGAAGCTTAAAGTATTTTTCGTGCGTCTCGTAGCCCTTCGTTCAATTGCTGGTCTCTCGGCGAAGACCTAAATCGGCTCTCTGGAAAGCCCGCAAGTCATGTCATCCGCGTCGACTAACAAGATTGCGCTTTTCATCGATGGCGCGAATCTTTACGCGACGGCGAAAGCCCTGGGCTTCGACGTCGATTACAAACGCCTGCTGGAGGAATTTCAGAGCCGCGGGAAACTGTTTCGGGCATTCTACTACACCGCAGTCATCGAGGATCAGGAGTTTTCCTCGATCCGTCCCCTGCTCGATTGGTTGGACTACAACGGGTTCACGGTCGTCACCAAGGCGACTAAAGAGTTTGTCGATGCATCCGGCCGCCGCAAGATCAAGGGCAACATGGATATCGAGCTCGCGGTGAACGCCATGGAGCTCGCCGAACACATCGACCAGATGGTGCTGTTCTCGGGCGATGGCGACTTCCGCTCTCTGGTCGAAGCCGTGCAGCGCCGCGGCGTGCGAGTCACGGTGATTTCCACTATCGCCAGCCAGCCGCCGATGATCGCCGACGAGCTGCGCCGCCAGGCCGACGTCTTTACGGATCTCGTCGAGCTGCAGCCGAAGCTTGGCCGCGTCCCATCCGAGCGCCCTGCCCCACGTGATCGCGAACCGCGGGGACACATGCCGAAACTCTTACAAGAGCCGAAAGGAAACGACCCTCCTGGCTAGTAAGGGTCGCCCGCATCGATGAATTTGCGGCAGAACCACTTCAATAGAACAGCATTACCGACATCCAAGCAGTCAGCGACGCGCATAAACCAATTCCGAGATACGGCAATGCCTGGCGCATCCCAGACGCGAAAATATGCTGCCAGCTTCGCATTCCTGCCGGCGACCGAGGCCGAATCTGCGTCTGCATCGACCGGCGCGGAACAACTAGCGCCGAAGGCCAATTGAGGACCTGCCAAGCATCGCCGCCGATGCTGGCGGAGCAGCCCCGGTCTACTTGCCCCCAAGCCCCCCAACCGGGACCGTCTCCCCGACCTTGAGAAACGGCATGTGAGGATTTTACAAGTACGGCATGACCAAGGGCGGAATGATGAAGGCTGACGCGTCCGGCCAGGGCGGCTCTGGTCCCGGCAGCGATCAGGCCGGCCCCAAAGCAACAGGAAGTAAGCCTGGCTCCTCCGGGGATTTGCTTCCCAGCCGCGTTGTCTTACCCCGGCAACGCGGCTGTTCTTTTACGACCGGAGTCGCGCGAGTGCGCCACCTGGCGGGAAACGTCTGGATCGAGGAACCCTTACGCACGCCTGGCATTGAAGTGGCGAAGAGGAGGACTTCGCATGAATGGAATCATCTATCTCGTTGGCCTGATCGTCATCGTCATGTTCATTTTGTCTCTACTCGGTCTCAGGTAGACGCCATGGCCATTGAACCAATCTCCGGGATCGCATCCGAAACAGCCACCGCATCCAACTTAACCAGGCTCTGGGGATTGCAGTGGACACCCATCGTCGTTGGAGCCTTCGTCGCTACGAGTTTGTCCCTGATACTGATCTCCTTTGGAACAGCGCTTGGACTGGGCATGGCCTCCGCTGCGCCGACCTGGAGAGATGCTTCCGTTGCGCTATGGCTGTTGTCGGGCGTCTACCTGATCTTTCAGTCCCTCATCAGTTTTGGCTGCGGCGGCTATTTTGCCGGGCGCGTGCGGCCGCCTTACGCTTCCGCGACCGATGACATCGAGACGCGCGACGGACTGCATGGCGTTGCTGCCTGGGCGCTCGCGGTCTTAATCGGAGCTGTTCTGACCGCGCTGATAGCGGGTGCTGCAAACCGCCCGTCCGCAACGACTCAACCGCCGTCTGCTACCGAACCGTCGATCCTAAGTTACGAGCTTGATCATCTCTTCCGTGCGCCCCGGCGGCCGCCGAACGTTGATCTGACGGGTGAGCGTGCTGAAGCCGCGCGAATTCTAGCCACTGCTTCGAGTCACGGCGGCGTTCTCCCCGAGGATCGCACCTATCTTGTTCAGCAGGTCACTGCATTGACCGGGCTCGCAGCGACGGACGCCGAGAGGCGAGTTGATACGACGCTGGCAAATGCGAAGAGCGCGATCTCGAGGGCTCGTGCGGCAAGTATCATCATCGCCTTCTCGGCGGCTGCAGCGTTGCTGTTCGGAGCCGCGGCGGCTTGGGCTGGTGCAGAAGCTGGAGGCCGGCATCGCGATGGCGAGCCGATTTCCGAGTGGATGGCTCATTCCAATCGATGGCACAAAAGCCGCGTCGCGGATCCCCGGCCACTACCTTAACCTCATTTTTCCGCACAGGGTGACAGGCTGGAAATCCTTTGACCTTCCGCTGCGCCGGTTGTCGGGGGTGGTGAATTCATCGCGACGCGCGAAGTACGAGATCAGTTTTTGCCGCGTCGCTCGCTTTTCCATAGCTCTCCCGCCGAACCTTTAAAACGTAGGAACGATCGCCTCTCGATCGCAGTTGTCGTGCGTCAATATTTCTAGGAGGAGACGACGATGGAAACGGAAAGGCGTGAAACAGGTACGCTGATCGGTAGCGATAAGGTCGAAGGCACAGCGGTCTATGGGTCCGACGCCCAGAAGATCGGTTCGATTGAGCGCGTCATGATCGACAAGGTCAGCGGCCAAGTGTCGTACGCGGTTCTCGGCTTCGGTGGCTTCCTCGGCATCGGGGACGATCACTACCCCCTGCCCTGGCAATCGCTGAAGTACGACACAGGTCTTGGCGGCTACCGGACCAATCTTACCGCCGACAGGCTTCAGGGCGCGCCGAAGTACGGCAACGACAATGCCTGGGACTGGAACGACCCGGGACGCGCAAGAGCGGTGAACGACTACTATTCTGGGTTCTGACGGTTACCGGCAAGCCCGCTTGCGAGAGCGGGCCTGCCGCGCCGGTCAACGCGCCTGCTGTCGGCAGAAGCGCTCCACCCGTCAGTTGAAGGAGTCGCCAGTGCGATGCTCGTCGTCGAGGACGACGCCTCATACGCGAGCTCGTCGTGGAAACTTGGCGGGAGGAAGGATACGACTACGCGGCGCATGGCGCAGAGGCATTGGCGTGGTGCGGGCGGCAGGTTGTCGACGTTCTGATCACCGACGTCAGGTTGCCCGGCGGCATCGACGGATGGAAGATCTCCGAACATTCTCGAGAACACGACCCCGATCTACCCGTGATCTATGCGACCGGTTTCTCTCCCGTCACACCCCGTCTGGTGTCCGAAAGGCTAACACCGCAGAAGCCCTATTATGCGGACGACGTCGTCAGGGCCGTCAGCCGGGTTCTGCGGATCGAGCATAGGGGCCCTTGCAGTTCCATCGATGGCTCTTGATGAAGATCAACGTTCTTGCTAGGCCGAGAACCAGGCCGTCTGACGAGGCGCGCATGTCACTGCTGAAGCCGAGCCGCAAACGAAGCGCTGCGTCAGCCGCGGTCCTTGAGCAAGTATAGGCCCGAGCGTTCCGACCCCACGAGTTGCGAGGCCGTCTGAAGCAACTGTTCCTGCGTAAAGGGCTTCGTCAGCACCATCGACCGAGCGAAGCTTTCCGGCAACGCCTGACGCCCATAACCCGTCACGAACACGAATGGGACATTCCGCCGAGTGAGCGCCGCAGCAATCTCGTCTACGGGTTCTCCCCGCAAATTGGCATCAAGCAGCACTCCGTCGAACGAACCTTCCTCGACCGCCCGAAGCGCGTCCTTCACCGAACCGATGGGACCCTCGACGTTCACACCGGCGCCTTCCAGACCAGCGACGATGTCGAGCGCAATCAGGGGCTCGTCCTCGACGATCAGGAATCGCTTGCCTTTGAGCGGTTCGGCTGGTGCGGCCTGACGCATGCTGCGTGGACGACTTGACGATGTGGACCGGCCGCGCTCTTCCGGCGCAATCGATTTTTCCGCGCTGAGAGGCAGCGTGATCTCCCAGCGTAAGCCCTCCGCCTCCGCGGACACGTGAGAGCTTCCACCCTCGCTCTTCGCGGTCTGTTCGATGAGGTTGGTTCCGAAGCCGCGTTTGAGGGGCGATTTGACCGGCGGCCCGCCTCGCTCGCGCCATTCCAGCCGCAGCTTGTCGTCGTTCACCGCCCAGCCCACGTACACAGTACCCTCGGGCTTCGACAGGGCGCCGTACTTGACCGAGTTGGTGCCGAGTTCGTGCAGCATCAGTGCCACGTGCAACGCGACCTGCGGCCCAAGCCGTACCGGGGGACCAGAAGCTACCACACGAGAAGCATCGTGCGCAGCAAGCTGATCGCGCAGAATGTCGAGGAGATCCGCGTGCTGCCAGCCGGACTGACTGAGGAGCCCGTGCATACTCGAAAGCGATTGAATGCGGCCGCCGAAACTCACCGCGAACTCGGCCGGGTCCTTCGCGCGCCGGAGCGTCTGCTGGGCGATCGCCTGGACGACCGCGAGCATGTTCTTCACGCGGTGGCTGAGTTCGCTGACCAGAAGGCGCTGCGTCTCGTCGTGCCGCCTTCGCTCGCTGACGTCGCGCGCGGATCCGAACCATTCGACGATCTCGCCGTCCTCGTCGAACACCGGAACGGCTCGCGAGTGCACCCAGCCCAACGTACCGTCGATCTGCTTGACCTGATGCTCGAACTCGAACGGTGTCTTGGTCCGGATCGCCTCGTCGATGGCCGACAAGACCTGCGGCTGATCGTCCGGATGAATGTACGTTTCGAGCCAGGTCTTGCTCGGGCTCTCCGTATCGCGGACGGAGTCCTTGCCCTGGAGGTTGCGCATCTCGCTCCAGTCTGGACTCATGCGATAGACAATGTCCGAGGTCGCGGTGACGAAGGCGCGGTACCGTTCTTCGCTTTGACGAAGGCTTTCCATCACCTCGCCACGCACGCTTGCGATCTTCAGATGCGCGTCTACGCGCGCCAGCAGTTCTCGCGCAGTGAACGGCTTCACAATATAGTCGTCCGCGCCGGCACCGAGGGCCTCGACCTTGGTCTGCTCGCCCGCGCGCGCTGAAAGCAGGATCACTGGCAGTGACCTGGTGCGGGGGTCTGCGCGTAGCCGCATCAGCAATTCCATCCCGCCAATCCGCGGCATCATCACGTCACTGAGCAGGAGATCGGGCAGTTTTCGGGAGATTGCTTCCAAGGCCGCCTCACCGTCCGGCACCGCGTGGACGCGGTAATGCTCGCCGAGAATGCGCGTCAGATATTCGCGCATGTCGGCGTTGTCGTCCGCCAGCAAAACGAGCGGCCGTTGCGCTTGAGGCGCAGCAGCCTGTTCCACGGGCAACGCGACCTCGATGATCTCGTCAGGCACGGCCGAGGTATCGGGAAGCCAGCGCAGCGCCTCTTCAACGAACGGCCTCGCGCTCAGGCCCGTCGAGGCTTGCGTGCGGACGCCGCCGATCTGCCGTTGTGGCAAATGAGCGGTGCCGTTGGGTATCGTCACCCGGAATGTCGAGCCTTTGCCAAGTTCGCTTTCGGCGGTGACCTCGCCGCCGTGTAGCCTCGCAAGCTCCTGCACAAGCGCAAGCCCGATGCCCGAACCTTCGTAGGTCCTGCCCCTCGCACCCTCCACGCGGTGGAAGCGCTCGAACAGCCGAGGCAGCTCAGCGGTCGAAATGCCGGTGCCGGTATCGGCGACGACGAGCTCGAACTGCTCGTCTGCCTGTCGCAGGGACACCTCGATCGTACCTTCGAATGTGAATTTGAAGGCATTGGACAGGAGATTGAGGACGATCTTCTCCCACATTTCCCGGTCGACGAAGGCGGTGTCCGAAAGCGGCGGGCAATCGACGACCAGTGTCAGACCAGCCTTCTCGATCGCCGAGCGGAATTCGCTGGCAAGATGCGCCGTCATCTCGGCGAGATCGGTCGCCTCATAGACGGCCTGCACGCGCTCCGCCTCAATCCGCGAGAAGTCGAGCAACGTGTTGACAAGTTTGAGCAGGCGCAAGCCGTTGCGGTGGACCAGGTCCATCTGATCGAAGTACGCGGCCGGAATCGTCGCTCCACCAGACTCGCGATTCATCTCTTCGAGCGACCCAAGCATCAAGGTCAACGGCGTGCGGAATTCATGGCTGATGTTGGAGAAGAACCGCGTCTTGCCGCGGTCGATCTCGGCGAGCGCCTCGGCTCGCCGGCGTTCGGCCTCCAACTCCCGCTGGTTCTGTTCGGCCCTGACCCGTTCCGTGACGTCCATGCCCGTCGGCACGACGACGACCACGCGGCCGGACGCGTCCCGCACCGGCATGCAGGCGAAGTCAACGATGTGCTCCGAACCGTCACCCCAAAAATACAGCGACTCGCCGCGGAACGGCTCGCCGGCTATAGCCTGCTCGACGGCGTGACGGACCCACGCCATCACCTCCTGCGACCGATTCCACCAACCGCACTCCCAGAACGGGCGGTCGAGGACGTCCGCACGCTGGAAGCCGCAAACCTCGAGGGCCGACCGATTGATGTCGAGGACCGTCCCGTCCAGGCGGAGGCGCGCGGCGAACAGGCCCTGGTCGTAGACTGCCTGGAACTGCTCAGTAACCTCCCGCAGTTGACGGTTGGCCTCCTGCAGCTCTTGCGCCCGCAGCATGACTTCGAGCCGCATGGTCTCGTCTGCAAGCGCGGCCACGCGGTCGCCCCGGGTGATGTCGGTGACGTCTTCGACCCGGTGCATGATGTATTGAGCCCGCCCGTCCGGTCCGATCACCGGAGAGTTCAGGGGCGACCAGTGCCGTTGCTCAAAGTCGCCGCCCGGTCCGCGGACGTCGTACCTCTGTACGGCCATCGTATCTGGTCGACCCCCGGCAAGGACTCTTTTGAGGGACGCGCGAAGGTTCGTGATTCCGGTCGCAGACGGATCTTCGGGGTTGTCCGGGAAGACTTCGAACAGAGGGCGACCTATGATCGCATCGCGTTCCGTGTGAGTGGCCCGAAGGTAGGCATCGCTGGCGTCCAGGATGGGGAAAGTCTCGTCGGCGCCGAGGACAAGGAATAGCGCGGGAGAGCTTTCGAAGATTTTGCGATAATCCACCATGACCAGCCGCGCCCCGTTTCAGAGTACCGAGCGATACCCGAAAAAAGAAACCTACCGGCGAAGCATACAATCCTACCGGTGATGCTAAAACTGAGAGATAACCGATTGTCTGGATTCAGGTTCCTTCGGGCCTGTTGGACGGGCAGCCCGATGCGGCCGTCACTGGCGCCGATCTTCGGCGCGCAAAACTCGGTTTTCGTGGCATCAAGCGGAAAAAAGACAGGCCATACCCGGCTCCCGCGTGCCCCACGACTGCTGAAGATGCGCAAGGTCCGCGAAACGTGCCCACCTCCGGGCGCTGTCTCCTCCAACGGCTGTAACTTATGGCCGCGAGGCCCTCAATGTATCGGCACAAAGTGCAATAGCGAAACACTGAGGTTCTGCTTGTCTGGAGCGCGCCACGCCGATCTTTCTCAGCCCCAAGCTTCCTAGATTGGCGAGGACATGCAGGGCCCTCGTGCGGTCTTTGACCTCGCCGGGCCGGTGGTCGCGAGATAGTCCTAGACGATGGACGGAGCGGCAGACCGGCAACGGCGTTTGGAGTTGGGTCGCTGGTGAACAGAGCATGGTCCGGCGCGTGAACTTGCCACCATGGTGAGCGGCTCATTCGATGATCTCAGCCAATTCTGCCACCAGACGTATCTGATCAGATCGTTGGTGGCTCTCGCGAAGGCGTGTGGCGCCTGGCGCGGAGCCTAGGCTTTAGCACAGGGCGAGGCAGCGAGCGTACGCCGGGTCCCGCTCTCCGATATTGGGCAGGAAACGGCCCGTTAACCCCCAAAGCCCATCATTATCCCGACTAGCGCATAGTCGATATCAACGAACTCCCACTGGAGTCGTCGCTGAACTCAACCCGGCGACGGCATTTTTGTTGGACTGATGGACTATCGAGCTTTCACAAACGACAGCATCACGATGATGTATGAAAGTGTTCGCGGCGCTCTCGCGTCGGACGATGCTCAGAAGGCTGCCGGAGAGAAACCGCGCTTCCAAGTTCGCGAAACGTCTAATTGGCGGGAGCATGCCGCCAATCTAGAGACCGAAATGCTTCGTCGGGGCATGTTCTTCGAGATTATTGATTGGTCCGAAGATCAGGGGCGATTGCCTCTCTAGTTCTGCTTTACGGAACTTTAATAGGACGTTGCCAACGTTGAGATGATTGCAAATCGTCGCGGAAAGCCTGAATGCGATTTTCCGGAAACGCGAAAGGCCATCCTCGATATCGTTTCGGACGATCATCGCAATCCGCTGGTCGAATTCGCCGCCAGGAATTCCACGGCCAAGGTCAGCCTGGAGAATAACAAGCCGCTCTACCTTCTCGGCGAGAAGATCGTGACGACCTCCAGGAGCAATCAGAAGCACACCTTGCAATGCAGCGGCGCGATTTCAGTCACGGTGGGTGATGTGAAGGCCTCGAAAGAGATCGAGTTTTCCGTGCAGAAGGCGACAGACGGCAAGCTCTCAGTATCGATCACGCCCTTTCAATTCTAGGGCGTCGCGGGTCGCGGCGACGTCCCGCCAATGTCCAAGGCCGCACGAGTCGTTCGACCGCGGCGCCAAGCGCAAAACCGGCAACGACGTCGCTTGCCCAATGCGCAAGCAGCGAGATCCGCGTCAGCGAAAGTGCGACCGCGATAGCACGCACGGCGCGACGCCGCGCTGGCGGCAGCAGACCCGCTGCGGACGCCAGTGCACCCATGTGGACGGCATGACCGGATGGAAAGGCATCGCGTGCCCGCCCGGAGACGGGAACGCCATGCCGGTGGCCGACGATTGTCAGCCGATCAGGTCTGGTCTGGTCGAACGCGGATTTGAGGATATGCGGTAGTACGGCCGTCACCAGTGAGGCCGTCAGAATGTGATTTGCGAGTGGGGCCTGCTGCGGCTTGCGGAGCTGGACATAAAGCCAGCCTGCCGCCGTCAGTGCGAGCAGCACATGCTCGTCCGCGCCCCAAGTGAGGGCCTTGGAAGCGTCCTCGACCTCGTAGTCGGTGTGAGCCGCGATCTCATCGGCGATCGCGACATCGATCCGTGTAGGTTTGACAGTTACGAGCTGGGGTCCAAAGCTGGCGACATGTTCTCCATGACAGTTTTGTAAGACTCAGGACCGATGATGGTTCCTGAGCTCAATCGTCTGCCTTCAGCGATTACGGCTGTCCTGATCCGCCTGCCGAGCCATAAACCTGGCCGGTCGCATAACTCGCATCCGCTGCGGCGAGCTGCACATAGATCGAGGCGAGCTCAGCGGGCTGGCCTGGGCGGCCGAGCGGCGTCATGCCGCCGAACTTCTCGAGCTTCTCCATCGTAGCGCCGCCCGAAACCTGGAGCGGCGTCCAGATCGGCCCCGGCGCAACGCCGTTGACCCGAATGCCCTTCGAGGCGAGCTGCTTCGCCAGCGACTTCACGTAGTTCATGGTCGCCGCCTTGGTCTGTGCGTAATCGTAGAGATCGGGTGAGGGATCGTAAGCCTGCTCGGACGTCGTGCCGATGATGCAAGAGCCGGGCTTCAGATGCGGCAGTGCTGCCTTGATGATCCAGAACGGTGCGTAGATGTTGGTTTTCATTGGTCGCGTCGAAATCCTCCGACGAGACGTCGAGGATGGAGGTGCGCGTCTGTTGACGAGCGGCGTTGTTGACGATGATGTCGAGACCGCCGAGGCCCTGCATAGCCTGCTCGACCAGCTTCTTGCAGAAGGCTTCCTCCTTGAGGTCGCCGGGAAGCGCAAGGCCGGTACGGCCTTCCTTCTTGATCAGGGCGATGACCTCCTGTGCGTCGGGCTCTTCCGCGGGCAGATAGTTGATGGCGACATCGGCGCCTTCGCGCGCATATGCGATCGCGGCCGCGCGGCCCATGCCGGAATCGCCGCCTGTGATCAGCGCCTTGCGGCCGGCGAGCCGCCCGGAGCCCTTGTAGCTGGACTCGCCGTGATCGGGACGCGGCTCCATCTTGCCGGCGAGGCCGGGCCAGGGCTGTGACTGCTTCTTGAAGGTGGCTTCGGATAGCGGGTGACGGGATCGACCAGGTCCTGCTCGGCCATATCAGTGTTTCCTTTCGCTGTTGAAGATGCCAGCGAAGCCGCGGCGAGCGTCGCGCTCGCCGCGCGGACGATTTGCCGGCGGATACGGAAGTCTTGTCTCGATGTGCCATGAAGGGCTCCGCGACTTTGCAGTTTCAACCAGCGGAGCGGAGTATCGTTGCTAAACGAGGGCGCCGGATCCCATTTGGGGTCCACAATCCCTCAGCTGCGCCGTCACGTAGGGAACGCCACAACCTTTGATGAGTTGCCCTTACGGTGCCCGAGCGTTTGTGGGAGCGTCCTATCTTTAGAGATGACAACATCGAACAGGACGACCTGCGAAGCCCATATTCGCCGTGGGCCAATCTACCACCCCCGAACATCAAGCCTGTGACCGAGAGTTTCCGCTGCGATGTGCTGATCGTTGGCGCCGGCATCACCGCCGCTCTGGTCGCTGAACGCCTGACCCGGCAGGGCCGGCAAGTGGTGGTGATCGATCGTGAGCTGCCGAGCCTCGGTAGCACGGTTGCAAGCACGGCGATGCTGCTGTGGGAAATCGACCGTCCGCTTCTCGAACTCACGCAGCTCTACGGTTTTGAAAAGGCAATTCGCTGCTATCGCGCGAGCCACGGTGCAACGCGGGCATTGATGTCGCTCGTCGCGCATCATGGAATTCCCTGCGAGATGCGGCCGCGTCTTTCGCTCTATCTTGCCGTGGGCGATAGTCCAAAACTCATCAACGACGAGTATGCAGTCAGGTCCCGCGCCGATTTGCCGTCACACTTGCTCGACTATGCCGGATTGCTGCAGCGTTTCACGGTCGGCCGGGCTGCCGCGATCCTGTCAAGCGATGCGGCCGACGCCGATCCCGTGCGACTGACGCGCGGCCTGCTCGGCATTTCTGTCAAGCGCGGCGCTCGTCTGCTCAAAGCCGATGCGATTGCGTTTGACGGCAGCGCATCAGGCGTAACTGTCGGTCTTGAGGCCGGACTGTCGGTTGAGGCGCGCAACGTGGTGCTTGCGACCGGTTATGTGATGCCGGACATTGTGCGACCCAGAGCCCAAAAACCAGCGTCCAGTTGGGCGATCGCAACGGTCCCGCAGCCACACAATCTCTGGCCTGAGCAAGCACTGATCTGGGAGGCGTCTCAGAACTATCATTATGCGCGTACGACAACGGACGGCCGGATCATCGTGGGTGGTGAGGATGATGACACGCTCATTCAGCCACACGCCCGCGATGCAGCGACGCCGGACAAGGTGAAGGCGCTCAGGGCATATCTGAAAGCGCTTTGGCCGCAGGCATCCGGCGATGTGGCCTTCAACTGGTCGGGCGCCTTCGATACCACCAGTGACGGGCTACCCCTGATTGGGAGAGTCCCTGGTTGCAAGAATGTCTTTGCTGCTTTCGGCTACGGCGGGAATGGCATCACATTCAGCTTTCTCGCGGCAGAGCTGATCGCCACCCTGCTTTCGGGAGGCACTTCACTCCTACTTGATGATTTTGCGATCGACCGTGACATCGTCGGCTGAAGAATAGAGCTGGGCGTGAGGACAGGCCGGCTGCACCGCGTTCACGCAAGCGATGGGCCAGAAGGTGACGTAGCAGGATGGTGAGCACGAAAGCGGCCGCCAACTGAGGCGGCCTTACTCACTCTTGAATTCCGCAATCTTTCGATCTTGACACCATAGTTCTACGTCGCACCCGTCAGCTAAGGATCTGGCGCGCTTCTTGGCTTCGATTTCGTCCTCGCACAATAGATCGATGCGAAGCTCGATATGTCCGTCGAGGCCCATAATATATGCGCGGTGCCCTTGTTTCTGCTGCCCGTCCAATGCTTGAAGCCCGTATTTTGAGTTACTGCGTGTTCCGTTCATGCATACACTCGCGTTTTCAAATCGTTCGATGAGTCGAATTCATTGATCGATTCCTCGGTTGGCCTGAGACGGCCTTATTCCTCCGGGGGTTGTAGGCCCGGCGACGTTAGCCACCCGTCTATATGAGAAGCGGTTTCGTGCTGCCGCAGTTTGCGTTCTAGGAGATCACGCCGCGGTCCTGGCGGCGTATTTTCCAATTCCGCTATGATGCGGGTTCTTTCCACGTTCAGATTGTCGTCAATGTGGGATCGTGGGCGTCGTCCCATGGCACTCTCCTTTCCCTGCGTGAATTGGGCGGGAGCGCAACCGGCGTTCTCATCACCGATCAAAGCACGGTGCCGAGCGGTGAGGGAACCAGTGTGCACCCGGAACCAGAGCGACGCCAGAACAAAAGTTAGCCCAGCAAACGTCTGCCGGGGTCAGAAGCCGACTTCGGGCCATCGGCCGGGATACGGCTGCTATGGGCCTTGGCGGATGATCCGGCCGACAAGGCACGTGGCGAGACGAGGAAAATCGGGCGGCGGCATACCTGAAAACAAGGAACGACTCTCCGAAGCTCGAATTGGCTCTTTGGGATAAAATTGGCCCGGCGGTGCTGCCGTTTGTGCCTCCTGTCCAAAGCAGGACCTGCGCTCTGGGAGGTTTCGTGATGGCCCACCCAACCGAGGAGCAGATACGGAAACGCGCGTTTGAGCTGTGGGAGCAGGCGGGCAAACCCGAAGGACGCCAAGACGAGTTCTGGGACCAAGCGCAGAAGGAATTACAGGGCGCAGAAGAGCGTGGTGCCCCCAACAAGGGGGCCGACATTTAATTCCGCTGTCGCCCTTTGGCAGCGCTCCAATCTTGGTTCACCGTGCTCTGGCGTTAGCCAAGCGGGAGCATGCTCCGACCATGCGCTGAGGTGGGTTACTCGAACGTACGCGCGTCGCATTTATTCGCCGCCACCCCCGTCTCGCGCAAATGTCCGAGTTGGGTCATAAGCCGACCTCACGCCAACGGTCCCAAAAATGTCAGCTTAGGGCCAACAGGGGAAGCAGCGCGGCTTGGCCGTTCACTGAACAAGCGCGTCCTGATAGCGTCCGGTGCGGCCAAAGCCTGGAATGCCTCAGCGACAAGATTAGCGGAAAAGCCGCCGCCGGGTTGAGCGCGGCGACGGCTTCTTCTTTACGCACTCAGATGGCGGCGACTACCCGTCGCGTCGCATGAAGGAAACGGTTAGCGGGCGCTGCGACGCCATCAATTGGATGACGTTCCTGTTTGCGCAATTCATCGACTAGACGTTCGAGGTACGGCGGCAGAGGCGAGGCTCCGAGAGATAAGTTCTGCTGCAATCTGTCACCCACCTCGTCACAGATCGACCGGGCAGTCTGATGATCGATGTGGTCCGATATTCTGCTGGTCGGTTCCATATCGCGACCTTTCGATTAGGCCCCACGATTAACTCAAGTTACAGGGATGCGAAATTGTTTCGCGCACCTTCGAAGAATGCCGATGGCTTCATTGAATGGAACGAAGACACTGTGCGTCAGGCCGATTGCCATTGTCAGCGCTGATACCTGCAACCCGCCGAATTAGTGAAACTCTTGGGGCGCGACTTTCAACACTCAGAATGTCCGTTCCGGTTCGCAAGCGGCCATCACGACCAAGCAGCACGGCGTCCGCTGCAAGCTCACAAGCTGACGCTAGTGAGCACCGCCCCGCCTACGCCGTCCGCAGCATCGGCGACGGCGGCTGCGAAGGCCGGATCAGCCGCGAACGCAACCTGGTTGCTGGCAAGACCGAGAGCCACGGCGATGCGCCAAGCCATGGTGTAGGAGCCAAGCGCGTCGTACAGCACTAGAGCAGAAGTAGATGTAGGTAGGAGGACGTTGATACCTGAACCAGGCTAACGAAGACCGTCTTGCCTTTTTCGGCGACGAAGTTCGCAACGCAAAACACTTGACACCGATCCCCGTCATTCTAATTTTTTGGCGGGATGATCCCAGCAATTGAAGGATAATCGAAGACGATCAAGAGCGACGACCATGATCGACGAGAACCTCGCCCGCTTGCGTGCCCATCGCAACAACATCACCCGTTATCGCAGCCTGCTCGGGACCAGATTGTCGGATATCGAGGGTCAGTTCATCACGCGACGACTGTCTGAAGAGATGGCCGCGCTTCAACGCCTAACTCAGCCCGAGCCCCTAATCTATGTTTCAGAGCCTTCCGCGCCGGGGATTTCGGCAAGAGACATCGGCACGGTGGCCGGTCGTGGGAAACGGACGCTTCGATTGTGAAGCGTGCGGGCGGTCCCTTCATAGATGGTGGAGCCGATACGACTTTACAGATTGGAAAGGGCCGCTCGACCCGTAAGGCCTCACCGGGTTACCGCACCTCGTCGGCCCCGCTAAAATGCGCCCATGACCGAACTCGGATTAGAGCCGGAGGTGATCCACTCACAGCCTAGGCGGAAAACCGCTGAACAACCTAACCTACTGATTGGGCCAGCGATTGTGAGCCCCACGACGTGCATCAACTGTGACGATCACGGCTGGGTACCGGGACAGAACATCACCCTGATCAGATTTGGGCGACACAATCAATGAAGGTTGGCCCGAACGCTTCTTGCAATGCGCGCGAATGCGATCGGCCTTCAAAGAATCAAAAAGAAATAGGAGCCAGTGAGCCCTTCTCACGTTGTCGCACTTGCAGCGATCGTTCTTGCCGCTGGCTTTACGCCGGTCATAGCTCAACAGAGCTCGCCATCGCAAAACCTGCAAAACGAAGCCGATAAAGGCATCAAGACTCACAACTCCGGTGCGTCGGGCTACGTCGGTGAACAGGACAGGCCAGGTTCCGCGGCGCAAGCGCCGGGCAGCAACTCCGGTCGCGCCGATTCCACGGCGACGGCGCCTAGCGCTCAGAATTCCGGGACCGGAATTGCCGGAGCACCTGGTAGCGAAAGCGGTCCCTCTCCCGCCGGTACCGTGGGTCAGAACATGTCGACCCAGCAACAGGACTCATCCAACGTCAAAGGTCTGCCGGGAAACAAGAGCGGCCCGCCCGCCAAACGTTGACGGCTCGTTGCTCGAAGGCGCGTGGCGTAATCGCCACGCGCCCTGATTGCTCTTATACCGGCAAATTATCGGTCATGCCGGGCGGAAGTTCATCTGCTTGCGACCGTTCCGCCAGAAGCTGTTTCTCGGCTTCAAACCAGAAGGCCTCCATGTCCCCGTTTGGCTCGCCCGCTGCACGCCAAAGCTCGTAGGCACGAATACGAATGTCTTCCTGACTTAAGTTTGGCATCGGTCGCTCCTCCTATTGCGCAAACCTTGCTCTAAAAGTTCTCGCGATCGATCTTCAGTGCCGCCGGAAAACGTATCGACGCTTAAGCCTTGCGGTTGTCGTCCGAGCGGCATACTCGATGCGATCTATGTCGGCGTTATCGGCCGCAGTAACGTCCAAACGCCAATTCATGTCGTTCGGATAACCTTCGTCGCATTCGATTTCGACCGCGATGACTAATTCGCCCCCCGGAAAGCTCCGGATCTCCCGCAGTGCTATCAGCTCCAGATCCTTCCTTGACACGCTGATCATTGCGAGGCTCCGCCGGCCATTTCCTCCGACAATATGTTGTGTTATTGCCTCGTTCCTAAAGCGTGAGACGAACAGCATGCCGTCTTGTCGCACACGTCAGGCACAGCAGACCCCCTCAGTTCTGGAGGAACCAGGCTCTCCGCGGTTCATTGTCGCTCGAGGAGGACGCCATGACTGACACGCCATCCCAAACCCAAACCTCAACTTTCGCTGCCGCCAACGAAACGGTCCGCGAGGTCGCACGCGATGTCCGCGAGGGGCTCGGCGACGGCAAGCCGCCTGGCCAGTGGAAGGCTATCGTCAGCGACCTAACGCGCGAGGCTCCGCTCGCATCGCTCGGAATCGCCTTCCTGATTGGATATGTATTGGCGCGCCGTTGATCGCTCTCCGCTCTTGGCGTCGAGGAGGAGGAACGTGCGGCCCTTCGAAGCCGAGGCCGCAGCCAACGGCAAGAACGCCGAATGCGTCAAAGCGCGCTGGCCAATATCCACGATAACCGCGGCACAGCCGCGACGCTGCTCGCTGAGGCCGGCGCAGAGATCGCCGAGGCGCTATGCTGGAGCGTCGACAAGGCGCAGAAGGTGATCGATCTCTACCTCGCCAGACGTGGCGTGCTGGCGGCCAATGCAATGCAATTTCGAGATCGAAAGACTGCACCACCGGAGTAGAAGCCAAGCAGCGGCTGCTGGAGGCGAATATGATCTGCGCCTTCAGTTTTGCGGCTTCTACGGCGTGATGCGTCGCAGCGATGGCTGCCTGGTGCGCTGCGTCTAAACACTCTTGGAACCACCCATCGGACCATCGGTATGCATTCACCTTTGTTCTGCACGTGGATGCGCGTGCAGGAACACAGGCCGATGAGTTCGCATTGTCCATCAGTTTCATTTGTGCGTGAGGCCGATCATGCAAGTTCTTTGTAGAATGATCGCGATTGCAACAATCCCAGCTTGGATGGCGATCTACTCAACTCCTGCTGTCGGACAAAACTTCGATGACAGGTGGTCCATCATTCCAAGAGCTCACGCGGAGCCAGCTCCTGAAGGAAGCGACCAGACAAAGAAGGACGAAACGCAAACGCAACCTTCGACCACACAGCAAACGCAACCTCAGACTTCGGAAGAGCCCTCGAAAGATCGTTCAAGAGCTCAATCTCAGAATCGAGTCTTCTCCGGCACGGCCTCCTACTATTCTTATGCCAAAGGCAAGACAGCGAGCGGTTCATCGTTTGATCGTAATCGGCTAACAGCAGCGCACCGCCGCCTGCCCTTCGGTACCAAGTTGCGCGTCACCCACGGAAGCCGAAGCGTCATCGTCATAGTCAATGACCGCGGTCCGTTCGTCCGCGGTCGTGTCCTCGACCTTTCGTTGGCCGCGGCGCGGAGCTTGGGTATTACGGATCGTGGCGTGGCTCAGGTTCATGCGGAGGTGTTGTGAACATTCGACCACTCGAGGAGTATCGGACAGATCGCTTGTGCAGATAGATAGGTGACGAGGATCGCTGACGCTTCGCCTTCTCCGACTGCGCGGGTTGCTCGATAAGGGTCATAGGAAAAAAGGAAATCAACTGCTCGGCGGGCGACAGCCGGGCCGTCCCTCGCTGGGCAGCGCGAGTCTCGCTCGCGGTTCGCACGAGTTTCCAACCGCCGCTGCCACGAACAGCCAGCGAACAAGATTGTAAACCGGATGGAAACGGGCGGACCGACGTAAACCGGCCGCCCGAAAAAGGCTTTGAAATTATTGATGAATTTGGTCGGAGCGAGAGGATTTGAACCTCCGACCCCTAGTCTCCCAGATGCAAGTATAGCTTTGTTTTTGCTGAAATTTTTTGGCAACTCTGGATTTTTCCCGTCATTGAAATGACTACGCTTTCCATTTCGCATGGCAACCATTTGTTCGCGACGCGCGTTTCGCGAGACCTAGTAGCCGCTATCCATGTGGTCGGTACGAAAACTCGGCTGTGCGCATGCCCATTTTTTGCAAGAGATCAGGAAAAGCCCGATGCCAGTGCTTGCGACCTTCAGGCTCTGCAGAATAGCGCAGTGACTGACCCAGCGCGTAAGCCGCTACGTCTGCCATATCCAAAAGACCGGCCTGGTCCTCGGGCAGCTTTACGGATCTCGGGTCAATGCGCGTGAAGTGGCTCGCTTGCATTCGATTGACGGGCCCCCAATCCACTTGGGTAGCATCAGGATCGAACGCCAACCGATAGTATCGGGACCATCGGCGCGCGCGCCGGCGTGCCCGTGCACGCTGATCAATGGGGTTGGTCGATCGGTTTCTATCCCGGCATGGAGCCAGGCACATGGCGGAGTGGCATAGCCGCCACTCGAAGCCGCGCGCGAGGCTTTCGAGACCGCATGGTCGGAACTACAGCCGAGCATTCCCGACAATGCCTTCGCCGAATGGCGCCACGATCGCGACTGGCGGGCCGAGGTTGCGGCCAAGCGGGCGCGGGGCGAGAAGCTCGACAGCGAAATCCGGAGCACGCTGATGCGCTGCGTCTGCGGCACCACATTCGACAGCTGGAAGCCGGCGGAGAGCTACCAGCACCGCGCACACATCACCGCCGCGCGGGCGGCCAATGGGATACGCCGATGAAGCACACCGAAGAACGACCCTATGCTGACCCGGAAGCGGCCGCGCGCAAGCTCGTCGAGCTCGCAGCGAGCGTCGACCCTGTCCAGGACGGCCGGATCTATATCGAGAGGATCAACGCGCCCTTCTTGTTCAAGCTGGAGGGCAGCGGCAGCGAATTCGGCGCCGGGCTCAAACACGCGATCGAGCGCGGCTGGCTCCAGATGCACGAGAGCGGAACTTACGTGCGCTTGCTAGGCTCGGGCGGCCTACTCACTCAATAGATCAGGGTAAAGGACAACCAGCCCGAGAGAAGCGCGCAAAAACCAATTCCCACATAAGGCAATGCAAGGCGCATCGGGTATTCCCTCCGAGACGCGAAATATGCCGTCAGTCTTTCATGGCGGTCGGCCGACGACAACGAATCTGAAGTTGTATCCTTGCGCTTCTTGCGCCGCGCGCCACCTGCAGCATGAAAGAGGCCGCCAACTGAGGCGGCCTGCCTTAATGCCTGCTGATCGGCTCAAATCTATCGAGCCTGGTTGCGCCTTCCCAAAGCTCTACCGTGTACCCGTCTACAAGCAATTTGGCTCGCTCCCTAGCCTCCGCCTCATCGTGTACCTCAAGGTCAACTCGGAGCGTTATGTGCCCCTCATCATCGATTATGTATGCGCGAAACTCTCGCATGACTCCGCCCAAAACACCGCCTCGTTCCGAAGCAGGAACGCTATCGAAATTAGGCGACAATTTCAAACTAGGCCACTGAGCCCGGAAACCGGCTAATGAACAAAAATGAGGTACAGGAGGGCTGCCGCCAGCAGGACGCCCAAAACCGTATTGGCATTGGGACCCATCTTCGAATCCTCTGCCCGTGGAGGCCCCAGCATCGGGCCGGGGGGCGTAATGATGCTGGGGCTTCCGGACAGGCTTCTGTCTCGTGGGACCGAGACCGTCACCGCATAACACAAGCCGGGCGCGACATAGACGTTCCCAGCCAAGTTCTAAATCTCCCCTGCGTGTGGCTGTTTCACACAGCGCGCGCTCGGCCGATCGGGGTCCAGCTGGTGCTACCCCTGCACCGTTGACGTTTTGCGCCGCGGGGATTCTGCCGAGCCAGGAACATCGTGGTTTTTGCCAAGTTTTCCCGACGCCCTCGGGCTCGCCGAAGGTAACCTCTAGGCCCCGGCTCATCCCCATTTGAGCTGGGGCCCTTTTTTGGGAATTGTATAGGCGCCCGCACGACGAAAAGCTTCGCAAGAGTTCCTTCACCTTGATCTAGGGATACGGCCGGTGGGCAATAGCGGGAGATCGCTTCGCATGGAAGATGGCGCTCAGCCGTTACCTCGGATGCGAGATACATGAAAATGTCAGGCATAACTTTCGTTGTTTACAATCCGCCCCAGCTGGGGCTCCCGTACCTTGCCGTGATGATTGCACCGAACGGCGAAGTCGTAGCGGTGCCATTCGAAACTCCAGCAGAGGCCGAAAACCACAACATTGAGATCGCTGCCAAGACTACGCGCTATGCGCCCGCGAGCAGTCGCGAATGACGCCCGCCATCTTGGGGCCAGCCCCGCTCCAAATCCGCCATCCCCACAAACACCCCCGTGGTGCGGCTGAATCTTTTCGCCGCGCATCTCTTAGTGGATATCCGGGATTTTGCTGATTCGTTCCGGGCTGGAAGCCGCCGCCCGCGGTATATTTAAGTGGGCGGCGTTTTTGCTTTTCTCAGCGCCACACAACGAAACGGCCTCGCACATCGCCGGTCGTTCGGCGCAGTTGAATCAGCGCGCATTTCCGGTTGTTCCCGATCTTTAAGGCGGGCGTAAGATGTGTTCTATCCCGCCCAACACGTCTTCAATAGGAACGCTGGCGCTCGAACAGCATTTGAATCACGCTTCGGGCCAGTCCAATTCGTCCCAGAGCGCTTTGCACATCGCGACTGCGCGGCTCCAGCACGCTCGCAACCCTACCGCTGGAGCCGCCTTTTCGGCGCGCTGAGGCTTTTCCCATGCATGCACTCGTCACAATCTTCGTTCACTTTAGACAGATCGCGACTTGACTGGGGCCCATGTGAAGAATCCAAACAACAATCCAAATTGCGACAGCGGCAAGTGCCGCTACTCCGCAGGAGAGGTCCGGAGCTACCCCGACAGCCATCCTCCGCTGACCCTATGCAGAACGTGCTGGGCGCACGAGAGTGCGCGCAGGAGATTTAAGACTGGCCTGCCTGCGCTGAAGTGGGCGCCGGGCGACGGACGCGTCAGCGTTCGGTCCGCATATACGGATGAACTCAGACCTCGGTTGAAAAGAATCCGCAGCGGCATTCAAAGAAAGTGATGCTTCACCTCGCGGATGCCCAGACCTTGTTTTCGAATTTCCGAGATGCTCCAGATAAATGCGCTCAACACGATTGAAACGGCGAGCAGGAGCAAAAGGTCACGGACCATGATGTTTGCTGTTCAATCGGGGAATAAGCCCAACGTTCGTAGCCGAGCCGTTCGTGGCCAGGCTGCAACGGTCACGAATTCGAGGGCTCGCAGCCGGGTGGCGGCGCGGCTTATCGTTGCTGGACGGCTTATGAAATCACCCAGTTGATCAGGCGCCAACTGGTCCATCCGATGGCGCCGAACCACACAACCGAGGCCGCGCCGGCGACGGATAAGAACACGACTGGCAACAGATAGCCATCAGTCCATCGACGGTCGTTGACCGGCGAGGTTTGCTCAGTCCTACTAAGCAGGTCGTCCCGTCTCGGAAAGACGGACATATCGGCTGAAGAATGACTTAGAAAATCGCTCATTGATGAATGTCCGTTTAGGGGCGCGCGATCACCGAGATCTCGCTATAGTTGCTCGATCACGACCGCGGCTGACACGCGCAGAAAAGGCCCGTTCTGATCTCGCAATTCGATTTTGGTCACGCCCGGAGTGCCACGGCGCGATCCATCCAAAATCGCCTGACCTAGCAATTCCAGAGCCATCTGCGGGGCCACGCAGGTGTCCGGCAATTCGACGCCCTCGTCGTCGATGATCGTGTCGGCATCACTGAGAATGTCGAAATAGATGGTGGGCATGCGGCGGAAAGAACCGGCATAAGTACTGGGGGTTCCTATTTTTCCCGGCTGCCGATTGTCTGCACGGTTGGGTGCAGACGTGGTGCTGCATGCGGGATATGCAGCCTGGAGTCACGGTTCCATCGATGCGACTGAACAAGCACCGCCATCGAAGGAACACCTCAGACAGGATATATCAGCCTGATAGCCAAGACGGTCGTAAACGCGCCAAGGGCGATGACAGCAATTTTGAAATGAAGATCCTTATCCAAGCCACTTGCCTCCACTCACTCAGCGGCGTCAGCCCCTGGCCACTGGCAAACCGGAAAAACCCGGCGGCCCTTGGAGGAGACCGCCGGGCTGATCCGCCGATCACACCACTTCAATGGCTGACAGGCTGAATAAATGGCGCTGGCTCGTCTGTCCGAATCCCGACAAACCGTCTCGGTTTAGTCGGACGTGTGGCCGACAAGCCACGTCCCCAGCTTGCACTCCCCCTGCCTGGCTGCAGCCGCTTGTAGCTCAGTGGTAGAGCGGCTGACCTGTAATCAGTGTGTTGCCGGTTCGAGTCCGGCCACGGGCGCCAGCAAGCCATCGCGCAGGAACATCGTGGCTAGTGCCAAGTTTTCCCGACGCCCTCGGGCTCGCCGAAGGTAACCTCTAGGCCCCGGCTCATCGCCATTTGAGCTGGGGCCCTTTTCTTCCGGGACAAGGATCTCAAGGGGAAGACAAGAGCAGGCGAATATTTGAATCGTCGCTGGCTCGCTGCCAGAGTTGGCGGAGCGGACTCGGCCTACCCCCTTGATCCCTCCGGAGCCGGGGCCGTTCTCTTCGCCTTTGTAGTATCGGAGTAGCGTATGCGTTCCTCGATCTCGCCAGCCGACCGCCTCGACCGCGACATCTATCTGGTGCGTGAAGACTTCGGCGCGCGCGCCGGTTGCGCCTGGCGGGAAACGGATGAGGCTGACACTGACCTCGAGGGCGTTCTGCAAAATCTCCTGTCCGGCCAGTACGCCTATCCGCTCCGAATTGTATCTTTCAATGCCGTCGAGGGGTGGTCGCGGGATGCGACTTCAAACAAACAAAAAGTCATTCGCCGTCATCAAGTCGGTGAAGTTTGCAAGCGTTACCTGATCAGCTCCCGCCATGATAATGGTGCTAGTTCCGCTCTGGGTGATGACAAGGTCACCAAACGAGTGCACACCCGCAACGTCAATGAAAGCGATCCTATCATCCTGGCATTGGCTGAAATCTTGGATGAGATTGTTGGCTCCAACAGTCATTAGACCATTGTCCTTGAATACAAACGTATCGGAACCTCCATGAGCATTGCCGCTCAGTTCACCATCTCCCCACATCTCATTGCTGACTGTGCAACCTTGCCCAGCCGTCCCCGCGTATAGGACATCGCTGCCGCCCTTAGCACGACCTGAAATTTGCGCCGCATCGCCCCATAAGAAGTTGTCGACCCGGCCGCTGTCAACGGCGTGGCCCCCGAAGATAAGATCATCGCCTCCTTGGGTCGCCCCGCCCATGACTTGCGCGTCTCCATAGAGCTGGTTCACAACATCCGTCACCGAACTGTCGCCGCCGCTGAGACTGTCATTACCTCCGCTGGTAGCGTCGAGCATCGTAACAGCATCGCCAACGGCGAAGTTCTTGGTACCCAGCAACGTCGCAAGGTCGTTCCCGCCTTGCGCATGGCCGGACATTGTGGCGCCGGCGTCCCCGTAAAAAGACACCGTGGAGCCGCCCTCGTTTATGAAAGTATCGTTGCCACCCTTGGCAAAGCCGGAGATGTCACCGCCGGCATCGCCATAGAAGGTCTTTGACATGATCGCCCCACCGGAGCCCGTGAAACGGTCGTCGCCTCCCTCAGCATGGCCGGACATGTTGCCTCCGGCATCACCGTAGAACACCTGCGTTGCGAACAAGGCCCCGTTGAAGGTGTCGTTGCCACCTTTGCTGTGGCCGGTCATGTCACCGCCGGCATCCCCGTAGAATGTGTTGCCTGAGTCCGTTCTGGCGGTGAATGAGTCATCGCCGCCCTGGGCGTGACCGGACATGTTGCTTCCGCTATCACCAAAAAAGATGTTTCCAGCCTGCCTAGAGCCCTGAAAGCTGTCGTCCCCGCCCTTGCTATGGCCAGACATGTCGCCGCCCGCGTCACCGTAAAAGGTGTGGGTGCCGCCCTGTACCGTCTGAGTTATGAAACTGTCATCGCCGCCCTGAGCATGACCCGACATGGTGCCGCCAGCGTCGCCGAAGAACGTATTGATTTGCTGTCTGCCGGTACCACTCAAGAAGGTATCGTTGCCGCCCTTACTTTGGTCCGACATGTCGGCACCCGCGTCGCCGTAGGCAGTGACACTGGTCGCGGTGAGTCCGTTAAAAATGTCATCGCCGCCCTGAGCAGAATCGAAAATACTGCCGACCACGTCCCCATAGAATGTGTAGTTGGAAGGTCCGATTTCATCGAAAGTGTCGTTCCCTCCCTTCGAGAAGTCGAACATGCTGCCACCAGCATCACCGAACGAGGTCGGTGCGCCTGGGGTGCCTATCAGGTTGTCGTCGGTGCCGAATTGATGATTGACCAGGTCACCCGGGGTAAGCGGAACAGGCTGCCTGCGCATCGGAAGTCCTCCTCGGCTGCATCCAATACAATCTTAGGCTGTTTCGTCAGGCCAGCGAACCAACTATAAGTGGGTACATCCTTTAAGCCATCCCGTCCTAGAGGCCGAAGACGTCGCGTCTCGCTTCATCTAACCGGGATGAGGTATGGGCGGCTAGATCCGCTTTGGGTCACACGGCGACATGCCGAGATCTCGCCACGTGACAACTACATGCCGTAGCTTGCTCTTCCTGGTGCGGCTCCGAGACCCATCAATTCCCGATAGCGCAACAGCACGGCTTCGCGTAGCGCACGGCTTGAGCTCGATACGGAGCCGACTCCTAAGACGATCAGCAGCAAGCCCAGCCAGGTCACCGCCCAGCCCCTCCCCTCATCGCCGGCCCCCCTAGGGCCCATGCCCACCGGCAGAACCGGGGGCATCGAGGCAGCAGCGGCGTCACTCGCAACCGCAAGAAGCTTCTCTACGTCAACTTGGGGCGGCACGGAGAACTCCGACGTGAGCTGGTTGGTACGCCGATACAGGTCGGGTACCGCTGGTATCGGGGCCGTCGTGCTCGTTCCAAGTTCGGAAGCAGCCTCAGCTACTTTGAATTCAGGGACAGGGGGCTGAGACTGCTCGGCCGGTCTGGGCCGCAGCAACTCTGCGCGCGCGTCAACGACCGGGCTCCGCTTACGACTAGCCACGGGATCTTTAGCTATGCGAGAACGAACGGGCTTCTTCACCGTCGCAATGCCCTCAGCCAGGAACCAACATTTGCGGCAACCATCGACTCGATAGACCCAATGCTGGCCATCGGGGACCGAGTCGCCGGGCCGCGCCAAGCATTCCGCTCGCGCCGGATAGGTCGGAGCACGTGCGCGCGGAGCGATATTGAACAAGTCGTCAAGAGGGTCGGAGGACGCGGGCATCGTTGAAAGAATTCCAGCGAGAGCAAAACCAGCGAAGCAAAATCTCAAATAACCGGACATCGAAAACTCCCGGTGTATCGCCCCCACCCCCTCGACCCTTCGCGCCGACATGGGCGGCCATACGGCTCAAAACTGGCGGCGCGGATTCATTGTGTTCGTGACTAGTCCGGGTCCGAAGCAGCCGCAGCTGCGAAGTGCAGCAGCCTGCCAAATCTCTTTCGCCGCGGCACTCGGACCGTGGCTTACGACCGTGGATGAGCTGGGGATTTGGCCGATCAGTTGCCATATCCCTTTGCACGTGCGGAAGAATGCGGCCAGGGTGCGAAGGAGTGGATATCCGCAAACGTTAATGGATCGGCCTGCAGGCGCTGCTTTCCGCGTTTACTGTTCGTATGTGCGTTGCAGAGCTACTGCCGTTGGGGCATCAGCGGAGGTGAGTCCTACCCTAAGCTAGCCTGCTCAGTCCGCTTCAACCTGGGCCAGGAGCCGACTAGTTGGTAAGATTCGCGTTTGAACTCTCCCGCGCCGTCATTACTGTGACTGGATTGCCAATTGCCTTTCCCGCCGCGCGGATGGTGTCAATGAACAGCTTCGCGGCCGGGTTCAAACCAATCGGACCACCATGTCCTCTAGCTCCAAAGCTAGTATCGCCAAGAAAGCGCGCACGAAGGCTGAAGCGGATTTTGCCACCTGGCTCATGATGGCCAAGCTCGGTGGTTTCGATGACCTGCCGTCCAGCGCCCAAAGCTTTCTGACTAACTATCGAACCCGGCTCGAGACAATGAGCGAGGCCGAGTCCACGGCCCTAGCCGTTCGCGAGGTCTACAGCGCTTATTACAGCGAGATGGGAGGCGTGGGCGCGCCCCCGGAACCAAAGGCTCGCACACCAATGACAGAGGGCAAAGTCGTGCGGCTCAAGAAACGGCCTAATCAGCCCGGTCTATCGGCTGCACTGCATTCGACGAAGCCAATGATCCGAGAACCCCTTCCAGCACTGCTGATTTTCGCGAGCATGGTGGCTCTGATTGTCGCATATAGATTTCTGGCGCAGTAACACTGCCCGCGGATTGTGGGGACGAAGTGCCGCTCACAGTAACCGCGGACATCGCTGCACTTCGCATTTATGCCAAAGGCGGAAGTGATCCCGACTCGCGGCGTCGCGAAACGGCGATTGTGCGACACATTGAGAATGCGGCCGCCGCGCCGGCCCCTCCCCATTTTGGCTGCGGGGGCGAGCCACGTCCTCGTGTGCCGTCGGAGACGGGCAATGACCATAAGAACCTTTTGCACGCTCGCCGCCGCCATCTTTGCCTTGAGCGCGCTTTTGCAGTTGATCCGGATTGTGATGGATGGTCCGTCACCTTGAATGGCGTCGATGTGCCGTTTTGGGTGAGCTGGATTGCCGTCACCGTGGCGGGCGCGTTGAGCTTCGTCGGTTTCCGCGCCGCCATGCGCAGCTAATTGCTGGCAGAGCCCACCCGGGCCGATCTGTCGCCGGGCAGCGGAGCCACTTCCCTACTCGCGGATATCGAGCCGTCGTGCTCTACCGCGACAGCGGCTTAGTGCAATTCGCGTCGGTTTGGCATACCTGCATCCATGTCCGGTCTTCCCCGAACAGCCGACGCCGAAGTGATGGGTACGCTTCGACGCTAAGGGCCAAAGTCGGACTCAGGCGGCTACTAGGATGGGCTGTCCGAGTCTACCGGAACCGTGAAGTGAAAAATGGCGCCGCGGCCTTTATCGGCGGTCACCCATACTTGTCCTTCATGCGCCTCGATGATCGACCGGCAGATTGACAGCCCCATGCCCATGCCATCCGTTTTGGTCGTGAACATCGGGTTGAATATCCGATCCACGGCGCCGCCGGGCTCTAGACCTTCCCCCGTGTCTTCTACCGATACCATCACGTATCTGGAGTGATGGACTTCAGACCTTATGGATAGGACCCGCTCCCCATTCTTCGTGGCCATGGAGTCAATTGCGTTCGTAATCAAATTCACCAGCACTTGCTGGAGCTGAACCTGTTCGCCTCTTATCCGCGGCAGCCGTTTGTTAACGTCGGCTTGAACGGCGACCCGATGTCTCCGCAATTGGTCACGGACGACGGCCAGAGCTTCCTGGATGACATCGTCGATATCGAGCGAAGTCCGGGTCCGTGCACCCGTCTTGAAATGCACCCGGATATTTTCGATCACGGCGTCCGCACGGTGTCCGGTGGTCACGACGCGCCGAAATGCATTCCTGGCACTATCGAGGTCAGGCTCGACACGATCAAGCCAGTGCAATCCCGCGTTGGCACTGGCTATGATCGCCGTTAATGGCTGTTTGATTTCGTGGGCAATTGAAGCCGAGACGGCGTCGCCGGTCATCAGCCGCGCCTCACGTTCGCGACGTTGCGCCAGGACCGCGCCGAGCAGCTGCGCGTGAAGCGTCGTTATCTCATACAGCAGGACAAAGAGTACAAGAATGCTGGACACGAACCCGAAGACCCGGCCAGCATACCAGCCGGCGCTGAACCGGGCAAAACCGGGAAACGAGACCAGATAGATCTCAAATGCATATGCGCAAACAACCACCATCAGCCACAGATCGAGCACCGAACGCTGGCGCATCCAGAGCAAAGTGAGCGCAACTGCGTTCCACAGGATTAGACAACTGGCAATATAGAGCGCGAGGGTAGAAAAATGGACCGGGTCGAGCATGATGCGGGGCAAGTATGCCTCACCCACTGTGACAAGAACTGTCACGGCACACACAACGGCTGACGTCATCGCAACACTCGAAAGAATCGTCGCGCCCACTGAGCCCTCCCACAATCGCTTGGGCGGATCGGCAACCTTCAAAAGGGTATATGCGATGACGAACGTAGGAAAACCGGCGTACCTCAGAGCGTTGAGCCAATCCGTGCTCTGTAGCCCCGCGCCAAGCAGGCCAACTGGCGCGAACGCCCCTGGAAAGACCAGCATCCAGGGGACAAGCATGAGCCCCGTGAAGAGATACCCGGTTGAGATTGCGAGGAGGGCACTCGAACGCAGGGTGGCGAACTGGTTGAACAGCAGGACCGCGGTGATCATGTCATTCACGAACATCGCCGTGCCGTAGGCCGGGACGAAGCTATCGATCCGCGCCAGCTGGACGTTCGAGAGCGCCCCTGCCAAGATTAAGACGACGCCCAGGAAAGCGAGCATGACCGCAAGGGCAAGCCGTTTCTGCGCCCGGCCGGGCGGTAAGGTCGCAAGGGCGAAAGACTGATCCTCCGGGATAATGACGGCGGGCTTCATCATCGGAGCGAATCTTCCTAGCGGCTGGAACGCGCGGCACGAAGCTGCCCTGAGTTTCGTCTGGACGGAGCGTATGTTTTCGAGACGATGTTTTCAACTTGCCGAAGACGCGCTTGCAGGGTTTCGCCTGCTGCTAGTCCGGACCGGGCGGCACTTAAAGGTCCGCTTCGGGTCAAAATGCGAAGAACTCAGAGTGAGCAAAGTCAGTCCGCTCTACTCCACCAAGCGGACCTCAATGAAAGGTGTCGCCACTTCGCTGATGGGCCAAGGGCTGACTCATCCAATGCAGCAAACGGCACTCTTACTTGATCACCTCATCGATATCAGGATCACTCGCCTCCGTTCCCGGCATGGTGAGCGCAGAGTGCATGGCGTAGACCGCAATTGCCGCTATGAGACCCGTGACAAAGAGCCCGAGGAAGCCAATTCCTATCGCAAGTGCGCGCGTCAACGTCTGCCTCGGGACGAGATCACCGTAACCAATTGTAAGGCCGGTAATGAAAGTAAAATAGACTGCATCCCCGAGAGACCAGCCCTCAACAAAACCAGTCAGCAAGCCCAGGGCAAGCTGAATCGCCAGAATTGCCGACAACACCGGCCACGTCACGTGAATGGCATGACCAAGCGCCAAGAAAAAGCGCCGCTGCAACGTTTTCGGTGTTGGTCGGTTCATGTCGGGGCGATCTCCGCAAATGCCGCGCTGCAGAAGTGGCGCAGCTCATCAACGGATCGACACAAAATTTAGTTCGGGCACTTCGCGGTTAGAAGCTCCGTGTCCCGATTGCTGCTGTGGACCCTCACGTACTACCGCCCATCTGATCGCGCCGATTTGTCAGGGCCGCTGGCGCTCGCGAGAAACACGTCGTGCTTGGGAAACTTCTCGAATAATTCCGACGGTTGGGCGAAATTGACGGCGAGCACGTCAGCGGGGTTGCCGGCAATCCACTGCGACAGATTGATCGTCTCGTAAGTGCCGGCGTTGAACCCAATCAGGATGCGCGCAGGCGTATTGCCAACATTTTCGATCGAGTGCCCGTAGCCCTGCGGAATGTAGCCAACGTCGCCTTTCTCCAGCGTCTCGACGCGGAACCGTCCGTGGGAGCCGAACAGGGTGACGGACACCCGCCCGTCGATCACGTATTGCCACTCGTCCGCGTTAGGATGCCAGTGCAGCTCGCGTAACGCGCCAGGATCGAGATCGAGGATGACGCCGGTCACGGTCGTCGAGATCGGGAACCGACTGGCATCGACGCGCCACTCCCGGCCGCCCTTGTAGACCCCGTGTGGTTCCTGGGCGAGCAAACGGTATTTGTGCGTCTGCGGCGGCAGATTCACGCCTTGCAACGGGGGGGCCGGCTGTGCCGGAGCGATTGCCCCGCGGGCAAAATAGACCTCCGTCTTCGGAAACGAGTCAAACGTCGCCGCGGGCACGCCGAAGTTCTTGGCCAGAAGAGTCTTCGGCGCGTGGCCGATCCAGTCCGTGATGCTGAAGGTGCCGAACTCGGAAAAGTACCCGTTGTCGAAAATGAGAATAAAGTGGCAGGGCTGGCTACCGAGACACTGCAGCATGTGGCCGTGCCCGCGGGGAAAGTACCAGATATCGCCAGGTTCGAATTCGTTGGTCTCCGCCCGGCCCTGCGGATCGATGACCGTGGTGCGAACGCCGCCCTCGATGACGAATGCCCATTCGGCTGCTGTGGCGTGCCAATGAAGCTCGCGCATCGCGCCAGGTTCGAGCCGCATGGAGACCCCAGCAATGCCTTTGGAGATCGGCAGCTGCTTGACCGTCGCCTCCTTGCCGGAACTTTCGCCGATGACTTTTCCCTCGGATTTCTCCAGGGCGAACTTGAAGGTCGGCAGATCATCGGCCGCGAGAAGCGGATCGGGGACGTTGTTCATGAAGCTCGGATCGCCGGCCAGCGCTGGCTTTGCCGCGGCCACAGCTGCCGCAGCAAGCGCTGAGCCGATAAGAACGTCACGCCGCTGCACGTTTGACATGATGATATCTCCATGATGGCGTTGATCGTGATGTACCGACACCACGCGCCCGCTCGGGCCATTCATTGCGGCAGGTTGCCCCGACACCTGATGTCGCACTACCGAGCGACCGCGGTAAGTTGCTGGAAATATTTAGACCGCTCGCGGGCCGGCGCCCCGAATGCCTTGCCTCCTTTTGATGCAATGTTACAACTGGTCAAAACCACCGTACAGCGGTGTTAGTGTCAGCTTCGGGTCAGAAGCGGCCCATCACGACCAGGCAGCGCGACGTCCGCTCTAGACTCCCAAGCGGCCGCACATAAGGACAAACCCCTAGGCCACCTGCAGCACCGACGGGGCCCCGCGCGACCCCGTTTTTATTTGCGGCCGATGGTCGTAGCCTCCACGTCCATGATCGCAGCCTTGGACGAGGGACATGTCGGTGGCTATTCGGTCGCTTATGGCCGCGACGATACTTATTTCCCGGTCTACGTCACGGCGGCGCTGGCCGCGATCTTCTGCACGGCCGCGCTTCTCACCGGCGCGCTCTACTGGCTTGCGCTCGCGGCGCTCGCGGCCGGGTTTACCTACTACAACATTCCGCTGCTCGAGACCGGCCGGCCCACAATCGGCGCGAACCAATACGGCATCTTCATCCAGGCCTTCGGCCTGATCCGGTGGCGCGCCATCGAGCGCATCGATCTTGTCGAGATCGCCGAGCGCGCCATGACGGTGCACGAACTCCAGATCGTGCTGAACGCACCGCTCAGCAGCGCGCTGGTGGCCGACTGGCGCAAGCAGCCGTTCTGGCGCTGGTTGATGCGCCTGCCCTGGCGGATGAGCCACACCAACATGGTGCGGATCAATGTCGAGCCGTTCGATCAGCCGCCGGACATGATCCATCGCACCTTCCTGCGGATGTGGCGCTACTACCGCAGCTAGCGACCACGCATGCATCACGTCCTCAGCACGAGGTGTGCGTAGGCCTCAGCCCTCATGCCGTAGGTCCATGCGACCGCTTCGCGCGCCGTGCGCAGATTGGCCGGCACCTGGAGGAAGAAATGCCTGCGCGTGCCGTCCGGCTCGGGCGTGGCGTTGACGACCTCCACGGCCGCCCAGGCGTCCGCGGCAAGCCAGTTGCGGCGCCACAGGATTCCGGTCTCGTCCTCGGCCACACAGGTGGCGCCGCCGAGCGCGACGTAACGTTCCGGCGTCATGATCTCGATCATGCAGCGGCGGACCTGGACGTCGACTTGCTCGTCGATCGCAGCGAGCGTGATCCGGTCCCGATGTTCGATGATCCAGCGGGGCACCTCCACCCCGCGCCAGGCCCAGATCGACCAGCCGTCGGGATAACGCAGTGCCGGACCGCTGGCGTGATGCAGCCGGTCGCGCGCGTCACCGCACATGAGGTTCGGTCGCTCCGCGAGCCAGCAGGTGTGCTCGTGCGGCTGTAGCCAGCCCACGCTCGTCGCGAGCTGCATCAGGCCGCGCAGCGGCTCCGTCTCTGCGTGCAGACCAAGGACCTCGCGGAGATAGTCATAAGCGCCAAGCCACGACAGATCGTGCGGCCCCGCTGCGCAGGTCGAAAAGCCCCGCGGAGCAGCGAGCGCCTGTAACACGCCGGAGAACGACAGGCCGGTTCGGCGCAGCTGGCCCAGCATGGACAGATTTTGCTCCGGCACGCTGCGTATCACCGCGTCGGCCGCAGCGGCGACCAGCAGGTCGGCGGGATTGACTGCGCTGTCGACCGCGGCAAGCACCTTCCGGTGAACCCGCGCTTCAGCCTGCGAAGCTATGCGCCGGCGCAGGCGATCGAGGAGACGAAAGCGCACATTGCCGCCGTCGCCCTGCGGCATCCGGCCGGCAAGCCCGGACAGCGCCAGCGGGCTGTCGCACCATACGATGCGGGCCGGCGGCTCCAGTCCTGCGGCCTCATAGGCAAGACGCACGCCCTGCTCCGGGGTGTCGCGATCGGCAGGCGCCGTTGAGCGTCGGATGGCTCTCCACCGCGCGCGGTAATCGCCCAACGCCGCCATCTGCCCCGCAGACAGCGCCTGCTCAGTCGGCGAGGACGCGCGCATCCCGAGGCCCCAGTTCACGCTGGCGGCGCACCCGATAGGTCCCTCGCGGCAGCGTCAGCGGCGCATGCTCCTGATGCGTCACCCGCGCATAGGCCGAGGCGATCTGGAGATGCCCGAGATAGAGCCCGGCCGGAATGTCGCGCGCCAGATCGTCGTCGCGAAACAGCGTCACGCGCTCGCGGATCGCATGACAATGTCCCGTGGCCTCGCCCTCCAGCAGGACCAGAGGCGCACCTTCGGCGATTTCGGCGAGCGTTCCCGATGGCGCTACATCGGGTACCCGCTCGATCAGCAGGTCACCTTGCGCAAAAATCTCGGTCATCGTGCCTTCTCCCGTGCCGGCGCATCCGCGGGGAACGCGGATGGCCGGATTCGTTCAACATTGCCGTCGGCGATCTAGTGCACGACCTCGCCATGCAGTGCGAGGTCGAGACCGTCGCGCTCCATATCCTCCGACACCCGCAAACCGATAAACAGCTTGATCACGTACAGGATGATCAGGCTGACGACGGCATCGTAGACAAAGACCGTGGCGACGCCGATGCACTGGTTGATGAACTGGCCCGGGTTTCCCTCCAGAGCCCCCGCGGTGCCGCCATATTGCTCGACGGCGAAGACGCCGGTGAGCAATGCGCCGACGATGCCGCCGACGGCGTGGACGCCGAAGCAATCGAGCGCGTCGTCATAGCTGAACATGTTCTTGAGCCCGGTGCATCCCCAGTAGCAGAGGACGCCGGCCGCGATGCCGATCACGAAGGCGCCGATCGGGCCGACGAAACCGGACGCGGGCGTGATGGCGACGAGGCCTGCCACCGCGCCCGAGCAGATGCCGACGACCGTCGGCTTGCCCTTGAGCGACCACTCAACCAGCATCCAGGTGAAGCCGGCGACCGCGGTCGCGATCTGCGTCACCAGCATTGCCATGCCGGCCTGCATGCCTGCCGTCACCGCGGAGCCCGCGTTGAAGCCGAACCAGCCGACCCACAGCAGCGAGGCGCCGATGAAAGTCAGCACCATGTTGTGGGCCGGTCCCGCCTCCTTGCGCTTGCCGAGCATGATGGCGCACATCAGGCCTGCCACGCCGGCATTGATATGCACGACAGTCCCGCCGGCGAAGTCGAGCACCTTGACCCAGGCGGCGTCGTTGCCGGAGGCGAAGATGCCGTCAGGGCCCCACACCCAATGCGCGACCGGCGCGTAGACGAAGATCGCCCACAGGCCGATGAACCAGAGCATCGCGGAGAACTTCATCCGCTCGGCGAAGGCCCCTGCAATCAGCGCGGGCGTGATGATCGCGAACGTCATCTGGAAGCAGATGTAGACGCTTTCGGGGATCGTCGCCGCGAGCGGATTGGGGTTGCCGATCCCGCCCTTGCCGATGTCGCTGAGGATGTCCTTCAGGAACATGCGGTCCAGCCCGCCGATGAACGGCGTGCCGGTGCGGAAGGCCAGGCTATAGGTCAGGATCGCGAACAGAATCGTAACTAGGCAAGTCACCGCAAAACTCGTCATCACGGTGTCGCCCACGTTCTTCTTGCGCACCATACCGCCATAGAACAGCCCGAGCCCCGGGACCGTCATCATCAGCACCAGCGCAACGGAGGTGAGCATCCAGGCGGTGTCGCCGGGATTGGGCGTGCACTTCTCGAGGATCTTGCCGCCGCAGGCTGGCGGGCCCGCATCCTCCGCGAGCGCAACGTCGCCGAGGGCGAGGTAGAGCAGTGCAATTCCCAGCAACGCGACCACCAATGTCACGAGCCTTTGGCGGGTGGATGTTCTTGATTCCATCATCGTCCTCCCAAGTCGCAAGAGATGTCTTCTGGGCCCTGTTTGAGTGGAACCGCAGAGATGATCATGCGCGCCGGCGCGACGACGCCAGCGAGATCAGCTCGGATTTTCGGGACACAATGAGCGCGGCTCGGCGCGATGAGGTCGTCGAGCGTCGATGGCTGGAGACTGGCACCGACCAGCCTCATGGCTTATCGGCCTTTCCCTTGTCGCCAGATCGGAAAGCGTCAGAGACGGTTCCAATTCTTGGTCAAAGGACGTGCAAGATTCGCACCATCGACACGATTCATTCAAGCTACTGAATGCGCTTCGATTCCAGTTTGCTGCTTTGCGGCAACCGCGCCACGCGCTGCATCACGCAGCAGCCCATCGCCCAACGAATGAGCAGTGGCTGACGATGCCTATGCGGTTCGCATCAAGGGCGGCGCGGTCGGCTTGATCAGCGCAAACGCGATCTCGACGATGCCGGCGGCGAGCCCCACCGCCACGCCGATGCGCCAGGCCATGTTGTAGGAACCGAGCGCGTCGTAGATCAGCCCGCCGCCATAGGTGTAGTCGACCGGCCGCCGCTGCCGCTCCGTCGCCGGGTCGAGCGGGTCTTTGGCCGCCAGCACGTTCAACAGCATCGCCGCGTCGCGCACCGTCCGCGTCATCGGCCCTGCAGTGTCCTGGCTGTGCGCGATCGGCACGATCCCGGCCCGGCTGACCAGCCCAACGGTCGGCTTCGCAGTGACGAGGCCGTTTTGGCTCGCGGGATACTGCAGCGAGCCCGACGTCTCGGTGCCGATCGAGGCTGCGCACAGGCCGGCCGCCACCGCGACAGCCTAGCCCGCGCTCGATCCGCCCGGCGGCACGACCGGGATGCCGCGATCATCCATCAGCGCCGGCGCGTAAGGGTTCTTCACTTGACCGCCCATTGCGTGGCACTACGCCAACTGAAGCGATGGGCCAACTGCAGACATGCTCGAGTATGTAAGGTTGGCTAACTACTCGGGTAATCCGGCCGTCTGCAATGCCGCGCCGAGCTTCGTGGCGAGCGCCGGCGCGCAGTCAACATCGCCAAACTGCTGACTGATCCTAAAATTGGGCTGCAATTCAATTACGCGCGCAGCGGCTGCCTTCGCCTCGTCGAACCGGCGGAGCGTGACCAGGGGCCCGATCAGGATGACATAGTTGATGCTGTGCCCTGGATTGGACTGCACCGCCCGGTAAGCCGCCTTTGCCGCCTCATCCGGTCGCTCCAAAAGAAAGTGTCCGAGCGCCTGCGAGCCAAACGCCGCGAACGACCAGGAATCGAACGGAGACAGCCGCAGCGCGCGCTCGCCCCACGCAATTTCCGGTTCCGCTTCGGCGGCCCACATGAACACATGCCTTCCGGGATATCCCTGAATGCGGACATCACTCGGTGCAGTTGGATGTCTCGGACGGGCCATATCCGGACCAATACCCGTGCCGTTTCGAAGGATGAAAATTCACTGGCTTTCGGCTATTTTGCGTTGAGCCGCAGTTCTGTGGCGGCGATCTCGAATCGAGGTTCGCCATGACCTCCAGGTCCTCGATCAGGCGGCACGTCGCGCCGCTCGTCGCTTTTTTTCTGACCATCTGGCCGTTGGTTTCGCCGGTACATGCTGTTGAGGACGCCGGAAAGGTTGGCGTGGTGTCCTTTGGCCTGTTCGGCGATCAAGGCGTGTTTAGATCCGAGGCGACCGGCGCAGCTCAGGTCGTAGCCGGCCGTTTCGAGACTGGCCCGATCAACGTGGAGTACAATTCCAAGAAAGGCGGAAATGCAACGATCGAAGCTCTGACCAGGTCGTTGCAGGCGGCAGCCAACCGCTTGGATACCGAGAAGGATGTTCTCTTTTTGATTCTCACCTCGCATGGCTCTCCTGACGGCCTTGCAATCAAGGCGGGGCGGCTCACAGAAACGCTCACGCCATCTCGTCTCGGCGACATGCTCGCGAAAACAGGTGTGCGGCACAAGGTGGTGGTCATCTCGGCTTGTTATTCGGGGGTTTTTATCCCGCGTCTGGCGAATCCCGACGTGCTGGTCATCACCGCGGCCGATGCCAACCATCCGTCGTTCGGCTGTCAGGACAAGGCCAAGTGGACCTATTTCGGCGACGCTTTTTTCAATGTCGCGCTCCGGAAAGCGGCCAGCCTGAAGGATGCGTTTCTCGATGCGCGCTCACTCGTCCGGAAGCGAGAATTGCGGGAGCATTTCGAGCCGTCGAATCCCCTCATGGCAGGCGGCGTAGACGTGCTGCCATTGCTTGTCGCACGCCCTTGAACCCGCTGCCGATATCCCGCAATCCAATACCTCGCCAAATCAGCGCTTCTTTCTTGGCGAAGAGGAAATGGCCGACGTCAGTCTGGCCACGTTCCATCTTTTCGATAGAGAAAACTTTGGCAGCGGCGTGCAGCTAGCGCGGGGGTGCGGTGGTTGCGGGTGCGGCCATGGTGGCGGCGGGTGCGGCGGCGGCCGAGGTTGCGGTGGTGGTGGGTTTGTTGGCGTTCGTGGTTGCGGTGGCTTCCGTGGTTGCCGTGGCTTCCGTGGTTGCGGTTGCGGCGGCTGCGGGTTCAGCATCGGGTTCTATGACGACATCGGGTTCGATGACTGGGGGTATGGTGGCTGGGGGTTCGGTGGTTGCGCGGGTTGCTGCGGATCCTGGGGAGCGTGCCGCTTGTGCTAAGTCCCACCAAGGACTCTGCTAAGCTGCGATCAGCCTCTCGCTGGTTACGAGTTTAAGGTCGCCTTCGGGTCTTGGTTGTGTGAAAACGCCAGGACGTTTGGCGGCGATAGAACAAGGTATTCGTTCAAGACCGTCTTAGCGGTCAAACTCGCAAGCGCGTTCAACTTAGAGAACGAGCTGAAGAATGTAATTCTTGCCATGTTTTGATCTTCGCGTTTTTACACGGCCAGGGTCATAAGCGGTCTTGAAACAACCCGCTGTGCCTAGTCCGGTCTACCCCTTGGAGCAGACATCACAGTTGCCCGACAGAAGGACGGCTACGGGCCAATAGGGCGCATGACCATCATTTATCACCTGCTACCCGTCGCAGTCAGGTTTGTGGGTGCCGACTGTCTGTGGCAGACGCGAATTCATTCTTTAACAAAGATATGAGATTTTATCTTCCACTGCCCGTCGGGTTGGCGTTCAAGCAGTCTCACAGTGCTGCCGGAAACTGGCGCCGCCTTCTCATTCACCACTAACGTGGCCGTGAAATGGGACGTGGTATAGGCATAGTTCCCGATGGGTAGCACGTCCACAAGCTCAAGCTTATGATCTCTGACGCTTCTTCCCCGCCCAGCAAAGAAATCACGGATTGCGAGAGGGCCAGTGACGGGCTGCGCGCCAGGCGGCAACAATCTGCCGTCATCGGTATACAATGGTAATAGAGCATCGAAGTCCGCGTTGTTAATGGCAGCATCCCATTGGGCGTTCATCGACGTCAGCTTATCCGCGAGCGGATCTGCCAATCCTTGATTGGCATGGCTGACGATCAGAATAAGCGCGAATGAAGCGAGTGATATGCGAGTCATCTTTGCCTCCATTAGCTGAGATACTCAGCGCGTGAGCGTATTCGCAGCTACTGCTGGGGGAAGCGCTAGTCCAAAAAGTGGACTGGAGATGGTGTTCTCAGCTGGCTAAGACTTGATCTGCGGCCCGCAGGCGCCTCACGGCATATTTGCTGCGCGGGAACCAAGCCGGCATGCTCTTCACAAGATGGTTAGGACCGTCGATCTCAATCTTGCCGAGCTCATACGCCCGTAGCAGCGGCTGGTCGCCTATGAAAACCTGTACAAGCGTCACCATGCTCGCATAGAGGCTGATATCGACCTCGAAGCCGGGATCATTCCAGCAGAGATCGGCTTCCTTCCTCTTCACAACAAACCACCAGCGCTTCTGCCGGGCGTCCGCAATCTCGATGTACAGCACAAAGTCGGATGGAATGTACTTCAGATCGAACGAGCGGCGCATATTCCACATGAGCCGGCCCGCGTGGAGTTCATCGGGCGTGAGCTGGCTGCGCGCCCATTTGTGGCCCCAATAGCCCATTGCATCGATGATTGGCCAGGCTTCCATGGCCGCCTGAGTCGGATGGTACTCCCAATGCCCATTATCGCCTGATCGGCGTGAGACTAGCCCTGCTTCTTCTAGCGATTGCAGGCGCTTGGAGAGGAGGGTCGGCGACATCTGGGGGACGCCACGGCGAAGCTGGTTGAAGTGGTGAGAACCTAGCAATAGCTCGCGTAGCACGAGCGGAGTCCATCGCTCCGTGAGAATTTCCGCAGCTTTAGCTACGGGGCAAAATGATCCATAGCCTTTCATGCGAGAACTTTATCATCACGAGGGGCAGCCAGGTAGTTCTGTTTCTGAACCAATTGCAGGCGCGTCGGTAGAGAGGCTCTCCTGGTGCGCGAGATTTTTGAGACAGTTCAACTGTCGCAGTTTGAGGGCCTGCTAACCCACCCATAGCGCTAATCGCCCAAGCGGGGCGCTTGCATCGCATCCAGGCGGAGCTGAACCGCTGCGAATACGGCTCCTGGGGATCTGCAACAGCGGCCATGTCACATGAAGCTAACCACTCCTGCAATTAGTCGGCTTGGAGTCAAAAGCTGACGGTGTCCGACCAAGAGGCGGCGGTCTCCTGTCGCTCGATAAGCGGACATGTCGCTTAGCATCCAGTCCTTTTCTCGCGATCGCGCTCAGACGGATTGCGGGGTGCGTCTCGAGCGTTGTGGTAGCAAAGGACTTCCCGAGCTGGAGGCTTGCCCAGTCTGAAACCCATTGCGACGACGTATCGCCGCTTGGGTTTATGGTGCGCTCGGAGGGCGTTCGCATTTTGCGCGATTTCAATGGGTTAGAGAGGCGAGAAGCGAACTGAGGTGCATTTCGCGCAGAAAAGTGCCTTTTGGCCGAACCGCTGAAGAAGAGCCCTGCCCTATGCGAGGTCAGGTCAGACCCACCAACGGTCTGGTTGCAGGTTCGAGTCCTGCCGGGCCCACCAAGCAAATCAACCACCTAGCTCGCCTTTTTTGGGCCGAACTGGATCGCCGCACCAGATACGTGCACTTTTCGTTCGTGCGCAAGTTCGCGCACCGCAAATCCGTTCGATGGCGCTAGACCGAGTTGGGTGATGGTGAGCGTAATCGTGGCCTACTCATCGGTTGGAGATGCTCCGACAGAGCCGCTGATTAAGAGGCGCCTGATTTGCCAAGTAATTCATTCCGACAAAAGTATCCTCGAACTTCTATTGACCGAGCAATGAATTTCACCCTTGTCGGAATTAGTCCTAGGCAGAGAGCGTCACTACTTGATGATCACGGAGCCTCAAAGGGTCGGAGTCGAGTCAGAGGAGCGGCACCGCTCTTTCGGACCGAAGCTGGCAAGAAGGCGCGCGAACCTCAGCACAGAAGGAGCTGGCGCAGATCGCCGAGGTGGAGCAGCCCAGCATGCGCTGTTCGCGCAGTCACTGCCGCGGCATCTCCACCGCGAAGTAGGCATGCGCGACGTCGACCGGCACACCATGCCGGCGCAACTCCGAGAGGATATAGTTCATGCCCGCAGGCGTGCAGTGATCGACGCCTCGCCTCTGACCCTACAAAGTGATCCCCGCATGCCGATCCTTGAAAGGCTCACTGAGCAAGCCGGCCAGCCTTAGGCCTTCCAGGATGCCCTCTAGCCGCTGTTCCTGGATCATCGCGGCAAGCAGTGTGACGGCCCCGGCTCGGTCGACCGTGAAGCGAACCTCGCGGGAACGTTGGATCAAAACGTCGGCGAGACTGGGAAGATCCACTTCGTGATGGCGCAGGGACGAGACCGCCTCGTCCGCAAGATAGGTTGCCAAATCCGCACTCGGTATCGGTTCAGGACCAGTATCCCCTTCAACGCGTTCCGTGGCAGCGCGACGGATCAACTTACTTTGCCGCTGCGTTTCCATCCAGAGCATGAACACCGCGTCCGCAAGCTTCTCGCGCGGCAGGGATCTTAGTGCGGCAATGCGGGCTTGGAGGTCCCCGGAACTTACTTGGCTGCCATGCGATCGCTGCGCGTTCGTCCCCGCCACACTCTTTTGTTCTCGAACCATTAGTCATGCCCTCCGGCGGAGCGATATATCCGCCGAGCGATCCGAACGAAAGCGCAAACTGATGCGCCGACCGCGATCTTGAACGACCGTAAGGTCCGCGCGCCCAGCGATCTCAGAAAGCGTCGATCTCGTGGTCCGCGCGAGCGTGCGCGTCGTAAACTCTGATCTGCAACATGGGAAATCGTCGCTTCAGATCCCGCGCGCCGCTTTCGACGCCATCCTCCGTCTCGAACTCCGTCTTCACACAACCGTCGACCACAATCGCATAACCGCTCGTTGGCAAATCTCGCGCAGAATTTCGCATCTTTAGACTCAGATCTTGGAAAAGAGTTTTGTTCCGATTGCTTAGGGTGAGTCTCAGATGCCCCGCAAGGCGGTCAAAAAGATCCCGCTTGGCTTTATCGGTAGCTAGATCGTGGATCAAGGCGCATTCCGCCGCATCCGTCCGCAGCTTCTCGACCGTACCTCGTAGTCCTTCATCGGATGTCCCGTTGCCATTTTTTCCCGTTCATTCTAACCCAATCTTTCCATAGAGAAATGCTATCCGCCAACTGGGCCGCGGCGGCCAAGGCTATCGCGGCGCGCAATGGGCCGAAAGCTGAGACGATTGTGCGTAAGGCGCTGTTTGAATCGCGCGACAGCGCGATGGCGATGCTGCGGCGCTCGCGCGGCGGCGACGTCAACGCTGCGAAGTTTGTGCGAGATTGAACATCGATCTTATATATTGGTTGAACCTGCGCTGGTCGTCGCACGCCAACATCTTAGCAATCACTGACAATTTCGCGGCGCGTAGGTCAGCGAGGACATCACTAGCCCGTGCTACATGTTACGCACGCGGATTCCAACACTGCATCGAAGGCAGCGCAGAGCGTGTCCTACTGGATGTCGGCCCAGTCGCCGGCGCGGTTCGCATCACTTCCCGGTGCCGAAGCAGTGTCTTTCGCCACCTAAGGTCGTCTGCAGGTTGCGAGATGCGCCAATATATTGAACGCAAGTCCATCGGCAGTGACATAGCGAGCGAGCATTGTTTCCGCCTCTGCTAGGATGCGATTGATTTGAGGTTCTTGCAGCACAACTTGTCAATCGGCCTGTAAATTTGACCCCTCATCGGCGTCCAATTGTGACCCCTTCGTGCGCCGCGGTTTGACGGTAGCGCTCGGCTCGTTGGAGCTGGCCGGGATAGCGGAGACGAGACGAGCGCGGGTGGCGTGATCGTCGTCGCGGCTTTTGAAGCGCCAGCTGTCATTGCCGGTCTCGACGATGTCACAGTGATGGGTCAACCGATCGAGCAGCGCGGTGGTCATTTTGGCGTCGCCGAACACGCTCGGCCATTCGCCGAAGGCGAGATTGGTGGTCACGATGACGGAGGCGCGCTCATAGAGCCGGCTGACGAGGTGGAAGAGAAGCTGGCCACCGGACTGGGCGAAGGGCAAATAGCCGAGTTCATCCAGCACAATGAAGTCCATCCGGGTCAGATGCTCGGCGAGCCGTCCTTGCCGTCCGTTGCGGGTCTCGGTCTCGAGGCGATTGACGAGGTCGACTACGTTGAAGAAGCGGCCGCGGGCACCGGATCGGATGCAGCTTCTGGCGATGGCAATGGCCAGGTGGGTTTTGCCTGTGCCGGTGCCGCCAACCAGCACGACGTTGCGTTGTTGGGCGATGAAGCCGCCGCCAGCAAGATCATTGACGAGAGTCTGATTGATCGGCGTGCCGTCGAACTGGAAGTCGGCGATGTCCTTGGCAAGCGGAAGCTTGGCAATGGTGAGCTGGTATTTGATCGACCTGGCTTGCTTCTCGTTGATCTCGGCGTTGAGCAGGTCGCCGACAATGCGCTGAGGTTCGTGCTGGCGCTTGACGGCAGTTGCCATGATCTCGTCGAAGGCAGCCTTCATGCCGTAGAGCTTGAGTTCGCCCATGAGGTCGAAGATTTGGGTTCGTTCCATCAGATGGTCCTCCGGAGGTTGTCGTAGCGGGCACAATCGGCGATCGGTGCATGACGGAGCGTCAGTGCGGCCGGCGTCATGATGTTGGCCGGTGGGGCGGGTTCACGTTGACGGGCCAGGATATTGAGAACGACATCGGCCGAATGGACGCTGTGACTGAGCGCTTCGGCACAGGCCGCTTCCACCGCGGGCAGACCGTCAGTCAGCACCGCGTTGAGGATGTCGACCATCTGCCGATTGCCGTCGTCGGTGCTGGCAAGCTTGCGCCGGATCCGCTCGATCGCGGCTGGCAGCACCCAGTCTTTGAAGGGAGCACCGTTGCGCAAGGCGCCGGGTTTGCGGGCGAGCACCGGCACATAATGCCAGGGGTCGTAGACGGTATCGCCGCGGCCAAAGGATCGCGGGTGCTCGGCAACGATGCGTCCATCCTGACGGATCACGATGCGATCGGCATAGGCTTGAACCTCGACCGGTCGTCCGACTGCGCTGGCTGCGACCGAGTACTTGTTGTTGTCGAAGCGCACCAGGCAGGTCTTCGAGACCGATGCCGTCACCGCATGGAAGCCGTCGAAGCGGCCGGCATAGGGAACGAGTTTGGGGCGTTCGGCTTCGAACACTTCCCAGATCGTCTGATCGACCAGCTCCGGATGGCGATGAACCTTGGCGTAGGCGATGCATTTGTCGAGCAGCCAGGCGTTTAACTCGTCGAGGTTTTTGAACCGCAGCCGCGGCGTGAAGAAGCGTTCCCTGACCAGCCCGACCTGGTTCTCGACCTGCCCCTTCTCCCAGCCCGACGCTGGCGTGCAGGCGACCGGATCGACCAGATAGTGGCTGCACATCTGCAGGAAGCGGCGATTGTAGAGACGCCCTTTACCGACGAAGATCGTCTCTACGGCGGTCTTCATGTTGTCGTAGATGCCGCGGGTGCAGGTGCCTTTGAACAGGGCGAACGCCCGGTCGTGGGCGTCGAACACCATCTCCTGCGTCTCCCGCGGATAGGCCCGCACGAACAGCATGCGGCTGTGACAGAGCCGGACATGGGCGGCCTTCACCATCACCGTGGTGCCGCTCAGCAAGACCACCTCGTGGCTCCAGTCGAACTGGTAGGCTTCGCCTGGGGCAAAGCTTAGCGGGACATAAGCAGCCGCGGTCGATTGCCCGCGTTCCTTGCTCCACCGCCTGGCGTAACGCCGCACCGCATCGTAGCCGCCGTCATAGCCACGGCTGCGCAGCTCTTCGAAGATCCGGATTAACGTCAGCTGTTCACGAGCCGGTTTGGCCGCGTTCGCCGCCAGCAGTCCGTCGAGCTCTACTGCCCATCGTCCCAGCTTTGGCCGCGGCTGCACTTGCCGCTCGTACTCGAAGGAGGTCTCTCCTGACCTCAGCACCTTCCGGACCGTGTTCCGCGACACCTTCAGGTCACGGGCAATCTCCTTGATCGTCTTGCCCTTGATGAAGTGCTCGCGCCGAATCCGCGCAATCGTCTCCACGATCAGCATCCTCGACCACCTGCTTCATTCCAAAGCAGGCAGCGCAACAGACCAACCTATAGGGGGTCAATTTTGGACGCCGATCCCCCGGCTTAGGGGGTCAATATTGCAGGCCGAATGACACCTTTGGAGGCAGAAATGCTCTTCTCCTTCCCCTTAAAAAGCGCCGCAGGAAAAACAAAAAGCCCCGCCTCCGAGGAGGCGGGGCTCACGATTCCGGACGATCAGTCGCCGCTGCGGCGCGACCAGATCAGGGTGAAATCCGCCTCGCCTTCGACCTTGACCAGCGAGGCGTAGATCGGAGCCGGGAAACTCGGATCGTCGAGTTTGACCGAGAGATATTCGCGGTCGCTGTCGCGAACCGTCTTCTTCCAGGCGGCGCCGAATTCGGTCGCTCCTGCAAAAATCCGGTAGTCGGGAGCCTTGTCGTTGTCCTTCTCGGAGGCAGCGAACTTGGCCTTGATGTTCAGCGTCAGCGTCTTGATCGAGCCGGTGTAGCCGTTGTCCGAAGCAGTAAAAGTGCCGATGGTCGCCATGGTCATCTCCGTCTGTCTGTTGCTCGGGCCGCGCCCATCGCAGCCTCGATGGCGATCCTTGGCCCGGGGAGCGATCGGCCCGCAGCCTTCAGGCCCGCAGCGCAGCGGAGGACGGCGAAAGCCTGCTTTTTTGTCTTCCGCGAGGAATGCCGCCGCTTGGCGGCAGGGGAAAAAAGCAGGCGTGAGCTGTTGCGGGAAGGCGATCGAGGCTCTTGCCGTCCCTCGGGCCTGATCAGCCATTCGAGGGTGCGTTGGACGCGAGCCCATGACCGAACTGACGGCGATGACCATAGCTGCCACCGCCCATCACAGCATTGGAAAACGGCGGGATCGATCAGAAAAACACCGACGTCTGCGGATCAATCGCCAGCACGACACACGGGACAAACCAAGCAAGCTCGATTGCATTCTTGCATCAGGAAACGACGGCGCCGGCCGGGACTATTCGCCCGATTGCGCTTTGAATACGCGAGGTCTAGGCACGATCAATGCCCCAACCTGATAGCCTCGCCGCGACGAAAGGGAGGTGCGGCATAGCCTCACAAGCCGCCGCCGGCCCGCGCAGATTGAACGGTTTATGGCCCGCATTTGGAGAGGGCTAGTGTGAGTCATCGCCAGCTTCGCTTCAGCTGAACCGGCCGCGCACCGTAAGGTGCGCGGCCGAAATTTGTTGCGCCGGGGCTGTTCCTTGCGACCCCGGCTTACCTCTTACTCGGCAGCTTCCGAGCAGAAATCATGCCCTTGCGCCCCGTCTGGCGCATCGGCCTGCTCCTTCGTCTTGGCCGTGCGCAGCAACAACGGCAACCAGCCGGTTGCCGCCAACAGCTCCTCGGCGGCAGCTGCCATCTCGGCCTTTTTCATCCCCGAGATACGTTCGGCGGCCTCCTCGCTGACGCCTTCGCGGACGGCCTCAAGGATGCGCGCCTTGGTGACCCGGCCGAGATAGCTTTGCACCGTCGGTCGCCAGTATCCGGTCATGTCGAGGGCGATGGCCCCGGCCAAACGGCTGGCCGCCGCCAATGCGCGCGGCCTGAGGTCAAATGGCAATTTGACCGCATTGACCGTCAACGCCGTGCAATGGGCGAACAGCGCCATGCGGCTGTCGTGATCGAGTTCGACCACGAATTCCCACAGCTGAGCCGCGTCGCGCGGCATTTGCCTCGCCCAATTGGCATGGCGATCCGACCAAGCTTTGCCGGCCGGAGCGTCCTCGATTCCGACCGCATGCGTGGCCAAATCCGTCTTCACGGGTTGAATGCCAACCACATGGGCATTGGCCCCGACATAGAAGATTTGCGCGGCGAGCGCATGGGTGGCCGCCACGATGGCGACGTCTGGCTGCTCACTCAGATTGAGGCGCAGCCCCAAGGTGCGATGCGCGGAGAGGTCGCGAACGAGCGTGTCAGACAGCCTCCGTTCCTCCTCTTCCTCCTCGTTTTCTCCCTCATCGCGCGTGGTTTGATCGCCTCCTTCACCCTCCTCGTCCGGTGCCTGGGCGTCGCCTTCCTGCTCGGTTTCGGCATGAGGGTTCTCATCCTCGGGGCGGATAAACCCGCGTTCGATCCTGATGGTGCCGTCGTGATTGAGGATCACGAACGCGCCGCCGCGCGCGACGTCACCGGGATCGTACGCCTGCCGTTTCGCCTCAAACTGCTCGATTTGGTTCTCCAACTCGCCGAACCGCGCGTCCACCTCATCAGGCAGTTCCTCAGCCGTTTGATGCGCTTCGGTCAGCCGATCGAACTCGGATTGAACGGCTTGAAGGGCGATCTGATCGTCCGCGGAAAGGTCGACCGGATGCGGGTAGGCACGGCGCATGCCGTGGGCGTGCGGGAAGTCGAGATGGGGCTCCGTCCACTTCCATCCCTCGGCTGCCCGTAAGGCGTCCGCCTCCCGGCCAAGCCGTGCTGTCACCAAGAGATCGAGCAGCGCCACGTCTTCCAGATAGCCGCTGCGATCCTCGGTAAAGAGGTCGCGCAGGATCGTACCGCCTGCCCCGATATAGGCCTCGAGCCCGACAAACCGCGCGCGGCGATCGGTTGCAGCGACATGGGTTTCGGTGAGCAGACGCCGGATCGTGCTGGCATCACGGTCGTAGGACAGACGCTCATAAACGCCTTCTTGCCGAGCCTGATCGTCAGTGATGGCAAAAGCCATCAACTGGTCAAGGGTCAGATTGCCATCGCGATACAGCTGCACCAATTTGGGGGAAACCGCACCCAACCGGAGGCGTTGCCGCACCACATGCGGCGTCACGCCAAAGCGGGCGGCGATCTCCTCCGCGCCGAAACCCCGCTCGTCCGCGAGCTTCCGGAACGCCTCGAACTGGTCGGCGGGATGCATGTTTTCGCGGGTGACGTTCTCGTCCAGGCTGATTTCGTGGGGATCGTTGGCGGTGTCGATAATGCAGCGCATCGGCTCAGTCTTCTTGATCTCCTTCCGCTTCACCCGCAGCAGCTGTGCAAGCCGCCTGCCCTCGCCGATGGTCACGAGATAGAACCCCGTGGCGGTTCCCGCTCCGTCCAACTCGGGCTCAACCACCAGATTTTGCAGGATGCCCTTGGCGGCAATACTCGCCGCATAACCCTCGATCGCCGCCTCGCTGTGCGGCGTCTTGCGCGCATTGTTCGGGGACTTCTTGAGCTTGTTGAGCGGAATGAAAACCTCCGTCCCGTTCGCGGGAATGATTTCAACTGATTTGGCCGACATGATCATTCTTCCCTTTGCTTCCATGGGTGCAGCGCGCACTCCGCGCCTGCACCCCTGCCCGTCGGCGAGACCGGGGGTAGCAAGCGCCAGGGCGACCCGAGCGGAGGGGGATCGCCCGCCCGCAAGGGCCGCTCGATAGAAGCGGGTCTGCACGAGCGCATGTGAGCTGTTCGAGAAATTGAAGACCTTTTGAAAGCACGGAAGACCGGGGAGACCGCTCGGGTCGGCGCCAGCGCCAGCCGGCGCTTTACCCTGGCGCGCGCGAGGGGCAGCGCCCATTAGGTCTCAAGCGTTAGAACGTTGAGCAAGTCAGCGCAGGCCAAAACAAGAGATCGAAAACAAGAGCAAGAGTGAGCAAATCAAAAGAGGCACCCGCAGGAGGGTCAGCATAGCGCCGACGCGGTACGCGGCGGGACCCGGGACCGAGTGCAGTCGCGAGACCGGTTACCAAGGCACCCGCGCGACGGGCAGTGATAGCGGTGCCGCGCAGCGGCAGCCCTTCGTGCGAGTGCCTCCGGCGAGCGACACATTATATCTGCTTGCGTGAGGGATCGAAGCCGAATGGCCGAGACGCAACGCGCTCGGTTCACGAGAGCCCGATGCGGCGACAGCCGCACGCGCACCCAAATCAGAATCAGTGAGACAGCGGCGGGGAGAGTGAGCCGATCCAGGATCGCCATCTTCGGCGCTCGACGGATTTCGTCGCATCTCAAGACAATGTGAGCCGCCTGATCTGGCTTGATTCTTCTTGCGTGATCGCATTCCCACAAGGCTGCAGCTTGATCTCCGTGCCGGTGCTTGCAGTTGCGCCAGCCAGCGAAAGTGCGATCTTCCAATTACCTCGGCGTGGTGCTGTCACGACTGGATAATTCCGATGGATTCTGTTCGGGGCGGTATTGGCCAGCGCCTGGTGTCGCGTGACCAAGCTGCCTCATACTGTGGTTTGTCAGTCAGCACCTTCTCGAACTGGGTAAAAATCGGAAGACTACCCTCTGCTCTTTCTGGCACGTCGCGATGGGACTTGAAAGCGATCGATCTCGCGTTAGACTCGCTGAGCGGATTACCCATCACTCAAACTCCGGACGTTGCGACATCCGCGCTGGACGAGTGGAGAGCAAAGCGTGCGCGTCAATCTCAAAGGGATTCATAAAGTAAAGGTGACGCTCTCAAGCGGCGAACCAAAGACGTACTATTACGCCTATCGCGGCGGCCCCCAGATCAAGGCAGAACCAGGCACCCCTGATTTCGTCCAGCAATACCAGGAGGCGCATTCGAACTTACGGCAGCCTCGGGCCGGCACCTTCATGTCAGTCATCGCGCGATACAAGGCGGCACCGGAATTCACCAAGATCGCAGCGTCCACCCGCCGTGACTATTTGAGGTACATCAAGCTCATTGAGGATGAATTCGCTGACCTGCCGATCGCCGCTCTCGCCGATCGCAGAATTCGCGGCGACTTCAAAGGCTGGCGCGACAAATTCGCCAACACGCCGCGCAAGGCTGATCTCGCCTGGACGGTGTTGGCGCGCATTCTGTCCTTCGCGAAAGATCGCGGCATTATCACCAGCAATCCTTGCGAGCGTGGTGGTCGGCTCTACGTCGCAGACCGCCGAGACAAGATCTGGACCGAGCAGGACATTGCCGCAGTTCTATCAGTTGCATCTGAAGAGATCAGGTTGGCGCTGATCTTGGCTTTATGGAGCGGTCAACGACAAGGCGACCTTTTGCGCTTACCTTGGTCAGCCTACGAGAGCCCTCATATTCGTCTCCGCCAGTCGAAAGGCGGGCGCCGCGTAGTGATGCCTGCCGGCACTCCCTTGAGAGCTCTGCTCGACACCACGCAGCGTCGGGGACCTCTTATCCTGACGAACACGCTCGGCCGGCCCTGGACTTCCGACGGCTTTCGAACATCGTGGGCAAAGGCCTGCGAACGGGCGGGCATTGGCGACCTGACGTTTCACGATTTGAGGGGCACCGCAGTGGTTCGGCTGGCGATCGCTGGCGCGAGCGTACCGCAGATCGCGGCTGTGACCGGCCACTCGTTAAAGGACGTCGAGGCCATTCTGGACGCGCACTATCTTGGTCGCGACATTCAGCTTGCAGAAGCTGCGGTACTCAAGCTCGAAGCGAGAACAAAACTGTAAAACGACCTGTAAAACGAGGTCGCCTACGATACCAAGCCAGATGCTAAGTGCTTGATTTATATGGTGGGCGCACCAGGGCTCGAACCTGGGACCCGCTGATTAAGAGTCAGCTGCTCTACCAACTGAGCTATGCGCCCGAAAGGCGGTCAATGCCTTGCGAGGCCGGTCGTTTAGCAAAGCGATCCGGGTATGGCAAGCGATGTGGCGCATGTTTTCCAAGGTTCTTCCACAGGCCCGAAAATGCTAAAAGCCGCTGGATTCCAGCGGCTTCGCCAAGGCCAATCCCCGGGCTAATTCCTCGGGAAATACGGGGTGGCTCAGAGCCGGCCCTCGCGATCCCGTTCCGGGCCGCCGTCACGGTCGAAACGGTCGCCGTGGAAGCGGTCCATGCCGCGCTCCATCATGCGGTCCATGCCCCGTTCCATGAAGTGTCGGGACGGGCCGTCCCCACCGCCGCCGAACGGGCCACGGTGGCGGGTCAGCACGGCAAGGCGCCGCTTCTGGCCCTCGTCGAGCGTCTTGTAGAGCGGATCGGCGGCATCGGCGATCTTCTTCAGGGCGGCGGAGGTCGCGCCCATGTCCTCGGCGCGCTGGCGCAGGCGGGCGACCGGATCCTCGGGCTTGTCGGCGTTCTTGCCGGCGTCACCCGGGCCGGCATTCATCCGCGCGTTGGCGCGGTCGATGCGCAGCTTGGCGAAGTCGCGCACGGCAGCCTCGACCGGCGGCCACAGCTTCTCCTGGTCGGCGTTGAGCTTCAGCCCGGCATGGACGGCGGCGATCCGCGCGTCGACGAAGGCGGCACGGTCCTCCGGGTTCATGCGGACGTGGCGGAAGTGCTCCATCCACGGGCGATGAAATTGGGCATAGACCGCGCCCGAGCCGGCGATGCTGAGCACGGCGATGGCGGCGATGGTGAACTTCCTCATACGGACCTCCTCTGGAAGGATGCCGGTGAGGATGAGCGCCGGACGGCTGACGCGCAACTTACAACTTGGACAGAGAGAGCGTTCTTACGAAGATGTAACTCCCCTGAATGTCCATTCAGATGCAGACTGAAATGATTTGCAACAAAAAGGGCCTCCGCGCAGGCTGCACGGAAGCCCCTTCATTGATGGTCGATCCGGATCAGTTCGTCGTGCTCTTCGATTCCTTGAGGAACTCGTCGATCAGCGGCTGGCCGACGCGGCCTGCGGCGTCCTTGTAGACCGGCTCCATCGCCTTGCGCATCGCCTCGTCCTGCTGCGGCGTGAGCTTGATGATCTCGCTCTTGCCGCTCTTCTTGATCTCGGCCAGCGCGTCGTCGTTCTCCTTCTGCGACTGCGCGTTGTTGAAGTCGGTCGCCTCCTTCATCGCCTTCGACAGCTGGTCGCGGATGTCGGCTGGCAGATCGTCCCAGAACTTCTTGTTCACGATCACGACGTAGCCGATGTAGCCGTGATTGGTCTCGGTGATGTACTTCTGCACCTCGTGCATCTTCTGCGTATAGATGTTCGACCAGGTGTTCTCCTGGCCGTCGACGACGCCGGTCTGCAGCGCCTGATAGACTTCCGAGAACGCCATCACCTGCGGCAGCGAGCCGAGCGACTTGAACTGGGCCTGCAGCACGCGCGAGGACTGGATGCGGAACTTGACGCCCTGGTAGTCGGCGGGCGTGACCAGCTTCTTGTTCGCGCTCATCTGCTTGAAGCCGTTGTCCCAATAGGCAAGGCCGGTGATGCCCTTGGAGTCCAGCAGCTTGAGCAGCCGGAGGCCGAGCGGGCCTTCCGTCACCTTCCGCAGCGTCTTCAGGTCCGGAAGGATGTAAGGCAGATCGAACACCTCGAATTCGCGGATGCCGAGCGGGCCGAACTTCGAGTTGGACGGCGCCAGCATCTGCACACTGCCGAGCTGGAGCGCCTCGAGCTCTTCCTTGTCCTTGTAGAGCGTCGAGTTCGGGTAGACTTCGATCTTGACCTTGCCGCCGGTGTACTTCTCGGCAAGCTCCTTGAACTTCTCCGACGCCTTGCCCTTCGGCGTGTCGGTGGCGACGACGTGACTGAACTTGATGATGATCGGCGATTGGGCCGATGCTGGCCCGGTCAGGGCCAACGCCCCGGTCAAGACCGCAACCGATGCCGCAGCCCAAATGAGTTTCCGCATGCTTCCTCCCGCACGTTTTTTGGTGGGGCACGAACCGTCGCCCCCAAGCCCTAGATTCAAGACTTGAAGGCAGGATTATAGGGAAGCGGGCACAGGCGCCATTGCCCCTTAGCAGGGGGCGGCTTGCAAAAATGCGGTATCCGGAGGCGAAATCTGCCGGACTGCCTCGCGCAGGGCGATGGCAGGGAAACCCTGCCATCGCCGTTGCCGCCTCGCGCAACCTCAGCCGTGCAGCGCAGGCGCGAGCTGGGCCTGCTGCGCGACCGCCGGATCGGTGATCAGAGTGCCGCCGTGCCCGTCCGAGGAGATCGCGAAGTCGGCGGCGCTGTACTGACCGAGCAAGTGCAGCGTCGCGACGTGGGTGCCGTCGGAGACCGTCAGCGTGCCGCCGGTGTTGTCGTTGTTCTGCGCATAGGCCATCGAGGTCAGGCTGTCGCTGAACAGGATGTCGCCGAGATCGAGACTGTCATGGTCCTGCCAGCCGGAGATCGTTCCCGTGAAGGCCGACGCCTGGGCCAGCACCAGCGAGGCATTGGGACCGGCGAAGATCACGTCGTCGATCGTGCCGCCCGCATGGACGAAGGCAAGCGCGCCCGAGCCGATCGTGGTGTCATCAGCGCTGCCGCCGGCCTGCACGTGCTGCGTGCCGGACAGGACCGTCGTGCCGGTTGCGCTGCCATACACATATTGCACGCCGCCGTTGACGATGGTGGCGTTGGCGGCGCCCCAATCGACCTGGACTCCGCCGGCATTGATCGTGGTGCCGGTCGCCGTGCCGTCGGCGTAGACGCTCTGCTGGCCGCCGGCGTTGACCGTCGTGATCGACGCGTTGCCGTGGAGATACTGGAGGGCGCCATTGCTGATCGTGGTCTGGACCACCGTGCCGCCATAGACCGACTGGGCGCCGCCATCCATGGTGGTGTTGATCGCGGTTCCACCCAAATAGACGTCCTGCCCGCCGCCATGGATCGTCGTGTCCGAGGCCGTGCCGCCGCTCTCCACGGCCTGCAGGCCCGAATTGATCGTCGTGAGGCTCGCCGACCCGAACACGTACTGACCGCCGCCGCTGATCGTCGTGATGATCGTGAAGCCCCAATCGATCTGGATGCCGCCGGCATTGATGGTGGATCCGGTCGCACTGCCGTCGATGTAGACGTTCTGCTCACCCCCGGCATTGACGATGGTGTTGAAAGCATTGTTGTGAACGTGCTGGAAGCCGCCATTCGCGACCGTGGTCTGGATTGCAACGCCGAAGACGTTCTGGGTGCCACCGTCCACGGTGGTGTTGGTCGCGATACCACCGCCAAGGATATCCTGGTCGCCGCCGGCCTCGATCGTCGTGCCGTCGGCCGAGCCGCCGATCTGGATGTATTGATTGCCCGAGATCACCGAGTTCGAGGCCAGACCGAACACCAGCTGCGCGGCCCCCGCGGCAACCACCATTCCATTGGCCGAGCCCTCCAGCACGACTGCCGCGCCGCTCTCGACCTGGATGTCGGAATAGCCGGACGCGTCCTTGATCCGCCAGACGCCGCTCTGGACGTCGAGCTTCTCGACATTGACGACCGCGCCAAGGAGCGAACCGGAGCCACTGCCCGACAGCACCAGCGTGTCGACGCCGTCGCCGCCGTCGATCGTGCCGGTGACGATCGAAGCGGCGGCCAGATTGATGCTGTCATCGCCCGCGCCCATCGAGACGTCACCGATGATGGAGCCGCTGTTGGTGAGCGTATCGTTGCCGCCGTCGGTGGCGACGCTGCCGAAAATGCCGCCCGTGTTGGTAACGGTATCGCCGAAGGCGCCGACGATCGAGATCGCCTCGCCGTTGTTGCCGCGGATCGTGCCGTCGTTGATGATGGTCATGACGCCGAAGGCGCTACCGTCATTGCTGTCGTCCACGGTGACCGCGCGCTGATCGCTGATGATCAGGCCGCCCACCTCGTTGTGGACGAAGCCGCCGCCGATCGCGAGCGCCTCGTTGAGGCCGTTGGCGCCGCTGGTCAGGCCGACCGCTGCGATCGTCCCGAAATTGTCGATCGAGACCAGACCGTCGACATCGACGCCGTCGGCGTCAGCACCGCCGACCGCCGTGCCGGTGATGGTGCCGCGGTTGGTCACACCGTCGTCGTGTTAGCCGCGCTGTCCATGTTGATGCCGGAGCCGCTGCGGCCGGTGATCGTGCCGTCGTTGTTGACGGTGATCGGCTGGTCGCCGGTGATGGCGTGGCGGGCGCCGTCGATGATTCCGCCGGCGTAGTTGTTGACCACGCCGCCGGCGTTGACCGACTGGAAGTCGATCGCGTCGTTGCCATCAGAGGCCGCCGAAGCGTTATGGCTGACGATCTGGCCGTAATTGTTGATGGTGGCGTTGGCGCCGGGCCGGATCGCGTCGGCATCGGCCGCCGAGATCACGCCGGTTGCCGCGTTGTTGATGACGGTATTGGCGCCGCTCGAATTGATGTCGTCGAGATCGAGCGCCTGGCCGGCATTGCTGCCGGTCCCGGTCGACGAGATCGTGCCCTCGTTGTTGACGGTGAAGGTGCCGCTCTTGCCCGGGACTAGGTTCGAGATCTTCACCGCGTCCTTGGTCGCGGTGATGGTGGCGCCGGCCTTGTTGTTGATGGTGAGGCTGCCGCTGGTCGAACCGCTGGTGGCGATCGCGCGGCTGGTGCCGGTGATGGTGCCGGAATTGTCGACCACCGCGCCGGGCGAGGTGCTGCCGCCGATCCAGGTGACCGGGGTCGAGCCCGACAGGGTCGCGCCGGCGAGAACGGTCAGATGATCGTTGTTCGCCAGCGTAATCGGGTTCGACGAGTTGCCGGAGACGAGAGTGCCGTCGTCATTGGCGATGGTGCCGGTCGCCGTCGCGGTGCCGATCGTAACCGCCGCGCCCGGATTGCTGGCGCTGGTGAGCGTGAGCGTAAAACTCTCGTCGGGCTCCGCGGTGGTGTCGCCTGAGATCGTGATGGTGATTGTCGCCGAGGACGCACCGTCGGCGAAGCTGCCGCTGAAGGTCGAGGCCGGCAGCGTGCCGCCGAAATCGGCCGCATCGGTGGTGCCGGCGGCGAAGCTGCCGGAGAAGCTGAGCACGCCGGTGGTGCCGCCGGTGCGCGCAATGGTGAAAGTCATGGTCTTGGTGCCGCTCTGCCCCTCGGCAACCGACACGCTCGGCGACGAGAACGAGATCGTCTGCGTGGCGGGCGCCGCAACGGTGAAGGCAGTAATCGGGAACGGTGCGTCGGGCGTGGTGCCGTCCGTACTCTGGTCACCGCTGCCGTTCTGGGTGGCCCAATTGGCGATGTTGCCGATCGCGGCGAGGTAGTCCGCGAAGCTGGCGAAGCCGGAGCGCGGGCCGTTATAGCCGACGATGTCGAGGCCGCCGGTGAAGCTGACCGCGGTCTGGCCGGCGACGAGGCCGGTGCCGGTCAGCGTGCCGTCGGAGGTCGCATAGCCGACATTGGAGATCGCGGCGAGGAAGGTCGGCGACGTCGAGGTGCCGACATAGGCGTAGACGACCTCGCTATCGTTGGACAGGCCGGTATTGTTGGCGTTGGTGAAAGTGGCCGAGCCGGCGCTGGTGCCGAACGTGCCCTTGCCGATGTTGTTGATGTCGATGACGGTGCCGGCGGGAATCGCGCCGGTCGCGGTCCAGGCGATCGTGCTTTCGGCGTTGCTGCCGGTTGCGAAGGCGGAGCCGTTCCAGTTGCTGTCTGTGAAATTGATGACAGTGCCCTGCGGGATGTCGGTCAGGGCGACAAAGGACAAATTATCGTTGCCGTCACCGTTGAAACCGGTGAAGGCGATCGAACCAGCGGAAAGGGGCATTCCAAATTCTCCAGCAGCAAGGGCGCGCAACGCTGCCGGTTAATGGAATGTTAACATGACATGTTAATAACATATTTATTGCGATACACCCCCGCATAACGGGATCGTGTGCCAAACGAAAAACGCGGCGCCGAGGGCGCCGCGTTTGCCGATGAACCGGAGAGGATGAAGCGTCAGCTCGCCGCTGCCGTCGTCACCGTATCGCGCTGGCGCTTCATGACGATCTTGTTGAGCGCGCCGAGATAGGCCTTTGCCGAGGCCACCAGCGTATCCGGATCCGCTGCGCGTGCCGTCATGGAACGGCCGTCATGGGACAGCCGCACCGAGACTTCGGCCTGCGCGTCGGTGCCTTCGGTCACCGCATGGACCTGATACAGCTCGAGCTTTGCCTCATGGGGCACCAGCGCCTTGATGCAGTTGAAGACCGCGTCGACCGGCCCGTTTCCTTCGGCTTCCTCGATCCTGATCTGGCCGTCGACGTCGAGCTTCATGGTCGCGCGCTGCGGGCCGTGGGTGCCGGCGATCACGGTCAGCGAGGTCAGCTTGATGCGGTCGTGGGAGGCCGCCATCTCCTCGTCGACCAGCGCCTCGATGTCCTCGTCGTAGATGTCCTTCTTGCGGTCGGCCAGTGCCTTCATCCGCGTGAACGCATCCTCCAGCTGGTTGGCGCCGAGCTTGTAGCCCATCTCCTCCAGCTTGTGCACGAAGGCGTGGCGGCCGGAATGCTTGCCGAGCACCAGCGACGACTGCTTCAACCCGACCATCTCGGGCCGCATGATCTCGTAGGTCGAGGCGTCCTTCAGCACGCCATCCTGATGGATGCCGCTCTCATGGGCGAAGGCGTTGCGGCCGACGATCGCCTTGTTGTACTGGACCGGGAACGAGGTTGCGGCCGACACGACCTTCGAGGCGCGCGTCAGCTGCGTGGTGTCGATCTTGTTCCACCACGGAAACACGTCGTTGCGGACGTTGATGGCCATCACGACTTCCTCGAGGGAAGCGTTGCCAGCCCGCTCGCCGATGCCGTTGACGGTGCACTCGATCTGCCGCGCGCCGCCGGCAATGCCGGCCAGCGAATTCGCCACGGCCATCCCGAGGTCGTTATGGCAATGAACCGAGAATACCGCCTTGTCGGAGTTCGGCACGCGCTCGATCAGCGTGCGCATGAAACGGGCATATTCCTCGGGCGTGGTGTAGCCGACGGTATCGGGGATATTGACGGTGGTCGCGCCGGCCTTGATCACGGCCTCGACGATGCGGCAGAGATAGTCCATCTCGCTGCGGGTGGCGTCCTCGGCCGACCATTCGACGTCGTCGATCTGGTTGCGGGCGCGGGTCACGTTGGCGATCGAGAGCTCCATCACCTGCTCCGGCGTCATGTTCAGCTTGACGCGCATGTGCAGCGGCGAGGTCGCGATCACGGTGTGGACGCGGCCGCGCCTGGCGAATTTCACCGCTTCGGCGCAGCGGTCGATGTCCTTCGGGTTGGCACGCGACAGGCCGGCGATCACCGAGTTCTTGGAGCGGCGGGCGATCTCGCTGACGGCCTGGAAGTCGCCTTCGGAGGTGATCGGGAAACCGGCCTCGATGACGTCGACGCCCATGTCGTCGAGCATCTCGGCGATCTCGATCTTCTCCTCGAACGTCATGGTGGCGCCGGGGCACTGCTCGCCGTCGCGCAGCGTGGTGTCGAAAATGATGACGCGGTCCTTATCGGACTTGTTCACGGGGGCCATTGCAAAATTCCTTTTGAGCTTTTTGCGCCGTCAGTCTGCTGGGCGCTTGAGGTGTCCGGTGATCTCGACCAACCCCTGAGCGCCCAGGCGCATGGCGCCCAGCCGGCCCTCAGGGGCAAGTAAGAAGAAGGCCGCCAATCAGGAGGGTGGGCAGCAGCGCGGCCGGGATCGTGGCGGCGGCCAGAGCCACCTCCCCCGAAATCCCATCGATTTGGCCGCGAATCAGCATTGCCAGACCCTTTTGAGCCCTCAAATCCTCGGTCAAAACCGTTGACGGTTGGTTGCCGGGAGGCTCGATGCGCCGTTTCTAGACGAGAAACGGCTGCAACCGCAACGCCAAAAGATGGTCAGGAGGACTGACCTGCCGCCAGATCTGCAATGTGCGGCGCGACGACCGGTCCGTCGCACGGATCATACGGCAAATCCGAATTTTATAAGCTGAAAATATGAGGGTGTCGCCGGGCAGCGCGAGACTGGAGCGATATGCGGGAAGGTCGCCCGGGTATCGCTCCTCACCCGCGTTGCGGTCAGGCTATCCCGCGCGGCGGGCGCGGGCCCTGCTTTCCCAACGGTCCAGCATCTGGCCGAGCTCGCCGGTCGCGACGGGGGCGGCCTCGTTGGTGTTGGCAGGTTCAGCGGCGCGGAGCCAGCCCGGCTCGGTATATTCGCGCCAGCGGCGCGCCTCCGCGCGTCGTTTGCGGGAGGCGAGATCGCGGGTGAAATAGCCGGCGGCGAACGCGATGGCGAGCGCTATGACCAGTGCAACAACGGCTAACACAATGAACTCCGGCTGATACCCCCGGAAACGTTCTGCCATCATCGCGCGTGAGGTCAAGGCTTGACACGTCCTAAAAACCGCACCGGCTAACCGCGCGAAGCCCACGACAGGCCCCGAACGACGAGACCGAGACGAATTGCCGCTCCTGCCCTCGCCTCGCCGCAATGCCGCCGCGTTCCAGCCTTCGCAAGCCTGCCATCGCGCGGAGGATGCGTACCTGCCCCTCGCAACCGGCCGCGGACCGGACTAACCTTCGCCCGCTCGGCCGGATCAACCGGCCAGCCGAACATAACCGGGAGGACGCGATGAAACGCCCAGAGCAGCGTGACCAGGATGCTGCGCTTTCACGACGAACACTCGTGCGGGGACTTGCGCTCGGCGCTGCGGCGACCGTAGCCGGCCCCACGCTGGCCCAGACCGGACCTGCCGCACCGCCAACGACGATCACCACCCCGCCGCGCGATTTCGGCCCCAACGGCGCGCCGACGACTTATTTCTCGGACCCCGACATCATCACCGTCGATCCGTCCTTCGACGATCTGGCGCAGCCCAACACCGCGATCAAGCGCCTCTACACCGGACTGTTGTGGGCCGAAGGCCCGGCCTGGAGCGCGCAGGGCCGGTATCTGTTGTGGAGCGACATCCCCAACAACCGGCAGATGCGCTGGACCGAGGACGACGGCCGCGTCAGCGTGTTCCGCACGCCCTCCAACAATTCCAACGGCAACTCGTTCGACTTCCAGGGCCGTCAGCTCTCCTGCGAACACCTGACCCGGCGGGTGACGCGCTACGAGCACGATGGCACAGCCACGGTGCTCGCGGACTCCTATCAGGGCAAACGCCTGAACTCGCCGAACGACGTCGCCGCGCATCCCGACGGCAGCTACTGGTTCACCGACCCGCCCTATGGCGGCCAGCTCTATGAAGGCGAGCCCGACGTGGCGGGCGGCCCGAGCAATGCAGGCGGCAAGCTCAATCCGCGGATCGGACAGCCGGCCGGCTTCGTGCCGGGCAAGCGCGAGCTGCCGACCAACTGTTATCGCATCGATCCCTCGGGTCGCATCGACCTCGTCGTCACCGAGGACCAGGTGCCCGATCCCAACGGCCTGTGCTTCTCACCGGACTACAAGAAGCTCTACGTCGCCTCGACCGGCAAGGGACCGGGCGACACCGGGCCCGGCGGCAAGGGCGAGATCTTCGTGTTCGACGTCGGCGCCGACAACAAGCTCTCCAACGTGAAGAAGTTCAGCGACTGCGTGATCGACGGCGTGAAGTGCGGGCCCGACGGCCTGCGCTGCGACGTCAACGGCAATGTCTGGTCCTCCAGCAACGCCGGGCGCGCCGTCGGCTATAGCGGTGTGACGGTGTGGTCGCCGGCGGGCAAGCTGCTCGGCCGCATCCGCCTGCCGGAAGTGTGCGGCAACGTCTGCTTCGGCGGCCCCAAGCGCAACCGCCTGTTCATGGCCGCGAGCCAGTCGCTCTACGCGGTGTATACGGCGACGCAGGGCGCTGGTCCGGGCTGAGGCGGCACGGAGCGGATCACGACACGGCGCCGGCGTACCTCGCCGGCGCCGAATGATGCTGTATCGCTCGTTTGAAGCGACCCAGCATTATCCCCATTCGTGATGATGCATCTCATACGGCTTTACGCCCAGCAGGTCGATGGTCTCGGAGCCGACCTGCAACAGGGTTCCGCCATGATGGTCAGATGATTTCGTGACGTGAACGTCGTTCGAAAATTGCAGCTTGTCCTGTTTGGGATCGAAGTCGGTGATGACCGCGGTGTTGTGCTTACCTGCGAGAACACCAAGGTCGAATTCGAATGTGTCGGCACCGGCACCTCCGGTCATGGTCATGCGGCCGGCCGCGGCGACCAGCGTGTCATCCAGATCTCCGCCGGTCAGGGTATCCCTGCCGGGAGATCCGACCACAAGCTGCGCCATGCCTGCTGCAGCCTTTTCTCCGGTCGGGTCTACGCCGCCCAGCGTGCCGCTGTGCCGCTCGGTGGCGACGAAGGCATCGCTCTGCATCGCAATGGTATCGGTGTCGCGCAGAATGAGGTCCGACAGCGTGGTGTTCTTTATCTCATTCAGGGTCTGATTATCGAAACCCTGGTTCTCGAAGTAGTAGCGATCGCCGTCGCGCAAAGCGCTGAACTGGTCGGCGATGATTATGCCGAAGGTGGGCCCGATGACGGCTCCTGGCGCATGATCCTCAGCCAATCCACCGGCCCACAAATCGACGGCATCGATCGAACCATAGGCTTTCTCGAACGCTGCTGCCGTCGCCGGATCAGAGCTGAACTGATCGAAGCTGGTGTAAGGCGCTAGCCCCAGCCCCTCCCGGGTTTGGTTCAGTGTACCCAGCCCAAGATCATGGCCGCGTTGGATATTGATCGCTGCCAGATCCATGCCGTCCGGAGGATCGAACAGGAGGTTTCGCAAGCCATCGACAATGTGAGCGTCCAGCGGGTTGGCCAGGTCCCCCGACAGATGCCGCAGCAGGCCATCCGCACCAGTCGCCTTGAAAGTCGCCGTGTCTTCGAAGAACGATTGCGCCAGCGTCTGCTGCGACGTAAAGGCACCCAGATTGCTGGTCGCACTGATCTCGTCGGAGACGATGGAGTGACCAAAGCGAAAGGCCGCACCGGCAAACTCTTCGGTGATCCGCGCGTCCGCCGTGCGGTCATAGCCTTGGTACGGCTTGATGGCGTCCTCGCCCAACAGATGCGGCAGGAACTCGTTGTAGGTGATGTTGACCATCTCGGCCGTGGTGATGGCCTTGGCCGTCTCGTATAGCTTGTCGCCGCTCCAGTTCGGATGGTCCTCGTGCAGTCGATCGACTTGGTAATTGTGCTCGCGCACAAACAAGACTTGCAAGGCGGTCAGGTCGGGATTCTCCTGCGCCCGGACGTCACCGGCCGCAAAGACGTTGCCGTGCTCGGTCTCGACGATCGGGAGATTGTCTCCCGCCGACACCTTCATATGGCCGTCGGCCGTTCGCAGGCTCGCTGCGGTGGCCGCGTCGGAACCGTAGATCTGCGATCCGTCCAGCCAACCCGTCACCGTATTGATCGCGGCTGCCGGATGCCCGGTGACCCCCGTCGCAGGATCGATCGCCACCCGCGTCAACGCGATCATGCTGCCGGGCGGCAGAAACTCATCATCAGCGGGGACCTTGATCGAGATATCATCCGTGCCTGTGCCCTCCTTCTGCAGATCCAGATCGTGATCGATGAACTGGCCCCACGCATACATCATGCCTGACAGCGCGACGCCGGCGTCATCCACCAGATGCGGGCCTTCCTCGCCATCGCCAATATCCGTCTGCGCCACGACAATGTTGCTGATCTCGCGCGGATTCGGACCTGGCGTCATTTCATTGACCCCATCGACGAAATTTGCCGGCCCCAGCCGAGCAAAGTCGGTGTCGGCCTGGTTCAAGGTGGGATCCGCACGATTGTTGTTGGAGCCGTCGATGCTGCGGAATCTGAGCGCCATGGTTTACCCTCCCCGTAGAGTGTTCGCCCCAGCGCCTGCTCCATTGGCGGCTTGCGGCATGACGCTTTTGTGATTCTTTATGACGCTCGCATGATCGTTGAGTGACGACATTCGATATACGACAGAATTGCACCTCTAGCGGCGAAGCGGCAATCTTGGCCTGAACGATCGTGCCGAACAGGCGATGTTGCGCACATCAGCGCAGCACTATCCAAGGAACAAGCCATGCGCGTCATCATCTGCGGCGGCGGCGTGATCGGGGCCTGCACCGCCTTGTTTCTCCGGCGCCACGGCATCGACGTCGTCGTGGTCGAACGGACCGAGGTCGCGGCCGCCGCCTCCGGCAAGGCCGGCGGCTTTCTGGCGCGTGACTGGTGCGCCGGCTCGCCGCTCGACGTACTCGCGCGGCGAAGCTTTGCGCTTCACGCGCAGCTGGCGGAGGAGATCGCCGGCGATTGGGGCTATCGCCCGATGACCGCCTATAGCGGCTTTGTTGCTCCCGACGGCGATCCGCGCCGGAATGCACCATCCGCGCTCGGCTGGCTCGCCAACGGCGTCGTCATCGCGCAGCGCATCGGTACGACTGAGACGACTGCGATCGTTCATCCCCGCAAATTTACGTCAGCCGTGATGAACGCGGCAGTCGCGCAAGGCGCCGAGCTTCGCGTTGGCCGCATCACGGGCATCGCGCGCGACGCGAATGGGACGACCGCGAAGGGTGTCGAGGTCGAAGGCAGCCTCGTTGAGGCGGACGCCGTCGTGATCGCGATGGGACCATGGTCGCTGCTCGCCGCGCAATGGATGCGCCTGCCCGCCGTTTATGGCCAGCGCAGCCCGAGCATCGTGTACGACATCGGCCCCGACGTTCCGGCCGATGCGTTGTTCCTGGAGTATGACGAGGACGGCAGCGCCGTGTCGATCGAGGTCTTTCCACGCGCCGATGGCAGCACGCATATCACCGCACTCTCGGACATCGCGCCGCTGCCGCTCGATCCGGCGGCCGTAACGCCGGACGTCGATGCGATCGCGCGCCTGCAAATCATGTGCGAACGGCTGTCGCCAATGTTTCGTCCCGAAAAGATCATCGCGCAGCAGGCCTGCTTCCGACCGGTGACTGAGGATGGCCTGCCGTTGATCGGCAAGGTGCCGCAGAGCGAAGGCCTCTATGTTGCGACCGGGCACAATGTCTGGGGCATCCTCAATGCGCCCGCCACCGGCGAAGCGCTGGCACAGCTGATCGCCGAGGATGCGGCGCGTGTAGACTTGTCGCCATTCGATCCGGCCCGGTTGAGGCCGCTCGATCCATCACTGCTGCAAGCGCGCTGAACCGGCATCGCTGCACGTCTTGTAGGCTACCGCCCGCTCCAAGGCTTCGACTTCAAGGCTTCGACGCTCACGCATGCCCGCCGACAGAATCTGCATGCCTGCGCGCGCCATGAGTGTCTCGCACTCATCCTGCCCGCAATTTGCGCAGCGCTAGACTTTAGTCCGTCTCTCCCAATCCTGAACGCGGTTTCACTTGCCGAGAATGGCTCCGCCGTTATAGTTGCGACATAATGGCTCACAAGAGGCCTGTTCAAAGGGAGAGAACAACATGAAAAAACGACTCTCTGTTGCATTGCGAATAGCGCTCGGTGCGGCCACGACAGGCGCGATGATGGCAGCGTCAGGCGCGGCACTTGCAGCCGATCCCCTCAGGATCGGCGTGATCGCCGAAGCGCAGGCGATCGCCGGCGCCTCCATTCCACAGGCGGCGCAGCTTGCCGCCGACGAGATCAACGCCAATGGCGGCGTCGACGGCCGCAAGATCGAGATCATCTCTTACGACAATCACTCTTCGTCGGCCGATTCAGTGCGTGCGTTCCAGCGCGCGGTGAACGAGGACAAGGTCAACGCGGTCATCGCCAGCTATATCAGCGAGGTCGTGCTGGCGCTGGAGCCCTGGGCCTCGCGGCTGAAGACGCCGTTCGTCACGCCGGGTGCCGCCTCCAACGAGATCAGCAAGAGCGTCCACGCCGATTACGAGAAGAACAAGTACACCTTCCACGGCTATCTGACCTCCGCCGCGCTGGCGCTCTCGGTCTGCGACGGCGCCAAGGACCTGCTCGTCGACAGGATGCACATGAAGACCGCGGTCATCATGAGCGAGGACGCCGCCTGGACCAAGCCGCTCGACATCGGCTACGAGGAATGCCTGCCCAAGATCGGGCTGAAGGTGCTCGACCACATCCGCTTCTCGCCCGATACGACCGACTTCACGCCGATCTTCAACAAGATCGAGGGCTCCAAGCCCGATGTGATCATCACCGGCATCTCCCATGTGGGCGTGCAGCCGACCGTGCAGTGGAAGAACCAGCAGGTGCCGATCCCGATGTTCGGAATCTCCTCGCAGGCAACCAACGAGACCTTCGGCAAGGACACCAACCAGGCGGCCGAAGGTGTGCTCTATCAGGGCGTCTCCGGGCCCGGCGTCGCGGTGACGCCGAAATCGGTGCCGTTCGCGGAGAACTTCAAGAAGAAGTTCGGCAATTATCCCTCCTATGCCGGCTACACCGCCTATGACGAGGTCTACTACATCGCCGACGCGGTGAAGCGCGCCGGCTCGACCGACGCCGACAAGCTCGTCGCCGCGCTCGAGAAGACCGACTGGGAAGGCACGATCGGCCGCGTCCAGTTCTACGGCAAGGACGATCCGTTCACCCACTCGATCAAATATGGCAAGGGCCTGATCACCGGGCTGATGCTGCAATGGCAGGACGGCAAGCAGAGCGCGGTCTGGCCCAAGGACGTCGCCAAGGTCGACGTCAAGTTCCCGAGCTTCATCAAGCTCAGCAACTAGCAGGACATGCTCCCGGGACCACCTCCCGGGAGCTTCCACATGCGGCTCTCCGCAGCACCTTTCCTCAAAGCGGCAGCTCGGCTGCCACCCGGCCAATCATAGATGCGAGCTTTCCAGATATTGATCGATGGCTTTGCCATCAGCGCTCTCTACGCTCTCGGTGCCACCGGCTTCACCCTGATCTTCGGCGTCTCCGGCGTGCTCAACCTCTCCCACGGTGCCATCATGGTGGCCGCAGCGGTGGCGGCCTGGGCCGCTGCCAGCATCCTCAACGTCGGCACCTATGCCGGTGCGCTGATCGGGGTCGCCGTCGCCCTCCTCACCGCCTTCGCGACCTATTTCGCCGTGGTGAAGCCCATTCAGGACTCCCGGCGCATTCCCAACGAGGAGAAGGAGATCTTCGTCCTCACGGGCACGCTGCTCTGGGGCATCATGATCCAGGAGCTGATCGCGTATTTCTTCACCAACAACGCCAAGACCGTGCTGCCGATCGTCGAGGGCGTGGTCGAGATCCTCGGCGTCCGCACGCCGAAGAACGAGATCTTCACCGCGATCGTGTGCTGCCTCGTGATCGCACTGTTGTGGCTGCTCGTGAACCGCACCCGCACCGGCAAGGCGGTGCTGGCGGCGTCGATGAACCCGCGCGGCGTTACCCTGCTCGGGCTCGAGCTCACCAACATCTACGTCGTGGTCTGGGCGATCTACGGCATCCTCGCCGGCATCGCCGGCGTGCTGCTCGGCATGTTCTTAGGCGTCAGTTCCTACAGCGTCGGACCGCTGACGGCGAGTGCGTTCTCGATCGTGGTGCTCGGCGGTCTCGGCAGCGTCTCCGGCTCGCTGATCGCGGCCTTCGTGGTCGGCTATCTCGAGACGCTGACGGCCTATCTGGTCTCGCCGGCCTACCGCACCATTCCGGCGCTGCTGCTGCTCGTGTTCGTGATGTATATCCGGCCCCAGGGCCTTCTGGGGAGGCGCTGAGATGTCCACCTTCTTCACCTCCCGCCTGTTCTTCATCTCGGTCGCGCTCGTCATCATCGCGGCGACGCTGCCGCTCTACGTCTCCGGCTACGTGCTCGGCCTGCTCACCGTCGCGTTCTATTTCGGCGTGTTCGCGATGGCCTGGGACCTGCTGTTCGGCTTCGCAGGCGAGGTCAATTTCGGGCCCACCTTCCTGATCGGCGTCGGCGCCTACACGGCCGGCATTCTCAACGCCCAGTTCGGCTGGTCGGTTTATCTCTGCATCGTGCTGGGGGCACTGGCCTCCGTCATCGCGGGCCTCGTGCTGGCGTTGCCGGCTTTGCGCGTGCGCGGGCCGTATTTCGGCCTGACCACGCTGGTCGCGGTGTTGATGTTGCAGAATTTCATCGTGGTGTTCGCCGATCTCACCGGCGGCGAGATCGGCCTGACCATCCCCGACGTCATCACCATCAACGCCGGCGCCAACTACTGGATCGCGCTCGGCTTCATGACGATCTCGGCGGCGATCCTCTACGGCCTGTCGCAATCGCCGATTGGCCTCGTGCTCCAGGCCAGCGGCCAGGATCCGGTGCAGGCCGGCGCGCTCGGCTTCAACATCGTCAAGCACAAGCTAGCGGCCTTCATCGTCAGCGCGTTCTTCTCGGGGCTATCAGGCGCGCTGCTGGTGTTCTATTTCGGCACCGCCTCGGTCGGTACCGTCGTCGACGTCGCGGTCGGTGTGAACGTGATCGTCTCGGCCGTGCTCGGCGGCCGGCGCACCGTGCTTGGCGCCGCGCTCGGCGCGATCTTCCTGATCGTCGCCGGCGAATTCCTAAGGCCGACCGGCGAGCTCGCGACCTTCATCGTCTCGGCGGTCGCGTTGCTCGTCGTGCTGTTCTTCCCCGGCGGCTTCCTCGGAGCGGCCCTCTCACGTGAGGCGCGCTCGTGATGGATATGATCGCAAACCGGGCCGTGCTCGACGTCCGCGGCCTGACAAAACGCTTTGGTGGATTGACGGCGGTGAAGAACCTCGGCTTCGAGGTCAACGCCGGCGAGATCTTCGGCCTGATCGGGCCGAACGGCTCCGGCAAGTCGACCGCGATGAAGAGCGTGATGGGCATCGAACGCCCGACATCGGGCGAGGTCATCTTCGAGGGCGAGAACGTCGCCGGCCTGCCCGCGCACAAGATCGCGCGCAAAGGCTTTGGCATGGTGTTCCAGCACTCGCGGCCGCTGAACCGGCAGACGGTGCTGGAGAACATCATGGTCGCGCTGTTGCCGGACAGCCTGTTCATGCTGTTTCCCGACAAGTCGCTCGTCGAGCGCGCCAAATGGATCGCCGACCGCGTCGGGTTGGGCAGCGTGATGAACCGCCGACCGCCGACGCTGCCTTTCGCCGATCTGCGCCGGCTCGAGCTCGCCAAGGCGATCGCGCGTGACCCAAAGGTCGTGCTGGTGGACGAGCCCTTTGCCGGGCTGACGCGGGCGGAGGTCGACGTCTTCTCCGACCTGATCCGCAGCTTTCGCGACGAGGGCCGCGCCGTGATGCTGGTCGACCACAACGTCAAGAGCGTCGCCGCGCTGGTCGACCGCGTGCTCGCGATGTATCTCGGCGAGGAGATCGTCACGGGCAAGGCCGACGAGGTCATGAAGAACGAGACGGTGCGCCGGGTCTATCTCGGCGGCGCCATCGAGACCCATGCGCGGCCCGAGACCAGCTTCAAGGACAAGGTGCCGCTGCTCCAGGTCGAGAATGTCAGCGTGTTCTACGGCAAGGCGCAGGCGCTGGAGAACGTCTCGATCCACGTCCACGAGGGCGAGTTCGTCTCCGTCGTCGGCCTCAACGGCGCCGGAAAGACCACGCTGTTCAACACCATCTCCGGCTTCCTGCCCTATAGCGGCGAGATCGTGCGCGGCGGCGACAGACTGCGCGGCACGAGCCCTGCAAAGATCGCGCGCAGCGGCCTCGTGCAATGCCCGGAATCGCGCGAGCTGTTCGGCGAGATGAGCGTGCGCGAAAACCTCGATCTCGGCGGCCAACATCTCTCCGACGACAAGCGCGCCGCGCAGCTCGCCTGGCTGTTCGAGCTGTTCCCGATCCTGAAGGAGCGCCAGGGCCAGATGGCACAAACGCTCTCCGGCGGCGAGCAGCAGATGCTCGCGATCGGCCGCGCATTGATGATGCAGCCGCAGATCCTGATCCTGGACGAGCCGACGCTGGGCCTCGCTCCCGTCATTCTCGAGCAATTGTCGAAAGCGCTGACGAAGCTGCGGCAGACCACCGCGATCACGGTGTTGCTCGGCGAGCAGAACGTCACCTTCGCGCTACCGCATGCCGACCGCGTCTATGTGCTGGAGCACGCCCGCATCGTCTGGGAGGGCGATCCAGGCCGCTTCGCCGCGGAGGCCGGCGCCGATTTTCTCTAATTCGCGCGTATCAATAACAAAACAAGCAAAGGGAAACGACCATGCGACCATCGACGAATCCAAGCAGCAGCTTCCTTCTCGCCTCGGCGCTGGCCCTGTGCCTCGCCGCGCCCGCCTACGCGCAGTCGAACGATCCGATCAAGATCGGCGTCATCGCCGAAGTGCAGTCGATCGCCGGTGCCGCTACGCCCGGCGGCGCGCAGATCGCTGCCGACGAGATCAATGCCAAGGGCGGCATTCTCGGCCGCAAGGTGGAGATCGTCACCTATGACAACAAGAGCTCGTCGGCCGACTCGGTGCGCGCGTTCCAGCGCGCGGTGAGCGAGGACAAGGTGTCGGCCGTGATCGCGAGCTATATCAGCGAGGTCGTTCTCGCGCTCGAACCTTGGGCGGCGCGGCTGAAGATGCCGCTGATCACGCCGGGCGCCGCCTCGAACGAGATCACCAAGGCGATCCACAACGACTACGAGAAGAACAAGTACACTTTCCACGGCTATCTGACCTCGGCGGCCCAGGCCCAGCTCGTCTGCGACGCCGCCAAGGATCTCCTGGTCGACAAGCTCAAGTTCAAGACGGTTGCGATCATGAGCGAGGACGCGGCCTGGACCAAGCCGCTCGACGTCGGCTACGAGGCCTGCCTGCCCAAGGCGGGCCTGAAGGTCGTGGAGCATGTGCGCTTCTCGCCCGATACCACCGACTTCACGCCGATCTTCAACAACATCGAGGGCAAGAAGCCTGACGTGATCGTGACCGGCATCTCGCATGTCGGCGTGCAGCCGACGGTGCAGTGGAAGAACCAGCAGGTGCCGATCCCGATGTTCGGCATCAGCGCGCAGGCGCTGAGCCCGACCTTCTGGAAGGACACCAATGGCGCCGCAGACGGCGTGCCGTCGCTGGCAGTGGCAACACCCGATGTTGCCGTGACCGCCAAGACAAAACCGTTCGCGGCCGCCTTCAAGGCCAAGTTCGGCACGCCGCCGGCCTATACCGGCTACACCGCCTATGACGAGGTCTACTTCATCACCGAAGCGATCAAGCGCGCGAGCTCGACCGATCCCGACAAGATGGTCGCTGAACTGGAGAAGACCGACTACGAGGGCACGATCGGCCGCATCCAGTTCTACGGCAAGGACGACGAGTTCACCCACGGCATCAAGTCCGGTCCCACGACCGTGTCCGGCCTCGTCTTCCAGTGGCAGGACAGCAAGCAGGTCGTGGTCTGGCCCGAGAAGATCGCGGAAGGCAAGCTGAAGTTTCCCGCCTTCGTGAAGCTGTCGCAGTAACCGGCTCGTCCCGGCATCAGGCCCACCGCTCATTCGCGAGCGGTGGGCTTTTTCTTGTCCTTCGGGAAACATGCTGCGCCGCGGCCGGCCGTAGCGACCTTGGGTCACGTTGACGTTTTGCCGCCACCTCCGCCATCTACCCCGCCGGTGATGAAGCGGAGCATCTCAGATGGACGCAGGCATCTCTCCCGGACAATCCCCGGCACCCCAAGATTTTGCCCAGATCTTCAGGCTGATCGGTGGGTACCGCATTTCGCAGGCCCTGCGCGTTGCCGTCGAGCTTGGCATTCCGGATCACCTGGCGGCAGGCCCGCGCCATTGCGACGATCTGGCGACAACGACCGGAAGCCATGCTCCGACCCTTTACCGGCTGCTTCGCTTCCTGGCCGGTGCCGGCCTGCTCGACGAGACGTCTCCGAAGCAGTTTGCGCTGACACCGCTTGGGTCTACCCTCCGCGCCGATATCCCGGCTTCGATCTGTCCGGTGGTGCGGCTATGGCTCAGCGAGTCGCACTGGCAATCCTGGAGCCATCTTCTGCACTCTGTACAGACCGGCCAGCATGCCTTCGATCACGCACACGGGACCGGGGTCTTCGACTATTTGCGCGAGGACACCGAGCTCTCTGCGATTTTCAACGCGACGATGACAACCAGCTCCGCCCGGTTGGCCACCGCGCTGCTCAAGCACTACGATTTTCACCGGATAGGCCGCATCGTCGACGTAGGCGGCGGACATGGCTTCACGCTCACAACGATTCTGGCCGATCACCCGACCATGAAAGGCGTGCTGTTCGACCTTCCCGATGTCGTAGCCGGTGCTTCTCTTGAGGCGATTGGAGGCAGGAACCGATGTGAGATCATCGGCGGGAGCTTCTTCGAAACCATTCCGGCAGACGCAGACGCCTACATCCTCAAGCAGATCATCCATGATTGGGACGACGATCAATCGCTGGCGATCCTGCGAAATGTTCGCGCGGCAATGCCAGGACATGCTCGGGTTCTGCTGATCGAACGACGGATCGAGCCAGATCATCGCGACGCCATGCGCGTGCTCCATATCGACATGGAGATGCTGGTCAATGTCTCCGGCATGGAGCGCACCGACGCCGAATATCGATCCCTGCTGGAGCAGGCCGGATTCCGATTGGCGAGGGTGGTGCCGTTGCTCGACGGCGCAGGCTTTGCGGTATTCGAGGCGATGCGCTCCGACACGAACTGAGATCGGGCAGATCGCTCGATGCAGTCCGTCTTCGCAGTTGCGTTCTGCGCCATGACCCGCCTATCGACCTTTCGCCATGTTGACTTTCCATCGTCCCGCTCCCCATAATTCGTAAAAAAATAACAAGACCAATCAACAGACGGGTTTTGAGGGAGGATAGGATGCCGACTTCACGCAGGCAGTTGCTGAAGAGCTCGGCGGCTGCCGCCGCCGCACTCAGCCTCGATTGGACCCGGGCCCAGGCGCAAGCCGAGAATTTGCGCATCGGCCTGATCTACGACCTCACCGGCCCGTTCGCGGCGGGCGGCTCGGTCGCCTCGTCAATCGGCGCGCAGATCGCGATCGATCTCGTCAACGAAAAAGGCGGTGTCGGCGGCAAGACCAAGATTGCTCCGGTCGCCGCGGATTCCCAGAGCAAACCCGACGTTGCGATCAACGAGGCCGAACGCCTGATCAGTCAGGAGAAGATCGACATCATCAACGGCGTCTATGCGAGCTCGCATGCGGTGCCGCTCGCGGCCAAGGTCGAGCAGCAGAAGAAGATCCTCTGGATCACGACCGCGGTCTCGACCGCCGTGTTCAAGGACAAGAATCTGCAATACGTGTTTCGCGCGCAGATCCATTCCGACCAGTATGGCCAGGCCTTCGCGAGCTTCCTCGCCGAGCATGCGCAAGGCAAGCTCGGTATGGATCCGAAGGACGTCAAGGTCGCGCTGATCCACGAGGACGGCCCGTATGGCGTCGGCGTCGCGGCGGCCGACGAGGCCTACGCCAAGCAGGCCGGCATCCAGGTGGTGCTGCGCGAAGGCTACTCCGCCTCGGCGCCCGACCTCTCGGTGCTGGTCACGAAAATCAAGCGCGCCAAGGCCGACGTGATCTCGCATGCCGGTTACAACCCCGACATCACCCTGTTCCTGCGGCAGGCGCGCGAGAGCGGATTGCGCTTCAAGATGCTGTTTGGCGCCGGCGCCGGCTACAGCCAGCTCGACAAGCTGCGCGCGACCTTCGGCGCCGACATCGACAATTTCTGCAACATCGACCCGGTGCCGGCGCAATTGCTCGATCCCGCAAAGCTCGCGCCGGGCATCGGCGATCTGACCAACGCCATGGTCACGCGCTACAAGGCCAAGACCGGTGCAACCGAAGTGCCGCCGCATTGCTCGATGGGCTTCAACCAGACCTGGGTGCTGCTCAACAACGTGCTGCCGGTCGCCAAGGAGAAATACGGCAGCTTCGATCCCGAGGCCATCCGCAAGGCCGCGCTCGACGTCGACATTCCCGCCGGCGGCACCATCCAGGGCTACGGCGTCAAATTCTTCCCGCCGGGCACGCCGCTGTCCGGCCAGAACGAACGCTCGACGCCGGTCGTGATGCAGAACGCCGGCGAGCGCATCTCGGTGGTGTGGCCGACGAACATCCGCACGCAGGACCCGGTGTTTCCGCTGCCGAAGGGTTCGACCTACGGGGCGTGAGGTGATGCGGACGGTCTCTTCCCCTCTCCCCTTGTGGGAGAGGGTGGCTCGCCGCGTAACGGCGAGGCGGGTGAGGGGTTATCTCCGCAAGCAAATCTCTTACGTTCGAACTCGTGGAGAGAGACCCCTCATCCGGCGCTCCGCGCCACCTTCTCCCACAAGGGGAGAAGGGATGGCAGCGTGCCTGCGGTCTCTTCAGCGGCCCTACAACACCACCCGCCGTCCCTCCTCCGCGGCCCAGTAGCCCGCGTAGTTCACCTTGATCGTCTCATACGCCAGCGCCAGGTCCGACAGCGGCTGCCTCCCGCTCGCGGCGCATTCCATGAAATCCTGGATCTCCTGGAGATAGCCGCGTGTCCACTCCTCCTCGAGGCAGACATATTGCCAGCCGGTTTTACGATCGACCTTCTCGGTGATGTAGACACTGGCGAGCTTCTCTTCGCTGGTCTGGTAGCTCATCAGATGCGTGTTCGGGGTGATGTTGGCGAACAGCGAACCGCCCGAGGTGTAGGTCTCGATCAGATTGCGGACGCCGCCCATGATCATGTCGCCGGAAAACACGGTCGCCTTGGTGCCGTCGGAGAAGGTCGCCGTCAGCGTGCCCCAATCCTCGACATCGACCGGATTGGCCTTGATGTAGGTGCGCTCCTCGGGCTTCAGGACGGCCGTGACGTTGCCGACATCGCCGGTGACGCTGGCGACGCGGATGGTTTCGCCGCGCGCCTTGGCCTCCACCTGCTTGAGATAAAGCACGGCCGAGAGCGGATGGCAGCCCATGCGGATCAGCGAGCCGCCGCCGGTCATCGCCCATTGCGCGGCATGCGCGGCGTGCGAGCCGGAATGACTCTCCTCGCCCTTCATGAACAGGATCTTGTCTTTGGTCGCCCTGATGATCTCCGCGGTCTTGGTCACCGCGGGCGCGTAGATCCAATCCTCCGCATACATGAAAAGCTTTCCGGTGCGCTCGATTGCGGCGCGGGTCGCGTCCATCTCCTCCAGCACCCGCTCATACATCAGCGCCTTCGGTACATGCTTGCCGATCGGCTGCGCGTCGCCTGCCCGGCCGAAATAGCCGGCGAACGGCTTTTCGCAGATCACGTGCTTGCCGGCCTGCATGCTGGCGACAATCATGTCGGCATGGAGATTGGGCGGGGTGCAGATGTCGATGACATCGAGCTCGCGGTCCGCGATCAGTTCGGCGAAGCTGCGATAGACCCGCGGAATGCCATGGCGGCCGGCGAATTCAACGACATGATCGCCGCGCGCCGCGACCGCCGCGACCTCGACATCCACACCGTAGACGCGGCGGAACGCATACATGTGCAGCTCCGACACGAAGCCGCAGCCGACAAGCCCCACCCGAATCCTGGCCATAGCACCCCCCTTAGCCTTGCGTTGGGCGGCACTATAGCGCGACGGCCAGCCTATTCCACCGAGACCCGCACCACGCCGGCGCTCATCATGCCGAGCGCTTTGGCCGCCGGCACCGAGAGATCGACGATCCGGCCGCGGATAAACGGGCCGCGATCATTGACGCGGCACTGAATCGACCGGCCACCGTAGGACACCGTCAGCACGCTGCCGAACGCGCGCGTGCGGTGAGCGCAGGTCAGTTCGCCGCCCTTACCGGCTTTTCCGTAACCGTAGTATGAGGCAAGCCCGCTTTCGGCTTGCGCGACAGAAAATGCAGAAAGCGAAAAAGTGGCCAGACTGAAGAATAACGTCGTCTGCGTTCGCACGGCACCGCTCCCGGTTGCCCTGCCCGGCGCTGCAAACGTCGATTTGTTCCGGTAAGTTCCAGGAACACTGCCGGGCGCGCCCGGCAGTGCCATCACACATTGTTACTGTTTATGGAACACCAGCGTGCGGACCTCGATGCTTTCGCGCGGCGCCGCATCGGCCGGCGTGGTCGGATCGACGAAGGCGGTATGCGGCCCGAACCGGGTGCGGCCGTCGGTTGCGGAATCGTAGCACTTGAGCAGCAGCGCCTCGTCCGGCGTCATCTCCGGAAAATAGAACCAGCGGTGGTTCGGATTGTACTTCACCGAATAGGTCTCGCCGCGGCGATTGGGATAGATCAGATCGGAGGCGACGAGATCGTCGGGCGCGACCGTCGTGCCGTCGGCCATCGCCAGCGGTGAATCGCGCAAGGGTCCGCGGATCGGCCGCCAGAGGTTGATCACCTGCACACGGCCTTTCAACAGCGCGTCGGCTTCGTCGGGCAGATGCTCGCGCACACGGTTGGCGCCGGAGACGACGGTCTGGTCGACATGGACACGCGTCGCAGGCTGGCGCGGGCCACCGTCGCGAATATCCGCCGCCCCCTCGACACGCCTGCGCACGGTGTGATCGAAAATGAAGACGCGATCGGCCTTCAGCGTCGCCCGCAAAAAGGCCTCGACGGCGGGATAGTAGACCGCCCGTATTTCCTCGTCGTTGTAAAAATCCTTCACCAGCGTCGGGTGACGCACCAGCGCAAAGCCCTCGCGATCGAGCGAGAAATTGTCCGCGATCAGGCGCGCATCGAAGATCGGGACCTGATGCGGCTCCGGCAACGACGTGCTCTTGGGCTCGCCCGGCGGCGGATCGAAAGCATAGGTGCGCGGTTTGCCGGAAACCGGCGCGAGGTAGTTGAGTTCAGCAGTGACGAAGGGAAGCGATTCGATTTTTGTTTCTTGCAGGCCCATGGCCGGTCTCCCGATGTGGTCGTCTGTGTGATTTTTGACGGAGTGCGGCGTGCTGCAAGGGAGGCGATGCAAATAGCAATGGGGCTGTTGTCGGCGGTGAGGAACGCAGAAGAAATGTTTCGAGGGTAACCCGGCGTACGCTACTCCCCTTCTCCCGTTGTGGGAGAAGGTGGCGCGAAGCGCCGGATGAGGGGTATCTCTCCGCGAACTCAATAGTGAGAGGTGAGTACGCGGAGAGATACCCCTCACCCGTCTCGCCGCTATCGCGGCGAGCCACCCTCTCCCACAAGGGGAGAGGGAAAGCGCCGCGTCCGGTTCACGAGTGGCTTACAACCCCGCCTTGGCGATCGCGTCCGCAAACGAGCGGTCTACGATCTCGGTCGCATCGAGCTTCTGCTTGATCAGGCCCCAGCGGAAATAGAGGTCGATCGTGCTCTGCTCGTCCGCGACCACGCCGTCGTCGATCGGGGCAATGCGGATCTTTGCGCGCCACAGCCAGTTCTGCGGCACGGCGGTCGGGATGTTCATCAGCTTGCCCCAGGTCGCGGCATAGCTGTCGACGTTGCTGAGCGACCACGCCCGCGCAGCCGTAAGGCGCCGGATGAAGTCCGTCAGCTCCGCGCGCTTGTCGCGGATCGCGTCGGGCCGTGCGACCTGGAAGCTCAGCCCCGGCGTCAGGCCCTCCGAGGTGATGACGCGGCGCGATTTGAACAGCACCTCTTCCTGGCTCACATAGGGCTCCCACGTCGACCAGGCATCGACCGAGCCTTGGGTGTAGGCGATCTTGGCATCGGACGGCGCCAGGAACGCGATCTGCACGTCGCTCGCAGCCCAGCCGTTCTTCTCGAGCGCGGCAAGGATCAATTGATGACCGATCGAGCCGCGACCCGTCGCGATCTTCTTGCCGCGCAGGTCCGCGAAGCTCTTGATCGGCGAATTCTCGGGCACGAGGATCGCGAGCCCCTCGCGGGTCTGACGGATCGCCGCGATCGCCTTCACCGGCGCGCCGGAGGCGGCGGCGAAGGTGAAGGGTGCATCGCCCACGATACCGGTCTCGATCGCGCCGGCGCTGAGCGCTTCCAGCAGCGGTGCCGCCGCCGGAAACTCCTTCCACTCGATCTTGTACGGGACGTCCTTGAGCACACCTGCCGCTTCCATCACGGCCTGCGAGTTGCCCTTCTGGTCGCCAACGCGCAAGGTGGTTTGCGCCGCCACGAGCTCCAACGAGCCGAACAGCAGCGCACCGGCCAGCATGAGACGGATCATTCCGCCGCCTCGCCGCGAACGGCCTGGCGCTTGGCGACCAGCTCGCGCGTCAGCGGGATCAGCTCGCGGCCATATTCGATGGCGTCGATCAGAGGATCGAAGCCGCGGATCAGGAAGTGGCTGATGCCGAGATCGTAATAGTCGCCGAACACTTCGGCGACTTGCTCGGGCGTGCCGACCAATGCGGTGGTGTTGCTGTTGGCGCCGGTGAGCTTTGCGATCTCGGTCCAGAGCCGCTTGTCGATGCGGCTGCCCTGGTCGGCGAGCGAGAGCAAACGACGCGCACCCGCTGTGGCATGGCCGTCGGCCGGCTTGCGGTAGCCGGTCTTGTCCTGGAGCGCGGTGGCGCGCGCCAAAATCTCTTCCGCCTTCTCCCAGGCCTGCTTCTCGGTCGGGGCAATGATCGGCCGCACCGAGAGGCTGAAACGCGGCGTCGGCCGTCCCTGACGAACCGCCGCGTTGTGGACGCGGGAGGTGACGTCGCGCACCTGGGCATAGGATTCACCCCACAGTGCAAAGGTGTCGGCATGCTTGCCGGCGACCTCGATCGCCGCATCCGAAGCGCCGCCGAAGTAAGTCCGGATGCCCTCGGGACGATACGGCTTCACCTGCGAGAATGCGTTCTCGACCTGGTAGTACTTGCCCTTGTAGGTGAACGGCCTGTCGCTGGTCCATTCCAGCTTGAGGACATCGAGGAACTCGGAGGTCCGGGCATAACGCTCGTCTTTGTCGTCGAGCGTGTTGCCATCCTGCCGAAGCTCGGTCGCGTTGCCGCCGGTGATAGCATGCAGAGCGACCCTGCCGCGGGAAAACTGGTCGAGCACGGCGAACTGGCGCGCCAGCAGCGTCGGCGCGGTGAAGCCCGGCCGCTGCGCGATCAGCACATTGAGGCGGTCGGTGACGCCCAGCACGTGCTGAGCAATTTGGAGCGCGTCCGGCGTCGTCGAATGAAACGCCAGCAGGGCGCGGTCAAAGCCGGCATTCTCATGCGCCTTCGCCACCGTCTCGATATGGGTGGGGTTGAGGACCGGCCCCTCGCGGACGACGATCTCGGACGAATTGTTGTTGCTGATGAAGCCGATGAACTCGATCGACATGATCGTCTCCCTGTTTGTTGTCCTGAAAGCTAGAGGCCCAATGCGGCACGGCCGAGGCCGGTGCGCGTGGCATCGTCCTGCGGCGTGTGCACGCGGCCGCACAGGACGTCGCGATAGTGCCTCTCCAGCGGATTGGTGCGGGACAGGCCGTGATTGCCGGTCAGCGATAGTGCATCCTCGACCACGGCGACGGCGTTGTTGGTCACCGTCAGCTTGATCACGTTGGACTCGCCGGTGGAGAGAGCGACGCCTTCGTCGAAGTCGCGGGCGAACGTCTCGATCAGCCGTGCATTGACTGCGAGCCTGGCCTCGATGGCACCGAGGATCTCCTGCGCCCGTGGCAAGGTCGCAAGCGGCGCGCCGAGGCTGGCGGGGACGCGCTGCTTCAGGAACTGGACGAACCAGTCGCGCGCGGCGCGGGCAATGCCGTCATAGATCGCGGCGACGAACACCGTGTGGACCGTCGCCTGCGCAACGTCGGGCGCACGCCACTCCTGGGGATTGCGGACATCGACCTCCGCATCAAGCGGGATCACGACGTCGTCGAAGATGACGTCGTGGCTGCCGCTGGCGCGCAGGCCGTGATGATCCCAGGTCTCGACGATGCGCGTGCCAGGCAGACCGGCCGGCACCAGGAACTGACCGACGCGCGGTTCGGCTTCGTCCGTCCGCGCCCAGACCAGATACCATTTCAGGATCGGCGATCCCGTCGAATAGATCTTGTGACCGGTCAGGCGCCAGCCGGTCTCGGTGCGCCGCGCGATCGTCGCCGGCAGGCCGCCGCGCGCGGGCGAGCCGAGTTCGGGCTCGACGCGGAGCGCATTGACGAGCGCGAGGCCCTCGACGCTCTCACGCGCAAGCTTGCGCGACAGCTTCGCCGGCCAGGTCGGGCTGCGCCCCATCACCAGATGGTTGATGTAGTGCATCGACAGCACCAGCGCGGTCGAGGAATCGGCCTTGCCGATGATCCCGATGACCCGCGCGGCATATCGTGCGCCCGCTCCGGCCCCGCCATGAACGGCCGGCACCGTCAGCGACAGCAGGCCCGCCTCGGAGAGCTCGCGAAAATTCGCGAAGGGAAAGCTGCCGGCGCGATCATGCTCGGCTGCACGCGCAGCAAAGCCTTCGGCCAGCGCCTCGGCGCGCGCGATGTAGTCGGGCTCGCTATGGGCTGCCCGTCCGTGAGCAACAGAAGTCACCATGTGGCATCCAACCCCAACAAGCCGAGAATCTGACGGCGCAAATCCGCAAGATACGGATCGCCGCGATGGCGAGAATAGGGTCGGTCGACACGGATGTCGGCCTTCACCCGCGCCGGGCGGTCGCTGAACACGATGACACGGTTGGCGAGCACCAGCGCCTCCTCGGCGTCGTGCGTCACCAGCAACGTGGTAAAGCCCTTGCGCTGCCAGAGCGAGACGAGCTCGGCCTGCATGGTGATGCGGGTCAGCGAGTCGAGCTTGCCGAGCGGCTCGTCGAGGATCAGGATTTTTGGATCATTCACGAGCGCGCGGGCGAGCGCGACGCGCTGCGCCATGCCGCCGGAGAGCTGATGCGGATAGGCATTGCGGAACGACGACAGACCAACGAGATCGAGCGCGTCATCGACACGCTTCCGCTGGCTCTTCAAAATGCCCTGGGCCTCGAGGCCCAGGGCGACGTTGTCCCAGACCGACCGCCAGGGAAAAAGGGTCGGATCCTGGAACACGACGACGCGCGAGGGATGCGGACGGGTGATGCGCACCTCGTCCTCGCGGAGCGTTCCGGCCTTGGGCTTGTCGAGGCCCGCGACGAGCCGGAGCAAGGTCGACTTGCCGCAGCCGGAGGGGCCGAGCAGCGCGACGAACTCGCCCGGCTCCACGGAGATGCTGACGTCGCTGAGAACAGGCAGCTCAGTGCCGTCGATGTCGAAGGCGTGGCTGACCTGCTCAATGTCGAGCGCGGCGCCGGCGGCCGGCGGGGGCGCGATTTCGGCCAGTGCGGTTGCGGCTACCATTTCACGGTCCCCTTCTGCCAGACCAGCAGGCGATCGCGGATGGCGAACAGCAGCGTGATGGCGCCGGAGCAGAGCAGCGACATCACGATCAGCGCCGCATACATGTTGGCGTAGGCGGCCCAGCCCTGCGCCCATTGCAGGTACCAGCCGAGCCCGGCCTTCACGCCGATCATCTCGGCCACGACGAGCACGGCGAAGGACGAGCCGAGGCCCATGAACAGGCCGACGAAGACGTGCGGGAGTGCGGCGGGGATCGCGACCTTCAGCACCAGGAAGGACGGCTTTGCGCCGAGCGTGCGTGCGACGTCGTAATAGGCGTTGCTGACGCTTGCGACGCCGGACCAGGTCAAGACGGTGACCGGGAAGCCGGTCGCCAGCGCGATCAGGAAGGTCGAGGCGCTCCAGCTCGACGGAAAGGTGAAGAAGGCAATCGGCAGCCAGGCGGTCGCCGGGAGCGGCCCGATGAAGCGCAGCACCGGATGCACCCAATAGCCGACCGCGCGCGACCAGCCGATCGAGACGCCGGTCAGGAAGCCGACCGTGGCGCCGATCAGATAGCCGCCAAGCTGCAGCTTGACCGAGGCGAAGACGCTGTCGAGCAGCTTTGGCAAATCGTCGGTATAGACCTCGATGATCGACTGCGGCGGCGGGAAGAACGGCAGCGGCAGCCACGCAAACTTTGCGGTCGCAACCTCCCACAACGTCAGGAATGCGCCGAGCGCCACGAGCCAGGGCGCGCGCTGGCGCAAGGCCTTACCGGCGGAGCCGAGGTAGTCGGCGCCGACGGTGCCGAACAAGGCGATTGCGGCAACGATGAAGGCAGCGATGCCGAGCGAGTGCGTCCGCGACCAGTCGCCGACATCCTCCCACCACAGGCAGGACAGGCCGAACGCGATCCACGCGACGCTCGCGAGAACGCCGACGCCGGATTCCCGGACCCAGCTCGCAAGAACCGGCGCGCGCGAGAGGCGCGGCGCGCCGGAGGCGAGGCCGTCAGACAGCGAATACGTCGACATAGATGCGCTCCGCGAATTTGGCCGTATCGGTGCTCTGCTTGAAGACCTGGACGCTCTTCAAATCGTCGGCATAGGACTTCAGCTCGCGCTTCAACACCTCACCCACGGGATGATGATGGTGGGTATGGTAGCGCACCATGCCCTCGATATCGGCGAGTGATGCCGTCTTCGGCGCATAAGGCTGGAACGACTTCGCCGTTACGGTCGGGTTCTGCGCGGTGAACATCGCGGCATCGAGCAGCGCCTGCGTCAGGGCGCGCGCGACCTGCGGTTCCTCGCGCACCAGGCTGCCGCGCAGGCCGAGGATGCAGCAGCTCTTGTCGCGATATTCGCCGTCGAGATTGGAGGCGACTTCCTTGTACTGACTGTCCTTGAGCCAGAGATAGCCGAGCGGATCGGAGGACAGGAAGGCCTGCACCTCGCCCTTCTCGACGGCGACGTTGAGCAGGTTGCCGGGATAGGCGCGCCAGTCGACATCCTTGACCGGGTCGATACCGAGCTTGGCGAGCTGAATGGAGAAGAAGTTCTTGTCGGGGCCACCGAGGTCGCCGACCGCGACGATCTTGCCCTTGAGGTCGGCGAGCTTGCTCACGTTGGAGTCGGCGCGGGTCAGGACGCGCATGCAGCCGCCATGGGTGCCGGCGGCAATCTTGACGTCAAAGCCCTGCTCCAGCGGCTTCAGCCAACGCAACGCCATGCCGAGCCCGGCATCGCTCTTTCCCGTCGCGATCGCCTCGAGCAGCTGATCGGTCGAGCCGGAATAGTTGATGAGCTCGATGTCGAGATTGTGCTTCTGGAAGAAGCCGTGCTCGATGGCGACGGGCACCGGGGCAAGGCAGACCGCGCCCGCGTTCCAGGAGAGTTTCAGCTTGCGCGGCGCGCCGGTGAGGACGGGGCCATCCGCGGCCGTCCGGCACAGCGGAAACTCAGAGAGATCGACACCGGGCGCGATCGCCTGTGGCGCAAAGGCCTGGGCTGCACCAAAGGCACCAAGCGGCGCGGCGAATGCCGCCGCAAGCCCCGCCTGCAGCAAATGACGCCGGTCGAGGCCCGATCCGCTGCCCTTGTTGTCGTTGCCCATCAGTCCCCGCTCCTGCGCTGGCACAGCTCCGCCATTCACGCAACGTCTCGCGTTGCGCATGTTCCATGTGGAGCTGCGTTGAGAGAATAATTTCGCCGGCGCTTCCCGCGCCGCTTTGATGCGATGCGCAAATCATGCGGCGCGCCCGCCGCATCGTCAATGAAATGGAATTTCGAATGTGGCGCGAAGCGAGGTCATTCTCTCCATCAGCGCATGGGACAGCGATGAAACGATTTTCGTTGCTGCATCATCTTGCAAGGATGCGCCGCGACTCCGCGGCCTGCATCATTCTTACGCATCTCCCGCCGCGCACGCGGTGCGTTCTCGAAAGCGGCGCTACGCTGAAACGTCATTGCCCGACGCATCTAGAATACGGATAGCCATTTCATTGACTGCGCATCGCGCCGTCATAGACTTGATCGTCTCGCTGCATCGCTCGCTCACGCGTCGTGAGCAAAGCAACAAGACAGGCCACATGAGCATCAACTTCGACGACCATTCCATCACACGCCGGCTCGCAGCATCGCTGTTCGCCGCAGCCATCACCTTGTCGACCGCGGCCGCCTCGTTCGCGGCCGACACCGTCGTGCTGCGCGTCGGCGACCAGAAAGGCGGCAACCGTTCGCTGCTCGAAATCTCCGGCTATGCGAAGGACCTGCCCTACAGAATCGAATGGTCGGAATTCCCTGCCGCCGCTCCGATCCTGGAAGCGCTGAACGCCGGCGCGCTCGACGTCGGCTACACCGGCGATCTCTCCTTCCTCTCGGTCTATGCGGCCGGCGCGCCGATCAAGGCGATCGGCGGCACCAGGTCGGATGCGAAGACGCAAGCGATCCTCGTGCGCCAGGATTCGCCGATCAAGTCGGCCGCCGATCTCAAGGGAAAACGCCTCGCCGGCACGCGCGGCGGCTGGGGCCAGTTCCTGATCGACGCGACGCTGGAGAAAGCGCAGATCAAGCTGGAGGACGCGACCTTCGCGCCGCTCGGCCCGGTCGACGCCAAGATCGCACTCGTCGCCGGCTCGATCGATGCCTGGGCCGTGTGGGAGCCCTACGTCTCGTTCGCGACGCTGAAGGACAAGGCCCACGTGATCGCCGACGGCGAAGGCCTGACGCCGACCATCACCTTCATCGTGGCCTCCGACAACGCCATCGCCACCAAGCGCGCGGCGGTGCAGGACCTCGTGCAGCGGCTGAACAAGGCGCGGCTGTGGTCGCTGGATCACATCAGTGAATACGCCAAGAGCACGGCCGAGCTGACCAAACTGCCGGAGGACGTGCTGCTGTCGGCCTACACCGCGCAGCGCACCAGCCCGATCGTGATCGACCAGAACGTGGTGAAGGAGGTGCAGGAAGCCTCCGACCGCTCGACGCGCTACGGCATCCTGCCGAAGACGCTCGATGTGAGCAAAGCCGTCGACCGCAGCTTTACAGCCGTGGCCGCGGGGTCAAACTAGCGCGGGGCGCGGCGGGATGCGCAAGTCCAGCCTCAAGGCCGGCCCGTTGCATCTCGCCGCGATCGTGCTCGCGCATTTCGCCTGTATGAGCCTGATCGTGTGGCTCTCGCTCTAGGCCTGCAAGACCGTCACCAGTATCCGCCATAATAGCCCCGGTACGGCCGGTAGTAGCCGTAGCGAGGGCCGTAGTATGGACGATAGGCCCGATAGCCGTAGTAGCGGGGACCAGCGTAGTAGCCACCATACCCATAGCTCGGCCCATAGCCGCCGTAATAGGCCGGCGCATAACCATAGCCGTAGCCCGGCCCATAACCATAACCGCCGTAATACGGACCGCCGCCATAGTAACCATAGGGCGCGCTGCTCGCGATGGCGCCGCCGATAATGGCTCCGGCGAGGAGGCCTCCTGCGCCCCATCCCCAGCCTCCTCCGCCCCAGCCACGGCCGCGCCAATACACCGGGGTGACATCGTCACCGACGGCGGCCTTCATGGTCGCGACGTTGGTCGGCAGCGGAGCCGCTGCCGCCTGCTCGATTTGGCCGGCCATCACCGCGCCCGCCAGCGAACAGGCAATTGCGGTTTTCCAGATACTCATCGTCTTGCTCCCTGTCTGACGTTTCGTTTGGAAAAGGATCGCAAGGCCATGATCGGGCATCCTTGCCCCAAGTCAAAGCCTCCGAAAGTCACAGCCTGCATTGCGTGCACCGCACAAGAATACAAGCGCATGCCTCGATTGTGGTCCGGCCAACGCCGGCGCCCGCACGGAAATGACACTGGTGCGACGGAGCCGGGGCCACAGCAAAGCATTAAGCTTCCCGTGCGTTCGCAACCAACAAGCACCTTCCCGATTTACTATTCGTACCGTTACTATCGGTTCCAACGTGCGCGGCCGGGAGGCTTCTCGCAAAGCGCCAGAGTCGTGGGAGGATGACATGAGTGCCGCGAGACCCGAGCCGCTTGCCCGTCAGGCGCTGGCGTTCGTCCTGGCCGGCGGACGCGGCAGCCGGCTCCTGGAACTGACCGACCGGCGCGCCAAGCCCGCGGTCTATTTCGGCGGCAAGTCCCGCATCATCGATTTCGCGCTGTCCAATGCGGTGAATTCCGGCATCCGCCGGATCGCGGTCGCGACCCAGTACAAGGCGCACAGCCTGATCCGGCACCTTCAGATGGGCTGGAACTTCTTCCGCCCCGAACGCAACGAGAGCTTTGACATCCTCCCGGCCAGTCAGCGCGTCTCGGAGAACATGTGGTATGTCGGCACGGCGGATGCGATCTATCAGAACATCGACATCATCGAGTCGCACAACGCACGCTTCATCGTCGTGCTCGCCGGCGATCACATCTACAAGATGGACTACGAGGTGATGCTGCGCCAGCATGTCGACAGCGGCGCCGACGTCACCGTCGGCTGCCTCGAGATGCCGCGCGCGGAATCATCCGGCTTCGGCATCATGCATGTCGACGAGAACGGCTGGATCCAGCAGTTCCTGGAGAAGCCGGCCGATCCGCCGCCGATGCCGGGCAAGCCAGACGTCTCGCTCGCCAGCATGGGCATCTACGTGTTCGATACGAAATTCCTGTTCGACCAGCTCAAGCGCGACGCCGAGGATACGAACTCCAGTCACGATTTCGGCAAGGACATCATCCCCTATATCGTCAAGAACGGCCGCGCCATCGCGCATCAATTCTCGACCTCGTGCGTACGCTCGGGCAGCGATCCCCGCGCCTACTGGCGCGATGCCGGCACGGTCGATGCCTATTGGGCGGCCAATATCGACCTCACCGACGTCGTGCCGGAGCTCGACCTGTTCGACCGCGCCTGGCCGATCTGGTCCTATGCGGAGATCACGCCGCCCGCCAAGTTCGTCCATGACGAGGAGAGCCGGCGCGGCCAGGCCGTGAGCTCGCTGGTCTCGGGCGGCTGCATCATCTCCGGCGCCTCGCTGCGCCGCTCGCTGCTGTTCACCGGCGTGCGCGTCAACTCCTACGCCACTGTCGAGAACGCCGTGATCATGCCCTACGTGAACGTCGCCCGCGGCGCTCGCTTGAAGAACGTCGTGATCGACCGCGGCGTCGAAATCCCCGAGGGGCTCGTCGTCGGCGAGGACCCGGAGCTCGACGCCAAGCGCTTCCGCACCACCGAGCAGGGCATCTCGCTCATCACCCAGACAATGCTCGACAGGCTCAATACATGACGCCTGTTCGCGTCCTCGCGGTCGCCTCCGAAGTCTACCCGATCGTCAAGACCGGCGGCCTCGCGGATGTCGCCGGCGCACTGCCGCTTGCGCTGAAGGCGCACGGCGTCGAGATGCGCACGCTGATGCCGGGCTATCCCGACGTGATGCGGATGCTGGGGGGAGCCGGCGAAATCCGGCGCTGGCCGGATTATTTCGGCGGCCCAGGACGCCTGCTCGCCGGCTCGCATCACGGGCTCGATCTGTTCGTGCTCGACGTGCCGCATCTCTATGCGCGGCCGGGCAATCCCTACGTCACTCCCGAGGGCGTCGACTGGCCCGACAATGGCCTGCGCTTCGCTGCGCTGTCACGTATCGCCGCCGACATCGGCCACGGCCTCGTCCCCGCGTTCGTGCCCGATGTGGTGCACGCCCACGACTGGCAGGCGGGGCTTGCGCCCGCTTATCTGCACTATGACAACCGTCCGCGGCCGGGCACCGTGATGACCATCCACAACATGGCCTATCAGGGCAAGTTCACTCCCGAGCTGATCGGTTCGATCGGTCTGCCCTGGGACTCCTTCAACGTTCGCGGCCTCGAATATTTCGGCGGCATCAGCTTCCTCAAGGCGGGGCTTCAACTCGCCGATCGCATCACCACGGTCTCGCCGACCTATGCGCAGGAGATCCAGAGCGATGAAGGCGGCATGGGGCTCGGCGGCCTGCTGCGCGAACGCGCTGATGTGCTGAGCGGCATCCTCAACGGCATCGACACCGACGTGTGGAATCCGCAAACCGATCCGCACATCGCCTACCGCTTCGGCGCGGACGACCTCACGTTCCGGGCCGCGAACAAGGCGGTGCTTCAGCAACAGTTCAATCTCGATTCCTCGGACGAGGCGCCGTTGCTCGGCGTCATCAGCCGCCTGTCCTGGCAGAAGGGGCTCGATCTCCTGCTCGAGGCCATTCCGACCATCTTGGGCGACGGCATGCAGCTCGCACTGCTCGGCAGCGGCGATCGCGATCTCCAGGATCGCTATCAGGCCGTCGCCCGCGCGAACCCCGGGCGGATCGGCGTCGTGATCGGCTATGACGAGATTCTGGCGCACCTGATCCAGGCCGGATCGGACGCCCTCATCGTGCCCTCGCGGTTCGAGCCGTGCGGCCTGACCCAGCTCTACGCGCTGCGCTATGGCGCAGTCCCGATCGTGTCGCGCGTCGGCGGCCTCGAAGACACCATCGTCGACATCGGTGAGGCCGACACATCGGACCGCGACGCGACCGGCTTCAAGTTCGCGCCCGTCACCGTGGAGGCCCTCACCGGCACGCTGCGCAAGGCCAACACCGCCTTCCACAACAAGGCGACCTGGCGCCGGCTGCAATTGAGCGGCCTTGCGACCGACGTCTCCTGGCGCAACCGCGCCGGCGACTATGCCGTGCTCTATCGCGATCTGATGGCGGCGCGCCGGACCTCATGATCACCACCGAATCCATGCTATAGAGCCGGTATGGACCCTTTCGCGATCAAGCTGATCGGCTTTGCCGCCGCAACCTGCACCACCGTCGCCTACGCGCCGCAGTTCATCAAGGTCTGGAAGACCCGCTCGGCGCGGGACATTTCGCTCGGCATGTTCCTGGTCATGGTGCTGGGCCTGGCGCTCTGGCTCATCTACGGCCTGCTCTCTGGCGACGCCCCGCTGGTCGCGGCCAACGCCATCACTATGGTGCTCGCCGGCGGTATCCTGTTCATGAAGCTGAGGTATGGGTGAGGTTGAAGCTGCGTAGAGCGGATTGACGCGTGTACCCATAAGATCCCGGATGTACCTGAAAGGTAACGGTCCTTGATCCAGATCAAGTCAGACTGTTTGTAGCCCGCTGCTTAATTGCCAATATGCCAGGCCGCAGGAGCCGCCTCCGTAGCGGCGCCGGAAACATTCTTCGTCGCTACGACGCCGCCGTAATATGAAGGGGCGGCGACAGACGCATTCTCAACACCGATCTCGCGTTCCCAAGGGGGCGCCTATGAGTAGATCAGAAGCTGACGTCCAAGATCTGCGCATGATGGAAAGATGCCTCGAACTCGCTCGGCAAGGGGTGAAGCAAGGAGAGCTGCCATTCGGCGCCGTAATCGCGTTTCGAGGACAGGTCATCGCAGAAGCGACCAACCACGTTTCATCGGAATGCGACGTGACCCGACACGCGGAACTCGTGGCTCTTTCAGAGGCGCAGAAGATTCTAAGACAAAAGCGTTTGCCGGATTGCACCTTGTATTCAATCGTCGAACCTTGCCCAATGTGTTCTTTCCCGACACGGGAGGCACGGATTGGTCGCGTGGTGTTCGCCATTTCATCTCCGATCATGGGCGGATTTTCGAGATGGGACGTTCTGTCGGACAACAATCTGTCGAGCAAACTGCCTGAGGTCTTCGGACCTGCGCCGGAAATCGTCTCGGGCTTGCTATCTCAAAGGGCCGAGCAGGTGTGGCGCGACTGGAACCCGCTCGCATGGCGATTTATGAGACGACGAGGCTGCTTCGGACGAGCGGCCGAGCAGACTTCGTGCCACGCGGGCGCGCCTCGGCCAACGTTTTCCTGGAACGCGCTGGCGGATATTTTGGCCGCGCCGGCTCTTTCGGTGAGTAACGTCTTCCTGCGCCGGCGTGCAGATTCAAACACCATCTCGGACCTGGACAAGCCTGGAGTCTGAGATCGGGAGCGCGCTGCTGCAGGATCAGGCGCGTGTGGCTATCGTTTCAAGTGCACGCGTCGGAATGGGGACTCGGTCTCGTGAACACAGGTGCGGGAAACCAAAGTGAGCTCCGAGCCGTCGCTTGGCGTTGCGCAAAGCCATCACCGCCATGACGGAGTCAACGGCGAGCCGGCTAAGACCAGGGAGTTGCCCCGGGTCTTGAACAAGCGAACGTCCAATCTTGCGCAGTTCAGGCTTACCTGCTGGCCCGATATCTATGAGCGCTGCCCTCGGAAGTTTTCGATGAGCGGGGTTTAGAACAACACGACAGACGGCAAAGGGAATTCTGAGTTCGGAAGCAATTCGAGCGACGATCTGCGACTCCATATCGGCGGCAACCGCCCCGGTGATGCTATGGAAATCCCGTCTCTCTTCAAGACTTGTCATCGGGGAAGCGACACCAGCTATCGCAGAGTAGCTGGCACCCGGGATCATCCGAAGGAGCTCCTCGGCCCAGGGGAGGTCAGCTGGATAAGCTTCATCTTTCGCGGCAAATACCGACGAGGCGATGACAATGTTACCTGGTCGGAGCTTCGGATCTAGCCCGCCGCACACCCCGAAACTTATAATGCCGCGCGCGCCATGTCTGATGGCGTCACGCAAGTAAAAGGCGGTCCGGTCACCTTCAGCGATCATCGCTGGCGCGCCGGCTATTCTGGCCTCGATCGCAAGTCCAACTACGGCGATGACCGCCTTCAAGTCACAGCGGGGGGCGCCAGTCTGAGCGTCGTTGACCGTGACATGCAGCGTCATCAGAGGCGTCGATAATCCTGAAACCGAAGTATTTCCAGACTCGGACAATCAAGAGTAAGCCGGCACTAGCACTGTCCGTCTAGACAAAATCGACAGGCCTCCCGATTGGAAGCCAGTTGTTGGAGAACTGTGCCTCGGACACCACAGCTGCCCCCTGATCGCGGCGGAGACTCGCACCTTCAATGGCGCAACGAACCCAAAGCGGACTCCTCGCAAATACCGTGAATCGCTGTGCTTCAGCGAGAGCGATGCCATGATCGAATTTTGCCGCTGTTTTGCCCGACGTGTCAAACCCGTCGAACTACCGCTCGCGTATCCTGCCGGCAAAAGTACTCTGCTAAGCTATTCTATTTGCTGGGCCGTTCTACTGTGCATGGGGTTGTTTTCGACATTTTTAGTCGGAACCCCGTAGGGTGGATTAGCCCGCGGCTGCGCGAAGCGCAGTCCGCCAGCGTAATCCACCACCTTCATTGCGGCTCGATGGTGGATTACGCTGCGCTAATCCACCCTACGATTCATCCAAACACATACGACGCCATCGCGACGTTCGCGACCTCGTCGACGAAGACGCGCTTGCCCACGTCGTTGCCGGCGGCACCTGCCGCGACCATCAGCGGCAACAGATGGTCCTCGCGGGGATGCGCGAGACGCGCGCTCGGCGCGTTCTCCCAGTCGACCAGCATCGCGTTGCGGCGCGCCGCATCCGGGTTGCTGATCGCCTCGTTCAGATAGGCCTCGAAATCATACGAGACCGGCTTTGACTCCGGCCGGTTGAAGCCGCGCATGTTGTGATAGGTGAGCCCGCTGCCGACGATCAGGATGCCTTCGTCGCGGAGTGATGCGATCGCCTGCCCGACCTTGATGTGCTCGGCCGCATCGTAGCTCGCCTTCAGTGACAACAGCACGATCGGCATGTCCGCGTTCGGATACATCAGGCCGAGCGGCACGAAGGTGCCGTGATCGAAACCCTGATTGGGATCCTCCCGGCAATCGAGGCCGGCGTGCTTGAGCAGCGCCTTCACCTCCGCAGCGAGCTCGGGCTTGCCAGGCGCCGGATATTTGAGGTGATAGGTATGCTCGGGGAAACCGTAATAGTCGTACACCATCGGCGGGTGCGCCGAGGTCGACACGGTGAAGGCTTCGGCCTCCCAATGGCCGGTGATGACGAGCACGGCCTTGGGCTTCTCGGGGAGAAGCTGCGGCAACCGGCCGAACTCCGCGGCCGTCTTGGCATATTGCACCCGCCGGTCCTCCATGAAGGGCCATGGGCCGCCGCCATGCGACAGGAAGAGGGTTGGAAATCGCGTCATGGATGCCGGCTCGTCTCGTTGACCACATGCGCGTGCGAGCTGCCCGCGCGAACGGCGGCGAGCATAGGCAAACCGGTATGGTTAGCAAGTCGTTAACGATTTGCCGCCCACAATCCGGCCATGGCCGAAGGAGTCGGCCTGAAGACAAGCGGGACGTGAGATGAAGAAGTTTGCGCTGGGGGACGTCGTCAACAGTGACAAGGGCCGCCGCGGCGTCGTTCGCGCCGCCTACAGGTCCAAGGACGGTCAGCAGTTCTACGCCGTCGAGAAGGACGGCGCGATGGACCATCTGGAAGAACACCGGCTGAGCCCCGCGCCGCGCGTCGAGCTCGCGGCCTAAGCCCAACTCATTTTCTGCTCTCGCTTGCAAGCCGGTCCAGGCGATCCGACCAGGGGTCGTCTCCGCTCGCGATGCGATCGTTCGTGATCAGCAGCAGGCGATCGCGGTCTGCGGCCGCGTCCCAATGCGGCAGATCCGGGCCGTTGGGATTGCCAGTTTTCGCAAAGTTGATCCAGTAACCGCGCATGCGGGTCGCGACCTCGCGATCCCCCCATGTGAGCGGCCCCGCGCCGGGCACGCCTTCCGCGCCGAAGACGAATTGCAACTCACGTCCGTGCCCTTCGTCGGGATTTGCGCGCCGGGCCTCGGTCACGTAAGCGAAGCGATAGCGAAACGTAGGCGCACCGGTGGCCGCATGGAGGCGGGCAAGCAGCCTGACCGGCTCGGAGAAGACCTTGTCGGTGTAGAATTTGGCTTCGCGCTCCGATGGCCTGGCGATGTCAGGGTAGAGCTGGCGCAGCTCATCGCTGCTCTCGCCTGAGGACGCCAGCGTCTCCTTGATCTCCCGCTCGCCGTCGAAACGCGTCTCGTCGTCATTCGAGCCGATCATAAGTGGAATGCGGCTTTCATGTCCTGCCGCAAATCCCGCGGCCACGTCTTCACGCACCAGGATTCCATCCATCGCGGGCGCGAAGCTGCGTTCGGATTTGGCGAGCAGTTTTTGTTCGGCCGCAAGCAGCCGCGCCGGCGCGGCGACGCGCAAATCCGCCTGCTGCCCAAGCGCCGCCACGAATTGCCGGCCCATGGCCTCCGCCTCCTGCACCGGGCGCAGGCGCGCGCGGCCGGGCAGCGATTGCAGAATGGCTTTCTGGAACAGATCGCGCGATTGCGCACACAGCATCAGCAGCGCGATCGACGTCGCGCCTGCGCCGCTGCCGAACAAGGTGACATTGTTCGGATCGCCGCCGAAGGCTGCGATGTTGTCGTGCACCCAATGCAGCGCCGCGATCTGGTCCATCAGGCCGTAATTGCCGGAGCCACCTTCCGACAGCGCGGGATGAGTGAGCCAGCCGAGCGCGCCGAGACGATAATTCACGGTGACCACGATGAGGCCGGCTTGCGCGAGCTTTGCACCGTCGAACAGCGGATCGTTCGCGGTGCCGCTGACGAAGCCGCCGTCATGGATGAAGACCATCACCGGCAGCGGGCCGTCGACCCCGAAGGGACGGAATACGTTGAGCGTGAGGCAGTCCTCGCTCGTATCAGGCAGCGAGGGCTGAAGACACGGCGCGCCGTACTCATAGGCGGTGCGCATCTCGGGGTTCTCGGCCGTTACCTGCGGTGGGCGCCAGCGCAGTGCGCCGACCGGAGCCGCCGCGTAGGCTAGCCCCTTGAACGACGCCACCTCGCCCTCGACGGCGCCGAGCATCTGTCCTTCACGCGTCAGCGCGAACGGAAACTGCCCGACCGCCTGAGCGACGGCCGCACCGTCCCAGCAGAGGAGTGAAGACGCCACAACGAGGGCAAACTGGAGCCGCATCCTGGGGGATCTCGATGCGCCAAGAGGTTCCCCGACAGGTTACGTCTGCGGCCCGCGATGAGGCAAGCTCGGCGGCGTCCGTCTAGCCGCCCTTGGCGACGATCTCCGCCAGCGCGCGGCGTGCGACGATGCCGAGCTCACCAAGCGTGGAATGGCCCGATTGCGCCGCCTCGATCAGGCGTTCGGCGATGAACCTGCGGCTGTCGTGATCGCCGCCGTGCGGCAATTGGCGGCACGTCTGCTCCAGGACGACGTCCATGTTGGCTTTCGTCCGCTCGCTCAACTCTGTCATGACGTCCGGTTGGTACGCGTGGCTTGTAACCGCAAGCATACACAGAAGGATGTGGTCTGATTAGCCCGGACAATCCCGGCGGTTGTGCATCGCGGTGCGTGTATCGCCGCAACCTTCGCGCGGCCACGATGGTGCCGCAAACAACTACCGAAGATTGTACCTGTCCTGATGACAAGCCAAGCCTGCGGCGATAGCCTGCCGGCAAAACAAAAGACACGGGAGGAATACCATGCCAGACGCAATGGTCGCCGCACGTGAGTCCAAAGCGGCGAGTGGAACAACCCAACAGGTCGACGTTGCCGTGGTCGGCGCCGGATTTGCCGGCCTTTATCTTCTCCATCGCCTGCGCAAGTCCGGCCTCACGGCGGTCGCCCTCGAGGAAGCCGGCGATGTCGGCGGCACCTGGTACTGGAACCGCTATCCCGGCGCCCGCTGCGATATCCAGACCATCGACTACAGCTACACTTTCGATCCCGAGCTCGATAACGCGTGGACCTGGTCGGAGAAATACGCGACCCAGCCCGAGATCCTGCGCTATCTCGGCTTCGTTGCCGACCGCTACGATCTGCGCCGCGACATCCGCTTCAAGACCAAGGTCACCGAAGCCAAGTGGGATGAAGCGACTGAGCGCTGGCAGCTCACCACGAGCAGCGGCACGCCGGTCTCCTGCCGCCACTACATCATGGCTACAGGCTGCCTCTCCGCGCCGAAGCCGCCGGAGATCGACGGCGTCAAGGATTTCGAGGGCAAAGTCTATTTCACCGGGCGCTGGCCGCATGACGGCGTCGATCTCGCCGGCAAGCGCGTCGCCGTGATCGGCACAGGCTCGTCGGCCATCCAGTCGATCCCGCTGATCGCCGAGCAGGCCGCGCATCTGACCGTGTTCCAGCGCACGCCAAACTTCGCGCTGCCGGCGCATAACGGCCCCTCGCCATCCGATCGCATGGATATTTTCCAGAGCGACCGCGCGGCCTATCGCGAGCAGGCGCGACAGTCGATGACCGGCGTGCCCTATCCGCAGCAGACCGTCGTGAGCTGGCAATTGAGCGATGCCGAGCGTCGTGAGCGGTTCGAACGTGCCTGGGCCGCCGGCGACCTCGTCCACATCCTGACGCAGCTCTGGGCCGACCAGGGCGTCGACTTCAACGGCAATGCGCTGATCGGCGAGCTGATCCGCGAGAAGATCGGCGCTGCCGTGAAGGATCCGGAGACGGCGGCGGCGCTGATGCCGCACGACCATCCCTTCGGCGCAAAGCGCCCCTGCCTCGATACCAATTACTACGCGACCTACAATCGGCCGAACGTCACGCTGGTCAATCTGCGCCAGGAGCCGATCAAGGCGATCACCGCGAACAGCATCACGACGGCCAGGCGCAGCGTCGATGTCGACGTCATCGTGTTCGCGACCGGCTTCGACGCCATGACCGGCGCGATCCGCGCCGTGCATCCGATCACCGGACGCGGCGGCAAGTCGCTGACCGATGTCTGGGCGCAGGGGCCGCAGACCTATCTCGGGGTCACGGTCGAAGGGTTCCCCAACTTCTTCATGATCACCGGGCCCGGCAGCCCGTCGGTGCTGTCGAACATGGCGGTGTCGATCGAGCAGCATGTCGACTGGGTCGTCGACCGCATCGCTGCGCTGCGCGACGCCGGCTTCACCACGATCGAGCCGACCGAGACCGCGCAGGCCGGCTGGGGCCGGCACATGACGGACTGTTCGATGGTGACCCTGCACCGGCTCGCCAACACCTGGTACACGGGCGCCAACGTCCCCGGCAAGGTGCAGGGCCTGATGCCTTACACCGGCGGCGTCGGCCCCTATCGCAGCATTTGCGACGAGGTCACGGCCCGCGGCATGCTCGGCTTCAAGCTGACCGGCCCCAACGGCGCCGCGCAATGCAACGACGGCGAGGTGGTATGCCTGCAGCCGGATGTGCGGCTGGTGCTGAACCTGCTGGCATCGCTGAACCTGCCGCCGATCGAGTCGATGGGCGCGCTCGGCGCACGCGCCTTCGTCAACGAGTTCAACAAGGGCCGGCCCGCGGGACGGCTGATCGGCGATATCGTCGACGGCACGCTGCCCGGCACGGACGGCCCGCTGCCTTACCGGATCTACAAGCCGGCAACGCCGGGGCCGCATCCGGTCGTGGTCTATTTCCACGGCGGCGGCTGGGTGCTCGGCGACGAGCAATCGGACGAGCCGTTCTGCCGCGATCTGGTGCGGCGGACCGGCATGATGTTCGTCAGCGTCGGCTATCGCCACGCGCCCGAGCATCGTTTCCCGACCGCGGCCGAGGACGGCTATGCGGCAACACGCTGGATCGCCGAGCACGCGACAGAGCTTGGCGGCAGGCCGGGCCCGGTGCTGGTCGCGGGCTGGAGCGCCGGCGGCAACATCGCCGCCGTCACCTGCCAGCTTGCGCGCGATCGCGGCGGGCCTGAGATCGCCGGCCAGCTCCTGGTCTGCCCGGTCACCGACTGCACCTTCGACCGGCCCTCCTACAACGACAACGCGACCGGCTATTTCCTGACGCGCTCGCTGATGTACTGGTTCTGGGACCTCTACTGCTCACCGGCCGACCGCACCGATCCGCGCGTCTCGCCGCTGCGCGGCAACGTCGCCGGTCTGCCGCCGGCCTTGGTCGTCACCTGTGAATTCGACCCGTTGCGCGACGAGGGCATCGCCTATGCCGAGGCAATGGCGGCCGCCGGCGTCCCCGTCGAGCAACTCAGGGCGCGCGGCCATTTCCACTCGTCCTTTGCGATGGTCGACGTGGTGATCACCGGTGTAGCAGGCCGGGTGCAGATGGCCGAAGCCCTGCGGCGCTTCGCCGGGCTTCCGCCGGAAGTCGGCCGCGGCGATGAGGATAGCCACGCTCATGCCAGCCCGGGCCACAGAATCGCGGCGGCCGCGAGCTGATTTGCGACAAGGCGGCCGGGAACCTTTTCCCGGCTGCTGCGTTAAGCGCTTGGCATTAAGATGCAGTGATAGGTGTGGGCCCCGGCACGCAGATCCGCGTGTTGGGGCAATTTTTGTTGCGTGAGGCGGGACGATGGGAGACGTGGTTGCGGATTCAAAGGTCGATTTCGGAGCGCCTGCAACCCTGCATAAATGGCCGTCGCTTGCGAACCAGCGCCGACCGGACAGGGATTCTTATCCGATAAGCGAAGGTACACTCGACCAGTGCATATCGGCCTTCATGGAGAAGCCGGCCACGACCAGGCATCTCTATGAGATTCACACGATTGCGCAGCCGCCGCTGGTCACCGATATCCTCTCGCCCGAGCACGTCATCGAGCTATCGCGGTTGAGAGAATTTCTCTGATTGCGTGCAGACGCGGAAGCTGCACGCGCGCGACAAGCTTTTCATTAGGCAGGAACCTTCTACCGGATTTTCCCGTTAACCGGGATCGGAAGTCGAGACGAGAGCCCCAAGATGCTTGAAGCCGGCGTACCATCCGCGGTCGTGCCCTATGGCGCAGACCAGACCCTGTTCGTGGTGATTGATCGCCGCGACAAGGCGACTGAAATCCGCATCGAACGAAGCGATCTTGAAGCCACCATCGGCGAGCTCGTCGCCGGCTGCTTCAACGATCCGATCAAGGTGATCTCGTTCAACACGCTCGAGCACTGGATGAAGGACATCTCGACCGAAATCGCCGGCGAGATCAAGGCGCGCTGCGACATCGATGGCGTCCGGCTTCCCGACTATCTCAGCGACTTCGTCGAGAGTCATACCTGACCGCGCCCCGTCCTCGTCGATACGCTCCAAATCGCAGGCAAAATAAAGCGCCGCGGAAGCGGCGCTTTTCGTGTGGCAGCATTATTGTGTGAGCGTGATCTTATCGGAAAACCACTCCACGCTTTGCCGGATCAGTGGTGCCAGAACAACGCCAGCAGCAGAACGATCGGCAGCGGCACGCCAAGCAGCCAAAGCAAAGCACCTCGTCCAAAACCCATGACTTCCTCCTCCACATTCATCATTGACATGACGCCAGAGACGAACAGAAGTTCCGCGCCTCGCAGCAAGGGGCGAATGCGTTCAGTGCATGGTTATCAGGCGCGCCGGTACCTGCCGGCGATGACCTCGATTTCGCGGCGACGTTCGCCGGCGAAGGTCAGGAGCTTTTCGATCGTCAGCGTATCCGTGATCCGTTTGGCGAGCCGCTCGGCGCGCGCGGCCTGATCTTCGAGATACTGGATCGTGTTCAAACGCCGCCTCCCCCGAGGACCCCAAATTGGAGCCCCGACTTGTTTGGGCAGCCATGGTGCGTCAGGGCGACTAACACTCGGTTAAGCGGGGCGGCTCAAGTCAATGAATCGCGTTCTATCGCACCACGTCGAGCCGGACATTGGTGATGCCCTTGTCGACCATGCCGAGCGCCTCGGCCGCGGACGGCGAGATATCGACCACGCGTCCGCGAACATAAGGCCCGCGGTCGTTGACCCGGACGGTCACGAAGCGGCCTGAGGAGACGTCGGTGACGCGCAGCTTCGTGCCGAACGGCAGGCTGGGATGCGCCGCGGTCAATTCGTTCTTGTCGAACCTCTCGCCGCTCGCGGTCTCCGTGTCCGAATAGAAGCTGGCAACGCCGTGCGAAGCGGTTTGCTTTGCGTCACGGTCGGGGACGCGTACCCGGCTGATCGGACGCGGATGCAAGGCCGCTACCCTATGGGGCCGCTGGACCGCAGCCTGCCGATTGGTGCCAAGATCGGCCTTCTGGCGGCCGACCGGCGATTGTGCGCAGGCGGCGAGCGATGCGGCACCGACGATGGCGAGCAGCAACCGGCATGAGCTTGCGAGGGAAATTCGGGCACTTTCGGCACGTGCAATGCGAGACATGGTACGCCCTCCGAACTGCCCGGAGTTTCGGCGGGCAATGAGGGCAGAACCTTGGCTGAAGGAAAGCAGGCTTAGGGCCACGACCGTTTCGCGCCGGCTGTGGCGATTCCACCACAGTGGCGTGTCCTAAGTCGAGCCAGACTCGCGAAAAACTAACCCGATACAACGCGCCAGACGATCGAGCGCGTCTCCGGCTGCGCGTCGCTCGCCTCGGTGTCACCCTGCAGGAGCCGCATCAGCTCGCGCCGATAGAGCCGCCGCCAGCCGGTTTTCAGGCTGGCGAGAAAGTCGAGTTCCCGTTGCGTCAGTGTGCACATCATGGACCCGATCCGGTTGCGAAGGCCGCGCCGTCAGCCGACGAGGCCTCCCATCGGCTTGACGTCAGCACTGCCGGGGAAGACCGCATCCGCCAGCACCTTCTCCTCGACGCGCAGATGATCCCTGAGCAGACCCTTCAGCACGGCGCGGAGATCGGTGGTCGGCTTGAGGTCGCGATCCTCGAACAGTTGCGCGGACTTCAGTCCCGGCCAGTCCGCGATCACGCGGCCGCCGGTGAGCGCGCCGCCAATGAGGAAGGCGACCGTGCCCGTGCCGTGATCCGTGCCCTGCGTGCCATTGATGCGCGCGGTGCGCCCGAACTCGGTGACGACGGCGACGACCGTCTCGCCCCACACCTCGCCCATGTTGCTCTCGATCGCGGCAAACGCACCGTCGAGCGCGCCGAGCAGATTGTAGAGCTGGCCTGACGCTGCGCCTTCCGCGATGTGCGTATCCCAGCCGACGAAGCCCATCGCGCCGACGCGCGGGCCGTCGGGCTTGGCGAGATAGCGCGCGGCGGTGCCGGCGGCTTCGGCGAAATAGGCGCGCACGCGCGCGATGCCGGGCGGCATCAATGTCGGATCGTCCGACATCGGATCGCCCGTGCCGGGCGCGCCGCCGAGCGAGGCGAGCTTCATGCGTGCCTGGAGCACGGTCGCAAGCTTTGGATCGGTGTGCTGGTAGAGATCGAGCAGGCGGTTCTGCGTGTCCTCGCTCGCCGGCAACAGTTTTTGCGGCACCCATGTCATGACGGGCGCCGAGCCGCGCACCACCAGCGGCGTCACCGAGCCGATGCCGAGCGCACGGCTGCCGCGCGGATCGACGCGCCCACCCGACTCCATCGCGAGCAGCGCGCGGTTGAGCCATCCCGATGCGGTGGCACCGGGCTTGGTGAACCCGCTCTCCAGCACGTCCTGGCCGTCGAAATGCGAGCGTTCGCGGTAGGGCGTCGCGGCGGCATGGACGATTGCGGCCTTGCCGGTCTTGTAGAGCCGGTGCAGGTTCGGCATCGCCGGGTTGAGCGCGAAGAAGGAATCGAGCGGCAATGCCGGCGGCTTGCCGTCCAGCACCAGCGCGCGATCGCCGCGCAGGCCGACCCAGTCGGGATCGCCCACCGGCGCGACCGCACCGAGACCATCGAGCGCGCCACGCAGGACGACGACGAGAAGGCGCGGATCGCGCCCTTCGGCGCGTGCGATCCGCGGCATCTGGCTCCACGCGAACAGCGCACCGGAGCCGACCAGAAGTTCGCGCCGCGTGGGCAAATGATTGTCGAAGCCCATGCTCACCTCCTCTGAAAATCTGCCGACATGAACAGCAGCGCCAGCGCCTGCTGGCGGCTCTCGGCGCGGCCGACCGCCTGCTTCACTTCGGGCGCGATCTGCGATGCGAAGACGTCCTCGATGATCCCCTGCGGATCAGCAGTGGCCGCCACGCGCTCGGCAAAATTGTTGGCGATGTCGAGCCGCCGACCGATGCCATCGATCCAGCTTGCCTCGTCATCCGGATAGCCCTTGGGCGCCGACGGCCGCCACAGCCCTTCGCCGAGCAGCTCCTGGCCCGCCGTGAAACGCGTGGGGTCGACGACCGTAATCCCCGTCGCGCGCACCATGCCAACGCCCCATTCGCTCGGACGCTTCAGTTTTGACGGCGACCCGCGCCACGCGTCGTCCGACGAGACCATCGTAATCGCGACCTGCTTGAGATCGCCCTCGGTGTCGCGGAACGTCTTCGCCATTTGTTCGACGAGTGGCGGAGGCGGCTCGTCGGCCACGAAATGCCGTGCGAGCTTGGTTGCGACATGGGTCGCGGTCGCCGGATGCGCAGCGAGGTCGCGCAGCACGGCGCGGCCCTGCTCGGCGTCCTCCTGCTCGTAACGCTTGCCGAGCACCGTCTGCCCGCCGGGCTCGTGGAGCCGCGGGTTGAAGGTGAATTCGCCGCCGTGCTCCGGATTGTCTCCAGGAGGAACAAGCGTCCATCCCGTCAACACATTGGCGAAGCTGATCACGTCGTCCTGAGTGTAGCCGGTCCGCACACCCAGCGTGTGCAATTCTATGATCTCACGCGCAATGTTTTCGTTGAGGCCGCGGCTGCGGTTGATGCCGGCGATCGAGTTCGCGCCCATCGAGCCCAGATTGTCGAGATAGAACAGCATCGCCGGGTGGCCTTCGACCGCCAGCAGAAGATCGACGAAGTGGCCGAGCGCATTTGCGCGAATGGCCTCGCGCTCGTAAGCACCCGACATGCTCTGGATCTTGTAGGCCGAGATGCAGAAATGGTTGGACCAGAACCACACCAGCCGCTCGGCGAAGCCGATGTCGGCGGCGAGCGCGGCTTCGATGCGCAGCTTGGCTTCCTGCAAGTAGATCGGACGGCCGGGATCGGGAACGGCGTCGGCCGCCTGCTTGGCCGCCATCTCGGCAGCATCCTTCTCCTGGCCCTGTGCTGGCGCTTGCCCCTCGGTCTGCGCCTGAGCCTGAGCCTGGTCACCCGGAGCAGTTGGCACCGCAGCCACCTGCTGCTTCTTGGCCTGTTGCTGCGCCTGCTTGGCGCGCGCGGCTCGCCGTGCATTGGCATCGGCCACTGTGCGATAGGCCTTCGCACTGGTGGGAAGGCTGGCGGCGGCGCTCAATGCGAGCGGCCGATCGAGCTCTGCGATCAACGCGCCGCGCGGGTCGGTCCCGACAGCCGCAAGTGATCCCGGTCGCGGCCCCATCCCGAACCGATGAAGCGCCAGCACCGCTTCAGCCTTTGCAGAATTGCTCATGGCGAACGCCCAATTCTCCGAGCCACCCGACGGCAGCGCGATGTTGCCGCGTGCGGACTACGAACCGTAATGCTACAGACCGTAGCACTAGAGATCGGCTTGCGCAAGCCGGGATTGAAAACGCCGCTGCACTATCTCGGTAGAACAAGCGCGCATCCGCTGCCCGGCGGACGCGCGTGAGAGGCCTAGAAATTCGGCCCGAGCGCGATCTTCGCCGCGTGCTGCTCCCAAGGCCCAGGATTCAAGATGAGCCCAGAGACTTTGCCCGCGGCGTCCCTGACGAAAGCGATCCGGGTACGATCTTCGTCGGCTGCGGTGAATTCGTTGCTTGATGTCGCCACGAACGAGGTCGCCTTGCCCTTCTCGAATTCGAGGACCGGCCAGACCCCCGTCGCTCCCGCGACGAGCTTGCCTTCCGCGACGCGAACCTGAAGCCGGACCGAATTGACACGGCGGTCGGCTCTCACGACACTGAGGTCGTTCACGCCGTCTTGCCCCTTGTGGACGAGCCTCATCTTGATCGTCGAGTTGGCTGGCCCTCGCAGCTTGGCCAGGACATCGGCGAGCGCGAGGCCTCTCAGCGGCGCGCCGTCAATTTCAGTGATGAGGTCACCCGCCGTCACACCGGCCTTGGTTGCGGGGCCGCCGCCAGGGTTCGGCTTGTTGATCCTCAGCCCCTCCTGCTCCATGGCGACGAAATTCCCGATTCCAAGCCATCCGGTTTTGCCATCGGCCAGGCCCTGCCTGTCACGCGAGCTCACCGTGGCGCCGAAGTCATAGGTTCCGGCATAATCGGCGAGCGCTTCCGGGCTCAGGGTCACCGGCACAGCCGGCGGGACGGCGGTCGACTCGGGAATCGTCAATGCGCCATAGACGAGGTGATTGATCCCCGAATACAGCACCGCCTGGCGCCCTTTGCTGCCGGGCGTCGCCTGGACCATCTGTACGCCGATCAATTGCTCGGCCGGATCGATCCAGAAATACGTGCTCCAATGTCCAGCCCAGGAAAAGCTCCCGACCGCTCCCGGTATCCAGCTTTGGACCGGATCGGCGCGGATGGCGAAGCCAAGCCCGAAGGTTGTTCCGGCGCGGGCGCCAACCTCGTCACCTCCGAAGATGCTGACACCCGATGGCAGTGCGTTCGTCGTCATCTGCTTCACCGCATGCGGGCTGAGCACGCGCACGCCATCGAGCTCGCCGCCATTGAGCAGCATCTGGCAAAAGCGGAGATAGTCGGGCGCGGTCGATACGAGTCCGCCGTCGCCGGAAAACAACTTTGGCGGCGTCGTAACATCCCAGATCGGCGGCCGTTCCGGCATGGGAGAATCGACCAGCCGATCGAGCTTCTCCTTCGGTACAAAGAAGCCGGTGTCGACCATATGCAGCGGCCCAAAGATGCGGCTCTCCAGGAACTGATCGAAGGGCTGACCGGACGCCACTTCAACGACCCGGCTCAGCACTTCGGCGCTCCAGCCATATTCATGGACCTCGCCGGGCTCGTGCGCGAGCGGCAGGCGGGCCAGGCTCGAAACGAATTCCGCCAACGTCGTGTCGCGTCTCCGCACGGCCCTCAAGCCGTAGAGCCCATGGATCGTCCGGATCCCGAAGTCGGCGCTTGCGTCGGCAAGGCCCCGTTCCGGGTAGGCAAAATCGAGCTCCGGATAGATCAGGCCAGACGTATGGCGCAACAGATCGCGAACCGTCATCGCACGTTTTGCTGGTTTTGGCAGACCGAGCCCGTACTCCATTTCGCCTGTCGCTGGGTCCGCCTTCTGGAAAGCGACCCGCATGTTCGCAAGCTCCGGCAGATATTGCGAGACGGGAGCGTCGAGGTCGAGCATGCCCTCGTCCACCAGAATCATGGCGGCGGCACTGGTCACCGGCTTGGACATCGAGGCGATCCAGAAGATGGAATTCGTCTTCATCGGGACGGTCTTGGCGCGGTCCTGAAATCCGATGGCCTGCAAATAGGCGAGCTTGCCGCCCTTCGCGATTGCGACGACGGCGCCGGGCAAAAGGCCGTCCGACGGCGGGAAAGAATCGAAGCGCGCCTGATACCACGGCGCGATCCGCGCCAGACGCGCGGCCGAGAATCCCATGCTTTTCGCATCGCCCGGCGTCGCGAGGTCATCGGCGAAAGCCGTCCCCGACAGGCAAAGCACAACGGGAATCGCCCACATCGATGCGACGAGTCTCATTCCGCAGTCTCCGCAGAAGCACAACAAATCTGAGCAGGCACTCCTGCGGCAGATGTGAACCGCTAGAAATTGGGTCCGAGCGCGATCTTCGTGATCGTGCCGTTCCTGACGCCGATGCGCCATTCCGCCGAGCCGTTGGCGAACTGGGCGACATAGATGTCGCTGTCGAGCGCGGTGACGCCACGGAACGAAACCGCGCGCAATGCACCGAGCCGCGCCAGGATCGCCTGGTCGAACGGAAGCTGCTGGCGCGTGATGTCGGCCACCTCCGACGTCATGCGCTCGTAGTCCGGCTGGCCCTTGCCGACACCATCGATGTAGTGGCGCAGCATCTCCTCACCATTGGCGATCGGAACGGCGCGGCGCGCGGCGCGGCCGGGACGCGCACCGAGGTTTGACGCCTCGACGTTGTGGAAGCGCGTCTGCCGGCCCGGCACCAGAACCTCAAGACAGCGCCCCGACTTGTCGGCGATCATCCAGGGATTGTTCACGGTGGTCGTGGAGGCCCAGGTCGCGTTGGGCCTGACGACGCTCTGCATCCTGCGATTGCCGCTGGCGTCGAGATTGAAGACCTGAAGGTCCTCGCCCATCTCGTTGTAGACCATGATCCTGATCGGCGAGGTGCCGGCGCGGCCGCGCACGCTCGCCTCCTCCGAACAGGAGACGATGCCGCCGAGTTCGTCATTGCCGTCGGCCCGGAACAGCACGTCGCCGGCCTTGCCGTCGGGCTCGAGCATCAGGCGGAATTCGGCCGTGCCGTTCTCGAACTTCGCGCCATAGATGTCATAGCCGCCGGGGCCGACGCCACGGAAGAAGAGCGATTCCACCGCACCGAGCGCCTGGAACGCCTCGCGCATTTCATTGAGCTGCCGGTGGACCTTGGCCGCAAGCGGCGCGCTCATGCGATCGTAGTTCGGCGTTCCGGCGCGCAGGTCTTCGATCCCGCGCAAGATCATCTCCTTGCCGCCCGCGACCGGGACCTGCTCCCTGAACCTGTCAGGAACTTCCGCAAGGCGGCGCGTGAAGTCCGCCTCGACCGCCTGGGCCACCGCTGCATCGACGCGAGGCGCGAGGCGAGCGCCGAACATCGCGCTCTGCACCAGCACGCGTGCAACCTTTGACTGCTCGTCGCGCAGGAAGATCAAGAGATGGTCGCCGCGGAAGGAGAAGGCGTCAGCGCCCTCGGCGAGGACCTGCGTTGCGCCCTGTCCCGTCTCACGCAACCAGAGACGATCGCCGTCACGTCGCAGCGTGAGCACGCGGTTCGGCGCGATCCTGTACCAGCCGACATATTGATCGAGCGACGCGGGGTCGACGGCCGCCGTCGGCATCTCGGCGACGCGAACGGCGCGGATATCGCGGCCGTTCATGCGCAGCGTCAGCTCCGAGGAGCGGCGCTCCGCATCGAGCGGGAACGTGATCTCGCCGGACGAGGCCGCGTAGGCCGCGGTGCCGTCACTGCCAACCGTCAGGCGCAGCCTGCGTTGTCCGGTGAGCTGGCCGTAGAGGTCCTCGCCCTCGCGGAAGATGGCGAACACCGAGGCAGGACCCATGGCGTAGAAATTGACGAAGGGGCGGTAATGCTGGGCCGGCACCTCGCCGGTATCCGCAGCGACGGGCGCGGGATCCGGGGTGCGATAGGCGATCATGCCGGCGGACACGATCACAGCCGGAATGATCGCGGCTGCGATCCACAGCCGCTTGCGCCAGCCGACCGCGACGGGCATGGCGGCGGCTGCGATGATGCGCTCGACGCGTGCGCGCACGGTCGATACCCGTGCCATCGCGAGCTCCACCGGCCGCGGATTTACGCTGGTTGCGACATCGAGCAGGATTTCGGCATAGGACCACCGGTCGTCGATGACTTCGATCGCCTCGGCGTCGCTGATGATCTCGGCGAGCTCGGCCAGACGCGCGAGCTGCCACCACGAGAACGGACTGAACCAGAACACTGCACGGTTGAGCGAGGCGAGCAGCAGGACGTAGAAATCGCGATTGGCGACGTGCGCGCCCTCATGCGCAAGCACCGCGAGACGCTTCTTCGCATCCCAACCGGAGAACTGCGGCGGCACCAGAATGGTCGAGCCGAACGTGACGGGACCGCCGACCTCGCGGCTGACGCGCACGTCGGCGTCGATCAGCTGCGGGCCGCTCATCGGCCTTGCCGCGCGTGCCAGACGCCAGGTCAGGCAAAGACCGATGGCCAGCCGCAGCAGCAACGCGCCGGCGACGCCGGCATAGACGATGGTGGCGACCAACCACCAATTGATCGATACAACAGCTTTTGCCGGCGCCACGACAGCAGCGCCCGGCGGAATCGGCAGCGCCGGTTGCGGGGCCTCCAGCATCGAGATGTCGGCCGGCAGGAAATCATCCGGCACGGATACCGGCAAAGGCATCCGGGTGATCGTCAGCGTCGGCCAATGCATCACGAAGGGCATCGCCAGCGATGCCAGCAGCACGACGACCCACGCCGTCATGTGGATGTGCGGATTGCGCACGCGAAACAGGTTGAGACCGAACCAGACGACGCCTCCCAGCACGAAGGAGCGTAGCGCCGCCTCAGCCAGAGTTGCGATCATTCTTTCTTCACTCCCCTCGCCTTCTTCGCCTTGGCCACCTGGTCGGCCAGTGTACGCAGCTGCTGCTGGTCGAGCATCGCATTGTCCACCATGCCGACGAGGACTTCCTCCATCGAACCGTTGCAGAACCAGTCGACGATACGCTGCACCGCCTTGGCCGCGACCCGCGCGCGCTCTTCCGCGGCGTGGTAGACATAGGTGCGTCCGTCCACGGTGTGCCGAGCATAGCCCTTTTCTTCCAGCCGGCGCAGCACCGTGCGGACGGTCGATTCCTTCAGACGCCGCGACAGCCGCTCGCGCACGACCTCGGCCGTAACGGGACCATGGGCCCAAACCAATTGCATGACCTCGTGCTCGAGGTCGCCCAGTTCGGGCAAACGATCGTCCATGGCATCTGACCTTGCGGATTGAGTTTTCTTGTAACGCTACAGATCGTCGCATATGCGGCCGCGCCGCGCAACGGCGATTCCACCTGAAATGGTGTTGCTATGCCGTCATGCCCGGGCTTGTCCCGGGCATCCACGTTCTTCGTCCCGCGCGGCAAAGCGTGGATGGCCGGGACAAGCCCGGCCATGACGATGTGGAGGCAGTCAGTACTGCGGCTCGTACATCTGGGACTGGATCAGGCCCTTCACGTCGTTGGGAGCGGGGCCGTCGGCGAGACCGCGCTGGTAGGCGACGTCTGCCACCGCAACGGCGATGCGGGCCGAGACCTCGCGAATGCGAGGGAGCGCCGGATAGAGGCTGCCCTGCGCGAGGTCCTCCTTGCCGACGCAATCAGCGAGCGTATGGGCGGCCGCCATGAACATCTCGTCCGTCACCAGGCGCGAGCGGCTGGCGATGACGCCGAGGCCGACGCCGGGGAAGATGTAGGAGTTGTTGCCCTGGCGCGGCACGAAGCTGCGGCCGTTGAGCGTCACGGGATCATAGGGACTGCCGCAGGCGAACAGTGCGCGGCCCTCGGTATAGCGGTAGGCATCCTCGGCCGAGCATTCGGCCTTCGAGGTCGGGTTGGAGAGCGCGAACACGATCGGCTGCTCGTTGAGCGCGGCCATCGCCTTGAGCACCTCGGGCGTGAAGGCGCCGCCGACCGCGGCGACACCGATGATCGCCGTCGGCTTCAGCGTCTTGATCGCGGTGAGGAAATCGGCGATCGGCGCCTGGCCGGCATGGGCATAGCGCAGCTTATGGCCAGAGAGGCCGTCACGGCCGCCGACGACGAGGCCGCGGGAATCCACCAGCCAGTTGCGCCGGAGAGCTTCCGCCTCGGAAATTCCCTCCGCCATCATGGCGGAGACGACGAGATCGGCGATGCCGGTTGCCGCCTCGCCTGCACCGAGGAACAGGATGCGCTGATCCCTGAGCTTGCCGCCATTGACGCGCAGCGCCGAGAACAGGCCGGCGAGCGCCACCGCCGCGGTGCCCTGGATGTCGTCGTTGAAGACGCAGGCCTCGTCCCGATATTTGTGCAGCAGCTTGAACGCCGAGTGATTGGCGAAATCCTCGAACTGGATCAGCACGCCCGGAAACGTCTTTCGCGCGGCCTGCATGAACTCGTCGACGAAGCTGTCATAGGCCTCGCCGATGAGCCGCCGCTCGCGCAGGCCGAGATAATAGGGATCGTTCAAGAGCTCTTCGTTGTTGGTGCCGACGTCGAGCACGATCGGCAGGCAATGCTCGGGATGCACGCCGGCGCAGGCTGAATAGAGTGAGAGCTTGCCGACCGGGATGCCCATGCCGTTGGCGCCGAGATCGCCCAGCCCAAGGATGCGTTCGCCATCGGTCACGACGATCAGCTTGGCCGGATAGGGCCAGTTCTTCAGGATCTCCGCGATCTGGCCGCGATCGCGCGATGAGATGAACATGCCGCGCGGCCGCTGGAAGATCAGACCGTATTTCTGGCAGGCGAGCCCGACCGTCGGCGTGTAGATGATCGGCTGGATCTCGTCGATATTGTCGACGACGACGCGGAAGAACAGCGCCTCGTTGCGGTCATGCAGCGCATTCAGCGCGACGTATTTCTCCAGATCCGTCGGCAGCGTGCGCAGATTGGTCAGCACGCGCTCGACCTGGGTCTCCATCGTCAGCACGCAGGGCGGCAGCAGGCCGCGCAGGCCGAGCGCGTCGCGCTCCGCTTCCGTGAAGGCGGTGCCCTTGTTGAGCAAGGGATCGCGCAGCAGCGTCATGCCGTGAGCGGGGTCGGATGATGTCGAATGGGCGCTGACCCGAGCAGGTCTATTCACGAATTCCCCCAGGGAGTTTCTTATTGAAGGGCAAGCATTGTCGGCCAGTGCTCACCTGAGATCAAGGACGTAGAGACTCAAGGCTCGATTGTGATCTCGCACCGCAGCGAGATTTCGCGAAAAGCCGGCATTTGCGCGCGAGAAGAGGTCAACGCAGCAGGACTACTCGGGCTTGATGTCGGCGGCCTTCACGATCGGCCACCATTTCTCGGTCTCCGCCTTCTGGAATGCGCCGAGCGCCGAAGGCGATTGCTGGTCGGCAGGCGGAATCTCCTGCCCCAATTCGGCGAAACGCTGCTTGACAACGGGATCGGCAAGCACCGCGACGATGGCCGCGTTAAGCTTTGTGACGATCTCCTTCGGCGTGTTCTTCGGTGCCCAGATGCCGTGCCAGTAGGAGATGTAGAGACCGGGCAGGCCCGCCTCGTCGACGGTCGGAATGTCGGGCGCGGATGCCAGCCTTGTCGGCGACGTCACCGCGAACGCCTTGATCGCGCCGTTCTTGTATTGCGGCAGCGAGTTCGAGGCTTGGTCGAACATGATGTCGATCTGGCCGGCGACGAGATCGATCATGGCGGGTCCGGCGCCGCGATAAGGCACGAACTGGAAATCGGTCCCGGTCTTCTCCTTGAAGAAGACGCCCGCGACGTGTGCGCCCGTGCCGGCACCAGCCGTGCCAGCAGTCGCCTTGCCGGGGCTGGCCTTCAGCCACGCAATCATCTCTTTCAGATTGTTGGCCTCGAGCGACTTCCGGCCAACGATCAGCTGCGTTCCCATCGCGATCGTCGCGACCGGCTCGAAATCGGCGATCACATCATAGGGCAGCTTGAAGATTGCGCCGTTCAGCACATGCGTGCCCCAATGGCCGATGGTGATCGTCGTGCCGTCAGGCGTCGCGCGCGCGACGCGGGCGCCCGCAATGCTGCCGGAGGCACCGGCGACGTTCTCGACCACGACGGTCGTGTGCAGCTGAGCGGCGATCCGCTCGGACAGGATCCGCGCCAGCGTGTCGGTCGGGCCGCCCGCCGCGAACGGCACCACGAGGGTGATGGGGCGCGACGGGAACGGCTGGGCGCCCACCGGTACGGCCCACGCCGCGCATCCGATCAATGTGCAAATGACGATCACATGACCGCGTAGTCCGGCCCACAGCCCCTGCATTCCATCCACCCTTTTTCATCGCCCGCATGTTGTCAGCGGGCTGGGGCCGGAGTGAACGCTGCCGGGCGGGCAGAGGCAAGCTGGAAATTATGCCGAGCGCTAACCAGCCGCCCGCCGCGGGGCCAGATTGGCGGCGCCATCAGCCGGCGGCGCGATCTGCATCAGGATGGTCTGGACCGGCGATGCGACCTCGATGCCGTTCTGCTGGAAGCGCAGCTTCATGCGGCGGTTGAATTCGCGCTGCACCGGCCAGCGGCCGGCCTCCGTGCAGCGGATCTGGCCGACGATCGACACCATGGCACCATCGACCTTGTCGATGCCCCACAGCTCGAGGTCGCCGCGAATTGCCGCGCGAAACTCCGGCTCGCGGCGCATCTCCTCGACGATGTCCTTGAGGATCTGGCCGGCGCGGTCAGTGTCTTCCTTGTAGGCGACATTGACGCTGACGGATGCATTGCCGGCGCCGCGGCTGGCATTGGTGATGGTCGTGACCGCGCTGAACGGCACGATGTGCACGGCGCCGTCGCCTGCGCGCAGACGAATGGTGCGGATCGAGACGTTCTCGACCACGCCGGAGAGGCCGGAGACGCTGACATTATCGCCGACCTGGACCGTGTTCTCCAGCAGCAGGAACAGACCGGTGATGAGATCCTGCACCAGCTTTTGCGAGCCGAAGCCGATGGCGATGCCGACGATGCCGGCGCCGGCCAGCAGCGGCGCGACGTTGACGCCAATCTCGCTCAGCGCGGTGAGGCCGACCACGGTGGCAATCAGGCAAAGCAGCGCCGTCCGCAGCATCGGCTGGAAGGTGCGCAGGCGCGCCGCGCGGGCGTAGTGCCCGTCGCGTGACAGCGTATTGATCTGGCGGTCCAGCAGCGCGTTGCTGGCTTCCCAGATGGCGGCAGCAATGAGCACAGCGATGCCGATGGTCGCCACCGCCGAAATCAGCCGGCTGCCGATCTGGCCTCCATAGAACCAGACGATGGCGTCGACGCCCCAGACTTCGAGCACGGCCACGAAGCCGATGAACGCGATCACGCTGGATACGATCTTGCGCAGCAACGGCAGATAGCGGTTGGCGCGGATCTCGAGGCCCGGAAAGCGCTGGAGGATCTCCGGCCTGATGCGGAAGCCGCGGTCGATCAGGCTCAGCGTCACCATGATGGCGACGCGCGTGATCAGCGCGACCACGACGGTGCCGACGAAATATTGCAGCAGCAGCGAATAGCCATTGCGGATGTTGAGCGCCCACACCGCCCACAGCGCAAGGTCGAGCGCGATGGCGAGATAGTGCCAGCCGCCGGCAATGCGGTTGCGCAGGCGCGCCGCGATCCCCTGCCGCTCCGCCGGGGCGCGGATGGCTTCGGCGACCTGGCGGCGGCATTGCAGGATGATGACGACGACGAAGAGATGCACGACCAGCAACACCATGCGCAGCAGCGCGGCATAGCCGGCGCGATGCAGGCCGAGCAGCAGCGCCACATTGGCGAAGGCGATGCCGGAGACACCGACGCCGACGATGCGCCGCGCCCAGATCTCGATATAGGCCGCGGTTTCTGCCCGAACCGGAACCAGGCCAAACGGCCCCGCCAGCGCGCGGACGACGCAGATGAGCCCGCGCGAGAACGCATAGGCATTGACGACGGCCAGGATCACGAGGCGGACGGTTGCTGGATCGCCGATCTCCGTGCCGAGCAGTGCGGTTGCGACACCGATGAAAACGAACACGGGAAGCAGCTCGAGCAGGAGACGCCCGAGCACGAAGGGCAGCCGCAGCAGCAATTGCCAGACACGTGCGAGACTGTGGCGGCGCTTGTGCAGTTCGGGCGCGGGCGTGACATCGGCGACCGATGAGGGCGGATCGGCGATGGGCAGCACCTGCGCCGGCAGGCGCGCGGTTTGGGGTACGCGTCCTTCCAGGAAGGCGACCGGTCGCCGGATCGCGCGGAAGATCACCCACTCCGCCGCAATGGCGCAGCCGAGCACCAGCGCGAGCTTCCACGCGATCTCGATCAGGAGGTTGTAGGCGACGGGATCGTTGGCGGTCCGTACGATCCAGTAATAGAAGGCGGGGAAATGCGTCAGCGTCCGCGCCACGTCGGCGATCTCGCGCGATATCTCGCCGATCTCTTCCGACACCGTGAGCAGGAGCTGTGCGCCAAGGCCGTCGGCCGAGAGCGGGATCGGCGATTTCTGCTCGTGCGCGGCGGGCACGGGCTGCTGCTGACCGGGCACATTCGCGATCACGCGCAGCGTATCGATCATCTGCGCACGTTTTTTGTCGTCCTGGAGCGTCTCCAGCGCCCGCTTGGCTTCCTCCGGCGACAGTGCGGCGGCCCTATTGGCGGCCGGCGGCTCGGCGCGAACGGTGGAAAGAGATGAGATCGCGATGAAGAGAGCGGCGAGGAACGCCGGGGCAAGCTTGTGCGACACGAGGATTCCCTGGAAAAGCGCATGCGCCGGCGGAGTCGGGACTGTCGCCGCCGAAGCACTGCGTCATGTCGTATCGACGCTATTCGCCCCGGCGCTGTGTCGGAAGTTGGCCAACGCGGCGACATTCTCTTGGCATTTGCCGCGGTGCAGGAACGGGAACCGTCGGCCCCGTGCGGCCGAACATCAACCGAGTGCGATGCGCACAGCAAAGCTCGTCCGTCATTCCGGGAGTCGGCCCGGAATGACGGCGAGGAGGAGGAGGAGAGAGCAGGATGTCAAAGCGCCTATCGCGGCGGCCGCATCACGGCCATCCGACATGATCGGTGTGATGCAAAATACAGCGCCGGGAAGGTAGGGGCTTTGCCTCACTGATGCAGCCCGCTAAACCTTGACCCGGCGTGCCGTTCGCGGTTTCTGCCGCTATGCGATAGTCCGAACGAGCTCCATCGCACTTAACGCGGCTGGATCTGCGGAGGTGGAGTCATAGACCTCCCCTTGCTCATGAGGTGGACGTTACGCGTCGCGTATTCGCGACCAGCACGATGCTCCTCCCGTGACACAAAACTGTCAAGCAGGATCAATGGTGCCGGTATCACATTTGAGGACGTGTTCCCTCCCACCTCGACAGATTGATCACAGTGGATCAGGGAATAAATTCCCTCCCGCCGCGTTTGTGTCAGAGAGTCCATTCGCCTTCCGCATTCCATCCATTTCCAGAAAGCAAGACATGAAAGCATTACTTTGCATCGCCGCTGTCGCGGCCCTCCTGACTGGATCAGCCTTCGCGCAGACCCCGCCGCAGACCTCGACCAAGAAGGTCGACGGCACCGAGAACGTCTACGTCTTCCGCTATGGCGGTCATCAGTCGATGTTCATCGTAACGCCGCAGGGCGTGATCGCGACCGACCCGATCTCGTATTTGCGTCCGGCAAAGCCCTATATCGACGCCATCAAGGCCGTCACCGACAAGCCGATCAAATACGTCATCTACAGCCACCACCATTACGACCACATCGCCGGCGGCCAGCCCTTCAAGGATCTCGGTGCCACCTTCATTGCGCACCGGCGGACCAAGGAGCGCCTGCTCGAGCTGAAGAAGCAGAATTCGCTGCTCGCCGATGTCGTGATGCCGGACCAGGTGATCGACGACAAGAAGAGCATCACGCTCGGCGGCACCACGCTGGAGCTGAACTATGTCGGCCGCAACCACTCCGACAATTCGCTGGTGATGCGGCTGCCGAAGGAGAAGATCGTCTTCGTCGTCGACTTCGCGCCGATCGAGTCCGTGCAGTTCCGCAACATTCCCGACAACGCCTCGCCGGTCGAGTATATCGCCTCGCTGAAGAAGCTGGCCTCGCTCGACTGGGAGCGGATGATCCCCGGCCATCCCTATGCCGGAGGGCGCTTTGGCACCAAGAAGGACGTCGAGGACGACATCGCGTACATGGAAGATCTGTCCGCGGAGGTGAAGAAGGCCGCCGATGCCGGCAAATGCTTCGACACCGCGATGAAGGAAGTGAAGCTGCCGAAATACGAGAAATGGGCGAATTACGAGACCGCCCTTCCCGCCAATATCGAGCGTTTCTGCTACTGGTGGGGCCGCGGGTATTGAGGGTCGGCTTGCTCAGACGCGACGAGCTTCGCTCGCGCTGAGATCGTAGGGTGGGCAAAGGCGCTCTTGCGCCGTGCTCACCACCTCTCGCCGGATGAAGATTGGTGGGCACGCTTTGCTTTGCCCACCCTAGGGATCGCCGCTAGCGAACGCGCCGCCCTGTCCTCGCCGACGGCGCCTGCGCGAAATACGGATTCGTCAGACATGTCGCCGGACGCCCCTGCGCGCTTGCCTGACACCGGGCGAACGAGGAGAAATGCAGTCCATCCGCTCGCCCTCCAACTCGCCGAAGACGTGCAGGCAGACCGGCGCATCGCCCCCATAGGTCTGGGCGCGCGCGGAACCGGCGATCGAGAGCGCGGCGAACAGGGAAACGACGACAGCAGGCTTGTACACGACAACCTCGAAATCAGAGAAACATTTCAGTCAAATCAACCGTCGACGAGTTGCCGATCAAGTCGAAGTTTTGCGTCAGCCAGCTTCGCGCGGCCTCGCGCCCCTCGTCACGCAGACGGCACAACAGACTCCATTCGGGATGGAACTGCGTGGCCGTTCCGAGCTGCGACATCAATTGGTCGTTTCCAATCCAGTGCATGAACATGCGGCTGTGCGTGTTGCGATCGAGCTCGCCATTGTCGATCAGCCGGGTCGCGAAGGCAATCGCGCGCATCTCACGCATCAGTGACGAATTGAAGCTGATCTCGTTGATGCGATGGAGAACGTCGGCGGCGCTCGCCGGCAGTTCGTCACGCCGGATCGCGGTCACCTGCACGATGATGACGTCTTGGCTACCTTTTCGATAGATCAGCGGAAAGATCGCGGGATTTCCGAGATAGCCGCCATCCCAATAATGCTCGCCGTCGATCTCGACCGCCTGGAAATATGGCGGCAAACAGGCCGAGGCGAGCACGGTCTCCGCGCTGAGCAGCGGCGTCTGGAACACCTTGATCTTGCCGGTACGGACATTCGTTGCGTTGAGAAAGAGCTGCGGTGCGTCCGGCGATGAATTGAGCCGATCGAAATCGACCACGCGTAGCAGCAACGACCGGAGCGGATTGAAGTGGAGGGGGTTGAGCAGGTTCGGCGGCACCGTGTGCGTCAGCGTGTGGATGAAAGCATGGACAGGGTGATATTCCGGCGGCAGCTTGAGGGCCTGGATCAACTGGTTGAGTGGCGAGAACAGGTCATAGACCTGATCCATCCGCGAGACCTCGTACCAGAACGCATGCAGGTTCTGCCGCGCCGCCTCGGCTCCACCGATGGCCATGCCTGAGGCCAGCACCACCGCATTCATCGCGCCCGCGCTTGTAGCGCTGATCGCCTCGATGGCGAGCCTGCCGTCCTCGAGCACGTGGTCCAGCACGCCCCAGACGAAGGCGCCGTGCGCGCCGCCGCCCTGGAGCGCGAAGTTGACGTTCTTCTGGTTGCTGGTCTCACGGGCGGTCACTTTGCGGGCTTCCGGCCTCCCTTCCCCTCGCGCTCCAGCGCCTTGCGCACCTCGTCGAATTCGCCAAGCGAGGCCTTGTCGGCGCGGGGGAAGCGCAGGTCGAGCTTTTCGAGCGCCGCGACGATCGCCGAGCCGATCACGACGCGCGCGAACCATTTGTGGTCGGCCGGCACGACATACCAGGGCGCGTGCGACGTTGCCGTATGCCGGACGATGTCCTGATAGACCGCCTGGTAGCGCGGCCACAGCGCGCGCTCCTTGATGTCGTCCATCGAGAACTTCCACTGCTTGGCCGGTTCCTCGAGCCGCTCAAGGAAGCGCTCGCGCTGCTCCTCCTTGGATAGATTGAGGAAGAATTTCAGAACCACCGTGCCGTTGCGGCTGAGATGGCGCTCGAAAGCGGAGATGTCCTCGAACCGCTCCTTCCAGATGTTCTTGGTGACGAGCCCTTGCGGCAGCTTCTGCTTGGCAAGAATCTCCGGATGCACCCGCGTGACCAGGCACTCCTCGTAATGGGAGCGGTTGAAGATGCCGATATGGCCGCGCTCGGGCAGCGCGATCGCGTGGCGCCAGAGGAAATCGTGATCGAGCTCCTTGGTGCTCGGCGCCTTGAAAGCATGGACCTCGCAGCCCTGCGGGTTGATGCCCTCGAAGATCGCCTTGATCGCAGAATCCTTGCCGGCGGCGTCCATGGCCTGGAGCACGATCAGCACCGACCAGCGGTCCTGGGCGTAGAGCTTCTCCTGAAACTCGATCATCCGCTTCTTGTTGGCGTCGAGAATCTCCTGCGCCTTCTCCTTGTCGAGATCGCCCTTCTCGTTGGTCTTGTAATCCTTGAGGTGAAACTTGCCCGATCCGTCGTAACGGAACGGCGTGATGTAGCTGTCAAGTTCCTGGGCGAGCGATTTGGACGGCTTCTTGCTCATGAGCGCGGGGCACCTTGCGTTGCGGCTTCAATCGGTCGAGCAGGCTACCAAGGATGCCCTTGGGAAGGAATATGATGAAAAGGACCAGCAGCACGCCATAGACGAGGTTGTCCCAGCCGACCGCCTTGGTGCCGAAGCCGATACGCAGGGTTTCCGCCAGCAGAATGGTGATGACAGCGCCAAAGGTCGGGCCGAGCGAGACGAACAGGCCGCCGACGATGGCCGCGAACACCATCTGGAGCGACACCGCGATGCCGCTGACGGTGTCGGGGGTGATGAACATCTGGTACTGGCAGTACATTGCGCCGGCGAGCGCCGTCATCACCGCACTGAGCAGCGTGATCTTCAGCTTCTCCGCGGTGACATCGACGCCGGCGGCGGCCGCGGCATCCTCGTCCTCCGAGATCGCCTCGAGCGCGTAGCGGGCCATGCTGCGGTCGACCCAGTGCCAGACCACGATGCCGAAAAGCCAGACCCCGAGCGCGATCAGATACCAGGTCGTCTTGTCGTCGAATTGCAGCGCCAGCAGCTTGTTGCCGGAGGCGCGATTCGGCGTATAGCCGAGCGAGCCGCCGGTATAGTCGCGCGTCGCCGTGATGACCTGGAGCACGATTCCTGACAGCGCCAGCGTCACCAGCACGAAATAGTGGCCGGTGATGCGGAAGCGGAAGCAGGGATAGCCGACGATCAGCGCCAGCGCACCCGCCGCAACCATGCTGATGGGAATGCCGATCCAGGGCGACCAGCCCAGATGATTCCAGAGCAGCGCGGTGACATAGGCGCCGATCCCCATGAAGCCGCCATGGCCGAGCGAGACCAGACCGAACCGTCCCATCATCGACCAGGACGTGTAGGCGAACGACCAGATCAGGATCAGCACCAGGATGTGCAGATGATAGGGATCGCGATAGACGAAGGGCAGCGCGACCAGCGCCGCCAGCCCCACCGCCCATGCCGCAAGCCGCCCCTGCCCCATCATCGGCGCCTCGCAAGCAGGCCCGCGGGCCGGATGAACATCATGACGATGAAGAAAGCGAAGGCGAGCACGTAACCCCATTCCAGATCGGAGAACAGGCCGCCGAGCGAGATAATCTCGGCGAACACGAAGGCGGCGATGAAGCCGCCAATGAAATTGCCGAGCCCACCGAGCACGCAGATCAGGAAGGTGATCGGCCCGAACGAAAGGCCGACGAAGGGGTGCACGTCATATTGCAGCACGAGCAGGCAGGCGGCGAGCCCGGCCAGCCCGCCGCCGATCGCGGACGTGATGAGATAGATGCGCCTGGTGTCGACGCCCATCAGCGCCATGATCTGCCGGTCCTGGGAAATTGCGCGGATCGCGGTGCCGGTGAAGGTCCGCGTCATGAAGAGGTAGACGACGACCATGCCGATCAGTGCGGCCGCGAATGAAAGCAGCCGCGCGTAACTAAAATTCATCTCGCCAAAGGCGAGCACCGGCAGGCGGATGCCGAGATTGCGGAAGTCGATGCCGAAAGCGACGGTGGCAAAGCTCTGGAGCACGAACAGCACCCCGCCTGTCGCAAGCAGCTGGTTGATCGGCGGCGCGGTGAGCAGCGGCGCGATCACGAGGTAGTGCAGCGCGGCGCCGAGGATCGCGACGAGCAAAATGGTGAACGGCGCTGCGATGAAGTAGCTGAGGCCGTAATACTGCACGATGAAATACATGGCGTACATGCCGATCATCACCAGCTCTGCGTAGCAGATCCAGGTCACGTCGATGACGCCAAAGATCAAATTGAGCCCGAGCGCGAGCAGTGCCAGCACGCCGCCGAGCAGGATGCCGTTGATCACGGCCTCCAGCAGATAGATGTCGAAAATGCCCAAAAAAGCTTGCATGCCTGCATAAACCTCATACCCCGAGATACGCTTCCTTGACCGTGTCGCTCGCCAGCATCTCGGCCGAGGTGCCGGACGCCCGGATCGTGCCCGCCTCGATCAGATAAGCGCGATCAACCACTTTCAGCACCTGCTGCACGTTTTGCTCGACGATCAGCACCGTCAGGCCGCGGGCGCGGATCCGCTTCACCAGCTCGAACACCTGCTGCACCACGACCGGCGCCAACCCTGCCGACGGCTCGTCGAGCAGCAGAAGTTTTGGATTCGACATCAGCGCGCGGCCGATCGCGCACATCTGCTGCTCGCCGCCGGACATGGTGCCGGCCATCTGGTGGCGGCGTTCCTTCAGGCGCGGAAACAGGTCGAACACGACATCCAGCCGCTCGGCATAGTGGCCGCGCGCTTCCTTCATGAAGGCGCCCATCTTGAGATTGTCGTCGACCGTGAGCTGCGGAAACAGCCGCCGGTTCTCCGGCACATGCGCGATCCCGAGGCTAACGATCTTGTGCGGCGGCGTCGCCACGACATCGACGCCCTCCATCCTGATCGACCCGCGCGTGGGACGGATCAGGCCTGAGATGACGCGCATCAGGGTGGTCTTGCCGGCGCCGTTCGGACCGATGACGCCGACGGCCTCGCCGGCCTTCACGTCGAGATTGACGTCGAACAGCGCCTGGAATGTGCCGTAACCCGCGCTGACCGAACGAAGCTCCAGCATCGTCTAGCCTCCCGAGCGGCGGCGCGCTTCCGCCGCCGCGGCCTGCGTGGTCTCTGCATCGGTGCCGAGATAGACCTCGATGACGCGCGGGTCGCCGGCAACCGCGCTCGGCAAGCCTTCCGAGATCTTCTCGCCGTGATCGAGCACCATCACGCGGTCGACGACGCGCATCAGCACGCCCATGATGTGCTCGACCCAGATGATGGTGATGCCGAGCTCGTCGCGGATGTTGCGCAGCATGTCCGCCGCCTGGTCCATCTCGGTCTCGTCGAGACCGCCGAGGCTCTCGTCGGCAAGCAGCAGTTTTGGCGCGGTGGCGAGCGCCTTCGCAAGTTCGAGCTTCTTCAGGCCGGCTGCGCCCAGGCCATCGACGCTGGCATGGCGATCGGTCGGCAAGCCCACCATCGCAAGTGACCGCTCGGCCGCCTCCTCCGCCCTGGCACGACTGTGGCGGCCCTGGCCGTAGAAGCCGGCCAGTGCGACATTCTCGAAGATTGTCAGGCGTCGGAACGGCCGCGGAATCTGGAAGGTGCGGCCGATGCCGCTGTTGATGATCCGGTGCGGCGCAAGGCCCGCGATCTCGACGCCGCCGAACAGGATCGAGCCGGATGTCGGCGCCAGCGTGCCGGAGAGCATGTTGAAGATCGTGCTCTTGCCCGAGCCGTTGGGGCCGATCAGGCCGAGGATCTCGCCCTGATCGACCCGAAACGACACGTTGTTGACGGCGGTGAAGCCACCAAACCGCTTCACCAGCCCGCTGACTTCCAGCACCGCCCTGCTCCGCCGCTACTGGTTGCTGTAGGTGGTGCCCTTCGGCAGCGGCAGCACAGCCTCGCGCTGCGCCTGGCTCTTGGGCCACACCACAGAGGATTTGTCGTCGATGTACTGGATCACGACCGGGAACGAGCGCTCGTTCTGCCCGGCCATCGGCGTGTCCTCGCCGTAGAACTTGACGCCGAAGCCGAGCATCGTGCCGCCTTCGGGGATGTCGGTGTCGAGCGCAGCCTTGCGCAGCGCGTCGGGATCGACGCCGCCATACTTCTTGATCGCGCGCGGCAGCACATCACTCATGAATACGTAAGTGTTGGACGCGCCGATGCCGACATGCGCCGAGCGGATGGCAACGCCGGGCCTGATCTTGTCGAACTCCTCGCCGACCATCTTGATGACGGGCGGGAGCTTCGGATCCATGGTCTTTTGGTTGGCGAGCCAGATCGAAATCGGGTCGGTGTTGAAGATGTAGGTGGCGTCAGCCCCCATCCCCTCTTTCAGCTTCTCGTAGACGCCGTAGCCGGCACCATGGCCCATCAGCGCGCCGAACTTCAGCCCCTGCTCGCGAGCCTGGCGCAGCAGCAGCGTGATGTCAGGGTTGTAGCCGGTGTGGAAAATGACATCGGGCTTGGCACGCTTCAGCTTGGTCACCAGCGCGGAGAGATCGGGCGCCGTCGCCGAATAGCCTTCCTTCATCACGACGTTGAAGCCCGCCTTCTTCGCGCCGGCCTCATTGCCCCTGGAGACGTCGACGCCATAGGCGCCATCCTCGTGGATGATGGCGACGCGCAGGTCCTTCGGCTCCTTGTCGAACTTCGCCTTGGCATTCTGCGCGATGAAATCCATCGTCATCATGCCGAACTGGTCGCCGCTCGCCTGCGGGCGGAACACGTATTTGTAGCCCTTGTCGTTGAACACGGCCGACGAGATGCAGGTCGTCATCCACATGAACTTCTTGAGCTGCTCGACGCGGGCGGCCACCGGCACGCATTGCGCCGAGGAGAAGAAGCCGAGCACCATGTCCACCTTCTCCTGCTCGAGCAGGCGGACGGATTCGTTGATGGCGATGTCGGGTTTGCTCTGCGCGTCGGCATAGACCGCCTCGATCTTGTAGCCCTCGACGCCGGTCTTGGCGAAGTGGTCGAGAATAATCTTTGCGCCGATATAGCCGAGCTCAGATCCACCGCCCGCGAGAGGCCCGGTCAGGTCGAAAACAACGCCGATCTTGATCTTCTTCTCTTGAGCCTGAGCCGAAGCCATCAAGCCCGTCGCTGATATCGCGACCAACAGCCCACGTACCAAGCGGGCAGCCATGCGCAGGCGCATCAAAACCTCCCTGGACGATTGTGCATCGCATTCTTGTTGCTTTTGCTTTTTGGCCCATCACATGGGCTGGGCGCAGCGATGTCAAGCCTCGCGCTTCAGCGCGACGCGAACTGCTGCTCGATAAAGGCCGTGACAAATCGCGGCATGGTCGGCGTGAGATCACTCATCCCGCGCACGAGATGAATGGCCGACAGCTCCGGATCGGCTTCGCGGGCGAGGTTGGCCTCGATCCGGGCCCGGGCCACGTCACCCGGCATGTCCAGGTTGATAATTTGAATCATTGCAATCGACGGACCAGTGACGACACAGTGCCAGTCCGACTGGGTCCGGTAGTCGGCCGCGGTCAAGCCGGTCTCTTCCCCGAGTTCGCGGATGACACTGCCGGGAATGTCGAGCGCGCCGTCACTGACGTCGTCCAGATCGGGCGTGCCCGAGGGGAAATAGATGCGGCCCGCATTGGCGGTGTGCTGCGCCATCTCGCCCATGATGAAGGCGCCGTCGGAGGCGCGCAGCGCGCCCATGCCAAAACCGTTGAACACGGCCTTGTCGGGAAAGCCCCAGTCGCGCCAGGCAAGGAAGCTCGCGAAATCCGTCTCGAAATAGGTCGCGGCGAGATGGCCGTCCGTGAACACGGCATCGCGCCCGAGCAGGACGCGGCCGTTCCACATCTTCGGCCGCTCGCGCAGCTTCTCGGCGAAATGCGCCGCAATCTCGGCGCGGCGCTCTTCGGCGAACGGCCAGGCGATTGGCCGCACGGCAAGATCAAGCGTCGTGACGCGATGAATGACCAATGACGTCATGACACCTGATTACAATGCCTTCGCGTCAGTTATTTGGCATTCCCCGTGGTCTTCTTGGCCTGATCGACGTATTTGTTGGTAAAGGTCTTGCTGACGTCGATCTTGGCGGCGGCGACCTCGGGCGAGCCGACGCTGAACACCGCGAGCACCGCATCCGCGCCCTTCGGGTCCATCTTGCCGGTTTCGGAGAACATCGGGATCGTGTTCTTCAGCGCGGCGAGATAAAGCTCCTTGTTCTTGCCGACCATCTCGTCCGGCATCTTCGCCATGATCTCCTCCGGCGAATGCGAATGGATCCAGCCGATCGTGGCCAGCATTGCGTTGGTGAGCGCCTGCGTTTCCTTCTCGTGGCCGTTGATCCAGGCCACGGTCGAGTACAGCGCGCCGCCCGGATATTCGCCGCCGAACGTCTCGAGCGTGTCCTTCTGGGTCCGGGTGTCGCTGAGGATGCGCAGATCCTTGTGGCTGCCCTGGAGCACGGTGACGGAGGGATCGAGCATCACGGCGGCGTCAATCTGCCCCTGCTCCATCGCGGCCACGGCGGTGGCGCCGAGGCCGACGCCGATCACGGCGGTGCCGGCGGGATCGAGCCCGTTCTTCTTGAGCAAATATTTGAGGAAGAAGTCGGTCGAGGAGCCCGGTGCGCTGACGCCGACCTTCTTGCCGGCGAGATCCTTGATCGACTTGATTTCGTTCGTGTGCGACGGCGAGACCACCAGCACGAGGCCGGGATAGCGGTCATAGACCACGAAGGCTTGAAGCTCCTGCTTCTTGGCGGCGAGATTGACGCAATGGTCGAAATAGCCGGAGACGACGTCGGCGCTGCCACCGAGCACGGCCTTGAGCGCGTCCGAGCCGCCCTTGAGGTCCACGAGCTCGACATTGAGGCCCGCCTTCTCGTATTCGCCGAGCTGCTTTGCCAGCACCGTCGGCAGATAGCACAGGCAGGCGCCGCCGCCGATCGCGATGGTCACCTTGCTTTGCGCCGCGGCAAGACCGGTGGTGAGCGTCAGCGCGAGCAGCGCGCCGGCGAGCCTGGCAATCGTGTTCTTCATTGGTTTCCTCCATTCGGCCGGCGGCACCATAGAGCAGCGGGACTGGCTTGAGAAGCACTGCCAAAGTGCGACTCGCCATCAGCCTTTCGGCACAATAGCATGGGTCCACAAGAACAATTCTTGATGGGGAGGATCATCCATGAATCGCCTTGCAATCGGCCTGTCGATCGCCGCCGCCTTTGCCACCGGATGCGGCGCCAACCAACTGCTCCGGCCGGCGCTGGCTGCCGAGAACGTCACTGCGCAGATCATCCACACCGGCGAGATGGAAGGCGACGCACTCGGCCCCGCCAACAATGTCGGCTACCGTTCCAAGATGTTCGCCAGCGCCGACGGCGCCACCATCTCGATCCAGGTCGGCAATGTGCCCAAGCACATGCATCCCAACACCAACGAGATCCAGTACATCCTGGACGGGACCGGGACGATCTGGCTCGGCGACAAGGAGGTGACGGTGAAACCCGGCGACCTCGTCATCATCCCGAAGGGCACGCCGCACGGCGGCACCAAGCCGATCAGCGGTCAGGTCAAGGCCATCGCGATCAAGACGCCGCCGCAGGCGCCCGATGACACCAAGCTGCTGGACTAGGCTCCCCGCAACTCGGGCCGGTTGAACGTTCGGGCTCGCACTGCCGTGCGGGCCCGTTCCGTGAATCCCGGCGCTAGATCGGGCGCGTCTGCTTCCGGATCTCGTTCGCGATCGGCTTGAGGGTGTCTCCCGGAAGCTGGCCGACGAGCGTGTAACCCATGCCGCCATCCGCCCACACGAAGCCCGCGACATCGCCGGTCGATTGCGGCATCATCGGCGTATCCAGATTGCGGTTGCTCATCGGGCGCGTCAGCAGGACGAGGCGGTCACCGCGATCATCATCATACATGAACATCGCGGCCGGACCATGCGACGTCGCAACCAGACGACCGCCCATCAGCCTGTAGCCTGAGACAGAGAGGTCCGGCACCTTGACCGGCTGCTTCAGCCGCCTGGAGACCCATTGCGTGAGCTCGGCGCTGTCGGACGCCCTTATCTCGACCGGCCGCACGCGGTCCGGTGCAAAGACGTTATAGGAGTAGGCGGCCTCTTGCGCCAACGAGGACAGTCCGTTCGAGCCTTCCTGCAAGACGCTGCGCATGGTCCACCCGCCGAGACCGCCGATGCCGAGAAGCAACACCGCAGCGATCGCACCCCACACCCGTAGCGGACGACGCTTCCGGCCCTCGATGATGTGCGACAAGTTCAACTCTGCCGGCAGCGGCTCATCGGCGATTGACGCCAGTGCGCCGCGCAACTGCTCGCGCTGGGCGGCGAAGGCCGCGACGCGCGCGGCGACATCAGGATGATTGTCCAGATAGGATGCGATCTCCGCGCGACGCTCGGGCTCGAGCGCCTGGTCCACATAGGCGTGGAGGTCATCTTCGGTGACCGGCCGCTGGTTCATTTCAAGCTCCGCAAGGCCACGACATTTTTGGGCGTAACGCCGTCCATCTCCTGCTGCAGCCTCTCCCGCGCGCGCGATAGTCGTGACATGACCGTACCAATCGGGACGTTGAGCACTGCCGCAGCGTCCGCATAGGAAAGATCCTCGACCGCAACAAGCAATAACACGGCCCGCTGCTCATCCGGGAGTTTTGCCAGCTTGCTCAGGACATCCTGATAGATCAACCTTTGCTCCTGGGCTGCCGCACTGACGAGTTCCTGCTCGCCTGCATCGTCGATCGGCATATGCCTGCCTCGCGCCTTGGCCTGGCGGAATTGGCTGACCGCCAGATTGTGGAGGATGGTGAACAGCCAGGCACGCACGCTGCCGTCGCGCCGCTGATGCCAGCGGCTGACGGCGCGCTCCAGGCAATCCTGGACCAGATCGTCGGCCGCGGAGCGGTCGCGCACGAGGGCGCGCGCATAACGGCGGAGCGCGGGGATCAGTGGCTCGACCTGAACCAGCATGTCCTTCATGAAGCGCTCCGCCTGCTCTCCCTTGCCGTCAGGCGAGATGTCATTGCGCCTCGATCTGGACCGCCTCGCCGGGCGTCGCAGCATCGCCGGCCGCAATCACCAGATAGCGCTTTGCAGTCGCGGCCGACTGGTCGACGATCTGCCGGATCGGGCCGGCCACATTGACGATAGCGGATCCGGCCGGATTGGTCATGAACGCCGCCAACGGCTGCAACGGGCCACTGCCGTCGCCATGCTCCGCCAGGGCAAGCACATATTTCTGCTTGGGCTGAAGTCCCGTCACCGAAGCCTGCAAGATCTGAATCAGGCCCTGATCGAACAGCGACACGCTGGTCGGCGCCATGCCGTCCTTCGCACCGTCCTTCGACGCAAGCGTCAGATGAGCGACTTGGCCGGCAACGCCGAGGGCCTGCAAATTCTGGCGGTCATCAGGGTTAGGCGCAGCATTTGGAACATACGCGATTGCCTGCGGCGCCTGGCCGATCGGAACGTTCCCGACCACCTTATTGGTCGCCGTGTCGATGGCCGCGAGTGCGTCCGCGTTCTCCAGCCCCACATAGATGCGCGTGCCATCGCCGGACGGCCAGACGCCGTGCGGCAGATTGCCGACCGGGATCGTCGCGACCTGCGAGAAATCGTCGGTGCGGAACACCTTTACTTCGTTCAGGCCACCGATGGTGACGTAGGCGAACGTGCCCTTGGCAGTGTGCGCGAAATTGACGTGGTTGGTGATCGGCCCGGTATCGATCGTCTTGATCGCGTTGAACGGTGGCTTGGCGTTGAACACCTGTGTCCGGCCGACGTCCTTCAGCGTGAACCACACCTGGTTTCCATCCGGCGTCGCCGCGATGTTCGGGCAGAATGGGCTCTCCTGCTTCACCGTGGCGACGATCTTGTGCTCGGCCACCGCGACGACGTCGGTCTCGGGATTGAACGACGAGCAGATGTAGCCGTATTTGCCGTCGGGTGAGAAAATCTGCATGCCCGGCCCGTTCGGGGTCGTGATGCGGGTCTTCTCCTTGAAGCTGATCGGATCGATGACGGAGATGTAGTTCTCGCCGCGAACGGTGACCCACACTTCCTTGCCGTCCGGCGTGAAGAACGCCTCGTGCGGCGATCGTCCGACGTAAGTGATATGCTTGACCGCGTTGGTCGCGGTGTCGATGAAGCTCACCGAATTCGAGCCGATCGATACCACGGCGAGCGTCTTGTGATCGGGCGAGAAGCCCATGCCATGTACGAGCACCTGGCCCTTGTAGAGCGGGCTGAAATTGCCGGGCTGCGGGTCGCCCAGCCGGATCACGCCAAGCAGCTTGTTGTCGACGGGATCGGTGACCGAGACCGTATTCGAGAACTGCTCTGCGGCGTAGACGCGGTCGTGGTGGCTCACCGGAATATCGGGAGCGGACAACGCGCCCGGTGCCTGCCCTGCCCACGCGACCGAACCGGTCGCAAGCATCGTGGCCGCCAGGAAAATGCTCTTCATCATCATGCTTCGTGACGTGGTCATCTGCGGCTCCTACTTCTTCATTCCCGTGGACATATCCATCTGCATGCCCGGATGATGATGAACAATTGTGTTGGGAGCTGAGGGCGGTTGGGTCGGGGCGGGCGTGGTGTCAGTCGCCGGTTCGCCGATCGCGAGCTTCATGGCCGCGATCTCCTGCATCTGGTCGACGATGATTTCCTGGGCGATGCGCCGCAGCTGCTCGTTCTTGCCGTAACGCAACTCGATCACCGCCATGTCGATCGCGCCCTGATGATGCGGGTTCATCATCGCGACGAAGTCGCGATCGATGTCGCCGGTCGGCTTGGCCGCCATGTCGTTCATCATCTTGGTCATCGCCGCTTCGTTTTCTTCCAAAAACGCACGCTCCTCCGCGCTCACCGCGGCCGGTGGGGCGGCCGGATGGGCTTCATGCGCGAACACGAGCAGCGGGAGTACGGACGCGACCAGAATTGGCGCGGCAAGGAACGCCGTGCCGAGGCCGGGCCTGGGCCATCGGTATCTGCTTGCAAGAGCCGCTACGGCGCGGCGAAACTGTGAGGGGGGCATCCTGAACTCCCATGCAGGTGGTTGCATGGGGGTATGACGTATGGCCGCGCGTTCTATTCCGGGCGGTCAATCACATAAACGTCAGCAGCCAAACGAGGCGGACTACCCCCGCCCGTCCACGGTCGGGCGCCAGACCAGCAGCCTGCGCTCAACCAGCGTCACCCCGAAGTCGATCAGGATGACGAAGGCCGACAACACGAACATGCCGGCGAACACGCCCGCGACGTCGAAGATGCCTTCGGCCTGCTGGATCAGATAGCCGAGCCCTGCCGCCGATCCCAGATATTCGCCGACGACCGCACCGACCACGGCGAAGCCGACCGAGGTGTGCAGCGAGGAGAACATCCACGACAGCGCCGACGGCCAATAGACGTGCTGCATCAATTGCCGCTCGCTCATGCCGAGCATGCGGCCATTGTCGAGCACGGTGCGGCTGACTTCCTTGACGCCCTGATAGACGTTGAAGAACACGATGAAGAACACCAGCGTCACGCCGAGCGCGACCTTGGACCAGATGCCGAGGCCCAGCCACAGCGCGAAGATCGGCGCAAGCACGACGCGGGGCAGCGCGTTGACCATCTTGACGTAAGGGTCGAACACTGCGGCAACCAGCGGCTGGCGCGCGAACCAGAAGCCGACCAGCACGCCGCCGAGCGATCCGATCACGAACGCCAGAATCGATTCCGTCAACGTGATGCCGAGATGCTTCCAAATCACGCCGGACGAGAACCATTTGACGATCTGGCTGAACACGTCGACCGGGTTGGAGAAGAAGAACGGCGGCAACAGGATTTTTCCGAACACCGGCACGGTCGCAAAGAGCTGCCACAGTGCGAGGCAGACGACCGCGACCAGGACCTGCAGCGCAAGCAGCGTCACGCGCGACATCAGATCGCCTCCGCCGCTTGGGTCGATTGCGCGTAGCCCTTCATCACCTCGTCCTTGAGCACGCTCCAGATCTCGCGGTGGAGCGCATGGAACTCCTTATCCAGCCGCACCTCGAAAATATCGCGCGGGCGCGGCAAGCTCACGCGCCAGTCGCCGATGATGCGCGAGGACGGCCCCGCCGACATGATCACGACGCGGTCGGCGAGCGCGATCGCCTCTTCGAGATCATGGGTCACGAACAGCACGGCCTTGCGGTCGGCATTCCAGAGGTCGAGCAGCAGATTGCCCATCACCTGGCGGGTCTGCGCATCGAGCGGCCCGAACGGCTCGTCCATCAGGAGTATCTTTGGGTCGCGGATCAGCACCTGTGCCAGCGCCACGCGCTTGCGCTGGCCGCCCGAGAGCATGTGCGGATAACGGTTGGCGAAGGCGCCGAGGCCGACGGAAGTCAGCCATTTTTGCGCGCGTTGCAGCGCCTCGGCGCGGGGCGTGCCCGCGATCTCGAGCCCGATCGCAACATTGTCGAGCGCGGTCTTCCAGGGGAACAGCGCATCGGCCTGGAACAGGTAGCCGGCGTCCCGGTTCAGCCCCGCGAGCGGCCGGTCGAAAATCTTGATGCTGCCGGCGGCGGGCTTGAGCAGGCCGGCCGCGACGTTGAGCAGGGTCGATTTCCCGCAGCCGGTCGGCCCGACGATGGCGACGAACTCGCCCTGCGCGACCGAAAGATGGGCCTTCTCCACCGCCGTATAGACCCGGTCGTCCCCCAGCCGGAACGCGACTTTGGCGTCTTCCAGCGCCACTGCCGTGGGCGTCGTCATGTATTCCCTCCGAACTTGGCCCGATGCCTTAGCCGCTCGCGCGGCCAAGTTCAATCGAGCCGCCAAGCGTGCTACGCATGGGTCCTGCCGTGCTCTTACCCTCCCCTGGAGGGGGAGGGTCGGCTCGCATGAGCGCAGCGAAATGTGAGACGGGGTGGGGTGACAGTCTCTCCTTTGAGGCAGTCCCCGCGTGGAGAGGTCACCCCACCCCGCTTCGCACTCCGCGCCGCTACATGCGAAGCGACCCTCCCCCCTCCAGGGGAGGGTAAGAGAGTGAGCCCCGCCCAATGCCTTCCAGGCCGATGATTGGCTATTCCCGCGTCAGCAAGAACTTCGGCTCACTCACGGCCGTCGACGATGTGTCGCTCGACATCGCCGAGGGCGAATTTCTGGCCATCGTCGGCGGCTCCGGCTCCGGCAAGACCACGCTGCTGCGGCTCGCCAACCGGCTGATCGAGGCCGATGCCGGCACGATCACGGTCGAGGGCGAGGATGTGCAAGCCGTCGATCCGGTCGCGCTGCGGCGCCGGATCGGCTACGTCTTCCAGAGCGGCGGGCTGTTTCCGCACCTGAGCGTCGCCGACAATATCGGGATCACGCCAAGGCTGCTGGGCGCACCGGCAGCGGACATCACCGCGCGGGTCGACGAGCTGCTCGAGCTCGTGCAACTCGACCGTCGCGCGCATCGCGATCGCCTGCCCGAGGCGCTCTCCGGCGGCCAGCGCCAGCGCGTCGGGGTGGCGCGGGCGCTCGCGGCACGGCCCCGCATCGTGCTGATGGACGAGCCGTTCGGCGCGCTCGATCCCCTCACCCGCGATGCGCTCGGCGAGGATTTTCGCGAACTGCACCGCAAGCTCGGCCTGACCACGGTCATGATCACCCACGACATGACGGAGGCGATCCTGCTCGCCGACCGCATCGCGGTGATGCGCAGCGGAGAGCTGCTGGCGCAGGGCACGCCCGCGGAGCTCTCGACGAGCGGCGACGCCTATGTGCTGGAGCTGCTGCGCACGCCGCGGCGCCAGGTCGAGCGGCTGAACGCGCTGCTGCCACAAAGCGGTGCGGCATGAGCCTGTTCGCCGATCCGCGCTGGGGCGAGGCGCTGTCGCATCTGCCCGACTATCTCGGCAACCATGTTCGGGTCAGCCTCGCCGCGCTCGCGCTTGGCCTTGCCGTCAGCCTGCCGCTGGCGATCCTGACCCGCAACCGCCCGGCGCCGCGCGCTATCCTGCTCGCGCTCGCAAGCATCGTGCAGACGGTGCCCGGCTTGGCGCTGCTCGCGCTGTTCTATCCGCTGCTGCTGCTGGTCGCGTCCGTGACACTCGCCTGGTTCGGAATCTCCTTCTCGGCTTTCGGCTTCCTGCCGGCGATGCTGGCGCTTGCGCTCTATTCGATGCTGCCGGTGCTGCGCAACGGCATCACGGGCCTCAACGGCATCGATCCCGCGCTGATCGAAGCCGCCAAAGGCGTCGGCATGACCGCGCGGCAGTCGCTCATCATGGTCGAGCTGCCGCTGGCGCTGCCGGTGATGATGGCCGGCATCCGCACCGCGGCGGTGTGGGTGATCGGCACCGCGACCCTGTCAACGCCGATCGGGCAGACCAGCCTCGGCAATTATATTTTTGCCGGGCTTCAGACCCAGAACTGGGTGTTCGTGCTGTTCGGCTGCTTTGCCTCGGCCCTGCTCGCGCTCGCCGTCGATCAGCTGCTCGGCCTGATCGAGAGCGGCTTGCGCCACCGCAGCCGCCTGCCTGCCGCGCTCGGCGGCATCGGGATCGCGGCGCTGGTCCTCGCAACGCTGGTGCCGACGATGGGACGCTCGTCGCAGAGCTATGTCGTCGGCGCCAAGACGTTCGCCGAGCAATATGTGCTGTCGGCCCTGCTGAGGGATCGCCTCCAGGCCGCCGGTCTCCCCGCGACCGCGCGGTCGGGTCTCGGCTCCAGCGTGATCTTCGAGGCGCTCAAGGCCGGCGACATTGATCTCTATGTCGATTATTCCGGCACGCTGTGGGCCAACCAGCTGCACCGCACGGACATCAAGCCGCGCGCGGAGTTGTTGGCGGAGCTCAAGACAGCGCTCGCAAAGGACCATATCACCCTGCTCGGCGAGCTCGGCTTCGAGAACGCCTATGCGCTGGTGATGCCGAAGAAGCGCGCCGAGGCGCTCGGCATCCGCACCATCGCCGATCTCGCCGCGCATGCACCGGCGCTGTCCATCGCCGGCGACTACGAGTTCTTCTCGCGCCCCGAATGGGCGGCGCTGCAAAAATCCTATGGCCTCTCGTTCCGCGCCCAGCGCCAGATGCAGCCGGATTTCATGTATGCGGCCGTCGCCAGCGGCGAGGTCGACGTGATCGCCGGCTACACCAGCGACGGACTGATTGCAAAGTACGATCTCGTCGTGCTCGACGATCCCAGGCACGCGATCCCGCCCTACGACGCGGTCCTGCTGCTGGCGCCGAAGCGGGCCGGCGATGAGCGACTACGGGCCGCGCTCGGGCCGCTGCTCGGCAAGATCGACATCGCCACAATGCGCGAGGCCAATTTACGCGCCAGCGGCAACGACGCGAATTCATCGCCGGATGCGGTGGCGAAGTGGCTTTGGGAGAAGGTGGGCAAGCGGTAGGCCCGGATTTCGTAGGGTGGGCAAAGGCGCGTAAGCGCCGTGCCCACCGTCTCTCAACACGAGCAACGGGATGGTGGGCACGCTTCGCTTTGCCCACCCTACGATCTGGGTCTGCGTAGCGATCAGCGCTACAGCCCCCGGATGATCCCGGCATTGATCAGCAGCCGGTTGAGCCGCCGCGCCTCGGCGCCGTCCTTGCAGCCGTAGAAGATGCCTTTGCAGCGGAGCATGATCTGCTTCTGCTCGGCAAAGGAGGGATCGAGCGGAATGCCGGCGGCTTCCTGGATCACCAGCGGGAGATAGGGGCCGTCGACCGTGTCCATCACGGCCTCGCTCTTCACCGGCTCGAAATTGATGGCGTCGATCGCGTAATAGGTCGCGTAGAGACGCGGATCGTAAGCGTCGAGCTTCTTGCCGAGGGCGCCCTCGTCGAGCCCGGGCTCGAGGAGGTTCGGTGCAAACTCGGGCTGATGATCGCCGTAGCGCACGATCAGGAAGGGCTCGCCGGGAAAATTCTTCTTCAGGCCCGCGACAAACGCTCTGTACTGCTCGGCGCTCATCGCCTGCCGGCGCAGATATTCGTCGATGGACGCCACATTATTGCCCGGCGCGCGCCAGTTCGGCAGCAGATCGGGGCGGAAGCGCGTCTCCCAGGGGAAATGATTGGCGCCGAGATAGATGAAAGTGAACAGCGGCTTGTTCGGCGGCTGCTGGCCCATCAGCTGGAGCGCCTTGTCGTAGAAAAAGGAGTCCGGCTCGACGTCCTTGGCGCCGAGATCCTTCGAGTCGAGGAAGCGTTCGACGCCGGTCGTCACCTGAAAGCTGCGCGCGCCCATGAAGCCGCCATAGGCGGGATAGAGCGATAGCGTGTCATAGCCGCAGCGGCGCAGCGCCAGCGGCAGGCCGCGCTCGACGCGGTTTGAGGCGATGCGCGTCACGAAATAGGCGAAGCGGCCGAACGAGCGCGAGGAGAGGCCAGCGAGCACGTTGTATTCGGTGAACCAGCTCGGCCCGCCATTGCTCTCGGCCAGGAACGTGCGCTGCTTGCCGTCAAAGGATTTGAAATGATCGCCATAGCGCGGCGGCACCTTGATGCCCTGGGCAGCGCGAATGTCGAAGCTCGATTCATCATGGACCATGATGATGTTCGGCCGGCGGCCCGCGGGGTGGCAGGCATCCACCAGCGGCATGTTGAGCCGCTCGTTGGTCGAGGCGGCCGACTCCATGAAGCCGTATTGCGCGAAGTCGGAGACCGCGCTGACGCCGGAGCGGAAGAATTTCGAGAGATAGCCGTCATCGTAATAGCCGCGCCAGGCCTCGTCCGGATGATAGAGCGAATAGCCGACCAGTGCGGCAAGACAGGCGAGCGTGGACGCGAACGCCGGCAGGCGGCGGATGCGAAACGGATCGAGCCACCACAGCGCATACATCAGCGGCAGCGTGACGAGGCCGGCCCCGATCACCGACCAGCGCAGGTTCGGGAATATCGTGAACAGGAACGCCACGGTGTCGCGGTCGATCATCATCAGGTCGATGAAGTTGACCGTCATCTGCACGACGTCGTGCTTGAGACGCGACAGCAGCACCAGCACGACGACCATGGTCAGCGACAGCGCACCCGACAGTGCCGGCCGCCGCAAGAGCGTGATCCAGAAGAAATTGAGGATGCCCCAAGCGAGCACGAACGAAAGCCGCGAACCGAAATCGGTCTCGGTCTCGTACATGAGCGCGAGGGCGGCAAGATGCGGCGCGGCAACCGCAAGCAGGCGCCAGATGCCGAGCGCGGCAACGCTCGCCAGCACGGCGGTGGTGGCAGAAGGACCTGGATTCGGCGCGGACGCCATCGACGGCACGCAACTTCTGGTCCGGCGCGATGAATACCCAGCCGTCGGGCCGGCCTGCGGCGTTCGGCGCAGCCGGAAGCCTGCACCGTGTCATAAAACTGTAATTGAATGGTCACGGACAAGCAACGCGTGTCGCGGTCCGACCTTCGCTTAATGTTAGCAGGCGGCGAACAGCCGCACGGCCAACTCCATCCCCTCACCCCGAGGAGCCTGCGAAGCAGGCGTCTCGAAGGGCGAGGCCCGAGTGGGCCTGCATGGTTCGAGACGGCGCTACGCGCCTCCTCGCCATGAGGGTCAGTCAGTTCAGGAGCCGCGGCCCGGCTTCGCGATCCCCGCGATAAACAGGTCGATCACCCCTTCCGCCATCCGCTCGGTCTCGCCCTCCTCCACCCCCCAGCGCGGAAAGTGGCCGTCAAGATTCATCCGGGCAAAGCCGTAGACCAGGGCGCGGCCGGCGATCTGGATGCGCTTGAGATCGACCGACCGCAGCAGACCCTGCTCCGCCGCGTCTGCCAGCATCCGTTCGGTCAGGGCGATCAGCTCGGCATTGTCGCGTGTCAGCTCCGCGGAACTGCCATGAGCGAAGTAGCGCCCCGTCGAGATGATCTCGAAATGCGCGGGGTTGCGCATCGCCCAGCGCAGGTAAGCGAGCCCGAAGGCGCGGAAGCGGCCGAGCGGGTCGGTGGCCGGCGCCTGGTCCAGCGCCACCTCGATCTCGGCGCGAAAGCGCCGCTGCGCCTCCCCGGCCACCGCCGCCATCAGCGCGTCGCGGTTGGGGAAGTGCCGGAACGGCGCCCCCGGCGAAACCGCGGCCCGGCGTGCGGCCTCGCGCACCGAGACTTCGGCACCCTCCGCCGCCAGTTGCAACGCAGCATCGATCAGCACGCGGCGGAGGTCACCGTGATGATAGGGCCGGGCTTCTGGCGTTTGGCGGCGGGCGCGCGGCTTGGACGGCTGTCGGGCGGGCATGGCGCTTCCTAGCATCACCTCAACGTGAATGTAAGCATCGATTACACCGTTGACGACTTCGTCAGCCTGAAATGTAATCGATGCTTACATTAAGGAGGAGACCGCCATGTCACAACGCCAAAACTGGTTCGAGGGCTGGCGGCTGCTCGCCGTGCTCACCCTGAGCCTGATCGCGCTCAGCCTGTGGATCGCGTCGATGCGGCAGTTCGAGGTCGAGGGCGTACGGATGGTGATCCGTTTCACGGCGCGAAGCTCGCTGCTGCTGTTCTGCCTTGCCTTCAGTGCTGCGGCGCTCGCACGGCTGTGGCCTAACGCCTGGACCCGCTGGCAGCGCCGCAACCGTCGCTATCTGGGCTTGAGCTTTGCGGCCTCCCACGCCATCCACGCAGGCGCGATCGTTGCCTTCGCCAAAATGGACCCGGCCGGCTTTGTGGAGGCGACTTCGGCCGCGTCCTACATCTTCGGCGGCATCGGCTATGCATTCATCATCGCCATGAGCGCGACCTCGTTCGACCGCACCGCCGCGCTGCTCGGACCGCAGGCCTGGCGCGTGCTGCACCTCGTGGGCGGCTATTACCTCTGGTTCCAGTTCATGGTGTCGTTCGGCAAGCGCGTGCAGGCGATGCCGCTCCATGCCGCCTTCCTCATTCCGTTGTTCGCCGTGATGGCGCTGCGGCTGATCGCGATGGCCGCCCACCCCCGCCGACGGACGGCCGAAGCGAGCTGAACGTCGATCAGCCCTGCGGCAGGAACCCCAGGCGCTTTGCGATGATGCGATCAACCGTCCGTTTCGGCAGCAATGCGCCGACCAGATGGCGCAACGGATCCGGCGTGATCTGGTAGCGCACCTTGGGGCTCGCGGCGGTCAGCGCCTCGAACACGATTTCGGCGATCCGCTCGGCCGGCAGGCCCTTCGCACCGAGGTCCATCATGAACGCCATGACCTTGTTCAGCGCCGGCAGATAGGGCGAGTTCTGGTAGACGGAGAGATCGATCTCTTCGGCCTTGCTCCAGATCGGCGTCTTCACTGCGCCTGGGGCGACGATGATGACGTCGATCCCGAACAGCATCAGCTCACGCCGCAGGCTCTCCGACAGGCCTTCGATGGCGTGCTTGGAGGTGCAGTAAGGCGCCGACAGCGGATTGCCGTTCTTGCCGGCGACCGAGCTGATCATCACGATCCGCCCCTTCGGCCCCTTCAGCGATGGGTCCGCGCCGAGCAGCGGCCCAAAGGCTTGCGTCGCGATGACCGGGCCGATGACGTTGATGTCCATCTGGCGGCGGAAATCGTCGACCGACAATTCCAGGACCGGCCCCGCGACCGCAATGCCGGCATTGTTGACGAGCCCCGCCAGCGTGTCGCCAGCCAGCGCCTCGCGAACCTGGCGCGCAGCGGCGAGCACGGCGGCCTCGTCGGTAACGTCGAACAGGAGCGGCGTGAAGTTCGCGCCGAACTCACCCCTGAGCCGGTCGGCGTCGGCCTGCTTGCGGACGCTGCCGAAGACGCGGTAGCCGCGCCCGATCAGAAATTTCGCAATGGCCCAGCCGATGCCGGTGGACGCGCCGGTGACGACGACAGATCGCATAGACCCCTCCCCCTCAAGTTCCCGCGATCATGGAGAGAAGGATGTGTCAGCGCAATGCCACCAACGCTCAAAGGGACGTCGCGGGTGTCGATTCTTAAGATGAAGCGGCGCGCGAACTTCGCGACATGAGATTGATTGCGCCCTGAAGATGCAGATGAAGATCCGAATCCTCGATCTTGAAGACGCTGGGCTTTTGGCGATCGCGAGCTTCTGGAGAAGTTATGAAAACGACGCGAGACCAAGAATGTGGTTTAAGCGTCAGTTCTTCGCGCTCAGAGGGCATGTCAGCTCGCGAAGAATTTGAATGAAGCCGCAATGCTTCGCGCGAGATGAAAGGAGCGAGACCGCCGTTCGCGATCTCGCTCCGATGTAGTCGAGAAGGTTTAAAATTTGGTTTGGCGAGCGAAGCTTGTGTTTCGCTCGTCATTCCGGGGCGCGACGAGGTCGCGAACCCGGAATGACGGCGCAGCCGTCAGTTCTTGCTCTTGTCGACCAGCGCGCCCTTCTTGATCCAAGGCATCATGTCGCGGAGCTTCGCGCCGACTTCCTCGATCGGATGCGCGGCGAGCTTGGCGCGGGTCGCCTTGAACGAGGTCTGGTTGACCTTGTTCTCAAGCATCCAGTCGCGGGCGAACTTGCCGCCCTGGATGTCGGCGAGAACGCGCTTCATCTCGGCCTTGGTCTCCGCGGTGACGATGCGCGGACCGGTGACGTACTCGCCGTACTCCGCGGTGTTGGAGATCGAGTAGTTCATGTTGGCGATGCCGCCTTCATAGATCAGGTCGACGATCAGCTTCACTTCGTGCAGGCACTCGAAATAGGCCATCTCCGGGGCGTAACCGGCTTCGACCAGGGTCTCGTAGCCGGCCTTGATCAGCTCGACCAGGCCGCCGCAGAGCACGACCTGCTCGCCGAACAGGTCGGTCTCGCACTCTTCCTTGAAGGTGGTCTCGATGATGCCGGCACGACCGCCGCCGACGGCGGAGGCGTAGGAGAGGCCGAGGTCATGGGCGTTGCCCGAGACGTCCTTGGCGATCGCGATCAGGCAGGGCACGCCGCCGCCGCGCTGATATTCCGAACGCACGGTGTGGCCGGGGCCCTTCGGCGCGATCATGAGCACGTCGAGGTCGGCGCGCGGGTCGAGCAGGTTGAAGTGGACGTTGAGGCCGTGCGCGAACACGAGGGCGGCGCCCTTCTTCATGTTGTCGTGCAGGTGCTCGCGATAAATGTCGCCCTGGAGCTCGTCCGGGGTCAGCATCATGACGAGGTCGGCCCATTTGGCGGCTTCGGCGACTTCCATCACCTTGAAGCCGGCGGCTTCCGCCTTCTTGACCGAGCCCGAGTCCTTGCGCAGCGCAATGGCGACGTCCTTGACGCCGGAGTCCTTGAGGTTGAGCGCATGGGCGTGGCCCTGGCTGCCATAGCCGACGATGGCGACCTTCTTGCCCTTGATCAGGTTCAGGTCGGCGTCGCGATCGTAATAAACACGCATAGTCGTTTCCTCGTTCAGGGCCAGAATCGGCCAAAGGTCAGTGTCCGAAGGGTGAAATTTGCGGATTTCGGGGGCTGTCTAGAGCATTTTCAGCCCCTAGGGAAACCCGTTTCTGCATGGAAATCCGCGACATCATGCATCCATGAAAACGGGGTAGAGGGAGGCGAGCAGCAGGAGCGCCATCACGATATTGAAGGCGCGGACCAGCCGCTCCGAGGTCAGTACCGGTCGTAGTGCAGTGCCGAACAGGGCCCAGACCACCGTCGAGACCGTGCCGACGAGCAGGCTGATCAGGGTCTGGATCGCGATGTTCAGGGGGAATTGGGCGATGGCGGCATAGGCGGTGATGGTGCCGATCACAATCACCCAGCCCTTGGCGTTGATCCACTGGAACATCGCCGCGCCCCAGAAGGTCATCGGGCCGCGGCCGTCCTCCTCGCCCCGCTTGGCCGGCCCCGAGAAGGCGATCACCGCGGCGAGGTAAATCAAGTAGGCGGCGCCGGCATATTTCAGGATGGTCTGGAGGATCGGATAGGCCAGAAACACCGTGCCGAGCCCGAGGCCGACGGCGCCGACCATGAAGGCGAAGCCGATCGTGATGCCGGCGATATGCGGGATGGTGCGGCGGAACCCGTAAGTCAGTCCCGACGACAGCAGCATGATGTTGTTCGGCCCCGGCGTGAAGAACATCACGAGGGCGAAGATGATGAAGGCATAGAGCAGCGACTGGGACATGCTCACCTCACGCGGTCTTCGGCAGCGGCTGCGGGCGTCTCGCCAGCACCATCACCGCGATGCCGCCGATGACCGTCAGCATCCCGGCCAGCCGCAACGGGCCGAACTTCTCGCCAAACACGATGCTGGAAGCAGCCGAGCCGACGAACGGCACCAGCAGCGCGAACGGCACCACTTGCGCTGCGGGATAGTCACGCAGCAGCCGGCCCCACAGCCAATAGGCGATGCTGGTCGAGATGGCGCCGATCGCCAGCAGGCAGACGAGGCCAGTCGGCGACATATGGATCAGCGACTGGAAGGTCGGCGCCGGCCCGTTGACGACCAGCGCCAGCGCGAACAGCGGCACGGCGGCGGTCAGGCAGAGCCAGGCGAACAGGTCGAACATCGGCGCGCCACGGGCGCCGCGCAGCAGGAGATTGCCGACGGCAAAGCAAATCGGGGCGATCATCAGCACCGCGAAGGCACCAACGCTGAAATCGTAACCGACGGTACCGCAGATCAAGAGCAGGCCGACTGCGGCGACGACGATGCCAAGGGTCTGCACCGGCGTCGGCCGCTCGCCGAATGCGATCGCGGCAAAGCCGATGGTGAACAGCGCCTGGCTCTGCACGACGACGCTGGTGAGCCCCACCGGCACACCGTGCGCGATGCCATAGGCTTGGCTCAGGAACTGGCCGAGGAACAGCGTAAAGCTGATCGCGATCAGCAGCGACCAGGCGATCTTCGGCTTGGGAATGAACAGGCACGGCACCGCGGCAATGGTGAAGCGCATCGCCGTCATCAGCTCCGGCGAAAGTTCGTCGAGCGCGATCCGGCTCGCCACGAAGGCAAGCCCCCAGATGACCGCCACCAGAATGGCGATGAGGATATCGGCCGGCTTCATTGTTGTTCTCGGTTCTGCTTTGTCGTGCAGCCCTGTTTGTTGTTCTGTTCTAGCCTTGCTCGCCGGCTTTCGGTTTCCGCAGCAGATAAGTACCGTGCATGGGCGCGTGGTAATCGACCGAGACCAGCGTGAAGCCGACATCGGTCAGCAACCGCTCCATCACCCAGCCGAAGGTGGAATATTCGTCGCGCATGTGCGTGACGACGCTTTCGCGCGAAAAATCGTGGTTCTTGATATGGAAGTCGGCCCATTGCTCGACGTCGCGCTCGATGGCGTCGGGCATCGAGGCGTAGACGATGTCGCGCAGATAGAAGCTCGCGCCCGGCTTCAATGCACGGTAGATCCGCGACATCGCCACCGCCTTCCAGAAATCCGGCAGATGGTGCAGCGTGAACTCGCTGACGATCAGATCGTAGGATTCCGGGCGGTAGGCGAAGCTGAGCAAGCCGGCGGACTGTGTGCGCACGGGCGCCTTACGGTCGCGGGCGTAGATCTCGGCGAGCGCCAGCATCGCCGGCGAGATATCGATGGCGTCCACCTCGGCACCCATCAGCGCCGCTTCGGTCGCGAGCACGCCGTTGCCACAGCCGATATCCGCGATGCGCCAGCCGCGCTGCACCCCGAGCATTTTCAGCGCGGCGCGCGCCCGCAGATCGGCATCGTCATGGGCGTCGTAGATCGAGGCCACTGCGGGCTCGATTCCCATCCGGTTGCGCTCGTTATAGTACCAGTCGCGCGCCAGCATGGCTCACATCCCCTCAGGCCCGCGGCCAATCGCGGCAACGCCGGTGCGCGACACCTCGACAAGGCCGAGCGGGCGCATCAGGTCGATAAACTGGTTGATCTTGTCCGTATTGCCTGTGATCTCGAACACAAAGCTCTCGGTGGTGGCATCGATCACGCGGGCGCGGAACGCATCCGCCAGCCGCAGCGCCTCGACACGATGCTCGCCCTGCCCGCGCACCTTCACCATCGCAAGCTCGCGCTCGATCGAGCGCTTGGTCAGGGTCATGTCGACGACGCGATAGACCGGGATCATGCGGTCGAGCTGGTGCTTGATCTGCTCGATCACCATCGGCGTGCCCGTGGTGACGATGGTGATGCGCGACAGGTGCTTCTGGCTCTCGGTCTCCGAGACGGTGAGACTTTCGATGTTGTAGCCGCGCCCGGAGAACAGCCCGATGACGCGCGCGAGCACGCCCGGCTCGTTCTGCACGAGCACCGAGAGCGTATGCGTCTCGTTGGGATCGTGGCGGTCCTCGATGAAATAGGCGGATGCCGGCTGGTTCATGGTCGTCCCCTCTTGTCTCTCCGTCACGCCATCGCTGGCGCCTCTGCCCCGACCCAACTGCGGAACAGATCGAAATCGATATTGCCGCCGGACAGCACGAGACCGACGCGCTTGCCTGACAGCTTGGTCTTTTCCTGAAGCGCCGCGGCGAGCGCGGCGGCGCCGGCGCCTTCGGCGAGATTGTGCGTGTCGGTCCAGTAGGCGCGGATCGCGGCGGCGACCTCGTCGTCGGAAATCTGCACGATGCGCGCGGCACCCTTGCGGATCAGCGCGAACGCGTCTGCGTCGGGAATGCGCGTTGCCATGCCGTCGGCCAGCGTGTTGCTGGTCTTCGTCGTCACGACCTTGCCGGCCGCGAACGACAGCGCGTAGGACGGCGCTTCGGTCGACTGCACGCCGACGATCTCGGTCTTCAGGCCGAGCAGGTCACGCGCCATGATGCAGCCGGAGATGCCAGAGCCCTGCCCGATCGGCACATAGAGAACATCGAGATCCGGCGCCGTCCGGAACAGTTCGAGCGCATAGGTGGCGACGCCGAGCACGAGATCCGGATGGAACGACGGCACCATGTGCAGGCCGGTAAATTGGGCGCGCCGCTGCGCCTCTTCGGCGGCCGCCTGAAAGTCCTCGCCATGCTCGACGAGCTCGGCGCCAAACGCCTTCATCGCGCGGTTCTTCTCGACCGAGTTGCCGCGCGGCACGTAAATCACTGCCGGCACGCCGTGACGGCTCGCGGCAAAGGCCAGGCTCTGGCCGTGATTGCCGCGCGTCGCCGAGATGATGCCCGGAATGTTCGGCCGCTCGCGCTTCAGCCGTTCGAGATAGACGAGACCCCCGCGCACCTTGAAGGCGCCGATCGGCGTGTGGTTCTCGTGCTTGACGATGACCTGCGTCCCGAGGCGCTCGGCGAGCAGCGGCCAGCCGCGTGCCGGCGTCGCCGGCACCGCCTGCCCCACGATCGCATGTGCGCGCTCGAGCTCCGTCAGGTCGAACATGACGTCACACCAGCGCCTTGCCGCCGGCGAACGCCTTTGCCGTGGCTTCGTCGTTGGCCTGCTCGGGCAACAGCATCTCGTTGTGCGCCTTGCCGGAGGGGATCATCGGGAAGCAGTTTTCGAGCGCCGCGACGCGGCAGTCGAACAGCACCGGACGCTTGACCGAGATCATCTCCTGGATGGCGCCGTCGAGATCGGAGGGCTTGTGCACCTGGATGCCGACGCCGCCATAGGCTTCGGCGAGCTTGACGAAATCCGGCAACGCCTCCGAATAGGAATGCGATAGCCGGTTGCCGTGCAGCAGCTGCTGCCATTGCCGCACCATGCCCATGTACTGGTTGTTCAGGATGAAGATCTTGATCGGCAATTCGTACTGAACCGCCGTCGACATCTCCTGCATCGTCATCTGCACCGAGGCATCGCCCGCGATGTCGATGACGAGGCTGTCGGGATGGGCAACCTGCACGCCGACCGCGGCCGGCAGGCCGTAGCCCATGGTGCCGAGACCACCGGACGTCATCCAGCGATGCGGCTCCTCGAAGCCGAAGAACTGCGCCGCCCACATCTGGTGCTGGCCGACTTCCGTCGTGATGTAAGTGTCCTTGCCGCGTGTCGCCTCGAACAGGCTCTGGATCGCGTGCTGCGGCAGGATCACGTCGTTGCTCTTCTTGTAATAGAGCGAGTTGCGGGCGCGCCACTGCGCGATCTGCTGCCACCAGGCTTTGATGTCGGGCTTCTTCGCTTCCGCCTTGAACACCTGGAGGATGTCGCCGAGGATGTTGCCGCAGTCGCCGATGATCGGCACGTCGACACGGATGTTCTTGTTGATCGAGGACGGATCGATGTCGATGTGGATCTTCTTCGAGCCCGGCGAGAACGCATCGACGCGGCCGGTGATGCGGTCGTCGAAGCGCGCGCCGACGCACAGCATGACGTCGCAATCATGCATGGTCATGTTGGCTTCATAGGTGCCGTGCATGCCGAGCATGCCGAGCCAGTTCTTGCCCGACGCCGGATAGGCACCCAGGCCCATCAGCGTGGAGGTGATCGGGAAGCCGGTGACCTCGACCAGCTCGCGCAGGAGCTTGGTCGCCTCGGGGCCGGAATTGATCACGCCGCCACCGCTGTAGATCACCGGGCGCTTGGCATTGGCGAGCAGCGACACGGCCTTGCGGATCTGCGTCGCGTCGCCCTTCACGCGCGGCGCGTACGAGCGGTGCACGTCCGACTTGCGCGGCGGATGATAGGTGCCGGTCGCGAACTGCACGTCCTTGGGCACGTCGACGAGCACCGGGCCGGGACGGCCGGAGGTCGCGACATAGAAGGCCTCGTGCAGCACCTTGGCGAGATCGTTGACGTCGCGCACCAGCCAATTGTGCTTGGTGCAGGGCCGCGTGATGCCGACCGTGTCGCACTCCTGGAACGCGTCGTTGCCGATCAGATGCGTCGGCACCTGGCCGGAGATGCAGACCAGCGGAATCGAGTCCATCAGCGCGTCGGTCAGCGGCGTCACCATGTTGGTGGCGCCGGGACCGGAGGTCACCAGCGCAACGCCCGGCTTGCCGGTCGAGCGCGCATAGCCCTCGGCGGCGTGGCCCGCGCCCTGCTCGTGCCGGACCAGGATGTGCTGGACCTCGCTCTGCTGGAAGATCTCGTCATAGATCGGAAGCACGGCGCCACCGGGATAGCCGAAAATGTCGGTCACGCCATGATCGATGAGCGCGCGAACGATCATCGCGGCGCCGGTCATCTGGTTCGGATCGTGGCTCTTGTCGCTCATTGTCTTGCTCCGGATGCGCTGTTGTCAGCGGCTTCGTTCGTGTCGGGTTCGGGAAATAAAAAAGGCCCCGAAGAGGGCCCATGCACACCGCCTGTCTTGTGGATGGCAGCTAGCCACCCCCGGCGGTGTGCCTGGGTACGACGGCGATAAGGAGTTTGGTAATAATGTTACGCATGGCAGGTGCCCGGCTTCCCAAAGGTTGCGCGAAACATAACGGTCAAAGCCCGGATGTCAAGGCAATGCGACCGTTCCCGCGCGATTTTGGCAATGTAGCGGTGTTCCCAGGGTTCGGCGAGAGGTAAATTCGGGAACCCGGGTACAAAAGCGCGTCAGCGGAGGTCCCGCTCCGCATTCACGATGGCGGCAAGCCACCCCCTCGCCTCCTCCGGCTTCACCCATTCGAACTCGGGCAGTTGGTGCCGGAACCAGGTGAATTGCCGCTTGGCGTAGTGGCGGGTGTCGGCGCGACCGATCGTGGCCGCCTCGTCCAGGCCGATCTCACCGCGCAGATGCCGGATCAGGGCCGGCACGCCATGGGCTTTCATCGCCGGCAGCAGCGGATCGAGATGTCTGGCGGCGAGCCACTCCACCTCCCTCAACGCGCCGGCACCGAGCATGGCATCGAAACGGGCATCGATGCGGGCATAGAGCTCGTCGCGCTCGGGGGCGAGAAACACCGCGCGAAAACTGTCCTTGGGCAGCAGCGGCGGCTGGCCTTCATGGTGCCAGTCGAGCAGCGAACGGCCCGTCGCTTCGACCACTTCGAGCGCGCGCGCGATCCGGGTGCGGTCGCGCAGGTTCAATCGTTCGGCGGCGCGCGGATCACGGCGTGCAAGTTCCTCATGCAGCGCCTCGACGCCGTTCCGCTCCAGCCGCGCGCGCACGTCCTCACGTATTTCGGCGGGAATAGGCGGCACCACGGAGAGGCCCGCCGTCAGCGCCTTGAAATAAAGGCCCGTGCCGCCGATGAAGATCGGCAGGCGGCCTTCGGCTTTCGCCTCGTCCAGCGCCTTCGTCGCGTCGACCACCCATGCGCCGGCCGAGAAATTCACGGCCGCATCGACGTGGCCGTAGAGACGGTGCGGCGCGCGTCCTTCCTCGCCATGTGTGGGGCGCGCGGTGATGATGCGGAGGTCACGATAGACCTGCATGGAATCGGCATTGATGACGATTCCGCCCGTACTCAGGGCAAGCTCGAGCGCCAGCGCCGACTTGCCGCTGGCGGTCGGGCCTGCGATAAGCACGGCCTTGCCAACATGTCTTCTGCTGACTTGTCCCTCGCTCACGAAAACCTCAAATGTCCCTCGTCGCCACGCTGATCTGCAATCCCGACAATCCCGCGCTCGACAGCACCATCGTCGACGGCGCCCGCGCCGTGCTGCCCCAGGCGCAACCTGCGCACTGGCTGTTTGACGGGGTTGCGGTCGACATTCCCTTCGGCGCGCAGGATAACCTCCAAGGCGACCGTCACGCCATCGAACAGCGGTTGCGCGAGCTTCGCGGCGACCTTCCCATCGACATCGTGGTGCAGCCAGTCGGCTTCCGGCGCAAGAAGCTTTTTCTCGCCGACATGGATTCCACCATGATCGGCCAGGAATGCATCGACGAGCTCGCCGATCTCGTCGGAATGAAGGCCCACGTGGCGGCGATTACGGAACGCGCGATGCGCGGCGAGATCGAGTTCGAGCCAGCGCTGCGCGAGCGCGTCGCGCTGCTGAAGGACCTTCCCGCCAGCGTGGTCGACGAGGTGCTGGCCAAGCGCATCACGTTGACGCCGGGCGGCCGCGAACTGGTCGCGACCATGCGCGCCCACGGCGCCTATACCTGTCTCGTCTCCGGCGGCTTCACGCTGTTCACGCGCGCGGTCGCCGCCAAGATCGGCTTCCAGGAGAACCGCGCCAACGAGCTCGTCGTCCGCGACGGCAAGTTCACCGGCGAGGTCAAGGAGCCGATTTTGGGCCGCGCGGCAAAGCTCGCGACGCTGGTGGATCTGATGGAGTCGTTCGATCTCGACGACATCGACTCGGTCGTGGTCGGCGATGGCGCCAACGATCTCGCGATGATCCAGGCGGCGGGCCTGGGCGTGGCGTATCACGCCAAGCCAGCGGTCGCGGCTGCGGCTGCCGCGCGGATCGACCATGGCGATCTCACCGCGCTGCTCTATGCTCAGGGGTATCGGCGGGACGAGTTCGTGGAGGCTTAGCCTCTCCCGTCGTCAGCACTTGCGGCACGCCCAGCGGCCGTAGGGTGGGCAAAGGCGCTTGCGCCGTGCCCACCACTCTTGTCGCGATGGTGGAAAGATGGTGGGCACGCTTCGCTTTGCCCACCCTACTGGATTGTGCGGCGACTACTGCACGCTCAACGCCACAAACCGCAGCTCGCCGTCGGCGTTGGAGACGAGCAGCAGCACAGACTTCTTGCCGTCCTTCTTGAGCTGGTCGACCCGCTTCTGGATGTCGGCGCCGCTGGAGACGGCCTCCTGCGCGACCTCGACGATGACGTCGCCGGCGGAGAGGCGCTTCTCGGCAGCATCCGAATTGGCGTCGACATTGGTGACGACCACGCCCTTGACGCTGTCCTTGATCTTGTAGCGCGTGCGCAAATCCTTGCTGAGCGCGGCAAGATCGAGACCGAGCGCCTTCTGCGTCACCGGCTTCTCGGGCGCCGGCTCGTCGGTCTTGACCGCGGCCTGCACCTTGTCGGGATCCTGGAGACGGCCGAGCGTGACCTTCTTGGTCTCCTCCTGGCCCTTGCGGATGATGACGACATCGACTTCCTTGCCGACCGCCGTGTCGGCGACGACGCGGGAGAGATCCTTGGGATCCTTGACGTCCTTGCCGTCGAACTTGACGACGACGTCGCCGGGCTCGATGCCGGCGGGCTTGGCCGGGCCCTTGTCATCGACGCCGGCGACCAGCGCGCCGCGCGCGGGCTTGATGTTGAGGCTCTCGGCGATCTCGTCGGTGACGCTCTGGATGCGCACGCCGAGCCAGCCGCGGCGCAGTTCGCCGAACTGGCGGAGCTGATCGACCACGGCGACAACCGTCTTCGAGGGCACGGCAAAGCCGATGCCGATCGAGCCGCCGGAGGGCGAGATGATCAGCGTGTTGACGCCGATGACGTCGCCATCGAGGTTGAACAGCGGACCGCCGGAATTGCCGCGGTTGATGGAAGCGTCGGTCTGGATATAGCTGTCATACGGCCCCGAGGAGATGTCGCGGTTCTTGGCCGAGACGATACCGGCCGTCACCGTGCCGCCGAGGCTGAACGGATTGCCAATCGCGATCACCCAGTCGCCGAGGCGCAACTTGTCGGAGTCGCCGAACTTTACCGCCACCAGCGGCTTCGGCGGCTTGATCTTCAGCACGGCGAGGTCGGTCTTCTTGTCGACGCCAACCAGGTCGGCCTTGATCTTGGTGCCGTCGTTGAGGATGACGTTGATCTCGTCGGCGTCCGCGATGACGTGGTTGTTGGTGACGACGACGCCAGCGGTGTCGATGATGAAGCCGGAGCCGAGCGAGTTGGTCTTGCGGGGCGGGTTGTCACCGCGCTCGCCGCCCTTGCTGCCGCCGCCGGGGCCGCGGCGGTTCTTGAAGAAGTCGTCGAAGAACTCCTCGAAGGGCGAGCCGGGCGGCAGTTGCGGCATGGTGTTGCTGCCGCCGCCGCCGCCCTTGGCTTCGACGGTCTGCGAGGTCGAGATGTTGACGACCGCGTCGATCACCTTCTCGGCGACGTCGGCGATCCCGTCCGGGCCACGCGCAAGGGCCGGCGTGCCGAACGCGCTGAATGCACTGACGGCGAGCGCGGCCAGCCCTAAGCGCAAGCGGGTCGGGGCAATGGTGGCAGCGGTCATTGGTATCTCCAGAGAAAAGGATCAGGCGCCAAGGATTCGCCCCCAAGACTGCGCTCGAACGGGGGGACGGCGCAAGCGCGGAGCTTAACGGGCCTCAAGACCCGGATAATACGGCGAAAACCAGTCTCTCGCCTTCACTTTGGCGTTGGCGTGACGCCTAAATCGGACGGCGCATAACCCAGATCAAGACCAGGCCGGCCACGGCCGAACCGATCCCAACCGCCCGCAGGATATTGTCCGGCGTGGCGATGGCGCTTTTCATGGCCTTGCGCATCCAGTTCGGACTTGCCGCGAACATCAAGCCTTCCAGCACGAACAGGATGCCTAAGCCGATGAGGAAGTCGGCGAACGCAATGGACCTCATCGGAATGGAACCTCCCGTAGTGCTGTTCTTGTCTGGACGAAGGGCGGCAGAACTGCCGCCCTCTGTCTAGCTCACGGCTTCGCCGGCGTCTCGGTTGCCGTCTTGCCGGACGGGTTACCAAAGAACCGGAAGAAATCCGAGTCCGGCCGCAGCAGGAAGCGGGTGTCGTTCGCGCGCAGCCCGTTCTCATAGGCCGTCATCGACCGGTAGAAGGCGAAGAAGTCGGCGTCCTTGCCGTAGGCTTCCGCGAACAGGCGGTTGCGCTCGGCGTCGCCGACGCCGCGGATCTGCTCGGCCTGCGATTTGGCTTCCGCCTCGATCACGGTCGCCTCGCGGTCGGCCTTGGAGCGGATCTCCTGTGCCTTCTGGCCGCCCTGCGCACGGAACTCGGCGGCTTCGCGCTCGCGCTCGGTCTTCATGCGCTGGTAGACCGCCTGGCTGTTCTGCTCCGGCAGGTCGGCGCGGCGGATCCGGACGTCGACGACCTGGATACCGTAGCCGTCGGCCTCGCGATCGAGCTGGTCGCGGATGCGCTGCATCAGCTTCTCGCGGTCGTCGCGCACCACGTTGATGAAGGTGACCTCGCCGAGCACGCGGCGCAGCGCCGCGTTCAGGAGCGTGGTGAGCTGGATGTTGGCGGCCTGGATCGAGCCGACGCTCTGGTAGAAGCGCAGCGCGTCCTTGATGCGGTAACGCGCGAAGGCGTCGACCACGAGCCGCTTCTGGTCGGACGCGATCGCTTCCTGCGACGGGTTCTCCAGATCGAGGATCCGCTTGTCGATGTTGATCACCGAATTCCACGGCGCCTTGAAGTGCAGGCCGGGCGCGGTGACGACGTCGACGGGACGGCCGAACTGCAGCACGATGGTCTGCTCGGTCTGTTGCACCGTGAACAGCGACATGTAGCCGACGATCACGACGAGCAGGAGGGCGAGCAGCGTGACGATACCTGTGACCGGAGACCTCATCGGTTGCCTCCGCTCGACTGCTGACCGGTGGTAGGCGGCCGCTTGGTCGTCAACTCACTGAGCGGCAGATAGGGCACAACGCCCTGGCCCGAGGGGCCGCCGTCATAGACGAGCTTGTCGGCGCCGCCGAGCACGCGCTCCATCGTCTCAAGATAGATCCGTTCACGCGTCACGTCGGGCGCCTTCTTGTATTCCTCGTAAACCTTCAGGAAGCGCGAGCTCTGGCCCTTGGCCTCGGCGACCGTCTGCTCCCTGTAGCCTTCGGCGGCCTGCGTGATCTGCGCCGCACGTCCGCGTGCCTGCGGCACGACCTGGTTGGCGTAGGTCTGCGCCTCGTTCTGCAACTGCTCGAGATTGGCGCGCGCCGCCTGGACGTCGCGGAACGCGTCGATCACCTGCGCCGGCGGGTCGACCTTCTGCATCTGCACCTGGCTGATGAGAATACCGGCGCCGTAGCTGTCCAAGGTCCTCTGGATCAACTCCTGCACGCCCTGTTCGGTAACGTTGCGCGCACCGGTCAGGATCGGCTGGATCTGCGAGCGGCCGATCACCTCGCGCATCGCGCTCTCGGAGACCGCCTTCACGGTGCCTTCGGGATTCTGGATGTTGAAGAGGAAGTCGCCGACGCCGTCCGGCTTGATGCGCCAGAGCACGGTGAAGTCGACGTCGACGATATTCTCGTCGCCGGTCAGCATCAGGCTCTCTTCCGGCACGTCACGAATGGAGCGGCCGCGTCGTGCCGGATCGTCGATCAGCGTCATGCCTATGGAGATCGTGTTGACGCGCAACGCCTTCGGCAGCAGCACGGTTTCGATCGGATAGGGCAGATGATAGTTCAGACCCGGCTGCACGGTGCGGACATGCTTGCCGAAGCGCAGCACGACGCCGAGCTCTTCGGATTGCACCCGGAAGAAGCCCGACAGCAGCCAGAACGCGATGATGAGCAGGACGATCAGCGTGATGCCGATGCCGGAGAAATAGCCGCCCGGCATGATCTGCTGGAGGCGGTCCTGGCCGCGCCGCAGAAGGTCTTCCAGATCCGGCGGCCTTGGCCCGACCGGTTGCGGGCCGTTGCCCCATGGTCCCTTCGGACCCGAGCCCCATGGGCCACCGCCCTGATTCTTCCACGGCATTCGACGCTCTCCTCGGCAGGGTGAAAATCGCCCCCGCCCGCTTTGTCCGGTCCGGCTTTATAGGGGACAGGCAAGTCCCTTACAACGCGGCCCGGGCTGTCCTTCGAGCTATGCTCGGGCACGAAAAAGTCAATGTAAACATTGACGAATGCGGTTAATTGCCCGCCCGCCGACGATATGTCACATAGGAGTAGTCGGCGCTGTCGTCGGGGCCGGCAGGATGCCGGATGCGCCCAACCTCATCCCACTCTGCCTTGTCGATGTCGAAATGCGTGTCGCCTTCGGGACGCGCATGCACTTCGGTGATTTCGAGGCGATCGGCGCGATCGAGCCATTGCCGATAGATCTCGGCGCCACCGATCACCGCGATCTCGGCGACCGAACGCCGCAGGGCATCGCCAAGCGCAACCGCGCCCGCATCGGCAGCCGATGTCGTGACGATGGCGCCATTGGCGCGATAATCCGCATCGCGCGTGATGACGATGTTGGTACGGCCAGGAAGCGGCCGGCGCAGGGTTTCGAAGGTCTTGCGGCCCATGATCACGGGCTTGCCGATCGTGAGCGCCTTGAAGCGCGCCATGTCGGATTTCAATCGCCACGGGAACCCGTTGCCGGCGCCGATGACGCCGTTCTCCGCGATCGCGACGACGAAGATGATCTCCATCAGGACGCGCTCCCTGCAAGTCGTGTCAGCGCGGGGCCGGTGACGCGGCACAGCGTCCAGTCGTCCATCATGACGGCGCCGAGCGATTTGTAGAACGCGATCGACGGCGCATTCCAGTCGAGCACCGCCCATTGCAGCCGCGACCAGCCGTTGTCGACGCACTCCCTGGCGAGATAGACCAGCAGCGCCTTGCCAAGGCCCTTGCCCCGATGCGACGGCCGCACATAGAGATCTTCGAGATAGATGCCGTGACGGCCGCTGAAAGTGGAGAAATTGACGAACCAGACCGCAAAGCCGACCGGCTCGCCGTTCCACTCGGCAATCGCGCAATAGAGCTGCGGACGCTCGCCCAACAGCGCTTCCGCAATCATCGCCTCGGTCGCCTCGACTTCGTGCGAAAGCTTTTCGTATTCGGCAAGCTCGCGGATGAGAGCAAGAACCAGCCCGGCTTCACCGGCGCGCACGCGGCGGATGGTCAACGACATCTGCGCTAGACCGCGACTTCCGCCTTGATGTGCGGATGCGGATCGTAGCCGACGAGCTCGAAATCCTCGTAACGGAAGGAGAAGATGTCCTTCACATCAGGATTGATCCGCATCACCGGCAGCGTCCGCGGCGCACGCGTGAGCTGGAGCTTCGCCTGCTCCAGGTGATTGGAATAAAGATGGGTGTCGCCGAGCGAATGCACGAAGTCGCCGGGCTTCAATCCCGTGACCTGCGCCACCATCATGGTGAGCAGCGCGTAGGAAGCGATATTGAAGGGCACGCCGAGGAAGACGTCGGCCGAGCGCTGATAGAGCTGGCACGACAATTTGCCGTTGGCGACATAGAACTGGAAAAGCAGGTGGCAGGGCGGCAGCGCCATCTTCTCGACGTCGGCGGGATTCCAGGCGGTGACGATCAGCCGGCGAGAATCCGGGGTGCGCTTGATCATGTCGATGACATTGGCGATCTGGTCGATGCTGTGCCCGTCGGCCGTGGGCCAGGAACGCCATTGATGGCCATAGACCGGCCCGAGATCGCCATTGGCATCGGCCCACTCGTCCCAGATGGTGACGCCGTTGTCGCGCAGATATTTGATGTTGGTGTCGCCCTTCAGGAACCACAACAGCTCATGCACGATCGCCTTCAGCGGCAGCCGCTTGGTGGTCAGCATCGGGAAGCCGGCAGACAGGTTGAAGCGCATCTGATGGCCGAACACCGACAGCGTGCCGGTGCCGGTCCGGTCGGTCTTCTCGGCGCCGTCTGAAAGAATCCGCTCGAGCAGGTCCTGATACTGGTGCATGTGCCATTGAGCCTTTGGGGAGGCGGCGAACTTAACGGCGCGCCCCGCGCTACGACAGCAGCGATTCGCTGTTTAACCCCATTATACCCCGAAAAGTGACTGTTCCCGGTGCAAACAACAAGGGGCGGAACTTGCGTCCCGCCCCTCGCCTATCGGCTTGAAAGTGCTCGTTAAGTTGCCGGCTTGAGCACCGGGGTCCACTTCGCGATCTCGTTCTTGACGAGGGTCGCCAGCGCCTCCGGCGTCCGGTCCTTGGGACCCGGAATGACGCTACCGAGCTCGAGCAGGCGCTTCTTCACGGTCTCGTCGTCGAGCGCCTTGATGGCGGCGGCATTCAGGCTCGCAATGATCGCGGGCGAAGTTCCCTTCGGCGCGAACATCGCGTTCCAGGCCTGGGCCTGGAACGCAGGCAGGCCGGCCTCCGCCGTGGTCGGCACGTTCGGCAGCGACGGATTGCGCTCGGCCGTCGCGATCGCATAGGCCTTGATGGTGCCGGCATTGATCTGCGGCACCGCATTGACGATCTGGTCGCACATGTAGTCGACCTGTCCGGCCACCAGCGCATTCATCGCGGGGCCCGTGCCGTTGAAGGGCACGCCGACCGGCTTGATGTCGAGGATCGAGTGCAGGAGCTCGCAGGAGACGTGCGAGACCGAGCCGACGCCGGCATGCGCGGCATTGACCTTCTCGGCGTTCGCTTTCACGTAGGCGACGAACTCCTTGAGGTCTTTCGGCGGAAAGTCCTTGCGCGCCAGGATCAGGATCGGCGTGCCCGCGAGCAGCGCGACCGGCTCAAAATCCTTTTCGGGATGGTAGGCGAGTTTCGGATAGAGCGGCACGGAGGCGGCATGCGTGCCCATATGCCCGGTAATGAGCGTATAGCCGTCATTGGCCGCGCGCGCAGCGCGCGTGGTCGCGGTGGTGCCGCCGGCGCCGACCACGTTCTCGATGATGATGCTCTGTCCGAGCGTCTGCGCCATGTGCCCGGTGACGATGCGCGAAATCACGTCGGTCGGTCCGCCGGCCGCGAACGGCACGATCATGGTGATGCTGCGCGTCGGATAGGTCTGCGCCTCCGCCGGTGCGACAAAGCCGCACAACGATGCGAACGCTGCGGCACATGCGCCCGCAAGCGCGCGAATGGAAGTCATCTCGATCCCCTCGGACGTAAAACAAAAATGCCGGCCACAGGGCCGGCATTTTCATTTCACGAAGCGGTCACACAAGTCGATTCGACTTCCGAATGCGGCGTGCGGACGCAGGGCGCCGCGACGACGCAGGCGCGGTCAGTTCTCGGATTCGGTGAACACCTCGTCGCGCTTGGCGCGCAGCACGGGCAGGACCGTGAGGATCAGCAGAAACGCCGCGATCGCCAACAGCACCGCCGACAACGGACGCGTCAGGAACACGCTCCAGTCGCCGCGCGAGATCAGAAGCGCACGACGCAGGTTCTCTTCCATCAGCGGTCCGAGCACCATGCCGAGCAGCAGCGGCGCCGGCTCGAAATCGTGCTTGATCAGCCAGTAGCCGACCAGACCGAAGACGCCCGCGAGAATGACGTCGACCGGTGCGTTGTTCACCGAGTAAATGCCGATCGCGCAGAAGATCACGATCGAGGGGAACATCAGCCGGTAAGGCACGCGCAGCAGCCGCACCCAGATTCCGACGAGCGGCAGGTTGATGATGATCAGCATCAGATTGCCGATCCACATCGAGGCGATCATGCCCCAGACCAGATCCGGCTGCTTCTGCATGACCTGCGGGCCCGGCACGATGCCGTGGATGGTCATCGCGCCGACCATCAGCGCCATCACCGCGTTCGGCGGGATGCCGAGCGTCAGCAGCGGAATGAACGATGTCTGCGCCGCAGCGTTGTTGGCGCTTTCCGGCCCCGCCACGCCCTCGATCGCGCCGCGGCCAAACCGCGACGGGTTCTTGGCGAGCTTCTTCTCGAGCGTATAGGCCGCAAACGACGCGATGACCGCGCCGCCGCCGGGCAGGATGCCGAGGATCGAGCCGAGCACCGTGCCGCGCAGGATCGCAGGCGCCGAATCGACCAGGTCTTTCCTGGTCGGCATCAGGCCGGTGATCTTCTGCTGCACCAGATCGCGGTTCATCTCGGCGCCGGCGTCGAGGTTACGGATGATCTCGGCGAAGCCGAACACACCCATCGCTACCGTCGCGAAGCCGAGGCCGTCGGCGAGCTCCGGAATGTTGAAGGCCATGCGCGAGGCGCCGGTCTCGATGTCCGAGCCGACGATCGAGAGCAGCAGGCCGAACACGATCATCGCGATCGCCTTCAGCACCGAGCCTTTGGCCAGCACCACCGCGAAGATCAGGCCGAGCACCATCAGCGAGAAATACTCGGCCGGACCGAACGCCAGCGCGAGCTTCGTGAGCGGCGCGCCGAGGACGGCGATCAAAACGGTCGCAACGCAGCCGGCGAAGAACGAGCCGATCGCGGCGATCGCCAGCGCCGGGCCGGCACGGCCCTGCTTGGCCATCTGGTGGCCGTCGATGGCGGTGACGACCGATGTCGCCTCACCGGGTATGTTGACCAGGATCGACGTCGTCGAGCCGCCATACTGGGCGCCGTAATAGATGCCGGCGAGCATGATCAGCGCGCCGACCGGCGGCAGGCCGAAAGTGATCGGCAGCAGCATCGCGACCGTCGCGATGGTGCCGATGCCCGGCAACACGCCGACCAGCGTGCCCACGAGGGCACCAATCAGGCACATCAGCAGGTTGATCGGAGAGAACGCGACGGCAAAACCGTGAGCGAGGTTGGCAAAGAGCTCCATTACACCCTCACTGAACCAGGAAACGCGGGAACATCGGCATCGGCAACCCGAGCACGTACGGGAACAGGATTGCGCAGCCGAGCGTCAGGCAGGCGCCGACGATGGCGGCCTCCAGCCAGCGCGTCTCATGCGAGCCCAGCGCCGCAATCATGAAGCTCACGAAGGCCGTGACCACGAGGCCGAGTGGCCGGATCGCCAGCGCGAAAAACAGGATCGCGACCATCACGAACAGAGGCCCGCGCCAGGAATAATGGGCCATCGCCGGCCCATCGGTCAAAAGGCCGGTCAAGGCGATGCCGGCCGACAAGGCCACCAGCAATCCACCGAACATCCGCGGCGCCGTGCCGGCGCCGAAGGAGAAGCCGCGCATGCCCTGCAGATCGCTCGACGCCCACAGCGCGAACAGGGCGAGCGCCATCAGGATGACGCCGCCGACATAGTCCTGCGCCGACCGGATCGTCATGAACAGCGTGAGGATCGCCACTGCAAACAGTGGATAGGAATAGATCAGGGCCAGCAGCACATCGGATGATGCCTTCTTGGTGCCGGCACCGAACGATCCGAATATGGCACTGGGCGCGCCGGCGAGCAGCGCCGTCGCATGGCCGGTTACGACCTGCAGTGGGCCGCGCCCGGCACCCCAGCCGAAGATCGTCCCGATCGACCAGATGAATTCGAAAATCTGCGGCGCGATCGCCAGCAGGCAGAAGCCGATCGCCACCGAGGTGTTTCGGGTGGCAGTCGCCGAGTGGCCCATCGTGTCGGCCATGCTTGTCTCCTCCGCGACTCCTAAGTCACGAGCACTGTTGTTCTAATCGGCTGGAAAAGGATCCCCCGCCCGGATCACTGCCTAGCGATTTTCATTACACAATGCCAGCAAAACCAATCAGGCCTCCGGCGAGCAGAAGCCAGAGTGGATTGATGCGCGAGACGGACGCGAGCACTGCAACCGCCGCGGTCAGAAGCAGCGCAGCAAAGGTGCGATCGGTCGACTGGGCCAGGATCAGGGCGCTGGCTGCCATCAATCCAATCGATAGCGGAACCAGTGCAGTCTGAATCAAGGCGGGCCAGCGCGATTGGCTGGGCCGGCTCAGCAGACGGCTGACATAATAGGCAAGCAGCGCCGTCGGCAGGCACATCGCCAGCGTCGCCGCCAGCGCGCCGGGGATGCCGGCGACGGCATAGCCGATTAACGTGACGATAAGTACGTTCGGACCTGGCGAGAGCTGTGCGATCGCATAGGCGTCGGCGAACTGCTTCTCGGTCATCCAGTGATGCACGTCGACTGCGATGCGGTGCATCTCCGGCACCGCCGCCGCAGCGCCGCCGACTGCGAACAACGACATTAGACCAAAGGTGGAGATCAGCGCCCAGATCGGGTTTTCGCTGTTCATACTGCTACCTTCCGCCGCACCCAATATGTGACGCCGATACTGATGGGAATCGCGACCAGCAGCACCGCCTGGAGCGGCAGGCGAAGCACGCCGATCGCAACGAACACGCCGAGCATGAGAATGAGCACGACGACGTCCATCCGCTTGAGCAATGGCATCATCATGCGGAAGACCACCGCGATCAGCAGCCCGACCGCCGCGCAGGAGATGCCCGCGAGGATCCGGCGCAGCACCTCCACATCGCCGAACCGGGCGTAGATGATCGCAAGCACGGTCATGATCACCGTCGGCGGCAGCAACAGCCCGGTAAAGGCGGCAACGCCGCCGGCGATGCCGCGCAGCCGCGACCCGAACACCATCGACAGGTTCACGATGTTGGGCCCGGGCAGGAAATGGCAGAGCGCAAAGGTCTCGTTGAACTCGTCCGCCGTCATCCAGCGGTGCTGATCGACAATGGCGTGGCGGGCAAACACCAGGACCCCGCCAAAGCCGGCCAACGACATCCGGGCGAAGGCCAGGAACAACGCGACGAGGCCGGGCGGAGGAGCGTGGGCGGCTGGATGGTCCGGCTCTTGATCTGGCTCTTGATCCGGCTCTTGGGCGGCCGGTGCTGAATCCGTGGACATGTCAGGAGCTTAGAACGCTGGCCGTCCCAGGGCCAAGATCATACCGAGGCCCGCCCGGGACCTATCCAAAGGGAACCGTGGGATCGCCGCTCGAAACACCTGTCATTTGAAACCTTTGCCCCCTATATTGGGGGTGCCGGTTCGCCGGCTATGGAAATAAACGGTCGTCGCAATAAACCATTCGGACCCGGGGGCGGTACCCGGCGCCTCCACCAAAGCCCACCAGCGGGCTCACCCAGAGCGGGCTTTGGCGGGGGCGAAATAGGATCGACGAGGGCGTAAAGGGCGTTCTTTTTCTCGGTATTGTTCCGCCGTTATCGGGCTATGCAATAGTTGCCAACGACAACTTTGCTCCGGTTGCTCAGGCTGCGTAACGCAGTTTGAAAGACCATTCTGAAGTCCTAACGGGTTAAGCTCCGTTAGGCGGGGTTCGGAGGCACCTGGCAACAGAAGCCTCCACTTACCTCTTATTTCCTTTCCGGCGGGGACTCCTGCTGACCCGTCAGGCGCGGTACTATTGCGGCTTGGCGAGTCGGGCCGGCAGGGCCCAACTCCTGGAATGCAACAGGACCACCATGGCGACCGATCATATCCGATACGATGTGCTGGCCCGCGACGCGCTGCGCGGCGTGCTGCGGAAGGTGCTGACCGATGCCGCGTCCCATGGACTGCCGGGCGAGCACCATTTCTTCATCACCTTCATGTCGAAGGCCGAGGGCGTGAAGCTGTCGTCGCGGCTCCTGGCGCAATATCCGGAAGAGATGACGATCATCCTCCAGCACCAGTTCTGGGATCTGACCGTGCTTGAGGACCGCTTCGAGGTCGGCCTGTCCTTCGGCGGCATTCCGGAGCGGCTGATCGTGCCGTTCAGCGCGATCAAGAGCTTCCTCGATCCGTCCGTGAAGTTCGGCCTCCAGTTCGACACCTCCGATGTCGCCGAGGTCTCGCCCGAGACATTGCCGGCCGCTCCCGCGCCGTCGGCCGTCGCGGTGCCCGCACCTGCCAGTGAACCGGCGGAAAGCGCCGAGGAGCCGACCGCCCCGAACCAGGGCGGCGCTGAGGTGGTGCGGCTCGATCGTTTCCGCAAGAAATGATCTAGGTTGGACCCGAAACGGTCGCGCCCGGCCAAACTGCCGATATAGAAGAGCACATGAAGAGGCTGCGCGGAATTCCGCGCCGCAGAATGGATGTGCTCATGGCCAAGACTGCTCGCTCGAAGACTGCTCGCTCGAAGACTGCCCGCCCCGCCAGCCGCACCGAGACCGACAGTTTCGGTCCCATCGAGGTCCCCGCCGATCGCTATTGGGGGGCGCAGACCGAACGCTCGCGCCAGAATTTCCGCATCGGCATCGACCGCATGCCGATCGAGCTCGTGCATGCGCTCGGGATCGTCAAGCTCGCCGCCGCACAATCCAACCTCGCGCTCGGCCTGCTCGACCAGCGCCGGGCCAATGCCATCATCCGCGCCGCGCGCGAGGTGATCGAGGGTAAGCTGGACGATCATTTCCCGCTGGTCGTGTGGCAGACCGGCTCGGGCACGCAGAGCAACATGAACCTCAACGAGGTCATCGCCAACCGCGCCAATGAGCTGCTCGGCGGCGAGCTCGGCGCCAAGAAGCCGGTGCATCCCAACGATCACGTCAACATGAGCCAGTCGTCGAACGACTCGTTCCCGACCGCGATGCACATCGCGGCCGCAAGCCGCATCAATGCCGATCTCGTCCCTGCCCTCGGCGAGCTGTTGCGCGCGCTCCGCAAGAAGGAGAAAGAGTTCGCAAAAATCGTCAAGATCGGGCGGACACACACCCAGGACGCGACGCCGCTGACGCTCGGCCAGGAATTTTCCGGCTACGCCGCGCAGGTCGAAAGCGGCATCGCCCGCCTCAAGGTCGCGGTGAAGGACCTCTATCCGCTGGCCCAGGGCGGCACCGCCGTCGGCACCGGCCTCAACTCCAAGCCGCGCTTCGCAAGACTGTTCGCAAAGCACGTTACCGGGATTACGAAGCTGCCCTTCACCAGCGCCGCCAACAAATTCGAGGCGCTGGCCTCGAACGACGCCTATGTGCTGGCGCACGGCGCCATCAATTCCGTCGCGACAGGCCTGTTCAAGATCGCCAACGACATCCGCCTGCTCGGATCGGGCCCGCGCTCGGGCCTCGGCGAGCTGATCCTGCCGGAGAACGAGCCGGGCTCCTCGATCATGCCCGGCAAGGTCAACCCGACGCAGTGCGAAGCGATGACGATGGTGTGCTGCCAGGTGTTCGGCAATCACACTGCGATCACAGTCGCCGGCAGCCAGGGCCATTTCGAGCTCAACGTCTACAAGCCCGTGCTCGCCTACAACATGCTGCACTCGATCCGGCTGATGGCGGACGCCGCGCGCTCCTTCACCGAACATTGCGTCAGCGGCATCCGTGCCGACGAAAAGCGCATCAGGGAGCTGATGCAGCGCTCGCTGATGCTGGTGACCGCGCTCGCCCCGAAGATCGGCTATGACAACGCCGCCAAGGTGGCGAAGACCGCGCATGCCAACGGCACCACGCTGAAGGAGGAGGCGCTGCGGCTCGGCTTCGTCTCAGCCGACGAGTTCGACCGGCTGGTGCAGCCGGAGAAAATGACGCGGCCTGGATGAATTCCGAATTCCGATAGTCATCCGTAATGATACGGTGCCCTGGGGCTCATAAATATAAGGCCTAAGGGCCGGGATTTGATTACCGTCAATGTTGTGGCGAGGCGGCGTGCTACGCAGGCCTCTCTGCCCTTTGACGGGGCTAATTCATCGTTTGATGGCCCGAGGGGCCAATTGACGAGGACGAGCGAATGGCGATCAAGTCTCATAGGGCGCAACACGGCACCCAGTTTCTGAATGTTTCATCCTGCCAGAAGAGGAGCGGATGATGGAGACGCGGCATGGGGAACGTCATCAACCTGAATCGTTTCAGGAAGCGCGCCGAGCGGGAAGCCACGGCGAAGCAGGCGGACGTCAACCGGGCGAAGTTCGGCCGCACGAAGGCGGAGCGGTCGGCGGAGGAGACGCGCGCGGACCAGGCGAAGGCGCATCTGGACCAGCATCAGATCGATCGCGAGGATCAGTCATGAAGTCGCCCGTGGTGAAACGGTCGATCGTGGTCGCCGGCCACAAGACCAGCGTCAGCCTGGAAGAGGCGTTCTGGAACGGCATGAAGGAGATCTCGGGCCTGCGCAACATGACGCTGTCCGAGCTGGTCGGCGAGATCGACGGCAACCGCCAGCAGGGCAATCTGTCCTCGGCGATCCGCCTGTTCGTCCTCGACTACTTCAAGAGCCGCGCCATGGCCGCCATCCAGCCGGAAAAGGTCCCGGCCCAGTAGCCGTTGGGCGTCCTCCAACGGCGCCTCACGGTTCTGCACTTTAAAATCACTCTAAGGTGCAGTTTCAGCCGACCCGCGCGCTTGACCTCACTGCCCTGCGTTGAAAATACAGGGCATGACCGACACCAATGACACGCGTTCGCGGATGCCGCTGGGCCTGGCCCAGCGCGGCTATATCGGCGTCATCCAACACCTTTCTGCCGGGGATGCCGGCTCGGCGCTCTCGGACATCGAGCTCGAGAGCCGGCTGATCGAGCTCGGCTTCGTCGAGGGCGCCCGGGTCGAGGTCCTGCACGAGGGCCTGGTCGGGCGCGACCCGATCGCCGTCCGTGTCGACAACATCACGATCGCGGTCCGCCGTCGTGAAGCCATGGCCATCATTGTCGCCTAGATAGCGACCGGAAATCTGATCCCATGGAAGCTCCTCTGCTGCATCTCGCCCTGGTGGGCACGCCGAACAGCGGCAAGACGTCGCTGTTCAACGCGCTGACCGGCAGCCGACAGAAGGTCGCGAACTATCCCGGCGTCACCGTCGAGCGCAAGGAAGGCTTCTTCGTTACGCCCCTGGGACGCCAGGTCTCGGTGGTCGACCTCCCCGGCACCTACTCGCTGCGCGGCCGCAGCCCGGACGAGGAGATCACCCGCGACTTCGTGCTCGGCAAGGCGTCCGGCGAGACCGTGCCCGACCTCGTGCTGTGCGTGGCCGACTCGACCAATCTGCGCCTGACCATCCGCCTGCTGCTGGAGCTGAAGCGCACCGGCCGGCCGATGATCCTCGTGCTCAACATGTTCGACATCGCGAGCCGGCGCGGCATCACCGTCGACGTGGAGCGGCTCGCCAAGGAGCTCGGCGTGCCCGTGGTCACCTCGATCGCGGTGCGCAAGAGCGGCACGGCCGACCTGTTGGCGCTGACGGACGAGATCTCGGCGAAACTCGCCGCGGAGCCGCGGGAGAACAGCTGGCGCGCGCTCAGCGTCGCCGAGCTGCGCGCCACCCAGCGCGAGGCCGACCGCATCATCGCCGACTGCGTCAGCCTGCCAAGCCGGCCCGACACCTGGACCGCGCGGATCGATGCCGTTGTGCTGCATCCGGTCGGCGGCCTGATCGTGCTCGCTCTCATCCTGTTCGTGATGTTCCAGGCGGTGTTCGCCTGGGCGCAGCCGCTGATGGACCTGCTCAACAACGGCTTCGACGCGCTCGGCGAATTCGTGCACGCCACCCTGCCCGCCGGCCTGCTGCAGAGCTTCCTTCAGAACGGCGTGATCTCAGGCGTCGGCAGCGTCATCGTGTTCCTGCCGCAGATCATCATCATCTTCCTGTTCATCCTGCTGCTGGAAGACTTCGGCTACATGGCGCGCGCCGCGTTCCTGATGGACCGCATCATGGGCGGCGCAGGCCTGCACGGCCGCGCCTTCATTCCGCTGCTGTCGAGCTTTGCCTGCGCCATTCCCGGCATCATGGCGACGCGCGTGATCGACAACAAGCGCGACCGGCTGACCACGATCCTGATCGCGCCGCTGATGACCTGCTCGGCGCGCATTCCCGTCTATACGCTGATCATCTCGGCCTTCATTCCGGCCAGGGACGTCTGGGGCTTCATTAACCTCCAGGGCCTCGTGATGTTCGGCCTCTACGCCGCCGGCATCACCAGCGCGCTGGTCGTCTCGTTCCTGATCAAATTCTTCATGCTGCGCGACTATGCGCCGGCGCCGTTCATGCTGGAGCTGCCGGACTACAAGATGCCGCGGCTGAAATCGATCGCGATCGGCGTCTACACGCGGGCGAAAATGTTCCTGCACCGCGCCGGCACCACGATCTTCTCGATGATGGTGCTGATCTGGTTTCTGGCCTCGTTCCCGCAGCCGCCCGCGGGCGCCACCGAGCCGGCGATCGACTTCAGCCTGGCCGCGATCATCGGCAAGGCGCTCGAGCCCCTGCTCGCCCCCGTCGGCTTCAACTGGCAGATCGCGGTCGCGCTGATCCCGGGCATGGCGGCGCGCGAGGTCGCGGTCGCAGCCCTCGGCACCGTCTATGCGATCGAAGGCGGCAAGGAAGCGGCCGAGCAGATCGGCCAGGTGTTGGCGACGAAATGGTCGCTCGCGACCGCGCTGTCGATGCTGGCCTGGTACATCTTCGCCCCGCAATGCGCATCCACGCTCGCCGTGATCCGGCGCGAGACCGGAAGCTGGACCTGGATGGCCGTGACCTTCTTCTACATGCTGGTGCTCGCCTATGCCGCGAGCCTCCTGACCTACAACGTCGCGGTCGCGTTAGGGGCGGGATAAGGCCCCCTCAAACCAAAACTGCGAAAACAACCCCATGCACAGTAGACGTGGGTTGTGAAATCAATGGCTTACGCATTTGCAAAAACCACCCGGGCCAAGGACTAATGCGCGCCGGTTGCACCGTCGGGCAAAACACTGGCACAATGGTATCGTCGAAGAATTGCCAAGACCGGGATCAGGATCGGGATAGAGATCCGCTAGCGCGGATACCACTGACCGCGAGGGTCATACTGATGCGCGAAGGCGTAGCTCGGATTGACGCCGCAATAGGCACTGATCCCTGAAGCGGTTGCCATGCACTGCTCATAGGTCGCGAATTGGCAATTGCCTGGGTATCCCCAGATCCGCCCCTGCAAGCAGTAGCTATTAGGAACACCCGGGGCGACGTTGCCATGGCGATACTGGCGTTCGGCCGCGGACGAGATCGAGGCTGCCGACACCAGAATTGAGCTAACCGATAGAATTGCGAAAAGCGGGCGGGTCATCTTCATCTCCTGATTTAAGTTCCGTCGGATGCTGCGCGCCAACCTGCCTTCTGGCTGCGAACATCAAACCCAATTGGGCGCGCGCGGTCCCAACGAAAATCAACGGATCTAAGGCAGGGGGCACGAGGCCGCACACACGAATGCGGCTGCTGCCGCAGTAAGTCGTCTTGCATCCATAGTTGTCTCCGTGAGCTGGTGAAGTCCAGCCATCGAAGCATGGAAACCTTACGAGGCCTCACGTTGCGCTAGATCAAGGCGGCGTATCGCGACATGCCAAACCTCGTCCTGTCCGTTGGTACAATGAACCTTAGGACGATAGTCACTCGTCCCGCTTTCGAACAAGCTCGATATCAGGAACAACAAGAGCCGCGCGACACTGTCCCCGTTTCAGCACATGCTCCGCGACTGACGAACCCGATCGCTATGAGATTGAGGAGTTGGTCCAATGCTGATGCACGCAACCCCGGTCTCCCTTCCCCGCCCGCATTCTCTTAGCGAACTCGGAATGACCGCCGCCTCGAATCCGGTGGTCAGCCTGCGCGAATTCACCTACAGGCGCGACAGCGAGATCTACGGCGAGAAGGAGCCCGCCGAATACATCTACCAGGTCAAGTCAGGCACAGTACGAAGCTACAAGCTGCTGTCCGACGGGCGCCGGCAGATCAATGCGTTTCATGTTCCCGGCGACACCTTCGGGCTGACGAATGGCGGTGTCCATCGCTTCACGACGGAAGCGGTGACGGACACGACCGTGCGGCTGATCAGGCGGGAGAGCCTCGACGCTGTTGCCGGGAGCGACGGCACCTTGGCCGGAAGCCTGCTCCATATGACCACGACGAATCTCCGGCATGCCGAGGACCACATGCTGCTGCTTGGACGCAAGACGTCGCTGGAGCGGGTTGCTGCCTTTCTGATCGAAATGGACAGGCGGCTCACGGCCGCAGGCGTCCTCGCGCTGCCGATGTCGAGGCGTGACATCGCGGATTATCTCGGTATGACGCTCGAGACCGTCTCGCGATCTCTCTCGCATTTGCGCGCGCTTGGGATCCTCGGTTTCATCGACAAGAACCAGCGTCACATCGTGCTCTTGGACAGACAACAACTCGCCGGGTTCGACCGTCGGAACTGACGCCGGAAGCGGCGGACATCCTCGCGTTTTCGCGCTTCCCATGAAAAAGGCCCCGGTCCATGCCGGGGCCTGAAGTCACTGGGAAGACACAGGCTCAGTAGCGAGCACCATAACCAGCACCATAACCGCCGAAGCGATAGTTCACGCGAACCGTGACCATGTCGATATCCTGGGTGACACCGCTGCCGGTGAGGGTGAACCCACCGGGTGTGACCACGCCTGCGAAGGAGGTGTTGTCACGCCCCATCCAGAGGTGGTCGTATTCGACACCGACCGTCCAGTTCGGGCTGAAGCCATACTCCCAGCCGACACCCAGGGCACCGCCCCAGCGCGTGTGACCTGCCGAGGCGAGGCCGACGCCGGTGACATTGTTGAAGATGTCAAAGCGATTGCGCGTCACGGCGGCGCCGCCCTTCACGTAGAGCAGTGAGGCGTTCCATGCCCAACCGAGCTGAGCCGTGAACAGCCCGATCGCATCGGTCTTGCCCGTGGTCGAGATAAACGGATCGATCACGCTGACGCGTGTGTTCTTGATCTCGGCCCAATCACCCTGAGCTTCCAGGCCGAGCACGAACTGATTGGTCTGCCAGCGATACCCGATCTGTCCACCGACGAGGCCTCCGGAGCGATCGGCGCAACCACTTGCGACGTTGCCTGCGGGCGTTATCAAATCGACGCAACCGTGGCTCTGCCCCCAGCCTCCGTTGGCGCCGATGTAAAATCCGGTCCAGTTGTAAACCGCCACCACCGGTGCCGGCGGCGGCGCCTTGACGGCCATATCGGCCGCCATGGCCGGAGCCGCCATGCTCAGCGCCGCGAAGCCGATCGCCGCGATCGAAAGCTTTTTCATCGTTTCGTCCCCTTTGCTCAAATTTCTTTCGTCAGAAGCGAGCCCTAATGCAGGCTGGCGTGCATAAAGCTTGCGAACATCCTGAAGTTTACGCGCGAGGGGATTTTGGGCCCGTACCAAAATGGCAACACTCAAACGCCATCGCTATGCACAGAAGAGTGCTTAGTCAGTCTTTGAAGTGCCGTGCGCTCCAGCACCGTCCTGTTCGTCAGCAAGCCACGCGCCGATGCCGGAGGATGGGATCACCCGCTTCGGCAGGTGCGGGTTGATCGTGCCTGCAAAGACGGAAAGTCCCTCATCGCGCTTGGCGCGCGCAAACAGCTTGGCTTCATGCTCAGTCGCGAAGGTCTTCGTCTCGCGCGGACTTCGTTGTCTCGGCAGAACGCCTCGCCGTTGCACTTCGAAGGTGACGTACCAGGTCGGACTCATTGCGCACACCAACATGTCACCAGTCCCTGGACTCGCGTTGTGGTGCGGCTGTCATCCGCCTGTTTGATTCAGATCAAGCAGCGACTTGACTGCGAACGCTTGACGCGCCGGGTCGCGAACTGAGGGTCGGTTGACCCGTCGGGCAACACAGGAGCACGATGGCATCATCGGCTTCAGTGACATCCGGCTCCCGACCTTCTCCGTCCCGCGAATGGCGATGCGATACCGTCTTCGGGCTGGATCGGCGCCGTGATCAGGGCCGACCGCCACCCCATCAGCAGGGAACCCGGCGCCGATCTGAGAGTTCGTTCCAAGGCCGTTCGGCTTAACCGGGCGCGAGCCCTGGGACTCGCGCAGGGGCGGTGGCGCCCTTCTCTCGAAGCGTCAAAGGGGATCAATGAGCAGTCCATCCAGCACTGTTACGGACAGTGCGCCCCGAGAGCTGTCCAGAATATCGACCGGCAGCGCCGGGCTGGACGACATCCTGGGTGGCGGCTTCGACGCCAACCGGATGTATCTCTACGAGGGGCAGCCCGGCACGGGCAAGACCACCATCGCGCTTCAGTTCCTGCTGAGGGGGGTGCGGGACGGAGAGCGCGTGCTCTATATTTCGCTGTCCGAAACCAAGCGCGAGCTGGACGTCGTGGCGCAGCGGCACGGCTGGACGCTGGACGGCATCGACATCTTCGAACTGGTTCCGCCGGAGACGACGCTCGATCCGGAGCGCGAGCTCACGGTGTTTCATCCCGCCGAAATGGAGCTGAGCGAGACGACCGGCCTGATCTTCAGGGAAGTCGAGCGGGTCAATCCCAACCGCGTCGTGCTCGACAGCCTGTCCGAACTGCGCCTGCTTGCCCAGAACCCGCTTCGTTACAGGCGCCAGGTGCTGGCCCTGAAACATTTTTTCACCAACCGCAATTGCACAGTGGTCCTGCTCGACGATCTTTCGTCATCTCAGGACGATTTGCAGCTCCATTCCATTGCGCACGGCGTGGTGATGCTCGAACAGGTCGCGATCGATTACGGCGCCGAGCGGCGCCGGCTCCGCGTGATCAAGATGCGCGGCATCCGGTTTCGCGGCGGGTTTCACGATTTCACGATCGAGCGAGGCGGCCTGCAGATATTCCCCCGCCTGGTGGCGGCCGAACATCACAAGACCTTCGTCGGCGACTTCACCCCGAGCGGCAACGCCGAGCTCGACCAGCTCCTGGGAGGCGGCCTCGAGCGCGGCACCAATGCGCTGCTCATCGGCGCCGCCGGCGTGGGCAAATCATCGGTTGCGCTCACCTACGCGATCGCGGCGGCCGAACGTGGCGAGCACGCGGTGTTCTTCGCGTTCGATGAAGGCCGCGGCACGGTCGAAGCGCGCGCCCGGACACTTGGCCTGCACCTGCAAGAACACGTCGATTCGGGGCTTGTCCGGTTTCAGCAGATCGATCCCGCCGAGCTGTCGCCGGGTGAGTTCGCCGCAAACGTGCGAAAGAGCGTCGAGGCCGACAATGCCCGCCTCGTCATCATCGACAGTCTGAACGGCTATCTGGCCGCGATGCCCGACGAGCGATTTCTCATCCTGCAGATGCACGAACTCTTGAGCTACCTGGGGCAGCAGGGTGTGCTGACCATCCTGGTCCTCGCCCAGCATGGCCTCGTCGGTCCGATGGATACGCCTCTCGACATCAGCTATCTCAGCGATTCCGTGGTCATGCTGCGCTATTTCGAGGTCGGCGGAACGGTGCGGCGCGCTCTGTCTGTCGTCAAGAAGCGCAGCGGCCGACACGAGCATACCATCCGGGAATTTCGGCTTAGCAGCGCCGGCATCACGCTCGGCCCGCCCCTGAGGGAGTTCAGCGGCATCTTTTCCGGCAATCCGCATTATACCGGGGCACCTAAGCCCGAAGGGTCGGTTGAATGAGCGTTGAGCGAGATCACCATGTTCTCGTCTTTGCTCCGATCGGGCGCGACGGACTTGCCTCCGCCGAGCTGTTCCGGAGTTCGCACCTGGAAGCGACCAGCTGCCGCAGTCTGCCCGAACTCGTCAGCGAGATGGCAGCCGGCGTCGGCGCCGTTTTCGTTGCCGAGGAAGCTCTGTTCGGGAAAGACACCTCGCCGCTGGCACAATGGATCGAGAGCCAACCGCCCTGGTCCGACCTGCCCTTCGTCGTCCTGACCAGCCATCGCGAGCAGCCGGCCGTCCTTGCCTGGCGCCGCAGCATTGTCGCGCTTCTCCGTAACGTCTCGCTGCTCGAGCGGCCGGTTCAGCCAATGACGCTGACTAGCGCCGTTCAATCGGCACTGCGCGCGCGGCGGCGCCAATACGAAATCCGGGCTCTGTTCGCGGCGCGCGAACAGGCGGCTCAGGAGCTCGAGACGCTGGTGGTCGAGCGCACGCGGGCCCTTGCGGAAGCCGTCGAGCAATTGCGCGTCGAGATGGACGAGCGTGCCCGGGTCGAGGAGACGCTTCGGCAAGCCCAGAAGATCGAAGCCATCGGACAGCTGACCGGCGGGGTGGCGCACGACTTCAACAATCTGCTGATGGTGATCTCCGGCGGCCTCGACATGCTCGACCGCCAGACCGATCCGGACCGTCGTCGCCGGCTCATGGACGGGATGGTCCAGGCCGCCCAGCGCGGGGCCAGCCTGACCAGGCAGCTTCTCGCGTTCTCCCGCCGGCAGACGCTCCGGCCGGAGCCTGTCGACGTAGCCTCACAGATGGGCGGCATGCGCGAATTGCTCGATCGAAGCCTGAGAGGCGACGTCCATGTCGAGTTCGATTTTCCGGACACGCTCTGGCCGGTGGAGGTCGATCCCGGCGAGCTCGAACTCGTGATCCTCAACCTCGCCGTCAACGCCCGCGACGCCATGCCCAATGGCGGCACGATTCTCGTGCGCGGGGAAAATCTGCCCAATCTGAATGACGAGCAGATCGCCGGAGACTATGTGCGCCTGTCCGTCGTCGATACCGGTGTCGGCATGAGTCCGGAGATCCTGTCACGCGTTTTCGAACCATTCTTCACGACCAAGGAGGTCGGAAAGGGCTCGGGGCTCGGGCTCGCCCAGGTCCATGGATTCGCGACGCAGTCACGGGGGACGGTCCGCATTCGATCGGAAGTCGGCCGAGGCTCCAGCATCGAACTCTATTTGCCGCGGTCGCTCAGCATTCCTTCCAGGGAGCGACACCTGATCGATCTCAACATGGTGCGGCCGAAGAAGAGCAATCATGGCCGCATCCTTCTGGTCGAGGACGATGACGAGGTTGCCGCACTGGTGAGCGAGATGCTGGGCCAGCTCGGTTACGAGGTCACGCACGCGGCGAGTGGCGCGGCCGCGCTCGGTGCCCTGGCGGACGGCCGCGCCGTCGACCTCGTCTTTTCCGATGTCATGATGCCCGGTGGCATGAATGGGGTCGAGCTGGCGCGGGAGATCAAGAGAAGGCGAAGCGACATACCCGTGCTTCTGACCAGCGGATACTCCGAAGCCGCAGTTCACGACGCCGAATTGGCCGGTCTGCAGATTCTGCCGAAACCCTACCATATCGACGAGCTGGCCGCGGCGCTCAGCGCGGCAAAGGCAGAACCCGGGCGCGACATGGAGTCCAAGCGGTCCAGCCGCTGCTGACGCGTGCGGTGTCGCATCGCGAAAGCGATCGACGACCGGCCTCCAAAGCGGCTATCAGTCTCCATGGACCGCTTCAGCACCGACAGATTGACCGCCGAGAGGCTTCGCGAAGACCACCTCGACGACCTCGTCACGCTGCATCTCGATGCCGAGGTGTCCCGCTATCTCGGCGGCGTGCGTGCACCCGAGGTCACCAAGACCTATCTCGCGACCAACATGGCGCATTGGGACCAGCACGGTTTTGGGCTGTGGGTGCTGCGAACGAAGGACGGCGCCTTCGCCGGGCGAGCGGGCATCCGGCACATCCTCGTGGACGACATCGACGAGATCGAGATTGCCTACGCATTTAAGCGCGAGTTCTGGGGCCGCGGATTTGCGAGCGAGGTCGCAATCGCGCTGACGGACATTGGGCTGTCGCACCACGAACTGCCGTCTCTCATCGGCCTTGTCTATGTCAGCAACGGCGCATCCCGCCGCGTGCTGGAGAAGGCCAATTACATCCTCGAGAAGAGCACGACGCGTCATGGCAATGATGTCGTGATTTACCGCGCTCGGCGGTGAGATGCGTCTCGCAGGATGGGTAGAGCGAAGCGAAACCCATCCTTGCTTCCGGGCGCGTTGAAGCGTGATGGGTTTCGCTGTGCTCTCCCCGTCCTACGGGCTATCGCAAAGCCGCTTTACGCTCAGCCGGTGCGGAGCCGGACAACCGACTGCGGCAACGAAGCGAGAAACAGCACAACGCACACACACAGCAGGACGATGTCCTTGAACAGGAACTCGCCGGCCAGATTCCACGCCATCGGATCGGTTGAAAGGCTCCATGTGACGACGCCCGGCGTCGTGAAGAAGAACGACCACGTGATCGCGAAGGTCATCATGCCCATGAACGAACCCAGCGCCGACAAGACCGGACTGAAGCTGCCTGCCACGAGCAGCGCCGCGATCACGAATTCGGCGACACCGAGAACATAGGCCTCGCCCCTCAGGCCGAATACCGACAGCCAGGAGATGAACGGGCTGTGGCTGATGAACTGGGCGATACCCTGTGCGGATTGCAGTGTGAATTTCTGCATTCCAAACGATACGAATATGACCACCATGACCCAGCGCAGAATGGCGAGCGGACGATAAGAGCCTCCACCATTCTCCGCGACGTTGAATCCCATCATGCGACGATTTCTCCCCGGATTGCGCATCCATCTATTGGCGAACGAAGCGTCCGCTACGGGCTATTCGGAGGGGAGCGTCTGTCGTTACATCCGCGGCGGGGTTCCACGATCACAGCTGCGTGCAACGCGCGTGTTCGCGCCGCGGTCGAGACTCGCGCATTTCGGATCGACAGGCTCTAGCCGTCGCCGCAATTGCGGTGACAGTGCATTCAATTGATGCGCACGGGGTCTCCTGCTTCGAGTTAAGTGCACTGTCACCGGCTACCCGGGTGCCGGGCCGACAAGGCCTGACCGGCAGGTAAGGCCCGCAGATGACGAAAGCAGACAAGGCGGTTTATGCGGCCGTTGAGTTTTCTAGTCCTCGCGGCGAGCGAGAACTCTGTCAGCAGATCCGCACATTCACGGACAAATCAGTACGGGAGTTTTCGCCTGTGCCAGCACCTTGTTTGTCACGCTACCGATGAGAAGCATGGAGAGTCCGCTGCGGCCATGGGATGACATCACGATGAGATCGCAACCTTTATTCTCGGCTGCTGCGATGATGGCTTGATGGGGTTGCCCGTTCTCCACTTGAATCGGTTCGCAGGAAACGCCGGCCTCCTTGGCCGCATTTGCCGCGCGATCCAACGCGCTCGTGGCCTGTTCCTTGCGCAGCTCGGCATATGTTGCGACTGCTTCACGGAACCGCCCTGTCATTTCTGAAAACGGCTCCACAACGAAGATTAGAGATACCTTGGCTCCAAGGGATTTCGCCAGCGCCAACCCATGCGCCACTCCGTGCTCCGCTAGCTCCGACCCATCTGTCGGAATGAGAATATGCCGGTACATGCTTCACCTCCCGCCTGTCTGGACGTATCGCTGCCTTCCGAATGTAAGCTGGGCCCGCGTTTCGGATGCGGTCTTGAGATAGATCAATCTCTCGACCCAGCTCGTACGATGGATAGAGCGGAGCGAAACCCATCAACACGCCTGGATGGAACGATGGGTCTCGCTGCGCTCTACCCATCGTACAGGCCGCGAGCTACCGCTCGCCCGGCCACATCGCCATGGCCGCCTTCGCTACGCCTCTCAACTCCTCAGGCGTCGCGTCGTCCTTGGCCTGGATCGCCATGCCTTCGAAGACGCTGAGGTAGAACCGGCTCAGCGCATCGATGTCGGTTGCGGCAGGCAGTTCGCCGCTCGCGACCGCAGCCTCCAGCCGCCCGCGCAAATTGCCAAGCATGTCGAGCCGGACCTTCTTGATCTCGCGGGCAATGGTGGCCGGCCATTCGTCGCTGACGGCGCCCAGCACGGCCATGCAGCCGGCCGGCGCTCTCCGGGATTTCGGCAGGGTCTCGGCCGCCCCGATCAGCAGATTCTCGATGCCGGCGCGCGCGGTCGCGCCTTCCGCAAGCCGGTCCCAGACCGGCTGGCCCTGGGTCTCGACGTAATGCTCGATCGCGGCAAGGTAGAGTGCCTCCTTGCTTTCGAAGGCCGCATAGAGGCTGGGCGAGCTGACGCCCATGGCGTGGCAGAGGTCGTGCATCGAGGCTGCCGCAAAGCCCTTGCGCCAAAACAGCAGCATGGCGGCCTCCAACGCCGCGTCGCGATCAAATTCCCGTGGCCGACCTGCCATCGCCCGTCTTTCTGTAATGATCAACACATAATTCACTTGACCGCGGCAATCAAGACTCCACATATTCTGTGTCGATCATTACAGAATTGGAGAGATCACATGACACTGGCAGGAAAACGGGCCCTGGTGACGGGCGCAAGCAGGGGTATCGGTGCGGCCATCGCGAAGGCGCTCGCCGCGGAAGGCGCCGATGTCGCGATTACTTACGAGAAGTCGGCGGAGATCGCCGCCAAGGTCGTGGACGCGATCAAGGCGACGGGCCGGAAAGCCGTAGCGATCCAGGCCGACAGCGCCGATGTCGCTGCCGTTCAGGCTTCGGTCGACAAGACCGTCAAGGAGCTGGGCGGGCTCGACATCCTGGTCAACAATGCCGGCATTCTGCGATTGGGCGGCCTCAACGACATCTCGCTCGCCGACATCGACGCGATGCTGAACGTCAACGTGCGTTCGCCGATCGCCGCGAGCAAGGCGGCGCTGCCGCACCTTGGCAAGGGCGGCCGCATCATCACCATCGGCAGCTATTTCGCGGACCGCGTGCCCTCGCCGGCGCTCGGCGTGTACGCGGCGTCGAAGTCGGCGCTAACCGCATTCACGAAGGCGCTGGCGCGGGAGCTTGGCCCGAGGGACGTCACGGTCAACCTCGTGGCACCGGGCTCGATCGACACCGACATGAATCCGGCGCACGGCCCGACCGCCGAGACATTGAAGCAGTTCATGGCGCTCGGCCGGTACGGCGCGACGGATGACATCGCGAACGCGGTGGCGTTCCTGGCGAGCGCGAAGGCAAAATACATCACCGGCTCGACCTTGACCGTCGACGGCGGCGCGAACGCGTAGACATTCCGGCGCTTGGTGTTCGTCCAACAGGAGGTCGAGAAGCTGGCGATGACTGCGATGGCAAAATAAGATGATGTTCGCGATCATCATGGCGGGCGGCCGATGCCTCGGCCGCCCCGCGAGCGTTAGATGGAGCGTGTCGCGTGCTTCGTCCCTCGTCCAGCTTCGAGCATGACAGCACGACTGTCACTTTGGCTTGAACGTCAAAATGCCGTTTGCACTCATCGTTCGTACCCGTCATTGTTTCGCAACGCCGCCCGGATGTTGAGCGGGTTCCGGTGATCAAACGGGAGGCCTTGCCATGCAAGACGTCGAGAAGCGTGTCATTGGCAAGGTTATGTGGCGGCTTATACCGTTCCTGATCGTCTGCTATTTCGTGGCCTATCTTGACCGCGTCAATGTCGGCTTTGCCAAGCTGCACATGAACCAGGCGCTGGGTTTAAGTGAAGCAGCGTTCGGACTGGGCGCGGGCTTGTTCTTCGTCGGGTATTTCCTGTTTGAAGTCCCCTCCAACATCTTCCTGGAACGAGTCGGCGCGCGCGTCTGGATCGCCCGCATCATGATTACGTGGGGAATCGTCTCGGCGGCCTTCGCATTCATCCCATCGATATCGGCAGCAACGGGACTACCGACAACGGGCGTCTTCTACTCTCTTCGTTTGCTGCTCGGCGCCTGCGAGGCGGGATTCTTTCCAGGCATCATCTTCTATCTGACCCTGTGGTTCCCGGCGGTTTACCGGGCTCGGGTCATCAGCCTGTTCATGCTGGCGATCCCGATTTCGTCCATCATCGGATCGCCCATCTCCGGGCTTCTGCTCGGCGTGACCGGTTGGGGATTGGAAGGCTGGCAGTGGCTGTTCATTCTCGAGGCGCTGCCCTCGGTCGTGGTAGGCATCTGCGTCCTGCTCTATCTGACCGATTTTCCGCGCCAGGCCCGCTGGCTGCAACAAGACGAGATTGCCTGGCTGGAAGACGTGCAGGCCACCGAGAAGCGGAACAAGGAGAAGGTCGAACACCTGTCATTGGGGCAGGCGCTCACCGATTACCGCATTTTGTTGTGCGCTCTGGTGTACTTCTGCCTGAATGCTGCAAGTTATGGCGTGGCGTTCTTCCTGCCAACCATCATCAAGGGTTTTGGCGTCAGCGATACCCAGACCGGCCTGCTCGCAGCGCTGCCCTTTATTTTCGGGGCCGCGGGCATGGTGCTGCTTGGTCGTCATTCCGATCGGACCATGGAACGAAAGGGTCACGTCGCCGCGGCACTGTTGATGGCAGCGGTGGGGATCGGAGTGGCAGGTCTCGTTTCCAACTCCGTCCTTGTCATGGCATTGCTTTGCTTCGCACAGATCGGCGTCTCCGCGGTCCCCCCGATGTTTTGGCCGCTGCCGGCGAGCTTTCTAACGGGAGCATCGGCTGCCGCCGGCATCGCCGCGATCAACTCGCTTGGAAATCTTTCCGGTTTCGCCGGTCCTTACGCAATGGGCTACCTGAAGGATTTAACCGGCAGTTTTACCGCAGGTCTTCTGTTGCTGGCGGGTTGCGCGCTGGTGGGCGCAGTCGTAGTCGTGCTGCTACGCATCGATGCAAGGCGCGAGCAAGTGTCCGGCGAAATCGCGATGGCGCACTAGACGCGGGTGATCGTCGCTACCTGAAATAACCGAGCACGAGATCGATATCCGCGCTGCCCGCCACGGTGCCGTTGAGTTCGGCGTCGATGACGCGGCGGCAGGCCGCGATCGCGGCGTGATCGCCGAGATCGTTGGCGGCTTCGAGCACGAGCCAGGCGGCGTCGACGGAAGCCTTCTCGGGAGCCGAACCGCCGGCATCGACGGGCAGGCTCTTGTTCTTGCGAATTGCGGTGCCGAATTGAGGCAACATTGCAAATACTCCCCTCTCGCTCAGTGCACCTGGAGTTCGGGCTGACGGCCCGTATCGGCACCCGCGCCGGTCTTGCGCGACTGGTAGAACTTCAGAATGCTGCGCGACGTCTCGATCTTGAGCTTGCCGAACTCGCGCTCGCTGTCATGGAGCTCGCGCGCCGTGATCAGATGATCCTTGGCGCCGAGGAACAGCAGCGACATGGTCGTGTCCCACGAGAAGTCGAGCGCCTTGCACAGCACCAGAAGTATCTCGCGATTGCGGTCCATCATCGCGCGCTCGATCACGTCGACCGGAAGCGACGACAACAGCGACAGGCCGATCTGCACCTCGTCGAAACGGTGCTGGCGCGCATAGTTCGAGATCGAGTCCTGGTTGAGGTTGCCCTGGCGGTACTGCGTCGTCACCACGCGCTTGGCGACGAAATAGCTGCGCGAGGACGGACCGAACTTGGACTGGAGATCGCCGGTGACGTCGGTCACCGAGCTCTGGATCTGCGACATCATTTCGGGCCGCTCGCTCGCGAGGCGGCGGCGGACGTCTTCCGACGCCTTGGAAATGAGCTGCTGGAAGATGTGGCGCGGGACGTCCTTGCGCAGGCCGAGCTGCTCGGCGAGGATCGAGTCACCCTCGGCGCGCCGGACCATGTGCAGCAGGCCCGAGCCGGAGAAGCGCGCGCCCTCGTTTTTGGCGACGGAGGTCACGACCTCCTGGTCGCCGCGCTTGACCAGCACGTCGGTGACGGCTTCGCCGATCGACCTGCGCTGGGCGATCGCAAGCAGATGCGCCTGGCCCTTGGTCATGGCGCTCTCGACCAGCATCTTCTCGTCGATACGGCTGGAGTCGCGCAGCACCGGACCGGCCACGTCGATCTCGTCGTCGAGGGCGAGCTTTTCGATGACATTGAGCGGAGCGTGGTCGCAGGCCGACATCAGCTCGGAGAGCTGCGCCCGCGCGGCGACCTCGATCTCGTCGGCGAGCCGCCCGATGACCTCGCCGAACATGCTGATCTCGTCGTCGCTGTAGCGGCCGGTGATCAGGATGTCGGTCGCATGCCACAACGCCTTCGCCCGGCTCTCGTCGGTGCCGCGCGCGATCGCGTCGTCCAGATCCTGCAGAAGCGATTTCGCCCCGTTCATCTCGTTACCCCAGTTCTTGGTTAGCCATCCTGCTTGTGCTGGCAGGACGCCGAATTCCTCTGGGAACCGACACTAGAGATCAAACGCGAGAATCCAGTAAAGTCGGCAGATCAGTTTTGCCGAGCAAAATTCGTTAAAATGCGCGGGAATGGGTTTACCGGCGGGCAAGGGCCAGCGCTTGCCGAACAGGCTGCCGCGTTCACGGATTCGACGGCGTCAGCACCAGCGGTGGCTTCGGCTTGGGTTTTGCGGGCGGCGGGCCCGGCGCCGGCCTCACCTCGATCGGCGGTGGCAGCGGGGCGATCTGCTGGCTCGCGAGCGGCGGGCTTGTGAGTGGAGGACTTGGCGCTGCAGGGGCGGCCAGCGGCGCCTTCGGCGTCGGCGCGGCCTTTGGCTTCGGCGGCGCGCGGCGCGGATCGCGGCCGGGCAACGGCACGTCGGTCAGCGACGGCTCGGGCACCGGATCGGGCGAGACCAGCGTCGGCAGCGCCGCAGTCGCCGGCGGCGGCTCGCCACGCTCGATCGCGTCCAGCCGGCGCGTCTCGCGATCGATCGTGCGCACCGCGAGCCAGGACGACAGCGGCGCGAGATCGACGGTGCGGTTGAGCCTGTCGGGGGGACCCGCCGCGAACAACTGGATCTCCGGCGGCGCGCCCGAAAGTCCGGTCATGATCGGCGTCAGGCTGGCGCGGATGTCGGCCTGGTCGGCGGGAATATCGTAGCCGCCGGAGACGATGGCCCGCGCGTTCTTGGCTTCCAGCGGTGTCGCGCCGACGCGCAGGCGCCCGTCGCGGATCGTGAACGGGATCTGCGCCGAGGCGACCGCGATCGGACCTGCCAACAGCGCGGGTTCGACGAGCTGCCGCAGCCTGTTGTCGTCGGCAACCTGGCCGCCGTCGCTGGCGCGGATGGCGATCTCGAAGGCGCGCGGATTGAGGCCGCTGATTTCCGCGGCCTCGAGCGTCACCGTGCCATTGCCGGCGAGCGCACCGGTCAACGCCGCAACGCTGCGGCCCTGGCTGGTCAGGGCCATCTGCACCGAGGCGCGTCCCTTGGGCAATGCGAGATCGCGGTAGCGCAGCGCCGCCGCATCGACATTGCGCAGCTCGATACGTGCATTCAGCGCAACGCCATTGGCGCCATTGCGCGCGTCGAAACTCGCCGACATCTCACCGCCGCCGACACCGCCCTTGAGCGCGTCGAGCGCGAGCGACTGGCCATCGCTCCGGATCGTGCCGCCGACCGGGCGCAGCTCGATGCCGTCAGGCAACGTGCCGCGCAAGGCCTGGAAGGCGATGCGGCCGCGCCAGCCGCCGAGCAGCCCCGCACTCAGGGGATCACCGGCATCATGTCCGGCGGCGCCGATGGCCATTGCGAACGCGGGCGCAAGATCGAGCGCGTCGAGGCCGATTTCACCATCGACGCTCTTCTCCTGATCGAGCGTCACCGCGAGATGCCCGCGCAGATGCGAGCCGGCCGCACTGCTGTCGAGATCGTCGAAGGTCAGGCGGTTGCCGGAGAGGCCGACGCGCGAGGACAGGTTGACGCTCTGCACTGACTTGTCCGCCGGGCTGGTCCCGAACAGCGGCGCCAGATTGGCATTGCGCACGCGCAAATTCACGCTGGCCTTCGGCTGGAACGAATTGGGGTCCGACAATTCGATGCTGCCTTGCGCATCCGCATCCAGCCCGCCGCCACTGAGCTTTGCGTTCAATTGCAACGGCCGGCGCCAGGCGCCGCTCAACCGGCCCTCGAACTGCGAAGGGCCCTCGCCCACGGCGGCGACGCGATCGAGGCCCAGCAGCGCCAGCAATGCGCCGGCCTTCGGCGTCGAAATTTTCGAGTCCAGCGTGAAGTCGCTGTTGCGCAAGCGGTCGATGTCGATGCCGTTGACCGCCGCGACCGGCGTCTGCCCGGCCAGCGTCGCGGTAGCCTTGAGCTGCGGCGCATCGAGATCGAGCACGGCGCGCGCGTCGTTGCGATCGGCATGGTCGGCGTTCTTGTCGAGGCTGAGGTCGAGCTTCAGCCGCGTCGCGCCGGGCAATGACGGGATGGCGTCGAACCGTGCGCGCACCGAAGGCGCGATCGGCTCGAGCAGCGCGGTGAGCTCGCGCAGCGAATTGGCCGAGGATTTCAGCGCGAGCTTGCCGGTGGCATGAACGCGGTCGAAGCTGCCGCTCGCTTCGGTGGTCACGCCGCTCGCCTGACCAAACCGCAACTGCTCCAGCGACAGCGCCGCGGGGCCGTAGCCGAGTTTCGCCGTGAACGGTCGCAGCTCCTGTCCGGCCGACATCGCGCGGCCGACATCGAGCGCGAGCCTGGCTTCCTCCGGCCATTCGCCCTGCGGCCCCGCGAGCGCGCGCACGAAGCTTGCGGCGGCATCGAGGTCGAGACGGTCGGCCTTGAGCTCGGCGTCGATCCGCGAGCCCTTGCTCGCGCCGGTCTGGACGAAGGCGATGCGGCCCTCCACCGCGCCGCCCTCGATCTCGGCCTTCAGCCTGTCGACGGCGAGATGGTTGGCTGCGATGGTCACGTCGCCGGCAAGGCGCAGCGGCCGCGTGCTGCGACGGTTGATCTCGCTGCGGCCCTGGAGCCAGGCCACCAGCGTATCGGGGTCGGACGACTCGACGCTGAGCCGGCCGCTAAAGCTGTCGGCGCCAGGCGTTGCGCCGTTGAGCGAGAGCTGCGTCATGCCGGGCGCGCGCAGCTCGAGCCGCTGGAAAGTCCAGGACCTTCCGTCGGTCTGAAGCTCCGCCGTGATGTTCTGGAGCGGACGCCCGCCCAGCATGATCTGGTCGGAGTTGAACTCGATCTGCGCCGGTATCGGCGCCTGCGGGATCGCCGCAAGGCCCGCGCGCAGGGCCGGCAGGACGCGCTGCGGCTCGGCATCGTCCTTGCCCGCCAGCTTGTCGGCATCGACCTGGCGCGCCGACAGCACCGCGCGCAGCAGCGGCGAGGCGCCGAACCTGACATCGCCGACACCACCAAACTTGAGCGCATTGTCCTCGGCGCCGAAGCTCGCGTCGATCTGCTCGAATTTGGCGCCGGCCGGATCGGCCTTGAGCTTTGCCGTGAGCTTCCAGGGTGTCGGCCCCGCCGTGCCCGCCTTCTTGACAGGGGGCACAGCGAGCGTCAGTGCGCCGTCGAATTTCGGCAGGCGGTTGTCGAAGGCGAGCACGCCTTCGAGATCGGCCAAGATCGCGCGCTCGCCGGGATCGATGTTGAGGTGGAGACGGGTGGCGCTGCCGTCGGCGCTCGGGCCGGAGGAGACGCGGAACGGATAGCGCACCCCGGTGGCGGTGAAACTGCCGTCGCCGCGGACCGAGCCGGCCAGCGAGCGCACGTCGCCCGAAAAGGTGATGTCGTTCAATTCCAGCGTCGAGCGGCTGGCGGCATCGTGCAGGGCGATGCGGCCGGTGAGGTTCAGCCGTTCGATCGCAAGCGAGGCCAGATTGAAGGTGCCGCTCGCGGTGGACGGCAAATCGACCCGGCCCTTGGCATCCAGGCCGAGATCCACCGCCATGCCGTTGACGGTCAGCTCGGTGGCGCGCCATTCGCCGCGCATCAGCGAGCTCAGGCTGAACTCGACGTCGAGCTTGTCGGCGCGCAGGCGGCCGAGATCGTTGTTGCCGCCGAAGGTCACCGAGCGCAGCCGCAGCGTCGGCGCCGGCAGCAGCCGTGCATCCAGCTCGCCCGCCACCCGCACCGGCACGCCCATGATCGTGCCCGCCTCCGCCTCGAACTGGGGCCTGAACTGGTTCCAGTCGATGAAGTAAGGCCCGATCAGCGCGGTCAGCAGCGCAATGATGAAGGCAATCGCCAATCCGAGCAGCGTCGTCTGCACGGGTCTCCCCTCGGCCAAATCGGCCCGGGCCGAACCTGAGGGCCTCAGGCGCGCCGGAACAGCCCCTTATATAAGGGGAAGTGTGGCGAAGTCACAGCGACTGTTGCGCGCGGAGGTTAACGCTGGCGGCCGTCACCAGCTCGCCGGCAGGCGTTTCAGGCCGCGCAGCACGAACGTCGGGCGCCATTCCGGGTTCTCGACGTCGTCGATGCGCAGATCCGGCAGCCGCCGCAACAGCGTCGCGATGGCGATTTCGGCCTCGATGCGCGCCAATTGGGCGCCCAGGCAGAAATGGATGCCGCCGCCGAACGACAGCGGCTTGACGTTGGGCCTGGTGACGTCGAGCCTGTCGGGGCGATCAGGGTAGACCGCCGGATCGCGGTTGGCCGAGCCGAGCAGGCACAGCACGGTCTCGCCCTTTGGGATGCTCTTGCCGCCGAGATCCGCGATGTCCTCCAGCGCCACGCGTCCGGTCATCTGCACCGAGGAATCGTAGCGCAAGAATTCCTCGATCGCGTTGACCATCAACTCGGGCCGCGCCTTCAGGAGCGCGAGCTGATCCGGATTGCGGTGCAGCGCGAGCAGGCCGTTTCCGATCAGATTGACGGTGGTCTCGTGGCCGGCGCCGAACAGCAGGATGATGTTGGCGGTCAATTCCTCGTTGGTGAGCTTGTGGCCGTCTTCCTCGGCCTGCACCAGCTGGGTGGTGAGATCGTCGCCGGGATTGCGGCGGCGCAGCTCGAACAGCTGCTGGAAATACATCTGCGCCATCATGTTGCCGGCGTTGCCCTTCGCGATCTCTTCCGGCGTGAGGGGCACGGGGTCAAGCAGCCGCCCGCCATCGCGCGAGCTGTTGTAGAAGGTCTCGCGATGATCCTCGGGGATTCCGAGCATGTCGCAGATGATGGTGACCGGCAGGCGGAAGGCGAAATCCTCGATCAGGTCCATGTGGCCGCGCTCGATCACCGCATCGATGGCCTGGTCGACGATCGCCTGGATCCGCGGCCGCATGTCCTCGACGCGACGGGCGGTGAAGGCCTTCACGACGAGGCCGCGCAGGCGGGTGTGGTCGGGCGGATCGGATTGCAGCATCCAGTGGCTCATGCTGCGGAACACCGGCTCGTCCATGATGGCAGGGCTATAGCGGCGCTTGGAGCGCTCGACAAAATCCTTGCCGAAGCGCTTGTCGCGCATCACGAGGCTGACATCGGCGTGGCGGCTGGTGACGAACTGGCCGAACGGCGTCACATGGATCGGCTCGATCGTGCGCAGCCGGTCATAGTGCGGATAGGGATCGCGGATGAAGTCCGGCGACAGCGGGTTGAACAGCGGTCCGCCTGCGGGTTGCACTTGCTCGTTCATGGTGACCTCAATCGGTTGCCGCATGACACGAATACGCCGGCAGCCCCTTGCGCGCGCGGCGTAACCATCCCCAAGATTATAAACTCGATACATTGTTGTATCGAGTTGCATTCTGCCCTAACCTGCGCCGATGTCAAGGCTGAGAACCAGGCCGACCAGGGACCACACACGCGACAAACTGTTCGAGGCGGCCGCGCGCGTGTTCGAGGCGGACGGCATCGGCGGCGCCAGCATCGAGGCGATCGCGGCCGCCGCGGGCTTCACCCGCGGCGCGTTCTATTCCAACTTCAAGAGCAAGGACGAATTGATCATCGCCATGCTCGAGGATCACGTCGAGCAGTCGATCCGGCGCAACCTCGACATCCTCGCGCAGCACGACAATCTCGACGATTTCATCGCGGCGCTGAAGACGATGGATCGCAGCCGGCAAGACCCGCTCGGCCGCTCGCCCCTTCTGCACATGGAGATGATCCTGTTCGTCGCGCGCGCCGAGAAGCGCCGCCCGGAGCTTGCCAAGCGGCTGCGCGCGCGCCGCAAGCTGGTCGCCGACATCGTCGAGGCCACGTTGAAGAGCAACGGCAGGAACGACACGCTGAATCCGCCGTGGATGGCCTCCGTCGTGCTGGCGCTGGAAGACGGCTTTCGCCTGCACCGCCTGATCGATCCGGAGACAACGCCGGCCGACAGTTTTCTGCGCGCGATCACGGATTTGAGGCGCAGGACCGGATTGTCGTCGAACTAGCCTGGATCGCCGATATCAGGTCCACGACCGGACCGTCATCCGACCGGCGTTGAATTCTCCGACAACTCGCCGCCCGCCCCAATCGTGCGTTTTTGAAAACGTGCGCCTGATTGCAGCAGGATCGGACAAGGCATTGCCGCTTCGGGAAATACGCCGGGCCTCCGCGCCGCTAACCGGCTAGGCGCCGAGCGATTGGCGCAGGCGCGTGGGTTAGCAGCAATCTCTCGACAGGGACGGCAATCGCTCTGGCGCAGCCGACGATCCGATTGGCTAAACATCGCAACGTCACATCATGGGGACGGAGACAAACGATGGACAGGAAACGGCTTGCAATCGCGCCACGGCGGAAGGCCGTCTCGACGGCGCTCATGTACGGGCTTTCACTGACCGTGCGTTTCACCTCGCCGACGGCCGATGAGGCGCCGCCACAGATCGCACAAGACGCCAAGGTCTCGACGTCGATCCTGATCGATCGGGGCTGGACCAACAAACCTGCGCTGCCGGTCGCCCTGCGCGGCTGGCCATCGGGCCCGCGAAGCTGCCGCGCAGGATGTGAAGGCCCTGCGCTGCTGTCCTCGCTGCCGAACTGCACCGCGCCGTAAAGGCCCGGCGGTCTCCGTCTCACCTCTTCGCGTCATCATCGCTCGCAACAGGCTCTGCTCGCATCGAGCGGCGGCGATGGCGCGCGTTTCGAACCAACAACCCCAGAACCAAATCCAGGAGTGAACCACATGCGACTGCTCATCATTGGCGCCGGCTTCGCCGGCATGTACGCCGCCCTCTCCGCCGCCCGCCTGCGCGACATTCAGGGGGTCTCACCGGAAGAGCTCGAGATCGCGCTCATCGCACCGGAGCCGACGCTGGTGGTCCGCCCTCGGCTCTATGAGCCGAAGCCGGAAACCCTGACGGCGCCGCTGCTCGGTGTCCTCAAGGCGATCGACGTCGACTACATCCAGGGGAGCGCCGAGACCGTCAACACCGAGGCGCTGACGGTTCAGATCTCGACTCCCAAAGGCACCCGCAAGACCCTGTCCTACGACCGCCTGGTGATCGCCACCGGCAGCCGCCTCTTCCGACCCAACATTCCCGGCCTCGCCGAGCACGGCTTCAGCGTCGACTCGCTCGACGACGCGGTTGCTCTCGACAAGCATCTGCATGGCCTCGCCGACCGGCCGGCCGTCAATGGACGCGACACGGTCGTGGTCGCCGGCGGCGGCTTCACCGGCATCGAGGCGGCGACCGAGCTGCCCGCACGCCTGCGCGCCATCTTCGGACAAAACGCCAGGACGCGCGTGATCATCGTCGAGCGTAACGGCGCAATCGCTCCCGACATGGGCGAAGGCTCCCGCCCGGTCATCGAGCAGGCGCTGCGCAAGCTCGGCGTGGAGACAAGGCTCGGCACCGGCGTTGCCTCGCTCGACAAATCCGGCGTGACGCTGTCGACCGGCGAACACATCGAAACCGAGACGGTGGTCTGGGCAGCCGGCATTCGCGCCGCGCCCCTGACAGCGCAGATTCCCGCCGAGCGCGACAATTTCGGCCGGCTGCTGGTGGACCGCGATCTGCGCGTGCCCGGCATCGCCGGCGTCTTCGCCACCGGCGATGCCGCGCGGGCCGCATGCGACGACGAGGGCAATTACGCGCTGATGTCGTGCCAGCACGCCACGCGGATGGGCGCCTTTGCCGGCAACAACGCGGCCGCCGAACTCCTGCGCGTCCCGACCAGGCCGTATCACCAGAAGGCCTACGTCACGTGCCTTGATCTCGGCGAAGCCGGCGCGCTGTTCACGCGCGGCTGGGAGCGCAAGGTCGAGATGGTCGGCGACGTCGCCAAGAAGACCAAGCAGGAGATCAACACGGTCTGGATCTACCCGCCCCGTGCCGAGCGTGCCGCAGCGCTCGCGTCGGCCGATCCGGAGCGTGTGACGAGCCTCTAGAAGCACGAAACGATCACGGCCGCACCTCCCTGGCTGCGCGGCCTGCTCAACCAAGACCAGCCGGGAGCCCTACCTTGAAACAGGAGACCAACATGAACCTGCACAACACCTCATACCCCGCGACATCGAAGCCGGAAGAGCTCGTTCCATCGCGCTACGCGCTGAAGGTCGGCGAAATCGACGTGCTGGTGGTCAGCGACGGCGTGCTGCCGCTGCCAACCACGATGCTGGCGCACAATGCCGACCCGGCCGTCCGGGCGACCTGGCTGCACGACATGTTCCTCCCGCAGGACGCTTTCGACTGGGCGCTGAATGCGGTCGTGGTCCGCAGCGGCGACAAGACCATCCTGATCGATGCTGGACTGGGGTCAGACCCGGATCTGCACTTGCCGCGCGCCGGCCAGTTGATCAAGCGACTGGAAGCCGCCGGCATCGATCTTTCGTCCGTGACCGATCTGGTGCTGACCCACTTGCACATGGATCACATTGGCGGACTGCTCGTCGACGGGGTGAAGGAGCGGCTGCGCAAAGACCTGCGGATCCACGTGGCGGCCGCCGAGGTCAAATTCTGGGAGGCGCCCGATTTCTCCCACACCGCCATGCCGCCGGGCTTCCCGGACGCGCTTCGGGCGACCGCTAAGCGGTTCGTCAAGGAGTACGGAAGTCAGCTGCGGCAGTTCGATGAGCAGCACGAGGTTGCGCCGGGCGTCGTCGTTCGTCGCACCGGCGGTCACACCCCCGGACACAGCGTGGTTCGCGTGGCATCCGGCGGGGACGGGCTGACATTCGCCGGCGACGCCGTGTTTGCCGTCGGGTTCGATCAACCCGACTGGCACAACGGTTTCGAACACGACCCCGAGGAGGCGGCGCGCGTTCGGGTCGGTCTGTTGCGAGAGATTGCCGCGAGCGGCGAGATGCTGGTGGCAACACACATGCCGTTCCCCTCCGTCGGCCATGTGGCGGTCGCCGGCGACGCCTTCCGCTGGGTGCCGGTCTTCTGGGACTACTGATCGCTCGCTGAGCCAACGTGAGACCAGGGCGCGCATTCATGGCGGGCCCTGGTTTCGATGCGCGAATCGAGTCAGCGCGGCGCGCTGCCGATATCAGATCCGATCGTTGATCAGGACGCCGGACAACGACGGATCGTTCGCATCGGTCGTATCGCCTGCTTTCGTCGCGCTATAGGTCGAGTCCGCAAGCGAGCTTTTCAGCTGCTGGAGAAACTGTTGCAGCAGCTCCGCCGTCGAATTGCCGCTTGACGAGTCGTCCGTGCCGTTGACCGAGGGAGGCTCACCGGATGGCGGTGGCCCGTCCGGCGGCGGTCCACCCGCTCCGTGCGGTCCATGCGAGAGCGCCGCCTTGAAAATTCCTTGCAGCTCGGTGGCCTGCTCGTCCGTCAACTTGCCGGCCGACACTTGCTGCTGGATGAGGCCATTAATCTTCGACGCGAAGGCGTCGGGCGAAGATGTCCCGCCGCCGGATTGATCGCTTGCACCGGTTGACTGCAACGCGGAGCCGATGCTGCTGAGCGCGGCCGACAGCGCCGACTGATCCGACGCATCGATCGTGCCGGAACTGACTTCCGCTTGCAGCTCGTCTTGTAATTGTTGCAACGGTGATGAGCGGTGGTGATTGGAGGAGAGCGCAGAAATCGAGGTCATGGTGGCTTTCCGTGCTTTTGGCGGACCCGAGGTGACGTTGCCCCGAGTCCCATCCAGTCCTGAGTTCGCCCTGGCAGTTGGATTTGCCCGGTTGCGCGGTGGTAGGAACGGGAGCTGGCGCGGAGCATTTGGCAGGGCGCCGCGCCGGTTGCTCGATATTGCCGATCGGCAATTGGAAATATCCAGAAACAAAAATCCGACCAGCCGATCATCAGCTGGGGCTGGGGCTACCCGTTGAAAGGGATGACTGCCGGATTGTACGCGAACGCCCTGGAGCCGACTATGCCGACCGCTTCACCACGTCGCGACCGGCCGGCGTAACATCGAGCCGCCCCAGCATTGCCCTCGCCTGCTCGGCGCAGTGCTCGATCAACCAGCGTTCGAATGCGACCGGCGGCAGCGCGGGCGCGTAGAGGAAGCCCTGGACGACGTCGCAGCCGAGCTCGGCCAGCGTCTTGCGCTGGCCTTCGGTCTCGACGCCTTCGGCGACGACGGTCATGCCGAGGCCCTGTCCGACGCGCACCACGGCGGTGGCAACCGCGAGCGCGCCCGCGTCTCTCTCGATGTCGCGCATGAAACTGCGGTCGATCTTCAGCTCGCGGATCGGCAGATGCGCGAGCCGGCTGAGGCTGGAATAGCCGGTGCCGAAATCGTCCACGGAAAGCCCGACGCCGAGCGCGCGGATCGCGTTCATCGTCTCCAGCGCGGCGACGCTGTCCCGCATGAACGTGCCCTCGGTGATCTCGAGCATCAGCGCATCCGGCGGCAGATCGTATTCGGCGAGGGTGTCCTTGAGCCGCGCCGCCAGCGTGACGTTGCGGAAATTGATCGGCGACAGGTTCACCGACACGCTGGGAATGTTGAGCCCGGCGCGGCGCCAGTCCGCCATCTGCCGGCAGGCCTCACGCACCGACCACAGGCCGATCTGCTCGATCAGGCCGCACTCCTCGGCGAGCGGGATGAACTTCGCCGGCGAGACGTCGCCGAGCACGGCATCATGCCAGCGCGCCAATGCCTCGACGCCATGGACGGCACCGTCGCAACTGCGGATCTGCGGCTGGTAGCTGAGGGTCAGCGCGCCCTCGGCGATGGCGCGGCGCAGCGCGGCGATCAGCGCCAGGCGCTGCTCGGTGAGCCCGTTCATTTCGGCGCTGAAGATGCGATGGGTGGAGCGGCCGGCCTGCTTGGCCATGTACATGGCCGCATCCGCCTGCTGCATCAAGGTGTCGATGTCGGTCGCATGGTCGGGATAGAGGCTGATGCCGATGCTCGCCGACATCTGCAGCTGCCTGGAGCCAAGCCGCAGCGGCGCGGCGAGCGCCTCCGCGACCCCGGCCGCGACGCGCTCGGCGCTCTCGGCATTGCGCTGCGGCAGCAGGATGACGAACTCGTCGCCGCCGAGCCGTCCCAGCATGTCCTCAGGGCCGATCTGCTCGCGCAGGCGCTGCGCGAGCTGGATCAGCAGCTCATCGCCGGCAGCGTGGCCGAACGTGTCGTTGACGTCCTTGAAATGATCGACGTCGAGGAAGGCCAGCGCGACGTGGCTGCCGGTCGGGCAGGCATCGATGGCCGTGGTGATCAGGTGCCGCAGTTGCGCGCGGTTCGGCAGCCCGGTGAGAATGTCGTGATAGGCGAGCCGCGCGATCTCGGCGCGAGCTTCCTTGCGCTCGATCGCGAAGGCGCCGAGGTCGACGCAGGCGTTGACGATGCGGCGGTGCCAGTTGCTCGGCGCGCGCGTTTCACGGAAATAGAAGGCGAAGGTGGCGATGACCCGGCCGTCCTTGGCCTTGATCGGTGTCGACCAGCAGGCGCGCAGGCCCACTTCGAGCGGACGCGTCTTGTAGGGCTGCCAGCGCGGATCGGTGTCGAGATCTTCGGCCAGCACCGGTTCACCGTAGAAGGCCGCGGTGCCGCAGGATCCGACATTCGGACCGATCGCGATGCCGTCCAGCGCACGCGAATAGTCCTCGGGCAGGCTGGGCCCGCCGAGCGGATGGACGAGGCCTGCGGCATCGACGTGAAGCAACGAGCAAACCACGTCAGGCGCGATCTCCTCGACCCTTCGGCACAGCCTGTCGGCGATATCGGTGATCGGAACCTCGTCGGCCAGCGCACTCATGATGAGCTGCTGGAGCGAGCGCAGCTGCCTGGTCTCGGTGATGTCCTCGAGCAGCGCGAAGATGTGCCTGGCACGGCCCTTCTTGTCGCGGAAGACGTCGATACGGGCGCAGACCCAGATCTCCTCGCCGCCCTTGTTGTAGACCAGCGTCTCGATTTCGCCGCGGCGGCCGCCGGTCATCAGGCGCTTGACGAGCTTCGCGACGGCCTTCCGATCGGTGTGGCGGCCGGCGATCAGCGCGCCGGCGCGGCGGCCCTCGGCCTCCTCGCTGGTGTAGCCAAACAGCGTCCCGAAGGTGGAATTGACGTAGACGATGTTCTGGTCCGTGTCGGTGATGAGCACCGCGCGGTTGGTCTGGTCGGAGACGGCGTGGAGAAGCCCGATTCTGACGCGGCGCTCGGCCTCCGCGGTGACGTCACGCGCGAACACGACGTGATGGGTGGCGCCGCCACGCGTGACGGATGAAAGCGAGATGGCCGCCCGGATCCGGGTGCCGTCGCGCCGCACGAGGCTGATCTCGTCGCGGAACTCCGCGACCGGATCGGCCCGAAGGCATTTGAGCGTGAGAAGTTCGGCGTCGCAGCCGAGCACCTCGGCGCGCGCGAGTTTCCAGATCCGCTCTGCACCGGCATTGAAATGCGTGATGCGACGCGCGCTGTCGACGATGACGATACCGCCGTCGGCACATTCGAGCGCAGCCAGCAGCACGTCCGGAATTTCTGTCATGGGACAATCGGCGGCAGACATCGTTGGACCCGGATGCATCGGGAAGATGGCAAGGGGGGCCGAGGCTAGCGCCGCGATGGTGTCCAAGACGTTTTTGCAACCGGGTCGCGTCCGGCCAAGACGCGACATGCTTAACGGCTCGCGAAAGCTGCGAAGGCAATCCGATGCATCGGAACCTATTCGGCCGCGCTTGTGGGCTTGAGCTTGTGCAACCGGCCGGCCACCGCCCGCACCTTGCGTGGAGCGGCCTGCCAGACCGAGAGCGCAGACAGTCCGCTCACGACCATGGCGATGGCGAAGGCGAGCGTGTAGTCGCCGGTGCGATCATAGAGGAAACCCGTGAGCCAGGGACCCGCCGCGCCGCCGGCCAGGGCCGCCAGCATGATCGTTCCAAAAATGCTGCCCTGGTGCCTGCCCTGGAAGATCTCGAACACCACCGCGCCCATGATCGAGGTGAGGCCGTAGCCGAGCGCGCCTTGCGCGAACACCATGACATAGACCAGCCACAGCGACGGCTGGAATTTCAGCGCCATCAGCGCCGCGAAGCAGATCGCAAAGCCTGCGCAGCTGATCGCCCACACCCATTCCCGCCCGATCCGGTCGGAGACGTGGCCGAGCAGGATCTGGCCGGGAATGCCGAGCAGGCTGACGATGCCGAGCGCCCACACCGCGACACCGGGGCTGAAGCCGATGTCGAGCAGGAATTTGGTCTGGTGCACCTGCACCGCGTACCAGATGTACAGGCCGCTGAAATAGCCGAGCGCGATCCACCAGAAGCGCGCGGTCGCAACCGCGCGCTTGAGCGTCCAGTCGGTGCCGACCCAGACGGGATCGACGATGTTGGACACCGGTGTCGCCGCGCCCGCCGCCGGCGTGGCATCGCCGTCCGGCTGGAGGCCGATGTCTTCGGGCCGCTTGTGCAGGAACAGATTGATCGGCGCCAGCACGACGAGGATGAGCAGCCCCATCGCGGTACAGGCGGTGCGCCAGCCGGTCTCTTCGATCATGTGCTGCACCCAGGGCAGCAGCGTCACCGAGCCGATGCCGACGCCGGCAAAGGCAATGCCGATGGCGAAGCCGCGCTTGCGGATGAACCAGTTCGGCAGGAACAGCGACTGGCCGGAATAGCCGAGACACACCGAGCCGGCGCCGACCATGACGCCGATGGTCACGTAGAGATGCCAGGGCGTGCTGGTGAGTGGCGCGAGCAGCAGGCCGCCGCCCATCAGCACGACACCGAGTTCCATCACCGCGCGCGGGCCGGCGCGATCCATCAGGCGGCCGATCAGCGGGCTGACGATGCCCGACACGACGAAGCCGAAGGAGAACGCGCCGGCAGTGACGCCGCGTTCCCAGCCGAATTCGGAGATGATGGGAGGAAAGAACAGCGAAAACGCGGTGCGTGCGTTGACGCCGATCGCCATGGTCACGAAGGTCACCGCGACCACGACCCAGCCGTAGAAGAACGGAAGCCGCATGTTGTGCTTATTTCATCCCTAGATGGTGCTACCGACCATCCAGGGCCGTCTGGGTCAAGCGATTTTCACGAGATGCCCCTTTGGGCCGCGCGCTCAGGCCGCGTTGCGCTGCGAAGGCTGAGCGGTCTCGTCGAATGCGATCTGGTCGACCGGCTGCGGGCGTCCGAACAGATAGCCTTGCGCAAAATTGACGCCGAGCGCCGTCAGCCGCTCGAACTCCTCAGCTGTCTCGACGCCTTCGGCGGTGACCGACATGTCGAGGCCGCGTGCGAGCGTCACGATCGAGGCGATGATCGCGGAGCTGCGCGGCTGATGCGTGAGGTTGCGGATGAAGGACTTGTCGATCTTGATCTTGTCGAACGGGAACGTGGTCAGATAGCTCAGCGACGAATAGCCGGTGCCGAAATCGTCGAGCGCGAGCTCGATGCCGATGTGCTTTAGCCGCTCCATGAAGGCAAGGTTCTCGACGCCGCGTTCCAGCAGCACGGATTCGGTGATCTCGATCTCCAGCCGCTGCGGCGCCAGGCCGGAATCTGCCAGCGCCGCGCAGATCGTCTCGAACAGCTCGGCTTCCTTGAACTGGATCGGCGACAGATTCACGGCAACCATGAGATCGCACGGCCAGGCGGCGGCGTCCGCACAGGCGCGCCGAAGCACGAATTCGCCGAGCGGCACGATCAGCCCGGTTTCCTCGGCAAGCCCGATGAACTGGTCCGGCGGGATCAGGCCGCGGCTCGGATGCCGCCAGCGCACCAGCGCCTCAAAGCCGCGACGGCAACCGCTGGCGACGTCCATAAAGGGCTGATAGTGCACTTCGAGCTGGCACTGCGCGATGGCATCGCGCAAATCGCCTTCCAGCGTATTGCGAGCCTCGAGCTCGGCCGACATCGCCTCGTCGTAGATGGTGAAGCAGTTGCGGCCGGCCGATTTCGAGCGGTAGAGCGCGAGGTCCGCCTTCTTCAGCAGCTGCTCCTGGTCGCTGCCGTGGTCCGGTGCGATCGCGATGCCGATGCTGGTGCCGATCTCGACGCGATGGCCGGGCAGCAGGAACGGTTCGGCGACCAGCTTCGCGATCCGCGCGGCGAGCTCGGTCGCGCAAGTCCGCTGATCGTCGCAAGCCTCCTGGATGATGGCGAACTCGTCGCCGCCGAGCCGCGCCAGCACGTCGGTGGCGCGCAGCGCAGATCTCAGCCGCAGCGCCACCTGGCGCAGCAGCACATCGCCCGCACCGTGGCCGAGCGAGTCGTTGACGTTCTTGAAGCGGTCGAGATCGAGCATCAGGATCGCGAACGGCAGGCCCCGCACGCTCAACTGGCTGTTCATCATGTCGAGCCGGGTCAGGAAGAAGGCGCGGTTCGGCAGCCCGGTCAGGATGTCGGTCTGGGCGAGTTCCAGCACCCGCCGGTTCGCCAGCGAGAGCCGCCGCGAGTTGCGGCTTGCGAGCATCAGATAGGTCGCGAGCGACAGCGTCAGCAGCATGCCGACGACGATGACCGCAACCGCGCGGTCGTAGGCCGTCTCCAGCGAACCGCCGGCCGTCGGCATGGCGCGCACCTGCCAGTCGGTATCCCCGATCTTGAGGCTGCCCGACCAGTGCAGCGCCCGGGCGACGTCCCGCATCGACTGCGGCGACGTGGCGGCCGACGAATAGTCCGGCAGGGTCTGTTCCAGGCTGACGATCTGTCCCGTGAAGGGCGGATAGACGTTCACGCTGACCGCGGGGCTTGCTCCCGTGGTCACGCGAATGGACTGGATCAGCAGCGGCAGGTCGAAGACGCCGACGACGAAGCCCGCCAGATTGCGGCGCCGGTCCGCCACCGCCTCGCGCGAGGTTCCCTTGGCGTAGACGGGAATGGCAACGAGCACGTCGGGCTGCCGGCCGCCCTCCTTCGGTTCGTAGAGGCGCGTGCGAATGGCGGCGACGCGGTCGTTGTCGCGCGCGCGCTCGAGGGCTGCGCGGCGCTCTGGAACGGTCGCGTAATCCATGCCGTAGACCGACGACGTCTTCGGCTGGGTCGAGTAGAACACCGGGAAATATTCATCGGCTTGCGGCGCGGTCGCGAAGGTCTCGCCCTGGAGCGACTTGATGCGATAGCCGGACACGCCGTCCGTGGCCGCGGCGGCCTCGTATTCGGCGCGCTCTTTGCGGTTGACGCGCGGCAGCCAGGAGATGCGTAGCATGCCGGGATGACGTTCGAACAGCCGGGAGCTGAAGGTCTCGAATTCGCTGCGGGTGATTTCCTCGTTGGTCGATTCGAACAGCGTACGCAGCGCGACGAGCCTGGAGATGTACTCGCTCATGCCGTTCTGCATGACGATGGCTTCGGTTTCAGCGGCGTTCTCGAACTCGATCTTGTTGACGCGATTTTCCCATCGCGCCACGGCGGCGGCGCCGACGAGCGAAAACAGAAGACCGACGCCGATTGCGACGAGCGCAGGGCGATAGAGTCCGAGCAGCGGCGCGGCGCGCCACCATCCGGTCATACGTTCTCTATCCTGATCGTTCCGCCCCCGACCGCCCATCTTGATCCGCAAGTCCCCTCGTCGCGGCAACCCACTTCTGGTTGAGCTGCCGGAACGCTATCGGACCAGGATCGCGGTTAAGAACCGCACAATTTCGAAACCGGGTCGTCGCGCATTGCGTGGCTTAGTTAACGATTGGCCTGCAAGCAGGGCCCATTGTGCGAGCAATTTGCCGCTTTTCCCCGGAGTCCTACGGAGCACCGTTACATCAGGGGTTAGCGAGCTGTTCAGGACGACGGGACTATCGTTTCCGGCAGGTATTCCCTTATCCGGCAAGCATCCTCATGACACGATCGCGATCAGCGGCCTGCGTCGCTTTGGCCGTCGCGCTACTCGCCGCGGCCAATCCTGCAGCGAAAGGCGACGAGGTCGGCGTCAGCGACGATACAATCCTGTTCGGCCAGGCCGCCGCGCTCGAAGGCCCCTCCTCCGCGCTCGGACAGCGGATGCGGCAAGGCATCGTCGCGGCATTCACCGAGATCAACGAAAAGGGCGGCGTCCACGGCCGCAGGCTCCAGCTCATCAGCCGCGACGACGGCTACGATCCCGACCGCTCGGTGGCGCAGACGCTGCGGCTGATCGAGGACGACAAGGTGTTCGCGCTGATCGGCGCGGTGGGCACGCCGACCGCGATGGCGACGATACCGATCACCAGCACCAGGAACATCCCCTTCATCGGCCCCTTCACCGGCGCTGAATTCCTGCGCGACCTCGAGCTTGCGAACGTCGTCAACATTCGCGCAAGCTATGGCGCTGAAGCGGAGGCCTGGGTCAAGCACCTCACCGAGGATCGCCACTTCACCCGCATCGGCATCTTCTATCAGGACGATTCCTTCGGACGCGACGGTCTCGCCGGCGTGAAGCGCGCACTCGCCAGGCGCGGCCTCGAGCTCGCCGCCGAAGGCACCTTCGAGCGCAACACCCGCGCGGTCGGCGCGGCCTGGCGCATGATCAAGCGCGCCGAGCCCGAAGCCGTCGTCATGGTCGGGACCTACGGCCCTTGCGCGGAGTTCATCAAGCTCGCGCATCGCAGCGGCTTCCATCCGACCTTCGTCAACATCTCCTTCGTCGGCGCCAATGCGCTCGCCCGAGAGCTCGGCCCCGACGGCGAAGGCGTCATCGTCTCGCAGGTCGTGCCGTTTCCCTGGGATCGCTCGCAAAAGCTCGTCGCCGACTACCAGGCGGCGCAGAACGCGTTCGACCCGACGCTGACACCGGACTTCGTCTCGCTCGAAGGCTATCTCTCCGGCCGCCTCGCGGCCGCGGCGCTGGAGAAGGCCGGGCCGCAGCCGACCCGCGCGAGCCTCCTGCGCGCCATCAACGACGTCGGCCGCTTCGACATCAGCGGCAGCATCGTCACCGTCGGCGCGCGCATGACCGACGCGCCGCTGAAGGTGTTCTTGACCGTGATCCAGAAGGACGGGACGTTCAGGGCGGTGGACCGGCTGTAGGCTAGCCCCGACTAGCGCCACGAAAAAGGTGCGCTCCCTCCCCCCTTGCGGGGGAGGGTTGGGGAGAGGGGCAGCCCAGGAAAAGGTGCTTGTTGCCGACGATGCACCGCTCGGTGCGCGACGGAAAGAATCCCCGTGCGGCACCCCTCTCCCTGCCCCTCCCCCGCAAGGGGGAGAGGGAACGGAGAGAGCTGTGCTGTCGGCTAGTAAGTCTTCAAGGCCGCCGCGTCCAGCGGTCGGCGTTGACGGCGCCTTGCGGGACCTCGCCTTTGACGATCGCTTCGACCTGCCGCACCGTTTCCAGCGACTGGTATTCGATCGCCTGTGGCGTCAGCCCGCCGACATGTGGCGTCGCGATAACGTTGGGAAGCCTCGCCAGCTCCGGGCTCGGCATCTGGTCGGGCGCGCGGCCGACATCCATCGCCGCGCCGGCGATGCGGTTTTCGCGCAGCGCGCGTGCCAGCGCAGCCTCGTCGACGAGATTGCCGCGCGAGAGATTGATGAACACGGCATACTTCTGCATGCGCGCCAGCGCCGCCTCGCCGATCAAATTCTCGGTCTTCTCGTTGGCGATGGCGAGGCAGACGACATAGTCGGAGGCCCCAAGAAGCTCGTCGAGACTGACCTGTCGGATCGCGCTGTCGCTGACATCAGCGAAGGGATCGGAGACCAGCACCTCCATGCGCATCACCTTGGCGATTTCGGCGAGATAGCGCCCGATGCTGCCATAGCCGATGATGCCGATCCGGCTGCCGGCGAGCTGGCGGCCCATCCGCGCCTCGACCTCGCGGCCGGCCTGGTAATCCGCCGTCGCCCGCGAGACGCCGCGGGAGAGATCGACCATGTAGCCGATCGCAAGCTCGGCCACCGCCTGCACGAAGCCGGGACCGGCCCGCGTCACGAGCACGCCGGCTTGCGAGGCCGCATCGACATTGACGTTGCGGATGTCGACGGCACAGCGGACGAAGGCACGCAGGCGCGGCAGTTGCGCAAAGATCTCGCCGCGCCCTTCCGTCATGCGGTCGGCGACGATAATGTCGGCATCTTTCGCCGCACGCACGAGGGTAACCGCGTCCAGCGTATCGTCGCTCTCGTGCAGGATCACCTCGGCGGCTGCCCGCAGGCCGTTCAGGCTGCGGTCGCCGTAGTAATTGCGACGCATCTCCGGCGTATGGGCGAGCAACACTTTCAAGACGAGACTCCCTTAATAGCCGAATGCCCGCGGCAGCGCGGTCGAGAGCCATGGCACGAAGGCTATGACGAGCAGGCAGAGGAACAACAGGCCGAGATAGCCCATGATCGGCTTCACCGTCTGCTCGATCGGCACGTTGCCGATCAGGCAGGCGCCGTAGAGTCCGAGCCCGAGCGGCGGCGCGAACAGGCCGATGCCCATCGCGATGACCAGCACGACGCCGAAATGCAGGGGATCGACACCGAGCTGCACGGCCACCGGCAGCAGCAGCGGCCCGAAGATGATCAACGCGGCCGCGCCTTCCAACACCGAGCCCATCACGATCAGCACCGCGATCGCGAGCAGGATGAACAGCCAGACGCCTGAGGTCTTGGACAGTCCCAGCATGAAATCGCCGACCGCATGCGGCACCTGCTGCAAGGTCAGCGTGAACGCCAGCGACTGCGCCGCGGCGACGATGAACAGCACGAGCCCCGCGCGCGTCGCGCCCTGCACGAAGCTGTGTGCGGCCGACCTAAAGGTGAGCTCGCGGAACACGACGCTGCCGACGACGAGCGCATAGGCCACGGCAAACGCGGAGATCTCCGTCGCCGTCGCAAATCCGCTCTTGAAGCCGAAGAAGATCATGAAGATCAGGCCGAACGAGGCGATGGCGCCGCTCCACAGGCCCGACACCGGCATCTGCGGCGCAACGTCCTCGGTATCCGCCGGCCGCTTGCCGAAGATGATGGACACCGCGATCAGGACCAGCGCCATCAGCGCCGCCGGCAACAGCCCCGCGACGAACAGGCCGCCGATCGACAGGTTCGCGACGAAACCCAGGATGATCAGGTTGATGCAGGGCGGAATGGTCTCCGCCATCACCGCGGATGCGGCAAGCAGCGCCACCGCGCCGCCCGGGTTCTGCTTCGAGCGTCGCGCCGCCGGGATCAGCACCGAGCCGACCGCGGCGACATCCGCCATCTTCGAGCCCGAGATGCCGGAGAACAGCACCATCGAGGCCACCATCACGACATTCAGGCCGCCGCGCATACGGCCGACGCCGCGCTGTAGCAACTCGATCAGCCGCACCGACATGCCGTTGGCTTCCATGAGGTAGCCGACGAGGATGAAGAAGGGAATCGCGAGCAGCACGAAATTGTCGATGCCGCGCGCCATCTGCTGGGCGAAGATCACGCCGGGCAGCGCGCCTTCGACCCAGATGAAGATCAGCGCGGCCAGCGCCAGCGCAAAGCCGATCGGCAATCCGCCGAACAGGGTTGCGAAGAAGCCGATAAACATCAGCGTGCCCGCCGACGGCACCGTGGACGGCGACAGATAATCCCAGGCGAGATAGAGGCCGCTGACGATGACGACGGCAACGAGGCCCCTGACGATGTCGGGCAGCGGCCGCGCGCAGAGCTGGTCGATCGCGAACACCGTCATGAACAGCGCGCCGATGCCCATCGGGTAGAAGGTCAGCTCCAGCGGCAGGCCGGACCCGGTGGTCTGGCCTGAAGTCAACGATCCCAGCTTGATGGCGTTGTAGGCGACATAGCCGGAGATCAGCACGACCAGAAGCGCACTCGCGGCATCGACCAGCGTGCGCAGCCGCACCGGCAGCAGATCGCGGAAGAAGGACACGCCGACATTCTCGCCACGCGCGAGCGCGCTCGCTGCGCCGAAGAAGGCCGAGCCGACCATCAGGCCGCGCGCGACGTCGTCAGACCATTCGACCGGCGCATTGAAGCAGAAGCGCAGCAGCACCGACGCGCAGACGACCACGAGATCGGCGGCCAGGAGGATGGCCGCAATCGCGTCGCTGAGGCGAAGCAGCAGCGTAATGCTCCCGTGGCGGCCGCCCGAGAGGGGCACGGCGGCTGTCAACGCCATCTCAGACTTGGTCATCTCAAGCTTGCGTCGCGCGGATGATGTCGATGACCGGCTTGGACTCCGGCCGCGCCTTGATGAAGTTCTCGTGCTGCGGCGCGACGCGCTTCTTGAAGGCTTCGCGGTCGCATTCGGCCACCGTCACGCCCTTCTCGGTCAAAGCCGTCAGCGCCTCCTTCTCGACCGCAAGCCCATGGGCACGCGTGTCGGCCGCGGCCTTCTTGGCGGCATCGAGGAAACCCTCGCGCAGCTTCGGATCCATGCGGTTGTAGGTCACGTCGCTGAAGTAGATCGCGAGCGGCGAGAAATTGTGCTGCGTCAGCGAGTAGAATTTTGCCGTTTCGAAGAACTTGCTGGCCAGGATCGTCGGCGGATCGTGCTCCAGCCCGTCGAGCACGCCGGCCTGGAGCGCCGTGTAGATCTCGCCGAAGGCCAGGGGCGTCGCGGCGGCGCCCATCAGGCGCAGGCATTCCGTGATCACCGGATTCGGCAGCGTCCTGATCTTGAGGCCGGCGAGATCCTCCGGCGTCTTCACCGGCTTCCTCGCGAGCACGCTGCGTGAGCCGAAATTATAGGCCCAGGCGATGATGCGGATGTTGCCACTCTTGAGCAGCGCGTCCTCGATCGGCTTGGCGGCGCCGGAATCGAACGCCTTGGTCTGCTGCGGGAAGCTCGAGAACAGAAAGCCGAGATCGAAGGTGCCGACCAGCGGCACCAGGTTGGCGGAGATCGACGAACCCGATACCATGAGGTCGATGACGCCGAGCTTCACCGAATTGATGACGTCGATCTCCTGCCCGAGCTGGTTGTCGGGAAAGAAGGCGACCTCGACCTGCTCGCCGAGCCCGTTGCCCTTCAGGTTCTTGACGAGGTTGTCGTAGTAGACGCGGCCGTTGGCGTATTTCGGATCGTTCGGCAGCGAGGAGGAGCATTTCAGCTTCAGCGTCGCCGCTTCGGCGCGACCGATGATGGCGGGAGAGAGAACGAGGCCGGCGGTAACCGCCGTCGACGACTTGATGAACGTGCGACGGCTCACGGGCACGATGGTCATGGCGCGGTCTCTCCCCGAATATTCTTGTTTACGGCCGAGATCGCTGCCGCGGCCTGTTGCGCGGACTGTATGGCCAAAGCGACGGGGCAGGCAAGGGTTGCAGCCGGCCGTCGCAAAGCGGCGTGTCGCGAGCATCGACGGCATCGGCGCCGTCAAAACAACCATGTTTGTCCGGGATTCTCGATCGGATCGGCCTGGTGGCCGATGTGCGACAGGACGCTTCGCGCAACAGCGGGGATCAATCCAATTGGTGCATGGATCAATGCGCAATTCACATGGATGCCGCCGGAGCGATACCCGGCGGCTCCGGCAGACGCCCTGCCCCATTTTGCCGCAGCTTGCTGCGTGATCCAGTGCACAGACAGACGCGTGGCCGCGACCTAGAAAAGGTGACATCATCGCGCGCATTGCCGATGGAGGTGACACTATGCGCCGTCCAGTCCTTCGCAATTTGTTTCTTGCCTCCAGCCTTGTCGCGCTCGCGCAATTGATGACACCGACGGACGCCGACGCCGAGGCGCGGCTCGCACTCGTGATCGGTCAATCGGCCTATCGCACCGTGCCGGAGCTGCCCAACGCAGCCAACGACGCCAGGGGCATGACGGAGCTGCTCGGCAATGCCGGCTTCACCGTCACCACGGCGGCCAATTTGGCGCAGAACGAGATGCGCGCTGCGATCTCCGATTTCGCCGGCAAGGTCAGCGCCAGCGGCGCCGACACCGTCGCACTGGTGTTCTATGCCGGCCACGGCCTCCAGATCGACGGCGAGAACTATCTGGTGCCGGTCGATCTCGATCCCAAGCGCGAGGCCGATATTCCGCTCCAGGGCGTACGGCTGAACGATCTGCTCAACACGCTCGGCGCGCTGCCGACGCGGGCACGCATCTTCATGCTCGACGCCTGCCGCAACAATCCGTTCCCGGCGCTCAGCGGCGCCGGCCACGGGCTCGCGATCGTCGACACCAAGGCCGGTGCACCCGGCTCCTTCATCTCCTATTCGACCTCGCCCGGCGCGGAAGCAGAGGACGGCTCCGGCGTCGACAGCCCCTACACCACGGCCGCGCTGACCGTCGCCAAGCAGCCCAACCTGCCGATCGAGGAAGTGTTCAAGCGCATCCGCATCGCCGTGGCGCAATCGACCGACGGGCGGCAGATCCCCTGGGAAAGCTCGTCGCTGACGACCGACTTCAAGTTCTTCGGCGGCGAGAGCAGCGGCGGACAGCCTGCTCTCCCGGGCGCATCCGCCATGGCACTCGCCAGCGGCACGCGCAGCGTCGCGGACTGGCGCAAGGATTTGCAGGGCAAGGAGCCGAAGGCTGCCTATGAGCTGGTGATCGCCGACGACACCGTCGAGGCGTATCAGGCCTATGTCGAGCTCTACGCACAGGCCTCCTACACGCCGCGCCTGCGCACGATCCTGGAGCGCCGGCGCCAGATGCTGGCCTGGGAGCGCGCCACCGCCATCAACACGCGCGCTTCGTTCGAGGCCTATCTGGCGAATTGGGACAACAGCGACCTCGCCGCAACCGCGCGCCGGCTGCTGCTCCGCGTGCAGAACCGCAACTATGCCTTGCCGGTCGCGGCCGCAGCGGCCCCTGCTCCGGTCGCGGTCGCAATGGCCCCAACCTGCCCGTGCTCGGCGCCGTCGACACCGGCAACGCCGGTCAATCCGGCGGTGGCGCCCGTCATCAAGAAGCGCGTCGACGACACGCCGCCGAAGCGAAAGGTGGTCGAGACGCCGCCGAAGCCGCGCCGGCCGCCGCCCGACGAAGTGATCTACGAGCGCGCGCCGCCACCTGGCCCGCCACCTGAAGCCGTGGGCGTCGGAATTGGCGTCGGGATTGGTCTCGGCATGGGTATGGGCGGCCGTGGCGGAGGCGGCTACGGACGCGGCGACTACAACCGCGGCAGGTATTGAGCCCCAGTTCACCAAGCGAATGGATGTCCGCAGGCCCTGCCTGCGGACATTTCTGTTGATGGTGAGCGGCCAGCAACTCTCGTGCCCCGGACGGAGCGCAGCGCTCCCGGCGATGCGACGCATCGTCCGGTGCGGTGCGCTGCAGAGCCGGGGCCCATGTACCAGCGAACTGTGCGGCGCGATGGGTCCCGGCTCTGCGCAGCAACGCTGGGCGTTGCAGCGCGTCCGGGACACGAGAGTTGCGGATATTTCGCCTTCTGTGGCCTTCCGGAAGTACTGTAGGCTGATCTGCTGACGCCAGCCTTTCCGGGGATTCCATATCGATGCCGCACGACGCGCCCGCCAAGAGCTCATGGCCGCTGTTCCGGTCACTCGCGTCCTATGCCCTGCCCGGCGACCTCATGGCGGGCCTGACGCTGGCGGCGATTGCGATCCCCGAGCAGATGGCCACGGCGCGGCTCGGCGGTTTTGCGCCGCAGATCGGCTTCTTCGCGTTCATGGCGGGCTCGCTCGGTTTCGCGCTGCTCGGCGGCAACCGCTTCCTGTCCTGCGGCGCGGATTCCACGATCACGCCGATCTTCGCCGGCGGACTTGCCGCGCTCGCTGCCACCGGCTCGCCTGAGTATCAGGGGCTTGCGATCGCGCTGGCGCTGATGGTCGGCGCGATGATGCTGGCCAGCGGCGCTTTCCGCCTCGGCGGCATCGCCAATCTTCTGTCCGTGCCGGTGATGGTCGGCTTCCTCGCCGGCATCTCCGTCCACATCATCGTCTCGCAACTGCCGGGCGTGCTCGGGCTTCCATCACCAAGCGGGCCGACACTCGAACGCATCGGCGTGCTCGCGACCGAACTCGGCCGCACGAACCCCTTCACGCTCTGCATCGGGCTTGGTGTGCTCGCCGTGGTCTTCATCGCCGAGAGGGTCAGCGCGAAAATTCCGGGCGCGCTGATCGGGCTCGTCGCCGCGACGCTGGCCACAATCGCGCTCGGCCTCGAAAGCAAGGGCGTCAGCGTCGTCGGCGCGGTGCCGGGCACGCTGCCGCGGCCGACCTTGCCTGACCTGGCACCGGAGCTATGGGTGCGCCTGGTGCCGCTCGCCTTCGTCATCACGGTCGTGGTGATGGTGCAGACCGCGGCGACGACGCGGTCGTTCCCGTCCGATCCCGACAAGCCTGCCGATGTCGACCGCGACTTCCTCGGGGCGGGCGCCGGCAGCGTGCTATCCGGCCTGTTCGGCGCGTTTCCGGTCAATGCCAGCCCGCCGCGAACCGGGATCGTTGTCGAGACCGGCGGACAATCGCAGCTCGCGGGCCTTGCGGCCGGGGCAATCGTGCTGGCGCTGCTCGCGTTCGGGACGGGGCTGCTGCAGCACGTTCCGGACGCCGCGCTCGGCGGCATCCTGCTGTTCGTGGCGCTGCGGATCATCCGGGTGAAGCAGATCGCCATGATCTACCGGCAATCGTTCAGCGAGTTCCTGCTGATCGTCGCCACTGCCGCGCTGATCATCGTGCTGCCGATCCAGCAGGGCGCCTTCCTCGGCATCGTGCTGTCGCTGCTGCACGGCATCTGGAGCACGACGCGCGCGCGGCTCGTCGAGTTCGAGCGCGTGCCGGGCACCACGATCTGGTGGCCGGCGCATCCGCACATCACCGGCGAGCGCGTCGCCGGCGTCGCCGTGATTGGGCTCCAGGCGCCGCTGTCCTTCCTCAACGCGCCGGGTTTTCGCAGCGACGTGGCCAAGGTGCTCGGCACCTCGACGCCGCAACTGCTGGTGCTGGAGGCGAGCGGCATGGTCGAGATCGACTTCACCGCCGCGCAGATCCTGCTCGACGTCTTCAAGGCGTGCAGCGAACAGGGCGTCACCGTCGCGCTGGCGCGGCTGGAATCGGTGCGCGCGCAGAACGCGTTCGAACGTTTCAGACTGTTCGACGCCCTGCCCCGCGAACACGTCTTCCACAGCGTCGATGAGGCCGTGCGCAAGCTGGCAAAATAACCACCGCCTTCACTCGGTCCGCCGCCCCAAAGGGAGCGATACTTTTGGTCGCCGGCCAGTTCGCGGAGTGAGCCCATGGCCGCCGCGTCAAAGCTAGCACTTGATTTCCTGCCGCGACGGGCGACAATGATGTCGCGCCAGCTTCCGGTACCGAACTTCATATAAGACGGGGAAAACCCGCTTGGCCGCGGCTATACCGTCGCTGCGCGGGAGGGATCGTTATGACGGTAGGGTTCAAGCGCTGGCTGCAGCGCCGACATGATCCAGGCCGCCGATCGTATCGCCGTTACGATTGGGTGCGATGCAATCGCGCCGCTGCTCCGCGAAGAACGCCCCCTGGTTCGCGGCGAACTCGCCACCCCGGCGCTGCAAGTGGAAGGCCACCAAAGGATCATCGAGCCAATGCAATGCGCACGTTGTCGCGGGCGCATGCGTTGAGCCACGGAGGCGCGATAGACTGAAAGGCACTCCAGGCCGGCGTTAGACTGGCCAAAGGATATTAGCTCAGACACACCGAGGGAGGAATGCATGACGACGGTAACCCGACGTAACATCCTCAAGGGCGGCACGGCGCTTGTGGGCGGCATGGCCGGCATCCTGGCCACTGGCAGGGCTCCCGTTTTTGCACAGGGCACCACGGTACACTGGCTGCGTTGGAATGACTTCGTGCCAGCTTCCGATCAGCTATTGCGCAAGGAGCTGCTGCCTGCTGCCGAGAAGGCGCTGGGAATCAAGATCAATCTTGAGACTGTGAATGGCAATGACCTGCAGCCGCGCATCACCTCGGCGATCCAGTCGGGCTCAGGTCCCGACATCATCATGCTCTTCAATAACCACCCGCAGATCTATTCGGAGAGCGTCATCGACCTGTCCGACATCGCAGGTCGTGTGAGCGAGGCCGAAGATGGCTATTATGATCTGTGCAAGTCCAACTCCGCCGACGGCCAAAAATGGATCTCTTTGCCGTGGACCATCGTCGGCGCCATGATCGCCTACCGAAAATCCTGGTTCGATGAGATCGGCTCATCGACCTTCCCGGACACTTGGGAGAAGTATCGCGAGGTTGGCAAGAAGCTCAAGGCCCAGGGCCGGCCGATCGGTCAGACGCTCGGCCACACGTTCGGTGACGCGCCGACGTTCAGTTACCCGTACATGTGGTCGTGGGGCGGCACTGAGGTCGAGAAGGACGGCAAGACTGTCAACATCAACAAGAAAGAGGTCATCGAGTCCGTCAAGTTCATGACGGCTTTCTGGAAGGAAGCCCACGACGAGGGCGGGCTTGCCTGGGATGACACCAACAACAACCGTGCGTTCCTGTCGCAAACCATCTGCGCCACCCTCAACGGCGCTTCGATCTACATCGAATCGCTGCGCAACCCCGACAAATATATTACTGAAAAAGGCGCACAGCTGAAGACCGACATCCAGCACTCGCCGTTGCCCAAAGGCCCGGCCGGCCAATTCGCCATGCACACCTATTTCTCTCACGTCATTCCGAACTATTCGAAGAATCAGGACGGTGCGAAGGCGTTGTTGAAGTGGGTCCATACCAAGGCGAACTACGAGCCGTGGTTCGTCTCCCAGAAAGGTTTCGCGACACCGCCGACCCACGAATGGGAGAAACACAAGTTGTGGGAAGAGGACAAGGTCATGGCGCCCTTCAAGATCGCCGGCCTCCTGGGTCAGACGCCCGGGTACCCTCTGCCCTCATCAGGCAAGAAGGCTGCCGAAGTGCTCACCAAATACATCATCACAGATATGTACGCCAAAGCGATCCAGGGCGCTCCGGCGGAGGATTCCGTGAAATGGGCGGAAGTCGAACTCAAGAAGGTCTATTCTTGAAAGTACGTGCGCAGCACGTCGCACGGCTGCGAAGTGGCTGCCGCGCGCCCCGCGTCTCGGACTTGTACGGTGCGCCGTCTCTCTGTGAGGCGGCGCGATCAAAGTTTCGCATGACGCGTCTGTTGGCGTGCGCTTAGAGGTGAAGCGAGATGGCGATCGCCGAGACCCAAGTCTACATGCCGCAGGCGCCGCGGCCCAGAATCCGGCTGCTTGAGGACGAGCGTTGGCTCGCATTCGTGCTGCTGGTGCCGACCCTGGCGCTGCTCGGTACGTTCATCGCCTATCCGTTCTTGCGCGGCATCTTGTTGTCGGTGACCAACTCGCGCGTCGGCGTTCCAGGCGAGTTCGTCGGCCTCGCCAACTTCTACAAGATCTTCAATGACGGGATCTTTCGCACCTCCGTCTACAACACGTTTCTTTATACGGGCGTAACCACCGTCTTCAAGCTGGCGCTCGGGCTGTGGCTGGCCATGCTGCTCAACCGGAATTTCCGCGGCAAGGCTTTCACCCGTGCTTTCATCCTGCTGCCCTTCATCATCCCGACCGTGCTCTCGACTTTCGCCTGGAAGTGGATGTTCGACCCGACATTTAGCGTCCTCAATTGGCTCCTCTACCATCTCGGTTTGATCAGCGGTCGGATCAATTGGCTTGGCGATCCAGACCTCGCCATGATCTCGATCATCATCGTCAACATCTGGCGCGGAGTGCCATTCTTCGCCATCAGCCTGCTCGCCGGCCTGCAGACCATCAGTCCCGAACTTAGCGAGGCCGCCGCCATAGACGGTGCCAGGCCGTGGCAGCGGTTCTGGCACATCACCTGGCCCCTGCTGCTGCCCGTGACCATGGTCGTGGTGCTGTTCTCGGTGATTCAGACGTTCGCCGACTTCCAGATCGTCTATGTGATGACAGGCGGCGGACCAGCCAATGCAACGCACCTGTTCGCCACCTACGCCTATCAGATCGGCATCGGCACCGGCCTCCTAAGCGAGGGCGCTGCCATCTCGCTCGCCATGTTTCCGGTCCTGTTTCTGGTCGTTATCATCCAACTTCTCTACATCCGCCGCGTGGAGGTCCGCTGAGCCATGATCGAGGGCGCAAGGTGGCGAAAGTGGGCGTTCTTCTACGTCCCCATGGCGATGTTCCTGCTTTTCCTGCTGTTCCCGTTCTACTGGATGGTGATCACTTCGGTGCGGCCGGACGGCGAGCTTTACCGACCCTGGAATTCGATCAACTACAATCCGTTCTGGACCTGGAACCCGACCTGGGACCATGTCAGGTACCTGTTCGAGGAGACGCTGTTTGCATCGTGGCTGTGGAACACGACGTTCATCGCGCTCGCGTCAACCGCCATCTCGCTCGTGTGCGGCGTGTTCGCCGGCTATGCTCTCTCGCGGCTGAACTTTCCATTTGCAGGCAGCCTGGGCACCGGCATCTTCATCACCTATCTGGTGCCTCAAACGCTGCTCTTCATTCCGCTGGCAGAGATCATCCGCAACTATCGGCTGGGTGACACGCCCTGGTCATTGATCCTGACCTATCCGACCTTTCTCATTCCGTTCTGCACCTGGCTCATGATGGGCTACTTCAAGGCGGTGCCCAAGGAGCTCGAGGAATGCGCGCGCATTGACGGCGCCTCGCGCTGGCAGGCCATGCTCTACATCGTCATCCCGGTGGCGATCCCGGGCATCCTCTCGGCCGGCATCTTCGCTTTCACCCTGTCGTGGAACGAGTTCATCTACGCACTTGTCTTCCTGTCCTCGCCTGGACAGAAGACCGTGCCGGTCGGCGTCACATCGGAACTGATCCGCGGCGATGTATTCTTCTGGGGACCGCTGATGGCTGGCGCCCTGCTCGGATCGATCCCGGTTGCTATCGCCTATTCGTTTTTCGTCGAGCACTACGTCGCAGGACTGACTGGATCGGTGAAGGGCTGACAGCACCCCGGATCATCAGGAAAGTGGGCATGCGGAAGGCGGGTGGAGCGAATGGGCCAGGTCGTCCTCAAGGGGATCAACAAGTTCTACGACAGCGTGCACGCTGTCAAAGACGTCAATCTGCAGATCCGCGACAAGGAGTTCGTGGTGTTCGTCGGACCGTCCGGCTGCGGCAAGACCACGACGCTGAGAATGATCGCCGGGCTTGAAGCGATCAGTTCCGGCGACATTTCCATCGACGGAAACGTGGTCAATGAATTGGCGCCGATGGACCGCGACATCGCCATGGTGTTCCAGAACTACGCCCTGTACCCGCACATGAGCGTGCACGACAACATGGCGTTTGGCCTGAAGATGCGCAAATTCGAAAAGCCCGAGATTGACAAGCGCGTGCGGGAGGCGGCCGACATCCTCGGCATCGGTGAATTGCTAACGCGCAAGCCGCGCCAGCTGTCCGGCGGCCAGCGCCAGCGCGTGGCGTTGGGTCGTGCCATTGTGCGTCACCCCCGCGTGTTCCTGTTCGACGAGCCGCTGTCGAACCTCGATGCCAAGCTGCGGGTACAGATGCGCGTTGAGCTCAAGAAACTGCATCTCCGTCTCGGCACCACCGCCATTTACGTTACCCACGATCAGGTCGAGGCCATGACGCTGGGTGACCGGGTCGTCGTCATGAAAGACGGCGTGGTCCAGCAAGTGGGGGAGCCGCTCGAACTGTACAATCAGCCCGCCAACAAGTTCGTCGCCGGCTTCATCGGCTCCCCGGCCATGAATTTCGCCGCCGTTACGGTGACCGAGGCGAACGGATCGCTGATTGCCGAGAACTCCGGCCTGCGCATCAAGCTGCCGGACGAGACCGCGCAGCGGCTGCGCGGCCATATCGGACGCGAGGTCATGCTCGGCGTGCGGCCGGAGGACCTTACCGTGGCGGGTAGCGCTGATCTCGGCCACTCATGCTTCGATGCTGTGATTGAGGTGGTCGAGCAACTCGGCTCGGAAATCCTGCTCGATATGAAGGTCGGCGAGAGTATCATGGTGGCGAGCGTCGAGCCGACCGCGAGGGTGAGGGTGGGCGACAGGCTGCGCGTTGCCATGCGGCCTTCCAGGCTTCATGTTTTCGACGCGCAGACCGAGGCGGCCATCTAACCCCGGCAGAGGATCAATTCCACCGGTGAGCGGGAATTCGCCTTCTTGTCACCAGCTTCGATGACGCCCGGAGAGCGCGATGGCACTTGGCTCGTTGCCGGGCACACCGGATTTACGAGTACACGCCTCTAGGCCAGGGTCGGATGATCCCGCTGCACCGTCTCCCGGATCCAGCTAGCATGGATCGCGCGAAACAGGATTTGCGCGGTCTTGAGGTCGTTCGCTGTCATGCAGAGATCGACGATGCGATGGACTGCGTCATCGCGCATCAGCCCGTCGGAGATCTTCATCGCGATTTCCATCGCGACCTGGGCCGCGCGTTCATAGCGCTCACCTTCGCGCGTGTCGTTGCGCGCCGAACCGGCCGCGCTCGCGGCCGCGGCGTCACAGATCGCGCGGATGCGCTCGGCGGCCTCGATGTCGCCGAGCGGTCCTTCGATCGTCTCGTCCCAGATGTCCGCCGGCTTCTGCTTTGCGAACCACTTCATCGCCCCGTCACCAATGGTCTTCCAGCCGCCGTAGTTCCGCGCTCCCGCCTCGCCCAGCATAGAGAGGCCGATCGAGATCGGCGAGGCGATTTTTCCGCCACGTATTATCGATATGCAGTCAGGGCGTCCGACGTGGTCCGATGGCCTCGAACTGCGCCTTCTGCTCGTCGTTCAGCGTGGCGTAGAAATCCTCCAGCGCCGCGCGAACCGACTTGACGCCGTCGAGCATCGTGTCGAGCCGCTTGCGAACCGCCGCCATTCGCGCCGGCGGCGTCATCACGTCGCTGGGCTCGCAGGCCGCCTTGAGCGATGCGCTGACTTTGGCGCTGGTATCCTGGAGCACCTGTAGCGCAGCGCGCTGGGTGTCGTTGGGATGAAGCCTCGCCTCGATGTCAGTGCTGGGCCAATCGAGCGCAGCAGGCGTCGCGCAATTCTGGACCAGCGATCCGCCGGTGTTGTTGGAAGCCGTCGCACGACGCTGATCCTCGGCCAGCGCATTGAAGCGCGCCTTCTGCTCGTCGGTGAGCGAGCCGTAGAATCGATCGAGGGCGGGCTGAACGAGATCGACGGCTTTCTCCATCGCCTCGATGCGCTGCTGCATCGCCGTCAGCCGACCTGGCGCTGTCGCCGCGACCTGCGACGGGCAGGACGCGCGGATCATCTCGGACGCCTGGATCGATGCGTTGCCGAGTTCGTCGAGGCTTGCGCCTTGCGCCTCGGTCGGCTGCACCGCGGCGGCGATCTGGTCGATCGGCAGACCGACGATTTCGCGGCGGTCGCTGCCGCAGAGCCGATCCAGCGGGACGCCGCGCGCCTGGCGCCGTCCCTGCGGCCGCTGCGGCAGATAGGCCGAGAGACCGTTATAGCCATAGGGCCCGAAGATGCCGGCATAGATGTCCGGATAGCCGTAGCCCCAGAAGCCGAGACCGTCGCCCCAGATCGTGTAGTCGTAGAGATCGTTGTAGGCGAACGGCCAGAACAGCGGTCCGACCCAGCCATAACCGCCGCCCGCATGTTGCCACCACCCGCTGCTGGCGCCGTGCCAGCCGGCGAGTGCGGCCGCCGCCGCGATCTGGGCTCGCGCGGCCGGATTGCTGATCAGACGGCCGTTGCGGAAGGCGCTGGAATGCACGTTGAGGGCGTTGCGAAAATTCGCAGGACGGACGGCCGCATTGCGGATCTGGCCGAAGTTCGGGCCGCGATGTCGCGCGCCCGTTGCGAAGCGGGGCCCGCCATGATGCCCGCCGCCATGCACGTGTCCGAAGCCATGACCGCCAAAATGGCCGCCACCATGATGACCACCACCATGACCGCCGCCGTGATGGCCGCCGCCATGCCCGCCTCCGTGCCCACCACCATGGCCGCCACCGTGCCCGCCCTTGCCCAGAGCCGTGCCCGCCAGCATGCAGGCAAGCGCCATCACGGCAATTCCAATGACAGGTCGCAACATCGCATCCTCCCGCAGAGCCGCGCCATCGAGGCATCGGAAATTGACGGGATTGGAACCGGCCTGACTGCCGAAAGTTCCGCGACCGCGACGCAGCCGCCCGCGCGCTATGCCTCCGGCACGATCTTGCCGGGATTGAAGATATTCAGCGGATCGAGCGCCTTTTTCAGCGCCCGCATCGCGTCGAGCGCTTCGGGGCCGAGTTCCGCCTTGAGATATTTCTGCTTGCCCTGGCCGATGCCGTGCTCACCGGTGCAGGTGCCGTCCATCGCCTGCGCGCGCTCGACCAGGCGATGCATGAACTCCTCGCCGCGCGCCATCTCGTCGGCATCGTTGGTGTCACAGACCAGCGAGCAGTGGAAATTGCCGTCGCCGACATGGCCGACGATCGGCGACAGCAGGTTGAGGCGCTTGAGGTCTTCCTCGGTCTCGCCGACGCAATCGGCAAGCCGCGAGATCGGCACGCAGACGTCGGTCGCAACCACGCCGATGCTGTCGCCGGGCCGCAGCGCCTTCACCGACCAATAGGCGTCGTGCCGCGCCTGCCACAGCTTGGTGCGATCCTCCGGCTTGGTGGTCCAGGAGAAATCGCCGCCTCCGCAATCCTTTGCGATCTCGCCGAAGGCCTTGGACTGCTCGCCGACCTCGACCTCGCTGCCGTGGAATTCCATCAGAAGCAGCGGCGTTTCCGGCAGCGTCAGCTTCGAATAGGCGTTGCAGGCCTTCACCTGCGCGGCGTTGAGCAGCTCGATGCGCGCCACGGGAATGCCGGTCTGGATCGCCAGGATCACCGCCTGACATGCCCCGTGCACGGTCTCGAACGACACCGCACCGGCCGCGATCGTGTCAGGGATTCCGCGCAGGCGAATGGTCAGCTCGGAGATGATGCCGAGCGTGCCTTCGGCGCCGACGAACAGATGCGTCAGGTCGTAGCCGGCGGATGATTTCTTGGCGCGCGTGCCTGTGGTGATGATCTCGCCGTCGCCGCGCACGACCTTCAAAGCGAGCACGCTGTCGCGCATGGTGCCGTAGCGCACCGCGTTGGTGCCGGAGGCGCGGGTCGAGGCCATGCCGCCGAGCGAAGCATCCGCGCCGGGGTCGATGGGGAAGAACAGGCCCTGGTCGCGCAGATGCTCGTTCAGCGCCTTGCGGGTGACGCCGGGCTGGATCACGCAGTCGAGATCCTCGGCATGCACCGCGAGCACCTTGTTCATGTCGCGCAGGTCGATCGAGATGCCGCCGGCGGGCGCGTTGACCTGGCCCTCGAGCGAGGTGCCGGTGCCGAAGGCGATGACGGGCACGCGGTTCCTGGCGCAGATCCGCACCACGTCCTGGATGTCGGCGGTCTCCTGCGCCATCACCACGCCGTCCGGCGGCTGGTTGACGATCCACGTGGTGGTATGGCCGTGCTGCTCGCGAACGGCCTGCGAGGTGATGAGGCGGTTGCCGAACCGTGCGGCAAGCTGCTCCAGCGCGCTTGCGAGGGCTTTCGGCTCGACCCGCGGCGGATTATTGGTGATGGTCGTACCCACGGACATTCCTCCCGACAGAAGAACCGTGGCAAAGGACATCTGACCGGTCAAGTCAAGCGACCGCGCGCATAGCAGGAAAGACACATGCCGGAGACCGCCGCTGCCGAGCCGTTCCGCTCGTCGATCATGCAGATCGAGCCGCAATGGATCGACTATAACGGCCATCTCAACATGGCCTATTACAACGTGATGTTCGACCGCGCGATCGACCAGATGTGGTTACAGCTCGGGATCGGGCCGGGCTACATGAAGGAGCGAGGCGGCTCGACCTTCACTGCCGAATGCCATGTGCGGTATCTGCGCGAAATCCACCTCGGCGATCCCGTGCAGGTGTCGGTCTGGCTGCTCGAAGCCGACGACAAGCGGCTGCATACGTTCCAGGAGTTGCGGCACGCGACCGAAGGCTGGCTGTCGGCGACCTCCGAAAACATGTCGCTCCACATCGACATGGGCTCGCGAAAGGTGGCGGCCTTTCCGCCCGATATCCGGCAGCGCATCGCAGCCGTCGTGGGCGCCCACGGCGCCGTGCCGCGGCCCGAGGGCATCGGCCGGAACGTGGCGATGCCCTCGAAGCGGTAGTGCATGATCCGGAAAAGTGTGAAGCGGTTTTCCGGTAAGATCATGCACCCATCAGACCGCGCTATATCCTGTTGCGGCCGCGGGCAAGGCCCACCACGGCCGAGACCAGGAACAGCACGACCGCGATGAAGAAGATGATCTTGGCGATCTCGATCGAGGCGCCGGCGATGCCGCCGAAGCCCAGGATGCCGGCGATCAGTGCGATAACCAGAAACGTCACAACCCAGCCTAGCATGGTCAAACCCTCGTCTTGATGTCTGTCTGCGTCGGCGCGGCTGGCCGCGCCACCTGTCCAGACAATCTCGACGCGGGAACGATGGTTCCGGCCCACGCAAGCTGGAAATTCGCCCTCGCCGATGGAACAAATCAGCCCGCCGCGCACGTGGAAAACCTCGCCCCGGCGCCCCATATAGGCAGCAATCCCTGTTAAGAAGGCTCCCTTCCACCACCCCGCGGTGCCATCGTGGGGCCAATGATTCGCATGACCGAGCCGAGCAAGATCACCAGCGTACCCGACCACCAGCCCGCAGCCGGCGGCATCGCCGCGCGTGCGCGCGCCTCCGTGGGCCCGAAATATCTGTCCGGGCTCAATCCCGAGCAGCGCGACGCCGTGGAGACGCTGGACGGCCCGGTTCTGGTGCTGGCCGGCGCCGGCACCGGCAAGACGCGCGTGCTGACCACGCGCATCGCCCACATCCTCAGCCAGGGCCGCGCCCGCCCCGCCGAGATCCTGTCGGTGACCTTCACCAACAAGGCCGCGCGCGAGATGAAGCATCGGCTCGGCCAGATGCTCGGCCATGCGGTCGAGGGCATGCCGTGGCTCGGCACCTTCCACTCCATCGGCGGCCGCATCCTGCGCACCCATGCCGAGCTGGCGCAGCTCAAGTCGAACTTCACCGTGCTCGACACCGATGACCAGGTGCGGCTGCTCAAGCAGCTGCTCCAGGCCGACAATATCGACGACAAGCGCTGGCCGGCACGCATGCTGGCCGGCCTGATCGACGGCTGGAAGAACCGCGGCCTGACGCCGTCGCAGGTGCCGTCAGGCGAAGCCGCCGTGTTCGCCAACGGCAAGGGCGGCAAGCTCTATGCGAGCTACCAGGAGCGGCTGAAGATCCTGAACGCCGCCGATTTCGGCGATCTGCTGCTCGAGGACATCCGGATCTTCCGCGAGCATCCGGACATCCTGCGGCAATACCAGCAGCGCTTCAAATTCATCCTGGTCGACGAATATCAGGACACCAACGTCGCGCAATATCTGTGGCTGCGGCTGCTGTCGCAGGCGCCGACGTCTCCCTCCTTCACCTCTCCCCGCGTGCGGGGAGAGGTCGCATCGCAAAGCGATGCGGGTGAGGGGGACTCTCCGCAGACTGAACTCGTGGAGACAGCCCCTCACCCCGACGCTCTCAGCGCGAGCGAAGCTCGTCGCGACCCCGCAAGCGGGGCGAGGGAGCAGACGCCCCACGTCAAAAACATCTGCTGCGTCGGCGACGACGACCAGTCGATCTATGGCTGGCGCGGCGCCGAGGTCGACAACATCCTGCGCTTCGACCACGATTTCCCCGGCGCCAAGGTCATTCGCCTCGAGCGCAATTACCGCTCGACCGGCCACATCCTCGCCGCCGCCTCGCATCTGATCGCGCACAACGAAGGCCGGCTCGGCAAGACGTTGCGCACCGAGGACCATGACGGCGAGAAGGTCACCGTCACCGGCTCGTGGGATTCGGAAGAGGAAGCCCGCGGCATCGGCGAGGAGATCGAGCAGATCCAGCGCCAGGGCGACAAGCTCAACGAGATCGCGATCCTGGTGCGTGCCTCCTACCAGATGCGCGAGTTCGAAGATCGTTTCGTCACGCTTGGCCTGCCCTACCGCGTGATCGGCGGCCCGCGCTTCTACGAGCGCGCCGAAATCCGCGACGCGCTGGCTTATCTGCGGGTCATCAACTCACCGGCCGACGACCTCGCCTTCGAGCGCATCGTCAATGTGCCCAAGCGCGGCCTCGGCGACGCCACCGTGCAGATGCTCCACGACCACGCCCGCAAGCGCCGCATCCCGCTGTTCGAGGCGGCGCGCGCGGTGGTCGAGACCGACGAGCTGAAGCCGAAGGCGCGCGGAAGCTTGCGCGACGTCGTCGCCCAGTTCGACCGCTGGCGCGCCCAGCGCGAGGTCACCGCGCACACCGATCTCGCCCAGATCGTGCTCGACGAGAGCGGCTACACCGAGATGTGGCAGAAGGACCGTTCGGCAGACGCCGCGGGCCGGCTGGAGAACCTGAAAGAGCTGGTGCGCTCGATGGAGGAGTTCGAGAACCTGCAAGGGTTCCTCGAGCACATCTCGCTGGTGATGGACCGCGACAGCGGCGCCGACGAGGACGCGGTGTCGCTGATGACGCTGCATTCGGCCAAGGGCCTCGAATTCGACAACGTGTTCCTGCCCGGCTGGGAGGAAGGCCTGTTCCCGAGCCAGCGCACGCTGGACGAGCAGGGCCGCGCCGGCCTCGAGGAAGAGCGCCGGCTCGGCCATGTCGGCCTGACCCGCGCGAGGCGCCGCGCAAAGATCTACTTTGCGACCAACCGACGGATCCATGGCACCTGGTCGACCACGATCCCGTCGCGCTTCCTCGACGAATTGCCGTCCGCCAATGTCGAGATCACGGAATCCAAGGGCGGCTCGGCCTGGGGCGGCACCGGCGGCTACGGCGCCTCGCGTTTCGACGACATGGAGGCGTTCGGTTCCACCTATTCGACCCCGGGCTGGCAGCGCGCCCAGGCCAACCGCAACCGGGGCGGCGGCCGCAGTGGCGGCGGCCAAGGCGGCTTCGAGGAACAGGCCTCGTCGTTCTCCTCCTCATCCGGCCCGGATTTCGGCAGCTTCTCCTCACGCCGCCGCGGGCCGATGACGATCGAGGGCGAGCTGGTCGCCAAATCCACCGGCACCACCTCGGAATTTTCCCTCTCCGACCGCGTCTTCCACCAGAAATTCGGCTACGGCCGCGTCACCAAGATCGACGGCAACAAGCTCACCATCGCCTTCGACAAGGCCGGCGAGAAGAAGGTCGTGGACAGTTTTGTGCAGCGGGCGTGAGGCCTGATATGCCTCAGTACGTCGCCATCATCGAGGACGCAGGCCCGGACGACGCCGTCGGCTTGTGGTTTCCCGACCTGCCGGGCTGCATTTCCGGCGGCGACGACGTCGACGAGGCCCTGGAGAGTGCGCCCGAGGCGCTCGCATTTTATGCGCAGGAGCTGAGCGCGGACGGCCGCCAGCTTCCCCCGCCGCGGACATTGGACGAGCTCAAGGCCGACCCTGCTGTGGCCGACGACCTCAGGAAACACACGGTCGCCCTGATCGAATGGCCGCCCCTCCCTGAGGCCGAGTGAGGACTGTTCGCCGCACTGGCCGGACGTTCGACAGTTCTCACCCGAACGCCCCTTGACCACCGCGAACTTCCCCGTATCAGATGCGCCCATGGTCCGGGGCTCCATCACACTGATCTTGCTGGCATTGGTTATGCCGTCGCTTGCGGCGGCGGAGACCATGAGCTTTGGCGATTCGATCGGGCTCCTGGCCAAGAGCTGCGGCGCGGAAATCGTCGCCAATTGCCGCGGCGTCAACCCGGACTCGACCCGGCTGAAAGAGTGCCTGTCCCGCAACCGCGACGTGCTCTCCCAGCAATGCCAGAGCGACTATCTCGGCGCCTTCGATGCCATCCAGAAGCGCGTCGCCGCGCGCGTCACGGTGGCGAACGCCTGCCAGCGCGAGATCGTCAAGGTCTGCGGCGGCTCGACCAAGGAGACCAGCAAGTCGATCCCCTGCCTGGTCACGACGCCCAAGGGCATCAGCAACAACTGCCTGAAGGCCGTCGACGACGCGGGGTATCGGTGATGCGCGCGAACGGAATCGCCATCACGCTGGTCGTGGTCCAGGTCCTGGCCCTGCTCGCGGGCGCAGCAAGCGCGCAGACGGCGGCGCCGACGCGTGACGACATCGTCGGCAAGCTGAACCATTTCGAACAGGCCGCCGAGGTCGACCTTCCCGCGCTGAAGCAGCAGGTGATGGAGCGCGCCAAGGCCAGGATCAAGAACGATCCGGGTCCGGTGAACCGGCCGCTGATCGCGCCTGATCTCGCCAACCTGCCCGCCTTCAACGCGCAGATCCAGTTCGACGCCGACACGCCGATCATCCAGCCGACCTCCTACCAGACCGTCGGCCGCATCGCGGACGCGCTGGTTAACTCCTCGCTGCTGCCGTACACGTTCCTGATCGTCGGCCATGTCGAATCCAATGCGAAGACGCGCGAGGCCAATGCGATCCTGAGCCAGCGACGCGCCGATGCGATCCGTGACGTCCTGGTGAACACCTTCAAGATCTCGACCAAGCGGCTGCATCCGATCGGCCTCGGCGAGGAGCAGTTTCTCGACCGGGCCAAGCCGACCTCGGCCGCCAACGGTCAGTTGCAAATCCTGACCTATGCCAAGGTGCCGGAGGAGGCGCCTGCGCATCCAGCTGCGGCGCCTGGGCCTGCGGCGAAAAAGCCCGCCAAGAAGCGCTGAACGAGATCACCTCCCCTGACGGAACTCTTTGAAGTTCCGACCGTTTTGCGGCCTGTCGAAAGCGCAACAGCCATGCTTTGCGCGACACGCGAGCCGGTTTGTGCACTGCCCTATCAGGTGCTATAGCCTGTTCTCGCCCTTCCCAGACCCCATGCTGCACGAGACCGAGATGGCTGGTTATTTTCAACGCCAACTGGCCGATTACGTCGAATATCATCGCGATCCCTGGAACTGCGCGATGCACGTGGTCGGAATCCTCCTGCTCTTCACCGGCGCCGTGCTGCCGCTCACTCTCGTGCGTTTTCCCATCTTCGGGATCGAGGTGAGCTTGGCCGTGGTTGCGGCCCTGCCGGTGCTGGTTTACTGGCTGATGCTGGACGCCGGGATTGGGCTCGGCATCCTCGCCGCGATGATCGTGCTGCTTTCGGTCGCAACCGCAATCGGCAATCAGGCCTCGATCGTCATGATGTGGTCGATTTTTGCGCTGCTGATCGGATCTGGCGTCGCAGCGCAGATCGTGGGCCACAGGGTTTTCGAGGAACGGCAGCCGTCGATGGTCGACCACCCCGCGCATTTCCTGCTTGGACCGATGTTTGTCATGGCGAAATTATTCATTGCACTGGGCTTCCGTCGCGACCTTGCCGCGATTTTGGCGCCTGTTCCGACCAATTCCCTTTCAACCCGATAGCTCTAGAAGCGAAACAGTAAACCTTCTGCATGGCTCTCGTACTGGTTACCGGTGGCAGCGGCTTCATCGGACATCATCTCGTAGAAGCGCTCCGCGCCCGTGGGCAGCGGGTACGCGTTCTCGATGTCCGTGCGCCGGCCGCGGCGAACGCGGACGTTGAACACATCCACGGCTCGGTGCTGGACGGTACCGCGGTGGACGCGGCGATCGCCGGTGTCGATCAGGTCTATCACCTCGCCGGCCTGCCCGGCATGTGGGTCGCCAACAAGCAGGACTTCCACGACGTCAATTGCCGCGGCACCGAAATCGTGCTTGCCGCGGCGATGAAGCGCGGCGTGTCGCGCTTCCTGCACTGTTCGACGGAATCGATCCTGTTCCCCTATTCCGACCTCAACGGCGTTGCCGCCGAAGAGGCGCTGCAGCCGGCCGATGCGATGCCCGGCGCCTATACGCGGTCGAAGTCGCTCGCCGAGCACCACGCCGCGAAGGCGGCGGCCGCGGGCTTTCCGCTCGTGATCGGCACGCCGACCATGCCGATCGGCGCCGCCGACCACAACCTGACGCCGCCGACCGCAATGCTGTGGTACTTCCTCCAGAAGAAGGTGCAGCCGCATCTCAACTTCCTGGTCAATCTCGTCGATGTCCGCGACGTCGCGATGGGCCTTGTGCTGACCATGGAGCGCGGCCGCATCGGCCAGCGCTACATCCTCGGCGGCGACTGCGTCCCGCTCGGCAACATCCTGCGGATGATGTCGGCGATGAGCGGCCGCCGGCAGTTCCCGGTCGTCGTGCCCGGCAAGATCGCCGAGCTCTCCGCGATCATGCTCGAATCCATCTCCGATCGCATCACGCGCCGGCCGCCCAACGGCACCGCCGAGGGCGTGCGCATCGCGCTTGCCGCGAGCGACCTCTCGATCGGCAAGGCGCGCACCGAGCTCGGCTACGCGCCGCGCCCGATCGAACCGGTCTTGCGCGAAACCATCACCCATCTGCTCGCCCGCAACGGCCAGCGGCCCTCCGGCGCCATCGAGCATCACGCGCTTTCCTCGCGCGCGAGCTAAGGCCTCCGCCCAAACGCAAAGAACCTTCATGTCCTTCGATTTCAGCAAGCTTCTCTCCGTGGCCTGGGGTGGCTGGACCACGACCTGGCCGACCGAACTCCTGGCCTTGATCTGGCTCGCCTTTCTCGCCAGCTGGGTCGGCGCCTCGTTCTGGCAGGGCCGCACCCAGAAGCAGGTCATGACGCTGGAGTCGCAGCGCTATCGCCTGCCGATCCTGGTCGGCGGAATCCTGTACACGCCGTGGGTTGCACAGGTCCTGGGCTGGAAGCCGCTCTGGGTGCTCGGCAACACCGGCATCTACATCGCCGCGGTCCTCTCGGCCGCCGGCATCGCCTTCGCCTGGTGGGGCCGGCTGCATCTCGGAAAATTCTGGTCCAACACCATCACCCACAAGGAGGACCACCGCGTTATCGACACTGGCCCCTACGGCATCGTGCGTCACCCGATCTACACGGGACTGATTGCAGGCATGCTCGTCACCGGCATCGCGATCGGCCTCGTAACGACGATCCTCGGCGCCATCCTGATCTCGCTCGGCATGTGGCAGAAGGGCCGGATGGAAGAGGTGTTTCTGTCCAAGGAACTCGGCGAAGACGCCTACGGCGCTTATTGCCGCCGCGTGCCGATGATCATTCCGTTCCTATCGCCGCGGTGAGCGTCCTGAAGGCGCGGTCGCTGCGTTCCGCTTTCTCTGCACGAAGTTACTGCTAGTGTCGGACTTGCGCTCGATCCAAGCTTTACCATCAGTCGCTTGCTTGTCAGCCAAGCAAGCGACGATACGAAATATCTCGCAGGACGAGAGCGGGTCTGCGAGGGCATGCGCCTAGCCCTAGCCGGGGTGCCAGAGGAGTGATGTCCGTAAACTGACAACGCTACGGAGAAGCCGATTATGCAGTTGTCAAAGGTCGCCGCGTTGGCGCTCATCGCTAGCTGTCCAAGCCTACTGTCTGTATCTCGGGCGGCGGCCGTTTCTGAATGCTCAATCTCAGGCACACTAGCGGATTGGGGCGAGAACTCGACGGCCGACATTGACCTCACGTCCGGAGGAAGTTGCCAATTCCAATCAAGATACGCGGCACGGTGAGTGGCTCGGACATCTCTCAAAAGCCGTCACACGGCAAGCTGAAAAGGCTCAACCTGTCTACGTTCGAATACAAGGCGAAGGCCAAATATAAGGGTAGCGATACCTTTGCCATCAAAGCGACGGGTCAGGGACCGACAGCTTCTGGCACGTCGGTAATCACTGTGCACGCGACGATCAAATAGCGTTCCTCGCTCGATTGCATGGTGAACGCGGAAGCAACAGCCGCCCGATGTCTCGCGCCAATGGCACCACAATGAAAAGGGACCATCGGAGTAACCGATGGTCCCAAAAGCCTCAAAGGCTCTTCGCTGGCAAAGGCCTTGCCGTGTCTTGCCAAGTTGGGCTGCGAGCAGACTTGGCGGGCTGCTTGCAGGGTTGATGCTCGCTCTACGCTGGCCTTCTGGACCCTGGCCTCCTTGACGCTGGCCTTATGGACGCTGGTCCCGTCGGACACTGGTTGCCATCGGCTCTGGTCACGTCGGCGCTCGTCGCTCTCGGCGCTGGATGGTGCGAGAAACCGACTCGATCAACCAATGCCAATTGAACTGCCGACCCGACGAATAGTCTAGGTGTTGTTGTCTGTTCCTCTCGAAGAAATTTGGGTTAGCGAGGCTGCCAATTCCCGCATCGTTGGATGTCATTTCTAACGACGACCGGCAGCCCGCCGACCGAATTGCGAATGGCGCACGTCCTCGCGCTGGACCCGTCAGCGCGAGTTTTGCTTTTTCGGGGATCGCACCCTTCTGGCGGGTTTTGTCAATGCGATGTCAGCCACAGCAGGGTTTGCGACTGACGCTTCGAGAATTTCGTATTGAGCATGCTTCCAATGGACTTCCGCCTTTCCGTCGGGTTGCCCATCGGCGACCCAGAGGTGGTAGGCGCGCTCGCGAATTGCCTCTTCCAGATTTGGCATGGGATTTTCCTTGCGAATGATCCGCCCGGCCCCAGCCAAAAGACTTGCTCTCGTAGGGTTAATGAAATCTTAACGGGGCAGCGGAAGCCAAGCGTCGCGCGGGTGCCGCTAAAGGGCGGTCGGCGCTCATTGCGAGAGATCTCGGCAGCGCTCGCGGACGCAGGTCGCAACGAACGGTAATCCGCATGCGGCGACCGGCATCAAACTCATGCTTACCGAGGGTCGACGAGGCCGTGCACGGGCCGCCTCTTTGGGGGCTCGTGGCCCGATTGACACCAGCGCAGCGAAACTAGTCAGTCGATTGGCGCGAGCCGTTCGTTCCACCGCGCCGCAAGGTTTTTGATCTGCTCGAAATGCAGGATCGCCGGCTCACCCTCGCGGACGATTGTCGTCCGCTTGCGTTCCTTGGGTGGCAACGTCATCGCGCGCGATACTGCCGCGCGCAGTTTCATCGAGCCGTGATCTGTCAGGGTGACGAGTTCTTCCGGGTCAAGGGCCATGGGTCCACGCCTACGCTACCGGCTGGCCCGCAAGCCAGCACACGCGCCCCGAATGCCCAATTCTCCAGATAGCTCAACATGGTTAATAGTTCGTTATCGTTTGGCTCTGTCATTTGGATTGGCGCGCGGGTCACGCGGCGTCTTGTCCCGCAAGTCAAATGAGCCTCTCAGGCCGCACCAGCCCCTGTTTGGGTCGAACCCAATCCCACCCGATTTCAAATGCTAAAGGAGGTGGCTACCGCCAGGCTCGCAGCAGGGGTAGTTCGCCCGTGCCGCGCCGGTCCGCGCGGTAGCCCCCAGTGAGCCATTGCAGTCGCAATTGATCAGGCTACCGCTGCCAACCTGCCATCGGCATGCGGATTTGCGCAAAGCAGACGCTTGCGAATGGCCTCTTCAACGAGCGCGAGCGCTTCCTTGGCTTGTCGCGCTTCGGCTTCCGCAACTTCGGCGCGAAGCTCTACGGCCGTCAACTTATCCTTCTGAGCTTCAATGCAGCACTGGGCCAGCTCCAGCGCTCGGCAAGCATCTTGCAGCTTACGTTCGGTGGTTACGGTGAGTTCACGCTGTGCCCGCTCGGCGGCCTCCGCTCGCCCTTCGGCCAGCCGCAATCTTTCTATGGCGCTCGTGCAAAGTGATTGGGCACGGGCTTCGGTCTCGCGGGCGTGCTTCTCCATATCGCGGAAGACATCGGCCGCTTGATATACCAGATCGAGAGCTGTTGCTCCCTTATCTGGTGCCAGCGGTGAGGGAAAGCTCAAGATGCCCTCATCCCCTCCAACTGGCGCTCTGGAACTACGCTGCGCCATGCAGTTCAAGCTCGTCGCGAACACACATACACGGGCAGTATCATGAATAGCTATGGTTAACGGATGGTTAAACAGTTGCATGCCTGGAGATGTCGTAACGGCGCGCGGCGGGCAATGGCACCGAAAATCAGTCAGTTCTTTGGGCGTGCCTAGCGTAGCAGCAGAGGCTCGCGCCGGCGGCTGGACCGGCACATCGGCCGCTGACTTTCCTCTCCATGCAAATTTGGTCGGCTGCCATTCCTCGGGAATAGGCGCTGATCGAGTTCCGTAACGGTTGACCTTTTTGCCGCTACCCAGTTGGATGCGCGCGCAAAAAGGCACGACGACATCCCATCGTGGATCTGGAGAGGTCGACGATAAGGTCTGAGCCCGCGCGGGGCTTTGGGCGATCCGTCGTTGGACTGTGCCGTACGTTCAACAGGGGATTTCCATGACCTTTTCCAGCATCTTCGCGCAGTTCGTCGCGCTGATCGGCGGTGCCGCGCTGCAATGGCGGCGGCTGTCGGGGACCGCGCCCGCGCCGGCCTGGGGCCAGGCGCCGGCGATCCCCGAAGCGAAGCCGCAGGGGGCGCTGCCGACCTTGAAGATGCCGACGGCCAGGGGCTGGAGCGAGGGCCACAAGCCGACGGTCGCCCCCGGGCTCAAGGTCAATGCGTTCGCGGCCGGGCTCGACCATCCGCGCTGGATCGAGGTGCTGCCGAATGGTGACGTGCTGATCGCGGAGGCGACGCAGATCGCGGGCGCGCCGAGGTCGGTGTTTCACTATGCGATGCAGGCGACGATGCGGCGCGCCGCAGCGCTCGGCGTCAGCGCCAACCGCATCACGCTGCTGCGCGACAAGGACGGCGACGGCGTCGCCGAAGTGCGCGGCGCCTTCATGGAGAACCTCAGCCAGCCCTTCGGCATGGCGCTGGTCGGCAACACATTCTATGTCGGCAACACCGACGGCGTGATGGCCTTCCCCTATGTCGCCAATGCCGACCGCATCACCGCACCGGGCAAGCGGCTCACGACGTTCAAGCCGAGCGGCCACTGGACGCGCAGCCTGCTTGCAAGTCCCGACGGCAAGAAGCTCTATGCCGGTGTCGGCTCGCTCAGTAACATCGCCGAGATGGGCATGGAGGTCGAGGAAGGCCGCGCCGCGGTCTATGAGCTCGATCTCGCCGCCGGCACGCATCGCATTTTTGGTGCGGGCCTGCGCAATCCTGTTGGTCTTGCCTGGGAGCCCAATACGAACGTGCTCTGGACCGTCGTCAACGAGCGCGACGGGCTCGGCGACGAGACGCCGCCGGATTATCTCACCTCGGTGCGCGACGGCGGCTTCTACGGCTGGCCCTATTGCTACTGGGGCAAGACGGTCGACGATCGCGTGCCGCAGGATCCCGCGATGGTCGCCAAGGCGCTTCAACCGGACTACGCACTCGGCGGCCACACCGCTTCGCTCGGCCTGTGCTGGATGCCCGCAGGGACCCTGCCCGGCTTCCCCGACGGCATGGTGATCGGCCAGCACGGCTCGTGGAATCGCAGCACTCTCTCGGGCTACAAACTGGTGTTCATCCCGTTCGAGAACGGCAAGCCCTCCGGCCCCGGTCGCGACATCCTGTCGGGCTTCCTGTCCCCGGACGAGAAGGAATCCTACGGCCGTCCGGTTGGCGTCGTGATCGGACCCGACAAGAAGTCGCTGCTGATGGCCGACGACGTCGGCAACGTGATCTGGCGCGTCACGGGCGCGTAGAGGTTACGTCCCGACACAGAGCGTGGCGCGCTGCTTGCGTAGCAGCGCGATCACGGAGAGCGCCGTGATCAGGCCCGTCTTGGGATTCTCCGACGGGATGTTCTCGATCGACATCGAGAAGCGCGCCGAATCCGCCTCGACCTCGATGCGGTGAACGTTGCGCGTCACGGTCGGATCGGCCCAGATCTGCACGGAGGTGCGGTCGGGTCCGACGCCCGCGAGCGACAGCGCGACCGCGACATTGAGATTGGCCGGAAAGCCCTTTGCGGCCTCGCGCGCGGTGCCCTCGAACAGTTTGAGCGGCTCGCGCAGATTGTCGATATCGATGTTGTTGTCGACGATGAAGGGCGCGCCCTTCAGACCGTCGATCGGCTTGCGCGTCACCATCTTCACCGAATGAATGGTGCCGATTGCGGCGGCGTTGACGGCGTCCAGCCCGATCAGCGCGCCGGTCGGCACGATGATGCGGCCGCCATTGGCGCGGGCAAGATCGACGAGATCGAAATTGTCGAGCAGCCCGCCGACGCTGACGACGACCGCGGCCCTGCCGCGCTTCACCGCGGGCTCGACGATCGCGCGCAACTGGCTGCTCGGCGCGCATTCGACCACGATATCCGCGGCGTCACCGAGCTGATCGATCGGCAGCACGGATGGCGCACGACGCAGGCCGCCCAGAAACGCCTGATGCTTGGCGGGATCACGCACGGCGACAGCGGACAGCGTCAGCCCCTCGATACCCTGATCGAGCGCCGACGCGATCTTGGTGCCGATCGAGCCCAGGCCTGCGATGGCAACCCGCAATTCGTTCGAAGCTTTCTGTCCAGTCATCGCATCCCGCCTTCTCGCCAGGCCCATGTCATAGCCGCTCACGCCTCCCGCGCATAGCTGCGCAGGCGCGCCTCCAGCACCGCCAGCATGGCATCGCGGGCCGGGTCGCGCGAACCGCGCAGCCATGCGGCGGCAAGCGGCAGCCGGCCGATGGGGCCGCTCTGCTTCGGCCGCAGCGGCACGAAGCGCACGCCCGTCACCGCCATCCGCGTGGTCCAGCGCGGCACGATCGCAACACCGAGCTTCGTTGCCACCAGATGGATGATGGTCTGCTTCTCGTCGGCGACCTGCACGATGCGCGGCGTCAGCCCGGCCTGCTCGAACAGCTTGATGGTGAGGTCATGGCTGTGCGGCCGCGAGCGGCGGTCCGGCACCAGCATCGCCTCGTCGGCGATCTGCGCCAGCGTGATCGACTTGCGCTCGGCGAGCGGGTGGCGCTGCGGAAACGCGACGATCGCGGTCTCCTGGAGCAGATCGCGGAATTCGAGCCGCTTGTCCGCACTGTCGGGCGGGCGGACGAAGGCGAGATCGAGCGCACCGGTCAAAATCTTCGGCAGCAGCCGGACGGTCTTGTCTTCGAGCAGCTGCACCGCGATCTCGGGATGCTTGTCGCGGAAATCGCGCAAGAGCGGCGGCAGCAATCCCGCCGCCGCGCTGTCGATGGCGCCGACCCGCAGCCGCCGCGCGGCGCCCGCGCGCGAGCGGTTGCGCAGATTATTCTCGACCGCCTCGACCTTGGCGAGGATGGCGCGGGCATCGCGCAGCAGCGTCGAACCGTCTTCCGTCAGCGACACCGCGCGCGTGGTCCGTGCGAACAGCCGCGTTCCCAGATCTTCTTCCAGCAGCCTGATCTGCCGGCCGAGCGCGGAGGGCAGCATCTGGAGCTGCTGCGCCGCATGGCCGAAATGCAGCTGCTCGGCCGCCGCCACGAAGCATCGCAACTGATGCAATTCCATCCAAGGTCCTCTCGTCTCGCCAGGCGAGGATTATATCATTTTTTTGTATAAACCAGCGCCAATTGAGTATGCCTCCTTCCCCCGCCTAGGCTCGTTGCCGGCGTGGACCTCAGGGTCCGCCGATACAACAACAAGCCGGAACTCGAGGAGGCCAGGGTGGCGAGCGAGATTCAGACGCGCGTGCTGCGCAAGATCACTTGGCGCATCGTTCCCTTCATCATGCTGCTGTACTTCGTGGCCTTCATCGACCGCGTCAATATCGGCTTTGCCTCGCTGACGATGAACAAGGACATCGGCCTGTCGCCCACCGTCTACGGTTTCGGCGCCGGCATCTTCTTCTGGGGCTATTTCCTGTTCGAGGTGCCCTCCAACATCATCCTGCACAAGGTCGGCGCGCGGATCTGGATCGCGCGGGTGATGATCACCTGGGGCCTCGTGTCGGCCGCGATGGCGTTCGTGCAGGGCCCGACCAGCTTCTATGTGCTGCGCTTCCTGCTCGGCGTCGCCGAAGCCGGCTTCTTCCCCGGCATCATCCTCTATCTCTCCTACTGGTTCCCGGCGCGCCAGCGCGCCGCGGTGACCGCGCTGTTCATGGCGGCGGCGCCGCTGTCGACCGTACTCGGATCGCCCGTCTCCGGCGCGCTGCTGGAAATGGATGGCCTGTTCGGCTTCAAGGGCTGGCAATGGCTGTTCGTGCTGGAGGCACTGCCGGCCGTGCTGCTTGGCTTCGTTGTGCTGGCATTCCTCACCGACCGCCCGGAAAAGGCAAAATGGCTCGCGGACGACGAGCGGCGATGGCTGGTCGACGTCATGAATGCGGAAACCACGAGCAAGGCCGCGACCGCGAGCCACAGCATCTGGCGCGGGCTCGCCGATCCGCGCGTGCTGGCGCTCGCGCTCATCTATTTCGGCACCTCGGCAGGCCTCTACACGCTCGGCGTCTGGGCGCCGCAGATCATCAAGCAGTTCGGCCTGTCCACGCTCCAGGTCGGCTTCCTCAATGCACTGCCGGCAACCGCCGCCGTCGTCGCCATGGTGCTGTGGGCGCGGCATTCGGACCGCACCGGCGAGCGCACCTGGCACGTCGTGCTCGCCTGCCTGCTCGCGGCCGTGGGGCTCGCCTATGCCGGCCTTGCGACCGGCGTCGTCGCTGTGCTGGTCGCGCTGACGCTGGTGAACATCGGCATCTCTTCGGCCAAGCCGCCACTGTGGAGCATGCCGACGCTGTTCCTGTCCGGCCCCGCGGCCGCGGCCGGGATCGCCACCATCAACTCGATCGGCAATCTCGGCGGCTTCGTTGGTCCGGCCATGATCGGCTGGATCAAGGACCAGACCGGCAGTTTTGTCGGCGGACTCTATTTCGTCAGCGGCCTGCTCGTTCTCTCGGCGGTCCTGACCCTGCTATTGTCGCGCGCGCAGACCGCGCCCGTCGAACCCGTCCCGCAATCCCACTGACATCTCAAACGGAGCATCTTCATGCGCACTCATTCGATCGCAGCAATTCCGGCCGACGGCATCGGCCCCGAGGTCATCTCGGCCGGCGTCCGCGTGCTGGAGGCTCTGGCAAAACGCAGCGGCGACCTCGCCTTCAACGTCAAGACGTTCGACTGGGGCTCGGACTATTACAAGAAGCACGGCGTGATGATGCCGGCCGACGGGCTCACCGAATTGAAGAAGTTCGACGCGATCTATTTCGGCGCAGTCGGTGCGCCCGACGTGCCCGATCACATCACGCTGTGGGGCCTGCGCCTGCCGATCTGCCAGGGCTTTGATCAATACGCCAATGTGCGGCCGACCAAGATCCTGCCCGGCGTCGCCTCGCCGTTGCGCAATGTCGGCATTGGCGATCTCGACTGGGTGATCGTGCGCGAGAACTCGGAAGGCGAATATGCCGGCATGGGCGGCCGTGCCCACAAGGGCCTGCCGGAAGAGGTCGGCACCGAGGTCGCGGTGTTCACCCGCGTCGGCGTCACCCGCATCATGCGCTACGCCTTCCAGCTCGCGCAGTCGCGGCCGCGCAAATTCCTGACCGTGGTGACCAAGTCGAACGCGCAGCGCCATGGCATGGTGATGTGGGACGAGATCGCAGCCGAAGTCGCGACCGAATTCCCCGATGTGACCTGGGACAAGATGCTGGTCGACGCCATGACGGTGCGCATGACGCTGCATCCGAAGAGCCTCGACACGATCGTTGCGACCAACCTCCACGCCGACATCCTCTCCGATCTTGCCGGCGCACTCGCCGGCAGCCTCGGCGTCGCGCCGACCGGCAACATCGACCCGCAGCGCCGCTTCCCCTCGATGTTCGAGCCGATCCACGGCTCTGCGTTCGACATCACCGGCAAGGGCATCGCCAACCCGGTCGCGACCTTCTGGACCGGTGCCCAGATGCTGGAGCATCTCGGCGAGAAGGACGCGGCAATACGGCTGATGTCGGCGGTCGAGCGCGTCTGCGCGGCCGGCGTGCTGACGCCCGATGTCGGCGGCAAGGCGACGACGAAGGAAGTCACGGACGCCGTTATCGACGCGATCCACGGGACGAACGTGTAATCGCTACCCGACGTCATGGCCGGGCTTGTCCCGGCCATGACGAGTTGTGGATCAACTACTTCCGCCCTTGCGGCGGAGGCGCCGGCGCCGCCATCGCGGCCACAGGCTCGGGCGGCGTCAGATGGCGCGGGACGATGATGGACTGGCCGGGGGTGAGGGTCGCGTTCTCCGCCAGCGAATTGCTCTGCGCCAGCGTCCACAGCGGCACGCGGCGGGCGGCGGCGATGCTCTCCATGGTGTCGCCCGCGCGCACCGGCACCCGCACGCCGCTGTCCCACAATTCCACCGGCGTGTTCGGCGGCACGAGATAGCGCAACGGTACCGCATCGGCCTGGCTCTGCGCGGGGATGCGTGGCAGCTGCGTCACCATCTCGATGATCTGGCGATGGATGTCGTCCGACTTCTCGATGTTGATGTGCGAGACGCGGCTGTTCTCCTTGAGGTCGTAGCTCGCGTAATGGCCCCGATAGCCGGGCACGGCCACGACGTCGCCGCCGCCGAGCACGCTGTCGGAGAGGAAGATGTTGATGAAGCGCTCGACATTGAGCGGCACGTCGCCGGTCGCATGCGCGGAATCGATGGCGATGACGAGGCTGATCCGGATGTTCTCCTTGGCCGCCATCTCGGAGATCACGACCGAGCACAGCCCGCCCATGGAGTGGCCGATCAGCACGATCGGCGCCGGGCTCTCCTTGTAGCTGGAGATGACACGATCGCCGATCCATCGGCAGATGGTGAATTCATAGACGTCGGCCGAGAAGCCGGCCTTCGTCAGCTTTTCGCTGAGCCGGTCCATGCCGGTCGAGAAGATCGGCCCCATGGCGCCGCGGAACAGGTAGATCTTTGGCGGCGGCAGCGGCTCGACCGGCGGAGCGGGAGGCGGCGGCGCAGCGGTCGTGACCGCGGGGCGCTTCGGCTTCGCAGGTGAGGCAGCGGCCATGCCGGTGCCTAGGGCGAGCAGCGCAACCGCTGCCAGCACGACTAGCCGCCTCAAATCGATCATCCGTCCAGCAGTCCCACCATGGGAGGCAAAGGCCTCCTCCGCGGGCTTAGTGACCACCGATTGGGTGGATTTTGGGGCACGGAACCGGGCCCGTGACGCCCGTCGGTCGAGGTTCTCATCCTGCCCCTTACATCCCCGGCATCAATTGAAGGGAATCCATGGCTGGGCTTCGCAGGTATCAAGGATCACCGAGCTCTGGACTCCCTTGTAGGCGTCATCGTCGAAAAAGACCGAATAGGCGGGGTGTCTGTCAGACGGACCAGCGCCCTGCCTCAGGCAGACGAAATACGCCCCCGGCCCGTGGTCAGTAGGGCGGACGGCGGATGTCTCGAGTCCCCCGGTCAGCTTGACTTCGGCGGCTGCCTTCCTGACGCCCTCCTGCACCGCCTTGGCACCAGGCGGACGCGGAGGATGATAGACAGGAGGCAAATTCCCGCTCGACGCGCATCCCGCCAGCAGCAGCGTCAAGATGGCGGACAAGGCCGCCAGAGAACTGCGGCGGCCGAAGACGGACCTTCGCTGGCCGCACGCCAACTCATATCGTGAATGCATCGCTTGTCCCCAGTGCCGCGCTCGCTGCGCGCCTCATCCCTGGGTCAGGACGAGATAGAGGCAGCCGGCGACCGTGGGCAGGAACGCGACCAGGGCCGTCATCCAGAAGCCGGGCTCGAGCATCGAGTCCTGGTCATCCCTCTCGTCGACTGCACGCCGATCTGCATTCGTCCGGCTCCACGCCTCATCGGCCGTGAACAGGGGAACGCTGCTCGCGCGCGCATCGTCGCGTGCTGCGCTTTGGCGCAAAGCGCGTTGGGAAAGGCGAGTTATTCCGGATGTCAGCATGTCATTGACTCTGATCGGCTACCAATATGTCGGGCTCGGATGTTGCGGGGCGCGCGGCCGCATCACTGTGTCAGCGCCTGATCTGAATTCGCTCCGGGCACAGGCGGCGGGGCCGGATTGTTGGCCGGGCTCTCCTTGGCGCCGGAATCGGTCCAGGCCGGCGGCAGGCCGAGCCCCTGCCCCGCGATGCCGGTGATGCCGGGAAACCGTCCGAACGCTTCGCAGGCGACGTATTTGGGTGCACCGCCGAGGCGCACGGGAATGCTGTCCATCGGCGGCAGCGCAGGGATGCCGCCGAACGGCGATTCTCCGGTCGTAACCAGTTTTGCGAAGTCCGTGCCGAAATCGGCGGCGAGATCGTAGGCATCGCCCTCATTGGCGACCCGCGGAGAGTTGGTAATCGAGTTGGCGCCGCGCGCCCAGACCATGGCCGCCTTCTGAAATCCTGCAAAATCGCGCGCCTCCGCCTCGACCGACAGGCTGCCGAGCCCGACCGGAAGCCTCGGCACCGGTACAGGCACGCCGGGCAGCGCAACGGTCTTGGCAATCGACAGGGCCTTCGATGCGCCGGAGGCGGTCGGGCTGGTCGGCGCGGCATGTGTCACGGTCGCCTGCACCGTGAGATCGGCATCGTCATCGGATGAGACGATACGGAAGCGCTCGCTCAAGCGGAGACACAGCTCGCGGCTGATGGCGTTCGCAACCAGGCGACGTTCCTTTTCGTTCAAGACGACATCCGTGCGCGCGGGAAAGACGGTCGATGCGATCCGGATCGTCTTCGCCGCCAGGACATCCTGCTTGTTCACGCGGATTTTCGATCGCGTCACCAGCCCGTTCGCTTCCGACATCCGGTCGTAGCTCCTGAGCGAGCCGGCCTGTTCGAGCGGCGCGGTCGCACACCCTCCGAGCGCAAGCGCGGCACCCATCAGGGCCGTCCGTGGAAAGCGCATGGTCCCATTCCCGCATCGGCAGTTTATTAGAGAGATCGCTCTAATAATCACTTCTCACGCCTCGCAACATCCGTCAACATAAATAGATGGAACTCTCTAATTTTGATTTTCTCGTGGCGAACCGTCGTGCTAAACGGGGCGAGTGTGAGTGGAGATGTCCGGTTTGAGGAAAGTCGACCCCGTTAAGCATGAGCAGAAGCGCGGGGAAATCCTCGGCGCGGCGATCCGCTGCTTCATCCGGGACGGCTTCCGCGGCGCCAGCACGACAGATATCTGTACCGAAGCCGGCATCAGTCCGGGCCACCTCTATCACTACTTCGCGAGCAAGGAGGCGATCATCGAGGCGATGATCGACCTCGGTCTCGCGCGGTCGGCCGAGCGGTTTGAAAAGATTCTCGCGGCCACCGACGTGATCGAGGCACTGCTCGTCGATATCGAGGAAACCAGCCTGCGGTTTCGTCCCGCCCAGATCCTCAATCTGGATGGTCTCGCGGAGGCCGCCCGCAATCCTGAATTCGCTGCGATCATCGAACGCCACACCGCGGCGGTCCGCCGCATGTGGAGCGACTTCCTGCGCCGCGCGCAGCAGCAGGGACGGGTGGATCCTGGGTTAGATCCGGACGCGACGGCAAACATCCTGATCGCCCTCGTCGACGGATCCCGCGCCATGCCGATCCGCAATCCGAAGCTGGATATCAAGCAGAGCGTAGAGCATCTGAGAACGATGCTCGCGCGCTTCCTGAACCCGCCCGACGCACAGAGCGCTGCGATCAAGCCCCGCATTCAGAAGACCGGTCGTCCCCTGAAGCTGGTCAGGAAGCGATAGAGCCCGACCCTAGAGCGGCAGGAGCCGGTTCAGCAATTCCAGCAGCGTGCGCTGCTCGGCCGCGCTGAGCGGGACCAGCATCTTTTCGTTATAGGGCTCTGTCAGCCTTGCCCCCTCGGCAATGAGCTTTGCGCCCTTCGGCGTCAGCATCAGCTCGACGGCGCGACGATCCGCCTTCGAGCGGTTGCGCTTGATGAAGCCGGACGATTCGAGCTCGTTCAGGATCTTGATCAGGTTCGGCAGGCGCAGCCGAAGCAGGCTGGCGAGGCTGCTCGGCGGCACGCCGGGATTGTCACGAATGACGGCGAAGATCGCATAGGTCGCCGGCGTCAGGCCCAACGCGGCGAACTCCTCGTAAAAGCCTTCGAAAAACTTCAACTGCGCGAGGCGCAGCATGAAGCCGGGCGTCCGCCGGAGCGCGCGCAGGTCCAGCGATTTCTCCGGCTGCTGATCGGACTTCAACCCGGGTCTTACGGTTTTCGAACTCATGATCCTCAATCCGCGGCGGCCAAAGCCGAATTGACACTCTCAAAAATAGCTATAAAATATAACTATTATTTAGCGGCACCAAGACCGCGCATGGGAGGGACACAATGAACAGCAAATTCCTGCACAAATTGTGCATTTTGGCCTCGATGCTGGTTGCCGCGCCGGGCTTTGCCCAGGATGCCGTGAAGATCGGCATCCTGAACGACCAATCCGGTCCGTTCGCGAGCTATCAGGGGATCGGCTCGGTCGTCGCCGCAAAAATGGCGGTCGAGGATTATGGCGGCAAGGCCGCCGGCAAGCCTGTCGAGGTCGTCGCGGCCGACCATCAGAACAAGACCGACATCGGGATCGGCATCGCCAGACGCTGGTACGAGAATGACGGCGTCGACGCGATCTTCGACATCCCCAACTCGTCGATCGCGCTCGCTGTCGCCGGCATGAGCGCCGAGAAGAACAAGGTCTTCGTCGGATCGGGCGCTGGCACGGTTCTGTTGACCGGCGAAAAATGCACGCCCAACACCGTGCACTGGACCTACGACACCTATGCCTACGGGCGCGGCCTCGGCAAGGCGATCGTGCAGCAGGGCGGCAAGAAGTGGTTCTTCATCACCGCCGACTACGCGTTCGGTCACGATCTGGAGAAGCAGGCCGCGGAGGCCGTGAAAGCGTCCGGCGGCGAGGTGCTCGGCAGCGTGCGGCATCCGCTGGGAACGGCTGACTACGCCTCCTTCCTGCTCCAGGCCCAGGCTTCGGGCGCGAACGTCGTCGGCTTCGCCAATGCCGGCGACGATACCATCACCTCGATGAAGCAGGCCGCCGAGTTCGGGCTGACCAAGGACCACAAGCTGGTCGGATTGATCCTGGGGATGAACGGCCTTCCCTCACTCGGACTGAAGTTTGCGCAGAGCGCGCAGATCATGAACCCGTTCTACTGGGATCTGAACGACGGCACGCGGGCTTTCGCCAAACGCTTCGCCGAGCGCATTCCCTCGAAGGCTTATCCCAACGACATGCAGGCCGGCGTCTATGCCTCGGTCATTCACTACCTCAAGGCGGTCGACAAGGTCGGCGGCGCCAAGGACGGCAAGGCCGTCGTCACCGCGATGAAGGAGATGCCGACGGACGATCCGCTGTTCGGCAAGGGCTACATCCGCCAGGACGGACGCAAGATCCACCCGCTCTATTTGCTCCAGGTCAAGGCGCCCGAGGAGTCGAATTCGGCCTGGGACCTGCTGAAGGTCGTCGCCACGATCAAGGGCGAGGACGCATTCCGCGCGGAGAGCGAAGGCAAGTGTCCGCTGACCACGCAATAACGGCCGGGAGCTGACCATGAGCGGCATTGCATCCAGTCCGATCGACCCGTTCGCGCCTGACTTCCTGATGGACCCCTATCCCGCCTATGAAGCGCTGCGCGCGCTCGGGCCTGCGTTCGCGCTGGAGCGGTATGGCGTGTGGGCCATGGCAGGCTATGCCGAAGTCGAGCCGGCCCTGAAGGACTGGAAGACGTTCATCAGCGGCGAGGGTGTCGGGCTTCACGGGATGAATCCTGCCCTGCCGAAACCGCTGACACTCCAGATCGATCCTCCCGATCATGACAAGGGCCGCCGCGTCCTCGGCCGCACCCTGTCACCGGGCGTCGCAAGGAAGCTGCGCGAGACGTTTCAGCTAGAAGCGGAGAAGAAGGTCTCGGAGCTGATCGACAAGGGCACCTTCGATGCCGTGGCCGATCTTGCGGAGGCCTATCCCATGAAAGTGTTTCCGGATGCGATCGGCATCCGGCCTGACGGCCGCGAGAAGCTGCTGGCCTGGAGCACGTTCGTGTTCGACAGCTTTGGCCCGGAGAACGTAATGCTGGCCGCATCGCGCAAGGCGGGCCTCGCCGCTCAGAGCTGGATCATGGAATGCTGCGCCCGGGACGCGTTGCAGCCCGACGGGCTGGGCATGATGATCTACCAGGCGGCCGACGACGGCGAGATCACCGAGCACGAAGCAACGCACCTGGTGCGGCCGTTCCTCACCGCCGGGATCGACACCACCGTCAATGGCATCGGGAATACCCTGCTGGCACTCGCCACGCATCCGGATGAATATCGCAAGCTGCACCACAAGCCGGAACTGGCGCGCAACGCCTTCGAGGAGGGGTTACGCTACGACTCACCGGTGCAGACGTTCTTTCGCACCACCTCGCGCGACGTCGAGATCGGCGACGGCGTGATCCCCGCGCACCGCAAGGTGCTGCTGTTCATGGCCTCCGCCAACCGCGATCCGGCGCGCTGGGACAAACCCGACCGCTTCGATGTCGAACGGAGTGCGACCGGACATGTCGGCTTCGGCGCCGGCATTCACGCCTGTGTCGGCCAGATGATTGCACGTCTGGAAGGCGAATTGATCTTCGGCGAGCTTGCAAGGCGCGTGAAGACCATCGAGCTCACGGCAGAGCCGAAACGCAGGCTCAACAATTCCCTGCGCGGACTGGAGAGCATCCCGGTCCGCGTGACCGCCGCTTAGGCGGCATCACGCGGTGCTGCGGGCGCGACGCGCCCTCAGTTCCTGGCCGGCGCCGTTGCCGCCGCGGAGCGTGCCTGCCGCGGGGCCCTGGGTGCGCCGGGTTCGGCGACCGGACCTGCCGGGGCGCGCGAGCGCAAGATGGCGGCGTCGATCTCGCCGATGACGCGGCGCTGGATCGCCTCGTTCTTGTCGATCGAGATGTGGCCGACGCCGGTGCCGCGGACGTCGACATTGTCGAGCTTGCCGCGGAGACCAGCCGCAGCGCGCACAGGCTCGCCGGGACCGTCGCCGATATAGATGTTGATGTAGCGTTCGGCGCCGGTCGACAGCCTGGTCTTGAATACGGAATCGAGGCCGATCGCTAGCTTCACGGGCACGCCGAGCTGGTTGAGCTTGGCGATCATGTCGGGCAGCGCGGTCGCGCCGGAGGAATGGCCGACCAGGACAATGGTCTTGACCCGACCGGCCCTGTAGTTGGCCGCGGCCTCATCAGCGAGCGAGGACCAGGACACGAAGTTCGCGACGGTCACCTGGACGCCCTGCGCCTGGAGGCGGGAGCCGATCGTATCGAGCCCGAGCGAGAAGATGTTGAGCACGCCGCGGAGCAGGTAGACATGGGTGGTCGCGGCCGCGGACTGGCTCGGCGCCGCCCTGGCGGTGGACGGGCTAATGGCAACAGCTGACAGCAGGAGCAGGCAGATCGCCCACACACGGAGGGCGGGCAACTGGCTGGCGCCGGCGGTGTGACGGCCGTTCGGTCTCATCTCGATGTTTTCCCTGGGGACGATACGCTTTGCGATTGGCCGGAATCGTAGCCACGGCCTGCTCGCAGACGCAACAAAGAGGCGCGTGAGCGGCAATCTTAGCCACAAGCCGTGACCCTCGCGCAACACTTGCCCGGAACCTGCCACCGAAGGGACTGTTTTGAGACCATTTTTCTCCGGCCAATTGCGGCCGGGCAAGTGCATTCCTATTTCAGGGCTCCGCTGACCTCCTCCCGGACGGTTCCAGCCTCCCCTCCCCAGTCTTTACCTTTCAGCCCTGCGGCCATCATGTCCTCCATCATTTCCGTCGCCAATTTGTCGAAGACCTATGGGTCCGGCTTCAAGGCGCTCAAGAACGTCAATCTCGACATCAAGCGCGGCGAGATTTTCGCGCTGCTCGGCCCCAACGGCGCCGGCAAGACCACGCTGATCTCGATCATCTGCGGCATCGCCAACCCAAGCGAAGGCACGGTCCTCGTCGGCGGCGAGAACATCCAGACCTCGTACCGCAAGGCCCGCTCGCTGATCGGCCTCGTGCCCCAGGAATTGCACACCGACGCCTTCGAGAGCGTGTGGGCGACGGTGAGCTTCTCCCGCGGCCTGTTCGGCAAGCCGAAGAACCCCGCCCATATCGAGAAGGTGCTGAAGGACCTCTCGCTCTGGGACAAGAAGGACAACAAGATCATCACGCTCTCCGGCGGCATGAAGCGCCGCGTGATGATCGCGAAGGCGCTGTCGCACGAGCCGCAGATCCTGTTCCTGGACGAGCCGACCGCCGGCGTCGACGTCGAGCTGCGCAAGGGCATGTGGGAGGTGGTGCGCACCCTGCAGCAATCCGGCGTCACCATCATCCTGACCACGCATTACATCGAGGAAGCCGAGGAGATGGCCGACCGCATCGGCGTCATCAACAAGGGCGAGATCGTGCTGGTCGAGGACAAGGCGACGTTGATGGAGAAGCTCGGCAAGAAGCGGTTGACGCTGCATCTGCAGGGCAAGGTCACGACGCTGCCGGACAGCCTCAGCCATTACGAACTCGACGTCTGCGACGGCGGCGCGACGCTCGTCTACGACTACGACACCAAGGGCGAGCGCACCGGCATCACCAGCCTGCTCAGCGACCTCCGCAACGCCGGCATCCGCTTCAACGATCTCGACACGACGCAATCGTCGCTCGAGGACATCTTCGTCGACCTCGTGAGGACGTCATGAATCATCGCGCCATCCGCGCCATCTATCTGTTCGAAATGGCGCGCACCTGGCGTACGCTGCTGCAAAGCATCGTCTCGCCTGTCGTCTCGACCTCGCTCTATTTCGTGGTGTTCGGTGCCGCGATCGGCTCGCGCATCAGCCAGGTCGAGGGCGTCAGCTACGGCACCTTCATCGTGCCGGGCCTGATCATGCTCTCGGTGCTGACACAGAGCATCGCCAACGCTTCCTTCGGCATCTACTTTCCGAAATTCACCGGCACGATCTACGAAATCCTGTCAGCGCCAATTTCCTATGGCGAGATCGTGCTCGGCTATGTCGGCGCCGCCGCGACGAAGTCGATCATTCTCGGCCTGATCATTCTCGCCACTGCCGGCCTGTTCGTGCCGCTGCACATCCATCATCCGGTCTGGATGCTGACCTTCCTGGTGCTGACGGCAGTGACGTTCAGCCTGTTCGGCTTCATCATCGGCATCTGGGCCGACGGCTTCGAAAAGCTCCAGATGATCCCGATGCTGGTGGTGACGCCGCTGACCTTCCTCGGCGGCAGCTTCTATTCCATCGACATGCTGCCGGCAGGCTGGCGCACCGTGGCGCTGCTGAACCCGGTCGTCTATCTGATCTCGGGCTTCCGCTGGAGCTTCTACGAGATTGCGGATGTCAGCGTGTCCGTCAGCATCTGCATGACGACGGCGTTCCTGGTGATCTGCCTCGCCGTGATCTGGTGGATTTTCCGCACGGGCTACCGGCTGAAGAACTGACCGCAGATCCGTAGCCCGGATGGAGCGCAGCGAAATCCGGGACGAGCGTCACCTCACGCACCAGCGGCCCCGGATTGCGCTTCGCTCCATCCGGGCTACGGCGCTACCTCACCTGTAGCAGTGGAAGCGATGGTAGCCGTCATAGTAGCCGCGGCAGCGGTAATGGCGGTGATGCGGAATGCCGAACACGCCCTCCACCGCACCCACGGCCCCTCCAACACCGGCGCCGACCGCGCCGCCAACGACGCCACCGACAGGCCCGGCAATCCGGTTGCCTTCATAGGAGCCCTCCTGGGCGCCGCGCACGATGCCCTGGGCGTGGCCGGCTTGCGGCAGCGACAACAGCGCGAGCAGGATGGCGGTGGCTGCGAACAGCAGGCGGACGGGCAAACCGGCCGGCAATTGCGCGGCGGCGATACGGGCTTTGTTCATCTTCGGTCCCAAGGGAATTAAAGGGGAGAGGGCAGCGGAAGCCGCCCGTCGAGGGCAGCCACAATCAACGCCTGAAGCGGCCGAATGGTTGCGCCTTTGTGACGAATTGTCGGCGTTGTGACTGCTTGGCACGCTCGCGAAAATGTCAGCGCCACCGCCAGCCACGCGGCACAAAGCGGCCTTGCTTACGCCCGGCATCGCGTTAACGATGGAGGGGCAGCCCGCTGGAACGAAAGCCGGATTGCAGGCATATTGCACGCCGGGGGACGGAGAGCCGCGGCGCCTAGCGTGAACAGGCCGGAGGCCAGAACTCAAATGCGTTTCCAGATGCGTTCTTTTTTCATCGCTTTTTCCTCATTGATGTTTTTGAGCGCGGGCACCGCGCAGGCCAAGGTCGAGATCACCGTCGACAAGGACAATCAGCAGATGACCGTCGCCGTCGACGGCGTCGCGCGCTATCACTGGCCGGTGTCGACCGGCATCCCCTCGCGCGAAACGCCGGGCGGCGCCTTCCGCGCCTTCCGCATGGAAGAGGATCACTACTCCAAGGAATTCGACGACGCGCCGATGCCGCACGCGATCTTCTTCACCAAGGTCGGGCACGCCATCCACGGCACCGACTCGGTCGGCCGCCTCGGCTCGCCGGCGTCGCACGGCTGCGTGCGACTGTCGCGCCAGAATGCCTCGACGCTCTATGCGCTGGTGCAGCAGCAGGGCGTGCTCAACACCACGGTGACGCTGACCGGCTCGGCCCAGGTGGCTCTGGCCCGCAACCCGCGCGGCCGCAACCCCACAGCAGTGGCCCGCGCGCCGCAGCCGGCCGAAGAGCAGTACGCCACTTCAGGCGATCCCGTGAATCTCGCACCGCCGGCGCAGCCCGCCCGCCGCTACATGCCGCAGGACGACAATTACATCTACCCGGCCGACGGCAGCGACACCGGCACGCGCTATCCCGCGCCGCGCTCGGCCAGCCGTCCGCTCTATGACGCACAGGTCTACCAACAGCAGCAGCCGCAGCAGTACTACAATCAAGGCTACGGCCAGCAGGGCTACTATCAGCCACAGCCCCGGCAATACTATCAGCCGCGCGGTTACTATCAGAACTGACGCTACCGGAACGCGGCGTTGCCGCGTTCGACGATCTTTCGCGCAGCATCGACGAAGGCGCGCGCGACCGGCTCGAGGATCTCGGGCCCGGTCGCGGCGAGATCATCCGACGGCGTATGAAACGTCCGATGGCGCCCGGCCATGCCGAGGAAATTGGCGTAGCCCGCCGCATGCACGTCGCGCAGCTCACCGACCGCCTGCTTCTCCGTCACCAGACGCTTGGCCTCGACTTTTGCAAAAGCCTCGTCGGTCAGCGCGACGGCGGATTTGCTCAGCACGAGATAACGCTCTTGCTCGGGCCGATCGGTGCGCGCGCCTTCCGCGAAGGCATAGCAGGCGTTCGACGAACCGAAATGAATCCACGCCAGCGTGTCCTTCGGTGCCGGCGCTCCGTGCTTCAAAAACAGCTCCATGCCGCCATGGCCGATCTCGTGGCCGGCGGTGGCGATGAACACAAGATGCGCCGGCCATTTCTCGGCGGCGACGGTGCGCGCCAGCGCGAGAAAATTGGCGATGCCGGGGCCGCGCTCGCAGACGCACGAGTACCAGCCGGTCATCGGCGTGGAGACGACGATGACCGGCCCACGGCCGGCCCCGATCTCGGCGATGACGTTGCGGCCAACAACATCGCGCTCGTAATGGCCCTTGACGTCAAAGGTCACAGGCGCACCTGAGGCGAGCGCGCGCTCGAACACCGCTCGCGACGCCGCGCCGACCACGATCACCGGCACGGGCCAGGGTGCATCCTCCTGCGTGACGTTATAGGCGAAGCGGTCGTCGGCGGGATTGCCGATCATCAGCAGGATGGCCGCCGGCTTCCTTGCCGCGGCTTCCTCGATCGCCGCACGATGGGTCGGCCCCAGATAGGCGCCCCGATCGAACGGCAGATCGAGCAGAAGGATCCTGCCGGTAACATCGCCGTCGCGCGCGAGCGGCGCGGCGAGATGGAAGCTGGCCTTGTCCTCCGGCGGCCACCAGAATGGCGTCGCCTCGACAGAGATGCCGGCGGCTTCGGCGCTGGCCCGCTCGACGACATATTGCCGCCCGAGCACGACGGGCTGGAAGCTGATTTCGAAACCCGCCTGCTTCATCTCGCCGGCGATCCAGTCGGCCGTCGCGCGATCGCCCGCCGAGCTGAAGCGGTGCAGACCGAAGGACGCATAGCGCGCCACATCTTCGTAGAGGCTCGCACCCGAGAGCACATCCTTGGCTAGCGCCTGTCCGACCATGAGAATCGCCATCGTTGCGATGAAGATAAGCCGCATATGAATGGCTCCCTTTTTTGAGAGCCAGTTTCCGCCTTCCCCGGCCGCCGTCAAGCACCTGTCGACCACGAAGCTGGACGAACCGGGCGAAGATTTCATAAGCTCCTCTTTTCACTTGGGCTGCGAACCTTGATGCCGTCACGTGCCGCGACAATCCTGATCGTGCTCTCGGTTCTCATTGCGGGACGAGCCATGGCCTTTGATCTCGAAGCGCATCGCGGCGGGCGCGCGCTGTTGCCGGAAAACACCCTGCCGGCCTTCGCCAACGCGCTGTCGATGGGCGTGGACACGCTGGAGCTCGACGTCGGCGTGACCGCGGATGGCGAGGTCATCATCTCGCATGAACGCGGGCTCAATCCCGACCTCGCGCGCGATGCAGGCGGCGCCTATGTCGCCGCGCCCGGCACACCGTTCGTGAAGCTGCGGCTCGAAGAGGTCAGGGCCTATGACGTCGGCCAGATCCGCCCCGACAGTTCCTACGCGAAGCAATTCCCCGACCAGCGGGCCGTGCCGGGGACACGCGTTCCCACCCTGGGCGAGCTGTTCGCGCTGGTACGCAAGGCCGGCAACACGCGCGTGCGTTTCAATATCGAGACCAAGATCGATCCAAACCATCCGGACGAGTCGCTCGATCCGCAAGGCTTTGTCGCAAAGCTGCTCGGGCTGATCGAGGCCGAGAGATTGTCCGATCGCGTCATGATCCAGTCGTTCGACTGGCGGACCCTGCTGCTCGTCCAGCAACAGGCGCCCAACATTCCGACGGTCTACCTGACGCTCCAGCGCGGCTCGGGCCAGACGGTGGCGTTGGACAAGGCGACGAACTGGACGGCGGGTTTCAGCCCGGCCGATCACGGCGGCTCGCTGCCGCGGACGATCAAGGCTGCGGGCGGCGCGGTCTGGTCGCCCTATTTCGGCGATGTAACCGAGGCGGTCGTCTCGGAGGCACACACGCTCGGACTGCGCATCGTGGTCTGGACCGTCAACAAGCGCGAGGACATGGCGCGCATGATCGAGCTCGGCGTCGACGGCATCATCTCGGACAGGCCGGACCTGCTGCGGCAAGTCGCGGGCGAGAAGGGAATTGCATTGCCGGCGGGAACGCCGGTCGTGCCGTGAAGTCTATCCGCCGTCATGGCCGGGCTTGTCCCGGCCATCCACGTGTTGCGGCATCGTCGGAAGAACGTGGATGCCCGGGACAAGCCCGGGCATGACGACCTCTCGTAAATCTGCGCGCCGTACCTTTGGCGTCCCTACTCCCCATCCCGCAGACGCCGGTACAGCGCGCCCAAAATATTGGAATAATCATCCGTCCAGACCCGCACCCGGTCGTCGGCTTCGGTCTGCTCCCATGACTTGGAGGAGGCGAGCCGGCCGACGTCGGCCTCCTCGCGCGCGGAGATGACGACGTCGGTCGAGAAGATGTAGTCCCCGTCGCGTCCGGAATCCTCGTTGAAGACCCAGCTCTTCAGATCGTTGGCATCGGCGATGCCGACCACGACGGTCTCGAGATCGAGGTGCCGGTTGGAGACGTGCATCACCACGGCACCGTGCGGCGCCAGCTTGTCCTTGTAGATATTCATCGCCTCTTCGGTGGCGAGATGAATCGGGATCGCATCCGACGAATAGGCGTCGACGATGATCAGGTCATAAGCGCCGTCGGGCTCTTTCGCGAAGGTGAGGCGAGCATCGCCGATCACCGGCTTCAGGCCCGGCATGCAGCTCGATATGTAGCGAAAGTTCTTCGGGTCGCTCGCCGCGTCGACCATGGACTGGTCGATCTCGAAGAAGGTCCAGCTTTCGCCGGGCTCGGCGGCACAGGCGAGCGTGCCCGATCCGACGCCGATTGCAGCGACCTTCAGCGGCGCGCCCTTGCGCTCGCGGAGCGCGGTGATGGCCTGACCGATCCCGCCGTCCTTGTGATAGTAGGTGATCGGCTCGGGCCGGCCGACGACCGGCGTGCCGTCATTGTTGCGGAAGCGCTCGGCGCCGTGGATCGTGGTGCCGTGCATCAGCACATGGAAATAGCCGCCGGGCGTCACCACGATCTTGTGCACGCCGAAGAAGCTGCGCACCGTCGTGACGCGGCCTTCGTCCGCCGGATAGACGCGGATCAACGCCAGCGCGAGCGCGGCGGTGGCGAAGATCTTCCAGCGGCTGGCGTTGAGCGCGAGCGCCAGAAGTGCTGCGAGCACGCCGACGGCCCCCGCGACCCAGACGCGATGATCCTCGAACCAGGTCGAGAGATCGCCGGTCATGTAAGACGGCGCGACCAGCGCCACCGCAAGCACGGCGAGTGCCAGCCAGTACCATCTGACGATACCCGCCAGCCGCTCGTTCGCCGGCGGCCGGCACAGCGCGGCGAGCGCGACCAGGATCGGGTATTCGGCGATCCAGGAGAAGGTGAATGGAGCAACGAGGCCGGCAAAGAGTCCACCGACCATGCCGCCGAACGACAGCGCGACATAGAAGCCCGTGAGATATTTGGCGGCCGGGCGTGTCCGCGCCAGCTCGCCATGGCAGGCCATGGCGATGACGAAGAAGCACAATTGGTGGCCGCCGAGGGTCAGCAGCAGATTCTGTTCGCCGCCGAACGCCAGCAGGACGATGACGCCCGCGATCGCGACCGGCTGGAGCATCAGCATCCATTTGTGCGGCAGCAGCGGCCGCGACTGGAACACCACCACCCAAGTGAGTAGATACAGCGACAGCGGCAGCACCCAGAGCAACGGCGCCGCCGCGACGTCGGTCGAGATGTGCGCCGTGACGGCGATCAGCAGCCCGGACGGCACCGCGGCGAGGAAGATCCAGCGCAGCCGCGTCACGAAGCCTGGCGCCGGCGCATTGATGTCCTCGGTTTTTGCGTCGACCACGGCCAGCTTCGGCGAACGCAGCAGCAGCACGCCGCAGGCGGCGATCAGGAGGATCAGGAGGCCATAGCCAAGGGTCCAGAACCGGTTCTGCGTGTGCAGCGTGAAAATCGGCTCCAGCAGGAACGGATAGGACAACAGCGCGAGGAAGCTGCCGATGTTGGAGGATGCATAGAGGAAATAGGGATCGTGTCCGGCAGGATGGCCGGTGCGGACGAACCAGGCCTGCAGCAGCGGATTGTTGGCGGCGAGCGCGAAGAACGGCAGGCCGATCGAGACCACGAACAGGCCGAGCAGCCAGAACGCATAGCCCGACGCCGGTGGCTCGCCATAGGCGGTGGCGATGCCGAGCGGCAGCGTGGCGAAGGCCAGCGCCAGCAACACGAGATGCACCACCACGGGAACGATCCGGCTCCTGATCTGCATCAAGAGATGCGCATAGGCATAGCCCGCCAGCAGCAGCGACTGGAAGAACACCATCGCCACCGACCACACTGCCGGCGAGCCGCCGAGCCGCGGCAGCACCATCTTGGCGAACAGCGGCTGCACCGAGAACAGCAAGAGCGCACTGACGAAGATCGCGGCAGTATAGACCGTCAGCAGCAGCCGGTTGCGCGACGAGGAGGGCTGCTCCGTGGCGGCGGGTTGCACGATCGAATCCATGGAAGCTCCGGCTTAAACCCCGGCGGGCGCCGGACGCGCGCAATGGAGCACAAGGCGCATGAACGGGCAATAAAGGGTCTCGTGATGTTGCAGCGACGATTGCTTGATATACAGATGTCATTCCGGGTCTGGTCTTTCGGACCATCCCGGAAAGACCGCGGAACATTTTGAATCCTTCATGAGCGAAACCGACGTCATCATCATCGGCGCTGGCCATAACGGCCTCACCTGCGCGGCCTATCTCGCGATGGCGGGCCTGCGCGTGCGCGTCGTCGAGCGCCGCAAGGTGGTCGGCGGGGCCGCGGTCACGGAGGAGTTTCACCCCGGATTCCGCAACTCGGTCGCGGCCTACACGGTGAGCCTGCTCAATCCGCAGGTGATCCGCGACTTGGGGCTCACTGAACAGGGCCTGCGGATCGTCGAGCGGCGCGCCCAGAATTTCCTGCCCGCGCCCGACGGCAGCTATCTGCTCACCGGCGAGGGGCGGACGAAGGAATCCGTCGCGCGGCTGAGCACGCACGACGCAAGCGCGCTGGACGGGTTCTCGCGCGAGCTGGAAGACATCGCCGACGTGCTGCGGCAATTCGTGCTGCGTGCGCCGCCGAACCTGCTTGACGGTTTTGGCACGAACGCGATCCGCGAAGCGGTGAACGCGTTGCAGAGCGCCAACATCCTGCGTGGGTTGACGCTGGAGCAAAGCCGCAGCCTGCTCGATCTCTTCACCCGCTCGGCCGGCGAGATACTGGACGAGCGCTTCGAGCACGATCTGGTCAAGGCGCTGTTCGGCTTCGATGCCATCGTCGGCAATTATGCCAGTCCGTACGCGGCGGGCTCGGCCTATGTGATGCTGCACCACGCCTTCGGCGAGGTGAATGGCAAGAAGGGCGTCTGGGGCCACGCCATCGGCGGCATGGGGGCGATCACGCAGGCGATGGCGCGCGTCGCGCAGGGCCGCGGCGTCACGATCGACACGGATGCGGGTGTGCGCGAGATCATCGTCGAGCGCGACCGCGCGGTGGGCGTAGTGCTGGACAACGGCACCTCCATCCGCGCGAAATATGTCGCGGCCAACGTCAATCCAAAGCTGCTCTACACGCGGCTGATCGCGGCCGACGCGCTGCCCCCGGACTTCCTCGCGCGCATCCGGCACTGGAAGAACGGCTCCGGCACCTTCCGCATGAATGTGGCGCTGGACCGCCTGCCCTCCTTCACCGCGCTCCCGGGCGACGGCGATCACCTCACCTCCGGCATCATCCTCGCGCCAAGCCTCGGCTACCTGGACCGCGCCTATCTCGACGCGCGCGCGCTGGGCTGGAGCCGGGAGCCTGTCGTCGAAATGCTGATCCCCTCCACGCTCGACGACACGCTCGCACCGGCGGACAAACACGTCGCGAGCCTGTTCTGCCAACACGTCGCGCCCGAACTGCCCGACGGAAAGTCCTGGGACGACCATCGCGAGGAGGTCGCCGATCTCATGATCGCGACGGTGGACAAATACGCACCTGGCTTTGCGGCAAGCGTGCTTGGCCGCCAGATCCTCTCCCCGCTCGACCTCGAACGGCAATTCGGCCTGCTGGGAGGCGACATCTTCCACGGCGCGCTGACGCTGAACCAGCTGTTCTCGGCGCGGCCGATGCTGGGCCATGCCGACTATCGCGGGCCCCTGAAGGGCCTCTATCATTGCGGCTCCGGCGCCCACCCCGGCGGCGGCGTCACCGGCGCGCCCGGCCACAACGCCGCACAGGCGATTTTGAGGGATCACCGCTCGCTGTTCGGAAGCCGTGGATAGGTCTGTGGAAAGGGCTGTGGACAGGCTGTTGGCAGGGCTGTGAGAAAGCAGTGGGTCGCCTGCGCGCGGCAGGCCCGGCGCGCCCCGTACAAGGCGGTGGAAAAGCTGGGGACGAGTGGCGGGATAAAGCCGTGGACAACTTGGGGGAAACGAGTGGAAGGCCTGTGGGCATTTCCGGGCCGCCCCCCAAAACGACCTCGCCCGCCGGGGGCAACTCCCCGTGCGGGCGATCGTCAGGTAACAGCCTCTAAAGAAAAACAGCCCCCGCCAGGAAATGGGAGGCGGAAATTACTTCAAGGAACTGCTAATCGAACCGAACTTGTCGTTCAAGCTGGTGCCCAGGCTGTTCACCACGGTGATGATCGCCAGCGCGATGCCCGCTGCGATCAGGCCGTATTCGATCGCGGTTGCACCGGATTCGTCCGACCAGAACTTCAAAACCATGCTCTTCAAGACTCGCCTCCGTTTCAATTCCAAGGTGCGTTGGCTGGATCCAACACCCGGAAATCTACGGGATACAACCTGCAGTCAGGTTAAATCGGAACCTGCAAGTTATGCGGAAAATTGGGAACAAAAGTTCCAAAAATTGAACTGACGGAACCCTAGAATGCAGCTTTCTCCCACTCATCGCGCCTGCTTTTCGATCGGCACCGAGGCCGCGGCCAAGCGCGTCGTCGACGTGCTCACGGAGGTCTTTTTCGACGGCGATGCGGCGGTCGCCGCCTTCGAACGGCCGGACGGACAGTGGGACGTCACGCTCCATTTCGCCGAGGCGCCCGATCAGGCATGGCTGCGGGAACTCATTGTAACTTCGGCAGGAAACGAGATCGCGGACACGCTCATCTTCGACATTGTCGAGGCCAAGGACTGGGTCAAGGCGAGCCTCGAAGATCTCGTCCCGGTGCCGGCCGGGCGCTTCGTCGTGCACGGCAGCCACGACCGCGACCGCGTCGCGCCGAACAAGCTTGCCATCGAGATCGAGGCAGCGCTCGCCTTCGGCACCGGCCACCACGGCACCACACGCGGCTGTTTACTGTTGCTTGACCACGTCCTGAAGAGTTCCCGGCCGAGGAGCCTGCTCGACCTCGGCACCGGCACCGGCGTGCTGGGCATCGCCGCAGCGAAGGCGCTGCATCGCGCGGTGCTCGCCTCCGACATCGACCCGCCGTCGGTGCGGGTGGCGGCAGAGAACGCGACACTGAACCACGTCGGCAACCAGGTGCGGGTGATCCGCGCAACCGGATTTGCCGCACCGGACTTTGCCAGATGCGGCCCGTTCGACCTGGTCCTGGCCAACATCCTTGCCAATCCGTTAAGGCAATTGGCCGGCCCGATGGCGCGGCACCTCGCGCCCGGCGCGCGCGTCATCCTTTCGGGCCTCTTGACCCACCAGGCCCCCGCCGTGATCGCCGCCTACCGCGCACGCGGCCTCGTGCCGCTGCGGCACCTGCGGATCGAGGGGTGGAGCAGCTTGTTGCTGAGGAAGATGGGGTAAGGCCAGCGTAGGTGCCGTCGGGTGGGCAAAGCGACTTGTCCGCCATAGCTCGAAGAGCGACGGCGGAACACCACTACTCCGCCGGCTTCTCGTCCCGGCGCGTCGCGCGCTTGCCCTGCAAGGCGCGCCTGGCGCGGCGCTCGGCGAAACGGTCGATCATCTGGCTGATGAGGCCGCGCGGCTTCTTCGGTGTCGTTGCGGCCGGGGCGCGGTGGGCCGGCGGCGAAATCTTCTCAAACATGAACGCTGGCATCGTGTGTCCCCTCGCCGTTGAGATGAACCACCCGCTCGAATTTCCCTGTTATCCGGACGAAGCGCAACTGCTGCATCCTGTACTCCACTCAATTCGAATGGACCATTTTCAAGCACGGTCCGTGCCAGATGCGACCCCAAATGCGTCTACATTGCGGACTGATCCTCATGATCCTAAACTGAGCCATGTTCGAAGCACACTTCCAGACATTCGAGGAGCCCGAGGCCGGCGTCGCATTGACGGCGCGCCTGGCCGCGCTCCGTGAAGAACTCGCCCGCCGCAAGCTGACCGGCTTCGTCGTTCCGCGCGCCGATCAGCAGCAGAACGAGTATGTGCCCCCCTCGGAAGAGCGGCTGGCCTGGCTGACCGGCTTTACCGGTTCCGCAGGATTGGCGGTGGTGCTGACGCATGAGGCCGCGGTCTTCGTCGACGGCCGCTACACGATCCAGGCGGCCAAGCAGGTCGACGCAAAGGCCTGGGCGGTGGAATCGCTGATCGATCCGCCGCCGGAGAGCTGGGTATCGACGCACCTGAAGGCCGGCGACCGCCTCGGATTTGATCCGTGGCTGCACACTTCTTCGGCAGCCGAGCGCCTCGCCGCCGCCTGCGCCAAGGCCGGCGCCGAGCTGATCGCCGTCGACAGCAACCCGGTCGACGCGATCTGGCAGGACCGGCCGCAGCCGCCGCTGGCCCCTGTCGCCGTGCACAGCCTGCAAAATGCCGGGGTCGCCGAGGCCGAGAAGATCACGCAAATCAAAAGCGAGATCGCCAAGCTCGGCGTCGACGCGCTGGTGCTCTCCGACAGCCACGCCGTGGCCTGGACCTTCAACATCCGCGGCGCCGACGTCGCCCATACGCCACTGCCGCTGTCCTACGCGCTGGTGCCGAAGGACGGCCGGCCGACCGTGTTCATCGACCACCGAAAACTCTCCAATTTGACCCGCGACCATCTGGAACAGTCCGCCGACGTGCGCGAGCCCGATGCGATGGCACCGACGCTGATGGCGCTCGCCAAGAGCGGCGCCGCGATCGCACTCGACAATGCCACCGCGGCCGACGCGCTCAGCCGGCTGATCGCAAGCGCCGGCGGCAAGCCGGTGCGCGGCAGCGATCCGATTGCGCTGCTCAAGGCCGTCAAGAACGCGACCGAGATCAAGGGCACACGGACGGCGCATCGCCGCGACGCCGTGGCGCTGGCGCGCTTCCTCGCCTTCGTCGACCGCGAGGCATCAAGCGGCAAGCTGACCGAGATCGACGCGGTCGAAGCGCTTGAGACGTTCCGCCGCGACACCGGCGCGCTGAAGGACGTCTCGTTCCCGACCATATCAGGCACCGGCCCGAACGGCGCCATCGTGCACTACCGCGTCACCCGCAAGAGCAACCGGCGCATCGCGCCGGGCGACCTGCTGCTGATCGATTCCGGTGCGCAATATGAAGACGGCACCACCGACGTCACCCGTACCATGGCCGTGGGCGAGCCGACGGAGGAGATGCGCGACCGCTTCACCCGGGTACTGCGCGGCCACATCGCGATCGCGCGCGCGGTGTTTCCCGACGGCACGACCGGCGCGCAGCTCGACACGCTGGCGCGGCAATATCTCTGGGCCGCCGGCGTCGATTTCGAGCACGGCACCGGCCACGGCGTCGGCAGCTATCTCAGTGTGCACGAAGGACCGGCGCGGATCTCGAAGCTCGGCACGACGCCGCTGAAACGCGGCATGATCCTCTCCAACGAGCCCGGTTATTACAAGACCGACGGCTTCGGCATCCGCATCGAGAACCTCGAGCTGGTGGTCGCCGCCGACATCGAGGGTGCCGAGAAGCCGATGAACGCGTTCGAGACGCTGACCCTGGCGCCGATCGACCGGCGCCTGGTCGATGTCGCGATGCTGGGCAAGGACGAGCTCGACTGGCTCAATGCCTACCACGCGCGCGTCCGCGCCGAGGTGCGGCCGGCACTGGACGAGGCGACGAAGGCCTGGCTCGATCAGGCCACGGCGGAACTGACGTAGAGCTCGGCCTGCGGGGCACGATGCATAGCTCTACGCGATTTGCGCAACGCTGTTTCCCCACCCATCGCTGTCATTCCCCGCGAAAGCGGGGAATCCAGTATTCCAGAGACAGCAAACGCATGCGGAAAGGCCGCGGCGTACTGGATCACCCGCCTTCGCGGGCGATGACACCGCCCTTAAGGCACGAGCAACGCGCCCAATCGGTCGCCATCGTGCCCTCATCGTAACCGTCCCGAAATCCGAATAGCCGCATTCCGAAACGCCGATATCCGTCTTGCGCGAGCACGCTACAGTCGATTCGACTTCGAAAGACGGACGACTATGCACGGCATGATCAGCAGGCCGCCGGACGCGGCGACGAAAAACATCGCGACCTCGCGCGTGGTGTTGCTGCTGCTGGTCGTCATGACCGGGATCGCGCCGATCTCGCTCTACATCCTGGTTCCGGCGCTGCCAGTGCTGGCGACGACGTTCGGCCGCGACATCTCGATCGCGCAGATGACGGTGTCGCTGTACATGGTCGGCATCGCGCTGTCGCAGCTCATCATGGGACCGCTGTCGGACAGGTTCGGCCGGCGTCCGGTGCTGCTTGGCGGCCTCGCGCTGATGGTCGCGGCGAGCGTCGCCTGCATCTTCGCCGAAACCCTGCCGCAACTGATCGCAGCGCGCTTCTTCCAGGCGCTCGGCGGCGCCTCCGGCATGGTGGTGAGCCGCGCCATCATCCGCGATATCTACGAGCGCGACCGCGTCGCCTCCATGATCAGCCTCGTGGTCGCAGCGCTCATGATCGGCCAGATGGTCTCACCGCTCACCGGCGGCCTGATCGAGACCGCATTCGGCTGGCGGGCAATCTTCTACGCCGTCACGATCGGTGCGATCGCGGTCGCAATCGGCATCGCGATCGCGCTGCCCGAAACCCGCCGCGATCGCGCGGTCGGCAGCGGCGGGTTTCGCAGCGACGTCGGCACCCTGATCAAGAGCCGCGCCTTCATCGGCTATGTGATGTGCCAGGTGCTGGCGTCCCAGATTATCTTCACCTTCGCCGGCGGCGGCCCCTACATCGTGGTGACGCAGATGGGCCGGACCAGCGCCGAATATGGCGCCTGGTTCGCGACAACAGGCTTTGCATATCTCGTCGGCAATCTGCTCTGCGTGCGCTTCGCGCCGCGACACTCGCTGGAAAGACTGATCTGGTTCGGGCTCGGCCTGCAACTCTGCGGCAGCCTGTTGAACCTGCTCTGGAGCTTCACCGGCTGGAACGAGGCTCCGAGCTGGCTATTCGGCACGCAGATGATCGTGATGGTCGGCAATGCCTTCGTGATGGCGAACTCCGCCGCCGGCGCCATCAGCATCCGCCCTGAAGCCGCCGGCACCGCATCAGGCGCGATGGGCTTCCTCCAGCAGGGCATCGGCGCGCTGATGTCGCAATTCGGCGCCTATCTCGGTGGCCATTCCGCAACGACGCGGCCGCTGACCTCGGCGGTGCTGGCGATCTCGCTGCTCTGCGCCTGCATGATGATCTTCGTCGTTCCTCGCCGCGAGGTAGTGGTGAGCGAGGAGTTGATCGAGCAGGCGGAGGAGGAAGAGACGGGGATGATGTGAGGGGAGCGATTGGCCTCGCGCCAATCTCGGTGTCATTCCCCGCGACCCGGCTACGCCAAGGCTTCGCCGGGGCTGAGGTCCAGGGCCGCCGAAGCTTTAGCGTAGGCGGCAAGCGGGGAATCCAGTACGCCGCGGCCCATCGGTTCTATCACAGCCGTCTCGGAGTACTGGATCGCCCGGTCAAGCCGGGCGACGACAGCGGAGTGAGTGGCGCGAGCGCGCCCCTCTCACTCCCCGATCAGCGTCAGCCACTCGTCCTCAGTCAACACCTTGACGCCGTGCTTGTTGGCTTCCGCGAGCTTGGAGCCCGCGCCCGGGCCGGCGACGACGAGGTCGGTCTTCTTCGACACCGAGCCCGACACCTTCGCCCCGAGACGCTCCGCGGTCGCCTTGGCCTCGTCGCGCGTCATCTTCTCCAGCGATCCCGTGAACACCACCGTCTTGCCGGCGACGGCGGAGTTGCTCTTCGGCTTCTCGGCGTCGATGATCTCGACTTCCTTGGTCAGCCGCTCGACGATGCCGCGATTGTGGCTCTCGCCGAAATAGTCGGCGATGCTCTTGATCACGGTGTCGCCAATCTGATCCAGCGCGTCCATCTCGGCCATCGCCTCCTCGTCGCCCTTGGCGACCTTGAGACAGGCGTCGTGGAAGGCGTCCCACGAGCCATAGCCGCGTGCGAGCGCCAGCGCCGTGGTCTCGCCGACATGACGCATCCCGAGCGCATAGACGAAGCGCTCCAGCGCGATTCTGCGCCGGCTTTCGATGGCGCCGAACAGGTTGCGCACCGACGTTGCGCCGTAGCCCTCGATCTCCTCGAGCTTCAGCTTCGCATTGCGCTTCTCCAGCGTGAAGATGTCGGCGGGCTCCTTCACCCATCCCTCGTCGAAGAAATACTGGAGCTGCTTCTCGCCAAGACCGTCGATGTCGAAGGCGCGCCGCGACACGAACAGCTTGAGGTGCTCGATCTTCTGATAGGGACAGGCGAATTCGCCCGTGCAGCGGGCGCGCGAGCCCTCTTCGCCGGCCGCCGTCTCCTCGCGCGTGACGTCGGTGTGCAGCGGGCACGGGCACTTCGTCGGGAAGTGGAATTCCTTTGCGCTCTTCGGCCGCTTGTCGAGGACGACGTCGACCACCTGCGGGATGACGTCGCCGGCACGCTGGATCACGACGGTGTCGCCGATCCTGATATCGCGCCCCTCGCGCAGCACCTCGCCCTTGTTGCCGATGCCCTTGATGTAGTCCTCGTTGTGCAGGGTGACGTTCTGCACGATCACGCCGCCGACGCCGACCGGTTCGAGCTTGCCGACCGGCGTGAACGAGCCGGTGCGGCCGACCTGGATCTCGATGTCGCGCAGCACCGTCACGGCGCGCTCGGCCGGGAATTTGTGCGCGATGCCCCAGCGCGGCGTGCGTGAGACGAAGCCGAGCCGTTCCTGCCAGTCGATGCGGTCGACCTTGTAGACGACGCCGTCGATGTCGTAATCGAGCTTTGCGCGCTGCTCCTCGATCGACTGATGGAACGCGAGCAACTCCTCGACGGAATGACAGAGCCTGGTCAACGGATTGGTCTTGAAGCCGCAGCGCTCGAACCAGCCGATCATGCCGCTCTGCGTACCCTCCGGCATCGCGCTCATCTCGCCCCAGGCATAGGCGAAGAAGCCCAGGGGGCGCGAGGCGGTGATGGTCGGGTCCTTCTGCCGGAGCGAGCCTGCGGCCGAATTGCGCGGATTGGCGAACGGCGCCTCGCCGGCCTCGACCTGCTTCTTGTTGAGTGTCAGGAAGGCCCTCTTGGTCATGTAGACCTCGCCGCGCACCTCGCAGATGTCAGGGACGTTGCGGCCTTTCAGCTTCTGCGGCACGTCTTCGAGGGTGCGGATGTTGGCGGTGACGTCCTCGCCTTCGGCGCCATCACCGCGGGTCGCCGCGGTGACGAGCTCGCCGCCCTCGTAGCGCAGCGACATCGAGAGGCCGTCGATCTTCGGCTCGGCCGAGAAATCGACCTTGTCGTCGTCGAGCTTCAGGAAGCGCACGATGCGGCCGACGAAGTCGCGGACGTCCTCTTCGGCAAACGCGTTGTCGAGCGACAGCATCGGAACGGAATGCCGGACTTTCCTGAAGCGACCCGACGGTGCCGCGCCGACTTTCTGGGACGGCGACTCCGCGCTGACGAAATCCGGAAAGCGCTTTTCGATCGCGTTGAAGCGCTGGCGCAACGCGTCGTACTCGGCGTCGGTCACGGTGGGCGCGTCGTCTTGATAATAGCGCCTGTCGTGCTCTTCGAGTTCGAGTGCGAGCCGCATGTGCTCGACCTTGGCCTGCGCCTTGGTGAGGTCGGCGACGTCGCGAAGCGGCCTTGCTTTGGATTTTGCTGCTCTTGCCATGGTGCTTGGATACGACGGAGCGGGCGGGAGGGTAAAGGCGGTTGGTCTCGTGCCCCGGACGCTGCGCAGCGCGGAGCCGTGCGCTGCAGAGCCGGGGCCTGTGTGGCGGCATTCCGTGTCCCGGCTCGCGCTACGCGCATCCGGGACACAAAGTCTAACTCGCCGCCTTGAGCAGCCGATCGGCGGCCGCCCTCGCCTCGGCCGTGATCTCGGCGCCGGCGAGCATGCGGGCGATCTCCTCGCGGCGGTGGTCGGCGGCCAGCGCATTGACGCGGGTGGCGACGCGCTTGCCCTTGTCGAGGGCGTCCTTGGAGATCAGCAGATGCTGGCCGGCACGGGCGGCGACCTGCGGGGCGTGGGTCACGGCCATCACCTGCACCTTGCCGGCAAGCCGCGCCAGCCGTCCACCGATGGCGTCTGCGACCGCACCGCCGACCCCGGTGTCGATTTCGTCGAACACCAGCGTCGGCGCCGAGCCGCGGTCGGACAGCACGACCTTGAGCGCCAGCAGGAAGCGCGAGAGCTCGCCGCCGGAAGCGACCTTCATCATCGGACCCGGCTTGGTGCCGGGATTGGTCTGCACCCAGAACTCGACGCGGTCGAAACCTTGCGGGCCCGGCGCGGCCTCATCGGTCTCGACCTGCGTCATGAACTTGGCGCGTTCGAGCTTGAGCGGCGCGAGCTCGGCGTTGACCGCCTTGTTGAGCTTGTCCGCCGACTTCTGCCGCGCCATCGACAGTTTCTTGGCGGCAGCGGCATAGCGCGCGTCGGCCTCGATTGCCGCCTGCTCCAGCTTCTTCAACCGCGAAGCACCGGCATCGATCAGGACGACATCGGCGGCGTATTTGGCGGCAAGCGCGGCGAGGCCATCGACCGGCGTCGAATATTTGCGCGAGGCGGCGCGTAGCGCGAACAGCCGCTCCTCGATGCGCTCGAGCTCACCCGGATCGAAGTCGGTCGCGGCGAGCGCGGCCAGGAGATGCTGGTCGGCTTCCTCCAGCGCGTTGATCGCGGTGTCGATCGCCTTCACGGCGGGCTCGACCAGCGCCGGCGAGTTGACACCGCGCCGCTCCAGCCGGCGCACCGCGGCCGACAGGGAGGCGACCGGCGAATGATTGCCGCCGACGGCTTCCTGCGCCTCCCGCAAATCGGAGGCGATCTTCTCGCCCTGCATCATGGTTGTGCGGCGACCGGCGAGCGAGGTCTCCTCGCCTTCCTTGGGCGCGAGCTGCTTCAGCTCGTCGGAGGCGTGGCGCAGATAGTCGGCCTCGCGCGCGGCGCGCTCCATGGCGGCGCGGTGCTCTTCCAGCGCGGCGCTGGCCGTGCGGCGCGCGTCCCAGAGCGCTTCGACCGCGGTGACGTCCTTTTCGAGCCCGGCAAAGGCGTCGAGCAGGCGGCGGTGGGTGGCGGCATCGACCAGCGCGCGCTCGTCATGCTGGCCATGGATCTCGACCAGGGCACCACCGACCGCCTTCAGCGTCTGCACGCTGATCGACTGGTCGTTGATGAAGGCACGGGTGCGGCCGTCGGCGAGTTGCACCCGGCGGAGAATCATCTCGCCGGTATCATCCAGGCCGTTCTCGGCCAGAATCCTCGTCGCGGGGTGATTTTTGGGGATATCGAAGACGGCGGTGACTTGCCCCTGCTCCGCGCCATGGCGCACGAGCCCGGCGTCGCCGCGGCCGCCAAGCGCCAGTGCAAAGGCATCGAGCAGGATGGATTTGCCCGCACCGGTCTCACCGGTCAAAACCGCAAGTCCGGTGGCGAATTCGATATCGAGCCGCTCGATCAGGACGATGTCACGGATCGACAGACGCGCCAGCATGGAATCAAATTTCCTAGCCGAGACTATAGGCCTATCTTCTTGAAGGCCCTGCTCATCCAGGAACCCTGATTCTCGCTCGGCTCGAGACCCCCGGATTTTACAAGATTATAGGCGTCCTTGTACCAGCGGCTGTCAGGAAAATTGTGGCCAAGCACCGCGGCTGCGGTCTGCGCCTCGGCGACGATGCCGATCGTCATATAGGCCTCGGTGAGCCGGAACAGAGCCTCCTCGACATGGCGGGTGGTCTGGTACTGCGTGACGACGGCCTTGTAGCGGTTGATCGCGGCCGTGTAGTCGCGCTTCTGCATGTAATAGCGGCCGACATTCATCTCCTTGCCGGCGAGCTGGTCGCGCGCACCCTCGATCTTGGCCTTGGCCGAGGTCGCATATTCCGAGTTCGGATATTTGCGGTTCACCTCTTCCAGCGCGGCGATCGCCTTCTCGGTGCGGGCCTGGTCGCGGCTGATGTCCGGGATCTGATCGTAATGGGAGGCGGCGATCAGGTATTGCGCATAGGCCGCGTCCGGGCTGCCGGGATGCAGCGTGACGTAGCGGGTCGCGGCGCCGATGCAGCCGTCATAGTCGCCGCCCTGGTAGGAGGCATAGGCCGACATCAACAGCGATTTGCGGGCCCAGTCGGAATAAGGATGCTGGCGGTCGACCTCTTCGAACTTCTTGTTCGCCCCCTTCATGTCCTTCTTCTCGTTCATGAGGTACAGGCCCTCATTATAGATCTTGTCGGCGGGCTCCTCGGTGAAGGTGTCGTCCTTGGCGGTGAACTTGTCCCAGAGCGCGCCGGTGCCGCAGCCGGCCAGCGGCAGCGCGAGCACCAAGAAGGTGGCGGCTTGAAGCAGCCCGCGGACTCCAGGCGAGACCGAGAGATATCCGCGCGTCATACGCTGTGCCGACATGAATTTAAGCCCTGACGCCCTGTGATGCGGTGTCCGCCAGCCCATGAACCCCGTCATGGGCGCGAAATGTAGCCGTGGCGCCTGCCATGCGACCACGCCGTGTAACCGAAAAACGATCTCGAACCAACCGGATAGGCAGGCATTTCGCCCGGATTAAGGCGAACGCGCCGCAATCCTAGCCGATCATCGTTACCAGGAGTTTCCCGGGAGCCGCCGCCAAACGCCGGCGGCAACAGAACGCCAGTGGCGACAGGTCTCTTCAGGACACGTCCGGCCCGTAGGCTGCGGCGATCCGCCCGCCGACGATGCCGCGACCGACTTCGCCCACGGGACGCGTGGCGCGGCGGACCGCCTCGCCCTCGACCACCCGCCAGGCGGTACGGTCGGCGAGCAGCGCGGTCAGGACAGCGTGGTTGAGCTTGTGACCGCCACGCACCGAGCGGTAGGCGCCAAGCAGCGGCAGGCCGGCCAGCGCGAGATCACCGATCACGTCCAGCACCTTGTGGCGGGCGCATTCATCGGCGTAGCGCAGGCCCTCGGTGTTGAGCAGCCGCTCGTCGTCGAACACGACGGTATTGTCGAAGGAGGCGCCGAGTGCGTAACCCGCGCTCCAGAGCCGGGCAACGTCGCACATCAGGCCGAAAGTCCGGGCGCGACCGACTTCGCGGCGGAAGCGCTCCGGGCTCAGGTCGAAGCCGTAGCTCTGCTGGCCGATGACGGGATTGGTGAAGTCGATCTCGATATCAACGCGGAACCCGTTGGCGTAGGGCCGGATCTCGCCGAAGGAGTCACCGACCTTGGCCGAGATCGGCTTCAAAACCTGAATGAAGCGGCGCTGTGCCGGCTGGCTGACGATGCCGGCCTGGTCGATCGCGGCAATGAAGGCCGCGGCGCTGCCGTCCATGATCGGCACTTCCGGTCCGTCGATCTCGATGGTGGCGTTGTCGACGCCCATGCCCCGCAGCGCCGCAAGCACGTGCTCGGCGGTCGAAACCAACGGGCCGTCACGATCGCCGAGGACGGTGGCGAAGTCGGTCGCGATCACCTGGTCGGCGGTCGCCTGAATCTCACGGTCACTTCCCTCGAGGCCGGTGCGGACAAAAACAAACCCCGCATCGACGGGCGCAGGCCCAAGCGTGAGAGTGACGGGAAGCCCGGAATGAACGCCAACGCCGGCCACTGTGGCTTGCGCACGAAGCGTTGTTTGCCGGCTAAATTTCATCAGGAATCCGCCCCACTACGACCCACTGCGACTTATACTAGGCCCGCTTGGCCGGCCAGTGCCGACGGTTGCGAATCTCCGTATCCCCAAGTCACGGCAAACCATAGTCACAGCCTCAAACAGCGCCAACTCACGCTTTTTTACCGATTGTTACCCCAAACCTGCCGTATTCGCGCCAAGGCTTAACCAAATTGCGCCGGAGTTTGGGACCGTTATCGGCAGTTTTACTGAACCACCAAATGCGTAATTAATGATTTAAAATCAGTTGTTTGATGCCGCAATCCGGGCATGCACGGGACCAAAGGAAAGGTCCCGGCAAGCTTCCCGCCGGGACCTTTTTTCGTCAGCCCTATTGTAACAATCCTCAGGTCGCCTGACGCCTCAGGAAGGCCGGGATATCAAGATGGTCGTCACCCTGTGGCGCCGGCGCAACAGGCGCCGGGCGGCCATGCATGTCCAGGCCCTGAGGCGCAGGACGGCGGGCATACTCCGATACCGGCTCGCTCGCCGCGATCTGCTGCGCCACGCTCTTCTGGGGCCGGCGATCGGGCAGCGGCGGCATCGCGGGACCGGCGGTGCGGGCTGCGACCGGCGCCTCACTCTCCTCGTCGCGGCGGCCGAGGCCGACATTGGCGAGGCGCTGGAGCAACGACAGGCGGGTCTTCTGCGGGGTCTCTTCTTCAACCTCGCCGCGGGCCTGGCGAAGCTCGGCCTGGGCCGGCATCGGCAGTTCGTCGATACGCGGCATCCGCGGTGCACGGACCGGCCCACGCTCGGCCTGCGGCGGGATGAAGGTTTCCGGCGTCATCGGCTCCTGCATCGCGACCGGGGCCATGTCAGGCTCCGGAAACAGCGTCGGCTTCTGCGCGATCGGGCGTACCGTGACGTCGCCATAGGTCTGCATCGGCGCGGGCGCCTGCGGGACCTCGGCAACGGCAGCCGCGATGGCGGCCAGCGCGGCGCGCTCGACATTCGGACGCGGCGCGGTCGGGGCGGCGGCCGGGATCTGGGCTTCCAGCTTCTGGGCGCGCTCGGCCATGCGCTGATTGTCGGCGCGCAGACGCGCGGTCAGGTCGGCGAGACGGCTCTCGGCAGCGGCCGGAGCAGCGGGAGCCTGCTGCACCTGCTGGATCTGCTGCGGCGCCGCGTTCGCGACCGGGGCGCTGGTGGCCTGGGTGTTGCGGGCGATCGTTGCCTGCTCGATGCCGGTGGCGACGACCGAGACGCGGATCAGGCCGTCGAGCGCTTCGTCGAAGGTCGCGCCGACGATGATGTTGGCGTCCTGATCGACTTCCTCGCGGATGCGGGTCGCGGCTTCGTCAACCTCGAACAAGGTGAGGTCCTTGCCGCCGGTGATCGAGATGAGGAGGCCCTTGGCACCCTTCATCGAGCTATCGTCGATCAGCGGGTTGGCGATCGCGGCTTCAGCGGCGGTCAGCGCGCGCTTGTCACCCGAAGCTTCGCCGGTACCCATCATCGCCTTGCCCATCTCGCGCATGACGGCGCGAACGTCGGCGAAGTCGAGGTTGATCAGACCTTCCTTGACCATCAGGTCGGTGATGCAGGCAACGCCGGAGTAAAGCACCTGGTCGGCCATCGCGAAGGCGTCGGCGAAAGTGGTCTTCTCGTTGGCGACCCGGAACAGGTTCTGGTTCGGGATGATCAGGAGCGTGTCGACGACCTTGTGCAGCTCGTTGATGCCGGCCTCGGCGGTGCGCATGCGGCGGCCGCCCTCGAAGTGGAACGGCTTGGTCACGACGCCGACGGTGAGGATGCCCATGTCGCGCGCGGTCTTGGCGATGACGGGAGCAGCACCGGTGCCGGTGCCGCCGCCCATGCCGGCGGTGACGAACACCATGTTGGCGCCCGAGAGATGGTCGCGCAGTTCATCGATCACCTCTTCCGCCGCCGCCGCGCCGACGTTCGGCTGCGAACCCGCGCCGAGGCCTTGCGTGACCGCCGTGCCCATCTGCACGATGCGCTGCGCCTTCGACATCGTCAGCGCCTGCGCGTCGGTGTTGGCGACCACGAAGTCGACGCCCTGGAGGCCCGCCGTGATCATGTTGTTGACGGCGTTGCCACCGGCGCCACCGACGCCGAACACGGTGATCCGGGGCTTCAATTCGTGAATATCAGGAACATTGATGCTGATGGTCATGTTTGCCTCTCGATCACGCGCGCGTGGGTTCGCCCCGGCCGGCGGCCGCGGGAGTTGGTGAAATGCGAAGGTTGCGGAACCGGTTCATCAGAAGCCCTCGCGTAGCCATCGTCCGACCTTTCCAAAATAACCGCCCGTCCCTGTCTTGACCTGCTGCCGCGTATGCCGCGGTTCGACATGCTCGTGATGAACATATTGCGGGTAGACGAGGAGCCCGGCCGGCACCGCGAACGCGGCGTTCTTCGCCTCGTTGGGCAGCCGGCCGAAACCGAGCGGACGTCCGACCCGCACGGGCCGGCCGAGAATCTGTGTGCCGAGTTCGACGAGGCCGGTCAGCTGCGAGGCGCCGCCGGAGAGCACGACGCGGCCGTTGGGCTCTGAGGCGAAGGGCGAATCCTTCAGCTTGTCCCGAACCATTTCGAAGACTTCCTCGGCACGGTGCTTGACGATGTTGGCGATGGTGGCGCGGGAGACGATCTGCGGCAGATCCTGCTCGTCACCGGCTGTCGGTACAGACATCAGCTCACGCGAGTCCGATCCGCCGGTGATGACGGTCCCATATAACGTCTTGATTCGCTCGGCATCGGCAATGGTCGCGGAGAGTCCGCGCGCGAGATCCATCGTGATGTGTTGCCCGCCGACCGCAAAGCCCGCCGCATGCACGAAGCGGCCGCCGGAATAGACCGCGATGGTGGTGGTGCCCGCGCCCATCTCGACGACGGCGGCGCCGAGGTCGGCTTCGTCGTCGGTCAGCACCGACAGGCCGGCCACATAGGGGCTCGCCGCCATGGCTTCGACATTGATGTGGCAACGCTCCACCGCCAGCATCAGGTTACGGGCAACGGTGGCCTCGCAGGTGACGACGTTCATGTCGACGCCGAACTGATGCGCGACCATGCCACGCGGATCGCGGATGCCCTTGACGCCGTCGAGCGTATAGCCGACCGGCAGCGCGTGCAGCACGGTGCGGCCCTCGCCGGTGGCGTGGCGCATGCCGGTCGAGGTGACGCGGCTGACATCGGCGGGCGTCACCGCGCCGCCGCGGATGTCGGCCGCAGCTTCGACCAGCTGGCCGGAGAGCCGGCCGCCGGAGACCGACAGCAGCACGGACTCGACCCGCACCTTGGCCATCTTCTCCGCCAGCCCGACGGCCTGGCGTACCGCCTGCTCGCATTCGGCAAGATCGATCACCGCGCCGGCCTTCATGCCGCGCGACTGGATCTGGCTGTAACCGATCAGCTCCACCGCGTGGGTACGGTCGCGCAGGGCTTCGCTCGGCGCCGACGGCCTCAGCCGCGCAATCATGCAGGCGATCTTGCTGGTGCCGATATCGAGGCAGGCGACGATGCCGCCGCGCTTGTGCGGCATCGGGCGCGTCTTCGGGGTCTGGGTGCGATCAAGACCGGTCATGCGGCGTCCCCGGCCTTCTTTTTCTTCTTGTCCTTGAACAGGTCCTCGCGCGCCTTGGCGGCGTCGTCGGACAGCTGCACCACCAGGCGATCGGGCAGGCGCATGTCGACGGCGACGATGTCTCGGGAGAACAGCTTGTCCTCCTTGTCGAGCCTGGACAGCGTCGCGAGGGCGTTGCCGACGTCCTGCTCGGGCAGACGGATGTCGAGGCCATCCTTGAGCCTCAGGTTCCAGCGCCGCTCGCCGACATAGATCGCGGCCTTGGTCACCGAATTGATCTGCGGATAGCGCGCCAGCAGCGCCAGGAAATCGCGCGCCTGGGTGTCGGCGCCCTTGCCGACCACGAGCGGCAGCGACAGGAACCGGCGCGAGACGTAAGGCTCGAGCACCGCGCCGTCATCGGCGATGACGGAGAGCCGGCCGGCCTCTTGCCACAGCGCGAACGCCTGGCGCTCGGTGATGTCGATCATGAGCCGGCCCGGATAGAGCTTCAGCACGGTCGCATCCGCGATCCAGGGATTGGCCTTGAGCTTGTCGCGCACGACGTCGGCGTCGAGGAACAGCAGCGAGGAGCGGCCGCTGACCCCGCCGACCGCGAGGATCTCGTCCTGGCTGAGCTGCTTGCGGCCGTTGATCACGACAGAGGTAATGCGGAAGCCCGCGGAATTGGCCAGCGCGTTGCGGGTGTCGCTGACTGCCGCGATGAAATCCTGGAGGTGGCCGCCCCTGACGATGCCGAAGCCGCAGCTTCCGACCAGCAGCAGAACGGTCATGGTGATCCCGATCCGGCGCGGCGCATAGCGCTCGACCAGCGCGACCACGCGCGGCGGCGGCTCGCGCTCGACGACGGGCTTGGCTTTGGTCTTGGACCTGATCTTGTTCTGGGCGGCAGCGCGCTTCTCGTCGCGCTTGTCCTGCACCCACTCGCGCAGAAGCATGACCGCTCCGATAGCGGCCGCCTTCAGGTCAGCTTGGGGCCTCAGCGATCTCAGAAACGACCGAGTGAGGCTTCCTGCACCATCCATTGCACGAGCTCGTCAACAGTTAGCCCGCGACATCGCGCGGGTCCTGGCGAACATGACGTCTCGGACTTGCCGGGCCGGGTGCTGGTCTTCAGAAGAAGAAAACCTCTCCCCTTCAAAGCGTTCGCTGGAGGTGACATCACCCGCAACAGCCCACGCGCCGGCAGCCAAAGCGTCATATGCGCCGCCAGCGTTAACCTTCGGACGTCCTGGTAAACAAAAGGTAAACTTCGTTAACGCGGGATGCGTTTTGCCCAGGCGTGTGAGGCATTTATGCCGCGATGTCCGGCATTTTACCGGTTTTGGCTTCCAAAATCGGCCATTTCGCCGGTTCGGCCGTTAACCAGTCCTAATTATTTTCTTACGCCCCGCCCGGCGAGCTCGACCAGGCCGCGCAGGAAGTCGACGAACGCGATGCCTTCGGCTTTCAGCGCCTTTGGGTAGAGCGAGGACTTGGTCAACCCGGGCAGCGTGTTGGTCTCGAGATAGATCAGGCCCCTGTCGGAGACGATGAAGTCCGAGCGGGAATAGCCGGTGCAGGACATCGCGCGATGCGCCAGCATCGCCTGCTCCTTCAGCGCAGCGGTGATCTCGGGCGAAAAACGCCCGGGGCAGATCTCCTGGGTCGACTTCAGGAGATATTTTGCGGCGTAGTCGAAATTGCCCTCGCCCGGAATGATTTCGATCGGCGGCAGCGAGATGATCGAGCCGTCGGGGCGCTCCAGCACGCCGCAGGTCGCCTCGACGCCTGCGATGTAGGGCTCGATCACATAGTCTTCGTGCTTCGCGGCATTGCGGACCGCGACGAGATCCTGCTTCGCATTGACGAAGATCAGGCCGTAGCTCGAGCCGTCGCGCGCGGGCTTGGCGATCAGCCGGCCGTATTCGGCGAAGGCCTCGTCGATGTTCTCAAGCGCAACGTTTTCCGGCGGCGTCACGCCGCCGAGCGCGGCAAAATGCTTGGCCGCGATCTTGTCGAAGGCGAGATGCGAGGAGGCCGAGCCCGAGCCGGTGAAGGGCACGCCGCGCGCCTCGCACATCACCTGCAATTCGCCGTTCTCCGCGCGCCCGCCATGCAGGCCGAGCACCAGCACGCGGCCTTCCGTCTTGGCCTGGTCGAGCGCCTGCCCCAGCGGAATGCCCGATGTGCCGGGCTTGAACTCGTCCTCGAATGGACGGGCGTGTTCGAGCAGTTGCTTCGACTGCACGACATGCACCTTGTCCTCGACGTCCCACCACCAGAGATCGGCCTCGGGCAGCGCCTGATGTAACGCCTGGGCTGAGGCGACCGAAACCAGACGCTCCCGGTTGGAGCCGCCGAAGAGGATGGTGATGCGCATGTTCTCTCGTCGCCTGTCCAGGTTAGCCGGGAATTCCAATCCGCTTGATTTCCCAATGTAGCCCAATTCCGGAGTTTGCCTTCACCCGTTCGCGCACGGTCTCGCCCAGCGTCTCGATGTCGTGCGCGGTGGCATCGCCCGTGTTGATCAGGAAATTGCAGTGCATCTCCGAGACCTGCGCGCCGCCGACGCGCAGGCCGCGGCAGCCGGCGGCGTCGACCAGCTCCCAGGCGGAATGGCCGGGCGGGTTCTTGAAGGTCGAGCCGCCGGTCTTTTCGCGGATCGGCTGCGCGGTCTCGCGGTGGTTCTGCACCTCCGCCATGCGCGCGCGGATCGCATCAGTATCCCTGATCTCGCCGCGAAAGCGCGCGGAGGTGAAGATGATGGAGGGGTCGACGCCGCTGTTGCGGTAGACGAACTTCATGTCGGCGTTCGAGAACACGTGCTTGCTGCCGTCCCTTGCAACGCCGGTCGCCTCGATCAACACGTCCTTGGTCTCGCCGCCATTGGCGCCCGCATTCATGCGCAACGCACCGCCGATGGTGCCGGGAATACCGAAATAGAATTCGAGCCCGCCGATATTGGCGGAGGCCGCCACTTCCGCCACGCGCTTGTCGAGCGCGGCAGTTCCAGCGGTGACGACATCGCCGCTCGCGCTCGCCTCGCCAAAGGCGCGCGGCGCCAGCCGAATCACCACGCCCGCAATGCCACCGTCGCGCACGATCAGGTTGGAGCCGACGCCGACGACATAGACGGGAATGTCGGACGCAAGATGCGCGAGGAAGTAAGCGAGATCGTCCTCATCCGCCGGCGTGAACAGCACCTGCGCGGGACCACCGACGCGAAACCAGGTGAGCTCGGCGAGCGACTGGTTGGCGAGCAGTCGTCCGCGAAGTTGCGGCATTGCGGCTTTGAGCTCGGGTGTGATGTCGGGAAAGCTCATTGGACGTACGGAAGGTTTGGAAACCAGACACCACGATGAAGCATCGTGCCCATGTTTGGAACAACATGGTCTTGATCAAGTTCATCAATGCTTCGCACGTCCGTCCAGCTCTCGATCATCGGCTCTTCTATCGGTCGTCCCTTCAGAACCTGCCTTGCTTCGGCTAGAAGATACATCGCATCTTGCCAATCCCGAGCGGTGATACCGAAGCCACCGGGAACATCTCTTAGCTGCAGCCAGAGTACTCTCATCCGAGCGCCTTCAACTGGTCCGGCAGCGCATACGCCCATTGCGTGATGTTGCCGGCACCAAGACACACGACGAGATCGCCCGACTTCGCCAGGCCCTTGACGATACCTGCAAGCTCCGGCGCTGCCGGCAGCGGGATCACCTCGCGGTGGCCATGGGCGCGCAGGCCGGCTACGAAATGATCGCGGTCGATGCCGTCGATCGGCGCCTCGCCGGCGGCATAGACATCGGCGACAACAACCGCATCCGCATCGTTGAAGCAGGTGCAGAATTCCTCGAAAAGCGATTGCAGGCGGGTGTAGCGATGCGGCTGCACCACGGCGACGATCTTGCCGTTGGTGGATTCCCGCGCCGCCTTCAGCACTGCCGCGATCTCGACGGGGTGATGACCGTAATCGTCGATCACCGTGACGCCGTTCCACTCGCCGGTCTTGGTGAAGCGGCGCTTGACGCCGCCGAAGCCTGCGATCGCCTTGCGAATCGCCTCGTCCGACACGCCGAGTTCGCGCGCGACCGCAATCGCGGCCGTCGCGTTCGAGGCGTTGTGGCGTCCCGGCATCGGCAACATGAGATCGGCGATCTCGTGCACGGCGCCGGTCTTGCGATCACGAAACGCGACCTTGAACTTGGAGCCACCGCCCATCGGGGTGAGATCGACGAGCCGCACATCGGCCTGCGGATTCTCGCCATAGGTGATGATGCGGCGATCCTCGATCTTGCCGACGAGGCTCTGCACGACGGGATGGTCGATGCACATCACCGCGAAGCCGTAGAACGGCAGGTTCTCGACGAAATGCCGGAACGCGTCCTGCACCGCCTCGAAGGTCTTGAAGTGATCGAGATGCTCAGGGTCGACATTGGTGACGATCGCGACATCGGTCGGCAGCTTCAGGAACGTGCCATCGCTCTCGTCCGCTTCGACCACCATCCAGTCGCCGGCACCGAGGCGCGCATTCGAGCCATAGGCATTGATGATGCCGCCATTGATCACGGTGGGATCGAGGCCGCCGGCATCGAGCAGCGTTGCGACCATCGTGGTCGTGGTGGTCTTGCCATGGGTGCCGGCGATGGCGACGCAGCTCTTCAGCCGCATCAGCTCGGCCAGCATCTCGGCGCGGCGCACCACGGGAATGCGGCGTTCGCGCGCCGCCATCAGTTCCGGATTGTCGCGCTTGATCGCGGTGGAGACGACGACGACCGCAGCGCCGTCGACATTCTCGGCCTTGTGGCCGACCGAGACCTTTGCACCTGCCTTGCGCAGACGGTCGAGATTGTAATTGTCGGAGGCGTCCGAGCCCTGCACGACATAGCCGAGATTGACCAGCACCTCGGCGATGCCGCTCATGCCGATCCCGCCGATCCCGACGAAGTGGATGGGTCCGATCTCGCGCGGCAGTCTCATGCTCTGTTCCCTGACCTTGCCGCCGGAAAGGCGGCATCTGGCGAAGGTCACGGCCAAATCAGCCGCGCCGTTGTTACTGGATGCCCCGCTTTGGAAGGCCAAGACAAGGGCTTTTTCGCGTCAGATTCCCGCGACTTTGACCACCAGATCGGCCAACCGTTCGGCCGCATCGAGCCGCCCCGCCCCCTTCGCGGCTGCGGCCATGGAGGCAAGACGCGCGGGCTCGGCGGCGAAGGCGGAGATCTCGGCGGCGAGCCGGTCGGAGGTGAACTCGGTCTGCGGGATACGGATCGCGCCGTCGACCTTGGCCAGCACGCCGGCATTGGCGAACTGGTCCTGGTCGATCGAGCCGGGCAGCGGCACCAGGATCGAGGGCCGTCCGATCGCGGCGAGTTCGGCGACCGTGCCGGCGCCGGAGCGCGACACCACCAGATGGTTGGAGGCGAGCCGCGCCGGCAGATCGGTGAAGAACGGCGCGAGCCCGGCATTGATCTTGAGCTTGTCGTAGACCGCGCGCACGCGCGCCATGTCCTCGTCGCGCACCTGCTGGGTGAGGACGAGCCGGCTCCACAGCGCAGGCTCAAGGCGCTCGATCGCACCCGGGACGATGTCGGCCATGATGCGCGCGCCCTGGCTGCCGCCGACGACGAGCAGGCGCAGCGGTCCGTTCGCTTCAGGCGCGACATAGGGCACGGCGGCTGCGGCGAGGATCGCCGGACGCATCGGCGTGCCCACGGTTGTGGTCTTGCCTGCCAGCGCCGGATCGCGGTCGAGCACGCCGGGCAAGGACGTCGCGATGGCGCGGACGCGGCTCGACAGGAACCGGTTGGCGCGGCCGAGCACCGCATTGGCGTCGTGGATGATGCTAGGCACGCCCGCAAATTTCGCGGCGACCAGCGGCGGCAGCGTCGGATAGCCGCCGAAGCCGACGACGGCGACGGGCTTCAATCGCCTGATCAGGCCGTAGGCGGACAGCGTGCCTGCGGCGAGCGTGAGGCCGGCATAGGCGAGCTGCAATGGATTGCGGCCACGCGCGGTCTCGCTCGAGACGACGTCGATCATGTCCTTGCTGAACAGCCCGCTATAGCGCAGGGCCCGCTCGTCTGTGACGAGGCGGACGCGAAAGCCGCGCCGGATCAGCTCGACACCGAGCGCCTCGGCCGGAAACAAATGGCCGCCAGTGCCGCCCGCGGCGAGAAGAATCAGGGGGGAAGTGTCCATGGTAGCGGTATTTACAGGGAAAAAGCGCCTATTGCGAGCCGTGCTCGTGCCCCGGGCGCAGCGCAGCGCGCCGCACTTCGCGGCGTGGTGCGCTGCTGAACCGGGGCCCATGGGTGCGGCATTCTGGGTCCCGGCTCTGCGCTCCGCTTCGCTACGCTTGTCCGGGACACGAGAGGGTCACGCGTAACTGCGCATCGCCTCGGCGTGGCCGCTCGCCTCAACTTCAGTCCGCGGGCGCAGCCGCGTCAGCGCCAGCATCATGCCGACACCATAGGCCAGCGACACGATCGAGGAGCCACCATAGGAGATGAAGGGCAGCGTCATGCCCTTGGCGGGGATGAGCTGGAGGTTGACCGACATGTTGATCGCGGCCTGCACGCCGAACAGGATCGCAAGGCCGGACGCCGCAAAGCGCGAGAACATGTCCTCATTGGCGTAGGCGCGCGACAGCGTGCGGATCACGACGAAAGCGAACAGCGCCAGCATCGCGAGGCACAGGATGATGCCGAATTCCTCGGCGGCAACCGCGAACACGAAGTCGGTATGACTGTCCGGCAGGCTGCGCTTGGCGATGCCCTCGCCCGGCCCGAGCCCGAACCATCCGCCGTTGTAGAAAGCTTCCATGGCGGTATCGACCTGGAAGGTGTCGCCGGAAGCCGGATTCATGAAACGCTTGATGCGGCCGGCGACGTGCGGGACGAACAGATAAGCGCTGAACAGACCGGCAGCGGCGGCGCCCGCCAGGCCGAACACCCAGATCATGCGCATGCCCGCGATGAAGAACAGCGAGCCCCACACCATCAGGATCAGCATGGTCTGACCGAAATCGGGCTCCATCACCAGCAGCGAGACCAGCATCAAGAGCAGCACCAGCGCCATCGAGGTCGCCGGCATCTCCGGCCGCCTGGTCGATTCCGCGAACAGCCAGGCGGCGATGACGACGAACGACGGCTTTGCAACTTCGGAGGCCTGGATGTTGACGCCGAGCAGCGTGATCCAGCGCCGCGATCCCTTCACTTCGGGGCCGATCGCGAGCGTCAGCACGATCAGGATGATGCTGGCCGCGAAGATGATCAGGGCCGAGCGGCGGATCGCGCGCGGCGTCAGGAAGGACACCCCGAGCAGCACCAGGCAGGACGGCGCCAGGAACATCACGTGCCGGCTGAAGAAGTGGAACGGATCGAGCCCGATGCGGGTCGCGACCGGCGGGCTCGCCGCCAGCGACAGGATCACGCCGGTGAGCATCAGCGCCAGGATGGCGCCCATCAGCGGCTTGTCGACGGTCCACCACCACTCGGAAAAGGGGGTGCGTTCTTCACGGGAGAGCATGGGCGGCCGCTTTCGGACAGAGGTCGGTCCATTGGTCGCCGAGGTTGGTTACCGGGGGGTTAAGGAAACGCGGATGTTTGGAGATAGGAGCGAGCGCCGACCTCACATGCTCGTCATGCCCCGGCTTGACCGGGGCATCCAGTACGCCGTGGCCTCCCGGCTCAAGCACCGCCTCTGGGATACTGGGTCGCCCGGTCAAGCCGGGCGACGACAGCGGAGCAAGGAGTAGCCGCGCCCTACACCACCGGCTTCACACCCGGCAGCGCCTGTACCAGCTCGCGGAACTTGGTGCCGCGGATCTCGAAATTGCGGTACTGGTCGAAGGACGCGCAGGCGGGTGACAGCAGCACCACTGCATCCGCGAGGCCCGAGGCTTCGGCATCGCGCGCGGCGTGCTCGACGGCGATGTCCAGCGTCTGGCTGATCTCGTGCGCCACCTGCGTGCCCAGCGTTCCCGAAAACTCCTGCGCGGCCTCGCCGATCAGATAGGCCTTGCGGATGCGTGGGAAGAAGCCGGTCAGGCCAGTGATGCCACCCGCCTTGGGCTTGCCGCCGGCGATCCAGAAGATTTCCGAAAAGGACGACAGCGCATGCGCCGTGGCATCCGCATTGGTGCCCTTGGAGTCGTTGACGAACAGCACGTTGCCGCGGCGGCCGACCTGCTCCATGCGATGCGCGAGGCCGGGAAAGCTGCGCAGGCCGTTCTGCAGCACATCGAGGCTGATGCCCATCGCGAGCGCGGCGGCGGCGGCGCAGGCCGCGTTCTGCGCGTTGTGCTGGCCGCGCAGCGAGCCGATGCCGCCGAGCTTTGCGACCTCGCTCCGCGCGCCGCCCGCGGTGCGCACGATGGTGCCGTGCTCGACATGGATGCCGGAGGCCAGCGGGTTCTTGACGGAGATCCGCACCACGTTCTTGCCGGCACGGTCGAGCCGGTCGGCGATGTCGCGGCAGAAGCCATCGTCGACGCCGACGATCGAGGTGCCACCCGCCTGCACGCCGGCGACGAGACGCTCCTTCACCGCAGCGTAATGCGCGAGGGTGCCGTGACGGTCGATGTGGTCCTCGCTGACATTGAGCAGGATGCCGACGGAGGGATCGAGCGAGGGCGTGAGGTCGATCTGGTAGGACGACATCTCGATGACATGGACGCGGCCCGTGCGCGGCGGCTCCAGCGACAGGATCGCGGTGCCGATATTGCCGCCCATCTGGGTGTCGTAGCCGGCGACCTTTGTGAGATGCGCAATCAGCGCCGTCGTGGTCGACTTGCCGTTGGTGCCGGTGATCGCGACGAATGGCGCGTTCGGCGCGTGCCGCCGCCGCTCGCGGCAGAACAGCTCGATATCGCCGATCACCTCGCAGCCGGCCTCGCGCGCCTTCAGCACGCTCCAGTGCGGCACCGGATGCGTCAGCGGCACGCCGGGCGCGAGCACGAGGGCTGCGAAATTCGCCCAGGAGACGTTGCGCAAATCGGCGGTGACGAAACCCGCTTGCGCGGCCTTGGCGACGTTCTCGGCACTGTCGTCGGCGGCAATCACCTCAGCGCCGCCCGCTTTCAACGCGTGACAGGACGCAAGCCCCGAGCCGCCGAGGCCGAACACCGCGACCGTCTTGCCGGCGAAGGATGTGACCGGGATCATCGATCGATCACCGCAGCTTCAGCGTCGACAAGCCGGCGAGCGCCAGCATCACCGAGATGATCCAGAACCGGATCACGATCTGCGGTTCGGTCCAGCCGAGCTGCTCGAAATGGTGATGGATCGGCGCCATCCGGAAGATGCGTTTGCCGGTGAGCTTGAACGACACCACCTGCACGATGACGGAAACCGCTTCCAGCACGAACAGGCCGCCGATCACCGCGAGCACGATCTCGTGCTTCACCGCGACCGCGATTGCGCCGAGCATGCCGCCGAGCGCGAGCGAGCCGGTGTCGCCCATGAAGATCGAGGCCGGCGGCGCGTTGAACCAGAGGAACCCGAGACCGGCGCCCAGCAGCGCGCCGCAGAGCACCGCGAGTTCGCCGGTTCCCGCGACATATTTGATCTGGAGATAGTCGGCGAACACCGCGTTGCCGGCGAGATAGGCGATCATCGCAAAGCTCGCGGTCGCGATCATCACGGGAACGATGGCAAGACCGTCGAGACCGTCGGTGAGGTTCACCGCGTTGCCGGCGCCGACGATGACGAAGGCGCCGAACACGACGAAGAACCAGCCGAAATGCAGCACGGTGTCCTTGAGGAAGGGAATCGTCAGCGCGGTCGACGCGGGATCGCGGTTCAACCGCACCAGCGCATAGCAGGCGACCAGCGCGATGGCTGCCTCGATCAGCAGGCGCAGCTTGCTGCCGAAGCCCGTCGTGGTCTGCTTGGTCACCTTGAGGTAATCGTCATAGAAACCGACGAAGCCGAAGCCGAGCGTCACCGCCAGCACGATCCAGACATAGGGGTTGAGCGGATTGGCCCACAGCACGGTGCCGACCGTGAGGCCGGACAGGATCATCAGCCCGCCCATGGTGGGCGTGCCTTTCTTGGCGAGATGCGATTGCGGGCCGTCGGTCCGGATCGGCTGGCCCTTGCCCTGACGGATGCGCAGATGGTCGATGATCCAGGGCCCGAACAGGAACACGAACAGCGCGCCGGTGACGACGGCGCCGCCGGTGCGGAAGGTGATGTAGCGGAAGACGTTCAGGAAGGTGCGAACGGCACCGAAGCCGGGAAATGTGTTGGAGAGCTCGATCAGCCAGTAAAACATTCAGACGGTCCTATGGCGCCTTTGCACGCGGCCTTGGTGTTGGCCTTGACTTGCCTCACGCGCATTCGCGGGTCTTCTTCATGGGTCGGGCGACCTCTGGGAAAACGGACGGCTTCGCGCCGCAAAGGGTGGGATTCGGGAACAGCGCCTTCCAAGCAGTTTACGCCTTTGCCTGCAAGGCGGCCACTAGGCCCGGCACAAACTTGTTGACCCAGAACATCTTCTTGCTGCCCTTGACAACCACGACATCGCCTGCCCTCAGCAGATTTGCGACCTCGCCCGGCTTCAGCGTGACGGGGTCGTCGTGCCAGCCCAGGCCCTTGCCCGCCGGCAACACCTCGTAGAGATGGCGCATCAAGGGACCTACGCAGTAAACGCCGTCGATGCCGTCGAGATGCTTGGCGAGGGCCGTATGGTAGCTTGGTGCGTCATCGCCCAGTTCCAGCATGTCGCCGAGCACCGCAATGCGACGGCCGCCGGTCACGTTGCGCGCCTGGAGGCTTTGCAGTGCAGCAGCCACGCTGGCCGGATTGCCGTTGAAACTGTCGTCGATCACGGTGACGCCGCCAATCGCCTGCTCGACGCCGCGGCCGGTCATGATGCCGACCCGGTCGAGCTTGATCGCGAGCGTCGCCGCATCGAGGTTCGCGGCGCGGATCGAAGCGAGCGCCGCAAGCGCATTCTGCACGCGGTGCGGTGCGCCCGGCGTCAGGCTGAAGGCGATCTCCTTCTTGCCGAGCGCGGCCACGACCTGCCAGCTCTCGCCATGCGGCGCGTGCGCGACCTCGTGCACCTCGGTTTTCTCGCCGAACCGTACGACCTTGCCCTTCCAGTCCGGCGCCTTGATCCCGGCAGGCAGCACCAGCACGCCATCCTCGGGCAGGCCGAGCGCGATCGACACCTTCTCGCGCCTGATGGCTTCGAGCGAGCCGAGCTTTTCCAGATGCACCGGCTGAACGTTGACGACGAGCGCGACGGTCGGCCGCGTCAGCTCGCTGAGCCGCGCGATCTCGCCGGTCTGGTTCATGCCCATCTCGACGACCCAGAGGCTGGCGTCAGGCCTCGCATTGCACAGCGTCAGCGGCACGCCCCAGAAATTGTTGAAGCTCGATGGGCTGGCATAGGCGCCGGGGTAGGCTGCAAGGAATTCCTTGGTGCTGGTCTTGCCCGCGCTGCCGGTGAGTCCGATCACCGGTCCGTTGAAACGGGCGCGTGCGGCGCGTGCGAGGCCCCAGAGACCATCGATCAGCGTGTCCTTGACGACGATCTGGGGAATGCGGATGCCGGCGATCTCATGCGGCACGATCATCGCGACCGCGCCCGATGCTTCCGCCTTGTCGGCGAACTCCCAGCCGTCGCGCGCGCTGGCGAAGGCCGAGATAAAGCCGCCGCTCGGCGTACCGCTGAGCGCGACGAACAGGCAGCCCGGCTTCACCAGGCGGCTGTCCTGGGTGACGAAGTCGATCGGCGTGTCCGGAAATGATCCCGCAGCGCCCAGCGCACGCGCCACTTCGGCAACCGTCCATATTGGCGCGCTCATGCATCCCTCGACGCTAATGCGGCGGCGACCGCCTCGTGATCACTGAAGGGCAGCACCTCGCCGCCGACGATCTGTCCGGTCTCGTGGCCCTTGCCGGCGACGAGCAGCGCATCGCCGTCTTCCAACTCCTCGATCGCGGTGCGGATCGCCGCGGCACGGTCGCCGATTTCGCGGGCACCTTTTGCAGTCGCGAGGATTTCGGCGCGAATGGCTTCCGGCTTCTCGCTGCGCGGATTGTCGTCGGTGATGATGACGCGGTCGGCGTTCTCGGCCGCGATCTCGCCCATGATCGGGCGCTTGCCGGCATCGCGATCGCCGCCCGCGCCGAACACGACGACCAGCCGGCGTTTTGCGTAAGGCCGCAAAGCCTGCAACGCCTTCTCCAACGCGTCGGGCTTGTGGGCGTAGTCGACGAAGATCGGCGCACCGTTGCGCTCGCCGACGCGCTCGAGCCGACCCTTGGCGCCTTCGAGATGTTCGAGGCTCGCAAACACGTTGGCCGGATCGCTGCCGGTGCCGATCGCCAGACCGGCCGACACCAGTGCGTTCTCGATCTGGAATTCGCCGGCCAGCGGCAGCCGGACCGCATAACGCTTGCCGCGATGTTCGACGGCAAGGACTTGCGAAAAACCTTCGACCTCGGCCGCGGCGAGACGAATGCCCGCGCCTGCCCCGTCGCCGTTGCGGCCGACCGCCATCACGCGCAGGCCGTGCGACCTGGCAGCATTGATTGCTTCCGCCGAGCAATCATGGTCGGCGGAGATCACCGCCGCGCCATCCGCCGGGACCAGTTCGCGGAACAGGCGGAGTTTTGCTGCGAGATAATGCGCGACGGTTGGATGGTAATCCATGTGGTCGCGCGAGAGATTGGTGAAGCCGCCGGCGGAGACACGCACGCCGTCGAGGCGGTACTGGTCGAGCCCGTGCGAGGACGCCTCGAAGGCGAGATGCGTCACGCCTTCGCGCGCGATCTCATCGAGCTGCCGGTGCAGCGCGATCGGATCCGGCGTCGTCAGCGAACCGTAGACGGTGCGCCTGGGCGAGACGAGACCGATGGTGCCGATGCTGGCGGAGGCATGCCCCAGCCGTTCCCAGATCTGGCGCGTGAACGCGGCGACCGAGGTCTTGCCGCTGGTGCCGGTCACCGCCGCGATGGTCGCCGGCTGTGCGGGGAAGAATTTGGCCGCGGCCAGCGCCAGCGCGCGGCGCGGATTGGCCACCGTGACGAACGGCACCTTGCTGCCATCAGGTGCATGGTCGCCGACGATCGCCACCGCGCCTGCTGCAATCGCGGCATCGACGAAGCGCGCGCCGTCGGTCTTGCTGCCCGCGAGCGCGAAGAAGAGATCACCTGACTTGACCATACGGCTGTCGAGCGCAACGCCGGTCACATCGAGCGCCGCGACAGCGGGCTCGATTGCGGCATCATTGCCTGGAACGTCCTGACCTAGGAGGTCGCGCAGCTTCATGGTCTTCCAGTCGACATGCCGTCCGGAAAGCCGGATCTTCGGAAAAGCCCCGACTCAGCAGCGGCGACGGCCCACCCCCGTTGATTACTGGGTTGTCCTGGATGCTGCAAGAATAAGGCGGTCGGACGGCGGTAGGTCAAACCGTGGCTCGATGCCCAGAAGCGGCGCGATCCGCTCGATCACCTTGCCGCCGGTCGGCACCGCGTTCCAGCCCGAGGTGATGAAACCATGCGTTTCGGGCAGCGCCTGCGGCTCGTCCAGCATGATCAGGATCTGATACTTTGGATTGTCGGAGGGCATGATCGCCGTGAAGGAGTTGAGCACCCGCTTCTTGGCGTAGCGGCCATTGATGACTTTCTCGGACGTACCGGTCTTGCCGCCGACATAATAGCCCTTGACGTCTGCCTGTCTCGCCGACCCGACCTCCGCATTGAGCCGCATCAGATACCGCATCTTGTCGCTGGTCTCTTGCTTGATCACGCGCTTGGCCATCGCCGCCGCTTCAGCTTCGCTTCGCTTCATGAAGGTCGGCGGAATCAAATAGCCACCGTTCATCAGCGCGTTGATGCCCATCACCGCCTGGAGCGGCGCCACCGACAGACCCTGGCCGAACGCGATGGTGACCGTGTTCAGCTCACTCCAGCGGCGCGGCACCAGCGGAGCCGCGCTCTCGGGCAGCTCGGTGCGCAGCCGCGTCAACTGGCCCATCTTGGCAAGGAACGCCTTGTGCGCCTCGACGCCCTGGCCGAGCGCGATCCGCGCAGCGCCGATGTTGGAGGAGTAATAGAACACTTCCTTGGTGTTGATGAAACGTCCGAGCGAATGACTGTCGTGGATGGTGAACTTGCCGTAGTGCAGGTTTCCGCGTGCATCCCACGACGAGTTCAAATTGATCTTTCCGGAATCGAGCGCCATTGCCAGCGTGAACGCCTTGAAGGTCGAGCCCATCTCGTAGACGCCCGTGGTCAGGCGGTTGATGCGGTCGGGGTCGTGCGCTTCCTTCGGATTGTTGGGATCGAAATCCGGAAGCGAGACCATCGCCACGATCTCGCCAGTCTTGACATTCGAGACGATGCCGGAGGCGGCCTTGGTGTGGTACTTCTCCTTGGCCTTCAAGAGCTCGTCGCGCAGCGCGTGCTCGACGCGCAGATCGACCGACAGCTCGATCGGCTTTTGCAGCCGGTCGGTAGCAAAGCCTGCGCGGTGGAGATCGGCGAGCCCTTGATTGTCGAGCCACTTCTCCATGCCGGCGATGCCCTGGTTGTCGATGTTGACGAGACCGATGAGGTGGGCGACCTCGTTGCCGGTCGGATAGACGCGCTTGTTCTCGCGCAGGAAGCCGATGCCGGGAATGCCGAGCTTGTGGATGTCCTGCTGCTGCTTCGGCGTGATCTCGCGCTTGAGCCAGACAAAACCCTTTCGCGCCGACAAGCGCTCGCGCACCTCGGCCTCGTCGAGGTCGGGCACGGTGGCGGTGAGAAGCTCGATCGCCTCGTCCTTGTCGATGATGCGGCGCGGCTCGCCGAACAGGCTCGCGGCCTTGACGTCGGTCGCGAGGATCGCGCCGTTGCGGTCGACGATGTCGGGCCGCGCGGTCGCGACCACCTCTTGCGCGGCAGCACGGCGCGCGCTGTGGGCGTCGGCACCGATCGCGAACATCACGAGCCGGCCGCCGATCAGGACGTAGACCGAGGTAAAGGCGATCATCGCGAGGCCAACGCGCGCGCGCGCCTTCGCGGCGCGGTCAACGTTGCGCCCGTAGAGCAGGCTGCGGATCAGCCGCTGCCGCCAGGGCTCGGGCGGCTTTTGAGTTGGCTTGGCCGGGGTCACAGCGCTCATTGCTTGTCCTCGGGTTGAGGCACGGAGCCCGTCACCGTATCCGGATCGCTCGCGGCTTCGATGGTGTTGAGCATGGCCCCGATCGGATCCGGCTCGCCCGGCCTGAACATCCGCGGCGGACGCTCCGGCAGGTTCTTCAGCGAGTCATATTGCGTACCGTTGACCGGCTTGAGCGGCAGATGCCGGTCGGACAGGCCCTGCAGGCGCAAGGGCGCATCGAGCTTGGCCCATTCGGAGCGCAGCGCCGCGATCGCATCGCGCTGCTCGCGGATCTCCGCATGCAGCCGCAGCACCTTTTCGGTGCGCGCCGTGGAGTCCATCTTGATCCGGTAGACGTAGGCCGCCGCGAAGATCAGCGCGCCGATGACGAGGAGGTGGATGAAGCGCATGCGCTAGCCGCCCCTCATCACGTCGGAGAGCTTTGGCCAGGACGAGGTCTCGCCGTCGTCGTGCGCGGGCGCATCGGTACGTTCAGCGGCGCGCAGCTTTGCGGAACGCGCGCGCGGATTATGCGCGACTTCCTCCTCACCCGCGATCACCGGCCGCCGGGTCAGCAGCTGGAAGCTCGGCGCGGTTTGCGCCACTTCCGGCAGATGCCGCGAACCGCCGCCTGTCTTGCTACGCTCGGAGAGGAAATTCTTGACGATGCGGTCTTCCAGCGAATGGAACGAGACCACCACGAGGCGGCCGTCCGGCCTGAGCACGCGCTCGGCCGCAGCGAGCGCGGTCTGGAGTTCCTCGAGCTCTTCGTTGACGAAGATGCGCAGGGCCTGGAACGTTCGCGTCGCCGGATGAATATCGCCGGGTTTCGAGCGCACGACCCTGCCGACGAGATCGGCGAGCGCGCGCGTTGTCGTGAACGGCGTCTCCTGCCGGTCGGCGACGATGGCGCGGGCGATGCGGCGCGACTGCCGCTCCTCACCAAAGAGATAGATGATGTCGGCGAGATCGCTTTCCGAGGCGCGCGCGACGATGTCGGCCGCCGTCGGCCCCGCCTGCCCCATCCGCATGTCGAGCGGACCGTCGAGACGGAAGGAGAAGCCGCGGCCGGCCTGGTCGAGCTGCATCGAGGAGACCCCGACATCCATCACGACGCCGTCGACGGCATCGACGCCCTGCGCCGCACAGACCTCGGCGAGATTGGAGAAGCGGTCCTCGACCAGCGTCAGCCGGCCCGCGGAGCGTTCGACCAACTCAGCCCCGCCGGCGATCGCCGTGCGGTCGCGATCGATCGCAATCAGCCGGGTTCCCGGCACGTCGAGGATGGCGCGGCTGTAGCCGCCGGCGCCGAAGGTGGCGTCGACATAGATCCCGCCCGCGCGCGGCGCGAGATGATCGACCGCCTCGCGGCCAAGAACGGGGATGTGCGGAACCGAACTCATGCGCCACACCCGCAGAGCGTCCTTGCGAGATCTGGGACGAGCGAGTCCATTACGCCTCGAATAATTCCGCGTCGCGGCGGTTCCACGACCCAACCCTCGTCCAGCATGGTTACCGAGCCCGGTCATCCCGGGCCGCAAACCCAGTGTTCCCAGTGGAATTTGTCGGGCAGCCATGGGATTTCGAGCCAAAATACGCTTTGGCCGCCTCCGGACGCGGGTCGGCTCTTCAATCCTCAGTAACGGCCCTTAGCGTTAAGAAAGCGTTGATCGGCTTGTTACAAGTCGAAAAGGTGACGCGTCGGTGATGCTCCATCCACACACATGCGCCAAAATGCATCCATTAACCGCGCCGCGCGATTGCGCGCGGCGGAGGGTAAAGGAATAGTAAAGAGAAGGGCTTGGCCCACTCTCTGTCCGACTTGAGCTGTCTATGTCGTCCGGTCCTTCCACGCCGTCTGGATCTGATTCGAAACGTCAACGCGTTCTCCCGGTTCCCAAGGCCGCGGCGAACACGCGGACGTTCGAGCCGGATTCCTCGATCGTCTCCGACATCATCCCTTCGCCGAACCATGGCGACCGCAACAAGGGACGGCAGCCGGATATGATCCTGCTGCACTACACCGGCATGCCCGACGTCGAGGGCGCGCTGGCGCGGCTGTGCACGGCGGGCACCGAAGTGTCGGCGCATTACGTCGTGCTGGAGGACGGCCGCATCGTGCAATGCGTGCCCGAGGCCAAGCGCGCCTGGCACGCGGGCGTCTCGTCCTGGGCCGGCGAGGACGACATCAACTCCTGCTCGATCGGCATCGAGATCATCAATCGCGGCCATGACTGGGGCTATCCGGAATATCCGTCGCGCCAGATCGCCGCCGTGATCACGTTGTGCCGCGGCATCATGCTTCGCCGCAACGTCGCCGCGCACCGGGTGCTCGGCCATTCCGACGTCGCGCCGGCGCGCAAGAAGGATCCCGGCGAGAAATTTCCGTGGCATTCGCTGGCCAATTCCGGCGTCGGACACTGGGTGACGCCCGCGCCGGTCGTGCGCGGCGAGAGCCTGATGCTCGGCACCATCAGCGACGAGGTGCTGAGCCTGCAGCAGGCGCTCGCCCGATACGGCTACGGCGTGCCGCTCACCGGCAAATACGACGCCGCGACGATGGAAGTCGTCACCGCCTTCCAGCGCCATTTCCGCCCGGCGCGGCTCGATGGTGTCGCGGATCACTCGACGCTGTCGACATTGCAGGCGTTGCTCGCAAGCCTGCCGACGGATGCGACGGCAGTCGCGGCGAAGTAACGGCGCAAGCCACACACTCCGGTCATTGCGAGCGCAGCGAAGCAATCCAGACTGCCTCCGCGGAAAGAGTCTGGATTGCTTCGTCGCTTCGCTCCTCGCAATGACGGAATGCGTGGCGACTACTCCATCTCCCGCATCCGTCGCGCATAGAGCCGCCGCAACGGCTCCAGCTGCGTCGCCGCCGTCGCGGCGACATACGCCTCGCGCGCTTCGTCCTTGCGCCCAAGCCGTCGCAACAGATCCGCGCGCACCGCAGGCAACAGCTCGTAGCCGCCAAGCCCGCCGCGCGCGGTGATCGCGTCGACGAGATCGAGCGCGCGCGCCGGGCCGTCGACCATCGAGACTGCGGCGGCGTGGTTAAGCTCGATCACCGGCGACGGATTGATGCGCAAGAGCACTTCGTAGAGGCCAGCGATCTGCGGCCAGTCGGTCTGCTCGTAGCTCGGCGCACGGGCATGCAGCGCGGCGATCGCGGCCTGCACAGCATAGGGCTGCGGGCGGCCAGGCACGCGGAGCGCGTCGTCCACGAGACGCAGACCTTCCTCGATCTGCACACAATTCCAGAGCGAACGATCCTGCTCTTCCAGCAGAACGACGTCGCCGGCTGTGGTCTCGCGCCCGGCACGGCGCGCATCGTGCAGTAACATCAAGGCGAGCAGGCCTTTGATCCCGGCGCGATCCGGCATCAGCCGGTCGAGCAACCGGCCGAGCCTGATCGCTTCGACCGCGAGATCGGGCCGCATCAAATCCGCGCCCGAGGTCGCAACATAGCCTTCGGTGAAGACGAGATAGATCACGGCGAGCACGCCGTTGAGCCGCGGCGCAAGCGCGGCGTGCTCGGGCACTTCATAAGGAATGCCGGCGAGCCTGATCTTCTGCTTGGCGCGGACGAGGCGCTGCGCCATCGCATCCTCGCCGACGAGAAAGGCGCGCGCGACCTGCGCCATGGACAGCCCGCAGACGGTGCGCAGCGTCAGCGCGACCTGGACCTCGATGGCGAAGGCTGGATGGCAGCACGTGAAGATCAGCCGCAGCATATCGTCATCGAACGTTGCTGGCGGCTCGTCGCGCGCCTGCGCGTTGAACTCGAGCTCATGCACGAGCGCCCGCTGCTTGCCGCGGAACACGGCCTGCCGCCGGATGCGATCGATCGCCTTGTTGCGACCGACATTGACCAGCCAGGCGCGCGGATTATCGGGCACCTCGCCCGCCGACCAGCGCTCCAGCGCGACCGCGAAGGCATCCTGGAGCGCGTCCTCGGCGAGATCGAAATCGCCGACGAGGCGGATCAGCGTGGCAAGCACCCGCCCCGCCTCGTCGCGAAAAATCCGAGCGATGTCGGCAGGACAGATCACTTGTAGATCATGACCGGCCTGACTTCGATGGATCCCTCTTTGGCCTCGGGAATCCGAGCAGCCAGTCCGACGGCGGTGTCCAGATCCTTGGCCTCGACCAGATAGTAGCCGGCGAGTTGCTCGCGAGTCTCCGCGAAGGGACCGTCGGTCGTCAGGGTCTTGCCCTCGCGCACGCGCACGGTGGTCGCCGTCGTGGTCGGCTGAAGCCCGTCGCCGGCCTTGAAATGGCCGCTCTGGACGATGGACTGCGTGTAAGTGCCGTACTCCGCCGACAGCGCCTGACGGTCCGCGGGGGACATGTTGATCATTTTCGCTTCGTTCCGGTAGATCAGCAGTAGGTACTGCATGGCTTACTCCTGTTGTTCGGCCTGATTGCCGACATCCAGTCGAACGGGGCCAACATCAAACGACATCCTCGGGATAATTATTCGATATCAGGGGACGAGATCATTTGTAGATCATCACGGGCCTGACTTCGATCGAGCCGTCCCTGGCTCCGGGAATCCGCGCGGCCATCGCGATCGCTGCGTCGAGGTCTCTCGCCTCGACGAGATAATAGCCGCCGAGTTGCTCGCGGGTCTCGGCGAACGGACCATCGGTCGCGAGTACCTTGCCGTCGCGAACGCGAACGGTGGTCGCAGTCGAGGTCGGCTGGAGCCCGTCGCCGGCCTTGAAGTTGCCGCTCTGGACGATGGACTGGGTGTAGGCGGAATACTCCGCCAACAGCTTCTGGTAATCTGCGGGGTCCATCTTGCTCTGTTGAGCTTCGTTCCGGTAGATCAGCAGCAAATACTGCATCGCTTAACTCCTGTTGCTCGGCTGGATTGCCGGCATCCAGTCGAACCGGGCCCACGCCCAACGACATGTTCAGGATAAATTATTCGCAGCCGGCGTGCGCGGCGATCTCTGCTTGACGGAACCGTCACAAATGCCCCATGCGTAGCCGGTCAGTCGGCCGGACGGCCGCTCCGGCAGGTGCCGAAAGGCCGCCGGGGAGGAAAGTCCGGGCTCCCTTGACATACGGTGCCGGATAACGTCCGGCGGGGGCAACCCCAGGGAAAGTGCCACAGAGAACGAACCGCCCGCCGACGCCCCTTCGGGGCTCTGGCGCGGCAAGCCCTCGGGCCTGCCGTGCCGTAGCAGCGCAAGCTGCGTAGGCAGGTAAGGGTGAAAAGGTGCGGTAAGAGCGCACCGCGGCTCCGGCAACGGAGCCGGCATGGTAAACCCCACCGGGAGCAAAACCGAATAGGGACGGCGTAGCGGGCTGTTCGCGCAAGCGATAACGCCGCGGGGCGATGTCAGGCCCGCCGTCCGGGTAGGTTGCTCGAGGCCATGTGCAAACATGGTCCCAGAGGAATGGCCGTCACGTATCGTTCGCGCAAGCGGACGGTGCCTTACAGAACCCGGCTTACAGGCCGGCTGATATCTTGCAACGAGGGGTTCGATGCTGACCGCATCGAGCCCCTCACCATTTTGACCCGGCTGTCATTCCGGGGCGTGCGCAGCACGAGCCCGGAATCCATTCATCCACCGACTCTGCCGCCTGATGGATTCCGGGCTCTCGCTTCGCGAGCCCCGGAATGACGGCTGCGAACTAAGCGACAATCTCGTTCAACACGCCCATCAAAGCCTCGGGCGCCGTCACGTTCGGCGCATGACTCGCATCGAGCTCGAAATAGCGCCAGCCCTCCTCGTTCTTCGTGCGCTTCGCGAACTGCCCGAACACATCGCCCGGCGGAATGCGCCTGCAATAGATGTAGCTGCGCGGCATCGCCGGCTCGCCATGCTCGAGCTTGAGCCTCGTCTCGAAACATTTGATCGGCATGTTGATGCGGCGCGCATTGAGCCAGTCGAGATCGGCCTGCGGCGTATCCGGCGGCGGTGGATTCGGCGGGATGCGGTAGCCGTCGCCCGCGGCAGTCGCCTTGCGCATCGGCTCGCGGCCGCCCTCGTTGAGATCGAACAGCGACTGGCCGTCACGCGGCACGAAGGCGTCGAGATAGATCAGTTGCGTGACGCGCTCGCGCGCGCGGTCGGCAACACCGGTCGCGACCATGCCGCCATAGCTGTGGCCGAGCAGCACGATGTCGTCGAGGTCCTCGAACTTGATGACGTTGAGGATGTCCTGGATGTGCGTATCCAGATCGATCGCGGGACTGGCCAGATGCGCGCGCTCGCCAAGCCCGGTGAAGGTCGGCGCCACCAGGCGGTGGCCGGCCTGCGCCATCAGCGGATGCATCTTCTTCCAGGCCCATCCGCCGGACCATGCGCCATGACAGAGCAGAAAAGTCTTCGCGCGTGCGGCCATCGGCATTTCCATCGTTCTTGTTTCTACGATGGAGTGTAGCCGCCGCGCGCGCGATGTAAACGCTGCGGCCCCTCAGGCCGCGCGGGTGTTCACCTTCACGAGGACGGGCGCGACGGCCTCGCGGCGCAGCTTGCCCGCCTCAAAACCATGCATGCCGATCTGCCATTGCAGGCCGACGATGGCGCCCTTGGTCGGTTGCAGCAGCGCGAGCGAAGCGAACAGCGTTACCGGCAACCACACGGCCAGTTGCAGCCAGACCGCCGGCGCGTAGGCCGTCTCGACCGCGAGGATCGCCGGCACCACGAGATGGCCGACTACGACCATCACCAGATAAGCCGGGAAGTCATCGGCGCGCTGGTGAAACAGCTCCTCGCCGCAATGGTCGCAGCTGTCGGCCACTTTCAGGAAGCGCCCGAACATATGTCCTTCGCCGCAGTTCGGGCACTTGCCCAAGAAGCCGCGCCACATCGCCTTCGTGAGAGAGACTGAACCGGTTGCCATGACAGCACCTCTTCCTTTTCGCTGATCCATACAATAATATCTTGTATCCATACATTCAAAGGATATGGGCCTAAATTGCATGGATTGGACCCCTACAATCTCGGAGCTGAGCGGGCCGCGCTACCAGCGCATCGTCGAGGCCATGGAGGCCGACATCGCCGCGGGCCGGCTGGTGCGCGGCCAGCAGCTGCCGACGCAGCGCGCGCTGGCGAAGGCCCTCGGCATCGACCTCACCACGGTGACGCGTGCCTACACCGAGGCGCGGCGCCGCGGCATCATGGAAGCCCGGGTCGGACAAGGCTCATTCGTATCCGAGACCAGCGCGCGCCGCGCGGTCGACATGCCGCACCCGGTCGCGATCGACCTCTCGATGAACGTGCCGCCGCATCCGCTCGAAGCGCAACTCGATGAGCGGATCATTGCCGGGATGGAAGCCATCCGCGCGCAATCGGGCCTGACGGCGCATCTCAACTATCAGCCGCCCGGCGGCAGCGCGCATGAGCGCGAGGTCGCGGCCCGCTGGATGCGTGCACGCGTTTCGCACGCACACGCCGACAGGCTCGTGATCTTTCCCGGTACGCAGACGATCCTGTTCAACCTGCTCGCTCAGCTCGCGCGGCCCGGCGACGTCGTGCTGACGGAAGCCCTCACCTTCCCCGGCATCAAGGCCGCCGCGGCGCGGCTCGGCGTCAAGCTCGTCGGTGTCGCCATGGATGATGGCGGCATCCTGCCCGATGCGCTGGCGAAGACCTGTCGCGCGCACAGGCCGAAGGCCGTCTATCTCATTCCGACGCTGCACAATCCGACCACCGCGACGCTTTCCGCCGAGCGGCGCAACGCCATCGCAAAGATCATCAGCGATGCCGATACGGCGCTGATCGAGGACGATGCCTATGGGCTGCTCGACCGTTCGGCATCGCCGATCGCAAACCTCATTCCGGAGCGGACCTATCTCGCGACCACGCTGTCGAAATGCATCGCGCCGGCGCTGCGCGTCGCCTATCTCTTGACGCCCGACGACGCCGCGCAGCGCGACATGCGTGCCGGCCTGCAGGCCACCGTGCAGATGCCGGCGCCGCTGATGGTCGCGCTGGTGACGCATTGGATCGAGAACGGCATCGCCGATCGCATCATCACCGCCATCCGCAACGAGGCGATCGGCCGCCAGCAGCTTGCGCAGCGCGCGCTGAAAGGCATTCAATTCCTGGCCAAGCCCGCCGCCCATCATCTCTGGCTGCGGCTGCCGGAGGGCCGCCCCGACGTCGCCGCGCATCTGTTGCGGAATGGACTTGCAGTCGTCGCCGGCGACGCTTTCACCGTGGACGGAACACCGCCGCATGCCGCGCGCGTCTCGCTCGGCGCCGCGCGCAATCGATCGGAGCTGACGGAAGCGCTGCGCATCCTGGTCGGCGCGCTGCACAGGCCGGCCGACACGAGGCAGATCGTCTAGGCTCTTCTTATCGGTGGTGACGGCGGTGGCGCGGGCGAACGACCGGCGTCACGCCTGACGAATAAGCCGCATAGGCCTCGCTCGGTGCCACTGTCTCGCCACGAGCCGCGCGCGCCGCAGGCGTGAGCTGGCCGCCGTTCAGCACATCGCGGTCGGGATGGGCGGCCTGATAGGCCGCGGGTTCGGAGAACTGCGCCTGCGCCATCGTCGGCATCAGGGCCGCCGCAGACAGCAGCGCGGCTGCAACGGCAATCTTCGTGCGGGTCATGGTCGTTCTCCATCATCTCGTTCGGGGAAAGGCCAATGAGAGCGCATCATGGCGTCGGGCAGGCCCCCGGATTGAAGTATGGTCATCATGTAGGCCTGCCTTTGGCGAAAGCCCGCGGTTGGGGATCACGCTTGCGTGCGGTTTTGGAATTGACCTGCACGGCCGCAGCCGTGCTATGCGGGCGTTGGCGATCAACAGTTCGGGATCGCCCATTGCGACAAGGACAATCTGTTGGAAACGCTCACTTATGCGCTGCTGCTGTTCGGCGCGCTGGCCGGCGGCTTCGTCTCGGGACTGGCCGGCTTCGGGACCGCGCTGATGGCGCTCGGCATCTGGCTCTACGTCCTGCCGCCCTCGCTCGCGGTGCCCCTGGTGCTGATCTGCTCGGTGATCGCGCAGACCTCGACGCTGCCGTCGATGTGGAAGAGTTTCGACCTGTCGCTGGTCTGGCCGTTCCTGATCGGGGGCCTGATCGGCGTGCCGCTCGGCACCATGCTGATCGCCTCCGCCGATCCAAAAGTATTCAAGCTGAGCGTCGGCGTGCTGATCCTGATCTTTTCGACCGCTCTCTATCTCAACAAGAGGCCCCTCGCCGTGACGTTCGGTGGCCGCATTGCCGACGGCGCGATCGGCTTTGCCGGCGGCATTCTCGGCGGCCTCGCCGGATTGTCCGGGCCGCTGCCGATCCTCTGGGCCAATATCCGCGGCTGGAACAAGCACGAGCGGCGCGGCATCTTCCAGCTCTTCAATTTCACCGTGCTCGCGACCGCGCTGGTGTTGCAGACGGCGTCGGGTCTCGTCGAATTCAAGGTGGTCTGGCTCGCGCTGGTCGCCTTCCCGGGCACGCTGATCGGCGCCTGGGCCGGCGCCCGCGTCTATCACGCACTGAACGACAAGCATTTTGGCGACGTCGTGCTCGGCCTGTTGTTCCTGTCGGGCCTCACCCTCGTCTGGAACAGTATTGCCGCGCTTTAGGTGCGCGTCCTCTTCGCCGCGAGCGCCATGCCGCCGGCGACGCCGACACCGAGCACGTAGATCCAGCCCGAGGTGAAATCGAACAGATGCGTGTTGAGCAGTGAGGACAGCATGTTCTGCACCACGACCAGCATACCGATCCAGCAGGCTAGCCCCTCGCCGCGAAACATCAAGAGGTGCGCGATCCACAGCGCGTAGAGGACCAGCACGCCGACCATCCCCCACTGCACGGCATTGCTCAGGGGCTGATTGTGCGGGTTGCTGACGATCTCGCCGCGCAGCGGGTCGTCGTGCGGATTGGCGGCCACGCCGGCGAACAGACCGCGGATCGAGCCGGTGCCGTGGCCGATCAGCGGCGCGTCGGCGATGAACCCAAGGGACTTCCGCCAGTATTCGAGACGCGAGCCCATGCCGCTAATCGAATTGTTGTCGGCCTCCAGGCTCCTTTCATAATCGCTCTGGAACTTGCCGACGGTCGCGCGCAGATGCGGCGAGACGGCCCAGAGCGCTACGGCGATCAACGCCGTCGCAGCGCCGGCAACGAGCGCCACCCGCCAGCGCAGATGCAGCAGTGCAAACACCACGAGCAGGACCGGCAGCGTCACCAGCGCCGTGCGCGAGACCACGACGAACATCATGTTGGCGAGGAAGCCGAGCGCCAATACGGCGAACAACGCCGCGATCCGAACGCGGCCCTGCTGGACCAGCGTCACGATCGGGTACACCAGCGCGATCGCACAGAGCGCGAATTCCTGGCTCTGGTCGATATAATTGCGCACGGCGATCCCGCTCTCGACCTGGTAGGGCCCGCGCGACAGATAGAGCTTCAGCGAGAGCCTGGGATCGATCGCGACAGTGAAGGAGTACAGCATGAGCAGCGTGCAGGAGACCAGGAACGCCGCAAAAACCCATTTGCCGTAGGGCCAGCGCTCGAACTGGTAGATCAGCAGCGGGATCACCAGCAGTTTTGCCGGCGGCCCGAGCGCGTGCAGCCGCTCGGCCCAGGGCGCAACCGACCAGAGCGTGCCGACGAGTGCCAGCACGAACAGCGCGATCGGCAGCAGGCAGATCGGGCGCAGCAGCGAGCGCGGGAGTTCGCGAAGGTCGATGAAAGCAAAGGCGATCAGCCAGGGCACGAGCGCAAAAGTCACGCCGGTGGTGCTCCAGGGCAGCAGCAACGCGACCAGCGCGACGAAGCGGGCCGGTGTGCGGTAGCGCGCCGCCCAGATCGCGGAGAGCCAGGACGCTCGTCCTTGCTCGTTCAACACCTCGGTCATTGCTGTCCCTTGCAGATTCGCGGCCCACCCACGGCGCGGCAAACTAGCCGGAGCCGTGGGTGGGCGACAAGCGCGCGTCCGTTCAATCTGCTACGCGGGCTCGCGCATTGGAGGCACAACCGGCTCGGGATTTGCCGGCTTCGCGACCTTCTCCTGTGCCGGCAGCGCAAGGCGCTTTCTGAACTCCCGGAGCAACAGCCACACGCTCAGGGCGGCCTGTAGCGTGGTCGTCGCGATCGACAAATACCAGACATGCTCCATCCGGAAGCCCGGCCACGTCGAGAGCCAGATCGACGGCAGGGAATAGGTGAGAACCCGCGTCGCCGAGGTCCACAACACCGGCTTGGTGTTGCCAAGCCCCTGAAACATGCTGGAGCAAGTAAAGATCAGCCCCTGCGCCACCATGTTGAGCGAGACGAGGCGCAGAAACAGCGACGCAACCGCCATCGTCTCCTGATCCCTGGAGAAGCCGGCAAGCAACAGACCGGGCGCGAACTGCGCGAGTATCATGAAGACAATCATCACGGCGGTCGCGATAAGCGACGCCTTGACAAAGGTCTCCCGCACACGTGCTCCATTGCCGGCGCCGAAATTCTGGCCGGCGATGGGCCCTGCAGCGAGGGCGATGGCGAGCGCCGGCATCTGGATCAGCCCGAGGAGACGCGTCCCGATGCCAAACCCCGCCTGCGCCGCCGGGCCAAAAATGCTCAGCACGTAATAGCCCACGGCCATGATGATGAAGATCATCGCAAATTCCCCGCCTGCGGGCAGGCCGACATTGAGGATTCTCTTCCACTGCCGCAGCTGCGGCCGCCACTGCTCGGGGTGAAACGCGACGTAGCGCTCCAGCTTGAGGAAATAGCCGAACAGCATCAGCACGCCGACGAAGACGGCGATCGAGCTGGCAAGGCCGGCACCGGCGACACCGAGCGCATGTCCGGTGCCCCAGCCCGTGATCAGGACCGGCGCCAGCGCGATGTTGATGACCACGGCCAGCGCCTGCACCAGCATGCTCGGCCGCACGATGCCGGTCGCCCGCAATGCGGAAGCCATCACTTGCGTGGCGAATTGCAGCGCCAGCGCCGGCATAAACCAGAGCAGATAAACGGTACCGGCTTCGACCGTAGCTTCGTCGGCTGCAACCGCGCGCATGTAGGGGCGCGACAGCGCGAGGCCCGCGACCAATGTCAGGATCCCGAACAGCACCGACAGGACGACCGACTGGTTGAAGACCAGATTGGCGTCGTCGCGGTCCTTCCGCCCCACGGCGTGCGCCATCAGCGCAACCGTGCCGACGCCGAGCACCTGCATCAGCGCGTTGACCAGAAAGCCCGCATTACCGGCCGCCGCGACGCCGGCGATCGCCGCCTCGCCCAGACCCGAGACGAAATACAGATCGACGAGCTGACAGATCATGATCGTGATCATGCCGACCACGATCGGAGGCGCCATGCTCAGGATGTGGCTCACGATGGAGCCGCGCGTCAGGTCCTTCATCTCATTCCATCCTTAACGGCGTGACCGCGGGACTTTCGTCCCGCTGCCGCGCGCCTCTCATTCCGCCGCCGCGATGCGCCCGAGCTCCACCACCTGGCGCTCGAACAGACCGCGATAGATGCCGCCGGGCTTGCTCGCGAGCATGGCATGGGTGCCTTGCTCGACGATCTCGCCGCGGTCGAACACCAGGATCCGATCGAGGCTGCGCACCGTCGACAGCCGGTGCGCGATCACGATCGAGGTCCGGCCCTTCATCAGCCGCTCCATCGCCTGCTGGATCAGCGCCTCCGATTCCGAATCGAGGCTCGAGGTCGCCTCGTCCAGGATCAGCACCGGCGCATCCGCCAGGAAGGCGCGCGCCAGCGCCACGCGCTGCCGCTCGCCGCCCGACAGCTTCACGCCACGCTCGCCAACCAACGTGCCGTAGCCCTTCGGCAGGCGCAGGATGAAGTCGTGCGCGTTCGCCAGCCGCGCCGCGTGCTCGATCGCCTCCAGGCTGGCACCGGGCCGGCCATAGGCGATGTTCTCCGCAAGCGTGCGGTGGAACAGGATCGGCTCCTGCTGCACGATCGCGATCTGGCTGCGCAGCGATTGCTGCGTAGCGAGCGCGATGTCCTGCCCGTCGATCAGCACGCGACCACCGGAGACGTCGTACAGCCGCTGCACCAGCTTGACGAAGGTCGTCTTGCCGGAGCCGGAGCGGCCGACCAGGCCGACGCGCTCGCCGGCGCGGATCGTGACCGACAGTCCGTCATACAGTGGCGCGCGATGGCCGCCATAGTGGAACGTGACGTCGTCGAATACGATCTCGCCGGCCTCGATCGCGATCGGTCGCGCACTGGCCGCATCGGCAATCCCGATCGGCTCGCCATGGATCGCCACCAATTCGTCCATGTCGTTGACCGAGCGCTGGAGGTTGTTGATGTGCATGCCGACGTCGCGCAGATAGGCGTGGATGACGTAGTAGCTCGTCAGCACATAGGTGACGTCACCGGGCGACGCGTGCCCGGACATCCACAGCAGCACCGCGCCGCCGATCACGGACGCACGCAGGCATAGCAGCAGCGAGAGCTGCGCCATGGCCGTGTAGTTGTAGCGAAACCAGGTCCGCCGCACGCGCACGCGCCAGCGGTTGATGACGCGGGCGAGCCGCGTATCCTCGCGCGCTTCGGCGCCGAAGGATTTCACTACGGCGTTGCAGGTCAGCGCGTCCGCCAGCGTACCGCCGACCTTGGTGTCCCAGGCGTTGGAGACGCGCGCGGCCGGCGCGATGTAGCGCGTCGAGAACAGCACGGTGATGGCGACGTAGAAAAGCGCGCCCACCGCGATCACCGCGCCGAGCGACGTCCAGTGCAGGCCGATCAGGACCATGGAGCCGATCAACACCAGCAGAGACGGCGCCAACGCCATCAGGATGGTGTCGTTGAGCAGGTCGAGCGCCCACATGCCGCGGGTGACCTTGCGCACCGTGGAGCCGGCAAAGGAGTTGGCGTGCCAGTCGGTCGAGAAGCGCTGCACGCGCGTGAAGGCCTCCTGGGCGACATCCGACATGATCTTGAGCGTGAACGGGACGATCGCCTGGAGACCGATCAACCTCAGCACCACGGACGCCGCTCCGAGCGCCACGATGGCGCCGAACGCAACCAGCGCCGCGCGGCGCGCGTCGGGATCGGACGAGCCGCGCGTCAGCGCATCGACCAGATGTCCGGAGAATACCGGCATGAACAGGTCGGCGATGGTTGCGCCCAGCAGGCCGCCGGCCACGATCAGGCCGCGTCCGGGCTGCTTCAGCCAGTGCCGGAATACGAAGGGCAGCACCACGCGTATGGCCGCGGGCCTTTTTGACAGAGAGGTCATGACATTATCCGGCCGCTTTCGGCGCAGGCCGGCTCCATCGACGGACGCAAGTCCGCCACGGAGGGCTGACCGGCGTCACTCACAACTGATTTTGACTTGGGAAGTGGAGAGATCGGGACTCGTGACCCGATCGAATCTGGCGGAAGAGGCCTCTAACAGGCCGCCGACATACCGAACCAGAACATCGAACGCGGGCGTACGATCTGCGAGTGCGACGAAATCATGCAAATCTCTCCCTGGCTCGATTGAATGAGGTGCGCTTTATAGATGTATCGTTTCCGGTTTGCAACGGGGCCCCCGCGAATTCACGGACGAGTGTTGCAATTTGGTGCGTGGCGCCTTGGTCCGGCATCGCCGCCGCCTCAATCTCCGCTGTCATGCCCCGGCTTGACCGGGGCATCCAGTACTCCGCGGCGATAGTTAGCTCACACAACTTCCGCTGCGGAGTACTGGATCGCCCGCCTCCGCGGGCGATGACACCTCGTAAGCCGCTTGCCTAATGCGCGTCGCCGCCACCGGTCATCGAGGCCGGTTTGCTCAGCAGCGTGACCAGCAGGCTGAGGCCGAGATAGAACAGCGTCAGCGCGAAGAAGGCGTCGCCAAAGCTCATCACCACGGCCTGGCGGTGCACGATCTGGCTGAGCTGCTTCATCGCCATCAGCGTGGAATCGCCGAGCCCCTGGAATTTCTGCATGAACATGGTCAGGGTTTCGGTCGCGGTCGCATTGCCCCAGGTCACCCGCTCCTGAAGGCGGGTGATGTGCAAATCGGTGCGGTTGTTGAGCACGGTGTTGATGACGGCAAGGCCGACCGCGCCGCCGAGATTGCGCATCAGGTTGAACAGGCCGGAGGCGTTCTTCACCCTGTCGGGCGCCAGCGTTCCGAGCGCGATGTTGTTGGTCGGCACCATCGCGAACATCATGCCGATGCCGCGCAGGATCTGCGGCACCAGCAGCTCGTAGAAATCGTAGTCGCGCGTGATCCAGGTCATCTGGTAGGAGCCGATCGCGAACACGATGAGGCCGAACGCGATCATGTAGCGCATGTCGACCTTCACCATGAGACGGCCAACCAGCGGCGCGACCAGGAACATGGTGATGCCCGAGACGAACATGGTCTCGCCGATCATCAGCGCGCTGTAGCCGCGCACTTCGGCGAGGTAGCGCGGATAGATGTAGGTCAGGCCGTAGAGCCCGATACCGATGCAGAACTGCAGGACGCAGCCGACCGCGAAATTGCGGTTGGAGAAGGTGCGCAAATTGACGATCGGCTCGGCCGCGGTGAACACGCGCCAGAAGAAGGCGATCGCCGAGACCGCGCAGATCCAGGCGCAGATCGCGACGGACGTGTCCTGCATCCACTCATGTTGCGGACCTTCCTCCAGCACATATTCCAGCGTGCCGAGGAAGCCGGCCATGAAGAGCAGGCCCCACCAGTCGAAGCGGTCGAGCAGCTCGAAATGCGGCTCGTCGAAATCGACCAGCGCCAGCACGCCCAGCGTAATGCCGATGCCGGGCACGACGTTGATGAAGAACAGCCAGTTCCACGACATCAGATCGGTGATGTAGCCGCCGACCGTCGGGCCGATCGTGGGAGCCAGGGTCGCAACAAGCCCGATGATGGGACCGACGATGTGGAATTTGGAGCGCGGGAATACAGTATAGGCCGAGGCGAACACGGTCGGGATCATGCCGGCGCCCAAAAAGCCCTGAAGGGCACGCCAGAGGATCATCTCCTCGATCGTGGTGGCGAAGCCGCAGAGCAGGCTCGAGGCGGTGAAGCCCGCGGCCGAGATCGCGAACAGCAGCCGCGTGCCGAAAGCGCGCGACAAAAAGCCCGACAGCGGGATCGCGATCACCTCGGCGATCAGATAGGCGGTCTGGACCCAGGCGACCTCGCTGGAGCTTGCCGACAGGCCTGCCTGGATTTCACTGAGGGACGCCGAGACGATCTGGATGTCCAGGATCGACATGAACATCCCGAACACCATGATGATGAAGGCGAACAGCCGCTTCGGCGCGATGCGCTCCGAGTCGGGGTTCGCCATCATGGCGGGTGAGGCGGTGGTGGCGTTGGCCATGGTCTGACCTCGCAGCGCTCGATTTGTGGCTACTGCGGGTGGATCGCGGTGGGATCGTCGAGATCGATCTCGCTGTCGGCGTCGGCGGCGCCCTTGTTGGTATCGACGGTCGCATAGACCGACATGCCGGCGCGGAGCAGGTTCTGCTTCGCCACCGACTTCGGCACGCGGATGCGGACCGGCACGCGCTGCACGATCTTGGTGAAGTTGCCGGTGGCGTTGTCGGGCGGCAGCAGCGTGAACACCGAGCCGGAGCCCGCTGCGATGCTGTCGACGATTCCGGAGAACTTGCGCATGCCGTAGGCATCGACCTTGATCGTCACCGGCTGGCCGGGACGGATGCGCTTGAGCTGGGTTTCCTTGAAATTGGCGTCGATATAGACGTCGTCGAGCGGCACGATGTTGCCGAGACGCTGGCCGACCGCGACGAAGTCGCCGGCGCTGACCAGGCGGTTCGAGAACGTGCCGTCGACCGGCGCGCGCACCGCGGTGAAGGCGAGATCGCGCTCGGCCTTGGCGAGCGAGGTCTTGAGCTCGGCGAGCTGCGCCTGCGCTTCGGCCTGCTGCGCCTTGGTGACGTGGACATTGCTGACCGCGACGTCGTAGGCGGCCTGGGCGGCCTTGACCGCGGCGGCGCCCTGGTCGCGTCCGGCTTCCGAGCTTTCGAACGTGGCGCGCGAAGCAAAGCCCTTGCTGCTCAGCGCCTGCTGGCGCTCATAATCGAGATCGGCGCGCTTGAGGCCCGCCTCGGCCGAGACGAGCTGCGCCTTGGCCTGTGCAACCTGGCTGTCGAGCGCTGCAATCTGGCGGCCGATGCGATCGATGGTGGCCTGCTGGGTCGCGATCCTGGTCGCGGCGGCATCGACCGCGATCTTGTAGTCGCCGTCATCGATGCGGAAGACGACGTCGCCGGCGCGCACGGTCGTGTTGTCGCCGGCGAGGATCGAAGAGATGTGGCCGGCAACGCGCGCGCCCAGCATGGTGTTGTTGGCGCGGACATAGGCGTCGTCGGTGGAGACGTAGAAGCGGCCGACCAGCGTGTAGTAGCCGGCATAGCTCGCGGCCGCGAGCGCCAGCACGAGGCCAACACCCATCAGGACGAATTTGCGCTTGCCGGGCTTCGGCGCGTCGGCGGCAGCGGGTGCAGCCGGCTTGTCGGTCACGGGCGTCTCCGGCGCCTCATTGGTGCGGCGCTTGGTTTCCTCGGCCACATGAGAGCGCAACTGCTCGGCAAGGGCGACGGATTTCTCGGTCGCAGCTTCACTGCCGGCATGCCCCGGCGTCGTCTCCACCGCTTCCTGGCGAAGGACGCGCGCAGCCTGGTCTCTCGATACGGCCATAAAGGCCTCCCCAACAAAAAAAGCGGCGACCAGGGACGGCCCTCCTGCGGCCGGTTCCCTTTCGCCCATTCCAAATATCATTGACCGAACGGTTCGGTCAACATAGATAATATTCCCGGGCAGGACCCTACTGGCCCGAATCCTTTATTTGGGTTTCATGGGTCGGGCCCGATCCAGAAACCTTCCGAGACGCTGAACCAATGGTTGTAGCCGGCCGCGAACATCTCCACGTCGTCCAAGAGGAGGACAGCTCCAAGCGCCGCCAGATCCTGGACGGAGCCCGCAAGGTGTTCATGGATCTCGGTTTCGACGGCGCCAGCATGGGCGAGATCGCGCGCGCGGCGCAGGTCTCCAAGGGCACGCTCTACGTCTACTTCGCCGACAAATGCGCGCTGTTCGAAGCCATCCTCGAGCAGGAGGCGCTCCAGCACGGCCAGGTCGTTTTCAATTTCGATCCCGCGCGCGACGCCGAGACCACGCTGAAGGATTTTGGCCAGGCCTATATCCATCTGCTGTGCCGGCCCGGCGGCGGTTCGGCGATCCGCACCGTGATGGCGATCGCCGAGCGCATGCCTGACGTGGGCCGCCGCTATTATCTGCGCGTGCTGGACAAGACCATCAACCGGCTCTCCGAATATCTCAAAATCCATGTCGCCTCCGGCGACCTCAAGATCGACGATTGCGATCTGGCAGCGTCACAGTTCATGGAGCTGTGCAAGGCCTCGCTCTTCCTGCCGTTCGTTTTCCAGGCCGCGCCTGCGCCGTCGGAAGAGCGCATGACCGAGGTCGTCGACAGCGCGACGCGGATGTTTCTGGCGGCGTACCGCGCGAAGTAGCAGCGGCGTGCCACTCGTTGCGCAGCCCGCTGCCGCGGCATTATATTAAGCGCCATGTCCCGTGATCTTCGCCCGCCTGTCGATATCCTCCATTACGAGATCGTCCAGGAACAGGCCTCAGCGCTTGGACGGATGGGCAGTGCACTCGAACAGAGTCTTGCGCGCCTGCGCGAATTCGACGCCGCTCACGCGCGCTCGGAAGTGCCGGCCTCAATGCAAGCGGCGCGGCGCAAGCTGGTGATGGAAGCCGGCCAGGCGCTCTGGATGCTCGTGGTGCAACGGGAGGCGACCGGCTTGCGCGACAGCCGCCATATCATGCGGACCTACAACGTTCCGGGCGAGGTGCAGCGGTGCATGGGGCTGGTCCCCGCACCGTCGAAGCCGGCCTCGAAGTGACTGTCCGGCACCCAGGGACTAGGCCCCGATCTCTTCCATCTTGCGCCACCCATGCAGGACGCGGCGCCCCTCCCGGGTGAATGCGAAGCAATTGCCGCCGCCGGCCGCCTGATCGTGAACGCGATCGATGGCATGACCGGCTTGGTGACAGAACAGCAGCGTGCCGACGGCACCGTGGCCAACGAAGAGAACGTCGCCCGGGCGATTGCGGGATAGCACCGCCTCGGTCTCGCGCACGATGCGCGCCTGCGCATCGACGGCGCGCTCCCAGCCGCGGACGTTGAGATGTGGCTGCGCGAAAAACTGGTCGGCGACCTCCTCGAACTCGGCCGGTTTCAGGAAGCCGGTCGCTGAACGGTCGTTCTCATGCATGGCCTCGCGGATCTCGATCATGAGTCCGAGGCGGCCCGCGATGATCTCCGCGGTCTCGATCGCCTTGCGCTCGGCGCTCGAGACGATCTGCGTGGTGCTCGCGAGCCAGCCCGCATTCGCCGCGGTCTCAGTGCGCGCGCGACCGACCGAACTCAGGCCCCATTGCGGCACGGGCACCGTGGGATCTATTTGCACCTGCGGATGGGTGAGATAGCGGACGATATCGGCGGGCATCTTACTCGTCGGCGTACTCGTCCTCTTCCTGCTTGCGCGTCGCGCTCTTGCGCGTTCCGAGCGAGCCCGTGACATAGGGATCACGCCGACCGGCGTAAGGGTTGCGCTGCTGGGCGCGGCCGGCGACCTCGTCGCCCGAGACGGCGGCGGGCTGGCAGATCAGGCGGCGGCTGGCGCGGCGCATCAGATCCACGTGGATATGATCGTAGTGATAGACGTTCGAGCCCGGCGCCAGCACCGTGGTGAAATGCGCGCACGCGCCCGACTGCACGTCGCGCAAAAACCCCTGCTCTTCCGGCATGCCGCGCCAGCCGTCCTTCACGGTGACGCGGCGGCCGTCGGCGAGCACGAAGGCGGCGATGTCGAGCGCGTTGCCGAAGGCGTGCTCGGAAATGTGGGCGTGCGAGTTGCCGTTCATGCCGCGGCAGGAATAGGCGGAGATCTGCTTGATCTCGACGACGCGGGCGCCGAACCAGCGCATCGCCGATGGCTGCACGGTGTCGGCGAGCCAGCGATCGAGCTCGGACACGATCGGACAGGCGAGCGTCGCGGTCGGCTTGATCGCGACGGGGCCGACGGCGATGACGGGATTGCCCTGCGCCGGACCAAGACGCGGCAAAGGTTGCTGCGCGGGCGCCTGCGAGTACGGCGCCGGCCGCGCCGGATAGCTCGGCGCATTCATGTAGCGTGCGGCGCCCGCGGCGTCGGTGCCTTCGGGCGGCAGGTCGATTTCGTCCTCTTGCTGGGCCACGCCGGGCGCGTTCAGCGACATCGGGCCGGGCGCGTTGCCGTAGCCGGAGGGCTGGCGCACCGCGCTCTCGGGATAGTTCGACCGCTGCGGATAGGAGGATGACGGATAGTTCTGGCTCTGCGGAGGGTTCGATCGCGGCTGCGTCACCGGCCATCGCGGCTGGCCGCCGACACTCCCCGGCGGACGCAGTTCCTCGTCGGCAAAGCCATAGCTGCCCGAGGCTTCGCCGATGGCGGCGACCTTCAACGGGAACTCGGCGCCGCACATGCCGGGGCCCGAGATCGGCTCGATGCGGACGAGATCCGGCCCCTCTTTCACCGCGCCCGATTTCAGGCATGCGGCTTCGGCCTCGGCCCGCCACGGTTCGCGTTCGGCCTGGAAAAAGCCGCGTCCGCAACCCGCAAGCGAAACAAGGACGATGGAGCCGACGAGATACAAACGAACTCCGCGCGTCATGCACGCACGTTCGGTGAATTTACTTAAAGACTCTTCAACGTGTTGATTTCAGTGTTCTTTAACCATACCGGCACGCACGCGCGTACGCCGCCAGGCAGCAGCGGAAGCAAGGCTGACTTTTTCGGAGAGAGACTCTCTGTTAACCATGATGCGCTCGCACGGGGGACAGCAGCGGGAGCGACCTTATGACGTTCGCCGGGAGACTGAGCGTTATCACCGCGTGCCTCGCCATGGCCTTTGTCGGCGCCATCGTGCTCGGCATGATCTAGAGACATCACCGACCGCATCACGGGCTTGCCCGGCGGCGCCGGATCATCCGGCCGCCGGGCCTATTGCCGTGCTCAGAAATTCGAACAGGACGATCCCGTGACGCCGCCAATCTTGAAGTCGTGGCAGACGAGACCGGGATTATCAGGATCGGGATAGCCGTCGTCCTTCTCGCGAACCGTATGACTGAAGCGCCAGCCCCGCGTCCGCATGCAGCGCTTGTATTGCGCCGAAGTCGCCGTGCCGTTCTGCGGCGCGCCGAGTTGCGCGTCGCAGAACGCGCTGTCGACATGCAGCGCATCGTCGCCGCGCTGCTGCTTCAGCCTGTTGTTCCAGATGTCGGTGTCGGCGTGGGCCGGGACCGCGCTGCCGATCAGCAGCGCGGCGATGAGGCCGAGACGTTTCATGGTGGCTCTCCTTGCATGCGTCGTCAGCCATCGGTCGCGTGCAAGCGAGATGCAGGTTCGGTGCGGGACGATTACAAATTGGACAGGGGATCTTTCTTTTCCTTCTCCCCTTGCGGGAGAGGGTAAGCAGCACGCCTGCCCGCGAAAGACTACGACCTTGCCCCCCACTGCTGTGATGTCGTGATCACCTTCTGCTGCCGCTCCTCGACGCGCGTCCAGTCGTTGCCGGAGCACCAGAAGCGGCCGAGCGCGCAGGCTTCGACGCGAAGCCTGCCGGAAGCCGTCAGCGTCATCGTCCCATAATAGGTGCTGCCGCTGGAACGGCTGTAGATGCTGCCGGTCCAGGAATCGTGCGTTTTCGGCTTCATGTTGACGAGCACGCTTTCGCCCCGGCTCGAGGCTTCGGTCAGCGCATAGCCGCACAGCGCGGCGCCGCAGCGTTCGACGCGAACCGTGCCCTTCGCGCCTGGGCTCTCCCATTCGCCGAGCGGCGAATAAGCCGGCTCGTCATCGCTGCGCTGGGCGATCGATGAAGTCTCGTCGGGCCTCGGAGCGACGGCCGTCACCTCCATGCGCGGCGGATCGAGCATGACCGTCTTCGGCGGATCCATGCGCGGCAGCTCAACTCTCGGCGGATTGGGGCTCGGCGCCTCGAGTCTTGGCGGCGGCAAGACAACGGGCTGCGATGTGGCCGCGGCCATGACGGGGGCGGGCGGCGCGGGTGGTGCCACGACGACGGCCGCTGGCGCCGGCCTGACCGGAGCTGCCGGACAAGCCGGTTGCGACGGCGCGACTACGGGCAGCGGAGCAGGTGTCGTATCGGCATCGATCGTCCGCCGGAGGCTGCGATTGGATGAAACCGACACACAGGAAGCAGACCGGCAATTCCGCGGCGCCTCGACATGAAACCGGTGGCCGCCGATCGAGAAGGTGTAGGCACCGGCATGCGCTGAAGACGCCATCGCCACCAAAGCGATCAATGTGCCAAGCGATGTCGCAAGCCGCTTCATCGGTGCCTCCCTCTGTGTCGCCACGAGGTTACGCAGGACGACCCGCCGCTGAATGTGCGCTGCCTCACCCAGCCGGCACGGATCGTTGTGACGTCCATCACAGAAGTCGGGACAGGCCCGGCGTAGGGTCGAACCACGCTTCATCCACCAGCGACACCAGTTCAGACCGGCACAATTTTCAGAGGTTGCCATGAACAAGCTCACCATCGCCGCCACCGCGCTCTTCCTCGCTTCGACCGCCGCCGCGCATGCCGGCAACTCGATTGCGTTCCAGATCGAAGGCCAGCACATCCGCATCGAGACGCCGCGCAACTGCGCCTCGCTCGACTGCGTGACGATCGTTGCGCCGGGCCTGTCGGACAAGCCGATCAAGCTGAACAACATCAATCTCAAGGGCCTCGGCGGCTCCAAGGACGACGACGACGACACCACGCCAGCTCCGTCCACGACGACCGCACAGCCGGCGCCGGCTCCGGTGCAGCAGCAGCCCGTGCAACAGGTGCCGGTGCAGGCGGCCGCGCCTGCTGTCGCCACCCCCGCGGCTCCGACTGTTGCCGCCGCTCCGGCCGCCGGCTACGACAACACCGCGCAGACCGCGCCCGCCGCGGCTCCCGTTGCCGCGCCTGCACCGGTCGCGATTGCGCCCGCTCCGGCTCCGGTGGCCGCCGCGCCGGCGTCGGCCGCCAATACGCCGATCGGCGTCTGGGCGACCGAAGAGAACAAGGGCAATGTCCGCGTCGAACATTGCGGCGCCAATCTCTGCGGTTACGCCATGAAGTCCAACGAGCGCATCCTGATCAACATGAAGCCCGACGGCGCGAAGTGGAGCGGCCGCATCCACGATCCCGACTCCGGCCGCAACTACGACTCCACGATCGCGATGAAGGGCCCGAATGCGATGCGCGTGCAGGGCTGCGCCTTCGGCGGCATGTTCTGCGGCGGCCAGACCTGGAAGCGCGTCAGCTGACATCAACGATGTCATCCTCGACAGGTGCACAATGATCGTCATGCCCGGGCTTGTCCCGCCTGCGCGGCCGAAGCCGCTTCGGCGAGGCGAAGGCCCGGGCATCCACGTTCCCGGTAACGCGCGTTAAGACGTGGATGGCCAGGACAAGCCCGGCCATGACGCAGTAGAGAGGGCCGAGCTCATTCGCTCGTATCGCAGGTCGTTTGAACGTTCGCCCCGTCCATGCGACACATGTTCATCCACCATTCAGCTAACCCCAGCTGATATCGGCCGATCTCGCCTCGCGTTCTCACCGGGACTTCCTCGTGACATCAATGGTGGCTTGGCGCCGCTTCGTCTTTGCGCTTCCGTTGCTGGCGTTGCCGCTGGCCGGCGCGAGCGTGGCGCTCGCATCCGATGCAATCGAGCTTGCGCAGGCCCAGCCCCAGGCGCAGCCAACGCCCGCCCCCTCCCCGACGCCGTCGGCTTCACCTGCGCCCGCCACGGACGCGCAACCCGCCGCCGTCGAGCCCATCGGCAACGTCGCGACCGTGACGGGGATCGCGACCGTGGTCCGCGACAGGAACTCGTATCCGCTGCGCGTGCGCGACGACATCTATCTCAACGACGTCGTGCAGACCTCGTCGAACTCCTCGCTCGGCATCACCTTCAACGACGCCACCACGTTCAACCTCTCCGCCAGCGCGAAGATCACCATCGACAATTACGTCTATGAGGACGGCGGCAAGCAAAATTCGGCGATCTTCGACATCGGCAAGGGCACCGTTGCCTTCGTTGCAGCAGCCGTGGCGAAGACCGGCGACATGAAGATCGCGACGCCGACCGCAACGCTCGGCATCCGCGGCACCACCGGCGTCGTCGACGTTCCCGAAGGCGCGGCGGCCAGTGCTGCGAATAACGTCAACATCAAGCTCTATCCCGACGCCGACGGCCGGGTCGGCCACATCGAGGTCAACGATCGCACCAGCGGCACGCGACTCGGCGCCTTGACGCAGGCCGCAAGCGGTTTTGCGATCCGCCCGGGCGCCGGAGGCACAGGCGGCATGCGCTTTGCCGCCGTGCCGATCACGATCGCTCCGCAGCAGATCACGCGCGACCGCGGCTTCGTCAGCCAGGTGCATCTGGCGCAGACCACGGGCCGGCAGATCGTCACCGAGCAGCGCGACTTCCGCCGTGCCAATCCGACCGCAATCAGCCGCATTCCGCGGCCGACCCAGCCACCGCAGCAGCAGCAATTGCGGCCGGCGACAGCACCCGGTCAGCAGCCGCAGCGGCCGAACGGCCAGCCCGGCCAGAACAACCGTCCGGGCCAGCAGCAGCCGGGCACGCCGGGCCGCCAGGGCGCGCAGTCGCCGCAGCGGCAAGGACAAGGCGGCGCCGTGCAACCGGGTACGCCGCGCGCGGGCCAGGGTCAGCAGCAGCGAGGCCAGCAGCAGCAGGGCCAGCAGCAACCAGGTCAGCAGCAAGGTGCGGGACAGCCGGCAGGTGCGCCGCGTACTGGACAAGGCACGCAGCCCGGCGGCGCGTTGCAGACGCAGCCACAGCGAAACGGACAGACCCCGGCGCAGCCCGGCGGAGTCGTGCCGTCACAGCCGGGCACGGCGCCGCAGCCGCAAACGCCGCGCACCGGATTGCAGCCGGGCCAGCCGCCTGCGGCTCAGCAGCCAGGCGGCATCCAGCGCCAGGGCGGATTCCAGCAGCGCCTCCCCGCCGCGCAACGTCCCGCAGCACCGCGCAGACCGGCGCCCGCTCCGAAGGAGAAGAAAGAGCGGCGGTGAACGGTGCCTCCCCTCACCCTGAGGAGCTTGCGAAGCAAGCATCTCGAAGGGCGAGGCCACAGTCGGGCCGCATGGTTCGAGACGCGCGACGCGCGCTCCTCACCATGAGGGTCGACGTCGAGTGCGCGGCCCTCTCCTCCGTCATTGCGAGCGAAGCGAAGCAATCCAGAATCTTTCCGCGGAGAGACTCTGGATTGCTTCGCTGCGCTCGCAATGACGACTTGGAGGGAACTAAGGCTCCCACAAACTTGCTAGCTCGCGGATGTTTCCAAACTCGCGAGCAAAGCAGCGTAAAGACAACTCACGCTTCGCCGCGCAACCAGGCCTTCACCTTCTGCAACAGGCCATGACGCAGCTCGTCGACTGAGGCGACTTCAGCGGGTGTCAGGGTTTGCAAAGCTGCATCGATGTCGTCGGTTGCTGGCGCCGGCTCGGGCACCGGCGTAGACGCCAGCCCGGCCGCCGCGAGCGCGATCGGACCGACCTGCACCAGGAACGCGCGCTCATATTCGCGCGACAGGCGCGCGAGCGCATCCTCCAGCGTCAGCCAGTCGACCGCCTTGATGTCGTTCATCAGCTTGCGAACGGGACCGCCCTCGGCCTCCATGCGCCAGAAATGCACGACCTTGGAGCGCCCTCCCGACTGGTAGACGAGCGTGCCGAGGAATTCGTGGATGGCCACATCGTGGCCGGTCTCTTCCAGCACCTCGCGGTGCGCGGCTTCCTTCGGCGTCTCGCCGTCGTCGAGCTTGCCCTTGGGCAAAACCCATTCGTTGCGCTTGCGCTGGCGCACGACCGCAACCAGCGGCGGCGCGCCACGCCGCAGCACAATACCACCCGCCGCCATCACCGGCGCCCGCGCCATCACAAGATTCCGTGTCGATCCAATCGGCCCGCCGACGATATAGGCTGCCGACGCGGCGGATTGAAGGCTAGTTCTTCTTCAACAGCGCTTGACCTGCGCGAATGCGGGTGCCCTCGCCGATGCCGTCGCAGAAGTTGAAATCACCGGGCGCCAGGATGATGATGGTGGAGCCGTGCTCGAACCAGCCGAGCTCCTCGCCCTTGGTCACGTTGACGTCGCAGGGGAAATTGACCGGGCCGCGAGTCTGCGCGTTCAGCACCATGTCGAGGAAGTGCAGGCGGATGCTCGCGACCAGGATCGCGGCGACCGGCACCAGCGTCACGGCTTCGCCGGTCGACAAATGCGTGCGGATCACCGCGCGCTCGTTCTTGCAGAACAGGCGCTCGACCCGCTTCAGCGCGATCGGATTGACGTTCCAGACGTCGCCATGGATCAGCGTGACGCGTTCGATATGCGCATCATAGGGCGCATGGAAGCGGTGATACATGCTCGAGGTCAACCGCAGCGTGACGAAGCTTCCGTTGCGGTGCTGATCCACGAGCGCTGAGTCACCGAGCAGGTCGAGCAGCGAATAGGGCGCACCCTTGACCTGGAACAGCTCGGTGTCGGCGATCCGGCCATGGGCGCCAACGATGCCGTCCGAGGGGCTGGCGACAATGGAAGGGTCTGGATCGAAGGGCCGCAGCCCCGGCTTGAGCTCCCGGGTGAAGCAGTCGTGCAGGCTCTTGAAGTGGGTCTTGCGCGCCTCCGACAGATCGAGGTCGGAAAACAGCTTCCACAGCGCGATCGAGAAGTCCCGGACCAGGGGATTCTCGATCTTGGAGAACCGGCCCATGAAGCGGGTCAGGGCCGCGCGGGGGATGCGGTTGGTCAACAGGAAGTTGAGGTCTTCCTGCTGGGTGAAAGAGGCGATGAGGGCTTTGACTGTCATGAATCTGTCAGCTCGCAGTATTAGCGCTTGTTGTCATGGAAACGACACTCCCGATTCTCTCATTTTCCGTGGCCGCCGCAGCGTCCGCTGCCGCCGCCTTCCCGAAGCTCAAGGCGCGCATCGCACTCTCCCGCGCCAAGCACCGGTCGCTCGCCGGGCACTCCAAGATGTCGCGCCGGGTGGCCAAGCTGCTCCCGTTCTACGAGTTCGAGGGCGATCAGTATTTCGGCTGCGACGGCGCGCCTGATAACGTGGTGAAGCAGCGCAAGGACGCCTTCTTCCGCCTCGCCGGCCTCTACGCCGAGCGCTACCCCAGGGGCCGCGCGATGACGAAGGAAGCGGCGGAAAAGATCTCCGACCTGCACTTCACCGAAACCTACCGCGTGCCGTTCCAGTTCTCGCGCCTCGTCCGCGAGCATCTGGGCACCTCGACCTTCATGGAATCGTCCAGCGGCGTCACCGTCACGGATGTCGACGGCAACACCTCTTACGACCTCACCGGGTCCTACGGCGTCAACATCTTCGGCAACGACTTCTACAAGGAGTGCATCGAGGGCTCGGAGAAGCGCGCGCATGCACTCGGCCCCGTGCTCGGCCCCTACCATCCCGTCATCCTCGAGAATGTGCAGCGGCTCTGCCAGATCTCGGGCCTCGACGAAGTCTCGTTCCACATGTCCGGCACCGAGGCCGTCATGCAGGCGGTGCGGCTTGCGCGCTACCACACCAAGCGCACGCATCTCGTTCGTTTCGCCGGCGCCTATCACGGCTGGTGGGGCGACGTACAGCCCGGCGTCGGCAATCCGATTCCCGCGCACGAGACCTACACCCTCGCCGAGATGTCCGAGAAGACATTGCACGTGCTGCGCACGCGCAAGGACATCGCCTGCGTGCTGGTCAATCCGTTGCAGGGCCTGCATCCGAACGGCAACGCGCCCGGCGATTCCTCGCTGGTCGATTCCTCCCGCGGCGGAAACTTTGACCGCGCGGCGTATACCGAGTGGCTGAAGAAGCTGCGCGAAGTCTGCACCGAGCGCGGCATCGCGCTGATCTTCGACGAGGTCTTCGTCGGCTTCCGTCTCGCCGCCGGCGGCGCCCAGGAGTACTTTGGCGTCAAGGCCGACATGGTGACCTACGGCAAGAGCCTTGCCGGCGGCCTGCCGGTCGGCGTCGTCTGCGGCAAGAAGGAATTGATGCGCCGCTTCCGCGACGATCGTCCCGCCGACATCTGCTTCGCCCGCGGCACCTTCAACTCGCATCCCTACGTCATGACGGCGATGGACGAGTTCTTGAGCCGGCTTGCCAGCCCGAACTTCCGTGCCATCTACGACGGCCTGGACACGACCTGGAACGGCCGTGCGCAAAAGCTCAACCAGATGATGACCGATGCCAACCTGCCGGTGCGGTTCGCCAACTTCTCGTCGATCTGGACGGTGAAGTACACCACCCCGTCCCGCTACAACTGGATGCTGCAATATTACCTGCGCGCCGAAGGCCTGTCGCTGAGCTGGGTCGGCACCGGACGGCTGATCTTCAGCCTGAACTACACCGACGCCGATTTCACCGAGGTCGCCGAGCGCTTCGTCCGCGCGGCCGAGAAGATGAAGGCCGACGGCTTCTGGTGGCACGACGGCGTGCTCACCAACAAGAATATCAAGCGGCAGATTTTGAAAGAGATGCTGGCCAAGCGTTTTGGGCGCTGAGGCTTTCCCACTCTTAACCCCGAGCACCGCCCTCCCTTCTCCCTCGCCCCGCCCTTGTCCGCCGAAGCCTTGGCGAAGGCGGATGCGGGGCCGCGACGAGCTACGCTCGCGCTGAGAGGGTCGGGGTGAGGGGGAGTCTCCGCGCATGCGGTGAGAGTTGATCAACGATCCACTAGCAGTCCCCCCGCGGAGAGCCCCCCTCACCCGGCTTTGCGCTACGCGCAAATCCGACCTCTCCCCGCAAGCGGGGTGAGGTGAAGAGAGCGCTGGGCTCCGCTGAGTCACTTTAAAGGTATCCCCAAGACGTGGATGCCCGGCACGAGGCCGGGCATGACGCAACCATCAGACATCGGAGTGTTGTGTGAGAACAGCGCGCTCAGGCGTGCTGCTCTTCGAGCGTGGGCTCGGAGATGAGGCCCAGCGTGTGCTCGGGGTTGAGGTGCAGGCCGGGATCCATCAGCTCGCCGCGCATCAAAGCGAGCGGCGCGCTACGATAGAGCATCAGGTCGTGGAAGGGATCGGTCAGGATCTTGGTCATCCAGACCAAGCCGGTCTCGATGTCGCGGATGAAGAACAGGTGGACGGTGCGGAACAACAGACCACCGCCGCCGATCACGAGCCAGATCTTGGCGACCTGCCGCATGAAATCGGTCGCGCTCGCCCAGGGCGTGAACAGGCCGAACAGCGTCGGATCGACAACCAGCACCAGCGGCGACAGCGCCCAGATCGCCATCAGCACCACCTTGCGCTGAAGGTTGTAGCCGACCTTGATGTCCTCCTTGTACTCGTGCGTCGCCTGGTTGATGTGGTCGTAATCGTGCGGCTCGAAGAAGAAGTGACCGGCCTGGCGCGAGGTCATCGACACCAGCCAGCCGACCAGCGCCGAGATCATGGGATCGACGAACAGCCAGACATAGGCGAAGAGAAAGCTCAGCGCGCTGACGAAGTGCAGGCTCTGATTGATGCGGCTGTGGTGATAGTAGCGATGGTCGTCCCAGCGCTGGATCCGCAGCTGCTCGAGATAATTCTTGATCATGCTCTCCCCCAAAATGCTTTCGGGTTCAGGATTTACAGGGATTCGATGTAGGCCGTGTGACATCATCATTTTGTCATGTGACGATGTGCAGCGGCGCGATGACGCACGCGAACGCGTGAGCGGCGGCTTGAGCCGCCGCTCACACAGCCCAACTTAGGCTGCTTTGGCGACGTCGACCTTGCGGAAGCGCACCAGCGAGAAATGGCCGAGCGGCGGAATCAGGCGGCGCTCGGCGAGCTCGATGCCCTTGGCACCGGAGAGCCACTTCGCATAACGCGACCAGGCGAACTCGGCGGTGCGGAAGCCGAGCGGACGCACCACCGGCTGGAGCTTCTGCTCGATGAAGCGGCGCATGCCGGTATCGGCGCTGACGCGGGTGAGGATGATCAGCTCGCCGCCCGGGCGCAGCACGCGGGCGAATTCGTCGAGCGCCACTTCCGGGTTCGGCACGGCGGTGACGACATATTGCGCCATCACGACGTCGAAGGAATTGTCGGGGAATTCGAGCTTCTCGGCGTCCATCACCGCGAGGCCCTCGACATTCTTCAGATTGCCCTCGGTGACGCGCTGGCGCGCCTTGTCGAGCATCGCTTCCGAAATGTCGGTGCCGAAGATGCGCAGATGCGGCGCGTAGAGCGGCAGCGAGATGCCGGTGCCGACGCCGACCTCGAGCACACGGCCCCCGATCTTGTTGGTGGCCGCGATCGCGGCCTGCCGGCCCTTGGCGAACACGCCGCCGAACACGAGATCGTAGACGGGCGCCCAGCGGTCATAGGCCTGCTCAACCGTGCCACGGGTGAGGTCGAGCTGCTGGGTACCGTCAAGGTTCATGATCTTAGCCATCGATGAGGTTCTCGCTGTGGGTCAAACGTTGCAGATCAGCCGCGCACCGGCCGCCGCGCCATGACCGGCGAGGCGCGCAGGATGCGGCTGGGCTGAAGTGAGGTGAGGTTTCCGACGAACTGCCGCGCGCTGTTTTCCCAGGAACGCTCCAGCGCGAAGTTACGGCAGGTCTCGCGCGACATGGTGAGCGCGCGGAGGCACGCGGTACGCAGATCATGGTCGATCGCGCCGATCGGATGATCGGCGATGACGTCCTTGGGGCCCGTCACCGGAAACGCCGCCACCGGCGTGCCGCAGGCGAGCGCCTCGAGTTGCACCACACCGAACGTGTCGGTCAGGCTCGGGAAGACGAAGACATCGGCGGCGGCGAGATGCGCGGTCAGATCCGCGCCCTTCTTCTCGCCGAGGAAGACGGCATCCGGATATTTCTTTTCGAGCGCCGCCTTCTGCGGGCCGTCGCCGACGACGACCTTGGTGCCGGGCAGGTCGAGCGAGAGGAACGCTTCGAGATTCTTCTCCACGGCGACGCGGCCCATGGTCATGAAGATCGGACCCGGCAGGTCGAGCTTGGCCGGACTGTCTGGATGGAACAGCTCGGTGTTGACGCCGCGTGTCCAGAAGCCGAGTCGCTTGAAGCCGCGTTCGGAGAGCTCCTGCCGCAGCGAAGGCGTCGCCACCATGGTCATGGCGGCAGCGTCGTGGAAGTGGCGCAGCACGGCATAGCCGACGGCATCAGGGATACCGGTCCGCACCGAGACGTATTCGGGAAAGCGCGTCGTGTAGGAGGTGGTGAAGGCAAGGCGGTTGCGGCGGCAATAGGCGCGCGCGGCCCAGCCGATCGGCCCCTCGGTCGCGATGTGCAAGGCTTCCGGCGCCGCCTTCTCGATCCGCCGCGCGATCTCCTTGCCGCTCGGCAGCGCGATGCGCAGGCCCGGATAGGTCGGCAGCGGCCAGGACCGAAAGCCGTCCGGGGTGAGGAAGTCGATCTCGACGTCGAGCGCCTTGGCCGCGTTCGCCAGCGAGGTCAGCGTCCGGACCACACCGTTAACCTGCGGATGCCAGGCGTCAGTCGCGATTAATACCCGCATGGGGAAATCCCGAGAGTTTGATGATTCTCGGCTTAGGACCATCAACCACGGATATTTCAGGCGTGTGACGTCACAGAAGTGTCGGCCCGCTGTTTTGTTGGTTAACGGGTCCGCGCCGCCACGAAACCGTCATGAAACAAATCCTTTCCGCCATGAAACCGTTTTCGGTTTTCCGCGCAAAGCTCCCGAAACGTTTTGTCGTTAGTGATTTGGGCAACGGAGCACCGAAACGGTGCCGCGGTGGTCAAGAAACACCGATCAAACAGGGGCGATCAATGATCAATCTGGACACGTTCAAGACGTATTCGCGCGCCGTTGCGCTCAGCGCCATCGCGATCTCCGCAATCGCATTTGCCGGTCCGGCCAAGGCTGCGCCCGTGCAGCTCTTCCCGTTCTTCCAGCCGCTGCCGCCGATGGCCGCGCCGCAGCCTTACCAGCCCTATCAGGCCACGCCTTACCAGGCCGCGCCGTCCGAGGATCAGGACGCGGTCGAGATGCCGGCCCGCTTCCGCCGCCAGACGGTTTCCTACGCGACGCGCGAGGCGCCGGGCACCATCATCATCGATACGCCCAACACCTATCTCTATTACGTGCTCGGCAATGGCCAGGCCGTTCGCTACGGCATCGGCGTCGGCCGCGACGGCTTCACCTGGTCCGGCGTGCAGTCGGTGACCAAGAAGGCCGAGTGGCCGGATTGGACCCCGCCGCCGGAAATGATCGCCCGCCAGCCCTATCTGCCGCGCCACATGGCCGGCGGCCCCGGCAATCCGCTCGGCGCCCGCGCCATGTATCTCGGCGGCACCATCTACCGCATCCACGGCACTAACGCCCCCGACACGATCGGCAAGCACGTCTCGTCCGGTTGCATCCGCCTGACCAACGACGACGTCACCGACCTCTACTCCCGCGTCAACGTCGGCACCAAGGTGATCGTGCTGCCGATGACCGAACGCCGCGCGGACCTCGGCGCCGCGACGCGCTAACGCGACAGGACATTGTGACGCAAACGGCCCCGGAACCCACCGGGGCCGTTTTCGTTTGCATCATGCTCTCCGGGCGGCCTCGCCTGGAGAAGCACTGTTCGGAGGCGCGGATGCGATCACACCTGCAAATGTCGCCAGGTCCATGGCTGCGCTCGATCGCAGGTGCCGGCGCATTGACGCTGCTCCTGTCTGCGCCCTCGTCGCTCGCCCAGCAGCCGGCGAACGACGAGGCGGCCCAGCAGGCCTTCAACAATTCCTGTCGCACCTGCCACTCGGTGAAGGATGGCGACAATCGCCTCGGTCCCAATCTCAACAAGGTCGTGGGACGCAAGGCGGGCTCGCTGCCGAACTACAACTACTCCCCGTCGATGAAGGACGCCGGCTTCGTCTGGGATCCGGACAAGCTGACCCGCTTCATGGTCAAGCCGGACGAGGTCGTGTCCGGCAACAAGATGCAGCCCTATGGCGGCGTCTCCGCGGAGGACGCGGCCAAGGTGGTCGCGTATCTGCAGGCGGTGGGCGGGCAATAAGATTGCGGAGGCGCTACGTGCCGGTCGGCTCATACCGTCGCTCCACATGGAACGATTTCGCGGTAATGAGCCAAGTGCCCTCGATGCAGTGATACGCCAGATAATCAACGTACTGGCGCACATCGATCCGAACGCGAACCTTCACCAGTGCCTGCGCTGACGACGCCAGATCGATCAGCAATATCTCCTGAAGGCGCGGGGCATTCTTGGATTTGGGCGACGGGGTCGAAGCCAGCATCGCTCTCTAGTCGCCAACGGGCAGGATCCGCAATTCAGCGTCGCGAAATCCGTGGAGTTGCGCAGTCGGCGCAAAGACGCGGTCGAACTGCGAAGCATCGCTGTCGTACATCAGCGTGAAGTAACGTTCGACGGCCTCCAGCAGAGGCGCAAGGTTCGGGCTCTCGGTCATGGCTCACTCCATCAGCAGCAAAGTCGGAGCAATCCATCTCACGGAAAGCCAAGGCATGTCCTTGCGAACTGGGCTAGTCTCGGCGGCTCGGGCGCAATATTGCGCCCTTCTCGATCCCACAGGATGCGGTTCATGCCAAAATGCGAACTAGATGCGATCGACCGGCGCATCGTCACCGAACTCCAGGCCAACGCACGACTGAGCAACATCGAACTGGCGGACAAGATCGGATTGTCGCCATCACCCTGCCTGCGACGAGTGCGGCGGCTGGAGCGGGACGGCTATATCGACGGCTACCGGGCCTCCTTGCGGCGTGGCCGCCTCGGGCTCGGCTTCTCGGCCTTCCTCGGCGTCAAGATCAACGGCCATGCCAACGACCAGGCGCTGGGCTTCGAACGGACCGTTGTGGCGATGCCCGAGGTCGTTGCCTGCCACCTCGTCTCCGGCGAAGCCGACTATCTCCTCGAAATCGTCGTGCCCGAGCTCGAGGACTACCAGCGCTTCCTCGTCGACAAGCTGCTCAACCTGCCCATCGTGCGGGAGGTTCGCAGCAGCATTGCGATCCAGACGCTGAAGGCCGGCGCGCCGCTACCGCTGGCACATCTCTTATAGCCATGATCAGACTGCTCACGCCCGCCGACGCGGCTCTCTACCGTGCGATCAGGCTGGAAGCGCTCGTAACGCATCCCGAAGCTTTTGGCAGCACGTTCGCACGCGAGCAGGAAAAGCCCCTCACCTGGTTCGAGGCGCGCCTTGCAGCGTCGGACGTTTTCGGCGCCTTCGTCGCGCACGAGCTCGTCGGCGTTGCCGGCTTCCATCGGCAGGACGGCGCGAAGACCGAGCACAAGGCTCTTCTCTGGGGCATGTATGTGCGGCCCCATGCGCGAAAATCCGGCGCGGCGCGGCGCCTTGTCGACGCGGTCGTGGCACATGCCACAGGGCAAGTTGAACAGCTTCAGCTGGCCGTCGTCAGCGAGAACGCCGCCGCCATCCGCCTCTACACCGCTGCCGGCTTTGTCGAATACGGCCGTGAGGTGAAAGCACTGAAGCACGCCGACCGATACTACGACGAAATCCTGATGGCATTGTTCCTCAACGACAGCGGTCAATGACTGACGCCATCCGTATCTCGCCGGATGGCGCCCCGCCGCTCCGAAACCAGCCTCAGCCAGGCCGCCGAATGAAACGCGCTCATCAGCAGATACATCGGCACCATCCCACTCAGCACGGAGCCGTACCCGGCGGCACACAGCATGTCCGCCGGGCCGCCGAGCACGGCCGTCAACACGGCCATGATCGCGAAGGTCGGCGTTGCCGCCAGAGCCAGCCATCTGGCGAGGTGGCGTGCGGCCACCACGCCATCGCGGCTCGCGCCGGTGGCCACGTTGGCGGGACTAGTCACGGCCTTCCGCGGCCTCCTCGCGAAAAGCCTTCTCGCCGGCCGTCGAGATCTCCACCCATTTCTTGTCGGGCGCAGCGCCTTCCGCGTAGCTGTCGTGCCAGTTCCACCATTTGTAGGTTGGCGTCTGCGGATAGCCCTTTGGCGAGTCCTCCCAGACCTCCTGCCGGCCGAGCGGCGTGATGTCGAGATAGTTCCAGGTGCCGCCCATCTGCTCGTCGCCGCGGCTCTTGACGAAATAGGTGCGGAAGATGCGGTCGCCGTCGCGGTAGAACACGTTGGTGCCGTGCCATTCGTCCACGCCGAAATCGGCGTCGAAACTGTCGGTGACGGTGACCCAGGGCATGGTCCAGCCCATCCGCTGCTTCAGCCTGATGATGTCGGCCTGGGGCGCGCGCGAGGCGAACACGAGCGTGGTGTCGCGGGCGTTCAGATGCGAGACATGGGCGACCTGGTCGGCCACCATGGAGCAGCCCCGGCAGGCTTGATCGGGCCAGCCGAGCACGCCCGGCTCGAAGAAGGCCCGGTAGACGATCAGCTGCCGCCGGCCCTGGAACAGATCCACCAGACTGATCTTGCCGCCGGGCCCCTCGAACGCATAGGTTTTGGTGATTTCCATCCACGGCATGCGCCGGCGCTCGGCGGCGAGGGCGTCGCGGGCACGGGTATGCGTCTTTTCCTTCACGAGCAGTTGCTGACGGGCGGCCTCCCAGTCCTGCGGCGACACCACCGGCGGTGTTTGCATGGCGGCCTGTCCGTTAGTTCCTGCGTTGTCTACTGATGTCATCATGGCTCTCCATTCCTCTTGTCCGGGCGGTCCTTCCGCGTCGCGCTATGACGGACGCGGAACCGCTCGACCCTCGCCGCACATTGTCGGTCGTCAACGATTTCTGGCACCAAGCGGTTGCGCGGTGGGAGTAACAAGTGTGGCGGGATTTGAATGGACTCGCTGATCACGGCCGCCGCGCGCGCGTTAGAGGCCGGCGATCCGCTCGGCGCGCTGAACCGCGTTGCGCTGCGCAACGATGCACCGTCGCTGGCGCTACGCGGCATCGCGATGGCGCAGCTCGGCGATCTCGCGAAAGCGAAGACGCTGCTGCGGAGTGCCGCGCGCGCGTTCGGTCCAAGAGAGGCGGTGGCGCGCGCGAGATGCGTGGTGGCCGAAGCCGAGATCGCGCTCGTCTCGCGCGACCTGAGCTGGCCGGTGAAAACGCTCGCGGCGGCCCGCGCGACGCTCGAACAGCACGGCGATCTCGCCAATGCAGCCCATGCGGGCCACATCGAGGCGCGCCGCCTCCTCCTCGTCGGGCAGCTCGACGAAGCCGAGCGCACGCTGGCCGAGCTCAGCCCCTCCCCGCTCCCGCCTGCATCGCAAGTCGTCCGCGAGCTCGTGGTCGCCGGCATCGCCATCAGACGATTGAGAGCGAAAGATGCGCGCGCCGCGCTCAACCGCGCGGCTCTCGCAGCGCGGCAGGCGAAGATCCCGGCGCTCGTGGCCGAGGTCGACAGCGCGAACCTGATCCTCGACACGCCGGCGGCGCGCCTGATCGCGCGCGGCAGCGAACACCCGTTGTTGCTCGGCGAGGTCGAGAGACTGGCGACCTCGACGGCGCTCGTCGTGGACACCTTTCATCATGCCCTGCGCAGGCAAGGCCGCGTCGTATCGCTCGGAACGCGGCCGGTGCTGTTCGCGCTCGCCCGCCTCCTGGCGCAGGCATGGCCTGCCGACGTCTCGCGAGAGGCGCTGATATCAGGCGCGTTCCGGGCGAAGCACGCCGATGAATCGCATCGCGCGCGGTTGCGCGTCGAGATCGGGCGCCTCCGCACCCAGCTCAAGCCGCTGGCCGACATCAGCGCGACGAAGCAAGGCTTCGTGCTGGCGCCGCGCAAGACGCGCGACGTGCTCGTGCTGGCACGTCCCGTCGAGGAGAAGCACGCCGCGGTGCTCGCCTTCCTCTCCGACGGCGAGCCCTGGTCGAGCTCGGCGCTCGCGCTGGCGCTGGGGACGAGCGCGCGCACGGTGCAGCGGGCCCTCGAAGAGCTGGCGCGATCGAACAAGGTGCAATCGTTCGGACTCGGCCGGGCACGGCGCTGGATGACCCCGCCCGTCCCGGGTTTCCCGACAGGCTTGTTACTCCCCGGACCGCTCCTGAAGGCGTAAATTGGATCACATCACAGGGATCAAGCACATGAAGCGTTCAGCCGCCGAGATCGTCAGGGAGTACGGACCTTTTGCGGGTGTCGAGGCCGTGCATGGCGTCACCTATGACGGCACCCATGTCTGGTTCGCATCCGGCGACAAGCTGAATGCGGTCGATCCGGCCAACGGCAGGATCGCACGCTCCATCGACGTCGCCGCGCATGCGGGGACGGCGTTTGATGGCCGGCACCTGTTCCAGATCGCCGAGGATCGCATCCAGAAGATCGACGCTGCCACCGGCAAGGTGATCAGCACGATTCCGGCCCCGGGCGGCGGCGGCGATTCCGGATTGGCCTGGGCGGAGGGCTCGCTGTGGGTCGGTCAGTATCGCGAGCGCAAGATCCATCAGGTCGATCCGGAGACGGGAAAGATCCTCCGCACCATCGAAAGCAAGCGCTTCGTGACCGGCGTCACCTGGGTTGACGGCGAGCTCTGGCATGGCACCTGGGAGGGCGAGGAAAGCGATTTGCGGCGGATCGATCCCGAGACCGGCAAGGTGCTGGAGCAGCTCGACCTGCCCGCCGGGACGATGGTGTCAGGATTGGAGTCCGACGGCGGCGACCGCTTCTTTTGCGGCGGTGGCGATCGCGGCAATGTGAGGGCGGTTCGCCGCCCGAGGCGCAGCTAGGTGCGCGATGACGGATGCGCGGCACCGATGCTGCCGCAACCGTTAATCTGTTCGCCCCAATTCCACCCCACCGGTGCGCTCTAGCGCCCCCCTCGCCTGCCCTGTAGACTTCCGGCCCTGGGCGGCTTGGGGGATTGATGCGACTGACGCTGAACTTGAAGACTATCCTGATCGCCGTGGCGGTGCTCGCGGCGTCGTTTTTCGTCAGCCTGAAGGCGATGGACTGGCTGTCGCCGCGCGCGGCGACGACTGCGCCGCCGGTCGCACAATTGCCACCGCTGCCGCCGGTCGCGAAGAGCTCGATCGTGGTGGCGCCGGTGGCGATCGCGATATCGGCGATCCGCGAACAGGCCGAGAAAGCCGCGCCGCGCAATTTCGCCGGCAAGGCCGATAATCCAATCTCGCAGATCCTGGAGAATGCCGACATCGGCTGGTCCGCCGTGCGCGGGCCGATGGCGGCTGCCGGCGACAAGGACGTGCTGACGATCTCGACGCCGCTCAACGGCAAGCTCAACGTGACGGGCTCGCTGTCGTCGAAAGCCACCGGCGCGCTTGGCGACGCGCTGGGCAGCGTGCTCGGCGGCGACGCAGCGAAACGGATCGGCGCGGTCAACATCAAGAATTTGAACGCCAGCGCCGAGATCAAGGGCAACGTGGTCGTCACCTCGCGCCCGAAGCTCGCGGCCAACTGGCATCTCGAGCCAAATCTCGGCGCCCAGGTCAATCTCGGCGACACCAACCTCAACGTCTCCGGCGCCAAGGTCAACGTGCCGGCGCAGGTGAAGCCGCTGATCGACAAGAATGTCGGCGAGCAGATCAACATCGTCTCCGAGCGCATCCGCAACGATCCCTCGCTGCGCGACAATGCGAAGCTGCAATGGGCCAAGGCCTGCCGCTCGATCCCGCTGCAGGGCTCGGGCTCCTCGGCCGCGCTGCCGCCGCTCTGGCTCGAGATGAAACCGACCCGTGCCATCGCGGCGCAGCCGCGCGTCGACGCGCAGAACGTGACGCTGCTGCTCGGTCTCGAGCTCGAGACGCGCGTGACCTCGACGTCGACCAAACCGGACTGTCCCTTCCCCGACAAGATCTCGATCGTGCCGCCGACCGGCACCGGCGTGAACATCGGCGTGCCGATCGACGTGCCCTTCACCGAGATCAACAAGCTGATCGCGGCGCAGATGGTCGGCCACACCTATCCCGAGGACGGCTCCGGCCCGGTCGACGTCACCGTGAAAGGCGTCAACGTGGTCCCGTCGGGCGATCGTCTCCTGATCTCGCTGCTGGTGCGTGCTAAGGAGAAGAAGAGCTGGCTCGGTCTCGGCGCCGAAGCGACCGTACACATCTGGGGCCGGCCGATGCTCGACCAGGCGCAGCAGACGCTGCGGCTCGCCGACATCCAGCTCGCGGTGGAGTCCGAGGCCGCCTTCGGCCTGCTCGGCGCGGCCGCGCGCGCGGTGGTGCCGCAGATGCAGCAGGCCTTGGTGCAGAAAGCGACGCTCGATCTGAAGCCGATCGCCGCCAATGCGCGCGAGAAGATCGCGGCCGCGATCGCCGACTACCAGAAGAGCGAGGATGGCCTCAAGGTCGACGCCAAGATCGACAGCCTGACCCTCGCCGACATCGCCTTCGATTCCAAGACGCTGCGCATCGTCGCGGAAGCCGGCGGCTCGCTGAACGTCTACGTGACGAAGCTGTCGGGGATGTAGTGCGTCTTCACGCGCCGGACCCGCGCGCGTCGCTTGCGCCGCTGGCATTCTCGTCGGAGGATGCTAAGCTGTTTCCCGCAACCTCGAACGAGGTGCTGACAGCACTGCAGGGGACAACGCGAGGACAACATGGAAGCCGGCATGGTCACGCCTGCGCCGGCGCTGGTGCGCTTTTCCGGCATTCAGAAGACCTACGATGGCGAGCACCTCGTGGTGAAGAACCTCGATCTCGAAATCAGGAAGGGTGAGTTCGTCACCCTGCTCGGCCCGTCGGGCTCGGGCAAGACGACAACGCTGATGATGCTGGCCGGCTTCGAGGTTCCAACCCATGGCGAAATCTACCTCGCGGAACGGCCGATCAAGAACGTGCCGCCGCATAAGCGCGACATCGGCATGGTGTTCCAGAACTATGCCTTGTTCCCGCACCTGACGATCGCGGAGAATATTGCCTTCCCGCTATCCGTTCGCAACACGGCCAAGGCCGAGGCGCAGGAGCGCGTCAACGCGGCGTTGCGCATGATCAAGATGGAAACCCTGGCGCACCGGCGGCCCGGGCAGCTGTCCGGCGGTCAGCAGCAGCGCGTGGCGCTGGCCCGCGCGCTGGTTTTCAATCCGCAGCTCGTACTGATGGATGAACCCCTTGGCGCCCTCGACAAGCGCCTGCGGGAGCAGATGCAACTGGAAATCAAGCAGCTGCACGAGACGATGGGCATCACCGTCGTCTACGTCACCCACGATCAGAGCGAAGCGCTCACCATGTCGGATCGCATCGCCGTGTTCAACGACGGCATCGTGCAGCAGATCGACCGGCCCGACGCGCTGTATGAGCATCCGGTGAACAGCTTCGTCGCTCACTTCATCGGTGAGAACAACGTGCTGTCCGGCACCGTCGAGACGGTCGAGAAGGAATATTGCCGCGTCACGCTGGCTGGTGGCGGCGCCGTGACCGCACGGGCGGTCAATGTATCGGGCGCGGGCGCGTCGACCTCCCTGTCAGTGCGGCCGGAGCGGATCGCCATCATCCCGGACGGCACCTCCAGCGAGGGACCGAACCGACTGCCGGCCAAGGTGCAGAACACCATCTATCTCGGCGACCACGCGCTTGCCGTGCTCGATGTCGCCGGCAACGGGGAGTTCATGGTCAAGCTTCAGCCGGGGACGCATGACGGATTGAGACATGGCAATCTAAGATCTGGTGAAAGCGTATTCATCACCTTCCGTCCCGAGGACTGCCTGGCCCTCGATCCCGTCTGATCCGGACCGGCATCGATCAAGCTCAACGCAACGCAGATGAAGAAGGAACAAGGACCATGCTGAAGCGCAAGACTGGCAAGATTGCTCTGGGGTTCGCCGTGGCGTTCAGCGCCAGCGCCGCGCTGGCCACGGTCGCGCAGGCGCGTGACCTCACCGTCGTGTCGTGGGGCGGCGCCTATCAGGATGCCCAGAAGAAGGTCTATTTCGAGCCGTTCAAGAAAGCAGCCGGCGTCGCGATGAACGACGAGTCCTGGGACGGCGGCGTCGGCGTGTTGCGCGCCAAGGTGCAGGGTGGTGCCGCCACCTGGGACCTCGTCCAGGTCGAGAGCGACGAACTCGCGGTCGGCTGCGAGGAAGGCCTGTTCGAGAAGATGGATTATTCCAAAATCGGCGGCGAGGCCGCCTATATCCCGCCGTCGGTCAATCCCTGCGGCGTCGGCGCCATCCTCTACGATTTCGTTCTCGGCTACGACAAGGACAAGCTGAAGGACGCCCCCAACGGCTGGGCCGACTTCTTCGACACCAAAAAGATTCCGGGCAAGCGCGCCTTGCGTCAGGGCCCGAAGACCACGCTGGAGATCGCCCTCATGGCCGACGGCGTCGCACCGAAGGACGTCTACAAGGTGCTGGCGACCGACGAGGGCGTCGAGCGCGCGTTCAAGAAGCTGGACACCATCAAGGGCGACATCGTCTGGTGGAAGGCCGGCGCCCAGCCGCCGCAATTGCTCGCCTCCGGCGAGGTGGCGATGACCTCGGTCTACAATGGCCGCATCGACACCGCGAACAAGAACGACAAGAAGAATTTTGGCATCGTATGGGACGGAGCGCTCTTCACCCTCGACAGCTGGGTCATCCTGAAGGGTAGCCCGAACAAGGACGCGGCCTACAAGTTCCTGGACTTCGCAGGCAAGGCGGAGAACCAGTCAAAACTGTCGCAGAACATCGCCTATGGCACCTCGAACAAGGACGCAGCCGCCCTGCTCGCGCCCGCCGTTCTCAAGGACCTGCCGACAGCGCCTGACAACATCAAGAACGCGGTCGAGATCAACGTTGGCTTCTGGCTCGAGAACATCGACCGCCTGACCGAGCGCTTCAACAAATGGGCCGCGAAATAACGCGCCCCGCAAGATTCGATCCAAGGCTCGATCCAAGGCTCGACCAATGACGGATGCGCGCTTGACCGGCGCCAATGCGTTGACCGAGGTGCCGCTCAAGCGCCGATTGAGGCGTGCGGAGCGGACACGTCAGGTCAAGGCATTGGCGCTGGTGCTGCCGCTTCTCGTCTTCCTGCTCTTCACCTTCGCAGGCCCGATCGCCGGCATGCTGTGGCGCGCGGTCGATGACCGCGAGGTGCGTCAGGTTCTGCCGCAAACCATCGCTGCTCTCGCCGACTGGGACGGCAAGGACCTGCCGGATGAAAAGGCCTTTGCAGCGCTGGCAAGCGACATCCTGGCGGCGCGCGCTTCCGGCATCATCGCCATCGCGGCCAAGCGGCTCAATTACGCCCTGAACGGTTTTCGTACGATCCTGACCAGCACGGCACGTAATCTGAAGGCGCAGCCGGAGCCCGGCACCGCCAGGGAGACACTGGGCAAGATCAACCCGGCCTGGCGCGAACGGGCCACCTGGACGACGATCAAGGATGCCGGTGGCCCGGTGACCGGATTCTATCTGCTGGCGGCGCTCGACCTGACGCGGAACGTCGATGGTGCGATCGTCGCGGCCGCATCAGACCAGGCGATCTACCGCAACGTCTTCGCCCGCACCTTCCTCATCAGCTTCAGCGTCACGGTACTCTGCCTGATCCTCGGCTTCCCGGTCGCTTACCTACTGGCAACGCTGCCGCCGGGCCGGTCGAACCTGCTGATGATCTTCGTCCTGCTGCCGTTCTGGACGTCGCTTCTGGTCCGCACCTGCGCCTGGATCGTCTTGTTGCAGAGCAAGGGCGTCGTGAACGACAGCCTGCACTGGCTTGGCATCATCGACGAGCCGTTGCGGCTGATCTACAACCGCTTCGGTGTCTGCGTGGCCATGACCCACGTTCTCCTGCCGTTCATGATCCTGCCGCTGTACAGCAGCATGAAAGCGATCTCGCCTGCGTACATGCGTGCCGCCGCCTCGCTCGGCGCGCCACCGACCACTGCCTTCCTGCGGATCTACCTGCCTCAGACCCTGCCCGGCATCGGCGCGGGAAGCCTGCTCGTCTTCATCCTGGCGCTCGGCTACTACATCACGCCGGCCCTCGTCGGCGGCGCCGCCGATCAGATGATCAGCTACTTCATCGCGCTCTACACGACCGAGACGGCCAATTGGGGCCTTGCTTCGGCGTTGGGTGCGGTGCTGCTGCTGGCCACTCTTCTGCTCGCTCTCGTCTACGGCAAGCTGGTGCAGGGACAGCAAGTCACGGGAGGGATGAAGAATTGAGCGATCATTCTTCCCTCCGCACGCCCAGCCAGCGCATCGCGTGGACCGCGACCATCATCATCTCCACGCTGGTGTTCATCTTCCTGATCGCGCCGATCCTTGCGATCATGCCGCTGTCCTTCAGCTCGGGCTCGTACCTCACCTATCCGCTGCCGGGCCTCTCCTTGCGCTGGTACGACGACTTCATCAATTCGCCGCGCTGGATGAATTCGCTGAAGAACAGCATGATCATCGGCGTCGCCTCAACCCTGCTGTCGATGGTGCTTGGCACGCTGGCCGCGCTGGGGCTGGCGCAGTGGAAGAGCCGGTTCAAACCGCTCGTGCTGGCTTTCGTGCTGTCGCCGGTCGTCGTGCCCGGCGTCATCACCGCGGTCGGCCTGTATTTCTTCTTCGCGCCGATCGGACTGACCGGCAGTTATCTCGGCCTGATCCTGGCCCACACCGCGCTGGCGACGCCCTTTGTGGTGATCACGGTCGGCGCGACGCTGCAAAGCTTCGACACCAATCTGGCACGCGCCGCCGCCTCGCTCGGCGCCTCGCCGCTTTATGCGTTCCGCCGCGTGATCCTGCCGCTGATCCTGCCCGGCCTGGCGTCAGGTGCGCTGTTCGCCTTCGCGACCAGCTTCGACGAGGTGGTGATCGTGCTGTTCATGGCAGGTCCGGAGCAGCGCACCCTGCCGCGCGAGATGTTCAGCGGCATCCGCGAGAACATCAGTCCGACCATCACGGCAGCGGCGGTGGTTTTGACCACAGTGTCGGTCATCCTCCTCGCCACCCTGGAAGGCCTGCGCCGTCGCAACGAACGGCTCAAGGGCAGCGGCGCGTGACAGGCGTGCCAGTCCTTCAGACTTGGGACCCGGGCAACCTGCCGTTGACGGGCAGGATGGGAATTATCATGTCGAGTATCGCGACATTACCGATTTGTTCGCAACATTTACGCCATGAGCAAGCGAGACCTTGGTGACGTTCCCTGCCAACGACTTCGGACCAACAGCAGCGAATGAAGTCTGTTCATCGGCCCAACGCGGAAGTCCTGCGACGTCCGCGTTCGCGCCGCGATTAGAGGCATAGCGGACTTCACTGCGTCCCCGATTTATGAGTACACGCCCTAGTTGCGTCGGATATGATCTTTCGCGCCGCGGAGCTTGGCCGCGTAGTCAAACGCGGCGCACTTCCCCAGAGAATTCCTCAACTGTTCAAGCTCGGCGAAGCGGGCGATGTCTTCGTTTATTTCTGGCACGGCGTGCTTGAAAGCATCGTAGGCAGCGCGCATCAGTTGCTCGCGCCGCTGATATTCCTGGAACCCTCCGCCCAAACTGGTTTGGTAGGTGCGGCACTCTGTATCGTCGCTATCGCTACCGCGGCAGCGAAGCATTGCGGCATGCATGTCGAAGCTGAAGTTCTGTTTGCTCGCATAGGTCAGGTGCGTGCTCGACAGGTGCTGCATCACCTCTTCGTTCGAGAACGGGGTATACTCAAGCAGCACATCGTCAAATTGGCCTGTTCCTTGTCCGATGCGCAGCTTGGCGCGAGCGGGCATTAGACCATTGAAGTAGGTGCCTTCATTTGTGAGGTTATCGACTTCCATCGGACGGGTTGTGAAATTGGTGTAGCTGTTTGCGAGCTCGCTGGTCAAAGTGAAGTAGCGTGTCGCGAATTTCTTGACCAGATCATCCATGAGCAAATTAAGAAACACAATGCGTTTGCGGAGGCAGCTGCGCAGGAAATCCTGGTATTCGCCTTTATCGATAAAGTTCATGAACTCGACGTAGTGAACAAACTTGGCAATGTTGCTGATCCTCGTTTCGGCCTCTGCGAGTGCGAAGAACTCGTCCCGGATCTTCTCGAGATCCTGCGGGAAAACGCGATGGGCAGAATTACTGACGAACTTCTGCATGTTTGACTCGATCAGCGCATAATGATCGTTCAGGCGTTCGTCGCGGACGATGTGTTGAATGGTCACAGGTAGGGCGTTCAAAGCATGCAGGATTGCTGCAGCTGTTTGATTTAGAGCGTCGAGCCGGTCACGAATATCGTTGAGCAGATCAATCTGTTGTCTGAGTAGAGCGCGTTCTTTTGCTGCATTGAACAACGACGCAAAGACACTGAAAGCTGTGCTCGCAGCGAACGAGACAGGATTGAAGTTTCCCGAGATCTTTAGAAGGCTCTCAACACTGACGTGGACGCCATCGACTTCAACATTGACGGGGATGCTGCCAATGTTGACGGAATTGCCGTTGAAATCAAACATGTTGCCCCTCACCTGAAATGTTTAAAGGTAAACTTTGGCCCGCCCGCTGTTCGGGTTGCGGATCGTCACTATGATCATTTCTCCGAGGGACCACAACTCCGGCGAGAGACTTGAGCTGCGATGATCGGGCGAAACGAAACCCGCTCGTTTCCGAAGCGGGGCATGATGTGATGACGTGCCGTTCAAATGGGGGCTGGTCTACGCCGCATGCTTGTCAACGTTCGGCACCTCCATCTGCTTGTCCGGCGCGATCGCGTAGTGCTACACGCCGGCTTCGCGGCGCCGCTCGATCGTCTCGCCTTTCTTGAGGGAGTCCCCCTCACCCGCATCGCATCTTCGATGCGCTGCAGCCTCTCCCCGCATGCGGGGAGAGGCGAAGGAAACACCGCCGCGCCCTGCTTATTTCTCCACCCCCTCACGCATCTTTGGCTTAGCTGCCGCGACCGATTGTCGCTAGAACTGTCCCTGCAACAACGCCCCAACAACAACACACAGGGAGAGACATATGCAAAAACTCATCGCCGCGGTTGCGGCCGGCCTCGCTCTCGCCGCCTCGTCAGGCGCGGCGCAGGCGCAGATTTCCGACGATGTCGTCAAGATCGGCGTGCTCACGGACATGTCGAGCCTCTATGCGGACGCGACCGGCAAGGGCTCGCTCGCCGCCGTCGAGATGGCGGTTGCCGATTACGGCGCCAAGGTCGCGGGCAAGCCGGTGCAGGTGGTCGCCGCCGATCACCAGAACAAGCCCGACGTCGGCGTCAACATCGCCCGCAACTGGTACGACAACGACAAGGTCGACGCGATCTTCGACGTGCCGACATCCTCGGTGGCACTGCCGATCTCGGCGCTGACGCGCGAGAAGAACAAGATCAACATCAACTCCGGCGGCGGGTCATCGGACATCACCGGCGTCGCCTGCTCGCCCAACACCGTGCACTGGACCTACGACACCTATGCCCTGTCGAACGTCGCCGGCAAGGCGATGGTGAAGCGCGGCGAGGACACCTGGTTCTTCGTCACCGCCGACTACGCCTTCGGCATGGCGCTGCAGCGCGACGCCGCCAACGTGGTCAAGGAGAGCGGCGGCAAGGTGCTCGGCGAGGTCCGCCATCCGCTCAATTCCTCGGACTTCTCGTCCTTCCTGCTGCAGGCCCAGGCCTCCAAGGCCAAGGTGGTCGCGCTGGCGAATGCCGGCGGCGATACCACCAACGCGCTGAAGCAGGCGGCCGAATTCGGTCTCGTTCAGGGTGGCCAGAAGATGATCGCGCTGCTCCAGGAGATCACCGACACCCATTCGCTCGGCATCAAGGCGACGCAAGGCCTGATCGTCACCGACGCGTTCTACTGGGACATGAACGAGGAGACGCGCGCCTTCTCGAAGCGGTTCAACGAGAAGGTCGGTCATATGCCGACCATGATCCAGGCCGGTCTCTACTCGGCGACCATGCACTATCTGAAGGCGATCGAGGCCATCAAGACCGACGAGGCGCCGAAGGTGATGGAGCAGATGCGCAAAACGCCGGTCAACGACTTCTTCGCCAGGAACGGCAAGATCCGCATCGACGGCCGCATGGTGCACGACATGTATCTGTTCGAGGTGAAGAAGCCGGAGGAGTCCAAGGGCGAGTGGGACCTCTACAAGCTGATCGCCACCGTCCCCGGCGACGAAGCCTTCCGTCCGCTCGACAAGGGTGGCTGCCCGCTGGTGACGCACTGAACGTCTTCTCCCTCTCCCCGCTTGCGGGGAGAGGTGAAAGACGAAAGACACGACAGCGCGCCCGGTGAAAACCGGGCGCGCTTCGTTTCGGCCGTCACGTGAGCAGCATTACTCCGAGTACTTGAACTCGGGCATGTTCTTCAGCTCGTCCTTGCTGGCATTGAACACGGCGTGGTCCGGATACCATTTCGACGTGGACGAGGCGGTCGTAGCCGTCGTCGTCGTGGTCTTCTCGGTGCCGGTCGCAGCGCCGGTGGTCGTGGTCGCCGCAGGCTTCGCGCCCGTGCCGGTGTAGGCGACGGCCTCGTTGACGAACTTCAGCTTCTCGTAGGGGACGGCGACCAGATGCTCGCCCATGCCGAGGAAGCCGCCGACGCCGATCACGGCAATCTTGATGTTGCCGCTCTTGTCCATCAGCAGGTCGTTGATCGAGCCAATGTTCTCGTTGGCGTCGTTGTAGATCTTCAGGCCCGACATCTTCGAGGCACGCCACTCGCCCGACGCAGTCGTCGTCGTTGTGGTGGTGGTGGTGGTGGCCGCGGGCGCTGCCTTGTCGGTGGTGGCGGTCGGGTTTTGCGCGAACGCAACGGTCGCAAGCAGTGCGGTGCCGGCAAGGCCGGCGGCGATCGATTTCATCAACATTGTTGTCCTCTCCTTCAGCAGAAAGCTTATGCGGAGAGAACAGCGGCGATCATCCGCAGTTCCTTTTCTGCGGCAATTTCGTCACGCGATGATGGCGCTGCGCTGCGATGAAAGTTCCTGCGTCACTCAGGAACGTTCGATGAGGAACGTTCCTGATGCACAGTTCCCCGCCGACGATCATGCGCCCTGGGTGAAGCACGATCGCGGCGAGGAACGCGCCGACCTGCGTCGCTCAGGTCAGCTCTTGAAGTCGATTAGAAGTGCGGAGAAATCCGAACCGCCGAATGAGCTGCCGTTGGCGCCGTAGGACGCGCTCGACGATTGCGACTGCTGGAGCGCCTGGAGGAATTGCTGGAGAATGTCCGCCGTGGTCGTGTTGGTCGACGTGCTGCTGGTCGAGTCCGTCGAGGACGAATCCGACGAGCTGTCATCCGGCGGCGGACCGGGCGGCGGTCCGCCCGCACCACCCGGACCACCGGGGCCACCGGCGCCGCCGGGCCCCTTGGCGAAAGCGGACTGAAACACGTTCTTCAGTTCGTCCGCCTGGTCCGAGGTCAGCGTCCCGTTCGACACTTCGTTGGCGATGAGATCGTCGATCTTCGACTTCATCTCGTCCTTGGAAGGACGCGTGCCGCTCGACTGATCGCTGGATCGGCTCGACTGCAAGGCGGTGTCGATATCGGTCAGCGCCGTCGAGAGCGCCGACTGGTCCGACGACGAGATCGTGCCGTCGGAAACGTCCGATTGCAATTGCTGCTGAAGCCGCTGCAGGGGCGACTGGTAGTTACCGGCGGAGGCCGCCGAAATCGAGGTCATAATGGCTCCGTGGCTTTTGCGGGGTTTCGTAAGCGACACCGCCACGGTATGGTTAGCGGCCTTAACGAGACCTTGCCGCTTCCCTGCCCGGGTATTGCCTGCTGTTGCGCCCGGACAGGCAGAAACAATCCGAAACAAAAATCTTCGCCTTTTGGCCCGAATCTTGGACAAACAAAGCGCATGGCCAATCCCAACATCCTGGTCGTCGAGGACGACCGCGAAACCCGGACGTTGATTGCAAAGTACCTGCGCAACAACGCCTGCAACGTCACCACCGTGAGCGATGGTCGGGAGATGTCGCGTGCCTTGGCCGATCACAGGGTCGACCTCATCATCCTCGACGTCATGCTGCCCGGCGAGGACGGCTTGAGCCTGTGCCGCAAGGTACGCTCGGAGGCGCAGACGCCGATCATCATGCTGACCGCGCGCGGCGAGGACGTCGATCGCATCGTCGGCCTCGAGATGGGCGCGGACGACTATCTGCCGAAGCCGTTCAACCCGCGCGAGCTGCTCGCACGCATCAACGCGGTGCTGCGCCGCCAGGCCGCAGCCCAGGCGGCAAGCTCGATCGAGGGCGCCTCCACGCTCGTCTTCGAGGGCTGGCGCATCGATCTGCGCCTGCGCGAATTGCGCAATCCGGAAGGCGCGCGCGTCGCGGTGACCAGCGCCGAGTTCGATCTTTTGCGGACGTTCTGCGAACGGCCCGGCCGCGTGCTGTCGCGCGACAGCCTGCTCGACCTCACGCAAGGGCGCAACACCGGCTCGTTCGAGCGCTCGATCGACGTGCTGGTCAGCCGCATCCGCCGCAAGATCGAGCCCAATCCGGCCGATCCCACCATCATCAAGACGGTGCGCTCCGGCGGCTATCTGTTCACGCCCAGAACCGAAGCGGCCGGGACTGAAGCAGCTGGCAATGAAGCGGTCGCGGCGACCCTGGGCAGTTAGTGGAGCGGTCGTCATGACGCCGTTCCGCTTCTTCCACCTCAAAAGCATCGGTGGACAGATCGCCGCGCTGGTGGTGGCGTCGATCGTCGCGCTGCATCTGATCCTCACCGCCAGCTTTCTGATCAGCCGGCCGGACCGGGCCGAGCCGCCGCCCGACGCCGCCCATCAGCTCGCGGACGCGGCGCTGCTGCTCAACGGCACGGATGCGAGCGAGCGGCCGCGCATCCTCGCCAATATCGTGCGTGCGTTTCCGAAGGCCGGCATCGAGCTCCTCGCGCCGGGGACCTTCTCCGTCGCCGACGACAGGGAGGGCCCGCATCTGCGCAACGTGCGCCGGCATCTCGGCCATCAGTACAAGGTGGTCGCGCTGCCCCCGAATTTCGGCGTGCACCGCGTCGCGGTCGAGCTTCCCGACGGCAGCGTGATCGCAGGCCGCGTCGAGCAGGGCCCGCATCCGCCGCGGTTCTGGGGCGGCCCCTGGATGATAACGCTGCTGTTCGCGCTGATCAGCGTCACGATGCTCGGCCTGTGGGCGGCCTACGCGCTGGCCGCGCCGCTGTCCTCGTTTGCCAGGGCCGCCGAGAATTTCAGCCTGGACGGGGCGGCCGATCCGCTGCCCGAGCGCGGCCCGGAGGAGATCCGCTCGGTCGCGCGCGCGCTCAACCGCATGCATGAGCGGATCGCGCGGCTGATGTCGGATCGCACCCGGATGCTGGCGGCGATCAGCCACGACCTGCGAACGCCGATCACCCGGCTGCGCCTGCGCGCCGAGTTCATCGAGGACGAGGGCAACCGAAGGCGCATGCTGATCGATCTCGACCAGATGCGCTCGATGCTGGAATCCGTGTTGTCGCTGCTGCGCAACGACCGCAAGATCGAGGCGGTGACGCTGGTCGACATCGCGAGCACGCTCCAGGTCATCGCCGACCAGTTCGGCGACATGGGCCATGTCGTGCACTATGACGGCCCCGCTTCGGCTACGGCCGCCGCGCGGCCCGACGAGCTGCATCGGGGCGTCACCAACCTCGTCGAGAACGCGGTTCGCTTCGGCGCCGAAGTGACGATCCGCCTCGACGTATCAGGCACCAGGCTCGTCATCGACGTCGAGGACGACGGCCCCGGCATCTCGGATGCGCGCAAGCAGGAGATGCTGGAGCCGTTCGCGCGCGGCGACGACGCGCGCACCATGGACGAGCACACCGGCTTCGGGCTCGGCCTGTCGATCGCGCGCGCCATCGCGATCGCTCATGGCGGCGAATTGTCGTTGCACGACCGCGCGCCGCACGGGCTGATCGTGCGGATGCAGTTGCCGGTATGGCAGCAGCCGCGGCGGGCGGCGTAAGGCACGCCTCAGGCGGCGAGCGGCGGATGCTCGATCGGGTGCTCATCGAAGATCGCCACCGCCTCAAAGCGGTAGCCGCAGGCGTGGCATTTCCAGAGATAGGAAACGCGGCCTTCGCCCGGCTCGATCCAGTCCGGAGACGGGATCGGTGCCCCACATTGCGCACAGGGGTTCTGCTTGGGGATGTCGCCGATGTCTGCTCGGGTCATGGACGTTCTCCCGAATTTTGAATAGCGATTTTTGGGCGAATGCACGAATAGACAGACCTGCTGTCGCGTAACGCACATCGCCAAGTGCAATCCTAACCTGGGTTTGAGTCGTAAAAACGACGGCCCCGCGAAAATCGCCGCTGGCGGCGTTTCGCCACATCATCGCCGTGTTCCCACGGCCTAACGCGCACGGGTGCAGGTTCGTTCTGCCGAGGAATAATTCAATGAAAATTTTGCGTATTGCCGTGGTCGCTGCGGCCGGGCTGATGTTGCCCCAGGCCGCATTCGCGGGCGAAGCCGAATATGCCGAGATGGTCGCGGCCCATGCCCGCGCCAACGGCGTGCCGGAAGCGCTGGTGCATCGCGTCATCATGCGCGAGAGCCGCTATCAGCCCGGCCTGATCGGTCGCGGCGGCACCATCGGCCTGATGCAGATCAAGCTCGCGACCGCCCGCGGGGTCGGCTACACCGGCGACGCCGCCGGCCTGCGCGATCCCAACACCAACCTCACCTACGCCGTCAAATACCTCGCCGGCGCCTATCGCGCCGCCAACGGCGACCACGCCCGAGCCGTGCGTTATTTCGCGGGCGGCTATTACTACGTTGCAAAGCGGCAGCGTCAGGAGGCCATGCAGGTCGCCAATATGGGCGACACCTGGCTCGAGCCGAACGGCAATCCGCAGCCGATGCTCGGGACGGCGCCGCATAAGAAGCTGGCCCAGCGCGTCAGCAATGCGCGGGCGCAGGTTCCCAACCACTAGCCACCGTCATTCCGGGGCGATGCGAAGCATCGAGCCCGGAATCTCGAGCTTCCCCGGTGCGCAATTGCGCACCCGGGGTTCGGTCCGGCGGACCGCGCCGGAATGTCAGCCCTGTGGCTAGCGCGTTGACCACCCCGTCCCGCTGGCATACATTAGAGCCGTTCCGAGGGGTGCTCCGAGGAGGAGCTGAGATACCGCTAAATGGGTCAGAAGGCCCAGGACCGCGGTGACCCTTTGAACCTGATCCGGGTCATGCCGGCGAAGGGACAGGGATGTTGCAGACCACCAAGCGACCGGATTCCCCGGTATCCATCATCGGCGCAGGCATTGCAGGTGCCTGGCAGGCGCTTTTGTTCGCGCAGGCCGGCCATGCCGTGACGCTACACGAGCGCGGTGACGCCGCGATGACCGATTCCACCAGCCATTGGGCCGGCGGGATGCTCGCGCCCTGGTGCGAGGCGGAGGTCGCCGAACCCATCATCTCCAGGCTCGGCCAGCGCTCCCTGGACATCTGGCGGCGCGAGCTGCCGGACACCCCCTTCAATGGCTCGCTCGTCGTCGCCCACCCGCGCGAGCGCAACGATTTCGAGCGCTTTGCGCGGATGACCGAAGGCCACCGCCGGCTAGATGCGACCAGCCTTGCCGAGCTCGAGCCGTCGCTGGAGGGCCGCTTCCGCGACGCGCTGTTCTTCCCGACCGAGGGCCATGTCGAGCCGCGCCGCGTGCTGCCGAAGCTGCACGAGCGCATCCGCGCCGCCGGCGGCATCATCAAGTTCTCCAGCGACGTCTCCGCCAAAGACCTCGACGGTATCGTGATCGACTGCCGCGGCCTCGGCGCGCGCGACGAGCAGCCGGAGTTGCGCGGCGTCAAGGGCGAGATGATTTTGATCGAGACCGGCGAGGTGCGGCTGGCGCGCCCGGTGCGGCTGATCCATCCGCGCTGGCCGCTCTACGTGATCCCGCGCGAGGACAATCTGTTCATGCTGGGCGCGACCTCGATCGAGGCCGAGGACACCGGCGTCAGCGTGCGCTCCGCGCTGGAGCTGCTGGGTGCGGCCTATGCCGTGCATCCTGCTTTCGGCGAGGCCCGCATCGTCGAATTCGGCTCGGGCTTGCGCCCCGCTTTCCCCGACAATCTGCCGCGCATCGGCATTCGTGGCGGCCAGATCAGCGTTAACGGGCTCTACCGCCACGGCTTCCTGATCGCACCGGCGCTCGCCGAGCTGACGCTGCAATACGTCCAGCGCGGCCAGATCGACAATGAGGTGATGCAATGCGCGTGATCGTCAACGGCGAGCAGCGCGAGGTGAATTCCGCAAGCGTCGACGCGCTGGTGGCCGAGCTCGACTACGAGGGCACCCATTTCGCGATCGCGCTCAATTACGACGTCGTGCCGAAAAGCCGCTGGGCCGAGACCCACCTCAAGGCCGGCGACGAGATCGAGATCATCACGCCGCGGCAGGGAGGGTGAGGGAGATGATGGCACGCTCTCTCCACTTGTCGTCCCCGCGAAGGCGGGGACCCATAACCACAGGGAGCGGTTATGGCGGCCGGTCTCTCCCCACGTGCCCCAAGAGAAATCACGCGGTATGGGTCCCCGCCTTCGCGGGGACGACAGTTGAACTTGAGGAGACACCTCGGACATGGTGACCTTCTACGGCAAATCCTTCCCCTCCCGCCTCCTGATCGGCAGCGCGCTGTATCCCTCGCCTGCGATCATGCAGGCGGCGATCCGTGCCTCCGGCTCGAACATCGTCACGGTATCGCTGCGCCGCGAAGCCGCCGGCGGCAAGACCGGGGACGCATTCTGGAATCTGATCCGCGAGCTCGACGTCAGCGTGCTGCCGAACACCGCCGGCTGCCGCAGCGTGCGCGAAGCCGTGACCACCGCAAAACTCGCGCGCGAATTGTTCGGCACATCCTGGATCAAGCTGGAAGTGATCGCCGACAACGACACGCTGCAGCCCGACGTCGTCGGCCTGGTCGAAGCCGCCACCATCCTGATCAAGGACGGCTTTGAGGTGTTCCCCTATTGCACCGAGGATCTCTCGGTCGCGAACCGCCTGGTCGATGTCGGCTGCAAGGTCGTCATGCCCTGGGCCGCGCCGATCGGCTCGGCCCGCGGCATCACCAACCGCGACGCGCTGAAACTGCTGCGCGAGCGCCTGCCTGATATCACGCTGGTGGTCGATGCCGGCATCGGCGCGCCGTCGCATGCGGCCGAGGCGCTCGAACTCGGCTACGACGCCGTGCTGCTCAACACCGCCATCGCTAAAGCCGCCGATCCCGTCGCGATGGCCAATGCCTTCCGTCTCGGCTGTGATGCCGGCCGCACCGCCTACGAAGCCGGGCTGATGAACGCCCGCGACTTCGCTTCCCCCTCCACCCCTGTCGTTGGGACACCATTCTGGCATGCCGTATCCTGATCGCTTCTATCCCGTCGTCGACAGCCTCAAATGGGTCGAACGCCTGACCAAGCTCGGCGTCGGCACCATCCAGCTGCGCGCGAAAGACCTCAACGATGCCGACGCGCTCCAGATCGTCACCGATGCGCTGGCGATCACGAAGGACACGCAGGCCAAGCTGGTCGTGAACGACTATTGGCGCGCGGCCGTCGTCGCCGGCGCAAAATATCTGCACCTCGGTCAGGAAGACCTGGCGGAAGCGGACCTCAAGGCCATCCGCGAGGCCGGCCTGTCGCTCGGCATCTCCACCCATGACGACGCGGAGCTAGAGACCGCGCGTGCCGCAGAGCCCGACTACGTCGCGCTCGGTCCGATCTTCTTCACCACGCTCAAATCGATGCGCTTCGAACCGCAGGGCATTCCGAAGATCACGGAATGGAAGAAGCGGATCGGCAGCATCCCGCTGGTCGCGATCGGCGGCATCAAGTTCGAGCACGCCGCGGAGATCTTTGCCGCCGGCGCAGATTCCATCGCCGTCGTCAGCGACGTCACCCAAAACGCCGACCCGGACGCGCGAGTCAAACAATGGCTTGGCGATTCCGCCAAAGCCGCCTGAACGAGAGATACAACGGAGGATCCCATGAACATCCGCTCCAACCCCGACAAGACCGTTCCCGCCGTCACCACCGGCCCGCTGCCCTCGTCGCGAAAAATCTTCGCGTCTCCGGACGCTGCGCCCGACATCCGCGTGCCGTTGCGCGAGATCATCCTCTCCGAGGGCGCCGGCGAGCCCAACCTGCCGGTCTACGACACCTCGGGCCCCTACACCGACCCGACCGTTACCATCGACGTCAACGCCGGCCTGTCGCGCAACCGTCTCGCCTGGGTCAAGGAGCGAGGCGGCGTCGAGGAGTATCAGGGCCGCGATATCAAGCCGGAGGACAATGGCAACGTCGGCGCCTCGCATGCCGCAAAGGCCTTCACCGCGCACCACAAGCCGCTGCGCGGCCTCGACGGCCACAAGATCACCCAGCTCGAATTCGCCCGCGCCGGCATCATCACCAAGGAAATGATCTACGTCGCCGAGCGCGAAAACCTCGGCCGCAAAAAACAGCTCGATCGCGCGGAGGCAGCGCTGGCCGACGGCGAAAGCTTTGGCGCCGAAGTCCCTGCCTTCATCACCCCGGAATTCGTCCGCTCCGAGATCGCGCGCGGCCGCGCCATCATCCCCTGCAACATCAACCACGCTGAGTTGGAGCCGATGATCATCGGCCGCAACTTCCTCACCAAGATCAACGCCAATATTGGCAACTCCGCCGTGACGTCGTCGGTGGAAGAGGAAGTCGACAAGATGGTGTGGGCGATCCGCTGGGGCGCCGACACCGTGATGGACCTCTCCACCGGCCGCAACATCCACACCACCCGGGAATGGATTCTGCGCAACGCGCCGATCCCGATCGGCACCGTGCCGATTTACCAGGCGCTGGAGAAGTGCGAAGGCGATCCCGTCAAACTGACCTGGGAGCTCTACAAGGACACGCTGATCGAGCAGTGCGAGCAGGGCGTCGACTACTTCACCATCCACGCCGGCGTGCGCCTGTCCTATATCCACCTCACCGCCAACCGCGTCACCGGCATCGTCAGCCGCGGCGGCTCGATCATGGCGAAGTGGTGCCTGGCGCATCACAAGGAGAGCTTCCTCTACACCCATTTCGACGAGATCTGCGACCTCATGCGCAAGTATGACGTCTCGTTCTCGCTCGGCGACGGCCTGCGCCCCGGCTCGATCGCGGATGCCAACGACCGCGCGCAGTTCGCCGAACTCGAGACGCTCGGTGAACTGACCAAGATCGCGTGGGACAAGGGCTGTCAGGTCATGATCGAGGGCCCCGGCCACGTGCCGATGCACAAGATCAAGATCAACATGGACAAGCAGCTCAAGGAGTGCGGCGAGGCGCCGTTCTACACGCTTGGACCGCTGACCACCGACATCGCGCCGGGCTACGACCACATCACCTCGGGCATTGGCGCCGCCATGATCGGCTGGTTCGGCTGCGCCATGCTCTGCTACGTCACGCCGAAGGAGCATCTCGGCCTGCCTGATCGCAACGACGTCAAGGTCGGCGTCATCACCTACAAGATCGCTGCGCACGCCTCCGACCTCGCCAAGGGCCACCCGGCCGCCCAGCTCCGCGACGACGCGCTCTCCCGCGCCCGTTTCGACTTCCGCTGGAGCGACCAGTTCAACCTCGGCCTCGACCCCGACACCGCCAAGAACTTCCACGACGAGACCCTGCCGAAGGAAGCCCACAAGGTCGCGCATTTCTGCTCGATGTGCGGACCAAAATTCTGCTCGATGAAGATCACCCAGGACGTGCGGGACTATGCGGCGACGCTGAACGACCCGAACAGCGTGGGCATGTCGATGAGCGGCACCGCCGAGGACGGCATGGCGAAGATGAGCGCGAAGTTCAAGGAGATGGGCTCAAGCGTGTATCTGGATGCGGAGAAGGTGAAGGAGAGCAATCGGGTGCTGTGAAGGATATCCCTACTCCATCGAACTCAGGGGCCGGGTGAAAGTCCGGCCCCTCTCATTATGAGACTATCTTGTAACTAGAGCCTCCTACCATCGCTCTTTGACCGAGCGCCTTCGCGGAACGGCTAGCCTTAGCGTCCGCTAGCTCAACTCCAGCGCCCGCATTAGAACTTGATTGGCATTCTCGAAATTTTGGCGTTGATCCCGAATTCCGTAGGCCCACTTTTCGCCGTGGAATAAATTATTCCTCAGCCGATACGTGATCAACAATAACGCCGCAATCATGTCCTTCGGAGTTGGCTGTTCTTGGCTCAGAGCCTCCTCGACCAACTTCCGGCAATCGCTCCGTCCAAATCTTAGTCCTTCGAAGAGATCACCGAAGGTTCCATTCAAGAAATAGCGAGACCTGAAATAGTGAAACGCACCTTCAAATGGATCGCGCTGGAGTCCTCTCGTCGAATCCCAATCCTCTACTTTCCTAACAAGACCCACAGCGTTTGCCCGCGCGTTCATTACCTGTAACTCAAACAGGCCCCATAGAAGAGAAAAGTGCGCAATGGCAGCCCGTTCTCGCTCATTCAGTTGAGCGTAGCCAAGAGCACGATTTGCGAGCCAATTTTCGGGATCAATCACGTTAAGCACTCCAGTCGAGTTAGCAAGCGCAGCCCGGATGAGCGCAGCGATATCCGGGGTCTTTGCTTTCCCGCATATCGCTCCGCTCATGCGGGCTACAACAGCTCAAGCTAAGAATTCGGTATCGAAGACTCATCGAATGGAGACGTACTCGGCTAGGTTAACTCCCTTTCGAATTTCGGTTCCGTACGATTCGTGGATGCCAGCTCTGATAGCGACCTCCTTACAAGATATTCCTTCGAGTTGACTCGCCCACCGAATGCCGAACAGATGAATAGCTATCACTTTCTTGCCTTCTTCGGCGGTGTCATAGTCTTGGCGCAACTGATCCGCCAACTCTTGAACGATCACGGAGAGCTCCCTCTTAATCTTTTAGTGCGCTTGTTGGTGTCACGGGTTGAATGGACGCATTTGTGACCGGCTGAGCTTTCTTATGCAACTGGCAAACCTAGAAGCTGTCGACTTGCCTGAAATCCCCCACCGCCTCCCCGATCAGCTCCGCCCCAACCTCCGCCTCGTCTTCGTCGGCACCGCCGCCAGCACGCGCTCGGCCGCGGTCGGACACTACTACGCCCATCCCGGCAACCGGTTCTGGCGCGCGATCCATGAAGCCGGCATCACGCCGCGGCGGTATCAGCCGGGCGAGTTCGCCATGCTGCTCGAACTCGGGATCGGCTTCACCGATCTCTCCAAGTCGGGCGCCGGGATGGATCATCAGATCGCGACTGAAACGATCGACGTGCCCGGCTTCAGGGCCAAGATCGAAACATATCGGCCGCGGACGATTGCGTTCACGAGCAAGAAGGCCGCGAGCTTGTTTTACGGCAGGCCGTCGAGTGGGATCGCGCTGGGGCGGCAGCCGCGCGAGGAGAAGCTCCCCGACGTGTTCGTGCTGCCCTCGCCGTCCGGCGCTGCGTCCGGTCACTGGACGCTGGAGCCTTGGCGGGAGCTTGCGGCGTGGATCGCTGCGTTGGACGCTCAACCCCCACAGACCTCATCCTGAGGAGACCGCGCAGCGGTCGTCTCGAAGGATGGCCGCAGGCGACATCCGGGCCTGCATGGTTCGAGACGGCGCTTCGCGCCTCCTCACCATGAGGAGTTAGAACACCCGTTGCCGCCCTAAAGATCGAAATTGGTCGGCAGCATGACCACGTCGCGAATGGTCATGCCGCGCGGCCGTGTCAGCATGAACATCACGACCTCAGCCACGTCACTGGCCTCCAGCAGGCTACCCGTTTCCCTGGCTTCCTTCAGCTTCTCCGGCGGCCAGTCCGCGAGCAATGAGGTGACGACCGGGCCGGGCGAGATCGAGCCGACGCGAATGCCGTGCTTGAAGACCTGGCGCCGCACCGTCTGGACGAAGCAGTTGATCGCCCATTTGGACGACGCATAGACCGGCTCCCAGGGCGTCGGAAAATGCGCCGCCAGCGAGCTCGTGACGATGATGTCGCCGCTCCGGCGCGCGATCATGTGCGGCAGCACGTCGTGCACGTTCTTCATCACGACGTTGACATTCAGGTTCAGCATCCGGTCGATGGCCATAGTGTCGGCATCGACCAGATCGCCGCCGACATAGGTGCCAGCATTCGCATGCAGGATGTCGAGCTGGCCTGCCTTCTCCAGGACGCGCGGCAGCAACGATGCGCAGTCCCTGGGATCCAGGAGGTCGACGACCAGCGGGATCACGGCGTCGCCATGCCTGTTGCTGAGCGCCTTCAGCGCGGCCTCGTCGCGGTCGACCATCACCACGCGCGCGCCCGCGGCCAGCATTGCTTCAGTGCTCGCCAACCCGATGCCCGACGCGGCCCCGGTCACGGCAGCAACCTTGCCTTCCAATTCGTTTCCCATGGGATCACCATCCTGCTGATGGTCGTCAGTATAGCGATGCAAGGCGAATTGGCGATGCGGATGGTTGGCTTCGTAGGGTGGGCAAAGGCGCTCTTGCGCCGTGCCCACCATCTCTCAACAAATCCGGAAGAACGGTGGGCACGGCGCGCGAAGAGCGCGCCTTTGCCCACCCTACGGCACCGTCACCCCGCATACGCCCTATCGAGGTCCGCGATGATGATCTTCCGCATCTCCATCATCGCCTGCATGACGCGGTTCGCTCTGGTACGGTCGGGATCGCCGAGGTAGCGGCCGAGCGCCGACGGGATCACCTGCCAGGACAGTCCAAATTTGTCCTTGAGCCATCCGCATCGGGATTCCTCGCCACCGTCGGCAGTGAGGCGGCTCCAGAAGTAGTCGACCTCGGCCTGCGTCTCCACGCTGATGAAGAACGAGACCGCCTCGGTGAAGCGGTATTGCGGCCCGCCGTTGAGCGCGTGGAAGCGCTGGCCTTCGAGTTCGAACACCGCCATGAGGTCGCTGACGGTCTCGACTTTTGCGTTGGGGAACACCGCTTTGTAGAAGGCGACGGCTTCCTGGACGTTGTTGGCGAACCAGAGGAACGGCGTGATTGACGTCATGAAATTGTATCCTTTCGTCTTGGACCGGACGCGCGACCATCGCTGCAAGGACGAGCGGCGGAACGGTGTTCCGACACGGGCGCCGGACTTTTTACGGCGCCCCTGTCGGAACCCGAGCCGGCCGTTCGTCCTTTGAATGCAACGCCGATCACCCCGGAGCCGCCAGATGCCCACCATCACAGCCTTCGAAAACTCACCCGACCGCGGCAAGGGGCAGGCGCGCGACATGCGCGTTCGCTGGGCGCTCGAGGAAGTGGGCCTGCCCTGCGACGTCCGCCTCGTGTCGTTCGCGGCGATGAAGGACCCCGCCCATCTTGCGCTGCATCCGTTCGGGCAGATTCCGACCTATGAGGACGGCGATCTCGCCTTGTTCGAGTCCGGCGCGATCGTGCTCCATATCGCCGAACGCCATGATGGATTGTTGCCAAAGGATGCGAATGCGAGGAGCCGCGCGATCGCATGGATGTTTGCCGCGCTCAACACGCTGGAGCCGCCGATCGTCGAGTTCGGGATGACGATGCTGTTCGAGCGCGACAAGGGCTGGTACGAGGAGCGGCTGCCGGTCCTGAAGGATCGGGTCCGTATCAGGCTCGGCGAATTGTCGCGTCGCCTCGGCGAGGCCGAGTGGCTCGACGGCGCGTTCAGCGCCGGCGATCTCATGATGGTGACGGTGCTGCGCCGGTTGAATGCATCTCGCCTGCTGGAGGAATATCCCGACCTCTCGGCCTATGTCGCCCGCGGCGAAGCGCGGCCTGCATTCCGGCGGGCGTTCGATGCGCAACTGGCGGTGTTCACCGCCGCATCGACCAGCAGATAGAGGCCGCGCCTCTCACTGAAGCGGTACATCACCCCGAATTAATACGTCGAACGGGCGACGCCGGGCGTCCTCCGATCGAATGACGCTGCGCACAATGCGCAAGGACAGTTGCCAGCCCGTCGCTCCGGCGATACGACTTGAGGTGGAAGAGCCTGATATCAACCGGCCCGCAGGAAGGCACCGCCATGAGCGACGATCTCTCCGGCGTCTGGGATGGCAGCTACATTCAACCGGGCACCGGAATGGTCACCTTCACCGCAACTCTGGTCGAAACCGGCGGCGCGCTCAGCGGAAGCGTGACCGAGCCCTGCTCGAACCCGCGATGCCCGCTGCGCACCCACAACGCCTCGATCGCGGGTCAGCGCTCCGGCAACGCGGTCTCGTTCGTCAAACACTACGAGCCGCCCGGCCACGGCTACGACACGGTCCATTACGAAGGCACGGTGAACGCCGAGGCGACCGAAATCGACGGGCGCTGGCAGCTGCAGGGCTCTTCCGGCGCGTTCCTGATGATCCGCGCCAGCAAGGCCGCGCAAGCGGCCACGACGGAGCAACACGCCAAGGTGCCATCGCGCTGAAGGGAGCGACCATGCTGACCCTCTATTCCTATCCGGAACTGTTCGGCGTCGCCGACAACAACGGCTACGGCCTCAAGGTCTACGCGTTCCTGAAGCTAGCAGGCGTGCCGTTCGTGCACGAGCACGTCTTCGATGCCTCTGCCGCGCCGCGCGGGCAGCTGCCTTACGTCGTCGACGACGGCGAGACCATCGGCGACAGCGAGACAATCATTGCGCATGCGATCGCCAAATATCGTCTGAGCATCGATGCCGCGCTGTCGCCGGACGCACGGCGGACCAATCATCTCGTCACCCGCATGCTGGACGATCTCTACTGGGTGATGTCGTATTCGCGCTGGAAGGACGATCGGTTCTATCCGGCATTCCGCGACGCCTTCATCGCGCAGCATCCGCAGATCGACGCGGCCGGATTCGAGAAAGCCAAGGCCTACAACGCGCAGCGCTATTATTACCAGGGCATCGGCCGCTACACGCCCGAACAGGCCTACGCGCGGGGGCTTGCCGATCTGCAAGTGCTGGCCGAGATCGTGCCTACGGCAGGCTTCGTCCACGGCGCAGCGCCGACCAGCTGTGATGCCGGCATCTACGGCTTCATCGCCAACATCTATTATTTTCCGATCCCGACGCCGCTGAAGGCCTTCGTCGATGCGCACGCCAATCTCGTCGCGCATTGCGAGCGGATTCATGCGGCGGTGAGTTCGTAGTTCGTAGGGTGGGCAAAGGCGCGCTCCTTGCGCGCCGTGCCCACCATGCATCCGCATTTGCGGTACGAATGGTGGGCACGCTTCGCTTTGCCCACCCTACGCCTCGCGCCTTACCGCATCGTGATCGCGAGCCCGCTCAGATCCGCATTCGCCATCAGGCCGGTCTGGTAGCCCGACAGCTCCAGCACCGCGCCCTTCTGGTTGGTCAGCACGATGGCGCGAGCGCCACGGCCGACGGCAAGACCGGCACCGGCCGCGCCATAGACGCCGGCGACGTCGGAAGGACGGTTGATGTTGGAGACGCGGCCACGCAGCACGGTCTTGGAGCCGCCGAACACGAGGCCGTAGTCGAGCCCGCCGGTCGAGAGCCCATACGAGCGACCGCGGAAGTTCAGCACGCCCGAGCCGCCCGAACCGCCGATGATCCAGCCCGCCTTGTAGATCGTCAGCACCACGGTGCCGCCGTCGGCCAGCGCCGAGGTCGAAAGGCCGGCCAGAGCGGCAATGGCGACCAGCGCGGCGCGGAAGGTGGTAGCGAGCTTCATGGGGCGTCTCCGGGGGCTATTTTTCAAGGGAGGATTCGAATCAGACGCAGCGAATGTATCCGATGGATCGCGGCGGCAACATGATGGAGCAGCCGTGAGGCGTCTGCCGCAGCAGCGCATTCAACTGTCATCGCCCGGCTCGACCGGGCGATCCAGTACGCCGAGACGGCAATGAGATGCGAAGAAGCCGAGGCGTACTGGATGCCCCGCCTGCCGCCTACGCTAAAGCTTCGGCGCCCCTGGACCTCAGCCCCGGCGAAGCCTTGGCGTAGCCGGGTCGCGGGGCATGACGGCGGAGTTTGAGGCCGCCTACCGGCACCACCGCCATGATGCCATTCTGCCCCTGTTTTGCCCGACGGAGCAAGCGAATTGTTCGGCTATACCGAATTTGAAACGCTCACGATTTCTACGGTGCATGGGGTTGTTTTCGCGTTTTTGTTTTACCAGCCTTCCCCAATGCCGATTGCAACTCCCCCGCATGTCGCTACGCTCGTGTGGGCGACGCGACCGTTCCATCCGAGGTGATCCCATGTCGATCCAGCATTTCGCACCCCCGCCGCACGTCAAGGCGCCGCCGCTGTCCTTTGCCACGCGTGTCGGCGATCTCCTGTTCGTCTCCGGCATTCCCGGCTTCGACGGCAATGGCGCGCTGCCGGACGGTTTCGAGGCGCAGTTCGCCAACGTCGCCGTCAACATCAAGCGCGTGCTGGACGAGGCCGGCGCGACGGTCCGCGATCTCGTCAAGGTCAACGTGCTGCTCACGCGCGCTTCCGACGTCGCCGCGATGAACGCACTCTATGCCGGCGCGTTCGGCCCGCCGCCCTACCCGGCGCGCACCACCTGCGTCGTGCAGGCCCTGCCCGACCCGAAAATGCTGATCGAGATCGAGGCAATTGCATCACTGGCGAAGTGAGCCACGCTTAGCGTATGTGTCTTGGCGCATGTGTCTTGGCGTATGAGTCTTGGCGTATGTGTCTTGTCGGGCACTCGGCCGAACCAAGTGCACGGCTCCCTCTGACATATCCGTGAAACGGCCGCCCCTCGGCTTGCCAAGGACCTGCTTTTACCGCACGGATTTTCGGGTCCCACATCCCCACAAGGAGATTTTTCATGCGTCGCGTTCTCGCCCTCTGTGCCGTTGCCGGCATCGCCACCTCCGTGTTTGCCGTGCCGGCGTCGGCGGCGGTCGGCTATTACGTGATCCGCTGGGACAACACCGGCATCTGCCAGGTCTGGAACGAGGACCTGAAGTACAAGCCGTTCCAGTGGGGCGCGTCGACCTACAAGGTCGTCAGCAAGCCGGTCCCGACCTTCACCGCGGCTTCGGATCTCCAGATCAAGCTGCGTTCGGAGCGCCGCTGCACGCTCTGAGCGTCACGCGACCAATTTGATTTTGAGGGCGGGCCGCGCGAGCGACCCGCCCTTTTCCTTTGCAGGCGCGCGCTGGTTTTCCGGCTCAAATGACGCATTTCCTGCGCGCACGCTTTGAACCTGATCGGCCGGCGGAGCTACTCACAACTTGTCCGGGGCGCATCCCCAAAAGCGCCCCACACCATGCCTCCCCGTCATTGTCGGGAGGCGCATCACATCTTTCATTTGAGGAGCTGATCATGCGTCGTATTTCCGTGCTGTGCGCTGCTGCCGGTCTTGCCGTCACTGCCTTCGTCGCCGCGAGCCCTGCCGAAGCCAGCTATCACCTGATCCGCTGGCAGGACACCGGCTTCTGCCAGATCTGGGACGAGAGCATCCCGACCGCGCCGTGGCCCTCCGACTACGCCCGCGTCAGCACGACCGTGCCGACCTTCGTCGACGCACTCGTGCTGAAGGATCACGCGTTGAAGAGCGGTCACTGCACCTGGTAAGATTTCGATCGGCGGATCGACGAGCGGGCAAGGGCGCGACGCGTTCTTGCCCGCTCTTTTTTTGCCTGCACAGAGCGGACCGACGAGGCGCAGCGACAGCGCGCCCTCACGCGTCCTTGTGCGCGCCGGGATGGATCAGGATGTCGCGCGCAGCGGCGAGGTCGATGAAGGCTTGCGCGCTTCCGCCCTGGTCGGGATGCTTGCCCTTGGCGGCGCGACGGTAGGCCTGGTTGATGTCGTCGCAGGTGAGCTGCACGGCAAGCGGCAGGCCGAGCATCCTGCGGGCACGATCTTCGCTCGAGAGCTTCTTCGGCATGGCGTTGCGGCGGCCGAAGCGTGGCGCGGTGAGATCATGGACGACCTCGAGGATCACGCCGATGCGGCGCTGGGCCGCCAGCGTGACGCTGTGATCGTCATTGTCCACGGCCTGGCGCAGCACCGGAAGCGCCTGCTCGGCCGCCTGGCGCAGCGTGGCATCCGTGCTCATGCGCACGATCTCGGCGACGAGCCGGCCCGCCTCGGCCCAGCCGGCCGGCTGCGCCGACCGCAGGCGTTCGAGAGCGAGTTTCCAGGATTCAAGCCGTCCCATCATGCGCGCAACGTTTAGCAATGAAGATCAGTATGCCAAGGCGGCCGTTTCCGACCCCTTAATTTCGAGTTAGCCTTTCATGAAACTTCGAAACGAATCCAGGGGGAAATTGTCATGGCATTGCTCGCAAACCATATCGCCGTCGTCACGGGCGCCGGATCCGGCATCGGCCGGGCGATCGCGGCCGGCTACGCCCGCGAGGGCGCGCGAGTGGTGCTGCTCGACGTCAACGCCGACACGGTCGCGGAGGCCGCGCAGGAGATCCGCAAGGCCGGCGGCAAGGCCGAGAGCTTTGCGCTCGATGTCACCAAGCGTGACGACTGTTTTGCGCTCGCCAGGCAGGTCGCCGACAAGGTCGGGCAGGTCTCGATCCTCGTCAACAATGCCGGCATCACCCGACGCAACGCCTTCACCGCGGACACGGAGACGGTGGCGAAGGACTGGAACGACATCATCTCGCTCAACCTCAACGGCGTCTTCAACGTGACGCAGGCGTTCCTCGCGCCGCTGCGGGCCGCCAGGGGCCGCATCGTCAATATCGGCTCGATCCAGTCCTTCGTGCATCTGCGCACGCCGAGCTCGGCGGCGTATACGACCTCGAAGCACGGCGTGCTCGGCTTCACCAAGGCGCTCGCGGCCGAGCTCGGCAAGGAAGGCGTGCGCGTCAATGCGATCGGGCCGGGCTTCATCGAGACCAACATCAACGCCAACGTGCGCGCGACCAATCCGGCGCTGGTGCAGGCCTTCGTCGATCACACCCCGCTGGCGCGCACCGGCAAGCCCGAGGACATCGTGGGCCCCGCGATCTTCCTGGCGTCGGATCTGTCGGCCTATGTCACGGGGACGATCGTGATGGTGGACGGCGGGTACCGGACGGTGTGAGCGGGCGCGCAAAATCGGCCCGCATCGCTATGCATCCCGTGCCAATCGCGGCACCTTCGCGGCAATCCCAAGGTCAATTGGTGCGATCGTCCGCGATTAACCACTCGTTAACCAAACCCGCCCACCGTAGATCTACGGCTAGGGGGCCGTTGGTTCTCGATCGCTTCCAAAGATGGAAGCGGGCGTTGATCGGGAGGTGTGTTGATGACCACTGTTCATGTCGCTGCGTCCGATCCGGGCGCGCAATTTCTTGCCCCTAACCAAATCGTTCCGCTGCTGATCGGCGCGACCGTCGACGAGGTCGAGCGCGAGCTCGTGCTCCAGACGCTCGCACGCTGCGACGGCAACCGCACGCGCGCATCGCGCGTGCTCGGCCTGTCGGTGCGCACGTTGCGCAACAAGATCAGGATCTATGCAGCGTCCGGCATCGACGTGCCCGCGTATCACGACTAGCACGCGGGCACGATTGGTGTTGATCAAGCCCGGCGCAAGGCGTCGGCGGAATTGCTGCTGTCGTCAAACGCCGCTAAGTAGCTTGCTTCCGGTCAAGGGAGCAGCGGCGTGGCAGACGAACAGAAACGGCAGGGACCGCAAGGTCCGCGCGGACGGCAGGGCGAACCCGGACGGCCAGGGCCGCAGGGGCATCCCGGCCGGCGCGGCCCAGACGGCCAGCGCGGCAAGCCGGGACCGCAAGGCAAGCCCGGGGCGGCCGGAAAGGCCGGAGCGCAAGGCAAGGCCGGCCTGCCGGGCAAGCCCGGCGAAGCCGGTGCTCGGGGCGCGGCCGGGCCGCAGGGGCCGCAAGGCCCTCGCGGCGAGCCCGGACCGCCCGGCCAGCTGCCGTCGATCGAGCAGGTGCTGCCGTGGCTCGATCAACTCTTCGACGCCTGGGACGAGCGCCGCCGTCAGCGCGAGCGTGAAGCTGCCGAACGCGAGGCGCTGGAAGCCGCCGTGCACGAGGTTGAAGAGGCGATCGTCGATGACGAGGCCGACGACGGCGAAGGCGAAGGCGAAGGCGACGATCACCGGAAGAAGAAGAAAAAGAAGAAGCACGGCCACAAGGACTAGCCGGGCGGAAGTTGCTTCGACGCCCCGGAGGACTCATCCTTGCGCGGCAGCATGCCCATGCGCTCGAACTGCCAGCGCATGGCGCGGTACCAGAGATAGCCGACCAGCGTGCCGAGCAGCGTCAGGATGACAAGGTTGACGCTGCTGTAGGAGCCGCTCCACCACATCATCCATGCGGTCCACAGCACGGTGAAGGTGACGGCACCTGCTCTGAGAGGAATAAGGGGGCGGCTCATGGTCGTGCTCCGGGCTGTCAAAACCCCGGCGGACGTCATCGCAATTTGAGGCCGCTCTCACCGTGAGCCAGATCACGGAATGGACGCAGGACCGCCTAACCGAACCGCAGCCGCGAACGCTCCTTGGCCTTCTCCGCCTCGATCTCACGGTCGCGCGCCGGCGCATGGGTATGCAGTGAGGTCAGGAGCTTTCGCGCAGTCGCCGACACTTCCGCGACCGCAAGCTCGAAGGCCTCTTCATTGGCCTGAGACGGCTTGTTGAAACCGGAAAGCTTGCGCACGAACTGGAGCGCGCTGGCGTGGATCTCGTCCTCCGTCGCGGGCGGCTCGAAGTTGAACAGCGTCTTGATGTTGCGGCACATGCAGGCTCTCCCGTAGCGGTGTTCCCCTGAGGACGATTGGCGAGGCCGAAATCCTACATCCCGGGCGCAGCCGTGTCATAGGCAGGACCAGCCATATCTGATCCGCAATTATTCCCCTTGCGCGCCGCACCATCGGGGAATGTTTTTCGGGGGGCGATGATGGGTCCGGTCTCGATCCTCCGTGACCAGCTGATAAGATCGCGTCCAACGCGGCCGACCATGAGCCGCATGGGGAGAGAAACATGAAAACGTCTTGCGCGGCGCTAGCGGCCATCCTGCTGTCCATCGCAACGCCGGTTATGGCCGCCGATTATCCAGCGCCGAAGCAAGGCGACTGGATCGCCAAGGACTTCAAGTTGCACACCGGCGAGACCATGCCGGAATTGAAGCTGCACTACACCACTGTCGGCGAGCCCTCTGGCCAGCCCGTGCTGGTGCTGCACGGCACCGGCGGCTCGGGCGCGAGCATGCTGTCGCCCGCCTTCGCCGGCGAGCTGTTCGGTGCGGGACAGCCGCTCGATGCGTCCAAATATTACATCATCATCCCCGACGCGATCGGCCACGGCAAATCGTCAAAACCGTCCGACGGCATGAAGACGAGCTTCCCGAAATACAATTACGACGACATGGTCGAGGCGCAGCATCGCCTCGTGAAGGAAGGCCTCGGCGTCAAACATCTGCGGCTCGTGATCGGCAATTCGATGGGCGGCATGCAGACCTGGCTGTGGGGCGAGAAATATCCGCAGGAGATGGACGCGCTGGTGCCGATGGCCTCGCAGCCGACCGAGATGGCCTCACGCAACTGGATGATGCGGCGGATTATGCTCGACACCATCAGCAACGATCCCGACTACAACGGCGGCAACTACACCAGCCAGCCGCGCATGATGAAATACGCCATCACCGCCTACGGCATCGCCAGCATCGGCGGCACTCTGGCCTATCAGCAGCAGGCGCCGACCGCGGCCAAGGCCGACAAGATCGTCGACGAACGGCTGGCGACACTGATCACGGCGGATGCCAACGACTTCCTCTACCAGTGGGGCTCCTCGCAAGACTACAATGCCGGCGACAAGCTCGAGCAGATCGAGGCGACGCTGCTGCTGATCAACTCCGCCGACGACGAGCGCAACCCACCGGAGACCGGGATCACGGACGCGGCAATGAAGCGGGTCAAGAACGGCAAGCTGTATCTGATCCCCGCGAGCACCGAGACGCGCGGCCACGGCACCACCGGCAACGCGAAATTCTACGTCGAGCAGGTCAGGCAATTGCTGCAAACCGCGCCGCAGCGGACGATGTGAGCCGAGCAGCAAGACCGCATGTCGAACGCTCGCTTTCGCAAGGCTGCGCTGGCGCTTCCCGGCGTCATCGAGGGCGCACATCACGGCCATGCCGACTTTCGTGTCGGCAAGCGCGTGTTCGCGACGCTGGGCTATCCCGATGAAAAATGGGGCATGGTGAAGCTCACTCCCGACCAGCAGGCCGTGCTTATCGACGCGGAACCGGAGATGTTTCGTCCGGTCCCCGGCGCCTGGGGCAGGAGCGGCAGCACGAATGTGAAGCTGGCGAAGATCGATCAGGTCACGTTGCGGAGCGCACTCGAGATGGCATGGCGCAATGTCGCGCCTAAGTCGCTGCTTGCATCGCTTGAGACGCGATAGGAAGGACCGTACGTGCAGGTTCGCACTGTGCGCCTGGCTGGCCGCCCATACCGCAACGCATCATATGCGGCGCCTCTCGCGCCGCATATTATTTGAGCATGCATTGCGCTGACAGCTCGGGCTTAATCGCATCAACGATACGAATCGAACGCGACGCGATCGCGCGCAGTCGGCGCGCGACGCAGGGAGGAGTTCGCATGCACAGGCTCGCGCTGTGCGTTTGGTTGGCCGCGACGATGGCGCAGACGAGCGCCGCGTTCGCGTTCGACAACGGCCAATACGACCACGTGCCGCCCGACATCCGCGCCTGGTTCAAGAGCGTGATCGCGCCGAACGGCGTGCCCTGCTGCGACATCTCCGACGGCCATCGCACCGACTACGATGTGCGAGGCGGCACCTATTGGGTACCGATCGAGGGACAGTGGATGGAGGTGCCCGAGCGCGCCATCATCCGCGATCGCGGCAATCCGGTCGGCCAGGCCGTGGTGTGGTACGTCCACCATCGCGGCGCGATCATCATCAGTTGCTTCGTGCCGGCCGATGCGGTGTAGGCCGCTCAGGCCTTGAGGTCTCGCCTGGGCGAGGCCTCGACATATTCGATGTCATCGCCGAAATCGTCGAGCGCGGCACGAACGGATTTGGCGTCGGCCTCGGCGACGGTGAAGATCGCGGCCAGGTTTTGCCGCTTCTGTCCCGGAAACAGGCTCTCGGCGGCGTAGCCGGCATCGCCTAGGGTCTTGATGATCTTGCGCCGCCGGCGCTGATCGACATGGTCGTGGAATTTGAATTGCACGGACATGCTCAGAAGCTAGCCGTTCGCCGCACCCATTCAAGGTCGCAGAATCTATTTTTGCCTCTTTCGCGCCGGCTTCGCCTTTGCAGTTTTCTTGGCAGTTTTCCTGCCCGATTTCTTGGCCGCTTTCGCGCGGCCGAGTGCAGCGGCAACATCCAGCAGGCCGGCGCCGTATTCCGGCGTAAAATCCTTGCCTCGCATCGCCGGCAATTTGATCGCTGTCGCGATCAGGCGCCTGGCGACCGCAAGCCCGGACGCCCTGGATTTCGGCTTGTTGATGTAGACGAGCGCGGCGGCGCCCGTCACATGCGGTGTTGCCATCGATGTCCCGGGCCAGGAATCGTAGCTGGTATGGTCGGCGAAGCTTGCCTTCACCCGGGGCACCGTCGACAGGATGTTGACGCCCGGCGCCACCAGCTTGATATGCTTCCCCGAATTGGAGAACGAGGCGCGCCGATGGGACTCGTCGACGGCGCCGACTCCGATCGTGTCCGGGTAGCCCGCCGGGTATTCCTTCGGATTGCCGTCCTCGAACTCGTTCCCCATCGCGGTGGAGATGATGACACCGGCCTCGATCAGTTCGGCGAAGGCCGTCGCTTCCGTCTTTGAATGGTCCTCGCCGCCAATGCTGAGGTTGATGACCTTGATGTTGGAATCGAGCGCGGCCGCAAGCGCCTTGCTGTAGAAATCGAAGTTGAAATTCTCGTCGTCGCATGCGCGCTTGGGATCGTCGAACACCTTCCAGCAGTGCAACCGGCAATTGGCCAGGCCTGCGATACCGACCGAGTTATTGACCACGGCCGCGATCGTGCCGCTGACATGGGTGCCATGACCGAGAAAATCACGCGGTCCGTTGCCGTCGTGCCTGTAGTCCTCGATCGCGTCCACGAGATCGGGATGTCCGGCGTCGACGCCGCTATCGAGCACAGCGACATGAACCCGCCCCGCACCTGGCCGCGGTCGATCGAACCATCTGATGGCGCGAAGGCCCCACTGCCGGATCTTCATGGGATCGGCGGCGGCACTGAGCCACCGGTTGGGAACGGGTTCGACCAGATCCACCGCCCTGGAGGCGCGCAGGCGCTTCAGGATGCCTGCATCGACCTTCCCGTCCTTCAACTGCACGATCTGAAATCCGGCCAGAGCCTCCCGCGGCGGCGCCGTTGCGGAGCGTGCTATCGAGCGATGGACCGCGGCCAAAGCCATCGCCTGGGGCTGCGCGGGCGCCTCATCGTCGCCGACCACGAACAGCGGCTTCATCGACTGAAGCCCGAAATTGTCGCGCAGGAAATCGATCGGACCTCTGACGTCATCGGGCATCGCAGCCATCAGCGCGCGTGACGTTGTCGCCTGAAGCGAGGCTGCCGCGATCTGCCGGGCAGCGGCCGGCTTCAACCGAACGATCAATTGTCCCGGGACATGCTTGCGACGGCGTGGCCGATCGCCCGCGACCCGCATTGCCTGCGTTGGGGCCATGACGAATTCCTCGCTTGAAAAGCAACAAAGTACGACACCCGTTATAAGCGAAATTTCTGGTCTACGCCACCTGCGTCATGCCGTGGCTACACCGGGCCGCACCTGCTATTTCGGGGATAGCGGTCGAGCCGGAGAATGCTATCCTGTGCCCCTCAATCAGGGAGACCTTCGTGACCGATCTCTGCGCCGAAGACCTCGCCACCATCTATGCCAAGCCGAGCCCGCGCGTGATCGCAAAGGCGCGTCCCGCGATCGATGCGCATGCGAAGAAATTCATCGAGATGTCGCCGTTCTGCGTGCTCGCTACGTCAGGCGTCGACGGCAGCGTCGATGCATCGCCGCGCGGCGGAGGGGTTGGCTTCGTCCATGTCGCCGGCCCCAACCAGGTGCTGATGCCTGACCGTGCCGGCAACAACCGGATCGACAGTTTTCGCAACGTCGTCGAAGGCTCGGGCTTCGTGCATCTGCTGTTCTTCGTCCCCGGCATCGACGAGACGCTGCGTGTCGGCGGACGCGGCACGCTCTCGGCCGATCCGGACCTGCTCGCATCGATGGTGGAATTCGGCAAGCCGCCGCGCGCGGTCCTGAACGTCGCGGTCAGCGAAGTCTATTTCCACTGCGGCAAGGCGCTGATGCGCTCGAAGCTGTGGTCACCGGAGAAGGTGCAGCGCTCGGTGATGCCCAGCATCGGCCAGGTCATTCACGACCAGACGGGCCTGGGGGAGCCGGAGAGCCAGGAGATCGTGGAAGAGCGCTACAAGACGCAGTTGTAGGTGAGAGCGTTCGCCGCTCGAAAGAACCGTCATGCCCGGGCTAGACCCGCCTGCGCGGCCGAAGTCGCTTCGGCGAGGCGAAGGCCCGGGCATCCACGTCTTCGTCGCGCGGCCAAACGTGGATGGCCGGGACAAGCCCGGCCATGACGAAGGAGAGAGCCGGTGCCGGAGCTTAGTGGCCCTCGCCCTCGAGCCCGCCGACGTGCTTCTGCGTGTAGAGTTCGAGGCCGATGCGGCCGATCAGGTCGAGCTGGGTTTCGAGGAAATCGATATGGTGTTCCTCGTCGCTCATCAGCTTCTCGAACAGGTCACGGGTGACGTAGTCCTTGGCGCCGTTGCAATAGCCGGCGGCCTCCTGGTAGAGCGCCCGCGCGCTCATCTCGGCGGCGAGATCGCACTCGATGATCTCCTTGACGTTCTGGCCGATGCGCAGGGGGTCGAGCACCTGCATGTTCGGGAAGCCGTCGAAGAACAGAATCCGCTCGGTGAGCTTGTCGGCGTGCTCCATCTCCTCGATGGACTCCTTGCGCCAGACCTTGGCCATGTCCCGCAGGCCCCAATTGTCGAGGAAGCGGTAGTGCAGCCAGTATTGGTTGATTGCAGTCAGCTCGTGGCGCAGCGCCTTGTTGAGATAGTCGATGACTTTTGCGTCGCCCTGCATGATGCACTCCAAATCTTGCGTCCAAATCGGCCCTAACCGACTTTAGAACGCTTCTAAATCAGTTTAAGGACGAGAGCAACCGGCCACGGGGACGCAGCCGGGGAAAAGCTCAGCCGAAATTGCGGAAGTTTTCAGCAGGCCGCGAGGGCGAACCGGGGGAGTTCCGCCGTCTCGTCATTGGCGGCCACGGTGTGGCTGTGCGGGCAGCCCGAGCAGCAGGACTTGGCGCAGGGGCCAAGAGTTTCGTCGATGATGGTCTTGATGGTACGGGCGCAGCGGCCGCATTCGGCGCTACAGCCGAGGCATCCATAGACCTGCTTGGCATGACGTACGGCGTCGTCGGACTCGGCGACCGCGGCGCGGATGTCGTCATCGCTCAGCACGTTACAGGAACAAACGATCATGGAAGCGGCAGGCCCTTCGGTGATGCGTCATCATCGATATTTAAGGGGCCGTCCGGATGCAAAGGGAAAAACCGGTATTTGAAGCTATTCCAAACTAGCCCGGAAACAGCCTAGAACGGCTCTAAAATAGGGAGTTGCACTGGATCAAGATCTTGGCGGACCTAGTCACCGCCACCGCCTCCACCACCATCGCCGCCACCTCCGCAATCCCCGCCACTGCTACCGCTATCGCTGCTGGAACAGCTGTCGCTCGAGCTCCCCGAGCTGTCGCTGGAAAACCAGCTCCCCAGCGAGAAGCCGTCGCTGGCCGCTGAATAGCCGTCGCCGCTACTCCCTCCGTCACTACCAGCACCCGCGCGCGAGCGCCGGCCGCGGTTCTGGAGATGGGCGAACCAGCCATAGCCAATCGCGAAAATGACCCCGGCAGCGATCAAAGTATTCATCATCGCGTTGCCCATCGTCGTCTCCCTCGCGGACCTGCGATCCATTAATTGGTCGTCCTCGGCGAAGGTGCCGTTCATTGATCATTCAAACGAAGTATGGAACTTTACCCCCAAAGAGTTCCCGCCTGTTTGTGCGAAAGGTCACGCCAATGAAGAAGTTCTTACTGACGGTCGCCGCCGTCGCCACCCTGGCCCTCACGGCCGGGACACCGGCCCACGCTCAGCGTGGTGTCGCCGCCGGCGTGGCCGCCGGGATCATCGGTGGCGCCATTGTCGGCGGCGCGCTGGCTTCTCCGTATTATTACGGACCCGGTCCGGGCTACTCCTATGGGCCCGGCTACTACCCGCCCCGCTACTACGCGCCGGGTCCCGGCTATGTCGCGGACGACTACTACGGTGACGGCTGCGTCTGGCAGAGGCAGCGCTTCTGGGATGGCTACGCCTGGCGCACCCGCCGCGTCAGAGTCTGTGGCTGAGGCGCGCTGAACCGGTTCACTACGGACGCGCCGTTCATCTCCGGGCCTGAAAAAGACCGCTTTTTCTCGTCACAGCTCCGTGCGCGTTTACCGTGGATTGACCAATTGCGCGCTTCCTAGCTGCACGGTCGATTTCATCAGAGTGTGCGTGAACCTTTGAAACCCGGGCGCTCCTAACAAGGGACGTCCATCTCCCAGGAGAGCCAAGAGCATGAAGAAGACTTTTGTTGCCGCCCTCACGGTTGCGACGATCGCCGGTTCGCTGGTGACCGCCACTCCGTCCGCGAAGGCCCATGACGGCGTCGGCGCCGGCATCGCAGCCGGCCTGATCGGTGGCGCCATCGTCGGCGGCGCCATCGCGTCGAGCCGTCCCGCCTATGGCGGACCGGTCTACATTGCCGAGCCCCCGCCGCCCGCGCCCTGCTACTGGCAGCGCCAGCGCTATTGGGACGGTTACGGCTGGGTCGTCCGCCCGGTTCGCGTTTGCTACTGATCTGATCGCAAGATCCGATCGCATGGCGCATCCGCGCCGCGATCGAAGCCCGGCCGAGCACCTCGGCCGGGCTTTTTCTTTGGCGAAGAGTTAAGGCCGCTACCGCGCCGCCTGGATCGAGCGCAGCACCTCTTCGCTCGGCCAGCAATCGACCTTGAGGCCTGCCGACTTCTGGTAGGCGCCGAGCGCCGCGCGCGTCTGCATCCCGGCCTTGCCGTCGATCTTGTCCTTGTAGAGCCCAACGCGCGTGAGCCCGCGCTGCATGGTCTCGACGTCCTTGGTGCGCAACTGCTTGGAGGCCACCCATTGTGTCGCGAACGGCAGCGGGCTCGTCATGCGGTCGCCGAGATGGCCGACGAACAGCACGTAGAGGTCGGAGAAATTGTACTCCTTGATGACGAAGTAGTTCTTCGTCGTCAGGAACGATGGGCCGTAAATGCCTTCCGGCTGCAGCAGCGAGGCCGGCTGCGCCTGCTCGGCAGCGCTCAGCTTCTCGCCACGCACCGGCACAAAACCTTCGCGCAGCCACTGGCCGATCGGCTTCGTCACCTCGGGCACGCCGCTGGTGCAATCGACCTTGGCCGGCGCCTGCACCTCGTAAGCCCAGCGCACGCCGCTCTGCCAGCCCTTGTTGACGAGCTGCTGCGCGGCCGAGGCCAGCGCATCCGGCACCGAATGCCAGATGTCGATGCGGCCGTCGCCGTCGAAGTCGACACCGTGCTTGTAATATTCGGACGGCAGGAATTGCGTGAGCCCGGTGGCACCCGCCCAGGACGAGCGCATGTCCTTGCGCGTCACCACGCCCTCGCCGAGGATCTTCAGCGACAGGATGAACTCGTTCCGATAGGTGTCCTTGCGTCGCCCGACATAGGCCTGCGTCGCCAGCACGCGCACGAGATCGTAAGGCAGCGTGTAGCGGCCGTAATCGGTCTCGCGGCCCCAGATCGCGAGCATGATGGTGGCCGGCACGCCGGATTTCTTCTCGATCTCGCTCAGCGCCGGACGATATTTTTGCAGCAGCCGCTGCCCCTCGCCCGCAAGCCGCGCGATCGAGGCTTCCTTGACGTAGTCGGCCGGCACCTGCACGAACTCGGCCTGCGACGGTGCGCCGGTCGCGGGCCGTCCGGGCAGGATCAAATCGGGCAGCTTGTAATCAGGCTCGAGCCCGCGCGTCTGCTCATCGAATGTCGCGCGCGACACGCCGGCGGCCTGCGCCTCCGGCCAGAGCGAGGCGATGAACTGCGTGAAGGCGGCATCGGCGGCGCGGGCGGGCGACAGGCCGCAGATGATAGCGATCACCGCAGCTATGAGCGCCCGCCGCATCATGCCGAAATCACCGCGTCAGCTTCTTGTACTTCACGCGGTGCGGAATGATGCTGTCCTGGCCGAGACGGCGCATCTTGTCCTTCTCGTAGTCCTGGAAGTTGCCTTCGAACCATTCGACGTGGCTCTCGCCTTCGAAGGCCAGGATGTGGGTTGCGATGCGGTCGAGGAACCATCGGTCATGGCTGATGATGACGGCGCAGCCGGCGAAATCTTCCAGTGCCTCTTCGAGCGCGCGCAGCGTATCGACGTCGAGATCGTTGGTCGGTTCGTCGAGCAGCAGCACGTTGGCGCCGGACTTCAGCATCTTGGCGAGATGCACGCGGTTGCGCTCACCGCCGGAGAGCGCGCCGACCTTCTTCTGCTGGTCGGCGCCCTTGAAGTTGAACGACGAGCAATAGCCGCGCGAGTTCACTTCCTTCTTGCCGAGCAGGATCAGCTCGTTGCCGCCGGAAATCTCCTCCCACACGTTCTTGTTGCCGTCGAGCGCGTCGCGCGACTGGTCGACATAACCGAGATGCACGGTCTCGCCGACCGTGATGGTGCCCTTGTCCGGCGTTTCCTGCTTGGTGATCATCCTGAACAGCGTGGTCTTGCCCGCGCCGTTGGCGCCGATCACGCCGACGATGCCGCCAGGCGGCAGCTTGAAGGTAAGATCGTCGATCAGCAGGCGATCGCCATAGCCTTTGCTGAGCGTTTCGAAATCGACGACGTTGGCGCCGAGCCGCTCGGCAACTGGGATGATGATCTGCGCGGTCTGGGTCTGCTTCTCGCTCGCCTGCTTGAGCAGATCCTCGTAGCGCTGGTAGCGCGCCTTGGATTTGGCCTGACGCGCCTTCGGCGAGGACGCGACCCATTCCTGCTCGCGGGCGATCGTCTTCTGATGCGCAGCGTCTTCACGGCCTTCCTGCTCGAGCCGCTTCTGCTTCTGCACCAGCCAGGACGAGTAGTTGCCCTCGTAGGGAATTCCCTTGCCGCGGTCGAGCTCGAGAATCCAGCTCGTGACGTTGTCGAGGAAGTAGCGGTCGTGGGTGACGATCAGGATCGCGCCGGGATAGTTGCGCAGATGACCTTCCAGCCACGACACGGACTCGGCGTCGAGATGGTTGGTCGGTTCGTCGAGCAGCAACAATTCCGGCTGATCGAGCAGCAGTTTGCACAGCGCGACGCGGCGGCGCTCACCGCCGGAGAGTTTCGTCACATCGGCATCGTCGGGCGGACAGCGCAGCGCGTCCATCGCCTGGTCGACCTTGCTGTCGAGATCCCAGAGGCCCTGGGCCTCGATCTCGTCCTGCAGCTTGGTCATCTCGTCGGCGGTTTCTTCCGAATAGTTCATCGCCAGCTCGTTGTAGCGATCGAGAATGGCCTTCTGCTTGGCGACACCCAGCATGACGTTCTCGCGCACGGAGAGCGCCGGATCGAGATGCGGTTCCTGCTCGAGATAGCCGACGCGGGCGCCCTGGGCGACCCAGGCCTCGCCGTTATACTCCTTGTCGAGGCCAGCCATGATCTTGAGCAGCGTCGACTTGCCCGAGCCGTTGACGCCGAGCACGCCGATCTTGGCGTCCGGGTAGAACGACAGATGAATGTTATCGAGCACCTTCCGGGTCGGGTAGCTCTTGGTCAGGCCCTGCATGAAATAGATGAACTGGCGCGCCATCGGTCCCGTGAAACCTTCGATTTGAGGAAATTTGCTTGCCGCCGATGTAACGATCCCGCCCCCAAAGGGCAATGTTTTCCCTCCGTTCACCACGGTTGAATACGGGATGGACACCATCCGGCCGCCGATCCGGACAATTGAAACCATTTTTTAATAAAGTGGGCCAAAGCTCGTCATGGCGCCGAAAAAGACGCCACCCGCGGCAGAAGCGACGGGGAGAACAGCGAGGCCACATCATGGCTCTGATCGAGACCAATTCCATCGCCGTTCCGGCACGAGCCGGTAGCGCTTCCGGACTCGTCACGGAGATCAAGGGCTTCTGGAAGCGTTTCTTCGCTACCGCTTTCAACCCTTACCGCCCCGAGCTGCACTACATGCGTGGTCCCGGTCCCGCCTGGCGCGCCAAGCACGGCATTGATACGCCGTTCCGCCTCAAGCAACGCGACCTCTGAACCCTTCCCCCCTATCGGATCTCCTATCGGATTTTTGAACACGTCAGCTGCTTGCGCGCAGGCGTGATTGCGCGCAACCATGGCCAGGTTCCGACGATGGCGCTCCCCGCCTGGCGCCGTCACCTCTCGCCATGGATGAAAGCTGATGACGCGGCTGCGCTGTGCAATTCTCGACGACTATTTCAACCTCGCCCTCGACGTCGCCGACTGGCAAAAACTGTCCGATCGCGTCGACGTCACCGTGTTCAGCCATCCCTTTGCCTCGGAGCAGGCCGCGGCGAGCGCGCTGGCCGATTTCGAGATCATCTGCGCGATGCGCGAGCGCACGGCGTTCCCCAAGAGCCTGTTCGCGTCGCTGCCGAAGCTGAAGCTGCTTTTGACCTCCGGCATGCGCAACGCCTCGATCGACATGGAGGCTGCGAAGGCGCAAGGCGTTGCCATCGGCGGCACGCAATACTCCCGCGATCCGACCGCGCCGCTGACCATGGGCCTGATCCTCGAACTGACCCGCGGCATCGGCCGCGAGAACGCGCGCATGCATGCCGGCGAGCCCTGGCAGAGCTTTGCCGGTGTCGAGATCGAGGGACTGACGCTCGGCGTCGTCGGGCTCGGCAAGCTCGGCAGCAAGATGGCGGGCATCGCGAAAGCATTCGGCATGAACGTGATCGCCTGGAGCCCGAACCTCACGCCGGAGAAATGCGCGGCGGCCGGCGTCGGCTACGCCACCAAGGAGGAGCTGTTCGCCAAGGCCGATATCATCACCATCCATGTGGTGCTGAGCGATCGTTCGCGCGGACTGGTCGGGGCTGCCGATCTCGCGCGGATGAAGCCGACGGCCTTCCTCGTCAACACCGCGCGCGGTCCGATCGTGGACGAGCAGGCGCTGCTCGAGGCCTTGCAGCAGCGGAAGATCGCGGGCGCCGGCATCGACGTATTCTCGGTCGAGCCGCTGCCGGTCGACCATCCCTTCCGCAAGCTCGACAATCTCGTGCTGACGCCGCATCTCGGCTACGCCACCGAGGACGGCTTGCGCATCCATTACGGGCAGATGGTCGAGGCGATCGACGCCTTCACCGGGGGTCGCGAGCTGCCGCGCAAGCTGGCCTGAAACGAAAAGGGCGTGCCGACGGCACGCCCTTCACTGATCTGAATTGTCTCGTAGCGCTTAGCGCACGGTGACCGGCGCGGGCAGCGGCGGCACCACCGTCGGCTGGGTGCCTGGGACGGGGCCAGCCTGGGCAGCCATCGGAGCCGGACCGGCAGCGCCCGACGTCGGCGCAGCGGAGGCGGTCGCCGTTCCTGGCGGCGGGCCACCCGGCATCACCACCACGCGGGTGCCGACTTTGACGCGGTCGAACAGGTCGGAGACGTCCTCGTTCAGCATGCCGATGCAGCCCGACGACACGAACTTGCCGATGGTCGAAGGCTGGTTGGTGCCGTGGATGCGGTAGACGGTCGAGCCGAGATACATCGCGCGTGCGCCGAGCGGATTGCCGGGGCCGCCGGCCATGAAGCGCGGCAGATAGGGCTGACGCTCGATCATCTCGGTTGGCGGATGCCAATCCGGCCACTCGGCCTTGCGGGTGATCTTCTGCACGCCGGTCCAGGTGAAGCCGTCGCGGCCGACGCGGACGCCGTAGCGGATCGCACGGCCGCCTCCGAGCACGTAATAGAGGTAGGTGTTCGGGGTATCGACGATGAGCGTTCCAGCCGGCTCCTTGGTCGCCAGCGAGACTTCCTGGCGGCGCAGGTTCGGCGACAACTGCGCGGGAGCAGCGTCGGGCTGCTCCTCGGGCGGCAGCGAAGCGATCGCCATCGGCCGGCCATCGTTGCCCACGGGCGGCTGGCCGGACTGAACCGTTCCGGTCGCGGCGGGACCACCGACGGCCTCCGGCGGACGCAGGCCGTCCCTGCCGGGTGCCTGACCCGGGCGATCGGCATAGATCACCGCGGGCGGGCCGGCGGGGCGGCCATAGCGGGGATCGTCGGGCGACATCACGGGGCCCTGCGGCGGCGCCGCCGAATAGACCGGCGGAGCGCCAGCCGGACGGCCATAGCGCGGATCATCGGGCGACATCACCGGCCCCTGCGGCGGGGCGGCGGAATAGACCGGCGGAGGGCCAGCCGGGCGGCCGTATCGCGGATCGTCGGCCGGACCAGGCGGCGGCAGCGACGCCTGCGGCATCGCGTCGTCTTCATCGTCCAGCGAGTCGAAATTCGGCGTGCGGTCGCCGGGGCGATATTCGGCCGGAGCGCCATAGCTCGGCGCCTGCTGGACCGGATAGCTCTGAGCCTGTGCGAGCGAGGTTCCCGCCGCAGCGACTGTTGCGGCAGCGCATATCGTCAGAAAATGTTTGATCATCATCGCTCTTGTATAGTCCCCGAGCCCATCCGGACCGTTAACGGCCAGATGACCGAAGATAGCGGCACATTCAAGACATTACAGGCTGATTTGTGCCTGAGTTAGCGATTTGTGATGCAGGCACACACAGTTGCCTCGTTGCATCAGGGGGCGGAAATCGCATCGAGCTGTAGATTGCCGGAGTCTCCGGCCCCGAATTTAAGGGAACGGCGCGGAGGCGTTGCGATATGTTCGAATCAGCCTGATTCGCCTCCGCTTTGAGCTTCTGTCCCGGCGTGGCGAACGGCAATCAGTACCGTCACCGCGTTCAGATGGCTCTTGGGTCCCGGCCGCCACCCGCCGGGGCGGAAATTCGTAACCCGTCCGATGCTTCCCGGCTTTCGCTTCCTGTTTGCCGCGATCCTGCTGTCAACCTCCATCCTGGTGTTCGGCCTAGGTGCCGCCGCGCTGCTGCGGGCCACCCACGAGCAGTATGTCAGCAACCCCTCCTGGCGGAACGGCCCGCAGGAAAAGGTGTTTGCGCAAAGCCCAGAGCCGGCCCAGCCGGTGCTAGCGGCGCTCCGCGCCGAGCCGGAGGCGGCCGCCGAGCCCGCGCCATCGCTGCGCGACCGGGTGCCGACCATCGGCTTGCCGGTGAACGAGCCCGAACAGGTGGCCGCCCTGACGACCGAGGCCAACGTGCCGCCGCAGGTCACCGAGGCCGCGCCTCCGGCCGCCGAGCCGGTGCAGGCCGAGGCCACGACGGAAGCCATCGCGCCGGCTCCTGCCGACACACTCACCCCGGCCGACACAACGGCATCGATCCCCGAGCCCACGCCTGCCGTGACCGCCAGCGAACCGGCGCCGGCCGATCCCGATCCCGGTGCGGCCCTCGCCTCCCCGGCGCCCGACATTGCCCCGGCCAAGGTGGCCGCGCTGAACGATCCGGCGGCGCCGGCCTTGAAGGATGCGCCGGCGAAGGCCAAGGGGGACACCAAGGGAGACGCGAAGGCGGACAGCAGCGCCCCGGACAGCAAGGCGGCCAAGCGCCAGGCGAAGGCGAAGAAGCGGCACCGCATGGTGCAGCGTCCTCCGCCCCAGCAGTTGCGGCAGAGCTATGATCCGTTCGGCCAGCAGCAGATGCTGGCGACAACGGCCACGCGCACGCGCCAGTAAGGCTACGCCGGCCCGGTCGCGACCGGCGGGCCGCCGGCCTGGCCCCACTCCGACCACGAGCCGTCATAGAGCGCGGTGTCGGTGATGCCGAGGCGATAGAGTGCGAGCGTCAACACGCCGGCGGACACGCCCGAACCGCAGCTCGTCACGATCGGCGCATCGAGCCTGACGCCGGCGTTCGCGAAGGCGGCGCGGAGATCGTCGAGCGGCTTCATCTCGCCGGTCGCGGCATCGAACAGCTGATTGTAGGGCACATTGCGCGCGCCGGGGATGTGGCCCGAGCGGATGCCCGCGCGCGGCTCAGGCGCGCGGCCCTCGAAGCGGTCGGCGGCGCGTGCGTCGATCACCTGCTCTGCGCTGCTTTCGACGTTGGCGATCAGCTGCTGCATGCTGCGCACGCGTTTTGAGTCGTAGCTCGCCCTAAACGTCGCGGGCTTCGGCTTTACCTCGCCGCTCTCGACCGGATGCCCCTCGGCGCGCCACTTCTTCAACCCGCCATTGAGAATGCGTACATTGCTGTGGCCGAAGGCCAGGAACATCCACCAGGCGCGGGGCGCAGCGACCCATCCGCCGGCATCGTAGAGGACGACGGTGTCGGCATTGGAGATGCCGAGTTGGCCTGCGTCACGGCCGAACTGCTCGGCGCTCGGATACATGTGCGGCAGCGGGTTGGAATGATCCGACACCGCGTCGACGTCGAAGAACACGGCGCCCGGCAGATGCGCGGCGAGATAGTCGTCCTTCGGCAGCGGCAGCACGCCCGGCAGCTTGAAGCTGGCGTCGAGGATCTTGACGTTGGCGTCGCCAATGTGGGCGGCGAGCCATTCGGTGGAGACGAGGGGGTCGGTGACGGTCATGCGAGGTCTTTCTTGTCATTCCGAAGTTGAAGCAATGCGCATCAAACTCCGCTGTCAACGCCCGGCTTGACCGGGCGATCCAGTATTCCAGAGGCGGTTGTGATTGAGTCGAGACGCTGCGGCGTACTGGATTCCCCACTTCGCGGGGAATGACAGCGGAGATTGACGCGACAGCGCAGCACTTCTCACCCCTTCTTCTTCGGCTCCCACTGCTCCACCGGACCGCCGGCATCGCGCCAGGCGGCGTAGCCGCCGGCGATGTGGGCGACGGGCTTCAGGCCCATGTCCTTGGCGGTCTTCGCCGCGAGCGCGGAGCGCATGCCGCCGGCGCAATGGAAGACGAATTTCTTGTCTTCCTGGAAGATCGGTTTTGCGTAGGGGCTCTGCGGATCGATCCAGAATTCGAGCATGCCGCGGGTGCAGGCGAACGCGCCGGGGATGCGGCCGTCGCGCTCGATCTCGCGGGGGTCGCGGATGTCGACGATGACGACATCGCCGTTCTTGGAGATCTCGATGGCCTCCTTGGCGTTGAGCGTCTCGATCTCGGCATTGGCCTCGTCGATCAGCGCCTTGATGCCGCGGGTGATGGTCTGGGGCATGTGGTTCTCCCTCTTGTCGGCCTCTGCGCGGCCGTCCGGACTGACGGCGCGTACAGCTAGTGCGTCAATTCCTTCATCGCACCCTCGAGCCCCTCGATCGTGATCGGGTACATGCGGTTGGCAAAGATGCGTTTGATGATGGTGGTCGATTCCGAATAGTCCCAGTGCTTCTGCTGCACCGGATTGAGCCACACCGTATGCGGATAGGTGCGGATGATGCGGTCGAGCCAGACCGAGCCGGGCTCCTCGTTGACATGCTCGACCGAGCCGCCGGGCACCATGATCTCGTAAGGCGACATCGATGCGTCGCCGACGAACACGACCTTGTAGTCGTGCGGGTATTTGTGCAGCACATCCCAGGTCGGCGTGCGGTCGGTAAAGCGGCGCTTGTTCTGCTTCCACACGCCTTCGTAGAGGCAGTTGTGGAAGTAGAAATACTCCATGTGCTTGAACTCGCTCTTCGCCGCCGAGAACAGCTCCTCGACCTGCTCAATATGCGAATCCATCGAGCCGCCGATGTCGAAGAACACCAGCAGCTTCACCGCATTGCGCCGCTCGGGCCGCATGTGCACGTCGAGATAGCCGTGATTGGCGGTCTCGCGGATCGTGGTGTCGAGATCGAGCTCATCAGGCGCGCCGGTGCGCGCGAATTTGCGCAGGCGCCGCAGCGCCACCTTGATGTTGCGGATGCCGAGCTCGACATTGCCGTCGAGATCCTTGAACTCGCGCTTGTCCCACACCTTCACGGCACGGTTGTTGCGGTTCTTCTCCTGGCCGATGCGGACGCCTTCGGGATTGTAGCCGTGGGCGCCGAACGGCGAGGTGCCCGCGGTGCCGATCCACTTCGAGCCGCCCTGGTGCCGGCCCTTCTGCTCCTCGAGCCGCTTCTTCAGCGTCTCCATGAGCTTGTCCCAGCCCATCGCCTCGATCTGCTTCTTCTCCTCCTCGCTGAGGTATTTTTCGGCGAGCTTCTTCAGCCACTCCTCGGGGATCTCCGCCTTCTCCATGGCGTCGAGCAGGCTTTCCAGCCCCTTGAACACCGTGCCGAAGACGCGGTCGAACTTGTCGAGGTTGCGCTCGTCCTTCACCAGCGAGGTGCGCGACAGATAGTAGAAATTCTCGACCGAGTAGTCCGACAGATCAGCGTCGAGCGCCTCCATCAGCGTGAGGTATTCGCGCAGCGTCACGGGGACCTGCGCATCGCGCAGAGAAGTGAAGAATTGCAGGAACATGGGTGACAGATTGCCCGTCGGGGGGCGAACGTCAAGGGGCCGAGCCCGCCGCGGGACGCTGGACCGGTCGGCTTTTTGCTCTAGAATTGACCGTCTCACGGGGTTGTTTTGGGGACGTTTGCAATGGGAATTCTCGCAGCGCTCATCATTGGCGCGATCGCCGGCTGGCTTGCCGGCAAGATTGTCCATGGGGCGGGATTTGGCCTGATCGGCAACATGGTCGTCGGCATCATCGGCGCGCTGGTTGCGAGCTGGGTGCTGCCGCAACTGCATATTGCGCTGGCCACCGGCACGGTCGGCGCCATCGTGGATGCCACCATCGGCGCGGTGATTGTGCTCGTCATCCTTTCGCTGATAAAACGGGTCTGAAAGCCTGACCGAACCAGGAACGGCCGCCATGAGCGGCCGTTCCGTTTGTTGGACCAGGGCGATGCCCGGCCGACGACCAACAAGGACGCGCGATGAAATTTACCGGCACCAAGGACTATGTTGCGACCGACGATCTCAAGGTCGCCGTCAATGCCTCGATCGTGCTGGAGCGCCCGCTGCTCATCAAGGGCGAGCCCGGCACCGGCAAGACCGTGCTGGCGGAGGAAGTGGCGAAGGCGCTGAACGCGCCGCTTTTGACCTGGCACATCAAGTCCACCACCAAGGCGCAGCAGGGCCTCTACGAATACGATGCAGTGTCGCGCCTGCGCGACAGCCAGCTCGGCGATGCCCGCGTCTCCGACATCAGGAACTACATCAAGCGCGGCAAGCTGTGGGACGCCTTCACCGCCGAGCAGCGCCCGGTGCTCTTGATCGACGAGATCGACAAGGCCGACATCGAATTCCCGAACGACCTCTTGCTCGAGCTCGACCGCATGGAATTCCATGTCTACGAGACCGGCGAGACGATCAAGGCGAAGCAGCGCCCGATCATGATGATCACCTCCAACAACGAGAAGGAGCTGCCGGACGCCTTCCTGCGCCGCTGCTTCTTCCACTACATCAAGTTTCCCGACGCCGACACGATGGGCCGCATCGTCGACGTCCACTTCCCCGGCATCAAGAAGCGCCTGGTCGAGGAAGCGCTGCGCATCTTCTTCGAAGTGCGCGAGGTGCCCGGTCTGAAGAAGAAGCCCTCAACCTCCGAGCTGCTCGACTGGCTCAAGCTGCTGCTCAACGAGGACATGAGCGTCGAGCAACTGCGCGAACGCGACCCGCGCAAGCTGATCCCGCCGCTGCACGGCGCGCTGCTCAAGAACGAGCAGGACGTGCACCTGTTCGAGCGGCTGGCGTTTTTGAGCCGGAGGGAGGTTTGATCTGCAAGCGCGCAGAGACAACCTGACCGCAATTCCTACCGCTACTCTGGGCCGCGCTTCCCCGCGTCATCTCGGATTCGGATGACCGTCAAGGCGGAGCTGATAAACGAAATAGGTTGGGGTACAGAACCCGATCTTTCGGCTTCTCAAGTTATTCAACGCCGGGGCCCTGACGTTGAACCTTGCACTCGTGACAAAATCCGGCATCTGCTGGCAAATATAGTCCTCGCGGCAAAACCGCGACGGCGAGCATGTGTTCAGGAGGCCGCGGCCGACGCCAGCGGCGAAAATGCCGCTGTCGAAATATCCCTTGGCCATCTGCTCAAAGCCCTTGCCTCCGACGATCGCGCAGATTTCCTCGGGCACGCTGCCCGGCCGGATCACCGCCAGCGACGCCTCCTCGGGCTTGCAGGGACGCGTGACGCGGCCCAGCGGCACGCCGATCTTCGTTGGACGGCAGTTGTAGCCGTAGCCGCTCAATTTTCCTTCCGACAGCTTGTAGACGAGTTCTTCCTTGCTGACGCGGTCGCTGAACGCGCGCAGGTTGAAGCCGAGCGGGTTGTTGGCGGCGGTCTTCGCTGTGGAGTCCTCGATGACGTTTGAGCGGCAGCTCAAACCCGCGGCGACATTCTGTGCCGCGGGCACGCATTGGCCGAGATTGGAGGAAGTCGCAGCGTTCGTCACCAACGCCTGACAAGTGAGGTTACGCGTGGCATTGCAGCTCCATTTCGCGGCCTGCGCCAGATCCGCATTCAAAGGGCACGGCATGTTGTCACCGGCGACAACATAGGCCGGATTTCCGCTTTCCCAGGCCGCCGGGGGCGCCGAAGGATGCGGGCGAAAACTGTTCGGCGCCTGACCGAGCGAAACCCGCTCGACATAGTCCTTGCGGCGAACAAGTTCCGCGTAGACATGGGGCGAGAACGGCAATTGCAACTGGTTACCGTCAAGCGCGCTCCTGATCGCGTCCGCGTCGCGGCCGAAATCGAACCGGTCCACGCCGAGAAGATGGAATCCGGCGGTCGAGGATGATTGATGGCAGCCCATGCAGGACGACGTGTTCAGGCGTTCGAGCAGACCCGCGCCGGATTGCACGAATTTTGGTGACCTCCCGGGGACACCCGCCGCCGCGACGATCCGTGCCGCCTGCTCGCTGCCGATTGCGAGATCGAAGGGACGATTGGCCATGCGCGCGCTGCCGGCAGTGGAAAAACTCAGTGCGATGTCGGCCTCCAGGCTCTCCGGTATCCTGAAGGTGCCGTTGTCGATCTCGGCGATGTGGCCGGCGAGATAGTCCTGCAACTGCTTCTGCTTGGCGGGATCCTTCAGGATTGCCTGCACATCAGGCGTATTTTCCAGCCGTGTCGGCTGAAACTTGCCATCCCTCAGCGCGAAGATCCGCATCCAGTAGATCGCCTGTCCGGCGAATTTGCGGTTCTCCATGTTTTCGAGGTCTGATGGGAAGCGCACCACCTGCGCATTGATCTCCATCTGCTTGAAGATGAGTCGCGAAAAATCCAGCGGCCCCTGCAGCAGGCGTTGGGCAACCACTGCCGGATCGTCAGCATCGATCCCGGCGACGCGCCAGAGCGAGGCGACGTCCTGGCAATTCCTGCCGTCATCCGCGTAACTGAACACCATGTTCACGGTGAACGGCATGCGCGACGCGTAAGTCTTGCCGTTCATCCTCACTTCGTAGCCGAGCCGGTAGATGAAGCGCAATTCGCCGCAATGCGCGGAATCGAAATCGCGGCGGTCCATCCGATTGACCACACCCGACAGGAAGAACAATCCGTCGCTGGAACCGAGCCATTTCTCGTTAAACACGCGCGCAACATTGCCATTCAGCCGCAGCGTCTTGCCAGCGTCCGTTTTGGCCGACTTCGGGTCGTAGGTTTTCAGGATCTCCTTTTCCCAATCGATGCCGAGTCCCGCTGTGATACGCGTGATGTCGGCGGACATCACGGCAGCGAACTGCGCGTAGGTCCCACTGAATTGAGACAAATCGCTCGCCCGCGTCGGGCCGTCGGCGACCGACGGCTGCAGCAGCTTTTGCGCGGCGTGAACTTTCCTGAACAGGGTCACCAGCGAAAGCGCGGATGAATTGTCATGATCGAGCACCGCGAGCAGAGGTTCCTGGCTGATCAGGGTCGTCACCTCTGCGGAAGCCCGGGGAGACTGGGCAAAGCAGGGAGAGATCGTGAGGATCAAGAAGCAGAGTATTGAGATGAAGCGCATCTGCTGTTTCTACTACGTCAAGGCGCATCCTGCAATTTAAGGGTGAATGTCCCGAGGAGCCCGCGCTCGAGGAAAGAGGGAAAGCGCACGCTCTCCACATCGTCATTGCGAGCGCAGACACACCGCAGCATCCTCGCGGCGCATTTCGCCCGAGCTTTGCTGTCTCCGTCACGCCCTCCAGGAAAGAGGGCGCAGGGAAGGCCGGGTGCCGGCTGGCACCCACGGTCCGCTGTGCGAAAGCACACGCAGAAGAACTGCACAGCGGCATACAGGTGAAGCCAAACACACGGCCTTCCCTGCGCAGTGGTCGGACGGCGTATGCCGTGCTCTCCCGGGAGCCGAGTTCGTTCTGGCCTCCCTCACCCCTGCGAAAGTCGCCGACACCGCGCCGGTTGACGCAAATGCCGCATCCGCAAGAGCTTGACCGTAGCAGCGACGGCCAGGACCACACGGTTTTGCCGTACGCACACAGCGCCGCTCGTCCGCACGAAGCCTCAGGGCTCACGGAGAGCAATCCGCCCTGCCCTTAGCCTCTCGCGCCCGACGCTGCCGCGTCCACCGCAACCCGGCCCGCGTTTCGAACGACTCGCGAACCGCCCCTCTTCCTCGGGCCGGGCTGTTTCGATGTATGCCGCAATTCCGAATTTCGGTAAAGTGGAATATTTTTGCGAGGAGGGATTGACGGGTGGCGGGGTGTTTTGCCCGACGGGCAAACTTGAGAAGATCGTAGCCCAACACGCGGCGAGTAACCGAGGCTACGCCCCCTTGGCTCGCTTGATCTCATTCACAACCTCCGGGTCGCTTAAGTCGCGGTGCCACCAATGGTTTACGAGATCCAGTGGCCGTTCCCTGCGACGCCTGTTGTCTGCGGCTGCGAGCAACTTGATGAGGAGCCGAAACACTCGAGGCAACTCAAACTCTGGTAGCGTCGAGAGCTTCGCCAATTGAATCTTGAGGTTAGGCATCGCGATCAAGACACACGGAGTAAGCGTCCGCTTCAGCCGCGACTCGGCAATTGCACCTGCCACATCGTCTGGCTTCGGCCCTGCCTGCAATATGAAGTTACTTAAGCCACGAAGCAGCCTGCGTTTGTCGTCCTTGCTCCGCGCGTTGAACCAAGCGTCCCCCTCCGAATCGCTTGCGACCCCCTGCGCCAGTTGGTTCAACAAGATTTCTTCGTCCACATTCAACATCGTGCCACCCATGGCAGCGCTGCACCCCAGCCCACGACAAAGTCATGGTGATTGCTGCAAAGGAGATAGCTCGCCTCCTCGTCACAGACATAAATCTCGAGCGCCGGACAGTCCTCCAGAACCCGAAGCAGGTCCGCACCACACGAAAATTTCCAAATCGATCGGGCGCCTTCCAGAAACATCAAACATTGGTTCGTCCCCACGTATTTCGGAATGAGCTCCCAACCATCGGGCCTTTGCCTCCCTTCGGATGTGGCTTGATCCCACGGCGCGCGGCTCGTCACGTCGACACCGAGTCGCTCCAGCACCCTGATCACGATGGCTCGGCTATCAATTTCGTTCAGCACCTCGGCCTGCACACCAGTGCTGCGAAGCGCAGCAATTACACGATCAAAGGTCATCATTCCGCGATACTCATTGCCGATTTCCCCTTCACGTGCGCAGCGGATTGCCAGGCTTGAAGGGAGACAGGTTTTCGGGTCGCGGTAACACAGACGGCGCATCGCCTGCCAAGCCATACACATCGATGCCCTTCAGCAAGCCACCACTCGAATAGATGAATATTCCACTTTGGTGATCACCATCGTTCAGCAGGAATTCACCGAGAATCTCAGCGCCGGGCGGCGCTTCAGCATGTCCCTTGATTTGGAAGTTGATGCTGGCACATCCACATCGACATCTCCAAGGCGTGACCTCAGCCAGCTTGAGCTGATCCAGATATTGCCTGGCTTCTTCCGTGCCATGCTCCAGCATCCAGCGCGCAAGATCGCGCTCGGCATCTGTGAGAGGACGATTGTGCTCTGTGCTCAAATGACGTCGTCCAAATGCGCAGGGATCGTAGCCCGGACGGAGCGCAGCGAAATCCGGGGAATGCAGGCAGATCGATACAGCTATCCCGGATTGCGCTTCGCTCCACCCGAGCTACGGGACCTTCGGATAGATGCACTGAGATCAGGGAAGACTTCGGAGAATGGCTGGACCTTGGCGATATCAGCTTTTTTCAGCCTCGGATTTTCGCTGACCTCGCGCAGATCTTTCCGGGTGTAGCCCGATCTCTTTCTGGCGTTCGACATAGCCGCTTCTCATAATTAGCGACCGCAGGGTGGGTAAAGCGAAGCGAACCACATCCTATGGGCTACGAGCTTTCATCAGGGGTTTTGATCGCTACCTGCCAAGAACTGGCGCTCGGGAGAATTCTGACTTCTCCATTTCGACGAACCAGTATGGGACCATTCCCGGCGAGAGTTGAACTAGGGTTGCCCGTTTCAACAAACTCCTTCGAATCATAGAAGAAGAGCCATCCCTCCTCTACTTCTTTGGTAAACTCATCAAGCACAACAAACTCATCGCAAACCTTTGCGGCAATGGCCGCCACGGTATTTCTTGCTAGCAACTTGGCTTCACCATAATCGATCATGTTTCAGTCCGTTCTCAGGGACCGTAGGGTGGGTTAGGGTTAGGGTTAGCGTCAGCGTAACCCACCTCTTTTATTTCCGCATCGAGAGAAGTGGTGGGTTACGCTTCGCTAACCCACCCTACGTAGCTGTGCCTACGCTACCGCCGCGTCCGGAATCCGCGCGGATTCCATCGGCTGCTTGCCGCGGATCAGGTCCGAGGCACGATCCGCGATCATCATGGTGGAGGCGTTGAGATTCGCCGAGATCATACGCGGCATCACGGAGGCGTCGATGACGCGGAGGCCCTCCAACCCGTGGACGCGGAGCTGGTCGTCGACCACCGCCCACGTGCTGTCCGCCGGGCCCATGCGGCAGGTGCAGCCGGGGTGGAAAGTGGTGGTGCCGCGTTCGGTGGCGGCGGCGAGGAATTCGTCGTCGGTGTTGATGTTCGGACCCGGGAAATCCTCGTAGGCGTAATAGGGCGACAGCGGCGCGCTCTTCAAAAGCCTGCGCGCGAGCTTCATGCCGCCGACGATGACGCGGCGGTCGAGCTCGGCGTCGAGATAGTTGGTCTGGATGATCGGCGGCGCGAACGGATCAGATGAGCGGATGCGGACATAGCCGCGGCTCTCCGGGCGTTGCTGCCAGGAGGCGACCGTCATACCGGGCTCGTCCTCGAGCTGGCCCTGCACGCCTTCCTTGTAGCTCGCCGGCGTGAAGGTGAGCTGGAGGTCGGAACTGTCGGCGCTCTCGCCGGAGTGCCAGAAGCAATACACCATGGTCGGCGAGAGCGAGAGCAGGCCGCGGCGCGCGGTCGCCCATTTCAGCGCTTCGATCCACAGCGAGAAGCCGCGGCGGAGCTCGTTGATGGTCTTGATGTCCTTCACGCGCGCTACGGTGCGCGGGGCGTAATGATCCTGCAGACCTTCGCCGACCGGCAGCGCGTGGCGCACCGCGATGCCGTGCGCGCCGAGCAGATCGGGTGAGCCGATTCCGGAGAGCTGGAGCAGCTGCGGCGAATTATAGGTGCCGCCGGAGAGGATCACTTCCTTGTTGGCACGCACTTCCACCGGCGTGCCGCCGCGGCCGCCCTTGGTGTAGCGCACGCCGACGGCGCGCTTGCCTTCAAAAATGATCTCGGTCGCGTGCGCGTGGGTGTGCACATGCACGTTCGGGCGCTTCATCGCGGGCTTGAGGAACGCGGTCGAGCCGGAGACGCGCAGGCCCTTGTCGATGGTGCGCTGGCAGTAGGAGACGCCTTCCTGCTTAGCGCCATTGTAATCGGGGTTGCGGGGAATGCCGAGCGAGACCGCGCCTTCCATGAAGGCTTCGCAGAGCGGATCGCGCCACTCCATGGTCGTGACGGTGAGGTTGCCGTCGCGGCCGCGATAGGTGTCCTCGCCCTCGCCGACCCGCTTTTCCAGCCGCTTGAAGTAAGGCAGCACGTCGGCATAACCCCAGCCGCGATTGCCCATCTGCGCCCAGGTATCGAAATCCATCCGCTGGCCGCGATTGTAGATGTGGCCGTTGATCGAGGACGAGCCGCCGAGCGTCTTGCCGCGCGGCGCATAGATGCTGCGCCCGCCGGTGTAGGGCCCCGGCTCCTGCTGGTAGGCCCAGTTGATGCTCTTCATGTGGAACGTCTTGATGAAGCCCGCCGGCAGATGGATGTAGGGATGCCAGTCGCTCGGGCCCGCCTCGAGCACGCAGACGCTCACGTTCGGATCTTCGCTGAGCCGGCTGGTCAGTACGCAGCCGGCGGAGCCCGCGCCGACGATCACATAATCGAATCTGTCCATGGTGCCTCGGCCGCTCAGCGCGGCTTGTCGTTGAGTTGATAGTTCAAATGCGTCCGCACCGTCGGCCATTCGGCGGCGGTGATGCTGTAAACCACGGTGTCCCGCAGCGTACCGTTCGGCGTGACCTGGTGGCTGCGCAGAATGCCGTCCTGCTTGGCGCCCAGGCGCTCGATGGCGCGGCGGCTCTGATGGTTGAAGAAATGCGTGCGGAATTCGACCGCGATGCAGTTCAGCGTCTCGAAGGCGTGGGTCAGCAGCAGAATCTTGCACTGCGTGTTGAGCGGCCCGCGCTGCGCGCTCTTCGCATACCAGGTCGAGCCGATCTCGACGCGGCGGTTGGCGGCATCGATGTTCATATAGGTGGTCTGGCCGACGATCTTGCCGCCGGCATCGAACACGGTGAACGGCAGCATCGAGCCTGCGGCCTGGAGGCCCAAGCGGCGGTCGATCTCCTTGGCCACGTTCTCCGGCGTCGGGATCGCGGTGTACCAGATCGTGTAGAGCTCGCCGTCCTTCACGGCCTCCACCAGCCCCTCGCGATGCTCTTTCGACAGCGGCTCGAGACGGGCGTGCTGCCCACGCAGGGTGACGGGATCAGGCCAGGGCATTTCTCTCTCCATAATGACTGCCGTCCTTCCGGGGCGCGACGACGTCGCGAGCCCGGAATCCATAATCACCGCTCGGGGTTATGGATTCCGGGCCTGCGTGCTGGCGCACGCATCCCGGAATGACGACCGACGCATCGGCACGGCTGCTCAGATACAATCACTTATTCAGAAAGTTCAACGGCAAACCGCCGCGCGGCCAGTCCATGGCGATCAGCTCGCCCTTGCCCGACAGCGTGATGTAGGCGGTCTTCAGCCCCTCGCCGCCGAAGGCGATGTTGGTGGTGACGCGGTCGCCGGTCGGGACCTGCTCCACCAGCGTACCATCAGGCGCGATCACCGAGATGCAGCCGGAGACCAGGGTGGCGACGCAGACATTGCCGTTCGCCTCTACCGCGAGCGAGTCGAACATCTGGTAGCCGCCGAGGCCGCAGATCGGCTTGCCGCGCTCGCCGCGATAGATCACCTCGCGCGGCTTGAGCGTGCCGGGCGCGGAGAGCTCGTAGGCCCAGAGCCGCCCCGTCGGCGTCTCCGCGATGTAGACGGTGTTCTCGTCCGGCGACAGGCCGATGCCGTTGGCCGGCAGAACGCCATGCACGACCTCGACGATCTCGGTCATGCCGGGCTTGAGATAATACATGCCGCCGACATCCATCTCGCGGGCGCGGCGCTTGCCGAGATCGGAGAACCAGAGGCCGCCGTGCTTGTCGAAGACGAGGTCGTTCGGCCCGCGCAGATCGTGCTCGCCGCATTTGGTCACGACGGTCTCGACCTTGCCCGATTGCAGATCGACGCGCTGGATCGAGCCGCCGAGATAGCCGTCCGGCTGCGGGCCGGGCATGATCATCTTGCCGGTCGGAATCCAGGAGAAGCCGCCATTGTTGCAGATGTAGATCTTGCCGTCGGGGCCGAGGGCTGCGCCGTTCGGGCCGCCCGGCACCTTGGCGACGACCTCCTTGCGGCCGTCGGGATGGATTCGGGTCAGGCGCTGGCCGCGAATCTCCACCAGCACGACCGAGCCGTCCGGCATCACCACGGGCCCTTCGGGAAATTCGAGGTCGGTGGCGAGAACGCGAACGTTGGTCATGGGGACCCTCCCGGCTGCTTGTTATGGCTTGCACGGGATGTCCGGCACGGGCCCCACACGCAAGATTTGCCTGCGGTTATGACAAAGTCGCCGGGGCTTGCCAAGCAAGCGGGATGGTATGCCAGCGTTGCAACGTAAAGCGCGATGACATATCGCGCCTTAGGTCTCGTTTGAGCATGATCTCTTCGGAAAACCGCTGCGCACTTTGCGCGAACGCGGCCCTTCGGGTCCGGATCGTGCTTACTCCCGCACTGGTATCCAAATCTCGAAGCCGCCATTGCCGGTCGCGGGATCGAATTTCTCGTCATAGCGCTCGAAGTTCGGCGCATCCGCGGCCTTCAGGCCGGACGCCGGCAGCCACTGATTCCAGATCGTGTTGACGGTGCGGCGGATCGAGGCGACGTGCTCGGTGTGGGTGAACACCGCGTAGCGCTGCTCGGGAATGCGGATGCGACCGAAGCGGCGCGGCAGGTCGGAGAAATCGGCGACCTCGACACCGGCGATGTAGTCGAAATTGCCGGAATCATCGCCGTTGCAGCAGACGCCATAGGCGACTTGAGATTTTCCCTGGCCGACGCGCGCGGGAATGTCGGCGACTTCCTGATGGAAGCGGTGCCACAGTCCCGGAATGGCGGCGCCGTTGTCGCAGGAGATGCGCTCGGCGGGGCCGGCGACGAGGAAGGCCTTCGCGGTTTCGAAACGCGGCGGGACCAGATGATCGAGCATGGTGGAGTCCATGAGGATCGGCTCCTGAAGCTTGAGTTTATCGAGGCACGTTGCCGCCCGCACCGCTTCGGGTGTGGTGCCAAACTGGTCGCGGAACGCGCGGGTGAACGCTTCGTGCGAGCCGTAATCGGCCTCCAGCGCCAGCGACAGGATGTCCGGCGCGCCGTTCGCAAGACTGCGCGCCGCTTCCGTCAACCGCCGCGCGCGCACGTAGCGCATCACCGGAAGCCCGGTGGCTGCGGCAAACGCCCGCACGATGTGGAACCGCGACACGCCAGATATCGCAGCAATCTCGTCGAGCGTCATCGGCTCGGCCAGATGGCTCTCGATATACCAGAGCGCGCGCTGGGCTGGGTTCATGCGTCAAGGGCCCTCGTTCGAAGCCTGGCGATGATGCGCTGACGGCCACCGCCTCGCTTGATCGGCATTGCTGTCCTCGCATGAGAATAGTTCCGGAATAGCCACTGGCAACGCCCCGGCATTCGCAGCTACACTCGTTGCAACCGCTCACCAGAAAGAGGAACCGCGTCATGGAAATCACCGATGTGCGGGCGCACCATATCCGCATCCCCTATGACGCCGGTGTCGCGAGCTTTCGCCAGGGCGCGTCCGCAATCTCCGCGCTCGACATGGTGCTGGTCGAGGTCACGACCGATGCCGGACTGACCGGCTGGGGCGATGCCTTTGCCTATGTCTCCCCGCGCACCACGCGAAGCGCCGTCGAGGAGATGATCGCGCCGCAGGCCCGCGGGCTGAAGGTTCCCGATGCCGCCGGCATTCCGGCGGTGATGGAACAGATCCAGCGCAACCTGCATCTGTTCGGCCGCTACGGCATCACGATGTTCGCGATATCAGGGCTCGACATCGCGCTGTGGGACTTGGCTGCGAAGATCGAGGGCGCGCCGCTGCATCGCCTGCTCGGAGCAAGCAAGCGCTCGAACATCCCCGCCTATGCGAGCCTGTTGCGAATCGGCTCGCCTGAGAACATCACGGGCGAATGCAAGAAGGCGCTCGCGCTCGGCTATGGCGCCATCAAGCTGCACGAGACCACGACGCCGGCGGTGTTTGCCGCGCGCGAGGCCATCGGGCCCGGCATCCCGCTGATGGTCGACATGAACTGCCCGCTCACAGGCGAGCAGGCGATCGCATTCGCGAAGGCGTGCGAGGACGCGCAGCCGATGTTTCTGGAAGAGCCGGTCTGGCCGCCGGAGGATTTTGCCACACTCGCCGAGGTCCGCCGCAAGGGCGGGCTCGGCGTCGCCGCCGGCGAGAACGCCTGCACGGAGTATCAATTCCGCCAGATGATGAATGCAGGCGCGGTGAGCCACGCCCAGCCGTCGGTGACCAAGGTCGGCGGCATCACGGAATTTCTGAAGGTCGCCGCACTCGCCGATCAGCTCGGCGTCAAAATCGTCCCGCACTCCCCGTATTTCGGTCCGGGCCTGCTGGCGACATTGCACCTGCTGGCGACGCGCGACGACGGGTTGGTCGAGATGTTCTATCTGAAACGCGAAGCGTGCCTCTGGGGCGGCCGCGCCGATGTCGATGCCACCGGCCAGGTCGCGGTGCCCTCGGGACCCGGGCTCGGCTATGAGCCCGATCGCGGCGTGATGGAGCGCTACCGCGTGGCGTGACGGCGACGCCTATTTCGCCGCATCCTTCGGTGGCGGCGCGTCCTGCTTCTTCTTCAGATCGTCCGCGATCTTCACCTGTGCAGCCTGGAGATCGGCCAGCGTCTTCTGCAGGCCGGCCACAAGCGTCTTCAGCGCGTCGATCTGGCGGTTGGCGGCATCGTGCTTCTGCTGATGATCGAGCGTCAGCTTGGTGATCGTCTTCTGCAGGAAGTCGACGTTGCTCTGCAGGCAGCTCGTGCGCCGCTCCATGGTCTTCTCGACGGTACAGATCTCGATGCCGGGCACGTCTTGCGCGCGGACCGGCGCAATCGCCAGCGGGGCGAGCAACAACATCGCGAAACAGACGTCGGCGCTTCGAAGCAGCATGCAGGTTCCTCGTCCAAATCAATCACGGCAATGTGCGCTTTTTGCTCGCCGACGCCGGAGGCTACCACACTCGTACCGCATTCTCGCGTTGAGCTTGGCTTGTTCCCTTGGACGGGGATCAGTGAACCGTGCGCGGAAGAAAGTGGGCGCTCTTTCCGCGACTTTGATTAGGGGAGATTTTTGGAATGGCAACGCGCGATAGACGTCTGGCGGAATTCGATGGCGCCGGCGAACCGCCACCTGGCCTGCCGGTGGAGGTGCTGTGCGAGGACCACAGCGGAACGTATCAACTGCCGTTCGCCTGCCGCTATGTCGAGGGCCGCTGGCAGAACGACGCGGCCGGCGTCCCGGTGGAGGCCACTGTCATCGGCTGGCGCGTGCCGCGCGCCAAGCACTCGGGCTTCGCCTGACGAGCGGCGTCTGTCTCAAAATGCAACGGGGCCGCGCTCTGCCTTAACGAACGGAACGCGGCCCGAACGAATCACGTCCGAATCAGCCGAAACGCCGTGTACGCGGCTGTTCACGGCTAGATGTCGCAACAAGCCCGCACGCGTATACAATATCTGCGCAGCATATGGGCCGGCCCGAGCCGGCCACGGGTGCTAAAAGTTAACGGCTTCAAAGACATGGCTGCCGGGTGCGGCAGCCCGGGCCTCGCTCCCAAAACAGGCAGGCGGGCGCCAAGCCTGCCTAATATTCGACCTCGAGCTCCTCGATCTCGGCCGGCTCGTCCTTGGCCGCCGCGATCCATTCCTTCATCTCGGGCATGGCCATGATGGTATCGGCATAGGCCTTCAGCGGCGGCTCGAGGTTGACGTCATAGGTCACGAAGCGCGTCACCACGGGGGCATACATCGCATCCGCCATGGTGCGCCTCGCGCCGAACAGGAAGGGACCGCCTGATTTCTCCAGGCAGTCGCGCCAGATGGACCAGACGCGGTCGATATCAGCCTGCGCGCGCGACCAGATCTTGAAGCCGGGGAAGTGCCCCTTCAGATTGACCGGCAGCGAAGCGCGCAATGTCGTGAAGCCGGAATGGATTTCGCCGCAGATCGAGCGGCAATGCGCCCGCTGGACGCGGTCATCAGGCAACAGACCGGCATCCGGCATCGCCTCGTTGAGATATTCGGCGATCGCCAGCGTATCCCAGACCACGGCGCCGTCGTGGCGCAGGCACGGCACCAGGATCGACGACGACAGCAGCAGGATTTCAGCGCGCGCCGACGCATCGTCCGGCGCGGTGACGATCTCCTCGAAATCGAGCCCGGAAAATTTCGTCAGCAGCCAGCCGCGCAGCGACCAGGACGAATAGTTCTTGCTGCTGATCGTCAGTGTCGCCTTCGCCATATGGCCCATTCCCTACGCCTGTGACTTGCACGCCGCCCGGCCCGCGGGAGTGCTCATGACCTGTGCTTCCCGCAAAAGGAGGAGCAAGCGATGTGCCAGTTTTGAGGGCGGTAGGGCTCCCGTTTGGCTTCGATATTGCATGACAGCACGGGAGGGTGGGCGTTTCAGTATGATGTCGATGTATTATCAGGCCTTTCAGAACCATATGGACCTCACCGCGCCGTGGCGGGCGGGAGCTTCGTCCGCGCTCAGATTCCTCAATCTGGTGCCGCAGGGCCTATCGGACCAGGTCGTCGGCCGGCTCTCCGCCGCGCTGGAGCTGATCTCCCGCTCCACCCTCACCTATCACCGTCCAGCCTACGGCATCGACAGCGTGATGGTGGGCAACCGTGAGGTCGGCGTCACCGAGGAGGTCGCCTACGCGACGCCGTTCGGCTCGCTGCTGCACTTCAGGAAGGACGGCGTGCCGGAGCAGCCGCGCATGCTGCTGGTGGCGCCGATGTCGGGCCATTTCGCCACGCTGCTGCGCGGCACCGTGAAAACGCTGCTGCAGGATCACGACGTCTACATCACCGACTGGCACAATCCGCGCGACATTCCACGCCGCGAAGGCCGCTTCGGGCTCGACGATTACACCGATCATCTCATCGACTTCCTCGGCCAATTGGGCCCGCGTCCGCACATGGTCGCGATCTGCCAGCCCTCGGTCTCGGCACTGGCGGCCGCCGCGGTCATGTGCGAGGGCAACCACCCCTCGCGGCCTGCGACGCTGACGCTGATGGCAGGCCCGATCGACACGCGCATCCAGCCGACCAGGGTCAACGAGTTCGCCAAGAGCAGGCCGATCGACTGGTTCGAGCAGAACCTGATCAACTACGTGCCGGTGCAATGCCGCGGCGCGCTCCGCAAGGTCTATCCCGGCTTCGTGCAGCTCACGGCGTTCGTCTCGATGAATCTCGAGCGCCACATCAAGCAGCACATGGATCTCGCCAACCATATCGCCAAGGGCGAGAAGGAGAAGGCCGCGAGCATCAAGACCTTCTACGACGAATATTTCGCCGTGATGGACCTGCCGGCCGAGTTCTACATCGAGACCGTGCGTGACGTGTTCCAGGAGCACCTGTTGCCGCAGGGCAAGTTGATGCACCGTGGCCGTCCCGTGAACACCAAGGCCGTCAGCCGCATGGGACTGATGACGGTCGAAGGCGAGAAGGACGACATCTGCTCGATCGGCCAGACGCTCGCCGCGCAAGACCTCTGCACCGGTGTGCGCGCCTATCGCCGCGTCCACCACATGCAGGCCGGCGTCGGCCATTACGGCGTGTTCTCGGGCAAGCGGTGGAATAACGAGATCTATCCGCTGCTGCGGGATTTCGTGCACGTGAATTCCTGACTGTCATTCCCTGTCCCCAGACTGGGGGCAAACGGCACGTGCCTAATGCACTTGCTCGACCAGCTCTTTCGCTTCCACGACTTCAGAAAGATTTCGCTCCGCATCGAATTCGGCCAGCACGGGAGCGAGCATTTCGGATGCCCCGCCTGCTCGGCCATTTCTCTTGTGCAGGCGAGCAAGTCCAAGGGCGCTGCGCAGCTCGAAAGTCTTCGTCTGCTGGTGTCGTGCGATCTCAAGCGCTCGGTTGAGGGAAGCTTCGGCACTGGCTTCGTCCGAAGGATCAAGACGCGACAAAAGCTCGCCGCGGGCGCGATGCAGCTCGGCATCAAGCCAATGCTGGCCGGATTGCCCGGTCCACGCGATCAATTCGCTCAAGATTTCCAGCCCGGTTTCGAGTTGGCCCGACGCTGCGTTCGCCAAGGCGACATGCATCCCCCAAAACGGCTCACAGAGATAGCAGTCATTCTCGTGCAGCAAAGTCCAGCCGCGACGCATTTCCGTCAGTCCGGTCATTTGGTCGCCTGCACGCCACTTGGCGAGGCCATTCAGATAGGTGCCGGCGGCCACATACAACGGCATCGTGTGGTCGCGCGCGAGACCGAGCGCCAGGATCGTCTCCGTTTGCTGCAACATGCCTCCGCATAGTCCGTCGAACACAGCGCGATGAACCAGCGCGTTGGCCTGGGACAGCGCCCGCTTTTCTCCCGAAGCACTCACCGCTTCGGCGGCGAGGCGGCGTGCGCGCGCGATCTTGCCAAGCGGCCAAAGCACCAGGGCAAGAAACCTCATGATCACGAACGGGAGATCCAGTGCCGAAGCCCTGAACGTCGCGGGATCCGGCTCGGCACCATAGATCTCGAGTGCCTGCTCGAGATGCATCCTCGCGTTCAAGTAGTCACCGCCGAACCAGCAGGTGACCCCGCCCGTCCAATGTGCAACGACGGCGGCCACCGGTGAATCCGGTCGTCGGTCGGCGGCGCTCCTGATGGCATCCGCCAGCTCCAGCATCGGAGCGAGTTCGCCGTGTGTCAGGCAAGCATTGAAAAGACCCGAATGGACCGGCGCGAGTTCGACGGGATCATTGATGTCGGCAGCGAACTGTCGGGCACGCGTCCATGCGGCTACCGTTTCGGGAGCGCTATGGCCGAGGCTGCCTCGCAATGCACGGCCATACTCGATTTGAAGATGCAGCCTGCTCATCATCCGGCGGGGATCATCCGGCACCTCATCGGCGGACGCAATCGCCTTGCCGAGATGCGCGATCGCCTCGGAATAGGCCGAGCGCTTCAGCGCTTGCTGGCCCGCCTTGCGCCACCATTCGAGGGCGATCTCGCTCAGCCCCGCCTCGGTGAAGTGGTGTGCCAGAACTTCCGGCTCAGTCTCGGCAACGACGGGAAACTTCTCGCGCAGGACATCGCCGATCCGCTTGTGAAGCACCTGCCGTTTGCTCTTGAGCAGGCCTTCATAGGCCGCTTCCTGAACGAGAGCGTGCCTGAAGCTATAGTTTGCGTCGGGCGGTGTCCCGCGACGCACCAGCAGTTCCGCCTCTTCGAGTTGCCCCAGCGCAGCGCTCAGCGTCAGATCATCGCGTCCTGTCACATATCTTAGCAGCGCGTATGAAAAGTCGCGGCCGATGGCGGCGCCTATCTGCGCTACCTCCTTGACGGGAGCCAGCCGGTCGAGCCGCGCCATCAGCGAATCCTGCAGCGTCGCGGGAATAGCGAGCGGCGGGAGCGGACTATCGAGGCGATAGCGTCCGGAATCCTCGACGAGCAGTCCGGACTCCAGCACCATCTTGGTCAGTTCCTCGACGAATAGCGGGATGCCGTCCGTCTTGTCGATGATCTGCTCCATCATCTCGCGCGGCAGCTGGCGGCCAACGGTCACCTGCTCGACCAGCGCACGCGTGTCCTGCCGGTCGAGCCGGTCGAGCCGCAACAGGCTGACGTTGGCGAGGCCCGACCAGGAGGGCTCGAACTCTGGCCGGGTTGTCATGAGCATGAGTATCGGCAGTCCCCTGATCCGGTCGACCCCGAGATCGAACAGTTCAAGTGTCGTGGCATCGGCCCAATGCATATCCTCGCAGATAACCAGCAGGGGTTGCTCTCGCGCCAACCCCTCGAGCTGATCGAGAAGCGAGGCAAATGTCTGTCGCCGCTGCTGCGCCGGGCTCAAACCAAGCGGCGGATAATGGTCGCCGGTTGGAATCGAAAGGAGAGCCGCAATGAGCGGTGTCGCCCGGGCGACCTGTTGCGTTCCAAGCGCCAGCATTGCCTCAAGCTTGTCGAGCTTTTGCCCCGGCGTGTCGTGCGAGCGGATACCGGCTGCGCGCTCCAGCTGCGCGACAAAGGGATGAAGCGCGCTGTTGGTGTGGTAGGGCGAACACTGATATCGCACCCGGCGGTGCGCCCCCAACGCGGGATTTTCGCACAGCGTTGCGACGATGCGCGACTTGCCGATGCCTGCTTCGCCGGAGATCAACACCATCTGGCCCTGCCCCTGCCATGCCAACCGCTGGCGCGAGAGCGTGAATTCGATCTCCTCCCTGCGACCGACAAAGCCGATCGAACGCGCCGCGCGGACCGCCTCGAAGCGACTTTCCGATGCGGCCGCCCCCTCGACCGCCCAGACCGCGATGGGTTCGGCTATCCCCTTGACCTCGCGACGGCCGAGATTGCGAAAAGTGAAGAGATCGCCAAGCAGCCGCCGCGTCGACGAGGCGACGACGACCACTCCCGGTTCCGCCAGGCTCTGAAGCCTGGCTGCAAGGTTTGGTGTATCGCCGACCGTTGCGTGCTCCTCCGACGCATCGCCGCTGATGAGGTCGCCGACCACCACAAGCCCGGTCGCGATTGCGATCCGCAGTTCAACCCGTTCGGTGGCGCCCGTCCTCAGTCGCCCGACCGCAGCGATGGTGTCGAGGCCCGCTCGCACTGCGCGCTCCGCATCGTCCTCGTGGGCGCGGGGATAGCCGAAATAGACCAGTATGCCGTCACCGACGAACCTGGCGATCCTGCCGTCATAAGCAGCGATGACGCTCGCGCAGGCGGCGCGGTAGGCCCGGATCACTTCCCACATATCCTCGGGATCGAGACGCGCGGAGAGCGCAGTCGAGCCGACCAGGTCGCAAAACATAACGGTCAGGTGACGCCGCTCGGCGTCGTGAGGAGGAGCCGGCGATGCGATCAACGCGGCTGGATCGAGGTCGGCAATGGCACGCAGCATTTTGCGGCGATGGCCAAGCAGGACTCCGAGCTTATCGAAGTCCTCGGCCATCAGTTCGGGAAGGACGCCTATGTCGATCCCATTTTGGACAAAACGCTCTGCGTATTGTCCAAGCCCCAGCTTCTCGAGCCACTCCGCAATCTGCATTGGCTCCACCGATCGTGCGGTTGGCGGTTAGCAGAATTTTGGACCACGGCGCGGGGACAATATCCCAACGCCACCATGATGGCACGTCTTGTTTGTTGCGCGATAACTTAGGTTGCTCAGTACCGATGCCGCTTCCAAGCAAGGACATTGCTCGATGCAAACGGTCGCGCTACTAAAAATCGTCTGCACGCAGCGTTGAACGACAGAAGTTGCGATGAGCCGTCAACCACTCGCCTTCAGACCTGACGTCAGCACTGGCACTGGTGCCCACATCACGACGCCAAGCAGACGTTTTTCCGTGAGCACAATTGTCTTCATTCTTCATCCTTGGGCACTACGTAGTTGCGCGCCATCGTTCCCGCCGCAACTTGAAGCGAAGACCCAACGACCCAACAGCCGGCGAGAAACGCTATCAGCGCATTGGGTAGGCTTTGATCAAGGACAAGGATGCTGACGGACAGAGTTGCTGCAATCGCCGCGCCGAACGTACCGGCCGCACTCATGATCTCAGCAACCTCAGAGCCGTTGTATTCTTCCGAGGTGCTCGAAATCGACCTCCGAGCGACAGACCGGGACAAATCAATTCCAACATAATAGCTGAGAGCTCCGTAGAGCATTGTTAGCAGCACGATCCAGCCGCTTTCAAAAAGCCCGCCTTTCTGACGCAACAGGGTCGCACCCACATAGAGGCCGCAAGAGGCCCCAACGGCTGCTAGCCCAATTCTTTCGAGGAGATGGGCCGACTTGATAAGACTGGAACGGGCGATCCCAAGATTACCGGCGTACCTCGTTAGGGAAAATGCGCTGAAAACTGCGTTGCCTATCTTCATTGGGGGCTCCTCAATAAGTAGCAGCCTACCGGCCGACCCCGATTAGAAGCTGCGTGGACGCGCTTCGCGATGCCCTTGATTCCAATTTCCAAAAGATGTGGCTGAGTGATGGGGCTGGCTTGCTCGTAACCAAGACGAGAGCCAGTCCAAAGCTGCGAGCTCGCGGCTTCGCAGGCATTGCATCTCACCCGTGTCTGTCAGTCAGCTCTGGGTGCAGCAATTTCTTGGGGGAGAGTTAGCTCGAAAAGAGAGTGATGGACTATGAGACTGTTCACATACTCCTGTTCCCTGTCGCTCCATCCAGTCACGATCTCAGGAGGACTAAGTTTGCATCGTTGCATACGCGGGAGCGCAGAAGCGCGAACTGACAGGCGCCGTGAGTTCGCAAGCTGTCCCGCGTTGCGCCACGTCAGATGGCGATCTCGCTGGCGAAGCGGCACTGATTTGGATTCTGATTTTGACGCGAAAACGCTCTACTCGTCCCGCCCGCCATGGGTTTCGCGGCGCCATGCGCCCGGACTGACGCCGACCATCTGGGTGAACACCCGCGTGAAATGGCTTTGATTGGCAAATCCGGCCGAGATCGCAATCTCGGACAACGGCAGGTTGCGGACGGTCATCAGCTGCGTGGCCGCCTTCACGCGCTGGCGCAGCAGCCATTGATGCGGCGGCAGGCCGGTGGAGATCCGGAATGCACGTGAAAAGTGGCTGACCGAAAGGCCGAGCTCGGTCGCGATCTGCTCCAACGCGACCTTGCCTGAGAGATCGGAGTCGAGCCGGTCGCAGGCGCGCTTCACCTGCCATGGCGCGAGGCCACCACGGTTAGGCTCTGCGACAGGCTTCAGCCCGCCATAGGTCTGGGCGACGTGGGCGGTGAGCGCGAGCATCATGTGATCGACGAAAAGCTGGTTGGTCTCGTCAGGCCGACGCAGTGCTTCCTGCAAGCTGGCGCCGATATGACGGATGACCCCGTCGTCATGGCCCACACCGGGCTCGTAACTGAGCTCGCCAATGCGCGGCGCGCCGGGTTGCCTTGCCATGTCGTGAAGGGCCGAGCGCGGCAGATAGAAGAAGAGCGAGTGAAACGGCTTGTCGATCACATAGCGCGGGTCGCGCTTGAGGTCGTACAGATAGGTCGCGCCCGCACGAATATCCTCCCTGGTGACGTAGCGGCCTTCCTCCCAACATTCGCAAGCGGGATAGTCGCGGAGTTTCAGGCTGACGAGGTAAGCATCTTCAGCCGGCAACGAGCCGGAAAGTTCGGACGTCGGCTTGTCATTGCGGACTTCGGTGACCGCAAGCTCCGCGCTGCGCAGCGAGCGCGTGATCAGAACCGGAGCTTCCTTCACGTGAAGGCCCCGCCCGAGCCTCTGCCCGTAGACGCCTGCTTGTGTCATTATCAATATTCCATCCGTGAAAGGCACGTCTGCGTCGGCCTTTCCGAGTCGATGCATTATCGGAGATCGACGACCGACGGTCCAGCTTCGCCGGATTAGCATATAGATTGTGGCAGCCGGTCGCACTCCGTCGCGACGAGGTGAATTCATTGTGATTTCAGCACGATTTCACAGGCTTGGCATCGCGAAGGACAACACCGTTAACGTGTGCGGCAGATCATGGCACGATTTTATCGTGCGTTCTGGAAAGCATCCGCTGCGCGCCTTTGCGCCGCTAGGCCGACCATTCCTCGCCCCAGACCTGGACGACGTGGCCGGGCGAGACTTCGCGATACTGCCGGACCGGCGGCTGATAATCCGGTGCGCGCACCGGGCTTCTGATCTCGTCGTTCGAGGTCTCGCGCTTCGTGCCGCGGCGCGATGGATCGGGCACGGGCACCGCGGCCATCAGCTTCTTTGTGTAGGGATGCTGCGGATTGCCGAACAAGGCTGCGCGCGGGCCGGTCTCGACGATCTCGCCGAGATACATCACCGCGACGCGATGGCTCATGCGTTCGACCACCGCGATATCGTGGGAAATGAAGAGATAGGCAAGGCCCATGCTGGCCTGGAGGTCGAGCATCAGGTTGACGACCTGCGCCTTGACCGAGACGTCGAGGGCGGAGACCGCTTCGTCCGCAACGATTAGCTTCGGCCCGAGCGCGAGCGCGCGCGCAATGCAGATGCGCTGGCGCTGGCCGCCTGAGAATTCGTGCGGAAAGCGCGCGGCCATATCCGCGGTCAGGCCGACGCGTACGAGCAGATCGGCCACCTTGTCTCGTGCCTGTGAGGCAGTCGCGAGACCGTTGGCGAGCAGCGGCGCTGCGATCGCCGTCCCCACCGACATGCGCGGATTGAGACTCGCGAACGGATCCTGGAATACGATCTGCATCTGCTTGCGGAAGTCGCGCAAGGTCCGGGCGTTCATGGCGAGGACGTCCTGGCCGTCGACCAGGACGGTGCCGCTGTCCGGCTCCGTCAGCTTGAGGATGGAACGGCCTGTCGTCGATTTGCCGCAACCGGATTCGCCAACCAGCGCCAGCGTCTCGCCGGCGCGCAGGGTGAAGGAGATGTTCTCGACCGCGTGGACGCGGCCCGAAACCTTGCCGAACAAGCCGGAGCGGATCGGAAAGCGTGTGGTGAGGTTGGAGACTTCGAGCAGCGGCCGCTCGGCGGTTGAGACCGTTTCAGGTGTCTCCGTCGGCTCGTCCGAGGTGCCCGTCACCTTGTCGACGATCGGAAACCGCATCGGCCGCGTCCGCCCGCCCATCGAGCCGAGGCGCGGTACGGCCGCGAGCAGCGCGCTCGTATAGGGATGCGAGGGCGCAGCAAAGATGCGCGCGGTCGCATCGGTCTCGACCGCCTGCCCGCCATACATCACCACGGTACGGTCCGCGATCTCCGCGACCACGCCCATATCGTGGGTGATGAAGAGGATCGACATCCCCTCCTCCTGCTGGAGCTCCTTCAGAAGCTCCAGGATCTGCGCCTGGATGGTGACGTCGAGTGCCGTGGTCGGCTCGTCGGCGATCAACAGCTTCGGCTTGCAGGCGAGCGCCATCGCGATCATCACGCGCTGGCGCATGCCACCGGAGAAACGATGCGGATGCTCGTGGAAGCGTGATGCCGCCGCGGGAATGCGGACGCGATCGAGCAGACGGATGGTCTCGGCCTCCGCCGCCGCGCGCGACAGGCCGCGATGCTGGATCAGCGCCTCGGCGATCTGGAAGCCGATGGTGAGCACCGGATTGAGGCTCGTCATCGGCTCCTGGAAGATCATGGCGACATCGTTACCACGAACATCCGTCATGCTCGCTTCGGACAGCGTCAGCAGATCGCGGCCCGCGAGCGTGACGCGCCCCTCGACCCGGCCGCTCTCCTTCGGAATGAGCCGCATGATGGAAAGCGCGGTGACGCTCTTGCCCGAACCGGACTCGCCGACGATCGCCACGGTTTCTTTGGCCGCGATATCGAACGACACGTCGCGGACGACGGGAATCCATTGCCGCTCGCGCAGAAAGGACGTGGTCAGGCCCGCGACCGACAACACGGGCGCCTGCGCTTCGGCAACGATCGGATCAGGCCTGCTTGCGCCGGTGCTCATGCGATTGCCCTAATAGCCGCGACTGCGATCGACGCGCCCCGGCAGATCTTCGCCGCGGCGGTGGCGCGCGATGACGTCGAGCACGAAATCGACGGCCGTATCAGGCGTCGTCATGCTGGCATTGTGCGGCGTCAGCAGGATGCGCGGATGGCTCCAGAACGGATGGCCGGCCGGCAGCGGCTCGGGATCGGCAACGTCGAGCACCGCACCGGACAGTGCGCCGCTGTCGAGCGCCGCGAGAAAATCGGATTGGACGAGATGCGGGCCACGCCCGACATTGACGAGCCCTGCTCCGCGCGGCAGGCGCGCGAACAGATCGGCATTGAGGATGCCGCGGGTCTCGTCGGTCAGCGGCAGCAGGCAGACGAGAATGTCGGCCTGCGCGAGAAACTCTGGCAAGGTGTCCGTACCGGCGTAACAGGTGACGGCTTCAATCGCGCGCGGCGAACGATTCCAGCCGAGAAGCGGAAAGTCGAACGCCTTGAGCCGGTCGAGCACGGCCTGGCCGAGCTGGCCGAGCCCCATCACGCCGACACGACGACGTTTGGCCGGCGTGATCCGGATCTCGCGCCAGACCTGCTCCTTCTGTTGGCTGATGAAGTGCAGGAGATTGCGATGCAGGGCGAGCACGGCCATGGTGACGTATTCCACCATGGTCTCGGCGATGCCGGGCTCCAGCATGCGGACGAGCGGTATGTGCGGTGGAAGTTTTGTGGCATCGAACTGATCCACGCCAGCACCGACCGAAAAGACCAGCTCGAGATTGGGAAAGGTCGTCGCGATGTCGTCCGGCGGTACCCACGCCACCAGGTAGCGCACCTCTGCGGGATCGCCGATGTCGGGCCAGAGCCGGAACGACACATCGGGCGCGCGCTCGGCGAAGAAGCGCGCCCATTCGGCGCCGCGAACCATGTTGGCCTTGTAGAGAACCGTCATGCCACCAGCACTCTCAGAACGGGCTGACCGGCGCGAGACGCCGGCCGTCGATCATGCGCTTGTGGCTGTAGGCCGCGGGATCGACCAGCGGCGTCGCGCCGGTCACGATGTCGGCGGCGAGCTTGCCGGCCGCAGGACCGATGCCAAAGCCATGGCCGGAGAAGCCCGTCGCGAGGAAGAAGCCGGGCAAGGCATCGACCGGCGAGATCACAGGAATGGTGTCCGGCGTGCAGTCGATCGTGCCGCCCCAGGCTTCCGCGATCTCGATGTCCTTCAATTCGGGATTCGACTTGATCAGCGAAGCCAGCGCCGCGTTGACCAGCGACATGTCAGGCGCCGGATCGCGCACACGCTCGGTCTCGAACGGCGACGGCTTGTCCAAACTCCAGCTCGTGCCGCGCACGATCTGGTCGAAGAACGACTTGCCGAACGACAGTTTCAGCCCGTTCTTGCGATGCAGGTAGGTCGGCCAGAAGGTGCGCGCGTAGCGGAACAGGTCTGGCGACAGTTCGACCGTGCCGCGGCCGCGCAGCGCCAGTGTAAAGCCGCCGTCGAGGCGGCGACGGATACAGTAGAAGTCGGTGCCGAGCGCGCCGGACGTGATCTCCGGTCCCGGCGTGGTTCGGCATGCGGTGGCGTTGACGAGACCGATCGGCAGCTCGATGCCGTGACGGCGGCAGAACAGCGACGACCACGCGCCGCCCGACAGCAGCACGGACTGGGTGCGAATGGTGCCCTTCTCGGTGACGACGGCGCTGACCCGTCCGCCCTGCGTTTCCAGCCCGCGTGCAGCGCAGCCCTGGTGGATGGTCACGCCGTGCTTGCGTGCAGCGGTGGCGAGCGCGGGCACGGCCATCGACGGCTCGGCGCGCCCGTCGCTCGGCGTGTGCAGACCGCCGACCCATTTCTCGGAATTGCCGGGCAGGCGCTCGGCGACTTCCGCCGGCGTCAGGACGGTCGAGTGGACCTGCATCTCGCGCGCCGTTGCGGCCCATCGCTCCCAACTGGCCAGCTCGTCCTTGCTTTTGGTCAGGAACAGCACGCCGGTGCGGCGGAAGCCGGCATCGACACCGGCGTCGTTCTGCATGTCCTCCCACAGCCGGAGCGCCTCGCGGGCCAGCGGGATCTCCTCACGGGCGCGGCCCTGCTGGCGGCACCAACCCCAATTGCGGCTCGACTGCTCGCCGCCGACATGGCCTTTCTCGACGAGGGCGACGGAGAGACCCTTCTTTGCCAGATGGTAGGCCGCGGACACGCCGATGACGCCGCCGCCGATGACGACGACGTCCACCTGCGCCGGCAGGCGTTCGTCGCTGTTTATACGGGTGAGCGGCGGGGACATGGGACACTCCAGCTATTCAGTTCGATCGAAGCAAGTCGGCTCGGGGGCAGGCTCGTCATGGGATATTCATTCGCGGATCGAGCGCGTCGCGCAGGCCGTCGCCGAGGAAATTGAAGCTCGTCACCGCGAGCGTGATGGCGACGCCCGGCACGATCGCAAGCCACGGCGCGCTGGTGAGATAGATCTGCGCGTTGTTGAGCATGTTGCCCAAACTCGCGGCCGGCGGCTGGACGCCGTAGCCGAGGTAGCTGAGATAGGATTCCAGCAGGATCGCCTTGGCGACGTTCAGCGTCGCCGCGACCACAATTGGCGCGATCGCATTGGGCACGAGCTCGCGAAACATGATCCGCAGGTTCGACGAGCCGAAGGCGAGCGCAGCAACCGCAAACTCACGTTCTCGCAGCGAGCGCACCTGGGCCTCGACGACGCGGGCCACCCACATCCAGGCGGTCGCCGCGATCAGGACGGTCGTGGTGATCAGGCCGGGCTCGGTAAGCGCCGCCAGCGCCAGCAGGAGAAAGATCGTCGGGAAACACAGCACGGCGTCGACCAGCCGCATCAGGACCGCGCCGACCACGCCGCCATAGAAGCCGGCAAAGGCGCCGACGGCGATTCCCACCGCCATCGCGATCACCATCGCGACGATGCCGATCGTGAGCGAGACGCGTCCGCCCATCATCAGTCGCGCCAGCACATCGCGGCCAAGTTCGTCGGTGCCGAGGATATGCGCACCCGACAAGGGCGGCGCGAACCGCTTCATGATGTCGATATGGGTGTCGTCGAACGGCAGCAGATAGGGACCGAACGCCGAGCCGAGGACGAGAACCAGAATGATGACAGCCCCCGCAAGCGCAAGCCGGTGCCGGCGAAAGCGCCGCCATGCGGCCTGGCCGGGCGCGAGCTGAGCGGTCGAGAGGGTCGCAGCCGTCATTCCTAGCCCACCCGGATGCGCGGATCGACGACGGCATAGAGGATGTCGGCAAGCAGCGAGCCGATCAGCACCATGGTCGCCGAGAACATCAGGATGCCCATCACCACGGGATAATCGCGGTAGCCGATGGAATCCAGGAACAGCCGGCCCATGCCGGGCCAGGTGAACACGGTCTCGGCGACCAGCGCACCGCCGAGCAGCGTCGGAAACTGGAGGCCGGCCACAGTGATCATCGGCAGCAGGGCGTTGCGCAGCGCGTGCACGGTGAGGATGCGCCATTCCGGCATGCCCTTGGCGCGCGCGGTTCGGATGTAGTCCTGGTTAATCACCTCGAGCATGGAGGAGCGCATGAAGCGACCCCACATCGCGGTCTCGACCAGCGCCAGCACCAGCGCCGGCGCAATCAGATGATGCAGCAGGTCGAGGAAGGAGCCATCGCCGACCGTTTGGCGATTGCCGGCCGGCAGCCAGCCGAGCTTCACCGAGAACACGTAGATGGTGACCAGGCCGAACCAGAAGGTCGGGATCGACAGCGCGATCATGGCGCCGACGGTCGCCAGCGTATCGAACAGCGAATAGCGGCGCAGCGCGCCTAGCACGCCGATCCAGCAGCCGAGCAAAACCGCGATGATCGTCGCCGTCGCCATCAGCTCCAGCGTGGCGCCGAGATGGGAGGAGATCACAGACAGCACCGCCTCGCCGTCGCGATAGGACTTGCCCCAATCGCCTCTCAGCATACGGCCGAACCAGTCGAGATACTGGATCGGCAACGGGCGATCGAGGCCGAGCTGCCTCGTGACGCGGTCGAGGTCCTCCTGCGTCATCTGCGCGGACGCCGCGTATTGCGACAGCGGACCGCCGGGGGCCAGATGCAGGATGGCAAACCCGATCGCGGAGACGATCACGAGCAGCATGATCGCCTGCGCCAGGCGGTTGACGACGTAACGGGCCATCTCAGGCGATCCAGCGAGCCTGAGGCATCAGGCCCAGTACCATTCGCGGATGTTCCAGCAATTGATGGACGTGTTGATGTTGGGACGGAAGCCCTGCAGCCCCTCCTTCACGCCCTCGGCGATAAAACCCTGGAACAGCGGCAGGATGGCGAGGTCGTTGCGGATCAGCTTTTGCAGATCGCCATAGGTCGTCTTGCGCTGGGCGAGATCGAACTGTCTGGCGCCCTCGGCAAGCAGACGATCGGCCTCGGCGCTGTTGTACTGATAGGTGTTGAAGCCACGGCCGCCCTTGGCAGGGATAGCGCCGGAGCCGAAGCGCGGCGTCACGTCGGGGTCGCTGCCGAGCATGAAGTTCACGGACACCAGCACCGAATTGAACTTCGACTGCTGCCAGAAATCGCCCCAGATCACGGCGGCCGGCATGTTGTTGACCCGCATCGCCGCGCCGATCGCGCGCCAGTCCTGGATCAGGAGCTGCTGGGTTTGCTCGCGCACCGCATTGCCCGACGTCGTCGAGTTGGTGAATTCGAGCTTGACCCCACCCTTCTCGCGGATGCCGCCGGAGCCCCGGGTCCATCCGGCCGCGTCGAGCAACGCGTTGGCCTTGGCCGGATCGTATTTGTGTTGCGGCAGGCCCTGCTGGAACGACCAGGCCTGTTGCGGCACGAAGCTCTCGGTCTGCGTCGGCAGGCCGTAGTTCAGCGCATCGATGATCGCCTGCTTGTTGATGGCAAGGTAGAGCGCCTCGCGCACCGCGCGATCGGCGAAGGGGCCGAATTCGAGATTGGGCGCGACGTGCTCCACCGACGACGTCGCGGAGACGAAGATCTTGCGGCCCTTCAGCGTCTTCGCCTCCTGCACGAAATTCGGCAAAATGCCTTGCAGGCCGGTGTAGTCGACCTGCCCCGTGCGGAACTGGGTGTAGAGGACGGTGAGGTCGGGGATGTATTTGAAGACCACGCGTTCGACGTAAGGTCCCTTGCCGTGGTAGCCGGCGTGGGCATTCAATTGAATGTGGTCGCCGGGCACGCGCTCGCCCCAGCGGAACGGCCCGGTGCCGACAGGCGCATTGTGGAACGGCGAGGCGTTCGGATCCGACAGCTTCTCCAGGATGTGCTTCGGCACGATGAAGGTGAGCGACAGGATCGACATGTAGGGCGAATAGGGAGCCTCCATCCGCCAGTGGATCTCGTCGGGCGCGACGACCTTGATGTCCTTGACGAGGTTGTGGCCGACGCGGTTGCGGACGCGGAAGTCGGGATTGTTGATCAGGTCCAGCGAGAACTTCACGTCCTCGGCCGTGAACGGCGTGCCGTCATGCCACTTCACGTCGCTGCGCAGCTTGATCTTCCAGGTCAGGCCATCGGCCGACAGGCCGCCATTCTCGATGGTCGGGACTTCGCGCGCGAGGTCGGGAACGAACTTGCCATCGGGCTCGATGAACCAGAGCGGCGAGAACACCTGCCACCAGATGCCCTGATCGACCTCGATGCCAGGCATCAGCGGATGGAAGACGGTCGGCTCCTGCGACAGCGCCGCGATCACCTGCCCGCGCGGCTTGTCCGGCGGATTGGTCGGGCGTTCGCTCTGCGCAAAGGCGTTGCCTGCAAGGGTCCATCCCGCCGCGGCACCCGCGCCGAGCTGGAAGAATTGTCGGCGATTCGGAATGCCGAGATGACGCAGTCCGCCAACGCCGAACTTGCCGGTGCTGTCTGCCATGACCAGTCTCCGTTCCCGCACACGGCACCGTCTCCCGCGCCCCCGAGACCCGGCAAAGGGACAGGAGTGGGCTTTAGTGCTTCTAAATTTTTCAGTCAAAAGTTCATCATGACTAAATACAGCTGTCAATCACATTGCTAGGATGCGCGACCTTTTCACGCCGCCGGCCATTCCGGCGGCGAGGCAATGCATGGGAGAGCGACATGGATGGTCGCGGCGAGACCAACAGCCCGAAGGACGCCCCGGCGATCGAGGCTGACGATGCGGTCGACCAGCGGCTCGGCGAAACCGTGCGGCTGCTGCGGCAGCGCGCCGGCCTCTCGATCCAGGACGTCGCCACCAAGACCGGGCTCTCCAACGGCATGATCAGCCAGCTCGAACGCGCGCGGGCCATGCCGTCGATACGGACGCTGCGCCTGCTCAGCATCGCGCTCGACGTTCCCATCTCCTATTTCTTCGAGACCACCGATCCCGCCGACGTGCAGCGCTACATCGTGCGCAAGAACAGCCGGCGCCTGTTGCGGCTCACCGCCAGCGGCGTCGTCAAGGAAGCGCTGACGCCGGCAGACGAGGGCCAGCTCGAACTCTACGAGCTGACGCTCAACCCCGGCGCCTCGTCCGGCACCGACTTCTTGCAGCACACCGGCGAGAAGGCCGGGTACATCCTGTCCGGCAGCCTGCGGCTGTGGCTCGACAACCAGGCTCATCTGCTCGAGGCCGGCGACAGTTTCCGCTTTCCGAGCATCGTGCCGCACATGTTCGACAACCCGACCCAGCAGGCCGCGCGTGTGATCTGGGTCACGACGCTGCGCCAGACCGATTCGCCGGCAGGTTGAGCGCGAGGAACGCCGGCGCCCCGCCGGAAATTGCCCCTCGACGCAGGCTCGCGGAGCCTGTAGCTGACGTGAAGCCGGAGCAATCTACAGCGCGAACGCGAGGGTCCCGCGATTGACGTCGCTGGTGTGAGACCATGAAACTCAGACCGCTTCTGACACTCGCGATGGCCGCGCAGGTCGCCGTGACCGCCGCGGCCCTCCTCGCCTCCTATGCCGGGACCGGGTTCGGCTTGGCCCAGGTCGTCGCTTTGCTGGTAAGCGGCGCCGTCGCGGTCCTGCTCGCACGGCTGTGCACGCGCGCGATCGAAACGGCGCAGGACAAACGCGCCGCCGCGCAACTGGCCGAGCAGGCCCAGGCCAGCGCACAGATGAACCAGGCCGTCATCAAGACCGCGCTCGACGCTTTCGTTCAGACCGATGCGAACGGCATCGTCCTGGAATGGAGTGTCCAGGCCGAGGCCCTCACCGGATGGACGCGCAAGGAGGCGCTCGGCGCCGACGTCGTCAACCTCCTCATCGCCGAGTCGCTCCGCGACGGCTTCAGGCAACGCATGATGCGGCTTTTGCCGGAACTGTCGGATACGCCGATCGGCATCCGGTTCGAAGCGACGCTGCTGCATCGGAACGGCGACCAGATCCTGATCGAGGCGTCGAGCACGGCGCTCCAGCTCGGCGGGCGCACCATCATCAACAATTTCGTCAAGGACGTCACCCAGAAGCGCGCCGCCGAGGAGCAGCTGATCCAGGCCCAGAAGATGGAGGCGGTCGGCCAGCTCACCGGCGGCATCGCGCACGAATTCAACAACATGCTCACCGTGATCACGGGGACGATCGAGATCCTCGCCGACGCCGTGAAGGACGACCCGCCGCTTGCGACCATCACCAAGCTGATCAGCGAAGCGGCCGATCGCGGCGCCGCGCTGACGTCGAGCCTGTTGTCCTTTGCCCGCAAGCAGGCGCTCCAGCCGGCCGAGATCGACGTCAACGAGCTGCTCGAAGAGGTGGCAAAGCTGCTGCTGGCGACCTTCGACAAGAAGATCGAGATCGTGTCCAGGCTTGACCGCAACGTCTGGCTGGCTTTCGCCGACCGCGGCCAACTGAGCGCGGCGCTGCTCAACCTCGCGATCAACGCACGCGACGCGATGCTGGATGGCGGCAAGCTCACGCTGACGACGCGCAACGTGGTGTTCGGCGTGCGCGAGGCCGTCGCGGTGGGCGCCGGCTATGCCGGCGACTATGTCGAGATCGAGATCGCCGATACCGGCACGGGCATTCCGCAAGCCATTCTCGAACGCATCTTCGATCCGTTCTTCTCGACCAAGGATGTCGGCAAGGGCACCGGGCTCGGCCTCAGCATGGTGTTCGGTTTCGTCAAGCAGTCCGGCGGCGGCATCAAGGTCACGTCCGAAGAAGGCCGCGGCACGATTTTCACGATCTACCTGCCGAAGGCCGAGACCAGTACGCTCCGTCCGGCCGGCTATGACGAGCGCAAGGTCGTGGGCGGCACGGAAACCATCCTTTGCGTCGAGGACGATCGCGACGTCCGCCAATATGTCACCGTCCAGCTCGAAAGCCTCGGCTACAAGGTCATCTCCGCCGCCAACGCGACCGAAGCGCTCGCCATCGTGGCCGACGGCGCGCCGTTTGATCTGCTCTTCACCGACATCGTGATGGCCGGCGGCGTCAACGGACGCGAGCTCGCCGAACAGATGGTGGCCGCGCGGCCCTCGCTGCGGGTGCTGTTGACGTCGGGTTATGCCTACGATTCGCTGCACGCGCAGGGGCGTGCCACCATGGGCGCGCCGCTTCTGGCAAAGCCGTACCGAAAAGCCGAGCTCGCGCGCATGCTGCGCCGCTCCCTCGACACCGCCGTTGACGCCGCGGGCGATCCGATCCCGACGCCGTACTCGGTGCAGGCGGATGTTGAGGGCTTTTTACGCAGGCAGGCATTGGAAGACGGCGCGACTCGATCGCGGAAGACGTAGGTTTCCGCTGGCCGGCCGGACCGAGCCAACGATGGCTTATGCACAATTCTCTTGCAACCTGTGCGGGCGGCCGGAATATTGTCTGCCCCGGACAACCTACCATTTCAGACGCCAGACGTTTTGAAGACCTAAGCCCTACTTGACATCATTCGAGGACCAGCCCATGGCGGACGTCGCAAATCAACAATTCAAAGAGCAAACGCCGAACACCTATAAGTGGGCACTGGGAGCAAGCGGTGTGGTCGCGGTCGCGACGACAGCGGCATTGTCGATAGCCCCCGAAGTCGCAGGTTACGCTATGGCTGGCCTGATGTTCTTCATTTTGCTGATGTTCATCGTCGTCAACTTAGAGATTGGGACGACTGCCAACGCCAATCCTCTTGCGCAAAATGCGCGGCTCCAGGTGAAGGTCTTGTCCTGGTTTGCAACCGTCGCTCTCATCCTGGGAGCGACATCGATCATGTCGTCGATCCTGCTTGGATGGCCACTACAAATATCAATTGCCCAAGACACGGGATCGAAGAAATACCTCGATTCCATCAAGCGCTATGACCTCCCGAAAAGCACCATCGAGCGAATTGCAGCCGGCGTCTGGCAAGAAAGGCTTCTGAGGGATAACTCAGCTCTCTATACATATACGGAGACGAGCTTCACACCGCACTTCCTGACATTGTGGGACGACAAGCGAAACGTGACTGTGCGAATTCCAACGCGGGGCGGCATGCTGGAATGGTCCATCAATGACAAGTTCAAGGACTGCGACGGCGAGTATTGCTGGGGTGACGTCAACCAGGCGACGATGTTTAGATGATGATGCATTGTCCTTGTCGCTCGCTTTTCGACAAAGGTTGATCGGGAAGCGCGGCGCTTTTCGCTAGCTCATCCTTCGCCGCAGCGTTGCCGACGGCGTCTCACCGAATTTTTCGCGGTAGGCACCCGCCATGCGGCCGAGATGGGTGAAGCCGAGATCGAAGGCGATCTCGGTGATGGAGACATCTGGCGAAGCCTGCGCGAGCCGGGCGTGCAGAGCAGCGAGGCGCATGTCGAGCAGCATCTCCGAGATCGACACGCCGAAGTGGCGGCGGAAGCCGAGCTGGAGCGCGCGGACGCCGATCCCGGACGCGCAGGCGAGCTGCGCGAGGTCGAGCGGCTCACCGGCATTTTCCGCAAGATGGTCCCGCGCGGCGCGCAGTGCACGCGGCAAACGCTCGGCTTGCCCCGAGAACCTCCTGATGGCATCCGACAGGCCATGGCGCTGGCCATTGAGGAGATGATCGAGCAGCACCTCGCGCCAATCGGCCATCGCGACCGGTGAAAGCCTGCCGGACGGCCCGAGACGCTCGGCGAGCAGCATCAGCTCGGCAAGGCTGGTCTGCAGGGCCTGCCCCGCCGGTGCGTCGAGGTCGATCGCGGCATCAAACTCGACCGGGCCGGCCGCCCTGCCCGACAGCGACGCAGCGCGTTGCTCGACCATGCGACGGTCGAGCAGCAGGATCGCCTGCGCACAGTCGCTCCACATCATCCGGGTCGGGATGGTCGGCGACAGCAGCGACGCCGTCCGGCCCGGCGCAGCATCGATTTCGCTGACGCCGGCACGAATGCGGGCGGTGCCGGTGAGCGGGACCTGCACCAGGAAGAAGCGCTCGAGGCAGCCGGGATCGATGCTCACCGACCCGCCATAGGCGACATAGTTGATGGAGAAGCCGTCGAACGCCGCGCAATTGTGCCGGGCGGAGAAACCGGGTCCGCGCGGCCGTACCGGCTCGAGATTGTGCGGGCAGAAGATGCGTCCGATCTGCTCTGCCGCTTCGTCGACATCGTCCGTGGTGACGCGGGCGAAGTCCGCAAGCCGTTCGGCTGCAGACGTTCTTGCGGTCATTTCCAGCACGGCTGCGGACATCATCGACCACGCTTCGCGTCACGGAATTGCTTTAAGCCTATAATGGTTCCTCGAACGCGGAAAGGGCCGCGTCGCAAAATCATCATGCTGCACGGCAACAGTCGCGTCCGGATTCGTTTAGCGGATAGACACCGACCGTCGACGGGTCGAAACTCCATCCTCGCCGGAATCCATGAGGAGCGAGCCATGACTGCACTCGAAAAGGGCATAACCGCTGTTGGCACGGGCTATGGTGGCAAGAGCTGGAACATCCTTGGTCAGGTCTATTTTCCCAAGGCCGTCACAGATTCCACCTTCGCGTTCGAGACCAACAGCGAGCCCGGCCAGTTCGTGCCGGTGCACATCCATCCGACCCAGGACGAGTTCATCCTGGTGCAGGAAGGCACGCTCGACCTCAAGCTCGACGGCCAATGGGTCAAGGCCCATGCCGGGGATCTGGTGCGCATGCCGCGCGGCATACCGCACGGCTATTTCAACAAGTCCGACAAGCCGTGCCGCGCGCTGTTCTGGGTCTCGCCGATGCAGAAGCTGGAGGCGCTGTTCAACCAGCTCCACAATCTGACCGACCCCGCCGAGGTCGTGCGCATCTCGGCGCTGCACGAGGTCGACTTCCTGCCGCCCGAGGCCAACGACTAGGCAGCGGCCTCCCCGTCCACTTTCATCTGCTTGCAGGTCCGCCGGCCGCGCATCGCGGCCGAACGTGGCCGCTTGCGCCCGAAACACATTGATCGCGAGGAATCCCATGGTCAGCCCCAAGCATGTCTGCGTGATCGGCGCCGGCGTCTCAGGCCTCGCCGCCGCAAAGGCGTTCTCCAGCCACGGCCACCGCGTCACCATCGTCGAGCGCAGTGCCGATCTCGGCGGCGTCTGGGAGCCGGCCCGCTCCTATCCTGACGTGCAGACCCAGAGCCCGAAGGAGCTCTACCGCTACACCGATCGCGCCATGCCGGACAGTTATCCGGAATGGCCCACCGGGCCGCAGGTCCATGCCTATCTCTGCGACTATGCGAAAAACTTTGGCCTCGATCACATGCTGCGCCTCAACACTGGGGTCGCCGGCATGGAGCGCCGCGCCGATGGCAAACCGGGCTGGACGCTCACGCTATCAGGCAAGGACGGCGCGACCACGAACGAGAATTTCGATTTCGTCGCGGTCTGCACCGGGCAGTTCAACGAGCCGCGCGAGCTGCATTGCCCGGGCGAGGACGGCTTTCTGGCGCAGGGCGGCCAGATCCTGCATTCGTCGACATACAGCGATCCGACGCTGGCGAAAGGGCGGCGCGTCGTCGTGCTCGGCGGCTCGAAGTCGGCGACCGACATCGCCGTGAACGCGGTGAAATCGGGCGCGCGCGAAGTCACCATCGTGATGCGCGAGCCGGTGTGGCGCATTCCCTATTTCATCGGCGGGCTCGTGAACTTCAAGCGCATCCTTTACATCCGCGCGCAGGAGGAGATGTTTCCGGGCTGGGGCGCGAGCTCCATGGCACGGCTCGCGCACCGCATCGCCGCGCCGCTGATCTGGGCGAACTGGCGCGGGCTGGAGAGCCTGCTGAAGGCGCAGCTCAAGCTGAACCGGTGCAAGATGGTGCCGAAGGAGCGGATCGAGGACGGCGTCAACTGCTCGGTGCCGATCGCAACGCCGGACTTCTACCCGATGGTCGCCGACGGCCGCATCAAGGCGGTGTTCGGCAGCTTCGACCACTATGAAGGCGACAGCATCGTGATGAGCGGCGGCGAGCGCGTCGCGACCGACGTCGCCGTGCTCGCGATCGGCTACAAGCTCGGCGTGCCGTTCCTGCCCGAGGCCTATCGGCAGAAACTTGTCGATGCGGACGGGCAGTACCGGCTCTACCGCCTGATCGCCAACCCTGATCTGCCGGAGATGGGCTTCGTCGGCTTCAACTCGTCGTTCTGCACCGTTCTCTGTGCTGATCTGGCGGCGAACTGGCTGGTGCGCTATGCCGACGGACAGCTCGCGAACCAGCCGACGGCGCAAGCGATGCGCGACAATGTCGAGATGATGCTGCACTTCAAGCGGGTCGAACGGCCGGCCGCCGGCGTCTATGGCGGCCTCTGCGTCGCGCCCTATCACTATCGCCATTTCGACGAGCTCATGGCCGATATCGGCGCCAAGAACCAGAAACGCGGCGGGCTCGCCGGACACTTCCAGCCGCCGGATGCGGATGCCTATGCGAAGTTCCTGGCGACGGCGCCGGAGTACCGGGCCACAGCGTAAGGTCGGAGAACCCGGACTGTGCGTGATTTGCAACTCGCCAGTCCGCGCGTTTGATGTTTACGATCCCGTGACCGACGAATCTCCGGCACATGGGAACCGGCCATGGGACGACGATGTCACGCCGCCATAGCCCTGGCGGTGCTTGGGCTGATCCTCACGACGTTCACAGTCAGCCACGCACAAACGCCTAACGCGAAGCAATCGGAGGCGCTCGCCACCTATGATCGCGCGCTCGGCGATTTCAAATCCATCCTTGCCGAGCGGCGCCGACACATCGAGGCGAAGGAACCGCTGCCGAACCTGCCGGGACAGGCGCTCTATCTGGCGCGCGTCGCTGTCATCAGTGCTTACAAGGATCTCACCGACGCCATGCCGTCGCGGATCGGCAAGCCCAACAAGTTCGAGATACCACCGGCCTATTTCGACGCCGACATCGAGCCGCTGATCGACGAATATTCAAAGCTGTTCGACGTCATGGAGGCGCCGCCCGCGGGCGCGCAGAACTCGGCGACGCCGTTCAAGGACGTCGTCGATCTCGCCACAGCGATCGCGCGCGCCAAGGGGCTTGCACCGGCTCACGCCGAAGCTGCGGGCCGGATCAGCCTCGGGCTGTTCTTCGCCGAGACCAACGGCAAGCAGAATGTCCGCAACGGGCGCTCGAACACCTATATGGGCAGCTTCCAGACCGGCCCGTCCGAGGACCGCAACGGCCGCAGAAAATGGGAGGCCATCAAGGGAGACATCGCGGCGGCCGACCCCGAATTGAGCGCCCGCGACGACAAGGAAGAGGCGCGCGCCCGCGGCACGGACTATCGCTTCAACCACTGGACCAACGTGCGCGACGGCCTGATGAACGCGCATGCGGAGGTCTTCCCGGAGATTCCGGGAATCGTGAAGACACTGCCCGACCCGATCGACCAGATGAAGCTGTTCGAGCTGATCCAGATCGTGCCGACCCCGACGCGGTCCGCGCTCAAGTCCGGCGATCTCCTGAATTACAGGGTGTCCAGTCCAACGATTATGAAGCACCTGCGCAACAACAGCATCTTCGCGTTTGGACAGGCCGACCGGGCGCGCAACTCGGCCAGCTTCCGGGAGATCCTCGCTGCGATGTGGCTGTTCAACCGCAAGTTCGAGCGCGCGATGGTGAAATATTCGGAGATCAAGGGGCGCTGAGGACATACAGAAGGGCGACGCCCCGCGAGACTCAGCACAATTATAGATAGAGTGTGAGCTAGTTCATATCAGCGACCCCATGCCGGGCGTAGTTTTGCAAGGAGATGTCTCGCGTCCCGGCGCCAAAGCGTTGCGGGTTTCCGGACGTCAAGCCGAGCGAACATCTGTCAATCCATAGGAGGACAGGCCATGAAGTTCGCAGCACTGCTTTTTGTTTTCACTCTCGCCGCACTCACGACGACTGTTCCTGCAGATTCGGCCAACGCGTGCGCGCGCCCCTGCGGACACTATTGTTGCGGATAATCGGCGGAGAATTCCAATGCGCCCATTGGTCAAGTGGGGGGCATTAGTCGCGATCGTGAGCATCGCACCACTGGCATCCGTGGCCGCGATACATCTACGCACGCCCCCAAATAAGCTCAACGAAGCAATCACCGCTATCGGCTTTCACCCGATAACGCCACCGGTCCTCCTGCGCGCTCCAGGCTCCATCTATCATGTCTCTCCGAACGGCCAGGATTACGACATGCTGTGCGAAGTCTCGCCGGATCGGCTGGTCGGCGTCACTCGTACTTCATCTTCAGCGACCCAGGTCACTTCGGAGCTACGAAAGACACAGTATTCGCTCGACTCAAAAGTCGTGCGTTCGATTCAGTCACATACCGATGCAAAATTGGCAGAAGCTGTAAAGCTCGAGCTTGATGACGTTCAGGTGTTGGAAATCTCACTTGAAGATCTATCAATCATCGCGGAGGAGCTGTTCCGCCGCGAGTCCTGCGATCGGGAAGTGAAACGTTATCTGGAAAACGGGGAATACGTTTGCCAGGGACAGCGGGTTCTCAAGGCGTCGACGAAATACGTCGCGGCCTATGACAATTCAGCGGCAGGCTCCGTGGAGCAAACGACGGACTTGATAAGGAATAATTTCGATCCGACTGTCAGCATACAGGGCGGTCAGAGCCTCTCTGGAGCGAACCTCTATTATGGAATGAGACTGGCACCGCGGTGCCTGTCCCTCCAGGATGCCAAAAGGCAGCCACGGCCGCCGTCCTCGCTCTGGGACAGACTGGTCAATCACTTTCCTTCGCTTGAGTTCTTTTGAATACGGCCACGCGATCCGACACGGCGGCAGGAGTGTTCATGCAGGCGATGACTGACTTTTTCGCCGCATCCGCATCCCGGAATCATGCGTCGACACTCTAATTCGTCGGCACTCTAATTCTCCGGCTTGTAGCCGTCCGTCAGTGTCTTCAGAAACGCGATGATGTCGGCTTCGTCCTGCTCCGTCATTGCCGGCTTGTCGCCGGGGTGGCGATCGAAGGGCGGATCGGTGACGTCGACATTGGCATGATATTTTTGCGGCAGGTCGTCGTATTTCCGCACCGCGCCGTCGGCGCCGCGCGGAAAAACCTTTTCCGGATTGGTGTCGCGAAAATTGTAGAAATCCAGGACCTGCTCGAGGGTACTGAAGACGCCGTTATGGAAGAAGGCGTGGCGCGTCGCCGTGTTGCGCAGCGTCGGCGTCAGGAACATGCCGCAATATTGCGTCTGCTCGGGAATGTCGGTGCGCTGCGGGCCGCAGACGCCGAGATCGAAATGGTTGGGATCGCGGTTGCCGGCGAGCGCGGCATTGCGCGGCGCGCCGAGCGCCTCGTATTGGTGGTCGGTGAACAGCGGCGGCAGGCCGTCGCGGGTCGGCGCCGAGGTGTGACAGCCGGCGCAATTGGCCTTGTCGGGGTCGTTGAACATCTGCAGGCCGCGCAGCTCGCTTTCGGACAGCCGCGCCTTGCCCTCGAGCCAGTAGTCGTACTTGCTGGTGTAGGGATGGAAGCTGACTTCCTCCACCTGATAGCGCGCAACCGCGAACATCGCCTCCGCGATCAGGAGTCGCTGATTTCCGAGCACGCCGGCGCCGAACAGCTCGACGAAGCGATTGGCGTAAGGCGCACGGCGCAGCTTGTCCGCGACGATCTCGGCACTGCCGCCGTCCATCTCGTTGGGGTCGAGCAGCGGGAACAGCGCCTGGTCCTGGAGCGTGTCGGCGCGGCCGTCCCAGAACAGGCCGCCTTGCGGCACGATGTTCGCCGATGCGCCGCTGCCGCCGGCCGTCTTCGTCGTCCGCGCAGCCTGCTGGCCGATTGCAGCCATCTGCGCGAGATCGATGACGTTGTCGTCGTCGCCCTTGTCGGGGCCGATGCTGAAATTGGGGTGGCGATCGAGATAGGTCAGCGACGGCACCGCGCGCGCGCCTTGCCGCGACAGGGCGGCGCCGCCGAGCATCACCGGCCCGTCGTTGGGCGGGCCGTAGGCGTGATCCGGGCTGTGGCAGGATGCGCAGGACAGCGCGCCGGACGACGACAGAGAGGCGTCGTAGAAGATCTCCTTGCCGAGCTGCGCCATCGCGGACAATGGCGCGACGGGCGGGCGCATGGGGCGAACCGGATTCGGGTTCGCGCCGAGCTGGCTCGTCTCCGCAAGTCCCTGCGTCCCGGCCGCAAAGACGGCGCCGGCCAGACAAAGCAGGCCGGCGCCGAGGAGCCACATGGTGCGGCTGTTCATCAAGCGTCCCGTTGGACTAGTGGTGGTGGTGCTCGTCCGGCGGGCTGGTGATCGCCGTGCCGGAGGTCGGATCGAGGAACAGCGCGTCGGTCCGGTAGTCATGGCTGTGATCCTGATCGAAGTCGAACAGGTCCATGATCGAGCCGGAGCTGGCGTCGAACGAGCCGCCACCGATACGCTGGCCGCGCAGCCAGTTGTCCTCGATGAACCGCACCACGGACGCCTGCGAGATGTAGGTGCTGCTCACGTGGTTGGTCCTGGCGTAGGGCGAGACCACGATGAACGGAATGCGCGTGCCGGGACCGCAGCGGCCGTTCACCGGCTTGCCGGAGAGACCCTTCGGTGCCGGCTGCTTCTGCGGGCCGAGGCCGCACAGGCCCGGACCGTTGACCTGATCGGCGGTCGGATCGTAAGAGGCGGTCTTCGGCGCAACGTACTGGTGGTCGTACCAGCCGTCGGAGTCGTCATAGGTGATGATGACCGCGGTTTCGCGCCACTCCGGCTGCTTCTGGAGGAAGTTGATCAGCTCGACATTGCCGACCTGCTCGTCGAGCGGATCGGAGTTGCCGGCGTGACCGTCCTGGTAGGCCGACATCTTGATGTAGGAGACGGCCGGGAAATTGCCGGCCTTCACGGCGGCGTAGAAGTCCTCGAGGTCGTAGGCGTGGTTGGCCGGATCGACGGTCTTGCCGCCCTTCTCGTAGGTGTGGCCGATCGCATCGACCGAACTCGGCCGCGCATGGGTCGGGTTGGCGGTCGACTTGTAGTACTGGAACCAGGCGTGGTGCGGGCTGTAGTCCACGATCGTGCCGTTCACGTTGCTGGAGAACGTGGTGCGCGCGCAGCCGGTGGTGCCGTTGGCATTCTTGAGCGTCAGGTCAAAGCCGCCCATGAAGCTGCCCCAGCTGATGCGCTCGTCGTTGAGCAGGTCGCCGATGTTCTTGCCTGTCATCAGCACGGTGCTGCTCGTGCTCGAGCAGGAATCGTAGGCCGGGTCGGTGTCGCCGATCAGCGTCAGGCCGCCCTGGCCGTCGGCGATCGACGCCGAGGTGCCGACGATGTTCTGCGCGCCATTGGTCTGGCCGGAAATCACCGCGAGCGCGCCCTGCGTCGACGGACCGAAAGTGTCGGTCCAGGCATTGTCGCTCATGGCGAAGTGCTGGGCGTAGTTCCAGAAGGCGGTGGTGGTGTTGCCGTCGAAATAGCCCATGACCTGACCGTTGGTGCCGAACGCACCGGCGCCGCCGGCGGTGCCGCGGCCGGTGAATTTCGGAAACAGGTCTTCCTTGCCGTTGTCCACGGCCTGTTGCTCGGGCGTGTAGGAGTGGTTCTGCGAGCGCGTGTTGGCCTGAGTGCGGTCGAGGCGGAACGGATCCGTCGCGCCGGTGCCGTTGGCCGCGCTGTTGTTCGGATTGTTCACCAGCAAATGCGCGTTGGCGAGATTGTTGACCTTCGGCGTATGCGGCTTCGGCACGAAGGGGATCGAGCCCGACGGATTGGCCGCGTTCGGATAGGTCGCGAAGTAATGATCGAACGAGCGGTTCTCGTTGAAGATGATCACGAGATGCTTGATCGGCGTCTCGGTGTGGATGTCATGCGGATGACGGTGATGATCACGGTCGTGATCGTTGTCGCGACCTTGATCATGCCCGTGATCGCGGTCACGGCCGAAGTCGTCCGCAAGGACGGGAAGAGTGCACGCGAGCGCGCTCGCGGCCGCGACAATCGCAGCCGTCGTCAGTAGTCTCGATTTCATTTTTTTTGACGCCCCGGAAATGAGGATGTTTACGATCAGAAATGTTCTAAACATCGCGAGTGACAGAGCCGTGTCAGTTTGACGCACGAGACACTTTGCGCAGTGGTCGAGGCATAATTTTTTATGCAGCCACCCGCTTCGGCCGTACCGAAGCGCGTCTTGCCGTTTTATTCCAAGGGCGAAGGCAAAAATGATCGCGTTCAGATTGTTGCGCAATGCCCCCGGTTGCATTTAGCTTTGCCGGACAAGAACAAAGTCTCAGGGGGAAACATGAAAGCCGCTGTTCACAGGCGCACGCGCGATGTCGCGTCGGCTCTGGTCGCAACGTCCTTTGCCGGCTTTGCAAATTTCGCCGCTCATGCCGAGATCGTCGTCACCGCCAATGACGGCAAGATGATGCTGGAGAACGGCAATGCCGTGGTGCGCAAGCAGCCGCTGCCGGACACGGTCAGCGTCATCGATCTCGCCGATGGCGCGCTGAAGCTTTTGGGCGAGGTCCCGGCACCCGCCAGCGTAGTCGGGCCGCCGCCGAGCGTCGCGATTGCGCCGGACGGCTCGCTTGCGCTGGTCACGGGTGCGATGAAGCTCGATCCCGCGGACACGACCAAGACGGTCCCCGACGACAAGCTCTCGGTGATCGACCTCAAATCCACCCCGCCAAAGGTGCTCGCGACATTGCAGGCCGGCCCAGGCGCCGCCGGCGTCTCGATCAACCGTGCCGGCACGCTGGCGCTGGTTGCCAACCGCAGCGAAGGCACCGTCTCGGTCTTCGCGATCAGCGGCAATACGCTGACCGCAGGCGGGAAGATTCAACTCGGCGATGCCAAGTCCGGCCCCAGCCATGTAGTGTTCTCCCGCGACGGAGCCACCGCGCTGGTCACCCGCGACGGCGACAGCAAGATCTCGCTTCTGAGCGTGGACGGGACCAAGGTCGAATACACCAAGCGCGACCTCTCCGCCGGCATCCGCCCCTACGACATCGACCTCACCGGCAGCGCGGTGGCCGTCGTCGGCAATGTCGGTGCCAGCAGCGGCGACAGTGACACGATCAGTCTGATCGACATGACCGCCAAGCCGATCCGCGTCGTCACGACGGTTACCGTTGGACAGACACCTGAGGCCGTGAAGATGTCGCCGGACGGCAGCCATGTCGCCGTCACCGTCATGAACGGCTCGAACAAGCCATCGGCCTCGCCCTTCTTCAACGATTTCGGCCTGCTCAAAGTCTACAAGATCTCGGGCACCGACCTCACGCCGGTGGCGGAGGCCAAGATCGGCCATTGGTGTCAGGGCATGGTGTGGTCAAAGGACTCAAAACATGTCGTGGCGCAGTGCATGGTCGAGAACGAGCTGATCGCGTTCTCGTTCGACGGCAAGGCGCTGACCAGGACGTCCACACTCAAGCTGCAGGTGAGCCCCGCAGGCATTCGCACCGCGGAGCCGTGAGGCCAGTCGTAACAGCAGGCGAAGAGCCTGGAATGGCCGTCAGAGCCGCTTGGTGAAATGGTAGCGACGAATGCCGCCGCCCAATGTCTTGTTGCTGGCGGCATCGGCGATCTCCTCGCGCACCTTCTCGTATCCTGCGTTTCGATACAGCGCCAGCGCATCCTGCTGAAGCTCGGACGTGCTCAGCTGCAATTGCGGACGATTGCGGCGGCGGCACTCCTCTTCCGCAAACGCCAGCATCTTTCGCGCGATACCCCGGCGCCGCGCGCCGGGAGCAACGTACATGCGCCGTAACTCCATCGCGCGTTCGCCAGAGGCCTCCAGTCCAAACATGCCGACGATTTCATCGTCATCGACGGCGACCCAGAAACCGCCGCTCCGACCCGAATAATAATCGGCGAGACGATCTATCTCCTCCGCGAGGGAGCGGGTGATGTATCCTTCAAACGCCTCCGCCAAATGCACCGGCGCCAACAGGCGATTGACCTGGATGAACAGCTCGCGCACGGCGGCCGCATCGGCCAGCAAGAAAGCGCGGATCTGAATCTCGCTTGCCATGGAGCCGCTGCCGCTACTCCGTCCGGATCGGCGTGTCCTTCAGGCCATTGTTGTCATAGGCCTTGCGCAAGGCGCCGTTCGTCACCGCCTCGTTCATGAACTTGGTGACGAACGCCAGCGCTTGGCTGTGACCGAGCGGCACGGCCACCGCCGTCACCGTTTTCTTGAAGGTCTCGTCCAGCACCTTCGTGCCCGGGATCTTCTGCGCCATCTTGTTGAGCTGGTCGCGCGACAGCGCGAAGGCGTCGATCTCGCCGCTCTTCAGGAGGCCGAAGATCTCGTCATAGGTCTGATAGCCCGTGGCTTTCGCATTCTTCAGATGCGCGATCGCGCCGCGCATGGTCGTGGTGGCGTTGACGGCCGCGACCTTGATGCCGGGTTGATCGAGGCTGGCGAAGTTGGTGATGGCTGAGCCGGGCTTGACGATGTAGGTGGCATCCGCGACCTCGTAGATCGGGCCGAACATCATTTTGGTCTCGCGCTCGGGATCTTTTGGCAGCCAGGTGACGTCCCAGGTCCCCTTCGACGCCGCGTCGGTGATCTGCCCGGAATTCTGGTGCACGACATATTCGACGGGTACGCCGAGCTGGCCGGCCATCTCCTTGCCGAGGTCGACCGGCACGCCGGCATAGCCGGCTTCGGTCTTGGTCGACCAGAACGCGCCGCCCGCCGGGCTGATCGCGATCGCGACCCGCAGCTTGCCGGTCGGCGCGATCTCGTCCTTCAGGCCATCGGCTAGCGCGGGCATGGCGACTGCCGCTGCGAAAACGAGGCCGGCAAGGGCCGCCTGGAGCGACGTGGGCATGTCATGTTCTCCTCACCTTTTCTTCTCTGCTTCTCGACCGTTTCGTTTCCGTCACTCGGCCTTTGACACAATTCTGGTCGATCATGCACCCGATGAAGAGCGGTTTGCCATGACAAACCTGTCAAAGGCCACTGCGCCGTTTACAGTGTAAGGCTGGTGACCGCCATGGCTATGGTGTTCCACGGCCGGGCATTTGTTGGTAGCCTGCCACACCGACAGACAATAATCGGGGGCCACCGAATGACCTGCGCGAATCCCGCTGATCTCGCACAACGGAACGGAGCGTGGAGACATGTCGGGCGGGCACTCGTTGCCGCGGCGGCCGTGGTGGCGCTCGCCGGCTGCGAGGACAAGAACACGTTCGTGGCGCCGCCGCCGCCGAAGGTGGACGTCGCCACGCCGGTACAGCGGGCCGTGACGCGCTATGTCGAAGCCACCGGCAACACCGCGCCGGTCAAGAGCGTCGATCTGGTGGCGCGCGTGCAGGGCTTCCTGCAATCGATCGACTATCAGGACGGCAGCTTCGTCAAGCAGGGCACCCAGCTTTTCTTAATCGAGCCTGAGACCTACAAGCTCAAGCTCGAGCAGGCGCAGGCGGCCGAGGTCGGTGCGCAGGCCACGCTCAAGCAGGCCGAGGCCGATTTCAAGCGGCAGGTCGACCTCGTGCAGCGCCAGGCTGTCTCGCAGGCGACGCTCGACACCTCGACATCCACCCGCGACAACGCCCAGGCCAGTCTCCAGCAGGCCCAGGTCAATACGAGGCTCGCCGAGGTCAATTACGGCTACACCAAGGTGAGCGCGCCGTTCGACGGCATCGTCAGCGCGCACCTGGTCTCGATCGGCGAGCTCGTCGGCGTCTCCTCCCCGACCCAGCTCGCAACCATCGTCGCGCTGGATCCGATCTGGGTGAACTTCACGGTCAGTGAGCAGGACGTCCTTCGCATCCGCGCCGAAGCGGCCCGTCGCGGGCTGACCGTGGCCGACCTCAAACAGTTGCCGATCCAGGTGGGCCTCCAGACCGAGACCGGCTATCCGCATGAAGGCCACCTCGACTACGTCTCGCCGACCCTCAATACATCAACGGGCACGCTCGCGGTACGCGGCGTCTTGCCCAACGACAAGCGAGCGCTGCTGCCCGGCTATTTCGTCCGGGTCCGGGTGCCCTTCGACCAGGACAAGAACGCCCTCCTCGTCCCCGACACCGCGCTCGGCAGCGACCAGGGCGGCCGCTATCTCCTGGTGGTCAATAGCGACAACATTGTCGAGCAGCGCAAGGTGCAGATCGGTCAGGTCGACAACGGCCTGCGCGTGATCGAAAGCGGCTTGAAGCCGGACGACCGCGTGGTGATCGCGGGGCTGCTGCGCGTGATCCCGGGTCAGAAGATCGATCCGCAACTGACGAAGATCGAGCAGCCGCAGGCGTCTGCCAAGTGAGGGGGCGCCAGCCATGATCTCGAAATTCTTCATCGAGCGGCCGGTCCTCTCGAACGTCATCGCGCTTCTGATGATCCTGATCGGCGGCGTCGCGCTGTTCAACCTCGCGGTCGCGCAATATCCCGACGTGGTGCCGCCGACGGTGCAGGTCACCACGCGCTATCCGGGCGCCAGCGCCAAGACCGTGATCGACACCGTCGCGCTGCCGATCGAGCAGCAGGTCAACGGCGTCGAGGACATGCTCTACATGCAGTCCTACAGCGGCTCCGACGGCACCTATACGCTGACCGTGACCTTCAAGATCGGCACCGACCTCAACTTCGCACAGGTGCTGGTGCAGAACCGCGTCTCCAGCGCGCTGTCGCAACTGCCATCCTCCGTGCAGAACCAGGGCGTCACCGTCCAGAAGAAGTCGACCTCGATCCTGCTGTTCGTGACGCTGACCTCGCCGGACAAGACGTTCGACAGCCTTTATCTGAGCAACTACGCCACCATCAACATCCGCGACGAGCTTTCGCGCCTGCCCGGCGTCGGCAACGTCACGGTGTTCGGCGCCGGCCAGTATTCGATGCGGGTGTGGCTCGATCCGAACAAGCTCCAGGTCCGCGGACTGATGCCGTCGGACGTCGTCACGGCGATCCAGCAGCAGAGCCAGCAGGTCTCGGCCGGCCAGGTCGGCGCGCCGCCGACGCCGCCGGGACAGGCGTTCCAGTACACGCTCAACGTCAACGGCCGGCTCGACGACACCACCCAGTTCGAGAACATCATCGTCAAGACCGGCACCAGTGGCGACGTCACGCGCGTGCGCGACGTCGGCTGGGTCGAATTGGGCGCGCAGACCTACAGCCAGATCTTCTCGCTGAACAATCAGCCGGCCACCGGCATCGGCGTGTTCCAGTCGCCGGGCGCCAACGCGCTCCAGGTCGAGCAGGCCGTCGAGAAGAAGATGGCGGAGCTTGCAAAGCGATTCCCCGAAGGCATCAAATACGACACGCCGTTCGACACCACCAAATTCGTCGAAGCCTCGGTGCACGAGGTCTACATGACGCTGATCGAGGCCGGCCTGCTGGTGCTGGTCGTGATCCTGGTGTTCTTGCAGGACTGGCGCGCAATGCTGGTGCCGGCGACCACCGTGCCCGTCACCATCATCGGCGCGTTCGCGGCGATGGCGGCGCTCGGCTTCACCATCAACATGTCGACGCTGTTCGCGATCGTGCTCGCGATCGGCATCGTCGTCGACGATGCCATCGTCGTGGTCGAAGGCGCCGCGCACAACATCGAGCAGGGCATGAACGGCCACGACGCCGCGATCAGGGCAATGGACCAGCTGTTCGCGCCGATCGTCGGCATCACCCTGGTGCTGATCTCGGTGTTCCTGCCGGCCTCGTTCCTCGCCGGCCTCACCGGGCGCATCTATTCGCAATTCGCGCTGGTGATCGCGGCGACCGCGCTGCTATCCGCCATCAACGCGGCCACGCTGAAGCCGACGCAATGCGCGCTCTGGCTGCGGCCCACGGTGCCGCCGGAGCAGCGCAACTTCTTCTACCGCGGCTTCAACGCCGTCTATAACCGTGTCGAGCGGGGCTACACGCGCCTCATCGGCGTGCTGTGCAGGAACAGCACGATCTCGGTCGCATTCGCACTGGTGCTGATCGGGATCGGCGGCTACGGCCTGTCGCGGGTGCCGACCGGCTTCCTGCCGATCGAGGACCAGGGCTATTTGATCGCCGCCGTGCAACTGCCCGACGGCGCCGCGCTGGAGCGGACCCAGACGGTGCTCGACAGAGCGAGCGAGCTGATCAAGGACACGCCTGGTGTCCAGCAGGTCATCACCATCGCCGGCATCTCCGCGCTCGACAACAGCGCCAGCCTCGCCAATGCCGGCGTCGCCTACATCATCCTGAAGGACTGGTCGGCGCGCAAAGGGCCCGGCGAAGATCTGCGTTCGCTGGTCTACGGGCTGAACGACAAGCTCGCGACCATCATGGAGGCACGCACCCTGGTGTTGCCGCCGCCGCCGATCCAGGGCATCGGCAACGCGGCCGGCTTCTCGATGCAGGTCGAGCTGCGCGACGGCAACAGCGATTTTGCAAAGCTCCAGGCCATCACCGGCGCGATGGTTTCCAACGCCCAGAGCCAGAGCGCGCTGCAGCGCGTATCGTCTTCGTTCCGCTCGTCGGTGCCGCAGTTCAACGTCGAGATCGACCGCATCAAGACCCAGACGCTGCACGTCACCACCGATCAGGTGTTCGCGGCGCTGTCGACCTATCTCGGCTCGTCCTACGTCAATCAGTTCAACAAGTTCGGACGCGTGTTCCAGGTCTATACCCAGGCCGATCCGGCATTCCGCGTCACCGAGCGCGACATCGCCAACATGCAGGTACGCAACTCGAACGGCGACATGATCCCGATCGGCACCGTCGCCACGATCACGCCGGCCACCGGTCCGTCGCTGATCAGCCTCTACAACCTCTACCCTTCCTCGACCATCGTCGGCCTGCCGGCGCAGGGCTACTCGTCCGGCCAGTCGCTGAAGCTGATGGAGGAGATCGCGGACAAGACGCTGCCGCCGGGCACGGGCTATGAGTGGACCGCGATGTCCTATCAGGAGAAGGCCGTCTCGAACCAGATCTACTGGGTGTTTGGCCTTGCCATGCTGCTGGTCTATCTCGTGCTCGCCGGCCAGTACGAGAGCTGGTACGCGCCGATCTCGGTGATCCTCGCGGTGCCGCTATCGCTGATCGGGCCCATGCTCGTCCTCAACGCCTTGAAGATCGACAACAACCTCTATTGCCAGATCGGCCTGATCCTGCTGATCGCGCTGTCGGCCAAGAACGCGATCCTGATCGTCGAGGTCGGGCTCGAGCTGCATAACCGCGACGGCAAGCCGGTGCTGGAATCCGCGATCGAGGCGGCGCGCGCCCGCTTCCGGCCGATCCTGATGACGTCGTTCGCCTTCATCCTCGGCGTGGTGCCGCTGGTGATCGCGACCGGCGCCGGCGCCAGCGCGCGCAAGTCGATCGGCATCACCGTGTTCTCGGGCATGCTGGCCTCGACCTGCCTTGCGGTGCTGTTCGTGCCGGCCTTCTTCGTGGTGGTGCAGCGCTTCGAGAACTGGCGCACGTCGAAGAAGGCGCCGAAGGCAAAGACGGCGGCCGAGGTGAAACCGTAGTTTTTCCGCGGAGGCGGGCTGCCGACAAACAAAAAAGTCGAAAACAACCCCATGCACAGTAGAACGGCGTTGATGGCATTTGAGCGTTCCGGTGCTTTGACCCGTCGGGCAAAACACCGGCAGAATGGCATTGTGGGCGGGGTGCACGATGCGCCGGTCCATCCCCCGTCATTGCGAGCGCAGCGAAGCAATCCAGAGTCCCTCCGCGGAAAGATTCTGGATTGCTTCGCTACGCTCGCAATGACGATGGGGCGAGAGGCGCCCGTCTCTCGGCAATCCCTCACGCCGGCTGCGGCGTCCTGATCTCGCGCGGCAGGATGATCGCGGCGGCGATCGCGAGCAGGCACAGGGCAGCGAAGGCGTGCAGCATGGTGACGAAGCCGCCCTGCTCATAGAGCCAGGCGACCAGGCCGACGGAGGCGCCCGCGGCGGTGAAGCCGATGAAATAGCGCACGGCATAGGCGCGCGAGCGCCATTCCTCGCTGGTGTATTTGCCGACCATGGCATCGTTCACCGTGACCTGCCCGAACGCGCCCATGACGATGCCGATCGAGACCAGGATCAGCGGCAGATTGGACAGGTTCGCGGCGAGATACAGGAACGGCGCCAGCATGAAGGACAGCGGCAGCGCCACCGTCTTCAGCGAGTAGCGGTCGAGCAGCCGGCCGATCGTGTACTGGGTCATCGCGCCGAACACGTAGACGCAGGCCGCGATGACGCCGAGCAGCGCCGGGCTTTTTGTCAAATCCGCGAGCCGCTCGGCAAACAGCTTCGGCAGCGCGACGGTAACCGCGTTGAACGTCGTCGAGATCGCGATCACGACGATCAGCAGCGACAGGATCACGCGCCACATGTCTTTCTTCGCCACGCGCGCTTGAGCTGCCGCCTGCTTCGAGCCCTTGCGGTCCTCATGCACGACCATCATCGCAAAGGCGATGCCGATCAGGATGGTGACGACACCGGGCACGATGAAGGCAAAACGCCAGCCGAGATACTGGCCGATCACGCCGGTCACCAGCGCGGAGGAGGCAACGCCGAGATTGCCCCAGACGCCGTTGATCCCCATCTCGCGGCCGAGCCGGTCGGCATAGGACACGATCATCGCGGTGCCGACGGGGTGATAGATCGAGGCAAAAATGCCGATCGCGAACAGCGCCGCGCCGAGCTGTGCCGGGGTCTGCACGAAGCCGACCGAGATCATGGAAGCACCGATGCCGACGAAGAAGATCAGCATCATGTGGCGGCGGCTCCAGCGGTCCCCGAGCCAGCCGGTGAGCAGCGAGCCGGCGCCGAAGGCGACGAAGCCCGGCGTCGCATAGGGCAGAAGTTCCGAATAGGCCATGCCGAGCGCCGGCCCCATGATGATCACGGCGGCGGCGAAAATCAGCATCGCATAATGGTCGATGAAATGGCCTGCGTTGACGAAACTGATCACCCGGCTGGGACTATTCATTCCGAATCCTCTCCTGCTCCGAAATGGGTTATATGTCGGAGCCATGACGGGATGCTGCCAATGACTGTCTTGGAAACGCCAATCCTGCGGGAGGTCCGGAGCAACCATCGCTCGCCAGCGGGTGTGCACCTCGTCGCCCGCGACTATCCCAAGGGCATGCGGATCGATCTGCACATGCACCGCGAGGCGCAGCTGATCTATGCCGCCAAGGGCACGATGCAGGTGACGACGCCCGCGGGGCGCTGGCTGGTGCCGCCGGACCGCGCCGTCTGGGTGCCGGCCGGGCTCGAGCATGCCCTCGACCTGCTCGCCGACATCGAGATGCGCACGCTGTATTTCGACCTGCCCTGGCTCAAGCGCGAACAACGCTATGAGGGGCTGACCAAGGAATTCGTGGTGCGGGTATCGCCGCTGCTCAACCAGGCGATCCTCGCGCTGTTCGACGCGCGCAACACCGAGGAGCGCACCGAGCTGCTGGTCCGCCTGGTGATGCTGGAATTGCACCAGGCGGAGGATTCCGCGACCTTCGTGCCGCTGCCGCATGAGCCGCGCTGCCGGCGCGCCGCGATGATCGTGCTCGACGATCCCACCGGCCTGCACGACATCGACACGCTGGCGCGTGAGGTCGGAACCTCCGCGCGTACGTTGTCGCGGCTGTTTTCGACCGAGACGCAATTGAGCTTCAAGAGCTGGTGCCAGCGCGCAAGGGTTGCGGCAGCGATCCAGCGGCTGTCGACCGACCCCAATGTGTCGGTGAAGCAGCTCGCCACCCAGCTCGGCTATGCCAGCGTGCCGGCGTTTTCGGCAGCATTCCGTCAGGTGACTGGGCGGACGCCGACGGAGTTTGCGGGGAAATAGTCACGGTGTCGTCGCCCGGCTTGACCGGGCGACCCAGTATTCCAGAGACGGCCGTGATTGAGCCGAGAGGCCGCGGCGTACTGGATGCCCCGGTCAAGCCGGGGCATGACAGCTTTGGTGGCACTCTCGGCCTCGCGGGGCATGACAGCTTTCCTGGTGGCGCATGGCACCACGAAAGATACAAAATTCCCCTGCTTGATTGTGATCGGCTTCCGCCTAAATCCCGTGTAAGCTTCCGCAGCGCACAAACCGGAATCGAAACGACCAGATGGCCAACGCCTTCTTCTCAGACCTGCTCGCCACCATCTCCGATCGCGGCCGCACGCTGCTGCGCCGCGGGGATTCCGCCGACGCCAAGCACGATGCCGACGGGCTGATCGAGCTCTGCGGTGCGCTGCTGTCCGGTCGTGGCGAAGCTTCGGGCACCGCCATGGCGCGTGAGGTGCTCGACATCTACCAGGAGTTGGATGCGGCAGGACGCCGCGCCTTCTTCGAAGCCCTGGTGCGCGATTTCGGCCCCGATCGCGAACGCCTGTCCAAGGCGATCGAAAAATGGCGCGCCAGTCCCAGTGACGAAGACGCGAGCTCGCTGCATTTCGCCTCCGAGCCGCGCCGGCAGGAGCTGATCCGCCGCCTCAACCGCGCGCCGGGCGGCACCGGCGATCTCGTCAACATGCGCGCCGATCTGCTCGGCATGATGAACGGTCACACCGATCTCGCCGCGCTCGATCGCGACGTCTCGCACCTTCTCTCGTCGTGGTTCAACAGGGGGTTTCTCGTGCTGCGCCGGATTGACTGGTCGACCCCGGCCAACATCCTCGAAAAGATCATCCGTTACGAAGCCGTGCACGAGATCAGCGACTGGGACGACCTGCGCCGCCGCATCGATCCGGTCGACCGGCGCTGCTACGCCTTCTTCCATCCCGCCATGGTTGACGAGCCCCTGATCTTCGTCGAGGTGGCGCTGACCGAGACGATCCCCGGTGCGATCGCGCCGCTGCTGGCGGTCGACCGCCAGCATCTGCCGATCGAGCGTGCGCGCACCGCGGTGTTCTATTCGATCTCCAACACCCAGCGCGGGCTTGGCGGCATCTCCTTCGGCAGCTTCCTGATCAAACAGGTGGTCGAAGAGCTGCGCCGCGAGACGCCAAAACTCGACACCTTCGTGACGCTGTCGCCGGTGCCGGGCTTCATGCAATGGGTGAAGCAGGACAGGGACCTGCCGCTCTCGGACGAGGACCGCGAGGTGCTGAAGCGCCTCGACGATCCCAAATGGTTCGAGAACCCCGAGACGACGACGCTGCTCCGCACCGTGATCGAGCCGCTCGCGGCCTATTACTTCCTGAAAGCGCGCACGCCGAAGGGCAAGCTGATCGATTCCGTCGCCCGCTTCCATCTCGGCAACGGCGCACGGCTCGAGCGCATCAACTGGCTCGGCGACCTCTCGCCGAAAGGCGCGCGCGAGTCCGCCGGCGTGATGGTCAACTACCTCTACCGCCTCGACGACATCGAGAAGAACCACGAAGCCTACGCCAATGACGGCGAGGTCGTGGCGTCGAGCGCGGTGAAGAAGCTGCTGAAGGGCGAGGGGCGCAGGCTGCTGGACATGCGGCTGTCGTAGGGACAATTGCGGTGTCATCGTCCGCGAAGGCGGACGATCCAGTATTCCAGAGGCCGGCGTTGGAGAAACTCGCTCTGACCACATCCGCCGCGGCGTACTGGATGCCCCGCCTGCGCGGGGCATGACAGCGGAGCGCGGCGGCTACTGGACATACCGCTATCCCAGGCGCTATCCGTTTCATCAGTTCCTGCACCAAAGACGGGACACCATGAAACGACGCGACTTTCTCAGCCTGACCGCAGCGGCGGCAACCGGCCTCTCGCTTTCGCCCGCGCGCAGTTTCGCGGAGGGATCTGGCTCCGGGCCAGAAATGACGGCGCTGTGCGACTACATGAGCGCTGCGAAAACCCGCGCGCTGCCGCCCGAAGTCGTCGAACAAGCAAAGCACCACATCCTCGACACGCTGGCGTCGATGATATCAGGATCGGAGCTGCCGCCCGGTCAGGCGGCGCAGCGCTACATTCGCGCCAATGCTGCGCAGGGGACATCGACCATTGCCGGCACATCGCTCACCGCGTCGCCAGTCGAAGCTGCGCTTGCCAACGGCGTTATGGCGCATGCCGACGAGACCGACGATTCGCACAGCCCGTCGCGCTCGCATCCCGGCAGTTCGACTGTGCCCGCGGCACTTGCGCTCGGCGAACACCTCGGAATCGACGGCGCCCATTTTCTGCGTGCGGTGACGCTCGGCTATGACGTCGGCACGCGCGTGGTGATGGCGATGGGCGGGGCCGATTTCAGCTATGAAAGCGTGCTGAGCACGCACAGCATTTCCGGTACGTTCTGCGCTTCCGCTGCGGCGGCTAGCGTCGCCGGCTTCGACGCGCACCGGATGCGCTGGGTGCTCGACTATGCCGCGCAGCAATCCTCCGGCTTCATCGTGTGGCGGCGCGACGTCGACCATATCGAGAAGGGGTTTGTGTTCGCCGGCATGCCGGCCCGAAACGGCGTGACGTCGGCACTGCTGGTGCGTTCGGACTGGAACGGCGTCGACGACGTGTTCTCAGGGCCAGACAATTACTTCCTGGCCTATGCGCCGAAGGCAGCGACCGGAAAACTCGTGGAGAAGCTTGGCGAGCGTTACGAGATCGCAGGCACCGACATCAAGAAATGGACGGTGGGTTCACCGATCCAGGGACCGCTCGATGCGGTCTACGCCATCCGCAGCAAGCAGGCGTTCGAGGCCGGAGAGGTCAAGCGCGTCACCGTACGTCTTGCGCCGTCGGTCGCCGAGGTCGTGGACAACCGCGACATCCCCGACATCTGTCTCCAGCACATGGTCGCCGTGATGCTGCTCGACAAGACCGCCTCGTTCCACGCCGCGCACGACAAGCCGCGCTTGCAGGACGCGGCGGTTTTGAAGGAGCGCGCCAAGGTGAATTTGGTGCGCGACGAGGAGCTGGCCAAACTATTGCCGGTGCGCGTCGCCGTCGTCGAGATAGAGCTCACTGATGGAAGCCGCCTCTCCGAGCGCGTCACCGCCGTGCGCGGCACGCCGCGCAACCCGATGACGCGCGACGAGGTCATCGACAAGGCGCGCGATCTGATTGCCCCAGTGGTCGGCGGCGAGAAGGCCGAGCGGTTGATCAAGTCGGTGTATGAGATTGAGGCTGTGACCGACATCCGCAGCTTGCGGCCGCTGCTGCAACGCGTGTGAGGAGCGAAATTTCGTAAGGGATGGCAGACTTTCGCCACATCGTCATTGCGAGGAGCTCTTGCGAAGAAACAATCCAGACTGCCTCCACAGAGAGATTCTGGATTGCTTCGCTGCGCTCGCAATGACGGAGCGTGTGGCAGGCATCTCGCCCCGCGCCACGCATCGTCGAGCTACAATTGGAATTCTTCCATGACATCCGATGGTGCCGCATCTCCTCGGCCAATAAGCCCCTCGGACCGGATCGACGCCATCGACGTGCTGCGGGGCATTGCCCTGTTCGGCGTCATGGCCATCAACGTGGTCATGGAATTTCGCATTTCGATCTTCGAGCAGTTTCTTGGTGCCAGGACGCTTGCTTCGCCGGTTGATCGCGCCGTCGAAACGATCCTGACGCAGGCCGTGGAGCTCAAGGCGTTTGCGCTGTTCTCGCTGCTGTTCGGCGCAGGCCTTGCCATTCAATTCGACCGGCTCGCGAACAGCGAGCGCCGCACTTTCCTGCTCCTGCGGCGGCTCGCTGTGCTGCTGGTGTTCGGCGTCATTCATTTGTGCCTGATCTGGAACGGCGATATCCTCACCGAATATGCACTGGCGGGATTCATCGTGCTGCCGTTCCTGTTTGGCCCGCGCTGGTTGCTGACGCTCGCCGCGCTGGCGTCTCTCGCGCTGTATCTGGCCATGCAGGCCTTTCCGCCCGCGGGGTTGTTTCCCGGCAGGACCGCGATCTGGCGGGACGTCATGGATGCAAATCGCATCTATGCGACGGGCGGCTTCCTCGACGTGCTGGCGTTTCGTCTCCGCGAAATTCCTCTCATCGCGTCCCTGCACGCGTTCGTCTTCTTGCGCACGATCGGGCTGTTTCTCGTCGGAGCGCTGGCCTGGCGGAGCGGCATTCTGCAAAATGCCCGCGGCCTGCTCGTCATCGCGCTTCCGGCTATCTGTCTCGGCGCGGCCTTGCTTTACGTCGGCATCGAGCCGCTCGGCAACATCCTGCTGGCGCTGGGCTATGGTGCCGCCATCCTCTTCATCGCCAGTTTCGGACGCGGCAAGAGGCTGCTCGGCTGGGCCGCGCCGCTCGGCCGGATGGCATTCACCAACTACGTCGCACAATCGCTCATCTTCGGCTGGATCTTCTACGGCTACGGCCTTGGCCTGTTCGGACGGCTCGGCATCACCCAGGCCCTCGCTATCGGCATCGCCGTCTACGTCGGACAGGTGCTGTTCAGCGCATGGTGGCTGCGCCACTGCCGATACGGCCCGATCGAATGGCTGTGGCGCACGCTGATGTATGGTGCACTGCAGCCGATGTTGTTGTCACGGGTGGAGGGCGTGCAGTGACCAAGGTCCCTCCGCCGTCATTGCGAGGAGCACATGCGACGAAGCAATCCAGACTGCCTCCGCGGAAAGATTCTGGATTGCTTCGCTACGCTCGCAATGACGGGATGAGTGGCGCCCTCTCGCCTACTACCGCCACTCCCCCTGTCGTCAGATCAGCGTCTCGTAGAGATCCGTCCAGTCCGGATTGGCGCTCTCGATCAGCGCAAGCTTCTTCGCTCTGCTGCCACCCTTGATCTGCTTCTCACGTACAATCGCATCGGTCATTGTCGCGTGCAGTTCGTACCAGACGAGAAGCTTGCAGCCGTGCCTCTGCGAAAAGACTCTGGATTGCTTCGCTGCGCTCGCAATGACGGAGAGTGTCGGCGCGGCCGTCGAGCCCAATCCTACTCCGCCAGCGCCTTCATTTCCTTGTAGAGATCGAACTTGCCTTCGAAGCCGATGCCCGGCAGGTCGGGCATGGTGATGTGGCCGTTCTCGACGCGCACACCATCCGGGAAGCCGCCGTAGGGCTGGAACAGGTCGGGATAGCTCTCGTTGCCGCCGAGGCCGAGGCCGGCTGCGATGTTGAGGGACATCTGGTGGCCGCCGTGGGGGATGCAGCGGCTCGGCGACCAGCCGTAGGTTTTCAGGACCTCCAGCGTGCGCTGGTATTCGCAGAGGCCATAGGACAGCGCGCAGTCGAATTGCAGCCAGTCGCGATCCGGGCGCATGCCGCCGTAGCGGATGAGGTTGCGCGCGTCCTGGTGGCTGAACAGGTTTTCGCCCGTGGCCATCGGGCCCGGATAGAATTCGGCGAGCGCGGCCTGCAGCGCGTAGTCGAGGGGATCGCCGACTTCCTCGTACCAGAACAGCGGATAGTCCCGCAGCATTTTTGCGTAGGCGATGCCGGTCTCGAGATCGAAGCGGCCGTTGGCATCGACCGCGAGCTGCGCGTCCTTGCCGATCTCCTTCAGCACCGCCTCGATGCGGGTGCGGTCGTCCTCGATCGACGCGCCGCCGATCTTCATCTTCACGACGTTGTAGCCGCGATCGAGATAGCCGCGCATCTCGCCGCGCAGCATCGAGAGATCCTTGCCGGGATAGTAATAGCCGCCGGCGGCGTAGACGAACACGCGCGGATTTGCTTTCACGCCGTGCCGTTCGGCGAGCAGGCGGAACAGCGGCTTGCCTGCGATCTTCGCCACCGCGTCCCACACCGCCATGTCGATGGTGCCGACCGCGACCGAGCGCTCGCCATGGCCGCCCGGCTTCTCGTTGGTCATCATCGCGCCCCAGACCTTGTCGGGGTCGAGATTGTCACCAGCCGCATTCAGCAGCGACTTCGGATCGGCCTCCAGGATGCGCGAGGCAAAGCGCTCGCGGATCAGGCCGCCCTGCCCGTAGCGGCCGTTGGAATTGAAGCCGTAGCCGACGACGCGCTTGCCGTCGCGGACGACGTCAGTGACGACGGCGACGAGGCTCGTCGTCATCTTGGTGAAGTCGATATAGGCGTTGCGGATCGGCGAAGAGATCGGCTTCGTGATCTCGCGGACGTCAACGATGCGGACGGACATGGGGTTGGCCTTTTACTTTCGACATTGCGAGGAGCGAAGCGACGAGGCAATCCAGACTGTCACGGCGGAAAGATTCTGGATTGCTTCGCTTCCGCCGTCGCTCTTCGAGCTATGGCGGACAAGTCGCTCGCAATGACGTGGAGAGAGTGTGCGCTCCTCGCAATGACGGGTGGAGAGAGCACGGCGCGCTTAGAAACTATTTCTTATCCCTGAAATACGGCTCGACCGGACCATGCACCTTGATCGTCAGCGGATTGCCGTGGCGGTCCTTGGCGTTGCCGGCGGTGACGCGGACCCAGCCTTCGCTGATGCAGTACTCCTCGACATTGGTCTTCTCGACACCCTTGAAGCGGATGCCGACGTCGCGCGAGAGAATATCCGCGTTGTAATAGGGGCTGTTCGGGTCGACCGACAGGCGGTCCGGAAATTCGTCGCTCATGATTGTCTCGCTCATAACAGGGTCTCGATTTGATTCCGCAGTCCTTCCGGCCGTGCGGTCGGCGCGTAGCGCGCGATCACCTTGCCGGCACGGTCCACGAGAAATTTGGTGAAATTCCATTTGATGGAGGCGCCCAGCAGGCCGGATTGCTGGCGTTTCAGGTACTCATACAGAGGGTGCGCATGGGCGCCGTTGACGTCGATCTTCTCGAACAGGGGAAAGGTGACGTCGTAGTTGGTCGAGCAGAAGGACTGGATCTCGCTCGCCGGCCCCGGCTCCTGCGCGCCGAACTGGTTGCAGGGAAAGCCGAGCACCGAGAAGCCGCGCGGCGAGAGGTCGCGATAGAGATCCTCGAGCCCGCGATATTGCGGTGTGAAGCCGCATTTGCTCGCGGTGTTGACGATCAAGAGCACCTGCCCTTCGAAACGGCGCATGGGCACCTCCTCGCCGAGAAGCGAGTTGGCCTTGAAGTCGTAGATCACAGACATCGCTAACCCACGGGATCGATCGGCGACGGCGGCACGCCGCCCGCCTCGATCGCTTCGCCTGCGAGCAGACACAGATCCTCGCGATAGCGGCCGGACACGATGTGCACGCCGACCGGCGCCTTGCCAACCAGACCGGTGGAGACCACCAGGCCCGGCAGTCCCATGAACGGGGTCGCGATTTGCGGCATCTGCGCCTCCCAGACGCGCTCGAAGGATTCGTTGTCCTTGCGGTCGAGATGATCCGGGAACGGCAACTCGCCGGACACCGGCGTGAGCACCACGGCATATTTTTCGAAGAACAGCATCCAGTCGCGGGTCAGCGTGGCGCGGCGCGTGAGCGCCTTGGCGTAGTCCGCCTGGTCCATCGGCGTGACCTTGGCGCGATTGCCGCGCAGGCAGGCCAGCGCACCGGGATCGCCTTCGCGCTCAGCCATCTCCAGCTGCGCCTCATAGCCGTCGCCAAGCCAGAGTTTTCTCTGCCACTCGACCGCCTCGCGCATCGGCGGCGTGTTCTCGATGACCTCGACAGTCCAGCCGGCGCGCTCCAGCCGCTTGCCGGCGTCGGTCACCGCGGCCTTCACCTCCGGTTTGGTCGCAAGCCCGTCCGGGTTGAGGCAGAGCGCGGCGCGCTTCGGCCGCGCGGGGCCCTCCAGCGGCGCCGGCACGAACCAGGGGTCGCGGATGTCGCGGGCCGACATGGCTTCGAGCGAGATCCTGAGATCGTTGACCGTGCGCGCCAGGGGGCCCGAGACGGCCATGATCTGCGGCCCGATCGGACGCTCCGGCAGCGCCGGGTTGAAGGCCGGGATGCGGCCGAGCGTCGGGCGCAGGCCGTGCACGCCGCAGGCATAGGCGGGATAGCGGATCGAGCCGGCGATGTCGGTGCCGTGGGCGATATGGCCGATGCCGGCCGCGACCGCCGAGCCGGCGCCGCCGGACGAGCCGCCCGGGGTCAGCGAGGCATCGCGGGGGTTCTTGGTGTCGCCATGGACCAGATTGGTGGTGAACCAGCGATAGGAGAAGGCCGGGCAATTGGTGCGGCCAAGCAGGATGGCGCCCGCTTTGCGGAAATTGGCGACCACCGGATTGTCCTCGCGCGCGATCAGGTCGCGCTGGAGTTTCAGGCCGTTGGTGGTGGCAAAGCCTTCCTGGTCGACATTGGCCTTGATGGTGACGGGCACGCCGGCGAGCACACCGGGATCGTCTCCCCTGGCGATGGCGGCATCGACGGCATCAGCCTGCTTGAGCACGTCCTCCGGCCGGTGGTCGATCACCGCGTTGAGCTGGGGATTGACGGCGTCCAGGCGGGCCAGACCGGCCTTGGCCGCCTCCCTGGCGGAGACCTTTTTGGATTTGACGAGGGTAGCGAGGTCGGCGGCCGACAGGCGCCAGAGATCTTGCATGGTTTGCTCCGTTTAACCGGCGTCTTTTAGCGCCGGGAACGCGGCAAAGCCATGCGGATTTCGCGGGGAGGAAGAGCGGGCTTGGCGCCGGGTGGTGCCTCATTCCCGGTCATTGCGAGCGCAGCGAAGCAATCCAGAATCCCTCCGCGGAGACAATCTGGATTGCTTCGTCGCAAGGGCTCCTCGCAATGACAGGGGAGCGCGCGGGGGCCTCAATGCCTGGTCGCGGACTGATCCGGGATGTCCAGCAGGGCCTCGGTGAAGGGGAATTCGAGCACGATCTCCCCGTCGTCGTCGGTCACCTCGATGACGGCCTCCATGAGCGCCGGCTGGGCGCCCTCCGACTTCACCACCTCCAGGATCATCTGGCGGGCGACCTCCCAGGCGCGATCGGGGTTACGCAGGTCCTCTCCGTCGGGATCCACGATCAATTCGTCGCCGATGCGGGTGTTGAAGAAGTATCTGGGCATCACGAGAGTCCAAATTGGGAGGCCTGTACCGGATTGAAAGCTGCACTGCACTCACAACTGCTTTATCAGGACAGGGTTCGCGACCGAATGCGCCACGCGCAAGGCAGCATCACGGGAAGTGATGTTCCACCATCATTTTCGCGGCGCAACATGGCTTTCTCGGGAAGATTTCACTAGCGAAGTTTTCCGCTCGCATTACTTTAACCGTTGGGCGGATACGTCCGAATTCGTGAAAATGGAGAGCCAAAATGGCTTGGAAAGCCCCGAAGATCGTCGAAGTGCCCTGTGGCATGGAAATCAACATGTATGTGAGCGCCACCCGCAAGTAAGCGGTTGGTGGTTTCTGCGCAGGTGGATCTTTCGGTCACGATCGGTTTCCGGAAGACACGAACTTTGTCGGCATCCGTGTCGGCCTGAGATCCACCTCGCGACGTTCCCTCCAGGAGACGTATTATGCTTCGCGTCGTCGTCCTGGGCGCCGGGGCCGGCGGCGGAGTCCCGCAATGGAACTGCGGGTGTGAGGGCTGCCGGGCGGCCCGTGAAAATGGCCAGGAGCTTCAGAGAACCCAAGCCTCGGTCGCTTTCAGTGGCGACGGCGAGCACTGGTTCCTGATCAACGCCTCCCCCGATCTTCGCCAGCAATTGAACGCCACGCCGCAGCTGCATCCCAAGGCCGGCGCGCTGCGCCATACACCTGTTGCAGGCGTGATCCTGACCAACAGCGAGGTGGATGCGGTCGCGGGCCTGCTGTCGATGCGCGAGGGCTCACCCTTCACGGTCTATGCGCATCAGAAGGTGCTGGCGATCCTGAAGAGCAACAGCATCTTCAACGTCCTGAACGAGAAGAACGTACAGCGCCAGCCGATTTCCATCCACGAGCCGTTCGAGCCGCGGCTGCCTGATGGCGCGCGCTCAGGACTTGAGGTGCTGCCCTTCGCGGTGCCCGGCAAGTCGGCCTGGTATCTGGAAGGTAAGGCGCATCCCGGCGGCGAGACCGGCGACGGCGATACGCTGGGACTCAAGATCACGGACAAATCAACCGGCAAGTGCTTCTACTTCATCGCCGCCTGCGCCGAGGTGACCGATGCGCTCAAGGCCGAGATCGATGGCGCAGCACTGGTGTTCTTTGACGGCACGGTCTGGCAGGATGACGAGATGATCAAGGCCGGGCTCGGCCACAAGACCGGCAAGAGCATGGGCCATGTCGCGATGTCCGGTCACGATGGCGCGATCGCGCGCCTCGCCGACCTCACTCTCGACAGGAAGATGTTTCTGCATATCAATAACTCGAATCCGGCGCTGCTGCCCGATACGCCGGAGCGTAAAGCGCTTGAGGCCGCGGGCTGGCGGATACCCGCCGACGGAACGGAGATCGTGCTGTGAATGCCGCGTCACTGACTGGAATGACCGCGCTCTCTGTTGGCAAGGACATCAGGCTCAACTCGGCCGAGGAGCTTGAGGCGACGCTGCGCCATATCGGGGCTACGCGCTATCACAGCCTGCATCCGTTCCATAAGCTGCTGCACGGCGGCAAGCTGAACAAGGGCCAGGTGCAGGCCTGGGCGCTGAACCGCTACTATTACCAGAGCACGATCCCGATCAAGGACGCCGTGGTGATCTCGCGCTTCCGCGACCGCGCTACGCGGCTGGAATGGCGCCACCGCATCGAGGACCATGACGGCGACGTCGGCAGCGAGGGCGGTATCGAGCGCTGGCTGAAGCTGACCGAAGGCCTCGGCCTCGACACGGCCTATGTGGAATCGACCGAAGGCATCTTGCCGGCGACGCGCTTCGCGGTCGAAGCCTATGTCCATTACTGCCGCGAGAAGAGCCCGCTGGAGGCGATCGCCTCCTCGCTCACCGAATTGTTCGCGCCGAACCTGCACGAGGAGCGCATCTCCGGCATGCTGGAGCACTACGACTTCGTCAATCCCGACATCATGAGCTACTTCAAGCGACGCTTAGCGCAGGCGCCGCGCGATGCCGGTTTCGCGCTCGACTACGTCAAGGCGCATGCCACGACGCCGGAGCAGCGCGCCTCCGTCTGCAACGCGCTGATCTTCAAGACCAACGTGCTGTGGGTGCAGCTCGATGCGCTCCAGCACGCCTATGTCGAGGGCCACATTCCGCCGGGCGCCTTCGTGCCCAAAGCGAGCTGAGGGATCAGAGCAATGGCCGGGCCGCGGAACATCAGCGTCAGCGAGGCAAGCCGCCCGGTGCTGCCGCGGCATGCCAAGCTGAAATATGACGAGACGCGCAAGGTCTGGGTGATCCTGGCGCCGGAACGGGTGCTGGCGCCCGACGAGATCGCGGTCGAGGTCTTGCAGCTCTGCGATGGCGAGCGCAATGTCGGCGACGTCGCCGACCAGCTGGCCGCGAAATACGCCGCGCCGCGCGAAGCGATCCTGGCGGACGTCATCGTCATGCTGCAGGATCTCGCCGACAAGGGCTTCCTCACCGAGGCCCGGGAGAAGACGTCATGAGCGACCTGCTCGGCAATCTTCCGCCCGACATCAGCGACAGCCTCGCGGTGCTGGAGAAGCAACGCTCGACAGCGGAGACGTTCGGCATTCCGCTCGCCGTATTGCTCGAGATCACGCATCGCTGCCCGCTGCAATGCCCCTATTGCTCCAATCCGGTCGAGCTCGACCGCTCCGGCAAGGAACTGACGACCGAGGAGTGGAAGAAGGTCTTGAGCGAGCTCGCCGAGATCGGCGTGCTCCAGGTGCATTTCTCCGGCGGCGAGCCGACGGCGCGGAAGGACCTCGTCGAGCTGGTCAAGCATGCCAGCGACGTCGGCCTCTATACCAATCTGATCACCTCGGCCGTGCTGCTGACGCGCGAGCGGCTGAGCGAGCTGGCGGATGCCGGGCTCTGCCATGTGCAGATCAGTTTCCAGGGCGTTGAAGAAGGTCTCGCCGACCGCGTCGCCGGCTACAAGAACGGGCATCGCAAGAAGCTCGAAGTGGCGAAATGGACGCGCGAGCTCGATCTGCCGCTCACCGTGAACGCGGTGATGCACCGGCAGAACCTGCACCAGCTCCCCGACATCATCCAGATGTCGATCGATCTCGATGCCGACCGGCTCGAGGTCGCCAATGTCCAATATTACGGCTGGGCGCTGAAGAACCGCGCCGCGCTGATGCCGACCGTGGCGCAGTTAGACGAATGCACCCGCATCGTCGAGGAGGCGCGCGAGCGGCTGAAGGGCACGCTCGCCATCGACTACGTCGTTCCCGATTATTACGCGCTGCGGCCGAAGAAATGCATGGGCGGCTGGGGCCGGCAGTTCTTCAACATCTCGCCGGCCGGCAAGGTGCTGCCCTGCCACGCCGCCGAGAGCATCACCGGGCTCGACTTCGAATCCGTGCGCTCCAATCATTCGATCGCCTGGATCTGGCAGAACTCGGACGCCTTCAACCGCTATCGCGGCACCGGTTGGATGAAGGAGCCGTGCAAGACCTGCGAATTCCGCGAGATCGATTTCGGCGGCTGCCGCTGCCAGGCCTTTGCGCTGACGGGCGACGCCGCCAACACCGATCCCGCCTGCGCGCTGTCGCCGCTGCACGAGACCATCTTCAAGCAGGCCGAGCGCGAGGCCGAGGGCGAGACCAACCGCTTCCTCTATCGCAATTTCGCCGGCGGCACTCTGGAATCCGGGAATGATGCCTGACGCCGACGCGGCCGCATCCGCCAAACGTGCCGATCCCTTTGCGCCGCTGACCTCCGACATGCTCGACGTCGGCGACGGCCACGAGCTCTATGTCGAGAGCGTCGGCCGCGCTGACGGCATCCCCGCCATCTATCTGCATGGCGGGCCCGGCAGCGGCTGCCAACCCGACCATCGCAAGCTGTTCGATCCCGAACGCTTCTGCGCGGTGCTGTTCGACCAGCGCGGCTGCGGCCGCAGCCGTCCCAAGGGATCGCGGGAAAATAACACGACGGCGCATCTGATCGCGGACATGGAGAAGATCCGCGAGAAATTCGGCTTCGACCGCTGGATGGTGGTCGGCGGCTCCTGGGGCGCGACGCTGGCGCTGGCCTATGCCGAGGCCCATCCCGACCGCATCTCCGGCATTGCGCTCCGCGCAACCTTCCTGGGCACCCGTGCCGAGGTCGAAACCGCTTTCACGTCGCGCCTGTCGCAATTCTATCCAGCGCTCCACGAGGATTTTCTCAGCGTGCTGCCGCCCGATGAGCGCGCACACCCGGTGGACGCCTATTGGCGCCGCATCCTCGATGCCGATCCGGCCCTGCATGGTCCCGCCGCGCGGGCCTGGCACGACACCGAACGCGTCCTGTCTGAGCACAAGGCGGCCAAGACGGGGCTGGACCTCGCATCGCTGAACGTGTGGCGCACGCTGCCTGCGACGCCATTCATGGAGGCACATTATTTCGTCCACGACAGCTTCATGACGGACGACCAGCTGTTGCGGAACGCCGGCAAGCTCGCTGGCATTCCCGGCATCATCGTGCAGGGCCGCTACGATCTGTTGTGCCCTCCTGAGACATCCGAGCGGCTTGCGAAAGTTTGGCCGGGTTCCGAGATTCGGATCGTGGAAGAAGCCGGACATTCGCTCTATGATGCCGGCGTGCGGGACGCGGTCATGAAGTCGATCGCCGATCTCGCGTCGAAAGCCGCGCGCTAGATCGATCTCCTCATCCTGAGGAGCGCTCCAAAAGGAACGCGTCTCGAAGGATAAGGCCCGGATCTAGCAGTGGGGCCTTCATGGTTCGCGACGCCACTTCGTGGCTCCTCGCCATGAGGGTCTGAATGGGAAGGACAAGAACAATGCCGCTCGCCGGGCAAGGCATGCTGCTGACGTCGATGAACATCGACGTTCCAGATGAGGCCGATTTCAATCGCTGGTACGATCGCGAGCATCTGGAAGAGCGCGTCGCGATCGAGGGTTTCCTGGAGGCGCGGCGCTATGTCGCGCATGCTGCCAATCCCAAATATCTCTCGCTGTACTCGACCGCGACGCTCGACGTGCTCGACAGTCCCGCCTACCGGGCCCGCCTCGCCAACCAGACCGAATGGTCGCGGCGGACCATGGCGCATTTCAAGAACATGCTGCGCGTGGTCGCGCGCATCACCATCAGCAAGGGCACCGGTCGCGGCGCAGCACTCGGGCTGGTGCGGCTGCGGCCGAGCGCCGACAATGCCGGGACATGGCGTGATGCACTGCACGAAAAGCTGACGCCCGGGGAGCGCGAGGGCATCATCTCGATGCATCTGCTCGAAAGCGAGCCGGAATTGTCGGGCGCGACCGCAGACATTCCAGCGGTGCGCAATGAGGGCGCGCGCGACTGGTTCGTGCTGATCGACGGCACGCATGTCGGCGCGGTCTCCGCGGTCATTGCCGAACGCTTCACCGGCCCCGCCGCATCGCCCTTCCCGCTTCCTGTCTCCGTCGGCACTTACAGCCTGATGTGGGATCTCGCGAAGAGCGATATCGCGTCCGGCTAGCGGCCATCCGCAACGCAACATATTGCACCGCACGCACCTTGCGTGCGGCCGTTAATGCTGAGCGCGCGCAGCACCTATGAAAGCAGGTGATCGCATAAATTTGCCGTTGTACTTCGGAATGATTCTAATAAGCTAACCCAATGACGTCATTCATAAACCAGATCGACGCGCATTAGCGTTCGCCAAGCTCAAGAAAAGGCCGCCGGGTCTTTGGGCCTGTGCGGACAGGGTAGGAATGAAACCGACCGACATCGCGGCCCCCGACTACTTTCACAAAGTGGTCGATTGCCAGTGGGCCTGTCCTGCACACACCCCGGTTCCCGAATACATCCGACTGATCGCACAAGGCCGCTACAGCGACGCCTACATGATCAATTGGAAATCGAACGTGTTTCCCGGAATTCTGGGACGCACCTGCGATCGTCCATGCGAGCCGGCGTGCCGTCGCGGACGCGTCGAGGAAACGCCGGTGGCGATCTGCCGCCTCAAGCGCGTCGCCGCCGACTTCAAGGACGACATCAGGCAGCGCCTGCCGCGTCCGTCGCCGAAGAACGGCAAGCGCGTTGCGTTCGTCGGCGGTGGCCCCGCCTCGCTGACGGTGGCGCGCGATCTTGCCCCGCTCGGCTATCACTGCACCGTGTTCGACGGCGATCCCGAGGCCGGCGGCATGATGCGCACGCAAATCCCGAAATTCCGCCTGCCCAATTCGGTCATTGACGAGGAGACCGGCTACATCCTCGATCTCGGCGTCGAATTCAAAGGCGGCCACCGCATCGAGAGCATGAAGGCGCTGCTCGCGGAGAAATACGACGCGATCTTCGTCGGCTCCGGCGCACCGCGCGGACGCGAGCTCGATGTTCCGGGCCGGAAAGAGGCTGCCGCCAACATCCATATCGGCATCGATTGGCTGTCTTCGGTGTCATTCGGCCATATCGACAAGATCGGCAAGCGCGTGATCGTGCTCGGCGGCGGCAACACCGCGATGGATTGCTGCCGCACCGCGCGCCGCCTCGGCGGCGCAGACGTGAAAGTCATTGTGCGCTCCGGCTTCGAGGAGATGAAGGCCTCGCCCTGGGAGAAGGAAGACGCGATCCACGAGGACATTCCGATCCTCAACTACATGGTGCCGGTGGCATTCAAGCATGTCGCCGGCAAGCTCATCGGCGTCACCTTCCAGCACGTCAAAGCCGAATACGACGCCAAAGGCCGCCGCAATCTGGTGCCTTCGGGCGACCCCGATCAAACCATTCCCTGCGACGACGTGCTGGTCGCGGTCGGCCAGGAGAACGCCTTCCCCTGGATCGAGCAGGATTGCGGCATCGAGTTCGACAAATGGCACATGCCCAAGGTCGATCCGAAGACCTTCGTCTCGACCAATCCGAAAGTGTTCTTCGGCGGCGACGCCGCGTTCGGCCCGAAGAACATCATCTGGGCCGTGGCGCAGGGCCACGACGCCGCGCTGTCGATCCACAAGATGCTCTCGGGCGATGACATCACCGAACGGCCGCTGCCGGAGGTGCAAATCTCCTCGCAGAAGATGGGCATCCACGAATGGAGCTATGACAACGACATCTCCAACGACAAGCGCTTCAAGGTTCCGCATCGCGACAAGGTGATTGCGCTGAAGGACATCCGAACCGAGGTCGAGCTCGGCTACGACGTCAAGCTGGCGCTGGGCGAAGCCGAGCGCTGCCTGAACTGCGACGTCCAGACCGTGTTCTCGACCTCGCTCTGCATCGAGTGCGACGCCTGCGTCGATATCTGCCCGATGGACTGCATCACCTTCACTGATAATGGCGAGGAAAGTGACCTACGCCAGCGCCTGAAGGCGCCCTCGCCACATCCCGACCAGGACCTTTACGTCTCCAGCGACCTCAAGACCGGGCGCGTGATGGTCAAGGACGAGGACGTCTGCCTGCATTGCGGGCTGTGCGCCGAGCGCTGTCCCACCGGAGCCTGGGACATGCAGAAATATTTCATCGAGATGACTTACGCAGGTTCGACATGTCCGACAAAAAGCCGCTCAGCAGCGTAAACGACTTCGTCGTCCGCTTCGCCAACGTCAACGGCTCGGGCTCGGCCAGCGCCAACGAGATGTTCGCGCGCGCGATCCTGCGTCACGGCGTTCCGGTCTCCCCCCGCAACATCTTCCCCTCCAACATCCAGGGCCTGCCGACCTGGTACGAGGTGCGGGTGACGGAAGACGGCCATCTCGGCGCCCGTGGCGGCGTCGACATGATGGTGGCGATGAACCCGCAGACCTGGGACAAGGACATCGCCGGCATCGAGCCCGGCGGCTATCTGTTCTACGATTCCACCAAGCCGATGCCGTCGACCAAATTCCGCGACGACATCACTGTGATCGGCGTGCCGCTCACCGCGATCACCAACTCGACCTACACCGATCCGCGCCAGCGCCAGCTGTTCAAGAACATCATCTATCTGGGCAGCCTCTCGGCGCTGCTCGACATGGACCCGAAGCTGATCGAACAGCTGATCGGCGAGCAGTACAAGGGCAAGGAGAAGCTGCTCTCCTCCAACGTCCATGCGCTGCATCTCGGCCGCGACTGGGCGCTGCAGAATTTGAAATGCCCGATCGGGCTGCGGGTGAAGAAAACCGACAAGGTCGGCGACCGCATCTTCATCGAGGGCAACAGCGCCGCCGCGCTCGGCGCGGTCTATGGCGGCGCCACCGTGTGCGCCTGGTATCCGATCACGCCGTCCTCGTCGGTGGCGGAGGCTTTCACCGCCCACTGCAAGAAGTATCGGCACGATCCTGAAACGGGCAAGGCGAAATACGCCATCGTGCAGGGCGAGGACGAGCTGGCTTCGATCGGTATCGTCATCGGCGCCTCCTGGAACGGCGCCCGCGCCTTCACCGCGACCTCCGGCCCCGGCATCTCCTTGATGACCGAGTTCATCGGCCTCTCCTATTTCGCCGAGATTCCGGCCGTGATCATGAACATCCAGCGCGCCGGTCCCTCGACCGGCATGCCGACCCGCACCCAGCAATGCGACATCATCGCCTGCGCCTATGCCTCGCATGGCGACACCAAGCACGTGCTGCTGTTCCCGGAAGATCCGGCCGAGGCCTTCGAGTTCGCGGCGGCCGCGTTCGATCTTGCCGAGCGGCTCCAGACCACGATCTTCCTGATGCTCGACCTCGACATCGGGATGAACCACCGTCTCTGCCGCCCGCTGAAGTGGGACGACGCGAAACAGTATGACCGCGGCAAGGTGATGACCACGGAGATGCTGGAGGAAGGCCGCGACTTCGGCCGCTATCTCGACGTCGACGGCGACGGCATTCCCTACCGCACCTATCCCGGCACGCATCCGACCAAGGGCTCCTATTTCACCCGCGGCACCTCGCGCGACCGCTATGCGCGCTACTCCGAGGAAGGCTCGGTCTATGCCGACAACATGCAGCGTCTGGTGCGCAAGTTCGAGACCGCGCAGGACCTGGTCCCGCGCCCGCTCCAGGCCAACGCGGAACGGCCGACCAAATATGGCGTGATCTATTTCGGCTCGACCTCGCCCGCGATGGACGAGGCGATCAGCCTGCTGGAGGCGCGCGGACATCAGCTCGACCGCCTGCGCATCCGCGCCTTCCCGTTCCACTCGAGCGTGGCGAGCTTCCTTGCCGAGCACGACTTCGTCTACGTGGTCGAGCAGAACCGCGACGCCCAGCTCCGCCAGCTCATCGTCAACGAGAACGGCATCGACCCGGTGCGCCTGGTGCCGATCGTGCATTACGACGGCACACCGATCACCGCCCGTTTCATCGCAAAAGCCATTGGCGACCACCAGGATCACCTCAAGGTGACCCCGCTCCGCAAGGCCGTGTCATGACCTATATTGCCAAGCCGAAGTTCCATCATCCGGGCCTCAAGAAGAACGAGCTCGGGTACACGCACCGCGACTACGAGGGCAAGATCTCGACCCTGTGCGCCGGCTGCGGCCATGACTCGATCACGGCCTCGATCATCGAGGCCTGCTACGAGCTCTCGATCGAGCCGCATCGGGTTGCGAAAATCTCCGGCATCGGCTGCTCCTCGAAGACGCCGGACTATTTTCTGGGCAATTCGCACGGCTTCAACTCCGTGCACGGCCGCATGCCGTCGGTCTTGACCGGCGCCAACCTCGCCAACCGCGATCTGATCTATCTCGGCGTCTCCGGCGACGGCGATTCCGCCTCGATCGGCTTCGGCCAGTTCGCTCATTCGATCCGGCGCGGCGTCAACATGACCTATATCGTCGAGAACAACGGCGTTTACGGCCTGACCAAGGGCCAGTTCTCGGCCACCGCCGACCGCGGCTCGAAGTCCAAGAAGGGCGTCACCAACACCGACAACGCGATCGACCTCGTCGCGATCGCGCTGCAGCTAGGGGCCACCTTCGTCGCGCGCTCGTTCTCCGGCGACAAGAGCCAGCTGGTGCCGCTGATCGCGGCCGCGATCGGCCACAAGGGCGCATCCTTCATCGACGTCATCAGCCCCTGCATCGCCTTCAACAACCACGCCGGCTCGACCAAGAGCTTCGACTATGTGCGGGAGCACAATGACGCCGTGAACCGGCTCGACGTGCTGGTCGGCCGCGATCCCATCGCCGTCGAGTATGCGCCGGGAACGGTGCAGGTGGTCGAGCAGCACGACGGCAGCAAGATCGCGCTGCGCAAGATCGACGCGGATTACGACCCGCACGACCGCCTCGGCGCCCAGACCTTCCTCCAGAAGCACGCCGCCAAGGGCCAGATCGTCACCGGTCTGCTCTACGTCGATCCCGATGCGGAAGACCTGCACACGCATCTCAACACGGTCGAGACGCCGCTCAATACGCTGGAGGCGGACACGCTGTGCCCGGGCTCGGCTGCGCTGGACAAGTTCAACGCCAGCCTGCGGTGATCATCGACCGCGCTCGACCGGCTGCCTGACACGTATGGTGATCTTCTCCGATACGACAGGCGGCTCGAACGGATAGTGCTTCGCGTCGCCCAGCACCAGTTGCAGCGTGTGCATCCCGGGTGGAAGTTCGAGCAGGGTTTCGGTCTGCCCCGCCCCGAAGTGCAGATGCGACTTGTCCTGCGGGATCGGCTCCTTGGGATCGATGGGATCGTTGACGTCGACCAGCAAATGATGATGGCCGGCGTTCTGGTACTCGTCGCCGGCGTGCGTCACGCCCATATTGCGCAAGCCGAACCGGACCCAGAACCCGCCCCGAACCTTCTGCCCGTCACGCGGGGTGATGAAATAGAGCTTGGCATCCTTGGGAGCGGTCTTGCCCTGCGGATAGGCGACGCCTGGGAGTAATGCGAGCGCCGCCGCCAGGGCGGCGCAACGAATGATCTGCATCGAAATGACTCCACCACTTAAGGACTTAGCGCAACGCGGAATCCATGCGTCGGATAACGAACATTGGTATCGTAGCCATCGCGGTTGGACGGCCTCACATATCTCGAATCGTTCTTCCATGAACCCGAGCGCAGGACATGCGACGAGCAGTCCCCGCCGGTCCATGCCGAGCCGTCACCGGGTGCGCCCTGATAGGTCCTGCGCCAGCAGTCCTCGACCCACTGATCGACACCGCCACCCATGTCGTGGAGGCCGAACGGATTCGGCTTGAAGCTGCCGACCTTCGCCGGCTGCTCGGCCGCGAGGTCACCGCAATCCTTGCATCCCGCCATGCCCGGCTGGAGCTTGTCGCCCCACCAATATTTCGTCTGCGTCCCGCCGCGCGCGGCGTATTCCCATTCGGCTTCGCTCGGAAGCCGATACGACTTCTTCGTGGTCCGCGCGAGCCAGGCCGCATATTGCTGCGCGTCGGTCCAACTCACATTGGTGATCGGCGCATCGTCCTTGCCGATGGCGGTGAAGCCGCACGCCTTTGCAGCCGCGCATTCGTTCCATTCCCGCACGGTCACCGGATACTTTCCGATCGAGAACGGCTTGACCGTGACCTGGTGGACGGGACGTTCGGTCGGATCGTCATTGCTTCCCATCGCGAAACTGCCGCCGCGAATGGCGATCATCTCGGGTTCGCGGAGCGACGTGGCCGATGGGCTTGGTGCTGGACTCGACGTCGAAGCACTTGACGTCGAAGCACTTGGCGCGGAAGCACTTGGCGCCGGAGCACTTGACGCTGAAGCACTTGGCGCCGGAGCGGGCGATGGAGACGATGCCGCCAATGAAGGAGACGGCTGCGGCGTTTGTGTCGCGGCTTCTCGCGGTGCAGGTTGCGGGCTCGGCGATGCGACCGGAGCAGCAGTCGGCGCGGCGGCCTGCTCCCTCACCCTGCCCGACGGCTGCGCCAGCAGATACCACAACACACCGGAAGCGATCACGAGGAGCGTGACGCCCAGAAGGAAGATCAGGGTATTCTCGCGCCGGCCTCGCGTCCTCCCAACCGCATCTGCGTCCGGCAGCACGCGATAGACGCGCACCGGATCGGTGATGTTCTTGACCTTGCGGTCGCCGAGCGACTCATAGCCGCATACCACCTTGTGCTTGATCTGCTCGTAGATCGCGCCCGAGATATAGACCTGACCGGGCTCGGCGATACCCTCGATGCGCGTGGCGATGTTGACGCCGTCGCCGTAGACATCGTCCGGCTCTACGATCACATCACCGAGATTGACGCCAATCCGATATTCGATCCGGGAGTCCTTCGGAAGCGAAGCGTTGCGCCCGACGAGATTCTGCTGGATGACGATGCTGCAGCGAACGGCCTCGACGGGACTGTCGAAGATCGCGATGAAGCCGTCTCCCGTCGTCTTCACCAACGTTCCATGGTGTTCGACGATGCTGGGCTCGATGAGATCCCGCTCGATCCGCTTAACGCGAACATGCGTGCCTTCCTCGTCGGCCTGCATCAAGCGGCTGTAGGAAGCGATGTCACCGACGATGATTGCGGCGAGACGACGCGGCATCGAGCCGTGTGGAGGCGGCTCGTCATGATTTCCGGATCTGAAGTTACGAATCTCGCCCATTGCGGGGAACTCCACAAACGCGGGTGAGCTTACGACATCGAATTTCAGCTGTCTGTGAAGACTATCACATTGATGATCCGCGACAATCTCGCAGAAATCAGCGGCGCCGAGTTCCCGGGCAGAAGCGCCGCAAGGATTGAACCTTCTCGGACCGACGGCGGACTAAGGCTCGCGCGACCACTCGGCAACGCAGCCTATGCCTGCTTCGACCGCCGCTGCGATGCGCGGCATCTTACCCGATGCAGGCGAATCCTCGCCCGCTTCAGCTGACAGCCTCGGGCTCCGGTTCAGGCTCCGGCACGGAGTGGTCCGAAGGGGCCGGTCGTCCGGCACCCCAATATTGCTTGCAGGTCTCGAGCAATGTCTTGACGTCCATGGTCAGGCCGCCCGCATTGACGATCACGCTGTCAGCGCCAAGCGTCTTGTTCATCAGCGACAAGGCACGCCTCAGGAAGCCCCCGGAGAATCGCCCGGCGACAAGGGGATCGAGCTTGAGCACCACGAACTTCTGCAGGCGCTGCTCCCAGATCTGTATCTTCCGCACGGAGCTCCAAGCGATGGTCTCGTCGGCGAGCCTGAGGTCGCGAATGCCGACACGGCTGATGAAGACGACCGGCGACCTGGCCGAGATCAACCTCCAGAGCATCCTGAAGGTGGCGAGGCCGAAAAACACCGCACCGACATAGCAGGCGGCGACCTCGAACGTGGTGATGTTCTTGCCTTGCTGCCACATGAATGCGAGCGCAGCGCAGAGCAGCGACAGCAGCAGACCGGCGCCGAAAAACACCAGCAGCCGTCCCCGGGAATAGCCGATCGTAATGTTGGGCAAGTTCTGACCTACGGACATGTTCGACCGCCACCAGCCTTTTGCAGCAACCCTGGGTTTACGAACGCCCCTTCTCCCGAGTTATTAGGACTGGAACCTTGCGCGAGGCTGCCCACGGGAATGCAAGGCATCGGCACTTGAACGCGCGGCGTCCGGCTTGCGACTAACCGCCAGTCGGCTCTCACCCCCCTCCGATGCGGCCGTCAATGGTTCGCGCGCCCGGTGCGATCATGAGGCTTGCCCTGCTCCTTCCGCTTGTCCTTGCCGCCTTCGTCGGCGCCGCACGCGCCGAGGAGGCCGACGATATCCGCGAGGCGACCAAGGCCGAGGCCGAAACCTTCAACACGCGCATGTATGCCGGGACACCCGGCAGCAAGGCCTATGCCTGCTTCGTCCGCCGCTACGATGCCGCACATCTGGCGCGGCATCCGAAGCAGAAGGTCGCCTCGATGAAGCTGCTGGTCTCGGCGGAATTGGACAAGGAGGACAAGGAGCTCCACAACTCCTTCCGGCTCGGCTTCAGATACCGCCATCGCTCCGGCGATTTCGACTCCAGTGGCTCCTGTAACCACGCTGTTTTCACCAAGGACGGCACCGAGATCCGGCTCGGCTGCGGTGTCGACTGCGAAGGCGGCGGTATCGGCGTTGCGCTCTCCAGGGACGACAAGTCGGCGATCGTACGGCTGGCGCGGGTCAGGGTCTGGCAGAACAACAAGCCGGACGACGAAGCCGAGCAATCGCTGGTCGCTGGTGCCGACGACGGCATTTTCCGCCTCGACCGCACCGACAACCGCGAATGCGCCTCGCTGGTGACGGACCGCAAGGAACTCGCCGCGCTGCGTCACAAGTGATAGGCCTCGGCGAAATCAGGCCAGTCGAGGGAGATCGCCATGAACCGCCGGAGCATCTTGTGGAGCGCCGTCTCGGCCCTGGGCGCGGCGCTTGGCGGCTCCAGCGCGAAGGCCGCGACGGAAGTCGGCGCGGGCAACAAGCTCAAGGTCGTCTATCACCTGAGCGACGCCGAGAAGGTCAATTTCGTGCTCGGCAACATCCAGAACCACGTTGACGGCGTCGGCGGTCCCCAACACGTCACCATCGCGCTGGTGATTCACGGGCCGGCGCTGAAGGCGTTTCACCGGGCACAGGCCAACCCCGACGTCGGCAAGCGCGTCGGCGATTTCTCCAAGGACGGTGTCGAGCTCGCGGCGTGCGCCAACACTATGAAGGCGCAGAACGTCACGCTGACGGGTTTGCTGCCGGGCTTCGTCAGCGCGGAGAAGGGCGGCGTGGTCCGTTTGGCCGAGCTCCAGTCGCAGGGTTATCTCTACCTGCGGCCTTAGGCGTCGAAGTCTTCCATTCTCCGGCTTGACTTATCCATAACTCTACGGTTATGAGTTAATCCATAACTTATGGGTTATGGATTTCACATGTCCGCCGCGCACGATCTTCTGTTCAGGACGCTCGCCGATCCGACCCGGAGGGCGATCTTCGAGCGGCTATGCCGGGAGGGCGAGCAGACGGTCGGGGCACTGACGGCGACGTCAGGCGTTTCCCAGCCGGCGGTCTCAAAACATCTCGGCGCGCTGAAGCAGGCCGGGCTGGTGCGCGACCGCCATGCAGGACGCCAGACCCATTACAGCGCGCAGCCCGGCGCGCTCAATCCGCTGATCGACTGGACCGGCCAGATGGCCGGCTTCTGGCAGAACCGGCTCGATGCTCTCGACGATCTCCTGAAGAGGATGGACCAATGACCGAAGCTGCCGCCGAGATGCGCTCCGTGGTGATCGAGCGCGAATTTTCCTTCCCGGCCGAGCGGATCTGGCGCGCGCTGACGCAGCCGCATCTGATCGAGGAATGGCTGATGAAGAACGACTTCAAGCCGGTCGTGGGACATCGCTTCAATCTTCGCGGCGAATGGGGCGGCGTGCTGGACTGCGAGGTCCTCACCATCGAGCCGCAGCGCGCGCTCGCCTATACCTGGAATTTCTCGCATGAGAACGCGGCGTTCGATCTGAAAAGCGTGGTGACCTTCACGCTGACGCCGACGAACGCGGGCACGCATTTGCGCGTCGAGCAGGCGGGCTTCAGCCCGACCCAGAAGCAGGCCTATGGCGGCGCGCATGCCGGCTGGAAGCAGTTTTTCGCCAAGCTGGACGAGGTGCTGGCGCGAGCTGACTAGGTCCGTCGCCGGCCTTTATTCGATCATCTCAAGAGGAGGTTTCATTGACCGGGAATATGTGGGTTCGGCAGATCCATCGCTGGCTGTCCATCGCTTTCACGCTCGCCGTGATCGCGAACATTGTTGCCCTGACGCTGCAAATCCAGGCCACGTGGATCGGGCTGCTGGCATTCGTCCCACTGATTCCATTGCTCGCGACCGGGCTCTACATGTTCGCGCTGCCCTATGTCGGCCGCCGCGGCGGCGCGCGGCAAGAGGCGTGATCATGAAGAGGGCTGTGACCGCGAAGACAAGCAGCGCGACCAAGACGGACGGCGCTTCGCCCTCCAGGATGATCGACGGCAGGATCAAGGAGCTCGGCGACTGGCGCGGCGAGATGCTGGGGCGAATCCGCAGCCTGATCAAGCAGGCCGATCCTGACGTCGTCGAGGAATGGAAATGGCGCGGCGTTCCCGTGTGGGAGCACGACGGCATCATCTGCACCGGCGAGACCTACAAGGCCGTCGTGAAGCTGACTTTTGCCAAGGGCGCGGCGCTGGACGACCCGGCCGGCCTGTTCAATTCCAGCCTCGACGGAAACGTGCGCCGCGCGATCGACATTCGCGAAGGCGAAAAGATCAACGAGAAGGCGTTGAAAGCGCTGATCCGCGCGGCGGTGGAGCTGAATGGGTCCAAGAAGAAGCCGGCGAAGAAGCGATCGGCTTAGACCACGTCAAGTCGATGCAAATTCCTGGTGACGGCCAGAGCAAGCGCCTCGTCCTTCGAGACGACCGCTCCGCGGTCTCCTCAGGATGAGGCTAAGCAGAAGCGCTGTCTGTCGACATAGCTCCCGCACACTCCGTCCTCATCCTGAGGGCCCGCCAGAGGCGGGCGTCTCGAAGGATTGGCCGCGGGCGAGCTACCGCCACGTCGATGTTCCAGCAGCTTGCCAGCCGCGTCAGGCCGCCGCCGGGATCGGGCGCGGGCTTACGACATATTCGCGCAGGACCTTGTCGTTGGCATCGACCTCGATCAGTGAGACGTCGTAAGTCCAGAGATCGGCGAGGTGCTGGAGCACGCGCTTGGCGTCGGTCTCGTTGAGCTGCGAGCCCTTGATGACGTGGTGATGCAGGATCAGCCGGCGGTCGCCGGAGAGATCGACGTCGACCACTTCGATATTGGCGTCGATGAAGCCGACATCATGCTGCCGTGCCAGCTCGCGCCGCACCCGGCGGAAGCCGCGATCGTCGTGGATGGCATCGACCCGGATGCCGGCACGCTCCTCGGGATCGTCGTGCAGGTGGAACATGCGGAAGTGCCGCATCAGCTTCGGGCTCAGGAACTGCGCGATGAAGCTTTCATCGCGGTAGTTGGCCCAGACGTCGCGCAGCACGCCCATCACGTCGTTCTTGCCGGCAATGTCGGGGAACCACTCGCGATCCTCGTCTTCCGGCCTGGTGACGATGCGCTCGATGTCCTGCATCACGGCAAAGCCGAGCGCATAGGGATTGAAGCCGGAGAAGCGCGGATCGTCGAATTCGGGCTGGAACACCACGTTGGTGTGCGACTGCAGGAATTCGAGGAAGTTGCCGTCGGAGATGCGGCCTTGCTGATGCAGCTTGGTCATGATGCGATAGTGGACGTAGGTCGCGGTCCCCTCGTTCATCACCTTGGTCTGGCTCTGCGGATAGAAATATTGCGCGATGTGGCGGACGATGCGCAAAAGCTCGCGCTGCCAGGGCGCCAGCCGCGGCGCGCTCTTCTCCAGGAAGTAGAGCAGGTTTTCCTGCGGCAGGCCGAGCAGCTTGCGGCGGCGTTCGATGCTGAGCGCCGAGCGGGTCTTCGACGCCCCCTTCGGCACGGTGCGCCAGAGGTCGTTGAAGACTTCCTCCTCGTGCTGACGGCGGCGCCCTGCCCGCTTCTCCTCGGCGCGCAGATCCAGCTTCTTCTTGCCGGGATAGCGGTCGATGCCGTGCGACATCAGCGCATGCGCGGCATCCAGGGTGCGCTCGACCTCGACGCGGCCGTAGCGCTCCTCGCAGGTCATCACGTAGTTCTTGGCAAAGTCGAGATAGTCCAGAATGCCGTCGGCGTCGGTCCACTGCTTGAACAGATAGTTGTTCTTGAAGAAGTGGTTGTGGCCGAAGGCGGCGTGGGCGATCACCAGCGTCTGCATCGTCGCCGTGTTCTCCTCCATCAGATAGGAGATGCAGGGCGAGGAGTTGATCACGATCTCATAGGCAAGCCCCATCAGGCCCTTGCGGTACGAGGCCTCGTGGAACGCGAAGTGCTTGCCGAACGACCAGTGCTTGTAGAACAGCGGCATGCCGACGGACGAGTAGGCATCCAGCATCTGCTCGGCGGTGATGACCTCGATCTGGTTCGGATAGACGTCGAGCCCGAGATCCTTCGTCGCCACCTCCTCGCAGGCATCGGTGATGCGCTGCAAGGTGTGGAAATCCCAATCGGCGCCTTCGAACAAGCGTTCCGTCATGGAGCGGCTTTCTCCTGGGAAGTTTCGCGGCGCTGGAACAGATCGTGGAACACCGGGAAGATCTCGCTGCGCTCGCTGACCTTGCGCATCGAGAGCGGTGCGCCGCTGTTGCGCAGGCGGTCGTAGAGGGTCCAGAGCGAGGAGTCGGAGAGATCGAAGGCGCTGCCGCCGGACTCCCCGACCTCGAGATAGGCAAAGAACTGGCAGACCGGCAGGATCTTGTCGGTCAGCAGCATGCCCGTGAGCTCGCCGTCGGAATAGGAATTGTCGCCGTCGGAGGCTTGCGCGGCGTAGATGTTCCAGTCCGCCGGATTGAAACGCTCGCGCACGATCTCGTGCATGGCGTGGAGCGCGCTCGAGACCAGCGTGCCGCCCGAGGCCGGACCGTAGAAGAAGGTCTGCTCGTCCACCTCCTCGGCGCGGTCGGTGTGGCGGATGAAGACGATCTCGACATGCTTGTAGCGCCGCTTCAGGAACACGTAGAGCAGCATGTAGAAGCGCTTGGCGAGATCCTTCATGTGCTCGGACATCGAGCCGGAGACGTCCATCAGGCAGAACATCACCGCCTGCGCCACCGGCCGCGGCACCTTCTCGTAGCGGCGGTAGCGGATATCGAGCGGATCGACGAAGGGAATGCGCTTGGTTCTCGCCTTCAGCCTTTCGAGCTCGGCGAGCAGCAGCACACGCTCGTCCTCGTTGGTGCATGCCGCGATCGCGGCTTCCAGCTCCTCGATCTCCTCCTTGCGGGGACGCTTGAGCGCGATGCGCCGCGCCAGCGCGAGCTTCACCGTCCGGCTGACCGAGATGTTGGCGGGCGAGCCGGACGTGGTGTAGCCGGCGCGCTGGATGCCCTCGCTCTCGGTCTGCGCGATCTTGCGCTTGGCAAGATCCGGCAGCTCGAGGTCGTCGAGGAACAGATCCACGAACTCGTCGCGGGAGAGGACGAAGCGGAACGCGTCCTCGCTGTCGCCTTCGCCGGGACCGGAATCCTTGGCGCTGCCCTGGCCGGATCGCTGGAGGTAATCGCCCTCGATGAACTTCTTGTTCCCGGGCAAAACCATGTCGCGCGTTCCGCCTTCACGGCGGAAACGCGGCTCGTGCATGCCGTCGAGCGGTATCGTGACCTCACCACCCTCCAGGACGTCCTTGATGTCGCGTTCCTGCGAGGTCTTCTTGACGGCGCCCTGCACCAGGGATTTGGCCCGACGCAAGAACCGCTGCCGGTTCTCAAGACTCTTGCCGCCTGGATTCAGGCGCCTGTCAATAATGTGAATGGGCACTTTTCCATCCGCTCCATCCGCCTCAACCGGCCTGCTTCACACGCATGTACCATTCGACGAGCCGGCGAACCTGACGCTCGGTGTAGCCGCGCTCCACCATGCGTGCGACGAACTCGCCGTGCTTCTTCTCCGTCTCGCCGTCCTTCTTCGACCCGAAGGAGATGACCGGAAGCAGGTCCTCGACCTGCGAGAATATCCGCTTTTCGATCACGTCGCGAATCTTCTCGTAGGAAATCCAGGTCGGATTCTTGCCTCCGTTCTGGGCCCGCGACCGTAACGAGAATTTGACCACCTCGTTGCGGAAGTCCTTCGGGTTGGCGATACCCGCCGGCTTCTCGATTTTGGTCAGTTCCTGGTTCAAAAGCTCGCGATCGAGCAGCTGGCCGGTGTCGGCATCCTTGAAGTCCTGATCCTCGATCCAGGCGTCGGCGTAGTCGACGTAGCGATCGAACAGGTTCTGGCCATAATCCGAGTAGGATTCGAGATAGGCTTTCTGGATCTCGTTGCCGATGAACTCGGCGTAGCGCGGCGCCAGGTCCGCCTTGATGAATTCGAGGTAGCGCTTCTCGACTTCCTCAGGGAGCTGCTCGCGGCGGATCGACTGCTCCAGCGCGTACATCAGATGCACGGCGTCGGCGGCGACTTCCTGCGGATCGTGGTTGAAGGTCGCAGCCAGGATCTTGAAGGCGAAGCGGGTGGAGACGCCGTCCATGCCCTCGTCGACGCCGGCGGCATCGCGATATTCCTGGACGCTCCGTGCCTTCGGATCGGATTCCTTCAGGCTCTCGCCGTCATAGACCCGCATCTTGCCGAACAACGTGGAATTCTCGTGCTTGCGCAGGCGCGACATCACCGAGAACCGCGCCAACGTCTCCAGGGTCGACGGTGCGCACGGCGCGGCCGCCAGCTCCGAGCCCTGGATCAGCTTTTCGTAGATCTTCTGCTCTTCGGTGGCCCGGAGGCAGTACGGCACCTTGATCACGCAGATGCGGTCGATGAAGGCCTCGTTGTTCTTGTTGGCCTTGAAGCTCGACCACTCGGCTTCGTTCGAGTGCGCGAGGATCACGCCGGTGAACGGGATCGCGCCGATATTCTCGGTGCCGATGTAGTTGCCCTCCTGCGTTGCGGTGAGCAGCGGGTGCAGCATCTTGATCGGCGCCTTGAACATCTCGACGAATTCAAGGATGCCCTGGTTGGCGCGGTTGAGGCCGCCCGAATAGCTGTAGGCGTCGGGATCGTTCTGCGCGTAGGTCTCGAGCTTGCGGATATCGACCTTGCCGACCAGCGAGGAGATGTCCTGGTTGTTCTCGTCACCAGGCTCGGTCTTGGAGACCGCGATCTGGCGCAGCCGCGACGGCTGGATTTTTGCGACTCTGAACTGAGAAATGTCACCGCCGAAGGCTTCCAGCCGCTTGTAGCACCACGGGCTCATCAGGCCGGTGAGGCGACGGCGCGGAATGCCGTACTTCTCTTCCAGCATCGGTCCGAGATGATCGGGATCGAACAGGCTGAGCGGGCTTTCAAACACCGGGCTCAATTCATCGCCGGCTTTGAGCACGTAGATCGGCTGCACTTCCATCAGCGACTTGAGCCGCTCGGCGAGCGAGGATTTGCCGCCGCCGACCGGGCCGAGCAGATAGAGGATCTGCTTGCGCTCTTCGAGCCCCTGCGCCGCGTGGCGGAAGAAACCGACGATGCGCTCGATGGTTTCTTCCATGCCGTAGAAGCCGGCGAAGGCCGGATAGGTCCGGATGGTGCGGTTCAAAAAAATACGGCCAAGGCGTGGGTCCTTGGCCGTGTCAATCGTCTGGGGCTCACCGATGGCTGCTAGCAGTCGCTCGGCCGCGTTCGCGTATTTCATGGGATCGCTTCGACACGATTCCAGATATTCCGCCATCGACATGTCGTGTTGGCTTCTCGCCTCGAACGACTTAGCGAAAGCGTTGAATAGAGAATCGTTATACATGATCCCTCTCCGCGTGAGTTCCGCCACAAGCTGAAACGAAAGCAGTTACCGGACCGTTCCTCAGGCCATTTCGAATCAGCGTGAGCACATGACGATCATTGGACACCCGGGTGCCGACACGACGCAACGCACAACGTAGGCACTCGTTGAGTTACGAACAGGCACATGCCTGTAATTTGTGCGAATCTGTATCTATCTTCGCTCATTTCCAGAAAATGTCACTTGGTCGCAACATCCGGGCATTACCGGGGATGAGCCCATCCGGCACTGCAACATGGAGCGATCTGCGAGCGGCAATCTTATGACGCTTGTACGGCGAAGCCTTGCGTGCCGCGTTCATCTTCCTGCTGCAATGCGGTGCGCGCAACGCTCGCAGCATGACAATCGCGGCAAGCGCGCAGCAGTGTATCAAAATCGGTCGCCAACCCCTCGGAGGGGATGACAATCCGTTCATTCTGCCGTTCATTCTGCCGTTCATTCTGCGCGCGGGGCGCCAAGGTGCTGATGGTGCAGAGCTGCCGCTGCAAGGCCGGCGTCAGCGTCAGCACGATCGCCTTGTGGCCGCGGCCTTCCTCAGTCGAAACCTCCGCAATCGAGTCCCACAGCAGAAATTCATTGCCGATGCGGAGGTCGCGGATGCCATAGGGGGTGACGATCACCACCGGTCCCCGCTCGGCGGGCAGCAGCCAGATCAGCCGGCCGGTCACCAGGCCGAACAGCACGACGCCGGCATAGCCGACCGTCGTATCGTAGTCGCCCAGACCGTCCCACCAGTCGAAGGCAAGGGTCGCGCTGAACAGGGTCAATGCGAAGCCCGCCGCGACCAGCAGCCGCAGTTGGGTCGTACATGGGCTGATTTCGAGATCGTGGGTCGCATCGATGCATGCGGCCGGCGCGACCGATTGCGGGCTGTCGGCAACAGCGAGCGTCAGGCGGTCATGATGTGCGTGCATGCTCTTCCCCAGCATGGCCATTCGCGGCCGAGCGACGATCTATCAGGCGGACCGTAATCCGCTGATGACACTCCACGCAGACTGGGCTGACGAGACGAAGCGGCTACGTTGGTAACGAGCCCTTGGCCATTGTTCCGGCCGACGACTTTTTACGCAACACAGCTACTTCCGCCTGGATCGCCATGATCGCGACGGAGTTACACTGGAGGGTAGACGCCTATCCCCTTGATTGGTTCCCTCCCGGGAGCATGTAGGCTAGAGGATAGCGCGTCAGGACCGGCGCGGAAACCCCTCGCCCGCAGGCTTGGAGATAAATAAACATCATGAATCCCGTCAAAGAACTGGAAAAGCACGGACAAGCCGTCTGGCTGGACTTCCTGGCCCGTGGCTTCATCGCCAAGGGCGACCTGAAGCGGCTGATCGACACCGACGGTGTCAAGGGCGTCACCTCCAACCCGTCGATCTTCGAGAAGGCGATCGGCAGTTCGGACGAGTATGACGCCCCGATCGGCAAGGCGCTGAAGCGCGGCGACCGGACCGTGGCCGACCTGTTCGAGGCCGTCGCGATCGAGGACATCCAGAACGCCGCGGACGTGCTCCGCCCGGTCTATGACCGCCTGAGGGCCGGCGACGGCTATGTCAGCCTGGAAGTTTCGCCCTATCTGGCGATGGACACCGCCGGCACGGTCGCCGAGGCGCGGCGGCTCTGGAAGGATGTCGACCGCAAGAACCTGATGGTGAAGGTGCCGGCGACGCCGGAGGGCCTGCCGGCGATCGAGACGCTGATCGGCGACGGCATCAGCATCAACATCACGCTGTTGTTCGCCAGGGACGTCTACCTCCAGGTTGCCGAGGCCTATCTCGCCGGTCTGGAAAAATACGTCGCCGGCGGCGGCGACCCGTCGCACGTGGCGAGCGTCGCGAGCTTCTTCGTCAGCCGCATCGACTCGGTCGTCGACAAGCAGCTCGACGAGAAGATCGCCCGCGCCAACGATCCATCCGAGAAGGAGCGGCTCGCCGCGCTGAAGGGCAAGGTCGCGATCGCCAACGCCAAGGTCGCCTACCAGGATTACAAGCGCCTGTTTTCCGGCCCGCGCTGGGACAAGCTCGCCGCCAAGGGCGCCAAGCCGCAGCGGATGCTGTGGGCCTCCACCGGCACCAAGAACAAGGACTACAGCGACGTCCTCTATGTCGAGGAGCTGATCGGCCCCGACACCATCAATACCGTGCCGCCGGCGACGCTCGACGCGTTCCGCGACCACGGCAAGCCGCGCGACAGCCTGGAAGAGAACGTCGACGACGCCCGCCGCGTGCTGGAAGAACTGGAACGCTCCGGCGTCTCGCTCGAGGCGATCACCGAGGAGCTCGTCAAGGACGGCGTCAAGCAGTTCGCCGATGCCGCCGACAAGCTCTATGGCGCCGTCGCCCACAAGCGGGCAACCGTGCTCGGGCCTGCGATCGACCACCAGCTTCTCTCGCTCGGCGACGGCCTCGGCAAGGCGGTGGCCAAGACCACCGAGGAATGGCGCGCCTCGGCAAAGATCCGCAGGTTGTGGCAGCGCGACAAATCGGTCTGGACCGGCACCGACGAGGACAAATGGCTCGGCTGGCTCGACAGCGCGGCGAAGGCCGACGTCGCCGACTACGAGGACTATGCGAGCCGCGTGAAGGGCCAAAAGTTCTCCGATGCCGTCGTGCTCGGCATGGGTGGATCGAGCCTTGGCCCCGAGGTGTTGGCCGAGACTTTTGCGCGGAAGTCCGGCTTCCCGAAATTGCACGTGCTGGATTCCACCGATCCGGCACAGGTCCGGGCAATGGAGGCCAGGATCGACATCGCCAACACCGTGTTCATCGTGTCCAGCAAATCCGGCGGGACCACCGAGCCGAACGCGATGAAGGATTATTTCCACGAACGCGTCGCACAGGCGGTCGGGCCGAAAGTGAAGACCGGCCATCGCTTCATCGCGGTGACCGATCCCGGCTCGTCGCTGGAGAAGGCGGCGAAGAGCCTCAACTACGCCCGCATCTTCCATGGGGAACCCTCGATCGGCGGCCGCTATTCGGTGCTCTCGCCGTTCGGCCTGGTGCCGGCGGCGACCGCGGGCATCGACGTCAATACGCTGATCAAGCACGCGCTCTCCATGGCCCGCTCCTGCGGACCCGACGTGCCGCCAGGTGAGAACCCGGGCGTCCAGCTCGGCCTTGCCATGGGCCTCGCCGGCCTCGAAGGGCGCGACAAGGTGACGATCCTGTCGTCGAAGAAGATCGCCGATTTCGGCGCCTGGGCCGAACAGCTGATCGCGGAATCGACCGGCAAGGAAGGCAAGGGCCTGATCCCGATCGCCGGCGAACCACTCGGCGAGCCCGCGCTCTACGGCAACGACCGCTTCTTCATCGACATTCGCACCGAAGGCGAAGCGGACGCCGCGCATGACTCCAAGCTCGCCGCGGTCGAAGCCGCCGGCCATCCCGTCGTGCGCATCGTGATGAAGTCGATCGACCATCTCGGTCAGGAGTTCTTCCGCTTCGAGATGGCGACGGCGGTCGCTGGCAGCATCCTCGGCATCAACCCGTTCGACCAGCCGGACGTGGAAGCGGCCAAGATCAAGACCCGCGAGCTCACCGCGTCGTTCGAGAAGACCGGTGCATTGCCGGCCGAACAGCCGGTGGTCAGCACCGACGAGGCCGATCTCTACACCGACGAGGCCAACGCCACGGCGCTGCGCGCCGCTGGCGCCAACGGCGACCTCACCTCGTGGCTGAAGGCGCATCTCTCCCGCTCGGGCCGTGGCGACTATGTCGCCCTGCTCGGCTACATCGCGCGCGACAAGGCGACGATCGACGCACTCCAGACGATGCGTCTCGAAGTGCGCGAGAAGCGTCACGTCGCGACCTGCGCCGAGTTCGGGCCGCGCTTCCTGCATTCGACCGGGCAGGCCTACAAGGGCGGGCCCGACAGCGGCGTGTTTCTCCAGATCACGGCCGACGATGCCAAGGACTTGTCGGTGCCGGGCCAGAAGGCGAGCTTCGGCGTGATCAAGGCCGCGCAGGCGCGCGGCGACTTCGACGTGCTCACCGAGCGCGGCCGGCGCGCGCTCCGGGTCCACCTCAAGGGCGGGCTCAAGAAAGGTCTCGCGGCGCTCAACGCGGCGCTTAACGATGCGCTGAACTAAGGGAATCTCTCGATGCAACTCGGCATGATCGGCCTCGGCCGGATGGGCGGCAACATCGTTCGCCGCCTGATGCGCCACGGTCATACGACCGTGGTCTACGACAAGGACGCCAAGGCCGTCGCGGGTCTCGCCGCAGACGGCGCACAGGGCTCGGCGACGCTGGAGGAGTTCGTCGCCAAACTGGAGCGGCCGCGCGCGGCCTGGGTGATGCTGCCGGCCGGCCACATCACCGAGACGACGATCGACACGATCGCGGCCGTGATGCAGGCCGGCGACGTCATCATCGACGGCGGCAACACGTTCTGGCAGGACGACGTCCGCCGCGGCAAGGCGCTGAAGGAGCGCGGCATCCATTATGTCGACGTCGGCACCTCAGGCGGCGTCTGGGGGCTCGACCGCGGCTATTGCATGATGATCGGCGGCGAGAAGCAGGTGGTCGACCGGCTCGATCCGATCTTCGCCGCGCTTGCGCCCGGCGCCGGCGACATTCCGCGCACGGAGGGACGTGAGGGGCGCGATCCCCGCATCGAGCAGGGCTACATCCATGCAGGCCCCGTGGGCGCCGGCCATTTCGTCAAGATGATCCACAACGGCATCGAATACGGCCTGATGCAGGCCTATGCCGAAGGTTTCGACATCCTCAAGAATGCCAACATCGAGGCGTTGCCGGCGGATCATCGCTACGATTTCGACCTTGCCGACATCGCCGAGGTGTGGCGGCGCGGCAGCGTGATCCCATCCTGGCTGCTCGACCTCACCTCGACGGCGCTCGCCGACAGCCCTGCACTTGCGGAATATTCCGGCTTCGTCGAGGATTCCGGCGAAGGGCGCTGGACCGTGAATGCGGCGATCGACGAGGCCGTACCGGCCGAAGTTTTGACCGCGGCCCTCTACACACGTTTCCGTTCCCGCAAGGAACACACCTTCGCCGAAAAAATTCTCTCCGCGATGCGCGCGGGTTTCGGCGGCCACAAGGAGCCGAAGCAGCCGGGCGCTTCGAAACCCAAATAAGAGCCGAAGTAAGAAGTAACAAGTAACAGAGCGAAGGCCGATCATTCGTGACAAAAGACCCGCAGGCCAAGCCCAAGCCCGAAAATTGCGCCTTCGTCATCTTTGGCGCGACCGGTGACCTTACCCATCGGCTGGTGATGCCGTCGCTCTACAATCTGGCCGCCGAGCACCTGTTGCCGGAGAAGTTCTGCGTCGTCGGCGTGGCCCGCAACCGCCAGTCGGATGACGAGCTGCGCGACAGCCTGTTGAAGGGCCTGCGCCAGTTCGCAACCCGTCCCGTGGACGACGACATTGCCCGGAAACTGCTGGAATGCGTGACCTTCGTCGAGGCCGATCCGAAGGATCCCCCCTCCTTCGACCGCTTGCGCGCGCATCTGGATTCGCTGGAATGCGCGCAGGACACCGGCGGCAACCGACTGTTCTATCTGGCAACGCCGCCTGCCGCGTTCGCGCCGACTGCGCGCGAGCTCGGCCGCACCGGCATGATGAAGGAGAACGGCGCCTGGCGTCGGCTCGTAATCGAAAAGCCGTTCGGCACCGATCTCGCGTCAGCCAAGGCGCTGAATGCCGATCTCTTGAAGATCATGGACGAGCACCAGATCTACCGGATCGATCATTATCTCGGCAAGGAGACGGTGCAGAACATCCTGGTGCTGCGCTTTGCCAACGGCATGTTCGAGCCGATCTGGAATCGCAACCATATCGACCACATCCAGATCACCGTGGAGGAGAAGCTCGGCGTCGGCCATCGCGGCGGCTTCTACGATGCCACCGGCGCACTGCGCGACATGGTGCCGAACCATCTGTTCCAGCTGATGTCGCTGGTCGCGATGGAGCCGCCGGCGCGGTTCGATGCGCATTCCGTGCGCTCCGAAAAGGCCGACGTGCTGACGTCGATCCAGGAGCCGACCCGGGAAGAGGCGCTGAAGAATTCGGTGCGCGCGCAATATCTCGCCGGCCGCATCGGCGACGACGAGATCACGGACTATCGCAAGACCGAGGACGTCAAGCCCGGCAGCACCACCGAGACCTTCGTCGCGCTGAAGCTGATGATCGACAATTGGCGCTGGGCCGGCGTGCCGTTCTATCTGCGCACCGGCAAGGCGCTCGGCCACAAACGCACGGAAGTGGCGATCAAGTTCAAGCAGGCGCCGCTGTCGATGTTCTCAGGCACGGATGTCGACCGCCTGTCGCAGAACTTCCTCACCATCGGCATCGCGCCGACCGAAACCATCGAGCTGCAGTTCAACGCCAAGATCCCGGGGCCGAGCATCACCATCGACGGCGTCGAGATGAAGTTCAAGTACGGCGACTATTTCCGCGCCGATCCCTCGACCGGCTACGAGACTCTGATCTACGACTGCATGATCGGCGACAACATCCTGTTCCAGCGCGCAGACGGCATCGAGGCCGGATGGCAGGCGGTGCAGCCGTTCCTGGACGCCTGGAAAAGTGAAGGCACCAACGGCATCGAGACCTATCCCGCCGGCAGCGACGGCCCCGCCTGCGCCGATGAGCTGCTCCGGCGCGACGGGCGAAGCTGGCGGAAGTTTACGTGATGGCAGCGGCCGACCAGCCGAAGCTGATCGTCGAGGCCGATGCCGAGGCGCTGGCGCAGGCCGCAGCCGAACGGGTGATGGCGCGGATATCAGCCAATCCCGGGCGGATTGCGATCTGCCTCACCGGCGGCTCCAGCCCGAAGAAGCTCTATCAATTGCTCGGCAGCGAGGCGTATCGCGGCAAGATCCCGTGGGACCGCGTGCACTGGTTCATCGGTGACGAGCGTTTCGTGCCTTCGAGCGATCCCCTCAACAACATGGCAGTCGCGCGCGCGACCTTTCTCGACCGCAATGCGCCGTCCGGGCATATTCACCCGATCCCCACCACGGCTGAAAGCCCCGAAGCGGGTGCCGAGGCCTATGCGCGCGAGCTTCAGTCCTTCTACGGCGCCGAAAACCTCGATCCGGCACGGCCGCTGTTCGACATGGTCCTGATGGGCGCGGGCCCGGACGGCCACACCGCCTCGCTCTTCCCCGGCTACCCCGCGATCGAGGAGACCACACGCTGGGTGGTCGGCGTCCCCAAGGCCAATGTCGCGCCGTTCGTGCCGCGGGTGTCGCTGACCCTGCCCGCCTTGGCCTCCTGCCGCGAAATGCTGTTCGAGATTGCCGGGCACGACAAGCAGCCGATCTTGACGCGCCTGCTCAATGGCGAGACTCTGCCGGCTGTACGCGCGCGCTCGAATGGTGAGACCGTCTGGCTGGTCGACCAGGCCGCGCTTCCGGAGGGAATTCGTGGCGGGCGTTGAAGCACCTTGTGCGTTGATCGTGATGGGCGTGTCGGGTTCAGGCAAGAGTACGGTTGCGGAGGCGCTCGGGCAGCGGCTCGGCTGGCGTTTCGAGGACGGCGACAGCTTTCACCCAGCCAGCAATGTCGAGAAGATGCGAGCCGGCCACCCCCTCACCGACGAGGACCGCTGGCCCTGGCTCAACGCCATCGCCGACGAGATTGCGCGGGTTTGCGATAAAGGCGAGCACGTGATCATCGCCTGCTCGGCGCTGAAGCACACCTATCGCGACGTGCTTCTGCGCGGACGCGACGACGTCCGCTTCGTCTTCCTGAGGGGCACTAGGGAGCTGATCGCCGCCCGCCTCGCGCAACGCAAGGGCCATTTCATGCCGCCCGAACTGCTGACGAGCCAATTCACGACGCTGGAGCCGCCCGAGGCTGGCGAGCACGTCGTCACCGTCTCGATCGATGAATCCGTCGAGGCGATCGTTGACGGCGTGGTCCGGCAATTAAAGCTGAGCGGGGCGAAACGCTGAGGCCGACAAACCCTGAGGTCCTGCCATGACGAAAATCTCACTGGTCGTCTCCGACGTCGACGGCACGCTGCTGACCAAGGACAAGACGCTGACGGAGCGCGCGCAGTCCGCGGTCCAGCGACTGCACAAGGCCGGCATCGGCTTCACCATCACCTCCAGCCGCCCAGCGATCGGCATGCGGTTCCTGGTCGAGCCGCTGGCGCTCTGGCTGCCGATCGGTCCGTTCAACGGCTCCTCGATCGTCGATCCCGAGATGCATCCGGTCGAGCAGCACCTGATCCCGGCGAACGCCGCCGAACGATCGTTGCAGATCCTCCGGGAGTTCGGCGCCGACATCTGGCTCTTCACCACCGACAAATGGCTGATCGACAACCCTGATGGTAAATACGTCGCGCACGAGCAGCACACGATCCGCTCCGATCCCACCATCGTGACGGATTTCTCGCCGTACCTTGCGAACGCCTGCAAGATCGTCGGCGCCAGCGCCGATGCCGCCGGCCTCGAGCGTTGCGAGAAGGCGATGCAGGAGGCGCTGGGCAGCGCGGCCACCGCGGTGCGCTCGCAGACCTATTATCTCGACATCACCCCGCCCGGCTTCGACAAGGGCACCTTCGTGCAGGCCATGGCCAAGCGCCTTGGTATTTCCACCGACGCGGTCGCCACCATCGGCGACATGCAGAACGACCTTGCGATGTTCCGCGTCAGCGGCACCTCGATCGCCATGGGCAATGCCACCGACAGCGTCAAGGACCAGGCCACCCACGTCACCGCAACCAACGAACAGGACGGCTTTGCGGAGGCGATGGAGGTGATCTTGAAGCGGAACGGGGTGGGCTGAGATCTGATGAGATGAGACTCGACTGGCGCCGCGACGGAGGTGCGCTCCCTCCCCCTTACTTCGACCGCTGAACCGCCGGCTTCTCGCTCTCCTGCCTCGCGGCCGAGAGATTGTGCGCGGTGTTGATCAGCGCGATGTGGGTCAAGGCCTGCGGGAAATTGCCGGTCTGGCGTTGGGCGCCTGAATCATATTCTTCGGCCAAGAGGCCGACGTCGTTCGCGATGCCGACCACGCGATCGAGCAACACTTGAGCCTTGTCGAGATCGCCGGCCAGCACATGCGCATCGGCCAGCCACAGGCTGCACGCCAGGAACGCGCCCTCGATCGGCTGCGTCTCCTCGGACACTTCGCGGGGATCGTGGCGCAGCACAAAACCGTCGCGCATCATGTGTTTCTCGACGGCGGCGATGGTGCCCCCAATGCGCGGGTCCGATGGCGGCAGAAAGCCGACGGCCGGCAGCAGTAGCACGCTGGCATCGAGCAGTTTTGAACCATAGAAGTCGACGAAGGCATTCTCCTCCGCGTCAAATCCCTTGTTGCAGACATCGCGATGAATGGCTTCGCGCAGGGCACGCCAATGCAGCAGCGGCGCCTTGAAGCCAAAGGTCTCGGCGCTCTTGATGCCGCGGTCGAAGGCGACCCAGGTCATGACCTTGGAGAACACGTAGTGCCTGGGCTGTCCACGCAGCTCCCAGATGCCGTTATCGGGACGGTCCCAGACCTCGGCGAGATGGTTGAGCACGGCGCATTCCAGCGCCCAGGTCGTCTCGTCGTCGAGCTTCAGCTTCGCCATGCGCGACTGGTGGAAGGCGTCGATCAGTTCGCCGTAGACGTCGAGCTGGAGCTGCGCATGCGCGGCGTTGCCGACGCGCACCGGTTGGGCGCCCTCATAACCGTCGAGCCAGCCCGCTTCCCATTCCAGCAGACGCCGCTGGCCCCAGATGCCGTACATGATCTGCATGTCCGCCGGCGAGCCTGCCGCCGCGCGCAGCAGCCAATTGTGCCAGGCCAACGCTTCCTCGGTGTAACCCGAGTTCATCAGCGCCAGCAGCGTGAAGGTCGCATCGCGCAGCCAGCAGAAGCGGTAATCCCAGTTCCTGGCGCCGCCGAGCTTTTCCGGCAACGAGGTGGTGGGCGCCGCGACGATGCCGCCGGTGGGGGCGAAGGTCAGCGCCTTCAGCGTGATCAGCGAGCGTACGATCAGATCGTGATATTCGCCGTCGCGGGTGCAGCGGCTGCACCATTCGTTCCAGAATTTCTCGGTCTCCTGGAAGGCGATCTCCGGATCGATCGGCGCGGGCGGATCGAGATGCGAGGGGCCGTAGGTCAGCACGAACGGCACGGTCTCACCCGCCTTCACGTCGAAGTCGGAGACCGTGGTGAGATCCTCGCCGCGGGTCTCCACCGGGGTGCGCAGCACCGTCATGTCCTGGCCGGCGATCGCCAGCAGCGAATGGTCGATGCGTCGCACCCAGGGAATGTCGACGCCGAAGCCGAAGCGGATGACAAGCTCCATCCGCATCTTCACCGTGCCCGTGAGGCCGCGGACCAGCCGCACGATGTCGGAGGCCTTGCCGCGCGGCGGCATGAAGTCGATCAGCGCAACGGTGCCGCTCCTGGTCTCGAAGCGCGTTTCGAGGATGAGGGTGTTGCCGAGATAGCGGCGCGAGATGGAGGTCGTGTCCTCGCTTGGCGCGATCAGCCAGCGGCCGTTCTTGTGCGTACCGAGGATCGCGGCAAAGCAGGCATCTGAATCGAAGGCCGGCCAGCACAGCCAGTCGATCGAGCCGTCGCGCCCGACCAGCGCTGCGGTCTCGCAATCGCCGATCAGCGCATAGTCCTCGATCCTCTGAGCCAATGTGTCACGAGCCCCGGAAAATCCGCCGTTTCAACTCCCGCCGGTCAACGAGCGTTCCCGCGTCGCCGCCTTCAAGGCCGTAACATCGACCTTGGCGGCGATCTTGTCGAGCGCCACCGGCAGCCGCTGGCGCCAGTTCGGATGCTCATCGATCGTACCGGGAATGTTGGGCTGGTCAATTACGCCGAGCAGATCCTCCAGCGACACCGCCAGCAGACGCGACGGCGTCCGCGACAGGAAGGCGAGCACCGAATAGAGATCGTTGGCGTTGATGCCGTTCTGGCGCAGGATCTCGTCGAGCCTGCCGAGCGCATCCCAGCGCGCCTGGTCGTTCTCGCCAGGGTCGAGCCCGAGCGAGCGCTTCATCTTGAGATCGCTGAAGGAGCGCCAGCCGGCATAGGTGCACAGATCATGCGTGTTCAGCGTGACCAGCGCGTTGGGCCGGTAATGGTCGGCATTGCGGAAGCGGCCGGCATCGTCGCGCTCGAACATCATGACCAGGTAGGACCAGATGCCGAAATCCTGCATGGTCTCGCGGAAACCTTCCGGCACGGTGCCGAGGTCCTCGCCGATCACGATGCATTTGTGCGCCGCGCTCTCGCGCACCACGGCGCCGAGCAGCGCCTCGAACGGCATCTGCACGTAGGCGCCGTTGTCCGGCTTGAAGCCGCGCGGCACCAGATACAGCCGTTTCAAGCCCAGCACGTGATCGAGCCGGATCGCGCCGGCATGGCGCATCGAGGCGGCCAGCATGTCGGCGAACGGCACGAAGGATTGCGCCTCCAGACCACCGGCATTGAAGCCGGCAAGGCCCCAATCCTGTCCGACGGTGTTGAGCACGTCGGGCGGCGCGCCGACGGCGAGATGGCGCGAAATCGCCATCTGCTCGTTCCAGGCGTCGAAGCCGTTGGACTGCACGCCGACGGCGACGTCGAGATAGAGCCCGACGCGCATGCCGAGCTGGCCGGCCAATTCCTTGGCGGACTGCAATTGGCTATCGGCCGTCCATTGCACGAATTCGACGAACTCGACCTCGCGCTTGTCGGGACCGTTGCGGAGCTCGGCGCATTTGGCTTCATCCGGCTGCTGCCACTCTTGCGGCCACTCCCACCAAGGCCCGGAGAAGCGATGCCGCAGCACCTCGAAGCAGGCAAAGCGGGACAACAGCGGCGCGCGGTCCGCGCGGAAGGCGTCGAATTCATTGCGGCGCGCCTCGCTCGCGCTCGTCACGAAACTGTTGTAGGCGGCGCGCAGGCCGAGCCATTTCAGCGCCGCCATGTCCGCATAGGGCACACGGTCGCCTTCGCGCAGCCGCGCGGCGGTCGCCGCCGCGTCGGGGACGAGGTCGGCGGCAAACTCCGGGATCGCCTCGACGTCGATATAGAGCGGGTTGAGAAACAGCCGGCTGTTCGGCGAATAGGGGCTGCAATCGGCGGGGTGGTTGTCGAACAGAACATGCAGCGGATTGAGCCCGACGCCATCGGCGCCGAGCTGCCTGGCGAGCCGGACGAGATCGGCGAGGTCGGTGAAATCGCCAATGCCCCAATTGCGGTCCGAGCGGACGCTGTAGAGCTGAACGGCAAGCAGCCAGCCACGGGCGAAATCGCCGCCGAAGGCGCGTTCGGGCGCCACGATCATCGGCACCTCTTCCGCAACACCCTTGGCATCGGTCAGCGTCAACCGATGATAACCGAGCGGCAGGCCGGCGGGCCAGGCGATCACGGGCTCGTGGGTCTCGCCTTGCGCGATCACATTGCCGTTTGCGCGCAATGTCCATTGCAGCGGCGGCGCGCCGATTGTCGTCAATTCGGTGCGCGGATGTCCCAGGGCGCGCACCACCACGGGCCCGCCGACGAAGCGGTAAACCCGCTTCTCCGGCAGGGCCTCGAGGATGGATTTGAGGGCCACGGGATCGGTGACCCGCAGCTTTCCGAGGGCATCGACGAATTCGGACTGAACGCCCTTGATCCGGGCTTGAGCTAAAAGATCCATTCGGCACGCAGCTTGCAGGCCGTCATCCGGCCGGGGGCAGGGAATTTAACGAGGTCGTGGAAGAGGTTAGTCAGGGCTAACTCGCAGACCGTGCCTGCCGTTCCCAAGGGAACCAATGACACACAAGCGGCTTTCTATATTGGTATCAAGCGTAGGTTCCCGACAAGGGAAACGGGCTCCTGCTTTCTTGTCAATGGCATCACCGTGAACAAGACAATTCAAACTGTCGAGAGTGCCGCAGCCGGCAGCGCTTTCCTCATCGAAGATATCTATCCCTCGATCGACAGCGGCCGTTTCGCGGTGAAGCGGATTGCGGGCGAACGGGTCGACGTCTGGGCGGACATTTATCGCGGCGGCCACGCGGTGATCGGTGCCGCGCTGATCTGGCGAGGAGAACAGGACCGGGAATGGCGGAGCGAGCCGATGATCCATCACGGCAATGACCGCTGGTCCGGCGCCTTCACCCCCGGCGAGCCCGGCCAATATGTCTATGCGATCGAAGCGTGGACCGACGAGTTCGCCACCTGGTCGCACGGGGTTGAGCGCAAGCGGCGCGCCGGTGCGGACGTCAGCCTCGACGCGATCGAGGGCGCCGGCCTCCTGACCAAGGCACATGGCGCCCGGCAGGACGCCGCGGCGGTCATCGTGAAGCAATGCGAGGATTATCTTCAGACCGGCGACGTCGGCTCGCTGCTGGCAGCCGATCTCGGCGCGGCCATGGCTGAGAGCCAGTCGCGGCCCGACCTGACCCGCTCGCAGAACTTCCCGCTGATCGTCGACCGCGACAGAGCGCGCTTCGGCGGCTGGTATCAGATGATGCCGCGCAGCCAGGGCCAGAGCCCCGGCCAGCATGGCACGCTCCGTGACTGCATCGCGCGCGTGCCCGACATCGCCGCGATGGGATTTGACGTGCTCTACTTCACGCCCATCCACCCCATTGGCCGCACCCGCCGCAAGGGCCGCAACAATGCGCCGGTGGCGACCGAAGGCGATCCCGGCTCGCCCTATGCGATCGGCACGACCGAGGGCGGGCACGATGCACTGCATCCTGAGCTCGGCACGATCGAGGATTTCCGCGCGCTGGTCGCGACCTGTCTCGAATACGGCCTCGAGCTCGCGCTCGACTTCGCCGTGCAATGCTCGCCGGACCATCCCTGGCTGAGGCAGCATCCGGAATGGTTCAAATGGCGGCCGGACCGCTCGGTGCGGACGGCGGATGATCCCTATTCGGACATCGTCATCCCCGATTTCGCCTCCGTCGACAGGGCCGGGCTGTGGAACGCGTTTCGCGATGCCATGCTGTTCTGGATCGACCACGGCGTCACCATCTTCGCCATCGACAATCACGACACCGCGCCGCTTCCGTTCTGGGAGTGGCTGATCAGCGACATCCGCCGCCGCCATCCCGAGGTGATCCTGTTCTCCAAGACCTTTGCACGGCCGAAGCTGATGCAGGGCCTCGCCAAGCTCGGCTTTGCACAGTCCTTCAGCTATTTCCCCTGGCGCACCGCGAAATGGGAGCTGGAGCAATATCTGGGCGAGCTGACCCGCTATCCCGAGCGGGATTTCTACCGGGCGAACCTGTTCGTGAGCACGCCCGACCTGCTGCCCTATCATCTCCAGGGTGGCGAGCCCTGGGCGTTCAAGTCGCGAGCCGCGCTGGCCGCGACGCTGTCCGGCAGTTACGGCATCTACAGCGGGTTCGAGCTGCTGGAGCATGACGCGATTCCCGGCCGCGAAGAATATCTCGATTCCGAGAAATACCAGATCAAGCAGCGCGACTGGGACCGGCCCGGCAACATCAAGCCCTACATCGCCGCGCTCAATCGCATCCGCAACGATAACGCCGCACTTCAACAAATGGAGAATTTGCGCTTCCTCGGCGTCGAGGACGGCGAGACGATCGCCTTTGCCAAGGAGGCGGCCGATCCAGCCAACACTGTCGTCGCGGTCATCGCCCTCTCGCGCCATGTCCGCGAAGTCTGGTTGCCGCTCGGCGACCTCACCATCGACGCCGGCGGCGCACGCCGCCACGTCACCGCACTCGAAAATCTCATCACAGGCGAACTGTCCCGCATCGAATGGGGCGGGATCAGATTATATATCGATCCCGACCGCGACCCGGCGCTGCTGTTCCGCTGCCTGGCGTAAGGATCACGCCATGAATGTTTTGTCTTCCGTCGACACCCAAAAAGCCGAGGCAGCCGAGATCGTGGATGAACTCTGGTACAAGGACGCCATCATCTACCAGCTCCACGTCAAGGCGTTTGCCGACAGCAACCATGACGGCATCGGCGATTTCGCCGGACTGACCGAGAAGCTGCCCTATCTCCAGGAGCTCGGCGTCACCGCGCTGTGGCTGCTGCCGTTCTATCCATCGCCAGGACGCGACGACGGCTACGACATCGCCGACTACGGCTCGGTCAATCCTGATTTCGGGACGATGAAGGACTTCAAGCGCTTCATCCAGGAAGCGCAGAAGCGCGGCCTGCGCGTCATCACCGAGCTCGTCGTCAATCACACCTCCGACCAGCACAAATGGTTCAAGCGCGCGCGCCGCAGCCATCCGGGCTCGAGCGCCCGCAACTGGTATGTCTGGAGCGACACCGACCAGAAATACCAGGGCACGCGGATCATCTTCACCGACACCGAGAAGTCGAACTGGACCTGGGACCACGAAGCCGGGGCGTTCTACTGGCACCGCTTCTTCTCGCACCAGCCGGACCTCAATTTCGACAATCCGCGCGTGGTCAGCGCCCTGATCCAGGTGATGAAGCGCTGGCTGGATGCCGGCGTCGACGGATTCCGCCTCGACGCCATCCCCTATCTCTGCGAACGCGACGGCACCAACAACGAGAACCTCCCCGAGACGCATGCGATCATCAAGCGCCTGCGCCAGGAACTGGACTCCTACTCCAAGGGCAAGCTGCTGCTGGCCGAGGCCAATCAATGGCCGGAGGACGTGCAGGAATATTTCGGCCGCGGCGACGAGTGCCACATGGCCTACCACTTCCCGCTGATGCCGCGCATCTACATGGCGATCGCGCAGGAAGACCGCTTTCCGATCACCGACATCTTGCGCCAGACGCCGGACATTCCCGCAAGCTGCCAATGGGCGCTGTTCCTGCGCAACCATGACGAGCTGACGCTGGAGATGGTCACCGACGTCGAGCGCGACTATCTCTGGACCACCTACGCCAACGATCCCCGCGCCCGCATCAATGTCGGCATCCGCCGGCGGCTGGCGCCGCTGATGGACAATGACCGCCGCAAGATCGAGCTCATGAACTCGCTGCTGCTGTCCTTTCCCGGCACGCCGATCATCTATTACGGCGACGAGATCGGCATGGGCGACAACATCTATCTCGGCGACCGCAACGGCGTGCGCACGCCGATGCAGTGGAGCCCGGACCGCAATGGCGGCTTTTCCCGCTGCGATCCCGCCCGTCTCTACGCGCCGCTGATCATGGACCCCGTCTACGGCTACGAGTCGGTGAACGTGGAGGCGCAGTCGCGCAGCCTGTCCTCGCTGCTCAGCGCCACCAAGCGCCTGATCTCGGTACGCAAATCGACCCTCGCCTTCGGCCGCGGCACCATGACCTTCATCCGCCCGGCCAACCGCGCCGTGCTGGCCTATGTCCGGCAGTACAACGACGAGGTGATCCTGTGCGTCGCCAACCTCTCGCGCGCAGCCCAGGCGACCGAGCTCGATCTGTCGCCGTGGAAGGACCGCATTCCGCAGGAGATGCTCGGACGCACGCGTTTTCCGCCGATCGGCGAGGTGCCCTACATGATCACGCTGGGGCCTTACGGCTTCTACTGGTTCCAGCTCACCGAGCGCAACAAGTCCGAGCCGGTGACGCCGCGCGCGGTGCCTGAGTTCGAGACGCTGGTGGTGCCGGTCAATTCGACCTGGGTGTCGCTGGCGCGCGAGCGCGGCGTGTTCGAGCACGAGGTGCTGCCAGGCTTCCTGTCGCGCACGCGCTGGTATCCCGAGCAAGATCCCAAGCAGATCAAGCCGACGCTGACCTCGGCGGTGCCGTTCTGCGACATCGGCGACAACAGGCCCTGGATCGCGATCTTCGAAACCCCGCAACAGGATGCCACGGCGCGCTACGTGCTGGCGATGCAGATCGAATGGGTGCGCTTCGACCGCGAACGCTTCAACCCGAAGGCGCTCGCCGCCGTGCGTCAGGGCGCGCGCGAGGGTACGTTGCTCGACGTCGCGACCGAGCAGATCTTCATCGGCCTGTTCCTGCGCAATCTGTCGCAGAACCTGGTGGTGGAAGAGAACAATCTGCGCCTGGAGTTCAAGGCGACCAGCCGGTTCGCCGATTACATCATCAAGGAGCCCGAACGCATCCGCGCCATCGAGCAGTCGAACAGCACGGCGCTGGTCGACAACCAGTACGTCGCCAAGATTTATCGCCAGCTCGAAGGCGGCATCAATCCCGAGATCGAGATCGGCTCCTACCTCACTGACGTCGCGCACTTTGCCAATACGCCGGCGTTGCTCGGCAGTGTCGAGCTGGTCGAAGGCGATCGAAGCAGCGCGGTCGGCGTGCTGCACGCCTATGTCGAGAACCAGGGCGACGGCTGGACCGTCACCACGGGTTATCTCGACCGCTATATCGACGAGCAGCGGTTGGCGCCGATGAGCGAAGCGCCCCGAGAGACCCAGGAGCAGGCGCCTTATCTGCACTTCATGGCGCAGATCGGCCGGCGGCTCGCCGAGCTGCATGTCGCTCTCGCCGCCGCAAGGCCCGATGATCTCGCGCCGGAGCCGATCGGCCCCGCGCATGTCGAGCGCTGGGCATCCGAGCTCAAGGCACGGGCCGAGCGGATCTTCGAACGGCTGGCCGACAGCCGCGACGGCCTGCGCGAGGCCGACCGGCCTCTGATCGACCAGCTCGTCGCGGTGCGCACGACCCTGCCCGACCACCTCTATGCACTCTTGCCATCCGACATCGGCGGGTTGAACATCCGTCATCATGGCGACTTCCGCCTCGGGCAAATCCTGATCGTGAAGGACGATATCTTCATCATCGACTTCGACGGCAATCCGCATCTCGCGCTGGCCGACAAGCGGCGCAAGGCACCGGCCGCACGCGACGTCGCCGGCCTGATCCGCTCGATTGAGCTTTCGGTTAACACAGCGCTCGGCCGCGCGCTGACGGGCGCATCCGACGAGCAGGACCGGCTCACGACCGCACTCGGCGAATGGCGCGAACGCGCCGCCGCGACATTCCTTAACGCTTACCGCGAAGCCATGACCGATCGCCGGCTGTGGCCGGAAGATCGGCAATCCGCGGAAGGCCTGTTAAGGTTTTTCCTGCTTGATCAAGCCTTCGACGAAGTAGAGTACGAGCTGTCCCACCGGCCTGAGGGGCTCCGCGCGCCGCTGACCGGACTGCTTCGCATTCTGTCCAATGAGAGCGAAGCCCATGCCTAAACTGCCAGCCGAGGCCTACGCGATCATCGAGGGCCGCCACTCCGACCCCTTCCATTATCTCGGGTTGCATCCCGAGGGCGGCAAGAGCGTGGTGCGCGCGTTCCTCCCCGAGGCCACCAATGTCGAGGCGGTGGGCGAACATGGCGAGGTGGCGAAGCTCGATCGCGTCCACGCTTCGGGCCTGTTCATCGGCGCCTTGCCGAACGGCTCGAAGCGCTATCAGCTCCGCGCCAGGTTCGGCGACAACATCGTCGAGTTCGAGGACGCCTATCGCTTCCCGCCGATCCTGACCGATTTCGATCTCTATCTGCTCGGCGAAGGCACCCATCAGCGCCTCTACGACAAGCTCGGCGCGCATCCGATGCGGCTCGAAGGCATCGACGGCATCGGCTTCGTCGTGCTGGCGCCGAATGCGCGGCGCGTATCCGTGGTCGGCGATTTCAATTTCTGGGACGCGCGGCGCCATCCGATGCGGGTCCGCGGTGCCGGTTATTGGGAGCTGTTCATCCCGCACGCCAAGGCCGGCGACCACTACAAGTTCGATATCATCGGGCCGCACGGCCATCAGGTGCCGCTGAAGTCCGATCCCATGGCCTTTGCGAGCGAGGTGCGGCCGAAGACGGCTTCCATCGTGTTCGACGAGGCACATCTCGCACGCCCGCGCCCGGCGCCGGATGGCATCAACGCGCTCTCGGCGCCGATGTCGATCTACGAGGTCCATCTCGGCTCCTGGCGGCGCAAGAACGGCGGCGAATGGCTCACCTATCGCGAGCTGGCCGAGCAGCTGCCGGCCTATGCCCGCGACATGGGCTTTACCCATCTCGAATTCCTGCCCGTCAGCGAGCATCCATTCGACGGCTCCTGGGGCTATCAGCCGACCGGCCTCTATGCGCCGACCAGCCGCTTCGGCGGGCCTGAGGATTTTGCCGCGCTGGTCGACGCCTGCCATCGCGAGGGCGTCGGCGTGCTGCTCGACTGGGTGCCCGGCCATTTCCCCGACGATCCGCACGGGCTCGGCAGCTTTGACGGCACCTCGCTCTACGAGCATGCCAATCCGCTCCAGGGCCGCCACCTCGACTGGGGCACGCTGATCTACAATTACGGCCGCACCGAAGTGACGAACTTCCTGGTGTCGAATGCGCTGTTCTGGCTCGAGCGTTACGCGATCGACGGCCTGCGCGTCGATGCGGTCGCCTCCATGCTCTATCTCGACTACAGCCGCCCGCCGGGCGCCTGGATTCCGAACCAGTATGGCGGCCGCGAGAACATCGAAGCGATCGCGTTCCTGCGCCGCTTCAACACCGAATTGTACGCGCGCTTCCCGCAGGTGACCACGGCGGCCGAGGAATCCACCGCGTGGCCGCAGGTCTCGCGCCCGGTCGAATTCGGCGGGCTCGGCTTCGGCTACAAGTGGAACATGGGCTGGATGCACGACACGCTGAACTACATCAGCAAGGATCCGATCCACCGCAAGCATCATCACGGCGATATCCTGTTCGGCCTGCACTACGCCTTCTCGGAGAACTTCATCCTGCCGCTGTCGCATGACGAGGTCGTGCACGGCAAACGTTCGATCCTTGGCCGCATGCCCGGCGACGAATGGCAGCGCTTTGCGAATTTGCGCGCCTATTACAGCTTCATGTTCGGCCACCCCGGCAAGAAGCTACTGTTCATGGGCGCGGAGATCGCGCAAAGCCGCGAATGGAATCACGACCAGTCGCTCGACTGGCACCTGCTCGAATACAAGTACCATTCCGGCATCCAGGCGCTGATCCGCGACCTCAACCGGCTCTATCGCGCGGTGCCGGCGCTGCACCAGATGGATTGCGAACAGGGCGGATTCGAATGGCTGATCACGGATGACGCCAACCGCAACGTGTTCGCCTGGCTGCGCAAGGGATTCGACGAGCACGCACGGTGTCTCGTGATCATCAACTTCTCGCCCAACGTCTATCGCAACTATCGCGTCCCCGTGCCCTTCGCCGGCAAGTGGAAAGAGGTGTTCAATTCGGACTCCGCCCATTACGGCGGCACCAATGTCGGAAACATCGGCGAGGTTCATGCCGCTGGCGGCAAGGTGCCCGAGCTTCGCCTCACCATTCCGCCGCTCGCCGCGATCTTTCTCGTTCCGGAAAGCTGACCGATGCGCCTGACTGCTGGATCGCCCGCACGCCTTGGCGCAAGCTGGGACGGACGCGGCACCAATTTCGCGTTGTTCTCCGCCAATGCGCAGAAGGTCGAGCTGTGCCTGTTCGACACGCAAGGAAGGCGCGAACTCGAGCGTGTCGAGCTGCCCGAGCGGACCGAGGACGTCTGGCACGGCTATCTCAATGACATCTCGCCGGGCCAGCTCTACGGCTATCGCGTGCACGGCCCCTACGAGCCCGAGCACGGCCACCGCTTCAACGCCAACAAGCTGCTGCTCGACCCCTACGCCAAACGGCTCGCCGGGCGGCTGGTCTGGAGCGATGCCCATTTCGCCTATCGCACCGGTTCGCCGCGCGAGGACCTCTCCTTCGACCGGCGCGACAACGCGCGCGGCATGCCCAAGGCGGTCGTCGTCGACGAGACCTTCAACTGGGGCCGTCGCGAGATCCGGCCCAACATCCCCTGGGAAGACACCATCATCTACGAGGCCCACGTCAAGGGTCTGACGCAGAAGCGCGACGACGTGCCGCCGAATTTGCGCGGCACCTATGGCGGCCTGTCGTCGCCGGCGATGATCGAGCATTTGAAAACGCTCGGCGTCACCACCGTCGAGCTGCTTCCGATCCACAGCTTCATCGACGACCGCATTCTGGTCGAGAAGAAGCTCGTCAACTACTGGGGCTACAACACGCTGTCCTTCTTTGCGCCCGAACCGCGCTACGCCCAGGACAATGCGCTCGATTCCTTCCGCACCACGGTCGCGCGCCTGCACGATGCCGGCATCGAGGTGATGCTCGACGTCGTCTACAACCACACGGCCGAAGGCAATCACCTCGGTCCGACCCTGTGCTACCGCGGCATCGACAATGCCTCCTATTACTGGCTGAACCGCGAGAACCCGCGCTATTACGACGACTTCACCGGCTGCGGCTCGTCGGTGAACCTCACCCATCCGCGCGTGCTCCAGATGGTGATGGATTCGCTGCGCTACTGGGTCGAGGTCTGCCATGTCGACGGCTTCCGCTTCGACCTCGCCACCACGCTCGCGCGCGGACCGAACGGCTATGATCGCGGCAGCTCGTTCCTGACGGCGATCCGGCAGGACCCGGTGCTGGCGGCGGTGAAGCTCGTCGCCGAACCCTGGGATCTCGGGCTCGGCGGCTACCAGGTCGGCGCATTCCCTTCCCAATGGTCGGAGTGGAACGATCGGTATCGCAGCGCCATGCGCCGCTACTGGAGCGGCGAAGGCAGCCTGATTGGCGACATCTCCAGCCGCATGACAGCCTCATCCGACCTGTTCAACCATGACGGACGGCGACCGCGCGCCGGCATCAACCACATCACGGTGCATGACGGCTTCACGCTCGCCGACCTCTTCAGCTACAACGAGAAGCACAACGAGGCCAATGGCGAGGACAATCGCGACGGCTCCAGCGACAACCACAGCAACAATTGCGGTGTCGAGGGTCCGACCGACGATCCCGAGATTCTCGGGCTGCGGCGGCAGCTTCGCAAGAACGTGCTGGCCTGCCTGATGCTGGCGCAGGGCGTTCCGCTGATCCTGGCCGGCGACGAGGTCGGCAATTCGCAGTCCGGCAACAACAACGCCTATTGCCAGGACAACGAGGTCGGCTGGGTCGGCTGGGACAATCTCGGCAAGGACGGCGACGACATGGTCGATTTCGTCGCCGGGCTCGCCGAGATCCGCCGCCGGTTCTCGCAGCTTCGCAGCCATCGCTGGCTCGACGGCCGGCCCAAGGACGGCGTCTCCTACGGCGCGCTGTGGCTGACGCCTGCCGGCGACGAGATGACGGAGAACGACTGGAAATTCCCGGAAGGGCGGTTCCTCTCGTATGTGATGGGGCCGATGGAACCGGGGAGCGCCGCGATCTTTATCGTACTGAACGCCGCCCCCGAAGAGATCGCATTCAAATTGCCCAAAATGGCCGAGTACAAAAGCTGGCAGCAGATCCTGAACACCACTGATGCCAGGCCGAACAGTGTTGATCTGCAGCCCGGAAGCGACAGCAAGGCGCCGCCGCGCTCCGTGCTCGCCTTCGCGGGGGCGCTATGAGACCATCCTTCGGGGCGAGGCCGACCAAGGACGGCGTGTCGTTCCGGCTGTGGGCGCCCGGTGCTCGCCGAGTCGATCTCCTGCTCGACAGACGGCACGCGATGCAGCGCCGGCAGGATGGCTGGTATGTCGCCGAGATTGCCGGCCTGCCCGTCGGCAGTCCCTACCAGTTCAGGATCGACGACGAGATCGACGTGCCCGATCCCGCATCGGCCTTCCAGCCGGAGGACGTTTTTGGCCCGAGCGAAGTCGTCGATCATGATGCCTTCGCGTGGCGCGCGCGCGATTGGCGCGGACGTCCCTGGGAAGAGACGGTGCTGATCGAGACCCATGTCGGCACCTTCACGCCTGAGGGCACCTACCGCGCCATGATCGACAAGCTCGATCATCTCGTTGCGACCGGGATCACCGCGCTGGAATTGATGCCGCTGGCCGATTTCGCCGGCCGCCGCGGCTGGGGCTATGACGGCGTGCTGTGGTACGCGCCCGACAGCGCCTATGGCCGGCCCGAGGACCTGAAGACACTGATCGACGAGGCGCATCTGCGCGGGCTGATGGTGTTCCTCGACGTCGTCTACAATCATTTCGGCCCCGAGGGGAATTATCTCGGCCGCTATGCGCCGGCCTTCTTCACCGATGCGCATACGCCATGGGGCAGCGCGATCGATTATCGCGTGCCGCAGGTCCGGGCCTTCGCGGTCGAGAACGCGCTGTCCTGGCTCACCGACTACCGCTTCGATGGCCTGAGACTGGATGCCGCCAATCACATCATGGCGATCCCGGGCGAGCAGTCGATGTTGCAGGATCTCAGCGTCGCCGCCGGCGAGCTTGCCAAGGCCACCGGACGGCATATCCATCTCGTGCTGGAGAACGGCGACAACCGCGCCAGCCTGCTCGATGCCGCGCAGGATCCGCCCAACGGCAAATATCGCGCGCAGTGGAACGACGATTATCACCACGTCTGGCACGTGATGCTGACCGGCGAGCTCGCGGGCTATTACGCCGACTACCAGACGCCGCGCATGGATCTTGCGCGCGCGCTCGCCTCGGGCTTCGTCTACCAGGGCGAGACCTCGGAGTTCTGGGGCAAGAAGCCGCGCGGCGAGGCGAGCGGCGAGCTGCCGCCGGCGACCTTCGTCAACTTCCTGCAAAACCACGACCAGATCGGCAATCGCCCATTGGGGGACCGGCTCGAGAGCCTGGCATCACCGCGGCAGATCGAAGCCGCGCTCGTGGTGACCCTGCTCGCACCGATGGTGCCGATGCTGTTCCAGGGCGAGGAATGGGGCTCCACGGTGCCCTTCCCGTTCTTCTGCGATTTCCAGGGTGGCCTTGCCGATGCCGTGCGCAAGGGCCGCAAGCAGGAATATGCCTGGGCCTACGAGAAATACGGCGACGAGGTCCCCGATCCGCTCGATCCCAAAACGCTGCAATCGGCCGTGCTGGATTGGACCGGCCACACGCCGGGGCAGGATGCGCGGCTGGCGCTGGTGCGGGAGCTGCTCGCGCTGCGTCACAAGGAGATCGCACCGCGCCTGAAGGGTGCGAGGTTCGGCGATGCCGCGACGGCCGATAGCGGCCTGCTCACCGCACATTGGCGCATGGGCGACGGCGCGAGGTTGCGCCTGACCGCCAATCTCTCGGACAAGGACATCGCACGTCCCAGCGACGCGACAGGCACGCCGATCTGGGGCTCCGTCAGCGGCGATCGGCTCCCACCCTGGTCGGTGATCTGGCATCTCGGAGGTTAGCATGCCTCCTGCCATTCCTCTTGCGACCTATCGGCTTCAGCTCACCGCGGATTTCGACTTCGACAAGGCCGCCGCGGTCGTGCCTTACCTCAAGGCACTCGGGATCACGCATCTCTACGCCTCGCCGGTGATGAAGGCGCGCAAGGGCTCGACCCACGGCTACGACACCGTCGACCACAGCCAGTTCAATCCCGAGCTCGGCGGCGAGGCCGGCTTTGCTCGATTGAGCGATGCCCTCACGCAGCACGACCTCGGCCTCATCATCGACTTCGTGCCGAACCATGTCGGCGTGCACTTTGCCGACAATCCCTGGTGGCTCGACGTGCTGGAATGGGGCCAGGCCTCGCCGCATGCGGTTTCCTTCGACATCGACTGGGATCAACTGGCCTATCGCGCCCGGGGCGGCGTGCTGCTGCCGATCCTCGGCTCGCCCTATGGCGAGGCGCTGGAGCGCGGCGACATCGAGCTGCGCTACGATGCCGATGAAGGCAGTTTTTCCGCCTGGTATTTCGAGCATCGCCTGCCGATCGCACCGGAACGCTATGGCGAAATGCTGCGCGTGATCGTGAAGGAAGCCGACGCCGCCGAGACCGAGGCCGGCAAGCGCCTGCTCGCGCTCGCGGCCCGCTACACGGGGTTGCGTCGTCCCAACCGCAGGGAAGCGCCCGGCTTCAAGGCGGAGCTCAAGGAGATCGCCGGCAGCGCCGACATCATCGAGCGCGGCCTCCCCGCCTATCGTTCCGCCAAGGATCGTCCGGCGCAGACGCTGGCGCTGCATCATCTGCTGGAGCGCCAGCACTACAAGCTCGGGCACTGGCGGCTTGCCTCCAGCGACATCAACTATCGCCGCTTCTTCGACGTCAACGGGCTTGCGGGCCTGCGCGTCGAGGACGCGAGCACGTTCGCCGCCACGCACCGGCTGGTGAAGCAGCTCATTGCCGACGGCAAGCTGCAAGGCATCCGCCTCGATCACATCGACGGCCTGCGCGATCCTGCACAATATTGTCAGCGGCTGCGCCGGCTGGTGCGCGACGCGCAAGGCAACACAAAGCCGTTCTATACCGTGATTGAGAAGATCCTGTGCGAGCACGAGCGCCTGCCGCATTTTGCCGGCGTTCAGGGCACCACGGGCTATGAGTGGATGAATGTCATCACTCAGGTTCTGGTCGACGCGAAAGGGCTGGAGGCGCTGAACGAGACCTGGCGGCAGATCAGCAACCGTCCGCCGCGGCTGGCTCCTTACGTCAAGGACGCCAAGCGGCGCGTGCTGGAGACGCTGCTGACCAGCGAATTCACCGTGCTGACCCGCCTGCTCGCGCGCATCGCCAACGGGCATTACTCGACCCGCGACTTCTCCGCCGACAGCCTGCGGCAGGCACTCGAATTGTACGTGCTGCACTTCCCGGTCTATCGCACCTATTTGACGCATAGCGGCCCGACCGCGCTCGACCGCAAGCTGATCGACGACACCATCGAGCGGGCCCGCGCGGAATGGTTCGCCGCGGATGAAGGCATCTTCGACTTCCTGCGCGACGCGCTGACCATGGACCTGCTCAAACCCGGCCGTCCCCCGCACAGCGCCCCGCGGGTGCGCCGTTTCGCGCTGAAGGTGCAGCAGTTCACGGGACCGATGATGGCGAAGTCGCTGGAGGACACCGCGTTCTATCAATTCCACCGGCTGCTCGCCCTGAACGAGGTCGGCGGCGACCCCGCGAGCAATGGCCTCACGATACCTGCCTTCCATGAGGCCATGCGCGCGCGTGCCAACGAATGGCCGCAAGGGATGACGGCGACCGCGACCCACGACACCAAGCGCGGCGAGGATGCCCGCGCGCGCATCGCGGCGCTCAGCGAGATTCCCGGCGAATGGACCAGCGCGGTGGCACGCTGGAAGGTGCTGAACGCGCCGCACCTCGCGCTCGACGGCAATCTGCGCGCGCCGTCGGCGACGTTCGAATACATGCTCTATCAGACCCTGCTCGGCGCCTGGCCGCTTGAGGAGACAGCCGATGCCGGCTTCGTCGAGCGCATCCAGGCCTATGCGCTCAAGGCCGCGCGCGAGGGCAAGGAGGAGACCAGCTGGCTCAACCCGCACGAGGCCTATGAGAACGGCGTCGCGAGCTTCATCGGGAAGATCCTCGATCCAGCGCAGTCCAGCGAGTTCCCGGAGGCGCTGCAAACCCTGGCACGCCGTGTCGCGCTGCTCGGCGCCTTGGATTCGCTGAGCCAGCTCACGCTCAAGGCGATGCTGCCCGGCGTGCCGGACTTCTACCAGGGCACCGAATACTGGGACCTGTCGCTGGTCGATCCCGACAACCGCCGCCCGGTGGACTTTGCCGCGCGGCAGACGGCGCTGACGTCACTGGATGCGCCGGACTGGCGCGGGCTGATCAAGACCTGGCCGAATGGCCAGCTCAAGCTGGCCTGGACGCGGCACCTGCTCAAACTGCGCAACGAACTCGCCGATGTGTTCGCGCAGGGCGAGTATCAGCCACTGCAGGTCCAGGGCGCGCACGCACACCACGTCATTGCCTTTGTCCGCCGACACGGCCGCACGGCTGCGATCGTCGTGGTCGGGCGCCAGTTTGCGCCGTTCACGCAAGAGGGCCGACAATGGCCCGCGTTCGAGGGTGTTGACGCGACGATCGACATCACCGGCTACACCGGGCCGGGCTTTGCCGGCAATCAATTGCCGCTTGCGCAAGCCTTCCGGGATATTCCCGCTGCGGTCATCGAAGCACGCGCCGCAAGCACGGCGAGACCCAGGCAACAGCGCGCTCGTAGCTGACGGCTACTTGCCCCCGTCCTTGGTCAGCAGCAGCTGCCCGCGCTTGCGGATGGTCGCCTGCGCCATCTCGGCGAAGCGCTGCAACAGCCACGGCAGCACCACCTCAACCTTGACGTGGTCGTCGGCGACATCGACCTGACCGCTCGCGATCTGCCCGAGCGCGCGGATGCGAAAATTCATGCTGTCGCCGTTCCAGCGCTCCTCCTCGACCTGCATCACGGGAATGCTGGCTGCGGCGCGGCCGAGCCCGGTCTTGAGCCGGCGCACGGCTTCCTCGCGGCCGAGACGATGCGGAATGGAGACGACAAGCGGTGCTGACATGGCGCTGCCCTGTGGTGACTGATCCTCACATAGTCATGCCGCCTGGACTGGCAAAGGTTCCATGCAAGTTGGCCCCGTTCGCCGTGTTTCATCGTGGGAACTATAGAACCTGCGGCAAGTTGCCCTCGCACCACGGGACAGGTGCAAACGACCCTTTCAACAAAGGGCTGGAGGAGACTAGCATGTCTATCGGTACGATCATTCTGATCATTTTGGTCATCGCGCTGCTCGGCGGCTTCAGCGGCATCGGCGGCGGCCCGTTCTACGGCACCGGCTATTACGGCGGCGGCGGCCTCGGGCTCGTCATCGTCATCCTGCTGATCCTGCTGTTGCTCGGACGGATCTAGCGCAAGGAGCTGTAGCGGCCTCGTAGGGTGGGCAAAGGCGCAACGCGCCGTGCCCACCTCTTCGCCGCAATAAGAAAGCTGGTGGGCACGCTTCGCTTTGCCCACCCTACTTCTTCTTCCCCGCGAGCTTCTTCGCCGCCGCAGTGATCGATGTGGCCGCGTCGTCATAGCCATCCCAGGCCTTCGAGCGCGCCAGCAGACCCGGCACCGTCCGCACCGTGTACCGCTTCGGATCGAGATCGCCCTTCACCTGCGCCCACGTCACAGGCATCGACACGGTCGCGCCATCGCGCGCACGGGGTGACAGCGGAGCTACCGCCGTCGACAGGCGATCGTTGCGCAAATAATCCAGGAAGATCTTTCCGTTGCGCAGCTTCTTCGACATGTTGAGCAGATAGCGCTCGGGATCGTCGTCGGCCATCCACTGGCAAACGCCTTGCGCGAACGCCTTGGCCTCCTTCCAGCTCACCTTGTCGCGCGCGCCATGGAGCAGCGGCACCACCACGTGCAGGCCCTTGCCGCCGGTGGTCTTGCAAAAGCTCTCCATGCCGACGTCGGTGAGGCGCTGCCGCATCTCCTTGGCGGCGTCCACGACATCGGCGAATTTGACGTCCGGCGCGGGATCGAGATCGAACACCAGCCGGCCCGGCGTATCGTAGGCGTCCGGGGCACAATTCCAGGGATGCAGCTCGACGCCGCCGATCTGCGCGACCGCGGCGAGCCCCTCGACGCGATCGATCTGCAGGTACGGCTTGCGATCGCCCGAGACCTTTGCGAGCTCCAGCAGGTTCGACGTGCCCTGCATGGCATGGCGCTGGAAGAATTTTTCGCCGCCGATGCCGTCAGGCGCACGCACGATCGAACAGGGCCGGCCCTTGATGTGCTCGATCATCCAGGCGCCGACGGCCTCGAAATAGCGCGCGAGATCGAGCTTTGTGACGCCCGCGCCGTCGCCGCCATCCGGCCACAGCTCCTTGTCCGGCTTCGAGATGACGACACCGATCACCTCGGCCGTACCGGCATCCTTCCGCTTGCCTGCCTTCGGCACAGCAGGCTTCCTGGTCGAGGGTTTTGCGAGTTCGGTATCGACGGGTGTTTCCGCCTCGACCTCCTCGGCCGGCTTGTCCTGCCGCAGGCCCTTGAAGGCGGCCTGGCGGATATTGCCGTCGGCGGTGAACCCGGCGAACTCGATCTCGGCGACGAGCTCCGGCTTCAGCCAGTGCACGTCGCGCGTCTTTTTCGGCGCGTTCTTGCCGCCGAAGGGGCTTTGCCTGGCCTCCATGGCTTTCAAGGACGGCATGATGCGCCTGACCGTGTCCGCGCCGAAGCCGGTGCCGACCATGCCGACGAAGGCAAGATGATCGCCGCGGTGCACGCCGGCCATCAGCGAGCGGAATTTGCCGTTGGTGGTCTTCCAGCCGCCGATCACGACCTCATGGCCGGCGCGGCATTTGGCCTTGGTCCAGCTTTCCGTTCGCCCCGACCGGTAAGGCGCATCGAGCTTCTTCGACACCACGCCTTCGAGCTCGAGCTTGCAGGCCGATTGCAGCACGGCATCGCCGCTGCTCTCGAAATGCTCGACATAGCGGATTTGGCTCGATTTCTTCTTGCCTGCTTCCAGGAGTTGCCTGAGGCGGTCCTTGCGCTCGCCAAGTGGCAGGCGCCGGCAATCGAGCCCCTCGGCGAACAGGAGGTCGAAGGCAAAGAAGATCAGGTCCTCGGTCTTGCCGTCCGACAGCGCGGCCTGGAGCGAGGAGAAATTCGGTGCGCCGTTGTGATCGAGCGCGACGATCTCGCCGTCAATCATGGCGTCGGGAAGCTCGCCCGCCTCCTTCGCGATGGCTGCGAACTTGTCGGTCCAGTCGAGGCCCTTGCGCGTCTTCAGCGTCGCCTCGCCGTCCTCGACGCGGAGCTGGACGCGATAGCCGTCGAACTTGATCTCGTGGCACCAGCCGTCGGCCGCCGGCGGCCGCTCGACCGGGGTGCAGAGCTGCGGCGCGACGAAGTCCGGCATCTCTGAGACTCTTTTCGCGCTTGTCGCGGTCGTCGCTTTCGTCTTTGCGCCCGTCCCGCGCTTCAACGCCGCACCGGGCGCCGGCCTGACGGTGCGCCCTTTCGGCTCCTCGACACGATTGGACTGCCAGACCGCATCGGCCTTGACCTTGGCACCCTTCGCCAACATGAACGGTTTTGGCGCGCGACCCTTGCCATCGGCGATCTCTGCCATCGCGCGGCCGGAGGCCACCGACTTGTCCTCGCTGAGAATGTCGTCGCTCTCGCTGGCATATTCGTCGCGATGCTTGATCAGGAGCCAGTTGGTGCGCTTGCCGCCGGTGCGGTCATGCCTCATCCGCACCAGCACCCAGCTTCCATGCAGCTTGTCGCCGTGGAGCGTGAACTTGAGGTCGCCCTTTTGGAAGCCGCGCTCGGGATCCTCGGACTCCCAGGTGCCGCGGTCCCAGAGCATGACCGTGCCGCCGCCATACTGCCCGTCCGGAATCGTGCCTTCGAAATCGCCATAGTCGAGCGGATGGTCCTCGACCTCGACCGCCAGCCGCTTGTCATGCGGATCGAGCGAGGGTCCCTTGGTGACCGCCCACGACTTGAACACGCCGTCGAACTCGAGCCGCAGATCATAGTGCAGTCGCGTCGCATCGTGCTTCTGGATCACGAAGCGCCGCTGCGCCGATGGCGCCACCGCGGTCTTGCCCGACGGCTCCGGTGTCTTCTCGAAATCGCGTTTCTGTCGGTAGGTGGAGAGTTTTCGCAGCACGACCGGTCCCGCATTCTCTTTCGGCGTTGAAGCCTATCACGGCGGAAGTCCCACCCGGAACCAAAACCCGATGGGGCTGTTGGGGTTCCAAAATGCCTTGAAACGCTGGAGAACGGAATGGCCCCGCGCGCCTATTGGAAGGGAACGTTAAAGCTCTCGCTGGTCAGTTGCCCGGTCGCGCTTTATCCGGCGACCACCGCGGCCGAGAAGACGCGGTTTCACATGATCAACCGCGAGACCGGAAACCGGCTCAAGCAGCAGATGGTGGACTCCGGGACCGGCGACGTGGTCGAGAGCGGCCAGAAGGGGCGCGGCTATGAGCTGCGCAAGGGCAAATATGTCGAGATCGAGCCGGAGGAGCTCGAGGCGGTCCAGATCGAAAGCAACCACACCATCGACATCGAGAGTTTCGTGCCGAGCGACGAGATCGACCAGCGCTATCTCAATCATCCCTATTATATCGCGCCCGACGGCAAGGCTGCGGTCGATGCCTTCGCCGTGATCCGCGACGCCATGAAGGACCAGGACCGCGTGGCGCTCGCCAAGATCGTGCTCACCAACCGCGAGCACATCATCGCGATCGAACCGCTCGGCAAGGGCCTGCTCGGCACCACGTTGCGCTTCCCCTATGAGCTTCGCGACGAGGACCAGTTCTTCGACGGCATCAAGAGCCCCAAGATCACCAAGGACATGGTCGAGCTCGCCGGCCACATCCTGCAGACCAAGGCCGCGCATTTCGACCCGAGCAAGTTCAAGGATGAGTACGAGACCGCGCTGAAGGCGCTGGTGAAGCGCAAGGCCAGCGGCAAGACAATCGAGCTGCCGGAGCGCGACGAGCGCCCGAGCAACGTCGTCAGCTTGATGGACGCGCTGAAGCAGAGCCTGAAGGGACGCGGTGGGAAGAAGGCGGTGGCGAAGTCCCATGCGCGTCGTGCCACCGGCCGCCCGCGCAACGCGAAGAAGACGCAGCGCTCGACGACGCGGCAGAGGAAGGCGGGGTGATTTCGCCGCGCGCCCCACTCTCTGCCCTCATGGTGAGGAGGCGCGAAGCGCCGTCTCGAACCATGCAGGCCTCGCTGCCGCAGCCGGGCCTTCATCCTTCGAGACGCTCGTTCCGCGCTCCTCAGGATGAGGATCGAAAGCTAATCCCCCGCCTTCAGCCGGTACCCGATCCCGGTCTCCGTCAGCACATATTGCGGGCGTTCGGGATCGGCTTCGATCTTCTGGCGGAGCTGGCGGACATAGACGCGCAGATATTGCGCGTCGGTGAGCTCGTCCCAGAGCTCCTTGAGCAGGAAACGATGGGTCAGCACCTTGCCGGCGTGCTGCACCAGCACGCGCAAGAGATCGTACTCCTTCGGTGACAGCTTTATCTCGCGCTCGCCGACCTTGACGATGCGGCGCACGAGATCAACCGAGAGATCGCCGGTGCGGAACACCGGACGCTCGCCCTTGACCTGGAGCTGGTGCCGCAGCGCCGCACGCAGGCGCGCCAACAGCTCGTCCATGCCGAACGGCTTTGTCAGGTAATCGTCGGCGCCGAGATCGAGCGCCTGCACCTTGCCGGCCTCGTCGCCGCGGCTCGACAGCACCACGATCGGCACGCCTTCGTTGCGGCCGCGGATGGTGCGCAGCAATTCGTGGCCCTGGATGTCCGGCAGGCCGAGATCGAGAATGATCAGCGCGGGTTCTTCCGCGAGCTTCTCGAGCGCGGTCTTTCCGTTCGACGCTTCCAGGATCTCGTAGCCCTGCGTCGAGAGTCCCATCCGCAGCAATTTTCGGATTGGCGGCTCGTCGTCGATGACCAGAACCTTGATCGGGGCGGCACTCATGCGGCTGTATCCAATGCGTGGGTCCGTGCCGGAACGGGCAGCCGGATGGTGAGGATCGCGCCGCTGCGGTCGCCGCGGTTGGCGGCCGAGATCGTGCCCTGCATCGCCTCGACGAAGCCGCGGGAGATGGCGAGCCCCAGCCCGGTGCCGGGACGGACATGGTCGCCCTTCTGCACGCGATAGAACTTGTCGAACACGCTCTCGAGCTCGTCAGGCGGAATGCCGCCACCCTGATCGGCGATTTCTAGCACAACATGATTTCCCTCGCGCCGGCTGCGGATCGAGATCGTTGTATCGGGCAGCGAATATTTCGCGGCATTGTCGAGCAGATTGAACAGCACTTGCTCGAACAGCACGGCATCGAGCTGAAGCATCGGCAGATCGGCGGCCAGCACCAGCTCCACTTTGTGCGCCGTCAATATCTTGCTCGCACGCCGCAGCGCGCTGCCGACGATCTCGCCGAGATCGTGCAGTGCCGCGTTGGGCACGATGGCGCCGGATTCGAGCTTTGTCATGTCGAGCAGATTGGCGATGAAGCGGTTGAGGCGCTCGGACTCGTCGATCACGGTGGCGAGCAGATCGCGCTTCTCGGTGTCGGACAAGGCACCGGCGAGATCGCGCATGGTCGAGGCCGCGCCGAGCACGGAGGCCAGCGGCGTCTTGAGATCGTGCGAGATCGATGTCAGCAGCGCGGAGCGCAACCGCTCGGATTCGACGGTGCGCTTGACGCGATCCACGTCCTCGACCAGCAGCACGCGCTCGATTGCCAGTGCGCCCTGGTCGACGAGTGCATCGAGCAGCCGGCGCTGGTCCGGGGTCAGCAGCGGACCGGTGCGATCATTGTCGATACCGATGACGCCGATCGGACCACGCCCGGTGCGCATCGGCAGGAACAGCCGTTTGGCACCGGGCAGCGTGTCCGAGCCGCGGCCGGCGGGACGATCATTGCTCCAGGCCCAATTGGCGGCGGCGAGATCGGCCTGGTCGATCTGGTCCTCGGGCGGATAGCCGGACTTCACCGTGAGCAGGCCTTCCTCCGGCAGCAGCAGGACCACGCGAACCTTCAGCATCAGCGCAGTTTGATAGGCAGTTGCCCAGAGCACGTCGTCGAGCGTCCCGGTGCCCGTGAGCTTGCGGCTGAACGCATAGAGCTGCTCGGTCGTGCGGATGCGGCCGAGCGCGGTGTCCGCCTGCGTGCGCACCCGCCCGGCGACGTTCGACACCACGAACGCGATCAACATGAAAAAGAAGAACGCCGCGACATTGGTCGGGTCGGTAATCGTGAAAGTGTAGACCGGCGGCAGGAAGAAGAAGTTGTACGCCAGCGACGCCGCGACGCTCGCAAGGAGCGACGGCCACAACCCGTAGCGAACAGCCACGGCGACAACCGCGGTCAGGAACATCAGGTCGACGTTTTCGATGCCGAAATACGGCTTGATGGCCACCGCTGCGGCAAGGCCGAGCGCGGTGATCCCGAGCGCCTTCAAGTAGGGACGTGCATCAAACGCCTCTGCCCGTGCCGCCGTCTGAACCGCCGTCTTCGGCGCCGGCTCGGCCGCGAGCTCATCGCCGGGAATGACGTGAACGCTGATATTGCCGGAACTGCGCACGAGATCATGCACGACGGAGCCGCGCGTCAGTTCGAACCACCGCGAGCGCGTCGATTTCCCGATCACGATCTGGGTGACGTTGTTGCCTTGCGCGAAGTTGATGACGTCGTCGGCGATGCGGCGGCCGACAGCGGGGATGGTCAGCGCTTCACCGCCCAGCGATTCGGCAAGCCGCAGCGTATCGGCGAGACGATCGCGCTCCTCGTCCGAAAGCTGGAGCGACCGCCGGGTCTCGATCGAGATCGCGGTGAATTGCGCATGCAGCCGGTCGGCTAGCCGCTTGGTGTAGCGGACGAGCCCGGCCGCGCGCGGATCCTCGCTGATGCAGACGAGGATGCGCTCGCCCGCGGCCCAGGGGCCGGCGATGGCATTCGCCTGCATGTGATTGAGAAGCTGCTCGTCGACCCGCTCGGCCGTACGCCGCAGCGCCAGTTCGCGCAGCGCGGTCAGATTGCCCGGCGAGAAATAGTGCTCCAGCGCCCGCTCGGCCTGCTTGGGCACATAGACCTTGCCCTCCCGCAGCCGCTGGATCAAATCGTCGGGCGTGAGGTCGATCAGCTCGATCGCATCGGCGCGGTCGAATACCGAGTCGGGCACGGTCTCGCGCACCCGCACATGGGTGATCTGGGCGACGACGTCGTTCAGGCTCTCGATATGCTGGATGTTGACGGCGGTGTAGACGTCGATGCCGTGGGACAACAGCTCCTCGACGTCGAGATAGCGCTTGGGATGGCGGCTGCCGGCGGCATTCGTGTGAGCGAGCTCGTCAACCAGCGCGATTCGAGGGCGGCGCTCGATCACGGCATCGAGGTCCATCTCCTCGACGCTCTGGCCGCGGTAGTCGAACCTCTTGCGCGGCACCACCTCGAGCCCGCGCACCAGCGCCTCGGTCTCGGCGCGGCCATGGGTCTCGACAAAGCCGACCACCACGTCGATGCCCGCCTTGCGCCTGGCATGGGCGCTTTGCAGCATCTCGTAGGTCTTGCCGACGCCGGGGGCGGCGCCGACGAAGATCTTCAGCTTGCCGCTCGCGCTCTCCTCCCGGCGCGCGGCTTCAAGCAGCGCCTCAGGGGACGGACGTTGTTCGGGATCGCGGCGCTCTCGGACCATCAGGCCAATATAATCATCCGCCCGCCCCCAGCCTAGACCGCTACTTCGCGGTGGCGCGATCGAGCGCGAGGTTCAGTGCCAGAACGTTAACCCGCGGTTCGCCAATCAGGCCGAGCAAACGGCCCTGGGTGTTGGAGGCCACGAGCTGCTTGACCTGAGCGTCCGGCAGATTCCGCGCCTTCGCCACCCGCGGCACCTGAAATTCAGCCGCTTCCGGCGAGATGTCCGGGTCGAGGCCGCTGGCCGAGGTGGTGACCAGGTCGACCGGCACGGCGGCGTTCGGATTTTCAGCCTTCAACTTGTCCACATCCTCCTTGAGCCGGTCGGCCAGCGCCTTGCTGGTCGGGCCAAGGTTGGAGCCGCCCGAGTTGGCCGCGTTGTAGGGCGCCGACACCGTCTTGGTCGAATCATTCGGGTCCGGCGCCAAAGTCGCCGAAAGGCGGCCGTGGAAATATTTGTCCTCCTTGAACTCCTGCCCGATCAGGGCGGAGCCGATCACCTTGCCGTCCCGCTCGATCAGGCTGCCCTGCGCCTGTGAGGGGAAGATCGCACCGGCAATAGCGGTCATTGCGAGCGGATAGGCCAGGCCGGTGATGGCGGTGAGCACCAGCAGCAGGACGATGGCGGGGCGAATTTCTCTGAGCATGTTAGGTCTCCAAATCTTTCGTCACTGCGCGGGGCGCGGTGCGCCCCGCGGCGACGATCAAGCCAGATGCAAGGCGGTGACGACGAGGTCGATCGCCTTGATGCCGATGAAGGGAATCACGATGCCGCCGAGGCCGTAGATCAGGAGGTTGCGCCTCAGCAATGCGCCGGCACCGACCGCGCGATAGGCCACGCCCTTCAGCGCCAGCGGGATCAGCGCGATGATGACCAGCGCGTTGAAGATGATCGCCGACAGGATGGCGCTCTGCGGGCTCGACAGGTTCATGACGTTGAGCACGTTGAGCTGCGGGTAGAACGCCAGGAACATCGCCGGGATGATCGCAAAATACTTTGCGACGTCGTTGGCGATCGAGAACGTGGTCAGCGCGCCGCGCGTCATCAGCAGCTGCTTGCCGATCTCGACCACCTCGATCAGCTTGGTCGGGTTGGAATCGAGGTCGACCATGTTGCCGGCCTCGCGGGCGGCCTGGGTGCCGGTGTTCATGGCGACGCCGACGTCGGCCTGGGCGAGCGCGGGCGCGTCGTTGGTGCCGTCGCCGCACATGGCGACCAGCTTGCCCTTGGCCTGCTCGTCGCGGATCAGCTTCAGCTTGTCCTCGGGCGTTGCCTGCGCGAGGAAGTCATCGACGCCCGCCTCCGCCGCGATCGCAGCGGCTGTCATCGGGTTGTCGCCGGTGATCATGATGGTGCGGATGCCCATGCGGCGCAGTTCTGCGAAGCGCTCGCGGATGCCGCCCTTGACGATGTCCTTGAGCTGGATGACGCCGAGCAGCTTGCCGTCCTTGGCGACCGCAAGCGGCGTTCCGCCTGCTTTCGAGATCTCGTCGGCAATGGTCTGGACTTCACGGCCGGCGTCGGAAAGCACTGCAGGCTGGATGGCGCGCGCGGTGTTGCCGGAGGCAACGGCCAGCGGCGCACCGCCGCCGACATAGTTGAGCATGGCATCGACCGCGCCCTTGCGCACCGACGAGCCGCCGGCATCGACACCGCTCATGCGGGTTTGTGCCGTGAACGGAATGAAGGTGGCGCCAAGCTCGGCCATATCCCGGCTGCGAATAGAATACTTCTCCTTCGCCAGCACGACGATGGAGCGGCCTTCCGGGGTCTCGTCGGCGAGCGAGGCGAGCTGGGCTGCGTCCGCGAGCTCCTGCTCGGTGACGCCGCGCACAGGACGGAACGCGGTGGCCTGACGGTTGCCGAGCGTGATCGTACCGGTCTTGTCGAGCAGCAGCGTGTCGACGTCACCGGCAGCCTCGACCGCGCGGCCGGACATCGCCAGCACGTTGAAGCGGACCAGGCGGTCCATGCCGGCGATACCGATCGCCGACAGCAGCGCGCCGATCGTGGTCGGGATCAGCGTCACGAACAGTGCGACCAGCACGACCACCGAGATCGAGCCGCCGGCATAAGCCGCATAGCTCGGAATGGTGACGGTGGCGAACACGAAGATGATGGTGAGGCCGGCGAGCAGGATGTTGAGCGCGATCTCGTTCGGCGTCTTCTGCCGCTCGGCGCCCTCGACCAGCTTGATCATGCGGTCGATGAAGGTCGAGCCTTGCGCGGCCGTAATGCGGACGCGGATCCAGTCGGACTGCACCTGCGTGCCGCCGGTCACCGCCGACCGGTCGCCGCCGGACTCGCGGATCACCGGCGCGGACTCGCCGGTGATGGCGGCTTCGTTGACGGAGGCCACGCCCTCGATCACCTCGCCGTCGGATGGGATGACGTCACCTGCCTCGACCAACACGATGTCGCCGACCTTCAGGCTGGTGCCCGGCACCAGCGTGAAGGCCTGGCCCGCGCCGCTCAGGAGCTTGGCCTGGCTCTCGGTGCGGGTCTTGCGCAACGATTCGGCCTGTGCCTTGCCGCGGCCTTCGGCCACCGCTTCGGCGAAATTGGCGAACAGCACCGTGAACCAGAGCCAGAGGATGATCTGGAAGGTGAAGCCGAGATTCTCGCCGCCGGCGACGAGGTCGCGCAGGAAGATCACCGTGGTGAGCGCGGCCACGATCTCGACCACGAACATCACGGGGTTCTTGATCATCAGCCGCGGGTCGAGCTTGGTGAAGGACGCGCTGATCGCGGGCAGAACGATCTTGGGATCGAGCATTGCCGACATCGGGGCACGTTTTTGCAGTTTCATCGTATCCATGGAGGTCACTCCAAACAATCAGAAGACGTTGCCGGCGTTCATCGCGAGTTGCTCGACGATCGGGCCGAGCGCGAGTGCCGGGAAGAAGGTCAGGCCGCCGATGATCAGGATCACGCCCACGACGAGGCCGACGAACAGCCCACCCGTGGTCGGGAACGTGCCCGCCGACGGCGGGATCGACTTCTTGGCGGCCAGCGAGCCCGCAATCGCCATCGCCGGAACGATCATGAAGAACCGGCCGACGAACATCGCGGATGCGAGCGTGAGGTTGTAGAACAGCGTGTTGCCGGTGAGGCCCGCGAAGGCCGAGCCGTTGTTGCCGGTCGCCGAGGTGAAGGCGTAGAGCACCTCGGTGAAGCCATGCGGGCCGGCATTCGCCATGGAGGCGACCGCCGCCGGATAGACCACGCCGACCGCGGTCCAGCCGAGATACATCAGCGGCAGCACCAGGATCGCGAGCATCGCCATCTTGACCTCGCGCGCCTCGATCTTCTTGCCGACATATTCCGGTGTGCGGCCGACCATCAGGCCGGCGACGAAGATCGCGAGCACGACGAACAGCAGCATGCCATAGAGGCCGGCGCCGACGCCGCCGATGATGACTTCGCCGAGCTGCATGTTGATCAGCGGGATCATGCCGCCGAGCGCGGTGAAACTGTCATGCATGGCGTTGACCGCGCCGCAGGAGGCAGCCGTGGTCACCACGGCGAACAGCGAGGATGCGACGATGCCGAAGCGGACTTCCTTGCCCTCCATGTTGCCGCCGGTGAGGCCGAGCGCATGCATCATCGAGGTGCCGTTGGCTTCCGCCCAGTAGGTGATGGAGACACCGGCGATGAACAGCACGCCCATCACCGCGAAGATCGCCCAGCCCTGGCGCTGGTTGCCGACCATGCGGCCGAACACATTGGTCATGGCCGCGCCGATCAGGAAGATCGAGAGCATCTGCACAAGATTCGACAGCGCGGTCGGGTTCTCGAAGGGATGGGCGGCGTTGGCATTGAAGAAGCCGCCGCCATTGGTGCCGAGCATCTTGATCGCGACCTGCGAGGCCACCGGGCCGACCGCGATGGTCTGCTTGGCGCCTTCGAGCGTCGTAGCCTCGACGTAATCACCGAGCGTCTGCGGGATGCCCTGCCAGACCAGGAACAGCGTGTAGACGACGCAGATCGGCAGCAGCACGTAAAGTGTCGTGCGGGTGACGTCGACCCAGAAATTGCCGACCGTGCGCATCGAGGCGCGCGAGAATCCGCGGATCATGGCCACCGCGAGCGCGATGCCGGTCGCCGCCGACAGGAAATTCTGGTGTGTCAGGCCGAGCATCTGCACGAGATAGGATACCGTGCTCTCGCCGCTGTAATTCTGCCAGTTGGTGTTGGTGATGAAGGAAATCGCGGTGTTGAAGGAGAGATCCTGGGCGACCGCGCCCTGCCCGGCCGGGTTGAAGGGCAACACCGCCTGAAGCCGCATCACGCCGTAGATGATGAGGAAGCCGCCGACATGGAACAGCAGCATCGAGACCGTGTAGGTCAGCCAATGCTGCTCGCGCCTCTCTTCGACGCCGGAAAACCAGTAGATGCCGGCCTCGATCGGCCGCAGCACCGGCGACAGGAACGTCCGCTCGCCGTTGAACACAGCCGTCATGTATCCGCCGAGCGGTTTTGTCAGCGCGACGATAATCGCGCAAAAGAGAATGATCTGGAGCCAACCGATCATAGTCATGGCATCAACCCTTTAGGACGTTTGACCTGCGCAGGAGCGGCAGGATCAGGGCAAGCAGGCACGCCACCAGCGCGGCGTCCGCGAGCAGCAATTCGAGAAGCAGCAGCACGGGTCAGAACCGCTCGGGCCGCAGCAGCGCATAAGTGAGGTAGAACAGGAGACCGAGCGAGACGACGGCGGCGAGCGAATAATCGAAGGTCATGGTCCGCTCCCTCACAGCCGTTCGCAGGCGTAGGTGTAGCCGATCGCGAGCGCGAAGAAGCCAAAGCCCAGCGCCAGCATCAGAATGTCCATCATGGGAATGCTCCTCGTTGGGCTTTATGTCGGACGCAACCGTTTCTCAGGCGTCCGGCGAGCGCGTGGAACGAAGGAAATGCAAAGCATTTCCACGGCACCAGCCGGGACTTTTGACCGTGTTGAAGTGCCACCACCGGCATAGGTTTTCGAGATGAGGCCTATGGCGAAGTTATATGAATTCCATAAAGGCCGGCACGTCGTGGCTGTCCGCCATGTGGCACCGACACTGTATTCCGGGCGGCCGTTCCGAGCAGGCAGCGCAGCGACACAAGCCACCGTTGCTTTCACTACCGTTGTTAAGGCAGGCCATGGCCAGGGTCTTTTCAAAAAGCCCTGCTTCTATAAGCCTCGACCTTCGGCGGCGACGGCGGCCGAGGATCTGTCGCTCTTATCCGGAAGATTCCGTGCACTTATGAAATCCTTATATCTCCCGTCCCGTCCCCATCTCGTTTTCAAATGCGCTTCCAGCCATCTTGGAGAGGCCGGCCGACTGACCGACGCCAATTCCAGGAGGCCAGACATGACCGCCGTTCTCCGACGCCTTGCCCCACCTTCCCTCAACCAACTGCTTCGCGCGGCACCGGCAATGACGCGTCCGCTGATGCTCGACATCATCGATCAGGCCTGCCGGCGCTTCCCGTCGCGCGGGCGGAGCGAGCGCAGTGCGCGCATCATGCGCCTGGTCGATGCCGAGGCCTGGACCGACGCCGCGCTGGCGCTGATCGAGTTCGAGCTGCCGCTGTGGCAGGTCCGCCGCATCGCCTATGACGAGGGCGAGTGGCATTGCGCGCTGTCGCGCGAGCGCGAATTGCCGGACTGGCTCGACGCCGCTGTCGAAGCCCGGCATGCCGATCTCGCACTTGCCTTGCTGTCGGCCTTCATCGAAGTACAGGCATTGGCCGTGGAGGTATCGCGGCCGAGCGTTCCCACCGTGCGCCCCGCCCCGGACCCGCTCTATCAGCCGGTCGCTTGCGAGAATTTCAGCTAGGCCAAGCGGAGGTTCGCGCCTTGCCGCAATCTTCAGACATGTCGCGGGGCCTCAGCCCGACGCGGTTGATCGCGCGCTTTGCCGTCCGCATCGCACTGCTCGTCGCCTTTGCAGCCTTCGGCAGCGTCGGCTTTGCACGCAGCCTCTCCGCCCTGCTCTGGATGTCGATCATCCTGTGCGCCCTCGCCGGCCTCGTCAGGCGCGAGCCGCTGTTCGGTGCCGTCCTCAATCATTGGGACGAGGGCGTTGCCTTCGGCGCCCTGTTCGCGCTGGTTCAGGTCGTCAACGAGCTGGCCTGAACATCGGGCTTTATGACCTTCCTATGAGATCGTCGCGCAGCCTCACTCGAAATCATATTCGCTTGAAAAGATATTGATCGGGTGGTCGCGGGACACGCACCCGCCGCCCGCGTCAATCGGAAGGAATACGAAAGTGAAACTCGTCGAACCTCCCTCGTGCAGCTCTCCCTCGACCATCGTCTTCATCGGCCGCAACCACAGGGGACAGTGGGTCGCCCAGCAGCAGAACGGCCTCTACGGTGGCCTCTTCGTCAACCGCGCCCAGGCCATCAAATATGCGCTGTTCGAAAACGGACAGCATCCCGAGACCATCATCGAGCTGCCACGCGAGATCGAGCTCGACATGGGCAGCAGGCCCGATGCCGCCGCTCCCAAGCGCGCCGCCTGAGTTCCTCGGCAAAAACCATGTTCATCCCACCCTCCGCCTGGTTCACCGGGTTCATACCGGACCTGCCGACGCCGTTCGATTCGGCCGACGCGATCGACCTGAAGGCGTTCGCCGCGCTCTGCGAGCGTCAGATCGCAGCCGGCGTACCCGCGCTGGTGGTGTGTGAGACCGCCGGCGAGGCACCGACGCTCTCGCCGGCCGAGCAGGCGCTGATCATTCGCACCGCGGTCGATGTCGCGCGTGGCCGCGTGCGGATCATCGCCGGCGCCGTGTCGAATTCAACGAGCCACGCCATCGAACTCGCGCGGCGCGCGGAGGCCGCCGGCGCCGATGCCGTGATGTCGGTGGTGCCCGCCTACAACAAGCCGATGCAGGACGGAATGCTCGCGCACTTCCGCGCCATTGCCGGCGCGATCGGCCTGCCCGTGATCCTGCACGACGTACCCTCCCGCACGCTGCGGCCGCTCGCCGACGAGACGCTTCTGCGCCTCGTCGAATCGCGCCAGTTCGTCGGCCTGCGCGATGCGACCGGCGACATCACCCGCCCGATGCGCCTGTCCCGCCGCCTGCCTGCCGGCTTCCGCTGTCTATCCGGCGACGACACCACCGCATTCGGCTTCATCGCGGACGGCGGCGATGGCGCGATCTCGGAGGTCGCCAACATCGCGCCGGATCTCTGCCGCACGATTTTTTCACATGTCAGGCAGGGCCGGCTGCAATCCGCCCGGTACCTGCACAGGCGCCTGATCCCCTTGATCGCCTGCCTCGGGAAGGAGAGCCCGGCCGCACTTAAATGTGCACTCGGCGTGCTTGGCCTGATGTCGCCCGCCACAAGGCTTCCGATCGTTCCGCTGGACGCAGCCGCGCAGAGGGAAGTGGTACGCGCATTCGCCGCGATCGCCGACGAGGAGCTGATCGACCGCGTCGGCGCCTGAGGCGTCGCACGGCATCCGGGTATCCCCATGCGGCAATCAATCGAAAGGCCTCACAGGCTGCTCCGCGCCTGGCAGCTCGCGCTGCTGCGATTTGCCGTGACGCTCGATGAGTCCGACAGGCTTAATGTCGCCGCGCTCGCGGCGGACCTCGATCATCTGGGCGGCGGCGCCAGGGACTCCCTCCACTTCTTTCGGCGGACCAGCTCGCAACTCTGTGCGGCCATCAGCGGGCAGCGGCAGAGTGTGGAAGCGACGCTGGAATGCTTCTGCAAGCAGATCGATGAACCGCGGCTGCGGAACGCCTTTGCCGCAGCGATCGGGATGACGCATTTGGATCCTGCGCCGTCTCAGGCCCGGCCGAAGCGGAACCCCGGTCTCTTCAGAGGGCTGCCGGCGCGACGGTCGGCATCATTATAGCATTCCTATACTGGTGCCTCGGCGCTCATCTCGCAATCCTACGCAACGATGGACATCATACGAGGCAGATTGCGGCGGCCTCGGCCACCGCCACGCTGACGAAGGAATGCAGACATGTCGATGCTGACACATGGCGCTGAGCGCTCCCTTGGCTGGGCCGAACGCCCCGCACGGATCTCGCCGGAGCGCAAGGCACAGCTCAAGCGCCTCGCGCTCAGCGCGCTGACCCTGCTCTCGATGGGCAGCGTGCTCGCAGCGCTGATCGCGCTGAAGACCGCGATCTATGTCTGGCACCTCCACGCCTGACGGCATGGGAGACCATCATGACCTTGCAGATGTGTGAGGAAGCCGCCATGGCCGCGATCGCCCTTCAAGCCGCGCGTCGCCAGCCCGAGCGACCGACAATCGCCGCGTCCGCGGCGTGCCTTGGACCGATCGACCCGGATGTCATCAGCACCGCCATCCCCGCCTTCTTCATCGGGCGCAACGGCGCCGGCCTCTGGGTCGCGCGCGAGGCGCATGGACGCATCGGCGGTCTCTTCCTGTTCAAGAGCTCCGCGGTCGACTTCGCCAACCGGCAGAGTGGGCCCGCAAGATGCGCGCTGGTGTTTCCCGCCGAGACCTTCGAGCTCGATATCGAGAACCGCGGCAATCCGCTGATTGCGCTGGCGGAGGGCGCGAGGCGGCTCCTGGCCCGCGCGGCGGCAAGGCTGCGGACATGATCGAGCTCAAGATCGCCATCCTGGTTGCGGTGATGGGTGCATTGCTGCTCGGCCTGCGCATCGGCGTCGCGCCTGCCACGGACAAGTAGCATGCAGCTCCTCAAGGGAAATCTGGAGCAGGCGGTCACGACAACGATCCTGACCATGACGCTGAGCCTGATCTGGGGCGCGGTCCTGACAATCGTGATCACGCTCGTGGCACGCGGGCTGGGAGTTTAGAACCCGGCACATCGATGGACCGTGAATTGACCATGGCTGCCTACGAGGCGAGCAGCTGGGTACGTAGCGCCGTCGCGATGCCCGCGTGAGGCCGCGTATCCCCGCGAAAAGATCTGGCCGATCTGGCGCTATTTCACGGAACCGTGTAGATCGGTTTCATGAGCACAAGCAGCGTCAACGTCGTCGCCCACCCCCTGGTCCAGCACAAGCTCTCCCTCATGCGGGAGAAGGACCGCTCGACCAAGAGTTTTCGCGAGATCCTGAACGAGATCGGGATGCTGCTCGGCTACGAGGTGACGCGCGATCTGCCTTTGGAGCTGGTGGAGATCGAGACGCCGATCTCGCCGATGCGGGCACCGAAGATTGCCGGCAAGAAGCTCACGCTGGCGCCGATCCTGCGCGCCGGCGTCGGCTTCCTCGACGGCATGCTGGCGCTGATGCCCTCGGCGCGCATCGCCCATATCGGGCTCTACCGCGACCCCGAGACATTGCAGGCCGTGGAATATTACTTCAAGGCGCCGCAGGACCTGTCCGACCGCACCGTGATCCTGATGGACCCGATGCTGGCGACCGGCAACTCGGCCTGCGCCGGCGCCTCCCTGCTCAAGGCGCGCGGCGCCCGCGACATCCGCTTCGTCTGCCTTCTGGCCGCGCCCGAAGGCATCGCGCAGTTCCAGAGCGAGCATCCCGACGTGCCGATCTGGACCGCCGCGATCGACGAGCGGCTCAACGACCACGGCTACATCGTGCCGGGCCTGGGCGATGCCGGCGACCGGATGTTCGGCACCAAGTAGACAGGTCTGCGCGATCGGGTTAGTCCGGTTGCCATGAGCGTCAACCAATTTTCGCTTCAATCGCTGATCGGCACCGAAGGCGCCGAGCCCGCCTTCGTGTTTGACGGCAGGCCGGTCTCGCGCGCGGAATTCTCCGGGAAGGTCGAGCAGACCGCCGCATGGCTTGCCGCGCAAGGCATCGGCCGGGGCGACGTGGTCGCGGTCTGGCTGGTCAACCGGGTCGAATGGATCGCACTGCTGTTCGCCGCCGCCCGCTGCGGTGCGATCGTCGCCTCGGTCAATACCCGCTACCGCAGCGCGGAAGTCGGCCATCTGCTCAAGGTGTCCGGCGCCAGGCTGATGGTGGTCGAGGCCGCGTTCCGCTCGATCGATTTTGCCGCCATCCTCGCCGGGGTCACCAGGGACGAAGTGCCCGCGCTGCAAAGGCTCGCGGTGGTTGGCGGGGATGCGATCCCCGCACACTGGCCCTGTGTGCGCTTCGATGCGTTCGAGACGTCCTATCCGCCAGCACCGCCGGCGCGGGACGAGGTCGATCTGCCGGTGCTGCTCTACACGACATCGGGCACGACCAAGGGACCGAAGCTCGTCGCGCATTCGCAGCGGACGCTCGCCACGCACGCCGCCTCCGTCGCCAAGGCGCTGAAACTCTCGCCACAGCGCCATTCGCTGCTGGCCATGCTGCCGTTCTGCGGCACCTTTGGCATGACCAGCCTGCTCGGCTTCATCGCAGCCGGCGCGACCATCCATGTGCTCGATGCTTTCGAGGCGGCATCAGCGTCGAAGGTCCTTGGCGAACACAAGATCACGCACGCCTTCGGCTCCGACGAGATGTTCCGCCGCATCCTCGCGCTCGCCGACACACCACGGCCATTCCCGCATCTCGAAGTCTGCGGCTTCGCCGCGTTCCAGCCCGGCTGGCGTGAACTCGCCGCGGAGGCCGAGGCGCGCGGCATGCCGCTGTTCGGCCTCTACGGTTCGAGCGAGGTGCAGGCGCTGTTCTCGATCGCCCGCTCCGGTGATGCCTTCGCCGCTCGCATCGAAGGCGGCGGCTGGCCGATGTCTCCCGACGCGAAGGTGCGCGTGCGCGACACTGAGACCGGGGAGCTGGCGGCGCAAGGCGTCTCCGGCGAGATCGAGATCAGCGCGCCCTCGCGCTTCCTCGGCTATTTCAACAACCCGGATGCGACGCACGACGCGATCACCGCGGACGGCTTCTTCCGCACCGGCGACATCGGCCGGATGCGCAGCGACGGCGCCTTCGTCTACGAGACCCGCGCGGGCGATGCGATGCGGCTCGGCGGCTTCCTGGTTGCGCCCGGCGAGATCGAGGACGAGCTCAAAGCCTGCACGGGGGTTGCCGACGCCCAGGTTGTCGCGGTCGATCTTAGGGGTCAGGCGCGCTGCGTCGCCTTTGTGATTCCGGCCGAGGAGCCGCCGCAGCAGGAGATGCTGGTGGCCCGCCTGCGCGAGCGGCTGGCCGGCTATAAGGTGCCGGCACGAATCTATATCGTCGACGCTTTCCCCGTCACCGACAGCGCCAACGGTGTGAAAATCCAGCGCGCCCGGCTTCGCGCCATGGCAATGGAACGGATCGCCGCCGAATAGGCCCGCCTGTTTCAGATGGCTCGCCAGATTCTAGCGCGCGGCGCGAAGTTGTGCCGACAGCGCATCGCGGTGCCCGGGCGCCGCGATCGCGACCATGCGGCGCGCGCGCTCGGCAAGTCCGCAACCACGCAGCTCTGCAACGCCCCATTCGGTCACGATGGCATCGACATCGGCGCGCGGCGTCGTCACGGTCTCCACATGGACGACAATGCGGCTGGTCCCGTCGGACGCCGTCGCCGGCAGCGCGATGATCGCCCTGCCCCCGGGCGATGCATTGGCACCGCGCACGAAATCGAGCTGCCCGCCGATGGCGCCGATCGCGACGCCGTTAAGCGTTTCGGAGTTGACGCTGCCATCGAGCCCGACCTGGAGCGCCGAGTTGATCGCGACCAGCCGGTTGATCCACGCCAGCACATTCTGGCCGTGCGTATATGACGTCGGCCGCACCGAAACCGCCTTGTTCTCGTGCACGAAGCGATAGAGCCGCTTCGTGCCGATCACCTGGTTCGTCACCGTGGTCCCGGCATCGATTCCCTTCTCTGCATTCGTCACCGCGCCGCGCTCGATCAGGTCGACAACGGCGTCATTGATCAGGCCGGAATGGATGCCGAGATTGCGGGCATGGGAGAGCGAGGACAGGATCGCGTCCGGAATGCGTCCCACACCGAACTGAAGCGTACTGCCGTCGGCGATCAGGCTCGCCGCATGCGCGGCGATCAGCCGGGAGATGTCATCGATCGGGGGCGAGGCCAATTCCACCGGCGGGCGCCGGGCCGGCACACGCAAATGGATCGGCACGTCCTCGGGCCATTCCGCCCCGAACGTAAGGGGCGCATCCGGATTGATCTCGGCGATGACCACTCGCGCGCCCCGTGCGGCATCGATGACATAATCGTTGGAGAGGCTTGCGCTCAATCGACCATCGCCGGACTCGGCGAGTTGCACCAGCACCACATCCGCACGATGGCGCCGTGAGGCGAAATCGGCGCAGAAGGCGCTGTAGTTGCTCGGGATCACGTCGAGCCGTCCCGCTTTCGCGAGCCGCCGCGCATTCCCGATCACGCCATAGCTCTGGAACGAGATGTTGGGCGCGCACGCGGCGGAAAACGTGTCGGAGAATATTGGACCGACCATCATGCGGAACGCCGGCAGATGCCCGGCTTGCGCGACCAGCGCTTCGGTCAGGGTGACCGGCTCAGCCGTTGCCTGCCCGCACACGACACGGTCGCCCTCCCGGATCAGGCCGGAGAAGTCGAGGTTCATTGGCGTCCCCGCTAAGCGATCCGCGCGAAGACTAGTAAGACTTCGCCAGCCCGAGCACCTTTTCCGCGATGAAGCTGAGCGCGAGCTGCGGGCTGACCGGCGCGATGCGCGGGATCAGGACCTCGCGCAGATAACGCTCGACGTGGAATTCCTTGGCATAGCCGAAGCCGCCATGGGTCATCACTGCCTGCTCGCAGGCATGGTAGCCGGCTTCGCCTGCGAAATATTTCGCGGCGTTCGCGCCAGCGCCGCAAGGCAAGCCCTTGTCGTATTGCCAGGCTGCCTGCATCACCATCAGCCAGGCCGCCTCGAGCTCGACCCAGTTCACCGCGAGCGGATGCTGGATGCCCTGGTTCTTGCCGATCGGACGGTTGAACACCACGCGCGTCTTGGCGTATTCGGTCGCGCGCGACAGCGCGAGCTTGCCGAGGCCGACCGCTTCCGCCGCGATCAGGATACGCTCGGGGTTCATGCCTTCGAGGATGTACTGAAAACCCTTGCCCTCTTCGCCGATGCGGTCCTCCATCGGGATCTCGAAATCCTCGAAGAACAGCTCGTTGGAATCGACGATCTTGCGGCCCATCTTCTCGATCTCGTGGACCTTGATCTTCTTGCGGTCGAAATCCGTGTAGAAGAGGCTGAGGCCATGGGTCGGCGACCGCACGTCCTCCAGCGGCGTGGTGCGCGCCAGCAGCAGGATCTTGTGCGCGACCTGCGCGGTGGAGATCCACACCTTCTGGCCGTTGACGATGTAGCGGTCGTTCTTGGCGACGGCACGGGTCTTGAGTTGCGTGGTGTTGAGGCCGGTGTTGGGCTCGGTGACGGCGAAGCACGCCTTCTCGCGGCCCTCGACCATCGGCGGCAGCATGCGCTTGCGCTGCTCCTCGGTGCCGAACACCACGACGGGGTTGAGCCCGAAGACGTTGATGTGCACCGCGGAGGCGCCGGACATGCCGGCGCCGGATTCCGCGATGGCGCGCATCATGATCGCGGCCTCGGTGATGCCGAGCCCGGAGCCGCCATATTCCTCCGGCACGCAGATGCCGAGCCAGCCGGCATCGGCCATCGCCTTGTGGAAGTCGTGCGGGAAGCCGCCGTCGTGGTCCTTCTTCAGCCAATAGGCGTCGGGAAAGTCCTCGCAAACTTTTGCGACGGCGGCACGAATGGCTTCCTGCTGATCGGTGAGCGCGAAATCCATGATGGTCTCCTTATGGAGGCTCGTTGGGCCTAGCGCCCCATCTGCGAGGGCAGCCAGAGAATGATCGAGGGAAACGCCACCAGGATCGCGATTGCGATCAGGTGCGCGATGAAGTGCGGGAAGGTGCCGTGGAACACTTCCGCCACCGGCCGCTTGGCATAGCGAGCAACGATGAAGCAGTTGAGCCCGACCGGCGGCGTGATCATGCCGACTTCTGCGGTGACGATTTTGATGACGCCGAACCAGATCGGATCAAAGCCCAGCGTCTTGATCAGCGGCAGCACGATCGGCACGGTCAGCACCAGGATCGCGATCTGGTCCATGAACGAGCCGAGCACGATGTAGCCGCACAGGATCAATGTAATGATCACCCAGCGCGAGGCCGGAAGGCTGCCGATCCAGGCGACGAGGTCCTGCGTGACATGGGTCAGCGTGAAGAAATAGCCGAAGATCGAGGCACCGACCAGGATCATGATGATCATGCAGGTGCCGTGGCAGGCGCGCAGCAGCGTCGCATAGAGCGAGGACGGCGTGATCTTGCCCTTGACGATGGCGAGCAGGAAGGCGCCGAACGCGCCGAAGGCGGAGGCTTCCGTCGGCGTTGCGACGCCGAGATAGATCGTGCCTGTCACGATCGAGAACAGCACCACCATCGGCGAGACCTGCCACAGCAGCGCAAACTTCTCGCGCCACGGTACAGACTTCGCGGCCGGTGCGCGCGAAGGATCCTGCCAGACCAGGAAGTAGATCGTGGCCATGATGGTGAACGTGACCAGGATCGCCGGGATGATGCCGCTGATCAGCAGCTTGCCGATGTTTACCTCCGCCAGCAGGCCGAAGATGACGAGCGCAACGCTGGTCGGCAGCAGCATCGACAACGTGCCCGAGATCGCAACGACGCCGGCCGCCATCTTCGGCTCGTAGCCCTGGCGGATCATCGCCGGCAGGCTGGTCGAGGACAGCGTCGCGGCGGAAGCGGTCGAGGTGCCGCAGATCGCGCCAAAACCGGCGCCGGCGAGCGCGGTTGCCATGCCGAGGCCGCCGGGAATGCGGCCGACCCAGGCCGAAGCGGTCTTGAACAGATCGTCCGCGACACCCGACAGCAGCACGAGGTCTGCCATCAAGAGAAACATCGGAATGGTGATCAGCTCGTAGGCCGAGACGGTCGAGAGCGGCGCTGTCTGCAGGATGCCGAACAGCGTGGGCCATCCGCCAACCATGACGAGGCCGACCGAGCCGGAGAAAGCCATGGCAAAGCCGACGGGCGTGCCGAGGGCAAGCAGGCCGAACAGCAGGGCGAGAACGATGAAAGGTGTCATGGGGATATCGCCCGTTACTCGAAGCCGCGTGCTTCGCCGACGCCGGTCACCGGCGGCAGCGGATAGAGGTCGCGGCCGCTGACGAGACTCAGCACATTGCCGACGAGCTGCAGCGCCAGCCGCAGCACCAGCACGCCGCAGCCGAACGGCACCAGCGCCGCCGAAATCCAGGTCGGCCAGGGGATCGCGCCGGAGAGCACGTCGTGCTGCTCGTAATTCTCCAGCGCGCGCTCGAACCCGACCTTGCAGATCAGGATGAATACGAACAGGCCGGCGAGCGCCGTGACGATCTCGGACAACCGTCGCCCCGTCAGCGAGAAGCGCGACAAGAGGATGTCCACGCCGACATGGACATGCTCACGCAGCGCGTCCGACAGCGTGAAGAAGAACACGCCAGCGAGGAGATAGAGCCCGATCAGATCATAGGTGAAGGAGAAAGGGCTGTTCAGCGCGTAACGCATGAACACGTCGGTCACCACCAGCAGCATGATCACGAACATGAACACCACCGCGATCACCGTCAGCGCGCGCTCCAGCGCGCCGAGCACATCTCCTGCCCGTTTGATCACCTCTAGCGCCTCCCTGTTGGATGTCGGACTACCTGGCGCTCTACTTGGCGCCGCCCGCGGCGAGCAGATCGTCGAACTCCTTCAGCGCGGCAGACGCCTGCTTGCCGCGGCTGTCGAGCCCGCTCGCCCACTCCTTGCCGACGCCCTTGAGCTTGTCCTTGATCTCGGTGCGCGTCGCCTCCGGCAGCGGATCGAAGCTGATGCCTTCGTCCTGCATTTGCTTCCTGGTGACTTCGCCTTCCTTTTCGACGCCGGCGCAGGCTTGCGGCGTAATCGCCTCCGAAGCCTCGTTCATCGCCTTCTTCACGTCGTCGGGTAGCTTGTCCCAGACCGACTGGTTGATGGAGTAGGCAACGATGAAGCTGCCGAAGCTGACGCCTTCGGTGGCGTGCTTGACCAGCTTGTCGAGGCCGTATGAGACGACGCTGTCGAGCGGGAACAGCAGGCCGTCCATGGTGCCGCGCGACAGCGACTCATAGGCATCGGGCGCAGCCATGCGCACCGGCACGGCGTTGAGCGCACGCAGCGTCAGGTCCTGCGCGCCGCCGGTGGTGCGCAGCTTCAGGCCCTGCATGTCCTTGGTGGTTTCCACCTTCGACTTGACGGTCCACACCTGGTAGGGCGGCAGCACTACGGCGAGCAGCAGCTTGATCTTGTTCGGCGCGTATTCCTGCTTGGCCAGAATGCCTTCGCGCGCAGCCTTCCAATAAGCCATCGTGCCCTGGCACGCAGTCTCGAACGCACCCGGCAATTGCGCGACCTCCGACAGCGGCATCTTGTCGGAGACGTAGGACGGTCCGATGTAGCCGATATCGACCACGCCGGACTGGGTGAGCCGCAGCATGTCCGCCGCCTTGCCGATCTGCTGGTTCGGATAATAGGTGAAGGTCACCGCACCGTTGGTGCGCCTTGTGACGTCGTCCATCCAGGGCTTCAGCATCAGGCGGACGAGATAGTGACCGGCGGGGAAGCTATCGGCGACCTTCAGCTCCAGGGCCTGCGCCTGCAGCGTCGAGACCGGCAGCGAGAGAGCGAGCACTGCTGCAGCCCGGACCAGATTCTTCTTCATGTCGTTCTCCTTGACGCGTCCCCACGCCGAACGCGGCAGCGAATTGCTGCGGCGCCGTCCGGCCCTCGCTCTATTTCTTGCTTGAAAATGTACATATAGGTGAATTTATCTGTCAAGTATATGAATTATTCATGGAGCCATGCGCCGTAAACTGGAGTCGCCGAATTGACACCGCTATTTTATGAACTCTAACTTCACGTATATGAATTTATCCAACGAGGCCTCATGGGACCGCTCGCCGGCTTCACCATTCTCGACCTGACCTCGGTGCTGATGGGCCCCTACGGCACCCAGGTGCTGGCGGACATGGGCGCCGACGTGATCAAGGTCGAAAGCCCTGAGGGCGACATCGTTCGCCAGATCGGTCCCGGCCGCACGCCCGGCATGGGCGGGATGTTCCTCAATGCCAATCGCGGCAAGCGCAGCATCGTGCTCGACCTGAAGAAGACGGAAGGCCGCGACACCTTGCTGCGGCTGGCGAAGCACGCCAACGCGCTCGTCTACAACGTGCGCCCACAGGCAATGGCGCGGCTCGGCCTCGACTACGAGACACTTCGCGAGATCAACCCCGCGCTCATCTATGTCGGCGCGTTCGGCTACGGCCAGTCCGGGCCCTATGCCGCAAAGCCCGCCTATGACGATCTCATCCAGGGCGCCGCCACGATTCCGACGCTGCTTGCGGCGGCCGGCGACGGCACGCCGCGCTACGTCCCCGTCACCATCGCCGACCGCATCGTCGGCCTGATGTTGGTCAATGCGATCATGGGCGGGCTGATGCATCAGAGCCGCACCGGCGTTGGCCAACGCATCGACGTGCCGATGTTCGAATCGATGACGGAGTTCGTGCTGGTCGATCATCTGGGCGGCCTCACCTACGATCCGCCGCTCGACCATGGCGGCTATGCCCGCCTGCTGTCGCGCTATCGCCGCCCCTACAAGACCAGTGACGGCTATCTCTGCGTCCTCATCTACAACGACAAGCACTGGCGCAGCTTCTTCGAGGCGATCGGACAGCCGCATTTCCTCGATCAGCCGCGCTTCGCCAACCACGCCGCGCGGACGAAGCACATCGACGAGATCTACGAGGAGATCGGCCACATCTTCCTCACACGCACCACCGCAGAATGGCGCGATCTGCTCGAGCGCGCCGACATTCCGGTGATGCCGATGCACACGCTGGAGACGATCCTCGACGATCCGCATCTCAATGCGATCGACTTCTTCAGGACGGTGGATCATCCCGTGGAAGGCCGGATCCGCCAGATGCGCGTGCCCTCCACCTGGAGCGTAACCCAGCCGGAAGCCGCCGGCCCCGCACCGACGCTCGGCCAGCATGGCCGCGACATTTTGCGCGAGGCCGGCTTCTCGACCGACGAGATCGAGCAGCTCGCAGAGCAAAAAGCAGTTCACCTGGCCGCGCCGCCCTAACGGCAGCGCTGGCCAGAATCGCAGCTATACAGGGAGGAAACCGCGATGGCCGGGCTTTATTTCGAGGACTTTTCTGTGGGCCAGGAGTTCAGGCATCCGCTGACCCGGACCGTCACGGAGATGGACAACACCATGTTCAGCCTGCTGACGCTCAACCCGCAGCCGCTGCATATCGACGCGCATTTCGCTGAAAAGACCGAGTTCGGCCAGCGCATTTTCAACAGCCTTTACACCCTCGGCATCATGATCGGCATGACGGTCTATGATACGACCATGGGGACCACTGTTGCCAATCTCGGCATGACCGACGTCACGTTTCCAAAACCGGTCTTCCATGGCGACACCTTGCGGGCGACGACGAAGGTGCTTTCGTTGAGGGAATCCAAATCGCGCCCGAGAGCGGGTATCGTCGAGTTCGAGCACCACGCCTTGAACCAGAACGACGAGATCGTCGGCAAATGCCGCCGCATGGCGATGATGCACAAGAGGCCGGTCTGATGCGTTCGATGCTGTTCGTGCCGGGGGATTCCCCGCGCAAATTCGAGAAGGCGAGCGAAGGCAAGGCCGACGCGCTGATCATCGATCTCGAGGATTCCGTCGTCACCGACAAGAAGCCGGAGGCGCGCACCCTGACGCTTGCGATGCTGAAGGGCCGCCCCGGCCCGCATCAGCTCTATGTCCGCGTCAACGCGCTCGACACCGGCCTGACGCTCACCGATCTCGCCGCGGTGATGCCCGGCAAGCCCGACGGCATCGTTCTGCCGAAATCGCAAGGCGGCGATGACGTGCGCCAGGTTGCAACCTGGCTCGAAGCCTTGGAAGCCGCGGCCGGCATCACCGTCGGCGCGACGCGCATCGTCTGCGTCGCGACGGAGACAGCCAGCTCGATCTTCGGCCTCGGCAGCTACAAGGGCTGCTCCCCCCGCCTCGCCGGATTGATGTGGGGTGCGGAGGATCTCTCGGCTTCGCTCGGCGCCACGGAAAAGGCCGCAGGCGGCGTGTTCCACAGCCCCTACCGCCTCGCGCGCGATCTTTGCCTGATGGCCGCGGCCGCGGCCGAGGTCGCGCCGATCGACACCGTCTATACTGACATCGACAATCTCGCCGGCCTCGAGCAGGAAACGCGCGCCGCGCGGCGCGACGGGTTTTCGGCGAAGGCGCTGATCCACCCGAAACATGTCGACGTCGTCAACGCGGCGTTCGAGCCGACCGAGGCTGAGCGCACCTGGGCGGAAAAAGTGATCGCCGCATTCGCGAGCAATCCGAACTCCGGCACGCTGCGGCTCGACGGCCAGATGATCGACAAGCCGCATCTTCGCGCCGCGAAGAAGATCCTCGGCCAGACCTAGATCGGAACGCCGCCACCATGATCGTTCGCCAAGCCGCAAACGTCCTGGAGATCATGGAATTCTTCGCGCAAACGAGGAAGCCGGCGACGCTTGCTGAGATCGCCGATCATTTCGGCTGGCCGCGCTCGTCGACCTTCAACCTGCTCGCGACGCTGTCGGAGAAGGGGTACCTCTATGAGCCGCGGCCGCGCGCCGGTTTCTATCCGACGCCGCGCTGGCTGGCGATGGCGCGGATGATCTCCGAGGTCGAGCCGCTGCCGCCGTGGACGCATCAGCTGATCGCAGATCTCTCGGCGGAGACCGGCGAGACCGCATCGATTGTGGCGCCGGCGGGCGTCATGGCGGTGTTCATCGACGTCGTCGAATCCCAGGCCGCGATCCGCTATTTCGCGACCATCGGGCACCGCGTTCCGATCCACGCCACCGCCAGCGGCCGCGCGCTGCTGCTGCAATATTCACAGGAAGAGCGCGACTCCGTCTATCGTAAGATCGAGTTCAAGCAATACGGCCCGTCGACGCCGATCAGCATCGAGGCCGTCGAGATCGAGCTGCGCAATTCGATCGCGCGCGGCTATTGCCAGAGCTTTGCCGATTACAGCCGCGATCTCGCCGGCGCGGCGATCCCGCTGCCGATCGGTGATCGCCGGCTCTCGGTCGTCGTCGCAGGGCCGGAATTTCGCATTGGTCCAAAAGTGCCGGAGGTGGCCGCGCTGATCGCACGGACCGTCGACCGGCTGCGGCCGAAGACGACCGCGGCCTAAAGCCGGAGCCTCATTCGAGTCCCTGAACGGGCGGGGTCGAAGTCTCCGCCGGCGGAGCCGGGGCAGCTTGAACTGGCTGCACCGGAGGCGCGGCTTGAGCCGGCGGATTCGGATTGCTGGCGGCTCTGATCTGGCCGTTGGCATTCATCGCCTCACGTGCGCTCGGCGGAGCGCCGGTTGCGGCTGCGCGGTACGCCTCGCGGCGTGGCGGCTGCTGGTGTCTTGCCGACCGCGAACCTCTCACGCCCCATGACCTCGCGATTGAAGGACCGGCGGTATAGCCAATCACTGCACCCGCGACCGCACCGACCGGACCGAGCACGACGGCCCCGGACACGGCGCCTATCGCCGCAGCACCAGCGCGCTCCTGCGCAACGGCGCTCGCAGGCACGCCAGCCAGCAGCACGACCGCAGTGATCAGAACTTTCTTCATCGCAAGCGCCTCCCTCTCGGGAGATCACTCTTACTCAAATATGGCCGCACGAGGTTTGTTCGTTGCCCAACACGGGGCAATGGCCGATGGAACTCCGGCAATTCAAAGACCTCCGCCGCCACTCGCGGTTCCAGCGGGGCCAGATCACGGCGCGATCTTGTCGCTGGTAAATCCATTACCATCGAGCGCACGACGCACGGTGCCGTCTATCTTGGCTTCATCCAGGAAGCGCGCCGCCCAGGTCTTCGCCACGGCCTTGCCCTTGGGAACGACCACGACCACGCCGGTCGACTGGATCACCTCATCCAGCACCTTGGTTCCGGGCAGCTTTCGCGAAAGGTCTTCCAAGGCTCCCATTCCCATGGCGAGAGCATCGAGCTGCCCCTTGCCGATCAATTCGGCCGCCTCTTCCGGCTTCACGAACTTTGTCAGCTTCGCCTGCTTCAAGGATTTTTCGACCGTGCGTGACGTCGATGTCCCTTCGATACAGCCGACCCGCATGCCGGCGCGATCGACATCCGCAACGATCCGGATGTCCGATCCGGCGCGGGTGAGATAGCCGCTCATATAGGCGACGTAAGCGGGCCCTTGGTCCACGAACTGCTCGCGCTTGACGTCCGCCGGCATGAAAGAGAGATCCCAGACGTCCTTGCTGCCGGCGGCGGCGATCTCGTCGGAGCTCGGGTATTCGACGAGCTGAAGCGGAACGTGCAGCTTGTCAGCGGCAGCCTTGGCGAGTTCGACCGTAACGCCGCGCGGTTTTCCGGTCGATGGATCGCGCGTCGTCCAGAACGCCGACGCGGCCGGGCCGACGGCCACCGCCACGCGGAGCGCTCCCGTCGGCGCGATGTCGACGGGGCCTTCGGCTTTCGAGCTGGGAATGGAGGTCATGATGAAGACCAAGCCCAACGCAGCAATCAGACCACGCCGCAACATTTAGCGCCTCCAAGATTGGACAATCCGTCGACAAGCTGACGGCGCGCTCCCTCGCCCCCGTTCTTACGGGGAGAGGTAAAGAACTACACGATCTTGATCGACATATCCGGCAGGCCCTCGAGCTTGCACAGCAGAACGTCGCCCTTCACCACCGGGCCGACATTCTCCGGCGTGCCGGAATAGATGACGTCGCCGGCCTTCAGCTCGAACGCTTCGGAGAGCTTTGCGATCTGCTCGGCAACGCTCCAGATCATCTTGCTGAGATCCGAGTTCTGTTTCACCGTGCCGTTGATCGCGAGCGAAATGGCGCCCTTCTCGAAGTGGCCGGTTTTGCTCACGGGGTGGATAGGGCCGATCACCGCGGCGTGGTCAAAGCTCTTGCCGATCTCCCAGGGCTTCTTCTCCGCGGCCATGCCGTTCTGGAGATCGCGCCGGGTCATGTCGAGGCCGAGCGCGTAGCCATAGACGTGATCGAGCGCCTTGTCGGCCGGGATGCTGATGCCTCCCGATTTCAGCGCGGCGACCAGCTCGACCTCGTGATGATAGTTCTTGGTCAGCGACGGATAGGGGTGGTCGGCAACCTCGCCGATCGCGACGTTCTGGATCGCGTCCGTCGGCTTCTGGAAGAAGAAGGGTGGCTCGCGGTTCGGATCCGACCCGCGCTCGATCGCGTGCGCGGCATAGTTGCGGCCGATGCAGTAGATGCGGCGGACCTGGAACACCTGGGTCTCGCCGACGATCGGAATCGTGACCATCGGCACCGGGAAGATCGGCTTCGGTCCGGCCTGCGCGGCGGCCGGCGCCGCCTCAGTAAGGCCTGCCGCTGTCATCGCGGCTGCGGCCGTGAGCACGCTGCGTCGCGTGGTTTTTGTCATGGCTTCACTCCCTGATATTTGCCGTTTCTTGTCGAACGGTAGTCTTAGAGCCAAATGCGGGGCGGGCCAATGGCCCGCCCTGTACGTCTTAAGTCGCGACGCGATCGAAGAACGCGCGAACTTTTTGCGCGCACGCGTCCGGGTCAGTCGCGGCGACGTGATAGGAATCGCCCGGTAGCACTTCCAGCTTCGAGCCTGGAATCGTTTCCTGCCATGCCTTCACGGAGGCGACGTCGCCGAGACCGGAGCCGGTCGTGGTGATCACCAGCGCCGGGCGCTTGATGGACGGAAGCTCGCCGGTGACATCGACCGTCGGCACCATCTGCAAAAACGCCTCCAGCGTCGAAGCCTTGGTCTTCGACATCAGCTTGATCCACCAGTCCAGCGCCGCCGGCGGCAGCGACGAGCCGAGCCGGCCGGCCGTGGTCTCGCGCACCCAGGGCTCGACGCCCTGCTCGCGGATCTGCTTGCGCCAGGTCGGCGCCCGCTCGTTGAACGAGGTGAGCGAGGCCGGCGCACCGACCGCGGCGACTGCGATCACGCGATCCGGGTGTTTTGCGGTCAGGTGCATCGCCAGGGTGCCGCCGATCTTGCCGCCAACCAGGAAAACGCGATCGAGCTTCAGCACGTCCAGCATCCGGATGATGTCGTCGCCAAGGCCTGCGAAGCGATAGACATAATCGCCCTGCATCGGCGTCGAATCGCCGTAGCCGCGCAGATCCGGGCGCACCACGAGGTGATGCGTGGCGAAATAGGGCACCCAGCGCCGGAACGCCTCGCCGCTCTCGGCGAGCCCGTGCAGCATCACGACCGGCGGTTTGACGTCCCATGGCAGCAGATAATCATCGATGCGAACCGCAAGCTCGCAATCCTCGCTGACACCGATCTTCCGCAGTTCGCTACCCATCAGATACACCTCGTTCCGCCGCCATCGACATTGATGCAGGTACCAGTAATGAAGGACGCGCGGTCTGAACAGAGGAACGCGACGATGCCGGACACCTCGTGCGGCTGCCCGACGCGGCCGAGCGGAACCGAGGCGATCGCCGCAGCATTGGTCGCGCCCTGATCTTGCCCGGCGATCGCCGCACCTTGAGAGATGAGGCTGTCCCAGCGGTCGGTCTGCACCGGTCCGGGATTGACGCCGGTGACCAGCACATTGTCGGGCGCGCATTCCTCGGCGAGCGCCAGCGTGAAGTTCAGCAGCGCCGCGTTGACCGCGCCGCCCGCCATATAGGCCGCGCGCGGCTGGTGGCCGCTGCGGCCGATGATGTTGATGACGCGGCCCCAGCGGCGGTCGCGCATTTCCGGCAGGACATTGCGCGCACAGCGCATGTAGCCGAGCAGCTTCAGCTCGATCGATTTGGCCCAGGTCGCATCCGGCGTCTCCGCGATCCGGCCCATCGGAGAGGCGCCGGCGTTGTTGACGAGGATATCGATGCGGCCGAAGGCCTCGCGCGCGGTGGTCATCGCTCGCGCGATGTCGTCGGGCTTGGTCATGTCGCCGGCACAGGCGATCACACGCCGGCCGGTGTCCCGCGACATTTCCTGTGCTGACGCCGAAAGCCGCTCGGCATCGCGGGCGACGATGACGACATGCGCCTGCTCGCGCGCGAGTTCGGCGGCGATCGCGCGGCCGATACCGATGCTGCCGCCGGTAACGACGGCAACCTTGCCGCCCAGATTGAGATCCATGACGCTACCCTAATCCACTGTGGCGCCGGACGCCTTGACGAGCTTGCCCCACTTCGTGGTTTCGTCCGCCATGAACTGCCCGAACGCCGGCCCAAACACCGTGCCGGGCTCGGCGCCAAGCTCGGCAAGCCGCTTCTTGACGTCGGGCATCTTCAGAATGGTCTCGAGCTCGCCGCTCAGCTTGGCGAGCGCGGGTGCTGGCGTCTTGGCCGGCGCCACCAGCCCAAACCAGGACGAAGCCTCGAAGCCGGGAATGGTGTCGGCCACGGTCGGCACGTCGGGCAGTGCTTCCGCACGCTTGGTACCGGCAACCGCGATCGCATTGATGGCCTTGCCCTGCACCTGCGGCAGCACCGCGGGCATGTTGTCGAACATGAAGGGGATCTGGCCCGCGAGCAGGTCGTTCATCGCCGGCGCCGCGCCACGATAGGGCACGTGGACGATGTCGACGCCGGCCATGCTCTTGAGCAATTCGCCCGCCAAATGATTCGTCGAGCCGATGCCGGACGAGCCGAAATTCAGCGAGCCCGGCTTGGCCTTGGCCAGCGCGATCAGTTCGCCGACGTTCTTCGCCTGCACCGACGGATTGACAACCAGCACGATCGGCACCGAGGCGATCAGCGCCACCGGCGCAAAGGCTTTTGCAGGATCGAACGGCAGCTTCTTGTAGAGCGAGCCGTTGATCGTCAGCGGAGGCGGCGCGGTCAGCAGCAAGGTGTAGCCGTCGGGCTCTGCGCTCGCGACCGTCTCGGCACCGATATTGCCACCGGCGCCGCCGCGGTTCTCAACGAGGAAGGTCTGGCCGTTCCGCTCAGTCAGCTTCTGCGCGACGATGCGGGCGATGATGTCGTTGGACCCGCCGGCCGGGAACGGCACGATGATCTTGACGGGTCGGGAGGGATAATCCTGCGCTACCGCGAAGCCGGAGAACAGAACGGCCGCACAGGCGGCCACAAAGGTGCGTCGCATAACCCCGCGCATGGGCACTTCCTTGATGTTTGTCTTGTTGTTGATTGATTCATCACGCCGTCAGCAATGGCCTCAACTTGCCGACGTCGTCAAGCCGTTCGAGATGACCAATCTGGTCGATCAGCTTCTCGGCCCTGTCACTGCCCAATACCGGTGCAATCAGATCCCGCGTCTTGGCCGCCACGGCTTCCGTACTCAGCGGATTCTCCTTGGTGCCCGGCGGATATTTCGTGAAGTGCTCGACCTTCTTGCCATCGGTCAATGTCACTTCGACGACAGCGCCGCGCGGCGCTACCGGGTCCATCAGTGCCTTGTCGTCGGCCAGCGTCACCTTGGCGCGCTGTTCGAGGATCTTGGGGTCGTGCATCAGCGCGACGTCGTGACTGTCGTTGAACGACACGGCGCCCTTGACCAGCGCGACAGCCACGAGATGCTGGCAGTTGACGTCTGGCATCGCGCTCTCGCCCACAATTCCCATCGCATCGGTCGGCAGCTTGACCAGGATGCTACGCACGTTGTCTGGCGCGAGGCTGTGCTGCTTGCGCAGCGTCAACATCGCATCCAGCGGCGACTGGATGGGATAGCCGACCGAAAATGTCTTGATTGCGGTCTCCGTGACGTAGAAGCGACTGCCAAGCTCTTTCACCATCTCTTCCGGCTTCGGATCGCTCGACAGTGCAATGAAGAGATTATGCGTGCCGTCGAGCACGTCGTCGACGCCTGTTAAGCCATTCTTCACCATGTCGACGGCCATCACGCCGTTGCGTGCGCCCATGCCGGCGAAGTCGAAGGCCTTCTCGATATGGTCCTTGTCCTTGACCCAGCTCCAGAGGCCGGACACCTGCTGCGACGAATAGGAGATCGCGTAGCGCGTCCCCTTCTCGTCGAGCTGAGCCAGCGATGCGGCGGCGCCGAGCGCGCCAAATGTCGACGACGTTCCCTCCGCGCTCCGATGCGAGCCGCGCACGAGATCCGGGCCCAGCGCCATCAGCAGCCGGCAGGTCAGGTCGTAGCCGAGCGTAACGGCGCGAATGAAATCCTGTCCGCTGCGATGCTCGCGCTCGCCAATCGCGAGTGCAGCCGGCACGACCGAACACCCAGGATGCGCCTTGGTGACGGGCTCGAAATCGTCGGTCTCGTCGGCATGCGCACACATCGCGTTGGCCAATGCCGCGTTGACCGCCGTGGTGCGGAAATCGGAACCGATCACGGATGCCTGCTCATCACCGCCGAGCGTGCGAATATATTTCAATGCCATCTCGCCCGGCCGCATGCGTGAGCCCGACACCATCGCACCGAGCGTATCGAGAATGCGATGCTTGCATTCACGCAGCACCTGCTCCGGCAGCTCCTGGTCGCGCGCGACGACCATGTAGCGGGCGAGACGCTCGGTGACACCTGGGCTCGCCGCGAGAGCCGCACGGCCGCCGGTGGCGACCAAGGCGGCAACCGAACCGGCGGACTGCAGGAAACGGCGGCGTGACGGCATGCTGTTCTCCTCCGCGGTCAGGTTGCGACCGACATCCTTGCGATCTCCGCCGCGTTCGGCAAGTTCTCGACATTCCAGCAGGCGTCCATCACGCGCCGGATCGTCGCACCAGGGATGATACCCTCGGCAAGGTCCGAGAACTTGGTTTCGAGCTGCTTGTCGGTCATCGGCACCTCGACGCTGCCGATCGCATGCTCGATGTAGCGGTTGAGCTTGCGGCCGTCCTTCAGCATGATGGTGAGATCGACCTGCTCCGGCTTGATGCCTGATGTTATGACCGGGTTCACCTTGCCGCGCAGCGCGACGACGGTCGGATCGGTCACGGCCCGGTCGCTGAACTGCTTCTCGCCGCCGGCGCCCTCGACGATGGCGACCGCGACCGCGTGATAGATGCTGAACTTGCCTTCGAGGCCCGCCTTCGGCGTCTTCTTGCCGGTGAGTTCCAGCACCAGGGGATGGACCTTGAGGTCGACGCGCTCGATCTGGTCCGCAGTCACCTTGCTCTCGTTGCGGAGCTGGATCGCGGCGTCGATCGCCGGGTGCATGACGATGCCGCAGGCGAATGGCTTGTAGGTATTGAGCGCGGCCTCATAGCGTTTGCCGAGGTCGCCGAGGATCTCGTTGTAGTCCTGCTTGGTGCTGATCGTGTTGGCCCAGCCGCGCTTGGCCTCGATCATGGCGTCGGACGAGGTGAAATTCTTCGAGGCCAGGATCGCCGCAAAAATGCCGCTTGATGCGGCACGGCCTGGATTGAAGCTCTTGTTCATCGAGCCGAAGGACTCGCGCAGGCCCACCGGCTGCGAGGCGGCAAGGCCGAGCGCCCATGTCATCTGCTGCTCGTTCAGCTTCAACAGCTTGCCGACGGCCGCGGCCGAGCCGAACACACCGGCGGTGCCGGTGATGTGCCAGCCGACATCGTAGTGGTTCGGATAGACCGAGTTGCCGATCCGGCACTCGGTCTCGACGCCGAGCACCAGCGCGTTCAGGAATTCCTTGCCCGATACCGGCTGCATTTCCGACAGCGCGAGAATGGCCGAGGCCACGGGACCGGCAGGATGGATGATCGTCTTCAGGTGGGTGTCGTCATAGTCGAAGATATGGCTCGACACACCGTTGATGAAGGCCGCGTTCATGATGTCGAACCGCTCGCGCCGCCCGAACAGCGAGGCCTGCTGCGGCCCGGAGAACGGACCGAGCGCGGAGACCGCGATATCGACCGTCTCGTGATGCGATCCGCCAATGGCGACGCCGACCCAGTTCAGCAGCGTGCGCACGCCTTCCTTGCGTACATTGGCCGGCAGGTCGTCATAACTCGCGGTCACGAGATAATGCGCCAGCGCACGCGTCACCTCCTTGGGTGGCGCTGCTGCGGGAGCTGCGGTGGGTGCCTGCGCGAATGCCGCGTTGGCGCCGACGGTTGCAAGCGGCAGCGCGGCCGCCGCCTGGAGCAGGGTCCTGCGATCAGTTTGCATGGGCAGCCTCCTTGACCTTGATCGATACCAGTTGCGCTGCAAGGCGGACCGCGCTTTCGAGCGCGCCGGTCTTGGCGACGCCCGTGCCGACGATGTCGAACGCGGTGCCATGCGATGGCGTGGTGAAGACGGTCTCGAGACCCGCGGTGACGGTGACGCCGCGGTTGAAGCCGCGCAGCTTGGTCGCGATCTGGCCCTGGTCGTGATACATCGCGACTACGCTGTCGAATTCGCCGGCGAAGGCGCGGATATAGACGGTGTCGGCGGGATAAGGCCCGGTGCAGGCGATGCCGGTCTTCGCGGCGGCCTCGACCGTCGGGCGGATCATCTCGATCTCGTCGCGGCCGAACAGGCCATTCTCGCCGGCATGCGGATTGAGGGCGGCGACCGCGATGCGCGGCTTGGCGACGCCGGCCTTGCGCATCATGCGGTCGACCAGTTCGATCGAGTCGGTGATGCTCGCCGGATTGATGCCGTCGAGCGCCTCGCGCAGCGACTGATGCCCGGTCACGCGCGACATCCATTGCCCGTCGAGCACGTTCATCTCGGAGAAATAGGTCTTATGCCCGAGCAGGCTTGCGAACATCTTGTGCTCGTCGGGGAACTTCCATCCGCCGTCGAACATCGCGCGCTTGTTGAGCGGCGCAAACGTGATCGCGTCGACCTCGCCCGCCTTGGCGAAATCGATCGCACGCGACAGCGTCTCGCCGGTCAGCCGGCCCGATTCCGCGCTGGCCTTGCCGATCGGGAATTTGGCGGGATCGGTGTTGCCGAGGTCGACGAGCTGCACCGTGCCGCGGCCCCAATTGGCCGCCTTGGGCGAGGCAATCCGCTCGACCTTCAGGTTCACGCCGGCATGCGCCATGCCCATCTCGAGCACGCGGGCATCGCCGACAACGACGAGGCGGGCTGCGTCAGCAAGCCGGTCGTCGGAGAGGATGCGCGCGATCTGTTCGGGGCCAATGCCGGTACAGTCGCCAGGGGTCAGCGCAATGACGGGCAGTTCGTTGGTGTTGGTAGCCATATTGAAAGCCTTGGATCCTTACTTCACTGCTTGGATTTGAGCGGCGGACTGGGCCCAGTCCTCGCGGTTGAATTCTCCATCCCACTTCGCGACCACGATGGCGGCGACCGCGTTGCCGATGGTGTTGGTGATGGCGCGCGCCAGCGACATGAAGCGGTCGATGCCGAGCAGCAGCGCCAGTCCCTCCGCCGGCAACCCCGCGGCGATCACCGTCGCGGCGAGCGCGGCGAAAGCGCCGCCGGTGACGCCCGCGGCGCCTTTGCTGGTGAACAGCATCACCACGAACAGGCTCAATTGCTGGCCGGCCGACAATTCGATGCCGTAGACCTGGGCGACGAACATCGTGGAGAGCGGCAGCGTCAGCGCGACACCATCGAGATTGAAGGAATAGCCGGAGGGAATGACGAGGCCAGCGACTGCCCGCCCCACACCCGCCTTCGGCAGCTTCTCCATCATGCCGGGGATGGCAGTCTCCGACGAGGAGGTGCCGAGCACGACGAGCAGCTCGTTGCGCAAGAGGCGCAACAGGTCCATCAGGCGGATGCCGGCGAGACGGCAGATCACGTTGAGAATGACGAAGATGAAGAACGCCATCATCGCCCAGGCGGTGCCGACCAATAGCGCCAGCGCATAGAGCGTGGCGGCGCCGAACTTCGCCACGGTGAAAGCCATGGCACCAAAGGCGCCGATCGGCGCCAAGGCCACCACGACATGCACGACGCTGAAGACGAGTTCGGTGATCCGCTCAAGGCCCGTCCGCAGCGGAGCAGCCTTTTCGCCGAGCAGCAGCAAGCCGATGCCGCACAGAAGCGCGAGCACGAGAACCTGGAGCACGTCGCCGGCCGCGAACGCGCCGACAAAACTCTCCGGGATCATGTGCTGGATGTAGGCTGACAGCGACCCGACATGAGCCTGCGAATAGCGCGCGACGGTCTCGGCCTGCTGCGCGGTGGCATGCGCCACGCCGGCGCCGGGCTGCACCCAGCGCACCACCACGAAGCTGATCAACAGGCAGATCGTCGTCACGGCCTCGAAATAGGCAAAGGCCTTGAGGCCGATTCGGCCAACCGCCTTCATGTCACCGACCTGCGCGATGCCGGTGACCACCACCAGGAAAATCAGCGGCGCGATCGTCATCTTGATCAGCGAGATGAAGGCATCGCCGAGCGGCTTGAGTTCGACCGCGAAGGCCGGAAACAGAGCGCCGAGCAGCGCACACAGCGCGGCGCCGGCGACCACCAGAACATACTGCTCGCGCCAGAGCGGCTTGCGGCGCCGTTCGGAAACCGGGCTCAATATAGGCTCCGACAGCGGAGTTGCGGCGATCTGCAATTGATTTCCTCCAACGCATCGTCGCGCCATGCGTAGTGGCGCCTTGTTCTGGTTTTGCGCTGTTTACATTGGACCAGCAGCGCCCGAGGCGCTAATGCCGTATCGGTATGATTTGAGGACAAAACCGCATCATGGACCTGGTCTGGCTGGAGGATTTCCTTGCCATCGCCGAGGAAGGCGGGTTCTCGCGCGCGGCCCAGCGACGGCATGTGACCCAGCCGGCGCTGAGCCGCCGCATCAGGTCGCTCGAGGAGTGGCTGGGAACACCGCTGTTCGAACGTTCGACCCACACGATCACGCTGACGCCGGCCGGCGAGAGTTTTCGCCCCGTCGCGGAGGACGTGCTGCGCCGGGTCCTGGTCGGACGCGAGGAAGCGCTCGAAGTGGCGCGGCTGAAGGCCGAGACCATCACCTTTGCCGCCACGCATTCACTGTCGCAGACCTTCTTTCCGGAATGGATTCGCAACTCCGACAGCGCGCGGGCCGACTCGGCCGTTCAGCTCGTCGCTTCGAATTTCGCCGGCTGCGAGAAGCTACTTCTGGATGCGCAGGCCCATTTCATGCTGGCGCACTACCATCCGACGCTGGTGAGCCGGCTCGACATGGACCGCTTCCAGCGCGTCGATCTCGCGACCGACGTGCTGATCCCGATCAGCGCGCCGGCCGCAAAACCGGGCCGCGGTGGACGCAGCAGCAAAAAGGCACAGCCTCGTTATGCCCTGCCCGGCGCATCGGGCGCGCCGCTGCCCTATCTCGCCTATCACCCCGGCTCGGGCGTGGGGCGGCTCGTCACCTCGTTCCTGGCCGCGAAGGATTCGACGGCGTGGCTGGCGCCCGGCTTCGCCGCGCCGGTCATGCTGCTGGTCGACATGGCGCGCGAAGGGCGCGGCGTGACGTGGGCTCCGATGAGCCTCGTCCGCGCCGATCTCGACAGCGGCCGCCTGTTGCGCGCCGGCGGCGCGGATTGGGACATTCCGATCAGCGTCTCGCTGTTCCGCACGCGGGCCCGCATGACCCGGGCGGCCGAGAATTTCTGGAATTCGGTGCGCAAGGGCCGGCCGGGAGGGAAATCCATCGCCCCCGCGCCGCGGACCAGATGACCGTGTCGCGGATCAAGTCGGCCTTCGGACTGCTTCGGCCGCAGATGCTGCTGATGAGCCTGCTCGCTGCCACAACGTTAGACGCGGCGCACGCCGGCGGCGCCTCCATCGCACCCGCCGAGCTGAAGGCGATCGGGACGATCGATGCGCGCTTTCAATCCTACAATATCGAGATGGTGGAGGTAACCGGCGGCTGGTTCTGGAAGCCTTATCCGCGAACAATGCGCGCGCTCGATGAGCGGGATCGTTACGGCGAGAGGCCGCCGATCGATCTTGCCAATGCGCGGCTGCGCAAGCTCGCCGCCGCTTTGGCGCCGGCCTATCTGCGCGTGAGCGGCACCTGGGCCAATGCGACGTTCTTTGCCGACACGGACCATGCGCCAGCCAAGCCCCCGCCGGGATTCAATGACGTGCTCAGCCGCAACCGATGGCGCGACGTCATCGACTTCGCGCGCGCAGTCGACGCGGAGATCGTCACCTCCTTCGCGATCAGTCCGGGCAGCCGCGATGCGGATGGCGTGTGGAAGACCGATCAGGCGCAGCGCCTGATCGACGCGACGCGTTCGCTGGGTGGCCACATCGCGGCGGTGGAATTCATGAACGAGCCGACGCTTGCGGCGACGAACGGCGCACCGCCGGGATATGATGCGGCCGCTTATGGCCGGGACTTCAGGATCTTTCGCGAATGGATGCAACGCGCGGCGCCCGAGACGTTGATCGTCGGTCCGGGTTCAACCGGCGACGCGCCGTTGCCATCCGGGTCGGGCATCACCACGCGCGATCTGCTGGCCGCATCCGCCCCCGGCATCGATCGCTTCTCCTATCATCACTACAACACGCTCTCGCCGCGCTGCGGCGGCCGCGACGATCCGGCGCAGGCGCTCTCCGCGGACTGGCTGGCACGCACCGACGCGACGTTCGCGACCTATCGGGCCCTGCGCGACGCATTCGAGCCGGGCAAGCCGATCTGGCTGACGGAGACGGCAAACGCCGCCTGCGGCGGCAATCCATCGGACAAGACCTTTCTCGACACATTCCGCTATCTCGACCAGCACGGACGCCTGGCGAGGGCCGGCGTCCAGGTGGTGATGCACAACACGCTGGCCGCCAGCGACTACGGCCTGCTCGACGAGGGAACGTTCCGTCCGCGGCCGAGCTACTGGGCTGCGCTGCTCTGGCATCGGCTGATGGGAACGATCGTGCTCGACGCGAACCCGGTCGCCGCGCCAGATCTCCATCTCTACGCGCATTGCCATCCGGGCATGCGGGGCGCCGTGTCCATGCTCGCAATCAACGCGTCGCGGCACGCATCATTGACCCTGACGCTGTCACACCCCGCCGAGCGTTACACGATACATGCGAGGCGGCTGCAAGACGCGACAGTTCAGCTGAACGGCAAGACGCTCGCGCTGAGTGCCGACGACGAACTGCCCCGACTTGAGCCGCGCGCAACACCTGCGGGGGCGATCCGGCTAGTGCCGGCGACCGTCACCTTCCTGGCGTTTCCGGACGCAGCAAACCCCGCCTGCCGGTGACGGCCCTTACGACTTCAGCGCGTCGCGCGCCGTCTCCGGCGCCATCAGCGTCGCGATGATCGTGATGACCGACAGCGCGATGATGTAGACCGACACCGGCCAGTAGGCGCCGGCCCATGCGAGCAGCGCCGTTGCGATCAGCGGCGAGAAGCCGCCGCTCAGCGCCGCCGCGACATTGGCGCCCAGCGAGGCGCCGCTGTAGCGCACCTGGGTGCGGAACAGTTCCGGCATGAACGCCGCCTTCGGCCCGAACAGCAGGGCGTGCGTCAGCGTCATCGTGACGACGAGCGCGAACGTGATCAGCGCCGGCTCCCTGGTGTCGAGGAACCAGAACAGCGGAAACGCCAGCGCCACCGAGAACACCCCGCCGGCGAGATACAGCGCCCTGCGGCCGAAGATATCGGAGAGCCAGCCGGCGAGCGGCAGCGTCGCGAACTCGACGAGCGCGGCATAGACCACCGCGTTCAGGATCACCTGGCGAGGCAGGCCGAGTTTCGTCGTCGCATAGACCACGGTGAAGACGGTGAGGAGATAGGCGAGCCCGACCTCCGACACCGTGATGCCGATCGCGAGCAGAAAACTGCGCCAGTCGCGGCGCAGCACCTCCAGCACCGGCTGCGCCAGCACTTCCTTGCGCTCGACGACTTCCTTGAAATGCGGCGTTTCCGCGAGCTTGAGCCGCACGATGAAGCCGACGCCGACGAGCAGGATGCTGATCAGGAACGGCACGCGCCAGCCCCAGCTCAAAAAGTCCGCCTCGGGCAGTTGCGTCATCAGGCCGAAGATACCGGTTGAGGCGGCGACGCCGACCGGAAAGCCGATCTGAACTAGGCTGCCGTAGAAGCCGCGGCGATCACCGGCGTGCTCGATCACCATCACGACCGCGCCGCTCCATTCGCCCCCGAGCCCGATGCCCTGGACGAAGCGCAGGATGATGAGCAGGATCGGCGCCCAGACGCCGATCTGGCTGTAAGTCGGCAGGCAGCCGATCAGGAAGGTGCCGAGCCCCATCGCGATCATGGTCGCGACCAGCATGGTCTTGCGGCCGAGCCGGTCGCCGTAATGCCCGATGATCGCGCCGCCGATCGGACGCGCCACGAAGCCAACCGCATAGGTCGAGAACGCCACCAGCGTTCCGACGAAGGGATCGAAGCTCGGAAAGAACAGCTTGTTGAAGACAAGTGCAGCTGCCGTGCCGTAGATCAGGAAATCGTACCACTCGATCGCGGTGCCGAGTGCGCTCGCCCACACCACATGCGCCGTCGTCGATCTCTCCGTCGCCGCGGAGACCCCCGTTGCTGCCGTCATGCCCTGCCCCAAAAGATTCCTGGCGGCATCATGGCTAATCGCGATGGCGGTTGCAACCTGCGGAGGTGTGATCTCTGTGCGAGACTACGATGCGAGATTTTGCGCGTCGCTGCTCCCGCACTCCGTCATTGCGAGGAGCTCTTGCGACGAAGCAATCCAGGCTGCCTCCGCGGAGAAAGTCTGGATTGCTTCGCTGCGCTCGCAATGACGGGTGTGGCGGCAGTTGCGCGCACGCCTCCGGCAATGTCTCCCGGGCGACCATGGAACTCATCGACCCCCCTAATTCGCCATTGACAAACTCATTCGTTAATATCTAACTAACCGCCAACTGATAACCGGCCGCGCCAAGCGGCTCATAAAAGAGAGGGATCGACGATGAGAGGGCTTTTGGCCTGCACCTTGCTCGCGGCCATGACTTCGGCTGCCATGACCACGGCGGCGCGCGCGCAAGTCTCCGACGACGCGGTGCGGATCGGCGTGCTGACGGATCTGTCGAGCTGGGGCCGTGACAACAGCGGGCCGGGGTCGGTCGAAGCCGCCAAGATGGCGGTCGAGGAATTCGGGCCGACCGTACTCGGCAAACCGATCGAGATCATCAGCGCCGACCACCAGATGAAAACCGACGTCGGCGTACAGATCGTGCGCGGCTGGTTCGACAACGGCAAGGTCGACGCCGTCGTCGACATCCCCAACTCCGGCATCGCGATCGCCGTGCACAACATGGTGCGCGAGCGCAACAAGATCGCGCTGCTCTCCGGCCCCGGCGCGAGCTCGCTCACCGACGAGCTGTGCAGCCCGAACACCGTGCACTTCACCTACGATACCTACGCGCTGTCCAAGGTGACGGCCTCCGCCGTGATCAAGGAAGGCGGCAAGTCCTGGTACTTCATCACCGCGGACTACGCTTTCGGCCAGCAGCTCGAAAAGGACGCCACGCGGTTCATCAACGAGATGGGCGGCAAGGTGCTGGGCGGCGTGAAGCATCCGACCAACACAGCCGACTTCTCCTCCTTTGCGCTCCAGGCGCAGAGTTCGAAGGCCGACGTGGTGGCGTTCGCCAATGCCGGCCAGGACACCGACAACGCCATCAAGCAGTCCGGCGAGTTCGGCCTGGTACAGGGCGGCCAGAAGCTGGTCGGTCTCCTGATGTTCGACACCGACGTGCATGCGGTCGGCCTGAAGGCCGCGCAGGGCACCTACATGACAACGGCGTCCTACTGGAACATGGACGAGGCGACGCGCGCCTGGTCGAAGAAATTCTACGAGCGCACCAAGGTGATGCCGACCATGATCCAGACCGGCGTCTACGGTTCGGTGCTGCATTATCTGAAGGGCATCAAGGCCGCCGGCACCGACGACCCCGCCAAGGTGATGGCAAAGATGCGCGAGCTGCCGATCGAGGATACCTTCGTCCATGGCGGAAAATTGCGCGAGGACGGCCGCGTCATCCGCGACATGTATCTCGCCAAGGTGAAATCGCCCGAGCAGTCCAAGGAGCCGTGGGACTATCTGGAGATCGTCAAGACCGTGAAGGGTGAGGACGCCTTCCGCCCGGTCTCCGAATCCAAATGTCCGCTGCTGAAGAAATGAGGCCCGCATGACCGGCAACGAGCGCAACGCAATTGAGACTTACGAGTGCGATGTGCTCGTGGCCGGATCGGGTGCCTCCGGCATGTCGGCCGCGATCACCGCGGGTTATCGCGGCCTCGACGTGCTGATCGTCGAGAAGGAGCCGCGCTTCGGCGGCACCACCGCCCGCTCCGGCGGCTGGCTCTGGATCCCCGGCACCTCGCTGGCGAAGGCCTACGGCATCGAGGAGACGCCGGAGCAGGCCCGCACCTACTTGCGGCACGAAGCCGGCAACAACTTCGATGCCGCGCGGGTCGATGCATTCCTGAGTGCGGGTCCGGAAGCGGTCGATTTCTTCACCACCAGGACCGCGCTGCGCTTCGACATGCCGCTGGTGTTTCCCGACTATCACGCCGAAGCGCCGGGCGGCGCGCAGGGCGGCCGCTCCATGGTGACGCGCCCGTTCGACGGCCGCGAGCTCGGTGACCAGATCAAGACGCTGGGTATGCCGCTGCCCGAGCTGACCGTGTTCGGCATGATGCTCGGCTCCGGCAAGGAGATCATCCATTTCATGCGCGTGACGAAGTCGCTGACCTCGGCGGTATACGTCGCCAAGCGCCTGTCACGGCACCTGATAGACGTGCTGCGGTATGGCCGCGGCATGACCTTGACCAACGGCAACGCGCTCGCCGGGCGCCTCGCAAAATCCGCGCAGGATCTGAAGATTCCGATGTGGCTGTCCTCGCCGGTGCGCGAGCTCATAGTCGAGAACGGCGCGGTCACTGGCGCCATTGTGACTCGCGAAGGACGCGAGATCCGCATTCGCGCGCGCCAAGGCGTCGTTCTCGCTTGCGGCGGCTTCCCGCATGACGTCGAACGCCGCAAGAAGATGTTTCCACACGCACCGACCGGCCATGAGCACTATTCGCCGGGACCGACCGGCAACACCGGCGACGGCCTGCGCCTTGCAGAGAGCGCTGGCGGGCACGTCGAGGATCGCCTGCCGAACGCGGCGGCCTGGGTGCCGGTGTCGGTGACCAAACGCAAGGATGGTTCGAGCGGCGTGATGCCGCATTTCATCGACCGCGCCAAACCTGGCGTGATCGCGGTGATGCGGGACGGCAAGCGCTTTGCCAATGAGGGCAATTCCTATCACGACTTCGTCCAGGCCATGATCAAGGCCGCGAAGCCCGGCGAGGAGATTGCGGCGTATCTCGTCTGCGATCACCCGACGCTGCGCAAATACGGCCTCGGCTGCGTGCCGCCGTTCCCGATGCCGCTCGGTCATCACCTCGATACCGGCTATCTCATGCGTGGCGACACGCTGGAGGCGCTCGCGGCAAAGGCCGGCATCGATGCGACGGCGTTCACCGAGACGGTCAGGCAGTTCAATGCGACTGCGCCGCAAGGGCACGACGCCGCCTTCGGCAAAGGTTCAAAAGCCTATAACCGCTACCAGGGCGACGCCATGCACGGCCCGAATCCCTGCATCGCACCGATCAAGAACGGCCCGTTCTACGCCATCAAGATGGTGATCGGCGATCTCGGCACCTATGCCGGCATCGTCACCGACGAGAACGCGCGGGCGCTGGACGCCGAAGGCCGGGTGATTCCCGGGCTCTATGCCGCGGGCAACGACATGGCGAGCATCATGGGCGGCAATTATCCCGGTGCCGGCATCACGCTTGGGCCGGCGCTGACCTTCGGCTACATTGCCGGCCGTCATCTCGCCGACAGCGCCGCCAAGCGCAACGCGGCGTAAGCCACGCGCCAGGAGACGCATGAAGAGAGAAAGCCGCGGCATCCAGTCGATCGAGGTCGGCGGAGAATTGCTTCGCGCGCTCGCGAGATGCGGCGAGCCGATGATGCTGCGCGATCTCGCGCGCGAGGCCGGCATGACGCCGGCCAAGGCGCATCCCTATCTCGCCAGCTTCTCCCGCATCGGGCTGATCGAGCAGGACGAGACCACCGGCCGCTACGAGATCGGCGCGCTGGCGCTGGAGCTCGGCCTGATCAGCCTGCGCCGCCTCTCCGGCGTGCGGATCGCGCGTCCGAAGATCGCAGGCCTCGCGAGCCAGATCGGCCATGCCGTCTCGCTCGCGGTCTGGGGCACCCACGGCCCGACCGTGGTGCAACTGGAGGAGCCCGGCCAGCCCGTGCACATCGTGATGCGCGCTGGTTCGGTCATGGCGCTGCTGGAGACGGCTACAGGCCGGGCGTTTGCTGCCTTCCTACCGGAGAAGACGATCAACGCCGCGCTCGAGAGCGGCCTCGACCGTCATGGCGTCGGCTACAATCCGAAGCGGGCGGTGAAGGGCGCGAAGGTCGCCGAGATGCTCACGGAGGTCCGCAAGCACGGCCTCGCCCGCGCGCTCGGCGATCCCCTGCCCGGCGTCAATGCATTCTCGGCACCGGTATTCGACCATTCCGGCCATGTCGCGCTGGTGATCACCGCGATGGGGCCGGAAGGCACTTTTGATGCGCGCTGGGACAGCCCCATTGCCCATGCCCTGCGCGACTGCGCCGGTGGGATCTCGAAGCGGCTGGGCTACGGGATGACGATCGCGGCGGAGTGAGGCCTGTTAGGCCGGCGACACGCGCACCTCCTCCGCGGAGATCGATCCGCTGTCGACGACGAGCGCGACGGCGCCGCTGGTCAATGGGAGATCGCCCGTGTCCTGAACGCTGAAGAGTTTTTTACCATCGACATGGGCTTCGATGTCGGTTCCGGCCACGCGCAGCTCAATCCGATATCTCCGGTCGAGCTGCCAGTCGAAGCGTTCGCTGGCGAGCACGAGTTCGTCATGCACGCGCTTGACCAAACGGACGCGGCCGCCCTCGGCACGGTCGAACATCAGCGCGTAATAGCGCTCGCGTCCCTGCACCCGCGCCGCGAGGCCCCAGGCGTTCGCCAGCAGCGGCATGATCTCGGACGTTACGCGATAATCCTTCCAGTCGCGCGTACCTTGCGCGATGAAGCCAAGCCCGTCGCCATTGGTAACGCGCAGGCCCTCCCAGCGGGTCTGGAACTGGCTGACATTGTTGACCCAGGCGTGCTTCCACATCGTGCTCAGATTGTTGTCCGGCCGTTTCAGCACGGTGTCAGGCGCGCCACCCCAGGTCAGATAGTCGAGATAGAGCGTGCCATCGACGCCGAGCGGATCGCGCGTTTCGATCTCCACCCCGATCTCGAAGATCGGATAGGCATGGGTCTCCGGCACCTCCCAGCTCAGCACGGCGTGACAGCCGCCGGTCAGTTCCTGCGCATCGCCGTAGATCTGGATCAGCTCGTCGTGCTCGTCATAGACGCTGGAAAACAGTCGCACCGCCACGGTGCCGCTATCCGCTTCCGATTCAATCCGGCACTCCACCCGTTGCCCCGAATACAGCGTCGGACAGGCCACAAGCTGGTAGGTCGGCATCGTAAACACCTCCTTGTCGAAGAAGGTGGGGCTCGCAACGCGTGCCACGCGTCCGGGCGCCAGACGGCGGAAGTCGATCGCCAGACTCCGCTCCCCAGTGCGGCTGTGGCCGGCGACATTGCTGAGCTCGACCTCGTGGAGCCGTGCGGGCGAGCCGCCCTTCACGTGGAAGCCCTGCAGGCTGCCCGGAAAGTTGAAGTTGAAGCGCGCGCCGTCCTTGGCGACCGCCAGCGCCGGCGCACCGGCGAGCGCAAGCCCGGCCGCGACCAGCGACTGCGTCTCGATCACGGCGTCGGAGATCGCAGCGCCACCATCGGCCGTCGAGATGTACATGCGGTCGGCGATGGGGGTGCGGAAGTCCGGCCCGGCGTCGAGGCCGGCAAGTCCGGTGCGGATGCCGAACAGGCAGCCGACATTGCCGGCATTGCAGTCGGTATCCCAGCCGGCCGTGTTGGCGATGCGCATCGCCTCCTGAAAGCTGTTCCCGCCGTAGAGCGTCGCCAGAATGATCAGCGCGTGGTTGGGCACGACATGGCAATTGCCGAGGAATTTGTCGTAGCCGTAACGTTCGGCGATCAGCGCACGGGTCCGTTCCCAGTCGTTGCCGTTGTCGCCGGCGTGCCATTCCCGGACGTCGTTGACGACGCGCCGGATCAGCGCGTCCTTCGGCACGAAGCCGAGCCCGACATCGATCAGCTTCTGCACGTCGTGCTCGACGAAGGCCAGCGCCTCCATCGCCGCGAGCAGTTTTGCGGCATGCACGGATTCACCATCATGGCTCACGCGCCCGGCCTGCTCGGCCAGATAAGCGGCCTGCTCCGGATTACCCGGGCTCACCATCGCCCAGCCGTCGATGAAGATTTGCGCACCGATCTGCTCGGCTACGGTCGTGCCGTTCAGCGCAATCGAGCCGCTCTGCGGCGCCGGGATACCGGACTTCAGCCGCAGATAGGCGGTGTGCTCGGTGGAATTGCCGATGCCACCCCACCACAGGATGGCGCGCTCCTCGACGATGTAGTTCAGCCAGGCTTGCCCGATCTGCCTCGAGGTGAGACGCTTCGGATAGCCATTGTCGGCAAGCGCGCGGGGAAACGCAAACGTGCCGGAGACGTCGTCGTCGGTGACGACGAGATGATGGGATCGCAACGCGACGTCACGACGCTCGTTGACATAGTAGTTGATCGGCCCGAGCTCCTTCATGATACGCTCATAGGTCCAGCCCTCGAAGGGCCGGCCGAGGTAGACACCGATGAGCTTGCCAAGCACGCCGGCATAGACCCGCTCCGCGTAGTCATGAGGAATAGCTGTCACGAGTTCACTCCCATATCCAATTGCTTGGCCCGCGGGTCAGACCGACGAGCGCTTCATGATCTCGAATTTCAATTCATGGCTCTGGCCCGGCGCCGCGAGCCCGCCCGGTTGCAACCGCTTGACCAGCGTCTCCGCCGCAAGCGCGCCGAGATCGAACTCCGGTTGCCGCACCGTGGTGAGCCCGAGCAGCTTTGCGACCGGGATATCGTCGAAGCCGGCGATTGCAATGTCGCTGGGGATCGAGAGCCCGGCTGCACGCGCCGCCTCCATCGCACCGAGCGCCAGCACGTCGCTCGCGCCGAACACGGCGGTCGGGCGATCGCCCTTTCTTTCGAGCAGCCGCTTCATCGCCCGCGCGCCGGATTCCTCGGAATAGGCGCTATCGGTAATGAAATCTGGCGCAAGTCCTGCTTCCCGCATCACCGCGCCGTAACCCTGCGCGCGCCGCTGACTCGGGCCGAACTCGGCCTGGATCATGGCAATGCGCCGATGCCCGCGCGCAATCAGAAGTCGCGTCATTTCCGCGGCCGCTTCGGCATTGTCGATATAGACGCTGTCGATCGCGAGCGGTCCGTCCGGCTTGTGCTGGCTCTCCAGCCGCACCAGCGGGATGCCCTTACGCGCGAGCACGGCGAGCTGGGGCGCCCGCAGATGAAAGAACGTTGCGACGACGCCGTCGGCCCGTCCCTGGAGCAGCCAGTCGATGGCGCGGGCCTCGCCTTCCGGCCGCCCGTCGGTGTCGAAGATCAGGACGTCATAGCCAGCCGGCGCCGCGACCGTCTGCAATCCCCGGACGAGGCCTGGATAGAACGGATTGGTGATATCTGGAATGACACAGGCAAACGTCATGGTCCGCGCGCTGCGCAGCATCCGCGCCGGATGGTTCGGCTGATAACCCAGCTCCTGTGCGACCTGAAGAATGCGCGTGCGCGTCGCAGGCGGAACGGACGGCGTCTCCGTCTTGTTCAGGACAAGCGACACCGCGGCCTGCGAAACACCGGCCGCGAGCGCGATATCCTTCTGCGTGGGGCGGGCTGGCGCCTGTTTGTCGCGCCCCTTCCCCCGCTTCGTCCTCGTTGTTGACGTCGCCATTTGGCTTAGTTATACGTATTACTAAAGGAAAATCAACAATCACCGCCAATGACCTGAGGAAACCGAGGTTCATCGCCATGACCATGACCCGACGCCAGCTTGTTGCCGCCATCCCCGCTGCCGCGCTTGCCGTTAGCTTGCCGCGCGACGTTCGCGCCGAGGACGGGCGCAAGGTCGTGACTTTCTGGTTCGGCCAGGCGAATTCGGACGGCCAGGCCGCGCTGCGCAACGATTTGGTCGAGGCGTTCAACGCCTCGCAGGACAAATATCTGCTCCAGCTCGAGGTGAAGGGCGCCGCCGTCAACAACCTCCTGAAGGTCGCACTCGTCGCCGGTAACGGCCCGGACATCGTGCAGACAGCGGGTCCCGCCTATCTCACCGCGATCGCGAATGCCGGCCAGGTGCTGCCGCTCGACGATTTCGCCGAGAAGTACAAGTGGAAGGATCGCTTCCTGGCACCGCTGCTCAACACCAGCGTCTACGGCGGCAAGCTCTACGCGCTGCCGCGCGACTACGAGTCGATGCACCTGTTCTATAACAAGGAGCTGTTCAAGCAGAACGGCTGGAAGCAGCCGACCAACCGGCAGGAGATGGAGGCGATCGCAGACGCAGCGCTCGCCAAAGGCATCATCCCCTTCGGCGCCGGCAATGCCGACTGGAAGGGCGTGAACGAGTGGCTGATGACGGTGTTCTTCAACAACGTCGCTGGCCCCGACAACGTGCGCAAGGCACTTGCCGGCGAACTGCCCTGGACCGCGCCGCCGTTCGTCGAGGCGGTCGAACTGTCAAAGGCGTGGTACAACAAGGGCTATTTCGGCAAGAACTATTTCTCGCTGACCATCGAGCAGAGCTTCCTCCAGGTCGTCAACGCCAAGGCGGCGATGGCGTTCAGCGGCACCTGGTCGTTCGGCACCAAATCCTACGGCATGTCGAAGCCCGATACCGTGATGGACGTCATGCCGACGCCGACCCTCGGCTCGGCCTTCACGGGATCACTGGTACATCTCGCCTGCGGCGCGACGCTGTCGATCGCCAAGAACTCGCAGAATGCGGAAGGCGCAGCCGCAGTGTTCGAGTTCATGCTGACGCGCAAGTTCTACGAGACCATGAACCGCGACTGGCCCGGCAAATGGGCACTCCCGGTGAAGGACCTGCCGCCGGACATGCTCCAGGGCATCGGCTATCCCCTATTCGAGAAGACGATCGCGAATCTGCACGAAGCGTTCAGCAAGGGGCAGTACGGCTTCACCACCTGGACGTTCTGGCCCGGCGCCACCAACTCCTATCTGATCGAAGGCATCGAGCAGGTCTGGCTCAACAAGATTACGCCGGACGCTTACCTCACGCGGATGCAGACGCTCTTCAGCCAGGAAGCAAAGGAAGGCAAGGTGCCGCCGCTGCCGCCGCGGACGGCCTGACGCACGATGTGGCTCTTCGCGCTTCCAGCGCTCCTGATTAACGTCTGCATCATCCTGGTTCCCGCCGTGCTGACATTCACGGCGGCGTTCTTCATGTGGGACGGTGTCGGAAAGCCGGCGTGGGCGGGACTGGCCAACTTCCAGAACATGTTCGCCGATCCCGTGTTCTGGTCGGCGCTGACAAATAACTTCATCTGGACGGCGATCTTCCTCACCGTGCCGGTCTGCCTCGCGCTCGTGATGGCAGCCGCGCTGCTGATGGCGCCGAAGGCGCGCATCGTGGTCCAGTCCATCATCTTCCTGCCGCGCATCATCGCTGTCGCAGTCACGGGCCGCATCTTTCAGGGCATGATCTTCAGCCCCGCGACCGGCGTCGTCGCCTGGTTGAACGAGCACGGCTTTTCGATCTCCGATCCCCTCGCCGATCCCGACCGCTCGCTCTATGCTGTGGCCGCGGTCGACATCTGGCACTGGTGGGGATTTCTCGCGGTCGTGTTCCTGTCGGCGATGCGGCAGATCAGCATCGACCAGATCGAAGCCGCGCGGCTCGACGGAGCCGGCTTCTTTGCTTTGTTCCGCTACGTTCTGATCCCGGGCATCCGCCCGACCCTGACCTTGATGCTGATCCTGACCGTGATCTGGTCGTTCCAGGTCTTCGAATTCATCTTCATCGTCACCCGCGGCGGCCCCGCCTATGGCAGCGAGGTGCTGGCGACGTTTGCCTACCGCCACGCCTTCTTCGAAGGCGACGTCGGCCAGGCTGCAGCCGCCGCCTGCGTCATGAGCCTGTTCGGCCTGTGTGCCACCGCCGTCTATCTCTGGCTCCAGATCACCGACGACGCGCAATCGACATGATCGGGGATCGCTGGAGCAGGACATTCAGCCTCGGGCTGATCGGCATCGCATCGTTCAGCTCGCTGCTGCCGATCGTGCTCGCCGTGATGAACGCACTGAAGACGACGGTCGAGATCGGCAGCAATCCGCTCGCGCTGCCGACCCAGTTGCACTGGGAGAATTTTTCCTCCGCCTGGCGCAACGCCCAACTCGGCCCGAGCCTGCTGCACAGTGCCGAAGTCGCGATCCTGACCATTCTGATGGTGTGCGTCACCGCGACGCCCTGCGCCTATGTGCTTGCGCGGCAGAAGGGAAAATTCTGGCGCTTCATCACCTTCTACTTCATGGCCACGATCACCGTGCCCGTGCAGCTCTATCTCTACCCGCTCTACTTCATCTTCGCGAAGCTCGGGCTGGTCAATTCGATCCCCGCGGTGGCGCTGATCTACACGGCGATGTTCTCGCCGTTTGCGATTTTCCTCTTGCGCACCTACGCGCTCGCGATTCCCGTCGCGCTCGAGGAAGCAGCCCAAGTTGACGGCGCAAAGCCGTGGCAGACCTTCTGGTACGTGATCCTGCCGATGATGCGGCCCGGGCTGCTCACGGTCGCCATCATCGTCGGGCTGAACGCCTGGAACGAGTTCGTCATCGCCGTGACGTTCCTGCAGAACGACAGCAACGTCACCGCGATCGTGCGCTTCTACAATCTGACCGGCCAGTATTCGACCGACTGGGGCGAGATGCTGGCCGCAGCCGTCACCATCGTGCTGCCGATCGTTGCGATCTTCGTGCTGCTGCAGCGTCAGTTCATCGACGGCATGACGTCGGGCGCGGTGAAGTCTTGAAGCCCTACTTCTCCTTCACCGGCACCGTGTAGTTCAGGATCAACCGCCCGCCATCCGGATAGATCGTCTGCCCGGTGATGTAAGACGCATCATCACTCGCCAGGAACGCCACGACGGAGGCCACCTCGCTCGGCTCACCGCCGCGACCCGCCGGCGTGCGTGACATCACCGTCTTGCGGGCATCCTCCGAGGTGTAGATGGACGACGCCACCATGTCGGTCAAAATCGTGCCCGGCCCGACCGCCACGACGCGGATGTTGTGCGGAGCGAGCGCGACGGCGGCGACCGAGGTCAGCTGCTTCATGCCGCCCTTGGAGATGGCGTAGGTCGCAAGCGTCGGGATCGCCAGCAGCGCGTTCACCGAGGACATGTTGATGATGACCCCGCCGCCGCCCTGCGCGATCATCTGCTTGGCCGCCGCCTGGACGCCGAAGAACGCGCCCTTCAGATTGATGCCGATGATTTCGTCGAATTCCTCTTCCGAAATCTCCAGGATGTCGCGGTTGCGGGCGACGCCGGCATTGTTGACCATGATGTCGAGCCGGCCGAATTCCCTGACCGCGGTCGCCACCGCGCGATCGACGTCCGCACGCCGCGCGACGTGACATGGCACGGCATACAATTCCTTGGGCTTGCCCAGCTCGTTGACCGTCTTCTCGAGCTCATCCGTATCGACGTCCGAGATGACGACCTTGACGCCGTCGTCGAGGAACCGCTTTGCGCACGCCTTGCCGATGCCGCGCGCTGCGCCGGTGATGACGGCGACCTTGCCGGATAGTTTCATGGGTCTCACTCCAGGATAGCTGCTTGGGCAGCGAGCTATCCCGGAGAGGACCCCGGTTCAAGCCGCCGCGAAGCCGAGATGAGCACGGAACCGGTTCTTGATAAAGACGGCATCGCGCGAGGGCAGCGAGCGCGGCGGATTTTCCGCCAGAACCTTGATGACAAAAAGCCGCGGGCCGTCGGCCGGTCCGGCGATCTGCGCGGCGAGGCGCTGCACCTCCTCGAGCGTCCGCACGGTCCCGGTCGCGGCGAAGCCGCAGGCGGCGGCAATTGCCGTGAGATCGACGCCGCGGCCGGTGTGGCTCGCCTGCATGCCGGTCTCGCCAAAATGCTGATTGTCGATCACGACGATGTCGAGATTGCGCGGACGCGCGACGCCGATGGTGGCGATGCCGCCGAGACCCATCAACTGCTCGCCATCGCCCGTCAACGCAAGGACGCGCTTGCCCGGCTGCGCCTGCGCGAGCCCAAGCGCGATCAACGCGGCACCACCCATTGCGCCCCAGAGATAAAAATTGCCGTCGTGATCCCCCACGGAATGCAGGTCGTAGGTGGGCGAGCCGAGACCGGAGACGACCAGCGTGTCCTTGCGGTCCTTCAGGAGCGCGGCGACAGCGGCGCGACGATCGAGTTGAGCTTGCATCGGCATCACCACTTCTTCTTGCCGATCAGGCGCTGCCCGATCAGGACCGCAATCTGCTGATCGGACTCGTAGGCGAGCGATGCCGCCGATTCGACGGTCTCGACCAGATCCTCCGCCGTCTCCGCGCGCATCACTTTCAGGCCGATCGCTTCCAGCGACGGCTGCGTCGCCCGGCTCATCGGCACCTGCCACGGATTGAATTCGGCCCATTCGCCGCGCATGGTCACCAGCATCAGCAGCGGAAAGCGCCCGATCGCCGACAGCGACAGCATGTTGATGCAATTGCCGACGCCGCTCGACTGCATCAGCAGCACGCTGCGCTGACCGCCGAGCCAGGCGCCGGCGGCGATGGCGATGCCCTCCTCCTCGGTCGTCAGCACGTTGGTGGTGACGTCGCGGTCGGCCGAGAACATGCGGATGAGCTGGCTGTGGCCGGCATCCGGCACGTAGGACATCTGCCTGACGTCGGCGGCTTTGAGGATACGATAGAGCTCGGACGGCCAGTCGTCGCTGCTGCGCGTTTCAGGATTCGGTTGAGGGCTGTGCACCGCGAGGTCTCCGTGAAATTCGAGCGGACCCTAGCGATTATTCCGCGCGACGGCTCTGACCGTCTGGCACGATCAGGTATTGAAGGATTGTATAGCTGCCTTTTCCGTTGTCGCCTGGACCAGAGCACGATGCGCATGACTGCGCCCTCTCCCCTTGTGGGAGAGGGCATCACCGCAGGAAGATACAAACTCATTGGGGTGAGGGGTATCTCTCGGCGCATTCATATGCATCGATATGCGCGGAGAGATACCCCTCATCCGGCGCTTCGCGCCACCTTCTCCCACAAGGGGAGAAGGGAAGAGACACTGTCGCTTGGACTAGCGACTCAATTCGCCGCAGACCTCGCCGCAGCCGGCATGTAGATCTGCGCGTAGCCTTCCTTGATCGCCGAGGTGATGCGATCCAATCGGCGGTCGATGTGCTTCTCCAGCACCGAGACGCAGGCCTCTTCGTCGCGCGCTTTCAGTCCTTCGACGACAGCGCGGTGCTCGGCCTGGGTGTTGGAGCGGTTGATGCGGTCCATGTCGATCCAGCGCACGAAGCGGATGCGGGCGTTGACGTTGCGCAGCACGCGCAGCATCTCGGCGTTGTTCGACATCCCCATCAGCCGCTCGTGAAAGGTCTCGTCGAGTTCGACCAGCTCCACCGACGAACGCTCGCCGGGATCGGGACCGGTGGCTTCGAGGAATTTCAGGAGCGCGTCGATGTCCTCGTCCCTGGCGCGCTTGATGGCAAGGCGGATCGAGGCGACCTCGATCGACTTGCGCAGCTCGTAGAGATCGAAGATCTCGTGCGCGTCGAGCTCGCGGCAGAAGAAGCCCTTGCCCGGCGTGAAGCGCAGGAAGCCTTCGGTGTTGAGACGGTTGAGCGCTTCGCGCAGCGGCGTGCGGCTGACGCCGAGGCGTTTTGCCAGCTCGCCCTCGTTGAGCCGTTCGCCCGGCTTGAACTCATAGCTCACGGCCATCGCCTTGAGCTGTTCATAGACGCGATCGACGATACTATCGGAAGCCAGTTCCACGTTGCTCTTCATAAGCTGCATTCATGCCCGAACACAGCCCAATATACCGGGGCTGCATGGACGATTGCAATCCAAACAGCTGCCTAGCACATCTTGTGCATAGCTTTGCGACAGCCGGGCTCAGGCAAACGCGCGCGGGCGCAGTCCAGCATGAAACCAGGTGATCATGGAATAGATGTCGTAGACCGGCAGGCCAACTTCGGCCTGCAGAGCTGCCGCATAAGGCGGCATGTTGGTGCATTCGAGCACGATGGCGCCGACATCCGGATTTTTCGCGACCAGCTCCTTGCCCGCCTCGACCACGTCACGCTCGGCCTGGGCCACATCCATGTCATCCTTCTCGGCCTTGATCAGGACGCGAAAGAATTCCTTGCCGTGCTCGGTGCCGACCAGTGGCGTATCGAGCGGCACGCCGGCGCCTTCGAGATGGGCCGGCGTCAAGGTCGAACCTGATACCGTGACGAGGCCGACGCGCTTGCCTGGCGGCAAGGTCGCCTGCACCCACGGCACCTGCATCAGCGACGAGGTCGCAACGGGAACGCCGACGGCGGCCGCGATCTCCTTCTGAAACAGCGAGAGGAAGCCGCAATTGGTGGTGATGGCTTCCGCGCCCAACCGGACCAGATCCTTCGCCGCCTCGATGAAATCCGGCAGCAGGCCGGCGGCGCCCTTCAGCACCACCTTCTCCGGCGACGCGCCGCTCACCACGCGATAGAGCACGGGGAACGGCCAGGTCGTGCCGTTGCCCATGTCGCCGGGAATGCGGGGAAAGCGCGCTTCCAGCATCAAAATGCCGAGCGGCGCGCCATAGATGGCCTTGCCGCCGCGGGCGATGCGAGAGGACGAGTTGGCTGGATAGGTCATGGTGCGTTCTCAGAGGAAGCGAGTGGGCGCGAACGGCGCAAGCGGGATCTCCGGCTGCTTGCCGCTCAGGAGCTGGGCGACCAGACGGCCGGTGCGCGCCGATCCGACCAGGCCGACATGGCCATGGCCGAAGGCGTAGACGATATCGCACGAGGCACGCGCATGGCCGATGCAGGGCAGCCCATCCGGCATGCTCGGCCGATGGCCGAACCAGGTTTTGATGCGCGAATCTGGAATATCCTTCGGCAGTTTCGGGAACATGCTGAAGAGGTTGTTGCGCAGGATTTCGGCGCGCTTCCAGTTCGGCGCGGCCTCGAGGCCCGCGATCTCGACCGTGCCGGCGGCGCGCAGGCCCTTGTCGGTCCAGTTCACCACCATGCTGACGTCGGACGCCATCATCGAGCTGCGCGGACCCGATTCCGGGTTCTCGATCATGACGTGATAGCCGCGCTCGGTTTCGAGCGGCAAGGGATCGCCGACGGATGCGGTGAGCTGTTTTGACCGCGCGCCGGCGGCGACCACCGCGGCATCGCAAGCAATCTCACCGGTCTCGGTGAGAACGGCAACGAGCTTGTTGCCTGAAAGCTTCAGACCGGTCGCCCTGGCATGAACGAGCTTGGCACCGCTCGCGAGCGCATGCTGGGCCAGCGCCGCAACGTAAGCGCCGGGATCACGGCAGCGTCCGGCCTCCTCCACCACCACGCCAAAGGTGTAGCGCGGATGCAGATCCGGCTCGCGCTGACGCATCTCGTCGGCGTTCAGCTCCATCCATTCGACGCCGACTTTCTTGCGCAGGCGCCAGCCGAGATTGCTGTCGAAATTGCCGCGCGACGGGAATACGTGCATCACGCCGTTGCGCTCGACCAACTCGGGCACGCCCGCTTCTTCCGCGAGCTTCTTGTGCAGCAGCGGCGCGTCCTTCAGCAGATCGCGCAGCGCAAACGCCGTCTTCTCGACCCGTGCCTCGGTCCAGCCGGAGAGCAAATACTTGACCAGCCAGGGCAGCGCCTTCGGCAAGTAAGACCAGCGGATCGCGAGCGGGCCGAGCGGGTCCATCAGATAACCCGGCACCTTCTTCCAGAGGCCCGGCTCGGCCGGCGGAATCACCGAATGGGAGGAGAGCCAGCCGGCATTGCCGTAGCTCGCCGCCTGTTCGCCACCGGGCTCGCCTGCGTCGATCAGCGTGACGCGATGCCCCTCGCGCAGCGCCTCGATGGCGCTGATCACGCCGACCGCGCCGGCTCCGATGATAGCGACGTGGCGGCCTTCCGACATCGGCTACGCCTTCACCGCCGGCGCGAAATCCTTGCCGACCGAGATCGCGCGCGGATCGATGATGCAGTGGAGGATCGACGGCTTGCCCGAAGCGAGCGCGCGCTCGAACGCCGGCGCAAACTCTTCGGTGCGCTCGACGCGCTCGCCATGGCCACCGAATGCCTTCGCATACATCGCAAAGTCAGGGTTCTTGAGCTGAGTTCCGACCACGCGGCCAGGATAATCACGCTCCTGGTGCATACGGATGGTGCCGTATTGCGAGTTGTCGACGACGATGACCACCAGCGGCGCGTCGTACTGCACGGCGGTCGCGAATTCCTGGCCATTCATCAGGAAGCAGCCATCACCGGCAAAGGCGACGACGACGCGATCCGGATATTGCCGCTTTGCAAGCACCGCAGCCGGCACGCCATATCCCATCGAGCCCGAAGTCGGCGCGAGCTGGGCGGCAAAGCTGTGGAAACGGTGATGGCGATGGATCCAGCCGGCATAGTTGCCGGCGCCGTTGCAGACGATCGCGTCCTTCGGCAGGCGGTCGCGGAGCCAGGTCATGACCTGGCCGTACTGGAATGTGCCCGGCAGCTCACGCGCCTTGTCGGTCCAGGCGAGGTAATCGGCATGCGCCTTGGCGGCCTCGCCCTTCCAGGCAACGGCGCCAGCGGGCTTCAGCGTCTCGACGGCGGCCGCGAACGCGGCAGGCGTCGCCTGGATCGCGAGCTCAGGCTGGTAGATGCGCCCGAGCTCTTCCGAGCCCGGATGCACGTGGATCAGCTTCTGCTTCGGCGTCGGGATATCGAACAGCGTGTAGGACGAGGACGGCATCTCCGACATGCGGCCGCCGATCAGGAGAATGACGTCGGCGTTGTCGATGCGCGCCTTCAGGCCCGGGCTCGGCCCGATGCCGAGATCGCCGGCATAATGCGAATGATCGGCATCGATCAGCGAGGCCCGGCGGAACGAGGTCGCGACCGGCAGGTCGAACCGTTCGGCGAAGCGCGCGATGCTCTTGGTCGCCTCATCCGTCCAGCGCGAGCCGCCGAGGATGACGAGCGGCGCCTTGGCGCTCGCGAGCATGGCGCCGACGCGCTCGAGATCTGATGGTGCCGGCCAGCTCACGGCCGGCTCGATGCGCATGGCGTCGGCAACGGCCGCCGTCTCGGTCAGCATGTTCTCCGGCAGCGCGATCACCACGGGGCCCGGACGGCCCTGCATGGCGACGCGGAAGGCACGCGCGACCAGCTCCGGAATGCGATCGGGGCGATCGATCTCGACGGCCCATTTCGCCATGGTGCCGAACACCGCCTTGTAGTCGAGCTCCTGGAACGCCTCGCGCTCGCGCATGCCGGTGTCGACCTGTCCGACGAACAGGATCATCGGCGTCGAATCCTGCATCGCGATGTGGACGCCGTGGCTGGCATTGGTGGCACCGGGGCCGCGGGTGACGAAGCAGATTCCGGGACGGCCGGTGAGCTTGCCATAGGCTTCCGCCATCATCGCAGCACCACCCTCGGCGCGGCAGATCACGACGTCGATCGGGCTGTCATGCAGCGCGTCGAGTGCCGCGAGGTAGCTCTCGCCCGGCACGCAGGTGACGCGCTCGACGCCTTGGGCGACGAGCTGATCGATCAGGATCTGGCCCCCGGTGCGGGTGTTGCGAATGGTCATGACAGCTCCCTGCAGGCTTTGGCGATGCGCATCACGGCCTCGCGCAAGTTTTGTTCCGAGGTGGCGTAGGACAGGCGGAAATAAGGTGCAAGGCCGAAACAGCTGCCCGGCACCACGGCCACGTCATGCCTCTCCAGCAGGAAGCGGCAGAACGCGGCGTCGCTATCGATAACGGTCCCATCCGGCGTGCGGCGGCCGATCAGGCCGGCGCAGCTCGCATAGGTATAGAACGCCCCTTCCGGCCGGCGGCAGCTGACGCCGTCGATGGCGTTGAGCGCATCGACCACGATGTCTCGGCGGCGCTGGAACGCGGCACGGCGCTCGATCAGCACGTCCTGCGGGCCGGTCAGCGCGGCGATCGCAGCGGCCTGGCTCACCGAGGAGGGATTGGTCGTGCTCTGGCTCTGCACCACCGCCATCGCTGCGATCAATTCGCGCGGGCCGCCGCCATAGCCGACGCGCCAGCCGGTCATGGCGTAGGCCTTGGAAACACCATTCACGGTCAGCGTGCGTGATTTCAGGCTCGGCTCGAGCGCCGCTGCGGTCACGAACGGCATGCCGTCATAGATCAGGTGCTCGTAGATATCGTCCGCCATCAACCAGACATGCGGATGGCGCTTGAGCACATCCAGGATCGGGCGAAGCTGCGCGGCCGAATAGGCGGCTCCGGTCGGATTGGACGGCGAGTTCAGCAGCAGCCAGCGCGTCTTCGGCGTGATCGCGCGTTCGAGATCGGCGGCGTCGAGGCGAAACCCGTTCTCCTCGCGGCAGAGCACGTCCACCGGCGTGCCGTCGGCGATGCGCACCATGTCGGCATAGCTGGTCCAATAGGGCGCGGCGAGGATGACCTCGTCCCCGGGGCTGAGCGTCGCCATGAAGGCGTTGTGGATCACCTGCTTGGCGCCGGCGCCTGCGGTGATCTCGTCGGCGGCATAGACGAGATCGTTCTCGCGGCGGAATTTCTCGGCGATCGCCGCCTTCAATTCCACGGTGCCGTCGAGGATGGTGTATTTGGTCTGGCCGGCGCGGATGGCGCGCTCGGCCGCGTCCTTGGCATGATCAGGCGTATCGAAGTCAGGCTCGCCGGCGCCCAGCACGATCACCGGTCGCCCCTCACGCTTCAGCCGCTGCGCGACCGCGCCGATCTTGAGGATCTCGGAGACGCCGATCGCGCTGATGCGCTGGGCGGGACGGAAGGTCGATGCGGGCGCCTGGACAGTCACGGCCGAGCCTCAACTGCGCGCGGCGATCGCGATCACCTCGATACGGAAGGCGGGATCGGCAAGCTCGACCTTGCCGCAAGCGCGGGTCGGCGTGTTGCCGGGCACGACCCAGGCATCATAGACCGCATTCATGGCGTCGAAATCGTCCATGTTCTTGAGCCAGACCTGCACGCTGAGCAGGCGGGACTTGTCGGTGCCGGCGCGCGCCAGCATGTCGTCGACCTTCGCCAGCGCCTCTTTCGTTTGCTGGGTGATATCAGCGGCCTTGGTATCCGCCACCTGACCTGCGAGGAAGACGAGATCGCCGAACACGGAAGCGCGGCTGCGGCGGGCGTTCTGGTCGATGCGAGTGATATCCGACATGGGATGTCCTTATGTCTTTACTTGCCGGTGGCGATGATGCGGCGGCAGTGGTCGAGCGCCGCGCCGATGAGATTGTCACTCGCCTCGGGCGTGCGGAACGCCGAATGCGCCGATAGCGTCACGTTCGGCAGCTTGGTCACGGGATGACCGGCGGGAAGCGGCTCGACGGTGAAGACGTCGAGGCCGGCATGGGCGATGTGGCCGGAGCGCAGCGCATCCAGCATTGCGTCTTCATCGACCACAGCGCCGCGCGCCGTGTTGATCAGAATGCTGCCGGGGCGCATCTGCGCGATGCGCTCGCGCGACAGGAAACCCTTGGTCTCGTCGTTGAGCAAGAGATGCAGCGAGACGACGTGGCTCTCGGCGAGCAGCTTCTGCAGCGAGACGAACTCGACGCCGGGATGGGTCTTCGGCGTCCTGTTCCAGGCGATCACCTTCATGCCGCAGCCCGCCGCCATGCGCGCGGCTTCCGCCGCGATGCCGCCGAAGCCGATCAGGCCGAGCGTCTTGCCGGTGAGCTGCATCGCGTCACGGCGCAGCCAGTTGCCCTCGCGCATGCCGCGGTCCATCTCGCCAAAATTTCGCGCAGACGCCCACATCAGCGCGATCGCGCATTCGGCAACGGCCGTATCGCCATAACCCTTGATGGTGTGGACGGAGACGCCGCGCTCAGCGAGCTCTTCCGGATTCATGTAGCTGCGCGCGCCGGTGCCGAGGAAGACGACGTGCTTCAGCTTCGCGCATTTCTCGGCAATCGCTGATGGCACCGCCGTGTGGTCGACGATCATGATCTCGGCATCGCCGAGCAGGCCGGGCAGATCGTCGGGCTTGATCGAGGGATTGCGGTTGATGCTGACCGGCAGCTTCTGCGAGGCCAGCAGCTTGTCGGTCACCGCCGCCAGGGTCTCGTTCGCATCGACGAATAGGGCGCGCACAGGCCTCTCCTTCAGCTCACTTCCGTATTGCGTTCAGTCTTGTATTCAGACTTAAATGCAATTTACAACCCCTCCCCATCAGGAATTTTGCGCAATCCTGCCAAGATATTGGGCTCATTTCTGCCTTGCCGCCCAAATGGCCAGCAAGTCGAAATACCGTATTGCATTTTATCCTGAATACAGAAATAGTCCAGAGGCCGGACACGATCCGACCCAGATTCCAGGGAGACAGAGACCATGAATCGCAGGGATGCTCTCACCACAGTCGCGCTGGCAGGCGCAGCGATCGCCGCCGCGAGCGGCTCGGCCAAGGCCGATGCGCCGGCCTCCACGCTCGACCGCATCAAGAAGAATGGCGTGCTGCGCGTCGCCGTCATCGTCGGCCAGGAGCCCTATTTCCATAAGGACCTCGCCACCAACGAATGGTCGGGCGCCTGCATCGACATGGCCAAGGACATCGCCGGCAAGCTGGGCGCCAAGGTCGAGACGCTGGAATCGACCTGGGGCAACCAGATCCTCGATCTCCAGGCCGACAAGGTCGACCTCGCCTTCGCCGTGAACCCGACGCCGGAGCGCGCGCTCGTCATCGACTTCTCGACGCCGATCCTGGTGCACTCCTTCACCGTCATCACCAAGAAGGGCTTTGCCAAGCCGCAGACCTGGGCCGAGCTCAACAAGCCCGAGGTCAAGATCGCCGTCGATATCGGCTCGACCCACGAGACGATCGCGCGCCGCTACTGCCCGAAGGCGACCATCCTCGGCTTCAAGAACCGCGACGAGGCGATCCTGGCGGTTGCGACCGGCCGCGCCGACTGCAACGTCTCGCTGGCGGTGCTTTCGGTCTCGACGCTGAAGAAGAACCCGAACCTCGGCGATCTCGCCATTCCGCGCCCGCTGCTGACGCTGCCGACCAACATGGGCATCCGCGCCGAGAGCGACCGCCGCTACAAGGATTTCCTCAGCGCCTGGGCCGACTACAACCGCGCGATGGGCCAGACCCGCGAATGGATGCTCAAGGGTTTTGAGGCGGTCGGCCTCACCGCCGACGATCTCCCGCCCGAAGTGCAGTTCTGACGGTCGATCGATGTACGTCTGGGACTTCGCGGCGCTCAAGCCGTATTGGGGCCTGATCTGCCAAGGGCTCCTGGTCACCGTGTATTACACGGTGACCACGGTGGTCGCGGGTCTCGCCATCGGACTGTTCGTCGGCATCCTGCGCACGACGGCACCGCGCTGGGTCACGGTGCCGTTGCGTCTCTATATCGAGGTGTTCCGCTGCACGCCGCTGCTGGTGCAGCTGATCTGGGTCTACTACGCCCTGCCCGTGCTGATCGGCGTCGACATGTCGCCGGCGATGGCCTGCTTCATCGCGCTGTCGCTCTATGCCGGCTCGTTCTATGCGGAAATCTTCCGTGGCGGCATCGAGGCCGTCGACACCGGCCAGTGGGAGGCCGGCCGCGCCATCGGCATGCGCCGCGGCAAGATCTTTCGCCGCATCGTGCTGCCGCAGGCGACGCAGGTGATGATCCCCTCCTTCATCAACCAGACCATCATGCAGCTCAAGAACACCTCGCTGGTGTCGGTGGTCGCGGTCGGTGACCTGCTTTACCAGGGCACTGTCATCACGGCGTCGAGCTACAAGCCGCTCGAGGTCTACACCACGATCGCCGTGCTCTATTTCGTCGTGCTGTTCCCGCTGACGCTGGTCGCTGATAGGGTCGAGCTGAGGATGGGAGCGCACCGATGAGTGCTCTGATCGCTGACAACATCCACAAGGCGTTCGGCGACCACGAGGTGCTCAAGGGCGTCTCGCTCTCGGTCGCACGCGGCGAGGTCGTCACCCTGATCGGCGCCTCCGGCTCCGGCAAGTCCACCTTCCTGCGCTGCCTGAACCTCCTGGAAATGCCGCAGCAGGGCGAGCTTACGATCGGCACGCACAAATTCGCCTTCGGCAAAGGCATGCGCGCCGCCGGCGATGCGCAGCTCGCGCTGCTTCGGCGCAGCGTCGGCATGGTGTTCCAGCATTTCAACCTGTTCCCGCACATGTCGGTGCTCGCAAACGTCACAGAGGGGCCGGTGCAGGTGAAGGGCATGGCGCGAAACGAAGCCGATGCGCTCGGCCGCGATCTGCTCGCCAAGGTCGGCCTCGCCGACAAGGCCGATGCCTTTCCGAGCCGCCTGTCCGGCGGCCAGAAGCAGCGCGTCGCGATCGCGCGCGCGCTCGCCATGAAGCCGGACGTGATGCTGTTCGACGAGCCGACCTCGGCGCTCGATCCCGAGCTTGTCGGCGAAGTCCTCTCCGTCATCCGCAGCCTTGCGAGCGAAGGCATGACCATGGTGCTGGTGACGCACGAGATGGCCTTCGCCGCCGACGTCTCCACCCGCGTCGGCTTCATGAACGACGGCATCATGGCCGAGATCGGCACGCCCGAAGAGACCATCCGCCAGCCCCGCAGCGAACGGCTGAAGTCCTTCCTCAGCCGGTTTCACGAGACGCATTAGACTGCCTGGCACGACCTTTCCGAATCGGTGGGGACACCCATGAAACTCCGCGGCGGCTTCACGAATTACGGCGAGACGATCGGCATCCTGATGCTCGATACCCGCTTCCCGCGCCCGCGCGGCGACATCGGCAATGCGCTCTCCTATGATTTCCCGGTGCGCTACAAGATCGTGCGCGGCGCACACGCCACAAGGATCATGGGCGACCATCCCGATCCCGCCCTGCTCGAGCCGTTCATCGCGGCGGCCCGCGAGCTGGAAGCCGACGGCGTCAAGGCGATCACGACGAGCTGTGGCTTCCTCGCGCCATTCCAGAAACAACTCGCGGCCGCCGTGAACATCCCGGTCTTCACCTCGAGCCTGATCCAGGCACCGTTGATCCATGCCATGCTGCCGCCGGGCAAGGTCATCGGCATCTTCACCGAACGCGGCCACCACATGAACGAGGGGCATTTCCGCGGTGTCGGCTGGTCGCCGGACGAGATCCCCGTCCAGATCCAGGGCATGAAGCCCGATGCGCAGTTTCCCGCAACCTACATTCTCGGCCGCGAGGAACTGGACACCGACGTCCTCCGCGCCGAGATGATCGAGATGACGGAAGCCTTCATGGCGTCCTGCAAAAACCCGGGTGCGATCCTGTTCGAATGCACCAACATGTGCCCGTTCTCGCGGGACGTCGCCGAAGTCTCGGGCCTTCCGGTGTTCGACATCAACACGTTGATCAACTTCTTCTATCGCGCGGCCCATCCCGTGCCATTCTTGCGCTGATCGCCCTTCCAGACGATCAGCGGCAATTGAATCGATTGTCAATCGCGCCAAAGGCGCGGCAAAAATTCACACCATACTCTTCGTGCGAATTCGCAAATGCTGCGGGGTCGTCGTTTGACAGCATCGGCGCTTGCGCGGCACGCTGACCACGCCGGTCCAACCTTCGACGACGCTCGCTGGAGCGTGCCTGTTCGACCTCACGTCCCGCGAGGACGCGCGAAAGGAACATCGACATGATCGAGCTCACGGTCAACGGGACCAAGCGCCAGGTCGACGTCGTTCCCGAGATGCCCCTGCTCTGGGTGCTCCGCGACGAGCTCGGCATCACCAGTCCGAAATATGGCTGCGGCGTCGCGCAATGCGGTGCCTGCACCGTCCAGATCGACGGAGCCGCCGTGCGATCCTGCCAGGCCCGCATCGGCGATCTCGCCGGCAAGTCGGTCGTCACGCTCGAAGGATTGGACAACAGGGAGCAGCATCCCGTTCTGCAGGCCTGGATCGAGCATCAGGTTCCGCAATGCGGCTACTGCCAGACCGGCCAGATCATGCAGGCCATCTCGCTGCTTGGATTGATCGACAAGCCGACGGACGAGGACATCAACGAGGTGATGTCCGGCAACCTCTGCCGTTGCGGCACCTACCCGCGCATTCGCACCGCGATCCACGCGGCTGCCGCAAAGATGGTGGGGAAGTGAAATGGGACACCAGACGCTTTCCCGCCGCGCCTTCGTTTTCGGCTCTGCCGCCGTGGCTGGCGGCATCGCATTCGGCGCCTACAGCGACATCGCGCAAGCCGCGACTGCCAGCGAAAATCCACTGACCGCGGGCCTTGCGCCGAATTCCGTGACCTTCAATCCCTGGGTCGAGATCAGCCCCGAAAAAATCACGCTGATCGCCCAGCACGCCGATATCGGCCAGGGCGTCGGCTCGGTGCAGCCGATCATGATCGCCGAAGAGATGGACCTCGAGCCCGGCCAGTTCGAAGTCCGATTTGCAGGCCCGAGCCCGGCGTATTTCAACACCGGCTTCGCCGACGAGTTCGCGCCGTTCGTGGCCGCGGACCAAAGTCCCGCCGCCGAGGAAGCGCGCGCCAAGACGCTCGAATGGCTGAGAGAGTCCGGCCTGCAGATGACCGGCGGGTCGAGTACGCTGCCGGACACCTATGAAAAGCTGCGCGTTGCCGGCGCGGTCGCGCGCGAGACGTTGAAGGCCGCCGCTGCCAAGCGTTCGGGTGTCGCCGTGGCCGACCTGCGCACCCAATCAGGCCATGTGATCCTGCCCAACGGCACCAAGATCGCCTACGTCGATCTCTCCGCGGACGCCGCAAAGATTCCGCCGGTGCTCGATGCCAAGCCGCGCGATCCGTCGAAATGGCGCATGCTGGGCAAGCCGATGATGCGCCTCGACGTTCGCGCGAAGGTCTTGGGCGAGCTGAAGTTCGGCATCGACCAGAAGATGGACGGCATGCTGTATGCCGCCGTCAAGCTGAACCCTGGCAAGGGCCAGCCCCTGAAGTCATACGACGCCGGCAAGGCGCGATCGATGCCGGGGGTCAAGAAGATCCTGGAAATCAAGAATGGCGTCGCGGTGATCGCCACGAACAGCTGGTACGCGATGAAGGCGGTCGACGCCGTCACTTGCGAGTGGGCGCCCTCGGCCTATCCCGCCGAGCAGGCGGATCATTGGAAGGTTCTTGAATCCTCGTTCAAGCCTGAATTCCTGGGCAAGGAGTGGCGGAAGATCGGCGATATCGAAGCCGGGCTGAAGACGGGCAAGCTTGTCGAGGCCGAATATCGCGCGCCCTATGTGGGGCATCAGCCGCTCGAGCCGTTGAACGGGATCGGCCTCGTCACCGACAAGGGGATGGAGATCTGGGTCGGCCATCAGAGCCCCCGTTTCGTGCAATATGTCGCGGCGACGGCGATTGGCCTCAAGCCGGAACAGATCACCTTCCACAATCAGTGGACGGGTGGAAGCTTTGGCCACCGTCTCGAGTACGAGAACGTCCGCGTTCTCGCCGAGATCGCCAATCAGATGAAGGGAACGCCGATCAAGCTGGTGTTCTCGCGCGAGGAGGATTTCCTCCAGGACATTCCGCGGCAGATTGCGATCGCCCGGCACCGAGGCAGCATCGACAAGAGCAAGATCGTCGCAGCCGATCTGCAACTGGCCTCGACTGCTCCGCTCAAGGGGCTGCTCGAGCGTTCGGGCACACCCTCGAAGGATCCCGATGGGCAATTGGCTGCCGGCCTGTGGAATGTCTATTACGACATCCCCAATTTCCGGGCCACAAGCTACGAGGCGCAAGGACTTTCGCCTAGCACCACGTGGCGGTCGGTCGGCGCCTCGACATCGGGCTTCTTCACCGAAAGCTTCATCGACGAGCTGATCCACGCGGCGGGTCTCGATCCCATGAAGGCGCGCATCGCGATGTGCACCGTGCCGCATTATCGCAAGGTGCTGGAAACGGTCGCGGAGATGTCGGACTGGAAGGGACCACTCGGAAACGGCAGGGGCCGCGGCGTCGCGTTCGTTGAATCCTTCGGCACGCCGACAGCCGAAGTCGTCGAAGTCACGAAGACGGAGCGAGGCATCAGGATCGACAAGGTCTGGGTCGCTGTCGACGTCGGCAAGGTGGTCGATCCCGTCAACTTCGAGAACCAGGTGCAGGGCGGCGTCATCTGGGGCCTCGGCCACGCCATCAATTGCGAGCTCACCTACGCCAAGGGCGCGGTGCAGCAGACCAACTACAATCATCACGAAGCGATGCGGATCTACCAATGCCCCGTCATCGAAGTTCGCGGGCTCGAGAACGATCCCAAGGTGAGAGGCGTCGGAGAGCCGCCTGTTCCGCCAGCCGCCCCTGCACTCGCCAACGCTATCTTCGCCGCGACCGGGCAGCGCATCCGCGAAATGCCTTTCAACAAGTTCATCGATTTCGTGTGAGACGAGCCATGAAGAGTTCTCTCATTGCACTCGCTTTCGCCGCTTCGACAATTGCGGCTCTCACGGGGATTGTCGCGGCCAAGGACGAGGCGAACAAGGATGCTTTGCCGCCGGGCAGCGTCAGCCGCGCCGAAGGTCTGGAGGCCTGGAAGCGGATCGAAGCCGTGGTGACCCATCCGCGCTGTGCCAACTGCCACGTCGACGCCAAGGCCATACCGATCTGGACGCCGGCAGGCGAAACCAGGCCGCGCGTGCACGGCATGAACATCCACGGCGGCGACAGCCGCATCGGGGCCGAGAAGGTCGCCTGCTCGACCTGTCACATGACCTCCACCCAGGCGAACGACCCGGCGCCGTCACCGCCGCGTGCCGGCATCGACTGGCAGCTGGCGCCGGTCGAGTTCATCTGGTTCGGCAAGAGCGGCGCCGAGATCTGTACGCAGCTGAAGGACCCCAAGCGCAATGGCGGCCGCGACGCCGTAGGCCTGCTGGCGCATTTGCGGCACGACGCATCGTTGAACGGCTTCATCCCGCGCGGATGGGCGCCCGGAGCCGGCCGCACGACCCCACCGGGCACCTTCGAGGACCACGTCAAGGACATGGCCCTGTGGGGCGCTGCGGGACAACCGTGTCCGAACTGACGGTCTTGCTGTTGCCTAGCGGCAGGCCTGCTCGCGCTGAACCCAACCCGTCGCAATCGCGCTTGCCCAGTTGAGCATGCCTTTGCTGCGCGCCAGTGCGGCCATGGCCGCGGTGTCATAGGGCACGTAGCGGATCGTCGCGGACCAGCCTGCGCCGGCATGCTCCAGAATCGCGTAGCACGCATGCGGCGTACCGACCTCGACCACGTAGGGAACGGGCACCTTCCCGTCATAACCGGGCAAGCCGACGCTGCCGGGATTCACGACCAGCCGGCCATCCCTCAGGCGGACCACGCGCGGAATGTGCGTGTGGGCGCACAGGATGATCTCGGCGTCGATCCCCTCAGCTTCAGCCTCGATCGCGTCGATGCCGCTCGGGCGCGGGCAGCCGTCGTCCGCGATGTGGTCGAGCCAGAACGCAGCGTCATCCCTTGGCGATCCATGGCACAGGAACACCCGTCCCTTATAGGTGAGCGTGGACGGCATGCTCGCCATCCAGTCGAAATGCTTGCGCGCGAGCTCACGGAAATCGCTGCGAGGGGAGCCGCCGGCCTCCCAGAGCTCGACGAGGATTCGATCCTGATCGCCCCGTATCGACGGAAAGCCTCGCGCCATCAACAGATCCGCGGTCCTGGCTGCCTCGAGCGGGCCACTGACGTGGTCGCCGAGGTTCACGACCTCGTCGAGGCCGAGCATGGCAATGTCCGCAAGGACGGCTTCAAGTGCCGGACGATTCCCATGCACGTCCGCGATGGCAGCAAATCTCATTTGGCCCCTTCCATTCGGAATGGCCGATTGTTCTCGCTATGCGGGGGATGCAGGACTGGCTAGTCAATTTAGCTACGTCTCTTTAGCTGCATTTGTAGAAGCGCCCGCAAGCTGAGGATCAAATCGGCGCTGGCAGAAGAATTACACGATCGTGGTTGCCAGGCAAGCAATGCGAGTTACGAACTGTCGCGGCAATGCCGACGTGACCTCGGGAAAATAACGCGCTACGTTTCCCGGACAAGACCAAGAGGAAACGCCAATCGTGTACGACTTCATTATCGTCGGCGGCGGCTCGGCGGGGTCCGTGCTGGCCCACCGGCTCTCCGCAAAGAGCGCCAACAAGGTCCTGCTGTGCGAGGCCGGACAGGACACACCGCCCGGCAACGAGCCCGCCGAGATCAGGGACAGCTATCCGGGCACGGCCTATTTCGATCCCCGCTTCCACTGGACCGAACTCAAGGTCACGACCCAGATCGTCAGCCACAACAATCCGAACGAAGCGCGTCCTCCCCTGCGCAAATACGAGCAGGCGCGCGTGCTGGGCGGCGGCTCGTCGATCAACGGCCAGATGGCCAACCGCGGCGCACCGACCGACTACGATGAATGGGACGCGCGGGGCGCCGACGGCTGGAGCTGGAACGACGTGCTGCCTTTCTTCAAGAAGGTCGAGCGCGACCTCGATTTCGACGGCCCGTACCACGGCAAGGACGGCCGAATTCCGGTGCGCAGAATTCCGCGTGAACACTGGACTCGGCATTCGCAGGCGTTCGCCGACGCCTTCCAGCAGGCCGGCCATCAGTTCGTGCCTGACCAGAACGGCGAGTTCGTCGACGGCTATTTTCCGGTGACGCATTCCAATCAGGCCGAGCAACGTGTCTCGGCCGCGATGGGTTATCTCGATCGTGACACGCGCAAGCGCGCCAATCTCACCATCTCCACCAACACGCAGGTCAAGGAGCTGCTGTTCGAAGGCACGCAATGCGTCGGCGTGAAGGCGATGGTCGACGGACAGGAACAGGAATTCCGCGGCCGCGAGATCATCCTGTCCAGCGGCGCGATCCATTCGCCGGCGCATCTCCTGCGCGCCGGCATCGGCCCGGTCGGTCATCTCAAGGATATGGGCATTCCGGTCCTGATGGGGCTGGCAGGTGTCGGTCAGCGCCTGATGGATCATCCTTCGATTTCGCTGTCGTCCTTTGTCCGCCGCGGCGCGCGCATGAACGAGCACACCAGGCGCCACATGCAGCTTGGCCTGCGTTATTCATCCGGGCTGTCGGGCGTACCGAAGGGCGACATGTTCGTCGTCCTGCTCAGCAAATCGGCCTGGCACGCGGTCGGCGAGCAGATCGGCTCGCTGCTGACCTTCGTCAACAAGACCTATTCCGAGACCGGACAGGTCAAGCTCGCCTCGCGCGATCCCGCTGCCGAGCCGATTGTCGAGTTCAATCTGCTGTCCGACCGCCGCGACCTCGATCGCCTGATGAGCGGCTTCCGCAAGATGGCGGCCGTGCAGATGAGCGACGTGGTGAAAGCGGTGACGGACAAGCCGTTTCCGGCCGCCTATACGGACAAGGTGCGCAAGATCGGCGTGGTCAATACCAAAAACAGGATCCTGACCAAGATCGCCGCGACCTTGATGGACGGGCCGGCGGCGCTGCGCCACTACCTGATCGATAATTTCGTCGTCGAAGGTTTCACCTTCGACCAGGTGATGAACGACGACGATGCGCTGGAAGCCTTCGTCCGCAAGGCGACCATCGGGGTGTGGCACGCCTCGTGCTCATGCCGCATGGGCCGGGCCGACGATCCGATGGCGGTGGTCGATAATCAAGGCCGCGTCAAAGGCGTTCAGGGCCTGCGCGTCGTCGACGCCTCGATCTTCCCCGTGGTGCCGTGCGCCAACACCAATTTTCCGGTGCTGATGTCGGCGGAGAAGATCGCTGCGTCGATAATGCAGTGAGGGCTAGCGACTGCCGGGCGGGTGGAGGGATCAATAGATTGCAGCATCCGCCCGGCGCGCGAAGAGGATAGCGGCGAAATCAGCGCCGTCATTCTGCGCGCACCGCGCGAGACAAATGCCAGGGATTACACAGACAAAATCATCGAGCGGGTCGAGCATAGCTTCAGCCCGACCGCCGTTCTGGAGCTGATCCGCAAACGCACGGTCCTTGTTGCCGCCCTTGGCGGCCGCGTCGTTGGAACGGCGAGCCTTGACGGAAGCGTCGTCCGCACGGTCTTCGTGGCTCCCGACGTTCAGGCGCAGGGGATCGGCAAGTTCCTGATGGCCGAGATCGAACGCATCGCGCGCGAGCGAAACATCGCTTTTTTGACCGTCCCATCTTCAGTCACCGCCGAATCCTTCTACGCCCGGCTCGGGTTCAAGGCCGTGCGCGACAGCTACTATGGCGATGAGCGCACGATCATCATGGAGCGATCGCCCGCTGCCCCTATGTAGGCTTGGATTGGCTCGCGGGCGGGAGGAACGGCCATGCCAACATTGCAAGTTCTACGACACCGCGAAGCTCGCCGACAGTCGCGCCGGCTTGCGGCAAATTCATTATCGCCTGCAACACACCAAGGTAGTGCCACGCCAATCCCTCGATGTCCGCTGTCGCCGCCAATTCTCCACTTGCGACCGCCTCGCGTAAAATGCCGCCGAGGATCGCGCGCTGCCGCGTAAGTCCCTGCCGCGCGACCGACTGGCCTGCCGGAGGCAGGTCCACCATCTCAGCGCACGATCGGGCCAGCATGCATCCAGCGGGCCGCGCCGTCTTGCCCGCTCTGGGCAAGAATTCGTGCAACAGCGCTTCAAGCTGTTGGCGCTTCGTCTCGCCTCGAACGGCGCTCATGCGCCGCTCGACGCGCTCGACGTAAGCCGAAAGGACCTCCCCGAATAGGCCGTCCTTGTCTTGGAATCGCTTGTACATGCTGGACCGCGACAAGCCCATCGCCGTCGTCAGTTGATCGATCGACGAGGCCGAATAGCCGTGACGCCAAAACACATCCATCGCGGAGTTGATCACGGCATCGTCATCGAATTGGGGTTTTCCACTCATGCCATTCTCACTTGACATCATGGAACGATCGTTCCAAGTATTTTGAACTGATCGTTCCAAGATACGAAAGGTTATCCGGATGTTCAACCCCTCCCAGCGTAGCGCCGCCCGTACGCGCATTGCGGTGGCGGGAGCCACAGGTCGCGTGGGCTCCGCCTTGATTTCGAAACTGTTCACGGAACCGGTTGAGATTGTGGCATTGACCCGCACGTCGGATGCTGGACGTCTGCCGTCCGGAGTTTCGCCTGCGACCGTGGACTTCGATGCGCGATCGACTTTGGACAACGCGCTGCGCGGAGTTGACCGTCTGTTCCTCGCCCACGGCACGTCCCCCCGGCAAGTCGCCAATGAAATTGCGCTGATCGACGTAGCCGTGGCCGCCGGCGTAGGCCACATCGTCAAATTGTCCGTGTTGGGACCACCGTCTCGGCTACATCCGTTCGACTGGCATGCGCAAATTGAGGCGCATCTTGCGGCCTGCGACGTAGGCTTCACGGTTTTGCGGCCATCGAGTTTCGTCGATATCCTGGCACGGGCTGGCGCTCCAGTCGCCAATGACGCATGGGGCGGGGCAGCCGGCGATGGATTGGTCAACTTGATCGACGCACGCGATGTGGCGGACTCGGCTTTCGCTGTCCTTCTCGACGACGCGCACGTAACTTCTCAGCGCGCCTATCACCTGACCGGGCCAACCGCAGTCAGCATGCCTGAGATAGCAAGTGAAATGTCCAGACTGCTTGGACGTGTCGTCACATATCAGCACCGAAGCCCTGCGGAGCAGCGTGAGAAGCTGATGGCGTCTGGACTCAACGAATTTGTCGCCGACCTGCTGCTCGGTCTGGATCGCCTTTTCTACGAATCGGTCCTCGCAGAAACCACGTCAACTGTTCGCGAGTTGACCGGCCACGCTCCGCGCCCGGTAACCGATTGGCTAAGCGACAACATCTCGGTGTTTCAGGCGACGCATCATGGAGTCTAATCTCATGGTGCTGCCTTGCTACATCGCAGTCACAGCTTGCGCTGCTCCGGACTGCGCCGATAGCTCCGCCCATACGCGGAAGCGCGCGCCGTTGTTGAGCGGCACGATGTGAAACGGCTGGCCGAAGATCGCGAGCGGCTCATGGCCCGGCTCGAACTGCGGCCAGGCTTGCGCGACGTCCGGCATGCCGGTCGTGACGAAGCGCAAGACGCTCGCCTGAAACCGCGCCGCGACATCAATGTCGGCCGGGGTCATCGGCCCGCCCTTGCGCCTGAGGATCGGCCGATCGATGAAATCAGGCAGATGCGCCCACAGGCAGGCATTGTCCGCGCCATGGGTTGGTCCCTGCGACAGGAACGGCTCCAGCGCCGGGCGATGATCGAACCGGCTCAACCACACCGCGCCGCCTGCCGCAGCATGACGCCGCGCGAGATCGGCCATGGGGCGATGCCAGAACGCATCCGACAACAGCGCCTCGTACGGATCCTCGTCGAGGCGCGCGTTGGCGCGATAATACGATAGCAGCCGGCACCAGCCGGCATCGCCGAACGTCGCGCGCACTTGTCGCTCGGTGGTGCGGATCATCGCGGCCGGCGGCATGCTCTTCAGGAACATCACCATCTCGTCGCGGCAGGAGCCGAGCCAGAGCGGAATGTCGCGCAAAGTTTCGTCGGCGAAGACGTCGCGCGGCTCGCACGCGATCACGGTCCCGTCGAGCACCGGACCGAACACGGTGCCTGCGTCCGTCTCGTCCGCGAGCCTGCGTCCGACGCGCTCTACCGCCGCGAACAGCTTTGGCAGCGGCACGGACGCAATCGCGCTGGGATCGCGCGCAAGCTCGAGCTCCTCGAGCACGTGGCGCGCGACATCGTCGGCGTGCCCCGCACTCATGATGTTGCGCCCAGGCGCGCTCAGCGCGAGGGCACGGATAAACTTGCTTCGTGCATGCGGCAGGGTTGCGAGCGCGATCACCATGGAGGCGCCGGCGGATTGTCCCGACAGCGTAATCGCATCCGGATCGCCGCCGAAATTCGCGATGTTGGCACGGACCCAATCGAGCGCCGCGAGCGTATCCTGGAGCGCGAGGTTGTTGGCTTCGGTGAGGCCGTAGCGATGCAGTTGCAGAAAGCCGAGCGGCCCGAGCCGGTAGTTGATGGTGACAATGACGGCCGGACCGTGGGCGGCGAGGAAGGAGCCGTCATAATCGGCGCCGCCGCCGGTGACGAAGGCGCCGCCATGGATGAAGAACTTGACCGGCAGCGGGTGATCCGCCGCCGGCGCCCAGATGTTCAGGCTGAGACAGGATTCCTCGTCAGCATGATCGAGGTGGCCGGGCTGCGGCGCGTAAGCGCCGTAGTCCGTGCATCGGCGCGGCTCCGTCCACGCGAGCGGCGGTGTCGCCCTGGCAAAACGCCGCGCGGTCGCGAACGGCACGCCCTTGAACACGCGTAAGCCGTTCTGCTCGGCGCCGATGATCGGCCCGCTCGTGGTCGAAACTGCGTTGGTCAACATGCGACTTTCACTCATCCCGACTCAGGCGTGCCGCTTGCCGAGATCGGCGATGTCGACATTGAGGGTTTCGCGCGCGGTTGCCGCAGATGCCGCCGAGATCACGCAGCAGCAGGCAACGAAGATTGCCACGGGGATCCAGCCGTTCGGCCCCTCGCCGACCAGGCTCGCACTCACCAGCGGCGTGAAGCCGGCGGCGAGGAAGCCGAGCTGCGTGCCGATCGCCGTGCCGGAGTAACGCACGCGCGCGTCGAACATCTCCGCATAGAACGACGGCCAGATCGCGTTCGGCGCGGCGTAGATGACACCCGAGAGGATCATCGCCGCGGCGAAGATCGCCGGCGTATTCCCCGATGTCACCAGCATGAAATACGGGAACACCAGCACCGCACAGCCGAGCACGCCACCGATGAACACCGGCTTGCGGCCGATCCTGTCGGCCAGCAGCGCCCACAGCGGCTGGGTGATCAGCGCGGTGACATTGCCGAGCACGCCGGCCCACAGCATGGTCGGGCGGGCGACGCCGAACTTGCTGGTGGCATAGCCGAGCGCGAATACCGCGGTCATCGTGCTCACGGTCGCGATCAGCGCGCAGACGATGACGCGCAGCACGTCCGGCCAGTAGTCGCGCATGAGCGTAACGACGGGGAAGCGCGCCACCTGCGCCTTGTCCTTGATGTCTTCGAAGACGGGCGTTTCCGGCATGGTCCTCCGCACCAGGTAGGCGACCAGCAGCACGAGCGCGGAGAGCAGGAACGGAATGCGCCAGCCCCAGCTCAACAACTGGTCTTCCGGCAGACTCGACACCGGGATGAACACCAGTGTTGCAAGGATCGCGCCGGCCTGGGTGCCGCTCAAGGTCCAGCTCGTGAAGAAGGCGCGGTTCGAATTGGCGGAATGCTCCAGCGTCAGCGAGTTGGCTCCGCTCTGCTCGCCGGCAGCCGACAGGCCCTGCAACAGGCGGAGCAGCGTCAGGATGACAGGCGCGGCGTTGCCGATCGTCTTGGCATCCGGCAACAGGCCGATCGCCAGCGTCGAGCCGCCCATCAGAACCAGCGTGAACAAGAGCACCGTCTTGCGGCCAATACGGTCGCCGAAATGGCCGAGGATGACGGCGCCCACGGGCCGGGCGATATAGCCGATGCCGAAGGAGAGCAACGCGAGCAGCGTCGCGGTCGAGGGATCGACATTGGCGAAGAACACTTTTGGAAAGATCAGCGCCGCCGCGGTGCCGTAGATGAAGAAGTCGTAGTATTCGAGCATGCTGCCGACGAAGCTGACCAGCGCGGCGCGCTTCGGCAGCTTGTTCGGCGTGGCTTCCGCGCTGGATGATGCGCGCAGCGGTGCGGTTGACGTCAACGTCATTGAAAGCTCCTCCCCATGTGGCCGGTGCGGTTCGCGTCAGGCAGATCGCCTCGCGCGCGTTTTCTGGTTCTGGTTGCCGCAACTTTGGTCTGGAGCGATGATGTACGAACTAGTACGTTTATGCAATACGCATTGGATCAGTGCCCAGACGGGTGAAATTTGCCTTCACCTTCAAGGTGATCCGTGGAAACTGGCGGGAGAAACAGTGATGCTCGAGCGTATGCCGCCCCCATCGAAGCGCACCAACGACCCCGAGCGCACCAAGCGCGACATCCTCGAAGTGGCGATGGCCGAATTCGCCTCGGAGGGCTATTCCGGCGCCCGCGTCGATGCGATCGCGGCGCGCACGCGCACATCCAAGCGGATGATCTATTACTATTTCGGCGGCAAGGAGCAGCTCTACCTCGCGGTGCTGGAGGAGGCCTATCGCAGCATCCGCGCGCTGGAAGACCAGCTCGACATCGAAAGCTGCGACGCCCGCGAAGGACTGCGCCGGCTGATCGAGGCCACCTTCGACCATGACGAGCGCAATCCGAACTTCATCCGCCTCGTCAGCATCGAGAACATCCACCACGGCAAGCACCTGAAGCAGAATTTGCAACTGCGCCAGCTCAACGCCAGCGTGATCGCGACGCTCGACGGCATCCTCGAGCGCGGACGCGGCGAAGGCGTCTTCCGCGACGACGTCGACGCCATCGACCTTCACCTCGCCATCTCTTCCTACTGCTTCTTCCGCGTCGCCAACCGCCACACCTTCGGCGCCCTGTTCGACCGCGACCTCAGCGAGCCCAGGGTGCTGGCAAAGAGCCGGACGCAGATCGTGGAGATGATCCTGGCGTGGCTGGGAGCGAAGGCTTAGCCGCACACTTGCTGTCATTCCCCGCGACCCGGCTACGCCAAGGCTTCGCCGGGGCTGCGGTCCAGGGGCGCCGAAGCTTTAGCGTAGGCGGCAGGCGGGGAATCCAGTACGCTGCGGCCTATCGAGGAACCACTACCGTCTCTGGAATACTGAATCACCCGCTTTCGCGGGTGATGACGGCGGAGGCCGGAGCCCCCCTCACCCGCCCTTCTTGCCCCGCGTGCTCGCCAGCAGCACCAGCATGAACGACGCCACCGTCATCAGCGTCGAGATCGCGGCGATGGTCGGGTCGATCTCGTCACGCAGCGCGGTGAACATGCGCTTGGTCAGCGGCTGATACTGGCCGCCGGAGATGAACAGCGCGACGATGGTCTCGTCCATCGCCGAGATGAAGGCGAAGATGCCGCCCGCGACCACGCTGGACTTGATCTGCGGCAGCGTCACCGCGAAGAAGCTGCGCAGGCGGTTCATGCCGAGGCTGCGCGCCACCATCTCCTGCGCCGGATCGAAGCTCTGCAAGCCCGCGAGCACCGAGATGACGACGTAGGGCAGGCCCAGCATCACATTCGCCAGCACGAGGCCGGGCATGGTCGCGACCAGGCCGACCTTTGCATAGACGAAGAAGATGCCGACCGCAGTGATGATGATCGGCACCACCAGCGGCAGCAGCAGCGCCATGTGGATGATGCGCATGATGCGCAGCTTCGACTGGCTGATCGCGTAGGCCGCCGCGACCCCGCACGGCGTTGCGATCAGGACCGTGAAGAACGCGACCGTCAGCGTCACCCGCGTCGCCTGCATCCAGGCCGGATTGGCGAAATATTGCTGGTACCAGCGCAGCGAGAACGACGGCGGCGGGAACGTCAGGAAGCGCGCACTGGAAAACGAGATCGGCGCGATGATCAGCACGGGCAGGATCAGATAGACCAGCACCAGCGCGCTGATCACGTAGAGGACAATCCGTGCGGGCGAAGTGCGCGTCATTTCTGCCCCAACACGCGATCGAGCGAGATGAAGCGGCTGACGGCGAAGAAGATCAGGAGCACGCTGAGGAGCAGCACCACGGCGACCGCGCTCGCGGCGCCGAACTGGTTGTAGAGCTCGACATTGCGGCTCACCAGCATCGACACCATCACGGTGCGGCCGCCGCCGAGCAATTCCGGCGTGATGTAGAAGCCGAGGCAGAGCACGAACACCATGGTGCAGCCGGCGAGCACGCCCGGCAGCGACAGCGGCAGGAACACCCGGAAGAAGGTGAGCGACGGGCTCGCCCCCAGGCTCGCGCCGGCCTGCATCAAATCACCGGGGATCTTCTGCATGGTGGCATAGAGCGGCAGCACCATGAACGGCAGCAGGATGTGCACGGTCGCAACCACCGTGCCGAACGTGTTATGCACCAGCGCGAGCGGCTCGGAGATGACATCGAGATAGCGCAGGAGCTGGTTGATCACGCCGGTGCGCTGGAGCAGCGCCAGCCAGGCATAGGCGCGGACCAGCACGGACGTCCAGAACGGCAGCACCACCAGCGACAGGATCAGGATGCTCCACCCTTTCGGCACTGCGTTGGCGAGATAGGCCACGGGATAGCCGAGCAGCAGCGCGATCACGGTGACGGCGAGGCTGATCTCGAAGGTCAGCGCAAAGCTGCGCCAGTAGATGTCTTCGGTGAAGACCCGGCGATAGTTCTCCAGCGTGAAGCCGTCATGGTAGATCGACTGCCAGGCGAGCCAGCCGACCGGCAGTACGATCAGGAGAAGAATCACGAGCAGCGCCGGCGACACCAATGCCAGCATCAGCGCATGCTCGCGGCGCTGATGCTTTTGGGAGGAATCTGGCATGGATGTCGCCAAGGCTGACCTCGCTCACTTCTGCATGAACGACGCCCAGCGCTTCTCGGCGGCCTCGCCCGCGGGCGAGGACCACCAGGCGTAGGACATCAGCGCCTGCTTGGCCGCATTCGCCGGCTCGCTCGGCAGTTGCGCGGCGCGCTCGGGCTTGATCACGCCGGTCTCGAACGCCTTCGGATTGCCCGGACCGTAGTCGATGTGGAGCGGCAGATTGGCCTGGTGCACGGGATCGACGGCCTCGTTGACGAATTTGACTGCCGTCTCCAGATTCGGCGCGCCCTTGAGGATGCAGAGCGAGGTGCTCTGAAGGACGCCCTGGTTGTAGGTGAAGGAGACCTTTGCACCCTCCTTGGCCACCGCGCTGACGCGGCCGTTCCAGGCCATCTCCATGTCGACCTCGCCGTCATTGAGGAGCTGCGCCGACTGCGCGCCTGAGGTCCACCACACGGTGATGTGCGGCTTGATCTCTTCCAGCTTCTTGAAGGCGCGGTCGACGTCGAGCGGGTAGAGCTTGTCGGGCGCAACGCCATCGGCCATCAGCGCGGCCTCGAGCGTCGCGAACGGATGGTTGCGCAGCGCGCGGCGGCCGGGAAATTTCTTCACGTCCCAGAAATCGGCCCAACTGTTCGGCGCGTCCTTCGGGAAGGTCTTCTGGCTGTAGGACAGCACGCTGGAATAGAACTCGTACGACACCGAATAGGGACTGCGATAGGCCTCCGGCATCGCCGCGCCGTTTGGAATCTTCGAAAAGTCGAGCTTCTCGATCAGCCCCTGCTCGCCGCCGCGCAGGCAGTTGCCGGTCGGGGTGTCGACGACGTCCCAGATCGGCTTGCCGCTGCCGACCTGCGTCTTGATCGCGGGCCAGGCGTCCGGGATGGAGTCCTGGTTGATGGTGATGCCGAGCTTCTTGGCGGAGGGATCGAGGATCGCCACCGTCTGCGCCGCCTGATAGGCGCCGCCTTGCGAGACGAAGGTGATCTGCTCGGCGGCGCTCGCCGCAGTGGTAAATCCGATTGCGCCCAGCATTGCACAGCCCAATCCAAAATTGCGTGTCGTCATCATCCTCGCCTCCTCCATCACCAAATAATCTCACTGACCGATCGCATCGAGAAACTGGTACCAGCCGGCGACCATGCGCACGGCGGGCTCGCGCAGCGGATAGAACGGGATCGTCTTCATGCGCCTGATATCGAGCAGCCCGACCTCGGGCGTCTCGCCGCGCACGAAGGCGGCGAGATAGCGGCCCATCAGGCTCGACATCGCAACACCCGCGCCGTTGTAGCCCATCGAGACCAGCGTGCGGTCGTCGAGCCGGCCGATATGCGGCACCGAGTCCAGCGTCATCGCGACGAGGCCCGACCATTTGTAGGCGAGCGGCACATCGGCAAGATCCGGGAAGATGCCGACCATCGCCTTGCGCAAGGCGTCGAAGGCAGCTTGCGAGTCCTGCTTGCCGAAAGCACCGCGCCCGCCGAAGATGACGCGATTGTCGACCATGCGGAACCAGCGCATCATGCGCTTGGTCTCGGTGTAGGTCCGACCCGTCGGCATCAGCTTGCCCGCGAGATTGCGCGGCAGCTGCTCGGTCGCGACCAGGGCGCTGCGGAACGGGATCAGCGTGCGCTGCATGTGCGCGGTCGCGCTGGTGAGATCGGAGTAGCTGTTGGTGGCGATGATCGCCTGTTTCGCGCGCACCGCGCCTTGCGGCGTCTCGGCGACGATGCCGCCGTTCTCACGCCGGAGTTTGACCACCGGCGACTCCTGGAAGATCGGAACACCACGGCGCGCGACGCCATCGGCGAGCCCGCGCAGATAGTTCAGCGGATGAATGCCGCCGGAGCCGGGATTGAGCACGCCGCCGACGAAAATGTCCGAGCCGGTCTCGTCGCGTACGCCATGTTTGTCGAGGATGCGGACCTCGGCGGAGCCCATCTCGCGCGTCATCCAGTTGGCTTCGTCGATCGCGGCTTTCAGCGTCGTCTCGTTATGCGCGGCCTTGACCTGGCCCGTGCGCGTCAGCGCCGCGCTGGCGATGCCGAATTCGGACACCAGCTCCTCGACCATGTCAGTCGATTCATGCGCGATCTCGTACATGCGCTGCGCCATGGCGCGGCCATGGGCGGCGTCGATCTCGCGGAACGACAGGCGGAATTTTGCGGTGATCACCCCGCCGTTGCGGCCGCTTGCGCCCCAGCCGGGACGGTTCGCCTCCAGCACGACCGGCGACAGGCCGCTCTTGGCGATGTGGTGCGCGGCGGACAGGCCCGTGTAGCCTGCACCGATGATCACCACATCCGCCTGTTGCTCGCCCGACAGCACGGGAAACGCGCGCGCCGGCTCCGCCGTGGCTTCCCACAGCGAGTTGGCCGATGGCAATGCGCTCCAGTCCCGTGTCATGCCGCCGCTCATGCCTTACGCCGGCCCGATCGCCGCGTCCGCCAGCGCCTTCAGCGTCGGGAAGTGGAAGTCCGGCTTGGTCAGCGTCTCCACCGCCGGCGTGCCGCCAAACCCGCCGATGCCCTGGCGGCGCTCGATCCAGCACACCTTGTAGCCGAGCTTTCGCGCGATCCCGATGTCGTGGTACTGGCTCTGCGCGACGTGCAGGATGTCGGACTGCTTGTAGCCGAAAGCTGACTGGCGTCCCTTGTTGTAGGCGAAGAACTCCGGGTTCGGCTTGGCAACGCCGGTATCGTCGGCGCAGACGGTGTCGTCGAAGGGATTGCCGAGCGCGTGCGCGTAGCAGGAGAGCGCGACGCGGTCGGCATTGGTCATCGCGACCAGCCGGAATTTCGTGCGCAGGCGCTTCAGCGCCTCGACCGAATCCGCGAACGGCCCCCAGCGCAGCACCGAAAGCTGGAACACATCGCAGGACGCATCGTCGGAGGGAAGCCCGAGCTCCTTGGCGAGATGGCGATAGACGTGGAACATCGCCTCGCTCGAGCGCTCATAATGCTTGTCGCGGCCGCGCTTGTAGGGCTCGAAGATCTGCTCGTCGCTGAGCTCGGCCGGCGACTTGCCGGAGATCTTGCGCACCGCGGAGAGCACGCCGGTCTCGAAATCGATCAAGGTGCCGACGACGTCGAAGGTGAGAACCTTGAAATTGCTGAACGAGGCTGCTGACGACATCTTTGGTTTCTTCTCTCGGTTGAACAGGGCTTGAGTTCAGTCCCCCGCCCTGGGGACAACGATGGTGTCCTCGGGGTGAAGGGTCACGGTGAGGCTGCCGCCGAGCGGCGGGATGCGGCTGTAGGCCTGGTGATAGCTCGGCTGGCGCAGGCTGAGCGCGATGCCATCGGTGAGCGCCAGGAAGATGCGCAGGCTCTCGCCCTGGTAGACGATGTCGGTGACCGTTCCGGTCAGCCGGTTGCAGGCGGCATCCTGCGCGCCGTCGTCGATCAGGAGCTTTTCGCTGTGCACGGCCAGCATCAAGGCATCGCCATCGGGAATGGCACGGGCGCTGCGCAGCAGCGCATTGCCGAGCGCGACGCTGGAGGCATCGACGCGGCGAACCGGCAGCATCGTCGCTTCCCCGATGAAGCTCGCGACGAAGGAATCCGCGGGATGATCGTGCAGCCGCTCGGGCGCGTCGATCTGGATCAGCCGGCCGTCCTTCATCACGGCGACGCGGTCGCTCATGGTCAGCGCCTCGCGCTGGTCGTGGGTAACGTAGATGATGGTGGCGCCGATGCGCCGGTGCAGCGCGCGCAGCTCGATCTGCATGGATTCGCGGAGCTGCTTGTCGAGCGCAGAGAGCGGCTCGTCCATCAGGATCAGGCGCGGCTCGAAGATCATCGCACGCGCCAGCGCCACGCGCTGGCGCTGGCCGCCGGAGAGCTGCGCGATGCCGCGCTCTTCATAGCCGGCGAGACCGACCATCGCGAGCGCCGCGCGCACCTTGTCGGGCCAGCTCGCTTGCGGCAGGCGCCGTGCGCGCAGGGGAAAGGCGACGTTCTCGCCGACGCTCATATGCGGGAACAGCGCGTAGTTCTGGAACACCACGCCGATGTCGCGCTTGTGCGGCGGCATCCAGGTGACGTCACGACCGCCGAACAGGATGGTTCCGCTCGATGGCAGGATGAAGCCGCCGAGAATTCCAAGCAGCGTGGTCTTGCCGGAGCCGGAGGGCCCGAGCAGCGAGACGAATTCGCCGGCGCCGACATTGAGCGAAACGTCGTCGAGAGCGCGAACGGGGCCATACGCCTTGCTCGCGGACCTGATCTCGACGCTTTCCGCTCGTTTGTCCAACGATCGACCTCGCCTCGTTCCCTGCAATGGCGTGCCTCACTGCGCGCCATAAGCCTGCTTTATAGACAGGAATTTTGAGCACTCACGGCCGAAGCGTGCACCGCACCAAATCTTCGTTCGCAAGCCCTGTCTTTAGGCTGTGATGCCAATGACACCAGACTTGGCAAAACTCGGCAATTGCCAAATTCTCACCGCGTCCATAACATGGCGTTATGCCCGAGCTACGCCGGATGCTGCCCTCCAGTAACGCCCTGTTCGTCTTCGACGCAGCGGCGCGCAATGGCAGTTTCACGGCGGCAGCAGCCGAGCTCAACGTCACGCAGCCGGCGGTAAGCCGCATGCTCGGACAGTTCGAGGAGCATCTCGGCGTCCGCCTGTTCGACCGCACTGCGGGGCGCGCGGTGCTCACCGAGGAAGGCGAGCTGCTTTATCGCCGCGTGCTCGAAGGCTTTCGCAGCATCGAGACCGGGCTCGTCGAGATCGAGCGGCGCCGCAAGGGCACCGAGACGGTGACGCTGTCGGTCTCCTCCGCCTTCACCACGCATTGGCTGATGCCGCGCATCGACAAGCTCCAGAAGCAGTTTCCCGAGGTCGATCTGCGCTTCCAGCTGATCTCCGGCGCGCTACGCGGGCCGGTGGAGAATGTCGACCTCGGCATGCGATTCCGTGACCGCGACGAGCCGTCATCCGGCGGCACGCTGGTGATGAAGGAAGTCATGCTGCCGATGTGCAGCCCTGGCTATCTCGGCGAGACCGATCCCGCTGAAGGCAACACCATCATTCGCCTCGCCGAGACGCCGGGCGATTGGGCGGCGGATTACACCTCGCTTCTGACCGGCCGCCGCGGCGCGGCCAAGGCGCTGAGCTTCACCGATTATGCCGTCGTGATGCAGGCCGCCCTGCTGGGCCAGGGCATCGCACTCGGCTGGCTGACGGTGGCCTCGCACTGGCTCCTGACCGGCGCGCTCGTGCCGGCCTCCGAGACGCTCACCACCACGCGGCGCATCTGCGAATTCCTGCCGCCGCGCAACCGTCCGATGCGCCCCATCGCCGCCGAGATCCGCGACTGGATCATCGCGCAGATGAAAAGCGAGATCGCCGCGATCGACCTGCTCTATCCGAAGCTCGGCGCGATGGCTGCCTGCTATTGAGGCCGAACGATCACCGCGCGCTACCCCGGCCGAAAGCGCAGATTGGCGCGCGATAGCTGGCTGATCGACGTACATCCCATCAGCTTCATATCGCGCACGAGCTCGGCCCGCAGCAGGCCGAGGGCCCGTTCGACGCCGGGCCGGCCGGCGGCGGCGAGCGGATAGAGATAGTATCGTCCAAGCCCGACCGCCTTGGCCCCGAGCGACAGCGCTTTCAGGATATGGGTTCCGCGCTGGATGCCACCGTCCATCATCACGTCGATGCGGTCGCCCACGGCATCGACGATTTCGGCGAGTTGATCGAAAGCCGAGCGGGAGCCGTCGAGCTGGCGGCCGCCATGATTGGAAAGGACGATCCCGGCACAGCCGATATCGACCGCGCGGCGCGCGTCTTCCACCGACATGATCCCCTTCAGGCAGAACGGGCCGTTCCAGGTCCGCACCATCTCCGCGACATCGTCCCAATTCATCGCGGGATCCAGCATTTCCGTGAAGTAGCGGCCGATCGACATGGCGCCGCCGCTCATGTCGACGTGCTCCTCCAGTTGCGGGAGCCTGAATTTTTCGTGGCTGACATACTGGATACCCCACATCGGCTTGATCGCGAACTGCAACATGCCCGCAGGCGTCAGACGGAAGGGAATGCTGAAGCCGGTGCGCAGATCGCGCTCGCGATTTCCCCCGGTGATGCTGTCGACCGTCAGCATCATCACCTCGACGCCCGCGTCCCTGGCGCGCTGCATCATGGCGCGGTTGAGACCGCGATCCCTGTGGAAATAGAATTGATAGACCTGCGGCGTGTCGTGGGCCTTGCGCAATTCCTCGAGCGACACCGTGCCCAGCGAGGAGACGCCGAACATGGTGCCGTAGCTCGCCGCGGCAGCGGCGACGGCACGCTCGCCTTCATGATGGAACAGGCGCTGCAGGGCGGTCGGCGAGCAGTAGAACGGCAGCGCGAGCTTCTGGCCCATGATGGTGACCGAGAGATCGACGTCCTGCACGCCGCGCAGCACGTTGGGCAGAAGGTCGCAATGCTCGAAGCTCGCGCTGTTGCGGCGATGGGTGGTCTCATCGTCGGCCGCGCCGTCGATATAGTCGAAGATCGGACCGGGCAGTCGGCGGCGCGCCAGCCGCCGGAAATCGTGGAAATTATGACACTGTGTCAGGCGCATTTCTCAACTCCGCTCGCGGCATGCTCTGCGCGACGATCATCTTGCCATCGCGCCGCTGATGCTGTCAGCGGCCGCCATCGCGGCGATCTCTCGCCTGATGGCGCCGCCGGTCTCCTATCGATGCTCGATCGCCCTGATCGCGCCGCGGAGTTCGGCGAGGCCGCGCAGGCGGCCGATCGCGGTGTAGCCGGGATTGGTGCGCTTGGTGGCGGCGAGATCGTCGAGCATACGATGGCCGTGGTCGGGACGGAACACGATTCTCTTGTCGGGCGAACGCCGCGCGTTCTCCTTTAACAGCGCCTTCAGCACCGCGACCATGTCGACGTCACCGTCGAGATGGTCGGACTCGTAGAAGGACAGGCCGTCGGCCTCGCGCTTGGTCGCGCGCAGATGCGCAAACGCAATGCGCGGGCCGAAGCGCTCGGCCATCGCGGGCAGATCGTTCCCGGCGCGCACGCCGAGCGAGCCGGTGCACAGGCAGATGCCGTTGGCCTTGGATGGCACGGCATCGAACAGCGCCTGATAGTCGTCGGCGGTCGAGGCAATGCGCGGCAGGCCGAACAGCGGGCGCGGCGGATCGTCCGGGTGCAGCGTCAGGGAGACGCCAAGTTGCTCGGCGACCGGCGTGACGCGGCCCAGGAACTCGGCGAGATGCCGGCGCAGGATCTTTGGCGTGATGTCGCGATAGGTCTCCAGCCGGTCGCGGAATTGCGGGATGGTCATCGGCTCGGTGGTCGAGCCCGGCAGCGCGCTAGCGATGACCATGACGAGGTAGTCGATATCGGCCTGGCTCATCTTCTCGAACAGCTTTTTGGCGCGAGCCTGCTGCTCGGGCGAATACTCCTGAACGGCGGCGGGACGCTTCAGGATATGCAGCTCGAACGCGGCAAAGCGGTCCTGGTCGAAGCGCATGGCGCGGGCGCCGTTCGGCAGCTCCCACTCCAGATCGGTGCGGCACCAGTCCACCACCGGCATGAAATTGTAGCAGATGATCTTGATGCCGGCCGCGGCCACCGCTTCGAGGCTCGCGATCCACGCCTCGATCGAGGCCGTCGCGTTGGCCCCGAGCCGCTTGACGTCGTCGGGGATCGGAATCGACTCCACCACCGACCAGGTCAGTTGCGAGCGGCCGGGCTGGCCATGCTCGATGAAGTTCTTGCGCTCCTCGACCGCCTTGCGTGTCCAGGCTTCGCCGATCGGCACCTGATGCAGCGCCGAGACGATATCCGTCGCCCCGGCCTGCCTGACATCGTCCAAAGACACCGGATCATCCGGACCGTACCAGCGCCATCCCTCGAGCATCATCGAAATTCTCCTAAAGCGTTTTCGAGCGAAGTGGATACCGGTTCGCGTGAAGAAACGCGTCAAAACAAAGAATCAGTTCGCGGTCAGCACGACCTTGACGCTCTGCGAGCGGTCGAGCGCCAGCCGCAGTGCGTCCGGCGCGGTCGACAGCGGCCGCTCGGCGGTGACCAGCGACAGCACGTCGACGCTGCCGGCGCCGATCAGTTCCACTGCGGTCATGAACTCGAAGCCGAAGCGGAACGAGCCGCGCAGGTCGATCTCCTTGGCCATCACCGCATTCGACGGCGTCGGAATCTGGCCGCCCGGCAGATTGCCGATCTGCACCACAATGCCGCCGCGCCTGACAATGCCGATCGCGCTGGCAAGGCCCGCGGCGGTGCCCGAGACCTCGAACGCGACGTCATAGGGACGCGATGCGGCCTGTGCCTTCAGTCCTTCCTCGCCGCTCGAGACGTTCTCGACGTGAGAGGCGCCGAGCCGGGTCGCAAAGGCGAGCGGCGCCGGCGCGATGTCCGCCACCGTGATGTCGGCCATACCGGCGCGGTGTGCGGCGAGCATGGTCAAAAGCCCGATCGGGCCGGCACCGAAGATGATGCCGCGCTTGCCCTCGATGTTGCCGGCGCGCGCCACCGCATGCAGGCAGACCGCGAGCGGCTCGGCCAGCGCCGCGGCCTGATAGGAGACGTGGTCGGGGATCTTCACGCATTGCGCGGGGACCGCGTCGAAATAATTGGCGAAGCCGCCCTGCATGTGCGGCGTCTTCGAGGCCGAGCCCATGAAGTAGATGTTCTCGCAGAGATTGGGCCGTCCCTCGCGGCAGGCGACGCAATGGCCGCACCAGCGCGACGGATTGACGGCGACACGGTCGCCGACCTTCAGGTTCGCTGCGGAACCTGCGATCTCCGCGACCTCGCCGGAGATCTCGTGGCCGAGCACGAGTGGCGACTTCACGACGAAATCGCCGGTCCGGGCATGACGGAAATAATGCATGTCGGAGCCGCAGATGCCGCCGGCGCCGAAGCGGATGCGCACCATGCCATCAGCGAGCTTGTCGAGCGGATGCTCGATCATGCGCAGATCTTCGGGGCCGAACAGGGTTGCGGCGAGAGCGGTGGAGGTCATTTGGAGAGTCCCATGTATTTAGGCAGCCAGAGGGTCAGTTCGGGAATGTAGGTGATCGCGATCAGCGCGACCATCAGCGGCACCAGCCAGGGCAGGATCGCGACCGTCGTGCGCTCGACCGAGAGCTTGGCCACGCGGGCGAGCACGAACAGCACCATGCCGAGCGGCGGATGCAACAGGCCGATCATCAGGTTCAGCGTCATGATCAGGCCGAAATGGATCGGATCGATGCCGAGCTTGAGCACGATCGGCAGCAGGATCGGCACCAGGATGGTGATCGCCGCGGTGGTGTCGATGAAGCAGCCGACGAACAGGATCAGGACGTTGGCGAGCGCCAGGAACACCCATTTGTTGTGGGTGATGCTGAGCATCCAGTCCGAGAGCATTTGGGCTGCCTGCGACACCGTCAGCAGCCAGGCGAAGATCGAGGCTGCCGTGACGATGAACAGCACCGAGGCCGTGGTCTCGATGGTGTCGAAGGTCGCCTTCGCCACGGTCTTCAAGGTCATCGTGCGGTAGCGGACGAGGCCGAGGAACAGCGACCAGATCACGGCGGCGACCGCGGCCTCGGTCGGCGTGAACCAGCCGAGCGTCATGCCGCCGATCAGGATGACCGGCGCCATCAGCGCCATCACCGCAGAGAAGTCGAAGTACCAGTCGATCGCGAGCAGCGCGCCGAGGCCGATGACAACGGCCATGTTGGTCGACATGCCGGCCAGCACCATCAGCCAGATCGCGAGCGGGAAAGCCAGCACGATGGCGATCTCGAGGCCGGCCGAGCCGAGCTGCGGCCAGGAGAACGGCGTGTCGCTGCCCCATTTGTTCTTGTGCGCGAAATAGGTGACCGTGGCCATCATCAGCAGCGTCATGACGATGCCGGGAATGACACCGCCCAGGAACAGCGCACCGATCGAGACGTTCGCCATCATGCCGTAGATCACGAAGGGCAGCGACGGCGGGATGATGGGCCCGAGCGTGGCTGAGGCCGCGGTGACGCCGACGGAGAACTCGGTGGAATAGCCGTGGTCCTTCATCGCCTTGATCTCGATGGTGCCGAGACCGGCGGCATCCGCGATCGCGGTGCCGGACATGCCGGAGAAGATCACCGAGCCGATGATGTTGACGTGACCAAGGCCGCCGCGCATCCAGCCGACCAGCGCGACCGCGAATTTGTAGATGCGGCCGGTCACACCGGCGATGTTCATGAGATTGCCGGCCAGGATGAAGAACGGCACCGCGAGCAGCGGAAAGCTCTCGACGCCGGCGATCATGCGCTGCGCCAGCGTGACATCGGGCGTCACGCCGCTGACCAGGATGTAGAGCAGCGACGACGCGGCCATGGCGATCGCCACGGGAACGCCGAGCAGCATCAGGACGAGGAAGCCTCCAAGCAACAGCAACATAACTTTACCCCTCAAAACCGTCGTAGGCGCCGGGACGTTCGAGGATCGAATAGCCCTGTCGCGAATGTTGGATGGCCACCTGCACCGAGCGCACGAACATCAGCACGAAGCCCGCCAGCACGGCGTAATAGACGTAGTCCTTGGGCAGATTGATCGTGGTCATCGACTCGTCGCCGATGATCTGGATGTAGACCCAGACCAGCTTGATGGCGTAGCCGAAGAAGGCGATCCGGATCAGGTCGATCGCGGTCGCCAGCGCGCGCGCCACGACATGCGGCAGATAGCGGTAGATCAGATCGACCTGGATGTGCCGCGACAGCCGCACGCACATCGAGGAGCCGATGAAGACCACGCCGATCAGGCAGTAGGTCGCGATCTCCTCGGTCCAGGCATAGCTGTCGTTGAGGACGTAGCGGGTGAAGAACTGGAGGAAGACAGCAAGCGCCATCACCCAGAAGATCACCAGCGCCACCCAGTCCTCGAAAGCGTAGACGCCGAGATCGACCTTCGGCACCGCCTCTTCCTCGAAGGTGTGGGCGATCTCGTCCCCGGTGATCTGCCGGTGTATTTCGGCGGTGGACATGGGGTTACTCCTCAACCTCTTAATCGTCATTCCGGGGTGACTCGAAGAGCCGAACCCGGAACGACGACTTAATTCTACGAACTCCGCTCCTCATCCTGAGGAGCTTGCGAAGCAAGCGTCTCGAAGGATGGCCTCGGGCGACGCCCGAGCGACATCCGGGCCTTCATGGTTCGCCCGGCGATGCGAAGCATCGTCCGGAGCGCGCTTCGCGCTCCTCACCATGAGGGTCTCGGTTATTTCACCGCCTGAATGCGTTCCCAGTCGGCCTTGCGATAACCGAAGGTCTCGAACGCAACGTTCTTCAGCACGATGTCGCGGAACTCGTTCTTGTCGACCTCGGTCACGGTCAGTCCCTTCTCCTTGAAGAAGGAAACCAGCTTGGCCTCGTTCTGCTTGATCTCAGCGGTCGCTTTCGCAGCCGCCTCCTGGGCGACGTCGGTGAAGATCTTCTTGTCCTCGTCGCTGAGCTTCTTCCAGAGCGCGCCCGCCACCACCGTGTTGAGGTGGTCGACGATGTGGCCGGTCAGCACGATATGTTTCTGCACTTCGTAGAACTTCTTGGCCTCGATCGTGGTCAGCGGGTTCTCCTGCGCCTCGACGGTGCCGTTCTGAAGCGCGAGATAGACTTCGGCGAACGCGATCGGCGCGGTGTTGGCGCCGCAGGCGCGCGGCATGGCGAGATAGGCCGGAACGTCGGGCACGCGCATCTTCAGGCCCTTGAGATCGGCGCAGGTCTTGATCGGCTTGTTCGACGAGGTCTGGCGCACGCCGTAATAGGTGACCGCGACGATGTGGTGGCCGCTCTTGTCCTCATAGCCCTTGGCGAGCTCCTTGAAGATGTCGCTCTTGGTGTAGGCAAGGAGATGGTCGGCGTCGCGGAAGGTGTAGGGATAGTAGGTCACGCCGATCGGCGGGAAGCTCTTGGCCGCGAAGCTCGAACCGGAGATGATGATGTCGACCGAGCCGAGCGAGAGGCCCTGGTTGATGTCGGCTTCCTTGCCGAGCTGCGACGCCGGATAGACGTCGACGGTATAGCGCCCGTTGGTGCGCTTGCCGATCTCCTGCGCGGCCCAGACCGAGGCGGTGTGGAACGGCTCCGAGGTCTCGTAGACATGGGCCCATTTGAGCTTGGTCTGCGCCATGCCGGGATTGGTCGCCGCGAACATTGCCGCGACCGAAGTCGCCAGCACCATCGTCATCTTCTTCAACACTGACTTATCCTCCACTGACTAAAGTCTGCTTCTTGTTTGCCCGCCCCAAACCCGGGACGAGCCGCCCAATCTCATCGTCGCCGCACGCTGCCGCTTTTGGCCTGCGTCTTCGCGCGTTTTGGTTTTGCCGGTTTCGCCGGCGTGCGCGCGACCCGGCCTCGCTCCGCGGGCGATCCCGCGGCGGTCTCGGCACCAAAGTTCTGCGCAAAGCGCTCCTGCGAGCGCGCTAGATGCTTGCGCATGGCCTCGCGCGCGGCGTCCGGATCATGCGCCGCAATCGCGTCACGCACGGCGCAATGCTCGTCGAGCGCGGTGCGCCAGGTGCCCGGGCTTTCGAAGTAATGCGCAAGCTGCGCGAAATAGGGATTGAGGCGCTGGTCGAACAGCTCGCCGACCAGGCGCACCAGCACGGCATTGCCGAGACTGCCGGCGATCGCGACGTGGAAGGCACGATCGTGCACCATCGAGGCCTCGCCGGGATGCTCGACATTCTCCATGGCGACAAGCGACGCATTGATGCGGTCGATATCGTCCTTGGTCGCCACGCGCGCGGCCTGCTCGGCGATCGCGCTTTCCAGGAATTCGCGGGCGCGCAAGAGCTCGAACGGGCCTTCGATGCCGGCGGCCGGAAGCGCAGGCGCGGCGTCCGCCGGCTCGGTCACATAGATGCCGGAGCCGACGCGGATGCGGACGCGGCCCTCGACCTCGAGCGCGATCAGGGCCTCGCGCACCGTCGGCCGCGAGATCCTGAGCTGTTCGGCGAGTTCGCGCTCGGTCGGCAAGCGGCTGCCGACCGCGTACTCGCCGCTGTCGATCAGGCTTCGCAATTGATCGGCGACCTGGCGGTAAAGCCGTCTCGCCTCCACAGCTTCCAGCGGCACGCTGGCCTCCCCGAAAGGGTCTCGCCGGGAAGCATCGCGTCCCGGCGGCCCGCCAATTTTGGAAAATTGGTCTTACCAATTGACCGGAGCATTGACCGAGGACAGGCGCCATGTCAAGCAGCGGCCAAACACAGGGAGAGACGACCATGCGCCATAGTTCAACGCGTCTTGGCCGCGCCAATCTCGACCGGCTGCCGTCCGCCATCCGCCGCCCGGCCTATGACCGCTCGCGCGTTACGCCCGGCATCGTGCATCTGGGCCTGGGCGCCTTTCATCGCGCGCACCAAGCCGTCGTCATCGACGACTGCCTTGCCGCAGGCAACTCGTCCTGGGGTATCGTCGGCGCGAGCCTGCGCAGCCCGGATACGCGCGACGCCCTCGCCCCGCAGGATCATCTCTACACTGTGGCCGTACGTGCCGCCGAAGGCACCGAACACCGCGTCATCGGCGCGCTGCTCGACAGCGTCGTCGCGCGCGAGAAGCCGGCAGCACTGGTCGATCGGATGGCCGATCCCGCCATTCGCATCGTCTCGCTGACGGTCACCGAAAAGGGCTATTGCCACACGCCGCAGACCGGCGATCTCGACGAGCGGCATCCGGATGTCGTGCACGATCTCAACAATTTTGACGCGCCGCGCTCGGCGCCCGGCTTCATCGTGGCCGCACTGGCGCGCCGGCGCGCACAGGGGCTGGCGTCCTTCACCGTGCTCTGCTGCGACAATCTCGCCGCCAACGGCCACACCGTGCAGCGGATCGTGACGCAGTTCGCCGCGCTCCGGTCGAAGGACCTCGGCAAGTGGATCGCCGATAGCACCGCCTTCCCGTCGACCATGGTCGACCGCATCGTGCCGGAGACGACGGACGCCGACCGGGATGCGATCTCGAACGCGCTCGGCATGCGCGACGCCTGGCCTGTGATGACCGAGCCGTTCACGCAATGGGTGGTCGAGGACCGCTTCACGGCGGGGCGGCCCGATTTCGCCGCCGCCGGTGTCGAGCTCGTCACCGACGTCAAGCCGTTCGAGCTGATGAAGCTGCGGCTGCTCAACGCCAGCCATTCGGCGCTGGCCTATCTCGGTTATCTCGCGGGCTACGAGACCATCGCCGACACCATGCTGGATCCGCATTTCGCCCGTCTCGCCGCGCAGGTGATGGAAGAGGCCGCGGTGACGCTGACGATGCCTGTTGGCACCGATCTCGCCGCCTATCGCGCCTCGCTGCTCAAGCGCTTCGCCAACCCCGCGCTGCATCACCGTACCTGGCAGATCGCGATGGACGGCTCGCAAAAGCTTCCGCAGCGCCTGCTCGGCGCGATGCAGGATCGCCTGCGCAAAGACCTGCCGATCGCGACGCATGCGCTCGCGGTGGCCGGCTGGATGCGTTACGTCACCGCACGCGACGAGCAGGGCCGCGCCATCGACGTTCGCGATCCGCTCGCCGCCGAGTTCGCCGCGCTGGCGCGCGAGGCGGGTCCCGTCGCTGAACGGCTTGCGCAGGCATTGCTCGGGGTCGAGAAAGTGTTCGGACCGCTGGGCACTGAGCCGCGCCTGCGCGAGGCCGTGACCATGGCGCTCAGCCGTCTCTATAAGGACGGCGCGCGGCGGGCGGTGGAGACACTTGTCTCGGCGTGACCACAAAGCAGGCAATGCTGCACTGCGGTCCAAATCGAACGCAAAGTCGGACGGAAGTCGCGCTTGATTTTTGCCTGCCATTGCCCCACCCGAGAGGCATGGCAAAGGACAAAAAGGTCATCGCCGCGAACGCGGCCTTCTACGCCGCCTTTTCAACGGGCGACTTCGACGAAATGGAGCGGATGTGGGCGGATGACGACGCCATTTCCTGCATCCATCCCGGCTGGCCGGCCATCATCGGCCGGGCCACGGTGATCGGCAGCTGGCGCGACATCCTGCAAAATCCGGAGCGGCCGCAGATCGTTTGCGCCGAACCGCAGGCGATCGTCGACGGCGACAGCGCGCGCGTGCTCTGCATCGAGATCGTCGACGGCACCGCTTTGGCCGCTGCCAACCATTTTCGGCGTGTCGGCGACGGCTGGCGGCTGGTGCACCACCAGTCGAGCCCAATCGCGCAGATTGTCGAGCAGACTGAAGACGATAGAACGAGCCACCGCGTCCACTGACCGCCGCGAGCCGGCCGGCGCTTACTACTGTGCATGGGGTTGTTTTTCAGTTTTTTGTCTTGAGCCCCCGAATTCCGACAAATCGTCCAGCACGACCTGCGCCGCACTGAAATCATCGTCCCGAAAGAACATGCTTCTGGTGATGAGCACCGGAATGTTCGCCCGCGAGGCCGCGATCAGACCGTTGCGGGAATCCTCGATCGCGACGCAGTCGGCTGCGCCCAGCTTCAGCCGCGCCAGGGTTTCCAGATAGACATCCGGCGCCGGCTTCTTGTGGCGGACATCGTCGCCGGCGACGACCGCATCAAAATCCGCCGCCCAGCGCGTTCCCAGCGCTTGCGACAGCAGCGCATCGATATTGCCGTGCGAGGTGGTGGTCGCGATCGCGAGCCGCTGGCCGCGGGCCTTCGCGGCAGTGAGAAGATCCGCCACGCCGGGCCTTAAGGGACAGCAGCCGGTTTCGATCAGCTCGGCGTAATGCGCGGTCTTGCTGCGGTGGAGGGCTGCGATATCGGCATCCGGCAATGGCGGCGCGACCTGCAGCCTCGCGTGAAAGGCGCGCATGCGCTCCTTGCCGCCGGTGACACGCAGCAGCTCCTTGTAGACGGCCCGGTCCCACTGCCAGTCGAGACCGTGGCGAACGAAGGCGTGGTTGAAGGCCTGCCGATGCAGCTCCTCGGTTTCGGCCAGCGTGCCGTCGACATCGAAGATCAGCGCGGCGGCGCGCCCGATCAACTCCGCGGCACCGCATGGCACTGCGGCCGGCGCTTCTGCCTGCATGACCGAGGCCTCCCTCCTGACAAGCGAGCATCGCCTGCCCTGGCCGGCGAGTAAAATTGCAATATCTTTTGCCGGACCCAAAAATCCCTTATGAGCGAACGGCGCGCAGCTCGCGCGAGCGGGAACTCCAGCACGGCAGGCGCATGCGGCTCTTCATCCTCGGCCTCGGCTACAGTGCCCGGCATTTCGTCGGCCAATTCGGCGGCGCATTCTCGCATATCGCCGGCACCGTGCGCGATCCCGGGAAGCGAAACGACCTTGCCGGCATCGAGGTGCATGCCTTTTCCGGCAGCAGTCCGGCCCGCGAGGTGGTCGAGCGAGTCCGCGACGCCGATGTCCTTCTCATATCGATCCCGCCCGGCAGCGCGGGCGACCCGGCAGCTACGGCCTTTGGCGACGCGCTCGCGCGCCGGCGGCGGAAGATCGTCTATCTCTCCACCATCGGCGTCTATGGCGATCACGCAGGCCGCTGGGTGGACGAGAGCACGCCGCCGCAGGCCACCCTCGACCGCACGCGAACGCGCGTTGCGGCGGAGCAAGCCTGGACCGCCGCGGCGCGCGGCGACGTCGCGATCCTGCGGCTTGCGGGCATCTACGGGCCCGGCCGCAACGCACTGATGACGCTGCGGGCGGGGACGGCCCGGCGCATCGTCAAGCCGGGACAGGTCTTCAACCGCATCCACGCCGACGACATCGCGAGCGCGATCATGGCCGCGGTGAAGCACAGTGACGGCGGCACCTGGAACGTCTGCGACGACGAGCCGGCGCCGCCGCAGGATGTGATCGCTTATGCGGCGAAGCTGATGGACCTTGCGCCGCCGCCCGAAGAGCCGTTCGAGACGGCCAAGATGTCGGCGATGGCCCGCAGCTTCTATGCCAGCAGTGCCCGGGTCTCCAACGCGAAACTGAAGCACGAGCTCGGTGTCACGCTTGCCCATCCGACCTATCGGCATGGCCTGGATGCATTGTGGCGCACCGGGCAAGGGCGATAGGTTCCGGTTATCTCCGACGCGTCCCAGACATGCCCCACCCGCGCTTGACTTCGCTCAGGCGCAGCCGTGATCTAGCCGCTCGGCGAGCCACCACAGAACGAGCTCGCCTTGGGAGGATGCAATGAACAAGACGATCGCCATGATCGCGGCGGCGGCTGCCGTCATCACGTTCGGTGCGGCGCGCGCCGCACCACTGCCCGAAGCCAACCCTGATGACGCCGGTTTCTCGAAGCAGGGTCTCGCGCGGCTCGACAGCTTCTTCGCGCGCGAGATCGCCGCCAAGCGCGTTCCCGGCGCCGTCGTCGCGGTGGCGCGGGACGGCAAGCTCGTGCACTACAAGGCTTACGGCATGCTCGATCCGGACAAGGGCACGCCGATGCCGGTCGACGCGATCTTCGCGCTGGCCTCGATGACCAAGCCGATGGCGGCGGTCGCCGGCCTGACGCTGATGGAGAAAGGCCAGTTGCCGCTCCAGGCCAAGCTGTCCGACTACTATCCCGGCTTTGCCGACATGAAGGTCGGCGCGACCGGGGCCGATGGCTCGCTCAAGCTCGAACCGCAGGCGTCCCCGATCTTCGTCCACGATCTCTACCGGCATACGTCCGGATTGATGTATGGCGGCCGCCCCGACTCATCGAGTCCGGTAGCGCGGCAATACCCCGATGGCGTCGCGCCGGCGGTGGAAGGCGACACTGAGGCCTTCATCGGCCGCATCACAAAACTGCCGCTGGCGCATCAGCCCTCGACCGAGTTCGAATACGGTTTTTCGATCGACGTGCTCGGCGCCGTCGTCGAGAAGGTGAGCGAGCAGAGGCTCGGCGACTATCTCGCCGCCAATGTGTGGCAGCCGCTCGGCATGAAGGACGCGACCTTCCACCCGACCGACGCGCAGCGCCCTCGCCTCGCCCGCCCGTTCGCCAACGATCCGCTGACCGGCAAGCCGCAAGCCATCAAGCTGCTGGACACCCCGACCAAGTTCGATTGCGGCGGCGCCTGCTCATTCGCGACGATGGGCGATTACATCCGCTTCGGCCAGATGCTGCTCAACGGCGGCGAGCTCGACGGCCAGCGCATTCTTTCCCCGAAGACCGTGCATCACATGACGACCAACCACCTCGGTCCCGAGATCAAGAACAATGTGGCCAACATCGAGCCGCATCGCGCCGGCTTCGGCTTTGGTCTCGCGGTCGCGGTCCGGACCAGCGAAGGGCAGTCGTCGGTCCCCGGCAATCCCGGCGAGTTCACCTGGAATGGCGCCTACGGGACGCAGTTCTTCTGCGATCCCAAGGAGCGTCTCGTCGTGGTGGTGGGAACGGCGGCGCCGGGCGAGCTCAGGAAATACTATCGCGAGCAGGTGCAGGACATCGTCTATGGCGCGATGGTGAAGTAAGACCGGCGCGCTGGAATAGAAAGGGCGGCCGCTCAGGCCGCCCTTTGCGAATCTGGCGTCAGCTCAACACGCCGTACCTCTTGAACCAGGCCTGGGCCTGCTTCCAGGCGTCTTCCGCCGCATCCTTGCGATAGCTGCCGCGATAGTCGGCATGGAAGCCGTGCGGCGCCTGCGGATAGATCTTGAATTCGGCGATCTTCTTGTCCTGCTCGAGCGTCGCCTTGAACTGCTCGACCTGGGCCACGGGAATGCCGGTATCAGCGCCGCCATAGAGGCCGAGCACCGGCGCCTTCATCTCGGGGGCGAGCTGAAGCGGACTCTTCGGCCACACCGGATTGGCGGGATCGACCGGCGCACCGTAGAACGCGACACCGGCCTTGAGGGTGCCACTGTGGGCAGCGTATTCCCAGACATTGCGGCCACCCCGGCAGAAGCCGATGATGCCGAGCTTCGTGGTGTCGCCGCCTTGCGATCCCGCCCACGCCACCGTCGCATCGAGATCGGACAGCAGCTCGGCGTCCGGCTTGGCATTAACGACCGGCAGCAGATCCTTGATGTCGGTGACCTTGGTGAGGTCGACACCCTTGCGGAAGTAATAGTCGGGCGCGACCGCGAATGCGCCGAGCTTGGCGAGGCGCCGTGTCACGTCCTTGATGTATTCGTGCAGGCCGAAAATCTCCATCGCCACGATGATCACCGGCGCCTTGGTGTTGCCGGCCGGGCGCGCGAAATAGGCCGGCATCTCTTCGGACCCGACCTTGATCCTGGCGTCGCCAGCCTGGAGGCCGCCGGTATCTGTCGTGATGATTTCGGCGCGGACCGGACCGGCCGCAAGCGTGTAGCCGGCAGCGACGGCCGCGGTGGCGCTCATGAATCCGCGGCGCGAGACCGGGGCGACTTTCGTCAGCCCGACGACGTCGGATGTCATGGTGGTTTCGAAGCTCATCGGTCGATCCTTCCTGATGCTTGGCCCTGATTCCTCAGGCGGCGCATTCGCCGATAATTGCCGGCGAAACGCAAATCACCAGCCTGCGAGCATGTTCGCGTTCAGGCCAAGCCCTGACGTCTTTTCAGCGGCGCCGTTTCGGGCATCAGGCTCATTGCGACAAGTCCGACGATCGCCGCAAGCAGGAGGTACCAGGCCGGTGCCAGCGGATTGCCGGTGACGTGGAGGAGCCAGGTGACCACGAGCTGCGCCGTACCTCCGAAGCTCGCGATCGCCACCGCGTAGACGGTCGCGAACACGCCTCCGCGGATGTTCTGGGGCAGCGCTTCGGTGAAGGTCGCATAGAACGCCGTGAACGGCAGCGAGCCGATGATCGATAGCACGCCGAAGCCGATCAGGAGCGACAGCGCGCCCGGTGCATGGACGATCCACAGGAAGGTCGGATAGGTGAGCAGGAGGGTTGCGAGCTGAGGCCAGATCATGATCGGCTTGCGGCCGAGACGATCGGCGAGCCATCCGCCGGCCAGTGCACCGACGAACTGAATGCCGTTGCTGACGAGCGACACGGCGAAAGCCAGTGTCGACGACACGTGCAGGGTATTCTGCGCATAGGTCGTCATGTATTGCGTGACATAGGTCGAGATCGTGCCGCTGGCCAGGATCATCAAGGCCAGCGCGATGATGCCGAGGTGACGCCGGACCTGCGAGAGGTGACCCGTGCGCTCTTTCGCTGCGACACCGGCATCGGCATGCGGAATCGTCTCGGGCAGTGTCCGCCGCATCCAGAGCCCGAACGGCAGGCAGACGGCCCCGATCAGGAACGCCACCCGCCAGCCGTAGGAGTCCAGCATCTCCGGCGCCATGGTCGTGCTCAGGATGACACCGACCAGCGCGCCGGCGGTCGCCGCGATCTCCTGGCTCGCCGGCTGCCATGCCACGACCAGCGCCCGATGCTCGGGCGGCGCAATCTCGAGGAGATAGGCGGTCGTCGGTCCGACCTCGCCGCCGAGGGCGAAGCCCTGCACCATGCGCGCCGCAATCACGATGATGGGCGCGGCGACGCCGATCATGCGATAGGACGGCGTGAGCGCGATGGTCAGGATAGCAGCTCCCATCAACGCAAAGCTCAGCAGCATGGCGGGCCGCCGGCCGATCCGGTCGGAATAGATGCCGAGCACGATCCCGCCGATCGGCCGCGTCACGAAGCCGGCCCCGAACGTCGCCAGCGACAGCATCAGGCTGCCGTACTCGCTTCCGGTCGGGAAGAAGGTATGGCCGATCTGGATGGCGAAGAAGCTGTAGGTAATGAAGTCGTAGAATTCGAGCATGTTGCCGATGGTGGCTGCGAATGCTGCTCGTTTGACGTTGAACGGCGCCGCTTGCTCAATTCCCAACGACACTTTGACTCCCTGGATTCGCTCGTTTGCCGGACTTAACCGTCTGGCTGCATTGCGTCGCAACATCCATTAACCGAAAGAGAGGGTTCTCTCCCGGCCAGCCACACCGCCAAGCGTTACCGGTGATGCGCCCTTTTGCGTATTCGAAACTCCAGGCCGCAACAAATGGGCCTCGCAGTGGCGACAATGACACATCATGTTGCTCAGGCGTCGCACATCACCGTCAATTCACGCGCAAGCTCTCGTGATTTGATTGAAATTTTCAGAAGAGTTGAGCCGTGCGATTTACTCGAACTTTCTGTGTGACGCTCTAGTTCCACGGCCGGAAGTTCCATCTGCAGAACGGATGCAACTTCCCGAGCGCGGTCCTTCCATCCGGCAACGGAGGAAGAATCGCCCGAGAACTTCATTCTCGTCCACCCAGATTGCGCTACCAAAGGCTCAATTGAATAAAGCTTGTCCGACCTGGAACTGAAATGATTTTAGCTCGCGAAGCGATTGAATTGTTGGGACAGATGGCTCGCATCCTGTGGTTCGAAGGCACCAAGCATGGCTTGCGCGACCGCGAATGGATGGCCCTGCGCTTTCTCTCCCGCGCCAACCGTTTCTCGCGGACGCCCTCGGCGCTCGCGAGCTACGTCGGCACCACGCGCGGCACCGCCTCTTTCATTATCGGCGAACTCGAGCGGCTCGGATATCTGGAGCGAAAGCGCTCCGCGACGGACAAGCGATCGGTGACGCTGAGCGTGACGCAGCAGGGCAAGAAGTTCCTGGTGCGCGACCCCATCAGCGTTCTCCTCGAACCGATCGCCGTCCTCGACGACGAGGCCAAGATCCGCTTTCGCGACACGCTCCGGCACGTGCTCGATCAGGCGGACGCGGCCGAGCAGCGGCACCATACCGACGTCTGCAAGCGATGCATCTTCCTGCGCGAAGATCGCACCGCCACGGACGGCAAGCCCGGCGCCGCCGAGTTCAGCTGCCGCCTGTTTCGCGCGCCGATCGCCGAGGCGGAGATCGATCTGCTATGCACCAGCTTCGAGCATCATCGCCAATAGGAGGCGGCCCTCGATCACGGCGTCGCCTTGCGTGACGAGTAGATGACGCCGCCGCTGGACTCCACGACCAGACGGCCGTTCTCGTTCTTGATCTCTTCGATGCGGCCAAGCCCGGGTACCTGCTGTCCAAGCACGGCCTCGATGACGCCGTTCGGACCTTGCAGGATCGCAATTCCCTCATAGGCCTGGCGGACCGACCAGCCCTTGACCACCTTGCGCGGCGCCGACGGAGGAACCGAACCCGTGATCTCGGGCGCGGCAACCGAGGCCATCATCGGCATCGTCTGCGAGGGCGGCTGCGAGGCGACGGCCGCCGGCGCCGGCGCTTGCGCCTGAGCCTGGGCGAGCTTGTCCAGCTTCACCGTCGAGGACGAACTCACCCGCTCGATACGGTCCAGATTCTCGGCGAACCTGCCGAAGCGATCGTTGGTCGCCTTGCTCGACTGATCGACCGCGGTGCGCAGGCCGTCGAGATTTTCGGACACGCCCGACACCTGCTTGCGCAGCAGCGCGACAGTCTCGCGCAGATTCCTGATCTCCGTATTGGCGGCCACGTTGCTTTGGGCCGGCTGCGTGGTGAGATAGGCGATCACGCCGGTGCAGGCGCAGACCACCAGGATCGCAGCGACCGCCAGTGTTGCGAGCGGCGCGACCCATGTCGGACGCGGCGGCGGCGGCTTGGCCACGATCACGGCCGGCTTCATCACGGTCGGCGCAGGCTTCGGTATCGCCATCTTGTCGAGGCGCGCCTTGGCGCGAATACGCTTCAGCCCCTCGAGCGCCTCTTTCGCCAGGGTCTCGTCGTTCGCCGCAGCCGACACACGCTTCGCGCTTGCAGCGGGCTTGGCCGTCTGTGTCGTGCTTGTATCGCGCGCATCCGGAGCCGGCTTCGCCGCCGCGGAAACATCAGCGGTCGCGTTGGGACGAGCTTGTCCATCGGACAACATGTGAAAATGCTCCGTTCGGTTCGATCTATCGAACGGTGAAGTTATTTGCCGAAGCTTGCCTGAAACGTGCGCAGCGAAAACTTTTCATCGCGCCCGATGCGACGTCGCATGAGTCAAAAGCGTCATGGACGTGGCGAGAGTGCGACTCGAAAGACACACACTCGCCAAGATTTCGCCAAGCTGGAGTCGCCTCGCCATACATGAGTCGAATTGTCGCATGGGGAAACACCAGCAGGAGAGTCAATCCCGGGTTGAAAACCCCGCTATGCGCATGACCCGCAGCACCGCGCAAAACAGCTGTGATTACGCGGGGATGCGGAACTTTAGAAACGCTACGGTGCAAAACTAGTTCGATCACCAAATCAACTGATGCGATCGAACATACAAAGAAACAACCAGAAACGAATCAACAGCATCAAACACGCATAGCAACCGCTTTGCTGCGCGCGCTTGATCGGAAATCGGCAATTGTTACGGTCCTACTCAAGTGATTCTCGCCAGTTGGCGAGGAGATCGACACAGTTCAGGTGCGTTCGGACGCAATCGGCAAGTTGGCGCAACTGTTCTAGGTCTGTCTCAATCCGCTCCGCGAGGTGATCCGTAAGACACCCGCCGAGCCTCACGCAGTAAGCGTTCAGTATCGAGTCGAAGTAGCAGGCCTGCACACGCAGGCACTGAATGCGTAGGGCTGCCCGCGAATATCGAAACCATAATAACGGTTCGCGGGATGGAAATATCGTCAAACAGCATGGTTGCCGAGCCGGGCATCACAACAACCATCCGGCCGCAACAAGTGCGAAACAGGGGCGAAAGACTAATGTATATTATCGTTGATGATCGCGAGAGCGTCACGAACAGCTACGTTGGAGGGCTCGTTCGCGAAGGTGTATCGTCGATCGGCTTCTCTTCCGGAGAATTCTGGGACTGGCTGCAATCTGCGAGCGAACCGGATCTGGCGGCGGTCGACGCCTTTCTCCTCGGGGACTGCGATGCCCGCGGAAGCCTGCCACGGGCGATGCGGAAGCGCTCCTCGGCGCCCATCATCGCCATGAGCGGCCAGAAGATGCTCAAGAACACGCTTGAGCTGTTCGAATCGGGCGTCGACGACGTCGTCCACGTACCGATTCACCTGCGCGAGATCCTCGCCCGAACGGCCGCAATCGCGCGCCGCCGGGTGGGCGAGCTGCCGAGGCCCTGCGAGACCAGGATCCAGGTCTTCTTCAACGGACGTGACCCCGAGATCGCGGGCCACGCTCTCACCCTGCCCCGCCGCGAGCTGCGCATTCTCGAGTATATGGTCAGCAACCACGGCAAGTGGATCACCAAGACGCAGATCTTCAACGCGGTCTACGGCATCTTCGAGTCGACCTTCGACGAGAGCGTGATCGAGAGCCACGTCAGCAAGCTGCGCAAGAAACTCCGCGACCGCCTCGGCTTCGACGCGATCGTGGCCCGGCGCTACGTCGGATACCGCCTCAACATCCCTGCCGGCGAGACCATCGACGTGCCGATGCAGGAACTCGACGAGGTCGGCATCCTCCTGAACAGGGCACATGCCGCCCCGGCGGCGTACCCGGCCGGAAACTGACGCGGCAGGGCACCGCCACGAAAACGACAACGGCCTCTGCGGAGTACCCTTCGCAGAGGCCGTTGCACTTTCAGCGGCAGAGATGGCGGAGCAGCGATCTCGCGATGCCGGCGCCGCGACAGCTACGGCTTCTGCTGGAATTCTTCCTTCGAAACATAGTTGAAGTCCTCGACCAGGACGTCCTGGACGACGTCGGCCTGCATCCGCTCGTTGACGCGCTGCTTGATGGCCGTCGTGAGGATGGAAAGGTCGTAACGGGCGAGCTTCCTGAAATCGAGGCGGTCGTCGGCATAGATCCTGCGGAAGGCCTCGTCGACGACGAACGGCTCCGGCGGGACGTTGAGCTGGTGCATGATCCGCGCCTCAACGGTGTAGACGAAGCGCGCCACGATGTAGCCCTGCACGCTGCCGCCCTCGACCATTGGCACGCTCAGCGCCCGCGTCTTCTGGTATTGAAGGCCGTCGAGATATTCGTCCTTCGCCGGCAGCAGGCTGCCGTTTTCCTTCCAATAGGCCACGGCATAGCTCGTGCCCGCGGTGAGGATGCATACCCAGAGCCCGGCCAGCACGAGTCTGATCATTTTCCGTCCTGTGCTGTGCGGCCGGTATAGGTGCCATCCGACTCGGCTTCCTTGATCGCCTTGACGATGATGGCCGCGACCTCACGCACCGCATCGTAATGCATTTCGAGGATGGAACGGTTTCGCTCGAGCTTCTCGCGCAACCGCTGGATCTCCTCGGTGATCTCGACCTCGTTGCCGAGATGCATCCGTGCCCGCATCAAGCGGACGAATTCGAGCATGCTCCGGCTCTTCCGGGCACTGAAGTCGTCGAAATCGATCTTCTTGCCCGTCGAGAGCGCGACCGTCTCCTCCTCGACGATGTTCTCGAGCCGGCGGATCGCAGACAGCAGGCCACGCACCTCGTCCGATCTCGCCGCGTCGGTGCCGTCGTTCACCACGTCACCGCCGAGATTCGGCAGCAGCGCAGGCAAGAACGCATCGCCTTCTGCCGCTTCCAGCGTCATCGCCTCGGCGTCCACGACCGGCTGCTCCACCACCAGGACCGCCGCACCTTCTTGTGCTTGCATAGGAAATTCACCCCTCAACTTCTGTCACCCATTCCCGGATCATGATCCGGTCTTTTCCGTAACGCCGGGCCCCGCCGGTTGCGCAGCGGCGAGTTGCTTGGCAATGCCAATGCCCTTGCCCTTTGCCAGCTGAGCACCAAGCTGCTCCGCCAGCATCGACTTCCAGACGCCGCCGGCCGTGCCCTTGCCGAAGACTTCCTCCGACTCCTTCGGCAGCATCGTCTCGACGAAGGTCTGGAGAATGAACGCCTCGAACTTCCGGTACACCTCGCCGGATGCGGGCGCCTTGATCACCCGCACCGGCGGCCCGTTCACCACACCCGGCTGCTGCGCTTCGGCAGCCTGCGCCGCGGATTGATCGGCAGTCGCCGCCTTGGCCTTGCCGACCTCCGCGTCCATGGTGGCGGCGAAATCGGCGTCCGATGATTTCAGTGCATCGAGCTTCGCGGTCGCCGCCCGCTGCGTCACGGGGTCGGCGGCATCGAGGACATCGAGAACGAGGTCGGGCGTCGCTGTCACGATCATGTCTTGTTCCGGCTGGCTGGCCGTGGCGTCCAGTCACGCACGGCGGGGCGTATTCCCGTCATCTCTTCGAGCGAGCGCGCCTCCGCGTCGCGAAGTTTGTCTGCGAGCGCGGCCTTCGCGACCTGCTCGAGCTGTTTCACACGGCGGGTGTCCGCGCGGACCTGGTCGAGCTGCTGCGACGCCTGCGCCTGGACCGCGCGCGCACCGGCGCTCGTCCTGTTCAGGCGCCGCGCGATTGAATCGCTCGACGAGCCCGCCGGCGGTTTGCCCTCGTTGAGGGTTCCTACCAGCCATTCCTGCTCGTCCTGCAAGCTGCGCTCCTGCTGCCGCAGATGCGCGAGCTGCCATTCGGACAGCCGGAGCTGAAGCTTCACGAGCGAGACCATCCGGCCGAGCTTGTCCGCGCGCGACGTCATGACCATCACTCCGCCAGCCACGACGAGACGCCGAGCATGAATTGCGTCAAGAGCTCGTCGCTGGTGAGGTAGAGCAGCAGGAAGCCGCCGAACAGCACGAAGGGCACCGAGATGAAATAGACCGGGATCGCCGGCGTCAGCTTGTTGATCAGGCCGACCGCGAGATTGACGATGACCGAATAGACGATGAAAGGGCTGGTGATCCGCAGCGTCAGCACGAACGCCTCGGACAGGCGGCTGACGAGCTGCTCGAGCGCCATGCTGCCGCCGATCCTGTTGCCGGGCTGCCAGACGTCGTAGGAGTTCATCAGCCCGCGCAGGACCTGCCAGTGCTGGTCGGTCATGAAGAACAATGTGGTGACGGCTGCCATGATCAGCGGCACCAGGGCCGGCGCCGGATCGGTGTCGCCGACCGGCGTTCCCGGGATGTTGCTCAGCCCGATCGCGCCCGCCATCACGGTCGCCATGGTCTGCAGCGCGAGGAAGAACACCCGCCCGCCAAGCCCGATGACGCTGCCGACCACAAGCTCGGAGCAGATCAGAAGCGCAAGCGTCAGCGGCGCGGCGTTGTCGGTGAGAGGTTTCAGGACCGAGATCAGGATCGGCGTCAGCGCAAACGTCGTGACGAGCGCGACGAACAGGCGAACCTGGGCCGGAACGTTGACGCTGGAATAGCCGGGCACGAGCATCAGGCAGGCGCCGATGCGGCAGAACACGATGAACGTGACCAGCACGCTGTCGGCGAGGCCGCTGATCACGATATGGCTCCCAGCGCCCTGATCTCGGCGCTGCGCGCGACCTCGACATGCGACAGGACCGGCAAGGTCGGGAACACCCGCTCCAGGATCATCCGGACATAGGGGCGGGCTTCCGGGGTGACCGCCAGAACCACGCTGGTGCCGTTCTCGGTGAATTTTCGGATCGCGGCGCTAGCTTCGGTTGCGAACTGCTCGATCAGGCGAGGATCGGCGTCGAATTCGAAGACTTCGCCCTTGGCGTCGCGCTTCAGGCTCTGGTGGAACGCCAGGTCCCAGCGATTGCCAAGGCGGACGACGTTCAGCACACCGTTGTCGGAAAGGTCGCCGCAGATCTGCTGGGCAAGTCGGGTCCGCACATGCTCCGCGACCTGCTCGGAGCGCCGCACATGGGGTGCGATCTCGGCAATGGCCTCCAGGATCAAATGGAGATTGCGGATCGACACGCGCTCGGCCAGCAGGATCTTCAGGATCGCCAGCAGGCCCGAATAGGAGATCTGCGACGGGCAGAGATCCTCGACCAGGCGCTTGTATTCGGGATCGAGACGGTCGAGCAGCCCGCGCATGTCCTTGTAGGACAGCAGCTGCGCGAGATTTGCCCTGAGCACTTCGCTTAAGTGCGTGAGCAGCACCGACAGGTTGTCGACCGGCTTGCAGCCCTGACGCTTGACCTCGTCGGTGAACGCCTCCGTCACCCACAGCGCCTTCATGCCGAAAGCGGGTTCGATCACCTCTTCGCCGGGCACGTCGGGCTTGCCGTCCTTGTCGACGAGCACCAGCACCTCGCCGAGCCGCAGCTCGCCATGGGCGATACGCGTGTCGTGGATCCGGATCTGGTATCCCTTGGGATCGATCGACAGATTGTCGCTGAGCTTGATCTCCGGAATGACGAAGCCGTATTGCTTGGCAAACTTCTTGCGGAGCTTGCTGACCCGGTGCCCAAGCTCGGTACGCGCGCCCAGCAAATGGACCGACAGATGGCCGCCGAGCGACACCTCGATCTCTGCGGTCTTGAGCGATTCCTTGACGGATTCCTTGGCATCGGCCTGGGCGCGCTCGTCGGCCTTGCGCGCATGCTCTTTCTTCTCCCGCGCCGCCTGCCGCCGCGGCAGCGAGTAGCCGACAAAGGCCATGGCACCGCCGAGCAGCACGAAGGGTGCCATCGGTAGCCCAGGCATCAAGGCGAGCACGAACATCATCAACGACGCCGCCGACACCGCGCGCGGGTAGCCACCGAGCTGCCTCAGCACGGCCTGCTCCGCCGACCCCCTGGTGCCGCCCTTGGAGACCAGGAGGCCCGCCGACAGCGACACGATCAGTGCCGGCATCTGCGTTACCAGACCGTCGCCGACGGAGAGTTTGGTGTAGACGTCGGCGGCGCGCGACAGCGTCAGCCCGTGATGCGTCACGCCGATGATGATGCCGCCGAAGATGTTGATCGCCGTGATGATCAGGCCGGCGATTGCGTCGCCGCGGACGAATTTCGAAGCACCGTCCATTGCGCCGAAGAACGCGCTTTCCTCTTCGAGCTCGCGGCGCCGGCGCTGGGCCTCCTTGTCGTCGATGAGGCCCGCGGAGAGGTCGGCGTCGATCGCCATCTGCTTGCCCGGGATGGCGTCCAGGGTGAAGCGGGCACCGACTTCGGCGATACGCGTTGCGCCCTTGGTGATCACGACGAAATTCACCGTCACCAGGATCGCGAAGATGATCAGACCGATGACGAAGTCGCCGCCCATGACGAACTTCGAGAAGCCGGCAACGACGTGACCCGCGGCTTGTTCGCCCTCCCCGCCCCGCGACAGGATCAGACGGGTGGTCGCAACGTTGAGCGCCAGCCGCAGGATCGTCGCGATCAGCAGCACGGTCGGGAAGGCGGAGAAATCGAGCGGCCGCTGGATCCACAGCGCGACCATCAGGATCAGCGCGGACAGCGCGATCGAGAAGGCGAGGCCGAGGTCGATCAGGATCGGCGGTATGGGCAGGAACAGGATCGTGAGCATGGCCACGATACCGCCCGCGAAAAAGGCGTCGGCCCCCAATCGTCGCGGGGTCGGCAGGCTAGCAGCTAATGTATCGGCCATGGGTCACCGGCAGAGGGTCCGCCCCGCAATCTGCCGTGCAAAGCTTACGCGAGGGTGGTGGCCGGGCTCTCGCGGATCAGAAGCCGTGCTCGATCCGCGAATAGACCATCTCGGTGAAGGTGGAGAGATGGGCACCGATGAAGGAGCCGGAAACGGCAACGACCAGGAGGATGACGATGATCTTCGGCACGAAGGTCAGCGTCACCTCCTGGACCTGGGTCAGCGCCTGGATCAGCGCAATGGCGGTGCCGACAAGCATCGCGGCGCCGACGGCGGGGCCGGAGGCGACGATGATGGTCCAGATCGCCGCCTGGACGATGTCGAGGGCGTCCCGCTCGTTCATGACTGGCTGATTGTAAGGCCGGGCCCGACCGCGACCTTCGTGCCGTTCTCGAGGGTTGCGATGGAGCCGTCGTTGTTGATGGAGATCGAAACGACCTTGCCGCTGAAGGTTGCGCCGGTCGCGTCGGTGAAGCTGACGGTCTTTCCGATCAGCCCGTTGGCCTGCGACAGCGACTGCGACGACAGCAGCGCATCCAGCTTCGAATTGGTCTGCATGGCCTGCTCGACCGTCGAGAGCTGGGCGAACTGACTCATGTACTGCGAGGTATCCATCGGATTGGTGGGATCCTGGTTCTTCATCTCGGCGACGAGGAGCTGAAGAAAGGTATTGTAGTCGACGGTGTTGCTCGCCGTGTTCTTTGTGGAACTGGTCGCGTTGGACTTGCTGGTGCTGTCGGTCGCGCTGTTGACGTTCATGTAGCCTCTCCGCTGTCAGGCAGCCTCGAATGGGATCTCGGTGGCGACGCCGGCCAGGCCGGCCAGGATTGCGTCCTCTACCGGGAACAGTCCCCGGATCCGCTTGAGCGCCTCGAAATAGCGGGTCGTGCGGACCAGCTCGTGGATCGTGGCGAGCCCGTCGAGCATCTCACGGCTCTCGCAAACCGCGAGCAGGGCCGCGTGATGCTCCCCGTAGAGCGCGACTGCGGCGCCGATATCCGTCGGGTTCATCAGCATGAGCTGGACGATGAAATAGAGCTGCCGCATCGCCGTAGTGGCGTCGGAAGCCTGCATGACCTGCCCTTCGAGCAGGAACATCACGTCGTTGACGAGCTCGACGGAGACCTTGCGGTCCACGCGCAGCACTGCGCCGTTGACGTAGATCCGCTCACCCGCCCGCAAGGATATTTTCATCAGAGCGCGTCTCGGATCAGGCGGTTGATTTCGATGAGCTGCATCACGTCGTTCGACTTCTCCTCGCGAAGCCGATCGGCTTCCTTGACGACCCACAGGCCGATCGAGATGATATCGGCGCGCAGCTTTTCCGGGAGTGCGTTTTCCGGATGGGCGAGATCCTCGATGAAGATCGTCCACAGCCGCCGCACGTAGAGCAGGCTCTCGACCAGATCTTCGAAGCTGAAGCGCCCGCCCTGGACCCGCTCGAGCCGGTCGATGCCGAGGCTGAGCGCCTGCCGCTCGCGGCCCCGCGCCTCAGAGGCGCTATCATCGACGACCACTTCATAGGCTTCAAACGTCATCAGAACCACTCTGCGCAGGAGACCGAACAACAAGACAAAGTTACAGACCCCGGCTCAGAGATAGTTGATCAGGCTGATCTGCTGGAGCTGCGACGTCAGCGACAGCGCCGTCTTGATCTGGGTCTGCAGGGTGTTGACCCGGACCGAGGCCTCCGTCGGGTCGACGGCCTCCATCTTGACGATCTGATTGTTCAGAATGTCCTGCTGCGTCTTGAGCTTTTCGGTGGCGCCGGTGACCCGCTGCTGGACCGTGCCGACGCCGCCGCCGAGCGTAGCGAGGTCAGTGATGGCGTTACCGACGAGGCCGATGGCCTTGTCCACGACGACCTGGAACGTGTCCTGGCTCAGGTTCGCGTTCCCAAGATCCGCCATCATGGTGTAGGCCTCGGCGAGCCTACGGAAGCCGATCTGGTTGGCGCTAACGGACGTATCGGCGATCTCGGTCGTGGAGATACGGCTTTGCATGGTCTGGTCGGTGGCCGTTGACCAATTGGTGTTCCAGGCCGGGCTCGCGAACTCGGCATCGAAGGTGGTGTTGAGGAAGGTCTGCATTTGGGCCGGGGTAATGGTGCTCACGCTGGCCGAGGATTGCGAGAAGCCGAAGGTCGCAAGGAAATCGGCATCGACCTGGTTCTTGCTGGCCGAACCCGCGGTGTAAGCCGTGATCGGCGTGTTCTGCGTGTTGACCCCCGAGAAGAGATACGAGCCATTATAGGAGACGTTCAGCGCGCCGATCAGATCCTGGAGGTTGGCGGACGCAGGCGGCAGGATGATCCGCCCGCCGCCGTCGGTGCTACGGGCCGCGATCAGGTCCTTGAGGAAAGAGGTTGCGGTTGCGCCCAGCTGGGTGATCCGGTTCTGCGTCGTGTCCAGGCGCCCCGAGACGAGCCCGTTGGTATCGACGAGCTGATCGGCGAAGCTCAGGTCCGCCCGCAGGGTGATGTCGCTTCCCGTCGTGGCACCAAGCTCGAGGCCAACATCGGCGAAGCGGCCGGTGGTGGCTTCCTTCGAGGCCTTGGTCAGCGCGGCCTGATTGTTCGTGATCGAGGACCTCAACGACGAAGACAGCATCAAGGTCGAGATGTAGTTGGCGCTCATCATGACTTAATTCCCCACGGCAGCCAGCAGGCTCTGCAACATTTGGTCGACGGTCGAGATGATCTTCGACGACGCCGAATAGGTACGTTCGACCTGAAGCATCAAGGACATCTCGTCGTCCATGTTGACGCCGCTGACGTTCGACAGCGCCGCGGTGCTGCGATCGAGCAGCGTGTTCTGGTAGGTGGCGCTGTCGTCCGCGGCCTTGCGTTGGTTTTCGATCCAGCTCGTCGACGACGCCGCGAAGTCGATCAAGCTGCCGCTCGGCTTGCCTTGCGTGGTTGCATCGAACGGCTGCGACGCATCCATGTTGCCGATCAGCTGCTGCAGCCTGGTCGAGTAGCCGGCATTGCCGGTGGTGTTGTATCTGTAGGCGACGTTGCCGCTGATCGCGCCATCACGCAGCAGGTTGGGATTGCCGCCCTGGGCCGGGTCGACCGACGCGGCAACGCTGATCGAGCCGGCCAGGCCGACCGAGACGGTCGCGCTTGCGGGCATCGCGGGTGAGCCGGGATAGGTGAAGAGGCCGGGCCGGTCGGGCAGCGCGGCGCCGGACTGGTCGACCTCCTTGAAGGATTCGACAAGGCCGCGTGCGACCTCGTCGAGCTGGCTCTGATACGTGACCGTGGCGTTGTCGCGCAATTGGGCGAGGCCAGCGAGCTTGCCGGTCTTGATCGGCATCACGGAATTGGCGCCGGTGACCGGGACACCGTCGATATAGACAGCATTCCCGGTGGTCCCGGGCGTATAGATGTTGGTCGCCGCGAAGCTGACCGCGCGCGCCGTCTTGTCGAACAGCACGACACCGCTGTCGGTGTAGAGCGCCGCGTCGCCGTTGGCGCGCAGCGTCATCGAGACGCCGACCTCCTGCGACATCTTCGAGACGATGTTGTCGCGCTGGTCGAGATAATCGGTGACGTCGTCGCCGGCGATCGTCCCCTTCACGATCGCGGTGTTGACCTTATCGAACTGGGTCAGGAGCTGATTGATATTCCCGACCGAAGTCGCCATGTCGGCGTCCGCTCCCTGGCGCACCGTCTGCACGGTCTTGGTGGCCTGGTTGAGCGCGGTCGCCATGTCCTTGGCGGACGTGACCGCCGCCTGCGCCAGCGTGGTGTTGTCCGGAGCGTTGGCATATTGCTGGAGCGCCTGCTTCAGCTTGTTGAGCTGGGCGGCCGGCGACTGCCCAAGTTCGGGATCGTCCACAGTCGAGGCCGATATCTTCTGAAGACCGTCCAGGATCGCATTCTGCTTGGCGGACCCAGACGTCGCGATCAGGACGTTATTATAGAGACCCGAGCTGGCGGCGCGCTGGATCGCCGCCACATAGACGCCGGCCCCGGGGAGATTGTCCAGCACGGCGATCTTGCGCGAATAGCCGGCGGCGCTGGCACCGGCTATGTTGCGCGAGATCGTCGACGACTGGATACCCGACGCCATGAGCGACGCACGAGCGGAGTCGAGAGCGGCGGTAAGGGACATGATCTGCTCTTGCCCGGAATGAGCGCTTGAGGATTCAGCGCTTCAGGTTGACGACGACGTCGAGAAGATCGGCGCCGGTCTGGAACGATTTCGAATTCGCAGTGAAGCCGCGCTGCGCCTCGATCATCCCGGTGAGTTCGTCCGCGAGGTCGACGTTGGAGTCCTCCAGCGCGCCCGACTGGACAGTGCCGAGACCGCCGGTACCGGCATTCCCGGCCTGCGCGTTGCCGGAATTCATGTTGGTCGAATAGACGTTGCCGGGCTCCGGCGTCAGGTTGTCGGGGCTCGCGACGTCGGCGAGCATGATGGTGTAGAGCGTCAGCTGCTGACCGTTCTTGAGGATCGCCGTCACGAAGCCCGAATCGTCGACATCGACTTTGTCGATGGCCGATGGAACGCTGCCATTGACAGTCGCCTTGAAGCTGAAGTCGGTTCCGACCTGCGTCATGTTCGACAGGTCCAGGCTCATCGCCGCACCGCCGGGAACGGTGAGGGCGAGAGTCGTCGGGCTCGCCGCGGCCAGCGTGCCTTTGCCGGCTGCGGTCGTATCGAAGGTGAAAGTGGTGGCGGCACCGACCGACGCACCTGTCGCGGAGTTGTAAGCCTGAAGCTGCCAGGTGTCAGAGCCGGCGGCCGTCGCCGTGTGGGACATGTAGACGTCGAGCGTAACGGCCTGGCCGATATTGTTGTAGGCCACGATCGAGCTCTTCGACGAATATGACGCCGGCCCGGGCGGACCGGCGATCACAGCCGCTTTCGGATCCAGATTGCCGGTCGTGAGCGTTCCCGCCGTCGACGGCACGGGCACTTGCGAAACCTGGGCAATGTTGACGATCTGCATGCCGGACAGGCTGTTCTGCGAGAAATTGGTCACCTTACCGGGCTGGCCCAGGAGGTAGTAGCCGGCCGCGTTGACCAGATTGCCCTGGGCGTCCGGCACGAACGAGCCGGCGCGCGTCAGATATTGCTGCGTGTTGGCGGCGTTCGACACCACGAAGAAGCCGTTGCCCTGCACGGCGAGGTCCGTGGTCGACGTGGTGAACTGCGTGTGTCCCGCGTCGCTGATGGCGTAGCGAACCGTCGTCTCGACGGCGCCGGAGTCGTAATTGCCGGAGCCGCTCTTCAGGATCAGTGACGAGAATTCCGTCGAAGCCCGCTTGTAACCGGTCGTGTTGACGTTCGCGATGTTGTCCGAAACCGTCGACAGCTTGTTGGACTGCGCGCTCATTCCGGAAACGCCGGTGCGCATAACACCATACAGGCTCATGAAGTAGGCTCCTTTGTCAGGTTGTATCTACAATGCGGGTTCTTGCTTGCGCGGAGCTGATGATTGGGATCCGTGCACAACTTTCAGGTTGTAGCGGTCATGTCGTCTTCGGCTGACAGAACGAGCGCGCCTTGTCGGTCCACGCGCCGAAGCCGCTGGAGACGAGATGCGCGACGATGTGACAGACGTAGCGCTTCTGCGCGGGCTGATTGTTGGGGCCTGCGTTGTAGCGCGCGACCGCCATGGTCCAGCTGCCCTCGCGCTGCTTCAGCTCTTTCAGGAAGCGCGCGGCGTATTCAACGTTCTTCGCGGGATCGAACATCGCGCGCACCGACGTGAACTTGTCGCCGTGATAATAATGGTTGATCTGCATGCAGCCGAGGTCGATCAGCTTGATGCCCTTGCTGCGCATCGTCTCGAAGTTCGCGATCGCGTCGTTCATGTCCTTGGCGAACACGGTCTGGCCGTCGGCGCCGAGCGCGTAAGGGTGGAGCGAACCGCGCCGTCCGGTCTCGGTGAGGCCGACCGCATAGAGAATGCCGAGCGGAATCCCATGCTGCTGGGACGCGCGCGCCATCTCGCGCTCGCAAGGGCGCGCGTTGTCGGTCGCCGCTGCCGCGGCGCCCGCGCTACAGATAAACAGGGCCGCGGCGAGTATGCGGCCCCACGTCCTGGTCATGACGCGTCTCCTCGTTGGACTGGCGCTCCTGCCGGGCCTGCTTCGCACCGCTGTCCGATTGCCCGGACGACGTGCCGGCGCCGCCGAACGTGCCTTGCGACTGCGACGATGGCTGTTGCTGGCCGGAGAGCTGCGGCTGCGGCTGGCCGGAGCCGCTCTGGAATCCGTCCAGCGAGCCGTGCTGCACGGGCGCGACGTCGGCGACATAGCCCGCCGACTGCATGAGATCGCGGATCGAGTCGCGCTGCTGATCCAGCATCAGGCTGGTGTCCTTGCGCGCGGCCGCGAGGTGAACTGAAACCTCCGAGCCGACGAGGCGAAGGCGTACCGTGACGTTGCCGAGCGCCGGCGGTTCGAGATTGATCGTCAGGATCTTGAGCGGCTCAGGCGCATTGGTCTGCGACGTCGCGAGATCGGGGGCGGTGGACGCCGTCGGAGCCGGCGATTCCTTCAGCTCGGCGACGACTGCGTTGGCGACTTGCTGCGGGGCGCTGAACTGCGCCGGTGGCAGATGGGTCTCCTGCTGGACCACGGTAACCTTGGTCGCTTCGGGCAATGCGTCCCGCGCCGAGGCTTTGACGGCGCGCTCGACATTGGCCGTGACGGCCTCGAAGCCTTGCGTCGCGGGCATTGGCTTCGACGACACATCGCTGCCTTGTTGCGCGGCTGCCGCCGCCTGCGAAGGCGCGGCCTGCGAGCGCGTGCCCGTTGAAGCGGCAGCGGGCGGCGCGGGCTCGGCAGAGGTGACCTTCGCGGTGCCCTGGACCTCACGCTTCGTCGTGGCAGAGCGCTCGTCGCGCGCAGGCGCGTCCTTCTTGTCGCCCGCCGGCGATTGCAGCAGCGGCTTCACGGCCGGCACGGCGGCGAACTGCTGTTCGACGACCGCCGGAATGCTCGATCGGGCCGAAACATCGGTCTTCGCGCCGTGGTCGACCGGAGTTTGCGTCTCCGGCGATCTTTCAGTTTTCTCGTCGGACGATTTGCGAATGGGTTCGGACTCGTCGTCGGCCTCGGTGCGTTCGCGCGCCGTCTTGTCCTTGTCGGCCGGGCGCGCGAGGTGCGTGCGCAACGATCCGGCCTTCGCGCTCGTGTTGCCGCCCTCGTCGTTGAGCGCCCGCTTCGCGAGATTCGAGACGGTGTGCAGCAGATCGTTGAACGACGAATCTGCCGGCGATTTCGTTCCGGCGGATTTTCCCGAGCGCGATGCGCCGCGCACGTTGAGGCTTTCGGCGAGACCCGAAAAGACCTGTCCGGAGGTTCCACTGAGCTTCGTCATGGGCGATCCCTGGTAAGGCGTTCGAGTTCGCCGAGCTGCTTCCGCGCGCGTGCAAGCGTCTCGGTCGACGCGGCGAGATCGAGACGCGCCGGCGTGACCGGAGGCTTGTCGGCGGCGGCGGTGGATCCGCCCGCGAACGGCTTGCGGACATCGAGTGCGAGCTGCAACGTCGCATTTAGCAACGGAACGTCGCGCTCGGGCAACTTCGAGCGGTCGAGGGCCTTCAACTCGGCCACACCGCCGTCATACTCGTCAGTGAGCGCCCGCGAGACGCCGCGGAAGAAATGCGCGCGCTCGCGATCCTCCGACGCGTCGGCGCTAAGCGTCAGCGCACGCTCGCCTGCAAGCCGGGTCACCGCCAGCCGTCCATGCACCATCGCGGTGCGCGCGATCACGAGATAAAGCTTGAGGCGGCTCGCGCGGTCGATCTGCTCCAGCAGAGTGACGATCCGCGCAAAGCGGCGCTCGTCGAGAGCAATGCTCGATTGCGTCAGGCCGGAGGCGAAGCGCTGCCAGAAGTCCCCGGCATAGACCGAGTTGCGGTAATGGCGGATATAGGCGAGCGTCAGGAACTCGAACTTGTCGAAATCCTCGGCCTGCCCGACCAGCAGGATCTCGCGCCGCAGTGCCGCCTCCTCCACCAGCGTGCCCGGCAACAGCAGCCGCGCGTCGTCCAGGCGCTCGATCGCGAGCGATGCCTCGGCGCGCGCGAACAGCGCGCCCTGGACCAGCGCGACCTGTCCGCCCAGGCCTGTTGGCAGCGTGCGCGGCTTGACGTCCTTGAGCAGTTCGCGCGCTTCGTCCTGGCGGCCTTCGACATAGGCCAGCGCACCATTGAACAGCCGCTCGTCGACGTTCAGCTTGTCGCGCGGCAGCTTTCGGACGACCTGCGGCCCGCCGCCGCTGAGCAAGTAGATGATGACGGCCTGGCCGTTCTGCGCGTTGCCCCACACGCCCGGATCGGCGGCGAGGAACTTTTCGCCGACCTGCCGGGTCAGCGCGATGTGGCTGCCATGCGCAGCGGTGTCGCCACGGGCAATGCCATCCTGCACCGTCTGCAAGGTGCGCACGAGCTCATAGGGCTCGCCCGAGGTTGATGCCGGGGACGGTGCCGGATCGGCAAACGCGCACACCGTCGTGAACGGCAGCAGCAGCAGCGCGGCGCGCAGGAGCGGCCTGATCAAGGGCGCTTCTCCCGGATCAGGATCTCGATCCGGCGGTTCTGAGCGGCAGCAGGATCATTCGTGAGTTTCGGCCGCCGATCGGCGTAGCCTTCGACATGCTCGATCCGCTGCGCATCGACACCGGAGCGAACCAGCATGTAGTAAGCCATCTGCGCGCGCGCGGTCGACAGCCGCCAATTGTCGTAATTCTCGGACTTGTACGGCCGATTGTCGGTGTGGCCGCGGACGATGATCATGCCCTGGCGCTTCGTCAGTAGCGGCCCGATCTTGTCGATCACGCGAATCAGCTCAGGCCGCGGCTCGGCCGAGCCGACCGCGAACATCCCGAAGCTCGCATCGTCGGTCAGGCTGATCAGAAGGCCTTCCTCGACCTGGCGCACCTCGGCCACCGGGCCCGCACCGGCCTTGATGTCCGATAGTGCATCCGCGATCGCGGACTGTAGTTGCTTGACGGTCGGCTGCTGGGTCTGTGCCGCATCGCGCGATTCGGAATTCTTCGCTTGATCGCCGGGGCGTGGCTGCGCGGCGGCATTGGCTTGAGCGCCAGCCTGGGCGCCCGGTTGCGGCGCATTTGCCTGGGCACTGCCATCGCGTTGAGCCTGCGAAGGCGCAGGCCCCGGCGGCAGCAGGGGCGACAGGCTTGCAGACGACGCGTCCGCGTTCGGCGCCACGCTTCCGCCGGCATCGTCCTGCTTGGCACGTTGCGCCTGCGGCTCGCCCTGACCTGTCCCGGACGCGTTGTCGCGCGCGGACGCGTTCGGCTTTGGCTCGCTGTCGACGAAGTGATCCGCATCCTTGGACGTCTGCGGCGTCAACTTCCAATAGCCGGGATCGAAGGGATCGCGGTAGGCATCGCCGCCCTTGAGGCCGTCCTCTTCGGCGGAGGTCAGCGCGCCGGCACGGCGCTGGCCCGAGGCCTGGTTCGCGCTGTTGGCGATCTCGGCAAGCGTCGCATAGGGATCGCGGAACAGAACCTTCTCTTCGAAGGAGGCAGGCTTCTCCGCCGTCGGCGAGTCTCCGCGACGTTCTTCGTTCGGCCCGGCCGGCTGACGCTTGCCGTCCTGGCCTTCGAACTGCGTCGGCTCCTTCTTGCTGAGATCCTTGAGGCCCTTCGGAGCGGGTGCGTTCTCCGCGAGCTTGATCGGGTTGAAATAGCTCGCGACCACCTGCTTCTGGTCCTGGTTGAGCGCATTGAGCAGCCACATGACCAGAAAGAACGCCATCATCGCGGTCATGAAGTCCGCATACGCGATCTTCCAGACGCCACCGTGATGCGCCTCCTCGGCGAAGGCGCTGCGCCTGCGGATGATCACCAGCTCGTGCTTGACTTCTTCCATGGCGGACTACCGGCGCGCCTCGTTCAGACGTTCGCTCCACGCCGCAATCTGCGTCTCGATCACGGTCTGGTCGGCGACAACACGGACCTCGAAAGTGTCGGCGGCTTCGTATTCAATCCCGGTTCGCCGGGCCGTCTGGAGCTGCGAGCGCACCAGATCGAGCAATTCGCCCGGGCCGGTGATCTTGAACACCGGCACCGGCGAATTGCCGGTCAGCGCTGCGATCTGCTCGACCAGCGATCCGATCGCCTTGTCACGGACGGCGTCGGCGAGGAAAGGCAGCAATATCCGCGCAACCGAGCTTGCGATGTTGGTTTCGATCTCGCGGCAGGCCGTCTCGAAGCCGCCCACGATCGTGGCCGCCTGCTGGTCGGACCATTTGGCCCGCTCCTCGCCGAGCCGGATCGCGCTGCGAACGCGCTCCTCGGCGACCCTGGCATCGCCTTCCGCGACACCGGCGGCGTGACCGCGACGATAGGCATCTTCGAGAAGATTGGCCGACGGAGCTTCCGCCTCGGGCGCCGGAAGCGGCGATTGAAGCTGCGGCTGCGATTGGACCTGACGCGGCGGCTGAGGCTGAGGCTCGCGCCGCACCTCCATCGGCCTTGTCAGCACATCCTGGATCTTGGGGGGCGGAGGCGGCGGCGGAGACTTGGCCCGCCCATTCGCGTCGAACTGCGTCAGGAGTTTTCCGATAGCCGCGTTCATGCTGCCTCCTCGCGTCGCATCCAGTCTTTAAGGATTGCTGCCGCCTGCATCTGATCGAGCCGGACGATCTGCTCCAGCCGCTTCTGCGGCGTCCGCTGCATCTTGCCTTCGAGATCCTCGACGAGGTTGAGCTCGGGGTCCTGACTGTCGGCCAGTGCAAGGGCCGTTGCAGCCTCGAGCTCGGCGGCCTCGGCCGCCTCGGTCTGCTCCTGCGCTGCGCGATGCGTCAGAATGCCGTTGACCGCGGGGCGAAGGCCGAACCAGACCAGCATCGAGGCAACGGCCAGGATGGTGACCGCATTGATGACGCTGCCGAGCTGCTTGTTGATCATCTCGACGAAGCTGATCGGCGGCACCGGCGCCAGTTCGCGCGAGCCTTCGATGAAGTCGACGGCCGTGACCTGGATCTGGTCGCCGCGCTGCTTGTCCAGTCCGCCTGCCGTCGCCGCGAGCTGGCTGATCTCGGCGAGCTTGCTGTCGACGATCGCCTGGTTGCTCTTGTCGCCGAGATCGGCGACGAGCCGCGCGCGATTGACCAGCACGGCGATGAAGAGTTTCTTGACCAAATAGCCGTCGCTCACCGTCGTCGTTGTCTTGGACGATACCTCGAAATTGGTGACGTCCTCGCGGCGGGTCTTGTCCTCGCTGGAATTCTTCGTGCCGCCGCTATTCACCTGCTGGTCCGGCAGGTTCTGCTGCACCGTGGTCGGCGTCGAACGGTCCGCATTCTGCGACGATTCCTTCTCGCGCACGTTCCGGACCGAACGCTCGGCGCGGCTCTCCGGGTCGTAGACCGTCTCGTTGGTCTGCCGCTTGTCGGTGGAGAGCTGCGGCGCGACGCTCACCTCGAAATTGTCCAGACCGAGATATGGCGTCAACGCCTTGCGGATGTTCTCCTGCACCATCCCGCCGACCGTCTTCTGGAGGCTCGCCATCTTGGTCGGGGCCGCGCTGGCTTCGTCCTCTTCGGCGAGCAGCATCGAACCATCGGCATCCAGCACCGTCACCTTGTCGCGGCTCATGCCGGGAATGGCCGCCGCGACGAGGTGGCGGATCGACTGCGCCGTGCGCGCCTCGATCGCGCCGTCGGTGCGCAGTACGACCGACGCCGAAGGCGGCTGCTGCGTCGCCCGGAACGAGCCGCGCACCGGCATCACGATATGCACCCGCGCCGCCTTGACGCCCTTCATCAACTGCACGGTGCGCGCGATCTCGCCTTCCAGCGCCCGCAGCTTGGTCACTTCCTGCATGAACGAGGTCAGGCCGAGCGAGCCGATCTTGTCGAACAGCTCGTAGCCGGAATTGGCGCTGGTCGGCAGCCCCTTCTCGGCAAGCAGCATCCGCGCCTGCATGGTCTGGCTCGGGCGCACCGAGATGGCGTCGCCGGCCGTATTGACGTCGAATGTGATATTCTGCTCGCGCAGCGCGGCGCCGATGCGCGTCACGTCTTCGCGATTCAGGCCTGTATAGAGCGTTTCGAACTCAGGCCGGCTCAGATAATAGGCGCCGCCGACGACGGTGACGAGAACGGCAAAGCCGATCAGTCCCAAGGCCATCAGGCGTCGCGGCCCAAGCTCCAGCAGATTGTTGAGCAGTTGCTGTACCTGCGCACGACTGAGCAGCATGTGACCTCGTACCAATGCGAACGTATGGGACACTCCGCTGCCAACCTTGTCTGAAGGTTGCGCGAGGAGGCGAATGTGTCGGTTCGCGGGCGAGGCGTTGCAATTTTACAAGGGTCCTGGACGACGCGATCAACTCAGCAGCAACAAGCGGGCGCACGGGCGCATGGCAGCGCAATCGGCTGCGGCGTGTTGCATGACGTCTGGCGTCGGAAGAACTTCCATTACGGGCACATCTTGTGCCGCCACACCCGCCGGTCATGGCAGGGACCGTGCTCCCGGGGGGAGCACGGTTGTTTCCAAAGCCGAAGCTTACTTGAACAGCGACAGGATGCTCTGGCTGTTCTGGTTGGCAATCGAGAGCGCCTGAACGCCGAGCTGCTGCTGAGTCTGAAGGGCCTGAAGGCGGGTCGATTCAGCATTCATGTCGGCGTCGACGAGTTGACCGACACCGCGATCCACCGAGTCCATCAGGGTCTTGACGAACTCCGTGTTGGTCGAGATGCGGTTCTTGACGGCGCCGAGGTCGGCGGCGGCCGAGGACACCGAGTTGATCGCAGTGGTGAGCTGCGTGATGTACCCATCGAGCGTGGTCTGGTCAGCCGTCGAGTCGGTCAGCGCGGAGATGTTGATCGTGTTGACCGACGCCGGGCCGCTCACCTTGTCCAGGATACCGGTCTGGGTCGCGGTATAGAGCGAGTAGTTGGCGATCGTCAGGGTGATGGACCCGATCGTCGGCGTGCCGCCCACGCGCGAGAACGACGACACCAGGTTGAAGGTCGCCGGGGTGGCGGCGGTCGTGCTCAGCCAGTTCACGCCGTTGAAGGTTGCCGCATCGGCGGTACCCTTCATCTGCTGCTGGATCTGGGTGATGTCGGCCTGGATCTTGGTGCGGTCGATACCAGCGGTCTTGGCTTCGACCAGCAGCGCCTGCAGCTTGGTCAGGCCGCCGGTCTTGTCGCCGACAACCGCGGTCAGAGCGGTGTATTCGGTGTCGACGGTCGCAGCCGACAGACCGAGCGAGTCGGAGACGGCGGAGAGCGCGGCGTTGTCGGCGCGCATCGACGTCGCGATCGACCAGTAGGCGGCGTTGTCGGAAGCAGTGGCCACGCGCTGGCCGGTCGAGATCCGGTTCTGCGTGGTCGCGAGCTGCGAGCTGACGCTCCGGAGGGTCTGGAGCGCGGTCATTGCAGCGGAGTTGGTAAGCAGGCTCGAGGCCATTCTTGACGTCCCTTTGAAACGGATTGAATTGATTTTGGGGACATACCGGGCTTGCACCGGTACGGCGGGGCGGCATCATGCCTTTGGGCGGCCGAAGAGCGGGCCCAACCTGTCGTAGCGGCGACGATAGCGCGCGAAGTTTGTGCGAGGCTTGTGGCGACGTGGCTGGACCGCAACACGTGAGCCAGGAGGTCACGACGCGTGACGAGCGTACGCCAAATGAAAAGGCCGCGCTTCGCGAGAAGCGCGGCCTTCCCGGATGGTTTTGAGGCTTAGCCGCGGAACAGCGACAGGATGCTCTGGCTGTTCTGGTTGGCGATCGAGAGCGCCTGAACGCCGAGCTGCTGCTGGGTCTGCAAGGCCTGAAGGCGGGTCGATTCCGCATTCATGTCGGCATCGACGAGTTGACCGACACCGCGATCCACCGAGTCCATCAGGGTCTTGACGAACTCCGTGTTGGTCGAGATGCGGTTCTTGACGGCGCCGAGATCGGCAGCGGCCGAGGCCACCGAGTTGATCCCGGCCGTGACCTGCGCAATGTAGCCATCGAGCGTGGTCATGTCAGCCGTCGAGTCGGTCAGCGCCGCGATGCTGATCGTGTCGATCGATGCAGCGCCGCTCACCTTGTCCAGGATGCCGCCCTGGGTCGCGGTATAGAGCGAGTAGTTGGCGATCGTCAGGGTGATGGACCCGATCGTCGGCGTGCCGCCGACGCGCGAGAACGACGACACCAGGTTGAAGGTCGCCGGCGTGGTCGCGGTCGTGCTCAGCCAGTTCACGCCGTTGAAGGTCGCCGCATTGGCGGTACCCTTCATCTGCTGCTGGATCTGGGTGATGTCGGCCTGGATCTTGGTGCGGTCGATACCAGCAGTCTTGGCTTCGACCAGCAGCGCCTGCAGCTTGGTCAGGCCGCCGGTCTTGTCGCCGACAACCGCGGTCAGAGCGGTGTATTCGGTGTCGACGGTCGCAGCCGACAGACCGAGCGAGTCGGAGACGGCGGAGAGCGCGGCGTTGTCGGCGCGCATCGACGTCGCGATCGACCAGTAGGCGGCGTTGTCGGAAGCAGTGGCCACGCGCTGGCCGGTCGAGATCCGGTTCTGCGTGGTCGCGAGCTGCGAGCTGACATTGCGGAGGGTCTGCAGCGCAGTCATTGCAGACGAGTTGGTGAGCAGACTTGAACCCATTTTTGATGTCCCTTTGAAGATTGAACTGTTTTTGGGGACATACCGGGCTTGCACCGGTACGACAGGGCGGCGTCATGCCTTTGGGCGGCGAAAAAGCAGGCCCAACCTGTCGTAGCGGCGACGATAGCGCGCGAAGCTTGTGCGAGGCTTGTGGCTCTGTGCCCGGACTGCAACAGGGCAGCCGAATTTGCGGCGTGCGCGCGGCAACACACCAAACGAAAGGGCCGCGCTTCGCGAGAAGCGCGGCCCTCCCCAGATGGTCTAAGGCTTAGCGGAACAGCGACAGGATGCTCTGGCTGCTGTTGTTGGCGATCGAGAGCGCCTGCACGCCGAGCTGCTGCTGGACCTGGAGGGCCGCCAGGCGGGTGGACTCCTGGTTCATGTCGGCGTCGACGAGCTGGCCGATACCGCGATCAACCGAGTCCATCAGCGACTTCACGAAGTCCGTGTTGGTCGAGATACGGGTCTTGACGGCGCCGAGGTCGGCGGCGGCCGAGGCCACCGAGTTGATCCCGGCCGTGACCTGCGCGATGTAGCCATCGAGCGTGGTCTGGTCAGCCGCGGAGTCGGTCAGCGCCGCGATGCTGAGCGTGTCGATCGACGCCGCGCCGCTCACCTTGTCCAGGAAGCCGCCCTGGGTCGCGGTGTAGAGCGAGTAGTTGGCGGTGGTCAGGGTGATCGAGCCCGTGGTCGGCGTGCTGCCGACGCGGGAGAACGACGACACCAGGTTCACGGTCGCCGGGGTAGTGGCGGTCGTGCTCAGCCAGTTCACGCCGTTGAAGGTCGCCGCATTGGCTGTCGCCTTCATCTGCTGCTGGATCTGGGTGACGTCCGCCTGGATCTTGGTGCGGTCGATACCAGCGGTCTTGGCTTCGACCAGCAGCGCCTGCAGCTTGGTCAGGCCGGAGTCCTTGTTGCCGATAACCGTGGTCAGAGCGGTATATTCGGTGTCGACCGTCGCAGCCGACAGACCGAGCGAGTCGGAGACGGCGGAGAGCGCGGCGTTGTCGGCGCGCATCGACGTTGCGATCGACCAGTAGGCGGCGTTGTCGGAAGCGGTGGCCACGCGCTGGCCGGTCGAGATCCGGTTCTGCGTGGTGGAGAGTTGCGAGCTGACAGACCGCAGGGTCTGGAGCGCGGTCATGGCGGTCGAGTTCGTAAGCAGGCTTGACATTGCGAATGTCCCTTTGATGTACGCGTTACATTTTCACGAGGGGACATACCGGGCTTTCACCGGTACGGAGGGGCGGCATCATGCCTTTGGACTGATGTGGGTGGGGTCCAACCCGCCGTGCCGCATTGCTAGCACGTCGAATCTTGCGCCGAGATTAAGATCGGCTTGAATTTCGCTGTAATATCATATAGTTAACATTACCCTCTGCTAACCATAGACCGGCACTTTTCGCTAACCATAACCGGCCGGCGATCGCGGTCGCTACGAGAACGACCGCACCAGTCCGGAGGCCAGCAGGTTCCAGCCGTCGATCAACACGAAGAACAGCATTTTGAACGGCAGCGCGATGATCGTCGGCGGCATCATCATCATGCCCATCGACATGGTAAGCGTCGCCACGATCATGTCGATGACCAGGAACGGCAGGATGATGAGGAATCCGATCTCGAACGAACGCCTGAGCTCGGAGATCATGAAGGCCGGAATGATGACGCGCATGTCGATGCGCTTGTCGTCGAACTTCTTGCGGAAGCTCTCCGCGGCGAGTGCCTCGAAGGTCTGGAGATCCTTGTCGCGGACATGGGCCAGCATGAACTCGCGGAACGGATCGGTGATCTTCAGATAAGCTTCTTCCTCCGAGATCTCGTTCTTCATCAGCGGCTGGACGCCGGTTTCCCAGGCGCGGTCGAAGGTCGGCGCCATCACGTAGAAGGTCATGAACAGCGCGAGGCTGATCAGCACCAGATTGGCCGGCGTGGTCTGAAGGCCGAGACCGGAGCGCAGGAACGACAGCGCCACCGCAAATCGCGTGAAGCTCGTCACCATGATCAGCAGTCCCGGCGCCACCGACATCACCGTGATCACCGCCATCAGCTGGATGATGCGGCCGCTGGTGGAGCCGTTGCCCGGCGGCAGCAGCGAGTTGAGGTCCGGAATCTGGGCCAGCGCCACCTCGGGCAGCACGACCAGAACCAACGCGAGCAGCAGGACTCTCACTCTCACTGAATCACCAAGGTCTCAATGATCAATTCGCGGATCTTGCCCGACGAGCGGATATTGGCGCGCTCCGTCAGGTCGTCGCGCAGATGCTGAAGACCCCGCGATCCCTCGAACTGGCCAACCGATGCCGACCGCAGATAGGTCACGATGTCCTCGCTGATATGGGCGGCCAGGATGCCGGCATCCTCGTCGCTCATGCTCTCGGTCACCATGGAGGCTTCGACACGGGCCCAGTTGTTGGCCGGCGCGGCGAGATTGGTCACGATCGGGGACAGCTTTCTCAGCCGTGCACTGCCGGCGTAGCTCGTGGCAAGGGGCGGCGGCGTGGCGCTCTTCTTCGCGTCGGCGGCGCGCTCCGCGGCCGCGAACAGCTGCAGGCCGGCAACCGCGCCCGCACCGATCGCGATCAGGGTCAGCACCACAATGGCCGCAATCAGGCGCATCACGTCCCCTGCCCTCGCGGCGCGGCGCGGTCGGCGCGATTCTCAGAATGGTGCCACGGCGTCATAGATCCGATGTCCCCATCCAGGCTGCTGCACGTCAGACAGATTTCCGCGACCGCCATAAGCCACGCGTGCCTCAGCGATCTTCTCGTAGGAGATCGTGTTGGTGCGCGAGATATCGCGCGGACGCACGATGCCGCCGACGTTGAGCACGCGCATCTCGGTATTGACCTTGAACTCCTGCGAGCCGCTGATCATCATATTGCCGTTGGGCAACACGTCGGTGACGATGGCGGCAATCGACAGCTTGATGTCTTCGGTACGATCGATCTGACCGTTCCCCTTGATCTGGGTGTTGGTGTTCAGATTGGCGCTGGTCGAGCCCTTGTCCTGCCATCCGGCGACGTCCATCAGCCAATCCAGCCCGAACTTGATTTGCGAATCGCGCGAACGATCGGTCTTGTTGTCGAGCTTGGCCTTGTCCTGCATCGAGATGATGACGGTCACGACGTCGCCGGTGCGCCGGGCACGGGGATCGCGATAGAGATCCGTGCCGTCGTCCCAGGTCGAGCGATAGCTGACGGGCGTACGCATGCGGGGCGTCACCGGAATCGGATCGGCCTGTGTCCTCAGGCCGGTGCCGACCGGCGACAGTCGCGGACCGGTCAGCACTTCCGCGGGATCGCCGATGCACCCGGTCAGCATCAGGAGCGGCAGGATGAGGATCAGATTCTTCATCTATTTGGTCTTTCCGTCATCCACGCGACGCATTCCGCCGAGCAGATCGGCAAGGTGCGCCGCGCGTGCCGTCTCCATCTCGTTGAAGATCGCGCTCGAGCTCCTCGGACTGAGTTTTGCAAGCACGGCGGCGGCGGTCTCGTCCGCCATCCCGGCGATCTGGGTCGCCGCGGCATCCGGCTTCATGCGCGAATAGATCTCGACGACGCTGGCTTCGGCCTTCTTCAGGAAGTCGTCACGCAGCGCCATCCACTTCTCGTATTCGGCGCGCTTGGCCTCGACCTCGGCGATCCGCTCCCGGAGCTGGGTCTCGGCCTTCTCCAGCTCCCTGAGCTGCCAGGCCAGCCGCGCATCGACGGCGGGGTCGGCGACATTGCTGCAGAACAGGGCGACCTCATTGTCCGCAGGTACGGCAGCCTGTGCCGGTGCGGGCTTCGGCGGCGCCGTGACGCTGCCCGGCTTGGCCGGGCGCGCGGGCGCGACTGCGGGCGCTGGCGCGGGCTTCTCGGGAGCCGGCACGGCCCCCGTGATCGCAGGTCCGGAATCTTCGGCGGCCCACGCCGTCGCCCGGAACGACGCATTGTCGCCCGGTATCGACGAGGCCGCCGGATACGGCTTCTGCGGTCCGGGCGCGCGGGCACGCGCGAACGACAGCAGGTTGAGCGGCTTCGACGGCTTGGCCTCATCCAGCGCCAGAACGGGCGAAGCGCATCCGAGCGCGCAGGCCGCGACCAGGAGGAGGAGTTTGGCTTTGTGATCCAGCTTCAGCATCGGGCCGCGTGCGATTCTCGGTCGAGACCTGAGCATTGAGCGACCAAGCTTGCACGACGCTTGTGCATCATTGCACGATGACGTCGGCCTGGAGTGCGCCGGCCGTTTTGATCGCCTGGAGGATCGCGATGATGCCCGACGGCTTCAAGCCGATCTGGTTCAGCCCGCGCACCAGGCGCTGGAGGTCGACGCCGCTCAGGATCGCCACCTGCGATCCGGCCTCGTTGGCCTCGACCACCGTCTGGGGAACGACCACCGTCTGCCCTCGCGAGAACGGCGCCGGCTGCGACACCACGGGAAGCTCGGTGACACGAACCGTCAGGTTGCCATGCGTCACGGCGACGGTCGATATGCGCACGTCGCGCCCGATCACCACCGTACCGGTCCGCTCGTTGATCACCACTCGCGCCGGCGTGTCCGGCTCGACCGTCAACTCGCCGATTTCGGCGAGGAAGCGGACGGGGCCGATATGGCGCGGCTTCGACAGCACGATGGTGCGGTAGTCGCGCTCGAAGGCGATCTGCGCGCGGTAGCGGCCACCGGCGTAACCGTTGATGGCGTCGAGAATGCGTGTCGCGGTGACGAAATCAGGGTTCTTGAGCTCCAGCACCAGGAACTCCATCTCGTGGAGGCTTCCCTGCACCTCGCGCTCGACCAGCGCACCGTTCGGGATGCGGCCCGCCGTCGGCGTGCCCTGGCTGACGTTCTGTGCCTGCCCTCCCACACTGTAACCGGCGACCGTGACCGCGCCTTGCGCCACCGCATAGACCGCGCCGTCCGCCGCCCGCAGCGACGTCATCACCAGCGTGCCGCCGAGCAGCGAGGTCGCATCGCCGAGCGACGATACGGTCACGTCCATGCGCTCGCCCGCCCCGATCGAGGGCGCCAAATCCGCGGTCACCATGACGGCTGCGACGTTGCGTGTGCGCAGCGTCGTCGGACGCGGGGGATTGTTGGTGCTCGTGGTTTCGTTCCTGACGTTGATGCCCATGTTCTCGAGCATCGATTGCAGGGACTGCTCCGTGAACGGAGCGTTGCGGAGCGTGTCGCCGGTGCCGTTCAGGCCGATGACGAGGCCGTAACCGACGATCTGGTTTTCGCGCAATCCCTTGATGTCCGCGATGTCCTTGATGCGGACGGCCGCCTGGGCGCTGGCGGCGGAAACGAGCAGGATGAGCGCAAGCAGGAATCTGGTCATGATCCATCCACGACCTTGACGGTGCCGTCCGGCTGGACGACGCCTCTGATGATCACGCCGGTGTCGGTGTTTCGCACCGGGATGAGCGCGCCGGTCGCGCCCGACTGCATCGCCGCGCCGTAGGTGACGATCGACAGGCCGCTGTCTTCCACCACGACCTTGACCATGGCGCCGCGGGCAATCGTCCAGGGATCCTCCACCGAATTGGTCGGAATCGGCTGGCCCGGCAGCAGCGCGCGCCGTGCCATGCGTCCGACCAGGATCTGGCGTCCTTCGATGAACATGGCAACGCCGAGCACATTCGGCGCGAAGGCACGTTCCGTGATCATGTCGTCCCGGATCAGCTCGCCGGCGCGGATCGACACGGCCGGCACGGGAAGCCGCTTCTCCTCGGCCGCAGCGAGGCGCGCCGAGACGAGAACCAGCAGCACGGCGGCCAACCCGCGCACCATCAAGCCCACCCTGTTCGACATCGAGAACACCGGAACTAGCGCATGCCCTTCGAGACCGTCTGGGCCATTTCATCCGAGGCCTGGATGACCTTGGCGTTCATTTCGTAGGCGCGCTGCGCCGAGATCAACTCGGTGATTTCCTTGACCGGGTCGACGTTCGAGGCTTCGAGATATTGCTGGTTGAGCTTGCCGTATCCGGAATCGCCCGGCAGTCCGACGACCGGCGTGCCGGACGCCGTGGTCTCGCGATAGAGGTTGCTGCCGAGCGGCTCGAGGCCCGCTTCGTTGGCGAAATTGGCGAGGTTGAGCTGGCCGATCTGCCGCGGGTTCACTTCCGTATCCAGCTTGGCAAACACCTGTCCGGTCTGGTTGACGACGACCTGAACCGTTCCCTGCGGTATCGTGATTGCGGGATCCAGCAGATAGCCGTCGGTGGTGACGAGCTGGCCGTTGGCGTTGGGGCTGAACGAGCCGGCGCGGGTGTATTGCACCTCGTTGTTCGGGCCGAGCACCTGAAACCAGCCGCGGCCGTTGATCGCGAGGTCGTAGGGGTTGCCGGTCTGCGTGAGCGCGCCCTGGATGTGCAGCTTGCGGATGGCCGTCGACTTGACGCCGAGGCCGAGATTGGAGCCTTCCGGGATCGGCGAGGAGCCATTGACGTTCGCGACGCCCTGCATGCGGTCCATCTGGTAGAACAGATCGGTGAATTCCGCGCGCGCACGCTTGTACGACGTCGAATTGATGTTGGCGATGTTGTTCGCGATGACTTCGATGTTGGTCTGCTGGGCGTTCATGCCCGTGGCCGCAATGGCGAGCGATTTCACAGCTTCATTCCCTCAGATCAAATCGACATCCGGACGACTTCTTGGTAGGCCTGCACGATCTTGTCGCGAACCGCGACCGCGGTCTGCAAGGCCTGCTCGGCCGACATCAGCGCCTCCACGACCTTCCGGGTCGATTCCTTGCCCTGCATCGCCGAGATCGACGCCGCTTCGCCCGCCTTCAGCGTCCCGATCGCGTCCGTCGTCACCTGCTTCATCACCGATTCGAATCCGACATCGTCGGTGGACTGAATGGCGGTCGGTGCCGCCGGCGCGATGGCCTGCGTCTCGGTCGCGCGGCTCGCCGCTTGCCCGGCGGAAATCGCGGTGGATGAAATTGCCTCAAGCATTGTCAGCTCCTCAGCAGGTCGATGGTCATGCCCAGCATCGACCGCACCTGTTTCACGACCTGGAGATTGGCTTCATAGGATCGGTTGACTTCCCGCATGTCGGCCATCTCGATCATCATGTTGACGTTCGGCAGCTTGACGTAACCGGCCTTGTCGGCGGCGGGATGTCCCGGCTCGTACTCCACGCGGTACGGCGTGGTGTCGACCCCGATCTCCTTGACCTTCGCAAGCTGCGCGCCCGAGGCGCGGTCCATGGCGGCATCGAAGGTGATGGTCTTGCGCTGATACGGATCGGCGCCGGCCGTGCGCCCCGTCGAGGTCGCGTTGGCAAGGTTTTCCGAAACGATGCGCATGCGCGTCGACTGCGCTTCGAGCCCGGAGCTCGCGACTGTCAATGACGCTTGCAGTGAGTCCAGCATGTCAATTCACCTCAGCTCTTCGCGCTCGACAGCAGCATGCGGTGGAACGACCGCACGACCGCCGAGTTCATCGAGTAGTCGCGACTGACGTCGCTGCCCTTGATCATTTCCTGCTCGAGGCTGACGGAGTTGCCGGAGTGAACCACTTCCCAGCTGTCCTTCTTCGCGGTCTTCCGCGTATCGGTCTCGGCCGCGGACAATTGCATGTGCGAGGGCGACGTCGTCGCGAGCCTGACCGGCGTGGCGTCGAGCACCTTGTTGAAGGGCTCGACGTCGCGCGCCTTGAAGCCCGGCGTATTGGCGTTGGCGACGTTGGTCGCGATGGTCGACTGGCGGAGCTCGAGGTACCGCGCCTGCGACGATGCGAGTTCGAAGAGATAAAGCGGTCCCACGACGGCCCCATGCTGATTTCTTAAGATTAAGTTTAGGGCCGCAAGCTTTCGTCAGGCTGATGCAGCCGACGCTATGCTCGGAAATCTACTGAACCTTCTCGGTCCGCGGCGCCTGCTTGGACTGCAGGAAGTAGATGATCTCGGCGACCGGCCGGAAGAATTCCGCCGGAATCACCTGGTCGACCTGAACCGCCTCATAGAGCGCGCGCGCCAGCGCCTTGTTCTCGATCACCGGGATCCGGTTCTGCTCCGCGACTTCGCGGATCTTCAGCGCGATCACGTCCATGCCCTTGGCGACGACCATGGGCGCTGCATTTTCCTCGCGCTTGTAGCGCAGGGCGATCGCGAAGTGCGTCGGGTTCGCGATCACCAGCGTCGCGCGCGAGGCGGACGCGATCATGCGTTGGCGCGACCGGTCGCGCGCCAGCGAGCGCAGGCGCGCCTTGATCAGAGGATCGCCTTCCGCCTGCTTGTGTTCGTCCTTGATCTCCTGCTTGGTCATGCGCAGCTCGCGCCGCCAGTGGAAGCGCGCCCAGGCGAGATCGATCGCGACCAAGACGATGGTGGCGATGCAGATCGCCGAGACGATCCGCATCGCGATGTTGAGAATCATCTCCGGCAGCGCGACCGGATCCGTGTACATCGCCTCGAACGCCCTGGCTTCGGACGAGCGCAGCACGAACACGACGACGACCGTCACCGAGACGAGCTTGAACAGCGACTTGGCGAATTCGACGAGGCCCTGCGTTCCGAACAGCCGGCTCCAGCCGCTGATCGGGGAGATTCGCGACAGCTGCGGCTTGATGCGCTCCAGCACCAGGCGCGGCGCATTCTGCAGCAACGATGCGGCGAGGCCGAACACCGCCAGGGTGACGACCAGCGGCACCAGGAATCGCAACGCCTCGAGGCCCACCACCGTGAGCAGGTTGCGCGCGTCCGCGCCGTTGCTGAGAGGGAAGCCTTCGGGATCGTCGAGCAGGCTCTTCAGCGTCGGCGTCAATTGCTGTACGCCCTGGCCGATCAGGAACGCCTGGATCACCATCAGCGCGGCCATCGAGGCGAAGATAGAAGCCTCCCGAGAGACCGGGATTTTGCCCTGTTCGAGCGAATCGCGGACTTTCTTCTCGGTCGGCTCTTCTGTCTTGCTCTCCTGATCGGATGTTTCTGCCATGCCCGTTCAGCGGTCAGCGGAAGACCAGCTCGTCCTCCTGCTCGGGGTTGAGCTCGATTTCGCCCTTTTCCGCCAGGTCGAGTGCAAGGTCGGTGATGACGCGACGCGCCTCCAGCACATCGCGCTGGTTCGACGGCTCGCCGATGGCGAGTTCGTGCTCGACGACGCGGCGGACGCGCGAGGCAACCGAGGACAGGATGAGTTCGCGGAAATGCTTGTCCGTGCCTTTCAGCGCGATAACGATGCGATCGGTCGGCACCTGGTCGAAGATCATGGTGCGCGCCTTCGGGGTCAAATTGACCACGTCGTCGAAGGTGAACAGCAGTTCCTTCAGAACTTCGGCCGACTTCGGACGCTTCTCCGACAAGCTCTTCAGCATGTCTTCGATATGGCCGCGCTCCATCTTGTTGATGATGTCCGCGACGCGCGCGTAGGTGTCGGCGCCGAGGTTGCGGGCGAAATTGAGCGTCAGGTCCTCGTGCAAGGTCTTCTCGAGGACTTTCATGGCGTCGTCGACGATCGGCTTGAGGCTGAGGACGCGCCGCATCAGCTCATTGCGCAGGCTCGACGGCAGCTGGCTCATCACCTTGGCGGCGCAGGACGGCTTGACCTTGGACAGGATCAGCGCCGCGGTTTGCGGATGCTCCTTGGAGAGGTACGTCGCCAGCGAGTTTTCCGACACCGACGAGACGCGGTCCCACACCGACCGGCTCGAATTGCCGAGCAGGTCCGACATGATTGCCGAGACCTGGTCGGCCGGCAGCACGTCGCCCAGCACGGCTTCGAGACCGCCGATGGTGCCGAGAATGTTGGCGCCCATCGAGAACTGCTGAGCGAACTCCTCGACGATCGACTCGAGCTCCTGCGCGGTGATCGGCCGCAGCTCGGCCGCGGCCTTGGTGACGATGCGGATATCCTGCGGCTCGAACTGCGAGAGCACGCTCGCGGCCGCCTGCCGGCCCATGGCCAGCAGGAGTGCCGCGACCTTTTCCGTTCCGCCTAGCGTGGCAACGCCTCGCTGCTTGATAGGAGCGACGCCGACCTGTGCCGCCATGATCAGGTATCACCCTGCCCCAGCGGTCCGACGATCTCTGTGAGCGAGACGCCGAAGCGGGAATTGTCCTCTTCGACGACGACCACTTCGCCGCGGGCAACGACGCGGCCATTGACCACGACGTCGACGGGCTCGCCGACGCGGTGATCGAGTGGAACCACCGCGCCGCGGCCGAGCTTCATCAGGTTCGCGACCGGAATGGTCGCTGATCCCAGCACCACCTGCATCGTGACGGGAATGCGCAGGATGGCATCGACATTGGCGAATTTGCCGGTTTCCTCCGCCGTGCGCGCGGCGATCTCCGCCAGCCGCTCCAGCGGAGACGCATCGGTCTCTCCCGATGCCGATGCAGACTCATAGTCGAAAGATTGCGCCATTTGGTATCGCCTCTTGGTATTTCCGCTCCCGGAGCGCCGCGACGGTCCGATCGCACGTGTTCTGCAAGTCCCGAATTCAATGCTTGTTCGCCTCGGCGCCGCTCACGGTTGAGGCCGGTTGGAGCCCGCTCCGCGCGTCGAGCGCCGCAATCGCCTCGTGGGCCTGATCTATCTTCGTGCTCAGCACATTGGCGAGCCGGCCGAGATTTGCAGTGGAATCATGCGCGGCGGTGATGACGGTGTCGAAGGCGCCCGCCGTCTCGTGGACGATGGTCGAGAACTCGCCCTGGTAACTGCGCAGCCGCGCCAATTCGCGGTGCATCCGGGTCACCCTCATGCTGGTGAACGCCAGCGCGATCAGCAGCACGGCATCAACGAGATAGGATATCATCGACGAACTCCCGCTTCTGATCGACGGGATCCGCCACCTGCATGGCGTAATAGCCATCGAGCTGGCCGATCTGACACCAGAACAGCACCTGGTTGTTGCTCTCGAGCCGGGCCAGCGTGCGTGGCGTGGCCTCGAGCTCCAGAACCTGCCCCACCTTGAATTGCACGACGTCCTCGAGGGAAATCATCTTCTCGTCGAGCACCGCGCTCAGCGTCACTTCGGTACGGTGAACCTCGCTCTCCATCTGCTCGCGCCAGCGCGGATCAGCCGCGCGGCCGTCGCTGACGACGACGTGGGCGAGCTTCTGCCTGAGCGGATTGAGCGCGGAGTGCGGAATGATCAGGAACATCTGGCCGCCGCGATAGAGCGCCTGCACCATCATGTTCGCGCAGATCGACATATTGCTGGCGCGCCCAATCGCGAGCGACGCCATCGCCGTCTCGACTCGCTCGACACGGAAGGTGACATTGGAGGTGCCGGCGAAGGCGCCCTGCAGCGCCTTGGCGAACCGCTCAAACAGTGCCTGGACCAGCCGGATCTCGATGTTCGAGAAGGTGCGTTCGACGTCGAGCGGCGGTTCGGCGCCGTCGGAGCCGAACATCGCCTCGACCATGGTGAATACGAAGTCGCGATCCAGCATGATGATGACGCGCGAGTCCCACTGCTCGGCATAGAGCACGGCGGCAACCGCGTTGCCCTCATAGTCCTTGATGATGTCGCCGAGCGGGTCGTTGGTGATGCCGTTGACGGAGAAGTAGCACGGCGTTCCGGCCATCGGCTGCAGGCTGTCGGTGCACGACGCCGCCATGCGATCGAAGATCACATTGAGCATCGGCATGCGTTCGATCGATATGCCGGCGGCGTCCAGCAGGTAGTTCGGCAACTGCTTCCGCTGATCGACGTCGAGGTCTTCCGTCATCATGCGCGGGCAGCCTTCGGTTCAGTCTCGGTCGCGACGGCCTTGGGACCTGCAATCGTCTCGTTCTCGACCACGTCGATCGACGGCCGCTCGCCACTCGCGATCATCTTGCGACCGTGCTCGACTGCGATCTGCGGCATGGCGCCGTTCATGAACGCCAGCAGCGTCTGCTTGACGATGATATAGGGCCGGCAGCGCTTCTCTCGCGTCATCTTGATCTTGATCGCGAAGGGCGAGAGGACGCCGTAGGACAGGAAGATGCCGGCGAAGGTGCCGACGAGCGCCGCGCCGATGAAGCCGCCAAGGAGCTTCGGCGACTGGTCGAGCGCGCCCATGGCCTTGATGACGCCGAGCACGGCGGCGACGATGCCGAGCGCCGGCAGCGCCTCGGACACGACCACCATCGAATTGTAGGGCGCCAGCTTGGCCTTCACGATGGTGTGGATCTCTTCGTCCATCAGCGCTTCAATCTCGTGCGTGCGCGCATTGCCCATGATGATGAGGCGGACATAGTCGCAGATGAACTGCAGCAACGGCGGATCACCGAGGACGCTCGGGAACGCCTTGAAGATCTCCGAGGACGCGGGATCGTCGATATGCGCCTCGACCTCGTTGCGGCCCTTGCCCCGGAGCTCCCGCATCAGGGCATGGAGCGCCCCGAGCAGATCGAGGTAATAGCGCTCGCTCGGCACCGCGCCGGTGATGGCCTGCATGCAGGCCACGCCGGTATCAACGACCGTTTTCCACGGATTGGCGACGATGAAGGTGCCGATCGCGGTGCCCAGGATGATCACGAATTCCCACGGCTGCATGAGCACGGCCAGATGCCCGCCCATGGCGGCAAATCCGCCGAGCAGTGCCGCTACCGTGATGAAAATCCCCACGAAACTGAGCAACGCGCCACTCCATCGCCGATCCCATCGGGAATATCTAGTCGGCGACGCTTGCGCGAGGCTGGCTTCGTGGTCGCCAGCCCCGCGCAAGCAATTGGCGGCAGCTTGAGACGAAGTCGCAACGGCGGCCAGAGGGGCGCGTGCCATGCTATCCACGATCGCGGACTACACCAGACTGACCAAGGACATGGGTAAATCGCTGACGCAGGTCGCGGCCCAGCCGGACGTCAGCCGCGACACCGATTATTTTCTCAGCCATATCGGCAATGTGAAGACGATCGACGACTTCCTGAAGGACTATCGCCTCTACTCCTACGCGATGAAGGCCTTTGGTCTCAGCGACATGACCTATGCCAAGGCGTTCATGCGCAAGGTGCTGACCGAGGGTGTCTCCGACTCCAAGAGCTTCGCCAACAAGCTGACCGACACCCGCTACCGGCAGTTCGCCGCCGCCTTCAATTTCGCCGCCCTCGGCGACAAAGCGACCCAGACCGCCGCCGCCACGACCGGTACGGCGACCCAATACGTCACGCAGACGATGGAGGAGAAGGCCGGCGACCAGAACGAGGGTCTGCGGCTGGCGCTCTATTTCACCCGCAAGGCCTCCACCATCAGCACCTCCTACCAGATCCTCGCCGACAAGGCGATGACGCAGGTGGTCCAGACCGCGCTTGGCCTGCCGTCGACCATCAGCGCGGCAAACATCGACGCCCAGGCCAAGTTGATCACGAGCAAGATCGACCTCACCGATTTCCAGGACCCGGCCAAGGTCACCAAGTTCGTGCAGCGCTTCGCCGCGATGTGGGATGCGACCCAGGCCCAGAACGACATCAACAATGGCAACTCGACCAACTCCGCGCTGGTCCTGATCGGCGGCGCGTCGTCGATGGCCGGCCTGGATACCGACATGCTCGCGAAGCTTCAGTCCATCCGGTTCGGAAAGTAAGTCATGCAATCGGCCCTCTATGTGGGATTGTCGGCGCAGGTCGCCCTCGAAAAGCGCCTCCAGACGATCGCCAACAACGTCGCCAACGTCAACACGGCGGCTTTCCGCACCGACGTCGTAAAGTTCGAGACCGTGCTGTCGAAGGCCGGCGCGAACCCGGTCGCCTTCTCCTCGCCCGGCGACAACATCATCTCGCGCGAGATGGGCAGCATCACCGAGAGCGGCAACCCGCTCGACGTCGCCGTGGTCGGACAGGGCTGGATCGCCTTCGCCGGCCCGAACGGCACGGTCTATACGCGGGACGGCCGCCTCCAGCTCGCCCCCAACGGCGACCTTCAGACCGTGTCCGGCTTCCCCGTGATCGATGCCGGCGGCGCGCAGATCACGCTCGACCCGAACGGCGGACCGATCGCGATCGCCCGCAGCGGCGCGATCACCCAGGACAACAACGAGATCGGCTCCATCGGCCTGTTCAACATTCCCGCCGATGCCAATCTCGAGCGCTACGGCAATTCCGGCGTCACGCCGGACCGGCCCGCGACCGCCATCGCCGATTTCTCCCGCGACGGCTTCAAGCAGGGCTATGTCGAGGGCTCCAGCGCCAATCCGATGATGGAATTGACCAAGCTGATCGCGGCTTCGCGCGCCTTCGACGGCACCAATTCGATGATCGAGGGCACCGAGAGCTCGCTCCAGAACGCAATCCGGACGCTGGGCGAGCCGGGCAAATAGACTGCGCTACATGCGCATTGAGGGTGGACGGTTTCCTTGAACGCTCTTCGGCAACTCGAGTGGGCGCTGCTGGAGCTTCAGCAGAGCACTCCCCTGGCCAGCGTCAGCGGCGCGATCTCCGAGATCGCTCCGACGCATTTCCGCGTCTCCGGCCTGTCGCGCTTCGTCAGGCTTGGTGAATTGATCGGCGTCAACTCCGGCGGCAAGCCCCAGATCGGCGAGGTGGTGCGGATCGACAGCGAGGGCATCATCGCCAAGCCGTTCGACCGGCAGTTCGCCGGCGGCCTCGGCTCGGTCGCCTACCGGATGCCGCCACTGTCCTTCGCGCCCGATCCGAGCTGGAAGGGCCGCGTCATCAACGCGCTCGGCGCGCCGCTCGACGGACAAGGTCCCCTCACCCCGGGATCGCGCACCGTCTCGGCGGAAGCCGAGGCGCCGGCGGCCATGAAGCGGGCGCGCGTCCACAAGCCGCTGCACACCGGCGTGCGCGTCATCGACCTGTTCGCCCCGATCTGCGCCGGCCAGCGCGTCGGCATCTTTGCCGGCTCCGGTGTCGGCAAATCGACGCTGCTGGCGATGCTGGCCCGCAGCCAGGGCTTTGACACCGTCGTGCTGGCGCTCGTCGGCGAACGCGGCCGCGAGGTGCGCGAATTCATCGAGGACGTGCTCGGCGCCAACCGCAGCCGCGCCATCACCATCGTATCGACGGGAGATGAAAGCCCGATGATGCGGCGGCTGGCACCGAAGACCGCCATGGCGGTCGCCGAATATTTCCGCGACCGGGGCGAATCGGTCCTGCTGGTGGTCGATTCGATCACCCGTTTTGCCCATGCCGCCCGCGAGGTCGCCCTCGCCGCCGGAGAGCCTGCGGTCGCACGCGGTTACGCACCGACGGTCTTCACCGACCTGCCCCGCCTGCTGGAGCGCGCCGGCCCCGGCGAGGAGGGATCCGGGACGATAACAGGCATTTTCTCCGTGCTGGTCGACGGCGACGATCACAACGAGCCGATCGCCGACACCATCCGCAGCACCCTCGACGGCCACATCGTGCTCTCCAGGCACATCGCCGACCAGGCGCGCTATCCCGCCGTCGACGTTCTGGCCTCGGTCTCCCGCCTCGCCCACAACGTCTGGGACCCCGAGGAGCGCGAATTGGTGAGCAAGCTGCGCACCATGATCGCCAAATACGAGGACACGCGCGATCTTCGCCTGATGGGCGGATATCAGACGGGGCGTGATTCGGGTCTCGACCAGGCCGTCGACATGGTTCCGAAGATCTACAGCGCCATGCGGCAGGACGCCTCGGCAGGGCCGAGCGCCGATCCATTCCGCGAGCTGCGAGACATGCTCAAGGGCGACTAGCCGGGCGCGGCCGGCGCGCCCGTCGTCGTCGTCCTGCTCATTATCGCGACAGTCGATCACGCATACCGCTGCGCCTCCGGCGCATGCGCACCCGTCGCCGACTGCCGCTTTCCGTCGCGCGCTAGCATCGGCCGTTCGGTGGAGATCGCGCCGCCGAGGCGAAAGCGATCCGGCGAACCCGTCTCGCTGTCATTATCACAACAACCGCTGCGTGCAATCCCTACGAGTTCCATTGCCGATTCTGTGACGGATCGCGCAAGTTGTGGATGACGCGCCGCTGCGCGTCACCGTCATGCACAAGCTTCCATCAATTTGCATCAACGGCGGACAGCAACAGGCGTGCAATCAAACCGTCGCACATTTGCGTGCAAGTAGCTTGTTACACTGCGTATTACGATCACCATCATGTGTCCTGACGAACGAGATTGTCTTGAACGTTACAATCGCTTCGAGCGACAGCCAGTCTTCGGGAGCGTCTCTACTTGATTTTGTTGAGAAGCTCATTCATCGTTTCGATGGAATACAAGAAACGTCTGCGTGTGACTTGAACTTCAGGGGCTACGGTTGAACAATACCGATCCATCGTCCGGCTGTGACGGCAACTCGGGCTTTCGTTCGACGACGCCACGATTGGCACACCATCATCGACACAGCTTCTCGCGCCGTATCTCGCAGGGTCCATCTGTCGAGTTCGGCGGCAGAACAGTCCGTGCTTTCGCGCGAGAGCCTGGCTCTGCGCATGTGTCGGATGTTGTGGTTGGTACGGCTTCTCGCGAAGGACTGGTGCGCAACGACGGAAGGCGGCTCCGGGGCGCCGCAGACGTGATATCCGGGGCAAGGTAGGAATTTATGCCGTTGGCACGCGAGGCCGTCGAGCTGCTGGTTCAGGCGGCCAGAGCCTGGTATTTCGAAGGCAATCAGCACGGGTTGCGCGACCGGGAATGGATGGCGCTGCGCTTTCTTCACCGCGCCAACAGGTTCTCGCGCACGCCGTCCGCGCTGGCCGGCTTCATCGGCGCGACCCGGGCCACGGCATCGCAGATCGTGAAGACGCTGGAAGCCAAGTCCTTCCTGGTGCGAAAGCCGTCGCACGAGGACAAGCGGTCCGTCGTGCTGCACGTCACCGCGCAAGGCGAGAAATGCCTGAGCCAGCACGACCCGATCAATCACGTGGTGAACGCGGTCACGTCTCTCGGCACCGACGAATGCGTCAGGCTGCGCGACTCGCTGCGCGAGATCCTCAATCATCTCGACGCGGCCCATCAGCGGCTCGATGCCAGCATCTGCCGCGACTGCATGTTTCTCGCCGAACGCAGTCCCGGCACGGGCAAGGGACGCGCGAGCGCCGAATTCATGTGCCGGCTGTACCGCGCCCCGGTTTCCCTCGAGGAGACCGAGCTCCTCTGCACCAGCTTCGAGCGCACCCGCGACCGCCCGAAGATCGAGGGGCATCTCGACCGCGCGCGCATGGCGAGCCAGGGATGAGGCGGGAGTTCGCGACGTGATGGAACGCGCAAGTTTCGGGCGGATGCGATCGCCGGCGCTTGCGTAAAGTTTCTCAGCGGTATCGTTCTTTGAAACACTCGTTTCCTCCGGTCTCCCGGATGCGCTGACCAGGCACGGGAACATAGTGGCGCACACTCCCTCCGCAACGTTATTGCGAGCGCAGCAAAGCAATGACGGAGTAGGAGGCATCGCCGTCGTCCTCCAGGTACCACTGTCATTCCCCGCGACCCGGCTACGCCAAGGCTTCGCCGGGGCTGAGGTCCAGGGCCGCCGAAGCTTTAGCGTAGGCGGCAAGCGGGGAATCCAGTACGCCGCGGCCTCTCGGCTCAATCACAGCCGTCTCTGGAATGCTGGATCGTCCGGTCAAGCCGGGCGACGACAGCGAGTGCCTGGTCGCAGACGCACCATCGCCTTCTCGCGGCGCATCTCGCCCGAGCTTTGCTTGATCTCTCCACCCTCGAAGCCAAGAGGGCGCAGGGAAGGCCGGGTGCTGACCTCGCACCCGCGGTCCGCTGCGCGAAAGGTAGCGCAAGGAAACCGCACAGCAGCATACAGGTGGTGCCAATCACTCGGCCTTCCCTGCGCGATGGTTGGACGGCTTATGCCGTGCTCTCCCGGGAGCCGAGTTCCTTCTGGCCTCCCTCACGCTTGCGAAAGTCACCGACACCGCGCCGGTTGACGCGACTGCCGCATTCGCAAAGCACTTGACCGTAGCAACGACGGCCAGGACCACACGGTTTTGCCGTACGCACGGCCCGCCATTTCGCCGCAGTTTTTCCAGCCCTGTCGACGGAGCCGGAAACTTACAGACGAGACGAACCTGACAGCGCCGCTCATCCGGCACGAAGTCTTGGGCTCACGGAGAGCAATCCGCCCTACCCGCACTTCTCGCGCCCAACGCTGCCGCGTCCACCGCAACCCGGCTCGCGACAGTGACGACACAAGATCGCCCCTCTTGGTGAGCCGGGATGGGCAGCATATGCGCCAATTCCGAATTTCGGTATTTTCGCCCGCGCGGCTTGACGCCCTCTCGGGTGTTTTGCCCGTCGGGCAACGAGAGCCCCGTCGCCCGGATGGAGCCAACGGGTCGACGCGAAGCGCCGCCCGATGACAGGCTCCGCGCAATCCGGGAAAGGCGTGGGCGCCGGACGAGCGGTCCCGGATCGGGCTGCGCTCCATCCGGGCGACCGATCACCCGCGCCCGCCCGGCAGTCCGCCTTCCGCCTTGTATGCATTATCCCAGTTGCCATCCCCGCGGACTTCGCTTTACATGCCGGCAACTCGCCCGCGGATGACGGCCGGGGCTCAAAAATCCCACACATTTTCAAAGGGACGGAATATGGCGCGTAACATCCTGATTCTCGGGGCTTCCTACGGTTCCCTGCTGGGCACGAAGCTGCTGATGGCGGGCCATAACGTGTCCCTGGTCTGCCGCGCCAAGACCGCTGAGCTGATCAACCGTGACGGTACCGAGGTGCGCATCAAGCTGCGTGACGAGGCGGTGCACCGGGCGATCTTCTCGCGCGACCTGCCCGGCAAGCTCGACGCGGTGACGCCGGGCAATGTCGACCTCTCGCGCTACGACATGGTCGGCCTGGCAATGCAGGAGCCGCAATACACCAACCACACGGTCCGCGTTCTCATGGTCAAGATCGCCGCGGCGAAGCTGCCGTGCCTGTCGATCATGAACATGCCGCCGCTGCCCTACCTGAAGCGGATCCCGTCGCTTGCCGACATGGATCTCGAGGAGGCCTACACCAATGCGCAGGTGTGGGAGCGCTTCGAGCCCGGCCTGGTGACGCTGTGCTCGCCCGACCCGCAGGCCTTCCGTCCGCCGGAAGAAGCCGCCAACGTGCTTCATGTCGGCCTGCCGACGAATTTCAAGGCATCGGCCTTCGCCGACGAGAAGCACAACAAGGTGCTGCGCGAGCTCGAAGCCGACATCGACGCGGTGACGCTCGACGGTCACGACGTGCCGGTGAAGCTGAAAGTGTTCTCTTCGCTGTTCGTGCCGCTGGCGAAATGGTCGATGCTGCTGACCGGCAACTATCGCTGCATCACGCCGCACGAGCCGCAGTCGATCCGCGACGCCGTGCACGGCGATCTCAAGCGTTCGCAGACGATCTACGATCATGTCGACGCGATCGCCCGCCGTCTCGGCGCCGATCCGCAGGACCAGGTGCCGTTCGCGAAATACGCCAAGGCCGCCGAAAGCCTGCTCAAGCCGTCATCGGCCGCGCGCGCGGTCGCGAGCGGCGCGCCCTTCATCGAGCGCGTCGACCTGCTGGTGAAGCTGATCTCGCATCAGCTCGGCGCCCCCAATGCCGAGATCGACCGCACGGTCGAGACCGTGGACCTGAAGCTGAACGAGAAGATCGTGCAGGGCGGATCTGGCGCGCAGTAGCAGCGTGCCGGCGCTGCCGTCATAGGTCGCGCCGGCCTGCACTGATCGAATTGTCGATGCAGATCGGATCGCCCCTGAGCATGGGCTTACAATTTGGCCCAATACGGGCGATCCTGCTCAGCAGTCCGTTTGCGTAAATCCCGCATACATGCGACTGCTAGCCGTCACGCGAGCGCCGATTTCCGCAGGTTCCGGGGCAGCGCGATGGCCGGATCGAAGGGCTGAAGAACAAGTAGAAGACGATGGATCAGACGGCGTTGCAGGTCGCTCGCGCGGTGGAGGCCGGCGCGACGACGATGAAGGGGATCGTTGACGCGACCGGATTGTCCCGCCTCAAGGTCGAGCGCGCGCTGAGCACGCTGGAGAAGCAAAAGCTCCTGGTCCGCGACGGCCAGGGTTTTCGCGCGACCGGCCTGCCGAAAACGGCGCCGCTGACCCGGCAGTGCGGATCGTGCAACGCCTGCTGCGATATCCTTGAAGTGGCCGCCGTCGACAAGCCGGTGAACCAGCTGTGCAGACACTGGCAGACGGGAACCGGGTGCACCATCTACGACCGCCGCCCGCAGATGTGCCGGTCGTTCGTCTGCGCCTGGCTGCAAGGTCATCTCGATGATGCGTGGTTTCCGGCGACGTCCGGCATCATCGTGCATTTCAGCCAGGACGCGGTCAACGTGACGGTCGACGACCACTGCCCCGATCGCTGGCGCGAGGAGCCTTATTTCAGCAAGCTCGTCGAATGGTCGCTGAACGGGATCAGGCGGATCGGTAACCGCGGCTACGCGACCCTCGTGGTCTCCGGCGAGAACCGGTTCCTGCTGCTCGGACGCACCATCGTTCCCGAGCCGACGCTGTTCGGAACGGCGTTCCTGCCGCTCACCACCGACACCTTCCGGTTCTGGCGCGCGACATCGCCCGAGCATCTGCAGCGGCTGCACGAGCGCATCGCCGAGATCGAGCGTATCCGGCAGGAATTCGGCTCCTGTGCGATCCCCGAGAACGAGGACGACGATCCGCAGGCGCCCTATCGGCCCGCACTTTTACGGCAATCGAATCACGCCTGAACTCCGCCGTGGGCAACACCGCATGATTCGCACGGTGCCGCTCGACGCGCCCCGGCCGGGTTGATAAGCCCCACTCCGCGAATGATGGGGACTTGAGTCGGGGACATGACAGTTGCGATCGAGATGGGGCAGACCACGGCAGGCGCCGCGGCCGCCATGGACCTCGAGGAACTGCTGGCGACCCGGCTCCTGGTGCAGGGCAATTCGGGCTCCGGCAAGTCGCATCTGTTGCGGCGGCTGCTCGAACAGAGCGCGCCCTGGGTGCAGCAGGCCATCATCGACCCCGAAGGCGACTTCGTCACGCTGGCCGAGCAATTCGGTCATCTGGTGATCGAGGCCGAGGATCACACCGAGCGCGGCCTTCAGGTCGCCGGCGAGCGCGCGCGGCTGCATCGCGTCTCCACCGTGCTCAATCTCGAAGGGCTGGACGCCGAGAACCAGATGCGGCGTGCCGCGGCGTTCCTCGGCGGCCTGTTCGACGTCGACCGCGATCACTGGTACCCGATGCTGGTGGTGGTCGACGAGGCGCAGCTGTTCGCGCCGGCGGTCGCCGGCGAGGTCTCGGACGAGGCGCGCAAGCTCTCTCTCGGCGCGATGACCAATCTGATGTGCCGCGGCCGCAAGCGTGGCCTCGCCGGCATCATCGCGACCCAGCGCCTGGCAAAACTCGCCAAGAACGTCGCGGCGGAAGCCTCCAATTTCCTGATGGGCCGGACCTTCCTCGACATCGACATGGCGCGCGCCGCCGACCTGCTCGGCATGGAGCGGCGGCAGGCCGAATCCTTTCGCGATCTCGAGCGCGGACAGTTCATGGCGCTCGGCCCGGCGTTGTCGCGACGCCCCCTGCGTTTGCATATCGGCCCGACCGACACCCACGCGCGCAATTCCACGCCGCGGCTGATGCCGATGCCGGAAGCCGCACTCGAGGATATGCGCGCCGTCATCCTGGCCGCACCGCCGCCCGATGCCAGCCGCCCGCAGCGCCGGCCCGCGCCTGATCTGCTCGAGCAGCTCCGCGCCGCGAAGGCGGCCGCGCCGGAGATCCGGCCTGAGGTGGCCGAGGTGCCGATCAGCGCCGAGGAGCTCGCCGAGCGGCGCGAGCGCGTCGATCGTACGCTTCGCGCCGTGCTCGCCGAGCCCGATGCCGGCTTCCGCGCCGTCGGCGTGCTCTATCAGGAGTTCGTGGTTCGCTGCCGCATCGAGGGCCTCGGCTCCGCGGTGCCTGATCTGAACGAATTCCGCCGCATGCTGACGCGCGCGCGCGCCGGGCTCGGCGCCGAGCATGCCGAGGACGATGTCTGGCAGGACGTGTCGCTGCGCGCCTCGATCCTGCCCGACGACATGCAGGGCGTGTTCATGATGATCGCACGCGCGGCGAAGGAAGGCTGGCCCTGCCCCGGCGATGCCGCGATCGCGCGTGCCTACGGCTCGCATTCGCTGCGCCGCGCCCAGCGCCTGCTCGGCTACATGGAGGAGCAGGGCCTGATCGTCTGCCAGCTCGACGGCGCCGGCCGCCGGATCGTGACGCTGGTGGAGCTGGCCTGGGCCACCGCGCCGGGCGATCCCAACGGCGACGATCTGCCGGCGGAGCCGGTTCCGAGCGCGGCCTCGGCTTGAGATCGCCTAGAACGTCCCGGCGACAGTCAGGCGAAAGCTCAGCGGCTCGACCGGGTGCAGCACGTAATCCATCACGCCGTTCTGGCAGACCGCCGTCGGCGCGACGCCGCCGGTGCAGAGATTGTACAGCGTGTCGGTCTTGAGCAGCGAACCGTAGGCATAAGTGATCTGGTTCGCCTGCGTGTTGAAGAGATTGAGCACGTCGAGCTGGATGCGCCAGCCGTTGTCGATGCGATAGCCGAGGCGGCTGTTGAAGATGCTGGTCGCGGACGAGCGGAACGCATTGTCTTCCGTCAGCGGGCTCGACGCCAGATAGCGCCAGCGCAAAGCCCCAAACCAGCCGGTCTTCTCGCCGAGCGTGATGCCGACTGATGCCACCATCGCCGGCGCGTTCGGAATGTAGTTGCCGGGCGCGTTGCCGATCTGCGCTTCGGGATAGCCCGCGAGCGAGGCGTAGACCTCCGCCTGCTCGCTGTCAGTGCCGCGGAAGCGCGCATGCGTCATGGCGAGATCGGCATCGATGTCGATCCACGAGCGCGGGCGGTAATGATTGGTCCACTCGAAACCGTAGCGGCGGCTGGCGCGGGTCGCCGAGGTATCGCCGGCATCGCCGGAGAACAGGATCTCGGAATCCTGATCGAGGATGAAGAGGCTGAACGAGGTGTCGAGGCCGGGCACGATCTTGCTGCGGACGCCAACCTCCGCGCCCCTGGTACGCACCAGCAGCGGCGACGGCGTCAGTCGCGTGGCGGGATCGCTCGGATCTTCCGTCGTGGTCGCGCCGCGCGCGTCGTTCGAGTGCATGCCGGTGCCGGCGCCGAGGAAGAATTCGGTCTGGTTGAACGGGCCGAGCGCCACGCGGAATTTCGGGCTGCCGAGCGCGGCGTCAGTGCGGCCGGAATTGTTGGCATTGAACAGCGAGGTGACGTCGGCCGCATAGTAGTCGCCGCGCAGGCCGACAGTGGTCCTCAGCCAATCAGTCCAGCGCACGGTGTTCTCGGCGAAGACACCGACGCTGCCCTCGCCGACCTTGTCGCTGCGAATGCTTGAGAGGAAGCCGCGCTGGAACGTGTTGCTCAGCGCCAGATCGATCGAATCATAGCGCGATTGCAGGCCGATCGTGGTCTGCATCGGCAGGCCGGCGAACGAGCCGTTCAGCGTGCGCGAGATGTTGGCGCCCGCCATCAGGCGGTCGTCGTGCTGGTGGAACTGGTCGCCGAGCACGGGATCGCTGAGGAAATAGGTGAAATTGTTGAAGAGGTCGAGCTGGCTCTTCACGACGTAGGCGTTGGCCTTCCACGACCCCACATCGTCGCTCTGCGCGATGCGGCCGGAGAGCGCAAAGCGGTTGGTGTTGCCGCCGTCGCTCGGATCTTCCGAGCCGAAGCGGTCGATAAAACCGGCGGTGATCGCACGCTGCGGCACCTGGTCGGTCGAATTCCATTTGTTGGCATAGGCCATGCCGGCGATGGTCAGGCCATCCGTCGCGGTGCCCCGGCTGTAGCGCACGAGACCGTTCAGCTTGCGCACGTTGTCCGGATTGTCCCAGGGGCCATTGTAGGTGCCGATCTCGCCGGCGACGAGCAGCGAACCGTCACCGACTTTCGCTGAGTCCATGCCGAGAAGACGACGATAGCCAAAGCTGCCGGCGGTCACCTGCGCGAGGCCCTTTTCGGTACGGTCGATCAGGCCGATGCGCACGCTGCCGACAGAGGCGAAATCGCTCTCGTCGGCGAAGTACGGCCCCTTGCGCGCATCCATCGCGCTGATGGTTTCCGGGATCAGCCAGTTGAGATCGGCATAGCCCTGGCCATGCGCGTGGGTGCGCATGTTGACGGGGACGTCATCGACATAGATGGCGAGATCGGTGCCGTGGTCGAGATTGTAGCCGCGCAGAAAATACTGGTTGGCTTTGCCTTCGCCGGAATGCTGGGTGACGATCAGCCCCGGCACGGCTTCGAGCACCTCGCCCGGCCGGGCGAAAGGACGCGCATTGATCTCATCGCCGGAGACGGTGATCTCGCTCGCCATGCCTGGCGGGCCCTTTGCGCCGGAGGCGACGCTGCGGGCGTCCGAGGCCGGAGCCTGCGTCGGCTGAGCCACGTGACGGCGATTGGCCAGGACCGGCTTGCTGGCTCGCCGCGATGCGGGCAGTCTCTTGTGAGGCGTCGTCTCGCCGCCGGAGACCTCGATCGGCGGCAGTTCGCGCGAGGCGCTACTGCTCTGCGCGAACGCGCTGCCGTCATCCGCGAGAAGCATGATGGCCGAAAATGCCGTCAACGCTCCGCAACGACGGCCGAGCTCAGGCCGCCTCGGTCGCATCGGCGCCCCGAAGTACATTCGCGCGGGACGCGGCGCCCGCAAACATGCGGCGATAGAGCACGACCGAAACGAGCCAGGCGATCGCAAACAGCGCGATCACGGCGAAGCCGACATTGGCGAGCGACTCGTTGAGGCCGTCGACCAGCGTCCACACCCCGCCGGTTAGACCAAGCCGGTCGGCGATCAGGCCGAGCGCCTCGATGCCGCCGATCAACAGCGCCACCGCGACGGAGGCGCCGGTGATGGTGAGGTTGTACCAGAGCTTTCGCAGGGGATCGACGAAGGCCCAGCGATAGGCGCTGACCATCAGCGCCGAGTCGGCGGTGTCGACCAGCGCCATGCCCGACGCGAACAGCGCGGGAAAGACCATGACGTCGACGAGCGAAGCGCCGCGCGCGGCTTCCGTCGCGGAGATGCTGAGCAGGCCGATCTCGGTCGCGGTGTCGAAGCCGAGCCCGAACAGGAACCCGAGCGGGAGCATGTGCCAGGGCTTTGTCACCAGGCGGAACATCGGGCCGAGCAGGCGCGCCAGGAATCCGCGGCTCGCCAGCAGCGCGTCGAGCTGCGCGGCGTCGTGGATGCCCTGCGCGCGCGCGATGCGAAACGTCCGCCACAGGCCGACGAAGATGGCGAGATTGATGGCCGCGATCACGAGCAGGAACAGCGCCGACACCGATGTGCCGATGAGGCCGCCGATATCCCTGAGCAGGCTGTCGCCGCCGAGGCTTACCACCCCGAGTGCCAGCAGCATGGTCGCGACCACGACCACGGTGGAATGGCCGAGGGCGAAATAGAGGCCGACGCTGCGCGGCGCACCGCCCGCATGCATCAGCTTGCGCACGACATTGTCGATGGCGGCGATGTGGTCGGCATCGACGGCATGGCGGAGGCCAAACACCCAGGCCAGCAGCGCGGTCGCCATCACCGTCGGCCGGTCACCGAACGCCGCGAAGGCCCAGGCCCATGCGGCGACGTTGGCGGCGATGAGCCCGCCGAACAGCAACACGGTGGCGGGCTCCACCGCCCGTAGGGACCATTTCGTCACGACAATCATTCCGTTCGCACGCCCCTTCGCGGCAACGGTATGATCTTTTCATAGAATGATCACACTAACCAATGCAATTCCAGGGGGCCGCTTTGCAGGAATGCTTGTAACCATCCTTCGAGACGCCCACTGCGCGGGGTCCTCAGGATGAGGCCTGGATTCGCGGCCACGTTGCGAGCAGACCCTCATGGTGAGGAGCCCGCGCAGCGGGCGTCCGGACGATGCTCTGCATCGCCGGGCGAACCATGCAGGCCGAGATGGTGCTACGCGGCCTCGGAACCACCAAGATAGGCATCGCGGATGCGGGGGTCGTCCTTCAGCGCCCGCGCCGGGCCTGAGAGCACGATCTTGCCGGTCTGGAGCACATAGGCCTCGTGCGCGATCTCGAGCGCGAGGCTGGCGTTCTGTTCGACCATGAAGACCGACACGCCTTCCTGGTTGATGGTGCGGATCAACTCCAGCACGCGGTCGACATAGAGCGGCGACAGGCCCATGGTCGGCTCGTCCATCACGATCATCCTCGGACGGCTCATCAGCGCGCGCGCCATCGCGACCATCTGCTGCTCGCCGCCGGAGAGCGAACCGGCACGCTGCGACAGCCGCTGACCAAGCTTCGGGAACAGCGTCAGCATCTTGTCGAGATCCTGCGCCACCGCATCGCGGTCGTTGCGCACGAAGGCCCCCATCAGGATGTTTTCGCGCACGCTCATGTCCGCGAACAACCGCCGCGCCTCGGGAACAGATGCGATACCACGGCGGACGATCTGCGGCGTGGTGAGCCCGAGCAGCGAGGCACCGTCGAAGGTCACGTCACCCGAGCGCGGTTTCACCAGGCCCAAGATGATCTTCATCGTGGTCGACTTGCCGCTGGCATTGCCGCCGAGCAGGCAGACGATATGGCCGCGGCCGACCGTGATCGACAGGTCGAAATGCACCTGCGCCTGGCCGTAGAAAGTGTTGACGTTCGAGAGCGCCAGCAGCGGCTCGGATGCGCCAGTCGTCATACCACGCTCTCCCGCTCCGGCGTCTCCGACAGGCCATGGCCGAGATAGGCCTCGATCACCTTGGGATCGCCACGCACCACTTCACCCGGCCCTTCCGCAATCTTCTTGCCCTCGTCCATGACGATGACGCGGTCGGAGAGGCGCATCACCATTTCAAGCTTGTGCTCGATCAGGAGGATGGTCAGCCCCTCGGCCTTCAGCTCGGCGACGAGGCCCTGCATCTCCGCGGTCTCGGTCGGGTTCATGCCGGCGGTCGGCTCGTCGAGCAGCAACAGGCGCGGCTTCAGCGCAAGCGCGCGCGCGATCTCGACGCGGCGGCGGTTGGCATAGGACAGGCTGTAGGCCGGCTGGTCGATCCGCGGCAGCAACCGCTCGCCGAAGCGTGCGAGAATAGTCTTCATCTCCTCGCGCAGCCGTTCCTCTTCGTCCCTGACGCTGGCCGGACGCAACAGCGCCAGCCCCAACTCCAGCAGCGGGCCGATCACAGGCACTGCGGGCTTCACCGCGCGCAGCCGCGTATGCGCGCCGATCAGGACGTTGTCCATGACGCTGAGATTGCCGAAGACGCGACCGAGCTGGAACGTGCGCGCGATACCTCCAGCAGCGAGCCGTTCGGGCGACAGACCCGTGATGTCCTGACCTTCAAAGCCGACATTGCCGGCATCGGGCCGATCGAGCCCGGTCACGAGGTTGAACAGCGTCGTCTTGCCGGCACCGTTCGGGCCGATGATGCTGATGAGCTCACCCCTGGCGAGATCGAGGTCGATGGCGTCCACGGCCGTGAGGCCGCCGAAACGGCGCGTCAATCCGCGCAGGGACAGCATGGGCGCGTGCTCCGCCATCATATCGTGCCCAACAGGCCCTGCGGCCTGAACCGCACGAGCAGCAGCAGCACGATGCCGTAGATCAGGATGCGATACTCCGCCGCGATCCGGAACACCTCCGGCAAGCCGACCAGCGCGACCGCTCCGACGATGGCGCCGACGACGTTGCCGAGGCCGCCGAGGATCACGACGGTCAGCGCCAGGATGGATTGCTGCGTGTTGAAGGTCTCGTGGTTGATGTAGGAATAGAGATGCGCGGCGATGCCGCCGCTGACGCCGGCGGCGAAGCCGCCGAAGATGAAGGCCAGCGACTTGTAGCGGTTCAGGCTGAGGCCATAGGCGCGCGCGGCGATGTCGTCGTCGCGGATGGCGCGGAAGCTGCGGCCGAGATGCGAGCCGAGCAGCCGCCCCTGCAGCAGCGCCAGCACGACCATCACGACAAAGCTGAACCAGTAGATCGAGGTCGGGCTGACCAAATCGTAGCCAAACAGCGACAGCGGCGGAATGCCGGAGATGCCGATCGGGCCGCGGGTGACGCTCTCCCAGTTCAAAATCACCAGCGACACGATCTCGCCGATGGCCAGCGTCGCGATCGACACATAATGCCCGCGCAGACGGAACGACGGCGAGATCAATGCCGTGCCGAGCGCGGCGCTCATCAGGCCGCCGGCGATGATGGCGAGGCCGACGGGGACGGAGAAATTCAGCGACAGCAGCGCCGAGGTGTAGGCGCCGATCGCGAGCAGCGCGGCATGTCCGAGCGAAACCTGTCCCACCGTGCCCGCAACCAGCGTCAGGCTGAGCGCGAGCATGCCGAGCAGCCAGGCGTTGATCAGGGTCTGGAGCACATAGAAGGACACCGGGAAGAACGGCAGGATCGCGAACACGCCGGCGGCAACCAGCAGCGCCCAACGCGGAATCCGCACCGGGCGGCTCGGCGCGATGAAGGTGCCGGTGAGCGGCTCGGGTGGCGCCTGCCGCGCGCTGGCGAACAGGCCGTTCGGACGCAGCACGAGCACGACGACCAGCAGCAGGAACGCGAACAGATTGCGGTAGCTCGTGCCGAACACGGCGACGCCGTAGCTCTCGACCAGCCCGAGCAACAAGCTGCCGATCACGGCGCCCGGCACGTTGCCGGCACCCCCGACCACTTCCGCAACGACGCCCTTCAGCGTTGCCTGCAGGCTCATCGCGGTGTCGATCTGGTTGTAGTACATGCCGACCAGCAGGCCGGAGACGCCACCGAGCGCCGCCGCAATGCCAAACACGGCCTGATTAACCCGGTTGACGTCGACGCCCATCTGCATCGCGGCATCGCGGTCCTGCGCGGTCGCGCGCACCGCCCAGCCGAGCTTGCTGTAGCGCAGGAACACGAACAGCAGCAGCGCGCTGGTGAGGCCGACGCCGGCGATCAGCAGATCAAGCGGTCCGATCGTGCCGCCACCGACCTGGAAACGCACGTCGGGCAGCTGGCTCGGCAGCGCGCGCGGGTTGGGCGAGAAGGTCAGCATCACCAGCTGATCGAGCACGAAGCTGATACCGATGGTCGCGAGCAACGGCGCGATGCGCACGGAATTCTGGAGCGGACGCAGGCCGAACCGTTCGATGATCAGTCCGACGATCGCGGCCGCCACCGCCACCACGATGATGGTGAGCGGCAGCGGCGTATGCAGCTGCACCACCGCGACCCAGCCGATATAGGCGCCGACGAGATAGATCGAGCCCTGGGCAAAGTTGATCAGCCGGCTGACGCCGAAGATCAGCGCAAGCCCGACTGCAACGAGCGCGTAGACATTGCCGACGATCAGCCCGTTGATCGTGTAGTCGAGCCAGGAAGACACGCTGATATCACCGCGTAGAGAGGAAAGCGGCCGGAGCCCCCGCTCCGGCCATCATGTCAGGTCGGCTTGCCGTCCCAGAGCGCGAACTGGCCCTTGCGCACGACCAGCTCGGCGTTCATGGCGCCCTTGACGCGGCGAGTCGCGACGTCGAACGTCGCGGCGCCGAAGATGACGCTAGGGACGTCCTTGACCTTGGTGAAGGCGTCGCGGACCGCCTTGCGGTCGGTGCCGCCGATCTTCACCACGGCAGCCGCCATGTTCATCGCATCATAGGCGTAGGCGTTGAAGGCGTCTGGCTCCAGACCGTTGTACTTCTTCTTGAAGCCGGCGATAAATTTCTGCACCTCGGGCCGCGGGTCTTCCGGGAAGTAGCGCGTGCCGACATGGACCTCTTCGACGGCCTCGCCGCCCAGCTCCAGGAATTTCGGCGAGTAGACCGAGCTTGCCGCACAGATCACCTGCTTTAGCCCGACCTGCCGCGCCTGACGTGCGATCAGCGCACCGTCGGAGTAGTAGGAGATCAGGATCAACCCGTCCGGATTGGCATCGCGCACGCGCACCAGGGTGGAGCGGAAGTCGCGCTCCTCCGCGATATAACCCTCGGTGACCGCGATCTCCGCGCCATATTCCTTTGCAGCATTGACGAAATAGTCGCGGCTGGTGCGGCCCCAATCCGTGTTGAGGTGCAGCACCGCGAGCTTCTTCAGGCCGAGGCGCTTCACGGCATAGGACGCCAGCAGCGGCTGCTCGTCGGCCTGGCTGACCGAGGTGCTCCACATGAAGTCGCCACCCTTGGTGAAGTCAGGGTGCGAATTGGTGAAGCCGAACTGCACCAGGCCCGCGCGCTGATAGATCGGCGAAGCCGCCATCGAGGCGGGGCTGGAGAAATCGCCGAGCTCCAGGACGACGCGGGGATCGGAGACGAATTTCTGCGCGATCGCCACCGACTGGCGCGGATCGCTCTGGCTGTCCTCGAAATTGTAGGTGAGCTTGCGGCCGTTGATGCCGCCAGCCGCCTGGATCTCGTCCAGCGCGAGGTCGAAGCCCTGCTTCCACTGCGTGCCATATTGCGCGTTCGGCCCGGTCAGGGGGCCGCTGACGCCGAGCAGGATCGGCTCGGCGGATTGCGCAAAGGCGCCGCGCGAACCGGCTGCTCCCGCCATCATGGCGGCGAGCGAGCCCTTGACCAGGGTACGACGATCGATGTTGCTCATGCACGGCTCCATCCAGATAGTGTTGAAACAAACAGCAATTCTTGTGCCGGTGAGATTGCCTATTTCGAGGGCTCACCGAGTGACAGCATCAGCCGGTTCGCCCAGTTGAAGAACGAGGCGCCGTTGATGACGTCGACGATCTCGGCATCGTCGAGGCCGGCGCGGCGCAGCTCCTCGACATTCTCAGGGCCGAACGCGATCGGCGTCGCGGCCAGCGCGACCGAGGCCTTGACCACCGCGTTCCAGCGCTCGCCGAGGTCGGCCTGGACGCCTTCGTCGAGCAGCCGCTGCACGTCGTCGCGGCGCTTGGAATAGGTGCTGGCGAAACGCGCATGCACCGAAGCGCAGTAGATGCAGCCGTTATAGCGCGAGGTCGCGGCCGCCGCGAGCTCACGTTCGGCGCGCGGCAGGCCGTCGGCGACGTTGTAGAAGATGTCCTTGTCGGTCTTGGTGCGGGCTTCCAGCACCTCGGGATCGCGCACGAGAAGGCGGAAGTATTCGGACTTGGCACGGGAGCGATCGACCAGGCCCGCGAAATGCCGCTCGGTCAATTCGGCCTCGGGCAGCGGATCGATCCACGACACCCAGCCGAGTTCGTCCTGGGTGAAGACGACGGGCGGATTGACGTTGTTTGCAGCGCTCATGATGCAGTCTCCTTACGCGCCGGCCGCAGCGCTTGCGGTGCCCAGCGAGGCGCCGAGCACGCGCAGGCCCGTGACGACGCGCACCTGGAACGACAGGAACGCGACGAGCTGAGAGAAGGTGACGATGCCGGTGTCCGACCAGCCGGCGGCCAGCAGCGCCTTCATGTCGGCGGACGCGGCATCGCGCGGGCGGAACACCAGCAGATGCGCATGCTCCAGCGCCGCGGCGAGCCTGGCGCCAAGGACGGACCTGCCCTCCGCGCTCACGCGATAGATCAGGCCGGCCGTGTTCTCGACTGACAGCGGTCCGGCCGGATACGCACCGTACGGGCCTGACGTCTCGCCGCGCGCGATTTCGACCTCGATCGCCTCGGCCAGGCGCGCACCATCGGCGGTCGCCGCGAGCTTCGCCCGGTAGAAGGCGGCCACATTGGGCTCGCGGTGAAGGCCGATCACGAAGAGCGCGACCGCGGCGCGCTCCACAAGCGAAAAGTCGCCGGCGTCGATTGGCTCGAACAGCGAGAGATAGCTCTTCTGCGCGTTCTCGCGCGCCTGCAGGCGGCGTGCGCGAATGCCATTCAGAGCCGTGCCCGGTTCGATCCCGGCGAGCGTGTCGATGATATCTTTCGTAGCCATCAGTCAGCCTCGTGCAACGCGATCATTTTCACTCCGATCAGCCCGCCAGAGCCACGTCAGCTGCCGTCCGGGTCCAGCCCAGCGCCGGCGCGACCTTCTCCGCGACAAGCTCGATCGAGCGCAGGATATGGGGATGCGGCGCGTCCACCGAATGCGCCTGGAAGACGAGGTCGGTCACCCGCTCCAGCGTGGCATCGGCGCGGAGCGAGGCGATGACGTCGTCGGCCGCACCGACATGGGTGTCGAATGCGATGATCATCTCCTCCAGCGTCTCGCCAGGCCTGGCATGACCGCCCTTGAGGAACTGCGGCAGCGCGCGCCGCAGCCCGATATCGGCAAGGCGCATCGCTTCAGTCCGGTCGTCGGCGACGAAGACGCTGCGTGAGGCCATGATCCGGGGCTCGCATCCCGGCGGCAGCGCTTCAAGATAGGCATCGATGACCGGATTCTGGATCTCGGCGAGCGTGGCCTTCGGCGCCTCCTTGGTCCGGGGCTGGGTGCGCGACAGCAGCAGGCCATCGCCGGCCTTGCCCGCGCGCGCACCACCGGCGACCGAGAACGTCGCCTGCCAGATCCGCTTGTCCAATTGGGGCCGTTGCGGATAGAGCGTATCGCCACCAGTGAGCGGCTTGCCGACCAGGGCGGTGCGGACCACGTCAAGATTGCGGGCAAAGATCTCGTTGCGCTGGGCACTGTCGAGGCCGAAGGCGGCAAAGGCCGACGGATTGCCGCCAGTGCCGACGCCGAGCTCGAAGCGGCCGTTGCAGAGCAGATCGAGCACCGCGGCATCTTCCGCAACGCGGACCGCATTCTCCAGCGGCAGGGTGACGATGCCGGTGCCGAGACGGATGCGCGAGGTTTGCGCCGCGACGTAGCCGAGGAAGGTGAAGGGCGACGGCAGGCCGCCCTCGCGCTCGTGAAAATGATGCTGCGCGATCCACGCGGAATCGAGGCCTGCTTTCTCAGCGCGCACGATCTGCTCGGCGGCGAAGCGATAGCGCTCCGCTGGCGGGGCTTCATCGAGGAGCCGCGTGAAGAACCCCAGTCGTTTCAGGTTTGCAAAGCGTTTCATACGACCCCTGTCGGGCGAGGATGGGCCCCGATGATGTCGGTTGCCGCAGCTCCAGACAAGCGGGCATTGCGCAAGGCTGCCCGCCGGATCGCCCCCGCGCTGGACCTTGGTTAGGCAGATTGCCTACCAGCTCGGCAGCACCGCGCCCTTGAACTTGGTCAGGACGAACTCCTTCACCTCGGGCGTGTGGTAGCTGTCGACGAGGATCTTGACCCAGGGCTTGTCCTTGTCGGCGGCACGTACCGCGATCAGGTTGACGTAGGGTCCCTTCGGGTCCTCGCGCAGGATCGGATCCTTGACGGGATCGAGGCCCGCCTGGGTTGCATAATTGGTGTTGATCGCGGCAGCATCGACATCGTCGAGCGCGCGCGGCGCCTGCGCCGCATCGACCTCGATGAATTTCAGCTTCTTGGGATTCTCGGTGACGTCGAGCACCGTCGGCTTGAAGCCCGTGCCGTCCTTCAGCTTGATCACACCCTTGTCGCGCAGCAGCAGCAGCACGCGGCCGCCATTGGTCGGATCGTTCGGGATCGAGACCTTGCCGCCTTCAGGGATGTCGGCGAAGGCCTTGTGCTTCTTCGAATAGACGCCGATCGGGAAGTTCACGGTCAGCCCGACGGATTCGATCTTGTAGCCGCGGTCGGCCTTCTGGTTGTCGAGATAAGGCTGGTTCTGGAACGAATTGGCCTGGATCTCACCGGCATCGAGCGCGGCATTCGGCACGACGTAGTCGGAGAACTCGATCAGCTGGATGTCGAGGCCCTGCTTGGCGGCGATCGGCTTCACCGCCTCGAAGATCTGCGCATGCGGGCCCGGCGTCACACCGATCTTGATGGTCTCGGCGGTTGCTGCGGCCGACCAGGCGGCAAGCGCGGTTGCGAGGATCAAGGGGAGGCGAAACGACATCTTGGTCTCCAAAACTCAGCGAAAATGATTGGAACCGTATTCGCTTCTCCGCGAGGCGAAATCAATGAAATGGAAATCCATATTGCCGGCCTGTTGCGAGGAACACCTTCTCCATTCGGCGCAAAATAGGAAAGGAATTCGCAGTTACGACGGCGCGTTCCGTAAGCGTGATGGGCATCACGGCAAAGTGTCACCCCGGATGCGAGATTAGCAGCAAGGCCAGCAAGGAGCTTAGCCATGACCGCCCTCGCCGCCCCGAAGTTCGCCAGCCGGAAGCGCCTCGGAGCCTCTATGCCCTGCTCCAGGGCGTGCCGTTCAATTCCGGCGTCGCGCTGACGATGAAGCTGATCAGCGCGTCGTCGCTCAAGCTGCTGAGCAATTTGCTGCTGCTGTCGGCGCTGCCGGCATCCAGTGATGCCTGTTTACTCGGAGCGCCACGTCCACGGTGACAGCATGATCAGGACACAGATCGCGGCATAGACGGCGAGCGACAGCGTGACCATGGTGGCGAGACCCGCCATGCCCGCGCCAAAGCTCGCCACCGCGATCCAGCCGCCGCCAGCCGCGATCAGGATGCGCGCGAAGGACGAAGCGAGCGGCCCCATCGCTCGGCCGGTGCCTTGCACCGCGAACGAACTGACAAAACCGAAGCCGAGCGCGGCATAGGCGGGCGCGACGATGCGCAAATAGGTCATGCCCTCGCTGACGACGTCCGCGTCATGGCTGAAGAGGTGCAGCCAGGCTGTCGGGAAGATCGCAACCAGCAAGCCGATCGTGCCGGTCATGATCATGCCGACCACGCCGCTGATCCAGCCAATCTTTCGTGCCCGCGCGGTCTGGTCCGCGCCCATGTTGACGCCGACCATGGTCAGCGTCGCCGTGCTGATCCCGAACAGCAGCGGGATCATGATGTAGTCCAGCCGCGAGGCAATGCCGTAGCCGGCGAGAGCGGACGTGCCGAACAGCCCGACCGCACCGGTGACGAGGATGACGGTGAGGTTGGTCAGCACCGCGTTGAACGCGGTGGGGATGCCGACCTTCAGCATGTCGCCGAAGATCTTTGCGCGCAACGGCACGATGTGCAGCTTCAGGCCAGTCGCGCCCGTCGACATGTAGTGCAGCAGGAACAGCATCGCCGCGCCGTAATAGAGGCCGAAGGCTATGCCGGCGCCGCCGATGCCGAGCCGCGGGATCGGCCCGAACCCGAAGATCAGTGCCGGCGAGACCGGAATGGTCACGATGGCGCCGACCAGAGTCACCAGGGCCGGCACTTTGACGTTGCCGGCGCCGCGCAGCGCGGCAGCCTGGAGGTTGACGATCCACACCGGGATGGCGCCGGCGAACAGATAGTTGGAATAGGTGGTGGCAGCGGCGAGCGCACCGTCGGTGCCGCCGAGGGCGCGATAGAGATGCGGACCACCGAGGACGACGCCGAGCGTGAACACGCCGCCGGCAATGATCGCGAGCACCACCGCATGAAACAGCGCCGCCTCGGCATCGGCGCGGCGGCCGGCTCCAACCGCGCGCGCCACCGAGGACGCAACGCCGGAGCCGAACCCGCCGTTCGACATCATGGTCATCAGCATGAAGATCGGGAACACCAGCGCGGCGCCGGCGAGCGCATCGGTGCCGAGATAGCCGACATAATAGGCCTCCGCGATGTTGACCGCGGTCTGTGCCACCAGGACGGTGACGGTCGGTAGCGCGAGCTTGAGTAGCGTGGGCAAGATCGGCGCGGTCAGGAGCGCGGCGCGTCTTTGCTCAGCTGCGCCTGGGGCCGGCGTAGCCGCCTGGCGAAGCGGGGCCGCGGTGTGGGCCACGAATGGCGCGGCGGACAAGGCCGGCGCGGCGGCATCTTCGACGGACATGGGTTCGATCCTGTGGTTCCCTCGGACCGCCCGGTCGGCCGCCCATTGCATTATGGTAATAATGTATTAGTATGACCGTAATGCAATAGGACAGACCTCACGATTTTGTGGCATAGGGGGCGGCGGGTTCGCAGGAGGCGGAATTGGCGCGCTACGACAAGGGACACAGGGACACGACACGGCGGCACATTCTCGATGTCGCATCATCGCAGTTCCGCGAGAGCGGCATCGCCGCAGTCGGCCTCGCCGGCATCATGGCGGAGGCGGGCCTGACCAACGGCGCTTTCTACACGCACTTCGCCTCCAAGGAAGATCTGGTGCGCGCGGTGCTGCTCGACGCGCTGGAGCGGCGCGAGCAGCGGCACAGGGACAATCTCGAAAACGGCGTCGCGCTCGAGACCGTGATCCGCGACTATCTCTCGCCCAAGCATCGCGATCGCGCGGCGACCGGTTGCCCGACCGCGGCCCTCGTCTCCGAGATCGCGCGGCATCCGAAGGCAACGCGCGAGGCCTTCACCGGCAAGATGTCCGACATCCTCGCGCTGATGGCGGCGCAAATGCCTGGGGGCACCCCGGCGGAACGGCGCCGCCGCGCCATCGCGGCCTACGCCACCATGGTCGGCGCGCTGCAATTGTCGCGCGCGGTGAGCGACAGGCAATTGTCGGAGGAGATTCTCGAAAACGCGGTGGAAGCTGCGCTGGCGCTCGCGAAGGGGTGCTAGTGCATTCGCCCCTCTGCTCGCACCGGATCGTCCTAGCTCAGGGCGGCCTGCGTGTTGCTCAGCTCCTCGCGTCGAGCTGGCTGCTGCGGCCGGACGAACTTGCTTGCGAGGCATAAGCGGAAGCCGCGGCCGAGGCCGGCGAATAGTGCGACAGCGATTCGGCGAGTTCTTCGGCGGCCTCGGTGAGCTCCTTCAGGACGGCGTCGCTGTCCGTGGCGTGGCCGCCGGAGGAATGCAGCACCTCGAACGAGATTCCGTTCGGAAGATCGACATTAACCTTGTCGATCCCGACGGCGTCGGGCGTGTCGCCGTTCTGCGACTGGTCGGCGCCGGACGCCGGATCACCAGAAATCTGCTGGCTCGCGAGCTTCTGCACGAAATCCTCGATGGACTTGAGCGCGCTGCTGTCGAAGCCGCCGCCACCGAAATGGACGATGCCGATCGACATACCGTTCGGCAGGCTCACCTTGACCTCGTCGTAGGGCGTGCCGCTCTCCAGCAGAGACGAGAACATCGAGGCGCCGTCTTGTGAACCCGCTGATTTCGACTGGCTGGTGGATGAAGGCGACCCCGCCGCGCTTCCACCGATGCTGCTCATGCTGCTGACGCTCATACCGCACTCCACTGTCATTGCGAACGCACGCTTTGCGTGCAATGCGCATGCCAGATGAGAGCCTCATTGCCATCAAGGGCTTATCGCGAAATCCGGCCGGCATCCCCTTCACGCCGGCAACAATGTCCCGGCAGAAGCTGCCCACCTCCACTTCGCCATTTCGTCGCAGGGCCTTGCGGCCTCGCCGGCATTGCCGCCTCGTGCATGATGCAACATGATGGGGTGCCGAAGACGATTTTTCTTCGAGGTGGGGGTCATTCGATGAACGAAGACGAGATACGCAAGTCCATCGCGGAGGTGAAGCAAGGCACGCTGTCGCGACGCTCGTTCATCCGGACCATGGCTGCGGCCGGGATCGCCGCGCCGGTCGCGAGCCAGATCCTGCTCTGGAACGACGTCGCGATGGCGGATGCCACGCTGCAATACAAGCCGACCAAGGCCGGCGGCGGCGGCCCGCTCAAGATCCTGCTGTGGCAGGCCCCCACCCTGCTCAATCCGCATTTCGCGATCGGCACCAAGGATCAGGTCGCCTCGCGCATCTTCTTCGAGCCGCTGGCCGGCTGGGACAAGGACGGCAACCTCATCCCCTGCCTCGCCGCCGAGATTCCGACCAAGGCGAACGGCAGCCTCGCGGCCGACGGCATGAGCGTCATCTGGAAGCTGAAGCAGGGCGTGAAGTGGCATGACGGCAAGCCCTTCACCGCCGACGACGTCGTCTTCACCTGGGCCTACGCAGCGGACCTCGCGACCGCCGCCTACAGCACGGGATCCTACAAGGACATCACCGTCGAGAAGATCGACGACCACACCGTCAAGGTGCTGTTCAAGGCCCCCACCCCGTTCTGGGCCGACCCCTTCGTCGGCTCGGTCGGCCAGATCCTGCCGAAGCATCATTTCGGCGACTATGCCGGCGCGAAGTCGCGCGAGGCGCCGGGTAATCTGAAGCCGGTCGGCACCGGCCCGTACAAATTCGTCGAGTTCAAGCCGGGCGACCTGATCCGGGCCGAACGCAACCCCGACTATCACGTCAAGAACCAGCCGCATTTCGACACGCTCGAGGTCAAGGGCGGCGGCGACGCGGTCTCCGCGGCGCGCACCGTGCTCCAGACCGCCGAGTACGACTATGCCTGGAACCTGCTGGTGGAGGAGGAGGTCCTCAAGCGCATGGAGGCCAGCGGCAAAGGCAGGGTCGACATCACGCCGTCCGGCAACGTCGAGTTCATCATCCTCAACACGACGGACCCCTGGACCGAGGTCGACGGCGAGCGCTCCAGCGTCAAGACCAAGCACCCGACGCTGTCCGATCCGGTCGTCCGCCAGGCGTTCAACCTCTTGATCGATCGCGAGGCGATCCAGAAATTCATCTATGGCCGCGGCGGCATCGCCACGGCGAGCTTCGTCAACCAGCCCCAGCAGTTCAAGTCGGGCAAGCTGACCTACGCGTTCGACGTCGACAAGGCGAACAAAATCCTCGACGAGGCCGGCTGGAAGCGGGGCGCGGACGGCATCCGCGAGAAGGACGGCAAGAAGCTCAAATACGTGTTCCAGACCTCGATCAACGGCCCGCGCCAGAAGACGCAGGCCATCATCAAGCAGGCCTGCCAGAAGGCCGGCATCGACATCGAGCTGAAGTCGGTCACCGCATCGGTGTTCTTCTCGTCTGACGTCGGCAACCCCGACACCTACTCAAAACTCTATTGCGACATGGAGATGTACAACACGACGCAGCCGCAGCCCGATCCGGAGCGGTTCTTGAACCAGTGCGTCTCCTGGGAGATCGCCAACAAGGAGAACAAGTGGCTCGGCCGAAACATCTCGCGCTGGTCCGATCCCGAGGCCGACAAGGCCTACAAGACCGCGCAGCAGGAGCTCGATCCGGTCAAGCGCGCCGCGCTCCTGATCAAGGTCAACGAGATCTTCTGCGAAGCCAATATTCTCGTGCCGCTGCTCTCCCGCAACATCGTTGGCGCCGGCGTCAATAGCCTCATGGCCGACATCTCGGGCTGGGACGTCACGACCTGGAATCTGGGGAGCTGGTATCGGGTTTGACAACCGGCGCCTGAGGACCCGGCTCCCTCAAAGCGCCGGGCCGCATGCCGTATCTGCGCATGATCGCTTTGCTCAGCGCGCCCTCGGACGCATACCCGACCTCGCCGGCGATCTTGGCGATCGGATCGGAGGTGCCGGCCAGCCGCTTGCGCGCGACCGTCAATCGCAGATCGGACAGGAACGTCATGGGCGCGACCCCCGCGCGCTTTTGAAAAGCGCGCACCAGCGTCGCACGCGAGGCGATCGCCACCGCCGCCATGTCGTCGAGCGTCCAGTCCCGGGCAAGATCGTTGAGGATCGCCGACACCACACGGGCCGTCATGCGGTCGCGCAACAGCGACACCGTCCCATTCCCGGAGGCATCGTCCGAAAGATGATCGCGGAGCATCATCACGAACAACGCTCTCGCGAGGTCGGCCGCGACCACCTCCGATCCAACCCGTCCCGCGTCCAGCTCTTCGCGGATGTCGATCAGCAGGCGCCGAAACCGTTCCAGCAGCGGCTCCTCCGCCGTGCGCAGGATGATCTCGTCTGGAACCGCGGCGATCAGCGGATTCTCATCCGACGTCTCGAACAGGAAACGGCCGCACAGCAGTTCGGTATCGACCTCGGCCTCGACCGTCGCGCGCTGGCGGACGCCATTTCGGACCTCGGTCGTAACACGCCCGATAGCGCCGCCAGTCCGGCTGCGAACCGCGTGACTGTCGCCGTGCGGCAGCAGGAGGATATCTCCGGCTTCCAGCCGCTGCGGACCCAGGCCCGGCCGCTCGACCACGCAAGCGCCGCGTGTGACCATGTGGAACTGCGCCCATCCCTTGCCGTTCGGCGCGTGTAGCGACTCCCAGCTGCCGCCGAACTTGCAGGAATCCTCGAATATTGGACGGATCCTGAACAGCGGCACCATCGCCTTCAACAATTCCGCCGCGTCCGCCTCCGACATCCCTCTCCCCTTGATCCGCCCGGACATGTCTCCGAGCCGCCCGGCCATTCCATGGAACAGCCAAGCGCATCTAACGTATGAGCGGGCCGTCCCGCGCATGAGTGGACCAGTACTCATGGCTTTTAACATATCCTAACGAGCAATCCTCACGGCGTTCGGTAATGTCACGGCATGAAGGCGGCAGGGATTTCCAAAAAACAGGGTTATCAAGGGGAGATCATATGACGTCCAAGACGCCAGTCGAGTTGTTGCCACGGCCTGCGAATGTGTCGCGCCGCGGCTTCGTGGGAGGCCTGTCGGCGGGCATCCTTGGCGCGGTGGCGTCCGAGGCGGCGGGCGCCGAGACGCTCGCCGACGTCCCCGATCGCGGGCCCGGCGCCGATCTCAGCGCGCACAGCGAACGCTCCCGGTTTGCAAAACTCGATCGCATCCCCGAGGCGACACCGGGCAAGCGCAACGTCGATCCCGGCGATGCCATCAATTCCAAGACGCCGCATCAGAAGCTCGTCGGTAACATCACGCCGACCGATCTACATTACGAGCGCAGCCATTCCGGCGTGCCCGATATCGATCCCGCGCAGCACCGGCTGCTCATCCACGGCATGGTCGGCAAGCCGCTGGTGCTCAACGTCGAGGACTTGAAGCGGATGCCGTCGGTGACGCGCGTCGTGTTCATCGAATGCACCGGCAACGGATGGGAGAACTGGAAAAAGGCCGATCCTGACGTGACGGTGCAGAACACGCATGGCCTCGTCAGCACCAATGAATGGACCGGCGTTCCGCTCAAATTCCTGATCGACCTCGTCGCCAAGGACAAGGGCTCGAACTGGATGCTGGCGGAGGGCGGCGACGGCGCGGGCGTCGATCGCAGCATTCCCCTCACCGACGAGATCGTGAACGAGGCTTTCGTCGCCTACGGCCAGAACGGCGAGCCGCTGCGGCCCGCGCACGGCTTTCCGATGCGGCTGGTGATGCCGGGCTTCGAAGGCAACCTCAACATCAAATGGCTGCGCCGCCTCAAGTTCGGCAGCGAGCCATGGATGACGCGCTGGGAGACGGCCCGCTACACGCAGCTGCTGGCCAACGGCAAGGCGCGGCAGTTTCAGCTGCGGATGGAAACCAACTCCGTCATCACCCAGCCCTCCGGCATGATGCAGATCCAGCCCGGCTATAACCGCATCTCGGGTCTTGCCTGGAGCGGGCATGGCAAGATCGCCAAGGTCGAGATCTCCACCGACGGCGCCAGGACCTGGAAGCCCGCGCAGCTGAGCCAGCCGGTGCTGTCCAAGGCGCAGGTGCGCTTCCAGATGGATTGGGTCTGGGACGGCAAGCCGACAAAAATCGTGAGCCGCTCGACCGACGACCACGGCAACGTTCAGCCGGACCGGCAGTCCTTCATCGCCGCGATGGGGACCAACGCGCTGTTTCACTACAACGCCCAGCAGACCTGGAGCATCGACGAAGCCGGGAGGGTCCGCAATGTCCTCGCATGACAAGCTGTTTCTCGCCGGCATCCTCACCGCCGGCCTGCTCGCCGCGCCCGCGCTGGCGTTCGATTTCGGCCGTCCGGCAACGCCGCAGGAAATCAAGCTGTGGGACATCGACATCGGTCCCGACGGCAAGGGTCTGCCCGACGGCAGCGGCACGGCGGTGCAGGGCAAGCAGATTTTTGCCGACAATTGCGCGGCCTGTCATGGCGACAACGGCCAGGGCGGCATCAAGGATCGTCTCGCCGGCGGACAGGGCACGCTCGCCTCCAATATGCCGGTCAAGACCGTCGGCAGCTTCTGGCCCTATGCGACGACCCTGTTCGACTACATTCATCGCGCGATGCCATATCCGACGCCGGGCTCGCTCAGCACCGACGAGACCTATGCCGTCACCGCCTACATCTTGAGCCTCAACGGCATCGTTCCCGCCGACGGCAAGGTCGACAAGGAGTCCTTGCCGAAGATCAGGATGCCCAATCGCGACGGCTTCATTCCGGAGCCGGAATTCGACCCGGCGCGATTATTCCGCAAGAAGTGAGCCTGACATCATGAGGCTCTTCACACTGGTCCGGATCTTCGCACTGGTCGCGACATGTTTCTGGGAGACACAGGCAATGGCTACAGACGGACTTATCACCATCAAGAGCAATTTTGGCCCGCAGGACACGATGACGCGGCTCGAGACCGAGGTGAAGGCCAAAGGCCTCACCGTGTTTGCCCATGTCGATCACGCCGCGGGCGCTGCCGCCGTCGGCATGACTCTGCGGCCGACTGATCTGCTCATCTTCGGCAACGCCAAGGGCGGGACGCCGTTGATGCAGCAGGCGCAGACCGCCGGCATCGACCTGCCGCTGAAGGCGCTGGTCTGGCAGGACGAGCAAGGCGCGACCTGGCTGTCGTACAACGATCCGGCCTATCTCGCCGGCCGTCACGGCGTCGGCGAGCCGGCCAAGACCGCCATCGGCGCGATGACCGCCGCACTGCATGCGATCGCGACCAAGGCCACTGCACCGTAAGCGCGACGCGACGGCCGCGCGAGGAGAGAGGTTCATGAACGTGACCAGCGGGCAACCGGCGCCGCCCGAGGCGCAAGACAGCAAGCTCGCCCGATGGCTGGTCATCGCGGCGTTGTGCGCGATGCTCGTCGCCGCGAGCGTTCTCGGCTATCTCGGCTGGACCAGCACGGATACCAGCGTGCCGGCGTCCGGCTATGTCGCGCTGGTGCTCGGCGTCGTGTTCTCGCTGGTCGTCGGCGTCGGCCTGATGGCACTGGTGTTTTACAGCAGCCGCAAGGGATATGACGAGCCGGTGGTGCTGATCCGAGAGCCGGAGAGCGATCCGGACGATGGACAGAGCGGCCCGCGCTGACGGCGCAACATCGACCTGTCAGACAGCAGTCTTGCAGGATGGGTAGAGCGCAGCGAAACCCAACTGAGTTTGCCCGACGATGAAGCATGATAGGTTTCGCAAGTGCTCTACCCTACGTACAATGTACTTCTGGAGTTCTGCCGTGAAGTCGCCGTTCGTTCTATCGATCGCCCTCGCCATCTCAATCCCCGTCCAGGCAGAGACAATCATCCCCACTCCGCTACAAGAGACGCAACGGGCCGCGGCTAGTGCCGGCAAGACCTGCGAGGGCTACGAACACATTCGCTCGCTCTGCCTGCCAAAGGGCTATGAAATGCCGACGTTCGAGCAACGTCATCCCGAGATGGCCAGAACCGCGGCGAAACTCAAAGCCGACTATCCGCAATTCTGGCAACTCGGTGCGCGACAGGGCATCGCACAGGTCAACAAGGTCGCAGCCGAACGGCAAGGGCTTGAGTTGATCTGCAAGCGCTACGCTACCAAAAGCCAGTAGCGGTTACCGGCAACCTTCGTCGCGCCGTTCAAGCGATGCTACCGCGGCCAGAGGTCCGCGTCGGACGTAAAGCCTTTGCAGGTACCAACATTGCACGATGTTCGCTTGAAGAAATGATTGGCAGCGGGAGAGCGCTATCGCCTTCCCCCACACGACGCAAATCTGCGATATTTCCTCCGGTCGTCCGCCTAGACTCAGAAGCGTGTCGAGCGGTAGGTTCAAATCGGGGACGTGCAACCACCGATACCGACATTCGGTCCAGGTTGCGATTTGACTGACGCCACCACTTTTGACTGACGTAACCCCTGGATTCTGAACGCAAGTCACTTTCGACGGCATTCTGTCCGCTGCCGTTGTCTCCCGGTTGCCCCTCTGGATCGCCTCCACGCTTGATCGGATGCGGCCCCCGATGTCCATAGCTGCGGCCCGTGTGGATGGCCGAAGATACTAGCCCGCACCGCCCAATTCCCTGATGCTGCGCCGCACTACTGCGCGCCTAGCCTAGATTTTCGAACAGATCGAGCCGCGGCCCAGCGGAACTTCGATCGCTACCTTTGCTAGAACCATTCAAAATGTATAGGCTGATCCGGTCAACGGGCTTGAGAGAAAGGCCCGGGACGTTCGGGACGTGAGACGCTGAAGGGGTTGCTTGATCGGAAGGCGCGGTCGTCTTCACGGCGGGTGCGACGGATATGGAATCCGATTCAGACGGCCGTCACGGCGGCCTGGAAGGGTCTTACCGTCGGACTTTTGCGTGAGCGAACCGGCAGTTGCGGCAGGCACTCCCCCGCATTCAGGTGAATGATCGCAGGGCCCGTCATGAGCGGTCCAGCACCTTTCACGTCGGAGGAGCCGGGATGGACCAACGAGAAGTGCTGGCGGCGTGGGAGAAGTTCGTCGAGCGCGGAGCGTTGTCATCCGACTTGAGATCATCGGTCGCAGCGTCGTGGCAGCGATCCAGGAACCATCACGTCACCGTCGACCGTGCGCGAGCGCCGCTCGTCGCGGACGCCGAGTTGTTTCGTCATCGCTCCAAATACGCGTCGCTCCGTCATGCCGCCCGCTGCGCTCTCGAGAACTCAAAAACATTTCTGCGCGATGCAAACTCAATCATGATCCTCACCGATCCGAGTGGGCTGATCATCGATACGCAGGGCGACGACAGGGTCATCGACGCCGGCCGCGCAGTCCATCTCGAACACGGAGGACGCTGGAGCGAGGCCGACATCGGCACCAACGCGATCGGCGCCGCGATAGCGGAATCGAAACCTGTCCAAATTCACGGTACAGAGCATTTCTGCTCGGAGGTGCAGCGGTGGACTTGCGCTGCCGTCCCGGTTCATGACCCGACCGATGGCGAACTGCTTGGCGTGGTCGACATCTCGGGTCCTGCAAGCACCTTCAATCCGCAGAGCCTGGCTTTGGCCGTCGCGGTCGGCCATCACGTGGAAAGCGTTCTGGCCCAATCGGTCCGACAGGAACACGAGGAGTTGCTGTGCCGCTTTCTCGGCAGGAGATCGCAATGGGCGAACGATGAATGCATCGTGCTCGATCGTCGTGGCATGATCCTCCACGCCACCGAGCGTGCTCTGAACGCACTCCAGCATGATCGCCACGGCATTCACAACGACGCGCCAACCCGCTTTTTGAAGACGGTTCCCTTCGATGAGTGGCCGAGCAGGCTGAAGGAGCTGCTTCCCAACGCGAGCTTCAACTTCGTCGAGAACGAACGCTCCGGCATCGGCGCCATCGTGGTGCTGCACGCGCGACGACGCCAGTTGATCACGCATCGCGATGTCCAGAAATCGAGATCCGAATCTGACGGTCGCGAGACCGCGAGCTCATCATCTGCCCGAAAGGATTCAAAGCCGGAACCACGGTCTCTTCAGAGCATGGCCGCCGGCTTCGTTGCGGACGACCCCGCGGTCCGAGCCATCGTCCGTCAAGTCGAGACCGCGGCAGCACGCAAGATGCCCATCCTCATCCGAGGCGAGACCGGAACCGGCAAGGAACAGCTTGCCCGCCACGCCCATATGGCGAGTGGGCGGACCGGCGCGTTCGTTCCAGTGAATTGCGCCGCCCTGCCGGAAAGCCTGATCGAGAGCGAGCTGTTTGGCTATGCCGCCGGAGCATTCACCGGGGCGCGGCGCGGCGGCGCGATTGGACTGGTCAAGGAGGCCGACGGCGGCACGCTGTTCCTTGACGAGATCGGCGACATGCCCGTCGCGCTGCAGGCGGTGCTTCTGCGCCTGCTCGACGACTGGACCGTGCGCCCCGTCGGCGGCGTCAGATCGAAGGTCGATGTCTTTCTCATCTCCGCCACCAACGCCAGGTTGGACAAGGCCATCGCCGAAGCCCGGTTCCGATCCGACCTGCTCTATCGTCTCAATACGCTCGAGGTCAACCTGCCACCGCTCCGGGATCGCAACGACTTTGATGCCATCGTTCGCCATCTGCTCAATGCGATCGACCCGAATTGCGAGATCACGCGGACGGACATTGCGCATCTCGCCGCACGTCCCTGGCCTGGCAACGTCCGCGAGCTCCGCAACGTTCTGGCGCGATTCACCCTTGCCGCTGCGGACGGCTCTATCAACGAAGCCAGCGCGGAGAGCATCGTTCAACACTCCGGAGCGGAGTCCGGATCGCTCCACGACATCCACCGCGCGCGAATCCTTGTTGTGTATGCCGAGACCGCCGGAAACGTCAGCGAAACCGCGCGACGCCTCGGCGTCTCAAGAAACACCATCTATCGCGCACTGGGGCAGAAGAAGCCCGAGTGATGCCATAGTGCCTCGAAGCGCCGATGCTGCGAGTATCGCAGCATGCCCTACTATGGACAGAGCGCCGGTCGCTTCGAACCGATGATTGTTCCGTTCAAAGCAGCTCAGCGCCACCACCTCGGGCCGGGCCGGCGGTCGGATCGTAGTCATCCGGCTTCTTGGCGATCAAGGTCTGAGTCGTCAGGATCAGTCCGGCCACCGATGCCGCATTGCGAACCGCGCTGTAGCAAACCTTGACCGGGTCGATAATGCCAGCTTCGACAAGATCGACCGCCGAACCATTGCGCACGTCGAGCCCGTGGCCATTCGTGGCCTTGGCAATTCTCGCAACTTCCGCCTCTCCGTTCAGACCGGCATTGGCGGCAATGTAGAAAAGCGGCCGACTGAGCGCGCGTTGCAGCAGCTCGGCGCCCTGCCTGGCGCCTCCGTCCAGACGACTGATCAATTCGTCGAGCCTTGCAGCGATCCTGAGCAAGGCCACTCCCCCGCCCGGCACAATGCCTTCTTCGATCGCGGCGCGGGTCGCGTTGATCGCATCCTCGATCAACTGGGTCCGGCGTTTTTGCTCGACCGGCGTCGCGCCGCCGGCAAGAATCATCGCTGTGCCGCCGGACAGTTTTGCGATGCGCTCCTGGAACTTGTCCCGCTCAATATTTTCGGGAGCGGCATCGTATTGGCGCAACACCTGCTCGCGTCGCGCCGCGATGGCCTTCTGATCGCCACTTCCCGCCGTGATCAGGGTCTTCGAGGCGGAAATGCGCACTTGGCGCGCGGACCCAAGGTCGTGCAGCTCCACCTTCTCGAGCCTTCCGCCTAGATCCGCCGAGATAACGCGCCCTCCGGTCGTGATCGCGATATCCTCGAGCATCGCCTTGCGCCAATGGCCGAACTCCGGCGGATGAATCGCGGCGACCTTGAAATTGGATTTCTCCCGACGCGCCAGCAATTGCATGATGACCGATGGCGCCACTTCCTCGGCGATGATCAGCAAAGGTCGCCCGCTCTTCTCGATGAGCGAGATCACACCAGCCAGTTGCTCCCCGGTCTGGATCTTGAGATCGGTCATGACGATGAACGGACTGTCGAGAACCACCTGCATTTTCTCGACATCGGTGACCATATGATGTGAAAGATAGCCGCGATCGAAGGCCATGCCTTCAACGATTTCCAGCGTCGTCTCGACCGTGTTGCCAAATTCCACCGCGACGATTCCGTGATTGCCGGCGCGCTCGAAGGCTTCGCCGACCATGTCGCCAAGCGCTGTGTCGTTGGCGGCAATGCTCGCAACAGCCCGCAGGCCAGCAGGCCCCTGCAGCGGTCTCGCCGACCGTCGTAACGCCGTAATGGTCTCACTAACCGCCAGCTCCAGCCCTTGAACCAGCTCGACCGGATTGGCGCCGGCCGCTAAACATTTCAGGCCTTCCTGCACAAGAACATCCGCCAGCACGGTCGCCGTGGTGGTGCCGTCCCCCGCCACCTCATTGGTTCGCGCTGAAACCTCACGCAACACCTGCGCGCCCATATTCTCAAACGGGCATTCAAGTTCGATTTCGCTGGCAATGCTGACGCCATCGCGCGACACGATCGGTGTGCCGATCGGTCGGTCCATGATCGCGTTCATACCCCTCGGACCCAGCGTTCCGCGTACCGCCTTGGCGAGCTTGGCGACGCCCCGGCCCAGCGCGGCCCGCGCAGCTTCATCGTGCAACATGATCTTCGGCATTCTATATCCCCGACTTTGCCTTGAGGTCGTCTGGTCTGGACTTGTTGTCGATGCTGCGCACCCGCATCACGGCACCTGTTACGTGTCCGGCGACGCCGGCATCGTCCTCGATTTCGGTACGAACGGTGTATCGAGGTCGAACCGCGCGGCAAGCAGGCCGCGGCACAGTGCGCCGTTGAATTCAGCATTGATGCCCACGCGCCGTAGATTCGACAGGTATGCGGCAAGGCCGTCGGCTTTCAGCCGCGCTCCGTTCGCATCGACAAAGGCGGGTTCACCACCGCTTGCCGGACCTACGACGGCACGTCGCTCGAGATAGCGCTGAATCAGCGCCTCACCTGCATCGTCGAGCGGCAGGCAACCGAGCTCCGTCAACGTCAGGCTCACGATCTCTGCCGGCGATTGCCCCAGCGCGATGAGGTGACTGAGTAGCGCAACCTGCCGGCGCTGGAACGCCTTGACGAGGAATGTCTGACGCAGATCATCGAGGCTGCCATCGGCCTCGGCGCCGAACGTTTCCTGGAACGAGCGCCCCAGCGCGAGGCCCGCATTGATCTTGTCGGCATACATGTGCTCACCCAAGACCACGCTGACGCCCTTGACCCAGTCCAACGCGCTGATGGACCGGCGCATGTCGTCCGCCATCAGGAACGAAAAATTGGCAGCGCACCAATAGGTCGGCAAGCGGAACTCGATGTGGACCCGATCCTTCGCGTCGACATCGGCCCTGGTCACGAAATTCAGGTCGATGACGGACTCGTCGAGTTCCGGGTCCATCACGTCTCGCAGGCAGGCCCATATCTGCGCCTGCCTGTCATCTGACGAGCGGCTTCTCGGCCGCTCCCTCCCCTCAACGCCACGCTTCATGGCCATCACCTCGGCGCGTGAACGGCTTCGGGCAAGTGGGCATAACCGCCGCCCGCCTGGATCTTCTTCTTTTGCGCTTCGACATCGATGCCATAGATGCGCGCGGCATTGAGACCGAGGATCTTGGTCTTCGTTTCCATCGACAGCACCGAACCGGTCTCCTTGGTGACGTCGGCCGGGATTTCAAATGCCATGAACTTGTCGATCAGCCATTTCGGCGTCCAGATGCCATAATCGCTACCGTAAAGGATCTTGTCCGGTCCGACCCAGAATAGCAGTTCGGAAATGACGTGGGCGAAGTACCCCGGCCGCGAATGGATGAAGGGCAACGCCACCGCGAGGCCGGCATAGACGTTGGTTTCCTGGGTCGCGATCCAGCAGAAATCGTCAAGGCGCGGCAAGCCACAATGCTCGACGATGAAGTTTAAATCCTGGAACGAGGTGGCGACGTCATCGATATCGGCGACATCGAACGCATCCCGGTTCAGCGGGATGATCGTTGGCCCCTTGTGGACGTGGATGTTCTTGATCCCGAGCTTCTGCGCCGCCTCGAGATACTGGTAGGACGCCTTGTCGGTGAGCTTGTAGCCCTTCGACTCGCCACGCCATTCGGCGGTGTAAAGCTTGACGCCCTTCAGCTTGTGCTTCTCGGAGAGCGCATGAAGGTCTTCGATGCCCTTGGTACCGTCACGCGGATCAAAGGCGCCGTTCAGGATGAAGCGGTCCGGATGGCTCTTCTTCATCGTCGAGTTTCGTTCGGTGGTATTGAAGCCGTTCTTGTAAAAATCGGTGAGATAGGTCGGCTGAAGGATCGCCATGTCGTCGTAACCGGTGACGAACAGGTCGTCGAACATCGTCTTGGCGTCGTACTTCTCGAACTTCTCCTTCTCCCATTTCTCCGACGGCGGGCTCAGATTCGAGTGATAGGCGTAGAAGCACTCGATGAACTGCTTGCCGTGGATGTTCTTCTGGTTGGCCGGGCTACCATCCCAGAAATGGGTATGCCCATCGATGACAAAAATCTCTTCACCCTTGGCCGTCCTGTACATGGCGTTACTCCCGCTCCGCTGGATATTGCGTATTGTTGTGAGGCGCGATTGATGTCGTCGATTGAGCCCGGCCGGCGCTGTGCCGGCCAGGCTGGTTCGCTGGCGATCATTAAACGATGTATTTCATCATCTCGTTCATGTCGCCGAACAGCATGACGGTGTTGTCGTCCGTCATGACCATGCGGCCGTAATGCGTCGAGGTTGAAATCTCGAAGAGATGCGGGGTCATGACGCGGCCCAACTCTTCGGAAATCTCATCCATCTTGAATTCCATCTTGCCGTCGCCATCGATACGGATCATCGCCGGCATGTAGGTCACCTTGATGTGTTCATGACGGCTCATGACTTCGGCGATAGCGCGCGCCTCGACGCTATCGTTCATTGTCACTCCGCATTGATGCGACACCGTGTCCTCGAACGTGATGTCTTTCATCGATTTGAAGATGTTGTCATTCTCGTGCAGCATGTCGGTCTCCAGAAGGATTGAGTGTAAGGGCGTGAAGCGATGCCGATTACGACGCCAGTCCGGCCGGAACCGTCAGGCCAAGCTCGGCGGCGATACCCCTGATACGATTCTTCGCGTGCGCCATGGCATCGGCGAAAGCCGCGACCTTGACCCGAGGCTGCGACCAGATGGGCTGCAAATGATTGGCGGCATCGAGCGCGAGATCGGCATGATTGGCCAACCATTTGTTGAACAACGCAAGGTTCTGCGCCCCGAAGGTCGGATCAGTGCCGAGGATGTGGAACAGCTCGACGGTGTTGGCGAGATTGCGCTCATAGTCGGCCTCCGCAGCGGAGACGACAGCCGGAGTGATGAAGTCGTTCTGCGCAGACGCCGCCTGCATCAGGAAGCCTGAGCGGAAGAGTTCGCCGACCAGCGGCTCGAACACCGCATTGGTCGCAAAATATTGCTCGAGATAGTCGTTTGAACCCATCACTGATTCAACCGACTTGCGCACGCCTTGCCAGATCGGATCTTCCAGCCAGTGCTTCTTGCCGGCGGCAATGTCGAAGCCTGGAAGGTCGAGGCCGATTTCGCTCAGATAAAGGGTGATGTCCTGCGCGAAGCGAAGCTTGTAGGACGAGTTGGTCAAGATCGCATTGTTGACCATCTGCGTGTAGCCGTAACGTTGCGCCTGCATCGTCGAGGTGCCGAGACCGAACTCGGCATGCTTGTAGGCTCCGAGATGGTTCTGCAATATCTTCACCCAAGCGGGATCGAAGCGGGTCGGCGCGCCCGATTTCCGGCCATTCTCGATCGTGTTCTGCACCATGCCGCAGATCGTCGACTGGCGCTGGTAATGGGTACGCTCCCACTCCTGGTCGACAGCGCGGAATTTGTGCCAGTTCGAGCTCTTTGCCGCCGTCCAGTCCTTGGAATAGGTCGGCGTTCCGTCAGGGAACGAGATGATCCAATCCTGCAGCAGATAGCGCTCCGGATCGGGTTGAACATCGACCGTCATGTCTTCGTAATGGGTCGCCTTGCGCCCCTTCGGTTCGAAGTAGTTGTACTTGCGGCTGTCGGAGCCCGGGAAAACCGCTGCCCCCGCGGCTCCGGATTTGACGATCGCCGCAGGCTTGGTCGCTGCTGCTCTGCTCGTTTGCGCGCTCATTGCTTACTCCCTTTCTGCCATTCTGTTCTGCGACGAACCTCGAACGCCGTCATCGCACCGCCGGCGTAAACTTGTCGAAATAGATGTGGTCCGGCTCGACGCCGTTCATTTGCAGCACGGGCAATACGGCGTCGATCATCGGCGTCGGCCCGCACGCGTAGGCGTCGATGGCGCCGCTCAGCTTCTCCTCGCGCAGATGGCGCAGCACGACCTCGTGGATCAGTCCGGTCTCGCCGTCCCAGCCGTCACCCGTCTCCGCATGCGACAGTGCCGGCACGAATTTGAAATCGTTCAGCCGCGCCGCGATGGCCGCGAGTTCATCGAGGTAGAACAAGTCGGCGCGGGTACGCGCTCCGTAGAAAAACCGGACCGGTCTCTGCTCGCCACTCCCGATGTGATCGGCCAGGATCGACCACAACGGCGACATGCCCGAGCCGCCGCCGATCAGCAGCATCGGCCCCGGACGTTCTTCGCGCCGGAAGCAGGTGCCATACGGCCCCTTGGCGATCACGGCGTCGCCGACGGCCAACTTCCCATCAAGCTGGGACGAAAACGCCCCGTTCGGATATTTCTTGATGATGAAGCGGAGATTGATGCCTTCTCCGGGCGGGTTCGCCATCGAAAAGGCGCGGGTGATGGTGCCATCCTGAAGCGTCAGATCGACGTACTGGCCGGCCCAGAACTTCATCGGCCTCTCAATCTCGATCTCCAGCAATCTGATGTCTGACGTCAGCGCGCTAATCCCTGCCACGCGGCCGGAAAATGCCTTCACCGCGATCGAACGGCTAAGCAGGTCTTCGTCATAGTTGAGTAATTCAACACCGATGTCGCTGTAGACATGCGTCCGGCACAGCAGGACGTGGCCGGTCTCGCTCTCGTAATCCGGCAGAGCGAAGGTCGAGTATTTCAGAAGCTCGATGTCCCCCTCGACCAGCCTTGATTTGCAGCTGCCGCACTGACCTTCCTTGCAGCCATGCATCAGCGAGATGCCCTGACGAAACGCGGCATCGAGGACGGTCTCGCCCTCTTCGACTTCCATCTCGATACCCACTGGCTCGAAACGAACCTTGTGAACCCGCACGTCCGTCATTATCCCGGCCCTGTCGTCGTGGCAGTTGTACAGAACGATCGGCAAACCGTTTGCCGGTCCCGGCAAGAGGGGCCGCCGAAAGCGGCCCCCCTCATCATCTCTTTAGTGGCAGGGATTGATCTTGAAGCCCTTACGGTATTCGGCCGTCGCCACCTCGCGCTCGATCGGCGAAAGCGCTCTGAAGCCACGCAACGGACTGCCAAGCGTGTGTCCGCGCACGTGATCGAGCGTCCACATGTCCTTGGAGTCGAAGCGCAGATGCGGTTGCGCGATCATCGTCTTGCCGTCGGGCCGGACAAAACCGAGATCCTTGATCGCGTCGGCGACGTCCCAGCCGTGATAGCAGTCCTCCCATTCACGGCGACCGCTGAAGCGGCCCATTGCCGGCGTCGCGCGGCCCTCGTATTCCGCGGCGAACGCCACCTTGTGGGTCCAACGGCAACCTTCGGAGCAGTAAGTGTAGATCTTGCCGTCGACCTCGTCGCAGACGAAGTCCTCGCGGATCAGGCAAGGGACCATGCAGCTCCAGCAGCGATGCGGGTATGAATAGCCCACCTCGCTGTTGAAGAGGATGTTGGTCTCGCCGGGCACGCTGAGCTTGGCGTGCCATTTCCAGAAATCGCCGAATTCGGCGTACCAACCCGGATATTTGTGCTCGAACCACTCGAAATCACGCTCGGTCTGGGCCTCGATACGCCAGAAGTTCACCGACCATCCAACCGTGAAGAACTGCGCGGTCTTGTGGACATAGTTCTTCTTGACGATCCGATCCCAGGCGGCGGCGACGTCATCGTGATGGATCTTGATGCCGTACTTCTCGAGCGGCAGCATGTAAGTCCGGTAATAGTCTTCGTAGATCCAGCGATGCCAGAGCTCGGCGTAGGACTCCTTGTTCTTGTCGCGGTTGGTCGTGCCGTACTCGATGAACGTCCCGATCGCGGCATCGACAATCGCGTGATTCTGCCAGAAGGCGTATTTCAGATCGCGCTCCAGCAACTGGTGGTTCGACGGATCGTTGATCATCGCCATCAGCATCGAGTGACCGTTGCCGATATGACGGGATTCGTCCGACTGGACCGACAGGAACACGGTTGGCAATGCATAGTCGCCGTTGCGCGCCGCTTCCGACGGCATCGCCACGAACAGGGTATTGGTGAAGGCGGTTTCGGCGACGACCGTCAGATAGACGTTGGCCGCGGTGATTGCGTCACCGGTCAGGAAGCCCTCGGCGAACTGGCGGCCGATCGTGGTCGCATAGCATTTGCCGAACGCGGCTTCCGTGATGTCGAACCCGGCTGGATCGATGTAATTCTCCATGTACCACTTCTTGAGGTTCATCTGGATCGTCGAGTGCCGGAACTCGTCGACCATCTGCATGGTGAAGCCGGTGCGCAATTCCTCGCCGGGCGCCAACCGCCCGACCATCGCCATCGAACGCGCCGCCGAGATCTCCGGGAACGGGATGATCGCCAGGAACAGCTTCATCCACTCGACCCATCGCGGCTCGACATTGCGGAACATGTCGCCGCGCAACGCCGCATCCAGCGCGCCATAGACGCGGTTGTCTTTCTCTTCCTGCATCGGGAAATATGACCGCAGGACCTGCTTCATCGGGTCGCGCGGTGTCTTCGAGATCTTGTAGTCGGTTGGGAAAGTCATCGCCTCCTGCACGTAGCTTGGCGTCCAACCAAGGTCCGCGACGCGATTGGCCGCTTCAGCGATGCTGATCCCCTTCTGCGCGGTGATCTTGTTCAGTGTCAGACTTGCAGACATTTCCAGCTCCTTTGAACGTTGCGTTATCTTCGGCATTCTCGCTTCGGTTCCGGGTCAAACCCCTGGATCGCTTTGTTGAAATTCTCAGCTGCAAAACACACTTTGAGTCCGTTAAATGGATTGATTGATCTGCTGACTCATCGTTTCGCGTCAGCCCGGTTTCTCGGCGCTGACGGTCTCGTCACCTCCGTTGGCTCGTTTGATGAGAGGTTTGCCTTCGGCGACGAATTTCGCCGAGAGGACCAGCGCTCCAGTAGCGAAATCCCTGCCGTGCGCGGCGATCATGGCCTCCGCGATCTCGGCCAGCTGAATGAAGAAGGCGTCTTTCGACCCGGCTTCCTCGCTCATGTCCGGTTGCGGAGACGGCATTTGTGCCTGTTGCTTTGATGCAATCATGGTTGCGTTGTTCCTGCTCATCATGCGTGCCCCGAACGTTGGTGGTCGCCGGACGAAGGACCGTTGTCGATCTCCAGCAGGGACGTGTCGAGCCATTCACGCTCGGCCACCAGGCGTCGATGCTCCTCCCGGAGCATCTCCAGGCGCGCGATCGCTCGCTCCAGTTCGGCACGCGCGTCGCTTCCGGCGTCGGCGCGCGCCGCGCCACGCACGGCGCACGCGAGTTCGATTTCGGCTCCGCCGCGCGCGTACTCATTCTTGATTTGCATCTCGTTGTTATCGACCATCTCGTCGATCAGCCTGTCCCGGGCAATCATCCGATCACGGGCGCGCTGCAATTCAGCGGCTTCCTCGCTGGTGATCGGTGGCCGGCATCGGCTGTCCTTTGTCACTCGCGCCACTCTCGTTCGATGATCTGGACCGAGGCTTTGCATGTCGCGGCACATGCCCTACGGGATCAGGACCGCGCGGCCATGAATGCGTCCATGATGCAGATCGTGAAGCGCGTCATTGGCCTGGCTCAGCCTGTATTCCTTGGTGTGGAGTTCGACGAGGCCGCGATCCGCGAGCGCCATCAGCTCCACCAGCTCGGCGTATGTGCCGACCAGGTTGCCGACGATGGTCTTTTCCGATGTGATCATGTCGATGGTCGGGATATCGATCTTCCCACCATACCCGACGATGTAGTAGTAGCCGGCGTTCGCCGTCATCGACAGGCCCTTGGCGATAGCGTCACCCTCGCCAACAAAATCGATCACGGCCTCCGCGCCGCGCCCGTCGGTCAGCGCCAGCACCGCCTCGACTTCGTTGCCGTCTGCCTTCACGACATGATGTGCACCGCACTTCTTGGCGAGTTCGAGAGACTGTTCGGCGCGATCGACCACGATGATTTCTGCCGCGCAGAGCGCGGCGAGAACCTGGATGCCGATATGGCCCAGCCCACCGGCGCCGATCACCGCGACATGTTCGCCGGGCAACAGATGACGGGATGCCTTCTTCGCGGCGCGATAAGCCGTCAGCCCGGCATCGGTGTAGGGAGCAACATCCTTCGGTGCGAGCGACTTCGGCAGCTTGATCAGGGAGCGCTGCCCCGTCAGCAGATACTGCGCATAGCCGCCATTGGCATTGATGCCGGGAAACGAGCTGTCCAGCGCATGCATGTCGTCGCCGCGCCGGCATCTGGCGCAGCAAGGTCGACGTCAAGCTTCCATACATCATGGGCCACGAGAACGCCGGCTGGGTCGAAGCGATCGGCCCGGGTGTCGAAGGGATCAAGGTTGGCGACAGCGTAATTTGTCATCCCCTGGTGACCAGCGGGCATTGTCTCGCGTGCTTCTCGTCGAACTCATGAAGCACCGCCGCTTTCATTAAACGCCTCCCCGGCAAAATTATTATTCTGTCGATCTGACGCGATCGCCATCTTGCTGAACAGTTGAGCAAGGGCTGTGCCAAGCGCACAACGGCCTGATCTTTCTATTGTTCTTGCGATCTCGGGAGTGCTCGCGCCGATCCGCCTCGGAGCAGACTTTGCGCGCGACTGTTCCGAGACGGAACAGTTCGACGGCAGCAACAGCGGGTGAGCAGAAATTTGGATTTTTGATTGTTTGATCTATGATCGTGAGAACCGCGCCACACGCGAGAACGACCCGAACCGGGCTACGACCAAGAGGAAATCGCCAAGCAGCGACTCCCGGAGGAGCTATGATGCTGACCGCCAGCCGACGCATGGACAATGCTTGGATGACGCTCGATCAGCGCGGCGCGCCGCCGGCAGAGCTGCTATCGGCCGATATCTACGACAGCTGGATGCGCTGCATTTCGCTTGGTCTCGATACATTGCGCCCTCCTTCGCCTGAGTTCGTGAGCACCGCCGTTTTGCGCCAGGAGCAGCAGCGCTGCTCACTGATTCGCGGCCTGGCGCTCGCGGAGATGCACACGCTGCATCAGCAGATTGCCGGCTCCAATTTCATGATCGCCTTTGCAAATGCCAACGGCCTGCTGCTCGACATCATCTCGGACTCGAGCTTCAGTGATGCCTCGAACGCAGCTAGCATTCGGCCCGGCACTATCTGGACTGAAGCCATTTGCGGCACCAACGGCCTCGGCACCGCCGCGTATCTCAAGCGGGCCATCGTCGTTCACGGGGGCGAGCACTTTTTCTCGCGCTACCACAATCTTACTTGCATCGCGGCGCCAATCTTCGCGCCCGATGGCGAACTGGCCGGAATACTGGATGCGTCATCGGATTGCATGTCGAGGCAGGCGCATACCCAGGCGCTCGTCGCGATGGCGGCAACCCAGATCGAGAATGGTCTGTTCCGCGAACATCACCGCGGAAACATCCTGATCGCTTTCCATAGCCGCGGCGAATATCTGCATACGTTGAGCGCGGGCCTGCTGGCCGTCGACAACGAGGGCAGGATCCTTGCAGCCAACAGGGCCGCAAGCGTCCTGCTGCATGGCCTGCCAGCCTTGCCGGGTCGTCGCTTCGCCGACGTCTTTCGTACGAAATTCAACGCCTTTGTCGATGAAGGCCGGCGCAAGGAACGCCAGCGCCTCGAGGACGAGGTCGGTAGCCAGTTCGTCGCAACAATCGAGAACGCGCGCCAGTTCTCGATGATGCAAGCCATCTCGCGGCCTCGGCCGTCGACGCCCAAGGACGTCCCCACCCAGTTCGTCTCCGCCGATCCGGCGATCGCTTCCGTTGTCCAACGGGTGGGAGTCGCGGCGGTCCGCAAGATGCCGATCCTGATCCGTGGCGAAACCGGCACCGGCAAGGAGCAACTCGCCCGCCATGCTCATACCGCCAGTGGACGGGCCGGCGCTTTCGTCCCGGTGAATTGCGCAGCGCTCCCTGACAGCCTGATCGAGGCGGAGCTGTTCGGCTATGCCGAAGGCGCTTTCACGGGAGCAAAAAAGGGCGGGGCTGCGGGACTGTTCAAGGAAGCGGACGGCGGAACGCTCTTCCTCGACGAGATCGGCGACATGCCGGTGACGTTGCAGGCCGTGCTGCTGCGCTTTCTGGACGATTGGACTGTCCGGCCGGTCGGTGGCACCAAACGTCAGGTCGACGTTCTCCTGGTGTCTGCCACCAATGCCAATCTCGACGACTCGATTGCGAAGGGCCGGTTCCGATCCGATTTGCTGTTTCGCCTCAACACGCTGGAGGTGACGTTACCGCCTTTGCGCGAGCGTTCCGATTTCGCCGAGATCGCGCGCCATTTGATCCACAAGATCGACCCCTTGATGGATTTGACCGCAGGGGCGATCGATCGTTTGGCCGAACTCGATTGGGATGGAAACATCCGCGAACTGCGCAACGTGCTTTCCCGATTGTCGCTGGCCGAGCCGGGAGATCTGATCGACGAGACATCGGTCGAGTCCGTACTTGCACATTCAGGCGGCGAGCGCCTGACCGGCAAGGCGGTGGGTGGTGGGCTCAAGGCCAATCTGCATGAGATTCAGCGCTCGCATGTGCTGACCGCGTATGCGGAAACGGGCAACAACATCAGCAAGACCGCGCGCCGCCTGGGCGTGTCGCGCAATACGATCTATCGTGCCCTGCGCGGCAACAAGGATTAGCACAATCGTGGCGAAGGCTCTGCGGCGGCAGCGCGATCCGGCTGTAACTGGAGGCGCTGAAGCCCAGCCCCTCGTCGGGTTCAATTGGGAGTGTCGCCATGTTTGAACCGGAAAACGGTCTCGAAGCCCTGATGCAGGCTGCCGCAAGGGACGCCAGCATCGTTCCAGCATTCTATCGCGCGTTGCTCGAGACGGAGATCTACATTCTGACGCCGGAAGCGCCGATGAAACCTGGACGCCGTCGCTCGCTCAAATTTCAGGAGGAGATCAACGTTGCAACGGTCGACTTCCAGAACATGAAATGGCACCCCACCTTCACCTCAAAGAAGCGCATCTACGACTATATAAAGCAGCCTGAGGTGTGCCTTGGCGCCGCCGCGCGCAATCTGTTCGAAATGTTGCCTGACTCTAATTTCTGGCTCAATCCGTTGTCCGAATGTCAGAAGCCGCTGCCCGCCGCCGAGATCGCCCTCCTCATGAGTGGCGAGATCTTTCACATGCCGATTAAGTCCGCGCGATAGGCGCAGACTTCCTGCCAGATGCTGTCGGCCAAGCCGAATTATTTCGAAAAACGGCGCAGCGACATCAGTTCACTAGACCATCTGCCTGATTTCCTGAAGTGTGCCCGCAAGGCTCGTGGCGAGCCGGACGGATGGGAATTCGCCAGGCCGAGGTCGGAGCGGCGAGGACAATGATCGAATGAACAGAGGAGCGCTTTGGTATCAAGCCGGAGCGGCTTGCCGGGGATACCGCTTACGGGGCTGCTCCGATGCTGAACTGGCTGGTCGAGGCGAAGGGCATCGCACCACATATCCCCGTGTTCGACAAGTCGAAGCGAGATGACGGTACCTTCTCGCGCAGCGACTTTCGATATGATCCGACCAGCGACGTTTACCACTGCCCCGGCCGGAAAGCGGCTCGGGACGAGCGGCACCGTGCACGGGGGCAAAACGCTTTTGTATCGTGCGAGCAAGCTCGACTGCGACGCATGCCCGCTTAAACCGCAGTGCTGTCCAAAAGAACCATCGCGCAAGATCCCGCGCAACATACATGAGCACGCCCGGGACGTCGCCCGGTCGTTCGCTGGCACCGAGGGATTCGAGACGTCGCGACGTCAGCGCAAGAAGATCGAGATGCGGTTTGCGCACCTGAAGCGCATCCTGAGGCTTGGTCGGCTTCGGCTTCGTGGCCCACGGGGCGCCCAGGACGAGTTTGTTCTTGCTGCAATCGCTCAAAATCTGAGGCGCCTCGCGCGTTAGGGTCGGCGGATCAAAGCCGGTCGGCCTTACCGAATGGCCGAAAGACATCCGTCGGTTACAGCCGACTTTTGCGACAAAATCGGCCATGCCCGGACATCGCCACAGGCGGGGCTGGCTGACATGTCGCTTGCTTGACACCTCTCGTAGCGTTGGTCTCTAATCCCCAGGCAAGTCCTGAGGCTGGAGGCGAAATTTTCGCCGCCAATCAAGAATAAGGCCAACTGCTCCGCCAGGCGAGTGCCGGGTAAAGGAGCAGAGGCTAAAAATAGCTTCCTGGGAGGGAACAATGGACAGACGCCAGACAATCAAAATGCTTGGTGGTGCGGCGGCGATCGCCGGTACCGGTTTTCCGGGGTTTGCTTTTGCGCAGGCTCAAAAGGAAATGGTCACGGTCGTGAAGATCGCCGGCATTCCGTGGTTCAACGCTCTTGAAAAGGGAATCCAGAAGGGCGCCAAGGACTTCAGCATCAATGCCACCATGGTTGGACCGGCGAACGTCGATCCGGCACAACAGGTAAAGCTGCTCGATGACCTGATCGCCAAAAAGGTCAACGTGATCGGCTTGGTGCCGCTGGACGTCAAAGTGTGCGAGCCGGTGCTCAAGCGCGCCCAGGCGGCCGGCATCAAAGTCATCACCCATGAGGGCCCCGAACAAGAAGGCCGTGACTGGAATGTCGAATTGATCGATTCCGTTCGCTTCGGTGAAGTGCAGATGGAGCGTCTCGCCAAGGACATGGGCGGCGAAGGCGATTACGTGGTTTATGTCGGGACGTTGACGACGCCGCTTCACAACAAATGGGCCGACGCCGCGATTGCCTATCAGCAGAAGAATTTCCCGAAAATGAAGCTCGTCGCCGACCGTTTCCCCGGCGCCGACGAGATCGATACCAGCCAGCGCACGACGCTTGACGTGATCAAGGCCTATCCGAACCTGCGCGGCATTCTCGGCTTCGGCTCGAATGGGCCGATCGGGGCCGGCAATGCGGTGCGTCAGCAACGCCTTGGCAAGAAGATCGCCGTGGTCGGCACGGTGCTGCCGAGCCAGGCGAAATCGCTCATCGCGGATGATACCATCCGCGAAGGTTTCCTGTGGAATCCCACCGATGCAGGTTACGCCATGGTTGCAGTTGCCAAGCTCGTGCTTGATGGCAAGCCAATCACGGATGGCGTCGATGTTCCCGGCCTCGGCAAGGCTGCGGTCGATGTGGCCGGCAAGCAGATCAAGGTCGACAAGATCATGCGGATCAACAAAGAAACCATCGACGGACTGATCGCCGGAGGACTCTAGAACTACACCAGTCCCAGCCGCCTCGTCGCGCTGCATTCCCGGCTTTCCGGCCGGGAATGCGATCCGCGTCGAGGCGATCGCTTGACAAGCGGTCCCATTACAGGACGAAGCCTTGACGACTTTCCTGGAGATGTCCGGCATATCAAAGCGTTTCGGCGGCGTGCATGCGCTTCGCGACGTCGATCTGACGCTGGAGGTCGGAGAGGTGCATTGCCTTGTCGGCGAAAACGGATCCGGCAAGTCGACGCTGATCAAGATCATTTCCGGCGTCGAGGCGCCGGAACCAGGAGGCCGGATCGTCATTTCCGGCAAGGAGTACCCAAAACTAAGCCCGGTCTACTCCACCCATTGCGGCATTCAGGTCATCTATCAGGATCTATCGCTATTCTCCAACCTCACCGTCGTCGAGAACATCGCCATGGCGCACCATCTTGGCGGCGTCCACACGGTGAACTGGTCCTCTATGCGGGCCATCGCCATGGCCACAATGGCGAAGGTCGGCATTGAGGTCGATCCAGAAACAAAAGTCTCCGAACTCAGCATTGCCGGACGCCAGCTGGTCGCGATCTGCCGGGCCTTGGCGGCGGATGCCAAACTTCTTATCATGGATGAGCCGACGGCGTCGCTGACCCGCCACGAGGTCAACACCTTGATCAAGCTCGTCAGCGACCTGAAAAGAAGCGGTATCTGCGTCGTATTCGTGAGCCATCGCCTCGACGAGGTGCTTGAGATTGCCGAACGCGTGACGGTGTTGCGGGACGGCGCCAAGGTAGGCACCTTTGCCGCAGCGACCATCGACGGCAGCAAACTCAGTCACCTGATGACCGGGAAGGCTTTCGAGTATCAGAAACAGGTGCCCGACCTTGCCGTGGGTGCCGTTGTTCTCGAAGTCCAGGGCCTTACCCGCGATGGTGACTACGACGATGTGAGCTTGCAATTACGCGCCGGAGAAGTCGTGGGCCTTACCGGATTGCTTGGATCGGGCCGAACCGAGCTCGCACTGTCGCTGTTCGGCATGAACCCACCCGATCGAGGCACCATGGCGCTTGACGGCCACCGCATCGCGCTGAACACGAATGCAGACGCGATCCGTCGAGGCATCGCCTACGTATCTGAGGACAGGCTTACACTTGGCCTCATCCTTGACCAGTCGATCACCTCGAACGTCACGCTGACTGTGTTGGAACGTCTCGCTGGCGCGTTCGGCCTGATTGGCGCACGCGCGCGGCAAAGCCATGTTGCGCGATGGGTCGCCGAACTCGGAATCAAGGTCTCTGATCCCAACAACCCGGTCAAGACGCTCTCCGGCGGCAATCAGCAGCGGATCGTGCTCGCCAAATGGATGGCGACCAACCCGCGGGTGCTTATCCTCGATAGCCCAACGGTCGGTGTCGACATCCGCGCCAAGGATGGGATTTATGAGATCATCCGGCGGCTGGCCCGCGAGGGCGTCGCAGTGCTGATGATATCAGACGAAATCCCCGAGGTGCTTTATCACAGCCATCGCGTGCTGGTGATGCGCGAAGGGCGTTTGACTACTGACGTGATGGCCGCAGACACCTCCGAAGATGCGCTTCGGCAGGCAGTCAATGCCTGAATCGCGGTTTGCTTCATTTGGCAGGTTTCGGCGCAGCCATGAGTTCTGGCTGTTGATCGTGATCCTCGTGCTCTGCGCCAGCCTGGGCGCGGCGAACGGCCAGTTCCTGACCATGCAGAATCTGTTCGACCTGCTGACCTCCTACGCATTCGTAGGCATCCTCGCCCTCGGGCTGCTCGTGGTGCTGATCGCCGGCGGAATCGACATCTCCTTCACGGCGACGGCATCGGTGGCGCAATATGTCACGCTTACGGTGGCGAACGCATACGGCGCGAACTGGATCTGCGTTTTTGCGATCGCGATCGGCATTGGCGGTGCGCTCGGCGCCCTCAACGCGATCTTCATCCAGAAGCTTCGGATACCATCAATCATCGTGTCCGTCGCAACGTTGAACATTTTCTATGGGCTGCTGATTTTCTTCACGGGCGGTAAATATATCTATTCGTTACCCGACTGGTTCGCGACCGGGATATTCTGGTTCGAGTTCGATTGGGGCAAGGATACGTCCTACGGCGTCAACCTGCAGATCCTCGCGCTCGGGTTCTCATTTCTCTTCACCTGGCTCCTGCTCAATCGTAGCAATATCGGTCGTCAAATCTACGCCATGGGGGGCAATACCGATGCCGCGCAGCGACTCGGCTTCCATGTCTTCGGCCTCAACATGCTGGTCTATTGCTACATGGGGGTCATGGCCGGTATCGCCTCACTGGTCCAGGCGCAGCTTGCACAGTCCGTCGCTCCGACGGTGCTGGTGGGCAAGGAGCTCGATGTGGTTGCAGCCGTCGTGCTCGGCGGCGCCAGCCTGATGGGCGGCGTCGGCACCGTTCTCGGCACGTTTCTGGGGTTGGCACTGCTCGCCATCCTGCAGAATGGAATCATTTTGCTGGGCGTTTCGTCCTACTGGTCGCCATTTTTTGTCGGGTTGGTCATTCTGATCTCGGTCTCGGCAACAGCCTGGTCGCAGCGAGAACGGCGGCCCCGGAGCGCGCGGCCATGAGAAATGAGTCCACCCTCGCCCTTCGCGGACGCCTGATCCGTTTTGCCGGCAGCGGGACGATCGCAACCCTGATGCTGTTGTTGGTCGCGCTCTGGTTGGTGTTCGCCATTACCATCGGCGACCGGTTTTTCTCCGTCAACACGCTGCAATCGATGGCCTTCCAGATGCCGGAGCTCGGCATCCTTTCGCTTGCGATGATGCTGGCCTTGTTATCTGGCGGCCTCAACCTTTCCATCATCGCCACCGCTAATCTCTCCGGACTGACCATTGCCTTCCTGCTGACGCACTACATTCCGGGCACTCAGGGCATTGCCTGGGCCGGCGTACAGGTGCTGGCGATTGCGGCAGGGTTTGCCGTCGCGGCGCTGGTCGGCCTTGTCAACGGATTTGTCATCGCCTATCTCGGCGTTTCGCCGATCCTCGCAACCCTCGGCACCATGACACTCTGCAAGGGACTTGCGATCGGCCTGACGCGCGGCAATGTCATCTCCGGATTTCCGGAGCCCATTGTTTTCATCGGCAATGGAACGGTTCTCGGGGTGCCTTTTGCCCTGATCGTGCTGGCGCTCTGTGCGTTGCCGGTCGCGCTCATGCTAAACGCAACGCCCTTCGGGGCAAGGGTTTACATGATCGGCTCGAACGAGAAGGCAACCCGCTACTCCGGCGTCGATACCCGCGCCGTCCTGCTCAAGCTATATGTCCTCTCGAGCCTGCTCGCCGGTGTCGCAGCGGTCGTCATGCTGGCACGTTTCAATTCAGCCAACGCGGCATATGGCGAGAGCTATCTGCTCGTCACCATTCTTGCAGCAGTGCTCGGTGGCGTCGATCCATTTGGCGGCTTTGGCAAAGTCGGCGGATTGCTGCTTGCGCTGATAATCCTTCAGGTGATCTCCTCGGCGTTCAACCTCCTCAATCTCAGCCAGTTCCTCACTCTGGCGATCTGGGGTGGCATCCTGATTGCCGTTGCTGCGGTTCCTCATCTGGGCGGCAAAGCGCCCCGGTAGACAACGATGACAAGATCGGAAGCCTCTCCCCGGATCGCGGTTCTCGACATTGGCAAGACGAATCTGAAACTGCTGGTCGCGAGTGAGGACGGCTGGCCGCTCGAAACACTTTCGATCCCGAATGTGCCGACCACGGCAGGACCATACCTCGCCTATGATCTTGCCGGGCTGGAAGAGTGGTTCCTCGACACTTTGGCCGTGGTGACGCAACGCCACACCATCGGCGCGGTGATCGCGACCGCGCATGGGTGTGGCGCCGTTCTTGTCGAAGGTGACGAGCCAGTGCTGCCGATGATGGACTATGATGCGGTCTCGCCGCCTGAGATCGACCAGGCCTACGCCCGGATTGCGCCTGCCTATGATGAAGTGTTTTGCGGTATCAGCGGCGCGATGCGGCTCGGCAAGCAATTGCTCTGGCAGGAAAGCGCATATCCCGCCGAATTCGCCCGCGCGAAAATCTATCTTACGACTGCGCAGTATTTCGCCTTGCGGCTCGGCGGGTGTGCTGCAAGTGAAATTTCACAGCTCGCGGCTCAGAGCCATATCTGGGACCTTTGCCACCATCAGCCTTCCTCCCTGATGCGCAAGCGCGGCTGGGACCGTCTTCTGCCGGAGCGGGCATCCGCCGGTGCGGTGCTAGGGAGGGTTTCGGAGGCCGTAGCCAAGCGTACCGGCCTGGCGCGCTCGACCGAAATCCTCTGCGGCGTGCATGATTCCAACGCCAACCTGTTCCGCTACAAGGCCGCCGGCATGGCCGATACCTCGATCCTATCAACCGGCACCTGGATGATCGGCTTTCAGCGCGGCCTCGCGCTAGACAAGCTCGACGCCACACGCGGCATGGTGCTCAATATCGATGTCGACGGTGAGAACGTACCCTCCACGCTGATCGCGACAGGCCGCGAATACGACTTGATCAGCAGAGACCACGACGCTTCTGATGCAGCCGTCCTCACCGCATTGCCGAGTCTACTGGCCCTTGGAACCCTGGCACTCCCCTCCTTCGTTGGGGATGACGGACTGTTCCCCGGTGCAGCTCACCGCGGACGCATTATCGGACCGCGGCCCGAGACGCCAGCCGAATGGCAGGGGTTGGCAGTCCTCTACGCCGCATTCAGTGCAAACCGCTGTCTAGATGCGCTTGGCAGCTCGAAACACATCGTCATCGACGGTGGCTTCGCCGCCAACCTGCCCTTCGCGCGCGCTCTGGCCGCGTTGCGGCCATCGCAGAGCGTCTCGGTGAGCCAATCTCGGGATGGAACGGCGCTCGGCGCGGCGCTGCTGTGGCGGAGATTTTCGCGTACGATTCCGGTTTCGAGCGTGGTGCTTGAAGCTGTCACGCCGCTCGGCGAGGATGAGTGCAAACGCACCCTTTCCGCCGCCTATCAATCCTGGATTTCTTTTTCGGAGCACCCATCATGACAGACCGCAATCATGCCGATCTCCGCCAGGGCATCGTCGATACCTGCAAGGAGATGAACCGAAACGGTCTCAACCAAGGGACTTCCGGCAATCTTTCGCACCGGATTCCAAACGGCATGCTAATCACACCGACAAGCTTGCCCTACGAGCACATGCGGCCAGAAGACATTGTCGCGATGGATTTTGCCGCGAATTACCAGGGCAACCATCGCCCTTCTTCAGAATGGCGTTTTCATCGCGATATTCTGCGAGCGCGGGACGACATAAACGTCGTGCTTCATACGCATTCCACCTTCAGCACCATTCTCGCCGTGCACGAGCGTGGCATTCCCTGCTTCCACTACATGGTCGCGGTAGCCGGTGGCAACGATATCCGTTGTTCGCCTTATGCCTGCTTCGGCACACAAGCGCTGTCGGATTATGCCGTCGATGCGCTCGAAGGACGAAATGCCTGCTTGCTCGGCCATCATGGCTTGATCGTAACGGCGCAGACATTTGAAAAGGCGCTTTGGCTTGCCGTGGAGGTGGAGACCCTGGCGAAGATGTATGTCCACGCGCTGGCGATCGGCGAACCTCCGCGCCTCAGCGAGACCGAAATGGCACAGGTCCACGAACAGATGAAACGCATGGGCTACGGCCAGGCGCCCGATCTTGACGACGTCGGTGATGTTCCACGCGCCATGCCTCAGTCGAAACTGGCGCCACATTGACTCAGAGTGTCGTTGAACGCGGCTAGTCTTCTCTTCGCTAAGGAAACTTGCAAGCAACTCTACCAGCCGCTGGTGATCAAGCGAAAATTGTCAGACAGCGAGCCAATATCCCTTGTGAATATCGAACTTCACGGCGCCGTCGTCACGCATCTTCAACAAGAGCGATTGGCAATCGTCCTCATGCTTTATGTTCACGCGCTTCATGATTTCGAAAACCTTCAGAGGCTTTTCGCCAAGGGCAATCAGAATCTTTTCTCGATCAGTCATTGGGGCTCCTTGTATCGGCATCGGCGACGGTACGCGCTGTACCGATCGTCTGCAACGGCCGCGTTCGCTTGACGAGGTCCGTTCCGGGTCACCAGGCCCGAAGCTGCCGCGCCAATACAACAGCACGGAGCGTGCTTCGCTACCCCCAGCGCGACGACCACACCGGATACGTGCTCTTTTCGTTCGTGCACGGCCCGCGAGGGTGTCAGGCAAGCTCGCCTGCTGATGAGTGGGAGGTGACAGCATCCACGATCCTTGCCTTTCCGGTCGACGGAAGCGGTTTCCGCATTTGATGATGAAGTCGGACATCTCCGGTAAAGCGGAAGTCAGCCATAACGCCAATTATGTCGGCTGAGGGCCATGAGCAGACGTACTACGCTCGTTCAACGCGGATCGAACTGTGCGCCTTCCAAAAGGTACCGAAGCGCTCACCACCGGCTTCGTTTCGCCCATATTGCCTCACCAATAAGGCAGGATATTCGCGGCTCCCTTTCGGTCACCGAAACGATCCGGTCCCTGGGCACGCCGCCGGCAACCTCGAGCACGAGCTTTGTTCGGATCGCCTCCTTGAACCCATCACGGCTTCTGATCGTCACCATAAACGAGCCTGACCCGCCAATCACACAATCCTCGTAATAGAGATCGAGGTCGTCGATGTCCATTTGCGACGGAAGCCTTCCTTCGAGCATGATCGGCAATCCGTTGATGGTAATGCCCCTTGCCAGCGCCGCATCACGTGCGATGGTAACTGGGCTTCCGTCGTTGTTCACGCCATCGCCGGAAACGTCGATCACACGCCGCAGTCCACGATACGGATCCGCATCGAACAGCGGCAATGCGAAATTTATCGCGCCAGAGATCGAGGTGCGTGAGCCCGTGCGAACCGGCGCTTTCGCGATTTCCGCCGCCACCACAGCTGCAGATTCGCGGCTGTCGATCAATCTCCACGGCACGATGATTTTCTGATCGTTCGGTCCAGACCATTCCACATAGACCAGGGCCAACCTTCGGTTCGGCCCGGCCTTGAGCGCCTGGAGAAATTCGTTGGAAACGATAGCCTCCGCGTAACCCTCGCGCTGAAGCAAAAGCTCGCCAGGATCCATTGAATAGGAGACATCAACAGCAAGAACGAGTTCGACATCAACCGATGGCTGCTCGCTGCCGGCAACCACTCGGTACCCCGAATTGAGGGCGGCCGTGTTGGCGACTTCACCTCCGGCGATCACTCCGGCGATCAATGCCGCTGCGATGGAGACACGATGAAGCATGGTGGCCTCGCTGCTGGTTCCTCTTCATGGTGGCAGAAACGCCGCTGCCTGATCGATCGGTCCAGTGCCGGGTGCGGATTGATGCGAGCGCGCGAAGACGAACCGAGATGTCACATGTATTTCGGAGGCGGCTTTGCCGTCCTGGCCGATGAGGATCAATCCGGCGCCGCCATTTGCTACATTCAGAACCATCGGCTCGCCACTCCACGTCTTGATTGGCTCCATTCCGATGATGAGAAATTCGCCGATAGGCTGGTCAAGATATTGGATGCGCAATTGCGGACCGACTTCGGCTGCCGCGAGTTCGAAGCCGAGCTGTCGAGCACGCGCGTAAACATCGGCCAAGGTCACAGTATCGGACGTGAATCCAAGCTGGGCTGGCGATACGAGGACAAGCTCCACGTCTGTCGTGCGAGAGCCAAGCATGAATGTCGGTCGAGCAAGTATTTCAGCGGCCTGCCCACCGATACCGCAGCCCATGCCGTCCAGTTTATTGCGCAGTCCAAGCGGATCAGCGAAGGTACCAATGGTGATGGTCTTCCATGTCGCCACATCGCGGCCGGACTGAATGAGTTGCTGGGACACTTCGGCGGGGCGCGTCTTGAGCTTCAGCTGGTTTTGCAAGACATCGCGAGCCGTGCATTGAGCCCGCGCTGGATTGGTTGCGAACTGAACGATGCAGGCCGCGCACAGTATCGCCACAACGAAGTAACGGCTGCCCCGGCGCGCGCGCGAATGACGGTCGACTCCGCCGCAATGCGCCCTTCCCGCTGTGATGGCTATCGAAAACCTCTTCCGCATTTGCAATCTCGCGAGAAGAAAGAGACCACCGTTTACTGTTGCGCACTGGACACACACTTCGCGCCCTGTGAGCGCGGTGCAGCTTTCTCGGCATCGCGTTATTCGGTTACCGCGGGCTCAGGGCAGCGGCTCTCCGGTTGTCAACGTAGTGCAGGTCTGCGGGAAAACCGTACGAAAAGGCACGATAAAGGACGAAATCGGGCTCTGCCGCTGCCTTGAGACGCACTTTCCGGTCCGCTAAGATCAATGGCGGGAGGTGTGCGCATGACCTGCCTGCGGCTGAACGGATACACGCTCAATTTGGATCAGGCGCAGTTATTTGACCGGCACGGCCAGGCCGTTGAGCTGCGGCCTCAGGCTCTGGCAGTGTTGCTTGAATTGGGGCGCCGTCCCGGAGAGCTGGTTACAAAACTCGATCTCGGTGCGCGAGTGTGGCCGGGCGTTTCGGTCACCGACGACTCGCTCGTGCAATGCGTGGTCGAGATCCGGCGCGCGCTCGGTGACAGCCGGCAGCAAGTCGTGCGGACGATGCCACGACGTGGTTACCTTCTGATCGTTGACGCAGCCGACACGGCGCCGCGCGATGTGCGAAGATTCTATCGCCTGGCCGCCGCTCTTGCGATGGTGGCAGTCGCGATCGTGCTGGTCTGGCAACTTCTACTGCTCGGCGCCGGCTCCGGGCCCCCCAAGGTACACAACAGGATGGTGGCCGACGTTGCGGTTCTACCCCTGCGCGTACTCAACACCTCTCAGGAAGGCAGTCCGGACGGCAACGGATTAGCCTACATGATTGCCTCCGAACTTGCGCGCAACCCCGACCTGCACATCGTCTCAACCCTCGCCACAGCCGAGCTTAGCGGCAAGAACCTGTCGCCGGCCCAGATCGCCGCGATGACCCGCGCTCGCTACCTTGTGGATGGCAGCGCAGAGAGACGCGGCGACCGGCTGCAGCTCCACGTGCAATTGATCGATTCCGGCAACAACCGCATCGTCTGGAGCGGCCGGTTCGAGCCCACTGCGCAGGACCTGCCCGACGTTACTGAAACGTTGATCTCTCGGATCAGCGCCTCGCTTGGTGCAACCGTGCGCGAGTCGGACCGGGCGGCGTTACGGAGCCGCGCGCCGGCCTCGCTTGATGTGCATGCGCGCGTGCTGCGCACGCTTGCGCTGACCATGGCACCAAGTTCCGAGAGCCTCCGCCAAGCGCGGCAGGAACTCGAACTGGCGGTCCGCCTTGATCCGAACTACGCGCCCGCGTGGACGGGACTCGGACTGGTGAAGAAGATGCTGATTTTTGGCCATCACGATCCTGGGCTCAGTCATCAGGACTTGCCGCAGGCGATCGCCGACGTCAGGCGCGCGATTGCGCTGGACCCGCTGCGTGCCAGTTCGTGGCGAGTGCTTTCCTTAGTAACCGACGCAGGTCAGGACCCTGAGTCAGCGGTGAGCGCGGCCGAGCGGGCGATCGAGCTCGGCCCTGGCGATCCGGACAACTGGGTCGTCCTTGCCGGTGCATTGCATTATGCCGGTCGAACCCAGGCAGCGATTGAAGCCTTCGAGAAGGCGATCTCCTGGAACCCGGTACGCCCAGCACACTACGCGCTCTACGGGGCAAGGCTGCGCTATTCCGTGCAGGATTACGAGGATGCGCTGCGTTTCGCCCGCGAATGTATGGATCGAACACCTGCGATAGGTGTCTGCAAGGCGGTCTGGCTATCGTCGCTTATTCGTACCGGCCATGCCGCCGACGCCGAGGCGGCGTGGCCCGCTTTGGTCGCGGCCGCACCCTCTTTGCAGACGTACCGGATGACGCCGCGGAATACGCCGATGGCTCTGGCGGTTGATGAGGACCTCGACAGACTTCGCAAGAGCAACACCTCGGCAATGGCCCAGTAAAGCTTCAGGCGCGTGAACCTGATGTGATCATTCCAAGTTGGCCTTTTTCGGCGCAGAAGAGGCTTCGAGGCTGTTCCGGATGGAGTGATCCGCGTCGCTTTGCCGTTTGAGGCCGGTGTCAGCTCGTTCTAAGGGCCGCCAACAGGCGACGTCCAGAAGCTACCAACTGAAGTGGCCTTTATTCAACTGTCTCTCTTCAATTTCGACATGACATCATCTCCGCCCGTGAGAACGTATCGAAGCGCGTACCCGATCAGCCAAGACGCCGCCGCTAGGCCCAGGCCAACCATTGCTAGATAGATGTTGATTCGATCCCAGGCGAAGCCAGCCGCAATAAGCGTCATCCATGCTTGCTCTACCGCCCAGAAAAACCTGTAGAGGACATCCCCAAGTGTAGTTGCCAAAATCACCTCCTGCAGGAGTATGAGTCCGAAGCAGTCTTCATTTTGTGGCAGCTTTCTTTCGGCGAGGTCGGCTTAGGCTCCGCCATTCGCGTACACTCTAGCTAAAGGTAAACTCGCTAAATTGTAGTATCAGACAAAGTTCAATTTCCTCGTTTGCGGTTCGGACACGGATCGACTTCCTGCTCGCCGAGAGGTCAGGAAAGTATTCGTTGCCGAAAACCGTGCCGCCGCTCGCCGGCACCGACCTGCCGCCGGTGCATGCCGCGCCTGCGCGCGCCCAGGTGCTCTTGGCGGCCGAGGGGATGCGACGCAGATCGCGCGCTGCTCGAACTGTGGCTGGACGATGCGGTAGCCTGATGAGGCGTTCGCGAATTTGTGTGCGTGTCAGTCGCGGAGCTCGCCATCAATATCTGGACTCTCCGGTTCCACGCGCCATAATGAGGCGATGGACGGGATATCTAAAACCTTAAATTGTGCGCGTTGCGGCAAGCCGCTAGTCCTGATAGCGCGACCGGATGGCAAGGGCCCACTCCGGCCGACATGCTTGCATTGCGAGGAAGCCGATCCGATCACGTCGCCCGAGGTCGCCAGGTGGTTTGCTGGGGAATTGCAGCCGCCGAAGGGATAGGCCGTGAGGATCGCTGCCATGGCCGCGACTGCCGCAGAGTGCCGAGCTTGAGATGCTCGGGGACGACCGTCGTTGGCCTCAATTGTGTCGACAAATTACGGTACTGATTCGCCAGTGAGCCAGCGTCTCGCAATCGGTTGGTCCTTTGGCCTCTGAATTCACAAGTCACCGACGCGAGTGGCGTGCAATGGGGCCCGGCCCAGCCGGGCCTTTTGTCCTTTGTGAATTATGTGCACTCACTGCACCCTGGGCCCACCGCGCCGCATCGCGACCAAGGACCCTCGTTGGCGCGAACTCACAAATATTTGGCCTGAACTGCCAAGATACAAACTGCCCTTTTTACTATGGCGACCCAGTTGGCCCAACGCACGGGGTGCACTTCGACCGGGGATCGATGACCAATGCGTGTCTTTTTTAGTTGCTTGTTTTGCGGGGCGCTTCACAGCGCTATCCAAATAAGGCGGCCGGTCGTGGCAAGCGGGCGCTTCGATTGCAAAGCGTGCGGGCAGACACTGCATCGATGGTGGGCCGTATACGACTTTACAGATTGGAAGGGGCCGTTCGACCAGTAGCGGGCGCGGCCAATCCGGGTCGCCGCACCTTGCCGGCCCCGCTTAAATGCGCCTATGCCCGTCCTCACCCGCCGGCGCGATCCGCACCGCAGCGATTGCTGGCACATCCACTCTGACGACATCACGTCGGCAGCATAGCAAAGCCGTCGGAAACCCCAGACTCGTCCGAGGTTTGGCAATGGCAGTGCGGCTTCTATCCCGGCTCGAAGCCCGGCGAGCACTGCAAAGGCTCGGCGCCGTCGTTCGAGGCGGCTCCCGTGCGGCGTTCGAGGTGGCATGGAGCGAATATCTGCCCAAAAGCACAGAGGCCAATTTCCGGGCCTCGCGCGTTCATGAGGCGTGGACTCGCGAGAAATACGCGCGCTTTGATTGCGGCGAACGGATACCGTCGGACTGGCGTCAGCATGGCTGAATCCGATGGTTGCTTACGCCGCTTTGACACTCGGATCGTGCTGCCCAGCGGCACCGAGCTCATCACGTTGCCCGATGCGATCCGGCACTTCAGCGAGACGGTGCCAAAACGCGAGCACAAGCACCCGCGCGTACTTCTCGCCGCCACCGCGCTGACCGACGCCGCCGAGGGCCGAACCGCGCAGCGATTGCCTCGGATACCGCTGCGCACCTCCTATCGTCCGCATCTCAACATATCCTCGGATTGTCGCCATTGTCGCAAATGCGACCGGGCACGCCCCGGACCGACGGACCGAACCATATTGGAATGCCCTCCCAGACAATCCAGCAGCCGCCGGGGCCGGTATTGAATATATGACAGGGCTTGCCGTACACCGTGATGCGCGTTGGCCCGGCTGCGAATTTCTCGCGAGCCACGGCGGTCGTTGTAAGGACGGTGATCGCGATCAATCCAGTCGCCAAGAACTTGATTGTGGTCATCGAGCTTGTCCTTTTGACCCTTGATGGGGGCTGCGACCTTAGCCTGTTTCCTGGGCCAGTGGAGGACCGGATGCGCTTGCTCGTTCGCATCCTGCCTGACGAAGCTCACAGTAGGTAACGGCAAGGACCTATTTGCCCAATCGTCGCAAAGAGTGGCGTTTGGCGCCGGAACGAGGACAAGAGCAAGACGCCCCGGCTCTGTGATTTATTGGGCCTCAAGCGCTTCACGCCGCACGATCTCCGCCGAACGGCGCGCGTCGGCGGTCAAGGCGTCAAGTAAAGCGCGAGCCACGCCAGTCGATTAGACTATTAGGCTCGTAAAGAAGGGCTTGGTTATCTCGACGACCGAGGGTTCTCTCTCATCAGGAGTGGCGGCGGTGACAAACTCGCTTTTGCAGTTAAAGCAGCGCCAAAGGTCATGGATTTCTTGGGCATTGACGCGCTCACGCCACTCTAGATGGACCAACCCAGAACCACATTGAGGGCATTTTTCTGGATGGGGCGTCGAGAAGATTGATGCCATGTGGAACCTCCCTCGTTTTCGGCGCAGCGTACGACTGTCTGGGCACCTTGGAATTGATCCACAACAAACAATTTGCCCATTTGTCATCGCCGGGCGGCTTCCAGGTCCGGGACCGTCGAGTGCTGGCGCGCGCCCTCCGCAATCGGGCCTTGCCAGTTGGTACCTTGCCAGTTGGTACACAAAGGGCGGCGATGTGGCGCATGTCGAATACGGAAGCCGTGATCTTCATGGGTTGGAACGCCCAGAGCCCGCAAAAGGTTAGATAGATTGCGCACCATCGCGGCGGCCTGGCCGCACGCTGGATTGGAGGCAGCACATGAAAATCGTGGACGAAGACGGCGAGATCATCGCAACAGCATCCGATGACCATACTTTAATCGGCGGCCACCACCGCCTCGCAGTGGCGGCCAGCCTCGGTAAAAGACTGTTCTGGCGAGATACCGGCGAACCAGTGAAGCTTGATAACTTCTTCAAGCATTATGGAAGTTCTCTTCGACATACAGCCTGAGCCGCTCGCCGAGCGTACGTTGTTCGGCGCATCGCAACAACGCCAACGAGGATTTTTGCCATCGCGCATTCCTGGTTTAATTTTTATGCGGTCCCGTACACAAAGGCGGCGCGCGATGTGGCGCAAGTGCGACAATCGATCACCCCCGGTTTGGCCCTGGTCTCCGAGGGACCCCGGAAAGCAAATAGGGGCATCGTTGGTTCGCGTCTGACCGCTCTTGCCATCAGCCCCGCTCCATTTAAGCTCTCCCTCCCTTTCCCACGCGCCGCTGGCGTGATCGAGGCGGTCGAGGCGGTGCGGCCGGCGGCACTGGCGCAGAGGCGATGCCGCAACGAAGGTTCGAGCGAAAGAAATCAACTGCGACATCTGTCGCAGTTGGGAAGCGCACGGGCAAGAATGGTAACGCCCGCAAGGTGCCGGTCGAGCGGCGCGCCTTGGCCGCCTGGGTCGAGCCTGTGTCACGTCGCGAGATCTGGTCACTTCAAATGACCAATTGCGCGGGCCCGCCGCCGATCTATCAGGTCTGCCTCTTCACGATTTCAAATCCGTTTGCGTGCAATTCCAGCAGTATGCCCTGTGCCAAGTGCGTGCACTCTTCAGACTTGATCCAGTGCGGACTTCTCCAATCCGGGTCGTCTTCCTTTGGGTAACTGGTGAAGGCGGAGCGAATGGCGGCTTCGATCACGTCGATGGGATTGTCCGACATCTGCATCCCTCACGCATTTGGCGAAATAGATCAAAATCCTGGGAATTAAAGAACAAGCCCAGCCGAACACTCACCCGGCGGCCCTCTCCGTTCAGAAGAACGTCACCGCCATCAATGGTTTGATCTAGGTCAACGCTGTGCCTCGGGCTCAGGCACGTGAACGGATCGCACTAAATTTAACGCGGTATGATGAATTGCAAATATATTCATACGGCGCGGTCGCGCGGTCCCGGCACTTGCCTCTGGCCCTCACAAAGGACCCGGAACTGCACCAATGACCGCACCCGGCGCGGCGTCACTGGGCCAGAGAGGGCTGCGGTAATGCCGAGAGCGGTCGTCGGCAGGCGGTCGCCATCGTTTCAAGCGCCCGGCAAATCAGGAGGCGAAGCCGCCGGTACCGCCGCTTTGACCTCCGCCAGCGCCGCTTGCAAGGCGGCTTCCTTAGTGTGGTCGAGAGAAGTCTTTAGCACCGTGCCGCCTTCGCCTTTTAGCCTCTCAAGAACCTTGTCTGCCGTGACTTTGCGCACCAGTACGAAGAGCGCTGCGGTTCCGGGTTGAACGGCGGCAGCGGTCTCTTTCATCCATTTATCGTTGATGCCGACATCCGTTAAATATCCGCTGAGTGTGCCGGACGCGACGCCAAGGGCAGCACCAGCAAGCGGCATCAAAAAGATCAGGCCAATCAGCGTGCCCCAAAAGGCGCCAGTAGCCGCACCAGCAGCCGTGGTATTGATCAGTTGATTTAGTTTGATGTTTCCGTTGCTGTCTTTCACCGCGATCACGGCATCGCCGAGTTCGATCAAATACTCCTTCTGCATGGCCAGCAATTTTTGACGAACTTCCTCCGCCTTCGCCTCGGTTGGAAATGCAATTACGACAAGGTCGCTCATCTGTTCTGCTCCTCTACTCGAACGATTGCTGCCCATGCGAGAGAGGATGCGCCCGGTCGCGCGGGACAGGCAAGCCGCTACGGATAGCGGATGACGGCGCTCCGGGCACAACGGGAGGCGGCGGGCACACCCGGCACGGGCGGACCGGCTCGCGAGAACCGACAAGATGAGGCGTCAGGGTACGAGTCAGGAGACCGCTAACGCCTCTCCCCACACGACGCAGATTTGCGATTGCAGCAAAAAATGAGCCGCGCGCGGAAATCAGACGCCCCAACGCAGAGCTGCGGTCTGCACCGGGGCATCCCATAATGCCGTGGCTTTGCGATCGAGCACAGATACGGTGATCGAGACACCGGCCATGTCGAGGGATGTGACGTAGGAACCGGTCAGGAAGCGCGTCACCGTGATCCCCGCGCGATCCAGAGTCCGCTTTGCGGCATTGACCATCAGATAGAGTTCGATCAGAGGCGTCGCACCAAATCCGTTAATGAGAAGCAGCACTTCACTGCCCTTGCTCGGCGCAAGATCCTTCAGGATCGCGTCGAGCACCTCGGCGGCGATCGCATCGGCGGAAGCCAACGGTACCCTGCGCCGGCCAGGCTCGCCATGAATGCCGACGCCCATTTCCATTTCATCGTCGGCCAACGTGAAATTTGGCCGTCCGGCGGCCGGCACAGTGCATGGCAATAGAGCTACACCCATCGAGCGCGTACGCCGGTTGACTTCATCGCCGAGCGCCTTGAGCGCGGCAAGCGGCATTCCGGTCTCGGCAGCGGCGCCGACCATTTTCTCCACGATCAACGTTCCAGCGACACCGCGACGACCGGTCGTGTAGGTCGACTTTTCGACCGCCACGTCGTCGTTCGTCACCACGCTTGCGACTTCTCGGCCGGCCATCTCGGCTGCCATGGTGAAATTCATCACATCGCCTTCGTAGTTTTTGACGATGAACAGCACACCTGCGCCGGTGTCGACGGCCTCCGCAGCCTCGATCATCTGATCTGGCGTCGGCGAGGTGAAGACCTGGCCAGGACAAGCCGCGTCGAGCATGCCCAGGCCGACAAAGCCCGCATGCAGCGGCTCATGTCCCGAGCCGCCTCCCGAAATCAGCGCGACCTTGCCCGGTTTCAACGTGCGACGGCGCACAAATTTGCGCTCGGCGCCGAGAAGCAGGATATCCGCGTGCGCTGCGGCGAGGCCGTCAAGACTTTCTTCGAGTACAGTATCGGCGCTGTTGATCAGCTTTTTCATGAGCGTTCTCCCAGTCCGGTCTAAAGTTCGATTCAATGGCTAACCGACGCTTTCCGCAAAGCGCGCGAGCTGCGCGGCTAAATCCACGATGAGCTGCTCGAGCGCACGATTCTTCTTGTCGTCACCAAGTTCAGGAACGGTCACGGTAATGACACGCGTGCGCGCTTCGCGGTGGGGTGCGCGCAGTCTTCCGGGGTGCGCGCGGCCATACGCATCGAGAAATGCCGCACGCTCGGCGCTGGACGGATGGCAGACGTCGAAGATGACCGCGACATGCTTCGCCGGGATCGGCACCAGATAAGCCGGATTCGTGATTTGACTCACGAACGAACGATTCTTGCCCAGCGCCGCCGCAAGCTTCAGGCGCGTCCCCGAGGGCCGATTGTCGAGTACCTTTCGCAGGATTATTTTGTATTCTGCGACATTCTTGTCACCGGGCGTGTCCTTGCCGACATCGTCCTTCATGAACTCACCTTTGCGATTGCGGCCTTGAGCCGTGCGACGGCAATCGGCGACACAGACAGAGTTGTCAATCCGGTCGCGAGCAGCGCCGCCGTCAGGTGAGTGTTGGCCGCGGCGTCGCCACAGAGCGAAACCTCGACGCCACGCTTTAGCCCAGCCTCGACGGTCGCGGCTATCAGTGCCAGCACAGCCGGATTGCTGGTATCATTGAGGTCAGCGACTGCGCCGATGTCGCGCGCCGCCGCCATGGTGTACTGGGTTAGATCGTTCGAACCGATGGAATAAAATGCAGCGCCAAAATCCGCTGCACAGAGCGCCGCCGCTGGAACCTCGACCATAATGCCGAGCGGCGGGCGAGCACAGGCAACTCCTTTCGCTTGGAGGGCTGTGAACTCCGCGTCAAGTATTTCGTTCGCGCGGTCCAATTCCGACGGGACCGCAACCATGGGCAACATCACTTTCAGCGTGCCATGGACAGCCGCACGGCAGAGCGCGCGGAGCTGCATGCGAAACACCTCCGGCCGCGCGAGCGAGAGGCGGATACCGCGGAGGCCGAGAAACGGATTGCTCTCACCTTCGACCGTCAAACCGGGAACCTGCTTGTCTCCGCCTGCATCCAAGGTCCGGATCGTCACCGGCTTATCTTGGGCCCAGACGAGAATGTCTCGATAGACCCTGTATTGCGTTTCCTCGTCCGGCAGGCCGTGGGCCGCCTCGAACAGGAATTCCGTGCGTACAAGGCCGATGCCGTCGCAAATTGCGGAATCAAGGTTTGCAAGGTCTTCAGGCCCGGCGACATTGAGCAGAACCGCTATCCGCCGACCATTGGCGACGAAGGCAGGCGCAAGGCTGGTCTCCTCGGCGACAGCCAGTTCGGCCTTCGCAGCCGCCATACGCAGCTCAAAGAGACGGATGGTCTCCGGCTCCGGATCGAAGATGACCCTTCCGGCGTCGCCGTCTACCAGCGCCAAGACTGGTGGCTGTCCATGCCACGACAACGGACCTAATCCAACGACCATCGGCGCCCCGCGCGCACGCGCCAACATGGCGACATGCGAGGAAGGTGAGCCACTGGCCAGCGCGATCGCGCCGCCTTGCGACCAGTCAGTCGCAAGAAAGGTCGAAGGCGTGATATCTTCAGCCGCAACAATCGAACCGCCCGCGATTCCGGCGACAACATCCACACCGCCCAGATGCGCAAGCACGCGATCGCGGATGTCAACGATATCAACGGCCCGGGCACGGAAATATTCATCTTCAGCCGCGCGATAGCCGGCGATCTCTAGGTCGAGCGCCCGGCGCCAGGCATGGTCGGCAGCGATCCCGATCGCGATAAGTTCATATGCCGTATCTGTGAGTGCATCGTCTTCCAACATGGCGGCCTGGAACTCCAGAATGTCTGCCGCCTCACTCTGAATCGTCTTGATCTGCTCGGCGAGTTGCGCCCTCGCCCCCCCAATCGCCGCCCGCAGCGCTGCAGCCTCCTGCTCCGGATCCTCGCTCGCCATTCGCCCCGCCACGGCCGCAGTCAGCACGGCGACCGGCCCGAACGCGAGGCCCGGCGATGCGGCACGGCCGATAAGTTGGATCTCTGCCACTGCCGTTAAGCCTCACCAAAACCGTCATGCACAAGCGCAAGCATGGCAGCAAGCGCCACCTCTCCGTCCGGTCCGGCGACCCGGAAATGCAGCGTCGCCCCCTGCGGAGCTTTTACACGCATCACCTTCACCGGACTCTTGGCATCCGTCCAAGGCCCGTCTCCAGAGAGGGCGAGTTCGATCTTTGCGGCAAACCTCTTCGCACACTGCGTGAGCTTGACCGACGGCCGCGCATGAAGTCCGACCTTGTTGACGAGAACCGCCGAGGCGGTCAGCGGCACCGACGTCTCACCTGCCCGGCTGGCGTGGGCATCATGCATAGAATTCCTCCGCGCTACGCTTGACGGCTGCGAGCGATGAGCCACCCGAGGATTCCGTCGCTGCAATCACCGCTCCTTCGACCACCGGAGCATTGCAGACGACGACGCGCGCCCTTCGATCTTCAGCCAACATTTCCACCGCCATCTCGGAATTTGTCTCCGCTCCACCGAGATCAACGAGCACAGCCACACCTGCTGCGGACCACGCCGCCTCGATCGCCTCCAGGATTCCAGCAACATTCGTGCCGAGCCCTCCATCGACATCGCCGCCGGTCCAGGCGAGCGGCACCGCATTGCCCACCATCTGGCGCACCATATCTGCCGCGCCTTCCGCTATCTTGGGGGAATGTGAAACGATAACGATTCCGACATTGCCGCCATTTGGATTGTTCATGACCTTGCCTCGAATTCCAATACTTTGACTGCAGCCCCGATCAACAGGGACGTTGAGCGCGAACCGGGGTCCATGTGACCAATGGAGCGTTCGCCGAGAAAAGAAGCCCTGCCGCGAATAGCGAGCATCGGCGTCGTGCGATCGGCCGCCTGCACCGCTTCTAACGCAATCGCCCGCGCATCGCCGCCTGCAGCCAATACCGCTTGCACGGGCACCAGGACATCCAGCAAGGTTTTCTGTCCTGCCTCCGAGCGTCCGCGCGCCTTTACGGCATTGATTGCCATATCCGTAGCCGCGACAAACTCCGCGCGTGTTGGCTGCTCTGGAAGCGCCTTGCCCAACTCCATGAAGAAGGTGCCAACCAGCGGCCCAGAAGCTCCGCCAACCTTCATGACCAGCGTCATTCCGATCGACTTCAGCATTTCTGGCAGAGACTTGTCCGCAAGGCCGGGCAACGTCGCGAGCACGGCCTCGAAGCCGCGTTTCATGTTCAGCCCATGATCGCCGTCACCGATCGCCTGGTCGAGGCTGGTCAGTTCGTCGGCGTGCTGGATCACCGATTCCGCAAGCGCCCGCACCAGATTCTCCCTAGAGGTCCGATCGAGACTCATGCCGCGACCCTCCCGCCGGCCGCATCGAAGAACAGCGGCCTGTTAAGGCGTAGCGACACGACGTCGCCGACGTCTAACCTCGCCTCAGGGTCCGCCAACGTCACGACAGGTTGGCCACCGAGATCGAGATGGACATGGCTCTGGTCGCCGAGATGTTCGACCCGCGTGACGGTGGCCGACACGTCCCCGCCGCTGCGTGCGATCGCCAGGTGCTCGGTACGAGCGCCAATCGTCTTAACGCCGGGCGGAACGCCGGCAAATAGAGTTGCCGGCAGCAGGTTGATCATCGGCTGGCCGAGCCGGGCAGCGACATAGGCGTTGACCGGGTTCTCGTAAATTTCGCGCGGCGTGCCGATCTGCATCAGCCGCCCGGCCTCCATCACGCCGATGCGCGATGCCATGGTCATAGCCTCGGTTTGATCGTGGGTGACGTAGAGGATCGTCGCGCCGAGATCGATCTGGATGCGCTTAAGCTCCAGGCGCATTTCACCGCGCAGCTTGGCATCGAGCGAAGAAAGCGGCTCGTCCATCAGGTAGATCGAGGGCGAGCGCACCAGAGCGCGGCCAATCGCAACGCGCTGCATCTGCCCGCCCGACAACTGGGTCGCCTTGCTGTGGAGCTTGGCCTCGATATGGAGAAGACGCGCAACCTGTTCAACCTTTGCGCGAATTTCGGCCTCCGGCAGGCGCCGAGTCGGCGCGCGTAGCGCAAAGGCCATGTTCTCGAACACGGTCAGATGCGGGTACAACGAATATTGCTGGAATACGAAGGCGACGTCACGATCCGCCGGCGCATCACTGGTCACATCGCGTCCGTCGATGCGGACCGAGCCGCTGTCGGGCGCCTCTAATCCGGCAACGAGACGCAGCGTCGTTGTCTTGCCGGCGCCGGTCGGCCCCAGCAACGCAACGAATTCGCCATCTCCAATGGTGAGGGACAGATCGACGACGGCTTGCGTCTTGCCAAACGCCTTGGAGACCGCCCCGATCTCGACGTCAGCCATGCTTGCCTCCCTCGTGCAATGCGGTGCGTATTGCCCGTCCCGACCCCTGGTCGAAGAGCGACAACGTATCGGGCCGAAAATCGAGCCCGACATTCATCCCAATCCGAAAGGGCATGCTGGCGGGCGAGCGGGCCTTGAGAGCGCCGTAAGGCGTCGTCACCGTCACGATCTGCGTCGTGCCGAGATATTCCGACCCATAGATCTCGCCCCGCACCATGCCGCTATCGGAAAAACGCACATGCTCGGGTCTGACGCCCAGGACAAGGTCGCTCTCCACCAGAGCCTCGCGTGCGGTGGGTATCGCAACGTCGCGATCCCCGAGCCGGATCGCCTGCGCCCCGGCTTGCAGGCTGCCGCGAAACGGCAGGAAATTCATCGCTGGAGAACCGATAAAGTCCGCGACGAAGAGCGAAACAGGCCGGTCATAAATGTCGCGCGGACTCGCAATCTGCTCGACCACGCCGTTGTTCATCACCGCAATCAGGTCCGCCATTGCCATGGCCTCCAGTTGATCATGCGTGACGTAAACGGTGGTCGCGCCAAGCCGGTCATGCAGCGCGCGCAATTCCTGGATCATCGCCTCGCGCATCTCGGTATCGAGCGCTCCGAGCGGCTCGTCCATCAGGAAGCACTTCGGCTTGCGGACGATCGCCCGCCCAAGCGCGACGCGCTGACGGTCGCCGCCGGTGAGGGTCGAAACCGACCGATCAAGGAGGTGGGAGATACGCAGGATCCGAGCGGCCTCCACCACGCGCCGGTCGCACTCCGCGGCTCCGATGCCCTCGCATTTAAGCGGAAAGCCGATATTGCGCCGGACATTCATGTGCGGATAGAGCGCAAATAGCTGGAAGACGAAGGCGATATCTCGCGCCGAGGCACGGTTCATCGTCACGTCCTCACCGTCGAGCCTGATCGTGCCGGATGTCGGCAATTCCAGTCCTGCAATCATCCGTAGCGTTGTCGTTTTGCCGCAGCCGGACGGCCCAAGCAGACAAAGGAACTGTCCGTCATCCACCGTAAAGCTCGCGCCCTTGACTGCGTGAAACTCTCCAAAGGATTTGTTGAGCGCTTCGACCCTGATCTGTGCCATCGAGCGCTACTCCCGGACCTTCGAGACGATCATGAACATCACCGTCCCAAAGAGAGTGACCGCGAAAGACCAGGAATAAAGCGTTAGAAAAAACGGCTGCATCAGCATGACCACGCCTGCGGCAATGATCGCCGTCGCGATGGCCTCGAGCGGACCGCGCCGCAACATTCTGCTCGTCAGGCTGGCGTGCGGCGTTGACGTGTTCACATCAAGGTTCATTTGCGAACGGCCCCAAAGGTAATCCCGCGCAGAAGATGCTTGCGAAGCAGCACCGTGAACACGACGATCGGCACAAGAAAGATCGTCGTGCCGGCGGCTACGGCCGGCCAATCCTGGCCGCCTTCGCCAATGATGATCGGAATGAATGGGGGCGCGGTCTGAGCGTTGCCAGAGGTCAGAAGCACAGCAAAGGCGTATTCGTTCCACGCAAAAATAAGGCAGAAAATCGCCGTCGCCGCGATCCCCGTCGTCGCCTGCGGTAGAACCACCTTCACGAACGCCTGAAAGCGCGTATAGCCATCGATCATTGCCGCTTCTTCGTATTCACGCGGGATTTCGTCGATGAAGCCCTTGAGTAGCCAGACAGCGAGCGAGACGTTCACCGAAGTGTAGAGCAGGATCATCCCGAGACGGGTATCCGATAGCCCGACGGTCCGGTACATCAGGTAGATCGGGATCGCGACCGCGATTGGCGGCATCATTCTGGTCGACAGAATGAAGAACAGGAGGTCGTCCTTGAGAGGCACGCGGAAGCGCGAAAAACCATAAGCCGAGAGCGTACCGAGCGCGACGGCAAGCACCGTCGAGCCAAAGGCGATGATCAGCGAGTTGATGAAGCGCGGCACGTAGTTCGACGGCCCGGCGACAACCATGTTGCGGCTGCGCGCGATGTTGTCACAAAGCCCCTGCGGCGGCCCCAGCGTCTGGATAAACTCCTGAGTTTGACGCGAGCGTGTTGTGAAGACATTGCAATAGCCTTCAAGGGAGGGCTTGAAGAGGACCTTCGGCGGATAGGAGATCGCATCGTCAGGCGACTTGAACGAGGTGAGCACGATCCATATCAGCGGAACCATCGTTATGATGGCATAGAGTATGACGAGCAGGCCGGCAAAGCGGCGAGTGCCGGTCGACGGTTCGACGACTGAGTGGGCTGCATTTGAGGCGCTCATCTGCTTTTCACCCGGTTCAGCGCCTTGACGTAGATGTTGGCAAGGCCAAACACTGTCACGAACAGAATGATCGCGAAGGCCGAGGAATAGCCGGTTCGCCAACTCTCAAAGGCTGCGCGCTTCAGTGTGATCGAAGCGACTTCCGTGGTCGAGCCCGGCCCTCCTCCGGTCAGGAGGTTGACCATGTCGAACATCTTGAAATTCTCGATCCCGCGAAAGAGCACCGCGAGCATGATGAACGGCAGAGCCATCGGCAGCGTGATCGACCAGAACTGCCGCCAATTCGACGCGCGGTCGACCTCCGCTGCCTCATAAATGTAATCCGGGATCGACCGCAGCCCCGCCAGGCAAATCAGCATCACGTAAGGCGTCCACATCCAGGCGTCGACGATGACGATGGCCCACGGGCTGAGGGTCACGTCTCCCAGCATCTGGAACGACGAAGCGCCGCGCCCCGTGAAGAAGGCGACCACGTAGTTGAACAGCCCGATCTGCGGCTGATAGAGGAAGGTCCAGAAATTGCCGACAACCGCTGGTGAGAGCATCATCGGCAACAGAATGATCGTGGTCCACAGGCCATGGCCACGGAATTTCTTGTCGATCAGGAACGCAAGGCCGAATCCGAGCACAGTCTCGATCAGCACGGTCCAAACCACGAAATGCGCCGTGACCTGCATTGCCGCCCAGATATCCGGATCGGTCAGGATCGACTGGTACCAATCGGTCCCCAGCCATAGCGTCGGCGCGTTCGGCCGATTGGCGCGGTAGTTGGTAAATGACAGGTAGATCGTCCATACCAGCGGGAAGATATTGATCGCCAGCAGCAGCACGATCGTCGGTGTGATGAAGAGCCATGCGAGCGCCTGGTCCGAAAGGCCGCGGATACGACGTATCACGCCTGGTCGGATCGGGACGGCCCGGTAGGTGATCTGCGACGAAGTGCTCAAATCGTTCATGGCCTTGGTCAATCCTGGCGTCGCGATTGTCGACTATGCGACGCCTACGGGTTCTACCGAAGAGAGCCTGGAGCGCGCTCGGCGTGCGCTCCAGGCGTTTGCCCTAGAACTTCTTGCCTTCTTCCTTGAAGATCGCCTTCCAGTCCTTGACCAGGCCATCGAGCGCTTCCTGCGCGGTGCCCTTGTCCGCCACCACGTAGTCATGCACGCGCTTCTGTTCGGCTTGCAGGAGTTGGGCATAGGAAGGCTCGGCCCAGAAGTCGACGACCATTCCCATCGACTTCAAAAACTCGCCGGCAAACGGCGCGCTGTTCGGGAAGCCCGGATCGTTCAACACTGACTTGGCGCAGGAATAGCCGCCCAGCGCCCACCACTTCTTCTGCACATCTCCACCGGAGAACCATTTGATATATTGCAGCGCCTCGGCCTGGTTCTTGGAATAAGAAACGACCGAGATGCCCTGCCCGCCGAGTTGCGTCGCCCGGGTCGCGGGGCCGGCGGGATTGCTGAAGAAGCCGATCTTGTCCCCACCGACGTTCGGATCCTTGTAGAGGCCCGGGAAGAAGGCGAAGAAGTTCATCTGCAGCGCGACTTGCCCCGACTTGAACGCATCAAGCCCTTCGGACATGTAGGAGTTGGAGGCGCCGGGGGGCGTACAGCACTTGTAGAGCTCCTTGTAGGCCTCGAGCCCCTTCACGGCGCCGGGCGAGTTGACGAACCCGTCCATTGAATACGGCTTCTTCGGATCCTGATACTGGAAGCCGTAATCATAGAGGTAGTTCGACACGCCCATGGTGATGCCTTCCGAGCCCCGCTCGGTATAGATCGAAGCGCCATAGACCTTCTTGCCGTCGATCTCGCGGCCCTGGAAGAATTTTGCGATGTCGCGCAGTTCATCGAGCGTCTTCGGCACGGCGAGATCGCGGCCGTACTTGGCCTTGAAATCCGCCTGGATCTCAGGCCGCGCAAACCAGTCTTTGCGATAGGTCCAGCCCACCGCGTCACCCATGGCGGGCAGCGCCCAATAGTTCGGGCTGTTCTTCGGCCACTCGGAATAGCCGACCACTGTCGCCGGCATGTAGTCGTCCATGCTGATTCCTTCCTTTGTGAAGAAATCGTTGAGCTTGACGTACTGACCGTTCTCGGCGGCGCCCCCGATCCATTGCGAATCCCCGATGATGAGATCGCACAGCGAGCCATGCGAATTGAGCTCGTTCAGGAAGCGGTCGGCATAGTTGGTCCACGGCACGAACTCGAACTTCATGCCGACGCCGGTCTTGGCGGTGAAATCCTTCGACAGTTCGACCAAGGCGTTGGCAGGATCCCACGCGGCCCAGCACAGCGTGATGGTCTTGGCCTGCGCATGCGCAGGAGTAGTCCCCACTCCGACACCGAGCGCGGATGCGAGAACTCCGAACGTAGTAAGAAGCGCCTTTACTGTCTGTTTCATAACGCTTTCCCTCCCAGTGGGGCCGGCCATCGACATGGCGCGACTCTCCAACCCGCTCGAATGCTTCGAGCAGAGCGATACAGTCCTTCACGGGCTGAACGACTAAACGGACGTTTCCTCGCGCCTGCCTGGATTCTTAGGGATTCAGCCAAGCTCGATTTGTTTAGTGAAACACTATATACTAAACATTGCAAGCACGCTCTTAAGTCCCTCGGTCTTGGTGCCCCTCGCGACGTCAGGGACTTTGCGTTCGAGCACGGCTGCCTCGACCTGATCCGCAAGAACCGTGAGATGGCTGGCTCTAGAGACGAATACGCATTGTCGCTATGGACGGCGATGCCGTCTGGCTTCGTGCCTGCCTAAACATCTTCTTTCTGAAGAAGAGAATGCAGACGTTGAGCGAGTTCGGACACGCCAAAGGGCTTGTGAATAATCGGGAACTCGTCTGTCGCCCCGTGACGCGCGAGCACGTCTCCCACGTAGCCCGACGTAAGTAATATCTTGATCCTGCTGTTCCGCCGCTTTGCTTCGCGAGCAAGCTCGACGCCATTGGGACCATTCGGCATGACGACATCGCTGAACAGAAGATCGAACCCCTGATCGCTGTCGAGAATTCGGATGGCTTCGGTACCGTTGTGAGCAAGGCGAATCCGATAGCCAAAGCTCGTCAGCATTGCAGACACGACTTCCAACAGATCTTCATTGTCCTCGACCAAAAGAATTCGCTCGGAACCTCCCGGCATAGCCCGGGTCTGTTCAGTTTCCACCTCGTCGCGAGCCTCCTGATTGGCTCTCGGCAGGTACAGCGAGATCGTGGTGCCGGCGTTAGGGGCACTTTCGACTGAAATATAGCCACCGGATTGCCGGACAAAGCCATACACCATGCTGAGACCGAGGCCAGTGCCCTTGCCAACTTCCTTGGTAGTGAAGAAGGGCTCGAAAATCCGGTCTCGCACCTCGGGAGACATCCCCTGCCCCGTATCCGAGACGGACAGCCTCACATATGATCCGGCCGGACATCCAGCGACGACTTCCCCATCCAGAACGACGTTCCGCGCCTCGATCTCGAGCACTCCGCCGCCCGGCATCGCATCGCGGCCGTTCAGCGCTAGATTGAGAAGGGCAGTCTCCAGCAGGGATGGATCCACCTGACAGAGCCACAATCGCTCGTCGATCTTCAGCCTAACCTCGCATTCTGCGCCGACCGCCTGACGGACGAGCCCCTGGAAGTTGGAGATCAGCTCGTTGGCATTAATCAGTTTAGGGTTGAGCTTTTGCCGTCGAGAGAAAGCGAGGAGCTGTGCGGTGAGCTTCGCCCCCCGGTCGGCGGCACGCCGCGCAGTCGCGGCGAAGCGCCGGATCTTGCCGTCATTTGCCGCGCGCTCGATGAGATCAAGGTTTCCCGAAACGACGGCAAGCAGGTTGTTGAAGTCATGGGCAACACCGCCCGTGAGCTGTCCGACGGACTCCATCTTCTGGCTCTGATGAAGCTGCTCCTCGATGCGCTGGCGCGCCTCCACAGCATGCTTTTGCTCGGTGACGTCTCGAAAGAAGATCGCGATCCCTTCGCCAGAAGGAAACGCGTTGATCGCATACCATGCGGCACGACGAGGACAGTGCGCTTCGAACGAAACCGGACGGCGGTCCGACATGACTTCCCGAAGCTGCTCGACGATTCCCGTATCGGCGGCATCCAGAAGCGACGCCTGCAGGTGCATTCCAATCAGATCACGCCCCTGAGCGATCTGAGACCAGGCCCTCTGGTTGAAGAAGCTGATCCGCCAATCGTGGTCGACGATCACGACGCTGTCTGTCGTGCTTTCGAAGAGCATCGTAAGCCGGGCCGCGGCGTCCTCGGCCTTCTCTTTTGCGTCGGACAATTCCTGCTCGCGGCGATCCAGCGCATCGGCCATGGTGTTGAAGGCGCCGGCTACGCCTGCGATTTCAGAACTGCCGCGGATGTTCACACGGCGAGCATAGTCGCCGAGGCGCCATCGGTTCGCGGCGTCAACTAATAGTCCGAGCGGCCGATGGATGAATTGCCGGGCGCCGAGCAGCGTCAGGCCCAGCACCATCATAGCGCTGAGGGCGATGAGGAAGATGTCGTGTCGGGTCCGGCTCTGGATCTCGGCAAAGGCGTTCGCCTTGTCGAGGCCGAAGCTGACCCGAAGTCCCCCAGAATCGGGCCCAAGAGCCGAGAAACCCACGATCCTCTCGACGCCGTCGACATCTACCAGGTCGGCTGCGAGACCGTCGCCATACTGCCTCTCATCACCAGCGCGAACCAATTTCTGACCGACAAATCGGTCATTGTCCGGATAGCGGGCAAGGTAGGTGCCGTTGCGATCGGTGATGGCCAGCGCGTCTCCCGCCGGAACACCCGCGCGCGCGATGTAGTCCGCTAACCAGTCCAGGCCGAGAGGCGCAATGATGACGCCCCCTGGCTGACCATCATCTCCGTAGAAAGGCAGCGCAAACTGAATGAGTTTCCGATCGACGGACAGACCGATCGAGAATTGTCCCACCGTAAACGCACCCGTCTTCAACGCATCCGCAAAGTAGGGACGCCCGGAGACATTCACCGGCTTGCGATCTGTGTTTGTATCGCAGAAGGGCTGGCCACTCAGATCGGTAGCGACGAAAGTGAGGAAAGCCGGAAACCGGGACCTCATCCCTGCCATCGCCGCATTGCACCCCTTGCTATCTTTCGCCTTTATCGCAGGGAGTTCGGACAGCGCAATCAGGACCTGCCGAATGCCCTGAACGATCTGTTGCTGCTGTTCGGCGGCGAGCTTAGCGAGACCGAGCGCCTGATTCTGTACGTCCACCTGGCGCGCGCGTCGAAGGTTAACTTCGTTGTACGCCTGAATCGAGATAGCGGGCAATAACGCGACTGCGACAAGCGCCAACAGGCGCGACAAGATGGTCATTCTCTGCCGTATTCAAATCGTCCCGGAGCTTGCTGTGCATTTCAATCCCAATGGGGATACGCTTATAGGCGTTCGTCATTCCAATCACGATCGTGAGAACCACGAGTGACCGCTCGTTGAACATGCGCGGCGGCGCGAGCTTCATCCGCGCCCGCTTTCAAATGACACTTGTTGCATCTTCGCCCCTGCAATCCCGCCCTACTCGCGAGCGCCATGACATCGCGCGGTGGTACAGCCAAAATCGACAATCTTGGTACTGTTTTTTTGAGCGGGCATCGCGCATCTATCTGCCAAGACCAACGGCAACTCGGATGTAACTTCGACCTGTGGCACGACGATTCGAATGCGTCGGGCGCGATCGCGCCACGGCGTCGGAATATTGCGTCGGTAATTTAGACCAAACCTACTTTGCTTAAAGCACCACCTTGCTTCATGATCGCTCATGAAATGCCAGGCGATCACAGATCCGATCTGGACCGCGGCAGCGATACCGGCAAGCGCCGGTACTTCATGGCCCAACCATCCTGGAAAAGCTGGCGGTGATGGAGTTATGGTCTAACGAAGCGGCGGATGTGTTTCGGTAACGGAAGGAGCCACCTGGATCGATTCCGTTACAAGCGCCTTTATCTCGTCGAAGTCTGCCTTTGACCCTCCAGGCACGGTTAACCTTGGCGGTTAGGCTTACCGAGCAAGCATCTCCGCGAGAAGCTTGACGGCCGATCTATGAGCCGTTGGCCAGAACCGATAGATTGCAAGGATTGAGTCGTTGCGTTCGAGTGGCGCGCGTGAGTTTTCAGCTTTCCATTTTGAAGATTTTGGCAGGGCAGCCAGACGGCCGGGGAAACCTTGAGCTTATCAAGCTGCATCTCGCGGTTTTCTATACGAGCGGCCCTGAATGGACGTTGCGTATGAAGCGTCTCGCTGAACTTGCGCCGGATCTTGATGCGTTCAGCCAAGGACTCATCACTCGTGAACGCGGCGCATGGACTATCACGAACCAAGGACGCGACTTCCTTGCCAAACTCGAGGAGGCTGCCTTGGGTGCAACGCCGGCCATACGGCCCCCCGACCCAGCCGAGCCGGTTGAGGTCGAGCAAGCCTCGCCAATAGCTCCTCCAGCGGCGGCTTCTCTGCCGAAAGTACTGGAGCGATCGCACGGGCGCCCCCAAGGCAAACACCGCAAGAACCATCGCAAACGATCGGCTTAAGTCGCGTAATTGCGCGAGTGTTGTTCGGACACCTTTGTGGGCGAACCTAAGAACCAAATCACCAGATCGGCGTTATCCCGGCACTATGGAGCCGTTTCGCGGAGGTCTAATGATGGACCCGAATCGAGCAGCTTTACTCCTATCTGCTATCGCTCTGGCCATCGCCATTGGATCGGCAATCACGTCAGAGCGCCTCGATACTCGTACGGCCAGCAACGACGCAGCTCCCGGAACGGTAGGCCTCGCTAGGCCACACCCGCCGCTGGACCGTGCGGCAGGTGAACCGATACAAATGGTAGGCGGGCCGCCTGGCGCGAGTATTCGGCAGCGTCCCTGACCGAACACTGGCCACCCAGCGAGAGCGCTACCGAAGCTCCTTGATGTGGCCGGTGCTGTCGACGATGAGCGACCGCTCCGTACCCTCCTTGATTGCTCGGTAGGTCTTGATCTTGCCGCTCGGGACCTCCTGAATCTGCGAATAGCCCGCGGCAGGTAGCTTGGCCTCAATCTCCCCCTGCGTCAGGGCGAACACAGGCGAGGACGCCCCCACCGTTACAACAATGGCAATGACTGATCGCATCGTTCGCCTCCTGGCACCGCCAGAGGATGCGATGGCTCCGACCGTTTTTGGCGGCACGCACTGTCTCACTGAAGTTCGCCAATTTTCGCTAGCGATTAGTCGAGCTGCAAAGCGCGAATCGCTAACCCTTGTTAATCATTGGGGCACACGCTCTACGTCAGATATTTCATACTTCTATTTTTTTGCCGCGCATGGCCTTTGGTCGAAGAAAATCGGACCGTGTTCAATTTGCCCATCAGCACGCCGTCAACTTGATGGCTGTGGATGGCACTTGGAGCCGAGTCTGCGTTCTCAAAGACATTTCAGTAACGGGGGCAAAGCTAGAGGTTGAGGGCTCGACTGACGTCCTAACCTCGCGAAAGTTCTTCCTAGTTCTATCGTCAACGGGCCTCGCATTTCGTCGCTGTCAGTCGGTCTGGTTGGATCGACCAGCCGCTGGCGTGCATTTCATCCACGATAAGAGGAAGTCTGCGTCGTGAGCGCCATGCAAAACATGGAGCTGATCGTCCAGCGCAGCTTGCCTACTCTTGACGTAGAGTCCCTTGAATGTTGTGAGGCGAAAGAAGCACTTTTCCGAAGCAAAGACGGCTTTATGCTCTATCTAACAGATGGAGCCCCACCGCCTCTTGGTAGGGAGCGACTGGTCCCATTGAGTCTTCGTCAGGCACTCCTCTGGCTAAACGAAAACCAACTCTCCGAGGCTGGGTCTTTCTGGGCATAGCGGAGAGCAGCTTAGCTGCAATACCGACAAAACCAAGTTTGCGTCTGGGCCCAACCCGCTTAAGCAGCTCGCGGAGTTGCGGATGGAGCATCCCCGCGCGAGACCGCAATCGCATTGAGGCCACTCCGGATCCTGCCTTCAAATCACTTCCGCCGATGCTGTTGGCTTACGTTCTCAACCAGGCCCTGATCACGATCCGCCACCGGGTGCTGTTCTGGGAGCGTCTCGGACGGGTTGGGGCACGCTTATTGCTCCCCGCCCTCACGCGACGCGCATCAACTCGGCGTCACGCCAATGCTCGACCCACCTACTTGATCGTCGCGTGCACTGTGATGACCGACGTGCCAGAAGCCTTCGGCCCCTTGCCGGTTGCTTTGATGGCAAAGGTGTCACTTCCTTTGTATCTCGCCTTCGTCCTGTACTCGTAAGTCGCAACGTTGAGCTTCTTCAGTTTGCCGTGTGCTGGCTTTTGCGAGATTTCCGAGCTACTCGCCGCGCCGCGCAACGTGATCGGGAAGATGCAACTGTCCCCAGACGCGACGCTGATGTCGCCGGTCGAGTTCTCGCCCCAATCCGCCAATTCCATTGATCTGGAACATTCCGAAGCCGCCAGGACGATAGAAACATAAGTTGGGCTGGAAGCTCCCGCGACAAGCGCCAAAGTGGCAAGGCTAGACAATCGCATCGTTGATCTCCCGGATCATACCGCAGCTTAGCGCGAATCGGTGAGCAGTAGTTTCGTTGATTTCAGTGGGGGACTGGCATCGGGTTGCAGTCCGCCGAATCATGGCGATCGTGAGCTGTCCGGGGTAGTGGACATGCTCTGCCCCTCCGTTACAGGAGCCTGCGGGCCAAATTCCGGACGCATGCACCGCAGCAAATAGAGCTCTTAGTCTACCCCATCGTCGGTGGGCGAAGCGGCGTTGTTGCAGGCGAGCGCTGAGAGGCGCTGAAGCCGACCGGGAACCCTGCCGCGCGAGTCTGGATTCCCGCGATGGTTGGAGTAAGGTCGTGCGAGCCTGCGCGGAACAATTGCAAACGACATCCGGGAGGAAGTGATGCTCGACACCACGCTTAGCGCGCGCGTCCAGGTTTTCCTCGACAAGTTTGAAGCCGCGCTTGCGGCGGGCGATCTCGACGCCGCCGTAGGGATGTTCGCTCCGGAATGCTACTGGCGCGACCTCGTTACCTTCACCTGGAACATCAAGACCATGGAAGGCCGCGATCAGGTCCGCGACATGCTCGCGCATTGCCTCGCGCATGTGAAGCCGCGCAGCTGGAAAATCGCCGAGGGTGAAACGCCAACCGAGGCCGGCGGCGTGACCGAATCTTGGATCACGTTCGAGACCGAGGTCGCGCGCGGATATGGACTCATCCGCCTGCAGAACGGTCAGATCTGGACGCTCTTGACGACCATGGCCGAACTGAAGGCCCATGAGGAAAAGGCTGGCTTCAGCCGACCGCTCGGCGCCAGGCATGGCGTCAATCCCGGCGCCAAGACCTGGAAGGAACTGCGTGACGAGGAAGTAGAGCAACTTGGCTTCAAGAGCCAGCCCTACGTGCTTGTCATCGGCGGCGGGCAGGGAGGCATTGCGCTCGGGGCCCGGCTGCGCCAACTCGGTGTGCCGACGATCATCGTCGAAAAGAACGCACGCGCCGGCGATTCCTGGCGCAACCGCTACAAGTCGCTCTGCCTGCACGACCCCGTCTGGTACGATCACTTGCCCTACATCGATTTCCCCAAGAACTGGCCTGTGTTCTCGCCCAAGGACAAAATCGGCGATTGGCTGGAAATGTACACCAAGGTCATGGAGCTGAACTACTGGACGAACACCACGGCCAAACGCGCCAGTTGGGACGACACCAAGAAGGAATGGACCGTCATCGTCGAACGCGATGGCAAGGAGATTACTCTGCGGCCCAGGCAGCTTGTGTTCGCGACCGGCATGTCGGCCAAGCCGAACATGCCGAAAATCAAAGGCATGGAAACGTTCAAGGGCGAGCAACACCATTCCTCACGCCATCCCGGCTCAGGCGGCTACAAAGGCAAGAAGGTGGTGGTGATCGGCTCGAACAATTCGGCCCATGACATCTGCGCTGCGCTGTACGAGGCCGGCATCGACGTAACGATGGTGCAGCGCTCGACGACCCACATTGTGCGCTCGGATTCGCTGATGGAGAGTATCGGCGATCTTTATTCCGAACGCGCCGTCCGCGGCGGAATGACGACGGCAAAGGCCGATCTGATCTTCGCTTCACTGCCCTACCGGATATTGAATCAGTTTCAAAAGCCGGTCTACGACAAGATCCGTCAGGACGACGCCGCTTTCTATGCCGGGCTGGAGAAGGCCGGCTTCAGGCTCGACTTCGGTGACGACGATTCCGGGCTATTCATGAAATATCTGCGCCGCGGCTCGGGCTATTACATCGACGTCGGCGCCTCACAGCTTATCATTGACGGCAAAATCAAACTGTTCGCTGGACAGGTCGAGGAAATCACGCCCAACGGCGTCAGGCTCGACAACGGCAAGGAATTGCCGGCGGACGTGATCGTCTATGCCACCGGCTACAGCTCGATGAACGGCTTTGTCGCCGATCTCGTGAGTCCGGAAATGGCCGACAAAGTCGGCAAGGTCTGGGGCCTCGGCTCGAGTACGACAAAGGACCCCGGCCCATGGGAAGGTGAGCAGCGCAACATGTGGAAGCCGACGCAGCAGGAAGGCCTATGGTTCCACGGCGGCAATCTGCATCAGTCGCGACATTACTCGCAATTCCTTTCCCTGCAGTTGAAGGCGCGCTACGAGAGCATCCCGACGCCGGTCTACGGCCTGCAGACTGTCCATCACAAGGCCTGAAATTGCCGAGGGCACAGCGGGGCTCGCGGATTGCGAGCCCCATGCCATTTCCGGGTCTCCGCACTCGCCGGCGCAATGGCCGCCTTGTCAGCGCGCAGCAGAAAGGGCTCGGGAATGGTTAGGCCAAGTGCCTTCGCACTCTCCGGGTGTCATCGAAGCTGGTGACAGGGAGGTCACCGGTTCTGAGAGAATTCCCCTCGCCAGTGGAATTGGACCTTCTATTTAGACACGGTTGAGAGCGCAGTTCTCAGTGGTTTGCGGGCTGAATTGAGCGCGCCGAAAGTTATTGCGGAGTACGTGCGTACTTATCTCGAAGAGCGAAAGCGCCTCGCAATCACATCGAATGGAAAAAGGCAGCGTCTCGAACAACAGCTTAGACAGTTGAATCGAGAAATCGAACGACTGGTGGATGCGATCGCAAAAGGGCACGGCGATCCATCCATTCTCGGTCCGCGATCGACCGCCCTCGGCGCCGAACGCGAGCGAATAAAAGACGCATATTGCCGCTTCGGCCCAGCAATCTGCCCCACTCGCGAGCGCCGTGCCATCGCGCGGTGGTACAGCCAGAATCAACGATCTTGGTACTGTTTTAAGAGCGCGCATCGCGCATCTATCCGTCATGACCAACGGCAGATGCAACTTCGACCCGTGGCACGACGGTTCTAAAGCGGTGGGCGTGATCACGTCAGCCGTCTTTGCTCGGCCAAGGCGCGGTACTTCTCAGGAGAACACGAATGACTCTAGGTACGGGATGGCGCAGCTTGGCGAATTTACTCAAAGCTGAGGCGCGCTTATTCAGCCCGAAAGCAGCGGAAAATCTCGCATCGTTCTTCGATTGCATAGGCGAACTGGAAGCGCGCGAAGGCCACCCGCTCATCTTGGATGCTGGTCCTCGAACGGATTTCCCTACCCTTTATCGCGCCCGGGTCTTTCAATCTGACGACAAGCTAAAAGCAGCCCTCACCAGGCCAGACATCCACCTCGGCTCACCGCCAGTGCCCTCAGCGGCGGCCGGTCGCATGAATGCGCGCGGTATCTTGGCTTTCTACGGTGCAAACAATCAGAAAGTGGCTGTAGCCGAGGTGCGGCCACCTGTTGGTAGTCGGATCGCGGTGGCTCAATTCGAGATCATCAGAACGCTTCGACTGCTCGACGTGACCGCCCTCGGTGACGTCCGCATCACTGAAGGCCTTGCTGATTGCGGGCTGGCTGGGAGGATGGAGGGCGCCGTTTTTCTGAAGTTGCTAAGGTCACGTCTCACGCGGCCGGCAATACCCGATGACGATGGGTCTGAGTATCTCGCAACGGAAGCCATGGCCCATTTTCTTGCGACAGAGGCCTCGGCGCCTATTGATGGCATCATCTTTCCATCAGTACAGGCGGTCGGAGACGCTTTTAATATCGTCCTTTTTTACGGGGCGGCCCGTGTTGAGCCCATGAACGTGCCAGAGGGGGCAGAGATCAGCGCGAGCACGGGCCGTTGGGCAGAGGATGGCTGGGTGGACGACTACGAGGTGCTTGAGAAAGTTCCGTCAACTCAGGGGGACGTTGATAACAACGAGCAAGAGCCGACATGCCCCGCCGTTACAACCGCGAAAGCTGCGCCGGCTGCCCCTCGCGATGCTAATTGGCGCGACTATAGTCTACGCATCATGCCCGAAAGCGTGCGGGTGCATCGCGTAAGGAGCGCGGAATTCGCCACGGACAAATTCGCGGTGAAACGACGGCGTCAGGAAAAGCACGGCAGCATCGATATTTAGGCGGATCGAGGCAATCGTAGAACACACGTGTTCCAATGTACGAGGGCTCGGTGTGCCTGGATCGCTAAACTCACTGCTCTGGTTGACACTCGGCGCTTTCGCGATCGGAACCGAAGGCTTCATGATTGCCGGACTGTTGCCACGCTTGGCGCGAGACCTGGATGTCACCCTGCCCGCCACCGGCCACCTGGTCACCGCCTTCTCCCTCGCTTACGCCATAGGCGCCCCCACGATAGCCATGCTGACCGCCGGACTGGAACGGCGGCGCTTGCTCGCCATCGCCATGGCAGGGTTCAGCATTGCGAATCTGCTCGCCGCATTGGCACCGAGCTACGCCGAACTGCTGATAGCTCGGTTGCTGCTGGCCCTATCTGCCGCCAGCTTCATGCCGGCCGCCGGCGGATATGCAGCCGCACTGGGTGGACCGGAGCGGCGGGGTCGGGCTTTGTCAATGGTCACCAACGGGCTGACCTTGGCAATCATCGCCGGCGTGCCGCTCGGAGTGCTGGTCGGAGAAAGCTTCGGCTGGCGCGCGACCTTTCTCAGCGTCGCAGGGCTGGCGACACTCTCGCTGCTCGGGACCCTCGTGGGAATGCCGAGTCAGCCGCCCGTTTCCACTGCGGGTCTCGGAGGGCGTTGGGCACTAGCCAAGCGCCCCGACATGATGGCGATCCTGGCGACCAGCGTGCTGACGGTCTCTGCAACCTTCACGCTTTATACGTACCTGGGCGTCTTCCTCGCAGATGTCGCCGGGATCAGACCTCAGGGCCTGGCTCTGGTGTTATTCGGCTTCGGAGTCGCCAGCGCGGCCGGTACCCGGCTCGGTGGCACCGCGGCGGACCACTGGGGTGCGGACAATGCAGTGATCGTGGGCGGTGGCCTTACTGCTTATCCTGTCCTCTCGCTGGGCGCGGCGCTCGAGCCTGCGCGAGCCATGCTCGTTATCTTACCAGCCATTCCGCTCTGGGGCTTGGCCAGCTGGGGCCTGATGACGGCACAGCAGGCGCGGCTGGTCGCGCTAAGCCCAGCTCTGGCCGCGGTCAGTCTGTCGCTGAACTCGTCGGCCATTTATCTAGGCAGCGCTACAGGCGCGGCCATTGGCGCGCTGGTCATCGCCCATGGCGGAGTGGATTGGCTCGGCTGGGTGGCGGCGGCGTTCGGCGTGGCCGCACTGCTGTCGGTGCTGGCTAGCGGCCGCGCCTCCCCACCCCGAGGTTGAGACGTTGGATATCGGCTGGAGCGGCGTCTTCTGGCCTTTAGTAGACACGCTGCGCTCGAAACGGTCGACCTCTGACCCTGGCTGTCCGAAAACGCCGCGCTTGATCGTATTCAAACAGGCGCCCTTGTCCTCAAGCAACCATCCACCCCACTATCACACACCGGATTTGATTGATCTCGGATCCGTGCAATCCATGCTCGGACGTACGAAGGCTCACCCTGCTTTTAAACTGTAGAGTTGAATGGGCTCTTTGTAGCCTCGAAGCCGATGCTTGCCTTCACTCGTGAAAGCTTTGGCGAGGTCGAAGCTACCCTCCGCAAGAAGACATCGTATAAAATCGCCAGTGACGAGCACCGTCGCATCAAGAACCCGGCAGTAAGCTTCGACACGGCTCGCGATGTTCACAGCTGTCAATCGGCCTGTAAATTTGACCCCTCATCGGCGTCCAATTGTGACCCCTTCGTGCGCCGCGGTTTGACGGTAGCGCTCGGCTCGTTGGAGCTGGCCGGGATAGCGGAGACGAGACGAGCGCGGGTGGCGTGATCGTCGTCGCGGCTTTTGAAGCGCCAGCTGTCATTGCCGGTCTCGACGATGTCACAGTGATGGGTCAACCGATCGAGCAGCGCGGTGGTCATTTTGGCGTCGCCGAACACGCTCGGCCATTCGCCGAAGGCGAGATTGGTGGTCACGATGACGGAGGCGCGCTCATAGAGCCGGCTGACGAGGTGGAAGAGAAGCTGGCCACCGGACTGGGCGAAGGGCAAATAGCCGAGTTCATCCAGCACAATGAAGTCCATCCGGGTCAGATGCTCGGCGAGCCGTCCTTGCCGTCCGTTGCGGGTCTCGGTCTCGAGGCGATTGACGAGGTCGACTACGTTGAAGAAGCGGCCGCGGGCACCGGATCGGATGCAGCTTCTGGCGATGGCAATGGCCAGGTGGGTTTTGCCTGTGCCGGTGCCGCCAACCAGCACGACGTTGCGTTGTTGGGCGATGAAGCCGCCGCCAGCAAGATCATTGACGAGAGTCTGATTGATCGGCGTGCCGTCGAACTGGAAGTCGGCGATGTCCTTGGCAAGCGGAAGCTTGGCAATGGTGAGCTGGTATTTGATCGACCTGGCTTGCTTCTCGTTGATCTCGGCGTTGAGCAGGTCGCCGACAATGCGCTGAGGTTCGTGCTGGCGCTTGACGGCAGTTGCCATGATCTCGTCGAAGGCAGCCTTCATGCCGTAGAGCTTGAGTTCGCCCATGAGGTCGAAGATTTGGGTTCGTTCCATCAGATGGTCCTCCGGAGGTTGTCGTAGCGGGCACAATCGGCGATCGGTGCATGACGGAGCGTCAGTGCGGCCGGCGTCATGATGTTGGCCGGTGGGGCGGGTTCACGTTGACGGGCCAGGATATTGAGAACGACATCGGCCGAATGGACGCTGTGACTGAGCGCTTCGGCACAGGCCGCTTCCACCGCGGGCAGACCGTCAGTCAGCACCGCGTTGAGGATGTCGACCATCTGCCGATTGCCGTCGTCGGTGCTGGCAAGCTTGCGCCGGATCCGCTCGATCGCGGCTGGCAGCACCCAGTCTTTGAAGGGAGCACCGTTGCGCAAGGCGCCGGGTTTGCGGGCGAGCACCGGCACATAATGCCAGGGGTCGTAGACGGTATCGCCGCGGCCAAAGGATCGCGGGTGCTCGGCAACGATGCGTCCATCCTGACGGATCACGATGCGATCGGCATAGGCTTGAACCTCGACCGGTCGTCCGACTGCGCTGGCTGCGACCGAGTACTTGTTGTTGTCGAAGCGCACCAGGCAGGTCTTCGAGACCGATGCCGTCACCGCATGGAAGCCGTCGAAGCGGCCGGCATAGGGAACGAGTTTGGGGCGTTCGGCTTCGAACACTTCCCAGATCGTCTGATCGACCAGCTCCGGATGGCGATGAACCTTGGCGTAGGCGATGCATTTGTCGAGCAGCCAGGCGTTTAACTCGTCGAGGTTTTTGAACCGCAGCCGCGGCGTGAAGAAGCGTTCCCTGACCAGCCCGACCTGGTTCTCGACCTGCCCCTTCTCCCAGCCCGACGCTGGCGTGCAGGCGACCGGATCGACCAGATAGTGGCTGCACATCTGCAGGAAGCGGCGATTGTAGAGACGCCCTTTACCGACGAAGATCGTCTCTACGGCGGTCTTCATGTTGTCGTAGATGCCGCGGGTGCAGGTGCCTTTGAACAGGGCGAACGCCCGGTCGTGGGCGTCGAACACCATCTCCTGCGTCTCCCGCGGATAGGCCCGCACGAACAGCATGCGGCTGTGACAGAGCCGGACATGGGCGGCCTTCACCATCACCGTGGTGCCGCTCAGCAAGACCACCTCGTGGCTCCAGTCGAACTGGTAGGCTTCGCCTGGGGCAAAGCTTAGCGGGACATAAGCAGCCGCGGTCGATTGCCCGCGTTCCTTGCTCCACCGCCTGGCGTAACGCCGCACCGCATCGTAGCCGCCGTCATAGCCACGGCTGCGCAGCTCTTCGAAGATCCGGATTAACGTCAGCTGTTCACGAGCCGGTTTGGCCGCGTTCGCCGCCAGCAGTCCGTCGAGCTCTACTGCCCATCGTCCCAGCTTTGGCCGCGGCTGCACTTGCCGCTCGTACTCGAAGGAGGTCTCTCCTGACCTCAGCACCTTCCGGACCGTGTTCCGCGACACCTTCAGGTCACGGGCAATCTCCTTGATCGTCTTGCCCTTGATGAAGTGCTCGCGCCGAATCCGCGCAATCGTCTCCACGATCAGCATCCTCGACCACCTGCTTCATTCCAAAGCAGGCAGCGCAACAGACCAACCTATAGGGGGTCAATTTTGGACGCCGATCCCCCGGCTTAGGGGGTCAATATTGCAGGCCGAATGACAGAAAGTGCCCCCTGCGCCCGGATTTATCGGGCTGTTGCGGGGGCGTTATCGTCCTTAATCCTTCGGGCAAATGGAGGGAAAAATGAAATGCCAGATGTACTCGGCACTTTTCCTTGCAGTTGTAGGATTCGCGCTTCCCGCGCAGTCTCAGCCATCACCAATCGATTGGACACTCGAAGAATTTCAGCCCAACGTACCCTACGGTGGACGAGCCGACACGATCGCGGTCAACCCCTCCGACAACCGCATTATGTTTGTGGCTTCGGAATCGGGTGGCCTCTTCAAGACTACCGACGGCGGAACGCATTGGAGCCATGTGGATACGCTTGGCGCCTATTACACATCGGCCGTCGCGTATGTGACATCAGACATTCTTCTGGCAACAGCGACGGATCGGTTCAGCGTAGGGAACGAAGGAGGCGGCATCTGGCGAAGTTCCGATGGCGGCGTTACTTGGTCGCACATCCCCAGCCCCTCTCTCGGCGGTCCTAGGGATCTCCGCTTTGATGCAAGGGAAATTTCCATTGCACCGGACACTGGCGATATTTTTGTTGCGACGAGCTACGGTGTGGCCAAGAGCAGCGACCAAGGCGCAAGCTGGATTGTCAGGGGCCCCATCAACTTTGCGGCAATCTCTGTGTCGGCCCAATCCGGTAATCTTGTGATTGCTGGCTCAAATGATTCAAGATTCTCCACCAAGGTCGTTCGCTCGGACGATGGTGGCGCAACTTGGGCCGCCACAAATTTTCCGGTCCCTGTCAGTTTTCCGGTCCCTGTCTTCGACTTGCACGCGCTTGCCGCCTCGCCCCTCGACGCCAATACCTTCTACGCCTATGGCGATCCAGACTTTTTCGTCAGTGAGGATGGCGGAGTGAGCTGGTCGAAGATCGTCCCGACGTTTTCACGTGGCCCGCAAGACTTTTGCGGCGGAATTGGATTCGTCAAACCTTTGGCGACGCCCACAGGCCTGACTTTGTGGTTGGGGAACCGCTGCACCGTTGCGAAGCTTGTAGCTCCGCAGATTCCGGGAACATCTCGTTTCGACTATAGCGGCCCGGTGATCCAGTCGACCGCCGATCACTGGGATACGCGCGATATGGCATTTCGCACGCAGGGGCCGGACACGGGCGCGCCGCTTCTACTGGCTACCGATGGAGGCGTGCATCGCACATTGGACGGTGGCGTCAACTGGACGCTCACAGGCTCGGGCCCGAACGGCTACAACGCGTTGCAAATTACTGAAGTGAAAGGTCAATGGATCGATAACCTGGCAAAGTACGATCTCTACATAGCGGTCCAGGACAACGGCATTTGGGCCTCCGGGGATGGAGGCTTGACTTGGCCGCCCCCTAATGCTGGTCCCGAGGGCCTCAACATCGAGATGCAAAAGCACTTCCGGTCGCCGGCCGACAGCGTGGTCACCGTGACTGCGTGTGGTCCTTGCACAAATAAAGTAGGCGGAAGGGTGTTTTCCCAAACATATGGAGCGGCGTTTTCCGGACTGCATCAATGGCCCGATCCTCCCGGCCCGGTCGTTGGACATCCGACCTCTATTTTCAAGTCGTTCCATAACCAGGGGGTCGACGACACACCAGGCAAATTCTTAAAGGGGTTTGCTGCGACTCACGATCTGGGCTCGAGTTGGACCCAATATGCCGTCGTACCGGCAGACCGCCGGGACATTCCGAAGCTCAGCGCGATTCGCGTTGCGCACCGTCAACTGCCGGTGCAGTACCAAGCGATCAGGACCGGATTCGACGCAACCCGAAATTTCGAGATCGTACATCTCGTGAGGTTGACGATGTCCCCCCCAAGCACGATGGCAAGCGTGTATTTCCCGGCAATGAATGGGTTTGGAGGCATTGGCATCTCTCCCCCCGATTGGGACTGGCATCATGTTTTTGGAGTTGACCCTAAAGACAGCCAGCATCTGATTGCGCCCGATGTCATCAATGGAAAGATAATGGAATCGCACGATGGCGGCGACAACTGGAGCGAAATTCCGGGGCTCACGTCTCTTGTAACCGATGCGGGTCGATTCCGGTCTGGCGCGGGGGCCAGCCCGTTCAACGTCGGGATTTTCCCAGCCTTCCCGTTCGACGTTGGGCACTTCCCGTTCGCCTCGCACGTTTCATTCTCCGGCGATGATCCCAACAGCGTTGCCATTGGCACTCAACAGAACGGCCTCTTTGTCTCCAGGGACAGGGGCGCTACTTGGATCAAGGTACCGAATTCGGAGCGCGCTACGGCCATCACCTCCATCGACTGGATGTCCCCGACGGATGCCTTTGTCTCAACCCTGGGCCGTGGCCTTTGGAAGCTGACCGGCAGTCAGGTCGTTACGAGCGTACGCCCGCTTTGCGTCATCCAATCCTGCCGCATTAAATATATCTTTAAAGGTGATCCCTCACCCGATCGATTCAAACGCGGTATTGTTGTGTTCGAAGGAGAGATCATGGGCGCCCGCGTAGAAGCCGGAGCGCTTCGTGAATTGTCAGTTACGCCGCAAACCTCGCTTGCGTTTGTCGGCGCTCCTGTAAAACTCGCCATACGGTACACGAACCGGCGTATCGGAATCATCGGGATAGAAACTAACAAGACCTTTGCACTGCCCTCCGGCAGGTTGCTGACCGGACTTGCGCTGGACGAACGCGGTGGGCTATTTGGAGCGCTTTACACGAGCGGGAGAATTCCGCTCTCTGATAAATCCGCGACGCGACAGGACGTGAGAACCGCTGACGCGCGCTTTGTTCTGCAGCAAAATCGCTCTCCGACCTTATCGAAGCCGTACATTTCGCTTTCGGCGACGGGCAAGGGAATGGACAACGTCGAACCGGAAGATCCGCTGACGCTGACAGGCGAACGAATGCCCAGCGGCGCAGTACTGGAAATCGTTTTGGATGGAAGTGCTATAGGAAAGACCGAGGGCGACCGCAGCGGTTTTCTGAAGACTATTATCAAAGCCCCCCGAGAACTTGGGCCTCACACGCTGATCGTACGTGACGCCAATACGAAGCGAACGATCGACGGAGCGAGTTTCGTCGTCCGTCATCGGGATGCTGAGTGACAATAGTTCCTCCTTTGAAACACATCCAACTCGCCCGACGAGCGCTTTGTTGAAGGATTGGATCGCGGCCAGAGCACACTGTTTCCGGCATCGCTCGACGACTATGTGACCGAGGATAACCCCGGTGCGAGCGGTCGACGTGTTTGTTGACGGTATCGATCTCGACAAGCTCGGATTTTTCGGTGTCCAGCCGCTCGACACCGGCCGACCCAGCTATCACCCCGGTGTTATGCTCAAGCTCTGCATCTACGGCTGCCTCAATCGCGTGCCGTCGAACCGACGCCTGGAGCGAGAATGGCAGCGTAATATCGAGATGATCTGGTTGACTGGGCAGTTGGCGCCGGACTTCAAGACCATCGCAGATTTCTGCAAGGACAATGGCAAGGCCATTCGTGAGGTCTGCCGCGAGTTCGTAGCGCTGCGCCGCAAGCTTGATCTGTTTGTTGCAGCGAGGCGGATTGCTGGAGGCGATGCAGGCCTGAGGCCAGCCTCTGCGTGACCAAATCAGCGCCTACATAAAGCTCCCCGGTTGCCACCCAGGGTGAACACCACTCAAGTGGTTTCAGAAAACCTCAAGTGAAGCGACGGGAAAGGATCGGCTTTACCTAGCTTGTCGTTCCCAAACTCAGGCGTGGCCTCGAATTGCTCAAGCACGTTGCCGTTTGGCAATCTGCTGCGATGCATCGCCATTCGGCTGAAGCGAAACCGCATCGTCGACCAACACTTCTTCAGTCATTACGTTGAAGCGTACCACCTTCGTCGGGCCAAACGCAGTTGAGATAGCGACGTCAGCAGCATCTCTTCCGCGAGCGATGACGATGCGGCCGATGCGGGGATGGTTGTGCCTCGCGTCGAACGTATACCACTTCCCGCCAATGTACGCTTCAAACCAGGCGCTAAAATCCATCGGCGCTGGATTTCGCGGGACGCCAATATCGCCGAGATAGCCTGCACAATAGCGGGCTGGGATGTTCATGCCCGCGCGTTGAGAAGGTCAAGCACGTCGTTCAGATCGAACGTTGGCGTTTCGACTACATGTTCGGTATCGATGAAACGAGCCACCGAACCGGTCCTTATTACGATATCCGACACATTCAGTTTGCAGGGCCTATTCTCGAACCGAAGGGCGTGTTGAAGGCCACTCACGGCGAGGTCATCTGCTTCCCTGACAACCGTCTGATTGGAGCATCAGAGCAGCCGATCCGAAAGTTTGGGGACAGGCTCGGCTCTCGCCTACAACGAAAGCGGCAAGCGATTGAGGAAAATTGAAGTCACCGTGGAAGACCTCTACGGCCTCGACCCCGAAGCGCCTGAGCCAGAACCTCCTTCATCGCCAGTAAAGTCCGGCAAAGTTCTGCCGTTCAAAAAGGGTTAGATCTGCTGATCAGGGCGCCCTTCTGGCAGTTCCGCTGCGGCCCACTCAAGGGTGAGCTTACAGGCAGGGCTCCGGTCGATTGTGCCAGATACCGGGAACTCCACGGCCGGAAGCCGGTCTGGGCCGTGGTGCTTGGCGTGGACGGCGTCTCAGACTTCAACGCCCTGCACTCCCGCCGGCACGATGACGAGGTTCAGCTCTATGCATTCGACAATCTGGCGCTCGGCGGCGAGGATCTGCGCCAGCTGCCGTTGACGATGCGCAAGACCAACCTAACCCGCTTGTTACGTGGCCGTCCGGATGGCATCTTTGTCGCACCGTTTGAGGGCGGGCGAATTGGGCCGGACCTATTCAAGGCAGCCTGTGGCATGGGCCTTGAGGGATTGGTCTCGAAACGTCGCGATCGCCGCTACATCGCGGGCCGCACGAAGGAATGGATCAACGTGAAGAATTGAACCCACCCGGCTAAGTCCAGGGAGTTTTGATACGAATGTCGGATTGGGCAGTCACCAGGTTTTCGCGTGCTGTCCGTATTTAACCACCCGATGTCCTAATTGATTGAATGACGTGAAATAGGCCGCCAATTTATTTTATAGGAGGAGCCCCGCATGTGGACCTTGGTTTTCATCACGGCTTTGGTGGGAGTCCCCCCGACCAACGGAGTTCACTCTACGGTCACAACCTTCAAGTTCGACACGCAAGAACAATGCGATGTTGCGGCTAAACAATTGAACATCCCGAAGCCGTATCTGACTCAGCGGTCTGCGGCGATCATCGTGTCGACTGAGTGCATTGTGGGCGCGAAGTAGGACACTCCACGTTTCAGCTTGGAATGCTGACGCCTAAATACGGACAGTACCTATGGGAAGCGCCAGCTAGGCGATCTCAAGCCGCTTACGAACCGCCTCGACCAGCGCATATCCCGCGGCCGTCAGATGAATGCCATCAGGGAGGAAATAGGCACGCGTCGGAATGCTGCGGGCGCTGAACCACGGCAAGCCGGGGCCGTTCAGGAAGAGGACCGCGCGCGCCTATCGGGTGATCCAGTAGATCTCTACATCCGCCAGACGGTCGCCTCCTCGTGCGTCCACGCTGCGTAGAGTGCGCGGATCGCCTTCAGGCGGTCATGGTAGCCGGGCGGTTACGTCAGCTAAGGGCCAAGAGCTTCCCTGCGCGCTCCATCCGCAACCTGCCAGCTAGAGAATACGGACCCGATCTTCTCGGTCGATTGCGTCCACCCGGGGTAATGACCGCGTCTGACGCTGATCCGGTTCAGCAGCATCGCGACGACGATCATCGCCAGGATTCCAGCAAGACTGAGCACGATCTGCATCGCAGGCCGGTCCGAAATGTCAAGCAGCGTCCGGTGGCTGGCCAGCGCCAGGAGGACGCCGAGACAGTAGATTGGCAGCGAATTCTCGCCACAGCACCTAGCGCAGCGCATGACTGGTGTCGCTAGCCCTCGCCAATCCCGAGGAATGAACCATAGCACCACAGTTGCAATAGCCAAGAAATGCAGCAGCCGGAACGGACTGAGATTCGATTTATCTAGCGGGAAGAGCAGGTTCGTCAAATTTTGCGGGACCAGCGGTTTGCCGCTGCAACTCAGCGTCAGGACCAGGCCAAAAACCAGATAGACAACAGCAAGAGTAAGCGTCGTGCGCGACGTCACCCAGGGCCAGACCCTCTCCCCTCCGATGACGCACCAGGCGCCCAGCACGATCAAAAGCTGCCAAGCCAACGGGTTGAAGAACCAGGCGCCGCTGGGCCAGGCTGGAACGCTCCAGCCGAAGATGTGCACGAGCGCATAAAGCAACAGCGAAACACCAAGCGTAACGTTTGGTGCACGCAGCAGCAGCCACAACAGCGGCGCGAACAACACGTGAAAGATGACGAAAGTCGGCAAGACGTCGGTGTTGACAGGGCGATATTGCAGGATTGCGGCATGCGCAAGCGTCGCGCCCGGATGATCGAGCAGAATCCGCGTATTGCTCTCGTCGGCAAGCCGATCGTTGCCCGCGAGGTAGACGAGGACGGTGCAAGCGAGCGTGAGCAGCAGAAACGCGGCATAGATGTCCCATCCCCGCCGCAGCGAACGACCAATCATGCCGCTCCAGCCCTCGCGCTGACGTGCCCTGCCGTAGGCCAGCGCGCAGGTCACGCCCGAAATGAACATGAATATTTCGGCGGCATCGCAGAAGCCGTAGTTGCGCGGTGTCAGCCAGCTTCCGATGTTGTTGGGAACATGATCAAGAAAGATCCACCATAGCGCGATCCCTCGACAGACATCGATGCGCAGGTCGCGGCCAGCCCCCCGGAACTCCGGCGGAGTTTCGCCGATCAATCGCTTCGAGGTGTGAGTTCGATCGTGCATCTGTTTGACCTGCCGGCGTGCTCGCACATCGGTCGATGAGAGGCTCCGCTGCTCCGGGCTGGGGGTGTTGCCGAGCGGGGTATCCGACCAAACGATGCGGTTACGAGCCTGAGCTACCTGATGGTTGGAGGCTCTTTCGTTCGCCAACCGGCGCTTTGATTGCCTGGGCCGGAAGCTTCGCCGTCCTCCCAAAACGTTTGCAATATGTCGTCGCTGGCAACCGGTATCAGAAGCTGCTTCCGCATTTCGGCGAGGCGGGCACGGCAATACTCACGGTAAAACATCTCGACTAGGGTGGACATGATCGAACCCTCGCTTGATCATCACCATTGACGATAGATTTCGACCATTTCAACCGGCGGTAAATATCAACGGCGCCGGAGTAGTTTGTGTCCGACGAACTCGGATGACGACGATGTGGCCGACGAGGCGCGACACAAAATCGGTATCAGAGAACGTCTAGTGCTGCAGGACAGTCTGTCCGCGGATCGTTGAGTTCGATCAATCGCGAGAATCATAGAAGCGGAGCTTACGGGTTCACCCCGCCAAGGATATCTAAACTAGATCCGATAACGGCAATCAGAAATAGAGCCATCACGACCGCCTCCTCTTAAAGGAGATTTTTTGACGCCACGGCCTTCGCAATCACTATAAACCTAATTTCCGGCCGCTAAGTGAACGAGTTCACATCAGCATTGAACTTAGCTGAGCGAGACTAGCAGGCCAATGGCGTAGCTTCTTGGACTCTTGCGCACAGATCAAACAAGTTCGGTGCGCCAACTGCAAAATGCAGATACCGGTGAGTTTGTCGCATTTGATCCCGATGTCCAACAAGGCTGGAGGTCCCCATGTCTATGGACGCAGCCGAATTTGTATCACATCGTTTCTCGACTCGGGAGTTTCCGGAGCGGATGCGAATCCCGCTATGGTGCGAGGACTTTGGGCGAGGCATAGTCCACGCTGATATTGAGCCGCTATCGAACGCACCGTTTCAGGCCTACGCAACGCTGCAAGCGATCCGAGGTTTGCGCAGGCTCGCGCTCAAAGGCTCCCCTATGCGTTTCAAGCGCTTGCAGGCGAGCATCGCTGATGGTGATGACTCGATCGGAGTCATCCTCTGTTCTCCCGGCAAAAGTCAACTATCGCAGCGCTGTCAAGAAATCGAGCTTCACGCCAGCGACGCCATCGCAATTCTGCATTCCGAACCGGTCACCGTCACCTATGTCGACGGATTGCTATTCGGTCTTGCCGTACCGCGCGACGCGCTTGCACAGCGCGTGACGAACGTCGAAAGCCGCGCCATGCGGCCGATTTCTCACCGAAGTGAAGCGCTCCGACTTCTCATGGCTTATCTCAAGTCGGCATTTACTGAGAGCGTTCTGGCCACCCCGATGCTGCGAGATGCGGTCGTGGCTCACATCCACGATCTCCTGGCGCTCGCAATCGGCGAGTGCGCTCCCTTGGGCGAGAGCAGTGCGAGCGCTGTCGTGACTGCGCGCCACGACGCCGCCCTCGATTACATCGAGACACACTTTCAAGAACCAGGGCTCAGCGTCGAGATGGTAGCTCGTTGCCAAGGCATCTCACCTCGCTATCTGCAGCGCCTGATGGCATCATCAGGATCATCGTTCACCGGGCACGTGAATGAGTTACGCCTCCAACGAGCGCTCAAACTGCTGACCGAGCCCAGCGCCAGCGCGCGGCTGATTTCCGATATCGCCCTAGAGGTCGGCTTCTCGGATGTTTCGCATTTCAATCGCTTGTTCCGAGCTCGCTTCGGCGATTCGCCGCGTGGCGTTCGTTGCGCCCGAAGGGATCCCAGCTGATCCATCTGCCCCAGATTGGCGCGTGCGCGTGACGGTCACCAATGAAGGCCGCCAATTCGTTCGCAGCTTTTGCGCCGCACGATACTGCAGGCTGTCCTCGCCCCGGCAAAGCTGGCTGCTCTCGGGCGCGTCAATGCCCCAGAGCCGGATGCGCGCTCCGTGGATTTCAAGAGTGTCGCCGTCGATGATGCTGGCTTGGCCGATTAGGTCAACAGTGAAAGCTGCGCTCGTACACGCCACGAGCGACAACAAGGCGGCGGCGCAATATCGGAAGGCCGCTAGGCACAAATCCAAATGATCACCAGCGTTATCGGCAGGCTGATACCTAATGTGCCACCAATCATCAACGCGAACGCAGAAAGCAAATTCCCATCAGGCTTTGCTGCTCGGTCGGACATAGCCCGTTACTCCATCGAGCTGCCCCGAGAGGAGGCTGAACGGTTATGGTTAAGGAAAGGTTAATTCGCCTTTTTTCTTAGCGAATGCTGGGGCTTATGCGGCAGCGCGATTTTCCTTATCCTCACCCCGCATCACGATCTTAAGCGTGTTGTCCGGCAATGGCCGCTGCAACGCCTTGGCCTCATCCCACGGCGCGCGCATCCAGACATCGCGTTCCTCATCGGTGGTCAGGATCAGGCCTTCGCATGGATCGACAAGACGACACGTTCGGTGACGTCGTCAGGAAGCCGCAGCAGACGAGTGAGGGCGGCTGCATCTCGCTGCCATAGCGGCAGGTCAGCTAGACTTGTTGCCGAAACACCGCCCCGCACTTATGGGCAGGAACGCCGCCGTCCGTCATAGCCGATGTAAGTCCCGGAAGCCGGATCGTAGGTCTGAAAGTGCTGGCAGCCGTAGCCCCCGCGCGGTTTGTGTTCAACGCGAGCTGATTCGCCTGGTCTAATTGCCGATTTGCTGTTCTCCGTGGCCACGTCCGGTTGACCTGCGGTCTGGGCGGGGTTCACGAAGGCGGCGTAGCTGTTTGCCCAGGCAGGCAAGGAGACACCGGGCCTCTCTTCCACAACGGCAGGTTTCTGTTCCATGGAGCGCCGCGCGTCCGCCAGTTCGGTTGCAAGCGCTTCGGCCCTGTCGTGCTCCTGCTGCAGAGACTGCCACAGTACCGCCGTCGCGCTGTCGACCGCTTGGCTGAACTGGTGCGCCTCGCCGTTGGGCACCGACAGCAGTTTCCCGACGTACCGCCATGCCTTCACAAGTTCTTTTTCGAGCGCCTCAGCCCTGGCGTGCTCTTGCTGCAGAGACTGCCGCAGTTCCGCTGTCGCGCTGTCGACCGCCTGCTTGAGCTGCGCCGCCTCGTCGCCCTTCGAGAATGGCGTCTGTTGCGCCATGACCGGCGGGACGATCGTGATGAGCTTAGATAACTCCTGCTGAGTGGCGTATCGTGCCACATAGGCGACGACGTCGGCGTTGAGACAGAACCCGATGAGTGCCGCCGCGACGAGGGTTCGGGCGATCCAGGAAATTGCAAATCCCCGCCGCGCGTGTGACGCCTCGAGGATGACGACGTTTGGTGCGGTCTTAATCGTATGGCGCATGTAAACCACCGCCGGGTTATCAGGCCATTGCTTCTTCACTTCGCCGGAAGCCTAACCCCACCCGTTGTGCGCCTCAAGTTTGGTGTTACTCCTCGGTGATAGCTCCGGTTGCGCGGCGATGCGCCGCCCCGAGCGGGAGAGGCAAGCCGCTACCGATTGCGGTGGACAACGTGCCGGACACAACGGAGGCCCCCGCGTTGACGCGCTCGCGTCGAGGTCGATGATGGGACGCTTGGTCCACTGCGGATGCGTTTCCCAGGATGGCTGATGGGCACGCAGTGCCGGGTGCGTTATTTTCGAGTTCCAATCGTACAGAGATAGTCGCGCGGCATGGCTAACCCGACCGGCGAGCGGTGCTTCTCATGCATCGCGATGAAGTCTCGCTGAAGTGCCGTGCGCCTTTCAGGGTCGAGCGACGCAGCCAGCGTTTTTGTTGGACCATAGCCAGTCACAAATATGTCCCATACCGTTTGGCCGCTCGGCATGCGGAGTACCGTGGTGCCAGGTTCAAAGGCCAGATCGAATGTATCGCCAAGCAATTCCCGAACGCGGCCTTCCCGGCCCCACGCGAATGGCGAAGGAGGAGGATTGTCAGGCGGTGGCGGCATGTATGGCCGCATTGTCTGGAATATTTCTTCAACCGCGCTGCCAGGCAGCCAAGTGACCAACCCCAGTCGCCCGCCCTTGCGCGTGACACGTGCCAACTCGGCAGCTGCAGCCTCGGGGCGCGAGACAAACATGACACCGAACGTCGAAGTCACACAGTCAAAGCTTTGATCCGGAAATTCCAGCGCTTCGGCATCGCCGACCTTGAAGTCGATCTCCGGTGCAATCAGTTTCGCCGCCTCGATAACGCCTTCACCAATATCGATACCAGTCACCTTTGCGCCTCGATTAGATAACCGCCGCGCAGTCCAGCCCGTGCCTGTCGCAACGTCAAGGATGCGCTCTCCCGGTTGCGGCCAGATTCGATTCACGACGTGATCAATGGCGTCTGCTATACTTTGGCTCACGGTATCGTAGGACGCGCCGCCGGAACCCCAAGTCGCGGCGGGTTTGAGGTTATGAGCAAGAATTTGCGCCATGAAATTTACTCCTCGATCTCGATGGAATAATCAGCTCAGTCGCTTGAGCCCGGCGTGATGAGAACATTGGCACGCAAGACGAACCTCAACCACAGTTTACAAATCGGTTGCGGCACAATGTCTCAGTTCAAGGTAGACCGCCTAGCGCGATGATGAGCGCGCGTCCGAAACAGATGCATGTCCTCTGCAACTGCAACCACGGATTTTCTCGCGCCAGATAATCTCGATAGGTTCGGCCGCACGGTCCCCGCGCTTTTCGTCGCCCTCCATAGGACCCTCGACCATCCTGTCGTGTCCGTGCGATGCACGACGTGGAAGCTATCGCGTCCTGCGAGGACATCAGTTTTGACGCATCCGCTAAATTGGGTCTGGATCGCTGCTACATGCCAAATTGATTATAGCTGCGCACGCGCGCGTCATTGGTTGTGAGGGGTTCAAATCATGACGAAGCACTTTTCGAGGCCATCATGACTGATGTGCTCGTAGTCCTAGTATCTGTAGTGATGATCACGATTGCAGTGACATTTTTGGGCGATCCCATTCGGGCCCGCATCGCTGCTTCTATCCCAACCCCATTCGATCTTGCGATGGTCAAGACACTCGCAACCGCTGAACCGAGCAAACTGAGTCTTCCGCGCGCGCAACCGAGTTGCCGGCTTCGTTCCGCTCCTCTGCAATGGAACGTAGACTGGCTTTTCCGGCCGCCCGCAGCTCGCGGATGATGTGGGCTTGCTAAAGAAGCAAGCCGTCTCGGTTGGCGGCCTTTAGGCACGACGCTTTCTTCACCTTTTGAGGAGTGACGCCAGTCGTATCGGCTGTGGATCACACATGCGCATCCTGAACGTTGCTCACGCAAATTCTTCGTGCCCTTGCGGCATTTCGCGCATCATAGCAACCTCGATGCGAACCGTGTCGGCATCGAAAGCCTGACGGGAAATTCCTCATCATTTTCTTGAGGTCCCTACCTCCATTTGTAATCCACCTCACACCTGCAGCGAAGCTGCGGTCCGATATTGTCTCAGTCTTGGCGTCATTCGAGGAATTTACAGATTTCGTTCGGGCGCTCAGTCGTTCTTGCGTGGTTGGGCACTGAAACGGGAGGCCGGCATGCCAACGTCATCTCCCCTTGTGCGATGGTCGACTGAGATGCTGCCGGAGCGAACAAGGTTCTCCACGTTCCGTGAAGAGTTTACGCGGCTGAACCTCGCCTTGGACGTGATAGATCACAGCGGCGGCCGCCCGCGTATCAATGTCACCTACTTGCCGCTCGGCCCGGTTGGCGTTTGTAGCATTGTCACCACGCCGGTGGAGTTTATCCGTCACAAACGCCACCTCAAGGATAGCCGTGACCAATTCGGACTTAACATCGTCGAAGCTGGCCCGGTCCAATTTGCAAATGCTGGCCAAGAACATGTCTATGATGCCGGCGCCGCTTGTTTGGTTGACCGGGGAAGGCTGCTGCGAGTATTTGGGTCGCGTGGCGCCAGCGTCAAATTCGTGACCGTGCCGGCTGCCGCCCTTAGGTCGCTGGTTGCACAGCCGGAAGATCTATCAGGTCGGCCGGTGCGTCCTGGACCGGCGCTTCGCCTGCTCCACCTCTACCTGCAATCGCTCGCATCCTTCAAAGAACCTCCGTCATCAAAACTCGCCTCCACCGTCGGCACACATCTCCTCGATCTTGTGGCCGCGACGCTCGGGCCGACCGTCGAAGCTGCAAACCTCGTTACGGAGCGTGGTGTGAAGGCCGCCAAGCTGCAGGCGATCCTGGCGGAGGTCGCGCAACGCTTCGGCGATCCCAATGTCGATCTGAACAATGTTGCTGGAGCGCTCGGTATGTCGCGGCGATACGTGCAAAAGTTGCTCGAAGAGACCGGAAAGTCGTTCACCGAGCACCTTGCAGCGTGTCGGCTTGAGCGTGCCTTCGCGATGTTGACTGACCCGCACCATCTGCATTTGGCCATCATCGATATCGCGTTTGCAGTCGGCTTTGGTGATGTTTCTCATTTCAATCGCTCGTTCCGCCGACACTTCGGCGAGACGCCATCAGGCGTGCGCGCCGCATCGATGGTGCGGCAGAAGTCATCCTGCGCCTCCTCACAATGCGCGGGCGAAGGCCGCTGAAAACGCGGACAGTTCGACCTCGCGGGACGGCAGGCAGCGCGCACCGGGCTACAGGGCTGAAAGAGTTCCTTCACCTTGATCTATGGAATACGCGAACTGGCCATAACCGGGACCGCATCGCGTTGAAGAATGAGACCGTCGCTGCTGGGGGCCAAACGGAGACAATCCGATGAACACTCGGACACTTGGTGCAGCGCTCGTGGGAGCAACTCTGTTCGGCCTTACCGCTGCGCAGGCCGCGCCGAAGCCCAAGGCGAAACAGGCGGGCGCGGTCACGGTCACGGTCACCGTGACGAACTCGCGCAAAGCGGATCTAGTCCAGCTGGAGGCGGCCAAGTCCGGGTCGCCAGACTGGAAGGAAGTACTCGGCCCGCTGAAATCCGGCAAGCAAGCGTCGGCTAAACTGCCACAGGCCAGCGATTGCCGCTTCGATCTGCGCGGGACGTTCGACGACGGCCAGTCGACGGATGCCTCCGGCATCAACGTCTGCGCCGATAAGACGCTCAACCTGACCGATTGACACAGGCTCTTTTATCGCGCTCCGCATCAGCACGACGTGGCAGACGGCAGGCGCAAGTGGCTCCGGAGAGAAGAGCACGTCTTTGGTGCTCTCGAGATCAGCCACTATCGACCGAAAGAGCGTCCGAACAGCGTGCGCATCGTCCATCCAAAGAATGACGAGGAAGCCTGGTGGCCGCTTTTCGATGAGACCGGCTCGACCTTGTTCCCGGAGCTGATGGCCGAGCTGAATGAAATCAAGCAGACGACCGTGTCCGGCCTGGTCTTTCGACGCGACCATTCGCACCGGAGGTCACCTACCCCGCTGCCATGGATCACAGCCAAGCAGGATCTTCGCTACCTGCGCGGGGTCGTGAAAAAGATCGTTCACGCTGCCGATCTTCGGGAAGAACTGTCCTTTACATCATTCCGCCACGGCGGGTTCACCGAGGGCGTTGACAGCGATCTGACGGACGCTGAGCTCAGGGCCGCGGGCCGCCATCGCTCATCGCGGCAGTTGCCGACCTATGCAAAGCGCACACGGAAACAGCTAATTTCCGGCACGAAGAAACGGCGTGAAGAAAAGTACAAAGACAGCCGGTTTGTCGGAATAGCCATGACCCGTCTGTCGGAATGACGACCGTGACAAACCCCTAAGCTATTGAAAAGCTTGGTGGGCGCACCACGGCTCGAACCTGGGAATCGGCAGCCGGACAACCACAAAGCATCGCACGGCGCTTCTGTTCCCTGCTCGATCTCACGACAACGATTAGGCGAATCCTTCATGCGCTAGGCGAACGAAAGAGAGCCCGTCCAGCCCGTCGTAGTTGCAGACACCACTTTTCAGCAAGGATTCGATTGCCGTCGGGTCGGGGATGCGTGCTACCGATTTGCTACGAGACCGTTCGCGAGTTTTCTCGCGCAGCCTAACTGCCTGATACTACGATGGAATCGTGGTAGCGGGAGAGGGACTCGAACCCCCGACCCCAGGATTATGATTCCCGTGCTCTAACCAGCTGAGCTACCCCGCCACAGGGTCGCGAGCGGCGGAACGGCCGATCTCGCGAACGCGCGGCATATAAGGAAGGGGGCGGCGGGCTGTCAATCCGCCTTCGCTAAAGCTTTGGCGGGACAAGGCCGTTTGTGCCGAATTTGGCACCAGAATCTGCGATTTTTCGGCACCGGACTCGTGGGGAGTCCCCCTCACCCGGATCGCACCTTCGATGCGCTCCGGCCTCTCCCCGCAAGCGGGAGGGGCGAAGGAAGAATCAGCCTATTTCGGCCTGACCGTCGGGTCGCCGCCGGGGCTGCCGGGGGGCGGGATGACCGGCATGGCACCGTCCGTAGAGGGGGCCGGAGCGTGCATGTCGGGGTCGACGCCGGAGGGCGGGCAGAGCACGCCGTCGGATTTGGCCAGTTTGTCGCCGAGCGGTTCCCGGGACTGGCCGGTGGTGGTGCCGTCGGGCGTGGTGGCGCGGTTCGGGCGGTCCTGCGGCATGCAATTGGCGGCGTGCTGGGCCGACGGCGGCGCGGTCGCTTGCGGCGGCGTTGCAGGTCGCGGCGGGGCCTGCGCGATCGCGGCGCCTGAGGCGGCGATCAGGAGGCTGGCCAGGATGATGTTTGATGTCGTGCGCATGGGAGGGAAACGTCTCCGGCCATGCGGAGGTTCCGGCCGACGCACGGCGAATTGAAGCGCGGGAAGTTGGCTGGCGGTTTCCTCGCGGCCGATCCTTCGAGACGCCTTGCGCGGCAACAGTGCTGGCCGACGGCGCGATCCCGGCAAATCGCTCTCACGATTTGACGTAGCGGATCAGCGAGAAGTGCCCCATCGGCGGCATCGGACGGCGCTCGGCGAGCGTGACGCCGCGGTGCCTGGCGGCCCAGTTGACGAGGCGGTCCCACGGGAATTCCGGGCGCCAGCCGAGGCGGCGGGCGATGGGCGCGAAGGCGAGCTCGAACAGCTTGCGCGGGCCGCTCTCGGCGCCGATGTGGTTGACCAGGATCAGCTCGCCGCCGGGCTTGAGCACGCGTACGAACTCGTCGAGCGTACCTTCGGGATCGGGCACGGCGGTGATGACATATTGCGCGACCACCGCATCGAAAAAGTTTTCGGGGAAGGCGAGATTCTTCGCGTCCATCACCGAGAGCACTTCGACATTGCTAAGCCGCAGCGCGCGCACGCGCGCCTGCGCCTTGCGCAGCATCGGCTCGGAGATGTCGACGCCGCAAATCTTCGTGGTGCGCGAATAATCGGAGAGTGAAAGCCCGGTGCCGACGCCGACGTCGAGGATGCGGCCGCCGATCCGGTCGGCCTCGGCGATGGTCGACTGCCGTCCGGCGTCAAAAACCTTGCCGAACACGAGATCGTAGACCGGCGCCCAGCGGCCATAGGCCTTCTCGACCCCGGCCCGCGAGATGTCTGCTGCCATGCCCCCTGCCCCGGAAATTTTCTAGCCGCGTACCGCTTCCACCAGCGGCCTCGCAGTGCTCGTTGCGACTTTCGCGGCGGCGCTCTGGATGAAGCCGCCGCCGAGCACGCGCGCCTGGCCCGAAGGCGCGTCGTAGAACACGCAGGCCTGGCCGGGCGAGACGCCCTCCTCGCCGGCGACGAGCTCGACTTCGTAATGGCCATTGCCGCCGCGCAGCCAGGCCGGCTGCGGGCTGCGGGTCGAGCGGACGCGCACGAACATCTCGAGGCCGGCGCCGATGGCGCGGTCGATGTCGCCGTCGCCGATCCAGTTGACGTCGCGCAGCACGATGCGGTGCATCTTCAGCGCATCGCGCGGGCCGACGACGACGCGGCGGCCCGGAGCATCCAGCCGCACCACGAACAGCGGCGCGTGAGCGGCGATGCCGAGGCCGCGGCGCTGGCCGACGGTGAAATTGGCGATGCCGTTGTGCCGGCCGAGCACGCGTCCCTCGAGATCGACGATGTCGCCGGGGTCCATCGCGTTCGGACGCAGGCGGGTGATGATGTCGGTGTAGCGGCCGGTCGGCACGAAGCAGATGTCCTGGCTGTCGTGCTTGTCGGCAACCGCAAGACCGAAGCGGCGCGCGAGCTCGCGCGTCTCGGGCTTGGTCATGTCACCGAGCGGGAAGCGCAGGAAGTCGAGCTGCTCCTGCGTGGTCGCGAACAGGAAGTAGCTCTGGTCGCGGTCGCTGTCGGCCGCGCAGACCAGCGCGCGCGAGCCGTCGTCGCGGCGGCGCGAGGCGACGTAATGGCCGGTGGCGAGCGCCTGCGCGCCGAGCTCGCGCGCGGTCTTCAGGAGGTCGCGGAACTTGACCGAGCGGTTGCACTCGATGCACGGCACCGGCGTCTCGCCGAGCGCGTAAGAGTCGGCGAAATTGTCGATGACGGACTCGCGAAAGCGATCCTCGTAGTCGAGCACGTAATGGGGGATGCCGAGCTTGGCGGCGACGTCGCGGGCGTCGTGGATGTCCTGGCCGGCGCAGCAGGCGCCCTTGCGATGGGTCGCCGCGCCATGGTCGTAGAGCTGCAGCGTGATGCCGACGACGTCATAGCCCTCGGCCTTGAGCAGCGCAGCCGTCGTCGAGGAATCGACGCCGCCCGACATGGCAACGACGACCCTGGTGTCCTCAGGACGGCCTTCGAGATCCAGACTGTTCAGCATGGGCCTTAAAGCGTTGTGACGGCGGCGTTCGCGATCCGCGATGACTTGGACATTTCGGCTTCCGGCGGGACATCGACGCTCCCCGGGAACTTTGGTTCCCCCGGGGGCACGACTGCCCGGTCGAAAGCGGCTGAGAGCAGCTCTTTAATATAGGCCGCATTCCGGTGAAGCAATCACGCGGGCGGCCGCTTAGGGCAATTCTTGCCGGGGAGGCAGAAATGGTGGGGCTTTGGCGCCCCTCGCGGCGAGGGCGAAAATCACACAAGATTTTGATTTTACTTGATAAAGAAGCTCTTCAGGAAGCTGGCCCGCTCCTTGCTACCCCTATGCCGAAGATGTTGCCAAGAGGTTTTCCGTGGTCGGTCGGGCGTCAGACGTAGCAGCCAGCGTGCAAGTCCAGAGCGCGCCGCAAAAGCCTGCCCGGTCGCAGAGCTCCAAAGACACGTCCACCAACGACTCCTTCGGCTCGCTGGTCGACAGCAACACCCAGGCGATCAGCAACAACGCGCCGTCGCAGGACACCGCGCCGCGGCGGACCGAGTCGTCGTCATCCGCCCCGGACAAGGGCCCGCGCGATACCGCCGCGACCGACCAGCCCTCGCAGAGCAAGGCGAACGACGACACCGACACATCGGCCCCCACCGCGAGCGACGCGACGGCCGATCCGGCCAAGCCGACCAAGGACAAGTCCGAGGCCTCCGACGCCAAATCGTCGGATAAATCCGACAACACCAAGGGCGACAAGACCGACGGCACCGTTGCCGCCACCGCCGATGCCGCCGTGCAGCCCGACGCAGCGCAGGTCGCTATGCCCGATCCGAACGCCATAGTGGTGGCCCCGCCCGTGGTGCCGGTCGATCCGAACGCAGCCGCGAGCCAGGCCGGCGACGCCGCCGCCTCGCCGCTGACGATTGCGGCCGCCGGCATCGCCGCCAGCGCCTCGACCGCGGCGCAGATCGCAGGCGGCAAGACCGACACCGCCACGGCGAGCGACAAGGGCGCCAAGACCGCGGGTGCCAAGGTCGATGCCGACACCACGACGACGCTGGGCGATGCCGCCACCGGCACGACCGACGGCACCGCGACCGATGCCAAGACCAATGGCGGCTTGGTCACCGCCGTGGACCAGGGCACGCCGAAGCCTTCGTTCAAGGCCGTCGCGACCGCGCAACGCGAGAGCGACGTCTCCAATATCGGCCAGGACGCGGGCAAGGCGAACGCCACGCAAACCGCGGCGACGACCGCGCATGCGCAAGCCGCCAAGCCGCAGGCCGAGGCGAACCCGACCGACGCGAAGGCCGGCGCCTCCGACCGCTCCGATGCGACGCCGGTGACGGCAACCACGCACGCGCATGCGGGCACGCAGGCCGCAGTGCCCACGACCGACACCGGCGCGCAGGCCGCCTCCGCCATCCAGGCGCCGCTGACCAATACGACGTCGGCCGCCACCGCATCGACTGCGACGCTCACCGCGACCGCGGCAAATTCCACACCCGTGCCGATCAGCGGCGTGCCGGTCGAGATCGCGGCGGCCGCGCGGGCCGGCAAGACGCGCTTCGACATCAGCCTCGATCCGATCGACCTCGGCCGCATCGACGTCCGCATCAATGTCGACCGCAACGGCCAGGTCACCTCGCATCTCACCGTCGAGAAGCCGGAGACGCTGCAGATGCTGCGGCAGGACGCACCGCAATTGCAGCGCGCGCTCGACGATGCCGGCCTCAAGACCGGCAGCAACGGGCTGTCCTTCAGCCTGCGCGACCAGAATTCATCGGGCCAGAATTCCGGCCAGAACAACGACAATGGCGGCAATGCCCGCCGGCTGATCATCAGCGAAGACGACACCGTTGCTGCGGCGCCCGTCGGGCGCGGCTACGGCCGCATGCTCGGATCGAGCAGCGGCGTCGACATCAGAGTGTGAGGAGTATTCGAACATGACCACCACGAATGCCGCCACCGCCCCGACGCCCGTCTCCGGGACCACCGACGTCCCGAAGTCGTCCTCGTCGAACTCGCTGAGCTCGAACACGGGCGCGACGCTCGCCGGCAACTTCCAGACCTTCCTGACGCTGCTGACGACGCAGCTGCAGAACCAGAACCCGCTCGATCCGCTCGACACCAACCAGTTCACCCAGCAGCTCGTGCAGTTCGCCGGCGTCGAGCAGCAGCTCAAGACCAACGATTCACTGTCCCAGCTCGTCACCCTGCAACAGACCACGCAGGCGACTCAGGCACTGGGCTTCGTCGGCAAGACCGCGCTGGTCGACGGCTCGACCGCGACCATGACGAACTCGTCGGCGACCTGGCATCTCAACGTGCCGACCGACTCGACCGTGGACATCACCGTTGCCAATTCCACCGGCCAGACGGTGTTCACCGGTAAATATACCGCCGCTGCCGGCACCGACATTCCCTTCACCTGGAGCGGAATGGGCAATGACGGCACGCAATGGCCGGACGGCAAGTACACGATCACGGCGACGGGTAAGGACGTGGCGAACAACAATGTCGGCATCGCCGCGCAGGTGCAGGGCGTGGTGTCGTCCGTCGACCTGACCCAGTCGCCGCCGCTGCTCACCATCGACGGCGCCAGCTACACCCTGAGCCAGGTGAAGAGCATCATCGCCACCAGCAGCAACTAAAGGCGCGCGCCTCGCCACACACGAGATGTGATCCCCGCCTAGTGCGCAACTGCGCACGGCGCGGGGATCCATCACCACAGGACGTCGTTTTCGCGTGAGACCGTAACCCCGAGTCGTCGTCAAACTACTCACTGGGGTTATGGGTCCCGGGCTCGCGCTACGCGCGCCCCGGGACGACAGTTGGGGCTTCGCCGGCTCCATTCGTTAGTAAAGTATTTACGAAGACCCTGCTCGGACGGCTCGGATCATGGTGTCCAGCCCTCCGGGCCGGCTGTGTTCCAGCCATTTTCAACGAGAATTGTATTGAAGCCTTAGGCTTAGCGGATTTTTAAGCCCGCACGCGTAGGGTTACGGCGTGAGTTCAGTGGTTGAGAGTTTGTGAGTACGCCATGACAGAACCCCATCGCCCGAGGGTAAAATACGTCATCGGGCCGGACGGCAGTCCGCTGACGATCGCAGATCTGCCCGCACCCGGCACCAAACGCTGGGTCATCCGCCGCAAGGCCGAAGTCGTCGCCGCTGTGCGTGGCGGACTTCTCTCCCTCGAGGAGGCCTGCAGCCGTTATACCCTGACGGTCGACGAATTCCTCTCCTGGCAGTTTTCCATCGACCAGCACGGTCTGGCGGGTCTTCGCACCACCCGCATCCAGCAATATCGCCAGTAAGCGATCCGGAAATCTGCAGCTTTTGACGAAAATCGGCCTCGCACCGCGAGGCCGATTTTTTTCATGTTTCCTTTTGGCGCGACTTTTGTCCCAGCTCTTAACCTTCGTTAACCATATCGAAACCATCACCTAGGCAATAATTGCCCAGTCGACCGCTCGGTTGCGGGTCGAAGCTTCGGGGCGGTTGCTTGCAAGGTCTTGCGGACTTTTTGAAGGGTATCGGCGCCGCCCGGTTCGGGGCGATGATCGCGGTCACCGCCGCGCTCATCGGCTTCTTCGCGTTCGTCATCATGCGCGTGACCACGCCGCAGATGACGACGCTGTTCACCGACCTCTCGGTCGAGGATTCTTCGGGCATTATCAAGGATTTGGAGCGACAGGGCATCCAGTTCGAGCTGCGCAATGAAGGCAGCATCATCATGGTGCCCAAGGACAAGGTCACCCGCCTGCGGATGAAGCTCGCCGAGGGCGGCCTGCCAAAGGGCGGCGGCGTCGGCTACGAAGTGTTCGACAAGTCGGATGCGCTCGGCACCACCTCTTTCGTCCAGAACATCAATCATCTCCGCGCACTCGAAGGCGAGCTCGCCCGCACCATCCGCGCCATCGACCGCATCCAGGCCGCCCGCGTCCACCTCGTGCTGCCCGAGCGCCCGCTGTTCTCGCGCGAGGCGCCGGAGCCGTCGGCCTCGATCGTGGTGCGGGTCCGCGGCTCGCTCGAGGCCCAGCAGATCCGTGCCATCCGTCACCTCGTCGCCTCCGCCGTCAACGGGCTGAAGCCGCAGCGGGTCTCGATCGTCGACGAGGCCGGCTCGTTGCTCGCCGACGGCGCCGCGACCGATCCGGAGCAGGCGGTCGGCGACGAGCGCCGCACCGCCTTCGAGAAGCGGATGCGCAAGCAGGTCGAGGACATCGTCTCCTCCGTGGTCGGCTCCGGCCGCGCCCGCGTCCAGCTCTCCGCCGATTTCGACTTCAACAAGATCACCCAGACCTCGGACAAGTTCGATCCCGAGGGCCGCGTGCTGCGCTCGAGCCAGACCCGGGAAGAGAGCAGCCTCACCGCCGACAACAACGGCCAGGTCACCGTCAACAACGAGCTGCCCGGCAACCAGCAGAACAGCGGTCCGACGGCGAAGGACCAGAGCAAGAAGACCGAAGAGACCAACAATTACGAGATCTCCCGCACCACCAAGACCGAGGTGACCGAGGCCGGCCGGGTCAACCGCATCTCGGTCGCGGTGCTGGTCGACGGCATCTATTCCAAGAACGACAAGGGCGAGCTCGCCTACACGGACCGCACCAAGGAACAGCTCGACCGCATCGCCACCCTGGTGCGCTCGGCGATCGGCTTCGACCAGAAGCGCGGCGACCAGGTCGAGGTCGTCAACCTGCGCTTTGCCGACGCCCCCTCCACCGCCCCGATCGCCGAGCCCTCCGGTTTCCTTGGCATGCTCCAGTTCACCAAGGACGACGTCATGTACTTCGTCGAGCTCGGCGTGATGATGCTGCTCGGCCTGGTCGTGCTGTTCCTGGTGATCCGGCCGCTGGTCAAGCGCATCCTCGCCTCCGAGGAGGTCGCCGCCGCGATCTCCGGCGCCCTCGCCGGCCCCGCCGCTTCGGAGGAGGCAGCGCCTGCCGGGCAGGCGCTGCTGCCGGGCGGCGCCGCGAGCGCGATCGACGTCGCCACCATTCAGGGCCAGGTCCATGCCCAGTCCGTTCATCGCGTCGGCGAGCTCGCCGAGCGCAACCCCAACGAAACCGTCGCCATCATCCGCCAATGGCTGACCGAACCCGCGAAATAATCGAGAAGTGAACTGACATGGCCGGCAACCTGCAAAACGCCAACTCCAACGACATCACCAGCGTGATCTCGACGCTCGGTGCCCGCCAGGGCAGCCGCGCGGGCGGCAAGACCGAAGCGGTGACGGGACCCAAGCGCGCCGCGATCCTGATGCTGGCGCTGGGCGAGCAATATGGCGGCAAGATCTGGTCGATGCTCGACGACGACGAGGTGCGCCAGCTCTCGCTGGAAATGTCGACGCTCGGCACCGTCGAGGTCGACACGGTCGAGGACATGCTGCTCGAATTCGTCTCGCGCATGTCGGCTTCCGGCGCGCTGATGGGCAATTTCGACGCCACCGAGCGGCTGCTGCAGCAGTACCTGCCGCCGGAGCGCGTCAACGGCATCATGGACGAGATCCGCGGCCCCGCCGGCCGCAACATGTGGGAAAAGCTCTCCAACGTGCAGGAAGAGGTCCTCGCCAACTACCTCAAGAACGAATATCCGCAGACCATCGCAGTCGTGCTGTCGAAGCTGAAGCCGGAACACGCCGCGCGCGTGCTCGGCATCTTCCCCGAGGAGCTCGCGCTCGACGTCGTCAACCGCATGCTGAAGATGGAAGCGGTGCAGAAGGAGGTGATCGAGAGCGTAGAGAAGACGCTGCGCACCGAATTCATGTCCAACCTGTCACAGACCCGCCGCCGCGACGCCCACGAGGTGATGGCGGAAATCTTCAACAATTTCGACCGCCAGACCGAAACCCGCTTCATCACCTCGCTGGAGGAGGACAACCGCGAATCGGCAGAGCGCATCAAGGCGCTGATGTTCACCTTCGACGACCTCGTGAAGCTGGATTCCGGCTCGGCCCAGACCCTGATGCGCAATGTCGACAAGGACAAGCTCGGCGTCGCGCTCAAGAGCGCCAACGAGGACGTCCGCAACTTCTTCTTCGGCAACATGTCCTCGCGCGCGGCCAAGATGCTCCAGGACGACATGGCGGCGATGGGCCCGGTCCGCTTGCGCGACGTCGACGAGGCCCAGGCGCTGCTGGTCAACCTCGCCAAGGACCTCGCCGCCAAGGGCGAGATCATGCTGACCAAGAACCGCGCCGACGACGAGCTGGTGTACTGATGGGCGCCCCGGCAAAATTCCTGTTCGACACCGACTTCGCGGCGCCCGAGCGGTCGCCGCGCGAGAAGGCTGCGACCGCCGCCGAGATCGCCCAGAAGATCGCGGAAGCCGAGGCACGCGCCTATCAGGACGGCTTTGCCGCCGGCCAGCGCGAAGCCAAGGCCGAGAGCGACCGCCGCGTCGCGCTCGCCATGGAAGAGATCAACATCAGTGTCCGCGGCGTCGCCGCCGGCATCGGCAACATCGAGACCAAGATGGAGACCGAGGCGGTCGACGTGGCGGTGGCGGTGGCGCGCAAGCTGTGCGCCGATCTGGTCGCTGCCGAACCGCTCGGCGAGATCATGGCGCTGGTCAAGGACTGCTTCTCGCACCTTGTCGCGACGCCGCATCTCGTCGTGCGCATCAACGACGCGCTCTACGACAGCGCGCGCGAGAAGATGGAGCGGCTCGCCAAGCAGAGCGGCTTCGAGGGCCGGCTGGTGATCCTGGCCGAGCCCGATATCGCCACCGGCGACTGCCGGATCGAATGGGCCGACGGCGGCGTCGTGCTGGAACGCGGCGCCATCGCGGCCAAGATCGACGAAATGGTCGGACGCTATATCGCGTCCCGCAGGGGGAGCTAAGCCATGAGCGACACCGACGGACAGGTCCCGCTGCCCGATCTCAACGGCCCGATGCCGCCGACCGGTACGGACGTCGGCTACAACGAGGACGAATATGCTGCGCGCGCCGCCGCCGACCTCGAGGCCGTGTTCGACGTGCCGGTGCAGGTCTCGGCCGTGCTCGGCCGCTCCAAGATGGACGTCAGCGAGCTGTTGAAGCTCGGGCCCGGCACCGTGCTCGAGCTCGACCGGCGCGTCGGCGAGGCCATCGACATCTACGTCAACAACAAGCTGGTCGCCCGCGGTGAAGTCGTCCTGGTCGAGGACAAGCTCGGCGTGACCATGACCGAAATCATCAAGACCGAACGCAGCTAGTAGCGCAAGGAATGACGCGCGGCAGCGCGACCAGACGGACAGGAGACTGACATGCGGCTTCTCATCGTTGGCACATTGAAGGGCCAGCTCACCACCGCCACCAAGATCGCGATGGAGAACGGCGCCACCGTGACCCATGCCGAGGATCACGAGCAGGCGATGCGCGTGCTGCGCGGCGGCAAGGGCGCCGACCTCCTGCTGGTCGACGTCGCCCTCGACATCCGCGACCTCGTGATGCGGCTCGAGGCCGAGCACATCCACGCGCCGATCGTCGCCTGCGGCATCACCAACGACGCCCGCGCCGCGGTCGCGGCGATCCACGCCGGCGCCAAGGAATACATTCCGCTGCCGCCGGATCCGGAGCTGATCGCCGCGGTGCTGGCCGCGGTCGCCAACGATTCCCGCGAGCTGGTCTATCGCGACGAAGCCATGGCCAAGGTGATCAAGCTCGCCCAGCAGATCGCGGGCTCCGACGCCTCGGTGATGGTCACCGGCGAATCCGGCACCGGCAAGGAAGTGCTGGCCCGCTACGTCCACACCCGCTCGGCCCGCGCCAAGCGTCCCTTCATCTCGATCAACTGCGCCGCGATCCCGGAGCATCTGCTGGAATCCGAACTGTTCGGCCACGAGAAGGGCGCCTTCACCGGCGCGATCGCGCGCCGCATCGGCAAGTTCGAGGAAGCGACCGGCGGCACGCTGCTGCTCGACGAAATCTCGGAGATGGACGTCCGCCTGCAATCAAAACTGCTGCGCGCCATCCAGGAGCGCGTGATCGACCGCGTCGGCGGCACCAAGCCGGTGCCAGTGGACATCCGCATCATCGCGACCTCGAACCGCAACCTGGCGGAAGCCGTGCGCGAAGGCACGTTCCGCGAGGATCTGCTGTTCCGCCTCAACGTCGTGAATTTGAAGATCCCGCCGCTGCGCGAGCGTCCCCTCGACATCCTCGAGCTCGCCCAGCACTTCGTGAAGAAATATGCCGACGCCAACGGCGTACCGGTGCGCCCGATCTCCGCGGACGCGCGCCGCGTGCTCTCCACCAACCGCTGGCAGGGCAACGTCCGCGAGCTCGAAAACACCATGCACCGCTCGGTGCTGATGGCGCAGGGCGACGAGATCGGCCCCGACGCGATCCTCACACCCGACGGCGACCGCCTCGACCTCGCCAAGACCGCGCCGGCCGTGGCGCATGCGACCATGGCCGCCGAGCAGGTGACGCGGGCGCTTGTGGGACGCACCGTCGCTGACGTCGAACGCGACCTGATCCTGGAGACGCTGAAGCACTGCCTCGGCAACCGGACCCATGCCGCCAACATCCTCGGCATCTCGATCCGCACGCTGCGCAACAAGCTCAACGAATATTCCGACGGCGGCATCCCGATCACGCCGGCGGGAACGCCGGGCGAATATCCGCGGATGCCGATGGTGGGGGCGTAAGTCTCTCCCCCTACTGAAAGAATGCAGATGCCCGGGCTGGTCCCGGGCATTTTTTTGGATGCCGGCTGCCAACCTCGTCATTGCGAGCGCAGCGAAGCAATCCAGAATTCCTCCGCGGTGATAGCTGGATTGCTTCGCTACGCTCGCAATGACGGCGTTGAGAGCGCTCCTCGCATAACGGGACCGCGCTAGCCGACTAGGCCATGGCGACGTCAGGCCCTATAACCCCGCGTGAGAACAACGCGAGGATACACATGTCGGAAGCTCAAATCACGGACTGGCTGGCGTCGCAGCGGCAGGCGATGATCGATCTGCTGCGCGATGTCGTGAACATCGATTCCGGATCCTATGACAAGGAAGGCGTCGATGCGGTCGGTGCGCGGTTCGAGCGGCATTTTGCCGAGCACGGCATTTTGTTCCGGCGCGAGAGCAACGCCACCTTCGGCGATGCGATCCATGCCGAGATCGCCAAACCCGGCAGCAACGAGAAGCCGGTGCTGTTGATGGGCCATCGCGACACCGTGTTCGGCAAGGGCGAGGCCGGACGGCGTCCGTTCACGATTGAGGGCAAGCGCGCCTATGGACCCGGCGTTGCCGACATGAAGTCCGGCGTCGTAATGAACATCTTCGTGGCGACCGCCTTCCACAAGTTCGGCGGCAGCCCGCATCCGATCAAGGTGCTGATCACCTCGGACGAGGAGATCGGCTCGCCCTCCTCGCGCCCGGTGATCGAGCGCGAGGGACGCGCCGCACGCGCCGTGTTCAATTCCGAGCCGGGACGGCCGACCGGCAACATCGTCACCGGCCGCAAGGGCGGCATCTTCATGCACTTTGCCATCACCGGCAAAGCCGCGCATTCCGGCGCCAATTTCGCCGCGGGCGTCAGCGCGATCGGCGAGCTCGCGCACAAGATCGTCCATATCCACGCGCTGACCGATCTCGACAAGGGCATCACGCTGAATGTCGGTCTCGTCTCGGGCGGACAGTCGGTGAACACCACGGCGCCCTCAGCCGAGGGCCAGATCGACCTGCGTTACGTCGATCCGGCGGATCGTGCGAGGATCATGGCGGCGATCGAGAAGATCATCGCGACACCTTACGTGCCCGGCACCAGCGCGACGCTGACCGTCAAGGGCGAGTTCGTGCCCGTGGTGCAGAGCGCGGAGTCGAAGGCGCTGTTCGAAGGCTATCAAGCCGCCGCGAAGCAGGTCGGCCTCACCACGCTCCAAGGCGAGTTTTCAGGCGGCTGCGCCGATTCCGGCTTCACGGCGGCAGTCGGCACACCGACCATCTGCGGCCTCGGGCCGGTCGGCGGGCTCGCGCACACGCCGGAGGAATATCTCGAACTCGACAGCATCGTGCCGCGCGCCCAGGCGCTGGCGCTGGCGATTTTGCGGGGGTGAACGAAGGTGCCGTAGGGTGGGCAAAGCGAAGCGTGCCCACCAATTCGGTCGCCGCGGATAGATGGTGGGCACGGCGCAAGAGCGCCTTTGCCCACCCTACGAGACTCGTACGTGGATGGCCGGGTCGAGCCCGGCCATGACGAGGAGAGAGACTACGAATAACTCGGCGCGTCCGGCTTGCGGAAGATGTGGATGGGGTCGCCCGGCACGATCGGCTGGCCGCTGAACATCGCATAGGCGTAGAGCGCGAGGTAGCCGATCGCGAGCGCGCCGATGGCGTAGAAGGCCCAGGTCGCGACGCGCTTCATCGTTCCGCTCCATTGCCGTCCCGGACGGGACGGCTAAGGGCGCTTCTAGAGCGATGACGGGGAAAAGGCCAGCCTGCGGGCCGCCCTAGCGCAGCGATCAAACGCCGCGCAGGCCGCGGGCGGGAACGCTGACCTCGGCGAGCCTCGCCGCGTCTTCGTCCTGGTCGACCGCCACATACTGGCCGTGCCAATAGGCCAATGCAGCATTGCGGGTCGAATTCCTGACGCTGCTGACGCGCCCGATGACGATGCCGTGCGAGTGGCGCTCGACGATCTCCTCGACCTCGCAATCGACCGCGGACAATGCACCGACCAGCAGCGGAACGCCCGAGACCGCGGTGACCCACTGGCTGCCCGCAAAGCGATCGGCCCCCTTCAGCCCGCCCTTGCCGGCAAAACGCTCGGCGACGTCCAGCTGGTCAGCCGCGAGGATGTTGACGCCGAAGGCGCCGTAGCGGCGGATCAGCGGGAAGGACGAGGCATCGCGGTTGATGCTGACCAGCAGCGTCGGCGGTTCGACCGCCAGCGAGGTCACCGAGGTCACCGTCATGCCGGTGATGTCCTTGCCCCGCCCGGCGGTGATGACGCTGACACCGCCGGTGAGGTGGCGCATGGCGCCGCGGAAATCGGCGGACGAGACGGCAGTTTCAGTCATGAGATCGCGAGGCACTACATTCATGGCATGGTCCCCGAAGCGGGGTTCCCCTGTATTTAGGTACGATCGTCCGCCGACAAAAGATGGCTCAGGATCGAGCCTTCGAGGCTTGCGAGCTCGGCGGAGCCGCGTTCGCGCGGCCGGGCGGTGTTAACCGTAACATCGTGGGCAATCCGGCCCTCGTCGATCACCAGGACCCGGTCGGCCAGCGCGACGGCCTCGGCGACGTCATGGGTCACCAGGATCGCGGTAAAGCCCTGGTCGCGCCAGACCCGCTCCAGCAGCCGCTGCATCGAGATCCGGGTAAGCGCGTCCAGCGCGCCGAGCGGCTCGTCGAAGGCGAGCACACGCGGATGGGAGACCAGCGCACGGGCGAGCGCAACGCGCTGCTTTTGGCCGCCCGACAGCACCGACGGCCACTGATCACGCTTGTCGGTCAGCCCAACCTCGGTCAGCGCCTTCTCGGCGCGCGCATGCGCATCACTGGATGAGCGATTACGGCCGAGACCGACCTCGACATTGGAGAGCACCCGCGCCCAGGGCAGCAGCCGTGGCTCCTGGAACATCACGCGGATGTCCTCGGGCTGGACATCCTGGCCGAAGCTGATGCTGCCGGCCTCGAACTTTTCCAGGCCGGCGATCAGCCGCAACAGCGTGCTCTTGCCGCAACCGCTCTTGCCGACGATGGCGACGAACTGGCCGGCGGGAATGTGCAGGTCGATGCCGCGCAGCACCTCGTTGTCGCCGTAGGATTTGCGCAAGCCACGGATGCTGAGCGGCAGGCCTGTCGTCTGCGCCGGGCGCTCCTCGCGCACGACGCGTGCCTGCGGCACGAAATTGGCGCGGCTGGCGAGCTCGGTTTCGGGAAGGGCCGTACGAAGAGCTGTCTGCATGTCACTCTCAGCGTTTCTGGAAGGCGGGGTGCCAGGAGAGCGTCAGGCGCTCCAGCACGCGGGAGGCGCTGTCGGCGAGCTTGCCGAGCAGGGCGTAGATCAGGATCGAGAGCACGACGACGTCGATCAGCATGAACTCGCGCGCCTGCATCGCCATGTAGCCGAGGCCTGAAGACGCCGCGATGGTCTCGGCGACGATCAGGGTGAGCCACATGATGCCGAGCGCAAAGCGGATGCCGACGAAGATCGAGGGCAACGCGCCGGGGAAGATCACGCGGCGGAACAGCTCGCTGTCGGTCATGCCGTAGATGCGGCCCATCTCGATCAGCTGCGGATCGACGGTACGGATGCCGTGCAGCGTGTTGAGGTAGATCGGGAAGAACACGCCGAGCGCCACCAGGAACAGTTTTGCGCTCTCGTCGATGCCGAACCACAGAATGACCAGCGGGATCAGCGCCAGATGCGGCACGTTGCGCACCATCTGTAACGTCGTGTCGGTGAGCTTGGCCGAGAGCTGCGACAGGCCGTTGGCGAGCCCGAACGCGAAACCGATGCCGCCGCCGATCAGGAAGCCGATCGAGGCGCGCCAGAACGACACCCAGATGTTGCGGACGAGCTCGCCGGAGAGCAGCAGCTTCCAGCCGGCGAGCACGACATCGCTCGGCGCCGGCAGCACGCGAACCGGCACGAAGCCGGTGACGCTCGCGACCTGCCAGATCGCGATGATGGCGAGCGGCACGACCCACTGGATCAGGCCGTCAACCCGCGGCAGGCGGAAGCTGCGCGGAAGTGAAACGCTGTCGATCAGGCTCATGACTCGGACACTCGCTGCTGCGGACGGTAATCGCTGCCGACGGTCTCGCCAAAGGGACCGCTATTGAAGTGCAGTTTGGTCACGTTGCTCGGCTGCTCCAGCGAGAGCAGCGGGAACACCAGCTCGGCGAAGCGATAGGCTTCCTCCAGATGCGGATAGCCCGACATGATGAAGGTATCGATGCCGATGTCCTGATACTCCCTGATGCGGGCCGCCACCGTCTGGGCGTCGCCGACCAGCGCCGTGCCGGCGCCGCCGCGCACGAGACCGACACCGGCCCACAGGTTCGGGGCGATCTCGAGCTTGTCGCGCTTGCCGCCATGGAGCTGCGCCATGCGCTGCTGGCCGACGGAGTCCATGCGGGCAAAGTTCTTCTGCGCCAGCGCGATGGTCTCGTCGCTGACATGCCTGATCAGCTCGTTCGCGGCGCGCCAGGCCTCGTCATTGGTCTCGCGGACGATCACATGAAGCCGAATGCCGAAGGAGAGCTTGCGGCCGCGCGCAGCTGCGACCTCCCTCACCTTCGCGATCTTCTCGGCAACCAGAGCCGGCGGCTCACCCCAGGTGAGATATTTGTCGACGGCGTCGACGGCGACGTCGATGCCGGCATCGGACGAACCGCCGAAATAGAGCGGCGGCCGCGGCGACTGCACCGGCGGAAACAGCAACTTGCCACCCTCGACATGGATGTGCTTGCCCTCGACATTGACGGTCTTGCCGGCGAGCAGGTCGCTATAGACGTTGAGGAATTCGCGGGTGACCTCGTAGCGCTCGTCATGGCCGAGGAAGATACCGTCGCCCTTGTTCTCGACGGGATCGCCGCCGGTGACGACGTTGACGAGAAGCCGACCATTGGTGACGCGGTCGAGCGTCGCGGTCATGCGCGCCGCCACGCTCGGCGATTGCAGGCCGGGACGGACAGCCACCAGATAGCGCAGCCGCTCAGTGAACGGCGCGACCGAGGAAGCGACGATCCAGGAATCCTCGCAAGACCGCCCGGTCGGCAGCAGCACGCCGTAATAGCCGAGCTGGTCGGCGGCCTGCGCGATCTGGCGCAGATAGTCGAAGTTGACCTCGCGGCCGCCGATTCCCGTACCGAGATAACGGCCATCGCCGTGGGTCGGCAGGAACCAGAGGATGTTGGCGTTGGACTGCTTACTCATGTGCTTGCTCACGATCCTGGTTTCCGAGCCACGTCGGAAATCTTGATGGATTTGGGGATCAGGTTGAGCGCGAAGAACGCATCCGCAACCTGCTGCTGATCGGCGATGACGGCATCGGTGATCGGCTTGATGCCGTAGGCCTGCCGCTTCAGCGCCACCTCGACCACCGGGACGGACAGGCCGATCGCCGGCGCGAGCTGCTCGGCAACCGCGTGGATGTCGCCCTTGGCCCAATCGTCGACCGAACTCAGCTCAGCCAGCACGGCGTCGACGATCTTCGGGTTGGCTTCGAGGAATTTCTTCGAGGCGAAATAGAACTGGTAGTTGGCGACGATGCCGGTGCCGTCGGCGAGCGTGCGCGCGCCGGTGGCGGCTTCCGCCGCGGCCTGGAACGGATCCCAGATCACCCAGGCATCGACCGCGCCGCGCTCGAAGGCGGCGCGCGCATCGGCCGGCGCCAGGAACACCGGCTCGATCTCGGAATATTTGACGCCCGCCTTCTCCAGCGCCTTGACCAGGAGATAGTGGACGTTGGAGCCCTTGTTGAGCGCGACCTTCTTGCCCTTGAGATCGGCGACCGATTTCAGCGGGCTGTCCTTCGGCACCAGGATCGCCTCGCCCTTCGGCGCTGGCGGCTCGTAGGCGACGTACTGGATCGGCGCGCCGGCGGCCTGCGCGAAGATCGGCGGGGCTTCACCGGTGTTGCCGAAATCGATCGCGCCGACATTGAGCGCTTCGAGCAGCGGCGGGCCGGACGGGAATTCGGTCCACACCACCTTGTACCCGTCGGCGGCGAGCTTCGGCTCCAGCGTGCCCTTGCTCTTGAGCAGCACCAGCTTGCCGTACTTTTGGTAGCCGATGCGGACCACCTTCTCTTGTTTGTCCTGGCCGTAGGACGTGCCGACCGCGGCGGCGACGATGCCGATCGACAGAACGATGGCCGCGATCAGACGCTGAATGATACGCCTCATGTTCAAACCCTTGTGCGTGGGAAGAGTAGTCGGCACGATCAGGCTGCCGGGTTTCGCCAGACGATGTCGCGAATGACGACCGGCTTCGGGATCAGGCCGAGCTTGTAGAAGCGGTCGGCGACGCCCTGCTGGGTCGTGACGATGTCGTCGGTGACGGGGCCAACCACGAAGTTCGCGCGGTCGGCCGCAACCGTCTGGATGTCCAGCGGGACGCCGGTGACGGCGGCGAGCGATCTGGCGACCTCACCGCGGTGCTGTTCGGCCCATTTGCCGGTCGCGGTCGTGACGTCGACGATCTGCTGCAGGATGGAGCCGTAGGTCTTCGCGAACTCGCGGTTGGCGATGTAGAAGGAATTGGTCTTGGTGACTTCGCGCGCATTGATCAGGATGCGGCCGCCCTGCTTGGTCTCACCGATCGCGAAATAGGGATCCCAGATCGCCCAGGCCTCGATGCTGCCATTGGCGAAGGCGGGACCGGCATCGGGCGGCGTCAGATAGACCGGCGTGATGTCGGCATAGGTGAGCCCGGCCTTCTCCAGCGTCTGCACCACGACATTGTGGGCGCTGGACCCCTTGGTGAAACCGATACGCTTGCCCTTCAGGTCGGCGATCGAGCGGATCGGCGAATCCTTCGGCACCAGGATGCCCTGGCCGTTGGTGATGGGCTGGCCCGCGGCATAGACGATCGCGGCACCCGCGGCCTGGGCGAACACCGGCGGGGAATCGCCGACAGAACCGAAGTCGACACTACCGACGTTCATCGCCTCCATCATCGGCGGGCCCGAGGAGAACTCGACCCATTTCACGTCGATGCCTTGCGGATTGAAATGCTTTTCCAAGGAAGCCTGCTGGCGCGTGATAACCAGCACGCCTGTCTTCTGGTAGCCGATACGAATTTCCTTCACCACGCCTTGCGCGTTCGCGCGGGAGGTGAACGCCGCCGCGACTGCGGTTCCAGCGGACAATTTCAAGAAGTCACGACGCTGCATTCCAGACTCCCGGCCACACGCGGCCGTCATTCATTCAGGTCTGGGGAATGATGGTGCGGGGAGGGAAAGGTGTCGAGACGCGCGGGAAAATAGCGATGCGAGCACTACGCGTGTGGCGGAGCGCATGATTAATCTTTCAATCGGCGGAGCGAATGAAGATGGAATTTTTCTGCACGCGGATGTGAAGGCCGCGCGCGTTCGATCTCATGACTGGCGGCCGGAACCAAAAACCGCGAAAACAACCCCATGCACAGTAGCCGGGGCGTGCGAAAATAGTTACTTACGTATTATCCGAAGTTCGTTTGACACGTCGGGCAAAACAGGAGCATGATGGCATCATGGCAGTGTGTGGATCGGGGCCTCCGACAAGGCGCGGTCAGTGCTCGCGCACCCAGGGATCGGACGAGAAATAGCAATTCTCGAGCACCATGCGATCCCTGGCGCGGAAACTGACGCGACATCGACGCCACACCTTTGTCTGATGCTTGCCGTCGTCTGACGTATCGACGTCGGAGATCCACACGATCGGCCGTCGCCAGCGGTAACGTCCGTCCCGATCCCAACCGTCGCAACCGCCGCGGCCGCATGCGATGTGGACACTGGTCATCGTCCCATCTGGCCTGAAGCACCAGGTCCGCGAACCCCACTCCTTGCCGGGCGGCGTCTGGGCGTAAGGCACAAGCGAGGTCTGCGTCCAGCAGCCGGAAATGGAGGACGGTCCGGCGGCGCGCGCCGGCACGACGACCAGCAACGCGATCAGCGCCGACGCGGCAGCCAGAGACGATTCAAGCCACGGCTTGGGCCAGAACTGGATGGACATGACGCCAATGGACATGACGTCATGTGTGTCGCCGGGGAACGATGCGGTTCAATCGTCCGACGACACGAGTTCGCCGTCACGGCGACCGTCGTCTGGTCAGTGCACCCACCTCACCGGCAGGTTCAGCAGGCCGCGGAACGCCCAGCCTCCGATCCGCACAGGCTCATCGTCGGCAAGTTCGAGACGGCTCGCCCTCGCGAACACCGTCGGCAGCGCGACGTCCGCGATCATCGCGCGCGAGGCCCAGGCGCCGGCACAGAAATGCGGGCCGGCGCCGAAGGCGACGCTCTTGGTGGTATCACGCCGCACGTCGAACTCGTCGGCGCGCTCAAAATGCTTCTCGTCGCGATTGGCGGAGCCGAACATCAGGAACACGCGCTCATCTAGCTCGAAAGACACGTCGCGGATCGTCCACGGCTTTGCGATGCGCCGCGGCGACATGCCGATCGGCGAGATCCAGCGGGCATATTCCTCGAACGCCTCGAGCCAGGTCACCTCGCCCTTGCGCACGAGATCGAGTTGCTCGGGATGGGAGAGCAGCGCCCACACCGTGCCGGCGATCGCCTTGCGCGGCTCGTTCTGGCCGCCAGAGATCGCGAGTTTTACATTTGCGCGCACGCTCTCCATCGGCATGCCCGCAGCGAGGAGTACGCCGAGGATACTTTGATCGGGATGCTTGCGCATCACGGGCAGAATGTCGTCGATCGCAGCATCGATGCCCGACGTCGCGGCATGGCAGCGCGCCTCGACGGCGGGATCGCCGCCATAGTTCGCGATCCCCTCGATCATGCCTTGCGACCACGCGTCCATGTCCTGGAAGCCGATGTTGGTGAGGCCGGTGATCGACTTCAGGCATTCGCCGGAAAACGGCAGCGCGAAGTCGCGCATGAAATCGATCCGCCCCGGCTCGATCGCACCGATGATGCGGTCGGCATGGGCCTGGAACAGCGCGGTCCAGTGCGCCTTCACTGTCCTCGGCGACACCGTCGGAAACATCGCGCGCCGCTCGATTTGATGCGCCTCGCCGTCCTTGCGCATCATGTTGTGCCCCATCAGCCGGTTCATCAGGCCGGCGGGCTGGTGCGAGGAGAACACGTCGATCTGCTTCTCGGAGATCGAGATGTCGTCGCGGCTCGTCAGCAGCGTCGAGCCGAGCTGCGGCACGAAGGCGATCGGCGCTTCCTTCCGCATCTTCGCGAGCATCGGATAGGGATCGGCCCAGAACGAAGCAGGGTCGATGTCGATGCGCGGCGCGGTGCTCAAGGCGGTCTCCCCTGGATTCTCGTGTGCTTCAGGACAGACTATCGAAATCTGGCGCCGGCGTCTGTCCCCAGCGATAGGGACAGACGCCATCAGGGCGTGTCGTCACGAGCCGGATGACACGCGGCCGCGATAGCGGAGTCCGCATGGCCCACAACGGCGGACATCGACAAACGCGTGAGCGGACGTTTGTTAAGGGCAATTCCGCCCGTCCGCCGCCGATAGCCCCGAGCAACGATCTATTAATCGTGAGCGCGCGCTTCACGTGCGACTTGATCGATTATCGCTTAGGTTGCAATCGATATGTTTGAAAGCTTTGGTGCAAATCGCATGCAAACATACGATTGGGCTGTTGTCCTGTACTACATGTGGCCAGTCATCTTGATACCTGCGGGATGGATCCTGTTAGGGCGATTGTGCCGGGAACGTGCAGCTTCCGGCGCATCGATGATTGAGTTGCGGGAGCAGCACCTCACAGAAACATATCGGACGAGCGCTGCGATGGAGAGGATCGCAGCTGTTCTCGAGAAAAACCGCAGGAACTGATCAGAGTTGCTTTAGGAGGTTGTGGATGACTGTGGTCGATATACTGCTTGCGATGTACTCTTGGTGGCCGTTCATCCTGATAGTGGGTGGATCGACCTTAGCAATGCGTGTGATGCGCCAACGCACTTCGTCGGGCGCCACGATGATTGATCTATATGAGCAGCAGATTGCCGAAACGCGCAGAACGAACGCAGGCTTGGAGCGGATCGCTGCAGCGCTTGAGCTTGGGATTGGCAGAGCACAATCCCAGGTCGATGGAAGTGGCGAAACCGCTTGAATTCGCAAAGTATCGGCGAGACGACATCGATGGTACGGCGGTGAAGCACCCCAATTCAAGGAAGCATCGATCCATTCGGCGACTCTACTGGAGTCCGGATCGCGCGGGCATTGCATGGATGATGGTGTCAGTAGTTGTCGCGGTCACCATCTTTGCGGCAGTTGTAGTTTACTATCCTTTCCTACCACAGCGGAACGCCAGTGCGGGCTTTGGATCCGACTGGGATTGCACACCTCACCCGCGCGGCGAACCCACTTGCATCAAGAAGATCGGTCGGTAAATCAGCTATACCCGCGGCTCGCCTAGGGCCCGCAACTGACTTAAACGCGACGACTTGAATTGCCTCCTTGTCCTCAGTTGCAGACCGGGGACAGAGGACTGACTTACCGAGCTTCGGCGATCTTCGGTCCGGATGACAACATCTGCGCGTTAGCCGCCAGGGGCCGCTTCGACGGCGATGCCGGGTCCGGCAACCGGAAAGCGGCGTCGGCTGGCGCTCCCTGGGAGGGCCTGCGGGCGGCGGTTGCCGGAAGCACGATCACTTTCGCTCCGACTTTCACCCGCTCATAGAGGTCCGTGACGTCGTCATTGGTCAGCCGGATGCAGCCGGACGAAACCTTCTTCCCGATCGTATCGGGGTTGTTGGTGCCGTGAATGCGATATTCGGTCTCGCCGAGATACATCGCCCGGGCGCCGAGCGGATTGCCGGGACCGCCCGCCATGAACCGCGGCAGATAGGGCTGACGCGAGACCATCTCCACAGGCGGATGCCAATCCGGCCATTCTGCCTTACGGGCCACAGTCTGCTCACCGGACCATGTGAAACCCTCGCGGCCGACACCGATGCCGTAGCGCATCGCCTGCCTGTCGTTCAGAACGAAATAGAGGAATGTGTTTCCGGTATCGATGATCACCGTGCCCGGCGCCTGACGGCTGGCGTAGTCAACCACCTGCCGGACAAGTGCTCCGGGAACGCCAGCGTCGGCTTTGGGTGGTTCGACCAGAGGCGCCGGGGCCGGGATCGGAGCCGGGACCGGAATCGCAGCCGGAGCTGGCGCTGATGCACGAACTGGAGTCGACACGTAAACCGGAGTTGACGACGCCTGGGCCTGCTGTGCGGACGGTTTTCGTATCGGTTGCACGTCCGCCGGGCTAGACAGCAAGCTATACCCCACCACGGCGACGGCCACGGCGCCAATCGCAACTCTCGCGGCCATGGGTATTGCGAGGGCCTCTGCCTTCTTACGTTTGGCCCGCTTACTCATGTCGTTCCCCAGGTCACCATGCCCCAGAGAGGTACCCGGCAAGATTTAAGAAACTTCGAAGCGATGTCGCACGGACTGGAACCGTTAGTCGTGGTTAACGCCGAACTCTTGTTCGGCAACATAAAATTGGGCGTACCGCTCGATATTCAGGTCGTGACGAGGACGACGCGCTTCTCATCGCGGAACGAGTCGGGGTCTGAATCGCCGGGCAGAGCGAACGCGCTCCGCTCCTTCATTGACGGCGGCTTCGGGCCACGAGCGGAAGTCGTTCAGGCGGACTTCCCGCATCTATCCGCCGCCATTCGGCCGTCGTCGCATACCTACAGGCTGTGCGACTCCGCGCGGTCAGTTTTCCGCTTTCTTGGCCTCGTTCAACGCACTAATGATTGCCTTGATGGTGCCTTCCGCAGCCGCGGCATTGTATCCGACATGGTAGCCATGGAAAACGTGGATTGGCTCGTGATCTTCGAAGCTGTGGTTCGCCCCCTTCCACAGCACCGTCTTCACGGGAATCGACCGCTTGCTCTCGGCCATCTGGCCGCAGAGGATGGGGCTGGTCGCCTCGTCCTTCTCTGCTAGGAAGAGATGGACCGGGGCGTAGAACTCGACGTTCTTCATCAAATAACAGGACGGCTGCATCGCGAAGCCGCCCGCGAACATGTGCTCGTGCAGGTCGCCGATCGCCCGGTTCATGATGATCAAGGTCGTGGTCGCACCGTTGCTGCGGCCAAGGACGTAGACCCGCTTGGGATCGGCGATCTTCTGTCCGATGAGCCAGTCCAGCGCCGCATACGCATCGTCAGCCCGGCGCCGCGCCCAAGTCAACTGGCTGGGATCCGAGCAGACGCCGTCGGGTCCCAATCCCCGGCTGCCGAAGCTGTCGAGCAGGAGAACACCATAGCCTGCTCCGACCAATCTGCCGCCGTAGTCACCCCCCCATTTCCTCTCGACCCGGCCGAACCCGTCGCAGCCGTGCAGCATGATCACGAAGGGGATTGGTCCCTTGGCGCCCTGCGGCCGCATAATGTCCGCCGACAGTTCGCCCTCGGCCTTTACCTTACCCTTTTCCTCGACGGTGCCGTCCATGAAGTTTTTCGACCTGCCGTCGATGTATTCGTTGCCGGGAATCCAAGGCAAGGACTGCGCTGAAGTATGCCAAGGTATCTTGACCATCTCAGCACGCGCAGATGAGAACGACAAAACAGCGACTATTGAGAGTATGATTTGCCTCATTGGAAATTGCACCTTTGCCCCTTGATTCTGGTCAACACCATATCCGACTTGGGAAAGCGTAAGTATCCTTGAAGAGGATTCGCGCCGCGGATGTCGGCCTTGGGTCAAAAGGCGACGATCCCGGAGGGCCGGCTGCGTGTCGGCTTTGCTCTCGGAAGCAGATATCGAGGATCTAGAGTCCCCTTTAGTTCAGGTGGCCCGGCCCCGAGAGCAAGCCCAGCACGATCGCAAACAACTCGTTCTGCGAGGAGATGCCGAGCCGCTCATAGGCGCGCTTGCGGTAGGTCAGGGTCGAATGCAGGCTGATGCCCAGCGCTTGCGAGATCGCCTCGGAGCTGAAACCGAGCAGGATGCGGCGGCAGACGTCCTGCTCGCGCGGCGTCAGTGCGGAGAGGGGCGCGCGCGTTGCGAACAACGCGGCGAGGTTCTGGTCGGGCGTCGCGGTGGCCGCCTGCTGGAAATGACGCGCAACGCTGGCGCCGATCGCAGGCGCAATAACCTGGAGCCGCGCACGCTCGACGTCGCCAAAGCAGCCCTGGGCGGTGATGCGGTAGAAATTGACATAAAAGCAGGTGTCGCCGACCCAGATCGCCGTCGCATATTTGTCGACGATATCAGAGTCGTTGAAGAAGATTTTCCGGTAGCGCGCGCCATACATGCGCGGCGCGAACGACGGCAGCATGATCGGCGCGCTGCCCTCGCCTTCGAACAGCGCATCACGATTGGGATCGGATTCGTGGAACTGACCGGCATAGGCCGCGCCGAGATCGCTGCCGATCGGGATGTTGCCGGCGTCGAGCAGACAGCTCGCCGCGCCGGTGCGTGTCAGCGCGAACACCATGCAATGGCCGACGCCGGCCTGCCGGCGCAACGTGTCGATCAGGACATTCGGGAAATCAGGTCGGCCGATGGCGAGCACCGCCGGCGCGATGTCGTTCGCCGCTGGAGTTGAGGCCATGCCGTGGGGCCGCATTGGTTCCTCCGCAAAAGTTCTTTTGGCGGAAGATATCAGCAGCCGGGTTTGACCGAAAGTCGGAGACGGCGGCCTATGCCGCTTCCGGGTCCCGGCTCTGCGCAGCAGCGTTGCACTCTGCAGCGCGTCCGGGACACGAGAGTCTTGCTGGCCGATGCGGAAAAGGTCTCGTGCCCCGGACGCAGCGCAGCGTGACATAAGCGCGTTTACGCGCGTCTTCGACGCGCTATGGCGCTGCTAAGCCGGGGCCCATGCCGGATGCAGCTCCCCTACCCCGCGGCGGCCTTCGCCGGCGCGACGTTGATCGCGAGCTTGCCGTAGCGATCCGTAAACGCCTCGGTGTCGATCTCTTCCAGCTTGATCTCGCCGCTCATGACGCCCTGCTTCCACGCCGCCTGGGCCGGATCGTTCTGGAACTCCGGCATCACCTCGCGGCCGAACAGCTCCAGCGATTCGCAGATGTGCTCGTGGCTGTTCTTGCCGGCCTGGTTGAGCAGGATGACCTGGTCGATATGGGAGGACTGGAAGCGCTTCAGCTTCCTGCGGATCGTCTCGGGCGAGCCGATCAGGCCGCCGCGCAGCGCCGCCTCTTGTGCTTCCGGATTGTCGCGCTTCCACTTGTTGTACTCGTCCCACATGTTGACGGTGTAGGGCGCGGGACGCTGGCGATTCTGCGAGGCGCCGTAGAAGCGCAGCGCGAACTGGAAGAAGGTGGCGCCGTCGGCGCGCGCACGCGCCTCCTCGTCGGTCTTGGCGCACATGAAGAACGAGACCAGCGCCATGTTTGGGTTGATCTCGTAGTCGGCGAGCTTGTGCAATCGCTTGGTCATTGCATTGTAATAGGCGTGCACCCAGGCATGCGCGGCATCCGCGCTGACGAACTGAAAGCCCAGGGCGCCAAAGCCGTGGCGTCCGGCGCGTTCGATGGTCGGCAGCTGCGAGCAGGCCATCCACAGCGGCGGATGCGGTTTCTGCACCGGTTTCGGCACAACATTGCGCAAGGGAATGTCGAAATATTTGCCGTGGTGCTCGCTCCCTGCATCCTTGAACATCGGGAAGATCGCCTGCACCGCCTCCTCAAAGACCTCCTTCTTGGTCTCCATGTCGCGGCCGAACGGCGTCAGCTCGGTGATGGAGGCGCTCTCCCCCATGCCGAATTCGCAACGGCCGTTGGAGAGCAGGTCGAGCACCGCGACGCGCTCGGCGACGCGCGCCGGGTGGTTCGTCGTGAGCTGGAGGATACCGTGGCCAAGCCTGATGTTTTTCGTGCGCTGGCTGGCGGCGGCGAGGAACGATTCCGGCGAGGGTGAGTGCGAGTACTCTTCGAGGAAGTGATGCTCGACGACCCAGGCATGGTCGTAACCGAGCCTATCGGCAAGTTCCATCTGCGAGAGCGCGTTCTGGTAGAGCTTCAGCTCGTCGCCGGCCACCCAGGGCCGTGGCAGCTGCAGCTCATAGAAGATGCCGAACTTCATGACGCCTCTCCCGCTTATTCTTGTTGCGCTCATCTTAATGAGCGGGGAGGCGCTGTCTACGCGGTCGCAATTCCGCCGCGCGGGAGAACGCGCTTTTCGGCGCGGCGGCCATTCAGCACCGCGCCGATGAAGGTGAAGCGCACCAGCAGATGATAGCTCGCCAACATCGGGAGAATCGCGACGACGAGAATGATGGCGAACTTGATCGGCCCGGGCCAGTCGAGCTGCGACAGCACGACCTGTAGCGCCATCACGATCGGCATGTGGATCAGATAGAGCCAGTAGGACGCATCGGCGAGGTAGCGCCGGATCGGGCTGAAGCCGGACATGAAGCGAAGTGCGAGGCCGAGGACCGCGAAGGTCGAGATCCATATCGCCGGTGCATACAGGATGGCGGAGACAAGCCTGAGCGTGGCGAAACTAACCGGCAGTTTCGGCGCACCCGGCACGGACATCATCACCCCGACAAGCACGAAACTGATCAGAATGAGGCCGAGCGCCGGCAAGAGATTCCACAGCCAGCGTCGCTCCAAAATCCGCAGTAGATCGGTCTGCCGATGCAGCAACCAACCGAAGCCGAAGGCGGTGCCGAAGCCGACCCACGCCTGGAGGTTCGTGACGAGCGATTGATCCGGCGTCCTCACGCCCATCACATTGATCCATCTTTGATCGAGGCAGAAAGCGATGCCGATCGGGATCGCCAGAACCAGGGGCGCCAGCGGATTTCGCATAATCTGCGCAAAGAGGCGGTCGACAACCGTTCGCAGCGTGCCTGATACATCGAGCCAGACAATTGCGCCGCGCAGCAGGAGCATGGCGACATATAGCTCCAGCAGCACATAGAGAAACCAGAGATGGGTCAGCGGGAAATTCGGCAGCACCGGCGGCCAGCGAGGTGCGCCGGGGATCGGGCCGCCGTTCGGAAAGCCCGCGGCCCATATGACCACCAGGGCCATCGGCGTAAACACGATCGGCCAGCCGACCACTAGCGGCAGTCCGATCCTCTGCAACCTGTCCGTGACGAAGCCCCAGATTCCCCGGCGATGAAAGCTCATGCGAGCGAAGAAACCCGCCATCAGGAAGAAGGTCGTCATCCGGAAGACGTGGATGACGAAGAACAGCAGGCCCAGGGCCAGGCTTTGATGGGTATCCTGTATGATCCAGATCCTGGTCGGGGCCGGCACGAACGACAGGGTTGCGTGCAGGACGATGCCGAGCAACAGGGCAAAACCCCTGACCGCGTCGAGCGCGTGCAGCCGTTCCGATGCGGGGGCGATGGCGGTCGATCGGGACATGGACGGACTCGCTTGCTGGTGAAAGGCTTGTTTCCGGCAATCTGCCCGATCAAGACGGGCGAGGGATCAAGGACACACCGACTGGCCGCCAACCCGCGCTTGCCGTGATCGACCGTGGACTACGATCATGGCGATGCTGGTATTGATATGACTTGCACCGAGACGTTCATCCGGCTGAATGCATCCGCCGGACCATCCCACGTCCCGGAAAGCGGAGAGGCCCTTTCCTGTTCGCGCGTCACGGCGACGGGTATGTGTTCGCTGCCGACGATCTTGTTGTTGGTGGGATCATAGCCGCGCCACCCGGCTCCGGGGATATAGATCTCGGTCCAGGCGTGCGTGGCGCCGTGTTGTCCCTCGGACATCTGGATGTAGCCGGTGACAAAGCGCGCACCAAATCCCCAGTAGCGGGCAGCTTCCATCATGAACACCGCATAGTCGCGACAGGTCCCGCTGCCGAGCCGCAGCGTTTCGTTGGGTGATTGAACCCCGTGAGCCTCGCGGGAAACGTATTTGAACGATCGGTAGATGTGAGTATTCAAATTGTTCAGAAGGTCCAGCGTGCCGATCAACTGACCGGGTTTGTAGAGATCGCGCAACCATTCGAGCAGGGCGGTGGCGTCGTAGAGATAGCTCGGGAGACGATACACCGTCAGCTCAAGCTGCTCCTCCGGGGGATATTGGAAGGGAAATGAACTGGCGAATGGCGCAATCCGCCATTCAATGGGGTCGTCGTGGTAAAGGTCGACGTCGACCTCGCTTGCGATCCTGAGCGTGTCGGATAATTCCAAAAAGGTCACGACTGCGATGGCATTGTCGTAATTGTCGCGCAACCAGCGAACTTCGGCGTTCGGCTCGATATCGACCGACCCTCTCACGATGTGGACGTCATGTCCCTCGCGAGGCCGCATCATGGCTCGATGAGTGCCGAAGGTGACCGGCTGACTGTAAAAATATTCGGTCTTATGAATGATTCGGATTCGCCTCATATGTAGCTCCCGCCAAGTAGCAGCGATGGATGTTGCGGCGCCCGCTACCACTGGTAGTAGGTCGCGGGCATTTCCGAGGCAAGAGAAGATGTATGCGGCCTGACCCCCGAGCCGCAAAGCATCTTCGCTTTTGGGTAACGATCGTTGCCGCTTGCTTCTCTCGCGCGCACGGAGCGCCGCGGCTCGGTCCGTTGGCCGCGCCGCGACATCCGGTCAAGTCGACGGGTTGATCCAGATCAACGCGTTAGCAGCCCTGCTCCATTTAAAGTGCAGCAAGGCAACGGCCCGGATGCCGTCCCGATTCCAGCACCATTTCAGAGAGACCGAATATGTCGGCCCCTGACGACACGACTTCGCGCGTGCGCCGTAAGCGCATGGAGATTTTCGCTTTCCTGTTCCTGACCGCGGTCGTGATGCCCGTCCTCGCGGTCGGAACGGTCGGCTCATACGGGCTCGGCGTCTGGATCTACCAGATGTTCGCCGGCCCTCCCGGCCCGCCACCCTCCCCGCATTGACCTCCGAACAGCGAAAGACAGGCATCATGGCCCAATCCACACTCAACCGCCGCGCATTGATCACCGGCCGGGTGCTCACCGCCGACCGCGTCGTCGCGCCGCCAGGTTGCGAGATCGCCAGCATCATCGTGCAGGCCCGCCCCGAGCGCCTGGACGAACTGGAAGCCGAGATCGCCGCGATGCCCGGCTGCGAGATTCACGGCCGAGACCCGCGCGGAAAACTCGTTGTCGTGACCGAAGCGCCGGATGCCGGCAGCCTCGGCACCCTGCTCAACACCATCCAGTCGCTGCCCAACGTCTATTCCGCGGCGCTGGTCTTCCACGCCATCGAAACCGCCTAACGGCCGGGAGAGCCATCATGACATCGCCGAAGCTCGACCGCCGCCAGATGCTGAAGCTCGAGGCCGCCGCGATCGCGGCCGCCGCCGCAGGCATGCCGGCACCCGCGCTCGCCGCCAATCTCGTCGCCGAGCGCGACAACAGCGAACTGAAATGGGACAAGGCCGCCTGCCGCTTCTGCGGCACCGGCTGCTCCGTGATGGTCGCGACCAAGGACAACCGCGTCGTCGCCACCCACGGCGACATCAAGGCCGAGGTCAATCGCGGCCTCAACTGCGTCAAGGGCTACTTCCTCTCCAAGATCATGTACGGCCACGACCGGCTGACGCAGCCGATGCTGCGCAAGACCGGCGGCAAGTACGACAAGAACGGCGAGTTCACGCCAATCAGCTGGACCGAAGCCTTCGACATCATGGAGGTGAAGTGGAAGGAAACGCTGAAGAAGCGCGGGCCCAACGGTCTCGCCATGTTCGGCTCCGGCCAGTGGACGATCTGGGAAGGTTACGCCGCCTCGAAGCTCTACAAGGCCGGCTTCCGCACCAACAACATCGACCCCAATGCGCGCCACTGCATGGCCTCCGCCGTCGCCGGCATGATGCGCACCTTCGGCATCGACGAGCCGGCCGGCTGCTATGACGACATCGAGGCCACCGACGCCTTCGTGCTGTGGGGCTCCAACATGGCGGAGATGCATCCCATTTTGTGGACGCGGCTGGCCGACCGCCGGCTGTCCGCGCCGCATGTCCGTGTCGCCGTGCTCTCGACCTTCGAGCACCGCTCGTTCGACCTCGCCGACATCGGCATGGTGTTCAAGCCGCAGACCGACCTCTACATCCTCAACGCCATCGCCAACCACATCATCAAGACCGGACGCGTCAACAAGGATTTCGTCGCTGCGCATACGATCTTCCGGCGCGGGCAGACCGACATCGGCTATGGATTGCGGCCCGAGCATCCGCTCCAGAAAAAAGCAACCGGTGCGGCCAAGGCCAACGACTCCACCGACATGAGCTATGACGAATTCGTCAAATTCGTCTCGGACTACACGCTGGAGAAGGCGGCCGAGATGTCCGGCGTGCCGATGAACCGGCTCGAGGCGCTCGCCGAGCTCTACGCCGATCCGAAGACAAAAGTGGTCTCGTTCTGGACCATGGGCTTCAACCAGCACACCCGCGGCGTCTGGTGCAACAACCTCGTCTACAACATCCATCTGCTGACCGGAAAGATCTCCTCGCCCGGCAACAGCCCGTTCTCGCTGACCGGCCAGCCCTCGGCCTGCGGCACCGCGCGCGAGGTCGGCACCTTCTCGCACCGCCTGCCGGCCGACATGGTCGTCACCAACAAGGCGCATCGCGACAAGGCCGAGCATCTCTGGCTGCTGCCGGAAGGCACCATTCCCGACAAGAACGGCGCCCACGCCGTGCTGCAGAGCCGGATGCTGAAGGACGGCCTGATCAACGCCTATTGGGTGCAGGTCAACAACAACCTCCAGGCCGGTCCCAACGCCAACGAGGAGACCTATCCGGGCTTCCGCAATCCCGACAATTTCATCGTGGTCTCGGACGCCTATCCGTCGGTGACGGCGCTGGCCGCCGATCTGATCCTGCCGACCGCGATGTGGGTGGAGAAGGAAGGCGCCTACGGCAATGCCGAGCGGCGCACGCAGTTCTGGCACCAGCTCGTCAACGCGCCCGGCGAGGCCAAGTCCGACCTCTGGCAGCTCATGGAGTTCTCCAAGCGCTTCAAGATCGAGGAAGTCTGGCCGGAGGAGTTGATCGCCAAGAAGCCGGAGGTTCGCGGCAAGACGCTGTTCGACGTGCTCTACAAGAACGGCCAGGTCGACAAGTTTCCGACCTCGGAGATCGAGGAAGGCTACGCCAACACGGAATCCAAGGCGTTCGGCTTCTATGTTCAGAAGGGGCTCTTTGAAGAGTACGCCTCGTTCGGCCGCGGCCACGGTCACGACCTCGCGCCGTTCGAGGCCTATCACCGCGAGCGCGGGCTGCGCTGGCCCGTCGTCAACGGCCAGGAAACCAAATGGCGTTTCCGCGAGGGCAGCGACCCCTATGTCAAGCAGGGCACCGACGTGCAGTTCTACGGCTATCCCGACGGCAGGGCGCGCATCTTCGCCCTGCCCTACGAGCCGCCGGCGGAATCGCCCGACAGCGAATATCCGTTCTGGCTCTCGACCGGCCGCGTGCTGGAGCACTGGCATTCCGGCACCATGACGCGCCGCGTGCCCGAGCTCTACAAGGCGTTCCCCGAGGCGGTCTGCTTCATGCATCCCGACGATGCGTCGGAAGCAAAACTCCGGCGCGGCGACGAGGTGAAGGTGGAATCCCGCCGCGGCTTCATCCGCGCCCGCGTCGAGACGCGCGGCCGCGACCGGCCGCCGCGTGGCCTCGTGTTCGTGCCGTGGTTCGACGAATCCAAGATGATCAACAAGGTGACGCTGGACGCGACCGATCCGATCTCGCTGCAGACCGATTACAAGAAATGCGCCGTGCGCATCGAGCGGGTGAACCTGTCATGATGAAACGATTTGGCATAGCCCTGCTCGCGGTCGCGATCGCAGCGGGCGCGAGCTCTCTCACCGCGCAGACGGTAACGTCAGGCCTGCGCGGACCGGCCCCGCTCAATGACGAGGGCGCGGCGCCGCCAATGCTGCCGAACCGCAATACGTCCGAGAGAGAGGTGCGCAACTATCCGGAGCAGCCGCCGGTGATCCCGCACACCATCGACGGCTACCAGATCGACCTCAACGGCAACAAATGCCTGTCCTGCCATGCGCGGGCACGCATCGCGGAATCGCAGGCGCCGATGGTCTCGATCACGCATTTCATGGACCGCGACGGCCAGTTCCTGGCCTCGATTTCGCCGCGGCGCTTCTTCTGTACGGAATGCCACGTGCCGCAGAACACCGCGACGCCGCCGGTGAGCAACGATTTCATCGACATCGACACGCTGCTCTCGCGCGCCAGCCCCGGTGGCCGCCGATGACGACGGCCGCTGACGAGCCCAAGGGAAAGGTGGAAGCCAAGCGTAGCTTTATGCTGCGCTGCTGGGACTTCGCGCGCGAGCTCTGGCAGGTGCTGATCCGGCCGAGCTCGGTGTTCGGGCTCGGCGTGCTGGTGCTCGCGGGCTTTGCGGCGGGCGTGATCTTCTGGGGTGGCTTCAACACCGCGCTGGAACTGACCAACACCGAGAAGTTCTGCACCGGCTGTCACGAGATGCGCGAAAACGTCTTCGCCGAGCTGAAGTCGACCATCCACTTCACCAACCGCTCCGGCGTGCGCGCGACCTGCCCGGACTGCCACGTCCCGCACAACTGGACCGACAAGATCGCGCGCAAGATGCAGGCCTCCAAGGAGGTCTGGGGCAAGATCTTCGGCACGATCGACACCCGCGAGAAATTCTTGGACCACCGGCTCGAGCTCGCCGCACACGAATGGGCGCGTTTCAAGGCCAACGATTCCCTGGAATGCCGCAACTGCCACAGCGCCGATTCCATGGACATCACCAAGCAGTCGCCACGGGCCTCGGTGGCGCACCAGCGCTTCCTGTTCACGAAGGAAAAGACCTGCATCGACTGCCACAAGGGCATCGCCCACCACCTGCCCGACATGCGCGGCGTTCCCGGCTGGCAATAGGGGCGGCTGGGCCGCTTGAACCCTTGGGCCGAATGGTTAGTTTCGAGGGATGGCGAATCGCCTCGATTCTGCCCTTCCTCAAGACAGACATGGCCACTTTCACCCCGCATCAGGATGCCGCGCTCAAAGCCGTTGCCGACTGGCTCAAGGCAAAACCCGGCCGCAACGGCACGCCGCCGGTGTTCCGCCTGTTTGGCTTTGCCGGCACCGGCAAGACCACGCTGGCGCGGCACATCGCCGAAGGCGTCGACGGCGAGGTGAAGTTCGCCGCCTTCACCGGCAAGGCCGCGCTGGTCATGCGCAACAAGGGTTGCGACGAGGCCTCCACCATTCACTCGCTGATCTACCGCGCCCGCGAATCCGGCGAGGAGCAGCCGAGCTTCGAGCTGTGGGACGACGCGCCGGCCTCCAAGGCCAAGCTGATCGTGATCGACGAATGCTCGATGGTCGACGCCGAATTGGGCCGTGACCTGATGTCGTTCGATTGCCCGCTGCTGGTGCTGGGCGACCCCGCGCAGCTGCCGCCGATCCAGGGCGGCGGCTTCTTCACCAACACCGAGCCGGACGCGATGCTGACCGAAGTGCATCGCCAGGCCCAGGACGATCCGATCGTGCGGATGTCGATGGACGTCCGCGAGGGCCGCGAGCTCGACATCGGCCGTTACGGCGAGAGCGAGGTGGTGTCGCGGAAAGAGCTCGACCCGGACCGCGTCATGGGCGCCGACCAGGTGCTGGTCGGCCGCAACAACACGCGCCGCGCCTACAACATGCGGGTGCGCCAGCGCCAGAACATCGAGGATGTCTTCCCGGTCGCCGGCGACAAGCTGGTGTGCCTGCGCAACAACCGCAAGAAGGGCCTGTTCAACGGCGGCCTGTGGCGCGTGAAGTCGCGCAACACCTCGCGCTCGAAATCGCGCATCCTCAGCATGCGGCTGTCGCCGGATGAAGACTTCGGTCACAAGGTGATAAAGGTCTCGGTGCGCGCCGATTGCTTCGAGGGCGGCGTCGAGGCGATTGCCTGGGAGCAGCGCAAGCCGTATGACGAGTTCGACTACGGCTATGTGCTGACCGTGCACAAATCGCAGGGCTCGCAATGGGACGACGTCGTGCTGTTCGACGAGAGCTTTGCGTTTCAGGATAGCCGGGCGCGGTGGCTGTATACGGGGATTACGCGGGCGGCGAAGCGGTTGAGCATCGTTGTTTGACGCTGCCGTAGGGTGGGCAAAGGCGCAACGCGCCGTGCCCACCATTTCTCCAAACATTCAATAAGAATGGTGGGCACGCTTCCGCCTTCGCTCTTCGAGCTACGGCGGACAAGTCGCTTTTCCCACCCTACGACACGGCGAATGAGGCGCGGCTTTCCCGTCTCACACCGGCAGCCCTCACTTCCCCGCCACGAAATAAAAATCCTCGCGTCCCGGCGGCGAGCCGTATGAAAACGGCTGCTGCTCGTGCTTGGTGGCGGACCAGACGTCATCGCGGACGATGTCGAACAGTTTCCGGATCTCGACCTTCGGCACCTTGATCTCGCGGGCGAGCGCGGTGGCGAAGGGGCTGTCGGCGCCGCCATCACCGTCCAGCGCGGTCTCGCCGTGCTTGGCGGCGTAGACCACCATGAAGCCGGCGCCGGGCTCGATGTTGGAAAAGCCCTTGTCCACCAGCTTGAGCGACAGCGTGCGCTGCATGGCCGGCGCAAAGGGATTGTCGCGGCAGGCATCCAGCATCACCAGACGCACTTTTCTCGCAGCGCCCACCGCTGCGATCACCTGCTCCAGCGCGACCGCCTGGGTCTCGGCGTCCCTGTCGGCGGCAAGCTTGGCGTCAACAGGGACGAGATAGTTGACGCCGCCGATCTCGAAACCGTGGCCGGCGTAATAGACCACCGCCCAATCCGCATTCTCCGCTTCGGTGGCAAACGTCTGCAGCGCCTCGAAGAACTTGTCGCGGGAGAGGTCGCTGACGGAGATCACGGTCTGGAAGCCGACATCGCGCAGCACGTTTGCAATCATTTTCGCGTCGCGCGGCGGATTGGGGGCGCCACGCGGCGCCCGGTGGACCCGGCCGGCGCCTGCGGGGTCAGTGCGGCCAGGCGCTCCTGCGCGATGGCGCGGGCGCGCGCGACGTCGGGCTCGTCGAACCTCGTCAGCGAATAGGCCGCCGCGCGGTAGTCGGCGCGGGCCTGGGCGAGATCCTTCCTGCGCTCGTAGATCTGGCCGCGGCCGGAATGGGCGCGCACACTGTTCGGATTGAGCTGGATGACCGTGTTGTAGTCCTTCAGCGCGGCGTCGAGGTCGCCCTTCATCACGTTGACCTCGGCGCGATTGTTGATCGCGAAGGTATTCCTGGGCTGCTTCTGGATCAGGCCGTCGCAGTCGGCGAAAGCCTGGTCGTACTTGCCCATCATGCCGTAGGTGATGCAGCGGTTGCCGGCGATCTGCGGCGCGGCCGGGTCGATCTTCTCGGCTGCCGCAAAGTCGGCAATCGCGCCGTCGAAATCCTTGTTCAGCGTGCGCATGCGGGCACGATTGGTCCAGCCGAGCAGGAACGTCGGCGTGTATTTGATCGACAGGTTGAAGTCGTCGAGCGCGCTTTGCAGCGCGCCCCGGCGCAGATGGATGGTGCCGCGATTGTTGTAGGCATAGCCGAAATTCGCGCGCTTCTGGATGGCGAGATTGTAGTCGGCCATGGCGAGATCGTCCTCGCCCTTGCGCTCATGGGAGAGCCCGCGCAGGTTGATGGCGCCGACATTGTCCGGATCGAGATCGATGGCGGACGACAACGCCTCGATGGCGCGGTCATAGTCGCGCTTGTTGATCAGCGCATTGCCACGCACGACGAGCGCGAGCGACTTGTCCTTGCCGCCGAGCTTATCGGCTTTCAACAAATTGTCGCAGGCCGTCGCGCGGACCTGGGCCTCCGCCTGGCGGTCGCGACAGGTGGCGAGGTCCTCGCCGGCTTGCGGCTCGGCCGCGGCGATCGCGGCATTTGAGATCATGATGGCGAGGGTCAGGGGAATGACACGCAGCATGTTGTCAGGTCAGCTCCAGCCACCACATGATTGAGTCGAGCGCGATCGCGCGCGTTCATCTAGCCCGGAGTTCCCGGCCTCGCCAAGCCGCGCCGTCTGAGGCTATTTTTCACAGACTCGTGTCCGTTTCCCCGTAACAATCGCCGTCTGCGCCCGTATCTCAGATGTCCGAAAACGCGGCCAAACAGGCTGTTCGCCCGTCCCCGGCCGCCCTACACTGTCAGACCTTCCGAAGAGGATCGCCATGCGCCGCACCGCCCTCGCCTCGCTGCTCGCCGCCACCACCGCACTGACGCTGGCCTTCGCCGTGCCGTCCAGGGCCGCGGAGGATGCCGTCGTGATCCCCGCGCCCACCGTGGATGCGTCGCCCGCAACCGGGATCCAGACCGCCGTCATCGCCGGCGGCTGCTTCTGGGGCGTCCAGGGCGTCTTCCAGCACACCGCCGGCGTCGTCAACGCAGTCTCCGGCTATGCCGGCGGCACCAAGGCGACGGCCGATTACCAGACGGTCTCGAGCGGCCGGACCGGCCATGCCGAGTCGGTCGAGATCAAGTTCGACCCGAAGAAGATCTCCTACGGCAAGATCCTCCAGATCTACTTCTCGGTGGCCCACGACCCGACCCAGCTCAACCGCCAGGGCCCCGACTCCGGCACGCAATATCGCTCTGCGATCTTCACCACCTCCGACGAGCAGAAGAAGGTGGCGGACGCCTATATCGCCCAGCTCAACGGCGCCAAGGTATTCAGCAAGCCGATCGTGACCAAGGTCGGCGCGCTGGAAGCGTTCTACCCGGCGGAGGCCTATCACCAGGACTATCTGACGCTGCACCCGAACCAGCCCTACATCGCCTACAACGACATTCCGAAGGTCGAGAACCTGAAAAAGCTGTTCGCGGATAACTACATTGAAAAGCCGACGCTGGTGAGCGCCAGCAAGGCCACCAACTGATCGCAAGATCACCGAAAACAAGTTCACCAAACAAACGGGAGACCCATGCCCGACACCAAGACGAAAACCACCGACGACAAGGTCATCAAGAGCGAAGAGCAGTGGCGCAGCGAATTGTCGCCGATGCAGTACGCGGTGCTGCGCGAGAAGGCGACCGAGCGTCCCTTCTCCGGCGAATATGAGCACGACCACCGCGCCGGCACCTATGTCTGCGCCGGCTGCGGCAATGTGCTGTTCGAGTCCGATGCCAAGTTCGATTCCGGCTGCGGGTGGCCGAGCTTCACCCAGCCCGCGGTCGATAGCCATGTCGACGAGGAGCACGATGCCAGCCACGGCATGGTCCGCACCGAGGTGCTGTGCTCCAAGTGCAGCGGCCATCTCGGCCACGTCTTCCCCGACGGCCCCGGCCCGACCGGCCTGCGCTACTGCATCAACTCGGCCGCGCTGAAGCTCGAGCCCAAATAACATTGCGCGCCGCCCGGTTCCGTCATGGAACCCGGCGGCGCGATGTGCTTTTCTCTTCTGGCGGTGCGGCCGATGCGCGCAATCCGGCAGCCGCCAGGGAGGATGCCATGACGCTTGGGACCATCCTGATCATCCTGGTGATCATCTATCTGCTGGGCGGCATGTCCGGCCGGTTCGGTGGTTACGGCTATGGCATGGGCCATTCCGGCATGGGGATCGGCGGCGTCGTGCTGGTGGTCCTGGTCGTGCTGCTGCTGCTTGGCAAACTGTAAACCATCTAACATATTGAAATTATTTGGTTTACGGCGCTCGCGGAGCTGCCATGCGCGGATTCATCATCTCCCATCGCGGGGGTCGCATTTCTGTCAAAACAGCCTATATTAGAGGGCGAAAATGACATGTGCGGCGGGCCCACTCGATGGTGGCCCCTGCCTTTCAAAACCCCACGCGCTTAAAGCCCCAGACAAGATCACGAGGTCTTTGACCATGCGTCCACTGCGTCCGTTCAACTTCAACACTTCTGCCGAGCTCTTCCCCGCCGCGATCCGCAAGAAGAAGCGTGCAGGCTTCACCTATCGCCGGTTCGGCACCGCGGCCGAAGCCGTGCAGTTCGCGATGGAGCAGTTGCCGACGGATTCGCTGAACGGCGCCTATCTTCAGGTCGAGGAAGCGCGCTTCGACCAGAACGGCATCCGCTCGCTCTATGAGAGCGAAGCTTTCCCGCTGCCCCGCCGTCCCCGGCCGGCGCCGGCCCCCGAGACTGACGCCGACGCGGCGTAAGTTTTCGCTCAACCCGATTTGCGTTGAAAGCGCGATGGCCGAAAGGCCGTCGCGCTTTTTGCTTTTTGGAAGCTATGTCTTCTCCCTCTCCCCGCAAGCCGGGAGAGGCGAAGAAAGAAGCGCCACGCTAAATCCGTGGCTGCTTGTCGAGCCAGCGGCGCAGCAGGCGGACATTGCGCATGTTGGCGCGGAACATGACGTCGAAGGCATCGCCCGCGAACGGCACCATGCCGACCACGCCGTCGACCGCGACATTGCCGAGCATGCGCGCGGTGAGATACCACGGCGCGCCCAGCGCGCGGGCCTCGCGCACCAGCCACAGCGAGATCGCGGTGGTGATGATGTCGCCGACGATCGGGATCAGCCCGATCAGGCCGTCGATGCCATAGCGGATATTCGTGCCGGGCAGGATGAAGGCGACATCGAGCAGCTTTGCGATCGCCTCGATCCGCGCCACCCGCTGTTCCCGCGTCAGATCGCCGAACGGGTTTCCCTGGCCGAACTCGAAGCGAAACTCGCGAAACCCCTGCTCCAGTGTTTCGGGACGGATCTCATGGCCGTCCTGGTCGATGATCGGCCCGCGCGCTTCGGTGCCCGAAAAACTCCCGCGCGCGCGGGACCCGGAACGGGGTCTGAGCGGAGCAAGAATATCGTCGTCGGACATGGTCATGGCCTTTGGAGAACGCACTGGTGTGGCGGAAGTTGCCGCGCCGCGCCCGAACGTCGCGCGTTCAGGTCTAAGCCGCAGCCGGCTGCGGCTCCTCGACATATCTATGCACGAGCCAGGATGAAAGCACCGCCGGCACGAATCCGACGAGGCCGTACAGGATGAATTGCACCGTGCCCGAATCCGGCCCGCGCGAGCTGTAGGTCAGCGACGCCAGCACGAAGGCGAACAGGCCGACCAGGATCATCCGCAGCACCGGGCCGATCCGGCGGACATGGATCAGGATGTCGTCGACCGCACCGATCATCAGCGAGGGCAGGAAGCCGAACAGATAGCTGTATTGCAGCGATTTGAAGAACACCGCGAACAGCTTTCCGACCTCGCCGAGATTGGTCTGGGCCCAATAACCGGACTGATAGGTCGTCGTCAGCAGCAGCAGGAACCCGCCGACGAACGGACCGACCAGCGCAAACACCAGATAGCGTTTCATCAAGTATCCTCATCCTTCGCCGCTGTTATAGCAGCGACGCGGGAACCTTGAATAGCGGGGCGCCGGCCCGTCCGGACGGGAACAAGCGGCAAGGCGACGAGTTCAGACAGGACTGAAATTCATACCTGCAGTCAGATTGGAGTTTGTCGATGTCCCGGAAATCCGTCCTTATGGCGACGCTCGCCCTGACAGCCCTGAGCGGCATGTCGATCACGCCTGCTCTCGCGCAGGGCCACATGGGTACGCCGCAGGAGCAGAACGCCTGCTCGCGTGACGCCTCGCGGTTCTGCCGGAAGGACCTCGGCAATGACGGCGCTGTGCAGGCGTGCCTGCAGGCCAACCGGGCCAAGCTGTCGAAGTCCTGCAGCAAGGTGTTTCAGAGCCACGGCATGTAAGGCCGGGAACGATCCCCGGCGCACGGAGAGTGAAGCCATGTTGCGCGAGGAACAGCTCTCGATCCTGCGGGACATCAGCCAGTCGGTCGCCTTTGCCGACGACCGGCACGGCAAGATCGGCGAGCTGATCGCCGACGGCTACGTGATGAAGGACGGCGATCTGTTCGAGCTCACTGCGAAAGGCGTCACGGCCGTCGAGGAACACCCCGCAGCATCAGGCGCGAGCGATGCGGAAGAAGCGAACGCGTCGTCCGATCGGTTGATCTGATCTCGCGCCGCATGCTGCGTGACGGACACGCAACAATTGCGAATTCATTCGAGCGGACCATTGCAGCCCTGTGACAATCGCGCATACTCGAATCGGGCGGCGCAGCACTTTTCGATTCGAACACCACGAGAGATCGAGCGACCACATGCGGGACCAAAGTTCCCGGCGTGAAGGCTGTGACATGCGGCAGATCAAGCCGCGTGCGGCGCCCCAAAACCAAGTGGTTCAAACCACGGAACTCGGGGACGCATTCGTCATGACACACTACACGACCATCGTTTCGCTCTTCGCTTTCGCAACCACCGCCATCGTACTCCAGACATCGCCCGCACTCGCCTTCTCGTCCGAAGCACAGCAGATGTGCACAGGTGATGCGATGCGGCTGTGCTCCAGTGAGATTCCCGACATCTCGCGCGTCAGGGCCTGCATGGTGCAGAAGAAGGCGCAGGTCAGCCCCGGCTGCCGCGCCGTGATGGACCGCGAGCACGCGGCCGCGCGCAAGCGGGAGGCCGCGGCGCAATAGGTCGATTCAATCCCGATCGGATCGCTTGAGAGTTCGATTCACCTCTCTCGTCGGGAGAGGTGAAGATCGGTCACGCGCCGGCCCTAGAGCCTTTCCCGTTCCGATGGAATCGGAACGGGGCTCTAGATTCTTGTTTTGACGCGTTTTCTTGACGCGAACCGGTATCCACTTCGCTCGAAAACGCTCTAGTCGCCCCACTGCGCGAACGCATCGTTGAAGGCGCGCTCGCCGGGTGCGCCCTTCTCGATGGCGATGATGGCGCGGCGCTGGTTGGCGTAGACCAGCGGCACGTCGAACCATGAGCGCTCTTTCAGGAGCTGGACGTTACGGGCGCGGTCGGCGTCGACATTGGAGAGGCCGACCAGGAAGAAGCCGTCGGTGACCTTGACCGCGAGACCCGCGAGCGGCGTGCCGCGCGCCTGCTCGTTCGACTTCATCAGGATGCCCGGCACGTTGGAGATGCTGCCGCCCGGAAAGTCCGGCGGCAGGATGAAGGTCAATTCCGCGGTGTGGCTCGCCGGCAGCGACGAGTCGGTGTTGCGGCGGAACGACATCGTCATCTTGAACTTGCGGTCGGGGATCTCGATGTCGGCGCGCACGGCGACGTCGGCCTTCTGGTTGCCCGAGGCCTTGATCGGCTCGAGCCGCCACACCACCGAGCCGACATATTGCTTGCCCTTCGGGTCGGACGGATCCTCGTCATAGAGCACGACCTTCTGCGCCACCGGCGCGACCGGCTGGTCGCTGGCCGAAGGCTGGCCGACGCGATCCGGAATCTTGGGCTTGCTCTGCGGCTGGGCCGGATCCTTCGGCGCCTCCACCACCTGGGTCGGCGAGGACTTGAACAGACCGCTCACCGTCTGGATCAGCGGCTTGCCCCAGAGGATGCCGGCGCCGACCAGGATGAGCACGATGCCGACGGCGATCGCGCTCTTGAACGGGAAGGCGGAGCCGGTGCGGGCGCGCTTCTTGGCTTCGCGCTCGGGCGCGACGCGCGGACGCGACGATGGCGGCTGCGGCGTGTAGCGCTCGGCCTCCTCGATCGACTCGTCGTAGGAATAGGGCGCGTCCTGCTCGCCGGCGCGGTTTTCCAGGCTCGGCTCCAGCCGGTCGAACTCCGGCGACGGCGAGGGCACATTGGCGTAGGTGCGACGCGCGGCGCGGTTGGCCTGCGCGGCAGCGCCGCCGAGGTCGTTCACGTCGGCGGTGATGTCGCGAAAACCGCGTACGCCCGGTGCCGGCGGCTGAGGCGGTGGCGGCCCGATGTCGGGCGGACGGCGCCCGGGCGGGCGATCACGTCCGGCCGGCGGAGCAGCCGGCGGCTCCGGCATCGGCGGCGCTGCCGGGGGACCCGGCTGGCGCGGTGCGTCGAAACGCGGGGCCCGCGGCGCACGCGGGGCGTCGCCCTGGTCATCGACATTGAAGGACGGTCGGTCGGCACGCGGCGGCGGTGGAGCCGGACGGGTGCGTGGAGCGGCCGGCTGAGACGGCGGCGGGTTGCCCTCGGCGGCGCGGGTGCTGGCCCGGCGGAAGGCGTCCCCGCTGCCGCCGCTGCGGGCGCCGCCACCGGGACCGGGGCGCGAGGCCTCCCGGGCGCGCTGGGCGGCCTCCGATTCGACCTTGCGGACGGCCTCTTCCAGCGACAGCCGTTCGCGGGTGATCTCGGATTCGGAGAGCGGCGGCTGCACGCTGCGGAGCTGCGCGATCAGGGCCGTGCGCGCGCGCTCATAGAGCGCGCGACGGCTTTCGCCGGGAGCGTTGGGGTCCAGGGCGGAAATAGCGCGGGCGATCAGCGGATAGTAATCAGCCATTTCAACTCAACTAGCGCACGTCCCGGTAAGATATCGTTAAGCCTCAAACGGATTTTGCACCAGAATAGTATCCTCGCGTTCCGGGCTGGTGGAAAGCAGTGCGACCGGGCACCCCACCAATTCCTCGATCCGGCGGACATATTTGATGGCCTGGGCCGGCAGGTCCGCCCAGGAGCGGGCATTGGCGGTCGGCTCCTTCCAGCCCTCGATGGTCTCGTAGATCGGCTCGACCCGGGCCTGGGCGCCCTCGCCGGCCGGGAAGTGGTCGATCTCCTTGCCGTCGAGCTTGTAGCCGGTGCAGACCTCGATCGTGTCGAAGCCGTCGAGGATGTCGAGCTTGGTCAGCGCCAGGCCGTTGATGCCGCAGGTCCGGACCGCCTGGCGGACCAGCACGGCGTCGAACCAGCCGCAGCGGCGCGGACGGCCGGTGTTGGTGCCGAACTCGCGGCCACGCTCGCCGATCTTGCGGCCGGTCTCGTTGTCCTGCTCGGTCGGGAACGGGCCCTGGCCGACCCGGGTCGTATAGGCCTTGCACAGGCCGAGCACATAGCCGACCGCACCGGGGCCGAGGCCCGAGCCGGTCGCGGCCTGCGCCGCCACCGTGTTGGACGAGGTGACGTAGGGATAGGTGCCGTGGTCGACGTCGAGCAGCGCGCCTTGTGCGCCCTCGAACAGCATGCGCTTGCCTTCGCGCCGCTTGATGTCGAGCAGCCGCCACACCGTCTCGGCATAAGGCAGCAGCTCCGGCGCCAGCGCGGTCAATTCCTTCAGGATCACCTTGCCGTCGAACTCCGGCAGGTTGAGGCCGCGGCGCAGCGCATTGTGATGCGCCAGCAGCCGGTCGATCTTGTGCGGGAGGGTGTCGAGATCGGCGAGGTCCATCAGGCGGATGGCGCGGCGGCCGACCTTGTCTTCATAGGCAGGTCCGATGCCACGGCGGGTGGTGCCGATCGCGGTTGCCGCATTGGCGGATTCGCGGTGCGCGTCGAGCTCACGGTGCAGCGGCAGGATCAGGGTGACGTTCTCGGCGACGCGAAGATTGTCCGGCGAGATCGCGACGCCCTGCGAGCGCAGCTTGGTGACCTCGTCGAGGAAGGCCTGCGGATCGAACACCACGCCGTTGCCGATCACCGACAGCTTCTGGTCGCGCAGCACACCGGAGGGCAGCAGCGCGAGCTTGTAGGTCTTGCCGTTGATGACGAGCGTGTGGCCGGCGTTATGACCGCCCTGGAAGCGGACGACGATGTCCGCCTGCTCCGACAACCAGTCGACGATCTTGCCCTTCCCTTCGTCGCCCCACTGGGCTCCGACGACGACAACGTTGGCCATTCGCGGGTAATCCTCTGAAGATTTTAGATGCGCCAGCCCAGCTGACGGCCGGAGCCGTTCGCACGCGAGGCAGCCAACCGGATAAAGGAAGCAGCCTCTCTAGGCAAGCAAGAACGGGGCTTTTTCGGGGCTCAAGACGCACTTTAACCCTTTGATATCCCCGTAAAATCCAGAAGCCTTCCATGGCCATTTCGTAAGCTTCGGCCAAAGCGCGAGGCTGATCCGCCGCTGCATGGTCGCGATGCGTCCGCCCCCCGTTGATGCCACTTCGATTTCCGTGTCTTTGGGCATGCCGGGCTATCAGCCGGCCCGAGCTTGCCGGGCCGGTGCCTCGGCGTACTCCACGCGGGGGCCATAACAACCACAATGTCCGCCACCGGCCAGACCACGAGCACCGAATCATCCAGTCACGGCTGGATCGCCAACCAGCCATATCTCCTGCTCAGCATCACCGCGATGTGCTGGGCCGGCAACGCCATTGTCGGGCGGCTGGCCGCCGGCCACATCCCGCCGGTGACGCTGTCGTTCCTGCGCTGGACCTTCGCCTTCCTGCTGGTGCTGCCGTTCGCCTGGAAACATCTCGCCCAGGACTGGCCCGCGATCCGCAGCAGGCTCGGCCTGATGATCGTGCTGTCGATCACCGGCATCGGCGCCTTCAACACGCTGCAATATTGGGCGCTGGAACATACCCAGGCACTCAACACGCTGCTGCTCCAGTCGGCCGCGCCGCTGGTCGTGGGACTGTGGTCGCTGGCGATCCTCGGCGTCCGCCTCACCGCGGCACAGGCGTTCGGCGTGGCCCTCTCGATGTGCGGCGTGCTGACGATCCTGCTGCACGGCGATTTCACCACGCTGTCGAACATCGCGTTCAACAAGGGCGACCTCATCTTCATCGTCGCGCTGATCATCTTCGCGCTGTATTCGGTGCTGACCCTGAAGCGGCCGCCGATGCACGGCCTGTCGTTCCTCGCCTTCACCTTCGGCGCCGGCGCCGCCTGTCTCATCCCGCTCGAGATCTGGGAATTGTCCGTGCGTCCGGTGATGAAGCTCGACGGGCCGAACCTGCTGACGCTGTTCTATGTCGCGGTGTTCCCGTCGACGCTCGCCTATCTCTGCTTCAATCGCGGCGTGCGCCTGATCGGCGCCAACCGCGCCGCGCCGTTCTTCCACGTCGTGCCGGTGTTCGGCTCGATCATGGCGATGGCGTTCCTCGGCGAACACCCGCAGGCGTTCCACTTCATCGGCTTCGCGCTGGTGCTGGCCGGCGTATTCGTGGCGTCGCGGAAGCAGGCGACGTAGCTTCTTCCTTCTCCCCTTGTGGGAGAAGGTGGCGCGAAGCGCCGGATGAGGGGTTGCTCCCGCAGACTCAAATCGAGAGGCGGACTCGCGGAGAGAGACCCCTCACCCGTCTCGCCGCTGTCGCGGCGAGCCACCCTCTCCCACAAGGGGAGAGGGGAAGAGCTTGCCGCGCGACAGCGCTACTTCATCCTGAACTTGCTGTACGCTTCGTTCGTCGCGATGATCACGTGCTCGGCGCAGCCGTTGACGCGATGCGGATCGGCCTGCGTCTCGTAGGCCTCCGACGTCATCATGTCGATGAAAGCCGTAACCGTCGGGTAATAGACCAGCGCGACGAAATCCCAGCCGTTGCCATCGTGCGGGCCGAGCGCGACCGCCTTGGCTTCGCCGGTCCACAGCAGCGTGCCGCCGCGCGCCCTGATCATGGGCACTGTGATCGCACTGTAACGAAGATATGCGTCCCAGCCCGAACCGTCGCCGTCGCGCGAGCGCTGGTGAAAACGCATCAGGTTCAGCATCACCACCGGCGCATTTGCATCGAGCCGCTCCAGGCCCTCGATGTTCAACATATTAACCGCCAATGACACCTCCTCAAGCCATGCCTGCATTGTAGCCTTGCGGCCGCGAGACTTGTGTCACAACAAGAATCCGGCGCAAGGTCGCATCCAACGCCAATGACGATTGCTTCGCCCGCGCCAAAGGCCTCGAATCCGGCCAGTTGGCTCAACAACCAGCCTTACCTGCTGCTCAGCCTGAGCTCGCTGTTCTGGGCGGGCAACATCGTGCTCGCGCGCCATGTCGGCGCGCATGTGCCGCCGCTGACGGTGACCACAATCCGCTGGTTCGGCGTGTTCCTGATCCTGTTGCCGTTCGCCTGGCCGCATCTGAAGCGCGACTGGCCGAATTTGCGCAAAAGCCTGCCGCTGATGCTGTTCCTGTCGCTGGTCGGCTTTGCCTTCAACAACGCGATCTCGTACTGGGCGATGCAATACACGGAGGCGCTGAACGCGCTGCTGATCCAGTCGGCCGGACCGCTGTTCGTGGCGCTGTGGTCGCTGGTGCTGTTCGGCGTGCGGCTGACGGGTGCGCAGCTCGCCGGCATCGCGATCTCGCTTCTCGGCGTGCTGATCATCATCCTGCGCGGCGATCTCGCCGCGCTCGCGAGCATCAGCTTCAACAGGGGCGACATCATGTTCGCCTCTTCGCTGGTGGCGTTCGGGCTCTACTCCGCCTTCATCCCGCGGCGGCCGAAGATCCACCAGCTCTCGTTTCTCTCCTTCACCACCTTCTGTGGCGCGACGATGCTGCTGCCCGCCGCGATCTGGGAAACCCTCAGCGGCCGTGTCCTGCAACTCGACGGGGTGACGCTGGCGACGCTGGGTTATATCCTGATCTTTCCATCGACGCTGGCCTATCTCTTCTTCAACCGCGGCGTGGCGCTGATCGGCCCGAACCGCGCCGCGCCGTTCTTCCATCTGGTCCCGGTGTTCGGCTCGGCGATGGCGATCGTCCTGCTCGGCGAAAAACTCCAGCCGTTTCATTTGATCGGCTATGCGCTCGTGCTCGCCGGCGTCGTGTTCGCCTCGCGCCAGGGTTCTGCGGTGAAATAATTCCGCGAGGTGGGCCGCAAACTCCCGTCTTCCGATTTTTGCGAAGAGAAGCTAGGTTCCCCGCCAACGAAAAAGAGGGAACGTCCAGACATGCTGTCATCACTGATCCGCGCTCTGCGCACGGCCGGCGCAGCCGCACTTTGTCTCGCCGCCGCATCCGCCGCGCAGGCCGACAATTATCCGAGCCGCAACATCACGCTGGTGCTGCCGTTCGCAGCCGGCAGCGGCACCGACACCACGACGCGGCTGATCTCGCAGCATTTGTCGCAGGCACTCGGCGTCGGCATCGTGATCGAGAACAAGGCGGGCGCCAACGGCATGATCGCCGCGACCTATGTCGCGCGCGCCGCCCCCGACGGCTACACGCTGCTGGTGACGACCAACACCACGCATTCGGCCAATCCCTACCTGCTCAAGAGCCTGACCTACGATCCCGTCAAGGATTTTACTCCGATCGCGCGGACCGGCGACCTGCCCTTCATGCTGGTGGTTCATCCGGAGGTGCCGGCCAAGACCGTCGGCGAGCTCGTCGCCTACGGCAAGGCCAATCCGGGCAAGCTGAGCTACGCGTCGGGCTCGTCATCGGCGATCGTGTCGGGTGCGACCTTTGCGCACAATGCCGGGCTCGATCTCCTGCACGTGCCCTACAAGAGCTCGCCGCCGGCGCTCAACGACGTCATGGGCGGCCGCGTCTCGATGATGTTCGTCGACATCCTGACCGGCCTGCCCCACGTCAACGGCAACGCGCTGCGCGCGCTCGCCGTCACCACCAAGGACCGCTCGCCGCTGGTGCCGAACCTGCCCTCGATGCAGGAGGCCGGCGTGCCGGATTTCGACATCTCGTCGTGGCAGGGCTATTTCGGCCCCGCCGGCATGCCCAAGGAGATCGTGACCAGACTCAACGCCGAGATCAGGAAGATCGTCGAGAAGCCGGAGATCAAGGCCCAGCTCGCCACGCTCGGCATGGACGCCTTCTCCGGCACGCCGGAGCAGCTCGGCACGTTCGTGAACGAGCAGCTGGTGCTGTGGGAGAAGCTGATCACGAACGCGAAGATCGAGAAGCAGTAGGGGGTCTAGGAAGGTGTCATCGCCCGCCTTGTGCGCAATTGCGCACTGGGGCGGGCGATCCAGTATTCCGAGACGTTGGTGATTGACCCGATGGGCCGCGGCGTACTGGATGCCCCGCCTTCGCGGGGCATGACAGCCGAACAGTTGAAAAAGCAAAAAGGTGGGCACGGCGCTTGCGCGCCTTTGCCCACCCTACGAATTCCGTGCGTTCGGCTTTACGCCGCGCGGACCTTGGCGAGGAAGCCGTCGACCGCGCTGCGCAGCGCGCCGGACTGGCTGTCCAGCTCGCGGGCGTTGGTGAGCACGTCGGTGGCAGCAGAGCCGGTCGCTTCCGCGGCCGAGGTGACGCTGCCGATATTGGCGTTGATCTCGTTCGAGCCGGCCGCGACCGACTGGATGTTGCGGGCGATCTCGCGGGTCGCTTCGCCCTGCTGCTCGATCGAGGCGGAAATGCCGGCAGTGATCTCGCTCATCTCGGCGATGGTCTGGGTGATGCCGGAGATCGCCGTGACCGCGTCGCTGGTCGAGGTCTGCATCGCCGCGACCTGGGCGGAGATTTCCTCGGTCGCCTTCGCGGTCTGGTTCGCCAGCGCCTTGACCTCGGAGGCCACGACCGCGAAGCCCCGGCCGGACTCGCCGGCGCGCGCCGCTTCGATGGTGGCGTTGAGCGCGAGCAGGTTGGTCTGCGCCGCAATCGAGTGGATCAGCTTGACGACCTCGCCGATCTTCTCGGCGCCGGTCGAGAGCACCTGCACGGTGGCGTTGGTGCGCTCGGCATCGCTGACGGCCCGGCTCGCGACTTCGGTCGAACGCGTGACCTGGCGGGAGATTTCCGCAACCGAGCTCGACAATTCTTCGGCGGCCGCGGCAACCGTGCCGACATTGCCGGAGGCTTTTTGCGAGGCGGCGCCGACCGTCGCCGCACGCGACGAGGCGTCGCTGGCCGTCGCGGTCATCGACTGCGCCGTGCTCTGCATGCCGGCGGCGGCCGAGGAGACCGAGCGGACGATGCCATTGACGCTGCGTTCGAAATCGCTGGCGATGCCCTCCATCGCGCTGCGACGTTCCGCCGCGGCACGCTCCTTGGCATCGGCCTCGGTCTTCTCGAGGCCGCGGATGCGGACCGCGTTGTCCTTGAAGATCTGGACGGTCGAGGCCATCGCGCCGACCTCGTCGCCGCGACCAACCCCGGGAATCTCACCCTCGAGCTTGCCGTCGGCGAGATCCTTCATGCGGGCGCCGAGCAGCTCCAGCGGGCGACTGATGCCGCGGCTGATCAGCCAGGCAACGCCGCCGGCGACGATGACGATGCCGAGCATGGCAAGACCTAGCAGCCAGTAGACCGGGCCCATCTTGGCGTCGATGTCGCTGAGATAGGCGCCGGTGCCGAGATACATGTCGAAACCGGGCACCGCGACGGCGTAACCGATCTTGCTGATCGGCGTCTCCTGGCCGGGCTTCACGTAATCATAATAGAGCAGGATCGAGCCGTTGGCCTTGACGCCGTCCATCAGCTCGACGGAGAGCTTGCGGCCGTTGGTCACGACATCCATGCGGTTGGTGCCGATCTGCTTCGGATCGGGCGCGAGCTGGGTGATGCCGTCATAGGACGTGCCGAACAAATAGCCCGAGCCGTTGTCATAGGTCATCGCGTTGCCGTAGCGGCGAAGGTCGGCCAGCGCCGCATCCTTGGTCAGCTCGCCGGCATCGACGCGTTTCTTCAGCGCCGCGGCGTAGTTGCGACCCAGGTCGACGATCGACTTGGCCTGGTCGATGCGCGCATTCACCATCTCGCGCTTCATCAGATAGCCGGCGAGAACACCGGAGAGGCAAAGGCCGAACAGGGTGACGCCGACAAGGATACCGAGCTTGGGGGCGATCTTCAGATTGCTCAACTTCACGGGACAGCTCCGGCAACAATGGGATACGGGCGCGCAAGGGAATCGATAAATTTGATTCAACTTTTAGTGTGTGACCTCTTATCAACCTGTTACGGGCGGCTCCGTAGAAGCCCGGACGGAAGGCCGAAACAGTCGAATAAATCGCCGCAGCGGCAACCGACGATTGTACGCGACCGCTCCGATTTCGCGTAAAAGACGCAAAGGCCCGCCCACAAGGTGCGGGTCACAACAAGAACCGACAGACCAAATCGGGAGCAGGAAATGCCGAAATACAGGGTGGTGACGCCGAAGGGCGCGAGCTTCACGGTCGCAGGCAGCGACTATTCCTTCGAGCGCGAGGCGCTCGATCCGATCGATGCCGAGATCGTCGAAGCCCCCGCCAATGAGGCCGAGTTCATCGCCGCCGCGAAAAACGCCGATGCCATCTACGCCAAGGGCATCCCCATCACCAAGTCGATCATCGACGCACTTGATAGCTGCAAGGTGATCACGCTCGGCTCGGTCGGCGTCGACAGCGTCGACGTGAAGGCCGCGACCGCCCGCGGCATTCCCGTCACCAACATTCCCGACACCTTCATCGAGGAGGTCGCCGACCACGCCATGATGCTGCTGCTCGCCGGCTTCCGCCGCCTGGTCGAGCAGGACAGGATGGTGCGCGACGGGCGCTGGGCCGAAGGCCGGCCAGCGCTGTTGAAGATCCCACGGCTGATGGGCCAGACGCTCGGCTTCATCTCGTTCGGCCGCGTCGCGCGTGCAGTTGCGAAGCGCGCCGCCCCGTTCGGCCTGCGCATGATGGCCTACGATCCCTTCATCCAGGAAACGCTGATGTACGACCATGGCGTGATCCCGGCGACGCTGAACGAGGTGCTGTCGCAATCGGACTTCGTCTCGATGCACGCCCCGGCAAGGCCCGAGGTGCATCACATGCTCACCGAGAAGCACTTCCGGCAGATGAAGAAAGGCTCGGTCTTCATCAATACCGGCCGCGGCGCCACCGTTGACGAGGAAAGCCTGATCAAGGCGCTCCAGGAGGGCTGGATTGCGCATGCCGCCCTCGACGTGCTGGAGAAGGAGCCGCCGTCGCACAACAATCCCATCCTCAGCATGGAGAACGTGACGCTGACCGCCCATGTCGCCTCGGCCTCGGCACGGTTCGACGAGGCGCGCAAGCGCCGGGTGGGCTACGAATTGTCACTGGTGCTTCAGGGCATGTGGCCGGTAAGCTGCGTCAATCCGTCGGTGCTGCAGAACACCGCGCTTCGCCGCTGGCAACCCGTCAGCATGGATCGCGGACCGAACAGCTAGGCGGCCGGCGCCAAGCGCGCCGGGAATCGGAACGGCCCTTCACCGGCGATCAACGCCGGGAAGGGAGACATCATAGGGAGGAACTGATGAGGAACGACATCACGCGTCGTGATGCCTTGGTGCTGGGCCTATCTGCTACGGCGCTCGCGGCAACCGGTGTTGCAGCGCACGCCCAATCCGCGATCAAGGCCGCGGACGTCCCCGCCCCAAAATTGCCGATCGAGAAGGGCGCGTCCTTGCGCATGCTGCGGCCGGTGCGCTTCGTCCAGGCCGACGAAGACGTATTCCGCGCCAACGCAGCCAAATTCACCAAGGAAACCGGGGTCGAGGTCAAGGTCGACTTCGTCGGCTGGGAAGACATCAACCAGCAGACCGCGGTGACCTCGAATTCCGGCGCCGGCCCCGACATCATCATCGGCTTCTCCGACGCGCCGCACATCTATGTTGACAAGCTGATCGAGCTGACCGACGTCGCCGACTATCTCGGCAAGAAGTATGGCGGCTGGCAGAACCTTGCGAAGGCCTACGGCAAAAAGGCCAAGAGCGATACCTGGATCGGGCTGCCGTTCGGGGCCACCGCCGGTCCCCTGATCTATCGCAAGTCCATCCTCAAATCCGTCGGGTTCGACAAGGCGCCGGACGATCATGCCGGGCTCCTGGACCTCTGCAAGAAGCTGCAGAAGGCCGGCAAGCCCGCTGGCTTTGCGCTGGGCAATGCCGTCGGCGACGGCAACGGCTTTGCGGACTGGATGATGTGGTCGCACAATGCCTCGCTGCTGGATGAGGAAGGCAATGTCACCATCAACAGCAAGGAGACCATCGCGGCGCTGAATTTCGTGAAGGAGCTCTACCCGACCTTCATCGCCGGTACGCCGTCCTGGAACGACGTCAGCAACAATCGCGCCTATTCCTCGCAGGAAATCGGGCTGACGGCGAACGGCGTCTCGCTGTATTTCTCCCTGAAGAACGATCCGGCGACCGCGGCGATCGCCGAGGATTCCGAACATCAGCTGCTGCCGAAGGGCCTTGCACCGATCTCACCGATGTCGGGACTGACGCTGAACGCCATGGTGTTCAAGCACAGCCAGTATCCGAACGCGGCGAAGGCCTTCCTGCAGTTCATGCTGGAGAAGGACCAGTACGAGCCGTGGCTCAACGCCAACAGCGGTTACTGGTCGCAACCGCTTGCGGCTTACGCCGATGCGGCGGTGTGGAAGGGCGATCCCAAGGTCGCGATCTTCAGGGACACCATGAACAGCACGTATTACGCCGGCTACAAGGGTCCGATTTCGACCGCCACAGGTGCGGTGCGTGCGGACTATGTGACGGTGCAGATGTTCGCCTCGGTCGCGACCGGTGCGGCGACGCCCGAAGCCGCGGCTGCGGAAGCGGAACAGCGCTGCAAGCGGTACTTCCGCAGGCAGAGGTAGCGCCGACGACAACGCGGCCGTCATTGCGAGGACCGACGCGACGAAGCAATCCAGACTGCAACTGCGGAGGCAGACTGGATTGCTTCCGCCTTCGCCAAGGCTACGGCGGACAAGTCGCTTCGCTCGCAATGACGGTGTGGTAACAGCCTAGAACAGGACAACGACCCGATGTCCGTGACCACCCTCTCCTCCCCCGTACTGGCGCACCGGCAGCAATCCTGGCTGGTGCGGCTGTTCGACTACAAGCCGTTCCTGATCGTGATGTGCCTCGCGCCTGCGATCGGGCTGCTCGCCGTCTTCCTCACCTACCCGCTCGGTCTCGGCATCTGGCTCGCCTTCACCGACACCACGATCGGCCGACGTGGCGTCTTCGTGGGCCTTGAGAATTTCCAGTATCTGCTCACCGATCCCCTCTGGTGGGGCGCGGTGTTCTACAGCGTGTTCTATACGGCGGTCGCGACCTTCGGAAAGTTCGCGCTCGGCTTCTGGCTCGCGCTGCTGCTCAACAACCATTTTCCGTTCAAGAGCCTGCTCCGCGCCATCGTGCTGCTGCCCTGGATCGTGCCGACGGTGCTCTCGGCGCTGGCGTTCTGGTGGATCTACGATCCGCAATTCTCGATCATCTCCTATTTGCTGGTCGACGTGCTGCATTGGCGCACCACCAACATCGACTTCCTCGGCGCGCCCTGGCCGGCGCGCTTCTCGCTAATCGCGGCGAATATCTGGCGCGGCATTCCCTTCGTCGCGATCTCGCTGCTCGCGGGCCTGCAGACCATTTCGCCCTCGCTCTACGAGGCCGCGATGCTCGACGGCGCCAGCGCCTGGCAGCGCTTCCGCTACATCACCTTCCCGATGATGATGCCGATCCTCGCCATCGTCATGACCTTCTCGATCATCTTCACCTTCACGGACTTCCAGCTCGTCTACGCCATCACCCGCGGCGGCCCGGTGAACTCGACCCATTTGCTGGCGACGCTCGCGTTCCAGCGCGGCATTGCCGGCGGCGAGCTCGGCGAAGGTGCCGCGATCGCGGTGTCGATGATCCCGTTCCTGGTGTTCGCGACGCTGTTCTCATATTTCGGCCTGGCGCGCCGCAAGTGGCAGCAGGGAGAGAGCAATGACTGATACCGTCGCCCAAACTGCCGTGGCCGACGCGAAGGCGGCGCCCGATACCATGGCCTGGGATTCCGGGCTGCGGCGGCTGATGATGATCTACCTGCCGCTCGGCTGCTTCGTGCTGATCCTGCTGTTTCCGTTCTACTGGATGGCGATCACGTCGTTCAAGCCGAACGCCGAGCTGATGAACTTCAAGGATCACAACCCGTTCTGGATCACCTCGCCGACGCTGGCGCACGTCAAGCACCTGCTGTTCGACACCGCCTATCCGCGCTGGCTGTGGACAACGATGATCGTTGCGATCGGCTCGACCACGCTGTCGCTGATCGCGAGCACGCTCGCCGCCTACGCCATCGAGCGGCTGCGCTTCCGCGGCAGTCCCTATGTCGGCCTCGGCATTTATCTCGCCTATCTCGTGCCACCGTCGATCCTGTTCATTCCGCTCGCCACCGTCGTGGTGCAGTTCGGCCTGTTCGACTCACCGATGGCGCTGATCCTGGTCTATCCGACCTTCCTGGTGCCGTTCTGCACCTGGCTCCTGATCGGCTATTTCAAGTCGATTCCCTACGAGCTCGAGGAATGCGCGCTGGTCGACGGCGCGACGCGCCTCCAGATCCTGCGTCGGATCACGCTGCCGCTGGCGGTGCCCGGGCTGATCTCGGCCGGCATCTTCTCCTTCACGCTGTCCTGGAACGAGTTCATCTACGCGCTCGCCTTCATCCAGAGCGGCGCCAACAAGACCGTGCCGGTCGCGATCCTGACCGAGCTCGTCACCGGCGACGTCTACCAGTGGGGCGCGCTGATGGCCGGCTCGCTGCTCGGCTCGCTGCCGGTTGCGATCTTCTATTCGCTGTTCGTCGATTACTACGTGTCCTCGCTGACCGGCGCGGTGAAGGAGTAACACGAGCTAAGCAAGCCGCTCCTTAAGGCGCGGCGTGGCCCAGTCGAGAAAAGATCGGAGCTTGAGCGGCTCGGGCTTGCGCTCCGCATAGACGATATGCACCGGCCATGGCGCCTGTTCGAATGGCTCCAGCATCAAAACGAGCTTTCCTGCGCGCCGTGCGGCTTCCATCTTGTACGACATGACGCGAGTGATGCCGGCACCCGCGATCGCGGCTTCGACCGCAGCCTCGGAGTCGCTCAAAGTCAATCTCGACCGGATCGGCACCGCTACTTCGCGGCCGTCGATGACGAACTTCCAGTTCCGCTGAGCCGCGAGGCTGTCGATACTGATACAGTCATGAGCAGCCAGATCGGCAGGCACCTTCGGTTGGCCGTGCTTGGCAACATAACCGGGACTCGCACAGAGCACGAACCGGACCGAGCCGACTCGGGTCGCGATCAGGTTGCTGTCCGGGAGGTTGCCGATGCGAACCGAAATGTCGATATTCTCCTCGGCCGTGTTGACAATGCGGTCGGTCAGGACGAGCCGCAGCGCGATGTCTGGAAAGGCATCCATGAATTCGAGCGCGATCGGCAACAGGTGCATGTGTCCGAGCCCCCAGGGCGACGTGACCGCGAGATCTCCTTTCGGAATCCTGTACTCGCCGGAGACCTCGCGCTCCGCGTCGTCTACCTGCCCGATAATGCGCTTGCAGGCTTCGATGTAGGATCGTCCGACATCGGTCAGCTTCATCTGGCGCGAGGATCGCTGAAATAGTTGGGCCTTCAACCGCGCCTCCAGCTCGGCGACCGTGCGGCTGACTGTCGCGACCGGCGTGTTGAGGCGCCGCGAAGCGGCTGAAAAGCTTCCTGTCTCAGTGACCGCGACGATCACCGACATTGCCTCCAACCGGTCCATCGGATACGCTTTCCATATCTTGAGAAGGTGCTTCTCAAGCATACCGTCTGCTCCCCACAGCGACAATCGGCTACGCGGTGGATATGCGCAAAGCCGCCGTGCGTTTTGAATGCCGTCGCCCGGCCGTCAATCGAGGACGCTATGGAGTTAGAGACCAGAGCCCTGCTGTCGCGCCGCAATTTCTGTCTCTGCTGCCTGAGCGGTGCGGCGATTGCCGCTACTAACGGTTGGCTTTCGCCGCGGCAGGCCTACGCTGAAGCGCGAGGCCTTGTCAGCCTGATCAAGGACAGTGCGGCGACATCGCCGATCACCACGCACAAACTCCGAGGCAACATAGCCGTGCTCGAAGGCTCCGGCGGAAATGTCGCGGTCCTGACCGGTCCCGACGGCAAGGTTTTAGTCGATGCCGGCATCCGCGTCTCGCGTCCCCAGCTCACCAAAGCGATGGCCGATCTCGGCGCCGATCCCGTCACCCATCTCGTCAACACCCACTGGCATTTCGATCACGCCGATGGCAACGAATGGCTCCATTCCGCTGGCGCCAGGATCATCGCGCAGGAGAACACGCGAAAGTACCTCCTCGAAGTTCAGCGCGTAGAGGACTGGGACTACAATTTCCTTCCGCTGGGACCAGGCGGCATCCCCAGCGACGTATTTTCCAGCTCCTATGAGCTCAGACTCAACGGAACCTCGATCGGCCTGAAATATTACGGGCCCGCGCATACCGACAGCGACATCTCCGTCACCTTTGCAGAAGCCAACGTCGTTCATGTCGGCGATACCTTCTGGAACGGCATCTATCCGTTCATCGATTACTCGACCGGCGGCAGCATCAACGGGATGATCGCGGCTTCCGAAGCCAATCTCGCAGCGACCGGACAGGATACGATCGTGATCTCCGGTCACGGCAAGCCGGTTGGCAACAGAGCCGAACTCCAGGCGTTTCGCGACATGCTGGTGACGATCCGCGACAACGTCGCCCGTCTCAAGAGCCAGGGACGAACGCGGGACGAAGCCGTGGCCGCCAAACCGACCGCGGCCTTCGATGCGATATGGGGGCAGTTCGTGATCGACCCCGGCTTCTTCACCCGGCTTGTCTACCAAGGCGTTTGAAGCCGCGGACGACTGACGTCCGCAAAGCCACCGATTCTGGACAGGGAGATCGACATGAAAAGTGCAGAGGTCATGCCGCCACAAACCCGTATCGATCGTCGTTGCCTGGTCGTTGGATTGTCCGGATTGGCCGTTGCCACTGCTTCACCGGATGCATCGGCGAAACCGCAGCGCGACAGCCGCGGCACCACCGGTTCTTATCCGGTCGTCTACCATCGAACCAAATCCGTCGACGGGATCAAGATCTTCTACCGCGAAGCGGGGCCCAAGGATGCACCGGTGGTGCTACTGCTCCACGGCTTTCCGACCTCCTCGCACATGTTTCGCAACCTGATCCCGGCTCTGGCGGACCGCTATCACGTGATCGCTCCCGACTACCCCGGCTACGGCCAGAGCGACATGCCACCGCGCACATCGTTCAAATACACCTTCGATCGCTTCGGCGAACTCGTTGACGGCCTGCTCGGCCAGCTCGGTGTCACCCGCTATGCGATGTACGTCATGGATTACGGCGCCCCGGTCGGCTGGCGGCTGGCGCTCAAGCATCCCGAGCGCGTCAGCGGCCTGATCGTGCAGAACGGCAACGCCTATGACGAAGGGCTGAAGGAGTTCTGGAATCCGATCAAGCAATACTGGGCCGACGGGTCCGATACCAGCCGACAGGCATTGATGAAGCTGGTCACGCTGGAAACGACGAAATTCCAGTACACCGACGGCATGTCGGACGTGAGTCGGATTTCACCCGACAATTGGGTACAAGATCAGGCGCTGCTCGACCGGCCCGGCAACAGCGATATCCAGATGGACCTGTTCTACGATTACCGGACCAATCTGCCGCTGTATCCCGCGGTGCAAGCCTACTTCCGCAAGTACAAGCCGCCGACGCTGATCGTCTGGGGCAAGAACGATTTCATCTTCCCGGCCGACGGCGCCCATCCCTACAAGCGCGACCTGCCGCAAGTGGAGTTTCACCTGATCAACACCGGTCATTTCGCGCTCGAGGACAGGTTCGACGAGATGGTTCCGCTGATCCGCGACTTCCTCGCCCGCAAGATCGCCTGATAACCTGGAAGGAACGAACATGAACGCGGCCCTCCACGTCGTGGCCGCTCTGGCGGTCTCCACAATGTTTGCGGCAGCCGCCGTCGCCCAAAGCGCCCGCGACGTGCGCGGGCCCTCTCCGCTAGTTGCCATCGACAAGCAGGCGCCCGCCCGCCTGATAGTCGATCCACCGCTGGCCGAACAACTGGCGCAGGGCCTCGTCTTCATCCAGTACACCACGGAAAATCTCCGGATCGTGCCGGTGTTCGGCAAGGGCGCGCTCGACGTGTCGCCGCGCATCGGTCACGTCCACATCACGGTCGATGATGCGCCCTGGCATTTTGTCGATGCCAGTGGCGAGACCGTGATCGTGGTCGGACTGCCTCCGGGCCCGCACAAGGTACTGTTCGAGTTGGCCGATCCCACGCACCGCGTGATCGACAGCAAGACCATCAGCTTCGAGATTCCGGCGCGCTCTCCGGCACCGCCGAAACAATAGCTGCTGCGGCGTTTGGCCCGCTTTCACAAAACTGCAACATGCGATCCGCATAAGGCGTCGTCCACTAACAGGAGACGCACATGCGCGCGACTTTTCTCAGCACCGTCGCAACGATCATTCTCACCGCGAGCACCGCGCTTGCACAGAACGAGGGTGAATTCCCGGCGAAGCTCGCCGGCCACGTGGTGATGCCGGCCGCAACGTTCATCGACGCGCCGGCTGACGCCCCTGCCGATCTCAAGACCTCGGGCAAGTACACCACCGGCAAGCGCGTCGACGCGCTCGGCACCGTGATGGGCAAGTCCTATGAGCGGGCGACCGGCGTCTCGCTGCCCTTCAAGGGCCAGCCGCTGCAGGGCCATTCCGGCATCAAGCACATGTCCGACGGCAGCTACTGGGTCATCACCGACAACGGCATGGGCGCGCGCGCCAACTCGCCGGATTCGATGCTGTACCTGAACCGCTACAAGATGGATTGGGCCAGCGGCAAGATCGAGCGCCAGGAAACCATCTTCCTGCACGATCCCGACAAGAAGGTGCCGTTCCGCATCGTGCATGAGGACACCCAGAAGCGTTATCTCACCGGCTCCGATTTCGACACCGAGGGTTTCCAGATCATCGGCGACACCTTCTGGATCGGCGACGAGTTCGGCCCCTATATCCTGAAGGCCGACAAATCAGGCAAGATCCTCGGCGTGTTCGAGACGGTTGCCGACGGCAAGCCGGTGCGCTCGCCGGACAACTGGGCCGTGGCGACGCCGGGCGCGCCGGGCGCGACCTACACCAACGTCAACCTCCGCCGCTCCAAGGGCTATGAGGGCTTTGCGTCGTCCAAGGACGGCAAGTTCCTCTACGGCCTGCTCGAGGGCCCGCTGTGGGACGCCGACAAGAAGGACTGGGAGAAGGTCGACGGCAAGGAAGCCTCCCGCATCCTCGAATTCGACGTCGCCGCCGAAAAGTTCACCGGCCGCTACTGGCAGTATGTGTTCGAGCAGAACGGCAACGCCATCGGCGACTTCAACATGATCGATCAGGCCTCCGGCCTCATCATCGAGCGCGACAACGGCGAAGGCACCGCCGACAAGGCCTGCCCGCAAGGCACCCGCGGCGAGAACTGCTTCCCCGACATCGCCAAGTTCAAGCGCGTCTACAAGATCGAGCTGACCGACGCCAATGTCGGCAAGCCCGTGCGCAAGATCGGCTATATCGACCTCATGAAGATCCAGGACCCCGACAAGAAGGCGCGCAAGCCGCTCAATGACGGCGTCTACACCCTCCCGTTCTTCACCATCGAGAACGTCGATCGCGTCGACGAGACCCACATCATCGTCGGCAACGACAACAACCTGCCGTTCTCGTCCAGCCGCGATCCCAACAAGGCCGACGACGACGAGTTCATGCTGCTCGAAGTCTCGGATTTCCTGAAGGCGAAGTAAGCCGACGCTCTCTCCTCTCCCTCTTCCCGTTCTTACGGGGAGAGGGCTGGGGTGAGGGGCTCCATCCACGAAGGCGGTGGGAGTGCGACTCGCGGAGAGTCCCCCTCACCCGGAATCCGCGCTTTCAGCGCGCATTCCGACCTCTCCCCGCACGCGGGGCGAGGTAGAAAGAGCGGGCTACCTCACGATAAAGTCCACCGGAACAGTAAAGCTCATCGAGCTGTTCTTGATCTCCGCCGGGATCGGCGGGAACGGCGAGGCCTGGTGGATCATCGACGTGGCCTTGGCATCGAACGCGGCAACGCCGGACGAAGCGATGCGGCTGGACGTGACCTGGCCGTTACGGCCGATCGTGAAACTCACCCGGACCAGCCCGCGCTGACCGTTGCCGCCGGACGGATAGGAGTGAAGGCGCATCAGATGCGCACGGACGCGCTGATTGTAACTCGCAACCAGCGATGCGACCGCGCCCGCGCTCATGGCGGACGCTGCAGGTGCCTCCCGCTCGGCGCGCGGTGGCGCACTGGTGCGAGGCGCGGGGGGCGCCTCTGACGGCTTCTTTGCCTCCGGACGAACTACTTTCGGCTTTTCGGGCGCCGGCTTTTCCTGCGGCACGATTTTCGCGGGCTCCGGCTTGGCCGGTGTCGGCTCGAGCTTCTGCTCCGGCGGCGCCACCACGTCGGGCTTCTCCTGCGGCGGTGTCGGCGCGATGGTCTCCTCGACCGCCTGCCGCTGCATCGGCTCCGGCGGTGAGGCATCGGCCTCCTTCATCACCGGCCCCGGCACGACGTCGTCCGGCGTCGCCTCGGGCGCCGACGTGATCGGCGCCATGTCGATCATGATCGCAGGCAGGGTGACGCCCTGCTCCGGTTGCGACCGCACCCAATTCATCGCGATCACCGCAGCGATGACATGCAACGCCACGATCACCGCGCCCGATGCACCCCAGCGCGCGGTTTCGCGCTCGCCGAGCGGTTCATGCAGGGCAAAAGCGCTCGCCGACATCAGCTGCGTCCGTCAAGGCCGACCAGGGCGACCTTGAGATAGCCGCCATTGCGCAAGGTGTTCATCACTTCCATCAGGTCGCCATAAGAGACAGCCTTGTCTGCGCGCAGATAGATGCGCTCGTCCTTGCGGCCCTTGGTGGCGGCATCGAGCGCCGTGACGAGGCCTTCGCGCGCCATTGTCTCCTCGCCGACGGCCACCGTGAGATCCGGCTTCACCGTCACGAAGGTGGGCTTGTCCGGCCGCGGCGCGGGCTCGGCGGCGGTGGCCGGCAGCTCGACGCCGATGTCGACGGTGGCAAGCGGGGCCGCCACCATGAAGATGATCAGCAGCACCAGCATCACGTCGATGAACGGCGTGACGTTAATCTCATGGGTGACGTCGAGATCGCCGGGGTCGCCGCGCCTCAGCGGCGATCCCCCGCGTGCGCCGAGTTTCGCGGCCATGGCCTACTCCGCCGCCCGCGCCAGGCGGAACTCTCTGTTGTCGCGCTGCCGGCTGACCAACAGCATGAGCTGCGCCGAGGCGTCGCCGAGCAGCGCGCGGTAATTGGCGATGCCGCGGACGAGATGGTTGTAAATCACCACCGCCGGAATAGCCGCGACGAGTCCGAGCGCTGTCGCAAGCAGCGCCTCGGCGATGCCGGGCGCGACCACTGCAAGGCTCGTGGTGTGGCTCTCGGAGATGCCGATGAAGGAATTCATGATGCCCCAGACCGTGCCGAACAGCCCGACGAACGGCGCGGTGGCGCCGATGGTCGCGAGCACGCCGGTGCCGCGCGCGATCTGCCTGGACATCGCCGCCTCGACCCGTTCCAGCCGCAGCGCCACGCGCTCCTGGAGGCCGTCATCGACAATGCCGCCGGAGAGCTCCGCCTCCTTCGCGCAGGACTGGATGAGCTGGGCGACCGCATCATGCGCGTCGCCGGTCCGCTCCGCCGCCTCCGCCAGCTTCATCCTGCCCTCGAGCGCGCGCGTCCGCTGCACGGCGAGCGCGCTCTTGCGGCGCAGCTCGATGGTCTTGGCGAGCCACACCGTCCACGTCACCAGCGAAGCGACGGCGAGCCCGACCATCACCACCTTCACGATGATGTCGGCACCGAGGAACATGCCCCAGGGCGACAGATTGCGCGGCAACAGCGCTTCGTCGATCGCGAAGGCCGGGGCCGGCGCGAGCACCAGCCCAATTGTTAGGATCACATGCCGAAGCCCGAAATTGCTCTGCATCCTGATCTCCCGATCGGCAGAAGGAAATTATGCCACGCCCTGCGCCGCGATCCGGTCCGCCAGCTGACGGAACCGCACGAGCTGATCCGCCCGCAGCGCCCGGGTCTCGTCGCGACCGACAAAGACCTTGAACATGATGCCGCCGTCGGCATTGACGAAGGCGACGAAAGCCGAGGTCTTGCCCATGAAGGGACGCTCGACGAAGGCCAAGGCCGCGCAGCGCTCGTGGCGGAGGTGGCCGTGCAATCCCTTCGGCTGCATCAGGTTGAAATAGCCGCGGCCGACCTCGCCCGCCGGGACCGCGCCCGTGAACTCGAAGATCGCGTCATCCGTGTGCACGATGAGCGTGACCTCGCCCCACGCCGCGATGTCCTGCATGGCGGCGGCGAAATGCTCGCCGCCACCAACGCGCACCATGGACGACGGCAGCGCCTCGATCACCGCGCGCGGAGTGACCTTGCGCTCGCGCGCAACGTCCTCGATCACCGCGCCGGGATTGTCAGCCATATACGCCTTGAGATCGGCGAGATCGGTGCTCAGCATGTCCGGCTCCCTTTCGTGATCCGCCGCGATCTAGGCGGCCGCGTTCGTCTTGCGCTCGGTCATGATGACCTCGAACCCTTCGAACTTGGGATGGCCGAGATAGAGGCTTTCGCCGGTCTTGTTGTCGGCGCGCGCGTGAGCGCGACGGAATTCGTCCGACCGCGTCCAGGCCTCGAACGCCGCCTTGTCGACCCAGACCGTGTGCGAGGAATACAGCGTGTGGTCCTCAAGCAGCGGCCCCTTGAGCAGGTGGAATTCGACGAAGCCGGCCATGCTGCCGAGATAGGATTCGCGGGTGCGCCAGACGGTCTCGAAAGCAGCTTCCGAGCCGAGCTTCACCTGGAAACGATTCATGGCGATGAACATAAGATTTTTCTCCTGTCAGTCTTGTTGATCGGCGAATGCCGAGCGGATGTTTCAGAACGTGCCGAAGCCACGCTGGGACATCAGCGTGGCTCTGGCGGTCAATACGGCGTCCCGTTTGCTGTCGTCGGCGTACTCCTTAGATGCCGCCGAAGTGGTACTTCAGGCCTCCCTTGACCACGAGCCCGGGGCCGGCGCTCGCCCATTTCACGTCGTTTTGCGTATCGCCCGTGCTGCCGACCGGAATGGCGTAAGGCCGGTAGTACTGGTTGAGAAGATTTTCGACCGAGAAGTTCAGCGTGAGATCGGGCCGCGGCTGATACTGGGCGTAGAGGTTGACGAGATCGTACGACGTCGCCGGCGTATAGGTCGGCGGAATGTCGGTGTTCGCGATCACCGACGTCCACATCACCGAGAGGATCAGGGTCCGGTCCAGCAACCGCACGCCGGCGGTCGTCGTGACCTTCTGCGGCGGAACGCTGTACAGGCCAAATCCCGTCTGAAGGTTTTTGCCGTTCTGGTAACTGCCGGAGAGGCCGAAGAACCAGGTGTTCGCGTCGTACATCGCCTCGGCCTCGAGACCCTGGATGCGGGCGGACGCGACGTTCTGATATTGCAGGAACGGAAGCACGGTGATGGAGGGCGCCGGCGGCGGGCCGGTGGGGACCACCAGCGGATTTCCATAGGCGACCTGATCGATGAAGTCGGAGATGTCGTTGCGGAACACGTTGATCTTGCCGCGCAGCGTATCGCCCGCCGTGAACAGATCGTTCTTCTTGATGTTGAAGCCGATCTCCTTGTTCTTGCCGACCTCGGGCCGCAGATTCGGATTCGGGACGAAGCAGAAGGTCGAATCCGCGCCCGGACCCGGCGTGCCCGACGGACAGCGGAAGAACGAGTCGTTGACCGTCGCGCCCGAATGCGGACCGCTGACCAGCGTTTCCGTGATCGACGGCGCGCGATAACCTTCGGCGTAGCTGACATAGGGCGTCACGACCGCCGTGGGAACGAGCCCTACGGTGATCTTCGGCGACAAACGGTCGCCGCCGGACGACGAGGATGCCGAGGAGAGCTGATAATTGTCGTAACGAAGCGCGCCGATCACCTCGAGCATGGAGGTGTAATTGGCCTTCCACTGCACAAAACCGCCGGACACCGTGCGCTGACCGCCAGGCGTCGTCACTTCCGACGTGCCGGTCCTGTCCTGCGTCGACACCTTGTCCTGGAACGCGTCCAGTCCGTAGGTCACCGCGTGACGCCAGCTGCCGGTATCGAAGCGCGTGGTGTTGTACACGTCGACGCCGACCGTATCGAGCAGATATCCGCGGTTGCTGCCGATACAGCCGGACACGGCATTGCCGGGCACGCCGCCGCAGAAGACCGACGGCGTCGTGCTGGTATGCGCGGTCTTGACCTGGTCGTTCTCGGTGCGATTCCAGTAGACCTTCGCATCCCAGTCGAACCACTGGTCATCCGGCTGCGAATATTTCCAGCCGAGCGTCGTGGTGTAGTTCTTGACGTCGGACCTGTAGATCGACGTGCCGCTCAGGTTGTTGGCGCCGTTCGCATTGGTCGAGTTGGGATCGCCGGCACGGCGTGGCGGCTGACCCACGCTGTAGATGTCCTCCTGGAAGATGGTGCCGAGCTTGATCTCGTGCCCGTCGGCCGGGCGCACCGTCAGCTTAGCGATACCGCTGGTGAGCCGGTTGCCGGTATTGGCGACCTCGAAGCCAGTGCCGTCTTTGTAGCTCTCCTGCGTCGAATAGGTGCCGCCCGCGAACACGTCCACATTCGGATTGACGTGAACACCGCCGAAGGCCGAACCGAGCGCGCGTCCGTAATTGCTGCCAAGGATGGTCTTGACGTCGACGCCCCAGCGCTCGCCGGCACGCACGACGTCCTCGATATCCTTGGTGCGGAACGACGCCACGCCGCCGATCGCACCTGAGCCGTAGATGTTGGCGGTCGGACCACGAACGATGTCGATGCCGCTGATCAGCTCGGGGTTGAGAAAGAACGAGCCGTTGGCGAAATGGCCCGTGCGCTGATAGTTCTGCCGCGCGCCGTCGACGACGACGGCGACCCGGCCGAAATCCTGCAGGCCGCGGATATTGATCGAGGTCGACGGCTCGTCACCGCGGTTCTGAACCCATACGCCCGGCACATTATAGATGAGATCGCCGACCGTGCTGGCCTGGCGACTTTGGATCTGCGACGACGTCACGACGCTGACCGGTGCGAGCGCATCGACCGCGCGCTCTTCGGTCTTGGACGCCGCGGCCGTGATGGTGTCGAGCGCCTGGACGCCGACGATCGCCTGCGCGCGCGCATCCCACACGCTGGTGCTGGCCTGCTGCGGCTGAACAGCTTGCGGCTTGGCCGGATTGCGCTTGGCCTGCTTGGGCTTCGCCGGCTTGGATGATTGCGCGGTTTGATCTGCGGTCTGCGCAAAGCTGCTCACCGGCGACACCGCCGCAATTGAAACCACCGACGCGCCCAAAATCAGCGCGCGCGAATACCTAGCCCCGTCAGCCATACACCCAACCCAATCATGATATGTCTTGTTTGGCTGGCGTGCGCTCGCGCGGCGAGCGACTGGCTGGCTATTCTCTGGTGCAGGCCCCCCGGCCCGCATTGTTCCATTTGGTTACGTGGCAACACCCTGACGGTCAATGTCATCGGGTTGCAGTTTATATCGATTGTAAATTGCCGCCGTTGGAATGCGCCTGATGCCGCTTATACAAACAAGACGCATCTGAAATCTCGAAAGCGCATCACACCTACCATGTCAGCAACGTCCGGAGACAATAGCGGCGATGCGGCAGGGCCGACACAAAGCCCTTCTGCAACAACGAGAAGTTTGACCATACGCGGGAGCCGGATCGACAGCCGCGAGCTGTTTGCGGCGGAGCGCGAGATCATCATCGCGCATGGCGAGGACGCCTATCGCCTTCGCCTGACCTCGCAGAACAAGCTGATCCTGACGAAGTAACCTGCAATGACATTTTGTCGCACCCTCGCAAACCTCATGTTCACCGGCACCATCGCGCTCGCCTCGACCGCGCACGCCGCCGGTATCACGGTGCATGATGCGCGCAATCGCGATGTCGCCGTTGCCGACTTCGCCCGCACGGTCTCGATCGGCGGCGCCATCACCGAGATCCTCTATGCGCTCGGGCTGGAGAGCCGCCTGGTCGGCGTCGACACCACGAGCCTCTATCCGGCGGCGGCGCTGCACGACAAACCCAATGTCGGCTACATGCGCCAGATTTCGGCCGAGGGCGTGCTGGGCCTCAACCCGACCCTGATCCTGGCGATCCAGGGATCGGGCCCGCGCGAGACCATGGACCTCCTGGAGACGGCGAAGGTGCCGCTGGTGCTGGTGCCCGAGACCTTCTCGGAGGAAGGCCTGATCGAGAAGATCAAGCTGGTCGGCCATGCCATGGGCGTCGATGCGCGCGCCGAATGCCTGAGCACCGCAGTGGCTACGGATCTTGCGCAGCTGCGCGCACTGCGTGCCAAGGTCACGAAGCCGGTCCGCGTGATGTTCGTGATGTCGCTCCTGAACGGACGGGCGATGGTCGCCGGTCACAAGACCGCCGCCGACGAGATCATCCAGCTTGCAGGCGCCACCAACGCGGTCGAGGATTACGACGGCTACAAGAACATCGGCGACGAGGCGATCGTCGCGGCAAAACCCGACGTCGTGCTGTCGATCGAGCGCGGCAAGGATTCACTGCAGGCCGACGCGGTCTACGCCCATCCCGGCTTCGCCCTGACGCCGGTCGCGGCCAACAAGAGCTTCATCACGATGGACGGGCTCTATCTGCTCGGCTTCGGCCCGCGCACGGCCGCGGCGGCCCGCGATCTCTCCGTCAAACTCTATCCGGCATTGGCTAACGGCGGCGCCTTCACGTCGGCTCTGTCGGCGGCGAACTGCCGGCAATGAGCGTGGCGATCGGGACGGACTCGCGGAGCCCGCGGCGCGCGGGCGCAGGACGGCGATTTACGTCGGTTGCCATTCCCCTGCTCCTGGTGATCCTCGCGGCCACCGCCATCGTCGCGCTGACCGTGGGCGCAGCCGGCATTCCCCTCTCCCGCCTGCCCGCTGCGCTCGGCCTTGCCGGCAACTCCGCCGCCGATGCCATGACGGCGCGCGACCAGCTCGTGCTGTGGTCGATCCGGATTCCCCGGATCGCGGCGACCGCGATGGTCGGCGGCCTGCTCGCCGCGGCCGGCGCCATCATGCAAGGACTGTTTCGTAACCCGCTCGCCGATCCCGCGCTGGTCGGCGTCTCCAGCGGCGGCGCGCTCGCGGCGGCAAGCGCGATCGTGTTCACGGACTCGCGCTTCGGCGAGACGCTGCGTTTCCTTCAAACCGAGCTGTTGCCGCTCGCGGCCTTCGCGGGCTCGCTGGCCACGACCGCGATCCTTTACGGCATCTCCAGCCGCGCGGGGCGGACCTCGATCGCGATCTTCCTGCTCGCCGGCGTCGCCATCACCGCCATCACTAATGCCGGCATCGGGCTTCTGGTGTTCATCGCCGACGACCGCCAGCTTCGCGACATTACATTCTGGCTGCTGGGGTCGATGAGCGGCGCGACCTGGACCAAGGCCGCCGTGCTCGCGCCGATCCTCATCATCGGGCTCGGCGCCTGCGCGTATATTGCGCGCGGCCTCGACCTGCTGGTGCTCGGCGAGGCCGACGCGTTTCACGGCGGCGTCGACGTCGAGCGCCTCAAGCGGATCTCGATCGTCATGGTCTCCGCCATGACCGGGGTCGCGGTGTCGATCAGCGGCGTCATCGGCTTCGTCGGCATCGTCGTACCGCATCTGCTCCGTCTCGTTATTGGACCTGCGCATCGCCTGCTGCTGCCGGCCTCGGTGCTGCTCGGCGCGATCCTGATGGTCGGCGCCGACACGCTGGCGCGCACGATCGTGGCGCCCGCGGAGATGCCGATCGGCATCTTGACCGCCGCGGTCGGCGCGCCTGTCTTCCTCGGCATCCTGCTGCGCCAGCGCGGGCTCGCCTCGCTATGAGCGCCGTGATCGAGGCGCGATCTCTCAGCAAGCGCGCCGGCCGCGCCACGCTGCTCGATGGCGTCGGCCTGTCGGTTGAAGCCGGCGAGATGGTCGCGATCATCGGCCCGAACGGCGCCGGCAAGTCGACGCTGCTGCGGCTGCTCTCCGGCGATCTCCGCCCGAGCGAGGGCGAGGTGCACCTGAAGCAGCGCGACATCAGCAGTTATACGCCGCGCGAGCTTGCCGCGCGCCGCGCGATGCTGTCCCAGCACATCAACGTCACCTTCCCGTTCACGGTCGAGGAGATCGTGCTGATGGGTGCGGGCGACCGCAGCCTGCGCGATGCCGTGTCGCTCGTCGACGCCGCGCTGGACGAGGTTGGCCTCGCACATTTCCGCGCACGGCAATTGCCGACGCTATCGGGCGGCGAGCAGCAGCGCACCCATTTCGCCCGCGTTCTGGTGCAGCTCGCCTGCGGCGAATCGGAACACGGTCCGGGGCTCCTGTTGCTGGACGAGCCGACATCGAGCCTCGATCTGCGTCACCAGATCGACCTCGTCGAAGCCGCGCGCCGCCGCGCCGCAGGCGGCACGGCTGTCATCGCGATCCTGCACGACCTCAACCTCGCGATCCGCTTCGCCGACCGGCTGATCGTCCTGAACGGCGGCAGGCTCGCCGCCGACGGCCCGCGTGCCGATGTCGTTACACGGGAGACCATCCGCGACATCTTCGAGATCGACGCCGTCGTCCATCAGGCCGACGACGGCGTGCCCTACGTGCTGCCGCAATCGATGCGGCCGGCGGCGCGAGCCGAACTGCCTCCGCGGTGAAGCTGCGCTCCCTCGCCCCGCTTGCGGGGAGAGGGTTGGGGTGAGGGGGAGTCTCCGCGGGGACGGTGAAAGTTGAATTCGCGGAGAGTCCCCCTCACCCGGATTGCATCTTCGATGCAATCCGACCTCTCCCCGCAAGCGGGGCGAGGTAAGAGGGCGTCACGCCTCAGGCTCCTAACCCGCCGGCACGATCACCATGCCCTTGTCCTTGGGCCAGCGGACGCGCCAGGCGAACTTGATCTCCTTGATCTCGCCGGGTTTTGCGTCGAACGCCCATTCCAGCACGCCGCGCTTGTCGCGCAGATTGGTGGTCGTGGGCGGCGTGGTCGAGGACAGCATCTCGACGCCAATATCCTCGTTCTCGCTGACCGGAAGTTGATCCTCGATCGCGATGCGGATCGGGAAGTCGTGCCCGTTGCGGACGACGGTGCGGAACGAACGCGTGTCGGTCTTGGAGGACGAGATCACGCCGGCCGTGCCTTCGTTCTGCCTGATGACGGTGCGCTCGATCTTGATCTTGTCGTCGGCGCCGAAGCCGAGCCGGATCGCGTCGTTCCGCGCGGCGGTCGAAAATTTGCTGCGACCGACGAACGTGCCGTCGCGGAAGATCGCGACCTTACCGGGCAGCAGATTGGTATCCTCGGCAAGCTTGAATGACGCCTCGAGGTAAGCGGTGGGATCCGCGACCGGGGCGGCGCGGATGGCGAGGTCGGGCGTCACTGTCATGGAGGAGATGAGCAGGCTCTTGGCGCCCTCATTGGCGCCAAGACTGACGCGGCCGCTGATCTGATACACGGCCTGGAAATCACCGATCTCGGCGTTGGCCTGCTGCTCGTCCGCGCGCTCACGCAGTTCGGGCTCCGCCGCTTTCGCCATCGCCGGAGATTGCGCCTGCCGCGTCATCGGCTGCGCGGGCATCGCCATGTCCGACGCCGCGCCCAATGCCAGCGGCTTCGGCAGTTGCGGATACCTCACCACCAGCGAATTCAGCTCCGGCGCGCTACCGCCGCGGCTGACGCGAACGGTGGAAACGCCGAGGCTGACATTCGACCAGTCTTCGCCGGTCGACTGTGTAACCTCGGCGCGGCGAACCAGCTCGAGCTGCGGCTTGCGGTCCTTGGCACCGGTGTCGAGCCGGGCGTCATACAGCGGCAGCCAGCGCGCATTGCGGACTGCATAAGTCACCCGCAACGTCGCCTTCGTCGCGGCGGCGGAAGCGACATCGATGCGAACCTCGAGCTTGCTCGGCGGCTTGGCCGAACGCTCCGCTTCAAGTTGCGCGAGCTGCCGATCGATCTCGCGCTGCTTTCGCGTGGCGTCGCGGATCGCTGTGTCGGCGGTCGCGATCTCCTCGGCGACCGCGGTAAAGGCTGCGCGCCATTCGGTGATCGGCCGAGCCTCCCCCTTCTCGCCAAGGCCGGCGGGAGAAGCCTCGGCAAAGTGCTGCGCGAATTTGCGCCGGGCGTTGGCCGCGTCGATGTCGCCTTGCAGATCGGCGCGCTGATCCTTCAACGCCTCGATGCGCTTATCGAGCTCGGGCAGATTCGCGGGTTGTGCCGCGCGCGGCGGCCGCGCGTCGATGGTCCCGATGGTCAGTTTTGCGCCCGCCTCGCCCTCGACACGGAGGGAGGACGGATCGAGCGAGAGCGGAAAGTCCTTGGCGACCAGCGTGCTGTCGCCGGAGGCGAGGTCCAGCGCGATGATACGGGTGACGGTGGCGCCGTCCGGATAGACCGTGACGGTGTCGATGGCCGATGTGGCGTCCACATCGGCGGCCCATGATGGCGACGCGGCCGCCATGGTCACCAGAACCAGGCTCGTCGTTGCCAAACATCTTGCGGTGATGCGCATAAAGTCCCTCCTGCCGTATCGCCGCGCCGCCAGCCGGACGCGTGCGATCGAATGCCTCGCCAACATGGTTGGACGCGGCAGGGAAGGAACTGGTTCGATTGGGGTTTCCTTGGGGCGCCGCCGCGGCCGCACCAAGGCCGCGGAACGTGTCGTCGACTCGCGGCGAAGCCGTTAAACCTAGGTCCTTAAACCGGGGTGGGCGAACCCTGGCCGAAGATGCGGCGGAGCAGATCGGTCACGTTGCGGGCGCCGGCCTTCTTCAGGATGCCTGCGCGGTAGCCTTCGACCGTCCGCGCACTCAGATGTATGCGCCGGGCGATCTCCTTGTTGGTCAGGCCGGCAGCAAGGTGCTCGAGCACATCGACTTCGCGCCCGGTCAGGGGCTCGCAGCCGGGCAGCCAGCGTTGCCGGTTTGAACCCGGCTGCGCGAACTCGTCGATGGCAGCATCGATCCGGTCGACGATGTCGCGGGTGCGGAACGGCTTCTCGATGAAGTCGGCCGCGCCGCTCTTGATCGCGTCGACCGCCATGGCGATGCTGCCGTTCGCCGAGGTCACCAGAACCGGCGCCATGCAGTTCTCCTCGCGCAGGCGCTTGAGCACGTCGAGGGCGGAACGATCCGGCGGCATCTCCAGCAGCACGCAGGCCGGCATCCGCGCCTTTGCTTCCGAGAGCAGCGACGCGCCGTCGGCAAAGCAGATTACGTCATAAGCGCTCTGTTGAAGCGCCATTGAAAGTTGTTCGCGGGAGGCCGCGTCAGTTTCAATGACGAATACCTCACCCTTGGAAAGCATGTTTCCCGGCATCATCCCGATCCAGCAATGTCTTGGTCAAATGGCCCGAGACGGCAGCGGGGCTTCGTCGCGCCGCGTCGTCACACGCACGGCATTCACGCCCGTGCTTCGGTTTCCCTTATGTATGTTCCATCCTGTTCCCGGATTTGACGGATCGGGACAGAAACTTTACATTTCGGGACATCTGCGGGAATGGCTGACAGGAACGGGTCGCATGACCGACCTCATGCGCAGCGCAGGCTTGAGCTACTACCCGGATGTCGCCCGGTCGGTCGGACTCGACCCCAAACAGATGATGCGCAAGGTCAGGCTGCCGCTGGCCGTGCTCGACAAGCCCGATACCCCCATTGCCGTGACCAGCCTGCGCCGGCTGCTCGAATTGTCGGCAGAGGCATCGGGTGCCGAAGATTTCGGCTTGCGGCTCGCCGAGCGTGGCGGGCTCACCAATTTCGGCGCGGTCGGTTTGATCGTGCGCGAACAGGCGACCGTCAGCGAGGCGATCGAAGCGTTCTCGCGCTTCATCCACGTTCATCACGACGGCATGAAGCTTGAGGTCACGCGCGACAAGCAGACCGTGACGGTCACGCTGCATCTGCGCGGCCGGCAGCCGACCGCGCCGCGCCAGTCGATCGACATGGCGCTCGGCAGCGTCCACCGCATCATCCAGTCGCTGTTCAGCAGCGATTGGCGGCCGCTCGAGGTGCATCTGCATTATCCGCCGCCACACGACCGCAAGCGCTACCGCGATTTCTTCGGTTGCCGCGTTACCTTCAATGCCGATGACGATGCGATCCTGTTGTCGGCGCATGACATGGAGCGGCGGATCCCGAGCGCGCATCCGCTGATCGCGAGCTATTTGCGCAAACGGATCGAGGCGATCGAGACGCGGCCGGCAAGCTGGGAGGAGAAGGTCAACGAGGTGGTACGCATCCTGCTCGCAAGCGGCGACTGCACGGTCGAGCGCGTGGCTGAGCATCTCGCCTGCACCCGCCGCACCATCCATCGGCACCTCGCCGCATCAGGCACCAGCTTCTCGGCGATCCTCGACGCGCAGCGCGCCGATCTCGTGACCCAGCTGATCGACGACCCCGGCCGGCCGCTGGCCGACATCGCCACCCAGCTCGGCTTCTCCGCGCAGAGCGCGATGGCGCGCTGGTTCCGTGGCCGCTTCGGCTGCACCATCACCGCATGGCGCAAGGGCGTGCGGCCGCTGGCCAAACGCCCCGGCGTTCCCTCGGCGTCCACGGCCTAGGCTCAGCGTGCCGGAGCGGGCACGCCCATGATGGCAAGGGCGCGCCGGGGGCTGCCGGCGAGCAGCGGCCCGAACGCAATCGCAAAGCCGAGGAACGCGACGACCCACCCGCAGGCGGCGATGTGCAGCAGGATATCGCCATGCGCAGGCAACACCACGGCAGCGACCCGCGCCAGCGCCGCGACGATGATCGCAGCGTAAATCCCCTGCGTCGCGGGCGAGGCCGTCAACGCCTGTCCGGTATGCCCGAGGCTCGCGCGCGTCATCACCGCAAGCGTCATGGTTCCGGCCGCGCCAGCCATCCAGGCGTGAATTCCCGCGCTCGGCGGCAGCGCCCCGAAGACAGCCAGGGCATGCAGCAGGAAGCCCAGCGGCACGAAGACATAACCGACATGGAGGATCAGCAGCAGCCGCTCGCGCGTGGTGCGATCGCCAGCCCAGCGCGCGAACCGCACCAAATGAAGCACACCGACGAGCGCCATCACCGCGCCGGTGATCATGTTCAGCGGCGCCACGATCCATGCGATCAGCGCGAGCGCGCTCAATCCGATCACCGCGCCGTCAAAACGCCCGAACGGCACCGGCAGGCGACCGGGATTGAACTTGACCAGCCAGTTGCGGGTGAAGCTCGGGATGATGCGGCCGCCGATCAGCGAGATCAGCAGCACGACCACGCCGATGCCGACGCGGATGCTGACATCGGCCGCGCCCTCGAAGTGCGCTTCGAGATGGAAGGCGACGTTACCGGCGAGCAGCACCAGCACGAGCACCACCACCGGCAGATTGCGCCAATTGCCGCCCGCGATGATCTCGCGCGTGGCCGCAGCAACAACCAATGCCAGGAAGGCGGCATCGACGACGAGCGCGAACGCCCAACCGATATCGGCGGACAGGGTCACTGCAAAACGTCCGGCCAGCCAGACGACCAGCAGCGCGCCCAGCGACGTCCCCTGGATCGGCAGCCGCCCGGTCCAGTTCGGGATCGCCGTGAACAGGAATCCCGTGATCACCGCCGGCAGGAAGCCATAGAGCATTTCGTGGACGTGCCAGTCGCGCGGCGCGAACGCGGAACTGACCGACAATTCGCCGTAGAACATCGGCAGCCACGCCAGGATCGACAGCCCCGCCTGGATCGCGGCGAGCAGGAAAAACGGCCGAAAGCTGTTCGCAAACAGCGGCCAGCCCTCAAAGTTACGGGATCGGGCGCCAGCCATGGGGGCAACTCCTGTGAATTCGGACGGTCACTTGGATCGTCATTTGGAAAAATACTGCCGTCCGGCCGGCCCGTTTTGCGCTATCGCAAACTGCCTGACGAATACAGGTGCCATCACACTCCCTGATGCCAAGGAGGCAGAATGGCCAAGGTCGACACATCGCTGGTTGCGCATTTGCCGCTGTTTTCAGGCGTCAAGCCGGACGACCTCGAGGAAATCCTGCGCGAGGCCCGCTCGGCGCGGTACCCCAGGAACACCGCCATTTTCGAGCAGGGCGCCGACGCGCAATCGTTCTTCCTGCTGCTGCACGGCCACGTCCGCGCGGCCAAGACCACCCCGACCGGCGAGCAGATCGTGGTGCGCTACGTCGCCCCCGGCGAGACCTTCGGGCTCGCGATGGCGATTGGAGCCGCGCACTATCCGGCGACCGCGATGGCGGTCGACGACAGCGTGGTGCTGATCTGGCCGAATTCGGCCTGGCCGCGGCTGATCGAGCGGTTTCCGGCGATTGCCGCCAACACGCTGCAAACCGTCGGCGCGCGGCTGCAGGAGAGCCACACCCGCATCCTCGAAATGTCGACCCAGCAGGTCGAGCAGCGCGTCGCGCATGCGCTGCTGCGGCTCGCAAAACAGTCCGGCAAGAAGCTCGACCACGGCATCGAGATCGACTTCCCGATCAGCCGCCAGGACATCGCGCAGATGACCGGCACCACGCTGCACACCGTCAGCCGCATCCTGAGCGGCTGGGAGAGCCAGGGCCTCGTCGAGAGTGGCCGCCAGCGCATCATCCTGCGCGATCCGCACAAGATAGTCGTACTGGCGGAGCGTACGGCGGACGGCAATTCTGCGTAAGATAGGGGTGAGGGCGCTCCCGCTTACGGCGCAAGCCCGCCCTCACCCGGGAATCCGCACGCGACCCGTGCGAACTCCAACCCGCCTCACGCCGGCACGCATTCGCACAGCGCAGCGAGGAATTTGTCGCGATCGATGCCATGCTCGCGGCAGGCGTCTTCCACGGTATGGAAGGTCGCGATCGGACAGCCGACGCAAGCCATCCTGAAGGCGAGGAACACGCGGATCGTGTGCGGCGCCGTACGCATGATGTCATCGACCAGATCGTCGGATCGGAAGGGCATGGACAACTCCGTTCCGAAGTGACGATAGCGGGGTGGGTCCGAGCTTCTTTGTTGAAGCGCAAGCTGGTGGTTGCTTCTCCCTCTCCCCGCAAGCCGCAGGGCTATCGCATATGAGAAAACGTGGCGGGAAGCTCGCCTGCGGCCATCCTTCGAGACGCCCGCCTCCGGCGGGCCCTCAGGATGAGGACGGAGTACGTGGCCGCTATTTCGACAGGCAAAGCTGCTGCTCAGCCTTATCCTGAAGAGACCGCGGAGCGGTCGTCTCGAAGGACGAGGCGCTCGCTCAGACCCCGCCAAGCTCATATGCAAAATTCCCTGCCGTAGGCGGCGCGAGGTGAATTACACCGCCCTGCTGTGCAACTGCTTCGCCGGGTCCAGATGAGCATCGAACGCCGCGGCGACGCTGCGGACCAGAAAGCGCGAGTCGCTTGCGACCGCGAGACGGTCGCCGTCGAGCCTGACGATGCCGTCCGAGATCAACGGCTTCAGGCGCGCGGCCGACTTCAGCATCGCTTCGGGTTCCGCACCATGGCGCGCACAGATGTCGCCGAGATCGGCGCTGAACTCGCACATGATGCGTTCGATGATGTCGGCGCGGAGCCGGTCGTCGTCGGTGAGCCCGTAGCCCTTCGCGGTGGCGAGGCGGCCGGCGGCGACGCTCTGGGCGTAGGCGCCGATCTGCACCTGGTTCTGCACATAGCCCTGCGGCAGATGCCCGATCGCGCTCGCGCCGAAACCAAGCAGGACTTCGCCCTTGTCGGTGGTGTAGCCTTGGAAATTGCGCCGCAGCGTCCGTTCCTCGAAGGCCACGGCCATCGCGTCGTCGGGGCGCGCGAAATGGTCGAGCCCGATCTGGACGTAGCCGGCCTCCTTCAACGCATTGGCGATCGCGCAGGCCTGGTCATGACGCGCGAGGCCGTCGGGCAGCACGGCCTCGTTGATCATGCGCTGGTGCTTCTTGAAGTCAGGCACGTGCGCATAGCCGAACACCGAGAAACGATCGGGCCCGAGCTCGAGGCTGCGCCGAACAGTGTCCAGGCAGGACGCGACGGTCTGGTGCGGCAGCCCATAGATGAGGTCGAAGTTGATCCCGTTGATGCCGGCGCGATGCAGCCTATCGACGACGGAGGCCGTCTGCTCATAGCTCTGCACGCGATTGATCGCGCGCTGCACGACCGGATCGAAGCTCTGCACGCCCAGGCTGGCGCGGTTGACGCCGGAGAGCCGCATGGCCTCCACCATCTCGGCAGTCAATGTGCGGGGATCGATCTCGACCGCTATCTCGGCCGAGGGCAGCACGAAGAACGAATGGCGCATCGCCGCCATCAACTCGGCAAAAGCCTCCGGCGCCATGATGGTCGGCGTGCCGCCGCCGAAATGGATGTGCTCGACCTTGATGCGGCGGCCGATGGTCTCAGACACCTGCGCGATCTCGCTGCGCAGCGTCCGCTGATAGGATGCGATCAGCCCGTCGCGGCGAACGATCTGGGTATGGCAGCCGCAATACCAGCACATCTCGCGGCAGAACGGCACGTGCAGATAGAGTGACGCGCTGGCGCCTGCCGGGAGCCCGGCGAGCCATTCGGCATAAGTATCCGGGCCGACCGCCGGCGAAAAATGCGGCGCGGTCGGATAGCTCGTGTACCGCGGCAATCTCTCTTCGCCGTAGCTCGCTGCGAGATCGGTCCTCATATCTTACCCATTCGTAAATCGATGCCGCGCGGTGGCGCGGCAAATCCCAGATGGCATTGGATGACCCGTTTTCGGGCGAACCACCTTGCGCTCGCTCAAAGTCCGAGCGCCGGATCGGAGCCAAGATCACGTTCAATCATGACTCACTGGAGATAGGCCATGGCGTCGCTCGCGCTCGATCTCGTTCTCTGGCTCACCGGCGTTCGCGGTCATATCCCGCGCTTCGACGATTTTCGTCCCGTCCCCGCGGCACCCTCCGTCGGCGCAGGTTATCTCGTGCGGGTGCTGGCGATCACGGCCGCCATCTTTGCTGCGCTGTCGCTCGCGGTCTGGGGCACGGTCTGGATTGCGATTCAGCTTCTCTGATCGATAACCAAACATTCACAGTCGAGCGTCGTTGAACATGCGAACGATTTGCCGCTGGCGCAACTGGCGCCGCGCGACGTCGTGCGCTTCGCACGGCCGATACGCGCTTCGGCAAACCTCTTAAGGATTTTACCGGAGGCGAATTCGGCAAAAGCTTGTCGCAGCGCAAACACTCTTGCCGTAACAGGCGCAGACTGCATCCGTCATCAAAACCCTTTCAGATGAAGGATGCTTCCGATGTTCACCCGCAGAGCCGCATTGATCAGCGCCGCCGCGACCGCCCTGATGCTCGCGACACCCACGTTCGCCGCCGGCGACCTCAAGCTGCCGCGACAGAAGGTCGAGCTGGTCGCCCCGCCCTTCGTGCACGCGCACGAGCAAGCGACGACGCAGGGGCCCAAGATCGTCGAGTTCAAGCTCAACATCGAGGAGAAGAAGGTCGTCATCGACGACAAGGGCACCACGTTCCAGGCCATGACCTTCAACGGCTCGATGCCGGGCCCGCTGATGGTCGTGCATGAAGGCGACTACGTCGAGGTGACGCTGGTCAATCCCGCGACCAACACCATGCCGCACAACATCGACTTCCACTCCGCGACCGGCGCCCTCGGCGGCGCTGAGCTCACGCTGGTCAATCCCGGCGAGCAGGTCGTGCTGCGCTGGAAGGCAACGCGGACCGGCGTGTTCGTCTATCACTGCGCCCCGGGCGGCCCGATGATCCCCTGGCATGTCGTCTCCGGCATGAACGGCGCGGTGATGGTGCTGCCGCGCGACGGTCTGAATGACGGCAAGGGCCACGCGCTGAAATACGACAAGGTCTACTATGTCGGCGAGCAGGACATGTATGTGCCGCGCGACGAGAAGGGCAACTTCAAGTCCTATGATTCGCCGGGCGAAGCCTTCACCGAGACCGAAGAGGTGATGAAGAAGCTGATACCCTCCCACGTCGTGTTCAACGGCAAGGTCGGTGCGCTCACCGGCAAGAACGCGCTGACGGCCAAGGTCGGCGAGAACGTGCTGATCGTGCATTCGCAGGCCAATCGCGACAGCCGTCCGCACCTGATCGGTGGCCATGGCGACTATGTCTGGGAGACCGGAAAATTCTCCAACGCGCCGGAGACCGGGCTCGAGACCTGGTTCATCCGCGGCGGCTCGGCGGGCGCTGCGCTCTACAAGTTCCTGCAGCCCGGCATCTACGCCTATGTCACGCATAATCTGATCGAGGCAGCCGACCTCGGCGCCACCGCGCACTTCAAGGTCGAAGGCAAGTGGAACGACGATCTGATGACCCAGGTGAAGGCGCCCGCGGAGATACCGGCTCCCAACACCAATTAGACGCGACAGGGGGCCGGTCATCGCCGGCCCCTTCCTTCTTCGGGGGACGACCATGCTGATCGCATTCAAGCTGAAACTGCTGCTCGCCTGCGCCGCAGGGCTCGCAGGGCCGATCGCGGTGGCGCCGCTGGTCTCGGACATGGCGGTCCATCGCGCGGCGACGGAGCCTGCCATCGTCAGGGTCGCGCCGGGCAATCTCTCCTATCGCGAGGCCGGCGATTTCACCCGCGCGGGGCTGCAGGCCGAAGTGCCGCTGCGCGCGATGCGCTTCAACCGGCCGCTGCAGATCATGCGGCACCAGGTCTCGTCATCCGACTATCAGCTTTGCGTGCAGGATAGCGCGTGCCGCGCGCTCGATCGCGGCGTCGCGATTGCGTCCGATCGTCCCGCGGTCCAGGTGAGCTGGCACGATGCGCAGGCCTATGCGGGCTGGCTGTCGCGCAAGACCGGCCACACCTATCGCCTGCCGAGCGACGCGGAATGGGCCTTTGCGGCCGGCTCCCGGTTCAGGGACGACGGCGCGCCTGTGGACGCAGACGATCCTTCAAAGCGCTGGATCAGCCGTTACGAGCGTGAATCCGAGCGCGACCTCTCCGACACGACGGCCTATCCGTTCGGCAAGTTCGGCACCAACGAGCACGGTATCGAAGATCTCGCCGGCAATGTCTGGGAATGGACCTCGACCTGCTTCGTGCGCTCGCGGATCGACGCAGCCGGCAATGCCGGCCGCCCCACCGTGAATTGCGGCGTGCGCGTCGCCGAGGGTGCGCACCGCGCCTACGTCACCGACTTCATCCGCGACGCCCGCGCCGGTGGCTGCGCACAGGGCGTGCCGCCCGCCAATCTCGGTTTCCGCCTGGTGCGCGAGGAGCCGTCATGGGTCGCAAGCGTGTCGGCGCGGTGGGGCAAGGTGTGGGCGGCAAGGTCGTAGGTATCGCCGAGTAGCCCGGATGGAGCGCAGCGCAATCCGGGATCGGACCATCCACGAGCACCCCGGATTTCGCTACGCTCCATCCGGGCTACGGCGCATCACATCGTTCGCGCGAACATGCGAAATCCGGGCGCGCCGATGATCGCCTCGAACGCGGGATCGCGCTTCTCTTCGGCGAAGACAAATCCTGCCTTGGCGTAGGCGCGTTCGGCCGGCTGATTGCCGATCAGGAACGATATCGTCGCGCGGGCAAATCCGGCCGCTCGTCCCTTATCCAGTGCGTGCGCAAGCAACGCCTGCACGAGGCCGCGACCGCCATAGGCGGGATCGGTCGCGACGTGCTCGATCATCCAGTCGCCCTCGCCACCCTGAACCCAGCAGGCGCGCGTGTAGGTGCCGCGTCGGCGGATGGCTTCCAGCTCCGGCGCGGCCAGCCCGGTCGCGGCACCGACCTCCTCGATGGCTCGCCAGGCCGCAGGTCCCGTGCCGGCCGCCGGCAGTGCGCACAACGCGGCAGCAGGCTTGCCATCGATCTCGGCGATCAGGAATTGCGAGACATGCCACATCGACACCGCGTGTGCGGTCGTGATGCGCGCGATGAAATCGCGGCACTGTGCCTGGGGCCAGCCGAGCGTGACGTCGAACCAACCGCGCGGCCGATAGCCGCGCTGCGACGACAGGATGGTTTGTGCGATGAAATCGGCGTCTTCGGGACGCGCAGACCGTATCGTCATGCGCGCCCCCGTTGCGACGACCTTACGTGTTCTTCAGCGCGACGCGGAATTCGGCCTCGGTCTTGGCCTTGACCTCGTCGAGCGAGACGCCGTCGGCGAGCTCGATCAGCGCCATGCCGCCGTCGCCATGCTTGTCGATGGTGAAGACGGCGAGATCGGTGACGACCATGTCGACCACGCGCTCGCCGGTCAGCGGCAGATTGCACTTCTTCAGCAGCTTCGAGCCGTCCTTGGCCGAATGCTCCATCACGACGACGACGCGCTTGACGCCGGCGACGAGATCCATCGCGCCGCCCATGCCCTTGACCATCTTGCCGGGGATCATCCAATTGGCGAGATCGCCGTTCTGGGCCACCTGCATGGCGCCGAGGATCGACAGGTCCATGTGGCCGCCGCGGATCATCCCGAACGAATCCGCGCTCGAGAAATACGAGGTCGACGGCAGCTCGCTCACGGTCTGCTTGCCGGCATTGATGAGGTCGGCATCCACCTCGTCCTCATAGGGGAACGGGCCCATGCCGAGCATGCCGTTCTCGCTCTGGAGGCTGACATCGACGCCAACGGGGATGAAGTTCGAGACCAGCGTCGGGATGCCGATGCCGAGATTGACGTAGTAGCCGTCGCGCAGTTCCTTGGCGGCGCGCGCAGCCATCTGTTCACGGGTCCAGGCCATCTTAGTCTCCTGATCTCAAGCTGCCGTGCGCGGGCGGGTGTTGCGGAATTCGATGCGCTTCTTGGCCGTGCCGACCTCGACGATGCGCTTCACGAAGATGCCGGGCGTGTGGATGTGGTCGGGATTGAGTTCACCGGCCGGAACCAGATGCTCGACCTCGGCGACCGTGATCTTGGCGGCGGTCGCCATCATCGGATTAAAGTTACGCGCGGTCTTGCGGTAGATGAGGTTGCCGGCGGTGTCGCCCTTCCAGGCGTGCACGATGGCGAGGTCGGCGAACAGGCCGCGCTCCATCAGGTACTTCTCGCCGTCGAACTCCTTCACTTCCTTGCCTTCGGCGATCAGCGTGCCGACGCCGGTCTTGGTGTAGAAGGCCGGGATACCGGCGCCGCCGGCGCGGATGCGCTCGGCCAGCGTGCCCTGCGGATTGAATTCGAGTTCCAGCTCGCCGGCCAGGAATTGCTGGGCGAACAGCTTGTTCTCGCCGACATAGGACGAGATCATCTTCTTGATCTGGCGGGTTTCGAGCAGGCGGCTGAGGCCGATACCGTCGACGCCGGCATTGTTGGAGACGACCGTCAGGCCCTTGACGCCGGACTCGCGGATTGCGTCCGACAGCTCCTCGGCGATGCCGCAGAGGCCGAAGCCGCCCGACATGATCATCATGTTGTCTTTCAGAACGCCTTCGAGAGCCGACTTGGCGTCGGGATAGACCTTGTTCATGCAAATAACCTTCGGGTGAACCTTCGGCTGGCAGGCGTCGCGCCTCATTGGCGGCGATTATTAGGCGAAATCGTCCAAAGCCGTCAATGATACGGGGTTCTCCGTTCCGTCCTCCGGTGATAGAAGCTGCCCACGCCGTGGGCAGACCCGTCCGCGGCCTTGAAAGCGACAAGAAAACCCATCAAGTTGCGGGGGTTGGGCGTGGGCACGCAGGTTTCCGGTCCGCCCTTCTGGCTCCCGCGACCAACCCGATCAGGACATGCCATTGACCATGGCCCAAGGAATGAAGCGCCTCGGGACGCCGATCGCGGCGCTGCTCGGCCTCGCGCTGATCGCCCTGATCGCGACCTCCTGGCTCATCAACCGCGACGCGCTGCGCAAGGCGGTGGAAACGCAGATCCGCGACGTCACCGGGCTCGAGCTCAGCGTGGCAGGCAGCATCGACATTTCGCTGCTGCCGGCGAGCTACATTTCCTTCCATGACGTCGGCCTGAAGGGCGGCGGCACCAGCGATCCCGCGCTCCATGTCGACGTGCTCACCGCCAATCTCCGGCTGCTGCCGCTGCTGCTGCAGCGGTTCGAGATCGCCGACCTGACCCTGCTGCGGCCGCGCATCCATGTCAGCCTGAAGCAGGATGGCGAAAGCAACTGGACGCCCTTCATCCAGACCATTGCGCGCACCATGAAGCCGGGCGCCGAGAACCAGGTGTCGTTCTCCGAGATCAGGATCCAGGACGGTGTGCTCAATTACGAGGACGCCACCACCCACGCCGCCGAGAAGTTCGAGGACATCGACCTGTCGCTGGCCTGGCCCTCGATCTCGCGGTCCTTCGCCGCGACCGGACAATTCGACTGGCGCGGCGAGCGCGTCGACGGCTCGATCAGCTTCGCCGATTTCGTCGCCGCCCTCTCCGGCGACCGCTCCGGGCTGAAGGCGCGGATCGCCAGCGCCCCGCTCAAGCTCGCCTTCGACGGCAGCGTCGCCAACCGCACCAGCCCGATGATGGAAGGCACGCTCACCATCGACAGCCCGTCCTTGCGCAATGCGCTGCGCTGGACCGGTCAGCCGCAGCCCGGCAGCGGCGGCTTCGGCCGCTTCGCGCTGAAGGCGCGCGCCAATGTCGTCGGCGCCTCGATCGCGCTCACCAACGTCAATGTCGAGCTCGACGGCAACACCGCCGAGGGCGTGATGACCTACGCCAATAACGGCCGGCAGACGCTGCAAGCGACGCTTGCCGCCGACGCGCTCGACTTCACACCTTATATCTCGACCTTCCGCCTGCTCGCCAGCGGCGCCCGCGACTGGAACAGGCAGCTGTTCGATCTCAACGGGCTTTCGACCACCGACCTCGACATGCGCCTGTCGGCAGCCAGGCTGACAGTCGGGTCGTCGAAGCTCGGCCGCACCGCGATCGGCGCCAATCTGCGCAACGGCACGCTGGCGCTCTCGGTCGGCGAAGCCCAGGTCTATGGCGGCATCGCCAAGGGCTCGTTCGGGATCGCGCGCTCCGACACCGTCGCCGACGTCAAGGCGCAATTCCAGTTCACCGATGTCGATCTCCAGGCCTGCGCCTCCGAATTGTTCGGCCTCAACAAGCTGTCCGGCCGCGGCAACATCAACGTCTCGCTGCTGGCCTCCGGCTCCAGCCCGTTCGGCCTCGTGCAGTCGCTCGACGGCACTGCCACCGTGACCGGGCACGACGGTGCGATCTCGGGCTTCAACGCCGAGCAGCTCCTGAAGCGGCTGGAGCGGCGGCCGCTGTCGGGTGGCGGCAATTTCCGCAACGGCTCGACCCCTTATGACACTCTCACCGTCGCGGTGAAGTTCTCCGATGGGATCGCCACTGCCGAGGACATCCGCATCGAGGGGCCGGCTGCGAAGATCACGCTGACGGGCACTGCCTCGGTGCCGACGCGCGAATACGACATGAAGGGCGTGGCGAGCCTCAACACGACGTCCGGCTTTCAATTGCCCTTCATGGTGCAGGGTCCCTGGGACGATCCCCTGATCTTCCCCGACCCCGAAAGCCTGATCCGCCAGTCGCCTGCGGCGTCCCCCTTCCTGGACCTCCTGAAGCGGCGCATCACCGGCGAGAAGCACCCTGCACCGACAGATTCGCCGACGGCCGAGAACGCCAAGGGCAACGCGAAGTCCAACTGAGGACGGCGATCGTCCGGCGCTGCCGGACCATCGCGAATTGATCCGGCCGAATTGATGCGGCGATTGGATCGATGCGCGGATTAAGCATCTCCGCTGGCCCGACACCCCACGACCTATGTCTGACAAGATGCCGCTAGATCGGCTGACGGCCATGCGCTAGTGTTTTATACGACCGGTTAAAAACACCGGCCGTTTGAGGGAGAAAAACGTGAGATCCAAGGTTATTGGCGCAGTTTCATTGGCGGTCGCTGCGGTTGGGCTTTTTGCGGCCACTGCACCCGCCTTTGCGCAGCAGAAAACGATCACGGTCTGGTGGGGCAAGGGCTTCTATCGGTCCGAAGACGACGCGCTGATCGAGACGATCAAGAAGTTCGAAGCCAAGACCGGCATCAAGGTCGAATTGTCGCAGTACGCGATCCAGGACATGATTCCGAAGACGGTCGCCGCGCTCGATGCCGGCACCGTGCCCGATGTCGCCTATTCCGATTCCTACGACGTGCAGGCGCAGGGCAAGTGGGCCTATGAGGGCAAGCTCGAGGACCTCACGGACGTCATGGAGCCGATCAAGGGCCGGTTCGTGCAGAACACGCTGGACGCGTCGATCCTCTATAACGACGTCACCAAGAAGAAGGCCTATTACGGCTTCCCGCTGAAGCAGCAGAGCATGCATGTCGAGATCTGGAACGACATGCTGGAGAAGGCCGGCTTCAAGCTGAGCGACATCCCGACCGACTGGGCGGGCTACTGGACGTTCTGGTGCGACAAGGTGCAGCCGGGTATCCGTAAAGCCACCGGCCAGCGCATCTACGGCGTCGGCCAGCCGATGGGCGTGGAATCCACCGACGCCTTCCAGTCGTTCTACACGTTCATGGACGCCTACCACGTCAAGCTGGTCGACGACGACGGCAAGCTCCTGGTCGACGATCCCAAGGTGCGCGAGAATCTGATCAGCGCGCTGAAGGATTACACCGACACCTATATCAAGGGCTGCACGCCGCCCTCTTCCACAACCTGGAAGGACCCCGACAACAACGTCGCCTTCCACAACAAGACCATCGTGATGACCCACAACTTCACGATCTCGATCGCGGCGAAGTGGTTCGAGGACTCGCAGAACCAGGCTCTCACGCAGGAGCAGCGCGACGCCGGCAAGAAGGCCTATGAGCAGGACATCGTCACGGCGTCCTTCCCGAAGGCGCCCGACGGTTCGACCATCCGCTACCGCTCCGACGTCAAGACCGGGCTGGTGTTCACCGCGGCCAAGAACAAGGCCGAGGCCAAGCAGTTCATCAGCTTCCTGCTCCAGGAAGAAAATGTTCGCCCCTATATCGAGGGCGCGCTCGGCCGCTGGTTCCCGGTGACCAAAGAAAGCCAGGCCAGCCCGTTCTGGCAGGCCGACAAGCACCGCAAGGCGGTCTACGCCCAGTTCACCGGCGGCACCGCCGCGTTCGACTTCACCAAGAACTGGAAGTTCACGATCCTCAACAACGAGAACGTCTGGGCCAAGGCGATGAACCGGGTCGTCAGCGAAAAGGTCCCGGTCGACAAGGCCGTCGACGAGCTGATCGTCCGCATCAAGCAGGTTGCAGGCTAAATCTTCTTTCTTCCTCTCCCCGCTGGCGCGGGGAGAGGCGAAACGCTAATACCGGCCGCCTCGTGCGGCCGGAAGTCCTTTCAAAGAGTCCTGAAGAATGGCGATTACGCTCTCTGGCGATCAGTCGATGCCCGCTCCGCCCTTGTCGTCGCGGCTGACCCCGGCGCAGGTCTGGGGCATCGTGCTGCTCGCGCCCTATCTGCTCGTCTTCCTCGCCTTCGTCGTATATCCCGTCTGCTACGGGCTGTGGCTGGCGCGGGCCCCGTCGAATTATGTCGCGCTGTTTCACGATCCGATCTTCGCGCGCGCCGCGGTCAACACGCTCATCTTCCTGGTCATCGGCATCAACATCAAGATGCTGATCGCGTTGTTCCTGTCCGGCTTCTTCGCGCAGCAGCGCACCTGGATCAAATGGCTCTCGGTGATCTTCATCCTGCCCTGGGCGGTGCCGTCGATCCCGACCATCCTGTCGGTGCGCTTCATGTTCAATCCCGAATGGGGCGTGGTCAACCACCTCATCTTCTCCCTCACCGGCGATGACGGCCCGAACTGGCTGAACGACCCCGCCGTGGCGCTGAGCATGGCGATCGGCGTGCACATCTGGAAATCACTGCCGTTCTGGACGCTGATCCTGATCACCGGACGCCTTGCGATCGCGCACGATCTGTTCGAGGCCGCCGAGGTCGATGGTGCGAGCTGGTGGCAGAAATTCCGCTACATCACCTGGCCGTCGATGCAGACGCTCTACATCACCTGCACACTGCTCTCGATGATCTGGACGCTCGGCGATTTCAACAGCGTCTATCTGCTCACCGGCGGTGGCCCGGCTGACCTCACGCACGTGCTGGCGACGCTCGGTATCCGCTATCTCCGGCTCGACCAGCTCTCGCTCGCGATGGCCTCCATCGTCTGCGCGATGCCGTTCGTCCTGCCGCTCGTGTACTTTATGATGAAACGGTTGTCGCGATGAAGCTTCCCGGCGTAAGCGAATTTTCCTGGCGCGACGTCGCGATCGAAGCGCGGCTGCTGCTGATCGGTATTCCTGTCTTCCTGTGGACGATGATTCCGATCTACCACATGTTCCTGTTCGCGATCTCCCCGAAGGAGGACGCGTTCTCGGGCAAGCTGTGGCCGGATCATCCGACGCTCCACAACTTCGAGATCGTGTTCAAGCAGCAGCACTACTTCCTGCGCGACTTCTACATCCAGTTCTGGAACTCGACGGTGATCGCAGTCTCCGTCGGCGTGCTGACGCTGTTCATCGCCACCGCCGCGGCGTTCGCGATCTCGCGATTGAAGGTGCCGGGCGGCCGCACCGTGTTGAACCTCGCGCTCTTCACCTATTTCATCCCCGCGGCGTTCCTCGCCGTGCCGATGTACCGCACCATGGGCAATTACGGCCTGCTCAACAATCACTGGTCGCTGATCCTGGCCATGGTGACGATTGCCAGCCCCTACGCGATCTGGGTGCTCAAGCAGGCCTCCGACAAGCTGCCTGTCGAGCTGGATGAAGCCGCGGTGATGGACGGCGCCACGACGCTCCAGATCTTCCGCCTGGTCTACCTGCCGCTGATGATGCCCTCGCTGGTCGCGATCGGCACCTATGCGGTGCTGCTCGCCTGGAACGAATATCTCTACGCGTTCCTGCTTCTGTCCAACGACCGCGAGATCACCCTCCCCGTCGCGCTCGGCAACTTCCTCGCTGCCGACGATTCGCCCTGGGAGCTGTTGATGACCACCGGCTTCATTTACGCGCTGCCGCCGGCCGCGGTCTACTACGCCTTCCGCCGCTACATGGTGGGCGGGCTCACGGCAGGCGCAGTGAAGTCCTGACAATCGAGAGCCTCGTTCCGATGGAATCGGAACGGGGCTCTCGATTCTTGTTTTGACGCGTTTTCCTTACGCGAACCGGTATCCACCTCGCTCGAAATCGCTCCCGGACGCATCGCGTCGCCGCAAGCAGGGCGTTCGAGCGACGACGTGGACAATTGCGGGTTGTCCACGCCTGCTCTAACCTCGCAGCCCTGTCACGGGGCACGTCACCATGCGCGGCAACGACGCGATCCATCTCGGCCTGATGCTGCTGGCGTTCGCGGCGTCCTATCTGGTGCCGTTCGAGCTACTGCTGCTGGCCTATGTCGTGCTTGGCCCGGCGCACTACTTCACCGAGATCTCGTGGCTGCACGATCGCAGCTATTATCTGCCCCACCGCGGGATCGCGGCGGTCCTCGCGATCATCGCCGTGGTCGCGGCGCTGATCGACAACGCCTCATGGTTCGGCCTTGCGAAGTGGGGCGCGCTGGTCGTCTGCGCCATGCTGGCAGCCACGACCTCCGCGATCGAGAGCATGCTGCTGTTCATGGTGGCGATCGTCCTGTCCGCGATCATGTATTCGAGCGGATCGTCGCTTGCGGTCATCGGCATCCTGATTCCGACCCTGATCCACGTCTCGCTGTTCACGCTGGTCTTCATGGTGCTCGGCGCGCACCGGTCGGGCAGCCGCGTGCAGGCTGCGCTGGTGGTCGTCTATGTGCTTGCGGTCGCCACGATCCTGTTGCTGCCGCCAACGGCCGAAATCCGGATCTCGAGCTTTGCCCGGGTCGGACAGGACTATTTCGGCAATGTCGGTCCAGCGCTGGGCCGGCTGTTCGGAGTCCCCGGCCTCGTCCTCGACACCCGGCTGACGAGCCTGCTCGCTTTCGTCTATACCTACCACTAGCTCAACTGGTTCATCAAAGCCGACGTCATCCGCTGGACTGAGGTGCCCAAACGGCGACTGGCGGCGATGGCCGCCGCAAGCGCCGCCTCCACCGCGCTGTACTTCTACGACTACGCTTTCGGCTTCACCTTCCTGCTGGCGCTGAGCCTGATCCACATCCTGCTCGAGTTTCCGCTCGACAGCCTCGCGCTGCGGCAGCTCGGTGCCGCGATGCAGGGCGCGGTGCGCGCGCGATACGTGGGGCCCATCTCGGCCTCCGCGACGCGGTCGCGTTCTACGGGCACCAAGGCCGCGAAACGCGCAACCCGGTCACGCTGATCATCTCTCCGCGCTCTTGCGTCGATACGTGACCAGCAGGGCGATCGTCGAGCCGATGAAGTAGCCGGCGGTCGCGCCCGAGATGGCGCGGCCGGCGACGATCGCCAGCGCGCGATCGCCCGCATCGATCGCCGAGATCACGCCGACCGCATATTGCGAGGCGAAGACAATCAGGTTGCGGACCAGACCAAATGGGCTGCCCGGACGGATGATCTGCCCGGTCATGTGATCGACGTCGAACGGGCGCGGCGTCAGCACGCCAAGCGGCAGCAGCACCAGCGCGGCCGCGATCCATGCGACCAGCGGCCAAACGCTGTCTTGGTGGCCGAAGCCGAGCCGCGAAATCCCCCAGACGATGAACACGACCGGCACGATCAGCGCGCGCCAGATCGGCGTCGTGCGCGGCTGCATCGCCTGAACGCCCTGCCACACCAGAAAAGCGAGCAGCATCCAGACCCAGACCGGCGTGTGGATCAGGATCTGGTAGGCGAATGTCATGATTGCTCCTCGCCTACAGCGGCGCCGCGCTCTCGCCCTGCGAGTTCGAGAGTTTCGAGGCAAGCGAGGCGATGACGATAACCACCGCGATCAGGGCGATCACCAGCGTGCAGATCGCGTTGATCTCGGGCTTCACGCCGAGCCGCACCTCCGAGTAGATCCGGATCGGCAGCGTCGCCGAGCCGGGGCCGGTGGTGAAACTCGCGATCACGAGATCGTCGAGCGACAGCGTGAAGGCCAGCATCCAGCCCGCCACGATCGCGGGCGCGATCAGCGGCAGCGTCACGGCGACGAAGGCGCGAGCCGGGTTGCAGCCGAGATCCATCGCCGCCTCCTCCAGCGAACGGTCGAGCGAGCCGAGGCGGGACTGCACGACCACCGCGACGAAGCACATCGTCAGCGTGGTGTGGGCGATCGTCACCGTCCAGAAGCCGCGCTCGGCGTTGAGCGCGACGAACAGCAGCAGCAGCGACAATCCGGTGATCACCTCCGGCACCACCAGCGGCGCGTAGAGCATGCCCGAGAACAGCGTGCGGCCGCGAAAGCGCTCGCCGCGCGACAGCGCAACGGCTGCGAGCGTGCCGAGCAGCGTGGCGATGGTCGCTGAGGAGACCGCGACCCGCAGGCTCATCCAGGCCGCCTCGATCATGGCGCGGTCATTGAAGAACTCGTGGTACCAGCGCAGCGACCAGCCGCCCCACACCGTCACCAGCCGCGAGGCATTGAAGGAGTAGATGACGAGGATGAGGATCGGCAGATAGAGGAATGCCAGGCCCAATGCGAGCGAGGCGATGTTGAAGCGGGACAGGCGGGAGACCTCGCGCATCGCTTCAGCGCCCCTGTTCCAGCTGCCGCTTCTGCAGCCGCTCGTACAGCAGCAGCGGCACCAGCAGCACCACCAGCAGCACGATCGCCGCAGCGGAGGCCACCGGCCAGTCCTTGTTGGTGAAGAATTCGAGCCACAGGGTCTGGCCGATCATCAGCGAATTGGAGCCGGCCAGAAGGTCCGGGATCACGAACTCGCCCACGATGGGGATGAAGCACAGCAGCACGCCCGCGCCGACGCCGGGCAGCGACAGCGGAAAGGTGATGAGCCAGAACACCTGCCAGGGCGGCGCGCCGAGATCAGAGGCCGCCTCCTCCAGCACCGGCTCCATTTTCGCGAGCGTGGCGTAGAGCGGCAGGATCATGAACGGCAGATAGGAATAGACAATGCCGATATACATCGCGGTGTCGGTCGAGAGCCACACCACCGGCTGGCTGACCAGATGCAGCGCGAGCAGGATCTGGTTCAGCAGGCCGTCATGCTGGAGGATGTTGATCCAGGCATAGATGCGGATCAGGAACGAGGTCCAGAACGGCACGATCACCAGCACCATCGCCACCGCTTGCCAGCGCTTCGGCAACCGCGCCATGCCGTAGGCGATGGGATAGCCGATCACGAGCAACAGCGCAGTCGCGGTGACGGCGACGGTGAGGCTGCGCACATAGGCGAACACGTAGATGTCGTCTGAGGCGAGCAGCTTGAAATTGTCGATCGACAGCGCAGCGAACGCTGCCTTGAGCGCCTCCCATCCCGCCATCAGGTCGAACACCGGCTCGTAGGGCGGCTGCGCGATCGCCGTCTGCGACAGGCTGATCTTGAGCACGAAGCCGAACGGCACCAGGAAGAACAGCAGCATCCAGACGTAGGGCGCGATCGCGGCAAAGCGCGCGGGTCTTGCGAAGATGCGGCGCGAGCTCATGATTGCAGCACCACGCAGTCGTCGGGCGTGAACCAGGCGACGACACGCTGGTTCAGGCTGTAGGCGTCGACGTCGAGGCGCGCGCTGTTGGGGACCGACGCCTGCACGATTCCGCCGGCATCGAGCTTCACCTTGTAGGTGGTGGTGCCGCCGAGATAGCAGATGTCGGCGACCACGCCGTCCAGGCTGTTGATCGCCGTCTCACGACCAGCCTCGCTCACCGGCCCGCGGCGCGAGAGCTTGACCTTCTCGGGGCGGATCGCGACCGACAATTTTCCCGCGCCGACGCCTTCGCGCGGCTCGGCCACCACCAGCGCACCCGCATCGCGCGTGCCGATGATCAGACGATGGCCGTCGCGCAATTTGGACTCGCCGTCGAACAGATTGATGTCGCCGACGAACTCCGCGATCCAGCGCGAGCGCGGCGCTTCATAGAGCTCGCGGGGGCTCGCGATCTGGGCGAGCTTGCCGGCCCTCATCACGCCGATCCGGCTCGCCATTGTCATGGCTTCCTCCTGATCGTGGGTGACGATGATAAAAGTCATGCCGAGCCGGCGCTGCAGCTCCATCAGCTCGCCCTGCGTGCTCTCGCGCAGCTTCTTGTCCAGCGCGGCCAGCGGCTCGTCGAGCAGCAGAAGCTGCGGCCGGCGCGCCAATGCACGCGCCAGCGCCACGCGCTGACGCTGACCGCCGGAGAGCTGGTCGGGCCTGCGTTTCTCCAGCCCCTCGAGCTTCACCAGCGCAATCATTTCCGCCACGCGCGTGGCGATGTCGGCGCGCGCCATGCCGGCCCGCTTCAGGCCGAAGGCGATGTTGTCGCGCACGGAGAGATGCGGAAACAGCGCGTAGTTCTGGAACATCATGTTGATCGGCCGCTCATGCGGCAGCGCCTGCGCGATGTCCCGGCTGCCGAGCAGGATGCGCCCCTCGTCCGGCGCCTCGAACCCGGCGAGCATGCGCAGCAGCGTGGTCTTGCCGCAGCCGCTGGGCCCGAGCAGCGCGAAGAACTCGCCGGCCTTGATGTCGAGCGACACGCCGTCCACGGCCCGGAACGTCCCGAACGTCTTGGCGACGCCCTCGATGCGCAGCAGCGGCTGCCCCGCCGCAGGAAGCGCATCCGCGCCGGCGTCTATCTTGGGCAATTCGTCCGTCATGGTCCCTGCCAACCCCGATTCCGCCGCACGCTAGCGGCCGATCGTCCCCAGCTCAACCGGTTCGGGGCGCGTCGTTCACATCACATTCGCCATGAACGCGGCCAGCGCGTCACTGTCCGCCGCGGGTATCGTCAGGCCGAGCTTGGAACGCCGCCACAAGATATCCTCGGGAAAACGGGCCCATTCCCGGGTCATCAGATAGCGCACTTCGGCGCCGGTCAGTTCGGGACCGAAGGCGGGGCCGAGCTCGTCGCGGGCCTTCGCCTCGCCGAGCACGGCCGGCAAGCGCGAGCCATAGGCCGCGACCAGACGCTGAGCCTGCGTCTCCGACAGAAAGCGCCAGCGGTCGCGGGCGAGGTCGACTTCGGTGTCGAAACGATCCCAGGCAAAATCTCCGCCGGGCAGCGCGGCGCCGGCGGTCCAGGGCGGCGACATCGGATAGAACGGCGTCAGCTTCGTCACGGCCCGCTCGGCGCGCAGGCGCGCGGTGGTGACGTCGCCGCCGAACATCGTGATCAGCGGCGCCTTGCGCCGGCGCGCGTGGAACAGCGTCGTCCCGTCGCGCCGCCGCACGGACGCCAGCGTCAGGTTGACGCCGGAGACCGCGCGCACCACGTCGGTGGGCGCGACGCGCTCGCGGAAATAGCGGCTGGCGGCCTCGCAGAGATAGCTGACGTCAGCCCCAGGCATCGCCACGATCGCGGGATCACCGGTGAAATCACGAGTGACCGTACCGATCAGCGTAAAATCGCGCTCAAAGGGACTCGCGAAGATCAGCCGCCCGTCGCTGTTCTGGAAGACGTAGACGTTGTCGGACTCGAACAGCCGCGGCACGATGATCTGGCTCATCTGCATGGCCGCCATGGTGGGCTGCGGCTGGCGCAGCACGGTCTCTGCGACGATCGACGTCCAGCCGCCGGTGGCATTGGCCAGCGCCCGGGCCGTGACCACGCGGCGATGGCCACGATCGACCACCGCGAGGCGCCATGTGTCGGTTCGATCGGCGCGGACACAGCGCGCCCCGGTCCGGATCGCAGCGCCACGTTCGGCGGCGTCCAGCGCCGTCAGCACCACCAGGCGGGAATCATCGACGACGCAGTCCGAATATTCGAAAGCCGTTCCAAACGGGCGCTTCAGCGCGTTGCCGACCGGATGATGCGTGATGTCGAGGGTCGTCGCGGCAGGCAGGCCGCTCCGACCGGTGAGGCCGTCATAGAGGTACAAGCCGGCGCGCAGCAGCCAGGGTGGACGCTCCTCGGAATGGGCCGGGATCACGAAGCGCATCGGCCGGACCAGATGCGGCGCGATGGCAAGCCACGTCCGGCGCTCGGCCAAAGCCCGGCGCACCCGCCAAAAACCGCGGCGTTCCAGCACCGACAGATCGCCATGGATCAGCCGCGGCGTCGCGGATGACGCCGCGCCGCCGAGATCGCCCTGCTCCAGCAGAATGACCCGCAGGCCGCGGCCGGCCGCATCGCGGGCGAGGCTGACACCGTTCAGGCCGCCGCCGATGATCGCAAGGTCGTAATCCGCCATGAAGCCGTCGAATGGGAGCTAGCGCCCGCCATCACTAGAGCCATTTCCATTCCGATGAAATCGGAACGAGGCTTTGGATTCTTGTTTTGACGCGTTTTCTTTGCGCGAACCGGTATCCGCTTGGCTCGATAACGCTCTAGCCGGTCTTGAGCGCAAGCTCCATGGTCTCGGCGCGGCCGACGAGGCCGGCATATTTGCCGATCGGCAGCGGCTTGCCGAGCAGGTAGCCCTGCACGCCGTCGCAGCCCTCCTTGGCAAGAAAGACGAGCTGATCGAGGGTCTCGACGCCCTCGGCGATGATCGACATTTCGAGGCCGTGGCCGAGATCGATCACGGCGCGGACGATAGCCGCCGATTGCGGGTTGCGGCCGAGATTCATGATGAAGGCGCGGTCGATCTTGATCTTGTCGAACGGGAACGCCTGGAGATAGCTCAGCGAAGAGTAACCGCTGCCGAAATCATCCATGGAGATGCGCACGCCGAGCGCCTTCAGCCGGCGCAGCAATGCAAGACCCCGATCAAAGTCCTCGATGAGCACGCCCTCGGTGATTTCCAGCTCGAGCCGGCCGGGTGCGAGGCCCGTCTCGATCAGGATTGAATGGACCAGCCCGACCACGTCGCCGTGCATGAACTGCGCCGGCGACAAATTGACCGCGACCTGGAGCGGCTTCGGCCAGGACGCCGCCTCGCGGCAGGCCTCGCGCAGGATCCACTCGCCCATCTCGACGATCAGGCCGCTCTCCTCCGCGATCGGGATGAACTCGGCCGGCGAGACTTGGCCGCGCACCGGATGCTGCCAGCGCGCCAGCGCTTCGAAGCCGATAATCTCGCTCTCGGCGACGCTGTGGCGCGCGATGCCCTGCGGCTGGAACGCGAGCGACAATTCGCCGTTCTTGATCGCTTTCGACAGGTCCTGGTGCAGCACGCGGCGGTCGCGGATCTGCTGGTCCATCTCCGGCTGGTAAAGGCCGATCGTGCCGCGCGACTTCTGCTTGGCGCGGAACAGCGCCGCGCCGGCATTGGCCAGCAGCGATGCGCCGTCGGCACCATTATGCGGGAAGATCGACATGCCGGTGGTGACGCCGGCGCGGACCGCCCGGCCGTCGATCTGAAATTCCTGGGCAACGGCCTCGCCGAGCTGCTGCGCCAGCGCAAGGCCCGCCTCCGGCTGCTTGCCGTCGATGATGAGGCCGAACTCGTCGCCGGACAGGCGCGCCACCACGCCGCCGCGCGCGGAATCCTGAAGCCGCTGGGCCACCTCGATCAAGAGCTTGTCGCCGAGCGCATGACCGAAGACGTCGTTGACCTCCTTGAGGCCGTCGAGGTCGAGGCAGAGCACGGCGAACTCCTCGCTGGTGCCTTCGCAGGCCTCGATCATCTGGGTCAGCGCCTGGAGGAAGGCGGCGCGGTTCGGCAGATCGGTCAGGCCGTCGTGATAGGCCATGTGCGCCATGCGCGACTCGGTCTGCCGGCGGTCGGTGACGTCTTCGTGGGTCTTGATCAGATATTGCGGCTCGCCGGCATCGCTGAGCACGGTCGCCCGCCGGGTCAGGAACAGCCGCAGGCCGTCCTTGGTGGAGATCGGGTGCTCCTCGGTAATCATCCCGCGCTTCTTGATCGCGGCCTCGTCGCGCGCGATGATCAGCTTGGCTTCCTTGGGATTGAAGATGTCGGAGGCGGTCAGGCCCGTGGCCTCTTCGCGCCGGCGGTTGAGGATCGTCTCCGCGCTGCGATTGGCGAGCAGGTAGCGGCCGTCCTTGACCTGCTCCACGATCAGCGCCACCGGAATGTTGTCGACCACAAGCTCCAGGAACTTCTTCGTGCTCTCCAGCTCCTGCGACAGCGAGCGGCGGTCGGTGATATCCTCGAACACGAGCATCAGGAATTCGGGCTTGTTGCTCTCGTCGCGGACCACGATCCGGATCGAGGCAACCATGCGCCGTTCACCGGCGCGGTCGACCTCGAATTCATTGCGGAACTGGCCGTCCGGCGAATTCAGTGCCGCCTTGTCGGCCGCCTCGATGCTGGCCGTCGAGATGGGCGCGAACAGCTCCCGCGCATTCTTGCCGACGGCGTGGTCGCGCGAGAACCCCCAGAACCGTTCATAGGCGCTGTTGGCGAAGATGTAGCGACCGTCCTCGATATTCTTCGCGGCGACGCAGGCCGGCACGTGGTCCAGCACGGTTTCCAGGAATTGCTTGGTGGAGGCGAGCTGCCGTGACAGCTTGCGCTGATCGCTGACGTCCAGATGCGTCGCGACCGAGCCGCCGTTCGGCAACACGAAATATTTCACCAGGATGGCGCGGCCATCAGGCAGTTCGGTGATCAGGCCGTTGGGGCTCGCCGCCTTCTCGTAGAACTCATCGTCGGAGACACCGCCGAGGACGTCGCGCTTGCGCCTGAGTTCGAGGATGTCGTAGCCGGTCATCCCGGTCCACAGATCCGAGCGCGCCAGGCCGTAGATCTCGAGATAGCGGTCGTTGCAGAACATGATGCGTCGTTGCGCATCCGTCATCACCACGCCCTGGTTGAGATTGTTCATGGCGGAGGAGACGAAGGCGTTGCGCCGCAGCTGCAAGCGCTTGGTGCGGCGCAGCGAGGAATGGATCCACAGCGCGATGGCGGCCAGGAACGCACAGACGACGATGCCGCCGATCAGCGCTTCCCAGACCAAATTGGGATCGAGCTTGCCTGGTGGCGCGAAGCTGTCCGAGAGCGCAAAGGCGCGCGCAGGCGCGACCGCGCTGCCCAGGCACACGACGGCCTGCACAGCAATCGGAAGCGTGCTGCCCACGTGCCAGTTCTTCTCAGCCATCAGCCACCCGCGCTTTCAACGTCGGATTGTCTGGCTTCACGGGTTTGGATCGGGTAAACGCCTGTACGCGCAACAGAAAAATGTGACGCCAAATACGGCAATTGCCCTGACATGATAAATGCTTCCTTAATGGAAAACGGCCCGGTGCCGTGGTTCTCAGGCCTGATGCCACCGATACTTTCAATGGATACACTGCACAACCATGGATAGGGTCGACTGCGTCGTCATCGGAGCCGGCGTGGTCGGGCTCGCGGTGGCTCGAAAGCTTGCCCAGACCGGGCGCGAGGTGATCGTGCTCGAGGAAGCCGAGGCCATCGGCACCATCACCTCCTCGCGCAACAGCGAGGTGATCCATGCCGGGATCTATTACCGCGCCGGGAGCTGGATGGCGCGCATGTGCGTCAGCGGCAAGCATGCGCTGTATCGCTACTGCGGCGAGCGCGGCATCCCGCACAAGAATTGCGGCAAGCTGATCGTCGCGACCAGCGCCAAGGAGACCGAGAAGCTGCAATCGATCAAGGCGCATGCCGAGGCCAATGGCGTGCTCGACATGCAGCTGCTCACTGGCGAGGCCGCGCGCGCGCTGGAGCCGGCGCTCGCCTGCGACGCCGCGCTGCTCTCGCCATCGACCGGCATCATCGACAGCCACGCCTACATGCTCTCGCTGCGCGGCGAGGCCGAGGCAGCCGGCGCGGCCTTTGCATTTCACACCCCGCTGGTCCGCGCCAAGGCAGCCGGCGATGTGATCGAGATCGAGGCCGGCGGCGAAGCGCCGATGACGCTGCAATGCGGCCTGCTCGTCAACGCCGCCGGGCTCTCGGCGACAACGGTCGCACGCCACATCGACGGCATGCCGATCGACCGGATTCCACCGGCCTATCTCGCCAAGGGAAACTATTTCAGCTGCAACGCCAGGGCACCGTTCTCGCACCTGATCTATCCGGTGCCCGAGCCTGGCGGGCTCGGCGTGCACCTGACGCTGGACATGGCCGGGCAGGCACGCTTCGGCCCCGACGTCGAGTGGATCGAGACGATCAATTACGAGGTCGATCCATCACGCGCCGAGCGCTTCTATCCGGCGATCCGGAGATACTGGCCGACGCTGCCCGACGGCGCGCTGATGCCGAGCTATTCAGGCATTCGCCCGAAGATCGTGCCGCCGGCGGTGGCCACGCAGGATTTTCTGATGCAGGGCCCGCGCGATCACGGCGTCGAAGGCCTGATCAACCTGTTCGGCATCGAATCGCCGGGACTGACGTCATCGCTCGCGATCGCGGATCACGTCGCTGAGCTCGCAGGCATCTAGGGGATTTTCCATCGGAGCGGAAAGGCTCCAAGCGCCGCGCAAATAACTTTGCACGCTGCGCACCTTCATGCAGGGATGAGCACAATAGCTCTCACCCCTGCATGAAAGGGTAAGTTCAACTCTACACTGTTACAGGGGTTACTAGTGGAGCGTGTCGCCGGTGTGCTTCAAACGCTCGATCTGGTCCTTGACCATCAACTTCCGTCGCTTCAACTCAACAATTTGCAGGTCGTCTGTTGAAAGGTGCACGAGAGCTTCGTGCAATTCGTTTTCGAGCGTTTTGTGCTTCCGTTCCAATTCAACCAGATGTGCCTGAATTGTCATTCGAAACCTCCTCGGTAGGGGGAAACCTTGGATTCGATCCGGACAAACAAGTGTACATCACCGATTCGTTCTGTCGATATGTATCCGTCGTCGCAGCGTCATTTTTGAAAATTCATATGTAACGAATCGTGAGTAAGGAACCACGCTGGAAAAATCCATGATATCAATGTGCTTGCGCAACGCCGCAACGAATCGTCGAAATATCTTGCGAGAGTTCGGTGAGCGGCGGCCCGAGATCGCTTGCGATCACGGCGCGCAAGGACGATAATTTCCACAGGGCATCCACAGCCTTGAATCTCACGCCCATCGGGTTTTCGGCCACCGCGAACATGACCAATGAAGACGAGCGTGAGCTCGAAGCCGAGCTCACCCGGTTGCAGCAAGAACACCGAGATCTCGACGCCGCGATCGATGCGATGCATCAATCGCCTGCCCCCGACCTGTTGCGGTTACAACGGTTGAAGAAGCGCAAGCTGTTGTTGCGCGACCGTATCGCGTTCATCGAAGACCAGATCACGCCGGACATCATCGCCTGATCCGCGAGGCCCTTTTCGTGGCAGCTCGCCGCATCCGAATCCGCTTGACTCGAAAAGAACAAAATAGGAACATTTGGGCATCCCACCGCCCCAGGAAACGCCCAGGAAACCCCCGAGGACAACGCAGATGTCGGCAACCGCCCTTCTCGACAACAGCCATTATGAACAGGCCTGCGACCAGGCGATCGCGATGTGCGACGGCAATCTGCGCAGCACCATCAAGGCGCTGATCATGGCCAACGAATATCTGGAAGCAGAGCTGGAAGAATTACAGGCGGCGATTTCAGCCGGCTGCATTCCCGAGACCGCACGCAGCAAGGTGCGGAGCAACAGCAGCGCCGCCTGAGTTCAACATCGGAGCAACGCCATGTCGGATGTGACCTACTACGTTGCAATGCCCTTCCTGATCGATGCCGACGGATCGCCTGTCGCGGGCGCCGCGGAGGAATGCCAGAGCTCGGCGGCCGCGTTGCGGCGCGCCGAGATCCTGGCGCACGGTGCCGGCCATATCGGCGCGGTTGCGTTCAGCCGCAGCGGCGATCCCATGACCGGCGAATTCGGCGACGCCACGCTGCTGCGCAAATTCGGCAACGTGCCGGAAGATCTGGCCACGCTGTAAGGGTTGTTGCTTGAGCATGATCTCCGCGCAACGCGGTCCGCATTTGTCGCGAAGATCGTGCCCTAGTTGCTGACCAGCCTGATCAGCGGCTCGTGCCGCCGGTGCGCCTTGCGCACATACATGGCGGCATCAGCCTCCTCCAGCGCGCGGCCTGCATCGGACTGCGCCCCCAGCAGCGCGACACCTGCGGAGGCGCCCGCGGTCACGCGCTGACCGCGAAAGGCAAACGACAATTCGTCGATCGCCTGCTCGAAGGTCGCGGCCTTCGCCTTGGCGTCGGTCTCGCTGAGATTCCAGAGCAGCAGCGCGAACTCGTCGCCGCCAAGCCGGCCGACCACGTCCGAGGCGCGGACCTGCCGCGTCAGGGTGGCCGCAATCGCCTTGAGCACCTCGTCTCCGGCGGCATGGCCGAAGGAATCGTTGATCGGCTTCAGGCGATCGACGTCGAGGACGATCAGCGCGCCGCTGGCGCGGTAGCGCTTCATGTAGGCGATGGCGCGCGCGAGCTCGCGCTCGAAGCCGCGCCGGTTCGGAATCTCGAGCAGGAAATCGGTGTCGGCCGCAGCTTCCAGTTCCACAACCCGCCGCTCCGCCTCCTTGAGCTTGCTCCGCAAGCCGCGGATGGTCGCCCTGGTGTCGTCGGCGGCCGACGCTCCGCGCCGCGCCGGCTTGGCCGAGCGCTTCGCCAGCCGCCTGGGGGCGGCTTTGGAGCGGCTGGCGCTGGCTTTCCGGCCCTTTTTGGCCTTCGCAGCGCTTGCCCTTTTTGGTTTCTTCATGGGCATCCTGCTCAATGAAGGCTTGCGGGGATTCACCAAGACAGGATAGTGCATTCCCTTCTCCTTGCCACCGCCTTGCGAGCCACCGGCCGGAACCGTTAATCTGGCCTATCTTTCTGTTTTCCGAGCACAATTGACGTCATGACCGCGCCGATCGCCATCATCATGGGAAGCCAGTCGGACTGGGAGACGATGCGGCATGCCGCCGACACGCTCGCAGCGCTCGGCGTTGCCGCCGATACCCGCATCGTTTCGGCACACCGCACCCCCGACCGGCTGTTTGCATTCGCCAAGGGTGCCAAGGCGGCAGGCTACAAGGTCATCATCGCCGGCGCGGGTGGCGCTGCGCATCTGCCCGGCATGGCGGCGGCGCTGACGGAACTGCCCGTGTTCGGCGTTCCCGTCGAATCCAGGACGCTCAAGGGCATCGATTCGCTCTATTCGATCGTGCAGATGCCCGCGGGCATCCCGGTCGGCACCCTCGCCATCGGCAAGGCCGGCGCGATCAACGCGGCGCTGCTTGCAGCTTCAGTGCTCGCATTGTCCGACCCGGCCCTGTCCGACCGCCTCGCCGCCTGGCGCAAGGCACAGACCGAGGCGGTTGCGGAGCGCCCGGAGGACAAGGCGTGACTGACGCAAAGCAGGTGAAGCTGAAGCCCGGCGACACCATCGGAATCCTCGGCGGCGGACAATTGGGGCGGATGCTGGCCATGGCTGCGGCGCGACTCGGCCTGCGCTGCCAGGTATTCTCGCCCGATCCGGACTCGCCCGCCTTCGACGTCGTGCTGAACGCGACCTGCGCCGAATATGCCGACGTCGAAGCGCTCGAGCTGTTCGCCAACGACGTCGACGTCATCACCTACGAATTCGAGAACGTGCCGTCTGCCGCCGCGATGGTGCTGGACGCGCGCCGCCCGGTGCTGCCCAACCGCAAGATCCTCGAGACCACCCAGGACCGGCTCGCCGAGAAGGATTTCGTGACGAAGCTCGGCATCGGCACCGCAGCCTATGCCGACGTCACCTCGGTCTCCTCGCTGCGCGAGGCGATCGTCAGGATCGGCCTCCCTGCGGTGCTGAAAACCCGCCGCTTCGGCTACGACGGCAAGGGCCAGGCCATCATCCGCGAGGGCGACGACATCGCCAAGGTGTGGACCAGCCTCGCCACCAAATCGGCGATCCTCGAAGCCTTCATCCCGTACGAGCGCGAGATCTCCGTGATCGCCGCGCGCTCGGCGACGGGCCAGGTCGAGTGCTTCGACGTCACCGAGAACGAGCACCGCGACCACATTCTGAAGATATCCCGCGCCCCCGCACAGATTCCGGATGCGCTCGCGGAAGAAGCGCGCAGCATCGCCGGCAAGATCGCCGGCGCGCTCGATTATGTCGGCGTGCTCGCGGTGGAGATGTTCGTGCTCGCCAACGGCACCGGGCCGAAGGTGCTGGTCAACGAGATCGCCCCGCGCGTGCACAATTCCGGACACTGGACGCTCGACGGCGCCTCGGTCTCGCAGTTCGAGCAGCACATCCGCGCCATTGCCGGCTGGCCGCTCGGCAAGGCCGTGCGCCACGGCGAAATCGTCACCATGACCAATCTGATCGGCGACGAGATCAACGATTACGAGAAGTGGCTGAGCGTGCCGGGCGCGACCGTGCACATCTACGGCAAGGGCGCACCGCGCCCCGGCCGCAAGATGGGCCACGTCACCGAAGTCAGGCCGACGAAGGGCAAGTAGCGGGACCGCGGCGCATGCCGCAATCCCGCCTTTCGATCAGGCCGTCTTCACGCCCGCGACGACGCCAGAGGGCTCCTCGCTGAGCCAGCGATAGAGCACCCCGCCCAGCGCGCCGCCGATCAGCGGCGCGACCCAGAACAGCCAGAGCTGCGCCAGTGCCCAGCCGCCGACGAACAGTGCGGGCCCCGTGCTGCGCGCCGGGTTCACCGACGTATTGGTGACGGGGATGCTGACGAGATGGATCATCACCAGCGCGAGCCCGATCGCGAGCGGGGCGAAGCCTGCGGGCGCGCGGCCATGGGTGGCGCCCATGATGACGAACAGGAACATCATGGTCATCACCACCTCGGTGACGAAGCAGGCGATCAGGCTGTACTGGCCGGGCGAATGCGCGTCGTAGCCGTTCGACGCAAAACCCTTGCTGACGTCGAATCCGGGAGCACCGCTGGCGATTATGTAAAGCAGCTGGGCGGCAACGATCGCGCCGCAGACCTGTGCGATCACGTAAGGCAGGATCTGTCCCGCCGGGAAGCGTCCTCCGGCGGCAAGCCCGACGGTGACGGCCGGGTTGAGGTGGCAGCCCGAGATGTGCCCGATCGCATAGGCCATGGTGACGACGCTTAAGCCGAACGCAAGGGACACGCCGACCAGGCCGATTCCGACCTGCGGAAAGCCGGCGGCGATCACCGCGCTGCCGCAGCCTGCGAATGTGAGCCAGAATGTGCCGATCGCCTCGGCAGCGTATTTCTTCATATCCATGTGACGTCTCCCCTAATTCCAGGAATTTCCGGAGCAAAGCTCCGGGAACTGCCCCACCCTTGGCGCCGAATCACCCAAATCGGGGCCGCACGGAGGTATTTTCGCCTTATTTAATGGCTGAACTTGGCCCGAAAACCTGCTTGGCAGGTGGACATCGCGGGTTTTGTCTGATACATCCGCGCCCTCAAGGTTAAGGGCTTGTGCGTTTCGCCATCCCCTTTGACTTACCAGAATTCAAATCCGATCCACTGAAGAGGATGCCGCGTGCAGGTTCTCGTTCGCGATAACAATGTCGATCAAGCCCTCAAGGCGCTGAAGAAGAAGATGCAGCGCGAGGGAATTTTCCGCGAGATGAAGCTCCGCGGTCATTACGAGAAGCCCTCCGAGAAGAAGGCCCGTGAAAAGGCCGAGGCCGTGCGCCGCGCGCGCAAGCTGGCTCGCAAGAAGCTGCAGCGCGAAGGCCTGCTGCCGATGAAGCCGAAGCCGGTGTTCGGCGCCGGTCCCGGCGGTGATCGTGGCGGCCGCAGCGGCCCGGGTGCAGGTGCAGGTCCGCGCGGACCGCGCTGATTCCGCCTGACTTGCAAGACTTCAGTTTTCCAAGACTTCAGTTTTCGATGACGCGGGCCCTTGGCCCGCGTTATTGTTTTGTGAGCGGTGCCTTCTCTGGGACGGGGGCACTACCGATGCGGCACCAGCGCGAGCGAACCGTAGATGGCCTCCCCTTTCCCCGAACGCCGCTTGGCGCGGCTACGCCAGATCTGGCGACAGCCGTTCGCGCTCGGCTTGATGGGGATCGTGCTGTGCGGCTGCTCCTTCGACCTCGGCTCCATGATGCCCGAGAAGGAGAAGCCGCAGGAGGCGCCCAAGGCGGCTGCGACGGCCGCCGACAGCGCGGTCAGCGCCGGCAATGTCAGCGAGGCCCAGGCTCACACCGCAAAAGGCCAGACCCTGGCAAAGGCGGGGGAGACGGCTGGCGCGCTGGACGAGTTCAACCGGGCCGTCGCACTCGATCCCTACAACGCACAGGCACTTTATGGTCGCGCCCTGATCTATCAGGGCAACAACGAGCATAATTTCGCCATCGCCGATTTCAGCGCCGCCAACGGGCTCAATCCGCAAAAGGTCGAGCCGTTGCTCGGCCGCGCCATCAGCTATCTCGCCATCGGCAAGGTCAAGGAAGCGGCGGCCGATCTCGATGAGGCCTCCGAGGTCGATCCGCACAACGCGCAGGTGTGGACCACGCGCGGACAGGCCTATGAGCGGCTGGGTGACAAGGCCAAGGCGGCCACATCCTACAACAAGGCGGTCGCGCTACGTCCACGCGACGATACCGCCCGCAGCGGTCTCGCCCGCGTCGGCGGCTGACAGCGCGGCTAGAGCTGCTCGTTTTGACGCGTTTTCTTCACGCGAAGCGATGTCCACGTCGCTCGAAGACGCTCCCAGCCACCGCCTTAATCGGGGGTGGCGCTCTTCGGCAGGACGGAGTGGAACATCGACTTCATGCCCGACAGCATCTCGTCGGCGACATTGGTCTTCTTCGGCCGCGGCATGGTCGCGCCGGCATCGGCACGCAGGTCGAGTGGCGGCGCGATCACCGGCACCGGAATGTCGGCCGGCGGCGTCATCCGGTTCGGATCGTCGTTGCCGATCGAGGCGGTGTAGGGCGGATTGACCGGCGACGCGCCGCCATTGCCATAGGCTTCGGACGAAGGCGTCGACACCGTGATCGGCGGCGGCAGCGGACGGAGCGCGGACGGCTCAGCAGGAATGACGCGCGGGGCTTCCGGGGTGCGGGAGGCTTCCCGAACCGCAGGCTCCAGCGATCTCTCGACCGACTTGGTTTCAGCCGGCCGGGCTTCGGAAGGCTTGCTCTCGGAAGACTTGGTTTCGGAAGATCTGGCCTCGGCGGCCTTGCCCTCAGGCGACTTGCGCAGGCGCTCGATCGCGGCGCGCGCGAGATCGTTGGCGTCGGGCGTCGCAGCCGGGGACGCCGGTGCCGAATTGGCCTCGACCACCGGGGTGGTGGCGGGAGCCGTGACAGCCGGAGCGGACTTGGCGGCCGCCTTCTCACGCGCCGGGTTGCGGCCGCGCGGGCCGGCCTCGGCGGGAGCAACGTCCGCGGCCTTGGTCTCGGCCGGGTGTTCGCCGGATTTGTCGGCCGGCTTCTCGGCCGCCGCCTTGTCGGTCACGCTCTTCTCGGAGACGCCTTTGGCCTTGACGCCGGGCGCCGGGAGGTTGGCCACATCGGAGGGCTTGCCGCTCTTGCCGGCATCGGCAGGCGCCACCACGGCCGCGGGGGCATCGGCCGCCGGCTTGGCGTTGATGTAGTGGTTAACGATGTACGCCCCGATGATCGTCGCGAGCACCGAGGGGAGAATATCCATCGAGATTTTAGCGAGGTATTTCAGCATTTCTCGGCCACTCCCCGCGCGATCAGATGCGGGAACTTTGGGGCATTGTAAGGGATCAACTGCGACGGATCGATGGCAAAGGGTTCGCCCGCCTTACGGCTTCAGCTCGATCTCAAGGAACACGATCTCGGTTGAGGTTTCGTTAAGTACGTCGTGTTGGACGCCGGCCTTGCGAAAGTAAGATTTTCCGGCCGCGAGCTGCGCCTTGGAACGCTCGCCGCCGGGCGCCACGATGGTCATCTCGCCGGCGACGACGGGAACAATGACATAGTCCATGCCGTGGGTGTGATGCCCGGTCGCGCTGCCCGGGGCGAGCCGCCACTCGGTCACCCGGACCTGCTCGTTGTCGACCTGAACCTCGGATTTGGCGGCAAGCATCGGGAATTTCCTTCTACGGCACGAAAACCATGAACACGTAGACGGCAAATACCACCATATGGACCAGCCCGAACAGGACATTGGTCCTGCCGGTGCCGAAGGTCAGCATGCTCAACAAGAATGTCAGGAACAGGAGTGCGGTGTTCGCCGGGTTCAGGCCCAGCACGAGCGGCTGGTCGAGCAGGTAGGTGGCGATCCCGACCGCCGGAATGGTCAGGCCGATGGTTGCGAGCGAGGACCCGAGCGCCAGGTTGATGCTCTTCTGGAGGTCGTTCTTGCGCGCCGCCGCAATCGCCGAGACACCCTCCGGCATCAGGATCAGGAGGGCGACGAGGAGGCCCGCGAACGCCGGCGGGGCGCCGATCTGAACGGCGACCGCGTCCACCACCAGCGAGAACTTCTTGGCGAGGAGGACGACCGCCAGCAGCGAGATCAGCAGCAGCACGATGCTGAGCACCAGCATTCTGCCCGACAAATGCGCCTCCCCGCCCTCGCCGTCCGCCCTCTCGTGGACGAAGTAGTCCTTGTGCAGGACGGTCTGGGTGTAGAGGAACACGCCGTAGAGCACGATCGTTGCGAGATCGACGAAGCCGAGCTGGAGCGTCGAATAGATCGGGCCCGGCGTCGTCAGCGTGTAGTTGGGCATGATCAGGGTGATGGTTGCCATCGCAATCAGCACGCTGAGATAGACGTTGGCGCCCGAAACCTGAAAGCCCTGCTCGCGATAGCGCATGCCGCCGATGAAGACGCAGAGGCCGACGAGGCCGTTGCAGACGATCATCACGACGGCGAACACGGTATCGCGGGCGAGCTCCGGAGCCGGCTTGTCGCCCAGCATGATCGTGGTGATCAGCGCGACCTCGATGATGGTCACCGCCAGCGTGAGCAGCAGCGTGCCGTAGGGCTCGCCGATGCGCTCCGCGATCACCTCGGAATGATGAACGGCCGCGAACACGGTGCCGAACAGGATCACCAGCAGCACGATCGCGAACAGGGCTCCGCCCGCCGTTAGCGTAAAGCTGTAGCCGGTCGCGGTCACGATCAGGAACAGCAGCACCGCAAGAGCGGGGAAGATCCAGGACGACCGCGGCATCGGTCCGTGTGCGCTCATGCTGGCGATTCCTTCAAATGGGAGACCGATTATGCGCGAGAAGATCGCGTCCGTCAGCCCTCAGGACCCATTGATGAAGTTTCGCGCGATCTCGATGGCGCCAAAGCTGCCGAGATCGTCGTGCCCGCCGCCGGGAATGCGGACGAACTGCTTCGGCTCGCGGGCCAGCGCAAACAATTTCTCGCCGAATGCGATCGGGATGGTCTGGTCCTGCGCGCCATGCATGATCAGGAGCGGCGCCGTGACGCGTGCGATGCGCTCATCCGAGTGGAAGGGGTCGCGGATCAGGAGGCGAACCGGAGCGAACCAGAAATGCGCGGCGGCGACGTCGGCGATCGACGTATAGGGCGCCTCGAGGATCAGCTTCCCAACCGGATGTTCGGAGGCGATGGCGACTGCAACGCCGGTCCCGAGCGAGAAGCCCCAGGCGACGAGGCGCCGGGCGTCATAACGCGCCGTCGCGAACGCGTACGCAGCCGCGCCATCGCGCAGCAGGCCATCTTCGCCCGGTGCGCCGCTGGAGCCCGCGTAACCGCGATAGGACAGCGCGACAAGACCGGTGCCGTCAGCCGTGATCGCCTTGAAGCGGCCGGCAAGGCCGGCGAGAGAATCGCCGTTGCCGTGGAAGAACAACACCACGGCACGGCCAGGCTTTGGCGGCACGTGCCAGACGATGACCTTCTCGCCGTCAGACGTCGTCAGGACATGCTCTTCGGCGTCTGGAAGTCCCGCGGCAGCGGGCGCCGTGCGCTCGGCCGTCGGTATCGGAAACAGCATGGCGCGCTGTTTGGCAAACAGCAGGACGAGACCGGCGAGGTAGCCGGCCGCAAGGATGGTGGCGGTCCATTTCAGGAATGTCATCGCGGCCCGCCATTCCGGAGTTCAGGACTTGCGGCGGCTCTTGAGCAGCTTGAGGACGTTCGGCCGGATGCCCAAGGGAATCTCGCGGCAGCCGCACGCCGCCGCATGGGCGACGTGCCATGCGACACGCTGCTCGCGTGTCGCCTTCGGTGGCATGCGATGGGACCGGTGCCACTCCTTGTTCAGGGCCACGGTCCGCTCGCCTTCCCGCGCTACATCGCCTTGACGATGTTCTCGGTGACCTTCTTGGCGTCGCCGAGCAGCATCATGGTGTTGTCGCGATAGAACAGCGGATTGTCGATACCGGCATAGCCCGAGGCGAGCGAGCGCTTGATGAACATCACGGTGCCGGCCTTCCAGACCTGGAGGACGGGCATGCCGTAGATCGGCGAGGTCTTGTCCTCTTCGGCCGCCGGGTTGGTGACGTCGTTGGCGCCGATCACGAAGGCGATGTCGGCCTGCGCGAATTCGGAATTGATGTCCTCAAGCTCGAACACCTCGTCGTAGGGGACGTTGGCCTCGGCGAGCAGCACGTTCATGTGGCCGGGCATGCGGCCCGCGACCGGATGAATGGCGTACTTCACCTCGACGCCTTCCTTCTTCAGGATGTCGCCCATTTCGCGCAGCGCGTGCTGGGCCTGCGCCACTGCCATGCCGTAGCCGGGCACGATGATGACCTTCTGCGCGTTCTTCATGATGAAGGCGGCGTCGTCGGCCGAACCGAGCTTGGCGGGCTTCTGCTCGCCGCCGCCAGCGCCGGCCGCGGCGGTCTCGCCGCCGAAGCCGCCGAGGATGACCGAGATGAAGGACCGGTTCATCGCGTGGCACATGATGTAGGACAGGATCGCACCCGACGAGCCGACCAGCGCGCCGGTGATGATCAGCGCGGAATTGCCCAGCGTGAAGCCGATGCCGGCCGCGGCCCAGCCGGAATAGGAGTTCAGCATCGAGATCACGACCGGCATGTCGGCGCCGCCGATCGGGATGATCATGAGCACGCCGAGCGCCAGCGCGATGATGACGATCAGCCAGAAGTCCAGCGCGCTGCCCGACATCACCAGCCCGACGATGAAGACGACGAGCAGAACTGCGAGCACGATATTGATGGCGTGGCGGAACGGCAGGATGATCGGCGCGCCGCTCATGCGCGCGGACAGCTTCAGGAACGCGATCACCGAGCCGGTGAAGGTCAGCGCGCCGATGGCGACGCCGAGCGACATCTCGACCAGGCTCTGCGGATGGATGTTGCCGGGGGTGCCGATGTCGAAGGCTTCCGGCGCGTAGAACGCACCGGCGGCGACCAGCACCGCGGCCATGCCGACCAGCGAGTGGAAGGCGGCGACCAGTTCCGGCATCGAGGTCATCGGCACGCGGCGGGCAATCACCGCACCGATCGCGGCACCGATGGCGATGCCGACGATGACGAGCACCCAGGCGAGGCCGTCTGCCGGCGGATGGTTGGCGAGCGTGGTGGCGACCGCGATCGCCATGCCGATCATGCCGAACAGATTGCCCTGGCGCGACGAAGCCGGGCTCGACAGCCCGCGTAGCGACAGGATGAACAGCACTCCCGCCACGAGATACAAAAATGCAGAGAGGTTGGCGCTCATCTCAGGTCCCCATTGATCCCATCAGCCCGAGGTGGCCGCTTACTTCGACTTCTTCTTGTACATCGCCAGCATGCGCTGGGTGACAAGGAAGCCGCCGAAGATGTTGATGCAGGCGAAGATCAGCGCGACGAAGCCGAAGGCGCGTGCCCAGCCCGAGCCGCTCGAGACATTGGCGACGCCGCCGGCGAGCAGCGCGCCGACCACGATCACCGAGGAGATCGCGTTGGTCACGCTCATCAGCGGCGTGTGCAGCGCCGGCGTCACCGACCACACCACGAAATAACCGACGAAGACGGCGAGGACGAAGATCGACAGCCGAAAGATGAAGGGGTCGACGACCTGTGCTGCATGCTCCATGGCGGCTCTCCTTAAACCTTCGGCTGGAAGTTCGGGTGGATCACCGCGCCGTCCTTGGTCAGGGCGGTGGCCTTGACGAGCTCGTCGTCCCAGTTCACGGCGAGCTTCTTCTCTGTCTTGTCGACCATGGTCTCGATGAAATTGAACAAATTGCGCGCGTAGAGGCTGGAGGCCGAGGCCGCGACGCGGCCGGCGACGTTGGTGTAGCCGACGATCTTGATGCCATCGACGTCGGCGACCTCGCCCGGCCTTGCGCCCTCGACATTGCCGCCGCGCTCGACGGCGAGATCGACCAGCACCGACCCCGGCTTCATCGACTTGACCATTTCAGCACTGATGAGCTTCGGCGCCGGCCGGCCCGGAATGAGCGCAGTGGTGATGACGATGTCCTGCTTCTTGATGTGCTCGGCGGTGAGCGCGGCCTGCTTGGCCTGGTACTCCTTGGACATTTCCTTGGCGTAGCCGCCGGCGGTCTGCGCGTTCTTGAACTCCTCGTCCTCGACGGCGAGGAACTTCGCACCGAGCGATTCCACCTGCTCTTTCGTCGCGGGCCGCACGTCGGTCGCGGTGACGATGGCGCCGAGACGGCGCGCGGTCGCGATCGCCTGGAGGCCGGCAACGCCGACGCCCATCACGAACACCTTTGCGGCGGGCACGGTGCCGGCGGCGGTCATCATCATCGGGAAGGCGCGGCCGAAGGCCTCGGCCCCCTCGATCACGGCGCGGTAGCCGGCAAGGTTCGCCTGCGACGACAGCACGTCCATCACCTGCGCACGGGTGATGCGCGGCATCAGTTCCATCGCGAAGGCGGAGACGCCGGAATCGGCGATCGTCTTCAGCGCGGCCTCGTTGCCGTAGGGGTCCATGATGGCGATGACGAGCGCACCGCGCTTGTACTGTGCGAGCTCGGAGGCTTCGGGACGCTTCACCTTGATGATGATGTCGGCGTCCTTCAGCGCATCGGCGCTGACGGTGGCGCCCACGGCGGTGAATTCGGAATCCGGCAGGCCCGATTTGAGGCCGGCGCCCGGCTCGACGGCGATCTCGGCGCCCAACGCCTTGAACTTCTTCACCGTATCAGGCGAAGCGGCAACACGCGGCTCCGACGGATCGATTTCCTTGGCAACGGCGATCTTCATAGGCCCTCCGGCGACGCGGGACAGCGCGCGCGCAAACTTAAGCGTTACTCCCGCAGCGTTCGATACCGGTTTTGAGACCGGCTTGGATGCAAGTTTTGTAGGCGGCAGCTGCTGCTGACGTGTGCAGCTGCCGATAGGTCAGGTCAGGAAGATCGCCATCAGGATCACGATGAGCGCGACCGAGGCCGTGCCGTACTTCACCAGCTTGATGAAGCCCTCATAGGTCTGCTCGTGGGCAACGTAGTCGTTGCCGTCGGCGGTGGTGTACGCCACTTCGCTATGGTCAGCCATGTATTGTCCCCAGTCGAAAGTCGAATTCTTGGGCTGGGATACCGCAAACCTTCGGGCAGGGCAACGGCACCGATGGCCGGTTTTCGGGCAAATCAGGTGATTTGGAATTCCGATTGCCGGGAATCCGGCTGTCGCGCTGCTCAGCCCTGATCGATCATCGTGGCGGTGACGCTCGCAGTTTGCCGCCGAGGTACCGGAAGACCGAGCGCCTCGCGGACCGCGTCGATCGCCGGCTCGCCCGCTTCAGTGAATCGGGCCATATGCGGATCGACGCCGGCCCCGACCGCGACCGGATTGTCCCCGGACAGGAAACCGTGCGCCATGTGGAAGCCCAGCGCGCGGTAGACCTCGAACTGCTCCTCCGAGAAGAACTGGTCACCCGTGGTCTCGTGCGGGAAGCGGTCGTTTCGCCGCGCGTAGTCCCGGATGTAGTCGTTCTCGTCGCCATTGAGCGACGATTTGACGTAAACGAGATAACCCTGCTCGTCGCCTCCATAGTCGATGGTGCCGATCGCGACGTGGACGTGGTCTCGGGCAATGTCGTCGCGCTCGTCGGCCGCGCCGGGATCACCCGCCTTGTCGGCATTGCGCGCCATCAGCGCACGCGTGCGCTCGCGAATCGGCGTCCATGGCAGGTCGATGCGGACGCCGAGATCGATGCGGGCGTAACGCTGCAACGTCATCAGGGAACCGAAATTCATCGGCGCATCGGCTTCCGCATCGACCGCGATGATCACCTTGCAGCGGCGGCGCAACAGCTCGTAGACGCCGAGATTCTCGATATGACCGCCGTCCGTCAGATAGACGCTGTCGCTGTTCTCGTACAGGCGCCCCGAGATCTCCGACCAGAAATAGATCGGCGTGGAGCGGCGCTGCGGCCGGACACGCTCATCGACGTAACGCGGGTTCTTCAGCCAATAGCCGAGCCGGACGTTGAGGAGCGCAAGCGTGGGCGTCAGCGCCTTGATCGAGCTCGAACCCATGTTCGAGGAGGCCGCGGCTCCGGAAATCGCCATTGCGGTGGCGAGATCGAGACTTTGCTCGTCGTCCTGCACCAGAGCGGTGGGCGCATAGCCCGTCGCCTCGCTGCCGACGTTCAGGGCGGAGAACACGAAGAAGTCCGCGTTGCGTCCGCGCCGGTTGGCAAAGTCGGAGCCTTGAATATTCAGCGCCGTATTGATGAGCTGATAGGGCGCGTGCAGCTTCGGCTTAGCCGGCTGCCCTGGAGTCCGGGCCGTCGCGGCCGGAGCCGCGTAGAGATCCGTCAGCTTCATGCGGTCGAGCGCCTTGAAATCGCGCCCCTGGTCGAGACTGGCTTCGACGGGCGCGACGCGCCCGTCGGCCGAACGCGTCGGATCGAACAGGAAGGCCTTGCTCAGGCGATCGCGATAGAGCCGGTGCAACGAGTTCGCATTCGGCGTCAGGCAGAACGAGATGGCGAACAGCAGCACGCCGGCGAACGTGTAGAGGATCACCATGTGCAGACTGTAGGAGTAGGCGAGCTCCGAAGCGTTCCCTTGGAACAGGCTGGGAAAACGCACCTGAACCACCTGCCCCGCTTTCTGAGCCAGAAACAGGAGCCAGGCGGGCGTGTGCCAGGTCGGCGTCAACTGCTCGGCATCTGCCACGACCTGCGGTGCGGCTTTCGGCGTGATTTCCGCCGACAAGGTCCCCTTGCTGACATCGAACTGAATCCTGCCTGCGAGGCTTCCGGACGGCGCGTTCGATTTGGCATTGACCAGGCACTCTCGCTGGGAGGTTGCGCCCATGACGGACGGACACCTCTCGAACAGGTCGTTGGCGATGCCCCAATAGGACAGATAGAGGTATGCGACCCAGATGACGAGCGGAAGCGCAAGACCCGCGATCCATAGCGCGACCTTGGCGACGACCGCGAGCACAAGCGAACCCCATTGCGAGGATGCGCTGTTGCCCTTCAGCAATTCCACGAATTGCTGCCTGAACGCGGTGACGAAGACGCCGATTGGCGCAGCCACCGCCGCGAGCGACTTGATCCAGGTGATCGCAACCGCAGCAGCCGGTCCACCGATTGCGCTGCTCTCGGCGACATCGAACATCTGCTCCAGCATGAAGGGTTGAAACTCGAAGAAGGCGATCACCGCCAGCAGCACCAGGAAGGTCGCGCCCATGCTCGGCCAGTGCGAACGGAACTCCTGCCGCTTGCCGGGGCTCGCGAGCGACTGCTTGAGCGCCCATCCGAAGAACAGGACGCCGCCGATGATTGCGATCGACAGGCTCAGCGCAAAATGCTGGACCTTGAGAAACCTCGCGAAGTCGCACGCGACGCCCAGCAACAGCGCGATCCCGCCAATATAGGCGAACACGACACTGGGACCGCTGCCGCGGACCGAGCGGGAGGTGAAATAGGCGAGCCCGCTGCAAGCGAACATCACCAGCGCGACGACCAGGCCGAATGTGCTGAAACCGTAACGATCGATGTCGCTGAAATCATGCAGCTCGCACAACGACCTGTTGTTGAGACTGATGCCGAAGATGTTCGCATCCGTCAGGCAGCTCCGTAGCGGCGTCGACCAGATGGTGACGGCGGCAAGCAGCAGCACGATGGGTAACGTCAACCCGATATTGGCGACCAGTCCCCGCACGACGATCGCAACTCCGGTCAGAAGATCGCGGGCACCGGCGGGGATCAGATAGTTGGAATAGTTGCGCAGGTGTCCGACCGACGGCGTATCGCTGATCTCGGCGGACGTGACGGTTCCGCCGGCGGGTCTCTCGCCGAACACAAAGCGCCGTGCGGTTGTCATGGTGGCGCTGAGCGAGGTGCCGATATAGCCGCCGCCCGACACGGTGGAGAGATAGTCGATCCGGCCGATCAGGTTGTGGTGGTTCAGTGCCTGGAGCACGCCGAGGCAAACGGCCGACGAGCGAATGCCACCGCCGGACAACGCAAGCCCTGTGACGTCGAGCAACTGGCAGGGTTGCAGGCCATCGGCATCGAGGCGCCGTTCCGGCTCGCGGCGGGTGTTGATCGCCTCGATCTCATCGCAGACGATCTGATGGTGCTTCTCGCACCAGGGCGTTTCCTGATCGACGGCGGCAGCATTTCTCGCCATCGGAACCGGCGTGGCGGGCCCTTGATGGAGCATGGGTGCCTCCCCAGGGAGAAACCGATCAATCCACAATCAATAGTAGAAAATCATCTTTCGAGTATCTGTTGAGTTAGTCTTGCGGGCCGCGCGAACGTTCAATCGCACGTAGCAAATTGCCGGCCTCCGCCGCGAAGGTCGCCCGCGCGCATGGATGGAACTGGGGGCCACAAAAACTTGCGACACCCGCATTCCGTGCGCCGGGAAGGAACTCGCGCTTCGCCTCAGCCCATCGCCTCGAGCTCGTCGATCATCCCGGCGATGACCGAGAGACCGCCGTCCCAGAATTTGGGATCCTTGGCATCGAGTCCGAACGGTCGCAGCAGCTCGGAATAATGCTTGGTGCCGCCGGCGGCGAGCATGTCGAGGTAGCGCTCGGCAAAGCCCTCGGCCGCATTCTCGTAGACGGCGTAGAGCGAGTTCACGAGACAATCACCGAAGGCATAGGCGTAGACGTAGAACGGCGAGTGGATGAAGTGCGGGATGTACATCCAGTAGTTCTCGTAGCCCGCCTTGATCTCGATCGCCGGCCCGAGGCTCTCGCCCTGCACCGACAGCCAGATCTCGCCGAGCCGCGTCGCGGTGAGCTCGCCGTTCTTGCGCTCGGTGTGGACCGCGCGCTCGAACGAATAGAACGCGATCTGCCGCACCACGGTGTTGATCATGTCCTCGACCTTGCCGGCGAGCAGCGCCTGGCGCTGCCGGGCGCTCTTGGTCTGCGCCAGCAGCCGCCGGAAGGTCAGCATCTCGCCGAACACGCTCGCGGTCTCGGCCAGCGTCAGCGGCGTCGGCGCCATCAGCGCGCCGTTCTTCGCGGCCAGCACCTGGTGCACGCCATGGCCGAGCTCATGCGCGAGCGTCATCACGTCGCGCGGCTTGCCCTGGTAGTTCATCAGCACGTAAGGATGCGCCGACGGCGTGGTCGGATGCGAGAACGCGCCCGGCGCCTTGCCCGGACGCACCGGCGCGTCGATCCAGCGATCGGTGAAGAAGCGCTCGGCGATATCGGCCATTTTTGGCGAGAAGCCGCGATAGGCCGTCAGCACCATGTTGCGCGCATCGGGCCAGCCGATGACGCCGGTCGCGGCGAACGGCAGCGGCGCGTTGCGGTCCCAATAAGCCAGCCGCTTCTTGCCGAACCACTTCGCCTTCAACGCATAGTAGCGATGCGACAGCTTTGGATAGGCCGCGCGCACCGAGGCGACCAGCGCGTCCACCACCTCGCGCTCGACGCGATTGCTCAGATGCCGAGAATCCGCGACGTCCTTGAACCCGCGCCAATTGTCGGAGATGTCCTTGTCCTTGGCGAGCGTGTTGGTGATCAGCGCAAAGGTGCGTTCATTGGCCTTGAAGGTTTTGGCCAGCGCTTCGGCCGCAGCCTTGCGCTTTGTGCCGTCACGGTCCTGCAGGAAATTGAGCGTCGGCTCGATCGCGAGCTCTTTGGCGCCGACCTTGAAGCGCAGGCCCGAGATGGTCTGATCGAACAGCCGGTTGAAGGCGGAATAGCCGGTTTGCGACTTCTCCAGGAAGAGCTGCTCGAGCTTGTCGTCGAGCTGGTACGGCTTCTCCTTGCGCAGATCCTCGATCCAGGGGCGGTAATGCGCGAGCTCGGCGGCCTGCATCGCGCGGTTCAAAATATCGTCATCGACGCGGTTGAGCTCGAGCGCGAAGAACAGGAGATGCGTGGACGCCGCCGTCAGCCGCTCCGAGACATCGCCGTAAAACTTTGAAATCTTGGGATCAACGCTGTCGCCGGCATGGACGAGGCCGGCATAGGAGCCGAGACGGCCGGCGAGATCGTCGATCGCCTCATAGCGTCGCACCGCCTCGGCGAGCCATTTTCCGCCATCTTCGTTTGCTGTCCCTGTGGCGAGCTTGCCCCTGTAGTCGGTCTCGAACGCGACGCAATCGGCGTCCATCCTTTCGAGATCGCGCGCCACTTCCGGCGCATCGATCCCGGAATAGAGGTCGGCGAGGTTCCACTCCGGAAGCCTGCCGGTCTTGCCCGCAGGCTTTGCGGGCAAAGATTTGGAGGACTTTGCCTTGGCGGCGGATTTCCTGGTGCTTGGCTTGCGGAGAGCGGGCTTGCTGGAGGCAGATTTCTTGAGAGCAGATTTGGAGCGCGAATTCATTGTGTGGGAAACCTGTGTTCAACAAGCGCAACGGCGGGCGGGGGCATCAAGGTTTAAGAGTGCGTTAATCGGCTTCGGCCAGAGTGACCCGATTCGAGACAGATAGTAGTAGCGTGCGGGGAACACCATGGCTGCCTGTATTTTGATCGCCGACGACGACGCAGTAGCCCGCCGGCTGGTCGAGAACATGGTGCAGAAATGCGGCTATGAGACGGTCGTCGTGGACTCCGGCGACGCCGCGATCGCCGCCCTCACCGCCCCCGATGCACCGGCGATCGACGCCGTCATCCTCGATCTCGTGATGCCCGGCCTCGACGGCATGGGCGTGCTGGCGAAAATCCGCGAGGCCGGCCTCGGCGTCCCCGTCATCGTGCAGACCGCCCATGGCGGCATCGACAACGTGATCTCGGCGATGCGCGCGGGCGCGGCCGATTTCGTCGTCAAGCCGGTTGGCTTGGAGCGGCTCCAGGTCTCTCTGCGCAACGCACTCAATGCCTCCGCGCTCAAGGGCGAGTTGCAGCGCATCCGTCACAGCCGCGAGGGCCGGCTGACTTTCTCCGACATCATCACCCGCGCCGAGGCGATGGCGGCCGTGATGCGCGCCGCGCAGAAGGCCGCGGGCTCGTCGATCCCTGTGCTAATCGAGGGCGAGTCCGGCGTCGGCAAGGAGATGTTCGCACGCGCCATCCATGGCAGCGGCGAGCGCAAGGCGAAGCCGTTCGTCGCGGTCAATTGCGGCGCGATCCCCGACAATCTGGTCGAGTCGATCCTGTTCGGCCACGAGAAGGGCGCCTTCACCGGCGCCACCGAACGGCACACCGGCAAGTTCGTCGAGGCTCATGGCGGCACGCTGTTCCTGGACGAGGTCAGCGAGCTGCCGCTCACCGCACAGGTCAAGCTGCTGCGCGCACTTCAGGAAGGCGCGGTCGAAGCGGTCGGCGGACGCAAGCCGTTGAAGGTCGACGTCCGGATCATCTCCGCGACCAACCGCAGGCTGCTGGAGCGGGTGAAGCAGGGCCATTTCCGCGAAGATCTGTTCTATCGCCTCCACGTGCTGCCGCTGACGATCCCCTCGCTGCGGGCGCGGCGTGAGGACATCCCGTATCTGCTCCGGCATTTCCTGGCGCGCTTTGCCGCCGAGGAGAATCGCCTCATCACCGGCATCAGCGGCGAGGCCGTGGCGCACCTCGCCCAGCTCGACTGGCCCGGCAACATCCGCCAGCTCGAAAACGCGGTCTACCGCGCGGTGGTGATGAGCGAGGGCGACCAGCTTGACCTTGCCGACTTCCCCCTGCTCACCTCGCAGCCGCATCTCGAGACCGACATCCCGACCGCGCCGCTGATGCTCGAGCCGATCGCGGCGCCCTCGGTGGTGTCGGGTGGTGAAATACCGATCGCGCCGCTGCCGCTGGCGGGGGCCCTTTCCATGCTGACCCCCACCGGCGACGTCCGCCCGCTGGACGACATGGAGAACGAGATCATCCGCTTCGCGATCTCGCATTATCGGGGGCAGATGTCCGAGGTCGCCCGCCGCCTCAAGATCGGCCGGTCCACGCTCTACCGCAAGCTCGACGAAGCCGGGGTTCCCGGACATGGCGGCAAAAGCGGTGAGGAGACGCCCTGAGCCTCATGCGAACGGAGGTTTGCCTGGCGTCGCGATGACGCCGCAAGCCCTTCGCATTACGGCAAAATCCGGCTGCGGCGTGAACCGTGACTTGGAAGTGACAGACACATGGAAAAGCGTCTGCCAAAGCCGCACAATCCGTTGCAAACGGGCTTTCTTGAAGTCAGTTTGTCGTGAGTTGTCCCGGGTAGCGCTGGCCGCCCAAACGGGGCCTGTATATCGTCTGCGTAGGATTCGTTCGTCCGCGTATGAATTGTTGCGTGCAGGCGTGCAACTTTCGAGCGGCCGGCGCAGTTTAGCCCGAAGCTCATTAGGCGATAATGAAGCTGTTCCACGAGGGACAGTTCACCCGAGGGGTGCGACACAATGCGTGACTGTTTGAACCACCGTGCGGGCTTTGACCGCGTCTTGATGACGGTCGCGGCGACCTTCCTCACGGTATCGGCCAGCTCGGCTCTGGCGCAGGATCAGGCGCGCAGCAGCGCCGCCGAACTCGCGATCGAAGCCGCGATCCCGCGCCCCGAGCCCGCAAACGTCCCGCCCCCGACCGCATCCGATATCAAGCTCGACACCACGGCGACGGTTCAGGACTCCGCAAAGGAGCCGGCCAAGGAACCGGTGAAGGCCGAAGCCGCACCGGCCCCCGACAAGGTCGAGACCAAGCCTTCCGACGTCGCCACCACGCCTGCAGCTGAGGCGCCGAAGAGCGAAACCGCCAAGATCGAGCCCGCCAAGACCGAGCCCGCGAAGTCCGAGGCCGCCAAGTCCGAGGCCGCGAAGACCGAGCCTGCCAAATCCGAACCGGCAAAGGCCGACACCGCGACGGCAACGCCGGCCGCGCCTGCGGCCCCCGCTGCGGCTCCGGCCGCCGAGCCGGTGAAGGCCGCGAGCAACGTTCCCGCCGCCGACCAGCCGGTCGCCGACAAGCTGAAGGACATCATCGGCGCCAAGACCTCGCGCCATTTCGACCGCAAGAACGAGCGCGCCGCGATCGAGAAGTTTTACGGTGCACGCGACTTCGCGCCGGTCTGGACCCAGGCCGGCAGCCTGACCGCTGCGGCCAAGGGCGTGATCACGCGGCTGAAGGATGCGGCCTCCGATGGCCTCAATCCCGCCGACTACCCGGTGCCGGATTTCGCCGCCGCCACGACGCCCGATGCGCTCGCTGATGCCGAGCTGAAGCTCACCGCCAGCATGTTTGACTATGCGCGCCAGGCCCAGAGCGGCCGCATGCACTGGTCGCAGGTCAGCGGCGACATCCTCTATCCCGAGCATCCGGTCGATCCGAGCGAGGTGCTCGCCAAGGTCACGACCGCAGCCGACGCCTCCGCAGCGCTCGACGGCTACAACCCGCCGCAGAAGCTCTACAAGGAGCTGAAGGCCAAGCTCGCCGAGCTGCGCGGCCAGGGCAGCGGCCCGGTGATCGAGATCGCCGACGGTCCGGCGCTGAAATACACCCCGGCCGGCAAGAAGCAGGCTGAAATCGTCGTTGACGATCCGCGCGTGCCGCAGCTCCGCGCCAAGCTCGGTCTCGCCGAGAACGCCAGCGACACCCGCTATGACGCCACCGTCGCCGAAGCCGTGCGCAAATTCCAGAGCGGCGCCGAAATGAAGGTAACAGGCATCCTCGACGACAAGACCGTCAAGGCGATCAACACGCCGAAGCGCGACAAGCAGATCGACGTTGTGCTGGTGAACATGGAGCGCTGGCGCTGGCTGCCGCGCGACCTCGGCGTCCCCTCGCTGGGCGATGCCTATGTCATCCTCAATATTCCTGACTACACACTGAAGGTGATGCAGCGTGGCCAGCAGGTCTGGACCACTCGCGTCGTCACCGGCAAGCCGGGCACGCATGCGACCCCGCTGCTCACCGAGACGATGAAATACATCACGGTCAATCCGACCTGGAACGTGCCGCCGTCGATCGTCTACAACGAATACCTGCCGGCGCTTCAGCAGGACCCGACCGTGCTCCAGCGCATGGGCCTCAAGCTCGAGCAGAACCGCGACGGCTCCGTGCACATCTCGCAGCCGCCCGGTGAAGCCAACGCGCTCGGCCGCATCCGCTTCAACTTCCCGAACAAGTTCCTGGTCTATCAGCACGACACGCCGGACAAGAACCTGTTCGCCAGGGACGATCGCGCCTTCAGCCATGGCTGCATGCGCGTGCAGAATCCGGATCAGTACGCCTCCGTGCTGCTCAACATCGCCATGCCGAACGAGAAGTACACGCCGGAGCGCGTGCGCAGCATGTACGGCAAGAGCGAGATCGACCTGAAATTCCCGACGCCGATCCCGGTCAACATCACCTATCAGACCGCGTTCGTGGACGATGGCGGCAAGCTGCAAATCCGCAAGGACGTCTATGGCCGTGACGCGACCATGATCAACATCCTGAAGAACAGCCGCGGCAAGGATCTCGAGAACGTCGTCGCACACTCCCAGCCGAGCTATTCGCGCCCGGCGACGACGCTGCCCTCGGGCGTTGCGGTCGCCAACAACGGTGGCAGCAGCTTCGGCTCGTCGGGTCCGAACTTCTTCGAGCGCCTGTTCGGGGCCCCGACCCCGCCGCCGGCTCCGGTCGGCCGCCGGCCGCAGCAGCAGCGGGTGTTTACCCGCTGAGGCCTCCCGACAGGGCTTTGCCGGAAATTCTCTAGTAAGATCAGCGACCTCATCCCCCTGGATGGGGTCGTTTAACGTTAACCATTCTCCACCCGAACTCCGGCAGCGGGCGTTTTTTTGCCACACTGAACCGCTTAGGTTCGTATTGTGACTTGGTTTGGGGTCGGGAAGGTCAACCTCGAATTAACCTTCTCGCTTTAAGAAAGCGTTCATCCTCTTTCGCGCGCTAACGGGGTTGCCGGGAGAGTCCATTTTGAACGCTCGTCGACTGGGTGGGCTCATTCGTGCTGACTGGTCTCGCACGCAAATTCGCAGTGCTGTCGTTGTCCCATGCGGGAGTGAAGGCCGGATCCCGGATCGGCCTCGCTTCCGCACTGCTGCTTGCTGCCGCGGGCTCGGTCCATGACGCCGCTGCGCTGAACGAGACCAAGACGCTCTCGTTCCACCACACCCATTCCGGCGAAGACCTCACCGTCACCTTCAAGCGCGACGGCCGCTTCGACGAGGCCGCGCTGAAGCAGCTCAACCACTTCCTGCGCGACTGGCGGACCCAGGACGAGACGGTCATGGACCGCCGCCTGTTCGACATCCTCTGGGAAGTCTATCGCGACGTCGACGGCAAGCAGCCGATCCAGATCATCTCCTCCTACCGCTCCCCCGCCACCAACGCGATGCTCCGCCGCCGCTCTTCGGGTGTGGCGCGCTTCAGCCAGCACATGCTGGGGCATGCGATGGACTTCCACATTCCGGGCGTGCCGCTGGAGCAGATCCGCTTCGCCGGCCTGCGCCTGCAGCGCGGCGGCGTCGGCTTCTATCCGACCTCCGGCTCGCCCTTCGTCCATCTGGATACCGGCAGCATCCGGCACTGGCCGCGCATGACGCATGACCAGCTCGCCCGCGTGTTCCCGGATGGCCGCACGGTCCACGTTCCGACCGACGGCACGCCGCTGAAGGGCTATGAGCTGGCCAAGGCCGACATCGAGCGCCGCGGCACCGGCGACGATTCCGGCAGCAAGCCGAGTTTCTTTGCCGCTCTGTTCAAGAGCAAGTCGGCTCCCGCCGCCACGAGCAGCGACGAGGATGACGAGGGCGCGCCCGCCCCGGCCGCGAAGCCTGTTGCGCCGACCGTGGTTGCCGCCGCGGCCAAACCGGCCGATCCGGTGCCGACACCGCGCGCCAAGCCGCAGATCGCCGCTGCGATCCAGCTCGCTTCGGCCGATGCGCAGCTCGTTGCACCGCCCAAGCCGAAGCCCGCGCCCGTGGCTGACAAGCCGGCAGCCGGCAAGCCCGAGACCCCGGCCGACATCATCAATGCCCGCGGCTTCTGGGATACCCCTGCGACCCCGCAGCAGGCGACGCCAGCTCAAGTGGCTGCGCTGAAGGCCCGCCAGGCGCTCGCCGCCGCCACCGAGCCGCAAGCGACCGCGAGCGTCTCCAGCGCGGCCTATCAGGCGCTGGCCTATGCGCCGGCGTCCGCCTCCCCGGTCGACCGCGCCAACGTCGTCGCCGCCTCCGCGCCGATCCCGCGCACAGGCCGCCCCGTTGCCGCGACGCGCGGCCTTGCGCCCGCGACCGAGATCAACACGGTGGTCGGCAAGAGCATCGACGGCAGGATCGCAACCGCGACCCGCCTCTCCGCCGCCAGGGGCGAGAGCATCTGGCTCAAGATCGTGATGCTGTCGCCGAGCGCCAGCCGCGCGATGTCGGTGACGCTGATGGGCGAGCTCGATACCGTTGCCCTGCGCGGCTATTTCGTCAAACCGCAGGCCGTAATCGCGATGGGCTTTGCCGACGATCCGATGCAGGGCCTGTCCTGCGACAGTTTTACGGGCAGCGCGACCGCGAAGCTCGAGACGACGTCGTTCGTGGTGCGCACCGCCGCGCTGCGCTGAGATCTTTCCCCTCACGCCGTTCGGTAGTCCCGCAAGCCGGGATGAAGCCAACGGGTCGGCGCGAAGCGCCGCCCGATGACAGGCTCCGCGCAATCCTGGGGCACGACAGCGCCACACGCTCAAGTGTCGTCCCGGCCTGGTGCGCATCTGCACTAAGGGAGATTCCCCCACTTCCAACGGGTAATCCACCCGGTATCGCTACGCATTCCAAACGCGCATTGTGGCAATGCGCCCAGAACGGACGCGATGACAAAGTCCGAGGACGCGATTGCGTTAGCCTTGGTGTTCCGCGTTTCCGCAGCGGCGCCGCATAAAGGGAAGTCGCCACAGCGAAGTAGGAGCATGCGATGTCAGTTCCATGCAAGTCTGAGCTCAGCCTTCTGAACCACGACGAGCGCGAAGTCATATTGAGTACGCACCATCCCGTGGTCGGAGAGATGGAGCGCGATGGACTTGAGAGCCTTCGCGCCCGACTTCGGGATCTGCGCGACAGGGAGCGTACATTGTCGCGGCATCGACGCCGCGAAACAAAGGGAACAGCCGACCCGCGCGGCAAGAGTTTCTCCGGCACGGCAGAGCATGCAAACCGGCGCCAATCGGTTTTCGCTGCCGCCATCAAGCGCGTCAAGAACGAGCTGAGGCGCATCCGGAAGTTTGAAGCACGACGGGAGCTCGGGGAAGCGGCGCGACGGGCGTTAGCACTCCGTCGGGCGCGTCAGTTTTCTCGCCCGCGGACGACCCCAACTTCGCATGACGGCATGCGGTCCATCCCAAGCCGTCGCCGGCTCAAGAAACTCCCACCGGAAAAAATCGGAAGAGTCTCGCAGGCCAACAAGCGGGCGCAGGCCCGACGAGACGCCAAACGCGGACGCGGCAATTGAGACCGAGACCGACAATCTTGCGGATCGAGGCTGCGTGCCGGACCGGCGCAATGGCGTCCTCGCCACTTCCAAGACTACAGTGTCGAAGCCTGCAGCTTCTATCTCGCTTTCCTGACCCGCCGATCCAGATGATATGTCAACGCCAGCGAGAGGCAGACGGTGAGCTCCTGCTTCGGCAGCGCGCCGGATAGGGGCAACAGCAAAGCCCTGGTCTGCCGATATTCGAACTCATCGGGAAAGCGCTCGCGGAACGTATCGACCAGCGTCGTCTTGCAGTTGAACAAAATGGCGGCGTGCTCGGAGTCCTTGAGGCGGCCGAGCCGGATCGTGCTGCCGCTGCCGGTCTCATCGGTCAGGTAAGCCGGCTCGCCCCATTTCAGGGTCTCGGTGAGCTTGCCGACATCGTGATGTGCCGCAGCGGTCGCGAAGATCAGCTCACGTACCTGGAGCAAGCGCTTGCCGATCGGCGCCGGAAGGGCGCGGAAGGCACGGTCCACCTCGCGCGGCAGCGGCGGCGCAGTCACAGCGGTCTCCGTTCACAAACGAAGTGCAACACGCCACGCTTGTAGCCCGGATGGAGCGAAAGCGTAATCCGGGGAATGCTTCCATACTGCGAGAACCCGGATTTCGCTGCGCTCCATCCGGGCTACGGCAGCAGTGCTTGAGGCGCAAGACGCCTCAGAGCATTCCCAGCGCCTGCATATAGGTCTCGAGGATCGTCTCGGCCTCGGCGCGCTCGTTCGGGTCCTGCTTGCGCATGCGCACGATGGTGCGCAGCGCCTTGACGTCGTAGCCATTGCCCTTGCTCTCGGCATAGACGTCGCGGATGTCGTCGGAGATCGCCTTCTTCTCTTCCTCCAGCCGCTCGATGCGCTCGATGATGGATTTGAGCTGGTCCTTGGCAAATTTCGTCGCGGGCTCGTCGTCGCGGACGGCGGCGGAGGTGGCCATCTTGGTACTCCCAATGGAACTGGCAAAACGAGGTGACGCCGGCATCCTCACCGCGCGTGCTGGTTGACCCTTAGGGTTCGCCGCTCTCGCGTTCAAGGCAGCATCGCGCTCGTCCACAGCGCGCCCACACCTTCCTGCGGCGAGGCCAAGAAAGAAGTTGTGTGGTGCGACTCACCGCCAGACTGCCGGCGAGGCCGTTCAGTGCCCGGGATGGACCTTCTTCATCGCCTCGATCTGCTCGGGCGTGGCCGTGCCCTGGTGCTTCGCCTTCCAGGTCTCGTAGGGCATGCCGTAGACGGCCTCGCGGCTCTCGTCCTTGCTTAAGCTCACGCCCTGGGCGTCGGCGGCGTCCTTGAGCCAGTTGGACAGGCAGTTGCGGCAGAAGCCGGCCAGATTCATCAGATCGATGTTCTGGACGTCGGTCCGCGTCTTCAGATGATCGACCAGGCGCCGGAAAGCGGCCGCCTCGAGCTCCGTTCTGGTTTTGTCGTCGATTGCCATGGCTGGATCCCTTCGGCCTGAATTGGTTCTGCCCCCGATGGGGGTCACCCTTACGGGATCAGGTGGGCCCTTGTCACAGATTTTGCCATATCACGGCGCAAACGGCGCCAGAGCCAACCCGAAGGCCGGTTCCCCGGCCCTACGCCAAATCGTCAATCATCTGGTATACGTTCCGCGACAATGATCGCCGAATCTCCCCGCGTCCCCCTTCGCCTGCTCGCCCGGTTGGTCCCGGTGCTGGTGGTTGGCCTGCTGTGCCTGTGGGCCAGCCCGGCCTCCGCCGACTTCCGGCTTTGCAACAACACCTCGAGCCGGGTCGGCATTGCGCTCGGCTACAAGGACGCCGAGGGCTGGACCACCGAGGGCTGGTGGAACATCTCGTCCCGCTCCTGCGAGACCCTGCTGCGGGGAACGCTGGTCGCCCGCTACTATTACATCTACGCGATCGACTACGACCGCGGCGGCGAATGGTCGGGCCAGGCCTTCATGTGCTCGCGCGACAAGGAATTCACCATCCGCGGCACCGAGGATTGCCTCGCGCGCGGCTACGACCGGACCGGCTATTTCGAGGTCGATACCGGCGAGCAGCGGGCCTGGACGGTTCAGCTCACCGACGCCAACGAGCAGCCGTCACAGCAGCAGCGCGTGCCCGGCCTGCCGGGCCCGGTCGGCCCGGGTGGCGGCGTTCCGGGTTTGCCCAATAGTCCGCCCGGTGGTACGCCCCCCGCCGCGCCTGGCCTTCCGCCAGCCCCCTCGCCACCGTCTGGAAATAAGCCATGAGGCGTCTTCGCCGTATCAAGATTCTCGCGACCCTGGGACCTGCCTCTTCGGACCTCGCGATGATCCGCCGCCTGTTCGAGGCCGGCGCCGATCTGTTCCGCATCAATATGAGCCACACCCCGCATGACAAGATGCGGGAGCTGGTCGCGACGATCCGCAACGTCGAGAGCAGTTATGGCCGGCCGATCGGCATCCTGGTCGATCTCCAGGGCCCGAAGCTCAGGCTCGGCGCCTTCGCGGAAGGCGCGGTCCAGCTCCAGAACGGCCAGATCTTCACGCTCGATTCCAACAAGGCGCCGGGCGATGCCACGCGCGTCAATCTCCCGCATCCGGAGATCCTGGCAGCACTCAGGCCCGGCCATGCGCTGCTGCTCGACGACGGCAAGGTGCGGCTGATGGCCGAAGAGACCTCGAAAGAGCACGCGGTGACCCGCGTCGTGGTCGGCGGCCGGATGTCCGACCGCAAGGGCGTCAGCCTGCCGGATACGGACCTGCCGGTCTCGGCGATGACGCCGAAGGACCGCGCCGACCTCGAGGCCGCGCTGGTCACCGGCGTCGACTGGATCGCTCTATCTTTCGTGCAGCGCGCCGACGACGTCATCGAGGCCAAGAAGATGATCCGCGGCCGCGCCGCCGTGATGGCCAAGATCGAGAAGCCGCAGGCGATCGACCGCCTCGCCGAGATCATCGAGGCCTCCGACGCGCTGATGGTGGCGCGCGGCGATCTCGGCGTCGAGCTGCCGCTGGAGCGTGTGCCGAGCCTCCAGAAGCAGATGACGCGCATGGCGCGCCGCGCCGGCAAGCCGGTGGTGATCGCAACCCAAATGCTGGAATCGATGATCCAGTCGCCGGTGCCGACCCGCGCCGAAGTCTCGGACGTCGCCACCGCCGTCTATGAAGGCGCCGACGCCATCATGCTGTCGGCGGAATCGGCGGCCGGCAAATTCCCGGTCGAGGCGGTCTCGACCATGAACCGCATCGGCGAAGAGGTCGAGCGCGACCCGATTTATCGTTCCGTGCTCACCGCGCAGCGCCCCGCGCCAGAATCCACCGCCGGCGACGCCATCGCGGACGCCGCCCGCCAGATCGCCGAGACGCTCGATCTGCCGGCCCTGATCTGCTGGACCAGCTCGGGCTCGACCGCGGTGCGCGTCGCGCGCGAGCGGCCGAAGCCGCCGATCGTGGCGATCACGCCCAACATCGCGGCCGGACGCCGGCTGGCGGTGGTCTGGGGCGTGCATTGTGTGGTGGCGGAAGACGCGCGCGACCAGGACGACATGGTAAGCCGCGCCGGCCAGATCGCCTTCCGCGACGGTTTTGTCCGCGCCGGCCAGCGCGTGATCATCGTCGCCGGCGTGCCGCTCGGCATTCCCGGCACCACCAACATGGTACGCATCGCCTCGGTCGGCCCTGAGGGCGGCGCGGATATCTAGTCCGCGGGAGCCCGGCAAACAAAAAAAGACGAAAACAACCCCATGCACAGTAGCCGGCGTTGCCGGCGAAGGTGCTCGGGTTTTGTGGAAAGGCGCGCTCGGGCAATGACCTGAGCGGAATCAGGTCTCGGCCCCGGCCGCGACCTGCTCTTCAGGCCCCGACCAGCGCTTTCGCGGTCGGCAGCAGCGTCTGCTGCACCACCAGACCGCGGGCGCGGGCGTCCATCACACCGACTGCGCGCAGGGCCAGCAGCGTCACGGTCTGCACCGCATCGCGCATCCTGGCGGGATCGTCGAGATTATCGGGCGCGAGCGGCCCGACCAGAGCCTCATGCAGCGCCCCCAACAGCGCGGTGGCGGCCAGCGCGGTATCCTGCGCAGGCAAATGGCCGGCCCGCACGGCGGCGTCGATCCGCGCGGCCATCTCGCCGGCGATCTCGCGGCGGCTGGCGAGGCGGGACGCGCTGACATCGACGTCGACCGGCTCGGCCAGGATGCCCCAGGCCAACCTGCGCTGCGACAGCGTGTGGACCGCCACGGTGGTGACGGCCGCCGCCAGCGCCGAGGATGGGCCGGGCGCGGCATCGGCCGCCCGGCGGATCGCCGCGAGCTCGTCGCGCGACACCTCGGCTATCAATTCGGAGATCAGCTCGGACTTGGACGGGAAGTAGCGGTAGACCGTTCCGGCCGCGACACTGGCCCGGACAGCAACCGGCGCGATCTGCACCGCAGCCATCCCGCCTTCCGCCGCAGCTTCCCGCGCCGCAGCAAGGATCGCACTGCGCCTGGCCGCAAGGCGCTTCACCACTTGATGCGTTCGCCGATAAACCATGGCGCGCTTCCTGTCCCACACGCCAGCCGCACGCCCCGCGCGGCCGAACGCGTCGTCCCTGCAATAGATGCAAATCGTCCCGCAAGGACTGAACAACTATTCAAAGTGAATGACAAGATGCAAATGCGTAGAACGTCACGCCGGACGGACGGGAGCCCCAGCCTGGTGACGCCGGCTGGAGGGCTTTGAAGAAGAACGTGCGGGGAAGCTTGCCTGCGGGCCCATCCTTCGAGACGCCCGCCTACGGCGTGCCCTCAGGATGAGGTCGCGTTTCGCGGCAAGATATCAGACCCTCTTGGTGAGGAGCCCACCAAAGCGGGCATCTCCGGACGATGCTCCGCATCGCCGGGCGAACCATGCAGGCCGAGCAGCCTCCGGCTCACCACCCCGCAAAAGAAAAGAGCCCCGTCCGGGACGGGGCTCTCGAAACTCTCAGATCGTCCGGTCTTACTTGAGGCTGGACGAGATCGAGCCGAACTTGGTGTTCAGCGAGCTGCCGAGGTTGTTGACGACGGTGATGATCGCGAGCGCGATGCCGGCAGCGATCAGGCCGTATTCAATGGCGGTGGCGCCGGATTCGTCCTTCACGAAACGCGAAACGAGGTTCTTCATAGACTGCTCCCAAAGAGTACACGTGGCTTACAAATGGTCTGGTCTTCTCGGCTTCCCAGCGCCGCCCGACCATGGAACCGAACCTAGAGGCAAAGAATTGCGCCGCAGTTAATTCGACTGCGGAAACACGAAGCGGATTGCACGTATTCGACGATGGTAAAGGAGAATTGAAAACAATCCGTTAAATCGCAGCTATCCGCGGCAATGCCGCGGAGGCGCGATTTACCCGAAGTTATGACCGCGCATGGTCCAATGCCGCCCGCTCGGCCTGAAGCACGACGAGATGAATCGTTCATCGCGCTTCAGGTTATTGTTTGAGCATGATCTTCTCGGAAAACCGCTACACACTTTTCCGGATCATGCTCCGGCCGACAAGAACAAGCAGGACGACGAGGCGGCATGTCACTTTCCTTTGCCAACAGCATTGCGGTGCAGAGCCGCGCGCGAGCACTGCTGCCGCTCTGCGTCGGTGCCGGCACCTATCTGTTCTTCCTCTTCGTCGGCGACACGCTGCTTCAGGACTCCGACTCGTTCTGGCAGATCAGGATCGGGCAATGGATCCTCGATCACGGCGCCCTGCCCTACACCGACTTCTATTCCTTCACGCGCCCAGGAGAATCCTGGATCTCGACGTCGTGGCTGTCGCAGGTGCTGTTCGCTTTCTCCTACGCGCAATGGGGCTGGGCAGGTCCGGTCATCCTCACCGCGACCGGGATGGCGCTCACCGCTGCAGTCTTCGTCTATCTGCTCGACGCGCAGATCGAGGCGCCGCGCGCGGTGCTGTTCGCGATGCTGGCGTTGCTGCTGTCGATCCATCACGTGCTGGCGCGTCCGCATATTCTGGCGCTGCCCGTCATGGTGGCGTGGGTCGGCCTGCTGATGGCGGCTGCCGACCGCAGAAGCGCGCCGTCCTGGACTTGGCTGCCGCTGATAGCGCTCTGGGCGAATTTACATGGCGGCTTCGTGCTGGGCCTCGCACTGATCGGTCCGATCTCGCTCGAAGCGGTCGAGCATGCCGAGAAGGGACAGCGGCTGAAGCTGTTCATGCGCTGGGTGCTGTTCGGCGTCGGCGCGCTGATCGCTGCCTGCTGCACGCCGTACGGCTGGCGGACGCTGATGGGCGCAACCAACATCCTCAGCCTCGGCGAATTGCTGTCACTGATCTTCGAATGGATGCCGGCGAACTTTGCCACCTTCACCGGGTTCGAAGGCGCACTGCTCGGCCTGATCGCGCTCGGCTATTATCGCGGCCTCGTGCTGTCGGCGCCGCGGATCTTCCTGATCCTGTTCCTGACCTGGAGCGCGCTGACCCATGTCAGGAATATCGAGGCCTTCGCCTTCCTGGTGCCGCTGGTGCTGGCAAAGCCGCTCGGCGAGATGTTCGCGCGCCCGCCAGCGGACACAGCCGGCGCCGACCGCTGGCCGGCCCGCTATGTCACCGCGCTCGGTGCGCTCATGATCGTGGCCGCGAGTTGGACCTCGACCTCGCTCTACATGGGACACCATCGCTTCACGTTCACGATGGCCCAGACGCCGGTTGCGGCGGTCGACCTGCTCGAAAAACTCAGGGTGCAGCGCATCTTCAACGCCTATCAGTTCGGCGGCTATCTGATCTCGCGCGACGTCCCTGTTTACGTCGACGGCCGCGCCGAGCTCTATGGCGAAAAGTTCGTCATGGACTTCTTCAAGGCGACGGAAGGCAAGAAGCCCGAGCTGCTGCCGCGCCTGCTCGACCAGTACAAGATCGACGCGACGCTATTGGTCGCCGATGCGCCGGGCCCGCAAATCCTCGACCAGCTCAAGGGCTGGAAGCGGATCTATACGGATGACATCGCGGTGATCCATGTGCGGGACAATGCTGACGGAGCTGCGGTGCCGTCGAAGTGAGGACGTAGCTTCAGGCGTGTCCTCTCAGATGCGACGTTCGCTAAAAGATGTGAAGCGGACTTAGGCACGCACTCCGGCCATTTCGCCGTTTGACCCAAGGCGGTCGTCAAGCGGCAATGTCAATTGCTGTTATTCGACTGATGCGCCCGGAGTCAAGATAGCAGCGATGACAAAGGCTCGCGCGGTTCTCGTGTGAGTTTCAACCATCTGCCTCGTGTCAACGACCAAGAGCCATTCATGTTCGACAATCTGATGACCCTCTTGGTTATTCTGTCCTTCGGCTTTCCCGCCGTGCCGTGGTTTTTGGGTGCGCGATGGGGGTCGAGAGGAGTTTGGCTCAGTACAGGATTTGCCGTAGTCATCCTGCTATGTTTGTTTCCAATATTGTTTTGGGTTGCATGCGGTGCCTGTGGGCAGGGCGCGATAGCCATCTTTGTGCTGGGGCCGATCTGGATCGCCTCGGCATTGCTTACGGTCACTTCGGCGGCGTTCGCTTACTACAAATTCGCGCGCTGATTTCCGCAAGACCGCGAAGGCGCCGGGGGTAACGATACCGCCCACGCTGGGCATCGCAGATGAAGTGATTGAGTAAAGCATCAGCGATGTCAGCTTGTGGCCCATCAGCGAAATGGCGACACCTTTCATTGAGGTCCGCTTGGTGGCGTAGAGCGGACTGACTTTACTCACTCTGCGTTCTTCGCATTTTGACCCAAGGCGGAAAAACCGCACAGTTTGGGATCGCCTGATGGTTCAATTCGTTTGTTGCAGCAAACTCGGAAGTTCACTCATCCGATGAAAGGTTTTCCCGCAGACCCCGCGCAATTCGATTTCAGCGCTCGGATCGCCGCCGGTAAAGCCCAGAACTTGCATTCCCGCAGCCTTTGCTGCGTAAGCCCCCGACAAACCGTCTTCGATGACGATGCAGCGTGACGGATGAACGTTCAAGGTTTGCGCCGCATGAAGGAATAAGCCCGGCTCTGGCTTCCATGAACCCACTTCGTACGCGCTGAATATACGTCCCTCGAAATGATCTAGGAGCTTCGTCAATCCGAGCGTGTGTGTCAGCTTTGACATGGGCCCGTTAGACGCCACACAGGTAGGAATAGCTATTTCAGCTAACGCCGCATGAATTCCTTCGACGGGCTTCAGTTCGGCATCAAATGCTGACGCCGTAGCTCGTCTAAGGTCCGCAACGAAGGTGTCCGAAACGCTGCGACCTAACCTGCGCTCAATTTCATGCACGCAGTCGGCCATTTTTCGCCCGCGGAAAAGCTTGATTGCTTCCTCCACGCCAATCCCAGCTCCTTCCTGCGATGCTGCGCGGGCTAAGACGGCCAGCGCGATTGTTTCACTATCGACCAAGACGCCATCCGCGTCGAAAATGATGAGTTCAATCACGGTGGGGTCATTAGAAGCACGATCACGTTAGGAACGGACGTAGTTAGGTTAGAAGCTTACCCGTTCCGACGATACAGAGGGAGCACTTTGTCTGCTTCTGGCCCGTATGAGACCTGGCGAGGGGTACTAAAGATGTCCGCTCACTGGGGCTGACCGGAAGTCGTCTCGGGAGAACCAAACCGACGCGATTGACCCAAAGCCGACCTCTGCTGAGATCCGCTATTGCGCCGCTATCAGGGGCACAGCGGACCTCATACGCGCCCTGACTGCCGGGCGTTCTGCGAGTACAAGCCTCGGTGCGCCTCGTGAAACCGGCTCAAGAACCTTCAGCCGTTTCGCTGCGCGGCTGGCGGATGGTTTCCTCGGGCGTGCCGATCCTCGGCCATGATGCCGGCATTCATGAAGCCGACGCAGGTCGAGACATCGGAAGAAGGCCATCTCGTGCGTGACCAGCATGATGATGCCTTCGGCGCTTCTGGCCCCGGTCACCCCTTGGCAGCAACGTACCCATAAAAATTCATAAGAAAGTCCCGAACGGCGAGGGGCTTGACGGCACCGGTTTTTTCCTGCGGATGCGGTATCACGTAGTCTCCATCGCCATATGAGAAGACCTTCGCCTTCACGTACCCGTTCATCACTTGTATCTTCTCGCGCAGCACGACCCAGTGCATTGTAAACGCGGAGCCTTTATCGGACTGGTCGTCATAGTCGATCATATTGGCGCTTATGAAAAGACATACGCGATATCCGCTGTCGAGCAGCCGGTTGGCTTCGTTTACATCGTCGATGTCTTTGTTGTATCGCGAAATGTTGGTATTCTCCCGCACGTCCCGGTATCCTGCCTTGCGAAACCATTGCTCCATTTCGCTCGGCAGGGTGACACCCGCAAGATCGCTGATCTTGCCTGTGTCGTCGAAATCGAGGAACCAGTTCTCCGAATCGCGTATGGAGGCGCATGTCAGCCAATCGACGTGGTCCAGCGACCAGGGTGGCGTGAAGTTCCTCACATCCTTTCCCGGCTTGATCAGCAGGCGGCCAAGGTTCGCCTGCCCCTTCTGATAGAGATCGATCGCGAACCGCGCGTAAGACCCTGGCTTGTCGGACGCGTAGCCGAACATCAGGGCGGATGGCCCGCACAGACTTCCCTGATCTTGATTGATGAGGCTCGGCTTCGCAATGCGCCTGAGAATACCTATGCCGACGCGGTGTGGGTCGAGCTTCGGAAAGAACGTCGTCCTCGTGTTTTTCAGGAAATCGCAGACCATTTCCGCGGCTAGTTTTTTCTGGTCGGAATTGAGGTCGTACGGTCCGATCCCGCGCTTCTCCTTGTATTCTTCTCCGACGAAGAGCGTGATGAGCTTTTTCGAGGTGGGGGAGAGCGTTCTGGAGGTGTTCGCAATGGTGGTCAGGTCGTCCAGCTCGAATGCGGTGACCATGCCGTCTGCGACGGTAGCCCGGATGATGTCAACGATCTCTGCGTAGTCCAGCTTTGAATCGTCGATGAGGCCTTTGCGAAGTGCAGCATCGACGGAAGGAGTCGCGATTGCGTCCCATTGGCCCTTTGGCAGGGCGGGCTTGGCAGCCGCCTTCGTCGACAGTTCAACGAGCCGACTGAATGTCGGGCCGGCAGGCCGAACATAGCCGTCAGGCGTGCCGGGAAAGTTCTTCTTTTGGAAGTACAGAATCGAGTTGTAAAGGCCGTCGCTGGCGTAACCGGTCACGACCATCTGTGGTTTAAGCGTGTTCTCGGCGCCGCCGTCGGAAATGGCGATCTTGTTGAGCAGCGAAATGACCAGCTCCTGATCCTTTTTCCAGTTTTGGCAGCTGCGCCCTGTCGTCGCGAACCGTCCGACCTTGTCTTTCAACTGCAGCATATCGCGCCTCCCCGGAACGGGAATGCTGCCTCGAACGTCCTGACATGCAGCCGAGGCAGGCGCTGTGGCAAGTCTTCCCGCTGTAGGGTTGGTCGCCCCTGCCGTCCCTTGTGTTCATTCGCAAGGACAGCGGTCGCCCTGTGGCGAGGTTCACGAATGCGTTATGTCTGCCTATCGGGGTAGACCGGAATTCGTCGGCGCACCGCTAGAATGTCGCGAATGGCCCATCAGCGAAGTGGCGACACCTTTCATTGAGGTCCGCTTGGTGGCGTAGAGCGGACTGACTTTACTCACTCTGCGTTCTTCGCATTTTGACCCTAAGCGGTCATCAGAGGCGGACAACCAACGATACCGGCATGGACGCTTCGTTCCAACTGTCTTAGGTTCAAGCCGCAGGTAATCTACAGGCGAGCATGGAAGAACGCTCCTCCGGCAATTCTAAAGAGCGCGCGAATAATCGCTCCATTACGCAACCGTTAATATGGTGGTTCGTTCTAGCCCTTATGGCGCTAGTTGCGTCACAAGTCATGCGGCTGCATCAACATCAAGCGCTAAGTTGGCTTCTCTGGGACTATGCGGGTCGGATCACTGCTCTCACCATTTTGGCGGCAGTGCCTTCTGCTCGAATCGCTGCATTTCCAACAGGTGAACGTCAAATTTCACTTTTTGAGATTGTCCTTTGGATCGTCGGAATTTGCTTGCTAGATCGCTTTGTCCAGTTGCCGCAATCTCTCCTCAATGCGGCATTCCCTACAACCGTTCTCGGCGCATATCCGCACCCGACCGGATGGCTAAAAGCGTTCGATCTTTTTTTTGGCTTAGCCTTGGTAGCTATCAGCGAGGAAGTCATATTTCGCCGATACATCCGGCTAGCATTCCGGCCTTATCTGGGTGACGGCATCCTTGCCGTTCTCACTACGTCAGTTTTGTTCGGCGCAATTCATTGGTGGGCCGGCCTTGGTAATGTCCTTTCTGCGGCTACTGTTGGCCTTTTCCTCATGTTAATGCTGCGGCGGTCGGGTGTGCTATGGCCGGTGGCACTCGCGCATTACCTGCTAGATTTGATCAATTTCGCCTAACGCGCCTTGCAGGTTCGGAAGTCTTACGACTGCTCCTGGCCCATCAGCGAAGTGGCGACACCTCTCATTGGGGTCCGCTTGGTGGGGTAGAGCGGACTGACTTTGCTCACTCTGCGTTCTTCGCATTTTGACCCATAGCGGACGTGAACATTTTGCGTTGGCAAGCGCCGCCAAGACGGACGGTGGCTCGTTGCTATGGACCCGCTCGTCTCGCAACGAGAATATTGGCTATACACTGCAAGACGATTTCGTTTTGTTGATTGCGCACTCGGATTTGGTTGCGCACGATGCCTCGATCAGGTTTCGACTTAGACTCCCGCTTCTCCAGAACAATCATTTCAAGATCGAGTTCATCTCCTGGGCGTACCGGGTTCGGCAGCCTTAACTCATCCCAACCCATTCCGGCGAGGACATGGAGCCGAGGCTGGAGCTTCGGCGTGAGCGAGATGAAGATCGAAAACGTATGGGCGCTCGATGCGGTTAGTCCTCCAAAAATTGAACGTGCTGCTGCCTCCTCATCGAGGTGACGGGGCGCTGGATCATATTGCTTGGCGAACTGGACGATCTCTTCCTTCGAGACCAGATAAGGACCAGCCTTGCTAGTCATACCAATTTCGGCATCTTCAAAATACAGCTGGGTCATGGCTTCGTCCTCTGCGGATGAAGTAAATCAGGCACGGCTCAACGCGGCGGGATTATAACCCTTTTCAAGCATCAATTTCTGTTCTTGTCCGGCTAACCCGCACGTCGTTCAGGCCATTCGCACCAATTTCCAAGGCAGACTTTCCCGGATGAGCAAACACTAAAGGTCATCATCCGAAAATCAGCTTGTGGCCCATCAGCGAAATGGCGACACCTTTCATTGAGGTCCGCTTGGTGGCGTAGAGCGGACTGACTTTGCTCGCTCTGCGTTCTTCGCATTCTGACCCGTAGCGGTCTTCCATTGATCTAGATCAACGTGAGGTACATCCAGGAAGTTTGGTTCAATCGTCGAACAAGAGAGGACGCTTATGAGCGATCATCCAGAAGACGGTCCCCCGAACGAATCCTCCTCAAACGCATTCGAAAAAAAGAGGCGCGGCAATGACGGCATGCAACGACGCGACCTTTTGCTGGGTGGTTCGTCGCTCGCTGCGATGACGGCTTTGGCGGCGACGGCGCCAGCGACCGCTCAAGTGCAACAGGCTGCACCGGCACCTGCAGCGGCACCCGCATCGACGGGGCCGAAGCTTGGCGAGATCCTGCCGTTTCCGCAGCCGCCGCGTCCTGTCATCACCGAGCCGGATTGGCGCAAGGTGCCGCAGCCGAAGCCAGTGTCGATCCGGCCGCCGAAGGGCGCCCCCAACATCCTGGTCATTCTTCAAGACCAGACTTCCTATGCGGACCCATCGACCTTCGGCGGACCGATCAACTTCCCGACCATGGATCGTCTCGCCAAAGAGGGGCTGACCTACACGAACTTTCACGTCAACAGTCTGTGTTCGCCGAGCCGCACCGCGCTATTGACCGGACGCAATCAACATCAAAATAGCCAAGCCGCTGTAGTTGACGGTGCGACCTCATATCCCGGCGACACCGGCATGCGGCCAAAGAGCGTTGCGCCCATCGCTGAAATTCTTCGACAGTGGGGCTATTGCACGTCGATGTTCGGCAAAAGCCACGAGACGCCGCCGTGGGAAACCAGCATGAGCGGCCCGTTCGACCGCTGGCCAGCGCGACAGGGCTTTGAAAAATTCTATGGCTTCATTGGCGGCGAGAAGAACTTGTTCCGGCCCTACCTCGTGGATGGCACTACCGAACTCGGCGTGCCGCGCGACCCAAACTATCATTTCAACGTCGATATCACGGACAAGGCGATAGGCTGGATACGTGGTACGCGCTCGCTGACCCCGGATCGTCCGTTCTTTATGTATTACGCCACGGGCGGCGCGCATCCGCCTCACACGCCGCCGAAAGAATGGCTCGATGTCTACAAGGGGAAATTTGATCAGGGGTGGGACAAGCTACGCGGGGAAATTCTTGCGCGTCAGATAAAGATGGGCCTGATGCCTCCGGGCACCAAGATTGCTGAAAACCCTCCTGAAATTCCAAAATGGGACGCCCTTTCGGACGACGCGAAGAAGGTGCTTTCGCGACAAATGGAAGTCTATGCAGGCTATGCCGAGCATACCGACCGCGAGATCGGGCGTTTGATCGATGCCATCGGGGATCTCGGCGAACTCGACAACACCATCGTGATCTATATCGCCGGCGACAATGGCGGCACCGCGATCGGTGGTCTAAACGGAACCTACAATGAATGGTCCAACCTCAACGACGCCCCCGAAGACATCCCGTATCTCAAGACCCGAATGGACGAGTATGGCGGACCGAACTCTTACCCCAACTATTCGGTGGCCTGGGCAATGGCCGGCTCCACGCCGGCAACCTGGTGCATCAATGCCTGTCAGGGCGGCGGCCAGAATCAGGGCATGGTCATTCGCTGGCCCGGCGGCATCAAATCGAAAGGGGAAATCCGCAGGCAATATACCCACCTGATCGACGTTGGCCCCACCATCCTTGAAGCCGTCGGCATCCCCGAGCCAAAGATAGTCAACGGCGTCGAGCAAATTCCGATGGCCGGCACCAGCATGATCTACTCGTTCGACGATGCGGCGGCAAAGGATCGCCACACCGTCCAGTACAATGAGTGCAGCGGCAATCGCAGCATCTACAAGGACGGCTGGATGGCCTGCGTGATGCACCGCGCGCCATGGGAGAGCAGCCCCCGCGTCGATGACTACGCCAAGGACAAATGGGAGCTTTACAATGTGGCCGTGGACTTCGGACAGGCCACCGACCTCGCCGCGCAAAATCCCGCGAAGCTGAAAGAACTGCAGGATCTATTCCATCAGGAGGCGATCAAGTTCGGCGTTTATCCGATGGATGACCGCTCCTTCGCACGGTTGAATGCGACCAATGCCGGACGGCCCGACATCATGGCTGGCCGTACCGAGGTGACCTACTACGCCGGGATGACCGGCATGGCTGAAAATGTCTTCATCGACACGCTCAGCCGTTCCTATGTTGTCACCGCCGACCTGGTCATTCCCAAAGGCGGCGCCAACGGCGTCGTGGTCTCGCAGGGTGGCCTGTTCGGCGGCTGGAGTCTTTACGTCAAGGATGGAAGACCCAAGCTCGCCTACAACTGGCTGGCGCGGGAGAAATACTTCATCGAAGGCAAGGAGGCTCTACCGGAAGGCAAGGTCACGCTGGTCTATGATTTCACCTATGACGGCGGCGGCCTGCACAAGGGCGGCACCGGCGTGCTGTCGATCAACGGCAGGAAAGTCGGCGAAGGCCGCATCAATAAGACGCAGGGTGCGGTGTGGTCGCTGGCCGGTGAGACCGCCGACATCGGCATGGATGCCTACTCCCCAGTGTGCGATGACTACGATCCTTGGGAAAACGCCTTCACCGGCACCATCAACACCGTGAAGATCAAACACAAGGCTTGAGCGCAAGACTTGGCCTTTCCCCGTTACGCGAGGAGGGCTCTCTTTGTGTCCCGCGCCAACACCAGTCCGCTCCTGGCCCATCAGCGAAGTGGCGACACCTTTCATTGAGGTCCGCTTGGTGGGGTGGAGCGGACTGACTTTGCCCGCTCTGAGTTCTTCGCATTTTGACCCTGACCTGACATTGACCCTAGCCCAAAAGGAACACCCTGTGCTTTGATACGTGGGACGGAATCTACCGATCTCGCGGGGGCCGTTTTGGCCGACAATTGCGTGGAACGGAGGCTTGCGGCAATTCTGGCGGCGGATGTTGCCGGATACAGCCGCATGATGGGTATGGACGAAGAAGACGTGCTGGCTCGCCTCAAGGCCGCCAGAAAGTCTCTTTTCGATCCCTCCATCGCCGCGCATCGCGGACGGATCGTCAAGACGACCGGCGACGGCATGCTGGTCGAGTTCGCCAGCGCCGTCGATGCAGCGCGATGCGCCATCGAGGTGCAGCGCGGCATGGTTGAGCGAAATGCCGCGGTGCCGCAGGCCAAGCGGATCGAATTTCGCGTCGGCATCCACGTCGGCGACATCATAAGCGACGAAAATGATATCTTCGGGGACGGCGTCAATATCGCCGCCCGCCTTGAAGGCATCGCGCAACCCGGCGGCATCTGCATCTCCGAGGACACGCAACGTCAAATCCGCGGCAAGATCGATATCGCCTTCGAGGACATGGGTCCGCAGAACCTGAAGAACATTGTTGAGCCGATGCGCGCGTGGCGATTGAGAATAAACGCGGACGGTTCTGCGGCAATCTCGAAAAGGTCGCCTGTCGAGACCACCCAGGCTCTGGCGCTGCCCGACAAGCCGTCAATCGCCGTGCTGCCGTTCCAGAACATGTCGGGCGATCCCGAACAGGAATACTTCGCGGACGGAATAGCGGAGGACATCATCACCGCGCTGTCCCGTTTCAAGGCGCTGTTCGTCATCGCCCGCAATTCGAGCTTCACGTACAAGGGACGCGCTGTCGACATCAAGCAAGTGGGGCGCGAGCTTGGCGTGCGCTATGTGCTGGAAGGAAGCGTTCGCAAGGCGGCAAACCGGGTGCGCATCACGGGACAGCTCGTCGATACCCCTACGGGAGGACATCTCTGGGCAGACCGGTTTGACGGTGGACTCACCGACATCTTCGACCTGTAGGACCAGGTCACCGAGAGCATAGTCGGAGCGATCGCACCGGCGGTTGAAAAAGCCGAGATCGAGCGCGCCAAACGCAAGCCTACCGAGAGTCTTGATGCCTATGATCACTACTTACGCGGTTTGGCCAGCTCTTATCAGTTTGCTAACCGGCAAGCGAACGAAGAGGCGTTACGCCTATTCAACAAGGCGATCAAGCTCGACCCAGGTTTTGCGTCGGCTTACGGTCGTGCCGCCCTTTGCTACACCTTTGCCAAGACCAATGGCTGGATTTCAGTCACACCGAGCGAGATTGCCAAAGTAGAAAAGCTCGTTCAGAGAGCGGTTGAGCTAGGAAAAGACGACGTGATCGCCCTCGCGGCGAGCGGATATGTATCAGCGTTTGTTTTACTCGATCTCGGGGGAGGCGCCGCCTTGATTGATCGCGCGCTCGTGTTCAATTCCAATTGGGCCGAGGCATGGTTTTGGGGTGGCTGGGTGAAGAACTGGCTAGGCGAGCCGGAAACGGCAATCGAGCGCTTCGCCCGTGCCATCCGCCTCAACCCGCTTGATCCGTTTATGAGCGGGGTGCGAACTGGGACCTCGCATGCCCATTTCTTCCTGGGCCACTATGGCGACGCGGCATCGTGGGCGGCAATGGCGTTGCAGGACAATCCGGACTTTCAACCTGCGTTACGTATGGACGCCGCAAGCAAGGCAATGGCCGGACGACTGAAGCAGGCACAAAAGGCGGTGGCCCGGCTGCGGCAATTGAATCCTTCGGTGCGTGTCTCCAATCTCAAAAGCGTGCTCGGCCCCTATCGGCGCGCCGAAGATCTCGCTCGATACGAGGAAGGGTTGCGGCGAGCCGGGCTGCCCGAATGACCTCTACGGCCACGGTGCGGCAAGAGAGTGAGAGCCGCAACTTCCGCTCTTGGCCCATCAGCGAAGTGGCGACACCTTTCATTGAGGTCCGCTTGGTGGGGTAGAGCGGACTGACTTTGCCCGCTCTGAGTCCTTCGCATTCCAAAGCGGACATTCCCATCGGGACGATGGGAGACCGAAATCACGCCGTTGCTGCCGCATCGTTGGCAACGATCGCCAATATTTCGGCGGCGTGTGAACTCGCGATAAAGTGCCCGCCATCAGCGACTTCGTGCCATACCGCTCCAGGCATCCGCTCACCCAGCGGTTTGTTGACTGCGTAAGGCACAAACGTATCGGCGCTGCCTTGCCACAGATGAACCGGCCTATGGATCGCCGTGACGTCGAATGACCACTGTTGATAGAGCATCTGCGCATCGGTCACGAGACCGTCAACGCCTTGCCGGAAACACTCGCGTCCAGACTCCACGATGGCACTCAACACATCGTCATCAGCAAGCGCCGCGAGGTCAGCGGGGCAGCTCGCCTTCAGCAATGCCTTCTTGTACTGCTCCGGAAACCGCGTCGCAGCGAGATCGATCAGGTCATACATCAGCTGGAAACCCGGCCGGAAATGCAGTGCAAGGAACCCGCCCATGGCGTCGGTCGAGGACAGATCCTTCGCCGCCCAATTCGTACCGAATGCGCCGTAGGATCCGGGAGCGATGCTGGTCACGTGTATCAGCCTCGCGGGATCGAGATACGCCGCTGCCGCGAGCGCCCAAGGACCACCCTCAGACCAGCCTGTGACCGCAAAGCGATTGGTCTCAAAAGCGTTGGCAATCGCTTCCAGGTCCGCGGCCCAGCCTGCGAAGGTGCGACCGTGTTGAGGATCTGATTTGCCTTGGCCTGGACGGTCCACGCACACAAATCTCAAACCAAGTTTGAGCGCGTGAGACGCAAAAACCTTGGCTTCGAGCCGGCTCGATGGTCCGCCATGATTGTGAAGTACGAGCGGACCGTTCGGGTCGCCGACCTGAAGGTAAGCCAGTGATCGACCGCCGATCTGGACTGCACCTTCGCCAAGGCACGCAGCGTTGCTTGAATTTCTCAAATATATGCCCTCCGTCGGGCCTCGATGACTCGTCGATCTCGCGGAGCCTTTGTCTCAGCCAACCATCTCCTTTTTGGAATTTCTCGATCGTAGGCCGCAACAACGGCCGCCATGGTCACACGGCTGTCGGATGTCTGCAACTGGCCCTCGGTAGCCATTTCCGCGTTCAAAGCTGACGCCGGCTTTCGCCCCGATGCGGGCACTTGCGATTTAAAGACCGATCGGTCTATATAACGGTGCATGAGCCGCCAAGCCCCAGTGCAGTCGCCCCGTGGCCGCCCCCGAAGCTTCGACGTGGACGCCGCGGTCGAACGCGCGATGGGGGTGTTCTGGTCGCGCGGCTATCACGCCACGGCGCTGCCGGACCTGCTTCGGGCCACGAAACTCTCGCGTGGCAGCCTTTACGCCGCGTTCGGCGACAAGCACTCGCTCTTCCTGCGCGCGCTCGATCGCTACATTGCCGATGCCGTGACGCGGATGGATGTCGAGCTCGCCCCCCGCAGGGAGCCGATCGACGCCCTGCGGGCCTATCTTGCCGGCTATGTCGACCGCACCAGTGGCGCCAACGGCCGGCGCGGCTGCCTGCTGGTGGCCACGGCCATGGAGCTGGCCGGCCAGGATGCCGAGATTGGTCGTCGCGTCGCGGGCTTCTTCAGGGCCATGGAGGCCCGCCTGGCCGATGCGCTGTCCCGTGCGAAGGTGGCGGGCAAGCTGGCCGACGGTGTCGATCCCGCGAGTGCCGCCAAGATTCTGGTCTGTTTCGTCGAGGGCCTGCGCGTGGTCGGCAAGACGGCGCCGGCGCGGGCCACATCGCAAGCCACCGCTGACGCTCTGCTCGATCGGTTCGTCAGGTAGCAACCCAATCAGGTCAAAAAACCCCGGACGCCTCCGCACTTTGTGCGTCAATATCTGGACTGATCGGTCTTGAAAGGAAGATGCCATGACTGCCATCCAGATCGTCTGCGCGGTGGCCGTTCCCCTGCTCTGGGGCTATCAGTTCGTGGCCATCAAGGTCGGCGTTTCGGAGTTTCCGCCGCTGTTCTTCCTCGCGCTGCGCTTCCTGGCGATCGCACTGCTGCTCGTTCCGTTCGTCAAACGGCCGACGCGCGAGCAGTTCGGCCCTGTCGTCGCGATTTCGATCTTCCTTGGTGGCCTGAACTTCGGCCTGTTCTATGTCGGACTCGGGCTCGGCTCGGGAAGCCTGTCGGCCGTCGCGTATCAGCTCGCGACGCCCTTCACCGTCCTGCTGGCCTGGCCGCTGCTCGCCGAGCGGCCGTCTCTCACCACGTCCGCCGGAGTGCTGCTCGCATTCGCCGGCGTTGTCGTGCTGGCAGCGGAGCCTGGCCTGTCGGCCAACGGGCTTCCGCTGCTGCTGGTGGTCGGGGCGGCCTTCGCATTCGCGGTGTCCAACGTCCTGACGAAACGCTACGGCCCTTTCGATCCCCTGATGTTGATGGGGTGGTCGTCGCTGTTCACAGTGCCGCAGGTCATGTTGATGTCGCTGCTGCTCGAATACGGACAACTGGCGAGCCTCGTCACGGCGGATGGACGCGGCTGGCTGGCGCTCGCCTACACGATTTTCATCGGCGGAATTGTCGGGTTCGGCCTCTGGTTCTGGCTGATCGCCCGCTGCTCCATGGGCCGCGTCGCGCCCTTCGGCCTGCTGCTTCCGGTGTTCGCCTTGACGTCGAGCGTGCTGTTCCTTGGCGAGCGCATGACCCCGAAGTTGATCGCCGGCGGGCTGCTTGCGATCGCAGGCGTTGCGATGACACAAGTCAGACCGAGCGCGCGCCCCATTTGAGCCCGGACGTTGCGTTGTGGCATCGATGTCGTCTGCCCGGCAACGGAGATCACGAGGCTTCACGTCTCGGTGGTGGACCGTGTTGCGACGTGACGCCCACAACTTGCCGTGCGCTAATATCCGGTCGAACAGGAGGGCGTATCATGATGTTTCGCAATCTTCTCGCCGCGCTTGTCGTCACGGTCGCGATCAGCGCGGCACATGCGGCACCGCAATGGCTGAACCTGCCGCCGACGCCGACACTGCCCAGGGCGACACAGAGCGGCTTCGCGCCCGTCAACGGCATCAAGGTCTGGTACGCAATTTTCGGCCGCGGCGAGCCCGTCCTGTTGCTGCATGGCGGCCTCGCCAACGCCAACTATTGGGGCCGCCAGGTCCGCGCGCTGCAACGGCACTATCAGGTCATCGTCATGGACAGCCGCGGACATGGGCGCAGCAGCCGCAATCAGGAGCCCTATGGCTACGATCTGATGGCCTCGGACGTGGTCGCCCTGCTCGATCACTTGGGGATCAGGAAAGCTGCGATCGTCGGCTGGAGCGACGGCGCGATCATCGGCCTCGACATTGCGATGAAGCACCCGGAGCGCGTGAGCAAGCTGTTCGCCTTCGCCGCGAATTCGGATCCGTCAGGCGTTGCGGACATCGCGTCGAGCGACGTCTTCAACGCCTACATCGCGAGAGCCGGCGAGGAGTACAAGCGCCTCTCGCCGACCCCGACCGAGTACCAGAGCTTCGTCGCCGAGATTACCAAAATGTGGGAGAGCCAGCCGAAATGGACGGCGTCGGATCTCGCGACGATCAAGGTCCCGACCTGGATCGTGGACGGCGACCACGACGAGGCGATCAAGCGCGAGAACACCGAGTTCATGGCGGCGAACATTCCGGGCGCCGGCCTGCTGATCCAGCCGGAGGTCAGTCATTTCTCGTTCCTGCAGGATCCCGAGCAGTTCAGCGACGACGTGCTGCATTTTCTGGAGCGTGGCGGTGAGAGGCCCGGAGCGGCAGCGAAGTGAGATATCGTAGGGTGGGCAAAGCGAAGCGTGCCCACCGCGTCTATCGCAATTGCCGAGAGATGGTGGGCACGGCGCTACGCGCCTTTGCCCACCCTACGAGACCGGTGCAGAGCCATTACGAGCCCAACTGCATCCACGCCGTCATTGCGAGGAGCGAAGCGACGAAGCAATCCAGACTGCTGCCATGGAAACATTCTGGATTGCTTCGCTGCGCTCGCAATGACGGAGTTTGCGGGCCGGGGACGCGCACCTCTCTTGTGTCCCGGACGCGCTGCTGCGTGCAACGCTGCTGCGCTGAGCCGGGACCCAGAAGGCTACACGGCAAGATGCGGAGACATGGGCCCCGGTTCTGCAGCGCACCGGCGAAGGGGCGCTGCGCTGCGTTCAGGGCACGAGACCGGAGTTTGAAGCGCAGCTGCATCAACATCGGCCAACAAAAAACGCGGCGTTTCCGCCGCGTTTTTCGATTCGATCTGCCGCTTCTCGATTACGCCTGCGGCTGCGGCTCCAGGCCGGGATCCGGATCGGGCCGCGGACGCGACTTGCCGGCCGGGGGCACGGCGGAGGCGCGCGGCGTGGTCGGCTCGAGCACGGACTCGCGGTTCGGCTTCTTGCCCTTGAGCAGGTCGATGATCTCGTCGCCGGAGAGCGTCTCGAACTCGAGCAGGCCCTTGGCGAGAGCTTCGAGGTCGGCACGCTTCTCGGTGAGAATGCGGGTCGCTTCGTTGTAGCCTTCTTCCACGAAACGCCGGATCTCGGTGTCGATCTTCTGGACCGTCGCCTCCGATGCGTTCTGGGTGCGCGACACCGACATGCCCAGGAACACCTCGTCCTGGTTTTCGCCATAGGACACGGTGCCGAGCGCCTCCGAGAGGCCCCAGCGCGTGACCATCATGCGGGCCAGACGCGTCGCCTGCTCGATGTCGGAGGATGCACCCGAGGTCACCTTCTCACGGCCGAAGATCAGCTCTTCGGCGACGCGGCCACCCATCATGATGGCGAGGCGCGAGGTCATCTGCTCCAGCGACATCGACAGCTTGTCGCGCTCAGGCAGCTGCATCACCATGCCCAGCGCACGGCCGCGCGGAATGATGGTCGCCTTGTGGATCGGATCGGTCGCGACGACGTTGAGGCCGACGATGGCGTGGCCGCCCTCGTGGTAGGCCGTCAGCAGCTTCTCTTCCTCGGTCATGACCAGCGACTTGCGCTCGGCGCCCATCATCACCTTGTCCTTGGCCTCTTCGAACTCGGCCTGCGTCACCATCCGCTTGTTGCGGCGGGCGGCGGTCAGGGCGGCTTCGTTGACGAGGTTCATCAGGTCGGCGCCGGAGAAGCCCGGGGTGCCGCGCGCGATGGTCTTGAGGTTGATATCCGGCGCCAGCGGCACCTTGCGGACGTGAACCTTGAGGATCTGCTCGCGGCCGACGACGTCCGGATTGGGCACCACGACCTGACGGTCGAAGCGGCCCGGACGCAGCAGCGCGGGATCGAGCACGTCGGGACGGTTGGTCGCGGCGATCAGGATCACGCCCTCGTTGGCCTCGAAGCCGTCCATCTCGACCAGCAACTGGTTCAGCGTCTGCTCGCGCTCGTCATTGCCGCCGCCGAGACCGGCGCCACGGTGACGACCGACGGCGTCGATTTCGTCGATGAAGATGATGCAGGGCGCATTCTTCTTGGCCTGCTCGAACATGTCGCGGACGCGGGAAGCACCGACGCCGACGAACATTTCGACGAAATCGGAACCCGAGATGGTGAAGAACGGCACGTTGGCTTCGCCCGCGACCGCACGCGCGATCAGGGTCTTACCGGTGCCGGGAGGGCCGACCAGCAGCACGCCGCGCGGAATCCGGCCGCCGAGGCGCTGGAATTTGCCGGGGTCGCGGAGGAATTCGACGATCTCCTGCAGGTCCTGCTTGGCTTCGTCCACGCCGGCGACGTCCTCGAAGGTGACGCGGCCATGGGCCTCCGTCAGCATCTTGGCCCGCGACTTGCCGAAGCCCATCGCCTTGCCGGCGCCGCCCTGCATCTGACGCGACAGGAAGATCCACACGCCGATCAGCGCGATGAAGGGCAGCCAGGAGACCAGCAGCGAGACGAACCACGGCACGTTGTCGCCGGGCGGCTTCGCGGTGATCTGGACCTTGCTATCATAGAGGCGCTTCACCAGCGTCGGATCGTTCGGCGCATAGGTCTGGAAGCTTGAGCCATTGGTGAAGGTGCCGTGGATATCCGGCCCCTGGATCACGACATCGCGCACATTGCCGCGGTCAACTTCGCTCAAGAGCTGGGAGAAGGCGATGTCCTGCGAGGAGGCGCGCTGACCCGGATTCTGGAAGAGCGTGAACAACGCCAACAGCAGCAAGACAATGATGACCCAGAGGGCGAAATTGCGCAGATTGGCGTTCATCGATCTTCCTTCATGGTCGCGCGGATCGCGGCCTGATCCTTGGGCGGTAGCAGTTACTTTGTCAGTGCGAGGAAATCCCCAAGGAATCCTCTTGGTTAGACGGATACAATTTAGGTGCCGCCCCGGTCGCTGCCAAGGGAACGAGATGGGACTATTTATCCCATCTTAGAGCGATTCCCGCTGAAATAATGGCGATCTGCCCGGGGTTTTTCCTGCCTGGTTAAGGTGTCCTGACGGCGCGCGGCGGAAACGGCCGGTGTCATGATCCGCCCTGATCCGCCCTCGTCCGTCCCTTGGACCGCCGGGCCGGCGCCGGTGCGATGTGGATACGCCCCCCGGCAAGGCTGATCAAGGCTCCCGCAAGGGTCTGCTTCAGGACCGGCCGGCCATTTGCGGCTGCGCGGGGGCTTGCAGCTATGGCCTGATCGAGCGCGGCCAGGAGAGTCTCGACCTTGCCGAGTTCCGCCGGCCCCTCATGACCGAGGGCATTGACGGCCCGCAGCAGGAGCCGCAGCCGGACCTCCTCCGGCAGATTGGCGAATGCCGAGGCCTCGAAGCTGCGACCGCCCGCCTGCGGCGCATCGCCGCGCGCCCGAAGCTGAAGGAAGCGTTCCGCACCATCGACCAGCACGTCGACCGCCGCATTGGCGCGCGCCAGCCTGCCTGCGAGCCGCGCCAGGCTCCTGCTGTCGCCCCCCTCGGCCGCGAGCTGCTGCAGCAGCGCGCGCAGCCGCGGCCGGGTGAAGGCGGTGTCGCGATTGGTGGGATCATCGGCAAAGCCGATCTTCGCCCGCCTCAAGGTCGCGATCAGCTGCGACTTCGGGACATCGAGCAGCGGGCGCACCAGCACCACGCCGTCGCGCTCCGTGAGGCGCGCCATCGCCGACAGCCCGGCGAGCCCGCTGCCGCGGACAAGGCGCATCAACAGGGTCTCGGCCTGGTCGTCGCGGGTGTGGGCGGTCAGCACATGGCTCGCGCCGGCGTTGCGCGCGGCCTGCGCAAGCAGGCGGTAGCGGGCTTCGCGTGCAGCGGCAGGCAGTCCCGTGTTCGGCTTCGCGCCACGCCAGCGCAGGGTCCGGTGTGCCAGCCCGAGTTCGGCCGCCAGCCGCTTGACCTCGCGCGCCTCGCGCGCCGCCTCCGGGCGCAGGCCGTGATCGACGGTGACGACGGTCAATTGCGGACCGCGTGCCAGGCCGCGCTTCCAGCGCGCGGCGAGCCACATCAGCGCGACCGAGTCAGGTCCGCCGGAGACCGCGAGCACCAGCGCCGGCGCACTTCTGAGCTCGGCGAAGAGTTGCTTCGCCGCGCGCGCCGAGATCGGTGAGTTGTCGTCGTCTGACATGACGCTGCCCAGGCCATCACCAGACTATTTAGCGCAGCGCCATCCGCATTGTCAGGGCGCAAATGCCGCGCGTCAGCACTTCACCCGCTTCTGCTCGCGATCGACGGCGGATTTGACGCCGGCGGAGGCGCGCGGATATTTGCGGCCGACCTCACCGAAGGCGGCGCAGGCGGCCTCTTTCTCCTTCAGCGCGGCCAGCGACTGGCCGAGCCGCAGCAGGGCATCCGGCGCCTTGGCGGACTTGTCGTATTTGGTGGTGACGGCGAGGAAGGCTTCCGCGGAGTCGCGATATTGCTGGCGCTGGAAATAGCTTTCGCCGAGCCAGTATTGCGCGTCGCCGAGCAGCGGATCGCTCGGATGTTTCTGCGCAAAATTCTTCATGGTCTGCTCGGCGAGCGCATAGTCCTTGCGCTGCATGTAGCCGATGCCGAGGTCGAACTCGTCGCGCGGCGTAGCCGAGGGCGGCAGGGTCGTCAGACCGGTGCCACCCGATGGCGCCGGATAGCCCGATTGTGCCGGCGGGTAGCCGGGCTGGGCTGCCGGCGGCACGCCTTGCTGGTAGCGCGGGCTGGTGTTGGCGAGATCGAGCGGCTCGCCGGCAGCGCGCCCGCCGCCAGGGGCGCCTGCCGCCATCGGCTGCTGCCCGCCACCAAGCGCGCGCGGCGCGCCGGGCGCATTCGGGTTCTGGTTCGGATCGAAGGAATCACCGCGGCGGCGCACGCCGGGCGCACCGGGCGCTGGCTGCTCCTGAACGATCGGCGCGGGAGCCGCGATCTGCGGCTGCTCGTAATTCGGCTGAGCCTGTTGCTGCTGGCGATAGGCCGGCGCGGACTGCGCAGGCGGTACGGCTGCGACCGAGGGCTGGACCGGCGCCTGTCCGGGCGCGGCCTGCGCGCCACCCTCGAGCGCCCGCAGCCGCTCCTCGAGCTGGCGGTTGCGGTATTGCAGCTCCTCGTTCTGGCCGGTGAGCTGGCGCAGCTGGTTCTCCAGCCGCTCGATCCGCATCTCGGGATCATCGTCCGACTGCGCCAGTGCGGGCGAGCACAAAGAGAACAGCGCGGCGATCGCCACGGTGCCGGTAAAGACCTTGGATCTGGATGACATCTTGCCCTGACGACGAAAACGAAATCTGCGACGGAACCTGCGACGCGCCACACATTGAAAGGCAGTACGCCAAAAATGTGACTGGCACCACGGGGTTTCGGTCACAGATGGCTGAAACAAAACCGGCGCCCGAGAGGGCGCCGGCATAATCGGTTCCTGAAGATGAACGGCGCCTGACTGATCGTCAGGAGCTCGCGTTCAGCACGGTGACGGCGCGACGGTTCTGCGACCAGCAGGAAATATCGTTACAGACAGCGACCGGCCGCTCCTTGCCGTAGGAGATCGTGCGCATGCGGTTCGGATCGATGCCGCGCGAGGCGAGGAACGAACGCACCGACTGGGCGCGGCGGGCGCCGAGTGCGATGTTGTATTCGCGGGTACCGCGCTCGTCGGCATGCCCCTCGATGGTGAAGCTGTACTGCCGATAGTTCTGGAGCCACTGCGCCTGCTTCTCCAGGGTCACGATCGCCTGCGGCGTCAGATCGGTCTGGTCGCTCTCGAAGAACACGCGGTCGCCCACGTTAACGACGAAATCCTGCTGGCTGCCAGGCGTCGCAGCATTGGCCATCGCATCCGTCGCTGCGTTCTTGTTCGCGCATGCGCCCATCGACAGCGCGATCGCAACCACCGCAGCCAGCTTCAATCCCTGGAGGATACGCATAGGGTATTTCATTCCGGAGCCTCCACGCTCACGTTCGTCCACTGCTGTCCGGTCTACAGGGGGTTGGTTAAGCGAACGTTCCGTCAACCTTGATGGAACCTTGCTTCAGCCGGTCAAATGCCCCCAAACCGCGAAAAGCAACCGTCATGGTTAATGGGTTCTAAATGTGGCGCGAGGGTGAAGCAACCTGCAGCAACCGGCAAAAGTGCAGGTTTTTGCTGGAATTTTGGGCTCGGACGATGATGGGGATGAACGGAGCTCCGGCCGAAAGGCGCGCGGCGGCTCAAGGCGGTGACGGCAGGCAATCAGACGTGAACGGCTTCCGGGACCAGTGACGACCGCTGCGGGATCTCGCGCTGCCCGCCGCGCCCGAACAGCATCCGCCGCTCGAAGGCGGTGGAGCGCATGATCGGATAACGCTCGAACACCTTCTTCCGGAAGGTCGGGAAATCCGCCGCCATCAGTCCGAACGGCTTGGTGAGGCCAGGAACCAGGCGGGGCTCGGCGATCGTCTCGTGCAGGAACACCCGCCGGTAGAAGGCCTGATGCTCGGGACGCACGATGGCGAGGCCGAGATCGGCATTGAAGTGCTCGCACGCCATGTAGGCGAGCCGGGTCGTCAGATAGGGCAATTCCGGAACCCGCTTCACCTGGTCGGGATCGGCGACAAAACGGGTCGGGTCGATCATGACCTCGCCGCGATCGAGCCGCGGCAGCAGGATGTCGGGGAAGACGTCGGCCGAGGTGGACTCGCGCCATTCCGAGGTCAGCACGCTGATGCGCACAGAGCTGCAGAGCTGGCCACGGAGATAGACGCCGAAGGTCCACGCGTTCGGCAGCTCGTCGTAGCGGTCGGTGACGCGGGCTTCCGCGGATTCCCTGACGGCACCCTCGCGCAGATAGGCGCGGTAGCGGAGGTTGTAGATTTGCTCCTTTTCCGCGTCCGTCGCCGCGAGATGATAGTCGACGTCGGTCAGAAGCTCCGCTCCCCGTCCAACAGCCGAAATGACAGATCTGGCTGAGGACTGCATTCGAACTCCTTACCCACCACCAACAACACCACCACGCGAACCTGGGCCATTTGCCGCTGAACAACTTGCGCGCGCGTGACGATTTATTAACACCTCCTTAACGACGATGCAAAGCAATCGACGCGATAGGGTTAACCTCCGTAGCACTACGGTCGGTCAGCAACTGCCTGAAACGACGTGCAATTTCTGGATGTGGACTCAGGCGAAGGAGCGTGAGCTGACAACCTGGAGCAGGCCCTCGCCGCGCCGTCCATGCGAGGCGTTGAGGAGCTGGCGCATCCGCACGGCGGGCACCGGACGGCTGAACAGATAGCCTTGCGCCTCGGAGACGGTGCCGTCTGCGCTGATCAGCTCGAGCTGCTCATTGGTCTCGATGCCCTCGACCACCACGGCCATGCCGAGGTCGGCCGACAGCCGCGCCACGCCACGCAGCAGCGTCAGCGGCCGGTCGGTGTCGATGCCCTCGAGGAAGGAGCGGTCGATCTTCACCTTCTGCATCGGGAAATTGTGCAGATAGCTGAGGCTGGAATAGCCGGTGCCGAAATCGTCGAGCGAGATGCGCACGCCGAGCGCATGCAGTTGCGACAGCGTGTCGTGGGTGAGCTGGGTGTTACGAAGCAGCGAGGACTCCGTGATCTCGATCTCCAGCCGATGGGCCGGCAGCCCCGAGACCTCGAGCGCGTAGCGGATTTCGCTGAGCACGTCGCGCTGGTGGAATTGCTGCGGCGAGAAGTTGACGGCGACGCTGACGCCGTCGGGCCACTTCATGCATTCCATGCAGGCGCGGCGCAGGATCCAGCGGCCGAGATCGACGATCAGCCCCATGTCTTCGGCGACCGGGATGATGTCGACCGGCGAGACCGTGCCGCGCACCGGATGATTCCAGCGCAGCAGCGCCTCGCAGGTGGTGATCTTGCCGGACTTCAGATTGACCAGCGGCTGGTAGAACAGCTCGAACTCCTCGTTGGCCAGCGCCTTGCGCAGGTCGAGCTCGAGGATGCGGCGGGCCTCGACGGTGGCCGCCATCTCGTCGCGGAAGAAGCAGAAGGTGCCGCGGCCGTCGGCCTTGGCGCGGTAGAGCGCCATGTCGGCGTTCTTGAGCAGCGTGTCGGCCCTGACGTCGCCGTCCGGCGAGGTCAGCGCGATGCCGACGCTGGCGCCGATCTCGACCAGATGATTGTCGATTCGGTAGCGCTCGCTCAGGCGTTCGACGATGCGGCGGGCGAGGCTCGCGGCATCCTCGGCCGAGCTGATGTTCTGCTGGAACACGACGAACTCGTCGCCGCCGAAGCGGGCGACGAAATCCTCAGGACGCAGCATCTCGCGCAGGCGGTTGGCGACCGCGCACAGGAGCTGGTCGCCGCAGGGATGGCCGAGCGTGTCGTTGACCTGCTTGAACTGGTCGAGGTCGACGAACAGCAGCGCCGAGAGGCGCTCGGCGTCGTGCGAGATCGCCAGCAACCGTTCGATCTCGTCGCGGAAGGAGACCCGGTTGGGCAGCGCCGTGAGCTCGTCATAGCGGGCGAGATGGGTGATCCGGGCTTCCGCGTTGGTACGTTCGGTGATGTCTTCCAGCAGCAGCACCGTGCCGCCGCCGGTCATCGGCTGGAACGTCCAGGCGAGCGCGCGGCCGCGCGAGGAATCCGGATCGGCGGTGACGATCTCGCAGATCCGCGCATGCTCGATCTCGGCCAGGATCTGCTTGCCGCTCTCCGCCGAGATGGAGCCGGCGGCGATACAGGCCGATACGATGTCGGCAGCGGTGGCGCCACGCTTGACCAGATCTTCGGGCAACGCCATCAGCTCGCCGAAGCGATGGTTCATCACCGCAAGGCGGCCGTCGGCGCGAAACATGCACAGGCCATGCGGCATGTTGTTGAGCGCGGTGTCGAACTGGCTTGCCAGCGCGGACTCACGAAAGCTCGAGGTCAGCGCCTTGACGAAGATCGCATGCAGGCTGAGATTGATGTTCTTCAGCCCGACGAAGAAGAACACGAGCAGGACGGCGAGCCCGATGTGGTAGAAGCCGCCATGCAGCAGCAGCGCGAGCGACATCGGTGCGCAGGCGAGCGCGACGTGCCACTGGATCACCCGGGGCTGGCCGTAATTGCGGGCGGCGCCGCCCGCGGTGTAGCCGATGCCGATGGCGACACAGAGCATGTCGGCAATCGGATCGTCATTGTTGTAGATGACGACGAAGGACCACAGGCCGAGCACCGCCGCATAGCTGAGCGCGCCGAGCCAGTAGCGCGGCTCCAGGTGCTTGGCTTCCTCGAACGAGAGTGGGTGCGTGCGGTTTTCGTATCCGCGCATCTGGAACGCGCGCGCGGTGCCGATCGCGATCAGCAGAAATGCGAGCGGCCACAGCCAGACATCGCCTGTCTTCAGCGCAGTCATGACCGCGGCCACGGCCGCGGAGGCCGAGCCCAGGAAAATCGCCCAGAAATTCTGCACCATAGAGTTGATGAGAGCGGCGTAGAGTATTGGCTCCAGCTCGTCTCGATCGCTCTGCTTCTGGTCGGCCAGCTGCATCGGCTTGTTACGCGTCCTGTTTGGCGCGTACTTTTACCCAGACCTGATGAAGCCTTTCTGAGGGAACATCGTTAAAGTCGAGTTGTTTTTCGGCAATAGCGAACAAGTTTCCGCTGAAATATCAAGCAACTAGGCAAGCGTTGCCGGGCACAAGGTGAAGGAAAGCTTGCGTCCTGCACCAAACCCCGAAAAAATCGGCATGTTTTTTCGAAAACATCGCGCGTCTGAACGCGCAATGTCTTAGCCCCGATGTTTCACGCGAACCTGTATCCACTTCGCTCGCAGGCGCTCTAGCCGGGTGTCGAGGACAGCAGCGGCGACCATGCCGGGTCGGAGGCGAAGCCCGGCGTCGGCACCTTGAGCTCGTTGCGGCCGGAGATGTCGACGGAGAACAGCGACGGCCCGCCGCTGCCGCCAGGATCGCGGAAGAACATCAGCACGCGGCCGTTCGGCGAGAAGGTCGGGCCTTCGTTGTGATAGCCTGAGGTGAGCAGACGCTCGCCGGAGCCGTCCGGCTTCATGACGCCGATCGAGAACTGCCCGCCGCCTTGCCTGGTGAAGGCGATGTAATCGCCGCGCGGCGACCACACCGGCGTCGAATAGGTGGCGTTGGTGTCGTCCTTGGAGAAGGAGATGCGCTGCGCCTGTCCGCCGCCCGCGGCCATCACATAGATCTGCGACCTGCCGCCGCGATCGGATTCGAAGCAGATGCGGGTGCCGTCCGGTGAGTAAGACGGAGAGGTGTCGATCGCCGGCGTATCGGTGAGCCGCGTGGTCGAGCGCGAGCGCAGATCCATCACGAACAGGTTCGAATTGCCACCCTGCTGCAGGCTCATGATGACGCGCTGGCCGTCCGGCGAGAAGCGCGGCGCGAAGGTCATGCCGGGGAAATTGCCGACGATCTCGCGCTGGCCGGTCTCGATGTTGAAGAGATAGACCTTCGGATCGCCCTGGCCGAACTCCATGTAGGTGATCTCTTGCGAGTTCGGCGAGAAGCGCGGCGTCAGCACGAGGTCGGAGCCGCGGGTCAGATAGCGCACATTGGCACCGTCCTGGTCCATCATCGCGAGCCGCTTGACGCGACGCTCCTTTGGACCGGTCTCGTCCACGAACACCACGCGGCTGTCGAAATAGCCCTTTTCGCCGGTCATCTGCTCATAGATCTGGTCGGAGATGATGTGGGCGATGCGGCGCCAATATTCCGGCGAGGTGAAATATTGCTGGCCCGCAAGCTGCTGGCCCGTGATGACGTCCCACAGGCGGAATTCCGCCTTGAGCCTTCCGTCCTGCCCCCGCGTCATGCGGCCGGTGACAAGGGCCTGGGCGTTGATGGTCTTCCAGTTCTGGAATTGCGGCGCGACGTCGATGTTGCTGATGCGCTCGATGAAAGCGGCCTGGTCGATCGGTGCGAACAGGCCCGACCGCTTCAGATTGTTGGTGATGACCTGGGTGACGCCGTTGCTGACGTCGCCGTCGGCGGGCGAGCCCGGCACGAAGTTGGAGATCGCGATCGGGATCGGCCGAAACTCCGTTGGATTGAGTTCGAGCCGCTTTTGGCCCTGGGCCAGGGCATGTCCGCCCCCGAGCGTCGCGAGCGCCGATCCTGTCAGCGTCATGAAGCGGCGGCGGTTCATCGATAGGACGTCATTCATCGCAAAATTCTTTTGTTCGGATGTCACAACATATCTTTCAGGCCGAAGCGCATTGGAATGGTCTTCCAAGTGTCATACTGCTGCTTCGGCAGGAACGAATAGACCTGACACTGCACGATGGCGCGCTTGGCGCTCTCCGCCACCGCCTGAGCAATCGACCGAGACGGGCCGCGAACCGCGACGATAATCGGCTCGGACGCAAGTGAGCCATCGATTTTCATCGGGATATCGATGTCAGCCTCGTATTGCTCGGCGTCTTGCCCGTTATAGGTGGGCGTGAAGCAGCGCCGGACCGCATTCGTGAACGCGCCTCCCCACGTCGCAACGTTGTTGGCAGCAGTCCCGGTTGTCGATCCCAGCGCAGCCGACGCATTCAGCGCCGCGCCGGAGAGCTCGTGCCGGGTCGCCGCGCGCTTGTCGAGGTCGCGCTGGATCTGCGCGGGATCGAAGCTGCGCTCCTTGGGCTTCGGTTGCTGTTGCGGCTGCACCGCCGCGACCTTCTGCTCGACGGGCTTCGGCGGAGACTTCTTGGTCTCCAGCTTCTTCTGGAGCTCGGCGATCGGATCTTCCTTCGCCGGATCAGGTTTCTTTTCCTGCGGCTTCGGTTCTTCCTTCGGCTTCGCCTCGGCGACAGGCTTCGGCGGCTCGGGCTTCTTCTCGACCGGCTTTTCGACGGGTTTCGGCGGCGGCTCGGGCGTCGAGTTGGTCTTGATCAGCTCTTTCTTCTCGGTGACCTTGCCGACGGCGTCTTCCTCGGGCTTGGCTTCCGCGATCTTCTCGACCTTGGGCTTCGGCTCTTCCTTTTTGCCGGTCTTCTGCCCCGACATCATCTGCGCAAGCTGATCGGTGGAGATGATGTCGATCGGAAGCGACTCTTCCGCGACAAAGGCCTTGCTGCTAAAGGTGACCAGTCCCCATCCAAGCACGAGGACGTGGAGGGCAATCGACGCAACGAGTGTCTTGTCGACGTTCACCTTCACCGGTTTACCCCTGATCCGCCTCGGTCACGAGCGCCAGCTTCTTGAAGCCCGCGCCGGACAACAGGCCCATGACCTTGGCCACCGTTCCGTAATCCGCCTTCTTGTCGGCGCGCAGATAGATGCGCTCCTCGAGCCCGCCGCGCGCGTCCGTGATCGCCTTCAGCTTCGGGATCAACTCGTTGATCGCGATCTCGGCGTCGTTGATGAACACCTTGCCCTTGATGTCGACCGACATCTGGATCGGCTTCTGGTCGTTGTTTTCGAGGCTCTTGGCCTGGGTCTGAGGCAGGTCGAGCGGCACGCCGACCGTCAACATCGGAGCCGACACCATGAAGATGATGAGCAGCACCAGCATCACGTCCACCATCGGCGTGACGTTGATCTCGGCCACGACGGGCTTGCGCCGGCCACGGCGCCCGCCGCCTCCGGACGAACTAGCTACGTTCATCGCCATGATCGAGTGCCCAAATTGCCCCTCACACTATACATGCCGTCCGTCAGCCCCGCTCGTCGATCTGACGCGACAGAATGGCGGAAAATTCATCGGCGAAACCTTCGAGCCGCTGGGCCTGCCGGTTCACCTCGGAAGTGAACTTATTGTAGAAAATAGTGGCAGGAATGGCGGCGATAAGGCCGACGGCGGTCGCAAACAGCGCTTCCGCGATGCCCGGCGCGACCACCGCCAGGGAGGTATTTTTGGATGCCGCGATCGACTGGAAGCTCGACATGATGCCCCAGACCGTGCCGAACAGGCCGACAAAGGGGCCGGCGGAGCCGACGGTAGCGAGCACCAGCAGCCGGCGTTCCAGCCGCTCGACCTCGCGGGCGATCGAGACGTTCATCACCTTGTCGATGCGCATCTGAAGGCCCGCGACCGAGCGAGCGTGGCTCTCGAACGAGCGCTTCCACTCGCGCATGGCGGCGACGAAGCAGGCTGCCATGGAATGCGTCGGCTTGGCCGAGAGCGTGCGATAGAGCTCCTCGATCGACTCGCCGGACCAGAAGGCCTGCTCGAACCGGTCCATCGAGCGGCGGGTGCGCGCGTAAAGAAAGATCTTGTCGATCGCGATGGCCCAGACCCAGACCGAGCAGGCGAGAAGCCCCAGCATCACCGCTTTCACGATCCAGTGAGCCTGCAAGAACAGCGCAATCAGCGACACGTCCGCGGAAGCGGCAACCGGAAGGGCTGACTGAGCCACGTCGGCCGGATTCATAAGCAGTATCCTCTCAAGGCGATCATTTACCTGACCTCTCCGGCCAGCAAATGGCTGCCGGTTCCCCAACAGCCGCGCTAGCACCGGCGCGGCCGGCAAGCCCGCTCAAAGCCTTGTCTTTCTGGGGTGCAGGGGCTCGTCCAAAGCCGGCCGTCTGCATTCCCTGCCAAGATGTCAAAACTATGGGCCTTGAGCACGGCTCCGGGCACGACTGTCCGCAATTACCAGAGCCCGCCGATGGTTAACGTGCGGTTACCACGGCCGAATTTGGCTGCCGGAAAGGTAGGCAGCGCAGGCGGTTGGCCGCTTTGCCGCGGGACATGGCGGCGACGGATCGGAGCCGGGTCCACTGGCGAGGTCGGTTCCCTCCCCCCCTTGCGGGGGAGGCTAGGGAGAGGGGTACCACACGGGGGCTCCCACCGAAATCGAACACACGCAACGAGCACCTTTTCCTGGGCGACCCCTCTCCCCCGCCCTCCCCAGCAAGGGGGGAGCGCAGTGGGACTCGTGGCGCTACGACACCGGGCGCAACGGACGCCCCTTCTGGAACCCCCGCCCCTGCCCAGCCCGAAATCGCAGGGAGCGTCGCGTGCGCCACAGCTACACCACGTCCACATGCTCCATCTCGCATCTCACGGCGGGCACGAGCCGATAGGCTGCGCTCGCTGACAATAACGTGCCGGCATCACCGGCCAGCCCGAGGAGCGTCCCATGCCGAAACCACAAGCAAATCAGCGGTGGATCGTCGCCGCGATCATATCGGTCAGCCTCGTCACATCCGGCGCCGCGCGCGCGGCGTCGGTCGCGCCGGTCGCCGCGCAAAACGGCATGGTGGTGTCCGCGCAGCATCTGGCGACCCAAGTGGGTGTCGACGTGCTGAAGCGCGGCGGCAATGCCGTCGATGCCGCTGTGGCCGTCGGCTATGCCTTGGCCGTCGTCTATCCGGCCGCCGGCAATCTCGGTGGTGGCGGCTTCATGACGATCCAGCTCGCCGACGGCCGCAAGACCTTCCTCGATTTCCGCGAGACCGCGCCCAAGGCGGCGACGGCCAATATGTATCTCGACAAGGACGGCAACGTCATCAAGGGCATCTCGACCAAGGGGCATCTGGCTGTGGGTGTGCCAGGCTCCGTCTCGGGCATGGAATATGCGCGCGAAAAATACGGCACCATGAAGCGCGCCGACCTGCTCGCTCCCGCGATCCAGTTCGCCGAACAGGGATTTGTGCTCGACCAGGGCGACATCGACCTGCTGCGCACGGCAACCGACGATTTCAAGGACGATCCGGCATCGAGCGCCATCTTCCTCAACAACGGCCAGCCGTTCGGCGTGGGCGATCGACTGCTGCAATCCGAACTGGCGAAAACCCTGCGCGAGATCAGCAGCAAAGGCACCGACGGCTTCTATAAGGGGTGGGTCGGCAGCGCCATCGTGGCATCGAGCCAGGCCGGCAAGGGCCTGCTGACGCAGGACGACCTCGACGGCTACAAGACGCGCGAGCTCGCACCTGTCGAATGCGACTATCGCGGCTATCACGTGATTTCCGCGCCGCCACCGAGCTCGGGCGGCGTCGTCATCTGCGAGATCCTGAATATCCTGGAGGGCTACCCTCTGAAGGAGCTGGGCTACCATTCCGCGCAGGCCGTGCACGTGCAGATCGAGGCCATGCGGCATGCTTACGTGGACCGCAACAGCTATCTCGGCGATCCGGATTTCGTGAAGAATCCGCTCGACCGCCTGCTCGACAAGAATTACGCGACCAAGATCCGCGCCGTGATCGATCCGAACAAGGCCGCAATCTCCAAGGACATCAAGCCGGGCGTCGCGCCGCACGAGGGCAGCAACACCACGCACTATTCAATCGCGGACAAGGACGGCAACGCGGTATCGGTGACGTACACGCTGAACGATTGGTTCGGCGCCAAGGTGACGGCGGCCAAGACCGGCGTGCTGCTGAACGACGAAATGGACGACTTCACGGCCAAGGTCGGGGTGCCGAACCTGTATGGCCTGGTGCAGGGCGAGGCGAATTCCATCGCTCCGGGCAAGCGACCGCTGTCCTCGATGAGCCCGACCATCGTCACCAAGGACGGCAAGACCGTCATGGTGGTGGGCACGCCCGGCGGCAGCCGCATCATCACGGCGGTCCTGCAGACCATGATCAATGCGATCGACTACGGCATGAACGCGCAGGAAGCCGTCGACATGCCGCGCATCCACCAGCAATGGCTGCCTGATATGACCAATGTCGAGGACTATGCGCTGTCACCGGACACGCGCAAGATCCTGGAAGGCATGGGCCACAAATTCGGGCCGCCGCAGCCGGCCAACCATCTCGCGGTCATCATCGTCGGCGCGCCGTCACTGAATGGCGAGCAAGTCGGCAACAACCGTTACTACGGTGCGAACGATCCACGCCGAAACTCGGGATTGGCCGCCGGGTATTGATCTACGCCACCCTTACGACTGTCATCCCCCGCGACCCGGCTACGCCAAGGCTTCGCCGGGGCTGCGGTCCAGGGGCGCCGAAGCTTTAGCGTAGGCGTCAAGCGGGGTATCCAGTACGCTGCGGCTCCTCCGCATCTCAATGCTGTCTCTGGAATACTGGATTGCCCGCCTTCGCGGGCAATGACGGCGGTAGAAATGGTCGAGGACCGCCCCTCACCATTTCTCCTTCGAGGTCCGCACATCGAGCTCGAACGACCAGGCGCGCTCGGGCTGGCGATAGAGGAAGGCGAAGGCATCGACGATGCCATCGATGTCGATCAGGCTGTCCTCGCGGCCGGCCGCATCCGGGAATCGTGAAAAGATCTTGTCGCCGGCGATCGCGCCATCGACCACGACATGGCCGACATGGATGCCGTCGCTCGCGTATTCCTTGGCCATCGCCTGCGCCAGCGTGCGCAGGCCGGCCTTGGACGAGTTGAAGGCGCCGTAGCCGGAGCGTCCGCGCAGCGAGGCACTGGCGCCGGTGAACAGCAGCGTGCCGGTCTTCTTCGGCACCATCCGCCGCACCGCCTCGCGGCCGAACAGGAAGCCGCCGAAGCAGACCACGCGCCAGGCATTCTCGAAATAGTCGGCCTCCATCTCGATGATCTTGCCGGGCGTGTTGTTGCCGGCGTTGTAGATGGCGAGGTCGAGGTTGTCGCCGGCGGCATCGAACAGCGCGACGATGTCCCCCTCCCTGGTCGCATCAGCAACGAAGGGTACGGCTGCGCCGCCCGCCTTCGTGATGTCGTCGACAACGGCCTGCAAGGCAAACAGCGTCCGGCCCGCGACGATCACCTTGAGCCCATCGGCCGCAAGGCGCTTGCAAAGCCGGGCTCCGAGCCCGCGGTCCGGACCAACGCCGATCACGATTGCCGTCTTCATTGCAACTCTCCGAAGGTTGATGGGGTCAAGCCGCCGAGGCAGGTTCGGGGCAATTGGTCAATCGCGCGGGATTGCCGATCGCGGTGCAGCCAGCGGGCACGTCACCGGTCACAACAGCGCCGGCACCGATCTTTGCGAAATCACCGATATTGATGTCACCGAGAATGGTCGCGCCGCCACCGATGTAGACGCCGCGGCCGATGCGCGGCGAACGCGTCGGCAATTCACCGCGACGGCCGATGCTGACGCTCTGGAGGATGGTGACCTCGTCGCCGATCACCACATTCGCACCAATCACGATGCCGGTGGCGTGGTCGAGATAGACGGACAATCCAATGGATGCGGCCGGATGAATGCTGATCTGCAGCAGGTTGGACGCCTCGTTCTGAAACAGCAGCGCCGCGTCGCGATGGTCATGACGCCAGAGCCAGTTCGAGACGCGCCAGGCTTGCAGCGCAACGTAGCCCTTGTAATGCAGCAGCGGCGGCAGCAGGTCGGTGATGGCGGGATCGCGCAATGCGATGGCCTGCAGATCTCGGTTGGCGGTTTCGATCAGGTCTGGCTCGCCTTGAAAGGCGTCGCGGGAATAGGACGTGAAGCGCGTGCGCCCGGTGGTGCCACTGCCGAGCCGCTGCCCGATCAAATCGGCTAAGGCGGCGGCAAAATCATCATGAGCGAGAATGGTACGCGCAAGGGCCGTACCGAACACGGGGTCGGCATCAGCCGCGCGCTGCGCCTCGCTGCGGACCTGTTGCCAGAGGCCGTCGCTCGCCGTGATCGCAGCTTCCGCCATTGTCGCCTCCGGTCCGCCCACTCTTGTGAAGGCGAATATAGGCGGTCCGGGTCGGGGCGCCAGTCACGCCGTCGGGACGCGCTTGCTTTCGCCCTCAAGATCGGTCCGGGCCCGCTTGCGCAGGCTGAGCGTGTAGAGCCAGCCGCCCGCCGCGATCAGGATCGGCAGGACGAAGAGCGCGAAATCGCGGAGCAGGATCATGGGGCGATACTCCCCTTCGCAAACGAGACCGCGCGGCTGAGTGCGAACGAGGCGAACCAATAGAGATAAAGGCTGAGAAAGAACCGCCAGGATTCGCCGAGCTGCCACTGCGGATAGAGCTGGACTTCCGTCGGCCATCCATTGAGGAACGCGATCGCCACCGGCACGATGTTTCCGAACCGGTCGAACAGCGCCGAGGCGCGCTCAAGGAGCGCGATGCGCTGGCTGATCTCTTTGCGTTCGGCGTTGGTCATGGTCGGGCCCGTTGGCGCCGCGGGAGATGCGCCGTCGGGGCTTGGTCGGGCGTGGTGCGGATCGGGTTCTACCGGTCCTGCACATGTACGTGATCAACGCCGCAGAACGCACGCCCACCGGCGCAGAGGCGAAAATGGCAATCGGGATCAGACGCGCAGCTGCCATAGACCAAGCCAATGTAGCCCAGCACCGCCAGGGCGGTCACGGCAAGCAGCAGGCGGGTGTAGAGGTCCATGATGCGCGTCGTCCAGCAGCGCGGCGGATTGAGGTGGCACGCGCAAGTCTTGGTGTCGGATCGTCGGCGGTTGGTTCGGGTCCCCAAAAACCAAACCGCCCGCCTGCGGGTTGCGCAGGCGGGCGGCTCGGGGCCATCAGGACTTTGGGGGCATGCGCCTGAAGGCTTTGAGAGGCAGACCTCGGATCAGCCGTTTTAGATCAGCCCTGCGGCTGGTCGGTCGGCGGCGGGGTCGGACGCGTCTTGTGCTGCGCCATGAACTGGTCGAACTCTTCCTTGTCCTTGGCGTGACGCAGACGGTCGAGGAAGTTCCTGAACTCGACCTGCTCTTCCTCAAGCCGCTGCAACGTCTCGGTGCGGTATTCGTCGAAGGCACGGTTGCCGCTCGAGGGCGGGCCGAAGCCGAAGCCGAAACCACGGCGCTCCATGCGGCCGCGCATGCGGTCCATCTTGTACTGCATCCGCTCCATCTTGTTCTGCCAGCGATCCTGATGGCTCCAGCAACCCATTTTTCTGCTCCCGAGTGTGAAAAAGAGAAGGGCAAGTCCGATCGGCCACCAGATGATGAAGCCGAGGATGGTCACGGCGATCCAGCCGGGATGCCAGGGCGTATCGAGCATGTGGGGGCGCTCATAGCGTTCGTCAGAGGAACCGCGCCATCGATTGACATCAGCGGTGTAGGCCATTTCCATCTCCATCACGGCACCAGCGCCGTTGTGAATGTAAATAACATTTACATAGCTAGACCATCCCGCGATTTTGTCAAGCCGGCCGCCTGACAGGGTCGCCGAATTATTTGCGCAATTTTATTTCGGCTTGCCCCAGGGGCCGCCGGGCGGCAGGCCAGAACCGGAGGATGCCTCCGGTGGCACCGGCGGCGGCTCGGTGCTTCTCGCCGGCGGACGGCGGTCGGTCGGGAAGCCGAGGCCGCGGAGATAGATCAGCACCTCGGCTTCGAGCAGGTCATCCGGCGACATCGGCAGTTTTCGCCGCGCGGCGTCGCCGCGTGAGAACAGCGAGGCCACGCCATGCGCCATCGACCAGATGTGCAGCGCCATCATCATGGCCGGTGGCCGCGGCGTGCCGGGCGGCGCCAACGCCGCAAGCCGTTCGGCGGCGGCGCGAATGATGTTGAAGGCGCGTTCACTGGCAGCCTGCAGGGCCGGATTTGAATCGACCGGCACGCCTGATTCGAACATCGCGTTGTAGAAGGCAGGCTCTTCGCGGGCAAAGGCGAGATAGGCCTTGCCGACGCGCTCGAACGCCGAGACCGTATCCGGGCGCCCGTCGTCCCAGGCCGCGGTCAGGCGCTGCTCGAACTGCTCGAAGCCGCGCTGCGCGATCGAGGACAGCAACTCCTCGCGGTCGCGGAAATGCCGGTAGGGCGCCGCTGCGCTGACGCCAGCCATGCGCGCGGCATCGGCAAAGGTGAAGCCGGCCGCGCCCTTCTCGGCGATCAGCCCGAGGGCAGCCTGCAACAGGGCTTCCTTCAGATTGCCGTGGTGATAGCCGCGCTCGGTGCGGCCCTGGTCCTTACGCCAGCTCATGTGAACAGCTTTTACATGAGCCGGGCGTGAAGTCACTAGCGCAGGCCGGATTTGATTAACCGGCCAACTCGTCATTCCGGGGGCGGCTCGACCCGGGGCTGCTCGACGAGCCGAACCCGGAATCTCGAGATTTCCGGGCTCGCGTGTGCGCGCCCCCGGAATGACACGGCCTAGCCGCCGGGAATCGGCAGCACCGGCATGATCTCGACGCGTTCGCCGGGGAAGATCGCGAAGTGCGGGTGGTTCTCGAACATCTTGGCTGCGGCCTCATGGGACGCGGCGCGAACCACGGTGAAGGCGCCCATCTCGTTGGCGATGTCGGCGACGCCCTTGCCGTCGACCTTCTTGGTCTTGCCGAGAGGGCCGCCCATGGCCTGGATCGCGCCTTGATGCTTCTCGACCCAGCCTTTCCAGGCCGCCATGCCCTCCTGCTCCTTCGCCTTCCGCGCGGTCTCGGACATCGCGTTCCATGCGGCCCATTGCGGGCTGGTCTTGCTGCCGAGGAAAACGGCGAGATAGGTATCGGTGCTCATTGGTTCTCTCCTTTGTTGATGGATGATGGATTGACGAGCCGCGAGTTGATCCGCGGCCGTCTCGGCTACGTCTTCAGATCGTCGAAACCGGCGGCGGCTGCCTGCACCTCCGGCGGAAAGTCGGCCATCTCCTGTACCTGCCGGATCTCGATGACTTCATTGGCGGAGGCCGGGCACTTCTTCGCCCAGGCGATCGCCTCCTCGCGCGAGGCAACCTCGATCATCCAGTAGCCGCCAAGGACTTCCTTGGCTTCGGCGAAGGGGCCGTCGGTCACGATGGGCTCGCCGGTCGCGAACGAGACGCGCGCGCCCATCGACGGCGGGTGCAGGCCGTCGAGCGTAATCAGCACGCCGGCATCCTTCAGCGCCTCGTTGTAGCGCATCATCGCGGCGACGCGTTCGGGATCGAGTTGCACGTCCGGCGGCGCGGTCTCGTAGCCGAGCGGAATCATCAGCATCATGAATCGCATGAGCAGTCCTTGTTTGCTTTGTCGTTTCGGGTTTGCGCGGCGCGGCGCCACCCCCGGAAGGACGGGAGCGGCGGCCCGGGCCGCCCACCCTTACCTCTAAGACGAACCAACCTTTACGGAACCGACAGGGTGATGAAAATTATTCCGGAGGTCATTGCGCCGACCGCTAGCGCGGCTGTGGCAGGAAACGCCCATCCTTTCGGGCAGCGCCGAAATAGACGTCGATGCGGCGGACCTTGCCACCCGAAAAGGTGAAGAACTCCGTGTTGCGAAAGCTCCTGCCATCTTTCGCCAGACAGAGATAGGTGACGAAGGCCTCGTCGCCCCGGACGAAAACCCGCTCGATGTCGTGCCGCGCGATCCAGCCGGTGTCCTTCCAGCAGCGCTCGAAATAGGCCGCCTTGTCGAGGTCGTCGTCGAACGGACTGGTGAAGCGGAAATCGTCGGCCAATGCGTCGGCGACCCGTTGCCGGTCGTTGCCGAGATAGGCTGCGAAGAGGTCTCGAATCAGGCGCTCGCGGTCGTCAGGCATTGATGGTCTCCGCAGAGAAGATCCTCTTGAAGACGATGCACGAACGCGTGCCCCGACATCGCTTGCCGAATTTCAACAGAGACGATGCGAAAATATCGCGAGGCGGGTCCGTACGATTACGGACCGACTATGTCCACCGCCGTGCATATAGGACAAGAATCTTCGAAAGCAGAACAACATGGCCGGCGCACGCGGAACTACGGAGACCGCGCAACTTGCTGCAAGGGTTTACAGTTGATCAACGCGTGCATGCAACTTTTTCGGGAAGGCCAATTGCAGCTGGGCCGACGCATAGTTGAACCATTCCGGGGATCTTCAAGTGTTCAATTTCAACAGCAAGGCCAGGATCCAGCACGCGCTCGCGGAAGTCGACGCCCTCGATCGCTCGCAGGCCGTCATCGAATTCGATCTCGATGGCACCATCCTCGATGCCAACGAGAACCTTCTGAAGATGAGCGGCTATTCGCTCGCCGAGATCAAGGGCAAGCATCACAGCATCTTCGTCAGCCCGGCCGAACGCGAGAGCGCCCGCTACCGCGACTTCTGGGCCAGCCTGAACCGCGGCGAATTCCAGACCACGCAATACAAGCGCTTCGGCAAGAACGGCAAGGAAGTCTGGGTTCATGCCTCCTACGCCCCGTTGCTGGACAAGAACGGCAAGGTGGTCAGCTTCATCAAGTTCGCCACCGACATCACGGCGTACAAGATCAAGACCATGGAAGACTCCGGCAAGATCGCCGCGATCAACCGCGCGCAGGCCGTGATCGAGTTCAACATGGACGGCACCATCGTCACCGCCAACGAGAACTTCCTGGGCGCGATGGGCTATTCGCTCGACGAGATCAGGGGCAAGCATCACAGCATGTTCGTGACGCCCGAGGACCGCGCGAGTTCGGCCTATGCCGCGTTCTGGGCCAGGCTGAACCGCGGCGAGTTCGAGGCGGCCGAGTACAAGCGGCTCGGCAAGGGGGCTAAGGAGATCTGGATACTCGCGACCTACAACCCGATCCTCGACGAGACCGGCAAGCCGTTCAAGGTGGTGAAGTTCGCAACCGACATCACCGCGCAGAAGATGAAGGCCGCCGACAATGACGGCCAGCTCGCTGCGATCCAGAAGTCGCAGGCGGTGATCGAGTTCAACATGGACGGCACGATCCGCACCGCCAACGAGAATTTTCTCAAGGCGGTGGGCTATTCGCTGGCCGAGATCAAGGGCCAGCACCATTCCATGTTCGTCGAGCCGAGCGAGAGGAATTCGGCGGCCTACCGCCATTTCTGGGAGATGCTCAACCGCGGCGAATACCAGGCCGCCGAATACAGGCGGATCGCCAAGGGCGGCCGCGAGATCTGGATCCAGGCGTCCTACAATCCGATTCTGGACCTCAACGGAAAACCTTACAAGGTGGTGAAATACGCCACCGACATCACCGCGCAGGCGATCGGCCGCAAGAAGGCCGACAATGCGCGCGGGCTGATCGAGGCGGTCGCGGCCGGCAGCGAGCAGATGAGCGCCTCGATCCGCGAGATCTCCGCGACCATGGCGAAATCGCGCGAGACCTCCAAGGTCGCGACCACCAGGGTCGAGTCCGCGGACGGTCAGGCTCAGAAGTTGACTGCAGCGGCCCAGGCCATGAGCGGCATCGTCGAGATGATTTCGGGCATCACCAGTCAGATCAACCTGCTTGCGCTCAACGCCACGATCGAATCGGCGCGGGCGGGCGAAGCGGGCCGCGGCTTTGCCGTCGTCGCCTCCGAGGTGAAGAACCTCGCCAGCCAGGCCAAGCAGGCCACCGACACGATTACCTCCGAAATCGACGCGCTGAACACCATCTCGGGCGACGTTGCGAGCTCGCTCACCGCGATCAAGGCCGCGATCGCCGGCGTCAACGAGTTCATCGCCTCCACCGCGGCCGCGGTCGAGGAGCAGAGCATCGTGACCTCCGACATGTCGTCGAACATGCAGCGCGCATCGGCGGAGCTGGCGTAAGCTCTCGCTTTATCACGATCCCCGTCATCCTTCGAGGGCCGCTGAAGAAGCGGCCACCCTGGGGTGACGGTGAGAGAGACCGACGCCCTTACCCTACCGCTCCCAGCGTCGCGTCGCTTCACTCGCCCCTTCCGGCAGCATCTCGAAGACCGGCGAGGCCAACACCGCATGCACATGCAGCATGGTCGCTCCCGAATTGCGAAAACCGTGCTTGCGGCCGGCGGGAACCAGCAGCACCTGTCCGGCCGTCATCGTGATACGCCGGGCTTCGACCCACATCTCCGCCTCGCCCGCCCGCACGGTGAGCACCTCCTCGACCGTGTGGCTGTGCGTCGGCGCGCCGGCGCCGGGATCGACCCATTGCTCGAAGATGCAGAGCGCGGTCGCGCCGTTGCGCGCGGATGTGACCATGCGGGTCTTCACACCTGGCCGCCATTCCTCGAGCGGGATCGTGCTGGGATCGATGAGCATGGCCTGGAGCCCTTCTTGCCGGGACGAAAGCGAAGTAAAAGGAGCCGGCGCTCGTGCGCGCCCCTTTCGAACACAGGACAGATTAGCAAATGCCGCAGGCCCCACAAAACGTCGCCCTCGTCACCGGAGCCGCGCGAGGTATCGGGCTGGCGACGGCCAAGAAATTCCTGGCCGAAGGGTGGCGCGTCGCGCTGCTCGATATCGAGGGGGAGCTGCAGGCAGGCGCGACGGCGGCCCTGAAGAATCCCGATAACACGCTGGCAATCACCTGCGACGTGTCCGATGCAGCCGCCGTAGGAGCTGCAATGGTGGCGGTCATGAGCCGCTTCGGTCGGCTCGATGCTCTCGTCAACAACGCCGGCGTCGCCGTGTTCGCGCCAGTGCTGGAGACCAGCGACGCCGACTGGAACAGGATCATGGCGGTCAATCTCACCGGCCCGTTCCTGTGCACCAAGGCGGCCGCGCCGCTGATGCGCGAGCAAGGCGGCGGCGCCATCGTCAACGTCACCTCGATCTCGGCGGTGCGCGCCTCGACCCTGCGTTCGGCCTATGGCACCAGCAAGGCGGGCCTTGCGCACCTGACCAAGCAGCTCGCGGTCGAGCTCGCCTCGCTCAACATCCGCGTCAACGCAGTCGCGCCGGGGCCGGTCGACACCGCGATGGCGAAGCAGGTGCACAGCAGGGAGATCCGCGCCGACTATCACGACGCCATTCCGCTCAACCGCTACGGCCTGGAGGAGGAACTCGCCGAAGCGATCTATTTCCTGTGCTCGGAACGATCGAGCTACATCACCGGCCAAATTTTGGCCGTCGATGGCGGCTTCGATGCGGCTGGCATCGGCCTGCCGACGCTGCGCGGCGAACGGCGGAACGGGTGAACGTCGTAGGGTGGGCAAAGGCGCGCAAGCGCCGCGCCCACCTTCCCTCCAGATTTGCGATGCCATTGGTGGGCGCGCTACGCTTTGCCCACCCTACGGGATCGAGTTAGTGGAGTGCTCCATGCGACGCATGTTCTTTGTGGGTGCCTGGATGCTCGCATCTGCGCTCTTTACCACCACCCCCGCCATGGCCGAAATCCGCATCATCCAGTCGCCGGGCGGAGAGGTCGGGCCGTTCCTCGACCTGTTCGAGCAGGTGCGCGAGAGCGGCGAGCGCGTGGTGATCGACGGTCCGTGCCTGTCCGCCTGCACGCTGGTGCTCAGCATCGTGCCGGGCGAGCGCATCTGCGTCACCAAGCGCGCGGTACTCGGCTTCCACGCGGCGCGTTCGGTCGACCGGCGCGGGCGCTTTTATGCCGAGCCCGAAGCCTCCGACGCGGTGCTGCAGGCCTATCCCGGCCCGGTGCGCGACTGGATCAGCCGGCACGGTGGCCTCTCGTCCAGATTGCTTTTGCTGAAGGGCCGCGACCTTGCGGCGATTTATCCGCGCTGCCGCTGAGCAACAGGCGGCCGCCAGCGATGCGACCGGGTTGCATCCGCCGCTGTCCGGCGATTAGGCAGTTTTGCAAAATTCCGACGATCCGGACACGAATCCGCTCAACCGCTTGGCAATGCCTGCCCAATTTACCCGGTTTGCGGCCTTTCCCGACCGTCTATGATGGTCCCGTCCAGATTGAGGCCGCTCGGGTCACGATGGCTGCAGGGCCGTCATAATCGCAGCAATGGTCACAGACTAGGATGGTTCCGCTTTTTCAAGATTACTCATTTTCAAACCGGTCGCAGGCCGTGCAGCCCATCGATTTTCACTACCGCCTGTCGGACCAGGGACGCATTGTCCTTGGCCAGTTGAGCTCCCAGGAAACCGTCGAATTCGAATTGCTGTCGCGGCGCCACCGCGAGGGCCTGATGGACCTGCCGTCCGAGCTGCGGCTGCTCGAGCTCTATGTGAAATATATCGGCTCGGGCGCAGAGGCTGCGCTCGCGCCGTCGGAGCTCGCATGGCAGGCGAGCGAGCCACTCCAGCGGCGGAGACCGCCGCGTGCGCGAACGGCGCGGCCGCGCAACTACATCCTCTCGATGATCGTGATCGCGAGCGTCAGCTTCACGCTCATCGCGTTGCTGGTGAGCTAGCAGGCAAGCGCGACGGCGAAATTGCGCCGGTCACGCATTTCGTCGGGCCTAGTAAAGCCTCTGGATGGTCTGCGCCAATTCCAAGGTCGCGCAGATGAGCATACCCCAAAGTGCAAAATTGATTTGTAGCGCCGCTGCCATCGGTCGCTCCCTTCCCAAGTTACGCCCACCCCAGTTTGTAGAATTTATGAAGAAATTATTAGCGATTCTGTCGTGGAGTTTACAGCCTAATATTTCGCCAGTTGTTGTGCGATGCGATCCGCATGATTTCACGAAGCGGCCTCACTGCTCTCGCAATGTGATGCGAGAGCACGATTCCATATTGGGCCATGGCGGCCACGTCGTTTCCCTTAGGTTCCATTTAACCGGCGCGATGCAAGGCTCCGCATGCGGAGTTTGCGTGTCGCGTACCGCACCAAGGGTCCGGCATGCTGCGTCACGGCTTCGTCTTGCTCACTTTTTGCGCAGCGCTCCTCGGATGCGCGGCGGCGTCGGCGCAGGAGCGCCGACCGATCGCATGGGACGGCCTCGGCCGGGATCCGAACCAGGCCCCTCACCGCTCCTCTGTCACAAAGCGGCGCGCCGCGAACCCGGCGCCTGCGCAGGACAATCCCAATCAGGAGCGGGAAAGAGTGCTCGGCACGTTGCGCCCGTTCTCCGAGGCGTGGTGGGTGGTCCATGACGAAATCGAGGCGGAGAACGACAGGCAGCTTGGCACGAAACTCGTGATCTGCCCTCGCTGCGTTGAATCGCCGCCGCCAAGCGATGACGCGACCGGATCGCTCCGGTGAGCGAGCACGCGGCGATCAGCCGTGTGACATGACGACGGCATGAGTGACAGTGACCCACTCCCGTAACAACGGGAGTGGGATCGCGGCTTGGCGTGTCAGGCCGACGCGCCCGTCACATGCCCTCGGCCGGGCAGTTCACCATCCAGGGAATGCCGAACTTGTCGACGCACATGCCAAAGCCCTTGGCCCAGAACGTCTTGCTGAAGGGCATGGTGACGGTGCCGCCGTCGGCGAGCGCGTTGAACTTGCGTTCGCCATCCGCGGGGTCCGTGACCGTGAGCGAGACCGAAAAGCCCTGGGCTTTCTGAAAATGCTCGGGTGGCGCGTCGGAGGCCATCAGCACGCTGCCGTCGGGCAGCGACATCCGCGCATGCATGATCATCTTCTCGCGGCCGGGCGCGGCGGGCATGTCCGGCGGCGCTTCCGATGAGCGCATCATGGCGTCGATCTTGCCGCCCAGAACCTTGGCATAGAAGTTGAACGCCGCTTCGCAGGTGTCCTGATAGAACAGATAGGCATTGATCATCGTTTCTCTCCTCTTCGTTTTCTTGTCGGTTCCTTGGCTGCTCCTTGGGGCAGCAAGCCTTGCTACTTCTCGGTGAGCTTCTTCAGGCTGGCGAGGCCGGCCTCGAAGTCCTTGCCGATCATGTTGTCCATATTGATGAACACCTGCATCACCTTGGACATGAACGGCGCCGGACCGTACATCGCCCATGTGACCAGTGTGGCATCGCCTTGCGGCACAAAGGTGAACTCGGCGGTGTTGTGGCCTTCGAACGGGCGCTCGAAATCGAGCTTGATCCGAAGCTTCGACGGCGTGCTTGCCTCGAGGATCTCCATATGCCCGGCGCCGACATTATTGTTGCCGTCCCAGGCATAGGTCGCGCCCTTGCCTGACGCGGTTCTGCCGAAGGTCCGCTTCATGCCGGGGTCGCGATCCTCATAGGGCGACCAGCTCATCCAGAAATGGAAATCGGCAACGTGCGGATAAATCGCATCGGCCGGCGCCTTCACGGCGAGCGAGCGCTCGACGCGGAACGTGTCGGGTTTTGTCAAGGCGAAGACGAGGACCGCGGCTATGCCGACGACGAGCACGACGGCGATGATGGCAATGGCTTTCAGCATGAGTGGGCTCCCTGGATATGGAATTAAGACGAAGGGGAACGGCGGGAGCCGACAATTGGCGGGACGAAATTTTTGGCCGTCACTTTGCCTTTGCGCCCTGCCTGGCGCCGCCATTGGCGCCCTTCGGCTGGCTGTCCCGGATCAGGCGATCAATATGCATGCGGATATGGGCGGCTTCCGCCGAAGTATTGGCGAGTGCGATGGCGTGGTCGAAGGCGATGCGGGCTTCGTCGTTACGGCCGAGCTGCATCAGGAAGGCACCACGCACGCCGTGGAAATGAAAGTAGTTGGCGAGTTTCGGCGCCAGCGGCTCGATCAGCTCGAGCGCCGCTTGCGGCCCGCGCACCTTGGAGACCGCAACCGCCCGGTTGAGCGTCACCACCGGCGAAGGCTGCATCAGTTCGAGCGCGCCGTAGAGCAGGTCGATCTGCGTCCAGTCGGTTTCCTCGGGCGTCGACGCGCGCGCATGCAGCGCGGCGATCGCGGCCTGGACCTGATAGGGGCCGCTGCGGCGATGGCGCATCGCCTTGTCGATCAGCGCCAGGCCTTCCGCGATCATGTTGCCGTTCCACAGCGTACGATCCTGGTCGTCGAGCAGGATCACCGCGCCGTCCGCGGCAAAGCGCGCGGCGCTGCGCGCATGCTGCAACAGCAGCAGCGCCGCGAGCCCCATGATCTCCGGCTCGCTCTGGAACAGCCGCAGCAGCAACCGCGCCAGCCGGATCGCTTCCTCGCACAGCGGCTTTCGGATCTCCGCCGTGTCGCCGCTGGCCGAATAGCCTTCGTTGAAGATCAGGTAGATCATTGCGGCAACGCCGGCGAGCCGCTCGGAGCGTTCGACCGCGCCAGGCGTTTCGAACGGCGCCCCGGCCTCGGCGACCTTCGCCTTGGCACGGGTGATGCGCTGCTCCATCGCCGCTTCCGAGACCAGGAAGGCGCGCGCGATCTGTTTCACGGTGAGACCGGAGACGATGCGCAGCGCCAGCGCGATCTGCTGCGTCGCCGGCAGCTGCGGATGGCAGCAGATGAACATCAAACGCAGGATGTCGTCGCGGTAGTGCGAACCGTCGAGCCGCTCGGCGAGCGCGCCCTCGGCGTCGTCGAGATCGGAGATGGCCTGGTCGTCCTCGGGCAGCGGCTGCTGTTTGCGGGCGCGACGGACCTCGTCGATGGCGACGTTGCGGCCGACCATGATCAGCCAGGCCGCGGGATCGCGCGGCGGCCCGTTCTGCGGCCAGGTCTTGAGCGCGCGCAGGCAGGCGTTCTGGAAGGCCTCTTCGGCGGTGTCGAGATCGCGGAAATAGCGCAGCAGCGCGCCGACCGCCTGGGGTCGCGCCGAGGTCAGCGCGGTCTCGATCCAGGCGGTGTCGGCCTCGCTCACGTCGAAATTCCTCCGGGCCGGAATACGCCGACGGGGCGCACCTCATAGGCGCCGCCGGGATTGGCCGCGCCGAGGTCGCGCGCGACGTCGAGGGCCTCGTCGAGGTTCTTGCAATCGACGATGTAGAAGCCGAGCAATTGCTCCTTGGTCTCCGCATAGGGGCCGTCGAGCACCAGCGGCGGGTCTTCCTTGCGCAGCGTCGCCGCCGCCGTGGTCGGCAACAGCCGCGCCACCGGACCGAGCCGGCCCTGCTGTGTGAGCTTGTCCTGCACCACGGCGAGCTTCTTCATCACGGCCTCGTCCTGGTCCTTGCTCCAGGAGCCGACGAAGTCCTCGTCGTGATAGCAGAGGATCGCATAAAGCATGGGCAGCACCTTCCTGAACGCTTGTTTTTAAGACGATCCAATATGCCCCGCCCCGACAGGGCTGCGGAAAAAATTTGCGAGAAAAATCCATCGGATCGTGCCAAGGAGGGTTTTCAAAACGGAACCGACGAGGCACTTCGAATGAGCATGGGCACACTGGCCGTCCTGATCAACAGCACGCAGCAGAACTGGCTGCCGGAGCGCTGGAAGGCCCGGTTCGACGCGGTCTGCGGCGGCCGCCGCGTGGTGCTGCTGCCCGACGCCGGGCTCGATCCGGCCGAGGTGCACTATGCCGCGGTGTGGAAGCCGGTGCCGGGCGACCTCAGCTCTTTCCCCAATCTGCGTGCGATCTTCAATCTGGGCGCCGGCGTCGACGCGCTGATGGCCGACAAGAGCCTGCCCGACGTGCCGCTGGTGCGCGTCGCCGTGCCTGATCTCACCAATCGCATGACCGAATATGTCGTGCTGCACGTGCTGATGCACCACCGCCAGGAGCTGTACTTGCGGGACTCGCAGCGCGCAAAACGCTGGGAGCCGCAATATCAGTGGCCGGCGAGCGCCGTCACCGTCGGCGTGATGGGGCTTGGCACGCTGGGTGCCGATGCCGCCGACGTGCTGCGCCGGCTCGGCTTCCGCGTTGCCGGCTGGAGCCGCAGCCCGCGCACGATCGAGGGCGTCGAATGCTTCCATGGCGCCGCGCAGATCGATGCATTCCTGCGCAAGACCGACATCCTGGTCTGCCTGTTGCCGCTGACGCCTGATACGCACGGCATCCTCAACCGCGACGTCTTCACCAAGCTCAACCGCAGCAGCCCGCTCGGCGCGCCCGTGCTGATCAATGCGGGTCGCGGCGGCTTGCAGAACGAGGCCGACATCCTGGCCTGCCTCGACGACGGCACGCTTGGCGCGGCCTCGCTCGACGTTTTCGTGCAGGAGCCGCAGCCTGCGGACAGCCGGTTCTGGACCCACCCCAAGGTGCTGCTGACCCCGCACAACGCGGCCGACACCGACGCGGATGCAATCTCGGCCTATGTCGCCGAGCAAATCGCAAAGTTCGAGGCCGGCGGTGCGCTGGAGAACGTGGTGGACCGGGCACGGGGATATTAGACGCTTCGGCAGGCTGAGAGAGGCACGCATGCGCCCCACCCTCGCTGTCGTCCCCGCGTACGCGGGGACCCATACCGCGTGATTTATCGTTGCGGATGGTCGCAGTACCGAACGACCAGTCGTCGCCAAACGCCTCCCTGGGGTTACGGGTCCCGGGCTCGCGCTACGCGCGCCCCGGGGCGACGGCCTAACTTTTGGCCCCCACCATCACGTCAATCGCGCCCTTCACGATCGCCTCGAGCTCCTTGCGCGACACGCGGGCGCGGGAGCGGATGGCGATCGAATGCACGGTTGCGGAGGCGAGTTGCGCCAGCACGACCGGGTCGGCGCTCTCCGGCAGTTCGCCCTTCTCCTTGGCGCGGCGGAAGCAACTAGCAAAGGCCTTGTCGAGCTCGGTCAGCCCATCCAGCACCATGGCACGGATCTCGGGATCGCCGACGGCTTCGGACGCCGCGGTCACCACCGTGAAGCAGCCGCGCGGACCGGTCTCGCCGGAGAGATAGATGTTCAGCGCGGACGCGAAGATGCGCTCGAGCCGCTGGCGCACCGGCATCTCCTGGCGAAAGATCTCCACCATCGAGGCGCGCGCGTCCTCGCGGTAGCGCTGGTAGCTCTTGATGTAGAGCTCGCGCTTGTCGCCGAAGGCGCCGTAGAGGCTCGGCCGGTTCATGCCGGTCGCTTCGCTGAGATCGTCCAGCGATGTCGCCGCAAAACCCTGCCGGCGGAACAGGTCGAGCGCCTTGCCGAGCGCGACGTCGGGCTCGTAGGCGCGCGGACGGCCACGCCGCTTCGGTTCATTGGCAGCAGCTGGCGGCTTCGATTTTTGTACCATTTCGCAAATTAATCCTTGACCGCTGCGATATTATACAAGATGGTACAAAAATCAATCTGGCCAGGTTGAGCGACACCCAAAGAGGAATTGCCCAAGGAGGCCCAAGATGGATCTTTATTTCTCGCCGCTCGCCTGTTCGATGGCGACCCGCGTCGCGCTGTATGAAGCCGGCGCCGAAGCGAATTATCTCGAAGTCGATCCGCCGACCAAGACAGTGCTGAACGACGGCACCGACTTCCGCACAATCAACCCGATCGGGCTCGTGCCGACGCTGCGCACCGACGAGGGCGTGGTGCTGACCGAGAACGCCGCGATCCTGCAATATGTCGCGGATCGGTTCCCGCAATCCGGCCTCGGTGCGGCCCAGGGCATCGATCGCACCCGGCTGCATCAATGGCTCTGCTTCATCGGCACCGAGCTGCACAAGGGCCTGTTCATCCCCCTGCTCGACCGCAAGGCGCCGCAGGAAACCAAGGCCTATGCGCTGGAGAAGAACCTGTCGCGGCTCGACTATCTCGACAACTACCTGAAGGGGCGCGACTTCCTGCTCGACCATTTCAGCGTGGCCGACGCCTATCTCGTCACGGTCATCAACTGGACCATGGCGACCCCGCCGGTCGAGCTCGCCAAATGGCCGAACGTGAAGGCGTATCACGACCGCCTGCGCCAGCGGCCGTCGGTCGCGAAGGCGATCGCCGAAGAGTTCGAGCTGTACAAGGCCGAGCAGGCGCGGAAGAAGGCGGCGGCTTAAGGCCAAAGCGATATCTTCGCAAAGCGACGTCGTCCTGGCCAAACCGGGACGGCGTCGTTCTTTCGGCAATCGGCTACCTCGGCGCTTGCAGCACGATCCCATAGCGACCGTAGATCCGATCGATCGTGCCGTCGTTGCGCAGCCGTTCCAGCGCTCCGTCGATCGCCTCGCGCAACGCATCATCCGGGCGGACCATGCCGACGGCGACATTCCAGTTGAGGTCGGCCACGCCCTCGTCGCGATCCAGGATCCGGAGTGCCTTGTCGGGATGCGTCAGATTGAAATAGCCCGCCGCGGTGGGCGTGACCGCAGCCGCATCGATCTCCTTGTTTGATACGGCGTCGAGGCTGTCGGTCTCGAAGCCGAAGATCGATATGGGCACGTGCCGTTGACCGATGATCATGGCGGCGACAGAGCCGACCTGCACGCCCACCTTGGTATGCTCGCTAAGGCTCTTGAACGATGTGAGGGAGCTGGATGACGGCACCGCGAGCGCGACGCCCGTGCGATAGTACGGTTTCGAGATCCTCAAGCGGGTCTCGCCTTGCGCTTCGCGATCGGCGATGACATCCAGGAGAACGTCACAATTGGCGCTGCGCATTTGATACTGCGTGATGATCCAGTCGAGCCGCAGCGAGACACCGAGCTCGCGTGCCAGCACCTGTCCCAACTCGACCTGAAAGCCGGGCGGATCGCCGCCCTTGCGCGCGAAAGGAAGCGAGTTGGGATGCGCGCATAGTCCGAGCGCGCCACTCGCGCGGATCGCCTCCAGGGTTCGCGCCTGCGCCGGTCCGGACAGCCCGATGGCGGCACCGACGATAATCAGGACAATTGCCTTCATGCCGCGTCTCATCTGGATGGATCAGGTCCCGGCGGGTCAGCCCTCGCGCGGCTTCAAGGCGCGGATATATTTGACGATCTGGTCGATCTGCGCGTCACTGAAGCTCTCGCCGAATGCCGGCATCGCACCTTGCTTGCCGATCTTGATACGGTTGTGCAGAAATTCGTCGTCTCGTTGCGAATTCATCAGTTGCGGTCCCCTGCCAGCAGCCCGGCCGCCGTCGGAGTGGCAAAAGCCGCAGGTGCCTGCGAACAACTGCTCGACGTCCAGTGACCCGTTGTCCGGCGCCGGCGTGGCAGATTGAGCTCGAGCCACCACAACGCACAGCAACGAAGCGCCCAGCACCGCCGGAAGCGACTTCAAATGCAGTTTCAACACGTCCGCTCCATTCCTGAATCACGCCCGGCCGCTGCAATCGACCGAGGAGCGGGTTTGCACCCGCTCCTCGGCAGATCGTTTGAGACAGACTATTTCAAGCTGAAGACGACGAGGGCGCCGTCGTCACGCGGCATGCTCTTGTAGACGCCGCCGAAGTTTGGCGCATATTCGTCCGCCAGCATGCCGCCGAAGCCGGCCGCCACGGCGATATATTGCTTGCCGCCGACGGAGTAGCTGACGATACCGCCCTGGTGGCCGGTGCCGTTGTTGTGCTTCCACAACTCGGCCCCGGTTTCGGCATCGTAGGCGTGAAGGATGCCACGGGAGTCGGGTACGAACACAAGATTACCCCCGGTCGACAAAACGCTCCCAAGCGGCGGCTCGGGAAAGCGAACCTCCCATTTTTTCGCGCCCGTTATCGGGTCGCGCGCGTCGAGATGTCCGTAGATCTCGCCGCTCGGAGGCGGCACCATCTTGAAGTCGGCGCCGATGTTGAGCTGGACCTGGGGCGCGGTGACCGGCGTCGTCTTCTGAATATCCAGCGTCATGCACCATTCCTGGCCGATCTTGTAATAAAGACCGGTCTTCGGGTTGTACGAGCCGGCATTCCAGCTGATGCCGCCGCCAATGAAGGGACACAGCGGTACTTCAGTGACTTTCCCGACAGGGAAATCGCGACGGCCGATCAGCGCGCCGGTCTTGGGATCGATATCCTTGACGAAGTTGATGTTCTCAACCAGCCGCCAGACGTTCTTCACGCCAAGATTACGGTCGTAGACGAAGACGAAGCCGCCCTTGTTCGGATGAACCACGTATTTCTGGCCATCGCGCTCAAGCATCACGAACTCGCCGACGGCGCTGTCGAAGTCCCAGGCGTCGTGAGGCAGTTCCTGATGGTAGGATTTCAGCTTTCCGGTATCGATATCGAGAGCGATGACCGAACTCGTATAGAGATTGTCGCCGGGACGCGCACCTTGCGTCTTGTAATCAGCGCCCGACCAATCGTAGAGCGGCGCCGGGTTCGCGGTGCCCCACAGGACGGAGTTGGTCTCGGAGTCGTAGGTGCCCGGCATCCAGCCGCCGCCACCGCCCGTGCGCCAGGAATCGTTGCCCCAGGTCTTCATGGCCTCGTCGGTGCCCGCGACCGTCAGGAACTCCCACTTCTTCTTGCCGGTGGTGGCATCGACAGCGAAGATCGGGCCACGGCCCGGCCATTCACCCCCCTGCGAGCCGATGATGACGCTTCCCTTCGCGTAAAGCGGCGCGCCAGTGAAGCCGACCGTGAGCTTCTGCGAGTCGATCAGCCTGGTTTCCCAGAGCACCTTTCCCGACTTCGCATCGAGCCCGAACAGACGACCATCCATCGTACCGACGAAGACCTTGCCTTCACCAAGGGCTACACCGCGGTTGTAGGGCGAGTGGGTCTGTCGGCTGATGAGCGCCTCATCGAGTTCCGGAAAGAACGACCAGATGACCTCGCCGGTCGCGCCGTTCAGCGCAAAGACCCGGCTGTACGAACCCGAATAATAGAGCACGCCGTCGGCCACGAGCGGCATTGACTGCAGGCCGCGCGTCGATCGTCCGGGAATGTGCGTCCAGGCTACGCCCAGATTGCCGATGTTGCTCGCATTGATCTGCGCGAGCGGGCTGTAGTGATGGGATTTGTATGAACCATGATAGGTGAGCCAATCGTTCTGACCGGCGTTCTCGATCCGGGCAGTATCCACGGATTGGGCCAACGCCGCCGACGCCGCAAGTGTCGCGCCGACAACAAGAGGTAGACCAGAATTACACCAACGCTTCTTCATCCGTTCCTCCCGCTTTTGTGTTTTGTTGAACTCGCGTCTCGCAGACGCTGCGAGGGATGTTTGCAGCTCGCTAAGTGTCGGTTCTTCTCCATCGCATATGAGCTGCCAACAGCTCTCGATCTCTCTCGGCGGACATCGCCAAAAGGAGCTACGTTTCCTGGGCTGGTTGCTGTTGCACTCCTGCTCGCTCTCACAGAGTACGCCGGATGAGGGAGGGCGCAAAGATGGAATGCGCGAGCGGCGCGAATTTAACGCGCAGCACGAATTTGAAACGTCAGCTGCGCTGACCGTTTCGTCTTGGCCGCAGATCTCGGACTCAAAAATCGCAGCGCCCACGGAGAAGCTTCATCGCGTGATCATTTGGACGGGGGCGGCGTCAATCTCTTTTGAGCAATTCAAGAACGGCCATCATAACGGAGCGATATACAAAGCCTTGCTCAAAGCGCGACGCCGCGCCATACAAGTGCCGCGATACGCGACCATTGAATACAAGCAATAGTTGATCAACTGACCGCCCTCTCCTTCCGCGATTTTGCTCTGAAGACCGAACGGCACCGCTGCCGGCGGCCTGGGCGCGAAGCAGGGCCAAGCTGGAATAAAAAGAATGCCCGTTTCCTTGCGAATTGTTCGTTCGACGAAACGTGCCGGGCTTGTTGCGCTCGCCCTCACCGCACTCGCGCAAGCCGCGCACGCCGCCGACAAGCCGCCGCTCGCTCCCGATCCGCCGGCGCCGCTCGCCACGACCTCGCGGGTGTCCGCAACCATCGAGTTCGGTCTGCCGGCGCTCGCCAAGGCGATCGAGCAGGATATCCCCAAGCGGCTTGCCACCATCGACGAGCGCGTCAACTGCGTGCACCACCGCGTACTGATGTTCCGTGTCAACGCCAATTGCGACGTGTTTGGCTTCGCCAATCGCACCAGCGGCGTCTCGCTCTATGGCCGCGGCGACCGCGTCTATGGTGCAGTCTCGATCTACGGCGCGGCCGAAGGCCAGGGCGCCAACCGCTTCACCGCGCGCATCCGCGGCCAGACCGAAGCGCGCGCGACGATCGAGGCCGAGGCACGGCCCGCGCTGCGCAAGGACTGGTCGCTCGACCTGAATTTCAGCGACTCCTTCCACTGGAGCGAAGCACCTTATTTGCACGTGCTCGGCCGCGAGTTCGATCTTGCGCCCTACGTCGAGCCGCGCATCCGTACGCAGCTCGCGCGCGTGCGATCACGTGCGCTGGCCGCGGCAAGGAAACTCAATCTGCGGGACAAGGCGGCCGCTGCCTGGACGCATGCGTTCGAGCCGATGAAGCTCACCGACGAGCCGCCGGTCTGGCTGCAAGTGACGCCGCAAGCTGCCGCATTTGCCGGCGTGCGGGCCAACGACAAGGTGTTGTCCGGCTCGCTCGAACTCTCCGGCAGCGCCGTGACGTCGATTGGGCAGCAGGGTGCGAGCGTCACCCCGACATCGCTGCCGCCGCTTGGCAACGACGTGACCGCGCCGGGAACGTTCGACGTCATCCTTCCGGTCCGGCTCGGCTATGACGCGATCAAGGACAAGATCAGCCAGGCGATCGCCGCGCTGCCGGCGCAAGACAGCGCGTTGCGCGAGGTTCAGGTCTATCCGTCGGCGGGCAAGCTTGTGATCGGCCTGCGTCTTGCGAAGACGTCGGACAGCGACCCCAATGCAGGCCAATGGAGCTATCTCTCCGGCGCACTGAAGGTGGACGATACCAGCAAGAGCGTCGCGCTCGCCGATCTCGATCTCGCCGCGCAGGACGGAGAGGCAAACCCTGGCTTGCAGTCGATCGTCGCGCAATTGAAGCAGGCCGTGAACATTGACTATGGCGTCTCCTACCAGAACCTGCTGATGGCGGCGAACCAGCGGCTGACGCGTCCGCTCAAGGACGGCTTCCGTATGGAAGGCAAGCTCTCCTCGGTGCAGTTCGACAAGGCCTTGCTGCTTGCCGACGGGATCACACTCGCGCTGCGCGCGAGCGGCGAGCTGAAAATCCTGTACGGGATGTGATCGTGCGCTGGAGCGGATCGCAAATGCTTGTCGCCGCCCGCGCTCTGATGGCCGTACTCGTCATGTTCGCCGCCGGCATCGTGACTGCCCACGCGCAATCGGCATTTTACGACGCGCCGGCATCGCTCGCTGATGGCCCGCCCGGCAGCCTGGTGCGACAGGAGCCGATGGATGGCGCGCCGCTCGGCGCCTCGAGCTACCGCGTGCTCTACCGATCGACCGGATTGAAGGGTGAACCCATTCTCGTCTCGGGCGTCGTCATCGTGCCGCAAGGACCGCCGCCACCGGGCGGCCGCTCGATCGTCGCCTGGGCGCATCCGACGTCAGGCATTGTGCCGCGCTGCGCGCCGTCGCTCGCGATCTTCCTGTTCCAGCAGATCCAGGGACTGCGCTCGATGGTGGCGCGTGGCTACATCGTCGCGGCAACCGACTATCCCGGGCTCGGCACGCCGGGTCCGCATCCTTATCTCGTCGGCGAGAGCGAGGGCCGCGCCGTGCTCGACATCGTGCGCGTCGCGCGCGATCTGCCGGGCGCCGGCGGGACTAAGGATTTTACCTTGTGGGGACACTCGCAGGGCGGACAGGCTGTGCTGTTTGCCGGGCAGCTGGCGCCGACCTATGCGCCCGATCTCCATCTGCTCGGCGTTGCCGCTGCGGCGCCCGCGACGGATCTCGCCACGCTGATGAGCGACGACATCAACTCCGTCGGTGGCAAGAACATCACGGCGATGACGCTATGGTCGTGGCATCGCGTCTACGGCGCCGCGCTCGACGGCGTCCTCGATCCGCGCGCGCTGCCGGTGATCGACCGGCTGGCACGCGAATGCATCGAAGGTCCCTTCGATATCTTCATCCGGCAGCGGACCGAGCGGCCGCTCCAGGAATATTTTCTGACCGTGCCGGATCCGACCAAGCGCGAGCCCTGGCGCTCGCTGCTGGAGAAGAACAGCGCCGGCACGTTGGCCGCCGGCATGCCAGTGTTCCTCGCTCAAGGGACTGTCGACCAGATCATCCGGCCCGCGGTGACGCGCGCCTATATGAGCCGGCTGTGCAAGGCGGGCAGCCCCGTGAAAATGGTCACCCTTCCCAACATCGGACACGGCCGCGCCGCACAGGCGAGCACGATGGCCGCTGTGAACTGGATGACCGACCGCTTTGCCGGGAAGCCGGCGCCGAACGACTGCGGCGGGTAATCGCCGCAGTCGTTGCCGGAGCGTTAGCTACCCATAAACGGCAACAGCGTTGTCAGCCGACACGAGACCGCTCTCAACGTCATCCTTGATCGCTGCACGATCGCGCTCCTTGGGGTCACCGATACCGGCGCCGCCCGGCGTCATCACCACCAGCCGGTCATCCGGTGGAATGGTCTGAAAGCCCTTGCCACGCATCTTCTGGCCGGACTTCAATCCGACATAGCCGGCCTCGCCGTTCTTGCCGCCGTCGCGACCGCGCGGCGGATGGTCGATGCGGTCGAATGCAGCGAGGATGTCGAAGGGCGCATCGATGCCGCTGCCGACCTCGATGATCTGGCCGAGACCGCCGCGGGTGCGCCCGGCGCCGCCGGAATCCGGGCGAAGCTCCTTGCGCCAGAAGATCAGCGGCGTTTGCGTCTCAGCGATCTCGACCGGCGTGCCGCGCACGCCGCTGGGATAGGCGGTCGCGGACAGCCCGTCCTTCGCAAAGCGCGCGCCGGTACCGCCATTCGAAGTTACCGCCATCGAGAACCCGTAATTGCCGCCGGCACCCGAGCGGGTCTGGCCGCGCACGTTGAGATTCCACAGGCAGGAGGTGCCTTCCGCCGGTACGCGCTCCGGAATGATCTGGCGCAGGCAACCGAACACGACATCGGGCAGCATCTGCCCGACGATGTGACGCGAAGCGACCGGCGCCGGCTTCGGCGCGTTGAGGATTGCACCAGGGGGAGCCGACACCGTCAGCGGCGAGAGCGAGCCGGCATTGTTCGGGATCTGCGAGGCGACGACGCAGCCGAGGCCGAACACGGTGTAGGCCGTGGTGTAGGACAGCGGCACATTGATGCCGAACTTCGAGGCGGCCGAGGTGCCGTCGAAATCGACATGGATGCCCGTCTCGGAGATCGTCAGCGTCGCCGCGAGCGTCACCGGCGCATCGTAGCCGTCGACGACCATGGTGTTGCGCCAGCTGCCCTTCGGCAGTTTTGCGATCTCGGCCAGCACGGCCTCGCGCGAGCGGTCGCAGATGTAGTCGCCGAGCTCATCGAGCGTGTCGATCTCGAACTCGGTCATCATCTCGACCAGGCGTTCGCAGCCGACGTCGTTGCAGCCGGCCAGCGAATAGGTGTCACCCTCGGTGTCGATCGGCAGCCGCGTGTTGGTGCGGATCATCGCCATCAGCGTCTCGTTGACGACGCCCTGGTCGATCAGTTTGAGCATGGGGATGTAGAGCCCCTCCATGAACACGTCGGTGGCGTCAGGGCCAAACCCGATGCCGCCGATGTCCATGAGGTGGCTGGTGCAGGAGAACAGCGCGACCGGCTTGCCGTCCTTGAAGCAGGGCGTGGTGACGACGAAGTCGTTGAGATGACCTGTGCCCATCCAGGGATCGTTGGTGATGTAGGCGTCGCCTTCCTTCATCGTCTCGATCGGGAAATGCGCAATGAAGTGCTTGACCGATTCCGCCATCGAGTTGACATGGCCGGGCGTGCCGGTCACCGCCTGCGCCAGCATCCGTCCCCGGAGGTCGAACACGCCGGCGGAAAGGTCGCCGCATTCGCGCACGATCGGGCTGAAGGCGGTGCGGAGCAGCACCTGCGCCTGCTCCTCGACCACGGCGATCAGCCGGTGCCACATGATTTGAAGGTCGATCAGGCTCGCGCCATTTGCCTTGCTCATGATCAGGCCGCCTTTCGTTCCATGACGATGCTGCCGGCACCGTCGATATGGGCGTCAAAACTGTTGGAGACGAAGGTGGACGTCTCGTCCTCGGCGATCACGGCGGGACCCGCAATGGTCGCGCCCGGTGCCATGTCCTCGCGGCGATAGAGCGGGATCTCGATCACTTCCCCCGCGCGTCCGTCGAAGAATTTGCGGCTGCCCGAGGCCTTGCCGGCGGGCTTGCGCGCAACGGAAGCGACGACAGAGGGATTGTGCGCATCGGTGGTCGCGAGCACCGACCAGCTCAGAACCTCGATCGCGGCGCCCGGGATCGGCCGCTCGAACATCGCCGAATAGTCGGCCTCGAACTTCTGGCGCAGGCCGGCGAGATCGGCCGATGTCAGCCGCCGGTTCGGCAGCTCGACCGAGATCTCGTGGCCCTGGCCGACATAGCGCATGAAGGCTGCACGGCGCTCGCGCACCGGCGCACCGGCCGCGCCCGGCTCCACCAGCGCGCGCGCTTCAGTCACCATCTCCTGGAGCAGCTCCGAGACCCCCTCCGTGTCGAAATCATCGAGGCGGACATGGCGGCTGCGCACCAGCTCATAGGCAATGGGAGTAGCCAGGAAGCCGACGGCCGAGCCGACGCCGGCATTCGAGGGCACGATGACCCGCGAGACGCCGATCTTCTCGGCGACGCGCGCCGCATGCAGCGGCGCGGCACCACCGAAGGCGATCAGCGTGTGCTGGCCGACAATCTCGCCGCGCTCGACCGCGTGCACGCGCGCCGCACTCGCCATGTTCTCGCAGACGACCTCGTGCACGGCATAGGCCGCGGTTTCCGCCGACAGCCCCAGCGGCTCACCGACGGCGCGCAACAGCGCCTCCTTTGAAAGTTCCGGGTTGAGCTTGATCGTGCCGCCCGCAAAGGCATCAGGATCGATCATACCGAGGGCTACGTCCGCGTCCGTCACGGCCGGACGCTGGCCGCCGCGGCCGTAGCAGGCAGGCCCCGGCTCCGACGAGGCGCTCTCGGGGCCGACAGTGACACGCTTCATCGCATCGACATGCGCGATCGAGCCGCCGCCGGCGCCGATCTCGACCATCTCGATCACGGGGATGCGCACCGGCAGGCCGGAGCCCTTCAGGAAGCGCGCCGCGCGATCGACCTCGAACACGCGCGAGGTCTCGGGCTGGTATTTTTCGATCAGGCAGATTTTTGCGGTCGTGCCGCCCATGTCGAAGGACAGCACCTTGCTCTCGCCGAGCCGCGCTGCGATCTGCGCCGCGAAGATCGCGCCCCCGGCAGGACCGGATTCGACGAGCCGCACCGGAAAGCGCCGCGCCGTCTCGATCGAGGTGACGCCGCCGCCGGAGGTGACGAGATAGATCGCGCCGCGGAACTGCTCAACCTGCAAGGCATCCGCCATGCGAGCGAGATAGCCGTCGATCAGGGGTTGCACATAGGCGTTGGCGACCGCGGTGGAGGTGCGCTCGTATTCGCGGATCTCCGGACACACCGCAGAGGACACGGTCACGGAGATGCCGGGCATCTCCTCGCCGAGGATCGCGGCCGTGCGGCGCTCGTGCTCGGGATTGGCGTAGGAGTGCAGGAAGGCGATCGCGACGCTCTCGACGTTCAGCGCGCGCAATTTTGGCGCGAGTGCACGTACTGCCGCCTCGTCCAGCGGGAGGCGAACGGCGCCGTGTGCGTCGATCCGCTCCGGCACGGTGAAGCGGAGCGACCGCGGCGCCAATGGCCTCGGCTTGTCGATGCTGAGATCGTACTGGTCATAGCGGCTCTCGGTGCCGATATCGAGCACGTCGCGAAAGCCGTCGGTCGCAATCAGCGCGGTCTTGGCGCCGCGGCGCTCGATGATCGCATTGGTCGCGAGCGTCGTGCCGTGAATGAAGACGTCGATGTCGCTCATATGCGCACGCGCGTCAGTGAGAATGAGACGCATGCCATCCAGCACCGCCTGCTCCGGCCGCTGCGGCGTCGTCAGCACCTTGCGCGTCTTGCGATCCTGCCCCACGTCCAGCACGATGTCGGTGAACGTGCCACCGATATCAACGGCAAGCCGCACCTCGGCTCCCTCAAGCATTCCAAATTCTCCGTGCTGATCGACAAACTGCGCGAAAACCGCAGCAATTTTCATACCAGCGACAACGCCCGGGGTGAAGCGTCCGAGCCGCTTTGCGTGGCACCTATGCGGTAGAAGGGTGCGGCCCACGCGCTCAGAGCAGGAATGCAAGCGCCGCCTCGCAGCGCTCCTCGACCTTGAGCGTGAGGAGATCGTCGGCGCGGGTGCGTCCGAGATTGACCGCGGCGATCGGGATCTGCCGGTTCGCGGCAGACTGCACGAAGCGGAATCCGGAATAGACCATCAGCGAGGAGCCGACGATCAGCATGGCGTCGGCCTGCGCCAGATGATCCTGCGCGGTGGCAACCACGTCGCGCGGAACGTTCTCGCCGAAGAACACGACGTCGGGCTTGAGGATGCCGCCGCAGGCTTCGCAGGCGGGCACCTCGAACGACGAGAAATCCGCATGCTCGAGATCGGCGTCACCATCAGGCGCATCGGCGGCGTCGAGCGTCAGCCATTCCGCATTGGCACGGCCGAGCCTGTCCTGGAATTCGTTGCGCGGGGTCTTCGCCCCGCAGCCCATGCAGCGGACCAGATCGAGCCGGCCATGCAAATCGATCACCTGCCGGTGGCCGGCGGACTGATGCAGCCGGTCGACGTTCTGGGTCAGCAGCATCTCGCAGCGCCCGCTCGCCTCGAGCCGGGCAAGCGCATGATGCGCATCGTTCGGCCTCGCCCGGCCGAACCGCCGCCAGCCGATCAGGCTGCGCGCCCAATAGCGCTGGCGCGTAGGCTCTTCCGACATGAAGGCCTGGAAATTGACCGGCTGGGTCCGCTTCCAATTGCCATGGCTGTCGCGATAATCGGGAATGCCCGAATTGGTGCTGCAGCCGGCGCCGGTCAGCACGAACAGACGTTCGTGCCGGCCGACGAAATCTTCGAGCGAACGGTTTGCCTGCGGAGGGTTTGCCATGGCGCAGATGTAGTTCACGCCGTGTCGTTTTGCCAGATCACTCCCGCGCCAGCAGCTCGAAGCCGGCGATCAGTTTTTGGCCTGCGTCAGCCCGAGCAGGTCGGCCAGAGCCTCCACGCCTCCCATCTTCATGACGGGGCACATTGGCAAACCAGTGACCGCTACCGGGCGGCGTTCCAATCGGATCAGGCGCGCCGGTGAAATGCCGGCGGCAACGGCTCACGCACCAGTTCGCTGAGATTCAAGGTCTCCCCGCTTTCCGCGATGTCCGAGAACAACACCTCGACAAACGGATGCTGACGGTTGAACGCGGTGCCCCGCTGGTATTTGGCGCTCACGATGCGCTCAAGCGCGGCAAAGTTCCGTTTCCCAAGCGCGCTGTATTGCTTCCGGAACAAACTCTGACGTCCGCCACTGTGCTCGATCGATTCGGCCCAAACGTCCATCACCTTGCGACTGACGAACGCCTCGACTTCTCTCGTGCCTTCCTGGGCAAGAAGCCGCAGACCGTCCATGGCATGCGGCTGTTCATCGATACGGAATTTTGTCAGTGCCATCTGGATCCTCCTGTTGTTTGCGTCCATATGCTTCGCGAACCGCGCCTCTCGCTCAGCCCCTGAACATGTCAGATCTTGGCGGGATCGGCGTCGTGCCTATGCTTGTGAAGAAACCGGGCAATCTGCCCACGGAGCGCCGCCGTATCCAGCAATGTCCCAACCGATCCGGCGGTATCGAAGATCTCCCGCTGGAGCGTCGTCGGCAATGAATTCCATTGCATGATGACGGCCGCACCGAGACAGCGCAAAACGCGCTCTTCCTCCGCCGCGAGGGCTGCGCCGCGCAGTCGCTCCGTCCCCCCGGCATTGACTGCATCCACGTATTGGTCCGCGAGCATCTGCTCGTTGTCCGCGCGCGATGTGTGGCTATCCTGCAGTTGTTCGAATTTGCGCGTATCGGCTTTGCCGGGCGAATTCCTCGCCAGTTCGCCATACGCGGCCGCTTTTGCACGATACTGCAGAAATTTAAACATGCGGGCTCCTTCAACAGCGATCCTTCGCCGCCGAGAAATACGTGAGGATTTCAGCGGCATTTCCGAGAATCGCTGCCCGGCGCATTGCCACCGTGCGCTTGTCTCCCGACGGCATCTTGCGGGCAAGGTCGAGGGCGTTGATCGCCCTGGCGCTCAACTCGCAAGCCAAAGAGGCCGGGATCGATTCTGACGAGCTGCTTGCTTGAGCCGATGGCGAAGGCACGCCAAGACCGGCTACCATTGTATGAGCATCGCTGCGGCGATCAACACCACGAAGAAAACCGGTAGCAAGACCGGAGGTACGAGCCACTCGCGAAGGCTGAATCTAGGGGAATCCGACATACTGACCGCCTGTTGGTTCTGGCGGGAGCGCAATGCTCTCAGTCACCGATGACAGCCGAGGGGCGCGCGGTGATAAACTGTATGTAGTGATCCCTTCGCCGAATAGCGAGGCTTATCAAGAAACTATTTGTCGCGATCGGCATTGAATCGGATTGCTGCCCTGTTGCCAAATCTTCATTTGAGAGAGGCGCAACCGGCGCGTCTTCGTCTGGACGGAACGTCCGTGTTCCTGACGTACGCGGGCCGAGCGTCGGCCACCCGGCGAGCCCCGACTCAAACGGCGAAAGGCTGGCGCGCGGCACCTGCAACCTGATCGGCCTGACCATGATCGACTTTCCAAATCACAGCCGCTCGTATGACCGGACGCGGCATGCCGTGCGGTTCTGGGGACACGACAGCGCCATCGAGGCCTCGTTCTTCATCGACGAAGACGCATTGAAGCGGATTCAACCGGGTACCCATTCCAGCGAATCGGGATTTCTGATTGCGTTCGATTCCAACCGCGACTTGATATGTGCCGCTGCGGCCAAAAAGTATGTCCGCGGCAGCCGGGGCTCCTACGACCTGCTCGCGGGAGATTTTTGAAGCGGTCGGCACGGGGTGATGAGTTCGTGGCTTCGGTCGTGAATCCACGTTTCTAGCTCGCCCAGTTCTCGCGAAACTCGGGGAACAGCGTCAGGCCTCCGCAGGCGTAAATGGTCTGGCCCGTAATGTAACTGGCGTCATCCGAGGCGAGGAAGGCGAACACAGCGGCGATCTCTTCCGGGGTGCCGACCCGTCCCAGCGGAATGTGGCTGGTGACGACGCCGCGCTTGGCGGGATCACCCGTCCACGCCGCGTTGATCGGCGTATCGATCGCGCCCGGGCCGACCGCATTGACGCGAATCCCGCGGCCGGCGAATTCCAGCGCCAGCGTGCGTGTCAGATTGGCGATGCCGCCCTTGCTGATCGAATAAGCGAGATAGCCCGGCTTCGGGATGATCTGGTGGACGCTGGAGCAGTTGATGATGCTGCCGCCTCCGCCGCGCGCGACGAAATGGGCGAGCGCCTTCTGCGCGCAGAGCACGGCGCCGTTGAGATTGACGTCGATGATGCGGCGGTAGGTGTCGATGTCGAGCGCCTCGCTCGGCGACTCCCGCTGGAAGCCGGCATTGTTGACGAGGCAGTCGAGCCGCTTCCAGCGCGAAAGCACCGTCTCGAACATCGCGGCGACCTCCTGCTCATTGCTGACATCGGCCTTGACGACGACATGATCGAGCTTGCCGTGGCCGCGGTCAGCCGATCCTGTCCTTGCAAGCGCGAGCGTCTCCTCGGCCCTCTCGGGGTGATCGACATAGTTGATGGCGACGGTCGCGCCCTCCTGCGCGAGCCGGATGGCGACGGCGCGGCCGATGCCTTGCGAGGCACCGGTCACCAGCGCGTATTGGTCGACGAGGCGGGAGGAAAACGGGGTCGAGCGATCGGTCTGCGGCATGTGTTCTCTCCGGAATGTCTCATCATCGACGGACGGCGCGTTTTGTTCCATCCTTCCGTGCATCCTTGGGATTCATTCCGCGCGCCGCGCCAGCGGCGAGGTCAGGATCTGATAAAGGATGATGGCGCCAAAAGTCGCCGTGCCGATCCCGCCGATCGTAAACGCGCCGAATTTGAACGTGAGGTCGCCGGCGCCCGCGGTCAGCGCCACGGCGACGGTGATCAGGTTCGCGGGATTGGCGAAGTCGACCTTGTTCTCGACCCAGATCCGTCCGGCCATCGCGGCGATCAATCCAAACAGCACGATCGAGAGGCCGCCGATGACGGGACCGGGAATCGACAGGATCAGTGCGCCGAATTTCGGCGAGAAGCCGAGCAGGATCGAGACCGTGGCCGCGAATGCAAACAACAGTGTCGAATAGACTTTCGTCGCCGCCATGACGCCGATGTTCTCGGCATAGGTGGTGACGCCGGTGCCGCCGCCGCAGGCTGCCACGATGGTCGCGAGGCTGTCGGCGAACAGGGCGCGGCCGAGATAGGCATCGAGGCTCCGGCCCGTCATGGCGCCAACGGCTTTGATGTGACCGAGGTTCTCGGCGACGAGAATGACCGCAACCGGCGCGATCAGAAAGATTGCATCGGCCTGGAAGGTCGGCGTGGTAAAGCTCGGCATGCCCAACCACGGCGCGGCCGCGAGTTGCGCGAAGTCGATCGGCTTGCCGAAGCCAAGGCCGTTCGCGAACAGCAGGTACAACAGATATCCGCCCACCGCGCCGAGGATGATCGGCAGGCGGCGCCACAGGCCTGGAGCGGCAACGGCCACTATGCCAATGATCAGCACCGTCGCGAGCCCGATCCAGGTGTCGAACGCGTTGACGCTCACCGCCTTGACCGCCACGGGCGCGAGATTGAGGCCGATCGCGGCGACCACGGCGCCGGTGACGGCCGGCGGCATCAGGCGCTCGACCCAGCCAACGCCCGACCACATCACGATCAACGCGATCACGCCGTAGAGCACGCCGGCGCCAACGATGCCGCCGAGCGCGACGGAGAGGTTTGGATTCGGCCCCTGCCCGGCATAGCCGGTGGCGGCGATGACGACGGCGATGAACGCGAAGCTCGAACCGAGATAGCTCGGCACGCGCCCGGCGACGATGACGAAGAAGATCAGCGTGCCGATGCCGGAGAACAGGACCGCAACATTGGGATCGAACCCCATCAGCAGCGGCGCGATGATCGTCGAGCCCGACATTGCGACGCAATGCTGAAGACCGGAGACGACGGTCTGGCCCCATGACAGCCGCTCCTCCGGCATGATCACGCCCGAGGCCTTGAATTTCCAGCGCGGAAAATAGCTTTGCGGCTGCTCGTCCGAGCCCATCGTGGTTGTCATATTCCCCCCGTTGCGGTGCAGCGACCGATCTTCGTGCGATCCGACAAAAATGTGATTGTCGCTTCTGCGGCGACCATCACATGATGCGAGTCATGCAAGATTCAAAGCTTGCAAAAGCCAGATCTTGCAGAATCAAAAATCAATGCGTTCCGGGGCACACACTATGACAGAAGTCGCGATCCAGCCAGCCGTCCATCGCCGGCATCAACCCTGGTACAAGATCCTCTACATCCAGGTTCTGATCGCGATCGCGCTCGGGGTGCTCATCGGCTATTTCTATCCCGATCTCGGCAAGGAGCTGAAGCCGCTCGGCGACGGCTTCATCGCGCTGATCAAGATGATGATCGCGCCTGTCATCTTCTGCACCGTGGTGCACGGCATTTCCTCGATGGGCGACCTCAAGCGCGTCGGCCGGGTCGGGCTGAAGTCGCTGATCTATTTCGAGACGGTCTCGACCGTCGCGCTCGCCATCGGCCTGCTGGTCGGCGAGATTCTCCAGCCCGGGCACGGCTTCAACATCGATCCCGCCACGATCGATCCGAAATCGGTGGCGACCTACGTCACCAAGGCCAAGGAAGAGGGCATCGTCGCCCATCTGATGGCGATCATTCCCGACAGCTATGTGGGCGCGATCGCGCGCGGCGACCTGCTTCAGGTGCTGCTGATCTCGATCCTGTCGGGCTTCGCCATCGCCTTCCTCGGCAAGGCCGGCGAGCCGATCGCGGAGGCGATCGACAAGGCCGCGAAAATGTTCTTCGGCATCATCCGCATCATCGTGCGCGTGGCGCCGATCGGCGCGTTCGGCGCGATGGCGTTCACTGTCGGCGCCTACGGCCTCGGCTCGCTGCTCAACCTCGCGGCCCTGATCGGCACGTTCTATCTCACCAGCATCCTGTTCGTGTTGATCGTGCTGGGCTCGATCGCGCGGCTCTCCGGCTTCTCGATCCTGCGCTTCATCGCCTACATCAAGGACGAACTCTTGATCGTGCTCGGCACCTCCTCGTCGGAAACGGTGCTACCGCAGATGATCCAGAAGATGGAGCATCTCGGCGCCTCACGCTCGGTGGTCGGCCTCGTCATTCCGACCGGCTACAGCTTCAACCTCGACGGCACCAACATCTACATGACGCTGGCGACGCTGTTTCTGGCGCAGGCGACCAACACCCATCTGACGATCTGGCAGGAGCTCGGCATTCTCGGCATCGCCATGATCACCTCGAAGGGCGCCTCGGGCGTGACCGGCGCCGGGTTCATCACGCTTGCCGCGACGCTCTCGATCGTTCCCGACATCCCGATCCAGTCGATCGCGATCCTGGTCGGGATCGACAAGTTCATGAGCGAGTGCCGCGCGCTGACCAACCTGATCGGCAACGGTATCGCCTGCGTCGTCATCAGCATCTCCGAAGGCGAGCTCGATCGCGAGGCTCTGCACGAGACCATGGCTCATCCGCTGGAGATGGGCGAGGCGCTGGAACCGGGCGGCAGCGCGGCCTCGTAGGCCGCGCCACGCAGCCGGTAGTCTCCCGGACTGGAGAATTGGCAAGGCACGCGTCACAACAATGGCGTTGGGTTCACCGATTGATAGTCTATCTTTCCACCCGACGCGCTGGGGGCAGGGCGTCGGGTATTTGTTGTCGACCAATGAGCCTTAGAAGGCCGAGCTGGCGACCAGCTCGACCCTGCGCGTGATATCGATCGCCTGCAGGAACGCTTCGTCGTGACTGACCACGAGCAGCGCGCCGTCATAGGCCCTCAAGCCTGCCTCGATGGCTTCGATGGACTCGATGTCGAGATGATTGGTCGGCTCGTCCAGGATGAGCAGGGACGGCGGCGCCGCCCCGCCTAGAACGCAGGCGAGGCCCGCACGAAACAGCTGTCCGCCACTCAGGCTCCCCACGATCTGCGCGGCGGCATCGGCGCGAAACGCGAACCGGGCCAGGGCCGCATGGCACTCGTTCGCGCTCGCTTTCGGATTGAGACGCCCGAAATTGTCCAGGATGGAGATCGCGGGATCGAGCAGGCTGACCTTCTGGTCGAACAGCGCGAAGTCCGGCCTGACCCGCACGGTGCCCGCGAACGGGCGCAACTCGCCTGTGACGAGCTTGAGTAACGTTGTCTTGCCGGAACCATTCGGCCCGACGACCCCGACGCGCTCCGGGCCGACGAGCGTGAGTGAGAGATCGCGCAGGACCGGCTGCTCCGGCTGATAGCCGGCGTTGACGCGATCGAGCCATACCACCTCCCTGCCCGCCGGCAGGCCGGTCGGGGGCAGCTTGACCGACAGCGGCTGGCGAATCTCGACGCGCCGGCGAGCCGTGTCGACGGCCTCGAGCGCCTCCGCACGCCGCCGCTCGGCGATCTGCGTGGTCTTGCCGCCGGAGTCCTCGCTGCGATCCTTGCGCGCGCCGGCCAGGATGCGCGGCATGTCGCCCTTGGCGCGTTTCTTCCTGCCGCCGCTGTCCTTGCGCGCCTTGCGTCCCGCTGCCTCCTGCGCCTTGCCGTCGATCTCGGCGAGATGCTTCTCGGCATGCGCAAGGTCGTGCCTGACGGCAGCGAGCTCGATGGCCTTCTGCTCGCGGTAACTGCTCCAATTGCCGCCGTACCGTCTTGCCCCGAGCGATGTCATCTCGACGATGGCATCCATGGTCTCGAGCAGGTCGCGGTCGTGACTGACGACGATCGCCCCGCCCCGCCAGCCTGCGAGCAGGTCGACCACTGACTTACGTCCATCCCGATCGAGATTGTTGGTGGGCTCATCGAGCAGCAGGAAGTCCGGCTCGGCGAAGACCAGCGCGGCCAGACGGATCCGCGTGATCTGCCCGCCCGACAAACGATCCAGCTCCGTGTCGGTATCAGGATCGAACCCGACACGCGCGAGCGCGGACGCAAGCCGCGCTTCAAGCGTCCAGTCGACGTCGGTGACTTCGTCGGCGAATGCATCGCCCCGCTCGGCACGGCGAAGCAGCTCCAGCGCTGCGCGCGCGCCGAACAGATCGATCACCGCGGCGCCCGCAGGAAGCTGGACGTCCTGGCGGAGCATTCCCACGGTTCCGCTCAGGAGAACGCGTCCCGCTTGGGGAATGTGCTCTCCGGTGATCGCAGCAAGCAGCGTTGTCTTGCCGACGCCGTTGCGGCCGACGAGACCAGCCCGTTCGGCACCAAATGTCAGCTTGAGGTCGGAAAGGAGAGGACGGCCGTCAGGCGTGGACAGCGAGAGGTTCGACAGAATGATCGATGCAGGCATGGAATTCCCCGTGAGCAAGGCGGATGGGCGTTGCGGTCGGGGTGAAATCCATGGATGCGAAACTCCTGATTGATGTCTCGCTGATAATCCCGCCGGGCGCCGAGATCAAGGCGCATTCCGTGCGAAGCGTCCGGGCCAATCAGCAAAGCATCACGAAGCTGTTGATGGACGCTGCATGGGGCATGCGGTAAGGGGCAAAAAACAACGTGTCTCAACCAAGAGGCCATCTCTTGAGCGGCAAGCCGAATAGCCCCCTCGCCCAACTGCTTCAGCAAGCCTTTCTGGCGCTACGTGCAAAGCAGTTCGACATTGCAAGGCAGCTTGCGACCGAAGCCCTGAAATCAAATCGCACCGACCGGAATGCCGTGCTGATCCTCGCCCATGCCCTGCTCGGCCAGGAGCGCGCGGAGGAGGCGATTGCGCCGCTGGAGAAAGCCGCGAAGCGCAATAGCGATCCCGAAATCGAGACGCTGCTCGGCCATGTGCTGTGTGCCGCGCGGCGCAGAAGCGATGGACTGGCGCAACTGCGGCGAACCGCAGCACGCCGTCCGCCCTATCTGCCCGCGTTCCAGGAGCTGGCGGGCCAGCTTGCGAACGCCGGCGAGGTTGGCGAGGCGGTCGGGATGATCGAGCAAGCCCTCGCGCTCGCCCCGGCCAGCGTCGATCTGCAACTCGACCTTGGCCGCATGCATGTCCGGAATAACAATCGCGCCAAAGCGCGTACCGTGCTGACCGCGGCGCGCGCGATCGGGCCGGGACGCACCGATATCCTGACCGAACTTGCCTGGGCCGAGCTTCTCGACGGCGCCTATGCGGAGGCCGCCGACACCTACCGTCACGCGCTCGGGCTTCGCCCGGACGACGCTCTCTCCCGCGCCAATCTCGCGATCTGCCTGATGGAGATGGGCGAACGCGATGGCGGCGAGGCGGCGCTGCGGTCCGTGTATGGCGGACGGCCGCAGATGCTCAGCCGCGCCGCCCTCACACTCGCCGCCTCGTCGCACGGCCGCTTCTTCTTCCGCCCGAGCGCCGCGGCGAAATTCCTGGGAGCCAGGCCCGAGCGGGCTACGCCCTGAATTTCCGCCGGTACAGACCCGGCTCGCGCTTCAGCGCGGCGCGCAGGGCGTGGACCTTCTGCGCTTCATCCTCGGTGAAGGCCGAGGTCTGCCGCGTCCAATCCTCACGCTTGACCGGAATGCATTGCGCGATCGGTGTGCCCTTGGGCAGCACGCCGCGAAAGCCCGTATTGTGCCAATGCGCCGGAAAGTGGATCCAGCTGTCGCGATAGCGATCGCAATCGACGAGGCCGCTCAGCGTGATGAACGGCAGGTCGAAGCGATTGACCGGATGGGTGAAGAACAGCGAATAGCCTTCCGGCGCCTCGATGGTCCAGAGATTGTGAAACTTGATGACGAAGCGATCGGCCTCGAACAGCGGCGAGCCGGTGAGCTGGCCCTGATCGTGAAAGCTGATCGGCGAGCGCGGAAAATCGATCTCACCGCCGGGCGGGATGTCGTTGTCCCAGCTGATCTCGCCATCCTCGACCCTGATATCGCAGATTAGCGGGATCAGGAAACCGCATGTCATCGCGTCGATGAACGGCGGGCAACGCTTGACCGTCTCGTCATCCTGCTGATTAAGGGCACTGAAGGCCGTGGTCGGCATCGCCTTGAGCCAGTCGGGAACGCCGAGATTCGCCGGCACCGGCTGCGGCAGCAGGCCTTCGAGTTCTCCGGGGCAGCGAAATTTGATCGCGAGCTTGTTGTTATTATTCTGCGAGGACATTGGGCATTCCAGCCGAGTCCCCTACTGATAAACGGAAACTGCGGCGCGTCAAAGCGCCGCAGCTAATCCAGACCATTACATCTTCGTCATGTTCGGATCGACGGCTCTCTTCACGGGCCCGTGAGAAGAGCGCAATCAGCCCTTGAGTGCGGTCACCACCACCTCGATCAGAGCACCGCCGCCGAGATCGGCGACACCGACCGTGGCGCGCGTCGGCAGGTTGTCGCCGAAGAACTCGGTCCAGGCCGCGTCCATCTCCTTCTTCTTGGAGAGATCCGTGACGAAGATCGAGGTGCTGACGACGCGCGACTTGTCGGTGCCGGCTTCCTTCAGATAGCCGGCGATCTTGCCGAGGATGTTGCGGGTCTGATCGCCCATCGAGACCGAGGTGTCGTCGGCGATGGTGCCGCCGACGAAGACGAAGCCGTTGGCCTCGACGGCGCGGTGCATGATGGGCGTGCGGATGCTGCGGGTGATGCTCATGATGTCCTCTTCTTAGAGCGTGGAAGGATGGAAACGGTCGATGCCGAGATCGCCGATTCGGGTCTGGGTGCCGCCATTGACGATCAGCTCGGCCATCACGGCGCCGGCGCCGGGGCCGAGCTGGAAGCCGTGCAGGGAGAAGCCGAACTGGTGATAGAGGCCCTTGTGGCGGCTGCTCGGTCCGAACACAGGGATATCGTCCTTCATCTTCGCCTCGATGCCGGCCCAGGCGCGGACGATCGTCGCGCTGCGCATCACCGGGAACAGCTCGAACACGGTGCGCGCGCTGATCGCGAGGCTCTTCCAGTCCAGCACGGTCTCGTTGCGATCCTGATAGGGCGTCGCCAGGTGGCCGCCGCCAATCAGCACGGTGCCGTTGGAGAATTGCTTGAAGGAGAGCTTGCGCCCGCGCAGGATCACGACGGGGTCGATGAAGTGCGGCACGCGCGAGGTGATCATCAGCATCGGCGCCACGGTCTCGACCGGAACGGGCTCGCCGAGCGCGGCCGCAATGTTTCCGGCCCAGGCGCCGGCGGCATTGACGAGCACCGGCGCGGCATAAGTCTCGGTGCCGACATCGACATACCAGAGGCCGTCGCTGTAGCGGATGTTGCTGGCCGCCACGCCCTCGCGCACGGTCGCGCCGAGCTGCTCCGCCTTGCGCCGGAACGCCGTCGTCGTCTGCGCCGGATTGGCGGCCCCATCGCGGCGCGACACCACGCCGCCCGGACATGTCTCAGCCACGGCCGGCACGAGGCGCCGCAATTCAGTCGCGTCGATCAGCTCTTCATGGGTGAAGCCAAGCGCGTTCAGCTCGGCGACACGCGCGCGGCAGACCGCGAGCTCCTCCTCGTTCTCCGCGACGAGAACCTGACCGTAACTCTCAAAGCTGCAATCGTCGTCGAGGAGATCGGTGATCTTCTCCCAGATCCCCATCGAGCGGATCGAGAGCGGGATTTCGGGCATGTGCCGCGCGAGCTGGCGGACGCCGCCGGCATTGACGCCGGAAGCATGGCGGCCGGCGTAGTCTTTCTCGATCAGCACCGGCTTCATGCCGGCGAGGCACAGATGCAGCGCGGTCGAGCATCCGTGGATGCCGCCGCCGACGACGATCGCATCCACGTTTTGGGTCATCCGCGTACCACCGCCTTGACGTCGGCCTCGCTCTTCGGGACGGAGGCGAGCTCGGCGAGCGTGATCGGCTTGACCGGCGCGCGCAGCCGGTAATAGCCGATCTCCTGTGCCGTCTTGCCCCGCGCCTGCGCCATCAACTCGGTGACCGTGAGGCCGCAGAGCCGGCCCTGGCACGGCCCCATGCCGGTGCGGCGATAGGCCTTGAGCTGGTTCGGCCCGGTCGCGCCGATGGCAACGGCATCGAGAATGTCCTTCGCGGTGACTTCCTCGCAGCGGCAGACGATGGTGTCGCCCGTGGGAATGCGGAACTGCGGCGCCGGGCGGAACAGCGTGTCGAGAAAGACGCGGCCGCGCTCGGCCTTGGCGAGATCGGCGCGGAGCGTCGCCATCGGCGCAAGCTTTGTCGCAACCGCAGGCGCCAATGCCTCCACTGCCGCGCGCGCCGCGATGCGGCCACGGACCACAGCCGCATTGGCACCACCGATACCGGCGCCGTCACCAGCGATCGCGATGCCCGCTACCGACGAATTGCCGCTCGCGTCTAACACCGGCGACCAGCACAATTGCAGATCATCCCAGCGATGCTCGATACCGGCGGCCATCGCCAGATTGACATTGGGCACGACGCCCTGATGCAGCAGCAACAGGTCCGCCGGAATCGTCTCACGCTTGCCGCCGGCGACATAGCTCACATTCGCGAGCTGGCCATCACCGGATGCTGAGAGCTCGGTCACACCTGAGACGACCTGCGCCTTCGCTTTCACCTCGCGCATCATCGACAGCCCCTTGGTGAAATAGGGCGAGGTCAGGAAGGCGAAGGCGTGCGGCAACGCGGCGAAGTAATTGCCGCGCTCGGTGGTGTCGAGGATGCGATCGATGCGGCCGCCCAGCCGCAAGATCTGCGCGGCGAGCAGCCAGAGCAGAGGCCCCTGCCCCGCGATCACGGTGCGGCCGTCCGGCACCAGGGCCGATGATTTCAGCATCGTCTGCGCCGCGCCCGCGGTCATCACGCCCGGCAAGGTCCAGCCGGGAATCGGGAACGGCCGCTCCAGCGCGCCGGTCGCGAGGATCACGCGCTGCGCCTTGAGGAAAGCGGAGGCACCGCCGATCGAGACGGCGATCTCGAGATTGCGGTCGAGGCTCCAGACGGTGGCGCGATGGATAATCTCGGCGCGGCTCGCGCGGAGCGACTGAACGAGATCGGCACCGACCCAATAGTCGGCGCCAAGCTGGTTGCGGTCGGTCACGGGCGTGGACGAGATGGCACGAAACACCTGGCCGCCGGGGCCGATGTTCTCGTCGAGCAGCAGCGTCGACAGGCCGGCTTCGGCGGATGTCGCAGCGGCCGCGAGGCCGGCGGGCCCGGCCCCGATCACCACGACGTCATAAGCTTCGCGCTTGGGAGCCACAGTCATTTTCCGATCTCCCGCTTGCCCTTCTGAATCTCGATCTGCATGCCCTCGGCGACGGGCACGAGGCAGCCCTGGCGGTTACCGACGCCGTCGATGGTGACGAGGCAGTCGAAGCACACCCCCATCATGCAATAGGGCAGACGCGGCGCGCCGCTCACTGCGGTGGAACGGCGCGCATCACAGCCGGAGGCCAGCAGTGCGGCGGAGACGGTGTCGCCCTGGCGCGCCGCGATGGCCGTGCCATCCACGAAGATCTGGACCTGCGGTCGCTTGTCCTGTTCGGATCGTCTAAACATGGGATGCCTCTTGGCTCCTTGAGATATCTCTAATAGCCGCTGTTGTTCGCAGCACCGGCGACGCCGAAACGGCTGGCCGAGAACGCGCCGACCAGCTCCGGCTCGAGCGCGCCAGCTGCGACCATGCGCGCGATCTCGAAAGCGTGGTTGGAGGCGAGCGTCACGCCGGAATGGCAACAGGCCACGAAGGCGCCGGGATGCGTCTCCGACTGGTCGTAGATCGGAAAGCCGTCCTGCGGCATGACGCGGATGCCGGCCCAGCTCCTGACCACGTTGAGCCGCGCCAGATGCGGAAACATCCTTTGCGCGCGATCGGCCATCACGGCGCTGACGGAATGCTTCAGGGTGCGATCGTCGAGCTCGTCCTCCTTGCTGTCGCCGATCATCACGGTGCCCTCGTCGGTCTGGCGGATCGTGGTCAGCGGGTGCGGCAGGAACGGCATGGTGCGCTCGGTCACCACGATCTGGCCGCGGGTCGGGCCCATCGGCGCGTGGAGGCCGACCATCGGTGCCAGCGTCTGGTTGGCATTGCCGGCCGCGAGCACGATCTTGGCGGCGCGCAGTTCGCCCTTCGGCGTGGTCAGGCGGAATTCGCCACCGCTCTTGCTGATCGCCGAGACCGGGCGCTCCGGAAAATAGTCGATGCCGAATGCCTTGAAGCCGGTGTGGAAGGCGCGGAAGGTCCGCAGCGAATTGACGTGGCCGTCGAGCGGACAATAGCTGCCGCCGGACACTTCCGGCCCGATCAGCGGCAACGACTTCTTCACCTCGGAGGCGGAGAGCATCTCCATCTTGTAGTCGGCAGCGCCGGTCTGGTTGTGCATGCGCTTGACCAGCTCGGTGCGCTGGCCGAACTCGTCATCGCCAAGCGTGAGATGAAAGCCGCCATTCTGCTGAAGCGAGACGTCGAGGCCTGTCTGCTGCTTCAGCTCGGAGGCGAGCCGGCCCCACGCTTGCGACGCCTGCACGGTCCAGACAGTATAGGCCGGCATGCCGAGCCCTTTGCTCTGAACCCAGACCAGCGCAAAGTTCGCGCGCGAGGCGCGCTTGGTGATATCGCCTTCGTCGAGAACGGCCACGCTCTTGCCTAGCCGGCCTAGACCCCAAGCAATCGCGGAGCCGAGCAATCCGCCGCCGACGACGGCGACGTCATAATCCCTGGACATGGGTTCTCCTATCGTCCCGTATCGCCCTTGCCGGCGAGCACACGGTCGAGCCCGTAGAAGCGGTCGAGCAGAATGAGGGCGGTCATGGTAACAGCGATCACGCAGGCCGAGACCGACGTCACCAGCGGATCGATGTTGTCCTGGATATAAAGGAACATGCGCACCGGCAACGTCTCGGTGCCGGGTGCCGCAAGAAAGACGGTCATGGTGAGATCGTCGAAGGACTGGATGAAGGCGAGCGCCCAGCCGCTGATGACGCCGGGCAGGATCAGCGGCAACGTCACGCGGCGAAACAAAGTCCAGCCGTTGGCGCCGAGCGAGACTGCCGCCATCTCGACCGAGAGGTCCATGCCGGTCGCCGCTGCCAGGGTCAGCCGCAGCGCGAACGGAAACACGATGATGACATGCGCGATGATCAGCGCGGCAAAGCTGCCGCCGAGGCCGGCCGAGGTGAAGAAGCGCAGGAAGGCGATGCCGAGCACGACATGCGGGATCATCAGCGGCGACAGGAACAGCGCCGCGAGCGCATCGCGGCCGCGGAAGCGATAGCGCGCGATCGCGAGCGCCGCCGGCACCGCGAACAGCAGCGCCACGAAGGATGAGAGCGCACCGAGCCCCAGGCTGACCCAGAAGGCATGGATGAATTCGGGATAGTTGGCGATCGCCCTGAACCAGCGCAGCGAAAAACCGTTGGTCGGCAGCGACAGAAAGCCTTCCGGCGTGAAAGCAACGAGGCAGACCACCAGGATCGGCGCGACCATGACGATGACGAAGATGGTGTGGAAGATCAACGCGAGCGGGCCGTTCCGGCTCATCGGAACACCTCCGCGTAGCGGCGCTCGATCAGCGCGTTGCTGCCGACGACGATCAGCACCAGCGCGACCAGCAGCAGCGTTGCGACCGCTGCACCGAGCGGCCAGTTCAGCGTGTTGAGGAATTCGTCATAGGCCAGCGTCGCCGCGACCTTGAGCCGGCGGCCGCCGATGATCGCCGGCGTCGCGAAGGCGCTGGCCGAGAGCGAAAACACGATGATCGCCCCCGACAGCACGCCCGGCATGATCTGCGGCATGATGATGCGGCGGATGATGGTCACGGGTCCCGCGCCGAGCGACATCGCGGCGTTCTCGATCTGCGGGTTGAGCCGCTGGAGCGCGGCCCACACCGACAGCACCATGAACGGCATCATCACATGGGCGAGCGCAACCACCATCCCTGTCTCGGTGAACATGAAGGGAATGGGCGAGCGGATCACTCCGAGCGACATCAGCAGCTTGTTGACGAGCCCGTTGTTGCCGCCGAACAGCAGCGCCCAGCCGAGCGTCCGCGCCACCACGGAGATCAAGAGCGGCCCGAGGATGACGAGCAGAAAAAGACTCTTCCAGCGCCCGCTCATGCGGTTGAGGATGTAGGCTTCCGGCGCACCAAGCACGGCGGTGAGCAGCGTTGTCAGGATCGCGATGCGAAACGTTCGCCAGAACATTTCGGCGTAATAGGGATCGGTCGCGATCTCATGCCAGTTCTTCAGGATGAAGACGGGCTCGATGCCCTTGTACTGACCCCAGTCGTGGAACGACAGCATCACCGTCATCGCCAGCGGGATCAACAGCACGCCGACGAACAGCATCAAAGCCGGCGCCGTCAGTGCCCATGGCGCGCGTGCGCTGCGCTCCTCGGCGGCCGTGCTCATGCGACACCCCTCGCGCGCACGCTCATGTCCTCGGGCCGCCAGACGAGGCGAACCGCCTCGCCCTCTGCCGGCGGCGCCGTCCCGTCATTCTGGCGGATCACGATCGCGGGCCCGCATTCGCTGTCGCACTGGAACAGCCAGTGATTGCCCTGGAAGATACGCGTGACGATCTTTGCGCCGAGCCCCGTATCGCCAAAGCCGATCCGTTCAGGGCGAATGCTGACAGTGACGGGGCCACTGAGCCCGGCCGGCGCCGGCGCGTTCCAGGAGCCAGCCACCACCCGCACCGGCGTCGCGGCCCGATCAATCGTCGCCGCAAAATCGTTGGTCTTGCCGAGGAACTGCGAGACGAAGGCCGAGGCCGGCTTCTCATAGGTCTCCTGCGGCGAGCCGATCTGCTCGATGCGGCCCTGGCTCATCACCACGATGCGGTCGGACAGCGACATCGCCTCGTTCTGGTCGTGGGTGACCAGGATCGTCGTGGTGCCGATGGTGCGCTGGATCTGGCGCAGCTCGATCTGCATCTCCTCGCGCAGCTTGGCGTCGAGATTGGACAGCGGCTCGTCGAGCAAGAGCACGCTCGGCTTGATCACCAGCGCGCGCGCCAGGGCCACGCGCTGCTGCTGACCGCCGGACATGCGGCGCGGATGGCGGTCCTCGTAGCCGGCAAGCCCGACCATCGCGAGCGCGGCGCGGACGCGCTCGGCTCTTTCGGCGCGCGGCACGTTGCGCATCTCGAGGCCGAACGCGACGTTCTCCGCCGCCGTCATGTGCGGAAACAGCGCGTAGCTCTGGAACACGATGCCGAGCCCGCGCTTCGCGGGATGGATCGCGGTGAGGTCCTTGCCCTCCAGGCGGATCGCGCCGCGTGTGGGATCGAGGAAACCCGCGATCATCTGCAAGGTCGTGGTCTTGCCGCAGCCGGACGGGCCGAGGAAGGAGATGAACTCCCCCTTCCCCACCGACAGACTGAAGTCATCGACCACAGTCTGCGCGCCGAACTGCTTTGCGACCCGATCGAGCTCGAGATAGGCCATGCGCTGTCTCCGCAACGATCAGATCAACGCTCGACCTCGCGATTCCAGCGCTTGGTCCACTCCTCGCGCTTCTCGTTGATCACAGTCCAGTCCGGATTATAGAGCTTTGCCGCGCGCTCGCCGATCGGCGCCATCTTGCCGAGCTCCAGCGGTACCACCAGTGATTTCAGCACCGGGCCGTAGCCGTAGTCCTTCAGCAGCACGAGCTGGATCTTTGGGTCGAGCAGCATCTTGATGAAGCTGGAGGCCAGCGGCGAGGCATTCGGCTTGGTGATCGGACACGCCGTCGTCAGCAGCGTCGCCGCGCCTTCCTTGGGATAGACGAAGTCGACGGGGAAGCCGGTGTTGGCAAAACTCTGCACGCGGCCGGTGCCCCACACCGCGATCACGGCCTGGCCGGATTGGAACAGCTCGGTCATCTTGCCCGGCGACGGCTCATAGGCGAGCACGTTCGGATTGATCTGCTCCTTGAAGATCTTGAAGCCGGAATCGACGTTGGTCTCGCCGCCGCCGTTCATCTTCGACAGCATCACCAGCGCTTCGAGGCCGTAGGTGTTGTTGATCGGCGGGATCACGAGCTGTTTGGCGTATTTCGTGTCCTTCAGATCGTTCCAGGAGGTCGGCGGCGCCCAGCCTTTCTCGGCGAACACCTTGGTGTTGTACATCAGGCCGGTCGCGACGATGCCGATCGCAACGGCGCGATCGTCCTTGAAGCGGGCGGTGTCATAGAGATCGGCCGGCAGACCGTCGAGCTTGCCGCAGAAGCCGAGCTGAATCGCCTGGTACATCGGGCCGTCGTCGACGATGGCGACGTCGATCTGCTGATTGCCCTTCTGCGCCTGGAGCTTGGCCAGCGTGTCCGTGGAGTTGCCGGCGACGTATTCGACCTTGACGCCGTTCTCCTTCTCGAAGGCCGGGATCACCTCGTCGCGGATGGTCTTCTCGAACGAGCCGCCGTAGCCGGCGACGTAGAGCGTTTTCTGCTGGGCCGAGGCGGCCGACGGGACGGCGATGAGCGCTGCGATGCTGACCGCGGTCAGAAGGCTGAGAGTCTTCATATGGACCGATCTCCAATACCGGGATGAGGTGACGTGCCGAAAAATCTCTGACTGAGGCGCCTTCCGCATTTCCTTCCGCGCCAACCCTCTCCGGACAGGGCTCCGGCCCCTGTTCGCGAGGTTTTGGCGCGATTCGGAGGTTTGAACCCCTCCAATCTGCCGAAAAAGCGGGCTGTCTCCAGTCCTGATGAAAAAGATCGCAAACCCTGGCTTCCATCGTCCAATGAATAATGGCACCCTCTGCATGCCTAAATGTTATGGATGGAATTGGAGATGGCGCGGATCAATTCGCGGCAGGTGGAGGCCTTCCGCGCGACGATGCTGACCGGCAGCGTGACTGAGGCGGCGGCGCTGATGACCGTGACGCAGCCGGCCGTAAGCCGGCTGCTGCGCGACCTCCAGGCGCTGCTGAAAATGGAGCTGTTCGAGCGGCGCGGGACTGGCCTCGTGCCGACCGCCGCGGCGATGGCGCTCTATACCGAAGTGGAGCGCTCCTTCGTCGGGCTCGAACGCATCACGGCGGCGGCGGAAGAAATCCGCGGCCGTCGCACCGGGTCGCTGCGGATCGCAGCTCTGCCGGCGCTGTCGAACGGCTATCTGCCGCGGCTCGCCGGACATTTCCTGAAGGAGCGGCCCAACCTCAACCTCGCCTTCTTCGGCGTGATCTCACCGATCGTGGTCGATTGGGTGCTCAACAATCAATGCGACATCGGCTTTGCCGAGGTGCCGATCGCCCATTCCGGCCTGCCGAGCCAGCGGCTGCCCGCGTTGGCGCGCGTCGCGGTGCTGCCGACCGGTCACCGCCTCGCGGAGAAGGAGGTGCTGGAGCCGCGCGATTTCGGGGGCGAGACATTCATCTCGCTGTCGGCGGGATCGTCGAGCCGGCACCTCGTCGACCAGGTCTTCCATCGCCACGACGTCCGCCGCGTGCTCAGGGTCGAGACCACGCTGTCGGAGATCATGTGCGGCATGGTGTCATCAGGGCTCGGCGTCGCAATCTGCGATCCCTTCACCGCGCAGGAATTCTCCACCCGCGGCATCGTCGTGCGCCGCTTCCTGCCGCGCATCGACTTCGAATTCTCCGCGGTCTTTCCGGCGCAGCGCAGCCCCTCGCCCGTGGCGCTCGATCTGGTCGAGACCATGCGCAAGGCGCTGGTTGAATTCGAGGACGACGCAACACTCAGCCGTTGAACGCGGCCTGCGCCTCCGGCAGGTCCCAGATCTTGCAGATCGCAGCGGTACCAGCCGCCGTGATCGCCGCTTCGTCGGCGCCGAGATAGCATCCCTCATCGACTAGCATGCGGCCGTCGACCATGACCTGATCGATGTTGGCGCGGTTGGCAAGCGCGATCAGCGCGCGGCGCGGATCGAACAGCGGCTGAAGATGCGGATGGGTGAGATCGACGACGGTGAGATCGGCCGTCGCGCCCGGCTCGATCCGGCCGAGATCAGGCCGCTTGATGACGTCGGCGGCCACGGCCGTGTTGGCCTCGATCAGCTCCGGCGAATTGGCGACATCGGCGCGCTGCGACGTGACCTTGGAGATCAGCGACGCCGCATTGAGTTCGCCAAGCAGGTCCATGTTGTAGCCGTCGGTGCCGACCACGGTGCGGACGCCGTGCTCCGCGAACCGGCTGAACGCCGCGGTGACGCCGGCGCGCGCGAATACGCGCGGGCAATTCAGCACGGTCATGCCGCAGGCGGCCATCAGCTTGAGATCGTCGTCGGTGCTGAACATGCAGTGCGCGGCCATGAGGTCGGGCGCGAGCAGGCCTAGCCAGTCCAGATATTGCGCCGGCGTGCGGCCACCATAGCGCTTGCCGATGGTCTCGACCTCGGCGCGGCTCTGCGCCATGTGCGTCGTGATGGGCACGCCAAGCTCGCGCGCCCGTGCGGCGCAGGCTTTCAGCAGATCGGGACCGCAGGTGTCCGTGGCGTGCGGGCTCATCGCAAGACTGATGCGGCCGTCGCCGCGATTGTTCCAGCGCTGATAGAGCGCGTCCCAGGTTGCCATGTCGGCGGTGCCATCGTCGCCGGAATAGCGGACCACGCCGTCAGGACCCGCCTTGGCATCTGATGTCGAGAACAGATAGGGCGCGCCGTAGAAGCGGATGCCCATCTCCTCGGCCGCATCAAACATCTCGGGGATCGAGTTGCGGAACGGCTCCATCACGGTGGTGGCGCCGCCCTTCAGAAGTTGAAGGATGCCCAGCCGTGCGACGGCCATGCGCTCTTCCGCCGACAACAGATCGGCGCCGCGCTTGGTCAGCGGCAAGAGCACCGTATAGACGATGCTCTGGTTGTTACGGCGTCCGTTGCCGTCCTCGGTGTGGCTGCGCGCCACCGCCTCGGAGAAGCAATGATTGTGCAGGTTCAAAAGACCAGGCAGCACGAAGCGGCCGGGACGATCATAGACCTGATCCGCGCTCGGCCTGTCGCGCGTGATTGCCGCGATCTTCTTGCCTTCGACCAAGACCCAATGGTCGCGCAACACGTCCTGCGCGCCGTCCTTGCGTGACAGCACATAGCTGCCGAAAATTGCTGTGGTGCTCATGCGGGGCGTACGTTCCAGAAGACGGCGGTGCCGTCGAGAATGCCGGTGATGGCTTTGCGATAGGCGGTCGGCTGCTTGTACAGGCCGATCGGAATATAGGGGATTTCGTCGAACGCGACCGCCTGGATCTCGCGGCAGATGCGCTGCTGCTCGGCGAGCTCGGAGGCCGCCAGCCACTGGCTGCGCAAGGGCCCCATCTTCTCGCTCGCGTACCAGCCGGCGACCTTGCCTTCGCCGCGGATGTTGGTGTTGCCGGCCGGATTGAGCCAGTCGATGCCCTGCCAGTTGCCGACCGCGGCGCTCCAGCCGCCCTGCCCGATCGGGTCTTTCTTCAACTGGCGCTGCAGGACGACGGCGAAATCGAGCCCGGCATATTCGACGTTCATGCCGGCCTTGCGCAAGCTGTCGACCGCGATCTCGCCGAGTGGCTTCTGCGCCAGCGAATTGGTGGGGACCAGCACCACGATCTTCTCGCCATTGTAGCCCGCGGCCTTCAGCTCGGCCTTGACCTTGGCGTAGTCGCGCGGGCCGCGGAACACGTCGAGGCCGACGTCGCTCGCCATCGGGGTATCAGGCGCGAAATAGCCGATCGGCGAGACCTGGAAGGCCGGATCGGTGCCAGCCACGGCCGTCATGAACGCGGATTGATCGATCGCACCCAGCAGCGCGCGGCGCACGGCAGGATTGTCGAACGGCGGCTGCAGATGATTGAGGCGCAGCATGCAGGCGTAGCCTCTGGGGTCAAGGATGCGCGTCTCGATATCGCCGGCGGCCTTGATGATCGGCAGCAGATCGTGCGGCGTGGTCTCCTGCCAGTCCTGCTCGCCGGTCTGGAGCGCGGCGACGCCGGTGCCGGCATCGGGCGTTGTGGTCCAGACCACGCGATCGTAGTGCACGATCTTCGGTCCCGCGGTCCAGTCCGGCTTGCCGTCGGTGCGCGGCTGGTAGCGCTCGAATTTGGCATAGGCGTTGCGCGCGCCCTGCACGCGCTCGTCGGCGAGATAGCGGAACGGGCCGCTGCCGATGACTTCGGTCAGCGGCTTGAACGGGTCCTGGCTCGCCAGCCGCTCCGGCATCATGAAGCAGGGATTGATCGCGGCCTTGCCGAGCGCCGGCGGCAGCAGCGGGAACGGACGCTTGAGGCGGAAGCGGATGGTGCGGTCGTCGGCAGCCGAGAGCTCGGCGGTCGCCTCCAGCAGCTCGCCGCCAAAGCCGTCGCGCGCCGCCCAGCGGCGGATGCTGGCGACGCAGTCGCGCGCCAGCACACGTTCGCCATCGTGCCAGAACAGGCCATCGCGCAAGCTGAGGTCCCACTGCAGCAAGTCAGCGGAGATGGCGTGGCCCGACAACATCTGCGGCGAGACCTGGAGCGAGGAGCTCATGCCGTAGAGCGTGTCGTAGACCATGAAACCATGGTTTCGCGACACCTGCGCGGTCGAATAGATGGGGTCGACGAAGGCGAGGTCGATGACGGGAATGAAGCGCAAGGTGCTCTGCGCTTCGGCGCGTACGATGCCCGGCAGTGAAAGCGCGGGCACTGTTGCGGCAGCCTTGAGGAGCGAGCGGCGGGAGATCGGCATGACAAAAGGCTCCTGAAGGATCTTACGTATTCAACAAGACCGCGCCGATTGCAGCGGCGACAGCCTGCTGCGCCGGCTCGATCACGGGCACGCCGATCGCATCCACAATCGCCGCGCGGTGCGAGGCCATGCCGGCGCACCCCATCACCACGACGTCGGCGCGGCATTGGGTGACCAGCGCGCGGCCGGCTTCGATCAAGCGGCCGCGGATATCGGCGCCTGCCGTTTCCGCCGCACTCGCACCCACCGACCAGCTTCCGGCGTAACGGCCATCGACGCCCATTACCCGCGCCATGCGTTGCTGGCGGCGGATGCTCGATGGCGACAGCGCGATGATGCCGAAGCGTTCGCCCAGCATCAGCGCGCGAAAGATGCCGCATTCGGCGATGCCCAGCACCGGACGGCGGCCTGCCGCCTCGCGCACGGCATGCAGGCCGGGATCGCTGAAGCAGGCGAGCACGAAGGCATCGGCATCAGCGCGCGTGACGCGGTTGACCAGCGGCATGACCACGCTATCGGCATCGCGCTGCGAGCTGATGCCTGGCGGTCCCTCGGCGAGGCCAACCACCTCGATGTCAGGCCCGCCGGCAATGCGCAGCGGCGCGACCGCCTCGTCGATCGCCGCCGTCACCGACGCCGAGGAGTTGGGGTTGATGACGAGGATGCGACGACGGGTCATGGCACTGCTCAGCGGTTACCGGCTTCGTGGCGCAGGAAGTTCTCCGCGATCTTCTCGCCGGTCGTGATCCAGACGTCCGGGCACGACTTTGCGTAGGTCAGGAACTCGCGCAGCAGGCGCAGCCGCATGGGGCGGCCGCTGCACTGGGGATGCAGCACGGTCGTGACCATGGCGCCCCAGTCCCTGGTTTCGTCGAGCTCGTCCTTCCAGATCGAGAGCACGTGCTCCTTGGGGAAGATCGAGCGCGGGCTGAAGCGGGCGGAGAGGCCGTGCATCCAGTCGTCATAGCTCGCTGTGACCGGCAGCTCGATCGTGCCGGGCTTGCCGTCGGCGAGACGATGGCGATAGGGCCGCACGTCGTCGCGGAACGAGGACGTGTAGACGATGCCGTGACGTACGAGTGCTGCGCGCAGCTCCTCGGTGAACTCGCCATAGGGCGCGCGGTAGCCGGTCGGCCTGACGCCGAGCCGGCGCTTTAGCGCCTCAAAGCCGCGCTCCAGCTCCTCCTCGATCCAGGGATCGCCGGGATCGGGCAGCAGATGGTGATAGCCGTGATGGCCGATCTCGTGGCCGGCCTTGAGGATCGACTCGGCCATCGCCGGATGCGCGTCGACCGACCATCCCGTGACGAAGAAGGTCGCCTTGAGATCGAGCTGGTCGAGCAGCTCCAGCAGTTTTGGCGTGCCGACGCGCGCCTCATAGCCGCCATAGCTCATGGTGATGAGCCGCTGCGCGTGCACCGCGTCCTTGCTGGTCCACGCGCTCTCCGCGTCCACGTCGAACGACAGGAACATCGCCGAAGTGTAGGGTTTCGGCCAGGGATATTCCGGCGCGGGATCGGCGGTGTTGGCCGGAACGAGCGGGATGCTCTTGAGTGCCTTACTGTCCAGCATTGATGGTCGCCTTCTCTAATCCGTTGTCGTTCAGTTTCCACTTGGCAAGCAGGGTCTTGTAGGTGCCGTCGGCGATCAACCCATCGACCGCTTCGAGAATGGCCTGCTGAAGTGCCTTTTCCTTGACCGGCAGGGCAATGCCGGTGAATTGCTGCGCGATGGGCTCGCCCACGGACGCATAGGCGCCGGGCTCGAGGTCCATGATGTAGGGCAGCGTCTCGTTGCCTTGGGCGGCGGCATCGATGCGGCCCTGCCTGAGCTGGGTGCGGGCGTCGGCCGAGCCGTCGGTGCCGATGAACTGGATCGGATTGCTGCCGCAATTCTTCTCGCTCCACGCCGCGATCTGCGCCGGGAACATGGTGCGGCGGCTGGCGCCGACCTTCTTGCCGCAGAGCGATGCCGCGTCCTTGAACTCCGCCTTGCGCGACTGCTGCACGAAGAACTGCGGGCCGCTCCTGAGATAATCGACGAAGGACGCGATGTCGTGACGGCTCGCGTAGTCCGTGAAGCCGGACAGAATGGCGTCCACGCGCCCGGTCGAGATCGACGGCATGAACTCGGCAAAGCTCGTCTCCTGCCATTCGATCTTGACGCCGAGCTTGCGGCCGATGGCTTCGCCGAGATCGATGTCGAAGCCGGACAGCGCGTTGGTGGCGGGATCGCGGAATTCCATCGGCGGATAGTTCGGGACCAGCGCCACCTTGAGACTGCCGCGCTTGGCGATCTCCGCCGGCAGCTCGATGGACAAGGCCGAAACGGTCATGGCGCCGAAAAGCGCCGCCGCAACCCAAAGTCTCTTCATCAACACGCCCCCATTTCAGATCACAGCCGAAAGAAATGCCTTGGTGCGCTCCTCGCGCGGCGCACCCAATACGTCCGAGGCGCGCCCCTGCTCGACGATCGCGCCCTGGTCCATGTAGACGACGCGGTCGGCGACCTCGCGCGCGAAGCCGAGCTCGTGCGTCACCACCATCATGGTCATGCCGCTCTTCGCCAGCTCCTTCATGACCGCGAGAACCTCGCCGACGAGTTCCGGATCGAGCGCACTGGTCGGCTCGTCGAACAGCATCAGCATCGGCTTCATGGCGAGCGCGCGCGCGATCGCCACGCGCTGCTGCTGGCCGCCGGAAAGCTGCGCGGGATACCAGTCCGCCTTGGCGGACAATCCGACGCGCCGGAGCAGTTCGAGCGCCTCCGCGCGCACCTCGTCGGACTTGCGCCCCTGCACCTGAAGTGGACCTTCGGTGATATTCTCTAGCGCGGTCTTGTGCGGAAACAGGTTGAAGCGCTGGAACACCATGCCGGTCTTCAGCCGCTGCCGCCCGATCTCCCGCTCGCTGAGGCGATAGAGCCGCCCGCTTTGCTCGCGCACGCCAAGCAGCTCGCCGTCGAGCCAGATGCCGCCAGCATCGATCATGGCGAGCTGGTTGATGCAGCGGAGCAGCGTGGTCTTGCCGGAGCCGGAGGCGCCGATCAGGCACATCACCTCGCCGGGCCAGACGTCGAGCGAGACGCTTCTGAGAGCCTGGAATTCGCCAAAGCTCTTGCTGACGGAGCGGATCGCGACGAGGGGTTTTGTCATCGCGCCAGCCGCAATGTGCCGCGGGCAAAACGGCGTTCGAGCAGCATCTGGAGCGGCGTCAGGATCGAGACCACGAGCAGATACCAGAGCCCGGCGACGATCAGGAGCTCGATCACGCGCGAATTGGCGTAGTAGATGTTTTCGGCGTTGTGCAGCAGTTCCGGATACTGGATGACGCTCGCGAGCGAGGTCGCCTTCACCATGCCGATGAACTCGTTGCCGAGCGGCGGGATCACCACGCGCATCGCCTGCGGCAGGATGATCCGGCGCAGCGCGCGCAGCCGGCCCATGCCGATCGCCTGCGCCGCCTCGTATTGCCCGATGTCGACCGACAGCATGCCGGCGCGCATCACCTCGGACGTATAGGCGCCCTGGTTGATGCCGAGCCCGAGCAGCGCGGCGAGGAACGGCGTCATGACGTCGACCGCGCGCGCAGACCACAGGCCGGGAATGCCGATGGTCGGAAACACCAGCGCGAGGTTGAACCACAACAGCAGTTGCAGGATCAGCGGCGTGCCACGGAACAGCCAGGTGTAGCCGGCCGCGACCGTCTTCAGCACCGGATTGGGCGACAGCCGCATGACCGCGACGACAACGCCGAGGACAATGCCGAGCGCCATGGCCAGCACCGCCATCACCATCGTGTTGACGATGCCTTCGAGAATGACTTTTGCGGTCAGGAAGCGACTGACATAGGACCATTCGATCTGGCCGCCGGCGAAGGCGCGCACGATCGCCGCCAGCACGAGGACGATCAGGGCCGCGCTGAGCCAGCGAAACCAGTGCGGCTCGCGCGCGATCCGCATCCCCGACAGATCAGGGAAACCCTCCGCGAGTGCCGGCACCGGCTTCATTGCGGCGCCGCATTCAGCATGGGCTGGGCCACCGCGTTGGCCCCCAGGCCCCATTTGTCGAGGACGGCCTTGTAGGCGCCGTCGGCGATCATTGCCGTGAGCTTCTCCGTGACTACTTCGCGCAAGGCCGCGTCGTCCTTGCGGAACATGATGCCCTGATAGCCTTTGGCGAAGGGCTCGCCGACGACGCGATATTTGCCGGGCTCCTGCGTCTGCGCGTAAGGCAGCGTCTCGCTGCCCTGCACGGCGGCGTCGATGCGGCCCTGCTTGAGCTGGTTGCGGACGTCGATCGAGTTTTCGCCGGGGACGTACTGAATGGCCGGCTTGCCGGCCGGCTCGCAGTTCTGCTTGCTCCACTTCTCGATCTCGACCGGGAAGCTGGTGCTGCGGGTGGTGCCGACCTTCTTGCCGCAGAGATCTGTCGCGTCCTTGGCCGCATTGTCCGCCATCACGAAGAACTGCGGGCCGGTCGCGAGGTAGTCGACGAAATCGGCGGTCTCGCGCCGCGAGGCGCGGTCGGAGATGCCGGAGATGATGAAGTCCGCGCGCCTGGTCTGGAGCGACGGGATCAGCTCGGCGAACGGCGTCTCGCTCCAGACGATCTTGACGCCAAGCCGCTTGGCAAGTTCGTTGGCCAGATCGATGTCGAGCCCGACGAGCTCGTTGGTGGCGGGATCGCGATATTCCATCGGCGCGTAGGTGGAGTTGACCGTGAGTTTTACCACGCCCGCCTGCTTGATCTCCGCCGGAAGCTCTGCCGCTTGCGCTGACGTTACGGTAGCCAGTACTGCGAGACCGAGAGAGAGCGAGAGGCGTATCATGTCAGCTCCTTTGCCAACGTTTTGCTTTGAGTCCTTTGCCAGCGCCGTGCCAGTCAGTCCGCGTCGAGAACGGCCGGCTCGATGACGCCGGCGCGTTCGGTGATCACCCTGTATTGCTCCGGCCGCCGGTGGGCGGCGAAGTTGAACATCTTGTCCTTGCCCTGGCGGCAGAGATCGAGATCGATATCGGCGACGATTACCTCGTCGGCCAAAGTCTGGGCTTGCGCGACGATGCGGCCGTTGGGATCGACGATGCAGGAGCCGCCGATCAACCCGGAGCCGTCCTCCTCACCCGCCTTCGCCACCGAGATCGCCCAGGTCGCGTTCATGTAGGCGTTGGCCTGTGTCACCAGTGTCGAGTGGAAGGTGCGCAAGGACGCGTCTTCGGTGATGCCGCCGTTGGGGTCATAGGCCGCCGAATTGTAACCGATGCAGACCAGCTCGACGCCTTGCAGGCCGAGCACGCGCCAGGATTCCGGCCAGCGGCGGTCGTTGCAGATCATCATGCCCATGATGGCGTGGGCCCAGGCCGATCCGGCGCGGAAGGCGGGGAAGCCGAGGTCGCCATATTCGAAATAGCGCTTCTCGAGCTGCTGGTAGCGCGCGCCTTCGCGCGGCTCGACCGAGCCCGGCAGATGCACCTTGCGATAGCGGCCGAGGATCTCGCCATCGCGATCGACCAGGATCGCGCAATTATAACGTCGACCGTCCGGCGTCAGCTCGGCATAGCCGACATAGAAGCCGACACGCAGCGCGCGCGCACGGTCGAACAGCTTTGCCACCGCCGGGTTCGGCATGCCGCGCTCGAAGTAATGGTCGAGCGCGTCGCCTTCGAGCAGCCAGCGCGGGAAGAAGGTGGTGAAGGCAAGCTCGGGAAACACCACGAGGCTGGCGCCGCGACCGGCGGCCTGCTCCAGCAAGTCGAGCATACGCGCCAGCGTATGCTCGCGCGTATCGGCTTTTTGCGTCGGCCCCATCTGTGCGGCGGCGGCGCGAAGGACACGAACCAAGATTGCCTCCAATATGTGCGCAGTGCTGCCTCAATGGGCGAATGAACCCTTTGATGCGACGTGCAAATCCGCGACCATTACGCGGAAGCGGGGCTGCAAAATCAATTCGTTCTGCTATGATGTTTTGGCCCAGAGTATAATCGGCAGTGATATGAACCTGCGTCAGCTCGAGATCCTGCGTGCCGTCATCCGCCATCGCACCACGGTGGCGGCGGCGGACGAGCTGGCGCTGTCGCAGCCGGCGGTCAGCAACGCGCTGAAGACGATGGAGGCGCAGGCGGGCTTTGCGCTGTTCGAGCGCGTCAACAACCGGCTGTTTCCGACCGCGGAGGCGATGGCGCTCTACAAGGAGAGCGAAGCGATCTTCGCGCTGCACGCCAAGCTCGAGAACCGCGTCCGCGATCTGCGCGAGAACCGCTCCGGGCATCTCGCGCTCGTCGCGACGCCGCCGCTGGCCTACAGCATCATCCCGTCGGCGCTCTCAAGCTTCCTTCGCCGCCGCCCTGAGACGCGCGTGTTCTTCGACGTGCGGCGCTATGAGGGCATCATCGAGGGCGTGCTCAGCCGCGTCGCCGAGCTCGGTTTCGCGCTGGGGCTGACGCATCATCCCGGCATCGCGCATGAGGTGGTGCACACCGGCGAGATGGTCTGTGTGCTGCCGCCGCGGCATCCGCTTGCCGACAAGCCGGTGATCTCGGCCGCCGATCTCTCCGGCATGCCCTTCATCGGGCTCGAGCGCGGTACGCGCCTCGGTGAGGCCGTGCGCGACAGCTTTGCCCGCGCCGGTGCGCCGTTCCAGCCGACCGTCGAGGTCCGCTACTGCAACACGGCTTGCGTGCTCGCCGCCGCCGGCGTCGGCGCCGCCGTGGTCGATCCGTTCTCGCCGCGACAGAACGGCGGCAGCGGCCTCGTGGTGCGGCCGTTCACGCCCACGACGCACGCCGTCGCCTATATGCTATGGTCGGAAGCCGAGCCGCTGTCGCGCCTGGCCAAGGCGTTTCTCAACGAGGTCCGGAAAGAGAGCGCACTGCTGGCGCGCCCAGCGCCACACCAGCAACATGGGGCAGAAAGCGACTGAGCTTCGCAACCTTTTGACCCGGGGGGCACATGGCACGCATCACCATCATCGAGACCGGACAGGTCCCGCAGAAGTACCGCGAGCAGCACGGCTCGTTTCCCGACATGTTCGAGCGCATGGTCCGCGCCGAGGATCCGACCGCCACGGTGGACGTCGTCAGCATCCCCAATGGCGACGCACTCCCCGACCCGAGCAAGCTCGAGGCCGTGCTGATCACCGGTGCTGCCGCCGGTGTCTATGACGGGCTCGACTGGATCGCGCCGCTGGAAGATTTCGTGCGCACGGCTTACGCCAACAAGACGCCGATGGTCGGTGTCTGCTTCGGCCATCAGCTGATCGCGCAGGCGCTCGGCGGCACCGTGCAGAAGTCGGAGAAGGGCTGGGGCATCGGCCGCCACGTCTATCAGGTGCTGCCGGAGAACGGCGTCGTCGACGGCAAAGCGGTTGCGATCGCCGCCTCGCATCAGGACCAGGTGGTCGAGCCGCCCAGCGATGCGCTGACGATCCTCTCGTCCGAATTCACCCCGCATGCCGGCCTGCTCTACGCCAACGGCACCACGCTGACCGTGCAGCCGCATCCGGAATTCGACGTGGAGTTTGCGCAAGTGTGCTGCGAGCTCCGCGACGGCAAGGCGCCGGAGGATGTCGTTGCGACCGCGAGGGAGTCGCTGGCGGAGCCGATGGACAACGCGAAGCTGGGTGCGGCAATCACGCGGTTTTTGGCGCGGCGCGCGGCGCCTTAATTCAAGGTCCTCGCCACGCGCACCTCTTCCCTTCTCCCCTTGCGGGAGAAGGTGGCGCGAAGCGCCGGATGAGGGGTTGCCTCAGCGCACTCAATAAGAGTCGGACTCGCGGAGGGAGACCCCTCACCCGTCTCGCCGCTGCGCGGCGAGCCACCCTCTCCCACGGGGGGAGAGGGTGCAGCGTGCTCGCTGCACTATCTCCGCAAGCCTCAGAACGGATCCGTCCCCAGCCCCGGCACATCCGCCGGCCGCGGTCCCGGCGCCGGCCAGTGAAACCGGCGGTCCTTCTCGGCAATCGCGATATCGTTGATCGACGCCTCGCGCCGCCGCATCAGCCCGTGCTCGTCGAACTCCCACTGCTCGTTGCCGTAGGAGCGATACCACTGGCCGCCCGCATCGTGCCATTCGTACTGGAAGCGTACCGCGATGTGGTTGCCGTCGAAGGCCCAGAGGTCCTTGATCAGGCGGTAGTCGTGCTCCTTCTCCCATTTGCGGGTGAGGAACGCGACGATGGCCTCCCGGCCCTGAAAGACCTCGGAGCGGTTGCGCCAGCGGCTGTCCTCGGTATAGGCGAGCGAGACTTTCACCGGATCGCGCGAATTCCACGCGTCCTCGGCCATGCGCGCCTTTTGCGCGGCGGTCTCACGGGTGAAGGGTGGAAGTGGCGGGCGCGACATGGTGGCCTCATCGGTTGGTCCGGGCCGCAATCTATCGCTGCAATTGCTGGAGTCGATAGGCCATCACCTATCGGCCGATCACTTATCGGGTGATCAGGAAATCAGATCGGCCCTCATCAATGACCGGATCGATTTCGGGATCGGCTGGGCGCGGCCGCCGCTGATGAAGGCGACGCGCACCTCGGCCTTCACCAGCACGTCCTCGGCTCGCCGCACCTCCTGCGCCAGCATGATGGAGGCGCCCTTCACCGCAACCGGCCACGTCACGACGTCGAGCACGTCGTCCATCCGCGCGGGCTTCAGAAAGTCCAGATGCATCGAGCGCACCACGAAGGCAAAGCCCGCGCCCTCTGTTTCGACCTGGTCGAACAGCGCCTGCTGCTCGGCGCCCATCAGCCGCAGATGGTTGGTGCGCCCGCGCTCCATGTATCGGAGATAATTGGCGTGATAGACGATGCCGGAGAAGTCCGTATCCTCGTAGTAGACGCGGACCTGCATGTGATGGCGGCCGTCGCGGATCTCGCCGTCGAGATGGGCTGTCACGTCGCGAGCCTCTTCGCTTTTTGCAACCGGTCCGTTTTGCGCAAAAACAGCCGGCCGCGCAAGCGCAGGTTATGCCACGGCCGGCGTCCTTCCCAGCGTCACCTCGACGATTTCCGGCGGCACGCCGACGCGGACCGGCATGATGCTGCAACCGAGGCCGCCGGAGACGATGACGTCGCATTTCAGCCGGAAGTGACCATAGGCGAGCCGCAGGCCGTGCTGAGGCGAAACAGCCGGCGACCAGCCGAACAGGCGGACCTGGCCGCCATGGGTATGGCCGGACAGTTGCAGCGCGACGCGCGCGGGTACGAGCGGCGCGATATTGGGCTCGTGCGCGAGCAAGATGACCGGCGCATCGTCGGTGACCTTCGCCAGCGTACCCGCGAGATCGTCGGCGCCAAGCCGGTGCACGCGGCCATAGCGCTTCGCGGGATAGTAGGCGAGCTGATCGCCGAGGCCCGCGAGCCAGAAGGAGCGTCCGTCCTTGGTGAGACGCACGACGTCGTTCTCGTAGACGGGAATACCGGCCGCCTCCAGCGCGCGATGGGCGGCTGTCGGCCCGTGCCCGGCCTGCTGCACGGCCCTGTCCACCCAATAGTCGTGATTGCCCATGACGGCATGGACGCCGAGCGGTGCCTTGAGGCCCGCGAGCACCTTGGCCCATTCGCTCGACGGAATGATGCGCGTGACCTGGTGAACACCCGCGACATAGTCGCCGAGCAACACGATGACATCGGCGTTGAGCGCATTGGTGCGATCGACGATGCCCTCGATCCGCTCCAGCGACATCCAGGGATCGCAGGCATGAATGTCGGTGACGATGGCGATCTTGAGCGGAAAATCCGCCGGCCATTGCCGCGGGGTCGGGTGATAACGGGTGACGCGGAGCCGCAGCGGCTCGATGCCGACGCCATAGGCCGCGGTCGAGACGCCGAGCGCGGACAGGCCGCCGATGGAACGGATGAGATGACGACGCGTGATCATGGAAGCCCGATGGTGATGCAGCTTTGTGATGCGGTCCGATTGGAGCGGAATTGGGGTCCGCTCGTGCAGACGGCCTGCATTCGCGTGCAGACCGTTTGCACAAAGGTTACCGGAAGTTCATGACAACCGACGCACCTTGCATCAACGCAATCAGTCGTCGCTCTCGTCCGTGCCGAACAGGCCGAACTGTGCCGCGGCATCGCGCGAGGGCTCGGCGATGCCGAGATGGCGGAAGGCGTGCGAGGTGAGCAGGCGGCCGCGCGGGGTGCGCTGGAGATAGCCGCACTGAATGAGATAAGGCTCGATGATGTCCTCGATCGCATCGCGCGGCTCGGACAGCGCGGCGGCCATCGTCTCGACGCCGACCGGGCCGCCGCCATAGTTCTGCGCGATGGTCGTGAGGTAGCGGCGGTCCATGGCGTCAAGGCCCGCGGCGTCGACCTCGAGCGCGCTCAGCGCGTGGTCGGCGATCTTGCGGTCGATCGAGGCGGCATCGGCGGCGGAGGCGAAATCGCGCACGCGCCGCAACAGGCGGCCGGCGATGCGCGGCGTGCCGCGGGCGCGGCGCGCGATCTCGTTGGCACCGTCGGCGCTCATGCCGACATTGAGCACGCGCGCGCCGCGGGTGACGATGCTTTCCAGCTCTTCGATGGTGTAAAAATTGAGCCGGACCGGGATGCCGAAGCGGTCGCGCAAGGGATTGGTGAGGAGGCCGGCGCGCGTGGTAGCGCCGACGAGCGTGAATTTCGACAGCTCGATCTTCACCGAGCGTGCCGCCGGGCCCTCGCCGATGATCAGGTCGAGCTGAAAGTCCTCCATCGCGGGATAGAGCACCTCTTCCACCGCCGGGCTCAGGCGATGGATCTCGTCGATGAAGAGCACGTCGCGCTCTTCGAGGTTGGTGAGGAGTGCGGCGAGATCGCCGGCCTTGGCGATCACCGGACCCGAGGTGGCGCGAAAGCCGACGCCGAGCTCCTTGGCGACGATCTGCGCCAGCGTGGTCTTGCCGAGGCCAGGGGGGCCTACGAACAGCACGTGATCCAGCGCCTCGCCGCGCTTGCGCGCCGCCTCGATGAAGATCGAGAGGTTCTTGCGCGCCTGCTGCTGGCCGACGAAGTCGGACAGCGATTGCGGACGTAGCGCGGTGTCGCCGACGTCATCGGAGCGGCGCTCGGGCGTGACGATGCGTGGGGGAGTGGTCATGCGGGCAGGATAACACGATGCAGCGGTTTCGCGAGCCACCAGCACAGGCTGGCCGGAATGACGGCGACGACGGCGAGCATCGCCGAAAGCTTCAGCGCCTCGGGCGCGGAACGGACACTCGGCACGATCACCGCCGAGGTTTCGGAGGGCACGACGAACATGCCAACCATGACGAAGCCGGCCGCGCCCACGGCCGCGGCGAGCCACGCCATCCAGATCATGTTGAGATCGGCGTAGACCGCCGCCAACGCAAATATCAGGCCGGCGACGACTGCAGGAAGGAACGAGGCGAGAATCGTGACGATGGCCAACAGCACGACCGCGATCGAAACCAGAGCACGCAGTGCTTCCAGTTCGAGGAACACGAGAAACATCTGCAGCACCGCGGCGCCGAGCGCCGTTACCGTCACAGCAACCAACGCGGCGGTCGTCAGCGGCCCGACAATGGAGAAAATCACGACGATACCGGCCACGCGCGAAAGGCGACGAAACAGGGCGGCGACGGGATTGGCGTGGGCCGCGCTCACTTCGACAGCTCCTTCAGGCCTAGCCGGATGAGTTGCGCGGTCTCGGCGCTCTCGCCCGCGCTGCGCGATGCGGATGCAATAGCGGCAGCCGCCTGCGGCTGGCCGTAGCCGAGATTGACCAGCGCAGAGATCGCATCTGCCACCGGGCGCGGCGCGCGCTGGTCGTCGACGGCGCCGGCGAGATGCACGACGGCGGGATCGACATTGGCGAAAGCAGGCGCCTTGTCCTTCAGCTCGGTAACGATGCGCTCGGCAACCTTGGGGCCGACGCCCGGCGTGCGTGCCACCGCGGCCTTGTCGCGCAGCGCAATCGCGTTGGCGAGGTCGGAAGGCGCCAGCGTGCCGAGCACGGCGAGCGCGACCTTGGCGCCGACGCCCTGCACGGTCTGGAGCAGGCGAAACCATTCGCGCTCCTGGTCGGTGCGGAAGCCGAACAGCTTTATCTGGTCCTCGCGGACGTAAGTCTCGATCGACAGCACCGCGGCCTCGCCGGGCGAGGGCAGATGCTGCAGCGTGCGGGCCGAGCAATGCACCTGATAGCCGACCCCGCCGACGTCGAGGAGCACATAATCCTCGCCGTAGGAATCGATCAGGCCCTTGAGCTTGCCGATCATAAGCCCGCCACCTTCAGCCTGAGCGCCGTGCTTTGGCGATGATGGGCGTGGGTAATGGCGATGGCGAGCGCGTCGGCGGCGTCCGCTGACGGCGGCTCGGCTTTCGGCAGCAAAATCTTCAGCATCATCGCGATCTGGTGCTTGTCGGCGTGGCCGGCGCCGACCACCGTCTTCTTGACTTGGTTCGGTGCGTATTCGGCGACAGTAATGCCGAACATCGCGGGCGCCAGCATGGCGACGCCGCGGGCCTGGCCGAGCTTCAGCGTCGCGACGCCGTCCTTGTTCACAAAGGTCTGCTCGACCGCGGCTTCCATCGGCTTGTGACCGGACAGGACAGCGGCAAGCCCCTCATGGATCGCGAGCAGCCGGCTCGCCAGCGGCAAATCGTCCGGCGGTTCCACCGAGCCGCAGGCGACGTAGATCAGGCGATTGCCCTCGGCCTCGATCACGCCCCAGCCGGTGCGGCGCAGGCCGGGGTCGATGCCGATGATGCGAACGGGGCCACGAATCGGGAGCGCAGTCATGGGCCAGTGATAGCGGCTGGCTGCGGTGGGGGAAACAGAAACAGAACGGAAGTAACAGGGGAAGTGGGGTGTCGCGATTGGGCGCCCGCGATGACGACCACAAGGCACGCGGTCATACCCCGCGAAAGCGGGGTATCCAGTACGCCGCGGCTTCTCCGTATCCTTCTGGCGTCTCTGGAATACTGGGTCGCCCGGTCAAGCCGGGCGACGACAGCGGAGATTGGGATTAGCGACCTCAGCCGCCCATCTTCGCCAACAGCGCGTCCGACATCTCGAAATTGGCGTAGACGTGCTGGACGTCGTCGTGCTCGTTGAGCAGATCCATCAGCTTCAGGAGCTTCTCGCCGGTCTCGTCGTCGACCGCGACCGTATTCTGCGGCTTCCAGATCAGCGCAGCCTTGCGCGGCTCGCCGAACTTGGCTTCCAGCGCCTTGGCGACGTCGCGATAGCCTTCGGTCGAGGCGTAGATCTCGTGTCCGCCTTCGCTCGATACCACGTCGTCGGCGCCGGCCTCGATCGCGGCATCCAGCACCGCGTCGTCGGAGGCGACGCTGCGGTCGTATTCGATGATGCCGGTGCGGTCGAACATGAAGGAGACCGAGCCGGTTTCGCCGAGATTGCCGCCCGATTTGGTGAAGAAGGAGCGGATGTCGGAGGCGGCGCGGTTGCGGTTGTCGGTCAGCGCCTCGACGATGACGGCGACGCCGCCGGGGCCGTAACCCTCGTAGCGGATCTCGTCATAGTTCTCGCCCTCATTGCCGAGCGCCTTCTTGACGGCGCGCTCGATATTGTCCTTCGGCATGTTCTCCTGGCGCGCCGCGATGATGGCGGCGCGCAGGCGCGGGTTCATGTTGGGGTCGGGCGTGCCCAGCTTGGCCGCGACGGTGATTTCCCGCGCCAGCTTGCCGAACAGCTTCGACTTCTGGGCATCCTGCCGCCCCTTGCGGTGCATGATGTTCTTGAATTGGGAATGTCCGGCCATGCGTGTCTCGTAAGGAATCGTGCGCCAAAGGTGAGCGTGGGAAGCGCGGCCTTATAGGCCGCCAACCCACCGGAATGAAAGAGGCTCTACGACTTTAAGGTAATACCGTAGTGCCCCGTGCCTAGGAGCCAGGCACCGTTAACCCTGATTTCATTCCGGCCTGCGAAAATAGCAACCGCCCGTTCCCCGACAAGAGTGACCTGATGGCGTTCGCATTGTTTCGGAAGCGTCTGCCCGACTTGTCCGCGCCCGTGGCACCCCCGCAGGCCGCGCCGTCGCCGGTCGATCCCGCGCCTGCCCTGTCGGCCGAGGGCGATTCCGCCAGGGAAATCCTGGAACTGCTGGAACTCGAGCTCGGCGCCATGATCCGCCAGCTCGAGCGGGCCGCCAACTCGGTCGCCGGCGGCGCGGAGGCGACCGCGGCAACGCTCGCGGATATTCGCGAGCGCACCGACGCCCTCACCGGTCGCACCAATGCGGCGCAGTCGAACGCCTCAACCTTCGCCCATGCCGCCGACAAGTTCACCCAGTCCGCGCAAGGCATCGGCGCGCAGGTGCGCGAGGCCGCCAAGCTCGCCGACGAAGCCAGCGCCGCAGCGCAGGAAGCCCGCGCCAACGTTGACCGCCTGCGTGAATCCTCCGCCGCCATCGGCAACGTCGTCAATCTGATCGCGCAGATCGCGCGGCAGACGACGCTGCTCGCGCTCAACTCCACCATCGAGGCCGCGCGTGCGGGTGCGGCCGGCAAGGGCTTTGCGGTCGTAGCCACCGAAGTGAAGGCGCTCGCGGTGCAGACCCAGGGCGCGACGGAGGAGATCACCAGGAAGATCGACGCGCTCCAGCGCGACGCCGCCGGCTCGGCCGACGCCGTGCATCGCATCGCGCAGGCGATCGAGGCGATCCGCCCGGTGTTCGACACCGTCAACGGCGCGGTCGCCGAGCAGAATGCCACCACCAGCGAGGTGTCCGGCAACGCGGCCAGCGCATCGCAGTTCATCATCTCGGTCGGCGAGAGCGCGGCCGAGATCGACGCCGCGACCAAGGCGGCCGAGACCCACGGCGAGAACGTCGCCAGCGCCGGCAAGGCCGTCACCACCTTCGCGCGCAAGCTGAAATCGCGCTGTGCGGTGCTGCTGCGCCAGAGCGAGCACGACGACCGCCGCAAGACCGAGCGGCTGCCCTGCCATCTCAAGTTCGAAGCCGCGCGCGGCGTGTTGCAGGTCTACGAGATCGCGATGGATGGCGTGCTGATCGGCGGCGCGGAGGCGGCGAAGCTTGCCACGCAGGCCGTCGTCGACGGTACCCTCGAAGGCGTCGGTGCCTGCCGCCTGCGCGTGATCGAGCAGTCCAAGGCCGGCGCCCGCGCGCAATTCGTCAGCCCGAACGCCGATCTCAGCGAGAAGATCGAAGACAGGCTCTGGTCGATCCACGAGGAGAGCACCGAGTTCGTCACCCGCGCCATGGAAGCCGGCACCGCGCTGACCCGGATTTTCGAGCAGGCGGTCGCGCGCGGCGAGGTCAAGATCGACGACCTCTTCGACACCGATTATGCGGAGATCGCCGGCACCAATCCGCAGCAATACCGCACCAGATATCTGGACTGGGCCGACCGCGCGCTGCAGCCGTTCCAGGAAGCCTTTCTCGCCAAGGAACCGCGCATGGCGTTCTGCGCCATGGTCGACCGCAACGGCTTCCTGCCGGTGCACAACAAGATCTATTCGCATCCGCAGCGGCCGGGCGACACCGCCTGGAACACTGCCAACAGCCGCAACCGGCGGATCTTCAACGATCCGGCGGGGCTCGCCGCCGCGCGCAACCTGCGCTCGTACCTGGTCCAGAGCTATGCGCGCGACATGGGCAACGGCAACACCGTGATGATGCGCGAGATCGACGTTCCGATCCGCGTCCAGGGCCGGCACTGGGGCGGATTCCGCACGGCTTACAAGCTGTAGTGCACGCTCAGGCAAGACGCCGGCCGCGAATCATCCTTTAAGGCTGGAATTGGAATGGGAATGCCGCGGAGGGCCGGCGAACGGCTCTGACTGGAGGACTCTCAAAACATGTCCGTCGCACAACTTGCAGTCCTGGACACCGGCTCCAACCGGACACTTGCCGAACGTCTGATCGACCAGCTCGCCGACCGCATCGGCGGCCTCGGCGTCGAGCTCGCCGACATCGCCGGCAACGTCCAGGAAGTCGCAAACCGCGTCGCGAACCAGTCCGAACGGTTCCATCATCTCCAGGAGACGGCCGAGACCATGGTCTCGGCCAATCACGATATCGCCAACGCATCGCAGGCGGTGCAATCGACCGCATCGGCGGCGGTCGGCGAGATCGCGCAGTCGCGCGGCGCGGTCGACACCGCGGTCAGCCACATCTCCGAGCTCGTCGCAGCCGTGGAGCGGATCGAGGCGCGCTTGAGCGCCGTCGGCTCGGCGCTGGCGCAGGTGGCAAAAGTGTCCGGCTCGATCGAGGCGATCGCCAAGCAGACCAACTTGCTCGCGCTCAACGCCACCATCGAAGCGGCCCGCGCCGGCAATGCCGGCCGCGGATTTGCGGTGGTGGCAAGCGAGGTCAAGAATCTCGCGGAGGCTACCCGTGCGGCCACGCATCAGATCTCCGACACCGTGCGCGATCTCGACGGCCAGATCGAAGGCCTGATCGGCGAGAGCAGCGACGCCTCGCAACGCGCCAAGACTGCCGGCGAAGGCGCCCAGCAGATCTCCGGCATCATCTCGCGGGTCCAGCAGGGTTTTGCCTCGGTGGAGGCGGAGATCGACAGCGTCACGCGCGCCGCGACCTCCAATCTCGGCCATTGCGACACGGTCATCAGCGAGCTCAACGAGCTCGCCAAGGGCGTCGACCTGTCCTCGCGCGATCTCAAGAACGCCGATCAGCGCGTGACAAAACTGCTCGACACGTCCGAAGCGCTGATCGCGATGATCGCCGACAGCGGCGTGGAGACATCGGATGCGCCGCTGATCCGCGTCGTCGTCGCGACCGCAAAGCGGATCTCGGACGAGTTCGAGGCCGCAATCGACCGCGGCGAGATCACGCTCGACCAGCTCATGGACGAGACCTACCGGGAAATCCCCGGCACCGATCCCAAGCAATACAAGACCAACTACGTCGACTTCACCGACCGCGTGCTGCCCGCCATCCAGGACCCGATCCAGAAGTCAGACCCCCGCATCGTGTTCTGCGTCGCCTGGGCCAAGGGCGGCTATCTGCCGACCCACAACCCGAACTACCGCCTGCCGCAGGGCAAGGACCCCGTCTGGAACAACGCCAATTGCCGCAACCGCCGCCTGTTCAGCGACCGCGCGGTGAAGAAGGTCGCGGCCAACACAAAACCGTTCCTGCTCCAGACCTATCGCCGCGACATGGGCGGCGGGCAGTTCGTGCTGATGAAGGATTTGTCCTCGCCGATCGTGATCCGCGGCAAGCACTGGGGCGCCTTCCGGATGGGTTTTCGGCAGAGCTGACGCCCGCCGCGCCTACGACCCTGAATCAAAAATCTGGAAAACAACCCCATGCACAGTAACCGGGGCGTGGGGAATCAATGGCTTACGCCGGCAGGCCAGGACGCAGTTTGAGACGCAGTTTGACTCGTCGGGCAAAACAGGCGCACAATACTACTATTCCGAAATTCCCATCTCCTCCTCTTCCCTTCTCCCCTTGTGGGAGAAGGTGGCGCGAAGCGCCGCATGAGGGGTCTCTATCGGCGGACGAGGCTGCTTCGGAATGAGAGAGCATCATACGCGGAGACGGACCCCTCACCCGATTGAGTCTGCGTCTACCGGCGTCGCTGCCCTCTCCCACAAGGGGAGAGGGCACAGCAATGAGCCGCTGGGACTGATCCCGCCAGACTCGTCGTCCGACTTTCCCAATCGCACGAATTTCGTCATCGCATGATTTTCCGCATTCGCACGATCATCTGCGGCGATCAACGATGCGTACGACGAAAATGCGTCACAACATGACGATTATCATATCAATTAGCCCAATTCCGCTGCAGCGATCGCCGCACAAATTCGTGAACGTCATGGCCTGACGCGTCGGCAGCGCAAATATGCATCGCCGGAAATTCTGGCGCTTCATCGTTTCGCATCAGTATGATTATTGTCGCGCACGAATTCGCCGACGAGATCGCCGCAAGCGATCAAGCGAGCAAGGGGATGCTTATGGCAACAACTCTCACCATCAACGGCGAAACCAAATCGTTCGACGCGCCGCCGGAAATGCCGCTGCTGTGGGTGCTGCGCGACATCCTCGGAATGACGGGCACGAAATTCGGCTGCGGCATCGCGCAATGCGGTGCCTGCACGGTGCATGTGGACGGCAAGGCCGTGCGCTCCTGCGTCCTGCCGGTCAGCGCGGTTGCGAACCGCGCCATCACCACCATCGAACATGTCGGCAATACGCCCGCAGGCGCGAAGGTGCAGAAAGCCTGGCTCGATCTCGAGGTGGTCCAGTGCGGCTATTGCCAATCCGGCCAGATCATGGCGGCCGCCGCTCTACTGGCAACCACCTCTCATCCGGATGATTCCGACATCGACGCCGCGATGGCTGGCAACATCTGCCGCTGCGGCACCTATGTCCGCATCCGCGAGGCCATCAAGCAGGCGGCCTCCGGCCGGCAGTCGTGAGGTCCGCCATGAATGCACACAACAGCCTCTCCCGCCGCACGCTTCTGACCAGCGGTCTCGCGACCGGTTTCCTGCTCGCCTTTCACCTGCCCCTGCGGGCCGCCGTCAACGAGCCGGAGCAGCCGAGGGATACGACCGACGGCAAGTTCGCGCCCAACGCCTTCATCCGTATCGACGAGACCGGCCAGACCACGCTGATCATGCCGCAGGTGGAGATGGGTCAGGGCATCTACACCTCGATCTCGATGGTTCTGGCCGAAGAGCTCGACGCCGATTGGGCAAAGGTCGGGGCGTTGCACGCGCCGCCAAACGACAAGTTCTACGCCAATCCCGCCTTCGGACTGCAGGCGACGGGTGGTTCGACGTCGATCCGCGCCTGGTGGAAGCCGCTACGCGAAGCGGGTGCCAGCGCGCGCGCGATGCTGGTGCAGGCCGCCGCCGCGCAATGGCAGGTCGAGCCAGCGAGTTGCACGACGTCCAAGGGCGAAGTCATCCATGCGGCAAGCGGCCGCAAGCTCGGCTATGGTGAGCTCGCGCTGGCGGCACAGAGCCAGACACCTCCGAAGGATGTCCCGGTCAAGGACCCCAAGGACTTCGTCCTCATAGGCCAACCGCTGAAGCGGCTGGATACACCGGACAAGGTCAACGGCAAAGTCGTCTACGGCATCGACGCGATCCTGCCCAACATGAAGATTGCCGCGATCGCCAATTGCCCGGTGTTCGGCGGCAAGGTCGGCAAGGTCGATGACAGCGCAGCGATGAAAGTCGCCGGCGTGCGCAAGGTCGTCGTGCTCGACGACGCCGTCGCCGTGATCGGCGATCACATGTGGGCGGCCAAGAAGGGTCTCGAAGCGCTCAAGATCGAGTGGAACGAAGGACCGAACGCCAAGATCTCCACCAAGGACATCTGGGACGATTTACGCAAGGCCAGCGAGAAGGATGGCGCGATCGCGAAATCCGTCGGCGACATCGCCAAGGGGCTTGCCAGCGGAGACAAGTTCGAGGCGAGCTTCGAACTGCCGTTCCTCGCGCATGCCTCGATGGAGCCGATCAACGCCACCGTTCACGTCAGGCCGGATGCCTGCGAGATCTGGACCGGCACACAAATCATGACGCGCGTGCAGTCGGAGGCGGCGAAGGCCGCCGGCCTTCCCGTCGAGAAGGTGATCGTCAACCAGCACCTGCTCGGCGGCGGTTTCGGCCGCAAGCTCGAACCCGACATGGTGGTTGCGGCGGTCAAGATCGCCAAGCAGGTCGACTATCCCGTCAAGGTGATATGGACCCGCGAGGAGGACATCCAGCACGACGTCTACCGCCCGGTCTATCGCGACCAGGTCAATGCGACCCTGGTCGACGGCAAGGTGGCGGCCTGGAAGTACAAGATCGCAGGTTCTGCGGTGATTGCCCGCTGGCTGCCGCCAGCGTTCCAGAAGGGCGTCGATATCGACGCGGTCGACGCCGCCGTGGAGACGCCCTACGACTTTCCCAACTTCCACGTCGAATATGTCCGTGCCGAGCCACCGGCTGTGCCGACCGGCTTCTGGCGCGGTGTCGGCCCGAACAACAATGTGTTCGCGTTCGAATGCGCGCTGGACGAACTTGCGCGCAAGGCCGGCAAGGATCCGGTCGAATTCCGAAGGTCGATGCTGACCAAGACTCCGCGTGCGCTCGCGGTGCTCAACCTTGCCGCGGAGAAATCCGGCTGGGGCCAACCGCTGCCGGCCCGCGTTGGACGTGGCGTCTGCCTGCAGCCATCGTTTGCGAGCTTCCTCGCAACTGTTGTGGAAGCCGAGATCGACGACATCGGCGAGATCACGCTGCGCCGCATCACCTCGGTGGTCGACACCGGCATTGCGGTCAACCCCGATACGGTGAAGGCGCAGATCGAGGGCGGGCTGATCTTCGGCCTCACGGCCGCGCTCTATGGCGAGATCACCATCGACAAGGGCCGCGTGCAGCAGTCGAACTTCCACGACTACCGCATGATGCGCATCAACGAGACGCCGAAGATCGAGGTCATCGTGGTCAAGAGCGGCGAAGCGCCCGGCGGCATCGGCGAAGCCGGCGTCAATGCCGGACCACCGGCGCTGCGCAACGCGATCTACGCCGCAACCGGCGTGGCGCTGCGGCGCCTGCCGATCGACCGGAAACTTCTGGCTGTGGGGAAGAAGGCATGAGCGGCAAGATGCGTATCCTCACAAGCCTGGTCGTGATCGCCATCGTGGTGGCGGCGCTCGGCGTCTGGATCATCCGCGGGCCCGGTCCGCTCGACTTCGCCGGCGGCACCAAAGTGGCGCTGGCGGATTATCGCGCCGGCAAGCCGACCGGCGTACCGGCCAAGCTGGAGAAAGCGAGTGTGGTCGAGCGCGGCGAGTATCTCGCGAAGGCGGCCGACTGCATGGTCTGCCACACCAAGCCCGGGGAGAAGGAATATTCCGGCGGGCTCGGCTTCAAGCTACCGTTCGGCACGCTCTATTCGACCAACATCACGCCGGACAAGGACACCGGCATCGGCAATTACAGCGACCAGGATTTCCTCAACGCTGTCCAGCGCGGCACGCGTCATGACGGCGCGCGGCTCTATCCGGCCATGCCCTACACGTCCTACACCTACATGACGGACGAGGACGTGCTGGCGGTGAAGGCGTATCTGTTCAGCCTGCCGGCAGTGCGCGCGAAAGCGCCCGACAACACGCTGTCGTTCCCGTTCAACCAGCGCTGGGCGATGATCTTCTGGTCGGCCGTGTTCAATCCGGACACGCGCTTTACGCCGGATACCTCGAAGAGCCCGGAGTGGAACAGAGGTGCGTATCTCGCCGAAGCGCTGGCGCATTGCGGCGAGTGCCACACGCCGCGCAATCTCGGCTTTGCGCTCGACAACCGCAAGAAGTTCGGCGGCGCGATCACGGCCGGCTGGCGCGCTTTCAACATCTCCTCCGACAAGGCCACCGGCCTCGGCAATTGGCGCGACGAGGACCTGATCTCGTATCTCTCGCTCGGCCACGCGCCGGGCCACGGCTCGGCCTCGGGTCCGATGGGCGAAGCGGTCGATCGCAGCTTCAGCCAGTTCGCTCCCGAAGACATCCGCGCGGTCGTCGCCTATCTGCGTAGCGTGCCGCCGGTGGCCTCGCCCGACCTGCCTGCGACCACGGCGCCGGTCGCGCCCGCCTCGCACAAGGACGGCGTCACGGCCGACGCACGCGGCAAGATGGTGTTCGCCAGCGCCTGCGCCAGCTGCCACGGCTGGAGCGGCGAGAGCCCGGTCTCGCCGATGGCGACGCTGACCGGCACCTGGGCCGTCAACGACCCGGCCGCCACCAACGTCGCCCAGATCGTACTCTCGGGCACCAAGCGGCATACGCCGGATGGCGCTCTCTCGATGCCGGCATTCGGCGATGCGTATAGCGACGACGAGATCGCGGCGGTGGCGAACTACGTCACGGCACGGTTCGGCACCAAGGGCTCGAAGCTGACGGCGAAGGATGTTGCGGAGCTGCGGGAGCAGACGGCGGAGTAGTGTACGACGAGATTGACGCGTGATCGCGCGCCAATCTCCGCCGTCGTCCCGGACAAGCGAAGCGCAGATCCGGGACCCATACCCACAGGGCGGGATTTGGCGAAGATTCGGTGTGGGAGCTGTGCCCCACACCACTCCCTGGGGTTATGGGTCCCCGCCCCCCGTGCGCAATTGCGCACTAGGCGGGGACGACACCGAGGATGTGGCAACGCTTTCAGCCCAACCAAAACATCGGCGTGGGCTTCCCTCACCCACGCCGATGCGTATCGTCACGTAATCGCAATCGGGCAGCCGTTGCTTCCCGTCGCGCCCTTGATGGGCGCCGGGGTGAACGAATAGACGAACTGATACTTCTTCTCGGCGATCAGATCGTCGAAGATCAGATTCTCATGGTTGTGGATGCCGTACTTGGTCTGCAGCTCGGCGTGGACCACGAAAGCGAGCGACTTGTCGGGATTGGGCACCACCTCGACCGCCCAGGTGTCGGCGCCGGTCAGCGCAAGATCCTTTTCGACCACCCACTTCGCAGCATCGAGGCCGATGCCCGGCTCGCCGCTGTTGAAGCGATCGTTGTTCTTCATCCACAGCGAGCCCCAGCCGGTGTGGAACATGATCGCGTCGCCAGGCTTGATGTCGCTCTCGGGGATGTTCTGCTTCGCCAGCGCCGCCTTGATGTCAGCCGAGGTGATCTCCTGCCCCGCATCCATCATGCCGCCCTTGAGCGCGACCATGTCGAGCAGATGCGCGCGGGTGAAGATCGGCTTAAGCTTCTCGACGCCAAGCTTCTTGAGCCCGTATGCGTCGCTAATTTCTGCGGCTGTGAAGCCATTGTAGAATCGCATCTCGCTCTTGTCGCCGTCCTTGCCCATCTGGATGCCGATATGGCCGAGGCCGTCGAACTGCGTACCGGTCTGGCCGATCTCGGTGGCCAGGAATTCGTCGTGATAGACCATCTTGTTGTCACCGAACGGGCCGCCGGTCGGGCTGCCGGGAATGCGCAGTGCGAATATGCGCGCACCAAACAGCGGCATGGCGGCTTCGTAGACGCGGCCGATCTTGTAGATCTTGCCGTCCTTGATCCATTTCGCCGCGTCGAGGACCTTCGCCGGGGTGATGTGGTTGGATGCGCCGGACTCGTCATCCTTACCCCATTTCGATGGCCACCAGGGCTTGTCGGTGCCCTTGGGCATGGAGGTTGCAGTCTGCGCCTGGGCCTCACTGATCGGTGCAAGCGCGAACTTGCCGTGCATCGAGCCGGCGAGCGCGGCTCCAGCAACGCCGGCGATGCCCGCGGTGCGGAGCAGGGTCCGGCGATCCGTCGTGGAGCCGCCGCCGTCTTGATCTACGTTATTGATCTCGTTAGACATTCCACCCTCCCAGGTTGTGGTCAGAACAATGTCTGACTCTAAAATTGTTTCCGCTAGCCTCCTCCTCCGCTACGCTATTGTCCAGCGACAAAAATAAGACGGCCGACGCGAGAGCTTCCCATGGGCCTGTTCGAAAGCGATAAATCCGCGCAGCGACTTCCGGTCTCGCTGATCACCGGCTTTCTCGGCAGCGGCAAGACCACGCTGCTCAATCGCCTGCTGCGCCACGACGACATGAAGGACAGCGCCGTCATCATCAACGAGTACGGCGAAGTCAGCCTCGACCATCTCCTGGTCGAACGCGTCGACGGCGAAGTCGCCGTGCTTGCGAGCGGATGCATCTGCTGCACCATCCGCAGCGACCTGGAGCAGACGCTGCGAGACCTTCTGGTGAAGCGGGACCGCGGCGAGATTCCGCCGTTCCGCCGTATCCTGGTCGAGACCACCGGGCTCGCCGACCCCGCGCCGATCGTGCAGCTCCTGCTCAACAATCCGCTCGTCTCGCACTTCCTGCGGCTCGACACGGTCGTGACCACGGTCGATGCGGTCAACGCGCCGCATCAGCTAGACCGGCAGTATGAGGCGGTGAAACAGGTCGCGTTGGCCGACCGGCTGTTGATCACCAAGAGTGACCTGGTCGAGGACATCGCGGCGCTTGAGCTGCGTCTGCGGCGGCTCAATCCCGGCGCCAGAATCGAAAGCGTCAGTTATGGCGAGATCGATCCCGCGCAGCTATTCGGCGCCGGCCTGATCGATCCCGAGCTGAAAAGGATAGACGTCGAGCGCTGGCTCAACGAGCGGGCCTTCGCGGAACCAGATGCGCACGCCGGCCATGCGCATCACGATCATCACGCGCACCATGATCATGGCCATCATGATCACGATGCGTCGATCGCGAGCTTCATGCTGGCGTTCGACGAGCCGCTCGACTGGATGGCCGTGACGCACTGGCTTGCGCATTTACGCAACGCGCGCGGCCAGGATCTGCTGCGGGTGAAGGGGATCCTCAATCTTCGTGACGAACCGACGCCGATCGTGATCCATGGCGTGCATCACGTCTTCCATCCGCCGGTCGCGCTTAGCGGCTGGCCCGACAGCGATCGCCGCTCGCGCATCGTGTTCATCACGCGCGGGATCTTGCGTGCGGACGTGCTTGAGCTCTGGCAGGCGGTTCGCGCCGCGGCGTGAGGCGATTGATGCGCAGTTGCGCGCGTCAATTTCAACTGTCGTCCCGGACAAGCGAAGCGCAGATCCGGGACCCATACCCACAGGAAGCAGTTTTGCGAAGACTCGGAGTGGCCAGTCTAGCACCACAACTACTCCCTGGGGTTATGGGTCCCCGCGCCCCGTGCGCAATTGCGCACTAGGCGGGGACGACACCGAGGGTGTGGCGGCGTACTTCAGCTCAACCAGAATTTCGGCGTCGCCGGCTCCAGCCGGCCGCCCACGCGCACAGGCGCAATCCGCAGCGCGAGGCCCGTCGCATCATCCGTCTCGACCGCCACGCCGCTCAGCGTCGCGACGCCAGCCGCCGGCTCGAACCGGCCGGAGGGAATCCCCGACGTGAAGCGCCGCAGCGGTTCTTCCTTCTGCATGCCGATGATGGAATCGTAGTCACCGGTCATGCCGGCGTCGGTCATGTAGGCCGTGCCGCCCGACAGGATCTGGTGGTCGGCGGTCGGCACATGGGTGTGGGTGCCGACGACGAGGCTGGCGCGGCCGTCGCAGAAGAAGCCGATGCCCTGCTTCTCGCTGGTCGCCTCGCAATGGAAGTCGACGACGATGGCGTCGGCGGCAACGCCGAGCGGACAGGCGCCAAGCTCGCGCTCGAGCGCGGCAAAGGGATCGTCGAACGGGGTCATGAAGACCCGGCCGAGCGCGTTGACGACGAGCGCATGCTTGCCGTTCTTGGTCTCCACCAGCGCGGCGCCGCGGCCGGGCGTGCCGCGCGGGTAGTTCGTCGGCCGCACCAGGCGTTCGGCGCGCTCGATGAACACCAGGGCTTCACGCTGGTCCCAGGAGTGATTGCCGAGCGTCACCGCGTCGGCCCCGGCATCGAGAAACTCCTGATAGATCGCTTCCGTGATGCCGAAGCCGCCGGCGGAATTCTCACCGTTGACGACGACGAAATCGAGCGACCAGTCCTTGACCATGCCGGGCAGATATTCGGCGATGGCGTTGCGGCCGCTACGGCCGACGACATCACCCACGAAGAGAATGCGCAACTTCAGAACTCCGGAAATCGAACACGTCCGATTCCGTTAGCACATAATCCAGCGCGACGTCGTGCGATAGTGCCGGAACCGCCTTGATCTCCTGGGCTGCAAAAGCAAGCCCGATACCGACGATCTGCTTGGTCTTGCGCAGATGCGCGAAGGTGTGGTCGTAGTGCCCCGCGCCATAGCCGATGCGATGGCCGAGACGGTCGAAGGCCGCGAGCGGCGTCAGCATGATGTCGGGGATGACTTCGGCCGCGGCCGGCGACGGCTCGGGAATGCCGAGCGGGCCGAGCATCAGGCGGTCGTTCGGATGGAAGATGCGGAAGATCAGCGACTGGCCGCGGGCGGTGACGCAGGGCAGCGCGAGCTTTGCGCCCGCCTCGGCGAGTGCCTTCATCAGCGGCAGCGGATCGATCTCGCTGCGGATCGGGGAATAGCCGGAGACGATGCTGCCGGGCAAAAGCGGGAACGGCAGCCCGCGCTTGGCGAGCTTTGCGGCGGCGGCGGTGCGCTTCTTCTCGCTCAGCGCGTCACGCGCCGCGAGGGCTTTGGCACGGAGTTCGGCTTTCGAATTGGACATGCGCTTTGGTCCCCCACGTCATCACCCACCTTGTGCGCCCTTGCGCACCGGGGCGGGTGATCCAGTATTCCAGAGGCGGTGGTGATTCACACAGAGGCCGCGGCGTACTGAATGCCCCGGGCGAGCCGGAGCACGACATCTACCGAACTGGCCGCAGTCGTTTCGACAAGCACAAACCAAGCAAAAAAAGTGCGAAGCCGCGAACGCCGTTGAAGCACTCGATCCCGGAGTTCCCTACGAAAGTAGGTGGGCACCATATGTCCGAGCCCACGGGCCCGGCCAGGGACAGTTCCCTAAAGGATCGATAAGGCCCCGGGGATATATGGCTCCTGACGCACGTCGCAGCCTCGCCCGCGCAATGTAACAACGATACTGACGAACCGCCAGCCCAACGGGCGGTCCGCCCAAAATCAGCCGATCGCGATGCCGTTGCCCACCGTCCGGTTCAGGACCTGGGTCGACTTCTCGATGCGCTCGGCGGCGGCGTTGAGCGCATTCACCACGGCGGTCTGGGTCATCCGGGCGCGCTCGACGGCGGCGTTGCGGAAATCCCTGAGCTCAGTCAGCTCCTGCTCCATGGTGCGGACGCGGTTGCCGACGTCGACCAGCTCGTCGCAGACGGTCAGCGCCGCCATCACGGTGAGCCTGGCATCACCGATCTCGCCGAATTTTCCGCGCAGCGACTGAATTCGCGTCTCCAGGCTTTCGGCGAGCTTGAGCAGCCGCACCTCCTGGCCCTCCTCGCAGGCCATGCGGTATTGCCGGCCGTTGATGGTGACGTTGATGTGGCTCATCCGTCCTCTCCGGTATCGAGCACCGAGCGTATCGTGACGATTGCGGAATCCAGCCGATCGGAGATTTCGCGATTGGTGCGCTCGAGCTTGCGCGCCTTCACCAGCGCGCCGTCGAGCTCATCGGCAAGCCGCGAGCGATCCGCGCCCAGTGCCTGGATTCGTGCCGCGAGCTCGTTCTCGTCGCGATCGGCATCGCGCCGCCGCTCCACCGCGCTTTCGAGCGCGTCGAGCGCCGCCATGAGTCTGCGGGTCGCGATCTCGATCTCGACGGCCGAGGACTCCGTCATGGCAGAGCTGTTGGAAACGCGATCGTTCATGCAGTCAGCGGCGGAACCTGTGGCCTTGCCCGTGGGGCTTGCCGTCCGGCAAAAGACTCGGTTCGGCAAACGGTTAGAAGCAGAAATTTACGTGGCAAGCTAGCGGAGCGCAACGCCGCCGCGAAACTATGCACTGCTAAGCAACTTTTACGGCCAAACCGACGTTTGATTGCCTTGGACTCCCGGAACCGAGGTGCTATCCCAGCCCAACCTTCCGTGGCCGCCAGGCTCCCCCCACGCGGCCCGCACCACTGCCAAGCGCCTCATTTCAGACGGATTTCAGACATGACGCAAGTCGACCACAACCGCATGGCCAACGCGATCCGTGGCCTCTCGATGGACGCTGTCGAGAAGGCGAAATCGGGCCATCCCGGCCTGCCGATGGGCGCCGCCGACGTCGCCACGGTGCTGTTCACGCAATTCCTGAAATTCGACGCCACTGCCACCGACTGGCCCGACCGCGACCGCTTCGTGCTCTCGGCCGGCCACGGTTCGATGCTGCTCTATTCGCTGCTGTATCTGACCGGCAATGCCGACATGACGCTGGATCAGCTCAAGCAGTTCCGCCAGCTCGGCGGCTTGACCCCGGGGCATCCCGAGAACTTCCACACCAAGGGCATCGAGACCACTACCGGTCCGCTCGGCCAGGGGATCTCGACCGCGGTCGGCATGGCGCTCGCCGAGAAGATGCTGGCCGCCGAATTCGGCAAGAAGATCGTCGACCACCACACCTATGTGCTCGCCTCCGACGGCGACCTGATGGAAGGCGTGTCGCAGGAAGCGATCGCGATGGCCGGGCACTGGAAGCTCGGCAAGCTGATCGTGCTCTACGACGACAACGGCATCTCGATCGACGGGCCGACCTCGATCTCCGATTCCGTCGACCAGGTAAAGCGCTTCAAGTCCGCGGGCTGGGCCGCCGAAAAGATCGACGGCCATGACCAGGCCGCCATCACTGCTGCGATCACCCGCGCGCAAAAATCCAACAAGCCGACGCTGATCGCCTGCCGCACCACCATCGGCTTCGGCGCGCCGCACAAGGCCGGCACCGCGAAGGCGCATGGCGAGGCGCTCGGCGCCGACGAGCTCAAGGCCGCCAAGGAAAATCTCGGCATCTCGCTCGAGCCGTTCTCGGTGCCGGATGACGTGCTGAAGGCCTGGCGCGCCGCCGGCAGCCGCGGCGCGGCGGCACGGCAGGAATGGGAGGGACGGCTCGGTGGGCTCGGCAGCCGCAAGCGCGCCGAGTTCGAGCGCCGTCTGCGTCATGAGCGTCCGGCCTCGCTCGCGAAGGCCGTGCGCGCGTACAAGAAGGAGCTGCTGGAAAAGCCGATGACCGCGGCGACCCGCAAATCCTCGGAAGCGGTGATCGAAGTCATCGCCGGCGCGATGCCGATGGAATTCCTCGCAGGCTCCGCCGACCTCACCGGCTCCAACAACAACAAGGCGAAGTCGGCCACAGCTTTCTCGGCCAAGACGCCAAAAGGCCGCTTCATCCATTACGGCATCCGCGAGCACGGCATGGCGGCTGCAATGAACGGCATCTTCCTGCATGGCGGCTTCGCGCCGAACGGTGCGACCTTCCTGGTGTTCACCGACTATGCGCGTCCCGCGATGCGCCTTGCCGCGTTGATGGGCGCCGGCGTCGTCTACGTGATGACGCACGACTCCATCGGCCTCGGCGAAGACGGCCCGACCCACCAGCCGGTCGAGCATCTCGCCGCACTTCGCGCCATTCCGAACATGCGCGTGTTCCGCCCGGCTGACTCCATCGAGGTCGCCGAGTGCTGGGAGCTTGCGCTCAATCGTATCGACGGGCCGACCGTGCTGGCGCTGACGCGTCAGAACCTGCCGCAGCTCCGCACCAATGCGCCGAACGACATTCCTTGCGCGGCCGGCGCCTACGAGCTGGTCGCCGCCCAGGGCGAAGCCAAGGCAACGCTGTTCGCTTCCGGCTCCGAGGTCGAGATCGCGGTCGCCGCCCAGAAGCAGCTCGCCGAGCGCGGCATCGCGTCACGGGTGGTCTCGGTGCCCTCGCTCGAGCTTTTGTTAGCGCAACCAGAAGCCAAGCGTGCCGAGATCATCGGCAACGCGCCGGTGAAGGTCGCGATCGAGGCCGCAGTGCGCTGGGGCTGGGATGCCGTGATCGGCCAGGATGGCGATTTTATCGGCATGCATTCGTTCGGCGCGAGCGCGCCGGCGAAGGATCTTTACAAGCATTTCGGCATTACCGCCGAGGCTGCGGTTAACGCTGTGCTGAAGCGCGTTAGCTGAGAGTTGAGCTTGCCAAAAAAAAGGACTACGTAGTCTCTCATATGATCAAGCATCGCCCGGCCGAACCGGGCGTCCGCCCTAAAAAACCCTCGCAGGCGCGCTAAGCGCGTTGTGCGGGATGATCGGGGTTATCGAACACGTCATTGAACGGTCATAAGGAGATGAAACATGGCAGTCCGCGTCGGAATTAACGGTTTTGGCCGCATCGGCCGCAACATCCTGCGGGCTATTGCCGAGTCCGGCCGCAAGGACATCGAGGTCGTCGGCATCAACGACCTCGGCCCGGTCGAGACCAACGCGCACCTCCTTCGCTTCGACAGCGTCCATGGCCGCTTCCCCGGCACCGTGACCGTCGATGGCGACTCCATCAACCTCGGCGGCGGCAAGATCAAGGTGACCGCCGAGCGCGATCCCTCGAAGCTGCCCTGGAAGGATCTCGGCGTTGACATCGCGATGGAATGCACCGGCATCTTCACCGCGAAGGACAAGGCGTCCGCGCATCTCACCGCCGGCGCCAAGCGCGTTCTCGTTTCCGCGCCCGCCGACGGCGCCGACGCCACCATCGTCTACGGCGTCAACCACGACACGCTGACCAAGGATCACCTGGTCGTCTCCAACGGCTCCTGCACCACCAACTGCCTCGCGCCGGTCGCCAAGGTGCTGAACGACCTGGTCGGCATCGAGACCGGCTTCATGACCACGATCCACGCCTACACCGGCGACCAGCCGACGCTGGACACGCTACACAAGGATCTCTACCGCGGCCGTGCGGCGGCGATGTCGATGATCCCGACCTCGACCGGCGCGGCGAAGGCAATCGGCCTCGTGCTCCCGGAACTCAAGGGCAAGCTCGACGGCGTCTCGATCCGCGTGCCGTCCCCGAACGTCTCGGTCATCGACCTCAAGATCGTCGCCAAGCGCGCCACCGACGCCAAGGAAATCAACGCGGCGATGAAGCGTGCCTCCGAGCAGCAGCTCAAGGGCATTCTCGGCTATACCAATCAGCCGAACGTCTCGATCGACTTCAACCACGATCCGCACTCCTCGACCTTCCACGAGGACCAGACCAAGGTGCAGAACGGCACGCTGGTGCGTGTGATGTCCTGGTACGACAACGAGTGGGGCTTCTCGAACCGCATGGCGGACACCGCCGTCGCGTTCGCGAAGGTGATCTAACTCCGCTCTCGTGTCCCGGACGCGATGCAGCGTGAAACGCTGCGTCGCAGATCCGGGACCCATGTCCCTCCAGCGTAGGTCCCGGTTCTGCACGGCGGCACTCCGCGCCGCTTTGCGCCCGGGACAAGAGAGTGTCCGATGACCAACAAATTCCGCACCCTCGACGACGTCGATGTGAAGGGCAAGCGCGTGCTGCTGCGCGTCGATCTCAACGTGCCCATGGACAACGGGCGCGTCAGCGACGCAACCCGGCTCGAGCGCGTTGCGCCGACCATCACCGAAATCTCGGACAAGGGCGGCAAGGTCATCCTGCTCGCGCATTTCGGCCGACCGAAGGGACGCGACCCCAAGGAGTCGCTCAAGCCGGTTGCTGAAGCGCTGTCGAAGGTCGTGAACAGGCCCGTCGCCTTCGCGGACGACTGCGTCGGCGAGCCCGCGGCCACGGCCGTAGCGGCGTTGAAGGATGGCGACATCCTGTGCCTGGAAAATACCCGCTTCCACAAGGAAGAGGAAAAGAACGATCCCGCCTTCGTCGCCGAGTTGGCGAAACTCGGGGACATCTGGGTCAATGACGCCTTCTCGGCCGCGCACCGCGCCCATGCCACGACCGAAGGCCTCGGCCACAAGCTGCCGGCCTATGCCGGCCGCACCATGCAGGCCGAGCTCGTCGCGCTGGAGAAGGCGCTGGGCTCGCCGACCAAGCCCGTCATCGCGATCATCGGCGGCGCCAAGGTCTCGACCAAGATCGATCTGCTCGAAAACCTCGTCACCAAGGTCGACGCGCTCGTGATCGGCGGCGGCATGGCCAACACCTTCCTGCACGCCCAGGGCGTTGGGATCGGCAAGTCGCTGGCCGAGAAGGATCTTGCCGCGACGGCGATCCGCATCATGGAGAAGGCGGAAGCCGCCAATTGCGCGATCATCCTGCCGGTCGACGCCACCGTCGCCTATCATTTCGCGGCGAACGCGCCCTCGCATGCCTACGGGCTCGATGCGATCCCGGCCGACGGCATGATCCTCGACGTCGGCCCGCAATCGATCGCGCGTGTCCACGCCGCCATCGACGACGCCGCCACGCTGGTCTGGAACGGACCGCTCGGCGCCTTCGAGATGCAGCCGTTCGACCGCGGAACCGTGTCGGCCGCCAAGCATGCCGCCGAGCGCACCAAGGCCAAGAAGCTGATCTCGATCGCGGGCGGCGGCGACACGGTCGCGGCCCTCAACCAGGCCCATGTGGCCGGTCAATTCACCTATGTCTCGACCGCCGGTGGCGCATTTCTTGAATGGATGGAAGGCAAGCCCCTTCCCGGCGTCGAAGTTCTGCGCACCAAGTAATCAGTCGGCCTTTTAAGTCGGCCTTGCAGGCCCAAACCGGAGAAAAAGACAGATGGCTCGGATCACGTTACGTCAATTGCTCGACCATGCAGCGGAGAACGATTACGGCGTACCGGCCTTCAACATCAACAACATGGAGCAGGCGCTGGCGATCATGGACGCGGCCAACACGGTCGACGCGCCCGTCATCATCCAGGCCTCGCGCGGTGCGCGCTCCTACGCCAACGACATCATGCTCAAGCACATGATGGACGCGGTGACCGAGATCTATCCGCACATTCCGGTCTGCGTGCATCTCGACCACGGCAACGAGGCCGCGACCTGCATGACCGCGATCCAGGCCGGCTTCACCTCGGTCATGATGGACGGCTCGCTCAAGGCCGACGGCAAGAGCCCGGCCGACTGGACTTACAATGTCGGCGTCACCAAGACCGTGACCGACATGGCCCATCTCGGCGGCATCTCGGTCGAGGGTGAGCTCGGCGTGCTCGGCTCGCTCGAAACAGGCATGGGCGACAAGGAAGACGGCCACGGCGCCGAAGGCAAGCTGAGCCACGACCAGCTCCTGACCAATCCGGACGAGGCCGTGAAGTTCGTCCAGGAGACCAAGGTGGACGCGCTCGCGATCGCGATGGGCACCTCGCATGGCGCCTACAAATTCACCCGCAAGCCCGACGGCGACATCCTCGCCATGAAGGTGATCGAGGAGATCCACCGCAAGCTGCCGAACACGCATCTCGTGATGCACGGCTCCTCGTCGGTGCCGCAGGACCTCCAGGACATCATCAACGAGTTCGGCGGCAAGATGAAGCCGACCTGGGGCGTTCCGGTCGCCGAGATCCAGCGCGGCATCAAGAACGGCGTGCGCAAGATCAACATCGACACCGACAACCGCATGGCCATGACCGGCCAGATCCGCAAGGTGTTCAAGGAGCACCCGGAAGAGTTCGACCCGCGCAAGTACCTGAAGCCGGCGATGGAAGCGATGACCAAGCTGTGCAAGCAGCGGCTCCAGGAGTTCAATACCGCAGGCCAGGCCTCCAAGTTCAAGAAGGTCCTGACCCCCGCCGAGATGGCCAAGCGCTACGCCAAGGGCGAGCTGGATCCGAAGGTGGCGTAAGGCCTTCAGCCACATCCTCCCGTCATTCCGGGACACGCGAAGCGTGGGCTATGATGCGCAATTGCGCATCTGAGAATCCATAACCACAGCCTGGGGTTATGGATTCCGGGCCTGCGCCTTTCGGCGCATCCCGGAAGGACAGAGGGCCCCCTTTACCCTGCGACGAACGTTAACTCGGCAATTGCCCGAGAACGGTCTATTTTCACAGGCAAGGGCAGCATCGTTTTGGGAGGACCTCTCGATGAATCTGACTGAGCTCAACAGGATCGCGACCGCCATGGTCGCGCCCGGCAAGGGCATCCTTGCCGCCGACGAATCCTCCGGCACCATCAAGAAGCGATTTGACGCGATCGGGGTGGAATCGACGGAAGGCAATCGCCGCGACTATCGCGAGATGCTGTTCCGCTCCAGGGAGGCCATGAGCCAGTACATCTCCGGCGTGATCCTCTATGACGAGACGATCTGGCAAGACGCGAAGGACGGCACGCCACTGGTCAAGCTGATCGAACAGAGCGGCGCCATCCCCGGCATCAAGGTCGACGAGGGCACGCAAGCCCTGCCGATGTGCCCGGGCGAGCTCGTCACCGTCGGGCTCGACAAGCTCGCCGAGCGCCTGAAGAAATATTACGAGCGCGGCGCGCGCTTCGCCAAATGGCGCGCCGTGATCGATATCGGCAGCGGCATTCCGTCGATGACCGCGATCGGCGTCAACGCCCATGCGCTGGCCCGCTACGCAGCGCTGTGCCAGGCCGCGCAGATCGTGCCGATCGTCGAGCCGGAAGTGCTGATGGACGGCGATCACGACATCGACCGCTGCTATGAAGTGACGACCCGCGTGCTCAACAAGACCTTCCAGGAATTGCGCGTGCAGCGCGTTGCGCTCGAAGGCATGGTGCTGAAGCCGAACATGGCGATCTCGGGCAAGAAGTGCGCGAAGCAGGCTCCCGTCGAGGAAGTCGCGGAGAAGACAATTCGGCTGCTGAAGGCCTGCGTGCCCGCGGCCGTGCCCGGTATCGCCTTCCTCTCCGGCGGCCAGTCGGGCGAAGAGGCGACGGCGCATCTCAACGCCATGCACAAGCTTGGCCCGCTGCCCTGGGGCCTGACCTTCTCCTACGGCCGCGCGCTGCAGGCCGCGCCGCAGAAGGCCTGGTCCGGCAAGGCCGAGAATGTCGCAGCCGGCCAAAGTGCATTCAGCCATCGCGCCCGGATGAATGGTCTGGCGTCCAAGGGCGAATGGCAAAGCAGCCTGGAAAAGAAAGCAGCCTAGATCTTGTCGAACAAATCGCCTCCGCCGCGCCCGGCGCCGCGTCTCTATCTCGCGACGCCTGCCATCGATGATCCCGCTGCGTTCGTCGCCGAGCTGCCGGGCCTGCTCGCTGCCGCCGACGTCGCGGCCGTGCTGCTGCGGCTGAAGGAGACCGACCAGCGCACCATGATCACGCGCATCAAGGCGCTGGCCCCGCCGGTCCAGAAGGCGGGCGCCGCGCTGCTCGTTGAAGGTCATGCCGAACTGGTCGCACGTGGCGGCGCCGACGGCGCGCACCTGCCCGGCATCGCCGCGCTGAAAGAGGCGCTGCCATCGCTCAAGCCCGATCGCATCGCCGGCGTCGGCGGGCTGACGACGCGGCACCATTCCATGGATGCGGGCGAGATAGGCGCGGACTACGTGCTGTTCGGCGAACCTGATGCAAAGGGCCAACGCCCGTCGTCCCAGGCGATCGCCGAGCGGCTGGACTGGTGGGCCGAGCTGTTCGAGCCGCCCTGCGTCGGCTTTGCCACCTCGCTCGAAGAGGCGCACGACTTCGCCGCCAGCGGCGCCGATTTCGTGCTGGTCGGCGAATTCGTCTGGTCCGATCCGCGCGGTCCCAAGGCCGCGCTGATCGAGGTCGACGCTGAGATCAAGAAGGCCCATGCGGCCGCGCTTGCGGGTCAGGAGCACGGCTAGCGCCCGACATGAAGCTCCCGCGCATCACCATCCTGGCCACGCTGCTGCTGACGGCGCCCGCGGCCGCGCAGCTCCAGATCACGCCGCCGGTGGCCACGCCGAGCGCCGTGCCTGAGAAAGAGAAGCCCAAGCCGCCTCCGGCCGCCAAGAAGAAGGAGGCCGCGCCGGCGCCAAAACCTTCGGCCTCGCCCAAGCCGGCCGCCTCGCCCAAGCCGGCGCTGCCCGCAACCGTGATCCCCGCACCGGCAACCGACAATCCCAATGTCGACCTGGTGTTCGGCGCCTATCAGCGCGGCCAGTACAAGACGGCGTTCGATCTCGCCACCGCCCGCGCACAAGCGGGCGACCCCAAGGCGATGACCATGCTCGGCGAGCTCTATTCCAACGCCATGGGCATCCGCCGCGACTACGCCAAGGCGCTGGAATGGTACAAGCGCGCCTCCGATGCCGGCGACCGCGAGGCGATGTTCGCGCTCGCCATGCTGCGAATTTCCGGCCGCGGCGGCTCGGTCGACAAAAGCGAGGCGGTGAAGCTGATGGCTTCCGCCGCCAAGCTCGGCGAGCCCAAGGCGGCCTATAACCTCGCGCTGCTTTACCTCGACGGCCAGACCCTGCCGCAGGACGTCAAGCGGTCCGCCGAGCTGCTGCGTCAGGCCGCCGACGCCGGCCTGCCCGAGGCGCAATACGCGCTGGCGACCTTCTACAAGGAAGGCACCGGCGTGCCGAAGGACCCGGAACGCGCGGTGCGGCTGCTCCAGGCGGCTTCACTGGCGGACAATGTCGATGCCGAGGTCGAATATGCCATCGCCATGTTCAACGGCACCGGCACGGTGAAGAACCAGCCGGCCGCCGTCGCGTTGCTCCGCAAGGCCTCCCGCCAGGGCAGCGCGATCGCGCAGAACCGCCTGGCCTGGGTGCTGATCAACGGCATGGGCACGTCCGTGGACAAGGTCGAGGGCTTTAAATGGCACCTGGTGGCGAAAACCTCCGGCAAGGGCGATCCGGAGCTCGACAAGCAATTGTCCGACCTGCCGGCCGAGGACCGGGGCAAGGCCGAGGCCGCCGCCAGAAAATGGCTCGGGACCAAATGACTTGACGCAAAGGCCCTCGCAGGGCACCCCATCCTTCAAACAGGCGCGATTTCGCGCCATTTCCCCCGATCAAGACCAGAGCACATGCTGTATTCCGCCACTATCAACGTCATGGTCAAGGCCGCGCGCCGCGCCGGCCGCAGCCTCAAGCGCGATCTCGGCGAGATCGAGCATCTCCAGGTCTCGCTGAAGGGGCCGGCCAATTTCGTCTCGCTCGCCGACAAGCGCGCCGAGGAGATCCTCTACCAGGACCTCGCCAAGGCCCGCCCCGGCTACGGCTTCATCGGCGAGGAAGGCGGCACCCGCGAAGGCAGCGACAAGAGCCACACCTGGATCGTCGACCCGCTCGACGGCACCACCAACTTCCTGCACGGCATCCCGCAATTCGCGATCTCGATCGGCCTCGTGCGCGAGGGCACGATCATTGCGGGCGTGATCTACAACCCCGCCAATGACGAGCTCTACATCGCCGAGCGCGGCAAGGGCGCCTTCCTCAACGACCAGCGCCTGCGCGTGGCCGGCCGCCGCCAGCTCAACGAATGCGTGGTGGCCTGTGGCCTGCCGCATATCGGCCGCGGCGACCACGAGGAATTCCGCCGCGAGATGACCGCGATCCAGGACCGCGTCGCGGGCCTCCGCCGTTTCGGCGCCGCCTCGCTCGACCTGGCCTTCGTCGCCGCCGGCCGCCTCGACGGCTACTGGGAGCGCAACCTGCAATCCTGGGACATCGCCGCCGGCATGATCATGGTGCGCGAGGCGGGCGGCACGGTGAGCGACATCGCAACGCCGGGCGACGCGCTGGTGACCGGGCATGTCGTGTGCGGCAACGAGTTCGTGCACGGGGAGCTGGTGAAGATTTTGCGGAAGTAGGCGTAAGGCGAAGCCCTGCGCTTCACACTCCGCCGTCATCACCCGCCTTGTGCGCACTTGCGCACTGGAGCGGGTGATCCAGTATTCCAGAGACGTTTGTTGGATACGGAAGGGCCGCGGCGTACTGGATGCCCCGCCTGCGCGGGGCATGACAGCTCGCCTTATGGCTTCACCGGCGCGGGCGGCCCGTACGCCTCGCCGTCCTTCGCCGCAGCCGGCTCCCGATCTCCCGCGAGCACGCGCTGCACCGAGACGAAGAACACCGGCACCATCAGCAGCGCCAGGATCACCACCGCGATCATGCCGCCCATCACGATGCTGCCGAGCGCCTGCTGGCTGGCGCCGCCGGCGCCGTGCGCAATCGCCATCGGCAGCACGCCGCAGATGAAGGCAAGGCCGGTCATCAGGATCGGGCGGAAGCGCAGGCGGCAGGCTTCGATGGTGGCGTCCACCAGCGGCTTGCCTTCCTTGCGCAGGTCCTTGGCGAACTCGATGATCAGAATCGCGTCCTTTGCCGCGAGGCCGATGATGGTGATCAGGCCGACGGTGAAATAGACGTCGTTGGGCAGGCCGCGCAGCATCGCCGCGGCCACCGCGCCGACGATGCCGAGCGGCACCGTGAGCAGCACCGCGAGCGGAATGGTCCAGCTCTCGTAGAGCGCGGCAAGACACAGGAACACCACGAACACCGACAGTGCCAGCAGGAACGGCGCCTGCGAGCCCGACAGTTTTTCCTGGAGCGACTGTCCGGTCCATTCATAGCCGAAGCCGCGCGGCAATTTGCCGGCAAGCCGCTCCATCTCGGCGATCGCGTCGCCCGAGGTGAAGCCGGGTTTCGCCTCGCCGGAGATGCGCACTGCCGGATAATAATTGAAGCCCGCGATCTGCGTCGGGCCGCGCGCCCATTCGACCGTGGCGAAGGACGAGAACGGCACGAGCTGGCCACGGCTGTTCTTGACGTTGTAGTTGAGGATGTCCTCGGTCCGCATGCGGTCGCGGGCATCGGCCTGCACCACGACGCGCTGCATGCGGCCGCGGTTCGGGAAGTCGTTGATGTAGTTCGAGCCGAGATTGGTCGAGATCGTGTTGTTGATGTCCTCGAAGGTGACACCGAAGGCGCCGGCCTTCTCGCGGTCGATCACGAGATTGACCACGCCGGCCTCGGGCAGGCCCTCGATATAGACCTTCTGAAGCACCGGGCTCGCATTGGCCTCCGCGATCAGCTGGTCGGCGGCGCGCATCAATGCCGGATAGCCTTTCTGGCCGCGGTCCTGGAGGCGGAACGAGAAGCCCGAGGAGTTGCCGAGATTGTCGATCGGCGGCGGCTGGAGCGCAGAGATCTTTGCATCGCGGATCGACGACGACAGATCGCGGTTGATGTCGTTGACGATCGCCGCGGCAGAGTCCTTCGGCCCGCGCTCCGACCAGTCCTTCAGCGTGATGAAGGCCTGCGCGGTGTTCATGCCCTGGCCAGAGAAGCTGAAGCCGGTGAGGAAGGTGACATCCTTCACACCCGGCCGCTCGGCGAGATATTTCTCGACCTTCTCGATGACGGCCTCGGTGCGGGGATACGACGAATCCGACGGCGTCTGCACGTCGGTGGTGACGAAGCCCTGGTCGTCGATCGGCAGGAAGCCGCCGGGCAGGCTGACGAAGGCCCAGGAGAGACCAGCCAGCAGCGCGACATAGACCAGCATCAGGCGGCCGGTCCGCTTCAGCGAGAAGCCGACGGTGCGGGAATAGCCCTCCTTGCCGCCTTCGAGCATGCGGTTGAACCAGCCGAACACGCCCCGCTTCGCATGGCCGTGGCCGGCCGCGACGGGCTTCAGAATCGTCGCGCACAGCGCCGGCGTCAGCGACAGCGCGAGGAAGGCGGAGAAGCCGATCGCGGCGACCATGGTCACCGAGAACTGGCGGTAGATGATGCCGACCGAGCCTGGGAAGAACGCCATCGGCACGAACACCGCCATCAGCACCAGCGTGATGCCGATGATGGCGCCCGATATCTGCGCCATCGCCTTGCGCGTCGCTTCCTTCGGCGGCAGGCCTTCCTCGGACATGATGCGTTCGACGTTCTCGACCACGACGATGGCGTCGTCGACGAGGATGCCGACCGCGAGCACCATGCCGAACATCGAGAGCATGTTGATGGAATAGCCGGCGAGCAGCAGCGTGGTACACGCGCCCAGCAGCGCCACGGGCACCACGATGGTCGGGATGATGGTGTAGCGGATGTTCTGCAGGAACAGGAACATCACCACGAATACCAGCACCACGGCTTCGACCAGCGTCGTCAGCACCTTCTTGATCGAGGCCTCGACCACGGGCGTGATGTTGTAGGGGATCTCGTAGGAGATGTTGGCCGGGAAGAAGCGCGACAGCTCCTTCATCTTCTCCTCGACCGCGCTCGCGGTCGCCAGCGCGTTGCCGGTCGGCGACATCAGCACGGAGAGGCCCGCGGTCGGCTTGCCGTTCAGGCGCGTGTTGAACTGGTAGCTGAGGCCGCCGACCTCGATGCGTGCGACGTCGCGCAACCGCACGGTCGAACCGTCGGCATTGGCGCGCAGGATGATGGAACCGAATTCGTCCGGCGACGAGAGCTGGCCCTTGACCAGCACCAGCGAGGAGGTGCGCTGGCTCGAGGTCGACGGCTCGGCGCCGATGCTGCCCGAAGCGACCTGTGCGTTCTGCGCGGCGATCGCCTTGTTGACGTCGTCCGCGGTCAGCCCGTAGCCGACCAGCTTTGCCGGATCGACCCAGACGCGCAAGCTACGTTCGGTCGAATAGAGCGTGGCCCGGCCGACGCCGGGGATGCGGCGGATCTCGCCGAGCACGTTGCGGATCATGAAGTCGCCGAGGCCGACTTCGTCGAGGCTGCCGTCGGTCGAGTTCAGCGTGATGATCTGGAGCACGGCGCTCGAGGCTTCCTCGATCAGGATGCCCTGCTGGATCACCGCACGCGGCAGCCGCGCTTCGACGCGCTTGATGCGGTTCTGCACCTCGACGGAGGCGGCGCTGGTATCGGTGCCCGGCTGGAAATTGGCGATGATCTCGACCTGGCCGAGCGAGTCGCTGGTCGATTCGAAATTGAGGATGCCGGAGGCGCCGTTGAGCTCCTCCTCGATCAGCCGGGTGACGCTGTTGTAGAGGTTTTCGGGCGAGGCGCCGGGATAGCTGGTCGAGATCGAGATCGAGGGCGGCGCGATGATCGGATATTGCGCGATCGGCAGCAGCGGGACCGCGATCGCGCCGATCAAGCAGATGAACAGCGCGACCACCCAGGCGAAGATCGGCCTGTCGATGAAGAAACTCGCCATGGCGCGTTACCGCGTCAGCTTCTGGGCGTGCCGATTGTCCGCGGTGGCGTCCGCTTCCGACCAGGATTGCGGCTTCACCTTGTCGCCGGCCGCGAACTTCTGGAAGCCTTCGACCACGACCTTGTCGCCGGCCTTCAGGCCCTCGGTCACGAACCAGAGTCCGTCCTGCACCGAGCCCGTGCGCACCGGCTGCACGGCGATGTGGTTGTCGTCCTTGACGACGAACACCTCGCTGCCGCCGCCGCCGTTGCGCTGGATCGCCTGCTGCGGCACCGCGATTGCGTCGCTGTCGAGTCCCTGGTCGATCCGGACGCGGACATACATGCCCGGCAGCAGCTCGCGCTTGGGATTGCGGAATTCGCCGCGCAGGGTCACCTGGCCGGTATGGGCATCGACCTTGGCGTCCGAGAACAGCAGCTTGCCGTCGAGCGAATAAAGGGTGTTGTCGTCGAGCACGAGGCGCACCTTGGCGGCATCGGCGGCGATGCGCTCGAGGTCGCCGCTCTCGAAGGCGCGGCGGAGCTGGTTGAGCTCGGTCACCGACTGGGTGAAGTCGGCATAGATCGGATCGAGCTGCTGGATGCTGGCGAGGTTGGTCTCGTTCTGCACCGCGAGCGCACCCTCGCTGACCAGCGCCGCACCGACGACGCCGTCGATCGGCGCGCGCACGGTGGCGTAGTCGAGATTGAGTTTGGCGCGCGCGAGTTCCGCCTTGCGGCCTTCGACCTCGGCATGGGCCTGACGCTCGGCCGCGATCGCCTTCTCGTTCTCGGCTTCTGGGGCAGCGCGATCCTTGGTGAGGGTGGCGATGCGGTGCGCCTGCTGTCTCGCCTGCATCAACCCGGCCTCGGCCTTGGCGACGGCCGCCTCGGTGGCCATCACCTCGACCTCGAACGGACGCGGATCGATGCGATAGAGCGCATCGCCGGCCTTCACTTCGCTGCCCTGACGGAACAGGCGCTCGACCACGATGCCGGAGATGCGCGGCCGCACGTCGGAGACGCGCGTCGGCGCGATGCGGCCCGGCAGCTCGCGCACCACGGCGCGCGGCTGCGGCTTGACGATGACGATGCTGACGTCAGGATCGGCGGGCTGGGCAGCGGACACCGCAGAGACGGATTCGTCGCAGCCCGCGAGCAGCGGCGTAAGGGCCGCGAGCATCATTGCAACGCATGCCGATCGCGCGCGAAGTCCTGACATGAAGTTAAGTGCCCCGATGTTGTTGAAACTGAAATCACGCTCCGCGCGAACCCGTTCTGGGCGATTCCATGCGGCTGATGCCGTCAAGATAGAAGGTACTTGCTGCGACGCAACGCATTGCGCGGGCGGCTCAATGCCACATGACCTATCATGCTGAGTTCAGGGCGCTTTTCGGGACTCACCGGATTGTGAGTCGGGTTCCATCACCGCGAGCTGCGACAGAAGATCGCAACGGAACGTTACGAGGGTGTGTACCCATAAAGACGATCAAAGCGTTATGCGCGTGATCCGAAGCCGACGTCACCCGCGAGAGCAACGCTCGCTCGACTAATGTCGGCCGGCTTCAGCCTCCTGCTCTAACTGCAAGATCCGTGCTCGTAGCGTGTCAAAGGTTTCTTCGGCAGCCTCGCTAAACAGCGGGTCCTCATGATTGATTGAAGCAGAAGCGATCTCGGTCCAATCCTGAGGCTCTAAAGCCTTGAGGGCGGCAGGAAAGAAATCACGATCTTCCATCATGATGTGACGCCGCTCGCTCTCTATGAAATCGCGAACGACCTTGTCCACATTTTGCCGCAGGATTTCACGATCCGCGAGGACGTAATCGACCGCTTGAGCGACGCGGCGCAAACGCTCGGTCCCCTTCTGGTGCTCAAGTGTGAGGTTACCGATCTTTGCAGCCGCAGCGGGATCGCGACGTTTTAGCTTGGCGAAGACCAGCTCCTCAAGAGGATGATGGTACATCTCGGGATAGAGTTCGAAATAGCTGATAACCGCGCGAATAACTTCGTAGTCAGGGCGGTCCCCGCGATCGAAAATTTCCAGCTCGCGCTCGAGGACGGCGAGCAGTGTCTCGATATTGCGATGTTCTCGGGACAAGCGCTCAATGATCATTGCAGCCTCCAATGAAGTCATTGAGAAAAAATTACATTAGCGTGAAAACATCTCAGCGCTTTGCGCTAGATCAAACCCGGGCCGGAAAGGGAAAAGACGTTATGTCATTGACCAGGGGTCAGTGGGTCACAATGGCTTTCCTGAGGCATTCAGATGTGTTGGCGCCGCGCAGCCTCATCACATTCACCCGCCTTTTGGACCCAACCCGGACCTCTGGCGAGGTCCGCTATCGCGCCTATCAGGGGCGCCGCGAACCTCATACCCTTCCCTGATCTTCGGCGCGAAATTGACGTGTACTCGCCCTAACCCGCCTTCATCCGGTAGTGGCTGACACCCCATTCGCTGCCATCGGCGTAGCCGAACAGCCCTGATGTCGCGAGGAAGAACCAGCGCCAGCGTCGCATCCACAAAGCGGTCTCCTCGCCATGGACGCTGCGCAGGGACGCTTCGATCGTGTCGCGATGCGCATCGAAATTGGCGAGCCAGTCGTTCGCGGTGCGCTGATAGTGTGTACCGCTCCAGCACCATTCCTTCTCGATCCTGAAGACGTCGCCGAATTGCCTGACGAGGTGATGGCTCGGCATCAATCCATCCATGAAGACATGCTGCGCGATCCAGTCCTCGCGATTGGCGCGGTCGAACAGATGAGAGCCGGAACGATGGGTGACGATGTGCATGAAGAAGCGCCCGTCAGGCGCGAGCCAGGACCGCACGCGCGTCATCAGCTTGCGCCAGTTCATCATCTGCTCGAACATCTCGACCGAGACGATGCGGTCGAACTCCCCATCGGGCGCGAACACGTTCATGTCCGCGGCGACCACGCGCAGGTTCAACAGCCCGCGCAGCCGCGCCTGCTCCTCGACATAGGCGCGCTGGGCCTGCGAGTTCGACACCGCCGTCACCTTCGCATGCGGGAACCGCCGCGCCATCCACAGCGACAGCGAGCCCCAGCCGCAGCCGAGCTCGAGGATGGTCTGGCCGTCGGCGAGACCGGCGTGCTCGACGGTCTGGCGCAGCGCCTCCTCCTCCGCCTCCTGCAGGGTGCTCGCATCGGACTTGTAGAAGCAGGACGAATAATTGCGGTTGGGGCCGAGCACCTCCGCAAAGAACGCCGCGGGCACCTCGTCATGCCCGGCATTGACGGCATCCGCGTCCCCGGCGATCGGCCGCAGGATCATCCGCCCGGCGAAGGCGGCATCGTCGGCCGCGCCCAACGCGGACATGCGCGTCGCCGTGCGCGAGCACAGGCGCTGGATCGCGGCGCGGATCACGACGTCCGGCAGCGGCACGCGTTCGGCAGTCCCGAAGATCGCGGAAACGACGCTCATGCGATCACTCCGTTGATCAGGTCTCGTTGTGGCGGCGGCGGAAGGAACGGGCAGGTTCGGGCGTTGCCACCGGCCCGGCGGGCTCTGAGGTCCAGACAGGATCGACCGCGCCGCAGATGCTGCCGCGCCACCCAGGCGAGCGCCATCCGGACCGCGAGCAAGAGCGCGATGACGGCCACTCCCCAGGATTCGTCACCATGCAAAAAATCCGACCTAAGCCTGCGGAATGCCGAAGTTTTGCAAATTGCGCCTCTATCAAAGCGCGGTTTCAGCTTTGGGTTCCGAGAGCTCTCCACGAAATCGGCACATCCGGCGCTTTTTTTGGGCTGCCGCTGTGCCATAGTGCGCCCCGCAAGCAAGTTCGTAACGGATGATACCGGCCATGCCGCCAGGCGCCTCGCCCCGCTCCCCCATCGATATCGAATATACCAAGCTATCCTCGCCCAGCGTTTTCCTGGTGCGGATGCTGGTCTTTCTGGTGCTGTGCACCCTGGTCGGCGTGGTGCTCTACAAGCAGATCATCCTGGCCTTCTTCGCCAATCCCGGCCTCAATGCCCTGATCGGCGGCGTGCTGTTCATCGGCATCATCCTGGCCTTCCGCCAGGTGATCCGGCTCTACCCCGAAGTCTCCTGGGTCAACAATTTCCGCATCGCCGATCCCGGCCTGGCGCCGTCCCGGCACCCGAAACTGCTGGCGCCGATGGCCATGATCCTCGGCGGCGAGCGCACCGGGCGGATGACGATCACCCAGACCACCATGCGGCACCTGCTCGATTCGATCGCGACCCGCCTGGACGAGGCCCGGGACATCTCCCGCTACATGACCGGCTTGCTGGTCTTCCTCGGCCTGCTCGGCACCTTCTGGGGCCTGATCGAGACGGTCGGTTCGGTCGGCAAGGTGATCGACGGGCTCAAGGTCGGGGGCGATTCCGGCGCCCTGTTCGACACGCTGAAGGAGGGCCTCGCCGCCCCGCTCGGCGGCATGGGCATCTCGTTCTCGAGCTCGCTGTTCGGCCTCGCCGGCTCGCTGATCCTCGGCTTCCTCGATCTGCAATCGAGCCAGGCCCAGAACCGCTTCTACACCGACCTCGAAGACTGGCTCGCCACTACCGTGCGCGAATATGGCCACGGCGAGGTTGCGGTCGCAGCCGCCGGTGGCAGCGGCGGCGTTGCCAGCGGCGAGCTCCAGGCCGCCGTCGAGCGCTTACGCTCCGTGCTCGAGGAAGGCAGCGCCAGCCGCGGCACCACGGCGGCAATGGCGAGCCTTGCCGAAGCCATCCAGGCGCTGGTCTCGCACATGCGGACCGAGCAGCAGATGATCCGCGAATGGGCCGACGGCCAGGGCGAGCAGAACCGCGAGATCCGCCGCCTGCTGGAGCGCATCGCGCGCCAGCCCGAGAAGGGCTGAGCCGCGCAAGAAGTATCGTGCGCCGGACGCAGCGCAGCACGCAGTGATGCGCTGCTGAGCCGGGGCCCAGAGAAACAAGGAATGGGTCCCGGCTCTGCGCAGCAGCGTTGCACGCTGCAGCGCGTCCGGGACACGAGAGAACGGAGACGACAATGGCTCTAGCCCGCGGCCGCCGCAGCGAAGCCGGCTTCAACTACTGGCCCGGATTCGTCGACGCGCTGTCGACGCTGGTGCTGTCGATCGTGTTCCTGCTGTCGGTGTTCCTGGTCGTGCAGTTCTTCCTGTCGCAGGAGGTCACCGGCAAGGACAAGGCGCTGGAGCAGCTCAACGCCAAGATCGCCCAGCTCAACGAGCTCTTGTCGCTGGAGAAGCTCGGCAAGCTCACGCTGGACGACCAGGTCTCGCAATTGAAAGCGGGCCTCGCCTCGGCCGAGACCGAGCGAGATCGCATCAAGGGCCTCTATGACGGCCTCGCCGCTGCCGGCAACGACGCCCAGGGCAAGACCACCGAGCTCGGCAAGGCGCTGGACTCGGAGAAGGCGGTCTCGGCGCGGGCGCTGGCGCAGATCGAGGTGCTGAACCAGCAGATCAGCGCGCTGCGCCGGCAACTGGCCGCGCTGGAGGAGGCGCTCGACGCCAGCGAGAAGCGCGACAAGGAATCGCAGAACCGCATCGCCGATCTCGGGTCTCGCCTGAATGTCGCGCTGGCGCAGCGCGTGCAGGAATTGTCGCGTTATCGCTCGGAGTTCTTCGGCCGCCTGCGCACCATTCTGGGCAATCGCCCTGACATCCGCATCGTCGGCGACCGCTTCGTGTTCCAGTCCGAAGTGTTCTTCGACACCGGCCAGGCGACACTTCTGCCCGAGGGCCGCGCCGAGCTCGACACATTGGCGACCGCGCTGATCGATCTCGACAAGAAGATCCCGAGCGAAATCCCCTGGGTGCTGCGCGTCGACGGCCACACCGACATACGCCCGGTCAGCGGCGCGAATTTCAAATCGAACTGGGACCTGTCCGCGGCGCGCTCGATCTCGGTGGTGCAATATCTGATCTCGCTCGGCGTGCCCGCCCAGCGCCTCGTCGCAGCCGGCTTCGGCGAATTCCAGCCGCTCGACACTGCCAACACGGAAGAGGCCTACAAGCGCAACCGCCGCATCGAGCTGAAGCTGACGGAGCGGTAGTGAGCGCCCTCCGCCTCCGCCCCTACCGCCCCGAGGACGAAACCGCCTCGATCGACCTCTGGCATCGCACCTGGCAGCAAGCCTATCCGCAGATCGATTTCGCCGCGCGGCTGGACTGGTGGCGCGAGCGCTGGCGCAAGGATCTGGTGCCGAAAGCCTCGATCGTGGTCGCAGAAGCGGACGGCGTTCTGACCGGCTTCGTCACCATCGACGGCGAAGGCTATCTCGACCAGCTCGTGGTCGATCCCGCGCACTGGGGCTCGGATGCGGCCAGGCTGCTGGTGGATGAGGCCAAGCGCCTGTCACCGTCGGGCGTCACGCTGCTCGTCAACAAGGACAATGCCCGCGCCATCCGATTCTACGAGCGCAACGGCTTTGCCCATGCCGGAGACGATTTGAACCCGACCTCGGGACGGCCGGTGCTGAAGATGACATGGCGGGCGTGACGAGGTTTGCTGCCGCCCCCCTCCGCTGTCATGCCCCGGCTTGCCGCCTTCGCTGAAGCTTCGGCGTGCCGAGCGCTCGTGTGGGCCTCGGCGTAGCCTTGGCGGAGCCGGGACCGAGACATCCAGTACGCCGCGACTTCTCCGAATCCCACTACTGTCTCTGGAATACTGGATCACCCGCTTTCTTGTTTAGCCCGGACAGATCACTGACGGGTGTTCGGAGACATAGCTGACACATCAACATTGGCTGGATTGGTCCGATTCGGGAGGCCGTCCATGCCTTGGAGCGAGGTGTCAGTGATGGATCAGCGCCACGAGTTTGTGCGGCTGGCTTTGCAGGAGGGCGCCAACCGGCGCGAACTGTGCCGTCGGTTCAACATCAGTCCTGACGTCGGCTACAAGTGGCTGGCGCGCTGGCAGGCCGGCGATCGGGAGCTGGCCGACTGTTCCCGGCGCCCGCATGCGATGCCCAAGCGGAGTGAGGCTGCGGTCGAGGCAGAAGTCCTGGCTGTACGCGACAAGCATCCGGCTTGGGGAGCACGGAAGATTGCCCATTGCCTGAAGCGGGGCGGGCAGACGGTGCCTGTGCCATCAACGGTGCACCAGATCCTGTGTCGGAACGACCGGATCAAACCGAGTGAGAATGCGCCGCCCAATCCGGGCCACCGGTTCGAGAAGGAAGCTCCCAACCTGCTGTGGCAGATGGACTTCAAGGGTCACCTGCCGCTCGCCAATGGGACGCGGTGCCATCCGCTAACGATCGTCGACGATCACTCGCGCTACGTGCTGTGCCTGAAGGCATGTGCCGACGAGCAGCGCCTCACCGTGCAGAATCACCTGTCGACGACGTTCCGCTGCTATGGCCTGCCGGAGGCCTTCTACACCGACAATGGCTCACCCTGGGGCGATACGTCCGGCATTCGTTGGACCGGACTGAAGGTGTGGCTGCTCAAGCTTGGCGTCAGGGTGGTGCACGCAAGGCCATGCCACCCACAGGCCCGCGGCAAGAACGAACGCTTCCATCGCACCCTGAAGGCCGAGGTGTTTGCAATGCGCCGCTTCCGAACTCTCCCGGAAGTCCAGCGCGCCTTCGACGCCTGGCGGCCGGTCTACAATCTGGAGCGGCCTCACCAAGGCCTCGATATGCAGGTCCCTGCCGATCGCTTCCGGCCAAGTGCTCGCCCCATGCCGGCCCGCGTTCCGAACGTCGAATACGACAGCGGCGAGATCGTGCGCAGGGTCTCATCGACAAGACCCTACATCTCCTTCAAGGGACACTTCTGGAAAGTTCCCCAGGCCTTCGCCCGCGAACGCCTTGCCATCCGGCCGCTGGATCGTGACGGCCACTACGGAATCTTCTTCGCCAGCTGGCAGGTCGCATCGATCGACTTGACCAATGGCCAACCTGTCAGTGATGTGTCCGAACAGGTGTCAGCCATGTCTCCGGGCTAAACATTTCGCGGGTGATGACACCGTCAGTGAGGCGACAGTCAGGAGCCCCTCACGCCCCCTCGAACTGCAACCTCGCGAGCCTCGCATAGAGCCCGTTCTTGGCGACGAGCTCCGCGTGCGTGCCCTGCTCGACGATCTTGCCCTGGTCCATCACCAGGATGCGGTCGCAGGAGAGGACGGTGGCGAGACGATGGGCGATCACCAGCGTGGTGCGGTGTCGCATCAGCTCTTCCAGCGCGGTCTGCACCAGCGTCTCGCTTTCGGCATCGAGCGCGGAGGTCGCTTCATCGAGCAGCAAGAGCGGCGCATCGCGCAGGATCGCGCGCGCGATGGCGATGCGCTGGCGCTGGCCGCCGGAGAGCGTGACGCCGCGTTCGCCGAGCGGGGCCTCGAAACCTTCGGGCAGGCGGCGGATGAACTCGGCGGCATGCGCGAGTTCGGCGGCACGCTCGACCTCGGCATCGGTCGCATCGGGCCGGCCGAAGCGGATGTTCTCGCGGGCGCTCGCGGCAAACACGTTGGATTCCTGCGGCACCAGTGCGATGCGCAAGCGGAAATCGCGCGGGTCGGCGGATTTGACCGGCACGCCGTCGAGGGAGATCGCGCCGCCCCGCGGGTCGTAGAAGCGCAGCAGGAGATGAAAGATGGTGCTCTTGCCGGCGCCTGAGGGCCCGACGATCGCGACCTTCTCGCCGGGGCGCACGGTGAACGACACGGCATCGAGCACATTGACGTGAGGCCGCGCCGGATAAGCGAAGCTGACCTGGTCGAAGCCGACCTCGCCGCGCGCCGGCACGGGCAGCGCGCGCGGTGACGCCGGCGCGGTGATCTCGGGCCGCACATGCAGGATCTCGAACAGCCGCTCGGCGGCGCCGGAGGCGGCCGAGACTTCGCCCCAGACCTCGCTGAGCTGGCCGAGGCCGGCCGCGGCAAACGCCGCATAGAGCACGAACTGGCCGAGCCGGCCCGGCGAGATCGTGCCGATCAGGACGTCATGCGAGCCGATCCAGAGGATCGCGACCACGCTTGCGAACACGATGAAGATGATGATGGCGGTGAGCACGGCGCGGGCCTGCGTGGAGGTGCGCGCGGCTTCATAGGCCTGCTCGACCTCGCCGCCAAAACGCTTCTCGGCGAGCCCTTCGCTGGTATAGGCCTGCACGGTGCGGATGGCGCCGACCAACTCGCCCGCATAGGCGGAGGCATCGGCCAGCGTGTCCTGCGCATTGCGCGACAGACGCCGCACCCAGCGCCCGAACGCGACCAGCGGCAGCACGATCAGGGGAATGGCGAGCAGCACGAAGCCGGAGAGGCGCGGGCTGGTGATCACCATCATCGCCGCCGCACCGAAGAACATCATGAGATTGCGCAGCGCGATCGAGACGGAGGCACCGACCGCGGACTTGATCTGGGTGGTGTCGGCCGTGAGCCGCGACACCAGCTCACCGCTGCGCGCGGAATCGAAGAAGGCCGGCGAGAGCGAGAGCAGATGCGCGAAGACGTCGCGCCGGAGGTCGGCGACGATGCGCTCGCCGATCGTCATCACGAGGTAGTATCGCGAGGCGCTGGCAAGCGCGAGCACGGCGACGACCGCGATCATCACGGAGAAGTAGCTGTTGATCAGCGCGATGCCTTCCGGCGTCAGGCCGAAATCGATCATCCGCCTCACAGCGATCGGCACCAGTAGCGTCGTCAGCGCCGCGACCGTGAGCGCGACGAAGGCGAGTGCCGCGCGGCCGCGATAGCGGGCCACATAGGGCGCGAGCGCCAGCAGCGGCCGCAGCTTCGCGCGGCCCTTCGCCGGCGTCTCGATCAACTCGGCTTCGATCGACGGGGCCTCAGGCCCGGCGCGCTCGTCGCGGTACTGGTCGTCAAGCCGTTCCACAGCGCTCATGAGATCGGACCCAAGGAGACATATTAGCTCCACATAGGCCGCTGCGGGGGGAGTGGCAAATCCGGGATGTCCCTTAGGGGACGGCCCGGTTCTCCTTTGCCCACAATGGCTTGTTTTAAAGGGGCCTGTGGGGTATAGACCCCGCCAAATCCGTCATTCGATAGCCACTCAAGACAGGCGCCGGGCGCCGAGGAATTGCCATGAAAGCCGAAATTCATCCGAATTATCATACGATTAAGGTCGTGATGACCGACGGAACCGAGTACCTGACCCGCTCCACCTGGGGCAAGGAAGGCGACACGCTGAACCTCGACATCGACCCGAAGTCGCACCCGGCCTGGACCGGCGGCAACGCCCAGCTGATGGATCGCGGCGGCCGTGTCTCGCGCTTCCAGAAGAAGTTTTCGGGCTTTCTCAAAAAGGATTGATCCCGCCCGCAAGGCTGGACACGAAAAACGCCCCCGGTCAGACCGGGGGCGTTTTTGTTTTGCCGTCATTCCGGGGCGCGACGAAGTCGCGAGAATCCATACTCCCGATCGTGGTTATGGATTCCGGGCCCGCGCCAAGAGGCGCGTCCCGGAATGACGACCGTGATTGTTGATAGACCTTACCGCTCGAACGCGGCCTTCAGCGCGTTGAGCTGCGGCACCAGCGGGTTGCCGATCGCCACGTATTCGACCGGCGGGGTGTGGATGGTGGTGTCGAGGCGGCGCACGCGGGTCTGAAGGCTCATCGAGCGATGGATCAGATCCTGCAGCTGCGAGGGCAGCTTCTCGACGGTATCGGACGGGCCGGGATCGGCGGCGCTGAGCTTGACCTTGGTCTTCTCGCGATTGGCCTGGCTCAGCGTCATCTCGCCTTCCTTCACCGCGCGGTGCAGCAGCAGCCATGAGGCAAGCTGCATCAGGCGGGTGGTCAGGCGCATGCTCTCGGTCGCATAGGTGAGGCTGACGGCGCGATCGAGCGCCTTGGCCTCGGTGCGGCCGGCGCCATCGAGATAGGCGGCCGTCTCTTCCACCAGGTCCATGCCCTCACGGAACAGGACGCCGAACGCCGCAGAATTGGTGAACCGCTCGCTGAGTTGAACGAGAGCACCTTCGGCTTGCAAACGTTCCATGGTTAACGCCCCTTACGCAACTGTCTGACTGTCCGGCTTTGGCGCCGGCTTATGATGAACAAATCATTGCGCGAGCCGGACGCGGAGTCCAGCGACAAGCGCGGATATGGTTTCCGCGCGTCTTTCCTCGGAATTCAACCGGAACGGGACCCAAAAAGGCAAAAAAAGAGCCGCCGGAGACCGGCGGCTTTGAAAGTTGATAACAGGGAGGCGTCAAACAGAGTGGACAGGAGCCACTCGGTGTCCAAACGAGGACAGCTCCAGTCATAAACCCGAAAGCTTAATTGGAAGTAAACGAGCTAATTTTTTGAGAGTTCGTTAGCCATGTCGGTCACTGGCCGAGGGGGCGGCGGAACAAACTCGGCACTCGTCATTCCGGGGCGCCACGAAGTCGCGAGCTTTGATGCGCAATTGCGCATCTGAGAATCCATAGCCACAGGCGGATGCGGTGGCCCGGCTCAGCCTGCCCGTTTCAACTGCCCGTGATTATGGATTCCGGGCTCGGCGCTGCACGCCGCCCCGGAATGACGACGCGAGATAGTTTTGCGCGAAGCATGGGTCCCGTCTCTGCGGAGCAGCGCTACGCGCTGCACCGCGTCCGGGACACGAGAGGTGAGCGCTGGGCCCTACTTCTTGAAAAAACTATCCGCCGCATTGCGCGAGGCTCGCTTCTTGGTGGCGGCTTCCTCGAGCCTTGCGATCTCGGTGTTGAGCAGCGCCACGCGCTCGGTCAGTTCTTCCACTGACAGGAGTGAGAGATCCTGTCCGATTTCATGGCTGACCTTCTTGCGCGGCTTGTCGTCGTCCTCGATGGCCATGTGTCCTCCCGGGCAGTCCTGTCCTGAACGACGCCGATCTGGCGCTTTCCGAGCCGAAATGGTATCGCTTCTGCACAAGGAGAATTTGCAGTGACTTTCGCGAGCGCGCAACACCTGACGCGAATGCCCCGGCCCGACCGCAAGGAGGTTGACCGGACGGGATAAGCGCGCGTCCACGCGCGTGAGGCATGAGCCGACCCCAAGCCCTTCCGATCATGCGGGAGGGCTTTTGATTTTTCGTCGGTCGGCACCACCAAACGCGAAAGACCGCAGTCATGACCAAAATTCTCATCACCAGCGCCCTTCCCTACGTGAACGGCGTCAAGCATCTCGGCAATCTCATAGGCTCGCTCCTCCCTGCCGATGTCCATGCCCGCTTCAGGCGGCAGATCGGCGACGACGTGCTCTTCATCTGCGCCACCGACGAGCACGGCACGCCGGCCGAGCTCGGCGCCGTTCGCGCCGGACAGGATGTCCGCACTTTCTGCGACGCGCAGCACGCAATCCAGGCCGACATCTACCGCCGGTTCGGCCTCTCCTTCGACCATTTCGGGCGAACCAGCTCGCCACAGAACAGCGCTCTGACGCAGCACTTCTATCGCAGGCTCGACGATGCCGGATTGATCGAGGAACGTAAGTTGCCGCAGGTCTGGTCACCCACGGACGGCCGCTTCCTGCCGGACCGCTACGTGCTCGGCACCTGCCCGCATTGCGGCGACCCGTCCGCGCGCGGTGATCAATGTGACCAGTGTGGCGCGCTGCTCGATCCGCCCGAACTGATCGACCCGCGGTCTGCGCTGTCGGGCGACCGGGCGCTGGAGGTCCGAGAAAGCCGCCATCTGTTCCTGCGCCAGTCGCAACTTGTCGGAGCGTTGAGCGCGTGGATCGATAGCCGCTCCGGCTGGCCCTCCTTCGTGGTATCGACCGCGAAAGGCTGGCTGACAGCCGATCTGCGCGATCGCTGCATCACGCGCGATCTGGCCTGGGGCATCCCGGTTCCGCGACAGGGATTCGCCGACAAGGTCTTCTATGTCTGGTTCGACGCGCCGATCGGTTACATCGCCGCCACCCAGGAATGGGCCGCCGCCGCGCCGAGCCGCGACTGGCGAAAATGGTGGTGGCAGGCCGATGACGTCCGCTACGTCCAGTTCCTCGGCAAGGACAACATCCCATTCCACACCGTGAGCTTCCCGGCGACGCTGATCGGCTCGAACGAGCCGTGGAAGAGCGTGGACGTGATCAAGGGATTCCACTGGCTCAATTACGAGGGCGGCAAGTTCTCGACCAGCCGCAATCGGGGCATCTTTACCGACCAGGCCCTGGAGGAATTGCCCGCCGATCTCTGGCGCTGGTGGCTGGTCGCCAACGCGCCCGAGAGCGCCGACACCGATTTCAACGTTGCCAGGTTCGTCGCCGACGTGAACAAGGATCTCGCCGACATCTTCGGCAACCTCGTCAATCGCATTGTCAGCTTTGCCCATCGGGCCTTCGACGGCCGGATTCCGGAAGGCGGCGCTCCTGACGAGGCCGAGCACCTGCTCGCACGGGAACTGGAGCAGCGTATCGCGACGCTGCGACGCCACCACGAGGCGCTCGAGTTTCGTGCCGCGGCCGCCGCAACGCGTGCGATCTGGGATGTGGCGAACGCTTACCTGCAGCATGCCGCGCCGTGGACGGCCATCAAGTCCGATCGGCTTCGCGCGGCGATCGTGACGCGAACAGCCCTCAATCTGGTCCGCACCTGCGCCGTGCTGGCGTGGAGTATCGTGCCCAGCCTGTCGGAAAATGTGCTGCACGCCTTCGGTGGCGAAGATGCCGCGCCACGCTGGCCCCGTGGCCCAATTGCGGACCTGCTCGACGGCGGCGCCGGCACAGCGATCGCGCCGATCGGTCCACTGGTCGAAAAAATCTCTCCCGAAAGAGCAAGCCATCTGGCGGCGCGGTTCGGGCCTTAATGTCGTTTCACTTCGGCGGAAAAAGGCGATATGCCATTCGCCGAATTCATTCATCCAAGGACACATCATGGACAAGCTGCCCGCGCAAATGACCGTGGTCGCCATCTCCAAGCCCGGCGGACCGGAGGTGCTGGTGCCGGAACAACGTGCCGTTCCGCAGCCCGGTCCCGACGAGATCCTGGTCAAGGTGCAGGCCGCGGGCGTCAACCGGCCCGACGTGGCGCAGCGCTCCGGCGCCTATCCGCCGCCGCCCGGCGCCAGCGACCTGCCGGGGCTCGAGATCGCCGGCGAAGTGGTGGCGGTCGGCAGCAACGCCAAACGGCACAAGATCGGCGACAAGGTGATGTCGCTGGTCGCCGGCGGCGGTTATGCGCAGTACTGCATCGCGCAGGACGCCCAGGCGATGAGCGTGCCGCCGGCGCTGTCGATCAAGGAAGCCGGCGCGCTGCCGGAAACCCTGATGACGGTCTGGCACAACCTGTTCGAGCGCGGCGGCCTGAAGGCCGGCGAGACGCTGCTGATCCATGGCGGCTCCTCCGGCATCGGCACCATGGCGATCCAGCTTGCGAAAGCCTTTGGCGCGAAAGTGTTCGTCACCGTGGGATCGCAGGACAAGATCGATGCCTGCCTCAAGTTAGGTGCCGACCGCGCCATCAACTACAAGACCGAGGACTTCGTCGCCGTGGTCAAGGCGGAGACCAATAATACCGGCGCCAACCTGATCCTCGACATGGTGGCCGGCGAGTATGTCGACCGCAACTATGATGCCGCGGCGGTCGACGGCCGCATCGTGCAGATCGCAACCCTCAACGGCCCCAAGGTCAGCGTCAACATCGCCAAGGTGATGGTGAAGCGCCTGACCCATACCGGCTCGACCCTGCGCCCCCGTAGTAATGCGGACAAGGCGGCCATGGTGGCCGCAATCGAGGCGAAAGTGATGCCGCTGTTGCGCGAAGGCCGCGTCAAGCCGCTGATGGACAGCAGTTTCCCGCTGGAAAAGGCATCCGATGCGCACCGGCGCATGGAGACCTCGGCACATATTGGCAAAATTGTGTTGGAGGTCTAGGCCAACGGCCCATCAGGCAAGGCGGAAACCCTTTGATTTTCCTCGCTTTCGTGGCATCTATCGCGACGCGCCGAACCATCTTGCTCCGTTCGGAAAACGCCTTGCACTGACCATCTTGCACTGAAGAGTTTGCGTCGAACGCGGAGAACCGACCTTGCGTCTGATCAGGTGCCTCGCGCCCATAGCGCTGGGCCTCATGATTCTCGTCGCCGCATCCCAGGCGCGCGCGCTGGATGCCGTCAGCGTCCGCGGCGACGCGCCCGCGATCGACCTCACCGGCGTGCTCGAGCATCAGCGCAGTGACGCCGATCGCATCCAGGTCTCCACCGCACCCGGCACCGACGGCATCGTCCGCCGCATCGAGGTGCGCGCCCGCGAGGGCGGCCAGAACTGGGTGGTGTTCGCGCTCGCCAACAACACCGACGACCAGCTCGACCGCCTGATCGTCGCCCCGCATTACCGCATCGTCTCGTCGGGCCTGCTGTGGCCCGACCTCGGGCTGTCGCGCATCGCGACCATCACGCCCTCGATCGGCGACCGCCCGGAGCGCCAGGAGAGCGCGACGGCCGACGTGTTCCGCATCACGCTCGATCCCGGCGCCGTCGTCACCTTTGTCGCGGAACTGCGCACCGACAAGCTGCCGCAGCTCTATCTGTGGGAGCCCGAGTCCTACAAGGACAAGGTCAATTCCTTCACGCTCTACCAGGGCATCGTGATCGGCATCTCCGGGCTTTTGGCGCTCGTGCTCACCATTCTGTTCGTGGTGAAGGGCAGCATCATGTTCCCGGCCGCCGCGGCGCTGGCCTGGGCGGTGCTGGTCTATATCGGCGTCGATTTCGGCTTCTGGGGCAAGGTGCTCGATATGTCGAACAACGCCGAGCGCATCTGGCGCGCGGCGGGTGAAGCGATATTGGCGGCGACGCTGCTGGTGTTCCTGTTCGCCTATCTCAACCTCAGTCGATGGCACGTGCGCTATTCGCACATTACGGTGCTCTGGCTTGCCTTCCTGGGTTCGCTGGTGGCGCTGGCCTTGTTCGACCCGGCGGTGGCTTCCGGCATCGCCCGCATGTCGCTGGTGCTGATCGCCTTCGCTGGCTTCGCGCTGATCGTCTACCTCTCCACACATGGCTTCGACCGCGCGGTGCTCTTGATCCCGACCTGGTTCCTGCTGGTGGTCTGGGTGGTCGCGGCCGGCATGACGGTCGCGGGCTCCGTCACCAACGACATCGTCGGCCCGGCTCTGCTCGGCGGCCTCGTGCTGATCGTGATGCTGATCGGCTTCACGGTGATGCAGCACGCCTTTGCCGGCGGCAGCGCCAGCACCGGCGTCGTCTCCGACATCGAGCGGCGGGCGCTGGCGCTGGCCGGCTCCGGCGATCTGATCTGGGACTGGGACGTCTCCGCCGACAAGGTGTTCACCAGCCCGGAGACCGAAGCCCTGCTCGGCCTCAAGCGCGGCACGCTGGAAGGCCCGGCCGCCTCATGGCTTGAGGTGCTGCATCCGCTCGACCAGGACCGGTTCCGCGCCGCGCTCGACAGCGTGCTCGACCAGCGCCGCGGCCGCCTGGTGCAGGATTTCCGGCTGCGCACGCCGGACGGTCATTTCATGTGGTTCGCGCTGAAGGCGCGCCCGGTGGTCGGCTCGGACGGCGAGGTCTCGCGCGTGGTCGGCACGCTGACCGACGTCACCGAGCTGCGCAACGCCGAGGAGCGCCTGCTGCACGATTCCGTGCATGACAACCTCACCGGCCTGCCCAACCGCAAACTGTTCATGGACCGGCTGGGTGCGGTCGCGCATTTCGCCAAGACCATGCCGACGCTGCGGCCGACGCTGATGGTGATCGACCTCGACCGCTTCAAGCAGGTCAACGATTCCGTCGGCATCGCGGTCGGCGACTCGATCCTGCTGACGCTGGCCCGCCGCCTCACCCGCATCCTGAAGCCGCAGGACACGCTGGCGCGGCTCGCCGGCGACCAGTTCGGCCTGATCCTGCTCTCGGAGCAGGACCCTGCCCGCATCACCGCCTTCGCCGAAACCATCCGCAAGACCATCCGCGCCCCGATCGCCTTCAACGACCGCGAGATTTTTCTCACCGCCTCGATCGGGCTGGCGCTGTCCGATCCGCAGACACAATTGACGGACGAGATCATCAAGGACGCCGAGCTTGCGATGTATCATTCCAAGCGCATCGGCGGCGACCGCATCGACGTCTACAAGCCGGCGATGCGCGCGCGAAAGACCGACCGCCTGACGCTGGAGAGCGAGCTGCGCCGCGCCATCGAGCGGCAGGAGCTCACGATCCTGTACCAGCCGATCGTGCGGCTGGAGGATCGTTCGATCGCCGGCTTCGAGGCGCTGGTGCGCTGGGATCATCCGAAGCTCGGACGCATGGCGCCGTCGGAATTCATCAGCATCGCGGAAGAGACCGGCCTGATCGTCGACCTCGGCATGTTCGTGCTCGACCAGACCGCAAAGCAGCTTTCGGTGTGGCAACGCGCGATGCGCTCGCGCGAGCCGATCTTCGCCTCCGTCAACGTCTCCTCGCGGCAGCTCTTGCGCCACGACCTGATCCACGACATCCGCACCGTGCTGTCGCGCTCCTCTGTGGCGCGCGGCACGCTGAAGCTGGAATTGACGGAATCGCTGGTGATGGAGAACCCGGAGCACGCAGCCCAGATGCTGACGCGCATCCGCGAGCTCGGCACCGGGCTGTCGCTCGACGATTTCGGCACCGGCCATTCCTCGCTCGCCTATCTCCAGCGCTTCCCGTTCGACACCATCAAGATCGACCAGTCGTTCGTGCGCACCACCAACCGCGGCACCCGTCCGGTGATCCTGAAGTCGATCATCGCGCTCGCGCATGACCTCGGCATGGACGTGGTCGCGGAAGGCGCCGAGACAGACTCCGACGCGGTCGAGCTCTACCAGATGGGCTGCGAATACGCGCAGGGCTTCGCCTTCGGCGAGCCGATGGACGCGGACGCGGCGATGCGTCTGCTCACGGAAGTGCGGCTGGAAGCGGCGAGTTAGCGCTTATCTTCTTCCGCTCTCCTCCCGGAAAGGGTCGCTCGCAAAGCGAGCGTGGGGTGCCGCACCGGCGCGCTCATGCCGGGCTTGATCCAGATCAATGGGCCCTGCTCGACCACCATGAAAGATGGCACGCAGCATTCGATCCAGAACGGCTTCGTCATCGAGGTCACTGGGCTCGCAGCTGTCGTTCTCAGAATGAGCAGACCACGCGTCTTTCTCAGGAGTCACGGATGACTCGGCACCTTTTCTACGCGATGACCCTCATCGGCACCGGAGTGTTCCTCGCCTCATCGGCCGAAGCAGTGACAGCCGCACGATGCGAGGATCGAGGCGCAAATTGCCTCGGCACATGTGCCGACTACACCGGCGGGGCCGGTGACGTTCGAGGGCGCCAGAACACATGCGTGCGCGTCTGCGACCGGCAGACAACCAGATGCCTGATACGAGCCCATGACGAACGCTGGCCCCATAATCGCCAATGAAGGCCGTGGTTCTACACTTGGGCTAACGCCCCCCGTCTCGCGCTTGCGGCGCACCGCGTCCAGCTGACCTACCCTGGCTTGCGTCGTAGCCCCGCGACCAAACAAAATCCCACCACCAGCGAGATCGCGGCAAGACCGCCCCAGACCATTCCCGCCTGTTCGAGATAAACATCCTGCGTTACCGGGTCGTAGCAGCGGCCGAGCTCGTTGAAGCAGTCGCGCCAGCGCCAGTAGCGGGCCTCGAAGGCGAGCGCGAACAGCACGCCTGTTGCAATCAGGGCTGCGCCAACAATCCCCCTTAGCCAGCGCAAAATCATGCAGCGTCAGCTCACCTGCGCTGCTTCTTCTTGGTGAAGCGCACGCTCTGGCCGTCCGGCATCCGCGTCGCGACGAACCCCGCGGCGAGGCAGGCTTCGCGCTGGGGCATCTGGATGTCGGGGCTGCGGAGGCTGTCCCACCATGAGGCGCGATTCGCCGCCCGCGGCAGGGCCGAGCCGATGATCTCCTCGATCTGCTCGAAACTCAGCACGAATTCCGTTTGCTTCTGCCGCATCAGGTAATCCCGCAGCGCGTCGTAATCGTTCACAATCGTCCTCTCGTCCCAGCTCCGCTGCCCAAAAGCGATGCCCGCGGAAACCAATTCTTAACTCATTGTGGCAGCGCCGTCCCGGCTTAAACACTACGCAAGATTTCGGGCGCATCCACTAGTGTTGGGAGCACTCGATGCAGTCTGGATGGCGCGACGTCACGACCCGCCGGCCGTGGCGGATTTCGGCGAAGCTGCTGATCATATCGTCCGTCGTGACGGTGATCGGCTTTTCCGCCATTTGCGTCAACGTCATGCTGGACATGCGCCGCGGCGAGGAGGCCCTCGCGCGCCAGACGCTGGACAATCTGGCCACCTCCATCGAAGCAGATATCAGCCGCAACATCGAGATCTACGATCTCTCCCTGAAGGCGGTCGCCAGCAACATGCTGCTGCCGGAGATCAACGCGGTCTCGAAGCCGATCCGTCACCTGATCCTGTTCGATCACGCCACCACGGCGCGGCACTTCGGCGCCATCCAGGTGTTCGATGCCGAGGGCAGGCTGACCATCGACGCCTCCACGCTCGATCCCCTGCCGGAGAACCGGAGCGAGGAGGACTACTTCAGGGTTCATCGCGACGATCCCGACGCCGGCCTCTTCATCAGCCGTCCGATGCTGTTCCGCGGCGCCTATTCCATCGTGCTGAGCCGGCGCATCAGCGATACCGACGGCGGCTTCTTGGGGGTCGTCACCGGCTCGATCCGTTTCAGCTATTTCCACGAATTGTTCGAGCGCCTGAACCTCGATCCCGACGATACCATCACCGTGCTGACGCGCGATCGCACCATCATGATGCGGCGGCCGTTCGATCTCGACGTCATCGGCAAGAATCTGGGGACGCGGCAGAGCTGGAAGGCCGACAATCTCAAGGCCGGCGGGTCCTATGCGGGCCAGGGCCCGGTGGACGCGACGCCGCGCCTCTATGTCCGCAGCACCGGCCCGGGTCCGCTGTTCGTGGTGGCAGGCAAGCCGCTCGCCGCCGTGTTCGAGCTCTGGCAGAAGGAAGCCTACCGCATCGGCGCGGTAGTCCTGGCGCTCATCCTGTTCATGCTGGCCTCGACGCTGGTGCTCGCCCGCGAGATCGGCCGGCGTGCCGAAGCCGAGCGCAAGCTCGAGGAGATGGCGACGACGGATGCGCTCACCGGCCTGAAGAACCGCCGCAAGTTCGATCAGGTCATCGACGTCGAATGGCGCCGCGCGATGCGCCAGAAGACGCCGGTCGCGCTGCTGATGATCGATGCCGATCACTTCAAGGCCTACAACGACACGTTCGGCCATCAGGCCGGCGACCAGGTGCTGGTCGGCATCGCCATCTGCATTTCCGATTCGGTGCGGCGGTCCGGCGACTGCGCCGCGCGCTATGGCGGCGAGGAATTCGCGGTGCTACTGCCGAACACTTCGGCCGCCGAGGCCTTCAATGTCGCCGAGACGATCCGCGGCAAGGTGCAGGGTTGGTCCGACGACCAGGCGATGTCGACGGTCTCCTGCGGGATTGCGGGCCTGGTCCCTACCACCGGCCTGGACTGGCCGGTCCTGGTCGCCGCCGCCGACAAGGCGCTCTATGCGGCGAAAGCCGGCGGCCGCAACCAGTCCGTGGTCGCGAGCCTTCCGAAGCTATCGCTGGTGGCGTGAGGGGCCCCCTCCGTCATTGCGAGCGAAGCGAAGCAATCCAGACTGTCTCCGCGGAGGCAGCCTGGATTGCTTCGTCGCTTCGCTCCTCGCAATGACGAGTGGAGCGCTACTGCCCCAGATACTTCTTCATCTCCGCGATGAGCCCATCGCGCAGTTCCGGCCGCTTCAGGCCGTAGGCGATGTTGGCGCGGAGGAAGCCGGGCTTGGAGCCGCAATCATGGCGCTCGCCCTCGAACTCGACGCCGTAGAATTTCTGCGACTTGGCGAGGCCGATCATGGCGTCGGTGAGCTGGATCTCGCCGCCGGCGCCGCGCTCCTGGGTCTCCAGGATCTTGAAGATCTCCGGCTGAAGGATGTAGCGGCCGGTGATGGAGAGGTTGGAGGGCGCGGTGCCCTTGGCCGGCTTCTCGACCATGCCGTCGACCTCGAACATCTTGCCGGTGCGCTTGCCGACGCCGCAGATGCCGTATTGATGGGTAAGATGGTCGGGCACCGCCTCGACCGCGATGACGTTGGATTTTTCGCCGAGCGTTGAAGCCGTCTCGATCATCTGCTTCAGGCAGCCGGTCGTGTTGAGCACGAGCTCATCGGGCAGCACGACCGCGAACGGCTCGTTGCCGACGATGTCGCGCGCGCACCAGACCGCGTGGCCGAGACCGAGCGGCGCCTGCTGGCGGGTGAAGCTGACGGCGCCGGCCTCCGGCTGGTTCTGCGCCAGGATGTCCTGCTCGGCCTTCTTGCCGCGCGCGGCGAGCGTCGCGTCGAGCTCGAACATCTTGTCGAAATGATCTTCGATGACGTTTTTGTTGCGGCCGGTGACGAAGATGAAGTGCTCGATGCCGGCTTCCCTCGCCTCGTCATAGACGTACTGGATCAGCGGCTTGTCGACGATGGTCAGCATTTCCTTCGGCATCGCCTTGGTGGCGGGCAGGACGCGGGTGCCGAGGCCGGCGACGGGGAATACGGCTTTGCGAATTTTCATGGGACAGATCGAATACCTGAGGACGTGAAGGGAGCAATGGTATCTTGCTAGCTTGTTTGCAGCCGCTAACAAAGGCGGATGTGAGGCCTCGCGCTCACAGAGTTGAGAAAAAGGCCGACACCAAAATTTCACCTTTGTTAAGCTATTGGCAACCGGTACCGGGCCTCCTGAAGGCGGATTTTCGGCCGGACAGGTAGGGTATGATGCAATCAGTGGCAGGGCTGGCAAAACGTGCTGGATTTGTGACCGGCGCAATGATGCTTGCGGCCGCTGTGCTGCTGCCTGTCAGCGCGCGCGCCCAGGCGCAGAACGGCTTGTCGAACCTGTTCGGCGGTATTTTCTCCGGCTCGAATCCAGCGCCCTCTCAGCCGGCGCCCGGCCCCGGCGGCGCCTTGCCATGGACCGGCGAGGACGGCGCCTCCGGCCACCCGTTGATGACGGCCGCCGCGATCCGCGAAGCGGCCTCCAACTTCAACAATTGCGTGGCGGGGATGTGGCCCGATGCCGCACGGCGCAACATCACGCAGGAGAATTTCCAGCGCTTCACGGCCGGGCTGTCGCCCGACCTGCGCATCATGGATCTGATGGATTCGCAGCCGGAGTTCACCAAGTCGATCTGGGACTATCTCGACATCCTCGTGAACGACAACCGCCTCGCCACGGGCCGCGAGGTCCTCGCCAAATACAAGGCGCAGTTCGACGCCACCGAAAAGGCTACCGGCGTCGACCGCTACATCATCGCCTCGATCTGGGGCATCGAGTCCAATTACTCGACGCAGATGGGCGACCGCAGCGTGCTGCAATCGACCGCGACGCTCGCCTGCATCGGCCGCCGCCAGGCCTATTTCAAGGACGAGTTTCTCTCCGCGCTGGAGATCCTCAACCGCGGCGATCTCAGGCCTGAGCAAATGCGCGGCTCCTGGGCCGGCGCCTTCGGCCCGACCCAGTTCATGCCGACTGCGTTCAAGCGCTTTGCCGTGGATGGCGATGGCGACGGACGGCGCGACGTCGTCGACAATCCCACCGATCTGATCGCCTCGACCGCCAACAATCTGAAGAAGGACGGCTGGCAGGCCGGCCAGACCTGGGGCTACGAGGTCGTGGTGCCCCAGGGCTTCAACTACATGCTGGCCGATCGCGCCAAGGCGATGACGATCCCGCAGTGGGAGAAGCTCGGGCTCAAGCGCCCGGCCAACCACCCCTTCCCGCATCCGGCCGAGAAAGCCTATCTGCTGGCGCCCGCCGGGGCGCAGGGCCCGGGCTTCCTGATGCTGCAGAATTACCGCGTCATCATGAAGTACAACCCGGCCGAGGCTTATGCGCTGGCGATCGGCCATTTCGCCGACCGCCTGCGCGGCGGCCAGCCCTTCGTGCAGCCCTGGCCGCGGCAGGAGCGCGAGCTGTCCCGCACTGAACGGCTGGAACTCCAGCAGCTCTTGGCCCAGCGCGGCTTCTACAAGGGCACCCCGGACGGCCAGTTCGGCGGCCAGACCCGGGAGGCGCTGCGCAATTTCCAAGCCTCGATCGGGGTCCCCGCCGACGGATTTGCCTCCTCGGACGTGCTGGATCGCCTCCGCGGGCGGTAAAACCGCCCCGAAAGTAACCCTGAACAGGGAAATTGCCCGATCGCCTTGACGGGGACGGCGGTTCCCCGGTGTATGGCAGAAGAATCTGCCCGTTTGGCGCCTGATTCCGCTATTATATCGAGCCTGTCCCAATCCCCATTGCGCGTGCCTGAGATCGCATGTCGAAGAAGTCCCTGTTCAAGGCGCTGACCGAGACCGGCCCGCTGATCGCGCTGGGGACGGCGCTTGCGATCCTGGTCTCCGTTGCGGGACCCGCCTCGGCGCAGTTCTTCAACTTCCCCGGCTTCGGCGGCCCGCCGCAGCGGCAGGCCCCGCCACCGCGAAACGGTGGAGGCGGCGGCTGGTTCGGTGGCGACTTCTTCGCGCCATTCCAGCAGCAGCAGCAGCAGGCGCCGCGCCAGGATTTTTCGCGCGCGCCGGCACCAGCCAAGCGCGACACCACGCCCGACAAGAACGTGCTGGTGATCGGCGACGCCATGGCCGACTGGCTCGCCTACGGCCTCGAAGACGCCTACACCGAGCAGCCCGACATGGGCGTGATCCGCAAGCACAAGACCACGTCCGGCCTGATCAAGTACCAGCCGAAGGGTGAGCCCGCAGACTGGGCGGCGGCAGCGAAGGGCATCCTCGAGACCGAGAAGCCTGATGTGATCGTCGTCATGCTCGGCCTCAACGACCGCATCTCGATCCGCGAGGCCGCGCCCGACAAGGCGACGGACAAGGACAAGAAGAACGACAAGGGCGCGCGCGCCAAGCCACCGGCCAAGCCGGGCGATGCTAAACCCGACACGGCCGCCAAGCCGGACGACAAGCCCGCCGACGCCGACCTGCCGCAGGACGATGCCGACAACGCCGACACGCCGGCGGTCGCAGCGCCGGAGAAGACCGCGCGCAACCCGAACGGCCTCTACGAATTCCGCGACGAGCGCTGGGTCGAACTCTACAGCAAGAAGATCGAGGAGCTGGCCAACGTTCTCAAGTCCAAGGGCGTTCCGGTGCTCTGGGTCGGCCTGCCCGCGATCCGCGGCCCCAAGGGCACCGCGGACATGCTGTTCCTGGATTCGCTCTACCGCGAAGGCGCGGCCAAGGCCGGCATCACCTATGTCGATGTCTGGGACGGCTTTGTCGACGAAGCCGGCCGCTTCCTCCAGAAGGGCCCGGACTTCGAGGGCCAGATCCGCCAGCTCCGCAGCTATGACGGCGTCTATTTCACGAAACCCGGCGCACGCAAGCTCGCCCACTATGTCGAGCGCGAGATCACGCGCCTGCTCGCCGGACGCTCCGGCCCGATTGCGCTGCCGAGCGAGCCTGCGACCCCCGACACCAGCGCCGAGCCCGGCAAGCCCGCGCCGCGGCCGCTGGCGGGACCGATCGTGCCGCTGGTTGCGGCCTCGATCTCGGCCGATCAATTGCTGGGCGGACCGGGTTCGCGTCCCGCTGCCGTCGATGCGCTCGCCGCGAAGACGATGGTGAAGGGTGAGCCGCTGGCCGCGCCCGCCGGCCGTGCCGATGATTATGCCTGGCCGCGCCGCGAAGTCGGCCGCGAGCAGGCCAAGGGCGATACGCCGATGGCTGCGACGACGCCGGATGGTGCTGCTGCTGCTCCCGGTACGCCAAGCGCTGCCGCCGCGATCGCGCCGCCCAGACTCGCGCCGAAGAAGCCGCCGGTGCAGCAGCCGCAGCAGCCGGCCCAGGCAACGCCGGCATTCCGCGATTTCTTCGGCTTCGGCTCTCCGCAGCCACCGCCGCGTCAATTCGCACCAGCGCCGCGTAATCCCAATCCCGCGATCCCGCGCCCGCCTGGTAACGTCGGGCGATCGGCGGAGATGTTCCGGTAGTTTTTCTGAATTGAGATCTCGTGTCCCGGACGCGCTGCAGCGTGTAACGCTGCTGCGCAGAGCCGGGACCCAGCACTGCGACATTCACAAAGAATGGGCCCCGGCTCAGCAAAGCGGCGTTGCCGGACGATGCCTACGCATCGCCTAGTCCGCATTGCGTCCGGGGCACGAGAGACGGGGGCTTTGGCTCAGCCGTAATAGCGCCAGCGCGGCGGCGGGCGACGGGCGGGACGCGACATCAGAAGCGCGAGTGCGAAGCCGATCCCGCCGGCGATCAGCAGCGCACCGAGCGGATTGTCCTGCACCTTCTTGGCAATCGCCTGCGAACCGTCGCGCAAGGTCTCGGCCGGCTTGTCGTAGGCATCCTTGGCGTAGCCGGCCGCAGTCTCGCCGGCGTCGCGCACGGCGTCCTTGGCCTGGCCGTAGAGATTCTGCACGGTGCCGGCGGCTTCCCGCGCCTTGCCTGACGCCTGCGTCTGCGCATCGCCAGCGAGATCACCGACGGCGCCTTCTGCGCGCCCAGCGAATTCCTTGGCCGATCCGACGATCCGATCCTTGTCCATGTTGCTCCTCCTCGGGGGTCAACCCAAGTAACCGATCAGGAGCAGCGCAGTTCCAATCGCCTCGCGCAATCGCCTAAAGAATAAGCCCCCCATCGACGACCAATGTCTGTCCGATGATGTAGGACGACAGCGGCGAGGCGAGGAACAGCGCCGCGCCCGCCATGTCAGCCGGCGTGCCCAATCGCCGCAGCGGAATGCGTGACAGCGCGCCTTCGAGCCGCTTGGGATTGTCGGTGGTCACCTTCGTCATCTTGGTGTCGACGAGGCCGGGCGCGATACCGTTGACGCGGATGCCATCCTCGGCCCAGGCCTCGCCCAGCGTCCGCGTCAATCCGACTGCGCCGGTCTTCGAGGCGTTGTAGGCGGGATTGCCCATGGTGGAATGATAGGCTGCGGTCGAGGACACCATGATCAGCGCGCCCTTGCTATCGCGCAGCATGGAGTGAAAGCGCGTCGCGCAGGCCATCAGGCTCATCAGATTGACCTCGACGACCTTGCGGAAGCCGGCCATCTCGAACTCGCCGCGGCGATAGAGCACCGCGCCCTGCGCGAGCACGAGCACATCGAGACGGTCGAAGGACGGCTTGAACGCTTCCACCGCGCCGGCGTTGCCGACGTCGAGCTGCGCATAGGAAAGACCCGTGAGATCGGAGCCTTCTTGCGCCGAATATTCCGCGGGATGAGCACGCGTGCCGCAGACTGCAACTTGCGCGCCCCTGGTGCGAAAGGCTTGCGCGATGCCGTTGCCGATACCGCTGGAACCGCCGACCACCAGCACCTGCTTGCCTGAGAAATCGAGCTCGTTCGCCATCGCGGCCTCCCCTTTTGTTTTGCTTGTTTGACCTGTCTGCGGATCGATGCCAGCCTTGTCCCATCTCATAACAAGAAACAAGAGACGCGAGGAAACGGCATGTCCGAATTCAAGGAGCTCAGCCGGTCGGTGAAGGGCCTGACCGTTCTCGTCACGGGTGCGGCGAGCGGCATGGGGCGCGCCACCGCGCGCGTGTTCGCCGCTGAAGGCGCGAACGTCGCCGTTACCGACTTTGACGAGCAGGGCGCGCTGTCCGTTGCCAAGGAGATTGCCGCGAACGCCGGATCCGCGAAGGCGTGGAAGCTCGATGTCGCCGATGGCGGCGAGATCAAGCGCGTGGTTGGCGATGTCGCGGCGCATTTCGGCGGGCTCGACATCGTCGTCAACAATGCCGGCATCTCCGTGCGCGTCGCGATCGACGACGAGGCTTACGAAGACGCCTGGGCCAAGGGCATCGCCGTGATGCTGACGGCGCATCCGCGCATCATCCGCGCCGCGCTGCCGCACCTGCGCAAGTCGAAGAGCCCGCGCATCGTCAACATCGCCTCGACCGAGGCGCTCGGCGCCACCGCATTGCACAGCCCCTATTCGGCGGCGAAGGGCGGCGTGGCGAGCCTCACGCGCTCGCTCGCCGTCGAGCTCGGCCGCGAAGGCATCACCGTCAACTGCATCTGCCCGGGCCCGATCCGCACCGCCATCACCGACCGGATCTCCGAAGAGCACAAGACCATCTACGCCAAGCGCCGCACTGCACTCGGCCGTTACGGCGACCCCGAGGAGGTCGCGCATACGACGCTGAGCCTGTGCCTGCCGGCTGCGTCTTTCCTCACCGGCGCGGTGATCCCTGTCGACGGCGGCCTGATGGCGCGCAACGCGTGAGAGCCATGACGCTTAAGAGATATGCACGCCGAGCGTTGACAAGTCCGGTCGCGGGAGTAGCTTTTTCACCGGCAGAGCGGGACCAACCGCTCGCGGCTCGCGGGAGAAACACCATGACGATCGCCATCCAGCAGCTTCAGAAACATTTTGCCGGCGAGGTTTCCGGCCTCGATCTGCGAAAGCCTCTCACCGAGGCCGAGGCGCGCGAGGTCGAGGCAGCCATGGACAAATATGCGGTGCTGGTCTTCCACGACCAGGACATCACCGACGAGCAGCAGATGGCCTTCGCGCTGAATTTCGGCCAGCGCGAGGACGCGCGCGGCGGCACTGTGACCAAGGAAAAGGACTACCGGCTCCAATCGGGCCTCAACGACGTCTCCAATCTCGGCAAGGATGGCAAGCCGCTGGCGAAGGACAGCCGCGCGCATCTGTTCAATCTCGGCAACTGCCTGTGGCATTCCGACAGCTCGTTTCGCCCGATCCCCGCAAAATTCTCGCTGCTGTCGGCGCGGGTGGTGAACCCGAAGGGCGGCAATACCGAGTTCGCCGACATGCGCGCGGCCTATGACGCGCTCGATGACGACACCAAGGCCGAGATCGAGGATCTGGTCTGCGAGCACTCGCTGATGTATTCGCGCGGATCGCTCGGCTTCACCGAGTACACCGACGACGAAAAGCAGATGTTCAAGCCGGTGCTGCAACGCCTGGTGCGCACCCATCCGGTGCATCGCCGCAAGTCGCTGTACCTCTCATCGCATGCCGGCAAGATCGTCAGCATGAGCGTCCCCGAAGGCCGGCTGCTGCTGCGCGATCTGAACGAGCATGCGACGAACGCAGAGTTCGTCTATGTCCACAAATGGAAGCTGCATGATCTCGTGATGTGGGACAACCGCCAGACCATGCATCGCGTCCGCCGCTACGACCAGTCCCAGCCCCGCGACATGCGCCGCGCGACGGTGGCGGGGACAGAGCCGACGGTACAGCAGCAGGCGGCGGAATAGGCGGCATTGGAGTAGCCACAAATTCCGCCGTCGTCCCGGACAAGCGTAGCAAAGCGAAGCGCAGATCCGGGACCTATAACCACAGGCCGTGGTTTGGCGAAGACTAGTGGTGACCAGCCCGCTTCAACAACGACTTCCTGGGATTATGGGTCCCGGATCTGCGCTCCGTTCTGGACAACGCTACGCGTTGCCAGAAGCTCCGCTTGTCCGGGACGACAGCGGAGGTTGGCGCAACAGCTACGCGTGTCCCGCATCGTTCGAGAGCATGCCGGGATCGATGCCGATCTTGCGCAGCGCGCGGCCGTACTTCTCGTCGACATCGTCGCCGAAGATCAAATCCGAATCCGCATCGCAGTGCAGCCAGCCATTGCTCTGGATTTCGGTCTCGAGCTGGCCCGGCGCCCAGCCGGCATAACCAAGCGCGAGGATGGCGTGCTTCGGGCCGGAGCCGTTGGCGATCGCCCGCAGGATATCGACGGTCGCGGTGAGGCAGACGCCGTCGTCGATCCGGAGCGTCGCGTTCTCGATGTAGAAATCGCTGGAATGCAGCACGAAGCCGCGGCCGGTATCGACCGGCCCGCCACGCAGCACCTTCATGCTTTCGGCGTTCTCCGGCAGCTTGATGTGCTCGCCCTTCTTGATGATGCCGAGCTGCTGCAACAGCTCGGGGAAGTCGATGCTGCCGGCGGGATGATTGACGATGATGCCCATCGCGCCCTCGGCGGAATGCGCACAGAGATAGATCACCGAGCGCTCGAAGCGCTCATCGCCCATCACGGGCATCGCGATCAGGAGCTGGCCGTCGAGATAGCCGGCCGAGCTGGGAAGCGCGGGGGCCGCGCTGCGGGTGCTTTCGCCCGTCCTTTTGCCTGTGGGAGCCATCGGTGAAGCACTCCGGTTTCGATTCCTATCCTGATGTCGGGCCGGGCTGCTGTCAAATCAAGGCTTGCATAGACTTGATTCAGGTGCATCCATCACAAGCAATTCAATGGTTTGCCCAGGGGCGACCCTGTAAAGACGTGCCATGCTGACAAGAGTTCCCCTGCATGCGGCGTTTGGCGTCGCAACAACCCTGCTTGCGTCGTCGATGACGCTTGCTGCCCGCGCCGACGACGCTTCGCCCTGGCAGCGCGACGGCCATTCCGCAGTGCGATTGCTGGCGGGATCGCGCAGCGGCGCCGTCCTGCTCGGCGGTATCGCCTTCCAGCTCCAGCAGGGATGGAAGACCTACTGGCGCATCCCCGGCGATTCCGGCGTTCCGCCGCGGTTCGATTTCTCCAAATCGGACAATGTCGAAGCGGTGACGGTGATGTGGCCGGCGCCGCTGAAATTCGATGACGGCGCGGGCGGGCATTCGATCGGCTATCACGGCCAGATCGTGCTGCCTCTGCGCATCGTGCCCAAGGCGCCCGACAAGCCGGTGACGCTGCGTGCCGAGATCAACTACGCCGTGTGCGAGAAGCTCTGCGTTCCCGTCGAGGCCAATGTCGAGCTCGGCTTCAACAACGTCGCCTCGACCGAGGACGCCAATCTGCGTGCCGCGCTCGACACCGTGCCGAAGCCTGCCACGATCGGTGATCCCAATCCGCTGACCATCCGCGACGTCAAACGTGACGGTCCCAAGAATGTCGTGGTCGACGTGGTCGTGCCCGATAGCCGCGGCGTCAATTTGTTCGTGGAAGGGCCGACGCTCGATTGGGCGTTGCCGATTCCGGCGCCGGTCGAGCGCAGCCCACCCGGTGTGCAGCGATTTTCATTCGAGCTCGACGGACTGCCGCCGGGCGCCAAGCCCGACGGGGCGGCGCTGAAGTTCACGCTCGTCGCGCCTGAGAAATCGTACGAGTTCAATACGAATTTGGAGTGAGCCGGAGCTGAGTTGCGCTGCCAGCGCCCCATATTCAGCTGTCGTCCCGGGGCGCGCGCAGCGCGAGCCCGGGACCCATAACCACAGGGAGTGGTTTGGCGAAGACTCGGAGTTACCAGCCAGCGCAACGATTTCTCGCTGGGGTTATGGGTCCCCGCCTCCCGTGCGCAATTGCGCACTAGGCGGGGACGACGCCGGTGGCTGGAGCGGCAGCATGCCTCACCCAACCCAATCTTAACGAATGGTTGCTAATCCCCAAGGGCTACCGCATCGGGCCTGCCGCAGCATGCGGGACGCCTGATACGGACGCCCTGGGGATCTCGAATTGGCCGTGATGGATGCAGAACCCGCTACGACCGGACCTGCCGGCCTCATCGCGCGGCTGCGCGCGAAGCTGACGGGCGGGTCGAACGAAGCGTCGCTGACGCGGCGGTTGGCCGGCACCATCTTCATCATCCGGGTGATCAGCGCGGGCCTCGCCTATTTCTCGCAAGTTCTGCTCGCGCGCTGGATGGGGACGTCCGACTACGGCATCTATGTCTACGTCTGGACCTGGGTGCTGCTGCTCGGCAGCATGATGGACTTCGGCATCTCGGCCTCCGCGCAAAAGATCATTCCCGAGTATCGCACCAGCGGCGAGCATGCGCTGCTGCGCGGCTTTCTCTCCGGCAGCCGCTGGCTGACCTTTGCCGCGTCCACGCTGGTGTCGCTGGGGCTCGCCGGTATCGTCAAGCTGCTCTCCCCCTGGATCGATCCGGCCGAGGTGCTGCCGCTCTATATCGGCTGCATGACGCTGCCCGCCTTCGTCGTCGCCAACACCCAGGACGGCATCGCGCGCTCGCATGACTGGATGCAGCTTGGCCTGATGCCGCAATTCATCATCCGCCAGGCGCTGATCATCGGCATCACGGCCGCTGCCTTCCTGCTCGGCTATCACCTCGGCGCAGTCGCCGCGATGGTCGCGAGCGCCGGCGCGGTGTGGATCGCGATGACCGGGCAGATGGTGGTGCTGAACCGCAAGCTCGCCGATCACATCGAGCCGGGCCCCAAGACCTACGACATCGGTGGCTGGCTCGCCGTCTCGCTGCCGATCCTGCTGGTCGAGAGCTTTTACCTGCTGCTGTCCTATACCGACGTGCTGGTGCTTCAGCAGTTCCGCCCATCGGACGAGGTCGGTGTCTATTTCGCGGTGGTGAAGACGCTCGCCCTGGTCTCGTTCATCCACTACGCGATGTCGGCGACCACAGCGCATCGCTTCGCCGAGTACAACGCGCTCGGCGACAAGGCGCGCCTGTCGGCCTATGTCGCGCATGCCATCAACTGGACGTTCTGGCCGTCGCTGGCAGCGACCATCGTGCTGCTTGCGCTCGGCAAGCCGCTGCTCTGGCTGTTCGGCCCGCAATTCACGGTCGGCTACGACATCATGTTCGTCGCCGCGATCGGCCTCGTGGTGCGCGCCGCGATCGGACCGGTCGAGCGCCTGCTCAACATGCTCGGCCAGCAGAAGATCTGCGCGCTGGCCTACGCGCTGGCCTTCGTGATGAACCTCGTGCTCTGCATCGCGCTGGTGCCGCGCTTCGGTGGCCACGGCGCCGCGGCCGCGACCTCGATCTCGCTGACATTCGAGACGGTGCTGCTGTTCTGGATCGTGCGCCAGCGGCTCGGCCTGCACGTGCTGGCGTTTGGCAAATAGGCGCTGCCACCCGGTTGCCGGCCTGGAGAATGGCTGTTTCGCGCCTTGCGCGGCGGCGACTGAAACCCCCTACCCGCCAGCCGTCCGTAGCAAGATTTTTCTTATTCAATCGAAGCGATTGCGCTTCAGGGAAATTTTATTCTACGTCATATTGCTCAACCGACGAGATAAACCTAAGATTCCCCAGACATGATTGATCCGCTCTATGTCGCCTCCGGATTTGGCGTCGGCCTGCTTGTCGGGATGACCGGCGTGGGTGGCGGCTCGCTGATGACGCCGCTGCTGATCCTGCTGTTCGGCATCCACCCCTCCACCGCCGTCGGCACTGACCTGCTCTATGCCGCCGCCACCAAGACCGGCGGCAGCGTGGTGCATGGCTGGTCGCGGAGCGTGCACTGGCCCGCCGTGCTGCGGCTCGCCTGCGGCAGCATCCCGGCGAGCGCGCTGACGCTGCTCGTGCTGTGGAAGCTCGACCTCAGGAGCGATTCCGAGCGCAGCCTGGTCAATCTGGTGCTGTGCTTTGCACTGCTGCTGACCGCGACCTCGCTGATCTTCCGCAAGGCCCTCATGGAGCGCTATCGGAAGCGCCTCGAGCAGGTCAATGAGCGCACCACCGCGATCGCGACCGTCGTCACCGGCATCGTGCTCGGCGTGCTGGTGTCGATCTCGTCCGTCGGTGCCGGCGCGGTCGGCGTCACCGTGCTGCTGCTGCTCTATCCGCGCCTGCCGATGGCGACCATCGTCGGCTCGGACATCGCGCATGCGGTGCCGCTGACGCTGGTCGCGGGCATCGGACATTGGGCGCTTGGCGACGTCGATTGGGCCCTGATGGGCGTGCTGCTGCTGGGCTCGCTGCCCGGCATCATCGTCGGCAGCCTCAGTGCGACGCGCGTCCCCGAGACGGTGCTGCGCCTGACGCTTGCCTGCGTGCTGTTCGTGGTCGCCGGCAAGATCATGTTCGCGGAGCTGAACCTGTCGTCGGCGATCGTGACGGCGCTGGCCTGGACGCATTGAACGAAGACTAAGCGCAGCTCTCGTAGGGTGGGCAAAGCGAAGTGCGCCCACCGCTTTTCATCAATCGGAGAAGAATGGTGGGCACGGCGCTGACGCGCCTTTGCCCACCCTACGGCATCGCGTGATTACTCCGCCGTCCAGCCGCCGTCGATCGACAGGTTGGTGCCGGTGATCTGCGCGGCATCGTCGCCGCACAGGAACAGCGCGAGGGCTGCGACCTGCTCGGAGGTGACGAACTCCTTGGTCGGCTGCGCGTCGAGCAGCACGTCGTTGATGACCTGCTCGCGCGTGAGGTTGCGCGCCTTCATCGTGTCGGGGATCTGCTTCTCCACCAGCGGCGTCCAGACATAGCCGGGGCTGATGCAGTTGCAGGTGATCTTGTGGGTCGCGACCTCGAGCGCCACGGTCTTGGTCAGTCCGGCGATGCCGTGCTTGGCCGACACATAGGCGGACTTGAAGGGCGAGGCGACCAGCGAGTGCGCCGACGCCGTGTTGATGATACGGCCCCAGCCCTTCTTCTTCATGCCGGGCACCGCCGCGCGGATGGCATGGAAAGCCGAGGACAGGTTGATCGCGATGATCTGGTCCCACTTCTCGACCGGGAATTCCTCGATCGGCGAGACGAACTGGATGCCGGCATTGTTGACGAGGATGTCGACCGAGCCGAACGACTTCTCGCCGAGCGCGATCATCCCGGCGATCTCGGCGGGCTTGGTCATGTCGGCCGGCGAATACACCGCCTTCACGCCGAAGTCGGACTCGATCTTGGCGCGCTCCTTCTCGATATCTTCCGGCGAGCCGAAGCCGTTGATGACGACATTGGCGCCGGCGGCGGCGAAGGCGCGCGCGTAGGCGAGCCCGATGCCGCTGGTCGAACCGGTCACGACGGCGTTCTTGCCTGACAGACTACCCATGTTATTCGCTCCTTTTTGGCGGGGGCGCGGTGACGTCCCCCGTGAGATCGTAGGTCACCATGGTCTCGCCGGACTGCGGCCGCTCGAGCCAGTCCTTATGGCGCATCGACAGATGCACGTCGCGCACCCCGGCTTCCCAATGCTCGACCATGGCGACATGCGAGAAGTCGTAATCCTTCGACGAGGATTCGTAGTTCTTGCTGCGATAGATCAGGTGCACCACGGTGACGGTGCTTTCGCGCGACACCTTCGCGAGGAATTCGACGGAAGGATCATTCTTCAGATAATCGGGCAATTTGGAAATCAGATCGCGCACGGCCCGGCGCGCATTATGGATCTGCTTGTTCTTGTCGGTGTTCATCCGCGTTCGGCTGGAGAAGCGGATGTCCTTCTCGCGCTCGGTCGCCTCGAGCAGCGAATTCGGCAGATCGCCGCGGGCGCTGAACAGATCGACCTGGAAGATCAGCATGTCGCGAGCGACCTCGGCATCGAGTACGTAGTCGAGCGGCGTGTTGGAGGCGATGCCGCCGTCCCAATAATGCTCGCCTTCGATCACGACGGACGGAAAGCCCGGCGGCAGCGCGCCGGAGGCCATGATGTGCTCGGGGCCGATGGTCTTGCCGAGCTTCTTGAACTCGTAATTGTCGAAATATTTGAAGTTGCCCGAGGTGACGCCGACGGCGCCGACCGACAGGCGCGTCTTCAGATCGTTGATGCGGTCAAAATCGACCAGGCGCTCCAGCGTCTTCTTCAGCGGCGCGGTGTCGTAATAACTCTCGGCCTGCTTGCTGCCGGGCGGCCAGAGCGGCGCGGGCGGAATGCGCGGCGTGAAGAAACCGGGCACGCCGAAGGTCGCGATCAATGCGGCACTGGTCGAATTGAACAGCTCGCGGCTGTGATCGCTCTTGCCGATCGGCTTCCACGGCACCGGCGCCGACACCATCTCCCAGAATTCCTTGAGCCGCTTGACGCGGGTCTGTCCCTCGTTGCCGGCGATGATGGCGGCGTTGACCGCGCCGATCGAGATGCCGGCGACCCATTCCGGCTCGAAGTCGAAATGGCACAGCGACTGGTAGGCGCCGGCCTGATAGGAGCCGAGCGCGCCGCCGCCCTGGAGGACCAGGACGCGCTGCGCCTTCGCGGGGACTGTTGCGACTTCCGGGCTATGATCTGTCATCTGGGAACAATAGCAAAAGGCGAGCCACCGTGGCGACAGTCCGCCGCGGCGTCAATGCATCCCGGGATCAAGTCTGGCTTATCGGGGGTCCGTCGAGGCCAGGATCATGGTCCAGAACACCTTGTATTTGGTGCCGGGAGCATAGCCCGCCGCGATGCCCAGTTTTGTGACACCGCTCTTGAGCATGTTGGCGCGGTGCGGAGGCGAGTCGCGCCAGCCGGAAAACGCTTCCGCCAGCGTATGATAGCCGGCCGAGACGTTCTCGACCGCCACCGTCGCCGGATAGCCGCCCGCGCTGAGGCGCTTGGCCAGCGGTGCGCGGACGTCATGGTCCATCTTGTTGGCCGCCGCCATGGCCTGGGACTGGGATTCGGCGAGCCGCATCAGATCGGGGTCGATCACGACGGTGCCGAGGGCGTTGTTCTGGCGGTATTGCGAGATCATGATCGCTGCCGCCTGCGCATCGAGCTTGGTGCCCGGGACCGACATGTCGGCATACATCGACGGCTGCTGGACCGGTGCTTCGTTGCCGGCGCAGCCGGCGAGAAGCAAAGTGATGAGTATTGCGGCCGCAGCGCGCATGTTCAGGGGCCCCCAAATGAGGGGCCGTTGTTGCATACCAACCGTGGCTGAAAGGTGAATATTGAGGAAGATTTGAGCTTTCGGCCGAGGCGCCTGCTAGCCCGCAAATATCCGGTAGCGGCGCGGTTCGAGGCCGATCGTGTCGCCGGCGCGCAGTTCCCTGTCGCGGGGGGCGTCGATCTCGATGGTCTCGCCGCCGGATAGCGCCACCTCGGCCCGCTGCACGGGGCCGAAATTCCGGACGTGCTGCACAGCGCCCTCGAAGGCACCGCTTCCGGGCGGGCCGACCAGCATATCATGTCGCCGCACGAACAGTTTTGACGCGCCAGACACCAAGCCGTCTGCTGCAAGATTGAGTGGGCGGTCGCCGAGCCTGATGACGCCGCCTTCGACCTGGACCGGCAGCTCGATGGATTCGCCGATGAAGCCGTGGACGAAGGCGGTCGCCGGGCTTTCATAGACGTCGTCGGGCGAGCCGATCTGCTCGATCCTACCCTTGTCCATCACCACGACGCGGTTGGCGACTTCGAGCGCCTCCTCCTGGTCGTGGGTGACGAAGATCGAGGTGACGTTGATCTCCTGGTGCAGCGAGCGCAGCCATCGGCGCAGCTCCTTGCGCACCTTAGCATCGAGCGCGCCGAAGGGCTCGTCGAGCAGGAGGATGCGCGGCTCGATCGCGAGCGCGCGGGCGAGTGCGATGCGCTGGCGCTGGCCGCCGGAGAGCTGGCTCGGATAGCGGTCGGCGAGCCAATCGAGCTGCACGAGATCGAGCAGCTCCTTGACGCGCGCACGAATGGTGGACTCATCCTTGCGGCTGGCGCGCGGCTGCACGCGCAGGCCGAAGGCGACGTTCTCGAACACCGTCATGTGGCGGAACAGCGCGTAGTGCTGGAACACGAAGCCGACGTTCCGTTCGCGCGCGCCCCGCGCCAGCGCATCCTCGCCATTGAAGGAAACCTCGCCGGAATCAGGCCAGTCGAGGCCGGCGATGATGCGCAGCAGCGTGGTCTTGCCGGAGCCGGACGGACCGAGCAGCGCCAGCAGCTCGCCATTGTCGACCTTGAGATCGACGCCATCGAGGGCTTTGAAGCTACCGAACTGCTTGACGAGATTCCTGACTTCAATGGTCACTTGCGTCGTGTCCTTCGTCGAGGTGACGTTCCAGAACGGTCTTGGCGATCAGCGTGATCAGGGCCAGCATCGCCAGCAGCGAGGCGATCGCAAACGCAGCGACGAACTGGTACTCGTTGTAGAGAATCTCGACCAGCAGCGGCATGGTGTTGGTCTCGCCGCGGATGTGTCCTGATACCACCGACACGGCGCCGAATTCGCCCATCGCGCGCGCGTTGCAGAGCAGCACGCCGTAGAGCACGCCCCATTTGATGTTGGGCAGGGTGACGCGGAAGAAGGTTTGCAGGCCGGAGGCGCCGAGCGAGATCGCGGCCTCCTCCTCCTGCGTGCCCTGCTCCTGCATCAGGGGGATCAGCGCGCGCGCCACGAACGGGAAGGTCACGAAGGTGGTGGCGAGCGCGATGCCGGGCACCGCGAACAGGATCTGGATATCATGATCCCTAAGCCAGCTGCCGAAATAGCCCTGCGCGCCGAACAGCAGCACGAAGACGAGGCCCGAGATCACCGGGCTCACCGAGAACGGCAGGTCGATCAGCGTGATCAGGAAGGTCTTGCCGCGAAACTCGAACTTGGCGATGGCCCATGCCGCGACGAGGCCGAATACGAGATTGAGGCCGACCGAGATCGCCGCCACGATCAACGTCAGCTTGATCGCAGCCAGCGCTTCAGGCTCGGCAAGCGCAGAGAAATAAGCGAGAACGCCTCTCGAAAAGGCCTGCGCGAACACCAGAACCAGCGGCAGCACGACGAAGACGCTGAGGAAGATCACCGCCAGAGCGATGATGGCGATACGTATTGCGGGTGGCTCGGTGCGGAGGCTGTCGCGTGCCGCAGCGGCGTGCGCACGTGCGCGCGCATCGGTCGAAGGCAGCGAGACGGAATCTGCGATCTGCATCGTCATGATCTGCCCTCAGCGCGCCGGAATCCGGCTCTGCGCCCAGCGCTGGAGCCGGTTGACGGCGAAGATGATGACGAAGGAGACGACGAGCATGACCACGGCGATGGCGGTCGCGTCGGCATAGCGGAATTCGGACAGCCGGATCACGATCAGGAGCGGCGCGATCTCGGAGACATTAGGCAGATTGCCGGCGATGAAGATCACCGAGCCGTATTCGCCGACCGCGCGGGCGAAGGCGAGCGCGAGGCCGGTGAGCAGCGCCGGTCCGAGCGAGGGCAGGATCACGCGGATGATGGTCTGCCAGCGGCTGGCGCCGAGGCTGCCGGCGGCCTCCTCGATCTCGGGGTCGAGGTCCTGGAGCACCGGCTGCACGGTGCGCACCACGAAGGGGATGCCGATGAAGATCATGGCGACGAAGATGCCGATCGGCGTGAATGCCACCTTGATACCGAGCGCGGCGAGCGGCGCACCCAGCCAGCCCGTCTCGGCAAACAGCGCGGTCAGCGCGACGCCGGCGACCGCCGTCGGCAGCGCGAACGGCACGTCGACGATAGCGTCGAACAACCGGCGCCCGGGGAAGCGGTAACGCACCAGCGCCCAGACGATGATGCTGCCCATGACGAGATTGACGCAGGCCGCCGCAAAGGCGAGGCCGAAGGAGACGCGCAAGGCGTTGAGGGTGCGGCGGCTGGACAGGATGTTCCAGAATTGCTCGGGGCTAAGCTCCAGCGATTTCAGGAACAGCCCGGCGAGCGGAATCAGGATGATGATGGAGAGCCAGGAAAGCGTCAGTCCCATCGTGAGACCGAAGCCCGGCAATGTCCGTCGTCGTGCTGCAACTGCGCTCACCAGGCCCCCTGCTACTCCTAAGACGGCGCCCGATCAGTTCTTGTAGATCTGATCAAAGACGCCGCCGTCGGCAAAATGTTCCTTCTGCGCCTTGGTCCAGCCGCCGAAAACGTCGTCGATCGTGAACAGTTCGACCTTGGCGAAGGAGTTTTCGTACTTCTTGGCAATCTCGGCGTCGCGCGGACGGTAGAAATTGCGCGCGGCGATTTCTTGACCTTCCTTGGTATACCAATACTGGAGGTAGGCATCGGCCGCGTTGCGGGTGCCTTTTTTATCGGCAACCTTGTCGACGATCGCGACCGGCGGCTCGGCGAGGATCGATTGCGGCGGCGCCACGATCTCGAACTTCTGCGCACCAAACTCCTTCAGGGCGAGATAGGCCTCGTTCTCCCAGGCCAGCAGCACGTCGCCGACGCCGCGCTCGACGAAGGTCACGGTGGCGCCGCGCGCACCGGTGTCGAGCACCGGCACCTGCTGGTAGAGCTTTCCGATGAAGTCCTTGGCCTTGTCGGCCGAGCCGTATTTCTTTTGGGCAAAGCCCCAGGCGGCGAGATAATTCCAGCGCGCCCCGCCGGAGGTCTTCGGGTTCGGCGTGATCACCGAGACACCGGTCTTGAGCAGATCGTCCCAGTCCTTGATGCCCTTCGGATTGCCCTTGCGCACCAGAAACACGATGGTCGAGGTATAGGGCGATGAATTCTGCGGCAGACGCTTCTGCCAGTCGGTCGCGGTGAGGCCCTTGTTCGCGACGGCGTCGATGTCATAGGCGAGCGCGAGCGTCACCACATCGGCCTGCAATCCGTCGATCACGGCACGCGCCTGCGAGCCGCTGCCGCCATGCGACTGCTTGATCTCGACGCTCTTGCCGGTTTCCTTCTGATAGGCATTCGCGAACGCCTTGTTGAACTCGGCATAGAGCTCACGCGTCGGATCGTACGACACGTTCAAGAGATTGATGTCAGCGGCGAGAGCCGAGCTTACCAACAATCCAGTCAAGAGCAGCCCTGCCGCGAGCGGAACGATACGGCGCATCATGTCCATCTCCATTTACCTCGACGACGTCATCGTCATCGATGGCACGCGGGCATAACTCGGGGCGAAACGCTCTCAAGTCAACGGAACCGGATTTTCTTGTTCGTAGCCGGACAGCTCGACTGTGCTACGAAGTCTTCATCGTGTGGATGCCGCATTCTGTCTTGGCTCGGCCGCGCCAGCGACCGGCGCGTGCATCCTCGCCCTCGGCCGTTCTGCTGGTGCAAGGCATACACCCAACCGACAGGAAACCGGACTCCACCAGCGGATGACGCGGCAATTTGGCGCGGACGAAAATGGCTTCGAGTTCCTCGCGCGAGACATTGGCGAAGGGGTTGAACTTCAACCGCGCGCCATCATCCTCGACCACCGGAATGTCGGTGCGCGCATTGCCCTGAAAGCGCTTGCGGCCATTGAGCCACGCATCGAACGGCTTCAGCGCACGCGCCAGCGGCTCGACCTTGCGGATGCGGCAGCAGGCGTCTGGATCGGAGAACCAGAGGTCGCGGTCGGGATCTTCGCGCGACAGCGTCTCCTCGGCAGGCTTGATCGAGCGGACGTCCTTCAAGCCGAGTTCCGCGATCAGCGTATCGCGATAGGCCAGCGTCTCCTCGAACAGCCAGCCGGTGTCGAGGAAGATCACGGGGATCGCCGGATCGACGTCGGCCATGACCTTCAGCAGCGTCGCCGATTCCGTGCCGAAGGACGACACCAGCGCAAGCTTCTCGCGCCCGACCGCCTTCAACGCCGCGGCGATGACCTCCGCGGGCGAAGCATCGCGCAGCGCACGATCGAGCTCCTCCGCCGAGGGCAGCGCAGACACGGACACTGAAGCGACCTGGGGCGCGATTGCGTTCACGTGCCGACACCTTCGGAGTGACGCAGCTGCATTCGCCTGTGCAGCGCGGTGATGCGGCCGTCGCCGGTCGGCTGATAGAACACCGAATAGCGCTTCGCGGTCTGCATGAAGGCTTCCGCGTCGGCCTGCTTCTTGACCTCGAAGGAATCGAAGCCGGCGCGCAGCATGAACACGAACTGGTCGCGCAGCACCTGGCCGGTGGCACGCAAATCGCCGCGATAATTATAGCGCTCGCGCAGCAGGCGCGCCTGGCTGTAGGCGCGGCCATCGCGGAAGCTCGGGAACACCAATGCGACGACGGCGATCTTGCCGAGATAGGGCACGAGCTCGGCGATATCGCGATTGTTCGGCCAGATCACGCCGACCTTGCCGCCGCGCTTGAGCAGCGCGTCCGCATCGCTGAGGAAGCGCTCGGCCGGCACCAGGATGTCGCCGCCCTCGGGCAGCGGCGTGTCGACGGCAAGCTTGGCGAAGCTGTCGTCGGCGATTTTTCCGCCGTTAACGAGTGGCATAGACGCGCTCCTTGAAGGGTTCGACGCCGAGGCGCTTCACCGTGTCGACGAACAGCTCCTCCGGCCGCTCGCGCAGCGCCAGATAGGCTTCCACGATGTCCTCGACGACGTCAGCGACCTCGTCAAACTTGACGCCGGGGCCGATCAGATTGCCAAGCGCGGCGCTCTCGTCGGCACGGCCGCCGATGGTGATCTGGTAGACCTCCTCGCCGTTCTTCTCGACACCGAGAATGCCGATATGGCCAACATGATGATGGCCGCAGGCATTGATGCAGCCGGAGATGTTGATATGCAGCCGCCCGATCAGATTGGCGAGCTCATGGTTGGCAAAGCGCCGCGTCAGCTCCTGCGCGATCGGGATCGAGCGCGCATTGGCCAACGAGCAATAGTCGAGCCCCGGGCAGGCGATGATGTCGGTGATCAGGTTGACGTTCGGCGTCGCCAGCCCAAGCTTGTCGAGCGCCTTCCACAGCGCCGGCAGGTCGCGCTTGGCAACATGCGGCAGCGCCAAATTCTGCTCATGACCGACGCGGATCTCGCCGAAGGAATATTTGTCGGCGAGATCGGCCAGCGCATCCATCTGCTCGGCGGTGGCATCGCCCGGAGGCGCGCCGATCGGCTTCAGCGAGATCGTGACGATGGAGTAGCCCGGGTTCTTGTGCGCGGCGACCGAGTTCTTGCGCCACGCCTCGAAATCGGGATCGGCCGCGGCCTGGCGCAGCTCGTCCGGCATGTGCGGCAGCTTCTCATAAGCCGGATAGATGAAGCGCGAGCGGATGTCCTCGATCACCTCGTCGTCGATCTGAAGCGAGGAGTTGCGGATATGCTGCCACTCCTCCTCGACCTCGCGGGAGAACTTCTCGATGCCGAGCTCGTGCACCAGGATCTTGATGCGCGCCTTGTAGATATTGTCGCGGCGTCCGTACTGGTTGTAGACGCGCAGGATCGCCTCGATATAGCTCAGGAGATCGCGGCCGTGGACGAAGTGCTTGATGGTCTTGCCGATGAACGGCGTGCGGCCGAGACCGCCGCCGACCAGCACCTCGAAGCCGGTTTCGCCCTTCTCGTTCTTGATCAGCCGCAGGCCGATGTCGTGGACCTTGATCGCAGCGCGGTCGTGATCCGAAGCGGTGATCGCGATCTTGAACTTGCGCGGCAGGAACGAGAATTCCGGATGCAACGTAGTGTGCTGGCGGATCAGCTCCGACCAGATGCGGGGATCCTCGATCTCGCCCGGCGCGACGCCGGCCCACTGATCCGAGGTTACGTTGCGCATGTTGTTGCCGGAGGTCTGCATCGCGTGGATGCCGACGTCGGCAAGATCGGCCAGCGCATCCGGCAGGTCCGAAAGCTTGATCCAGTTGAACTGGATGTTCTGGCGCGTGGTGAAATGGCCGTAGCCGCGGTCATATTTGCGCGCGACATGGGCAAGCTGCCGCAACTGGTTCGACGCCAGCGTTCCGTAGGGAATCGCGACGCGGAACATGTAGGCGTGCAGTTGCAGATAGACGCCGTTCTGCAAGCGCAGCATCTTGAATTCGTCCTCGGTCAACTCGCCCGAGAGACGGCGTTGCACCTGGTCGCGGAATTCCGAGACGCGCTCGTTGACCAGCGTGCGATCGATTTCGTCGTAAGCGTACATGATTAAAGTGCCTTACAGCCCGACCTGCGATTAAACCGGCAAGTCGATGGTCACGCCATCGCGGCGGATCTGCTCGCGCAGATTTCCGGGCACGATCTTGCCGTCCTCGCCGATCTGGACCGGAGCGATATAGGGACCAATCGCGCCGACGTCATCGGCCACGGCCTCGGCGAGCAACGCTTTCGCCTCATCGGAGTTTCGCACGATCGCGGCGTCTGCGAGGTCAGCCGACCAGCCCTTGGCAGCAGTGCGGTAGACCACGACGCCATCCCAGGTACGGTTAGCGGTCACGACGGAGGAATCGCTGATTTTAAGTTTCTTTTGCAAGGGAGAGGTCATTCGGCAGCATCCAGGAGGTCAGAGATGATTTGTTTGGGTGTTTCGCGGCGAAGTGAACCGGTATGCCGGACTACGTCGCCGATGATGAGGATGGCGGGACCGCCATGGGTCCGCCGCACGAGCTCGGGCAGGTCGCGCAGCGTGCCGATCGCGCCTTGTGCGTCCGGCCGCGTGACGCGGGCGAACACGCCGACGGGCGTCTCGGGCGAACGGCCGGCCGCGAACAAGCCTTCGCGGATCGCGGGGGCCGCGGTCATGCCCATGTAGACCACGACGGTCATTTTGGTGTCGGTCAGCGTCGACCAGTCCACGTTCTCGGCATCGCGCGCCTTGTGCGCGGTGAGGAAGGTGATGCGGGTCGCTTCATGACGGTAGGTGAGCGGCACCTCGAAATCGGCGGCGCCGCCGAGCCCGGCAGTGATGCCGGGAATAATCGAATAGGCGATACCAGCGGCGCGCAGCGCTTCGACCTCTTCGCCGCCGCGGCCGAACACGAAGGGGTCGCCGCCCTTCAGCCGCACCACGCGCTGGCCGGATTGCGCGGCCTCGATCATGCGCTTGTTGATGGCGTCCTGGCCGATGCCGGGCTTGCCGACGCGGCGGCCGACCGGAACGCGCGTGGTGTCGCGGCGGATGCGGTCGAGAATTTCAGGGGAGACCAGTTCGTCATGGAAGACGATGTCGGCATCCTGGAGCGCGCGCAGCGCCTTGATGGTGAGAAGGTCGGGATCGCCGGGCCCAGCGCCGACCAGCGCGACGGAGCCTTCCGGCTTGTCGGCACGCGCGAACGCGGACGGATCGGAAATCGCCCTGATCGCGGCGTCGGCCTCGCCCTTGCGGCCCGCGAGCACAGACGCGCCGATCGGACCGTCGATGACGCGCTCCCAGAAGCGGCGGCGCAGCGGAAACTCGGCGATGCGCTCGTTGATGGATTTGCGGAAGCCGCCGATGAACTCGGCGAGCTCACCGATGCGGGCCGGCAGCAGCGCCTCGATCTTCTCGCGCACGCGCCGCGCCACCACCGGCGAGGTGCCGCCGGTGCCGATCGCGACCACGACATCACCGCGATCGACGATCGCCGGGAAGATGAAGCTGGAATGTTCGAGATCGTCCATGACGTTGACGGGCAGGCCGAGCGCCTTGGCGCGCGCCGACATGGCAACGCCGACATCGCCCGCGCCGGCGCAAACGATGGCAATGACGCCCGAGAGATCGGCGGTGAGCGGATCGCCAGTGGCGATTTCAACCCGCGCAGCGTCTTCGGAACTGAGGCTCAGGTCCTGATTGCCGTCGATCGCATGCACGCGGATGCGCGCACCGGCAGCAGCGAGCACGCGCAGCTTGGCGCGCAAAAGCTCACCCGCGCCGATGAGGACCACCGGACCGGCCTTGAGATCGAGGAACACCGGCAAGAACCGCATGCGATACTCGCTTCCCCCACATCCGGGGTTGACTGGAATTATTTTCTATATATGTGTCGTTTCGAGCGTGCAAAGAGAAAATTTTTTCTTCTCTTCTGCACCGCAACTATAGAAAATTCGCCTCCAAACGCAAAGTGGCAGAGATGCATCTTCTCAGGACCGATTCCGGTGCAGATGGACGGGACTTCCGGGCTCCCGTTTCCGAGCAAATTCCCGTCGGGCTGACCGCCCCCAGCATGGACCATTTGGACCAGCTTGAGGCGCAGAGCATCTACATTTTCCGCGAGGCCTTCGGCCGCCTGAAGAAGATCGCCCTGCTGTGGTCGCTCGGCAAGGACTCCAACGTCATGATCTGGCTGGCGCGCAAGGCGTTCTTCGGCCGGCTGCCGTTCCCGGCCCTCCACGTCGATACCGGCAAGAAGTTTCCGGAGATGTATCGCTTCCGCGATCACTACGGGAAAGAGTGGGAGCTCGACCTGCGCGTCGAACCCTGCCCGCCGATCGATGCCGTCGACCCAACGCTGCCGCCGGCGGCCCGTTCCGCTGCGCGCAAGACCGAAGGTCTGAAGATGGCGCTCGCCAAATTCGGCTTTGACGGCCTGATCGCCGGCATCCGCCGCGACGAAGAGGCGACGCGCGCCAAGGAGCGCGTGTTCTCGCCGCGCGGGCTCGAAGGCAATTGGGACGTGCGCGATCAGCCGCCGGAGTTCTGGGACCATTTCAACGCCTCGCCGCCGCAAGGCGCGCATTTGCGCATCCATCCGATCCTGCATTGGACCGAGGCCGACATCTGGGCCTACACCAAGCGCGAGAACATTCCGATCATCCCGCTGTATCTCGCCAAGGACGGCAAGCGCTATCGCTCGCTGGGCGATCAGGACATCACCAATCCGGTCGCGTCGACCGCGTCGACCATCGACGAGATCCTGGTCGAGCTCGAGCAGACCAAGGTGCCGGAGCGCGCCGGCCGTGCGCTCGACCACGAGACCGAGGACGCCTTCGAGCGTCTGCGCGTCGCCGGCTATCTCTGATTCAAGGACGCAACGCGGCTATGAACATGATCGTCACCCCCGCTTCGCCCGCCACTCCGAACGGCACCACGCGTCCGCAGGTCCGCATCGTCATCGTCGGCCATGTCGATCACGGCAAGTCGACGCTGGTCGGGCGCCTGCTGCACGAGACCGGCAGCCTGCCCGACGGCAAGCTCGAGATGCTGAAAGCCGTCAGCGCGCGGCGCGGCATGCCGTTCGAATGGTCGTTTCTGCTCGACGCGCTCCAGACCGAGCGCGACCAGGGCATCACCATCGACACCACGCAGATCCGCTTCCGCACCAATTCGCGCGACATCGTGCTGATCGACGCGCCGGGCCATGCCGAATTCCTGCGCAACATGATCACCGGCGCCTCGCAGGCTGACGGCGCGGTGCTGATCATCGATGCGCTCGAAGGCGTGCGCGACCAGACCCGGCGGCACGGCTATCTGCTGCACCTGCTTGGCGTGAAGCAGGTCGCGATCGTCGTCAACAAGATGGACCGCGTCGATTTCAGCGCCGAGCGCTTCAAAGAAATCAGCGACGAGATCTCGGCGCATTTGCAGGGCCTCGGCGTGACGCCGACGGCCGTGATCCCGATCTCGGCCCGCGACGGCGACGGCGTCGCGGAGCGCACCGACCGCATCAGCTGGTACAAGGGTCCGACCGTGGTCGAGGCGCTGGACCAGCTCGAGCCGGCGCGTCCGCTGGAAGCCCTCGCCCTGCGCCTGCCGGTGCAGGCGATCTACAAGTTCGACGACCGCCGCATCGTCGCGGGCCGCATCGAATCCGGCAGCCTCATTGCCGGCGACGAGATCGTGATCATGCCGGCCGGCAAGATCGCCAGGATCAAGACGGTCGAAAGCTGGCCGGTAACGCCGGTCGCGGGACGGCAGGGCGCGGGCCGCTCGGTCGGCATCACGCTCGACCGCGAATTGTTCATCGAGCGCGGCGACATCGTCGCGCATGTCGGCTCCGCACCGCGCGAGACCCGCCGTCTGCGCGCGCGCATCTTCTGGCTGCACGACAAGCCGCTCGCCAAGGGCGACCAGCTGCTGGTCCGCTGCGGCCCGAAGGAGAGCCGCGCCACCGTCGTCGCCATCGAGAAGGCGGTCGATCCCGGCGAGCTGTCGAGCGTCGAGAACAAGGCGATCGGCCGCAACCATGTCGGCGAGATCGACATTTCCCTTTCGAGCCCGATTGCCGCCGATCCCTACACCGAGAATCCGCGGACCGGCCGTCTCGTGATCGAGGTTTCGGGGCGCATCGCCGGCGGTGGTCTCGTGCTGTCGGTCGATGCCGGCCAGCGCGCCGTGCCGGTCGACATCGTGCCGGTGGAATCGGCGCTGCGGCCCGACGAACGCTCCGCGCGCTACCGCCACAACGGCGCGGTGGTCTGGCTCACCGGCCTGCCGGCGTCCGGCAAATCGACGTTGGCAAAGGCGCTGGAACGTCGGCTGTTCACCAATGGCGGCTCGCCGATCCTGCTCGACGGCGACACGTTGCGCGCCGGGCTCAACAACGATCTCGGCTTCTCCGCCGCCGACCGCAGCGAGAACATCCGCCGCCTCGCGGAGGTCGCGACCCATCTCGCCCGCAACGGCCACATTGCGATCGTCGCCGCCGTCTCGCCGGCCCGCGAGGACCGCGCGACCGCGCGACGCATCGCCGACACCGCGTTCCGCGAGATCCACGTCGCGACGCCGGCAGAGGTCTGCGAGGATCGCGATCCCAAGGGCCATTACAAGAAGGCCCGCGCCGGCGCGCTGGCGTCGTTCACCGGCATCGGCAACGACTACGAGCGACCCGAGGCTGCCGAGCTCGTGATCGACACGTCGGCCCGCACGGTTGCGGACGCTGCTGACGAGATCGAACGGATGCTGAAGACCACCGGCGTGCTGTTCGACGAGCTCGTGGACCTCGCCGCGAATATTTGAGGCCGTCCTATTTTCCCCGGCTGTCGTCGCCCGGCTTGACCGGGCGACCCAGTATTCCAGAAACAGCGTTGGGTCACGGAGAAGCCGCGGCGTACTGGATTCCCCGCCTTCGCGGGGAATGACAACGGTGCGTCGGGCCGCACACCTCGCCTTGACATTTTGACAACTTTTGGAGGCCTTCTCACGGCCCCGATTTTGAGGCTAATAGGCCCTGAAAGCCGCCCCCTATGGGCGCATTTTGCTGCTGTCGGGTCAAAAGCAGCCAAAAAACAGCCATTTCCAACAAGAAAGCCCATCATGAAACGCGTCGACGCCCACGGATTGAAGATCGCTCCCGTCCTGTTTGACTTCATCGCCAAGGAAGCGGCCCCGAAAACGGCGATCGCGCCGGATGCGTTCTGGGCCGGGGTCGCCGCCATCATCAAGGATCTGGGGCCGAAGAACCGCGCGCTGCTCGCCGTGCGCGACACGCTGCAGGCCAAGATCGACGACTGGCACCGTGCCAACAAGGGCAAGGCGTTCGACCTCGATGCCTATACCGCGTTCCTGAAGGAGATCGGCTATCTCGTCCCCGAGCCGGCGACGCAGAAGGTCGAGACCGCCAATGTGGACGAAGAGATCGGCAAGATCTGCGGCCCGCAGCTCGTCGTGCCCCTCACCAACGCGCGCTATGCGCTGAACGCGGCGAACGCGCGCTGGGGCTCGCTCTATGACGCCTTCTACGGCACCGACGCGATTCCGCACGATCCTTCCGAGAGCGGCAAGGGCTACAACAAGGCGCGCGGCGACAAGGTGATCGCCAAGGCCAAGGCGTTCCTCGATGCCGCCGTGCCGCTGGCGACCGGCAGCCACACCGACGTCACCGCCTACAGCGTCGTCGCGGGCCAGCTCGCGGTGAAGCTGAAGAGCGGCAACGCAACGGCGCTGAAGAACGCCGCGCAATTCGCGGGCTTCCAGGGTGATGCCGCCGCGCCGTCCGCCGTGCTCCTCACCAACAACGGCCTGCACGTCGAGGTCAAGATCGACCGCAGCAGCACGATCGGCAAGGACGACCCGGCCGGCGTCGCCGACATGATCATGGAATCCGCAGTCTCGACCATCCTCGACATGGAGGACTCGGTCGCCGCGGTCGACGCCGAGGACAAGGTGCTGGTCTATCGCAACACGCTCGGCCTGATGAACGGCACGCTCTCGGCCGATTTCGAGAAGGGCGGCAAAACGCTGACCCGTTCGCTCAATGCCGACCGCAGCTACAAGACGCCTGACGGCAAGGGCGAGGTCAAGCTGCACGGCCGCAGCCTGCTGCTGATGCGCAATTGCGGTCACCACATGTTCACCGACGCCGTGCTGGACGAGAAGGGCGAGGAGATTCCGGAAGGCCTGCTCGACGCTGCCGTCTCAGGGCTTCTTGCCATTCACGACATCAAGGGCAACTCCAAGGTCAAGAACAGCCGCACCGGATCTGCCTATATCGTCAAGCCGAAGATGCATGGCCCGGACGAGGTGTCGCTGACCTGCGAGATCTTTGACCGCGTCGAGAAGATGCTCTCGCTGCCCGAGAACACGCTCAAGGTCGGCATCATGGACGAGGAGCGGCGCACCACCGTCAACCTCAAGGCCTGCATCCAGCGCGCCTCCAAGCGCATCATGTTCATCAACACCGGCTTCCTCGACCGCACCGGCGACGAGATCCACACCTCGATGGAAGCGGGCCCGATGATCCGCAAGAACGAGATGAAGGCGCAGGCCTGGATCAAGGCCTATGAGGACTGGAACGTCGACATGGGCCTGATCGACGGCCTGCCCGGCCACGCCCAGATCGGCAAAGGCATGTGGGCCGCGCCCGACAAGATGGCGGACATGCTGCAACAGAAGCTCGCGCATCCGCAGGCCGGCGCCACCACCGCCTGGGTGCCGTCGCCGACCGCTGCGACGCTGCACGCCCTGCACTATCACCAGGTCAACGTCACCGCGCGCCAGCAGGAACTCACCAAAGGCGGTCCGCGCGCGAAGCTGTCCGACATCCTCACCATTCCGGTGTCGAAGTCGAACTGGGCGCCCGACGACGTCAAGCAGGAGATCGACAACAACTGCCAGGGCATTCTCGGTTACGTCGTGCGCTGGATCGACCAGGGCGTCGGCTGCTCCAAGGTGCCTGACATCCACGATGTCGGCCTGATGGAAGACCGCGCCACCTTGCGCATCTCGAGCCAGCATCTCGCCAACTGGCTGCACCAGGGTGTCATCACCGAGGCGCAGGTGATGGAATCGCTCAAGCGCATGGCCGTCGTCGTCGACAAGCAGAACGCGGGCGACGCGATCTACAAGCCGATGGCGCCCGCCTTCGACGGGGTCGCCTTCAAGGCCGCCTGCGACCTCATCTTCAAGGGCCGCACGCAGCCGAACGGCTACACCGAATACATCCTCACCGCGCGCCGCCGCGAGGCCAAGGCTGCGGGCTAAAGCCCGATCATTCAAACACCAAAGCCCCGGCTCGCGCCGGGGCTTTTTTGTTTTCGGGCCGTAGCCCGGATGGAGCGCAGCGCAATCCGGGACCGGCGTTGCTTGGGGCAGGCCCCCGGATTTCGCTGCGCTCCATCCGGGCTACACGCCCCATCCCGCTAAAACACCGTCAGATATTTCAACAGCGACACGACGCCGATGATGATGACGACCACGCGCGCGATCTGCTTGGCGCGACCGTCCATGGGCAGCATGTTGATGAGATAGAGCACGAGAATGACGACGAGAAAGGTGACGAGTACGCCGACCAGCATCGCAAGGACCCCCCTTCAGGCAAATTGTCTGACGGTGTTCTAACGCCCATCTCCCGCGCAGGTTCCATCACCGCAACCCACTGCAACTTCTAGTAAATACGTACTTCTACGATCAGCCGGCCTGCCTAAAACTTTACCCTTTTCGTTTCAGATGCAGAAACCGTTTGGGTGATGCGCCGCAAACGGCATGCGATTGCCGATCTGCCTGCCCCTCCGTTTTGATGTTGCCGGGGCGTCTTGACGAACTTTGCAATGGGAATTTTGGGGGGCTTCGATGCTGAATCGTCTGACCGTGTCCGCGCTGCTGAAGGCGGTGATCGCCATCACGTCGGTCTGTGTGGTGATTGCACTCTCGCTCACCGCCTACGCCTCCTGGGACCGCCTCAAGACCGCCAACCGCATCTCGCAGATCGCCGACGCCTCCGCCGATCTGTTCAAGGCGATGCACAATCTGCGCACCGACCGCTCGACCACGTCCCGGCTGCTGAACGCGACCGAGCCGATGGACTCCGAGATCGAGAGATATCTGCGCGCGCTGCGCGATGCCCAGATGCCGGCGATGGCCCGCGCGCTCGAGCTGCTGCCGAGCATCGACTTCCCGCAATCGGGCGCGCTGGTGCCTGAGCTCGCGCGGCTCTACAAGCTGCTGGGCGAAGAGCAGAAGCAGTTCTGGGAGGATGTTGCCAAACCGAAGGACCAGCGCCGCGCCGGCCTGACCAAGGAATACATGGAGACGACGCAGGGGCTGCTCGACGTGCTCGACAAGCTCTCGGGCGTCCTCGCCGCCACCGTCAACCACCAGGATGCCGTGATCGACCAGCTGCTGTCGATCAAGCAGAGCGCCTGGCTGCTCCGCAACACCGCGGGCGAGGCCTCACTGATCGTCTCGACCGGACTTGCGGCCGGCAAGATCTCGCCGGAGGGCCGCTACAACTATACCCAATTTGTCGGCGGTACGGCCGCGATGTGGAAAGCGCTGGAATTGTCGACCTCGGGCATGCAATTGCCGCCCGCGCTCGCATCCGCCATGACCACGGCCAAGACCGCTTATTTCGAGCCGCAATATCTCACCCTGCGCGACCGTCTCGCGGACACCCTGGTCAAGGGTGAGAAGGCCGAGCTGACGGCCAACCAGTGGAGCCCGCTCACGGTCGGCCGTATGGCCAGTGCGGTCGCGGTGGCCGAAGCCGCGCTCGACGCCGCCCGGAGCTACACGCAGGAGCAGCGCAGTACCGCACAGCGCGCGCTGATCGTGCAGCTTGCACTCCTGGCGCTCGCCATCGGCCTCGCCGTCGGCGCGGTCATGCTGGTCAGCCGCCGCGTCATCCATCCCCTCAACACCATCCGCGACGCCATGCTCAAGGTCGCCGGCGGCGACCTTGCCGTCGACAGCGGCTATCTCGACCGCCAGGACGAGATCGGCGCGCTTGCCGGCGCGCTGGAAACCTTCAAGCAGCAGGCGACCGAGAAGCTCAAGATCGAAGAGCATGAGCGCGAGCGCAATGTCGGCGCGGCCGCGCGCCAGCGCGCCGTCGAGACTTATGTCGGCGAGTTCGAGGGCGCGGTGCGCAAGACGCTCGGCGAACTGAGCGAAGCGTCCGGCGAGATGCGCAAGACCTCGGGCGACCTCTCCGCGGTGTCGCGCCAGACCAACGACCGCGTCCAGGTCGCCGGCAAGGCCTCCAACGACGCCTCCATGAGCGTCGACAGCGTCGCCGCCGCGGCCGAGGAGCTGTCTGCCTCGATCAACGACATCAGCCAGCAGGCGGCGCACGCCGCGGGCATTGCCAGCCGCGCCGTCAACCAGGCCCGCGAGACCGACGGCACGGTGCAAGGGCTGGCGCAGTCCGCAGGACGCATCGGCGAGGTCGTCGGCCTGATCAACACCATCGCGGCGCAGACCAATCTGCTCGCGCTCAACGCCACGATCGAGGCCGCACGTGCGGGCGAAGCCGGGCGCGGTTTCGCGGTCGTCGCCTCCGAGGTGAAATCGCTGGCCAGCCAGACCGCAAAAGCCACCGAGGAAATCTCCGGGCAGATCGCCGACATTCAGAGGGTGGCGAGCGACGCCATCAACGCGATCCAGACCATCGGTGGCATCATCGGCGAAGTGAACGAGGTCGCGACCGCGATTGCCGCCGCCGTGCAGGAGCAGGGCGCGGCGACCCAGGAGATCACGCGCAGCACGCAATTTGCGGCGCAGGGCACCAGGAACGTCTCGGACAACATCACCGGCGTGAAGGCCGACGCGGATGCTGCCGCCGGTGCGGCGGACAACGTCAAGCAGGCCTCGGAAACGCTGGAGACGCAGAGCCGCCAGCTCGGCCAGCAGGTCAGCGACTTCCTGGGGAAGATCCGCGCGGCGTAGGACTTGCGGATTGGATAGAAAGCTGCCGCTACACCTTCAGTGTCGTCCCGGCGAACGCCGGGACCCATAACCACAGGGAGAAGTTGTCGCGCGCGAGCTGCTAACCACGTGCCTTCGTCAAACCGCTTCCTGTGGTTATGGATCCCGGATCTGCGCTCCGCTTGTCCGGGACGACACTGGAGATCGAGGCGCTAGCGCCGCAACCTACTTGAGGCCGCACCGCCCCTACTCCTTCGCGACCACCGGCACCTGGCGGAACCTGGCGCGCACCGAATCCGGCAGCGGCGAAAAATTCATCGCGACGCCGCGGCGGTCGTTGGCGTTGCGGTTGGCGACCACCAGGCCATCGCTGCCCGCGACGATGTCACCCTTGCGCAAGGTCGGATCGTCCTCGACCTTGACCTGGGCAAGTCCGACCGGATCCTTGCCGTTGCACGTGCAGCCCGCGACGATCTCGTTGCGGAAGCGGAACGCGTTGGGCAGGTCGGAATAGGATTTTCCCTTGTCCGTCGTGGCGTCGTCGATGTTGCTGCCATAGACCAGCGAGGTTTCCGACGTCGGGCAGAAGCTCTTGCAGGATTTCGCCTTGCTTTCGGCGTCGTTTCCTTGCGCCGGGAAGTAGCGGCCATCGCAGCTGCGCACGCAATAGGCGATGCCGCCGCCATAAGAGGTCCGCTGGCGCGGCGTGTCGTAGCGCGGCATGTCATCGGTCGGGAACGGCATGCGGATCTCCGGCGCGGAGCGCGCGCGGAAGCCGCCGAACAGCGCCGAGAAGAAGTCTTCCGCATGCGCCGACGGCGTCAACGCGAGGCCGAGCGAGGCGACGGCGAAGCACGCCGCCGCGCCGCCGGCCAGTTTGCCGATCGAACGTCTGTTCATATGACCTCGCCCATCAGTTCACTGCCGACGTCGTGATGTTCAGCGCCTGCCGTCCCGAAGGCAGCGTCGTCACCGGCGGGCGCTTGCGTACCGGGTCGCCGCCCTTGTCGTACCCCTTGGCCATCAGCGGGGCGTTCTTCGGCAGCACCACCACCTTGGCGCCGACATTGACGCGGCTGAACAGGTCCGTGACGTCCTCGTTGGTCATGCGAATGCAACCAGAGGACACGAACTTGCCGATCGTGGTGGGATCGTTGGTGCCGTGGATGCGGTATTCGCTCGAACCGAGATACATCGCGCGTGCGCCGAGCGGATTGCCGGGACCGCCGGCGACGAAGCGCGGTAGATAAGGCTGACGCGCGATCATCTCGGCCGGCGGATGCCAGTCCGGCCACTCGGCCTTGCGACTGACGCTCTGCACGCCGGCCCAGGTGAAACCTTGTCGGCCGACGCCGACGCCGTAACGGATCGCGCGGCCATTGCCGAGCACGTAATAGAGGTAAGTGTTGCCGGTATCGATGACGATGGTCCCGGCCGGCTCGTTCCGGTCGAAGCTGACGATCTGCTTGCGCAGCCGGTCGGGCAGCGCGGCATCCTCGTCGGCGGCCTGCGGCGCCGCGTTGACATAACCCCGCGAATAGCTCGGGTCCTGCGGATATCCCTGCGGCTGCATCGGCGCGTAGCCGAGCGTCTGGGCCTGTGCCGCGAAGGGCACGGTCAGCAATGCTGTCGCGAAGGCAATGGCGGTGGTGGCGCGCAGCGAGAAGCGGCGACGGACTGGAGAGAACCTTGTCATGTGCTGCCCCGTTGGATGTGCATCAGGTGATGCGGCTCCCAACAAACGCAGCTGGACTGACTCAAGTTCCACCGCTCGTTGCGGCAGCGAGGTCACAGTCAAGCGAGCAAAACTTCACGAAACCGCGATGGAACCGGAACGTCCGCCCGGACGTTCTACTGCCAACAATGGGCGCGCGGAGGCTTCCGTGCGGGAGGAGATATTGTGCGCGTCCTTCCCACTGAACGTCTGATTTCCGGCAACAACGAGGGCGACCCGCTTCCCGACAGCCATGTCGAGCTGCCGCCGGTGATCCGCCGCACCGAGTTTGTCGCCTTTACGCTCGCCGGTCTGTTTCTGATTGCCGTGGTCGCGGTGCTCTACGTCGCCAGGGCGTTCTTCCTCCCGGTCGTGATGGCGGTCGTCGCCGGCACCATGTTGTCGCCGGCCGCCAGCTTTCTCGAGCGGCGGCATGTGCCGCGCGCCCTCGGCGCCGTGCTGATCGTGATCGCGGTGACGACGGTGGTCGCCTTCGTCGTCGCGCTGATTGCCGTGCCAGCGATGGAGTGGAGCTCGCGCCTGCCGGAATTGGGCGCGCAGTTGAAGGAGAAGATGCACGTCTTCGACCGGCCGCTGGCGCTGTGGAAGGAGTTGCAGACGATGGTGGGCGGCTCCGAGGGGCTGCCAAGCCTTCCGCTGCCGAAAGCCGAATGGGTGCAACCGACGCTGGAATTCCTGTCGCCGACCTTCGCCGAATTCCTACTGTTCTTCGCCACCCTGATCCTGTTCATCGCGAGCTGGCGCGACCTGCGGCGGGCGCTGATCATGAATTTCGGCGATCGCGATGCGCGGCTGCGCACGCTGCGGATCCTCAACGAGATCGAGGTCCATCTCGGCAACTATCTTTTGACGGTGACACTGATCAACGTCGGCGTGGGCATCGCAACCGGTCTCATCTGCGCCATCACCGGCATGCCCAATCCGGCCGGGCTCGGCGCGCTTGCGGCGGCGCTCAACTTCATCCCGATCATCGGACCGGTCGCGATGTTCGTCATTCTGGTCGTGGTGGGGCTCGTCGCCTTCCCGACCATCGGCGGCGGACTGATGGCGGGGCTCGCCTTCGGCGGCATCACCTTCCTGGAAGGGCACTTCGTCACGCCGACCATCATCGGGCGCAGGCTTTCCCTGAACGCGCTTGCCGTCTTCATCGCGCTGGCCTTCTGGACCTGGCTGTGGGGGCCGATGGGCGCATTCCTGTCGTCGCCGCTCCTGATCGTCGGGCTGATCCTGAAGGAGCATCTGCTGCCGGAGAATTCGCCGCAGCTGCCGCAGGCATGACCGGTTTCCCGAACGGAACTTACCCGGGCACGAAACGTTTTCCGGCTATCTCAGCCGCCAACAGCTTTGGAGCTCCTGATGTCAACCAATGGCGAAACCGGGATGAGAGACTGGACCGACAAAGCCACCAGAGAACGCCTCGAGAAGGATGTAGCAGCCGTGAAAAGCGATATCGCCGCCCTCACCGATCAGATCACCGACGCGCTCAACACCTTTGCCAATTCCACCAGCAAGCAGGCCCGCCGCGGCTATCGCCAGGCCCGCGAGAGCGTGGATTCCGCGGTCGACGACATGTCGGATCGCGGCAGCGCCATGATGGAAGCTGCGCAAGACGCCTACGGCTCGATCGAGGAAACGCTGGAAGATGCCATCACGCAGCGGCCGCTCGCGACCGTCGGACTCGCGCTCGGCATCGGCTTCCTGATCGGCGTCGCCTGGCGCCGGTAGCGTGGGCGCAAAACCTTGACGTTGTTACGGCGGCGCTGTTGCGCCGTCGCTGCCGGCTTGCGGGGATCTGAGGAGCAAGGCCATGTTACAGCGCATCATCGACGGCATCAGCGCATCGACGGGCACGACCGTCCGCCTGACATCGCTCGCCGCGGGCGCGGCACTCGCGCTCTTCATCACCACGGGCTTTCTCTGCGCGGCCGCCTTCATCTCGGTCCTTCAGACCTACGGACCGGTGCAGGCCTGCCTCGCCGGCGCCGGCATCTTCTTCCTGCTGACGCTTGCCGCGGCGGGGAGCTATTGGGGCTACAAGCGGGAGATGCGGAAGCGCGCCCGGATCGCCGCCGAGCGCGCCGCGAAGTCGGCCGCTTCGAGCATGCTCGCCGACCCCATGCTGCTCGCGACGGGCCTCCAGATCGTTCGCGCCATCGGAATCAAGCGGCTGCTGCCGATCCTGGCGATCGGCGGCGTCGCCCTTGGAATCATGGCGAGTCGCGCCGGCGCATCCGACGACGCCTCGGCTGAACCGGCCGAATAGCGGTCGAAGCGCTAAGATAATTTCGTCGTCGGCGGAACGAGCGAGCTTGCGGGAATTCCATCCGGCGATCATGCGCAATTTTGCGCCAGATTGGACAATTCCAGCCCCCCTCACGCAAACGCTACTCGGATAGGCGGGCGGTTGCCGCTAAAAGCAGCGCCCGTGATTCTAAAAGTCATTTTCCGCGATGAAACCGTCCGTCAAGGCGAACCTCGCCGCATTCCATCACGATGCCAGATTGTATTTGACGCTCGGCATTGCCAACTGGTCGGTGTTCGTCGACCACATCCCGAACAACGTCGTTAATCTCCTGACGCTCCGAAATTTCGGCTTCAGCGGCGCCGCTGACCTGTTCGTGTTCGTGGTGGGTTATGGCGTCGCCATCATTCACGGCAGGATGGCGCTGGAGCGCGGTTACGTCGTCGCGGCGACGCGCATCTTCCGCCGCGTCTGGCGGCTCTACGCTGCCTATGTCGTGCTCTTCGTGATCTATATCGACACCATCGCCTATGTCGCCTCGCAATCGATGGCGCCGGAGATCATCCACGAATACAACATCTCGGGCATTCTCGATCATCCGCTGCGCATCCTGGTCCGCGGCCTCGTGCTCCAGGAAGAGCCGCTGAACCTCGACCTCCTGCAACTGATGATCCCGCTGATGGCGTTCTTTCCGTTTGCGCTATGGGGTTTGTTGCGGCGGCCGAACCTGACGCTGGCGGCATCGGTCGCGCTGTACGTTGCGGCGCGCTGGTTCGACTGGAATTTCCGGGTCTATCCGGACCAGGACTGGACCTTCAATCCGCTGTGCTGGCAGATGCTGATGGTCCTCGGCGGCTGGTTCGCCGTAACAGGCGCCTCCGGACGCGCGTTGCACGGCATGTCCTGGCTGCGGATCCTCGCGGGTGCCTATCTCATCTTCGCGATGGCGGTCACCTTGATGCGGCATTCGCCCGCGCTGGCCGTCTATTTGCCGGACGTCGTCGTCAACAGCATCGCGCCGACAGACAAGGAAAACCTCGCGCCCTATCGCGTGATCCATTTCCTCGCGCTCGCCTTCCTCGCGACCCATCTCATTCCGGCCGACCACCCCGGCCTGAAGTTGCGGCCGCTTCAGGCGGTGATCACATGCGGCGAGGAATGGCTCGCGGTGTTCTGCGTTGCCGTGTTCCTGTCCTTCGCCGGCCATCTCATCCTGATCACCGGACCGAACCTCGTGGTGATGCAGATCGCGGTAAGCCTCGTTGGCTTCGCGGCGATGACGGCTGTGGCCTATTACATCTCGTGGTCGAGGCGGCAGGACCTTCCGGCCGCCCTGCGGCAGCAGGCCTAGAGCTCCGTTCCGATCTAATCGGAACGGAGCTCTAGATTCCTGTCTTGACGCGTTTTCTTCACGCGAACCGGTACCCACTTCGCTCGAGCCAAATAATCGTGCGATTCTGCTAGGCCGAGACCTGTGGCTGCGCTATGCGGGGAGCCTCTGCGTGAGGGGACCGGGCGTGGCGATGGCAAAGGGCGGGGGTGATGAGGCTGACAGCGCGCCCCGGCGCGGCCGGCCGCGATCGATCGAGACCACCAACGCCATTCTCGAAAGCGCCTATGCGCTGATGGCCGCCACCGGCCTTGCCGCCACCTCCATCGACACCGTCGCACGCCACTCCAGCGTCTCCAAGATGACGATCTACAAATGGTGGCCGTCGCGGGAAGCGCTGCTGATCGACGCCTTCCTTCATCATGCCGCGCAGATGCTGCCGCTGCCGCCTGCGAGCTCCGGCAGCCCCGCGGCGCGCGCACGCCGCCATGCCGCGGCCTATGCCGAGGCGCTCCAGGGCGAGTTCGGCAAGGTGCAGCTCGCCGTCGTCTCCGAATGCATTTCCAAGACCGGCTCGGCGGAGCTGTTCTATGCCCGCTACCTGCAATTCCGCCGCGACGCACTGGTCGAGATGATCGCCGCGGGCCAGACGGATGGCAGCATCCTGGCGGAGGGAGCGCCCGAGGATCTCTACGACGCCATCTATGGCAGCCTGTTCTACCGCTACGTCTTCGGCATTGCACCGATCACGCCGGCCTACGCGCGCAATCTGGTCGACCTGGTGCTGCGGCCGAAGGGTTAGAGCATGATCCGGAAAAGTGTGAAGCGGTTTTCCGAAAAGATCATGCTCAAAACAACAATCTGAAGCGCGACCTCTATCGCACCGGCCTGACCGGCGCCGAGATCTTGTCCGTGCGGTCGCGCTCGGACATGTCGACCACCGTCTCCATCGGCGCCGTCAATTCATAGACGTAGGAGGCGTCGGTGAAGTAGCGCTTGGCGGTGCCGCCGAGCGCTTCGGGCGCGACACGGTCGAGCAGGATCAGGCCGAAATCGGAATCCGGGCGGCGCGTCGCCTCGCTGGTGTTGAACTCCTCCCAGCGGAAATGGAAGACCTCGTCGGTCCCCTCGCCCGTCACCGTCCAATTCGCGGTGATGTGCGGATGCTTTCCGACCAGCGACAGACCTTCGTCGGAGTGCGAGGCGAGCTCGAAGAACAGGAGCGACAGGCTCTGCGCGGCGCGTGCGCTGACCGCGATGTCGGGGCCGGTGACGGCGATGCGGTCGGCATGCGGGATGGCGCGCGCCTCGAACAGGCCCTTCAGCTTGACGCCCTGCCACTGGCTCTCGCTGAGCAGCGAGACCACGTTGGACATGGCGTGGATGCGGCCGATCAGCAGTTCACGCGCAACGTCGATGTCCGAGCCGTGGCGCAGCGTGCGCGTCACGATCGACTGGATCACCGCCAGGATGTTCTTGACCCGGTGGTTGAGCTCGTCGATGACGGCGGTCAGCCGGCGCTCGAAGCCGATCCGCACCTGGATTTCCCGGCTGAGCCGCAGATTGTTGTAGGCGACATAGCCGAACAGGCCGCACACCATCGCGGTGATGGCAAAACCGATCGCCGCCACGATGATCGCCGTCTGCTCGGCGCGCCGCGCCGAATTGGTCTTGGCGTAGTAGCCGAGATGCCAGTCGCGCCCGCCAAAGCTCACCGTGCGCGTCGCCGACGGCGCCGGCCCGTCCGCGGCCGTCATGCGTGACGAGACCACGCCCTGGTCGTTGGCAACGAGCTCGCCACCTTCCCTGCGCGGATCCTTCAGCGCGACAGAGAACAACGACATGTCGTCATTGGTCAGCATCAGGGAGGCGAGCTCGTAGGAAAATGTGACGAAGCCGGCCGGCTCGGTCGCACCCTCGGGAATGACGGGCGCGGCCACGATGATGCCGATGGGCCCGCCGCCCCGCAGCAACTGAACCGGGTCCGAGGCGACCGACCTCTTCTCGACACGCGCACGCGTCAGCATGGCGCTGCGCACCTGATCCTGCTCGTAGCTGCGGCCGGGCAGCGCCTTGGTCTCGTTGCTGCGCGGCTCGAGGTCCATCAGCACGTCGATCGGCTGGGTGACCTTCGCAAGATCGATCGGCTTGTCGTCATACGAGCGGATCTGCGGATTGGGGAAGCCGGCGCTCGCGATCGCGTCCTCCGCCGGCAGAAGCTCGTTCGGCTTCAGCCGGGCGACCCACCCGGCGACCACGAAATCGGTCTTGAAGGCGTAGATGGCCGAGCGCAGCGGCTCCAGCATGTTCGGCTTGATGACCGACGGCGCACGGAACAAGCCTGAGGCGACACGCGCGAGCAGCTCGCGCTCGGTCAGCCGGTCCTGGACCAGGCTCGCATGGACGTCGATCGCGCGCGCCAGCGCGATCCGGTCCAGTGCCAGCTCCTGGTCGTGGACGCGATAGGCCGCGAGCCCGGAGAGCAGGGCTCCGAGCAGGGCGATGAAACCGATGATAAAACCCAGCCGGACCACTTCGACTACTCAGGCGAAAACAGCAGGTCGGCAATAAACACGGAGCATATCAACGCCGCTCGAACGGCCATGTGCCGAAACAGAGTGGACCCCAGTAACGGAGATAATGAAGGAGGAGGCATCAGTACGCAACTTCGGTCGCCTGAAAAGCTTAATTCGCCCGGCCGATGGTCTGGCCATGAAGGCTTTGCTCCGGGCACCGGAGGTAGTTAATCGCCGTGTCCGAAATTTGTTCCGCGGATGCGGCTTTTGCCCCAGACGTTAACGGCGGAAAACGCCTGCGCCACGTCGTCGCGCCGTCAGCCCGCCCGTTTCAGGCCGCCTTTGGCCTCGATGAAGCCGACGATCTGGTCGAGCCCCTCGCTCTTTTTCAGGTTGGTCATGACGAAGGGGCGCGCGCCGCGCATGCGCCTGGCGTCCGTCTCCATCTTCTCCAGGGAGGCGCCGACATGGGGCGCGAGGTCGATCTTGTTGATGACCAGGAGGTCGGAGCGGGTGATGCCGGGGCCGCCCTTGGACGGGATCTTGTCGCCGGCCGCCACGTCGATGACGTAGATGGTGAGGTCGGCGAGCTCCGGGGAAAAAGTGGCAGCCAGATTGTCGCCGCCGGACTCGATCAGCACGAGGTCGAGCCCGGGGAATTTTGCGCGCATGTCGGCGACCGCGGCCAGGTTCATCGAAGCGTCCTCGCGGATCGCGGTGTGCGGGCAGCCGCCGGTCTCGACGCCGGCGATACGGTCCGGCGTCAGCGAGCCCGAGCGCACGAGGAATTCCGCATCCCATTTGGTGTAGATGTCGTTGGTGATCGCCGCGATGTCATAGCGCTCGCGCATAGTCTTGCAGAGCAGGTCCATCAGCGCGGTCTTGCCCGATCCGACCGGGCCGCCTATTCCGACACGCAAGGGGCCGTGAGATTTCGACATGTCACTCGCTCTCTCTTGATGGATTAAAGGCCGCACCGCTCACGAGCGAAACAGCCGCGTATATTGCGTCTCGTGCCGCAGACTGGCGAGATCGGCGCGGAAGGTCGCGCTGCCGAGGTCGTTCAATGTCGCATTCAACGCACGATTGGCGGTCGCAGCAACGGCGGCTTCCAGCTTCACCAGCACCCGCTGGCTGTCGGTCTGGCCGAGCGGAATGAGGCGGCTCGCCGCCGAAATCCAGTTCGAAACCAGCGCATGCAGGAAGGCATGCAGCGTCGGCGCCAGCGGCACGCCGTGCACCGCGGCGACCACACCGACGGCGACAGGATAGACCAGTGCCGTGCGACATGCCGCAACCATGGCATCCAGCCCGTTGGCGTCCCACGCGGCACGGGAGATGTCGATGAAGGCGCGGCCCTGCGAGGTCGTCTCGAGCTGCCGCTCGCGCGACGGCACGAAGGCGGCGGCGAGCTCCGCGATATCGTTCAAGGTGGTGTCTTCGCCCAACTCAGTGGCGCGATAGGCGTGGACCAGGAACGTCGCATCGCAAAAGCCGGAACCATCGCCCAGCATGGCGTCGAGCCAGTCGGCCAGCGTCGCGGTGTCGGTGATGTCGCCCGCCTCGACCGCCCATTCGATGCCGCTGGAATAGGAGAAGCCGCCGACCGGAAAGGCCGGCGACAGCCACGTCATCAGCCGGTACAGCGCCGCCGCCTCGCGCTCGGCGAGGTCACCGGCACTCACCGGCTCATTTGTGGTCATGAGCATGCTTGTGGCCGTGGTGGTGGTCGGGGTGGTCGCAATGCTCGTCGTGGTGATGGTCGTGGCCGTGGTCATGCGCGGCATGATCGTGGTTATCGTGGCCATGATCGTGGTGGTGATGGCCGTGATCGTGATGCGCATGGTCGTCGTGGCCATGTGCATGGCCGGCATCGGCGTAAGCGCCGCCTTCGGGATCGAACGGCGCCTCGATCTCGATCACGCGCGCACCGAGGCCCTTCACCATGGCCTCGATGACATGGTCGCGGCGGATGCGCAGGCCCTTGGCCATGATCTGCGTCGGCAAATGACGATTGCCGAGATGCCAGCCGACGCGAATGAGGTGGTGCGGATCGCGACCGCGGATCTCCAGCAGCGGCTCGGGCGCCGCGACCACTTCGACCAGCCGGCCGTCCTCCAGCACTAACGCATCACCGCCGCGCAGCGCGACGGCATTCTCCAGGTCGAGCAGGAATTCGAGGCCCCGCGTCCCCGTCATCGCCATGCGGCGGCGGTGCCGGTCGTCGAAATCGAGCACCACCGTATCCGCCGGCGTCTCCGTGAAGCCGTGCTGTCCCTTAACCTGCGTCGCCCGGATCATGCTTTTACCCCGTTACCGTGTCTCGACCTTCTCGGGCGTGATCACTTCAATCTTCGGCGGCGCCGTAAAACACTTCACCGCGACGCGACCGAACGTCTTCATGTGCTCCATGGCGCGATGCGGCACCAGCGCCTCGGCGCTCTCCCACTGCTCGACGAATACCATCTTGGCGGGATCGGTGACGCTCTCGTGCAAATCATAGGCGATATTGCCGGGCTCCTTCCGCGTCTCCTTGATGCAGGCGGTGGCGGCCGCAATGAATTCGGCGCGCGTCTCGGGCTTGATGGTCAAGGTGGCAACGACGTAAATCACGAGAAATCCTCCCGGCTTTTCTTCTAAGGTAAGATACCGGGCGGGACCTTAGACCAGGCGGGGTCGAACGCAAAACCGGAAAAGCCGCCCCCCGGGCCTGCGCCGGGGGCATGCGTCCAGGCGCTATTTCAGTACATGAAATATCGCTGCGCCATCGGCAGCACCTCGGCGGGCGCGCAGGTGAGCAGTTCGCCGTCGGCGCGCACCTCGTAGGTCTCGGGATCGACCTCGATATTGGGCGTGGCGTCGTTGTGGATCATGCTCTTCTTCGAGATTTTTCCGCGGGTGTTCTGCACCGCATAGAGCTTCTTGTCGATGCCGAGCTTTCGCGCGAGGCCGCCGGTGACCGCCGCCTTCGAGGTGAACACCACGGACGACGTGGTGCGCGCCTTGCCGAAGGCACCGAACATCGGCTGATAGTGCACCGGCTGCGGCGTCGGGATCGAGGCGTTGGGATCGCCCATGGGGGCGGCGACGATCGAGCCGCCCTTGATGATGCAGTCCGGCTTGACGCCGAAGAAGGCCGGCGACCACAGCACGAGATCGGCGAGCTTGCCCTTCTCGACCGATCCGATCAGCTTCGACACGCCGTGCGCGATCGCAGGATTGATCGTGTACTTGGCGATGTAGCGCTTGACGCGGAAATTGTCGTTGTCCTTGCCTTTGTCCTGGTCGAGCGACCCGCGCTGCTTCTTCATCTTGTCCGCGGTCTGCCACGTCCGGATGATGACCTCGCCGAGTCGGCCCATGGCCTGCGAGTCCGAGGACATCATCGAGAGCGCGCCGAGATCGTGCAGGATATCCTCGGCCGCGATGGTCTCCTTGCGGATGCGGCTCTCCGCAAACGCGAGGTCTTCCGCGATCGAGGGATCGAGATGGTGGCACACCATCAGCATGTCCAGATGCTCGTCGATGGTGTTGCGGGTGAAGGGCCGCGTCGGGTTGGTCGAGGACGGCAGCACATTCTTCAGCCCCGCGACCTTGATGATGTCTGGGGCGTGACCGCCGCCGGCGCCCTCGGTGTGGAAGGCGTGGATGGTACGGCCCTTGAAGGCCTTGATCGTATCCTCGACGAAGCCGGATTCGTTCAGCGTGTCGGAATGCAGCATGACCTGGACGTCGTAATCGTCGGCCACCGACAGGCAGTTGTCGATCGCAGCCGGCGTGGTGCCCCAGTCCTCGTGCAGCTTCAGCGCGCAGGCGCCGCCCTTGATCATCTCGACCAGGGCGGCAGGCCGCGACGCGTTACCCTTGCCGGAGATGCCGAGATTGACCGGGAAGGCGTCGAACGACTGGATCATCCGCCCCATGTGCCACGGTCCCGGCGTGCAGGTGGTGGCGAACGTGCCGTGCGAGGGACCGGTGCCGCCGCCGAGCATCGAGGTGACGCCAGACATCAGCGCGTGCTCGATCTGCTGCGGACAGATGAAATGGATGTGGCTGTCGAAGCCGCCTGCAGTGAGGATTTTTCCTTCGCCCGCGATCACGTCGGTGCCGGGGCCGACGATGATGGTGACGCCCGGCTGGATGTCGGGATTGCCAGCCTTGCCGATCGCCGAAATCATGCCGTCCTTGATCGCAACGTCGGCCTTCACGATGCCCCAGTGGTCGACGATCAGCGCATTAGTGATGACGGTGTCGGCCGCGCCCTGCTTGTTGGTGACCTGCGACTGCCCCATGCCGTCGCGGATCACCTTGCCGCCGCCGAACTTCACCTCCTCGCCGTAGGTGGTAAAATCCTTCTCGACCTCGATGATGAGATCGGTGTCGGCCAACCGCACCTTGTCGCCGGTGGTCGGGCCGAACATGTCGGCATAGACGGAACGCTTTATTTTGACGGACATCACAAGCCCCGTTTGCGTTTGAATTTTTGGTTGTTCACAGCGAAGCCCTCGCTGCGCTTACGGCATCGTCGAATTTTGCATCGAGCCACGAATTGCCGCCACGGCATCCGGCGACGACTTGCTCAGCCCAGCCCGTGTAGTCGGCGAGATCGTCGCGCTCTTCGGCGGACGGGTCGGAATGAATGCGCGCGCCGATATTGCTGATCTTGTCGGCGATCTTGATCAGCTTGGCGCCGGCCGATTTCTTCGGTGCATCGACGATCTGCCGGCGTCGCCGCTCTGGCTTGGGCAGGCTCATGTCGTCGGTGCATTCAACGACGAGAGAGGCGACGCGATCAGAGAATTTCTGTGCGAGCTCCTCGCGAGTGGTGTCGGTGTCCTCGATCACGTCGTGCAGCCACCCGGCCGCGACCAGCTCGGCATCCGCGCCATCGGTCGCCGTCGCCAGCAGGTTCGCGACCTCCGCGAGATGATTGATGTAAGGCTCGTTCCCCCGCCCCTTGCGCGCCATGCCATTGTGCCGGCGCGCGGCCAGCTCAGCGGCTTCCGAGATAAGGCGGATGGCGGGAAGCATGACTCACAGCTTCCCCATCACGTCGCCACGAAAACCGTAGATCGTCTTCTTCCCCGCCACCGCGACGAGCTGGACGTCGCGGGTCTGGCCGGGTTCGAAGCGGACGGCGGTGCCGGCGGCGATGTCGAGGCGCATGCCGCGGGCTTTCTTGCGATTGAATTTCAGCGCCGGGTTGGTCTCGAAGAAATGGTAGTGCGAGCCGACCTGGATCGGGCGGTCGCCGGTGTTGGCCACCGTCAGCGTCACGGTCTTGCGGCCGGCATTGAGCTCGATCTCGCCGTCCTGGATGAAGAGTTCGCCGGGAATCATGCTCTCGCTCCTACCTGATCGGCTCGTGCACGGTGACGAGCTTGGTGCCGTCCGGAAAGGTCGCCTCGACCTGGATGTCGTGGATCATTTCGGGAATGCCCGGCATCACCTGGTCGCGGGTGAGGACCTGCGCGCCGGATTGCATCAGCTCGGCGACGGTGCGGCCGTCGCGCGCGCCTTCGAGGATGAAGTCGGAGATGATCGCGATCGCCTCGGGATAGTTGAGCTTGACGCCGCGATCCAGCCGGCGGCGGGCGACGATGGCCGCCATCGAGATCAGGAGCTTGTCCTTTTCGCGGGGAGACAGGTTCATGCAGCATCTCTTCCGTTCAATGCATCAATTCAGCAGCCATCAACTCAGCCACAGCCGCGGCAGCGCCGCGCCGGTCCGCGCCAGCACCGCCATCATGTCGGCGCGCAAGCGCGCGGCATCTTGGGCACAGAACCGCGCCATTGCAAAGCCATTCCAGGCGGAGATTCCGACCTCGCCGGCGAATGACTCCGAGGCCTCGCGGATACGCTCGATCAGCCGCTCGTCGCCGGGAACGATCAGCGCCGTGCCGATCGCGGCACCGCCCTTGGCCACCGCCGATCGCCCAAGTTTTGCACCGATATTGCCGTCGAGCCTGACGGTTTCGGCGAACACCAGCTTGCCCCCACGACGCAGCCGCCAGCGATCAAAGAACTCGCCCTGCTCCATCCGCTCGCCCATGGCGGTGCGGCCGAACACGACGATCTCGCAAAGCAGAAGCGAGGCGGCCTCGTCGAGTTCGATGTCGAAACGACGATGGACCCGGGCGCGATCGAACAGGATCGTCTCCTGGGGCAGCCAGCCGAGATGCGCGCCTGCGGCGACCTTCAAGGCGATATTGAGCTGCGCCGCCGCCCCTGGCGCGCGATAGACCTTCTCGGCCGCAGCGGTGGTCAATGTCAGGCGCGACCCCTGCCCTGCCGCGATCTCGATGTCAAAACTATCTCCGCCGGCAACACCGCCAGCCGTGTTGACGAACACGCCGGAGAGCCCCTCGCCCTCCGGCGAGGGAAAGCGCACGCGCAGGGAGCCGGACTCATGCAAGACGCCCCGCCGCGTCACCCCATCGCGGGCATGGACGTCGAAGCGCACCGCGCCGCGGGCGCGGTTCGCCTCGAAAACCGAAGATGTCGTCAAAGCGTCGCTGCGCATCCGTCTCCCCAGCCGGCCGCGGCAGAAATTTTCGGATTACAGCGCCATCTGGCGGCTGATTTCGGCCGGATCGAGATTGGATCGGTCGCAGGAGAACTTCACCGCGCCGCGATCCATCACCGCGAAACTGTCGCCGAGTTCGCAGGCAAAGTCGAGATATTGTTCGACCAGCACGATGGCGATGTTGCCGAGGTTACGCAGGTAGGAGATGGCACGGCCGATGTCCTTGATGATCGACGGCTGGATGCCTTCGGTCGGCTCGTCGAGCAGCAGCAGCTTTGGCCGCATCACCAGCGCACGCCCGATCGCGAGCTGCTGCTGCTGGCCGCCGGAGAGGTCGCCGCCCCGCCGGCCGAGCATGGACTGCAGCACCGGGAACAGCGAGAACACGTCGTCCGGGATGTGCTTGTCCTCGCGCTTGAGCGGGCCGAAGCCGGTCTTGAGATTCTCCTCGACCGTCAACAGCGGAAATATCTCGCGGCCCTGCGGCACGAAGCCGATGCCCTTGCGCGCCCGCTCATAGGGCTTCAGGCCCGTGATGTCGCTGCCGTCGAGCACGATCGCGCCGGAGGAGATCGGATACTGGCCGACCATGGCGCGCAACAGCGAGGTCTTGCCGACGCCGTTGCGCCCGAGCACGCACGTGACCTTGCCGGGCTCTGCGGCGATGGAGACGCCGCGCAGCGCCTGCGCCGCGCCGTAGAACAGGTTGATGTCCTTGACCTCAAGCATCGCTCAGCGCCCCAGATAGACTTCGATGACCCGCTCGTTGGACGAGACCTGGTCGATGGTTCCTTCCGCAAGCACGGTGCCTTCATGCAGGCAGGTGACCTTGACGCCGAGCTCGCGCACGAACGTCATGTCGTGCTCGACGACCATCACGGTGTGGGTCTTGTTGATCTCTTTCAGCAGCTCGGCGGTGAGATGGGTCTCGACGTCGGTCATGCCCGCGACGGGCTCGTCGACGAGCAGCAGCTTCGGATCCTGCGCCAGCAGCATGCCGATCTCGAGCCACTGCTTCTGACCGTGGCTGAGGCTGCCGGCGAGCCGGTTGCGGGCGTCGGTGAGGCGGATCGTCTCCAGCACCTTGTCGATGCGCTCCGATTCCGCCCTGCTGCCGCGCCAGAACAGCGTGCCCTTGACGCTGTGGTCGACATTGAGCGCGAGCAGGAGGTTGTCCTGCACGGTCTGGCTCTCGAACACGGTCGGCTTCTGGAATTTGCGGCCGATGCCGAGCTCGGCGATGCGGGTCTCGTCCAGACGCGTCAAATCGGTGACGCCGTCGAACAGCACCGTGCCCTCGTCGGGCTTGGTCTTGCCGGTGATGATGTCCATCATCGTGGTCTTGCCGGCGCCGTTCGGGCCGATGATGGCGCGCATCTCGCCGGGCGCGAGCGTCAGCGACAGATTGTTGATGGCGTGGAAGCCGTCGAACGAGACGTGCACGCCGTCGAGATAGAGCATCGCGGAGGTCGCGCGGGTATCCATGACGTTCATTGCGCCTACTCCGCCATCTTGGGTTCGGTGACGCCATCTTCGGCCGCGGCGCTCGCGCTGGCTGCGGTGCGTTTTTCTTTTGACGACTCCCACCAGGCATTGAAGGTGCCGACGATGCCCTTCGGCAGCAGCAGCGTCACCAGGATGAACAGCGCGCCCAGCATGAACAGCCAGTAGGGCGCGAGCATGCCCGAGGTGAAGAACGTTTTTGCGTAGTTGACGACGACGGCGCCGAGTGCAGCGCCGATCAGCGTACCGCGGCCGCCGACCGCGACCCAGATCACCGCCTCGATCGAATTGCCGGGTGCAAATTCGCTCGGGTTGATGATGCCGACCTGGGGCACGTAGAGCGCACCGGCAACGCCGGCCATGCAGGCCGACAACGTGAACACGAACAGCTTGTAGGATTCGACGCGGTAACCGAGGAACCGGCTACGCGATTCCGCGTCGCGGATTGCGATCAGAACCTTGCCGAGCTTGGAGGACACGACGGAGCGGCAGATCAGGAAGCTCAGGATCAGCGCCAGGCAGCTCAGCGCAAACAGCGCGGCACGGGTGCCCTCGGCCTGCACGTTGAAGCCGAGGATGTCCTTGAAGTCGGTCAGGCCGTTGTTGCCGCCGAAGCCGAAATCATTGCGGAAGAAGGCGAGCAGCAGTGCATAGGTCATCGCCTGCGTGATGATCGACAGGTACACGCCGGTGACGCGGGAGCGGAAGGCGAGCCAGCCGAAGCAGAAGGCGAGCAGGCCGGGGACGACCAGCACCATCAGCGCCGCGAACCAGAACATGTCGAAGCCGTACCAGTACCAGGGCAGCTTCGAATAGTTCAGGAACACCATGAAGTCGGGCAGGATCGGGTTGCCGTAGACGCCGCGGGTGCCGATCTGCCGCATCAGGTACATGCCCATCGCGTAGCCGCCGAGCGCGAAGAAGGCGCCGTGGCCGAGCGAGAGGATGCCGCAATAGCCCCAGATCAGGTCAATCGAGAGCGCGAGGATCGCGTAGCAGACATATTTGCCCCAGAGCGCGACCAGATAGGTCGGCACCTGCAGGAACGAGCCCGCGGGCAGCAGCAGGTTGGAGAGCGGGATGAGGATGCCGCAGGCCGCGACGATGGCGAGAAAGATCGTCGCGCCGCGGTCCAGCGACCTGGTCAGCATGTGGGGGGTCATGCTTCCACCGCACGGCCCTTGAGCGCGAACAGGCCGCGCGGCCGCTTTTGAATGAACAGGATGATGAGAACGAGGATCGCGATCTTGCCGAGCACGGCGCCGGCGACCGGCTCCAGGAACTTGTTGGCGATGCCAAGCGTGAAGGCGCCGACCAGCGTGCCCCAGAGATTGCCGACGCCGCCGAACACCACGACCATGAAGCTGTCGATGATGTAGCTCTGGCCGAGATTGGGGCTGACATTGTCGATCTGCGACAGCGCCACGCCCGCGATGCCGGCAATACCGGAGCCGAGACCGAAGGTCAGCGCGTCGACGCGCGAGGTGGCGATGCCCATCGAGGCCGCCATGCGGCGGTTCTGCGTCACCGCGCGCATCTCGAGGCCGAGCGCGGTGTAGCGCAGCATCGCGAGCAGGATCGCGAACACCGCGAGCGTGAAGACGAGGATCCAGAGCCGGTTGTAGGTGATGGTGATCTGGCCGAGCTCGAACGCGCCGCTCATCCAGGAGGGATTGCCGACCTCGCGGTTGGTCGGGCCGAACATGGTGCGCACCGCCTGCTGCAGCACCAGCGACAGGCCCCAGGTTGCCAGCAGCGTCTCCAGCGGACGGCCATAGAGGAAACGGATGATGCTGCGCTCGATCAGCACGCCCATGCCGCCGGCGACGAGGAAGGCGAGCGGCACGGCGATCAAGAGCGAATAATCGAAGAGTGCGGGATAGCGGGTGCGGATCACCTCCTGCACCACGAAGGTGGTGTAGGCGCCGATCATCACCATCTCGCCATGGGCCATGTTGATGACGCCCATCACGCCGAAGGTGATGGCGAGCCCGATCGCGGCGAGCAGCAGCACCGAGCCGAGCGAGAGGCCGTACCAGGCATTCTGCACCGTGGACCAGACCGCGAGCGAGCCCTGGATCGAGCTGATTGCGCTCGCAGCGGCCTTGGTCACCGAGGCCGGCTGATCGCCCATGCCTGTCAGCAGCGCCATCGCCTCCTGGTCGCCGCGCGCCTTGAGGGTCGCGACCGCCTCGAGCTTCTCGACCTCGGTGGCATCGGACTTGAACAGCAGGATCGCGGCGCGGGCATCGCCGAGTGCGGCCTTGACCGATTTGCTGGTTTCCTTGGCGAGCGCGGCATCGACCGGCTCGAGCGCGGTCTCCTCGTGCGACTTGAAGACGGATTGCGCCGCCTGGAGGCGCGTTCCGACATCCGGCGACTGGAGCGTCAGGCTGCCGATCGCAGCGTCGACGCTGCGGCGCAGGCGGTTGTTGAGGCGCACCGCGCTGGCGCTATCGGGAACGCTGGCGACGGGCTCGCCGGTCGCAGCATCGATCGACTTGCCGTCGGCACTGGTGACGTAAACCTTCTTGCTATCAGGGTCGGCCATGAGGCGACCGTCCTGGAGCGCGCTGATGATGGGGAAAGCCAGCTTGTTGCCGCTGCTCGCGACGACGCCTATCGCCTCATCGGTGTCGGAGAAATCGTCATTGGCGAATTTGGCGACCGCATCCTCGAACGGACCGGCAAAGGCCGGCAGTGCGAACGCGATCAGAAACAACGAGAGGACAAAGGTACAGAGACGAGCGGACAAATTGGTTGGCACTTTGAATCACCCCGGCAGAAGTGGGGAGAAGGCGGCGGAATAGCCGCCTCCTCCCGTCGTGCAATGAACCGACAGATCGGGATCAGGAGCCCGAGCCGAGGCACTTGTTGGTCTTGGTGTTGAAGTTGCCGCACTTCTTGCCGACCCAGTCGCCGACTAGGTCCTTGGAGCCATCGAGCTCCTTCGACCAGGCGTCGCCTGCGACAAGACCCGGGGTCTTCCACACCACGTCGAACTGGCCGTTGGCTTTGATTTCGCCAATGAACACCGGCTTGGTGATGTGATGGTTCGGAAGCATCTTGGAGGTGCCGCCGGTCAGGTTCTTGGCTTCGATGCCGGGCAGCGCGTCGATCACCTTGTCCGGATCGGTCGACTTCACCTTCTCGACCGCCTTGACCCACATGTCGAAACCGATGACGTGCGCTTCCATCGGATCGTTGGTCACGCGCTTCGGGTTCTTGGTGTAGGTCTGCCAGGCCTTGATGAACTTCTCGTTCTCGGGCGACTTGATCGACTGGAAGTAGTTCCAGGCGGCAAGATGACCGAGCAGCGGCTTGGTGTCGATGCCGGCGAGCTCTTCCTCACCCACCGAGAACGCGACCACCGGGATGTCCTTGGCCTTGATGCCCTGGTTGCCGAGCTCCTTGTAGAAGGGAACGTTGGCGTCGCCGTTGATGGTCGAAACCACCGCGGTCTTCTTGCCGGCCGAGCCGAACTTCTTGATGTCGGCCACGATCGTCTGCCAGTCGGAGTGACCGAACGGCGTGTAGTTGATCATGATGTCTTCCTGGGCGACACCCTTCGACTTCAGGTAGGCTTCCAGGATCTTGTTGGTGGTGCGCGGATAGACGTAGTCGGTGCCCGCGAGCACCCAGCGCTTCACCTTCTCGTCCTTCATCAGATAGTCGACGGCGGGGATCGCCTGCTGGTTCGGCGCAGCACCCGTGTAGAACACGTTGCGCTCGCTCTCCTCGCCCTCGTACTGCACGGGGTAGAACAGGATGCTGTTCAGCTCCTTGAAGACCGGGAGCACGGACTTGCGCGACACCGAGGTCCAGCAGCCGAACACGACCGCGACCTTGTCCTTGGTGATCAGCTCGCGCGCCTTTTCGGCGAACAGCGGCCAGTTCGAGGCAGGATCGACCACGACGGCTTCGAGCTTCTTGCCGTTGACGCCGCCCTTCTTGTTCTGCTCGTCGATGAGGAAGAGGATGGTGTCCTTCAGCGTGGTTTCGCTGATGGCCATGGTGCCGGAGAGAGAATGAAGGACGCCGACCTTGATGGTGTCGTCCGCGGCCTTTGCGCCGGTCAATGAAGCCAGACCCATCATCAGTCCGGCGGTCGCGGCGAGAACGCCACGGCGGCTAAATGACGCCGCTATATCGTGAGTGGATTTGTTAAGCATGGATGTATCATCTCCCTGACGCAGACGTGAAAAAGACGCTGCGAAACGGCCCCACGGCCGCCTGCGATTAACGGAATCGCAAGAACCATGCCATGGGCTGGGCACATGCCAACCTATTGGTCAGATTATATAATTTCCCTGCAATCCAACTTTCGCCGCAGTCCAATTGCCCAAATCTTAGGCGAGTAAAATGTATGCCAATGCGGCAGACAGGTTATTTTTTAAGCAAAACAGCAACCCTGTCTAAATTTCCGGCATAACTATTTCTGCACTGCAATCGCGGTTTGAGGCCGCGTTGCCTTGAAACCGCCCCCTGAATGTTCCATATGGAGGTTCGAGACCTCTTGCGAATCAAGGGGTCGTAGCGAGCCGCGTGTTCTTAAGCCCTTTCCGGGCCTCTGGCTTGCCCCATCCCATAAGCCATCCGACACCCCAAACACGCAGGTGTCCATTCGACACCCTTATTGCGCGTGCCCCGCTGATTGCGCTGGGCGCCCGCTTTCGACATGGAAAGAACCCATCTTTTGACTTCCTTTCAGGACTTCGGCCTTGCCGAACCCATCGCGCGTGCTCTCGCCGAAGAGAATTACGTCACCCCCACCCCCATCCAGGCCCAGACGATTCCCACGGCGCTGACCGGCCGCGACGTCGTCGGCATCGCCCAGACCGGCACCGGCAAGACCGCGTCCTTCGCGCTGCCGATCCTGCACCGCCTGCTCGAGAACCGCATCAAGCCGCAGCCGAAGACCTGCCGGGTGCTGGTGCTCTCGCCCACCCGCGAGCTGTCCGGCCAGATCCTCGATAGCTTCAACGCCTACGGCCGCCACATCCGGCTGTCCTCGACACTCGCCATCGGCGGCGTGCCGATGGGCCGCCAGGTTCGCGCGCTGATGCCTGGCCTCGAGGTTTTGGTGGCGACCCCCGGCCGGCTGCTCGACCTCGTGCAGAGCAACGGACTGAAGCTTGGAAGCGTCGAATTCCTCGTGCTCGACGAGGCCGATCGCATGCTCGACATGGGCTTCATCAACGATATCCGCAAAATCGTCGCCAAGCTGCCGATCAGGCGGCAGACGCTGTTCTTCTCGGCCACCATGCCGAAGGACATCGCCGAGCTCGCCGACGCGATGCTGCGGGACCCCGCCCGCGTTGCGGTGACCCCGGTGTCCTCGACCGCCGAGCGGATCAACCAGCGCATCATCCAGGTCGATTTCTCCGCCAAGCCCGCCTTCCTGACCAAGCTCCTGAAGGACGAGCCGGTCAATCGCGCGCTGGTCTTCACCCGCACCAAGCATGGTGCCGACAAGGTCGTGAAGACACTTGAGAAGGCTGGCATCGCCGCCAGCGCCATCCATGGCAACAAGTCACAGAACCATCGCGAGCGGACGCTCGCCCAGTTCCGTTCCGGCGAAATCCGCACCCTGGTCGCCACCGACATCGCGGCCCGCGGTATCGATGTCGACGGCATCAGCCACGTCATCAATTTCGACCTGCCGAACGTGCCGGAGACCTATGTGCACCGCATCGGGCGCACCGCGCGTGCCGGTGCCGAAGGCACCGCGATCTCGCTGGTCGCCGGCGGCGAGGAACTGAGCTATCTCCGCGACATCGAGCGGCTGATCAAGGTAACGCTATCGCGTGAGGATCACCGCACCGATGCCGGGCGCCGCGATGCGGGCCCGCCCCCGCCGCAGCAACGACAGGGCCGGCCGGGCCGCCCGGGCCAGCGCCCGCAAGGCGCAAGGCATGGTGAGGGACGTCACACTGACGGACGACGCAGCGACGAAAGGCATGCCGACGGACGCCACCATAGCGCCGGCAAGCATGGCGACGGAAGGCCCGGCGAAGGTCGGCACGGTGACGGAAGGCATGTTGACGGACGTCCCGGTGGTAGCCAGAAGGTCTCGAAGGGGTCTCGCCGCCAACGGTCCGGTGGTAAGACGCATTCTTCCCCAACCGAGCGCCCGGAACAGCGTTCCGCGCATAGCGCCGGCAAGCCCGATGGGATACAAGGCGTGGCCTTTTTACGCCGCGAGAGTCGGCCGATGGGCCAACCGACCCGCAAACCCTATTCGCACTAGCCGTCCACGACCTGGAGAAATTCATGGCTAAGGAAGAGCTGATCCAGTTCGAAGGACTGGTCACCGAAATCCTCCCCGACGCGCGCTACCGCGTGCAGCTCGACGCCGGGCACGAGATCGTCGCCTACACCGCCGGCAAGATGAAGAAGAACCGCATCAAGACGCTGGCGGGTGACCGCGTGACTGTGGAAATGTCGCCCTACGACCTCGAGAAGGGCCGGCTGATTTTCCGCCACAAGGACGAACGTCCGAGTGGCGTGGGCGGGCCTCCCCGTCCCGGACAGCGCGGTGGCCAGTTCCGCCGCCGTTGATCCGCTTCCAGCACATCGGTCGCGGAACTAAAATTCTGACCTGTATGCTGATCCGCCGTGTCGATCGCGGCGGATCAAAAAATCGTGCACGTCAGGATTGTTTTGGTGCCTTAATTCCAATAAAATCACTCATCGATTTTCGGCCGGACGACATTGGCATCCACCGGTACAGCCGGTTCAGACACGCTGACGACCCTTCCAGAAACTCGATCTAACCCGCCTGCGAAAGTAGGCTTCGACACTGCACATCTGAGAAGGAACTACCCCGTGAGCATGGGAACCGTGAAGTGGTTTAACGCGACCAAGGGCTTTGGCTTCATCCAGCCCGACGATGGCGGCCAGGACGTCTTCGTACACATCAGCGCCGTCGAGCGCGCCGGTCTCGGCACGCTGCGTGAAGGTCAGAAGGTCTCTTACGAGATCGTGGCCGACCGTCGTTCCGGCAAGTCGGCAGCGGACAACCTCCGCGCCGCCGGTTGAGCCCACGGGCCTTTGGCCCGGACGGCTCTAGCGAGCAAGCAACAGGAAAAGGCCGTGCGCAACGCACGGCCTTTTTTCATGTCCGAAAGAGCGGATGGACTCAGCAGGTCGTACCGGCCGCATCCGCGCTGTCGTAGACGCAACTGGACGACGCGTCGGTCTTGCCAGTTCGTCTTGCCAGTTCGTCTTGCGAGTTCGTCCTGCTAGTTCGTTTTGGCGGCCGCGCCAGCATTGCCGCTGGCGTTGTTGCTCAACGAACCGGCCTGGCTCATCGTGTTGTTGAAATAGTTGTCGCTGTCGCCGAGCGTCACGCGGCGCTGGCACAGCGGCATGCAGCTGTAGGATTCGCGCTCGACCCCGCGATAGACGGTGACGAGCCGGTCGCTCGGACCTTCGACCTGGATCTGACGGTCGACCAGGATCTCACCGCCTCGGTCGAGCGCGATGAAATTGGTGGCACCGTAGCCCTTCCCGGTCACGACGATCATGCCGCCGGGCTGGAGCGTGACGTCGGCGATCAGGGGATTGCCGACCACGATGGTCGCCACCTTGCCGGGCAGCCGGACCAGCTTGGCCTGGTCGACATTGACGGCGATGGTGTCGGCGGTCGCCTCGGCAAGGCTGGCGGCCGGCGATGCCAGCACCGCAGCCGCAACCAGAAGACAAACGCGCGCATGACGGCGCAGCAACTCTTTACGCATATTCTTACCCCCGGGACGTCACAAACCGGCAGAAGCGATTCGATACACAGCGGAGCCGGTGCCCGACCCGGCTAACCTGCCCTTAATTCGTGAACGTTCCGCAAACTCGCCGACTATTGTTTGAACGGACTGGCGCTTTGCTGCCTCAGAAGATCCCTTACTGGCGGAACGGATAGGCGAGCTGGCCCCCGATCTCCTTCGGCATGGTCGCTTCGTCCTTGCCGTAGTCCTGCGGCAGTTTCCCCTCCGGCATGCGGAAGGTGCCGAACAGCACGTCCCAGATCGGAAACGTCCCGGCAAAATTGGTGTCACCGCCCTCTTCGAGCGCGGTGTGGTGCCAGCGGTGGAACACCGGCGTCGCCAGCACATATTTGAACGGCCCGAAGGTCCAGTTCAGGTTGGCGTGCACGAAGGCCGAATGGAAGGTGGTGAACGGACCGAGCCAGATCATGACGTTCGGGGAGATGCCGGCCATCAGCAGCACGACGTCGACGCCGATCGTCCCGAGCATGAGATTGACGGGATGAAAGCGGGCCGCGGAAATCCACCCGATCTCCTCCGACGAATGATGGATGGCGTGGTACTTCCAGAATCCGCCGTCGTGGAACAGCCGGTGCAGCCAGTACAACATGAAGTCAGACAGCACCAGGAACAGTATGCCCTGTACCCACAGCGGCAACTGCGCCAGCGGGCCATGGCCGTTGTCGTAGAAGGCGATCAGGTCGTCGGCATCGTGGATGTTGAAGACGGCACCGGCACCGACGATCAATAGTCCGATCCGCATGGTGCGGGCGAACACCGGAACGAAGAACCAGTAGCAGATGTCGGTGAGGATCTCGCGCTTGCGCCACCACGGCGCGCCGGGATTGCAGGCCCAGAAATGCTCGAGCACGGTGAAGACCGCCGCGAGCACGAAGGTGACGGGGACCATCTTCTGGATGGTCTCGCCGAGCATCAAGGCAACTTGCATGGGCAGGCTCGACATCGTCGCCTCTCTTCCAAACTTCTGATCCCGCTTAGGCCTACTCCCCGAAATTTAAGGGAGGGTGAAGTCCACGGCGCGCTTGGGGCGCATTTGGAACAGGAAGAATTTCGATTGCGTCCTTAAGGCCAAATTCACTCTGGGCAAAAGCATCGGGCTGGAAGCGGGTTTGCCCGATCGAATTAACTCTACCGAAAGAGCTCGGATCTCATGTTTATCGCGTCAAGCACAGCGCCGAACGAGGCGATCACACCCCAGACGGAGTTTAGTTCATGAAGAACCTGATTGCGCGTTTCGCGAAGGATGAATCCGGCGCCACCGCCATCGAATACGGCCTGATTGCCGCCGGCATCGCACTGGCCATCATCACCGTCGTCAACAACCTCGGCAGCTCGCTGAACACCAAGTTCGGCTCGATCAGCTCCTCGCTGAAGTAAGCAACCGATCAACGACGGCAAAAGCCCCGGACCTCCGGGGCCTTTGTTTTTCTGAATGCGGCGAGTTCCAGTGGCGTTACGCGAGTACAGAACCGAAGCCGCGGTTGCGGCGAGCGAGGCGGAGGCGGCCGAGACCTCTTCGCCGGCGTACTGGGTTTGCCTTGCGCTGCTGCTCGCGACGGCCGTCCTCGCCGCGCGCATTGCCAGCATCTGGTGAGTGCGTCTCCGGCAGGTCCCTGCTCGCAGCGCCGCTGCCGCCGTTGTCGGTTTGTTTAGCACTGCCGGCTAGCATGCGGCGACACCCCGATCCCGCGATGAACCCAAGCTCAAGACGCCGCCCATGATCCTCGACCTTGCGCGCCTTCTGCTCTTCCCGGCCCTGATGGCCTTCGCCGCCGCGAGCGATCTCTTCACGATGACCATCTCGAACCGCGTGTCGCTGGCGCTGATCGCGGGCTTCTTCGTGCTCGCGTTCGCCGGTGGCATGGCACCTTACGAGATGCTGAGCCATGTCGGCGCCGGCGCACTGCTCCTCGTCGTGGCCTTCGGCTGCTTTGCGATGGGCTGGATGGGCGGCGGCGACGCCAAGGTTGCGGCTTCGGTCGCGCTCTGGTTCGGCTTCGCGCAATTGATGGATTTCCTGCTCTACGCCTCGCTGTTCGGCGGAGCCCTGACGCTGCTCCTGCTCCAGTTCCGGCAATGGCCATTGCCTTACGGGCTGGCGGGCCAGGCCTGGCTGGCACGGCTGCACGACAAGGAGAGCGGCATTCCTTACGGCATCGCGCTCACGCTCGGCGCGCTGATGGTCTATCCGGAGACCGAATGGGTGAAGGCGATCGACCTCGCTCACCTCGCACTGCGCTGAACGCACCGGGTAAGCCGGCGTTAAGCCGATTTAGATACGCCTCATTAACCATGCTTTGACGAATAGCTGGTCAACTGCCGATTACGGCGGCGGCTGCGTCGCTGCGTTTTGTGGAAAGTGAAGCGTATGAATAGGGCACGCATTGTCGTCCTGACGGTCGCCATCTGCGCCGGCGGTGTCGCCGCGTACCTGGCGAGCGGCTCGGACTCTGCGCCGCCACCGGCGGCTCCGGTCGCACAGCTTCCGACCGTCGACGTCCTGGTCGCCAAGAACGACATCGGCCTCGGCCAGACCGTGAAGCCGGAAGACGTGCAATGGCAGACCTGGCCGGCTGCGACCGCCAGCTCCACCTTCATCCGCCGCAACGAGCGCCCCGAGGGCGCAACCCAGGTCATCGGCTCGATCGCCCGCGCGCCCTTCATCCAGGGTGAGCCGATCCGCGACCAGAAGCTGGTCAGGGCCGAGGGCTCCGGCTTCATGGCGGCGATCCTGCCGACCGGCATGCGCGCGATCTCGACCGAGATCTCGCCGGAGACCGGCGCGGGCGGCTTCATCCTGCCCAACGACCGCGTCGACGTGCTTCTGACGCGCCGCCTCAAGAACGCCGACCAGGGCGCCGGCGCCCAGGACATCGTCACGTCCGAGATCATCCTGGCCAACGTCCGCGTGCTGGCCATCGACCAGGCGCCGAAGGAAAAGGACGGCCAGAACGCCGTGGTGGGCAAGACTGTCACGCTCGAGCTCAATCCCGCGCAGACGGCGACGCTCTCCGCGGCCCGGCAGAGCGGCACGCTGTCGCTGGCGCTGCGCAGCATCGCCGACGTCAAGATGAGCGAGATCACGCTCGATGATTCCGCGAAGCGCGATGGCGTTTCGATCATTCGCTACGGCATCCCAAGCGCGACGGCGAAGGCACGATGAGGACTGTCGATATGAAATGCAGGGCAGATTTGGCGACGATGCGAACCTCAATGGTCCGCGCCCTGTCGTTATCGGCCGCCTTCGCGCTGACCCTCAACCCGGTGCTCACCCCGGCGATCGCCGCCGACTACCGCCCCGTGGCGCAGGTCGCGGCCGACGGTCAGATGAACGCACGCTTCCTCTCGCTCGGCGTCGGCAAGTCGATCGTGATCGATCTGCCGCGCGACATCAAGGACGTGCTCGTCGCCGATCCCAAGATCGCCAATGCGGTGGTCCGCTCGTCGCAGCGCGCCTACATCATCGGCGCCTCGGTCGGCCAGACCAACATCGTGTTCTTCGATTCCGCCGGCCAGCAGATCGCGGCCTATGACATCGCGGTCAAGCGCGACCTCAACGGCCTGCGCGCAGCGCTCAAGCAGGTCCTGCCCAATTCCGACATCCAGATCGACGGCCTCGGCGACGGTGTCGTCCTGACCGGCTCGGCGGCGAACCCGCTGGAAGCGCAGCAGGCCAATGATCTCGCCGCGCGCCTCGCCGGCGGTGCCGAAAAGGTGGTGAACTCGATCGTGGTCCGCGGCCGCGACCAGGTCATGCTGAAGGTGACCGTCGCCGAAGTCGCGCGCACCATCATCAAGCAGCTTGGCATCGATCTCACCGCGAACCTGAACTACGGCACCTCAGTGGTGAGCTTCACCAACTCCAACCCCTTCACGGCTCTCGGCAAGAACCTGGTGGACGGCAACGCCCTGACCACGAAGTTCGGCGCGACGCCGTCGGTGCAGGCGACCCTGCGCGCGATGGAGAGCGCCGGCGTCATCCGGACGCTGGCCGAGCCGAACCTGACCGCGATCTCCGGTGAGTCCGCGACCTTCATCGCCGGCGGCGAATTCCCGGTACCAGCGGGCTATGCGTGCGATCCCACCACGCATGTCTGTACCACCCAGATCAGCTTCAAGAAGTTCGGTATCTCGCTCAACTTCACCCCCATCGTGCTGAGCGAGGGCAAGATCAGCCTGCGCGTGATGACCGAGGTCTCGGAACTGTCGAACGAAAATTCGATCACGCTGTCGCAGGCTGTGACCTCGAACTCGGTGAACTCGCTGACGGTGCCCTCGATCAAGACCCGCCGCGCCGAAACCTCGCTCGAAATTCCCTCCGGCGGCGCGATGGCCATGGCCGGCCTGATCCAGCAGCAGACCAAGCAGGCGGTCAGCGGGTTGCCGGGACTGATGCAGCTCCCGATCCTCGGTACGCTGTTCCGCAGCCGTGACTTCGTCAACAACGCGACCGAGCTGGTGGTGATCGTGACACCTTATGTCGTTCGCGCCGCGTCGCCAAAGGACCTGTCGCGGCCGGATGACGGCTTCGCCGCGCCTGCAGACCCGCAGGCCGAGCTGCTCGGCAATATCAACCGCATCTACGGCGTGCCCGGCCGGACCGAACCGGCCAAGAACTACCGCGGCACCTACGGCTTCATTACCGACTGAGGCGGAACGGGGATTTCACGATGATCACAGCACCACCCCAGATTCGCAAACGCGCCATCCGTTTCGGTGGCGCGCTCGTCGGCATGGCGCTCGCCCTCGGCGGCTGCCAGCACAACGAAGCGGTCACGGCCTCCATCCCCGACGATTACAAGCAGCGCCATCCGATCGCGATCGAGGAGCAGAACCGCTCGATCGTTGTCTTCGTCGGCCACGCCCGCGGCGGATTGACCGCCGCCCAGCGCGCCGACGTGATGGGCGTCGCCTCGGCCTGGCTGCACGAAGGCACCGGCGCCATCCGCATCGACGTGCCGTCCGGTACGCCCAACGCGCGTCCGGTCGCGGACACGATGCGCGAGATCCAGGCGATGCTGGCGGGTGCGGGCGTTCCGCCGCGCGGCGTCAACATTCGCCCCTACCAGCCGGAAGACAGGCGCTTCCTGCCGCCGATCCGGCTCACCTATTCCAAGATCGCCGCGGTCGCCGGTCCCTGTGGCCTGTGGCCGGACGACATCGGCCCCTCGATGAAGAACAAGAGCTGGTTCGAGAACAAGGACTATTACAATTACGGCTGCGCCTATCAGCGCAACATGGCGGCGATGATCGACAATCCGTCGGACCTCGAGCAGCCGCGGCCTGAAACGCCGTCCTATACGGCGCGTCGCACCACGGCCTTCGAGAAGTATCGCAAGGGAACGACGACGGCGACCACCTATCCTGAGGCCGAGAAGGCCAAACTCAGCGACACCGGCAAATGATCAGCTACGCTCGCCAGACTCAACAAGAGCAGCCCGAGGCGCCGACGCCGGTCGAGGAGCATATTGCTCCCTCGCCGCGCGTGTCGGTCCAGGCTTTCTGCGAGACCGTCGAGACCGCTGCCGCGGTGCAGTCGGCCGGCGAGGACCGTCGTCTCGGCAAGGCCCATCTGAAGATCCAGATGGGCGGCATGGCGGCGGCGATCGAAGCCTACCGCTCGGCGCCGACGCCGAACGTGATCGTGCTTGAGAGCGACGGCCGCAACGATCTTCTGACCGGCCTCGACCATCTCGCCACGGTCTGCGACGCCGGCACCCGCGTGGTCGTGATCGGCCGCATCAACGACGTCACGCTCTACCGCGAGCTGGTGCGCCGCGGCGTCAGCGACTACGTGCTCGCGCCGGTCGGCGCGATCGACGTCGTGCGCTCGATCTGCAACCTGTTCTCGGCGCCCGAAGCCAAGGCGGTCGGCCGCATCATCGCCGTGGTCGGCGCCAAGGGCGGCGTCGGTGCGTCCACCATCTCCCACAACGTCGCCTGGGCGATCGCGCGCGACCTCGCAATGGACTCGGTCGTCGCCGATCTCGACCTCGCCTTCGGCACCGCCGGGCTCGACTACAACCAGGACCCGCCGCAAGGTATCGCGGATGCTGTGTTCTCGCCGGATCGCGTCGACACCGCCTTCATCGACCGCCTGCTATCGAAATGCACCGACCATCTCAGCCTGCTGGCGGCGCCGGCGACGCTCGACCGGGTCTATGATTTCGGCACCGACGCCTTCGACGCCGTGTTCGACACGCTGCGCTCCACCATGCCCTGCATCGTACTCGACGTTCCGCATCAATGGTCGGGCTGGACCAAGCGCGCCCTGATCGGGGCGGACGACATCCTGATCGTGGCGGCGCCTGATCTCGCCAATTTGCGCAACACCAAGAACCTGTTCGATCTGCTGAAGGCCTCGCGGCCCAACGATCGGCCTCCGCTCTACTGCCTGAACCAGGTCGGCGTCCCGAAACGGCCCGAAATTGCCGCCGCCGAGTTCGCCAAGGCGATCGAGAGCCAGCCGGTCGTCTCGATCCCGTTCGAGCCGCAGATCTTCGGCTCGGCCGCCAATAACGGCCAGATGATCGCGGAGATCTCCGCCAACCACAAGTCGATCGAGATGTTCCTTCAGATCGCCCAGCGCCTGACCGGCCGCAGCGAGACGAAGAAGCAAAAGTCTTCCTTGCTTTCACCGCTGATTGACAAGTTGCGGGGAAAATAAGCCGCCGCATGGAGTTGTTAAGTGTTCGGTAAGCGTAGCGGAACAGACACCGATACTCGGGCTCCCAAGCCCGGCGCCGTGTCGCCAGAGCCTGCCCAGGCTCCGGCGCCTGCGGTGTCGCGCGCGCCGCCCCCGCCGGCCGTCGCCTCGCCGCCGCTTGCCCCCGCACGGCCGGCGCCGGCCATGGAATCCCGCCGCTCGGACAATTACTACGAGGTCAAGGCGACGATCTTCGGTGCGCTGATCGAGGCCATCGACCTCGCCCAGCTCGCCAAGCTCGACTCCGAGTCCGCGCGCGAGGAAATCCGCGACATCGTCAACGAGATCATCGCGATCAAGAATATCGTGATGTCGATCGCCGAGCAGGAAGAGCTGCTCGACGATATCTGCAACGACGTTCTCGGCTACGGCCCGCTGGAGCCTCTGCTGTCGCGCGACGACATCGCCGACATCATGGTCAACGGCGCCGACACCGTCTACATCGAAGTCGCCGGCAAGATCCAGCGCACCGGCATCCGCTTCCGCGACAACCAGCAGCTCCTCAACATCTGCCAGCGCATCGTCAGCCAGGTCGGCCGGCGCGTCGACGAATCCTCGCCGATCTGCGACGCGCGCCTCGCCGACGGCTCCCGCGTCAACGCCATCGTGCCGCCGCTCTCGATCGACGGGCCCACGCTCACCATTCGAAAATTCAGGAAGGACAAGCTGACGCTGGATCAGCTGGTCAGGTTCGGCGCGATCTCGCCGGAGGGCGCGGAAATCCTCCAGATCATCGGCCGCGTCCGCTGCAACGTGCTGATCTCCGGCGGCACCGGCTCCGGCAAGACCACGCTGCTCAACTGCCTGACCAACTACATCGAGCACGACGAGCGCATCATCACCTGCGAAGACGCGGCCGAGCTCCAGCTCCAGCAGCCGCACGTGGTACGACTGGAAACCCGTCCGCCCAACATCGAGGGCGAAGGCCAGGTCACCATGCGCGAATTGGTGCGCAACTGCCTGCGTATGCGCCCCGAACGCATCATCGTCGGCGAAGTCCGCGGACCCGAGGCGTTCGACCTGCTCCAGGCCATGAACACCGGCCATGACGGCTCGATGGGCACGCTCCACGCCAACAATCCGCGCGAAGCACTGTCGCGCTGCGAATCCATGATCACGATGGGCGGCTTCTCACTGCCCTCGCGCACCATCCGCGAGATGATCTGCGCTTCGATCGACGTCATCGTCCAGGCCGCGCGCCTGCGCGACGGCTCGCGCCGCATCACGCACATCACCGAGGTGATGGGCATGGAAGGCGACACCATCATCACCCAGGACATCTTCCTCTACGACATGGTCGGCGAGGACGCCAACGGCAAGATCATCGGCCGGCACCGCTCGACCGGCATCGGCCGCCCGAAATTCTGGGAGCGTGCGCGCTATTACGGCGACGAGAAGCGCCTTGCCGCCGCGCTCGATGCGGCGGAAGTCGCGCCGAAGACATGAGCAGATCGGCGCAGCCATGAACATGCAGGTCCTTGCCCTCGCCTTCCTAGCCACCGCCGCCGTCGGCGGCATCGCCTGGGTGTTCCTTTATCCGCTCCTGTCCGGAGAACGGAAGGCGGAAAACCGCCGTGCCTCGATCGCGCGCGCCGATGCGCCCGCGGCCAAGCAGACCGAAAAGAGCCAGCGGTCGCGCCGCGAGCAGGTCGAGACGTCGCTCAAGGATCTCGAGGCGCGGCGCCAGCAGGAGAAGAGCGTTCCGCTCGGTGTTCGCCTGTCGCAGGCAGGGCTCGACTGGACGCCACAGAAATTCTGGATCGTGTCCGCCGTCGTGGCGGGAGTGCTGTTCGCGGCCGCCATGTTCGTCGGCGGCGGCCTGCTTGGCGCCGCCGGCCTTGCCTTTGCCGGCGGCTTCGGCCTGCCGCGCTGGGCGCTGGGCTTCCTGAAGAAGCGACGCGAAAACAAATTCCTGGCAGCGCTGCCCGATGCGGTCGACGTGATCGTTCGCGGCATCAAGGCGGGCCTGCCGCTGTTCGAGTCGATCAAGGTCGTCGCCGCCGACTCGCCCGAGCCGCTGCGCAGCGAGTTCCTGGCCATCATCGAGACCCAGGCGATCGGCATGCCGCTCGGCGAGGCCTGCTCGCGTCTGTACGAGCGCATGCCGCTGCCGGAAGCCAACTTCTTCGGCATCGTCATCTCGATCCAGCAAAAATCCGGCGGCAACCTCTCCGAAGCGCTCGGCAACCTCTCCAAGGTGCTGCGCGACCGCAAGAAGATGAAGGAAAAGATCCAGGCGATGTCGATGGAGGCCAAGGCCTCGGCCGGCATCATCGGTTCGCTGCCGCCGATCGTGATGTTCCTCGTCTATCTCACGACTCCGCACTACATCTCGCTGCTTTGGACCCATCCGACCGGCCAGCTCATGCTGGTCGGCTGCGTCGTCTGGATGTCGATCGGCATCATGGTGATGAAGAAGATGATCAATTTCGATTTCTGATGGTGCCGTATGGTCGAATTCCTCGTTTCGAAACTGCATGACGTCCGCTTCATGACCATGCTGCTGGCGGCCATCGCCGCCAGCGCCACCGTCTATACGCTGGTGATGCCGCTTTTCGCCGGCGAAGGCCTCGCCAAGCGCATGAAGGCGGTGGCGAGCGAGCGCGAGCGCATCCGCCAGCGCGAGCGCGAGCGCCTCAACAAGAGCGAGAAGGTCTCGCTGCGCCAAACGCCGAAGCAGGTCGTCTCCCGGGTCGTCGAGGACTTCAACCTCACCAAATGGCTCGCGCAGGAAGCCGCGCGCGACAAGCTGATCATGGCGGGCTATCGCGGCCAGGCGCCCTACATCACCTTCCTCTTCGCCCGCATGGTGGCTCCGCTCGTGCTGTTCGTCGGCTCGATCATCTACGTGTTCCTGATCGCGCATATGCAGCAGTCGATGCCGATCAAGATCGGCATCTGCATCGGCGCGGCCTATCTCGGCCTTCAGGCGCCCATGCTGTTCCTCAAGAATGCGATCTCCAAGCGCCAGCTATCGATCAAGCGCGCCTTCCCCGATGCGCTCGACCTGCTCCTGATCTGCATCGAATCCGGCATGTCGGTCGAAATGGCGTTCCGCAAGGTCGCTACCGAAATCGTGGGCCAGTCGATCGCGCTGTCCGAGGAGTTCACCCTGACCACGGCCGAGCTGTCCTATTTGCAGGATCGCAAGGTCGCCTATGAGAACCTGGCGCGGCGCACCGGGCTCGAGGGCGTCAAGTCGGTGTGTCTCGCGCTTCAGCAGGCGGAGCGCTACGGCACCCCGCTCGGGCATTCCTTGCGCGTCATGGCGCAGGAAAACCGCGACATGCGCATGAACGAGGCCGAGAAGAAGGCCGCCGCGCTGCCGCCGAAGTTGACGGTGCCGATGATCCTGTTCTTCCTGCCGGTGCTGTTCGTCGTCATTCTCGGACCGACCGGCATCAAGATCAGCGAGCTGCACTGACGTCGAGACGCGGACCGCGCGCGGTCCGCCGGCAGCTTCAGGATTGCAAGATCAGGTTCTGATCAGTCGGGCTGGCTGAGCGAGGCGACCGGCGTCCGCTTCGGTGCACCGCGCGGAGCGTCGCTGCGGCTCAGCATTTCCTTGAGGTAAGCGACATTGGCCGCGGCTTGGTCCGGCGGCAGGTCGGCCTTCACGATCGTCTCGGCTTCGGCAAAGCGGCCCTGGAGACCGACGACGAGGCCGAGATTCTGCCGCACCCGGGTACTGGCGCGCGGCGAGGCGTAGGCCTGCCGCAACGCCTCTTCGGCCTTCGGCAGGTCCTTCGACAACATGTAGGACAGGCCGAGATTGGAGAGCACGCCGGGATCGCCCGGCGCGATCCTCAGCGCGCTCGCATAATAGGAACGCGCCTCGTCGTGGCGGCCCATCTGATCGAGCGCGGTGCCCTGCACCGAGAGCAGGCGCCAGTCCGGATTGTCGGGCGAGTGCGCCTTCGACAGCACGTCGAAGGCCTGCTGAAAATTGCCGTTGTCGGCGAGCGCGCGGCCATACTGCGCGAGCAGCGCCTTGTTGCCGGGATTGGCGATGGTCGCCTGCTCGAGCACGGCGGCGGCCTGGGCGCGCTGGCCGTTGGCGCGCAAGGCCTGGCCGTAGCCGAGCGCCGCGTCGGCGTCCTTGGGATTGGCACGGTAGCGCTCGCCATAGACGTCGACGGCGCGCGCGGGATCGGCGGGGGCGGCTTCCGTCCGCGGCCCGACAGAGCCTGTGACGTCGGAGAGTTTCGACATGGCCGTGCAGCCGCCGAGGCCCATGGCCACTGCCGCCACCAGCGAAGTGGACGCGAGAAGCCGGGCAAGACTGAACCGTTGACGCATGACGCTTTTGACTCACGAGCCGATTGATCGAGCCGAACGCGCCAGCAATAGACTGTTAACCCTAACGGCGGGTTAACGTCAGCCTGGCTGCCCCTCACGGCGGTGTCTGCGGCGGCGGCTCGCCACCGAGTGCCAGATCGAGACCGAGCACCCTCACCGGCTCGTTCAGGTCGTGCAGCAGCAATTGCAGCCGCCGCCGCGCCTGAGAAACATCGACGCCTGCGCTCGGCATCCCGGGCCATTCGCGCCGGAAGTCGTCGCGGTTGACCAGCCGCTTCGCAAGCAGCTCGTCGAGCTGAACATCGTCAATGCCGAGCACGTCGGCGCAGTGCTCGATCAAGCGGCGCAGCAACAACTTCACCGCGGCCAGCGCCTCGGCGTCATCTCTACGCTCCGATCTCGCGAACTTGCCCCCGATATCGGCCCAGACCCATGAGGTGACGAGATAGGCGTGGAGCGCGCTCGGCCAATCCACCTCGCCGTCGGCATAGAAAGCGCGGCGCATCAGGAGCCGGCGGGCCTGTGCGACAACTTGATCACGCTTCAGCATCGCACATGAGGCGATCTCGATGGCCGACTGGACGGCGGGATCGCGGGAAAAATCCCGTCCTGCCGGCAACCTGATGACGCCGTCCGGCAGGTTCGAGTCGAGCAGCCCGAAGGTGCCGTCGTTGCGCGGCCGCGAATAGCGCGTGATCGCGAACTGGTGCTCCGTGCGGCCGGCCTGGGACGATGCGCCAAAATGAATGATGTTGAAGCCGGCATCGTCACCGGCCTGCCCGGTCGAGGACGGACAGGAGAGCACGTAGATCGTACGCCAGAAGGCTTCACCGCTCGCGCTCCGCGTGGCACGCGGATCCGGGATCGAATAGCGGGTGAGCCCCTCGACATGCCGGTGTCCGTGCAGGACCAGATTGACGTTGAGCGACGTCGCCGCTTCGAGGAAAGTTGCGGGCGCCGCGAGATACATCAGCGGTTCGTCGGGCACGCCGAGAAACCGCTTTCCTTCGCCGGTCGCCTGCGGCAGCGGATGATGATGCAACGCCAGTACGCGCACCAGGTTTTCCGCCGACTCGGCATAGTCGGCGCGTCCCACGGATCCCATGCTGCCCGCGAGCTCGACGCTCAGCCGGGCGGAATCCGCGACAAGCGCGCTGTAGGCGCTCTCGTCGATATTGCCGCTCGCGAGCGTCGAGAGGCTCGCGCGGTTGGAGTCGAGCAGCACCAGATCAAGCCCAGCCTGGCGGTAATAGACGCTCTTCGAGCTCCGCGGCAGATGCAAATAATCATAGACGTCGTGGCGGCCCGCGCGCTGTTTCGGGCGCTTGACGTCGTGATTGCCCGCGACCGCCTGGATGTCGGTGAACAGCCCGGTCTGCCGGAAGGACGCGATGACGGCGAGCGCTTCGTCCAGCGCACGCGGCGTCGGGTCGTCCACGAGATCACCGGTGATCAGCAGAATGCGATCGGGAACGTCCGCGAAGTCCGCCATCGCCTCACGGATTGCGGCACTGAGCGCCTCGGTCGTCGCCAGCAGCCGGCCTGACCCGTCCAGATGCAGGTCGGAAATCTGCGCAATAACGAACGCTCTATCCATTTTGCGCCGCTCATTTGCGAATGCTGCGCCGCCCAAACGATGAGAAGAATGCTTTCGACGAACAGGTTTGGCCGGATATCAAGCCGGCCCGCCGCGTTGCTGCGCAAGATGCCAGCAGAACCGCACGGCACAATCTAAAATATCCGTCAATAATGCCACAACCGCGGCGCTAGTAAAGCCCCGCGGCCGCGCTCTCGTGAACGGCAGTTCTCAGCCTGTGATACGAGATCCGCCCGGCGATTGTTTCGCTCACCCGATCAATATTCGATGGCCAGCCGCTTGCGGATTTCGTCGATGCGCTTGTCGAGCGCATCGAACCGCGCGTGGACGGAGCGGTCGTGGAGATAGAAGACGTAGCCGCCGGCAAGGAATGCGAAGATCCAGTGATGATGCTCGACATAACCAAAAATCGCCTCGACGGCCTGGCCGATGAATGTGACCACGCTCCACACAAATTCCATTGCAGTTTCCTCCCGGCAGGCCTCGTCTTCGGCCGCCGGTCATCTCCTGCACACTTTTCCCAGTCGATCCGGCGGCCGTTGCCGGAACCTAGCATGGGCCCCCTGCGGCGAGTAGCGGGTCGCTGAACGGTGACAGCAAAGCCGATTGCAGCCGCGGCGAAACTCTGCGAAGTCTCGTCCGTTCGCATGACCTGCTTGATCTGACGATCCGGACCCGCCAATGCCTTCTGTCTTCGAGACATCGCCCACCGCCATCCCGATCACCTTTGTCACCAAGTCGAGCTGGGATCAGGTCGCCGAGAAATTGCCGCCGGTGCAACGCCAGTTCGCCACCGCGAGCGCCTTTGCCGCCAAGCCGGGCGGCTATCTCGCGCTGCCCGCGCCGGACGGCGCGATCGCGCAAGTGCTGTTCGGACTCGAGGACGAGGGCGCGAGATCACGCGACCTGTTCCGGCCGGGCGCCCTGCCCGGCCTGCTGCCGCCCGGCATCTATCGCTTTGCCAATGCCCCCCACGATGCGCGGTTGGCGTCGCTCGCCTTTGCACTCGGCAGCTATCGCTTCGCCCGATACCGCAAGGCTGACCGCCCCGCCGTCCGACTGGTACCGCCCGATGGCGTGGACGCGGCCGAGATCAATCGCATGGCGGACGCCGCGATGCTGGCGCGCGACCTCATCAACACGCCGTCCAACGACATGGGCCCGGAAGAGCTCGCTGCGGCCGCGCAAGCGCTCGCCACGGAATTCGGTGCCAGCTTTGCCTGCACCATCGGCGAGGACCTGAAGACGAATTTTCCACTGATCCACGCCGTCGGCATGGCCTCGGACCGCGCGCCGCGGCTGATCGACATCGGCTGGGGCGATCCTGATCATCCCAAGGTGACGCTGGTCGGCAAGGGCGTCTGCTTCGACACCGGCGGGCTCGACCTCAAGCCGTCGAGCGGCATGCTGATCATGAAGAAGGACATGGGCGGCGCCGCCAACGTGCTGGCGCTCGCGCGCATGGTGATGGATGCGAAGCTCAAGGTCCGCCTGCGCGTGCTGATTCCGGCGGTAGAAAATGCCGTCTCCAGCAATGCCTTCCGGCCGCTCGACATCTTCACCTCGCGCAAGGGCATCACGGTCGAGATCGGCAACACCGACGCGGAGGGCCGGCTCGTGCTCGCCGACGCGCTGGCACTGGCCGACGAGGAGAAGCCGGACCTTCTGATCGATCTGGGCACGCTGACCGGCGCGGCGCGCGTCGCGCTGGGGCCGGATTTACCGCCCTTTTACACCAATGATGAGACGCTGGCCGCCGACGTCGCGCGTTGCGCGGCGAAGGAGAACGATCCCTTGTGGCGCATGCCGCTGTGGCCGCCTTACGATGCGTGGCTGGACTCCAAGACCGCCACCATCACCAACGCACCCTCAGGCGGCTTTGCCGGCTCGATCACCTGCGCGCTGTTCCTGCAACGGTTCGTCGAGCAGGCGAAGAGCTGGCTTCATGTCGACATCTACGGCTGGACCCCGTCGGCAAAGCCGGCGCGGCCCGAAGGCGGCGAATGCCAGGCCGCGCGCGCCATCTACACATTGCTGAGCGAGCGCTATGCATGATCCAGGACACGATCCAAGGCTGACACCGGCGCGCGGCGACCTCGCCGCGAAATATCTCGAAGGCAAGGTGGAAGCCGACCGCTTCGTCACGGGCGAGGAATTCGAGGTGTTCGAGGCGATCACACCCGTGCGCGAGCAGCCGTCGTCGAACGCGATGCTGATGACGGAGGCGCTGCGCGGCGAACGCGTCACGGTCTACGATCGCAACGGCGAAGGCTGGGCCTGGGGCCAGCTTGGCGGCGATGGTTATGTCGGCTGGCTGCCTGATGCAGCGCTGATGAAGCCATCGGCCGCCCCGACCCACAAGGTGAGCGCGCTCCGGACATTCGCCTTCCCCGGTCCCTCGATCAAGCTGCCGCCGGCCGGCACGCTCGCGCTGGGCTCGAAGGTTGCGGTGGTGCACGAGGACGGCAGCTTCGCCGTGACGCGCGACGGACAATATCTGCCGAAGGCCCATATCGCCCCGCTCGATCACCGCGAGCCGGACTTCGTCGCGGTCGCCGAACGCTTCGTCGGCACGCCCTATCTCTGGGGCGGCAAGAGCAGCCTCGGCATCGACTGCTCCGGCCTCGTGCAGGTCTCGCTGACAGCAGCAGGCATCGGCTGCCCGCGCGACAGCGACATGCAGCAGGCAGGGCTCGGCCGCGCGCTGGAGACGCATGAGCGGACCAAGCTGCAACGCGGCGATCTCATTTTCTGGAAGGGCCATGTCGCCATCGTCCGCGATGGCGGCACCATGGTTCACGCCAACGCGCATCACATGGCAACCGTGATCGAGGCGACCGAGCCGGCGATCGCGCGGATCAAGGCGGCAGGCAGCGAAATCGTCGCGATCAAGCGGCTGTAGCGCGACTTCGTGGGATGGGTAGAGCGCAGCGAAACCCATCATTCTCACCACGCGCCGTTTCGCTTCGCTCTACCCATCCGACTGAAGACTACGTCGCCACCGCCCCGTTCCCCGCCGTCTCCAGCCGGAACGCCGCCGCGAACAGCGCGCGTGTGTAATCCGTCTTCGGGCTCTTGAACAGTTCGGCGGCCTGTCCCTCCTCGACCACCTTCCCCCCGCGCATCACGATGAGATGGCTGGCGAGCGAGGCGACGACGCGCAGATCGTGCGAGATGAACATGTAGGTGAGATCGCGCCTGCGCTGGAGCTCCCGCAAGAGGTCGACCATCTGCGCTTGAATCAGCATGTCGAGTGCGCTGGTCGGCTCGTCCAGCACCACGAAATCCGGCTCCAGCACCACCGCCCGCGCGATGCTGATGCGCTGGCGCTGGCCGCCGGAGAACTCATGCGGATAGCGATAGCGGGTGTCTGCCTTCAACCCGACGTCCTCGAGCGCCTTGACGACGCGCTCCTCACGCTCCTCGCGCGACAGCTTTGGCTGGTGCACGGTGAGGCCCTCGGCGATGATGTCGGCGACCGACATGCGCGGACTGAGCGAGCCGAACGGATCCTGGAACACGATCTGCATGTCGCGCCGGAACGGTCGCATCTCCTTGAAGCGCAGGCCCTGGATGTCCTTGCCGAGGAACACGATGCGGCCATTGGAGGAGATCAGCCGCATCAGCGCCAGCCCGAGCGTGGTCTTGCCCGAGCCAGACTCGCCGACGACGCCGAGCGTCTCGCCCTTGCGTACGGCAATGCTGACGCCATCGACCGCCTTGATGTGGCCAACCGTCTTGCGCATCAAGCCGCGCTTGATCGGAAACCAGACCTTCAAATCATCGGCGGACATCACCACCGGTGCATTCGGCTGCGGCGGCGCCGGATCGGGCTTCGGCTCCGCCGCGAGCAGGTCGCGCGTATAGGGATGGTTCGGGGTCCTGAAGACCTGCTCGACCGGCCCCTGCTCGACGATCTCACCGCCCTTCATGACACAGACATGGTCGGCGATGCGGCGCACGATGCCGAGATCGTGGGTGATGAAGAGCAGGCTCATGCCGAGCCGGGAGCGGATCTCGGCGAGCAGCGCCAGGATCTGCGCCTGCACGGTGACGTCGAGCGCCGTGGTCGGCTCGTCCGCGATCAGGAGGTCCGGTTCGTTGGCGAGCGCCATCGCGATCATGACGCGCTGACGCTGGCCGCCGGAGAGCTGGTGCGGATAGCTGTTGAGCCGCGTTTCGGGCTCGGGGATGCCGACCTGCGTCAGCAGTTCCAGCGTCCGCTTGCGCGCTTCGGCATTGCTGGTCGGATTGTGGAGCTGGATGATCTCGCCGATCTGCGCCTCGATCGTGTGCAGCGGATTGAGCGAGGTCATCGGCTCCTGGAAGATGATGGAGATATCGCTGCCGCGAATCTCCCGCATCTGCTGCTCGGACTGGTCGATCAGCTCCCGCCCCTTGAAGCGGATGCTGCCCGAGGGATGCGAGGCATTCGGATAGGGCAGAAGCTTCAGGATCGAGAGCGCGCTGACCGACTTGCCGGAGCCGGACTCGCCGACTAGCGCGACGCATTCGCCGCGCTTGATCTGGAACGAGACCTTGTCGACCGCGAGCGTCGTCGCGCCGCCCTGGTGGAAGGCCACCGAGAGGTCGCGGACGGCAAGCAGGGGCTGGTTGATCGCGTCCATCACGCCCTCACTTGAACGTCTTGCGCGGATCGAAGGCGTCGCGCACGGCTTCGCCGATGAAGATCAAGAGCGACAGCATGATCGCGACCGAGAAGAAGCCGGAGAAACCCAGCCAGGGCGCCTGCACGTTGGATTTGCCCTGCGACAGCAGTTCGCCGAGCGACGGCGAGCCGGGCGGCAGCCCGAAGCCGAGGAAATCGAGGGCCGTGAGCGTCATGACCGACGAGGAGACGATGAACGGAAGGAACGTCATCGTCGCGACCATCGCGTTCGGCAGCAAATGCTTGAACATGATCACGGCGTTCGACACGCCCAGCGCGCGCGCGGCCTGGATGTACTCGAAATTGCGCCCGCGCAGGAATTCCGCGCGCACGAGTCCGACCAGCGACACCCAGGAAAACAGGAGCAGGATGCCGAGCAGCACGAAGAAGCCGGGCACGAGCACCGACGAGAGGATCAGCAAGAGGTAGAGCGAAGGGATCGCAGTCCATATCTCGATGAAACGCTGGAACAACAGATCGACCCAGCCGCCGAAATAGCCCTGCACCGCGCCGGCCGCGATGCCGACGACGGAGGAGACAATGGTTAGGCACAGGCCGAACAGCACCGAGATGCGGAAACCGTAGATCAGGCGCGCAACCACGTCGCGGCCCTGATCGTCGGTGCCGAGCCAGTTGTATTCGAGGTCGCGGCAGCTCTTGAGGCCCTTCTTCTCGACGACAGGCTTGCACTGCGCCTCCGTCAGCATCCAGGTCGGCGGCGACGGCGCCGGTGTCGGCAGGTCGAGATTGTGGGTGTCGTAGGAATAGCGGATCAGCGGCCAGACGATGCTGCCGCCCTTGTCCTTGATCAGCTTCTGCAAATAGGGATCGCGGTAGTCGGCCGCCGTCTCGAAGTCGCCACCGAAGGTCGTCTCGGAATAGGTGACGAAGGCCGGCCAGTAGAGATGGCCGTCGTACTTGATCAGGAACGGCCGGTCATTGGCGATCAGCTCGGCAAACAGCGACACCACGAACAGGATCATGAAGATCCAGAACGACCAGTAACCGCGCCGGTTCGCCCTAAAATTCTGCCAGCGCCGCCGGTTGAGCGGCGATGGCACGAACGGCTTGCGCGTGATCGGCACGGCATCGCCGAGCGGCGACTTTGCGGTGGTTTCGATCGGGGTCGGGGCGGCCAGTGTCATCAGACCTCCCGCGCCTCGAAATCGATCCGCGGATCGATCCACATATAGGTGAGGTCAGAGATGAGGTTGATCACGAGGCCGACGAGCGAAAAGATGAAGAGCGTGCCGAACACCACGGGATAGTCGCGGTTGAGAACGCTCTCGAAACTGAGCAGTCCGAGCCCATCCAGTGAGAAGATGGTCTCGATCAGAAGCGAGCCCGAGAAGAAAGCGTGAATGAAGGTGCTGGGAAAGCCCGCGATCACGATGAGCATCGCGTTGCGGAAGACGTGGCCATAGAGCACCCGATTCTCGCTGCAGCCCTTCGCGCGCGCAGTCATCACGTATTGCTTGCGAATCTCATCCAGAAACGAGTTCTTGGTCAGGAACGTCATGGTGGTGAACGCGCCGAGCCCCATGGCGATCAGCGGCAGCGTCAAATGCCAGAAGTAATCGATGATCTTCCAGTACCAGGGAAATTGCGACCAGCCGTCTGACGTCAGTCCGCGCAATGGGAACCAGTTGAAGAACGAGCCTCCGGCGAACAGGATGATCAGGAGGATCGCGAACAGGAAGCCGGGAATCGCGTAGCCGAGCACGAGTACGCTCGACGTCCAGGTGTCGAAGCGCGTTCCGTCCTTGACCGCCTTGCGGATGCCGAGCGGAATCGAGATCAAGTAGGTCAGCAGCGTCAGCCAGATGCCAAGCGAGATCGAGACCGGGAGCTTTTCCTTGATCAGCTGGAGCACGCTGACATCGCGAAAATAGCTGTTGCCGAAATCGAAGCGGGCGAAATTCCACACCATCAGCGCGAAGCGTTCGGGGGCCGGCTTGTCGAAGCCGAATTGCTTCTCCAGCTTCTTGATGAAGTCGGGGTCCAGGCCCTGCGCGCCGCGATATTTCGAATTGATGGCATCGCCACCAGCGCCCAGCTGACCGGGCGCGCGCTGAGCGAAATCACCGCCGCCCGAGATGCGCGAGCTGCCGCCGGTGTCAGCGCCCGAGAGCTGCGCGATGACGCGCTCGACCGGGCCGCCCGGCGCGAACTGCACGACGACGAAGGAGACGAAGAGGATCCCGAGCAGCGTCGGGATCATCAGGAGGATGCGGCGGGCGATATAGGCGCTCATGATTATTTCGCCTGCTCGAGCTTGGCCGCCTTGGCGCGGTCATACCACCACAAGGTCCGCTCACCGACGCCGCTTGCATAGTCGGAGATCGCGTAACGCGGCAGGTTCGCGGGATGGCTGAACTGGTCCCAATAAGCCAGCCGGTGGCTGGTATTGTACCATTGCGGCACCCAGTAGCGGCCGGCGCGGAAGACACGATCGATCGCGCGGCACGCGATCGTCAGCTCATTGCGTGTTTCCGCCGCCATGGCCTTCTCGACCAGCGCGTCGAGCGCAGGACTGCCGGCGCCGGCATAGTTGTAAGACCCCTTGGTCGCCGCAGCTTGCGAGGTGAAGTACGTCCGCAAGCTATCGCCGGGCGTCGCCGACATCGTGAGGCGCTGTATTGCAAAGTCGAAATCGAAGGACTCGAGCCGCGCACGATATTGCACGGCGTCGATGAGACGCAGATTGGCCTCGATACCAAGCACGCCGAGATTCTTGAGGAACGAGGCATGGTGCGGCTGGAACGAGGCCTCGTCTGTCAGGAATTCGACGGCGAAGACTTCGCCATTCGGCAGCAGCCGTTTGCCATCCTTGACCGGAAACTGTGCCTCCTGGAGCAATTGCTGGGCCCTGCGCAAGAGCGCACGATCCTGGCCGGAGCCGTCCGACACCGGCGGCACGAACGGCTCACCGAACACGTCGTCGGGCACCTGGCCGCGGAAGGGCTCGAGCAGCTTCAACTCCTCGGGCGACGGCAGGCCCTCCGCGACGAGGTCCGAATTCTGGAACGGCGAGCGCGTGCGCGCATAGGCGCCGTACATGATGGTCTTGTTGGTCCATTCGAAGTCGAACGCGCAGTTCAGCGCTTCGCGCACCTTCGGGTTCTTAAACTTGTCCCGCCGCGTGTTGATGAACCAGCCCTGGCCGCCCGACGGAGTCTGATCCGGCACCTGCTCGCGCTTGACGCGGTCGTCCCTGATCGCCGGGAAGTCGTAACGCGTGGCCCAGATGCGCGAGGTGAACTCCTCGCGATACAAATAATTCTTGCCGGTAAAGCCTTCAAAGGCGACGTCGCGGTCGCGATAGAATTCGTAGCGGATCACGTCGAAATTGTTGCTGCCGCGGCAGACCGGCAGGTCCGCGCCCCACCAGTCCTTGACACGTTCGAACTCGATGAATCGATTGATCTCGAACTTGCCCACCTTGTAGGGACCGGAGCCCAGCGGCGTCTCGGTCGTGGTTTCTTCGAACGACCGGTTGGCGTAGTAGGCCTTCGAGAAGATCGGCAAACCCGCGACATAGAGCGGCACGTCACGTGCCCGCTTCTCGGCGAAGGTCACGACCACGGTGGCGTCGTCCAGTGCTTCGGCGCCCTTGACGTCGCGCATCTGGATCTGGATCAGCGGATGCCCCTTCTCCTTCAGCACATTGATCGAGAACGCGACGTCATGCGCGGTCAGTTTCGAGCCATCGTGAAACCGTGCCTCGGGCCGCATCGTGAACCGATAGGCGAGCTTGTCAGCCGAGAGCTGCACTGATTTCGCGGCGAAGCCATACATCGCGTCGGGCTCGTCGCCGGCATGCGCCATCAGCGTGACGAAGGTCAGATCCATGCCCTGCGCGCCCTCGCCCTTCAGAATGAAGGCATTGAGCGAATTGAAGGTCTGGAACGACTGGTTGTAGCCTTTCGTTGATGGAATGAGCGAGAACGTGCCGCCCTTCGGCGCATCGAGATTGACATAGTCGAAATGGTGGAAGTCGGCGGAATATTTGAGATCGCCGAACGCCGAGATGCCGTGCGCCTCGATCCCCGCCTCCGATGCGCGTGCGCCGGGCAACATCAGCGCGCCGAGGGACGCACTGAGAGTGCCGCCGACACCCAAGACCAGCACATGGCGGCGTGACATCTGCGTCATGCGGGGGATGTCCTTCACGACTTCTTTGCGATCCGTGCCGCCTTGTCTGCGTCGTACCACCAGATGAACGGGAAGCCGGACTGACCGTATTTGGGCAATTCCGCCGGCCGGCCGAAGCGATCCCAGCGCGCGGTGCGGATCTTCGAATAGGTCCATTGCGGAACGACGTAGTTATTCCACAGCAGCACGCGGTCGAGCGCTTTGGTTGCCGCGACGAGATCGTCGCGGCCCGTGGCGTAGATCAGCCGCTCGATCAGCTTGTCGACCGCCGGATTCTTGATGCCGGCAATATTGCGCGAACCAGCGATGTCGGCCGTCTTGGACGACCAGAACTCGCGCTGCTCGTTGCCCGGCGACTGCGACTCGCCCCATGAGTTGGTGACGACGTCGAAATCCCAGTCCCGCGTCCTGTTCTCGTATTGAGTCGGGTCGACCGTGCGCACGCTGACCGCGATGCCGAGCCGTTCCAGAGACGGCTTGTAGAACAGCGTGACCCGCTCGAAGCTCGGATCCTGGTTCAGCAGCTCCAGGGTGAACTGCGCACCGGTCTTGACGTCGACCAGCTTGCGGTCGCGCACCTCGTAACCGGCCTCCTTGAACAGGCGCAGCGCCTCGCGAAGATTGTCGCGCACGGCTTCCGGACTGCCGCCGACCGGATTGGTGTAGGCCGTCGTGAACACTTCCGGCGGGACCTCGGCGCGGACGGTCTCGAGGATCTCGAGCTCTTTCCCTTGCGGCAACCCGGTCGCCATGAGCTCGTCGATGCCATCGAAATAGCTGCTGACGCGCTTGTATTGACCGTAGAAGATCTGCTTGTTCATCTCCTCGAAGTCGAACGCATAGTTGAGCGCACGACGCACGCGCGGATCTTTGAATTTGGCGCGGCGCAGGTTCGGCACGAAAGCCTGCATCACACCCGAGCTGCGATTGGCGAACTCCTCGAGGATCACCCGCTTTTCGGTCACGGCCGGGAAGTCGTAGGCTGTCGCCCAGTTCTTCGCACTGTTCTCGGTGCGCCAGTCCACCTGATCGGCCTTGAAAGCCTCGATCGCCACGGTGGCATCGCGGAAATACTCGTAGCGCATCTCGTCGAAATTGTTGCGGCCCACATTGGTGGCGAAATCGCGCCCCCAATAATCCTTGACGCGCTCCAGCGCGATCGACCGTCCCGCCACGAATTCCTTGACCATGTAGGGGCCGGAACCGAGCGGTATTTCGAGCGTGGTCGCGGAGACATCGCGCTTGCGGCCCTGCGCGTCGGTCCCCTCCCACCAATGCTTCGGCAAAACCGTGAGCTGCCCGACGATCTGCGGCAGCTCGCGGTTGCCCGGTGCGTCGAACACGAACTTCACCTCGCGCTCACCGACCTTCTCGGCCTTCACCACATGGCTGTAATAGGCCGAGTACATCGGGTGATGCTTCTTGAAGGCATCCAGCGAGAAGATCACGTCGTCCGCAGTGACCGGCTTGCCGTCATGCCATTTGGCCTGCGGCCGCAAACGATAGGTGACGAAGGAAAAGTCGGCCGGGTGGCTGACGGCCTCGGCCAGCGCGCCGTATTCGGTCGAGACTTCGTCGAGCGACGGCGTCGTGAGGGATTCGTAGATGAACGCGACGGCACCGGCGACCTGCCCCTTCACTCCCGCCACTACGATATTGAAATTATCGAAAGTGCCGACGGCGATCTGGCGCGCGACACCGCCTTTGGGCGCTTCCGGATTGACGTAATCGAAGCGCTTGAAGTCGGCGGGATATTTGACCTGTCCGAACAGCGACAGCGCGTGGCGCCAGGGCGCCTCACTGGCGGATTGCGCCGCGGCCGTGCCGATGACGGGAAGGCCCCCTACGGAACCGAGGGCGGGGAGCGCTACGGCAGCAGTGCCGGTGAGCAGGAGATCGCGTCGGGTAATGGCCAAATCAACATTCCTGATCTTGAAGGAGGTTACCCCTTTAAGTGCTCAATATAGGCGAGGTTTCGACGGAATATGTTGCTTTTTCCTCATGTTGGAAGCCCCGGCGGCCTGTCGGATGCGGCCAAACGCCCCGATAAACTCACCGCGAGGCCCGGATAAGCAAACGGCCAGGCTTTTCAGCCTGGCCGCACATTCAAGATTGGCTTTTGACGGCCTTACTTCGACGCCGTCGGGATCGGCTGAGGATGCTCTGACAGCGAATTCAGATAGGCGATGACGTCGGCGCGCTCGGAGTCCTTCGGGATGCCGGCAAAGCCCATCGCGGTGCCCGGGATGAAGCCCTTCGGGTTTGCAATGAACTTGTTGAGGTCGTCGAACGACCAGGTGCCGCCCTTGGCCTTCATGGCGGCCGAGAAGTTGAAGCCGTTGCGGCCCTCGCCCCTGGCTTCGCCGACGACGCCATAGAGGTTCGGACCGACGCGATTCGGGCCGCCCTTCTCGAAGGTGTGGCAGGCGCCGCACTTCTTGGCAGCCGAAGCGCCCTTTTCGACGGAAGCGGTCTGGAGCAGCTTTTCGATCGGCTCGGAGGGCGCAGCAGCGGCGCCACCTTCCTTGCCGTGGCCAGCATCTTCCTTCACGGCGATCTCGAAACCAGGCTTCGCCAGCGGCTTCGGTGTGAACAGCGCCTGGGCGGCAAAGCTCGTCACAAGCAGAATGAGACAGGTGCCAAGCACGGCACCGAGGATCTTGTTCAGTTCGAAAGAGTCCATTTCCGGCCAGGCCCCACACCACAGTAAGGAAATAGCGGCCGAGCGGCCGCCAGGACGAGCCTCGGGAGAATCAAACGTTCCTTGTTGTTTCCCCGAGTTTTGCCATTGAGATATCGGTTTGCCCGGGGTCTGGCAACCCGTATAAGCGACCCGGCTTTCAGCCCGTCCCCACCCCATTTCTCGACGCGGAAAACCTCTCGTTTCCAGGCCCTTGACCCGATGATCGATCCCCGCATCCTGGTGCTGATCCCGGCCCGCATGGCCGCCACCCGCCTGCCCGGCAAGCCGCTCGCAGACATCGCGGGCCTGCCGATGATCGTGCATGTGATGCGGCGGGCAGAGGCCGCCGGCATCGGCCGGGTCGCGGTCGCAACCGATACGGACGAGATCGCCTCCGTGGTCACCGCCCATGGCGGCGAAGCCGTGATGACCCGCCCGGAGCACCCCTCTGGCTCGGACCGCATCCACGAGGCGATGCAGAAGCTCGATCCCTCAGGCAAGGCCGAGATCGTGGTCAATCTCCAGGGCGATTTCCCGACCATCACGATCGACAACATCCGCGAGGTGCTGCCGCCGCTGCAAGATCCGGCCGTGGACATCGCGACGCTGGCCTCGCAGATCCATACCGAGGAGGAGGACCTCGCGCCGAGCGTCGTAAAGGCGATCGGAACCTCGCTGGGCGGGAAACGCATGCGCGCACTTTATTTCACTCGCGCGACCGCGCCGACCGGCGACGGACCGCGCTACCACCATATCGGCCTCTACGCCTATCGCCGCGCCGCGTTGGAGCGCTACGTCTCGCTGCCGCCATCCCCGCTGGAATTGCAGGAGAAGCTCGAGCAGCTCCGGGCGCTGGAAGCCGGGATGCGGATCGACTTCACCATCGTCGACACCGTGCCCCGCGGGGTCGACACGCCGGCGGACCTGGAGACCGCCCGCAGCATCCTTTCCAAATCCTGAGCCGCTGTTACAAGGCCGATCATGAGCAAGCTGAAAATCGCATTCCAGGGCGAGCCTGGGGCCAACTCCCACATCGCCATCGTCGAGGCCTATCCCGACGCCGAGCCGATGCCCTGCGCCACCTTCGAGGACGCGCTGTCGGCGATCTCGTCGGGCGAGGCCGACCTCGGCATGATCCCGATCGAGAATTCGGTCGCAGGCCGCGTCGCCGACATCCATCATCTGCTGCCGGCCTCCGGCCTCTTCATCATCGGCGAATGGTTTCTGCCGGTCCGCCATCAGCTGATGGCGGTGAAGGGGACGAAGCTTGAGGACATCAAGAGCGTCGAGAGCCACGTGCATGCGCTCGGCCAGTGCCGGCGCATCATCCGCAAACTCGGAATCAAGCCGATCGTGCACGCCGACACCGCCGGCAGCGCCCGCGATATCTCCGAGCGCAACGACAAGGCCGTCGCCGCGATCGCCTCGCGGCTTGCGGCAAAGATCTACGGCCTCGACATCCTGGCCGAGGACATCGAGGACGAGGCGCACAACACCACGCGCTTCGTGGTGCTGGCGCGCGAGCCGAAATGGGCGGCGCAGGGCTCGGGGCCGCTGGTCACGACTTTTGTATTTCGCGTGCGCAACTTGCCCGCCGCGCTCTACAAGGCGCTCGGTGGCTTCGCCACCAACGGCGTCAACATGACCAAGCTCGAAAGCTACATGGTCGACGGCAATTTCTTCGCCACGCAGTTTTATGCCGACGTCGACGGCCACCCTGAAGACAAGGGCCTGGCGTTCGCGATCGAGGAGCTGAAATTCTTCTCGCGCGAATTCCGCATCGTCGGCGTGTATCCGGGGCACCCCTTCCGCGCGACGTTCAGCGAAACGCAACAGGATTGATTGAGTGTCCCGGACGCGCGGAGCGCGAGCCGGGACCCTGGGGCCACGATACCCGGAGCGCGATGGGCCCCGGCTCTGCAGCGCACCGCTTCGCGCTGCGCCGCGTCCGGGACACGAGAGCTTTACGCGGCCGCTCTCAGCCCGAACGCCTCCGCCAGCAGCGAATACGACTTCTTCCGTGCGTCGTGGTCGTACACGGCCGTAATCACCATCAACTCGTCCGGTTTGCTCGCATCGATCAACGGCTGCAGCTTCTTCTGCACCGTCGCCGGATTGCCGACGAAGAGGCGTGAACGGTTGCGCGAGATCGAAATGCGCTCGGCGTCCGTATAGGGATAGGCCAGCGCCTCCTCGACACTCGGCAGCGGCAGATATTGCCCGCGGTCGCGGCGCAGGCGGTTGAGATCGAACGAGGTGGCGAGCTTTTCGGCCTCCTCATCCGTGTCGGCCGCGATGACGGCGACCGCGAGGATCGCGCGCGGGCTCGCGCTCCAGGCCGAGGGCTGGAAACGGTTGCGGTAATGCACCATCGCATCGATCGCGTCATGGGATGCGAAATGATGGGCGAAGGCGAAGCCCATGCCGACCTGCGCGGCGAGCTCCGAGGAATAATCGCTGGAGCCGAGCAGCCAGATCGGCGGCAGCTTGGTGTCGTCGGGCATCGCGACCACGTTGTTGTAGGGGTGCCCTGCGGGAAATTCGCGGGTCTCCCACAGAATCAGTTCGTGCAGCCGCTCCAGGAAGTCGTCGCCCTCGCGGCGGTCGAGACGGCTGCGCAGGGCGTAGGCCGTGGCGCCATCGGTACCGGGGGCGCGGCCGAGACCGAGATCGATGCGGCCGGGAAACAGCGCCTCCAGCATCTTGAAGCGCTCGGCCACCACGAGCGGGGCGTGGTTGGGCAGCATCACCCCGCCAGAGCCGACGCGGATGTGCTTCGTCACCGCTGCGATCTGCCCGATCATCACGTCGGGCGCCGGGCTCGCCACCGAGGCGAGGTTGTGATGCTCGGCGAGCCAGTAGCGGACATAGCCAAGCCCATCGACATGGCGCGCCAGATCGATGCTGTTGCGCAGCGCCGCGGCGGGTTTTGTACTTGTGGTGACGACGGAGAGGTCGAGGACTGAGAGCGGGATCATGGCGCGCTAAGGTAGTGAAGGCCGGCGCGGCGGCAATGGGCAGACTGCGCAGGTCTGGCGTGTGCGGGCCGCGAACCCGCACGGCAGCGCCAGTTGAGGCGATGGGACAAGATTTGTCGCGGCAACACCATCTTCACACTGCCCACACCCCATATTTGCTCCTGCCCGTCGCCAGAACTGTTGCAATTTGTTGATTTATATAACATTTTATTACACCTACGCACTTCCCACTCACACCCTCTTCCGTTCAATATTTCCACCGGTACCGGTGAAAGTGGGCCACTTCCCATCCCCGATGGGCTGTCGAGTGCGACCGCTTTGGCTTATCTTGCCCACATCCAATCGAGACCTGACTGCCGGCCGCCAAAAACCGGACGAGCCCTTGGAGTGAGTGGTGCCATGACTGATCTGACGACACCTGCCCGAGCCGAAGGGCAAGACGGGCACCTCCAAAACGGGCACCTCTCCTCGAAGCGGCCTGCAATCTCCTTCGAGTTCTTTCCGCCCAAGACGGAAGAGATGGAGCGCAATCTCTGGGAGACCATCAACCGGCTCGCCCCGCTCGACCCGAAATTCGTCTCCGTGACCTACGGGGCCGGCGGCTCGACCCGCGAGCGCACCCATTCGACCATCACCCGCATCCTCAGGGAAACCGCGCTGCTGCCGGCCGCACATTTGACCTGCGTCGGCGCCTCGCGCGGGGAGATCGACGAGATCGTCGACCGCTATCACGAGGTCGGCGTCCGCCACATCGTCGGCCTGCGCGGCGATCCCGCCGGCGGCATCGGCGCGCCCTATTCCAGCCATCCCGACGGCTACCAGAGTTCCGCCGACCTCGTTGCGGGCATCAAGAAGCGGCACGGCGACATCGAAGTCTCCGTGTCCGCCTATCCCGAGAAGCACCCTGAAGCGCGCGACTTCGACGCCGACATCGACACCCTGAAGGCCAAGGTCGATGCGGGTGCGACGCGCGCGATCACGCAGGTGTTCTTCGATAACGACCTCTACTTCCGCTATCTCGACCGCGTCCGTGCCCGAGGCATCGACATCCCGATCGTGCCCGGCATCATGCCCATGCACAATTTCAAGCAGGCCCGCAATTTCGTCACCCGCGCCGGCACCTCCGTGCCGGATTGGCTGGCGGAGAAATTCGACGGCCTCGACGACGACGCCGAGACCCGCAAGCTGGTGGCCGCGACGGTTGCCGCCGGCCAGGTGCAGAAGCTGGCGAAGCGCGGCGTCGACACCTTTCATTTCTACACCATGAACCGCGCCGATCTCGTGTTCGCGATCAGCCATTTGCTCGGCATCCGCGCCAAGAGCGCGCAGAAGGCGGCTTAAGATAAAATGACCACTCCCGTTTCTCCCAAGCGAACTGCCCTGCTCAATGCCGCGCGCGAGCGCATCCTCGTGCTCGACGGCGCCATGGGCACGATGATCCAGAACCTCCAGTTCGACGAGGCCGCCTTCCGCGGCGAGCGCTTCAAGAATTTTCATCGCGACCTGCGCGGCAACAACGATCTGTTGATCTTGACCCAGCCGCAGGCGATCGAGGACATCCACGCCGCCTATTTGCGTGCCGGCGCCGACATCGTCGCGACCAACACCTTCTCGACGACCTCGATCGCGCAGGCGGATTACGATCTCACCGACATCGTCTACGAGATGGCGCGCGAAGGCGCCCGCCTCGCCGGCAACGCCGCAAGGCGCGTCGAGGCCGAGGACGGCAAGCCCCGCTTCGTTGCGGGTGCCATCGGCCCGACCAACCGCACCGCCTCGATCTCGCCCGACGTTTCCAACCCCGGCTACCGGGCCGTCACGTTCGACGATTTGCGCAAATCCTATGGCGAGCAGATCAACGGCATGCTCGACGGCGGTGTCGATCTGCTGCTGGTCGAGACCATCTTCGACACGCTGAACGCCAAGGCGGCGCTGTATGCGATCGCCGAAATCACCGAAGAGCGCGGCATCGACGTGCCCGTGATGGTGTCGGGCACCATCACCGACAAATCCGGCCGCCTGCTGTCGGGCCAGATGCCGGAGGCATTCTGGAATTCGGTGCGACACGCAAAGCCCGTCACCATCGGCTTCAACTGCGCGCTCGGCGCGGAAGATCTGCGCGCCCACATCGCCGACATCGGCCGCGTCGCCGACACGCTGGTGTGCGCCTATCCGAACGCCGGCCTGCCCAACGAATTCGGCCAGTACGACGAGACCCCGGAGTACATGGCGCGCCTGGTCGGCGAATTCGCGCGCGACGGCCTCATCAACATCGTCGGCGGCTGCTGCGGCACCACGCCGGACCATATCGCGGCGATTGCGGCGGCCGTCGCCCCGCACAAGCCGCGCATCGTGCCGGAAATCGAACCGCGGCTGCGCCTCTCCGGTCTCGAGCCATTCATCCTGACGGACGCCATCCCGTTCGTGAACGTCGGCGAGCGCACCAACGTCACCGGCTCCGCTCGCTTCCGCAAGCTGATCACCGCCGGCGACTACACCGCCGCGCTGCAGGTCGCCCGCGACCAGGTCGAGAACGGCGCGCAGATCATCGACGTCAACATGGACGAAGGGCTTCTGGATTCGGAAGCCGCGATGGTGACCTTCCTCAACCTCGTCGCCGCCGAGCCCGACATCGCCCGGGTCCCCGTGATGGTCGATTCCTCGAAATTCTCGGTGATCGAAGCCGGCCTGAAATGCGTGCAGGGCAAGCCGGTCGTCAACTCGATCTCGATGAAGGAAGGCGAGGAGAAGTTCATTCACGAGGCGAAGATCGCCCGGCGCCACGGCGCAGCCGTGGTGGTGATGGCGTTCGACGAAGTCGGCCAGGCCGATACGTTCGCGCGCAAGACCGAGATCTGCAAGCGCGCCTACGACATCCTGGTGGACCGCGTCGGCTTCCCGCCTGAGGACATCATCTTCGATCCGAACATCTTTGCGATCGCGACCGGCATCGAGGAGCACAACAATTACGGCGTCGACTTCATCGAGGCGACGCGCTGGATCCGCCAGAACCTGCCGCACGCGCATATTTCCGGCGGCGTCTCCAATCTGTCGTTCTCGTTCCGCGGCAACGAGCCGGTGCGCGAGGCGATGCACTCGGTGTTCCTGTATCACGCCATCAAGGCGGGCATGGACATGGGCATCGTCAATGCCGGGCAGATGATCGTGTATGACGACATCGATGCCGAGCTGCGCCAGGTATGCGAGGACGTCATCCTCAATCGCGACCCCGGTGCGTCCGAGCGCCTGCTGGCGCTCGCGGAGAAATTCCGCGGCAACAAGACCCAGACCAAAGAAGCCGACCTCGCCTGGCGCGAATGGCCGGTGGCGAAGCGGCTGTCGCATTCGCTGGTGCATGGGATCACCGAGTTCATCGAAGTGGACACTGAGGAGGCCCGCAAGGCATCCAAGCGTCCGCTCGACGTGATCGAGGGCCCCTTGATGGCCGGCATGAACGTGGTCGGCGACCTCTTCGGCGACGGCAAGATGTTCCTGCCGCAGGTGGTGAAGTCCGCGCGCGTGATGAAGCAGGCGGTGGCGTGGCTGATGCCGTTCATGGAGGAAGAGAAGGCGCGCAACCTCGCCAACGGCATCGGCACCGAAGGCTCCTCGTCCGCCGGCAAGATCGTGCTCGCGACCGTCAAGGGCGACGTCCACGACATCGGCAAGAACATCGTCGGCATCGTGCTCCAGTGCAACAATTTCGAGGTCATCGACCTCGGCGTGATGGTGCCGGCCGCAAAAATCGTCGAGACCGTGAAGGCGGAGAAGGCCGACATCGTCGGGCTATCAGGCCTGATCACGCCCTCACTCGACGAGATGGCGTTCTTCGCCGGCGAATTGCAGCGCGAAGGTTTGAAGCTGCCGCTGCTGATCGGCGGCGCCACCACGAGCCGTGTGCACACGGCCGTCAAGATCGACCCGAGCTATCGCGCCGGTCCCGTCGTGCATGTGAATGACGCCAGCCGCGCCGTCGGCGTTGCCTCCTCGCTGCTCTCGCCGGAGAAGCGCGAGGCTTACGCCGCCGAGGTGCGTGCCGAATACGCAAAAATCTCGGACGCGCATCTGCGCGCGCAGGCGGACAAGAAGCGCCTGAAGCTCGCGGCCGCGCGCGCCAACCGCGTGCCGGTCGACTTTGCCAAGAACAAGCCGGTGAAGCCGACCTTCTTGGGCATCCGCAGCTTTGACGAATACGATCTCGCCGAGCTCGTGCCCTATATCGACTGGACGCCGTTCTTCCAGACCTGGGAGCTTGCCGGCCGCTTCCCCGCCATCCTTGACGATTCCAAGGTCGGCGAAGTCGCACGCTCGCTCTACGACGACGCGCGCAAGATGCTCGATCTGATCGTCAAGGAAAAGTGGTTCAGGGCGCGCGCCACCGTCGGCTTCTGGCCGGCGAATGCGCAAGGCGACGACATCGTGCTCTATGCCGACGAAAGCCGGACCAAGCAGATCGCGACGCTGCACACGCTGCGCCAGCAGCTCGAGAAGCGCGAGGGCCGGTTCAACGCCGCGCTCGCCGACTTCGTCGCGCCCGCCGGCGTCCCCGATTATGTCGGCGGCTTCGTCGTCACAGCCGGCATCGGCGAGGACGTGGTCGCCGACCGCTTCAAGATGGCCAATGACGACTACTCCTCGATCCTGTGCAAGGCGCTGGCCGACCGCCTCGCCGAGGCCTTTGCGGAACGCATGCACGCCCGCGCGCGCCGCGAGTTCTGGGCCTACGCGCCGGACGAAGCACTCTCCTGCGACGATCTGATCCTCGAAAAGTACCAGGGCATCCGTCCAGCGCCGGGCTATCCCGCGCAACCCGATCACACCGAGAAGGCGACGCTGTTCGAGCTGCTCGACGCGGAAGCGACTGCCGGCGTGAAGCTGACCGAGAGCTTTGCGATGTGGCCGGGCTCTTCCGTGTCCGGGCTCTATTTCGCGAACCCCGAGAGCTATTATTTCGGCGTCGGCAAGATCGAGCGTGACCAGGTCGAGGACTATGCCGCACGCAAGGGAATGACGGTGGCGGAAACCGAGCGCTGGCTCGCGCCGGTCTTGAACTACATCCCGTCGCAGCAGACCGACAAGGCCTTCGTGGCAACGCCCGCGAACGATGAGACGTCGAAGGACCTCGCCTCGCATCCGCCCGGCTGCACCTGCGCGGTGCATCTCGTTTGGCAGAAGAAGCGCGCGGGGGCGGGGTAGGCCCGCCTTCGCTTCCCAAGACGAAAAAAGTGAAAAACAACCCCATGCACAGTAGAGGTGGGGTTGAAAGGGTTGAGGAATTTCGGTCTTACCGAAACGACTTGCTCCGTCGGGCAAAACACCGGTAATATTCCATCATCGCCTGCCATGCCGATGGTTGCCACACGTGCGGTCCCCATCCTCCCCTGGAGGGCGAGAATCGGTTCGCATGCAGCGAAGCGGAATGCGGACCGAGGTGGCGTGACGGTCTCTCCGCGTTGAACACTACCCGTGTTGAGAGGTCTCCCCACCCCGCTCGCGCTTCGCGCGAACGACCCTCCCCCTCCAGGGGAGGGTAGAGACCTCGCTCCTTCGGCGGCGCCGGCGGCTGCACGATCTCCCTGGACGGCGCCTGCGCCTCGCAACAACCGGCAGTGCGCGACGCAAAGAGCGGCCTGCTCCTTTCTGACACACCACCAGGACGAGCCGCGGTCCGGAATTCGGCTCACCGGCAATTTCGCGCAGGAACCGGGCGGTGTGAACTCGTTCACTTGTCCGCTCAACCTTGATTCGATACTCTGTCGGTCTACTACCTTCAAACCGATGGTTTGCTTGGGATCGAGCATATGAACCAGTTCATTGCACTGTTCGTCGCCGCGATCGCCCTTGTCGTGCTGCCTACGATTGCCGCGGCTGACTGTCCGAAAGGCTACGTGCCATGCGGCGAACGAAACCAGTTGTGCTGCCCGCGAAAGTAGCAAGTCGCAAATGGCTTTGGCTTGGTAGCCTCGTCTTTGTCGCGATCGGCCTGGTGATGGTTGCAGCCTGGGTCGGGTTCCCGCGAAAGAAACAGACGATCACGGCCATCCTCTCCGAGACCGGATATTTCGAGGTGGTCCCGCCGAGCACGTTCGGCGGTCCCGGCACCATCAACACGATCGAATATCTGAGCAATGGCCGGCTGGAGCTGCATCCGACCTGCGATATCGACCCCGCGCTGCTGGCCGACAAGATCCGGAAATCACCGACCGTGGATCGGGACCTGAAGCAGTCGCTCGAGAAGAATCTCGACGTGTCCGCGCAGGTCAGGGACAAGCTGTCGGCGGTCGCCGGAATGCAGCAGGTTGATTCAATTCACCTCAAGCTCGAGAACGCCAACATTCTCCTGATTTCCGACGAGTCGCTGATATCGACCCGCAATGCATTGCTGAAGGCCGAATGCGAGGACGCGATCGCCCTGAACCTTTCGAGCGGCGGAGTCGTCTGCCAGACGCGGTCCGTACTGGAGGCCGACGTCGTCTACGAGATCAAATATCACAACACGATTTCGATGGAGGAGCGGGCCAAGCTGACATCCGAGATCGCAGCGAAGCTCGAGCTGGACGCCCACCAGGGATCGGACGACAAGGTGTCCGGCTCTCAATTGTTCTTTGGCATAAGACTGTCGCCAAATCCGATCGTCCTGAAGTCCGCGGCGGGTGAGATCAAGCCCTGCAACAGGCGATAGGACGCCGCGCTTTCACCCCTTCGGCGGGGTCAGCGGCTGCACGATCTCCTTGAACGGTGCCAGCGCCTCGCAGCGTTCGGCATGTGCCGACAGCGCCGGATAGCGCGATGGCTCGAACAGAAGCGGATGCGCTTCACGGGTGAAGCGCACGACGCAGGCAACCGCAATGTCGGCGTGGCCGATCCGGCCGGCCAGCCAATACGGCGTCGTCACCCCGGCGCGTTCGGCCTCCAGCACGCCGAGCACGTCGGCGATCTGCGCCTGGCAGCGCTCGACCCACAACGCAAGCTGCTCCTTCCGCAGCACGCGCTCATAGAGCAGGCTCACCGCCTTGTCGCCGAGACCGGTGGCGAGTGCGCAGATGCGCAAATGCTTTCGTCGCTCGGCGCCGCCGCGCGGCAGCATCGCCTTCTCCGGCCCGACGAGCTCATCGAGATAATCGAGAATGATCGTGCTCTCGATCAGCGCCTCGCCGTCGTCGAGCACCAGGGTCGGCACGCGGCGCAGCGGATTATACGGCGCGATCTTGTCGGCGTCGCCGAAGGTGGACCATGGCCGGTGCTCAAAGGCGAGGCCGTAGAGCCGCAGCGCGATCGCGACACGGCGGACGAAGGGAGAATCGTATTGGCCAATCAGGAACATGGTTCTCGCTCACTAGTCAGTGCCGGGGCTCGAAGCCGGCCATTCACCTTCTTCACAAGGCTATTATCGAACGACACAGCCAGCGAGCGGTGCCCAACGGCAACAGCTACACATTTTCGTCTCGGCACCGCCTCAACTCCAGCTTGCCGAACAAATTGTCGCATGGTTCATTCCGCGGACCCAGAGGGAAGCCAAATGAATCGGCGGGCATTGAGAGCGGCAGCGGTCGGCCTGGCTCTTACGGCGATCGTGCCCGACGTCACGTCAGCAGCCGATCTGCCGATGAAGGCGCCGCCCAAACCTGCCGACTTCAATCCGTTCTGGGCCGAGGCCGACTACCTTGCCTGGAGCGTGACGGGCGACAAGCTGCCGGCGCTGGTGACCACGAGCCCGGTCGGCACGCCGCTGGGAGTTGTCGGCGTGCTCGGCCAGCCCACGACGACCGTGCTGTTCGGCAATTCCAGTGTGAACAACGACTGGCGTTCGGGCGGGCGCATCACCGCCGGCTACTGGTTCGATCCGCAGCGCAGCCGCGGCATTGAAGCCTCGTTCTTCGGGCTGGAGAATCTCTCGACCGGATTTGCGACCGACACCAATGCCAATCCGATCCTGGCACGGCCATTCACCAATGCGCTGACGGGATTTCCCGACGCGCTGATCGCGGGATTTCCGGGGCTGGCCACCGGCAGCGCCAGCGCGAGCGAAACCTCGCGCCTGCTCGGCGCCGGCGCGCTCTATCGCTGGGATCTCGGCGCGTGGAGCGGACAGCGCGTCAGCGCGCTGGTTGGCTATCGCTATCTGCGGTCGACCGACACGCTGACGATCTCCAATACCGCGACCATTCTTGCCTTCGGCACCTTCAGCCCCACCGACAATTTCAAGGCGTCGAGCAATTTCCACGGCCTCGATCTCGGCCTTACCGGCGACTGGCGCAATGGCCCGTGGTCGCTGGAGTGGCGCGGCAAGGTGGCGCTCGGCGCCAATCTCAACAGTGCCGACATTTCGGGCTCGACCGCCTCGACCGTGGCCGGCGTCACCACGACGGCCCCCGGCGGCTTCCTCGCGCTGTCGAGCAATATAGGCCATTACGACCAAACCCGCTTCGCCGTGGTGCCGGAGCTGTCGTTGAAGGCGGGATATCAGGTTGCGCCCGGCTGGCGGCTGATCGCCGGCTACGACGTGATGTACTGGACCGGCGTACAGCGCGCCGGCGGGCTGATCGACACCACCGTCAATCCGAACCTCGCGCCACCGCCGGCCGGCGGCGGGCCGAACCGGCCCGCGCCGGTGCTCAACACGACGAACCTGCTTGCGCAGGGGTTCAGCTTTGGCGTGCGGTATAATTATTGAGGGCGCGTAGCCCGGCATTACTCAATGATCGGCACATGCCTCGCCGCCGTCGGCGATGCCGTTCCATCGAGGCGCGGATCATCGGCCACCTCGATCTGGCGACGGAACGCACGAAATCCCGAGCGCTGATAGAACGTAACGGCGGACGGATGATCAAAGGTGCAGGTGTGCACCCAGACGCGGCGTAGCTCGCGCGACCAGGCAGTCTCCAGCGCACGGTTCATCAGGAAGCGAGCGGCGCCCGTCCCGATCAATCCGGCGGTGACGCCGAAATAGACCAGCTCGCACTGACCGGCCTCGCGAAAATCCAGCTCCAGCAGGCCTTCGTCGCGGCCGTCCACGACCAGGGCATAGACCTCGACGCCCGGCGCGTGGACGATCGCGGCAAGCTCCCTGTCATTCAGGCGCGCACGCGAGAACCACAGCCACTCCTCGCCGACACGGCGATGGAGGTCGCGATACCAATGAAGCGCGGGCGCGTCGACCTTGCGCAAGGACCAGCGGCCTGGAGGATCGTCGCGGCGCGCGGGAGGCGCGGTCATCTCCAGATGGGTGACGACCGCGGCGATCTTGCCAGCGGGGATGTCGGAATAGCCGTCGGGGATGATCATGGGGCCTCTCGGAAAGACATGGCGAACAGCTCGCTTGCGGCCCCATCCTTCGAGACGCCCGCCTATGGCGGGCCCTCAGGATGAGGCCGCGTTTCGCGGCGAGATATCAGACCCTCATGGTGAGGAGCCCGCCTAAGCGGGCGTCTCGAACCATGCAGGCCGCGCTCTTCCGCACTCTCCAGCCAACAAGTCGCTCATCGCGGCGTCAAGATGATCGCTTCCGCGGTCGCGGCTTCGACGGCCGGGCGGCTGTAGAGCAGCGGGACATATTGGCCCGTCGCCCAGAGCGGCGCGAGGTCGCGGTAATGGGCGCTGAAGGGATCGCCGGATTGGCCGGGCGTGTTGATGGTGCGGCTCGCATCCCAATTACCGACGTCGAGCACCATGCGGAACGATGCGCCGGCGAACAGCTGGTAATCGGCGCGGCGGTAGGTGGCCGCGCGCGGCACATTGGCGGCGCCGCCATAGGCGAGCGGGCCGACCGAGAGCTGTGCGGCGGTCGCCTTGTCGGCGAGCGGCATCAGCGCATGGTCGAATTTCGCGACATGCAGCCGGCCCCAGCGCCAGGTCGAGGCATCAGCCCCGAGCTTGCCCGTGACGTCGGCCACTGCGGCGCCGAGGCTGTCGCGCAGGATCTGGTCGCGCGCGGCAGCGGGATCGGAGCCGAACGACGCATCGGGAGATTCCAGATAGGCGACCAGCGCCGAAATGCTCGACGCCTCCGGCGCGATCAGATCGGCGGCCTTGGGAGCCGTGGTTTTCAGCAGCACCGGCCCAAGATGATTGGCGATCCAGACCTCGAACACGGCCGCCGCCGCGCTGTCGGCGGCATCGCGCGCGTCCCATGGCTTGAGCAGCTCGAGACCCTTCTTCACATTGGGATCGTCGGAGGTGAGCGGCTGCAACAGCTTGACGAGGCGTCGCCCCAGCATCGCGGTGTCGTCGTTCTGCAAATCCATGGCGTCGGCGAGCGTCACCTTGCTGTTGGCCGCGAGCACCTCGGTGATGCGTTGCCAGCGCGCGCTGTCGGACCATTCGAATCCGACCTTGCGTTCGGCTATCGGGTAATCGGCCGGCAGGTTCATCTGGTTGGCGGTGGCGAGAAAGCCCTGCTTGGGCTGATAGGCTTTCGGCAATTCGTCGAGCGAGAGAAAGCCCTGCCACTCATAGCGGCCGTCGCCGGGCACCGGCATCAGGCCGTCGAAGTTGGCGCGCCGCGGCGTCTTGCCGGCGGCGACCCAGCCGATATTGCCGCGGGTGTCGGCATAGACCTGGTTCTCCGACGGCGCGCCCCAGCGCCGCATGGCGGCGAGGAAGCCGTTCCAGTCCTTCGCGGTCATGTAGTCGGACGAGCCGAAATAGGCTGACGTGCCGGGCTCGAACCAGATCGAGCGCACGGCGAAGGCGCGCTTGTTCGCATCGTCGACGAAGATGACGGGACCGTGCCGGGTGAACTTCAGCTCGAGGTCGCGATCGGCCTCGCCTTTGACCTGCTCGGTCTCGTGGACGACGCGCATGTCTTCCCAGCCATTGCCATAGCGGTACTGGTTGGGGTTTTGCGGATTGAGCTCGTAGACGTAGAGGTCTTCCTGGTCGACGTTGAAGATGGTGAGGCCGAAGGCGATGGTGCCGTTGTGGCCGATCGAGATGCCGGGCAGCGCCGGCTCGCCGGCGCCGATCACCGAGAGGCCGGGCGCATTGAGGCCGACGATGTAGCGCAGCGAGGGCACGCTGTGCTCGCGATGCGGATCGTTGGCGAGGATCGGGCGGCCCGTCGCCGTGCGCGAGGCCGCGATCACCCAATTGTTGGAGCCGATGGTGTCGCGCTGCTGGTCGGCCTCGGTGAGGTATTTGTCGGGATCATGCGCGAGTGCGGCCTGCTTGTCCTTCGGTGCGGCAAAGGCCACCGGGCGCGTCGCGAGATCGTAGGCCGCGAGCACGGCCTTCGGCACGCTGCAGGGGTCGAGACCATCGGGGACTTTCGTGGTCCATGCCGGCTCGAGCTTGACGCGGAAACGATCGGCATCGAGGCCGGCCGCGCAGGCGACCAGCGAGCGTTTGACCTCGGAGGCGACATTGCGCGTCAGGCCGTGGCTGCGGATGCGGACGACGTCGTCCGCCGTCCACGGATCAGGCATCGTGCCGGCGATCCTGAACTCGATCGGCAGCGGACGCTTGCCCGCGCGCACATCGGCGACATAGGCATTGACGCCTGCGACGAACGCGTCCGCATAGGTCTTCGCCTTGGGGCCGTAGGCCACCCACTCTGCATTCATGTCGCCGCGATAGAGGAACAGCCGCAGCGCCTTGTCCTGCTCGGCATAGGCCGAGCCGAAATCCTTTGCGAGCAGGCCGAGCCCGCGCTTGCGCCAGAGATCGATCTGCCAGAGCCGGTCGCGCGCGGCGTTGAAACCCTGCAGGAAGAACAGGTCGTGCTCGTTGCCGGCATAGATGTGCGGGATGCCCCAGACGTCGACCAGGATCTGGGCGGGGGCGTCGAGGCCTGCGACGTCGGTCTTGAGCTGCCGCGCGCTTCCGAGCGGGTTCGCCTTCTCGCGCGCGATGGCTGTCGAGGTCAGCAGCGCGGCGCAGATGGCCGCGCCGCAGAGTTTTTGGATGACCCGGTTGAGATCCGTGTTCATTGTCGTCTCCCGTTGTTGTTATTTTAGCCCGTAGCCCGGATGGAGCGAAGCGTAATCCGGGAATCTTACTCGCGGAGAAAACCCCGGATTGCGCTTCGCTCCATCCGGGCTACGACATCCGCCTATCCCTCTCCTTCGTCGCTCGCGAGCACGCCCTTCACCGCGCGCGCCCAGCCCGCGAGCTTCCGCTCCCGCGTCGCCTGGCTCATGTTCGGCTTGAAGCGATGCTCGAGGCGCCAATTGTCGGCGAACTTCGTCGGCTCGGGATAGACGCCGGCCTGGAGGCCGGCGAGATAGGCCGCGCCCAACGCGGTCGTTTCCTGGATCACGGGGCGATCGACTGGTGCGTCCAAGAGATCGGCGAGGCGCTGCATGGTCCAGTCGGAGGCGGTCATGCCGCCGTCGACGCGCAGCACGACGCTCGCGACTTCCGAGCTCGGCCAGTCCGCGCGCATCGCGGCCCAGAGGTCGAAGGTCTGGTAACACACGCTCTCCAGCGCGGCGTGCGCGAGCTCGGCCGGGCCGGTGTTGCGGGTGAGGCCGAACAGCGCGCCGCGCACGCGCGGATTCCAGTAGGGCGCCCCCATGCCGACGAAGGCCGGGACCAGATAGACGCTCTGCATGGAATCGGACTGATCAGCGAGCGGGCCGGTCTCGGCGGCGTGCTTGATGATGCCGAGGCCGTCGCGCAGCCACTGCACCGCCGAGCCTGCGACGAAGATCGAGCCTTCGAGCGCGTAGGTGCGCTTGCCGTCGAGCTGATAGGCGACGGTTGTGAGCAGCTTGTTCTTGGAGACGACCGGCGTGGTGCCGGTGTTGAGCAGGGCAAAACAGCCGGTGCCGTAGGTCGACTTCATCATGCCCGGGCGGAAGCAGGCTTGGCCGATGGTCGCGGCCTGCTGGTCACCCGCGATGCCTGAGATCGCGATCGCGCCGCCGAACAGGTCCGGCGTGCTCTCGCCGAAGCGGGCGGAGGAATCCTTCACCTCGGGCAGCATCGAGCGCGGCACGCCGATGATCTCCAAGAGCTCGTCGTCCCACTGGCCGGTGTGGATGTTGAACAGCAGCGTGCGCGAGGCGTTGGTGGCGTCGGTGGCGTGCACCTTGCCGCCGGTGAGGCGCCAGAGCAGATAGCAGTCGACGGTGCCGAACATCAGCTCGCCGCGCGCGGCACGCGCCCGTGCGCCGGGGACGTGGTCCAGGATCCAGGCGACCTTGGTGCCAGAGAAATAGGGATCGATGATCAGGCCGGTCTTTTGCGAGATCACGGGCTCGCGGCCTTCTGCTTTCAATTTTGCGCAGATGTCGGCGGTGCGGCGGTCCTGCCAGACGATGGCGCGGTGCACGGCCTGGCCGGTGGCGCGGTCCCACACCACGGTGGTCTCGCGCTGATTGGTGATGCCGATCGCGGCGATGCCCTTGGGCCCGATGCCGGCCTGCTCGATCGCGTCGCGGCAGACCATCACGGTCGAGGTCCAGATGTCCTCCGGCTCGTGCTCGACCCAGCCCGAGGCCGGAAAATGCTGCGGAAACTCCTGCTGCGCGCGGGCGGCAATCGAGATGTCACTGCGAAAAACGATGGCGCGCGACGAGGTGGTGCCCTGGTCGATGGCGAGGACGAAAGACATGGAAGCTACCTTGGCGTTTCCCTGAGAGGGGGTCATTGTGTCGCGCCAAAGGGAGCGGATTAGGGCGGCAAGGTCAAGATTGGATCAACGCGCGCGGCTCCCCTTCCTTCTCCCCTTGCGGGAGAAGGTGGCGCGAAGCGCCGGATGAGGGGTATGCTTTAGCGAATTCAGCGGTAAGAGGGTTGCACATGGAGAGAAACCCCTCACCCGTCTCGCCGCTACGCGGCGAGCCACCCTCTCCCGCAAGGGGAGAGGGGAAGAAGGCTACACCGCCGCCGTCGTCACGCCGCCGTCGATGACGATGGTCTGGCCGGTCATGAAGCTTGAGGCGTCGGAGGCGAGGTAGGCGACGGCGCCGGCGATCTCGTCGGGCTCGCCGATGCGGCGGAGCGGCGTGGTGGCAGTGCGGCGCTTGAGGTTGGCTTCGTCTTCCCACAGCGCGCGGGCGAAATCGGTCTTGACGAGGCCGGGCGCGATGCAGTTGACGCGGACGCCTTTCGGGCCCCATTCGCCGGCGAGCGAGCGGCACAGCGCGAAATCGGCGGCCTTGGAGATGCCGTAGGCGCCGATCACGGTCGAGCCGCGCAGGCCCCCGATCGAGGAGATGATGACGACGGAGCCGTTGCCGCGCTCGGCCATTTGCGGGATCGCCAGCGCGGAGAGCCAGATGTTGCTCTTGACGTTGCTGCCCATGATCTTGTCGAAGGCCTCGTCGGTGATGTCGAGCAGCGGACCGTAATACGGGTTCACGGCGGCGTTGCAGACGAGGATGTCGATCTTGCCGTAGTGCTTGATCGTGCCCGAGATCAGCGCCTCGACCTCGGCCTTGCGCGCGATGTTGCAGGGAATGACGATGGCATCGCCACCGGCCGCGATGATGCCGTCGGCGACTTCCTTGCAGGCGTCCGCTTTCCGTGATGACACCACGACCTTGGCGCCGAGCTTTGCGAGCAGCTCCGCCGAGGAGCGGCCGATGCCGCGGCTGGAGCCGGTGACGATTGCGATGCGACCTTGCCGGTGAGATCGAACGGGGTGTTTTTCATTTTAGTGGCTCCCTCTTCTTTGCATCGTCAAACTCGCCGTCATGGCCGGGCTTGTCCCGGCCATCCACGTTCTTCCCTTGCCGCCAAGACGTGGATGCCCGGGACAAGCCCGGGCATGACGATCTCTGTGCGGCTACCGCCTCGCGATACGGTGACTAGATCAACCCGCTCCCATCCGCGACGCGGCGCTGGTGGTAGTCGGTATCACCAAAGCTGTTCTCGATCATGGTGAGGCGCTTGAAGTAGTGGCCGATCTTCGCCTCCATGGTCATGCCGATGCCGCCGTGGAGCTGGATCGCCTGCTGTCCCACGAACTTCAGCGACTTGCCGATCTGCACCTTGGCGGCGGCGATGGCGTTGGAACGCTCCTTGGCGTCCTCGAAATCCCCGGCCATGGTCGCGAACATCGACATCGATCGCGCCTGCTCGGCGGCGACGAACATGTCGGAGGCGCGGTGCTGCAACGACTGGAACGAGCCGATCGCAACGCCAAACTGCTTGCGCGTCTTGATGTACTCGACCGTGGTCTTGAGCGACTCGTCCATCAGGCCGACGGCCTCGGCGCAGAGCGCGATGCGGGCTTCGTCGACGACGCGCTCGATCAGCGCGAGCGAGTCGTCGGGATTGCCGATCGCGGCGTCCGCGCCCACTTCAACACCGGTGAAGGTGATGTCGGCGGCATGCAGGCCGTCCTGCGTCGGGTACGACTTCTTCGTCACGCCCTTGGCGCCCGCCGGCACCAGGAACACGCCGATGCCGGTCTTGTCGCGGCGGTCGCCCTTGGTGCGGGCGGTGACGATCAGGGTCTCGGCGTTCTCGCCGTTCAGAACGACGAACTTCTCGCCGTCGATCACCCAGCCGTCGCCCTTCTTCTTCGCCGTCGTCGAGACGTCGAAGAGATCGTAGCGCGAGTTCTTCTCGAGCTGGGCGAACGCCAGCGTCTTGCTGCCGTCGATGATCCCGGACACGTGCGCGGCCTTCTGCGCATCGGAGCCGGCGTGGCGCAGGAAGCCACCGCCGATCACGACGGTGGCCAGATAAGGCTCGAGCACCAGCGCCTTGCCGAGCGCTTCCATCACGATCATGGTCTCGACACCGCCGCCGCCGAAGCCGCCATCGGCCTCCGCGAAGGGCAGGCCAAGCAGGCCCTGCTCGGCGAGCTTGCCCCAGACGGCCTGGCTCCAGCCGCCCTTCTCCTTCATGTACTTCTTGCGGCTCTCGAAATCGTAGGAATCGGTCAGCAGGCCGTCGATGCTGTCCTTGAGAAGCCGCTGCTCCTCGTTCAGATCAAAATCCATGTTTCTCTCCAAATCGGCGGGAATTGCCCTGCCGTCGCCTTACCCTCAGACGTCATCCCCGCGAAGGCGGGGATCCAGTAAACGCAGCCGCCTGCCGTACTCGCGACCGCCGCGGCGTACTGGGTCCCCCGCCTTCGCGGGGGACGACACCGTCATTGTTGACTCACAGCCCCAGCACCGCCTTGGCGATGATGTTGCGCTGGATCTCGTTGGAGCCGCCGTAGATCGAGACCTTGCGGTTGTTGAAGTAGCTCGGCGCGATCTGGGCGGTCCACTCCATGGCTTCGTTCGAGCCGTCGTCGCCGTGCACGTCGTAGGGTGCTGCGAACGGACCGATCACTTCCATCAAGAGCTCGGTGGTGGTCTGCTGGATCTCGGAGCCCTTGATCTTCAGCACCGAGGACGCCGGATTGGGCTTGCCCTTGCCGTGCTTGCCCTCGTCGGCGACGACGCGCAGTTGCGTCAGCTCGAGCGCCTTCAGCTCGATCTCGCAGGCCGCCAGCTTCTCGCGGAAGGCGGCGTCCTGGATGATCGGCTTGCCGCCGGATTCGACCTTGGAGGCCAAGTCGCGGATGCGGCGCAGCCGCTCCTTGGACACGCCGACCCGGGCGATGCCGGTACGCTCATTGCCGAGCAGGAATTTGGCGTAATCCCAGCCCTTGTTCTCTTCGCCGATCAGGTTCTCGATGGGCACCTCGACGTCGTCGAAGAACACCTCGTTGACCTCGACGCCGCCGTCGATGGTCTGGATCGGACGCACGGTGACGCCCTTCGACTTCATGCTGAAGACGATGAAGGAGATGCCCATCTGCTTCTTGGCGGAGGGGTCGGTGCGGCAGAGGCAGAATATCATGTCGGCGTGCTGGGCGAGCGTGGTCCAGGTCTTCTGGCCGTTGATGATCCACTTGTCGCCCTTGCGCTCGGCCTTGGTCTTGAGCGAGGCAAGGTCGGAGCCGGAGCCGGGCTCGGAGAAGCCTTGGCACCACCAGTCGTCGACATTGGCGATGCGCGGCAGATACTGCTTCTTCTGCTCTTCGTTGCCGAAGGTGTAGATCACGGGGCCGACCATGCTGACGCCGAAGGCGAGCGGCTGCGGCGCCGGATAGGACTGCAGCTCCTCGTTGAAGATGTAGTGCTGCACGGAGGTCCAGCCGGTGCCACCATACTGCTTCGGCCAGTGGCTGACGCCCCAGCCCTTCTTGTTGAGGATGCGCCACCACGTCACCATCTCGTCCTTCGAGAGGTGGCGGCCCTCGACCAGCTTGCGCCGCGTATCCGGCGGTACGTTGTCGCGGAAGAATGATCGCACTTCCTCGCGAAACGCCTGCTCTTCCCTAGTGAATGCGAGATCCATCGGATCCTCCTGTGAGCTTCTTTGTTTCGTCGTCGTCAGGACGACGGTGAAATTACTGCAACACCTCGAACAGCCCGGCCGCGCCCATGCCGCCGCCGACGCACATGGTGACGACCGCATACTTCGCCTTGCGGCGGCGGCCCTCGATCAGGGCGTGACCGGTCAGGCGCGCGCCCGACATGCCGTAGGGATGGCCGACCGAGATCGCGCCGCCGTCGACGTTGATCTTCTCGGGGTCGATGCCGAGCTTGTCGCGGCAATACAGCACCTGCACCGCGAAGGCTTCGTTCAGCTCCCAGAGGCCGATGTCGTCGACGGTGAGGCCGTGGCGCTTGAGCAGGCGCGGCACGGCGAAGACCGGGCCGATGCCCATCTCGTCCGGCTCGCAGCCGGCGGAGACGAAGCCGCGGAAGATGCCGAGCGGCTTGAGGCCGCGCTTTGAGGCTTCCTTGTCGCTCATGATGACGGAGGCGCTGGCGCCGTCGGAGAGCTGGCTGGCATTGCCGGCGGTGATCGAAAAGCCTTCGCCGCGCACCGGCTTGAGGCCGGCAAGGCCTTCAGCCGTGGTCTCGGGGCGCGGGCCTTCGTCCTGCGACAAGGTCACCTCCTTGAACGAGACGGCGCCGGTCGCCTTGTCGGTGACCGCCATCTGCGTCGTGATCGGCGCGAGCTCGTCCTTGAACTTGCCGCCCTGCTGGGCCGCGGCGGTGCGGCGCTGGCTCTCCAGCGAATATTCATCCTGCTTCTCGCGCGAGATGCCGTAGCGCTTGGCGACGACTTCGGCGGTGTCGATCATGGGCATGTAGACCTCGCCCTTGATCTTGAGCAGCGCCGGGTCCTGGGCATGGAAGCCGTTCATCTTGTCGTTCTGCACGAGGCTGATCGACTCGCCGCCACCGCCGACAGCGATCTCGACGCCGTCGAAGATCACCGAGCGCGCGGCGAGCGCGATCGCCTGGAGGCCCGAGGCGCATTGCCGGTCGATGGTGGTGCCGGCGACGGTCACGGGGAGACCTGCGCGGAGCAGCGCCTTGCGCGCGATGTTGCCGCCGGTCGCGCCCTGCTGCAGCGCCGCGCCCATCACGACGTCCTCGACCTCCTTTAGATCGACCTTGGCGCGGGCGACGGCCTCGCCGATGGCGTGGCCGAGCAGCGTTGCGCCCTCGGTGGCGTTGAGCATGCCGCGATAGGCCTTGCCGATCGGGGTGCGGGCGGTGGAAACGATGACGGCGTCGGTCAAGAGCGACCTCCTGATGGGTGTTGGGTGGATTGTGATGGTTTCTGCTGCTGGCGCAATTCGTGGCGCGACAATTTTCCGACCGGCGTGCGCGGCAGATCGTCGACGAACTCGACCGCTGCCGGCAGTTCGTGCTTGCCGACCTTGCCGGCGAGTTGCGCGCGCAGCTCGTCGAGCGAAAACGGCTTGGCGTCCGGCTTGAGCTTGATGAAAGCCTTGGCGGCCTCGCCGCGATACTGGTCGGGAATGCCGAGCACGATCACCTCGTGCACGCCTGGAATGGTGTAGATCGCCTGCTCGATCATCTGCGGATAGACGTTGAAGCCGCCGGAGATGATCATGTCCTTCTTGCGGTCCACCAGGAAGAAGTAGCCGTCGGTGTCGACATAGCCGATGTCGCCGGTGAGGAAGCGGCCGTCTGAAAACGACTCCGCGGACTCCTTCGCCTTGTTCCAGTAGCCCTTGGTGACGTTCGGGCCCTTGATGCGGATCTCGCCGACTTCGCCCGGCGGCAGAACTTTTGTCGGATCATCCAGCGAGACCACGTCCATCTCGATGCCGGGCAGCATCAGGCCGATCGACCCCGGCTTGTCCGGTCCCGTCGGCGGGTGGCCGGTGCCGGGCGAGCAGGTCTCGGTCATGCCCCAGCCGCTGCGCAGCTTCTTGCCGACCTTGCGCTCGAAGAAGTTCGCGATCTCCACCGGCAGCGGCGCGCCGCCGGAGCCGATGACGGCGAGCGAGGAGAAGTCGCGCTTATCGAGATCGGGCAGTGCCGCGATCGCGATCCACATCGTCGGCACGCCCGGGAAGTACGTCGCGCGCTTGATTTCGATGTCGCGCATCACCGCCTCGACATCGAAGCGCTGGTGGAGCGAGATCAGATTGCCACGGCTGAGCGAGGACAGCAGCACGACGGTGAGCGCATAGATGTGGAACAGCGGCAGCACGCAGATCACGCGCTCGACGACGTCGCCGCGCGCCGCACGCGACGGCTTGCCCCAGACATCGTAGATCGACACCGCGGAGGTGAGATTGCCGTGGGTGAGCATCGCGCCCTTGGGCAGGCCGGTGGTGCCGCCGGTATATTGCAGCAGCGCGACGTCGTCGGCCGTTACGGACGGCCACTCAGCCGGCGCGGTCGCGCCCTCGACGAAGCTCTTGAAGGTGACGACGCGGGGATCATCGGGGATCGGCGCCTGCGGCGTGCCGACCTTGCCCCAATCGTCGTCCTCGCAGACGACGAGGCGATCGATCAGGCCCTTCTCCAAGAACTTCAGCGCGGTCGGCAGCAGCGCCGCGAGGTTGGAGGTGACGAGCAGGCGCGAGCCGGAATCCGAGACCTTGTGCGTCAGAGCGATCTCGCCGTCGAGCGGGGAGAGATGCGCGACGCGGGCACCGGCCTTGAGCGCGCCGAAGAAATTGACCGGATGGTCCGGCGTATTGCCGAGGAACAGCGCCACGGAGCTGTTCTTGCCGCAGCCGGCACGCAGGAACGCCGCTGCCGCGCGCTCGGCCATGGCGGCGAGCTCGGTATAGCTGATCGGACGATCGCGGAATTCCAGCGCGGTCCGCGGGCCGAAGTCGGCGGCGGCGTTCGACAAGAGGTCAGGCAGCGAGCCCTGGACGATGGTGTCGTCCCAACGCACGCCCTCGGGATAAAACTGTTCGCCGGGATGGGTCATTATTCTTGATTGGTTGAGCGAGCAACTAACAGAGACCGTCATTCCGGGGCGCGACAAAGTCGCGAGCCCGGAATCCATAACCACCAGCTGGGGTTATGGATTCCGGGCCTGCGCCTTGCGGCGCATCCCGGAATGACGAGGGTTGAGATGAAGCGGCCATCACGCCGCCTTCGACGCCGCGGCCAGCGACGCGAACGTCTTGCCTTCGGCCGCGAGCTTCTTCAGCAAGGGCGCGGGCTCGAGGCTCGGGTCGTTGGTCTCCTTGGCGTAGAAGGAGAGACGATCAGCGATGTGCTTGAGGCCGACGGTGTCGGCCCAGAACATCGGGCCGCCGCGGTAGATCGGCCAACCGTAGCCGTAGAGCCAGACCACGTCGATGTCGGAAGGACGCGCCGCGATGCCCTCTTCGAGGATCTTCGCGCCCTCGTTGATCATCGGGTACATCATACGCTCGAGGATCTCCTCGTCGCTGACGACGCGCTTCTTGCGGCCGAGACGGAGCAGCGTCTCGTCGATCAGCTTTTCGACCTCCGGATCGGGCAGCGCGGAGCGACTTCCTGCTTCATACTTGTAGTAGCCCTTGCCGGTCTTCTGGCCGAAGCGGCCGGCTTCGCAGAGTGCGTCCGCGATCTCCGACTTGATGCCGCGGTCCTTGCGCGAGCGCCAGCCGATGTCGAGGCCGGCGAGGTCGCCCATCGCGAACGGCCCCATCGGCATGCCGAATTTGGTGACCACGGCATCGACCTGCTGCGGCAAGGCACCTTCGAACAGCAGCTTCTCCGATTGCTTGCCACGCTGCGCCAGCATGCGGTTGCCGACGAAGCCGTCGCAGACGCCGACCACGGCCGGCACCTTCGCGATCTTGCGCGCGATGGTCACGGCGGTGACCAGCGCATCCGGCGCGGTCTTGTCGGCGCGCACGATCTCGCACAGCTTCATGACGTTGGCGGGCGAGAAGAAGTGCATGCCGAGAACGTCCTGCGGCCGCTTGGTCGACTTCGCGATCTCGTCGATGTTGAGGTAGGAGGTGTTGGAGGCGAGTACGGCACCGGGCTTGACGTATTGGTCGAGCTTGCCGAACACTTCCTTCTTCACCGCCATGGTCTCGAACACGGCCTCGATCACCAGGTCAGCATCGCCGACGTTCTCGATGCCGACAACGCCGTTGATCAGCGCCATGCGCTTGGCGGGCGCGTCGGCCGGGATGCCGCCGCGCGCGGCGGTCGCTTCCCAGTTCTTCTGCATGATGCCCATGCCGCGCTTGAGCTGCTCCTCGCCGGTCTCGATCAGGGTGACTGGCACGCCGGCATTGGCAAAGGACATCGCGATGCCGCCGCCCATGGTGCCGGCACCGAGGATGGCGACGCGGTTCACGGGCCGCGACTTGGTGCCTTCAGGGACGCCGGCGATCTTGCTGGCCTCGCGCTCGGCGAAGAAGGCATAACGCTGCGCCTTGGACTGGTCGCTGGAGACGAGCTTGAGGAAGCCCTCGCGCTCCTTCTTCAGCCCCTCGTCGAACGGCAGGTCGATGGCGTAGCCGACGGCGTCGGCGGCGGCGAACGGCGCTTCCAGGCCGCGCGACTTCTTGGTCATGGCGGCGACCGCATTGGTGAAGATCGAGCGGTCGGCCTTGGCCGCGGCGAGCTTGGAATCGTCGTCGCGCAGGCGCCGCAGCGGACGCTTCTCGGCGAGCAGCTTGCGCACGAAGGCTTCGCCGCCGGAGGCCGGACCTTCGACGATCTCCTCGATCAGGCCATTCTTGAGCGCTTCGGCAGCACCGATCGGATCACCGCCGACGATCATCTTGACCGCGAGTTCCGGCCCGACCGCGCGCGGCAGACGCTGGGTGCCGCCGGCGCCCGGCAGCAGGCCGAGCTTCACCTCGGGCAGGCCGAGCTTGGCTTCCTTCACGGCCACGCGGAAATGACAGGCCAGCGCGACCTCGAGGCCGCCGCCGAGCGCGGTGCCGTGGATCGCGGCGACGACCGGCTTGGGCGAGTTCTCGATCTCGGCCAGGACGTCGTTGAGGGCGGGCGGCTTCGGCGGCTTGCCGAATTCGGTGATGTCGGCGCCGGCGATAAAGGTGCGGCCGGCGCAGGTCAGGACGATGCCCTTGATCGCGGGATCGGCGATCGCGGCCTTGATGCATTCGAGAATGCCGCCGCGCACTGCGGCACTCAGCGCATTGACCGGAGGACTGTTGACCGTGACGATCCCGACTTCGTCATGACGCTCAAGCTTGACCACTTCGCTCACGGCTTCCCTCCTTGGTGGGGATTTACTTTTGTTCGATTTCGCGGTGCGGAATTTAATTCCGCATCTTGACGGCAGGGTTATTTTGAAGCACGGACGTTGTCAACGACTCCGCGCAAGAAGCAGATCAGGGATGAAGCGTACAGGCAAGAAGACTGCGATCGATCGGAATTTCGTCGTCGCGCTTTCCCGCGGACTAGATGTATTGCGCGCATTCCAACCCAGCGACGGACTTCTCGGCAACCAGGAGATCGCCGCGCGGACGAACCTGCCCAAGCCGACCGTTTCGCGCCTGACCTACACGTTGACGAAGCTCGGTTATCTGACACCGGTTCCCCGTTTCGAGAAGTATCAGCTCGCGCCCGCCGCGATGGCGCTCGGTTATGCGGCGTTATCCAATCTCGGCGTTCGGCATTTGTCCGAGCCATTTCGCGAGGAATTGATGCGCGCGACCGGCGGCGCCGTCGCAATCGGCGGCCGCGACCGTCACAGCATGATCTATTTCGGGCAAAGTCGCGGCAGCGAGACGGTCGGCGTTCAACTTGACGTCGGCTCCCGCGTGCCGATTGCAACCAGCGCGATGGGCCGTGCCTATTTCTGGGCGCTCGACGAAGAAGGTCGCGCCGAGGTGTCCCGCATCCTGCGCGAACATTACGGCAGCCGCTGGCCGAAGATGCGCGACGGACTGGAACGTTCAGGCGAGACCGTTGCGAAATACGGTTTCGCGATGTCCGTCGGCGACTGGCACGACGACATCGGCGCCGCCGGCGTCGCGCTCAAGCTCAACGACGGAACCGGACCTTACGCATTCAATTGCGGCGCGCCCGCATTCCGCTTCACGGAAGAGCGTTTGATCAACGACATTGGACCGCGTCTGCTGGCGATGGTAAGGAACATTGAAGCGGCACTCGGGGGACTGATGCCGCAATCCAAAAAAGAAGTCAGCAAAAAGCTGAAATCAGGAGGAAAAGTTGCGCGTGTGGCCGAGGGGTTCAGATAGCCTTTGTCATCACCGGGAGCGGTTCGCATCGCCCCTTCGCCCACTGACGTATGTGGGCGAGACGAGATGACGCAGGCACAGCTCGCGCGGGGGACATCGCCCCTGCTCGCGGTTCGCGACGTCAGCGTCGTGTTCGGCGGCATCATTGCGCTCAACGGCGTGTCCTTTGACATGCACAAGGGCCAGATCCTCGGATTGATCGGCCCCAACGGCGCCGGCAAGACCACGCTCTTCAACTGCCTCTCGCGGCTCTATCAGCCGTCGTCGGGCGACATCCTGATGGAAGGCGCGAGCATCCTGTCGCGGCCTCCGCACCGGATCGCCGAGATCGGCATCGGCCGCACCTTCCAGAACGTGGCGCTGTTTCCGAACCTCTCGGTGATGGACAACGTCCGCGTCGGCGCCCATTCGAAGACCTCCAGCGACATCATCAGCGACTCGCTTCGGCTCGCCTGGGTCCGGCGCAGCGAGACCGAGGTCAACAAGAAGGTGCAGGAGATCCTCGCCTATCTCAAGCTCGAGGACGTCGCCCACACCATCGTGTCCGGCCTGCCCTTCGGCACGCAGAAACGCGTCGAGCTGGCGCGCGCGCTCGCGGCAGACCCGAAGATCCTGCTGCTCGACGAGCCGGCCGGCGGCCTCAACCACGAGGAAGTCTATCTGCTCGGCGACCTCATCCGCCGCATCCGCGACGACCGCCACATGACCGTGCTGCTGGTCGAGCACCACATGGGCCTCGTGATGTCGATCGCCGACCACGTCGTCGCGCTGAATTTCGGCAAGAAGCTCGCGGAAGGCACGCCGGCCCAGGTGCAGGCGGACCCCGACGTCATCAAGGCCTATCTCGGGAGCAAGGACCAATGACGACGCTGCTCAACGTCAAGGACCTGCGCGCCTATTACGGCCAGGTCCAGGCGCTCCATGGCCTGTCCTTCTCGCTCAACGAGGGATCGTTGACGACGCTGCTCGGCGCCAATGGCGCCGGCAAGACCACCACCCTGCGCGCGATCTGCAACATGGTGCGTTCCACCGGCGCGATCGAGTTCGAAGGCAAGCCGCTCAGCAACCGCTCCACCGAGAGCATCGTGCGGTTCGGCATCGCCCACGTGCCGCAGGGCCGCGGCACCTTCACGACCATGACGGTCGAGGAGAACCTCCAGCTCGGGGCCATCACCCGCAAGGACAGCGCCGGCATCGTTTCCGACATCGAGCGCATGTACGCGCATTTCCCGGTGCTCAAGCAGCGCCACACCCAGCAGGCCGGCACGCTCTCGGGCGGCGAGCAGCAGATGCTCGCGGTCGCCCGTGCGCTGATGCTGCGGCCGCGCCTGATGCTACTCGACGAGCCGTCCTTCGGACTGGCGCCGCTGGTCGTGCGCGACCTGTTCGGCATCCTCGGCAAGATCAATCGCGAGGACAAGGTGTCGATCCTGGTGGTCGAGCAGAACGCCCAGCTCGCGCTCGAGCTCGCCGACCAGGCCTATGTGATCGAGACCGGACGCATCGTGATGTCGGGCAATGCCAAGGACATCGCGAACAACGAAGAAATCCGCAAATCCTATCTGGGTTACTGAGGAGCCGGCACGATGGAGCTGTTCACCAACCAAGTGCTGGCCGGCATCGCCACGGGCGCGATCTACGCCTGCATGGCGCTCGCCGTGGTCATGATCTACCAGGCGATCGACCATCTCAACTTCGCGCAGGGCGAGATGGCGATGTTCTCGACCTTCATCTCCTGGCAGCTGATGCAGTGGGGCGTGCCTTACTGGGCCGCCTTCATCCTCACGCTGGCGCTCTCCTTCGTCGCCGGTATCGCGATCGAGCGCATCCTGTTCAAGCCGCTGGCGAAAGCGCCGGTGCTGACCAACGTCGCCGGCTTCATCGCCCTGTTTGCGATCATCAACTCCTCGGCCGGCCTGATCTGGGACTTCACCATCAAGCAGTACCCGACCCCGTTCGGCTCCGCGCCGTTCCTGGGAAGCCAGCTGATCTCGACCCACCAGGCCGGCATGATCGGCGTCACGGTGCTGCTGCTGCTCGGCCTCTACTTCTTCTTCCAGTACACGCGCATCGGCCTGGCCATGCGCGCGGCCGCCTCGGTGCCTGAATCGGCCCGCCTCGTCGGCATCAACACGTCCTGGATGATCGCGCTCGGCTGGGGCATGGCGACCGCGATCGGCGCAATCGCCGGCATGCTGATCGCCCCTGTCGTGTTCCTCGAGCCCAACATGATGGGCGGCGTGCTGATCTACGGCTTTGCCGCCGCGGTGCTCGGCGGTCTCACCAGCCCGTTCGGCGCCGTGGTCGGCGGCTTCCTGGTCGGGATCTTCGAGAACCTCGCCGGCACCTACATCCCCGGCGTCGGCAATGAGCTGAAGCTCCCGATCGCGCTCGCGCTGATCATCTCCGTCCTGGTCGTCAAACCCGCTGGCCTGTTCGGCCGGCACATCGTCAAGCGAGTTTGATCATGAGCGCTGCAGAAGAAGTCGTTGCAGAAGGCCACGAGGCGGTCGAGGCTGTTCCGAAGCGGGCCATGACGCTGGGCACCGGCACCTCGCTGGTGGTGCTCGCGGCACTGCTGATCGCACCCGTTTTCGTCAAGAACTTCATCATCTTCCAGATGACGATGCTCCTGATCTACGGGCTCGCGGTGCTGGCGCTGAACATCCTGACCGGCGGAAGCGGCCAATTCTCGCTCGGCCAGAGCGCGTTCTACGCGGTCGGTGCCTATACGACAGCGGTGCTGATGGAGCACTTCAACGTCAATTACGCGCTGACGCTGCCGATCGCCGGCGTCGTCTGTTTCGGCTTCGGCTTCCTGTTCGGGCAGCCGGCGCTGCGGCTCTCCGGCGTCTACCTCGCGCTTGCGACCTTCGCGCTCGCCACCGCCATGCCGCAGCTCCTCAAGCTGAACTTCCTCGAGCACTGGACCGGCGGCGTGCAGGGCCTCGTCGTCACCAAGCCGGACGCGCCGTTCGGGCTGCCGATGTCGCAGGACATGTGGCTGTATTACTTCACGCTCGTGGTCGTGATTGCGATCTACATCTTCTCGGTGAACCTGCTGCGTTCCCGCTCGGGCCGCGCCTTCATGGCGATCCGCGACAACGAGATCGCGGCCTCCGCGATGGGCGTCGACGTCGCGCTGTACAAGACGCTGGCCTTCGGCGTCTCCGCCGCCATCACCGGCATCGCCGGCTCGCTCGGCGCCATCGCGGTGCAATTCGTCGCGCCCGACAGCTACACCATCACGCTCGCGATCTCGCTGTTCCTCGGCATGGTCGTCGGCGGCGTCGGCTGGCTGCCCGGCTCGATCGTCGGCGCTGCCTTCATCATCTTCGTGCCGAACATCGCGGAGGGCATCTCCAAGGGCCTCTCCGGCGCGGTGTTCGGCGTGCTCCTGTTCCTCGTCATCTACCTCGTGCCGCATGGCGCAAGGCAAGTCGCGATCCTGGGCCAGCAACTCGCCGGTCGGCTCAGGAAGAACTGAAACGTCCATCCAGACTGTTGTTTTAACCAAGGAGACCCAATTGCTTTTCGGAAGAATACTGCGAACCACCGCACTCGTAACGGCGGTCGCGACCCTCACCTCCGGCGCAGCACTTGCCCAGAAGAAATACGACACCGGCGCGTCCGATACCGAGATCAAGATCGGCAACATCATGCCGTACAGCGGTCCGGCGTCGGCCTATGGCATCATCGGCAAGACCGAAGAAGCCTATTTCAAGATGATCAACGACAAAGGCGGCATCAACGGCCGCAAGATCAACTTCGTCACCTATGACGACGCCTATTCGCCGCCGAAGGCCGTCGAGCAGGTCCGCAAGCTGGTCGAGAGCGACGAAGTGCTGGCCGTGTACAATCCGCTCGGCACGCCCTCGAACACGGCGATCCAGAAGTACCTGAACGCCAAGAAGATCCCGCAGCTGTTCGTCGCCACCGGCGCCACCAAGTGGAACGACGCGAAGAACTTCCCCTGGACCATCGGCTGGCAGCCCTCCTACCAGAGCGAAGCGCAGATCTACGCGAAATGGCTGATGAAGGAAAAGCCGAACGCCAAGGTCGCGATCCTCTACCAGAACGACGATTTCGGCAAAGACTACCTCAAGGGCACCAAGGACGGTCTCGGCGCCAAGGGCGCGTCCATGATCATCATGGAAGAGAGCTACGAGATCTCCGAGCCGTCGATCGACGGCCACATCGTCAAGATCAAGGCCGCCAATCCCGACGTGCTGCTGATCTACGCGACGCCGAAGTTCGCGGCCCAGACCATCAAGAAGACCGCCGAGCTCAGCTGGAAGCCGCTCCAGATCCTCACCAACGTGTCGATCTCGGTCGGCAGCGTGATGAAGCCGGCCGGCTTCGAGGCCTCGCAGGACGTGCTGTCGGCGGCCTATGCCAAGGATTCCACCGACCCGCAGTGGAACAACGATCCCGGCATGAAGAAGTGGAACGAGTTCGTCGACAAGTACATGCCCGGCGCCGACAAGACCGACACCGGCATGGTCTACGGCTACGGCGCGGCGTCGACCCTGGTCAAGACGCTGGAGATGTGCGGTGACGACCTCACCCGCGCCAACCTGATGAAGCAGGCCGCTTCCTTGAAGGATTTTGCACCGGACACGCTGCTGCCCGGCGTCAAGATCAACACCAGCGCCACCGACTTCGCCCCGATTTCGCAGCTCCAGATGCAGCGCTTCAAGGGCGAGAAGTGGGAACTGTTCGGCGAGATCATCAGCGGCGACGTCGCCTCCGAGTGACGCTGACGCAATAGTCCAAGTCTGGTCAGTTCAAGTCTAGTCAAATCTGACAAAGCCCCCGCGGGCGACCGCGGGGGCTTTTTGTTGACGTCAGGCGTCAATCTTGTTCAATGCGGCGCCGATCCATTCCGGGTGGAGAAAGATGACTGTCGTTCGATTTCAGGTTGCGGCCGTTTCGGCCGCGCTCGCGTTGTGCACTGCGGTGAGCAGCCCGGCACTGGCGCAAAAGAAATACGACAGCGGCGCTTCCGATACCGAGATCAAGATCGGCAACATCATGCCCTATAGCGGGCCGGCCTCCGCCTATGCCGCGATCGGCAAGGCCGAGGAAGCCTATTTCAACAAGATCAATGCCGAGGGTGGCATCAACGGCCGCAAGATCAAGTTCATCTCCTACGACGACGGCTATTCGCCGCCGAAGACGGTGGAGCAGGCGCGCAGGCTGGTCGAGAGCGACGGCGTGCTGCTGATCTTCGGCTCGCTCGGCACCTCCACCAACGGCGCCATCCGCAAATACATGAACGAGAAGAAGGTGCCGCAGCTGTTCGTGGCGAGCGGCGCCTCCAAGTGGAACGATCCGAAGCAATATCCGTGGACCATGGGCTGGCAGCCGAGCTACGCCAGCGAGGCGCGCATCTACGCCAAATACATCATGAAGGAGAAGCCGGACGCGAAGATCGGCGTGCTCTACCAGAACGACGATTTCGGCAAGGACTATCTGAGAGGGCTGAAGGACGGCTTAGGGGCCAAGGCGTCGATGATCGTGCTCGAAGACGGCTACGACACGTCGGAGCCTGCGATCGACGAGCACGTCGTGAAGCTGAAGGCCTCGGGCGCCGACGTCTTCCTCAGCATCACCACGCCGAAATTCGCCGCGCAGGCGATCAAGAAGGCGGCCGAGATCAACTGGCATCCGGTCCACATCATCTCCAACGTCTCGGCGTCGGTCGGCGGCGTGCTCGAGCCCGCGGGCATGGAGATCTCGCAAGGCATCCTGTCGGCGAGCTACACCAAGGACGGCTCCGACCCGCAATGGAATGCCGATGACGGCATGAAGAAGTTCTATAGCTTCCTCGCGCAGTACGACCCCAAGGCCAACAAGCTCGATGCCGGCGTGGTGTTCGGCTATGCCGCGGCCCAGACCATGGTGAAGGTGCTGCAGATGTGCGGCGACGAGCTCACCCATGAGAACGTCATGAAGCAGGCCGCTTCCTTGAAGGATTTCGAGCCCGACACGCTGCTGCCCGGCATCAAGATCAACACCTCCGCCGATAATTTCGCCCCGATCGAGCAGCTCCAGATGATGCGGTTCAAGGGCAGGAAATGGGAGCTGTTCGGCGACATCATCTCGAGCGAGCTCGGCCACTGAAGCCGCGCAACTCAAAATCGCCTCCGACTGGTTAATCAACTCAAGACAGCGGCGCCGTCTCGCAGTCGCACACGAGCGCGCGCCGGTCCTTGACTACTAAAGGAGCAGCCCCTGCGACACAGCCGCGGGGGCTTTCTGTTGAAGGCTCCCGGTAAATCGTATTGAATTGCCTCCGCGCCGCCAAAAATCATCAAGCCAAGAAAAGGGACGCACACACACCAAGAAAATAGGGAGATAGGAATGCCCGCTGTCACCGGCAAACTTGCGGCCGCGTCACTGGCGCTTGCGCTCATTGCGGCCTCGGCCTCCACTGCATCGGCCCAGAAGAAATACGATACCGGCGCGACCGACACCGAAATCAAGATCGGCAACATCATGCCCTACAGCGGACCGGCCTCCGCCTACGGCATCATCGGGCGGACCGAAGCCGCCTACTTCAAGAAGATCAACGACGAGGGCGGCATCAACGGCCGCAAGATCAATTACATCTCCTATGACGACGCCTACTCGCCGCCGAAGACGGTGGAGCAGGCTCGCAAGCTGGTCGAGAGCGACGAGGTGCTGTTCATCTTCAACTCGCTCGGCACGCCGCCGAACTCGGCGATCCACAAATACATGAACTCGAAGAAGGTGCCGCAGCTGTTCGTCGCGACCGGCGCCACCAAGTGGAACGATCCGCAGAACTTCCCCTGGACGATGGGCTGGCAGCCCAATTACCAGAGCGAGACGCAGATCTATGCGAAGTGGCTGCTGAAGAACAAGCCGGACGCCAAGATCGCCGTGCTGTTCCAGAACGACGATTACGGCAAGGACTATCTCAAGGGCCTGAAGGATGGCCTCGGCTCGAAAGCCGCCTCGATGATCATCATCGAAGAGAGCTACGAGACCTCCGAGCCGACCATCGACAACCACATCGTCAAGCTGAAGTCGACCGGCGCCGACGTCTTCATGAACATCACGACGCCGAAATTCGCCGCGCAAGCGATCAAGAAGAATTCCGAGATCGGCTGGAAGCCGCTGCACTTCCTCAACAACGTCTCGGCCTCCGTCGGCAGCGTGATGAAGCCGGCCGGCTTCGAGAACGGCCAGGACATCATCTCGGCCGACTATCTCAAGGACGTGTCGGATCCCGCGTGGAACAACGATCCCGGCATGAAGGAGTTTCTGGCGTTCATGACCAAATACTTCCCCGAGGGCGACAAGCTCGATAAGGGCACGATCGTCGGCTATGCCGTGGCGCAGACACTGGTCCAGGTCTTGAAGCAGTGCGGTGACAATCTCACGCGCGAGAACATCATGAAGCAGGCGGCGAACCTGAAGGACTTCCGCACCGAGGCGCTGCTGCCGGGCGTGAAGGTCAACACCTCGCCGACCGATTTCGCGCCGATCAGCCAGCTTCAACTCGAGAAGTTCAAGGGCGAGAAGTGGGAGCTGTTCGGAGACGTGATCAGCGCCGACGTCGGCGGCTAACCCCAAACGACAGAGAGCCCCCTGCGCGGCCATCGCAGGGGGCTTTTGCTTGCGCGCGGATTATGATCACGCGATTGCACAATCGAATGATGGTAAAGCCCGCTTACGCTTTGGCGCCTGATGCGGTAGGCAGGGAGCCGGCGATTTTGTCGCCATCATTTCAGTTCGCTGAAGGCCTTCGCCATGACCGACCGACGTCCCCTGCTCCGCGCGCTCTACGACGCCGCCGTTGCCGCCGCCCATCCCAGCACGATTCTGGCGCCGCATCTGCGGCCCGCGCCGAAAGGGCGTGTGATCTGCCTCGCCGCCGGCAAGGGCGCGGGTGCGATGGCCGCGGCAGCCGAGCGGCATTATCTCGACACGCTCAAGCTCGCGCCGGAGCGCCTCGTCGGCATCGCCACCACGCGCCATGGCTACGGCGTGCCGACCCGCCGCATCCGCGTGGTCGAGGCCGGCCATCCCGTTCCCGATGAAGCCGGCCTGAAGGGCGCCGCCGATACGCTCGCGCTCGCGAGCGAGGCCGGGCCCGACGATCTGCTGCTGGTGCTGCTCACCGGCGGCGGCTCGGCGAACTGGATCGCGCCGGTGGACGGCATCAGCTTCGCGCAGAAGCAGGCGGTCAACAAGGCGCTGCTCCGCTCGGGCGCGCCGATCGGCGAGATGAACACGGTCCGGAAACATTTGTCGCGGATCAAGGGCGGCCGGCTGGCGCGCGCCGGCAAGAATGCCGCCGAGATCGTGACGCTCGCGATTTCCGACGTGCCGCACGACGATCCGTCCGCCATTGCCTCCGGCCCCACCGTGCCCGATCCGACCACGCTGGCGGATGCGCGCGCGATCGTCGCGAAGTACAAGCTCGTCATCGACGACGCCGTCCGCCGCGCGCTCGACGATCCCGCCAACGAAAGCGCTAAGCCTGACGATACCGCCTTTGCCCGCGCGCATTTCGAGCTGATCGCGCGGCCCAAGCAATCGCTCGACGCCGCGGTGAAGCTCGCCAAGGAAGCTGGCTACGAGACCATCGATCTCGGCGCCGATCTCGAAGGCGAGGCGCGCGAGGTCGCAGCCGATCACGCCAGGCTCGCGCTTCAGGCGCGCGCGCAAGGCAAGCGCCTCGCGATCCTCTCCGGCGGCGAACTCACCGTTACCGTGCGCGGCAATGGGCGCGGCGGCCCCAACCAGGAATACGCGCTGGCGCTCACCGGCCTGTTGAAGGACACGCCTGATGTTTCCGCTCTCGCCGGCGACACCGACGGCGCCGATGGCGGCGCCGGCCATCCCACCGATCCCGCGGGCGCGCTGATTGATGCTGCGACGTTCGCCAAGATGAAGGCGCTGGCGCTTCAGCCGCAGGCGTACCTGGACAACAACGACGCGACGACGTTCTTCGAGGCAACCGGCGATTTGCTGATGCCGGGACCGACACTGACGAACGTGAACGATATCAGGGTGATCTTGGTGGATTGAGGCGCCTGCCCAGGTCTCACTGTCATTCCCCGCGACCCGGCTACGCCAAGGCTTCGCCGGGGTTGAGGTCCAGGGGCGCCGAAGCTTTAGCGTAGGCGGCAGGCGGGGAATCCAGTACGCCGCGGCCTATCGGTTCGATCACAAACGTCTCGGAGTACTGGATCGCCCGGTCAAGCCGGGCGATGACAGCCGGGCCTCAAAACTCGTTCGCGATCTTCGAGAGCATCCCGATCAGGGCTTCGCGGTTGGCCTGCCCGAGCAGCTCGTTCAGCCGGGACTCGTGCTTGGTGGCGACGAGCTTTTTCGCCCGGGTCAGCACGGCCTTGCCCTTGTCGGTCAGCACCAGGATGTGCGAGCGGCGGTCGTTGGTGGAGCGGATCCGCGCGCAGAGGTCGCGGCTCTCCAGATTGTCGAGCATCGCCACGAAGTTCGGGCGCAGGATGCCCAGCGTCGAGGCGATCTCGGTCTGGTTACGGCCCGGATTCTTCTCGACCAGCAGCAGCACGGAGAACTGCGCGGGCGTGAGCTGGAGCGAGGCCATGCAGCGCAAAAAGTTCTCGAACACCTTGAGCTGCGCCCGCTTCAGCACGTAGCCGAGCTGTTCGGAGAGCTCGCCAAGCTGGAGGGCTTCAGGCTGGGCCTCGGCCGCGTCCTTGCGGCCCTTGGCCGCGTCGCCGGGCTTTTCAGAAGACTTTTCAGCGGTTTTGGAAACGGTCATCGCCTCGTGCTCGTGATCCCGCTAAATTCGGGGCGGGTCGTCCGCCCCACCCTTGAAGTTATATTTGATAATTGTTATGGACCATATCAAATATCGTCAGCGTTTCAATGGCTGTGAGCGGACCGTCCACCGCAATTGCGGAGCCCGGTCCCGATCTTTGAGGGGGAGCGTCCGGTCTTGAATACCACCATCATGCTGTTCCTGGTACAGGACGGCATCACCAATGGCGCGATCTATGCGCTGCTCGGCCTGGCGCTGGTGCTGGTGTTCGCCGTCACGCGCGTCATCCTCATTCCCCAGGGCGAATTCGTCACCTACGGCGCGCTGACCTATGCCTCGCTGGCCGCGGGCCAGATGCCGGGCACGGCAAAGCTCGCGCTGGCGCTGGGCATCGGCGCCTTCGTGTTCGACCTGTTCGTGGCGCGCAAGGCGCTGCACGGCCGCCTGATCGTGCGCAGCCTCGTCACCAACGTCGTGCTGCCGGCCATCGTGCTGGCGCTGACCATCTACTTCGCCGCCCAGAAGCCGCCGGTGGCGGTCTGCATCGCGCTGTCGCTGGTGATCGTGGCGATGATCGGCCTCTACCTCTACCGCATCGCGTTCCAGCCGCTGGCGCACACCTCCGTGCTGGTGCTGCTGATCGCATCGGTGGGCGTCCACCTGGCGCTGCAGGGCCTCGGCCTGCTGTTCTTCGGCGCCGAAGGCCAGCGCGGACCTGCCGTGCTATCAGGCTCCTTCACCGCCGGTGCACTGCGCTTCACCGGCCAGAGCATCACCGTCTACGGCATCACCATCGCCTTCATCGTCGGGCTCTGGCTGTTTTTCGGGCTGACGCTCTACGGCAAGGCGCTGCGCGCGACCGCCGTGAACCGGCTCGGCGCCCGCCTTGCCGGCATCCGCACCACGCTGTCCGGCCAGATCGCCTTCCTGCTGGCGTCCGTCATCGGCGCGCTGTCGGGCATCATGATCGTGCCGATCACGACGCTCTATTACGACTCCGGGTTCCTGATCGGCCTGAAGGGCTTCGTTGCCGCGATCATCGGCGGCCTCGTCAGCTATCCGCTCACCGCCGTCGCGGCGCTGGTCGTCGGCATCGTCGAGGCGTTCTCGTCCTTCTACGCCTCCAACTACAAGGAAGTGATCGTCTTCATGCTGCTGATCCCCGTGCTGCTGCTGCGCTCGCTCGCCGCGCCCGCGGTCGAGGAAGAGAAGGACTGACGCGCATGCAGAGCCGGCTTCCCATCCTCGTCTTCGCGCTTCTCATGGCGGCGATCCCGCATCTCCCGGGCATGCCGCCGTTCTGGATCGTGCTGCTCGACAATATCGGCCTTGCCGCCCTCGTCGCGATGGGCCTCGTGCTGCTCACCGGCGTCGGCGGCCTGACCTCGTTTGGCCAGGCGGCTTTCGTCGGCTTCGGCGCCTACACCACCGCGGTGCTGTCGACGGCCAATGGCCTGTCGCCGTGGCTGACCTTGCCGCTGTCGCTGCTGGTCAGCGGATCGTTGGCGGTGCTGCTCGGGCTGGTGACCGTCCGTCTCTCCGGGCACTATCTGCCCCTCGGCACGCTCGCCTGGGGGCTGGGCCTGTTCTATCTCTTCAGCAAGCTGGAATTCTTGGGAAGAAACGACGGCATCTCGGCGATCCCGCCCCTGTCGATCGGCTCGTTCAAGATGCTCTCGCCCGGCTCGATCTATTACGCGATCTGGGTTGCCGTGATCCTCTCGGCCCTGCTCACGATGAACCTGCTGGATTCCCGCACCGGCCGCGCCATCCGCGCGCTGCGGCGCGGACACGTCGCGGCCGAAGCGTTCGGCGTGCACACGCCGCGCGCAAAGCTGCTGGTGTTCATCCATGCCGCGGTGCTCGCCGGCCTCTCCGGCTGGCTCTACGCGCATCTCCAGCGCGCGGTGAACCCGACGCCGTTCGGCGCACAGGCCGGTATCGAATATCTCTTCATCGCGGTGGTCGGCGGCGCCGGCTATGTCTGGGGCGGCGTGCTGGGCGCGGCCATCGTCGTGGTCCTGAAGGAGGTGCTGCAAAGCTATTTGCCGCTGATCCTGCCCGGCTCCGGACAGGTCGAGACCATCGTGTTCGGCATCATGCTGGTGGCGCTGCTCCAGCTTGCGCCCGGCGGCGTCTGGCCCTGGCTGATGTCGTTCCTGCCCGAGCGAACCCGCGGCAAGAAGCCGGACACCTCGCTGAAACTGGAGCAGCGCACCCGCGCGGCCGGCCAGTCCGGGGTCCTGCTCCAGGTCGAGAAGGCGCGAAAGCAGTTCGGTGGCGTGATCGCGGTCAACAACGTCTCCTTCGACGTGCAGGCCCGCGAGATCGTCGCGTTGATCGGACCGAACGGCGCCGGCAAGAGCACGACATTCAACCTGATCACCGGCGTTCTGTCGGCAACATCGGGCTCGATCTCGGTGCTCGGCAAGAAGGTCGACAGGGCGCCTCCGCAGGAGATCGTCAAGCTCGGCATCTCCCGCACCTTCCAGCATGTGAAGCTCGTCCCTGACATGACCGTGCTGGAGAATGTCGCGATCGGCGCGCATCTGCGCGGCCATTCGGGACCGATCTCCTCGATGCTGCGGCTCGACCGCGCCGATGAAGCGAGGCTGCTCGCGGAGGCCGCCCGCCAGATCGAGCGCGTGGGCCTCGCCGAGCAGATGCATCAGCTCGCAGGCTCGCTCTCGCTCGGCCAGCAGCGCATCGTCGAGATCGCGCGTGCGCTGTGCGTCGATCCGATGCTGCTGCTGCTCGACGAGCCGGCCGCCGGCCTGCGCCACATGGAGAAGCAGCGCCTTGCCGCGCTGCTGCGCGAATTGCGCGACGGCGGCATGAGCGTGCTTCTTGTCGAGCACGACATGGGCTTCGTGATGAACCTCGCCGACCGCATCGTGGTGCTCGATTTCGGCACCAAGATCGCGGAAGGCACGCCCGCCACGATCAAGACCAATCCCGAAGTGATCAAGGCCTATCTCGGAGTGGCGGCATGAGCGCGCTGTTGTCCGTCGCCGACGCACATGTCGCCTATGGCAAGGTCGAGGCCGTGCGTTCGGTCTCGCTCGAGGTCGGCGCCAACCAGATCGTCACCATCGTCGGGGCCAATGGCGCCGGCAAGACCACGCTGCTCTCCGCCATCATGGGCATTCTGCCGCTGAAAGGCCGCGTCGCCTTCGCAGGGCAGGATCTGTCACGGCTCGACATCGAGGACCGCGTCGCGATGGGGCTCGGCCTCGTCCCCGAGCACCGCGAATTGTTCGTGACCATGAATGTCGAGGACAATCTCGAGCTCGGGGCCTTCCGCATCGAGCGCAGCAAGGCGAAAACCTCGATGGAGCGCGTCTACACGCTGTTTCCGCGGCTGAAGGAGCGGCGCAAGCAGCTCGCGGGCACCCTCTCCGGCGGCGAGCAGCAGATGCTCGCGATGGGCCGCGCACTGATGGGCGAGCCGAAGCTCTTGATGCTGGACGAGCCGAGCCTCGGCCTCGCCCCGATCATCGTCGCCGACATCTTCCGCATCGTCACTGAGCTGCGCGCCAGCGGCGTCTCCGTGCTTCTGGTCGAGCAGAACGCACAAGCCGCGCTGAAGATCGCGGACCAGGCCTATGTGATGGAGCTCGGCGAGTTTGTGCTCAGCGGCAAGGCGAGCGATGTCGCGGCGAACGAGCGCGTCGCGGCCAGCTATCTCGGCTTCCAGCACGAAGGCGCGAGTGTGATCTGATTTCTTGGCTAGGTCCGCTTCCCTTCGCGGCCTTCGGCCGCCGTTCTTAAGAACGCCGATGCTTCGCATCGGCGGCTATCGCGCCTGATGAGGGGCTCTCTCCGCCAATTGCGACGTGGGACCATCGCAGGCGGAGAGAAACCCCTCACCCGTCTCGTCGCTACGCGACGAGCCACCCTCTCCCGCAAGGGGAGAGGGTACACCGTGCGAGCCGGACTAGCTTTCGCTTGAAGGCAGACTCGCTTTTCCCTTCAACGCCGCGACCTCCGCTTCCAGCTCCGCGATCCTCGCATCCCTCGCCGCCAGCGCTGCCGCGACATCCGGCGCATCGAACTTCTGCGGAATGTGCTGCGGGCAGTTGGTGTCCCACGCTGCGATCTTGAACAGGATCACCTGCTCCGGGCGCGCGCGGTAGCCCTTGGGCATCAGCGACGTCGTCAGCGCCTCGTCGTCCTCGACGACGCGCGCCTCGCCCCAGATCTTGACGCGGCGGCGATGGGCGTAGTCCATCACGAAGATATAGGCCTTGGGATTCTCGGACAGGTTTCCCTGCGTGATGTATTGCCGGTTGCCGGCGTAGTCCGTGAAAGCCAGCGTCTGCTTGTCCAGCACCTTCAGAAACCCCTTCGGGCCGCCGCGGTGCTGGATGTAGGGCTGGCCATCGGCCGAGGCGGTGGCGAAATAGAAGCTGCTGGCGTCAGCCAGGAACGCCGCGAGGTTCTCATCGACCTCGGTGCGCCATCCGCGCTGCTCGGCATGAGCATAGCCTTCGCGTGATCCCTTTCGGGTCTGGATCGATTTCACCGCCGGCGTGAACGCGACGTCGCTGGCGTAGGTGTGAGTTGCCGTCATCGGAACATCTCCTGAAATCCCGGCGCATCCCTGCGTCTTTCGCTGTCTAAGATGGACCTTCCGGCGGGCAAAACAATCTGGCCACTTGACACTTAATCATTGCGATATATGCAATAATACCATGGACCGCCTCGAAGCCATGCACGTCTTCGTCACCGTCGCCGATCTGCGCGGCTTTGCGCCGGCGGCGCGCAAGCTGCAGCTGTCGCCGTCGGCCGTGACGCGGCTGATCGCGGCGCTGGAGGAGCATCTCGGCGCGCGGCTGCTGCAGCGCACCACCCGGCAGGTGAGATTGACCGATGTCGGCACGCGCTATCTGGAGCGCGCGCGGCGCATCCTCGCCGATGTCGAGGAGGCCGACGGCTCCGCGCGCGAGGAGCGCAACCGGCCGAGCGGCCGTCTGGTGGTGTCGGCGCCCCTCGGCTTCGGGCGGCTGCATGTCTCGCCGGTCATGACCGATTATCTCAAGCGCTATCCGGAGGTCACGGCCGAGCTCAGGCTCTCGGACAACCTCGTCAATCTCGTCGAGGACGCAGTCGATGCCGCGGTGCGGATCGGCCATCTCGCCGATTCTTCGCTGGTCGCACGCCAGGTCGGCGAGATGCGGCGGATCACGGTGGCGACGCCGGGCTACCTGAAGCGCCACGGCGAGCCGAAGACGCCCCAGGAATTGCTCGCGCACCAGACCATCGCGTTCGGCCCCTACGCCAATTGGCACTTCGTGCAGGACGGCCGCGATATCGAGTGGACGCCGACGCCACGTTTTACCAGCAACAGCGCCGACGCCGCCCTGCAATATGCAGAAGCCGGCGGGGGCATCACGCGGGTGCTGGCCTATCAGGCCGCGGAGGGGTTGAAGCGCGGGCGGCTAAAAATCGTGCTGGCGAAATACGAGCAGCCGGCGCTGCCGATCCACATCGTCTATCCGACCTCGCGTTTGCTGTCGGCCAAGGTGCGGGCGTTCGTCGATCTCGTGGTGGAGACGGCGGAGTGGCGGTTTGGGTGATGGTCTCGTGTCCCGGACGCGCTGCAACGCGTAGCGTTGCTGCGCAGAGCCGGGCCCCAGAAGGCCAGAGCAAGGGCCGCGGATGGATGGGCCCCGGCTCTGCGGAGCGGCACTTCGCGCCGCACCGCGTCCGGGGCACGAGGGCCTTACCCCTTCTTCGGAACCACCCGAAATGTCCCGCTGGCGCGCGCGATCACGGTGTCGTCCGCCTTCACCAGACATTGCGCGAAACAGATCGTCTTGCCGGTCCGGATCACGTCGCTCTCGATCGCGAGCCACTGACCGATCTCGGCGGAGCCGACGAAATCGACCGTGAGCGAGATCGTGACGAACGAGATGGTCCAGTTCGTCATCTGCGCGCAGCTATAGCCCATGGCGTTGTCCGCGAGTGCGGCGATGAGGCCGCCATGGATCAGGCCGCGGCCGTTGGTGTGCGGCCTGGCGAGACGCAGGCCGATGATCACGGCCTTGTCGGTTTTCTTCGCGTAGAGCGGCTCCCACGGCTCGGTGAGCGGACTCTTGCGGGAAAGCGGCTCGAAGCCGTCGGGGATGTCGGTGTCGGTCATAGCGTGTCTCGCGTTGCTGGCTGGCGCCATTGAACGCGATGGACGTGACGGACGCATCACCTACAAAGTTTTAAACGGAATTTGCGCGGGTGTTTGAAATGGGCACTCCCGTCATTGCGAGGAGCGAAGCGACGAAGCAATCCAGACTTTCTCCGCGGAAACAGTCTGGATTGCTTCGCTTCGCTCGCAATGACGATGTGGAGAAAACACGCGATGCCGTAGGGTGGGCAAAGGCGCATCGCGCCGTGCCCACCATCTCATAGCAAACGCAAAAGCTGGTGGGCACGCTGCGTTTTGCCCACCCTACGGCACCCTCCTAAAACGGCAGCCCCACATAGTTCTCCGACAGCGACGTCACCGCGGCCTGCGACTGCGTGACGTAGTCGAGCTCGGCGAGCTGGATGCGCCCGCCGATGGTGCCGGTGTCGGGGAATTTGTGCAGCATCGAGGTCATCCACCAGGAGAAGCGCACCGCTTTCCAGACCCGCGCCAGCGCCGTGGCGGAATAGGCGTCGATGCCGGCGTTGGATTTCTCGTCGTAGAATTCGCGCAGTGCGTTCGACAGATAATGCGCATCGCTGGCAGCTAAGTTCAGCCCCTTCGCACCGGTCGGCGGCACGATGTGGGCGGCGTCGCCGCACAGGAACATCTTGCCGAACCGCATCGGCTCGGCGACGAAGCTGCGCAGCGGCGCAATGCTCTTCTCGATCGAGGGGCCCGTGACCAGACTGTCGGCCGCCTCCTGGTCGAGCCGGCGCTTCAATTCGTCCCAGAAGCGGTCGTCCGGCCATTGGTCGACATGGTCGTCGAGCGCGCACTGCACGTAGTAGCGGCTGCGCTTGGTCGAGCGCATGGTGCAGAGCGCAAAGCCGCGGGCGTGGTTGGAATAGATCAGCTCGTGGCTGACAGGGGGCGTCTCCGAGAGGATGCCGAGCCAGCCGAACGGATAGATCCGCTCGAACTCCTCAATCGCCGTGGCCGGGACGCTGGCGCGGCTGACGCCGTGAAAGCCATCGCAGCCGGCGATGAAGTCGCAATCGATCGTGTGGGTGACCCCGTCCTTGACATAGGTGACGCGCGGCCGACTGCCGTCGAAATCATGCGGCTGCACGTCCTTGGCCTCGTAGACCGAGGTGAGACCCGCGGCCTTGCGCGCATTCATCAGGTCGAGCGTGACCTCGGTCTGGCCATAGATCATGACCGTCTTGCCGGTCGCGGCCTTCATGTCGATGCGGTGACGGCGGCCGGAAAAGGCGAGCTCGATGCCTTCATGCACCAGGCCTTCGGCATGCGCCCGCGCGCTGGCGCCGATCTGGTCGAGCAGCGCGACGGTTCCCTCCTCGAGGAGGCCGGCACGGATGCGGCCCAGCACGTAGTCCGGGCTCTGCCGCTCCAGAATCACATTGTCGATGCCGTATTGGTGCAGCAGTTGCCCAAGCAACAATCCGGCCGGCCCGGCCCCGATGATTGCGACTTTTGTCCGCAATACTTGCTCCTCCCGATCCTGTAGGTTTTCGCCGCGGCTCGCTTGTCGCGTCGGTCCGCGCAAGATAATTATATCATATAATCGTTGGGCAAAAGGGGAGTGCGCCCGAGCAGCGACAAATCCATGCAACATGGCTGACGTAGATGACGCGGCGGCACGCCGCGCCAGTTCCGGCTTGAACGCGCCGGCAAATTAGATAACATGTTAATTAATGAGACCGGGCCATCGAAGCCCGCCGTCGAAACAGGGAGAGACGACCGATGAGGAAAGCCTGTCTGGCGTTGCTGCTGGCAGCAAGCGTGAGCCCCGCGTTCGCGCAGGACAAGACCTTCGACCTGAAGGTTTCGCACTGGGTGCCGGCCTCGCATCCGCTGCAGAAGTCCCTGGAAGACTGGGTGGCCGCGGTGAATAAGGATTCCGGCGGCACCATCACGGGCAAGGTGTTTCCCGCCCAGCAACTCGGCAAGGCATTCGACCATTACGACATGGCGCGCGACGGCATCGCCGACGTCACCTACGTCAATCCCGGCTATCAGCCCGGCCGCTTCCCGATCGTCGGCGCCGGCGAATTGCCGTTCCTGATCTCGGACGCCAAGGGCGGCTCGATGGGCCTGGATGCCTGGTATCGCAAATATGCCGAGAAGGAGATGAAGGACGTCAAATACTGCCTCGCCTTCGTCCACTCGCCTTCGTCGTTCCATTCCAAGACGAAGAAGATCGTGATGCCGGAGGACGTGAAGGGCCTGAAGATCCGTCCCGCGCACGCCACCATGGCGAATTTCGTCACCTCACTCGGCGGCACCAATGTGCAGTCCTCCGCACCTGAGGTCCGCGACATCATCGAGCGCGGCGTTGCCGACGGCGTCACCTTCCCCTGGGGCTCGCTGGTGCTGTTCGGCATCGACAAGGTGACCAAGTACGACATGGAGGCGCCGCTCTACACCACGACCTTCGTGTTCGTGATCAACAAGGACAAGTACAACGCGATGTCCGACAAGCAGAAGGCCGCGGTCGACAAGAACTGCTCGACCGAGATGGCCGGCGTGGTCGGCGAGCACTGGGGCAAGTTCGAGGACGCCGGCGTCGACAAGGTGAAGGCGGAAGCCGGCCACGAGGTCTACAAGCTGACGCCGGAACAGACCGCCGCCTGGAAGAAGGCCGCCGATCCCTTGGTCAAGACCTGGGGAGAAGGCGCCAAGAAGGCCGGCGCCGATCCCGACGCGGCGCTTAGCGAGCTCAAGGCGTCGCTGAAGAAGTACAACGCGCTGGCGGAGTGACGCCAAGCTGCGGCCGCGGCCGGCTCTCTTCTTCCCCCCTCCCCGTTCTTACGGGGACAGGGTTGGGGTGAGGGGCTGCTTCCGCAGAGACGGTGACAGCTCGATTCGCGGAGAGTCCCCCTCACCCGAATTCGAGCGACGCTCGAATTCGACCTCTCCCCGCAAGCGGGGCGAGGTGAAGTGCGCGGCGAGACCGAGATCAAACAATGACAGCACACGACGTGACACCTCCCATGAAGCGCTCCTGGATGGACCGCATCATCGACACGATCGAATGGATCGCGGCCGGCTTCGTCGGCATCGTCGCGCTCGACATCTTCCTGTCGGTGCTGCTGCGCAACACACTGAATTACTCGATCCCCGATTCGTTCGATATCGGCCGCATGCTGCTCGGCATTCTCATCTTCTGGGGCATCGCGGCGACGTCCTATCGCGGCACCCACATCACGGTCGACCTTGTCTGGGGCAATGTTGGGCCGCGCTATCAGCGCTGGATCGACGTGTTCGCAACGCTGGTGCTGCTGTTCGTCGTCACCGTGCAGACCTGGACGCTGTTCGACAAGGTGCGCGGCACCTACAACGACAATGTCCAGACCTTCGACATGCACATGCCGACCTGGCCGTTCTTCGCGGTCGCGTGGATCGGTGATGCCGCGGCCGTGCTGCTGATCGCGATCCGCACCTACCGCCTGATCTTCCATCCCGAAGACATGCACGATCCCAAATTGAAGGCGACGGAGTAATCATGAGCACCGATGCCGTCGCCTTAATCGGCTTCGTTTCCCTGTTCGTCCTGATGCTGCTGCGCGTGCCCGTCGGCATGGCCATGGGCCTCGTCGGCGTGACCGGCTTCGCCTATCTCGTCAACGGCACTGCGGCGCTGAAACTGGTCGGCCAGACCTCGATGCGTACGGTCACCGACTACACGTTCGGCGTCATCCCGATGTTCCTGCTGATGGGCTCCTTCGTCAGCAATTCCGGCATGAGCCGCGAGCTGTTCCGCGCCGCCAACGGTTTCGTCGGGCATCTGCGCGGCGGGCTCGGCATCGCCACCGTCGGCGCCTGCGGCGGCTTTGCCGCGATCTGCGGCTCCTCCGTCGCGACCGCCGCGACCTTCTCCGCGGTCGCCTATCCCGAGATGCGCCGCTTCGGCTATCCGCAATCGTTCGCCACCGGCGTGATCGCCGCCGGCGGCACGCTGGGCGCGATGCTGCCGCCGTCCACCGTGCTCGCGGTCTACGGCATCATCACCGAGCAGGACATCGGAAAGCTCTTCATCGCCGGCATCATTCCGGGCCTCCTGGCGATGACCATGTACATGATCACGATCTTCCTGATCGGTCATTTCCGCCCGGACTTCCTGCCCAAGGGCAAGGTGCTGCCGTGGCGCGAGCGCTTTGCGGGCCTGAAGGACATCTGGGCGCCGGTCTTGCTGTTCGTGTTCGTGATCGGCGGCCTCTACGGCCTGCCGTTCCTGCCGCGCTTCACGCCGACCGAAGCCGGCGGCGTCGGCGCCGCGGGCGCCTTCATCATCGGCGTGGTCACGGGGCGGCTCGACCGCGAGAAGATCCTGGCCTCGCTGCTGCAGGCGACGCGCACCGCGGCCGCCGTGTTCACCGTGCTGATCGGCGCGTTGATCTTCGGCTATTTCCTCACGGTGACGCAGACGCCGCAGAAGGTCACCGAATTCCTCACCGGTCTCGGTCTCGGCCCCTACGGCGTGCTGGCGCTGATCATGGTGATGTATCTCGTGCTCGGCTGCCTGATGGACGCCATGGCGATGATCATCCTCACCGTGCCGATCATCTTTCCCGTCATCACGCATCTCGGATTTGATCCGATCTGGTTCGGCGTCATCATCGTGATGACCGTCGAGCTCGGCCTGATCCATCCGCCGGTCGGGATGAACGTCTTTGTCATCAAGAGCGTGGTGAAGGACGTTTCCTTCTCCACGATCTTCAAGGGCGTGATCCCGTTCGTGGCGACGGATCTGGTGCGGCTGGTGATTTTGATCGCGTTCCCGCTGCTCGCGACCTGGCTGCCGACACGGATGATGGCGCACTGACGAGGTGAAGCGATGACCACACCGGCGCTCGAGACCAAATACGTCTTCACCGTCACCGCTGAGATCGGCGACGTCGTCACGGTCGGCGAGACCGGCATTGGGGTCCGCCGCATCATTCCGATTATCGGCGGCGAGGTGACCGGCACGATCACCGGCAAGGTGCTGCCGTTCGGCGCCGACTTCCAGACCATCCGCCCCAACGAGCTGATCGATCTCGAAGCGAAATACGCCTTCGAGACCGATGACGGCGCTATCGTCTATGTCGAGAACAAGGGCATGCGCTTCGGCCCGGTCGAGCTGCTGCAAAAGCTCAAGCGCGGCGAGCCGGTCGATCCGAAGCTGATCTATTTCCGCACAGTCCCGAAGTTCGAGACGGGGCACGAAAAATATCGCTGGCTGATGGAGCACGTTTTTGTCGGCTCAGCCGCACGCCATGCCGATCGCGTGGTGATCGACGTGCATCAGGTGCTGTGAGAAAGCTGCCACCTCGTCATTGCAAGCGCAGCGAAGCAATCCAGCATCTTTCCGCGGAGAGACTCTGGATTGCTTCGCTGCGCTCGCAATGACGGAGGATGTGGCAACAGCAGCGTATCACGAGGCCGTAGAGACCCCTGACCGCCGGATGAGACCCAGGCAATTCAATCCCCGCCAGGGGTGATATCCTCCCGCCCTCCTTGACTCCCCCAGAATTCGTTATACAACATAACTATTCTGACAAGGACGCAAATGACACAGGGAAACGCCGAGACCGCTGACGCGGGCGCCTCCGGGCTTTTGAGGATCGAGCGGGCGGACCGGGTTCTGACCGTGGGCCTGAACCGGCCGGCCAAGCGCAATGCGCTCAATGACGGCATTATCCTCGAAATCGGCGAGTGCTTTGCCTCCCTGCCCGAGGATATCGGCGCGGTCGTCATCCACGGCATCGGCGATCATTTCTCCTCCGGTCTCGACCTCTCCGAGCTTCAGGACCACGACGCGACCGGCGGCCTCCTGCATTCCCAGATGTGGCACCGGGTGTTCGACCGCATCCAGTACAGCCGCGTGCCTGTGATCGCTGCGCTGCGGGGCGCGGTGATCGGCGGCGGGCTGGAGCTTGCCTGCGCCGCCCATATCCGCGTCGCCGAGCCCTCGACCTATTTCGCCCTGCCGGAAGGGCAGCGCGGCATCTTCGTCGGCGGCGGCGGCTCGGTGCGGCTGCCGCGGCTGATCGGCGTTGCCAGGATGATGGACATGATGCTGACCGGCCGCGTCTATAGCGCGACCGAAGGCGCCTCCTACGGCTTTACACAATATGTGACGGAGGCCGGCAACGGGCTCGGCAAGGCGCTGGAGCTTGCGACCAAGGTCGCCTCCAACGCGCCGCTGACGAACTTCGCCGTGCTCCAGGCGCTGCCGATGATCGCGGAGGCCAATCCGCAGGCCGGCCTGCTGATGGAATCGCTGATGGCAACGGTTGCGCAGAGCGACAAAGAGGCAAAACGCAGGATTCGCGAATTCCTCGAACACAAGACCGCAAAGGTGAAGCCGAAGTCATGAGCGGGCAGCCGTCCTCTTCCAGCATGGAGCGCGGCGCGAGCACCTCCCCGCTGCGGCCCATTTCGTTCGGCGATCCCGTCGTCAACATCGAGCGGCGCGACGACGGCACGATTTATCTGCGGCCCAAACAGCCGCTCGGCGACTATCCGGTCCGCCTCACCGACCGCCTGCATCATTGGGCGACGACGACGCCGGACCGCGTCTTCATGGCCGAGCGCGAAGGCGGCCGCGGTTGGCGCAAGATCACTTACGCCGAGCTGCTCGCCGCCAGCCGGCACATTGCCTCCGGCTTGATTGCGCGCGGCCTGTCGGCGGAGCGGCCAGTCGTCATCCTCTCAGGCAATTCGATCGACCACGCGCTGCTGGCGTTCGGCGCGTTCTATGCCGGCATTCCGTTCTGCCCGGTTTCGCCGGCCTATTCGCTGGTGTCGAAGGATTACGGCAAGCTCTCTTACCTGATGAAGCTGCTGACGCCCGGCCTCGTCTTCGCCGAGGACGCCAGCAAGTTCGCGGATGCGCTCGCCGCCAATGTCACGCTCGGCACCGAGATCGCCGCGTCCTGGGGCAGCGTGCCGGGCCGCGACGTCACCCTGCTCGCCGACCTCATGGCGACGCCGCTCCACGGCGATCTCGACGCGATACACGACAAAATCGGCCCCGACACGATCGCAAAGTTCTTGCTGACCTCGGGCTCGACCGGCAATCCCAAGGCCGTCATCAACACCCAGCGCATGATCTGCGCCAACCAGGTGATGCTGCGCGAGACGCTCGCCTTCCTCAAGGACGAGCCGCCCGTCATCATCGACTGGCTGCCCTGGAATCATACGTTTGGCGGCAACCACAATATCGGGCTGACGCTCTACAATGGCGGCTCGATGTATCTCGACGCCGGCAAGCCGGTGCCGGGCGGCATCGAGGAGACCGTGCGCAATCTCCAGGAGATTTCACCGACGGTCTATTTCAACGTTCCCAAGGGCTATGAATCGCTGCTGCCGTATTTGCGCGACGACCAGGGCCTGCGCGCAAAGTTCTTCGACCGGCTGCACGCGATGTTCTTCTCGGGCGCCGCGCTGTCGCCGTTCGTCTGGAACAGCCTCGACGAGCTCGCGGTGAAGGAGAAGGGCTACCGCGTGCCGATGCTGACCGGCCTTGGCGCCACCGAGACCGCGCCGTTCTTCATGTCGGTCAATCCGCGCACCAGCCGTTCCGGCCATGTCGGGTTGCCCGTGTCGGGCAATGACGCCAAGCTGGTGCCGAACAACGGCAAGATGGAAGTGCGTGCCAAGGGGCCGAACGTGATGCCCGGCTATTGGCGCCAACCCGACATCACCGCGAAATCCTTCGACGAGGAAGGATTCTACAAGATGGGCGACGCGCTCAAGCCCGTCGATCCCGATGATCTCAACGCCGGCTTCGATTTCGACGGCCGCGTCAGCGAAGACTTCAAGCTCGGCAGCGGAACCTGGGTCAGTGTCGGCCCGCTGCGTGCGCGCTTCGTCGCCGCCTGCGCGCCGCTGGTGCGCGACGTCGTCATCGCCGGCATCAACCGCGACGAAATCTCCGCGCTGGTGCTGCTCGATCTCGACGGTTGCCGGCTGATCAACCCGACGCTGCCGGCCGACGATCTCACCGTCACCGCCCGCGACCGGCTGGTGCGCGAGGCCTTCCGCGAGCGCCTGACGGGCTTTCTGTCTTCGGCCACCGGTTCCTCGACGCGGATCACGCGCGCGATCCTGCTGGATACGCCGCTTTCGATCGACAAGGGTGAAGTCACCGACAAGGGCTCGATCAACCAGCGCGCGGTGCTGGAACATCGCGACGCGCTGATCGAGGAGCTCTACGCTGCCAATCCATCGGACCGTGTGATATCGGTCGGCTAAGAAACCATCGCCAAAGGAGAACGCCATGTTGTTGAAGGATCAGGCAGTCATCGTTACCGGCGGTGCATCGGGACTGGGCGCGGCGACCGCGCGAAAGCTGGCGGCGCAGGGTGCCAAGGTCGCGGTGTTCGACCTCAATGCCAAGCTTGCGGAGACCGTCGCCGCCGAGCTCAAGGGCGTCGCCGTGACCTGCGACGTCTCCGATGCCACCTCGGCTGAGGCCGCGATCACGCAGGCGACCAAGGCGCATGGACCCGCGCGCGTGCTGGTCAATTGCGCCGGCATCGGCGTCGCCAAGCGCGTGGTCGGCCGCGACGGGCCGATGGCGCTTGCCGATTTCGACAAGGTGATCAAGGTCAACCTCATCGGCACCTTCAACATGCTGCGCCTCGCCGCGACCGAGATGTCCAAGCTCGAGCCGCAGGCGACCGGCGAGCGCGGCGTCATCATCAATACGGCGTCCGTTGCCGCCTATGACGGCCAGATCGGCCAGTCGGCCTATTCCGCCTCCAAGGGCGGCATCGTCGGCATGACGCTGCCGATCGCACGCGAGCTCGCGCAGTTCGGCGTCCGCGTGCTGACGATCGCGCCCGGCCTGTTCCTGACGCCGCTGCTCGCCAACCTGCCGCAGGAAGCCCAGGACTCGCTCGCCGCCGCGATCCCGTTCCCGCGCCGGCTCGGCCACGCCGACGAGTTCGCCGCGCTCGCGCTGCACATGGTCGAGAATTCGTACCTGAACGGCGAAGTGGTGCGCCTCGACGGCTCGCTGCGCATGGCGCCGAAGTAAGGCGCAACGAAAGCAGGGCCATCGCATGTTCGTGAACCGGCGCGACGTCCAGATCCAGTGGGGCGACTGCGACCCCGCCAACATCGTCTATTACCCGCGCTATTTCGCGATGTTCGACGATTCGACGTCGACCCTGTTCGAGGTCGCCGGATTCTCAAAGCAGGATTTGGTCCGCAAATACGGCCTGGTGGGCATCCCCATGGTCGACACGCGGTCCAAGTTCTACATCCCCTCGACCTATGGCGACTGGATTACCATCGAGACGAAGATCGAGAGCATCAAGCGCTCGAGCTTCGAGGTGAAGCACAACGTCTACAAGGGCGAGGCGCTGGCGATTGAGGGTTTTGAGACCCGCGTCCTGGTCCGCCGCGATCCCGTTAACCCCGACAAGCTGAAATCGGCACCGTTTCCGGCCGAAATGGTAGCCAAATTCACGGGGAGCTAGGTCTGGAGCTAAATCGCCGCATCACCAAAAGAGGGGGCTGAATTACCCCCCGATTTCTGCTTTCAAAGAAACACGTCAAGGGAGGAATAGATGAAACGCTTTTACCTGACCGCCGCCATCGCCGCGGCGACGCTTGCCCTGCCGGCTCTGCCTGCGCTGGCCCAGACTAGCGAAATCACCATCGGCATCACCACCACCACGACCGGCCCGGGCGCGGCGCTCGGCATTCCCGAGCGCAACGCGCTGGAATTCGTGCCGAAGGAGATCGGCGGCGTGCCGCTGAAGGTGATCGTGCTCGACGACGGCGGCGATCCCACCACGGCGACCACCAACGCCCGCCGCTTCGTGACCGAATCCAAGGCCGACATCATCATGGGCTCGGCGCTGACGCCGCCGACCATCGCCGTCTCCAACGTCGCTAACGAGGCCGGCATTCCGCATTTCGGCCTGGCGCCGTTCCCGATCACGCCTGAGCGCATGAAGTGGTCGGTGGCGATGCCGCAGCCGATCCCGATCGTGGGCAAGGTGCTGTACGACCACATGAAGTCGAAGGGTGTGAAGACCGTCGGCTATATCGGCTATTCCGACTCCTATGGCGACCTCTGGTTCAACGACCTGAAGGCCCAGGCCGTGCCGATGGGCATCACCATCGCCGATGAGGAGCGCTTCGCCCGCCCTGATACCTCGGTGACCGGACAGGTGCTGAAGCTCGTCGCCGCCAACCCCGACGCGATCCTGGTCGGCGCCTCCGGTACCGCGGCCGCGCTGCCGCAGACCGAGCTGCGCGAGCGCGGCTATCAGGGCCTGATCTACCAGACCCATGGCGCCGCCAGCATGGACTTCATCCGCATCGCCGGCAAAGCAGCGGAAGGCGTGCTGATGGCCTCCGGTCCCGTCATGGACCCCGAGGACCAGCCCGACGAGGCCGCCACCAAGAAGCCGGGCCTGGCGCTCAACACCGCCTATGAGGCCAAGTACGGCCCGAACAGCCGCAGCCAGTTCGCCGGTCATTCCTACGATGCGTTCGAGATCCTCAAGCGCATCATTCCGACGGCGCTGAAAACCGCAAAGCCCGGCACGCCGGAATTCCGCGAGGCGATCCGCCAGGCGCTGCTGTCGGAGAAGGAGCTGGCAGCGAGCCAGGGCGTCTACAACTTCACCGAAAAGGACCGCTACGGCCTCGACGAGCGCTCGCGCATCCTGCTCACGGTGAAGAACGGCAAGTACACGCTCGTGAGGTAAGGCGCGACAAGAGTTTTGAGACGACGAGAGCCGGCCCGTTGGGCCGGCTCTTTTGTTTTTCTTCTGGGGCGAATTGCCTACCGAGGTCGTCATGCCCGGGCTTGTCCCGCCTGCGCGGCCGAAGCCGCTTCGGCGAGGCGAAGGCCCGGGCATCCACGTTCTTTGCACCGTACCGCAAGGCGTGGATGGCCGGGACAAGCCCGGCCATGACGGTGTGGAGAGTTCAGCGCCTCGAGAACTACGGTCTTGTGAGCGCTAAGCCGCCTGCCGCAGCGGGGTCCAGGCGAACTCCGGATAATAATCGTCCATCATGCGGTCGACATAGGCGGTGAGGTTTGCAAATCCCTCGGCGCGCTGACGCAGGCCGGATTCGAAGAAGGGCGTCAAAATTCCGGCGAGCGCGCCGAAGGCGGTGGCATCGACACCGCCGGGCTTGTTGCCCATCAGGTAGGCCTTGTCGCCGAGCTGGACCGAGAGCGCGAACAGCGAACGTACCGCGAGATCGACATCGTCATCGGGCGCGTGGCGGCCGAGGCCCGAGAGCAGATAGTTCTCGGCGACACGGAATTGCGCATCCTCGCGCAACTTTTCGCGATTGTGCTCCGGCGCGCCGTCGAAGAAATGCGCGGGCCCCTTGGCGAAGTTGACCGGATCGACCCAGCGCGCCCCGACCAGCGCCCAGTAGACGTGATGCTCGATCATCCGCTCGAACGCCCAGGCCTGCGCCCGCTCGGCCAGCGACAGCCCGGCGTCGAAATCGAAGCCATAGCGGCGCTCGATATGGGCGCGAATGAAGGTGGAATCGGCCACCGCCTCGCCGCCATCGTCGATGAACGGCAGCTGCCCCTTGGGCGAGGCCGGCGGCATCGCCCGCTCCTTCCGGTAGGGCAGTCCCGCCATCTTGAGCTGCACCTCGGTCTTGGTGACGAAGGGGCTGATTTCCGGCAGGCCGAAGCCGGCGCCAAAGCCATAAAGCGTGATCATGCGAACTCTCTCCTGGACCTGCGAAATTTGGGCTTGCGAAATTTGGACTTGCGAAACTTTGAGGGAACCTAGTGACCGGCTGCTGCCACCATGGTGGCAGCAGCCGTGATATCTTCTGCGAAACGGGCCCCCCGCCAGGCGCGGGCCATGACACTACGAACGACATGGCGGGCCAGCGCGTCCGCAGCCTGGGTCAGCAAGCGTGCCATCACGCTTGCGAGAGCAAATCGGAGGTCGACGGCCATGAGATCGAGCGAAACGAGACGGCTGAGCGCCCAGGCGGACCAGACCTGTGCCCGCAACATCGGAATCGCCGGGCCAAAATGGGTTGGAATGATCATGGACAAATCCTCTTCAGTCGATGTGTTGTCCCGGTATAGACACCCCCTGCTGCCAACATCCTGTCAGCAGCAGCGCGCCATTTTCTGATCCGTCCCCCGATAAGAGAATTGCCATGAGACGCGCCGACCGGCTGTTTCAGATCATCCAGGTGCTGAGGCGCACGCGTAAGCCGCTGACCGCGGACGCGATCGCGGCCGAGCTCGAGACCTCGAAGCGCACCATCTATCGCGACATCGCAACCTTGATCGGCCAGCGCGTGCCGATCCGCGGCGAAGCCGGGATGGGCTATATCCTCGAGAAGGGTTTCGACCTGCCGCCCTTGATGCTGACACCCGACGAGATCGAGGCGGCGGTGCTGGGCGCGCAATGGGTCGCGGGCCATGCCGATTCCGCGCTGGCACGCGCGGCCGAAGATTTGATGGCCAAGATCGCCGACACCGTGCCTGAGCGCTTGCGTCCCTTCGTGCTGGAGCCGGCAAGCCGCGCGCGGCCGAGCTGGAACAGGGAGCCGGATCGCCTCGACATGGCGCGCACGCGCACCCAGATCCACGAAGGCAGGAAGATCATGCTGCGCTACCGCGACGAGCAGGGCCGCCCCAGCGAGCGCATGATCTGGCCGATCTCGGTCGGCTATCTCGAAGCCGTGCGCCTGCTTGCGGCCTGGTGCGAGCTGCGCGGCGACTTCCGCAGCTTCCGCACCGACCGCGTCGTGGATGCGAACTATCTCGACGATAAATATCCGGAGCGGCGCGACGTGCTGCGCGCAAGATGGCGGCAGAGCCTGGTCTGGGGCCCGCCAAAGGACACGTGAGCGCGATGGAAGAGATCTCCCCCGTCGACCTGTCGAGCTGGTGCCAGAGCTGCGGCGCCTGCTGTGGCTATTCGGAGAACTGGCCGCGCTTCTCGATCGAGAGCGACGAGGAGCTTGCCGCAATTCCCGAAACGCTCGTCAACGCGCGCCAATCCGGCATGCGCTGCGAGGGCGATCGCTGTTCGGCGTTGCGGGGGGAGATCGGAAAGCAGACGGCCTGCGGCATTTACGAGGTGCGGCCGGAGGTGTGCCGCACCTGCATGCCGGGAGACGCCGAATGCGCGATGGCACGGCGGAAATTCGGACTGCCGGCAATCGAGGTCGCTTAGGCTGGAACGGCTGCAGCTGGAACGGCTTCGCTGACCTCGTCGTCGAACCCGTCCTCAAGCGGTGCAAGCACCGAGAGCGGCTTGGTCGACAGCGTGATCGGCTTGCGGCCCCCCGACAGCGACGGCGACGATTTGACCGTGCTTTCGCGCGACAGCGCGTAGAGCGTCGAGCCGACGCGGCCGCCGTTGTCGATCAGGTCACGCTCGTTGCAGCTGGCTGCGATCGCGACCGCCAGCGAGTGCAGATGGCTGCGGCGATAGCAGAACAGCGCCAGCCTGGCGCGCGCGTCAGGGGAAACACTCTCAACCAGCCTCGGCAGGCCACTCTCGCTGGCGCGATACATCTCACCAAGGAGCTCGTCGCGGACCGGGCAGAAATCGCTTTCATATGCGTCGCGGCTTGAAAACATTGCGGTTCTCCTCGTTGCCGAAGATGCAGCGCAATTCTCTAATGAAAGGTTAACCACGCCGCCCGGTAGTCACCCGGGGTCCTTGCGCCCTGGTCGCGAATCGGAGGCGCCCGAATGGGGGTCGGGCCACCACATCTGAGCCGATAAGTCGGGACGCCAATGCCTCCACGGCGTCATGGCCGGGCATAGCCGTCCGAAGGACGGCGTCGCTTCCGCTCGCCTTTGTCCTGGCCATCCACGGCTGGCCACGCGGCACGAAGAACGTGGATGCCCGGCCTTCGCCGCGCCGAAGCGGCTTCGGCCGCGCAGGCGGGACAAGCCCGGGCATGACGACCTCTTGTGAGTGCCGATCGACGACTATCCGCAGGCCCGCCGGCCTCAGTTCGCCGCCATGAAGATGGAAAGGCCGAAGCCGGTCAAATGATGCAGGGCCTGGTCGACGCCGATCAGGGTCCAGAACCAGGGATGCGCCAGGTCGACACCGAAATTGGCGGAGACGAACCCCTTGGCGCGGTCGATGGTGATGTGGATCGCGAAGTCGATGAACGCGACGAACCAGAATCGCGGCGCCACCAACAGGATCAGCGGCAGCGCAACCGCGAGGTGAATCAGGCAATGCACCAGAAGCGGCAAAGCCCAGCCGTGCTTCTGGTCCTTGCCGTGCGCCATCCAGGCGGTCTGGAGCACGAAATCGGCGATGATGTGCTTGAAGGTGAGCAGCAACATCCAGCCAATGAGCGCTTCGACCGGAACCGCCGATGACATGGGTGGAAACGACAAGCTGACGCCCTCATTGACGTGACAAGAAAGATCGGAGCGTTAGCGCAACTTCTTTTTGGACCGGTCAAATCGCCGGGACGTGTGATTTATGACATCTCCCGCGACGGAATGCAGCCGGGGGGAACTGGAAAATCGCCAACTGTGGCTAACTGGTGATAGGATGACCAATCGCCGCGGCCAGATCGAGTAAGGTTACCTCCGGCTCGAATTTTGCATTCCGGTACCGGCGCGCTATCATTGTCGGCAGAGAATATCGTTCTTTTTTCAAACGTTTAGGAATTGCAGGGCGCCCGCCGCGATCGCATCCGCGAGCCGCCCGCCACTCAGGAATAAGGCCGGAGTGCTGACATGAGTACTGAAGGCCCGACCTCGCCACCGACCGAACCGCCGCCGCGGCGCCCCAAGGTGATCAAGACCAATCAGCAGCAAGTCCTCCTCTACGTCGTGCTGACCCTGCTGCTGTCGCTCGCCACCGTCTGGGGCGGCCGCGCCATGCTGCACAATTCGGAGACGCTGACCTTTGCCGTCGGCACCCCCAACAGCGACGAGGCGCTGTTCGCCGCCAAGCTCGCCACGCTGCTGAAGAACAACGCCTCGCGCTTCCGGATCAAGATCGTCAACAACGCAGACAATGCCAAGGCGCTCGCACAGTTCGACCGCAAGCAGGCCGACCTCGCCGTCCTTCGCACCGACGCCAAGGTGCCGCTGCGGGCGCGCACGCTCGCGATCCTCGAGCACGATCTGGTGCTCCTGCTCGGTCCCGGCAACAAGAAGATCAAGTCGCTCGCCGAGTTGAAGAAGAAGAAAGTTGCGGTCCTCGCCGAGAACGAATCCTCGCTCGCCTTCGTCCGCAGCATCCTCGACATCCCCGATGGTCCGGATGCTGCCAGGATCCAGATGGCGCCGCAGGGTGCAACGCTCGACAAGCTGTTTGCGCCGGCGAGCGGCTTTGGCGCGGTGATCGCCATCGTCCATGCCTCCAGGGCGGTGCGGGACAAGGCCTATGAGCAGGTCGCCAAGCGCGGCGGCTTCACGCTGAACGCGATCGACGAGGCCAAGGCGCTGGCGCGCAAGATTCCCGGCATTTCCAGCGAAACGCTGACTGCGGGCACGCTGTCCGCATCGCCGGAAATCCCCGACGACGACCTCGACACGATCGGGCTCGAATGGCTGCTGGTCGCGCAATCCAGGATGTCGGCGAGCACGGCGGGCGAGCTCGCGCGCGTCGTCTATGAGAACAAGTCCGCGCTCGGGCTCGACAACGGCTTCGCCAGCCGAATCGAGCCGGCCTCCGTCGAGAAGGATGCCTACGTGATGGCGCATCAGGGGGCGGCCGACTACATCAACGACGACACCAAGTCGTTCATGGATAAGTACAGCGACCTGATGTATCTGGGCGCCGCCGCGCTCAGCGTGATCGGCTCGATCTTCGCCGCGATCTACGCCAAGATCACCCGGATCGCGCCGGAGAAGGCTGGCGAGCTTTCCACCGCCGTCCTCGACATCGGCGAACGCATCGAGCACGCCCATTCGCTGGACCAGCTCGAATGTCTCCAGGACGAGCTGGAGGGCATTCTGCGCGGCGCGGTCATAGGTCTCAGGGACGGCACGATCAGTACCGACGGGCTCGACACCTTCAAGCTCGGCTACGAGTTCGTCCGCGACGAGATCGGCATGCGCCGCGACTATCTCAAACGCCACTGCGGCGAGGCCGACAAGGTCGCCCAGGATACGGCCCCTCCCCAGCAGGACGAGAGCAAGATCGTCGTGGTGAAGACAGCTCAGAGTGCCTGACCTATCGATTTGACGGCTTTCGCAGCGGCGTCTTGCCGGCATTTCCCGCGAATCCCCGGGCAGAATCCGGGAACCGTCCCCCGTCCGCAACCGTTTGCTCCCGGATACAACCGGAGCACGCGCCATGCGTACACTCCTCGTCATCATCCTTCTGGGCATGCTGGTGGCGGCTGGATATTTCGCCTATTCCGCCATGGCGATCGAGGGCGAGCCGATCCCGACGGAAGGCTATGTGGCGTTGGCGCTGGGAGCGGGTTTCGCCATCGTCGTCGGCATCGGCCTGATGATGCTGCTTTTTTTCAGCAGCCGCCGTGGCTACGACGAGCCGCCGCATTTCAGGTAGCGCCCCCTGATCCACCACGGCACCGGGCTCACCGCACACCTGCGGGCAGTCCCCTGCCCGTCGTTGACGGCTCCTGCCCGGGCGGGCACTTTGGCGGTGGCGTCCCAGCCGGGACCGCAAGAGACACGACCGAGCCCGCCTTCCCGCATGTCCAAGCCGCTGATCCCCGCACTGGCCCAGTTCGTGGCCGCCACGGCCGGCCGCAACATGACCAAGGCGGCCTATGTGGCGGTCGGCCTCGGCGTGCTCAGCATGGTGCTGCTGACGGTCAACCCGGCCTACGAGACGGTGCACCGCTGGGTCGACGCCCTGCTATGGGCCTGCCTCGTCTATTTCGTGTTCGAATGGGTGGTCCGGCTGCGCCACATGGCACAAACGGGGCGCCTGTCGCTCTACATGACCTCCTCGGCCGGAGTGGTCGATGCTCTGGGCGCGCTGGCCGTGCCGGTCGCGCTCCTGATCGGCATCGAGCCGAAGACGGCGTGGCTGCTCAGCGTGCTCTGGGTATTGAAGGTGGTGCCGGGCATTCCGGGCCTGCGGCAGCTGCGCCGGGTGCTGGTGCTGGAATCGGGGCCGCTGGTCAGCGTGCTCGTGATCTTCCTGATGGTGGTGTTCCTCGCTTCCGTCGCCGAATATTTCCTGGAGCGGGACGTGCAGCCGCAGACTTTCGGCAGCGTCCCCGCCGCGCTGTGGTGGGCTGTCGTCACGCTGACGACGACGGGCTATGGCGACGTCGTGCCGGTGACGCCGCTCGGGCGCATCGTGGCGGCGATGGTGATGATCTCCGGCCTCGGCGTGTTCGGACTGTGGACCGGTATCCTGGCGACCGGCTTTGCCGCCGAGACCCGCCGCGACAACTTCCTCAAGACCTGGGAATCCGTCAGCAAGGTGCCGTTCTTCGCAGCGCTCGGCCCTGCCGCCATCGCCGACGTCACCCACATGCTGCGCACCATGGAGCTGCCGGCGCGCACCATGATCATCCGCAAGGGCACGCAGGGCGACTGCATGTATTTCATCGCCGCCGGCGAGGTCGAGGTCGACCTGCCCGGCAAGAAGGTCCAGCTCGGCGAGGGCGCGTTCTTCGGCGAGATGGCGCTGCTCGGCAACAACAAGCGCGGCGCCAATGTCTCGACCACGAAGGTGTCGCGGCTGCTGGTGCTCGACCTCGTCGATTTCCGCGTGCTGATGGCGCGGCATCCCGATCTCGCCGAGACCATCGATGCGGAAGCCAAGCGCCGCACACTCGAAAACAAATAAATGGAGACAAGAATGTCGGACACAGCCGACGCAGCCTCAGGCCCCGTGCTCGAACGCAACGGCGCACGCGCCACCATCCGCCTCAACCGGCCCAAACATCTCAACCGGCTCCAGGCCGAGGATCTCGGCGAGCTGGTCAGGCTTTTCGACCGGATCGAGGCCGATCCTGATATCCGCGTGCTGGTGCTGACCGGCACGGGGCGGGCCTTCTCGGCGGGCTATGACCTCAACTCGGTTGCCGAGCGCGCGGTCAGCGCCAACGAGCAGCAGAGCGCGGGCTCGGCGTTCGAGGTCGTCGTCAACCGGCTGGAGGATCTCGGCGTGCCGACGATCTGCCGGCTCAATGGCGGCGTCTATGGCGGCTCGACCGACCTCGCGCTCGCCTGCGATTTCCGCATCGGCGTTGACACCGCCGAGATGTTCATGCCGGCGGCACGGCTCGGGCTGCATTACTACAGAAACGGCATTAAGCGTTACGTGACGCGGCTCGGCGTCGACAATGCGAAAAAGCTGTTCCTCACCGCGCAGAAGATCAGCGCGCCGGAGATGCTGCGGATCGGCTATCTCACCGCCATGGTGCCGGTGGAATTCCTGGACGAGGAGGTCGACAAGCTCGCCACGGTTCTCGCCGGCAACGCGCCGCAGGCAATGGCCGGCATGAAGCGCGCCATCAACGAATTCGCCCGCGGCGAATTGGACGAAGCGGCCGCCGATCAGCGCCACCGCGACAGCATGCGCGGCGACGAGATCAAGGAGGGTATCAAGGCGTTCGCGGAAAAACGGCCGCCAAAATTCTGATCACGCCCGCTGCGACCGCATCGCGCGCACCTGCGTGAGCTTGGGATCGCGGACGAGCGCCTGGTAGCGCTTGCTGTCGACGGCGTAAATCGCGATCCGGCCCTCATTGTCGGCATGAACGCCCCAGCCGAAGCGCTTGCCCAGGCTCGACGCCCTCATGCACGCCTGCCCCCGGGAGAAGAACGCTTCACGGGCCGCATGCCTCTCCGTCTTCGGAGCCTTCGCATCGAGCTCGCGTCCCGGCGCAGACGTCGCGAAGATCACGTCGTCGGACGTGTGCTTGTAGGGCGCCTTGGCGATCATCTCGTATTGCAGGCATGCCACCGTCGGCTTTCCCGCGCGCAGCGACGGCTCCTCGCCAGTATGCGCGGGACAGTCTTCAGCGACCCGGATGAAGGTGTTGAAGCAGTTGGTCGTGTGGATCGACTTTGTCATCTGCAACCCTGGATCATTCAACCACCAGCAGCCGCGGCGTGCTGCGCCGCCATCTCATCGTCGGCGGCATTGATCCGCTGGAACGCAGGCCGCGAGGTCATGCGTTCGGCATAGCGAACGAATACATCTTTTTTCGGCACGATGCCAAACATCATGGTCCAGCTGAACGCGACGCCCCACAACACATCCGCCGCCGTCATGCGCTCGCCGAGCAGATACGGCCCCTTTGACAATTGCGCCTCGATCGCGCCCAGCATGGTGTCGTAATCGGCATAGGGTGACTGCATGATCGGTGCCGGCTCGCGCTGCATGAACTTGTCGATCAGGGCCGGCTCGAACGATGCGCCGTAATAGGCGATCCAGCGCAGGTAGGGACCGCGCAGCGGATCGTTCAGCGCGGGCGTCAGCCCCGCCTGCGGAAACAGATCGGCGAGATAGATGGTGATCGCGACCTGCTCGGTCACCAGCGCCTCGCCGTGGCGGACCGCCGGCACCTTGCCGAGCGGATTGAGGGCGAGATAGGCGGGCTTGCGCTGCTCGCCGGCCTTCATGTTGAGGACGTGGAGATCGTAGGGCGCGCCCAGCTCCTCCAGCAGCACCCGCGTGCCGGTGGCGCGGCTTTGCGGCGAATAATACAGGGTGATGCGGTTCTGATCGGTCATAACAGGGCTCCATCTGGCCGGCTGGCGATGGCGCTTGTAGCGGACCATACCTGACATCCTGTGTCAGGTATGGTTTAAGGGATCATGCGCGCGAGCAGAATGCTGTCGATCCTCACCACCCTGCAGGCCAGGGGGCAGGTCACTGCGCCCGAGCTTGCGGAAGCCTGCGAGGTCTCGGTGCGCACGATCTATCGCGACATCGACGCGCTCGCGGCGTCCGGCGTCCCCGTTTACGCCGACCGCGGCGCGGAGGGCGGCTATCGCCTGCTCGACGGTTATCGCGTGCGTTTGAACGGCCTGTCGCAGAACGAGGCGGAGGCCCTGTTCCTTGCGGGACTGCCGGGACCGGCCGCGGCGCTCGGGCTGGACGCAGCGATGATCGCCGCGCAGAACAAGCTGATGGCGGCCTTGCCTGCCAATCTTCGCGAAGACGCCGGGCGGATGCAGGAGCGTTTTCACCTGGACGCACCCGGCTGGTTCGGTGAGACGGAAGAACCCAAACATCTGCGCACCATTGCCGGCGCGGCTCTGCGCGGGACGTTGATCAAGATCCGCTACCAGAGCTGGCGCGCGGAGAAGCAGCGCCGCGTTGCACCGCTCGGGCTCGTGCTGAAGGGCGGCAGCTGGTATCTCGCCGGTCACGTCGACGGCAGCACGCGCACCTATCGCATCGCGCGCGTGCTGGACTGTACCGCGCTCGACGATCGCTTCGATCGTCCCGCCGCGTTCGATCTCGCCGGCTATTGGCAGGCCGCGACGCTTCGCCTCGAAGCCGAGATGCATCCCAATGTCGCGATCGTGCGGCTGTCGCCGTTCGGCGTCAAACTGCTCGACGCGCTGAGCCAGCCTTACGTCAAGGCGCGCACCCAGCTTGAAGAGAGCGCGGATGCGGACGGCTGGCGCATCGCGCGCGTTCCGACCGGCAAGACGTCATGGCACGCGGCATCCGAATTGTTGCGGCTGGGGTCCGAAGCCGAAGTGCTGGAGCCCGCCGATCTCCGCGAGAAGATGGCGGAGATGACGCAGGCGATGGCTGCGCGCTATCGCGCAGCGGCGCGAAAAGCCTGACAGCGGCGCATTTCACCGAAGCTCACGAAACATTCCTGAAACACGATTCCTGCCTCGCGCCCTGAACGCGTTCGCGTCTCAGCCCGACGGAGAAGCAGGGACACAACAACGGCCTTAGCGCCACACTGGAGAATGAAAATGTTTCGTAAGCTTGCTCTTGGTCTGATCGCTGCTGGTTCGCTCGGTGCTGCCGCTCTCGCGCCCACCGCGGCTTCGGCCCACGGCTTCCATCATCACTGGGGTCCCGGCTGGGGCTTTGGCGGCGTCTACGTCAACACCGGCGTCAGCAATTGCTACCAGGAGCGCGTCGTCAGGACCCGCCATGGCCTGCGCGTCCGCGTCGTGAATGTCTGCGCCTACGGGATCTACTGATATCTGATGCCCTCGACAAAGCTCCGGTCGCACTGCGGCCGGAGTTTTGCATTGGGTTAACCAATCTGCCGATGCCGGCGAAACCAGGCCCAGGTCTCCCGCGTCGTCCTGATATAGCCGCGGCCGCGATGAACGATCTCGTCGTCGACGATCTCGTTCAGCTTCGGCAGCGCGTGAAACGGGATCGAGGGATAGGCGTGGTGCTCGACGTGGTAGGGCATATTCCACGCGAACCATTTGACGATCGCGCCGGTATAGGTGGTGCGGGTGTTCTGGAAGGCGCTGCGGGTGCGGTCGCAGCCGGTGTGCTCGGCATAGAGATAGGGCCGCAGGAAGAACTGCCCGATCATCAGCGGGACGATCCAGACCCAGAGCAGCAACGCTGAGGAAAACCACAGCGAGAGTGCGAGCAGAAGCGCATAGAGCCCAGCATAGGCGCGCGCCTCGCGCACGATGACGGCGCGCTTGTTTTCGGGAATCCAGGGCACGGTGACCTTGCCCGTGACGGCGTGGCCGAGCATCAACCGGAGGCGGCCGGCGACCTGAAGCAGGCCGCTATAGGCGAGCGCGAGCTGCGTGTCGGATTTCGGCTTCACGCCGACGATCAGCTCCGGGTCCTTGTCCGGATCCTGGGTGTAGCGGTGATGGTCCCAGTGAAACAGGCAGTAATATTCGTAAGGTTGTCCGATGATGAGGGCCGAGGGATAGCCGACCGCAAGGTTGAGGCCACGGCTCCTGAACGCGGTCTTGTGCGCGGTCTCGTGCAGCGCCATGAACAGGAAGGCGACGAAATAGCCCTGCACCGCCATCAGCGGGAGCGCCCACAACACGCCCCAGGCTGAAGAGACCTTCCAGACCAGCGTGCCGACCAGCACGACCAGGCCGTAATGGCTGAGACTTTTCGCGGCCCCCCTGAGATTGGAGCGCACCGACAATTCGCGCAGCATGGCCGGGCTCAGCGGCTTCAGACGATGGCCGGGCTCTGAAACGGTCGCGTCAGTCATCATCGAAGGCTCGCCCTACTTGCTGAGAAGCTCTGCGACCTCGGCCTTGAGGAAGGCCTGATCGCGCGGATTGTTGACGGGGTTGCCGGCGCGATGGCCGTGCAGCGACGGGATCGGATGCAGCACCGCCGATTTTGCGTTGACCAGCCTGCCGAGTTCGTCCTCATTGTCGCGGACGTCGAAATAGCGGTCGGTCGCACCCGGCATCAGCAGCATATGCGCCTTGATCGCGGCCAGCGCCCGATCGAGGTCGCCATCGAATGAAGCGCAACGACTGATGTCACCGCGCTGCCAGATCCCGGCCTGCGCGAGGAGATCGTTGGCATCACGCCGGGCAAAGGTCGCGTCCCAGTTCCGAACCAGATAGTCCTCGAGCGAGGTGAAGCCCGCCTCGCGCCAGAGCTCGTCACGATAGAAGCCGTGCGACATCGCCCACCCGGCATAGACGCGTCCCATGGCGCGATAGCCGGCAACGGGCTTCTCGACGAAGCGGCCGTCGCGGAAGGCGGGATCACCGGTCAGCGCAGCCTTCACGCTTTCGAGGAAGACGTAATTATATGGCGCGCAGCGCGCACTGCCGCAGACCACCGCGGCCCGCGCCACCATGTCAGGATGCAGCGCCGCCCAATGATAGGTCTGCATGCCGCCCATCGACCAGCCATAGACCAGCGCGAGTTTTGTGATGCTGAAACGCTCGGTCAGCAGCCGGTGCTGGATCGCGATGGCGTCGTGATAGGTGATTTGGGGGAATGGCGCCTCGCCGGAATTCGACGGCGAGGACGACAGGCCGTTGCCGAACAGGTTCGGGATGATGATGAAGTAGCGCGTAGGGTCGAGCACGCCATCGGGCCCGATCAGCCATTCCGTGTCGTAGTGTTGGGCGCTGAACGAGGTCGGGTAGAGGATGACGTTGTCCCTGGCGGGGTTGAGGGTGCCGTAGGTCTTGTAGGCGAGCTTCATCGCGGGGAAGACGGCGCCGGACTGAAGCGTGACGTCGCCGGCCTCAAATATCTCGTAGTCGCGCTGCCCGGTCATGCGTCCAACTCCCGCTCACGCGGCCGCAGCATGCGCCCGCCGAGACAACGATGCATTGTTCGTGCCGGACCGGCAAACGCATCATTGCGTCGCGCTTAATATCTGTACTTATAGTACAGTTATTAGATCGGAACAAGGGGGTTTGGTCGTCACGCGTCAGGCGATGGCCGCGATGTATCGCTGCACGGACGCCGCGAATGCGGCCTTGGCGCCGGAGGCGATGTTGCGGCCCCACCAGGCGCCGTAGATGCGGTCAAAGGCGAGCGGCTCCACAGCGGCCGCGATCCGCCGCACCGCGGCGGCGTTGAGCGGCATGTAGTTCGGATAGGAGTACATGAAGCTGACGAAGCGCCGGTCCATCGTCACCTGCGCGATATCGCCGGTGAGCAGCGCGCCCTTGCCCTCCGCACCGCGCACATGGTGCAGCATGGTGGCGCCCGCGAAATGACCGCCGGTGCGCAGCAGCAGCACATCGTCGGAGATGCGCTGCTGATCGCCGGTCCAGTGCACGATGGCGGGATGCGGCCGCATCACCCACTGGCGGTCATCAGCATGCAGATAGACCGGCACGCCGCCGAACGCCTCGCTCCAGTCGGCAAACGCGCCGTAGAAGTGTGGATGCGAGATCGCGATCGCCTTCAGCCCGCCGAGCGAGCGCACATGCGCGATGGCTTCCGGCGTCGCCAGCGGGACGCAGTCCCACATCAGACAGCCGTCGCCGAGCGGCACCAACAGCGCGCGCTGGCCGATGGCGAAGCTCGGCTCGGACCCGATGCCGTTGAGGCCGAGATCATCCCGCCAGGCAAGGCGGTGCCGTTCCGCCAACGCTTCGCGTGTGAGGAAGGTTTGGCCCTTCCAGTTCACGAACTGCCGCTCGTCCTCGCAGATCGGACAGGATGCGGGCGGTTTTTCGCTTTCAGGAAATTGGGCGCCGCAGGTTTCGCAGGTCCAGAGGGGCATGGCCGTGATCCAGAAGAAGAAGGGGACACCCACGAGATGACGCCGTGGCCCTCCCATCGCAAGTGCGGAGGAACCAACCCGCTAGCACATGTTACTTTCCGGTCCGCCCCGGCGCCAGTTGGCCGGTCATGTCAGCCCGTCTTGTCAGCCCTGCGTGTGCAAGACCGTCTCCGCCGGCAGTCGCTCAACGTCTCGATGGCATCGCGCTCCGCTCCCCGCCTCTGTCGGGCTATCTCGGCTACAAGTTCGGCTATGTCGCCGTGTTCGTGCTGGCGGCCGCGTTCGGCGTCATCGCAATCGCCTGCGTGCTGATGATCCCCGCAAAGGCGATCGACGATCGCGCCTCGCGCGGCTGCAACGAGGATGACCCCGACAGCGCGCCGGATGCGTTCACCATGCTGCTCAAGCACCGGACGCTGCTCGTGCTGGCGCTCGCGCTTTTTCATCTCGGCAACGCCGGGCTGCGGCACCAGGTCGCGGTCACAGCGCGTCATTGCGAGTGGCTTATCACGCAATCCGGCGCTTTTGCGGTTGCGGAGCACCGGCCTGACGATACAACCTGCCGTAAATCGCCAACTAACCTGCCCTTCCCGATCGATGATCCAGCCTCAACTCTCATTCGATGGCGACCCGAATGGCCAGGCCTATGAAAGATGGCGCGAGCAGTTTTGCCGCCAGGTCGCCGACGTCGATTTCGTTCCGATCGGGGAAGGACGTGTTCACCGGACCATTTCGCCGGCCATCCTTCCGCGCCTCCGACTCTCGGCCTCGTTCGGCACGCCGATGTCCTTCGTATCGCTGGGGACGAACGACGAATTGGTGATCACGATGTCGCCGAATTCGGCGCTGAGCGGGGCCATGGGACGACGTCCGCTGGAGGTCGCCGCCGGCGACGTCACGATCGGCGACCCCTCGATCAAGGGCGCCCATATCACCCAGACGACGCACGGCAACTTCCAGACCGCGCTACTGCCGCGCAAGGCGCTGCTGCGCGCGTGCCCGAATGCCGAGGACCTGATCGCGCAGTCGATCCCCGGCGCCAATCCGATCACCTCGATGTTCCTGCGATATTATGATCTCGCGCACACTTATGCCGACAAGCTCGCGCCCGCGGAGCTCGATGCGGTCTCGCAGCATTTGTTCGACCTCTCCGTGCTGATGATCGGAGCGCGCGGCGATGTCGCCGAGCAAGCTCGCATGCGCGGCCTTGCGGCGGCGCGTCTCGAAACCCTCAAATCCGACATCCTGGCCCAGCTCGACAACCCCGCGCTGTCGCTCACCGTCCTTTCAGCCGCGCACCGGATCAGCCCGCGCACGATTCAGTTGATGTTCGAGCAGGCCGGCATCACCTATAGCGGCTTCGTGCTGGAGCAGCGGCTGCTGCGCGCCGAGCGGCTGCTTCGAAATCCAAACCTGCGCGCGCGCAAGATCATCGAGATCGCGCACCTCGCCGGCTTTCACGACGTTTCCTACTTCCATCGCGCATTCCGCCGCCGCTTCGGACGGACGCCCGACGACGTCAGGAAGCTTTCTGGCGAGATGGGCTAAGGAAACTCAACCACGATCTTGCCGAAGTGACCGCCCTGCTGCATCAGCCGCAACGCGTCCGGCACGGCATCGAAGCCGAACGCACGGTCGATGACCGGCTTCATGCCATTGCGGCCGATCGCGGCCGTCATCCCCTCGAACATCCGACGGCTGCCGACTGACAAGCCGATGACGTGCAGGTTCTTGGAGAACAGGCTCGGTATCGCGATCTGCTGCGAGAAGCCGGTGAGCACGCCGATCACCAGAATGTTGCCACCGACCCTGATAGCCTCGAGCGACTGTGCAAAGGTATCCTTGCCGCCGACCTCGACGACGTGGTCGACGCCGACGCCGGTCCAGTCGGCCGCCGCCTTGCCCCATTCCGGCACCGTACGATAATTGATGGTGTGGTCGGCGCCGAGCGTTTTGGCACGTTCGAGCTTCTCGTCGCTCGACGACGTCACGATCACGCTCGCGCCGGCGAGCTTTGCGAATTGCAGCGCGAAGATCGAGACACCGCCGGTGCCCTGCACCAGCACGGTGTCACCAGGTTTCACCTTGGCCTCTTCGAACTGCGCGCGCCACGCCGTGAGGCCGGCGCAGGGCAGCGTCGCCGCTTCCAGGAATGAAAGGTGCGATGGAATGCGGCTGACGCCCTCGGCATCGAGCAGCATCACCTCCTGCAACACGCCCGGCCGCGTGCCGCCGAGCGCATAGCGGCGGCTGGTCGCCGATACCTTTCCGTCGATCCAGGACTGGAAGAACATCGGACAGACGCGATCGCCAACCGCGACGCGGGCAACGCCGTCGCCGACCGCGATGACTTCGCCGGCACCATCCGAGAACGGGATCAGCGGCAATCGTGAGACGCCGCCCTTGCCCTGCACCGTGAGCAGATCACGATAGTTGAGCGATGCCGCCTTCATCCGCACCGCGACCTGGCCGGGGCCAGGCGTGGGCTCGGGCAGATCGACCAGCTCCAGCCCCTCGATCGACCAGTCGCGCTCGACCTGCCAGACCTTCATGGCGACCGCTCCGTGCTTACGCCCCAAAATTCTTCTGGATCGCCTTGTCGAGCGTCTCGCCGCCGACGAAGCGTTGGCGCAATTCGCGCTTGAGCAGCTTGCCGCTCGGGTTCTTCGGCAGGCTGTCGACGAAGATGACGCGCTTGGGCACCTTGAAATGCGCCATCTGGCCGGCGCAGTGCTTGATGACGGCGTCCTCCTCCAGCGTCTCGCCGGTCTTGACCACGACGATCGCGGTCACCGCCTCGATCCAGCGCGGATCGGGCAGGCCAACCACGGCAACCTCGGAGACCGCAGGGATGCGGTAGACCATCTCCTCGACCTCGCGACTCGCGACATTCTCGCCACCGGTCTTGATCATGTCCTTGACGCGGTCGACCACAGTGATGTGGCCCTCGGCATCGACGGTGGCGAGATCGCCGGAGTGAAACCAGCCGCCGGTGAAGGCCGCCGCGGTCTTCACGGGGTCATTATAATAGCCGGAGAGCAGATGCGGCGAGCGGTGCACGATCTCCCCGACCTCGGCGACTTTCACGTCTTCCATCGCCGTGTTGACCACGCGCGTCTCGACGTTGAGCACGGGCTTGCCGGCCGAACCGGCCTTGCGCAGCTGGTCCTCGGGCCGCAGCACGGTCGCGAGTGGCGCGATCTCGGTCTGGCCGTAGAAATTCCAGAATTTGACATTGGGCAGGCGGCGCTGAAGTTCGAGCAGCACCTCCACCGGCATGATCGAGGCGCCATAATAGCCCTTCTGAAGCGTCGACAGATCGGTCTTGTCGAAGTTCGGCGAGCGCAGCATCGCGATCCAGATCGTCGGCGGCGCGAAGAAGGACGTGATCTTGTGCGCCTGGATCAGCGCCAGGATATTGTCGGCGGTCGGTTTGCCCGTGATCACGCCGGAGGCACCGAGATAGATCTGCGGCCCCAGGAAGACGTCGAGCTGGGCGCAGTGATAGAGCGGCAGCGCGTGCAGGAACTTGTCGTCCGCGCTCATGCCGCCGTCGATGATGCAGCTCACGTACTGCCACATCACGGCTTCATGGGTCAGCATCGCGCCCTTGGGCAGCGATTCCGTGCCGCTGGTGTAGACGATCTGTGCGAGATCGCGGCTGTCGACGGAGGCCTCCAGGAACGACCCGTCGGGGCTGAGGAGATCGTCGAAATTGGTGAGGCCCGCGGGCGCGGATGCCGGATCCTCGCCCGGCAGCCAGATCATCTTCTCGACCTCGCAATCCCTGGCGCTTGCGGCCTTTGCCGGCTCGACGAAATCGGGGCCGGTCGCAAGCAGCTTCGCGCCGGAGCTTTTCAGGATGAAATTGATCTCATCCGGGTTGAGCATGAAATTGATCGGCACCAGCACCGCACCGATCCGCGCCAGCGCGAAGCGCAACGCCGCAAACGCGTGCGAATTGCGTGAGAGCACGGCAACGCGATCGCCCTTGCTGACGCCGAGACCGAGCAGGCCGCGTCCGAGCCGGTTGCAGATCGCGTCCATCTCGGCAAACGTCCAGCTGACATGGCCGCAGCTCACTGCGAGCTTGTTCGGCTCGCGGACTGCCGAGCGGCGCAAGAGATCGCCGATGGAATGCTCGCGCGCTTTCGAGATGGTAGCCGCGATGTCGCCGGTCATGTGTTCCTCCGTGTAACGTCTTTGTTTGTTGGATTTCTTGGCTGAAATCTTGCGTCTTCATCAGGCGCCTATCTGCGCCGGGCCGCCTGGGCGTGCTCCATGTACATGTGCTCGACCGACCGATCGAGCGAGGCGATTTTCTCGAAACCGCGCCGCCAGTCCTGCAAGTGCCGGCGCGTCCAGAGCACGCCCGCCTCGCGGTCGCGGCGGCGGATTGCGTCGATCAGATGGCGATGCGCGGCGACGAGGCGTGGGCCGCCTTCGGCAACGCCGGTCACGATCATCTCTGTGGTCGGATAGAACAGCTGCGCCGCCGGCTCGCGTGCGAGCTGGAGCACGCGGTTCTGCGAGGCCTTGGCGACCAGCACGTGGAATTCGGCATCGCATTCGGCAAGCGTGGCGGGATCGCCGACCACGGCCTCGCTGCGCACGAGATTGCCGGTGAGCTCGGCGAGGTTCTCTTCGGTCGCGCGCTCCACCGCGCCTTCGATGCTCGCCACCTCCAGCGTCATCGAGGCCTCGTAGAGCTCGCGGAACGTGACCTCGTGCAGCACCAGTGCGCGGCTGAGGCGGCTTGCGAGCTTGGTGTAGCGCGGCAGGCAGGCGTGCAGACGGCGCGAGGAATCGCGGCTGATCAAGCCGCCCTCCTCAAGCACGCGGATGCCTTCGCGAATGGTCGAGCGGTTGACACCGAACTGGCGCACCAGATCATGCTCGGTGCCGATGGGATCGCCGGGCTTGATGCGCCCATTGACGATCTCGCGCTCGATGGCGTCGGCGACTTTCTGATAGGCCGGCGCGACATCGATCGGACGGAAGAGCGGCGAAATCGGCACGGTAACCCCCAATGGCGTTTGTCCGACAAACTATAGGATCGCCCCGAAGACGCGTCAAACTGCGTCATTCATGCCGCAGATGCAGCAAATTGACTCCTTGGGAACCTCGCTCTAACTTTGTCGGACAAAGGGACAGAATAGTCCCGTACAAGAGGAAACGTATCCATGAGACCTATCGCAGCACTCGTGTCTGCGGCCGGCTTGCTGTCGGCTGCCCTGATCGTCCCCGCCTCCGCCCAGCAGACCCCGCTCAAGATCGGCGTGCTCTCCGACTTCTCCTCGGTCTATTCCGACATCGGCGGCCAGGGGAATGTCGAAGCCACCAAGATGGCGATCGAGGATTTTGGCGGCCAGATGTTCGGCAAGCCGATCGAGATGGTCGCAGCCGACGTGCTCAACAAGCCCGACGTCGCCTCCACCATCGCGCGAAAGTGGTGGGAGACCGAGGGCGTCGACATGATCATCGACCTGCCCACTTCCGCCACCGCGCTCGCGGTGATGGAGCTGTCCAAGCAGTACGAGAAGGTGATGATCGTGACCGATGCGGCAAGCTCCGACATCACCGGCAAATCCTGCTCGCCCTACACCGCGCACTGGACCTATGACACCTATTCCAACGCCCACACCGTCGGCAGCGCCATCGTCAAGAACGGCGGCGACAGCTGGTTCTTCCTCACCGCGGACTACGTGTTCGGTCATTCGATCGAGCGCGACACCGGCGATGTGGTGAAGGCAGCCGGCGGCAAGGTGCTCGGCAGCGTCAAGCATCCGCTCAACACGGCCGATTTCTCGTCCTTCCTGCTTCAGGCCCAGGCCTCCAAGGCCAAGATCATCGGGCTCGCCAACGGCGGCGGCGACACCATCAACGCGATCAAGCAGGCCGGCGAGTTCGGCATCGTCGCCGGCGGCCAGAACCTGGCTGCGATCGTGATGTTCATCTCCGACGTGCACAGCCTGGGGCTCAAGCTCGCGCAGGGCCTGATCATCACCGAGGCCTATTACTGGGACCTCAATGACAAGACCCGCGCCTTCGGCAAGCGTTTCCAGGAGCGCATCAAGCGCATGCCGACGATGAACCAGGCCGCGACCTACAGCGCCACGCTGCACTACCTCAAGGCCGTGCAGGCCGCCGGCACCAAGGACACCAAGACCGTGATGGCCAAGATGCGCGAGCTGCCGGTGAAGGATGCCTTCACCGACAACGGCATCCTGCGCGAGGACGGCCGCATGGTGCACAGCATGTTCCTGTTCCAGGTGAAGAAGCCCGAGGAATCCAAGGGCCCGTGGGACTATTACAAGCTGCTCGCCGAAGTGCCGGCCGACCAGGCGTTCCGGCCGCTGAAGGACGGCGGCTGCCCGCTGGTGAAGTAACGCTGACGACCGACCTGCATCGCCTCGCGCGGTGCAGGTCCTCTAGCGGCGCCGCAAATCCGATGGGCTGTGGCCGAACTTCCTGCGGAACGCCGTGCTGAAATAGGACGAGCTGCTGAAGCCCAGCTGATAGGCAACTTCGGTAATCGACAGCGACCGCAGTTCCGGCCGCGTCAGCACGTCGTAGCAGCGCTGCAGCCGGCGATCCAAAATCCATTCGGACACCGAGACATCGGTCAGCCGAAAGAGATAATGCAGATGCCTGAGCGAGACGCCATTGCTCTTCGCAATCTTCTCCAGCGACAGATCCGCATCAGTGAGGTGCGCCTCGATCCAGGCCTTGACCGAGCGCAGGCGGGCCTGCGCAGCGCTCGCATCCTCGGAGAATTCGTCGCGCTCGCCCATGTCGAGCGCGAGCGCCAGCACGTCCATCAGCTCACCGCCCAGTCGCGTTCTCGCGGTCTCGTCGAGCGGCGCGCCTTCCGCGGCGAGCGTCGCACAGAACTCGGCGGCAATCCGGCCAAGGCCGCGGCTCGTGGCCATCGTAGTGACGACCGGCAGCCGCCCCTCGCTGAAGCGCGCCGAGAATTCCGCGCGCGGAATCTCGAGATAGAGCGATCGCACCTTGCCGACGCATTCGAGATCATAGGCTTCGGAGGCCGAGAAGATCGCGCTCACGCCGGGATTCGACAGCAGGGTCTGGCCGGCCTGGAGCACGTTGACCCGGCCCTGCTGGACGAATTCGACATAGTAGCAATCCTTGTCGAGCTTCGCGATATGCCGCTCGCGGCGCGAGATGCGCTGCTCCGACAGCAGGACGTCGGTCATCGTCACCGCGCCGAACCGTGCCTCGCGGATGAAGCCGTGATAGTCGGACCGCTCCTCGGCATTCACGTCGACATGGACGTAGACGTCGCAGATCGCGCCTTGCCACGCGGCGTAGCGTTTGGACGGCTCCAGATCGTCTGTCGAAAACACCAGGTTCATCGTCCGCCCATCCGTTGCGCCGCCATGATGAACGTCGTTTGTGCATCGCACAAGCTGGCCACGCATCGAGATTCTAGAGGGCCGCCGCCTACACGCAAGACCGTTTGCGCGGAGAAGCAAAAGCTTTGCGCTCCGGAGCAAGCCGCGCTCCGGCATGTGGCCTATGAAGAACAAAAAGCAGTCCACAAAATAGGCGGGAAACGTTCGCTTGCGTCAGGTCCAGTCAACTGCTGCACAGCTTGCCGTGCCGCCCGAATGGCGATGCCCGTGAGCAGCGCCTTGTCATCGCAAGTCACAACCCGGTTCACGCAGCCGGTCAAAACCATCGCCGATATCGAGGCGTTGGAGCAGCGGCCTTACGATTCGCTCATCCCTGCCCGCAATCTGCTCGATCTCTTCGAAGCCACGGCGCACCTGCATCCCGATCGGCCTGCACTGACGGTGCTGACCAAAGGCTCGCGCGAGCCGGGCGACGCGACGCTGACGCACCGGCAATTGCTTGCGGAGATCATCCGCGCGGCCAATCTGTTCCGGTCGCACGGGATCGGCGAGAGTGGCGGGACCGCCGCGTTCCTCTGTCCGATCCTGCCGCCACTGTTTCCCGCATTGCTCGGCGCCCAGGTCGCGGGCGTCGCCAGCTCGATCAACTATCTCCTGAACGAAGACGCAATCGCCGACCTGCTCGAGGCGCAGAACGCGACTGTGCTGGTGATCCCGGCCGAAGCGGCCGATCGCGCGATCTGGGCCAAGGCGGCCAACGTCGCGAAACGCGTCCCGTCGCTGAAGACCATTTTTGTGATGGGCGCGAACGGTCCGCTGCCTGGAGGATCTCTAAACTTCAATGAGACGGCCGCGAGCGCGCTCGGCACACTGGACTTCGCACCTTCGACCGATCGCAATGCGATCTGCGCCCTCTTCCACACCGGCGGGACCACCGGACGACCTAAGCTGGTTCGGCTGACACATGGCAACCAGATCCATGCGGCCTGGAGCTTTGCGCAGGTCCACGGACTGGATGAGCTGGACGCCGCCGTGAACGGTTTTCCGCTGTTTCACGTCGGCGGCACCATGACGCTCGGCCTGTCGATTCTCGCTGCCGGCGGTCATGTGATCATTCCCTCGCCGTACAGCCTCAGAAGTCCCGATGCGATTCGCGACTACTGGCACACGGTGGAGCGGTTTCGCGCGACCATCGTGAGCGGAGTGCCGACTTCGATTGCCGCTCTTGCCGAGGTGCCGATCGGGTCCTCCGATGTCAGCACCGTTCGCATGGCGCTCACCGGCGGGGCCGTGGCTCCCAAGGCTGTCAGCGACAGGTTTCAGGCGCGGACCGGGATTACCTTGTTCGAGACCTACGGGATGACAGAAACCGCGGCAGCGATCGCATTCAATCCCGGCCGTGGCACTCCTGTGCAAGGCAGCGTCGGCTTCAGGGCGCCGTTCGCAAAGACCAAAATCGTCGCTCTGGCCGATGCCGAACTGAAGACAGAGTGTCCGCCTCTCACCAGCGGTCTTGTCCTCGTGAGGGGACCGCAGGTGTTTCCCGGATACGTCGATCCCCAGCACGACAAGGGCGTTCTCACCGACGACCACTGGATCGTCACCGGCGACGTCGGCTATCTCACCCCGGATCAACGCCTCGTGCTGACGGGGCGCGAGAAGGACCTCATCGTACGAAGCGGTCACAACATCGACCCTGCCGCAATCGAGGACGTCGCGAACGCCTTCCCCGGTGTCCAGATGAGCTCGGCCGTCGGCATGCCCGACGCCTACGCGGGAGAGGTTCCAGTTCTCTTCGCGGTGCCCTCCCCCGGACAGACAATCGATCTGGCGCAATTGCGCGAGCATCTCGAACACAACGTCAATGAGCCTCCTGCGAGGCCGAAGCGCGTCGTCCTGCTTGAAGCTCTTCCGGTTACCGCCGTCGGGAAGATCTTCAAGCCCACGCTTCGCGATCTCGCCGTCCGGGAAAAGGTCAGGACCGAGATCGATCGCATCTTCGGCCCCGACACCGCGGCGGATATCGTCGTCGGGAAAGACGAGAAGCTCAACACAGTCGTCAGCATCTCGGTCCATTCCGGTGATCTGGATCGAACAAAGATGCTCGTCGAAAGCCTTGCAACGCTTCCACAAACCTATCGCATCGAGAACCGATCGTCCTGACGGTCGCGCAACAGCCGGGTCGAAGAAAGGCAAGACGGGGATGAAGCGCTTTCGTTTCAATCAGCAAGAGATCGTCTTCGCAGTCTTCGCGCTGCTGTTCCTTGTGTTTTCGATCTTCCTGCGCGGCTTTCTGACGCCGGACAACATGCTGACGCTGCTCCAGAACGTGGCAGTGCTCGGCATCCTCGGCCTTGCCATGGCAATCGTCGTGATCGGACGCGGCATCGACATCTCGCTGATCGCGGCCCTTGCGGTGCCGCCGGGACTGGTGCTCCAGATGGTGCAGAACGGTCATTCGCTACCGGCCTCGCTGCTGACCGCCGTCCTGCTCACGATTGCCTTTGGCCTCGTCAACGGCTGGCTGATCGCCTATGCCGAAGTCCCTTCGCTGTTTGCGACGCTGGCAACGGGCCTGTTGCTGGCCGGGCTCGGGCAGACCGCGCTGTTCCAGCTCGACGTCGTGCAATGGAGCCCGGGCATGGACGGCTTCGAGCGGCTCGGACAAGGCACCATTCTCGGCATTCCGACGTCGATCTGGATGTTCGCAATTGCCTGCATCGTGGTCGCGTTCCTGCTGCGCCAGACGCGCTGGGGCGCCTATATCTATGCGATCGGTGACAACCCCTATGCCGCGCGTGTCACCGGCATTCCCTCTCGCCCGATCATCGTCCTGCAATATGTGATCACCGCCCTGATCGGCTGCTTTGCCGGCCTCGTGATGGCGGCATCCGTCAACTCGATGCCGACCCGCATCTTCAACTCGACGCTCATCTATGACGTCATCCTGGTCGTCGTGCTTGGCGGCATCGGGCTATCAGGCGGCCGTGGCGGCGTGCTCAACGTCGTCATCGGCACGCTCGTTATCGGAACGATGCTCAACGGTATGACCATCATGGACATCTCCTACGCCGGGCAGAATCTCATCAAGGGCGTGGTGCTGCTGCTCGCCGTCATCACGGATTCCTTCCTGAATCCGCGCAACGAGGAAACGGCACAACAGGGCGACATCTGAGCGATCCAACAATAACGACAACCACAACCAAGGAGGAAGCAATGAAGCATTTCGGCAACCCGACAAAGGCAATTGTTGCCGCACTGGGTCTTGCGGCAATGACCGCGCCGGCCCTCGCCCAGCAGGGTCTGGATGAGCCGTTCCAGAAGCCGTTCAAGGAGGCGCTGGCCGGCAAGACCGTGGCCTATGTGCCGGTCGCCATGAACTTCGACCTCACGGAGGGCTGGTATGCCGGACTGAAGAAGGAGCTCGAGCCGTTCGGCGTCAAGTTCGTGATCCGCGACGCCAACTGGAATACCAACGCCGGCGCCCAGGCGGTCACCTCGCTGATCTCGGAGAAGCCGGCGGTGATGGTGGTTCATAATCCGGACGTGCAGACCTACGCCAAGCTGCTGCAGCGCGCCGAGAACGAAGGCATCTACGTCATCCAGATCAACATGGGCTCTGCCTATCGCAGCTCGGCCTTCGTCGGCGCCAATTGGGTCGAGATCGGCGAACGCCAAACCGAAGGCGTGGTCAAGGCCTGCGAGGGCAAGTCCAACAAGATCGCGATCATCCAGGGTGCGCTGTCGGCCGCCGCGAGCGCCTATACGCTGAAGGGCGTCGAGAACGTGCTCGCCAAGCATCCTGAAATCAAGGTGGTGTCGAGCCAGGCCGCCGATTGGGACGCCGCCAAGGCCAAGGCGATCACCCAAACGGTGCTGAAGCAGAATCCCGATCTCTGCGGCATCGTCGGCTTCTGGGATGGCATGGACATCGGCACGGCAGCGGCCGTCAAGGAGGCCGGCCTCACCGGCAAGGTGTTCGTGGCAACTTCGGGCGGCGGCGAGCGCAAGGGCGCGTGCGAACTGGTGAAGTCGGGCGCGTTCGATCTCAACATGAGCTACGACGTGCCGACCCAGGCCGCGCAGATGGCCGGCACCATCAAGTGGCTGCTGTCGTCGGGCGTCAAGCCCGGCTCCGTCAAGGGCTCGGAATACACGACGCTGATTCCGATCACCAAGGAGAACGCCGATAGCCAGATGGCCTGCTGGAATCTCAGCGACCTCAAGAAATAATTGTCGCGACGCAAGACCCTGGCGTCCCGGACGATCTCACGTCCGGGACGTAGTCTCGAAACTTGCAAGGTCCCGGAATGCCGATGCGCGACACTCTGACAAGCCTGCGTTACCGCTACTGGCCCGATCATCTCCTCGGTGAAATCCTGTCCAAGCGATGGACCGAGACAGCTATCCCGGTCATCCTCCTCCTGATCGTCGGCCTCGCGCTCAGCCGGTCCATCGACAATTTCCTGTCGCCGGCGAGCCTTGCCGACACCGCGCGCCAGGCTGGAGAGATCGGCTTCATTGCGCTCGGGCTGGCGCTGGTGGTCATCGTCGGCGGCATCGACCTCTCCGTCGGTTCGATCTTCGCGCTGACCGATTTCTGTGCCCTCTATCTTCTCGACGTCCTGGGCTGGCCGGTCCCGGCGGTGGTGGCGGCCACCCTGCTTTCCGGTGCGCTGCTCGGCGCCGTCAACGGCATCCTGATCGGATATTTGCGACTGCGGGCCTTCATCACCACGCTGATCACCCTGATCATCTACCGCTCGGCCTACGATCTCCTGATCCAGCGTTACTCCAACGCGATCGCGTCGGCCTTCCCCGACATTCCGTCCTGGGATTTCATCGGCAGCGGCAGCATCTTCGGCATTCCGACCGTGGCGCTCGTCTATATCGTCATCGCCATCTTCGGCCATATCTTCATGACCCGGCTGCGCCCGGGCTGGCACATCACCGCGATCGGCGGCTCGCGTCGTTCAGCTTACAATTCCGGCATTCCCGTCCGCCGCACCATCGCGCTTTGCTACGTCGCAAGCGGCGTGCTGACCAGCATTGGCGCGCTGTTCTTCGCGTCCCGGCTTGGCACCGTCGGCGGCGACATCGGCGTTGGCCTGGAGGTGATCGTGCTGACCGCGACAGTGCTCGGCGGCATCACGCTCGGCGGCGGCAAGGGCTCGGTCGCCAAATCGGCGGTCGGGGTGCTGATCGTGCTCCTGATCACCAATGGTCTGACCACCATGAACGCGCGCGGTGGCGTCAACCGGATGGCGCTTGCCGGCATCCTGCTCGTTGCTGCCATGGTCGACATCCGCTGGCAGAAGAACCGAACCCGCATCATCAGCAAGGTCTACGTGGCCCCCACCTATCACGCGCTGCCGCCACCGCCGCCGACCGAGATCGGGCAAGGCGGCCCGTTCGAGCAGAACGACAAGCTGCGCAATGTCGAGTCGATCGGCCTCGGCCGCATCGAGGCGCCGGAGGACGTCATCCTCGACCGCCACGACAATCTCTATGCGGGTTCGCGCCACGGCGACATCATGCGCTTCCTCGCGCCCGACTATCAGAAGATGGAGGTGTTCGCCCATATCGGCGGCCAACCACTCGGCATGGCCTTCGACCGCGAGGACAATCTCTACGTCTGCATCGGCGGCATGGGGCTCTATCGCATCAAGCCTGACGGCACGGTGGAAAAGGCGACCGACGAGACCAATCGCAGCATGCGTTCGGTCAATGACGACAGCCGCCTGCGGCTCGCCGACGATCTCGACATCACCGACGACGGCCTGATCTTCTTCTCGGAAGCCACCGTGCGCTACGAGATGGACGAATGGCCGATCGACGGTCTCGAAGCGCGCGGCAACGGCCGCATCATCTCTTATGACACCAAGACCGGCGTGACGCGCACGGAGCTGCGCGGCCTCAAATTCCCCAACGGCATCTGCGTCGCCAGCGACGGCCAGTCGATCCTGTTCGCCGAAACCTTCGGCTGCTCGATCAAGCGCTATTGGTTCGCAGGGTCAAAGAAGGGCAAGGTCGAGGTCGTCATGGACAATCTGCCGGGCTACCCCGATAACATCAACCTCGCCTCCGACGGCAATTACTGGCTGGCGCTGGTCGGCATGCGCAGCCCCTCGCTCGACCTCGCCTGGAAGATGCCCGGCTTCCGCCGCCGCATGGGCAAGCGCGTGCCGGTGGACGAATGGCTGTTCCCCAACATCAACACCGGCTGCGTGGTCAAGTTCAACGAGCAGGGCAAGATCGTCGAATCGTTCTGGGACCTGCGCGGCGAAAACCATCCGATGATCACCTCGATGCGCGAGCATCGCGGCTATCTCTATCTCGGCGGCATCCTCAACAACCGGATCGGCCGCTACAAGCTCGACAATGCCGATCCGAACTTCGTCCAGTACGACAAGCGATGGGGGAAGCAATCGTGATCGCGGCCGTCAGGGAGTTCGCCAACCGCTTTCTCGGGCGCGGCGACGCCACCATCACCGTACCGTCCTTCGACGGCGCATTGAAGCCCAACCAGAAGCTGGAATCCGCCGAAACCTTGCTGACATGCGAGGCGCCGGAGGATCTCGCCACCGACGGAAGCAACCTCTTCATCGCGGCGGGCCAGCGGCTGATGTCTCTGAATGACGGCACGGCATCGGAGGTCCGCAACTTCGAGCGGCCGATCTCGGCATTGTGTGCCCTCCCCGGCGGCGGCCTTGCGGTTGCGCTCGGGGGACGCGAGGTGCGGCTCTACGCAAGCCCCTCGGCCGAGCAGCCAAGCGTGACGTTTGCAGATAGCGCGTTCAATGCCGTCAACGCACTGACGCTCGCGAGCGACAACACGCTGATCGCGACGGACGGCTCGGCGACATGCGGCGTCGATGACTGGGCACGCGATTTGATGGAGCTCAATCGGAGCGGCCGGGTGTTCAGGCTCGATCCCGGCAGCAGGAGCGTGACGCCCCTCGCGCAAGGGCTGGGCCACGCCTTCGGCGCCTGCGCGTATGGCAATGGCGTGCTGGTCAGCGAGAGTTGGCGCCACCGCCTCGTCCTTGTGGCACCGGGCACATCGCCGCGAACCGTCCTTGCTCACTTGCCCGTCTATCCGTCGCGGCTGTCGAAGGCGGCGGGCGGCGGCTACTGGCTCACCGCCTTCACCGCGCGCACCCAGCTGATCGAGTTCGTGCTGCGCGAACCAGCCTACCGTAAGCGAATGATGGCCGAGATCGATCCGGCGTATTGGGTTGCGCCGCGCCTGCGCTCGGGCTTCTCGTTCAAGGAGCCGATGCAGGGTGCACACATCAAGACCATGGGCGTGATCAAGCCGTGGGCGCCGCCGCGCTCCTATGGCCTCGTCATCCGACTCGATGCAGATGGCCAGCCGCTCTATTCGCTGCACAGCCGGGTCGACGGCGCCAATCACGGTATCGTTGCGGCGATCGAGATGGGCGGCGATCTCGTCCTGATCGCCAAGGGACCGGGCCGCGTGCTGCGACTGCCGCTGTCCGGTCTTGCCGAGGAGTTCCGCTCATGAGCGACATCGCACTCTCGCTGCGCAAGGCCACAAAACTTTACGCCGGCGTGCCCGCCATCGACGGGGTCGACTTCGACCTCCGCCGCGGCGAGATCCACGCGCTGGTCGGCGAGAACGGCGCCGGCAAATCGACACTGACCAAGGTGATGGCCGGCGTGGTGACGCTGACGTCAGGGACCATGACGGTCGACGGCGCCGACGTCGCACCACGGACACCGCTGGAGGCGCGCAATCTCGGCATCGCCATGGTGTTCCAGGAAAACAGCCTGGTACCGACCATGACGGTCGCGCAGAATCTGTTTCTCGGGCAGGAGAAATTCTATAACCGCCTGCGCGGCATCTACATCGCTGCGCAGCAGTTCCTGCAATCGCTCAATTTCGACGTCACGCCGACCGCCACCGTCGGCGGCCTCGGCGCCGCCAAGAAGCAGATGGTGGAGATCGCGCGCGCGGTTTTGCACCGCGCCAAAGTCATCATCTTCGACGAGCCGACGGCGTCGCTGACGCCGGAAGAGAAGAAATACTTCTTTGACCTCGTCCGCGATCTCAAGAAGCGCGGGGTCTCGATCGTCTTCATCTCGCACGCCCTGGAAGAAGCCTTGTTGCTCGCCGACCGCATCACGGTTCTGCGCGACGGCAAGCACGTCGTCACCGACGATGCCACCAACTTCGACCGCGCGGCGATCGTGCAGGCCATGGTCGGGCGCGACCTCTCCAACACGCTCTACGGTGCGCGAAAGAGCAGCGTGCGGCCGCCCGGCGCGCGCGTGCTCACCGTGCAGAACCTGAAGATGGCACCGATGGTGAAGAACAATTCGCTGTCGGTGTTCGCGGGACAGATCACCGGCGTGTTCGGCCTCGTCGGGGCCGGCCGCACCGAAACGTTCAAGATCGTCTCCGGCGTGCTGAAGCGCGACTTCTTCCATGGCGGCGAGATCCTGCTGCACGACAAGCCGGTGCGCTACCGGGTGCCGGCGCCGGCGGTGCAGGCCGGCATCGCCTATGTGACTGAAGACCGCAAGGTCGAAGGCTTCTTCGAGACGTCCTCGATCGCACGCAACATCTATCTCGGCCTTCTGTCGAAATTTCCCAAGGGCCGCATGATGCTGTCGCGGCGAGAGAACGAGGCGATCGGCAGGACCTGGATCGAACGGCTCAAGGTTCGCGCGATCGGCAACGACGGCAAGGTGGTCGAGCTTTCCGGCGGCAATCAGCAGAAGGTCGTGATCGCCAAATCGCTGGTTCAGGAGCCCGATCTGATCATCTTCGACGAACCCACGCGCGGCGTCGACGTCGGCGCCATCGTCGAGATCCACGAGTTGATCAACCAGCTCGCCGACGAGGGCAAGGCGGTCGTGGTCATCTCATCCTACCTGCCCGAGATCATGGCGCTCTCCGACCGCATCCTGGTCTCGCGCCAGGGCAAGGTCGTGGAGGAATTCTCCGCATTGGAGGCGACGGAGGAGAGGATCATGTACGCCGCGATTCACTGAGCATGACGGTCTACGGCTTGTGCGCTTTCTGGCGCAGCGCCTCGATGAGGCGTAGCTTTAGTTCATCTGCGGCCTTCTGGTTGACGTCCTGGCCGATCTGCGCGCTCGCCTGCGCCAGCGCATCGGACTTTTCCATAAACTTCCGGCCAGCAGGCTGGGCATAGAACGCTTCGATCTGGCGCAGCTCGTCGACGGTGAAGTTTTGGGCATAGAGCGCGGCGATCTGGTCGATCATCGAGGCAAAGAACGGCGCGTAGATGTCGGAGCCCGGCGCCGTCATTGCGTCATAATCGCGCTCGATCTCAGGCCGGTCCTGTGCGACCACGGGTCTCAGCTTGAGCAGGAGCTGCGGGAGCGCCGCGCGATACTGATCTGCGATCTTCAGCGTGGCGACGAGTTTTCGTGCAGCATCCATCGCCTCGGGCGACGGCCCTTGCGCCGACGCGTTGCAGACGAGGAGCAGGAGGGCGCCGGCAATCGTCAACAAAAATCTCGACATGCATCTCTCCCGAAAAATCGTCCCGGCGACGCGATGTGCTCTCAGCGGCGAGCCGGAGCCGCGCCGATGATCGTTACCGGCGCGCCTTCGGCGGCGGCCTCCCGCTCGTCGTCGACATCCGTCACCTTGACGAAGAGGCTCGGCACCCGCTCGGCGCGGTCGAGCAGCCACGCCGCCCCGAACATGATGACGAAGCCGGCGAACGAGACGGCGAGTTGCTCCCAGACGCCCCTGGTGAATTGCATCAGGATCCAATGCGCCGAGAACGACAGGAACACGCTGAGGCAAAAGATCGGCAGCGAATGCTGGCCGCAGAGGATGACCGGGTGCACCCATTTCGAATGCAACGCCTTCCAGTGGCGCGGGATAAAATAGATCACCCAGACCGCCAGCGCCAGAAAGTGCGTGAAGCGCAGCATGTCGAGGTCGGTCTTGTCGATCGGGTAGATCGCCTTGATCATCCATTTCGGGATCAGCGCCTCGAGCGCAGGGATGTGCCAGGTCATCACGATCAGGAGCGCGAAGGCGAGCCAGGCCGCCGCCAGCGTCATCGCCGCCTTCGACCACACCCATGTTGCGATCTTGTCGATCTGGCCGACGCCACACCAGGCGGCGAACACGAACATCAGCTGCCAGCAGAACGGGTTGAAGTACCAGGTCGTGCCCGGCGGATAGGAGGCGATGTTCCAGTCGAACCGGCGCGCCAACACATACAACACCACGGAGGCAGCCAGCGTCAGGTTCGGCCGGCGCACCAGGCCCCACACGATGAAGGGCGCGGCGAGCACCAGCGTGATGTAGAGCGGCAGCACGTCGAGATTGACCGGCTTGTAGCGCAGCGAGAGCGCCTGACCTATCAGGATGTCCGGATGGTCGAGAAAATTGTGAACGTTGAACTCGTCTGCATACATCGGGTTGTCGAACCTCCTGACCGTGCGCGCGATCTGCGCCGTGAACAACAGGAACAGCATGATGTGGGCAACGTACATCTCGCCCGCGCGCCGCCACAGCCGCTTCAGCGCGGCGAGAAACCAGCCGCCGGCGACGATCGGCCCGTAGATCCAGCCGACCAGATAGCCGGAGATGAAGACGAAGAACTCGGCGGCGTCACTGAAGCCGTAGTTGCGCAAGGTCAGCCAGGCCACGACGTCGTGCGGGATGTGATCGAGGAAGATCATCCACAACCCGACGCCGCGGAAGAGATCGAGCCGCAAATCGCGCTCGACCGGCGCCAACAAAGCTGACTGGTCCCGTGTGCTCATGGCCCCGCCTCGTCCGGTGGGCGTCGCGCCGTCGCGGCGCCGAAAGATCGGATGCTAAAAAATGTAAATCAAAAGTCACCTGGCCCTGCGGCTAGTGCCGACGGTAGCCGACCTTGGCGTCCGTGCAAGGGGCTTCGTCATCGGGGCGCACAGACCGCGTCCGGCAAGTCATGAGACCTTGAACGGCGCCGGCTGGAGGTGGTGGTCCTCCCTGTAAAATGTCGAAAACAACCCCATGCACAGTAGAGACGGTCTCTTAAGTCCTTGCTTTGCCTGCGAAACTCAAACGGCCCGTCGGGCAAAAAATCAGCCCGGCGGTACGATCGCACGCCAGGGAGGGAGCAGGGTCAGGTCAGCTCGCCGCCCCGGGCAAGCATCTCGGTCAGCATCGCCTCGGCCTTGTGCTGGAGCGGCAGCGCGCCGCTCTCGGAGGCGATCGCGATGGCCGCGCGCAAGGCGACGATGATCGCGGCCTTGTTCGCCGCATCCGTCGGCGGCGTCACCACGGCCTCGCCGAGCAGGGCCTCGGCCTCGAGGCCGGAAAACCCCTGCTGGCGAGCGGTGTTGCGCGCCTCGCGCAGCATGTTCTGCGCGGCCTGGACGTCGCCGAGGCGGAAGGTTGCGAGCGCAAGATAGATCGAGCTGCGCAGCACCGCCGAGGTATAGCCGACCGCCTTCGCCTCCTCGCGCGCCTCGGCCAGCATGCCGCGCGCCCGGTCGAACAGCCCCTGCTCCAGATAGGCGATGCCGAGATGACAGGCGAGCACCGGCACGAACAGCCGGATGCCGTGCTTCTGCGCCAGCACGAACCCGTCTTCGAGAATGGCAGCGGCCGCGGCCGGCTCGTTGCGGCCGAGCATCAGCCAGCCGCCGCTATAGGCGGCGGCGACGCGGTCGTAGGGACGGCCCGTCTCCTCCGCGATCGCGGCGGCTTGTTGCTGGAGCTGGCCGGCGGTGTCGAGTTCGCCCATGACGGTGTGCGTGAAGCTCTTCATCATGCAGCAGAGGAGGAGCGTGTATTTTGGGGGAGTTCCGAAGGGCGCGCTTGCGTCCGGCCCCATGAGATTAGCGCGGCCTTGCGCCAACGTCTGCTCCGCTTCGCGATATCGACCGGCGAGAAAATAGGCCTGTCCCAGATTGTATTGTGCAAGGTTGCGCCAACCCGGGTTGCCTGACTTCTCGGCGAGGCCAACGACCTCCTGGCCGAGCGCAACCGCTTCAGTTGGCGTTCCGTAGAAATTCTGTCCACCCGCCATGACGGTCATGGCGGCGACCTTTCTTCCGATGTCGTCAATTCCACTAGCCCGGCGTTCGGCCTCCTTTCCGAGATCGATCCACTCGGCAACCTGACCGGACCAGATGAATGCCATTCGCGCCTCCATCCGGAGGTCAATTGCATCTGCCTCCCGCGAGAGAGTCATCGGCATCTTGTCGAGCGAACTCATCGCGATCCCGAAATAGTCGACCGCATCGGCATACGCCGAGCGCACAAGACATTTCTGCGCGGCACCTCTCCCGTACCCGAACGCTTTCAGCCAATCCTTCGCGCGCATTGCGTGGTAGCAAAGCGTGTCAGGACCGTCGCTCCATGTCTCGTCGCTTTCGAAGGCCGCAAGTATTCGCCCATGTATATTTTCGCGCACCTTTTCGACCATCGACTCGTAGGTCACTTGGCGGACCATCTCGTGCTGGAACTCGATCGAGTCCTCAAGTTCACTATCGATCCTGACGAGGATCTCGGCTCGGTCGAGCGCTCCGAGGCAATCCTGGAGAATGTCTTCGGGCAGCGCGGCGACGTTCCGCAGCATCATCACGCTTGAGCGCGGCCCCAGCGCCGCCGCTATTTGGAGAACCGAGCGCTCCTGCCTCGAGACACGATCGAGCCGCGCCGCAATCACCCCCTGAATGCTGGTAGGGATGCCGAGCTCGTCAATAGGTCGAACGAGCGCAAGGTCACCCCACTGACCGCGAAGCGTGCCACTATCTTTCAGTCCACGGCAGACTTCCTCGAGAAATAGAGGAACGTTGGCAGTATGAGAAATGATCCGGTTCTTCAAATCGGTGTTCATCGCCGACGGTCCGAGCATATCGGCCAACATGGCCAATCCCGAATCGTCATCCAGAGGGCGCATTGCAATCACTTCCGCATGGCAGCGTGCGATCCACTCGGGCATGCCGTTCGGCCTGCTCGTGAGAAAAACTATCAGGTTGGGACTCTGTAACGACGCAATTGCAGCAACAACCGCATCGCTGGCTCGGTCGATCCAGTGCAGGTCCTCGATGAGAAGAACCGTACGCTGTTGAAAGGCCAGGCTTTGCACGATGGCGCAACTTGCATCGGAAATGGCACGCGCGCGCGCGTAAGGCTCCAGCTCACTCCAGCGATGATCCGCGACCGGAATATCCAATATGGAATCGATCGCGAGCTGATGGATTGCCGGCAACTCCTTTCGGATGTCGACCAGACTATCCGAATCTCTGGCGGCAACTTCGATGATCGAAAGTATGGTGCGCTTGAGCGCGCTGAACGGCACGCCCTGAAGGTTCGGACTACACTCGGCGTCAATCAGCCGCCAGCCATCGGCCTTGAGCTCCTGGGCGAACTCATGCGCGAGCCGCGATTTTCCGATGCCTGCATCGCCGATCAGCAGGACCGTCTGCCGGCTTGCACTGGACCTCTCAGCGGCACGTCCCAACAGGGCCCGCTCAGTCGTGCGATCGACAAACCGCGAAACGCTCCGCGCTCGTCGCACCCGCCAGCTTGAAAGGTCGCTCGCTCCGACGACACGGTAGACCGGCAGCGGCTCGTTGAAACCGCGCAGCACCTTGCGGCCCAAGGCTTCGAATCGGACATGTCCATCCGCGAGTTTCTGGCAGGCTTCCGACACGTAGATCTGATTGGCTTCGGCCGCGGCCTCCAGCCTCGCGGCAAGATGCTGAGCGGCTCCTCCGATCTCGTAGACCTTGGAAAACTCGCTGGCGACCATATAGGCGACGACGTGCCCCGAATGGAGGCCGACCCGAACCTGAAGTCCGGGATCGCCAAGACTGCCGACCCGCCGGACAAGCTCGATGGCCGCATGGCAGGCCAGCGGAGCATGGTTGTCGTCGGCGATCGGGGCACCAAAGACAGCGGCCAAGCCGTCCCCCAACTCCTTGCTGACGATGCCGCCAAACTGGCGTACCGCGCCCCTCATGGCCGCCAGCGCTGGCTCCAGGCGTGAGACGGCCTCCTCCGGCTCCAATTCGGCAACAAGCCCCGTGGAGTCGATGACGTCGGCTCGGAGAATTGTCACAAACCGCCGCTCGCTGTCGGGATCAGCACGCCGACGTACCGCCGCCCCACACTTGGAGCACCAGCTATCGTCCGAATCAATCGCCGACTGGCACGCGAAGCAATGCATTCCTGCGCCTTCAAGGATCGCGGCGTCGCTGTCGTCCAGCGCCCGCGAGCAACTCGTGGTAAGAATACCTATCAAGAACCGCTTAGCAATCGGACTTGCCCATCGCCGTTAGCGGAGCACGGTGCGGTTGGCGATCTGGACGAAACACAGTCCTGAGTGGTAGCCTATGCAATCCCAGCAAAGATGGGGCATATATTCGGCGAAGCCGGGGTGGCAAAACTAACCGGCGTCGCGGAGCTGTATGTATTTTCACAAAGCCAAGGACATATTGAGGGAAAAGACGATGGGGTCGAGAACTTACACCGGGGCTTCATTCAAAGATTTGATGAACGACAATTATTTCCCTCTGGAAAACATGCAGAGGAGCGTGGACATCCTCAAGGCGTCGCCGGACATCCACGTGCCGACCCTGGAGTACGGCCAGTACCATCTGATCCTGACGCCGGCGGACAAATGGCCGGACGGGAGCGCGGCGTACTGGCACAAGGAGAAGGGACGAGCTCGCGTCGACCTCACCACGCAGTTGAATACGGTCCCGCTGTCCAAGGACGAGCCCGGCGTGATCCCGCTGACGCGATGCGCGCTGCTCGATGCCTGCGTGCGGAAGTGCTTCAATTCCGAGCCGCCGATCCCGATGAAGACCAATATCATCACTCACGCGGCGAGCGACGCCTATGCCGACCGGCACGAGATCCGGCTGGAGTGGGAGTACGACAACGGTGAGGACCAGGCGCCGACGCTGCTCCACCTGACGATGGTCTGTCCGTACCGCCCCTGATTCCGAGCGGGAGCAGCAGCGCGGAGGCTTCCGCACCAATCGAAGATGGTCCGTCGTCGCCACAGCATGCGTTGCACGACGGACCAATCATGCCCCGCCCTCTCCGCTCGAAGGCCGCGTTGCATTGTCTCGCGGCCGCGCCCTGTCATGGACCTGTCGCACGAAAATGATCCGCTTCCGCCGTGCGCGTGCGAGTCGCCTGCTTGAAGCAGTCGCCGCGTTCGTTTGACAGGAGCGCCCGATGCCCGTTGGACTGCTAGAGGTCTTAGGCACCATCGATGTCGGCCAGTTCTGGCCGGAGGGCCGGTCGGACGCCGACACCACCAAGGTCGTGGTGAATGTCGCCCCAGACGCGATCCGCTTCCGCAAGAACGACTCGGTGCCTTTCCAGCCGACCCACGTCTTCGAGGGCGCCAAGGTCAAGGGCCGGACCGCGACGGCGCCGATCAAGAACGGCAAGCTCACCATTCGCCTTCAGGGCATCGACGCGCCGGAGCTGCATTATCAGCCCTCGCCGCTCTCGGCCGCCGAGAAGAAGGGCCTGAGCGACGCCAAGCGGCAGGCCTATCACGAGGTCACACACCCCTACCGGCAGTTTCTTGGCGCGACGACGAGCAAGGCGCTGCATGACTTCCTCAGCAGCGCCGGCGAGCCCACGCTCGCCTGCCGGGTGTTCACCCATGTCGATGCGCCGAACGAGGTGTTCGACACCTATGGCCGGCTGGTCGGCGACATCGAGGTGACGGTCGCCGGCAAGACCATCGACATCAATCACTGGCTGGTCGAGCAGGGCTTTGCCTATCCAACCTTCTACTCTTCGATGAACGACGACGAGATCAAGGCCTTCCTCGCGCTCGCGAAGCCCGCACGCGCGCAGAAGCTGCCGGTCTGGAAGCATCTCGCCAAGACGATTCCCGCCTTCGACTTCGACCTGCGCGAACCCAGGAAGAACGAGACCGACGTGCTCGCGACCGACAAGGGCCCCGTGATCCTGCCGAAGCTCTATCGCCGCTACACCAACTGGTCGGCGCGCAAGAAGGCGAAGGTGACGAGCCAGACCTTCCAGAAATTCTTGGGCGAAGGCTCCGGCGGCAAGCCCGACACCTGCTACGAGATCGACGACTTCCTGACCAACGGCGTGCACTCGGCCACGCCGCGCAATTTTGCCGACTTCGTCGAGGGCGGCAAGACGATCAAGTTTCAGCCGGAGGGGCTGGTGTTCGGCGAGGCGCCGTCGAGTCTCGTGGGGGCGGACGGCAAGCCGATCACGACGTTCTGAGGATGCGCGCGCGGCCGACCGGGATCAACGGCGTTTTGTCGCAGATTGCTGCCGGCCGTGAGCTCGCACGTTCATGCGCCGCTATTCTCCTGTCGTTGCAGGCATTTCCGGCGGCCGAGCCTGGCCGATCAAGGACCGCTCGCGCTAACGGTTAGAATTCGCTACTACACAACCATAGATTTTTCGTCTATTTTCCTGGCCGCGGCGATTGCAGGGCGTCCTCGGTCGAAGTCCGAGTGACCCAAGATGCCGGCTCTCAAGGCGAGCTGGTGGATGAGAGGAAGATCAATCCGGCGGAGCCGCCTGCCCGTTCTCTCGGCCGGCCGGCGCCGCAGTCAAGCGACAAGGAGAACGGCATGCTGGTTCGACAGAACGTGTGGGAGCTTGGCGGCGACTGGGCGGATCCGATTCTCTGGTACGCGCGCGCGGTTGGCGCATTGAGGCCGAAGCCGCTCAACGATCGAACCAGCTGGCGCTTCTGGGCCGGCATGCACGGCTATCATCAGGGCCTGTGGGAGTTCTACGGCTACAAGGCGCCTGCCGAGCAAGTTCCTGCCCAGGCCGACTTCGACGAGTTCTGGCAGCAATGTCAGCACGGCAGCTGGTATTTTCTGCCATGGCACCGCGGCTATCTGATCGGGTTTGAGAAGCTCATTCGCTCGACCGTCGTGACGCTCGGTGGGCCGCCTGACTGGACCTTGCCTTACTGGAACTACTTCAAACCCGGTCAGGATGGCTTGCCGCCGGCATTCGGCAGCCCGGACTGGCCGGACGGCACCGGCAACAATCCCCTCTTCATTGAACAGCGGTGGGGACCCGGCGATCCCTCGCAGCCCGGCAAGGTCTTCGTCCCGCTCGACGCCGTGAACCTGGACGCGATGGACGTTCACGAGTTCACCGGTGTGGCAAGTGGCGGCGACCGCGGCTTCGGTGGCATCGACACCGGCTTCGAGCACGGCGGCACCAAGCATGGCGACATCGAAAGTCAACCGCACGACCAGGTTCACGGCCTTGTCGGCGGCGAGAAGATGTTCCCGGAGGCGAGCACGAGGCCATTGCCGGGACTGATGTCGTCACCGGTGACGGCCGGCCTGGATCCCATCTTCTGGCTGCACCACGCGAATATCGATCGGCTGTGGCAAAGCTGGAGGCAGAGCGATTCCCAGAACACGGATCCGGAAGAAGCCAGCTGGAAGAAGGGACCTGCCAGCCTCGGCCAGCATAAATTTGTCGTTCCTCTCCCCGACGGCTCGCCGTGGGAGTACACGCCGGAACAGATGTCGGACTTTGCCGGGGTGGGCTATACTTACAGCGATTTCTCGCCGGCAGGCGCGCCGTTGGCGGCCGTCGCCGGCAGGACAGCGACATCATCCGGAGCGGTCGCGATGGCGAGATCGACTGGAGCAACAGTTGAGGTGCTTGGCGCCAATGCCCAATCGCTTCCCGTCGCAGGGAAAGGTGCCGAGACCTCCGTGCAACTCGATGCGCGTACGCATACGAAAGTTGCCGCCAGGCTGGCTGCCGGCCCCGCGCCCGGGGCGCGCGCGGAGCAGGTCTTTCTCAATCTGGAGAATGTGCGCGGATATTCCGACGCCACCGTGCTGCAGGTCTATCTGCAGTTTGCGGGGAAGGACGGCGCGCCGTCCTTCGAGCGGCAGGTCGGGAGCATCGGGCTCTTCGGCATCACCAAGGCGACGGAGAGCGATACCGGGCACGCGGGAGACGGCTTGTCGTACGCGCTGAACATCACCAAGCCCTATTCGGAGTTCGCCGGTTCGGGCACTGCCGATCTCGCAAAGGTCGGCGTTCGTCTCCAGGCCGTCGCGCCGGTGCAGCAGTCGGCCGACGTGAGTGTCGGCCGCATCAGCATCGTCCGACAGGGCGATTGACGGCCGCTCATGACGCCCGCGGCCTACGAGCGTCTGCAAATCCGTATTCCGCTCACCGTCGCGGCAGCCGCCGCGTGGGCGGCCGTCGTGGCGTTGTCGGACCAGCGCAGGCTCGTCGCCTTCTGCAACAGCGATGTCTGGCCGGCACTGTCGCTCGATCAGCTCGCCCTTGCCATGACGTTCTATTCGCCGACAACACTCACCGGCGAATGGATGCTGATGGTAGCGGCGATGATGACGCCGATGCTCGCGGGCGCTCTTGGGCACGTGCGTGCGCGAAGCCTGCCGCGTCGACGCATGCGGTCGATGGCGCTCTTCATGATCGGATACTGGTCCATCTGGGCTGCCTGTGGCGTTCCCATCGTACTGGCCGTGCTGGCGCTGCAACTGATGCAATCATCATCGATCGTCACGATCGCATTGGCGGGATCGCTCGTCCTAGTCTGGCAATTCTCCCCCGTGAAACAGATCTGCCTGAACCACTGCCACGACCAGCCGCCGCTGGCGGCGTATGGGATCAGGGCCGACCTGGCTGCTCTCGGATATGGCGTCACCCAGGGTATCTGGTGTTGCGGAGCCTGCTGGGCGCTGATGCTCGTTCCGTTGGCGACGCAAGGCGGGCATTTGGCGGCGATGGCCGCGACCAGTGCATTCCTGATTGCCGAGCGCCTGGACAAACCGCGGCGCCCGGCGTGGGAGGTGCGATGGCCATCGACCGCTGCCAGGCTGCTATGGTTCAGGCTCGGCCTTTGGCGACGCACGGAGAGCGCCGGAGTGAAGGCAACCTGATCGGTGCCGACGGCACGCGCGACGACGCGATTCGCGCAGGCGACCGGGCAAACTTTGCCGGCGACACCGCCGCACCGGCAATTTTTTCAAGCTGCCGATGAGCGCGAGCCCGGAAACATCGGGAAATCCAACGAAAACATCTGGCACGCACGTTGCTTGCCCTTCGCGATCGTCTCGAGGGGCCGAACATGCAAGTCACGCCAGGAGCATCAATCTTCGGCTACCAGCCTGCAAAAGCCGGCTCAACGACCGGTGCATCGAAGCCGCCGGTGACCGACAATGGTGGGCCCTCGCAAGCCAACGAAGATGGCGCATCGGGCGACAGCAGCGTCGTGCAGGAATTCCTGAAATACGCGAAGATGAATCCCTTCGACCGTATGCGGGCTGCCATTCTGAAGAGCATGAATCTCAGCGAGGCCGACCTCGCCAACATGACCCCGGACCAGAAAGCGGCGGTGGAGCAGAAGATCCGGGACGCCATCGAAAAGCAGCTGGAGAAGAAGGGCCAGCAGCCCGGCAGCCTGGTCGACCAGTCCGCGTAACGACCGCGCATCACCAGTGGAATGTCGCGCCTTTTCCAATCTCGCAATCGAATGCCGTATCCTTGAGAACGGCGTCATTGACGGCATCCAGGACCATCGTGCGCGCCTCGATCCTGCCGTTTGGGTGCACCCTGAACGACAGGAATTCCCTGACCGCCTTGTCCGGTCTCACCGTGAAATGGGTCGTTGCGAAAGCGATCGTCCCGTCAGGCTGGATCATGTATCCGTCAAACCGCATGCTGGCCTTGACCGGAGGTCCCGCCGCGCCCGTGCCGTGAACTTGACAGGCTGAAAGGTCGACGAGCATGCGAAATTCCTTGCCATCGACGATCGCCTTGTTCAGCGCCGCATAGTCGGCGTTTCCGGGTTCGTCCGCGATCGCGGGGTGCGTCCAGAAGCTCGCTACGATCGCCAGAGCGGCGGCGCAGCTGCGCAGATCATTCGACAAATGTGGCTCCCAGGGATGGCGGCTCTCGGCTGGACCTCGTTTCGCCGGAGCAGGCTTGCGATGATATTCGTCGCTCTAGCCGGCTCCCGACTCGAACTTCACCGCCTCATGATTGGTGATGACTTCTCGAACGACCAGGGCATGCAGCTTCCGGGTAAAATCCGGATCGAGCCCGCTCTGTGCGGCGAGGATGCGAAGCCGTTTCAATTGCGCCGCTTCACGTCTGGGATCCCGGGATTCCAGTCCATGCCTGGCCTTGAGCTCTCCGATCGCGTCCGTACAGCGAAAGCGCTCTGCGAGCAGGTGCACCATCGCCGCATCCAGATTGTCGATGCTGCGGCGCAGCCTGGCCAGATCGCCGGCAAACTCCTGGTCATCATCCGTCATCGATCGGCACCTCCAGACAGCGCCGCGGCGGACAACCCGCCCTTCTGCAGAATGAAGCCCGCAATCTCATCGACACCTTGGCCACTCTTCAGATTGGAGAAGATGAACGGTCGCGCGCCTCGCATCCGCCGCGCGTCCGCTTCCATGATCTCCAGATTCGCGCCCACCATGGGAGCCAGATCGATCTTGTTGATCACCAGCAGATCGGATCGCATGATCCCCGGCCCTCCCTTGCGCGGGATCTTCTCTCCGGCGGCGACGTCGATGACGTAGACGGTCAGGTCCGCAAGCTCCGGGCTGAAGGTGGCGGCGAGATTGTCGCCACCCGACTCGACGAAGCAAAGCTCCGCGTCCGGAAACTTCAGGTTCATGTCGTGGATCGCCGCCAGGTTCATCGAGGCGTCCTCCCGTATGGCCGTATGCGGACAGCCACCCGTCTCCACCCCCATGATGCGCTCCGCCGCCAATGCCTGCGCGCGGGTCAGAATGAGCTGATCCTCCTTGGTGTAGATGTCGTTGGTGATGACGTAGATCTCATAGAAATCGCGCAGGTGCTTGCACAGCGCCTCGACCAGCGCCGTCTTTCCGGAACCGACCGGACCGCCGATTCCGACGCGCAGCGGCCCGTTGGTTGCCGCAATGCCGGGTGTGCGGAGAGACCTGCTCTCGTGTTCAATCGTCTTCATGACCGAAACAACCTCGTATATTGGAGCTCGTGTGCGATGGACGCGAGCTCAACCATCAGGCCCGCCGAACCGAGATCGTCGACCGTCTCACGGCTTGCGACTTCACTGCGCGACAGGATCGGCAGCTCGAGCGCCGCGATGGCAAGCTGACCGTCGGTCTGACCGAGAGGCACCAATCGCACGCCCGCGCTCACCAGATTGGCGACATAGCTGTGCAGGAATGCCGGCAGCGCGATGTCGACGGCAATCCGCTCGCGCGCCGCTCGCGCTCCGAGCAGGACGGCCAGCACCGGCGGACATTTCGGATCTGAGAAGATGTCCAGAATTCGATCCGGCCAGACACTGCGAAGGGTCGTAAGGCACGCAGACGATTGCTGGGCGGATTCGAGCACGAATTCGGATGTGCCGCGGGAAGCGGCTGCGAGTTCGGCCAGATCCGGGAGCTGGTCCTCGGCGCCCTCGGCCACGCATCGGTAGGCTTCGCTGAAGAAGATGGCTTCGTTCCGGCCCGAGCCGTAGCAAAGGTCGGCCTCGAGCCAATCGATCAGGCTGCGCCGATCGGAGACATAGCCGGCCTCCACCGCCCACTCCAGTCCGTGCGAGTAGCTGTAGGCCCCGTTCGGGAACGACGGCGAGAGCCAGCTCTGCAGCCTCAGGAACGCCAGCGCCGTATGTCCATAACTCTGGTCTGTCATCGCACCACCATGCCGGCAACGCGTCAGTACATGAAATAGCGCTGCGCCATCGGGACCACATTCACCGGCGGACACGTGAGCAGCCGTCCGTCGGCCCGCACCTCGTAGGTTTCGGCATCGACCTCCATGCGGGGCAGCGCGTCGTTGAGGATCATGGAATGCTTGCCGATCGATCGCGTGTTCGAGACCGGCAGGAGTTGCTTGGCCAGGCCCAATTGTCTCGTCGTTTCGAGCGAGGCCTGACTGACGAAGGTCACAGAATTTCTGCCGGGAGAACGGCCGAAGGCACCGAACATCGGCCGGTAATATTCCGGCTGAGGCGTCGGTATCGACGCATTGGGGTCGCCCATGATCGCGGCGACGATCATGCCGGATTTCAAGACCATGTCGGGCTTGATCCCGAAGAACGCCGGATCCCAGACGACGATGTCCGCGAGCTTCCCGACCTCGACCGAACCGACATGGCGTGACATTCCCTGCACGATGGCCGGATTGATCGTGTATTTTGCGACGTAGCGCCGCGCCCTGAAATTATCGTTCTGCCCGGTCTCCTCCGGCAACCGCCCGAACTGCTTCTTCATCTTGTCGGCGGTCTGCCACGTCCGCGTGATCACCTCGCCGACGCGCCCCATCGCCTGGCTATCCGACGACACGATCGAGAACGCGCCGAGATCGTGCAGGATATCCTCTGCGGCAATCGTCTCCTTTCGGATGCGGCTTTCCGCGAAGGCGACATCCTCCGGAATGCGACGGTCCAGATGGTGGGTCACCATCAGCATGTCGAGTGCTTCGTCGAGCGTGTTCGCGGTGTAGGGACGCGTCGGATTTGTCGAGGCCGGAATGACGTTGCTCTCGCCGCAGACCTTGATGATATCAGGCGCGTGCCCGCCGCCGGCCCCTTCCGTATGGGCCGCATGGATCGTCCTGCCCTTGAACGCGGCGATCGTGCGCTCGACGAACCCGCCTTCGTTCAGGGAATCGGTGTGGATCATGACTTGCACGTCCATGTCGTCCGCGACAGAGAGGCAGCAGTCGATCGATGCGGGCGTTGCGCCCCAGTCCTCGTGCAGCTTCAGGCCACACGCGCCGGCTTCGATCTGCTCGACCAGGCCCGCGGGTAGGCTCGCATTGCCCTTGCCGAAAATGCCGAAGTTCATCGGGAACCCATCCAGCGCCTCGAGCATCCGATGGATGTGCCATGGCCCCGGCGTACAGGTCGTCGCCGTCGTCCCAGCGGCAGGTCCGGTGCCGCCACCCATCATGGTCGTGACGCCCGAGAAAAGCGCCTCGTCGATCTGCTGAGGGCAGATGAAATGAATGTGCGTATCCATTCCGCCGGCGGTGATGATCTTGCCCTCGCCCGCGATGATTTCCGTCCCCGGCCCAATGATGATCGATACACCCGGCTGTACGTCGGGATTGCCCGCCTTGCCGATGGCGGCAATGAGCCCGTCCCTGATCGCGATGTCGGCCTTGACGATTCCCCAGTGATCGAGGATCAGCGCATTGGTAATGACCGTATCGACCGCGCCCTGCGCGCGCGTGAGCTGCGATTGTCCCATGCCGTCGCGAATGACCTTGCCGCCGCCGAACTTGACCTCCTCGCCATAGATGGTGAGGTCCCTCTCGGGCTCGATGAACAGGTCAGTATCCGCCAGGCGCACCCTGTCGCCGACCGTGGGGCCGAACATCTGCGCATAGGCAGCGCGGCTCATCGTGTGGGACATGTCTTCCTGACCTTATTCGTTGGCGCCGGACGCATCGTTTCCTGATTCCAGAGGTCCCATCACGCCGCCGCTGAAGCCGTAGATGCGCCGCGCTCCGGCAAACGGGATCAATGAGACCTCGCGCGACTGACCCGGCTCGAATCGCACGGCCGTCCCGGCCGGGATATCGAGGCGGCACCCACGGGCAAGGGATCGATCGAACGCGAGTACGGCGTTCACTTCGGCGAAGTGATAATGGCTGCCCACCTGGACCGGCCGGTCGCCGGTGTTGGCTACGGCAATCGATGGTCCGGTCCGGTCCCCGTTCAGGACGATGTCGCCGTCAGCCGGAATGACCTCCCCGGGAATCATGCCACGCCTCCAAGCAGCAGCAGCCCGACAAGGCCAGCGCATACGCCCGCCGCGCGAAGCAAGCTTCGTCTGGTCGCGTTTCCTCCTGAGAACCCGATGACCATGCCGGTCAGGAGAAGAGCGGCGGTCGCCGTCGTGAAGCCGATCACATAGGGGACAAGCATCGCGGCGGCTTCAGTTCCGTGGGCGTGACCATGGAAGAACGCGAACAGGCCGACGGCCGCCGCGCCCAGCATGACGGGCATCCTGAATTCGAACGCAACGAACGCTGCCAGCGCCACCACCGAGAGGCTGATCGCCGCCTCCACAAATCCCAGCTCAAGTCCTGCGCTTGCCGCGGCGAAGCCGCCCAGCATCGCGATCAGAAAGGTCAGCGGCCACACGGCTCTCGCGGATCCGCCCACGAGCGCGCTCCACGTTCCCACCAACGTGACCGCAATCAGATGATCGGCGCCGCTGAACGGATGGACGAGACCGGCGTCGAACGAACTGCCCGCGCCCGGAATGGGATGAGCGAAGGCCGGCGCCGCAAGCAGGCTCAACGCAGCGACGCAAATCGGGATGATGCGCATCATCGGCTCCTATCGGATCGGGTTGTGCACCGGGACAAGCTTGGTCCCGTCCGGAAACGTCGCCTCCACCTGGATCTCGCGGATCATTTCCGGGATGCCCTCCATGACCTGGTCGCGGCGCAGCAGCCGGCCGCCTTCGGACATGAGATCCGCGACCGATCGTCCGTCGCGGGCGCCTTCCATGATGGCATCCGAAATCAATGCGATGCTTTCGGGATAATTCAGCTTGACGCCGCGCGCGAGCCGGCCGCGCGCAACGATCGCGGCGAGGGCTATCATCAGCTTGTCTCGTTCCCGTGGCGTCAGATTCAAGATGCTCCTCCCACTTGGCCGCGCTGCTAACAGGACCACATCTTCGGCACTCCGAAGGGACCGGATCCGAGCTCATGGTCGAGTTGATCGAGGAAGCGGCGCAGACCTCGCCTGAGATCCACGCTTGCAATCGCGGCGACCCGGACGACGATGATCGCGCCCACGATCGTGACGCCGCACGCGCATTCCAGCGAAGCACCGATCTCGCGCAATCTCTCGAGCCGGGCCTCAAGGCCCGGACCGAAATAGATCATCGTCGCAATAGCCTTCCAGTTCGAGAGCAGCGCCGTCTTCCGAAGCTGCAGGAGCGCCTGGTCTGAGGCGAGGAAGCCATCTGCCCACACCAGACGGCCGTCGACCCTGACGCGCCAACTGTCCAGGATATGTCCGGCAAGAACCTCCTCGCCGCTCTCGATGCGGCCAAGAACCAGCCATTCGAGGGCAATCAATTCGGTGCCCGAGCACACATCGATCTCGGTGTGCCGCGCGATGCGCGCCTGGTTGAAGACGATGGTCTCTTGCGGAAGCCACGCAAGCCGGGCATTTCCCTCAGCCCTTAACCGCGTCCGGATTCGGGCGGGCCGATCCAGCGCGCGATAGACCTTCTCCGCGGCCTGCGTGGTCACCGCGACCGACGCGTTGCCTTGAGCGACCACCTCGATCCTGATCTCGTCGCCACCCGCGACACCGCCCGAGGTATTAATGAGGACCGCCTCCTTGCGCCGGCGATCGTCGACATTCGGGAAGGCAACGGCCATCGGAAACTTCTGATAGACGTCGATGATCTCCGTGCCGTTTGCGGCGCCGGAGAACACCACGCGAGCTTCCCCGACAGCGCGCTGCAGATCGAATTTTTCCGTGGCGCCCTGCCCTTCTCCCGGATGGCCGGGATGAGCCGCGGATGTCCCGCGAGAGCGCTCATGAATTGCTTCAAACATCCGTCTCGGGGCTCATGATTGACCGTGTGTGTCTCGCATATCGGCGAGGGAGAGGCCGGGCGTGGAACGGCAATGCCGACCACGCCCGGACCTCATGTCGCGAAACCGGGATCAGAAACCCGCAAGACCCTGGGAGCCATTGTACGGGATCTTGACGCTGCCGATCTCCTTCAGCGAACCGTCCGGCTGGGTGCTGTAGCTGACCAGCTTCGAGGCGTTGCCGTAGATCTGATAGAGATAGGCGCCGTCCGGCGAGATCCAGCTATCGCTGGGACCGCTCGTCACGGTTCCGTTCAATCCCCTCGCGGTGCCGTCGCCGGGCACCTTCGGACACGCCGGATCGCACGCAATCTCCAGGCCGCTACCGTTGATGCGGTAGCTACTGATGTTGCTGTAGCCGAAGTTCGTTGCGTAAATCGTGCGATCATCGGGCGCGATGGCCAGCCAGCACAGCTCGGACGGCAGGCCCGCGCTGGTGTCGATCTTGACGAGCTGGCCGATCTTGATCGAGCCGTCCTTCTCGATGGTGCAAATGGAGCATCCGTCGCCGACGGCATAGCCGATCACGAACGTATTCGGACGCTGATTCAGGAACGCGATGTAGAACGGAGAACCGCCCTTCGCATCGTAGAACCTGGCCGTGCCGAGCGAGCCGTCCTTTTGCAGGGCGAACACGGCAAGGCCGTCCGGATCCGGTGCATTCGACGCAATCGAGTGCAACGCACCGCCGGCGCGCTGGACCCAGAGAATCGGCGAGCCGTCGGGATACAAGCCGGTGAGCGCGATCGGCTCATCGAAAGTGGTGCCGACAAGCACAAGCTCCTCGTTGGGCGAGACCACGACCATGGTGGAGACACGATTCCGCTTGCTGTACGTGTTCACCGTGTATCGCTCGGGCCGCGTCTTGAGCATGCCTTCGGCATCGACCGACATCAGCCGAAGGTGATCCGGTCCGAACGCGTGCAGCACGAAGAGGGTGCGCGTCGACGGAGCGAAAGCCAGCGATTTGGCCGTGCCGCTCCTGCCCTCGACCGGGTTGCCGGTCGACTTCACGTCGAGCAGCGTGAGACGACCGTCGCTCTCCAGGCGGAAGCTCGAAACGGAATTGTCTCCGCCATTGGTCGCAAACAAAAAGCGCCGATCGGATGTAATGATGACGCTTCCTGCACCCTCGTAAGAGTTGGGCGCGCTGTCCTGGCCGCTGATCGGCTTGAATTCACCGGAGCCAGCGCCGCCCGTCTTGATACGCGCGACCTCGGCCAGCTTGCCGTCCGCCTGCCGCGTGTAGTGGATAATGGCGTTGTCGATCTCATTGGTCTGGATATAGAGATGGCCAGTCTGCCCCTTCGACATTCCCATCTCGCTCGCCGTCGCTTCTTTAGCCATCTCTCGCTCCTTTGATGATTGGCTTTGGTAAATCGAATGACTTTCGGTGACCTGCACCATCGCTATGGCTTCAACGGAGGGTATCCATCGATGTAAACCCAGTCGGACGTCCGCACGGGCACATGGCACGCCTGGCATTGCGCCTTGTAATTCGTCGTCGTCGTTTTTGAACGATCGCCCGCGTCGAACCACGACCATCCCCAGCCGTCGCCCCACAGCGCGCTCTCCGGGTGACGGTTCGACGTGTCCTTCACCATGACGAACCATCCCTTCAAAGCATCGGCGCGGCTGACGGTGCCGGTCGTCATTTCCGAGGTTGCCGCCTTGAACACCTCCTTGACCAGCACCGCACCGTCCGGGAAGCGCCTGTCCTTCCGATAGGCGTCGATCACTCCCGGCGAGGCGTACACGACGTGAAGCTCCTTCGAGCCGTGAGTGTCGTCTGCCGCGATCGCCCAGCTTCCGAGGATCTGATAGGTCGTACGATAGTCATCGGGCACGTGCAGATGCCTGTCGCGGTCGGCGACACTCGCACCGGCCGAAACGCCATCCGCCGCATTCGCCGGCAGCTGTGATTGCCTGACCACGGCCGCGACCCCAAGGATCACGACGACGGCGACACAGGCGGCTTTGAGGATTTTCATGCCGATCTTCCGCCGATCACGCGGTCACCGCGCGTCCTTGTCGTCCAGCAGCGGATAGAACTGGGTCCAGACCTCATCCTTCTTGGCGTTGGCGATATGGCAGTAGGCGCACTCGTCCTTCGACTTCACCTTGGCCGTCGGCGCCTTCGGTTCGTGGTGATTGAAGTTGAAATAGCCCCACCCGTTGGTGTCGGCGAAGCGCTTCGAGTCCTTGACGGTCACGTCGGCGCCGTTCCACTTGCCCGGGAAGTAGCCACGTCCCGACGCTTCCGTTCGCGAGCCGTCGGCATTCTCCTGCGGCAACGTCAGCTGCAGCTCCTTGAACAGGATCGTCCCCTCGGGGAATTCGCCGGTCTTCTTGTAGATCGCGTACGAGCCCGGCTCGATATAGACGTTGTGGAATTCCGGGAAGTTCGCCTGTCCGCCGTTGAGGGCATTTGGCGTCAGCGGCGAGCCGACATAGACCCACTCGTGGAAATTCTTCGGCAGGAGCAACTGCCCGTCCGCGGTGTATTCCGGCAGATAGCGCGTATTGCTCTGGGCATTGCTATCCCTAAGCGATCCGAAGAACAGAATCGTTGCGACCGCACTGCCTACGATGACCGCCGCTGCTGCCTGGACTCTCACGCGCATTGTCTTCTCCCGCGACTGCGGCCGAACGCGCGAGGCGCCGGCACGATTGACCTGTCGAGAGATGACTTAGCCAGTCGCGGAAGATCCTGCGCGCTGGGGATTGCTTCCGCTTTGGCCATCTTGATGCATTCCGTGCCGAACCTGCGATCGGTGAAGAGGTTGACGCTGCGGAAGCAGGACGCGCGACCCCAATCGGCGCCGCGATCGCGGCGCGGACGGCCATGGAAGCGACCGAGAGGGTGCAAGGTCAGCGGGTGAGGTCTGAAAGCGGGGCTGTTCTCAGGGGGCGCTCGCGGCAGATCCGGTAGTTGTCCTGCCAGGGACGAAGCCGCTCGAAAGCCGCGCTCGCCGCCAGCACGTCGAAGTCGGCGTTTCGCCGACCTATGATCTGCATCCCGACCGGAAGCCCGTCGGACAGACCCGCCGGAATCGAGGCTGCCGGATGGCCCGTAAAGTTGACGAAGTAGGTCAGGGCCCATCCGATCAGAGGATCTATCTCGACACCATTGATCGACTTCGGCCCAGCCGTGTTGCCGTCGCTGGCGTTGTCGACCGGCGGGCACGCGACGGTCGGCGTGACCAACAGATCGAATCTTTCAAGGACGTTCTGGAAGGCATCGTAGACCTCCGACCGGACGGCCTGGTCGCGGAAGAAATCGAGCCCCGACATGCGATTGGTCTTCTCGACCCAATCCATGTATTCAGGCGGAAAGTCGTCGCGATGCTTGCCGAACAGATCGATTCCGTCGCGCTTCATGTTCTCGATCGCCTGCAGGTTCAGAAGCATGTAGAGACGCGACCAGACGTCGCTCAGCTCCCGTTGCGAGCGAACGATGCCGAGCTTCACCTCCTCGACGTGAGCACCGGCTTCCTCGAACGCCTGTACCGCGCGGCGGACCGTCGCCGCGACTTTTCCGTCGACCGGAAAGACGTCCAGATCCGGACTATAGGCAATCTTGAGGCCACGGATCGAACGACGGGTCGCCGCGGTGAAGTCGACGGGCGGCTCGATCAGGCTGAAGGGATCTCGCGGATCAGGGCCGGCAAGTACGTTCAACGCGATTGCGGCATCTTCGACCGTCCGCGTGATGGGCCCTTCGAACAGGAACGGAGAGTCGGCCACGCCGAACGCGTTGGGACGCACGAGGAACGGCACGCGTCCGAACGACGCCTTGTAGCCATAGACTCCACACCAGGCGGAGGGGATCCGTATCGAGCCGCCGGCGTCCGTACCTTCTGCAATAGGTAGCAGTCCATCGGCGACCGCCGCGGCGCTTCCTCCGGATGAGCCACCCGTGTTCTTGGCAAGATTGAACGGGTTGCGCGTGGGACCAAAGAGGTAGTTGTCGCAGGTGCCTCGGAATCCCATGAGGGGGCTGTTGGTCTTGCCGAGGAACACGGCGCCGCCACGCTTCTCCATGCGCTCGCAGAACACGCAGTAACCGTTCACGACGTGATGCTTGAGCGCGCGGATGCCGCCCAGGCTTGCAGGCCAGCCCGGCTTGAAGTCGAACAGATCCTTGAGCGCCGACGGGATGCCGTGCAGCGGTCCCCACGACTCGCCGGCAACCAATGCGCGCTCGGCCTCTTTTGCCCTCGCGCGGGCGCCGTCGAAATCGAGATAGACTAGCGCATTCAGGCTCGGGTTGCGCGCTTCGATGCGCCGGATGAACGCATCGACCACGTCAACCGGCGACAGATCACGTCGCCGGATGCGAGCTGCCAGTTCGTGCGCGGTGAGGTAAGCGAGTTCGTCGGAATGCAAGGGCTGGCTCACGCTCGACATCGTCTCCTCCTTCTGAACCACTTCAGGACGAAGCCGCATTTGACATTGAAACAGTTCTTGCCTGCGCAGCCGTGATTGCTTCGTCTTTCGCAATCTTGATGCATTCGCCGCGACGGCCATCGACAAGGCATCGCTCAGGGTTCATGTGCGCTGACGTGGGCTGCAGGTTACGCCGACGCGCGTTGGCACATCCTGCGCGTCACCGCACAAGGGCACGCTTCCATGGACCGACCTCCCGTTTCTCGCGGCTTCAAATCCAGGCGACAGACACCCGAAGCCGCCCGGCTGCCACCGGGTCAGTATCTGACGACCGACTTCCCGGTGCTGTCCGCCGGACCCACGCCGGATATCCGTGTCGCTGACTGGAAGATTTCGCTTCAACTCGGCGGATCGTTGCTGGGGAAATGGACCTGGGACGAATTCGAGGCACTGCCCCAGACCACGATCACGGTCGACATTCACTGCGTCACCAAATGGACGAAGCTCGGCACGGTCTGGCAGGGCGTCAGCTTCGACGATCTTCTGAAGGTGGTCGGGGTGAGCGAGCCGCCGAACGCCTATGTCATGGCGCATTGCGACGGCGGATACACGACGAACCTTCCGGTGACCGACCTGGTCGCGGGAAAGGCGATGATCGCGACCCGCTATGAGGGCCTGCCGCTCGCCCCGGCGCACGGCGGCCCCGCGCGACTCCTGGTGCCGCATCTCTACTTCTGGAAGAGCGCAAAGTGGCTGCGAAGGCTCCGCTTCATGCCCAAGGACGAGCCCGGGTTCTGGGAATCGCGTGGTTATCACAATTATGGCGATCCCTGGCGGGAGCAACGTTATGACGGCGATTGATGCGCCTCTGCAGCAGCCCAGGATCGCGTGGCAGACCGGTCGCGTGCAGGCCATCGTGGCTGAAACAAGCCGGGTGAAGAGCATCATCCTGCAGCCGGCCAACTGGTCCGGGCACTGGCCCGGCCAGCACGTCGACATCCGTCTCACCGCCGATGACGGCTATCAGGCCGAACGAAGCTACTCGATCGCATCGCCCCCGGAAGAAAAGCGGCTCACTCTCACCGTCGAACGGGTCGAGGACGGTGAGGTGTCGTCCTATCTCCTCGACGAATTGCAGGTTGGCGACGCTCTCGAATTTCGGGGACCCATTGGGCGGCATTTCATCTGGAGCCAAACGCGCGGTGGACCGATTTGCCTGGTCGCGGGCGGTACCGGGATTACGCCTTTGATGGCCATGTTGCGCCACCGCAGGAGGTCGCTCGCACGCATACCGGCATCATTGATCTATTCGGCACGCAGCCTTGCCGAAATCGTGTATCGGGATGAACTCGATACGATGGCTCGCGGCGATCGCGACCTCCGCCTGGTCTATGCGCTCACCCGCGAGCATCCGAGCGACTGGAACGGACATCGGGGACGGGTCAACGAGGCGCTGCTCGCAGAGAACAGCTTTACGCGCGAGCAGAATCCCACGTTCTTCATTTGCGGTCCCACCGGGTTTGTCGAGGGCATCTCGAGCATGCTCGTGAAGCTCGGCTTCGACCCTCTCGCCATAAGAACCGAGCGTTTCGGGCCAACAGGAGCATGATCGCCATGGCAGACAACATCGCCGACCTCATTCTTGGCGGTGACCCCGGCACACACTTGCTTCAAGAAGCCTTTGCCTTTGACATCACCCTGACGAAGATCCGGTGCGCGGCATGCAACACCGTGTCCTGCCTTGGCTCTCTCGCCGTCGACGGCGGGCCGCTGGAGGCGCTCGTCAAATGCGCCGATTGCGGAAGCGATCTGATGAAGGCGACGCGCACTCAGAGGGGATGTGTCCTTGAAATGCACGGTGCCCGGCACCTGTACTTCTGAATGCCGCGCCCGATCGCCCGCCAAGCCCCGAAATCAAAGACCCGCCATGCACGGTGAAGACATCCACCTCGCTGAAATCGAGCGCCAGATTGCCGCCACGGCGGCGAAGCTTCGCGAGCTGATTGAACAGTCCGCCTCACATCTCGCCGCGATGAGCGAAGAGCTTGTCGGCCAGCGAATTGACGATCAGGCCGCACGGCTCGAGATTCTGATCAGGCGCCGCGACGAGCTCCTCAGAGCCAGATCCGGCGAAGACTGAAAAGGACGGCCGGGGCAGATCGGGAAGCGTCAGCCGTGAAATTTCAACCCGTCGACGATCTTGTCGATCACCTTGCGCTCGGCGCGCATCGAAATTCCAACCAGATTCAGGTCTGTGCGGGAAACGGCCTTCACGACCTCGCGGTTGGCGGCGTCGTGAGCGGTCCTGAACATGTCCTCGGTATAGAGCCCCGGCGTCACTCCGCGCGTCAGTGCGCGATCGAGCGCGCGAGATAGCGCCGCGCGGTCGGCGCCATAGATCAGGATGGGCTGGCCGATCAACGGCAGATATTTCGTCCCGGAGCCGTCTTCGTAGGGGTCGCCGATGCAGGCCGGAAAAGCCGCCGCGATCCCGCTGGCGAGGAAAGAGGCCACGTTCAGCTTCTGCCACGGCTCAAGGTCGGTGCGGACCACGACCGCGATCTTGGTGTCAAACTGCATGACGGTTTTGCCGCTATTCCTCAGCGCTCGCGAAGAGCGAAAGAGCCCTTACTCCATGCTTGCGCGCATCGAACGCTTTTGCAAGTGGGCCACTTCCGCGGACGGCCTTCGGGTGAAAACCGATTATATCGATTTCACCTCGCCGCCGTCCATCCGCAATGCCGAGCCGGTCATCCAGCGCGCGCCGGGCGATACGAGGAACGCCATCAACTCGGCAATCTCTTCCGGCTCACCGTAACGCGCGATCCCGGCGTCCTTGGGAAACTTCGCCGTGGCTTCCTCGACGGTCATGTTGTGCAGGGGCGCCCAGTGCTCGAGGTAGGAGCGGCGGCGGCCCGTCATCACCGGCCCCGGCAGGACGCTGTTGACCTGGACGCCATCGCTGATTCCCTTGTCGGAGAACGCCTTTGCCAAGGCGACGATTGCAGCGTTGATGGTGCCGACCGCGGCATAGGGCGCCTTGGGGAAAGAGGCCGAGTTTCCCGACATCAACACCACCGCCCCCTGCGCGGCCATGAGCGACGGCCAGGCGGCGATCGTGAGCCGCCGGGCGCCATGCAGCTTCAACGCCAGTCCGGCGTCCCACTGTGCTTCCGTCGTCTCGAACAGATCGACCTGAGGTACCGCGCCTGCGATATTGAGCAGGGCATCGATCCGGCCGAACGCCGCCAAGGTCTGGTCGACGACAGATTGAGCGGCACGAGGTTCGGCCAGATCGGCATCGATCACCAGCACCCCGGCGCCGGCGGCCCGGACCGCCCTTGCGGTGTCCTCGAGATTGGCGCGGTTTCGCGCGACCAGGGCAAGCGCCGAGAAATCGCGCGCCAGGCGTACCGCGGTCGCCCGGCCGATTCCCTGGCTCGCCCCCGTCACGATGGCGACTGATTTCGACATATGAACCCTCCCGAATACCAAGCTTGTAAATATCAGTCGCGAACGACGACCATCTTTCCGACCGCCTCGTTCGCCTCCATGACGCGATGCGCCTCGCGAATCTCGTCGAAGCGAAAGACCCGCGCCGGCTTGACGTCCAGCCGGCCGGCTGCGGCGTCGGCGGCGATTTCCCTCAGCGGCACGTCGGAGAGCGGGAACCCGGGCGTGCCGAACACGAAGCTACCGAAGAAGGTCAGGTAGACGCCGCTCGGCATCTGCAGCAGCGGGTTGAAATCCGGAATCGGATCAAGCCCGCCGAGCCAGCCGGCGAGACAGGAGCGGCCGCCGCGGCGAAGCATGGCGAGGGAGTCGAGCACGACGCTGTTGCCGACGAGGTCCAGGACTGCGTCGACCTGCTTCGCCTCGGGCAGATGCTTTGAGAGATCGCGCCGTTCAATTTCGCACCGCGCGGCTCCGAGCTTCTCCAGCATCGCAAAGCGCTCCCGGCTGCGCGTCGTCGCGATGACCCGCGCGCCGGCATTGACCGCGAGCTTGAGTGCCGCCTGACCGAACGAGGACGTCGCTCCGCGGATGACGAGAAGCTGACCTTTCGCGAGATCGAGATTTCGAAAGAGACAGGTCCATGCCGTCGCGAAGGTTTCGGGGATCGCTGCGAGCTCGGCCCATGGCAAATCCGCATCGATCGATGCGACATTCGAGACCGGCGCACGCGTGTATTCGGCGTAGCTGCCGTTGATGGTCCGGCCGAGACCGCCCATCAATGCGGCCACCTTTGCGCCCACCGGAAATTCTCCGCCCGGGCACGACTTGCCGAATCCCTTGACCTCGATGACGGCATGACCGAGCTGCGGCTCCGGCTCCGGAACGTCTCGATAGACGAGGCTGTCCAAGCCACCGAATTTTTCAAGAACGATGGCGCGCATGATGGCTCTCCCGACGTTTCTCGCGGCGAGGGAAGCGGCGGTTACCCATTCGAATTCAGCTGGCCAAGAAAATCACCGATCGAAGCTGCGATCTCCCGCGCGTGAGTCTCGAGCGCAAAGTGCCCTGTGTCGAAGAAGCGCACTTCGGCGCCCGGCATGTCGCGCTGAAACGCCGTCGCGCCCGCCGGCAGGAAAAAGGGATCGTTCTTGCCCCAGACCGCCAGGAAGGGCGGCTTGTGCTTGCGGAAGTAGGCCTGGAATTCCGGATACATGGCGACGTTGGTCCTGTAGTCGCCGAAGAGATCGAGCTGGATCTCGTCCGCGCCTGGGCGCTCGAGATAATGGTTGTCCAGCGTGAAGCCATCAGGGGAGATCAGGGAGGTGTCAGGCACCCCGTAGGTGTATTGCCAGACCGTCGTCTCCGGCGAAAGGAATGATCGCAGCACCGCCCGATTCGCTTGCGATGCATCTTGCCAGTAAGCCCGGATCGGGCTCCAGCCATCGCTCAATCCCTCCTCATAGGCATTGCCATTCTGCGAGATGATGGAAACGATGCGCTCGGGATGCCGAAGAGCCATCCGAAAGCCCGTCGGCGCGCCATAGTCGAAGACGTAGAGCGAGAAACGGGCGAGTCCGATGACTTCTGTGAACCGTTCGATCACCTGCGCCAACGCGGCAAACGTATATGCAAAGCTTTCGCGAGCCGGCATGTCGGACTGGCCGAACCCGGGCAGATCCGGCGCCACCAGTCGGAAGCGATCCGAGAGTGCCGGGATCAACTCGCGGAACATGTGGCCGGCCGTCGGAAATCCGTGCAGCAGCAGCAAGGCGGGCGCGTCAGCCCGGCCAGCCTCCCGGTAAAATACGTTCAGTCCGTCCACGTCCGCCTTGCGGTATCGAATGCTCGTCATCTGCGGTCCCTCCCTCGACACCTGTTGCGCCCGGTGAAATCGATGTTCCGATGGCAGCCGATCCGAGGCGGTCTCACCTGGACATTTCGTGGCTCGGGGCGATCCGGTTACAGACTTCCCGGGGATTTCTGCCCGTACGAGGCTGCCTGTCGCCTGCTCTGCCCGATCTATCGTGCCTCGGATCTATTCATTCGAACCCCCTGCGATAGTCCGTAGGAGTCCAACCCGTCGCTTTGCGAAAGGCGGAGCTGAAGGAGCTCGTTTGCGCATAGCCCAGGCTGAGTGCGATGTCCGTAATCGATACCGCGCGATCCGCCAGCCGCAGCTTGGCGAACTCCATGCGTCGCTGCACCTGATACTGGTAGGCCGGGATTCCGAACGACTTCTTGAAAGCGCGGCAGAAGTGGTGAACGCTGAGCCTGACGAGCTCGGCGAGCTTGAGGAGGCAGACCTGTTCTCCCAGATGCCCCTCGACGTACTCGACCACGACACGCTTCTGCCAACCCGCGAGACCTCCACGACTGACCGCTGCCGGTTCGCGAACAACATCGTGATCAGACCTGGAAAGCTCGTGGGCGAGCACGCCGCAGAGCGCTTCGAGGTAGGGCGCGCAATTCGTCTCGGCGCTCTCGATCGCCTTCTTCAATTTGGAGGCGGTTTCCCAGACCAGCGGATCCTCGAAGTATATTCTCGGCGCGAGCCCGGCCGCGCTGTCGTCGGACTTGTGAAGCGCGGCGGGATCGAAGTAGAGGAAGGTCACCTGCGCAGACGAGGCAGTCTCATGCCATTCCCGATAGGCGCGTCCCGCCGGGACAAAGGTCAGCCTGTGCTCGGAGCCGCGCAGCTTCGACGAGCAGAGGCCATCGATGGAGGTCTCACCGCTTTTCCGCGCTCCCTCGTTGTACAACGCCAGGAGATGTCTCGACCCCTGAAAGCGAAATTCAATCCTGTTGCCGACCGGGAGGTGAACGCTCTCCGAAAACCACCAGCGCCAGCCTATCCCAAGGCGCTTCACCGGCTCGGAAGGCGTTATGCTGACCGTCGGATGAAGCGCTGCGTCGGACGGCCTAGAAGACAGCGTCTCGTCCACCGGCCGGATTGGCGAAGCGGAGACCGCCATCCGTGGCGTGCTCTCACTCGAATTTGATACGTACATCCCCATCGTCGTCGCCCTGTTCTGTGCTCCGGATGGCCGCGTCCAATCGTCAACGAATTTCTGCACGGAGGAGATGCCCTGGTCGCCTGGATACGGGCGTTGAAGCCGCAAGCTGCACGTGACGTTACCTCTCCGGTCAAGACGCGCTGCCAACGCCGGCTGACAGCACCGCACAGGGGCAACATGCTTTTCATCGCCCCCGCGGACAATCTCACGCTTGTGCTGTTCCGGCCCATACTTAGGTATGGGTCGCGTGCATTGAAGGCGCCGAGATGATTCAGCACGAGATGCCAGTCCCGAAGCTTCAGCCCTGGAGTTGGAGCGCTTCTGCCATTCGGACGAGCATTGCCGCGGTTTTTGCCCCGAGCTTCCGCATCACGCTGCCACGATGCATCTTGACTGTCGCTTCGCTGATCGAGAGCTCGCTGGCGACCTGCTTGTTCATCAGACCGGATGCCACCAGCGTCATCACTTGCCGCTCGCGCGTGGTCAGGAGTGCAAACTTCTCCTGCAACTGCGTCAGGTGCGCGCTGTCGTCGCGCCGATCGATGTCCTTTCGGATCGCGGCCGTGATCGCATCGAGAAGGTCCTGATCCCGTATCGGCTTGGTGAGAAAATCGACCGCCCCCAGCTTCATGCCTCTTACCGACATGGGAATGTCGCCAAAGGCGGTCATCAGGATCACCGGGATTCCGACATTGATTTTCGTCAGGTACTCCTGCAGCTCCAAGCCACTCGTGCCGGGCAATCTGACATCGAGCACCAGGCACGCAGGGGCATCCGACAGTTCGACCTTGAGGAAATCCGAGGCTGATCCGTACAGGGCGACCTTGTAGTGCAGGGACTCGAGCAGATCGCCAAGGGACTCGCGAACCGCGCGGTCATCGTCGACGATATGAACAACGCCGGAAGGAGGCATGTCTACCGGCTTTCCGACGTCTGAACCGCCTGGCGAAGCGGGAGAGCGAAGGTGAACTTCGCTCCGCACCTCCCGTTTTCTTCCACCCATAGCTGTCCTCCGTGGAGTTTCACTATCTTGCGGCAGATCGACAGTCCCAGACCGAGTCCCGCTCCCTTCGTCGTGTAGAGCGTCTCGAAGACCCGCTCTCTATCAGCCGGGCTGATGCCGCCCCCCGTATCCGCGATTGCCACGGAAATCATACCATCGGCGACCCCCGAAGAGAGGGCCAAAATGCGGTTCCCGTCCTCGACCCCGGCCATGGCCTCGATCGCGTTGCGCACGAGGTTGAGGGCGACCTGCTGGACCTGAACACGGTCTGCTTCGACACGCGGCGATGATCGATCGAAGTCGGTACGGACGATGACCCCGGCTCGCTCGATTTCCCTGTTCGACAGAAGCAGAACCTCCGCAACCGCATCGTTGATATCGAACTCGGCAAAATGGACCTGCGTGCCCCGCACGAGAGAGCGGACCCCGGTCACAACCTCCGCAGCTCGACGTGCCTGTCTGATGATGCGTGCGACCGATTTGCGGGCCTCCGCGGCCTGAACGGGATCCCGGGCGAGCCACCGGAGGCAAGCTTCCGCGCTCATGATCATGCCCGTCAGCGGCTGGTCGATCTCGTGAATGATCGAGCCGGCGAGCTCGCCAAGGGACGTCAGACCCGTCGCACGCGCAAGCTCGTTTCGCGCGTCGGCGAGAGCCTGCTCCGCCGCCTTCCGTTGCGAGACATCCGTGATGATGCCTTCCAGCTCGAGGTCTCCCGTGGGCCCCTCATCGAATTGCCCAACGGCGACGACATGCAACGTCTTGCCGTCCCGGTGGATCACGCGGTACTCGTGGGTGAATGGCGACTTCGTGCTGATCGCCTCGGTGAGGTCTTGCTCCAGCGCGGGATAATCCTCGGGATGGACCCGGCTCCTGAACACCTCGAAGGGCACGGGGTTCACGTCCAGGTCGATATCCAGGATGCGGTAACATTCGCGCGATCCGCGCGAGAGCAGGGTCCGCGTGTTCCAGCGATAGCTGCCCATCCCGCCGATCTGCTGCCCTCTGACCATCCACATATTGGTCTCGCGCAGCGCCTCGAACAGGCGGACGGATTCGAATGAGACGGCGGCCTGATTGGCCAGCATGGATGTCACCCAGACGCATCGCGGCGTGAAGATCTCCGCATCTCCATCCGCTTCGAGATAGAGAACGCCGATCGCCCAGTGCTGGTGAATCAACGGCAGGCACAGCTGCGCTATCTTTCCAGACGGCGGGTTCGCGGGATCGATCAGTGCGGAGCTCTCCGCGCCGGCTTGCCTCACGACCGTTTGCTTTCGATCGAGCACCTCTTCGGCAAGGTCGCTCGGCAGGCGGAATTCGGCGTGCGGCGGGAAGGAGGCAAGGAAGTTCGCCCTCTCGCGCGGGAAGCTCGCATCGGCCTTGGCAAGCAGCTCTCTTTGCCCGCTGAGCAGGATCGCCCCCCGACTGGCCCCGGAGTAGCTCAGCGCCTCCATGAGGAGAGCCTTGGCCAATCCCTGATAGCTGATTTCTCTCGAGATAATCTGAAACGCCTTTGCGACCAGATCGAGTTCGTGCGTCTCGTTATCAAGCCTCATACTGAGATGTCTCGTCGTGAAAATCATTTCCAGACGTCTCGACGCATCACCCCGCCGCTTGCGTATCGAGGGGTGGGACGAGAGCGCGTCAGTACGCCGCAACATGTAACGGGACTTGCGAACGTTGCCAAGTTTGGTCGCGAGAGCCGCGGTTCACGAGCCCGCGCCGTGCACGTCGTTGCGCATTGCCCCGATTTTTTTCGAAGCAGCTGTAACCGATGCGACGTTTGCTCCGAATGTCTACGAAAGTGCGGAGCAGCGGCAGTGCGCCCCGCTGGCCGTCGGCATGACTCGCCTGCTGTTCAGGCCCGATCGGGGCGTCGAGACACTGCCGCGCAGGCCTGCATCGGCAAGGAAACAGGAATGATGACCGCGGACTCTCCGAAGACAAAACGCCTGAATGCCCTCTCGGACGCGGCTTTTGCAGTCGTTATTACAATTCTCGCCCTGGACCTGCGCCCGCCGCACGCTCCGAGCCTCAATGCTCTGTTCGAACTCTGGCCGACCGTCATCGGCTACGCAGTCAGCTATCTCTTCATCGCCATCGTCTGGGTGAACCATCACCATCTTCTGCACTATGCCAGCGCGGCGACGCCCCGATTGATCTGGGGAAACTTCGCTCATCTGTTTTCCGTATCGCTGCTGCCGTTCTCGACAGCCTGGATCGCGAGCTCAAAGCTGGCGCCGCTGCCCGTCACCGTCTACGCCGGCGTATTCGCCCTGGTGAACGCGACCTATCTGCTGCTGTGCTGGGAAGCCGTCGACCGGCCGGCGATCGAGGCGATCCCGGACAAGGCGCGCATGATGATGCGGATGCGATCCTTGACCACCCTGTTCGGCTTCCTCGCCGCGGCGGCCGTCTCGTTGCACTATCCCATTCTCGCGCTGGCCATGATCTGCATCTGCCTTGCCATGTATCTCAAGCCTCAGGTCTCAGGACACGGGCCGCATCTTGCTTCAGCAGATACAACGATACCGCAAGCAGCACGACATCCTTCATCAGGAACGGAACGTTACCCGTCATCGCCGGAAAGCCGCCTGCAGCAGCGTCCCAACCGTCCGGCATAAACGGAATGATCGTGACTGTTGCGATGAAGGTACCGGTCGATCCAAGGGCGCCCAGAATGCCGAGCCGCTTGCTCCAGAAGCCCGCGAATATCAAAGCACCAAAGGTCCATTCGGCGACGCCGAGGAACCAGCTGGCGCCTTGATGGCCGAACGCGGGATAGAGCCACCAGATCAGCGGACCGTTGCTGATGAAGGGGTCCAGGCGGTCCGCCTCGTACGCCCACCATTTCTGGTAGCCGAAGAAGAAGAACAGGATCACCATCGACGCCCGGACGATGTGGTAATCGAGGTCTCCCGCAAGCAGCCCCGATATCGGCAGCCTGCTTGCGAACGATTTGCGCTGGGCTCTCGCCAATGTACTCATGGTGCCGATCCTCCTGATCCTAACTGACAGGCCCTTGCGCGGTCAGCGCCTGACCGAGATCGATCAGAAGCCGGCAGACAAGGCCGTCGGGTGCGAAGTCGAGATCGACCTGCGCGCCCGGCAGGGCCCTTGCGATCAGTTGCGTGCCAAAGCCCTTGCGTACTGGCTTGGTCACAATCGGTCCGCCGCGCTCGCGCCACTGGATCGCAAGACCTTGTCCGCCGAGATAGGGCGGGCTTTCCCAGATCACCTCGACGGCTCCTGCCGTCGATGTCAGCGCGCCGTACTTGCTCGCGTTGGTAACCAGCTCGTGAATGATGACGTGCAGCGCCAAGGCGATGTGCGGCTCCAGTGTGAGGTCCGGCCCCGCGAGCAGAATGCGGCCTCTGTGAAACATCGCGTGCGGCTTGAGCGTTCGCTCCAGCATCGCCGCGAGAGACACGCGCTGCTCTCCCGCGGATTCGATCATCCTGTAGGCGTCGGACAGGGTCGCGATCCGTGCCGAGAGCGCCTCGCGAAAATCGGCGGTCGTATTCGCATCGGTGTTGTTCACGAAGCACAGAACGATGCTGAGGATATTGCGCATGCGATGCTGCAATTCCCTGACGACAAGCTCGAGCTCGTCATCCCGGATCGGGGCGATCCGCTCAAAGTGCGCGCACCCGCTTCCGCCGTCGTGGAACGAACCGGTGACAGTGTGCCTCATGTGCAGACCTATCGCTGTTTGCTGAACCGGATTTCGATCAACATCCGCGGCAGATTTTCAGCTTCTTGTCGAGATCTGCGTCCAGACCTTCCAGTTTCCGGTTGAAGTCGGTAATGCGCTTCTGCAACGCATCCTCGGCGACTGAATTCGGCATGAATTCATTGCCGCGCGGCTGCACCTGGACGGTCTCAGCCGGGCTCGGCGCTTTCGGCGACGGCGCCGGGAGCGGATCTGCCAGGGCGGTTAGAGGAATGGCGGCGAAGCTCAGGATGAGGGATGAACGGAGTTGCATGGTCGCGCCTCAACGCAGTTGATTGCCGTGATGACGCGCACATTATGCAGCATGTGTACGAGCCTCGCTGTTCGTGGATTGCGCCGATTGAGGCGATATTGTTGGAAATGATTCCGTCTGCGCCCCGATTCATCCTAGGGTGCCGCCGGCGCGGGCCTTTGCTCCGCGAGAATGACCGAGAAGAGCCCGCTGTCGTCAGTCCAATCGGCGACGGGATGCCATCCGCCGGCCTGCAGCAGGACGAAGGCATCCCTCCGCCCGTATTTGAGGCTGTTCTCCGTGTGGATGGTCTCGCCCTTCGACAACGAGAAGACGCGACCGTCGACCTCGAAGCGGACGTCGCGCGTGGCTTCCAGATGCATCTCGATACGCGCCTCCGCATCATTCCAGCGCGCCAAATGGCGAAACGCGCCCAGGGGAATCGAGCCGCCCAGCTCGCGGTTGATCCGGTGCAAGAGGTTGAGATTGAATGCGGCCGTCAGCCCTTGCGCGTCGTCATATGCTGGCAGCAGAACATCCTGATCCTTGATACGGTCGATGCCGATCAGCAGCATCGATCCGGCACCCAGGGTCACCGCCATCGCCCGCAACAGGTCGACCGCCGCAGGCACAGTGAGGTTTCCGATCGTCGACCCCGGAAAGAAGCCGAGGCGCGCAGTCGAGGCAATCTCGTCCGGCAGCGCAAAGGGATAGGTGAAATCGGCCTCGGTTGGATAGATCGGCAGTCCCGGGAATGCATGCGACAAGCCTACCGCAACCTCCCGGAGGAATTCGCCCGAGATGTCGATCGGCACATAGGCAGAAGGCTCCGTCTCTGCCAGCAACAGTCGCGTCTTTGCCGACGAGCCTGAGCCGAATTCTATGACTGCGCGGCCCGGCCCCGCGAGCGCGGCGATTTCCGATGCTGCGGACGCAAGGATCGATCGCTCGGTTCGTGTCGGGTAGTATTCGGGCAGCAGCGTGATGGCTTCAAACAGAGCCGATCCGCGGCGGTCATAAAGCCATCTCGCCGGAATTGCCTTTGGCGCGAGGCTCAGCCCTTCCATGATGTCATAGCGGAACGCCGCCGTCAGGTCGGCCACCGTAGATCGCATTTCGTTCTGGAGTTGAAGCAATTTCGGCTTTCCTTCGCACGACGTCTCGGTCGGCCCGGCCCGCGGCCGCAATGACGTCAGGATACCAATGTGGACAATTTCTTCAGGCCGCGATGGATATTGATCTTGACCAGGGCCGCCGACTGTCCGGTCGCACCGGCCGCTCGCGCGATGCTCAGACCATTAAGCTTCACGAGGCGGATCACGGTCTCTTGCGCAGGCTTCAACCGGCCAAGCAGCTGGTCCAGCGCAGCAGCGCTGATCGCGGCACCTTCGTGATCCTCGATTGCGATGTCTTCGTCGAGCGCGAGCGCGCTGTAGCGAGACGCATCGCGCACGCGATCGACCCATTTGTAGCGGGCAATCGCCGTAACCCAGGCGCCGAAGGGCTTCGAGGCCGCGAACGTGTGGCGTTTCGCGTGAATGGCCAGGAGCACCTCCTGCCTCGCATCGTCGGCGGCGGGATAGGGAAGCCGGCGCGCGTAGTAAGCCCGAAGCCACAGATCCAGCTCCCGCAGCAATCGCTCATATGCGTCTCCATCCCCTGCTCGCGCCGCAAGCAGAAGCCGGCCCCATCGCTCCGAACAATCGTTCCATCTCTCCCAACGGGCCGCCCTCCGGCGATCATGTCGCGGCGAATCCATATCCCCCCGGGGGCGTGCACGCCCCGGATCGTCGCCGCCAGACGATTGCGTCGCCATAGAGGACGTGATGTCGTCAGCCGAGAGCGCTTTCATCTTCGAAGGCTCCTGTCGAGACACTCAAGCAGCGCGCTCGTTTCGAACGGCTTTCTGAGAAGGCAGAATGCGCCGATCGAGGCCGCTTCGGCGTCCAGCTGCTTGTGAGGAAGCGCGGTAATGAGAATCACCGGCGCTCCGACCTTCTGCTGCTGGAGCTCGCGAACGAGGTTGAGCCCACCCATTCCAGGCATGTGAACGTCGGCAATGATGCAGTCGAAGCTGAACCGGCCGGCGTAGCTCAGCAGCGCTTCGGCCCTGTCAAACGGCTCGGAGCGGTAGCCGATCGATCGCATCAGATCCACCAAAGACAGGCACAGGGCCTCGTCGTCATCGACGACACCTACGTAAGGGACCTTCACCTGACTTACCCTCGCAAGACGCGATCATCATCGAAACGCGATCGCAACACGGGCGATTGAAGCGCAAGCCGCTCTCCAGTTGACCAGGCGGCTGCTGTCGTGACGTTCGATGCTTGTTCGCGAGAGGCACATGTTCGGTCTCCCCAACTGAGGAAAATCCAGTAGCTGCGCCAGGATCGGTTGCGCATGTCGGCCTCGAGCATGCGTTCGGTGGGTGCCTCCGACAATCTCGCGATTGTGATGCACAGACCCATACTTTGGTATGGGTTTGCGGCGCCAAGAGCGAGCCACCGAGGGCGACGCGATGTCAGGCCACGCCGATCCCGGTCGCCTGCGGCCGAACAGCGCAAGTTTGAGAAATGCACGATAACCCGCGCACAGCGCGCCCTTCGAAGCTTGGCTACCGTTCAGATCGCGACAGACGTCGACGCCGCCCTTGGCGCCAATCCGCGACCTCGAGGATGAGACGACATCAGATGGACCATCTCATAAAGAAGCTGTCCGAGCTCGATCTGGTCAGAGGCGATTTTGACTACCATGTCACGCGTGTGGCGATGATCGTCGTCTTCTTCGTCTTCAGCTGCCAGAAATGGTTCGACTACGAAGCGCACGCGTTGATTCCGTTCATCAGCAATGGTCCGCTGATCTTCTGGCTGTATCCGGTGTTTGGCGTGCGCGGCGCGGCCTACTTCCTGGGTTCAGCGGAATTGTTGTTTGGATTGCTTCTTCTGCTCGGCTTCTGGAGCAGAAGAGTGGCGATTTTGGGATCGCTGGGTTCATGCGCGACCTATGTCGCCACCGTGACGATCATTCCGTTTTTCCCCGATGCCTGGCCCGCGCCGGCCGGCGGATTTCCTGCGGCCACGTTGCCGTTCCTCTTCCTCATGAAGGATGTCGTACTGCTTGCGGCTTCCGTCTATCTGCTCAAGCGTGACCTCCTCCGGGCAGCAGCCGACGTGTCACCGGCTCAGAACGGGATTGTTCGACAGGAAGCGATGCAATAGTGCCGGTTGGCACTGGAAGAGCAGGATCAGCGTGCCGGGCCGCCCGATGAACGCAGCTTCCCAGCCGGCCGCCACGGCGCTACGCGTATCCCAGGCGTGGCAGGCGATCATGCAGAGCTGCGAGGGGACGCCAAGTTCATTCTCCATTTGAGCGTAGGTTTGCGGCGACGGCTTACAGATCTTGAAACTGTCCTCGCTGAATGACCTTTCGAAGAATCCCGCAATTCCCCCACGCTCAAAGCTGGAGGGTCTGAACTTCAGCCAGGTTATTCGCAGAGTGAACAGCCTGAAGCCAGCAGCGCGGAGCCGTCTTCCAGTTCACCGTGCCGATCGATGACGGCTTTGCGGTTGGTTGAGCCACGCCCCGAAATCCGAATGTGGCTCATGCCATGGCTCCGATCCCGGCTATTGTTGGGGATTGGCGTTGGGAGTACGTTCCCGGACGGGACAGGTGAGCACCTTTCCCTCCTTTTCAATCGACTGGCCGGCTAGTTCCGGAGTCCGGCAGATGCACGTATCCTCGCGGGTATCCACGAACGGCAATGCCGGTCTCAAAGCGTCATGGGACGACGGCGAGCGCGTCTTTTGTCGCGAATGGCGCCGGGGCGCCGATGGCGATGTCAACAGTGTCCTGACCGTAAGGGCGGCGACGGAACATCCGCCGGCCGCGGTCCTCGACCGGCTCGCCCATGAATACGCCTTGCGCGACGAGCTCGATGGGACCTGGGCCGTACGGCCGCTGGAGCTGATTCGCGACGGTGGTCGAACCTTGCTGATATTGGAAGATCCCGGCAGCGAGCCGCTCGAGCAGTTGCTCGGCGCGCCGATGAAGCTGGACCATTTCTTGCGATTGGCTCTCGGCATCACCACCGCCGTCGACCAGCTGCATCGGCAGGGCCTGGTCCACAAGGATTTGAAGCCGGCCAATCTTCTGGTGACCGGGGCAGACGAGGTCAGGATCACCGGATTCGGCCTCGCATCTCGCCTGCCGCGCGAGCGACAGCAGCTCGAACCACCGGAGACCATGGCGGGCACGCTGGCCTACATGGCGCCCGAGCAGACCGGCCGCATGAATCGGTCCGTCGATTCCCGCAGCGATCTGTACGCAATCGGCGTGACGTTCTACCGGATGCTGACGGGCGCACTGCCGTTCACCGCGGCCAGTCCGATGGAATGGGTGCACAGCCACATCGCGAGACGTGCCGTTCCGCCCGCCGAACGAGTCAATGGCGTGCCTTATGCCGTGTCGGCGATCATCATGAAGCTCCTCGCCAAGACGGCCGAGGACCGCTACCAGACCGCAGCCGGTCTCAAGAGCGACCTGGAACGGTCACTCGCCGAATGGGAAGCGCAGGGACGAATCGATGATTTCGTCCTGGCCCAAACCGATACACCGAACCGCCTGCTGATTCCCGAACGGCTCTACGGCAGGGAGCACGAGATCGAGGCGTTGCTCACCTCGTTCGATCGCGTCACCCGGAGCGGCACGCCCGAGTTGATCCTGGTGTCCGGCCCCTCCGGTATCGGCAAGTCCGCTTTCGTCGACGAAATGCACAAGGCCTTGGTCCCGTTGGGAGGGTTCTTCGCCTCCGGCAAGTTCGATCAGCACAAGCGCGATATGCCTTACGCGACGCTCGCGCATGCGCTCCAAGGCCTTATCCGAGGCCTCCTCGCCAAGAGCGATGCCGATCTGGCACCCTGGCGTAACGCACTGCACGAAGCGCTGGGCCAGCTCGGTCAGCTGATGGTGGATCTCGTACCGGAGCTGCGGCTGGTGATCGGGGATCAACCGCCTGTCCCGGAGGCTCCCCCGCAAGACGCACAGCGACGCTTCCAACTCGTCGTTCGACGCTTCATTGGCATCTTCGCCAAACCTCACCATCCGCTCGTGCTTTTCTTCGACGACCTGCAGTGGCTCGACGTGGCCACACTTGATCTGATCGCGTTTCTTCTGAACAGATCCGACCTGCAAAATCTGCTTCTCATCGCCGCCTTTCGACGCAAGGATGTCGACGTCAAACATCCGCTGGCACAACGGCTCGTCGAAATTCGCGCCTCCCGTAAACGGGTGCGGGAAATCGACCTGGCACCCCTCACCCGCGCTGCCGTCGAGGAACTCACCGCGGATGCACTTCACTGCGAGCCGGCATACGCCATGCCCCTGGCGCAGCTGATATACGAGAAGACGAACGGGAATCCGTTCTTTCTCACGCAGTTTCTGCGGGCACTGGCCGAAGAAAACCTACTGACCTTCGATCATGACAAGCGACAGTGGCGCTGGGATCTCGAACGCATCAAGGAAAAAAGCTACGCCGAAAACGTCGCGCGCCTCATGGTCGGCAAGCTGAGCGGTTTGCGCGACGAGACACGTCGGGCCCTGCTGGAGCTGGCCTGCCTGGGCAACAGCGCCGAGATCGCAACGCTCTGCCTCGTGCACGGAGCATCGGAGCAGACGCTGCACGCGGATCTGCGAGACGCGACGCGTCTCGAACTGGTCCGACGCCTCAAGAGCTCTTACGCGTTCGTCCACGATCGCGTGCAAGAGGCCGCTTATGCGCTTCAACCGGACCAGGACAGGCGAACGGCCCTGCACCTTCGGATCGGTCTGGTCCTGGCAGCGCAGCTGACGCCCGACGAAACCAACGAGCGCGTCTATATCGTTGCCAACCAGCTGAACCGCGGCATCGCCGCTCTGACCAACGGCGCTGAACGCGAACAGGTCATTGCCGTCAATCTCGCCGCGGGCCGGCGCGCGCGAAATGCAACGGCCTACCACGCGGCGGCAACCTACCTTGAAATCGCCCGCGAACTGCTCGGGGAGGAAGGGCATCCGCGGTGCAGCCGGGACGCCTTCGCGATCGGCCTGCTCCACGCCGAATGCAAATTCCTGCTCGGCGAGCTGAACACGGCGGAAGCGGAATTGACGGTCCTGTCGCAGAGCTGTTCGGACATTCAGGCGAGCGCCGAGGTCGCCAGACTCCAGGCGCAGCTATACACCACCGCGGGACAGCTCGAGCGCGCGGTCGACGTTTGCCTCGCATTTTTGCGCAGAACCGGGATTGACTGGTCTCCTCATCCCAGCCGCAGCGAGGTGGACGAGGATCGGCGACGCCTGCGGAGCTTGACCGAAAAGCTGTCCGACGAGCAGCTTCATGCGCTACCGCCGATGACCGATCCGGATCATCGTGCGACCATGGGCGTCCTGGCCGACCTCCTCACGCCTGCGTTTCTCACCGATCGCAACCTCTCCGACACCATGCTCTTGGAGGCCACTCGACTGACGCTCCAGCACGGGACCAGCCCTGAAGCGTGCTACCCGCTGACCGCCATATTCGGCGTGCTCGCGAGCAATTCAACCGATGCTGAACTTGGATTCCGGCTATCGCAATTTGGCGCAGCCCTTGCTGACAGGCAGCCGCAGACAGGGCTGAGCGGCCGGGCGCTTTTGGTATTCGGCCTTCACGTGACCCCATGGATTCTCCCGATCCGATCGGGACGGCCGTTCATTCGGCGCGCTCTTGCGATCTGCTTGACGACCGGAGATCTGGCATTCGCGGCGTATTCGCATCGCGGACTGATATCGGTGGATCTCTTCTGCGGCGATCCGCTCACGGACGTCTGCTCGCGCGCCGAGCGGTCCCTGGCATTCGCCGAGGGTCTGGGCGTCCGATTGGCTGCGGAGGGCCTCATCAGGCAACGAGATCTGGCGCAGAGCCTTATGGGGCGCGATGGCCGGAATGACTTCGAGAGCCCCGCGGCGCTTCAGCCCTCGGATGCGAGCGAACCGATAAGCGCCTTCTTCTACTACGCGACGCAAATTCAGATCGAAGTCATTGCCGGACGTGACGATGTCGCGATTGCCCTCGCCGCACGCGCAGAAGCGCTCTCATGGTGCGTCCGCTCTTATTCGGATTTCACCGAATACCGGTTCTACACGGCACTCGCTCATGCCGGGGCTTATCACGCATCACGCCCCGAGGATCGCGAGCGGCGCCTCGGCGACCTCCGGGAACACCACCGCAAGCTGACAGTCTGGTCCAACCGCTGCCCCGCGAATTACGCTGCCCGGCAGAAGCTCGTCGCGGCGGAACTTGCGCGCATCGAAGGCCGCGAACTCGAGGCGGAACAGCTCTACGAGGAATCGATCCGATTGGCGCAAGAATCCGGATTCGCGCAGATCGAGGCGATCGCTGCGGAACGCGCAGCAGGGTTCTACGAGGCGCGCGGCATTCGAACGGTTGTCTTGTCCTACCTGACAAAAGCGCGCGATTGCTACGCGCGCTGGGGCGCCGAGGCGAAGGTGAGCCAGCTCGAGAAACTCCATCCGAACCTGCGGGAGAGAGGATCCGCGCTCAGCGCCGCAGGGACGATCGGAGCACCTGTCGAGCAGCTGGACCTTGCGACGGTTCTCAAGGTGTCGGAGGCTGTTTCAGGCGAGATCGTGCTGGAGAAGCTCACGGAGACCCTGCTTCGTTCGGCCATCGAGCACGCGGGTGCGGAACGTGGCGTGCTGATTTTACCGAGGGGTTCCGAGCTGAGAATTCGGGCGGACGCGGTGACAGGCGGCGGTTTGATCGCTCTCGATCTCGCCGATTCACCGATCTCCGCCGCTGAAGTCCCGATGTCGATCGTCCTTTACACGGCTCGCACCCAGGAAAGCGTCGTGCTCGACGATGCCTCGACGAGCAGCGCGTTCGGCGGCGACGAATACATCCAGAAGAAGCACGTCCGATCAGCCTTGTGCGTGCCGCTCGTCAAGCAAGGCAGGGCGGTGGCATTTCTGTATCTGGAGAACAATCTCGCCTCGCGCGTCTTCACACCCGCCCGGATCGCGATCCTCAAGTTTCTCGCATCCGAGGCTGCGACCTCGCTCGACAATGCCCGTCTGTACCGGGAGCTTCAGGAGCGGGAGTCGCGGATCCGCCGGCTGGTCGAGGCCAACATCATCGGGATCTTCATCTTCGATCACACCCCCGACATCCTCGATGCCAACGACGCGTTCCTGAAGACCATGGGATATGATCGCGAGGATCTCGCCGCGGGCCGGTTGCGCTGGGCAGATCTGACGCCGCCCGAATGGCAGGAGCGCACCGACCGCGCCCGGGCCGAATTGAAGGCGACGCGGGTTGTCCACCCGTTCGAAAAGGCGTTCTTCCGCAAGGACGGCAGCCGGGTGCCGGTGCTGACCGGCGGAGCCTTGTTCGACGACGAGCAGGAGCAAGGCGTTGCCTTCGTGCTGGATCTCAGCGAGCGCAAGCGCGCCGAAACCGAGGCACGCGAGAACGAGCAGCGTTACCGCGTGGCTCAGATGGAGCTGGCCCACGCCAACCGCGTGGCGGTGATGGGACAGCTGACGGCGTCGATCGCCCACGAGGTCAATCAGCCGAACACCGCCGTCATCGCCAGCGCGCAAGCGGCCTTGAGCTGGCTCGATCACCAACCACCGGCACTGGAGCAGACGCGCAGGGCGCTGACACGCGCCATCGAGAACGGCATCCGCTCCAGCGAGGTCATTGAGCGAATCCGGGATCTCGTCAAAAAATCACCGCCCAAACGGGATTCCCTGGCGATCAACAGCGTCATCGGCCAAGTCATCGAACTCACGCAGGCTGAAGCAGCGCGGCACGATGTGTCGATCCAGACGATATTCGCCGATCGTCTGCCCAAGGTCATCGGGGATCGCGTCGAGCTGCAGCAGGTCACGCTCAACCTGATCCTGAACGCCATCGAGGCCATGAGCGAGACAACGGGGGGCAAGCGCGAGCTGTTGATCCAGACCGCGAGAGCAGATGCCGAGAGCATACGCGTATCGATCACGGATTCGGGACCGGGCTTGTCTGCGGAGAGCCTCGCGCGGCTGTTCGAACCCTTCTACACGACCAAATCGGGCGGCCTCGGTGTCGGACTGTCGATATGCCGTTCGATCATCGTGGCGCATGGCGGCAGGCTCTGGGCGACCGCAAACGAACCGCGCGGCGCCGTCTTCCAGTTCACTGTTCCGATCGATGACGGCTTTACGGTTGGTTGAATCATCTCGGCTGGCGTCATCACGCCGCAAAATTGGTGGGATGACCTGTAACCAAGGCCGGGCCGCGGACGAAATATAGCCATCGGATCGCGCCGGCGAAGCCAAGCACGGGCCGGAACAGATCCGCCATCGACGGCGTGCTGCAGGGAGAGATCAATTGGGACTGTCCTGGCAACAAGGCCCGCTTTCAACGGGAGCAATCGGCCGCTTTCTCGTCCCCGAGCCGCTGCCCAAGCGACTCCTGTACGTCGAACCGTTACGCCGCCGCATCCGCGTGCGCTTTGGGGGAAGCTGGATCGCCGATAGCGAGCGGGTGCTCCTGCTTTTCGAACCGGGCCGTTATCCCGTCGCCTATTTCCCGGAGGCCGATGTTTCCCCACATGTGCTGGAACCCACCGAGCACATCACTCAACACGCCGATCTTGGGCCGACGTCCTGGTACAGCGTTCGGGTCGACGAGCAACACATCGCGGCGCGCGGAGCATGGCGGCACACCGACCTGCCCGCCCATGCAGGCGATTTGCAGGGTCTGATCGCTTTTGCCTGGCGGGCCATGGATGCCTTCTACGAGGAAGACGAACGCATCGTGGGCCATGCCGCCGATCCCTATCACCGCATCGACATCCGCCAGACCTCTCGTAACCTGGTGGTCAACCACCAGGGCCAGGTCATAGCCGATACAAGGCGGCCGCTGGTCCTTTATGAGTCCGGCTTTGCACCGCGTTGGTATGTTCCTCGTGCCGACATCGATGAGTCTGCCCTCACTCCGGTCAAGCTCCAGACCTTCTGCCCGTACAAGGGCCTCTGCAGCTATTACTCCATCGGAGACGCGCGCCAGGCGGCATGGTCGTATCCCGACGCCTATCCCGAAGTCCGGCGCATCTCCAGTTTTGTATCGTTCGAGCCGGACATCGTGACGGTCCATCTCGATGGCACGCAGCTGCGTCTCGAACCCGGCCAATTAGTGGTTCCACACGGCCCCGATCGTAATCTTGACATCGCCGAGGTGGTCGCCGAGCCAACGCCTGGTGGCCAGCCCGCTGAAGCTGCAACCAGTCCCCTCCATCGACGCTCGTGAGACGAACGAGCATATCTTCGAGATCGCGCAGCATTCAGCCTTTCGCGTCCACGACTATTGTGGCCCTCAACGGAGCCGCTCATCCCGAGCCTCCGCTACGGGAGCGCCACAATGTCCCATCGTTCGAACCAGACACGCTCGATCCGCTCCACTTTTGCGGGCCTTCTCCTGATCGGCCTGCTGTCGCCCGCACATGCTTCCGACCGGAACAGCTCTCGCGACGTCCTCCCCGATCTGCCGTCGCGGGCCGCCGCGCGTTTCGCCTCGGTCGAGCCGACGTCGCGCCTGCCCTGGCTCGCTCCGGTCGGCCACCGTCAGCCGAGCCGGGCCGACGCGCCTCAATCAGATGCCCTGTCGGCCTGGGAGCGCGAGCAGCAGCAGCGCGATCAGATGCTGGATCGCAAGCTCATCATCTGCCGCGGATGTTGAGCTAGCCCGGCCACCTCACGCGCGCCGGCCTAGGCATTCTCGACACCCGATGCCGCCTCGGCGCTCTTCGCCAGCTCCAGCTCGTCAATCGTCGCAGGCGACTGCGCAGCCTTTCGCCATTGCGCGGGAGTGATGCCCATGTGGCTCTTGAAAGCCCGCTGGAATGCCGCCTCGGACAGATATCCGACCGCTTCAGCCACCGCTCCGGTCGAGAGCGAGGATTTCCTCAGTTCGTTCGTTGCCAGCGTCATGCGGATGTCGGTCAGCAGCTCGCTCGGCGAACGTCCGACCTTCTCCTGGAATTGACGGGCGAGTGTCGCACGCGACATGTTGGCGAGCTGCGCGAGCTCGGGCAGCGTCCATGCGCGCGCGGGCGCATTGAACATGGCCGCGACGACCGGCGCGAGGCGCGGGTGACCTGCGAGCGCAAGCAGCCCGCGTGGCGCGTCCCCGGTCTCGCTGGCGAGGCGCAGTACGAGCGCGAACATCGCCGTCGACAACGCGTTCAGCATCGCGCGGCCACCCAGCTGATCGTCTGCGGTCTCGCCGCGCATCAAGGCAACGAGGCCTGCGAGCTGCCCCGCCGTATCCCGCTCTCCGGCCTGCGCGCCGGCCCTCACGATCAGCACCGGCGGCAGATAGTTGCGCAGCAGCCGGTCGTGCGGCGGGGCGATCGAAAAATGTCCGCACAGCAGATCGAGCCGCGCGTCCGAGCCGGGATTCTCGCTGATCGTGAAGTTGAGTGAGGCGCGGTTGCGGGCCTTCAGCGGCGCAGCTCCGCTGCCGTCGTGCATCACGTGCCGGGGGTTGCGCGGCAGCAGCAGAATGTCGCCGGCCTCCAGTAGCAACGGCCGGCCTCCCGCCGGATCGTCCAGCACCGCCGAGCCTGCGAGCACCGCATGGTACGGGATCTCGTTGACCTCGCCCGGCCCCTGCTCGATCCGCCAGGGCGCGCCGTAGGAGCAGCGCAGGTCCAGACGGCCGCGCACCGGCATCATCTCGAACAGCCGGCTCAGCCAATCCATCGTATTCCTCTCTCGGTATGTCATTTGAGACGATTGAGCATATATACAAGCATATCAAGCATTCAACATCTCATGCCACGACCCTACTGTCACTCCGCAATCGTTCACCACCCCAACACGGAGTGCCATCATGTCCCGACTTTCCGTCCCGAACCTCGAAACTGACGCCGGCCCCTCCGGCCAGGTCTATGCCCAGATCAAGAAGGCGATCGGCAGCGTGCCGAACACCTTTGCGGCCATCGCCGCCCATGGCCCCGCTGCGCTCAAGGCCGTGCTCGCTGCCGACACTGTGCTCGCCTCCGGCGGACTGACCAAGTCCGACAAGGAGATCATCAAGCTCGTCATCAGCGAAGCCGCCGGCTGTGACTATTGTGTCGCCGCCCACAGCCATCTCGCAAAGCTCGTCGGCCTGGCGCCGGAGATTGTGAAGCAGATCCGCGATGGCCGGCCCACCGGTGATGCCCAGCGCGATGCGCTGGTCGCTTTCGTCGACAAGCTTGCGCGCACCAGCGGCACCGTCAGCCACAAGGATTTCGTCGCGATTAAGGCCGCCGGCTACAGCGACGCGCAGCTCGTCGACATCAGCCTCGCCTTTGCCACCACCGTGTTCACCAACGTCTTCAACCGCATCAACGATACCGAGATCGACTTCCCGGCGGTCGCCTAACGCGACGGCCGCCACGTCGCTCATCTCACATCAGGGATCACGACCATGACCACGCTTGCCAACACCCACACCGCCCAAAATCCTCTCGTCCGCGCCCTGCAGGGATCCGGCCTGCTCGCGGAAGATCTCGACTACCATGTCGTCCGCGCCTCGATGGTGATCATGTTCTTCTTCTTCGGTTACCAGAAGTGGTTTCCGTACGAGTTCGAACGGTTGGTCCCGTTCATCAGCAACGGCCCGTTGATCTGGTGGCTCTATCCCGTGTTCGGCCATGCCGGCGCCAGCTATTTCCTCGGCGTTTCTGAATGGACCTTCGGCGCGCTGCTGCTCTCGGGCTTCTGGAGCCACCGGCTTGGTGTGCTCGGCGCCCTCGGCTCGACCGGCACCTTCATCGCGACCGTCACCATCATTCCCTTCATGCCGGAGGGCTGGGACGTCGCCGCGGGAGGCTTCCCCGCGATGACGGGCAACGTGCCCTTCCTGATGAAGGACGTCGTGCTGCTCGCGGTCTCCTTCTATCTGCTAAGGCAGGATCTGGTTCGCCTGACGCGGTAACAGGTGGCATTCTGCCCAGCGACGCGTCGCCGGCGAGCTTTCCCGCTCGCCGGCGATTGCACGTCGCGACGATCACGGCAGTGTGCCCGCAAGCAGCCGTTTTCGCAGAGCATCAATGAACGCTCTTACCCGGACGGGCATTTGCGCGCGAGTCAGGAAAACCGCCCATATCCCAAGCTCAACCGGCGCGGCATCCGCCAGAACGATGCGCTTCAACTCTCCGCGTTCAATCTGCTCGTAAACATCCCAATAGGTCATCATGGCGACCCCCACGCCCGCAAGACAAGCCGCTCGAACAGCGTCGACTGTGCTGGCCGACAGCGGGCCGGCGATCCGGATCTGCTCCAATTCGCCTCCACGTACGAACGGCCAGGTCTCCATCGCATGAAGCTTGATGCAGGGGTGGCTCACCAGATCGCCCAGCGTTGCCGGCTCGCCGAAGCGAGCGATATAGGCTGGCGATGCGCAGAGGATGTAGGGATTGTCGGCGAGTCTTGTCGCGATCATGTCGGAAGGCTTCATCGGCGCCACGCGGATCGCAACGTCGAGACCCACCGAAGCGATGTCGACGCGATCGTCGCTCAGGACAAGATTGACCCGAAGCGCCGGGTTGTCCGCGATCAGCTTGGCCACGACGGGTACGATGACCGCATGGCCGATGACGTTCGGCGCGGTGACCTTGAGCACACCTGAGAGCCCCGAGCCGGCGGACGACACGGACTCGAATGCTGAATCGCGGGCGGCTATCAGGGCGGCGGCGTGAGGCAAAAAGGCCTCGCCCTCAGGGGTGAGCGATAGCGAGCGCGTCGTCCGATGAAACAGGCGTGCGCCCAGCTCGGCTTCGAGCGCTGCGAGCCTTCGACTGACCAACATTGGCGTCGTGCCCATCTCTCGCGCCGCAGCGGACAGGCTGCCGGCGGTCACGATGCTGCGAAACAGGGCCACATCCGCGAAATCCATTTTATAACGATAATCGATAAAGTGCTTAGCTTCCAGCCGGGCTTCTGTCGGCTCACGGCGAGATTTAAATCGATCTCCAGCAAGGGAGGCCACTCCCGAAGGTAAAGGCTCTGGAGATTCAAAAATGATGGACAGCGAAGCGAAGGCGCTTTTCACGCCGATCGATATAAACGGCCGTACCGCGAAGAACCGTCTTGCTGTTGCGCCAATGACGCGCATCACGGCGACCCAGGACGGCCGGGCCACCGAAACCATGACGCGATACTACGAGCGGTTCGCGCGAGGCGGGTTTGGAACGATCATCACCGAAGGCATCTACACAGACCAGGCGTTCTCGCAGGGCTACGTCCATCAGCCCGGCATGACCGACGAAGTGCAGGCCATGGCCTGGAAGCCGGTCGTCAACGGCATCAAGTCGCACGGAGCGGTGGCCATTGCCCAGATGATGCATGCGGGAGCGATCAGTCAAGGCAATCGCTTTCGCGACAGCACGGTGGGCCCGTCTGCCATTCAGCCAAAGGGCGAGCAGATGACATTCTATCACGGAAAGGACCGCTACGTACTGCCGGCAGCCATCACGGAAGAGCAGATCGCCGACGCCATCGCCGGCTTCGCGGGCTCGGCTGCGCGAGCGATCCAGGTCGCCGGGTTCGACGCCATCGAGATTCACGGCGCCAACGGCTACTTGCTCGACCAGTTCCTGACCGACTACGCCAACAGCAGAACCGATCGCTGGGGCGGCGCCACGGAGAACCGCGTGCGGCTAATCGTGGAAACCTTCAAGGCGGTGCGCGCGAAGGTCGGGAGCGCGGTGCCGGTCGGCGTCCGTATCTCGCAAGGCAAGGTGAACGACTATCATCACAAATGGGCGGGTGCGGAGCGTGACGCCGAAATCATCTTCGGCAGCCTCGGCGATGCCGGCGCCGACTTCGTCCATGTGACCGAGTTTGAGGCGTGGAAGCCTGCTTTCGCCGAGGACGGCCCGTCATTGATGCGCCTCGCCAAGCGCTACGCCCCCAAAGCGACGATTTTCGCCAATGGCAGCCTGCACAACATCGAGCAGGCGGTGGCTGCGCTCGACGATGGCGCCGATGTCGTCACGATAGGCCGCGGGGCCTTGGCGAACCCCGACCTGCCCAAGCGTCTGTTGGACCGCAGCTCTCTGGATGAATTTGACCCTGCGATCCTCGGCCCCATCGCCGACATCAAGGACACCGAACTGATGATGTGAGCGCGTCCCGCGACGTCGATGCCGAGGGCCGACGCTCTGAAGATCGTGCACGCATCGAAAGGAACGATCATGACGGACGCGATCTCCGATGCCTCGGTGGCGTTGTCGCTCATGCTGGAAGCATTGCGCATGCTCGATGGGCCCGAGCATTCGAAGGCTGCGGCCCACCTTCGAGCGGCCATCGAGCAGCTATCGCCTCACACCGCGCAACACTTGCTTCCACCTCTCGGTAAGGCTCCGAGCAGGTCCTAAGTCGTCGTCGGGGGTGTGACCGCAACGATCTCATCATCGCTTCGGCACCGCTCATCTCACCGCACGACCCGTGAAGACGGCAAGGCCGTGATGGTCGAGACCACCGGTGATTTCATAAAAAGACTTCTGATACAGTTCTTATGAATTTTCAAATTCATTCTGGATGACGACTCGCTATCGAAAATATGACTTGCACCAAGTATCTGAAATTACGCGGCTATATTATTTTCTTCGATCACGACAAAGCGAACCAATCCCACGCGTTCTTTGATGTGTTTTTATAAAAACGCATTTTATATAGAGACGCACAATAGTCGGATGCAACCGAAAGGATCAATGGCATGGCCAAGTTCGCCTTCTTCGTCGAGTTGAAAGCCAATCGGGGCAAGGAAGCGGAAGTCGAAGCTTTCCTGAAGCAGGGCGCCGCGATGGCGAAGGCAGAGGCCGGAATAGCGGCGTGGTACGGGCTCAAGGAAGAGGAGCCGGGACGCTACGGAATCATCGACACGTTCAATGACGAAGTTGGACGAGACGCGCATTTGAACGGCGAACTTGCAAAGGCGCTGTTCGCGAAGGCAGGCGAGCTGTTTTCCGAAGCTCCCAAGGTGCACCGGCTTCACGTCATCGCCCAGAAATAGAGCGTCTTACCGAGGCTCTTCGTTGCAAGGCAGATGATGAGCTTGGGCGACGCGACTTAACGAACACTTCAGCGAAGCGACCTCCCCCTAATTCTCCTGAAAAAGGACTCACGATGAACCAGGAATCGCCCAAGCCCACTGTCGTCCTTGTGCACGGGGCCTTCGAAGACGCGTCGATCTGGAATGGAGTGATTGAGAGGCTGCAGCGCGACGGCTACCCGGTCGTCGCCTTCGGCAATCCGCTGCTGGGCCCGGCAATCGACACCGCGTACCTGCGCAGCCTGTTGGACAAGATCCAGGGGCCCGTGATCCTGGCGGCCCACTCCTATGGCGGGGCCGTCATCACGCAGGCCGGGGACGACCCCAAGGTCAAGGGCCTTGTCTACGCGGCCTCCATCATGCCCGCGGTCGGAGAGGCCGCAACCCATTTGCTCGAACGGTACCCCGGCAGCACATTCCCCACGTCCGTCGAGCCGACCACTTACACCCTGCCCGACGGTACCAGCGGCACGTATCTCCTCTACCAGCCCGACAAGTTTCACAGCAACGTTGCCGCCGACGTGCCCGCGAGCGTGGCCGCCCTGATGCTCGCCGGCCAACGCCCCATGAACCTGGCGGCCCTAACCGAACCGCTGACATCCGCGGCATGGACGAGCAAGCCGAGCTGGCAAGTCAGGCCGCTGCAGGATCGCGCCATTCCGGTCGATGAATACAAGTTCGAAGCCGATCGCGCCCACTCCACCGTCATCGAGGTGAACGCTTCGCACGCCGTCCCCGTCTCCAACCCTGAAGTCGTGGCCGACGCAATCGAACAGGCCGCCCGCGCAGCAGCGAAGTAACGGCGTCCGCAAAGGGCGGTTGTCTGGCATCATTCAAACAGGAGGCCCATCCGATGACGCAGGACGGTGAGCAAGAAGCAGCGCCGCCCTGGGATGCGGCTCGGGTGAACCTCACATCGAACGAACTGGCCCCCGGCGTTTTCGCGGTCATGCCTGACGACGTGTTCGAGAAAGACCACGTCGCCACCACGGCCGGCTTCGTGATCGGCGAACGCAGCGTACTCGTCGTCGAGTCAATGCTGAATGGCGATCTCGCCTCGCAGCTTATCGGGCTCGTACGGCAAGTGACGTCGAAGCCGATCCGCTTCCTCGTCAACACCAGCTATCATGGCGACCACGCCTACGGGAATTACCTGTTTCCCGACAGCACTGTCGTGATTCAGCATCCGGCGACCAAGCGCTACATGGAAGAAAGCTTCGAGGACGATCGCCGTTTCATGATCAGCCTCATGGGTAAGGGGAAGGGCATCGAACGCGTGCAGGCACGCGCCGCTGACATCACCGTCCCCGACATGATCAGCGTCGATCTGGGCAGCCGCATCGTCGAGGTCCGTCACTTTGGGTTCGCGCAGACGCCAGGCGATTTGGTCATATGGGCGCCAGACGCGAAGGTGCTTTGGGTCGGTAACATGATCCAAGCACCGTCTCCGGCGCTTCCGTGGCTCCTCGAAGGGCGGCACAAGGAGACGATGACGACCCTTGCGCGCGTGCGCGACTTCCTGCCGGAAGACGCAACCATCATTCCAGGCCACGGCCGGCCGATGCGTCCCGCGGACATCGAATTCCCGCTTCGCTATCTTCGCGAGCTCGACAGCGCCGTGCGCACGGCGATCGCAGAAGGTCGATCGATCGAGGCCACGCTCGAGGCGGTCGCCATGGCGCACTACGGCGAGTACAGCCTGTTCGATTGGGCGCACAACTCCGTCAACGTGCCCGCCGCCTTCCGCCACCTGCAAGAGCCGGGTGGCGGAGTGGCCTAGAGGAAGATGCATCGGGGTCGACCGCGAGCCTGGAGCATCTCGTCGCGTTCGCAACCCTATCGATGTAGCTGATGTTACATCGATTTTTCGTTCGCATCGCCGGGAGAACGTCGATGCCGCCGACGTGTGAATGCAGCAGCGATCGAAGCGCTTGCTGTGCGCGTCACCTCATTGCCGGCTCGCAAGGCAACCCCTTTCGCTGATAGACACAGGGTCGGAGGCAGCTTTCGCCATGGAGCAGTTCGACTCGGTCCGAATCTTCCGGACCGCACGTCGGAAAGCGACTGCGGATTGGTCGGTGCAAGGAAGTCTGCCCCCGTTGTGGTCTTCGTCCTTTGGGCGATCAATTTGCGGGAGCGACCCTTGGCGAAAGGGTTACAGGAAGGGGAAATCAAGCAGGAGCTGCAAAATGGCGGGCACCTGCGCAATGTCCTCATCATCACCAAGACGATCGAGGGTATGGCGGAGCACCTGGCCTATGTTCGGCCGAGCTGGCGACGCGAATTCCTGCCGCTGCGAACCTGGGGCGACAAGGAAGATCGTACCTACAAGGATCTGGATCGGCTGCTCGTGCTTCTCCGCGACGACTTCGGCTATCGGGGCTTCATTGGGCTCTACATGGATGGTGATCCCGATCTCGTGCGCTATCGGGCGCTTTCGGAAAGCGAAGAGGCCGACGACAAGCCGTAAAGCTCGGATCCGACGGCACCGCTGGCTCACTGCGTGGCTCGCGGTGACATCAGGACTCTCACCCGCAGAATAAAAATGGCTCGCTTGATGCGAGCCATTTTCTCATCGGGACCGGTAAAGTCCGAACCTGGTTGCGGGATACACCACCACCGACCATGCCGGGACGACGCCCTTCAGCGATGTCGGGCCGCCAGGGTACGTCACGCGTCAGCGAAGGCCGCCGGTGACGTGGAGTGTCTCGCCCGTGACGTAGGACGCTTCGTCCGAAGCGAAGAAAGCCACCGCGGCAGCGATCTCCTCAACCTTGCCGATGCGGCCAAGCGGGGTGGTGGATTCGATCCAGTTGCGCATGTCGCCCTCGTGCAGGCCGGCGGACACGACGCCTTCGGTGGCGATCATGCCCGGATTGACGGCGTTGACGCGGATCTTGCGCGGCGCGAGTTCCTTCGACAGCACGGAGGAGATCGCATCCACCGAGGCTTTGGTCGCAGTGTAAACGGCGGTGTTCGCCGGCGCGATGGTCGATACGCCCGAGCTGATGTTGATGATGCTGCCCCCATTGGGATTGAAGTGCTGCACCGCTTCCCCCGAGATCAACAGAAGCCCGAGCACATTGAGGTCGAAATGCTTGTGGAAATGCTCAGGCGTGATGGCCTCGAGCGGCGCGAACTCGTAGATGCCCGCATTGTTGACGAGGATGTCGATCGCACCGAACGCCTTCACGGTCTCCGCGACGACGCTTTTCACGTTTTTGGCATCGGCCAGGTTGCCGTGCACGGCGACGGCTTTGCCACCCTTGGCGATGATGGCGGCGACCACGCGGTCGGCGGCCTCTTTGCTGGCGCTGTAATTGACGGCAACCGCCGCACCCTCAGCCGCAAGCCGGGCGGAGATTTCGGCGCCAATGCCTTTGGATGCGCCGGTCACGAGCGCAACTTTGCCTTCGAGTCTCTTGGTCATCGCATGTCTTCCGTTGTTCGGCGGGATGCCGATATTCAATAGTTCAATACTAGTGAACTATTGAATGAATTCAAGGGACGTGCTATATTTTGAGCATGGTGCAGTTCGTTCACCCATCGCGGGACGAGATTACACTCGCCGGGGTGCTTGGAGCTCTCGCGGATCCAATGCGGCTGCGCATCGTCAAAAGCCTGGCCGCGCAAAACGATTGCATGTCGTGCACCGAGGCGGCGCCTTGCCCTGACATGGCGAAGTCGACCCTGTCGAACCATTTTCGGATCCTGCGGGAGGCCGGCCTGATCCGGACGTCAAAGCAAGGCGTCCAGCACCGCAACGTTTTGCGCGAAGAGGATATCAACGCGCGGTTTCCAAAGCTGCTGAAAATGATCCTGAGCTTTCCGGACTGAGGGCATTCGCGCACGACAGATTTGTGGAGCGCGCAAGGTATCCACTGATGTTTCCACCGGGCGTATCCCAAAACAAAAATGGCCCGAGCTTCCGTCCCGGCGCGGCGTGTTGCCCGGCGTTCGCGCCATGATCGATCTTCTGGCTACAGCGCTGAAGGCCCAGGTCTAGCGCGCCGTCTCTGCGCCGACCTGCTAGGGCTGCAAGACATGTTGCTCCGCGCGCGTGACGGAGCCTCCAAGCAGGCACCCCACAGGCCGGCTGTCGGCGAAGCCGAGCCGCACCCGGATCTCGGACAACGATCCCATCGCCCGGCCCTGCATGATGGTGATCCGCGCGCTGTTGCGCTCGACCAGGCCGTTCTTGAGCAGTCCGAACGCGAGCGCCGCGGCGGCAATGCCGGTGGCAGCATCTTCCGGGTAGCCTGATGACTGCGGAAACTGTCGCGCCTCGAAGCGCCGTTCGCCCTGATGTTCGATGGCGTAGGGGTAAAGTCCGGTGGACCCGATCCGCCCGCAGCACGCCTCGATCCGCGCCGGGTCCGGCACCAGCTCGTTGAGCTCGCGGACGCCCTTGATCGGGATGAGCGTCTTCACGCGCGACGTGACGGCGTTCTGCACCGGCATATCCAGCAGATCGCGGCGCGACAGCTTGAGCGTCGACAGAACGTCCTCCTCTTCGGCACGCGAGAGATCAACGACCTTGCCGACGGGCTGGCTGATCTCGACGGACGGTTCGCCCGAGTCCACACGATCGACATAACCCGTCACCGATCCGCTGCGCGTCTCGATGCGGACCTGTTCGCCCGGCAAGCGCCCCTTGGTCGCGAGGACCCAGAGCGCGCCGATGGTCGCGTGACCGCACATCTCCATCTCGTGTCGCGGAACCCAGAACCGGAAGGCATAGTCGGCGTCGCCGCTGGGAGCCGGCAGGACGAAGCCCGACTCATGCCCGAAGCGCCGGGCCACCGACTGCATCCCTGCAGCAGTCAGGTTCGATGCATCGATGACAATTGGACAGGGGTTGCCGCCGCGCCCCGTGTGGGTGAACACGTTGACAAGCTCGACCTCGGTCATTGGACAGCTCGCTTCATGGAGTGCGCGACGGCGTCAACGATCGCGTTGGCAACAGTTTGATGGACCATGGTCAGATTCTGATGGCGCTCGAATGCCTCGCTGGGCGGAAGTGACAACCTCTGCATGTCGAATCCAAACCTGGGAAGTCGTAACGCTATTCAAGTTTTAGTGACATGTCCGGCTAGATCATTTCTTACAAGCGTCGAAATATTTGCACCGCGCCGATGTTTCTTATGCTGATGACAGCAACACCAGGATCCCCGATGCCCCCGGCTGCGCTGGTCTCCCTGGCGACGTCGGTGCCTCCCCACGTGTTTTTGCAAGAGGACGTGCTAACGGCGGCATGGGATGTCTTCGGCGCCCGCTTTCCCGAATTCGAACGGTTCTCAAGCATTTTCTCGAATACCGGCATAGTCAAGCGTCACGGCGTCAAGCCGTTCGACTGGTATCTCGAACGACGAGGCTGGCCCGAACGCACCGAGGCCTTTCTCGAGGGAGCTGAAGCGCTATTTGTCGATGTCGCCGAGAAGGCGCTGGCGAGCGCACAACTTGCTGGCGGCGATGTCGACACTGTCGTGACCGTCTCTTCCACGGGAATCGCGACACCAAGTCTCGAGGCGCGCGTTGCTCGCCGGATGGGCTTCCGGTCCGATACGATGCGTGTACCGGTGTTTGGTCTTGGCTGTGCGGGCGGGGTTTCTGGTCTATCGATTGCGTCGCGCCTCGCCCAAGCGCGCCCTGGCACCAACGTGCTGCTGGTCACGATCGAGCTCTGCTCACTCGCACTTCGCCTGGACGAACTTACCAAAGCCAACATCGTCGCCGTCAGCCTGTTTGGCGACGGTGCTGCTGCAATCGTGTTGCGCGCGGGCGATGGCGGTGCGACGCAGATCGAGGCTGCCGGCGAACACCTTTGGCCGGATACGCTTGGCATCATGGGATGGAGTGTCGATCCGGAAGGATTCGGCGTCATCTTTCGCCGCACCATACCTGACTTCGTCACGAGGCATTTCAACTCCGCCGTGACCGAAATTCTCTCCAGAATGCGTCTTTCGGTGGAAGACATTGACCGCTTCATCTGCCATCCCGGCGGCGCGAAAGTTATCTGCGCATTGGAAGGCGCGCTCGCGCTCGACCAAGGAACGCTCTCCCATGAACGACAGATTATCGCCGACTTTGGTAACATGTCGTCACCCACTGTATTGTTCGTGCTTGAGCAGGCTCGCGCGAAAGGGCTGCCGGCGCGCTCACTGTTGACGGCGCTCGGACCCGGCTTCACCGCGAGCTGTGTCACGCTACGGCACACTGCGTGACGTTTGCTGAACTCATTCTCGGCGCCATCACGCTGCAGCGCGTCGGCGAACTCGTCATTTCGCGCGCGAACACTCGAAAGCTCCTGGCCCGCGGCGCCGTCGAGGTGGCACCCCGGCATTATCCGTTGATCATCACGGTTCATGCCGTCTGGCTGTTGTCGCTGTGGGTGTTCGGCCGCGACCAACCGGTGAATGTCGTTGCCCTGGCCGGCTATCTTATCCTTCAGTGCCTTCGCTTCTGGATCATCTGGACGCTCGGCTCACGATGGACGACGCGGATTATTGTTCTGCCCGAACAGCCGCTCGTGTCAGCGGGACCCTATCGATTTCTGTCGCATCCCAACTATGCCGTGGTTGCCGGCGAGATCGCCGTGCTCCCTTTGGTTCTGGGTTTGCCGCTGCTGGCCATCGTCTTCACCATCCTCAACGCCGCGGTTCTCGCGATCCGCATACGGGCCGAAAACCTCGCCCTCGCCGCATCCCGTGAGACATTATGCGTGGCGCATAATGACTGAACGGGTTACCGAGCCGAGTGCAGCTACGTGGCTTGGCTTCGTCCTGATGTGCCTCGGCATGTTCATGGCGATCCTCGACATTCAGGTCGTCGCCACTTCGCTACCCACGATCCAGAGTACACTCGCCATATCGCGAGAGGCGATGAGCTGGATTCAAACCGCGTATCTGATCGCCGAGATCATCGCCATTCCACTGACCGGGTGGCTTACGCGCGTTCTGACGCTGCGATGGCTGTTCGTTATTGCGATCAGCCTCTTTACCCTTGCCTCCATCGGCTGCGCATTCAGCAGCAGTTTTACGACGCTTGTCAGCTTCCGCGTGCTTCAGGGTTTCGCTGGCGGCGTGCTGATTCCGGCGGTTTTTTCCGCTGTCTTTCTGCTGTTTCCGATCCGTTTGCATCCCGTTGCCACCACCATGGCCGGCATCATGGCCGTGCTGGCGCCCACGGTCGGGCCGGTGGTCGGTGGCTGGATCACCGACACCTGGTCCTGGCATTGGCTGTTTCTGATCAATGTCGCTCCTGGGGTGGTCGCCGCACTCGCCACGCCAATGCTGCTGCCGCGCGAACGACCCCGGCTTTCTGATCTGGCTACACTCGACGTGCCGTCTCTCGGACTTCTTGCGGTTTCGCTTGCATGCCTGGAGATCGGTCTGAAGGAAGGCCCGCAACGCGGGTGGCTTTCTCCATTCTGCTCCATCCTGATCGTCTTGAGTGCTGCCGCGGCAACCGTCTTCGCCATCCGAACACTCAGGGCCGCGCATCCGGTGGTCGAACTGTCAACCTTTAGATCGCGCTCGTTTGCAATCGGTTGCGCATTGAGCTTCTTCCTCGGAGTTGGATTGTTCGGCTCGGTCTATCTCATGCCGGTCTTCCTCGCCTATGTTCGACATCATGACGCATTTGAAATCGGCACGATCATGCTCGTCACCGGCGTTGCGCAGCTTGCCACCGCGCCGATTGCGGGCCTGCTGGAAAGCAGGTTTGATCCCCGCTGGTTGTCGGCGGCGGGGTTTGGTCTGTTCGCGATCGGGCTGGGTTGCAGTGCATTCGAGAGCCGTGTCGCCGACTTTCAAGAAATGTTCTGGCCGCAAGTCTTGCGCGGCGTTGCGATCATGTTTTGCCTGCTGCCTCCGACCCGGCTGGCGTTGGGTTCGCTGACCGCATCACGGGTACCCGACGCAAGCGGCCTGTTCAACCTGATGCGAAACCTTGGGGGCGCAATCGGCATCGCGCTGATCGATACGATCCTTTACGGGCGCACCGGCGGGCACGCCGACGCTTTGCGCGAGCGCCTGATTGCGGGCGATGTGACTGCGGCTCAGGCGATCGGGCTTGACGTCACGCTGTTTACCCACCGCCCTCCGCAGGTCTCCGATGCCACGGTTGAAGCCTATCTGCGTCCCATGGTCGAAAAGGCCGCGTTCGCGCTCAGCGCCAACGAAGCCTGGGCCCTCCTCGCTTGCGTGGCGCTGCTCGGACTGTTGCTCATTCCGTTCGCGGCCGGTCCCCTGGAAGGCACTGATGAGAATTCTGGTGATGGCGCACTCAATTGAGTGGTGAATAGAGATCGCAATTGCCGCGACGCCCGGCCCAACCGGCGAAGTTCGGCGTGGTTCGCTTACCTATCTGAGGAAGGCCGCACTGACCGAGGGACTCGTCGTGACCTGAGACGGTAGGCGCCCGCCCCACCAAAACAAAAATGGCCCGCGTGATGCGGGCCATTTTCGTATCGGAACCGGTAAAAGTCCGAACTTGGTTGCGGGGATAGGATTTGAACCTATGACCTTCAGGTTATGAGCCTGACGAGCTACCGGGCTGCTCCACCCCGCGTTAAACCTTTGCGCGCCTTCGCCGAAATGCCGGGGACGATGAATGAGGGCCGGCGCTATTCGCGTGGCTTGCTCTCGCGTCCCAAAGGCTTCCTTGGAAGGCAACCCCGGGGCAAAGCCCCTCGGGTGCGAGGCGTATGTACCAACCCGGGCTGCCTTTGGAAAGGGCCGCGGGGACGTTTTTTTCGACTTTATGACAGTGAGTTGGGCCGATTTCCGGCCCGTTTGGTGCGCTCTTGCCAGAAGTTCCACAAAGGGCCAGCTTGCGGGCAACAAAACCGGGGGCAAACGTCGTTTTCAGGGGAGACCACCCATGGACCATACCTTGGACCGCCCCTTGGCGAGCGCGCCACTCCCGGCGCTGAAGGATGCCTTCGAGGCCATGGTCGCGCGGGCGCGGGCCGAGCCGGCGCCCGACCTGGCCGAGCGGCTCGACCGGCTGGCGCGGCTGCGCACCGTGGTCGCCGACAACGAGGAGCGATTCCGGCAGGCAATCTCGGCCGATTTCGGCCACCGCTCGGCCGTCGAGACCACTATTGCCGAGACGATGCTGGTGTTCTCCGAGATCCGGCATGCGACCAAGCACCTGAAGAGCTGGATGGCGCCGCAGCGAGTGGCCACCGCGCTGCAATTCCTGCCCGCGCGCAACCGGCTGATCCCGCAGCCGCTCGGCGTCGTCGGCATCATCGCGCCCTGGAATTATCCGCTCCAGCTCACGCTTGCGCCCGCGATCGGCGCGATCGCCGCCGGCAACCGTGTCATGATCAAGCCGAGCGAACTCTCGCCGCACTTCTCAGTGCTGCTGAAGGAGTCGGTGGCCGCGAAATTCGATGCCACCGAGCTACTGGTGACAGGCGTCGAGGACGAAATCGCAAAAGCCTTCGCACACCTCCCCTTCGATCATCTGGTGTTCACCGGCTCGACCCGGGTCGGCCGGCTGGTCGCGGAGGCCGCCGGGCGCAATCTCACGCCCGTAACGCTCGAGCTTGGCGGCAAGTCGCCGGCGATCATCGACGCCTCCGCCGATCTCGAGGAGGCGGCCGAGCGCATTGCCTACGGAAAGCTGCTCAATGCCGGGCAGACCTGCATCGCGCCGGACTATGTGCTGGTGCCCGAGCGCTCGTTGCAGGCCTTCGCCGAAAAAGTGCGCGCGCAGATGCGGCGCATGTTCGGCACCGATCCCGCCAACAAGGACTACACCTCCGTCATCTCCGACCGGCATTATGCGCGGCTTGAAGGACTCGTGGCAGATGCTGCGCAGCGCGGCGCAAAAATCCTGCAACCGGCGAAAGCGGACGATCCGAACTGGAAAGCACACCGCAAGTTCCCGCCGACGCTGATCGTCGGCGCGACCGAGGCGATGGCGGTGATGCAGGAAGAGATTTTCGGCCCCGTTCTGCCGGTGCTGGGCTATCGCGATCCGGCGGAGGCGATCGCTTTCGTCAACGCCCGCGACCGGCCGCTCGCGCTCTACTGGTTCGGCAAGGATCGCGCCGCCCGCGACGAGGTGCTGTCGCGCACGATCTCCGGCGGCGTCACCGTCAACGACTGCCTGTTCCACTTCGCGCAAGCCAACCAGCCGATGGGCGGCGTCGGCGCGTCCGGCACCGGCGCCTATCACGGCGAATGGGGTTTTCGCACGTTCAGCAAACTGAAGCCGGTGTTTTATCGCTCCAAGTTCAACCGCCTCGCCGATCTCTATCCGCCCTACGGCGGCAAGATCGCGCGGCTGGAGAAGTTGATGCGGTTCATGTCGTAGCTTTCAGTCATTGCGAGCGAAGCGAAGCAATCCAGAATCCCGCCGCGGGGACAGTCTGGATTGCTTCGCTTCGCTCGCAATGACGAGAAGAAAATGCAGAGGGGGGAACATCAGTGACTGACACATTCGACTTCGTCGTCGTGGGCGCGGGCTCCGGCGGCTGCGCGGTGGCGGGGCGGCTGTCGGAGGATGCGGCGACATCCGTGGCGCTGCTCGATGCCGGCGGACGGAACGACAATTGGCGGATCACCACGCCATTCGGGCTCGCTTTGCCATACAGCGCGGCCAACTGGGCCTTCGATACCGTGCCGCAGAAGGGATTGAACGGCCGCATCGGCTATCAACCGCGCGGCAAAGGCCTCGGCGGCTCCTCGGCGATCAACGCCATGGTCTACATCCGCGGCCACAAATCGGACTACGACCACTGGGCCTCGCTCGGCAATGCCGGCTGGTCGTACGCCCACGTGCTGCCCTATTTCAAGTGCTCGGAGAACAATTCCGATTTCGACGGCGAGTATCACGGCAAGGACGGCCCGCTGCATGTCAACAGACTGCGCTCGGACAATCCGATCCATGACGTCTTCCACCAGGCCGCGCGCGAGGCGCAGTTCCGCATCCGCGAGGACTTCAACGCCGAGGACCATGAAGGGCTCGGCAGCTACCAGGTGACGCAGCACAAGGGCGAGCGCTGGAGCGCGGCGCGCGCCTATGTGCAGCCCTACATGGACAAGCGCGCGAATCTGCGCGTCGAGACCGGGGCGCAGGCCACGAAGATCCTGTTCGAAGGCGGGCGCGCGGTCGGCATCGAATATGTGCAGGGCAAGCAGACCAAGCAGCTGCGCGCCCGCCGCGAGGTGATCCTCGCCGGCGGCGCCTTCCAGTCGCCGCAGCTATTGATGCTGTCGGGTGTCGGCGATGGCGATGCGCTTGCCGCGCACGGCATTGGCGCCGAACATCATTTGCCGGGCGTCGGGCGCAATCTGCAGGACCATCCGGATTTCGTGTTCGTCTACGCCTCCGACTATCCGCATTTCGTTCATTCATCGCTCGGCCGGTTGCCATCCCTGCTCCGCGCCATCCAGCGGTATCGCCGGGAGCGACGCGGCCTGATGACCACCAATTTCGCCGAGTGTGGCGGCTTCCTGAAGACCAGGCCCGACCTCGCCGTGCCAGACATCCAGCTGCACTTCGTCATCGCGATGCTCGACGACCACGGCCGCAAGAAGCACAAGGAAGCGGGCTTCTCGTGCCATGTCTGCCTGCTCAGACCGAAGAGCCGCGGCAGCGTATGGCTGAAAAGCGCCGATCCGCTCGCTGCACCCATGATCGATCCGAACTTTCTGGGCGAGGCGGAAGATCTCGAGTCGATGGTCGCGGGCTTCAAGACCACGCGGCGGCTGATGGAGACGCCCGCGCTGCGCGCGTTGCAGAAGAAGGACATGTTCACGTCCGATGTGAGAACGGACGACGACATCCGCGCCATCCTGCGCAATCGCGTCGACACCGTCTATCACCCCGTCGGCACCTGCAAGATGGGCACCGATGCGATGTCGGTGGTCGATCCGAAGCTGAAGGTGCATGGCATCGAGGGCTTGCGCGTCGTCGACGCCTCGATCATGCCGACCTTGATCGGTGGCAACACCAACGCGCCGACCATCATGATCGGGGAGAAGGCGGCGGATATGATCAGGGCGGAGGTGCGTGCGAGTTAGCGCAACGCCGCCACCCAATTCTCCGCCGTCGTCCCCGCGACCGAGGGGATCCATAATCACAGGGAGATGTTGTGGGGCGAGATGGCAACTCCGAGTCTTCGCCAAACATCTCCCTGGGGATATGGGTCCCGGGCTCGCGCTACGCGCGCCCCGGGACGACGGCGGGGCTCAATTCAGCAGGAAACCACCATCGACGGTGATGACACTCCCCGTCATGTACCGCGACGCCTTCGAGGCCAGCAGCAGGATCGCGCCATCGAGATCGGACTCGGCGCCGACGCGGCGCTGCGGGATGCGTTTGGCCAATCGCTCGCCCGCGGGCGTCGACCAGAAGGCGTGATTCATTTCCGTGTCGATATAGCCGGGCGCCAGCGCGTTGACGCGGATGTTCTGGCCTGCGAGCTCCAGCGCCATCGCCCTGGTCGCCTGGAGGATGCCGGCCTTGGAGATCGCATAGGGCGACACCGCCTTCAGCACACCGGTGCCGAGCACGGAAGCGATGTTGACGATGTTGCCTTCCTGCTTGCGCGCGATCATGCGGCGCGCGACTTCGGTCGCGAGGAAATAAGCGCCTTTCAAATTGGCGCCGATCACGGCGTCCCAATCGGATTCGGTCTGCTCGGTCGCGAGCTTCTCGATGGCGATGCCGGCATTGTTGATCAGCACCGTGATCGGACCGAGCGCGGCTTCCGTGGCATCCACGGCCTTGGCGATCGATGACATGTCCGTGACGTCGAGCGCGACCGCGGCAGCGCGGCCGCCCTTGCCGCGGATCTCCTCCTCCAGGCTCTTCAGCTTGTCGGTCTGCCGCGCGGCGAGCGCGACGGCCGCGCCATGGTCCGCCAGAACCCGGGCAAATTGCCGCCCCAGCCCCTGGCTCGCGCCCGTCACTAGGATGGTTTCTTGACTGACGTCGAATAAGTCTGACATGACGCTTGCCTTGAGTGTTTTCCCTGAGCTTTGGAGCCACCAATACAGACGATTTTAACGATCTGAAACCGGAATGATCGGTCCGGCGTTCATTCGTTCCAACGACGCAAGCGTTCCATCGAGGCAGGCCTGACGCTCATGAACAGTTTCGATCTCGCGGTCTATGCGGCACTCGCCGTCGCGATCGGCTTCGGTTTCAGGACCGGCCTGCTCGGCAGCGCAATGACCATTCTCGCCTATCTCCTGGCCGCTCCCATCGCCGTCGCGCTGATGCCGTTGATCGTGCCGCAGGTCGCGACCAATCCGAACGCGCCGCTGCTGCAAAACTGGATCTGGTTCTTCGGCATCTTCGTGGTCGTCGGCATGCTCCTTGGTTATATCGGCCGCCTCGCGCTGAACGACACGATACGCGAAGCCGGGATCGGCGACCGGCTCGCCGGCGCCGCACTCGGCGCCGTCAGGGTCGGCCTCGTCGCCACCACGCTGGTGCTGGTGTTCGACCAGATCGTGCCGGCCAACCGCCAGCCGCCGTTCCTCGCCGGTTCGCATCTGCGGCCGCTGTTCTCGGCGGCCGGCAAGATGGGCTTCAAGACATTGCCGCCGGAGGCCGCGGCCGCGATCGACCGCCTCAAGCAGGAACGGCGCATCTAGCTTATTGTCTGGGCATGATCTTTTCGGAAAACCGCTGCACACTTTTCGGGATCATGCCCGCACATTTGCATCGCCGCGCGACCGCGCCATGCATTTTGACGCGGCCCCCTCCCTTATCAGCGGCGCCACGATTGGCTAGAGTGCGGCCCGTCTAAAACCTGCCTGACATTACGGGAGTGAAACAGTGGATCTTGGGATCAAAGGTCGCCGCGCCATCGTCTGCGCATCCAGCAAGGGCCTCGGCCGCGCCTGCGCCATCTCGCTGGCGGAAGCCGGCGTTGACATCACGCTGACCGCGCGCGGCGCCGAAGCCCTGAAGAAGACGGCCGACGACATCCGCAAGGCCTATCCGGGCGTGAAGGTCACCGAAATCGTCGGCGACATCACGACGCCTGCCGGCCGCGAGGCCGTGCTGAAGGCCTGCCCAGAGCCGGACATCTTGATCAACAATGCCGGCGGCCCGCCGCCCGGCGATTTCCGCAACTGGACCCGCGACGACTGGATCAAGGCGATCGACGCCAACATGCTCACGCCCATCGAGCTGATCAAGTCGACCGTCGACGGCATGATGGCGCGCAAGTTCGGCCGCATCGTCAACATCACCTCGGCGGCGGTGAAGGCGCCGATCGACATCCTCGGTCTCTCCAACGGCGCGCGCGCCGGCCTCACCGGCTTCATCGCCGGCCTGTCGCGCAAGACCGTGATCAACAACGTCACCATCAACGGCCTGTTGCCGGGCCCGTTCGAGACCGACCGCTTGACCGGCACCGCAAAGGCCGAGGCCGACAAGCGCGGCACGACGCCGGAGCAGATCCTGGCCGAGCGCGCCAAGCTCAACCCCGCCGGCCGCTTCGGCCAGCCCGACGAGTTCGGCTATGCCTGCGCCTTCCTCTGCGGCGCCAAGGCCGGCTTCATCACGGGCCAGAACATCTTGCTCGACGGCGGCGCCTTCCCCGGAACGCTGTGAGAGCAGTCTGGTACGAGCAAACAGGACCGGCGGCGGATGTCCTCACCTATGGTGAGATGGCGACGCCGGTCGCTGGCCCAGGCGAAGTTCGCATTCGCCTGGAGGCCTCCGGCGTCAATCCGGCCGATGTCGGCCGGCGCGGCGGCAGCTATCGCGCGATGGAATTTTCGCGCCTCATTCCGAACAGCGACGGCGCGGGTTTCGTCGACCAGATCGGCGACGGCGTAACGCGCTTCAGGGTCGGCGACCGGGTCTGGCTGTTCAACGGCCAGCGCAACGGCCGCGCCTTCGGCACGGCGGCCGAATATATCGCGCTCGCCGAGCAGCTGGTGACGCCGCTGCCGGATCATCTTTCCTTTGCGGAAGGCGCAACGCTCGGCATCCCCGCGATGACCGCATGGTGCAGCCTGTTTGCGGATGGGCCGATCGTCGGCAAGACCGTGCTTGTCACCGGCGGCGCCGGCGCGGTTGGCCATTATGCCGTGCAGCTCGCCAAATGGGGCGGCGCGCAGGTGATCGCGACAGTCAGCTCGGCGATGAAGGGCGAGCAAGCCCGGCGCGCGGGCGCCGATCTCGTGGTCAATTACAGGGACGAGGACGTCGTCGCCAAGGCTATGGCGTTCACCGGCGGACGTGGTGTCGATCGCGTGGCCGATGTCGATTTCGGCGGCAACGTCGCGACGACGTTGAAGCTGATGGCGCTCAATTCGACGATCGCCGTCTACGCCACCAACGGCAACCGCACACCCACGGTGCCGATGCGCGAACTGATGGAGAAGTGCATCACGCTCCGCTCGCTCGTCTTGTTCGCGCTACCGCCCGCGCTGCTTGCGGCGGCCCAGGCCGATATCACGAAATGGCTGGCGGCAGGGCCGCGCATTCACAACGTCGCGGCGCAGTTCGCGCTGTCGGATACTGCGCAGGCGCATCTCGCGGTCGAGAAGGGTGACAAGCTCGGCACCGTGATCGTCGACTGCGCGCGGTGACGACTTAGGATACCGGCGTGGTCCGCTCGTCGGTCCAGTCGATGCCGAGCTCGTCCATGCCATCGGCGAGCAGATCGCCCAGCATCGGCTCACCCAGCAGGTATTGCACCGTTTCGCGACGCGGGTTCTTGTATTCACCGCGCGCCTCGGCGGCGCGGGCACGCAGATCGTCCCACTCCTCCACTTCGCCATCGCCGCGGCCAAGCCACATCAGCGTGACGAGGTCGAGCTGCTCGTCCTCGTTCAGCGCGCGGATGAAACCGGACAGTTCGGCTGCGACCGGGTCGGAATTGGTGTCCTCGAGCACGTCGATCTCGTCATCATCAGAGGGATTGGACCCCGAGTCGGGGTCGGACGCCGCCTCCTTGACGTCGAATTCGCGGGCCTTCTCGATGATGAAGGCGACCTTCTCGGCGGAAATGGCAAGCTCTGGCATCGTCGCTCTCTCTGGCTGTCTCGGGGTTCCCCCGATAACGCAACATCGCGACAGATGATCCATTGCGTTCGACGGCGGAAGGCCGCATCTTTCGCGAAAGCAAGAAAATTGGGATCGCCGCATGCCGTGGACCGTGGGCAAGGTCAAAATCACCAAGATCGTGGAAATGGAGACGGTCGGCTCGACCCGCTTCATCCTGCCGGCCGCGACCAATGACGAGATCCAGAAGCTGCCTTGGCTGATCCCGCATTTCGCCACCGAGGAGGGCCGGCTGAAAATGTCGATCCACTCGCTGGTGGTGGAGACGCCGACGCGCCGCATCGTGGTCGACACTGGCCTTGGCAACGACAAGCAGGGCCGCGGTGTCCCGGTCTGGAATAACCGCAGCACGCCGTTTCTGGAGACCATGACGGCGGCGGGCTTTCCCCCTGACAGCATCGACACCGTGCTGTGCACGCATTTGCATGTCGACCATGTCGGCTGGAATACAAAGCTCGTCGATGGCAAATGGGTGCCGACTTTCCCCAGGGCGCGCTACCTGTTCGGCAAGACCGAGTATGAATATTGGCGCGACTATACGGCCGAGCCGGACAAGGTCGCGGTGTTCAACGATTCCGTGAAGCCGGTCGTCGATGCGGGCCTGGCCGAGTTGATCCCGAGCGATCACCGGCTCTGCGAGGAGATCAGCGTGATCCCGACCCCCGGCCACAGCCCCGGGCATATGAGCGTCCTGATCGAGTCCGGCGGCGAACAAGGGTTGCTCAGCGGCGACGTCGCCCATCATCCCTGCCAGATGGCGCATCTCGACTGGTGCTCGGTCGTCGACACCGATACCGCCCAATCGGCCGCGTCGCGGCACAAGGTGTTCTCGCGCTTTGCCGATACCCCGACGCTGGTGATCGGCGGCCATTTCTCGGCCGGGCACATCAAGCGGGACGGGGATGCGTTCAAATTTGTGGCGCTGCAATCGTAGGGTGGGCAAAGCCACCGGGTCGCGCGAATGCGCGCCCGATGACAGGCTCCGCGTGCCCACCATACCGGGCCATCAAAAAGAATTGGTGGGCACGGCGCTCCGCGCCTTTGCCCACCCTACAAAGGAAGGGCTGCAATGCGCCCCGTTTTGAGCGGTTGAATTTCCCGCCGCCCTGTTCCATGAAGCTATTTAACCGATCGGTCCATCTCCAGGGAGAAACGAGAATGAAGCTTGTTCGTTATGGCGAAAAGGGTGTGGAAAAGCCCGGCCTGATCGACAAATCCGGCCAATTGCGCGACCTGTCGGCGCATGTGAAGGACCTGACCGGCGAGGCCTATTCGCCGGAATCCCTGAAGAAGCTGGCGGGCCTTGACCCGGCCTCCCTGCCCGCCGTCTCCGGCAAGCCGCGCTTCGGCGCGCCCGTCACCGGCATCTCGAAATTCGTCGCCATCGGCCTCAACTACAGCGACCACGCCAAGGAAACCGGCGCCGCGATCCCGACCGAGCCGATCATCTTCATGAAGGCCAACACCTCGCTGTCCGGCCCGAACGATGCGGTCGAAAAGCCGCGCGGCTCGACCAAGCTCGACTGGGAAGTCGAGATCGCCGCCATCATCGGCACCCGCGCCAAGTATGTCTCGGAAGCCGATGCGCTGAACTACGTCGCCGGCTATTGCGTCTGCAACGACGTCTCCGAGCGCGCCTTCCAGACCGAGCGCCTGGGCCAGTGGACCAAGGGCAAGTCGCACGACACCTTCGGCCCGGTCGGCCCGTGGCTCGCCACCAAGGACGAGATCAAGGACGTGCAGAACCTGTCGATGTGGCTCGACGTCAACGGCCAGCGCCGCCAGACCGGCTCGACCCAGACCATGATCTTCTCCATGGCCAAATGCGTCTCCTACGTGTCACAGTTCATGACCTTGCTGCCGGGCGACATCATCACCACCGGCACCCCGCCCGGCGTCGGTCTCGGCATGAAGCCGCCGACCTTCCTCAATGTCGGCGATGTCGTCACGCTCGGCATCGAAGGCCTCGGCGAGCAGCGCCAGGAGATTGTGGCGGCGTAAGGCCTCCGCCCTCTCCCCGTCATTGCGAGGAGCGAAGCGACGAAGCAATCCAGACTATTTCCACGGAGACAGGCTGGATTGCTTCGCTTCGCTCGCAATGACGATAACCAACTGCCGGTCACCGCGTAGGACATTTTCCCATGAAACTCTCCTTCTCTGCCGCCTCGCCCTTCGCCCGCAAGGTGCGTATCGCCGCGATCGAGCTCGGGCTGATCGACAAGATCGAGCTCACGCCCGCGACCGTCGCGCCGGGCACGGTCAATGAGGATTATTCGCGCATCACGCCGCTGAAGAAGCTGCCGGTGCTGATCACCAATGACGGCGACGTCATTCTGGATTCCTACGTGATCGTCGAATATCTCAACGAGATGGCCGGCGGCAGCCTGATCCCCGATTACGGCCCGCGGCGCTGGAAGGCCAAGACCGATCACTCCCTGATCAACGGCATGCTCGATTCCATGCTGCTGTGCCGCTACGAGAAGATGGTGCGGCCGCAGGGCCTGCAATGGCAGGCATGGTCGGACGACCATTGGAACCGGGCCTGGACCGGCATGGCGCGCTTCGAGAACATGCCCGAAGTTTTGAACGGCCCGTTCGACATCTCGCAGATCGGCCTCGTCTGCGTGCTCGGCTATGCCGACTTCCGCTTCGCCGATTGCGGCTGGCGCAAGGCCTATCCGAAACTCGACGCCTTCCACCAGAAGATGCTGGAGCGCCCCTCGGTCAAGATCTCGGTGCCTCCAGCGGCGTAAACTAGGCTGCGGGGAGAAGGACGATGCGCGATCGCTTCCCCCGCCTCAGCATTCTCGGCGCGAGCCTCGTGCTCGCGTTGACCGTCTCAGCCACTTCCGTGCAGGCCGACGGCATGGCGACTGGACGACAAAACCTCGCCTGTGGATCGCCGTCGTCAATCGACGACGGGTGGACGACTGCGTCGCCCGACAGCGTTGGCATGGAAGGCATGCGGCTCTGCAGCATCGCTGCACGGCTCGATCAACGCGCGACCTCGGTCCATTCGGTTGTCGTCGTGCGCCACGGCAAGCTCGTCTTCGAGCAGTATTTTCCCGGCTACGACCAACCCTGGGGACAACCGGACGGCCAGCACGAATTTACCGCGACGACGAAGCATGACATGCGTTCGGCATCGAAGAGTGTCGCTTCGCTGCTCGTCGGCATCGCGATCGATCGCAAGCTGATCGAAGGCGTCGACGAGCCCGTGCTCAAATTCTTCCCCGACCATCAGGCGGCGAAGCAGGCGGGCTGGGAGGCCATCACGCTGCGCCATCTGCTAACGATGTCCTCCGGCATTGAATGGGACGAGGCACGGTCCTGGACCGATCCGAAAAACGACGAGCCGCATCTCACCTTTGAGGCCGATCCGATCGGCTATGTGCTCGCAAAGCCAGTCGCTGCGCCGCCCGACGTGCTGTGGACTTATAATGGCGGCGGGACTGAACTGCTCGGCAACATCCTCGAACGCGTCTCGGGCAAGCCGCTGGAGGCATTTGCTCGCGAGGTGCTGTTCCAGCCGCTCGGGATCAGCGATTTGGAGTGGAAAGCCTATAAGAACGGCAAGATTGCAGCGGCCGCGGGCCTTCGCTTGCGGCCGCGCGATGCGACGAAGATCGGCCAGCTCGTGCTCAATCGCGGCCAGTGGAACGGCCGGCAGATCGTCTCGGCCGACTGGATCGCACAATCTACCACGCCGCGCTTCCAGGCGATCGGCTATTTCGGCAGCACGATGTTCTACGGCTATCAATGGTGGATGGGCCGCTCGCTCGCCGGTGACAAGGAAATCAAATGGGTTGCTGCCTTCGGCTGGGGCGGCCAGCGCATCTTCATCGTGCCCGAGCTTGATCTCGTCATGATGACCACCGCTGCCCAATACGGCCAGCCGAAGGAAGGGCTGGCCGCGATCGACATCCTCTCCAACATCGTCATTCCATCCGTGCGCGATGCACGGTGAGCGCAAGGGAAGCGAGCATGAGCCTGAAATTCACCGTCGGCGATCTCACCATCCATCGCGTCATCGAGCAGGAAACCTCGTTCGTGCCGGCGCTGGAGATGCTGCCGGGACTGACGCCTGAGGTCCTAGCCGAGAACCGGGCATGGATGCGGCAGGCCAAGGCGCTGGACGAGCAGGACGTGCTGCTGCTGTGCTTCCAGTCCTATGTTGTGAAGACGCCGCATCACACCATCCTGATCGACAGCTGCATCGGCAACGACAAGCCGCGCCCGCAGCGGCCGAAATGGAACATGAAGACCGACGATACGTACTTGCGCGGACTCAACGCCGCCGGGTTCGCGGTCGACGACATCGATTTCGTGATGTGCACGCATCTGCATGTCGATCACGTCGGCTGGAACACGCGGCTCGAGAACGGCCGCTGGGTGCCGACCTTCCCCAAGGCGCGCTACCTCTTTGCCAAGCAGGAATTCGATCACTGGTCCGAGCAGAACGCGAAGGCGGAGATCCCGCCTTTCGCTGACAGCGTGCTGCCGGTGGTCGAGGCCAGGCGCCACGAGCTGGTCGGCAACGATCACCAGATCGGCGATCACGTCCGCATCCTGCCGACGCCGGGACATACGCCCGGCCATATCGCCATCACGATGGGCCGCGGCAAGGACGACGCCGTGTTCTCCGGCGACCTCATGCATTCGCCGCTGCAGACGCTCTATCCGGAGCTGTCGATCAAGTTCGACGTCGACCCGGCCGCGGCGGCGAAAACGCGCCGCAGCTTTCTCGAGCGCTATTGCGACACCGACACGCTGTGCTGCACCGCGCATTTCCCCTCGCCGTCGGTCGGGAAGATCAGGCGCAAGGGCAGCGCGTTCGTGTGTGCGGCGGTGTAGCGCGCGGCAATCGCCCGGCTTCCGTCATGCCCGGGCTTGTCCCGGGCATCCACGTTCTTACAATCAACGGCAACAAAAACGTGGATGGCCGGGACAAGCCCGGCCATGACGAGGAAACAAAAAATGGCCGACCTCCCCGACGTCCCTCTCCCCGCCGGCATCCGCTCGCGCTATGTCGACGGCATCAACGGCTTGCGCATGCACGTGCTCGAAGCCGGCTTCGAGACCAAGGGGCGGCCCTGCATCCTCTTGCTGCACGGCTTTCCTGAGCTCGCCTTCTCCTGGCGCAAGGTGATGCCGGCGCTGGCCTCGGCCGGTTATCACGTGATCGCGCCGGACCAGCGCGGCTATGGCCGCACCACGGGATGGACCGCGGATTACGACGGCGATCTCACGCCGTTCTCGCTCCTCAACCTCGTGCGCGACGCGCTCGCCCTGGTGTCGGCGTTCGGCTACAGGCAGGTCGATCTCGCCGGGCATGATTTCGGCAGCCCGGTTGCGGCCTGGTGCGCCCTGATCCGGCCCGACGTGTTTCGCTCGGTGACGCTGATGAGCGCGCCGTTCGGCGGAGCGCCGCCGATGCCGTTTGGCACCGTCGACAGTCCGGCAAAGCCGCCAGCAGAAGACCCCGTGCATCGCGAGCTCGCCGCGCTGCCGCGCCCGCGCAAACACTATCAATGGTATTACGCGACGCGCCCGGCCAACGCCGACATGCAGCACGCGCCGCAGGGCGTGCACGATTTCCTGCGCGCCTACTATCACCAGAAGAGTGCGGACTGGACCGACAACAAGCCATATCCGCTGACGTCGTGGTCCGCGGGCGAACTCGCAAAACTGCCGACCTACTACGTGATGGACGCCGGCGAGACGATGGCGGAGACGGTTGCGAAGGAGATGCCCTCGCCGGCCGCGATCGCCGCCAACCAATGGCTGCCGGACAGCGACCTCGCCTATTACAGCGCCGAATACGGCCGCACCGGATTCCAGGGGGGCTTGCAATGGTACCGCTACGGCACCTCGGGCATGCTCAACAGCGAGATGCAGCTGTTTGCGGGCCGCAGCATTGACGTGCCCACCTGCTTCATCTCGGGCAAGCAGGATTGGGGCACCTATCAGCGCCCCGGCGTGTTCGAAGCGATGCAGGGGCGCGGCTGCACGAAGATGCTCGGCTGCCATCTCGTCGACGGCGCCGGCCATTGGGTGCAGCAGGAACAGCCGGCCGAGGTGAGCCGCTTGCTGCTCGAGTTCCTCGCAAAAGTCGCCTGATTTGACCCGGGAACCCCGGCGCCTTATATAGTTTAGAATAATTCTAAACTATTAAACAGGTCCGCCGTGAAGACTTTTGCCGAACTGACCGAGCGCGAGGTGCTTGCGGTCGCGATCTCCTCCGAGGAGGAGGACAGCCGCATTTACATGACCTTCGCCGAGGACTTGCGCGAGCGTTACCCGGACACGTCGAAGATTTTCGAGGAGATGGCCGAGGAGGAACGCGGCCACCGGCATCGGCTGCTGAAACTCTATGAGGAACGCTTCGGCCAGCACCTGCCGCCGATCCGCCGCGAGAACGTCAAAGGCTTTCTGCGCCGGCGGCCGATCTGGCTGACGAAAAACCTGCCGCTCGACACCATCCGGAAAGAGGTCGAGACCATGGAGCTCGAGGCCGAGCGCTTCTACGCGCGGGCCGCCGAGCAGGCCGAGGATGTCGGCGTGCGCCGCCTGCTCGGCGATCTCGCCGAGGAGGAAAAGCATCACGAGAACCGCGCCGTCGCGCTCACCGACGAGATTTTGAAGCCCGACGTGCGCGCCGAGGAAGACCGCACGCGACGGCGCATGTTCGTGCTGCAATATGTGCAGCCGGGCCTCGCCGGCCTGATGGACGGATCGGTCTCGACGCTGGCGCCGCTGTTCGCCGCGGCTTTCGCCACCCACCAGAACTGGCAGACGTTTCTGGTCGGCCTCGCCGCCTCGATCGGCGCCGGCATCAGCATGGGCTTTGCGGAGGCGCTGTCCGATGACGGCTCGCTCACGGGACGCGGCTCGCCATGGCTGCGCGGCATCACCTGCGGCACGATGACGACGCTCGGCGGGCTCGGCCACACCCTGCCTTATCTCGTCCCAGACAGCTGGCCGAACGCATTCTGGATCGCGACGGGAATCGCCGGCGTCGTCGTGTTCTTCGAATTGTGGGCAATCGCCTTCATCCGCGCGCGCTACATGGACACCCCGTTCCTCCAGGCCGTGTTCCAAATCGTGCTCGGCGGCGCCATCGTGCTCGCGGTGGGGATATTGATCGGGGCGGCGTAGCTACCTCGGTGTCATGCCCCGCGAAGGTGGGGCATCCAGTACGCCGCGGCGGATGTGGTGAGAGCGAGTTCTCCAATGCGGGTCTCTGGAATACTGGATCGCCCGCCTTCGCGGGCGATGACGGCCGACTTGTTGCTGGACCTTCCCGCGATGACAGCTAGCCACATATCAATCGCGATCAAACGGCGGTTGCGGCATTCGGTCAAACTGCGCATCATCCCATCAGGGAAGCGCAGGAGCATGTCGTGGCGAAAACGGAATGGAGTTACAAGAGCGCGGTCGAGCTGTCGGCCGCGTTGACCGCAAAGAAGGTCTCCGCGGTCGAGCTCACGCAGGATGCGATTGATCGCATCGAACGTCACGACGGCAAGGTCAACGCGATCTGCGTCCGGGATTTCGACCGCGCGCTGAGCGCCGCGCGGGACGCGGACGCGGCGCGGGCGCGCGGCGAGCGGAAGCCGCTGCTCGGCCTCCCAATCACCGTGAAGGAATCCTACAACGTCGCCGGCCTGCCCACGACCTGGGGCATTCCCGCGCAGAAGGATTTTGTCGCGAAGGAAGACGCACTGCCAATCACGCGGGTGAAGGACGCCGGCACCGTCATCGTCGGCAAGACCAACGTGCCGCTCGGGCTCGGCGACTGGCAGAGCTACAATGACATCTACGGCACCACCAACAACCCCTACGATCTCGGCCGCACACCCGGTGGTTCGTCTGGCGGCTCGTCTGCCGCGCTCGCCGCGGGCTATGGCCCGCTGTCGATCGGCTCCGACATCGGCGGCTCGCTGCGTGTGCCGGCCTTCCATTGCGGCATCTATGCGCACAAGCCGACCTTCAGTCTCGTCGCCATGCGCGGCCACACGCCGCCGCCGCTGCCGCCTTTGCCGTTCGAGCGTGACCTCTCGGTGATCGGCCCGATGGCGCGTAGCGCCGCCGATCTTTCGCTTGTGCTCGACGTGATGGCCGGGCCCGATCCGATCGACGCTGGCCTCGCCTACCGGCTCGAGCTGCCGGCGGCGCGGCACACGGCGTTCAGGGATTTCCGCGTGCTGGTGATCGACACCGATCCGGTGATGCCGACCGACACGGCGGTGCGCGGCACCATCAACCGGCTGGCCGACAATCTCGCCAAGGCTGGCGTCAAAATCGAGCGCAACAGCCCGCTGCTGCCGGATTTCGCGGCCTCCACGCGGCTCTATATGCGCATGCTGATGTCGTTCCTCGGCTCGACTTTCGCGCCCGACATCTATGCTGGCGCGAAAGCGGCAGCAGCGGCGTTGCCAGAGGGTGACAACAGCTTGGCCGCGGAACGGCTGCGCGGTATCGCGCTCAACCATCGCGACTGGCAGGCGGCCAACGGCGGGCGCACCCGCCTTCGCGCGCAATGGCGCGAGCTGTTCAAGTCGTTCGACGCGGTGATCTGCCCGGTGATGCCGACGGCGGCCTATCCGCACGACCATTCGCCAGAGCAGGAAAAGCGCCGGATCAAGATCGACGGCAAGGAGCACGTCTATCCCGACCAGCTCGCCTGGCCGGGCATCGCGACGCTCCCCGGTCTGCCCTCGACCGCGATTCCGACGGGCTTTGCGCCTGATGGACTGCCCATCGGCGTGCAGATCGTCGGCCCGTGGCTGGAAGACCGCACGCCGCTCAAGCTCGCCGAGCTGATCGAGCGCGAATTCGGCGGGTTCGTGCCGCCCCCTTTGTTCAATGACTAGTGCCTCCCGTCATTGCGAGGAGCCCTTGCGACGAAGCAATCCAGACTGCATCCGCGGAGACATTTCTGGATTGCTTCGCTACGCTCGCAATGACGGAGTAAAATAACATAGAGGGAGAGAAACGTCATGAGCCAAGACCTCGACCAGCTCACCGCGCTCAACCACGACTATGTCGCGTCCGTGCAAAACTGCGACGTTAAACGCTTCGACGAAATCCTCGCGCCGGAGTTCTTTTGCTCCAATCCCGACAAGACATTGGTCGACCGCGCCGCCTTCCTGGAGCAGACGGCACGGCCGATCGCAATCCGCAATCTGCATGCGCATGATGTCATCATCCGCATCATGGGCGATTTTGCCATCATCCACGCTGCCACCAGCTACACCACCGCCGACGGCCGGCAGGCGACGGGGCGGTACACCGATTGCTGGACGAAGAAGAACGGGACGTGGCTCGCGGTATCAGCGCACGTGTCGCGGTGAGTTGAGGTCAGCCATCCTCACACTCCGCTGTCATGCCCCGGCTTGACCGGGGCATCCAGTACGCCGCGGCAATAGTCGGTTCACACAGCTTCCGCCGCGGAGTACTGGATCGCCCGCTTTCGCGGGCGATGACACCGTCATTGCGGTTGCTAGCTATCAAACACAATCACGCTGCGCAGCGTCTTGCCGGCCTTCATGTTGGCAAAGCCCTCGTTGATCTCGCTGAGCTTCAGCTTGGCCGAGATCCAATCCTCGAGGTGCAGCCGGCCGCGCAGGTAGAAATCAACCAGCCTCGGCATGTCCACGCGAAAATGGTTGGAGCCCATCGACGAGCCCTGGATCCTGCGCTCGCGCAGGAAGTCGAAGCCGTGCAGCTCGATCTTCTGACCGAACGGGATCATGCCGACGATGGTGGCCGTGCCGCCGGACGCCAGCATGCCAAAAGCCTGCTCCGCGGTCTCCTTGCGGCCGAGCACCTCGAAGGAATGATGCACGCCGCCATTGGTGAGGTCGCGCACCTGCTTCACGACGTCGCCGTCGGTGGGATTGATGATGTCGGTCGCGCCCAGCTTGGTCGCAAGCTGCAGCTTTGCCGGATTGGTGTCGATGGCGATGATGCGCCCGGCGCCGGCGATCTGCGCGCCGTTGATCGCGGCCATGCCGACACCGCCACAGCCGATCACGGCCACGGTCTCGCCGGCCGTCACCTTCGCCGTGTTCACGACCGCGCCGTAGCCGGTGATGACGCCGCAGCCGATCAGCGCGGCGAGATCGAGCGGCATCTCCTTGCGGATTTTGACGATGGCGTTCTCGTGCACCAGCATCTGCTCGGCGAACGACGAGAGGTTGAGGAACTGGTGCAACTTCTCGGGCTTCGACCATTGCATCCGGTTGGAGGCGCCCGGCAACAGCTTTACGGTGGTGTCGGTGCAGAGCACGGTGCGGCCCGTGGTACAGTTGTCGCAGGTGCCGCAGAACACCGACAGGCACGTCACGACGTGATCGCCCGGCTTCACATAGGTGACGTCGGAGCCGACCTGCTCGACGATGCCGGCGGACTCGTGCCCGAGCACCGCGGGCAGCGGATGCGGATACAGGCCTTCCATGAAGTGCAGATCGGAGTGACAGAGGCCGGCGACCGCCGTGCGGATCAAAACCTCGCGTGGGCCCGGCTTCGGCAGGCTGACATCCTCGATGACCAGCGGCTGATTGACTTCATAAAGGACGGCGGCCTTCATCGAGCACTCCCTATCGCTTCTTTTGGTTTGAGCGTGGAGTGCAGCCTACGCTGCCAGAACCAGTTCGCCAACCTCGCTCATGCCGGCGTCGCGATCCCCGAGCAGCAGCGCTGCGATCTTCGCTTGCGCGGCATTTTCCGTCAGCCGGAACGGATCGCTCGGCGCCACGCGATGGTCGATCACCAGCCGCGACAGCAGCAGCCGGCGCGCATCGCCGCGCATTTCGTGGATGCGATGCGCTTCCCAGGCGAGCGCGACCGCGCTCGCGACGTGATAGAGCAAGCTCGTCGCGCGGCGCGCATCGGCCTCGTTCTCGGAATTGCCCGCGACCTCGCGCGCGAAGCCGACGGCGCGATCGACGAGACCGCGCAAATTGTCGCGCCAGGCCTGCGGGACCGACACGCTATCATCGAGCCGCGCATGCAGATCGGCTGATAGCGCGGATTCGGCGCCGTGGCGGCCGACCGCGCGCCGGAGCGCATCGATGGCGACGATGTTGCCGGTGCCTTCCCAGACGGAGCCGAGATGGGCGTCGCGCAGCAGGCGGGGCGTGGCAAATTCCTCGATATAACCGATACCGCCGCGCATCTCGAGCGCATCGCCGCAAACCTTGCGCGCATCGCGCGTCGCACGGAATTTCAGCGTCGGCGTGAGGATGCGCAGCAGCGCCGCAGCATCCTGACTGCCAGCCTCGGCGCGGTCGAGTGCGTCGGCGGTCAGAAAACTCATCGACAGCGCCTGCTCGACCGGCAGCATGATCTTCAGCATCTGCCGCCGTCCCAGCGGCAGGTCGATGATGCGCTTGCCGAACACCACGCGGTTCTTGGCGACCGTCATCGCATCATGATAGGCGCGGCGCATCAGCGCGGTGGATTTGACGCCATTGGAGAGCCGCGACGAGTTCACCATCTCGGCCATCTGCACGAAGCCGCGGTCGAGCTTGCCGACCGCATAGGCGATCGCGCCTTCGAGCTTGATCTCGCCCGAGGCCATCGAGCGCGTGCCGAGCTTGTCCTTCAGGCGCACGATCCGGTAATGGTTCTGCGAACCGTCGTCGAGGAAGCGCGGCATCAGGAACAGGCCGACGCCGCGCGTGCCGGGGCCAGCGCCTTCGGGGCGCGCCAGCAGCATCACGACCTTGGCATCGGCGTTCGAGCAGAACCATTTTTCGCCATGGAGGCGCCAATGGTCGCCCTCCTGCACGGCGCGCGTGGTCAGTGTACCGACATCGGAGCCACCCTCCTTCTCGGTCATGAACTGGCCGCCCTGGGTCAGCTTGCTCATGTCGGTCTGGGTCAGGCCGTCGAGATATTTCGCCTTCAGCGCCTCGCTGCCGAAATTCGCCAAGAGCTTTGCGCAGCCGTCGGTGACGTTGATCGGGCAGCCCATGCCGAATTCGGTCTGGTTGAACAGGAAGGTGAAGGCGTGCTTGGCCACGACGGGATATTTGTCGGGCCAGCCCATGATGCCCTTGCGGATCGAAAGCGCGTGGATGCCGAACTCGCCGAACGCGGCATTCTCCAGCTCGCGATAGGCCGGGTGATATTCGATCCATTGCATGTCGCGGCCGAACTTGTCGCGCTGGTGCAGCACCGGCGTGTGCCGGTCGGCGAGCCGCGCGCAATCGTCGAGATGGCCACCGGCGAGCTCGCCGAGGCGATTGAGATGCGGCTCGATGTGGCGGAACAGCGTATCCGGCAGATGGATACGCAACAGATCAGTCAGCGCCGGATCGGCGCGATAGAAATTCATGCCTGATGTATCGGGCGCCAGCAGACCGGATGGTGCGGCCGCGACACTTTTTGGCTCACCTGTGACCGGCTTGTGCATGATCGTCCTCTTCGTTCCCGCCCGACGGCAATTCTTATCGCTTGCCGCTTGGGATGATGTCGATCATGCTCCAGTCGCAAAGTCGGATAAAGCCGCAAATTGTCAGGGAGGCATGATCGCCGTGAAGGAGCAATTCGCTCTGCGGAATTATGACCGACCCGGCTGGTTGTCCGCGCGGCGGATGCATAGATCAGCGGCTTCCCGTCTCCGAGAGATCACGCCATGGAACATCCGAAATACAAGATCGCCCTCATCGTTGGCGCGGGCGAAGGCCTGAGCGCCTCGCTTGCTCGGCTGCTGTCTGCGCAAGGCATCCGCGTCGCGCTGGCCGCGCGCAAGATCGAGAAATTAGGCGCGCTCTGTAGCGAGACCGGCGCCAAGGCCTATGCCTGCAACGCCACCGAACCTGAGGAGGTCGAGCGGCTGTTCGGCCTGGTCGAACGCGAGCTCGGCACGCCCGAGCTCGTCGTCTACAACGCCAGCGGCCGCACGCGCGGGCCGTTCGTCGATCTCGTTCCGGCCGATGTCGCGCAGGCGATCGCGATCAGCGCCTATGGCGGCTTCCTGGTGGCGCAGCAGGCGGCCAAGCGCATGCTGCCGAACAAGCACGGCGCGATCCTGTTCACCGGCGCCTCGGCGAGCGTCAAGGGGTATGCACAGTCGGCCTCGTTCGCGATGGGCAAGTTCGCGCTGCGAGGGCTGGCGCAGAGCCTGGCGCGCGAGCTCTCGCCGCAGGGCATCCACATCGCGCATTTCGTGATCGACGGCGGCATCCGCAGCGCGGCGCGGACCGAACCCGCCGACAAGCCGGATTCGATGCTCGATCCCGACGCGATCGCGGAGAGCTACTGGAACGTGCTGCAACAGCCGCGCAGCGCCTGGAGCTGGGAGCTGGAGCTGCGGCCCTGGGTGGAGAAGTTTTGAGTTGAGCTGTCGTAGGGTGGGCAAAGGCGCATAGCGCCGTGCCCACCGCCATGAATGAACAAACAGATGGTGGGCACGCTACGCTTTGCCCACCCGACAAGGGCGGGAAATATGACCACCGAAACCACCATCGATACCGGCACCAACGAACTCCTCTGCGTCATCCGCGACCGCGTCGCGGTGATCACGCTGAACCGGCCGGAGGCGCGCAACGCGCTGTCGGACACCTTGACGCCGGCGCTGCGGACGATGATCCGCACCTGCGGCGAGAGCCCCGAAGTCGGCGCGCTTCTGATCACCGGCGCGGGCGCGGCCTTCTGTGCCGGCGGCAACGTCAAGGGCATGGGCGCGCATCGCGATCCCAAGAAGCTCGAGATGTCGTTTGACGACAAGGTCGCCGACCTCCAGGAGCGGCAGCGGCTGCTCACCGGCGCGCTGGTGTCGGTACGCAAGCCGACCATCGCCGCCCTGCCCGGCCCCGCGGTCGGCGCCGGGCTCGCCATTGCCATGGCCTGCGACATCCGCATCGCCGCGCAATCGGCCTTCGTCGCCACCGGCTACGCCCGCATCGCGCTGAGCGGCGACTACGGCATCGCCTGGCTCTTGACCCGGCTGGTCGGCACCGCGCGGGCCCGCGAACTGCTGTTCACCGGTGATCGCGTCGACGCCGCGCGCGCAGAGGCCATCGGCCTCGTCAACCGCGTCGTACCCGACGACAGGCTGCAAGACGAGGCCTTTGCGCTGGCCAAGTCGCTCGCCGAAGGCCCGCGTCAGGCGCTGCGCTACATGAAGGACAATCTCGACGAGGCGCTGTTGTTCGATTTCGAGACCGCTCGCGACCACGAAGCCGGACGGCTGATCCGCCTGACCACGACTGCTGATCACAGGGAAGCCGTGCAGGCCTTCATCGAGAAGCGCAAGGCGGTGTTTACGGGGAAGTAGGGCTACGCAGCCAAGACCATCAGATCATTCCATAGAGTAGGTACCCCATTTTCAGGAGGGCTGAATGGATTGGTCTGAGATTGTGCGGAAAGCCGCGCTGCTGGCGGAGAAGACTGGGTATGTCACGTTCGATCAACTGAACGAACTGATGCCGTCCACCAGGCTGGAACCGGAAGACATCGAGGCCGTACTGACCGCTTTGAGCGACCGGGGTATCTGGATTGCGGAGGAGTAAGGTTCGCTCCTCCGTCCTCGTAGTAGGTCCGTAGCCCGGATGGAGCGGAGCGTAATCCGGGGCCGCTGGCGCACGTGGCACGAATCCCGGATTGCGCTTCGCTCCATCCGGGCTACGCAGCTCACTACTTGGCGGGCGCCCTCGCAAAATCCACGAATGCGCGCAGCGCTGCGGGCAATTGGCGACGGCTTGGATAGTACAGGAAGAAGCCGGGATAGGCCGGGCACCAGTCGGCGAGCACGCGAACCAGCTTACGCTTGGCGAGCAGCGCTTCGACCTGCGCCTCAAACACGTAGGCAAGCCCAGCGCCGTCGAGCGCCGCATCGACCATCAGATCCTGGTCGTTCATCGTCAGCGGTCCCGCGACGTCGATCGCGAGCTCGATGCCGCCGCGCTCGAATTCCCAATGATAGAGCGCGCCTGAGGTGAAACGGTAGCGGATGCAGGGCAGGCCTTTCAGGTCGCGCGGCGTGGTGGGCGGCTTGCGCGATTTGAAGAACCCGGGCGTGCCGACCACGGCAAAACGGTGCCGCGGGCCGATCGGGACCGCAATCATGTCGGCGGCAATGGTCTCGCCGAAACGCACGCCGGCATCGAAGCCGGCCGCGACCATGTCGATCAGGGCGTCGTTGATGACGATCTCGACGCTGACGTCGGGGAATGATTTCAGGAAACGCGTCACGATCGGCAGCAGTACCAGCTGCGCGGACTGGCGGGCGGCGGTGAAGCGCAGCGTGCCGGCGGGCTTGCCGCGGAAATTGTTGAGGTCCTCGAGCGCGTCGTCGATATCGCGAAAGGCCGGCGTGATGCGGGCAAACAGACGTTCGCCGGCCTCGGTGAGCGCGACGCTCCGGGTGGTGCGGTTGACGAGGCGCAGACCGAGCCGCTCTTCGACATTGCGCAAAGCGTGGGACAGCGCCGATGGCGTCACGCCGAGCTCGGTCGCCGCCGCGCGAAAACTGCGGTGGCGGGCAATGGCGAGGAAGGTCGCGAGGTCGGACGGGTCAATCCGCATTAATGAATTTGGCTCAAGAGCTTGCGGAATATATAGCAGATTATCTCAGCTATGGCGAGCCGCTACACCTTGCCCATCGGCTTCCGCACATCGTCGGGGCCAAAATGGAAAGGGCAACATCATGCGTGTCTGGTTCATCACAGGAGCATCCCGCGGATTTGGCGCTTTGATCGCCGAGGCCGCCTTGAAGGCCGGCGATGCGGTGGTCGCGACCGCGCGCGATCCGTCCACTGTCACCGCGCGCCTCGGCAGCCACGAGCGCCTGCTCGCGACCCGGCTCGACGTCACCAGCGAGGCCGAGGCGCATGAGGCGGCGGGCCAGGCTGTGAAGCGCTTCGGGCGCATCGATATCCTGGTCAACAATGCCGGCTACGGCCTGCTCGGCGCGATCGAGGAGGCCAGCGGCGCTGAGACGCAAAAGCTGTTCGGCACGAATGTATTCGGCCTGCTCGGCGTCACCCGCGCGGTGCTGCCGCATATGCGCCGCCAGCGTTCCGGCCACGTCATCAACATCTCGTCGGTCGGCGGTTACACCGGTTATCCCGGCTGGGGCGTCTATGGCGCGACCAAGTTCGCGGTCGAGGGAATCAGCGAAGCGCTGGCCGGCGAAGTGGCGCCGCTCGGCATCAAGGTCACCGTGGTCGAGCCGGGCTTCTTCCGCACCGACTTCCTCGACGACACCTCGCTGTCGCGCACCGCGCAGGTGATCGACGACTATCACGAGAGTGTCGGCAAGACCCGCGCTCACGCCGCCGAATTCAACCACGGCCAGCGCGGCGATCCGCGCAAGCTGGCGCAGGCCTTCCTGACGCTGGTCGATGCCAAGAACCCGCCGCTGCGCCTGCCGCTCGGCAGCGACACGGTGGAGCGGATCGAGGCAAAGAACCTCTTCGTTGCGCGGGAGCTGGCGGGATGGCGATCGGTCGCGACCTCGACCGACTTCACCAATGACGGCGCTTGAGCGAAGGCAAAAAAAGGCCCGGCTCTGGATGACCAGGCCGGGCTCGGAGTGGTGTCAGGCCGAGGCTGAGGGGCTGTCGGCCTGACGGGAAAGGGCGGCGAGGCGCCAGCTCGCGCAGGGAATATCTTTCGGTGCGACGTTGATCTCCTTATCGAAGCGCACCAGCTTCCAGTCGTCGGGATGATTGACGAAAGCGAAACCGGATTTGCGGGCGAGCGAGATCATGGTCTCGTTGGAGCGTAGCGTGTCGCCGAACATGTGCTCGGCACCGAGCGCAGCCGCGCGGCACTCGAGATTCTTCATCAGCGCAGTGGCGATGCCGTGGCCCTGCCAGCGGTCGTCGACCGACAGGCCGAACTCGAGTGTGGAGGTCTCGGCATGGAAGGCGTAGCGCGCCTCGGCGACGATGGTCTCGAAGCCGTCGACCATCTTCGTCGCGACAACAGTGAAGCGTTCGCGCGCGCCGACATCGAGGAATTCGCTCAGCAGGCCCTTTGGCAATTCGCTGATCGCACCGAAGAAGCGGTTGTAGCGGGAGCGGGTCGAGAGCGAGCGGAAATAGTGCTGAAGCTCCTCGGTGTCGCGCGGCTCGACGAAGCGGATGTTGATCGCCTCACCCTGCCGGGTGCGCAGCACGTCCGAATATTGCTTCAGATCTTCGAGGCGAAGAGTGCTCATGACACGAGCCCTGCGGAAAGAGGGACCGCCGGCGCCCCTGTGATCAGGCGGCGCCGGCCTGGCGGCCAATCAGGCCCGCCAGAAGGGTTTGTCAGCCTCGTAGGCGATGTCGGTCCAGGACAGGCCGACGTCGTGGAGATCGCGGGCCGTCCAGTGGGTCAGTTCGCGGCGGGTCCGGTAGCGCTCGTGCCAGACGTGAAGCGTCTCGCCGATCTGCTGGATCAGGCCGGGTGCATGATGATTTGTCATCGAATTGTGGGTCAAAGTAGACATTTTCAGCTCCTCGAGCTAACTTGACCGCTAATATCTGCTTGCTACCGCGTTGCGACAAACGACAATTTGTACCCCTTCGCATGAAATAACGTCATGCATCCTGCTGCCAGATGACTGCCAGATTGCCCTCCCTGAACGGATTGCGGGCCTTTGAGGCCGCCGCGCGCCATCTCAGCTTCACGCTGGCCGCGTCCGAGCTGAACGTGACCCAGACCGCGATCAGCCATCAGATCCGGCGGCTCGAGGAGGAGCTCGGCATCCGCCTGTTCGTCCGGCAGAACCGCGCGCTGGCGCTGACGCCGGAAGCGCGCGACTATTTGCCGGGCGTCCGCGCCGCCTTCAATGACCTCCGCCTTGCGACCGACCGGCTGCTGCGCAAGGACGACGACAAGGTGCTGACCGTCTCGACGCTGGCATCGCTCGCTGCGAAATGGCTGCTGCCGCGGCTGACCGATTTCCAGGAGCAGCACCCCGGCATCGACGTCCGCATCACCACCTCGACCAGCCTCGTCGATTTCCAGCGCGACAATGTCGATGCCGCGATTCGCTATGGCCGCGGTCAATGGCCGGGCCTGCGCGCCGACTGGCTGATGGCGGACGAGCTGTTTCCGGTGTGCAGTCCGTCGCTGCTGCGCGGCGACAAGCCGCTGCGCCAGCCTGAGGATCTCAAAGGCTATCCGCTGCTGCACACCTCCAATGCCAACAGCGATGACTGGCGGCTATGGCTGACGGCGGCCGGCCTTCCGGGCGACATCGCCAGGCAGCCCGGCATCACCTTCGACATGATCTTCATGACCATCCAGGCCGCAATCGACGGCATCGGCGTGGCGATGGGCCGGACCTCCTACGTCCAGGACGACATCGCCAAGGGCCGGCTCGTGGTGCCCTTCAAGATCGCGCTGCCGGCCGATGCGGGCTTCTACCTGGTCGCGCCGGAGGGCCGGCGCGAGGCGCCGAAGCTGGCCGCGTTCCGCGAGTGGATGATCGCTGCAACGCAGAATAAAGCCTGAAAAATCATCAGCTTCCGCGGTGAAATCGATTGACTCGCCGCGCCCCGCGCGAGAGGGGTAGGACAGATTGTCGCAGCAGGCAATCTGCTGCCTTGCCGTGGAATGAGTTCCGGTCCGGCCGCGCCTTCCAGGGGAGTAACGTCATGGCTGGACCAGCAACCAATCCGCCCGAGATCAAGTCGCGCATCGGCGCGATCCTGCGCGCCACATCAGGCAATTTTCTCGAGCAGTTCGATTTCTTCCTGTTCGGCTTCTATGCCGCCGCGATCGGCAAGGCGTTCTTCCCCTCCACCAACGAGACGGCGTCGCTGCTCAACACTTTCGGCGTGTTCTGGCTCGGCGCCTTGATGCGCCCCGTCGGCGCGATCGTGCTCGGCGCCTACATCGACCGCATCGGCCGCCGCCAGGGCCTGATCGTCACGCTCGGCATCATGGCGATCGGCACCGTCGTGATCGCTTTCTGCCCGAGCTATGCGACCATCGGCATCGCCGCGCCCGTCATCGTGCTGATCGGCCGCCTGCTGCAGGGCTTCTCCGCCGGCGTCGAGCTCGGCGGCGTCTCGGTCTATCTCGCGGAAATCTCCACGCCCGGCAATCGCGGCTTCTACACCTCGTTCCAGTCGTCGAGCCAGCAGGTCGCGATCTTCGTGGCCTCGATCCTCGGCTTCATCCTGTCCGAGGTGATGCCGGCGGACGTCGTGACCGCCTGGGGCTGGCGCATTCCCTTCTTCGTCGGTTGCCTCATCATTCCCCTGATCTTCATGCTGCGGCGGACGCTCGAGGAAACGCCGGCCTTCCTCGCCATGAAGAAGCACCCGACGGCAAACGAGGTGTTCGCCTCCGCGCTCGCCAACTGGCGCATCGTCATCCTCGGCATGATGATCGCGGTCCTGACCACGACGACATTCTACTTCGTCACCGTGTACACGCCGACCTTCGGCAAGACGGTGCTGAAGCTCTCGACGCAGGACGCACTGCTGGTGACGCTGCTCGTCGCCGTGACCAACTTCTTCTGGAATCCCGTCGGCGGCGCGCTGTCCGATCGCATCGGCCGCAAGCCGGTACTGCTCGCCATCGCCGGCCTGGCGCTCGTCACCGCCTACCCGGCACTGTCCTGGCTGGTCGCCGCGCCGACTTTCGGCAAACTGCTCGCGGTCGAGATGTTGTTCTCGTTCTATTTCGGCATGTACAGCGGCACCATGCTCGGTGCTCTCGTCGAGATCGTGCCGGCGCATGTCCGCACCACCTGCTTCTCGCTGGCCTTCGCGCTCGCCGCTGCGCTGTTCGGCACGTTCACGCCATTCGCCTCGACCTTGCTGATCGACTACACCGGCAACAAAGCCTCACCCGGCTTCTGGCTGATGTTCGCCGCTGCGCTTGGCATCATTGCCGCATCCATCGTCTATCGCGGTGGCCGCCAAGCGGTGACGACGTACGATGCGACCGGTGAAGCGGCGCCGGCGGTGAGCCACTGATGGTCATTCCGGGGCGCCTCGAAGAGGCGAACCCGGAATCCATTTCTCCCAACATTCTTGCGGCACGATGGATTCCGGGCTCGATGCTTCGCATCGCCCCGGAATGACAGTAACCTAAAGCTCCACCACCACGTAATCGCTCTCGACCTTCACCGGGATGGTCTCGGCGACATACGGGCCCTTCACCACGCTCGCACCCGGCTCGACATGCGCCGGATAGGCCTTCACGCGGAAGCGGCGGGGGTCGCAATAGGACTGGCCGGTGCGGATGTCGAACTCCCAACCGTGCCAGGGGCAGCGGATGATCTCGCCGAGCTTGGTGTATTCGATCTCGCCGGGATCCTTTGATTGCGCGAGCCCGATCAGCGGGCCCTCGCACAGCGCGGCGCCCTGATGCGGGCAGCGGTTCATCAGGCCGAAATACTCGCCCTTGATGTTGAAGACCGCGATCGGCCGTCCGTCGATCTCCAGAAATTTTCGCGTGCCCGGCGGAAGCTCATCCACCGCCGCAATCACGTGCCGCGCCATGCTTATGTCTTCCGCATGATCTGATCGGAAAACCGCTTCACACTTTTCCGGATCATGCGGCTATCCCATAGAGCTTGCGCGCATTGCCGAGATAGAACGCTTCGCGGTTGGCGTCGCTGACGCCCGCCGGCAGCACGCGCGACGGCTCGTCATAGTCCCAATGCGGATAGTCGGTCGCGAACAGCAGTCGGTCCCAGCCGATCCATTTGATGACGTCGAACAGATCCTCGCGCCGCTCCGGGTCCTCCATCGGCTGCGTGGTCCACCACACCTGCTCGCGGATATATTCCGACGGCGGCCGCTTCACATGCGGCACTTCGCTGCGCAGCCGGTGCCAGACCTTGTCGAGCCGCCAGGCGAGCGACGGGGCCCAGCCGAAGCCGGCCTCGATCATCACCATCTTCAGCTTCGGAAAGCGCTCGAACACACCTTCCAAGACAAGGCTCGCCAGCGCCGATTGCTGGCACTGCGAGTGGCCCACCATCTCCTCGATGTAATAGGAAGGCCAGCCGGACGGCGTGATCGGATTGCCGCCGAAGCCGAAAGCGTGCACGCCGACGGGAAGCCCCGCCTCTTCCGCGGCCTGATAGATCGGCCAGTAACGGCGTTGACCGAGCGGCTCGACATTGCGGCTGAGCAGGAGGACCTGCACGAAATTCTTGTCGCCGGCGCGCTCGCGGATTTCGGCGGCGGCCGACAGGCCGTCCTCATTGCCGACGACAATGGACGCCTTCAGACGCTTGTCCTTGCTGGTCCATTTGTCGATCTGCCAGTCGTTGATCGCCGAGCACAGCGCCGCCGAGAGCTCGTGATTGCGGATGCCCTGCCCGGTGTTGAGCGGATTGAGCACGCCGAGTTCCACGTTGTTGGGATCGAGCAGCTGCTTCCGCATGAAGGACAACGAAGAGCCCTGCGGCCCGCCTTCCGGCGGATAGGCGTCGCGACGCGATGCGTTGGGCTGGGCCTTCGGATAGGGCGGGCCTTCCATCATGCCCTGATAGGCATGGACGCCGTAGACTTCGAGATGATGCTGCCAGCGTTTCGCCAGATAAGGATAGAGCTCGGTGCGGGTGGCGCGTGCCGGATGGATGTCGCAGTCCGCGATTGCGGTTTTGACGGTCAGTGGGGAAGCGGCTTCGGTGCTCTCGCGGAATTGGACATTCATCGCCTTGCCTCCTTTGGCAGCGGGCTAAGTCAGGCGGGGATAGGTCGCATGCGGATTTTCGATCATGATCTTGCGCACGAGATCGGGGGTGAGGCCCTCGGGCAGCGCGTCCTGGCCGTCGAATTGCCAGTGCGGATAGTCCGTGGAGAATAGAACCAATTCGTCGGACTGCATATGATCAAACAGGCGAATTAATGTCTCAGGTTCCGGCGGCGCATCAAATGGCTGTAAAGAGAACCGGATGTTGCTGCGCACAATGTCGAGCGGCGCGCGATCGACCCATGGCGTCTCCATTCGCACCCCGCGCCAGAACTTGTGCAGGCGCCAGAGAAAAGGGGAGATCCAGGAGACGCCGGATTCGAGCATCACCATTTTCAGCCGCGGATATTTGGCGAACACGCCCTCGACGATCAGACTGGTGAGCTGAGTCTGGAACGCTTGGGCCTGACCGACATAATCCTCGATGTGATAGGAACCCCAGCCCACGGCAGTCGGCGGATTGTGATAGGCGGAACCGGCGTGAATCCCGACGGGCAGCTGGAGCCGTTCCGCCGCTTCGTAGATCGGCCACAGCGCGCGCTTGCCGAGCGGCGTGTCGCCCATGACCAGCATCAGCACCTGTACGAAGCGGCGGTCCTGTGCGCAGCGCTCGATCTCGGCGACGGCTTTCTCGACATTTTGCGTGGGGATCACGATCGAACCACGCAGCCGTGAATCGCGATCGAGCCATTCCTTCACCAGCCACTCGTTCAACGCGCGGCAGAAGGCGGCCTGCAAATCTTCCGAAAACACCATCTGCACGCCGTAGAGTGGATTGCAGATGGCGTGCGTAAGCTGGAAGGGATCGAGCAGATGGCGCTGCATGTCCTCCAGGCTTGCGCCGGGCTTGCCGGTTTCCGGCCGCCAATCGGGACGCGCCACGATCGGCGAGTTCTGCGGATAGGATTGTGAGACAAGGTCGACCATGCCGCGCGTCGTCACCTGATCGCGCCAATAGTCGTTGAGGTACGGCAGCAGGCTGGTCAGATGCGGCACGGCCGGATGCACGTCGCAGTCCACCCCGCCGGCGATCAGGGACGCCATCACGTCTCCTTCACGTTTCCTCGTCACGTTTTGTCTTGTCCACCATTCAAGCAGGCCTGCCTGTCGTCCGCAACTCGGCCAAGGCCGCTGTCATATGCTAGGAAGGCACAGCTCCGTTGCGAGGACTGAGAGGTTAAAGGGATGAAAGAGCTCGTCGGCATTGCGGAACAGGTTGCGGCCCGACTAATCGCGCGCAAACAGACCATTGCAGTGGCTGAATCCTCGACCGGCGGCCTGATCTCGGCCAGCCTGCTCGCGGTGCCCGGCGCCTCCGCCTATTTCCTCGGCGGCGCGGTGGTCTACACCCGCGATGCCAGGCGCGTGCTGATGGATATTTCGGACGAAGGAATGAAGGGCTTTCGTTCCTCGTCGGAGCCTTATGCAAAGCTGCTGGCCGAACAGATGCGCAGCCGCTTCGGCTGCGACTGGGGCCTGTCCGAAACCGGCGCCGCCGGCCCCACCGGCAACCGCTATGGCGATGCCGCCGGCCACAGCTGCATGGCGGTTTCGGGACCCGCGGCGGAGGTGATCACGCTGGAGACGGGCAACAACGACCGGTTTGCGAACATGCAGATGTTTGCTGCCACGGCGCTGAAGCTGTTGCTGAGGAAGCTGGAGGGGTGAACGCCCTCACATGGGAACCGCACGCGCTCCCGATCTCCAGCCGGACTGACCGTCGTGCCGGCGCATGAGCAAGCGCGTCACCGCCCAGGCGCGATAGGAGCAATGATGCAACTTCCTGCGTTCGTCTTCGCGACCCTGCTCGTCCTTGGGATAACGACGGCGCAAGCCGCCGGGGTCAGAAACTTCGACATTCCTGCCGGTCCGGCGGGACCGGCAATCCGATTGCTGGTCTGGACTCCGTGTGCAGAGCCACCTCGCGAGATGGATGCGCGTGGCGCCACCTTCTTCGCCGTGCCCGCATGTCCGGTCACCGGAGAAAAGCTTCCACTCATCGTGATGTCGCACGGCCGCCGTGGATGGTTCGGCGGTCACCATGACACCGCCGCGGCTTTGGCCGATGCCGGGTTCGTCGTGGCGGCGCTCAATCATCCCGGCGACACCATGCGTGACACCAGCCGCACCGACAGTCTTTCGGTTCTCGTCGAGCGCCCCACGGACATGAGCCGGCTGATCGACTATATGCTCGACGGGTGGTCGGACACATCCCGCATCGATCCTCAGCGCATCGGGCTCTACGGGTTTTCGTTTGGCGGCTACACCGGCCTTGTCGTCATCGGCGGCGATCCCGATCTGCGCAAGGGATTGCCGAATTGCGAGACCTCCAGCCTGAGGGCGTGCAAGCAACTCGAAAGCGGCGAGCTTCCTGATCAGCCGACGACCCATGATAAGCGCGTCAAGGCCGCGGTCATCATCGATCCCTATCCGGTGTTCGTCTTCCCCGAGGAGAATCTGAAAGCAATAGCAGTGCCGGTTCAATTGTGGAGTTCTGACCCCGCGCAGAATGCCGATGGTCTATCCGGATGCTGTGCGGCAGCGATCAATCAAAGGCTTCCGATCAAGCCGGACTACCATTTCGTGGACAATGCCCGGCATTTTTCCTTCCTCGCGACCTGCACCCCAAAGGACGCCCGGGAGGCGCCCGCCGTCTGCACCGATGCGCCGGATTTCGATCGCGTCGATTTCCACCGACGGCTTCACGCAGATGTCGTCGCGTTCTTTCGCAAGCATTTCGCCGAAAGCGCCAAGCCGTAACGCGGCCCTCGGCCCGGCGCCGCGCCGGTCTAAGAGCAGGACAAGCCGTTGCCGGGCTCGCGGCAGAGCTTCGCGCGAACCTCTACGATATCGATATCGTACTCCCCGGCTCTCCGCTTGCGCGAGGCGGAGGCCGAGTCGGCACTGTCCATTGAAAGCAGATTGAGCTGCTTCTTGGTCGCCGCGCTGCACATCAGAGCAGCGTTGCCGCCGAGGTATCTCGACTGGGCGCCAAGCTCCTGCCGGGTGAGCTCCGCGAATGGCCCCAGACGCAATTGCGTTTCGACCGCTGCGATTTCAGCGTCGCTCGCCTGCGTCCGGGCAACACCCTTCATCCTGCGTTCGAAGCCGTTTGCGATCGCCGCCCCATGTGCCGCACCAAGATCCGCAACCTCTTGCGCTGCGTCCGTAAACTCACCGCGCTGGGAACCGGCCAACAGATAGGACTTGCAAGCCAACGGGTTGCTCGCGAGCTTCAGGAGGGTCGCCAGCTCCGCCCGGTCCAGGGCATTGATGTGCTCGTCGTCGGCATAGACTTCCATCTCGCTCGCCAGGATCATGTTGAGTGCACCATTGGCGGCGGGCCATCCGCCCTCGTTGAAGGCCTCTTCGGTCTCCCGAAGGAAGACCGCCCTGAGCGCGGGATCGCTGCGGGCAATCGACGCGGCCAAAGGGAAGCGCGCGATGTTCTGATCGAAATCGCGCGCAAACGCGCTCGGCCCGGAGAGGCTCGCATATGCCAGGTTTCCGGCCAGCAGGGCGACGACGAGGAGCAGCAGGATTGATCTTCTGGTCATGTGAGAGTTTTGGTGTGGGCTACCGCGAGAGATCATCTCACGCCGGGTCACCGTCATCCATTGCAACTACAGGCTGCCCTTAATGAATCCTTTCGCAGCCGTGGCGAGTTGCACGCATGCCCTGCTATCTTGCCAGATGCCGCATGAAGATCCGCACCACATATCCCTGGACCCGCGGCGCTTCGTCATAGATATCCGACGCGAGCCGCTCGATGGTCTCACGCAGGGATAGGAATTGCGCCTGGCGCGCGCTGCTCTCGGTGCCCTGCATGCCCGCGAGCTCGTCCATCGCGGCATCGCTGATCTGGCAATGCACGACCTCATCCTCACGCATCATCGTGAAGCGGAAGGCCAACCGTTCGAGGTCGTGGCCGATGATCCTGTCGCGCGACAGCGGCATCCAATTGTCCCGTTCGCGCCCCCGAACGGGACAATGCTGAAAATCTGACGCTTTGTCACCACCCGCGCCAGGAGGCATCGCTGTCATGCGATGTTCATCAACAGCGAGCTTCCGTCGGTCGGCCCGGCTCCGACGTCAGTAGGCGAGCGCCGTGCCGGTCGGCTTGTCGAGTGCCGCGGCCAGCGATCGATACTCCTCACAATCCGTCCCGCAGATGGCAGCGATCCGGTTGAGATGATAGAGCGCCTGCTCGCGGTTACCCCGCTCGAGCTGCCACAACCCGTAATACTGCCACGTCAATACGTGGTTCGGATCTGCCTTCAACGCGCGCTCGTACCAGACCTGCGACTGCTCGTAGTCGCCGAGCTTGCGGTAGGAATAACCGATGAGGTTGGCGACGTTCGGATGGTCGTCATGGCCGAGCGATTTTAGTTGCTCGATCGCGGTCGCATAGTCGTTTCGCTCGTAGATGGTGTCATAAGCCACGCGGTAGCCGGCCGCGAAGGCGGGATCGCCGATACTGGACTGGTTGTTCGGCTTCCTGCCTTTGTGTGTTGCCTTGGTGCCCCAGCGCTTCGGGTAGACTGGCTGCGGCTGCAGCCTCTGATCCGCGTAGGCTCCGGCATAGGGATCAGTGGAGCTGATGCCGCCCCCGCCACCACCACCACCGCCGCCGCCGGCGGCAAAGGCCGGCGAGCTCAACAGTACTGCCGCAAATGTACCGAGCGTGACGAGCCTGATCATCGCTGTGATCATGTCTGCCTCCTGTCCTGTTCAAGCGACCCCGGACGACGTGATAACCCTGCGTCGGCCGCGATATTCCGGGACACTGTGCTCACAGAGACGTCAGCGTTCGTACGACAGTCACGTTGTCCTTTACTGGAACGCGACCTCGGCGAAGCTTCGCAGCTTTCGCGAATGCAGCCGTTCCGATTCCTGCTGCTTGAGCCGCTCCAGCGCCTTCAGGCCGATCTCGAGATGCTGGCCGACGCGGCGGCGGTAGAATTCGCTGGCCATGCCCGCGAGCTTGATCTCGCCATGCAGCGGCTTGTCGGAGACGCACAGCAGCGTGCCGTAGGGAACGCGGAAGCGGTAGCCGTTGGCGGCGATCGCGGCCGATTCCATGTCGAGCGCGACCGCGCGCGACTGCGACATGCGGCGGATCACCTCGGGCCCCGAGATCTCCCAGTTGCGGTTGTCGACGCTCGCGACGGTGCCCGTGCGCATCAGGCGCTTCAGCTCGAAACCTTCGAGCCCGGTGACGTCCTCGACCGCCTGTTCGAGCGCGACCTGCATCTCGGCCAATGCCGGGATCGGCACCCAGAGCGGCAGCTCGCGGTCGAGCACGTGGTCCTCGCGCACATAGCCGTGGGCGAGCACATAGTCGCCGAGCCGCTGCGTGTTGCGCAGGCCTGCGCAATGGCCGAGCATCAGCCAGGCATGCGGGCGCAGCACAGCAACGTGGTCGGTGACGTTGCGCGCGTTCGACGGGCCGGTGCCGATGTTGATCAGGGTGATGCCGCGATAGCCAGGCGCGACCAGATGGAAAGCCGGCATCTGCGGCGCGCGGGCAGGCGCCACCCCGCTGGTTGCGCCGCCGCTGCCCGTGCTCACATTGCCGGGCGCGACGAAGGCTTCGAGGCCGGCCTCGCCGGACTGCAGCCGCTGCTGGCAGAGCTGCGCGAAGGCATCGACATAGAACTGGTAGTTGGTGAAGATCACGAAATTCTGGAAATGCTCCGGATCGGTTCCGGTGTAGTGGTAGAGCCGCCGCAACGAATAATCGACACGGGCGGCGCGAAACAATGACAACGGCTCGGGCGCGCCCGGCTGAAGCTCGAAAGTGCCGTCGGCGATCGAATCGTCCATGGTGGCGAGATCAGGCACGTCGAACGCATCGCGCAGCGATCGCGTCACAAGGGAATTCTCGCTGGTGGTGATTGCGGCTTCGATATTGATGTCGCGGCGATAGGCGAAGTGGATCGGGATCGACTCGGCGGATTCGCCGATCTCGACGGGAACGCCGTGGTTCTGGATCAACAATCCGATCTGCTCGGTGAGATAGGCGCGGAACAGATCCGGCCGCGTGACGCTGGTCTCGTGCACGCCGGGGCCGGCGACGAAGCCGTAGGCGAGACGCGAGTCCAGCCGCGCATACGTCGCGGTGGTGACGCGGACGAAGGGATAATAGGCCCGCACCCGCGTCGTGATCGCCTCGCCGTTGACATAGGCCTCGAACCGGTCGCGCAGGAATTTCGTGTTGCGCTCGTAGATTTCCTCGAGGCGGGCGACGGCGAGGACGGCGTCGGTGAAGGATTTGGTGGCGATGGAGGGTGGGGACTGCATTGTTCGACCGCCGGGTTGCTGGGCATGAGTCGAACTATAGCAAAGAACGATGGCAATCGTCAGCGAAGGGCGGTTTGCGGACCACACGCTCCACTGTCATGCCCCGGCTTGACCGGGGCATCCAGTACGCCGCGGCGTCCCGGTTCGATCACAGCCGCCTCTGGAATACTGGATCGCCCGGTCAAGCCGGGCGATGACAGCGAGTGTGCGGCGCGCTCCGGGACGACGCGCTTTCGCGCGTCACTTCTCGCGGAAGGCCCGCATCAGCTGGTCGTGCAGCGGCTTCATCAGATAGGACAGCATGGTGCGGTCGCCGGTCTGGACGAAGGCTTCCGCCGGCATGCCGGGGATCAGCTTGGAGTCGCCGAGCTTGGCGACCTCTTCCGCGGGCATCGATACGCGGATGGTGTAGTAGCTCTGCCCGGTGCGCTGGTCGGTGGTGACGTCGGGCGACACGCGGCTGACGACGCCGTTGAGCTCCGGCGTGGTGCGCTGGTTGAACGCAGACAGGCGAAGCAGCGTCTTCTGGCCGATCTGGAGCTTGTCGATATCGACAGGATTGACCTTGGCCTCGACCTGGAGATCGTCGGCCTGCGGCACGATCAGCATCAGCGCGTCGCCGGCGGTGACGACGCCACCGACGGTATGCACGGTCGATTGCAGCACCATGCCGTCCTGCGGCGCGCGGATGTCGACACGGCGGAGCTGGTCTTCGGCGGCGACCTTGCGCTCGATCATTTCACCGATCTTGTCGTTGGTCTCGCGCAGATCCTTGGAGACCTCGCTCACCATGTCCTTGTCGACCTGGATGATCTGTAGCTCGGTCTCGGTGATCTTGCCCTTGGCCTGCGCGCGCGAGGCGATGTATTGCGCGCGCTCGCCGTTGAGGCGGGCGCTGTCGCGTTCCAGCGTGGTGAGGCGGGAGATCTGCACCAGGTGCTTCTCATAGAGATCGCGGACACCGACCAGCTCCTGCTGCACCAGGACGATCTCCCTGTCCTTGGCCTTTTCCTGCGCGGAGAGTCCTTCGATCTCCTCGTTGAGCTGCTGGACACGCTCGCGGAGCTGCGCCTTCTGCCCGGCGCGGCCATTGACGCGGACGTCGAACAACTTGGTTTCGGCGGAGAGCAGGTTCTTGACGTCGGGATCGTTGCCGCGATCGAGGAGCGATTGCGGAAACTCGATCTTGTCGACACCGCGCTGCTCGGCCTGGAGCCGCGCCGTGCGCGCCAGCGCGGCGTCGAGATTCTTGGTGACGATGGCGAGGTTCGCCTTGGTGACCGTGTCGTCGAGCCGCACCACGATATCGCCGGCCTTGACCACGTCGCCGTCGCGGGCACGCAGCTCGCCGACCACGCCGCCGGTCGGATGTTGCACCTTCTTGACGTTGGATTCGACCACGACCTGGCCCGGCGCGATCAGGGCCCCCGAGATCTGCACCGTCGACGCCCAGCCGCCGAGACCGATGACGAGGGCCAGCACGATGGCCAGCCCGAGCATCAGATGAAACCTGATGGAATCCCGCACGGTCCTCTTCGCGGCGGGCTTTCCGCCGCCGATAGCCATCGTGCTCATGACTTGGGCACTCCGCCTTCGCTGACGATCTTGATCGGTGCCGGCGGCGTCACGCGCGGCTGAAGCACCTGGGCAAGCACCTGCTCCTTCGGCCCAAACGCCTGCATACGGCCGTCGCGCAGCACCAGGATCTGGTCGACCGCCTCGACGCCGATCGGGCGATGCGCCACCACGATGACGATGGCGCCGCGCTCGCGCGCGCTGCGGATCGCGCGGGTCAGCGCCTCGTCGCCTTCGGTGTCGAGATTGGAATTGGGCTCGTCGAGCACGATCAGGAACGGGCTGCCGTAGAGCGCACGCGCCAGCGCCACGCGCTGCGCCTGGCCCGCGGAGAGCGCGGTGCCCTGCTCACCGACCTGGGTGTTGTAGCCCTCGCGCATCTTGATGATCATCTCGTGCACGCCGGCTTCCTTCGCCGCGGAAATGATGCCGTCAGAGGTCGCTTCGGGATCGAAACGGCTGATGTTCTGCGCGATGGTGCCGCCGAACAATTCGACGTCCTGCGGCAGATAGCCGATGTGGCGGCCGAGCATGTCGGAGGCCCACTGGTCGAGCGCCGCGCCGTCGAGCCGCACCTTGCCACGGACCGGATGCCAGACGCCGACCAGCGCGCGGATCAGCGACGATTTGCCGGAGCCGCTCGGCCCGATCACGCCGAGGCCATTGCCGGCGGTGAGCGCGAAGGTGACGTCCTGCACGATGAGGCGCTGATCGCCTGGCGGCACCATGGCGATGCCTTCGACCGACAGACGACTGGTGGGCGCCTGCAACTGGGTCGGCATCGTCTGCGGCGGCATCTGCTCCAGCAGGCGCGTGAGGCGCTGCCAGCTCTGACGTGCCGCGACAAAGGATTTCCAGTGCGCAATGGCGAGATCGACCGGCGCGAGGGCGCGGGCGGAGAGGATCGAGCCGGCGATGATGATGCCTGCGGTCGCCTCCTGGTGGATGACGAGATAGGCGCCGACCGCGAGCACGGCCGATTGCAGCATCATGCGCAGCACTTTTGCGACCGCACCGAGACCGCCGGCGACGTCGCTCGCACGCTGATTGCCGTCGAGGTATTTTTCGTTGGCTTCGCTCCAGCGCTGGTTCATCCGGCCGGTCATGCCCATCGACACCATGACTTCGGCGTTGCGTCGGCTGGAGGCGGCGAGATCGTTGCGCTGGGCGGCAAGGCCCATCGCGTCCTTGGCCGGCTGGCGGGACATGAATTCGGTGACCAGCGTCAGCCCGACCAGGATGATGGCGCCGACCAGAGCGGTGAGGCCGATCATGACGTGGAAGGCGAAGCAGATGGCCAGGTACAGCGGCAGCCAGGGCAGGTCGAAGAACGCGCTCGGACCCATGCCGCCGAGGAACGAGCGGACATTGTCGAGGTCGCGCAGCGGCTGCAGGCCCTCGTTGCGGCTGCCGACCAGGAGCGGCAGGCGCACGACGGTGTCGAACACGCGCTTGTTGAGGGCTTCATCGAGCGCCGTGCCGATCCGCCCCAGGATCCGGTTTCGGATCATGTCGAGCATGCCCTGCGCCATATAGAGGAAGCTGGCGATGATGATCAGGCCGACGAGAGTCGGAACGCTGCGGCTCGGCAGAACCCGGTCGTAGACCTCCAGCATGAAGATCGACCCAGTCAGATAGAGCAGGTTGATCATGCAGCTCATCAAGCCGACGCCGACGAACGCCGTGCGACAAGCACGCAAGGCGTCACCGAGCTCTGAACGGCGGACGCCGGGTACGGCTGCCATCAGTCTGATCTCTTTCGGGTAAGGGGCAACGCCCCTGATTTCCTAGGTCGTTCAGGGGTACGCGACCCGGATTAACATCGTATTCCCCCGCGACGAACGCGGCCGAATTAATCCAGGTCCCTGATAGGCCACCTCTACCCCTGACGGCCTCGCACGCAAGTCCGGTATTTCACAGTCTTTGCGGCTTTTTATAGCAGACATCGCGGCCTCTCCCCAGCGGGGGAGAGGCGAAAGTTCTGGCTCACCGAGCCAATGTGACGCTAGAGCCGGCCGCCGCCGCGCACCAGCCGCACCACCAGGAGCAGGATGATGGCGCCGATGGCGGAATAGATGATCTCGGACACGAGGCCGGTGCCGAGATGGATGCCGAGCTTCGGGAACAGGAAGCTTGCGACAAACGCGCCGGCGATGCCGATCACGATGTCGCCAATGATGCCGAACCCGCTGCCGCGCACCACCTTGCCGGCGAGCCAGCCGGCGACGAGGCCGACGAACAGGATGACGATGAGGCCTTGGCCAGAAATGTACATAAGTTGAAGTCCCTCTCCATGAACGGGGGCATGGAACCGGAACCGGGATGAATGGGGTCTGAATGGTCGGTTCGGATAAAAATGTCGAAAACAACCCCATGCACAGTAGGAGTGCAGTTGGCCGGCGGTGCGAGGTGAACTGTGACAAGTCGGTGTTGTCGTAGAGGGATTCTGAAGAAGTGCGCGATTTGAAGTGAGGGACGCGCCGCTCTCTCATTCCCTCCCCCTTGCGGAGGAGGGCCTGGGAGAGGGGTGGCCACGGGCGAGGTCTGAGTTTGTGGCTACCCCTCTCCCCCGCCCTCCCCCGCAAGGGGGAGGGAGCGCAGTGTTGCGCGGGGATGTAGTACGGCTGGAGAACGAACTACGACGCCGTCACCGGCTCCGCCAACACGCACCTCGCCGCCCGGCCCGGTCCGACCTCCACATTCGCAGGCAATTGCTCCAGACACCGCGGCTGGGCGACCGTGCAGCGGGGGGCGAAGGAGCAGTTGTTCGGCTTTTCGGCCAGCGAGGGCGGGGTGCCGGGGATGGTCTCCAGCCGGGCGCCGCGCTTGGCGCCGTGGATGGTGGAGGCGAGCAAGCCCTTGGCGTAGGGGTGCACCGGCGTGCGGACGATGTCGCGGAGCGTCCCCTGCTCCACGATCTGGCCAGCATACATCACCGCGACACGGTCGCAGATCTCGATCGCAACACCTATGTCGTGGGTGACGAAGATGACGGACATGCCGAACTCGCGCTGAAGCTCGCGCAGCAACAGCAGGATCTGGATCTGCACGGTGGCATCGAGCGCGGTGGTCGGCTCATCCGCCAGCAAGATCTTGGGACGGCAGGCGAGCGCCAGCGCGATCATCGCGCGCTGGCGCATGCCGCCGGACATCTCGTGCGGATAGGCATCCAGCCGCCGCCTGGCCGAGGGAATGCGCACGACCTCGAGCATTTCGAGCGCCCTCGCCCGCCCTTCCGCAAGGCTCTTGCCTTCGTGGCGCACGACGCTTTCGGCGATCTGCGCGCCGATGGTGTAGACCGGATCGAGCGCGAGCGCGGGCTCCTGAAAGATCATCGACACGGTCTGGCCGCGGAACGACGACAGCTCCTCGTCGTTCATGGCGAGCACGTCGCGGCCCATCACGTTGACCTTGCCCGAAATCTGCGTGCGCTTCTTCGGCAGCAGCCGCATCAGCGCACGCAGGGTCACGCTCTTGCCGGAACCGGACTCGCCGAGCAGGCCCAGCACCTCGCCGTCACCGAGCGAGAGACTGAGATCGTTCACGGCATAGACCGTGCGCTCCCCGGTGAAGCGGATGTTGAGGCCTGAGATGTCGACGAGCTTTGTCATGACGGCAGTTTCGGCAACCTATCGTGATAGTCGGTGACGCGCTGGAAGGCGGCGCCGATGGTGAGCAAGGTCGCTTCATCGAAGGAGCGGCCGATCAGCTGCATGCCAACCGGCAGGCCGCTTTTCGTGAAGCCGGAGGGAATGGTGAGCGACGGCAGGCCCAGAAAATTCACCGGGCGGGTGAACAGCGTCAGCCGCTGCACCATCGCCGGCGCGTTCGGGCCGCCGCCGACGTCGCTCTCCTCGATCGTCGGCGCCGGCACCGGCGATGCCGGCGCGATGACCGCATCGACACCAGCGGTGGCCGCATTGTGCGCGGCGAGTGCGGGGCCGCGCCAGCGCATGGCTTCGAGATAGGTGATGGCGGGAACGGCGAGACCGTTCTGAAGCCGCATCAGGACCTGCGGGCCATAGTCCTGCGGACGCTCGATCATCCAGCGCTTGTGGAAGGCGGCCGCTTCGGCCGCGAGCACGAGCTGGCTTGCCGCAGACAATTGCCGCTGGTCCGGCAGCTCGACTGTGACGATGTCGGCGCCCTCGCGCTTGAGCACCGCGATGGTCTCGTCCAGCACGCGCGCGACCTCGCCGTCGAGATCGTCGACATAGAAGGACGCGGGCACGCCGATCTTCAGGCCCTTGAGCGACCCCTTGGTGGCGCCGACATAGTCGGACAGCGGCTCATGACTGGTGGTCGAATCCGCGGGATCGGGACCGGCCATCAGCGCCAGCAGCAGCGCGCAATCCTCGGCGGTGCGGGCGAGCGGACCGACGGTGTCGAGCGATTGCGACAGCGGCATCGCGCCGGCGCGGCTGACGCGACCGACGGTGGTCTTCAGCCCGGTGACGCCGCAGAAATGCGCGGGCATGCGGATCGAACCACCGGTGTCGGAGCCGAGCGCCGCAAACGTCAGGCGCGCCGCGACCGACGAGCCCGAGCCCGACGAGGAGCCGCCGGTGATGTGCGCGACGTTCCAGGGATTGCGCACCGGGCCATAATGGGCGTTGTGGCCGGTCGGGCCATAGGCGAATTCGGCCAGATGCAGCGTGCCGAGGCGGACCTGGCCGGCATCCTTCAGCCGCTGCAAGGCCGTGGACGTGACGGTCGGCACGAAGTCGCGGCGGATCAGCGAGCCGCAGGTCGAGACGTGGCCTGCGTCGTAATACATGTCCTTGTGCGCGAGCGGCACGCCGTGCAGCGGACCGCGGACATTGCCCTTGGCGAGCTCGGCATCCGCGGCATCGGCAGCCTTCAACGCGGACTCGGCTTCAACCGACATGAAGGCGTTCAGATGCGGCTGCCACTGCGCGATGCGGTGCAGCAGCGCACGCGTCACCTCATGCGAGGACACCTGCTTCATCGCGATCGCGCGCGCGACCTCGGTGAGCGTCATCAATGCAGGCTCACGGCTCATTTCGACACCTTCTGCGTCTGCGCGATCGGATAGAGCGCGGGCTCGAGATCGAACGGCAGCGTGCCGGCGATGGCCGCAAAGCCTTCGAAGGCCGGTCCGATGGAATTGGAGATACGCGTCGCGATCTCGTCATCAACAGGGACGCCGGCGATCTGCGCGATCGGCTTGATCTCTTTGGGTGTCGGTCTTGTCATGCTGTTTCCTCTGCGGGCGCGCGGCTATGGCCTGATCCCGGTATCGCCATGTAGCACGCGGCTTCGTGGCCCATTGTATCGAGCGCGGTGAGCTTTGGTGCTGCATTTGCGCAGAGCGGCTCCGCAAACGCGCAGCGGGTGTGGAAGCGGCAACCCGGCGGCGGATCGATCGGATTGGGCGGATCGCCGGTGATCGGCGGCTTCTCGGTGCGACGATCCGGGTCCGACGACGGCATCGCGGCAAGGAGCGCACGCGTATAGGGATGCGCAGGGTTGTCCCAGACCTGGTCGACCGGGCCGAGCTCGACGACCTCGCCGAGATACATCACCAGCACGCGATCGCTGATGTAGTGGACGACGTTGAGGTCGTGGCTGATGAAGAGATAGGTCAGGCCGAACTCGCGCTTGAGATCGGCGAGCAAATTCAGCACCTGTGCCTCGACGGATTTGTCGAGCGCCGAAACGGCTTCGTCGAGGATCACCAGCCGCGGCGACAGCGCCAGCGCACGCGCGATGTTGACGCGCTGGCGCTGGCCGCCGGAGATCTCGTGCGGATAGCGGTTGGCGAAGTTTTCCGGCCGCAGGCCCACCTTGCCGAGCAGCTCGCGCGCCAGCGCCCGCGCCGTGCCATCGGCCATGCCGTGCACTTTCGGGCCGAACGCGATCGATTCCTCGATCGTCAGGCGCGGATTGAGCGAGGCATAGGAATCCTGGAACACCATCTGCATGCCGCGGCGCAGCTCGCGCAACGACAGCGCCTGGCCGACGGTCATGCCGTCATAGATGATGTCCCCGGTATCGCGCGGCATCAGATGCATCAGCAGCCGCGCGGTGGTCGACTTGCCGCAGCCGGATTCGCCGACGATGCCGACGGTCTCGCCCTTCGCGACCGAGAAGGAGACGTTGTCGACCGCGCGCACGGTGCGTTTCGCGGCGAACAGCCCGCCGCGCACCGGGAAATGCTTGGTCAGGCCGTTGACCTGGAGCAGCGGTTGCGCGACGCCGCCAACGTCCTCGACCGGCTCCAGCATTTCAACGGATGTGTTGCTCTCGCTCATGGCCTAGTTCCTAATGTCCATGGCGCTGCGCAGGCCGTCCGAGAGCAGGTTGAAGCAGATCGAGACCGCAAAGATCATCGCGCCCGGCAATGCCGCGACCCAGGGATTGACGTAGATCGCGGTGCGGAGCGTGTTCAGCATCAGTCCCCATTCCGGCTCCGGCGGTTTTGTGCCGAGGCCGAGGAAGGAGAGACCTGCGGCCAGGATCATCGAGACCGAAATGAGACTGGTCGCATAGACGAAGATCGCGCCCAAGACGTTGCCGAGGATGTGCACACGCATGATGGTGAAGGGCCCCGCGCCGGACGCACGCGCCGCTTCGACGAAGTCCATGTTGCGCACGCCGGTGGTCACGCTTTCGGCAACACGTGTGATCTGCGGCACGAACACAACGGTCAGGGACACGATGGAATTGAGGATGCCGGCACCGAGCGCGCCGGAGATCGCGATGGCGAGCAGCACGGAGGGAAAGGCGTAGAACACGTCGATCGTGCGCATGATCGCGGTGTTGAGCTTGCCGCCGACATAGCCAGCGACGAGGCCGAGCGACGTGCCGATGCAGAAGGCGAGGATCACGGGCAGGATGCCGATAACGAGTGACAGCCGGCCGCCATAGATCAGCCGCGCCAGCATGTCGCGGCCGAGCTCGTCGGTGCCGAGCGGGTAGCCTGCTGTGCCGATGTGGCGGAGGCGGCGGATCATCGAACCCTTGTAGGGATCTTCAAGTCCGAGCCACGGCGCGAGCACCGCGGAGAGGAAAATCAGCAGCAGCACCAGCGCGCAGGCCATGCTGACCTTGTCGCGGGCGATGCGGCGGCCGACGGTCGCCCAATAGCCGCGCGCCTTGGTCGCGGGCGCGGCCTGGAGCGCGGCGTCGGCGGTCGCTGACAACGGAAGCTCGCTCATCGGCTAGCCCCGCTTGATGCGCGGGTCGATCGCGGCTTGCGCGATGTCGACCAGCAGATTGAGGAAGACGAAGAACAGCGCCAGGATCAGGATCGTGCCCTGCAGCAGCGGCAGGTCGCGCTGGAAGATCGCCGAATTGAGCAGGAAGCCCGACCCCGGCCAGGAGAACACGGTCTCGATCAGGATCGAGCCGCCGAGCATGTAGCCGAGCTGAAGCCCCATCACCGCGAGCGCGGTGGGCGCGGCGTTCTTGATGACGTGGCGAAACACGCCGGTTTCGTGCAGGCCCTTTGCGCGCAGCGCCTCGACAAAGTCCTGGCTGAGGATGTCGCCGGTGAGCGCGCGCACGGTGCGGGTGACGATGCCCATCGGAATCACCGAGGTCGTGATCGCCGGCAGCACGAGATATTTCAGATGCGCCCAGTCCCAGGCCCAGGAGTTGGAGCCGTTCGGCCCGGCGCCGACCGCGGGCAGCCAGTTCAGCTGCACCGAGAAGATGATGACGAGCACCATGCCGAGCCAGTAATGCGGCACGGAGACGCCGGCGATGGCGAAGGAGGTCGCGACCTTGTCGATCCAGGTCTCGCGGAAATAGCCGGCGATCAGGCCGAGCAGGATGCCCATCGTGAAGCCGATGATGGCGGCCGCAATCGCGAGCGTGACGGTGTTGCTGACCGCGCGCATGACCTCGGCGAGCACGGGACGCCCCGTCGCGATGGAATTGCCGAGATCGCCATGAAGGGCACGCAGCAGCCACAGGCCGAACTGCACCGGCAGCGGACGGTCGAAACCATAGGCGGCGCGGAGCTGCGCCGCGAGCTCCTGCGAGGCGTCGGCCGGCAGCACGGCGACCAGCGGATCGCCCGGCGTGATGTGCACGAGCAGAAAGCACACCAGCGCCACGCTGATGACGATCGGAATGACATAGACGATGCGGCGAGCGATATAGGCGAGCACTGGTCTTCTTTCTTCCTTCTCCCCTTGTGGGAGAAGGTGGCGCGCGATCAGCGCGCCGGATGAGGGGTATCTATCCGCAGATACAGCGTTATCGAATGAGAGAGAGGGTCGCTCGCGGAGAGAGACCCCTCACCCGGCTTCGCTGCCGCGAAGCCGCCCTCTCCCACAAGGGGAGAGGGTGCACTGAGCGTGTGGCGCGAACTACTGCATCGACACCAGCGAGAAGTCGATGAACCAGCTCTTGGGCTGCACGACGCCCGTCACCTTCGGGCTGATGGCGCGGGGGCCGACGTCGTGGGCGACGTAGAGGAAGGCTGCATCGTCGACGGAGGCCGCGTGCAGCTCGGCGAGCGCAGCGTCGCGCGCGGCTGGATCAAACGTCTGCCGTGCCTTCTTCACCAGCTCGTCGAACTTGGGCTCGTGGATGAAGCCCCAATTGTTCGAGACCGGCGGCGCCATGCCGGACTGGAGGAAGCGCACCAGCGCGAAGAACGGGTCCATCGCCGCGTAGGTGACGTTGGTCGCGTTCGAGCCGTTGGCGCTGGGGTCCTTGGCGCCGCGGCGCCAGTTGGTGAACAGCGTGTTCCACTCGATGACGTCGAGCTTCACGTCGAAATAGCATTCGGCGAGCGCCTGCTGGAGATATTCGTTCATCGGCAGCGGCTGCATCTGGCCGGAGCCCGACGCCGAGGTCTGGATCTTCACCGTCAGCTTCTTTGACGGACCGAAGCCGGCCTCCTGCATCAACTTTTGCGCAGCCGCCTTGTCGTACTTGATCTCGAAGGTCGGCTTGCCGCGCCAGGGATGGCCGGGCTCGAAGGTGCCGGTCGCCGGCACCATCAGGCCCGCGAGCAGGCCGTCCTTGAGACCCTCGCGATCGACGCAGAGGTTGGCGGCCTTGCGGACGCGGATGTCATTCCAGGGCGAGCCTTCGACGCGCGAGAACTGCCACGGCCAGACATGCGGCTGCTCGTTGGCGTAGAGCTTGAAACCGCGCTGCTTGAGCTCGGGCAACGCGTCGGGCGCCGGCGCCTCGACCCAATCGACCTGCCCCGAGAGCAGCGCCGCGGTGCGCGCGTTTGCTTCCGGCATCGGCAGGAGCACCATCTTGTCGACCTTGGGCACGCGCGCCTTGTCCCAATAGGCCGCGTTCTTCACCAGCTCGAGGCGCTCGCGCGGCGTGAAGCTCGCCATCTTCCACGGGCCGGTGCCCGCGGCGTCCTTGGCGAACGCGGTCCACGCGGCCTGCGACTTCGCCTTGGCGTCGGCGCCTTCCGCCTTGTCGTAGAAATGCTGCCACTTCGCCGGGCTCGCCATGAACAGGTTGGTGAGGTTGATCGGCAGGAAGCTGTCGGGCTCCTTGGTGGTGAGCTCGACCGTCATGTCGTCGATCTTCTTCGCGGAGGCCAGCGTCGGCATGCGCGACGCGGTCACGCCGACCTGGCTGGCGTCGAACTGCGGCGCATCCTGCTTCAGCACCTTCTCGACGTTCCACACCACGGCATCGGCGTTGAACGGCGAGCCGTCATGGAAGGTGACGCCGGGGCGCAGCTTGAAGATCCACTTGGTCTTGTCGGCATCGTCGACCTTCCACTCGGTGGCAAGGCCCGGGATTACCACGCTCGCCTTGTCGGCCGAGGACAGGTCCCAGCCCGTGAGCGCGTCGTACATGGTGAGGCCGGTGAAGCGGTTGCCTTCAAAACCCTGATCGGGCTGGCCCAATGTGCGCGGAATATCGGCAGCGGTCATGCCGATGCGCAGCACGGTTTCGGCGCTTGCCACGCTCGGCCACGCGGCCGCAGTCGTCAGAGCCAGCGCAGCAATCAGCGCCGCGCGGGTGGTTGTCTTCATAAGCATCGTCTCAGTCCTCTTCCGGCTTTCAATGACTAATTTTGATGCAAACGTATGCAATGGCTATGCCAATGGGGAAACTTTTTCTGCAAATTGCCCCTGCGACGACAAGTCTGTGTGATCACGTGTCGGCAAAGCCACCGTCCTGCCTATTCTGGCATCAAGATTGCAAGTTTGGCTCTGAAATCTCCTGGGAGCCTTGGGCCATGCGTATCCGACTATCGACCTGTCTCGCCGTGCTTGCGCTGGCGTTATCCGCGATCACGGCACGCGCCGAAACGGTGGTGCGCTACGGCATCTCGATGGCGGACATCCCGCTGACGACGGGCCAGCCCGATCGCGGCGCCGGCGCCTATCAGTTCACGGCGTACACCATCTACGATCCGCTGGTCGCCTGGGAGATGGACGTCGCCGACCGCCCCGGCAAGCTGGTGCCCGGGCTCGCCACCGAATGGAAGGTGGATGATGCCGACAAGACCAAATGGCGGTTTGCTTTGCGCAAGGGCGTGAAGTTTCACGACGGCAGCGAGTTCAACGCCGACGCGGTGATCTGGAATCTGGACAAGGTGCTCAACGACAAGGCGCCGCAATTCGACAAGCGGCAGAGCGCGCAGGTGAAGACCCGCCTGCCTTCGGTCGCGAGCTACGCCAAGATCGACGATTTCACGGTGGAGATCACGACCAAGACGGTCGATTCCTTCTTCCCCTATCAGATGCTGTGGTTCCTGGTCTCGAGCCCGGCGCAGTACGAGAAGCTCGGCAAGGATTGGGACAAGTTCGCGAGCCAGCCTTCCGGCACCGGTCCGTTCAAATTGACCAAGCTGGTGCCGCGCGAGCTTGCCGAGCTCACGAAGAATCCGGACTACTGGAACAAGAAGCGCATTCCAAAGGCCGACAAGATCGTGCTGGTGCCGATGCCGGAAGCGCTGACGCGCACCAATGCGCTGCTCGCAGGCCAAGTCGACCTGATCGAGACGCCGGCGCCGGACGCCGTACCGCAGCTGAAAGCCGCCGGCATGAAGATCGTCGACAACGTCACGCCGCACGTCTGGAACTATCACCTCAGCGTGCTGCCGGGCTCGCCCTGGACCGACATCCGCCTGCGCAAGGCGCTGAATCTCGCGATCAACCGTGACGAAGTCGTTGGTCTGATGAACGGGCTTGCAAAACCCGCCAAGGGCCAGGTCGACCCGTCGAGCCCGTGGTTCGGCAAACCGACCTTCGAGCTGAAATATGATCTGGCCGCGGCCAAGAAGCTGGTCGAAGAGGCCGGCTACTCCAAGGCGAAGCCGCTGAAGGCCACCTTCATCATCGCCCAGGGCGGCACCGGCCAGATGCTGTCCCTGCCGATGAACGAATTCCTGCAGCAAAGCTTCAAGGAAATCGGCATCGACATCGACTTCAAGGTGGTCGAGCTCGAGACATTATATACGCATTGGCGCAAGGGCGCGGCCGACGAGATGAACGCCGGCATCACCGCCAACAACATCGCCTATGTCACCTCGGACCCGCTCTACGCCATCGTCCGCTTCTTCGCCTCCGACCAGATCGCGCCGGTCGGCGTGAACTGGGGCGGCTACAAGAACCCGAAGGTTGACGGGCTGATCAGCGAGGCCAAGCAGACGTTCGACACCGCCAAGCAGGACGATCTGATCGCGCAGGCCCACGCGCTGATCGTCGACGATGCCGTGCTGGTCTGGGTCGTCCACGACACCAACCCGCACGCGCTGTCGCCGAAGATCAAGCAGTTCGTGCAGGCGCAGCACTGGTTCCAGGATCTGACGACGATCGGGACGGAGTGAAGGCGGCAAACGCCGGTGTCGTAGGGTGGGCAAAGCGTAAGCGTGCCCACCACCTCTATACGCGGAGTAAGATGGTGGGCACGGCGCTAGCGCGCCTTTGCCCACCCTACGGGAGTTGATGTTGGTGGCGAAGAGCAGACGGACGCTACCGCGCCAAACACCGCTGTCGTCCCGGGGCGCGACGTAGTCGCGAGCCCGGGACCCATAACCGCAGGGAGTGGTTTGGCGAAGACTCGGAGTTACCGGCTCGCGCGATAACATCTCCCTGGGGGTATGGGTCCCCGCGTACGCGGGGACGACACTTTCAGTGCAGCACCAGCGATGGCCACGCACTCACACCGCTACTTCGTCAGCAGCGCATACGCGCCGTTCCATCCTTCCGCCGGCGGATTGATCTGGAATTCCTTGATTCGCGCCTCGTACAGCTTGAACAGCTTTTCCAGCGTGTCGGCATCCTCGCTGCGGCGGCCGCGCTCGATCGCTTCCAGCGCGCCCTGCCAGTCGCGGCCGCGGTAGCAGCCGAGCATCTCGATGGTGACGTTGCGCAGGCGCTGGAAAGCGCCCGAATGCATCACGTCCTCGCGGCCGGCGATGGCGTAGATCACCTCGGGCTCGGTCTTGCCCTTGACCATGATGAAGTCGAGCTCGAGGATCGCGAACTTGTCCTTGGCGGCGAGCGCGGTCCTGGAGCCGACGATGATGGGAAAGCCGTATTCCTTCGACTGGCCTTCCAGGCGCGAGGCGAGGTTCACGCTGTCGCCGAGCACCGAATAGTTCTTCTTTAGGTCGGAGCCCATGTTGCCGACGACGCCGATGCCGGTGTTGAGGCCGATGCCGACATTGAGCGGGATGTAGACGTGACCGCCGTCGGCGGCCTCCTGCTCGCGCTCCTTGTTGACCGCGTCGATCTGCTCCAGCATCTGGATCGCGGCCTCGCAGGCGTTGACCTCGTGCTCGGCATCGTCGAGCGGCGCGTTCCAGAACGCCATGATGGCGTCGCCCATGTACTTGTCGATGTAGCCCTTCTGATCGATGATGACGTCTGTCAACGGCGTCAGGAAGCGGTTCATCAGCGCGATCAGGCCTTGCGGATCCTGCTTGTAGCTCTCCGAGATCGTGGTGAAGCCGCGCACATCGGAAAACATGATCGTCATCTCGCGCTCCTCGCCGCCGAGCACCAGCTTTTCGGGCGACTGCGCGAGCTGCTCGACCAGGACGGGCGACATGTATTGCGCGAACATGCCGCGGATCTGCACGCGCTGACGCTGCTCGCGCACGAAGCTCGCGAAGATCAGTGTCAGATAGATCGCGGTGGTCGAGAGCAGCGGATAGGTGAAGTCGATGAGGTAGCGGTACTGCGCGTAGAAGAACCAGGACACGCCGACCAGGATGGCGGCGAACATCGCGCCCGCGAGCCCCAGACGGACAGGGCCGAGATTGGGCGTGAAGATGATGACGAGCAGGCCGATCACGAGCGCGGCGATCAGCTCGACGCCGAGCGCATAGTTCGGCTGCGAGATCACCGCGCCGCTGAGCACGCTCTCCAGCACCTGGGCATGGATCTCGACACCCGGCATGGTCGATGACACCGGCGTGGTCTTGATGTCGTTCAGCCCGACCGCCGAGGTGCCGACCAGCACCAGCTTGCCGGCGATCTTGTTCGGCGGCGCGGTGTTGTCGAGCACGTCGGCCGCCGAGATGTAGATCGAGGGATCCTGGCGGGCGTAGTGCACCCAGAGCTGGCCGTTCTTGTCGGTCGGAATCTCCACGCCCTTGAGGCGCACGGCCCTGATGCCGGTCTTGTCGGTCCGGACCAGCAGCGTCGGCGTTCCCGTGACGACGCGTAAAATCTCGAGGCTGAGCGAGGGCATGATGTTGCCCTGGGCGCGCATGATCAACGGCACGCGGCGGATCAGGCCGTCGCGCTCGGTCTTGATCGAGAACAGGCCGCGGCCGGCCGCGACCTTCTCGATGACGGACACGTTACGCAACAGGCCGGGGAATTCGAACAGGAAACGTTCGGCATCCGCTTCGCCGACCGTCGCGACGCCGGTGAAGGGCAACGACTTGTCGATCTCGGACGAGATCGCCGGCTGCCCGGTTTCGCCCAGCACCACGTGCGAGCGCTTGATCGCGTCGGCGAGGATCTGGTCGTTGGTCGGGAGCTCGCGCAGCCTGGCGCGGGTGGCGTCGTCGAGATCGCGCATCTGGCTCGCGACCAGATCCGGGTTGAGCCGGTCGGCTTCGGAGAACACCATGTCGAAGCCGATCGTCACCGCGCCGTTACCGGTGAGGTTCTGGATCAGGTCCGCGATCCGCGTGCGCGGCCATGGCCACTGGCCGAGCTTGGCGAGGCTCTTGTCGTCGATGTCGACGATGGTGACCGGCCGCGCCGCCTTGTGGCGGGGATCGATCAGCTGGAACATGTCGAAGGTGCGCAGCCGCAATTCCTGGATCGGCGGCGGATCCCAGACACGAGCGCCGGCAAAGACGACCAGCAGCGCAAGGCACATCAGCCGCGCGAAGCCGAGCTTCCGCGCAAACCACCGCCGCAGGATCTTGAGACGCTTCATTTCAGTCGGACTTCCTGACCTGTATCGCGCCCGGCGCACCGATCATGGAGCGTCCGCGAGCGATTGGCTATTCCCCGGCGGTCGAGGATTAAGGATTTTTTGCCGCGGTCAAGCTGCGAGCCGGCCGCCAGGAGGCCCGGGCGGCGATCAGGTGATGTGGAAGATGAAATCGCTGGCCTTCAGATTTGCCGCGATCACGTTCTTCAGCAGGATCGTCTCGTGGTTGTCCAGCGTGATCAGGGCGTCGCCCGATTGCGGAGCGATATTGACGTCGTGCAGCGAGCTGATGCTGCCGAACTGCCGCAGGTCGATCTTGTCGAGGCCGACCTCGAAATCGTCGACGCTGTGCTGGACCGCGGACTGCGACGACGTCGGCGCGAACACGAACTGGTCCTTGGCGCCGCCGCCGATAAGCGTGTCGCTCGACTCGGTGGCGAAGATCACGTCCTTGCCGTCGGTGCCCTCCAGGCGGATGCCCTGGCTGCTGGCGCCCTCGACGAAGATGAAGTTCACGGTGTCGGAATGACCGGTCGAGTCGGCAACGGTCACCTTGATCTTGTCCGTCGCGGGCGGCTGCGGATACTGCTCGGTGCTGGCGCCTGTCGGGTCGTAGGTGATGCCGGCACCTTCTGCGAGGCCGGTGTTGATCTGCTCGAGCGAGCCCGTCGTCGGATATGCACTGACGCTGCTGGTATCCGGATGCGAGGTCGACACCGTGACGGTGAAAATGTCCGTCGCCGCGCCAGAATCGGTATCGGTGACCACCAGATCGGTGATGATATCGTTGCTGTTCTCGCGGATGTGCTCGACGTGGAAGCTCTCGGTATTGATGACTGGACCGATGGCAGGCGTCACGCTGGTGCCGATGGTGGTGATGTCGTGCGAGATCGACGCGGTGCCGCCGGTGCCCGTCGCCGTGAGATCGATCGTCGCCGTCGAGCCAGCGGTGGTGATGGCGCCTGTATAGGTGTCGTCGAGAGCGTGGACGCCCAGCGCGCCAGGCTCGCCGCTGAATCCGTCTGCAGGCACAAACCGGATCAGCGTAGCGGAGCTCAGCACGAGCGCATTCGCATCACCGACCGAGTCGACATCGACCCAGCAGCCGCCAACCTTGTACTGCCAGACGCCCTGGTCAACGGTCGCGGCGTCCGACGTCACCGCGATGGCCTTGAAGGTCGCGCCAGTGTCGGCGTCATGGAACTTGTTCGTGAAGAGATCGCGGATCTTGCTGCCAGCCGGATCGCTGTCGTTGCCGGCGACGGCGGCCAGCGTCGCGCTGTCGAGCGTCGGCGCGTCGTTCTTGCCGGTGATCGTGATGGTGACGTCGGTCGTGGTGGTCTCGCCCCGGCCATCATCGAGCGTGATGGTGGACACGACCTTCGCCGTCTGGTCCTGGCCGAGGAAATCGAGCGCGTTGTCGGCGATCGAATAGTGCCAGGTGACGGTACCGTTGTTCTTGCCGGTCAGCTGATACGTCAGCGCGTTCTTCAACGCGGCGGTCTCGTCGGGCGTGAGCGACGCGGTGAGGTCGGTGGCGCCGTCGAGCCAGGTCACGTCCTGGTCGACCTTCGTCACCGTCGGACGGTCGGTCAGGTCGATGTCCTTGAAGTCGATCGAGCCGGTCGCGGCCGGCGACGGGTCGATCGTCGAGGACGAACCGGTGGTATCGGGCTGCTCGGAGAAGCTTGCGGTCAGCTGCGCCACATCCGTGGTGGTGAATGTCGGCGCATCGTCGTCCGCATGGATCGTGATCAGCGTGTGGCCACCCTCATCGCTGCCCGCGAAGTGCGCGTCGCGATAGTCTCCGATCAGGGTGAGGCTGATGCTCTTGCCATCGTCGCCGGTGACCGTCAGCACGCCGCCGTTCGCGGGGTGGTCGGCATCCGGGACATAAACCGCGCTGGTGCCAGGCCCCCACTTGATCATCGTCAGGTCGATCTTGTCGTTCGCGGACAGCTCCGCGATCGAGCCGCCGAAATCCTTCGTATCGATCTCCAGCTCGGCGCCGTCACCGGCAAGCGTGATCGTTTGCGATACCGCACCCTTGACCTCGAGCGTCGCGCCGGCATCGACGACGACCGCGCCCGTGGCCGAGCCCGACAGCGAGCCAAACAGCGTCAGCGTCCCGGTGTGAACCTCGATCGAGCCGGTGCCGGTGTTGGTGATGTCGCCCGTGATCGACGCAGTGCCCCAGCTGTCGATGTCGCCATAATTTTCGATGGTCAGATCGGCCCCGGAAATGGAGGCCCCGTGCAGATCGATGTCGCCGTGGTTGACGATCGAGGACGCATCGCCGAACACGCCGCTGCCGGCGACCGTCCAGGTACCGCCCGTCTCGTTATTGAACGTGGCGGTGGCGACCGAGATGTTGCCGTTGATGTGGCCGGCGTTGTTGATCGTGATCTCGCCGCCAGTCTCGACGATCGCATAGGTCGATGAGGTCACGCTGCCGGCATCGGCTGGCCCGATGGTGCCGGAGTTGGTGATAAATGCAGCGCCGGTGCCGTTCTCCTGGATGGAGATCGCAGCAAAACCATCGGCGCCGACCACGGAGCCGGTATTGGTGATGTGCGTCGAGCCGACCGCGCCCGCATCGTCCTGGTCGACATTGATGCCGAACGAGGTCGTGCCGGAGATGTGCCCGTTGTTGGTGACGGTGACTGCGCCGTTGCCATGGGAGACGATGTCGAGGCCGACCGCACCGGAAACGCCGCCGCCGATGGTCGCCGTGATATCGCCTGCACCGTTCGCACCGTCGTGCAGCACGATGCCGTTGCCGGTCTGGCCGGTGATGTCGCCCGATGTCGTCAGCGAGATGTCGCCGATGCCGTTCTGAGTGACGACAATGCCGTTGGTCGCACCGGTCAGCGTACCGCTCGGGGCCAGGACGATGTTGCCGCGACTGCCGATCGTCCCGCCCGAAGCGGTGAAGTCGAGCGCGTCGCCCTTGCCCGAATTGATGCCGGCATCGCCGGTGACCGTGAAAGTACCGCCGGTCGTCGCCTGACCGGCGATAGTGCCGGTAAAGGCATGGCTCGTCTTGTCGAGCTTGAGCGTATTGGTGCCGCCGGCGAAGCTGACGGTCTGCGCATCCGCACCACCGAGCTCCAGCGTCGTGTTATTGTCGATGATCAGCGCGCCGACACCGGTGATGCCGCCGGACAGGTTGAGCGTGCCGCTCTGGACTTCGATGGTGCCGGTGTTGGTGACGCCACCCGTGATCGTGTTGAGGCCGGAGACGCTGTAGAGATTGCCGGCATTGCCGAGGCTGCCGCCGTTGATCGAGACGTCGGACAGATAGAGCTTCGAGGTCCCGTCGACCGAGATCGTGCCGCCGGTGTTGGCGACGGTGACGGTCGTCAGCTTCAGCGTGCCGCCGGTCACTGCCTCGATTAGACCGTGATTGGTGATGCCGTGAAGGATGCCGGGATCGATCGTCAGCGTGCCGCTGGTGACCGAGATCGTGCCGGTATTGCCGACGTCGGCGTTGTCGATCGCGCTCGCGCCGGTCGATTCCAGCGTGCCGGCGATGGTGAGCGTGCCGCCGGCCAGGCTCGCACCGTTCAACGTCAGATTCTTGCTCGCATCGACATTGACGGTGCCGTGATTGACGATCGCGGTGCCCGAAACGGTCGCGTCGTCCAGCGTCAGCGTGGCGCCGCTCTCGACCGTCACCGCGCTGACGCTGAGCGTGGCGGCGTTGTCGATCTTGCTGGCGCCGGTGACGTCGATCGTGCCGGCGCCCCTGATGGCGCCGCCGCTGATCGTGGCATAGTCCAGCGTCAGTGCGGCACTGCCGTCGACGATGACGTCGCCGCTCGAATTGTCGACGGTCGAGCCCTGCTCGATCGCGAGCGCGCCGTTGGCGAGCACTTCGATGATGCCGGCATTGGTGACGGTCTCATCGCTGAGCGCATTGCGCGCACCGCTCACCTTGAAGACGGTATTGTTTTTCAGAATGCCGCCGCTCAGGACGGCATCGCCGGTCAGATCAATCTCACCGTTGTTGGTAATCGTGCCGGCGCCGCGAATGCCGGCGTTGAGGACGGGGCCTCCCTCGTCATCACCGCCACCGGTGTCGATCACCGCACCAGCTCCTCCGATGGTCGCATTGCTGACGATCAGCTTGCCGCTGGCGTCGACCGTGATCTGGCCGGCATTGGTAACGCTGGAGCCCTGATGGATCGTCAGCCAGCCGTTGGCCAGCACCTCGATCACACCGGTCGCGGTGTTGGACACGGTCTCGTGGGCGAACTCGACCGTGCCCTTGACGTTGACTGTGCCGGAATTGTTCAGCGTGCCGTTCTCGATCAGGCTGGTGCCGTCGAGCTCCAGCGTGCCCAAAATGCTGACGGTGCCGCCATCGACCGTCGCGGTGTCGACGATCAGCGTCGAGCCGGCATCGGCCCTCAGCAAGCCGCTGGCGTTGTGGATCGTGGCGAGCGTCTTCAGCGTGCCGCCGGACAGCTCGATCGTGCCGGAATTGGTGATCTTGGTGCCGCTGGCGAAATCGCCGCCGCCCGCGAGCGTCAGATAGCCGGCATTGGTGAGCACGCTCGTGCCCAGAATCTCGGCCTTGCCGCCGACCGACATCGTTCCGGTCGCGGCGGTCGTGAGGATCGAATCGGCACCCATGTTGAGCGCGCCTGATATCGTCAGCGAGCTCTGGACGATCACTTTCGGCGGCGGGCCACCGAAATCGTTCATCGTCAGCGACTTGGCGTAGGCCGCAGTGTCGATCGTCACCGGATAGGACGGCGTCAGGCCGTGCAGCTGATCGGTGATGACGATGACATCGTCATTGATGGTCGGGACCGTGCCGGTTGCCCAGTTCGCCGCGTCCTTCCAGAAGCCGCCGGAGGGAGCGCCGGCCTTGTCGGTCGCGATCCACACCACCGCGGGCGCATCGGTGCCGGTGATCGTGACGGTGATGGTCTGCTTCGAGGTCGCGCCTTGCGAATCCGTCAGCGTCACGGTGTAGACCAGCGTCAGGACCTCACCTTTCGGGATGAAGTCGGCGAGATAGACCGGCAGATCGGCCAGCGACCAGTTGATGGTGCCGGTGCCGTCTCCGGTGCTGTCGGCGCCCGCCGCGATCGCGACCGACATCGCGCTCTGGAACGCCGCGAGCGGGCCCGGCGGAACGGTGCCATCAGGCAGGGTCGCGCTGGTCAGCGCCACCGACACCGTATGCTTGTCGGTGAGATCGACGTCGCCGAAGTTCAGCGTGCCCGTCGTCGGCACATCGCTGGTGAGCGGGCCACCCGGCACGCTGGTGCCGCCTTCAAAGATGATGACCGGAACGCTGGTGGTGATCACCGGCTTGTCGTTGGTGCCGGTGATCGTGATCGTGATGGGGATGAAGGCGGTCTCGGGGCTGACCGAGAAATTGTTGTCGACGCGGACCATGTAGGTCAGCGTCAACGTTTCGCCGGCCGCGAGGAAGTCGAAGACGTGGTCGGGGATCGTGTAGGTCCAGACCGCCGAGCCGTTGTTGTTGTTGCCGCCGTCGGCGACGACGTTGATCTGGATCTGCGTCGCCGCGATGTCCTGCTTCTGGAGCGCGGTGAGCGAGCCGGTGACGTCCTGGCCGGCGCTCTTGTAGACGTAGTTCGGCGCGTCGGCGAGGTTCACGCTCACCGTGGGCCTGTCGCCCAGGTTCTGGTCGATGAAGGTGATGCGGCCGGAGATCGTGTCGGAATGCGTGGTGTCGCCGGTCGTGTCCGCGCGCTCGGTCAGCACAAACGCCGTCTTCACATTGCCGTTGAGATCGAGGCTCTGAGACAGAGGCTTGCCGGGGTAACGGTTGAAAGGCGTCGTGTGATCGCTGGGCCCCTGCGGTCCCTGCTGACCGAGGTTGGTGAAGAGCGCGGTCGCGATGTAGCCGGCCGGCGTCTTGATGACCAGGCCGTCGCTGGTCTGCGTGATCGTGTCGGTGAAGTTCGTGGTCAGCTTGGTGTTGGTGTTGTTGTCGGTGAACTTCAGCGTGAACACGTCTGTGATCAGCCTCTGGACGTCCGGCGACAGCATCCCGTTGGTGATCGAGACGTTGCCGCCGCTGATCTGGATCATCTGGCCGGCCTGGTTGACCGTCGCGATCGGCAGCAGCGTGACCTTGTCGAACAGGATGTAGGAGCCGGTCGTGCCGTTCGGCTCGACCAGCACCTGGAAGCTCGCCTGCGGCTGCGGATCGCCGCCGCCGGCGGGAACGACGAAGTTGATCTGGGTCAGCACCGCCGTGCCGCGGATGCCCATGGTGGCGACCGGCGTGTCGATCTTCATGTCGCCGTGCTTGGCGGTCTCGCCCGCGACGAAGGTGATGGTGCCCGCAACCAGGCTCAGCAGCGAGGAATTGCTCGACCCGTTGGGGTCGTAGACCATCTCGTTCAGCACCATCCGCGCATTGGAGGACAGGCCGAACACGGTGCCGTCGATGAAGGTGATGCCGAGCGTCGAATCCGCGCCGGTCGAGACCACATCGCCCTTCTCGACGTTATCGCCGTTGTTCAGCGTGACCGAGACGCCGTTGCGAACCGCGGTCGCGCTGCCGGAGAGTTTTGTGACGTGGCCGATGACCTGCGCGGCGGCGATGCCGGGCGCGGCCTGCGCAACCTGCACATGGCCCGTGAGCGCGTTGACGACGTCGCCGGTGAGATGGGCGCCATCGGGCGAGGCGATCGCTGCGCGCTTGTCGCCCTTGAAATAATCGTGAATGACGAACTCATGCCCCTCGTGGGACAGCACGAGGTCGAGACCTGCGCGCTTGAACTCGCCATTGAAGATCAGGTTAGCATCGGGAACAACGAACGTGCCGTCGGGCACGTGACCGTGCGCCTTCGCGACAAAAGGCTTGGCGATAAAAGTCTTGGCCGTAAAGGAATCGATATGAACGTCCGCGGCCGAGCGGGAACCCTCGCCATCAAGGGGAATCGTGGCGTCAAATTTGCCAGCGTAATTCAACCGGGGGGCACCGCAAAAAAGAGTTAAAATCTAAGTAAGTAACGACCGCCTAAGCTTGAATAGCATTACCAAGTCCTTAGCGAAACCATCTATTGCTTGTGTGATTCCCATCACTTGGCTGGAGGAGTCCCCAATAGCGGCGCCTTCACAGAGAAGCCGAAGTAATTCTTCAAATATTCCGAGGTCGGTTTTCGGCTTATTTTCACGCATTCCCAGTCATCCAAAGTAATCAGTCGCCCCTATCGAACGACGGATACTTGTGTCATCTTTTGTTCGTAGTACCCCGCAGCATCCTGCGACAAATACGGGGCAGAATCTGTGACCCAACTAACAGAACCCGTGAAATAACGGGCTGTTAGCCATAAGCGGTAGAATCAGCCCTCCCGCAACTTCTCCCTGCAATTGGTTCCATTTCGCGGCGACGGAGCCCTCCTAGCCGGCGAATCGTAAAATTTTACGCAATTTGCACAGGCCCGTTTCAGCCTGTCCCACGGTTTTGGGACCCCTGCCGGGCGCGTTAAGCAGAACAAAACGGCCCGTCTCGCACTATCTCCGCGAAAGCAACAAAGCCCGGCACGACCAGGTCGAGGGGGACCTGGCGAAGCCGGAAGGGGATGTCAGATGGAGACCGCTGCTCGCTCGCGCGCCTGGCGCGCTGTCCTTGTGCTGTGCGGATTGATCCTGCTCGGATCGGCCGCCGAGCTCCGCGCCGGCACGCTGCTGTCGCCTGGAGCCGGCGTCCTCGTGCGCAGATCCGCCGAGCCGTTCGGCGTGTTCGCCTTCGCCATCTCGTCCGGCAGCCTCCAGCAGAAATGGTTCGCGCTGAAGCAGAAGCTCGACGACGACATGGTGCAGCTCGCGCTGTGCGACGGCGACCGGGACAATTGCGCGTCGCCCGCGGCGCTCAAGCTGATCGCCATCGTCGACCAGGCCCGCAGCCGCGACGGCCGCGCGAAGCTGGGTGAGACCAATCGCGCCATCAATCTTGCCATCCGGGCCGCCAATGACGGCGCCGACGACGTCTGGAGCTCGCCGCTCGCGACCTTCGCGCGGGGCGCCGGCGATTGCGAAGACTATGCCATCGCCAAGCTGGCCGCGCTGCGGCTCGCCGGCGTTGCCAATGAGGACCTCCGCATCGTCGTGGTGCGTGACGTCAGGGCCGGCGAAGAGCATGCGGTTGCCGCAGCAAAGCTCGGCGGCCACTGGCTGATGCTCGACAACCGCCGCATGGCGATGGTCGAGGACGACGCGGCCCAGACCTACCAGCCGCTGTTCGTGCTCTACCAATCCGCCGTGATGAAATATGTCGACGAACCGGTGCGGTTGTCGATGGCCGCACCCGAGGCGCACTGATTTTCTTGTAGCCCGGATGGAGCGAAGCGAAATCCGGGACTTTCACGACGCGCACCGCTCCCGGATTACGCTTCGCTCCATCCGGGCTACGGGTCTCACGTAAACCGTCACGCCACAAAGCCGTTTCGCCGCGCGATCCGGGGCGCTAGCATGGCGCCTTTGCGGGGGCGACTGGAATGCGGTTCATCGTGCTGTCTGTGCTTGCGCTGCTGGTGTTGCCGGCGGCACCAGGCTCCGCGCAATCGGGCCCGTCCGACCGCTCCATCGCCGACAGGCTGCCGCTATTTGCCCGAAACAACTGCCAGCAGATCCGCGATCCCGGCAATCAATTGATCTGCGGTGACGCCGAGCTGGCCGCCGCCGCCGAGAAGCTCGGCACGGCGATCGAGGCGCGGCTCGCCCGCCTGCCCGATCGCCTGCCCGCGATCGAGGAGAATGCGATTTGGATCCGACAGCGCAACCTCGGCTGCGGCATCGTCGGCCAGACCGCGATCCGCACCGACGATTTCGACCGCGTGAAGGCGTGCCTTCTCAAGGTCACCGAAGAGCGCGCCGCAATCGTGCGTGATCCCGATTTCGACTGTCTCGCGGCCAACACGGCCGCGGGCGCGCTGATCTGCGCGGACCCGTCGCTGGCGCTCACCGAAACCGAGCTCAACAGCCAGGTGCTGGGCCTGATCGGCAGGCTGGATCCGACCGCGGCCCGCTTTGCCTTCGCCGAATACGGCCGATGGACGAGGGAGCGCGATCGCAAGTGCAATCTCGTCGGCAAGGAGAACGTGCCGCTTGCCGAGCTTTCGTCCGCGGAAGATTGTCTCGCCGACCATCTGAAGCGCAAGACCGAGGAGATCGCCGCCGCCAAGGGCGATCCGAAGAAAGTGTTCGGCCGGCAGGTCGCGGCCCGCTCGCCCGACACCGATGCCGTCGATTTCTGCGCCGCCCGGATTCACGCCGCCAATTCGTGCGGCAATTTCCTCCGCATCAACCGCGTCTACGCGCTCGACAGCCAGGTGACCGACCAGGAGGCGCAGGTCACGGGCGAGATCGAGATGGTCGTGCTGGCGCCCTTCACCATGTGCAGCAAGGTCGCATCCACCTGCACCGGCACCTGCTGGGACCCCAGGACGGGCCGTCCACAGCCCGGCCTCGGCAGCAAGGAGCGATCCGGCGAAGCCTTCAACGTCACGCGCCGCCTGAGAATCCAGCGGACCTTCGCTTTCGTCAAAGCCGCCGACGGCTGGCGCTGCCGGGAAGACGAGCTCGCGCCGGTGAATTCGGGGACGGCGGGCGGGGGATCGTAGGTTCTCCCCGTGGCGTGCTTTCTTCCTTCTCCCCTTGTGGGAGAAGGTGGCGCGCACATCGTGCGCGCCGGATGAGGGGTTCTCTCCACTCGCACGACCATTCATGAGGATAGAGACCCCGAACCCGGCTTCGCTCACGCGAAGCCAGCCTCTCCCACAAGGGGAGAGGGTGCACCGTCAGCGCCGCAAGAGCGAAGCCATCAAAACATCAGATTATCCTTCACCAGCACCCAGCGGCCGTTCTTCACTTGCTGCACCTGGGTGACGGTGGTGGCGAGATGGTTGGTCTTCGAGAACACCGTCGGCGGCGAATTAAAGATATCCTGGAACTTGTCGCCGGACTCCAGCGCGTCGAGCATCTTCTGGCCAGTGAGATCCTTGCCAGCCTTGTTGGCATAATGCGCGAACGTCATCACCGCATTGTAGCCGATGATCGCCTGGGTGTTGGCGTCGGCGTTGAACATCTTCTTGTAATTGACGAGCCAGTCCTTCACCTTTCCCTTCGCGGTGTCTTCGTAGGGAATTTCGAAGTTCGAGGCGGAATACAAGCCTTCCACCACTTCCTTGCCGAGCGCCGGCACTTCGAGCACGTTAACGGGCGTGGCGCCGAGGAAGGTGACGTCCCATCCGAGCTTCTTCGCTTCACCCATCGTGCCGATCGGCTCACGGAGGACCGCGCCGAGCACGACGAGGTCGCAACCGTCGGACTTCATCTTGGCGACCTGCGCGCTGAAATCGGAGGCGCCGCGCTTGTAGCTCGTGATCGAGGCCGGCTGCAGCTTCATGGCGGTGAGCTGCTGGTTGAAGCCGTCGAGCACGTTTTTGCCGTACTCGTCGTCCTGATGCAGGATGCACGGCTTCTTGAAATTCTTTGCCTCTATCATGTATTTGAGCGCTGCGCGCGTGCTCTCGACATAGGGCAGGAGGTTGTTGAACTTCAGCCTCTCCTGCGGCTTGGCCGGATCGAACTTGAAGGTGAACTCGGCCGCCGTCAGCGGGAAGAGCTGAAGCACGCCGGCGTCGAGCAAGATATCCTGCGCAGCGAGCACGGTCGGCGATCCCATTGGACCCACCATCGCGAAAATCTTGTCGCGCTCGATCAGCTTTTGCGAAGCCAGCACCGCTTTCTTCGGATCGTAGCCCGAGTCCTCGACGACCAGCTTGATCTTGCGGCCCTGGACACCGCCCGCCGCGTTGATCTCCTCGACCGCCATCTTCATGCCGTTCGAGACCGGCACGCCCCAGCCCTTGATCGGCCCCGACAGGTCCTGATGGGTGCCGATGACGATCTCGGATGCCGAGATGCCATCGTTGGTGACCTTGGTTTGCGCCGCGGCCGGCAGACAGGTGAGCACCACGGCGCTCACAGCAAGGCCGAACGTACTGAACGATTTCGACATTGACGTCTCCTCTCCTTTGGGCCCGTATGGTGCGAAGGGCGGGGGCCACAGCTCCTTCGCTTTCTCGAACTGGCAGGCTCGTCACGCCACCGCGCGCTGGCGATACATCGCCTCGATCTCGGCAGCGTAGCGCTTGTTCACGAAGCCGCGCTTCAGCTTCATGGTCGGCGTCAGCTCCTCGTCCTCCGGGGTCAGCTGGCGCTCGATCAGGTAAAATCTCTTGATGGTCTCGACGCGGGCGAAATTGCCGTTGACCCGTTCGATCTCGCGCCAGATCAGGTCCTGGATCTCCGCCGCGCGGCACAGGCTCGCATAATTGGTGAAGGGGATGTCGTGGTCCTGGGCGAATTTCTCGACATTCTCCTGGTCGATCATCACGAGGCAGGTCAGATAGGGCCGCTTGTCGCCGATCACCACGGCATCCGAGATGTAGGGCGAGAATTTGAGCTGGTTCTCGATCTCGGACGGCGTAACGTTCTTTCCGCCGGAGGTGATGATGATGTCCTTCATCCGGTCGGTGATGCGGACAAAGCCTTCGTTGTCGATGGTGCCGACGTCGCCGGTGTGCAGCCAGCCGCGATGGTCGATGGTCTCGGCGGTCTTCTCGGGCTGATTCAGATAGCCCATGAACAGGAAGTCGCCCTTGATCAGGATCTCGCCATCGGGCGACAGCGCGACCTCGCCCCAGGACACGGCAGTGCCGACCGAGCCGAACTTGATGCGTTCCGCCGGCATCATGGTCGCGACGCCGCAATTCTCGGTCTGGCCGTAGACCTCGTGCATGTCGATGCCGAGCGCGAGATACCAGCGGATCAACTCCGGCGCGATCGGCGCAGCGCCGGTGAACGCGATGCGGCAGCGGTCGAGCCCGATCATGCGGCGGATGTTGCGGAACGCGAGCCGGTAGGCGATGCCGTTGGCGATGCGCAGCGAGAGCGGCGGCGCCCTGCCCTCGATCCGGCAATCGACCATGCGATAGCCGACCTTGATGGCGCGGCGATAGACCCATTGCTGCAGCGGCGTCGCGTCCTTCAGCGCGATGGTGATCGCGGAATAGAACTTCTCCCAGACGCGAGGCACCGCAAAGAAGACGGTCGGCTGCACCTCGCGCAGATTGTCCGGCACCGTCTCCGGGCTCTCGGCGAAATTCATCACCGAGCCGAGTGCGACCGAGATGTAGTAGCCGGCGACCCGCTCGGCGACGTGGCAGAGCGGAAGGAAGATCAGCCGGTCTTCGTCCTCCCGCGCCGAGATGAAATCGTTGGCATGCCGCATCTGATGCGTGACGCTGCGGTTCGCGTGCATCGCGCCCTTGGGCGGACCGGTGGTGCCCGAGGTGTAGACGAGGATGACAAGGTCGTCCGCGCTGCGGCTGTCGATCATCTCCTGCCACAGCTCCTCGCGGCCGACCATGTGGTTGCGGCCGAGCGCACGGAACTCGTCGAGCGACATCACCATGTCGTCGGAGAAGCCGCTGAGGCCCTCCATGTCGAACACGATGATCTTTTGCAGGGACGGACAGCGCGCGCGGCAGGCGAGCACCTTGTCGAGCTGCTCCTCGTCCTCTGCAAAGATCACCCTGGTCCGGGAATCGTTGACCAGATATTCGACCTGGGACGATGCATCGGTCGGATAGATTCCAGAGGAAACACCGCCGGCGCACAAAATCCCCATGTCGGCATGAACCCATTCCGGCACGGCATTGGCGATGATGGAGGCGACGTCGCCGGGCAGAAAGCCGGAGGCGCGAAGCGCGTAGGCGATCTCCTTCGAGATCTCCAGCCACTCGCGCCAGCTGGTCGGCTGCCAGATGCCGAATTTCTTCTCGCGAATAGCCGGCCTGTCGCCCCGCGTCTCGGCGGCGCGCAAGAAGCTCTTCGCGATCGTATCAGCGACCGTCAGCACCGCCGGTCGGGCCATGCGCGTCTCCTCCTTGTCGCTCTCCCCTCCGCTGCCTGCCTTGCCGGCGGTCTGTTGTTGCGGATGGGCCAATCCATTTAACGCCTTCTCCTAGCGCCAAATCTTCAGCGCCAAGTCTTCTTCTTTTTCCAGCGCCGCTCGCCTCGTGCGCCCGCCTCCTTGGCACCAAGGTAGAATTCCTGAATGTCCTGGGAATGCATCAAGCGGTCGCAGGTGTCGTTCATCACGACGCGGCCGATCTCCAGCACGTAGCCGTAATGCGCCGTCTCCAGCGCCACCTTGGCATTCTGCTCGACCAGCAGGATCGACATGCCCTGCTCCTCGTTGACGCGGCGGATGATGGTGAAAATCTCCTTCACCAGCAGCGGCGACAGGCCGAGCGAGGGCTCGTCGAGCAGCAGCAAGGTCGGCCGGTTCATCAGCGCGCGCCCGATCGCGAGCATCTGCTGCTCGCCGCCGGAAAGCTGGCCGGCCGGCTGGTTGATGCGCTCCTTCAGCCGCGGGAAATAGCCGTAGACGCGCTCCAGATCCTCCGCGACGCCATCACGATCCCGGCGCGGATACGCCCCCATCATCAGGTTCTCGCGCACCGAGAGGAACGGGAATACCTCGCGCCCCTCCGGCACATGGCTGAGGCCGAGCCGCACGATCCGGTCCGCCTCCATGCGCTGGATCGACCTGCCCATGAATTCGATCGTGCCCTTCTGCGGATCCAGAATGCCCGAGATCGTCTTCAGCACCGTGGTCTTGCCGGCGCCGTTGGCGCCTAGCAGGGTGACGATGCGGCCGCGCGGCACCTCCAGCGAGATGCCGCGGATCGCCATGATCGGCCCGTAATAGCTCTCGATGTTGGATAGCTTCAGGATGATGTCGGGCGTGACGGCGGCGTCCATGCGTCAGGCTCCCAGATACGCGGCGACGACATCGGGATGCTGCTGCACCTCGGCGGGCGACCCCATCGCCAGCACCCGGCCATAGTTCAGCGCGATGACGCGATCGGAGACGCGGTTGACCAGCGACATGTCGTGCTCGACCATCAGCACGGTGACGCCGAGCTCGTTCTTCATGTCGCGGATCCAGAAAGACATGTCGCCGGTCTCCTCGACATTCAGGCCGGAGGACGGCTCGTCGAGCAGGATCAGTTTCGGCTCCGAGCACAGCGCGCGTGCGAGCTCGATCACCTTGCGCACGCCATAGGGCAGGCCGGAGATCAGCTTGTCGCGATAGGGTTCGAGATCGAGGAACTCGATCACCTGCTCGACCCTGCGGCGATGCACCTTCTCGTTCGCCCGCACGCTCGGCAGGAACAGCAGCTCCTGCCAGAGCCGGGTGGTCGAGTGACGGTGGCGGCCGACCAGGAGGTTGGAGAGCACGGTCGCGTTCTCGAACAGCTCGATGTTCTGGAAGGTTCGCGCGATGCCGAGCCTGGCGATGTCGTAGGGCGGCTGCTCCGTGATGTCCTGGTCTTCGAAGAAGATGCGGCCCGTGGTCGGCCGGTAGATCCGCGAGATCAGGTTGAAGATCGAGCTCTTGCCGGCACCGTTCGGTCCGATGATCGAGAGGATCTCGCCCTTCTCGACCGCGAAGGATACCGCATCGACCGCCTTCAGCCCTCCGAAATGCAGCGACAGGTTCTCCGCGCGAAAGTAGCTCATCGGTTGCGCTCCGACTTCACGTAGATCTTCTGACGCTTGAAGGTGGCGCGCTTGTAGAGCGGAAACAGCTGGAAGAAGAGCTTGATCTTGAGCCAGCGGCCGTAGAGCCCGAGCGGCTCGAACAGCACGAACAGCACGATGATGATGCCGTAGATCGCACCCTTCAATCCGTTGAGCGAGGCGAACGCCGCGACTTTCGACTGGATATTGCCCGCAGTCGCCGGACCCGCCCCGAACGTCGCGGCAATGCCGGCGATGATGCCGGGCAGGTCGTCCTTCAGATAGGTCAGGAACGGGTCGATCATCACGATGAAGATCGCGCCCAGCACCGCGCCGTGCAGGCTGAAGGTGCCGCCGATCAGGATCACGATGATGAACTCGATCGAGAGCTGGAGCGTGAACATCTCCGGCGAGATGAAGGAGAGCTTGTGCGCGAACAGCACGCCGGCAAAGCCGGTGATCGCCGCCGAGATCGCAAAGGACTTCACCTTGTACAGCGCGACGTTGACGCCCATGCTGCGCGCCGCGGTCTCGCTGTCGCGGATCGCGACGAAGGCGCGCCCCGTCGGCGAGCGCAGCAGATTGAGCGTGCCGACGATGGTCAACACCAGCACGGCCAGGCAGAGGAAATAGAAAGTCGGGCTGTCGCGCGGGACCGTGACGCCGAGCAGCGACAGGGTCTTGACCCGCATGCCCTCGTTGCCGTTGGTGACGCTCTCCCAGCGGGCCAGGATCTCCTCGACGATCAGGGCAAAGGAGATGGTGGCGATGACGAGGTAGATGCCGGTCAGACGCAGGGCGGGAAAGCCGACCATCGCGCCGATCAACCCGGTCAGGGCACCGGCAGCGAGGAAATAGACCGGGAACGGCACGTTATATTTCTGCAAGTATGCCGCCGTGTAAGCGCCGATCGCGAGGAACGCGGCGTGGCCGAGCGAGGCTTGCCCGGTAAAACCGGTCAGGATCAGAAGGCCGACGCCAACCGTCGCGTAGATGCAGACGAAGACGAGCTGGCTCATCAGATAGCTGGAGAGCACATAGGGCGCGATCAGCAGCAGCGCGAGCAGGATGCCGTAGGAGACGACGTAGCCGGAATGCGGGAACAGCTTGATGTCGTCCTCATAGTCGGTCTTGAACAGGAAGCGCATGGCGTTCAGACCTTCTTGCGGACGTGAAGGCCGAACAGGCCTTCAGGCTTCAAGAGAAGTACGGCGAGCAGCACGAGATAGGGCGCGACGTCCTTCCAGCCCTCCGCCAGATAGAAGCCGGCCATGCTCTCGATCACGCCGATCAGCACGCCGCCGACGACCGCGCCGGGGATCGAGCCAAAGCCGCCGAGGACTGCGGCGGGAAACGCCTTGAGGCCGAGCACGAGGCCGACATTGGAATGGATGAACGTGATCGGCGCCAGCAGCACGCCGGCGCAGGTCGCGACCGCCGCGCTGATCGCCCAGACGACCGACACCACGCGCTTGACCGGGATGCCCATGTAATAGGCCGCCAGCATGTTCTCGGAACTGGCGCGCATCGCGGTGCCGAGCGTGGTCTTGTTGAAAAACAGCCAGAGCAGCGCGCACAGGATCATCGTCGCGGCGATCACCGAGAGCTTGTCATAGGCCAGCACCAGCGAGCCGACGCGCAGCACGCCGTGGCTGAACGGCGTCTCGATCTTCAGATCGTCGGTACCCCAGATCATCCCGGCGACCGAGCGCAGGAAATAGCCGAGGCCGATGGTGGCCATGATGATGGAGAATTGCGGATAGCCGAGGATCGGCCGCACCACCACGCGCTCCGCCAGCATGCCGAACAGCGCCATGGCCGCCACCGCACCGGCAAAGCCGATCCAGTAGTTCAGTCCCATCATGCCGATGAAGGTGAAGGCGAAGAAGCCGCCCAGCATCATCAAATCGCCCTGGGCGAAATTGACGACCTCGGTGGCCTTGTAGACGAGCACGAAGCCGAGCGCGATCAGGCCGTAGACGCAACCGAGCGCAACACCGCTGACCAGCTGCTGAACGAAATCCAGCATCGCCGCGCAACCTCCCGATACAACAGCGGCTCTTCGCGACCGCCTTGCTGCATCTTGTGTCCAGTCGCTACGCGGTCGTTTCGCCGCGTTAGCGCCATTTGTCCCGGCAGCAATTCAGCCTGAACCGTCCAGCGCTGTCAACAAACGGTGACTTGCCATTAGTAGCAACCGGATGGCGGAATTTGGGGGCCGTATATTCACGGTGCCGAAACATCTTGGGATCATGGTCGCGAGCGATGCAAAACCGGATGGTGTGGCCGTCATGAAGCCGGACAGATCGGCGCTGGAAGTCCTGGGGTTAACGAAGCGTTTTGACCGTCTGGCGGTCGACAGCCTCGATCTCACCATTCACGCCGGCGAATTCTATGCGCTGGTCGGCCCCAACGGCGCCGGCAAGACCACCACTTTGCGCATGGTTGCGGGCCTGTTGCGGCCCGATGCCGGCGCGGTCTCGATCTTCGGCATCGATGCGCTCGCAAATCCCGTCGCCGCCAAGCAGCTGATGGCGTGGGTCTCCGACGAGCCCATGATCTACGACAAGCTGACGCCGCTTGAGTACCTCGAATTCGTCGCCGGGCTCTGGGGCATCGCGCCGTCGGCCTCGGAACCGGTCGCGCAGGACCTACTGACCTCGCTCGGGCTCGAGCCGCACCGGCACGAACGCTGCGAAGGCTTTTCCAAGGGCATGCGCCAGAAGGTCGCTCTCGCCGGCGCGCTGGTGCACGATCCCCGCCTCATCATCCTCGACGAACCGCTGACCGGCCTCGACGCCGTTTCCGCCCGCCACGTGAAGGGGCTGCTGAGCGAGCGCGTCCGCGCCGGCTGCACGGTCATCATGACCACGCATATTCTCGAGGTGGCCGAACGCATGGCCGACCGCATCGGCGTGATCGCCTCGGGCCGTCTGGTCGCCGAGGGCACGCTGACCGAGCTGCGCCAGCAGAACGGCCATGCCGACACCAGCCTGGAAGATCTCTTCATCGCGCTGGTGACGCTTCCGGAAGCCGCATGAGCTCGGCAACCGCGCTCTCCTGGTTTGCCCGCCACGAGCTCCGGCTCGCCTGGCGCGAATGGTTCGCCATGATGACCGGCGGGCGGCGCAAGCGGGCGCGCGCTGCAATGATCGGCCTGCTGTTCTTCGCGGCCCTCCTACACGTACCGGCCTGGGCTGTGATCGGCCGTTTCGCCGACCTGCAGCTGCCGCTCGACAAATCCTCGCTGATCGTGATCTCGGCGACGATCTTTCTGGCCTGGACGCTGATGCTGTCTCAGGCGATCGAATCGGTGACGCGGGTGTTTTACGCCCGCGCCGATCTCGACCTGATGATGTCCTCGCCCGCGACGCTGGCCAATCTGTTCTCGGTGCGCATCGCCGCGATCGCACTGGCCGTCACCGTGATGGCGCTGCTGTTCTCGACGCCGTTCATCGACGTGCTGGTGATCGGCGGCGGCGCGCGCTGGCTTGCGGCGTTCGGCGTCGTCATCGCCATGGGCCTCTCGGCCGCGGCGATCGCGATCGCCGTCACCATCCTGCTGTTCCGCCTGATCGGCCCGGCGCGCACGCGCTTCGTCGCCCAGGTCCTCGCCGCGATGATCGGCGCCGGCTTCGTGATCGCGCTCCAGGTCGCCGCGATCATGTCCTATGGCACGCTGTCGCGCTTCACCATCCTGACCTCGAGCAGCTTCGCCGCCTACGCGCCCGACGTCGACAGCATCTGGTGGTGGCCGGCGCGGGCGACCATGGGCGACAGCGAGGCGCTGCTGCTGCTCCTGGCGCTCGGGCTCGTGCTGCTCGGCAGCGTCATGGCGATGTTCTCGCACCGCTTTGCCGACACCGCGATCGATGCCGCCGCTTACGGCGCCTCCGGCAGCAAGGCCGCGAAACAGCGCCCGTTCCGCGGCGGATCGCGGCAACAGGCGCTGCGGCGCAAGGAATTTTCGCTGCTCTGGCGCGATCCCTGGCTGATCTCGCAGACGCTGATGCAGCTGCTCTATCTGGTGCCGCCGGCGCTGCTGCTCTGGCGCAACTTTGCCGACAGCTCCGCTGCGCTGACGCTGATCACACCCGTCATCGTGATGGCGGCAGGACAGCTCGCGGGCGGGCTCGCCTGGCTGACGATCTCGGGCGAGGACGCGCCCGACCTGGTTGCGACCGCACCGCTGACGCCGTCCAGCGTCATCCGCGCCAAGATCGAGGTCGTGCTGATCGCCATCGCCGCCATCTTCTGCCCGCTGATCGCGGCACTCGCTTTCGCCTCACCGTTCCAGGCCGCGGTCAGTGCCGCGGCTGTCATCATCAGCGCGGCGTCCGCGACTGCGATCCAGCTCTGGTTCCGGGTGCAGGCCCGGCGCAGCCAATTCCGCCGCCGCCAGACCTCGTCGCGGCTCGCAACCTTTGCCGAAGCCTTCTCCTCGATCGGCTGGGCCGCCAGCGCGGCGCTGCTGCTCGCGCTGCCGCTTGCCGGCCTCATCAGCGGCCTGATCACCGCGGGCCTCATCGCCATCACCTGGAAGTTCAGCCCAAGGCGCAACTAAACGCCGTGAGTAGGGCTGCGACACTGACGCGCTGTTGATCGCGGCCTATTGGCCACGCGCTGCATTGCACGCTAGACTTCTTCCGAAGTCATCGGGGACGGATTCATGCGGCGACTGGTTTCAGCGGCTCTGGCGCTGTTCGGCGCATTCCTCTCTCCTGCTCTCGCCCAGCAGCCACCTCAGCGGAGCGAATGCCTGGCGATGGCAAACGGCGCGCCCCGCGCAATACCGGCCGCCTTCCGGCAGGCCGCAGGCTCGGCTGAAGTCCAGATCACCTATGCCGGCCATTCCACCTATTTCATCGACACGCCGGGCGGCCTGCGCATCGCGACCGACTACAGCGGCGCCTACCAGGTCGGACGTCTGCCCGATATCGTCACCATGAACCGGGCGCACAGCACCCACTACTCTTTACTTCCCGACAAGCGCATTCCCCATGTGCTGCATGGCTGGGGCGAGGACGGCAAGCCGGCCGTCGTGTCGGAGCGCATCGGCGACACCTTCATCCGCAACGTCACAACCGACATCCGCCGCTATTTCGGTGACGATTCCGGCACCGACATGATCCGCGACGGCAATTCGATCTTCATCTTCGAGGTCGCCGGCCTCTGCATCGGCCATCTCGGCCATCTCCACCACAAGCTCGACGAAACCCATTTCGCCCAGATCGGGCGGCTCGACATCGTGATGGTGCCGATCGACGGCACCTACACCATGTCGCTCGACGGCGTCTCCGAGATCACCAAGCGGCTGCGCGCCTCTGTGGTGCTGCCGATGCATCGCTTCGCCACCCCGCTCGACGAGTTCATGCACCTCATCGGCCGGCAGTTCGAGATCGACCGGCGCAGCGAGCGCTCCTTCCGGATGTCGCGGGACGCGCTGCCGACGACGCCGACGGTGATCATCCTCGACGGCGTGTGACGCGCAATTTTCTCCAAGTCGATTGCCGTTCGGTCGTGCTGATCTCCTCGCGACGGGAGATCGACATGACAGACTTTGCCAGACTTTTGTACGCGGACGGACCGAACCCCGAGCACGCGGCGGCGCTCCAGCTCTATGGCCGCTTCGTCGGCGACTGGGATGCCGGGATCACCGCTCATGGCCCCGATGGAACCACGCACACCGCGCCCGGCGAAATCCATTTCGGCTGGGTGCTGGAAGGCCGCGCCGTTCAGGATGTCTGGATTATCCCTCGCCCAGCGGCTGCGCCGGCGTTTCCGATCGCCGGCAATTGGTACGGCACGACGCTACGGGTCTACGACCCCTCCATTTCCGCATGGCGGATTTCCTGGTTCGATCCCGGTCGTAGCGTGTTCCGCCAGCAGATCGGCCGCCCGCGCGGCGCGGACATCGTGCAGGAAGGTACGACCGATGCGGGCGACCTGACACGCTGGAGTTTCACAAAGATTACCGATGATTCCTTCCATTGGCTCGGCGAAGTGAAGCCGGCAGCCGCCGCCGATTGGCGGCTTGTGGTCGATGTGAGGGCGAAGCGGCGCAAGGGCTAACGACGGCGCCGCTGTGCTCGCGATGACGGGTGCGGTTGCGCAGCACGCGCAGCTGGATGCGAAGGAGAGGTGCTAGGCTCCCCCCACAAAAAATAAAGGGAGCGAATGCCGATGGCTGCAAGCGGTGTGCCCGCCAACACGAGCGGGCTATTCGTCGAGCCGCGCGAGGACTGGCTCGCGCAATATCAGGAGGAGATCATCGATCCCTTGCGGCCGATCGTCGATCCTCATCACCATCTCTGGGATCGCGGGCAGCGCTATCTGATCGAGGAGATGGCGGCCGATATCGCCTCCGGGCACAACATCATCGCCACCGTCTATGTCGACTGCCGTTCGATGTATCGCGCGCACGGGCCCGAGGCATTCCGGCCGGTCGGCGAAGTCGAGTTCGCCAACGGCGTCGCCGCCATGAGCGCAAGCGGCGGCTACGGCACGGCCGCGATCTGCGCCGGCATCGTCAGCCACGTGAACCTGTTGCTCGGCGATGCCGCCAAGCCGGTGCTGGAAGCCGAGATCGCGGCGGGCAACGGCCGCTTCCGCGGCATCAGGCATTCCTCGGCCTGGGACGAAGACCCTGTCGTCGCCGGCATGTATGCCAATCGGCCGAAGGGGTTGTTGCGGGATCCTACTTTCCGCAAAGGCTTTGCCTGCCTCGCACCGCTGAACCTGAGCTTCGATGCCTGGCTGTTTCACCCGCAGATCGGCGAGCTGACCGAGCTCGCGCGCGCCTTTCCCGACACCAGGATCGTGCTCGACCATTGCGGCGGCCCGGCCGGCGTCGGTCGCTTCGCCGGGCGGCGCGAAGAGGTGTTTCCGCAATGGCGCGCCTCGATCCAGGAGATCGCGAAGTGCGAGAACGTCTCGGTGAAGCTCGGCGGGCTCGCGATGTGCCTGCTCGGCTATGACTTCCATCTGCGCGCGAAGCCCCCGTCATCCGAGGAGCTTGCCGCGGCCTGGCGGCCCTATGTCGAGACCTGCATCGAGGCGTTCGGCCCCAAGCGCGCGATGTTCGAGAGCAATTTCCCGCCGGACAAGGGCCAGTGCAGCTACCAGGTGATCTTCAACGCGTTCAAGCGTATCGCGGCGCCCTTGAGCGAGGCCGAGAAGACGGCGCTGTTCTCGCAGACGGCGAGCGATGTCTACCGGCTCGAACTGCCGTCATGACGAGAAGAGGGGCCGGGATGTTGGTCCCGGCCCCTCTTCCGTCGTGGCCGCTGGGAAGCGTCCTTGAAAATGCTTGAACTCTAGCCAGCCCCCAACAGCGAGGCGGGGCGGCGCTCGCCGGCGGAGACGAACATCCGCTTGAGCTTGTTGACGACGCGGATCAGGAATCCGATCATCACGGGATTGGTCTTGCGGCAGAAGGCGATCTTCTTGACGTGGCCTTCGACATGCCATTTGGCATGCGCGCCGTCGCGGAAGAAAATGACGTCGCCCGGGCCGTAACGCTTCGGCGGCATGCCGTCGCTTTCGAGCACGATCGATCCTTCCATGATCATGATCGTCTCGTCGATGTCGTAGTACCAGTTGAAGCGCCCTTCGGTGCAGTGCCAGATGATGGTCGAGGCGGTGCCGTCGGCGCTGGTCGACAGGATGTGCGAGCGCGACACCGGATTGCCTTCGATAATCCAGGACGGCTCGATCGGCCGCAGCTCGAGATCCACGTTGCAACTACTGATTTCAATCAATGACGGCGACATCTGCTTCCCCAGGGAATAAAATATGTATGGCCGGGTCTGGGCCCGGATTGTTTCCAAAGATGTTGGAACGCTAGTAGCCGGTTTTTAATTCTTTCTTACGCAGGCGCCGACAATCAGCCGCAAGTTGCAGGCGCGACGAGGTTAACGTCGGGATTTGCCTGCAAATTCGCGCACATGAACCCATCTTTTCTGGGGTGCGACAAAGTGCGCGAAAGTGACCAGCGAAGGAGCCCGCACCGATGCCCCTCACCCCGGAGGTTCTGACAGCCCAAGGCGAGGTCGTCGCCTGGCTCGGCAGCCTCGATGTTTCCTTCGCAACCGAAGATGAGCCCTGGTTCACCATCGACGGCGTCGAAAACCCCCGGCAGATCGGCAGCGACGGCTGCGGCGGCACCTTCGTGCTGCTGCCATCGCGGAATGTGCTCTACGTCTCATCGGAGGGCCGCGCAGGAATTATCGCCGGCACGTTCGAGGCCTTCATCCAGCTCTTTGTCGCCCACCCCTACTGGCTGGACATCCTCAAATTCTCCGCCGGCGGCGATCTCGCAGAGATGCGGCGCGCGGCGGATGCGCTTGAGGCGACACTCGACCAGGAGGATGACGTCAACGCGGCCCGCGAGGAAATTCGCGGCAGCCTCGACCTGCCCGATGCGGACGATCCCATCGAAGCGCTTTACGAGGCGGTCGCCACGTCCGACGTCATCGTGCGGGCCACCGACGGCAGCCCGTTCACGACGCTGTTCAACCGCTTCAGCATCGACAACAACCGGATGCTGCGCAACGCGGCGGCGTGAGAGCGCGTGACGCCAGCGCTGGGGCTTGAACCTTCCACCATCATCGTCATGGCCGGGCTTGTCCCGGCCATCCACGCCTAGCGGCACAAAGAACGTGGATGCCCGGGACAAGCCCGGGCATGACGAGCAGCGGCGGACTACTTCGCCCACTCGCCCTTGCGGAACACCGGCACCTTGCTGCCGTCGGCGAGAATGCCGTCGATGTCGGTCTCGGCAGAACCGATCATCCAGTCGATATGGATCAGGCTCTGGTTGCCGCCTTGCGCGGCGATCTGCTGCGGCGTCAGCTGCGCGCCGTTGACGAAGCACTTCGAATAGCACTGGCCGAGCGCGATGTGCGAGGCCGCGTTCTCGTCGAACAGCGTGTTGTAGAACAACAGCCCGCTCTGCGAGATCGGCGAGGAATGCGGCACCAGCGCCACCTCGCCGAGACGCCGCGCGCCTTCGTCGGTGTCGAGCACCTTGTTCAGCACCTCCGCGCCGCGCGAGGCCTTTGCGTCGACGATCCTGCCGTCCTCGAAGCGCACCGCGATGTTGTCGATCAGCGTGCCCTGGTAGGACAGCGGCTTCGAGCTCACGACATGGCCAAAGACGCGCCGGCAATGCGGCGTTGTGAAAACCTCTTCGGTCGGGATATTGGCGTTGCAACTGATGCCGTTCTTGGACAGCGAGGCGCCGCCCTCCCATTCATGTCCGTCGGCCAGCCCGATGGAGAGGTCGATGCCGGGACCTGAATATTGCAGCGCGCGAAAGCGCTGGCCGTTGAGCCAGTTGGTGCGCTCGCGCAGCACCGCGTTGTGGCTCGCCCAATTGCCCATCGCATCCTCGCGGTCGACGCGGGAGGCCGCGAAGATCGCGTCTGCCAGCTTGCCGATCGCAATGTCCTCGGGATCATCAGGGAAGACCTGCTTGGCCCATGACGGGCTCGGATAGGCGATGATGTTCCAGTTGGTGTCGAAATTGACGATTTTTTCCAGCGCCGGCTGATAGGCTATCGAATTGGCCTTGCTGGCGCGCGCCACCTTGGAAGGATCTTCGCCGGACAGCAGCATCGGATTGTCGCCGACGATGGCGAGCCGCGCGGTGTTGTCGGAGAACGCCTTGGCCATGCCCTCATAGAGCCAGTTGGCGGCACGATCGAAGCTGTTGTCCTGGCCGTGGCGGTAGCGCGCCAGCGTCATCTCCTCATCCGACAGGATCGGCGTCACGATACCGGCGCCGGCCTTGTAGGCGTGCACGGCGATCCGCCGCACCAGCGGCAGCGCGATCGCGGGCGCCGTCAAGAGCAGATCCTGTCCCGGCCGCAAGCCCAGGCCCACCTTCACCGCCACCTCGGCCAGCCGGTCGAGTTTCACGGGATCGATGGGAACGGCGGAATTGCGGTGATCAATCATGCGGGGTCCTCTGCCGAAGCTCTCTCGTTCAATCTAAGTCTAGCATCGCAAGGCGCAAGTGCGCGAGCGCCTTGCGACACGGAGAGATACGGAGTTTCGCGCATTTTGGTTTTCAACGCGTTGCCGATTTCAGCACCCGGTCGACCATGGCAGGCGCAAGGCCGAGGTAATTTTTCGGTGAAGTCAGCGCTTCGATCGTGGCACGGTCGATCCTGACGGAGACGCGGGGGTCGGACGAGAGCGCGTCCGCCAATGTCAGACCCTTCTCATTGGCGAGCCGGCAGGCATCATAGACCACGTCATGCGCCTCCTGCCGCCCGATCTGCGGCGCCAGCCCCATCATGACCGCTTCGGCCACGATCTGGCCGCGGCTGATGGCGAGATTGTCGTTCATCTTCCTTTCATCGACGATGAGGCCTGCGAGCGCGAACTTCGCCTGGTGCAGCGCGCCGGCGGTCAGCACGAAGCTTTCCGGGATCGCCATCCATTCGGCATGCCAGGGCCCGGTGGCGCGCTCGAAATCCTGCACCATCGCATCCAGCATCAGACCGGCATGCTGGCGCACCGCCTTGGACGCCGCGAGCATCAGCTCCGAGGAGATCGGGTTGCGCTTCTGCGGCATGGTCGAGGAGGCGCCGCGGCCCTTGACGAAGGGCTCGTAGACCTCGGCGAACTCGGTCGAGGCCATGATCATGATGTCGAGCGCGATCTTGCCGAGCGAGCCTGTGACGAGCGCGAGGAAGTTCACGGCCTCGGCAAAGCCGTCGCGCGCGACGTGCCAGGTCGAGGCGGGAACGCCGAGCTCGAGCTCGACGCAGAGCGCCTCCTGCACCTCGAACCCCTTGCCGCCGAGCGAGGCCAGCGTTCCGGCGGCGCCGGCGAACTGTCCGACCAGCACGCGCGGCTTCAATTGCACGAGCCGCTCGGCGTGGCGGTCGAACATCGCGAGCCAGATCGCGGTCTTGTAGCCGAACGTCACCGGCAGCGCCTGCTGGAGATGGGTGCGGCCGGCCATCGGCGTGTCGCGGTAGCGCTTCGAGAGGTCCGCGAGGATGTTTCGCAGCTCGGCGATGTCGCGCTCGACGATCCCGAGCGCGGCGCGCAATTGCAGCACCACCGCGGTATCCATGATGTCCTGCGTGGTTGCGCCCCAATGCACGTAGCGGCCGGCCTCGCCGCACTGTTTCACCATCTGATGCACCAGCGGCAGGATCGGATAGCCGACGATGTCGGTCTCCTGTCGCAGCAGATCGAAATCGAATGCGGCGACGTCGGTCCGCGCCGCGATCTGGTCGGCGGCTTCCTGCGGGATCACGCCGCACTTCGCCTCCGCCTTCGCCAGCGCCACCTCGACCTCGGCATAGCGTCCGACCAGCGCGACATCGGAAAACACTTCGCGCATCTCGGGCGTGCCGAAGGCGTCGCGGAACAGCATGGAATCGAGCACGGTCGTCGAGGCGGGAAAAGCGGGCATGGGCGTTTCTTTATGGTTTGCGTTTGTGTGAGAGCAGCTTACGCGGGCCGCGCTGTTCGGCAATGGACATTCATGGCTCGCCACACATTCGATGCCGTACGACGACATTACGACGGCGCATCGCTCCATCACCCCGTCATCCTGAGATGCGAAGCGTGCGACGCGCGGCGGCGCACGAAGCGCCTCGAAGTGATGAGCGGCCGCGATGCAGCCGGGCCGTCGCCCTTCGAGGGCCGTGACAAGGCGGCCACTTCAGGGGGACGGGATAAATTGTGAGCGCGGCAAGATCGGGCTATGTGCGCAGCCCGCGCACCAGACCCGCCACATTCTCATTCAAGTTGCATTCCTATCCGAAAACGGCATAGCAGCCATCACGCGATCGTGGTGAACCCGGCAGGCCGCTCAGCGGACTCACAGTCTTAGAGTCGAAATCCATTCTGATTTCATCATTGCCTGATGTCATTGCGAGGGTTGAGTTTTCGACGTGCAGTTTATGTTCCGGGACCACCTTCTCGACACCGACCGGCGCGAGCTGAGCCGCGAGCAGGTTCCCGTGGCCGTGGAGCCGCAGGTCTTCGACCTCGTCGTCCACCTCATGGAGAACCGCGACCGGGTGGTCAGCAAGGATGAGCTGATCGACAAGATCTGGCACGGGCGCAGCGTCTCCGAATCCACCCTGACCAGCCGGATCAACGCGGCGCGCAAGGCGATCGGCGACAGCGGAGCCAACCAGGCGCTGATCCGCACCATCGCGCGCAAGGGCTTTCGTTTCGTCGGCGCTGTCCAGACGCAGCGCGGCGCGGCCTTGCCGGAGCCGGGCCGTGTCGCCCAGGCGCCGCAGGCGGCGCTCGCGCTGCCCGACCGTCCCGCGATCGCCGTGCTGCCCTTCACCAATATGAGCGGCGACCGCGAGCAGGACTATTTCTCCGACGGCATCAGCGAGGACATCATCACGGCGCTGTCGAAGCTGCGCTGGTTCTTCGTCGTCGCCCGCAACTCTTCCTTCGTCTACAAGGGCCGCGCCGTTCACATGCACGAAGTCGCGCGCGAGCTCGGCGTACGCTATGTGCTCGAAGGCAGCGTGCGGCGCAGCGGCGATCGCCTGCGCATCTCGGCGCAGCTCAACGACGTCTCGACCGGCAGCCATCTCTGGGCCGAGCGCTACGACCGCGAGCTTGCCGACATCTTCGCCGTGCAGGACGAGATCACCGAGGCGATCGTCGCCGCGATCGAGCCGCAGCTCTATACCGCCGAAAGCTTTCGTGCCCAGCAGAAGCCACCGGGCAGCCTCGACGCCTGGGACCTCGTGATGCGTGCGCTGTCGCATTATTGGCGCATCACGCGCGAGGACAACGCCGCCGCACAAGGACTGCTGGAACAGGCGACCGCGATCGATCCCGCCTATGGCAAGGCGCTGGGCCTGCTCGCGACCAGCCATATCTTCGGCGCGCATATGGGCTGGGCCGACATGGCCATGACCGTGCCGGTCGCCGAACGCGCGGCGCTCGCGGCGGTGGAAGCCGATCGCGAGGACGCCTGGGCCCATCACGGTCTGGCTTATACTTATTTGTTCCGCCGCCGCTTCGACGACGCGCTGGCTGAGTTCGAGCTGACGCTGCAACTCAATCCGAATTTTGCGATGGCGCACGCTTTCTACGGCGTGACGCTGTGCTACGCCGGGAGATGGCGAGACGGCGATGCCGCCGCTCGCCGCGCGCTGCGGCTGAGCCCGCGCGATCCGCTCGCGGCGATCTATTGCGGCGTAGCCGCCTATGCCCAGTTCATCGGCCGCAACTATGAGGGCGCCGTGCAGATGGCGCGGGAATCGATGCGGCAGCGCGCCGATTTCGTCGGCGCCCATCGCGTGCTGACGGCCGCCGCCGGCATGTTGGGCGATCCTCAACTCGCGGCGTACGCGCTGCGGGGCCTGCAACGCACCCAGCCCGGCATCTCGCTGGCCTGGCTCACGCGCGAGCTGCCGATGCGGCGGGCAGAGGATCGCGAGCACTATCTGCAGGGGTTTCGGCGCGCGGGAATGAGGTGATGCTGTTTACCCTCCCCTGGAGGGGTCCGGGACGAGCGTAGCTCGCCCGTGGGTCGGCTCGCATCTGAGCGCAGCGAAGATGAGAGACGGGGTGGGGTGACGGTCTCTCCACAATGAACACTGCCTGCGTGGAGAGATCCCCCACCCCGCTCGCGCTTCGCGCGATCGACCCTCCCCCTCCAGGGGAGGGTAAGTGCACCCTACTCCTGCATCATCTCGCCGCTGCCGCCGAACTCGGCCGGAAAGTCCTTCAGTTTCGGCAGGCCATCGCGCATCGGCAGCACCGTCTCGGCGTAGTTGACGTGAACACCGGGTGTGAATGCGAGCGTGGGGATGGTGGCGGTGAAGACGTCGATCAGGTCGAGCGGCGGGTGGTTGGTCATGAGATGACCGCCGCACTTCTTGCAATATTTGCGCTGGCTGAGCGGCGTCTTGGCAAAGGTCTCGACGTTCTGGGCGCCTTCGGTGATGCGCACGGCTTCCGGCTTCCACAGGCTGAAGGCATTCACCGGTCCGCCCGACCACGAGCGGCAGGAGCGGCAATGACAATAGCCCATCGCCGCCGGCTCGCCTGTGACCTCGATTGTGACCGCGCCACAGAAGCAGTTTCCGACATGTTTCATTGGGTCGTCTCCGTTGGATGAAGGTTGAAATTCCTCTCCCCGCTCCGGCTCGCCGATAAACCGGCAAAGGCGGATGCGGGGAGAGGCGTCGGAGCGGAGGGAATCACCCCGAGGGACGTTGAGGGCTGGAGGCCGGCAACGTCCGTTACGCGCTTCGGTTCCGCCGCGCGTCCTCCTTTCGGTGGACGCGGCGGAAAGATGCTACGGCTATACCGATCTGCGCCAGGGAATAAGCATCGACACCCGTTGTTTGTACTGCCGGTATTCGTCGCCGAAGAGATCGACGAGGTCGTGCTCCTCCAGCGCGATGCCGACGAAGATGTAGAGCGTGGTCACGGCCGCGAACAGCAGATGGCCCGCCGTCATGACCGGCGCCGCCCAGAACGCGATGATGAAGCCGAGATAGATCGGATGACGAACGAACTTGTAGAACAACGGCGTCTTGAAGCGCGGCGGCGCCGCCTCATTGCCCACGAGATGGTTGGTCACCTGGTGCAATCCGAACAATTCGAAGTGATTGATGATGAAGGTCGAGGCGAACACCAGCACCCAGCCCGCGAGGGACAGCGTGACCAGCGTCACGGCGAGATCCGGGTTTCCGACATCCCATACGACCGCAGGCATTGGACGCCACTGCCAGAACAGGAGCAGCAATGACAGGCTCGCGAACAGCACGTAGGTCGAGCGCTCGACCGGCTTGGGGACGAACTGCGTCCACCACGCCTTGAACTGCTTGCGCGCCATCACGCTGTGCTGAACGGCGAACAGCGTCATCAGCAGTAGATTGATGATGACGGCTTCGGCCGTCGGCGTGTCGGTTCCGGTGTCGATGGTCTTCGGCACCACCAGCCCCATGACGAAGCCGATGGCGTAGAGAATGGTGACGAAAAACACGAGATATGCCGCAATTCCGTACAGAAAGCCGATGAATTTGAAAATGCGTGAGCCCGCAACCTCCGGGCCGATGGAATGAAGCTGGTGATCAAGTTGGGTCATAGAACGCTCCGTTGTGCCGAGGCATCGGCACTGTTTAGTGTTCGCACCATGCCGGATCGGACACCCCCTGACTTTCACGGACGGTTGATTTTCGCCTGAGACCACTTTGATTTTTGCTTGAGACGACAGAAACGTGCGATTTCTCTTTGAAAACAACGTGCTCGACGGCGACCTGCGGGAACTGACGTGCAGCGGCGCAGCCGTGCCGCTGCAGCCGCAGGTGTTCGATCTGCTGCTCTATCTGGTCGCGCAACGCGCCCGTGTGGTCAGCAAGGATGACCTGATCAGCCAGATCTGGAGCGACCGCATCGTCTCGGATTCCGCCCTGAACAGCCGAATCAATGCCGCGCGCAAGGCGCTTGGCGACGACGGCGCGACGCAGCGGCTGATCAAGACGATCCCGCGCAAGGGCTTTCGCTTCGTCGGCGAAGTCCGGGAAGATGTAGCAGCGACGCTTGCGCCGGTGGAACCCGGCCCTGCCCCGGTGCGCGCCGTGACGGACCGCCCGGCGATCGCAGTGCTCGCCTTCGAGAACATGAGCGGCGATCCCGCGCAGGAATATTTCGGCGACGGGATCAGCGAGGACATTCTCACCGCGCTGTCGAAGCAGCGCTGGTTCATGGTGATCGCCCGCAATTCGTCCTTCACCTACAAAGGGCGCTCGGTTCATATCAGGCAGATCGCCGAGGAGCTCGGCGTCCGCTACATCGTCGAAGGCAGCGTGCGCAAGGTCGACAACCGTGTGCGCATCACCGCGCAGCTCAACGACGCCACCACCGGCAGCCATCTCTGGGCCGAGCGCTACGACCGCGAGCTTGTCGACGTCTTCGCCGTGCAGGACGACATCACCAACGCGATCGTCGCGGCGATCGAGCCGCAGATCCATGCGGCCGAGAATTTTCGCGCCGACCGCAAGCCGCCCGCGAGCCTCGATGCCTGGGACCTGCTGATGCGCGCGCTGTCGCATTACTGGCGAGTGACGCAGCAGGACCACAAGGCTGCGCAGGCATTGCTCGAACGCGCCATTTCGATCGACTCGAACTACGGTCAGGCGCTGTCGGTGCTGGCGGCAAGCCACATGTTCGGCGTCCATCTCGGCTGGGCGGAGCTTGCCACGACGGTGCCGATCGCGGAGGCCGCCGCGCTCGCCGCGGTGCGTCATGACCACGAGGATGCCTGGGCCCATGCCGCGCTCGGCAGCGTCTTCTTCTCGACGCGCAGGCTTTCCGACGCGCTGTCCGAGTTCGAGCAGGCGCTCGCGCTCAACCCGAACTTCTCGCTGGCGCAGGGCTATTACGCCCTGGCGCTGTCCTACGCCGGTCGTTCCGGGGAATCGTTCGATGCGGCGCAGAGGGCGATCCGGCTCTCGCCGCGCGATCCGTCGCTGGCGATCTATTACGGCATTGCCGGCTATGCGCGCTTCACCGAACGGCATTACGACGAAGCGATCGCGCTGGCGCGCGAGGCGATCCGCCATCGCGGCGACCTCACCGGTGCCTACCGCGTGCTCGCGGTGTCCGCCGGCATGACCGGCGACGGCGCGCTGGCCGAGATGGCGCTGGGCGAACTCCGCCGTACCCAGCCCAACATCTCGCTGCACTGGATCGCAACGCAGCTGCCCTGGGCCAGTGACGCCGATCGCGAGCACTATCTGGAAGGGTTCCGGCGCGCGGGGTTGGGGTAGAGAACTCCCTCTCCCCGCAAATGGGCAAAGGGCGGATGCAGATACGACGCGTCGTCTCAGGCTCCTCCGCACGCGGTCAGTGGATCGTAATCGGGCCGCATCAGCATCGCGTGGAGCTGGCGCCGCCGAATGCCCATGTTGCCACCGTCGAAGATCGGCAGCGCCAACGCGTCCTGCAACAAGCGGCCGAACGGCGCCGCGTGATCATAGCTGTCGATGCCGACCACGCGCATCAGGTCGGTGATGACCCGCACCGCGGCTTCGGAGCCGAAGATCTTGGCCTGGATCGCGAGCTCGTCGGCGCCCGGTGATTGCGTATCGAGCGCATGGCAGGCCCGCCAGCTCAGGTAGCGCGCGGCTTCGATAGTGGTCTTGGCATCGGCGAGTGCATAGCCGACCGCCTGATGCTCGATGATCGCCTGTACCCCGCCGCGTTTCTCGGTGCGGGCAAAATGCAGTGCGAAGTCGAAGGCGGCCCGCATCATGGCGACGCCGAAGATGCCGACCAGCGCCGCCGTGCCGGTGAAGGCGGCGGACGCCAGCATCAAGCCGCCCCCCTCCTGCCCGAGCAGATTGCCGTGCGGCGCGGTGACGGCACGCAGGCTGAATTCCGGCACGAGGTGAGCGCGGTGGCCGATCGAATCAATGGCGCGTTCGAACACGATGCCATGCACCGGGCCTTCGACCGCAATGATGGAGACACCCTGCTCCGGTGGCGCGGCGGGATTGGTCCGGCACACCACGCACAACACGTCGGCGCCATTGCGATCCCACCCGGTGGCGGACGACACCCATTTCTTGCGGCCGTTGATGATCCAATTGCCGAGCTCGCGTTTTGCGGTGGTGCGCACGCCCTCGCCCGGCGGCGGTGCGGCAGCATTGGCGCTGCCGCCGGGTTCCGAGGAGCAGAAGCCCGCAAGCGGAGCGCCGCTCGTCTTCAGGAACGGTGCAAGCAGGCGGGCGCATTGCTCCGCGGTGCCACCAAGCAGAATTGGCAGCAGACCGAGCACCGTGCCGAGCATGGTCAGCGTCACGCTCGGATTCACGGCGTAGAATTCTTCCGCCAGGATCGCCATGTCGATGAGTCCGGCATTGTCGCCGCCCGCCGGCGCCGGAATGCATTTGCGCAGATAACCGGCAGCGACCATCGCCTCATAGGTCGGCTTCGTCGCGAGGAAGCGCTCTTCCGGCGTCGCCAGCAACTCGGCCTTGCCGGCGCCGGCCAAGACCTCCGCCGCGAATTTTCGCGATTGAAGCTGCAACGCGCGCTGCGCAGGTGAAAGCGTGAAATCAATCGCCATCGAACATCTCCCTCGCTCCGGCAGGTCACCAGGGTGAGCCGAGCGAGGGCGGAAAATCTTGGTCGGCAGCGACCTAATTCTTGGCTGGAGGTGAACTACTCGCCCTTCCCCTTCGTCCTGCGAAATTCGCGCGGGGCGAGGCCGTGGCTGCGCTTGAAGAGGCGGTTGAAGTGCGAGATGTCGGAAAAGCCGGCCTCATACGCGATCGTGGAGATGGTCTTGTGACGATGCTGCGCGTCGAGCAGGTCGCGGGCGCAGATCAGGATCCGCCGATCGCCGACATGCTCGCCGACGGAGCGGCCGGTCGCGACGAACAACCGGTGCACATAGCGCTCCGAGCAGCGGAACTTCCGGGCAAGCAATTCGGCATCGAGACCGGGATCGTCGCTGTGGCGGTCGATATGGTCGAGCATCATCGACAGCAGCACGGGCGCATTCACGCGCGCAACCGGCATTTCACCCAGCATCTCCGGTGCATGCGCGATCAGCTCGACCACATGCGTGCCGCTGCTTGCCGCAACGGCGGGTGCTGCCAGGCAAAGCTCGGCATAGCCCGCGAGCGTGCGCGACAACGCGCGGCCATTTTCCCTCCTCGACAACGCAAGCCGCGGAGAATCCGTAAAGCTCTTTGGCAGGTGCCGCCGCGGCACGGCAAAGCAAAAGAGGCGGAAGTCGCGGCCGTTGGCAATCTCGAACGGCTCGGTCGTATCGGCGACCGCGAGGTCGCCGGGCGCACAGACCTGCTCGTGTCCCCGCTGCGTCGTGCGGCCCAGACCCTCGAGCTGGAGATTGACGAAGCAGAGATCGTCCGTGCTTCGCGCAATATGGGGCCGCAGCCGGAGAACGCAGTGCCCTGTGGCTTTCACCAGCGAAATCTGGACCGACGCAGCGTCGGTACGCGCGATCGAACCTTCGAAGGGACGGTCGGCGATTTTACGCGGCTCGAGCCGGACAAAGGCCGCAGCGAGATCGTCGGCCCAACTGCCGAAGGGCCGATCGGCACGAGAGGGCTTGGCTGACCATTCCATAGGTGCGCCCCCGGAACGAGGAATTCGCGCGTGCAAATTCAGATTGGACGACCCAGCGGGACGGAAGGATAGCTTTTGGCGAACAACCGGTCAAATCTCGAAGGCGCGCAATATGCGACCGCCATCACGTCGTCATTGCGAGTGCAGCCGTCGGCGTACCGGAAACCACGTGAATGGTTAGAGAAGCAATCCGCTACTTGGCTTTGGCCTGTATCGGCTTCGGTGCCGGCACGGCGGCCCATTCCTTGTCGGCGCGGGGGCCGTTGAGATCGCCGGTGAGGCCGACGAGCTGGCCGGGCAGCACGTCGAGGGTCTGCTGCCAGGTCTGGGTCTGGCACAGGAACTTGATCAGGCAACCCCTGAGCTTGAGGCGATCGGCGGAGTCGCGCCACAGCGAGACCGAATAGGATTTGCCGTCCTCGGCATTGTAGATCTCGCCGGCAAACTGTCCCTCCGGCGTCGCCTGCAAACCCATGATGAGCTGATGGCCGAGCAGCGCGCGGGCGCGTTTGTCGGGATCGGGATTCTCCTTGTCGCGATAGGGCTGGCCGCGCTTGTCGGCCGGTTCCTTCATCCAGACGATGAAGCCGCAGATGCGGTCGCGCGACGGCCCGCAGCGCTCGAGCCTGATGCGCGCGCGGCCGTCCTGGACGAGCCAGGTGCCGCTGGGGTCGGGCGGCGCCGCGGCGCCGGCGCGGCCGCCAAACACCATCATCAGGATCGTGATCGCAACGCGCAGCACGAAGCGAAGGACAATGTTCATCTGCGGCACCTTTCGTTGGATGGGTCGCGGCGTCAGTTCAATTGCGCCATCAGCGCGTCGGCGCCCTTGTCGAGGCCAGCGGTGGCGGCGGCGAGCGCGCCGGCGGTGGCCTTGATGTCGTAGGCAGCCGGGTATTGCTTGGTGACGTAGGCGGAGAGCAGGCGCGCGGCGGCGGCGTCGAAGATCTCGACGCCGTAGATGACCGAGCCGGTCATGGTGCCTTCGCCGTCGCGCGCGGCCTGCACGCCGTTGTAGACGGCGCCGGCGACGTCGAAGCGGGAGAGCGTGCCGAGCACCGGCGTGTTGGCGACGGCGCCGGTGAGTGTCAGCCTGATCCGCAGCGTCTCCGGCCCACGCTCGCGCACCAGCGCGAAGCGGCCGCGCAGACCCTCGGCGAAACGGTTCTGCATGTAGGCGGCAAGCGTCGCCTTGTCCTTGTCGGACATGTCGCCGAACTGGTGATCCCTGCCGCGATAGACCACGACCGGTTCGAGGATGACTTTGTTATAAGCGCGCCAGTCGACCGGCGTGGAATAGCGGTAGGGCACGCGGCCGGAGGCGTCCGACTTGTCCGGAGCCATGTAGGCTGAGGACGCCATCCCGGAATACGGCACGGGCGCGACGGTGGCGCAGCCCGCGACGGCTGCGCCGAGCAGCAGCGTTCCCAGACCGCGCAGGGCGATCGAGCGATTCATTCCAGACTCCTCTAGCGGCTTGCTGCCCAGGCAGTGGCGACCGCAGCCGCGTACGGGACCAGACGCGGCTGCGGCGCTCACCAGTGCCAACCCAAGGCTTCGTCCGGGGCCATCTCGGAAGCCTTGAGTCGTCTCAGTGTGTCGATTTATAAAACCGACTAGACGGTTTGTAAAGTTCAAAAACGCGGGCATGGCACATTTGGCCGCAGGCGCGGCTTTGGGCAGCGATCGGCGGGAAATCGTTAACGATGAATCAGGCGCGCTTGCGCGGCGTTGCGGCCTTTGCCGCCGAAGGCGCGCCGGATTTGGCGGTGCGCTTGGCGCCCGGCTGCGCGAGGCCGGTCCACTGCGCGTCGTCGAGCAGACGCGCGAACAGCCGCTGGTGCTCGTCCTTGCTGAGCGGTGACATGCCGAACAACGAGCTCAGCAGGAGTCCCATCGCGCCGGCCCAGCGCAGCATCGCGAGATCAGGATCAGTGGCCTCTTCCCTGATCGCCGCCATCCTCTCCATCTCGCGCTCGCGCGGCAGCGCCATCAGGCTCGGATTCTCGACCATGGCCGCAACCAGCGCCAGCGCGGCAGAATTCGGCGAGGTGGCCGCTTCGCGCACGGTCGCGAGCTGGGTCGCCAGATTGGGATTCGCGGAGGTCGCGCTCACCTTTGCCATGGTGCTGGTGGCGAACTCCTCGAAATGCGCCATCTGCCGGTCGAGCAACGCCTTCAGCACCGCTTCTTTGGTGCGGAACTGATGCATCACGCCGCCCTTGCTGAGTCCGCTCTCGCGCGCGATCGCATCCAGCGTCAGCCGGCCCGGCCCGGCGCGCGCGATGATCGCGATGGCCGCTTCGAGTGCGGCGTTACGGGATCGTTCGGAGCGGCTGGCATTGTCCATGGCCGACTTGTCTCCGTGACAAGACAATGAATCAAGTGAAAACAGGACGCGCTGTACATTTTTTGTGCGAACACTGTCGAGACTTTCATCTTGCGGCCCCGAATGAGACTGTGTGAGCCTCGATACCGGATGGGGACTGGGATGGGCCGGCCGGAGCTTTGCGCGCCATGACGTGCGAAGCGTTCTCGGCCGGTCTCGCTTGAGAAAGATACGACATGCCAAAACGAGTGTTGCTTGGTGCCCTCCTGGCTTGCGGCCTCACGGCCTCGGCGCTGGCGCAAGAGCCGAGGACGGGGGGCGTGATCAACGCCGTGATCCAGCCCGAGCCGCCCGGCCTGATGCTTGCGCAGGTCCAGAACGGCCCGACTCAAATGGTCTCGGGCAACATCTTCGAGGGCCTGCTGCGCTACAGCCCCAAGCTCGAGCCGCTGCCGGAGCTTGCCGAAAGCTGGAGCGTCAGCGAGGACGCCAAGACCTACACCTTCAAGCTCAAGAAGGGCGTGACCTGGCATGACGGCAAGCCCTTCACCGCCGCCGACGTCCTGTTCTCGATGGAGATGCTGAAGCAGACGCATGCGCGTGCCCGCACCAATCTGGCGCAGGTCGACAAGATCGAGACGCCGGACGACTATACGGTGGTGTTCACGCTGAAGCAGCCGTTCGGACCGTTCCTCGGCATCTTCGAGGTCGGCTCGATGCCGATGGTGCCGAAGCATCTCTATGAAGGCACCGACTGGAAGACCAACCCCTACAACAACGCGCCGGTCGGCACCGGCCCCTTCATGTTCAAGGAGTGGCAGAAGGGCTCGTTCATCCGCCTGGTCAAGAACCCGAACTACCACGAAAAGGGCAAGCCCTATCTCGACGAGATCTACTGGCAGATCATTCCCGACGCCGCCGCGCGCTCGGTGGCGTACGAGACCGGCAAGGTCGACGTGCTGCCCGGCGGCTCGGTCGAGAATTTCGACGTGCCGCGGCTGTCCAAGCTGAAGGACACCTGCGTCACCGGCGCCGGCTGGGAGTTCTTCTCGCCGCTCGCCTGGCTATGGCTCAACAACCGCCAGGGTCCGCTCGCCGACAAGCGGGTGCGGCAGGCGATCATGTTCGCGATCGACCGCGATTTCGCCAAGGACGTGATCTGGAACGGGCTCGGCAAGGTGGCGACAGGCCCGTCCGCCTCGACCATAAGGTTCTACACCGACGACGTGCCGAAATACCCTTACGATCCGGCCAAGGCCAAGGCGCTGCTGAAGGAAGCCGGCTACAAGGGCGAGAAGATCCGCCTGCTGCCGCTCGCCTATGGCGAAACCTGGCAGCGCTGGGGTGAAGCCGTGAAGCAGAACCTCCAGGACGTCGGCATGAACATCGAGACGATCGCCACCGACGTTGCCGGCGGCAACCAGAAGATCGGCGACTGGGACTACGACATCGCCTTCACCTATCTCTACCAGTATGGCGATCCCGCGCTCGGCGTCGGCCGCAATTATATCTCCAGCAACATCGCCAAGGGGCAGGTCTTCAACAACGTCGAGGGCTACTCCAACCCGGAGATCGACAAGCTGTTCGCCGACGGCGCGACCGCGACGCCGGACTCGAAGCGCAAGGAGATCTACGAGAAGGCGCAAAAAATCCTGGTCGAGGACGTGCCGGTGGCCTGGATGCTCGAACTGCAATTCCCGACCATCACCCGCTGCAAGGTCAAGAACCTGATCACCACGGGGATCGGCGTCAATGACGGCTTCAAGGACGCATGGCTGGACAAGTGATGACTGCCCTCTTCACCTCTCCCCGCTCGCGGGGAGAGGTCGAATGTGCGCATAGCGCACATTCGGGTGAGGGGGAGTCTCCGCGAGTCCAACTATCACCGTCCCCGCGGAGAGTCCCCCTCACCCCAACCCTCTCCCCGCATCCGCCTTCGTCGAGGCTTCGGCGGACAAGAGCGGGGCGAGGGAGCCCAGTGTCTCCGTGGCTCCAGGTCACGCTACAAGAGATGACTCTCTAATATGCTCTCCTTCGTCGCTCAGCGTATCGTGAAGGGCGTGATCGTCCTGCTCGCGATCGTCGTTCTCAATTTCTGCCTGATCCGGCTTGCGCCCGGCGACCCCGCGGTCGTGATGGCGGGCGAGGCCGGTGCCAGTGACCAGGTCTTCGTCAAGCAGCTCCGGGAAAAGTTCGGCCTCGACAAGCCGCTGCCCGAGCAGCTCTTCATCTACGTCAAGGGCGTCGTCACGCTCGACCTCGGCTTCTCCTTCCGCCAGCAGGCGCCGGTCGTGAAGCTGATCGGCGAGCGGCTGCCGGCGACGCTGCTGCTGACACTGACCGCATTCGCGATCTCGCTCATGCTCGGCGTTCTCTTCGGCACCTTCGCCGCGCGCTTTGCCGGAACCTTCCTCGACACGGCCATCACCGTGTTCGCGCTGATCTTCTACGCCATGCCGATCTTCTGGGTGGCGCTGATGGGAATCCTCCTGTTCTCGGTCACCATGGATTGGCTGCCGAGCTTCGGCTACGAGACCGTCGGCGCCAACCTCACCGGCATTGCCCACGCAGTCGACGTCGCAAAGCACCTGATCATGCCGGCGATGACGCTCGGCCTGTTCTTCATGGCGACCTATACCCGCATGACGCGCGCTTCGATGCTGGAGGTGAAGCGCCTCGACTTCGTCAAGACCGCGCGCGCCAAGGGCCTTTCCGATGCCGTGATCCAGCGTCGCCACGTGCTGCGCAACGCGCTGCTGCCGGTCGTGACGCTGGCCGGTGTGCATTCCGGCACGCTGATCGGCGGCGCCGTCATCACCGAGACCGTATTCGCCTGGCCCGGCATCGGGCGTCTGATGTACGACGCGCTGCTCCAGCGCGACTACAACCTCCTGCTCGGCGTCTTCGTGATCTGCTCCGCCATGGTGCTGATCTTCAACCTCATCACCGACCTCGTCTACCGCCTGGTCGACCCGCGCATCGAATTCGCTTCATGAAACAGTTCTGGAAATCGATGCTGAAGAGCCCGAGCGGCGTCGTCGGGCTCGTCATCCTTGTCCTTGCGATCTCGATCGCGGTGTTCGGGCCGATGCTGTTCCCGAATTCACCCTGGCGCATGGTGCAGCGGCCGTTCCTGCCGCCCTTCACGCTCTCGACCGTGCCACTCGGCACCGACGCGCTCGGCCGCGACGTGTTCGCCGGCATGATCTTTGGCGCGCGCGTCTCGCTGCTGGTGGGTCTCGTCTCAACGCTGGTCGCGCTGGTCGTCGGCGTTCCCATTGGCGCCATGGCCGGCTATTTCGGCGGCAAGGTCGACGACGCCCTGATGCGCTTCACCGAGTTCTTCCAGACCATTCCGAGCTTTGCGCTCGCGATCGTGCTGGTCGCGATCCTCCAGCCCTCGATCTATTCGATCGTGGCCTCGATCGCGGTGGTGAGCTGGCCGCCGGTCGCCCGCCTCGTGCGCGGCGAGGTGCTGTCGCTGCGCACGCGCGAATATGTCCAGGCCGCGGTGGTCACGGGCCAGAGCAACACCTGGATCATCCTGCGCGAGATCCTGCCCAACGCGCTGTCGCCGGTGATCGTGCTGGCCTCGCTGATGGTGGCGACCGCCATCCTGCTGGAATCCTCGCTGGCGTTCCTCGGGCTCGGCGATCCCAATCTGATTTCCTGGGGCTACATGGTCGGCGCCGGCCGCACCGTGATCCGCCAGGCCTGGTGGATCACCGTGTTTCCCGGCGTCGCCATTCTGATCTCGGTGCTCGGGCTGAACCTGATCGGCGAAGGCCTCAACGACGCGCTCAATCCGCGCCTGTCGCGGGAGGGCCGCTGATGATGACCGCCCCGCCCGCCGTCTCGATCAAGAATCTGCGGATCGCGCTGCCCAAGGGCGCCGAGCGTCCGTTCGCGGTCGACGGCGTTTCGCTGGATTTGCGGCCCGGCAAGATCGTCTGCGTCGTCGGCGAATCCGGCTCCGGCAAGTCGATGTGCGCGCATGCGCTGATGGGCCTTCTGCCTGATACGGTCACCGTCACCTCCGGCGAGATCCAGTTCGAAGGCCGCGACCTGCTCAAGCTCGACGACGACGGCTGGCGCGATCTGCGCGGCCGCCGCCTCGCGATGATTTTTCAGGAGCCGATGACCGCGCTCAATCCGTTGATGCGGATCGGCGACCAGATGGCGGAGATGTTCGAGGCCCACGGCCTGCTGACGCCGAAGGAGCGGCGCGCCAAGGCCCTATCGCTGGCGCGCGAGGTCGGCCTGCCCGACCCCGAGCGCATTGTCCGCGCCTATCCGCACCAACTCTCCGGCGGCCAGCGCCAGCGCGCCATGATCGCGATGGCGCTCGCGCTCGAGCCCGCAGTGCTGGTCGCGGACGAGCCCACCACCGCGCTCGACGTCACCACGCAGGCGCAGATCCTGAAACTGATCCGCAACCTCCAGCGCAACCGCAACATGGCGGTGATGTTCATCACCCATGATTTCGGCGTGGTCGCCGACATCGCCGACCAGGTCGTGGTGCTCAGGCATGGCAAGGTCGTCGAGGAAGGCCCCGCTAGCTCCGTCTTCAACAATCCGCAGCATGACTACACCAAGGCGCTGCTCGCCGCCGTGCCGTCGATGGACCCGCCGGCGCGCGAGCCGCTCGATGACCAGGCCAGGGCCGTCGAGGTGATCGGGCTGGACAAGACCTACGTCACATCAGGCGGTTGGTTTCGCGACGACCGCCGCGTCGATGCCGCGCGCGAAGTCAACTTCAACATCCTCAAGGGCGAGACGCTCGGCCTCGTCGGCGAATCCGGCTCCGGCAAATCGTCGGTAGCGCGTCTGGTGATGCGACTGATCGAAGCCGACCGCGGCACGGTGCGGATCGGCGAGACCGATCTCACCTCGCTGTCGGGCAAGGCGCTCCGCGCCGAGCGCCATCGCATCCAGATGATCTTTCAGGATCCGTTCGCCTCGCTCAATCCGCGCCGCAAGGTCGGGCACATCATCGCCGACGGTCCGATCGCAGCCGGCATCGATCCGAAAGTGGCGTTCGACCGCGCCCGCGATCTCCTCAAGATGGTCGGACTGGACGCCGGCGCGCTCGACCGCTACCCGCATGAATTCTCCGGCGGCCAGCGTCAGCGCATCGGCATTGCGCGCGCGCTCGCGCTCGAACCCGAGATCATCGTCGCCGACGAAGCCGTCTCCGCGCTCGACGTCTCCGTGCAGGCGCAGGTGTTGCGACTGCTCGAAGACCTCAAGGCGCGCCTTGGCCTCTCGATGCTGTTCATCACCCACGATCTGCGCGTCGCGGCGCAAATCTGCGACCGCATCGCGGTGATGCAGCGCGGCGCCATCGTCGAATTGAAGCCGACCGCACAACTGTTCGCCGCGCCGGAGCACGCCTATACGCGCGAACTGCTGGCGGCGGTGCCCGGGCGGAAAGAGCCCGCGCCGGCGGCGTGAGTCGGCCGATCGCGGTTGCTACTTGCCCGGAGGGTTGGTGTTCTTCCAGGTGGGGACTGAGTTGGTCACGCCGACCGATGGTTGATTAGACGTTCCGACCGACGGCGCCGTGACGGTCCCGACGGTCTGTCCGGAGCTTCCATAGGTCGTGCCTTGCGTTGCTGGCGCTCCGGAAAGACCGCCCGTGTTGCCTTGGGTGCCCGCCGCAGACGTCTGCGCGCCTGCAGCGAATGGCGATGCCGCAAATCCGACCGCGATAAGTACCGCAATCGAGCGTCTCGTTCCTGTCATGGCTAATCCTTTCGGGCGCGGTGTCTCAGTCGCGTCGGCCGTTCGCTCGTCGAACCACTCGTGCACTGAGCAATCTTACAACTCCACGCGCGTGAAAATGTGCCGCAATACGATCACACTGCAGGGCCTGGCGCTCCATCACGATAGCGCGACGAGCAGCTCCAGCCGAACAGGGGCGCACGGGCGCACTCCCGGCGCATTGGCTCGCCGCCGCACGGAGGATGCTCGCATGTCGTGCCTTGCTTGCAGCGGTCCCGGGACGCAAGCAGCGCGCGCCGGCAACGTCAGGCCAGCGCATCAGCCAAGGTATTCCGCTCCTCTTCGGGCGACGGAACACTCACGGGCTTTTTATCCCTCGTGACCGGCCGCACAGATGCGAAACAGAGGCCGACACCCCAGATTCGCATGGAATGATTTCCATCATCTGATGATGGACTTCCGATCCATTGGAGCCGATATGGGCCAGGTTATTCAGTTTATCTCGAAATCCGAGCGCGAGCGCGTTCGCCTCATTCAGGAGGCACGCGCGATCTACGACAGCATTTTTCCGCCGGCTGATCCGAGCGGCGAGCCGCAGGGCAAGGCGACGATCGGTCGCGCGGCCAACGGCGACGCAGGAAATCTGGCGTGATCAAGATCATCGCTGTGCTCTGCAGCCTCTCCTCTCCGGCAAATTGTCACGAGCAGATCGTCACCACCTCGGACTTCGCCAACGTCTCGATGCAGTCCTGCCTGATGGGCGCGCCGCAGCTCGCCGAATGGATGAACCAGCATCCGGCCGAACGCCTGGCTGGATGGCGCTGCGTGTTCGGTCAACAGACCGGCAGGGGCGCCTGAGGCCACAGGCCGTCTGGTCGAGGACGGCGCCATCCAGTTGAACCGTGACGAGCATGCATCGCCAGGCTAGAATGGCGACGCTGCTTGGCAGAGGGGGACGCCGGATGGAGGTCGCCAGCCTCGTTCTTCCCGTGTTCGCAATCATCGTCACCGGCTGGCTTGCCGGCGAACTCGGTTATCTCTCCCGCTCGCTTGCGGACGCGCTGGTGCATTTTGCCTACAACGTGGCGATGCCGGCGCTGCTGATCGTCACGATCGCCCAGGAGCCGGCGCGCAACCTGCTGGAATGGCGCTTCCTGCTCGCGTTCGGCGGCGGCTCCCTCCTCTGCTTCGCGCTGGTCTTCCTGGCGGTCCGTGCGGACGGCAAGCACGACCTCGCCAGCAGCACGATCCATGGCATGGCGGCGGCCATGACCAATACCGGCTTCGTGGCGCTCCCGATCCTGCACGCGATCTACGGCCAGCCCGCCGTCTTGCCCGCCGCGGTGGCGACGGTGTTCGTCGCCGGCGTGATGTTTCCGCTCACGGTCATCCTGCTGGAAAGGGACGTGCGCAGCCCTGCCCATTCCGCCGGGCTGGTGAAGCAGATCCTGCTCAATCCGATGGTGCTGTCGACGCTGATCGGTCTCGTCTGGGCGATCACGGGCTTGCCGATTCCGGCGCCCGTCGCGGCCTATCTGAACATCATTGCCGCCGCGCTCACGCCCTGCGCACTGTTTGCCATCGGGCTTGGCCTGTCGGTCGACGGCCTGCGATCCAACCTGAAAGCATCGTTCGCGCTCGCGACCGTGAAGCTGGTGGTGATGCCGCTGATCGTCTACGGACTTTGCGTGGTCACTGGCCTCAACCCGCTCTACACGGTCGCCGCCGTCATATGCGCGGCCGTGCCGACGGCGAAGACCGTCTATGTGCTGGCGCACGAGCACAAGGTCGAGGAGAAGCTGGTCGCGGCCACCGTCTCGGTCACGACGATGCTGTCGGTCGCGACATTGCTGGTCGCGCTCTACCTGCTCTCAGGCCTCGCGCCGGGTGTGCGTTGACAGTCGCCGGCGCGCCTGGCGGCGTGTTCTCTATCTCGTGGTGTTGCTCCAGGTCGGCACCGAATTGGTCACGCCGACCGACGGCCAATTGTACGATCCGATCGAGGGCGCCGTGACTGTCCCGACCGTCTGTCCGGACGACCCGTAAGAGGTCCTGGGCTGCGCGACCGGCAATGCGGCGGCGCCATAGGTCGGGGCCACCACGCTCGTGCTGTAGTGATGCCGGCTCGGCCGGGCCTTCTTCGCTTCGGCTGCAAAAGGCGCGGCAAGCAGTCCGACAGTGATGAGTGCGGCAATGGCGGGTTTGATGCTTGTCATGGCGGTTCCCTTCATTGGCTGCGAGCCCATTGTGCCATGTGTTCATTCAACGCGGAATTTCCATGGGTACCCGTTCATAACTTCGTGCACGCCCGAATGTGCCTGACCCGGACACCGCTGCCGTGGTCATCGTCGCTTCGGACGACATGCCTTGCGGCCATGTCGCTCCTTGACTGTCGCGACGGAGTGCATCAGCGCCTTGAAGGCGACGATCGCCGGATCGTCAGCGAGCGCGTGGTCGGGCCGCGACTCCAGATGCTCGACCACGGCCAGCAGCGCGTCCGCGATCTGTCCGATCTGCTTGCCGTAACCGGCGACATCCGACAGCACGTCCTTCTCGACATCTGGCGCCGAGGATTGCCCCACCGTGATGTTGACGAGACCGAACTGGCCGCCGGTGGGACTGAAGAACGACGGATAAATGGACTGGACGACATCCCCCGACAGGGGCAGCTTGAACACAGGCATGCGATTTCGCCTCGCTGACGCTCGACCGGCATGGACACACTATCACGACCACTCGCCTTCGGATGGACCCGAATCAGCGCTAGTGCATTGCCTTCAGTGACTTCCCTGGACGCAAGCAGCATGACCGGCCCCGAACTGAAGCAGCTCCGCAACGACCTTTCCGATGCCCTCGAGCGCAAGCTCACCGCGGCCGACATGGCCAAGCTTTGCGGACTGCCGGAGAAGGGCGGCGCCGACACCATCCGGCGCTGGGAAGTGAGCGGGCCGACGCCGTCCGCAACCAAGGTGCTGCGCGTGCTGGCGATGGCGAGCGAGCGCTATCCGATCATGGAGAAGTTCGACGTCTTCGATCGCCACGACGTCCGCGAGGAAGACCGGCCTGCAAGGCGCGCGGCCTTCCGCGCGCAGATGCGCGATGAGGTACGGCGGCGGCTTGGTTAACGAGAGACATGCGCAAGTTACCCGAGACGTGCGACGTTAAGCCTTCCTTCACCACTTCTTAAGCCGCCATTAAGCACGAAAATCATTTACAGCCCAATAAGTTAGGTTGGCTGTCGCTGTGCCACGGATGTGACAGCATTTTCGTCAAAAGCGAGCTATCTGCAAAACCAACGACGGCGCGGACAGCGCGTCTGCCGGGGACCAAAGTGCTGGAGTTCAAGACGATGAAGAAGATTTTGTTTGCGACCGTTGGGCTGCTCGTGGTGGGCGCTGCCGCGCCGGCCGTCGGCGCCGATCTCGGCAACCGCAACTATTACAAGGCGCCTGCGCCGGCCTATGCCGCGCCGATCTACAACTGGACGGGCTTCTATGTCGGCGGCCATGTCGGCGGCGCGTTCTCCAGCGACAACAATTTCAACGGCCTCTCCACCGGCAACAACGGCAACGGCCGTTTCCTCGGCGGCGTGCAGGTCGGTGCTGACTGGCAGTTCAACCCGAACTTCCTGGTCGGCGTCGAAGGCCAGTATTCCTGGCTCTCCGGCAGCGTCGGTGCGGCGTTCCCGGGCGGCGTCGCCTACAGCAACGACCAGCGTGGCCTCGGCTCGATCACCGGCCGCGTCGGCTACACCTGGGGTCCGGGCCTGCTCTACGTGAAGGGCGGCTACGCCTATTCGGACAACAACGAGAAGGTGACGATTGGCGGCGTGCCGACCGGCTTCATCATCGATGGCGATCACCGCAACGGCTACACCGTCGGCGCCGGCCTCGAATACATGTTCGCCCCGAACTGGTCGGCCAAGGCCGAGTACCAGTACTACAATTTCGGCGACGCACACTTCACCGCGGGCCCGCTGGTGGGCACCGGCAACTTCACGACCGACGACCACACCTTCAAGGCGGGCGTCAACTACCGCTTCAACTGGGCCAATTCGGCGGTCGCGCGCTACTGATCGCGCCTCAAAAATCTCTTCGCAATCAAGGGCCGGCAATTCTGCCGGCCCTTTCTTTTTTCGCTGTGCGGAACAGGCGCAACCGATTGTGCAACTTGCGATTTTTTAACCCGACCCAGGGATACTCCGCGGCGAAAATATAAAGATCACGCGTGGGGGAATTTCGATGGCGATCCGTCTGGGTGCTGGCCGTGTCCTTGGCCGTCTCAAGCCTCGTTTCAAGATGCCAAGGTGGGGCGTGCGCGGCAGCCTGTTCGCCGCCTTCGCATTGATCGCCGGCATGGGCCTCGTCATCGCAGCCGGCGCCGGCTTCGTGTTCAATCACCTCGGCGCGACCATGATGGATCTGAGCGGCCGCGACATCCCGCGCCTCTCCGCCAGCCTGCAGCTTGCCTCGCAAAGCGCGACGCTCGCGGCGCAAGGCCCGGGCCTGCTGGCATCGCCCTCCGACGAGGCGCTGAAGGAACGCACCAAGAGCGTGAAGGACATCCAGCAGCTCGCCATGGCCAAGCTCGGCGAGATCATCGAGCTCGGCGCCGACAAGCAGATCGCAACCGCGCTGCGCGACACCGCCAAGAGCATCGACGAGGCGACCCAGAGCCTGGTGTCGGCCGCGCGCGAGCGGCTCGAGACCGGCGCGCTGCATGACAAGCAGTATGAGGCGCTGCGCAACGCGCAGCTCACCTTCGTCGGCGCGGCCGGTCCTGCGATGCTGGACGCACAGACACGCTTGAACGCGATCCTCGGCGCGGCGGAAGTTTCCGCCGATGATGCGACTGAGGCCGCCCGCACCGTCTCCCAGGTCGCGACAATCTCCGCCAACGGCAATCTCATGGCCGCCGACATGATGGCGGCGCTGTCGGCCAACAATAGCGACACGCTGGAAGCGATCGAGAAGGAGTTCAAGGCGACGCGCGACCGCGTCAAGTCGAACCTCGAGGATCTCCCGAACATGCCCTCGATGCAGACGGTGCGCGACGCCGTGCAGAAGCTGTTCGCCTTCGGCGAGGGCAAGACCGGCGTGTTCAAGATCCGCCAGAAGGAGCTCGACGCCATCGACTACGGCCAGACCATTCTGGACGAGACCCGCAAGCTCAATGTCGGTCTCGGCATCAGCGTGCAGCAGCTCGTCGACGGCGTGCAGAAGGAGACCAACGCGTCGACCTTCCAGGCGCGCCAGGAGATCTCGCTCGCCACCACCGCGATGCTGGCGCTGGGCGCGCTGATGCTGGTCGGCTCGGCGCTGTTCGTCTGGCTCTATGTCGGCCGCAACATCCTGCGGCGGATCGGCGCGCTGCATCAGTCGATGCAGCTGCTCGCGAACGGCGACCTCGAGACCGAGATCTACCGCTCGAAGCACCACAATGACGAAATCTCGGTGATGGCGAACACGCTGCAGGTGTTCCGCGAGAGCATGATCGAGGCCCGCGCGATGTCGAGCGAGCAGGACAAGGACCGTGTCGCCAAGGCCGAGCGTGCCGCGCGCATGGAAGCGAAGATCGCCGAGTTCGAGGGCGCGGTACGCAACGCGCTCGACAATCTCGCGCAGTCGGCCAATTCGATGCAGTCCACCGCGCAGAGCATGTCGAACACCGCCGACCAGTCCAACGCACTGGTGAACGCGGTTGCCTCCGCCGCGGAGGAAACCTCGGTCAACGTGCAGACCGTGTCATCAGGCACCGAGCAGCTGTCGTCCTCGATCGAGGAGATCAGCAAGCAGGTCGTCACCTCGGCCGCGATCGCCAGGAAGGCGGTCGACGAGGCCGGCGCCACCGACACCACGGTGCAGAGCCTTGCCGACAGTGCGAGCCGCATCAGCGTCGTGGTCGACCTGATCCAGACGATTGCGTCTCAGACCAACCTGCTCGCGCTCAACGCCACCATCGAGGCGGCGCGCGCGGGCGAAGCCGGCCGCGGCTTCGCAGTGGTCGCCTCCGAGGTGAAGAGCCTCGCGAGCCAGACCGCCAAGGCGACGGAAGAGATCCGCACCCAGATCGCCAGCATGCAACAAGTCACCACCTCGGCGGTCGGCGCCATCCAGGGCATCGGCCGGATCATCGGCGAGATCAACGACGTGACGACGACGATCGCCGCCGCGGTCGAGGAACAGGGCGCAGCCACCCGCGAAATCGCCCGCAACATCCAGCATGCCGCCGGCGGCACCAGCGAGGTCTCGAGCAACATCATCGGCGTCTCCACGGCGTCCGCGGAAGCCGGCGCGGCGGCGAGCCAAGTGCTTGGCGCCTCCGACGCGCTCCGCCGCGAAGCCGACATGCTGCGCGGAGAGATCGACGCGTTCCTCAACAACATGCGGGCGGCGTAAGCCGCCGGCCCGTAGCCCGGATGGCGCGCGGCGTAATCCGGGTTACGGAAAACTGCTGGTATGACCGCCATGCGGAGACCACGGCCCGGCCTTTTTCGGCTGGCGCCCCGCGCCCGGCGGGTTTAAGCCGGTAGCATGAACCCGAAAACCGACACCGTGCAGTCCTCGGCCGAGGCCCTGCGCTATCCCTGGGAACAGCATCCCGGCCCCGAAGAGATCGTCGAGGTGCGTCCCGGCGTGTTGTGGGCGCGGCTGAAACTGCCGTTCCGCCTCAACCACGTGAACATCTACCTGCTCGCCGACGGCGACGGCTATGCCATGATCGATGCCGGCTTCGGCAACGAGGAGACGATCGAGGCCTGGACCAGACTGTTCGAGGGGCCGCTGAAGGGCGTCAACATCACGCGCCTGATCGTCACGCATTCGCACCCCGATCACGTCGGCCTCGCGGGCTGGATCGTCGAGCGGTTCAACTGCCCGCTGGTGATGACGCAGGTCGAATATCTGCAATCGGTCTACCACCAGAACCGCGGCACCGAGGAGCGGCGCGAAGCCCAGCGGCTGTTCTTCCGCCGCCACGGCATGGACGAGTCGCTCACCGAAAAGCTGCTCGGCCGCGGCCAGGATTATCTCAAGCGCGTCTCGGTGCTGCCGCCGTCCTACCGCCGCATCTCGCATGGCGACGAGGTCGTGATCGGCACGCGCCGCTTCAAGGTGATCACCGGCGGCGGGCACGCGCTCGACCAGGCGATGCTGTATTGCGCCGACGACAAGCTGTTCCTCTCCGCCGACCAGGTGCTGAGCAAGATCTCGCCCAATGTCAGCGTCTGGGCGGTCGAGCCCGACCAGAACTCGCTCGGCGAATATCTGGCCTCGCTCGCGAGCCTCACCACCACCCTGCCCTACGATCTGCTGGTGCTGCCCGGCCACGGCGTGCCGTTCTATGGTCTGAAGACCCGCATCAAGCAGCTCGCCGATCACCACGAGGAGCGCTGCCGCCTGATCGCGGAAGCCTGCAGCGAGGTGCCGCAGACCTCGCGCGCCCTGGTGCCTGTCGTGTTCAACAAGCACGTGCTTGACGAGCACCAGATGGGCTTTGCCGCCGGCGAACTCGTTGCGCACGTCAATTACATGATCGTCGAGGGCCGGCTGACGGCGGAGACGAAAGACGGCGTGCTCCAGTTCCGGACGACGTGAGCCACGGCGTCATGGCCGGGCTTGTCCCGGCCATCCACGTTCTTTCGAGAAGAAACGAGTTCGCGGATGCCCGGGACAAGCCCGGGCATGACGAGTTTGTGGAAGCGGCTCACTTCATATTTGCGATCGCGTGCATCGCCGCGACGTAGCCGAACGGGCCGAGCCCGCAGATCACACCGGTTGCCACGAACGAGATCTTCGAATGCCGGTGATATTCGTCGCGGGCATGGATGTTGGAGATGTGGACCTCCAGCACCGGGCCTTCGAATGTCTTGATCGCGTCCATGATCGAGACCGAGGTGAAGGAAAGACCGGCCGGATTGATGACGATCGCATCGGCATCCTGCCGCGCCGACTGGATCAGATCGACCAGCACGCCTTCATGGTTGGACTGGTGGAAGGCGAGCTTGAGCCCGAGCTTGGCAGCCGCTTCCTCGCAGCTTGCGTTGACCTGGTCGAGCGTGGTCGTGCCGTAGATGTGCGGCTCGCGGATGCCGAGCATGTTGAGGTTGGGACCGTTGAGGATCATCACGCGCTTCATGGACAGGTCCTTCTAGAAGTTAGCCACCGAACCATTTGGCCGGGCCGGTGACGAGAACGGGAAACAGCGTCAGCAAGGCTAGCACGACGAGCTGCGCGATCATGAAGGGCCAGACGCCCCGGATCAGATCATCCATCGAGACGCGGGCAACGCCACAGACGACGTTGAGCACGACGCCGACCGGCGGCGTGATCAGGCCGATCGCGTTGTTGATGATGAAGAGCACGCCGAAATAGACGGGGTCGATGCCGGCCTGCTTGACGATCGGCATCAGGATCGGCGTCAGGATCAGGATCGTCGGCGTCATGTCCAGCGCGGTGCCGACGATGACGACGATGATCATCAGAACGAAGGTGAGGAGGGTCTTGTTGCCCGCGAACGGTTGCACGAGCGCCACGATCTGGTCGGAGATCTCGGCAACCGTGATCAGCCAGGACGATACCAGCGCCGCGGCGACGAGGAACATCACGACAGCCGTGGTCTGCGCGGTCGAGACCAGCAGCGCCGGCAATTGTGCCGGCCTGAGCTCGCGATAGACGCCCATCGCCACCACCAGCGAGTAGACGGCGACGACGACGGCCGCTTCCGTCGGCGTGAAGATGCCGAAGCGCAGGCCGAAAATGATGATCATCGGCAGCATCAGGGCCCAGAAGCCGTCGATCAGCGCGCGCCAGATCTCAGTGAAACTCTTGCGCGGCAGGCGCGCCGGATTCTCCTTGCGCACCACCCACCACCAGGCAAAGCACAGGCCGACGCCGAGCAGCAGGCCCGGCACGATGCCGGCCAGAAACAGCTTCGAGATCGAGACATTGGCGGCGACGCCGAAAATGACGAAACCGATCGACGGAGGAATGACGGGCGCGATGATCCCGCCGGCAGCGACGAGGCCAGCCGCACTGGCGCGATTGTGGCCGGCGGCGGCCATCATCGGCACCAGGAGCGCACCGAGCGCCGCGGCGTCCGCGACCGCCGAGCCCGAGAGTGAGGCCAGAATGCATGACGTCAGGATCGCGACATAGCCGAGCCCGCCGCGGAAATGGCCGACCAGCGCGATCGCGAAGTTGAGGATGCGGCGCGCCAGCCCGCCGGTGTTCATGACTTCGCCGGCGAGGATGAAGAACGGCACCGCCATCAGCGGGAAGGAATCGACGCCGTTGATAACGTTCTGCGCGATGATCTGGGAATCGAACATCGCCAGATAGGTCATCAGCGCGATGCCACAGATGATCAGCGCAAACGCAATCGGCATCCCGATCGCCATGGCGCCGAGCAGCGAGAAGGTGAAGACGGCGACAGTCATGCCTGCTGCTTTCCGCTCGCGGCGCCAGGAGAATGCGGGAGCTCCTCGGACTCGCTGATGGCGATCAGATCGGCATCGGCGACCTGCCCGGTCACGAGCCGATAGAGCTCGTGCACGATGATCACGCAGGAGGAGGCGCCGAACACGATCCCGGCAGCGTAGAACAGGCCGACCGAGAGCCCCGAGGCGGGCGCCACCGTATCCCAGTTCAGCACCGTCTGCTTCCAGGAGCCCTCCGTCAGCAGCACGGAGGCATAGAGCATCAGCGCGTGGCTGAGGCCGTAGCAGACCTTGCGGCCGAACGGCGACAGCACCTTGACGAGGCTATCGACGCCGAGATGGGCATGCTCCTTCAGGCCGATGATCGCACCCAGAAACACCATCCACACGAACAGCCAGCGCGACAGCTCTTCCGAGATCGCAATCCCGGAATTGAAGCCGTAGCGCAGCACGACGTTGCCGAACACCAGCACCACCATGGCGGCGAGCAGCACCGCGATCACCGCGCGGAGCAGCCAGAAATAGGCGTCGACCATCGTTTTCATCATGTCCGTCCTGCTGCGCGTCGGCTTACGGCTTCAGCGCGTGCACGCGGTCGAGTTCACTGTTGAACAGCTTGACGATGGCGGGGTCGTAGTCGGCCGAGAATTTTTCCGCGATCGGCTTGGTCTTCTCGCGCATGCGATCGAGCTCGGCGGGTGCGATCTCGTTGACGGCCATGCCCTTGGCCTTGAGCTCGTCGATCGCGGCAGCGGCCTGCTCGCGGCTGACCTTGCGCTGGTAGTCGCGTGCCTCGATCGCCGCGTCCTGCAAAATCTTCTGCTCGTCGGGCGAAAGACCGTCCCAGAATTTCTTGCTGATCAGGATGATATTGGTCGAATAGGTATGATTGGTGACGCTGAGATATTTCTGCACCTCGAAGAACTTGTTCGACAGGATCACGGAGAACGGGTTCTCCTGGCCGTCGACGGTGCCCGTCTCCAGCGCGCTGTAGAGCTCCGAGAAACTCATCGGCACCGGGTTGGCGTTGAAGGCCTTGAAGGTCTCCAGATAGACCGGGTTCGGGATCACACGGATCTTGATGCCGCCGAGGTCCTCGCCCTTGGTGATGGCACGCTTGCTGTTGGTGACGTTGCGGAAGCCGAGATCCCAATAAGCGAGACCAACCAGCCCCTTCTCGGGCAGCTTTGCCAGCAGCGCCGCGCCGAGCGGACCATCGAGCAGGGCGTCGGCCTGCTGCGGCGTCGAGACGATGAAGGGGAAATCGATCAGGCCGTAATCCTTGACGATGCCGACCAGCGACGTCGTCGCCGGCGACTGCATCTCCTGGGTGCCGGCGCGCAGCGCCGATTGCTGCTGCATCTCGCTCCCCAGCTGGTTGGCCGGATATTCGCGCACCCTGAGCTTGCCGCCGCTCTTGGCCGCGACGATCTCGGCGAATTTCTGCACGCCTTTGCTGACGGGATGGTCGGTGTTGTTGAGGTGCCCCCAGCGGATGGTGCGCTCCTGAATGGCCTGCGCCGAGGCCGGCCCCATCGTGCCCAAGGCGACCGCGCCGATCGCCGCCACCAAAGCCAGACCTTTGAACCGAACGGGCATCGCCCCCTCCCCTGTTGATCTCGTTCTTAGGGGCGGGAACGTCTTATATGACGAATTATAAATCAACCTATATTTTTGATTTTATATGATGTTACAAGAAACGCTTGATAAAGTTACGAAATTTGGCAAAACGCAAGTCCAAAGCGCTAGGATGAGGCATGGACACCCTTCCCGACACGACCGCCGAGACGGTGGGCGACAGCGCCTATCGCCGCATCCGCACCGACCTGATCTTCGGCAAGCTGACGCCGGGGCAGAAGCTGAAGCTCGAGCGGATGAGCGGCGCCTATGGCACCAGCATCTCGACGCTGCGCGAGACGCTGAACCGGCTGTGCTCGGAAGGTTTTGTCGTCGCCGAAGGCCAGCGCGGCTTCGAGGTCGCGCCGATCTCGGCGACCGAATTCCAGGAGATCGCGGAGCTGCGCGAGCTGCTCGAGAGCCACATGATCGAGAAGTCGTTCGCGGCCGGCGATCTCGACTGGGAAGCGCACATCGTCTCGGCGCATCACAAGCTCGCGGCGATGGAGCGGTTGCTACTGTCAGGCGAGCGATCCGATGCGGAGAGCTGGAAACAGTGCGATTTCCAGTTTCATCGCGCGCTCGTCGCGGCCTGCGGCTCGAAGGTGCTGCTCGATGCGCATGCCGCGGTCTATGACCGCTATCTGCGCTACCAGATGATCGCCGTGGTGTTCCGCGGCGAGATGGCGGCTTCCGAGCATCGCGAGCTGAAAGAGCTGGCGCTGAAGCGCGACGCCAAGGGCGCGAACAAGGTGCTGCACACCCACATCCATGATTGTGTGGCGCATGCCTTGCGCAATTCGGATTGGTTAAAGCCGGTGGCCGCCGTCAAGGACGCGCGGAGCGAGCCGCGCAGGAAGGCCAAGGCCGGGTAGACCCGCACCGCCGCCAATGGTGCAAAGCAACATTGCCTCTCGCGCGAACTTGATCGGGATCAAGTTTCAAATCGCACGATAGGGCATTTTGCCCAAATGCTCCCCATGCCCAAATGTGGGATAGCGCATAGACTCTAGAGCTGGAAAAGCTCTAAGAAGATGCGCCCTTTTTGGTCAGTTCCGTCTTAGGTTTTGCCGATGGATTACGCCCAGTTCTTCAATACCGCCCTCGATCGTCTCCACACCGAGCGGCGCTACCGCGTGTTCGCCGATCTCGAACGCATCGCCGGCCGGTTCCCGCATGCGCTCTGGCACTCGCCGAAGGGCAAACGCGACGTCGTGATCTGGTGCTCCAACGATTATCTCGGCATGGGCCAGCACCCGAAGGTGGTCGGCGCCATGGTCGAAACCGCGACCCGCGTCGGCACCGGCGCAGGCGGCACCCGCAACATCGCCGGCACCCATCATCCGCTGGTGCAGCTCGAGGCCGAGCTCGCCGATCTCCACGGCAAGGAAGCGTCGCTGCTGTTCACCTCGGGCTATGTCTCGAACCAGACCGGCATCGCGACCATCGCGAAGCTCATTCCGAACTGCCTGATCCTGTCGGACGAGCTCAACCACAATTCGATGATCGAGGGCATCCGCCAGTCCGGCTGCGAGCGCGTCGTGTTCCGCCACAACGACCTCGCCGACCTCGAAGAGAAGTTGAAGGCCGCAGGTCCGAACCGGCCGAAGCTGATCGCCTGCGAAAGCCTCTATTCGATGGACGGCGACGTCGCCCCGCTCGCCAAGATCTGCGATCTCGCCGAGAAATATGGCGCGATGACCTATGTCGACGAGGTCCATGCCGTCGGCATGTACGGCCCGCGCGGCGGCGGCATCGCCGAGCGTGACGGCGTCATGCATCGCATCGACATTCTCGAAGGTACGCTGGCCAAGGCGTTCGGCTGCCTCGGCGGCTATATCGCCGCCAACGGCCAGATCATCGACGCCGTGCGCTCCTACGCGCCGGGCTTCATCTTCACCACCGCGCTGCCGCCGGCGATCTGCTCGGCCGCGACCGCCGCGATCAAGCATCTGAAGACCTCGAACTGGGAGCGCGAGCGCCACCAGGACCGCGCCGCCCGCGTCAAGGCGATCCTCAACGCCGCCGGCCTGCCTGTGATGTCGAGCGACACCCATATCGTGCCGCTGTTCATCGGCGATGCCGAGAAGTGCAAACAGGCATCCGACCTGCTGCTGGAACAGCACGGCATCTACATTCAGCCGATCAACTATCCGACGGTGGCCAAGGGCACCGAACGCCTGCGCATCACGCCCTCGCCCTATCACGACGACGGCTTGATCGATCAGCTCGCCGAAGCGCTCCTGCAGGTGTGGGACCGCCTCGGTCTGCCGCTCAAGCAAAAGTCGCTGGCGGCGGAGTAGGCGTTTCTCCACCCTCCCCTGGAGGGGGAGGGTCGGCTCACATTGAGCGCAGCGAAATGGGAGACGGGGTGGGGTGACAGTCTCTCCACCTCTGACGCTGCTCGTGTGGAAAGATCACCCCACCCCGCTCGCGCTGCGCGCGATCGACCCTCCCCCTCCAGGGGAGGGTAAGCGGGATCCGCGTTCGCCCGCACCTTAACGACAACCCCAATTCCCGCCCCGGTAGGGCATTTCGCTGTCGCTTGCGCCCGCCCAACGCGCTAGATTTGCAGGGAAAATGAGTACGGGCGCCCTCGCGCCCAGGGAGAAGCGCGCTCGCCATGCTGCACGACTGGGGCGTGATCGCTGCCGCCTTCGGCTATATCGGCTTCCTGTTCCTGGTGGCGAGCCACGGCGACCGCCGCTCGCCGGCCGGGCGCGGCCGCGCGTCCGGGCTGATCTATCCGCTGTCGCTCGCGATCTATTGCACCTCCTGGACCTTCTTCGGCTCGGTCGGCTTCGCCACCCGCGCCTCGACCGACTTCCTCGCCATCTATGTCGGCCCGATCCTGATGATCGGGCTCGGCGCGGGCGTCCTGCGCCGCGTGATCCAGCTCGCGAAGGCGCACAACATCACCTCGATCGCCGACTTCATCGGCGCGCGCTACGGCAAGAGCCAGGCGGTGGCGGCAACGGTGGCGCTGATCGCGATCATCGGCTCGGTGCCCTACATCGCGCTCCAGCTCAAGGCGGTCGCCTCCTCGCTCGAAACGATCCTGAGCGAGGACCAGGCGTTCTCCCACATCCCGATCCTCGGCGACATGGCGCTGATGGTGACGCTGGCGATGGCCGCCTTCGCCGTGCTGTTCGGCACGCGGCAGACCGACGCCACCGAGCATCAGCACGGCCTGATGCTGGCGGTCGCAACCGAATCCATCATCAAGCTGATCGCCTTCCTCGCCGCCGGCATCTTCGTCACCTTCTGGATGTTCTCGCCACACGAATTGATCGAGCGCGCGATGAGGACGCCGGAGGCGGTGCGCGCCATCAACTATTCGCCGTCGATCGGCAACTTCCTCACCATGACGCTGCTGTCGCTCTGCGCGATCATGCTGCTGCCCCGCCAGTTCCACGTCAGCGTGGTCGAAAACTCCTCGGATGCCGAGGTCAGCCGCGCGCGCTGGCTGTTCCCGTTCTATCTCGTCGCCATCAATTTGTTCGTGATCCCGATCGCGCTCGCCGGCCTCGTCACCTTTCCGTTCGGCGCGGTCGAACCGGACATGTATGTGCTGGCGCTGCCGATGGAGGGCGGCGCGGGACTTCTCAGCGTCGCCGTCTTCGTCGGGGGGCTGTCGGCGGCGACCGCGATGGTGATCGTCGAATGCGTCGCGCTCTCCATCATGGTCTCGAACGACCTCGTGGTGCCCCTGGTGCTGCAGCGGCGGCCGGAGGGGCGCACCGGCGGCGCCGATTTCAGCGACTTCCTGCTGCGCTCGCGCCGGCTTGCGATCTTCGCCATCATGGTGATGGCCTATTTCTACTACCGCGCGCTCGGCAACACCCAGCTTGCGGCGATCGGCCTGCTCTCCTTTGCCGCCATCGCCCAGCTCGCGCCGAGCTTCTTCGGCGGGCTGTTGTGGCGGCGCGCCACCGCGCGCGGCGCCATCGGCGGCATGCTGGTCGGCTTCGCGGTGTGGCTCTACACCCTGTTCATCCCGAGCTTCATGGATTCCTCGACGGCGGGCATCCTGCTGCTCCAGCACGGCCCGTTCGGCATCGAGGCACTGCGGCCGCAGGCGCTGTTCGGCGCCGACCTGCCGCCGCTGATGCACGGCGTAATCTGGTCGCTGTCGCTCAACATCCTGACCTATGTGCTGCTGTCGCTGGCGCGGCGGCCGTCCTCGATCGAGCTGGTGCAAGCCGATCTGTTCGTACCCAACACGCTCGCGCCGATCTCCCCGAACTTCCGCCGCTGGCGCACCACCGTCACGGTGCAGGACATCCAGACCACGGTCGCGCAATATCTCGGGCCCGACCGCGCCCGGCACTCCTTCGAGGCATTTTCGGTGCGGCGCAATGTGCGCCTGGAATCCGGTGCGCCCGCCGATTTCGAGCTGCTGCAGCACGCCGAGCACCTGATCGCCTCTTCGATCGGCGCGGCCTCCTCGCGGCTCGTGATGTCGCTGCTGCTGCGCAAGCGGACGGTCTCGGCGAAAGCGGCGCTGAAACTGCTCGACGATTCCCACGCGGCGCTGCATTTCAATCGCGAGATCCTCCAGACCGCGCTCAACCATGTCCGCCAGGGCATCGCCGTGTTCGACGCCGATCTGCAGCTGATCTGCTCCAACCGGCAGTTCGGCGATCTCCTGAACGTGCCGCCGCATTTCATCCAGTTCGGCACGCCATTGCGTGAAATCCTGGAATTCATGGGTGTGAGCGAGCCGGACAATCCGGTCGAGCGCGAAGCCATGCTGGAGCGGCGGCTCGCGGCTTACACCACCGACAGCGAGCCTTATCTCGAGCGCCTGCCCGACCGCCACATGGTGATCGAGATCTTGACCAACCGCATGCCCGGCGGCGGCTTCGTCATCACCTTCACCGATGTCACCCCCACGTTCGAGGCCGCCGAAGCGCTGGAGCGCGCCAACGCGACGCTCGAAAAGCGGGTGCGCGACCGCACCGAGGAGCTGACCCGGCTGAATTCCGAGCTGGCGCTGGCCAAGAGCGCGGCCGAGGACGCCAGCATCTCCAAGACGCGCTTCCTGGCGGCAGCCAGCCACGACATCCTCCAGCCGCTGAACGCGGCGCGGCTCTATGTCACCAGCCTGGTCGAGCGCCAGCACAACGGCGAGGAGACGCGGCTGGTCGAGAACATCGACGAATCGCTCCAGGCGATCGAGGAGATCCTCGGCGCACTGCTCGACATATCGCGGCTGGACGCCGGCGCGATGACGACCTCGATCTCGAGCTTCAAGATGGCCGATTTGATGCGCTCGCTGGAGATCGAGTTTGCGCCGATCGCACGCGCCAAGAACCTCGAGCTCGCCTTCGTGCCCTGCTCGCTGCCGGTCGAGTCCGATCGGCTGTTGCTGCGGCGCCTGCTCCAGAACCTGATCTCCAACGCGATCAAATACACCCCGCGCGGACGCGTGCTGGTCGGCTGCCGCCGCCAGGGCCCTTCGCTGAAAATCTGCGTCTACGACACCGGCGTCGGCATCCCGCCGGTCAAGCGCGGCGAGATCTTCAAGGAATTCCACCGCCTCGAACAGGGCGCGCGGATCGCCCGCGGCCTTGGACTCGGCCTCTCGATCGTCGAGCGTCTTGCACGCGTGCTCAAGCACGGCATCGCCATCGACGGCAACAAGAGCGGCGGCTCGGTCTTCTCCGTGACGGTGCCGACAGCCAAGGCGATCACCCACACCGCTGCCGTCACCAGCGCGACGCCGCTGGCGCGGAGGCCGATCTCGGGCGCCCTCATCGTCTGCATCGAGAACGACGCAGCGATCCTCGACGGCATGCGCACGCTGCTCAAGGCCTGGGACGCCGAGGTCATCGCGGTCGCCGACCCCGAGGGCGCGATCGCCGCGATCGAAGGCGCGGGACGCCGCGTCACCGGCCTGCTGGTCGATTATCACCTCGACCGCGGCAACGGCATTGCCGCCATCCGCGACATCCGCCGCCGCTTCGGCGACGGCATCCCTGCGATCCTGATCACCGCCGACCGCAGCCCCGCAGTGCAGGTCGCCGCGCGCGAGGAAAATGTCGCGGTGCTCAACAAGCCGGTGAAGCCGGCCTCGCTCCGCGCCCTGCTGGGACAGTGGCGCACGCAGCAGATGGTGGCGGCGGAGTAAGACGCGGTCAGTAGTCGGTCGAGACGCTGAGCGCGCGCCACCTCTCGAGCTCGTCGAGCCGTTGCCGGTCCGTCGCAGCGATGGCGTTCACGGCGTCGCTGCCGAGCGCGATCCGCAGCGGTGGGCTGTCCATGTCGACCAGCTCCAGCACGGCGGCGGCGGCTTTCGCCGGATCGCCCGGCTGGCGGCCATCATAATCGCGCTGCATCCTGACGGCCGCGCCAACGACGGCATCGTACTCCGCACGCCCTTCGCCGGTCGCATGCGCTGACTGCGCAAAGCCCGTACGGAAGCCGCCGGGTTCGACGATCGTCACGTGCACGCCGATCAACGCCATCTCGCGCGCCAGCGATTCCGAAAAGCCCTCGATGCCCCATTTCGCGGCCGAATAGGCCGCGCGTGCGGGAGCTCCGATCCGTCCGCCGACGGATGAGAATTGCACGATATGCCCGCGGCGCTGCCGGCGCAGCACGGGAATCGCCGCCTTGGTGACGATGATGGTGCCGAGCAGATTGACCTCGATCTGCTGACGGAACGAGGCCAGGCTCGTGTCCTCGACCGATCCGAGATCGCCATAGCCGGCATTGTTCACGACCACATCGACGCCGCCGAACGCCTCCACGGCGAGGCCGATGGCCCCTTGCGCGGCCGCCTCGTCAGTCACGTCGAGCGTTGCGAGCCGCAGTCTTTCCTCAAAGCGTTCCCGCAGCGGTTCGAGCGGACCGAGATTCCTGGCAGTGGCAACCACCCGGTCGCCCGCCGCAAGCGCGGCTTCCGTGATGGCGCGTCCGAGCCCGCGCGAGCTGCCGCTGATGAACCAGATCTTTGACACGGTGGGCTCCTGACCGCTCAAGGCGCAAGCCGGGTGAAAACGTAATCGTGGCTCTTGGCGCGGGCGTCGTGACAGCCGAAGCAGGTGCGGTGCTGTGCCTCGTCGACCGGCTTGCCATTGATGAAACGGCCAAAGCCCCAACCGCCGGTGGACGCATATTTCCTGGAATCCTTGACCATCACCTGCACCGTGGTGGCCGCGCCGGGGATCGTTGCGGATGCGAATTCCGGCGACTGTTTCCGTTTCCAGGCGCGCTTGACCAGAATGGTGCCATCCGGGAACGGAAGTTTTCCGGCCTGATAAGCATCGATCGCGGTCTGGTTGCCGACAACGGCGCGAAGCTCGTCGAGCGGTGCCGCCTCTTCGGCCGGCGCAATCAGCTCCCACTGCTTGTAACCCGCAGGAATCGTGACGCCGAAGATCGGGGAAGCGTCTGCCGTGTTGCCTTGTGTCGGCCCCTCGGCAAGGGCAATCGAGACCAGATAGGGCACGCAAGTCAGGAGAACGACGAGAAGGAGCGCGGCAAGCGTGATAGCCGTCGCATAAGAGCGCTTTTTCTTGTCGGGTTTGATGGACGTCATGACGTTCCTTCATGCTGGGATCGCGGCATAGCCTCGGTCCAGCCGCGCTGGACCGAGGCATCGAATGAACGCTCAGGCGCCGTCGGCGTCGATGACGGCCTTGGCGAAGGCTTGCGGCGCTTCCTGCGGCAGATTGTGGCCGATGCCGCCGGTGATCAGGCGGAAGTCGTACCGGCCTGAGAACCTCTTGGCATAGGCGCTGGGGTCGGGATGCGGCGCACCGTTGGCGTCGCCCTCCATCGTGATCGTCGGGACGCTGATCACCGGAGCTGCGGCGAGCTTCTTCTCGAGCTCCTCGTATTTGGCTTCGCCCTGGGCGAGCCCGAGCCGCCAGCGGTAATTGTGGATCGTGATGGCGACATGATCCTTGTTGTCCAGCGCCGCCGCGCTCCGGTTAAAGGTCGTGTCATCGAACTTCCATTGCGGCGAGGCGAGCTTCCAGATCAGTTTTGCGAAATCATGCGTGTACTTCTCGTATCCGGCGCGGCCGCGCTCGGTCGCGAAATAGAACTGGTACCACCATTGCAGCTCGGCCGACGGCGGCAGCGGCGCGTTGCCCGCGGCCTGGCTGGAGATCAGATAGCCGCTGACCGACACCAGCGCGCGGCAGCGATCCGGCCACAACGCAGCGATGATATCGGCGGTGCGCGCGCCCCAGTCGAAGCCGGCGATAACAGCCTTCTTGATGTCGAGCTTGTCCATCAGCGCGATGATGTCGACGGCCATGGCGGCGGGCTCGCCGTTGCGCAGCGTCTCGCTGGAGAGGAAGTGCGTGGTGCCATAACCGCGCAAGTAAGGGATGATCACGCGATAGCCGGCCTTTGCCAGGATCGGCGCGACATCGACGAACGCGTGAATGTCGTAAGGCCAGCCGTGCAGCAGGATCGCCACGGGGCCGTTCGAGGGACCTGCTTCCGCATAGCCGACATTGAGGACGCCGGCGTCGATCTGCTTGATCGGACCGAACGACGCATTCGATGCGGACGACTTCGGCGCGTCCGTTTCGGCACGGGCGAGGTCGATCACGCCGAAACCGACGGCGACGGTTCCCGCGGCGACGCCGAAAAATTTGCGGCGGTGCTGGTCGATGATCTGTTTCATGGTGGTGCTACCTTGTGGATGGTTGGTGATGTCCGTCAGATCAGCGCGACCGTGACGTCGATATTGCCGCGGACGGCCTTGGAATAGGGGCAGGTCTGGTGCGCCTCATCGACGATGCCGCGCGCGATCTCGCGATCGAGGCCCGGCAGGCTGACGTTGAGGCGTGCGCTGAGCGAATAGGCGCCCTCGTCGAGCACGAGATCGATCTCCGCATCGATCGCGCATTTCCGGGGAAGCTCGATCTTGCGCTTGCGCGCCGCGATCTCCATCGCGCCTTCGAAGCAGGCCGACCAGCCGGCCGCGAACAATTGCTCGGGATTGGTGCCGATGCCAGTGCCGCCCGGCGGCGACAGCTTGACGTCGAGGCGGCCGTCGGAACTGCGCGATATGCCGTCGTGTCGTCCGCCGCTGGTGTGGGTGCTGGCCGTGTAGAGCAGTTTTGCCGCCTGCGTCATGAAGGTCTCCTTGCCGTCGGGAAACTGACTAGCAGCGGCCGCGGCAGGACACCCGTTTGGACTTGTGAGAAGTTGTGAGGCCCCGGCGCGCAGCCCCGCCACGAGGCCTGCATCAGCGGTCTGATGCCGATGCAGGTGCGGCCTTGCCCGATTGCGATCATCTGGCTATCCGGTCCGTTTGAAAGGACAACATTTCGCCATGACCGAGCCGGCCGGCACCGCAACGGGAACCCAATCGTTCGGGCCATTCACCGTGACATCGCATGAAAGGCTCGTGATGCGCGACGGCGTCGCGCTGCCGCTCGGCGCGAAGGCCTTCGACACGCTGATCGCGCTGATGTCGCGGCCGAACGAGGTCGTCAGCAAATGGGACCTGATGGCGCTGGTGTGGCCCGGCCTGACCGTCGAGGAAGCCAATCTGCGCTTTCACGTCGCAGCCCTGCGCAAGGCGCTCGGCGACGGCAGGACGGCGCCCGCTACATCACCACGCTCTCTGGCCGCGGCTATTGCTTCGTGGCGCCGATCTCCAAGGCGGAAATCGCGGCAGAGCGGCGTCCCGCGCAGCGAACGGAATTACCGCCCGTCAAGCTGCCGAACCGGCTGCAACGGATGGTCGGGCGCGACGATGCGGTCGCCGCCGTCTCCGACAAGCTCATCGGCTCGCACTTCGTCACGATCGTCGGCCCGGGCGGCGTCGGCAAGACCGCCGTTGCGGTGGCGATCGCGCACGACCTGCTCGAGACTTTCTCCGATGCCGCGCATTTCGTCGACCTCGCCGCGCTCAGCGATCCCGATCTCGTGATCACCTCGATCCTGCTGATGCTGGGCTTGCCGGCGCAGACCGACGATCCGCTGCCGGCACTGCTCGCGCATCTCGGCGACAAGCGGATGCTGCTGATCCTGGATAATTGCGAGCATGTCATCGCCGCCGCGGCGCCGCTGGCAGCCGAAATCTTTCACGCCGCACCCCATGTCCATATCCTCGCCACGAGCCGCGAGGCCCTGCGTGTCGAGGGCGAGCAGGTCTACCGGTTGGCGCCGCTCGCCGTTCCGCCTGACAATCCCGGGCTGACCGCGGCTGCCGCGCAGACCTATCCCGCGCTTCAGCTCTTCCTCGAACGTGCCATGGCCGGCGGCGCGCAGATCGCGCTCGATGACGTCAATGCCGCGATCGTCGCAGGGATCTGCCGCAAGCTCGACGGCATGGCGCTGGCGATCGAGCTCGCCGCCGGCCGGATCGAGGCCTACGGACTGGAGCAGACGGCCGCACTGCTCGACGAACGCCTCAATCTGCTCTGGCAGGGCCAGCGCACCGCGCCGCCGCGGCAGAAGACGTTGCAAGCGACGCTGGACTGGAGCTACGGGCTCCTGTCCGACACCGAGCGCCTCGTGCTGCGCCGGCTTGCCGTCTTCGCCGGTCACTTCACCATCGACGCCGCGCTCGAAATCGTGCCGGACGAGCGCGTCGACCGCTCGCGCCTGTTCGATGCCATCGACAGCCTGGTCGCCAAGTCGATGGTCGCGCCGCGACCGGTCGGCGCCATGATGCGCTACCGTCTGCTCGACACGACGCGCGCCTATCTGCTCGAGATCGAGCCGAACGAGACCGCGCTTGCCGCCCGCCACGCAACCCACTACCGGCGATGGCTGGAGCAGGCCGGCACGACATGGGCGACGGTGCCGAGCGCCGACGAACGCGCGATCCATTTCTCCGCGCTTCACAACGTGCGCGCCGCGCTGGACTGGTGCTTCGGCACGGACGGCGATGTCGGCATCGGCATTGCGCTCGCCGCCGCGGCGGCTCCGATCTTTCTCGCGATGTCGCTGCTGATCGAATGCCGGCGCTGGTCGGAACGGGCGCTGCTTGCGATCGATCCGTCCTCGCGCGGCAGCGCTGAGGAAATGCACATCCAGGCCGCCCTCGGATTGACCTTGATGTTCACGCGTGGCGGCAGCGAAGCTGCGCGTGGCGCCCTGAGCAGGAGCCTGGCGATCGCCGAGGCTCGCGGCGACGCGGCGAACCAGCTCCAGCTGCTCGGCCGCATGCACATCTTCCACGAGCGGATGGGACAGTTCGACGCCGCGCTCGGTTATGCGCAGCAGAGCCTCACGGTCGCCGAGACGCTCGGCGACGCCGCCTCCATCGCCCTCGCCCATTCGCTGCTGGGTGTCTCCTTGCATCTGGCCGGCGAGCATCGCGACGCCCTGAGCATGCTGGAGGCCGCCTGGCACGGGCCGGGTACGGAGCGGATCAGCACTGTCCACGGCTTCGATCACCGCAACCGGGCCGGCATCTCGCTCGCGCGCGAGCTTTGGTTGCAGGGCCGGCCGGCGGATGCGCGGCAACTGGCGCAGCAGACGGTCACCGAGGCCGCGCAGATGGACCATCCGATCACGCTCTGCATCGCACTGATCTGGGCGGTCTCGATCGATCTCTGGAGCGGGGATCTCGACGGCGCGGAAGAGAACCTCGACCGCTTCATCGCACATGCCGAAACGCGCTCGATGGGCCCTTATCTCGCGGTCGGCCGCGGCGTCAAAGGCGAGCTGGCGATCCGGCGCGGCGACGCCGCTGGCGGCGTCGAGACGATACGGGCCTGTCTGCGCGAGCTCCACGACGCCGGCTACGAGCTGCTCACCACGACGTTCAACATCGCGCTCGTGCATGGCTTGTTGGCGCTCGGGCAGATCGAGCGGAGTGCGCGCCTGATCGACGACGCGATCGGCCTCGTCGAGCAAGGCGGCGATCATCTCTACATGCCCGAGCTGTTGCGCATGAAGGGTAATGTGTCGCTGACACTGCCGGAGCCGGCCACCGATGAGGCTGAGAACCACTTCAGGCAATCGCTTGACCTGAGCCGCCGCACCGATGCGAAAGCCTGGGAGTTGCGAGCGGCGATCGATCTCGCGAAATTGATCGCCGGGCGCGGCCAGCGCGCGGACGCGAAGAGGTTGCTTCGATCGGCGCTCGGAGGTTTCTCCGACGGGTCACGGACCTCGGATATCGGGATCGCCAGCAAGTTGTTGGAGACTCTCTAGGAAGCGCACCGGCGGCCAGGCGCCGGCCGAAACGGTATCTCAATGTTCGAGGGTCGCGCCGCGTGTCCCTGCGACATCCTCTCTCGTTGCAACTCCCGGGAAATGAACTAGCATCAACCACTGCGAGCATTTTATCGCATGTTGAACCTATTCAGTTGATTGCCTTTAGCACGTCCATTTCAATCATCCGGAGCCACGACAATGGCAGGGTCCAGCCTCGAGGATACACTGGCCGCGATTGGCTATGTCAAAGTGATTGTCACAATGAAGGACAGGGCGTCGGCCGCCGCCACGTCCGAGATCGCGATGCAGGATCATTTCATCGCGCCGGACACTGCCCAGACACAGAGTCTCGTGGCGGCGGCAACGCGCTCCGCCGGCCGCCAAATCAGAGGAGCGGAGAGCCTGGCCGAGCGCCGCGTGCGCATCTACCCCAACCTTGGACTCGCAGTCGGCAGCGTGGATGCCAGCGGCCTCGTTTCGCTCCAGGCTGATCCGCAAGTGGGCAAGGTCGACAAGGCTCCGGAGATCAGCCTGATCAAACCGGTCGAAGCCCGTCCAATCAAGACCGGGGTCGGTCCGACCTGGGGCATCAAGCGCTTGAACGTGGAACGCCTTTGGCAGGCGGGTTTCACCGGCCAAGGCGTGGTGGTTGGTCACCTCGATACCGGCGTCGACGGCAAGCATCCGGCATTGGCCGGAGCCATCAAGAAGTTTGCCGAGTTCGACCTGGCGGGAGATCAGGTTCCGAACGCACCGGCCCGCGACAGCGGCGTACACGGCACTCACACCGCGGGCACGATCGTCGGCCGGCCGGTCAGCAAGGGTCGCTTCGGCGTCGCACCGGATGCCCAGCTCGCGAGCGCGATGGTGATCGAGCGCGGGCAGGTGATCGAACGCATCCTGGCCGGCATGGACTGGGTGATCGGCGAAGGCGCCCGAGTCCTGAGCATGTCGCTCGGACTACGCGGCTTCACGCCGGCATTCCAGAGTGTGATCGATGCCTTGCGCGCCGCCAACGTTCTGCCGGTCATTGCGTCCGGCAATGAGGGCCCCCGGACCAGCCGCTCGCCGGGCAATTACGCGAACGTGTTGTCGATCGGCGCGATCGACGTGCACGACGTCGTGCCTGATTTCTCCAGCAGCCAGAGCTTCAATCGCGCGATCAGCCCATTGTGCCCGGCGATCGTCGCACCGGGGGTCGCGATCACGTCCTGCGTTCCCGGCAAAAAGTACGAGACCATGAATGGGACGTCGATGGCGACGCCCCACGTCGCGGGTCTTGCAGCCCTTCTGCTGCAAGCGAGGCCGACTGCAACGGCGGACCAGCTCGAAGCCGCCATCATCGGATCCTGCGCGCGCCCCGAGGCGATGGAAGAGGCCCGCGCGAACCATGGGGTGCCCGATGCCGTCAGGGCCTACGAGCTCCTGACCGGGTCGCAGCTCCCCGCCGCGCAGGTGAGCGTCGCGCCCCGGCGGCGCACGCCCGCGAAAAAGCGCTCTGCGAGGGGGCGCTCGTCGTCGCATCCACCGCGCAGCGTCGCCAAGAAGATGGCACGCCGGCCGAAGGTTGCCGCATCGCGGCGCCCCGCGCGCAAGAAGAGCCCTTCGAAGCGCCGTCCCGCCTGACTCCACGGCAATTCTTGTTGCGGCCAGCTAAAAGCCGGCCGCAATAAGCGCTATATTGGCCAGGCCGCCAGGGATTCCCGCACAGGAGCCGGCCATGACCGACAAGACAAAGCCTTCGCCCGAATGGGAAGGTAAGGCTGTCGTCAATCGATTGCGCCAAGCCACCAAGCCCGGCCAGCCTTCGTCAGTTCAGGTGTTCCTGAACGATGACGTTGCCGCGAGCGACCTGCCGGAGAAGGCAAGGGAAATCGTCACTGACATGAGCGCTAGCCTCGATCTGCCGGCCAATGCGATCAAGCTCGGCAAGGTGTTTCGCTTGGCCAAGTCGTTTTCGGTGTCGACCGACGTACCCGACGTCTTCGACGCCCTTGCAAGGCACGGCGACGTCAAGAGCATTTTGGAATCGGTACAGCCGGATATCCTGCCCAAGCCGACGCGCGAAAAAGGCGACTGACCCGATCGCGGTTTACGATCCCGTCGGGGTGCCCTGCTTCCACTGCCCGCCGGCGATCTTCGCCGCGGCAATTACCGCCTGGGTGCGGCTCTCGACGCCGAGCTTTTGCAGGATCGCCGAGACATGCGCCTTGATGGTGGCTTCGGAGACGCCGAGCTCGTAGGCGATCTGCTTGTTGAGCAGCCCTTCCGACAGCATCATCAAGACCCGGACCTGTTGCGGCGTCAGCGTCACCAGGCGGTCGCGCAGGCGCGTCATGTCGGGATCGGCGGCGGCCGATAGATCGGTGTCGGTGGGAACCCAGACGTCCCCCTCCATCACCTTGAGGATCGCGTCGCGCAAGGTCTCGACGCCGAATCGCTTCGGGATGAAGCCGGAGGCGCCGAAATCGAGCGAGCGGCGAATCGTGGCGCTGTCGTCGGAGGCCGAGACGATCACCACCGGGATGGCCGGGTACTGCGCGCGCAGATAGATCAGCCCGGAAAAGCCGGAGATCCCGGGCATCGAGAGGTCGAGCAGGACCAGATCGACGTCGGATGTCTGTTCCAGCAGCTTGGTGAGATCCTCGAACGATCCCGCCTCGTCGATCCTGGCCGAGGTCAGGACGCCCGCCACCGCTTGCCGCAACGCGTCGCGGAACAGGGGATGGTCATCGGCAATGACAAGATGGGTCGAAGGAGCGCTCATCGTTCTCTTGCTGGCATTCACACCGGGCCAGTAGGCCGGCCCGGGGCCTTGGTCAATTCTTTCCCGACCGGCCGTGGCATGCAAGTGGGCATTATCCCTTTGCGGGAACGGGGTTAACCCATGGTCGAGCACGATCGTGCCGGATTGAAAGGTCCGCGGCGTCAGGTGCGCGTCAGTGCGCAAGGCCGAAAGTCGTATTGGGGCGGGTTTCACGCCGATGTTACCTTGGAGCCAAGACCTGGGTTGATCCGGCATGACCGGGTATCCGGGGCGCGAGGAAACGCATTTCGGGGAGCGACTCAACATGTCGACAATGGCTGTGTCTCAAGCGGGCGCGGGAGGAATGACGAAGGACGAACGGTTCGTCATTCTCGCCTCCTCGCTCGGTACCGTCTTCGAGTGGTACGACTTCTACCTCTACGGTTCGCTGGCCGGCATCATCGGCGCGCAGTTCTTCTCGGCCTATCCGCCGGCAACCCGCGACATCTTCGCGCTGCTGGCCTTCGCCGCGGGCTTCCTTGTCCGTCCGTTCGGCGCCATCGTGTTCGGGCGCGTCGGCGACATCGTCGGCCGCAAATACACCTTCCTCGTCACCATCCTGATCATGGGTCTGTCGACCTTCATCGTCGGCCTGCTGCCCAATGCGGCGACCATCGGCATCGCGGCCCCGATCATCCTGATCGCGCTGCGCCTCGCCCAGGGCCTGGCGCTCGGCGGTGAATATGGCGGTGCGGCGACCTATGTCGCGGAGCACGCGCCGAACGGCAAGCGCGGCTATTACACCTCGTTCATTCAGACGACGGCCACGCTCGGCCTGTTCCTGTCCCTGCTGGTGATCCTGTTCACCCGCAGCGCGATCGGCGAAGCCGATTTCGCGGCCTGGGGCTGGCGCATCCCGTTCCTGGTCTCGGTGCTGCTGCTCGGCATCTCGGTCTGGATCCGGCTCCGCCTCAGCGAATCCCCGATCTTCCAGAAGATGAAGGACGAGGGGAAGAGCTCGAAGGCGCCGCTGACGGAAGCCTTCGGCAACTGGCAGAACGGCAAGCTCGTTCTGCTCGCGCTGCTCGGCGGCGTGATGGGCCAGGGCGTGGTCTGGTACACCGGCCAGTTCTACGCGCTGTTCTTCCTGCAATCGATCCTGAAGGTCGACGGCTATACCGCCAACCTGCTGATCGCCTGGTCGCTGCTGCTCGGCACCGGCTTCTTCATCGTGTTCGGCGTGCTCTCCGACAAGATCGGCCGCAAGCCGATTATCCTCGGCGGCTGTCTGATCGCGGCGCTGACCTTCTTCCCGATCTTCAAGATGATCACCACCAACGCCAACCCGGCGCTGGAAAAGGCGATCGAGTCGGTCAAGGTCGACGTGGTGGCGGATCCCGCGGGTTGCGGCGACCTGTTCAACCCGGTCGGCACCCGCGTCTTCAGCGCGCCCTGCGACACCGCACGCGCCTACCTGTCGGGCGCGTCGGTCAAGTACTCGACCTCTTCCGGCCCGGCCGGCTCCGGCGTGAAGGTGGTGGTCAACGGCAAGGACATCGCCTACGCCAACGCCAAGGACGGCAATCCCGCGCTGCTCGCCGCAGTGCAGGCAGCCGGCTATCCGAAGCCGGGCGATGCGGGCATCGTGAAGATGTCGCATCCGTTCGACATCTTCCGTCCGCAGGTGGCCGCGACCGTCGGGCTGCTGTTCATCCTGGTGATCTTCGTCACCATGGTGTACGGCCCGATCGCCGCGATGCTGGTCGAACTGTTCCCGACCCGCATTCGCTACACCTCGATGTCGCTGCCCTACCATATTGGTAACGGCTGGTTCGGCGGCCTGCTGCCAGCGACCGCGTTCGCGATCGTGGCCTCGACCGGCGATATCTATGCGGGTCTCTGGTATCCGGTCATCTTCGCATCGATTACCGTCGTGATCGGCTTCTTCTTCCTGCCCGAGACCAAGGACGTCGACATCAAGGCGACCTGATCGACAGCAGCGACCGACAATACGAACCGGCCGCGGTCTCCGCGGCCGGTTTTGTTTTGGGGCCTACTGATTGCTACCGATGAATTGCAGCACGACCTCGCGCCGGTGCGGGCGCTTGCGATGCTCGATCAGGTAGATCGCCTGCCAGGTGCCGAGCGCGACTTTGCCGTTCAGGACCGGGACCTGAAGCGAGGTCTGCGTCAGCATGGTCTTGACGTGCGCCGGCATGTCGTCCGGTCCCTCGGTGTAGTGGGTCCAGCCGGCGTTCTCAGGCGCGAGCCGCGACAGTGCCGTGGTGAGATCGACGAGCACGGACGGATCGGCGTTCTCCTGGATCGTCAGCGACGCCGAGGTGTGCCGGATGAACAGCGTCAGCGCGCCATCGCGCGCCTGAACCTCATTGATGAACTTCGCGGCTTCGCTGGTGAGATCGGTGAAGCCGCGGCCGGGCGTCTGCACGGTCAGCAGTGACGATGCGACGGTGGTGACTTGCACCGACGATGGCGCCGAGCGCGTGACGGATTTGCCTGATGTCATGAAAGATCTCTCAACTCGGAATGCCACCGTAGGGTGGGCAAAGCGAAGCGTGCCCACCAATCGACGCAACGAGGTCAAGGTGGTGGGCACGGCGCTTCGCACCTTTGCCCACCCTACGGCATCTCGTCATGCGCTAGATCTTCCCCGAGACGTCCTTCTGCACGCGGTTGGCCATGTCGATCAGCCGGCGCCAGGCCTTTTCCAGGAACGACATCACCCGATCGACATCCTGGTCGCTGGGCAGCGGAATCTCGATCTTGCGGTCCCCCTCGGCGACCTTCGGGTCCTTCTTGAGCGGATCGGATTTCGGCATCGCCTCGTCGATCTTGCCCGACACGGTCGGCCCCGCCGCGATCTGCCCCTTCAGCTTCTCGACTTCGGCCTGGAGCCGGCCGATCTCGGCGTCGAGCGCGGTGCGTTCGTCGGGCACCGCGTAACAGGCCCAGCCCGCGCCGTTCTTGGTGCAGGTCGATACCGTGCCGGTGCGGGTGTCGAGCCGCAGCACTCCTTCGGGGATGGGCGTCATGCTGTAGCGGCCGTTTTCGCTGTCGGGCGCGGACTGTGCGGCAACGAGGCCGCCGCCGATGGTCATCATCGCGGCGAATACCGCCGCTGCAAGCCATGATGCTGTGGATGAATTTGCTGGTCTCATCGCGCTCTCCGCCATGGCGCTTCTGTGGCTTCTCTTCAATTCTACACCCCGGCGAGGCGATCTGCCGCCCAAAACGCGCCACCGATATCAACGATCGCGGCAATCCCTTTGATCCCGCCGGCAGGACGAAATGGTGGTCGCATTCGCCGATCATGAAGAGAGCTGCTGCGGTGCGGCGTCACGCTGTGTGCAGCGTTGCCGTGCGTGCCAATATCATCAAGTAAATCAGATACATAATAGAACGCGACGCAATCGTGACTTGGCTTGACTTGATTATGGGCCATCAGTATGGTCCGCGCGGCTTTTGAGGGTGGTGGGCGTAATTTCCATTCAGCCGCGGCGTTTCGGGTCTTCGTTGCATGACACAGGGCACGGGACACGGCGAGAATGGGGATCGCGATAGATCGTCCGAGGAAGCTGCGCTTTCCGAACGGCTCGGAAATCTTGATCAGCGGTTGTCCGAATTCCGGGACCGACGAATCAAGACCGAGCAACCCGCAGGTGACGGTGAAGACAGAGCGGCCAGAGCTTCGGCGATGGCGCTTGGTTTCCGGTTATCCTCCGAGTTGGTCGCCGGGGTCGTTGTCGGAGCGGGGATTGGCTGGGGTTTCGACCGCTTGCTGTCGACGTCGCCTTTCGGATTTATCGTGTTCCTGCTGCTGGGCTTCGTGGCCGGCGTGGTGAATGTGGTGAGAACGGCAGGCGCGGGTCAAAACAGGCGCGGTGATTCTTAAGCGATCCGCACCAACAGAGGAATGATCGTGCCGGCCATGCCGGTACGGGCCGGCCCGGCCGGCAGACCGAGACCCGCCGGCATTGCCCGGCAGACCAAGAGATGCCGCGCTGATGAAAATCGATCCGATCCACCAGTTCAACATCGAGCCTCTCTTCACGATCGGCCATATCGGCAATCACACGATCGCCTTCACCAATTCGTCGCTCTACATGCTGGTGGCGGTGGCGATCATCTCGTTCCTGATGCTTGCCAGTGGCACGCAGCTGGTTCCCGGGCGCCTCCAGTCGGTCGCCGAGATCTCCTACGAATTCGTCGCCTCGACCATCCGTTCGACGGCCGGCGCGGAAGGCATGAAGTTCTTCCCGCTGATCTTCTCGCTGTTCATGTTCATCTGCGTCTCGAACCTGGTCGGCATCATCCCCTATACCTTCACGATCTCGAGCCATCTGATCGTGACCGCCGCGCTCGCGCTTTTGGTCTTCTTCACCGTGCTGATCTACGGCGTCGCCAAGAACGGCCTGAAATTCTTCTCGATCTTCGTGCCTCACGGCGTCCCCGGCTACATCCTGCCGCTGGTGATGTTCATCGAGATCCTGTCGTTCTTCCTGCGGCCGGTCTCCCACAGCGTCCGTCTGTTCGCCAACATGCTGGCCGGCCACATCGCGCTCAAGGTTTTCGCGGGCTTCGTCGCCATGCTCGGCTTCTCGCTCGGCGCGCTCGGCTGGGTCGGCGGCGTGCTGCCGCTGGCGCTCACGGTCGCGCTGTACGCTCTCGAGATTCTGGTCGCGTTCCTGCAGGCCTATGTGTTTGCGATCCTGACCTGCATCTACCTGAACGACGCCATTCATCCGGGACACTGAGCGGTCCGGGGAATTTCCACCCACAACCCAATCTTTCTTCCAAGGAGTCTAAAATGGATCCGGCAGCAGCAAAACTTATCGGCGCGGGCATCGCATGCATCGGCATGGGCGGCGCGGGCGTCGGCGTGGGCGTGATCTTCGGCAACTACCTTGCCGCAGCCGTTCGCAATCCGTCGGCCGCTCAGGGCCAGTTCGGCAACCTGATCTTCGGCTTCGCCGTGACCGAAGCGCTTGGCATTTTCTCGCTGCTGATCGCGCTGCTGCTGCTGTTCGTTCCGCTCTGAGGACGATGTTTCGCGCCGCTTCGACCGAAGCGGCGCGCATGACGGCAACAGGAGTAATCCATGGCTGAGAGTCATGGCGGGGCGAAAAGTCCGGCGGCGGGCGCCCACACCGAGTCCGAAGGCGGTCACGGTGGCGGTTTTCCGCCGTTCGAGAGCAGCAACTACGCTTCACAGCTGGTGTCGCTCGCGATCTTCTTCGTCGCGCTTTACGTGATCGTGTCCAAGCTCGCTCTGCCGCGCGTCGGCGGTGCGATCGAGGCACGTCAAAACAAGATCGAGGGTGACCTCGCCGAAGCGCAGAAGCTGAAGGACCAGTCCGACGCGGCGCTGAAGGCCTATGAGGGTGAGCTTGCTTCGGCACGTTCGCGCGCGCAGGCGATCGGCAACGAATCCCGCGACAAGGCGAATGCGCAGGCGGAAGCCGAGCGCAAGGCGCTTGAAGAGCAACTGGCGGTCAAGCTCGCCGAGGCGGAAAAGACCATCGCCTCGACCCGCAAGACGGCCATGAGCAACGTCCGCGGCATCGCGGCCGATGCGGCAGGCCAGATCGTGCAGCAGCTCACCGGTATCGTTCCGGACGCAGCCTCGGTCAGCACTGCCGTTGACGCGTCCTTGAAGGGTTAGTCGATATGTTCTTCGATCCTGAAACCTGGGTCGCCATCGCCTTCGTGATCCTGATGGTCCTGTTCGGCTATCTCGGGGTCTTCAAGAAGGTGACGACTGCGCTCGACCACCGCGCCGACCGCATCAAGGCCGAGCTCGACGACGCGACGCGCCTCAAGCAGGAAGCGGCCAAGGTGCTCGCCGACTACAAGGCGCGCAGTGCCACGGCCGAGCGCGAGGCTGCGGACATCATCGCCAACGCCAAGTCCGAAGCCGAGCGCATCGCGACCGAGGCCAAGGCGAAGATGGAAGACTTCGTCGCCCGCCGCACCAAGACCGCGGAGAGCAAGATCGCGCTCGCCGAGGCCCAGGCGGTGGCCGATGTCCGCGCCGCAGCCGCGGAAGCCGCCGTCCAGGCCGCCTCCACGATCCTGTCGCAGTCGGTCAAGGGCCAGGTCGCCGACGACCTGCTCGCCAAGGGCATCAACGAGGTTCGGCAGAAGCTGAACTGAGGGGCTTTGCCTTTCACCAATCAAAAAGCCGGCGCGCGAGCGCCGGCTTTTTTGTTTGACGATGTCTGTAGCAACACATCGGATGTCATCACCCGCGAAGGCGGGTGATCCAGTACGCCGCGGCATCTCGATTCTAGCCTCGCTGTCTCGGAATACTGGATTGCCCGCCTTCGCGGGCAATGACAGTTGAGATTGCCGCGAGATCTTGCCCTATTTCTTCTTCGGCCTTGCCTTCGGCTCGGGCGAGAGCGCCTGCGGGTCAAAGCCGACATAGAAGATGTAGGAATCGGCGATCTTGGCCGAGGGCACGGGATAGGCCAGATCCTCGGCGATGAAGGTGAAGGGCACGCTGCCGCCCTCCGACATCTCGACCGTGGTCCGGTACGCCTTCGAGGCGATCACCTTCTCGCCGACGCCGCCCTGCACCACGGCAATGCGCAAGGGCACCTCGACGGTCGCAGGCGCACCGGCGGGACCGGCGATGACACGGCCCTGGATGCCGATCCGGGCCGTGATATCGCCGCCATTCCGGGTACATTCACGCGCCATCTTGGTGATCGTGGCCTGGAAGCGGATCTCATTGCCGACGGCCGGCTTGCCGGCGGCGCCGACCGCGTAGGTCGAGGCCCCGGCGCGCACCGTGACCTGCGGACAATCGACGTCGTCATCGGCCGCCGGCTGGCCGGGCGCGGGCGCCGGCTTGGGCTGGGCCGGCTCGTCGGACTTGCCGCCGAACAGGCTCTTGAAGCGGTCGGTGAGCGACTGGGCCGCCACCGGCGAGACGGCGGCGAGCGCAACCGACAACGCCAGCGCGATCCCCGTACCCCGCCGCAACGCATTCCGCGATGACCGAAGCTTCTTCACCATCAACGCCCATACTCCATGACCATCCTCCAGCCGATCGCCGGCCGGCCAGCGGTTTATATCGCCAAAATCGGCGAACCCAAGGCAGCAAACAAGGAGACTTTGGCAGCACGAGCGGCAGCTCAGCCGCGGAAATCCTCGTGCAGCAGGCCGAACAGCAGGTGGTCCTGCCAGACCCCGTTGATGCAGAGATAGCGGCGCGCCAGGCCCTCGCGGGAGAAGCCGCACTTCTCCAGCACCCGGATCGACGGCGCATTGGTTGGGATGCAGGCGGCCTCGACCCGGTGCAGATTGAGCTCGCCGAACAGCGTCGGCAGCAGCACCCGCAGCGCCGCCGTCATGTAGCCGCGATGGGCATGAGGCTTGCCGACCCAGTAGCCGATGGTGCCGGCTTGGACGATACCGCGGCGGACATTGGCGAGCGTGATGCCGCCGACCATGGCGCCATCGAGCTCACGGAAGATCAGGAAGGGATAGGAGCGGTCCGCGGCGATGTCCTCGGAATAGCGCCGCAGGCGGCGGCGGAAGCCGGACCGGGTCAGGTCATCCGACGGCCAGATCGGCTCCCAGGGCGTGAGATAGTCGCGGCTGGACTCGCGCAAATGCGCCCACTGTATGAAGTCCGACATCTGCGGCGCGCGCAGCAACAGGCCGTTGCCGCGCGGCGCGAGGGCGGCGGGTCCACTGGATGGCAGGCGAAACAGGGCCATGGTGATGCTTCCCGGGGCAGATCAGCCCGTGCGCGGCTCCTAGTGCAGCCGCGCCTTGGCACGTGCCCGGGTCAATCCTTCCGCAAAAGATACCGCCGTGTCCAGACCCCTGCCACTGCCCAATGCGACAACTGCAGGGCGGCTCCGCGAAAGCAGCGCACGCGCCGCATCCCGGGTCGATTCGACGCTGACGGCGTCGATCCGGGCCACCAGCTCCTCGACCGTCTGCGGCCGGCCATAGGCCAGCACATGCCGGGCCAGCTGCTCGGCGCGGGACGAGCAGCTCTCCAGCGCCATCAGGAGGCCCGCCTTCATCTGCGCCTTGGCCCGCGCGATCTCGGCCTCGGTCAGCGTCTCCACCGAATCATTCATGATGTCGACCACGACCTCCATCATCTCCGGTGCGTCGGCCGGATCGGTGCCGGTGTACAGGCCGAAGAAGCCCGTGTCGGTATAGGGCGCGTGGAACGAGTAGATGGAGTAGCAGAGGCCGCGCTTCTCGCGCACTTCCTGGAACAGCCGCGACGACATCCCGCCGCCGAGGATGTTGGTGAAGACCTGGAGCGAGAACAACGACAGATCGCTCTGCGGCACGCCTTCCAGCGCCAGCGTCAGATGCGCCTGCTCGAGCTCGCGATGCACCACCTTGGCGCCGCCTTTGCCGAACTGAGCGGCTTGCGGCTTCGGACCCGGCGTCCCCTCGAAACTCGCAAAGCGCCTCTCGACCTCGGCGACGACCTGCTTGTGATTGACCGCGCCGGCTGCCGCCACCACCATGTCGGGGCCGCGATAATGCGTCGACAGATAACCGCGCAGCATGTCGCGGTTGAAGGCGCGCAGGGTCTTGGCGGTGCCGAGCAGCGAGCGGCCCATCGGCTGGTCGGGATAGCAGAGCTCGTTGAGATGCTCGAACACGACGTCGTCGGGCGTGTCCTGCGCGGCACCGATTTCCTGCACGATGACGTTCTTCTCGCGCTCGAGCTCGTCGGGCTCGAATGCGGGATTGGCAAGGATGTCGGCGAGCACGTCGAGCGCGAGCGGCACGTCGGCCTTCAGCACCCGCGCATAATAGGACGTGGTCTCGGTCGAGGTGCCGGCATTGAGGTCGCCGCCGACCGCCTCGATCTCCTCGACGATCTCGCGCGAGGAGCGCTTGGTCGTGCCCTTGAACGCCATGTGCTCGAGCAGATGCGAGATGCCGTGCTCGTTCGGCTTCTCGTCGCGCCCGCCAACGCCGGCCCAGACGCCGAGCGCCGCGGTCTCGAGATGGGGCATCTCGTCGGTGACGACGGTCAGGCCGGAGGCAAGCTTGGACATCTCGACACTCATCCGGCAACTCCCTGTTTTGCGGCCCGGCTTACGGACAGCACGAACCGCTCGACCTCGGCCTGATCGTTCTTCATCACCTTCATGTGTTCGGATTTGGTCATGAGACCGTCGAGCCAGGCGGGCAATTGCGGCCGCTGGCCGCAGGCTGCCTCGACCGCATCGGGGAATTTGGCCGGATGGGCGGTGGAGAGCACGATGCTGGGCACCGTCGTGTCGGTGGTGTCGCGGTCGGCGACCGCGAGTGCGACCGCGGTATGGGGATCGACCAGCTCACCCGCCTCGCGCCAGGCGGCGCGGATCGCGGCTGCGGTTTCGGTCTCGTCGGCCCGGCCGGCGTCGAATTCTTCACGGATTGCGGCCAGCATCGCGTCAGGCAACACGAAGCGCCCCGACTGCTTCAGCGAGTCCATCAGACGGCGCACGCCGGCCGCATCGCGCCGGCCGGCCTCGAACAGCAGCCGCTCGAAATTCGAGGAGATCTGGATGTCCATCGATGGCGACGCGGTGGCGTGCACCTCGCGCACCTCGTAGATCCCGGTCTTGAGCGTGCGCGCCAGGATGTCGTTGACGTTGGCGGCGATGCGCAGCGTGCGCACCGGCAGCCCCATCCGCTTGGCGACATAACCGGCAAAGATGTCGCCGAAATTTCCGGTCGGCACGACGAAATCCACCGTGCGTGCCGGCGCGCCGGCGGCGACGGCGGAGGTGAAGTAGTAGACCACCTGGGCGACGATACGCGCCCAGTTGATGGAGTTGACGCCGGAGAGCGAGGTCGCATCGCGGAAGCGATGGTTGTTGAACATCCCCTTCACGAGCGCCTGGCAGTCGTCGAAATTGCCCTCGATGGCGAGCGCATGGACGTTGGCCGCGCCCGTGGTCGTCATCATCCGCTGCTGCACTTCGGAGATGCGGCCGTGCGGGAACAGCACGATGAGATCGACATTCTCCAGGCCCGCGAACGCGTCGACCGCGGCGCCACCGGTGTCGCCGGAGGTCGCGACCACGATGGTGGTGCGCTGGCCGCGCTTGGCGAGCACGTGGTCCATCAGCCGCGAGATCAGCTGCATCGCCACGTCCTTGAAGGCGAGCGTCGGGCCGTGGAACAGCTCCAGCACGAATTGATGCGGCGTCATCTGGCGCAGCGGCACCACCGCCGGATGGCGGAAGGTGGCATAGGCCTCGTTCGCCATGCGGCCGAGCTCGGCATCCGAAATCTCGCCGCCGGCGAACGGACGGATCACGTCGACCGCGACCTCCCAATAGGGGCGGCCGAAGAAGCCAGCGATGGCCTCGGTCGAGAGCTGCGGCCACGTCACCGGCACATACAGGCCGCCGTCACGGGCAAGCCCAGTCAGCATCACGTCGCAGAAGCCGAGTTCTGGGGCCTCGCCCCGGGTCGAGATATAGCGAGTCAAACTGCCCTCCAAAGGCCGGCCGGCCTTGAGCCAGATCCATAAGCCTTTGATTTCATGAAACTACTTGTTAACGGCCAGAGGCGTTAGGCCACCATAAAGTGTTTTGCGGCATCGGGAAACCGCTTCCCGCCTGTGCCCCGCTCAACGAAAAAGGGCTGCGGCGATGCCGCAGCCCTCTCTTGGAAGGTCTGTCGTTGATATGTGCAGACCCGGTTTGCCTCGTGCGGGTTGCCGGCCCGCCAAAACTGTCGGCCAAGTTCTCGGCGCCCGTCACGAAATCGTCAAGAGCCAAAACGGCGGGGGCAAGAAAATGTTCCTATTTTTCCCGGCGCGGTTCGCGTTTCGCAAAGGCATTCCTGCGAGCGCCCGCACGCCATTGCTTCTTTTTCCCGCAATTTCGGGTGGTTCAGGAACGAATATCACGCCGGCCCATTGTGTCGGCGGATGGTGTCGGCGCTGTCCATGCATTGCCCGGTACGCGCCGAGACCCGATCCGCCCGGCCGGACCGGCTGCATCCTGGAGCAGCCGGTTCGGTGCCGGGCGCCAGTGCGCGGGCCGCCGGTGCCCCCGGGCCGCCAATGCCCCGGGCGTCAGCTCATCCCGATTTCCACCGCGATCCTGATCAGGTCGGAATGGTTCTTGGCGCCGAGCTTCTGCTTGAGCAGGGACGTGGTGTTGGCGACCGTCTTGTAGGAGATGCCGAGCGCCTCGGCGACCTCGACGATCTTGTCGCCACGGCCGAGCAGGCGGAGAATTTCGAGCTCCCGCGGCGTCATCTGCGAGGCCGGATTGGCCTTGATCGCTGCACCGGAGAACGTGACCGCCTCCGCGAGTTGCGGCGAGATGAAATTGTCGCCGGCGACCACCTTGCGCACCGCCTTGAGCAGAATCCGGGGATCGTCGCCCTTGGAGACATATCCCTGCGCGCCAAGCTCGACCGCCCGCACCACGAAGGCCGGATCGTCGTTCATGCTGAACATGATGATCTTGGCATCAGGGTCGTCCTTGCGGATCCGCCGCATCAGCTCGAAGCCGGAGACGTCGGGCAGGCTGATGTCGATGACGGTGACGTCGGGCCGCTTGCTGATATAGGCGCGATGCCCGGATTTGGCGTCGGTCGCCTCGTCGATACGGATCGAGTGGTCGGACGCGAAAAGGGTGCGGCATCCTGACAGCACCACGGGATGGTCGTCGACGATCAGAACTCGGGTCGCCGGCTTGGCGGTATCTTGCATCGCGCGCTCTCTTGTTTTTCGACTCATAGACCGACGGGAACAAATGGAAAGAGCAAATCCCGCCAATGCGCGTTAGAATTGACCTAATGTGGCAGCGGCTCTCATTCAGAACACAATTGTTTCTTCCGCTCGGCTTGAGCTTCCTTGCCGCGCTGGTCATGGGCGGCGTGCTGCTCCAGAGCTTCGCGGCGGGGCAGCTTGCCGACGAGAATGAGCCGGGCCGACGCTCGACCCGGACGGTCGCCGAGGCACTCAACAACAGCCTGAAGGCCTCGGACGACCCGCGGAAGATACTCGACGCATTTGTCCATTCTTTGGACAACTCCTCGGATATTCAATTCCGTTCAGTGGAAGCAGGTCCCGCCCCCTCTCCAAAGGACAGCCTGCGTGATCTGCATGGCGTGCCGCATTGGTTCGTGGACCTGATCGCCATCCCGGAGATGGACGCCGCATCTCCCGTCATCATCGACGGCAGGCGTGTCGGCGACATCGTGTTCATGCCGGACCTGTCAGCCGATCTGTTCGAGAAATGGATCGGCTTCCTGGCGCTGACGAGCCTCATCGCCGTGCTGATGATGCTGACTGGGACCATTGCCTATCTCTTTGCGGGATCGGTGCTGCGTCCCCTGCAAGATCTCGGCGCAGGCCTCACGCGAATCCGGCGCGGCGATTATGCAACGCCTATCCCGGTCGCAGGACCGCAGGAGATCCGGCAGAGCTGCGAGGAAGCCAATGCGCTGGCGATGACGCTCGCGCAATTGAGTCAGGATAATCGCGACCTGCTGCACCGCCTGGTGTCGCTCCAGGACGACGAGCGGCGCGATCTCGCGCGCGAGCTGCACGACGAGCTCGGACCGCTATTGTTCGGCATCCGCGCCAGCACGATCGCGCTGAGCGAGACCTCGGGAAATCTCGGCAACCCGGCGCAGGAGGTGATGCGCTCTGTCGAGGCGCTCCAGCAGACCAACCGCCGCATCCTCGACCGGCTGCGGCCGCTCTACATCGAGGAATTGGGGCTCGAGACCAGCGTGCAGACGCTGCTCCAGAACTTTCGCAGGCAGGCGCCGCATATCAGCCTGACGGCCACGATCGATCCGGGTCTGAACGAGATCGACCGACCGCTGGCGCAGACCGTCTATCGCCTGATCCAGGAGGCGCTGACCAACGTGCTGCGCCACGCCGGGGCGAACAATGCCCATGTGCTGGCGACCATGGCCGGCGAGGTGCTCACGATTGAGATCTCCGACGACGGCGGCGGCTTTCCCGCCGACAACGTCTTCGGCCGCGGCCTGACGGGCATGCACGAGCGCGTGCGCGCGCTCAGCGGATCGCTGTCGCTGCTGCGCGCGGACCAGCGAACCTATGTGCGCTGTCGCCTGCCGGTCGAGACGGCGCGAGACGTGCCGGCGGCCGGCTAGCACACACCATCGGCATGCGGGGACTGCCGCGCCGGCTCGCACAGGGTACTGTAGATCTTGCCTTCGGGACTGAAGCGAAACGAGGCGTGGATACGCAGCGAGCCCGCGACGGAATATTCGAGATCGATGCCATGCGGCACTGGATTGATCTCCTCAAGACCGAAGCCTGCCGACGAGAAGGTGCTGAGCCGCGGTCCCCAATAGGTTTCGAGCTCGCGCCGCCCGCGATAATGTCGCTTGCCGTTGCACATGCATTCGACCCGGGCGTCGTCCGCATAGAGATCGAGGAGCGTCGCGAGGTCGCCCTTCCGGCAGGCGTCCACCCAGTCGACGACAATTCCCATCTGGTCGAAATCGCTCACACCAAAATCCTGTCTGCCGCGAAAAATTTGCGTGCGGCTTAGGACCACCCTCGTGAATATGTCCTGAATAATAAACCCCGGGCGATACCGGGTTCCCTCCAGGAACCTACGAAAAATTTCAGGTCGGGTGCCGCCGTCCCCTCGCCCAGACGCCGAATGCGATCAGCACCGCGCCGGCGAGCGCGAACCAGGTGATGGCGTATTGCAGATGATCGTCCTTCAGATGCACGTCGAGCGGGCCGGGACGCGGAATGCCGTTCTCCGGCACCGGCCGCTCCAGGTCGATGTAGAACGGCGCGACCGTGCCCCAGCCGAGCGCCCGGGACATGGCGAGATGATCGCGGGTGAACCACAGCCGTTTGTCACGCTCAGCGTCAGGCATCAGCACGCTGGCTGTTTCGGGGAAACGGACGTAGCCGGTCAACATCGCCGGCTTGTTGGTAATGAGTCGCGCGACCGCCCGATCCTGCAGGGCGCGGTCCTGTTGGGTGTTCGGCACGAAGCCCGCGTTGACCGCGACCATATCGCCGCCAGGCAGCCGTGCGGGAAGGAAAGCCCAGGTGCCGGGGCCGGAAATGTCGGAGCGGATGGCGGAGCCGGAACTGTAGACCATCGCATCCAGACGGGACTCGTAGGTCGCCGAAAATGTGACCCGACGGAATTCGTCCCGCTCCGGCGTCAGCGTGCTCCATTGCGACGGCGGCGGCAACGCAACAGGTGCCGCCGCGAGACGCTCGGTCAATGCGGCGATCAACTGATGTTTCGCGACGCGGCGCTGCAATTGCCAGACGCCGAGCGCGACCAAGACGGCGGCCAGGAAAAGCGTGAACAGCGCGAAGCCGGCCACGCGGGGCTTGCGCGCGGTCTCGTTCATTTCGCGCGGTCGACCAGCCGGCCCGGCGCCGCCTTGTGGTGGAATTGCAGCGCGATCAACAGCGACTTCATCGCGCGCAGCGGCAAGAGCGTGGTCGCGAGGATCAGCGGCAGCCACAGCGCGGCATGCAGCCAGTACGGCGGCTGGTATTTGACCTCGACGATCAGCGCGCACGCAACGACGATCCCGCCGGCCAGCATGATGATGAAGATCGCAGGACCGTCGCCGGTGTCGATGAAGGCATAGTCGAGGCCGCAGCGGTCGCAGCTGGGCGCGAGCGTCAGGAAGCCCGCATAGAGCTTGCCCTTGCCGCAGCGCGGGCACTTGCAGGCAAGCCCGCGCAGCGCGCTTTGCAGGACGGTCGTCTCGGGCTCGGATGGGCCGGTGGTATCGTTCATGATCACGGACTCTAGAACATTATCGGTTCTGATTGAATCAGAACCGAAGCTCTAGATTCTTGTTTTGACGCGTTTTCTTCACGCGAACCGGTATCCGCTTCGCTCGAAAACGCTCAATCACAGTTTCCGCCGAAGCTTCCGGCGGCCCAAAAGCGAAAGGGCGGCCCTGCGGCCGCCCCTTCTGATCGGTCCAATGCGGCTCAGTGCGCGCCGTGGGCCATGGTCTCGGCGCCGTGTCCCCACACATAGATGCAGAGGAACAGGAACAGCCAGACCACGTCGACGAAGTGCCAGTACCAGGCGGCGAACTCGAAGCCGAGGTGCTGTGTCGGGGTGAAGTGGCCGGCATAGGCGCGGAACAGGCAGACCAGCAGGAAGATGGTGCCGACCAGCACATGAAAACCGTGGAAGCCGGTCGCCATGAAGAAGGTCGCGCCATAGACATTGCCGCCGAACGAGAACGCCGCGTGGCTGTACTCATAGGCCTGCACGCAGGTGAAGAGCGCGCCGAGCACGACGGTGAGGATCAGGCCGTATTTCAGGCCCTGGCGATCATTCTCGAGCAACGCGTGGTGCGCCCAGGTCACGGTGGTGCCCGACGTCAGCAGGATCAGCGTGTTCAGGAGCGGCAGATGCCAGGGATCGAAGGTCTCGATGCCATGCGGCGGCCAGGTGCCGGGCACGGCGCAGGCGCCAGCCGCGGTGCCGAGACCGCAGCCGAACACGGCGTCGCGTGTGGCGTGGACGGCGTCGGCCGGGAACAGCGCCGCGTTGAAATAGGCCCAGAACCAGGCGACGAAGAACATCACCTCGGAGGCGATGAACAGGATCATGCCGTAGCGGTGATGCAGCTGCACGACGCGGGTGTGATCGCCCTTGTACTGGGCTTCCCTGATCACATCGCCCCACCAGCTCACCATGGTGTAGATCACGCCGACGGTGCCGGCACCGAAGATGATCGGCGCGGCCGAGAACATGTGGTGCATCCAGGTGATCGCGCCGACCGCCATGATGAAGGCCGAGATGGAGCCGACGACCGGCCACGGGGAGGGATCCACCAGGTGGTAGTCGTGATGCTTGGTGTGCGCCGTTGCCATTTGCGGTCTCTCTCCTCAATCCCGTGCCTGTCCGGCACTTATCCCCTTGTGTCCAACCCCCGCGACGTGAGCCCGGCGGTCAGAGATTTCCCTTGCGTTTGTCGTCTTCACCCGACGCCAGCGGCTTCACCACGGGATCGCGCACCGGATAGAACGTGTAGGACAACGTGATCGTGTTCAGCCCGTCGTTCTCATGATCGTCGGCGATCGACGGATCGACGTAGAATACGACCGGCATCTCGCGCTTCTCGCCGGGCGCCATGGTCTGTTCGGTGAAGCAGAAGCAGTTGATCTTCTGGAAGTAGGAGCCGACCGTCAGGGGCGCGACGTTGTAGGCCGCCTGGCCCGCGGTGGTGCGCGCGGCCTGGTTGGTCACGGTGTAAAAGACCGTCACGACCTGGCCGATATTGACCTCGATCTCGCTCTGCTCCGGCTCGAACTTCCAGGGCAGGCCGGGCGCGACGTTGGAATCGAAGCGCACCGCGATCTTCCGTGCGATCGGCCCGGTGGCCGGCGCCGAGGTCGCAACCTGCGTCGTGCCGTTGAAGCCGGTGGCGCGGCAGAACCAGTTGTAGAACGGCACCGCCGCGTAGGAGGCACCGACCATCAGCGCCACCACGCCTCCGCAGATCGAGGCGACCAGCACGTCGCGGCCAAGACCCTTGGAAGGCCCACGCCCCTGCTTGGCCGTCCGGCTCTGATCCCGCGATATGGTGGGCTCTCGATCCATGTTTCCTACATCGGCCGGACGAGTACTGCCGGTCCCTTGACGATGGTGACGGCGAAGAACAGCACCACGAGCACGCCGAGCGCGAGCGCGATCGCGATCGAGCGCTGGCGGCGGCTCTTCTTCTGCGCCTCCGTGAGGACGATTCCATTCATCTCAGGTTTGTCGGCCATTCCAGCGATCATGCGCCCCCTACCATCGGAGCAAGCGCCCGGAACACGACTTCGGCCAGCAGGGTCGCAAACAGTGCGAACAGATAAAGGATGGAGAAGGCGAACAGCTTGCGGGTCGCGCGCAGCGATTGGCTGCGCTCGCGGCGCATATAGACGTTGATCGCGAGCACAAGCATGCCGGCGCCGAGGATCAGCGAGACGATGCCGTAGATGGCGTCGAAATAGCCGAGCGCCCACGGGGCGGCGGCGACCGCGATCAGCACGATGGTGTAGAGCAGGATCTGAAGCCGCGTCGCGTCGGGACCGGCGACGTTGGGCAGCATCGGAATGCCGGCACGCGCATAGTCGTCGGAGCGGAACAGCGCCAGCGCCCAGAAGTGCGGCGGCGTCCAGAAGAAGATGATGGCGAACAGCAGCAGCGGCTCGACGTCGACGGTGCCCGTGACCGCGGCCCACGCCACCACCGGCGGTAGCGCACCAGCGGCGCCTCCGATTACGATGTTCTGTGCGGTCCGGCGCTTCAGGATCATCGTGTAGATCACGACGTAGAAGAAGATGGTGAAGGCGAGCAGCGCGCCGGCGATCCAGTTGACGAGGATGCCGAGCGTCATCACCGAGAAGAAGGCGAGCGTCATGCCGAACGCCATCGCCTCGGGACGGGTGATGCGGCCGCGCGGAATCGGCCGGTTTGCCGTGCGCGACATCTTGGCGTCGATATCGCCCTCGAGCGCCATGTTGAGCGCTCCGGAAGCGCCGGCACCGACTGCGATGCAGAGCAGCGAGGTGATGGCCAGCACCGGGTGGAAATGCCCGGGCGCCATCGCCAGTCCGACCAGCGCGGTGAAGATCACCAGCGACATCACCCGCGGCTTGAGCAGCGCAATGTAGTCGCCCACCTCCGCTTCCGAGATGCGGGGATCGATGTCGATGGCGTTATGGTCGAGGACGGACACTAGTTTTGACTCGCTTCGCTAAAGAGCCGCGGCGCCCGTCACGGGCGCCGCGAGCGTTGGTTTACTGCACGCGGGGCAGCACTTCAAACTGATGGAAGGGCGGCGGCGAAGGCAGCGTCCATTCCAGCGTGGTCGCGCCCGCACCCCACGGATTGTCGCCGGCCGGCACCTTTTTCGCGAAGGCGTCGAACACGCAGTAGAGGAAGATCAGCACGCCGAAGCCGGAGATGTAGGAGCCGACCGAGGAGACCAGGTTCCAGCCGGCGAACGCGTCGGGATAGTCGACGTAGCGGCGCGGCATGCCCGACAGGCCGAGGAAGTGCTGCGGGAAGAACACAAGGTTCACACCGATGAAGGTGACCCAGAAGTGCGCCTTCGCCAGCGTCTCATTGTACATGTAGCCCGACATCTTCGGGAACCAGTAGTACCAGCCGGCAAAGATCCCGAACACCGCACCGAGCGACAGCACGTAATGGAAGTGCGCAACGACGTAGTAGGTCTCCTGGAGCACGCGGTCGACGCCGGCATTCGCCAGCACGACGCCGGTGACACCGCCGACAGTGAACAGGAAGATGAAGCCCACCGCCCAGATCATCGGCGCACGGAACTCGATCGAGCCGCCCCACATCGTGGCGATCCACGAGAAGATCTTCACGCCGGTCGGAACCGCGATGACCATCGTCGCGGCGACGAAATAGGCCTGCGTCGCCGAGGACATGCCGACCGTGTACATGTGGTGCGCCCAGACCACGAAGCCGATGCCGCCGATCGCGACCATGGCGTAGGCCATGCCGAGATAGCCGAACACGGGCTTGCGCGAGAAGGTCGAGACGATCTGGCTGACCATGCCGAAGGCGGGCAGGATCAGGATGTACACCTCGGGGTGACCGAAGAACCAGAACAGATGCTGGAACAGCACGGGGTCGCCGCCGCCGTCGGGCGCGAAGAACGTCGTGCCGAAATTGCGGTCGGTGAGCAGCATGGTGATCGCACCGGCGAGCACCGGCAGCGACAACAGCAGCAGGAACACCGTCACCAGGATCGACCACACGAACAGCGGCATCTTGTGCAGGGTCATGCCCGGCGCGCGCATGTTGAAGATCGTGGTGATGAAGTTGATGGCGCCGAGGATCGACGAGGCGCCCGCCAGATGCAGCGACAGGATCGCGAAGTCGACGGCCGGGCCCGGATGGCCGGAGCTCGACAGCGGCACATACATGGTCCAGCCGGCGCCGACGCCGTTGGCACCCGGCTCGCCCTCGACGAAGGTCGACATCAGCAGCAGCGCGAAGGAGGCCGGCAGCAGCCAGAACGAGATGTTGTTCATGCGCGGGAACGCCATGTCGGGCGCGCCGATCATCAGCGGCACGAACCAGTTGCCGAAGCCGCCGATCATTGCGGGCATGACCATGAAGAAGATCATGATCAGGCCGTGAGAGGTCACGAACACATTATAGGTGTGCGTCTCGTGGAAGATCTGCACGCCCGGATACATCAGCTCGGCACGGATCGCGATCGACATGGCGGCACCGATGACGCCGGCGATGACCGCGAAGATCAGGTACATCGTACCGATGTCCTTGTGGTTGGTCGAATAGACATAGCGCCGCCATCCGGTCGGATGGGCGTGCTCGTCATGTCCGTGGTCTTGCGCGTGATCGCCGTGTGCCGCTGCGCTCGTTGCCATTTTCAAATCCTGCCTTGCGTCCCGTTCGGACCTTCTGCGGTCCCGCCCTTTATGTCGCTTTCTGTCCCTCGAGCCTTCGCCCGGCGCTTACTGCGTCGGGCCGGCCGCCGAGGCGAAAGTGCTGGTGCCGCCGCTCGCATATTTCTTCTTCGCCGTTTCGACCCAGGAGGCGAAGTCCTTGTCCTCCACGACGCGAATCGCGATCGGCATGAAGGCGTGGTCCTTGCCGCAGAGCTCCGAGCACTGGCCGTAGAACATGCCGGTCTTGGTGGCCTTGAACCAGGTCTCGTTCAGCCGCCCCGGAATGGCGTCGATCTTGACGCCGAAAGCCGGCAGCGCAAAGGCGTGGATGACGTCCGCGCCGGTGACCTGGACACGAATCACCTTGTTGACCGGCACCACCATCTCGTTGTCGACGCCGAGCAGGCGGGGCTGCTTGTCCTGGGCCATCAGCGAGTCGAACTCGAACTTGCCGTTATCAGGATAGGCATAGGACCAGTACCACTGCTTGCCGGTGGCCTTGATGGTCAAATCCGCCTTCGGCACGTCGAGCTCGAGGAACAGCAGGCGGAACGACGGCACCGAGATACCGACCAGGATCAGCACCGGAACGAGCGTCCACGCCACCTCGATCAGCGTGTTGTGCGTGGTCCGCGACGGCACCGGATTGGCCTTCGCATTGAACTTCATGACCACGATCACCAGCAACGCCAGAACGAACAGCGTGATCAGCGTGATCAGCACGAACAGAAAGTTGTGGAACCAGACGATGTTGTCCATCACCGGCGAGGCGGATTGCTGGAGCGTCCATTCCCACGGCGCCGGCTGCCCGAGCTCGGCATATGCCGCACCGCCCGTCGCCAGCGTCAGACCCGCCACGGCCAATCCCAGCAAGTGCCGGCCCACATGGCCCATCGACATCCTCATGCCGTTCGCGCTCCCCTAACGAAATCACCCCAAGTGCATCCCCCTATTTCCGGGAAACGCTTATTCGATCCGCCCGTCTGACAAACCGCCGCGCAAGAATACCTCTAAGAGGAATTGGGGCCAGATCGCTAGAACGCCGAAATCAAGCCTCTCAAACCATAATTCTTGATCTATCGCAATGCAGTCTTGAGCCCCGCCTGTCAGCCATCACCCGCAAGATATTTCCTAGTAACATCAGAGAAAAATACCGTTTCCCGGGATGCCGCGGCTTGACAGCGGCATTGCCCGCGGTAGGCACTGGCAGACAGCCGCGCAGGAACCTGATTCGTGCGGGCGATGGCGGTGTGGGCGGCGCGGAATTTGCTTGCGAATCGCCTTCAAGACGCCGTCATTCCCGTATCAGTCCGCCAGGCGCGAGCGACCCAGGCGAGCAGAGGGACCGACCCGATGGGGTTTTCGAGAAGCATGGCAAGGCAGGCGAGCGGCCTCACGATGCTGGCGGCCCTGCTGGTGGTGATTGTCGTCATGGCGCTGCCGGGCCTCGCCCATGCGCAGGGCGCGGTGCGCTCCGTCCATGGCGACTGGCAGATCCGCTGCGACACCCCGCCCGGCGCCCAGACCGAGCAATGCGCCCTGATCCAGAGCGTGGTGGCCGAAGACCGCTCCAATGCCGGCCTCACCGTGATCGTGCTCAAGACCGCCGACCAGAAGAGCCGGCTGATGCGGGTGGTCGCCCCACTCGGCGTGCTGCTGCCATCCGGCCTCGGGTTGAAGCTCGACAACCAGGACGTCGGCCGCGCCGGCTTCGTCCGCTGTCTGCCCAATGGCTGCGTCGCCGAGGTCGTCATGGACGACAAGCTGCTCGGCCAGCTCCGCACCGCCAAGACCGCGACCTTCATCATCTTCGAGACCCCGGAAGAAGGCATCGGCTTCCCGCTCAGCCTGAACGGGCTCGGCGAGGGCTATGACAAGCTGCCATAAGGCGGCAGGCGCGTCCGCGCGCGGCGAATCCTATCGTTTCGTAATGTGGCACCTGGCACCCTCGCGGAACCGCCGGGAAACCATTATCTTGCCCTACATCTTCCGATAATGGACGGACGCATGACCAATCCAGCCACCACCTCCCTGCTCGACCGCGCCAATCTCGACCGCGATCAGGTCCGCAACGAGGTCGCACGCGGGCTTGCCGGTGCCGACGACGGCGAATTGTTCCTGGAATACAGCCAGACCGAAGCGCTGATGTTCGACAATGGGCGGCTGAAGCAGGCGACCTATGACACCTCGCAGGGCTTTGGCCTGCGCGCCGTCAAGGACGATGCGGTCGGCTATGCCCATTCCTCCGACGTGTCGCTGCCGGCGCTGATTCGCGCCGCCGACGCGGTCGCTGCCGTGCGCGGCGGCTATTCGGGCAGCTTCGCGGCCCCGCCGGCGCATACCAATGTGCGGCTCTACGCCGACGACAATCCGCTGGATGCGCCGGGCTTCGAGACCAAGGTGAAGCTGCTCGCCGAGATCGACGCTTACTTACGCGACAAGGATCCGCGGGTGCGGCAGGTCAGCGTCAGCCTCGGCGCAACCTGGCAGGTCGTCGAGATCCTGCGGCCCGATGGCGAGAGCTATCGCGACATCCGCCCGCTGGTGCGCGTCAACGTCTCCGTCGTCGCCGGTCAGGGCGACCGCCAGGAGAGCGGCAGCAAGGGTTATGGCGGCCGCGCCGGCTATGCCGAATTCATCGAGAGCAAGAACTGGCGCGACGCCGCCGACGGCGCGCTGCGCGAAGCCCTGGTCAATCTGGAATCGATTCCCGCCCCCGCCGGCGAGATGGACGTCGTGCTTGGGGCCGGCTGGCCCGGCGTGATGCTGCATGAGGCGGTCGGCCATGGCCTCGAAGGCGATTTCAACCGCAAGAAGACGTCGGCCTTTGCCGGCCTGATGGGCCAGCAGGTTGCGGCCAAGGGCGTCACCGTGATCGACGACGGCACCATTGCCTCGCGCCGCGGCTCGCTGTCGATCGACGACGAGGGCACGCCGACCAACCGCACCGTGCTGATCGAGGACGGCATTCTGGTCGGCTACATGCAGGACCGCCAGAACGCGCGCCTGATGAACATGAAGCCGACCGGCAACGGCCGCCGCCAGGGCTACGCCCATGTGCCGATGCCGCGCATGACCAACACCTACATGCTCGCGGGCGACCGCGATCCGGCCGAGATCCTCGCCTCCGTGAAGAACGGCGTCTTCGCCGCGAATTTCGGCGGCGGCCAGGTCGACATCACCTCGGGCAAATACGTGTTCCAGTGCACCGAGGCCTACAAGATCGAGAACGGCAAGATTGGCGCGCCGCTGAAGGGCGCCATGCTGATCGGCAACGGGCCGACCGACCTGCATCGCATCCGCATGATCGGCAACGATCTCGCGCTGGATACCGGCATCGGCACCTGCGGCAAGAACGGTCAGGGCGTGCCCGTCGGCGTCGGCCAGCCGTCGCTTCTGATGGAACGTATTACAGTTGGTGGAACGGGCGCATGAGCGTTGAGAAGGTAACTGTCACCGCCAAGCGGAAGAGCAGCGGCTGGGCTGGTCAGCTGATGCAGCTCGCCGGCATCGTCGCCGCCGTGTTCATCGCCAAGGGCGCACTCGCCGAGCCGTTCTATGTACCGTCGGGTTCGATGGAGCCGACGCTCCTGATCGGCGATGCGCTGCTCGCCTCGAAATTCCCCTATGGCTACGGCACCTCGTCGCTGCCGATCCAGATCAACCTGCCCGAAAGCGGCCGCGTCTTCGCGGAGACGCCGAAGCAGGGCGACGTCGTCGTGTTCCGCTGGCCCGGCGATCGCTCGCAGGCCTGGGTCAAGCGCGTCGTGGGTCTGCCCGGAGACCGCATCCAGATGCGGCAGGGCCAGCTCTTCATCAACGACCGTCCCGCCGAGCTGAAGCCGGATGGCGTCGGCGCCGCCGAAGACGACAATGGCGGCAGCGAGCCGGCCTACCGCTACATCGAGACCCTGCCGAACGGCGTGTCGCATCTGATCTTCAAGATGCGCGACAACGGTCCGCTCGACAACACGCCTGAAGTGACGGTGCCGCCCGGCCACCTCTTCGTGCTCGGCGATAACCGCGACAATTCCGCCGACAGCCGCGTGCCCCTGCGCTCCGGCGGCGTCGGTCTGCTGCCGATCGACAATCTGGTCGGACGCGCGGATGCCGTGCTCGGCTCCTGGGATCTCGGCATGCGCGGCCAGCCGGTGTGGACCTGGCTCTCCGGCTTCCGGCTCGCGCGGTTCTTCACCGCCGTGCACTGAGCTGATCCCAAGGTCTTGATCAAATGACCTTCGACGACGTCAGAAAATTTGCACTGACGTGGCCGGAGGTCGAGGACGGCACCTCCTACGGCACGCCCGCGCTGAAAGTGCGCAAGAAGATGCTGGCGCGGCTGAAGGAGGACGGCGACAGCCTCGTCGTGCCCGACGTTCCAATCGACGAGCGCGCCATGCTGGTCGAGAGCCAGCCAAGAATCTTTTATTTCACCGATCACTACGCCGACTATCCGATCGTGCTGATCCGCCTGTCCAAGGCGAAGCGCGCGATCGTCGAGCCGTTCCTGCGGCGGCGCTGGCGCGGCCTCGCCTCGAAGACCGCACGAGCGGCGTACGATGCCGGCGCGTGAATGATGGCCGCGATGGATCGCGACCGCTTCCTCACGCTGGCGCTGAAGAACCCAGTCAATGTTGCAATCATCGGCGAGCTCGCCTCGCTCGCGCTTCCCGATGCGTGGCTGGTGTCGGGGTGCCTGGTGCAGACGGCGTGGAACGTACTCACGGACCGCGCGGTCGATCATGGCATCGCCGATTACGACGTGTTCTATTTCGATCCAGACACCTCATGGGAGGCGGAGGACACCGTGATCCGCACGCTGCATGCGCGGCTCGCGCATCTCGGCGTCAAGATCGAGACCCGCAACCAGGCGCGCGTGCACCTTTGGTATCCCGGCAAGCACGGCCTGCCCTATCCGCCTCTCACCTGCTCGACCGACGGCATCGACCGTTTCCTCACCCAGAACACGCAAGTCGGTGTGAGGCACGGAGGCGACGGCTACGAGGTCTACGCGCCGCGCGGCTTCGACGACATAGCCGGATTGATCGCGCGGCCCAATCCGGGCCCGAACTTCTCTGCGGCGAGTTACGCGGTGAAGGCCGCGCGATGGAAGGCGTTGTGGCCGGAGCTCACGGTGATTGCCGCGGCGTGATCACGCCGCCTTGGCCTGTACATTGTCGCAGAACTCCGCGAGCCGATCCGCCAGCCGCAGCGTTGCGGGGCTGGCACCGGGCGAGGCCATCAGCGCCACTTCGGTCCGGTTGATCGGCTCAAAGCCGTCCTTGGCGGTCAGCACGCGGTGGTCGGACTGGATCGACATCTCCGACAGGATGCTTAAGCCCATGCCGGCTGCGACCGCAGCCTGGATGCCCGCGAGACTCGATGACGAATAGGACATGTGCCAGGCGCGGCCCGCGCTTTCCAGCGCGTGGATGGCGCCGGCGCGATAGAGACAGCCGAGCGGAAATCCGATCAGCGGCACGGACGAGGCGTTGACGTCGACCGGATGGCTCTTGCTCGTGACCCAGTGCACCCGCTCCGGCCACACCGCGATAGCGCCTTTCGCGCCGGCCTCACGCTTGAACAAGGCGAGGTCGAGCTCGCCGCGTTCGAGGTCGCGGGACAGGTTCTTGCTCTGGTCGGCGCGCACGTCCATTCGCAGACCCGGATGTGAGCGCGAGAAGGCGCCGAGCAGTTTTGCCAGCCGGTACGCCGCAAAATCCTCGGGGATGCCGAGCCGGATCGCGCCCTCGCTGTCGGGCTCGCGCAGCACGTCGCGCGCCTCCTCGGCGAGCGTGAGCAGCCGTCGCGCGTAGGACAGCAGCCGTTCGCCGGCCTCAGTGGGGCGCACGTCCTTGCCGTCACGGTGCAAGAGCACCTGGCCGACGTCCTCCTCCAGCCGCTTGATCTGCTGGCTGACGGTCGATTGCGTGCGGTGGACGCGCTCGCCGGCGCGGGTGAAGCCGCCGGCCTCGACCACCGAGACGAAGCTGCGCAGGAGCTCCAGGTCGAGCATGGCCGCCTCCATTCGAAAATCCACTGATTGGAAGTTAATCATTTAATTTCCAAATGACAAGCCGTCTCCCTAGATCGAGGGCTCAGGAGAATGCCCTCATGTCGCTCGCCACCTCGCTTCCCGCAGCCCCCAGCCGGTTCAACACGCTGCCGCTCGCCATCGGACTGTTTTGCCTGCTCTGGAGCTATGCCTTCGTCGCCGGCAAGATCGGCGTCACCCATTGCCCGCCGCTGATCCTGCTCGCCGCGCGCTTCTCGCTTGCCGGCATTTTGATCCTCGGTGCGACGCTGATCCGCGGTGATGGCTGGTCATTGTCCTGGCGCGATGCCGCGATCTTTGCCGTGCTCGGCATCGCCAACAACGCACTCTATCTCGGGCTCGGCTACACCGGCCTGCAATCGGTCTCCGCCGGCCTCGGCGGCCTGATCGTCTCGGCCAATCCAGTATTCACGGCGGCGCTCGCTGCGTTGCTGCTTGGCGAAGGCATGACTTGGCGCAAGGCGGGCGGTCTCCTGCTCGGCATCACCGGCGTCACCCTGATCGTCTGGCATCGCCTGTCGGTCGGCACAGACTCCCTGCACGGCATCGTCTTCACCCTGGCCTCGCTCGCCTCCATCGTCGCCGGCACGATTCTGTTCAAGCTGCTCGCGCCGAAGGGAAGCCTGTGGATCGGCAACGGCGTGCAGAACCTCGCCGCCGGCATCGTGCTGACGCCGGTCGCGTTCACCTTCGCCGACGTCCACGCAATTGATTTCACCCCGGGCCTGGTCGGCGCCTTCGCGTTCCTCGTGCTCGGCGGCTCGATCCTCGCCTACTGGCTCTGGTTTCATCTCCTGAAAGTGTGTGGCGCAACGGCTGCGAGCGCCTATCATTTCCTGATGCCGCCGCTCGGCATGCTGTTCGCCTACATCGTGCTCGGTGAGCATGTCGAGGCCCGCGACCTGCTCGGCATCATCCCGGTCGCGCTCGGAATTTACCTGGTGACGCGCCCCGCAAAGCCCGTTGCGTAAGAGGAGCTTTCTGATGCCCATTTCCATCACCCTGATCGGCGGCCCTACCGCGCTGATCGAGATCGACGGCTTCCGCCTGCTCACTGACCCGACCTTCGATGCGCCCGGCGCCTACCAGCTGCCGCATGTGACGCTGGAAAAGACGATCGGCCCCGCACTGAAGGCCGACGCGATCGGCCCGATCGATGCCGTCCTGCTCAGCCACGACCAGCACTCGGACAATCTCGACAATTCCGGCCGCGCGTTTCTCAAACACGCAAAGCGCGTGCTGACCACCGAGGCCGGCGCAAAACGCCTGGGCGGCCATGTCGAGGGCCTCGCGCCCTGGGCGACCTCGCATCTGAAGGACCGTGACGGCAACACCCTGACGATCACCGCGACGCCGGCGCGCCACGGCCCGGCCGGCATCGAGCCGCTGTCGGGCGACGTCATCGGCTTCGTGGTGTCCTCGAGCCGGACGGACACGAGCGACGTCTACATCAGCGGCGACACCACCTGGTTCGACGGCGTCGCCGAGGTCGCGCGCCGCTTCAAATGCGGCGTGGTGCTGCCGTTCGCGGGCGCGGCGCAAACGCGTGGGCCGTTCCATCTCACCATGGACACCAACGACACCATCGAGACGGCGCGCGCCTTTCCGGATGCGATGATCGTGCCATTGCATACCGAGGGCTGGGCGCATTTCCGCCAGGACGGCGAGGATCTGCGCAAGACCTTTGATGTGCTCGGCTTCGGGACCCGGTTGCGATTGCTGGAGCCGGGCCTGCCGACGGTGGTTGAGGCGCCGTGAGGCTCAGCTGTCATGCCCCGGCTTGACCGGGGCATCCAGTACGCCGCGGCGGTCGTTGCGAGAGCGAGCTATTCGACGAAGGCCTCTGGAATACTGGATCGCCCGGTCGAGCCGGGCGATGACGGGAGGAGAGAGTGGTGCTCCTCGCAATGACGGACGCTAATCCTTCCGAAACACGATCGACGCCATCCACCCCGTCATCAGCGCCATCGCGGCCGTCGCGAGGCCGTAGATCAGGCCGTGCTGCCGCGCGCTGGTCGCGACGAACTGCTCGAAGCCGACCTTGACGATCTCGAACGCGGTCTCGGTCTTGGTGACCAACGCGCCGTTCGCGAACAGCTTGATTTCCACCTCATAGGTGCCGATCGGCACCTCCTCCGGCAGTGGAATGCCGGTACGAAACAGCGTCGGTGTCAGGAACGTCACCGCGCTCGGGTCCTCGCGATAGAGACCTTTCTGGGTTCGCAGGCGGATGAAGGCCGAGCGGAACGCATCGTTCGGCACCACGTCGGCATAGTCGCCGCTGACCCGTTGGGTCAGCAGCACGTTGTTGAGCCCGATCTGCTGCCGCCGCGCGATCTCGGGCGAGGTGATGACATCGAAGGGGCGGTTGGCGAACAGCGCGAGATAGCTCGGCACCGCCAGGAACTGCCGGTAGTCGGTGTTGATCCAGATGCCGAAGGTACGCTCCTTGCGCCGCGTGACCATGTCGGCGCGCGGGCCCATCACGGTGACGACGAGATCGTAGCTCTTTCGATCCGCGGGCGTGGAGGCGTCCTTCTCGACCGAGCCGAACAGCACCAGTTCCTCGCCGGAATAGTTCGGCGTCACCGTGACGCGATGGTTGGAGACCGACACGATCAGTCGCTCGGCACGCGCGGCTGAGCCCAGCAGCAGGACGAGAAGGACTGCGAGAGCTGCGCGCATCATCCGCTCACTCCCAATTCACGGATGGTGAAGAGATCCTCGGGCCGGATCACCAGCTCGATGGCGAAGCGGACGCCGACCGAAAGGATCAGCAGGCCCAGCAACAGCCGCAGCTGCTCGCCGCGGATCTTCTGGCCGGCGCGGGCGCCGAACTGCGCGCCGGTGACGCCGCCGACCATCAGGATCAGCGCCAGCACCGCGTCGACGAGGTGATTGGTCACCGCGTGCAGCAAGGTCGCGAACAGCATCGTGACCAGCGTCAGGACCATCGAGGTCCCGATCACGGTCGAAGTCGGCACCCGCAGCAGATAGATCATGATCGGCACCAGGATGAAGCCGCCGCCGATGCCCATGATGGCGCCGATGAAGCCGATCACGATGCCGACGATCACGACAGGAATAACCGAGAGGTAGATCTTCGAGCGCTTGAACCGCATTTTCAGCGGCAGGCCGTGGATCCAGCTGTGCGTGCGCCGTGGCGGCACCGCGCCGCGACGGGTCCGCATCAGGGCGCGCAGGCCCTCGGAGAACATCAGGCTGCCGACCGTGGTGAGCAGCACCACGTAGGACAACGCGATCATCAGATCGAGCTGGCCGAGCGCACGAAGCTGCGTGAAGGACCACACCCCGAGCGCCGTGCCGGTGACACCGCCGCATAACAACACGCTCGCGAGCGCCGGGTCGATCGCGCGCCGCCGCCAGTAGGACAACGCACCGGAAAAGGAGGACGCCGCGATGTGGCTCGCAACGGAGGCGACCGCGACCGCCGGAGTGATCCCGATGAAGATCAGAAGCGGCGTCATCAGGAAGCCGCCGCCGATCCCGAACATGCCGGAGACGAAGCCAACCGCCGCACCCATCGCCAGCACCAGGAAGATGTTGACCGGCAGATCGGCGATCGGGAGATAGAGCTGCATCGAAGGACCACACTCCGGCGAAATGGATCGATTGCGCGGGAATGCTCGCCGGACGGTCGGAACGATTGCCGCGCCCTTCAATAGCGGAATTCGTTGTCGGGCGGGACCATGAATTTAGGGCGTGGTGAACGTGGCGCGCGAGCTGTCTCCCCTCACCCTGAGGAGCCTGCGCAGCAGGCGTCTCGAAGGGCGAGGCCCGGATCGGTGGTGGGGGCCTGCATGGTTCTCGCGGCGATGCGAAGCATCGTCCGCTACGCGCGCCAGGGCGCGCTCCTCACCATGAGGAGTGAGAGTGCGCTTTAGTGCGCCGCCGAGGCCGAGCGCTTGGTCGCGACCGGCTTCGGCGCGGGCTTTGCGTTTGCCTGCGGCGCGCTGTCCCAGCCGCCGTTCGGGGCAGGAACATTGACGGCATCGTCAGGCTGCGGCTCGGCGCTGAAAGTCTGGATCGCGAGCTTGGCGGCGGCGAGCGACTGCGGATCGAGCCGCTTGGCGACGTCGTCGCGCTTGCCGGACGCATCCGCGTCACCCTGGGCGGCTGCGAGAGTGAACCATTTGTAGGATTCGGCGAGGTTCTGCTCCACGCCGATACCGCGGGCATAGAGGATGCCGAGGTTGAACTGGCTGTCGGCGACGCCGCGATCGGCGGCCTTGCGGAACCACTGCGCCGCGCTCTTGTAATTGGCGCCGCGTCCGCCGCCATCGGCGTCGAGCACCGCGAGATTGTGCATCGCCTTGGCGTTCCCGCGCTCGGCGGCCTGCGTGTAGTAGCGGCGGGCGATGTCGGCGTCCTTCTTCACCCCGAGGCCCTTCTCATAGAGCGTGCCGAGGCGGAAGGTCGCGGGCACCACGCCGGCCTGCGCCGCGCGGTCGTACCATTTGGCGGCTTCATCGTAATTCGCAGCGACGCCCTTGCCCTCGGCAAAGCGCACGCCGATCTCGTAGGCCGCGGTCGCATCGCCCTTCATCGCGGCGGTGCGCAGCACCGGACCGCCGATGCCGTCAGGGAGCTTCTCGCTCGGCGGCACCTGGATCATACCGAGCCTCGCGCGGCTCGCGCCCGACAGCGCGCCGGTGACGTCGTTGCTCGCCGCAGGCGGTGGTGGCGTCGCGGGGACCGGCGGGATTTCGACCGAAGCCGAGCTGCCCGACCCTGCCACGGGAGCGGGCGCGGGATTATTCAGCGACTGCTTCCCGATCGGCGTCGGCGAGGTCATCGACGGCGTGACCTGCTCGGGCGTGGCAGGCCTGGTCTCGACCGGCGGCGGCGGAGCCTGCGGCGCGGGCGCGCTCGACGAATTCTCCATCGCCTGCGGTGACGGCGGCGGGCTGCCGCCATCGAGCAGATTCATCGCCATCTTGAAGGTGCCGAGCACGATCACGACCACGCTGGCGCCGACCAGCAGCGAGCGGATCTTCGAGGTGATGGTCGAGCCGCCTTCCTGGCCCGTGTCCTTGGCGCGGCCTGCGATGGCCGCCTTGGCAGCTGCCTTTGCACTTGCCTTGGCACCGCGGGCCGGCTTTTCCGGCTGCGCGGCGGCGGCCTGCGCGGCGCGGCGTGCGGCCGCGATAAAGCTCGACGACGACACCGGCTCTTTCGGCGCGGCGGGGATTTCGCTGATCGCGCTTTCGGACGCGGCAATGCGCTCCGAGGGCGTGGCGACGCGGCCGCCCGGCCGTGTGCCCGGCTCGAGCGGATGGTCCGGCGGCAATTCCGGTGCGAGCGCGGCGCGCGCGGGCGCCGTGTGCGGCTCGAGGATCTCGCTGATCGCACGCGGCGGAACGGGCGGTGCGGTTGGCACCGGCGGCGGCGCGGCCGGTGCGGCGGCATGGAATTCGCGCGGCGCGGCGACGAAGGCGCCCTGTGGCGGCTGTTGCGCGGCGGCCGGGTTCTGCAGCTCTGGCTTCGGATCGTATTTCGGCTGCTGCTGTGGCTGCTGCCACGGCTCGCGCGCGACAGGCGGGGGCTCCATGGGCGCGGCCATTGGCATCGACATGGACGTCGAACTGGGCATCGGCTGCGGTGCGGGTGCCGGCGGCGCCGTGCGCACCGCGCGCAGATCACCCTCGATCATCGAGAGGCGATCGACGACATGGCCGAGCGCGCTGTGCACGGCCTCGAGCGAATCCTGGGTGCTGCGGTTGGTCTCGGCCTGGCTGAAGCGGATGTCGGAGAGCTCGCGCTTGACCAGATCGACCATGCCGGGATCGGCAGACGGCGCCGAATTGCGGCTTTCGGCGAGGGCGGAATAGGTCGCCTGCTGCCGCTCCAGATGCCGCAGGATGTCGTGCAGCCCGTCCTCGACGCGGCTTAGATTGCCGTTGCGCGGATCGGAGGCGGCCTCGATCCGCTCCAGCAGATACGAGACCCGCTGTTCGAGATGCGCAAAGGTCGACGCGGAATCGTTGCCGACCTGCATGCGGTCGAAACGGTCCGACAGCGCGCGGATCGCGGCTTCGAGATGCTCGCTGCTCTCGGTGGGCTGCGGCCGCTCGCGCGTTTCCAGCGCGGCGGTGAGGGCCGCGATGCGCTGCTCCAGTACCGCAAAGCTGTCGCTGGGGCCGGACGAGCGGGTGACCTGGTCGACCTTGGAGGACAGCAGCTGCACGTCATCAGAAAGACGCGCCAGGGCTTCGTTGGAGGCGACGTTGGAGACGATGCCGCGCAGCGCCGAGATCGCGCCTTCGAGCTGGCGCACCGTCGACGGGTCGTCATTGGCGCGCAGGATCAGATCGAGCTTGGCGCCGAGGTTGCGGATCGCCTCGTCATAGCCGGTGAGCTGCTCGGCCGGCGTCAGCGTGCGCAGCACCTGCTTGATCTCGGACAACGCGTGCTCGATGCCCGACAGGACCTGGCCGTCCGTCCCGGACGAGCGGGTCTCGTCGATGCGACGGTGCAGCGAGCGGATCTCATTCTCGATAGATTCGATCGCGCGGCGCGGCATCGCCTCGGTGATGGCGTGGCGGATCTCGGCAAGCTCGCTGCGGAAAGCGTTGATCGCCTGCTCGGTGTTGTCAGGGCGCTGAAGCGACTCGATCTGGCTCGTGATCTTGAGCAGATGGCGCTCGAGCGACGAAAAATCCGGCCCCGGCTGCGGGGGCGGCGGCGCATAGGCAGGCGCGGGCGGCGCCATCGGGGGCGCGAAAGGAGCTGCCGTCGGTGCAATCGAGGGCGCGGCGCGTGGCGGCATCTGCCGCGGCGTAAAGCCGTCGAGCTCGCTCTGCCGTGCCGTGATCTCGGCGACGGCAACGTCGAACGACGCGGGGCTCAAGGGAGGTGAATTGCGATAGACCTGTGCGGCCGCGCGCTCGACCATATCGGCCTGGCGCTGGCGCGTCTCGACGGGTGCCGGAGCCGGTGCCGGCCGCTGAGGCTGCTGCGGCTTTGAGATTTGCGACAGCCGCGCATCGAGCCGCGAGATCGCGTCGTTGAGCTGGCGCGCGACGCCCTGCTCGCGCGAGACGTCTGGTCGCGACGCGTCCTGTCGTGAAGCATCTTGGCGCGGCGCGGGCTTTGAAATCCGTTCGATCTGCTGGGTGATCGCGTCGAGCCGCTGGTGGATATCGGCGACGTCGCGGCTCTCCTGGCTCGGCATCTGTTGCGGGCGCTGATCCTGGCGCTGCTCTTGACGCTGGTCTTGACGTTGTTCTTGGCGTTGATCGTAAGGTCCGCGAAAATTCGGCGGGGCCGTCTCGCCGAGCGTGGAGTTCAGCCAATCGTTGAGTGACATGCCGGCACGACGCGCAGCAGCTTCGGCCCGCTCCCTGACGGATGGATCGATGCCGTCAACACTCCACGATACGCGCGAATTCATGACTCTGTCCGGTTCCGACTCCGGCGCCCCACCCGGCGCCTCCAGCCTCCCCACGCGTGCCGGTTGTGAAGACAATCGGATTTGGCGCGGGTCGTCTGCCTCGAAAACCGACTTTTTCCTGTTACGGTAAATAACGGGTTAAGGAACGCGTTGCCGGTGTCTTAAAGTTGGGCGCCGGGAACCCGATTGCCGCCGCTGGCCCCGCCCCAAAGCTGCGTCCCGACAAAGATTTCGCCACGCGCCCGGTCCGCACGTCTCAATGGATAGAGAGCGGCCCGATCCACGGGCGGGTTCTTGCCTGACTGGATTGTTGGCTGACATGAAAAGGTTGCTCGTGGCCGCGATGGCGGCCGGACTGGCATCGCATGCTGTTGCCGCCGATGCCCCGGCGGCAGCGCCTGCGGTGAAGGCACCGGCGCCCGCGGGATACAATTGGACCAGCTGCTATGTCGGCATCCAGGGCGGCGGCAACTGGGGCAAGAGCGAGCATGTCCGGCGCGCCGGCGACGACTCCGGGCCAACGATCACAGGGACTTTCAATCTCAGCGGTGCTGCCGTCGCGGGCGGCGTCTTCGGCTGCGATTTCCAGATCGAAAAGACCGTGCTCGGCTTCGAGAACGACGCGTCATGGACCAACCAGCACGGCAAGGTGCAGGATCTGCCGCCCTTCAACGTCGGGGTGACGAGCGGCACGCGGGAAAAATGGATCGATATGTTCCGCGGCCGTGTCGGTTACGCGCTCGATCAGTTTCTGATCTATGGCACGGCCGGTATCGCCTTCGCCGGTACCGAGGTCACCGTGTCCAACCAAGTGGTGCAGGTCACCAGCTCCCATACCCGCACCGGCCTGGCGGCCGGGCTCGGTGGTGAATGGGCGGCCTATGTCGATACCTGGGGCGCCGTGACCCTCAAGCTCGAATATGTGCACGTCGATTTTGGCAGCAAACGATATGTCGATCCGCCGATCAGCGGCGCCGTCACGCGCGACGTCAGGCTGACGGACGACATCGTCCGCGCCGGCGTCAATGTCCGGTTCAACTGGGATAGGCCTGTTGTCACGAAGTACTAAGGGCGCTGAAGAGCTAGCCTTTCCCCTCGCGCTTGCCGTCCTCCAGCGGCACGACCGCGCCCTTGCCGCTCATCGCCGATAGCGCCTGGAGCGCCTCTTCGCAGAAATCGGCCACCATCTGCTCGTGGCGGGCACCGAGCTGAAGCAGCAGCAGATTGCCGAGGTCGAGCACGCCCGACGCCGAGCCCTCGGGAAATCGCTTCTTGAGGATCCGCTCGTAATTCTCGTGCCGGTCGCGGTGGTGCTCCAGCCGGGCCATCAGATCGGTGCGCATGGGCTCGATGTCGATGCTGTCGAGCGCGTGCAGCCGCACCAGCAGGTCGTCCTTGATCGAGGGCGGTGTGCTCGGCCGCGCGGCCCAGTGCCGCAGCGCTGTTCGGCCCTCGGGAGTCAGCGTATAAATCAGTTTGTTGGGCTTGCCCGATTGCACGACCTCGCGGCCCTGGATGTAGCCGCGGTCGCGCAGCTTCGAGAGCTCGCGGTAGATTTGCTGGTGGTCGGCTTTCCAGAAGAAGCCGATCGAGGAATCGAATGTCTTGGCGAGCTCGTAGCCCGTCATCGGACGTTCCGTCAGGCATGCGAGGATTGCGTCGCCGAGCGCCATGGCACCAGCTCCATTTCGAGGTCCCGACCAATTGACTTGACTTTATGCGCATCGGTGCATATGCGTCAATGTGCATATGAGGCGGGCTTCAGACCCGCCCTTATCGGCCATCGCGCTACTGTGCATGGGGTTGTTTTCGCGTTTTTGCCAAGGCCTTTGATCAAGAAGGCCTTTGACTAAGGGAGGCACCTGAGAATGACCGGCCTCGATTCCTGGTACGCCTTTATGAAGTCCCACGACCGCGCCGCGCTCTGGGACCTGCTCCATCCTGACGCCGTGTTCGAAAGCCCCGTGGTGCATTCGCCGCAGCGTGGACGCGACATCACCTTCAAATATCTCGCCAGTGCCGAGAAGGTGCTCGGCGGTCCCGGCTTCACCTATGTCGGCGAGTGGAAAAGCGCCAATGGCGCGGTGCTCGAATTCAAGAATGTCATCGACGGCATCGAGATCAACGGTGTCGACATCATCACCTTCGATGCCGAGGGACGCATCACCAATTTCAAGGTGATGGTGCGTCCGCTCAAGGCGATCAACATGCTGCACCGCCTGATGGCGGAGCAGTTGGCCGCCGCTCAATCATAAGTCAACATCATCACTTCAGACCGCCTGCCGGGAGACCATCATGCCGATCTACAAAGCCCCCGTCGAAGACGTGAACTTCCTGCTCAACGACGTCTTCCAGATCGATCGCTACGACAATCTCGCCGGCTTCTCCGACGCGTCGAGCGACGTGCGCGAAGCCATTCTCGGCGAAGCCGCCAAGCTCGCCGAAGAGGTGCTGCAGCCGCTGAATCGTGTGGGCGATCTCGAAGGCTGCAAGCGCGCCGATGACGGCAGCGTCACCACGCCGAAGGGCTTCAAGGACGCCTTCAAGCAAGTGGCAGAGGGCGGTTGGCTTGGCCTGTCGGCGCCGACCGAGTTCGGCGGCCAGGGTCTGCCGGTGACGCTGAGCCAGGCGGTCAACGAATTCCAGATCTCCGCCAACATGGCGTTCTCGATGTATGGCGGCCTCACCATGGGCGCGACCGCGGCGCTGATCGTGCACGGCTCGCCTGAGCAGAAGCAGACCTACGTGCCGAAGATGGTGGCGGGCGAGTGGACCGGCACCATGAACCTGACCGAGCCGCATTGCGGCACCGATCTCGGCATGCTCCGCACCAAGGCGGTCCGCCAGCCCGACGGCAGCTTCAAGATCACGGGCACGAAGATCTTCATCTCGGCCGGTGAGCATGACCTCGCCCCCAACATCATCCACCTCGTGCTCGCCCGCATCGAGGGCGCACCGGCCGGCATCAAGGGCGTGTCGCTGTTCGTGGTGCCGAAATTCATGGTCAATGCCGATGGTTCGGTCGGCGCACGCAACGGCGTGGTGTGCGGCTCGATCGAGCACAAGATGGGCATTCACGGCAATTCCACCTGCGTGATGAACTACGACAGCGCCACCGGCTGGCTGATCGGCGAAGAGAACAAGGGCATGCAGGGCATGTTCGTGATGATGAACGAGGCCCGCCTCGGCGTCGCCGTTCAGGGTCTCGCGCAGTCCGAGGTCGCCTATCAGAACGCGGTCGCCTATGCCCGCGAGCGCATCCAGGGCCGCTCGCTGACCGGCGTGAAGGCGCCGGACAAGCAGGCCGACCCGATCATCGTGCATCCCGACGTGCGCCGCACGCTGCTCTCGATCCGCGCCTTCAACGAGGCGGCGCGCGCCTTCGTGATGTGGACCGCGCTGAAGAGCGACGTCGCCCATCGCTCCGAAGATCCCAAGGACCGCCAGGCCGCCGACGACCACATGGGCCTGATGACGCCCGTGCTGAAGGGCTTCCTCACCGATTACGGCTTTGCCAACGCGGTGCAGGCGCAGCAGATGTATGGCGGCCACGGCTACATTGCCGAGCAGGGCATGGAGCAGTTCGTGCGCGATGCCCGCATCGCCATGATCTATGAAGGCGCCAACGGCATCCAGGCGCTCGACCTCGTCGGCCGCAAGCTGCCGCGCGACGGCGGCCGTGCCATCATGGCCTTCTTCGGCGAGGTCATGGCCTTCGCCAAGGAGAACGGCGGCGACGAGGCGCTCAAGCCATTCATCACCCCGCTCTCGGCCTCGCTCGGCCATCTCCAGCAGGCCACGACCTGGCTGATGCAGAACGCGATGGCGAAGCCGGACAATGCGGGCGCTGCCGCAACCGATTACCTGCATCTCTTCGGCTTCGTCGCGCTCGGCTACATGTGGGCGAAGATGGCCAAGGTGACGCAGGCGAAGATTGCCGCGAGCGGAGCGAAGCCCTATCTCTCGACCAAGCTCGTCACCGGCCGCTTCTTCATGGAGCGCATGCTGCCGGAGACCGCCGCCAATCTCGCGCGCATCCAGGCCGGCTGCGCCACCATCATGGAACTGCCGGCGGAAGCTTTCTGAGGCTTCCCGCTTCGCCAATGATCCGACCGCGCCGCGGTCGTAACCAATAACTGCAATCAGGAGGCTCCCATGGCAGATGCCTATATTTACGACCACGTCCGAACCCCGCGCGGCCGCGGCAAGGCAGACGGCGCGCTGCACGAGGTGACGGCGCTCGCGCTCGCCACCGTGCCGCTGAAGGCGCTGAAGGACCGCAACAACTTGCCGGAAGATTCCGTCGACGACGTCGTGCTCGGCGTGGTCGACCCCGTCGGCGAAGCCGGCAGCGATATCGCGCGCTTCGCCGCGCTCAAGGCCGGCCTAGGCGAAGCCGTGCCCGGCGTGCAGATCAGCCGCTTCTGTGCTTCCGGCCTCGACGCCGTGAATTTTGCCGCAGCCCAGGTGATGAGCGGCCAGCATGAGCTGGTGATCGGTGGCGGCGCCGAATCCATGAGCCGCGTCGGCATCGGCGCCTCCGGTGGCGCCTGGCCGATGGACCCGTCGATGGCGGTGCCGGCCTACTTCATGCCGCAGGGCGTCTCGGCCGATCTGATCGCCACGAAGTACGGCTTCTCGCGCGACGACGTCGACGCCTATGCCGTGCAGAGCCAGCAGCGCGCCGGCAAGGCCTGGGACGAGGGCCGGTTCAACAGGTCCATCGTGCCCGTGAAGGACATCAACGGCCTCACCATCCTCGCCAAGGACGAGCACATGCGGCCCTCGACGACGATGCAGTCGCTGGCACAGCTTCAGCCGTCGTTCACGATGATGGCGCAGATGGGCGGCTTTGACGGCGTCGCGGTGCAGTCGCACCCGGAAATCGAGCGCGTGAACTACGTGCACCACGCCGGCAACTCGTCGGGTATCGTCGACGGCGCCGGCGCCGTGCTGCTCGGCAGCAAGGAAGCGGGTAGCAAGTACGGCCTGAAGCCGCGCGCAAAGATCCGCGCCTTCGCCAATGTCGGCTCCGAGCCGGCGATGATGCTGACCGGTCCGGTCGACGTCACCGAGAAGCTGTTCGCGCGTTCGGGCATGAAGAAGTCGGACATCGACCTGTTCGAGCTCAACGAAGCCTTCGCCTCCGTCGTGCTGCGCTACATCCAGGCCTTCGACATCGACAACGCCAAGATCAACGTCAATGGCGGCGCGATCGCACTCGGCCATCCGCTTGGCGCCACCGGCGCGATGATTTTGGGCACCGTGCTCGACGAGCTCGAGCGCACCAACAAGGCGACCGCCTTGGTGACGCTGTGCATCGGCGGCGGCATGGGCACCGCGACCATCATCGAGCGCGTCTAACGAGCTGCCGTAGGGTGGGCAAAGCGAAGCGTGCCCACCATTGCTGTCTCCGCGAAGGATGGTGGGCACGGCGCAAGAGCGCCTTTGCCCATCCTACGAGATCTCAAGTCAACCGCCGCGCCTGAGATCGGCTGCGGCACCGAGGAGCAACCAACATGGCTTACAAGAACTTTAGGGTTGAGACCGATTCCGACGGCATCGCGCTCGTCACCTGGGACATCCCGGGCCGTTCGATGAACGTGCTCGACGAGACCTCGACCAGCGAGCTCGATGCGATCGTCAAGGAAACCACGGCCGACGCCGCCGTGAAGGGCGTCGTCATCACCTCCGCCAAGGAGGCGTTCTGCGCCGGCGCCGACCTGTCGATGCTCGAGGGCATGAACCAGGCCTACGCCAAGGTCTTGAAGGAGCAGGACGAGACCGCCGCAAACCAGATGCTGTTCGACCAGAGCCGGCGCTTCTCGCAGGTGCTGCGTTCGATCGAGACCTCCGGCAAGCCGTGGGCGGCCGCGATCAACGGCCTCGCGCTCGGCGGCGGTTTCGAGATCACGCTGTGCTGCCACTACCGCGTCGCGGCGGAAAATCCCAAGACGCGCCTCGGCCTGCCCGAGGTCAAGGTCGGCCTGTTCCCCGGCGCCGGCGGCACGCAGCGCGTGCCGCGCCTGGTGCCGCCGCAGGACGCGATGACGATCCTGCTCAAGGGCGATCCGGTCACGGTCGAGAAGGCCAAGGCGCTTAATCTGATTCACGCCATCGTTCCCGCAGGCGACCTCGTCAAGGCGGCGAAGGACTGGATCAAGGGTGGCGGCAAGGCGGTCGCGCCCTGGGACGAGAAGGGCTTCAAGCTGCCGGGCGGTCCGGTGTTCTCCAAGGCCGGCATGATGATGTTCCCGGCTGGCAACGCGATCTATCGCCGGGAGACCTACGACAATTATCCGGCCGCGCGCGCGATCATGAGCTGCGTCTATGAAGGCCTGCAGTTGCCGATCGACGCCGCGCTGCGCGTCGAGTCGCGCTACTTCACCTCGGTGCTGCGTTCGAAGGAAGCAGCCGCGATGATCCGCAGCCTGTTCCTGTCGATGCAGGAGCTGAACAAGGGCGCGCGCCGCCCGAAGGACGTAGCCCCGACCAAGGTGAAGAAGATCGCGGTGATCGGCGCCGGCTTCATGGGTGCGAGCGTCGGCTACGTCTCGGCCCGCGCCGGTCTCGACGTCGTCCTGATCGACCGCGACCAGGAGAGTGCCGACAAGGGCAAGGCGCATGCTCAGAAGGTGATCGAGGAGCAGATCAAGAAGGGCCGCGCCAAGCCCGGTGACGCCGACGCGCTGCTCGCGCGCATTACGCCGACTGCCGATTATGCTGCACTCAAGGACGTCGACCTCGTCATCGAGGCCGTGTTCGAGGATCGCAAGGTCAAGGCTGATACCTTCGCGAAGGCGCAGGAGCATATGAAGCCGGACGTGATCTTCGCGTCGAACACCTCGACGCTGCCGATCACCTCGCTGGCCGAGGGCTTCAAGGACCAGGGCAAATTCGTCGGCATCCACTTCTTCTCGCCGGTCGAGAAGATGATGCTGGTCGAGATCATCAAGGGCAAGAACACCGGCGACCTCGCGCTCGCGACCGCGCTCGATTACGTCCGGCAGATCGGCAAGACGCCGATCGTCGTCAACGACAGCCGCGGCTTCTTCGCCAATCGCTGCGTCGGCCGCTACGTCGCCGAAGGCAACGAGATGTTCCTCGAAGGCGTGCCGCCGGCGATGATCGAGAACTGCGCCAAGATGGCCGGCATGCCGGTCGGTCCGCTCTCGCTCTCGGACGAAGTCGCACTCGACCTCGGGCTCAAGATCATGAAGGCGACGGAAGCCGATCTCGGCCCGAACGCCATCAACCCCGATCAGAAGAAGCTGATGGTGGAGATGGTCGAGAAGCAGGGCCGTCTCGGCCGCAAGAACAGCAAGGGCTTCTACGACTACCCCGAGAAGGGCAAGGGCCAGAAGAGCCTGTGGCCGGGCCTCTCGGCGCTGCAGCCGAAGCAGCTCGATCCCGACACGCTCGACATCGAGGAGCTGAAGCAGCGCTTCCTGGTGGTGCAGGCGGTGGAAGCCGCGCGCACGGTCGAGGACCACGTCATCACCGACCCGCGCGAGGCGGATGTCGGCTCGATCCTCGGCTTCGGCTTCGCGCCGTTCACCGGCGGCACGCTGTCCTACATCGACTTCATGGGCACGAAGAAATTTGTCGAGCTCTGCCACACGCTGGAGGCGAAGTACGGCTCGCGCTTCACCCCGCCGAAGCTTCTCGAGGAGATGGCCGCGAAGGGAGAAACCTTCTACGGCCGATTCGCGCCGAAGAAGGCTGCAGCCTGACCACCCAAGATCATTTGAGAAGAAAGGCCGGATCGTCGATCCGGCCTTTTTGTTTGGGGAGACGTCATCACGGTTGCGTCAGATTTGTTCCCGGCTTGTGGAACCAATCACAGAATTCGCGTAGGACCCGTGTCAGATCCCCCGCTGCCGTGGTGTCGCGCAATTGTCATAGGCGTGTCGAAGCGGCGCCGTTCTTTTGCTCGGCCCTGGCACTAGTCTTGCTCCGGGTCAGGGTTCCGAATCCGGTTGGGACACTTGCCGAGCCATCGGCAGGTTGAAGACAAAATAAGAAAGTATCCTTGATGAACTCTTTGGTGCTGCGGAAGACCGCGCTCGGTCGCGATCTCACCGCGAAATATGCTGTTGGACCCACAACTGGCCGCCTCTCGCCGCAACAGAAGCCGGCGCGCCTGCGCCGCAAGGGGCCGATGCTTTGGGCCGCTTTGGCGTTACTTGTGCTGGCGGCGGATTTTATGCTGGCTTCCCTCGCCTGGCTCGCCGTCGACTTCGTCATGGGCTGAGACCGCCCGCGCGTGCAGCAGGTAGGCCGCCGCGAAGTAGGCGAGCTGGCAGACGGCAAGACAGATGGCGATGACGGTCACACCCGCCATCATGCCGAATCCGTAAGCGCGAAGAATGATTGCCGAGAAAACTGCGATCGCCGGCGCAATCAATATCAGCGCCCAGATCCTGAAAACATAACCTGTCGCTATTCCCACCAATGCACTTGCGACGATCAGGACCAAGGCAATCGTCAAGTTCGGCTCCGATGAAATAATCCTCTAACAATTCCGCCAAGCTCGCGCGCTTTACGGGTACTGACAAGACAGCACTACTTACATTCGGCGAACAGTAGTTCATAAGTCTAATGATAGGTACGATGATCCGGCGAGATGGGTTCGCGCCCAGCCCGCCCCAGGGCAAATAAAACGGGCCGGATCGACGATCCGGCCCGTTTTATTTGCGGTCTCCGAGCGGCGAGAACGCCCGGCCCGAGACCGCATCGTCGGCAAGACTCGCTCTCCAGCTGCCTTCATCGCCGCGGCCAATGCGAACCTCGAAGCGCCAGCCATTCTGGTTGGTGAAGGCGATGTCCGTTCCGCCCTTCTTCCTGGCATAGCTGCACGGATATTCGGTCGGCCGATCGGGAAAGACGATTTTTCCTTCCTTGCTCTCGAACACGGCCGAGGTGACCTGCGGATGGATCATGAAGATGCAATTGCGCTGCGGCAGGTCCGGCGTCGACAAGCCAAGCATCGCGAGCGGCGCGCCCGCGGCGGTCATAAGGACGATCATGTTCATGGCGGCGGCTGTCCCATGGAGGTGCTCCGCGATTTCGACGTGGCCGCCGATCGAATGGTTCACAAAGAAAAAGGCCGGATCGTCGATCCGGCCTTTCGATTGTTGCATCTTGCGATGCGCTTACTTCGCCTGCGCAAGGCCTTCCTTCTTCAGCGCCTCTTGGACCTGCGGCCGCGCCGCAACGCGAGCCTTGTAGGCGGTCAGGTTCGGCATGGCCGAGAGGTCGAACTCCATCCGATCGCCCCAGGTCAGCATCGTGAAGAGATAGCCGTCGGCCACCGTGAACTGCTTTCCCATGAGGTAGTCGCGGCCGGCGAGCTGGCTGTCGATGTATGTCAGCTTGCCCATGACGCGATCCCTGAAGAAGGCCTTGGCCTCGTCGTTCAGCGCCGGCGCGAACAGCGGTCCGAAGCTCTTGTGCACCTCCGAGGTGAGGAAGTTCAGCCATTCGAGCAGCTTGTAGCGCTCGGAGCTGCCGTGAGCTGGCGCCAGCGCCTTGGCCGAAGCCTGGTCGGCGATCATCTGGACAATGACCGGGCCTTCGGTCACGATCTCGCCGCTGTCGAGGCCCAGCGCAGGGACCTGGCCCTTCGGGTTCAGCTTCAGATAATCCTCACCATTTTCGAGCTTCTTGGCCCGGATATCGACCTTGACCAGCTCATAGGGCAGGCCGGCTTCCAGGAGCGCGATGTGGGGGGACAGGGAGCAGGCGCCGGGCGAGTAATAGAGTTTCATGGAATTTCTTTCTCTTGACGCTTGGTTGGGGCGAAGGAACGCCTACATGCATTTGCATCCAATAGTCAAGATTGATGCAGGTGCATTGAGTGAGGTAAGAGACGGGACGACGAGCTTGAGCGGGACCATGAAACGCAAACCATCGACCGAGGCAACTTCGGCCTGGATCCGCCTGATGCGGGTGCAGAGCCGCGTGCTCGATTGCGTCGAGCAGGACTTGAAGAAGGCGGGGTTCCCGCCGCTGGCCTGGTACGACGCGCTGCTCGAATTGTCGCGAGCGCCCTCGGGAGAGCTGCGGCCGGTGGAACTCGAGCGGCAAATGCTGATCCCGCAATACTCCACTTCGCGCCTGATCGATCGCCTGGTCGACGAGGGGCTCGCCTCCCGGCGCGAATGCAAGATCGACAAGCGCGGCCAGTTCGTGGAGATCACGGAAGCCGGCCGCGAGTTGCAGAAGCGGATGTGGGGCGCCTATTCGGCCGCGATCGAAAAGTATGTCGGCTCGAAACTGTCCGATGCGGATGCCGTCAAGCTCAGCGGTCTGCTCGACCGTCTCGGCTGCTCGTGCGGCGAGATGAAACTGCCGCCCATCCACGTCAACGAAACCACGCCGTCGCGATGATCGTGCGGCACACCAGCTCGTCCGTGCACCCCCTGGGTTCGCGGACCACCCCGTCACCCGCGCGCCTTCGATCGAAGCGCCCTTTTTGATTAGAGTTTGATATGGCGCGAGACCAGATCGATATGACGCCGCTGCAGTCGCGCGACGAGCTCGTCGCGTGGTTCGAGGCCGGCTGCAAGGACCCGTCCGAATTCCGCATGGGCACCGAGCACGAGAAGACGCCGTTCACGCTCGAAGGCCACCGTCCGGTGCCTTACGAGGGTGCGCGGGGCATCGGCGCGCTGCTCGAAGGCATGAAGCTCCTGCTCGGCTGGGAGCCGATCATGGAGAAGGGCAACATCATCGGCCTCTACGACGTCACCGGCGGCGGCGCCATCTCGCTCGAGCCCGGCGGACAGTTCGAGCTCTCCGGCGCGCCGGTCGAGAACGTGCATCAGACCCAGAGCGAGCTGATGGCGCATCTGGCGCAGGTGCGCGAGATCGCGACCCCGCTCGGCATCGGCTTCCTCGGGCTCGGCATGACGCCGTCCTGGTCGCGCGCCGACATCCCGGTGATGCCCAAGGGCCGCTACAAGATCATGACCAATTACATGCCGAAGGTCGGCCAATACGGCCTCGACATGATGTACCGGACCTGCACGGTGCAGACCAATCTCGACTTCTCCTCCGAAGCCGACATGGTCAAGAAGCTGCGCGTCTCGCTCGCGCTGCAGCCGGTCGCGACCGCGCTGTTTGCCAATTCGCCGTTCACCGAGGGCAAGCCGAACGGCTTCCTGTCGTTCCGCTCCGAGATCTGGCGCGACACCGACAATGCGCGTTCGGGCATGATGCCGTGGGCATTCGAGGACGGCATGGGTTTCGAGCGCTATGTCGACTACGCGCTCGACGTGCCCATGTATTTCGTCAAGCGCGACGAGGATTACATCGACGTCTCGGGCTCCTCGTTCCGCGCCTTCTTCGACGGCCGCAACAACAATCTGCCCGGTGAACGCCCGACGCTGTCGGACTGGGCCAATCATCTTTCGACGATCTTCCCGGAGGTGCGCCTCAAGCGCTATCTCGAGATGCGCGGCTCCGATGGTGGCCCGTGGGGCCGCCTGCCGGCGCTGTCGGCTTTCTGGGCCGGGCTGCTCTACGACGATGTGTCGCTCGATGCCGCCTGGGACCTCGTGAAGCACTGGACCGCGCATGAGCGCCAGGCCCTGCGCGACGACGTGCCGCGGTTCGGCTTCAAGGCGCGGATCAAGGACCGCTATCTGTTCGAGATCGCCAAGGAATGCCTCGTTCTGGCCCATGCCGGCCTGCGCCGCCGCGGCCGGATCGACCAGCTCGGCCGCGACGAAACCCGGCATCTGGAGCCGCTCGATCGCATCCTCGATTCCGGCCGGACCCCGGCCGAGGAGATGCTGGAGAAGTTCAACGGCGCCTGGAACGGCTCCGTGGAACCGGCCTACGCGGAATACGCGTTCTAGGCCAGAGGCCGACGACCAGGACCTGAGCCGTTCATCGCCCATACAGGTTTGCGGCGATCAAATGACCGGCTGAAAAAACCTGAGCGCCGTCAATAACTCGAAAGCTGTTCCAATGGGGAAGGGCCGCCTGCGTGGGGCCGTCATGGCAAGCGTCGTGGCCTGCGCCACGTTGCTTGCGCTCGTGTTTGCGAGCGCGCCTGCGCGCGCCCAGACGGCGTTCGACCGGCCCGGCGGCGACTATTTCAGCTCGCCGGTGACGTCAGGTGACCCCGAGGATTGCGCGCTGCAGTGTGAGCGTGACCGCCGCTGCCGCTCCTGGAGCTTCAACTATCCCGACGTCGAAGGCGGCTCGGCAGTGTGCTGGCTCAAGAACACGGTGCCGCCGCGTGTCCCGGGCAGCTGCTGCATCTCCGGTGTGCGTGGCGCCGGCGTGATCGAGCCGCGGATCGAAGGCGTTGAAACGTCGATCGACCGCCCCGGCGGCGACTTGCGCAATTTCGAGATCAAGGACGGCGAAGGCGAAGAGGCCTGCAAGGCCGCCTGCATCGCCGACAACAAGTGCCGCGCCTTCACCTATGCCCGTCCCGGCTACACCGGGCGTGAAGCGCGCTGCTTCCTGAAAAAGGAAATCAAGCCGCCGCGCCGCAAGGCGGGCTTCACGTCGGGCGTAGTCAGATAGCGCGCAGCACCTTCACGCGCGGCGAATCCAGCGACCCGCTCCTCAATTCGCTGCCGACACCAGCCTGTCCCCGCACGCATTCGCGTAGAACTTGCCACCGCATTGGCGCTTGATGGCGGCGCAGCGCACCGCGGGAGACGCATTTTCCGGAACGCTGAAGCCGCAGCTCATGCCGTCGGCACTGCGACTCGTCTTGCCGGCGGCAAAGGCGGCGCTGGAGGCGGTGATGCAGACGACGAGGAAGGCCGCGGCGGCGATTTCGATCAGCAGTCTCATGGACGTTTCCTCCACACTGATGGCTGAATCTGCCCTCAATCTAGCACCGAATCCGCATCTCTCCGTACGCTTCCGGGTTCCCAAATCGGCCCGTTCCTTGCATAAATTTACGCCAGCGCAGTGCACGGCCGCGCCAGGGATGGTTCCGGTGCAGGGGCAAGACGCGTAGAGTTAGTGGTGTTCTCGCGACCAGGAAGTGACGGCCTTGCAAGATCAATCGTTCCAGCCAAGTTTTCCGGCCTCCGGCCAGCCCATCGACGAGCTCGCGCTGGCTGACGTCAAGGGCGCGATCCTGGCGAAGCTGCGCCTTGCCATCGGCAAGGATGCGGGCATGGCCACCAAGCACGACTGGTACCAGGCCGCAGCGCTCGCGCTGCGCGACCGCATCGTGCATCGCTGGCTCACGGCCGAGAAGCACAGCTACGATGCGGGACGCAAGCGCGTCTATTATCTCTCGCTCGAATTCCTGATCGGCCGTCTCTTCACCGACGCGCTGAACAACATGGGGCTGCTCAAGATCTTCGAGGTCGCGCTCGGCGATCTCGGCGTGTCGCTGCCTGAGCTCCGCAAATGCGAGCCGGATGCCGCGCTCGGCAATGGCGGCCTGGGGCGGCTCGCCGCCTGCTTCATGGAGAGCATGGCCACGCTCTCGATCCCCGCGATCGGCTACGGCATCCGCTACGATTACGGCCTGTTCCGCCAGATCATCAATCAGGGCTGGCAGCAGGAATATCCGGACGAATGGCTGAGCTTCGGCAATCCCTGGGAATTGCAGCGGCCCGAGGTGATCTATCACGTCCATTTCGGCGGTGGCGTCGAGCATGTCGACGACAAGGGCCGCGACCGCGCGATCTGGCATCCGGCCGAGACCGTGCAGGCGATCGCCTATGACACGCCGATCGTCGGCTGGCGCGGCCAGCACGTCAACGCGCTCCGCCTGTGGTCGGCACGCTCGCCCGATCCGTTGAAGCTCGACGCCTTCAACAAGGGCGACTATGTCAGCGCCAGCGCCGAGCAGTCGCGCGCGGAAGCCATCTGCAAATTCCTCTATCCGAACGACGAGAGCCCGGCGGGACGCGAGCTGCGGCTGCGCCAGGAGTATTTCTTCGTCTCCGCTTCGCTTCAGGACCTGGTCAATCGCCACCTGACCTCCGACGGCCAGCTTCGCAGCCTCGCAATGAAGGTCGCGGTCCAGCTCAACGACACGCATCCGAGCCTCGCCGTCACCGAGCTGATGCGCATCCTGGTCGACCTGCACAATTTCCGCTGGGACGAGGCCTGGAAGATCACGGTCGCGACGCTGTCCTACACCAACCACACGCTGTTGCCCGAGGCGCTGGAGACCTGGCCGGTCGAACTGTTCGAGCAGCTGTTGCCGCGCCATCTCGAGATCATCTACCGCATCAACGTGCAGCATCTCGCGCTGGCCGAAGCGCGCGCGCCCGGCGACATCGATTTCCGGGCCTCGGTTTCGCTGATCGACGAGAGGAGCGGACGCCGCGTGCGCATGGGCCAGCTCGCCTTCGTCGGCTCGCACCGCATCAACGGCGTTTCGGCGATGCATTCGGACCTGATGCGCGAGACCGTGTTCCACGATCTCAACCATCTCTATCCCGGCCGCATCACCAACAAGACGAACGGCATCACCTTCCGCCGCTGGCTGATGTTGGCGAATCCGAAGCTGACCGACCTGCTGCGCGAGACCTGTGGCGAAGTCGTGCTCGACGATCCAACCCAGCTCAGCCTGATCGAAGCCCGCGCCAGCGACGTCGAATTCCAGAAGAAATTCCGCAGCGTCAAGCTTCACAACAAGACCGCGCTGGCGCGCCTGATCGGCGAGCGGCTCGGCATCAAGGTCGATCCGACCGCGCTGTTCGACGTGCAGATCAAGCGCATTCACGAATACAAGCGCCAGCTCCTCAACATCATCGAGACGGTGGCGCTGTACCAGGCGATGAAGGACGATCCCAACGGCAACTGGGTGCCGCGGGTGAAGATCTTCGCCGGCAAGGCGGCGGCGAGCTATCGCTACGCAAAATTGATCATCAAGCTGGTCAACGACGTCGCGGACGTCGTCAACAACGATCCCGCGATCGGCGGCAAGCTCAAGGTCGTCTTCCTGCCCGACTACAATGTCAGCCTTGCGGAGGTGATCATTCCCGCGGCCGATTTGTCCGAGCAGATCTCGACCGCCGGCATGGAGGCCTCCGGCACCGGCAACATGAAGCTGTCGCTGAACGGCGCGCTCACCATCGGCACGCTCGACGGCGCCAACATCGAGATCCGCGACCATGTCGGCGCGGAGAATATCGCGATCTTCGGCATGGAGGCCGGCGACGTGATGATCCGCCGCAAGCAGGGGCTGGATGCCTCCGACGTGATCCGCAATTCGCCAAAGCTCCAGCGCGCCATCAATGCGATCGGCACCGGCGAGTTCTCGCCCGGCGATCCCGGCCGCTTCGAATCGATCGCGCACGCGCTGCGCTATCTCGACCACTACATGGTCAGCGCCGATTTCGATTCCTATTACGAAGCGCAGCGCAGCGTCGACGCACGCTGGCAGGTGGCGCCGGCCTGGACGCGCGCCTCCATTCTCAATGTCGCGCGCATGGCCTGGTTCTCCTCGGACCGCACCATCCGCGAATATGCCGAGGAAATCTGGAACGTGCCGGTCAATCCGACCACGCCGCTGCTGCCAGATCTGCGCGACGTGGCAGGCTGATTTTCCGCAACGTGAAATCGGCGTTACCTGCGAGGTTATTGATTTGGCAGGATAGGCATCATATTACGGCTTGAGCTTTTTCTGGCCGGAGTCGATCGTGCCTGTCGGCGAGTATACGAGCCCGGATGGGCAGCTTCGATTGCTGGTCATATGTCCCGACGGGGACTGGACGCTGGGGTTCGACGGATTCTCCTGGCACACGCACGGCAGCATCCTTGCCAGTCTTTCAGGCAAGGACGAGGAAGCTGCCATCGGCGACTTCGTCGCCGATCTGATCAGCGGCAAGAGTATCATTGCGCTGAAGCGCATAGGAGGCTCCGTCGCGGATGCCTGGGTCACAGATGATCCGGCAGACGATGTTTTGAGTTCGCAGCAATATGGCCCTGGTGATGAGACGATGGAGTTTCGTCGTTGGGACGGAAGCTCAGTAGAGGTCTAATCCCATGCACGCCAAGCTCCCGCACCCGTTCGACGACGCCACCCGCATCAGCGCCGGCGACTCCAGCTGGCAGGGGCATACCAGCGACGACTACTGGGCGTTTGTCGGCCCGTTCGGCGGCGCCACGGCCGCGACCATCCTGCGTGCGCTGATCGACCATCCGCAGCGCGCCGGCGATCCGCTGGCCCTGACCGTCAATTACTGCGCGCCGATCGCCAAGGGGCCGTTCGATCTGGACGTGCGGCTGGTGAAGGCCAATCGCTCCAGCCAGCACTGGAGCGTCGAACTGTCGCAGGGCGGCGGCGAGGTCGCTACGCTCGCCACCGCCGTGTTCGCCGAGCGCCGGCCGTCCTGGGAGCACAGGGTGGCGCAATATCCCGATGCCACGGCGTTCGAGGCGACGCTGCCATTCCCGAAGATATCGGCATCCTGGGCCAACCAGTATGAATTCCGCTTCGTCGAGGGCGAGATGCGGATCGGCCCGCCGCGGACCGAGCTCGCTGGCACCTATTCCAAGCTCTGGATCGGCGACCGCACGCCGCGCAAGCTCGACATGCTGTCGCTGATGTCGATGTCGGACGCCTTCTTCGGCCGCATCTTCCACGCCAGGCGCGAGCTGGTGCCGTTCGGCACGGTGTCGCTGACGACGTATTTCCACACCGGCAGCGAGGAGCTCGCCGCCGAGGACATCACGCGCGTGCTCGCGACGGCCGATTCGAAGATCATGCACAAGAGCTATGCCGATCAGAACGCCGAGCTGTGGTCGCCGAACGGCAGGCTGCTCGCGACCACGACGCAGATCGCGTATTTCAAGGCGTGAGGTGCTCTTCCCCTCTCCCCTTGTGGGAGAGGGTGGCTCGTCGCGAAGCGACGAGACGGGTGAGGGGTCTCTCTCCGCGAGCGCTTCTCTTGCAGTTGAACGCGCGGATACAACCCCTCATCCGGCGCTTCGCGCCACCTTCTCCCACAAGGGGAGAAGGAAGAAACAAAAAGGGCGGCCTCGCGGCCGCCCTTTTGCATTGAAGACAGAGCGAGCGATTACTCCGCCGCGAGCTTCACGTCCGGCGCGGCCGCGCGCACTTCGGCGTCGACCTGGGCTTCGAACTTGGCAAAGTTCTTCTGGAACATGCCGACCAGCGCGCGGGCGGTCTTGTCGAACTCGTCCTTGTCCTTCCAGGTGTTCACCGGGTTCAGGATCTCGGCCGGCACGCCCGGCAGCGCGGTCGGGACCGCGAAGCCGAAATATTTGTCGGTGCGGAATTCGACGTTGCGAAGCGAGCCGTCGAGCGCGGCGGTGAGCAGCGCGCGCGTCACCTTGATCGGCATGCGCGAGCCGGTGCCATACTTGCCGCCGGTCCAGCCGGTGTTGACCAGCCAGCAATCGACATTGTGCTGGGCGATGAGGTCGCGCAGCATGTTGCCATAGACGCTGGGGTCGAGCGGCAGGAAGGGCGAGCCGAAGCAGGTCGAGAATTCCGGCTGCGGCTCGTTGCCGAGACCGCGCTCGGTACCGGCGACCTTGGCGGTGTAGCCGGACAGGAAGTGATACATCGCCTGCGCCGGCGAGAGCTTTGCGATCGGTGGCAGCACGCCGAAGGCGTCGGCGGCGAGCATCACCACGTTCTTCGGCTGCGGCGCGCGGCCGGTGCGCGAAGCGTTCGGGATGAAGTCGAGCGGGTACGCGGAGCGCGTGTTCTCGGTCTTGGAACCGTCGTCGAAATCGACGATTCGGGTGTCCTCGTCGAGTACGCAGTTCTCGAGCACCGCGCCGAAGCGCGTCGAGGCGGCGTAGATCTGAGGCTCGGCCTCCTGCGACAGCTTGATGCACTTGGCATAGCAGCCGCCTTCGAAGTTGAACACGCCGTTCGGGCCCCAGCCGTGCTCGTCGTCGCCGATCAGCGTGCGGTTCGGATCGGCCGACAGCGTGGTCTTGCCGGTGCCTGATAGCCCGAAGAAGATCGCGGTGTCGCCATTAGCGCCGACATTGGCCGAGCAGTGCATCGGCATCACGCCGCGCTCGGGCAGATAGTAGTTCAGCGTGGTGAAGACCGACTTCTTCATCTCGCCGGCATAATAAGACCCGCCGATCAGGACGATCTTGCGGGCGAAATCGATCGCGACGACATTCTCCGACTTGCAGCCGTGGCGTTTCGGATCGGCGCGGAAGCTCGGCATGTCGATGATGGTGAGCTCCGGCGTGAAGCTCGGCAGCTCGACCGCCTCGGGGCGGATCAGCAGCGTACGGATGAACAGCGAGTGCCAGGCGAGCTCGGTGAAGACGCGGGTCTTGATCCGGTAGGCCGGATCGGCGCCGCCATAGAGGTCCTGCGCGAACAGGCTCTTGCCTTCGGCGTGCTTGAGGAAATCCTGGTAGAGCGTCTCGAACTGCTCTGCGGTGATCGACTGGTTGCCGGCCCACCACATCTTCTTGTCGGTGGTGGCGTCACGCACCGTGAACTTGTCCTTCGGGCTGCGACCGGTGAACTCACCGGTGTCGGCGCAAAGCGAACCGTCTGCCGACAGCACCGCCTCGCCCGCAGAAAGTGAGTATTGATAGAGTTGCGGCGCGCCGAGGTTCCAGTGAACCCGTTTGAGATTCTTTAAGCCGAATTTGTCGGCACCGAAGGCACCGTTGCGCACGCCCGTCTCTTGCACGAAAAATCCTCCTAGAACCCGCGACACTCAGCGCGACCAAGCTTTGGCGCCATCGCAGTCACCGTGAATTATAGGCCGTCCGGCCTCGGTTGAACGACGTAATAATGGTGAACGCTGGCGTTGCCAAGCCGATCTCGCAGGATTTGGTTTATTCAAGGACCGCGCCAAATGCCGCGCATGTCAGCTCTGAGCGAGCGTATCAAAAAAATACGAATGATCGCGCAACCAAATGCGCAATTCCGCGTTTCCTGTGGTTATTGCGACGCACAATCGCAGGACCGTCCTATCGTACCTCGCCTTCGCCGATGAGCGCGAACGGCCCCCACATCGCGGGATAGGCGTTGCGCGGTGACGAGGTGTCATCAACGTACGTCAACATCGCGCGGCGCAAAGCTTCGGCACGGCCGATTTTTGGTTCGTTCTTGAGCAGTTCGAAAGTCGACGTGGTCAAGCGGGTGGCAGCTTCCGAATCCACTGCCCAATGCGAGACCAGCAGCGCACGTGCACCCGCGTAGAAGAACGAGCGCGCCAGCCCCGACAGGGCCTCGGCGCCGGGCTTGTCGCCGGCGATGGTGTTGCAGGCCGACAGCACAACCCAATCCGCGTTAAGCTTGAGCTGAGCGACTTCACTTGCCGTGAGCAAGCCGTCATCCAGCTCCGTCGGCCGATCGGGAATGGAGAGTGCAAGCGAGGGCTCGCCCAATCCCTTGATATCGCCGGCCACGAGACCGTGGGTGGCAAAGTAGATGATGCTGTATTGAGCAAGCGCTGCACGCTTCAGCGTCGTTTCGCTGGCATCGCGGCCGAGATGGATGTCGGCCTCGGCCGCGCCGACATCCTTTGCTACCGCGTTCAACTCGTCCGCGGTATCCGGCAGTTGCGGCAGCGCCTGCGCAAGCCGCGCGCGATCGACGCCGGCCCCGCGCCAAAAATCGCTATAGGCAATTGTTGCAATGTTGCGTGCGGCGACCTTGCCGCTTGCAGCGCGACGATCGGCCGGCCCTTCCAGCGCAGGATTGAACACGGGATCGCCAAAGCCGGTCATCGGCTTCACGCCCTGCTCCCGACGCGCGACGGCACGCAACGATTTCAGACTGACCACCGAGGGCAGCACCGACACCGCCTGACGCCGCAACAGCCAGGCGGCGCTGCGATAGCCTTCGAGCGTGTCCGGGATCGCAGCTTGCGGCGTCTCCGTGACGAGCAGATGAAACGGCAACGCCGTCAGCGCGGCCGACGGCACCACCAGCAGGTTGCGCTTGTCCTTCGTCAGCCCTTCGACCGGGCCGAGCAGCGCGACATAAAGCTCGTTGGCGAGCCCGAGGTCGAACAACCCTGATTTGCCGGAGGCATCACGCGCCTTGCCGACATCGAGCCCCTTGCGGAAGGCAGTCACCTTCTGCGTCAGCGCGTCCGCGCCGAGCGGAATCTCCTTCCAGTCGACGCCTTCGCGCGTGATCGCGACGACATAGCTCTGCTTGTCGACGACGGAGTAGAGCACCATCGCCTCGTCGGGCGACAGCAAGGGCTGGATATCCTTGACCGCCAGCGGCAGGGGGTTGGAGAGCGACGCATAATCGGGAAACTCGACCGCGAGCGTCTTCTGCAAGCCTGTGCGCTCGTTCGCTATCGCCGCGATCCGCACCTGGCTGCGCTGCTCGGCCGCGACGTCGCGCTGGGCCGACTGCTTCGACACCGCGGCGATGATCGCCTTGTCGAGCGCCTCGGACTCGGCCGCAAGATCCTGGTCCCGGCGCACGAGCTCAGCGAGCCTGTCGCTGCCCGCAGCAAGGCGCACGGCCAGCTTGTTCACGGCGGAGGCAGCGGAGGATTGCGTGCCGCGCTGAATCGCGGCAAGCGCCTCGTCCAGCGCCCTGTCGTCAGGCAGCAGATATTGCTGTCGCGCGGCGAACAGGACCGGCAGCACGACGCGCAACTGCGCGCGATTGGTCGCAAGCGTCTTTTCCGCGAGCGGCAGCGCGTCGGCGTTCCGGCCGGAGACGTAGAGGAAATAAGCGAGATTGCTGGTCGAGGTCGTGACGTCCGGATGATCGGGACCGAGCGCACGTTCGCGGATCGACAGCGCACGGCGATAGAGCGGCTCCGCATCGGCATAGCGCTGCTGGTGCTCGTAGAGACCGGCGAGATTGTTCAGCGAGCGCGCGACGTCGGGATGGTCCGGTCCCAGCACTTTTTCGCGGATCGCGAGCGAGCGCCTGATCGGCGCCTCGGCATCCGCATCGCGGTTGAGGTCGCGATCGAGCTGGCCGAGATTGTTCAGGAGCGTCGCGACCGCCGGATGCTCGGGGCCACCGGCCTTCTGGTAGATCGCGAGCGCGCGCTGAAACAACGGCTCGGCTTCGGCCTGACGCTGCTGCTTGACGTAGTATGTGGCGAGATTGTTGAGGGACTGACCGACGTCGGGATGCTCGCGCGACAGCGCCTTCTCGCGCACGGCGAGCGCACGCTTGAACAGCGGCTCGGCCTCCGCAAAGCGGCTCTGCCTCTGATAGAGCGCGGCGAGGTTGTTCAGCACCGGCGCGACCTCGACGCTGTCGAGACCGGTCCCCTTCTCCATCAGTGCGATGGCGCGCTTGTAGAGCGGCTCGGCCTGGTCGTCGTGACCCTGGTCGGCGTAGATCTGCGCGAGGTTGTTGAGCGCGCCCGCGAGATCACGATTGTTGGTGGTCTTCTCGAGAGACGCCACCATGGCCTGCGCCAGCGGCAGCGCCTCCGAATATTTGCCGGCGCTTCGGAGTGCGTTGATCCGCGCGCTCTCCGCGGCGAGACCTTTCTGGGCAAAGCTGGGCGTGGCAAGCGATGCGATGATCGCGAGCGCCAAACCCGCAACCAGCGTCAAACGACGGCGTGTCATGAACCCTCTCGCTGCCGACTTCGAACCATTACGGTCTTGGGTCGCAGCGATGGGGGGCAGCGTTCAAATTGTTGCGCGCTAGTCCACCTTCGCGCGCGCTTTGCCAGCAAGGCGGACCAGCATCTTGCGCAGCGCCGTGCCGTCAGTCACCCGCTCCGGGAAGTCCAGCCGCAGCGCAGTCTGGCCATCCTGCATGTCGAGGCCTTCGGGGTCGCAGCCGGTGCAGCGCCAGTCGCCCTCCGCCGCGCCGAGGAGTTTTGTTGCATAGAGACCCATGGCGTCGCGGTGGTCGGCATTCATGTGCGCGACCGCCCCCTCCTCCGCCGCCAGCAGATCCTCGGCACCGGTAAGGTCCGTCAGGAACTGCTCGGGCTTGAGATCGACGATGCGGCCGAAGCCGGCGACCAGATGGGTTCCCGTGGGCCGAATTCTGAAGAAAGAGAAATCCTTAAACGAAACAAACGCTTCGGCCGAGGGATGGGCATTGAGATACCGCCGCTGGAGCAGATCCTTGTCGGCATCGGCCTGTTCCGCCCGGCCGGACAGCATGATTCGGGCACCCTCCAGCGGATCGCCGGCCGCGCGTTCGTCCAGCATCAGGGAGACCCGGTGATCCGCCAGGATGTTCCTGGTGTGCACGGCCAGGCCCGAGATCAGCAGGATCGGCGAGCCGTCGGGGTGGCTCGCCAGATTGACCAGGGAGCAATAGGGATCGCCGCTGCCGGCCATCAGCGTTGCCAGCGCCCCCTGGCGCGAGCGCCTGAGCAGCGATTTGGCGAGCTTTCCAGGGTCGAAGTCGGGGGTCGGGTGCATCGGCTTTCTCGGGTCAGGTGGTTGCAAGGGAGGTCTTTTTTCGGGTAAACGGGGGTCAGGTTATGGGTCGAAACGCGGCGAATCTGCTGCGCTTCGTGGAACTTGGTCACACTTCAGCCCAGCTTGCATTGCTCGGTGACAAGGTTCGACCGCCGACTTCGGCACCCGTGTATGCGGCGCATCAGTGAATTGCTCGCCGTTTCAAGCCACGACCCAAACGGAAAGCAGAAAGCAGAGGCTCATGCCCACAATCGCTTTGGTCGACGACGACCGCAACATTCTCACATCCGTCTCGATCGCGCTGGAGGCCGAAGGCTATCGCATCATGACTTACACCGACGGCGCCTCCGCGCTCGACGGCTTCCGCACCACCCAGCCCGATCTTGCCATCCTCGACATCAAGATGCCGCGCATGGACGGCATGGAAACGCTGCGCCGGCTGCGGCAGAAATCCGACCTGCCGGTGATCTTCCTGACCTCCAAGGACGAAGAGATCGACGAGCTGTTCGGCCTCAAGATGGGCGCCGACGACTTCATCCGCAAACCGTTCTCGCAGCGCCTGTTGGTCGAGCGCGTCAAGGCCGTGCTGCGCCGCTCTGCACCGAAGGACCCGACCGTCGCGCCGAAGGAGAACGATGCCAAGGCGCTCGACCGCGGCCTGCTGCGCATGGACCCCGAACGGCACACCTGCACCTGGAAGAACGAGCCGGTGACGCTGACCGTCACCGAATTCCTGATCCTCCAGGCGCTGGCAACCCGGCCCGGCGTGGTGAAGAGCCGCAACGCGCTGATGGACGCCGCCTATGACGACCAGGTCTATGTCGACGACCGCACCATCGACAGCCACATCAAGCGGCTGCGCAAGAAGTTCAAGGTGACCGACAACGAGTTCGAGATGATCGAGACGCTCTACGGCGTCGGCTACCGCTTCAAGGAAGCCTGAGGCTCACGCGCCTTCACGAAAGACTGAGAGCATCGCCGGTTCTCGTTCCATCGGGACCGGGATGGCTCTAGGATGCGGGGACCCTTCGCACGAGATGTCCTAACGCGGGCGTAAGCATTGCTTGACCGAACGCAGCCTGACGAGAACCAGAATGCCGGGGATATCGCATCCGACGGCGTACCGGAGCACGTCGCCGACGACAAGCCGGCCGCGCAAGGTTGGCGACCGTTCTCCTGGCTGACGCGTGCCGGTCAGTATTTCTTCGCGCTCTCCTTCTCGAGCCTGACCCGCCGCATCGTCTCGCTCAACCTCGCCGGCCTCGTCGCGCTGGTCGCGAGCATTCTCTATCTCTCGCAGTTCCGCGCCGGCCTGATCGACGCGCGTGCGCAGAGCCTGCTGGTGCAGGCCGAGATCATCGCCGGTGCCATCGGAGCGTCGGCGACCGTGCAGACCAACGCGATCACGGTCGATCCTGACCGCCTGCTCGATCTGAAGCTCGGCGACAGCTACGGCGAATCCGACGATTATTCGGCGCTGAACTTCCCGATCAGCCCGGAGCGCGTGGCCCCCGTGCTGCGCACACTGATCTCGCCGACCAAGACCCGCGCGCGGATATTCGATCCCAACGGGACGGTGCTGCTCGACAGCCGCGACCTCGAGAACGTGCTGATCTTCCCGTTGCCGCCGCCATCGCAGAAGCCCGGCGTGATCGAGCGCGGCCTGACTTCGGTGCGCCTCTGGATCAACCGCGGTGACCTGCCGCTGTATCGCGAGCTCGGGCGAGAGAACGGCAATGGCTATTCGGAAGTGAGCGACGCGCTCCAGGGCCAGAAGCGTTCGATGGTGCGGGTCAATTCGCGCGGCGAGGTGATCGTCTCGGTCGCAGTCCCCGTGCTGCGCTCGCGCGCCATCCACGGCGCCCTGATGCTGTCGACGCAGGGCGACGACATCGACCAGATGGTCACCGCCGAGCGCCTGGCGATCCTGAAGGTCGGCGGCGTCGCTGCCGCGGTCATGATCATGCTGTCGCTGCTGCTCGCCAGCACGATCGCAGGTCCGGTGCGCCGGCTCGCCGACAGCGCCGAGCGCGTCCGCCGCCGCATCAAGGCCCGCATCGAGATTCCCGACTTCACCCGGCGCCGCGACGAGATCGGTCACCTGTCCGGCGCGCTGCGCGACATGACCAGCGCGCTCTACAGCCGCATCGAGGCGATCGAGATGTTCGCCGCCGATGTCGCGCATGAACTGAAGAACCCGCTGACCTCGCTGCGCTCCGCGGTCGAGACGCTGCCGCTGGCGCGCAACGAGACCAGCCGCGCGCGCCTGCTCGAGGTGATCGAGCATGACGTCAAGCGGCTCGACCGCCTCATCTCCGACATCTCCGACGCCAGCCGCCTCGACGCCGAATTGCAGCGCCAGGATGCGGTCCGGGTCGACCTGCGCCGCCTGCTGACGACGCTCGTGTCCGTCGCCAATGAAACCAAGCTCGGCCATGACGTCGCGGTCGAAACGCGCTTCGAGGGCCGCGGCGCGACCGACGCGTTCTCCGTGACGGGCCACGATTCACGGCTCGGGCAGGTGGTCTCCAACCTGCTCTCCAACGCGCAATCGTTCTCCGAGCCCGGCAGCAAGGTGCGCCTCACCTGCCGCCGCGTCCGCTCCGAGATCGAGATCGTGGTCGACGACGACGGTCCCGGCATCCGCGACGACGCGCTGGAGCGCATCTTCGAGCGCTTCTACACCGACCGTCCGCACCAGGGCTTTGGCCAGAACTCCGGCCTCGGCCTGTCGATCTCCAAGCAGATCGTCGATGCCCATGGCGGACGCATCTGGGCCGAGAACCGCCCGGGCCCTGTGGACGAGGACGGAGCGCCTACGGTTGTCGGCGCGCGGTTCGTGGTGAGGCTGCCGGCGCTATGAGCGACGGTGGCCCCAGCGTTCACGCCTCCGCAGTCAAGGTCGGGACTCTGGCGGTGCTGATCCGCGGGCCCTCAGGCTCCGGCAAGTCGCGCCTTGCCTTCGATTTGATCATGGCGGGACGCGCTGGCGTGGTCGAAAGGGCCGTTCTGGTCGGCGATGACCGTGTCCATCTGGCGACAGTCGGCGACGAAATTGAAGTCCGCCCCGCGCCGCTGCTGGCCGGCCTGATCGAGATTCGGGGACTGGGAATCCGCCGCTGCGACTTCGTGGAGCATGCGACCGTCGGCCTCGTGGTCGATCTGGACGCCGCCGACGCAGAACGGCTGCCTGCGGCGGAATCGCTGAAAACAAGCATTTTCGGTGTCGAAATACCGCGAATCCCCGTCGGGCGCGACTATTCGCCCCTCCCTTTGGTTGTTGCGGCCTTGACCACTACCAAGAGTTCATCTTCCGTTAACCCTTCAGGCGATTGTTTGAAGGGAAATGGTAACCATATGAACCCCACTATCGCGACCGAATAGACCGGCGCAGCTCCCCTCATCCATCCGTCTAGTTTCAGGGAGATACGCAACATCCCCTCTTGCGCGGGGGCTCTGGATGGTCAAAGTGGCGCGTTCGTGCGGTGCACCAAAAGCGCCCGCGAGGAGTTTTCCGATGATTGGTCTAGTACTTGTGACCCACGGGCGCCTTGCCGACGAATTCAAGGCAGCGCTTGAGCATGTCATGGGCCCACAAAAGCAAATCGAAGCGATCACGATCGGTGCCGAAGATGATTCCGATCTCTGCCGAAGCGACATCATCGAGGCGGTCAACCGCGTCGATTCCGGCGACGGCGTCGCGATCCTCACCGACATGTTCGGCGGCACGCCGTCGAACCTTGCAATATCCTGCATGAGCCGGCCGAAGGTCGAAGTGCTCGCGGGCATCAACCTTCCCATGCTGGTGAAGCTTGCCAAGGTGCGCGAGGAGCGTCCGTTGCCCGACGCGATCGCGATGGCCCAGGAAGCGGGTCGCAAATACGTCACCATTGCCAGCCGCGTGCTCGCCGGCAAATGAGCGACGACGCGCCGCTCGGAAACCAGGCCGGGACAGGCGTGCCGGCGGGAGCCATTTCCAAAGACCTCCTGATCATCAACAAGCGCGGCCTGCACGCCCGCGCCTCGGCGAAGTTCGTCCAGGCGGTGGAGCGCTTCAACGCGCAGGTGTGGGTGACGCGCGGCGGCGAGACCGTCGGCGGCACCTCGATCATGGGCCTGATGATGCTGGCCGCAGGACCGGGCACGACGATCACGGTCGCCGCCGCCGGTGATGATGCCCAGGCTGCGCTTGCGGCGATTACCGAGCTCGTTGAAAGCAAGTTCAACGAGGAAGGGATCTGAGCCACGCGCTCGGCGCCGTAGGGTGGGCAAAGGCGCGAAGCGCCGTGCCCACCATCTCGCGACAATCGCCACAGAAGTGGTGGGCACGCTTCCGCCGTCGCTCTTCGAGCTATGGCGGACAAGTCGCTTTGCCCACCCTACGGGACCGACAACGCCGCAATCACTTCGCCGGCGGGGCGATGTAGATATTCCAGCTCATCGCCGGGCCGGCCTTGCCGTGGGTGAAGCGGCGCGTCGTCATCACGATGCGCTCGGCGTTCGGCGCGATCTCCGAGACCCATTTCTCGAACGCCGGGAGGCGGCCATCGGTCGGATCGAACACGCCGATGAAACCATACTTCTTGGCATCCTCGCGCGATGTCAGCCCGGAATCCCAGGCTTCGAGCGGCATCAACGCGGCCGGATGGTCGGGGCTGTAGAACACCATCGGCTGGATCGACTCCATGGTGCCGGCAACGACCGCCCAGCGCGAGCCGAAACGCGTGTGCCAGGCCTGCGTCAATTCATGCGCTAGCTCCGAGCGCGCGCCGTAGGTCGCCGTGTTGCCGGCATTAGCGGCCATCTCGCGCGCGGCGATCCAGGGCGAGGCGGCGAGCGTGGCGACGCTGAGCAGGAGCCAGATCACGGCGATGTTGAACAGGGCCGCGCTCTGCACCCGCAGCGCCGGGATCGCGACCAGCGCCAAGGGTACCAGGAAGAACAGCGAGATGCCCCAATCGGTCTTCATGTAGATGCTGAAGGCCAGCGCGCCGAGCGGCGGGCCGACCGCGACGATGATCTGGATGATCCAGACGTTCAACGCCTGCGCAACATTGACGCCGGGATTGGCGCCGCGCCCCCAGGCACGCGTGACGATGCGTAACGGTGCGCGCAACAGCAACGTGAACCAATGCGGCACCAGCGCCATTGCGAGCGCGGCCAGCGCCACCGGCAACGCCAGCAGCGCCAGATTATGCAGGGCGTAGCCCGCCACGAGCTGATGGACCTGGCGGCTGTCATCGAGGCTGTAGGTATCGCCGGCATAGGTCAGCGGCACGAAATGCACGCCGGCAAGCCAGACGATGTGCGGGATCATCGCCACGACCATTGTCGCGATCGCCACCCACGGCGCCGGCGACAGCAGGAATCGCAGCCGGTCGGGATGGATCAGCGCGGCAAGGCCAATGGCGCCGATCATGGTCAGCACCCAGTATTTGGTCATCAGCGCCAGCGCGCCGGCGAGCCCGAACCAGATACCGGACTGCCAGGTCCGCTTCTCGAAGGCGTTGAGATAGGCGAGCACGAGCAGCGGCAGCGTGACGAGTTGGAGCAGGTCGGGGTTGTACTTGAAACCCTTGAAATTGAAGATCGGGTAGAGCGCGACCATCACCACGACCAGGAACGCACGCCGCGCGTCCACGACGCGCAAGCTCAGCAGCCAGCAGATCACCATGCCGACGCCGACGGTCGCCATCGCCAGCGCATAGGTCGCCCAGTCCGCCGCCGGGAACACCTTGAACCAGAGGCCGGCGACCCAGCCCGACAGCGGCGGGTGCTTGCCGTAGCCCCACAGGAACTCCTGGCCCCAGCCATAGGCTTCTGCGACGTCCATGTGAACGTCCTGCGCTGCCTTGAGATTGATCAGGATGAAGGTCCAGATCACGGCATGCAGGATGGCGAGCTGGATCACCAGCCAGAGCCGCGCTTCGGGCCGGATCGCGCAGGCAACCAGCCAGGCCCGGAAGCGGTTAAAGCTCACCCGGGCTTTTACGCGTGTTCGGGCGGAGGGGATCGAGGTCGTGGACATGAGCCTGGACATGGGCCGTTGCGTAGCGCGTTTTGGGCCCTCGTGGAATCAGCTTGGCGTGAAGAAAGGCCCTGAAAATACAGCAATATGGTTGCCGCACGGGGATGTGAGTGGTATCCCGCGCCCATGACGACCGTCCCCATTTCCAACATCCGCAACTTCTCCATCGTCGCCCATATCGACCATGGCAAGTCGACGCTGGCCGACCGCCTGATCCAGATGACCGGCGGCCTCACCGACCGCGAAATGGCGGGCAAGGAGCAGGTGCTCGATTCCATGGACATCGAGCGCGAGCGCGGCATCACCATCAAGGCGCAGACGGTCCGCCTCGCCTACCACGCCAAGGACGGCAAGGACTACATCTTCAACCTGATGGACACGCCCGGCCATGTCGACTTCGCCTACGAAGTCTCGCGGTCGCTGGCGGCCTGCGAGGGTTCCCTGCTGGTGGTCGACGCCAGCCAGGGCGTCGAAGCGCAGACGCTCGCCAACGTCTACCAGGCGCTCGACAACAATCACGAGATCGTCCCGGTCCTGAACAAGGTCGACCTTCCCGCGGCCGAACCCGAGAAGATCAAGCAGCAGATCGAGGACGTCATCGGCATCGATGCCTCCGACGCCGTGATGATCTCGGCCAAGACCGGCCTCGGCGTCCCCGACGTGCTGGAAGCCATCGTCACCCGCCTGCCGCCGCCGAAGGGCGACCGCGAGGCGACCTTGAAGGCGCTCTTGGTCGACAGCTGGTACGACGTCTATCTCGGCGTAGTCGTGCTGATCCGCGTGGTCGACGGCGTCATGAAGAAGAACCAGCGCATCCGCATGATGGGCACAGGCGCGGCGTATGACGTCGAGCGCGTCGGCTTCTTCACCCCGAAGATGGAGCAGGTCGACGAGCTCGGCCCCGGCGAGATCGGCTTCATCACCGCGGCGATCAAGGAAGTCGCCGACACCCGCGTCGGCGACACCATCACCGACGACAGGAAGCCGGTCACCGAAATGCTGCCGGGCTTCAAGCCGGCGATCCCGGTGGTGTTCTGCGGCCTGTTCCCGGCCGACGCCAATGACTTCGAAACGCTGCGCGGGGCGATGGGCAAGTTGCGCCTCAACGACGCGAGCTTCTCCTACGAGATGGAAACCTCGGCTGCGCTGGGCTTCGGCTTCCGCTGCGGCTTCCTCGGGCTATTGCACCTCGAGATCATCCAGGAGCGGCTGTCGCGCGAGTTCGACCTCAACCTGATCGCGACCGCGCCAAGCGTGATCTACAAGATGCACCTGACCGACGGCCAGGAGATCTCGATCCACAATCCCGTCGACATGCCCGACGTGGTCAAGATCGCCGATATCGAGGAGCCCTGGATCGAGGCCACCATCCTCACTCCCGACGAATATCTCGGCAGCGTGTTGAAGCTGTGCCAGGATCGCCGCGGCGCGCAGAAGGAGCTGACCTATGTCGGCTCCCGCGCCATGGTGAAGTACGATCTGCCGCTCAACGAAGTCGTGTTCGACTTCTACGACCGCCTGAAATCGGTCTCGAAAGGCTACGCCTCGTTCGACTATCACCTGACCGACTACAAGGTGGCCGATCTCGTCAAGATGCAGATCCTGGTCAACAACGAGCCGGTCGACGCGCTGTCGATGCTGGTGCATCGCACCCGCGCGGAGGGGCGCGGCCGCGCGATGGTCGAGAAGATGAAGGAGCTGATCCCGCCGCACATGTTCCAGATCCCGATCCAGGCGGCGATCGGCGGCAAGGTGATCGCGCGCGAGACGGTGCGCGCGCTGCGCAAGGACGTCACCGCAAAGTGCTACGGCGGCGACATCACGCGTAAGCGGAAACTTCTGGAGAAGCAGAAGGAAGGCAAGAAGAAGATGCGGCAGTTCGGCAAGGTCGACATCCCGCAGGAAGCCTTCATTGCCGCGCTGAAGGTCGATAGCTGAGGCCAGTGCTCGGGCCACACCGGACCTGACGAGATTGGGGTCCGGCCCGGATATCGGGACCGACAAACAAAATTCGCGAAAACAACCCCATGCACAGTAGCCGGCCCTTGTCGGCATTGGGCTTTTTCGATTTTACGAAATCGATTTGACCCGTCGGGCAAAACAGGGGCATGATGTCATCATGGCAGCGGGTGTGCAGCAGGCGTCCATCAGGACACGCCATCTCGGCCGCCGACCGATTGGCAACCTCTGAATTCGATATCCTGGCGCCACGTCGATGACGGCTTGCGTCGGCTTCTGGCCCATAAACCGACCTGCCAAGCACTGCTCCTCGAAGACCGCTTTTGACCCGTGGCGACATTGGAGCAACTCCGTCCATTGCCCTTCGGGAATAAGGTTGTTATGTTTAATCGACGCCACCACTGCTTGTAGCTCTCTTGAATAGTCGCCCACTTCGAGGTGGAGTTGTGGAGGACATTACTATGAGATTTTCCTCGCTGTTCCTTGTGGGCTTAGCTGTCGCCATTTTGTCGAATGCACCCGCCAACGCCGTGAAGAAAACTACGAGGCCGAACACTCCATCGACAGAGATATTTTACTCGGGTGCGCATGCCAAAGTGCTTGACCCGGATATAAGGGCGTTTGCGCCAGCCAAGGCCAGGACGTACGTGGAATGCAAACAAGGGTTATGGGCGCAAGGTGCAAACCCCAACTATCAATACGCGGTCTGTAGCAGTATGGGGTACAAGAACTGACCAATTCACGCACGCAGCAGAGGCCGCCCTCAGATGGTGGCCTCTCTGTCATATCGGGTCTTATGAGGCCAGCAGGGAACGTCGCCTCCTGGCCCGTGTGAGACATGGCGGTGCAGTCCGACGATTTCCGTTCACAGGGGTAAACCGGAAGAGAGCGGCACGCGGCCATAGTAACGCGATAGACCGATCGCCGGCATCACCCCTCCGGTACTCCGGCGATGTACAATCCCCTAACCAAGCGCCTGGCTCCTGCAACGAAATTCGCGTCGCCGCGCACTGGAACGTTTCTGACGCGACGGATCGTAAATGTTGGATCAAGTGCAAGTCCGGTTTTGGCGGCCACTTGCGCCTCGTCCAGCCTCCCAAGAAGCGCGAGCGCTGCAGCGTACCCGAAATGCAGCAGCGGATAGTTTCGGTTGGCCTCGATTCCTCGGGCACACCAAGCGGCCGCTTCAGCGTCTGCTGCGATCTGGAGCTTGGCAAAGCCCGCCGTATTCATCCATCGGAAGGCGGAGATATCGCGAGGGGAAAGGCGCAGTGCTTCGTTGACGTGGAACTCGGTATCCGCACCGCAACCCATATAAAATTTGGCCTGACCCATCATCTCGTGAGCGTCAGCCAGATTGCGATCCAGGGCCAAGGCTCGCTCGCACTCAGCCACGCCTTGGGCCGTCCGGTTCGTATAGATGAGCACCATTGCCAAGGTGAAATGAGCCCAGGCATGGTCCGGAGCAAGGCGGAGCGCCTTTAGCACCATGGTCTCTGCCGCTGCCAGATGCGGAGGCTCGTTGTCTTTCAAGAACGCCGCGACAAGCACTGTCTCGACCAACGCGCTCCAGCTCATGGCGTCGACATTTTGCGGATCAGTCGCCAGAGCCCGTTCAAAGGAATTGCGAGCTTCTGTCAAATTCTCGAGTGTCACCCCCCTATTGCAAGAATGGCGGCCCTGGAAATAGAGATCCATGGCATCGGGATTCAACGTTCTTGCCGCGCGACGCGCCTCGGCCACGATGAGCTGGTTGTCTAAGGTCCGCGCAATCCTTGCTACGATTTCGTCCTGCATATCGAGCAGATCGGCGAAGGGCTTGTCGAAGCGGTCGGCTCACAAATGATTGCCCGTCGTCGCGTCGATCAATTGAACATTCACCCGGAGACGATTATCGCAACGCTGCACCGAGCCTTCAAGCGCGTAGCGAACATTCAACTCACGACCAATCTGCCTGACATCGACCGATTTGCCTTTGTAGGTGAACGCGGTGTGTTGGCCGATAACAAATGAGCCACTGATGCGTGATAAATCCGTGGTGAGGCTCCCGGTCACACCATCGACAAAGTAGTCCTGCTCGGGGGCGCTGCTGAGATTGACGAAGGGCAACACAACGATGGAAAGGCGAGGTGGTGAAAGCGACCTCTGCGCCGTATCATCGTTCTGCGCCACTTGGCCAAGGGGGACGGTTGTGGGCCTTTGCGCCTCCTGCACCGCGCCAACGAAGCGGAAACCCTTGCGGGGCATCGTCTTGATCAGGCGCTGTTTCTCGCCCGTGTCGCCAATTGCGCTGCGAGCTGCATTCATGCGCGTCGTGAGCGCGGCATCTGAGACGATGCGACCACTCCAGACCGCACCGAGGAGATCGTCCTTGCTGACAACCCGCTCCCTGTTGCGAATGAGGTAAAGGAGCAAGTCAAACGTTTGCGGCGCAGTAGCAATCAGCTCGGCTCCGCAGCGCAGCTCGCGCTGGTCCGTGTCCAATACATAGTCTTCGAAGAGATAGCGCAACGCCGTCTTCTCCGCCCGATAGACCACATTTCTTCCCAAACGCGCTCATCGCAGAAGGACACCAAGAATAGGCCGGAGACGAGAGAAAAGTAAGCTGTTCGTTCAGGGATGACCGACGGCGGCCGATATGGAGCGGCTAGGCACTTCCGCTCGTGCCCCATCGCTTCCGTTGACGCGGTGCAGCTATGTCGGGTGATGGCGGCAGAGCGGAAGTTTGCCCCTGAGCGCCAAACCGACGCTTTTGACCCAACCCGGACATCGCAGAGCCACCTTTGATTTTCAGTATGGCCTTTTAGACGCTAAGATGCGTTGACCTAGACTCTGGCTAGGGGGCGAACATGAGGCGGCGTGCTTTTCTCTGTGCCGTTTGTGGTGCGGTAGCATCGCCGCAGCTGGCTGCGGCCGCGGGGAGCACCAAGAAGAAACGTCTTGCTATTTTCGTCCCATCAGAGCCGAGCGCGGACTGGCACGATCAGAGCGGGAAAAGATATCCTCGAGCCCTCTTCGCGGAACTGCGACGGTTGGGACAGATCGAGGGACAAAACCTCACAGTCGAAAGTTATGGTCGAGAGCAAAATACGTCCGGCCTCGAAGCCTTGGCGACGGAAATCGTTAGCAGCAACCCGGATGTCATTCTCCTCGGTGGTCCTGGCGCACTCATATTCAAGAAACTGACATCGCGTATTCCAATCGTAACGATAACTGCCGACCCCGTTAGATTGGGGATTGCCGAAAGTCTGGCTCACCCGGGCAGCAATTTCACGGGAGCCAGCATCGATGCCGGTCCATCGATTCATGGAAAACGGATTGCACTGCTGCGCGAAATCTTTCCTTCAATATCAAAACTTGGCTTGCTCGCTCTTCACATCCAATACAGCGGGCTCGTCAAGGGTTCGCCTATCCCCGCAGCGGCCCAGGAGGCTGGCCTACCTATCGCGGTGTCGCTACTGGATGTTGGTGCTCAAGAAAATGACTGGCGGGCAGCGGTAGAGAGCCTTTCCGGCGAAGGCGCAAATGCAGTCATGGTGGTCGACTCCCCTGAAACTTTTCAAAACAGCGCTTTGATCGCCAAGTTGCTGACCGACGCGAGACTTCCGGCGATTTTCGCGTTCACCGAATCCGTCGAAGCCGGGGGCCTAATGGCCTACTCCTTTGATCTAGTCGAATTGTATCAGCGCGCTGCCAACAACATCGACGCAATTCTCCGCGGAGCAAAAGCTGGCGATATTCCATTCTACCAAGTGACCAAATTCGATCTGTCCATCAACTTGAAGACGGCCAGGCAGCTGGGCCTTTCCGTCTCTCCTGCACTCGCGGCCAGTGCCGACAAGGTCATCGAGTGAACAGGTCCGGTTATGGCCCGCGGGTGACATGCCCGCGCAGTCTGACGATTTCCGTTCACAGCGGCAGACCGGAAGGGAGCGGCACGCGGCCATATTGACGCGATTGACCCGAAGGCGACATACAGCAAGCTTCAACTTCGGGACGTCAACCTTATTGGCCAATCGTAGTTCGACCGCGGAGATTACTGAGCCTGCTTCAAGTAGGCTTCAACCTCGCGCAGGTCGTTCTGCGGAGGAAATGACAGGAGAGCCTGAGACGGACTGCACCACGGATAGGGAAGCGAAGATAGCCAGCGCATCACGCCATCGAGTTCGGCGCCAGATAAGACTTTCATGACTTCAATGGTGATCACCAGCCTCACCACTTTTCCGTGCTCATTGAAATGCCAGTCGTAACGTCCACATCCAACTCGCAGCGGTTGCCCGCTGGCCTTGGCGGACATCCCCACCAACCAATGGCACTGAAAGCGCGCTCGGTCCGTTTCGGAAGGCCGGGATAGGCAGAACGTGTAGATGTTCTCGTATTCGACACCAAAACGACGCACCAAGATTTCTTCCACGGCGTTCAAGCCGGAAGCCGTGTTGGGGAATGAAATGGCGTCGGTCTTGACCACCATTTCGAGTGCAATGTCTTCAGAGAACGCCTGCCTCATCAAGAACGGTCGGTTGCCGTCCTTGGCCAAGATGTAGGTTCTTACTGCTTCGGCAGGTGTGGGCATGGTGCCTCAGGCTAGCACACTCAGGCTCCAAACGGGAATGTCCGCTTCTCGCCATCAGCGAAGTGGCGACACCTTTCATTGGGGCCCGCTTGGTGGGGTGGAGCGGACTGACTTTGCTCACTCTGCGTTCTTCGCATTTTGACCCGATTGAGACATCGGTCGCGTTCCAGCGTACCCAATATGAAGGGCTACAACCCGCCTATTCAGGCGCCGACCAAATTCGATTGGTGATCAACTTCAAGACCGCCAAAAAAAGCGCTCGACCTCGACGTGTCGTTGCATCTCCAGCGGCCCACCGACGAGGTGATCAAACTAAATGTGAGATGCTGTTTGCCGCCGGTTCCAGCCAGCCGATGATCTCTTTGTTGAAGTGGTGAATTGCGAGTGCGAGGTACGTGTCGGTGGACTTAACGCCGCCGAAGCAGATGACTCCGCAATCGTTGAAGCGGTGGGGATTGGTGCAGTCATCCGCCCAGGGAACTGGCTACGCGCCAGTTGTCACGATGCAGTTGATCACAGACGGGTAATCACTTTGCTCCTGTAAGCGAATAAATTCTTTGATTGCGCGATAACACGTCGGCATCGACGCACTTCCACCCATGCTTTGGTTCGCCCAACGATCCAACATGACATGCGTCTTGACAATTTCTGCGTTCGCCGCGCGCAGTATGCCGACGGAAGGCGAAGCCGTTTCAAACAGATACTTGTGGAAGCTGATCACGAAAGTATCGCTTCTCGGTAATCCGTTGCCATACGGAAGAAGGTCCACATCCCGCACAGTCTTTATATTTTTATAGAGCCACTGCGAATCGATCAACGCTTTCCCAATCCCTCTTCCCTCAACGCCAAGCGGAGCAACCCACTCGGGGCCCGGGGCTATGGTGGACCAAAAGATCACGCGATCATCACGGCGGTTCTCCATCGCCTTGAGCATGCAGAGGAACCGTTCCTTTTGTGGATCGTTCGAATGCTCCACCTCGTACTGGAGCTTCTTGAGTTTGTCGGGCCAGGGTATGGGTGCAGGTGGGGGCGGAGGCGGCATAGCGGGAAGATAGATTTTGCGCAGCTTCGGGTCAGCCCCGATAAACGCGTAATTGCGCCCCCCGTCACGGCTGTGGCGGCAACCCACGAGCTCTCGCAAATACCAATTCACCTCCTCAGGAACGTGCGTTTGGAAATTGAACTCGATTAACGCCCACGCATCTATGTGCTCGCGCGCCGCAATTTTCCACCAGTCGTCCGTATCCAAGACCGGATATTCGCGCCCGCCTTTGGGCGGCCACAAGCCGCGTTTCTGCACTGGATTAAGAGGAACTTTGATATTGACCATTCAACGCCTCCCGCACAGTCCGAACCGTAGCGCGATACGCACCGGCCACGGTGGCGAAAGAAATGAAGTTTCGCCGGAAACATCGGAATGGCAACACGTCGGCGACGCGCCCGATATGAACTATCTCACATTTGTTCTGGCGCCAGCCGCTCGCGGACAATGTCGCCCCTTGGCCCATCGCGCCACTTTCCGCGCGGCGAGAGAACTTCCGAAGCTGGTGCCAGACCGGAAGTCGTCGGCTAAAGGTCCAGGCTGGTGCTTCTGACCCAAAGCGGAAAATCAATGCGCTATCACCTTACCTCGTCAGCGCGGGGCGGGAACAATACGGGACTTTTCTCTGGCATGTCTCCTCTTCGATTTGTGGCGCAATCGAACAGCCACCGCGGTGGCAAATCCGTGAGTAGCGCCACCAAGTGACATGCAGCCTGTTCCTTTGAGACGCCCGGCGGGTAGTAGATTGAGGAGTCGCGATCGATTCCGGCATAGAACTGAGCCCGTTTGGCGATGATTTCGCGCGTCTTCTCGTCCGCGAGCTTGAAGCACAAATCTATCAGCCCCCCGTCCGCCGTGCCTCGCGACAAATCGGTTGAGAACGCCTTTTGAACGGCCTCGATGGCCAAGGATCTCTTTTCCTCATCGACCTCTTTCTTCTTACGCTTGATCCACGTCCTCGCCCACCAGGTCGCAATGACTGCGAGCCCAAAAGCAGCCAGCGTAGCCAATACCGAGGCCTCCGGAGCCAGCCAAGCCGACAACGACGCCAAGACCAGGAAAAGCCAAACAGCGATGGACGCAAGGTAAATCGTGCCGATACCTACTCGGTGGTCGACTTTCCATGGGATGCCGAAAAGACGAAACTTGAGCGACGCGCGCGGGCGGTTGGCAAATGCTCCATCCGCGAGACCAAGGCTTCGTTCAATGTATGCGGCACGTCTCACGAGTTCATCATACAGCTCGTCATTTCTCGTATTGTAGGTCACGAGCCCGATCGTTGCGATCAGGCCAAACAACGAGAACACAAAGCTCCGGCCATCAATGTGGTCGACTTTGAGCGCAATGGCTACGGCGGTCGCGATCGGCAGTAGACCCAGCAACTTGAACCGGATGTCGGTCAGCGTCCGAAAGTTGCTGCAGACCTCGCCGTATTCCGTGGAAAGTGCGTTTCGACGATTTTCGTCCATGGCCTACTCCGCGAAACGTCCAGTTCTTGTCGAACCGAAGTTAGTTGGCGCGCACAGTGCAGTTTAGCACGCGCACGGGTCTCCCAATGTGGGCTAGTTCACGCTTGCGCTCCGGCATACTGAAGTCAGTCCGCCCCCCAACGACGTTGGTGAAGTTGGGTTTTCGTCTCTGATCAATGTCTGCTGCTGGCCCATCAGCGAAGTGGCGACACCTTTCATTGAGGTCCGCTTGGCGGAGTAGAGCGGGCTGACTTTGCTCACTCTGAGTTCTTCGCATTTTGACCCAAAGCAGACCTAATCTGTTCAACTTCTCAAAACTGGATTATAGTGCCACTACAACCATTCGGTGCGCAGTGCTGTAGATGAAATCGGTCAAGCGAAGCCTAGCTCTTGTCGCTGCGATGATGAGCGCAATCATTGTCGGTCCGCCGCGTTCCTCGGCGATGGAGAACAAGACGCCCATTGCGTATTTTTCAGAAGGCGCGCCAGACAATCTCGTAGAGGCACTGAACAATTTGTCTCCCGACGCTAGGGATGTCGTCGTTGCGAGAGTTCGCTTGCAGCAACCCGTAATATGGATGGGTGGCCGTCACTGCGAGCTTTGTACCAACGATGTATGGTTCGCCCGTCTGAGAATCACGGAGACTCTCAAAGGCAAAGCTGAAGTCGGCCAAGTGCTCGATGTTTTCCTAGGCCAGCGTAGCGAACACCGAAGGTACATCGCCATTCCCCGCACACCGGATCAACGGGGCCGAGAGTACACGGTGGCGATCTATTCTATGGGAGATGGCATTCAGCGGCTCGCTTCATTTCCAATAAGTAAACCTCAATACGACAGATTATCCTCTGATTGGCTTGCATATGAAGGCGAGCGATCGAGGGCAGGATTTCGGGATTAGGTCGTGGGTCCGCTTCTGGCCCGTGTGAGACGTGCCGGTGCAGTCTGACGATTTCCGTTCACAGAGGTAGACCGGAAGAGATCGGCACGCGGCCATAGTGACGCGATTGACCCACAACGGAAGTCGGCTGGCCAGGTTTACTCAAGCGCGCGCCCGCCACAGCGTAACCGCAAGCAGCATATAGGCAGCACAAGTCCATAGCGACTGCCAATTGTCCGGTCCTTCGCTAAGCGCCGCATAGATGGCTGCCACCAGGAATACGACGGCAAACATCGCTTCCGCCATGGGGCGGATTCCCTTCTTCGGGCGATTGAGCTGCGTCATCGCCGCGAAAGGGACCGCCGCCATAGTGAGGGCCGCAAAGGGAAAATCCTTTTCGCGCGGGTCAAACACCAGGCCCAGCGCCGTCTCAGTGCCGATCACGATGGTTACGATCAAGATCAATCCGTGCATGATCGCCAGTCCCGATGGGGTCCGGTAGTGCTCCGGACCCAGCAATTCCAAAAATGTGGGCGGTGCGCGCCCGGACATCAGGGCGTTGGCGCCGAACAGCGGCGAGGCAGTTGCCGCCACCAGAAGTGCGCCCCACAGATGCCAGCTGCCCGCGCCGTAGCTTTCATAGAACATCTTTTGAGCGGCCACCCCAAACAAGACTCCGGCGGTGGTTGCCGATATTCCGACCGCAAACCATGAGATGAGCCGGGGCTGCGAGGGCTTCTGGCGCAAGGTCAGCCATGCAGCGCCGAACACCAGGATCGCCAGCGCCATTCCGCTGCTCATTTGCAGTTTCCAGAGCGGATAATTGCTGACGGGGATGCCGGGCGGATATTTCAGCGTGCGCTGCGTGGAATCGAATAAGCCCCACGATCCGCCGACGGTGCCCTCGAACTCATGCTTCCACAATTCATCATACGCCTCGAACAGGTTGACGCGGAAATTCTCGCGCCGGGCAAGATCGAGGACCTCCGAGATCACCCGCGCCTGATTGGTGCGCGATGGTAGCGCCGACTCGCGCATCCGCCCTTCGCTCGGCCAACCTGTTTCTCCAATCAGGATTTCCTTACCCGGAAACGCCGACGCCACCTGCTTTCGGACGGCGTCGACGTGAGCAGCGGCAGATTTCGCCGCGACCGGGACATTTTCCCAATATGGCAGGATATGAAGGGTGACGAAATCGACGGCGTCACCGAGTTCCCGATAGCGCAGCCAGTACTCCCAGACGTCGGAATAGGTGACGGGGACCGGCACCTGTGCCTTGACCGAGCGGATCAAGGCAGCAAGATCGGAAGGTGTCATCTTCCGATGCAACAGAACCTCATTGCCGACCACGAGTGCGGTGATGGTTTCCGGATATTGCCGGGCGAGGCGTATGCCCGTGGATATCTGCGTCGCGCTCTTCCGTCGGTCCCTATCGAGCCAAATTCCCTGAATGACTTTCAGCCCCACCTTGGACGCAAGTTCGGGGATCTGATCGAGACCAAGATCAGTCGCATAGGTACGAATACAGTCGGTTATTTTGGCAAGCTGGGCGAGATCTTCCGCGATCTGGTCCCGCGGCACTGGTGTCGGCGACTCCGACGTTTGGTTGTTGCGGAAGGGCGCGTAGGATATGCATTGCAGCTTGGCATTCGGATCGATCGGCGCGCGCGCCAAGTTGATCGGTATGGCCAGCCACCACCACACCGCGGCGATCGCACCCAGGGATATGATGAGAAGCGCCAGAGGCGTGCGGGGCGAAATAGTTGACCCTCCAACGTAGAGATCGTCGGTCAACCGGCATGTTGTCGTGACCCGACAACAACGGAGATCATCGTCCGCCGGTCCCTACTTGACCGGTGAAAGCTGGTGCCGGATCGTCCGTGCCGCAAGAGGCGAGTCAACATCCAACAAAGGCCTTAAGGGCTACCGCAGGGCGGGTAGAAATAATCCTCCCCATCTCCCGAGATGGCCTTCGGGGACCGGAGCAGAGCGGCCTTGCTCTGACGGTCGCCGTGCCGGCTAACGAACGTCGCCTGTTGACCCGAATGCGAAGTCCAGATCGGTCACGGGTGGTCCGGTAGTAAGAGCACGCCGGCAGCGGGCTCACCCAGCGCGCAGCAGACGCGATTGACCCGAAGGCGACAAATCCCCATTGCGGCCTGCTCGTGTACAGCTCGCCAATTGTGAGTTAGGTTCCGGCGCTGTCGTATGCCGCACGTAGCCGATCCTCCAGCAGGCCTGGGAGTTGGTCATGCAGCCGATGAACGAGGTCCCCTTCGAGACGTCCCTGGCTGAATATGCCGAAGACATGCTCGACGCCTGTACGCGATGTGGGAAATGCGTCGAGGCCTGTCCGAGTGTCGAGCCGGCCGGCATCTCGCGGACGACAAAGTCCGAAGACATCATCGGCGGCATTCTCGAGCTGGTGCGTACCGGCAACGGCCCGGAAGCGTCGCGCAAATGGGCGCTGTCCTGCATGCGAAGCGGGGCATGCATCAAGGCGTGCAGCTATGGCGTCAATCCGCGTTTCCTGCTGAGCATGGCGCGGCTTGGCATCGCGAAGTCGGACAATGAGCTTGCGGAACGGCGCCGGCGGGGTGTCGAGAGGTACCGCGACGGCAGTCGTGGCGTGAACGTGCTTTCGCGCCTGCAACTCGATGCGGACGTGCTCGAACGACTGGGTCAGAGATCGGCGTCGGTCGCCACGCCCGTTGAAACGCCGGATTTCGTGTTTTACACTGGCTGCAATGTGCTCAAGACGCCGCACATCGCCTTGCTTGCCCTCGATATCATGGACGCGCTCGGCGTCAGTTACCAGGTGATGGGCGGACCGAGCCATTGTTGCGGCATTCTCCAGCTCAAGTCTGGCGACGCAGAGATGGCCGGTCGTATGGGATCGAGTACGATGGAAAAGCTGTCGCACTCGAACTCGGGGCAGGTGATCTCCTGGTGCCCGTCGTGCTACGTCCAGTACACGGAGACCATCCTGCCAACGGTGGAGCGACAACACGGGTCCCGCCCGTTCGAGATGAACCCGTTCATGCGCTTTCTCGGCGACCGGCTGGCGCAGCTAAAGCCGCACCTTCAACGCAGGGTCGAAATGCGGGTCGCGCTGCACAGGCATCCCGGCGTGGCCGGCGTCGTGGAATCCGCCGCTGAAATCTTGACGGCGGTACCCGGTATCGAACTCGTCGATCTGAACCAGCCGGCGGTGGGTTTGCAGAGCGTGGATGTCGGCGCGCTTCCAAAGTACAAGCGCGAATTGCAACTCATGGAGCTTGAGGCGGCGCGCGATGCAGGTGTCGATGCACTGGTCGCGGTCTATCATTCCGATCATCGCGAACTGTGCGCGCACGAGCGCGACTGGCCATTTCGTATCATGAATATCCTTGAAGTGGTCGGCGAAAGCATGGGCCTGCATCGGCACGATCGCTACAAGGAGCTCAAGATCATGCAGGACGCCGACCAGATCGTCGCCGACTGTAGCGACCTGATCGCCAAGCACTCGCTTGATCCCGGCAATGCGCGTGACGTGGTGGTGAAGGTGTTGCTTGGCGACCAGCCGCTTCCCCTGAGGCGTGGCGCGCCCCCGGAGACGCGCGCGGGGGGCGTGGAGCCGTCGTAGCAGCTTGACGTCACCTGTTGGCCCACCGCGCCGGTGAGCCCGGCGCAAACCGGAGGTCGCCGGCTGAGGGGGCAACCGACGCGACTGCCCCCGAAGCCGGCTATTCCTCGACTGATCAATTTCCGTCAGGTACTCTGCGCGGAAAGCCGACGGCGCCCGTCAGGGACATCTCCTGCCCCCGCACGGCTTCACGACTTCTTCTGCTTCGCTTGCACGTGTCGCGCGAAGTTGTCGAGGATCGCCTGCCAGCCGCCCTGCTGCTGCTCAACCGAGTGTGTCGGCTCGCTATCGAAGACAACGCGGACGACGACGCCCTTCGCCCCGGGCACGAACTCGACTTCGGCCTTGCGATCGCCGAATGAATATTCGATCAGCTTGTGTTCGACGATCGTCGTGTAAGTCCCGGCGAAGTCAAAGCCCATGCTGCCGTCCTTGGCTTCCATGCGCGACGAGAAGACCCCGCCTTCCCGCAGGTCGACCGTAGCCTTGGTCGTATGCCAGTCGTCGGACGCGGCGTTCCACGCCATGATGTCAGCAGGTGTCGTATAGGCACGCCAGACCTGATCGATGGGGGCTGCTACGGTGGTTTCTACGGTGATCCTCATGAACATAAGCTCCTGGTTCGATTTTCTAGGTGACGGCATCACTGACGTGTGCGGAGTCCATCCAAGGACGATCGAGACTGGTCCATGCCGACAGGGTCGAGCCGTCAAAGCGTTGAAAACACAAAAAAGTCAAAACATCTGTTGGCCACCCACCAGCGGCCGCGAACAAATTGGGGATGAGGGTCACATTTGTTCGATGCGGCTCGTGGCCATTGAACCCGACCCGGGCTCGACGACACTATCTCCCTGCGTCCTAAACGGCCCCGCCCATCTGTGGGCGATACGGGGGAGTGTCTGTCATGCGAAAGCGAAACTGGCGATTGATTGCCGTTGGCTCGGTCCTGCTGGTGCTCGCCGTCCTGTTCTTCCTCTCGATGCGGGACATGACGCCGTGGTCCAATGATCCTGCCGCCCTGATGCGCACGGTCGGAGAGGTCTCGGGTGCTGTCCGCGGCATCAGCCTCGTCATGATCGTCTTCGGTCTGATCGGCAGGAAAGCGCCGGCCTGACAAACGTCGTTCCGGAAGGCCGGACCACGGCGGTATCACGCCTCCGCGATGACAGGGAATAGCGGGTCTTCGATGCAAATCTGAATGTCTGAACCGCACATGCAGGGCGGGATGCATTTGGAGACACCTATGATCACCTCAAAGATGCTGATTGTGGTCACGATCGTATCGACGATGGGCACAGCTTCGGCGCAACCTTTCCACCCGTCGCTGCCCGGAAAGGAAACGACCACCAGGCCGTGGACGGCCCCGGTCGGTCACCGCCAGCCCCACGCCTCCGACGTGCCCTCGGCAAGTTCGGGATCGCTGGATTTCCTCGACCAAGAGGATGCCAACGTCGATCGCAAGATCTCCGGCGTCTGCCGGGGCTGCTGATCGATCCTGCGCCAAGGCCTGATGGGATGAGACTCGACTGGCGTCCCAACGGACGGCAGTCAGTGCCCGACCTTTCGGAATTGGACCAGGCTGAACGAGCCGACACCGCTGGTGCCGACGAAGGCGAAGCCGGCGAGGACGCCAAGCCTGCGGTACTCGGCTTCCGTCCGCTCGCGGCCACCAGGTCCCCGCAGCATATTGAGGTCGCTCATGGCACAGGAGCGGTCCTGGGTCTCAGTCGTCGCAGGCTCCGGCATGATCCGTTCGATCACGATCAACGTTCCGCTGGCCGGCAGCGCGTCCCGGCAGTTGCGCAGAATGACCTCGCAACGATCGTCTCTCCAATTGTGCAGGATGCTCTTCATCAGGATCGTGTCGGCGCCGCCCAGGACCTTCTCGAAGAAACTGCCGGCGACGAACCGGCAGCGATTGGCGATGCCAAGCCGGGCAAAATGCGCCCGCGCTCCCGCCTCGCAGCGCGCGAGATCGAAGGCGATGCCCTCAAGATGCGGGTTGCGCTGGAGCACGCCGCCGATCAATTCGCCGGTGCCGCCACCGAGGTCCATGACAACGCGCGCGGTCGCGAAGTCGTGGGCCGCAACGATCCTTGGAACGATGCTCCGCGTCAGGCTGACCATCGCGGCGTTGAAGCGGCGGGTGAATTCCGGCGCATTGCTCGTCGCGGCATAGCGATCGTCGCCATCGCCGCGCAGCTCGCCCGCGCTCTTGCCCGAGCGAACCGATTCGACCAGTCCGAGCCAGGATTGCGCGAGCATCTCGCCCTCGAAGAGAACCCAGTCCTTGAAGGAGGGGTCGGCGGTCTCGTCGAGCTGCCGGCCGAGCTCGGTCATGGCAAACCGGTCGCGGTCGGCCTGCCTGCACAGGCCAAGTGTCGTCAGGCCAACGAGCAATCGGCGCAGCGCACTTTCATCGGCGGACACCAGCCGGGCGAGCTCGGTCACCGATTTCGCCTCATCGCCGATGGCCTCGGCGAGATTGAGCTTCGCCGCCGCATAGATCACCGCGGTGATGCGATGCGACTGCACGAGATCATGCACGGATGCCGGCCCGCTCATGTGTTGCCTCCTGTCAATGCCGCTTCAATCGGTCGGGACGAACCCCGTTGCCTGAACGATCGCCTTCCACCGGTCGGATTCGGATGCGATCAGCCGGGCGAAGTCTTCCATGGCGATCGCGTCGGGCTCGACGGCCAGCTTTGCCATGCCGGCCTTGACCTCGTCGGTGCGCAAGGCCGCCTGGATCGCGGTGTTGAGCTTATCGACGATCGGCGCCGGCGTCTTGGCCGGAACGAAGAACGCAAACCATGTGAGGTCCTCGAGCGACGGATATCCGGCCTCCCGCATCGTCGGTACCGCCGGAACAAACAGGCTGCGGCGCGGTCCGGTGGTCGCCAGCGCGCGAAGATCTCCGGACTGGACGAGTCCGAGCGAGCTGCCGATCGGCATGACGGTCGCGGCAATCACGCCCTTGACCAGATCCTGAATCGCACCGCCGCCCTGATAGGGCACGTGAAGAAAATCGAAGCCGGCGCTGCGGCCCAGCATCGCACCGAGAAAATGCAGCGAGGTTCCGGCGCCCGGCGAACCAAAGGTGGCGTGCTTCGGATTGGCGCGGCACCAGGCCACGAAGTCCGCCAGCGTCTTGACGTCGGCCGGCACGCTGGGACCGACCGTCAGCAATGTCGGGGTCGAGGCGACGGTCGACACAGGCGTGAAATCCCGCGGATGGTATCTCAGTGTCTTGTAGACGTGCGGAAAGAACATCATGAAGCCGAGCGGCGCGAACAGCATGACCGATCCGTCGGCGTCGGCGCTCTTCACCGCCTCCACCGCGATGCGACCGGCCGCGCCCGGACGGGTCTCGACCACAATGGTTTCCGCATAGCCGCTCATCTGGCCCGCCACGAGCCGCGCCAACCCATCCTGCAGCCCCGGCGTGAAGCCCGTCAGGATATGCGCGGTTCTCGCGATCGGCTGTGCAAGAGCCCGCGGTGAAATATGCGTAGCGGCGAACGCCGCAGCGGCCGCCGACAACACATCACGACGCGTGATCATCACCCGTTTCCCTGATCGAGCCCAGACCAAATGAGATCGCAGCATGCTACCTGGCCATCGCTGCGGTCTCTGGAGCCATGGATGAGCCGGGTCGCACGAACACAAAACGGGATATCGCAGATATCTGCGCGTCCTCACGGCCATCCTGGCCGATCAGGATGAGGCCTGCTCCGCCATTCGCCACCGTCAGGACGACCGCTTCGCCCGCCCACGTTCCGATAGGCTCCATCCCGATGGTGAGAAACTCACCGATCGGCTGGTCCAAATACTGAAGTCTCAGCTGCGGCGCGATTTCGGCGGGCGCCAGAGCAAGACCGAGCTGTTGTGCACGCGCATAGATTTCCCGCAGCGAAGCCTCGCCTTGAAAGCCGAGCTCCGCAACCGACACGGCAACAAGCTCAACCTCCGCCTTCTTGCGACTTAGGGTAAAGGCCGGTCGAGCGAGTATCTCATCAGCCGCGTTTCCGACGCCGCAGCCCATTGCGCTCATCGCGCTGCGAAGAGCGAACGTATCCGTGAATGTTCCTATCCGGATCGTCTTCCACGCCAGGACATCTGCAGCCGAGCTGACCGGAATCTCCGATCTGGGAGCCGGCGGGTCGACCTTGACCGCCAGCTGCCTCCGCAAACCATCCTGCGCAGTGCATTGAGCCTCGGCGCGATCTACGGAAATCAAGCTGAACAGGTTGACGACCAACAGGATCGCAAGCGCACTGCCAATGCGCCAGGGTGCCGGACGATCGGGCCTTGCGCGGCCTTGCTGCAAGGCAATGTAGTCCATATCGGCGCGCGTCGCGCCGATATCCATCAACTCCCGATCGCTGAGGGCACAGAGAGCGGTTTGTACCTTCAGCCGTCTTCGGCGCTTCTGCCATGCGCTCCAGACCCGCAGGAAAAGGCTGGTCACTTGCTGCACGGGTGTGGCAGTCCGTCGCACCTGTGCAACGCCGTTGATGGTACTCATCGGCGATATCCCTTGGCGATACCTTTACCGAGGGCAGGATGTCAGGACTTCGCCGGGCACGCTTGACGTGCAGCTTACATTTTCCTGACCGGCGCCTTACTTTACGCCCCAGCAGGTGCAGAGGCGGCTTCATCCAACGACGGGAGTGGCAACTTGCGCTATCTCTTCGATGAATACGTGCTCGACACGGATCGGCGCGAGCTGCATCGCGGGGCCGATGCTGTTTCCGTTGCGCCACAGGTCTTCGACATTCTCGACTACTTGATCGGCAACAGGGAGCGTGTCGTCAGCAAAGACGACCTCATGAACGCGATCTGGAAGGGGCGCATCGTATCGGAGGCCGCGCTTGCGACCCGCATCAATGGCGTCCGCACGGCAGTCGGCGATTGCGGGGAAGCGCAGCGCCTGATCAAGACGATCCCGCGCAAGGGCTTCCGTTTCGTCGGAGCCGTTCGGGAAGTACGGGAGCCGGATCCTTCAACCGTCCCTCACCGGTCAGAAGCGAGAACAGCGGCCCTCCCGCTACCGGATAAGCCCTCGATTGCCGTACTCCCTTTCGTCAGCCTCAGCTCCGATCCCGAACAGGAGTATTTCGCAGATGGCATCGTGGAGGAAATCACGATGGCTCTGGCTCATTTTCGCTGGCTGTTCGTGATCGCACGCAATTCGAGCTTTGCGTATAAGGGCCGGGTCGTTGATGTAAAGCAGGTCGGCCGCGAGCTTGGTGTCCGCTATGTACTCGAAGGCAGCGTGCGCAAAGCCGGAAATCGCATTCGAATCGCGGGGCAGCTGATCGATGCCGAAACTGGAACGCATCTCTGGGCAGACCGCTTTGAGGGCCCGATCGAGGACATGTTCGATCTGCAGGACAATCTGACGTCCAGTGTCATAGGCGCAATCGCCCCGAGGCTGCAGCGTGAGGAAATCAAGCGGGCAAGGCGGAAGCCGCCCGAAAATCTGGATGCGTATGATCATTATCTGCGCGGGCTGGCGAAATCCCGTTGGTCCAACAACGCAAACACCGAGGCGCTGCAGCTCTTTTGCAAGGCGACCGAACTCGACCCTCGACTGGCTTGTGGCTATGCGATGGCCGCCTGGTGCTATACCCGGCGCAAGGCGAACGGCTGGATCAGCGATCCCGCGAAGGAAATTGCGGAAGCCACCCGGCTGGCCCGGAAGGCGGTAGAACTGGGGGCAAATGATCCGGTTGCACTGTCCGTGGGTGGATATGCACTCGCCTTCATAGCCCATGAGTTCGACGACGCGGCTGCTTTCGTGGATCGAGCTTTGGCTGACAACCCTAACTTCGCGCAAGCCTGGGCCACCAGTGCCTGGCTGAGAGTTTGGAGGGGAGAGCCGGATCTCGCCCTCGAGCACGCCGCACATGCCGTGAGACTTAGCCCGCTCGATCCGCCCATGTACTACGACGCGCAGGGAGCCATGGCGTATGCGCATTTTCTGGCGGGCCGCTATGACGCGGCGGTATCATGCGCCGAGACCGCATTGCGTGGTCAGACGAGTTTCGTGCTCGTGACCTGCATTGCCGCAGCCAGCAACGCATTCGCTGGGCGGCGTGAACGAGCGCAACGATCCCTCCTGCAAGCCCTTGAATGCAATCCAGATCTTCGTGCCAATCTCGAGAATCTGGCACCGTTTCGCCGGGCAGATGACTTCGCGATCTTCGAGAAGGGTCTCTGCGAAGCGGGCCTTCCGGAAAAGCACGACCTTGGCACCCCCTGACGGGGTGGACCAATGTTCGCGGCTTAGTTTTCGGGAGCGAAGGCCTATTCTCCACGGATTATTGCTCCCGCGCCCTCGGAGAATAGAGGGCAGGCTTGGAGAATGGTGCCATGCGCTATTTCTTCGAGGACTGTGCGTTGGACACCGAGCGGCGCGAATTGCGGCGCGGGCTCGATGTGGTGCCCACGACACCCCAGGTTCTCGATCTGCTCGAACATCTGATCCGCAGCAGGGATCGCGTCGTCAGCAAGGACGATCTCGTCAACGCGATTTGGAATGGCCGGATCGTATCCGATGCGGCGCTGACGACCCGGCTGAACGCCGTCCGGCGCGCGATCGGTGACTCCGGTCAGCAACAACGTCTTATCAAGACATTTCCACGCAAGGGCTTTCGTTTCGTGGGCGCCGTGCACGATGAGGATCGGCAACCAGGAACCACGGCAGCGGTTACGATCCCGGTTGCCTCTGCACACGCTGTTGGCGAACGGCGATCCGCAGGCTGGCTGGAGGACCTCAGAGGCCGTTTGAAGCTCGTCGGCAGCGTGCTGGCGTCGGTCGCCGCCATCGGCGCAATTGCCGGTGGCGTTGCCGGATACTGGAATGCCTGGAAGACAGTCCGTACCGACGCACAACGGGAAGCTCAAAATATCCAGCCACAGCCGACAGTCAGGCCCGAGATCGCGCCTCGCCTCTCTCTCGTCGTGTTGCCCTTCGCCAGCCTCAACGACGGTCCGGCGCAGGACTCCTTTGCCGACTTGATCTCGACAGGCTTGACGACCGATCTCGCGCGAACGCCCGCCACTCTCGTTGTTGGACGCGACACCGCCTTGACCTACAAGAAGAAGGTGGTCGATCTGCAGCAGCTCGGGACGGATCTCCGCGTCCGCTGGGCCGTGCGGGGCGCGGTGAGACGCAACGGAGACCAGGTGCGGGTCAACGTATCTCTGACCGACCTTCAGACCGCCCGCGACATCTGGTCGGATAGGTTCGACGGCGACCTCGCAAACCTGGCCGTCTTGCAGGATACCATCGCAGCGCGGCTTCTCTGCGTCGCACACTTGCACCTCCGTCAATATGAAGAAGCCCTCCAACAGTGCAGCCGCTCCCTCAATATGACCGGCACGGATTCTGAGGCCTACATGAGCCTGATCTCGGCGTACGGGTGGCCGGGGCAAATGGAACGGGCACGCGGGGGCAGCGAAACCGCGGCACAAGACACATCCTAAGTCGGTGTTGCGGTGGCCCATGGCGCATGCCGACGCTCAAGGCGCTGCAAGGTAACGAGCTCTGTACCCGCGCATTGCGCGTAATCTTGCCCTCGGCCGACAGATGGGCCACCATCCCCGCGCGCACCATCAACAAGAGCAAAAGCGCAGAGGAAACGGATGAGCAAGCCGTCAGGGTTCGACTATGGCTGGGTCGTGGTCGCTGCGGGAGCGCTGATGACCTGTGTCGGCTTCGGCACGATGCTGTCGCTTGCGGTCTTCCTGCAGCCGATCTCCGAAGCGATGGGCTGGTCGCGCGCGGGCGTGTCGGCGGCGGCGACGCTGGATTTCCTCTGCATGGGCGTTGCCGCGTTCTTCTGGGGCACGCTGTCGGACCGGTTTGGCACCCGCATCGTGGTGCTTGCCGGAAGCCTGCTGCTGGGCCTCGGTCTCGTGACTGCGAGCCAGGCAACCAGCCTATGGCAATTCCAGCTTTTCTTCGGCGTGCTGATCGGCGTCGCCGCCGGCAGCTTTTACGCGCCGATGATGGCGCTCGCGAGCGCCTGGATCGAAAAGAACCGCAGCCTCGCGGTGGCGCTGGTCTCTGCCGGCATGGGCGTGTCGCCGGTGACGATCGCGCCGACCGCAAGCTGGCTGATCACGGCCTATGACTGGCGCACCGCGATGCTGGTGATCGGCTGTGCGGCGTGGGCGCTGCTGATCCCGGCCTGCTTCCTGGTGCGGCCGGCGCCGCAGGCGGCTGGCCCGGCGAGCACCGACGCGGCACCGGAGATCGAGCTGACCGCGGCGCAGGCGCTGCGCACGCCGCAATTCATCGCGCTCGCAGCCGCGCATTTCGCCTGCTGCGCGGCGCATTCCGGTCCGATCTTTCACATGGTGTCCTATGCGATGGTGTGCGGCATCGCCCCGCTCACCGCGGTGACGGTCTACAGCGTCGCCGGCGTCTCCGGGCTCGGCGGACGCCTGCTGCTCGGCGCGGCAGCCGATCGCATCGGCGCCAAGCCCGTGCTGGTCGGCGGCCTGTTCGTGCAGGCGATGTGCATCGTGACCTATCTCGCGGTGGCGCAGCTCGGCGAATTCTACGCGCTCTCGGTCGTGTTCGGCCTCGCCTATGGCGGGGTGATGCCGCTCTATGCCGTGCTGGTCCGCGAGTACTTCGGCGCGCGCATCATGGGCACCGTGTTCGGCGCGGTGTCGGCCTTTGCCAGCCTCGGCATGGCGCTGGGTCCGTGGGCCGGCGGGCTCGTGTTCGACAATTTCCAACGCTACACATGGCTGCACGCCGGCTCCTTCGCGATCGGGCTCGCCGCCGTCGCGGTGGCGCTGAGTTTTCCGACAAGACGCAGGCAATCGCTCGACCTCGGCCGCGCTGCGGCCTGACGAGGTGACGCATGAACAGGCCGCAAGGCTTCGATCTCGTTGAACGTGCCCGGGCAATCGCGCCACTGATTGCGCGCGAAGCGGACGAGATCGAGCGCTCCCGTCGGCTGACGCCGACCGTCGTCTCGGCTTTGATCGAGAGCGGGCTCTATCGCGCGCTTTTGCCGCAGAGTCTCGGCGGTGCGGAAGCCCCCATCGAAACCTTCATGCAGATGCAGGAGGAGATCGCGAAGGCGGATGCCTCGACCGCATGGTGTCTCGGCCAATGCAGCGTCTGCGCGATGATCGCGGCTTCGCTCGACCACGACATTGCGCGCGAGATCTTCGACAGGCCGCCCGGCATCCTCGCCTGGGGCGCGATCGCGCATGAGGCGCGTGCGGTCGAGGGCGGCTATCGCGTCACAGCGCGCTGGGATTTTGCCTCGGGCTCGCGGCAGGCGAGCTGGCTGGGGGCGCATGTCCGCATCGTCGGAGCCGACGGGACGCCGCGGAAAAATGCCGACGGCTCGCCAGAGGTTCGCACCATCCTGTTTCCGGTTGCGAGCGCGGTGCTGCACGACGTCTGGCAGGCGATCGGGCTCGCCGGCACCGGCACGGATTCCTATGAAGTGAGCGACCTCTTCATCCCCGAGCGTTTCACGGCGTTCCGTGACGTGCCGTCCGCGCTGCGTGAGACGGGTCCGCTCTACAGGATCGGCACCGGCTCGACCTTCAGCCTCGGCTTTGCCGCGGTCTCGCTGGGCGTCGCGCGCGCGACGCTGGATGCCGCCATTGCTTTGTCGCGGGCAAAGCACCAGTCGCTGGCAGCGAGCGCCATGCGCGACAACCAGGCTGTCCAGGGCCTGATCGGCCGCACCGAGGGCGACTTACGCGCTGCGCGCACCTATCTCTATGCGACGGCGAATGCGATGTGGCACGACCTCTGCGCGACCGGCCAATTCAGCCCGGCGCATCGCAGCGCCGTTCGCCTCGCCGCGACCTGGACCATCCATCAATCGGCCAAGGTAGTCGACGCCGCCTATCACATGGCCGGCGCGACTGCGGTGTTCCGCAGCAATCCGTTCGAGCGGCGCTTTCGCGACATGCACGCGATCGCGCAGCAGATCCAGGCGCGGGATACGCATTATGAGGATGTGGGGAAGGCGATTTTGGCGGAGGGACGCTGAACTACAGCCGCAATGACGCTGCGCTCCCTCGCCCCGTTCTTACGGGGCCGCGACGAGCTTCGCTCGCGCTGAGAGGGTTGGGGTGAGGGGCATCTCTCCACACGGGCGGTCGTTGAAGGACCTGTACCCCCTCACCGGAATCCGCGCTACGCGCGCATTCCGACCTCTCCCCGCAAGCGGGGCGAGGTAAGGGGCAGCCCCGCCTTACGCCACCATCGCAGCCTTCTCGTCACCATCGATGCCGCGCTGGGCGGCGAGCAGGCTGATGATCTCGGCGTTGGGCCGGGCCTTGCTGAACAGAAAGCCCTGGCCCTCGTCGCAGCCCTCGGCCCGCAGGCAGCTCAGCTCGGCTTCGGTCTCGACGCCCTCGGCGGTGATGGTAACGCCAAGGCCTTTGCCGAGGCTGACGATGGAGCGGATGATCGCCTGGGCCTCGCGGTTGGCGCCGAGATCGCGCACAAAGGACTGGTCGATCTTGATCTTGTCGAAGGGGAAGCTGCGCAGATAGCTGAGGCTGGAATAGCCGGTGCCGAAATCGTCCATCGAGATGCGGACGCCGAGCGCGCGCAGCGCATGCAGCGTCGCCAGCACCTGCGCGCTCTTTTCGAGCAGCAACGTCTCGGTGATCTCGAGCTCCAGCCGCCGCGCCGGCAGGCCGGAATGTTTCAGCGCGTCCGTGACGACCGAAAGCAGATTGCCGCTGCGGAACTGGAGCGGCGACAGGTTGACGGCGACGCGGACATCGTCAGGCCAGGTCGCGGCGTCCAGGCACGCCCGGCGCAGCATCAAGCCGCCGAGCGGATTGATCAGGCCGGTTTCCTCGGCGACCGGAATGAACTCGGCCGGCGAGACCATGCCGCGCTCGGCATGCGGCCAGCGCACCAGCGCCTCGAAGCCGGTGATGCGGCCGCTCTGGAGGTCGATCAGCGGCTGATAGTAGGGCCGCAGCACGTCGTTCTGGATCGCGTCGCGCAGCTCGACCTCGATCTTGCGCCGGCTCTGCGCCTTGGCATCGAGCGCGGCCTCGAAGAACGCAAAGGTGCCGCGGGCATCGGCCTTGGCGCGCGACAGTGCCATGTCGGCGCTCTTGAGCAGCTTTTCGGAATCATCGCCGTCGCCGGGCGCCATCGCGATGCCGATGGAGGCGCCGATCACTACGGAATGGCCGTCGAGCAGATAGGGATCGGCGATGGCTTCCAACAGGCGTTTTGCCAGCATCACCGCGTCCTCGGGACGCGTCAGCCCGCTCTGCACGATCGCGAACTCGTCGGAGTTCAGCCGCGCCAGCGCGTCCTCCTCGCGCAAGGTCGAACGCAGCCGCTTGGCGACGCCGCGCAGCAGCTTGTCGCCGACCGCGTGTCCCAGCGTGTCGTTGACCGCCTTAAAATTGTCCAGCCCCAGCATCAGCAGCGCGACCTTGTCGGAGCTGCGCCGCATATGCAGCAGCATCTCGTCCACCTGCTGGCGCAGCAGATTGCGGTTCGGCAGGCCGGTCAGCCCGTCATGCTGGGCCATGAAGGCGAGCCGCGCCTCGGCGCGCTTGCGTTCGGTGATGTCCATCAGTGCGAGCAGCACCGCGGGCCGGTCGGCATAGGTCAATTCGCGGGAATAGATCGCAAGGTCGATCAGCGCGCCGTTGGCCTTGACGTGCTTCCAGGTGCGTGCGGCCTGCTCCTCGCTGGAGCGATCGGTGGTCCAGGGCGGCTCGCTGTCGAAAGCCTGCAACGAGCGGATCTTCAGCTTCTCGAATTCGGCACGGCTATAGCCGTAATGGGAAATCGCGGCATCGTTGACGCCGAGGATGCGCTCGTCGTCGAGCGCACAGACGATCATGGGGACGGGATTGCCGTCGAACAGCAGGCGGAACGAGGCCTCGCGCTGCTTCAGCTCGGTGATGTCGACGCGCAGGCCGACCACGCCGCCGTCGTCGGTCAGCCGCTCGTCGATCAGGATGACGCGGCCGTCCGCGAGCATCTGCTCGTGGCGCGCGCCGGGCTGATAGAGCTTTTGCAGCCGCTCGGCGATCCACTCGTCCTCGTGGCCGGCCGCCTCGGGATAGTCGCCACGCGCGACGCCGATGCGCAGCGTGTCCTCGAGGCGCGCGCCTTCCTCGAACAGATCGGCGGTCTTGCTGTAGATCTCGGCGTATTTCCTGTTCCAGAGCACGTAACGGCCTTCGGCATCGAGAAACACGATGCCTTGCGGCAGGAGGTCGATGGCCTGGCGCAGGCGCTCATGGGATTTGCGGGCCTCGGCAATCGCCGCCTCCGCCTCGGCGCGGCGGCGCAGGAGTTCGTCGCGTTCGGAAACGGATTGAGGCGCGCGCGCGAAGCGCGGCTTGCGCGGCTGTCGGCGAGCCCGGGCGAGCACGCCTCCCTTTCGCTTTGTTGTTTTTCGAAACCCCAAACTCAACTTGATGCGTCCCAGTCGCGCCCAGTGGCCGCAAGTTTTGGGGCAAGTGTCTGAAAAAAAAGTAATCTTGGGTGGCTTGTCGGTCGGTCGCACAGTCTGGTGGCCGCAGAAAAGCAGCCCTCATTGCCGCTTTGCGCGGCGCGGCAGCGCCGCCGGGCGCGCCAAGCCCATCACATCGTCGTCATCGGAGAACGCGATGGCGCAAAATTGCGCGCTGCCTTGAATCATTTCCGAGATCGCGCGCGAATGCATACAGAGGGCTGGGAGCACGCCTCCCACGCACGAATTTTGGTCAATGCACGAGAGGGTTATCGCGTCGTTAAAAATCGGCCGGCCGCGCGTAGGGAACTGCGACTTTCGGACAATATTTCGGCCGAAGGACTGTTTCTTAACCCTGACGCCGCGTTGCGTTATAAGGATGACAGCATGAGTCCCCGCCGCCTCACCCCTCTCCTGCTTGTCATGACGTTCCTGACCGCCGGCGCCGCGCCGGCCCAGGACAAGGGCAGCGTCAACCCAAAACCGCTACCGCCGCTCGCCAACCCAAACGATCCCAGCATCGGCGCCAAGGAGCTGTTCGCGCGAAAGCTGCTGCCGTCGAAGGGAACGGCTCATGTCATCGGCTCCTACACCAAGGGCTGTATCGGCGGCGCCATGCAGATGCCGCTCAACGGCGACAATTGGCAGGTGATGCGGCTGTCGCGTAACCGCAATTACGGTCATCCCGACATGATCGCGCTGATCAAGCGGCTCGCGGCCAGGGCGAATAAGGACGCGGGATGGCCGGGCATTCTGGTCGGCGACATCGCCCAGCCGCGCGGCGGGCCGGCACTGTCAGGCCATGCCAGCCATCAAATTGGCCTGGATGCCGACATCTGGCTGACGCCGATGCCGGACCGTCGTTTGTCACGCGAGGAGCGCGAGGACTTGTCGGCGGTGATGATGGTGCGCCAGGACCGGCTCGACATCGACCCCAAGGTGTTCACGCCTGCTCATGTGCTGGTGCTGCGCGACGCAGCGCAGGAGCCGGCAGTGCAGCGCATCTTCGTCAATCCCGCGATCAAGAAGGCGCTGTGCCGCGAGGCCAAGGGGGACCGCTCATGGCTGTCGAAAATCCGGCCGTGGTGGGGCCACGACTATCACTTCCACATCCGCATGCGCTGCCCGGCGGGCTCGAGCGAATGCGAAGGCCAGTCGTCGCAATCCGAGGACGAAGGCTGCAAGCCGTCCGACCTCGCCTACTGGTTCAGCGACGCCGTGCTGCATCCGAAGCCTCCGCCGGAGCCGCCGAAGCCAAAGCCGCCGATGACGCTGGCGCAGATGCCGGCGGCCTGCAAGGCGGTGCTGCACGCGGTGGATGCGAAGCAATAGGCGGCTGGCTGGGCAAGCTGCCGCCTCACCCACCGCTGTCGTCCCGGGGCGCGCGAAGCGCGAGCCCGGGATCCATAACCACAGGGAGCGGTGGTTGAGCGAAGCGGTAACTCCGAGTCTTCGTCAAATTCCTCCCTGGGGCTATGGATCCCGGATCTGCGCTCCGCTTCGCTGCGCTTATCCGGGATGACAGAGTCATTACTGGCTCCCATCCTCTGAAATGCGCTAGGATCGCCTTGCCGCTCTGCCGTAAGCTGAGCGGCCCTGTCGGGACGCGCATCCCGCCTTTCAGCAATGACCGCAAGCCCCGCATTGTTCGCGTGGCCAACGATGAGATTTGACATGCGCGTCCTCACCTTCCTCGCTGCGCTTTCGCTCAGTGCGACCTCCGCTCTGGCTGCCGAAGAGCCCAGCGGCTGCGACAAGTTCAAATGGCCGATCGAGCGTGAGCGCGCCGCGCTCACCGCGCCGGTCCGCGCGAAGCTCGCCTCGGGGAGCGAGCAGGCGGCCTTGCCGTCGTCGGCCATCACGCTGGGGCTGGTGGCCCCAGCGGACGCGAAGCTGCCGACGCCGCCGGAAAGGGCGCCGAAGGACGGCACCTTCGCGGGCTTCACCAGCATCAAGGCGCCGAAGGCCGGGCTCTACACCGTCAGCCTGTCCTCCGGGGCCTGGGTCGACGTGGTCCAGGACGGGCATTTCCTCAAGCCCGTGGCCTTCAGCGGCGCGACCGATTGCGACGGCATCCGCAAGACCATGAAATACGAGCTGTCGGCACAGCCTTTCGTGCTCCAGGTCAGCGGCGCCAAGGACAATTCCCTGTCGATCGCGATCCTGCCGGCACAATAAGTCGCTTGGTTGGACAAACGGCCGCCTTTGACCTGAAGGCTTAGCCTGCTATCTTCGCAGCTGCGATATCCCCGCCGGCCGTAAGTCGTTGCGGGGACACGTGGAACAGCGCTTCCGCCCGTCGCACGCCAACCCACCCAACGCCAGATTTGCGCGTACGTTCGCGCGCGCGAACTCGCACGGAGCGCATTCCATGATTCGTATTGCCGGACTTTTCACCGCTTTCGTCCTCCTCGCGAGCGCGAGCCTTTCGCCTGCCGCCGCTGAGGACAAGACCATCACCGTGTTCGCCGCCGCCTCGATGAAGAACGCGCTCGACGAGATCGACGCCGCCTACACCGCCAAGACCGGCGTCAAGTTCAGCGTCAGCTATGCCGCAAGCTCGGTTCTCGCCAAGCAGATCGAGCAGGGCGCGCCGGCCGACGTGTTCGTTTCCGCCGACACCGACTGGATGGACTACGCGATCTCCAAGAAGACCATCAACGAGCCGACCCGCGTCAATTTGCTCGGCAACAGCATCGTCCTGATCGCGCCGAAGGACTCCAAGATCGACAACGTCACGATCGCGCAGGGTTTCGACCTCGCAAAGCTCGCGGGCGACGGCAAGATCGCGACCGGCGACGTCAAGTCCGTGCCGGTCGGCAAATACGCCAAGGCGGCGCTGGAGAAGCTGGGCGCATGGCAGGCTGCGGAGCCGAAATTCGCCATGGCCGAGAGCGTGCGCGCCGCGCTGACGCTGGTGGCGCGTGGTGAGGCCAATCTCGGCATCGTCTATTCGACCGACGCCAAGGTCGAGCCCGGCGTGAAGGTCGTCGGCACCTTCCCGGCGGATTCGCATCCCGCGATCATCTATCCGGTTGCCGCGACCACCACCGCGAAGCCCGAGACCAACGACTATCTCGCCTTTCTGCGCTCGACCGCTGCCAAGACCATTCTGGAAAAATACGGCTTCAAGTTCCTGATCAGCCCGACGACTTGATATCTACGACTTGATGCTCGAGATCTCTCCCGCCGAATGGACGGCGATCCTGCTCTCGCTCAGGGTCGCCGTCATCGCCACGCTGGTCGCAACGCCGTTCGGCATTGCGCTGGCATGGCTGCTTGCCCGCCATGATTTCTGGGGCAAATCGGTGCTCGATGCGCTCGTGCATCTGCCGCTGGTGCTGCCGCCTGTCGTTACGGGCTATCTCCTGCTCCTCACCTTTGGTCGCAAGGGACTCGTCGGCGGATTTCTGGCCGACTATCTCGGTATCGTCTTCGCGTTTCGCTGGACCGGGGCGGCGCTCGCCTGCGGCCTGATGTCGTTTCCGCTGCTGGTGCGCCCGATGCGGCTGTCGATCGAGGCGATCGATCGCCGGCTCGAGCAGGCGGCCGAGACGCTGGGAGCGGCGCCCTGGAAAGTGTTCTTCACGGTGACGCTACCCCTGGCGCTGCCCGGCGTGCTCGCCGGCATGGTGCTGGGCTTTGCCAAGGCGATCGGCGAGTTCGGCGCGACCATCACCTTCGTCTCCAACATTCCCGGCGAAACCCAGACGATTTCGTCGGCGATCTACTCGCTGATCCAGACGCCCGATGGCGACGCGGCCGCGGGACGACTCGTGATCATCTCGATCGTGCTCGCGCTCGGCGCGCTGATCGCCGCCGAATGGTTCGCCCGCCGCGCCACGCAACGCCTGCACGGGAACTGACCATGCTGCGCGTCGACATCGAAAAACAGCTCGGCGAATTCTCGCTCTCCGCAACCTTCACCAGCGAAGGCCGCGTCATCGGCCTGTTCGGCGCGTCCGGTGCCGGCAAGAGCTCGCTGGTCAACATGATCGCGGGCCTGCTGCGGCCCGACCGCGGCACCATCGTGATCGACGGCGAGACCGTCGACGACACTGCCGCCGGCATCCATGTCCCGACCTGGCGCCGCCGCATCGGCTACGTATTCCAGGACGCGCGGCTGTTTCCGCATCTCAACGTCGCGCAAAATCTCGACTACGGCCGGCGGATGAACAGCCTCGCGCCCGATCCTGCCCAGCACAGGCGCATCATCGAGCTGCTCGACATCGGCGCGCTCCTTGATCGCCGTCCAGGAAAGCTCTCCGGCGGCGAACGCCAGCGCGTCGCGCTCGGGCGCGCGCTGCTGTCGAGGCCGCGCCTGCTGCTGCTCGACGAACCGCTCGGCGCGCTCGACGAGGGCCGCAAGCTGGAGATCCTGCCGTATCTGGTGCGGCTGCGCGATGAAGCCAATGTTCCCATGGTCTATGTCAGCCACGACGTCGCAGAATTGCGCCAGCTCGCGACGCAGATCGTGATGCTGAAGCAGGGGCGGGTGACATCGTTCGGCGGGGTGAAGGTGCTGACGTGAGGGGCGCTGACGACTTGCCGAGACACCTCGCCCCACCATCGCTGTCATGCCCCGCCTAGTGCGCAATTGCGCACGGGGGCGGGGCATCCAGTACGCCGCGGCTTCTCGGTTCAATCACAATCGTCTCGGATTACTGGATCGCCCGGTCAAGCCGGGCGATGACAGCGAGGTTGTGGCGGCGGCGCGCAAGCAATGGTGAGCGCTAAACCCCCGCCACCGACGTCCACAAATCCGCGAGCTTGCGCCGCAGCGCTTGCCGGCGCGTCAGCGGCGCGGGCGTCTCCTCGTCCTCCGGCAGACGCAGGCCGACGACGTTGACGCGGCCGCCGGAGATGCTGCGCGCAACCAGCACGATCTCGTCCAGCGGCAGCTCGGCGCCTTCCTTCGGCGCGCGATCGAGATGGACGTCGAAATAGTCGGCGAGGGTCAGCTTGCCGTCATCCTCGCCGACCTTGACGCCGTAGATCTCGGCAAGCTCGGCCAGCGTGTGCTCGCCGGAGACCATGAAGTCGCCGAGCAGATGCGGATCCGGCGCCGAGCTCGGCTGCATGTCGACGAAGAAGCGGTCGAGCGACTCGGCCTTTTCCGGCGGGGCCAGCAGATAGATGTAGTCGCCGGGCGCGATCGGATCGGCTTCTGTCGGGGTCAAAATGTTCTCGTTGCGGATGACCAGCGTCGGCTTGGACCAGGACGGGATCAGACCGCGGCGGAAATACAGGCTCTTGGGCCGCACCGGATAGCCGACGAGTTGCTGCTCGAGCTGGCCGGGCAGATCCAGCTCGACGCGGCGTGGACCACGCTCGGCGCGCGGCAGCGCCACGTGCAGCTTGCGCGCTGCCGGCGCCAGCGTCCAGCCCTGCAGCAGGAGCGAGATGATGACGACGACGAAGGCGACGTCGAAATAGAGATAGGCCTTCGACAGGCCGACCAGCATCGGGATCGACGCCAGGAAGATCGCGACCGCACCGCGCAGGCCGGTCCAGGCGATGAAGATCTTTTCGCGCCAGTTGAAGCGGAACGGCGCCAGGCACACGAACACCGCGATCGGCCGCGCGACCAGCATCAGGACGAACGCAACCCCGACCGCCGGCAGCACGCTCGTGCCGAGCCGGCTCGGCGAAACCAGCAGGCCCAGCAGCACGAACATCACGATCTGCGCCAGCCACGTCGCGGCATCCAGGAATGCCACCACGGAATTATGCGCGCGGGTCGGGCGGTTGCCGATGATGATGCCGGCGAGATAGACCGCGAGGAATCCGGAGGCGTGCATGATCTGCGAGCCGCCGAAGATCACGAGCGCCGCGGTCGTGACAAACGGCGCATGCAGGCCCTGCGGCAGCGCAACCCGGTTGAGCGCAACGACGACGAGACGTCCCCCGAGGAAGCCGACGACGGCGCCCAGCACCGCCTCCTGGATGAACTCCATCGCCACATGGCCCGCCGAGCTCGATCCCAGCGAGATGTATTCGACCAGCATCAGGGTGAGGAAGATCGCGAAGGGATCGTTGGTGCCGGATTCGGCCTCCAGCGTCGCGCCGACGCGCGGACGCAGGCGCAGGCCCTGGGTGTGCACCAGCAGGAACACCGCAGCCGCGTCGGTCGAGGCCACGACGGCACCGACCAGCAGCGATTCCGTCCAGTTGAGGTCGAGCGCGTATTTGGCGAACGGCGCCGTGATCAGCGCGGTCAGAAGCACCCCGACGGTCGCGAGCACAACGGACGGCGCGAGCACGGTGCGGATGCTGGCAAAGCGCGTCTTCAGGCCGCCGTCGAACAGGATCAGGGCCAGCGCCACCGAGCCGACCAGATAGGTGGTGCGGACGTCGTCGAACTGAAGCTGCCCGGGGCCAGAATCGCCCGCGAGCATGCCGATGGCAAGGAAGACGAGCAGCAGGGGCGCGCCGAAGCGCAGAGCAAGCAGGCTCGACAGGATACCGGCCATGACGAGGACGGCGCCGAGCAATATGGCGAGGCTGACAGAGTCGAGGGAAGCCATCCACCTTCCGGGTACAAATCGCTGGAATTGCATCCTTATCGTCGGCAGACTCCCACGCCAACCCATTTTCTCCCACTCGCGGCAATCTGCCCGTATTTTGCGGCCTTAACGCACCTCACTTAGCGGTGTATCGATGGCCGGGCCGCTCCCTTTGTGGGAATCTGCGGCGCCCTCGAATCAATCCCTGCCGCCCGCTTCCCGACGAGACTGATGGACATGGACCTCAAAGACTTCATGGAGTTCGTGCAGACCACCGCGCGCAGCGTCGGGGCGGAAATCTCCTCGCCCTGGTTCTACCTGCAATTCGGCCTGATCCTGGCCGCGGCCGGCATCGCCTATGCCGCGGAAGCCGGGGTTCGCAACCGCATCGACTTGACATCGCTGGCGATACACTGGCCGCTGCCGCTCCGGCACTTCGCCCGGGTGATGGTCTCGAGCGCCTCGACGGCGGTGTTCACCCTGATGGTGATCCTCTCCCGCGTGGTGATGTATCACGCGACCTGGCCGAGCCGCAGCTATCTCCTGATGGTCGCCGCCAAGCTGGGACTGGCCTGGCTTGCGATCCGGCTCGTGACCTCGGTGCTGCGCAACGCCTTCATCGTCAAGCTGGTATCGATCTCGGCGTGGTTCGTCGCGGCGCTGTCCATCATCGGACAGCTCGACACGACGGTCGACCTGCTCGATTCCTTTGCGATCGTGCTCGGCGGCCTGCGGCTGACGCCGCTGCTGGTGATCAAGGCCGGCGCGCTCCTGCTCATCGCGCTCTGGGCCACCAACATCGCCAGCAATTTCGCCGAGAGCCGGATCAACTCGACCACCGATCTGACCCCGTCGGTGCAGGTGCTGCTGGTCAAGATCATCCGGATCGGGCTGCTGGCCATCGCAATCGTCATCGCGCTCGGCGCGGTCGGTATCGATCTCTCGGCGCTTGCGGTGTTCTCCGGCGCGGTCGGCGTCGGCATCGGTATCGGCCTACAGAAGATCGTCGCCAACTTCATCTCGGGCATCATCCTGCTTGCGGACAAGTCGGTGAAGCCGGGCGACCTCGTCACCATCGGCGACAATACCGGGCGCATCAGCGCGATGAAGACGCGCTATATTTCCGTCGCCGCCGGCGATGGCCGCGAATTCCTGGTGCCGAACGAGGACCTGGTGACGCAGAAGGTCGTCAACTGGACCTACACCGACAAGAACACGCTGGTGAAGATCGCCTTCGGCACCAATTACGACGCCGACCCGCGGCTGGTTTGCAAGCTCGCCGCGGAGACCGCGGCCGCCCATCCCCGCGCGCAGAAGGGCAAGCCGCCGAACAGCATCCTGACCGAGTTCGCAGAAGCCGGGATGAAGTTCTCGCTGACCTTCTGGATCGCGGACCCCGACGGCATGGATGGCGTCAAGAGTGACGTGATGCTGGCGCTATGGGAGGCCTTCAAGCGCGAGGGCATCCGGGTTCCCTATCCCGTCCGCGAGATTCGCGTCCGGGGCGGCGCCCTGCCGGTGGAAACCACCGTAGAAGTCCCGAATTAGGCCCTGTTTCGGGCGCAAGAGCCACGCCTGACTTGCATGAAGGCCCCTGATCATTAGATTATGGCCTTGAAATCAAGCCCTTCCGCCGACATCGAGACCAGCCCCGCATGAGCTACGTCGAAGCCTCCGATACCTCCCTGCGCAAGACCGGACAGATCAAGCTGCACGGGCCGAGCGCCTTTGCCGGCATGCACAAGGCGGGCGCGCTGGTGGCGAAGTGCCTCGACGAGCTCACCGATATCGTCGGGCCCGGCGTGCCGACCGAGCGCATCGACCAGTTCGTCCGCGACTTCGCTTTCAGCCACGGCGCCTATCCGGCGACGCTGATGTATCGCGGCTACCGCTACTCGACCTGCACCTCGCTCAACCACGTGGTCTGCCACGGCATGCCTGGTGACCGTCCGTTGAAGGAAGGCGACATCGTCAACATCGACGTCACCTTCATCGTCGACGGCTGGTACGGCGATTCCAGCCGGATGTATGCGGTCGGCCCGATCGCCCGCAAGGCCGAGCGGCTGATCGAGGTGACGTATGAGGCGATGATGCGCGGCATCGCAGCGGTCAAGCCGGGCGCTACCACCGGCGACATCGGCCACGCCATCCAGAGCTTCGTCGAGCCGCAGGGCATGAGCGTGGTGCGCGATTTCTGCGGCCATGGCCTGGGGCGCATGTTCCACGACGAGCCGAACATCATCCATATCGGCCGGCCCGGCGAAGGCGTTCAGCTCAAGCCCGGCATGTTCTTCACCATCGAGCCGATGATCAATCTCGGCAAGCCGCATGTGAAGATCCTCTCCGACGGCTGGACCGCGGTGACCCGCGACCGCTCGCTGTCGGCGCAGTTCGAGCACTCAGTCGGGGTGACCGCGACGGGCGTCGAGATCTTCACGCTGTCGAAGCGGCACGGCGAGACGCAGATCGGGTGATGGCCCGGCAGGACCGCGATGCGATCCTGCCATCCTGTTCGCCGGCGACGATCTGTCGTCAGAGGCGGACCTCTTACAGCACGTAGCCACCATCGATGGTGAGGCTGGCGCCGGTCATATAGCCGGATTCCGGGCCCGCCACATATGACACCAGCGCGGCGATCTCGCCGGGCTCACCGACGCGCTTCAACGGAACGATCTCTTTCAGCCGCGACACCATCGTGGCCGTCATGTCGGTCTCGGTCGGGCCCGGCTGGACGTTGTTGACCGTGATCCGGCGAGGCGCCAGGTCGAGCGCAACGCCGCGGACCAAGGAGGCAACGGCGGCCTTGGTCATGGCATAGACGCTGCCTCCCGGCGTCCCTGTCCGGATCGCCGTGTTGCTCCCGATCGTGATGATGCGGCCGCCGTCACGCATCTGCCCGGCTGCCGCCTGGATGGCCAGAAAGACGCCGCGGATATTCACATCGAGAATGAGGTCGAGGTCTTCCAGGCTGAACTGCTCGACGGGACCGAGGCGGAGAATGCCCGCGTTGACGACGACCGCATCAAGCACCCCAAGCCGGCTCACGGTCTCGGCGACGGCCGCGCGGATCGCGGCGGGATCGGCGCTATCGGCCTTGATCGCGACGGCCTTGCGGCCAGCGTTCTCGATCGCGGACACGATTTCGGCGGCACTGTCCGGTCGCGACACGTAGGTTAGCGCGATATCGAACCCGTCCCGTGCGAGACGGACCGCGATCGCGGCGCCAATGCCGCGCGCTCCACCAAACACCAACGCGACTTTGCTGCTCATTTTCTCTCTCCTTATTTTGAACGATCGTTCCAAATTTGACCAAAAAAAATTACCCGAGGGCGCGCAATGCGATGGCGCCGAGCGCCCGTAATTGGCGCGGCCTGGCGCCACCGCGCGCGGCGATTCGAATACCGGCAACATTCGCCAGCAGAAACTCGGCTGCGTCGTCGGCGTCGAGATCCCGCGTCACGTCGCCGTCGGCCTGCGCTTCGCGCAAGCGTTTCGAAACGGCGCCCTGGAGCGCGCGGCCTGACGCCGCATGGATGCTGGTGAGGTCATCCCGCGAGCGGCCGAACTCGCTGATCGAGCCGATGCCCAGGCAAGCCTCGTTCGCGTCGCGAACGACGCGGTCGATCATCGCCCTGAGGCCGTCAATCGCGCGCGGCGGCGCCCGCAGCGCGGCAAGATGGGCTTCGACCTCGCTGGCCGCGTAGCGGCGCACCGCGGCGCAATAGAGTTGCCATTTGTCGCCAAACGTATCGTAGATGCTCTGGCGGCCGATCCCCATGGCGTCAACAAGCATCGGCGTCGAGGTTCCCTCGAAACCGTGCTCGCGAAACGCACCGATCGCGGCATCGAGCGCCTCGTCCTGATCGAATTCCTTGGTCCTTGCCATGACACGACAATAGTTATTCTGGAACGAATAGTCAATTATCAAATGCGGCGGCATTGCCCGCGACATGGCGGGAAGCAGATCGGGTGATGCCTGGCTCGGCGGCCTAGTGGCGGCGCCGGAATGACGACGGCGGCCGCTTGTAGGTCGCGACAAATGCATCGTTGAATCTGCGAACGCTGCCGAAACCGGCGGCGAAGGCGATCTCCGCCAATGTCATGCTGGTCTGGTCGATCAGACGCTTGGCTTCCTGCACACGGCGGGTCGTGGCGATCTCGCTCGGGCTCGCACCGGCGTGGCGCATGAACAGGCGGAGCAGATGGCGCGGCCCGACTCCCAGGACTTCCGCAAGGTCCATCATCGACGCGCGATCCAGGAATCCGTCATTGATCAGGCGCATCCCGCACGCGACGGTGGTGGCCGTTCCCATCCAGGCCGGCGATCCGGGCGCGGTTTCCGGCCGGCAGCGCAGGCACGGGCGAAAGCCGGCGCGCTCGGCGGCAGCGGCGGTCGCATAAAAGGTGACGTTCTCGGAGCGAGCGGGGCGAACCGGGCAGACCGGCCGGCAGTAGATCCTCGTCGAGCGAACGCCGGAGAAGAACAGCCCGTCGAACGCGCGTGCCCGCGCCAGCCGCGCCCGATCGCAGGTGTCCCAGTCGAGATGCGGCGGCAGCGTTTGCCGATGTGCCGAGCCTGTTGCCATGGCGGAAGAATAGTTTCATCGCAGCCCGCCGAGTAGCTGGAATCGGACTCGATCGGGCGATGAGGTCCGAATCCAGCCAGCCTGCGCCACCACGCCGGATCATGGTCCCGGTCCATCCCGGAGCAGATTCGCAATGCACACGCAGGCGCAACAAACGACGTCAGGACAAACCACGCTCACGTTCGAGATCGGGCTCCTGCTCCTCCTCTCACTAATCTGGGGCAGCTCGTTCACGCTGATCAAGGTCGCAATCCCGACGATCCCGCCGTTCACGATGGTCGCCGCGCGCGTGACGATCGCGGCCATTCTCCTGATCGCGATCGCTCGCGCTCAGGGGCACGCTCTTCCCGCCCGGGGACCGGTGTGGGCGGCTTTCTTCGTGCAGGGACTGCTACAGAGCGCGCTGCCGTTTACCCTGATCAGCTGGGGCGAGCTGCATATCGCAAGCGGTCTCGCCGGCGTGCTCAATGCGACCCCGCCGATGTTCGTGCTCGCGATCGCGATGATGACCGGACGAGGGCGGCGGGCGATCAGCAGCTGGAAGATCATCGGCGTCGCGCTCGGTCTTGCGGGCGTCGCGGTGACGATCGGCATCGATGCGCTGTCCGCCTTGGGCACGACGGCCCCGCTGGCGCAGGCCGCCGTGCTCGGCGCAAGCCTCTGCTACGCGCTCGCACCGATATGGGGGCAGCGGTTCTCCGGCTTTCCCGCCACCGTCACGGCGGCCAGCGCCATGAGCTGTGCCGCGATCCTCATGGTCCCTGCCGCACTCGTCCTCGAGCGACCCTGGACGCTGGCACCGACTTCGCACGCGGTCGCGGCCGTCGTCAGCCTCGCGGTGATCTGCACGGCGCTCGCGATGGTGATCTATTTCCGCCTGATCCGCACGCTCGGCCCACTCGGCACGACCAGCGGCAGCTATCTGCGCGCCGGCTTCGCGGTGGCGCTCGGCACGGCATGGCTCGGCGAACGCTTCACCTGGTCGGCCCTTGCAGGCATGACGCTCATTCTCGCCGGGGTCATCGCCATCACGATGCCCCTGCCGGCGCGGCACCGTGGTCTCGAACCGTAAGAGCGTCCGCGGGGCGATCTTTTGGACCGCCCCCGAGCCGCCGTTACAGATCAGGCATGATTGACCTCGACGACCTCGCACAGGATCGTCTCGGCCTTCGACAGCGCCGCAAGGCTCTGGATGTACGGCGCAAATCGCGGATCCTTGCGAAAATTCTCGATGTCCCCCGCGCTTGCCCATTGCGAGTAGTTGATCGCGCGCCGGCCCTCCTTGCTGGCGTGGACGCTGGACGAGATGAACCCGGGCTGCTTGCTGAAGAAGGTCTCGGTGCCCCCCTTCAGCAACTGAACCAGCTTTTGCTGGTTGTCCGGCTCGACCGTGAAGACGTTGACGAGGGTCGTGACGTCGCTACCGGTGCGAATGGTCGCTTCCATTTTCGAACTCCTGTTCTGGCTGTGGGACGGCGCCGCTTGCGCGACGAGCAAGACGCCCGCTCCGAGGCCGGTGGCAACGAAGGCACGACGCGACGGCTCAGGTCTGGTCCGGGACATTGATATTCTCCTGTTGCGGAAGATCGGCTGGCCACTCGACCGGCCAACAGCGCTGAGACGAACGAGGCAGGAGAACGAAGACAGCTGGTGTGAAATTTTTTCTCGACGGCTCAATCGCCCCGAGCGTAGGCGGCGCCGGGAATCCGGGCCGGCAACATCCTGACCGGCTCCCGGCGTTGCCGATGCGCGCGAACTCTGCTACCCGGAGCGCGCCGAAAAAGGCATGGCCGGATTGGTAAGCCCGGCCTGTTCCTGACTTGCCAGGAATTCTGCCACCGTCTCCACCGTAGGACCCACGGCCGGACAGAGTGACGCGATCGTCACGATGATCGGCGGGTCATGTCATCGTGTCAACTCGGCCGCCGCTCAGTGTGGAAGCTCGTTCCGTCCGTTCCTTCACCTGAACGGAGAGCACCTATGCGACTGCAACATCTCAACCTCGCGACCTCGGACGTCACCGCGCTTGCCGCCTTCTTCGAGCGCTTCTTCGGCTTTGCACCCTATGCCTCGCGTGGCGAAGCCCTCGTCGTCCTGCGCAACAAGGAGGATTTCATCCTGACCGTGATGCGCGGCAGGACGGGCGAGCCGGCCGACTATCCCGCCAATTTCCATATCGGCTTCTACTACGACGAGGCAGCCGACGTGGAAGCCAAGCACGCCGAGCTAAAGGCCGCGGGCCTCGACCCGAGCAGGATCGCCTCCATGGATCGTGGCGGCGGCGTCCGCGTCCCGCACTTCTATGTCACCGCGCCGGGCAATGTCCTGGTCGAGGTCTGCACCCCGCCGGGAGGGCTTTCGTCGTAGGTAGACGACGAGGCCCCGGCGGCCGCGCCAATGAGCGAGCCGCCGGGGCCGGACACTTCCCGGTTGCAAAACGCGCGCCGTACGGCATGGTTAGGCCTGATGCCCGCCAAGACCGACCACGACAAGGCCAAGCCCGAGGACGCGCCGCACTATCACGGCCATCGCGAACGGCTGCGCGAGCGCTTCTACAGCGCGGGCGCAGATGCGCTCAGCGATTACGAGCTGCTGGAGATGGCGCTGTTTCCGGCGCTGCCGCGGCGCGACACCAAACCGCTGGCAAAGACGCTGATCAAGACCTTTGGCTCGTTCGCCGAGGTCGTCCATGCCCCGGTGGCGCGTCTGCGCGAGGTCGGCGGCATCGGCGAAGCCGCGATCCACCAGCTCAAGCTGATCGCCGCGGCAACGCATCGCGTCGCCAAGGGCGAGGTCAACAGCCGCAACGCGCTGTCGTCCTGGAACGAAGTGATCGACTATTGCCGCTCCAGCATGGCGTTTTCAGACAAGGAGCAATTCCGCCTGCTCTTCCTCGACAAGCGGAACCAGCTGATCGCCGACGAGGTGCAGCAGACCGGCACCGTCGACCACACCCCGGTCTATCCACGCGAGGTGATCAAGCGCGCGCTGGAGCTGTCGGCGACCGCGCTGATCCTGGTGCACAACCACCCCTCAGGCGATCCCTCGCCGTCACAGGCCGACATCCAGATGACCAAGGCCATCATCGACATCGCAAAACCGCTCGGTATCGCCGTGCACGACCACATCATCGTCGGCAAACGAGGTCACGCCAGTCTGAAGGGACTGAAGCTGATCTAAACGACGTCGCCTCTTGGGGGCTAAAGCGGACCTTACCGCGAACCTCGCAAAACGACGCGATTGCCCCAGAGCAGTCATCAGTCCCGCTGGCAACTCGAGGTTGTCCAGAGAGCACGGCGTGGATCCGTTGGATCAGCATTGTTGTCCCATGCGTGACTCGTAAGCGACAGTGGTCGGGATAATGGATTGCTGCCGCGATCGCCACAGATGCGGCGTCTTCGCACAACAATTCTGGTGCTCGTTGCCTTTCGCGATCGCGTGTGATCGGGCGCAACAAAATGGAACTGCGCAAGCCTTTGCGATTACGTGCCGGTCAGGCGCCGCGTCGGCACCCTCTGCGAGCACGGGTGCTTTCCGTTGTTCTGCCTTGCGTGATTATCATCGCCGCACCGCAAGCGGCCCGCGCTCAATGTACAACTGATCCTGTCAACGGCGGCATCCTTCAGAACGGCGGAACCTGCGTAGCCAATAATCCGGTGAGCACCGGTTTCAACATCGCGGTCAGCGCGTTGAACGGCGCAAACGTGACGACCAATGGCACGGTGACGGCCAATGGTGGTGGAACAGGAATCCAGGCCACCACCAACGCCACGGTCACCGCAAACGCAAATGTAACCGCCGCCAGCACTGGCCTGATTGCGAACACCGGCGGCACGATCATCATTAATGCGATCACCCTGGCGAATTCTGGCGGCGGCGGCGCGGCCATGATCGCCACCACCGGCACGATCATCGCGAATAGCACGACCGTGAATTGGAACGGCGGCGCCGCGGTCGGGGTGGGCGGGGTAGTGCAGGCCACGGCGGGAGGTCTGATTCAATTCACACCTGGCTCGTCGATCAATCTCAGCGGTGGCTTCGGCAAGTTGATGACCGCCGACGGTGCGACAAGCCAAATCATCGCCAATGGTCTTTCCGTGAACATGGGTGCTTCGGGCGGCATGACCGCGGCTACGGCGCAGAACGGGGGGAGTATCCAGCTTGCGAGCGGCAGCAGCATCACGTTCGCCGGAGGCGGCGGGAATACCGGCTTATCGGCAACAGGGACCAACAGTTCGATCACGGCGACCGATCTGAGCTTGTCGGTAGGTAATGGCGGTGGTGATGTCGGTGTGAACGCCGCGTCCGGGGGCCAGGTGACGTTGACGCGCGGCTCCGTTACCGTTCCGGGCATTGGCGGCGGGGAGATAGGACTTCGGGCGACGGGGGCGAACAGCCTGGTTACCGCAAACGATGTGGTCGTCAGCGTGACGGGAGGCGGTGGAAACGCTGGAGTGAATGCGACGACTGGCGGCACCGTTACGACGAGTGGTGGCTCGGTGTCCGTCGTCAACGGCGCGGGCGGGCTGCTGCAGAACGGCGGCAACGCAACCATGACCGGAACCGACGCGACCGCGTCAGGAAATGGCGGCTTCGGCTTTCTGTTCAACGGTAGCGGAAACACGTTGCAGTACAGCAACGCCACCATCGTGGCCAGCGCCGCCTCCTTCTCGGTGCAGGGCGCCGCGGCCAACATCAGTCTTAGTAATGCCGTCGCAGTAACAAATAACAACACCCTGCTCGAAACGGTGTCTGGAGCCAGCACGACGTTCAACGCACAGGCATCGACCTTGCGAGGGGTGATCACGACGGCGGCCGGCGGCATCAGCACAGTCACCCTTGCGCAGAATACCGTCTGGACGATGACGGGCAATTCGAACGCAACCAACCTGACCAACAACGGCAGTGAGATCATCTTCACCCCGCCGACCGCGGACCCCACACAACTGTCGAGCTACAAGACGCTGATTGCGAATAACTATGGGGGCGCAGGCGGCTTGATCACGCTCAATACTTTTCTCGGCAACGACACTTCGCCATCCGACAGGCTGGTCATTAACGGCGGCGCAGCGACGGGCTCGACAACGCTAAGAGTATTGAACACGACCGGTCCCGGCGATCAGACCGTTGCGAACGGCATCCTTTTGGTGCAGACCGTCAACAACGCCACCACGGCGCCCGGCGCTTTCTCGCTCGCCGGCGAGGTGCGCGGCGGCGCCTATGATTACTTCCTGTTTCGCGGCGGCATTAACGGCAATGCGCCCCAGGATTGGTTCCTGCGCTCGACTTTCGATTCGGGGCCGACACCCCCGGACCCGCCGATTATCCCGCCGCCGATCCTGCCGCCCGATCCGCCTCCGGACGGGCTGCCGCCCGGCTCCTACCCAATCATCGGGCCTGGACTTGCAACCTACGGGTCCGTTCAACCTATGGCCCGGCAAATCGGCCTCGCCACGCTTGGTACGCTCAACCAGCGAGTCGGCGACACGATGACATTGTTGAATGCGGGTACCGACCCTGATGGCTGGGGCCGGTCGGACTGGGCGCGCGTTTTCGGTCAGCAGATCAACGGCCACTACCAGGCCTTCGCCGACCCGCGCACCGATGGCTGGCTGGCGGGCTTCCAAGGCGGAATCGATCTCTGGCGCGGCAGCACCATCCCCGGTCACCGCGACTCTGCTGGACTTTACTTCGCCTATACCCAGGCGCGGGCCGACGTGACCGGGCTGGTCACAAACCCGGCCGCCACTGGCTACATGCTCACCCACACCGGGACCAACGACATCCAGGCTTACTCGGCCGGCGGCTACTGGACGCACTACGGTCCGACCGGCTGGTACCTCGACGCGATCCTGCAGGGGACGCTCTATCGCGGCAACGCGACGACGCAATTCACGCAATTGCCGCTCACGGGCGCCGGCTTCGTTGCCTCGCTGGAGACGGGCTATCCAATCCCGCTGCCGCTTGGCCCAGGCTTCGTGCTCGAGCCGCAGGCCCAGATCATCTGGCAACGGGTCTCGTTCGACGAAGCCAATGACGGTCTGGGCCCGGTCGGGCTGGGCACGACGTCGGGTCCGATCGGACGGCTCGGCCTGCGCGGGCAGTGGAATACCACGAGCAGCAACGGGATGCTCTGGCAGCCTTATGCAGGCGTCAATTACTGGCGCAGCTGGGGCGCGGGAGCGGACACCACTTTTGGCATCGATCAAGTGCTGCTGCTGCAGAAGATGCAGACGGTCGAAACCTTCGTCGGCTTCACCGGCAAGCTCGACAAGAGCTATAGCGTCTATGCTCAATTCGGTTATCAATTCGACGTCGGCAGCACGGTCAACGCGGGCCCGCAAGGCGCCAAAGGCACCGCGGGCATACGCTACAGCTGGTGAATAGGGTTCCATCAAGCTGCTTGCGATCTCTACGCGCAGCGAGGCCCGCATTCCGCGGCCTGCCGTATACACTATGTGCATGTCCGGATGCGGCCCTGTTTGAGACATGCCGACCGACCTTGAGAATGTCCGCGAACCGAGGAAGACCGGAAGTGGCCAGCGCACAAGGCAGGCCGCTTCCATGCGGCCGTCTTCGCTTGGTCACGAATGACCCGGATTGGCAGCCTACAACGCGCCGATCGCCTCGGCTAAAGCATGATCCGGAAAAGTGCGCAGCGGTTTTCCCTCGCGACAAACGCGGAGCGCGTTTGAGCGGAGATCATGCTCAAACAACAACCTAAAGCGCGATGACGATTCATCCCAATCTCATCGCGCTTTAGGCAAGATGACTGGCCAGCCGAAAGGTCTCTCGGCGAGCTCGGCAGGGCGGGCCGATGATCACTTCCTTACGGCAGCGACCCTCTAAGGTCCGCGACACCAAAATCTACCGTGGCCCCGCCACCGTTCTCAGAAGTCGTCTGGGTGCGGGCCTCGCTGTGCGCTGACACAGCGATGACCCGGTCGCCTTTCTTCTCCGCCAGTCCGACATTTCGAGCGAGGATCGCGCCAAGCAAAAGCATCGTGACCATCAGCCCGCTCACGGACGCAGTCACATAAACATTGGACCAATTGCGCATCACTACACCACCCATGCGCATCGCCCCGGCCCGATGCAACATGCGTCGTTGAGTCGTTAGGCGATTTGGTGGCGCGGCAGTGGCGTTCTGGAGTTCACCTCACTTGTTACGCGGTGGCGGCACTCGTTGCAGGTTCGTGGCGAGCGGATTGCTTTGAGCAGCCTTTCCTGTGGACCGCCGCACTTCCATCACAGGAGGCAGCATGGACTCAGGCATACTCCGAAATTGCGCGGCTTGCTCTCCCGGCCGCGCGGATCTCGCCTGGAGCCCCGGCTGGTACGGTCGGGGCTCTCTTTGGAGCGGCTCTCCGAGACCGTTCAGCTTGGCCTCGGGCGGCGGTCTTCGTGCTGCCAGTCGCCTAAGCACTAACCCGATCACTAGCTCCGTCAGAACTGCTGACGTTGCTATCCGCTTCCGGGATTTCAGCGCTGTTCGTCTGGATCAGAATAGCTGTTTCTGCATCTCGACGAGGCGCGCGGCTATATTGCCACCGGATAAAGCCGCAGCCGCGCCGTGCTAATTGTTGCGCGCAGCTCAAATGACGACCATTCCGGGCTGCATCGTGCGCGTCGGACTGAAGCATCACTTGCGCTGATCTGTTTACGGCGACTTCCGCTTCTGGCCCGTCTCGGACCTCACGACGCCGAAGCAGAATGTCCGCCACTGAGGTCAGAGCTGAAGTCCGCTGATGGTCCCTGGTGAGTGAAATGGCTTATAAAGGCGCTTCCACGTGTTAACGTGATCATCACGAACGATCACTGCTTACAGTCCCCTGTCTACGTCCCCTGCTACTACCCCACCTAAAAAATCTATTGTGTGTTCAACGCATTACGTGAAGCGATAGATTCATCCACAACCACCCCTCGGGCGATCCCTCGCCCTCGCAGGCGGACATCCAGATGACGAAAGCCATCATCGACATCGCAAAGCCGCTCGGCATCGCCGTGCACGACCACATCATCGTCGGCAAGAGCAGGCATGCCAGGCTGCGCGGGATGCGGTTGATCTAGAGCCTCAAATCAGATGACAAGGACACGATGAGCGACTGGCTGCACAATCTGCCGGTGCCTGCAATGGCGCTGGTGATCTTTGGATTCACGTACCTGCTCGCCGCGGCCATCTTCGCAGGCATCGCGAGGGCCGCGACGGAGGAGCGCGCGAAGTCGCTGAAGGCGATCTCGCCGGGCATGCTGCCGGTGCTCGGAATCATCTTCGGCCTGTTCGTCGCCTTCATCGCCGCGCAGGTCTGGGGCGACAGCGACCGCGCCAGCGCCGCGGTGAGCCGCGAGGCCAGTGCGCTACGCAGCGCCGTGCTGCTGGCCGCCGGCCTGCCGGCGGAGCAGGAGACGAAGCTCCGCGGCCTGGTGCGCGACTATGTCGGCCAGGCCGTCGCGGTGGAATGGCCGATGATGGCGCATCAGGAAGTGTCGCTGAAGGTCACGCCGCCGGCCCTCGCCGAAGCCCTGCAGTTCGTCGTCGCGATGACGCCGCAAGGCCCGGGGCAGGCGAATGTGCAGCGCGAGCTCATCGCCGCGCTGGAGCAGGCGCTGGACGCGCGGCGGCAGCGGATCATCGTCAGCCTCGCCGCGGTGAACCCGGTCAAATGGTGGTGCCTGTATCTCCAGGCGGCCTGCGCGCTGCTGGTGATCGGCCTCGTTCATTGCGACAACCGGCTGGGATCGGCGATCGCGATGGGCCTGTTCGCCACCGGCGTCGCCACCTCCGTCCTGCTCATCGCCGCGCATGACCGGCCGTTCGCCGGCCAGATCTCGATCCAACCGGAGCCGCTGCTCCAGATCATGCCGGCAGACCCCGGCAAGAGTTGAGCAGAGCGGCCGCCCCGCGTGAGAGCATCTCACCGGACGAGCTGCCACCCCTTCGGCGTCCAGCGCAGCAGCGTGCCGGACAGCGGCTTCGGCGCGCGCGCCATCATGTTCCTGGCCAGCGTCCGCAGCGCGTCGATCGCGGCACTGCTGTCTTCGCTTGCATAGAGCACGAGATCGGCCGACGGCGCCGCGACGATCAGGACACCGCCCTGGGCCTGCGCGAGCGGCGCCCAGCTGTCGATCAGCGCGAGCCGGCTGGTCTGATAATAGTCTCCCGTCAACGTGCCGAACTGTCCTGATGGGACCGCTTTTGCGACGGTCGTGAACGGCTTCACGCTGCTGCGCAGATTGGCGATGGCGATGTCGAAGACCTGGTCCTGCGTCAAGCCGAGCGCGGCACGATCCTTGTCGTTGAACACCCTGACCGCCCGCGGCGAATCCAGCACCGGGACGATCACCAGCCCCTCCGCCAGCGGCCGCGTCAGCGCCGGGCCGCGCGCGTCGACCTCCCGAAGCGCCTGCCGCATGTAGTCAGCCGAGCGCACGACCACGCGAAGGGCTGCTCGGGTCGGCGGATCATTCCGGCTGCTCGCCGTTGCCTTGACGCCGCTGACATAGGCGCCGATCTCCCTGGCGCAGCCGCCGGTGTTGGCCTTGCAGAAGGCGTAGATGCGGTCGAGGTTGGTTTGCAGAGGGCCGACCGACAGCGTCAGCGGTCCCTTGATCACGACCGGGGTGTCACGAATCTCGGCGCGGATGCGCTCGGCCACGAAAGCCGTAAACGCGGGTTCGTCGGTTGGAATCTGTTGCGCCCGGGCAGCCCCGGCTCCGACGAGATCGCCGGCCACGATCGCGGCGATCAGCCACCGGCATATGCGAGATCGGATGCTCATGCGAACCACCAGCTCGGGAGAGCGGCTCGCCGGCCGATACTCACCCCTCCGCGTCCAATCTACTGCCGGGCGCCGTCAATCCTGTGGGCGCCGGCGGTTGATCGATCAATAGCAATAGCGTTGGCTGACCCGGACGTAATAGCCGTCGGGACGCTGCACATAACAGCCGCGCTGATAGGCGTAGTAACCGGAGCGGCGGCGCTCGCCCTCGGAAGCGATCGCAGCGCCCGTGCCGGCACCGACGACGGCGCCGATTGCGGCGCCGCGGCCTCCGCCGAGCGCACCACCGAGGATCGCCCCGCCGACACCGCCGATGATCGCACCGCCGATGGCATCCTGGGCTGCAGCCTCATGCGCCGGCATCGCCATCGCGACCGTCAGACATGCCGCGATTCCAAAACTTCCAATGCGAAGACCTCGAAGCATGCTCGCCCTCCCTGTGATGAGCCAGTCATAGCGCCGGAAGCGGATTCGGACCAGACAAATAGCCGGCAGCGCGGCTCGCGACGCCTACGCGATGGCGCCGGAGGCGCAGCGCGAAGACGGCTCAAACCATGCCGCGAGCGACGCACAGGCCGGCCAATCGGACGTCAGGGATAGATCCAGCGCTGCACGGCCTCGGCGGTGTCGGCCGGCGTGGAGTTGAAGCAGATCGCGGCGTCAGGCGCCAGTTGATGGACGAGGTTGAGCACCTTCTCGAACAGCAGCGGGCGCTCTTTCGGCTCGCGCAGCCCCGCGCCGATCACGATGCAGTCGAAGCGCTCGTCGCGCAGTGCGGCCGTGACGCCGGCTTCGGCGGTCGCGTCGAGATCGATCAGGCAGCTCGTGACCTCGTAGCCGAGATCACGCAGGCGCAGCAATTGCGCTTCGATATAATGGCGCATGAGCTCCGGCGTGAGCTGCGGAAATGCGCTGTAATCCGCATTGCCGGGTTCGATGCCGATCGCGAGGACGCGCTTGGCCATGCAGGGCTCCCTACCGCATCGTCTAAAATGCTAACGGACGAACGACCATGCCGGTTCCCCCACTGGCGGGTCGCGCTGCCGGCGAAGGCGCGGGTCCGGCCCTGCGGCGCATTTTCGCGCCCAGGCTGTAAGCCATTTCACATGCGCCGGGCCGGCAACCTGCCACATTTGCCGGAGATCACGTTGGAGTCACACCCGATCACGGCACCTGGTCCATATCTGACTTGCACGAAATTTCGATAATTCATCAATTTTCGGGAGCGGAAGATGGTCTCATTCGAGAGTCTGAAAAGCGAGTACGAGCGGAATTGGGCCGATCTCGAGATCCGGCCTTCCCGCCTCGGCGACGCGAATGGCGTCGCGCGCAAGGCGATCAACGGCAAGGCGACCTATCAGCAGATCGAGCGGTTGACCGGAGTCCCCTGGTATTTTGCCGCGCTCTGCCACTACCGCGAATCCAACTTCGATTTCGACACCTATCTCGGCAACGGCGAAACGCTTCATCGCGTGACGACCATCGTTCCGAAGGGGCGCGGCCCCTTTACCACGTTCGTGGACGGCGCCGTGGACGCGTTCAGAATCGAGAATTTCATCGGCGCCCACGACTGGGGCATCGCGCGGATGCTGTTCCGGCTCGAGGCGTTCAACGGCTTCGGCTATCACTCGAAGGGCTGCAATTCGCCCTACCTCTATGGCGGTTCGACACTGTACGGCCCGCCCGAGGCGAGGGCCGGCAAATTCGTCCGCGACCACGTGTTCGACTCGAACCACGTCGATTCCCAGCTCGGCACGGCGGTGATCCTGCATGCGATGATGTCGCTCGATTCCTCGATCACCCTCGACGGCAGCCCGCAATTCGCCGGCCGCACCGAGCCCGAGGACGATGCGGCGTCGACGATTGTTCTTATGCAGCAGGCGCTCAACAAGCTCGGCGCCAATCCGCCGCTCGCCGAGGACGGCATCAGCGGACCGAAGACCGGGGCCGCGGTCTCGCAGTTTCAGCAGCAGAACGGCCTGAGGGATACCGGGCTTCTCGACGGGGCCACGGTCGCGGCGCTCACGCGTGCAACGCAGGCGGGAGGTTCCGTGCAGAGCGGCGATCTGTCCAAGATCCTGAAGCGGCTGGAGGACCTCGCACACTTGCTGCGACCGTCAGCCGGCGGCGTAACACCGGGAACGACGACACCGGGCAACACGCTGCCCGCCACCAACGATCCGATCAACCTGTTCGAACGGCTCTTCTCCCTCATCAACAAGACGGCGCCCGTGCCAGGACCGGTCAGCCCGACCAATCCAGCCCCCGTCGATCAGTTGAAGCAGGTCGTCGACCTGCTCAGCACGCTGCTCAACAAGGACGGCAAGCCGGTGCTCGGCCAGGTCAACGGCGCGCTCGGCGAGACCATCGGCAAGCTGCTCGACGGCAAGAAGACGGCACTCGGCATCGGCGGCTCGGTGCTCACTGCGCTGCTCTCTTCGGTGACCGCGAGCCCGAATGCAGGCGGTATTGCCGGACTGCTCGGAACGATCGTATCGGCGGTGCCGGGCCTCGGCCAGTTCGCGATGCCGATCTCGCTGGCGCTCACGGCCTGGGGCGTGCTCGGCAAGTTCGAGAAGTGGGCGCAAGGCACCGCGCCGCCGCCGAAGCCGACGACGTAAAGCCGTTTGCGTCTTCAGCCGTCGGCATCGGCAATGGCTGCCGCTCGCCGCTCCATCAACACGCGCTCGCGCGCATTGTTCGTGAGACGCGCTGCGGTCTCGAACGATCGTCGCGCCTCGGCGAAGCGACCGAGCTTCTCCAGGAGGTCGCCGCGGACAGAATGGAGATGGTGGTAAGTCCCGAGCGCCGGTTCGTCCGCGATCATGTCCACGAGATCGAGACCGGCCTGCGGCCCTTCGGCCATGCCAAGCGCGACCGCCCGGTTGAGCTCGATCACCGGCGAGCGCACCAGCGCCGCGAGCTGGCCATAGAGCTCCGCGATGCGGCGCCAGTCGGTGGCAACGGCCGTCTCCGCCGTCGCGTGGCACGCGACGATCGCGGCCTGCAGCGTGTAGAACCGTCCGGCACCGCCGAGCTCGCGCGCGCGATCGAGCGCGCGAAGGCCGCTGCCAATCTGGCGCCGGTCCCAGAGCCTGCGGTCCTGGTCCATGAGCAGGATGGGCTCGCCATCGATGCCCGTGCGCGCCTGCTTCCGCGCAGCATTCAGCTCCATCAGTGCCATGAGACCGTGGACCTCGGGCTCGAGAGGCGCGAGCCCGACCAGCACCCGCCCCATGCGCAGGGCCTCGTCGCAGAGCTGCGGCCGCAGCCACTCCTCGCCGCCTGAGGCCGAATAGCCCTCGTTAAAGATGAGATAAACGACCTCGAGCACCGAGGCGAGACGCTCCGAAAGCGCCTCGCCGCTCGGGATCTCGTAGCTCAGGCCCGACCGCGACAGCGTGCGCTTGGCGCGGACGATGCGCTGGGCGATGGTTGCCTCCGTGACCAGGAAGGCGCGCGCGATCTCGTCGGTGGTCAGGCCGCAGATCATACGCAAGGCCAGCGCCGCGCGGGCCTGCCGCGGCAGCAGCGGGTGACAGGCCGTAAAGATCAGCCGCAACCATTCGTCACCGATATCGTCGTCGAGGGCGGCGTCGAAATCCGGCATCGCGTCCTGCTCCTGCATCAGCTCGTACGTCAGCAGGTCCTGCTTGCGGGTGAGCATCTTTGCCCGGCGCAGATGATCGAGCCCACGGCGCTTGGCCGTCGCAACCAGCCAGGCGCCGGGATTGTCCGGCACCCCGCTGTGCGGCCAGGCTTCCAGCGCTGCGACCAGTGCGTCCTGGGTCAATTCCTCCGCCAGCGGCACGTCCCGCAGCATACGCGACAGCGTGGCGATCAGCCGTGGCTGCGCGACGCGCCAGGTTGCGTGAATCGCGGCGCGGATCTCGCGATCGATGTCGGCGGTCGTCATCGCCGCCGACCAGAGCCCTTTCCGTTCCGATGGAATCGGAACGGGGCTCTAGATTCTTGTTTTGACGCGTTTTCTTTGCGCGAACCGGTATCCACTTCGCTCGAAAACGCTCCAGGACGAGCGGTGGTGTCCATCAGGCGTGGGCAGCCACCCTGGACTGCGCGTCGACCTGGCAGGCGATCTCCACGCCCGGCGTGGCGAATGCCCGTAATTCGCAGGTACCCTCCCAGCCCGGCATGTGATCGAGGTGCAGCTGCATGAATTCCTTCGCCATGGCCACGGCTTCCGCCTTGTCGCGCAGCTCGAAAATGGCATAGCCGCCGATCACTTCCTTGGCCTCGACGAAGGGGCCGTCGATGACGCTGAGCTCGCCGTCCACGATTCGCACCCGTGCGCCGGTCGCAAGCGGCATCAGGCCGCCATTGTCGATCATTCGACCGGCCTTGATCTCCCGCTCGGATATGTTCTGCATGGCCTCCATCAGCGCCGGGCTCGGGGCAGCCATCGGCTGGCTGGAGGTGACGATGTACATGAAACGCATGAAAAACTCCCTTGGCGAGCAGCAACCGCTCCGGCTGCAAACCGGCTCGCTATGGATGTGACGATTGAGCCTTGGCTAAATCGACATCGACCGGAAGATTTATTGCCGCAGCATGATCAGGGGATCGGCGGTATCGGGGACGCGCCGCCATTGCGCGTTGTCATCGGCCTCGAACTGCCAGGCCTCGCCTGATTTCGACATCAGGACGATCTGGCCGCGCTCGAGCCGCCATTGCGCCAGATTGAACTGAGCAATCGCCGGATCGCATTTCGGCTTGACGAAGACCTGGAAATTGTCCGGGCCGGCTTCCGTGTTGGTCAGCGTCAGCCCGCACACCGGCTGGCCGTTGCCGCGCACCATCGACCAATCGCCGATCATCTGGTCCATCGACTTGGCCATCGAGCGGGCTGCGGCGAGGTCCTGGAGGATGTAGACGCCCTCGCCCTGCCGCAGGCCTTCGAAGATGCCGGCCTCGACCTCGGTGAAGTCGATCACGGCTTCACCGGTCGCGTCCTGCAAACGAACGATGTCGAGGCCCCTGACGCTCCAGGCGACGATGTCCTTCGTAAAGGGCAGCGTGGTCTTGCAGGCCGGCTCCAGCTCCAGCTTGAACCCCTGCGCCGCGGCATCGCCCTTCATCGTGACGACGCAGGTCTTGCTGCGCTCGGTGGTCGAGAGCTCCCACTGCCCGGGCATCGTCTTCTTCAGGGTCGTCGCATCCTGCGCATGCGCGATGCCGATCGCGGCCACAAAGGCCGCGACGGCGAATGCAACGAACCGAAGACCTCTCATCAGCGCCCCTTGAACGGCGTTTCCGCAACCGGCGTCAACGGCGCCTTGCCGGCGAACCAGGACTTGAGGTTGTCGACCACGAGCTGATCCATCGCGTTGCGCGTCACCACCGACGCCGAGCCGATATGCGGCAGCAGCACGACGTTCTGCATGGTCTTGAGCTCGTCCGGCACGCTCGGCTCGGCCGCGAACACGTCGAGACCGGCGGCGAGGATGGTGCCTGATTTCAGCGCCTGGACCAGCGCCGCCTCGTCGACCACCGAGCCGCGGGCCACGTTGACCAGCACGCCGCGCGGACCGAGCGCCTTCAGCACCTCGGCATTGATCATCTTGTTGGTCGAGGCGCCGCCGGGCACGATCACCATCAGCGTGTCCACCGCCTTCGCCATCTCGATCAGATCGGGATAGTGCTTGTAGGAGACGTCCTTCGACGGATTGCGGGAGTGGTAGACCACCGGCACCAGCGAGGCATCGAGCCGGCGCGCGATGGCCTGGCCGATCCGGCCCATGCCGACGATGCCGACCTTGCGGTCGCGCAGCGAGCCGACGCTGAGCGGATAGTTCTGCGTCTGCCAGAGGCCGGAGCGGACGTAGCGGTCGGCCTTGATGAACTCACGCACGGTGGAGATCAGAAGGCCCATCGCGACGTCGGCGACCTCCTCGGTCAGCACGTCGGGCGTGTTGGTGACGATGATGTTGTGCTCGGCCGCGTATTTGGCGTCGATATGGTCGTAGCCGACGCCGAAGCTCGCCACCATCTCGATCTTGGGCAATTGCGACAGCGAGTCCCTGTCGGCACGCACCGTGTGATAGGTCACCGCCACGCCGCGGATCTTTTCGCGGATCGCCGGTGTCAGCCGCTCGAGATCGCCCCGGGTCTCCGCCTTGTGCACGACGAAATGATCGGAAAAACCGTTGTCGAGAATTGGCCGCACCGGCCCATAGATCAGAAGGTCGATCTTTTCGGACGAAATCGAACCGGTAGTCATCAGTTTTCCTTTCCAAGCGCGCTCTCGTGCCAGCGCCGTAAAACGAGGTGGGAAACTAGCGCCAGCACCCCATAGATGACAATCCCGGCCAGCGACAACAGCAGCAGCGCTGCGAACATGCGGGGTATGTTCAATCGATAGCCGGATTCGGCGATCCTGTAGGCGAGCCCGGAGCCCGCGCCGGCGGTGCCGGCCGCGATTTCGGCCACAACCGCGCCGATCAGCGACAGGCCGCCGGCAATGCGCAGGCCGCCGAGGATATAGGGCAGCGCCGCCGGCAGCTTCAGGAAGCGCAGGGTTTGCGGCGGCGAGGCGCCATAGAGCTGGAACAGGCCGGCAAGGTTGCGATCGACCGAATTCAGCCCGAGCGTGGTGTTGGACAGCACCGGGAAAAAGGCAACGATGAAGGCGCAGACCACGACCGCGGTTTGCTGCTCCAGATAGATCAGAAGCAGCGGTGCAATCGCGATGACAGGAGTCACCTGGAGCACGATTGCATAGGGGAATAGCGAATATTCCACCCATTTCGACTGGTTGAACAGCAGTGCCAGCGCGATGCCGCCGATGCTGGCGGCGACAAAACCTTCGAGCGTGGTCAGCAGCGTGGTCGCGAGCGATTGTGACAGCACCGCCCAGTCCTTGATCAGCGTCAGGAAGATGACGGAGGGCGCTGGCAGAACGTAAGGCGGGATGTCCTTGATGCGGACGACCAGTTCCCAGGCCGCGAGTCCGGCTGCGAACACGATGACGGGAAGCACCAAGCGCATCGCGCGTTGCGCGCCGGATGGCTTTGCGGTGACGGTAGCTTGCGCGTTCATAGCATCGATTGCCCCGAATAGGACGGCGCCAGCGCGGCCGACACTTTCCGGCAATAATTGGAATAGGCGGCCGAGGTCCGAAACTCCTCACCGCGCGGCTCGACCGTCTCGATGCGGATATCGGCCTGGATGCGGCCGGGCCGCGCGGTCATGACCACGACCCGCTGCGACAGGTAGACGGATTCGAACACCGAATGGGTGACGAAGATGACGGTCTTGCCCAGGGCTCGCCACAGCGCGAGCAGGTCGTTGTTGAGGCGAAAGCGCGTGATCTCGTCGAGCGCGGCGAACGGCTCATCCATCAGGAGGATATCAGGGTCGGTGACGAGCGCACGCGCCAGCGACACCCGCATCTTCATGCCGCCGGAGAGCTCGCGTGGGAAAGCATCGGCGAAATCGGCAAGACCCACGCTGGCCAATGCCTCATCGGCCCGCGCGCGCGCCTCCGCCTTCGGAACGCCTGCGAGCCTCAAGGGCAGCCGCACATTCTCGCGCACGCTGGTCCAGGGCATCAGCGTCGGCTCCTGGAACACGAAGCCGATGCCATGACCCGGCAGCACATCGCCCTCGTGGCGCGCCACCCGCACGATGCCGGACGATGGCGCGCTGAGCTCTGCGATCAGGCGCAGCGCAGTGGACTTGCCGCAACCGGACGGGCCCAGCAGCGAGATGAACTCGCCCTTGCGAACGGCAAGGTCGAGCGGACCGAGCGCCATGACGCCATTGTCATACGCCTTCGTCACGCCGCGCAGGCTGACGGCGAGAGCCGTCAGTCCGGCCTCGACCCCGGACGAGCTTTTGACGGATGACATGGACCTTGCGCTACGGCTTGCTCGGGCGCAGCTCGACGCCGACGCCCTTGTTGACGAAGCGCAGCGTATAGGACTTGCGGAAGTCGAGATCCGCCTTCACGACGCCGGCCTTCACCATCTTGTTGAAGAAGGAGGTGTAGCGATCGTCGCTCATCGCGCCGATACCGTTCTTCAAGGACTCGCCGGAATCGACGATGCCGTATTCCTTCATCTTGGCGACGGAATAGGCGAGCAGCTCGTCAGTCATCTCCGGGTTGAGCTTCCTGATCATGGCATTGCCCGCGGAATTGTCGCGGTAGATGTAATTGTACCAGCCGACCATGGAGGCATCGACGAAGCGCTGCACCAGGTCCGGCTTTTTCTCGACCATGTCGCGGCGCGTCTCGATCAGGGTCGAATAGGTGTTGAAGCCGTAATCGGCAAGCAGCAGCACATTCGGCTTGAAGCCGGCGGCCTTCTCGACCGCGAAGGGCTCGGAGGTGACGTAGCCCTGCATCGCGCTCTTGGGGTTGGCGATGAAGGGCTGCGGATTGAAATTGTAGGGACGAACGTTCTTCTCGTTGAAGCCGTATTCGGACTTCAGCCACTGGAAGTAGCTGGTCATGCCCTCCTTGGAGACGAACAAGGTCAGCGGCTTGAGATCCTCGATCTTGGCGACCTTGGCGTCCGGCTGCGTCAGCATCACCTGCGGATCCTTCTGGAAGACCGCTGCGATGGTGACGACGGGGACGTTATTCGCCACCGCGTCGAACGACATCAGCGTGTTCGCGGCCATGAAGAAATCGATCTTGCCGGCGATCAGCAGCATCCGGTTGTTCTCGTTCGGACCGCCGGGAACGATGGTGACGTCGAGGCCGTATTTCTTGTAGGTGCCGTCGGCGACCGCCTGGAAGAAACCGCCATGCTCGGCCTCGGCGACCCAGTTGGTGCCGAAGGTGACCTTGTCCAGCGTCTCTGCACGCACCGGCGCGAGAGAGACGCAAGCGGCCATCAAGCCCGCCGTTAACGCTCGCCGCAGATGAGAGGGGGTCATGATGGCACTCCGTCGATCGTGGCTGGCCGATGTGAAGGCAACGCGATAGAACCGCATGAAGTTCGGGGACGCGAGCCGGCCAGGCCCGCGTCCCCTGATAACCCCAAAATACGCGACAAATTCGGGCAAAGAAACCACGATGACGCCGTCCCGCGACTGGATCGACATCAACTGGGCCGATGGGAGCCTTGCAGACGTGTCGCGCCGGATCGCGGTGCTGCCGCTGGCGGCGACCGAGCAGCACGGCCCGCATCTGCCGCTCGAGACCGACGTGCTGATCGCGGACGCGTATCTCGCGCGCGTGCGCGAGCTGTTGCCCGCAAATGTTCCGGCGACGTTCCTGCCCGTTGAACCGGTCGGGATTTCCACCGAGCATATCGACTTTCCGGGCACGCAGACGCTGCCGACCGAGGTGGCGCTGAAGCGATGGACCGCAATCGGCGAGGACGTCGCGCGGCGCGGCTTGAAGAAGCTCGTCATCATCACCAGCCATGGCGGCAACAGCGCGGCAATGATGCTGGTCGCGCAGGATCTTCGCGCGCATCGCAAGCTCTTTGTGGTGACGACGTCGTGGTCGCGGCTGTCGGGCGCGGAGAAACTGTTCCCGGCGGATGAAGTGCGCCACGGCATCCATGGCGGCGCGGTCGAGACCTCGATCATGCTGGCGCGCTATCCCGATCAGGTGCGCAAGGATGCGATCGCGGATTTTCCCGCGAGCAGCATCGCCATGGAAAAGCAGTATCGCTGGCTGTCGACGCAGCGGCCCGCACCGTTCGCCTGGCAGGCGCAGGATCTCCACACGAGCGGCGCGATCGGCAATGCGACGCTGGCTGTCCCCGAGAAGGGTGTGCAGCTCGTCGATCAGGGTGCGCGCGCCTTTTGCGAGCTGCTGGCCGAGGTCGATAACTTCGACGTGAAGAGGCTCGCCAAAGGGCCTCTCGGCTAGCTCGCATCCGACTGGAATCATTCGGGAAACAGCCGATCTGCACGCTCACTTTTGCTGGATTCGAACCGGACGCGGCAAGCCTCCGTCCAACTGGGCACGCGGGCCACAACGGACCGCCTCAACCCGGATGGAGTTTCACATGTCGATCAAGACCAGGATTGCCGCCGTCGCACTCGCTGCCCTCGCCGTCACCGGCAGCATCGTGTCCACCACCTCTTCGGCCGAAGCCAAGCAGCCCGGCTGGGTCTGGGGTGTGGGTGCCGGCATCGCCACCGCCGCCGTCGTCGGCTCCGCGATCGCCGCCAGCAACGACCCCTATTACTACGGCTATCACCGCTGCGGCTGGGTCGCCCAGTACAACGCCTTCGGCCAGTACGTCGGCCGCGTTCGTACTTGCTACTGATTTGAGTACCTGAGGCCGATCTCACGTGGATCCCGCGTTCGACACGGGCGCCTCATCCACCCCGTGTCGTGCCCCCGACCCGCCCGGCTGTCCCCCCGGGCGGGTCATTCATTTTGGACCTGAGAATTTGTTGCAGCTCCGTCACACAAGAGTGCGAACCATCCCCTGCGGCAATCCGTGCCAGTTGCTATTGCGAATTAATCGCAATAAGGTTTGTAACAAGCACAGGGGCTTGGGAAGAAATCGCGTCGAATCGGGATCGTCTGGTCCGATCGCGTGAACAACCAAGACTTCGTGACAGGGTCGCCGCGAATCTGCAGGGATATCGCGGCGAATAGGACACATTCGCGTTTGGGGGCGTGCGTTTTGAAGTTGAGAGGTCACCGGCACCGGTATTTGCGAACGGCCGCGGCGATTGCCTCGGGCGTGCTGGCTTTTCCCGCCGCCGTACACGCGGCCGATCTGCCGCTGAAGGCGCCGGCGCTGAAAGCGGTCTATGACTGGACCGGCCTCTATATCGGCGCGCATGCCGGCTACAGCCGTGGCTCGTCCAGCTTCGCGCTGAACGACGGCACCGCGATCAACGGCAGCGGCGTCTTCAGCGGCATGATCGGCGGCGTGCAGGCCGGCTACAACTACCGGCTCAACTCCGGCTGGCTCGTCGGCGTCGAAGGCGATTTTTCGTTTCCCAATTACATCACCTCCAACTCGATCGTTTCCTTCCTCGCGACACCTGCCAACACGGTCATCCAGCAGTGGGACTACACCGCCAGCCTGCGCGGCCGCGTCGGCTACACCAGCGGTCCATGGCTCGTCTATGCCACCGGCGGCTTTGCGTGGATGGGCGAGCGCTATTTCGACACGCCGGCCGCGGGCGACGTCCCGAAAATCCTGAACACGCGGCCCGGCTGGATCGCGGGTGCCGGCATCGAATACGGCTTCGCGCCGCATTGGAGCGCACGGCTCGAATATCTCTATAGCCGCTTCGACGGCGCCAACGTCGCCTTCTCCACGGGGGCCCAATACACCTCCTCGTCGCTCGACTTCCAGTCGATCAGGCTCGGGCTCAACCGCAAGGTCGATTGGCCGGGCATGCCGAGCTACAATCCGAAGAGCTCCCTGATCGACACGGAATCGGATCGCTGGGAGATTCACGGTCAGAGCACTTATCTGCCGCAAGGCTATCCGTCGTTCCCCGCTCTCTACAGCGGAACAAACTCGCTCTCGCCTTCAACCCAGGCCAAGGCGACCTGGAGCAACAGCCTGTTCCTGAACGCGCGGCTGTGGGACGGCGGCGAGGTCTATTACAATCCCGAACTGCTCCAGGGATTTGGACTGAACGACACGGTGGGCGCGGCAGGCTTTCCCAACGGCGAAGCGCAGAAATCGAACTTCCCCTATCCGCATTACAACACCTCGCGGCTGTTCGTGCGCCAGACGTTCGGCTTTGGCGGCGAGCAGGAAGAGCTCGCGAGCGGCCAGTTGCAGCTTGGGCAAAAGGTCGACGTGTCCAGGCTCACGGTGCAGGCCGGCAAGTTCGCGGTGATCGACGTGTTCGACGGCAATGCCTTTGCCAAGGACACCCGCAAGGATTTCATGAACTGGTCGCTGTGGGCGCCGGGCGCCTTCGACTATTCCGCCGACAAGGTCGGTCTCACCTATGGCGTCACCGCCGAGCTCAACCAGAAGCAATGGGCGCTGCGCGGCGGCTATTTCCTGATGGTCGCGGAGTCCAATTCGAATCATTTCGACACCAGGGTCGGGGAACGCGGTCAGTACGCGATCGAGCTGGAGACGCGGTTCTCGCTGCTCGGCCAACCTGGCAAGCTCAGGACCATGGGCTGGGTCGACAGCGCCAACATGGGCAGCTTCCGCGAGACGCTGGACAATCCTGCGCTCAATCTCGACATCGCGCAGACCCGCCGCGGCCGCCTCAAGGTCGGCTACGTCGTCAACCTCGAGCAGGCGATCACAGAAGATATCGGGCTGTTCGGCCGCTGGAGCTGGAACGACGGCAAGACCGAAACACTCGCCTTCACCGACATCAACAGCAGCCTGGCCGGCGGACTGTCGATCAAGGGCACGAAATGGGGCCGGCCTGACGACGTCGTCGGCATCGGCGGCGCGGTCAATGCCATCTCGCAGGATTATCGCGACTTCCTGGCCGCCGGCGGCCTCGGTGTTCTCATCGGCGACGGCGCTCTCAACTACCGCAAGGAGCGCATCCTTGAGGCCTACTATGCCTATTCGGTGAACAAGAACGTCACGCTGACCGCGGACTATCAATTGATCACAAACCCGGCCTATAACGCCGACCGCGGGCCGGTCTCGATCTTCTCGGGCCGCCTGCACGCAGAGTTCTAGCCCAAAATTCCAGCCCAAGGGCGGGCCTATGAAGCCGAGAGATATCCGCACGGCCGCGATCGGCCGGGCGCTACTCCCCAATGTCTGGGATGTCGCGGCGCTGATCCTCGTGATCGGCGCCATGGTCCTGATCGTCTATGGCGGCGAGCAGACCACGGCGCCGCTGTCCGAGCTCGAGCGCGCACCGGTCACGCTCGATCCGGCAAACCTTCCGCTTTATGCCTTGCGCACCGTCTTGCGGATGCTGCTCGCCATCGTCTGTTCGACGGTCTTCACCTTCATCTACGCGGCGATCGCAGCCAAGAGCCGGCGAACCGAATTGGTGATGATCCCGCTGCTGGATATTTTGCAATCCGTCCCGATCCTGGGCTTCCTCACCTTCACCGTCGTGTTCTTCATGAATTTGTTTCCGGGGCAGGTGCTCGGCGCCGAGCTCGCCTCGGTGTTCGCGATCTTCACCAGCCAGGCCTGGAACATGACGTTCAGCCTGTACCAGTCGATCCGCAACGTTCCGAAGGATCTGGAAGAGGCCACGCAAAGCTTCCATTTGTCCGGCTGGCAGCGCTTCTGGCGCCTCGACGTCCCCTTCGCGATGCCCGGCCTGATCTGGAACGCGATGATGTCGATGTCGGGCGGCTGGTTCTTCGTGGTGGCCTCGGAGGCGATCACGGTCGGCAACACCACGGTGACGCTGCCGGGCATCGGCTCCTATGTCGCGATGGCAATTCAGCAGCAGGATTTGCCGGCGATCCTCTACGCCATGCTGGCGATGCTGCTCGTGATCATCGCCTATGATCAGCTGCTGTTCCGCCCCATCGTCGCCTGGGCCGACAAATTCCGCTTCGAGCAGACCGCCTCAGGCGAGGCGCCGGCCTCCTGGATGCTCGACCTGTTCCGCCGGACTCGGGCGCTGCGTGCGCTGACCCTTCCTTTCGCGGCGCTGAACCGCGCGATCTCGAACTTGCGCATTCCGCTGCCAAAGCTGCCGCCCGCGGCACCAGGTAAAGACCAGACGTCACGCCTCGTCGATACGGTCTGGATCGCATTGATCCTCGCCGGCACGGCATATGCCGCCTGGCTGACCTATCGCTATCTCTCGGCCAGTCTCGGAATGTCCGACGTTCTCGTCGTCATCAGGGACGGGCTCATCACGTTGTTGCGCGTCGCCATCCTGATCACCCTCGCCACACTGATCTGGGTGCCGGTTGGCGTGTGGATCGGGCTTCGCCCGAAGCTCGCCGAACGAATCCAGCCGCTGGCCCAGTTTCTGGCGGCCTTCCCGGCCAATCTCGCCTTCCCCGTCTTTGTCGTCGCCATTGTCAGCTTCAAGCTCAATCCAGACATCTGGCTGAGCCCGCTGATGATCCTGGGCACGCAGTGGTACATCCTGTTCAACGTGATCGCGGGCGCGAGCGCCTTTCCGACCGATCTGCGCGAAGCCGCCGGCAGCTTCCATCTCGGGGGATGGCGATGGTGGTTCAAGGTGATACTGCCCGGCGTCTTTCCTTATTACATCACCGGCGCGATCACCGCGTCCGGCGGCTCCTGGAATGCGTCGATCGTCGCGGAGGTCGCAAGCTGGGGCGACACGCATCTGAAGGCCACCGGGCTCGGTGCCTATATTGCTTCCGCCACGGAAGCCGGTGACTTCCCGCGCGTCGTGCTCGGAATTGCCACGATGTGCATTCTGGTGACGTTGTTCAATCGTCTGGTCTGGCGGCCGCTCTATGCCTTCGGCGAGCGTCGCCTGCGGCTCGGCTGACGAGGAGACCATCATGCTCGATCAACCCTCTGCGCTCATCGACATCCGCGGTGTCTGCCGATCCTTCCCGAAAGGCAGCGGCGAACAGCTCCTGGTGCTGGACAAGGTCGACCTGACGATCCGCTCGGGCGAGATCGTCGGCCTGCTCGGCCGCTCCGGCTCCGGCAAGTCCACCTTGCTGCGGATCATCGCCGGTCTGGTCAGCCCGTCTGCGGGACAGGCGACCTGTCGCGGCGAGATCATCGTCGGGCCGCCGAACGGCGTCGCCATGGTGTTCCAGTCATTCGCGTTGTTTCCCTGGTTGACCGTGCTCCAGAACGTCGAGCTCGGGCTCGAAGCGCTGGGCGTCGATGCCACCGAGCGCCACAAGCGCGCTCTTGCTGCGATCGACCTGATCGGCCTTGACGGGTTTGAGTCCGCCTTCCCGAAGGAACTGTCGGGAGGCATGCGCCAGCGCGTCGGCTTCGCCCGCGCGCTGGTGGTGCATCCCGACCTCCTGCTGATGGACGAGCCGTTCTCGGCACTCGACGTCCTCACGGCCGAGACGCTGCGCACGGACCTGATCGACCTCTGGATCGAGGGCCGGTTGCCGATCAAATCGATCCTGATGGTGACGCACAATATCGAGGAGGCGGTCCTGATGTGCGATCGCATCCTGGTGTTCTCATCCAATCCAGGGCGTGTCGCCGCCGAGATCAAGGTCGACATGCCGCATCCGCGCAACCGGCTCGACCCCCATTTCCGGCAGCTCGTCGACAACATCTACGCGCGCATGACCCAACGCGCCGAACCGAAGGCGCCCCCCGTCGAAGGCATCCTGGGCTCCGGTGTCGGCATGACCCTGCACCACGTATCGTCCAACGTGCTGTCGGGCCTGATCGAGACGCTGGCGGGGCCGCCCTATCACGGACACGCCGACCTGCCCGTGCTCGCAAGCCAGCTCCAGCTCGAGGCCGACGAGATCCTCCACCTCGGTGAGTCCCTGCAACTGCTGCGCTTCGCCCAGCTGAGCGAAGGCGACCTGATGCTCACCGACACGGGCAAGCGTTTTGCCCATCTCGAAACCGACGCACGCAAGAAGCTGTTCGCCGAACATCTCGTCACTTACGTGCCGGTGATGGGATTGATTCGCCGCGTGCTCGACGAACGTCCCTCCCATACCGCCCCCGCGGCACGGTTCCGCAACGAGCTCGAGGACTACATGTCCGAGGACTATGCGGACGAGACGCTCAGGACCGTGGTGTCCTGGGGACGTTATGGCGAGCTGTTCGCATATGACGAGCAGTCGGAGACGTTCAGCCTCGAAAACCCGGGCGAGAGCGCTTGATCCCGCCTGCGGCAATTTGGTCGGGAACCGGACAAATTGTGCATCGAGTTCATATATAAGGGGCTTGGTCCGGCGTTCGCCGGGTCAAGTATCCCTTCTCTTTGCGCACAATGTTGTCCGTCGAAATCATCATCGTCGTCGTCCTGATCGTCATTAACGGCCTGTTATCCATGTCCGAGCTGGCGGTGGTCTCGTCCCGCCCGGCCCGGCTGTCGCTGCTCGCGGCCAAGGGGGTGCGCGGCGCCGAGCGGGCGCTGACGCTGGCGGCCGATCCCGGAAAGTTCCTCTCGACGGTGCAGATCGGCATCACGCTGGTCGGCGTGCTCTCGGGCGCGTTCTCCGGCGCGACGCTCGGACAGCGGCTGACGCAATGGCTGGTCGAGCTCGGCCTGTCCTCAGGGATTGCCGACATCGTCGGCGTCGGCATCGTCGTCACGCTCATCACCTACACCACCCTGATCGTCGGCGAGCTGGTGCCGAAGCAGGTGGCGCTGCGCGACCCCGAGAGCATCGCGGTCAAGGTCGCGCCCGCGATGCACGTTCTGGCGCGGATCTCGCTGCCGCTCGTCTTCCTGCTCGATCTCTCCGGCAAGCTGATCCTCACGCTGCTCGGCCGCGGCGGCAAGGCCGAGGAGAAGGTCTCGGAGGACGAGATCCATCACCTCGTCAGCGAAGCCGAGAACGCGGGCGTGCTGGAGTCGGGCGAAAAAGAGATGATCGCGGGCGTCATGCGGCTCGGCGACCGGCCGGTCGGCGCGATCATGACGCCGCGCACGGAGGTCAACGAGATCGATCTGAACGATGCGCCGGAGGCCATTCAAGCGATCATCGCGAAGAGCCCGCATTCGCGCTTTCCCGTCTCGGACGGCGATCGCGACAAGCCGATCGGCGTGCTCCAGGCCAAAGACCTGCTGGTCGCCTACATGAACGAGCGCACGCCGGATCTGCGAGCGCTGGTGCGCGAGGCGCCCGGCATTCCGGCATCAGCCGACGCCCGCGACGTGCTGGCGATCCTGAAAGCCGCTCCGGTTCATGTCGGCCTGGTCTACGACGAATACGGCGCCTTCGAGGGCATCGTGACGACGGCTGACATTCTGGAATCGATCGTCGGCGCCTTCCATTCCGAGGAGGGACCGCCGGAGCCGGCCTATGTCAGGCGCGATGACGGCTCGCTGCTGGTCTCCGGCTGGATGCCGGTCGACGAGTTCGGCGAGTTGCTCGGCGTCGAGCTGCCGCCGCACCGCTACAACACGGTGGCGGGCCTGGTGCTGCAACAGTTCAACGTGCTGCCCAATGTCGGCGATGCCTTCGACTTCGCCGGCTGGCATATCGAGGTGGTCGATCTCGACGGACGCAGGATCGACAAGATTCTGGCGGGCCGGTTGAGTGAGGTCGAGACGGGGTGATTGCGCACCCAACCCTCCACCCGTCGTCCCGGACAAGCGCGCCCTAAGCGCGCGCCGATCAAACGCAGACCGCTCACCCGAACCGCACGCCGATCCGCTTCTCCTTGCGCCAGACGACCGTGCAGGCGAGATGCGTTCCGTCGGCCTGGATGACCAGGGTGAAGCGCTCCGGGATACCGACCGGACTGGTGACATCGAGCGCGGCACCCGTATCGGAGAAATTGCGGATGGTGCAGTCGATCGCGCCGCCGCCGAACTCGATGGTTCCGGCTTTCAGCACGCGGTGCCTGGTTTTGTCGCGTCGCTCGTCCATGGGGCCAATTTACACCCCAAGCTGACACAGACGTTAAAACACAACCACAATCCCCGATGAATTTTCACCGCCGCAGGATCCGGCGGATCATGCGGTGGCCCCTACGGCGCCGGCTGGAACGTCTCCGCCCGCGCCATCTGCCAGGCTTCACGGAAGCGCGGATCTTCGGTGCCTTCGAGCAGCTCGCCCGGACGCAGCGACGGATAGAGCTGCGCAAAGGATCGCACCTGGGTGGTCGATGTCCGCTGGCTGAAGTGGATCGGGCGCAGCTGCTGCGGATGTTCGAGACCGGCCGCGGCGATCAGCTCGGTGAGCGAGTGCAGCGTGGCGTGGTGATAATTATGCACGCGGTCGATCTTGAGCGGCACGTAGAGCGCACGCGCACGCGTCGGGTCCTGGGTCGCAACCCCGGTCGGGCAGCGGTCGGTGTGGCAGCTCAGCGACTGGATGCAGCCGAGCGAGAACATGAAGCCGCGCGCCGAGTTGCAATAGTCGGCGCCAATCGCCATCGCCCGCGCCATGTCGAAGGCGGTCGCGATCTTGCCGGACGCGCCGATCCTGATGCGGTCGCGCGCATTGATGCCGACCAGCGCGTTGTGGACGAAATTGACGCCCTCGCGCATCGGCATGCCCAGATGGTCCATGAACTCCAGCGGCGCGGCGCCGGTGCCACCTTCATTGCCGTCGACGACGATGAAATCAGGATAGATGCCGGTCTCCAGCATCGCCTTGCAGATCGCGAGGAATTCCCAGGGGTGGCCGATGCACAGCTTGAAGCCGGCCGGCTTGCCGCCGGACAAGCGTCGCATCTCGGCGATGAACTGCATCATGCCAACCGGCGTGGAGAAGGCGCGGTGCGAGGCCGGCGAGATGCAGTCCTCGCCCATCGTGACGCCGCGGATTTTTGAGATCTCCTCCGACACCTTCGCAGCCGGCAGCACGCCGCCATGGCCGGGCTTGGCGCCCTGGCTGATCTTGAGCTCGACCATCTTGATCTGGTCCTGGCTCGCGACGCGCGCGAACGCCTCGGGATCGAACGTGCCGTCGAGATGACGGCAACCGAAATAGCCGGAGCCGATCTCCCAGATGATGTCGCCGCCCATCTCGCGATGGTAGGGGCTGAAGCCGCCCTCGCCGGTGTCATGCGCGAAGCCGCCCTTCCTGGCGCCGGCATTGAGCGCGCGCACGGCGTTCGGGCTGAGCGCGCCGAAGCTCATCGCGGAGATGTTGAACACCGATGCCGAATATGGCTTTGCGCAATCGGGGCCGCCAATGGTGACGCGAAACTTCTCCTCGGCGTGCGTCTTCGGCGAGACCGAGTGATGCATCCACTCGTAGCCCTCGCGGTAGACGTCCTCCTGGGTGCCGAACGGGCGCTTGTCGAGCTCCATCTTGGCGCGCTGATAGACCAGCGAGCGGGTATCGCGCGAGAACGGCATGCCGTCCTTCTCGCTCTCGAAGAAATACTGCCGCATCTCGGGGCGTATCTCTTCGAGCAGAAAACGGATATGCGCCGAGATCGGATAGTTGCGCAGCACCGCGTGACTCTTCTGCATGAGATCGCGGACGCCGAGCAGCGTGAGAGCGCCGAAGATCGCGATCGGGATCAGCAGGATGTCGAAGATCTTGCCATCGGCGAGGCCGATGCCAATCAACAGCGCGGTGACGACCGCGCAGATGGTCAGCACGATGAAACGCGGCGAGAACGGCAGCAGCAGGGTTTCCATCAGCCCTTCGGGCGAAGCTTGCGTCTTGTTATCGTTGGCCACGACCACATCCCTCTCGTCAGTCTGACAGGGCATGATACGCCCGCGCCACGTCCATGGTTATGACGCGGACCCCGCCTTGAGGCTACCGAATCCGGATGCCGCAAATCAATCCATCCCGCGGCGGGCTTCGCAGTGCAATAGATTCAAATGAAATGACAAATCAGTGACCATGAGGCTGCGCCTCGTGCGGAATGACGCCGTGCTGCTCGAGGCCGCCTCGCGCCAGCCAGGCATCGGTGCTCGCGACCGCACGCTCGATATGGTCGTCGGTCCGCGAAAAATCGTAGGGCGATCCCACCAGCGGACAGAGCGGCGGCACCACGACATATTCGATGTCGGACGCCACCCCCTCGAGCTCCGCCACCAATTGCCGGGCGATCAGCAGCGTCAGCGCATGCAGGGCATTGGCAACCGCGCCCACCGGCGGATCCTTCACCGCGCAGGCGTGCCCGGTCGGCAGCACGACCAGCCGTTTTGCGCCTTTCTTGATCGCGACCCGGACCGGGGTGTTTGAGGAGATCGCACCGTCGGCGAGGAACCGATTGCGGTAGTAGACCGGCGAGAACGCGCCGGGGATCGCAGTGGACGCCAGGATCGCGTCCACCGTCGCCCCCTCCGACAACACCACGCTCTCTCCGGAGACGAAATCGGTGGTGACGATGTGCACCGGAAGCGCGGCATCCTCGAGGTTGCGATAGGGGATGTGGTCCTCGACCAGCTTGCGGATGCCGTCATGGGGAATCAGGAAATCGCGCCGCCACATGAATCCGGCGAGGCTCTTCCAGGTGACCGGGAAGACATCATGACGCTTCAGGCCGCGCCAGACCGCTTCCAGCCCCAGCACGCCCTTGAGCGAGGGATCGCCGGCATAATAGGCGCCGTTGATCGCGCCGACACTGGAGCCGACCACGAGATCGGCGACGACCCCGTGGCTCGCCAGCGAATGCATCATCCCGACCTGGATCGCCCCGAAGCTGCCGCCGCCCGCCAGCACGAAGGCGGTCGGTTTCGGCGAACCATGGTCGATCACAGACAAGATTTGCGCAGCTCCCCAGCTCTCGCATTGCAACATCGCGGCGAGATTTTGGCGCGAGCTTATAACAAGGGGCGCGCGAGACGCGCCAATAACAAAGTCGGGGGAGGAGGGTGAGGGACGTGGATGGCCTAGCGAGTGTGAGGCGAGATGCCAGCCAAACTCTCAACTGTCGTCCCCGCGCACGCGGGGACCCATAACCACAGGGAGAGGTTATGGAGCGAGCTGATAGCCACTAGCCGTCGCCAAACCACGTCCTGTGGTTATGGGTCCCGGGCTCGCGCTTACGCCTTCGCTCTTCGAGCTACGGCGGACAAGTCGCGCGCCCCGGGACGACACCGATGTTGTGGCTAAAGGCGTCGCTCAGAAAACGAGCGGCTTACCGCTCGACGAACGCCTTCTCGATCACGAAATGGCCGGGCTTGTTGCCGCTTCCCTCGATGAAATCGCGGCCTTCGAACATCACCTTCAGCTCTTCCAGCATCGCCGGGCTGCCGCACATCATGATGCGGTCGGTTTCGATGTCGAGCGGGCCCTGTCCGATATCGTTGAAGATCTGCTCGGAGTTGATGAGGTCGGTGATGCGGCCGCGGTTCTTGAACGGCTCGCGGGTCACGGTCGGATAGTAGATCAGCTTGTCCGCCAGCAGCTCCCCGAACAGCTCGTCCTCGCGCAAGGAAGCAACCAGCTTCTCGCCATAGGCAAGCTCGGAGACCTGGCGGCAGCCATGCACCAGCACGATGCTGTCGAACTGGTCGTAGACCTCGGGGTCCTTGATCAGGCTGGCGAAGGGCGCGAGACCGGTGCCGGTCGAGAGCAGCATCAGCCGCTTGCCGGGAATGAGGTTGTCGGTGATCAGCGTGCCGGTCGCCTTGCGGCCGACCAGGATGGTGTCGCCTTCCTTGATCTTCTGCAGGCGCGAGGTCAGCGGACCGTCCTGAACCTTGATCGAGAAGAACTCGAGCTCTTCCTCGTGGTTGGCGCTCGCCATGCTGTAGGCGCGCAGCAGCGGACGGCCATCGACCTCGAGGCCGATCATGGCGAACTGGCCGTTCTGGAAGCGAAAGCCGGTGTCGCGCGTGGCGCGGAAGCTGAACAGCGTGTCGGTCCAGTGCTGGACGGAAAGAACCTTCTCTCGGTAAAACGCGCTCATGATTTTCGATATTCCGAATAATTGCGGTTTTAGGGCAAAAGCATTGCCCGGCCCCTGAAAGCGGGGCGGACACCATTGCCATGGCGGAGGATTTCGCGTGTGTGATCTACGCCATTGAGGCCAATAATCAACCTCGTTCCGGATGCAATTGATGCCGCTCAAACCGGCATTTGCGGCGGAAATGGCCACATCATTAATGAATCTGCTGCCGGGCATGCGCGGCGGGCAATTTCTTTTCCCTTCAGGGCCTGATTGCAGCACTTAATTTCCGTCGCGCTCGCGAGAATTTCATTAAGAATAGCTCTGACTTTCACCCCGGTTTGGCGCCGTTTCCCGCATTTTTGCGGCTTTTGGCGACAGGAACGACTGAACACATGGCAAGCGGCGAGCGGATCTTCGTCCAGGCGATCAGGCGCTATTGCGCGACCCATGGCATCGCGCTCGATGTCCGCGCCGGCGGCTGGCTGCTCGCGATGCGCAGCCGCGCGAAGCGCCACTTCGCGTTCGGCTACGACATCGGTCTCAACAGCGCCATCGCGCACCGTCTCGCCAACGACAAATCGGCCACTGCCGAGGTGCTGGCGCTTGAGGGCGTACGATGCGTTCCCCATCGCCTCTTCCTCAACCCAAAGCTGGGCAAGAACGTTGTTGGTCCCAATTGGCGAGACGCAATGCTCGAGCTGCTTCACGACCATCCGCAAGGCGTGGTGGTGAAGCCGAACGAGGGAACATCGGGGCGCGCGGTGTTCAAGGTGACGACAGAGGCGGAACTCGACCACGCGGCCGCCGAGGTCTTTTCGATGAGCGCCGGACTCGTGATCTCGCCCTATGTCGCGATCGAGCAAGAGGTGCGCGTGATCCTGCTCGATGATGTGCCACTCGTCGTCTACAGCAAGCAGCGTGGGTCGGATTGGCGACACAACCTCGATGCCGGCGCAAAGCCGGTGCTGCTGGAGGACGACAAGGTTCGAACGGCCTGCGTGAAGCTCGCGACCGATGCCGCGAGCGCCATCGACATCGCCTTCGCATCGATTGACGTGGTCCGTGTCGATGGCGAGTGGCGGGTGCTGGAAATCAATTCCGGCGTGATGATGGAAGCGCTGGCGAAGCTGCATCCGGAGCTGGTGCAGGCGACGTACGATGCGGCGCTGGATCGGGTGTTTGGGGCATAACGTTGATCGAACTCTTGCGACAAAGTGCGCTGCGTCCCCTCTCCCCTTGTGGGAGAGGGTGGCTCGCCGCGTAGCGGCGAGACGGGTGAGGGGTCTCTCTCCTCAACGTAGATTTAACGTGCGGATAGAGCCCCCTCATCCGGCGCTTCGCGCCACCTTCTCCCACAAGGGGAGAAGGAAGTAAGCGCTCAATTATTCGCGCTCGCGGAATCGTCCATCGCCTTGAAGGCTTCCTCCAGCTGCAGGGAGATCGGCACGTTCAGGCGTTCGCCGGTGGGCAGCCGCGCGGTGAACCATTTGTTGTAGAGAGGAACGAGATCGCGATTGGAGCCGAGCTTGCGGAAGGTGCGGTCGACCACCGCCGTCAGCTGAGGCTCACCCTTCCTGAACATGATGCCGTAGGGGTCATAGGACAGGTAATCGCCGGTGACGCGGAACTTGTCCTGCGCCTTATGGCGAGCGATCAGGCCGGAGAGCAGGATGTCGTCGGTTGCAAACGCGTCGGCCTTGCCGTCGACGAGCATCTGGTAGGACTGCTCGTGATCCGGCGAGGTGACGATGTTGAGGCCGAGCGAGGACTTCTTGTCGGCCGCCTGGATCGCCTGCTCGTTGGTGGTGCCCTTCGTCACCACCACGGTCTTGCCCTTCAGGTCGGTCAACGACTGGACCTTTGATGCCTTCGGCACCATCAGCTTGGTGCCGGCGACGAACATCAAAGGCGAGAACGCGACGCGCTTGCCCCGCTCGGCATTGGCCGTGGTCGAACCGCATTCCAGGTCGATCTTGTTCTGGAGCACGGCGTCGATGCGGTCGTCCGAGGTGACCTTGACGTAGTCGATCTTCAGATCGGGATCGTCGACCTCGACGCCGATCTCCTCGACGATGGCCTCGCAGAGTTCGAGGCTGTAGCCGATCGGGCGGCCTGACTGGTCGAGGAAGGAGAACGGCGGCGAGCTCTCGCGATAGCCGAGCCGCACGGTGTGCCTGTTCTTGATGGCCGACAGCGTCGGGCTAAGCCCTTCGCTGCCGCCGGTCTGGGCGGAGGCGCCGGTTGCCAGCAGGCACGCCGCCAGCAACAGGCCACCCGATATCGCCGTTGAAAGGCGCATGATGCACTCCCGTCAATGGCCGGCCATCGCGGGCAGTTCGCCCGGAACCATGTCCGGCGTCGTCGCTTCGCCGGGTCCGAGCTCGTGCTCGGGCCCGAGCTCACCTTCCCACTTCGCGACCACGGCGGTCGCGAGCGAATTGCCGATGACATTGGTGGCGCTGCGTCCCATGTCGAGGAACGTGTCAATGCCCATGATCATCAGCAGGCCTGCCTCGGGGATGCCGAACTGCGACAGCGTCGAGGCGATCACCACGAGGGATGCGCGCGGTACGCCGGCAACGCCCTTGGAGGTGATCATCAACGTCGCGAGCATCGCCAGCTGCGTCGCGAGCGACATCTCGATGTGGTAGGTCTGCGCGATGAAGATGCTCGCGAAGGTGCAGTACATCATCGTGCCGTCGAGATTGAAGGAGTAACCGAGCGGCAGCACGAAGCTCGAGATCCGCGACGACGCGCCGAACTTGGTCAGCCCCTCCAGCGTCTTCGGATAGGCCGCTTCCGAGCTCGCGGTGGAGAACGCGATCATCAGGGGTTCGCGGATCAGCTTCAGCAGATGGCTGTATCGCGGCCCGATCACCACAAAGCCGACGATCATCAGGATGACCCACAGGATCCCAAGCGCGAGATAGAAGCCACCCATGAAGACGATGAGCTTCCACAGCACGCCGAGGCCGTTCTTGGCGACAGTGGCCGTGATGGCGGCCCATACCGCGAGCGGGGCGAACAGCATCACATAGCTCGTCACCTTGAGCATGATGTGAGCGACGTCGTCGATCATTGCCAGGATCGGCTTCGACCGTTCGGGCATCGAGCCCATCGCCACCGAGAAGAACACGGCGAAGATCACGATCTGCAGGATCTCGTTCTGCGCCATGGCGTCGGCGATCGAGGTCGGGATCAGATGGGTCAGGAATTTTTCGATCGAGAAGGCCGAGACCGGCAAGCCGGTCGATTGCCCCGCCTGCGGCAGCGTGCCGGGGAAGTTCGCGCCGGGCTGGAGCAGATTGACCATGACGAGGCCGAGCAGCAGCGACACGAAGGACGCGCTGACGAACCAGCCCATGGTCTTGGCGAAGATGCGCCCGAGCCGCGAGCCGCTGCCCATATGCGCGATGCCACCGACCAGCGTCGCAAACACCAGCGGCGCGATGATCATCTTGATCAGGCGCAGGAACATCATGGCGATCAGGTTGATGGAGGAAGCCCATTCGGCTCTGGTGTCAGGCAGGAAGTTGAAGATCGCCGCCCCCATGACGATGCCCAGCACCATCGCGGCCAGAATGTATTGCGTAAACTTGTTCGACATCGCTTACCCCCACCTACACCGGCGCTTCATGATGTCGCAGATATGACGACGACGCAACACGCTTGGCGTGCTCGCGCGATGGCCTGATGTTCCCGTTGCGAAACGGGTCGGCGCGATCTAGCCTTCATGCAGCGCACAACGAATGCGGCTTGCACGTTTTCTTTGCGGCGGCTGCATCCATAATCGTCAAGCAAACGAAGAGGAAACGCCATGAGCAGCAGCATCAATCGCCAGATTCTTCTGGTCGAAAAGCCCAGCGGCAAGCTCGGTGCCGAGCACTTCAAGATGGTCGAGGGTGCGATGCCGGAGCCGAAGGACGGCGAGGCCTTGCTGCAGGTGCGTTACATCTCGCTCGACGCCGCCAACCGCGCCTGGATGCATGGCGCGACCTATCGTTCCGCGGTCGAGGCCAACAGCGTGATGGCCGGCGGCGGCATCGCTGAGGTCGTCAGCTCGAAGGCGCCGGGGCTGGCTGCCGGCGACATCGTGTTCGGCGACACCGGCTGGCAGGAGTTTGCCGCGGTGCCGGCAAAGCATCTCACGAAAATGCCGAAGCTCGAACCGATGACGCATCTGCTCAGCGTGTTCGGCATCGCCGGCCTCACCGCCTATTTCGGCCTGCTGGAGATCGGCAAGCCCAAAGAGGGCGAGACCGTCGTGGTGTCCGCGGCGGCCGGCTCCGTCGGCTCGATCGTCGGGCAGATCGCCAAGATCAGGGGATGTCGCGTGGTCGGCATCGCCGGCGGCGCAGACAAGTGCAACTGGCTGACCTCCGAGCTCGGCTTCGATGCCGCCGTCGACTACAAGGACGGCGCGGTGTTCAAGGCCCTGCGCGCGGCGGCGCCAAAAGGCATCGACGTCTATTTCGACAATGTCGGCGGCGACATTCTGGAAGCCTGCCTGCCGCAGATGAACAATTACGGCCGCATCGCCTGCTGCGGCGCGATCTCGCAATATGACGGCGCACCTGCCGCGCACGGCCCGCGCGGCGTGCCCGGCCTGATCGTGGTGAAGCGGCTCGTCATGCAGGGCTTCATCGTGATGGACTACATGAAGGAGAGCCAGCGCGCGCTCGCCGACCTCCAGGGCTGGGTCGCATCCGGCAAGCTGAAGGTGCAGGAGGACATCATCGACGGATTGGAGAATACGCCGAAGGCGCTGATCGGATTGCTGGCGGGAGAGAACCGCGGCAAGCGCATGGTCAAGCTCTGACGCCGTATTGTTTGAGCATGATCTCCGCGCCAACGCGTTCCGCGTTTGTCGCGAGGGAAAGCCGCGGCACACTTTTCCGGATCATGCTCTGGTTACGTCGCAATTGCGCCCGTATAATCTACTTGCGGTAGAGGCCGAGGCAGCCAATGATGCTGCACGCGGCATCACCCGCAATGATTGCTTGCATTACATTTAAAAATCGTCGGCGTGACCGACAGGGCAGGGAATTTACCCAAATGTTCAACACGTTGAAACACGCGTCAACGCGTCGCGCGCTGCTGGCGGCAACGCTCTTCGCAACTGCAACAGGCGCATTCGCGCAAGCGCCGACCGAGGCTCAGAAGAGCGCCATCCGTTCCGCATGCCGCTCGGACTTCATGGCACACTGCGCGAGCGTCACGCCCGGTGGCGCGGAGGCGTATCAATGTCTCCAGAAGAACATGTCCAGCCTGTCATCGGGATGCCAGACCGCGGTTCGCGCGGTCGAGCCCGCTGCGGCGCCGAAGACTGAAGCTGCGCCCGCCAAATCTGAACCGGCAAAGACCGAAGCGGCCCCCGCCGCCGGGGCGAAGCCCGCCGCCGCAGCCGCTCCGAAAGCGGCAGCGTCAAAGCAGCCGAGCAGCACGCAGATTGCCGCGGTCAAGAGCGCGTGCCGCGCCGATTATCCCAAGGTGTGCGCCAGCGTGCCGCCGGGCGGCGCCCCCGCCCTCGAATGCCTCGAGAAGAACAAGGCCAAGGTTTCGCCGGCCTGTGAGAAGGCGGTGAGCGCCGCAACCGGTGGCGGCAGCGCTGCTGCGACAGCAGCACCTGCGGGCGCAGCTCCTGCGGCAGCAGCACCGGCGGCGGCGCCGGCCGTGATCGTTCTGCGCCCGCTACGGCCGCGCGAAGAACTGTTCATCGTGCGCTCGGCCTGCGGTGCCGACATCCGCACGCTCTGCGCCGGCGTCGCGCCGGGCGGGGGCCGCATCGTGCAATGCATCTCCAGCAATGCCGCATCACTGTCGCCCGCCTGCAAGGAAGTGCTGGCGCCATTCGCGGCGCGATAAGCGGCGCGGGATTGCGCGCCAAGCGCGCGACCACGATCGGGCGCGCGCGAATGAATTTTCGCGCGCCGGCCGCGACAAACCCTTTGCAAGTAACCGATTTCGATCACGACAAGACCGGGAGAAAGACATGCGTTCATTTCTGCTTATTGCTGCCGCGCTCCTCGCCTTCGGCGCGAGCATGACCTTTGAGTCTACCGATGCCAACGCGGTGGTGTGCGCCCGGGGCGTCTACCGCGCCGGCTGTGCCGGGCCGAATGCGGCCGTCGTGGTGCGCAAGCCGGTTCCCGCGGTCCGCTGTACCAGGGTGCTGGTGAACGGCGTCTACGTGAAGCGCTGCGTCTGACCCCGGATGGCCAAGCCCGCGCGGTTTGGTTATGGTTCGCAACGTCACTGCTTCGGACACGCGCCAGACGCGTGTCCGGGAGTAAGCTTCGGCGCGCCTCGCCTTCGATAATTCCGCTGGCGTGGAAAGCCGGAGCACATTAGTCTACCCCTAGATAGTAAGTATACTGTCAATTAGGGAGGCAGACGTTGCGGATCGCCGTGATTGGCGGGGGGCCCGGTGGGCTCTATTTCGCCTATCTCTGGAAGAAGCGTCATCCCGAGGATCAAGTCGACCTGTTCGAACAGAACCCGGCCGACGCGACCTGGGGCTTTGGCGTCGTGTTCTCCGATCAGGCCCTGGAATTCCTGCGCGCCGACGACCCCGAAACGGTCGATGCGATCGCGCCGCATATGGAGAGCTGGGAGAACATCACGCTGAACCTTCACGGCGACAGCGTCGCCATCGACGGCGTCGGCTTCTCCTCGATCGGCAGGCTGGAGCTCCTGCAGTTCCTCCAGCAGCGCGCGCTCGACGCCGGCGTCACGCCGCGCTTCGACACGCAGATCCACGCCATCGACCAGCTCAACGGCCACGACCTGATCGTCGCGGCCGACGGGCTGAATTCGCTGGTGCGGCGCGCCTATGAGGGCGATTTCGGCACGTCGCTGTCCTACTCCTCCAACAAGTTCGTCTGGTACGGGACCTCGAAACGCTTCGACACGCTGTCGCAGACCTTCGTGAAGACGGACCGCGGCGCCTTCAATGCCCATCACTATCGCTACTCCCCGACCATGAGCACCTTCCTGGTCGAATGCGACCACGCGACATGGCAGGCCTATGGCTTCGCCTACAAGGATGCCGAGCAGTGCAAGGGCGTCTGCGAGGAGGTCTTTGCCGACACGCTGGGCGGCCACTGCCTGGTCTCCAACAAGTCGGTCTGGCGCAACTTTCCCTGGGTCTGGAACGAGCACTGGTCGTTCAAGAACATGGTGCTGCTCGGCGACGCCCTGCACTCGGCGCATTTCTCCATCGGCTCGGGGACGCGGCTCGCGATCGAGGACGCCATTGCGCTGGTCAAGGCGCTGGAGTCGGATGCGCATCTGTCGACCGCGCTGCACCGTTATCAGGCCGCGCGAAAACCGGTGGTGCAGAAGCTCGTCAATGCCGCGCGCACCTCGGCCTTCTGGTACGAGCACTTCGCCCAGCACATGCAGCTCGGCCTGATGGACTTCGCCTACAGCTACATCACCCGCTCCGGCCGTATCGACGACCCCCGGCTGCGCGCGATGTCGCCCGCCTTCATGACGCGCTACGAGGCCGAGAAGAACGGCGGAGATGCCGCATGAGCAGCGAGATCCGCGACCAGGTGCCCGCTGACGGCCCGGGCGCCCGTGAAATCGGCTTTGCCATTCCGCAAACCTACAATGCCAGCCGCGTGCTGTTCGACCAGCTCGCCAAGGGCCGCGGCGACAAGCCTGCGCTGATCGGACCCGCGGGGACCCGCAGCTATTCCGAGCTTTGCGCGGAAACTTGCCGCTGGGGCAACGGTTTCGCGTCGCTTGGCCTGAAGCGCGGCGACCGCGTGCTGCTGTTCCTCGACGATACCCCGGCCTATCCGGCCGCATTCTTCGGCGCGGTGCGCGCCGGCTTCGTGCCGCTCCTGATCAACACGCTGACGCCGCCGGACCTGCTGCAATTCTATCTCGCCGATTCCGGCGCCGCGGTCGCGGTGGCGGATGCCGAATTCGCGACGCGCTTCGATGCGGAGGCCTGCGCGGCGACCTGCCTGCGCACGCTGATCGTCGTCAACGGCGAAGCGCGCGCCCACGCCGCGCCTGCTGCGATCGCGGCGCCAGGCTGGCTCGCGCAGTTCCCGGCCGAGCTCGCGGAAGCGGACACCCATCGCGACGAGATGGCGTTCTGGATGTACTCCTCCGGCTCGACCGGCCGGCCCAAGGGCATCGTGCATCTCCAGCACGACATGGCCTACAGCGATGCCGCCTTTGCGCAGAACGTGCTGAAGCTGACGCCCGGCGACATCTGCTTCTCGGTGCCGAAGATCTTCTTCGCCTACGGTTTCGGCAACTCCGTCACCTTCCCGTTCTCCGCGGGTGCCGCGACGCTGCTGCTGCCGGGCCAGCCGAAGCCTGCATCGATCTTTGCCGCGATCGAGCAATACAAGCCGACGGTCTTCTTCGGCCTGCCGACGCTGTACACCTCACTGACCAAGGCGGAGGGGGCAGACAAGACCAACTTCTCGTCGCTGCGCATGTCGCTTTCGGCGGCCGAGGTCCTGTCTGCGGACGTCTTCAACGGCTGGAAGACGCTCACCGGCCTCGAAATCGTCGAAGGCCTCGGCTCGACCGAGGTGCTGCACATCTACCTCTCCAACCGCCCCGAACAGAAGAAGCTCGGCGCCGCCGGCCTGCGCGTGCCAGGCTACGAGGTCGCACTGCGCGACAAGGACGGCCGCGACGTCGCCGACGACGAGGAAGGCATCTTGTGGGTGCGCGGCGGTTCCAACACGCCGCTGTACTGGAACCGGCCGGACAAATCCGCCGAGACCATCCGCGAGGGCGGCTGGATCTACACCGGCGACCGTTTCGTGCGCGATGCCGACGGCTTCCACTTCTTCCGCGGCCGTGCCGACGACCTCATCAAGATCTCAGGCCAGTGGGTCTACCCGCTCGAAGTCGAGCTGTGCCTCGCCGACCACCCCGACATCCGCGAATGCGCCGTGTTCGCCGCCGAGCTGCCGGACCGGCGCATGACGCTGAAGGCGGTCGTGGTGATGAACAACCGCGCGACCGATCAGAATGAGGCGACGCGGCGGCTGCAGGATTACGTCAAGGGCAAGCTGCTTCCCTACAAGTATCCGCGCGAGGTGATCTTCATCGACGAGCTGCCGAAGACGGGGACTGGGAAGATTGACCGGCAGGCGTTGTTGCGGATGTAGCAATCCCAAACTCGCTGTCATCGCCCGCGAAAGCGGGCGATCCAGTATTCCGAGGCGGTTGTGATTGAACCGAGAAGCCGCGGCGTACTGGATTCCCCGCTTTCGCGGGGAATGACAGCGGAGATAAAGGCGACAGCGTCACCGCATCCGCCGACCATCCCGCTCACCCCGCCTTCCCCATATGCTCCAGCGCGTCCTCCGCGCGCAGCGGCACGCGCGAGGCCTCGTTGTTGAGGTCGACGAGCTGCACCAAAAGCCCCATCAGCGCCTTGCGGTCGGCGGGTTTCAGCGGCTCCAGCATCCGCGCCTGGGCGCGCTCGACGGCGGGGATGATCTCGCGCAGGATCGCGGCGCCCGATTTCGTCAGATAGAGCAGCTTGATCCGCTTGTCTTCGGGTGCCGGCTTGCGTTCGATAAAATCCTTGGCCTGCAGCCGCTCGATCACGCTGCCGAGGGTGGAGCGGTCGAAGGCGATCACCGCCGACAGCCGTGTCGCGTCGATGCCGGGGTGGGTGTGAATCGCGATCAGCGCCGCATATTGCACCGGCGTGAGATCGAACGCCTTGCACTCCTCCATGAAGATCGAGACTGCGATCTGCTGCATGCGCCGGAACAGATAGCCCGGCGCGGCATAGACCGCGTCGATCGTGATCGGAGGGGCGGGCTTACTCGGCATCGGGCTGCTTCTCCGGCGCGGCGTTTGCGAAGGCCGGCAGCGCCTTTGCCGCAGCCTCCGCCTTCAGCAGCCGCGGATAGGTCGACACATCGACGCCGAAGCGGCGGGCATTGGCGAGCTGCGGCACCAGGCAGAGATCGGCGAGCGTCGGCGCATCGCCGAAGCAGAACGGCCCCGGCTCGTCCCTGATCAGCGTCTCGCAGGCCGACAGCCCCTCGCGGTTGACCCACGCCGCCCAGTCCTGGACCTTCTCCTCGGCGAGCCCAAGCTCGCGCAGCCGCGCCAGCACCTTCAAATTCTGCACCGGGTGGGTGTCGCAGGCGATCGCCAGCGCGAACGCCCTCACCTTCGCGCGCCGCAGCGGATCCTTCGGCAGCAGCGGCGGATTGGGATGCGTCTCGTCGAGCCATTCGATGATGGCGACCGATTGGGTCAGCACCGCTCCCGCATCGTTCTCCAGCGTCGGCACCAGCCCTTGCGGATTGATGGCGAGATAGGCGGGCGCACATTGCTCGCCCTTGCGAAGATGATGCGGCAGGTGCTGGGCGCCGAGGCCCTTGAGGTTCAGCGCGATCCGCACCCGATAGGCGGCGCTGGAGCGGAAATAGCCGTGCAGCTTCATCGGAACCCTCCCTGTATTTTGTTCGTCATTCCGGGGCGACGCGTTAGCGTCGAGCCCGGAATCCATAACCACGATCGGGAGTATGGATTCAGGCCTCGCGCCTTTCGGCGCGCCCCGGAATGACAGCGGCTTTGTAGGCCGTTCGTCACGTTGACGCTACCTAGATCGTCAGTATACTGTCAATCAACAAAACGAACGGGAGCCGCACCATGGAAGCCGTGACCAAGACGCCGGAACGCGAGGCCTTCTACAAGAAGATTGACGGCGAAAACCTCACCGCGCTGTGGACGGTGATGAGCGATTTGATCACGCCGGAGCCGAGGAGCGCCTGCCGGCCGCATCTGTGGAAATTCGACGTCATCCGCGACTACATGACGGAAGCAGGCCGACTGATCACGGCCAAGGAAGCCGAGCGGCGCGTGCTGGTGCTGGAGAACCCCGGCCTGCGCGGCCAGTCGAAAATCACGACCTCGCTCTATGCCGGCGTGCAGATGGTGGTGCCCGGCGACGTCGCGCCCGCACACCGCCACAGCCAGTCGGCGCTGCGCTTCGTGCTCGAAGGCAAGGGCGCTCACACCGCGGTCGACGGCGAGCGCACCGCGATGGAGCCCGGCGATTTCATCATCACGCCGTCGATGACCTGGCACGATCATTCCAACGAGACCGACCAGCCGATGTTCTGGCTCGACGGCCTCGACATCCCGCTGGTGCAGTTCTTCGACTGCTCCTTTGCGGAAGGTTCCAAGGACGACCAGCAGAGGATCACAAAGCCCGCCGGCGACAGCTTTGCGCGCTACGGCCACAATCTGCTACCGGTCGACGTGAAGCGATCGTCCAAGACCTCTCCGATCTTCAGCTATCCCTATGCCTACACCCGCGAGGCGCTGGAGAAGGCACGCGCGAGCCAGGAGTGGGACGCCTGCCACGGATTGAAGCTGAAATTCAGCAATCCCGAGACCGGCGATTTCGCAATGCCGACCATCGGCACCTTCATCCAGTTGCTGCCGAAGGGTTTCAAGACCGCACGCTACCGCGCGACCGATGCGACGGTGTTCTGTCCGATCGAGGGCAAAGGACGCAGCCGGATTGGCGATGCCGTTTTCGAATGGGGCCCGCGCGATCTGTTCGTGGTGCCGAGCTGGCAGTGGGTGACGCACGAAGCCGAAGACGACGCCGTGCTGTTCAGCTTCTCGGATCGCCCGGTGCAGCAGAAGCTGGATCTGTTTCGGGAAGATCGCGGGAATGCGTGAGCCGCCGGTTTCGTAGGGTGGGCAAAGGCGCCCTTGCGCCGTGCCCACCACACTTCAGCGACTGATGAAGAGATGGTGGGTACGCTTACGCTTTGCCCACCCTGCAGTCGCGCGGGTTGCGGCTACCGCCAGTGCAGCAACCGCGTCTCCAGCCAGCCGATCACCTTCCCCACCACAAGCCCGAACACCGACAGGATCACCACGCCCGCGAGCAGCTGGTCCGTCTGCATCAGATTGCCGGCCTGAAGCACGAAGGCGCCGATGCCATACTGGGCGCCGATCATCTCGGCACTGACGACGAGCAGCAGTGCGACAGACGCGGTGATGCGGAAGCCGGCGAGGATGGCGGGCAGCGCGCCGGGCCAGATCACCTTGCGCACGATGGTGGCGAAGGGAACGTTGAAACTCTGCGCCATGCGGATGAGGTTGCGCGGCACCGCATCGACGCCGCTATAGACCGAGATTGCGGTCGAGAAGAACACGCCGAGCGCAATGGTCGCGATCTTCGGCTCTTCGCCGATGCCGAGCCAGAGAATGAGCAATGGCAGAAGTGCGATCTTCGGGATCGGGAACAGCGCCGAGATGAAGGTGATGCCGACGCTGCGCGCAAGCCGCGACAGGCCGATGGCGAAGCCGACCGCGACGCCGGCCGCCGTTCCCAGCACCCAGCCGACGCCGATGCGCAGGATCGAGGCCGACAGATGCTGCCACAGCGCGCCTGACATCGCGAGCTCGTAGATCGCGCGCGCGATCGCAGCCGGCGCCGGCAGGAACAGCGGATTGACGAGCCCGGCGCTGCCGGCCGCCTGCCAGATCGCGATGACGAGGGCGAGCGCGATCCAGCCGCCGAAGCGGCTGCTGGCGGGCACGAAGCCGGCGCCGCGAAAACGGACGCGCCGCGTCGTGTCGTCCTTCGCAGACGTCCCCGCGCGATCAAGCATGCTGGACCTCGCGCTCGGCGTCGATCGCCTCGTTGCGGATCAGCGACCAGATCTGGTTCTGAAGCGCCAGCAGCTTTTCACGCGCAGCGATCTCGCCGCGCTCGGTGCGCGTCATCGGTACGGCCACGACTTCGCGAATACGGCCCGGCCGCCGCGACAGCACCACGATGCGGTCGGCGAGCCGTGCGGCTTCCTCGAGATTGTGGGTGACATAGACTGCGCCCATGCCGCCATCGGCGAGCAGGCGGACGAAGTCTTCCATCAAAAGTTCGCGGGTCTGCGAATCCAGCGCCGACAGCGGCTCGTCCATCAGCAGGATGGCGGGCTTGACCGCAAGCGCGCGCGAAATGCCGACGCGCTGGCGCATGCCGCCGGAAAGCTGCTTCGGATAGGTTGTGCGAAAATCGGTCAAGCCGGTGCGGCGCAGGGCATCGTCGACCAGCGCGCGGCGCTGCACGGCCGAGAGCTGGGTATGCAGCAGCGGGAATTCGACATTCTCCTCCACCGTCGCCCAGGGCAGCAGCGCGAAATCCTGGAACACGAAGGTCAGCGGATTGAGACTGTCCGCCGGCGGCGATCCGCGCAGCTCGGGCGCGCCCGACGATGGCTGCAACAGTCCGCCGAGAATCGACAGCAGCGTGCTTTTGCCACATCCCGAAGGCCCGACGATCGCCACCACCTCGCCGGCACCGACGGTGAAGGAAACGTCGTCGAGCACGGCGAGGTCACCGAAGCGATGGCTGATGTGGTTGGCGATCAGGTCCATAAGCTGCGTTCTACTCTCAATCCGCCTTCACAAAATCCTTGGCAATGATCGTGTTCACATCAAAGCCCTTGTCCGCGAATCCCTGCTCTTGGAGCCATTTGATCTGGTTGTCGACGTTCTTGACGTCCAGCTTGCCGTCGGGATCGATATAGGCGCAATTGCCGACCACCTGCTCGACCGGCAAATTGGTGTATTTGGCGATGATCTCCAGCAGCGGCCTGGTCTTGTCGTTGATGGGGGCGACGCCGTCCTTCATGGCTGCGAGGATGACGTCGTGATATTCGCGGTCGGCTTTCGCGAGCACGCCGAGAAATTTCGTCACCAGCACCTTGTTGGTCAGCGTCTTCGGCGAAGCGAACACTGCGCCGAGCTGCCACGGCGTCTCGTCGCCGACCCATCCCAAAAACTTCGCGCCGCCTTCGTCCATCAGCTTTCGCGCGGTGGAGATCGGCAGCAGCGCCGCATCGACCGTCTCGCCCTTCAAGGCGGCGGCCGCGTTCGACAGCGATTGCAGCGGCACGATCTTCACGTCGGCGAGCTTGAAACCGTATTTGTCGGCGAGCAGCCCCAGCGAATAGTGGAAGGACGAGCCAACCTGCGTCACGGCTACGCGCTTGCCCGCGAGGTCCTTCGGCGTCTTCAGCCCGGCGGCATAGGCGTTGTTGCTGGCGAAATAGCCGATCAGGGGATAACCGGCCTTCTCTCGGCTCATGCCGCCGATCACTTTCAGCGTGCCCTTGCCGGCGAGATTGTAGAGACCGGCGGTGAATGCGGTGACGCCGAAATCGACGTCGCCCGATGTGGTCGCCACCGCGATCGGCTGCGCCGCATCGAAGAACTTCAGCTCGACGTCGAGACCGGCCTCGCGGAAATAGCCCTTGTCCTGCGCAATGAAGACGGGCGCGGACGACGACAGGCGGAGCACGCCGACCCTGGCCTTCAGCGCGTCTTCGGCCCGGGCCGTGCCCATCGCTGTGATCGCCATCAGGCCAGCCAGTGCGAGCCGCGCAATCCCGATCATTCCGTCTCCTCCGTCGTCGTTCTCTCGGTCGTAATGTTACAACCGTCACAAACCTTCAGGCACGGGCTGGTCCCGCCCGATGAAGGCGCCCTGTTGTTTCAACGTTTCCTGTAATTTTTCAATGGGGATATCGCGCGGGATGCGGTTTCCTGAGAGCGCGAGCGCCGCGGCGGAACCGGCGGCCTCCCCCATCACGAAACAGGCACCGGACACCCGCGCCGCCGACTGGCCCTCATGGGTCATCGAGGCGCAGCGGCCGGCGACGAGGAGATTGTCGACGCCCTCGGGCACCAGCATCCGGTAAGGCAGCTCGTTATAGCCGCGCGATTCCGGGATTGGCGGGAACGTGAAGACGACGTCGCCGGGAACATGGGCCTCGATCGGCCAGCCATTGACGCCGATGGAATCCGCGAACGAGGCGCAGCCGAGCACATCCTCGCCGCTGAGCTGGTAGCCGCCCTTGATGCGGCGGGTCTCGCGGATACCGAGCTGCGGCGGCAAATCGACGATGTAGGACTTTTCGAAGCCCGGCACGGTGCTGCGCAGGAACTCGAATGCGGCCAGCGCCTGCTTGCGGCCCTCGATCTCGCCGCGGGTGAGGTCGTCGGGCTCGATGCCGTTGATGGCATGGCCGTCCTCACGCGCCACTTGGGTGAAATTCACCCGCCATTCGATGCCTGATTTCTGCGGCCGCACGATTGCGCTCTTGCGCGGGAATGTGTGGGTGCCGGCGGCGATCGCCTTCTCCATCAATTGCGGGATGGTGCGCCAGGCATCGCCAGCCTTCTCGGGATCGATGCCGTTGAGGCGGAGCATCATCGAGGGGTACATCGGATGGCCGTGCTCGTCACCGAGCTCGAAGGGCGCCCCGGCCCAGACCGCGAGGTCGCCGTCGCCGGAGCAGTCGATAAAGATCTCGGCGCGGACGGCCTGCCGTCCGGCCTTGGTCTCGACCATCAGCGCATCGATGCGGCAGTTGTCGCCCATCACGACGCCGGCACCGAGCGCATGGAAGAGGATGTGCACCTTGTGGCTGGCGAGCAGCTCGTCGGCCGCGATCTTGTAGGCCGCGGTGTCATAGGCCTGGGCGAAGACCTTGCCGAGGATCAGGTGCGGTGCGTTGAGGCCGTTCAAATGATCGATCCGCGCCAGCAGATCGGACGCCATGCCCTGTACCAGCCGGTGGGCCTGGCCGTAGACATTGCCATGCAGGCCGCAGAAATTGGTGACGCCGGCAGCCGTGCCCATGCCGCCGAGGAAGCCGTAGCGCTCGATCAGCAGCGTCTTTCGTCCCGCGCGCGCCGCTGACGCCGCCGCCACGATGCCGGCGGGTCCGCCGCCGAGAACGACGACTTCATATTCGCCGTAGAGCGGCACCTGGCGTGCCGGTTCTTCGATCATCATGGCCCGCATGCGCGTCCGCTCCCAAAATCTCTTGCTTGAAGCCGACTATGAATTAACGCAGGGCGAGCTACAATCCACCAAAATACGCGATCAGCTTTCTCGAATCGAGAAAGGTCGACATGGACATCCTGGTGAACCTTCAGGCCTTCCTCGCCACCGCGGATACGGCCGGATTCTCCGCCGCCGCGCGCAAGCTCAATGTCTCGACCTCGGTCGTGGCCAAGCGCGTCACGCAACTGGAGGCGCGGATCGGCGCGCCGCTGTTCCATCGCTCGACCCGGCAATTACGCCTGACGGAAGCCGGCCAGCGCTATGTGCATCGCGCCCGCAGTGTCGTCGCCGATGCCACCGACCTGCTCTCGCGGATGGGCGAGAAGGGACACGATCTCGTCGATCACCTCCGCATCAAGGCGCCGACCTCGCTCACCGTGGCGCGCCTTGCCGACGCCTTCAGCGCCTTCCAGACGCAGAACCCGCGATTGAAACTCGAGATCGTGCTGATCGACCGCCCGGTCGATCCCGTCACCGAAGGCTTTGACATCGCCATCGGCGCCTTCCCTCATTCCTTCGGCGGTGTGGTCGACGAGCCGCTGTGTCCGCTGAAGCGGCTGCTCTGCGCCTCACCGGCCTATTTGAAGAAGCACGGCGCGCCAAAGCACCCGCGCGACCTTGTCGACCATCGCTGCCTCAGCTTCCTGCCGACGGGACCGGAGTGGATCTTCGACGGCCCGCGCGGGCGCATCAGCATCCAGGTCAGCCCGCTGCTCTCCTCCAACGAGGGCCATGTGCTGGCGCGCAGCGCGATCGCCGGCAACGGCATCGCGCTGATCTCCCATTATCTCGTGGCGGATGCCCTGCGCGACGGTACGCTCAAGCCGGTGCTGCGCGACTTTCCAATTCCCGAGCTGTGGGTCAAGGCCGCGATCCCCGAGCGGCGGCGCAACGCCGCCGCGGTGCAGGCGCTCTTGCGCGAATTGAAGAGCGCGCTGCTACCGGTGCTGTAAGGCCGCCTCGTTCGCCCCCGTGGCGTCCCCGGTTTTCCCGGGGTTCAGGCCGCCGAGCGGATGGTGTGGAGGAAATCGTCGACGTTCGACCTCATCGAATCCGCCTGCTGCTTCAGGGCGGCTGCGACCGTCAGGGCGGCTTCGGCGCCGGCGTCGGTCTCGCCTGCCACGGCGCGCACCTGCCCGATTTCCTGCGTCACCGCCGAGGTGCCGTTGGCCGCCTCTTCGACGTTGCGCGCGATTTCGCCCGTGGCCGCGCCCTGCTCTTCGACGGCCGCGGCAATCGCCGTGGCGATGTCGGCCATTTCCTTGACGGTGGAGCCGAACTGCCTGATCGCCTGAACCGATTGGCCGGTCGCACTCTGGATCGTCGCGATCTGGCTGGCGATCTGCTCGGTCGCCTGCGCCGTTTGGGTGGCGAGACTCTTGACCTCGCTGGCGACGATCGCGAAGCCCCGGCCGGCGTCGCCGGCGCGCGCCGCTTCGATGGTCGCGTTCAGCGCCAGCAAATTGGTCTGGCTGGCGATGGCCTGAATCAGCTGAATGATGGTGCCGATCTTCTCAGCCGCATCCGACAGCCCATGCATCAATTCTGAGGTGCGGTTGGTCTCGTCGGTCGCCCTGTTCGAGACCGCGACGGAGCGGTGCACCTGGCTCGAGATTTCACGGATCGAGGCCGCGAGTTGCTGGGTGGCGGAGGCGACGGTCTGCACATTCATCGATGCCTGCTCGGCGCGGGTCGCGACCGCTTCGGCGAGCCCGCGTCCGCGTTCGGCGACCTTTGCCAACTCCTCGGCGCTGCGCCCCATGTCGTCGGCACGGCCGCCGACACCGGAAATGACTCCCTGCATGCCCTGCTCGAAGCGGCCGGCAAGATCCGACATCATGCGGGCGCGGTCAGCCTCGCTGGCTTCGCGCTGTGCCGTCGCCTCGCCTTCCATGCGGCGAACCGCCAGCGCGTTTTCGCGGAACACCTCGACGGCGCGCGCCATGCGGCCGATTTCGTCGCGCGAGTCGCCGCCGGGGATCGGCTCATCGAGCTCGCCCGCCGCCAGCGATTGCATCCGGTCGGTCATGCTGCGAATCGGACCGGACACGCTGGCGCCGATCAACCACGCCAGCACCGCTCCCAGCAGCAGCGCGCCGGTCGCGGTCGCGATGACGGTCTGCTTGGTCTGATCGACCGCTGCCGCGGTCTTGTCGCCCTGCTCGGCGCGCACAGTGCCGAGCTTCGCGTTGATCTTGTTGACGTGGTCGTCGATGGCCGCACTGGCCTTCTTCAATTCGGCCTGCCTGGCGCGCAGATCGGCGGCCACCTTGATGACCTCGTCCAGCGCGGCCGCGTCGGCAGTGATCGCGGTCTTGAGCGCGGCGACCAGCGCCTTCAGTTTGGCGTCGTTCGCCCCCGCCAGCTCAGCCTCGGTGTCCGCGATCGCCAGCTGGGCGTAGGACAAGGCCTGCTTGGCGTCGTCGGCATCGCCCGTCGACAAAGTGGAGCCATAGCGCATCACGGTGATCCGCAGTGCGTCAACGACGCCGGCCAGACGCATCGGGTTGACCAGCCGTTCCGCGTCTTCGGACCGGTTGGCGAGCGCAACCTGAATGCCGCTGACATTGAGGCCGGCGGCTGCACCCTGGGCGTCGGTTTTCGTGGTCGCGGCGCGCAGCCGATCCGCCGCCTCCGCTGCCGCGGTGAACGACGAGCGATAGGTTTCCAGCGCGGTCTTGACCGGGCCGATGCCTTCCGCGATCGCTTGCAGCTTGCCGAACTGCCGGTCGACCTGATCGGCCAGTTTGCCGACGCCGTCGATCGCCTTGGCCGCGGCATCCTTGTCGCCGACATTCCAGGTTCGGATGAATTTCTCGACCGCCGAGTTCGCCTCCAGAAGCGCGGCCCGCGCCTGTGACATGCCGGCGTCGCCGGCAGCGCTGGTCACGAGCTCATTGACCGTTCCGCCGATCCGCTCGACCTGGACCATGGCGAAGCCCCCGAGCAGGACCAGAAAGCTGAGAACCAGCGCGAAGCCGCCGAACACGCGCGGACGAACGCCGACGCGGGACATCATGTGCGATAATTTCATGGCAAATCCGAAATTCTTCAACGGGTGGAGCGGATGGCGGCGAGCAGATCCTTGCCGAACCGCTTCTCGAATTCCTGATCGAGCGGTTTGACCGCGTCGACGAACGGCTGGCGATCGAATGTCTCGATGACGTCCATGCCGCCGCTACGCACCTGCTCGAGCGACGCGGCATCGAGCTTCGCCTGCCAGGTCGCCTCCGCTCCCTCCTTCGCCAGCGCGATCAGCATGGCCTGGTCGGCCGGCGGAAGCTGTTCGAACATGGCACGGTTGGCGACGAATGCGATCGGCGCGAAGAAGTGACCGGTCAGCGTGAGGTATTTCTGGACTTCGTAGAGCCGGGAGCCGGCGATGGTCGGCACCGGATTTTCCTGCCCATCGAGCCGGCCGTCCTTCAGCGCGGTATAGACCAGCGGAAATTCCATCGGGACCACTTCGGCGCCGAGCGCCTTGAACGTCATCTGGTAGATCTCGTTCGGAATGACGCGAATCTTGAGCCCTTTGATATCCTCGGGCGAGCGAACCGGCCGTTTGGAATTCGTGACGTTGCGAAATCCCTGTCGGCCGATCGCCAGCAGCGTCAGCCCCTTGTCGGCGAATTTAGTGGCGATCGCCGCGCCGGCCGGACCTTGCGCCACGGCCTTCGCGTGGGCTGTGTCGCGGAACAGGAAGGGAATGTCGAACACGCCAAGTTCGGGGACGACCGAACTGACCACAGACCCCGACAGCACCGCCATATCGACCGAGCCGGCCCGGGTCGCCGCCAGGATGGCGTTCTCGCTGCCGAGCGCGTTGGTGGCCCGCTCGTCGATCACGATGCGCTTGCCGGCCGACGCCACCAGCTTCTGGCGAAACTCATCGGCTCCGATTTGCTGCGGGCTCCCCAGCTGGGAATTGAACGCCAGAGAGATCAATCGCGGTGAAGCGGCAGCCGATTGCAGAACCAGCAGCCCCGCCGCCGCGGCGACGATCGATCCGGCTTTCCAAAGTCCCAAAACTTGTCTGTGCATTCGACACCATGGCGTGACAATTGTCGTAACCCTAATGGCGGGGAATGATTGAACCCTTAAGGAAGGCCCCGCGGAATTACGGAGATTCGCCTCGATCCGCCGCCGACGAGATTTGGGACAGAGGTCCGATGCAGATGGTATCGGATTGCTATGTGATAATGAGTGGTTCGGGGGAATGACGATGGGATCAAGGATAAACGTGGCCGCCGCCATCGCGATCGGCATCATGGGCGGTACGGCCCCGGCCCGCGCCGAGGTCGCGCAATGCCGGCTCATACAGGCCAAGCCGGAGCGCGAAGCGTGTTACCAACGTCAGGAAGCCGCGCTGGCCGCCAAGCGCAAGCCGGAGCCGAGCGCGGAAAGCAAGACGCTCGAATCGATGCGCCAGATGCGGCAGGACGACGATGCCGTCTATCGCAGCATCAACAACATCTGCCGCGGCTGCTGAGATCGCAACCGAGCTCAAGGCGCCTAACGTTCCGACTGATTTCGATAGATCAGTGAGATCACGAAGGCCTCGATCGACCTGCTGCCGGGATTGAGCGCCGCCTCATCCAGCATGGCCGAGCCTGAGCTGGTTTTCACGCTGCTCGCCGCGAGCAATCCCCAGCGGGTGATGCTGAATGCAAGCTCCGCCACCCCTTCGACCCTGTCGCTGACGGCCTGCCGCGGATAGGACTTTTCGATTTGCAGCCGCGCAACCAACATGCGGCCGTATTCATCGATGGATTTCACACCGGCGCCCTTCGCCGCGCGCACATTGTCACGCGCCAGCGTGCTGCGGCCGTCGCTCGGGTCACGCTTGAGCAACCGGTCATAGTCCGCGATCGCGAGATCGAATGCCTTTTTCCGGCTGTAAGCCCATGCGCGATCCGCATAGGCGTCCCCGGAACGAGGATCGAGCTTGATCGCCCGTGTCATGTCGGCGATCCCAGCATCGAACTGTCGCAGCAAAACGTATCTCCGCCCCCGGGACAACAGGCGCGATGGCGCCGGATCAAGCCGGAGCGCCGCATCGAAATCCTTGAACGCGGCGTCATCTTCGAGACGGTACCAGTGCAGGAAACCGCGATGCATGAAGGCGTCAGCATTCCCCGGATGATTTGCAATCGCTTCGTCGAAATCGGTCAAGGCATGTGCGAAGTCGTCCTTGTCAAAATAGGCATCGGCGCGGCGGGCCAGCAGTCGGGATCGGCTCTCCTTGTTCTTCTCCTGATCGAGCAGTCTTGTGCAGATCTCGATGCGTATGTTGGAGGCAACCTTCTCGTCATTGCAGACGACGCTGTCATCGGAGCTTGCATGACCGGGCCAGATTGCGACGAGCAACGGCAGTGCAAGAATGAACTTCCGACGCATGACCTCTCAGCCCCCACACTCTCGATAGTGGTGGCCATCCAGCACATCGCCGGAGCAAAATCTACCCTTGGTTGCTCCAACGCCCCGCGCGCTTTTCGGCGAACGACGCTAGGCCCTCCGCCGCCTCCGCGCTCTGACGCTTGACCGAATGCAGGTGCACGAGCCGCTTGTACGCGGCATCGTCCACCGCCATCCCGCCAAACGAGCTCTCCAGCGCGAGCCGCTTGGTCTCGGCCATCGCCTCCGGTCCGTTGGCAAGGAGCTGCTCGACCACCTTGGCGCCGGCAGCCTCCAGCTCGGCGAGCGGGACGACCTCGTGGACGAGGCCGATGCGGCGGGCGTCTTCGGCGCCGAAGCGTTCGCCTGTCAGCGCGTAACGGCGGACTTGCCGTACACTAATGGCATCGCAAAGCTGCGGGATGATGATCGCGGCGGTCAGCCCCCAGCGCACCTCCGTGATCGAAAACAGCGCATTGTCCGCCGCGATCACGACGTCGCAAGCGGCAATCACGCCGGTGCCGCCGCCAAAACAGCCGCCCTGTACCAGCGCGATGGTCGGGATTGGCAAGGTATTGAGCCGCTGCACGGCCTCGAAGGTCGCCCGCGACGCCGCCTCGTTCGCCTCAGCCGATTGCGGCCGCACGCCGTTGATCCATTTGAGGTCGGCGCCGGCCTGGAAATGCTTGCCATTGCCCCGGAGCACGACGACGCGAAGGTTGGACTTCCTGCCGAGATCGTCCATGGCCGCGAGCACGCCTGCGATCAATGCGCCGTCATAGGCATTGTTCACTTCAGGCCGGTTCAACGTGACGGTCGCAACCCCACGCTCATCGAGGGTCCACAGGACGGGGTTGGCAGTCATCGGCGATCCTCCGGTCATCTTGTTTGCCGCCCACTATGGCTGAGGCAACTCATCCCGATCCATATCTTTCCGGCGTAGGGCGGCCGCGTCCATCGCATGGCGGCTTGTGTCATGCTGCTGCCGGGCGACATCACGGGATCAGGGACGGGACATCACACCATGCGCATCTGCATTTTCGGCGCGGGCGCCGTCGGCAGCCATATCGCGGTCAGGCTGGCCCGCGCCGGCCATGAGGTCTCGTGCGTGATGCGCGGCGCCCATCTGGAGGCGGTCCGCGCCAATGGCCTGAAGCTGCGCGTCGGCGATTCCGAGGTCACCGCCAAGGTGAACGCCTCCGGCGATGCGGCCCAGCTCGGCCCGCAGGACGTCGTGATCAGCACGCTCAAGGCGACCGCGCTGACGGGCCTGGTCGCCAGCATAAAACCGCTGCTCCATGACGACACCGCGATCGTCTTTGCGCAGAACGGTATTCCCTGGTGGTACGGCATCGGCCTGCCGCCGCGGCATCCGACGCCGCCCGACATTTCCTTCCTCGACCCCGGCGGGCGCTTGCGCGCTTGCATCCCGAAAGAGCGGATCGTCGGCGGCGTCGTCTTCTCCTCCAACGAGGTGACCGCGCCCGGTGTGGTGCAGAACCTGACGCCGGACCGCAACCGCCTGCTGATCGGCGAATGCGACGACCGCAATTGCGAGCGCATCACCAGGCTTCGCGGCGTTCTCAACGATGCTCGGCTGGAATCGCCGCCGGTGGCGGAGATCCGCGAGGCGATCTGGTCAAAGCTCCTGACCAACATGTCACTGTCGGTGCTGTGCCTGCTCACCGGCCAGACCGCGCGCGGAGTGCGCGACGACCCGGCCTTTGCCGAGGTCATTCCGCGCATGCTGAACGAGGCTAACGACATCGCGCAGCACTTCATCCCCGAGGTCAAGCGCGTGACGCGCAGCGGCCCCGCCCCCAACCACAAGCCGTCGCTGCTCCAGGATTACGAGCTCGGCCGCGCCATGGAGATCGACGTGCTGGTGAAGGCGCCCGCCGCCTTCGCCCGCACCGCCGGCCTGTCGACGCCGACGCTCGACCTGATCGCCGCGCTCGCGATCCAGAAGGCGCGGGACAAGGGGCTTTATTCCGCTTGAGCCTTAAGCGAGCTCATCGATCCAGGCCGCCAGCGTATCGAGCACCTCTGTGAGGGCCTCTTCATTCGTCCGGCCGGACTTCTTCAGCACCGCGAAGGAATGATCGCCGCCGGCGACCTCGTGCAGCGTCGCCTTCGGGCCGAGCTGCGCGATCACGGGCTTGAGGAGGCCGAGATCGGCAAGCCCGTCACGCGTGCCTTGCAGGAACAGCATCGGGATCTCGACATGGACCAGGTGCTCGGCGCGCTCCGTCGACGGCTTTTTGTCGGCGTGCAGGGGAAAGCCGAGGAAGGCGAGCCCTTTGACGTCAGGTAGCGGCGCCTTGGACTGCGCCTGCGAGGTCATGCGCCCGCCGAACGACTTTCCGCCGGCAACGAGCTTCAAGCCGGGGCAGAGCCGCGCTGCCTCCTCGACGGCCGCACGGATGGCGGCATGCGCGACCGCAGGCTGATCGGGACGCCCCAGCCTCTTCTCCATGTAGGGGAAATTGAAGCGAAGCGTCGCAATGCCTCGACCGGCGAGCCCCTCCGCAATCTTGTCCATCGATGCATGGCGCATGTCGGTACCGGCGCCGTGCGCAAGGACGTAGCAGGCGCGCGCATTGTCCGGCTGCGTCAGGATCGCCGAGACCGTGCCGATGCGCTCGATGTCGAGCTTGAGCTCCTGCATTTTGACAGCCAAGATCAGACACCCCGACAGACGCGTTTTCCGGCCGCCTTGGTAGCGTCACCGGCGCAGCCTGAAAACACAATAATTGCCGCCGCCGACCAGCCTACCAAGGCCGGAAAGCCGCATTGACCGAGGTGACCATGTCCTACCGCTCCTCCTGGATGACCGAAGAGCTCGAAATCTTCCGCGACCAGTTCCGGAAATATCTGGCCAAGGATCTGGCGCCGCATGCCGAGAAATGGCGCGAGCAGAAGATGGTCGACCGCTTCGCCTGGCGCGGGCTCGGCGAGATGGGCGCCCTGCTGGCGAGCGTGCCGGAGGAATATGGCGGCCTCGGCGCCACCTTCGCCTATGACGCCGCCGTGCTCGACGATCTCGAAAGCACGGTGCCGGAGCTCACCACCGGCGTCTCCGTGCACAGCGCCATCGTCGCGCACTACATCCTCAACTACGGCTCGGAGGAGCAAAGGAAGCGCTGGCTGCCGAAGATGGCTTCCGGCGAGATGGTCGGTGCCATCGCCATGACCGAGCCCGGCACCGGCTCGGACCTGCAGGCCGTCAAGACCACCGCGAAGAAGCAGGGCAATTCCTACGTCATCAACGGCCAGAAGACTTTTATTACCAACGGCCAGGCCGCCGATCTCGTCGTCGTGGTCGCGCGCACCGGCGATGTGGGTGCCAAGGGCATTTCGCTGATCGTGGTCGAGACCGCGGGCGCGGACGGCTACAAGCGCGGGCGCAACCTCGACAAGATCGGCCTGCATGCCTCCGACACGTCAGAACTGTTCTTCGACAACGTCACGGTGCCGCCGGAAAACCTGCTCGGCAAGGAGGAAGGCCAGGGTTTTGTCCAGCTGATGCAGCAATTGCCGCAGGAGCGCCTCGCGCTTGCGGTTGGCGCGGTCGCCTCGATGGAGCGCGCGGTCAAGCTCACCACCGAATACACCAAGGAACGGAAGGCGTTCGGCAAGCCGCTGATGGATTTCCAGAACACCGCCTTCACGCTCGCCGAGCGCAAGACCGAAGCGATGATTGCGCGCGTCTTCGTCGACTGGTGCATTGAGCGCCTCGTCGCCGGGGATCTCGACACCGTCACGGCGTCGATGGCGAAATACTGGTGCTCGGACAAGCAGGTCCAGACCGCCGACGAATGCCTCCAGCTGTTCGGCGGCTACGGTTACATGCAGGAATACCCGATCTCCCGCATCTTCATCGATTCCCGCATCCAGAAGATCTATGGCGGCACCAACGAGATCATGAAGCTGCTGATCGCGAGGTCGCTGTAGCTCTGTTCATCGCGCACGCCAATCGCGTGGGCGGCAGCCGAAGCGCTGCTTGAAGCGCCGCGCGAAGTGGGAGAGATCGGAGAACCCCCAGTCGAAGGCGATAGCGCCGATCGCGCGGCCGCCCGATGCCGGATCCTTCAGGTCGGCCGCCGCGCCCACGAGGCGGCGATCGATCACGTAGTCCGAAAATGTCGTGCCGGAGCGTTCGAACAGCTTGTGGACATAGCGCTCGCTGATGCCGACGGAGCCGGCGACCGCCGCGACCGTCAGTCCCGGCTCGCGCAGCCGCTCGTGAATGGCGCGGCGCAGCGCCAGCACGGTCGCGTCTGCAAAGCTTGCGGCTTCCGCCGTCTGCGCCCGCGAGCGGCGCGACAGGCTGAGCGCAACGAGATCGAGCAGCACGTCGAACAGCCGAATGCTGTCCTCTTCCGCCATCCGCAATGCGCCGGCGTTGAGGGAGCGCGCGGTCTCGACGATGAGGTGACCGACATGGGGATCGTCGGAGACGCGCTCGGCCCTGAAATCGAACGACGGCGGCAGCCGGTCGCGCAGGGCGCGCGACGGCACCCAGAACGAAGCGACCCCCAGCATCGGACCGCGATCGTGCAGCAGCGTCACCTCGCGGTCGCTGTCGACGATGCCGACCTGGCCGCGCGACAGGCTGACCTCGCTGTCGCCCTGGAGCATGCGGCAGCGCCCGGCCAGCTTGAAGTTGAGATAGAAGCAGCTCTCGGTCGATGCTGCGATATCGGCGCGCGAGCGATTGACGGTATGCTCGGGAAACATCACCCGGTTGATTGCGCCGGCGCCGAGCCCGATCGTCTCCACCTTCGCAGGGAAGCGCGACGTCGTCGCCGATTCCGGCGTCAGGTTCATGAATGCCTGGCAGATCGCCTCGCGGTAATAGGAAAACTGCTCGTCCGGCCGCGTCACTGCGGTGTTCCAGACGACGTGCCGCGGCCGGCTTGTGACCTGCTCCATCAGTTCGCTCCGAGACCAATCCGGTTCAGCGCCAGCCAAGCGGAAAATGGCCGGCCGGTTCACACTTCGCACAACAAGAATTGTCCGCTGCGCCTCGCGAGCGCCGCAAAGGACCCACGTCATGCCGATCTAACCACACCCTCGGGAGCAGCTACAACATGTCGACCTACGTTCTCGTCCATGGCGCCTGGCACACCGGTGCCGAGTTCGAACCCGTCGCGGCCCCGATCCGCGCCGCCGGCCACAAGGTCTATACGCCGACAATCAAGGGCAATCGCCCCGGCGATGCCAAGACGACCGGGCTGAAGGACGCGATCCAGTCGATCGCCGACTATCTCGCCGAAAACAATCTGAAGGACATCGTCCTGCTCGGCCATTCCTATGGCGGCATGATCATCACCGGCGTCGCCGACCTCGCGCCCGAGCGCATTCGCCGCCTGGTGTATTGGAATGCCTTCGTGCCCAACAACGGCGAATGCCTCAACGACATGGTGCCGCCGCACTTTATCGGGCTGTTCGAAGCGATCGCGGCCGAACGCGGCGACAGCTCTGTGGTGTTGCCCTTCCCGATCTGGCGCGAAGCCTTCATCAACGATGCCGATCTCGAGACCGCGCAGCGCGCCTATGACGTGCTCAACCCGCATCCGTTCGCGACTTTCACCGACAAGATCGCGCTCAAGACCAATCCGGCGGAGATGCCGCTGGCAAAGTCCTACATCAACTGCACCGAGGACGTCGCGATGCCGCACAGCCATCCCTGGCATCCGCGGCTCTCGGAGAAGCTCGGCCTGTTCCGTCTGGTGCAGGTGCCGGGAAGCCACGAGCTGTGCTTCTCCGATCCGGCGCGGCTGGCCAAGGCGATCATGGAGGCGGGGCGCGACTGACGCGCGTCCGTCAAGAGCGCGACGACTTTCGACGATTGCTCCTACCGCCGGCTTCGGCGGCACAGCCCTTGCTTGTCCGCTAACGAATCCAGATCGGTAGAAGCAACCCCTGCTTGTCACGTGTGGCTCCCCGCCATACGCTGCCCGTGTTCGGCAACCGCCATCTGGTTTCGTTTTGCGTCAAGTCAGGAGAAGCGAATGGTTCACGTCTCGCGACGGAAACTGCTTCAGCTTGCGGCTGTTGCGCCATCGGCACTTCCTCTGGCCTGGACGTCGGTTGTATCTGCCGCGACCGGAAAGAAGACCCTGAGCGCGGTGATGCAATCGGACCTTCGCGTCACCGACCCTGGCTTCACGACAGCCATCATCACCCGCGACCATGGCTACATGGTCTACGATACGCTGCTCGGCATCGATTCCAGCTTCAAGGTGCAGCCGCAGATGGCCGACTGGACAGTGTCCGCGGACAAGCTGACCTACACCTTCACCTTGCGCGACGGCCTGAAGTGGCATGACGGTGCACCGGTGACGGCCGAGGATTGCGTGGCCTCCCTGAAGCGCTGGGGTACGAGCGTCGACGGCATGGCGCGCAAGCTGATGGACTTCACGGCCGGTATCGAAGCCGCGGACGCCAAAACAATCGTCTTCAAGCTGAAGGAGCCCTATGGCCTGGTGCTGGAGACGATCGCCAAGCCATCGTCGGTCTGCGCCTTCATGATGCCCAAGCGGCTTGCTGAAACCCCGATCACCAAGCAGATTCCCGAGCAGATCGGCTCCGGCCCGTTCAGATTCGTCGCGGCCGAATTCCAGCCCGGCGTGAAGGCCGTCTACGAAAAGAACACCGACTATGTGCCGCGCAAGGAGCCGGCCGAATGGACCTCGGGCGGCAAGGTGGCCAAGGTTGACCGGGTCGAGTGGATCACGATGCCGGACGCGCAGACCGCGCTCAACGCGCTGCAGTCAGGCGATGTCGATTTCGTCGAGACGCCGCCATTCGACATGCTGCCCGCGCTCGAGTCCAATCCGGACATCAACGTATCCATCCTGAACAAGTTCGGCTTCCAGTCGTTCGGCCGGATGAATTTTCTGCATCCGCCATTCGACAATGTGAAGATCCGCCGCGCCGCGATGCTGGCGATCAACCAGAAGGACGTGCTCGACGCGCAGATCGGCAATCCCAAATACTACAAGCTGTGCGGCGCGTTCTTCATCTGCGACACGCCGCTCGCCAGCGACGCCGGCGGCGAGACCCTGATAAAGGGCAACGGCATGGCGGACGCCAGGAAGGCGTTGGCCGAGGCCGGTTATGACGGCACGCCCGTGGTGATCCTGGCGCCGACCGATCAGATCCTGCTGAAGGCGCAGCCGGTCGTGGTCGCACAGCTGTTGCGCGACGCCGGCTTCAAGGTCGATCTGCAGGCGATGGACTGGCAGACCGTGGTCACCCGCCGGGCAATCCAGAAGCCGCCGAAGGAAGGTGGCTGGAACATGTTCTTTACCTACCAGGGCGCCGCCGACTCCTTGAACCCGCTGGTCAACGTCCCGATGGTCGGCAAGGGCACGAGTGGCGGCTGGTACGGCTGGTCCGAGGACCCCAAGCTCGAGGAGTTGCGCGATTCCTTTGCCCGCGCGACCTCGCCCGAGGAGCGCAAGAAGATCGCGCTTGAGGTGCAGAAGGAAGCCTACGACCAGGTGATCTACGTCCCGCTCGGCCAGTTCCAGGCGCCGAGCGCCTGGCGCAAATCGCTCACCGGCGTGATCGACGGCCCGGCGACGCCGATGTTCTGGAATGTAGACAAGAACGAGTAGCTTCCTCTCCCCGTTCTCACGGGAAGAGGCAAAGCCCTAATTCGGATGCCACCAGCGGCCGCCGATCACGACGCCCTCGGAGACGATCTTGCGATCCCCGATCAGGTGCTCGCCGACGACGTCCTCATAGTCGAACTGGCCCTGCCTGACCGTAACAAGCGTGGCGTCGCCGACGCTACCGGGCTTGAGGCTGCCGAGCTCGGGACGCCGCAGCGCCATGGCCGCGTTCACCGTCGAGGCGGCGACGACGTCCGACAGCTCCATGCCCATGCACAGGAATTTCGACATGGTCGTGACCTGGTCGAACGCCGGGCCGTCGATGCAGAGCTGATGGATGTCGGAAGAGATCGTGTCGGGATAGAAGCCGTTGGCGAGCATCGCGCGCGCGGTCTTGAAGGCGAACGAGCCCTTGCCGTGGCCGATATCGAACAGCACGCCGCGCTCGCGCGCGTCCAGCACCGCCCTCTTCACTGTGCCTTGCGCGGTCGCCGGCGTGTTGGGGAAGGGGCGGAACGCATGGGTCAGCACGTCGCCCGGACGCAGGCGGCCCAGCACCTCCTCGTAGCTCGGCGGCGGATGGTCGATATGCGCCATCAGCGGCATGCCGACCTCGTTCGCGACCTCGAGCGCGATGTCGAGCGGCACGATCCCCGACGTGCCCGAGGAGTGCAGCCCCACGCGCACCTTGATGCCGACGATGAGGTCGCGGTTGGCATCGGCCACCTTGGCCGCCTCGATCGGGTTCATCAGCCGCAACTCCTCGCTCTCGCCGACCATGATCCGGTGCGAGAAGCCGAAGATGCCGGCATGCGAGACGTGCAGATAGGCGAGGATGCGGACCTGGCTCGGCTCGATCACATGCTTGCGGAAGCCCGCGAAATTGCCGGGACCGGCACTGCCGGTATCGACCGCAGTGGTGACGCCGGAGAGGCGGCAGAATTCCTCGGCATCGATGCCGAGCGAGGTGCCGCCCCAATAGACATGGGTGTGCAGATCGATCAACCCCGGCGTCACGATGTAACGCGAGACGTCGCGCACATCGGTGCCCGGATCGGCCTTGAGCCCGGTCCCGACGGCGGCGACCTTGCCGCCGGCAAAGGCGATGTCCGTCACGGCATCGAGCTTCTGGGACGGGTCGACCACACGGCCGCCGCGCAGGATCAAGTCGAAAGGCATTGTTGTCTCCGGATGGGGTAGCGAGGCGTGGCCGGCACGTCGGCAAGGCCAGGAAGGACGTCTTTCGCTTCTAGCAAATTTTGCGCCGACGAGCGTGGCAAACTGCGACGATTGCCCATGACAAAATGGCGATCCCGGGACGACTCGAACTTTCAACCCATGTTTTACGAAACCGCTCTCAGGTCAACAATATCAGCGGCCTGTTCGCTCGGATTCCGGCTTCACGTGCGAAGCTGAAACATCCGCGGCCTATTGAAAAGACGGCGAGCGCGCATCCGGCAAACATGGAGTCGTCGGCAGGTCTCGGGCCAATGAGTGTCCGGCAAAGGTCGAGACGTGGCCGACATCATGTAGCTGGAGAAAAAACGATGGAACGACTGAAATTGCTTGGCGTGATCGCTCTTTGCGCAACCTTGGCGCCGGGAGCGGCCGCCTCTGCGCGCGGCGGCGGACATGGGGGCGGTGGACATGGGGGCGGTGGCGGACATTTCGGAGGCGGCGGCGGATTTCACGGTGGTGGGCACTTCGGAGGCGGCGGAGGCTTCCACGGCGGAGTTGGTCACTTCCGGGCCGCCGGCGGCTTCCATGCGCCACGTCCGTCGCGGCCGGCGCCGGCTTCCATGGCGGTCAATTCCATCATGCCGGATTCCGGCATCGCTACCGCCACGCATTTGCTTACGGCGGGGGTCTTGGCCTTGGCGGCGCCTTAGCGCTGGGCGCCTATTCGGGCTGGCCTTACTATGGCGGCTACGACGACGGCTACTACGGCGATTACGACGACTCCGCTGATGGCTCGTCCTATTGCGAACAAAAATATCGGTCGTACGACCCGGCTTCGGGAACGTATCTCGGCTACGATGGCAAGCGACACCCCTGCCCATAGCTCGATGTGGTGATGTCTTCGAGCCGTGCTCGCCGGCACCTTGGGAATCCCTGAGATCGCTGACGACGCACGGCTCGAATTGCCGGCGCGTTGCTGTTGCCAGTCTCCCCAAAGCAATATGGTTGTGACGAATGTCGTTGGGAGGCTGCTGATCAATCAGCTCATGATGCGTAGCGTTGCGAAACCACCACGCTCCGCCCCTGGCGGCATCAAGCTAAGTCATCGAAAAGCTGGCGATCCCGGCATGACTCGAACATGCGACCTACGGTTTAGGAAATAGCTGGTTTTGGCTTACGCATGCTAACCAACACTATCAATTGCCATCAAAAATGAGCTGCATTTCCCTTGTTTTGAGGCGTTTGTCAGCTTACGTTATGTACGCCGGGTAACACCACATAACAGGCTACTGTTGTTACCCATTTGTTACCCGAGAGGTTAATGGCTAAGTCCCTAACGGCTGCCGCAGTGAAGCGATATCGCGCCGATAAAAAGCGTCGAGAAATTCCCGACGGAGGTTGTCCAGGACTGCACCTAATAGTTCAGCCCACCGGCGCAAAATCCTGGGCGTTGCGTTACCGAAGACCTGATAACCGTACGGCGAAGCTGCTGCTGGGCTCTGTGTTCGAGCGAGAGGGCAAAGAGCCCGATACGCCACCGGTAATTGGCGGTCATTTGACGCTCGCTGCCGCGCACCGGTTGGTCGCAGAGTTGCGCCATCAAATAGCTCAAGGGCGTGACCCGGGTGCGACGCATATGGCCGAACGGGAGCGCAACCGCTCTCGGACCGTCGACCATGCGCAGAATACATTTGCTACTGCAGCTAGGGAATTCGTCGAACAATATGCCAGCAAGAAGACGCGTCGTTGGCAAGAGCAGGCACGGCTGCTCGGAATCCGACCCGTCGAGCTAGCTCTTATCCCAAAAGGTCTTGCGGACCGATGGTGTAAAAGGCCGATCGTTGAGATCGACGGCCATGATATCCACTCGATAGTAGAAGAGACGCGGCGCAGCGGCGCACCCGGTCTAGCGCGGCGCAGCGACGGTCTGACCGAAGCACGCGCTCGCGCAATGCTAAGCTGCCTGTCCCGAATGTTCGCGTGGCTCGTGCAGCATCGCCGACTAACTCAGAACCCCTGCGCCGGCGTCCACCGTCCGGACGCGCCGAAAGCGCGCGATCGGGTTTTAACCGATGGAGAAATTCTTAAGTTCTGGAAGGCGGCTGATGCCGAGCGTGCGGAGTTCGGTGCACTCCTCAAGCTATTGCTTCTGACAGGTTGCAGGCTCAACGAAGTTGCACGAATGAGTCCCACGGAGTTGAGTGACGACGGCAAAGTTTGGAATATTCCCAGCGCGCGCACCAAAAATGGTCGGCCTCATTCGGTGCCGCTGCCTCAGCTTGCACAGGAAATTCTTGCCAAGATTAAAGATCATGTGGAGCAGAGCACATTTGTTTTTACGACGACGGCGGGTGCATCGCCTGTTAGCGGCTGGTCTAAGATCAAAGGCCGTCTAGATTCCAGAATGAAAATTCCACATTGGCGATTGCATGATCTCCGCCGTACCGCGGCAACCGGCATGGCCGAGATCGGCGTCGCGCCGCATGTCGTTGAGGCAGTGTTAAACCACATTAGCGGAGCAAAGGGAGGCGTGGCCGGAACATACAATCGCGCAGCCTATGCACCTGAGAAACGCATCGCGTTGGAGCACTGGGCGGCGCACATCGCAGGCCTGGTCGCCGAGCGGGAGAGCAACATCGTAAACTTAGGAAGAGAGAAGAAAGAGCGGCCATGACGGAGCGCTTTGTAAAAACGGACGGTTTGTCTTTGGCGGATGTGGTTCGGTTGATGGACAATCAAGTTGAGTGTGACCGCCTAGACGCAATGTTTGAAGCTGAGAACTACGACATCTTCCCCGACGGGTACTGCAAGTCCCGCACTGCGGTGCAAAAGCTACCGTTAATGGAGCAGCGGGGTTCGGCACGTTCCTTTTGGAGCGAGGTGGTAAGTGCCCGGGGGACAGTGGAAGAGATTGCAGTGCAGCTCGCCGCTCTCAAGTTGCCGTCGCATGTTCTGAACAAGCTATTGCTCGACATGGTTGTCGATCTGCTTCCGATCGATGAGGAGTTGCCGAAAACGTTTGTCGATCTCCTCCGGGGTCAGCTGGGGTTGCCGCAGGACCACGCCTGGGGCAGTTGGCCGATAACAGCGGGGATGCGTGACGACCGAGGCAAGCCCGCGCACGAGCTGCGCAACATGGCGTCTCTTATTGACTGCAAATACCTTTTAGCCCGGCTCACGCACCCCGATCCGACCACAAGGGCCAGGGCTGAACCCATGCCGCTCAACATGTTGCAGCGGGAGGTGGCGACGCAGTCCGGAGGACGTGCGCCGGCCACGAAGAGTTTGCGCGAATGGCGTCAGAACTACGATTATTGGAATTTGTCTTCGCCGCGCTGAGCAAACTGACCGCAGCCGGGGCAAAACAATCATTTGCCCTCAGCTTTTGTGGTACCATTGGTGTGGGCATTGTGTTGGCGCGTTAACTACGGAGCCAAACATGCGCAGTCCGAACCCCATCACAGCCGCAGCATTTTCTAAGCATCTTGAGAAGAACACGCCCGCTCACGGAAGTGCCCATATCACCGCAGCAATGAACTCATCCGCGAGCTACGTGGGCGAGCGCCAGCCTGACCAATGGGTGCCCGACCCCATCGTTGCCAAGGAATTCCACACTACTCTAATGGGCCTTTATCGCTGGACCCATGACGAGAAGCTCGGCTTTCCTCAACCGATCAAGATCCGCAACCGAAATTTTCGTAGCCGCAGGGCCATCGAAGAGTTTAAGGCCAACCTTGTGCGGGCCGCCATAACGAAGCGCGGGGTCGCGTAGACAGCCATGATACGCCGCAAACGCAACGACCCCGCTGCGAACGGGGTCGAGGGCAATGCTGCAGTCAACAAGAATGCTGCAACTATAGCCCAAAACCCGCGCGCTGCCAACAGCCCCAGAATAACTAACATTCGACGAGCTTCGTACGGCAACGTCGAATGGTTGGTGTCAATCGCGGGCGTCTGCACCGATACGCCCATTCGGGATCGGAAACTGCGCCGCTACCGGAGGTTCTGCGCCTCCATCAAGCACAGGTTTGGTGTCGTCTTCGATCCGATGCCGCAAGCTGAGTGGTTGGTGATCATTGAGGCCATTACAAGCAACGGTGCATCGTCGTGAACGCCTATGTCGGCTCTCAGAGCTTTCCTGTCACGATCTTCGCCGACCAGTACGCGAAGAAAAAGGAAGTACGCCAGTGGTCGCTCGCCGAGATGCGCAGCGAAGTTCTCAAGACAACAGCCGCGACAAAGAAGGAATTGCCGTGGATAAAAATGGCGGAATTCGGCGCCAATGTCATGCCAAGGAGCGGCTCGCTTCGGCACGACGCCAATGTATTGAGCGTTGCGGGTTGCGAGCTCGACTACGATGATGGGCTCATCTCGATCGAGGAGGCTGCCGAAAAGCTACAGGAACTTAAGGTTGGCGCGCTCGTCTACACCTCACCATCAAACACGAAGACCAAATTTAAGTGGCGAATAATGGCGCCATTCTCGAGTGCACTGCCGCCGGCTCAGCGGAAGCGGCTCGCTATCCGTCTCAACAGTGCATTTGGCAACATCTTTGATCGCGCATCGTTTGCTCTGTCACAATCGTTTTATTACGGCATGGCGGAGGATAATGGCGCGGCAGATCACAAGGCAATCGTCGTCGATGGTCACTTCGTCGATCTGTGCGACCATCTTGCCAGCTTCGATCAGTTACAACTCGCTCCTCCGCCAGCACCATCTGTCAGCGAACCAGTATCTGAAGCTGATCCCGCGAAACAGATCGGTTATGAATTTCACCTCTCTCGAATTGGTGACGGGGAGAAATCCAAATACGACGGCTTTAACAATCCTCTCACTCGAGCGACTGGTGCGTATGCTAGGCAAAATGGCGCCGAACTAGACCGAGAGTTATTCAAGGAAACGCTAAGAAGAACAATCAGGGAAGCACCAAAGAAGGACGAGCGACAAAACCATGAGATCGAGAGGTATCTGAGCGATTCTTATCTCGACAACCTGATATCTACTGCGATTGCCAAGTATGCCTTGAAGGGCATACTCGTCAGTGACAAGGACCACTGGGCACGCGCCAGCAAGATGCGCCAAATGCAGCGGCCAAACCTGCTTCATTATCGGGACGATTATTTCGACTGGGAGGGCGGTGCCTATCGCCACGTCGAGGATCTCGTAATCAATGCTGAAACCTGGAGGTTTTTGAACGGGGCCGTGACCGTGCGCAAGCTAGGTAAGCAGCGGTCTCAGGTCCCGTTCAAGCCCAACCGTGCCAGTGTCGGCGAAACGCAAGCGGCCCTCAAAGCCATCGCGATCCTAGATCCCGCTATTGTCGCGCCGGCATGGATCGATGATCGAAAGGATCTGCCCGCGGAGGACATCATAGCATTCCCTAATGGCCTCCTTGATGTCCGGGACAACAAGTTTCACCCGCTTGATCCGGCGTTCTTCACGATGGCATCGCTGGGATTCGACTACGTCGCCAACGCAGCCGAGCCTAAGAATTGGATCTCGTTTCTCAACCAAATCTACCAGGGTGAAGATGCCGCAGAGGAGATCGCGCTGGTTCAGGAGATCTTTGGATATCTACTTACCGGCGACATATCGCAGGAAAAAGCGTTCTTCTTCCTTGGGCCGAAGCGCTCCGGCAAAGGTACAATGATCAGGATGATGCAGCATTTGCTCGCACGAAGCTCGGTGGCAGGACCTACCCTTAAGTCTCTCGACACTACATTCGGACTTGCCCCCCTCATCGACAAGCAGCTCGCTATTATAGACGATCTGCGCATTGTCTCCGGAAAGGAGCAGGGATCCATGGTTGAGAATATCCTGAAGATAACAGGCAGGGGATTATTCACCATCGATCGCAAGTTCAAAACATCTTGGACCGGCATACTTCCGGTAAAGTTGATATTCGTCTCAAACCTGATGCCAAAATTCGGCGATGAATCCGGCGCGCTTGCTAGCCGCATAATCACCAGCACGACGCAGCAATCATTTTTTGGCAGAGAAGACCCGCGCTTATTCAGAGATAAGCTTCTTCCAGAGTTGCTCGGCATATTCCACTGGGCGCTTGTCGGTCTGCGACGGTTGCGCGAGCGCGGTCACTTCAAAGAGACCGATGGCAGCAAGGAAGCTCGCGAGCAGCTGGCACACCTGGGTTCGCCCGTGATGGGCTTCATCGCAGACGAATGCCAATTGCACCCGGACAAGAGCGTGCACAAGAAAGACCTATTTTCGGCATGGCGCGAATACGAGAGGGCCACCAACACTCCGTCCATTACATACGACAACTTCTTCAATGCTCTATATGCGGCGGCAGGTGGCAAAGTTCACGCCGGCAAGCGCCGGAACGACGGGAAGCAAATCCCGTGCGTGTGGGGCATCGGTCTTAAGATGGCCGAACCAGCCGCTCGATCCCAGCCCGACCTACTGGCAGAAAAGCACCTATGATTGTTACCCCAGGGGGCGTGCTGGGGGATGCAGGGCGTGCTGGCCGTGCCGCCCGTGCCGCCCGGGGGCTTAATTCAGGCACATAGTGCGGCGCGTGGTCCCCCTTGCACTCGCCACGTGCAACAAAGGCTTTTTGGGCGGCACGGGTGGCACGGGCGGCACACTACCCCCCTGCTCTGGGTCATGGCGCCCAATTTGCGCCAAAAGCCCGCATGGGCGAAACACCGGAGCCCACCCAGCGCGCCGGCCCACACTGGCCTGAAGCACCACCACCAAGCCCCGTACCGCGCGCAACGCGTCCTGAGGGCCACCCTTGGACCGCGCGCCTGCCCACGGTTAGTGAAACCGCTGCCCTATTGCCCATACAGCCGAAAAATGGCGTGCCAGTTTCAGGTAAAAGCCCCTTCGGCGGGCGGTGGGTACACCAGGGGTACACAGGGCGATCACCAGGCGGGTAAATGCCCCTTCCGGCCTTATTGCTAAAATAGCGGCCATTTAGCGGCCCTCCTTGCTCAGCCGCATGCGTGTGCAGTACTGTACTTTTTAACGTTGAAACCTTTTGAATAGAGAATGTCGATGTCTAGCTCCTCGCCATTCGCGAGAACAACGTCATTCAAGAAGGGCACGCCCAAGCCCAAGAACAGCGGCCGGACGAGGGGCGCCCGCAACAAGACGACTCTCGCCTTGAGAGAGGCGGCACTATTCGCGGCCGAGGCATGCGGTCAAGACGGCAGGGGCACGAACGGCCTGGTTGGGTTCTTAACCTCACTAGCGCAGCACCAGCCAGCCGTGTTTGGCAGGCTGCTTGAGAAGATTCTGCCGATGCAAACAAGCTGCGAGCAGACGACAACGGGCCGGCTCACCGCGGCGGAAGCCGCCACGCGCCTCCGAGAGCGGGGCCTGCCAGTGCCCTCGTCGCTAGTCGAGACCGGCACATCGCGCTGAGCCAACCAGAGATGCAGGCCGTTGCTTCGGGCGACCCATCGGCGCTTTCGACTTAAATCCCTACCGTTGTTGTGGGGACCTTCTAGCTAGTAGCGGCAGGCCGCTCATGGTTCAGGAGCGGAATAGTTCGGCTCGCCGCCGCATGTCCGAGAAGGCACATTCGCGTTGATTTGCCCGAGTGTTCTCGATGTCCGCTCTTGCCCCGACGGCCGACGTGCCGGACACGATGGCGATCTTCGCCTTCGGGCCAAAGGCGGTCATTCACTCCCCACGAACGCGCGCCACGCAGCAACAGCAGCATGAACCAGACAGCGTGACGTATCAGGGTGAAAAATCCTCCGCGCGGCCCCTTTCGCTTCGATCGGCCACATTGACAAGTACGCGAGGAGAGAGTGCACCCTTATCCCGCATCACTGCATAGGCTCCTCGTCCGGATTGTGCCTTCACATCGGGCTGCTGGGGCAATGGAGATTATGATGAAACCAAATATGCTCCCGCTGTTATTTGCTGCCTTCACTGCCGCCTTCTTGATTCAATTCCCCGGAAGACTGGTCGCGGGACCTACTGAGGATGTGCAGACTGCGATGCAACTTCTCAAGTCGAAGGCCGCGACGCTGGGTGTAGCCAGTATCAACGGGAAGGAGGAAGTTGCTGGCAACAGTTTGCCCAGCTTAACTTTTGGATCGACCAAGATGAATAACAATTTCACACTGGTTGACCAGGTCCAGAAGGAAGCCGGTGGGACGGCGACAATCTTTGTCAAGAACGGTGACGAGTTCGTCCGCGTAACAACGAACGTTAAGAAGGATGACGGGTCGCGCGCGATCGGCACGGTTCTTGACCCAAAAGGTAAAGCCATCGCGGCTATTGCGAAGGGTGAAGGCTATCTCGGAGAGGCCGACATCTTGGGTAAGCCTTACGTGACTGATTATGAACCAATCCGCGATGCGAACAGCAACATCATCGGCCTCTATTACGTCGGCTATTTGAAAAACTAACGAGTGAAAAGGGATTTGAGCTGCTTGTGCCCTTGGGTACGTCCGTTGCGCACCATAACGAAACGCGGTTCGAAATCGTAAGTCACGAGATGAGTGAGGGCTCTTAGAGTCCCTCACTCACGAGATGAGTGAGGGCTCTTAGAGTCCCTCACTCTCAAGCCACAACCTCTGCACAGACATGAGGATCACTTGGCGCAAAAGTGCCAATTACCGCTGAGACTTTCCTCCCGGCGCGGCCCGTTAGGCGACGAAGCCTGTAGCCCATAATCGAGCTGCAATGCTTTCTACTGTGATGTGGGCGACCCACATTCGCCGATAAGGTGGCGTAACACCGGCAGAATTTTCACACCACCTCGACCGGCAGTCACTAATCATTAGGTCTTGGACCGGAAACAGAGTAGCGTCCTCGTAGCGGTCAAGCGGATTGCTTGCCTGACAGACTGCCAAAACGGCGACGCGCCGAAGTCCCCGCCTCCATCTCAATGGCAGCCCAGTGCCGTCGGTAGGCAAACTTTTTCCAAAATTACTGTTCCAAGCACGTAAATGCAGGCACGCGCGCAGTCTGCTGACCGCGTCGCGCGCCGTAGGCTACCTGTTAAAGGAGGAACAATATGAAAATGAGCAATGTAGTTCCCCGCTCATTATCTTTGGCAAAGAACACTTATGTCGCGGCGACCATATGGGTAGCTCCTTCTGCTCTCATTAAATCGGCGCATCTCTTTGAAAGGATCGGACTCGCTACGGTTGGAGGCTCGTGCGGCCTGTACGTGGCCGCAGCATTGATGCGCCTGGAAAACGAACTGTTTGGAAGCGGCTGGTTCATCTTGTTGATGATGCTCTACGGAGCCTTCAGCTTCTATATCGGCATCGATCTGCCTGGCCGTCCTGTTCAGGGAGCGACTTCAAGACTCCCGGAAGAGCGGAACCGCGGCACCGATGCGGCTCAGATCTTCAGTGCGGCAGGCACATTCGTTGCCGCGATTGCGGCGTTTCTGTCTGTCAGCATGATTGTCGTTGATCAGGTCGTTTCTCAAGGTTCGATCATTGTGATCGCATGCTGTTGGGCGATTGGTTCTTCGCTTCAAATTGCGGCCGGCTCGATCGCTCGCAACGGCGTGCTCGACGATGACGATGGCGGCGCGTAACTGCGGTCATCTGGTCAAAATTGCTCACCTTCAAATTAGTCGACTGCGAAATTCAACTTAGGCCACTAAACGTCCGTTGGGGGGCAATCGCGTCGGTTTGCCGCTGAGCAGGTGACTTCCGGTCTGACCGGATAAGCGGGCATCGTCAGATCGGACCGGCATGTCTCGAACCGGGCCAACAGGGGAAACAGCGCGGCTTGACCGTTCACTGAACAAGCACGTCCTGATGCGTCCGGCGCGGCCAGGCCTGGAATGCCTCAGCGACAAGATTAGCGGAAAAGCCGCCGCCGGGTTGAGAGCGGCGACGGCTTCTTCTTTACGCGCTCAGACGGCCGCGACTAGCCGCCGCGTCGCATGAAGGAAACGGTTAGCGGGCGCTGCGACGCCATCAATTGGATGACGCTCCTGTTTGCGCAATTCATCGACTAGACGTTCGAGGTAGGGCGGCAGAGGCGAGGCTTCGAGAGATAAGTTCTGTTGCAATCTGTCACCCACCTCGTCACAGATCGACCGGGCAGTCTTATGGTCGATGTGGTCCGATATTCGATTGGTCGGTTCCATATCGCGACCTTTCGATTAGGCCCCACGTTTAGCTTAAGTGACGGGGAAGCGAAAATGTTTCGTGCATCTTCAAAGAATGCCGATGGGTCCATTTAATGGAACAAAGACACTGTGCGTCAGACCGATTGCCATCGTCACCGCTGATACCAGCAACCTGCCGGCTGATCACCGCGTTGGATCAAGGTGAAGCCCGAGGTGGCCGGCCATGCACCGCGCCAAAGATGCGTTCGCAAATCGGTGCGGCCACGTATGGAATCGTTGGTTTCAGGAATTCCTGACCAGGATGGCATATCATCCGCCGAAGTTTCCAACCGAGCGCAAGACCGAGCTGCTGTTGGAGTCGGCCGAGCGTATCGCCAGCCCGACTCAAATTAGCTCGCAGAGGGTGTCCGCTGATTTCAGCTGACATTCGCAGCATGATGTTCGTTGTTGTCGTGTACTAGGTCCGCTTGCGCACGCCATTGGAAGCGGTCTCGTGTGCAGCCACCGGGGTGCAGGTCGTGAGTACGAGCGCAAACTGGCTGCACTGCCAGCCAGCGCCGAGCGCGGCGCCGGTGGGTGACGTCAAGTTGACCGACAGTAATGCCGCAACGCAGGCAAACATCACGGCACCGCTCTCTTGTGGGTCCTTGGGTGGGAAATCATGGCCTTGGCTCCTGTAAAAAGGCCCCCTTGTGATCTAATTCACATCCTGACCCACATTTTTCGCTGGTAGCCCCAAGGCGTGCGCGATTGCTGGCACTGGATCAGCGCCGCAGCCGGACTCGCGCACTGGAGCAAACAGCATCTTTATTCGATCACCTCGTCGGCACGAGGCGAGCAGCGTGGGCGGAATGTCAACGCCGAGCGCTTTGGCTGTCTTGAGATTGATGGCCAGCTCAAACTTGGTTGGCTGCTCGACGGGCAAGTCGGCGGACTTCGCGTGCGGCTGCTGCCTGGGTTTGGTGTTGATCAAGTTCAGCAGCGTCGCCGCCGCGACCATCGCCAGGACGCCACCGACACTGAGCGCGATCTGCATCATCAGCCCGTCCGAGATGTCGAGTAGCGCCAGGTGGCTGGCCAGCGTCAGCAGAACGCCGAGGCAGTAGATTGGCAGCGAATTCTGGCCACAGAGAATGGCGCCACGCATCACCGCCGTGGTCAGCCCTCGCCAATTGCGAGGCACGAACCATGCCGCCAAAACCGCAAGGGCCAAAAAATGCAGCAGTCGCAATGGAGCGAGATTCGATTTGTCCATCGGGTGAAACAGCGTCAGCAGCGCCTGCGGAACCAGCGTTTCCAGCGGCTTGATGCTCCAGCTCAATGCGATGATGAGGCTGAACATCAGATAGAGAACGGCAGGCACAAGCGCGGTGCGTGAGGTCACCCACGGCCGGAATCTCTTGCCCTCGATGATCCACCACGCGCCAAGCACAAGCGGCAGTTGCCAGGCTAGCGGATTGAAGAACCAGTGGCTGTTCGGCCACGCCGGGATGGTCCAGCCGAAGACGTGCACCAGTGTGTAAAGCAACAGCGACGCGCCGAGGGTTGCGTTCGGCGCTCGCAGCAGTAGCCACAGCAGCGGCGCGAACAGAAGGTGATAAAGCACGAAGAGCGGCAAGATGTCGGTGTTGACCGGGCGGTATTGCAGGATCGCCGCGTGCGCGAGCGTCACGCCCGGCTGATCCAACAGAATGCGCGTATTGCTCCTGTCGGCAAGAGGGCCGCCGCCTGCGAGGTGAACCACGACGGCGCAGGCGAGCGTAAGCAGCAGAAATGCGACATAAATATCCCAGCTTCGCCGCAGCGTCCGGCCGATCACGCCGGTCCAGCCCCCGCTCTGCCGTGCCTTGCCGTAGGACAGCGCGCAGGTCAAACCCGAAAGAAACATGAATACTTCCGCGGCATCGCTGAAGCCGTAGTTGCGCAGCGTCAACCAGCTCCCGACGTTGTTGGGGACATGGTTGAGAAAGATGCACCAGAGCGCGATGCCGCGGCAGGCATCAATGCGCAGATCGCGGCCGTAGCCTTTCAGCTCCGGCAGCGGGCCTGCCAATGGCTTCGGGGGGGCAGTTCGATCAAGCATCTGGTTCCCCGTCCGGCGTCCAAGTACGTTTCAAGAGGACCGAATCTGACGAAAAACATCAGCCACGCCGAACCCGGCGCGAATTATAGCGATGCCTGGTAGAACCTCCTGGCGCGGAAGATGTTGGTTGATGATTATCGTTCAACGGTACAGCGCGTAAATCCGCCGGAGGTCCTCACAGAGGGGTTCCTAGGTCCTATGATCAAGGTACCGTACAGTGCCGCATCTATTTGACGTCCGTCAGACACATCACGGACCTTCACCATTGCCGATAGGTGAGGGAGATTCTGAGTCCCGCGACTCTCGGGGTCGCACTCGCCTTTTTGGTGTCTTACTGCGAGCTGATTACAATTACAGCACACAACGGCATTCGACTTCTATCTTGAGTGCCTAACCGTGAACCGCTGGTTGGGCCTAGGATGAAGAATGGACGCTTTTGGGGCCAGTCTTCCCGCCAGCCACTTCCTCGCCAAACACCCGCCGGTGGGTGTATGATTTCTTCATTCGGATCTCCGTGCAATGGGATGACGGAGAGCTTTTCATGAAAGTTCTTATTGTCGACGATCATGCATTAATACGCGAGGCGTTGCACGCTGTCCTGAAGCAACTGAAGCGAGAAGCTGTCGTACTTGAAGCTTCGAACAGCCACCAGGCAATGCACGTGGTCGAGGAAAATCCCGACATCGGCCTCATTCTGCTTGATATCAATTTGCCCGATAGAGATGGCTTCTCTGTCCTCCGCGAACTGCGAGACCGCTATCCGACCATTGCTATCATCATTCTCACGTCCTCGAGTGATCAAGATTCGGTCAAGCGCGCTTTCAAACTTGGTGCTTTGGGGTTCATCCCGAAAACGACCGAACGAGAGGTCATGCTCAATGCCATTGAGTTGGTGTTCTCCGGCGGTATCTACATTCCCTCGGAAATCCTGGAGGAGACGGCGCCTCCGCGGCCTACAAATAAACCAACGACGCGCGATTCTCTTAAGGGGCTCGGATTGACCGATCGGCAGATTGAAGTGCTTGCACTTCTGATGAAGGGAAAAAGCAACAAGGTCATAGCCCATATCCTCAACATGGCAGTGCCGACAGTGAAAAACCACATCACGGTCGTTCTCAAGGCGCTCAGCGCAACAAGCCGCACCGAGGCAGTCATAAAAGTAGGAAAAATGGGCTGGGAATCTTCTTCGAAATCGGAGTCATAAGGCCGGCCGGGTATCTCTCCTGTCGTCGTGATCCATAAAGAGTTCGTGCATGACAGCGCGGAGCCGCATTGGGTCGACAGGCTTGTGCAGCAAAATGTATCCTCTATCCTTGGCCTCACGTGCTGGTTCAGGTGCCGTATCGCCGCTGATGAGAATAGCTGGAATGGATGAACCAAACGCCGCATTGATCTGTTCAATGGCTCGGATCCCGGTCTTTCCGCTCGCAAGGTGATAATCCGAGATGATGAGATCGGGGCGTTGTTGGCGCTCAGCAAACCGGATAAGTGCCGCTTCGTCGGATCCGGTGGTAAGGACGGTGTATCCCCACCTGCCAAGCAATCCGCCGGTTCCTTCCTGCACAATTGGAGCATCGGAAATAATAAGAACGACCTTGCCTTCGACCGCAAAGGCCGCGGGGTGAGGCGGATCGACAGGCTCGGTGGACGTGACGCATTCATCGGCCATCGGAACCGTGATCGCGAATCGCGAACCTCGGCCCACAGTCGAAGCCAAGTCGATCTGATGGTTGAGAAGCAGGCGAAGCCTGTCGACGATAGCCAAGCCGAGCCCCATGCTGCCGTAACGGCTCCGGTCTCGGGCAGCAAGTTGAAAAAACTCGCCAAAGATATTTTGCTTCTGATCCTCAGGAATGCCGGGACCACTATCCCATACTTCGATGCGCAACATTTCACCGCGCCGACGGCAGCCGACAATGATCCCGCCCCGCAGTGTATAGCGCACGGCATTGGATACCAAATTGAGCAGTATGCGTTCGAGCAGCATGGCGTCGCTCCGCACCCAGGCGTCACTTCGCCTGACGCGTAGACTCAAGCCCGTTTCTCGCGTTGCCTGACCAAACGTCGTCTCAATTTTTTGCAACAGGCGCGCGATCGGGAATTCAGTAATTGTGGGTGTAAGGATCCCGGCGTCGAGCTTGGACATATCCAGGAGCGAATTGAGCATTTCGTCCATTTCTTTGCGCGTTGCATCGACCAGCTCGATCGTCCTTGTCCGTTCCCCCGATCTGAGCGGCGTGCGCAACTGGGCAACGAACAAGCCCAGTGCATGTAATGGCTGCCGCAAATCGTGGCTGGCCATGGCAAGGAAACGCGATTTTGCGGCATTGGCGAGCTCAAGTTCATGCGTACGCTCTGCGACCTTCCGTTCGAGTTCGACCTGCGCGTGGCGCAGACTTTCCTCCCCCTTCTTGCGGACCTCGACGTCGGCGCTCAGTAACAAGCTCGGAACCGTAATACTGATCAGGAACATCAACACCAGCAGGAATGAAACGTTGAGATCCGCGGTCGTGAAGGGGCCGCCGCCCGTGAGCGTCCCCCAAATCGTGATGCCGGCAAGCACCAGCGCAACCGTTGCGGTGTCACGCGGACCGCGGCGCAGCGCCGCCCACAACATTGGCAGGATCGCGAGAAAACCCAGTGGATTTCGGCTCGGCGTTTGCTCGATCAGGGGACTGTAAGCAATGAGTCCAACAACCGCCGCTGTTGCGAGGACGCCGACCGTCTCCAAAGATTCATTGCGGTTGAAAGCGTGGTCGCGGCTTGCCCAAAGCACGATAGCAGGGGCAATGACCAGGGCGCCGGTCACATCTCCCAGCCACCATGTGACCCAGGCGTTCGCGAAATTGGTCCGATCGATGTACCCGGCGGCCGCCAGGCTGGTCAGCCCCATGCTCGCGCTGATCGGTGTCGCGATCACAATGCAGATCAGAGCAAACTTCGCGACAGAATTTGGTCTCGAAAACGTATTGCACCCGCTCGACCATCGATTGACCAGATAAGCGCCAACAACGGCTTCAAGAGTATTGCCGGTCGCAATCGCAATTGCGGTGGCAACCGTGCCGGCGGTCGTCGCATTGGCGATCATTGCTGCAATGAAAATTGCGGGCCAAGTCCGATATCCCCACAACAGCACCGCCGCCAGCGCGACGCCCGTCGGTGGCCAAATTGGCGTTGCACTGGGATGAATAGAAGCGAGAGTAAGGCCGCCTTTCGCGAGGACGAAATAGATCACGCCAATTGCGACCAGACCGCCGGCATAGCTAATGCCTCGGCGGAAATTTATCTCCGGCGTTAGTGATCGTATATCGGACATCGTCGACGCCTAGACTAGGCAGTTGCATCGTCCACTGTGACTGACTTTTTGATCTCCTTGAAAAGATCAATGATCGCTACTTTCCCGTTTACCAAGCGGTTGATCGACACCACTACGTCCGACCGCTGCAACAATGCAAAACTCGGCAACCTGCGTACACGCCACGACGTCAAAAAGATGCGTCCGGGTGACGGAGTTGGTCGCATCACCGACTTCGTATGACAGCCATGTAGGATGCTCGCATCGAGCGCAAAAGTTCAACCAGGTCAGGCGAGATATCGATGCCGACCACAATGAGCTAACCCGTATACCCGCTAACACGCCGACCGGGTTGCGGTGTTATAATACCTTGACCCCGGAGGCCTTTCAAGCCGGGCATGGTCGTTGGGTGCCCCTTAGGCGCCCTTTGGCGACTCCATGGGGGCGCCAACCGCCCCCCTGCTTTTGCGCCTGGCCCTGCTCCGAATGCTTGCAACAGCAGCCCGCTGGGTCCGGGGGCAGCGGTTAGCTAAACCGCGGCCTCTAACATGCAAACCCTTGTTATAAATAACCTTTTGAGACGCAATCAAGCCAGGGGGTAACGCCGGGGTAAGGGAAAATACCTCCTTTATCAACGTTAAGTTGATTTATACAATGGGCTCATGAGGTACGAAGCTGCACGGCGGTTTGCGAGCTACCTGCGCGGAATGGGTTTTCGAGTTCGCCTCCGAAAGCACTCGGTAGGTCCGGATAGATCCTTCTACACGGTCGATCGAATTTGACGGCTTACTTCCCACCCTCCCCTATCGAAACGGCGAGTGAAAAGCCCCTACGTTCGGGCGTGGCCCCCGGGCCCGCGTTCGGGTAGATGCGCCGCACGGCCGCCATCCTCAGACCAGCCAGCTTTATGTGTGCCTGGACAAGGTCACACGTTGCGAGCCTGATCGAATCACATTGCGAGCCTGCTCGAGTTCTTTGCGCGCCTGAAACCGCTTCCTCCTCCAGTCCGTGCTTGCGACGGATCGTAAACCATCACAGTTGCAGCAGGAACTTGCAGTTAACCTTTGATCGAGCGTCCAATTGCAACCAACCTTCGAAATCAATGACATTCACAACCGCGGGCGATAAGGTCCCGAAAAGATTCGGTGGAGGTTTCTAAGAAGAATGACGCTCACGCTTTCTCAGGTCGACCATGGCGATTTATGCCACGGTTGGTCTTGGGCGGTTCAAGACGAAGAAAAGCTCGCTCAGCAGGTGGCAAGCGTCGCGCTTGGTCAATTCCGGCACGTTAGTAAGATTTTGGCTGGAGTTGACCCAGACGATCCGCCGGCGACTCGTGATCATGCGGCGGATGCGATAGAGCTTCTCACCGTACCCGACGGCGAAGATCCCTGGCATCGGGACGGTTGGATTTTTCAAACGATTTCTTGGATTGCCGCACACCAGCAAAGCCACGGAGCGGTGACCCGCCCCCCACATATTATCAAAGCCCATAAGGGGTTTGATGGGCTGCAATTACGTTTGACGGAAGACGGCAAGTCCGTCGCCGCCGTAATCATTTTCGAAGATAAAGCCACCGAGAATCCGCGAAAAACCATTCGCGAGGATGTATGGCCAGGAATAATGGCACTGGAATCGGGAAAACGCGTAAATCAGCTTACGCACGATGTCAGCGCCGCTCTTGAAACGCAGAAACGTTTTGACCCCGAGCTCGATATCGACGCTGCGATCAGCAACATTCTTTGGAAGGATGCAAGGCGGTATCGCGTAAGCATCACAGTCGGCGAAACGCACAAGGTCGAACAGGCGCGTAAGCGGCTTTTCAAAGGATTTGACGAGTCCGCACCTGGCGGAGTTGAGCGGCGCCGCGCCGAAACCATACATATCCCGGACCTCCGCCAGTGGATGCAGCAGTTCGCCATTCGCGTGATCGCGCACGTAAACACGACGGTAACCGATGTTTGATCCAATTACGACGGCGCTAATACGAAATGCGCCAGCGTTTGATGGCCTCGACACAGAGGGTTTGCCCAAGAGGCTTACTCATGCATTCGCCGATATTGTCTCAGCCCGCATCCGACTTCGCGCGGCGTCAGAGACCGGCGAACGCGAAGAGCTTGTTGAGACGCTGGATGAGCTACGCAGAGTTGCGGCCGCCCACGAAGCTTACGTCACGCTGCTACCGGAACGCGAAAATCGCGTTGCAGCAGCCTTTGTTGCCGCATCTGCACACCAGGCGTGCATGTTAGGGCGGGCGGTAGATAGAATCGGCAGCCGCGTCGATGTGGCTGCACTCTCCCCGGAGATTTGTTCGAGCCTCTTGTTTTTGGTCGCGGAAGCGCACGCGGATGCGGCTGAAGCTGCAAAACGCATTATGCCAGATGCAGATGGTGCAAACCCTGTGGAAGCCGCTCTACTGCAGGCAATCAAAAATCTTGCGCAAGGCAATTTGATTGCTGTTGTTAGGCCGGAAATGCCGCCTTTATCGGAGCCCGACATCACTGCACGCGCACTTCAGGCTCTACAGCTCTTGCTGCTTCGCGGAGTTCGAAGGCTGGCAGCACAGCTTCGCGCTCGCGTTGATCAGGGCGGCGCGGAAACCTCAGCGTCGATTTTTCTGCGATGTAAATCTCTTTGTTCCGAACGTATCGATGGCATTCTTGATACTGGAGACACGGTTGTCAGCCTCTATCCTGGCCCGTTGCACTTAGCAAATCTGCTCCTAGCGGTGGAACGCGACCTGCTCGAAACCGCGTTAACCCGTACCCCTACGCCGCCTGGAGTGCCCGAGAACGGGTGGTGGCATATTGTCAGACGGATGGCTCGCCACCGTCCGTTTCTATGGCGAAATCATCGCCAGGCGATCGAAAACGGATACCTCGGCGAAGGCATATCGTCCGCCATCAGTTTTCCGACCGGCGGCGGTAAATCGACGTTGGCAGAACTCAAGATCGCGAGCGCTCTTCTTCGCCAAGGAAAAGTTGTTTTCCTAGCTCCCACGCACGCTTTAGTCGGGCAAACCACCCGTTCACTCAAGCGGACATTTCAAAACTTTGATGTTTTGGGCGACATCGATGAGGATTTGACATTTTCCGCAGCGGTCGAGCTTCCAGAAGTCACTGTTACAACGCCAGAACGTTGTCTAATGCTGCTCTCCATCCAGCCTGACGCATTTGCGGATCTCAAGCTTATTGTTTTTGACGAATGTCATCTCCTGCATCCGCGCGAGGAAGATCGCAGTCGACGCGGGCTTGACGCCATGCTGACTCTTTTGAACCTCACGAAGATGGCGCCCGATGCTGACTTGCTCTTGCTCTCAGCCATGATGAAAAACACCGCCGAGATCGCTAGTTGGATCGCGTCTCTTACCGGAAGAGATTGCCTTCCGCTCGATTTAGCATGGAAACCTACGAGGCAGGTTAGAGGATGCGTAGTGTACGCAGCCGACCAAATTGCCACCCTGAATGCCAAATTGACTCAGGCTCGGCGGGCGCATCCAGAACAGGGTTCGACGCCCGCTGCAGTCAAGCGCGAACTGATGGCGCATCCTTTCGGGCTTTTTGGGTTGCTGCAAACATGGAGCACGACAGCCCGTGAAGACTACTCGCTTCTCCCTCTGCTGCCGGATCCTCAGTTGCTATCGACCAGCACGGGAAGACGCTGGTATCTCACGCCAAACGGAAATCATGTAAGCAGCGCTATTGCGGCTGCATCTGCATCGGCAGGCATGAAAACGCTGGTCTTTCTGCAGACAACTGTGTTCTGCGAAAGCTGCGTCAAAGGCTTTCCCGATAGGATCTCGGCGCGCCCTGTTACTTTGACTGAAGAAGAATCTGCTTGGCGAACTTTAGTAGTCGAGGAGATGGGGGGCGCTGAGTACTGTTACCTACAGCTGGATAGCGATGGCTTCTTGAAAACCGGTGCTGCGAGCCATCACTCGCTGTTGTTGAGAGAAGAGCGGGATTTGCACGAATCGCTTTTCAAACGGCGCGATGGCATTGATGTCCTTTTCGCAACCTCAACTCTGGCGCAGGGAATGAATCTGCCTAGTGAAGTTGTAATCATTTCTGGGGACAGTCGGTTTGACCCCGGCGCAGATAAGATGAAAAAGCTTGAGGCACACGAGCTGCTCAACGCGGCTGGCCGCGCGGGTCGAGCCGGCGAAGGTGCCCAAGGGTTTGTGCTCCTTGTTCCCAGCAAGGTTATCGATCTCGACGACGAGGGAAACAAGATCAACGGTCATTGGATGCAGTTACAAGCAATCTTCGAACAGGCAGATCAATGCTTAGTCATCGACGACCCGCTGACCAGCGTTCTCGATCAAATTCAGAACGGCACTACGAAAACTGGTACAGCCGCATATCTCTTGGGCAAGTTACCGGTATCTATTGGCGCGAGTGGCGAAAACGACCCGGCGGCAGTTATGCTTAACCGCTCATTTGCGGTTTTCCGCGCCAAAGCTGCTGGAGACCTGGCCTGGGTCAAAAGCAGGCTGACGACCGCACTCGCAGCCCGAACGAAGACTGATCTACCTGAGGAAGGGAAATGGATCGAGCAAGTGGGGGGCGCCACGGGCTTGTCCGTCGGGATACTGCAAGAAATCCTCGAACTTGCGGATAAAGGCCATTTAGACGGTACATCCCTGGATGTCATCACCGCGCTGCTCGCATGGTTGGCGACGAAACCCATCATTCTGATGGATATGGTCCGACCTGAAAGTCTCGAAGGCCTCTTCGGCGAGAAGTATAAGAAGCTTCCTGACGACAAACAACGATCGGTCCAAGCGTTGGCCGCTATTACGAAGCTACTTCCGCTGTGGATGACGGGTGCTCCACTTTGCACGATTGAAGCAACGCATCTTGAGCGGCCAGACCGCTTAGGCAAATGCGAATACGCACGTCATTTCGCCTCGCGCGTAATCCCTGACCTCGCCTTTCTTGCGGGCCTCCCGGCGCAATTGCTGATGGCGCGTGCAAAAAGCAGCGGGGATACTTCACAACCACTGCCTACAGTCTTGGCGACTTTAGGCGGAGCAGTCAGAGAGGGCTGCGATAGTCCGGAAGCTCTGGCGACAAAGATCAACACCGGAAGAACCGTCTCGCGTGTTGCCGCACGTAAGATCTACGACAACCTCAAAGTCTACGCGCCGCCCGGAACCCCCTACGAAGACTTTGAAATCACGCGCCAAAGAATGCGCGGTGCGGAAGCTATATTAAGTTTCGTGTCTATTACTCCCGAATAGCAGGTACGCCGAATACACGCGCCCCCCCCCCCCCGTCTTGGTGGGTAGCGGCACCCGCGCGCCACTCGCTCTGGGAATAAACTCGGCGTAAGCCGCGACGCGAACTCGGGGGAAACGCTAGGCGCCACGAGGTATGGATCTAGCTTGCGCCAACGAGCCGGCGACATAAGCGCCGCAATCGCATTGGGATATGAAAGACCTGACGATTGCTGCGGCGCTCAACAAACGAGGCATCACAGCATCTCTCGCGGACACTCTCAGGCGCGATCCTCGCCCTCCCGGAAGGACTTGTTCTGTTTGAAAGTCCGTGGGCAAACCATGCGCTGCCGATCAAGCCCGACGCTATTGACCTGCCCCTGCCGATTTCCTCCAGTTGAAGTTAGAGTCCGGCCTTCTGAAGGACGGACAGATGAAGCGAGCCAGGTTTACGGAAGAGCAGATTATTGGCGTGCTGCGTGAGCATGAGGCGGGTGCGAAGGCTGCCGATTTGGCGCGGAAGCATGGCGTCTCTGAAGCGACGCTGTACAATTGGAAGGCGAAGTTCGGCGGTCTGGACGTCTCCGATGCCAAGCGGTTGCGGCAACTCGAGGACGAGAACGCCAAGCTGAAGAAGCTGCTGGCCGAGCAGATGCTGGATGCTGCAGCGCTACGCGAGCTTTTGTCAAAAAATGGTAGGGCCCGTCGCCAAGCGCGAAGCCGTCGCGCACCTGCAGGCCGTCATGGGTCTGGCGGAGCGGCGGGCCTGCGGCATCGTCGGCGCTGACCGCAAGATGGTTCGGTACCGATCGTGCCGACCGCCGGACACCGAACTACGCGGCCACTTGCGCGAGCTTGCTAATGCCCGTCGGCGGTTCGGCTACCGCCGGCTGTTCGTGCTGCTTCGCCAGCAGGGCGAGCCGTCCGGGCGGAACCGGATCTACCGTCTGTATCGAGAGGAAGGCCTCAGCGTGCGCAAGCGCCGGGCCCGCCGCCGCGCCGTGGGCACCCGAGCGCCGATACTGGTCGAGGCTCGGCCGAACGCCCGGTGGTCGCTGGATTTTGTCCACGACCAGTTCGCCAGCGGCCGTCGCTTCCGGGTCCTGAATATCGTCGATGACGTGACCCGGGAATGTCTGGCGGCCATCCCCGACACCTCGATCCAGGGGCGGCGGGTGGCACGCGAACTGACGGCGCTGATCAATCAGCGCGGCAAGCCGGGCATGATCGTCTCCGACAACGGCACCGAGTTCACCTGCAATGCCATGCTGGCCTGGTCGGAGGAGAACAAGATCGACTGGCACTTCATTGCGCCGGGCAAGCCGATGCAGAACGGCTTCTGTGAAAGCTTCAACGGCCGGATGCGGGACGAGCTTCTCAACGAAACCTTGTTCTTCGGCCTCGATCACGCCCGCGCCAAGATTGCGGATTGGGTCGGCGACTACAACGGCCAACGCCCGCATTCCTCGCTCGGCTATCTGACCCCTGCGGCCTATGCCGCCTACCTCACCGCAACGTGCGATCGGCTGCGCAACCCCGACCAGCTCCGCCGATCGCACGTTGCTCACACCGCGCCAAACGGCGTAACATCCGCCGAGACTCTAACCGCTACTGGGTGAAACTTCAGGGGCAGGTCACTATGCCGAAATTCTGACTGTCGTCAAATCGAGGCGACGAAGGGGTGGCGCGATAAGCTCAGTCCGCAGTGATCACGCACCGGGAATGACCAATCCACGACCAGGACTGCGAACCACGGCGTAAGCTGGAAGGGACGCGCGGTCATGAAGCGGGTGCCGCTGCTTCGGGCTCAGCGTCGTTCTGTCGCTAGCGCTAAGCGGTTCGTCCCAGCGCGAGCCGTGCTATAAAAAACGAACGAGCGCGGCAACGGAGGAGGGCGACTATGGGTTGCTCGCTTGCACTTGCGCTTATCATTTTGCTCGTCCCTGCAGCCGACACTTCCAGCTTCGGTAAGAAGCTGGAAGAGATCATGTGCGGCGTTTTCTGGTGTCCAGAACCGCCTGCCCCAAAGCTCAGAACAGCGCCATCTGAAATCGATCTCGCGTCGGTTCATGTAGGCATCGGGCAAAAACCCATGGGCTACAAGTTCGTCCTGTTCGCGAGCGGCGCCGGTACAGCGAATGCGTCAGAGGAATTAAGGATCAGGCGCTCCGCCATTCCTCTGCTGAAGACGATTGCCGGCGACCTTCAAAACACATTGGATGGTTTGCCCGAACTGGACATAAAGACCAACGAGGATTTTCAAAGTCAGTTGCCTCGCTACTCGGACGAATACCAGAAACGCGTGCAAAACGCTTTCGATGCGGCCGCACAAGAGTTTAGCGAAAAGTTCGGACCGGTGTCGCGCAACCGGCAACAAGATGCCGTGCTGGCCGTAGCGTTAAGGCCGTGCGTTGCCGCGGGTTGTGCAATCGCCCGACTCAATCCTTCGCCAGCGGCTAGATTCCGGTTCGCACGTTTCTATGAATGGGCGAATGCCATGGGCTTGAAAGACACAAACCAGGCGTACGCAATGGGCCCGACCGGCGCGCTTGGCGCCATCAACGCCCCTCTCGGCAAGCCGGGATGGCATGACGAATTTCAAAATGACGAGTTGCGCGCAGCACTTTTGCGGGGAGTTCAGGAATCGCGCCGGACAAAAACGACGCTGTCCTACGCGGTGGCGGAACTTGTCGGCCTCTCAAAACAGGATGTTGTCCGCCTCGCGGACGTTTTCGATCTGCCCTCCGCAGCGGCGTACCGCGTTAGGGCAAACACGGCCCCGCTTTTAGAAGGCATTTCGGATGAGCTTGGGCGGGCGCGCCTTCGCGAGTGCGCGCTGCTTCGCGGCGAGTTCGAACCGGAAAAGGCAGGAGAGTGCGCCGGCTACACGATCACGCGTAAAGAATTGGCAATCTGCCTTGCCAATGGGGTTTGCGCGCCTTCCTTTGGCGGCAAAGTCGATCTGGGCGCGCTGCTGGCGCGTCCTGACTCAAGCATCGGCGTAGCGGCCGCTTCGGCGGCCTTGCCGCGACTTCCCGTCGGTACGTCCGAAGAGCTGGTACAGCTGGCCAACACGTGCAAACCGAACTCATCGGATGAGGCGGCCGATTGCCTGCTTGAGACGGCCATGCGCAAAAAGCCCGAGACCGCGGAAACCCTGAATTGCGTAAATGACGCCGGGACGAACGCCGTTGCCCTGGCCGGTTGCGCGAAGATCGGAATTCCGGAGGACCAAAGGCGGCGTCTTGCATGTTTTCAGGACAATTCCAAAACCACGACGGATATTGCGCTATGCGCCACAGGCGATCATCTGCCGCCGAACGCGCGGAAGATGATTGAGTGTGCGGAGCACTTCCAGCGCTCTTCAGGCACGCAGGCCGCAATCGCTTGCGCGCAAGCTGTCGGCACGGGGAATCACGAAGCGGATTGCATCCTCCGGAATCAGGGCAATTGGGCGCAAGCGGCTCTTTGCGCCAGCGGCAAAGAGACTCCAAAAGAGGTTAGCGAGGCGCTCGAATGCGCCCAAAAGGAAAATAACCTGACCGGCTTCGGCGTGTGCATGCTCGGCAAGGAACTTGACGGCGAGGCGCAAAGAATAGCCGCCTGCTATGCCGAGGGCCAGGGCGTTCCGACGGCGATAGCGGTCTGTCTCGCCTCCAGCCACCTGACTCAGGACCAGCGGATCGTTCTTGAATGCGCGGCGACTACGAACGGTTCGCCCCACGCGACTGCGGGGTGTGCGGCTGGGAAGATGGCCGCGAAGGAAATGATGAATTGCAAGGGCAAGAAGTACGGCGACGATAACTGCTTCAACGACCACAATGAGATACGAAAATTGTTTGCAAAGATAGGCATGCCGATCGGTCCCAAAAGCGTTCCGGCGCAAGTCATTAACATCCAACTGCAGATGTCGCAGCTGACGGTCGGTCCCCTGCTCGACGCTGCGAACAAGGAGCTTCCGCACTTGATGGAATTTGCGCGGCGGGTGGGCATGACTTACGACCCCAAAAACCCGGAGATCATGATCGCAGGACCGCTCGTCGGGGGCGTCTACAAAAGCTTCAAGGAGCGCCTGAAGCCTTCGCATTGGAAAATCAAGCTCTGAGAAGGGTCGCGCACGGGTAAAAGCGCTTGCCGGTTGCAGCCTGACGGCACTCGTGCGGGCAACGAAAAGGTTGCTTGGATTTTGGCATAGCCGTCGGCGGCGCGGTCTGCGGCGAATGCCGCAGGCTGCGCTAACGCCAACTAAGATCAATCGCCTCCCGACGGATTAAGTTCTGTACCGGCCGACGGATGGGCGTTGCGTGATCAATGAGGTTGCTGCGGCAGCGGGAACTTCAAGGCAGCGCTGTCGGCCGGAAATAGCGAGCCACTTGGCCGATTCATTAGGGCGTTCCAAAACGGAGTTACAATCTCTTTGCGAAAGCAATCTCGATCGTCAAGCGCCGTTAACGGGACAGCAAACAACCACGCGCGTTTGGCCCAAGACTGGTCCTGCTCCTTTTCGTTCTCGTCTAGATACTGAAGGAGCCTTCCTTCCTCATGCGGCACGTAACTCTCGGCCCATAGGGGCCAACCGTCCGTATCGAACTGAAGACTAAGTGGATCATAGGTTTGGTCAGTCACATTGTTTCCCGCGATGAAGACGATCGTTAGAAAGCTTTCTTTTGCATGGGGTAGCACGGTGCGAATGGTGGCGGGGGCGGTCTCTCGGAAGAGGTCCATACAAATTATGAGTCTACCGATCGGTCTATTGTTTCGCGGGCCTTGGGCTAAGACAGTGGCGCTAATAGCCGACCAAACACAAAGCCATTCGTGTTCCGCATCCCTTTCATGCGGCGCCCACCGAAAGGAAGAGAGGTCAAAGCCAGCCGGAGCACTGAACAGATCGCGAGCCGTCTGTTGCAAAGTCGACAACTCGCTTGTCACCCGAACGACGTTCAAGAAGGAATTGTAAATATTGGACATCTGACTCTTTCGTCAAGCGAGGGAAAACAGAGAGGGCGTCACGTCAATCAATTCGGGTAGTGACCATTGCCGTCGCGAGAAGCGATAGGACTCTCCAACTTGGACCTTCTCCAGGTTGAGGTGAGAAAATCCGTTGAAGGTTCCGATGCCAAGCTTCTCGAGGAATGCTATCGCATCGATGCACCAAGCCGCAGATGCTCCGGCCGTCGTTTCCTGACCGTAAGCGCGGCGAAGAGAGGACAGTAGTTGGTACCATTGAATGATAGTACTGCTTGGGCTTTGGAACGCTGCAAGAGCGGCTGTTTTAACCAATGATACATGGAAGGTTCGAGCGCCGGGCCTAGCGCACAGGCGGGCTTGCTCCTCAATTTGCGAGCGCAGTAAATCTGCATCCCATTTTACTTCGACAATCCAGCGCGCAGGCTCTTGGTCAAGCTGCCCCTCGAAGATTAGATCAGGCTCAATCGTGTAAGCATTCAAAGCACCCTCATCAACTCGGAAGCGAGGCCAAAAGTCGATTCGGGTTATTTCAATGGCGCGCGTGGATGTGGGGTGGATTAGCCAAGACAGTATCCTCCCGGCATCTTGCGGAGACATAAACTTGAGCGGAGTGAAGAGCGTGGAGGTAATTGAATCCTCGATCGCTCTGCGCGCGCCATCGACGTAGGTCGGAAGCTTTACCTTGTTCTTCAGATAGGCATCGAGCATTGGCGCCTCTTTAAGAAAAGCCTCTTAGGCTGGTTAGATTAGTTGCTCCAATGGAGGGGCGGCTACTCTTCACGCTACAAAGCCGTCGACCGGCGGTGTTACCAGTTCTTTATTTGATCGCTTGTCGCCTTCTTTCGGCCCATTTGGTATAAAGCTGATGCAGGTCTGAGTAAGTGTATTTGTTTTTTTCCCGTCTTGCCAAGAAATCGAACACCGGTTTGGCATCAGTGTAATTATTGGTGAGCGTATCCCCAGTATGAATAGCACACCTCCGGATCAAGCACTTCTTCCCGAATGCCAACGGCGACCAATTCATGCACATTGAGGTATTTCCGTATCGAGAGGTAGTGCTTACGCATCTGCTCATTGGGGTCAGCGCAGAAAATCTCTACGCTGGAGGCCAGTTTCATCGCTTCAATCCCGTTGTGGAAGTGGTCGTACGCCGTAAGCATTTTTTCATCGGTTTCAGTTTTGAGAAACAGGTCGAAAGCTGCGCGTCGTCGCGCGATGCTGCGTTGAGAACGAATTGATTGAAACGCGAAGTATCCGGCGGTCGCCGCAATCGGCGCGGTGACCCACTGCGGTACGCTCCCAAAGTCTAAAGCCATATCTTCCTCTTCTCGGACGCAACTGGAATTCGCTTGTAACAGTTTGGGATGGATGATCGTGGGGCTTATTGGTCGGGCACGTCTACGCCCGGATCGTCGGCTCGCACGGAAGATTGCAACTGAGCGGGATCGATCTTTTTCCGCTTGGCCCAATCGACAAGATTAGCCGGGCGATACGTTGGATCGGCACGCCACCGCTTGAATACACTCGCGTCTATCGTCTCATTGACGTTGATGTGGCTTCCGTCGTCGCGAACATCCGGCTCACGGCCAATAGTTCTGTAAAGGGGCGACGAAATCCAAGCATAGAATCCGTAGCCGAACGACTTGTAAGAATTGGTAACCGAAGCTTTGAGGGCGTCTCCGTCCAATTCAACTTCGGACCGAAACGTCAACCCTTGCGATTTTGCCTTCTTCATCATCCAGTGAAGGGGCGCTTGTGCAAGAAGGTCCGTCTCGTAGCCGCCGCCGACGTTGGCGTGAGCGCCAACGAACCAGCGTTGCTCTACCCCGGAAACCGGGCGCGGAGGCGCGTGAGGAGCGTTTGGGTCCTTTGGAAGGCGCACATCCCAAAGTGTGGGGGCGAATTTTCCGCGATGCTCATCGATGGCAAGAGCGTGATAACCGTTGAGGATATGGATGCGAAGTCCGGTTTGGAGATAATCAAAGGCGGAGCTACTGATACCGGGGATATTGCCGGCCTCCACGCCAACGGAGCCCACCGTGTCCCACACGCCCACCACTTTAACCTTGGCGGGCTGCGAGTATTTTAGAAGCCACTTCTCTTGCGTGGTTAGCAAGCCAATGTCGTTCGCAGCTTCCTTCTCCTTCAACGTCCAAATGCTCTCCTCATCACCCTTCTTGTAGCGCTCAAAAAGTTCGGTGATACTGATAGGCGAGCCCGCTTTGAGGATGCCGTCAATGGCAATCAGTCCCGCAAGACTGCGCGCGGTATACGCGCCACGGCTGAACCCAAAGATAAAGATTTCATCGCCGTCATTGTAGTTTTCGATAAGCCACTCGTACGCGAGACGAATGTTCTCATCGAGACCTTGGCCGAAAATGCCGCCCCAAAAGCCGTTGACGCCAATTGAATAGTAGATGAGTTGGGGCTGTCCGTCTGCGCCTTTCGACGCGCAGAGTGCCCGCATGCGCCAGACGTTCGTATTGGTATCGACGCTATTCAATGTACCATCGAGAAAGATCGCAAGCCTCTTTTTCTGTTGCTCTGCGCCTGCAAAACTCGGCTGATTTCCGCTTTTTTCCGAAGGACGACCGATGATCACTGCGACGCCAGCAATAGCCACGACAGCAAGCAGAGAGCCGGTGGTGTGTGCGACTCGCTCGACCAACCGAAGTATCTTCATGGTGTAGCCCCTAGTACTGTAGCGCCGTCAGGACGGACGAATCGGTAAGTTTATTGGGGAATATGCCGCTAAGTGCTGTACACGTCTCGCGGGAAGGGCGGTCTGACGGTGACTTAAGCGAGTTATCCCCGGCGGACATAGCCGGCCACTCTAGCGCGGCTGATGCCCGCACAGGCCGCGCCGCCGCTCGTAATGGTCCGTACGACGGAGCTACTTGGCGTCCGAGCGTAGTTCGTTTCGCGCTCGTAGGGGGATGTGAATCCTTACGGCGTTAAGGGTTCGACCGGCATATGGCAAAACTTACGCATCCACAAAATGGAGGATCCAAAGCTGTCACTGCTCGAAAGCTACCGATCGGGTGGGCTGTTGTACGGCGTCGTCGGCCCGCGCCAGGACGACGACTTGGGCGGGCTCGCCGAGCTCCTTAGCCGGCTTCAAATTTATGCCAAGCTCAAAGACGACGGGCGGTCGAGCGGCCTGCGGTCACGCAACGCCCATCGGTCCTACTAGGAGACTACTTGCTATCCTAGTTGTATCACCGCAGAGTTGTGCCTGTAACGCGAACGGCATTTTGATGAGCGGGGGCTGCATGAAGACAGAAATCGTTGTTGCAATCGTTGCTGCAGCAGCATCCATCGGAGCAGTGATAGTCACTGCTATCACCAGCAACCAAGTCGAAGAATTGAAGATCGAGGCTCAAAGAGAGAAGGAGCTTTCCGGGTTTCGGGAGCCGCTGGCGCGGGCCGCTTATGACCTTCACAGTAGGATTCATAACATCCTCGAGCAAAACCTGATTGGTGCGTTTGTCGCGAGAGGCGATGAGCGAGAGAAGACATATGTCATCGACAATACTGCATTTCTGGTTGGCCAGTATCTCTGTTGGACCGAACTGACGCGCCGCGAGATTCAATTCATCGATTTGGGCAGCACGGAAAAAACGCGGAGACTTACAAAGCTACAAGATCAAATTTCCCACCTCTTTGGCACCGATCAATACGAAAGGCCGTTTCGTCTGTTTGCTGGCGAGCAGCGGGCAGTCGGCGAAGCGCTGATTGAAAACGGTACTAAAGGACCGCAATGTATAGGTTATGGCGCGTTCCTGAGGCATTTTGACAGCGGCGCGTATCCCTTCATTGATGGGCTTCGCAAGGATGTGTCGTCTCTTGAACAGAACCTTGAGGCGGGAAAGGCGCGATTAACTGAATTGAATAACGCGCTAATCGATCTTCTAGACTTGCTTGATCCAGATTATGTTCGGTTTGATAGAGACAAGCGAACTAAAATCTAGATCGCAATGCTGCGTAGTCGGCGGTGTCGGATTCCCCGGGGCAAAACCAGCTCCCGGACCGGTGGGTTTGTTCGGCGAAATCCGACTACAGCGGCAAGAAAAGTTAACATTCGGCAAGGAACCCAAATCCCGGCCGTGCTGTTGTCTATTCATCACAGAACGGATCGTGGCTTGTATCGGTGATGAGAACGCAATTAGCGCTCCCCCCTTCCTCTAACGGAAAGGAGTCTCAGCGGCGGCGTTTCAAACAACACCTTCCGCTTCAAGATCGACTGGCCGAATGGGCGGAAAAGATCCTAGCAACGGCCAGTGCGCTACCACTTGGCCCCGAGCGAGATGTCCTCATCAGGAAGACTCGCCAAGCTGATGTTGCAGTCAATCTAAACGATTGGGCCAACTCACCCGGCTTGTAGCCGCCGAGATGAGACGCAATGATCGAACAACCCCATACCAATGCGTATTCAGTCCACGCACGCATCTGCCTTGGGATTGCAGCCTTTGGCGCCGCACTGTTTGTCGCGGCGCTGTTCATGGGCATGCGGTAAGGCCGGGTACTGACCCCGAGTCTCCTAAGTTGACTCCAAGGGTGTGCTAATCCGCAAAACCGTTGATATGGCTCAACGGCCGCTCTCGGTCCGCCGGAACCATCATTTATGACCAAGCCCAAGGAACAGATCGCGGCGCAAGAGCATAAGCCCTCCCCCTTGGAAGAAGCGCACCGGGTAATCGTGGAATACGCGGCCAACCTGCGCGAGATTATTCGGAAGCTACGCCAGAAGATGAATTAAGGCCGCCTCGGTTGGCGGCCTTTTCGATTCTGATCCGCAGATTGCCCACACCCACGACAGCCGGTAGGTTGACGACCTTCCAGCGCCCAACAGATTGATAATTTGCGTAGGCCGTGGCGTTGCGCTTTCTCTATCGCCTCATGTCCACCAAATCCCGCCAGTACCTGTTCGGCACCCAGATAAAAATGTCGGCCGAGCGCGCCAAGGAAGCGCGTAAGGAAGCCGACAAGCTGGCTTGCGAGGCATGGAATTATCGCATGCTTGGCTACAAAGGACCGACGCAGCCCTCCCCGACCATCGGTGACGCGATCAATGCCGGGTACCTATATCTCGAAGTGCGTTGCCTTGGGTGCGATACGAACCAGACTGTAGCGTTGGACATCGTTCGGCGCGCGAAGACGACACCGGTACATGAGTTGGAACGCTACCTGCGTTGCAAGGACTGCTCGGCGGTGCGAGGCTATGCGTACAAGCGGAGTGCATTGGTGGCGCTTAGGCCAACGAAGATTTCGGCAAGTCACCCGCCGTCAACGTGGTGGCCAGGAGAGAGATGAAGTTCACTTTATTATTTGAGGGCGACATTCCCCCACGACGAAAAGGGTCACATGATGAGATTCACAAGATTCGTTGTGACCTTTCTCCCCAACTTAAGGCGCTCTGGGATTTTCCGCCTCTCGCAGACGAGGCCAAGAAGTGGCTCAAGCACGCAGACGAGAATGGTGGTGATTACGCTATCCTAGAGAAACGCGGCGGAGCCGTCTTTGCGCCGCTGATCTCAAAAAGAAACGATCTTCACTGCGAGCTACGCATAAAGTTTCTACGCCAACAAGCCCCAGGCCAATTTATCGCCGATGGCGGTGACATCGACAATCGTATGAAGACCTTTTTGGATGCTCTATCCGTACCTCCTCTTGCTCAAGCGAGCCTGTTCGCGCAGTTTGCATCGGAGGAGCCGATATACTGCCTAATGCAGGACGACGGATTGGTGACAAAGCTAGACGTAGAAACAGATCGGCTTTTGAGGCCAACAGAAACTAGATTTGGTCTGGTTGCGATAGTCGAGGTGAATGTCCGGGCGACGAGACTCACTTTTGCAAATATTGGAGTCTCTGGCTAAGTGTGCAACCTCTTGTCTGATTGCGGTTGCTGGCACAAGGGTTCAGCTCGTTACCGACAGCCTGCGAGGCTCGCTCTTGTCTACGAGGTCGACGTTCATAGCCGCCTCACGATGGTAGTCCGAAGATCGGGAGCTGCTATCTATTAGGCGCGTGCTGCAGGCACAGAGGTTGCAGCGCAGTCACCCCGACCTCGTCCTCGCAGGACGTCGTCCCGCCTTTTCGGCGGATCCGCTGAATTGCTAATTGATCATGCGGTCGCCTCCTCGCGGGTCCATCGGAACTCGCTTCCATCTGCCCAGATCCGATGCATCACGATCGCTAATTTTCGTGCGACTGCTACGACCGCTCGGCGAAGGCCGCGTCGCTTGGCCACCCTTACACCCCAAGCTTTCAATGCGGACCAACGCTTGGTGCGGGTTAGAAGTGCAAGCGCGGCCTGATAAAGTATGATCCTGAGCATCACATCGCCACACCTCGAAATAGCGCCATTCCGATCGGTTTCCCCAGATGCGTATTTGCGTGGCGTAAGGCCAAGATGCGCGCCAACATCGCGGGAGCGTTGAAAGCGATCCGGGTCATCAATGGTTGTTAGAAACGTGATTGCCGTCAGTGCACCTACGCCCGGTATCGTCATGAGCCGCTGACATGTCGGTTCGCGGCGTACTATTTCAAGTACCATCTTGTGCAGGACGCCGTACTGTTCACGCAGCGCGGCTCGAGCCACAAGCATTGGGCGCAGCATCGCCGCGAGTCGTGGATGGCCATCTGTGAGTTCATTAGTCTGCTGCTCAAACGTCGCTTGAGGTATACGACCAGATAGCTTTAAGCCGAAGACGCGTAAGATGCCGCGAATTTCGTTCTCGATATCGATCTGCTTGATCAAAAGCGTCTTGCGATTGTTGAGAAGCATTCGTAGCTCCTGGCTCACGTCACCCTTGATATGAACAACGGTGTACCAGCCGACCCGCATTACCTGTGCAATGGCGCGAGCGTCGTTTCGATCGGTCTTAATCGGCATCGTCTTAGTCACGCCACGCAGTCTTCGGGGATCGATGCAGACTGTGTGTAAGCCGGCAGCACGCAGTTCGCTGTACAGCCAACGAGCGAGACCACCAATCTCAATCCCGATCTTGACAATGGGCAATCCGCTTTCGTTGAGCCAGGCAACAATAGCCTCCGGTTCCGAAAGTGCCTTGCCCTCGCGAATGACGACGCCATTCTCGTCCACAACACAGATAGCCGTCTCCTTTAGCGAAACATCCAGACCGACATAGTGCTTCATGTTCCCGCTCCTGCTGCCACCGGCTCGCCGGCTTCCCTTCCAGGCTGAGCCTTTCGAGCAGCAACCGCAATCACCCCATCTACAGCATCACCACCAATCAAGCCGCCATCGCTGCGCTCTTCCGCGTCGTCAATCGCTACGTGGGCAATCTTGCGCCGATCCCCGGGGCCTTTCCCGACTATCCCGCCCCTGTAGTCCGCAACACCGAGAACGGTACCGAACTCGCTCTGATGCGTTGGGGTATGCCACCACCGCCGCGTACTGGCGGCCCACCAGTCACGAACATTCGCAACACTTCATCACCTCATTGGCGTGGCTGGCTCAAGCCAGAGAACCGTTGTCTTGTCCCGTTCAACAGCTTTGCCGAATATGCGCCCGAAGCAAACCCGGAAACAAAAGAAGAAAGACGTGGTGTGGTTCGCGTTGAACCAAGACAGGCCGCTTACTTCGTTTGCTGGAATTTGGACCGTTTACACCGGTGACCGTGGCACGAAGTCTAAGCCCGTGCCTGGACCACACAACGTTTATGGATTTCTGACCACCACGCCCAACGCTGTCGTCGAACCAATTCACCCAAAGGCAATGCCGGTGATCCTCACGACGGATGAAGAACGCGAAGTTTGGTTGCGCGCACCTTGGGACGAGGCGAAGGCGTTGCAGCGGCCATTAGCGGATGACGGGTTGATCATTGTCGCGCGGGGCGAGGCGAAAGAAGAGGTTGCGGTGACGTGAATGCGGCTAATACTTGACGCCGCTTAAGTTTTTGGAAAGATGTCGCGCCAACCTTAAGGGGAAGGGGGAGTTCCATGCGTGCTATAATTGCCGCACTAGTTCTGTTCGTTACTATTGTGAATCCGGTCCAGGCACGCGGTCCCTACGGCAAAATATCCGTAGCCGGATGGTCGGGTGGAGCTTTCACGGACGATAAGACCGGCCAGTTCTCGAACTGCATTGCGAGCGCGAACTACAAGAGCGGCATCAATTTTGGGGTTCTTGTCACCAAGAATTACAGTTGGGTGCTCGCGTTCACACACCAAAGCTGGAATCTATCCCAAGGACAAAAGTTTCCGATCGTTCTGAGTTTTGATGGTCGGAATACATTCAACGTGGATGCAGCGGCCATATCGGGAACGATGGTTTTCGTTCCGATGCCAGACAATTCTGCTCTGATTAAGAGTTTCCGCGCCGCACGGACTATGTCTGCGTTTGCCCAAGGTAATCTTTTTCAGTTTGATTTGAGCGGGACTTCGGTTCTCATTCCTGCGCTCGTAAGCTGCGTGAAGACGATTAATGCCGGAGGTATCGCAGCAGCCAGCGACTTTACGGCGGCGGTCGCTGCGAATATCCCGCCCAAGCCAATGGGACCAACCGCGTCGCCAACCACAGCATCCAGCTTGGAGCCAACACGTCCCCAAGAAGGCTCGGCAGAATTGCAGTTGGAGGCAATGCAGCTCGCCTCAAACTTTATTCTCAAAGCAACGTCATTGTCTCATCCGAGCCTAGTTAGCCGGTCTCAGACGCCTGTTGCGCTTGCATCGACCGGGGCGGCTTGGAAAGCCGACAACGCAACCGGCTTCGTTCGTATTATTCCTCCACAGCCGAATGTCGCTGGTCTTGACGTAGCTGCCGCTATCGTCGGAAACGATGCAAAAGACTGCAAAGGAAAGTTTGCTTCCGCGCGTAATAGCGAGCTTATCGATAGTGAAGTCGTTTTCCGGGGCATGTCCTCTTGCGAAGACTCTGAAAAGTCAGCGATAGCGGAGTACTTCATCCTTCCGCGCAAGGCGGGAGGGTTCATCATGTTTTCGGTGATATCACCGGCGAAGACGATCGGCCAACAGATCCAAGGTCAACAGCGTGACGAGTTGAATGCTGGTTTCCGCAAAGCGGCCTACACCTCGATAACTCAATGATTCAGTTTTCAAGCCGCGCCGTTCTATGAAGCCGGCGCAGACGTGCGCGATCTTTTTGTGGTTGGCTATTGGTTGTCCGACGATAGCAAGTGCTGGTGAACTCACCGTCGGGGCCAGCATCATCGACGGCGACACGCTCGAAATCCACGGCGCGCGCATTCGGCTTTGGGGCATCGACGCGCCCGAAAGCGATCAACCTTGCCGTGGTGACGATAGCTTGCAGTATCGCTGCGGTGCGAAGGCAGCGAACGAGTTAGATCGATTCATTCAGTCACGCCCCGTGGTTTGCGTACCGGTCGATACCGACCGATACGGCCGGACGGTTGCGGCATGTTCGGTCGGGGGCGTCGATCTTGCAGGGTGGCTTGTCTCACAGGGCCGCGCGTTGTGGCCGCGTTATTCAAAAGGCAAGTATGCTCAAGCGTAACATAAAGCTGAACGCGACGAGCTTGGTGTTTGGACTGGTAGCTTTGCTAAGCCGTGGATTTATCGGGCTTGCGTCCGGGCGGGTGGCGTTGGCTATCTTCCTAAAACAAATAAGGCAAAATTGCAGGGCTGCCGGCCTTTTGCCGTTACCCCATCCGTTACCCGGTGAGCGAAGTTCGCATTTTCGCGCACCGAATTACCGGGCTAAGCAATTGTAAAACCTGGCGATCCCGGCATGACTCGAACATGCGACCTACGGTTTAGGAAACCGCCGCTCTATCCGGCTGAGCTACGGGACCGCGGAACCCGCTGGTATGGGTTCGATCCCGTCATAGCAGAGCAAAATGCGGTTCGCCAGCCGCAAGGCGGGCCGGATCATCGTCAACCTGAACGGGGCGGCTATACAATCGCTTCCAGGCCCCTCTCGGCGGAGCAGCTCACATGATCGAAAGCATCAGTGCCATCACGCTCGGCACGCATGACATGGGGCGCGCCGTGCACTTCTACCGTTCGCTGGGGTTCGAGCTCCTGTATGGCGGCGAAGCCGCCGCATTCACCAGCTTTCGCGCCGGCACCGGCTATCTCAACCTGACGGCGCAGCCGGACGACAAGCGCTGGTCCTGGTGGGGCCGCATCATCTTCTACGTCGCCGATGTCGACGGGACCTACGAGCGCGCACGCGCCGCCGGATGGCAGCCGTCGACCACGCCGCGCGATGCAGAATGGGGTGAGCGCTACTTCCATCTCACCGACCCCGACGGCCATGAGCTCAGTTTCGCGCGGCCGTTGTCCTGACCGAATAAGTCACATCCGCTGACGTTCCCAACGCGCAGTAGCGCTGTCTCAGCCGCCGTGGCAAGCTCGGCGCGGTTGCCTCAAGCGAGAATTGGATCTGGGTTCTAACCAGGGAGGACGACCATGGTAACCTATGTCGTGCTGGGAAGCTTCACTGATCAGGGAGTCCGCAACGTCAAGGACTCGCCGAAGCGGGCCGACGCCTTCAAGGAGATGGCCAAAACGTTCGGCGTGACCGTGAAAGAGATCGTCTGGACGCAGGGACGATATGACGTTGTAACCGTTCTCGAGGCTCCAGATGAGGCTGCCGCGATGTCGCTCAGCCTTAGTCTCAGCGCACTCGGCAATGTCCGCACCGAAACGCTGCGCGCGTTTTCGGCGGCAGATATGACAAAGATCGTCGGCAAGATGCTCTGACGCTCAAGCCCGCGCGAGCGCACTGGACCCGGGATGGCAATCCCGGGAATAGGCCTCTCATGCCCTGATATTGTTCTCGCGCACCACCTTGCCCCAATAGGCGACCTGCTTGTCGAAGAAGCTCTTGAAGGCGGCGCCGTCCTGGAGCAGCAGCGTCATCTGCTGGGTCTCCTTGAGCTGGGCGGCGGTCGCGGGCTCGCTCAGGATCTCCCTGGACGCCGTCGCCATGGCCGCGACGATATCCGGCGGCGTGCCCGCGGGCGCGAAAACGCCCCACCACGCCAGCGTCTCAAAGTCCGGAAAGCCGGCCTCGATCGCGGTCGGCGTATCCGGTAAGCCCGGCAGCCGCTCGCGGCCGAGTTGCAGGATCGGCCGCAGCATGTTGGTGCCGAGTTGGGCCGAGACCAGCGCCGCCGATCCCGCGATCAGATCGACATGGCCGCCGAGCACGTCGTTCATCGCCGGGCCGCCGCCGCGATAGGGCACGTGCATGATCTCGACGCCGGCCTTGGTGCCGAGCACCGTCATGGCGAGATGGCCGAGCGTGCCGATGCCGACGGAGGCATATTTCACCGCGCCGGGCGTCGCCTTGCAGGCGGCGACCACGTCGGCAAAGCTCTTGTAGGGACGGCCGGCGCCGGCGGCGATCACGTAGGGCGCGGTGCCCACCAGCAGCACCGGCATCAGCTCGCGCTCGACATCGACCGGCGGCTTGTCGAGGATGGACGGGATCACCGCGTGGGAATCGAAGGTGACCAGGAACGTCGAGCCGTCCGGCGGGCTCTTGGCAACCTGCGCCGCGCCGAGCGCGCCGGCGGCGCCCGACTTGTTCTCGACCACGACGATGCGGTTGAGTTTTGTCTGTAGATTGGCCTGCAACAGCCGCGCCATCGCATCGGTCGATCCGCCCGGCGGAAACGGCACCACCAGAGTAATCTTGCCGGCCTGCGCCACCGCTGGCGCGATTGCGAGAATAGCGGGCGCTGCCAGCAGCGTGCGTCGTGTGATCGTCATAGTCCCCTCCCCTTTGGTTTTGCGCCTGGCTTTTTGCTCTTTGGCGCTTAAGTCGTGCCGAAGCCCGACCCCGCTTTTTTGTATTCTGGCCGTGGTGGACTGAAAATGTCCAGCACGCGGGCCCCATCGGGGCCGGCGCGCATCGTGTGCGGCACATTGCCGGGCGTGCGCCAGAAATCGCCCTTCTTTACCGGAATTTCCTCATCGCCCTGGACGCGGATGGCGGAGCCGTCGAGCAGCACGCCCCATTGCTCCTCGGGATGATGATGCAGCGTGCCCTGCGCATGCGGGGCCAGCGTCACCACCGACAGCATCGCCTGCTCGCCGGAAAAGATGCGCGTGGTCACCCCCGCCGCGAGCTCGCGGAAGAGGCCATCGCTGGGATCGTCGATGTTGTGAAATTCGTCCTTCTGGCTCAAGCCGCCCTCCCCTTCATTCTGATCCGATCAGGATTTGCCATAGGAGCCCTGGTAGCGGCCCTCGCGGATCGCCTTCATGGTCTCCTCCTCACGCGCGACCTGGGCGCGGACGGCTTCCAGCAGCGCCGCGGCGCCGGCGGCGGGGAACGACACCACGCCGTCCTCATCGCCGACGACGATGTCGCCGGGCGAGATGACGCTGCCGCCGATCGTAACAGGCACGTTGATCTCGCCGGGGCCGTTCTTGTAGGGGCCGCGATGGATCACCGCGCGGGCGTAGCAGGGAAAGTCGTCAGCGGCGAAGGCCGCGACATCTCGGATCGCGCCGTCGATGACATAGCCTTCGGCTTTGCGCCACTGCGCGATGTTCTTCATGATCTCGCCGACCAGCGCGCGCGTCTCGTCGCCACCGCCATCGACCACGATGACGTCGCCGGGACCGACCAGTTCAAGTGCGCGGTGGATGGCGAGATTGTCGCCGGGGCGGGTGCGCACGGTGAAGGCCGTCCCCACCAGCTTGCCGCCGCGATGATAGGGTTTCAGCCCGACCGCGCCCGGCAACCGGGCGAGATTGTCTGAAATGACCGAGGTCGGCGCGCCGCGAAAACCCTCGATGATCTCGGCCGGCGGCCTCGGCACGCTGTTCGCTGCGATGGTGATCGTCATGTCTCAATCCTTCTGTATTCTTCTTATTCGGCGTGCGCCCGCGCCTTCGCCGGCCGAATCCGGAAGGCGCGCCCTTCCTTCATCCACGCCGCGCGCTCGTCGCGCAACAGGGTGCGGCGAACTTTTCCGGAATCATCGCGCGGCGGGGCGCTGACGATCTCGAAACTCTCGGGGTGCTTGTAGCGGCTCAGCCTGTCTTTCAAGAAGTCCGCCATGCCGTCGGCGATGGCCTGGCCGTCCGCGCCAGGTTCGGGCTCGACGATGGCATGCACGCGCTGGCCCAATTCCGGATCGGGCAATCCCACCACCACGCAGGACCGCACACCGGGGCATTCGGAGACCGCGGCCTCGACCTCGGCCGGATAGATGTTGGCGCCGCCGCGCAGCACCATGTCGGCGAGACGGTCGCCGAGATAGAGATAGCCTTCGGCGTCCAGCCGGCCGATGTCGCCGAGCGACTCCCAGCCGTCCGCGCGGCGCTTCGGCTCGGCGCCGAGATAATGATAGGTGGCATCCCTGCCGTCATTGTTGAGGAAATAGATCTCGCCGGTCTCGCCGGGCGCGACGTCGTTGCCGTCCTTGCCGACGATGCGCAAGCGCGCCATCTCCCCGATCTTGCCGACCGAGCCCTTGTGGGTCAGCCATTCCGTGCCTGATATGATGCAGGAGCCCTGGCGCTCGGTGCCGCCATAGAGCTCCCAGACGCGCTCAGGGCCGAGCCAGGCGATCCAGTTCTCCTTCAGCCAGGGCGGCATCGGAGCCGCCATGTGGAAGACGGTCTGAAGGCTCGACATGTCGTAAGAGTTCCGCACGTTCTCCGGCAGCGCCCAGATTCGGTGCATCATGGTCGGCACGAAATTGACCCATTGCACGCGCTCGCGTGCGATCTGCCGCAACGTCTCCTCGGCGTCGAACTTGACGAGGCCGGTAAGCTGGCCGCCGGTGAACAGCGCGTAGTGCGACACGATGAACGGCGCATTGTGGTAGAGCGGACCGGGATTGAGCAGCGAAACCCCGAATGGAATGTTGAGCGGCGGCGCGGCGACGGTGTCGGTCACGGCCGGCTGATGATCGAGGATCACTTTCGGCCGGCCGGTCGAGCCGCCGCTGGTCATGGCTTTCCAGTAGCGAGCCACCGGCGGATCGAGCGGCTCGTCCGAAAAACCTTCCGGCACGAAATCCGCCGGCAGGCGGTTCGGCGCGTTCCAGTCGGCCTCGCCGCCGACCACCAGCGCGGGCTTCAGGATGTCGAGCACCGCGGCGGCTTCGCCGCGCGGCAGCCGCCACGACAGTGACGTCGGCGTCGCTCCGCACTTCCAGACCGCAAACGAGGTCTCGAAGAACGCGTTGCCGTTAGGCAAACCGATTGCGACAAAGTCGCCGGGCTTGACGCCCTTGGCCATGAACGCCCGTGCGCGCCGATTGGCGCCGCGTTCGAGCTCGTCCCATGTCAGCGTATCCTGCCCGTGACGGACGGCGATCGTGCCTTGCGGTTTGCGTTGAGCGTACCAGCGAGGCACGTCGGACAGGGGCAGCAGCATCAGGTGTTTCCACTTCGTCTTCTTGGCGTCGTCTCAGGATGAGGCGTCGCGAGACGAAGTGTAACAGCCGGAGCCAACGCTTCAAGGGATCTGCCTTCAAGGGATCTGGCTTCAAGGCATCTGCCTTCAAGAGATCTGCCTTCAAGACGTCCGCATCAGCGCTCCGCCCCGCAGCCCGGAATATCGAACAGCGCTGCGAGGCCGCATTTCGAGGTCAGCATCTTGTCGCCGTCGTGGCCGACCCCGGCGACGTCCCAGACCCGGTGATTGGGCGTGCCGCGGTCGCGCTTGGCCATCGCATCCGCATAAGCGTGGCCGCGGGCGTAGCGCGTGGGACCTTGCGCCTCGGCCATGCAGCTCTTGTCCAGCGCAGAATGCTTCGGATTGGTGTCGAGCGTGCCGAGCAGATAGATCACCTCGCGCTCGACATAGCGCTGCTCCAGCGCTACCGGCGTTGCGTTCGCAAGATAGGGCGGACGCCCGTCCATGCCGTATTTCCAATTGTTGTAGCCCGGGCAGGATGCGGCGATCGCCGGCACGGGCCGCGTGTTGCTGAAATAAGCGTAGGAGGAGGGATTGGCGACAACGTAGCGGACATCGATATGCTGGCGCGACAGCGCCGCCTCGCCTTTGCCGGCGATGGCATAGCGTTGCGCGACCTGGCCACCGCCGGAATGGCCGGCGACGACGACCTGCTTCAGATTCGGGAAGATGCGCCGGTCCGAGAGTTTTACGAGGATCGCATCGAGCGCATCGAAGGACGACACCGGATTCGGCGCCAGCGCGGCGTCGCCGCCCTCCCATCCCTCCAGCGACCAGCGCAACGTATCCGCGGGCAGCCTGTGCGCGTCGATATCGATCTCCGCCAGAAACTGCGGGACGATCATGAGCGCGCTCTTGCCGTCGTCGCCCGCGGCAACCTGCGCAGTATGGGCCGACATGTAATATTCGTCGGCATTGCGCAGGCGTCCGTGCAGCACGATGATGGCGCGCGAGATCGCCGGCAGCGGCAGCGACCAGTCGCTGGAGAGATAGAGCGGCAGCATTCCCTGGCCGCCGACCGAAAGCCGCGCGTCGGCGATCGCCCTCACCGGCTTGCGGTTGGGCGCTTCTTCGTCCGCCGCGAACGCATAGCTGGAAATGAACGCCAATGTGATTGCGGCGAGGCGGGCCAACGCTCTCATGACGGATATTCCCCTTCGAATTCAAACCAATAAAGTCTAAGCCGATCATGTGCCGCGCGGCTGTGACTCCCGCGCCACGTCAAGCAAAAAATGTCAGCATTGCAGCCATGAAATTCCCGAGTTCCACGGGTGACAAGCCGGCGATAAAGGGGCAAAAATCGGACCCGACTCAGTTCGGGTTGAGTTTTGCAAGGAATGCTCTCGTAGAATGTCGGACGTAGTTGCATCGCGTCGTGCGGCGCTAGTCGTTGCCGCAGCAGGATTTCTTCTGCTGACGCCGTTGCATGCCCACGCCCAATGGTGGAAGCGCGCGCCGGTCGATTTCGAGGAATGCGCCGACGCCGCCGAGAAGGCCGCGAACAAGACCGAGAAGACGGCTGCGCTTGCCGATTGCAACGCCAAGTTCGCGGGCCGCCGCAAGCCAGGCGGCGGCTATTCCTATTACGATTTCCTCCAGGACCGCACCTTCGACATCGCAGGTCCCAATCCGACGCCGGAGGAGCAGAAGAGGATCGACGAATCCTACACCTCCTACCTCGCCAATCAGCGCCGCAGCAATGAAGCCGCCCAAGCCGCCGCGCGTCAGCAGCGCGAGCAGCAGGAACAAGCGCGGCAACAGCAGGTCGCACTGCGAACCGAGGTCGAGCGCGTGTCCGTCCCGGTCGCGCGCGTGCCTGTCCCGGTCGAGCGGCCGAAGGTGCAGCAGTCCGTCAGCCCGCGACCGAAGGGCGCGCCCTGCACCAAGGGCTCGTTCTCCTGCGAATGGCCGCGGCTATCGGAAAGCTTGAGCGATCTGAAGAAGCTGTTCACCCCCGCGCCAAGCAAGCCGGCGAAGAAGGGGTAAGCTCATCGCGCGGCAAACTCCGCTGTCGTCCCGGACAAGCGGAGCGCTGATCCGGGACGACAGCGAGCGTGTGGCGTCAGTTCGGCTGCTTCTTCTTGCCGCGCTTCGGTTTGACCACCGGCGCACGCGTGGGCTCTGTTGTCGTTGGCGAATTGCCCAACTGCGACCTGCTCTCTTGCAACCGCCTGTCATAGCCGGGCGAGCTCACGACCGTTGGCGGCCTTGCGTAGGCCAGCGTCGACGTGCCGCAGAGCGCGGCCAGCGCGAGCCCAATCATCAAACAACGCCTCATCGTTGCTCCTCCCGCCGCCCGGCTCGCACTCAGGCCGCTCCGCGGATCTGCTGCGGCGTCAGCCGCGGCGGACCATTGCCTGCCGTCTCGGCCTGCTTGATCAGCGCAACAATACGGCGCATCAGCGGCACGTCGACGTTGTTCTGCTCGGCGAGCGCGATGACTGCGCCCTGGAGATAGTCGATCTCGGTCTTGCGGCCCTGCTTCAGGTCCTGCCACATCGAGGAGCGCGCCTCGGGATCGATCTTCATCGTGCGCCCCAGGATCGCATTGAAGATCACATCAGGCAGCCTCAGCAGGGTCGGCGTCCACCTCAGCGGGATCGGCGTCGCCGAGACCGGCGTGATGCCGGCGGCCTTCATCGCAGTCACGCCTTCGGCCATCTGGTCGGCGAACAGTCTTCGCCAGTCGCGGTTCGCCAGTTGCGCGGCGAGCGGCATGTCGGACAGCGCACTGAGCGCATTGTTCAAATTGATGATCAGCTTGCCCCATTGCACGCCGGTGATGTCGCGGCTTGCGCGCATGGCGAGGCCGGGCACCGACAGCGCTACGGCCGTATTCGCCTCATCCGCGCCGACATGGATGTCGCCGGACGTCGAGCGGTGGAAGCGTCCCTCGCCCATCGCGATCACGTTGAACGGCACCATGCCGGCGAGCACGTGCCGGCCGCCGAGCCGCTCGCGCAGAACCGCGACATTGCCGACGCCGTTCTGCAGGGAGACGATGACGGCGTCCTGCGGCGCGTGCCGGGCAATCTGGTCCGCGACATCGGCGGTGTCGGCGCTCTTCACCGTGACCAGCACGATGCCGGCGTTGTGAAAGATCGCGGGATCCTCCGACAGCGCCAGCTGGCCCGCGCCGAGCTTCTGCTCGGAGCCGTCGAAATCGGTCAGCCGCAGGCCGAACCGCTCGATCTCGGTTTTGACCCGCGGCCGCACCAGCAGCGCGACGCGGCGCCCTCCGGCCGCCAGCTGGCCTCCGACGAAACAGCCGATGGCGCCCGCGCCGGCCACCACGATCGGTCGATCCGCAACCACCTGACCTTGCTCCCTTGAATGACCTGCCCTCGATAGCAGAGGCAACGCCGGCTGCCCATTGGTTGCGGTGCATTCGCCTTGTAACCGTCATGAGAGCCTCATATGTTTTTGCCCCGGGGGCTGTCACCGGCGAGAACTCGCCGACGAGAACGCCAAAGGAGAGCACCATGGGTCTACTCGACGTCCTCAACGGCATGCAGAACGGCCCCCGCGGCCCGAGCACGCCCAGCTCTGAGCAATCCTCCGGCGGCATGTCGCCAATGACCATGGCGCTGCTCGGCCTGATCGCCTGGAAGGCCTTCAAGCATCTGACGGCTGGCCAGCCCGACGCGGCGCCGGCGCCGCAGCAGCGCTCGCCGCTGCCGCCTCCGACGCCTGTCAATACGGGCAGCAGCGCTGTTCCCGGCGGCCCCGGTGGTAGCGGCGGCCTCAGCGATCTGCTCAAGGGTGGCCTCGGCGGCCTGCTCGCGGGCGGCGCGGCCGGCAGCGTGCTCAGCGGCGGCCTCGGCGATCTCCTCAACCAGCTCCAGCAGGGTGGCCACGGCGAGACCGCGAGCACCTGGGTCGGCAAGGGCGAGAACAAGGCGATCGCGCCCGGCGATCTCGCCAGCGCCCTCGGCGCCGACCAGATCCAAAGCCTGTCCGCCCAGAGCGGCCTGTCGCGCGACGAGCTGCTCTCCGGCCTCAGCCAGTATCTGCCACAGGTGATCGACCACCTGACGCCGGACGGACGGCTGCCGACCGAGAACGAGCTCTCGGGCAGACTTTAATCGAACTTTGATCTACGCATTCTCGGGAAGGGGAGCACTGACATGAGCATGGGCGGCCTGTTGTGGATCATCGTCGTCGGCTTCATCGCCGGCCTCATCGCGCGCTGGCTGGCGCCGGGACCGAACAACCCGAGCGGCTTTATCCTCACCACCATCCTCGGCATCGCCGGTGCGTTTCTTGCGACCTTCATCGGACAGGCGATCGGGCACTACAGCCCAGACCAGGGCGCCGGCTTCATCATGGCCACGATCGGCGCGGTGGTGGTGCTGTTCATCTGGCACCGGCTGGTCGCGAGCGGCGTGATAAAAGGGTAGTGGTGCCGGACGTCGGGCACGACGCCGCCCTCGCACTCCATCATCGCGAGGAGCCCTTGCGACGAAGCAATCCAGACTGTCCGCGCGGACGCTCTCTGGATTGCTCGCTTCGCTCGCAATGACGAATTAAGTTATCAGATGCATCCCCGCATCCATCCGCACGACCTCGCCGGTCATGTTGCTCGACGCCGGCGTTGCCAGGAAGCAGACGAGCTGCGCGATGTCATTGGCGGATGAAGCGACCTTCAGCGGCACCTTCGCCACCACGCTGTCGCGCACCTGCTTGGCGCCGGCCTCGCCGCGGCCCTTGGTGAACCAGGGCGTGTCGATATAGCCGGGGCACACCGTGTTGACGCGGATCAGCGGCGCCAGTGCACGGGACAGCGACAACGTCATCGTGTTGAGCGCGCCCTTGCTCGCAGCATAGGCGATCGACGAGCCGACGCCGCTGATGCCGGCAACCGAGGACACGTTGACCACGGCGGACGGCCGTTCCGAAGCCTTCGCGCCGGCCTCGAGCAGGCTGCGTGCTGCGCGCACCATCTGGAACGGGCCGATCGTGTTGACGCCGTACAAGCGCTGGAAATCTTCAGCCGACAATCCATCGAGATCGGCATGCGCAACATGCTTGGTGATGCCGGCATTGTTGACGAGCACGTCGAGCCGGCCCCAGCCGCTGGCTGCCGCAACGATCTTGCGGCAATCGTCATCTTTTGAAACGTCGCCCTGCGCGACCAGCACTTCCGCCGCCCCCGCCTTGCGGCAGAGTTCGGCCGTGGCCTCGGCTTCCTTCTGGCTCGAGGAATAGTTGATGACGAGCCGCGCCCCGCTCCGCGCGAGAATTTCCGCAGTCGCTGCACCAAGTCCGGATGCGGACCCCGTCACGATTGCGCACAAGCCATCTTTTGCCATTCGGATTTCCTTCCCCTTGATTGAATACAAGCCTTAAGCAGCTGGCCCTGTTTAGCGAGTTTGCCGCGCCCTGCAAATCGACCAAACTCCGCTAAGCGGAATTAGTCCATAGCAGCTCTTGCGCCCATGCCGGAGCCGCAGATGGGCCTGCGGTCAACGCTTGTCAGGGCCATGGCTTTTTCGGATCATCGGGCGCAAGAAGAGACCGCGCGCCGCGCCGACCGGACGGAACGCGCCAATGGCAAAACACGGGGAACGCTGTGGCGGAGAGTGACAATATCGTCGTCGAGACCGCGGAGAAAATCTTCGCCGATCTCGCCGATCCGCAGACCATCAACAACGACAAGAAGGGTTCGTGGCAGGCGCCGCTGTGGCAGGCGCTGAGCGAAGCCGGCTTGCCATTGTCCTGGGTGCCTGACGATCTCGGCGGCTCCGGCGCCAGCCTTGCCGACGGTTTTGCGCTGCTGAACGCCGCCGGCCGCTTCGCAGTCGCGGTTCCTCTGGCCGAGACCATGCTGGCGGGCTGGCTGCTTGCGCAGGCGAAAATCGCCTCACCGGAAGGTGAGATGACGGTGCTGCCGGCCTCGCCGAAGGATCGCATTACCCTCGATGCCGACGGCGCGCTCTCCGGCCGCGCCCGCGGCGTGCCCTTTGCCAAGGCGGCGAAGCACTTTGCGGTGCTGGCGCACGGCAAGGATGGTATCTCGATTGCCTTGGTCGAAGCGAGCAAGGGCCGGATCGAATCCGGACTCAACGTCGGCTACGACCACAGCGATACCGTGACGCTCGACAAGGTCCAGCCCGTCACCGTCAAGCCCGCGAAGGGCTTTGACCAGACCACGCTCATGCTGATGGGCGGCGTCGCGCGCAGCCTTCAGATCGCGGGCGCGCTGGAAGCGATGCTCGACATCTCCGTGCGCTATTCCAACGAGCGCGTCGCGTTCGAGAAGAAGATCTCGAAGTTTCAGGCCGTGCAGCACAACCTCGCCCGTCTCGCCGGCGAATCCGCCGCGGCGCTTGCGGCCGCGACGTCGGCGGCCGACGCCATCGCGAACGCAAAGTCATTCGACGACGAGGTCTATCTCGAGGCTGCCTCGGCAAAGATCCGCTGCGCGGAAGCCGCGGAAAAAGGCGGCGCCATCGCGCATCAGGTGCACGGCGCCATCGGCTTCACCAGCGAGCACATCCTGCACCGCTTTTCGCTGCGGGCTCTGGCCTGGCGCGATGATTTCGGTTCGGAGAGCCATTGGGCCGTCGAGCTCGGCAAGCTGGTGGCAAACCGCGGCGCCGACGAATTGTGGCCGCTCGTGGCTTCGCGCTGATCAGAGGACGAGACAACAATGACCGCTGCCCTCCGTTTCGATCCGATCCGCCTGCCCGAGAAGTGCGAGCAATTGCGCAAGGAAGTGCGCGCCTTCCTCGCCGAGGAAATCGCGGCCGGCACCTTCGATCCGCACAAGCCCAACCGCGAAGACACCGACGCGCCGGAATTCTCCCGCCGGGTCGGCGCCAAGGGCTGGCTCGGCATGACCTGGCCGAAAAAATATGGCGGCCAGGAGCGCTCCTTCCTCGAGCGCTACGTGGTGACCGAGGAAATGCGCGTCGCCAACGCGCCGACGCGGCGTTTCTTCGTCGCCGACCGCCAGAGCGGGCCGGTGCTGATCAAATACGCGCCCGAGCATATCAAGATGGATATCCTGCCGCGCATCTGCCGCGGCGAGATCTGCTTTGCCATCGGCATGAGCGAGCCGAACTCCGGCTCCGACCTGTTCGCGGCCAAGACGCGCGCGACCAAGACCGACGGCGGCTACCTCATCAACGGCACAAAGATCTGGACCTCGTCGGCGCACATCGCCGACTACATGATCGCGATCTTCCGGACCTCGCAGCCGACCAAGGAAAACCGCCGTCACGGCCTGACGCAGTTTCTGGTCAAGATGAAGCAGCCGGGCATCCAGGTGAACCCGATCGGCCAGATCACCGGCCAGTACGAGTTCAACGAGGTCGTCTTCACCGATTTCTTCGTGCCCGATGATCACGTGCTCGGCGAAGTCGACGGCGCCTGGAAGCAGGCGACGAGCGAGCTCGCCTATGAGCGTTCGGGCCCTGAGCGTTTCCTCGAGACCTATTATGTGTTGACCGAGCTGGTGCGCGCGGTCGGCCCCAACCCGGATACCCGCAGCGCCGAAGGCATCGGCCGTCTCGTGGCGCAGCTCCACACCATGCGGCGCATGTCGGTCTCGGTTGCGGGCATGCTGCAGGCCGGCAAGGAGCCGGTGGTGGAAGCCTCCATCGTCAAGGACATCGGCACGGTCTGGGAGCAGCAGCTTCCGCACCGCGTGCGCGATCTCGCCGCCTTCGTCGAGGAGACCGCGACCAACCGCGAGACGCTGGAGCGGCAACTCGACTTCGCCATCAAGACCGCACCGAAACTCACCATCCAGGGCGGCACCACCGAGGTGCTGCGCGGCATCATCGCGCGCGGACTTGGCCTGCGCTAGTCGCGCGGACTTGGTTTGCGCTAATTCAATCGAGGATCGTCATGAGCACCTATAAAGATATCGGCGTCGAAAAAGTTGGCCACGTCGGCACCATCGAGATCCGCCGCCCGCCGCTGAACTTCTTCGATATCTCGCTGATCAACCAGATCGCGGATGCACTCGACGAGTTCGATCGCGACATCGAGATCCGCGCATCCGTGCTGTCGGCACAAGGCAAGGCATTCTGTGCCGGCGCCAATTTCGGCGATCCGGCGCGCCAGGCGCAGGAAGCGCGCGAGGCCGAGAAGAAGGGCGACCCGGCCGACAACCTCGGCCCGATCAACCATCTCTACATCCAGGCCGTGCGTATCTTCCGCGCCAAGAAGCCGATCGTCGCGGCCGTGCAGGGCGCAGCCATCGGCGGCGGGCTCGGTCTCGCAGTGTCGGCCGACTTCCGCGTCACCTGCCCGGAAGCGCGCTTCTCCGCCAATTTCACGAAGCTCGGTTTCCATCCCGGCTTCGGCCTGACCGTGACGCTGCCCGAGCTGATCGGCAAGAACAACGCTGAGCTGATGTTCTACACCAGCCGCCGCGTCACCGGCGAGGAGGCAGTGAAGTGGGGCCTCGCCAACGAGCTGGTGCCGCAGGACCAGGTGAAGGCCGGCGCGATGAAGCTCGCCGCCGAGATCGCCGAATGCTCGCCGCTCGGCCTCCTCTCCACCCGCGCCACGATGCGCGCCAACCTCGCCGACCGCGTGATGGCCGCGACCAACCACGAGCTCGCCGAGCAGACGCGGCTGCGTGCGACGGAAGACTTCAAGGAGGGCGTCAAGGCGACGGAAGAGCGCCGCGCGGCGAATTTTAAGGGAAGGTGATTGCGGCGACGTCTCGCCGTATCACACCAGCGTCACCATAATCTCCCTGTCGTCCCTGCGAAAGCAGGGACCCATAACCACAGGAAGGGGTTTGGCGGAGACGCGGAGTTATCATCCCGCATCATAACCACTCCCTGTGGTTATGGGTCCCGGATCTGCGCTTCGCTTGTCCGGGACGACAGCGGTGTGTGAGGCAACCGCTCAAGCCGCAAGCCGGAACGTCACCCCGCCGAGCAAAAACTCGTTCCCCGCAATCGCGAGCCCCTTCGCCTTCGCGGCATGCAGCACGCTTGCGGCATCCGCCACCTGAAACTCCAGCGCGCTCATGATCTCGCTGGCGCCCTTCACGAAATGGAAGGTGGCATTGGGCAGTTTCAATTCGGCGCCGCCACTCGGTACGACCCCGATGATCTTCCCCCAATGTTCCGCGAGCCCCTGAGGATCCGGGCTCTGCATCTCCACGCCCGTCAGCGCCTGCGTCACATCCTTGCGGATGAACTTTTGCCAGTCCGGCCCTGCGGGCGGGTACGGCCCCAGAATATCGTCGCTGCCTTTGGTATGGTTGAATTCGATGAAGGCGGCGCGGCAGTCGCGGGGGTGGAGCTGCACGCCGTGATAGGGCGCGTGGTCGATCACGTTGGCGGTGCGCACGCCCATCGCATTGGCGTTGCGGCCGCGTTCGTCCGGATCGTTGCAGCAGAAGATCGCCATATAGCCGCCGCGGCCGCCGGTCTTCTCGATGAAGCGGCCGGCGGTGGTGCCGCCCTTGAACGGCGCGACCACCTCCAGCAGGATCGTGTCGACCGGGAGCAGCGCGTTCTCCAGGCCGTATTTGGCGACATTGCCATCGCGGTAGCAGACGTCGAGGCCCATGATCCCGGCGATGTCGGAGACCACAGGCACGAGCTGCGGCGCGACGAGGCAGATCTGCCGGAGCCGCATATAGGGCGCCATCGTCATGCGCCCTTGAAGGTCGGCTTGCGCTTCTCGACAAAGGCCTTCGCGGCTTCCTTGTGATCCTCGGTGTCGCTGCAACGGGTGTGATGGATCGCCTCGCCGTCGAAGCAATCTTCCAGCGCCAGATGCTCGGCGTTGTTGATGTTGCGCTTGATGAAGCCGAGCGCGATCGATGGCCCCTGCGCCAGCGACAGCGCGAGCTCGTGTGCGGCGGCATCGATCTCGGCGTCGGGAACGACTTTCGTCACCATGCCGATCGCATACGCCTCCTTCGCCGAGAGCACCGGCGACATCAGATAAAGCTCGCGCGCCCGCGCGCTGCCGAGCAGCTGCGTCAGGAAATAGGTGCCGCCATAATCGCCTGAGAAGCCGACCTTGGCGAAGGCGGTCGTGATCTTGCAGGATTCGCTCGCGATGCGCAGGTCGCAGGACAGTGCCATCGAAAGGCCGGCGCCGGCTGCCGCGCCGTCGAGCTGCGCCACCACGGGCTTTGGCATCTGGTGCAGGATGCGCGACACTTCCATGCCGCGGCGCAGGTTCGCCATTTTCACTTCGAACGGCAGCGGCGCACGGCCTGCCGCCATCGACTTGACGTCCCCGCCGACGCAGAACGAGCCGCCTGCGCCTTTGAACAGCACCGCGCGCACCTCGGGATCGTCGGCCGCGCGCCGCGCGGCCTCGACCAGCCCCGCGACCATGTCGGGGTTGAGCGCGTTCTTCCGCTCCGGGCGATTCATCGTGATGGTGAGCAGCCCGCCTTCGAGCTTTTGCAGGACCATGTCGTTCATGGGACGTCTCCCTTGTTGTTGTTTTGCTCGGGCCTCAGCCACACCCGTCATTGCGAGGAGCGAAGCGACGAAGCAATCCAGACCGTCTCTGCGGAAACATCTCTGGATTGCTTCGCTTCGCTCGCAATGACGATCTCTATTTCTTCACCAGGGGGCAGCGCGACTGCTCCAGCGACTGGAACGCCTCGTTGCCGGACACGGTGGCGAGCAGCTTGTAGTCGTCCCAGCGGCCCTTGGACTCCGACGGCTTCTTGACCTCGAACAGGTACATGTCGTGGATCATGCGGCCGTCCTCGCGGATCTTGCCGTTCTTGGCGAAGAAGTCGTTGATCGGTGTCTCTTTCATCACCTTGATGACCGCGGCCGAGTCGGTCGTGCCCGCCGCCTTCACAGCCTTCAGGTAATGCGTGACCGACGAATAGACGCCGGCCTGCGCCGAGGTCGGTACGCGCTTGGTGCGCTCCATGAATCGCTTCGAGAACGCGCGCGTGTCGTCGTTGAGGTCCCAGTAGAAGGCTTCGGCGAGCAGCAGGCCCTGCGCGGTCTCCAGCCCGATCGAATCGATGTCGGAGACGAAGGCGAGCAGCGGCGAGACCTTCTGGCCGCCCTTGGTGATGCCGAACTCGGCCGCCTGCTTGATGGCGTTGACGGTATCGCCGCCGGCGTTGGCAAGGCCAATCACCTTGGCCTTGGACGCTTGCGCCTGGAGCAGGAACGACGAAAAATCCGAGGTGTTGAGCGGATGGCGCACGGCTCCGAGCACCTTGCCGCCGGTCTTGGTGACGACGGCGCTGGTGTCCTTCTCCAGGTCCTGGCCGAAGGCGTAGTCGGCGGTGAGGAAGAACCAGCTGTCGAGGCCGGACTTCACGGCGGCAAGACCGGTCACGTTGGCCTGGCCGTAAGTGTCGAACACGTAGTGGATGGTGTAGGGACCGCAGGCCTCGTTGGTGAGACGGATCGAGCCCGGGCCGTTGAACATGATGATCTTGTTGCGCGCTTTCGCGATCTCGCCGGCGGCGAGTGCAGTGGCCGAGGCCGCGACGTCGTAGATCATCTCGACGCCCTGGTTGTCGAGCATGTCGCGGGCGATGTTGGCGGACAGGTCAGCCTTGTTGAGATGGTCGGCCGCCAGCACCTGGATCTTGCGTCCCAGCACCTCGCCGCCAAAATCTTCGACGGCCATCTTGGCCGCGGTCTCGCTGCCGGGGCCGGTGATGTCGGCATAGAGGCTCGACATGTCGAGGATGCCGCCGATCTTCAGCGGCGGCTTGTCCTGGGCCTGCGCGGCGGCGCTCGCACTCAGCGCAAACGCTGCGGCAAAAATGCCCGACAAAATATGCTTCATAGAAAAAGACCTCCCTTATCGCGCCGTACTCTGATGGCGGCTTGGTTATTGCTCTTGGTTGAAGCTGTTGCCGCAATCATGCCGCATGCGCAAGTGCGCAGCAAGCGCGAGGGCGTTGCGGGCGCATGATTGCCGCACATGTTTTCCGCAAAGCGGAATGGCATGTTGCGGCGAAATGTTTCCACCGTCATTGCTGTGCAAGTTCATTAATTCGCTGATCGAGTGTGAGGCAATGGCGACGCGTCACGCGAACTGCCGTAGGGTGGGCAAAGGCGCGCTCTTCGCGCCGTGCCCACGAGCCCGCGCGACAAATCAAAGACGTGGGCACGCTTCGCTTTGCCCACCCTACGATAGCCTTCGCGGTTCGCCACGTTTGCGTTAGAACTAGAGCACAACGCAACCTTTCCGGGCACCGTGACGCGACTGCTTCATCTCATCCTCGCACTTCCTCTCGTCGCCGGTCACACCGCGTTCGCCGCACCGTGCCAGTTCGAGTCCCAAGGCGACGGCCGCGTCGCCGCAATCGTCGATGCGCGTGGCGTGCGTCTCGACGACGGCCGCGAGGTGCGCCTCGCCGGGATCGAGCCAACCGCAACGACGAAGCAGGCGCTGACGTCGCTGCTCACCGGACGCGACGTCACGCTGCGCGGCACCGACGACACGCCCGACCGCTACGGCCGTCAGGGCGCACTCATCTTCGTCGGCGAAAGCGAGGCCCCCATCCAGGCGACGCTGCTCGCCCAGGGCGACGCCCTCGTCTCCGCCGAGATCGCGGACAAGGACTGCGCGGCGGCCCTGATGGCGGCGGAGACCGAGGCACGGCGCCAAAAAAAGGGCAACTGGGCTGACCCGTCGGCCATAAAAAACGCGGAAAGTCCGGACGATATTTTGGCGGGGATCGGGCGCTTTATGGTGGTCGAGGGCAAAGTCCTGTCGGTCCGGCAAGCTGGGGCAATGACCTACCTCAACTTCGGACGAAACTGGACACGCGGCTTTGCCGTCACTATTTCAAAGCGTACGCAACCCGCGCTCGAAAACGCCGGGATCACTCTTAAGTCCCTGGAAAATAGACGGATTCGCGTCCGGGGCTGGGTCGAGGGGAATTCAGGGCCGCGCATCGATGTGCGCCTTGCGGGGCAGGTCGAGTTGCTGGGTGCAAACGAGCCGACAGGGGTAAGGCCCTAAAAGGGCCAGGCACGGGTTAAGCGACGTGGATGGGGTGCTAGAACGGCACGTATCGAGTGAACGCCGCCGCCTGCGGGCTGCGCCGGCGGCGCTGTGCCTCGTGCTGGGCGCAGCCCTTGCCGGTTGCGGCGACATGAACCGGTTCCAGACCGCGGCGGCCCCGCCGACCGTGGCGATGCCCAAGCCGAAACCGGCCGTCGCGCAGACCCCCGCCACCGAAAAGGAGCACGAGCGCATCCTGGCGAGCTATGGCGGCACCTATGACGACCCCAGGCTCGAATCGCTGGTCAGCAAGACCGTCGACCGGCTCGTCGCGGCGTCCGACCGCCCCGACCAGGGCTATAAGGTCACCATCCTCAATTCCGGCGCGGTGAACGCGTTCGCGCTGCCGAACGGCCAGCTCTATGTCACCCGCGGCCTGCTCGCGCTCGCCAGCGACACTTCGGAATTGTCCTCCGTGCTCAGCCACGAGATGGCGCATGTGCTGTCCAAGCACGCCGCGATGCGCGAGGACCAGGCGCGCCAGGCTGCGATCGTCACCCGCGTCGTCACCGACATGAGCAACGATCCCGATCTCACCGCGCTTGCACTGGCCAAGACCAAGCTCACCATGGCGAGCTTTTCGCGCAACCAGGAGTTCGAGGCCGACGGCATCGGCGTCGGCCTTTCCGCCAAGGCACATTTCGATCCCTATGGCGCCGCGCGCTTCCTGTCGGCGATGGAGCGCAATGCCGAGCTCAAGGTCGGCAAGACCTCGCTCGATCCGCGCGCGCAGGATTTCACCTCGTCGCATCCGGCCACCCCCGAGCGCGTGCAGAATGCGCAGACCATCGCACGGCAATATGCGGCGCCCGAGGGCGCCGAGCGCGACCGCGAGACCTATCTCGCCGCGATCGACAACCTCGTCTATGGCGAAGATCCCAGCGAAGGTTTTGTCCGCGGCCGGCGTTTCCTGCACCCGAAACTCGGCTTCACCTTCCAGGCGCCGGACAATTTCACGCTCGACAACACCGCGCAGGCGGTGATCGGCGTGCGCGACGGCGGCTCTCAGGCGATGCGCTTCGACGTCGTGCGGGTGCCGGCCGAGCAGTCACTCGGCGATTACCTGAATTCCGGCTGGATGGAGGGCGTCGAGAAGGCCTCCACCGAAGACATCACCATCAACGGTTTTCCGGCTGCGTCCGCCACCGCCAAGGGCGATCAGTGGCAGTTCAAGGTCTATGCGTTGCGCTTCGGCAGCGACGTCTATCGCTTCATCTTCGCGACACGGCAGAAATCGACCGAGAGCGAGCGCAACGCGCGCGAGACCGTCAATTCATTCCGCCGCCTGACGCTCGACGAAATCCAGGCCGCGCGCCCCCTGCGCATCAAGGTCATCACCGTGCAGCCCGGCGACACCGTGGAATCGCTCTCCCACCGCATGGCCGGCGTCGATCATCCCGCCGAACGCTTCCGCGTGCTCAACGGGCTCGATCGCAACGCGCAGGTGAAGGTGCGGGATCGCGTGAAGGTCGTGGCGGATTGACGCGCGCTAAGCGCGCGTCAATCCCGCGGCGCGCTTAGCGCGAACCCGGGATCTCGGGCCACAAAGACAGTGCCGTAGGGTGGGCAAAGGCGCGTAGCGCCGTGCCCACGATCCGTAATGATAGCGACAGATGGTGGGCACGCTTCGCTTTGCCCACCCTACGAGACCTGCTCTGCCGACCTACCGCGCCTTTTCCTTCAGAAACGCGATGATGTCAGCACGATCCCGCGCGTCCGGGACGTCGAAGAACATCTTGGTTTCCGGCACCATGGCCTGCGGTCCGGCCAGCCATTTGTCGAGATTGTCCTCGGTCCAGACGATCCCTGAGTTCTTCAGATCGGCCGAATAGTCATAGCCGGGCACGCTGCCCGCCTTGCGACCGACCACGCCCTTGTGCATCGGGCCGACAGCGTTCTCATTGATGGAGTGACAATCTGCGCAGCCCTTGTAGAGCGTTTGGCCGCGCGCGACGTTGCCGGTGGCGTGGGCAAGCCCGGTCGAGAAAACGACCGCGACGATGGTGAGGACCAGGCTTACGGTGAGGAGGCTTGCAAAACTTTGCGGGTGGACGGGATTGGACCGGACGTTCATGGGATCTCCTGCTTGCGTCGCCGCAAACAGGATCGTCCAGCCCGAGTTTTATTCCCGTCCGCTGGACGCGGCTTAACCGCCCGCGTCCATGTCGCCCGCCTCGCGCTGGCCGCTGAGCCAGAGTGCGAGCAGCGTCCAGAACGCGCCTGACAGCAGATACGCACCCGACGCGATGACGCCGAGATTGGTGGCGAGCAGAAGCGCCACCAACGGCGCGAAGCCCGCCCCGAACAGCCAGGCCATATCCGAGGTCAGCGCGGAAGCCGTGTAGCGGTACGCCTGCCGGAAGTTCGAGGCGATCGCGCCCGAGGACTGGCCGAAGGAGAGACCCAGCAGGATGAAACCGATCACCATGTAGATGGTCTCACCGAACGCGCCGGCATCGAGCAGCTGCGGAGCAAAACCGCTGTAGATGGCGATCGCGATTGCCGATCCCATCAGCAGCGATTTGCGGCCGACGCGGTCGGCGATGATGCCGGAGGCCACGATGGCCGCGACGCCGAACACGGCGGCGACGATCTCGATGATCAGGAAGCGCACCGGGCTTTCGCGGGTGAACAGGAACACCCAGGACAGCGGAAACACCGTGACCATGTGGAACAGCGCGAAGCTTGCGAGCGGCGCGAATGCACCGAGCATGATGTTCTGGCCTTCGCGCGCGACGGTCTCGGAGATACGCGCGGGCTGCAATTCGCGGGTCTCGAACAACGAAGCATATTCTTCCGTCGTCACCATGCGCAGGCGCGCGAACAGCGCCACGACGTTGATGGCGAAGGCGACGAAGAACGGATAGCGCCAGCCCCAGTCGAAGAAGTCGTCGGCCGAGAGGTTACCGGCGAAATAGGCGAACAGCGCGCTCGCCACGATCAGGCCGAGCGGGGCGCCGAGCTGCGGCACCATCGCGTACCAGCCGCGCTTGGAGGGCGGCGCGTTCAGCGCCAGCAGCGAAGCCATGCCGTCCCAGGCGCCGCCCCAGGCCAGACCCTGCGCGATACGCGCCAGCGCCAGCAGCCAGATCGCGGCGCTGCCGATGTCGTGATAGCCGGGCAGGAACGCGAGCGCGACTGTGGCGGTGCCGAGCAGAAACAGCGCCGAGACCAGCTTGGCGGTTTTGCCGTACTCGCGATCGACCGTCATGAAAATGACGGTTCCGATCGGCCGGGCCACGAAGGCCAGCGCGAAGATCATGAAGGAATAGAGGGTGCCGGTCAGCTCGCTGGTGAACGGGAACACCAGGCGCGGAAACACGATCACCGAGGCGATCGCGTAGACGAAGAAGTCGAAGAATTCCGAGGTGCGGCCGATGATGACGCCGATGGCGATCTCGCCGGGACTGGCCTGGTCGTGGCCGTGCTCGCCCGAGTGGAGGTCTGCCATTGCGGGGGTCTGTGCCGTCGCCATTCGTGCGCCCTTAACGTCCTGAAAACCAAAGCCGACCGCCCGGCGGGGCGCCAGGCAATCTGCCCTTGTCTGACCCAACATTCCGCACTGCAACATTGGACAAATTGTCCAATGTCCGGATTGCTGCGCCGCAGCTACCCCTTGGGCCCGCAAAGGAAACTCATTCTCATAAGGCTCGGCCCGTGTCCCGTCTCAAGATCCTGGCGCTGCTACCCCTGGCAGCTGCGCTCAGCGGCTGCAACTACGTCGTGCTGTCGCCGGCCGGCGACATCGCCGCCCAACAGCGCGACCTCGTCATCATCTCCACCGTCCTGATGCTCCTGATCGTCGTCCCCGTGATGGCGCTGACGGTGCTGTTCGCCTGGCGCTACCGCCAGTCCAACACCTCGGCCCGCTACGAGCCGGATTGGGACCACTCGACCAAGCTCGAGCTGGTGATCTGGTCGGCGCCGCTGCTGATCATCATCTGCCTGGGCGCGCTGACCTGGATGGGCACGCATCTGCTCGACCCCTATCGCAACATCGGCCGCATCCATGCGGAACGCGCCGTGGACCAGTCCAAGGCTCCGCTCGTCGTCGATGTCGTCGCGCTCGACTGGAAGTGGCTCTTTATCTACCCCGATTACGGCATCGCCACCGTCAACGAGCTCGCCGCGCCGGTCGACCGCCCGATCAACTTCCACATCACCGCCTCCTCGGTGATGAACTCGTTCTACATCCCCGCACTCGCCGGTCAGATCTACGCGATGCCGGGCATGGAGACGTCGCTCCACGCCGTGATCAACCACGCCGGTACATACAAGGGTTTTTCGGCGAACTACAGCGGCGCCGGCTTCTCTGGCATGCACTTCAACTTCCAGGGCCTCGACGACAAGGGCTTTGACGCCTGGATCGCGCAGGCCAAATCGGCCGGCGGCTCGCTCGGCCGCGCCGAATATCTCCAGCTCGAAAAGCCGAGCGAGAACGAGCCGGTGCGCCGCTGGGGCACCGTCGATTCCGACCTCTACCGCCTGATCCTCAACATGTGCGTCGAGACCGGCAAGATGTGCCAGAGCGAGATGATGGCGATCGACGCCAAGGGCGGTCTCGGCCATGAGGGCCTGAACAACACCCTGCCGCTGGCCTACGACAAGTACGCACGCCGCGGCACCGCGCTCGGACCCGAGCCGACCTTCGTCGCCGGCACCTGCACGCCGGATGCGCCCCAGGGCAGGACCACCGCCTCCATCACGGCACCCGCCGACACCGCGCCGCTGCTCGGTGCCGGCCTGAAGCGGCCGATCTTCACGCCGCTGAAGTCCTCGTCCTTCTTCCTCGGACAACGTCCCAAGTCAGACTCCTGAAGTCAGACTCCTAAAGAGAGCTCGCATGTCTCCTGATCTTCTCAAGCTCATCTTCGGCCGTCTCGGCCTCGATTCGCTGCCGCTGCACGAGCCGATCCTGGTCGGCACCTTCGTGATGGTCGCGCTCGGCGGCGGCGCACTGTTCGCCGGCATCACCTATTTCCGCCTCTGGGGCTATCTGTGGCGCGAGTGGTTCACCACCGTGGACCACAAGCGCATCGGCATCATGTACATGATCCTCGGCATCGTGATGCTGCTGCGCGGCTTCGCAGACGCGCTGATGATGCGCGCACAACAAGCACTCGCGTTCGGCGGCTCCGAAGGCTTCCTCCCCGCCCATCACTATGACCAGGTCTTCACTGCCCATGGCGTGATCATGATCTTCTTCGTGGCGATGCCGCTGGTCACCGGCCTAATGAACTACGTGGTGCCGCTGCAGATCGGCGCGCGCGACGTGTCGTTCCCGTTCCTGAACAATTTCAGCTTCTGGATGACGGTCGGCGGCGCAGTGCTGGTGATGGCTTCGCTGTTCATCGGCGAATTCGCCCGCACCGGCTGGCTGGCCTATCCGCCGCTGTCGAACATCGGCTACAGTCCTGACGTCGGCGTCGACTATTATATCTGGGCGCTGCAGGTCGCGGGCGTCGGCACGACCTTATCCGGCATCAACCTGATCTGCACCATCGTCAAGCTGCGCTGTCCCGGCATGACCATGATGAAGATGCCGGTGTTCACCTGGACCGCGCTCTGCACCAACATCCTGATCGTCGCCTCCTTCCCCGTCCTGACCGTCGTGCTCGCGCTGCTCTCGCTTGACCGCTACGTCGGCACCAACTTCTTCACGAACGATTTCGGCGGCAGCCCGATGATGTACGTGAACCTGATCTGGATCTGGGGTCATCCCGAGGTCTACATTCTGGTTCTCCCCGCCTTCGGCATCTTCTCGGAAGTGACCTCGACCTTCTCCGGCAAGCGGCTGTTCGGCTACACCTCGATGGTTTACGCCACGGTGGTCATCACCATCCTGTCGTACCTGGTCTGGCTGCACCACTTCTTCACGATGGGCTCGGGCGCCAGCGTCAACTCGTTCTTCGGCATCACCACGATGATCATCTCGATCCCGACGGGCGCGAAGATGTTCAACTGGTTGTTCACGATGTATCGCGGCCGCATCCGCTTCGAGCTGCCGATGCTGTGGACGATCGCCTTCATGCTGACCTTCGTGCTCGGCGGCATGACCGGCGTGCTGCTCGCAGTGCCACCGGCCGACTTCGTCCTGCACAACAGCCTGTTCCTGATCGCGCACTTTCACAACGTGATCATCGGCGGCGTGGTGTTCGGCGCGTTCGCCGGCATCAACTACTGGTTCCCGAAGGCGTTCGGCTTCAAGCTCGATCCGTTCTGGGGCAAGCTGTCGTTCTGGTTCTGGGTCACCGGCTTCTACATGGCCTTCATGCCGCTCTATGTGCTCGGCCTGATGGGCGTGACCCGCCGCCTGCGCGTGTTCGACGATCCGTCCTTGCAGATCTGGTTCGTCATCGCCGCGATCGGCGCCGGCCTCGTCTTCCTCGGCATCCTCTCGATGCTGATGCAGTTCGCGGTCTCCTTCCTCAAGCGCGAGCAGCTCAAGGACGTCACCGGCGATCCCTGGGATGCACGCACGCTGGAATGGGCGACCTCCTCGCCCCCGCCGGACTACAACTTCGCCTTCACCCCCGTCGTTCACGACAATGACGCGTGGTGGGACATGAAGAAGCGCGGCTACCAGCGTCCGCTCACCGGGTTCAAGCCGATCCACATGCCCTCCAGCACCGGCACCGGTGTCATCCTCGCCGGCCTCGCCACCGCGATGGGATTCGGCCTGATCTGGTACATCTGGTGGCTGGCGGCCGTGAGCTTCATCGCGATGCTCGCCGTCGGGATCGGTCACACCTTCAACTATCACCGCGACTTCGACATTCCGGCTGACGACGTCATCCGGACCGAGGACGCGCGTACCAAACTGCTCGCCGGAGCCAAGTAAATGACTGTCGCTGTCAATCCCGCCCAGACCGGCGAGCCGATGTTCTACCTCGCCGACGAACACCCGCATCCGGAAGGCTACAGCACCCCGCTCGGCTTCTGGATCTACCTGATGAGCGACTGCCTCATCTTTGCGATGCTGTTCGCCACCTTCGGCGTGCTCGGCGCCAACTACGCCGCCGGCCCCGCCCCGAAGGACCTGTTCGAGCTGCCGCTGGTCGCGGTGAACACCTCGATGCTGCTGCTGTCGTCGATCACATATGGCTTTGCCATGCTGACGATGCAGCAGAACAAGATCGCCCAGACCCAGATGTGGCTGGCGATCACCGGCCTGTTCGGCCTCGCCTTCATCGGCATCGAGCTCTCCGAGTTCGCCCACATGATCCATGAAGGGGCGACCCCGCAGCGCAGCGCCTTCCTGTCCTCCTTCTTCACGCTGGTCGGCACCCACGGCCTGCACGTCTCCTGCGGCCTGATCTGGCTGGTGACCCTGATGGTGCAGGTCTGGAAGTTCGGCCTGATCGAAGCCAACCGCCGCCGCCTGATGTGCCTGTCGATGTTCTGGCACTTCCTGGACGTGGTCTGGATCGGCGTCTTCACCTTCGTCTATCTCCTGGGAGTTCTGCGATGAACACCGATACCCACGCCGCCCACGCGGACGGCCATCACCACGGCGACGACCACGCCCACGGCACGTTCTCGACCTATATGCTCGGCTTCGTGCTCTCGGTCGTGCTCACCGCGATCCCGTTCTGGCTGGTGATGAGCGGCGCGCTGCCGAGCAAGCAGATCACCGCGCTGGTCATCATGGCCTTCGCGGTCGTGCAGATCGTCGTGCACATGATCTACTTCCTGCACATGAGCACCAAGTCCGAGAACGGCTGGAGCATGATGGCGCTGATCTTCACCATCGTCATGGTGGTGATCGCGCTGTCCGGCTCGCTGTGGGTGATGAACCATCTCAACAGCAACATGATGCCGATGCACCAGATGACGGGAATGAAGTGAGCGAGACTTCGAAGTGAGCAAGGCTTGGAAGTGAGCAAGGCTTGGACCGTGACAGGCAAGGATAAGGACGCGCGTCGCAAGGCTGCGCGTCCGCGCCTGTGGCTCACGGTCCTCTCGCTCGCGGCCTTTGCACTTCTGATCGCACTCGGCGTCTGGCAGATCGAGCGACGCGCCTGGAAGCTGGCGCTGATCGACCGCGTCGAGCAGCGCGTCCATGCCCCGGCCCAACCGATCCCGTCGCCCGCGGCCTGGCCGACCGTCTCCACCGCAAACGACGAATACAGGCACGTCAGCCTCACCGGCCTCTTCCTGCATGACCGCGAGACGCTGGTTCAGGCGGTCACCGAGGAAGGCCCCGGCTATTGGGTGGTGACGCCGCTTCAGCGCGGCGACGGCACGCTGGTCTTGGTCAATCGCGGCTTCGTGCCGTCCGAGCGGCGCGACGCATCGACGCGCCAGAGCGGCAATCGGGACGGGCAGGTCGAGATCACGGGCCTGCTCCGCATGACCGAGCCGAAAGGCGGGTTCTTGCGGAACAACGTCCCCCAGCACAACCGCTGGTACTCGCGGGATGTCGCCGCGATTGCGGCAGCGCGCGGCCTCGACCATGTCGCACCCTTTTTCGTCGATGCTGACGCCGGATCACAAACCACCAGCGGCCCGATCGGCGGATTGACCGTGATCAGCTTTCCCAATAACCACCTGATCTACGCGCTGACGTGGTTTGCCCTGGCTTTCATGCTGGCGGGTAAACTTTTCGTCACATTCGGCGGCGGGCTGTTCCGCCGCAAGCGCTTCGTCCACGAACCGGCCGGCTGCTCCGATGCAACCGCCCGCAGGACGGGATCAGATGCTGGAACGATCGTCGAATCTACCTGACGACGGAATGACGCATGACGCCGTCACGCTGCAATCGCAGGCGGACGCGCGCAGCGAGCTGATCGGCGTTGCGCCGACCGACGACGAGACCAACCGCAAGAACATGGCGCTGCTGATCCAGCTGCGCTGGACCGCGGTGGTCGGGCAGATCGTGACCATCGGCGGCGTGCATTTCGGCCTGGGTATTCCCCTGCCATTGGAACGGATGGGCGCGGTGATCGGCGCGCTGCTGCTGCTCAACGTCTCCAGCCTCGTCTGGGTGCGCCATCGCGCCGCGATCACCAACAACGAGCTGCTGGTCGCCTTGATGCTCGATGTCGCCGCGCTGACCGCTCAGCTCTACCTCAGCGGCGGCGCCACCAATCCCTTCACCTCGCTGTTCCTGCTCCAGGTGACGCTGGGCGCGGTGCTGCTTAATGCCCGCTCGACCTGGTCGCTGGTCGCACTGACCTGCGCGAGTTTCATCTGGCTGACCATGGCCTACCGGCCGCTCGACCTGCCGCCGAACCCGATCAGCGAGGCCTACAGTCTCACCGTGACAGGCATGCTGCTGGGCTTCGTCCTCAACGCCGTGCTGCTGGTCGTGTTCGTCACCCGGATCAACAGGAATTTGCGCGAGCGCGATGCGCATCTGGCGGCATTGCGCCAGCATGCGGCCGAGCAGGACCACATCGTCCGCATGGGCCTGCTCGCCTCCGGCGCTGCGCATGAGCTCGGCACGCCGCTCGCCTCGCTGTCGGTCATCCTCAGCGACTGGCGCCGCATGCCCGATCTCGCCGCCGATCAGGAACTTGCCGAGGATCTCGCGGAGATGGAAACCTCTCTGCAACGCTGCAAGACCATCGTGACGGGCATCCTGGTGTCGGCGGGCGAAGCGCGCGGCGAAGGCTCCTCGCCGACGACGGTGACGGCCTTCGTCACCGCGCTGGTGAACGAGTGGCGCGACGCACGCTCGGCCCGCACGCTCTATTTCGTCAACACGTTCGGCGAGGACGTCGCGATCGTCTCCGACATCGCGCTGAAGCAAGTGATCTTCAACGTGCTCGACAATGCCTATGAGGTCTCGCGCGAATGGGTGGAGCTGCTGGCCGAGCGCGAGGGCGACAATCTCGTGCTGTCGATCAGCGATCGCGGCCCGGGCTTTGCGCCGGAGATGCTGGCGCAGCTGGGAAAACCCTATCACTCGAGCAAGGGCCGCGCCGGCGGCGGGCTCGGCCTGTTCCTGGTGGTGAACGTCGTGCGCAAGCTCGGCGGCAGCGTGACCGCCGAGAACCACAGGAAGCGTGGCGCCACCGTCCGCCTGACGCTGCCGCTCGCAACGCTCGCGATCGGAGGAACTTTTGACGCCTGACCGTTCGCTCATCGTCGTCGAGGACGATGCCGGCTTCGCGCGCACGCTGAAACGCTCGTTCGAGCGCCGCGGCTACGACGTCGTCCTCGCAGCTTCGATCGAAGAGGTGCGGAAGGTGCTGGAGGAGCGATCCTTTGGACACGCGGTGGTCGATCTCAAGCTCGGCGGCGCCTCGGGCCTCGCCTGCGTCGAGCTGCTGCACACGCACGATCCGGAGATGCTGATCGTGGTGCTGACCGGCTTTGCCAGCATCTCCACCGCCGTCGAGGCGATCAAGCTCGGCGCCTGCCACTACCTGGCAAAGCCGTCGAACACCGACGATATCGAAGCCGCCTTCAACAAGGCCGAAGGCAACGCCGAAGTCGCCCTCGATGCACGGCCGACCTCGATCAAGACGCTGGAATGGGAGCGCATCCACCAGACGCTGATCGAGACCGATTTCAACATCTCGGAAGCGGCGAGACGATTGGGCATGCACCGGCGCACGCTGGCAAGAAAGCTCGAGAAGCGGCCGGTGAAGTGAGCCTAGGACGACGCCGTCGCGAGCTTGCCGACCTCGGAGAGAAGCAACTTCAGGATCGGGGATTGATTCGCCTTGTGATAGGCGACAACGAGATCAAGCTTGGGTGCTTCTCCCCGCACCGGCCGGGTGGTGATGGTCTCCGGCAAATATCGCTTCGTGTAGGCCGGCAGCATCATGACGCCGCGCGTCGACGCAATCATCGAGATCGCGTGGACGACGTTGTGCACTTCGCGATCGGGCTTGAGGTCGATTCCGGTCCGGCTGAAATAATCCAGAACGATACGGCGAACCGCGGGAGCGGATTTGGACGGTAGGTAGAAGGTCTCGTCCCTGATCTCCTCGGGCGCCACCGCGGCTTGCGATGCCAGCCGATGGTCGCTCGGAAAGACGAAGACCAGCGGATCGGTGCGCACGCGCCGGCAGACCAGATCTTCCATGTGCTCTTCCGACCGGATGAAGGCAGCATCGAGCTTTCGCCGCATCAGGGCCTTGGCAAGCGAGGGCGAATAATCGCTCGACAGGCGGATATCGATGCCGGGAAATGCGTCGCGCAGAATGCGATCCACCTCGGGCAGCAGGTCGATTTCGGCGCCCGACAGAAAGCCCAACGAGAAAGCGGGCTGCGGGGGCTGCGCGGCACGGAGCGCCGCTTCCTTGGCAGCCTCCGCCTGAAGCAGCGCCATTCTGGCGTGCTCGAGAAAGGCCTTGCCGGCCGCCGTCAGCGCGATGCCTTGGGCGCTGCGGTTCATCAAGGGAACGCCGACCTCCCGTTCGAGATCCCGGATTTGCCGGCTGAGCGACGGTTGCGACGTGTGCAGCTTCTGCTCGGCCGCAACAGTCAAACTGCCCGCATCGGCAACGGCGACGAAATAGCGGAGATGCCGAAGCTCCATCGCGATCTCCCATATCTCGCAGGCATGGGGCCAGCTTACAAAGTCTTTTTCCAAGCGGCCAGCTGCCCGTATAGCCGGCGTGAACGAAGTCTGCCTGGCAGGCAGAGGCGCACGGGAGCGAGCTTCACATGCTCAAGAGCATTCAAACGTCTCTGCTGATCCTCACGCTGGCGGGATCTGGCGAAGTGGCTGCGCAATCCTCCAACACGCAGGCAAAGGCAAACAACATGGAACTGGATGTGACAGGATTGAAGCAGGCGTTGCTCGGCGACTGGGAAAGCATCGCACCGGAGGTGCGCCCGAGCGCGGCGAAGAACGCCGATGGCACGCTCAAGCCGTTCTATCTCAAGCGGGCCTTCAAATATCTCCCCTCCGACCGTTTCGAGCTCGAGATCGTCAACTCGGCCGATCCCTACAGCGCCGTGCCGCTCGCGCGGATCAGGATTGGCGGCCATATGCTGTGGAGGGGTGCGCATCCCATCGCTCCGGGCGCGCAGAAGGTCGACTTCGTTGCCGACGAGACCTACGAGGTTACGCCGCTGGCACAGGGATTTGCCGATGTGCTCAACAAGGTCGCCGCGGTCGGATATGCACCGTGGGACGTTGGCGCGCCCCAGAGCATCTTCGGCAAGACCTTCGCTCCCTTCGGTCTCGCCGAGGCCACGAACTTCATGGAATATGATCTCGTCTATCTCAGGGGCGACCTCCTGTTCTGGGGCGCCCGCAACATCGACGGCCGTGGCTTTGACACCGAGCAGAACCGGCCGACCAATTTGCAGATTCCGCTGATCAGGAAGTGACTCGGGTCAAGTTCGTCACACTCTCCCTCGACGCGATGCCCTCAACACGGGGCCTGAACACCCGTGGCCGTGCGAACGCATGGATTGCACCGTCACAAAGCCTGATCCGCTCAAAACAAAAAAGCCCGGCCAACCGGCCGGGCTTTTGATTGCTTGCAATCGACGCTGCGAGACGCTTACGCGGCCTCGTCGGCGACGGCGGTGTCGTCGCCATCGGTATCGCCGTCGGCATCCGCCTCGCCCTCGCCGTCGGCGGCTTCCGCCTTGGCGTTGGTGCGGCGCGGGCTCTTGGCGAGCTGGGCCTCGATCTCCTTGACCGCTTCGGTCTCGGTCGAGTGCTGCACAACCGCGATCTCGCGGGAGAGACGATCGAGCGCCGCTTCATAGAGCTGGCGTTCAGAGTACGACTGCTCGGGCTGCGACTCGGAACGGTAGAGGTCGCGCACGACTTCCGCGATCGCGACGATGTCGCCCGAATTGATCTTTGCTTCGTATTCCTGGGCGCGGCGCGACCACATGGTGCGCTTGACGCGGGCGCGGCCCTTCAGCGTCTCCAGCGCCTTCTTCACCAGCGCGGGGTCGGACAGCTTGCGCATGCCGACGTTCGCGACCTTGGCGGTCGGCACGCGCAGCGTCATCTTGTCCTTGATGAAATTGATGACGAACAGCTCGAGCTTCGCACCGGCGATCTCCTGCTCCTCGATGGCCAGGATCTGGCCAACGCCGTGAGCGGGATAGACGACGAATTCGTTGGCCTTGAAGCCCTGGCGCTGGGTCACGACCTTCTTTTCCTCGACCTTCGGCGCGGGTGCAGCAGCCTTCACGGCCGGCTTCGCAGCAGCAACGGGGGCTTTGGCAGGGGCGGCAGCAACAGGAGCCTTCGGAGCAACGGGCTTGGCAGCGGAAGCCTTGGCAGCAGCAGGCTTGGCAACGGTCGCTTTCGCGGCCGGTTTGGCAGTCTTGTGAGGCATTGCGCTTCTTTTGTTCTTCGAGGACTTTGCAGCCGGTGCCTTAGTCGCGGTCCGACCCTTGGATGCGCTACGGCTGGCCGCGGCGACTTTTTTGGCCTCCTTATGGGAAGCCCTCGCTGAAGTACTCTTTTTACGCGTTTTCTGTGACACAGCCTGCGCGCGGAAACTGCCACGCCCCTGTTCGACATTTGGTTTCACGGGAACCCAACGGGGCCAACTGGGCTGACGGGGGTTCAGCTTAATGTGCTCAATATAGCACATTTCCCGCAAAAATCAATGATTTAGGGGTCTTGAGGGCTGGTTTTCGGCGCTGACGAAGGTATTAGGGTTAAGTTTGGGCGAGAATTAGTCTCCCGAGCCCGGGTTCGGAGAAAAATATTTCTCGAACTTTCCTTCCTGGCCGTCGAATTCCTTCGCGTCGGGGGGTGATTCTTTCTTCTGGGTGATGTTCGGCCAGCTTTTGGCGTAGTCGGCGTTGACCTGGAGCCACTTTTCGAGGCCCGGTTCCGTGTCCGGCTTGATCGCGTCAGCGGGGCATTCCGGCTCGCACACGCCGCAGTCGATGCACTCGTCAGGATGGATGACGAGCATGTTCTCGCCCTCGTAGAAACAGTCGACCGGGCAGACCTCGACGCAGTCGGTATACTTGCACTTGATGCAGGCTTCAGTGACGACGTAAGTCATCCAACGCTCCGAAAAGCTCTTTTAAAAGTCGCGGCTTGCGTAGCGCGGATGGCCCGGCGCCGCAAGGTCGGGAACGGCCGATCATGACGGCTTTACGCGTTTGATCGACCAAGAAATGAATTCAGAGCGCAATTAATTGCGCCGAGAACTTTGATTGCCTTCGCTCAGCTCCTCGTAGAGCACGCGGGCCGAGGCGGCATCGCCGCGGCGCTCGTTGAAAGCGGTTACTTTCAGCACGCGCACAGTGCGATCGAGCGCGATGGTGATCACGTCGCCGATCTTGATCGCATGGCCCGGCGACTTCTCGCGTGTGCCGTTGATGCGAACGTGGCCGGACTCAACGAGCTCGGCCGCGGAGGTGCGCGCCTTCACCACCCGCGCGTGCCACAGCCATTTGTCGAGACGCTGCCGCTCGGTCGTGGGATCACTCCTTGCGACCGGACAGCTGCTCTTTCAGCGCAGCAAGCTTTGCGAAGGGCGAGTTCGGATCGGCCGGACGATCGCGCTCGCGCGGGTTCGCGCTCGAGGCGTAGGGGCGCAGCGACGGCCCGCCCTGACGGTCGCGGCCCTTGTCGCGGTCACGACCGCGATTGTCGCGGCCCTTGTCGCGATCGCCGCCGAACTTGCCCTTGTTGCGATCGCGATCCTTGTTGTCGCGATCCTTGCCCTCGAAGCGGCGGTTCTTGTCGTCGCGCCCCTCTTGGCGCGGTGCACCTTCGGCGCCACCTTCGCGCGGCTTGCGGAAATCCTTTGCCCCATCTCTGCGATGACCGCCGTGACGATGGCGCTCATTGCGCTTCTCGCCGTCGGCTGACTGCGCGGCCGCGCCTTCGGCGGGGGCGGCGCCAGCTTCAGCACCGGCCTGCTGCGGGCGCTGATTGTGGTGACGCTGGTGGCGATGACGCTCGTGGCGGGGCTTGCGATCGTCGTGGCGGCCGCCGGGACGCCAGACCTCGACGAGCTCGGGCTCGGCAGGCACAGCGGCAGCCTCGACCGGCGCGGCGGCATCGGCGGATGCAGCGGCTTCCGTTGCAGCGGCCTCGGCGGGAGCGGCTTCCACCGCCTCGCTGGGCGCAGCAGCCTCTTCCGCCGGCGGCGCGATGCCGGGGGCATCCTCGGGCGTGACGGGGGCATCAGGCGATGCTTCGAGCGCCGGCTCTTCGTGTGCGGGCTCGTCGTGCTGCTCCATGCCGGGCGCGTCTTCGACGGTGACGGGCTCGGCGGCGGCTTCGATTGCGGTGTCCGCGCTTGCGGTGGCATCATCGGTCGCCGTCGGTTCAGTCGGAGCCTCTGCGCTTGCTTCGGCCGCCGGCGTCTCCACGGCAGCAGCCACCGGCTTCGGCGGCAGCGGCGCACGCTTCTCCATGCGATAGCCGAGCGCGCGCAGCACCGAGGCGAAATCCTCGCCGGCCGAGCCGGTGAGCGAGGTCATCGCCTGCGTCACCACAAAGCTGCGGCCGTCGAACGCGCCGGCAGGCTTTTCGCCGGGCGAGTTCTCGCGCCAGGCCAGCGCCGGCCGGATCAGATCGGCAAGGCGCTCCAGAATGTCGACGCGCACCGCTCGCTCACCGGCCTGCTTGTAGCCGAGCACGCGATAGGCATCGCGCGGCAGCTGCTTGTCGACCGGGAACGAGGTGCGGCCCGAAGATGCCAGATGCTGCGCGCCGGACAGCGACGACAGATCGACATTGTCCTGCTTCAGCGCCCACAGCAGTGCGGCCAGCGCACGGCCGGCGGGCTTGAGCAGGCCGGGGAAATAGATATGATAAGCACCGAAACGGACGCCGTATTTGCGCAACACGGCGCGCGAGGGCTGGTCGAGGTCCTTCAGCTCGTTGGCGATCTTGGGACGCTCGAGCACGCCGAGCGCCTCGACCAGCTGATAGGCGATGCCGCGGGCAATGCCGGTGACGTCCTCGGCCTTCGACAGCTCGAACATCGGCCCAAGCAGCTTTTCGATATGGGTCTTGAGCCAGAGCTCGAGCCGGGCCTGCACCTTCTCACGCGGCGCACCGGTGAGGCGCTCGTCGGAGATGATGCGGATGCGCGGATGCAGCGCCTCCTCCGCGGCAGACAGGCGCGCCACGGCATCGCCGGTCCAGCGGATGGTGCCTTCCGAGGTCAGCACGAACTGATCGTCCGGCGCATTGCCCAGTTTTTCGGCGCGCGCGTTGATCTCGCCGGCGAGCACCGCTTGCGCTGCAGCCTGCAAGGCTTTCGCATCGGAGCCTGCTTCCGCCGCATCCGGTGCAAAGGTGAAGCCATCGAGGCGGCCGATGACATGGCCTTCGACGATGACTTCGCCGGTCTTGCCGATTTCAGTATTCAAGCTCGTGTTCTCCCGCAGGCGGCGCATCAATACACTGGTCCGGCGATCAACGAAACGCTCAGTCAAGCGTTCATGGAGCGCATCCGATAATTTATTTTCGACCTCGCGGGCGATCCCCTGCCAGCGTTCGGGGTCTTTCAGCCAGTCCGGGCGGTTGGCGACGAAGGTCCAGGTGCGGATCTGGGCGATCCGGGCCGACAGCGTGTCGATGTCGCCGTCGATGCGGTCGGCCTGGTCGACCTGGGCCGCGAACCAGGAATCGGGGATGCAGCCCTTCTGCATCAGGAAGCCGTACAGCGTGGTCACGAGCTCGGCATGGGCGGCCGGCGACAGTTTTCGGTAATCGGGGACCTGGCAGGCCTCCCACAGCCGTTCCACGGCCGCCTTGCCATGCGCGATATCGCGCACCTCGACGTCGCGGGCGGCGTGGTCGAGCACGCGCATGTCCTCGGCGATCGGCGCGCGCGTCAGCGCCTCATGGCCGGGCGACTGGTTCAGGGACACCTGGAGCGCGCCGAGGGAGGCGAAATCCAGCTTCGAATTGCGCCATTGCAGCATCTTCACGTTGTCGAAGGTGTGGTTCTGCAGCGCGTTGACGAGCTCGGGCTCGAACGGCCCGCAGCGGCCCGTCGTCCCGAAAGTACCGTTGCGCGTGGCGCGGCCCGCGCGGCCTGCGATCTGCGCGAATTCGGCCGGCGTCAGGCGGCGGAACTGGTAGCCGTCGAACTTGCGGTCGGAGGCGAAGGCGACGTGGTCGACGTCGAGATTGAGGCCCATGCCGACGGCGTCGGTGGCGACGAGATAGTCGACGTCGCCGTTCTGGAACATCTCCACCTGCGCATTGCGCGTGCGGGGCGAGAGCGATCCCAGCACCACGGCCGCGCCGCCATGCTGGCGGCGGATCAGCTCGGCGATGGCGTAGACCTCGTCGGCCGAGAAGGCGACGATGGCGGTGCGGCGCGGCTGGCGCGTGATCTTGCGGTCGCCGGCGAATTCGAGCTGCGACAGGCGCGGCCGCGTGATCATGGACACGCCCGGCAGCAGCCGCTCGATGATCGGGCGCATCGTGGCCGCGCCCAACAGCAGCGTCTCGTCGCGGCCGCGGCGGTTGAGGATGCGGTCGGTGAAGACGTGGCCGCGTTCGAGATCGGAAGCGATCTGGACCTCGTCGACGGCGAGGAAGGAGACGTCGAGATCGCGCGGCATCGCCTCGACGGTCGACACCCAATAGCGCGGGTTCTTCGGCTTGATCTTCTCTTCGCCGGTCACAAGCGCGACGGCCTCGCTGCCGACCCGTGCGGCGATCTTGTTATAGACCTCGCGCGCGAGCAGCCGCAGCGGCAGCCCGATCAGCCCAGAGGGATGCGCGAGCATCCGCTCGATGGCGAGATGGGTCTTGCCGGTGTTGGTCGGCCCGAGCACCGCAGTGACGCCCGCGCCGGGTGCGCGCTCGGAGGCGAAGAGGGAGGAGGAGAAGGCCATGTCTGGGGATTAGGTAGTGGCGATTTGGGCGAATGTCAGTGCTGCTTTGGGGTGTGTTGAGGGCTGGGAGGTGTCGGCCATGTCTCCGAACGCTACGCTGCAGCCAAGCATTCCGCTGTCATGCCCCGGCCTGCCGCCTTCGCCAAGGCTTCGGCGGGCCGAGCACCCCCCTGAGCCCCGGCGTAGCCTTGGCGGAGCCGGGACCGGGGCATCCAGTACGCCGCGGCCTGTCCGCTCAACCACAACGGCCTCGGCGTACTGGATCGCCCGGTCAAGCCGGGCGATGACACCGAGCGTGTGGGAGCGCACTCCCCAAACCTCGCGCAACTGTCTCACTTTGCGACGCTTTTCCCGTTGGCCTTAAGCTTCGGAACGACTCTAGAACGAATCGCGGCCGAATCGCTGACTCCCGCTGAAGCCTGTTCCGTTCACGCCACATGTCGCGGGACTCTTATTGGTTGTGCACTAGATGGAGTTTTGCCCTGCCGCACAAGCGGCGTTTCGATGACCGGTTCCTTAAAATTGGGGACGGCGCGGAGTCGAATCAGAATCGGGCAGGAGTCAAATGGATTCCCGGGATCACGACCCCCAAACTCATTTTCGCGAAAACAACCCCATGCACAGTAGAAATGCCATTGAAAGGATTACATTTCTTTCCAGCCAAATTGCCTCCCCGTCATTCCGGCGCGCGACGCGGTCTTTCCGTCATCCTGAGGTGCGAGTGGCGCGTTGCGCAGCATCGCGCCGGGAGCCTCGAAGGATGGACGGCCCGGATGCGGCGGCACGCACGGATATTCCCTGCGGGAACAGCCGGGCTGTCGCCCTTCGAGGGCCGCTGAAGAAGCGGCCACCTCAGGGTGACGGTCTCTAAGGGGGAATGCGCAGCTAAAGCCCTACTGCGTCTTGGCGACCTTTGGCGGCTGGGCTGAGGTGATGAAGCTGGTGGCTTCCAGCATGGCCGGGCCGAGCGGCGTCGGCACTTTCAGCCAGAACGGGACCAGGATGCGCGTGCCCGCGACGGGGGCGAAGGCGATCTCGATGTTGCGCTGGGCGGCGAGGTATTTGATCACGGGACGGTCGGGAATGTAGCCCGCCACGGGCACGAAATAGAGCGCGCAGACCACGACCGGGCCCCTGTAGCCCTTCTCCGCCTTCACGCTCTCCATGCGCTTGAAATCGAGTTTCAGCTCGTAGCGCATGCGGCCGTCGAACACCGGCGCGGCGTTGTGGCAGGCGTCGGGCGTAACAGGGTCGCCGGTGCCGGGCACGCGCAGCAGCGAGGCCGTCATCGGGTCCCAGACGCCGCGGCGATGCCCATCGGTGACGACGATGCGGTCGGCATCGACAGGCGGCTCCGGCACGATGCCGAACTCCTTCACATTGCCCTTGTCGAGCGTGATGCGGATCTCTTCGGTCTTCTTCGAGGTGGTGGTGGAGGCCTGGTAGCCGGTCGCGACCAGCGCGCCGTTCACCACCCTACCTTGCGAGGCGCCGGTGCCGGACCCGCCCGCGAAGGATTTCAGCAGCCCCGTGGTGCCGCCGCTTGCCGCGGCCGCGAACACGTCGTCGCCGATGTCGATGTTCCAGGCGCCCTTGCCGACGGGAATGCCCGCCAGCGTCGCCTCATACTGCGCCTCGAGCTTGCCCTGTGCCGCCACGGGCTCCGCGCCCCAGGCCACGACGAGCCCGCAAAGGGCTGCGAAGGCCAGCCGGCCGGCAGAGCGCGGACTGGCTGAGCCGTGACTGACCAAGCCTTGGAGCCAAAGTCGGGGGGATGCGAGCACGAAACAATCCAATCGGGGCGCGAACGGTTGTTACTTAAGCCAAAAACCGCGGCAAACAATGTGTCCGGGCGCGGAGGCTTGCGGAACTCCATTTGATACTTCGGGTGCGAATACGCCCTTTATGTGATGGTAAGGCACTTCAATCATTGCCGTTTTGGTGATCGGGGGTGTGTCAGGGACGCGCACCTCGCCCCGCCCATTCCGCCGTCATGCCCCGGCTTGACCGGGGCATCCAGTACGCCGTAGCCCCTCGGCTCCAGCCGCACCGCCTCGGCGTACTGGATCGCCCGGTCAAGCCGGGCGATGACACCTGTTGTGGGGGATGCCGCGGAGCATGAATCCCCGCCCAAAACCTTGACGTCCCGTCCCTTCCCCCCTATACGTCCGCCCGCTCCCTACAAGGACACAGAATTAGCCCCCGTGGCGCCCAGAATGGCGGCCGCAAATCGTTTGGGGGACAGAAGAGGATTTCTACCATGTCTCGCCGCTGCGAACTGACGGCCAAGGGCCCCCTCGTCGGCCACAAGGTCAGCCACTCCAACATCAAGACCAAGCGCCGCTTCCTGCCGAACCTCGTCAACGTGACGTTCATCAGCGAAGCGCTCGGCCGCAACGTGCGCCTGCGCGTCTCCACCAACGCGGTCAAGAGCGTCGACCACAATGGCGGCCTCGACCCCTTCCTGCTCAAGGCCAAGGCCGACGTCCTGTCGCCGCGCGCCCTCGAGCTGAAGCGCGCCATCCAGAAGAAGGTCGGCCCGACGGCCGCGCCGGCGAAGAAGGCCAGCTAATCCAATTTTGAAATCGGGCGGGGGCTAAGTTGCGTCGCGTGGCGTAGTCTTAGCCAGTAGAGTTTTGCGTCGCGGCCGGATCGAAAGATCCGGCCGTTTTTGTTGTTGCCGGTAGGCCAGTAGCGAATTTGGAGTGACATCAGCAAAAGGGAGTACACAAGATCGTACAGCCCTTAGTTGCAGGTTCAATGTGAATCTGTTTGTGTCGGTCAGAGGATAACCGATGCATATTGATTCAGTTGAAATTGCTAACTTTCGCAAGCTTCGTTCTACTCGGGTGAGTTTTGCACGAGACAAGACAGTCTTCGTCGGCGCGAACAACAGTGGCAAAACTTCCGCCATGGTCGCACTACGATATTTCCTCGTAGCTCATGAACGAAGTAGCTTCACACTAAACGACTTCACCGTCTCTCACTGGCCCTCACTCGTGGCGATGGGCGCGAGTTGGGAAAAGGCCGCCGCTGCCGACGAGACACTCCCTGAACCCGACTGGGACGACTTTCTTCCAACACTCGACGTCTGGCTCCACGTTGAGAGTGACGAAGTCCACTATGTCCAAAAGATCTTGCCCACGTTGGATTGGGAGGGCGGTCAGCTCGGCGTGCGGCTACGCTTTGAACCCAAGGACATGACAGAATTACAGCGCGAGTATCTCTCCGCTCGTGCAGATGCGGAGAACGCAAAAAAGGGTGAAACTATCAGCGAGGCGGATAAGGCGAGCGAGACCATCGTCGTCTCACTTTGGCCGGATGACCTTGTTGATTTTCTCCGCCGCCGCCTTGCACGGCTATTCGTCATCAGAGCATACGTCCTCGATCCCACAAAACGTCAAGAGCCGGAACATGGTACGGCGAAACCGCAAGATCTGCCGCCTGATGCCGTTGCACTAGAGGAAGACCCCTTTAGGGGTCTCATCAAAATTAGTGAGATCAGTGCGCAACGCGGCTTCGGGCAAGAAGCTGAAGTCGCATTCGACGAAGATGAGGCCGGCGCCGTTACTGACACCGCCAATGCGCGGAAGCTCTCCGAGCAACTCCGGGGGTACTACAGCCGCCACTTGGACCCTTACGACAACCCGGACACGAGGGATATAAAAGCGCTGCAAGCGATCGAACAAGCACAAAAGGCTTTCGATATCCGGCTCAACGAGGGTTTCGAACCCGCGCTGAAGGAATTGGAAGAGCTTGGATACCCAGGAGTCACTGACCCTAAGCTCGAAATTTCAACAAGACTACGTCCTGTTGAAGGCCTCAACCACGAAGCCGCTGTGCGTTACGTCATCCAAATGACTGACGGCACTAAGAACACTCGGTTGCATTTACCGGAGGACTCGAACGGTCTCGGCTACCAGAATCTGATTTCGATGGTATTCCGGCTTATGAGTTATCGTGATGCATGGATGCTAGTTGGCAAAGCTGAAACAAGAGCCGTCGCGAAAAAGGCATTCAGGCCACCCCTGCACCTTGTGCTCGTAGAAGAGCCTGAGGCACATCTCCACACTCAGGTTCAGCAAGTCTTCATCAGGCAGGCATACAATATCCTACGCAAACACCGCGATTTGGGAGACAGCAAGACTTTCACCACACAACTAGTTGTCAGCACACATTCAAGTCACATTGCGCATGAGTGCGACTTCGCTTCACTGCGATACTTTCGACGAGTTGCTGGCGCGAGGATGGAAATTCCGAGTTCCTGCGTTGTGGACGTCTCTACCGCGTTTGGATCGAACGAGGAAACTCGCCGATTTGTCACTCGCTATCTCAAGGTTACTCACTGCGATTTGTTCTTTGCAGATGCGGCTGTATTGATAGAAGGCCCAGCCGAGCGAATTCTGACTCCTCATTTTGTAAGAGAGCACGCGCAATTTAAAGATTTGCGGGAGTGCTATATTACGTGGCTTGAGATCGGCGGCAGCCACGCGCATCGATTGCGCGGCCTCATTGAATGCCTTGCGCTACCCACCTTGATCATAACTGACCTCGACGCGGTAGGAGAAGGTAACAAATCCGCAAACCCAAAGAGAGGCGCCGGCCAAACTTCGCGCAACCAAACGCTGAACACATGGTGCCCAAAACGAATCTCTCTTGACGAATTCCTTGACGAGCCCGAGCAAAACAAGATTTTGAAGTACGAAGCACAGCGGTTTTCTATTCGCGTGGCGTATCAATCCCCGGTCCGAATTGATTTCCGCGGCCGCACAGTTGAAGCGCTCGCCAACACCTTTGAAGACGCTATACTATTTGAGAATATCGGCCTCTTTCTTCAACAAGAAGGAACGGGCCTCGTGGCCAAGTTCAAGGCTGCAATAGAGGCTAGCGCTACCGTGGAGGAACTGAGTGGGAAGCTTGCAGAGAACCTGAAGACTGGCAGCAAAGCTGAGCTCGCTCTTGATCTGCTCGAGTTTAGGGACGCAAACAAACTTAAGCCTCCAACCTATATGCGTGAGGGCCTTCTCTGGCTTTCCGATCAGGTGCGCGAACGACAGAAAGAGTTGGGGCTCGCAGTATCGTCGTACAGACGCATGGGATTCGAGACGATCTTCGAAGCGCTTGCTAGCGTTGACACCTTCAGAACAGGACTTCTTGACGGGTCTTTGCCGGTCACACGTTTGTTTACGGCCAACGTCCTGCCTCTCGTCTCCGCTCTCCAGAACAATGACAAATTTGCTACCGCAAGAATTGTGCGTGAGTCCTCGCCACTGCTGAGCGCTGAAAGACTCAAGAATGCGACCGACCAGCGCAATCAATTGCGCAATGCCAAGATCGCAGCTGAGGGCCTATTGAAACTGTGGCAGCAGGGGACACCTACCTGCGGCGAAGTCCTGGCTTATGTCGCCGAGCAACATCTCTTTGATCTCCCAGAAGCTTTGAAGCCATTTGCCATTCACCGATCGGACGATGAAGCCCAATCTAGCTCTGACGACGAGTCTCGTGATCCTTTAGATGAGGCAGACGCGGCAATTGAGAAATTTCTGCTCGCATCATTTTCGGAAATCGCGCCATATGCTCAGTACATCTCGAATACGGCCGAGTTCGGCACACACCAGGGGGTTAAGGGGCTAGAGTTCGATCGCGTTATGGTGTTGATGGACGATACCGAGGCGCGCGGCTTCATGTTCGGATATGAAAAGTTCTTCGGCGCCAAAGAACTTTCAGCGAGCGATTTGTCAAATGAATCTGAGGGCCGCGACAACTCGGTTAGCAGGACGCGTCGCCTATTTTATGTCACCTGCAGTAGAGCCAAGAAGAGCCTTGCGTTGGTGCTCTACACTTCCGCTCCCGAGGCGGTGAAAATGCAGATGCTTAGAAACGAGTGGTTCGACGAGCATGAAATTTTATTAGCGGTGCCCGACCATCCGATTCCAGCGTGACCGACTCGCACATGAGTTCCAGGGCTACTTGAACCATGTCATCTGCTCCACTTTCCGCTCTGCTCGCCCCCTAGCCTCACCGGGAGGGGCCTTCCGTGAGCACGAACCCCAATCCGAGCCGCGAAACCTCGTCATCTGCTGTGACGGCACCCTAAACAACGCCCCACGCGCGTTAACCGTCCGTTAACCAACGCAGCCTAGCCTGCGGTAATCGTCCAGCCATCATTAGCTCGAAATGCCTTCCCGGTTCGCTCCAGGAGAAGCGCCAATGTGCGTTGCGTTGTTGACGTATGCCGATCTCAGTGCCCGCCTCAATATCTCGCGCGAGGCCGCGCGTGCCCTGGCGAGACGTCGCCGTTTGCCGCGCTCGCGGTCGGAGGACGGCAAGGCCCTGGTGAGCGTCGATCTCGCCGAGCTCCGCTACACGCCCCGCCCGCGAATTGGCCGCAAGGCAGCCCCCATCGCTGCCCCCATGGCTGAGATCGAGGCCTTCAAGGTCGAGGCCTTCAAGGTCGAGGCCTTCAAGATCGAGGCCTTCAAGATCGAGGCATTCAAGGCGGAGATCGCGCGGCTCGAAGCCCTCGCAGCCGGCGCCAGGTTAGTTTTCGAGCGTGAGCGCGAGCGCGCCGATCGCCTGGCCGTCGAGTTGCTGCAGGCGGCCGCCGAGACGGCGGCAGCCAATGCGTGGGCGGCACGACTGGAAGACGAAGTGGCGGACTTACGGACCGGTCGCCAGGCTGGCGGCGCGACCGCGGGACAAGCCGCGCGTCGATTGGGACATCTGGCCGCGGCCATCGTGGGCGCAGACCGCGCGGCTCGCAGATAGCACTCGAACCCTTCTCCATCCCGGCCTGCCGGAGCAATCGCGAGGACAGAATGACTGGCATGACCGATATTCACGAGATGAAGGCGCGCATTGTCGTATTCGGGGTCGGCGGCGCCGGCGGCAATGCCGTCAACAACATGATCACATCCGGGCTGCAGGGGGTCGACTTCGTCGTCGCCAATACCGACGCTCAGGCGCTTGCCATGTCGAAGGCGCCGCGCCTGATCCAGCTGGGCACCCAGGTCACCGCAGGCCTCGGCGCCGGCTCTCAGCCCGAATTGGGACGCGCCGCAGCCGAGGAGGTCATCGATACGATCCGCGATCAGTTGACCGGCGCGCACATGGTGTTCGTGACCGCCGGCATGGGCGGCGGCACCGGCACCGGGGCCGCCCCCATCATCGCCAGGACCGCGCGCGAACTCGGCATCCTCACGATCGGCGTCGTCACCAAGCCATTCTACTTCGAGGGCCAGCGCCGCATGCGCTTTGCCGAAGCCGGCATCGAGGAGCTGCTGAAGACGGTCGACACCCTGCTGATCATCCCGAACCAGAACCTGTTCCGGGTGGCCAGCGCCAAGACCACATTCGCCGATGCCTTTGCCCTTGCCGACCAGGTGCTCTATTCGGGCGTGGCCTGCATCAGCGACCTCATCGTCAAGGAAGGCCTGATCAATCTCGATTTTGCCGACGTTCTCTCCGTGATGCGGGAGAAGGGCAAGGCCATGATGGGACGGGGCGAGGCGTCCGGCGAGAAGCGCGTGCTCGCCGCCGCCGTGGCCGCCATTTCCAATCCGTTGATCGAGAACCCCTCGATCAAGCGCGCCAGCGGCCTCATCATCTCCATCACCGGCGGCAAGGATCTCATGCTGTACGAGGTCGACGAAGCCGCGACGCGGATTCGCGACGAGGCCGACCCGGACGCCAACATCATCGTCGGCGCCTCGTTCGACGAAAGCCTCGAAGGCATCGTCCGCGTCTCGGTGGTGGCGACCGGGATCGACAATGTCGACCCGGCGCAGCTGGCGGCGCCGGTGGAAACCGCACTCACGCAGCTCGCCGGCAGGCTGCGCGACGACAGCCGCCGCATCGCCGATCGCATCGAGCAGCGCAGTGCGCCGCTTCCGCACGTGGAAAGCCCGCCGCTCCGCCCGGCGGCCGGCCGACCCGCAGTGCAACCGGCAAGGCCCGATCCGGAATATGCGCGCCGCGCGGCGCCTCAGCCGCTCGATCCCTACGGACGCACCGCTCCGCGCAATATAGCCGACGAAGACCTTCTCGACATCCCGGCCTTCCTGCGCCGCTCCGCTAATTGAGCGGGCGCGGGGGAAGCGCGGGGCGATCGCATTTGGTCTTAGTGAGCTCGCGTGCGATGCCCCACAGCGTCATGGCCGGGCTTGTCCCGGCCATCCACGCCTTTCCCACGGCACGAAGAACGTGGATGCCCGGGACAAGCCCGGGCATGACGAGTTTGTGGCCCCGGCTGTGCCGAACCACTGTGATATGAGGCTCTGATATCTCGCCGCGCACTCCGCCCTCATCCTGAGGGCCCGCCGTAGGCGGGCGTCTCGAAGGATAGCCGCAGGCGAGCTTCCGATCTGCGCAGCGCGCCGATCGTTCACGCTGCCGTGCTGCGCGGGGTCTCCGCCGTTTCCCTTTTTTCCGGCTCCTTGTCGCGAGACAGCCATGCCGGGAAGCGAAGCAGGCGATCGTTGCCGTCTTTTGGCGGCTCGATGGGCGGTGCTTCATTGGCCGAACGCGGGAGGTCCAGCACGGCCTGCCCTGCCCGCACCGCATCCGCGCGCTGATCCAGTTCGCGCATCAGGGGATCGAGCACGCTGTCGATTTCGGTCGCCACCGACACGATGAAACTGTTGAGCTCGCGAGCCTCGGGCACAACGGCCGAGGCCGACTCGATCGCCCTGGAGAGACCGTCGACGACCGGTGCGAACGCGCCGGCGGCTTGTTTGATTCGCGTTCTTATCGCTTCGATCTCGGCCAAGACGCGATCACGCTCCCGCCTGGTCTTCTCTTCCGAAAGGCGGGCTTCGATTTCGGCGATCTGAGCCGTGAGAGTCGTGGCTTCGGATGCGAGTGCATCGCGGCGCAGGCGCGCACGATCGAGATCGCGACTGAGATTGTCCACTAGATCGTCCTTCCCGAACATGGCTTTGCTCCGTAGGACAGCCGTGACGCGAACCGCCAGCCGGTTAAGCGAACCAAAGGCTGGATCGGCCGAAAAAGGCATCAACTTCGGTCGCGTCATATGGGCCGACATGGTGACCCCCACCGTCCTCATTAGGCGACGACATGGTTAACAGGTGGTTAATGTCAACAGATGATGGGGCAATGAGGCACCATGCCGCCGATGCCGACTTCGTCTCCTCGCTGCCATCCATTTTCGCTATACTCGCCCCGGTAGCATCACCGGGAGGGGCATACCGTGGAGCACGACGACCAGCACAAACCCAAAACCGAGCCGAAAAACCTCGTCATCTGCTGTGACGGCACCGGCAACGAGATCTCGGAGAACATCTCCAACGTCCTGAAGCTCTATCGCTGCCTGCGCAAGACCGACAAGACGAAGCCGCGGCAGATGGTGTTTTACGATCCGGGCGTCGGCACGGTGACGGAGCCTTCGACGTGGCACCGGCTCAAGGCCAACGTCAATCTGGTGCTGGGGCTCGCCACCGGCTACGGGCTCGATGACAACGTGCTGTCAGCCTATTGCTTCCTGGTCGAGCATTACGCGCCGGGCGACCGCATCTACCTGTTCGGCTTCTCGCGCGGCGCCTACACCGTGCGGGTGCTGGCGGGGCTGATCCACAAGATCGGGCTGATCTCGCCGGAGCAGGCGAACCTCGCGGGCTCGGGCCTCGTCGCCTACAAGCAATATTCCGGCACCGGGCGCGGCAACGACATCGAGGACCTCAAGGATGTCGCCTTCGACGAGAGCGGGCCGCTGCCGAAGGACGAATTCGACCTCGCCGCCCAGTTCGCGCGCATCACCTCGACGCGCTGGCCGACCATCCACTTCATCGGCGTCTGGGACACGGTGGCGAGCGTGATCGTGCCGCGGCGCGACAATTTCTTCTTCGTATTCAGCCTGGAGGAGCTCGCCTTCACGCTGCGCAATCCGAGCGTAAAAATCTTCCGGCAGGCGATCGCGATCGACGAGCGGCGCTGCATGTTCCGCCTCAAGGCGTACAAGGAGCCGCAGGAATATTGGAGTAACCGCTATGTGCCCGACGAGAAGAAGGTGCCGCAGGACATCATGCAGGTGTGGTTCGCCGGCGTTCATTGCGACGTCGGCGGCGGCTATCCGGAAGCCGAGAGCGGCGAGTCCAAATATCCGCTGATCTGGATGATCGAGGAAGCGGCGAAGGCCGGGCTGAACTTCAACCCGCGCACCGTGAACCAGCTCGCCTGGGGCATCCAGCGCAAGAACTCGCCGTTCCAGTATGTCGAGCCTGCCTACACCGGCAAGGTGGGCGAGCTGCACAATTCGATGACGGCGCTCTGGCGCGTGCTGGAATTTGTGCCGAAGAGCGCAAAGTACAAGGAATGGCCGCAGCGAAAGGTTTTTCTGGGCTTCTACATCCCCGATTGCGAGCCGCGCGTGATCCCCGAAGGCGCCCATGTGCACGAGAGCGTGCTGAAGCGGATGGCGGTGGAGCCGGGCTACCGGCCGGTGAACTTGCCGAGGGATTATGTGACCGTGCCGATGCCGGTGCGGCCGCATGCTGAAGCCGCTCCGGACTCGCTGCCACCCTCCCCTGAAGGGGGAGGGTCGGCTCATATTGAGCACAGCGAAATATGAGACGGGGTGGGGTGAAGGTCTCTCCACCTCCAACAGTGCCCGTGTTGAGAGATCACCCCACCCCGCTCGCGCTACGCGCGATCGACCCACGAGCGAGCTTCGCTCGTCTCGGACCCCTCCAGGGGAGGGTGGGCATCCCGCTACCGGCGTTTTCTCCGTTCGCTGCTACTTTTCATTAAAATTCTCGGGCCGCCCTTAGTCGGATCGCATCAACTCTTTTCCATCATGCCTCCCAAGACCACCCGCGCCGTCCGCGGAATTGGAGGAGAGTGCCAATGCATCCGCGCCGACATGCCCGCGTGAAACCGTCCGGGCTGGTATCCCGCCAGGCCAAGATCATCACTGACCCGCGCGCGCCGGTGATTCCCTGCACGCTGATCGACTACTCGCCCGGCGGCGCCTGCGTCGATCTCGGCGGGCAGGTGAATATCCCCGACAGGTTCGAGCTGCTCCACGTCAACACCAAGAAGCGCTGCCGCATCGCCTGGAAGCGCGGCTCGCGGATCGGCGTGGTGTTTTAGGGGGACGCTCTCTCCGTAACTGAATAATTCCGCCGAGCACTCCGCTCTTCCCCCTCCCCCTTGCGGGGGAGGGTTGGGGAGAGGGGTGGCCCGGCAATAGGTGTTAGCTGCGTGCGAGGTGATGCAACACAGGCGCGCTTCATTCGATAGCGCGTGCCGTGTGGCTACCCCTCTCCCTAGCCCTCCCCCGCAAGGGGGGAGGGAACGCAGCGGTGATGCGGCACGACCTTTTTCCAACAGCTGTCGTAGCTACGCCCGCATCCTGGCTTTCGTGCCGGCGACGATCTGCATGGCGACGCCGGCGATCCAGCCGAACAAAGCGAGCCAGGTCCACGCCAGGTGCGGCTCGAGGCGGAGCACGATGACGCCGACGGAGGCGAGCGCGGTGAGCGTGGCGCAGAGCGTGCCGGCGGCGCTGAGGAATTCCGCGGCGTCGATCGCGCTGTGGGCGTCGTCGAAGGGCAGCTGCGGCGTGTCGATGCCGAGATAGAAGCCGACGAAGCCGAGCAGCATCATCAGCAGCAGGAAGCCCTGCGTGGTCAGCGGGGCGATCGAAGATCCCACATAGGCGCCGACGAACAGCCCGCACGCCGCGCCTGCCATCGCGAGGCCCACGCGCTCGAAAACGTGGGCAGTCTTGCGAACACGAAACCGCATGGCGGGCCTCCCTGAGGAGTTGGGTGCGCGGGAGGGTAGGCCAGTTTTGCGGTGCGTGGAAGGTGAGGAGAGTTACGGATGCGTGAGGGCGCGGGATAGTGAGGGCACGATCGCCCGCGCTGCCCCCACCGCTGTCGTCCCGGACAAGCGAAGCACAGATCCGGGATCACCACAGGGAGAGATTTGGCGAAGACTTTAAGTTGTGCAGTGGCAACTCATACCGCGCATCATCGTGAGATCACGCGGTATGGCAGCGCCCTCTCGCGCCCTACCTTGCCCCGAACGTGGTCTTGCCGAACAGCGCCTTTTGCGTCGACGGCTGCGAGCGCCAGTATTGCGGCGGGGCTTCGACTTCGCCGCCGAGTTCGGCCGCGGCGTGCCAGCCCCAGCGGGGATCGTAGAGCAAGCTGCGGCCGAGCGCGACCATGTCGGCCTTGCCGGATGCCACGATCTCCTCGGCGTGTTTGGCTTCGGTGATCAGGCCGACGGCGATGGTGGGCAATCCGGTCTCGCGCTTGATGGCCTCGGCAAACTGCACCTGATAGCCGGGGCCGAGCGGGATCTTCTGCAGCGGCGAGACGCCGCCGGAGGAGGCATCGATCCAGTCGACGCCGCGCGCCTTCAGCGCGTTTGCGAACGTGATGGTCTGCGCCAGGTCCCAGCCGCCCTCGACCCAGTCGGTCGACGACACCCGCATGCCGACCGGCTTGTCGTGCGGGAAGACCGCGCGCACCGCGTCGTAGATCTCGAGCGGAAAGCGCATGCGGTTTTCGAGCGAACCGCCATATTCGTCGGTGCGCCTGTTGGAGATCGGCGACAGGAACTGATGCATGAGATAGCCGTGCGCGCCGTGCAGCTCGATCGCGTCGATGCCGAGCCGGGCAGCGCGCTTGGCGCTGTCGACGAAGGCCTCGCGGATGCGCTTCAGGCCGGCGGCATCGAGCGCCAGCGGCGCGGCCTCGCCTTCCTTGTGCGGCAGCGCCGACGGCGCCACCGTCTGCCAGCCGCCTTCACTCTGCGGAATGAGCTGGCCGCCGTCCCAAGGCCGCGCGCTGGAGGCCTTGCGGCCGGCATGGGCGAGCTGCATCGCGACGGCCGTGGTGGAATGCTTGCGCACGGAGGAGAGGATCTGCTTCAGCGCGGCTTCGCAGGCGTCGCTGTAGAGCCCGAGACAGCCCGGCGTGATGCGGCCGATCGCCTCCACATGGGTCGCCTCGATGCAGAACATCGACGCGCCCGACAGCGCGAGGTTGTTGATATGGGTGAAGTGCCAGTCGGTGGCGACGCCGTCGTCGGCCGAATACTGGCACATCGGCGACACCACGACGCGGTTCTTCAGCGTCAGGCCGCGCAGCTTGATCGGGGAAAACAGGGCGCTCATGCGGGGAGTTCCGGGGGATGGAGGAATGGAAGCGATTGCATGAAGTTTAGTAGCCCTACGGCGAATTGCCAGCTGCGCGGCGGACATGCCCGCCCGCGGCGCCATGCATTGCGCGCGTCATATGATCACAAGGCGGAGATAACCCTCGGCCGCTTGCCAGGAACTCCACTGTCATCCCGGGGCACGCGAAGCGCGAGCCCGGGATCCATAACCACGGGATTGGGTTTTACGAAGATCGACAACAGCTGGTCTTCGCCAAACGTCTCTCTCCCTGTGCCTATGGGTCCCGGGCTCGCGCGTCGCGCGCCCCGGGACGACGATCGAATTTGAGGCCCCTACTCCAGCTCCTCGAACCTGCCCGGCACGGGCTTGCCCATGCGGATGCGGCCGTCGGGCAACAGCTCGCCGTCGGCTTCGGCCGAGAACTGGATCGTGTTGCCGCCGCCGTCGCGCTTGCTGACCTTGCCGAGCGGGCCGAGCTTGTCGGCAAGCGCGGTGTCGTCGAGCACGAACACGCGGTACTCGGTGAGGTGAAAGCGGCGCGGCGCCTGCCATGTCAGCGCGGGCACGGATGTGCGCATGTCGCCGTCGGTCTTGATGTCGACGCTGCGGCCGGTCACGTCGCGGAACAGATCCGGCCCGGCGACCAGCCGCGCGCGGCCGCCGTCGATGGCGTAGAGATTCAGCGTGACGATATGGCGCTCGCTGCGGAACGAGACCGCGACGGTGCGTGAGTCCTGCGACCAGGCGGCGTGGAAGGCATCCGGCGCCGAGTCCAGAATGTTGTCGTCGTTGACATTGTCGAGCGTCATCAGCCGGCGATGGCCGGGCTCGGCCATCAGGTAGATGCGAAAGCCTTCGCTTCCAGACTCGCCGCCGCCATGGGCTGCGACCGACAGCTTCCCATTCGGCGCGCGGCCGCCCTGGATGATGGCGTATTCGTTCTTTCCGTACCGGTGCTCGGCCGTGGCGAAGGCCGGCGACAGCGCGGCGAGCGTGAAAATGAGGGCGAGGGCGAGGATGGCGCGGCAGGGCATGACGGTTTGTCGGAGAAGGGCGGGCGGACGTTCACTCCACCAGCGTGAACTGCAGCAGCAGCGTGCGCTGGAGCATCGAGAAATTGTCGTCCGACACCAGCGTCAGCACGGTCTCACCCTCGGGCGTGACGTGGGCGTCGATGCCTTCCATGTTGTCGACCTCGTGGCCGAGATCGGCGGCGAACAGCGCAGGGCCGTCGACCAGCGCGTTGGGCGCGATGGATTTCAGGGGGATCGACCGGATGCGGATGTTGATGCCAGTGAACCAGGAGAATTTGCGTTCGAGGATGAGAAGCTCGCCGGACGGCAGCAGCACGGCATCGCTGATGTCGAATTTTTCGGTGCGGCGGACGCTGAACTGGCCGGGCGACGGACCGCCGATCAGGAACGCGACCAGATTGCCGTCGGCGTCCAGTCCGCGTTCGGAGAAGGCGATCAGGGTGCCTGCCAGCGGCTGGCCTTTCGGCACGACGACCATCGCTTCGAGCCCCTTGTTGGAGGGCAGCTTCCGCACGGCGGGCGGCGTCGGCAACACCTCGCCGCGGGCGCGCGTGCCGCCTTTCGCGAAATCGAAGCGCAGGACCTGGTTGACGCGCTCGAGCCCGACGTAAACGACATTGCCGTCGCGCGCGAGCGACTCGGTGTCGTACCAGAACCGCCTCTCCGTGATCGGCCGGCCCTCGGAATTGAGCATCGGGGACGCCTCGACATCGTCGAGCCCGATCATCTTGCCGCCGGAATAGCGGATGCTGCCGGTGAACCAGCCGCCCTGGTCGGAGATCGCGAGGAAGCGCTCGCCCTTCGCATCGAGCCGGATGCCGGACAGGCCACCGAAGCCGCGATAGGGCGAAGTCAGCACCAGGCCGCTGCGATATTGCAGCTGACCGAAGCGCACGCGCGAGCGGTCGCGCGGCTCGAAATTGGGAATCGGCCGCGCGTTCACCTCGACGCTGACAGCCTCGGTGACGGCGTGCTCGATCTGCGCGGTGCGCGGCGGCGGCTCGGTCGTCGGCTGCGCCTGCGCCAGTCGGGAGAGTGCGAGAGTGGAAAATCCCGCCGCCGCGTGGCCAAGAAAGCTGCGGCGGGACGATTGCGTGCTCACGAATGCAGTTTGCGTCGCGGGCGACCGGCCTGATGCGTGGGCGCGGTATTGGTCTCGCTGAACAGTTCGGCGAGCTTCTCGGTGATGGCACCGCCGAGCTCTTCGGCATCCACGATCGTTACCGCGCGGCGATAGTAGCGCGTCACGTCATGGCCGATGCCGATCGCGATCAGCTCGACCGGCGAGCGGGTCTCGATCTCCTCGATGATGTGGCGCAGGTGCCGCTCGAGATAGTTGCCGGGATTGACCGACAGCGTGGAATCGTCGACCGGCGCACCGTCGGAGATCATCATCAGGATCTTGCGCTGCTCGGGCCGGCCGAGCAGGCGCTTGTGCGCCCAGTCCAGCGCCTCGCCGTCGATGTTCTCCTTCAGCAGACCCTCGCGCATCATCAGGCCCAGATTCTTCCGCGCGCGGCGCCAGGGGGCGTCGGCGGACTTGTAGATGATGTGGCGGAGATCGTTGAGGCGGCCGGGATTGGCCGGCTTGCCGGCGGCAAGCCACGCCTCGCGCGATTGCCCGCCCTTCCAGGCGCGCGTGGTGAAGCCGAGGATCTCGACCTTGACGCCGCAACGCTCCAGCGTGCGCGCCAGGATGTCGGCGCAGGTCGCGGCGACCGTGATCGGGCGGCCGCGCATCGAGCCGGAATTGTCGAGCAGCAGCGTCACCACGGTGTCGCGGAACGTCGCCTCCTTCTCGTGCATGAAGGACAGCGGGTGATAGGGATCGGTCACCACGCGCGACAGCCGCGCCGGATCCAGAATGCCCTCTTCGAGGTCGAAGTCCCAAGCGCGGTTCTGCTGCGCCATCAAGCGTCTCTGAAGGCGGTTGGCGAGGCGCGCGACGATGCCCTGCAGATGCGCGAGCTGCTTGTCGAGATAGGCGCGCAGGCGCTCCAGCTCGTCATGGTCGCAGAGGTCTTCGGCCGCGATGACCTCGTCGAATTTCGGCGCGAAGGCGTGATATTCCGGCCCGCGCGGCTCGTTCTTGCCGTGAGCGTTCGGACGCGTCGCCTCGCCCGGCGTCTCGTCGTCGCCGAGTTCGCCGTCGTCGAACGTGTCGGAGGTCGAGGCCTGCGCGCTTTCCATCGCGCTCTCGCTCATCTCCTCGCTGGAGGCCTGCGCCTGGTCGGCGCTCATCTCCTGCGCGGCATCGGAATCGGGCGAGCCTTCGGCGCCGGACTGGTCGTTGTCGCCGTCGCGGTTTTCCTCGTCGTCGTCGTTGTCTTCGCTGTCGGCGCTGCGCTCGTCGCCGAGCTCGAGCGCGGTCAGCAGGTCATGCACGGCGTCGCCGAACCTGGTCTGGTCCTCGACCAGGCCATCGAGCCGGTCGAGCCGCTTGCCGATCTTGTCCTCGAGAATGGGCCGCCAGAGATCGACCATCTTCTTCGCCGCCGTGGGCGGCGCCATGCCGGTCAGGCGCTCGCGCACCAGCATCGCCAGCGCATCCGCCAGCGGCGCATCGGCACGGTCGGTGATTTCGTCGAACTTGCCGCGATGGAAATGGTCGTCGAGCATCGCGCTGAGGTTTTTCGCAACGCCCGCCATGCGGCGCGCGCCGATCGCCTCGACGCGGGCCTGCTCGACCGCCTCGAACACGCCGCGCGCCTGCGGATTGCCGGGCATCAGCTTGCGATGCAGCTTTGCATCGTGACAGGCGATCTTGAGCGCGATGGAATCGGCGTGGCCGCGCACGATCGCAGCGTCACGCTTGGTCATCTTGCGCGCGGGCTCGGGCAGCCGCGCTTTGCCCGGCGCCAGACCAGGGCGCTCGGCAGCAAAACTGACCTCGAGCTCCGGCGACTTCGCGATCGCCTTCAGGCAGGAGGCCACCGAGCGCTTGAACGGCTCGGTCGGGGCTTCCTTGGTGTTACGGAATTTGGAGTTGGATGATGATGTGCTCATAGCGACTTCGTAAACGAGTGGCGCGTCACGCCGCCGGGATAGCCCTTGAGGGTGCCGAACTCCTCGTACCCGCAGGAACGATAGAAGCCCGGCGCCTGGAAACTCATCGTGTCGACATGGGCCTGGATCGCGCCCTGCCGTCTTGCCTCGTCCTCGATCGCCGCGATCAGCTTCGTGCCAAGACCCTTGCCGCGCTGCTTCTGGTCGATCCAGAAGTACTGGATGAACAGAACCGTGGCCCACAGGTGTCCGACGATGCCGCCGACGATCTTGCCGCGGTCTTTCAGCGAGACCGCGATGCTCCTGACCTTCTGCTTCCCGAACTGCTCGTCGTTATAGGCGCCGAGCCCGGCGAGCACAGCCTTCTTGGTGGTCCCAATGGTGCGCTCGACGGTGATGTTTGGCATGGTCTAGCTGAGCACCACGTTGACCGCCGATTCCGGCAGCTCCGCGTTGAAGCAGCGCTGGTAGAACTCGGCGACCAGGGGACGCTCGAGCTCGTCGCACTTGTTGAGGAAGGTGACCCGGAACGCGAAGCCGATATCGCCGAAGATATCGGCGTTCTCGGCCCAGGTGATCACCGTGCGCGGGCTCATCACCGTCGACAGATCGCCATTGGCGAAGGCGTTACGGGTGAGATCGGCAAGGCGGACCATCTTGTTGACGATGTCGCGGCCTTCCTGCGTGCGATAGTGCTTGGCCTTGGCCAGCACGATCTCCACTTCCTCGTCATGGGCGAGATAGTTCAGCGTGGTGACGATCGACCAGCGGTCCATCTGGCCCTGGTTGATCTGCTGGGTGCCGTGATAGAGGCCCGAGGTGTCGCCGAGGCCGACCGTGTTGGCGGTCGAGAACATGCGGAAGGCCGGATGCGGCTTGATCACCTTGTTCTGGTCGAGCAGCGTCAGGCGTCCGGAGACTTCCAGCACGCGCTGGATCACGAACATCACGTCGGGGCGGCCGGCGTCGTATTCGTCGAACACCAGCGCGATGTTGTGCTGGAGCGCCCAGGGCAGGATGCCGTCGCGGAATTCGGTGACCTGCTTGCCGTCGCGGACCACGATGGAGTCCTTGCCGACGAGGTCGATACGGCTGATGTGGCTGTCGAGGTTGACGCGCACGCAGGGCCAGTTCAGGCGGGCAGCGACCTGCTCGATATGGGTGGATTTGCCGGTGCCGTGATAGCCGGTCACCATCACGCGGCGGTTGCGGGCAAAGCCGGCGAGAATGGCAAGCGTGGTGGCACGGTCGAAGCGGTAATCAGAATCGACTTCGGGCACATGAGGATCGACTTCGGAATAGGCCGGGACTTCAAGATCGCTATCGATCCCGAACACCTGGCGCACCGACACCTTCATGTCGGGCAGACCGGAAATTTCCTCAACTTTGGACAGAGCGGCGGTCGTCATCAATCCTCCGAGGCCCCGGGCGATCCCGAGACCAGTTATTTGCACGTTGGCTGCGGCTGGGTGCGGTTGCGAACTTATCAGAGACAACGTGCCGGCAGAAGCCCGCGCCCCAATCAAAGTTCCATTGTCTTTTCATTTAGATAGGCAAGGAACGCGATTTTTGGAGGGCTGCCTTGCGAATCACGCTCAAATTTCAAGCGGGCCAGCGGCCCTGCCCGCGCGAATGGCACTTTTACCGCGTGCACCTACTTATGTAGGGTCCGAACCCCGGTGCTCCAGCCCCCCACGAAAGACGACGTGACGTCCTTTCTCGATCCCCTCATATCCTTCGTTTCAGCCCATGTGTGGCTGGCCTATCTGACCCTGTTCCTGGCGGCGCTGCTCGAAGCCGTTCCGGTGGTGGGATCGGTGATCCCCGGCTCGACCATCATTCTGGCGCTGAGCGCGCTGGTTCCAGGCGGGGAATTGAAGCTGCAATGGGTGCTGCTGGCGGCGGCAATCGGCGCCGTGCTGGGCGACGGCTCGGCCTACTGGATCGGGCACCGGCGGCAGCGCGAAATCCTCAACACCTGGCCGCTGACCAACTATCCGCGCGTGGTTGCCGAGAGCGAAAGCTTCTTCCACCGCTTCGGCACCTGGGCCGTGTTCTTCGCCCGTTTCGTACCGCCGATCCGCGCCTTCGTGCCCGTCACCGCCGGCGCGCTGGGGATGACCCCCGCGAAGTTTTATGCCGTGAATATCCCGGCGATCCTGGTCTGGGCCCCCGCGCATGTGCTGCCGGGCGTGCTGGCGGTATCGGCCTTCCACCAATATTTCGGCGTGCCGCACCATGGGCATCCGTTCAAGCACATCTGGATCTTGATGGTGGTGGCCGTGGCGATCATCGGCGGCCTTGGCATCTGGTACTACCGCCGCCGGCAGAACGGCCTCGTCGCGACGTCCAAGCCGCGGGCTTAGTGCGCCGGTGTCGTCCCTGCCTAGTGCGCAATTGCGCACTAGGCAGGGACGACAGCGGAGGACGACGCGCTCGCAGAGAGATTTTAACTAGCCCTTCTTCCCGGCGCCGGTCCGACATAGCGCGCCCGCGGGCGGATCAGCTTGCCGAACTGCAATTGCTCGCTGGCGTGCGCGATCCAGCCGACGCTGCGGGCCATCGCGAACAGCGCGAGCTCGCTGCCTAAGGGCAGGCGCAGCGCGTGCACGAGGACGGCCAGTGCATAGTCGATGTTGACGAGCTCGCCGGTCGCCTCGACGATCCGCTCCGGCACTTCGCGCGTGAATTTGCGCGGCGCGCCGGCACGCGCCAGCGCGTTCAGCAGCGACTGCGCGCGGGGATCGCCGCGCTTGTAGACGCCGTGGCCGAAGCCGGCAAAGCGCTCACCCAAGGCGACGCGCTCGCGAACCATCGGGGCGACATCGCGATCGACCAGCGCCTTGACGAGCTGCGAGGCCAGCACGCCGGCGCCGCCATGCTTCGGCCCTTTCAACGCGGCGAGGCCGGCGATGACGGAGTCATAGAGGTTGAGGCCGGTCGATGCCGCACAGCGCGCGGTGAAGGTCGAGGCGTTCAATTCGTGATCGGCGAGCAGCACCAGCGCGCGGCGGATGAGGTCGGGCGCGTGCTTGTTGTCGGGCGCCCAGGCCTTCGCGATCTGCTGGTGCAGCGGCTCGGACGACGGCTCGGCGTTGAGCATGGTCGCAACCAGGAGCCGGACAATGCGCCCGCCGACCATCGCGCGGCCGTCGGGCGCGCGGGTGAAGGCACGCGCGTCCGCGCTGGTCGCGAGCGCCAGCACTGCGATGGCACGGTCGATCGGCGCGGCGCGGCGCGCGGCCTCTGCGATCGCGCGCATCTCGTCGGATATCTGGGGCTGATTGTCCGGCGTGAAGGGATCGACGTCGGAGACGTCCCACAGCAGCGTCGCCGTGTGCTCCAGCGTATCGTTCTCGGCGAGATCGACGCAATTGACGCCGCGGTAGATCGCGCCCTCCTCGGTGATGGTCGAGATCTCCGTGTCCATGACAGGCAGGTCGGCATCGAAGCTGCGCAGGCCGCGCGGCTCCGGCGACGGCACCCGGCGCTCCTTGAGCGCGCGGACGTCCTCCGCCCGATAGCGGTTCTTGCGCGAATCCGGCCTCGGCTCGGAGCGGATCAGGCCGCGGCTGACATAGGCGTAGAGCGTGGCCGGCGAGATCGCGAGCTCGGCGGCAGCTTCCCGGGCCGACAGATAGAGTTCCTCGGAATTATTCATATTGATTTATGTAATCAAGATTGATCAATCTGTCGAGAGGCCTGATTTTCTCCTGGTGCAGTGCAAAGGAGATTGGGTCATGAACATCCACCTCACCAAAAGCCAGATCGGGCTGGACGGCGTTCCCGCGGCCGAGACCGTGCTGAGCCATGTCGACGGCGAGCGCGGCGAGTTGATCATCGCCGGCGAGCATGTCGGCACCCTCGCAAGCCAGTCGAGCTTCGAGGGCGTCACCGCCCGGCTCTGGAACGGCGCGAGCAAGACCACGCTGAGCGAAGCCAATGTGCGGGCGAGCCTGGGCGCGGCGCGCGAGCGTGCGTTCGCGCGTTTGCCGGAGCTGTTGCCGGCGACACGCGGCATGAGCATCGTCGACGAGTTCCGCGCGGCGGTCGCGGGCCTGCGCGCGGAAAACGGGCTGGAACATGAGGCGACGATCGTCGGCGCGTTTCCGGTGATCGCAGGCGCGCTGGTCCGTCGCGCCAAGGGATTGGAGCTGCTCGCGCCCGATCCGAATGCGAGCCATGCCGCCGATACGCTGCGGATGCTGCGTGGCGCCTCACCGAAGCCGCGTGAGGTCGCGGCGCTGGACGCCTATCTCGTCACGGTCTGCGACCACGGCATGAACGCTTCGACCTTCACGACGCGCGTGGTGGCCTCGACGCAGGCCGATCTGTTTGCCGCCGTCACCGCCGGATACTGCGCGCTGACCGGCCCCTTGCACGGCGGCGCGCCGGAGCCGGTGCTGGAAATGCTCGATGCGATCGGCTCCAGCGAACGCATCAAGCCATGGGTCGATGCGGCCCTCGCCCGCGGCGAGCGGCTGATGGGCTTTGGCCATCGCGTCTATCGCGTGCGCGATCCGCGCGCCGACGTGCTCAAGGCCGCGATCAGGCGGCTTTCGGCGGATGGCGCCGACCTGCCCTTTGCCGGCGAGGTCGAGGCCTATATCCGCAGCGCGCTGCGCAAGAAGAATCCTGACCGGCCGCTGGAGACGAACGTGGAGTTCTTCACGGCGATTCTGCTCGATGCCCTCGCCATTCCACGCCAGGCCTTCACGCCGATCTTCGCAGTGGCGCGTGCAGCGGGGTGGACCGCCCATGCGCGCGAGCAACAGCGGACGGGGCGGTTGATCCGGCCGAGTTCGTCATATGTGGGGGAAATGCCGAAGGCTTCCGGCGAATAGAGCACAAGGGCACGACAGCCGGGCCGTTCACTGCGCTGTCGTGCCTCGCCCGGACGAACAATGACACGGCAGAGCCGTCGCGCGAGATCGTGATTGCGGGAACGCGCGCACGGTCCGGGCGACGAACTTGGAACATCTCCGGGTCTGGGGACTTAACTGTGAGCCCCCTCGGATCAAGATTCCAATGCTGGACCTGTTTGGACAAGCGGACGAGGCCAGGATCGGCGAGATCGCCGCCGGCTATGCCGCCAACCGGACCGAGGCCGGCACGGATTCTGAAAGACGATTCCGCGACTTGCTGCAGGCTCTGCCTGCCGCGATCTACACAACCGACGCGGAAGGCTGCATCACCTTCTTCAATCGCGCCTGCATCGATTTTGCCGGACGCATGCCGAAGATCGGCGAGATGTGGTGCGTGACCTGGAAGCTCTATCTGCCCGACGGCACGGCGCTTCCCCACGATGAATGCCCGATGGCAATCGCGCTCAAGCAGAACCGGCCAGTGCGCGACGTCGAGGCCGTGGCCGAGCGGCCGGACGGCTCCCGGATCTGCTTCATGCCATATCCGACGCCGCTGCGCGACGAACGGGGGCGTTTGGTTGGTGCGGTGAACATGCTGGTCGACATCACGGCTCGCAAGGAGGCCGAGCAGAGGATGATGCTCCTCACCTCCGAGGTCGATCACCGTTCCAACAACCTGCTCGCGGTGGCTCAGGCGATGCTGCGGCTGACGAAGGCGAATACCGCGGAAGAGTTCCAGACCGTGTTTGCAGGCCGGCTCAGCGCGCTTGCCAACGTGCAGAGGCTGTTCTCGGCTTCGCGTTGGACCGGCGCGAATCTGAAGACCATCGTCGAAGAGGAACTCCGGCCGTACGCAAGCCGGGACGGCGAGCGGATCAGGATCGCGGGAGACGACGTCCGCCTGCCGCCCACGCTGGCCCAGTCGATCGCCGTCGCGCTGCATGAGCTCGCCACCAACGCCGCCAAGTATGGCGCGCTGTCGAGGCCTTCGGGCAGGCTGGAGATCAGCTGGGAGACCAATGGTGCAGAGCCTCTCGTGCTGCACTGGTCGGAGAGCGGCGGTCCTCGGGTCAACGAGGCGCCGACGCGCAAGGGCTTTGGAATCGGCGCGGTCGACGGCATCATCCGGACCTTGCGCGGAACCATTACCCGACAGTGGAGGCCGGAAGGACTGGTTTGCGAACTGTCCTTCCCGGAAGGCGTAGCCTAGGCCTCGCGGACCACCGTCTTCAGATAATTGTAGGCCTTGATGATCTCGATCAGGCGGTCTTCGGTCGACCGGTCGCCACCGTTGGCGTCAGGGTGATGCTGCTTGACCAGCGCCTTGTACTTGCTCTTGACGTCGGCGAGCGTGGAATCGGGGCCGAGGCCCATGACCTGGAGCGCCTTGCGCTCGGCGTTCATCACCTTGCGCGTCTCGGCCTTGGGCTCGGCCTGCGGACCCTTCCGCCAGCCCGCACGGCCGTTGATCTCACTGAACATGCTGAACGGATCGGACGCCATGTCGATCTCGGCTTCCGCACCCTTCTTGCCGCCATTGGCGCCCATCTTCCAGGTCGGGCGGTGACCGGTCAGCGCATCCTTCTGGTAGCGCGCGACGGCATCGGCATTCATGCCGGAGAAGAAATTGTAGTTCTGGTTGTACTCGCGCACGTGGTTCAAGCAGAAGTGCCAGTACTCGCGCTGGTTCTCGCGGCCCTTCGGCGCACGGTGCGCGCCCTTGTTCTGACACCCGGCCCATTCGCAATTGACCACGGCGTCGCGCGGCTTCACTTCCGGCTGCTTGCCTTTCGGCTTGACCCGGATGGAGTCGAAGAACTTTGATGAATCGATCGGCATGACTGACTTTGACTACGCAATGCAAAAACCTTCAAGTCTTGACATTGCAATTAGCTGGGAACCCGCAGCCGAAGTTTCACTCCGGCGTCTTCGAGGTACGGCCGCCGCAGGCGGCCTATGCAATTGACGGAGTGCGGCTGCGCGCTTTAATGGCACTCATGGTTATGAAAGACACTATCAGCAACAAGTTGAAGGAAGCTTTCACGCCGGAAAGCCTGCAGGTCGTCGACGAGTCACATTTGCATGAGGGCCACGCCGGCCATCGGCCGAGCGGCGAAACACATTTTCGCGTTTATATTGTGTCTCAGGCCTTCAAAGGGAAGAGCCGGGTCGATCGCCACCGCATGATAAATTCGGCGCTGGCCGCGGAACTTGCCGGCAGCGTGCACGCGCTCGCGATCCACGCGCAGGCACCGGGGGAAGGTTGATCTTCGCTTACCCTCCCCTGGAGGGGGAGGGTCGGCTCATATTGAGCGCAGCGAAATTTGAGACGGGGTGGGGTGATCTCTCCACACGCGACACTGCCCGAGTGGAGAGATCACCCCACCCCGCTCGCGCTGCGCGCGATCGACCCTCCCCCTCCAGGGGAGGGTAAGAGAAATCAAAACGACGTTCCCGCCCGCCTGGGCTTGGCCTCTTCCATCTCCGCGTCACGCGGCACCGGTGAAATACGGAGCGCGGTGATGCGGTTGCGTTCGCGGCGGAGGACGCGGAAACGGAAGCCGTGGAACGTGAAACTCTGGCCGCGGTCGGGGATCGAGCGCGCCTCGTGAATGACGAGACCGGCGACTGTCGTTGCCTCCTCATCGGGCAGGTGCCAGTCCATGGCGCGGTTGAGATCGCGGATCGGCACCGAGCCGTCGACCACGACCGAGCCGTCCGGCTGGGCGCGCACGCCGGCGACCACGACGTCGTGCTCGTCGGAGATGTCGCCGACGATTTCTTCCAAAATGTCTTCCAACGTCACGAGACCTTCAACCTCGCCGTACTCGTCGACGACGAGCGCGAAATGGGTTTTTCGGCGCCGGAACGCCTTGAGCTGCTCGGAGACCGGGCGCATTTCCGGCACGAACCAGGGCGGCAGCGCGATGGTGGAGACGTCGATGCGCGAGGTATCGCCGTCGGATGCGCGGATTGCGCGCAACAAATCCTTGGCGTGAAGCACGCCGATGATGTTTTCCGGCTTCTCGCGCCACAGCGGAATGCGGGTGTACTCGGTCGCCAGCACCTCGCGCACCAGTTCCTCCGGCGGCAGGTCGGCATTGATCATCATCATCTCGGTGCGATGGATCATGACGTCGGAGACCTGGAGCTCGCGCAGATCGAGCAGGCCGCCGAGCATGTCGCGGTCCTGCTTCTCGACCTTGCCCTCGTGGTGCAACAGGTCGACCGCGCCGCGCAGGCGCTCGGTCGGCGACAGGATCGCCTGGTGCTCGCCGGCCAGACCAAACAAGCGCATCAGCAGACGGACGATGACCTCGACGATCCGCAGCAACGGTCCCAGCACATACATCGTCAGCCGCATCGGGCGGGCGACCGCAAGGGCCATGCGGTCGGGCGCGTTGATCGCGATGGTCTTCGGCAGCACCTCCGCGAAGATCACGACCAGCGCCGTCATCACGCCGGTGGCATAGAGCACGCCGACATCGCCGAACCAGGCCGTGAAGATGCTGGTGGCGAGCGCGGACGCGCTGATATTGGCGATATTGTTGCCGAGCAGCAGCGCGCCGATCAGGCGCTCGCGCATGTCGAGCAGCTGCGAGACGACATCGGCGTCGTGGTTACCCTGCTTGGAGAGCCGCAGCATGCTGGCGCGCGAGGCGCCGGTCAGCGCGGTCTCGCTCGCGGCGAAGAAGCCCGAGACGAGCAGGCAGAGAATGACGATGGTGAATCCGAGCCAGTCCATGCACCACTCAAAAACCGGTTAGCCGCGCATCAAGCCTTTTGCGCGAGCTTCTCTTTGAGGAAATCGCGCACCGGCGCCGGCTCGACGTCCTTCGCGATCACGGCACGCCCGACCGCCTCCAGCAGGATGAAGGTGAGCTTGCCGCGCTTGACCTTCTTGTCCTGCGCCATCAACGCCATCAGCGCGTCGGCGTCGGCGAGCCCTTCCTGCGCGAAACCGGCGATGTCCTGCAGGCGCGTCGGCAGGCCAGCCTCGATGAGGTGACGCTCGACGCGCGCGGCATCGGCCTCGCCGATCATGCCAAGCTTCGCCGAGAACTGCGCCGCCAGCGTCATGCCGATCGAAACACCCTCGCCATGGAAGAGGCGATCGGAGAAACCGGTCGCGGCCTCCAGCGCGTGACCAAAGGTATGGCCGAGATTGAGCAGCGCGCGCTCGCCGGTCTCGCGCTCATCGCGCGAGACGACGCCGGCCTTGGCGCGGCAGGAGGTCGCGATCGCGTGCTCGCGCGCCGAGCCGCCTTTGAAGATATCGGAATGGTTCTTCTCCAGCCAGGTGAAGAAGGCTTCGTCGCCGAGCACGCCGTATTTGGCGACTTCGGCATAGCCGGCGCGGAATTGCCGCGGCGACAGCGTGTCGAGCACGGCGGTGTCGGCAATCACCAGCACGGGCTGGTGGAAGGCGCCGAGCAGATTCTTGCCCTGCGGCGAATTGATGCCGGTCTTGCCGCCGACGGAGGAATCGACCTGCGCCAGCAGCGAGGTCGGCACCTGCACGAAATCGACGCCGCGGCGCAGGATCGCGGCCGCAAAGCCGGCGAGATCGCCGACCACGCCGCCGCCGAGCGCGATGACGAGATCGTTGCGCTCGATCTTCGCGGCGATCAGGGCCTCGCTGACCTTTTCGAGGCCGGCATAGGTTTTGGAGATCTCGCCTTCCTCGACCACGATGCGCGAGGTCGGAATGCCGGCAGAAGCGAGCGACGCTTCGGTCGGCTCGAGCCAGTATTTTGCGACGGTGCGATCGGTGATGATTGCCGTACGCACGCCGGGCCGCAAGCGCGCGACACGTTCGCCGAGCGAGGCCAGCACGCCGCGGCCGATGACGATGTCATAGGCGCGATCGCCGAGCGCGACGTCGACGTTGACAGGATCTGAATGTTTCAACGGCGCAGTCATCGTACGGCACTCGCAACGTCGGCAGGTGATTGGGCGGCTTGTTCGCCGCGGAAATGGGCGCGCAGCGTCTCGATGCATTCCTCGACGATCTTGTCGTGCGGCACGTCGCGCGAGGCGATGGTGAGGTCGGCATGGCGATAGATCGGCTCGCGCTCGGTGAGGAGGCGCGTCACGGTTCCTTCGGGATCGGCGGTCTGGAGCAGCGGGCGGTCGGCGCGGCGGCGCACCCGGCGCATGATGACGTCAGGGTCGGCTTTGAGCCAGATCGAGACCGCCTTGGCCGCAATGCGGTTGCGCGTCTCCTCGCGCATGAAGGCACCGCCGCCGGTCGCCAGCACGATCGGTTCGCCGTCGAGCAGGCGCGCGATCACCCGCGCCTCGCCATCCCGGAAATACGGCTCGCCATGGCGCTCGAAAATCTCCGGTATGGTCATGCCGGCATGAGCGACCTCGATCTCGGTGTCGGCGTCAACGAAGGGCAGCTTGAGCCGGGCCGCCATGCGGCGGCCGATGGTGGATTTGCCCACCCCCATCATGCCGACGAGCACGATCGAGCGCGTCCCGAGCGCCGACAGGATGTCGGCCTCAGGGGCAGCTTGTATCGGCAACGCGGCGTCGGGCATAAATCTCGCTCTGGGTCTCGCTCGATCTGCCGCCGGAGGCGGCATGCTTTGGCCACCTATACGACCCCCTCGGGGCCCTCGCCAGAGGACTCTTGCCACGAAACGGCGAACATGTTGGATGATTCCATTGGTTAATTTGGACGCCTGAGACCCTCCCGAGACCTTGCCCGATGCCCAGCCTGTTCCGCTTCCTGACGGTCGTCGCCGTGCTCGCCGGCATCGTCTATGGCGTGGTCTTCGCGCTGGCGAACTTTGTGAGCCCGAAGTCGCGAGAAATGACGGTGACGATCCCGCCGGATAAGTTTCTCAAGAAATAGGAGCTAGCCTCCAGGGCATGCGCGTACAGCCCTCAGACAGCAAGCTCACCGGCCTGTTCCTCGACATGCTCGCGGCGGAACAGGGCGCCGGCCCCAATACGCTCGACGCCTACCGCCGCGACCTCACCGATTTCTCGGAATTTTTGGGCCGCGTCGGGCACAGCTTTGCCGACGCCGAGACGCAGATCCTGCGCGATTATCTCGCCGATCTCGACAGCCGCGGCTTCAAGTCCACCAGCGTCGCGCGGCGGCTGTCGGCGATGCGGCATCTCTACCGCTTTCTCCTGAACGAGCGCATCCGCACCGAGGATCCCGCGGCGATCCTGTCCGGCCCCAAGCGCGGCCGCGGCCTGCCGAAGGTGCTGTCGATCGCGCATGTCGACCGCATGCTCAGCCGCGCCAAGGAATTGAGCGAGGCGGAGGACGCTTCTCCCTCGAAACGGCTGCGCGCGTTGCGGCTCTATTGCCTGCTCGAGGTGCTCTACGCCACCGGCCTGCGCGTCTCCGAGCTGGTGGCGCTGCCGCGCTCCGCGGCAAAACGCGACGCCCGCATGATCGTGGTGCGCGGCAAGGGCAACAAGGAACGCCTGGTGCCGCTCAACGAGGCCTCGCGGCAGGCGATGGCCGACTATCTCGCGGCGACGGAAGCGGCAAAAGCCGACAAGAAGAACAGCGTGGCCGCCTCGAAATGGCTATTCCCATCGTTCGGCGAGAGCGGGCATCTGACGCGGCAGCATTTCGCCCGCGACCTGAAAGAGCTTGCTGTCGCCTCGGGGCTGCAGGCCCGGCTGGTCTCCCCGCACGTGTTGCGCCACGCCTTTGCCAGCCACCTCCTGCACAACGGCGCGGATTTGCGCATCGTGCAGACCCTGCTCGGCCACACCGATATCTCCACGACCCAGATCTACACCCATGTGGTCGAGGAGCGCCTGAAGAGCCTGGTGCGCGACCTGCACCCGCTGGCGGAGAAATAGTTCTCTTGTAGCCCGGATGGAGCGCAGCGAAATCCGGGGCCGCCCGCCTCGCGGAAAGACCCTCCCGGATTGCGCTTCGCTCCATCCGGGCTACAGGCAACCCATGAAACCGCCTTGACTTCGGCCACATCTCCGCAGAAAGAGCCGTGGCCTCACGCATGATTTGGCGGGCTGCTTTAGAGCGCACAAGCCAACTCATTGAAGAAGCTACATTTCTTTCCGCCGGTCCAAACCTGCTTCGACGCCCCGCCCCGTCCTCGCTATATTGAGTTGATGCCAGATCACATGCGCAGCTATCTCGACTTCGAAAAGCCGGTCGCCGAGCTCGACTCCAAGGTCGACGAGCTGCGGACGCTTGCGGCCTCGGGCACCGATATCTCCGAGGAGATCGGGAAGATCGAGGACAAGGCGGCGCAGGCGCTGGCCGACCTCTATCTGAACCTGACGCCGTGGCAGAAGACGCTGGTCGCGCGGCATCCGCAGCGGCCGCATTTCAACGACTTCATCAAGGGCCTGATCACCGAATTCACCCCGCTCGCGGGCGACCGCAAGTTCGGCGAGGACGAGGCGCTGGTTGCCGGCTTCGGCCGCTTCCGCGGTGAGGCCATCTGCGTGATGGGCCAGGAAAAGGGCGATTCCACCGAGAGTCGCATCCGGCACAATTTCGGCATGGCGCGGCCCGAGGGCTATCGCAAATGCGTGCGGCTGATGGAGATGGCCGAGCGGTTCGGCCTGCCCGTGCTGTCGCTCGCCGATTCCGCCGGCGCCTATCCCGGCATCGGCGCCGAGGAGCGCGGCCAGGCCGAGGCGATCGCGCGCTCGACCGATGCCTGCATGGCGCTGACCGTGCCCAACGTCGCCATCATCACCGGCGAGGGCATGTCGGGCGGCGCCATCGCCATCACCACCGCCAACAGGGTCCTGATGCTGGAGCACGCGATCTACAGCGTGATCTCGCCCGAGGCCGCCTCCTCGATCCTGTGGCGCGACGGCTCCAAGGCGCAGGAAGCCGCCAACAACATGAAGATCACCGCGCAGGACATGCTGCGCTTCGGGGTGATCGACAGCATCTTGAAGGAGCCGGTCGGCGGCGCCCACCGCGACCCCACCGCCATGATCGCCACCACGGGCGATGCCATCGCCAAGGCTTTTGACGAGCTCCGCGGCCTGGACGGCGACACCATCCGCAAGCAGCGGCGGCAGAAATTCCTCGATATCGGCCGGAAGCTGGGCTGATTCGGCCGTTTTCGGTGCCGTAGAGTGGGCAAAGCGAAGCGTGCCCACCATTCCAAACAGTATGGGGAGCGAGATGGTGGGCACGGCGCTTTGCGCCTTTGCCCACCCTACAAGACCTTTCGGGCGGCCCCCGACGCCCCGGTAACTCCCCGTTAACCCTTTTTTGCCCAAATCAGCGATCTCTGTGCGGATTGGGCCGGAAGGCCCAAGTACGGCCCAAAGTCGCGTCCATTTAGTCTTCGTTGACCATGCCACTGGGCCAACGGGCTCGTGATCCCAGCTCGGGTTGCGACCACATGACCCAGAGGTTAGAATTTTAATCAATGGCTTCAGGGCACAAGCGCTGGAGCGTGGTTCGAAAACGCCCGTCACGACGGGTCCGGATCTCCGGTCGGATCATGCTTCGAGATTGGGGTTCGCGCTCTCTGCCCGGCACGGTGTGGGGTCCATCTTGATTTCTCGTTCGCTTGCTCGCGCGCTTTTGGCTTCGGTTGCGCTGCTGACAGCCAGTGTTCTGCTGGCCGGCTGCGACACCGACCAGGTCTCGCTCGCGACCAACGCCAAGGCCAACCAGCCGGTGCCGCCAAAGCTTCTCGCCGCGATGGTCGAGAAGGACATGGACCTGCAATCGCCGATCCTGGTCCGCCTGTTCAAGCAGGAGGCCGAGCTCGAGGTCTGGAAGCAGGCCCGCAACGGCCAGTTCGCGCTGCTCAAGACCTATCCGATCTGCCGCTGGTCGGGCGATCTCGGTCCGAAGGTGCGCGAAGGCGACCGCCAGGCGCCGGAAGGATTCTACTCGATCAATCCGGGCCAGATGAATCCGCAGTCGGCCTACTATCTCTCGTTCAACACGGGCTATCCGAACGCGTTCGACAAGGCTCTGGGGCGCACCGGCTCGCAGCTGATGGTGCATGGCGATTGTTCGTCGCGCGGCTGCTACGCGATGACGGACGAGCAGATCGCGGAGATTTATTCGCTTGGCCGCGAGTCGTTCTTCGGCGGCCAGAAGGCGTTCCAGCTGCAGGCCTATCCGTTCAAGATGACGCCGGTGAACATGGCCAAGCACCGGAACAACCCGAACATGCCGTTCTGGAAGATGATCAAGGAAGGCTATGATCATTTCGAGGTGACGCGGCAGGAGCCGAAGGTCGATTTCTGCGAGCGCAAATACGTGTTCGACGCAACGAAGACGCCTGACGCGAAGCGCGATCCGGTGTTCGACGCGTCCGCGAAGTGCCCGGCCTATGTGATCCCCGAGAACATCGCCAGCGCGGTGCGCGACAAGGATGCGCGCGACCAGGTCGAATACAACAAGCTCGTCGCCAAGGGCACGCCGATCGCGCGCATGAACACCGGCATCGACGGCGGCATGAACAAGATTTTTGCCTCGAAGATTCCGGAGGGATCGACCGGACTCTCGGAGAACGCCGAAGGCTCGACCCTGGAGATGCTGGCGATGGCGAAGGCGCCGGGCACGATCCCCGGACACGTCAATCCGCCCAAGCCCAATCTCGATGCGGTCGCCGCCGCTCCCGTGAACCAGGAGCCGGTCGTCGCCGTCAGCGCGCCCGCCGCCACCACCCGCGTCGCCGCGGCCGCGCCGGCCAGCGAGAAATCCCAAGAGAAATCGTCAGGCGGCTTCTTCTCCAACCTCGGCCGCAAGATGGGCCTCGGCACCGCCGACACGACGGCGACCACGCCTCCCCCGCAAGCGACCGCGTCCGTGGCCCCTGCCGCTGCGCCCGCAACGCCACCCACCGCGACATCGAGGCTGAAGGCCGCAGTGACCCGGTTCGTGCCCGGCCGCGATACGTCCAAGGACGCGCCTAAGCCGGCCGTCGCCGCCGCCAAGCCGGCCGAACCGGTGAAGCCGGACACGCGCCTCGCCGCGACGCGGCCGGCGCTGAAGCCGTCGGTGTCGGATGGCGCGAGTGAAGCGACGCAGATCATGGGCGCCGCGCCGGTGGTGTCGTCGAACTCGTTCGACAGCCGCTTTGGGGCGGTGAAGTAAGGGCGGCGCTCCGCTTAATCTCTCCGATCCATCTCAGCCTGACGCCGTCATTCCCCTTGATGAGGTACAGTGAGAGCGCTGCGCCTCACTCAAAGACGGGCAGCGCGACCTACGGCGCCAGGTACCGCATCAGCTCCGGATTGACGCGCACATCGTTCGCCTGCCCTTGCAGCGCGACCCTGCCGCGGTCCAGTACATAGGCGTAATCGGCGACGCGCAGCGCGAGGTCGAGGTGCTGCTCGACGATGATGACGGCGATGCTCTTCGCGAGCTCGATCAGGCGCTCGGTGATCTCCTCAATCACTCCGATCCAGACGCCTTCGGTCGGCTCGTCCAGCAACAACAGCTTCGGATCGCCCAGCATCGCGCGGCCGATGGCGAGCATCTTGCGCTCACCGCCGGAGAGGGTGCCGGCGGGCTGGTCGAGGCGCTGGCCGAGTTTCGGGAAGATAGTCAGCACATGGTCGACCGCGTCGTCCTTCTTGCTGGCGAGCGAGCCGACCGCGAGATTGTCGCGCACCGACAGGCGCGCGAATACCGAATGCTCCTGCGGCACGTAGCCGATGCCGGCGCGCACGCGCTCCTGGGTCGCGCGGCGGCTGATGTCGCGCCCGTCGAAGGCGACCTCGCCCTTCCACGCCGGCAGCTCGCCGACGATGGTCTTCATCAGCGTGGTCTTGCCTGCGCCGTTGCGGCCGAGCACGGCGACGCCGCCGCGCCAGGGAATGCCGAGGGTGACGTCGAACAGGACCTGGCTGCGGCCATAGCCCGCGTCGAGATGCTTGATGTCCAAAAATTCAGGCACGGCGCAGATAGATCTCCTGAACGGATTTGTTGGCCTGGATCTCCGACACGGTGCCTGATGCCAGCACCTTGCCCTGGTCGAGCACGGTCAACCGATCGCAAATGTCGCGGATGAAATCGAGGTCGTGCTCGACGATGACGAGCGAGCAATGTTTTTTGATCGGCTGAAGCAATTCACCGGTGACGCGGCGCTCCTCCAGGCTCATGCCGCCGGTCGGCTCGTCCAGCAGCAGCAGCTTCGGCTTGCCCGCGAGCGCCATCGCGATCTCCAGCCATTGCTGCTGGCCGTGCGACAGTGCGGCCGCCGCGTCGAAGGCGCGATCGGCGAGGCGGAACTGCGTCAGCATGGTCATGACCTGGTCGTGCAGCGCGTCCCGCGTGCGCGAGAATACGAGATCGAACAGCGAGGACTGCGCCTGCAGCGCGAGCAGGATGTTGTCGTAGAGCGTCAGCGTCGGCAGCACGCTGGTGATCTGGAATTTCAGGCTCATGCCGGCCCGGGCCCGTTCGGTCGGCGTGAACGCGGTGATGTCGGTGTTGATGAAACTCACTTTGCCTTGGGTCGGCACTTCGGCCCCCGCAATGCACTTCATCAGCGTGCTCTTGCCGGAGCCGTTCGGTCCGATCAGGCCGTGAAACTCGTTCTCGCCGACGGTCAGCGCGGCGCCGTCGAGCGCGGTGAGCTTGCCAAAGATCTTCTTGATATCGGCAGCTTCAAGGAGCGGCATTGCGCTTCTCCTTCTCAGTCTGCTTCTCAGTCCGCTTCACGGTCTCCTTGGGCTTGGCACCAAAGCTGCCGACCCGTTCGCGCTCGCCGAGCACAAAGCTGATCAGGCCAAGTGGCCGGAACAGGATCACGAGCAGCAGCAGCAGACCGAGGATGATCGGCCAGATCTCGCGATAATTGTCAGAGAGCCAGAAGCTGACGCCCTCGACGATCACGGCGCCGATGACGGCGCCGATCAACGTGCCGGAGCCGCCGAACAGCACATAGAGCACGACCTGCGTCGAGACGACGACGCCGACCATGTTGGGCCAGACGAAACCTTCATGGAAGGCATAAAGGCTGCCGGCAAGACCTGCGATGGCGCCGCCGATCGCGAAGATGATCGCCTTCAGGTGCTGTACCTTGTAGCCGAAGAAGGCGATGCGCTGCTCGTTCTCGCGCAGGCCCGCAAGCGCCAGGCCGAATTGCGAGCGTACCAGGAAGCGGCAGAGCAGGTAGACCACGACGAGGATACCGAGCACGAGATAGTAGAAGGCCGGGCCCTCAGTAAATTCGTAGCCGCCGAGCGACATCGGCGCGATCGAGGGGATGCCGTTCTGGCCGCCGAGATAGTACCAGCCGCGCGCGAGGCGATCGGCGGCGTAGGAGCCGGTCAGCGTGCCCAGCGACACGAAGATGACGCTGGAGGGGTGCCGTCCAAGCAGCAGGAAGCCGCCGAGCAGCAGCGCGAAGGTGAGGCCGATCAGCGTTCCCGCCGGCAGCACCACGAAGATGTTGGTGATGTCGAGGTCGCGCGCGAGCAGCGCGACGCCATAGCCGGCCGAGCCGAAGAACAGGGCCTGGCCGAAGCTCATGATGCCGGCATAACCCCAGACCAGATCGAACGACAACGCGAACAGCGCGAGGATGATCACGCGGGTCGCGAACACGGTGAGGTAGTCCTGCAGCACCAGCGGCGCGAGCAGCGCCGCGACGAGCACGACGCCCTCCACGATCGGCAGGACCTTTCGTCCTGCCTTGACCTGTTCCTTGGCCTGTCCCGCGGCCACGCGTTCAGCCATCGCACCGTCCGCTTCGTCGCCGGCGATGGCTTCTCTTACCACAGTCATCGACTTCGGCATTCCGCCTCAGCATTCCTTGGGATCGACGAGCCCGTCGCTGCGTCCGACGATCTCGTAGTTCCCACCCTTGGCGACCGCGGTGTACATCTTCATCTTGCAGTGCCGCTTGCCCGGCACCATCTCGGCCGGGCCGCCCGGGCCTTCGGCGATCTTGGCGTGATCGAGAGTGGCGGCAACCGAGTCGCGATCGACCTTGCCGGCTTCCTTCACGGCCGCTTCCCACAGCTTGAGGCCGCGATAGGTACCGGTCGCGGCACTGCCGGCCGCGAACAGGAAGTTGCCGGGAAAGTCCTTCTCGTACGCCGCCTGGATTTTTGCGTCGAACGGGTTCTCCTTGGTCAGCACCTTGAAATAGTCGAGGCAGCTTGCGAGCCCTTCGATCTCGGCGGCCTGGTTGATGTTGAGCGTGTTCTCGTCATAGTAGACGCAGGCTAGGCGCCCGCCGTTCTTGAGGAAGCCCGCTTCATAGAGCTGCTTGAAGAACGGGCCGACGCCCGGCGGAATGACAGTGTTGAAGACGACGTCGACCTTGTTGGAGATGATCCGGTTGACGGTCGATGAGAAGTCGATCTGGTCGAGCGGGTAATATTCCTCGAACACGACCTCGCCGCCGTTCGCCTCAATGACCTTGCGGGCGTAGACGTTGAGCGTGTGCGGCCAGACATAGTTGGCGCTCGGCAGCGCGAACTTCTTGCCGCCGTTCTTGATCAGCCAGGGGATGAACTCGTCACACTGCTGCGCCGGCGTCGGCCCGGTGCAGAACAGATAGGGTGTGCACTCCTTGCCTTCGTAGAGCTGCGGATAGATGTAGAGCGTCTTGCCGCGCGCCACGATCGGGTCCTTGATCGCGTTGCGCATCGACGAGGTGATGCCGCCCAGCACCATGTCGACCTTGTCGCGCTGGATCAGTTTTCGGACGTTGCCGACGGCGACGGATTCGTTCGACGCAGTGTCCTCGATATAGAGCTCGAGCGGACGGCCGAGCAGGCCACCGGCCGTATTGATCTCCTTGATCACCATCTTGGCGACATTGGCGTCGGCATTGCCGGCATAAGCGATCGGGCCGGTGAGATCGGTCGCGATACCGACCTTGATCGGGCCTTCCGCCGCGTTCGCCCACGGCGCCGGGATCACCCAGCTTCCGACGCCGGTCGCGACCGCGCCGGTGGTAAAGGCAAGATTGGAGAGGAAGCGGCGACGCGAAAGCTGAGTACGATCGAACATGACTAAACCCCTTTTCCAGCGATGAGGCCCTGTGGCCGAAATTTGATGAAGACAATGGCGAGCACGAAGACGAGGACGTCGGCGACGACGGGCGCCATCACCCATGGCAGCGCGGCACTGAGGGTGCCGATCACGCCGGCGCCCGCCACCGGTCCGATGAAGGAGCCGACGCCGCCGACCATCACCGCGACAAAACCCTGGATCAGGAAACGCAGGCCGAGATCGGCGTACAGGCTGAACACCGGCACGATCAGCGCACCGGCAAGGCCGGCGAGCGCGGAGCCAAACGCAAACGTGGCGCCGTACATCAGGGGCGTGGAGATGCCTGAGGCCCGCGCCAGCGAGGGATTTTCCAGGGTGGCGCGCATGCGCAGGCCAAAACTCGTGCGCGACAGCAGGAGGTAACAGCCCGCCATCACCAGGAGCGTGATGACGATGATGGTGAAGCGCCAGGCCGAGATATGCATGGCGCCGATATCGATCGAGCCGCCGATCGGCTCGGGCACGGTCAGATAGAAGCCACCGATCAGGCCGCGCACGGATTCGCGGATGATCAGGCCGAGCGCATAGGTGCCGAGCATCGCCACGATCGGCGCGGCGTAGAAGCGGCGGATGATCAGCGCCTCCAGCACGAAGCCGAGCGCACCGACCACGAAGGGCGCCGCGACCATGCCGGCCCAGATCGGCAGGCCCTTGGCGTAGGCGAGATAGGTGATGTAGGCCCCGAGCAGGACGAACTCTCCTTGCGCGAAGTTGAAGATGCCCATCATGCTGGCGATGATTCCGAGCCCCAGCACGATCAGGACGATGATCGCGCCGAAGCTCAGGATTTCGAACGCCGCGACGAACGCGTTAGCCATGCGCTGGATTCTTATTTTTACGCGTTTTCTTGACGCGAACCGGTATCCACTTCGCTTGAAAACGCTCTGGTCCGTCCGTCTGCATCGATGCCTCGCTCACATCTTCTTCCAGTCGCCGATCTGCTCGAAGGCATGCGCGGCGCGGTAGATCGTGGATTCCTCGAACATGCGGCCGACCAGCATCAGTCCGACGGGCAGGCCGTCGACCATGCCGCAGGGCAGCGACATCGCGGGATGATGGGTGATGTCGAACGGCGCTGTGTTGGAGATCATCTCGAGCGCGCGGGCGACGTAGTCTTCGCGGCTCGCGGTGGGCTCCGGCAGCTTCGTCGCCTTCATTGGCGTCGTCGGCAGCAGCAGCAGGTCGTATTCGCCGAACGCCTTGTCATAGGCCGCGGTCAGGCGACGCGAGATGTTGAGTGCCTTGCCGTAATAGCGGGGACCGAAGCTGTTGTTGATGTAGGTCCCGAGCATCAGGAACAGTTTTGTCGTCTCCGATAGCGAATCCGCCTGCCGGCGCCAGCCGCGATGGAAGTCCATCAGCGAGGTCGAGTAGAGGTCGGAGCGGCTGAGGCCATAGCCATCGCCATACATCATGGTCTGGGTCATGCCCTCCGTGCCGATCGGCGTCCAGATCGCGGGACCGACAAGATGCATCGGGATCGAGACGATCTCGACCGTGGCGCCAAGGTCCTTGAAGCGCTTGGCGGCCTCGCGGACGCTTTCGTTGACGGCGGCCTCCGCGTTCGCCTGCTCGAAGCCTTCCTTGAGGATGCCGATCTTCATGCCCTTGACGCCCTGGCCGAGCGCCTTGGTGTACTCCTCGACCTTCGGCGCCTTGATGCGGGGATCGTAGCCGTCGTCGCCGGCGAGCACTTCGAGCAGCAGCGCATTGTCGGCGACGGTCGCGGTCATCGGACCGGTGTGGTCGACGAAGACCTCGATCGGCATGATGCCGGTGTAGGGGACGAGGCCCCAGGTCGGCTTCATGCCGTAGGTGCCGCAGAACGAGGACGGCATGCGGATCGAGCCGCCCTGGTCGCCGCCGATCGCCATGTCGACCTCGCCGAGCGCGACCACGACGCCGGAACCGGAGGACGAGCCGCCGGCCGAATAGCCCATCTTGTGCGGATTGTGCACGGCACCGACCGCACCGGTGTGGCTGCCGCCGGACATGCAGAAGGATTCGCAATGCACCTTGCCGGCGATCTCGGCGCCGGCATCGAGCATGCGCGTGACGATGGTGGCGTCGAAATCGGGAACATAGCCTTCCAGCGTCGCCGAGCCGTTCATCATGGGCACGCCGGCGAGCATGATGTTGTCCTTCAGCGCGACGGTCTTGCCCTTGAGCTTGCCGCTCGCCGCACCCTTCACGGTCGACTTGCGATACCAGGCGTTGCGCGGGTTCTCCTCGGGTGAGGGCCGGTAGCCCGGCGTGCGCGGATATTTCACCTCCGGCACTTCGTCCGGCATCGCGCCGACGAGATTATAGGCCTCGATCGAGCCCTGCATCAGGCCGCGGAACGAGGCGACATCGGCATCGGTCAGCGAAAGGCCGCACTGCTTGGCGACGTCAAGAAGTTGGGCAGGCGTGGGAAGGACAACTGTCACGGCGCTCTCCTGAAGTTTCTTGGTACGGTCCCTGCGCGCGGCCGCGATTGGCGCGACGCGCGCAGCGGCCCTGCTGAAACATTCAAAGCGGAAATATTTTCCTTTTCAAGTATTATTTTAAGATGGGGCTGTCCGGATTGCCGCAGCAGGCTCAGACCGGCTTGATCAGCTTGAAGTCGAGGCCGTCGGCCTCCGCGAGATACATCTGCATGCGGGCGTGGCCGTTGCGAACGACGACCGGGCCGCGCGCGCCGCCGTAAACGATGTTGCGGCCCGCCGCGAGCATGGGCGCCATCGACAGCGAACCTGCCTTTTTCGCCACGGCTTCGAGGAAACGCAGGCCTTCATAGCTGGACTGGCCGAGCGATCCGATCGGCGGGGCGTTCGGCCCGAACATCGCGCGATAGCGGATCTGGAAGTCGTCATTGGCCCGCGAGCCGATGCCGGAGAAATAGCCGGATGCGCAGAACATGTTCTCGCTGTTGTCGGCGCCGATGCCGAGCAGCACCGTCTCGTCCATGGCTCCCGCCAGCCGCAGCGTCGTGGCGCCGAGGCCGCATTCGCCGAAAGCACGATTGAAGGTGACGCTGTCGGTGCCGATCAGCGAGATCAGCACGACATCGGGCCGCGCGGCGCGGATGCGCGCCAGGTGCGGCTCGTGATTGTCCTCGCCGAGGGGGACGAACTCCTCGCCAACGACGTGGCCTCCGGTTTCCTTGATGTAGTTCTTCACGGCGCGGTGCGATTGCCAGGGCCAGACGTAATCGCTGCCGATCAGGTACCAGCGCGACGCCTTCTTGACGTCGGCAAGCCAGTGGATCGACGGCCGGCTCTGCCAGCGCGGCGTCTCGCCGATCGCCATCACGCCGGGCGTGCGCTCGCCGCCTTCGTAGACCGGCGTATAGATGTAGGGGATGCGGTGACGCGTGGTGACGTCGCGCAAGCCGACGCGGACCGCGCTGGTGTGCAGCCCGACGATGAGATCGACCTCGTCGAACGCGATCGCCTGTTCGGCGCGGTTCAGCACCTCGTCGAGCGGCCCGCCGGCGTCGTAGATCGACAGCTCGATCTCGCGGCCGAGGATGCCGCCGCGCTTGTTGATCTCGGCAACGGCGAGTTGCGCGCTGTTGGTCGCGCAGGGGCCCCACACACCCGGCGATCCCGTGCAGCAGATGAAACCGCCGATGCGCAGCTTGTTCGCGCCACGCCGCCTGAGGAAAGCATGATCGCCCGGCGACAGCGAGCTATCGGCGCCCGACGACGACAGATTCCTCAGCAGCAAGGACGGCGGCATCGCCGGACTGCCGTGAGCCGGGAAGTTTACCGTCGCGTGCACGCCAACTCCTGTCTGGCACCAGACCTGAAAGCACAATGAGCAGGCGGCCGCGGCATCCGCCCTTTTGTTAGGCAATCATCCTATTTTGAAAATATTGAATATTCAACAATTGAAGTGCATATAGAAGCAGCATTGATTGCAAGACATTCACTCATTTGGGTCAAGACGAAGTCTTAGCCGTGGCAAAACCGAACTCCCCGATCACCGAACACCTCGCCTACCTGCTCGCGCAAGCCAACCGGGAGATCAACCGGCAGCTGGAACTGCGGCTGAGCAAGGAAGGCGTTCCCGTCGAGCAGTGGCGCATCCTTAAGGTGTTGTCGGACGGCGATGGCCACTCGATGGGCGAACTCGCGGACGCGGTGCTGCTCAATCATCCGACGCTGACCAAGATGATCGACCGCATGGTCTCCGACACGCTGGTCTATCGCGTGCAGGACCCGAATGATCGCCGCAAGGTTTTGATGTTCATCTCCGACCGCGGCAAGGTGCTGTGCAAGAAGCTCAACTCGCTCGCGGTCGACCAGGAGGAGCACATCCTGGAGAGCTACGGCGACAAATCGACGAGCGAACTGAAGCGGCTGCTGGAGAGCTTGATCGACAGCTCGAATTGAGCGGCGTCGATTTCAATCTCATCGTCGTCCTGGACAAGCGAAGCGGAGCGCCAGGACGACGATGTGGTGCGAGTTGCGCGCCACACACTCGGCTGTCATCGCCCGATTTAATCGGGCGATCCAGGGCGGATTCAAACGGTCGTCGCAACACTCGGAGGTTGGAGGTTGCGATGAACGTTGTAAGGCGCCGATCGGCGCGGTCAGGACGAGCCCCATTGCCATCGCCAGGACGGCCGTCTGTTGCAGGACGCGATGAACAGAATAGATTTTGGCTGGCGATTGCCGCGGGGCTAAGCAGCGAGGATGCTGCGCTGGAAGCCGGATTGTCACAACCTGTCGGAAGCAGATTATTCCGAAAGGCGGGCGGCATGCCACCAGCGATGTTCAGATCTTCGGCAAAGGTACTCTCCGGGCGGTACCTCTCATTGGTAGAGCGCGAGGAGATCGCACTCCTCAAGGTGCAGGGCCATTCCAGGCAAGAGATTGGACGTCGCCTGGGGCGGGCTGCTTCGACAATATCCCGTGAACTGCGACGCAACGCGGCTACCCGCGGCGGCGGGTTGGAGTATCGGGCAACAACTGCCCAATGGCATGCGAATCGATCCGCCCGCCGACCCAAGCCGACCAAGCTTGCGCTCAATGCAACCTTGCGCACTTATGTGGAGGAGAGACTTGCTGGCGGCGTCGTAGCCCCGAGCGGCGCGCTCGTTCCTGGTCCCGCCGTTCTGTGGAAGGGCCGCCGGCATGGCCCACGCAAGGATCGGCGATGGGCCAAAGCCTGGAGTCCCGAGCAGATTGCCCGACGCTTGCCGATCGACTTCCCGGACGACAAGACGATGCGCATCAGCCACGAAGCTATCTATCAAGCTCTCTTCGTTCAGGGCCGTGGGGCGCTGCGCCGCGAGCTGACGGCCTGCTTGCGAACCGGGCGTGTATTACGGATGCCCAGGGCGCGCGTACGCAGGCGAGGCAAGGGGTTTGTCTCGCCGGAGATCATGATCAGTGAGCGCCCTGCTGAAGCTGCCGATCGAGCAGTGCCGGGACATTGGGAGGGAGACCTCATCCTCGGTCTTGGCAGCTCGGCAATCGGCACGCTGGTCGAGCGCACGACGCGCTTCACGATGCTATTGCACCTTCCCCGGTTGGCGGGGCACGGCGAAGCTCCGCGCGCGAAGAACGGACCTGCGCTCGCGGGACACGGGGCCGAGGCCGTGCGCGACGCGATCACGCGCACCGTCATCACCTTGCCCGAAGAACTGCGTCGCTCGCTGACCTGGGATCAGGGAGCCGAAATGGCTCAGCACGATCGTCTCAAGATCGATGCGGGTATCCAGGTCTACTTCTGCGACCCGCAAAGCCCTTGGCAGCGCGGTACTAACGAGAACACCAACGGGTTGCTGCGACAGTACTTCCCGAAAGGCACAGACCTCAGCATCCATAGCGCCGACGAGATATCCGCTGTGGCAGCGGCCCTCAATGCCCGTCCGAGAAAGACACTAGGCTGGAAAACGCCGGCGGAGGCGCTTGACGAATTGCTGTTATGAGTGAAAACAACTGGTGTTGCGACGACCGTTTGAATCCGCCCAGTATTCCAGAGACAGTTTTGATTGAACCGAGAAGCCGCGGCGTACTGGGTCGCCCGGTCAAGCCGGGCGACGACAGTGGAGAGTGAGGCGCCGACGTCGCGCCTCACAGCGGAGCTTAGCGGCTAGCCGTACCGCCCGTGGCAGTGCTTGTACTTCTTGCCTGAGCCGCACGGGCAATCCTCGTTGCGGCCGACCTTGCCCCAGCTTGCGGGGTTCTTCGGATCGCGAAGAGCTGCGTCGGAAGCCTGCGCACCGAGCGTGACGCTGGCGAGCGCCATTTCGTCCTCGCCGGTGTTCGGGTCGAACTTGTGCGCTTCCATCGGCGGCAGCACGGGGGCTTCCTGCTCCGGCGGGACGATCTCGACCCGCATCAGCTGCGCCGTGACGGCCTCGCGCAGATGCGCGCTCATCTCCTGGAAGAGATTGAAGGCCTCGGTCTTGTACTCCTGCAACGGATCGCGCTGGCCGTAGCCACGCAGGCCGATGACCTGGCGCAGATGGTCGAGCATGATCAGATGCTCGCGCCAGAGATGGTCGAGCGTCTGGAGCAGAATGGTCTTCTCGACGTAACGCATCACGTCGGGACCCCATTGCCCGACCTTGGCCGCCATGTGCTCGTCGGCTTTGGTCTCGATGCGGGTGAGCAGCTCCTCGTCGGCGATGCCCTCTTCCTTGGCCCATTCGTCGACCGGCAGGTCGAGATCGAGCACGCGCTTCAGCTCTTCCTTCAGGCCGGCCACATCCCACTGCTCGGCATAGGCATGCTCGGGCACGTGCTTGGCGACGAGGTCGTCGATGAAGGCGTGGCGCATGTCGGTAACGGTCTCGGCGACGCTGTCGTCCTTCATCAGGTCGACGCGCTGATCGAAGATCACCTTGCGCTGGTCGTTCTGGACGTTGTCGAACTTGAGCAGGTTCTTGCGGATGTCGAAGTTGCGCGCCTCGACCTTCTGCTGCGCCTTCTCGAGCGCCTTGTTGATCCAGGGATGGATGATCGCCTCGCCTTCCTTGAGGCCGAGACGCTGCAGCATGCTGTCGAGGCGATCCGAGCCGAAGATGCGCATCAGATCGTCTTCCAGCGACAGGAAGAACTTCGAGCGGCCGGGGTCGCCCTGACGGCCGGAACGGCCGCGCAGCTGGTTGTCGATGCGGCGGGATTCGTGACGCTCGGATCCCATGATGTAGAGGCCGCCGGGCTTCTTCACGGTCTTGGCGGGCTTCGAACCCTTCGCCGGCTCGATCTCGACCTCTTCCTCGGCCTTCAGCACGATCTCGCGGAAGTGCTCGATGTCGGCCTTGATCTGCTCGATCTTCTTCGCCTTCTCCGCCTCGTCCTCGATGCCGGCAGTCTCCTGCTGGATCCGCATCTCGAGCGAGCCGCCGAGCTTGATGTCGGTACCGCGGCCGGCCATGTTGGTGGCGATCGTGATCGCGCCAGGCACGCCGGCTTCCGCGACGATATAGGCTTCCTGCTCGTGGAAGCGCGCGTTCAGCACCGCAAACAGTTTTGCCGGCTTGCCGGCGCGGGCCGCGGCGTACAGCTTCTGCATCGAATTCTCGTTGCCGAAATCGATCTGCCGGTAGCCGTGCTTCTTGAGGTATTCGGCGATCACTTCCGATTTTTCGATCGAGGCGGTGCCGACCAGCACCGGCTGCAGCCGCGCATTGGCACGCTCGATCTCGGCCAGGATCGCGGCGTATTTCTCGTTCTGGGTACGATAGACCTCGTCGTCCTCGTCGAGGCGGCCGACCGGCACGTTGGTCGGGATCTCCACGACTTCGAGCTTGTAGATGTCGAAGAGTTCGTCGGCTTCGGTCAGCGCCGTGCCGGTCATGCCGGCGAGCTTTTCGTACATCCGGAAATAGTTCTGGAAGGTGATCGAGGCCAGCGTCTGGTTTTCCGGCTGAACCTGGACATGCTCCTTGGCTTCAAGCGCCTGATGCAGGCCTTCCGAATAACGTCGGCCGGCCATCATGCGTCCCGTGAACTCGTCGATGATGACGACCTCGTCGTCGCGGACGATGTAGTCCTTGTCGCGCGTGAAAAGCGTGTGGGCGCGCAGCGCCTGGTTGATGTGGTGCACGACGGAAACGTTCTCGACGTCGTAGAGCGACTCGCCCTTGAGCTGGCCGGCGTCGCGCAGCAACGTCTCGATCTTCTCCATGCCACCTTCGGTCAGCGTCACCGTACGCTGCTTCTCGTCGACCTCGTAATCGGTCTTGTCGAGCTTGGGCAGGAAGCCGTCGATGGTGTTGTAGAAATCGGAACGGTCGTCGAGCGGGCCGGAGATGATCAGCGGCGTGCGCGCTTCGTCGATCAGGATCGAGTCGACTTCGTCGACGATGGCGTAGAAGTGCGGGCGCTGGACCATGTCCTCGAGCCGGTACTTCATGTTGTCGCGCAGATAGTCGAAGCCGTATTCGTTGTTGGTGCCGTAGGTGATGTCGCAGGCATAGGCCGCCTTGCGTTCGGCATCGTCCAGGCCGTGCACGATCACGCCAGTGGTCAGGCCGAGGAAGCCGTAGATCTGGCCCATCCAGCCGGAGTCGCGGCGGGCGAGGTAGTCGTTGACGGTGACGACGTGAATGCCCTTGCCGGCGAGCGCGTTGAGATAGACCGCGAGCGTTGCGACCAGCGTCTTGCCTTCGCCGGTCTTCATCTCGGCGATGTCGCCCTCGTGCAGCACGATGCCGCCGATCAGCTGCACGTCGAAATGACGCTGGCCGAGCGTGCGCTTGGCGGCTTCGCGCACGGTGGCGAAGGCCGGCACCAGCAGATCGTCGAGCGTTTTGCCCTCGGCGAGCTGTTTCTTGAACTCGACGGTGCGGGCCTTCAGTGCCTCGTCGGAGAGTTTCGAAACCTCCGGCTCCAGCGCGTTGATCGCGTTGACGCGGGACTGGTATCCCTTCACCCGCCGGTCGTTGGCGGAGCCGAAAAACTTGCGGGCGAGCGCGCCGATCATGCCTAGTTCCTGTGTTCGCGATTCAACCGCGTTGCAGCCAAGAAGTTGTCACCCCCCTGCCTATCAACTCACCGTGACGCCTGATGGCGACAGAGCCCGGACTGCGGGGGGTCATCCGCCATATGGGTGGGAATTGGGCAAGTCTGGGTTCAACGGCCAAAAACGCAGCAAAATAAACGCCATCGCCATGGTCGCGACCGGGCAGAGATATGGCCCGGTCAGGGCCTTGTCAACGGCGGGCGCATTGCGGCTAATTCATCATTTTGACAGACTTTTCGCGTTGCCAAGCCCCCCTGAATTGGGCGAGTGTCCGCCCCGCTAGAGCAGCCCCCTGCTTCAACAAAAGGATTTTCCATGACCACCTCGTTCCCGGTAACCAAAACCGGCCTGCGCTTCGGCCTCGCCACCGCCCTCGTGGGCTGCCTTGCGTTGGCGCTGATCGCGGGTCCCGGCCGGGCTGCCGACGATCCGGTGCTGGCGAAGGTCAATGGCGCGGAAATCAAGAAGAGCGACGTTGCCATGGCCGAGGAGGAACTCGGGGCGAGCCTCGCCCAGATGGACCCGGCGACCAAGGACGAGAACGTGCTGTCCTTCCTGATCGACATGAAGATCGTCAGCAAGGCTGCCGAGGACAAGAAGGTCGCCGACGGCGACGAGTTCAAGAAGCGCCTGGCGTTCGCCCGGAACCGCCTGCTGATGGACAGCCTGCTCGCCAACGAGGGCAAGGCCGCCACCACCCCCGACGCCATGAAGAAGGTCTATGAGGAGGCCTCCAAGCAGATCACCGGCGAGCAGGAGGTCCGCGCCCGCCACATCCTGGTCGAGACCGAGGACGAGGCCAAGGCGGTGAAGGCCGAGCTCGACAAGGGCGCCGATTTCGCCGAACTCGCCAAGAAGAAGTCCAAGGATCCGGGCTCCGCCGATGGCGGCGACCTCGGCTTCTTCACCAAGGAGCAGATGGTGCCGGAGTTCTCGGCCGTGGCCTTCACGCTGGAGCCGGGCAAGATCTCCGATCCCGTGAAGTCGCAGTTCGGCTGGCACATCATCAAGGTCGAGGAAAAGCGCAACCGCAAGGCGCCGGACTTCGAGCAGGTCAAGGCCCAGATCGAGCAGTACGTCACCCGCAAGGCCCAGGCCGACTACGTCGCCAAACTCCGCGCGGAAGCCAAGGTCGAGCGGACGGACCAGCCGGCAGCGGATGCCAAACCGGATGCCAAGCCGGCCGACCCTGCCAAGCCGTCCGACAGCAAGATGGCGCCCCCCGCGAAGAAGTAAGAATTCGCTGTCACTTCGCGGACGCCAATAGTATCTAACGTCGCAATGGCCGGGCAAATGCCCGGCCATCTGCATATCCAGACCTCACCAAGGCGCCCCGATGTCCTCCTCCGTCTCCCCGCTCGCCCCCAAAACTGTCCCCGACATGCCCGTGATCGCGGGCGTCCGCCTTGCGACGGCCGAAGCCGGCATCCGCTACAAGAACCGCACCGACGTGCTGCTGGCGGTAATGGACAAGGGCACCGCGGTCGCGGGCGTCTTCACCAAGTCGAAATGCCCCTCCGCGCCGGTGGAATGGTGCCGCGCCAAGCTGAAGGGCGGCAAGGCGCGCGCGCTGGTGGTGAATTCCGGCAACGCCAATGCCTTCACCGGCAAGACCGGACGCAGCTCCACCGCGCTGACCGCGAAGATCGCGGCCAAGGCGGTCGGATGCAGCGAGGGTGAGATCTTCCTGGCCTCGACCGGCGTGATCGGCGAGCCGCTGGACGCGACCAAGTTCGACGGTGTGCTCGGCCGGCTGGCCGAGACTGCCGAGCCCGGCGACTATCTCGCCGCGGCCAAGGCGATCATGACCACCGATACCTTCCCCAAGGTCGCGACCGCGACCGTCAAGCTCGGCAAGGCCAAGGTCACCATCAATGGCATGGCCAAGGGCGCCGGCATGATCGCCCCCGACATGGCGACGATGCTGTCCTTCATCTTCACCGACGCGCCGATCGCGCCGGCCGCCCTGCAAGCCCTGCTCAAGAGCGGCGTCGAGGACACCTTCAACGCGGTGACGATCGACGGCGACACCTCGACCTCGGACACGCTGCTGGCCTTCGCCACCGGCGCCGCCGCAGAGCACGGCGCACCAAAAATCAGCCGGGCCAGCGATCCCCGCCTGAAGGCCTTCGTGAAAGCCTTCAACCAGGTGCTCGCCAATCTCTCCGAGCAGGTCGCCCGCGACGGCGAAGGCGCGCGCAAGCTGGTCGAGATCACCGTGGAAGGCGCCAAGACCAAGGCGTCGGCGCGCAAGATCGCGATGTCGATTGCGAACTCGCCGCTGGTCAAGACCGCAATCGCCGGCGAGGACGCCAATTGGGGCCGCGTGGTGATGGCGGTCGGCAAGGCCGGCGAGCCGGCCGATCGCGACAAGCTCTCGATCTCCTTCAACGGCATCCGCGTCGCCAAGAGCGGCGCGCGCGATCCGTCCTATGACGAGGCGCAGGTGTCGGAAGCGATGAAGGCCCCGGAAATCGCGATCAAGGTCTCGCTCGGCCTCGGCAAGGGTCGCGACCGCGTGCTGACCTGCGACCTGACGAAGGAGTATGTCGCGATCAACGGGGATTACAGGTCTTAAGCGAACGCCGATGGCCGATCTCAAACTGACATTGGTGGTGGCCTGCGCGCTCGTCGACGCCGACAAGCGCGTCCTGATCGCGCAGCGCCCGGAGGGCAAGACGCTTGCGGGCCTCTGGGAATTCCCCGGCGGCAAGTGTGAGCCCGGCGAGCGGCCGGAGCAGAGCCTGATCCGCGAGCTGCACGAAGAGCTCGGCATCACCGTCGCCGAACCGTGCCTGGCGCCGCTGACCTTTGCGAGCTACGGCTACGAGACCTTTCACCTGCTGATGCCGCTTTACATCTGCCGGCGCTGGGAGGGGCTGGTCACCCCGCGCGAAGGCCAGACCCTGGCCTGGGTCCGCGCCAACAAGCTGCGCGACTACCCGATGCCGCCCGCCGACATCCCGCTGATCCCGCATCTGATCGACTTGCTGATGTGAGTACGGACCTCATCCCGAGGAGCGCGGCACGCGCGTCTCGAAGGATGGCCACACGGCAAGAGCGGGGCCTGCATGGTTCTCGCGGCGATGCGAAGCATCGTCCGCTAAGCGCGCCTTACGCGCCTCCTCACCATGAGGATCACTCCTTCCCCGCCTTCTTCACCGCCTCCGCCAGGCTCGCCTTGGCCGACCCCGGCTTCAGCGGCTGCTGCTGGCTCGCATGCGGGGCCCAGCCGGAGAGCCAGATGATGTCGAATGTCGCACGGATGCGGCCGTCGGCATCCGCAAAGCGTTCGGCGTAGATTTCGGCCATCCGCAGCAGCGTCGCGCGGGGCGTCGGCGTGCGCCGCCGCTCGATCAGCACATTGGCCGCGCCCATGCGGCGGAGATCCTGCATCAGCGCAAACGCATTGGCGTAGCGCACCACCACGCGGTCAACATCGGTGACCGGAAGTGCAAAGCCCGCCCGCTGCAACAGCGCGCCGATGTCGCGCAAATCCGCGAACGGGGCCACGCGCGGCGACACGCCGCCGTCGCATTCGGCCTCCGCCGCGGCAAATGCCTGCCGCAGCTCCGTTAAACTGTCGCCGCCGATCATCGCTGCGAGCAGCAATCCGTCCGGCTTCAGCGCACGCCGCACCTGCGCAAGCACCCCCGGCAGGTCGTTGACGAATTGCAGCGCCAGCGCCGAGACGACGAGGTCGAGACTTTCCGGGGCAAAGGGCAGTTTTTCCGCGCCCGCTTCGTCGAGCGCGATCCGCCGAAGTGATGGCGGCCCCGTGAGCCCCTCTCCGGGCGTCCAGAGATCGGCCGCAGCGTGAAACTCCCGCATCACGGCGGCCAGCCGGTCGGTCATGTCCTCTGCAACACGATCGAGCAGGAATGTCACCTCGCCCTGCGCATGTGCGCGCCGCTGCCGCGCATGCAGCAATGCGCGATCGAACAGAGCGGGCGGGGTTTGCGGGTTCTGGGCCATGCCGCTGGTTACGCCGATCACGACCGCCATGGCAATCTCCTCTCTCGTGTCCCGGACGCGCAGCAGCGCTCTTAGCGCTGCTGCGCAGAGCCGGGACCCAGAAGGCACCACCGCACGATGCGGTGAGATGGGCCCCGGCTCTGCAGCGCACCGCACCGGACGATGCTTCGCATCGCCGGGAGCGCTGCGCTGCGTCCGGGGCACGAGACCGATTCAGTCGCTTGAGCGGCTCTTCCCATAACGCTAGCCTGCCCCCATGGAAGCCGACGCCGCCCCCACCCGCTCCATCGCCGCGCCGTTGCGTGCCGCGTGGACGGCCGGCCGCCACGTGCTGTCACGCGCCGCACGGCTCGCGCTCGACATTGCGCTGCCTACGCTGTGCGTGTCCTGCCGGGAGCCGGTCGATGGCGAGGGCGTCTGCGCGGCCTGCTGGGCGCGGCTGTCGTTCATCGAACGGCCCTATTGCCCGCGCCTCGGCATTCCCTTCGTCTACGATCCCGGCCCCGAGATGCTGTCGATGGAGGCGATCGCCAGCCCGCCGGCGTACACGCGCGCACGCGCGGCGGTGCGCTATGACGACGTCGCGCGCACCCTGGTGCATGCGCTGAAATACCAGGACCGCACCGATCTGGCACCGGCCATGGGCCGCTGGATGGCGCGCGCGGGCGCCGAACTGCTCACCGGAGCCGACATGCTGGTGCCCGTTCCCCTGCATTGGCGCCGGGCGTGGCGGCGCCGCTACAACCAGTCCGGGGCGCTGGCGCACGTCATCGCGCGGCAGAGCGGTGTCAGGGTGCGCGGCGAAGTGCTGCGCCGGGTGCGCGCCACCGAGCAGCAGATCGGCCTGTCGCGGACCCAGCGCGCCACCAATGTGCAGGGCGCATTCCAGGTATCCCCCGACCGCCAGGCGGAAATCCAGGGCCGCCGCATCGTCCTGATCGACGATGTCCTGACCTCGGGGGCGACGCTGGACGCCTGCGCGCGGGCCTTGTTGCGCGCCAAGGCGGCCCAGGTGGACGTGCTGGTCTTCGCCCGGGTTGTCGAGAGCGGCCCCCGTCCCATATAATTCAATGACTTCATGACATGAGAGCGCCACACGACATGACCGACGCTGTCGAAATCTACACCAGGCCGGGCTGTGGCTATTGTTCCGCCGCCAAATCGCTGCTGACCCGCAAGAAGGCAACCTTCACGGAGTTCGACATCGCCAGGAACCCGTCCTGGCGCGAAGAGATGTACGACCGCGCCGGCGGGGGCTCGACTTTCCCGCAGATCTGGATCGGCGGAACCCATGTCGGCGGTTGCGACGAGCTCTATGCGCTCGACCGCGAGGGCAAGCTCGACGGCCTGCTCGAAAGCGTAAAGGCGGTGTCATGAGCCAGGATCGCACCTTCACCGCCGCGATGATCCAGATGCGCACCGGCCTGATGCCCGAGCCGAGCCTCGCGCAGGCCACCAGGCTGATCCGGCAGGCTGCCGCCAACGGCGCCGACTACGTGCAGACGCCCGAAGTCAGCAACATGATGCAGCTCAACCGAAAGGCGTTGTTCGAGCACCTCCAGAGCGAAGAGGACGACACCTCGCTGAAGGCCTATCGCGCGCTCGCGGCGGAACTCGGAATTCACATTCATGTCGGATCGCTGGCGCTGCGCTACTCGGACGAAAAAGCGGTCAACCGCTCTTTCCTGATCGGGCCCGAGGGCAGTGTGCTCGCGAGCTACGACAAGATCCACATGTTCGACATCGAGTTGCCGGACGGCGAGAGCTATCGCGAATCCGCCAACTACCAGCCGGGCGAGACTGCCGTGATCTCCGACCTGCCCTGGGGCCGGGTCGGGTTGACGATCTGCTACGACGTGCGCTTCCCCGCGCTCTACCGCGCGCTGGCCGAGAGCGGTGCGTATTTCATCACCGTGCCCTCGGCCTTCACCCGCAAGACCGGTGAGGCGCACTGGCACATCCTGCTGCGCTCGCGCGCAATCGAGACCGGCTGCTTCATCTTCGCTGCCGCGCAGGCCGGCCTGCACGAGAACAAGCGCGAGACGTATGGCCACTCGCTGATCATCGACCCCTGGGGCGAGATCCTCGCCGAGGGTGACGTCGAGCCCGGGATCATCATGGCCAAGATCGACCCGGCCAAGGTCGAGACCGCCCGCCGCGCGATCCCCTCGCTCCAGCACGGCCGCCGCTTCGGCGTCGCCGATCCCAAGGCCGGGCCGGACCATCTCCACCTCGTGCGGGGATCGGCATGATCCGCTACGCGCTCCACTGCGACCGAAGCCACGCATTCGAAAGCTGGTTCCAGAGCTCGTCGGCTTATGATTCGCAGGTGAAGCGCAAGCTCGTGACTTGCCCGATCTGCGGCTCGGCCAAGGTCGAGAAGGCGATCATGGCCCCGCGGATCATCGGCAAGAAGGGCCGCGGACGGGCGACGCCGCCGCCGGAGCCGGCTTCAACGCCTGCGCCCGAGGCCGCGCCGTCGGGACCGACCTCGCTGATGATGGCGCAGGAGCGCGAGTTGCGCGCCAAGCTCAAGGAGCTGCGCGATCACATCGTCAAGAACGCCGACAATGTCGGCGAGCGTTTTGCGAACGAAGCCCGCGCGATGCATTACGGCGACAAGGAGCACCGTCCGATCTATGGCGAGGCTTCGCCCGACGAGGCAAAGTCGTTGATCGACGAAGGCATCGAGGTGTCGCCGCTGCCGACGCTGCCGGAAGATAGGAACTAGGCCCCCACCAGCACCGCAACGCCAACGACGATCAACGCGATACCAAAAATCTCGCGCGGCGCGATCGGCTGATTGAACGAGTAATACGCCACGCCTTGCGCGAACAGCACCTCGATCAAAGCGAGCGTGCGGACATTGGCGGCGGCCGTCAGCGCGAAGGCCAGGAACCAGAATTGCGAGGCGAACGCGCCCATGAAGCCGGCGAGCAGCGACGGCTTCCACAATCCCAGGATCGACTGGAGCACCTTTGGCGCGCGCCAGAGCAGATAGATCGTCAGCACCAGCGTCTGCACGAACAGACCGAGCACCAGCGTGAACGACGCCGCCGTCACGAAGGAGACATCAGGCACGTTGATGATCGCGCCGCGAAAACCGACCGCTGACAACGCGAACGCCGCAGCCGCGACGAGACCGGTGATGGTCGGCTTCAGCTCGGCAAAGCTCTTCTCGCCGCCGGGCCGCAGGGCCGTGATGACAACGCCGACAGTCGCGATCACGATCGCCAGCACCTTCAGCCAGGTCAGGTGATCGCCGAGGAAGACGAAGCCGAAAATCGCGGTCTGGATCGCCTCGGTCTTCAGGTACGCCGTCGTCACCACGAAGGAGCGATCGTTCATCGCGAGCAGCATCAGCCCGGTGGCGACGATCTGGCTGAGCGCCCCGAGCAGCAGCCACGGCCAGAACACGGTCGGCGGCATGCCGAGGTGATCGCCGGTAGCGATCAGCACCACTCCCAGAAACAGCAGCGAGAACGGGAAACCGAACAGGAAGCGGATATTGGTCGCGCCCCAGGTCCCCAGCGGCTTCGTCAGCGACCGCTGCATCGCATTGCGCGCGACCTGGCCTAGCGCAGCAATGACGGTGAAGGGAATCCAGAGGCTGGCGATGGTGAACATGCGGGTGGGAGCGGTAGGAGGGGAAGCCGTGGCCAACCTGCCGCTAGCGGCGAAGCAGGTCAATCACGCCCACGTCATGGGTGCGATGCTCGCGCCTCGCGTACCCCTCACACCATCCCTTCCGCCACGACCATGTAGTTCACGTCCATGTCGGAGGAGAGGGTCCATTTGTCGGCGAAGGGTGAGTAGACGACGCCGGTCTGCTCGGTGATGACGAGACGGTTGTCCAAAAGATACTTCGTCAGCTCGTCGGGGGTGACGAACTTGTTCCATTCGTGGGTGCCGCGCGGCAGCCAGCGCAGGACGTATTCGGCGCCGACGATGGCGAGCGCAAAGCTCTTCCAGTTCCGGTTCAGCGTCGAGACCACCATCAGCCCGTTCGGCTTCAGCAGCGCCGCGCAGCGCTTGAGGAAAACGCCGACATCGACGACGTGCTCGACCACTTCCATCGCCAGCACGATGTCGAAGCGCTCGCGCGGGTCGATCTCCTCGACCGTGGTGCAGCGGTAATCAATCGACAGATGGCTCTTGTCGGCATGCAGCTTCGCGGCGGCGATGTTGCTGACCGAGGGATCGACGCCGATGACCTGGGCACCGAGGCGCGACAGCGGCTCGCACAACAGGCCGGCACCGCAGCCGATGTCGAGCACGCGCAGGCCGCCGAGGCAGTTGAGGCTGCGCACGTTGCGCTCGAACTTGCGGCAGGCGGCGTCGCGGATATAGCCGAGCCGCAGCGGGTTGATCCGGTGCAGCGGGGCCATCTTGCCGTTGGGGTCCCACCACTCGGCCGAAAGTTTCGAGAATTTCGCGATCTCGGCGGCGTCGGCGGTCGAGCCCGGCTGCGGGCTTGCGGTTGCGGAAGTATTTTGCTGCATGCTCATGGTTAGGCGCGGTCCTACCGCGTGGTGATCGAACTACGGAAGGCGAGCGGCGAGGCGATTGTATCAATGATCTCGCGACCTTCACCCACACCGCGGATCGTCACGTTTCCATAGTTGAGAATACGTCCAAGAATCGACTGATCAACGTCGACGCTCTCTACCTTGTCGAGGCTCATCTCGAAGGTCTTCCGGGTAATGAACCCGGTCTTGTGCACAACCCGCAGATTGGTCACGTCGATCTCGGTGGTCCAGCGATGGAACCAAGCCTTGACTGTCGAGTAAAGGGCAACCAGCGCCACCAGACCGGAGCCGAACAGGCACAGAATCATCACGCTGTAGACGTCGATCAGGCGGGAGGCCACGTACAGGGCCAGAGCCGCGATCCAGGCCATCATCGCCGGGACATGGAAGATCCAGTGCGCATTGGTCGAATACAGCACCCGCTCGCCCGGTTGCAGGATCTCGTCGATATAACGCGCCATGATCTCGGTTAACCCATACCCCCAAGCCCGACCTTAGGTCGGACCTTACCCTGCCCCCGCAGGAACCCGCTTGCCCCCGGCCCCGCCGCTATGTATACGCGCGGTCGGTGTCCGCCCGCACCCGTCCGGTGCGGGTCACCATACTGATCCTTATGAGGGAATGCACGCGTCGTCATGAGCCGCCTCGTGATGAAATTCGGCGGCACGTCCGTCGCCAATATCGAACGTATCCGCAACGTCGCACGCCATGTGAAGCGTGAGGTCGACGCCGGCCATGAAGTGGCCGTGGTCGTCTCGGCGATGTCCGGTAAAACCAACGAGCTGGTGGCCTGGTGCACCGAGGCCTCGCCGATGCACGACGCGCGCGAATACGACGCCGTCGTCGCCTCCGGCGAACAGGTGACGTCGGGCCTGCTCGCCATCGTGCTTCAGGGCATGGGCATCCAGGCCCGCTCCTGGCAGGGCTGGCAGATCCCGATCAAGACCAGCGACGCCCATGCCTCGGCCCGGATCGAGGACATCGACGGCAGCGAGATCATCAAGCGCTTCCGGGAGCGCAAGGAGGTCGCGGTCATCGCCGGCTTCCAGGGCATCAATCCCGAGACCAATCGCATCACCACGCTCGGCCGCGGCGGCTCCGATACCTCGGCCGTGGCGATCGCCGCCGCCGTCAAGGCCGACCGCTGCGACATCTACACCGACGTCGACGGCGTCTACACCACCGACCCGCGAATCGTGCCGAAGGCCCGCCGCCTCGACAAGATCGCGTTCGAAGACATGCTGGAACTGGCCTCCCAGGGCGCAAAAGTGCTCCAGGTCCGCTCGGTGGAACTCGGCATGGTCCACAACATGCCGATCTTCGTCCGCTCGAGCTTCGACAAGCCCGAGGATATCGACCCGCATGCCAACCAGCCGCCCGGCACGCTGATCTGCAGCGAGGAGGAGATCATGGAAAGCCACGTCGTCACCGGCATTGCCTTTTCGAAGGACGAGGCCCAGATCTCGGTACGCCAGATCGAGGACAAGCCCGGCGTGGCAGCGTCGATCTTCGGCCCGCTGGCGGATGCCAACATCAACGTCGACATGATCGTGCAGAACGTCTCCGAGGACGGCAAGACCACCGATCTCACCTTCACGGTGCCGGCGGCCGACTACACCCGTGCCAAGGACACGATCACGGCCGCCAAAGGCAAGATCGGCTATGCCCGGCTCGATACCGCCACCGACGTCGCCAAGATATCGGTAATCGGCAGCGGCATGCGCAGCCATGCCGGCGTCGCCGCCCAGGCGTTTTCGGCCCTCGCCGGACGGAATATCAACATCCGGGCCATCACAACCTCCGAGATCAAATTCTCGGTTTTGATCGACACCGCCTATACCGAGCTCGCAGTACGCACCCTGCACACGCTCTACGGTCTCGATCAGGCCTAGACGAATTTTCTCTTAGCGGTCGCAGCAAACGCGAAGGTGTACACACCTTCGCGTTTGGCAGGCGTTTTGCTTGGCAAAACAAGCCTCAATTCGCTATACGGCGAACAGGGTGGGCTGCCGCAGACTGTGTCCCAGTTCAGGCGGCGCTGATTCGGTGCAAGCGCTAAATCTTGAGTAGATTTGTGTTTGTGCCTGCGCCGGACGAACAATTTGGTTGTTTTTCTGGAATTTTGGGCCAGCCGCCGGCCGATACCGCCGGGCCAGGCAGACGGAGGAGATTGACGGTTCATGCGGAGCGCGTCGGGAGGTCCCCGCGTCTTGTTGAGACGGCTCCGCGAAACCATGGCGGAGCAGGTCTCGGCCCAGGAGCGGCTGGACAAGATCGTGGTGCTGATCGCCGCCAATATGGTGGCCGAGGTGTGCTCGGTCTATGTGCTGCGCATTGACAACACGCTCGAGCTCTACGCCACCGAAGGCCTCAACCGCGAGGCGGTGCACCACACCGTGCTGAGCGCCCATGAGGGCCTGGTCGGCCTCGTCGCCAGCGAGGCGACCCCGCTCAATCTCAGCGACGCGCAAAGCCACCCGGCCTTCTCGTTCCGCCCGGAGACCGGCGAAGAAATCTATCACTCCTTCCTCGGCGTGCCGATCCTGCGCGCCGGCAACACGCTCGGCGTGCTGGTGGTGCAGAACCGCGCCAAGCGCAATTATGTCGAGGAGGAGCTCGAGGCGCTCCAGACCACCGCGATGGTGCTGGCGGAGCTGATCGCCTCCGGCGAATTGTCTGCGCTGGCCCAGCCGGGCCAGGAGCCGGCCGCGCGCCATTCGGCGCAGAAGGTCGGCGCCATCCTCTCGGAAGGCATCGCGCTCGGCCATGTCGTGCTGCACGAGCCGCGCGTCGTCATCAAGGACTACATCGCCGAGGATCTGCCGAAGGAGATCAAGCGGCTCGACACCGCGCTCGCCAAGCTGCGCGCCGATCTCGACCGCATGCTGGAGCGTGGCGACGTTGCCGAGGGCGGCGAGCACCGCGAGGTGCTGGAAGCCTACCGCATGTTCGCCAACGACCAGGGCTGGTCGCACAAGCTGCATGAGGCGGTCGCCACCGGCCTCACGGCGGAAGCCGCCGTCGAGCGCGTGCAGTCCGACACCCGCGCGCGGATGCTGCGCTCCACCGATCCCTATTTGCGTGACCGGCTGCACGATCTCGAGGATCTCGGCTACCGCCTGATGCGGCAGCTGGTCGGCCAGGACCACGCGCCCTCACGCGAGCAACTGCCCGACAATGCCATTGTCATCGCGCGCGCAATGGGCCCGGCGGCGCTGCTCGACTACGACCGCAAGCGCCTGCGCGGCATCGTGCTGGAGGAAGGCACCGCCAACTCCCACGTCTCGATCGTGGCCCGCGCGCTCGGCATCCCCGCGGTCGGCGAAGTCCCGAACGCGCCGGGCATCGCCGATCCCGGCGACGCCATCATCGTCGACGGCACCTCGGGCTCGATCTATGTGCGCCCGTCGCAGGAGGTCGAAGCCGCCTTCGCCGAACGCGTGCGCTTCCGCGCCCGCCGCCAGGCGCAATACCTCGCGCTGCGCGACCGTCCCTGCGTCACCAAGGACGGGCAGAAGGTCGAGCTGATGATCAACGCAGGTCTTGCGATCGACCTGCCGCATATCGAGGACACCGGCAGCGCCGGCATCGGCCTGTTCCGCACCGAGCTGCAATTCATGGTGGGGCAGAGCCTGCCGCGCACCAGCGACCAGCTCGCGCTCTATCGCACGGTGCTGGATGCCGCGGGCACCAAGCCCGTCACCTTCCGCACCCTCGACATCGGTGGCGACAAGGCACTGCCTTACATGGAAGCGGTGATCGAGGAGAATCCCGCACTCGGCTGGCGCGCGATCCGGCTCGGCCTCGATCGCCCCGGCCTGCTGCGCGGCCAGATCCGCGCGCTGCTGCGCGCCGGCGGCGGCCGCGCGCTGCGCATCATGTTCCCGATGATCTCGGAGGTCGCCGAATTCGATTCGGCGAAGGCGCTGGTCGAGCGCGAGCTGACTTATCTGCGCCAGCACGGCCACACCCTGCCGGAGCGGATCGACATCGGCACCATGGTCGAGGTGCCCGCCCTGCTCTACCAGCTCGACGAGCTCCTGAAGAAGGTCGACTTCATCTCGGTCGGCTCCAACGATCTGTTCCAGTTCCTGTTCGCGGTCGATCGCGGCAATGCGAAAGTCTCCGAGCGCTTCGACACGATGTCGGCGCCGATCCTGCGCGTGCTGCGCGAGATCGCGCGGAAGTCGAACGATGCAAAGAAGTCGTTATCGCTCTGCGGCGAGATGGCCTCCAAGCCGATCGGCGCACTGGCGCTGATCGCGATGGGCTATCGTTCGCTGTCGCTCTCGGCGACCGCGCTCGGTCCGGTCAAGGCGATGGTCATCGATCTCGACGCGAAGAAGGCCGAAGCGATGCTCGGCCCGCTGCTGGACGCGCCCTCCGGCAGCGTCTCGATCCGGCAGAAGCTGACGGAATTTGCCGAGGCCGAAGGCCTGGCGTTGTAGCGGGCCTGTCGCCCCCTCCCGCCGCCTCGCCCTCTTCCGCCATTTGAGACTGAACCGATGTCGTCACTCCCCGAAGCCAAACTGGACGTCCTGCTCGCGCATCACGCCTCGCTCGAGGCCGAATCGCTCGGCCAGCTCGCCTCCGAACGCTACGTGCAGATCACCCGCGAGCTCGCCGAGCTCACCCCGCTGATCGAGGCGGTGAAGGCGTATCGTTCTGCGGTCAAAGAACTCGCCGACACCGAGGCGCTGATCGCCGATCCCGCGACGGATTCCGAGATGCGCGGCATGGCTGAAGCCGAGCGCGACGAGCTGACGCCTAAAATCGAAGAGCTGGTCCAGAAGATTCGCGTCGCGCTGCTGCCCAAGGACGCCATGGACGACCGCAACGTGGTGCTGGAAATCCGCGCCGGCACCGGCGGCGACGAGGCCTCGCTGTTCGCCGGCGATCTGTTCCGGATGTACGAGCGCTTCGCGGCCTTGCAGGGCTGGAAGGTCGAGGTGATCTCGGCCAGCGAAGGCACCGTCGGCGGCTACAAGGAAATCATCGCGGAGGTGCAGGGCCGCGGCGCGTTCTCGAAGCTGAAATTCGAATCCGGTGTGCACCGGGTGCAGCGCGTGCCGGACACCGAAACGCAGGGACGCATCCACACCTCCGCCGCTACCGTCGCCGTGATGCCGGAGGTCGAGGAGGTCGACGTCGACATCAAGAACGACGATCTGCGGATCGAGACCATGCGGGCGCAGGGCGCCGGCGGCCAGCACGTCAACAAGACCGAATCGGCGATCCGCATCACCCACATCCCGACCGGCATCGTGGTGATGATGCAGGACAGCCGCTCACAGCATAAGAACCGCGCCTCCGCCATGAACATTCTGCGCTCGCGCATCTACGATGCCGAACAGCAGCGCCTCGACGCCGCACGCTCGGCCGAACGCAAGGAGAAGGTCGGCTCCGGCGACCGCAGCGAGCGCATCCGCACCTACAATTTCCCGCAAGGACGCGTCACCGATCATCGCATCAACCTGACGCTCTACAAGCTGCCGCAGGTGATCGCCGGCGAAGCGCTCGGCGAATTGACCGACGCGCTGACCACCGAGCATCAGGCCGCACAGCTCGCCGCGCAAGGCGCAGCCGCCTGAACCGCGCCTCAGCGCGCTTTGGCCCGGAACGATCGCAGGATCCTGGCCAGGGCGGGCGCGGCGGCACCCAGCTCGTCCAGGTGAATGCGCGAGAGCGATCGCAGCTTCTGCTCGCCCTTGGCCGTCAGCCTGACCAGGACGCGTCTTGCGTCCTGCGGATCGGCTTCCCGGCCGATCAGCTTCAGCTTCGCCATGCGATCCACCAGCTCCACCGCGGTATGGTGCCGGATCAGGAGGAAGCGCGCGATGTCGCCGACGCTTGCGCCGTCAGGGGCGGCCAGCCCCTTGATCGCCAGCAGCGCCTGATGCTGCTGCGGCGTCAAGCCGGCACTCTGGGCCGCGGCTTCGCTGAACGCCAGGAAGGTCCGGAGCTGATAGCGGAACTGTGCGAGCGCCGCATAGTCGGCCTCGCGCATCGCGCCGCCCTTTGAGGGCGCCGCGGACGCGGGACGCGTCGTCTTCCGCTTCGATTGAGTCATTCCTGCCTGCGACGTCGAGCCCACCGATGAAGCGGGCGGGCGCTGCCGAGACTAGCAAGGAAGGACCGGCGGAACCAACCGAGCGGCGCCGCGGATGCACAAATATCGGGGGCTATTCGAAACTGGAGAGCAGGATCTTCACCAGGATGACCTGAAACGCGATCGGGATGCGAACGCTCTTTCGCCTGATCGAGCGCTGGAGCGCGCTGGCGATCTCGGCGCTGGTCAAGGCCCCGGCCGACGCATTGGCAATCAACTCCGCCCACATCTGCGACAGCGAGCCGCCGGGCGGTATCACCGGCTTGATGGTCACGCCGCAGCCCTGGGCCCAATCCACGATCTCCCGCATCGTGTGAGGACCGCAGTTGCGCGTGGTCGCAAGGCGCTCGGCCGTCAGCGCGAGCAGCAACTCGCGCGACGGCAGCCAATTCCCCTTCGGCGGCTGTTCGCCGGTGAGCTCCACCGCAAGCTCCTTCAGAACATTCTGCGCGCGCACGCTCAGCTTCTGCATCGGGCCGGGCGCGCGCTTGGCCTGGACCTTGGCCTGGACGGAGCCGACGACGGGTCCGCGCCGGCCGGCTGACCGGCTGCACGGCTCGGACACGCGGGAGGCATCGCCCGACTGCGGCGCCGCGCGCTGGTCGCTGCCCTCCCCCGCGGGCCACGCGGCCTCCGGCCGCTCCGCCTCCTGCGGCCAGGATCGTCGCTTCCGGGCACTCGCCACTGTCGTCTGCCGCGCCATTTCTCTCGCCGAACCCGCCAGCCTCGTACTCACAAAGACTAATATATATCGTGATCCGATATGTTTTCACGTGATAATTTTCGTCGTTCGACCAAAGACGAAATTGACAGAAGGACTTCACGAGCAATGCTTAGGGCCAAGAGCTACACGCGGATGTGACGTGCCCGGCGCAGCAGGCCAGCGAGGCCGGCTGGCGCCGGACAGGTCGTGCTTGCGCCTGCAAACAAGAACGATGTTCGGAGGAAACGACCATGACTGACGATCTCATCCGCCGCGGCCTCTCGCGCCGTGGCCTGCTCCAGACCACAGCTAGCCTCATCGGCGGCTCGATGCTGCCCGCGACGCCGGCCTTTGCCGAGGACAAGCCGGCGATCGGCTCGTATCCCGCCGGCGTTTCGGGTTCCACCGCGTTCATCGGAATCTCGGTCCCGCGCACCGGCACCTATGCCGTGCAGGGCGAGGACGAGCTCAAGGGCTACCAGCTCGCGATCGAGCACATCAACAGCGGCCACGACCTGATCAAGAAGATTTCGCCGAAGACCAGCAAGGGCGTGCTCGGCAAGGAGCTGAAGTTCGGCGTCGCGGATTCCGCGGCCAAGCCGAACGAGGCGGTGCAGGCGCAGCAGCGCTTCATCAGCGAGAACAAGGCGATCATGATCACCGGCGGCACGTCGAGCGCCGTCGCGGTCGCGCTCAACAAGCTCGCGCAGCGCGAACACGTGCTGTTCGTGTGCGGCATTTCCGGCTCGAACGACACCACCGGCAAGGACTGCGTTCGCTACGGCTTCCGCCAGAATTTCTTCGGCCAGACCGCCGCCGCGGCGATCGGCCCGGTGATGGTGAGGGAGTTCGGCAAGAACAAGAAGGCCGCCTACCTGACGCCCGATTACACCTACGGCCACACCGTCACCAAGTCGATGCAGGACTTCCTCGCGACCGCGGGCTGGACGACGGTGACCAACCAGGTCGCACCGCTCGGCGCGCCCGACTACTCCTCATATCTGCTGAACGTCGCGAATTCCGGCGCCGACGTGCTCATCAACGTCAACTGGGGCCACGACGCGGTACTGTCGACCCAGCAGGCCAAGCAGTTCGGCGTGCTCGACAAGATGAAGCTGGTCGTCCCCTACCAGGTGCCCTTCATCGCACGCGAGACCGGCGGCCTGATGCAGGGCGTGTACGCCGCCACCGACTATTGGTGGACGATCGAGGACAAGTTCCCGCTCGCCAAGATGTTCAACGAGGCCTTCGAGAAGAAGTACGGCTACAAGCCCGAATGGGGCGCCGAGAACGCCTATGTCAGCTTCGCGCACTGGGCCCACATGTGCGAGCAGGCCGGCAGCTTCAATCCGCCCGACGTGATCAAGGCCTACGAGAAGGGCGAGACGATCCCCTCCCTGGTCGGCGACGTGCATTACCGCCCCGAGGATCACCAATGCGTCCGCCCGGTGATCATCGTGAAGGGCAAGCAGCAGAAGGACATGAAGAGCAAGGAAGACTGGTACGACGTCGTCGAGATCGTCCCCGGTGAAGGCCTGATGCAGAAGCCGGACGCGTTCGGCTGCCATCCCGGCGATTACAGCTGAGCCCGCGCTAACCCCTGTGACGCCGCGGGCTGCACTCTGGTCCTGCGGCGTCACCTTTTTCTGACGCGCACCATCGCGCGTCACAACGGCGATTGTCGCATGATCAGTTGGCCCAACCTCGTTTCGCAGCTTTTCAACGGGCTCGCGCTCGGCGCCCTGCTCGCGCTGATCAGCTCCGGCCTGACCATCATCTACGGCACGCTCGGCGTGCTCAACCTCGCGCATGGCGCGATGTTCATGATCGGCGGCTATGCCGGCTTCGTCGCCTACCAGTACACGGAGTCCTTCATCATCGCCGTCATCGCGGGCTCGCTGTTCGTGATGCTGCTCGGCGTCGCGATGGAACGCGTCATCATCCGCCATTTCTATCATCGCCCGCACGAGGATCAGCTGCTCGTGACCTTCGGGCTCGGCATCTGTTTCGTCGAGCTCGTGCGCCTGATCTTCTCGAGCCAGTCGCAGCTGGTGCCGCCGCCGGCCCTGTTCCAGGGCATCACCAATCTCGGCTTCATGTTCTATCCGACCTACCGCCTCGCCGTCGTCGGCATCGTCGCGGTCGCCCTCGGCGCACTGTTCATCGTCCTGTACCGGACCCGGCTCGGCATGATCGTGCGCGCCGGCATCGAGGATTCGGTGATGGTCGATTCGCTCGGCATCAACGTCTACCGCGTCTTCATGGTCGTGTTCGGCATCGGCGCGATGGCCGCCGGATTTGCCGGCATCGTCAATGCGCCGGTGGTGTCGCTGACACCGGGCATCGGTGACGACATCCTGGTCCAGACCTTCGTGGTGGTGGTGATCGGCGGCGTCGGCTCGTTTCCGGGCGCGATCCTCGGCGGCCTGATCGCCGGCGAGATCATCAGCGTCACCTCCATGTTCAACCCCGGCTACGCCTATGTGATGCTGTTTGCGGCGATGACGCTCGTGCTCGTGGTGCGACCGCATGGCCTGCTCGGCGTCCAGGGCCGCGAGTAAGCGATTTCCTGATGCTCAAGCAACGCCCGTTCCTGATCGAGACCCTGACCGCGATCGGTTTGATCGCAGCCCCTTTCGTGCTGCCTCATCTCGGCTTCGCCCCGAACACCGTGAACCGGATTCTGGTCTGGGGCCTGTTCGGTCTCGGCTTCGACATCCTGTTCGGATTCACCGGCCTGCTGTCGTTCGGCCAGTCCGCCTTCTACGGCACCGGCGGCTTTGTCGCGGCCTACCTCCTGACCCGCGCGGGCTTCGGCAACGTGCTGGGCGCGCTGATCATCGGCATGATCGCGGCGGCGGCGACCGGCTACCTGATCGGCCTGATCGCGCTGCGCCGCACCGGCATCTATTTCGCCATGATCACGGTGGCGATCGCGGAGGTGTTCTTCTTCGTCGAGTTCAATCCGCTCTCGGATTTCACCGGCGGCGAGAACGGCCTGCCGGGCGTGCCGACACCGAGCTTCAATCTCGGTTTCACCACCATCCACTTCACCAATGGCTGGTCGCTCTATCAGTTCATCGCGCTGTGCTACTTCATCGGCGTCATCATCGCGCTCAGGATCGTCCGCTCGCCGGTCGGCGCCATCTTCAGCGCGATCCGGGACAATCCGCTGCGCGCCACCGCCGTCGGCCACAACATCCACGGCTACAAGTTGACCGCCTTCGTGATCGCTGCGGCCTATGCGGGCTTCGCCGGCGGCCTGCTCGGCGTATTGCAGGCCTTCATGCCGCCTGACGCCTTCACTTTCGACACCTCGGGCCAGCTCGTGATGCAGACCGCCATTGGCGGCCGCGGCACGCTGTTCGGACCGCTGGTCGGCGCAACAGTTTGGCTCTTCCTTCAGGATTTCCTCCAGTCCGCGCTGGGCCTCGGGGCGGCCTGGAAGCTCGTGCTGGGCGTCGTGTTCGTGGTGCTGGTCTGCTTCCTGCGCGGCGGCATTGTGGGCGGCCTCGTCGATCTCTACGGCCTCGTGTCCGGCAAGCGAGCGCGGAAGGCTGCGGAGACGGAGGTGGAGGCCGAGATCGAGACGCCACAGCAAGCTCCGCCTGCACCGATGCAGGCCAGGGAGGTCGCGCATCCCGCCTATTCCGGGCCGATCCTGAAAGCCACCGGCCTGACCAAGCGCTATGGCGGTCTCGTCGCCAACAGCGACATCGATTTCAGCGTCAATCAGGGCGAGCTGCGCGGCATCATCGGGCCCAACGGCGCCGGCAAATCGACCTTCTTCAAGATGCTGACCTGCGAGATCGCGCCGACCTCCGGCCGGATCGTGTTCGAGGGCCGCGACATCACGGGATTGAAGGTCACCGAGGTTTGCCAGCTCGGACTCACCAAGAGCTACCAAGTCAACCAGCTCTTCACGGGCCTCACGGTGCGGCAGAACCTGACGATCGCAGCACTCGCCGAGCTGCGCGGCAAATTTCGGCTCGACCTGTTCCGCAAGCTCTCGGGCGTGAAGGGCCTGACGGAGCAGGTCGAGCACACGCTTGCCCTGGTCAATTTGACCCGCCGCGCCGATACGCCGGTATCCGAGCTCGCCTATGGCGAGAAGCGCCGGCTGGAGATCGGGCTTGCGCTCGCCACCTCGCCGCGCCTGCTGCTGCTCGACGAGCCGCTCGCGGGCATGAGCCCGCGCGAACGGGTCGAGACCGTCAAGCTGCTCAAATCGATCGCGCGCGGGCGCACCATGATCATCATCGACCACGACATGGATTCGCTGTTCGAGCTGGTCGAGCGCGTGACGGTGCTCCAGGAGGGCAAGGTGCTGCTGGACGGCACACCGGAGGAAATCAGGACCAACGCCGCGGTGCAGGAAGCCTATCTCGGCGGCGTTCACGGAGAGATCGCCGCATGAGCCTGATCGAGGTCAACGGCCTGAACAGCTACTACGGGGACTCCCACATCCTGTTCGACGTCGCCATGCGCGTCGAGCGGCACGAGGTGGTGGCGCTGCTCGGGAGGAACGGCGCCGGCAAGAGCACGACGCTCAAGAGCCTGATGGGCGTCGTGACGCCCCGCAGCGGCAGCGTGAAGTTCGACGGCATCGATATCGCCGGACGCAAGAGCCACAGAATCGCGCAGGCCGGCATGCAGCTCGTGCACGAGGAGCGCCGGATCTTCGGCAGCTTGTCGGTGGAGGAGAACATCGTCCTCGCCGGGATCACCGCACCGAAGCGCTGGCCGCTCGAGCGCGTCTACGAGATGTTTCCGCGGCTGAAGGAGCGGCGCAACAACCGCGGCACCGAGCTCTCCGGCGGCGAACAGCAGATGCTCGCGATCGCCCGGGCGCTGGTGCGCGATCCCAAGATCGTGCTGCTGGACGAGCCGTTCGAGGGGCTCGCGCCCGTCATCGTCCACGATCTGGTCAAGGCCTGCCGCGAGCTCGCGGCCGCCGGCCAGACCATCGTGCTGGTCGAGCAGAATCTGGCAGCGACGCTGGCGCTGGCGACGCGGATCTACATCATCAACAACGGCCACATCGTGCACGAGGGACCGGCGCAGGAGCTCAAGGTCCAGCCGGAGCTGCTGCAGCGATACCTTGGCGTCTAGGTCGAGTCCCCCTAAACTCCGGGATATCTGCTTTCGAGGGCGCAGCATGCGGCCTCGCCCCCGGAATGTCGCCTTGGGCCCAAAGCGGACACAGGGTCGCCTTTAGCCGAGGTGAGGTCTTGCCAAGCCGAACCGAACCTGAGGGAGGAGACGCTATGAGCGCGATCTGGCCGGAGATTCCCTTCGAGGCATGGCGCGAAACCTGTTCCGCGCTTCATCTGTATTGCCAGATTGTCGGCAAGTATCGGCTCGCGAGAACGCCGTGGGTCAACCATTCCTGGCACGCGACCTTCTACGTGAATGCACGCGGGCTCACGACTTCGCTGATTCCAGACGCATCAGGTATCGAGATCGTCTTCGATCTCTCCCGTCACGTCCTGATCGGAGAAGCAGCTGATGGGCGCAGGGCGGAAATGCCGCTCGGGCGAATGTCCGTCGCCGAATTTCACGCCCGGTTCTGTGATTTGGTAGAACATCTCGGCGGAACACCAGAATTTGACGGTCGGCCCAGTGAGGTCCCGGATCCGATCCCGTTCACGGAGGACCGCCAGATCAGGCCCTATGACGCAGACGCCGTGACGCGGTTCTTCCGCGCCCTCGTCGCGATCAGCGGAGTGTTCTATCGGTTTCGGACGGGATTCATCGGGAAAGTCAGTCCGGTCCATCTCTTCTGGGGCAGCTTCGATCTCGCGGTGACGCGCTTCTCTGGGCGTTCCGCTCCGCTTCACCCGGGTGGCGTCCCGGGTTTGCCGGACGTCGTGACACGCGAGGCCTATAGCGATGAGGTCTCGTCCGCCGGCTTTTGGCCGGGCGGAGGTGGCACAGACTTTGCGGCTTTCTACTCCTATGCCTACCCCACCCCGAATGGCTTTGCTGACGGACAGGTCATGCCGGCGGGCGCATACTTCGATCGGAAGCTCGGCGAATATCTCCTGCCCTACGACCTTGTGCGAAAATCCAGCGAGCCAGAGGCCACGCTCATGGCGTTTCTGCAAACCACCTATCAGGCAGCAGCTGATGTCGGACGCTGGGATCGTGCCGCGCTCGAATGTCCGATTGGCTCTCCCCTTCGACCCCGCCCGCTGAACAGGAACTGATGAAGGTTCGATGAAAGATCGCTGGCTCGCAGTTTCGGTGGAGCGAAGCTGCGCCAGTCGATTTCGAGTTTGTCTCGATGATGGGTTTCGCAACAGCTCTACCCGTCCTACGGTCTTGCTGCAGCGCTATCTCGATCAACTGCCAAGCGCCGCAATCATCCGCTTGGCGTGAGCCGCGAGCACGGCCATGTCTTCCTTGCGCGTCTGCGCCGGCAGCAGCTCGATTCCGGCCCTGACCGGCATGACGTGCATGTGCAGGTGGAAGACCACCTGCCCGCTCGCCGGTTCACTGAACTGCTGCAGGATGATACCCTCGGCGTCGAACGCCTTCATCGCTGCAATCGCGATCCGTTTGCCGGTTCGGGCGACCGCGGCGAGATCGTCATCCGCGATGTCGAGGATGCCACGCGCCGGCGCCCGGGGGATGACCAGCGTGTGTCCGGGCGAGCGCGGCATGATGTCGAGGAAGGCGAGGCTGCGGTCGTCGCTGAAAACCTCGAAGCAGGGAATCTCGCCGCGCAGGATCTTTGCGAAGACGTTCTGATCGTCGTAAGCCGCCATGGATCCCTCGCTGGCTGCGAGATGCGATCAGACGCGCTCCTTTCCGTTGACGCAAGCAATGCCGCCGATCTATCCACGATACCAGGCAGGATGGCTCCATTGGCGACAGGTTTCGATTCCGGACACAGCATCGAGAGTGCGCGGCGCGCGCTTGCGGCGCGGCTGCAATCGGCCGGCATCGAAGAGCCCGCCCTCGACGCGCGCCTGCTCGTCGGAGCCGCGCTGAGGCTTGATTTGACCGGCATCGTCACGCAGGCGGCGCGCCAGCTCACGCCCGAAGAGGCCGCGCGGCTCGAAGCCTATGCGCAGCGCCGGCTCGCGCATGAGCCGGTCGCCCGCATTCTCGGCGCGCGCGAATTCTGGGGCCTGCCGTTCCAACTGTCCGAAGCGACGCTGGTGCCGCGGCCGGACACCGAGACCGTGGTCGAACTGGCACTGGAAATCTTTCGGGAGGCCGCGATATCGGGGCAGCGCCCGCGAATCGCGGATATCGGCACTGGATCCGGCGCGATCCTGCTCGCGCTGCTGCACGAAATTCCCGATGCCTTCGGTGTCGGAACCGATCTCAGCCTCTCCGCGCTCGACACCGCGCGGAGCAATGCCGCAGCACTGGGCCTCGCCGATCGTTCCGGCTTCGTCGCCTGCTCCTATGCGGCGGCGCTGCGCGGCCCGTTCGATCTCATCGTGTCGAATCCGCCCTATATTCCCTCAGGGGAAATTCCGAAACTGAGCCTCGATGTGCGCGAGCACGATCCGCATCTGGCGCTCGACGGCGGCAATGACGGCTATGACGCCTACCGCGCCCTGATCCCGCAGGCGGCCGAGCGGCTCGCCCCCGGCGGGGCGTTGATCGTCGAGGCGGGGCAAGGGCAGGCCCGCGATATTGAAACCTTGATGACGGCCGCCGCGTTGTCTGTGGACAGGCCGCCCAAGGCCGATTTGGCGGGCATCCCGCGGGCGGTTTCGGCCCGAAAAATGCCCCCATAAAAGCCGGATTGGGTTGCAAAAAACCTCTTGGAATATCCCTTGGGAACGACTACGTTCCGGTCAACACATCGGTGCCGGCCCCGTAGACCTACGGGCAAAAGCCGGGCTCTCGGGCGAGAGCTTTACTGATTTAAAGGTTCCAAGCCGCAGGTCCTGTTGAGCGCGATGGCCATTGGAGCTGCGCTGCTCTCCGACCGCAAAGTGAACGAAAGCCTGATATTGCGCTTGAAGACTTACGCAACAAAGCTGGGCTTGTTTCGGCAGGCGATATGAATGGGTTCGCTGGCAATGGATGCTGGCGGGTGGGGAACGCGTCTTTGTTGAACGCGACGGTCGACGGACATCGGCAGGGTTCAAGCCGCTCTTGCGCGCGGTGCGCATGAGAGATGTGAACCGCTGTCATCAGGTCACTCCGAGCAATCAGTAATGCGTGCAACCTTTAGGGCTGGAATTAAAGGCAGGACATGAGAAACGGTCAGAACAAGCAGCGGATGCGCAACCGCAATAACAATAATAATAACAACAACAACAACCGGCGCGGCCAGAACCCGATGACCCGGGTTTACGAATCGAACGGACCCGACATCAAGATCCGCGGCACGGCTTCGCACATCGCCGAAAAATATCTTCAGCTCGCGCGCGATGCGCGCTCTTCCGGCGACCCGGTCGCCGCCGAGAACTACTACCAGCACGCCGAGCATTATTTCCGCCTGATCGCGGCAGCCCAGGAACAGTTCCGCCAGAACCAGCAGCCGCGCGGCGACGAGCCCGTCAGCAACAGCGGCGACGACAGCGAGGACGACGGCGAGAATTTCTCGAATTTCGGCCAGGAGCCGGGCTTCGTCCCGCAGCCGCCGCAGCAGCAACAGCCCTTCATGCGCGACCGCGACGGCCAGCGCGATCACCAGCGTGATCATCAGCCGCGTGACGGCCAGCAGCCCTATCAGCGCGACAACCAGCAGCCCCGCGAACATCGCGAACGCGACCATCGTGCGCAGCCGCAATATCAGCCGCAGCCGCTGCCGCTGAACCAGCCGCAGCCCGTCGTTGCCGACGCCGGCAGCGTCGATCGCCTGCCCTCCTTCATCACCGGCGCACAGCCGCAAGTGAATAGTGCCGCGAATGGCGGTCAGGGCGGCCTGGAAGGCGGCGGTGGCGGCGAACGCTTTCCGCGGCGGCGCCGCCGGCCGCACGGCCCGCGCCCCGAGCGCGAGGCGGCTCCGGCCGGCTCCAGCGACGAAGTCGCCTCCGGCGAGTAAGCTTCTTCTGATCTGCAATCGTCCCGGCCTCGCGCCGGGACGATTTGTTTTCAAGTGCGCGTCACCGTCGAGGACGGCACCAGCACCGGCTTCAACGAGGGAATCAGCCGCGCGCGCTCGCGCTTGGCGGGGATCGCGCGATAGACCTGCTTGGTCGCCTCGACAATGTGCACGCCGGCAAAGGGCAGCGACAGCGCCGCGCCCGCACGCTCCCACACCTGCGCCGATTTCAGCACCCAGCCGCCGGCATAGGGCGGCATGAACAGCGCCTCGCCCCAGGCGGTCGGCGTGAACCAGGTCTGGCGCAACAGGTCGGTGATCTGCGAGCGCGAATAGGGCCGGCCGTGACCGAACGGCGTGCTGTCGGTGCGGGTCCATACCCCGCGCCGGTTCGGGATCACCGCGATCACGCGGCCGGAGGGCGACAGCACCCGCCACACCTCGCGCAAGAGCGCGGCCGGATCGTCCGACATCTCCAGCGCATGAATTAGCAGGATCCGGTCGACCGCGGCGTCAGGAAGCGGCAGCGAGAATTCATCGACCAGCGAGGCCAGCGCCGGCCGGCCCGTCGGCCATTTCAAGACGCCCTGCGCCGACGGCATGAAGGCGATGCAGCGCTCCGCGTCCTCGCGGAACAGGCCGAGATAAGGGGTGGGATAGCCGATGCCGAGCACACGCTGGCCCGCGGCGGTCGGCCAGCGCTCCCTGATGCCGCGATTGATCATTTGCCGCGCCACAATCCCGAGGCGACGGGAGTAGAACTCGCGGAGGTCGACGACATCAATGGTCATGACGGCAATGTAACATGCACGAGGCGGCTCCCGCGCCCGGAATATTGCATTGCCTGCGCAACGTTAACGCCATATTTGTCTGCGGGGCTGAGCGCGATGGAGATGACATGGCCGCCGAAATTCGTACTTTCACCTGTTTAAACGACAATTTCGGTTATCTGATCCACGATGTGGAAACCAAGGCGACGGCGTCGATCGACGCGCCGGAGGCCGGCCCCATCCTGAAGGCGCTTGAGCGCGAGGGCTGGCAGCTCACCGACATCCTGATCACCCATCATCATGGCGATCATGTCGGCGGGGTCGCCGAACTCAAGCAGAAATACAATTGCCGCGTCGTCGCGCCGCATGACAAGACGACTGAGATCGCCAACGTCGACCTGCGCGTCGCCAATGCCGACATCGTCAAGGTCGGCAGCTTGCTGGGGCGCGTTCTGGAGACGCCCGGCCACACGCTCGACCACATCTCCTACGTGTTCGACAATGAGAAGACGCTGTTCGCGGCCGACACGTTGTTCTCGATCGGCTGCGGCCGCGTGTTCGAAGGCGACTACCCGATGATGTGGGACTCGCTTCTGAAGCTGCGGGCGCTGCCTGACGACTTCAAGCTCTATTGCGGGCACGAATACACCGCGTCCAACGTCAAGTTCGCGCTCACCATCGACCCCGACAATGTGGCGCTCCAGGCACGCGCGGCGGAAGTGGCGAAGCTGCGGGCCGAGAATAGGCCAACCATTCCATCACTGCTTGGTGACGAGAAGCGAGCAAACGTGTTCCTGCGTGCTGATGAACCATCGGTCGCAACCAGGCTACACATGAAGGGCGCGGACGCTGCCGCGGTGTTTGGCGAACTGCGCGAGCGCAAGAACAAATCCTGAAGAAGAAATCCTGACGGGGATCGATGCCGACCGCAGCCGAGATCATCGCACGCCTCGAACTCCGCCCGCATCCCGAAGGCGGCCACTACCGCGAGACGTTTCGCGACCAGACCACGGACCCTAACGGCCGGTCGCGCTCGACCCTCATTTATTTCCTGCTCGCGCGCGGCGAACGCTCGCATTGGCATCGCATCGACGCCGTGGAGACCTGGCACTACTACGCCGGCAGCCCGCTGACGCTGCGCATCGCGCATGAAGGCTGCTCGCAACACGAGGTGCGGCTCGGCACGGACCTTGTGAGCGGCGAACGGCCGCAGGGAATCGTGCCGGCGAATGCCTGGCAGACGGCGGAGAGCATGGGAGAGTGGACGCTGGTCGGTTGCACCGTGGCGCCCGCATTCGAGTTCGCAAAATTCGAGCTCGCGCCGAAGGACTGGGAGCCGTAAGGCGCACTGTCATTCCCTGGCGCCGCATGGCAGCGAGCCCGACAACAACTGTCACCGCTTCCGCAGCACCATATCCTTCGCCGCGATCAGGCCGCCGCCGGCGATCAGGATCGCGGCGATGGCGATGTTCGCGCTGGCTTTTGCAAAACCGGCGGCGATGAGGAATCCGGTCGAGAGCAGCGGCGTCGCATAGGATGCGGCGCCGAGCACGCGGATGTCGCCGCGCTTCATACCGATGTCCCAGGCGTAGAACGCGGCGCCGACGGGGCCGATGCCGAGAGCGGCCACGGAGAGCCATTGCAGCGTCGTCTCCGGCCACACCGTGGTTTCAAGCAGACCATGCATCAGCGCGGCAAGCGCGGCGGTGGCAAGGCAGAAGCCCGCGACCGCATCGGTCGGCACCGCCTTCAATCGCCGCGACAACACCGAATAGGCCGCCCAGACGAACGCCGCGATGAACGCCGCAATCAATCCCGGCAGCTGGCCCGGCGCGAAGCCGGAGGTGCTCCCGGCGAACAGCAGCACGGTGCCGACGAGGCCGAGCACGGCACCAATGATGTGATGCACCGCAAGCCGCTCGCCCGGCAGGAACGACGAGAACAGCACGATCAGGAGCGGCCACATGTAATTCAAAAGACCGGCTTCGGCCGGCGGCGCAAAGCGCAGCGCCAGGAAATACAGTGCGTGATAGCCGAACAGGCCACCGACGCCGACGACCCACACGACCAGCGGCTGACGCAAGCTCCTCGCCGCATCGCCACGGCCGACCCAGGTGAGGAGGCCGACGAGACCGCCGATCGCGAACGTCATGGCGGCGAGCTGGAACGCCGGAATCTTTCCGGTCGCCACCGTCATCACGGATAGCAGCGACCACATCAGGATCGCGGTCAATCCGATCAGTGTGGCTGTGCGCGGGGTCATCAATCGAAAGGCCCTGAGGACGATGATGCCCGGCACGAGGCCGGGCATTTCGTCTTCACTATCGCCTTGTCGCGCCTGAATCTACAGGCTTGACGCCATATCAGGCGTGATACTGGCCGCCATTGATGGTCAGCGTCGAGCCGGTGATGAAGCCGGCCTCGTCGGCGGCGAGGAACACCACCGCGCGGGCGATCTCCTCCGGTTCGCCAAGACGATTGACCGGGATCTGCGGAATGACATTCTTCTCCAGCACGTCCTTCGGCACCGCCTGCACCATCTCGGTGTTGATGTAGCCCGGTGCGATCGCGTTGACGGTAATGCCGCCCTTGGCGTTCTCGATCGCGAGCGCCTTGGTGAAGCCGATGTCGCCGGCCTTTGCTGCAGAATAGTTGACCTGGCCGAACTGCCCCTTCTGGCCGTTGATCGACGAGATCGAGATGACGCGGCCGAACTTGCGCGCGCGCATGCCCTCGATGACCTGGCGCGTCATGTTGAACAGCGAGCCGAGATTGGTGTTGATGACGGCGTTCCACTGCTCGAGCGTCATCTTGTGGAAGGCGGTGTCGCGGGTGATGCCGGCGTTGTTGACGAGCACGTCGACGGGGCCGAGCTCGGCCTCGACCTTCTTCACGCCTTCGGCGCAGGCATCGAAATTGCTGACGTCCCATTTGTAGACGGCGATGCCGGTCTCGGCCTTGAACTTCTCCGCCGCCGCATCATTGCCGGCATAGCTCGCCGCGACCTTGTAGCCGGCCGCTTTCAGCGCCTTGCTGATCGCAGCTCCGATGCCCCGCGTACCACCCGTCACCAGTGCAACACGTGCCATATCGTATTCCTTCCCTTGGACTCTGCGGACGTTTCTGAGTGATCGTTTTAGATGCGGATTATGCGGTTGGTTTGACGGACATCAAGAACAAAACGCCCGGCGTCGAGCCGGGCGTTTGTATTTAGTCGAGGCTGGCGCTGTTGCGAAGAATATTTGATTTGCAACCGCCGCCTTTTTAGTCGCGTGCGATGCACTCATCTATGTGTGCAGCGCACGCGCAAGTGACACGTAAGTTAGATGTCAGCTTCAGTCGCGCGCCAGGCACATCGCGATACCCATGCCGCCGCCGATGCACAGCGTGGCGAGGCCCTTCTTCGAATCGCGCTTCTGCATCTCGTGCAGCAGCGTCACCAGCACGCGTGCGCCGGAAGCGCCGACCGGATGGCCGATCGCGATCGCACCGCCGTTGACGTTGACCTTCGAGGTGTCCCAGCCGAGATCCTTGTTGACGGCGCAGGCCTGCGCCGCGAAGGCCTCGTTGGCCTCGATCAGGTCGAGATCGCCGACGCTCCAGCCAGCCTTCTTCAGCGCGGCGCGCGAGGCCGGGATCGGGCCCGAGCCCATGATCTTCGGATCGACGCCGGCCTGCGCCCAGGACACGATGCGCGCGATCGGCTTCTTGCCTTCCTTGGCGGCCTGCTTCGCCGTCATCAGCACAACAGCAGCGGCGCCGTCGTTGATGCCGGAGGCCGAACCCGCGGTGACCGTGCCTTCCTTCTCGAAGGCGGGCTTGAGCTTCGCCATCCCGTCGAGCGTTGCGCCATGACGCGGATATTCGTCGGCGCTGACGACGATGTCGCCCTTGCGGGTCTTGATGGTGACGGGAACGATCTCGTCGTTGAACTTGCCGGCCTTCTGCGCCGCCTCGGCCTTCTGCTGCGAGTGGACCGCGAATTCGTCCTGCTGGGCGCGGGTAATCTGCCACTGGCGCGCGACGTTCTCGGCCGTATTCCCCATGTGATAGCCGTTGAAGGCATCCCACAGGCCGTCCTTGATCATGGTGTCGACGAACTCGACCGGGCCCATCTTGACGCCGCCGCGCAGATACTGGGCGTGCGGAGCCATGCTCATGGATTCCTGGCCGCCGGCGACCACGATCTCGGAATCGCCGTTGAGCAGCGCCTGGTAGCCGAGCGCGACGGTGCGCAGGCCCGAGCCGCAAAGCTGGTTGACGCCCCAAGCCGGGCTCTCCACCGGAATGCCGGCGGCAATCGAGGCCTGGCGGGCCGGGTTCTGACCCTGAGCCGCGGTCAGGATCTGACCCATGATGACTTCGGAGACCCGGCCAGGCTCGATGCCACCACGCTCCAGCGCGGCCTTGATGGCGATGGCGCCGAGGTCATGGGCGGGAAGGGTCGCGAACGCTCCGTTGAAGCTTCCGACCGGGGTGCGGGCGGCGCTGACGATGACGACATCGTCTGACATGGGCATCTCCTGGTGTTGAAAGGGGGCAGGCGGGGCTGGGGAAACGGCTCGCCAGTCTCGAATGGCATCCTGTTAACGTCGTTGAGGCATGTCAATCGGCCGGCGACCGAATTCATGCCGCAACGCATTCAAAATAGCGTTCTTGGCGCTTTCGCAAGCACGTTTTTGCTGCCCGATTAACCGTGGCGCACAAAACGGTAGCGTGACCCCTTTGAAAATGCTTATTTTGTTGCGTTGCGTACTCTTCCCGCCCTGCGGCATTATCCGCCGGGTTCCCGTTCTCCGCGCTTGCAAGTGAGAGCCCATGGCGAAATCAGACCAACCCACCACCATCAAGAAATACGCGAACCGCCGGCTCTATAACACCGGAACGAGCACCTACGTGACGCTCGAAGACCTCGCCGCCATGGTCAAGGACGGAGAGGATTTCCTGGTCTACGACGCCAAGACCGGCGACGACATCACCCGCTCCGTGCTCGCCCAGATCATCTTCGAGCAGGAGAACAAGGCCGGCCAGAACCTGCTGCCGACCACCTTCCTGCGCCAGCTCATCCGCTTCTACGGCGACAGCATGCAGATGGTGGTGCCGAAATATCTGGAGCAGTCGATCGCGACGCTGACCCAGGAGCAGGAGAAGTTCCGCAAGCAGATCGCCAACTCGCTCTCCGGCACTCCTTTTGCTCCGTTGGAAGAACAGGTCCGCCGCAACATGGAGCTGTTCCAGCAGACCTTCTCGATGTTCAAGCCGTTTGCCCCCAACGCGGGCCGTCCGGCGACCAGCCCCGAACCGGAGGCCGACGCAAGCGCTGCGGCGCCGACGGACAGCAGCAACATCGACGACCTGCGTCAGCAGATGAAGGACATGCAGGAACGCCTCGAGCGGATGTCGAAGAAGGACGAGTAGGGATTTCGTTCGTGCCGGCGCGTCCACCTGCGGCGGGCGCGCGGGCCGCCGGTTCGTAACGGCGCGACGTGCGCGCTGTCGTCCCGGCCAGGCCGGAGCCGCCATGTCCGACCGCAGCACCCACTGGGACAACGTCTACGCCACCAAGGGCGAGGCCGAGGTAAGCTGGTTTCAGGACAGCCCAGCGATCTCCCTCGAGATGATCCGTTCGGCCCGTCCTGACCATGGCGCCGCCATCATCGACATCGGCGGCGGTGCTTCGCGGCTGGTGGACGCTCTCCTGCGGGACGGATACCGCGACCTCGCCGTGCTCGATCTCTCCGCCAACGCGCTTGAAGCGGCGAAGAAACGAATCGGCCGGGCGGCCTCAGCAGTCGACTGGATCGTTGCCGACGCCACGACATGGCGGCCGGGGCGCAGCTACAACGTCTGGCACGATCGCGCGGCATTTCACTTCCTGACCGATCCGCGCGACAGGGCCGCTTACGTCGAGCGCCTGCGGTCGGCGATTACGCCCGGCGGCCACGCCATCATCGCGACATTTGCGCTTGATGGCCCGGAGAAATGCAGCGGCCTTCCGGTGCAGCGGCACGATAGCGCGAGCCTTGCTGCGGAGCTTGGGCCGGAGTTCGAGCTGATCGAGACGCGGAGCGAGACGCACCACACGCCGTGGAAGTCGACCCAGGCGTTTCAGTTCAGCCGGTTTAAGCGACGCGGCTAGGACGAAGGAAAGTGCGGCGCCCTACGCCGCCAGCTTCACCGCATGCGCAAAGTCCCAATAGAGCTTGCGCGCTTTGGTGTAGAGCGGGCCCGGCTTCAGTTCGCGATCGTCGATGCGGATGACGGGGGCGACCTTGGCGAAATTGCCGGTCGAGAAGATCTCGTCGGCAGCGAGGAAGTCGGCATAGCGCAGCGTCTTCTCGACCACGGTAACGCCGTCGCCGCGCAGCAGGCTGATGACGCGCTGGCGCGTGATGCCGTTCAGGAACGTGCCGTTCGGGACCGGCGTGTAGACCACGCCGTCCTTGGCCATGAACACGTTGGAATTGCCGAACTCCGCGACATTGCCGAGCATGTCGAGCATCAGCGCGTTCTGGAAGCCGCGTCCGGCGGCTTCCGCGAGCGCGCGCGAATTGTTCGGATAGAGACAGGCGGCCTTGGCCTCGACCGGCGCGCATTCGGCGGTGGGCCTGCGGAACGGCGATAGCGTGATGGCGTTGCCGACGGGTTTCGGCATCGGCGCCTCGTAGATGCACAGGCACCAATTGGTCGTCTCGGGGTCGAACAGCACGCCGCCGCCCGAACCGTTCTGCGCCCAGTACATCGGACGGACGTACAGCTCGGCATTCGCGGTGAAGCGCGCGATGCCTTCGTGTGCGAGCAACAGCCAGGTGCCGGTGTCGACCACCGGCTTCAGACCAAAATTGATCGCGGATTGATTGGCGCGGGCGACGTGACGGTCGAGGTCGGGCGCGACGCCCTCGAACGCGCGCGCACCGTCGAACACGACCGAGCCGAGCCAGGCCGCATGCGTGCGCGGGCCCATGATCGGCACGTTGCCGTCGTGCCATTTGCCCTCGAAGAAGGTCCAGCTCGGCGAATATTCGATCGGTTTCTTGATCTCGGCCATGACCGGCCTCCCTTGGACATACCCGGGCACTATTGTCCCAATGTCTAAATGATTCCCTGCTGGGATATGGTGCGTTACCCTCTCCGACGAGGGAGAAGGATCCATGCCGCTCGATCCGCTTGCAAGGCGTTTGTTGACCATGATGGCTGCGGCCGCCCCGCAGGGGCGGAGCCGGCCGAGCGTCGAGGCACGGCGGCAGTCGCTGGCCAAGCTGATGCAGTTTGCACGCACTGATGCGCCGGATGTGACCACCGCCGACGGCACGCTTCCGGGTCCCGGTGGAGAGCTGCCCTATCGCCTTTATTCGCCCGCATCAGCCGGCGACCGCGCGCCGGGCTTCGTGTTCTTTCATGGCGGCGGGCTCGTGGCCGGCAGCATTGCGACGCATGACCGCATCGCGGCGGCGCTGGCGCATGTAACCGGCTGTCGCCTCGTCTCGGTCGATTACCGGCTCGCGCCTGAGCACAAATTTCCTGCCGCCGTCATTGATGCGATCGCGGCCACGGAGTGGGTCGCGCGGCAAGCTTCGTCGCTGGGCATCGACGCCGAACGGCTGGTGGTCGGCGGTGATTCCGCCGGCGCCACGCTCGCTGCGATCGTGTGCCAGGAAGCGATGCAGACCGCCGGCCTCTCGATCGTCGCGCAATGCCTGATCTGCCCGGTGCTGGATTTCGAGGAGACCTCGCCTTCACGCGAGGCATTCGCCGAAGGCCATCTGATCGATCGCGCCACCATCGAAGCCGATCTCGCCGATTACCTGCCTGATGGCATCGACACCGCCGACCCCCGCATCTCGCCCTTGCGCGCGACGCGGCTTGCAGGCCTGCCGACCGCGATCATCCACACCGCCGAATTCGATCCGATGCGCGACGAGGGCAATGCCTATGCGCGCAAGCTGCTCGCCGCGGGTGTCGCGGTCGAGCATGTCTGCCATGACGGCATGGTCCACAATTTCCACGCCATGGGCGCGATCCTGCCGCAGGCGCGGCTCGTGCTGTCGCAGATCGGCGAACAGGTTCGGCGGGCGGTGGAGAAATGAGGCACTTTCTTACCCTCTCCCCCTGTGGGAGAGGGTGGATCGCCGCGTAGCGGCGCTTCGCGCCACCTTCTCCCGCAAGGGGAGAAGAGAAGAAAGCATCACGCGCGCGCGCCGAGCACGGCCCGCGCCGCCACGACATATTCCAGCCAATGCGCATCCGCATAGCGCTCGGCCTGCCGTGCGCAGCTGACGTCAGGGGCATGGGCGGCGGCAATCGTGCGCGCGAATCGCTCTTCGGCGACCGTCACGTCGCCAGGCTCGGCCGACGGTACGCTAGCCGCCGCCGCGGTCGGAGCGACAGCGAGGCCCGCCAGACCAGTGAGCAGGATGCGGCGTGACGTGTTCATGGCTGTGTCCTTCCAATGTCCGGCCCGCACTCCGGCCGGCGCGTGTGTCAGTGCGATCACGGCAGGGTAGCCGCGCACATCCGTGCCGTCCATCGCTTACGGATACCGCTTGACCACCCGAGCGATCACGTTCCATCCAACAACGGTTCCGTCATCAAATCGCCACGCGTCGGATTGTCACGTGTCCCATCACAACCCATCGCATCGCCAGGCTTCACGCGCTGTCGCGATGGGACTGCTTTGTCTGACGATCTCGGCAGGCACTGCCTTCGCTGCCGACGATGAGGAAGACGCGCCGGCAAAGCCCGCTGTCCCCAACATCTACCTCGATCTTCGCACGATCCATGCGACCATCCCCGCCGGCACGCTCGGGCTCGGCTTCGGCAACACAACATTGTCGGCCGCATTCGAAGCGCTGGCGGTACGCAGAGGCACGACGCTGCCGAGCGGCTTGCCGGCGGCATCCGCAAGCGCGTAATGAGCGCGCAGGTCTTTGCCGACAAGGTTCAGTTCGGCCTCACCGTGAGCATCGGCATGGCGGAAGCCACCGTCAGCATGTCCGGCATCGACACGCTGATGGGAGCGGCCGATCATGCGCTCTACCAGACCAAGGCCGAAGGCCGCAATCGTTGCATCGCATGGGCGCCCCCGCCGCCTGCAAGCAAGGCGGCGGAGTGATCGAAGGACGCGGCGTCTACTCCGGCACCGGCACGTCGAACGTGTTGAGGGTGACCGAGACCATGCAGTAGACGCCGACGAGATAGGACAGCTCGGCCGCGCCGTGCTCGCCGAACTCCTTCACCGCGGCGCGCCAGGTCAATTCCGGCAGCACGCCGCCGCCGACCAATGCGGCCGCCACGTCGTAGGCGACGGCTTCCTGCTTGGTGAGATCCACCGGCCGCTGCCCCGCGACGATGGTCGCGAGCTTCTCGTCGGAGAGGCCGCGCTGCTCGGCAACGAGCACATGAGCATAGAGCTCGTAGCCGGAGCGGAAATGCGAACCGGTGACGAGGATCGCGACCTCGCGCACCGGCGCAGGCAGCAGCGGGTTCGACGCGATTGCCTTGACCAGCTCCCACACCGGCTTGCCGAAACGTGGCTCGCAGACCCAGGGATTCCACGGCCCCAGCAGCGCGCCGTCGTCGCGCATGTTCACGAAGCCCTTGAAGTGGTCCTTGATGCCGGCTCGCATGTCGTCATAGAGCGGCTTCTGTTCGTCGCTCAGGTCTTTCGGATCGAGAATGGGAAGGCGCACGGCGGGGATCTCCTCGTTGAGAAGAGGCGAAGCTCACCCGCGTGTGCGTGCAAGGCAAGTGAAGTTGCCGTGACGATCGTGCCATTTTGGAAGTGGCAAGGAAACGTCGGCTAGGATGCCTCGGGGCTTGGTACGATCTGCGGATTTGCGACGTCGTCGACATCGAGCGTCAGCGGCTCGCCCGTCGTGAGGAACGACGACAGGGCCGCCTCGAACGGCGCAGGATCGAGGCGGCGCCCCTTCAGCCATTCGGGCTCGTAATAGGTCTGCCGGTAGCGCTCGCCGGAATCGCAGATCAGCGTCACCAGCGACCCTGATACGTTCGCCTGTCGCATCTCCGAGGCGAGGCGGCACAGTGCCAGGAAGTTGGTGCCGGTGGAGCCGCCGACCGCGCGGCGCAGTCGGCGCGACAGCACGTTCATCGCCGCGATCGTTGCCGCATCCGGGATCTTCATCATGCGGTCGACCACGCCGGGGACGAAGGAGGGTTCGCAGCGCGGCCGGCCGACGCCCTCGATCAACGATGGGCGTTCGCAAACGTGAGAGCGGTCCTGCGTGCGGAAGCAATCGAAGAAGGCGGAATGCTCGACATCGGCGACGCACAGCCGTGTCGGATACTGGCGAAAGCGCAAGTACCGTCCGATGGTGGCCGAGGTGCCGCCGGTGCCCGCACCCATGACAATCCAGTCGGGAATCGGACGCGGCTCACCCTGCAATTGCGTGAAGATCGATTCTGCGATGTTGTTGTTGCCGCGCCAATCGGTGGCGCGCTCGGCAAAGGTGAACTGGTCCATGTAGTGGCCGTTCAGCCGGGTAGCGAGCGCGGCGGCTTCCGCGTAGAGCGCGCGGCCGTCGTCGATCAGATGGCAGTTGCCGCTATAATGCTCGATCGCGGCGATCTTCTCCGCCGAGGTCGTGCGCGGCATCACGGCGTAGAAGGGCACGCCGATCATCTGCGCGAAATAGGCTTCCGACACCGCCGTCGATCCCGACGAGGCCTCGACCACGGGCGTGCCTTCGCGGATGTGGCCGTTGCAGAGCGCGTAGAGGAACAGCGAGCGCGCAAGGCGGTGCTTGAGGCTGCCGGTCGGATGCGTGGACTCATCCTTGAGATAGATGTCGATGCCTGATAGCGCCGGCACGATCAGCCGGATCAGATGCGTGTCGGCCGTGCGGCACTCGTCGGCCTCGATCGCGGCGACGGCCTCGTCCACCCAACCGCGCCGATAGGCCGGCCCGGCCGGATTGAGTTGGCGGAAGGGAAATGTCTGCATCGCCTGAATCTCCCATGATGCGGATCGCGCATCAATAGCAGCTGCTCAAAACTCCAGCGGCGCGTTGTCGACAACCTCCTTCATCACGAAGAAGGTGCGGGTCTGGCGCACGCCGGGCAGCGCGATCAGCTGTTCGCCGTGGATGCGGTTGAAATCCTCCATGTCGCCGACGCGGATCTTGAGGAAATAGTCGAAGTCGCCGGCGACGAGGTGGCAGTCGAGCACGCATTTCAGCCTGGTGATCGCCTGCTCGAAGGTGGCAAAACTCTCCGGGGTCGAGCGGTCGAGCACGACGCCGACCATCACCAGCGTGCCCTTCGCCACCTTCTTCGGCGCGACCATGGCGCGGACCGCGGCGATGAAGCCGTCCTCGAACAGGCGCTGGGTGCGGCGATGGCAGGTGGCGGGGCTGATGGCGACGGTTTCGGCCAGCTCGGCATTGCTGAGCCGGCCGTTATTTTGCAGCAATCTCAACATCTTAAGGTCGGTACGGTCGAGCCTGGCGGCCATGGAAGAAGCTTTCGCTATTGGGCTCAAGTTCGGAAGAAAATAGATCCTTTTGACGATCGACTGCAAGCTTTACGACAGTTGCTGCGCAATATTTGAAAGCACATTTGTCCACGGCAGTGCTAGGCGCTTGAGCCAATTCAACGCCAATCGGGATGACCCAATGATGCTGGACAAATTCACGCGCTATCCGCTGACCTTCGGCCCGACGCCCATCGAGAAGCTGGAGCGGTTGTCGAAGCATCTCGGCGGCAATGTCGAGATCTATGCCAAGCGCGAGGACTGCAATTCCGGCCTCGCCTATGGCGGCAACAAGCTGCGCAAGCTCGAATACATCATCCCGGACGCGATCGCCTCGAACGCGGACACGCTGGTCTCGATCGGTGGCGTGCAGTCCAACCACACCCGCATGATCGCGGCGGTCGCCGCCAAGATCGGCATGAAGTGCCGCCTGGTGCAGGAAGCCTGGGTGCCGCACGAGGACGCCGTCTATGACCGCGTCGGCAACATCATGCTGTCGCGCATCATGGGCGCCGACGTGCGCCTGGTCGACGACGGCTTCGACATCGGCATCCGCAAGAGCTGGGAGCAGGCGATCGAGGAGGTGAAGGCGGCGGGCGGCAAGCCTTACGCGATCCCCGCCGGTGCCTCCGTGCACAAATTCGGCGGCCTCGGCTATGTCGGCTTCGCCGAGGAAGTGCGCAAGCAGGAAGCCGAGCTCGGCTTCAAGTTCGACTACATCGTGGTCTGCACCGTCACCGGCTCGACCCATGCCGGCATGCTGGTCGGCTTCGCCGCCGACGGCCGCGCGCGAAAGGTGATCGGCATCGATGCGTCCTTCACGCCGGCGCAAACGAAGGCGCAGGTGCTCTCGATCGCGCAGAACACCGCCAAGCTCGTCGAGCTCGGCAAGGATATCGTCGAAGACGACGTCGTGCTGATCGAGGACTACGCCTATCCTGCCTACGGCGTGCCGTCGGAAGAGACCAAGGAAGCGATCCGCCTCACCGCACGGTTAGAGGCGATGATCACCGACCCTGTCTATGAGGGCAAATCGATGCAAGGCCTGATCGACCTGACCCAAAAGGGCCATTTCGAGAAGGGCGCAAAGATCCTCTACGCCCATCTCGGCGGCGCGCCGGCGCTCAACGGCTACGGTTACGCATTCCGGAACGGCTAGCCAAAGACCGTCGTCCCGGGCGCGACGAAGTCGCGAGCCCGGGACCCATACCACAGGATCGCATTTGGCGGAGACTCGTGGTTACCGGCTTGCCCCAACCACATCGTCCTGCGGTTATGGATCCCGGATCTGCGCTCCGCTTCGCTGCGCTTGCCCGGGATGACAGCAGAGAGATTGACCGCTACCGCGTCTTGACGATCTGGAGCAGCTCGTCGCCGTAATGCTCGAGCTTCTTGTCGCCGATGCCGGGCACGTTGCGGAGCTCGTCGAGCGTCGTCGGCCACGCCCGGACGATGCCGTCGATGGTCGCATCGTGCAGCACGACATAGGCCGGCACGCCGCGTTCGCGCGCGATGTCCGAACGCCAGGACCTTAGCCGCGCCCGCAATTCGGGATCGACATCGCCCTGCGGCGCGTTGGCCGCAGGCGCGAGGTCACCACGGCGGGATTTTGTCCGGCTCGCGCGAACGCGCGTGCCCGGCGCCTCCTCGCGCAGCCACACCTCGGTCTCGCCACGTAGCACGCCGCGCGCGCTCTCCGTCAGTTTCAGCGCGCCGAACGCCTCGCTGTCGCTGTACAAATGCCCCATCGCCACCAGCTGCCGCAGCACGGTGCGCCACTGCTTCTCGTTCAGCTCGCGCCCGATGCCGAACACGGACAATTTGTCGTGGCCGAACTGCGTCACCTTTTCGGTGAGGCGGCCAATCAGCACGTCGATCAGCTGCATCGCACCGAAACGCTGCCCGGTGCGATAGGCGCAGGACAGCAGCTTCTGCGCCAGCACCTTGCCGTCGCGCATCTTGGGCGGCGTCAGGCAGTTGTCGCAGTTGCCGCAATTGTTCGCCGTCTCCGCCTCGCCGAAATAGGCGAGCAGCCGCTTGCGCCGGCACTGCGCGGTCTCGGCGAGGCCGACCAGTGCGTCGAGCTTGCCGATCGACACCCGCTTGAAATCGTCAGAACCGCTGGACTCGTCGATCATGCGGCGCTGCTGCACGATGTCGGAGAGACCATAGGCCATCCAGGCCGCCGACGGCTTGCCGTCGCGCCCCGCCCGCCCCGTCTCCTGATAATAGGCCTCGATGCTCTTCGGCAGATCGAGATGGGCGACGAAGCGGACGTCGGGCTTGTCGATGCCCATGCCGAAGGCGATGGTCGCGACGATGACGATGCCGTCCTCGTTGAGGAACCGGTCCTGGTTGCGCGAGCGTATGCCGCTGTCGAGCCCGGCGTGATAGGGCAGCGCCGCAATGCCGGCGTCGTCGAGCGCGGCGGCAACCTCCTCGACGCGATTGCGCGACAGGCAATAGACCACGCCGGCGTCGCCCGCGTGCCGCTCCCGGATGAATTCTTTCAATTGCGACACGGCGTTGCGCTTGTCGACGATCTCGTAGCGGATATTCGGGCGGTCGAAGCTGGAGACGAATTGCGGGCTGTCGGCGAGCCGGAGGCGCTCGACGATCTCCTTGCGCGTCAGTTCGTCGGCGGTCGCAGTCAGCGCGATGCGCGGAACGTTCGGAAAACGTTCGGCGATGATGGAGAGGCCGACATACTCGGGACGGAAGTCATGACCCCATTGCGAGACGCAATGCGCCTCGTCGATCGCGAACAGCGCGACCTTCGCCTGCGCCAGCAGCGCCAGGCAGCGCGGCGTCACCAGGCGTTCCGGCGCGACATAGAGCAGGTCGAGATCGCCCGCGATCAGGCGGCGCTCGATGTCGGAAGCTTCCTGCAGCGTCAGCGACGAGTTCAGCGCCGCGGCGTTGACCCCGGCCTCGAGCAGGCCGGCGACCTGGTCGCGCATCAGCGCGATCAGCGGCGACACCACGATACCGCAACCTTCGCGCAGCAGTGACGGCAGTTGATAGCACAGCGACTTGCCGCCGCCGGTCGGCATCAAGACCAGGCAATTGCCGCCATCCGTGACGTGCCGGATGATCTCGCCCTGTGCACCACGGAACTCCGGCAGGCCGAACACCGAATGCAGCACCGACAGCGCGTCGCGGCCGTTGGCCGGCGCAGGCAGCGGGGCGGTGGAGGGAGCGGACATGGGTGCGTCGGTGCAAGGCCGTAGGATTCGTCACAAGGCCAGTCGCATGACCGCGCGGGCATGGCAAGACTGTTTGGATGGCAGGCAGGACTCTTCCCCTCTCCCCTTGCAGGAGAGGGTGGATCGCCGCGTAGCGGCGAGACGGGTGAGGGGTATCTATCCACGGATTCGGTAAAGCTTGCTCTGTGGAGACATAACCCTCATCCGGCGCCATAGCCGAAGCTTTGCTTCGGCGTTCCTAGGAACGGCGGCCGAAGGCCGCCTATGCCACCTTCTCCCGCAAGGGGAGAAGGAAGAAGAAGCTACGCCCCGATCCGTCGTAGCGCTTCCGCGACCGTCACGATCGGCATGTCGCGCTTCCCGGCCGCCTCCAGCGCATGGCGCATCAGGTGCGGCGTGCAGCCGTAGGGGCTTGGCGCGTCGGCGACGTCGTGGCCGTAGAAGATCAGCCATCCGCCGCTCGCCACCGCCTCGTCGAAATAGCGATCGACGCCAGCAATATCGATCTCGCGATCGACCAGAGGCGAGGCGCGTAGGAACTGGAGGTCGATGACGTCGCGATTGACGCCGGGAAGGATGCCGCGCGCCGAGCGAAAGGCCTTTGCAAGCTGCGGCTTGCGCCAGACCGAGGCGATTCCATAGGGGTAGGCGAAGTTCTCCAGCACGATCGAGGAATCGATGGCGTGGAAATGGCTGCGGTTACGCTCGATCTCGCGCGCCATGGCGGCCTCGTCGAGATCGGCCGAGCTCTGGTGCGAAAAGGTATGGCAGGCAATCTCGTGACCGGCCCGGTGAAGCCGCACGATCGCGTCGTTCGACAGGCCGTGCCAGTGATCCGACGGACGATCGATCAGGCTGCCGGCGAGGTAATAGGTGCCGCGGCCACCATGCGTCTCCAGAAGCGCGGCGCCCTCGCCTGCGGCGCTATCGGGCGCGTCGTCAAACGTGAAGCTCACCATCGGCGCATGCGCAGGCAGCCGGTGCGGCGCGGCACGGAAATGCCGGGCCAGCCGATTGCTCACGCGTCCCTGGAGTGCCGACCACACGACTGCGTTTCCTGCGGTTCCCTATTTCTCTACTGAAACATTCGTGCGCTGGTAGAGGCAAGCCTAACGCCCGGGTAATCCTAATGCGGAACCAACGCCCTTCGTCTAGCGTGCCAGGACCGAAATATCGGCTTCCGCACCGAGATATTGCAGCCAGTTGCGGAAAAGCGCCGCCGCGGCGCTGCCGGCAGCGATATCGGCGCGCAGATTCAGCGCAGGCAGTTCGTTGGTGAGCGCCGGGTGGCGCTGTTGGGTCGCCTTCTTCTCGAAGCGGGCGAGCTTCTCTTCAGTCGCTGCGTCAAAATAACTCACGGGCAGGTGCGGATACGCCTCGCGCTCGCGCGCGAGATAGCGGCCGATGTCGCGCAGATATTCGCGCTGGAGCGACAGCGCATCGTATTCCGGGTGGCCCTGGAAGAAGACGAAGCGGCTGGCATATTGCCTGACGAAGATATCGATGCCGGCCTTTGCCGAACGCGTCAGCACCTGATAGCCGGCCTGCGTGAGATCGCTCTCGGCGATCTCGTTCAGGCGCGAATGCGAGACCTTGAGGGGCGCAGGCGCAGCGCGCGTCAGCGCATCGTTCGTCGCAGTTTCGCAGTCGAAAATGCCGTGACATTTGGCCGGGAGCCGCCGCCGCGCGATGCCGTCGAGATGCAGCACCGCCGCATGCGCGGCGAGGCACGACCAGATCGTCGAGCGCGTGTTGACCTTGGCCCAGTCGATCAGGTCGGTGAGGTCGCGCCAATACGGCTCCTGGTCGAGCTCGGGCGCGACCGGCTCGGCGCCGGTCACGATCAGCCCGTCGAACTTGTGGTGCCTGAGCTCGCTGAGTTCCGAATATTCGCTTTCGACATGCCACTTCGCCTCGGGCGACCGCTTCACCGAGGGCAGCGAGAAACAATGGAAACGGATACGGCGCGGACCTGCGGCCGCCTGGAGCAGCTTCATGAACTGCCGCTCGGTCGCCTTCAGCGCTGGATCCGGCATGTTGTTGATCAGGCCGATCGTGAGATCGGCGAAACCGTGGTCGCGCGCGAAATCGCCCTCGGCCGGCACCAGCGCCGGGCTCGATATACCTTGATCCCTGTCGATCAAGATCGTCATCGGCGCCGGCGCCTACTCCGCGGCCTGGAGGCGGGCCGACGGGCAGGCCTTCTCGAGCGCCTGATCGATGTCCGCGATGATATCTGCCGAATGCTCGATGCCGATTGACAGGCGGATCGTCTCCGGCAGCACGCCGGCAACGCGCTGCTGCTCCGCCGACATCTGCCGGTGCGTGGTCGAGGCCGGATGGCACGCCAGCGACTTGGCATCGCCGATATTGACCAGGCGTGTGATCAGCTTCAGCGCATCGTAGAAGGTCTTGCCGGCCTCCATGCCGCCCTTGATACCGAAGGTGAACAGCGAGGAGGCGTTACCGTCGAGGTATTTCTGAACGAGCGGGTAATAGGGGCTGTCCGGAAAGCCGGTGTAGTTGACCCAGGCAACGCGCGAGTCCTTGCGCAGGAATTCGGCGACCTTGCGCGCGTTCTCGACATGGCGCTCCATGCGCAGCGCGACGGTCTCGATGCCCTGGAGCAGCAGGAAGGCGTTGAACGGCGACAGCACCGATCCCATGGTGCGCTGATAGACGCTGCGGGCGCGTTCGATATAGGCGGTTCGGCCGAAGCGCTCGGCATAGACGAGGCCGTGATAGGAGGCGTCCGGCTTGTTGTAGCCGGGGAAGCGGTCGGCGTGCTTCGCCCAGGGGAAATTTCCGGAATCGACGATCGCACCACCGAGCGTGGTGCCGTGGCCGCCCAGAAACTTGGTGAGCGAATGCACGGCGATGTCGGCGCCGTAATCGAACGGCTTGAGCAGGATCGGGGTCGCGACGGTGTTGTCCACGATCAGCGGCACGCCGTGCGCATGCGCGATCTTGGCGAGAGCCTCGATGTCGCAGACATTGCCGGCCGGATTGCCGATGGTCTCGGCGAACACGGCGCGCGTATTCTCGTCGATCAGTTTTGCGATCGCATCCGGCTTGTCGCTCTCGGCGAAACGGCCGTTGATGCCCTGCCGCGGCAGGATGTGCGAGAGCAGCGTGTGCGTGGTGCCGTAGAGCTGCGGCACGGAAACGATGTTGCCGCCGTGATCGGCGACGTTGACGAAGGCGAAATGCAGCGCAGCCTGGCCGGTCGCGACCGCGAGCGCGCCGACGCCGCCTTCGAGCTGGGCGATACGCTTCTCCAGCACCGCGCTGGTCGGATTGGCGATGCGGCTGTAGCGAAAACCCTCGGCCTCGAGATTGAAGAGCGCGGCGCCGTGATCGGCGCTGTCGAAGGCATAGGCCGCGGTCTGGTAGATCGGCACCGCAACCGCGTGCGTGGTGGCTTCTGGCTCGTAGCCGGCGTGAATAGCGATCGTCTCGTTGCGCATCGTGCCACCTCCGCGTGGAGCGGGCCGCACTTATTGGCCTGTATGAGGCATGTGCGTTCTCCGCCGTTCCTCTGTTAGAGGCGGGTGGTAAAGCGGACAATAATTCGCCTAGAGATCGAGGAAGTAACCCTAACGATTGTTGGTGAATTGGCTAAAATTTGAATCGAATTGGATTAATGAATTGCTGCGAGCAAACGCGGCAGTGACGGTGCTTTCCCTTCTCCCCTTGCGGGAGAAGGTGGCGCGAAGCGCCGGATGAGGGGTATCTGTCCATACGGCTAAATGCTCGCCTGTGGGGAGAGACCCCTCATCCGTCTCGCCGCTTTGCCATAGCCGATGCAAAGCATCGGCGTTCTAAGGACGGCGGCCGAAGGTCGCCTATGCCACCCTCTCCCACAAGAAGGGGGGAGGGTGAGAGTACTCCCTACTCCATCGTCTCCCAGAGCCGGTGAGCGAGCACACCGGCACGCTTCTCGATCGCGGCCGCCGCATCGAGCGCGAGGTCCTCGCGATAGCGGCCGGCGATGAGCTGCACGCCGATCGGCTTGCCGTCATGCAGGGTCACCGGCACCACCGCGCCGGGCAGGCCCAGCACGTTGATGGCGGAGATGAAGCGGATCTCGCCCCAGAAGATTTCCTTCACGCGATCGGCACTGACGGTGTCGTCGCGCGGACCCGGCGTCGGCTTCACCGTGGTCGGCGCCAGCACGACCGGATACTCCTCGAAGAACAATTGCCAGGCGCGGATATGGCCGTTGCGTGCGGCCGTCGCCTGCATCCAGGCCTTGAGATCAAGCACATTGGCCTTGGTCTTCATGCCGCCCCAGGCCTTGTGGAAGTCCTCGGACGTCACCTTCAGCATGCCGGCCTCCTGCATCACCACGGTCTCGTTGGTGATGATGTCGCACCAGGTCTGCCAGACGCCGTCGATGTCGGGGACATCGACCTCGGTCACGCGATAGCCGGAACGCTCCAGGTGATCGGCGGCCTGCCGCAGCGCCGCGCGGACGGATGGATCGACGTCCATATCCTCCGGAATCCTGGCCAGTGCGACCTTGATCGGTCCCTTCGGCTTCGGCCCGGCCAGCGGCGCCGGCACCCACCAGGGATCGCGCGGATCGCGCTGGCTCATCACATCGAGCGCGAGGCGGACGTCGCCGACGTGGCGGGCGAGCGGGCCCTGCGCCGACATCAGATGCGCCAGCATCGGACGCTCGGCCGTGGCGCTTCCGTTGAAGGCGGGGATGCGGCCCTGCGTCGGCTTGATGGTGGCAACGCCGTTGCAGTGCGCCGGCCAGCGCAGCGAGCCGCCGATGTCGTTGCCATGGGCGATGGTGCCGATGCCGGCGGCCACCGCCGAGCCCGCTCCGCCCGAAGAGCCGCCGCAGGTGATGTTCGGGTCCCAGGGGTTCAGCGTCAGCCCGTGCAGCGGATTGTCGGTGAAGCCGCGGAAGGAGAATTCCGGCGTGTTGGTGAGGCCGATGACGATCGCGCCGGCTTTCTTGAGATTGCGCACCACGGGCGAGTCCGACGGCGCGACTAAATCCTTGTTGGCGGGCACGCCGTTGAAATTCGGCCGGCCTTCGTAGTCGACATTCTCCTTGATCGTGATGGGCACGCCGTGCAGCAGGCCGAGCGCGCCGCCCTTGGCGCGCTGCTTGTCGGCCGCATGCGCAGCCTTCAGCGCTTCCTCGCTGAGATCGACGACAACCGCGTTCAGCCGCGGATTGACGGCGCGCATCCGTTCGAGATGCGCTTCGACGGTCTCGACCGCGGAGATCGCGCCGTTGCGGATCGCGGCTGCGGTGTCGACCGCGGACCATTGCCAGACCGGACCTTTCGGACGGCGTGCCGTGGCCGCCTTACGCGGTGCCGGCTTCTTGACCGTCTTCTTGGCCGCCTTCGCAACGGCCACCTTGCGGGCGGTGCTCGCCTTGACCGAGGTCTTCGTTACTTTCCTTGCAACACTTTTCTTCTTCGTCGCCGTCTTCTTCGCCACGCCGCATCTCCAAAAAATTGCGCGGCGGAGGTTATGGAGATCACGCGAGCGTGTACAGGCGCGTTTCTGCATGGCGCGTCGCCGCGACGCTCTGCCACGGGCCGGCGCGAGTGACGCGCATGAACCTTTGGCCCCGCTGTCCTGACCCATATACTGGTTGAATAGTGGAACAAACCACCGCCAAGATTGTGTCATCAAGATTGTGCCATGGCGATTAGGTTTTTGACGTAGCTATTCTGACAGCGACGCATCGGAGCATTTGCCATGCTCGTGGAATTCGACAGCGGATACGACCAGCAACCCTTCCGCGATCTGTGCGCCGACTATCCGGGCGCTGAAACCTACGATCCCGACGATTTCCGGATTGAATGGGGGCCGATCTTTCACCGCGGCCGGCTCGACGGATCGGCGCGTGTGCTCGTCGTCGGTCAGGATCCCGCCCAGCACGAGACGATCGTGCGCAGAATTCTGGTCGGCACCGCGGGGCGCCGCACTCAGGGCTTTCTCGCCAAGCTCGGCATCACGCGGAGCTACGTGATGGTGAACACCTTCCTGTACAGCGTCTACGGGCAGAGCGGCGGCAACAAGCACAAGAACGAGCCGGGCATCGTCGAGTATCGCAACAAATGGTTCAAGGCCGTGCTCGCGCCGGGCAATATCGAAGCCGTTGTCTCACTCGGCGGCCTCGCCGACGAGGCGTGGAAGTCTTGGCTCAAGACGCCCGACGGCGAGGCCTACAAGACCCTCGCCTATCAGCATATCACGCACCCGACCTGGCCGGAAAGCTCGGCCCACGATAACGCGACGCGGGCCGCGAACACGAAGATCATGCTGACCAAGTGGAATGCCGCGCTCGCGGCTCTCGCGCCTGGGCTCCAGCATCCCGACGTGCCGACGACGCTCGTGCCGTACGGCGACGCCTTCAAGCCGACCGAGCTCTTCGACATCATCGCAAAGGATCTTCCCGCCGGACTGCCGGCCTGGATGCGCGGAGACACGCCATGGGCCGTGCGCCAGGGCGCCGACACGGCCACCAAGCGGCGCACGATCACGATCACCATCCCCGACGGAGTGATCCCATGAGCCCGGCTGCCAACCCGAAACGATGGGCCCTGAGCGGGCGGATCGTAACGATGACCACCGAGGGCGACGTCATCAAGAGCGGGACGATCTTCATCGAGGACAATCGCATCGCGGCGATCGTACCCAAGGGACAGCCGGCCCCGGCAGGCTTCGAGGCCGTCGTTGCAGTGGCGACCGGCGGCACCATCTATCCTGGCCTGATCGAGCTGCATAATCACCTGAGCTACAACATCCTGCCGCTCTGGCGCGTGCCGCAGCCCTACGGCAATCGCGACCAATGGCAGAATGCCAAATCGTACAAGACGTCGGTCACCGGCCCCATGAGCGCGATCGCGCTCGCCGACGACGGCTCGCTGCTGCCGGCCCTGGTCCGCTATGTCGAAGCCAAGTGCATGGTCGCAGGGACCACGACGAGCCAGGGGATCACGCTGTCGAACTGGAGCGGCACGATCCACAAATATTACAAGGGCGCGTTGCGCGCCGCCGAGATCGGCAGCCCGCCCGATCTGCCGCGGGCACACTCGAAGATTCCCGACATCGATGCCGAGGATTGGGCGAAGTTCGACAACGAGTTGAAATCGTCATCGTGCTTCCTGCTGCATCTCAGCGAAGGCATCGACACCAAGGCGCATAGCCACTTCCTCGCCTTGCGCAATTCCGAGGGAGATTGGGCGATCGAGCCGTCACTCGCCGGCATTCATTGCACGGCACTCGATGCGACCGACTTCGGAACGATGGCCGAAAACCATGCCAAGGTCGTCTGGTCGCCCCTGAGCAATCTCCTGCTCTACGGAAAGACGACCAATGTCGTTGCTGCGCGCACGGCCGGCCTCACCATTGCGCTCGGTTCTGACTGGTCGCCGTCCGGCAGCAAGAACCTGCTCGGCGAGCTGAAGGCGGCCAAGGTCGTGTCCGCGCATTTCAATCTCGGCTTCAGCGACTACGACATCGTCTCGATGGCGACGCGCAATCCGGCCGCGATCCTCAAGTGGGATACGAAGCTGGGAACGATTGCCAATGGCAAGTTCGCCGACCTTCTGGTCGTGAAGGGAGTCACCGGCGATCCCTACGCTCATCTGATCAAATCGCGCGAGCAGGACATCGTCCTGGTCACCATCGGCGGACGAGCCCGTTATGGGACGAAGACGGTCATGCAAAAGGCAGGCGGAATCGGCGAGGCGCTCAAGATCGGCAGCAGCGCGCGAGTGATCGACTTCACCTCGCCCGACCAGGATCCCGGGATCGAGAGGATCACGCTGGCGGAGGCGACGAGCCGCCTCCGTGCCGCGCTCGGCAATCTCGGCACCTTGCAACCGCACAGCCTCGCCATGAGTGATGCGATCGCCCGCGGAGCGGTGTCACGCACCGGATGGCGTCTCGCGCTCGACGAGCAGTTCGGCAACAACGTCCAGCTCCGCCCGCGGCTGGAATATAACGGCGTCAGGACCGGTCCGGATTTGGCGGCGGTCGCGGCAGCGGCCGAGCCGCTGCACCCGATCAAGCTGGATGGCCTCACGGTATCAGGCGATCCCGCGTTTCTGGACACGCTGAAGAACGAGCCGAATCTTCCAGCGGGAATCGCGACCGCGATCGCGGCCTTTTACTAGTTCTCCGTCACACCAGCGGTGGGTTAAGGCGCGCAAAGCCTTCCTGGATGCGATAGGGGTAGTAGGGATAAGGCGGCATCACGGCGCTGACCTCGTCGAGACGCGCGATCTGCGCAGCGCTGAGCGACCAGCCAACCGCGCCGAGATTGTCGCGCAACTGCGCTTCGTCGCGGGCGCCGATGATCACCGAGGATACGGTCGGACGCGACAGCAGCCAGGCGATAGCGATTTGCGGCACGGTGCGGCCGGTCTCCGCGGCGATCGTCTCAAGCACGTCGACGATGGCATAGAGACGCTCATCATCCACGGGCGGGCCGAACTGCGCAGTGGCGTGCAGACGGCTGCTCGCAGGGAGCGGCTTTCCGCACCGGATCTTGCCGGTGAGCCGGCCCCAGCCGAGCGGGCTCCAGACCAGCGCGCCGACGCCCTGGTCGCGTGCGAGCGGCATCAGCTCCCATTCGTAGTCGCGGCCGAGCAGCGAGTAATAGACCTGATGTGCGACATGGCGCGGCCAGCCGTGCCGGTCAGCGATGGAGAGCGACTTCATCAGCTGCCAGCCGGCGAAATTGGAGACACCGACATAGCGGAGCTTGCCGGCGCGTACGAGCGTATCGAGCGTGGACAGCACCTCCTCGATCGGCGTGAACGCATCGAAGGCATGGAGCTGGAGCAGATCGAGGTAATCGGTGCCGAGCCGCCGCAGCGCTGCTTCGACCGAGGCGACCAGACGATATCGCGAAGAGCCGGCATCGAGCGGACCATCGCCCATCGGCAGGCTCATCTTGGTGGAGATCAGCACCTTGTCGCGGCGTCCCCTGATCGCGGCGCCGAGGATTTCCTCGGATGCGCCGTTCGAATAGACATCGGCGCTGTCGAACAGGTTGACGCCGGCCTCGAGGCAGATGTCGACCAGCCTGCGCGCTTCGTCGGCGCCGCTGCGGCCCCAGGCCGAGAATAGCGGGCCTTGGCCGCCAAACGTGCCGGTGCCGAAGCTGAGGACGGGTACCCTGAGGCCGGAGGCACCGAGATTGCGATATTCCATGATCATTCTCCTATTCCGCCGGGCACGCCGCGACTGCGGACTGCGTTCGATCAAGCTGAAGGCTCCATAGCGCGAGCACGAGACCGACAGCCGTGATGCCGGCCGCGACCAGCGGCAGCGCGGAGAGACTGAGCCCGCGGTCGATGGTGACGCCGCCTGCCCAGGCGCCGAGCGCGTTGCCGAGATTGAAGGCGGCGATGTTGAGGCTGGAGGCGAGCGTGCGGCCGCTTGGCCCCGCCGCCTCCAGCACGCGAAGCTGGAGCGGCGCGACGGTCGCAAAGGCCGCAATGCCGAGCAGCAGGATCAGCGCAATGGCTGCGATCTTGACCGACAGCACGGCGGCAAGGCCAAGCAGCACGATGGCGAGCGCAGCGAGCGTGCCGATCAGGGCACGCGCGAGGCCGCGATCGGCGAGCTTGCCGCCGGCGACGTTGCCGATTGCGAGACCTGTACCGAACACCAGCAGGATCGGCGACACCGCGGCTTCCGAAAAACCGGTGAAGCGCGTCAGGATCGGCTGGATATAGGTAAAGACGACGAACAGGCCGGCAAAGCCGAACACGGTCATGGCAAGGCCGAGCAGCACCTGCGGACGGCCGAGCACCGCGACCTCCTCGGAGAGCGAGATCGGCTTGTCGCCATTGCCGACATCGCCGGGCACGAATGTGGCCACCACTGCGAAGGCGATCACGCCGATCACCGTCACCGCCCAGAATGCCGCGCGCCAGCCGAGCATCAGGCCGAACCAGGCGCCGAAGGGCACGCCCAGGAGCGTCGCGACCGTCAGGCCGATGAACATGGTCGCAATCGCCGACGCGCGCTTGTCCTCCGCGACGAGGCTGGTCGCAACGACCGACCCGACGCCGAAGAAGGTGCCGTGGGCGAGCGAGGTCAGCACCCGCGCCGCCATCAGCCATTCGTAGTTCGGCGCCAGCGCGCAAGCGGCATTGCCGAGCGTGAAGATCGCCATCAGGGCGAGAAGAACGGTTTTCCGCGGCATCCGCCGCGTCGCCAGCGTCAGGACAGGCGCGCCGACGAAGACGCCGAGCGCATAGCCGGAGATCAGCAGCCCCGCGACCGGCACGGAGACGTGCATGTCGGCGGCGACCTGGAGCAACAGGCCCATGATGATGAACTCGGTGGTGCCGATGCCGAAGGCACCGGCGGTGAGGGCGAGGACGGCGGGAGGCATGCGTGGCTCCAATGCGAGGGACGAGCCACGCAGATAGCCGCAGCGCAGCAAAACCATTAGGATGTCCGCAATCCAATCATTTGTGACGTGAATTCAACATGGCCCGTTTCGACACCAACCGCTCCGCCGAGATGGAGGTTTTCGTCCGCGTCGTCGAACTCGGCGGATTCACCCAGGCCGCGCGAAACCTGCGCCTGACGCCGTCGGGCGTCAGCAAGCTGATCTCGCGGCTGGAGACGCGCCTCGGCTCGCGGCTGATCAACCGCACCACGCGCAAGCTGACGCTGACGGAGGAGGGCCAGGCCTTCTACCAGCGCACCGTGCGCATCCTCGGAGAGATGGAGGAAGCTGAGCGCGAGGCGGCTTCAGGCGCGGCGCCGCGCGGCCACCTCACGGTCAACTGCAACATCCCTTTCGGCATGCTGCACGTCCTACCGCTGATTCCCCGCTTCCTGGAACGGCATCCCGAGATCACACTCGACCTCGTGCTGACCGACACGCTGATCGACCTGATGCAGGAACGGGCCGATATTGCCATCCGCGTCGGGCCCCTGAAAGCGTCACGCCTGGTCGCGCGAAAGCTCGGCACCAGCCGCATGGTCGTCGTCGGCACCCCGAACTATCTGGCGCGCTTCGGCACGCCGAAGACGCCGGCGGATCTCACCCAGCATCGCGGCATCGGCTGGACCTTTCCGCGCATCCGCGGCGGCTGGCCATTCCGGCGCGGCGACCACACCGAGGAAGCCATGCCGCCACCGGCCGCCCGCGCCAGTGACGGCGAAATCGCCCGCCGCCTCGCCCTCGGCGGCGTCGGCCTCGCCCGCCTCGCCCTCTTCCACATCGGCCCCGACATCGAATCGGGCCGTCTCGTTCCGGTCTTGCAGAACTACAATCCCGGCGACCGCGAAGACATCCACGCCGTCTATGTCGGCCACACCGCGCCCCTGCCCGCGCGCGTGCGCGCGTTCATCGATTTTCTCGCCGAGCATGTGCGGGTGAGCGACCCCGCGCTGAAGCGCGCGGGGGACGGGAGGTGGAGGGTGGCCTAGGGACGTCGAAATCGCGGCGATAGGTGCGTTCGGTGCTGCCCATCGTGTCATGGGAGCGGACCAACTATCCGTTGGCCGTTGCGCGCTGCGATCTTCGGCAGCATGTCCATGTGCTGCTCGCGCGGCTCGGGGATCCTGTGCAGATCGCGGAAGAATTCCTCGTGACGACGCGGCGTGGAGACGAGGATGTGTCTCGCGTCGGCCGGCCCCTCATTGGTGAAGCCGTGAACAACTCCTCTCGGCACGAGAATCCGCGAACCGGGTCCAGCGACCTCGGTCTGGTCTCCCACGAGGTATTTCACCTGGCCCTCCAGGAGGACGAACAGCTTGTCCTCCTCCTCGGAGATGTGGGCGGGTGCGCCGAAGCCCGGCTTGATGGTCATGTCCAGCACCGTGAACAGGCTTTCCTGCGGATTGATAATTTTCGTCGTGAGACCGGCAAATTCGGTCGTTTCGAACTTCGTCGTGATGACGCTCTGCATTGGCCAAGGCTCCATTGACTTCGGAGCTCGATAGATTGCATGCGGGAGGGCTGCGGATTAGTCCCCTTCCGCAAGCCACAGCGGCTGTAGTTCTGGCCAATTGGCATCGGAGTTTCCCGAAGACCAGTTCAGCTGCCCGAACGGTCCACCTCAAACTGTCGGCATGAACAACGACAACAACGAAAATCACCGCCCCGCAGCTGCAAGCTGTCGCTCGAACACACGGGTAAAATCCGCGACCTTGGCGCTCAGATCGGCCCGCGACGGATATGTGAGATGCAGGCGGATCGTCCCGGAGAACTGCTCTGGCAAAACCGGCACGACGAGCCCCGATGCGTATTCCACTCTGCAGAGGGCTTCCGGAAGCAGACCAATCCCCTGGTGATTCAGCACAAGCTCACGAGCAAGAGCGAAGGAGTCGACCGCGAGATGAAAGGCGGGCCACGTCGCCCCGCCCGGCAAGGAGCGGGATAGAAGGCGCAGCAATTCCGGCCTCGATGGCCCGATCAAGGTCGACGCGTCGCGAATATCGACGGGGATCCCGTGACGGCTCACATAGTCTGAGCTCGCATAAAGACCGAACTTCATGTCGATTGCGCCCTTGATCAGGGCTTCCTGAGGATTGGCCGCTCCGATGCGGAGCGCAATATCAATATCCCGGGAGATGAGATCGAGCACGTCGTTAGTGAGCGACACCTCAAAGCGCACATTGGGGTGATCGTTTCTGAAATCCCCGATCGCGGCTGCCACGATCCTGACCGGAAAGTCGGCCGGCAGCGTGATGCGGATTTCGCCGGCATACGGGTCGTCAGCACCGCTTACCCCCCGGAGCGCGTTGACAAGCAGGGCAAGCGCGCCAGCCGAACGCTGGTAGAGTTCTCGTCCTGCGGCCGTGAGGGCAAAAGCGCGCGTGGACCTCTTGAAGAGCCGCGCACCGAGCGCCGCCTCCAGGCTGCGGATGCGCAAGCTGACGGACGACCTCGGCGTGTTGGTTTCGCGGGCTGCCGCCGCAAATCCGCCGGCGCGCACGACAGCGACGAATGTCTGCAGGGAATTCAGGTCGATCGGCTGCGCGTCGGTGTGAGCGAGACTTGAATGTTCATTCCGATCATCCTTCTCGGCCTCTTCGAGAACGCTGCTGTGTGCCTTCATGACGTCCTGTTTCCGGTGATGGTCCGGCGCGCGCGGGAACTTCATGAGGGAAGGGAGCGGCAACCGATAGCGAACCTATGGACGGCAACAATGACCGGAGCGCACCAGGACTTGCGATGCAATTGAACGTGACCGTCGATTGATTGAGCAAGCCGCGATATCGTCAGCTCATCGTTCATGGTGGATGCTCTCAGGGGAGAGGGCGGGATGAATCCCGCCCTTTCATCGTCAAATGGTCGGATGAAGGTTGCGGACCGGGCTCACCTCCTCGAGGAGCGAGGCGACCTTGAGCACCGTCGATTCCGCCAGCCAGGAGGAGACTATTTGTACGCCGATCGGAAGGCCGTCGTGGCTCGTTCCAAACCGCATTGATAGAGCGGGCATTCCCGTCAAGCTGAACGGTGATGTGGCGCTCATGACGTGAAAGGGTGAAACCGTCACACCATCGACCACGAGGTCGTTGAGACCGTGTTTGGTCGCCGGGAACGGGGTCACCGGGCATAGCAGCGCATCGTAGCGCTGGAAGTATTCGGCGAAGCTGTCGCGAAGGCGCTCTATGGCCTGCTCGGCGGCGACGAAGTCGGCTATCGGCGTGTCAGGTGTATCGAGGACCAATTTGGCGTGCCTGAAGATCTGGGCCTCATGGCCGGCAGTGACGTTCTCGAACTCGCGCCGGGATTCCATCTGCTGGAGCTGCCAGAGGACGCTGTTGGCATCGGTCTGCTCCACCACCGGCAACCGGACCTGTTCGACGTGGTAGCCGGCATTGCTCAGCGCATGTGCCGCTGCCTTCACGATCGCGACCACTTCCGGATCGATGGGTCCGAAGAAGCCCGGAGAGGCCATCCAGCCTACGCGAAGCTCACGGGTCGATTTCGTACCTAGCCCTGTATCGAGGCTGGGCGAGCTGACCGAGAAGCCGTCGGCACCGTCAGGTCCTGCCATCAAGGAATAAGCGAGCGCCACATCGCGAACGGAACGCGCCATCGGACCGATGTGCCAGAAACGGCGCGGTACCCGAGGCCAGTGGCCCGTCATCGGCATTCGACCGTGAGTCGCTTTAAATCCGACGACACCGGTATGCGCTGCCGGGCCGCGCAACGAGATTGAGAGATCGCTGCCCACACCGAGTGGCGACATGCCCGCTGCGATGGCAGCGGATTCACCGCCGCTCGATCCGCCCGGAGTGTAATCGAGGTTCCAGGGGTTGTTCGTCTGGCCGGTCAGGAGATTGTCGGTTTCGATTGAGTAGGAAAATTCCGGGGGATTCGTTTTTGCGATGAGGATGGCGCCGGCGGCCTTCAGCCTGGCCACGACGGTGGCATCAGTATCAGGCACGCGCCCTCTGAAAATCGGCGAACCGCGCTGTGTCAGCACGCCCGCCGTGTCGATTCCATCCTTGGCCGTGAACGGAACGCCATGGAGAGGGCCGAGCTGGGCGCCCGATATCACCGCCGCTTCGGCCGTCCTGGCGCCTTCCATCGCGCCGTCGGCCAGCGTCACGATCGCATTCAGCTTGGGATTGACCGCCGCGATGCGGTCGAGATGCGCCTGCATGACCTCGACGGGCGAAAGCTCCCGTTGAGCGATCAGCTGGGCGATGCGGGTGGCGTCCATTCTAACGATGTTATCCATCATATCTGTCCTACCTGCCATTTGGTAGGCTGGACATGTCCCTCGCATTTATGGACTTCAATCCCTACCTGCCATTTGGTAGGGACACGTTGAGGTGATCACGATGAGCGAAAATGCGAAGGAAGCGATCCTGGCTGCAGCGCGCAGGACAGCGCAGGCCCACGGGTATGGCGGGTTGAACTTCCGCGACATCGGGGCTGAAGTCGGCATCAAGGCTGCGAGCATCTATCATCACTTCCCCGGCAAGGCCGAGCTGGGTGCGGCGGTGGCGAGACGCTACTGGGAGGATACGGCGGCGAACCTCGAAGCTCTTTCAAAAGCGAACGGAGATCCAAGAAAGGCGCTCCGCGCCTATCCGGGACTTTTTCGTCGATCGCTCGAGCAGGACAATCGCATGTGCCTCTGCAGCTTCATGGCGGCCGAATATGATGATCTGCCGGACGCCGTCAAAACCGAGGTGCAAGCCTTCGCCGATGTCAACGTGGCCTGGCTGACCAGGATGCTCGCTGCGGCTTCAGTTCCCGCCAGCAAGCGTGAAGCAAGGGCGCGCGCGATCTACGCGGCCGTTGCCGGCGCGCAGCTGATGGCACGGAGCCGCGCCGACCTGAAATTGTTCGATGCGCTGATCGAAAGCTATCGCGGATCAGGCTTGATCCCGACTTGAGAGCCGATCCTGCCTGCGCCGTCCAAATGGCTGGCGGAGATGTATCTGGACATCTTTGGCTCCTTGACGCCGACGCTTGCGTGCCAATTGACGGTCAATTGGAGAACGTGCTCGCCTTGCGGACGAGCAGTTCATCACCCTTTCGGCTGATTTCGAGCGCGGGTGCCTGGTATGGCGTTGAGACAACGACGCGCTGACCGGGCGCCAGTACTGTCACAAAGCGGATCGGCGTTCCCGCTGCACCCTGTGCAAGAGTCGTGACGACGCGGAATCCATCGGGCTCGACCGTGTAGTAGGCGACGCCGGATACATCGCCGAGATTGATGCTCAGGCCCTCGATCGGCCGCAGGCCGTTAGCGTGTGCGGCCCCGAGTGAGGCGAAGGTGACGGCGGCTGCGAGAAGCGAGCTGCGGACTGACATAGGAACCTCCGTTGGCTTCGGCGGCGGGCGGGTTGCCCGTCTGGCTGATCGCGGCGGAATCGCGGTTTCCGTAAAGCTCGCGCAATTTGGTCTTCAGGACTTTTCCGGTCGCCCCGTGCGGAAGCTCGTCGACGAACAGAACATCGTCCGGCATCCACCACTTCGCGATCTTGCCCTCGTAAAAGGTCAGGAGATCTTGCGCCTCGAGCCTCGCCCCCTGGCGCCGGACCGCAAGCACGAGCGGGCGTTCGTCCCATTTTGGATGCGCAATACCAATCACCGCCGCTTCGACGATTTCGGGGTGGGCCATCGCCAGGTTTTCGAGCTCGATAGACGATATCCATTCGCCTCCGGACTTGATGACGTCCTTCGAGCGATCCGTAACCTGCATATAACCGTCGCTGTCGATCGTGACGACATCACCCGTGAAAAACCAGCCATCGGCACGCTCGCTTTCCGGCATCTTGTAATAAGCGCGGGCAATCCAGGGCCCCCGAACCACGAGGTCGCCAACTGCCTTGCCATCGTGGGGGAGTTTTCTGTTGTTGCCATCGCGAATGCCGATTTCGACCCCGAAAAGCGCACGTCCTTGTTTGACCTGGCGAGACCGCCGTTCAGCTCTCGACGAGGTCATGTGCTTGCGCAGTGGCTTCGAGATCGTCGCGAGCGGGCTGGTTTCCGTCATGCCCCAGCCATGCAGAACTTCTACTCCGTATTCGTCCTGCAGCGTTTCCATCAGGGAGGCCGGACATGCCGTGCCACCGATCAGCGCGCGATTGAGCGTCGTCGGCTTCACGCCGGCGCTTTGCAGGTATCGAACATAGCCCAGCCAGACCGTCGGCACGCCGCCGGCGAAAGTCACCCCGTGGTCCTCGAACAACCTGTGCAGGCTCTCACCGTCGACGTTTTGGCCGGCCATCACCAGCTTCGAACCCGTCGCCGTTGCACAATACGGCATTCCCCAAGACATTGCGTGGAACATCGGCGAGACAAGCGCGACCGTGTCATCCAGAGAAATGCGACAAGCGTCTGGGAGCGCTGCGGCGCAGGAATGCAGCACCGCGCTGCGATGGCTATACAGCACACCCTTTGGGTTTCCTGTCGTTCCCGACGTATAGCAAAGTCCGCATGCCGTGTTCTCGTCGAACTCGGGCCATGCATAAGCTTCCGAGCACCCGGAGAGAAATCCTTCATAGGATGGGAAGCCTTTGGCTCCCACGATCTTTGCGTCGCCCGCCTCGCCCAGATATATCCACGCTTCAACAGTCGGACATTGCGGCATTAAAGAGTGTACGAGATCGATAAAAGCCAGATCGAAGAATACAACCGCATCTTCGGCGTGGTTGATGATGTATATGATCTGGTCCACGAACAGCCTTGGATTGATCGTGTGGCAAACGGCTCCCATTCCGGAAATGCCGAAGTATAGCTCCAGATGCCGATAGCTATTCCAGGCTAAGGTCGCCACGCGATCGCCTGGCTTAATGCCGATCGAGTCCAATGCATTTGCGAGCCGAGAGCTGCGCTCGAGAAGGCCGCTGTAGCTCGTGATGTGATCGGGCTTGTCGGGAGTTCGGGAGACGATCTCAACATCGGGAAAGGAGCGCGCCGCGTGCATGAGAATGGACGACAGGAGCAACGGAGTTTGCATCATTAAGCCAAGCATGGCGAATGTTCCCTCGGTTTCAACGCCTTCACTTCAGCCGCAAGCGACTGTTCGTGCGGGCAGGAGATGGTCCGCACGGGTATCCATTGCGCCCTTGGGTGCCCGGTCCCCGAACACGCGCCTTCGCGCGAGACCTGAGAAGGATGGCGAGCTTGAAGTGAACGACTAGCAGCCTGATCGCAAAGGACGTGACGAGCCATATGACTGACAGGGGCATTTGTCTTCCAAACACGATTTAGATTCGATGCTGTGAATGAAGCTAAGACTCTGGAAGCTGGATGTCGTGAGCCGCCGGCGCCCTTTCACCGGTACTGGCACGCACCGCTCACTGCCACGTCGCGCCACCAACTCAGCCATCAGCTATTGGAACGAAAAGATATTCTTCCAGTCGTTCTTCATGCTGATGATGGTCCAGTTTTTCTTCCTGGCCTCAGCGTAGAGCGCGGGGGTGAAGGAACCGATCTTGGTATAGGGTAGCCCCTGCGCCGGACCATAAGCGTACTCACGTATTCCATCGTCGTGCAGTACAAGCATCGATAGTCGCGCGCCCTCCCCGGCACCCGTATATTCCAGCATCTGCTGGTCTCCAGTCGAGTTGCCAAATGAAGCGTTCGGACGCCGACCAATCATCAAGTGAATGCCCTCCGGTTTCCCGGCAGCGCTGTCATACAGCATGAGCCTGGGTTCACTAATGAGGACCGGCTTGCCGTCCTTGTCATAATCATATTTGACGGCAAGCGCCGACCCGACCACCTGCTCCGGTGGGATGCCGTAGACCTGCTGTGAATACAGGCGCACAAAATCCTGACCGAAGCCTGTGACAATGTAGGTCTTAAAGCCATTCGCCCGCAGGTAGGTCATCACCTCCAGCATCGGTTGGTAGACGAGTTCGGTATAGGGCCGCTTCCAGCGTGGGTCCTTCGCGGAGGAAAGCCATTTCTTTCCTTCGGCCTCGAACTCGTCAGTTGTTATGCCGGCGAGCGTGGCAAGGACGATCTTTTCGAGGTCTCGCATCGAAAGCCCGGCTATCGCTTCCCGGTTTCCCGAGAGCACCGTCTTGAATGGCTCAACGTCCTTTAGCGCCGGCTCTTGCGCGACCAACACCGGGACCCGGTCGAGGCAATACACCATTTGGCTATAAATCGGCTGCTCCACCCAAAGCGTGCCATCCTGATCAAAAGTGGCAATGCGTTCCTCGGGAGGCACGAACTTCGGACTTGCCCGGTCTGTCGTGTCTCGGACGAAGTCGAGGATCGCTTGTTTGGCGGATCCGTTATTCCACGATGGCAATGGGCCGCTCGAAGCGGTCTGGGCCAACGCGGAGACGGATAAGGGCGGCGCGGATAGGGCTGGAAGCAGCGCCAACGTCGTGAGCAGGGTGCGACGGTCGATGCCGGAGCGCAGAATAGTTTCTTTCATGGTCGGCTATTCCTAGTTCAAATACATCGGGTGTGAGCATGTTCGGTGAAATGCGACGGTCCGCACTGCTGATGGGGCTTGCAAGCGCCATCAGGTCGGCCGTGGGGGACAAAGGCTCATGGTGACTGGAACGCAGTGCTAGTCCGCGCGCACCCAAAGCGCCTCTAATCCATTGAAGTTGAGCATCGTCCGGCGCTCCAAGGGGTGCTCGGCACTCAGGCGGAGCTTCGGGAACCGCTCGAAAAGCACCGAAAGAGCGATCTGTGCCTCGGCCCGGGCCAATGGCGCGCCAAGACAGAAATGAGCGCCGCCGCCAAATGAGATGTGACGCTTATCCGGCCGTTCGATGTCAAACCGCTTTGGGTCGGGATGCGCCTCTGAGTCGTGGTTCGCTGCGTAGAGCACGGCATTGATCGTCTGCCCCGCCGCGACCGGGCACCCGTCGATCTGCATCGCTTCGGTTGCGATCCGAGTGCCTTGCACGACTGGCGCGTCATAGCGCAACACTTCCTCGACGGCGCTACGAACCAGGCTCGGATTAGCGAGCAGTTTGCTGAGTTCACCGGGATGCTGTAGCAGGGCTAGTACGGCGTTACCGATAAGATCAGTCGTCGTCACGTTGCCCGCAAAGAGCAAACTATGGCAAACGTTTGTGATCTCCGCTTCGTCGAGCTGCTCGCCGTCCTCTTCGGCGTCGATCAGGCTGCTTATCAGATCGGCCCGTCGTTCCTTACGACGCTTTTGGATTACCTCAGCGAAGTAGCTGGTGAGAGCAGCATTGCAGGATGCCAGGATGGCCTCCTGCTCCGGCGTGCGTTGCGGGTTGAACATTTGTAGTTTGCCGTCAGACCACTGCTTGAAGTCGTCGCAGCGGGCGGTATCGACGCCCAACATCAGCGCGATGGCGATCGTCGGCAACGGTCGGGCATAAGCCTCCATAATATCGAAGCAGGATGGATCGTCGATGTCGTCCAGCAAGCCGCATGCGACCTCAGTGATACGCGGGCGCATCGCATCGACCGCGACCTGGTTGAACGCCTTGACGACCAGGGAGCGCAGGCGCTTATGGTCCGGGTCATCCATATGCAGTATGAGCGGCTGAAATGTCTCATCCACCTTCAGTTGCACCCGAGAGAACGAACCCGGGCGGGATTTCCATGGATCGGAGGCCAGTTCGCGATTATTCATGACGGCATCGACATCGACCGCACGGGTCAGCACCACCCGATCGAACATCCGGTCCTGGTGCACCGGCTCGCGCGACCTCAGCATATCGAGATATTCGTCTGGCCGCTCCCGAAAGACGGGATCCAAGTGGGTCAGGGAAATTCCCGTTGGCACCGCAGTCTCGTCGTTACTCATGGATCTCGTCCTTTCGCTAGGGTTTAGTTCCGATCGGCTTGGAACGAGCGAAGCCTCCGCGCATGGCAGCATCGTCGCCGAAGGTGATCGAGGCCATCCAGCGCGGGCATGACGCTAACTTGCGAAAACGCGACGCTCGGCGGGACAGAGGCCAGCGCCAGAAGCGAACACGGCGTCATGACCGCGGCCATCGATAGCGCTGATCGTCCGTCATAAAGACACGCAACGAGCCCGCTTGAGACGGCGCCTGCCATCATCTGAATGCTTCCGGACACAGCGCCTACCGCGCCGGCGATCTGCGGCAACGGATGCATCGTCGCGCGGATGGCGTTCGGTATGGTCAATCCGAAGGCAAGACCAACAGCGACCAGAAGTGAAACAACAAGGAGTAGCGGTACCCAGCCGACCAGTGTCGTGGCAAGCAATAGCCCTGAAGCCACCGCCGAGACTGTCAAACCCCTCATCAGCACATAAGCTGGTGAGACGTTCCAAGCGACGAGCCGGCGATCGAGGAAAGCCCCGGCCATGACCGATCCGGAGCACGCACTGAAAATCAGGCCATACCGATTAGGCCGTAGCCCCATGCTGTTGATGAAGAACAGGGAGGACCCGGTGACATAAGCCATAACGGTCCCGCCGGCGGCTGCACCGACCAGAATGTATGCGAACGAGATCGGATGCCTCAGGACTTGAAGATAGCTGCGGCCAATGATTGATGGTGCAAGGCGATTGGTCTGATCGATCTTTGCACTTTCGGCAAAGCCGGTGACCAATGCGATCAACAAAACCAGACCCATTACGAACTGAATCGTGTAAATCAGGCGCCAGCTGCCCAGCGCCAGTAGAGCCGCGCCAGCGGTCGGCGCGATCAATGTGACTACATTTATGGCAATGACAACGTTGGCCATCTTCGCACGCGCATTATCCCCCTCGAACAGGTCGCGGATGATTGCAAACGTCAACGTTGTGCTGGCCGCGCCGCAGCCTTGGCCGAAGCGGCACACCAGCAGCACCGGCAATGATTGGGCGAGCGCGCAAGCGAGACTGCCGACGACAAAGAGCGTGACGCCGAATACCACGACGGGCCTGCGACCGTACCGATCGGATACCGGCCCATAGACAAGCGGCGCCGTCGCCAGACTGAGCATGAAAACACTCATCGTAAAGCCGACATCCGCGGGCGGCGCGCCGAGAGCGGCGCCAGTGGCCGCCAGTGCCGGTAAGCTCATGTCAATGCCCGAATACGGAACTGAGGCAAGAAGGCCCAGCAACAGCGTGAAGGCAAACGATGCGGGTTGAATACGCATGGGTTGAATATCCGATACGTTGCTGATCCCGCGCGTCGTCAGATGCGGCGCGTGTCCGCGGAGATATCGATCGCCTCCCAGACGAAGGACGGAAGAATCAACCTTCCATCCTTCCCGGGAGCGGAAGCAAGTCACCGATTGGCGGCGACACGTCGACCTTGCTTAGCGACCGTGGTGCCGCCCGGGTCGCTTATCTCATTCGACCCTTGCGCGACTTGGTTGATGATCCGCAGGATTTCGGAGCGAGTGTCGATCGTCTTGAACTCGTCGGCCATAGCTGAGGCACCCGAACGATAGTCCGGCTTGTCGAGCACGCTCCGCACGGCCTCGCGCAACGCTTGCGGTGTCGGATTGTTGGTCGCAAGATTGATTCCGACCCCGGACCATGCCACACGCGCGTTCACGTCCGCCTTGTCTTCCGTCAACCCTGCGGTCACAAGCGGAATTCCAAAGCTCATCGCCTGGTTGACACTCCCATATCCACCGTTGGTGACGAGCACGTCGACCTTGGGCAGAAGCCACTCGAACGGCAGATAGCTGGAGAGACGCGCATTGCCGGGAATTGGGCCGGGAATGTCGCCGACCGCGCGACCGCCTGCTGTGACGACCACAAGCAAGTCAGGTTCGTTCGCGAGTCCCGCGAGCGCCGGCGCGATCAACAGGTCGAAATCGTGGTTTGCCAACGTACCCTGCGTCACCAGCACAACCTTGCGCGAGCCGTCCAGTTCGTGCGCCCACGACGGAAGCGGGACCTGGTTGGGTATAATCGGAGGGGTGCCAACAAAAGTCACCGAGGAAGGGATATCGCGTGGAAACTCAAAACGCGGCACCGTCAGCTGCATATAGGCATCTGCAAGCTCTACGACGGATTCAAAGAGAGGCTTGGTCACCGGTCCAACGCCCAGCTCCCTCAGGTACCGATTGACGCAAAGGCCGAGAGGCCCGTCGACGATCTTGTCCTGTTCTCGCGCGAAGGCGGCATATTCGTCGAGTTGCGCTCGGGTGGCTGCGGGCGGCAGACCCGCAAAAACTGGCGCTTTGTCGTCGCGTTGCCAGTGCAAGATGGATGTGCCGCAAAGAACGATGGGCGGGCGTTTCGAGCGCGGTCCGAGCAGCATCGGCAGGACGCCAAAAAACATGTCGTCGCCGATGATGACGTCGGCGGGGAATTCCCGCAGGACCTTGAGCATGCCGCTGTGCTGACCGGGAATGGGATCGACGAAGAGGCGTTCGATTACTAAGCGCCGCCATTGTGGCCCGAGTGGCGCGGCCTTTACTTCGTCGGACATGACAATTTCGTTTGCATTAATATCCGCCTCTTTGGGGAGCGGACAGAAATTTGCTTTGAACCGCGCGACACGGCTACGCAGGGGGCTCCCGGTCAAAAAGGCAAGTTCGTGGCCCTCCGCGATCAAGATGTGGCCGATCGCAAGCAGCGGATTGAGATGGCCGGTCATGGGGGTCGAAACGACGAGAATCTTCATATGATCGTCTCGTCCGATTGTCGACATAGCGATCTCCTTTGGATTGCGACGCAAAACCTGTAAGGCGTCGAGGCTGAAGAGCACTGCGGCGGGCCGGCCGGGCGGCATTGCGTTCGCCCGTCCCCTTTCCGCATTGGAATCATCGTGAGAAGGCGCCAATTCGCTCGAAATTTAGTTCGAGACCGATTTCACCTTGCGGACGAGCACGCTGTCGCCGTTCCGGCTGATTTCGAGCGCATCTGCCTGGTACGGTGTTGAGAACGCCACACGCTGACCCGGTGCAAGAACAGACACAATACGGATCGGCGTTCCCGCCATGCCTTGTGCGAGGGTCGTGACAACATGGAATCCGTCGCGCCCGACGGTGTAGTAGGCGACACCGGACACTTCGCCGAGGTCGATGCTCATACCATCAATCGGACGCAGGCCATCGGCGTGGGCGGCCTCCAGAGAGGCCAAGGCGAATGCTGCGGCTACAAACATGCTACGGATCGACATAGCGATCTCCTTTGGGTTGCGACATAAAACCTGTAAAACGTCGAGGCTGAAGAACACTGCGACGAGCCGGCCGGGCGTATTGCGTCCGCCCGCGCCTTTCGGCATTTAGGCGTTCGCGCCGCCGAAGCTTGGCGGATTGATACCCATTGCTGCGATCGGCTCGCTGAAGGCTGCGCCCACACTCAGCTATATGCTGACGGGCGGTCCTCTTTGACCCAGTGCTTTTCAGCCTCAGAATCGGGGTTAGGCGGCTTCATTCCTTGGATGGTCCAGAAATCGATTGGCGTTTCGTCAATGTGGACCTCCCAGCGATAACCCCGCTCGCGTGCGAAGGGATTGAGCGTAGTGTTGACGCGCTCCAGCCACCACGCTCGCCGCTCGGGAGCAGTTGCGCGAGCAATCTGATCAATCCAAATCCGGACAAAATCGTTCGTTGCCTTTCCGCCGACAAAGAACGAGTTCTTTGGCAATTCGTGAAAGACAATGCTTGCATAGAACCGGGGCAGGCCGACATCCGCGTAGAGGTCCGTGATACGCGTCGCAAGCGCGCGCTTGTCCTCGGCTGAGTACGCATTTTCCGGGCAGTAAATATGCCACAGAGGCATTTGAGTTCTCCTTGTTAAGCTCCTGGCAGGGCGCGCCCGCCAGCATGCTGCCGCGTGAGGACGGGTCGACGGCAGGCGCCGACCCGGAACGCTCCATCACGCGAGTTCTTCGAGATGCCCGAGGCCCAGACCGTCGACGACGGCCTTCTGGACGGGCGCGATGTCGGCATTGATCTTGTCAGCACCGAACGACGTGCCCACCACCGTCCGAGCGGCGCGACTGCCCTTCGCCTGGCCGACGAGCTTGGCGACGGCCTCGGCAATGTCGTGAGGCTTCGGAGCGTTCTTTCCCTGCAGCATTGACGTGAAGGTCTTGTAGATGGCGTCGGGAATCTGGCCGACCTCGCCGTAGGACTTCGTGATGTCGCCGTCGGCAGGCCTCTGGATGCTCGAGTACAGGCTTGTCGGGTAAGCGCCAGGTTGAACTTCCACCACGTCTACGCCGAGTTGGGAGACCTCCAGCCGAATGCTGTCGGTCAAAGCTTCGATCGCCATCTTGCTCGCGCCGTAGATGCCGACGAAGGGGAACGTCACGCGGCCGAGGACCGAGCCCATGTTGATAATGAGGCCGTCGCGCTCCCGACGCATCGAAGGCAGCACTGCCCGTGTAACGCGGAGGAGCCCGATGACGTTGGTGTCGAAGATCGCCTTCGCCTGATCCGCCGTGAAGGCTTCGGTCACGCCGACCGACGCAATGCCGGCGTTGTTGACCAGCACGTTGATCTTGCCGGCCTCGGCGAGGATAGAAGCAATGGCGCGATCGACCGAGCCGTCATCGGTAACGTCGAGTTCCACGACGCCTATTTTCTGGCTTCGTAGCGCGTCGGCGTGCCTGCGATTGCGGCTGGCGATGTCGCGCATCGCGGCGAACACGCGATAGCCGTCGCGCGCCAGCCTTTCCGCGGTTTCGCGGCCGAAGCCGCTCGATGTGCCGGTGATGAGAATAGTCCTGGTCATGGTTTGCCTCCGGTGGTGAGGGTTGCGGGTCAATGCGAGATGATCAGCCGGTATGGCTGGTCAGGAACTGGCGGAGTACCGCGACCGGGATGTCCGAGAACGAGCTTCAACAGACGTCAGGAGCGGCGGGTTGGGGTGATGAAGCCTTGGATGCGAGTCAGAAGGCGAATTCCAGGCTGGCGTGTGCAACCAACGTTCCCGTAGACGCAAACGAAACGCGGGTTTCCGTGAAGGCCGACGCTTTGCCAAAGCGCAATGCTTCCGCTCGTACATGATAGTCATCGTTGACGGCTGGACGCAGGAAGTGAGTGTGCTGATACACGGTGCCTTTAGTGATGCGCCCCGTCGTGCCCGCGGACAGTGATGCAACCGAGTCAATGGCCGCCATAATTGCCTGGCCACACACCGCACAGCTTGACAATTTGAGCGCATCATTTTGTGGAAGCATCGCGGACACGATGCCCGGGCAGACCTTGAACTCACGAAGGCCGAGCATTTTCACCCAAGGCGCGAAAACATATTCGTACAACTCAAGAACGGTGGCATCCGTCACGGGCAAACAATGAAGCGGAACCGGAATTCCAAGCCGCCCAACTCCCAAGGCAGGATCGGACTCGTTTTGCGTTGCCTGCTCGGTCACAAGAGCCCGGTTCCCCGTTAGCGTCATTGTATTCTGAACTTCTGCAATCATTGTTGCCTCCGATTCTCGTCAAAGCGTGACTACCAGGATCGGAATCTAGGCGGCTGGACCTCAGGTGTCGTGAGACGATCGCGCCCAATCGTCCGTACTGGCGCGCACCGCCTGGCGCGCCTCGCGGCGATGCTGACACGATCTCGGGGGCGTGATTTGGCGTGACGCAGAGTTGAGTGGGACTCGTCCCGGGCCACGCTAGCTTGATCGACGTCTGCCCGTGGTTTCCGGCGCAGGCCATTACAAACCGTGCGATTAGGCTTGCCAAGGCTCGTTTTACCAAGACCCGTGGAGGTGATGATGCGCCCGAACGACGATTTTCTCAGCGCTCCAGAATTGGACTATGACGGTTTCCGATCTGCAATGCGCGAGGATTGGGGATGGTTTACTCCTGCTCGCGAAACCAACATCTTCGCCAGCAAGGTGCGCACGCGGCGCGTCTTCGGATTCGCTGCAGTGGATCTCACCTGCAGCGCTACCCGCCTTGAGCGGACGGAACAGGACATTCGCCGTGATAACATGGAGTACTATTTCGTCACAGTTCAGGATACCGGCGAATCGATCATCATTCACAACGACCGAGTCGTAAATATCACTGCTGGCGATGTCATCCTGCTCGATTCCACAAAACCCGTGACATTCATCTCGCGGGCCGAAGACAGCGCGCAATGGCTTGGTGTGCAAGTGCCGCGCCAGAAGCTGGCGTCGCATCTCGGCTTCGAACCGCAGGGTGGCGTGTGCGGTCCTCGGCAGGCGCAAGCGTCACGTCTGCTCTGTCAACTCGCTCTTGACCCGATCAGCGATGCAGAACCGGCGTTCGCGTCGACTGATCAATTTATGCATCTGGTGGTCTACGATCTCCTCGGCGCACTGTTTGCACCTCCCGCCCCGCTTGGCTCGCGTCACAACGACAAGCTGTTCATGCGCGTCTGCGGCATCATAAAGGACCGCTTTGCCGATCCGGACATCTCTCCGCGGGAGGTGGCTGCCGAGGCGGGAATTTCACTGCGCTATTTGCAGAAGCTGTTCACGGCCCGTGGGTCGACATGCGGTCACCACATATGTTCGGCCCGTCTGGATCATGCGGCGCGTCTGATCGAACGACGCGCGTTGATGAAGACAGGTCAGCCTCTCAGCGATATTGCCTACGCCTGCGGCTTTCGCGACTACACGCATTTTGCGCGCGGCTTCCGCCGGCGTTTCGGCACCGCGCCGGGCGCCGTCGGAGCAGGCGCCACCGGTAACGACAGCGCACGGGTGTGAAGGCTGCAGAAACAGAGGCAAGCGCAGTTAAGCTCGGCTCTCGACCGAATTCAGAAAGGATCTCGCTTTCCAACCCCTGTCGCGCCCAGAAGCAATCCGGGGGGGCGACCGTCGAAAACAGAGATCTACCTTACATTTCGATAGGAGCTGGCGGAGGGAGAGAAACTAGAAAAAAACTTGCTCCTTCCCTGCGTCTCAGGTCCTCTCGGTCCAGCGAGAGCAAAGCGCAGAGAAGCTCTCGACGTCCACACCTTAAGCCGTTCGAGCCAGAGGCCTTCAGTCTAAGTCGTTCCGTAGGACGAGCTGACACATCGGAAGTCGGTAGCCCCAGAATGTGGACTGACGCGGCCTGCGAAGGGTCGGGGAGCATCCCGCGGGCGGTGTATGCAGGCTGCGATGGAGAACATCGAGGCGTTTGGTCGTCCTGCCAGCCCGGGGAACTCTAACGGCCAAACTTCGCTGCCTAGCAGGATGCCATAGTGCCGAGCGAAGGAACGCAATGGCAGCCTTGAGCATGAACTTCGTCAGAAGTCACGGGAGCTTGGCCCACCTCTAAGATTCCAGGATACGCCCGTAACACGACCTCCCGTAGACAATGTCCGTACATATTTCCCAGTTATCTTTGTCAATTCGAACGAACTCCCCCGGGCAATAGGCGTCCCGCCAAATTTTCTTGCCAGCATCCAAAATAGAGGGGTTTCATCAAAGCAGTATTGCTGCGCCGTGGACGCTACCGACCCGTTAAATGAATCCGGGATGAACCTCAATTCGACCTTAAACACGAAACCTCTGTTGAAAAACAACAAGAACATGCTGTAGGCCGACACGCAATATTTGTCGGGCAAGAAATCCCATCCCTTCATATAGTCATGCAAATCTCGCCGAGCAAAAACGCCATATCTTAAACTGGGATCCTTATATTCCTCAGGGACCGGCAGTTTTTCCAAAACCTCGCTTGGTACAACTTCACTGATGTGCCTGCCAAGTAGTTGATCCAATTCGTGAGGACGATCCCGCAGAAACTGCGAGAACTCAAACGGATACCCGTTAGACGCAATCGATTGAGCTCGTGCGGGTGTTATCGACAAGACCAACACGAATGCGAGAGGGTATATATGTCGAATAACCTTCATTGTCGGGCCAGCAAACGGGACGCGGCGATCGAGCGCCTCGCAGAGATGAACAATCCGCTCAGTTCTTCCGGTGGCAGCAGACGGGACAGCATCGCGCGGTGTTCGGCAACTTGTTGAGCGAACGCGAGATCCCCATCCCTCTCATACGCGGACTGAGCCTTAATGTAGTTGACAAACGCATCCTCTCTATCCTCAGAAGAGTGACCAAATCTCTCGCTGATCCATGCCAAACCCGCGAACGCATCGGCATCACCATCTTTGCTGCCATCCTCGAAATACTGCTTAGCTCGATTGATGTTGTTCGACGCGCCCCCTGCGAGCAACAACCAGCCCAACCTCGAAGCGGCGCGTGGGATCTTGTGCTCTAGAGCCCGACTGTAGTGGATACGTGCATTATCAAAATCCATTCCACTGAGGCTGTCTAGAAAGCTAAGATCACCCAGGCCAATATCAGCAGCAAACTGCCCCTGAGCAACTGCAGCTAGGAATCCTGCTTTGGCCTTTGCCGGATCTCCCGCTACTTCCGCAACCAGTCCCTCTAGGTAGGTACTTCCCTCCACCCTTTCTGAACGGAGATTGCAGGCGGCTGGAATGCTCACATGTTGGCGCGCGCGCGCGGCCCCTGAGAGATTTTGCGGAGGTAGTCCGACGTTGTGCCCCCGCAGCAACGGACAGACCTCAGAAACGTTGGGAAGCGCAGTTGCAGGCAGTCCTGTCATACCCATCAAAGCGCCGGACGTGGGCACCACGCCCCGCGCGAAACCTAGCAGAGATTCATCATTGAAAGCGAGCTCCGGCAACATTTTCCAAGAGAGAAGACGGCCAGCGTGCGTCGTTGCTGTTAACTGCAAACCACCCGGATGAAACTGCATATTCTGAGTGGGCTCGCCGGCATCTAAGATAGCCCGCAATGTTCCGTCAGGCACATGCCAGAGGTAGACGTCGCCATTCGGACTTGACCCGGCCAATAGACTGCCGCCGAGCCCGAACTGTATTTGGGCGACCGGTAACTTGTCTGAGACAAGAACGCTTTTATTTGTCTCCAGGACGATTGTCGGAGTTGAAATATTCGGATCAGGAATCTCCCACAGCCGCAGAGTCTTCTCGTTTGACGAGGTCGCAACCCACTTTCCATCTGGACTGAAGCCAGCAGTCGCAATGCGGCCGATCGGTTCAACCAACCGAACAACCTCTTTACCTGAAGAAATGCTCCAAATACGGGACGTACCATCCCAGGACGCGGTAATAACTCTAGTTGCTTTCGGATCAAATTGAATTCTCCCAACGCGGTCCGTGTGTCCCTTGAGAAAGGTCGTCTTCTTCGTATTGAGGTCGAGGATAAGAGCGTGTCCAATTTCCTTCTCGACTCCTGAGGCTGCCCCCATCCAATGGCCGTCTTCACTAAAAGCTACAGAGTAACCCCAGCCTCCAAGAGCAACCACTTCGCACTCTGGCTGAGGACCAATTTTGCAAAGCAAAGGATTTCCTTGAACACCAATGGCCGCAAGCATCTTCTGGTCCGGTGAAATCACCACGGATCCCACGACGCCAAGATCATGAAAAATGGGAGTCTGAAGAGCGGTTGGTGTACTCCATCCAAGAAGGTCACCTCTATCCGTTCCAATGAACACGTTCCGCCCGTCGTCAGAGATAGCCAAGGCCGTGGGTTGATCCTCAAGATAAATCGACTTTCCGGGGCTCCACTCCGCTCCAATCCAAATCTGAATCTTCTTGTCAGCTCCGCCGCTTACTAGATACCGTCCATTATTTGACACGGCATGGAAGGTCGTGGCTTGATGTGCTTGCGCTACACTGGGCCGTCGGGGGGGACGGCATTGCCAAATGCGCACCGTCAGGTCCGAAGAGGCGCTCGCAAGCCACATTCCGTCGGCAGTGAATACGAGATCTAGAACGGCACCCGTGTGACCGCGCATCGCATACACTTCCGAAGGCTCCGAATTGGCGTCACCCACATCCCAAACTGCAACAGCCCCGTCACCGGATCCCAACGCAATCCGATCGCCATCAGGAGAAAGCGATGCGCTACTGAGGCCGGCACCCCCTAGCCTAATTCGTTTCCATGGTTGCCGCTTCCGCAGATCCCACACCCATGCAGTCCCATCCATGCTTGTTGTTGCAGCCCATCTTTGGTTCATAGAGACGACAAGGGCAGTAACTAAGCGATCGTGTTGGCCAATATTCAAAGGCGTTTGCCACGTCGGGGCGGACGTTAGCCAAACGCGGCAATCATCCGTAACGAAGAGAAATTGACCATCCTGTGCAAAGACGCCCTTCAACATTTGCCCAGATGATCCGTGAACAACGAGAGGATCTTTTCGATCGAGTGACCAAACGAATAGATCACCGCTTGTCGTTCCGACAACTAAGCAGCCGCAACTGGAGCCGAGCGTGACAGTGCCCCCCCCAGAAACGCGGTCCGCCGGTGTCCACGAGATGCTACCCTTCATGAAGTTCCATACAGCTAACTTGCCGTCCTCGCCCAAGGCCGCGATGGACTGCCCGTCATCGCCAAAAGCAAGAGCCCTTACGCGCTCACCGAAATTGAACGGTTCGAAGATCAGGTCAGGTCTAGCGGGATTCCAGAACTTGATGTACCCATCTGGCGAGCCAGATGCGATCAAGCCGCTATGTTCTGCGATCGAAAAAATACCGCCTGCCAGCGTTGTCGATGCAGTTGGTCGAAAGGCGGAGTTCTCGCTCTTGGACCATGAAATAGCCCTTCCGTCGGCAGCGACGGTGACAGCGGAGCTCGCCCCGGCTCCTAGTGAAACCCTTAGTACTGCGTCCGTATGGTCCTGCAGCGTTGCGACAAACACTTGACTAACAAGGCTAATACCCGTTGCCGTGATTGACTCCGGAATGACCTTTTTATCTGTATCAGCCATGTCTGGAGTCTCGACCCCGGCCAACGCCGTAGCCAAAGATCGCGCCGGGTCCTTCTTCTGCAATTCCTCCGTAGCAAGCCTAACGGACATCTGCGCCTGCGTGATTCGTACATTCCTCAGAGCGGCCACTGCGTTTGCGCGCTCGACGACGCCCCAAATCGCGAGCCCGGTCGTTAGAGCTGCGATAGAAAGTCCGCCAATAGCAAAGCCGGCGATAGCCCGGTTACGTCGGAGGCGTTCCTCTCGACGCAGATCTGGAAGAAATCGGTCTGGGATATCGTATAGGCTCGCCACAAGCTTTGCGACGGCTCCATCCAGCGCCTCACTGAACCACCGGGCCCGCCAAGCAGCAAAAGTGCGAAAGTCTATCCAATCCCAGCGTGGTCTCTCGGAAAGTCTGCCCGGATAACTTCCCTCGACAGCCCCGGGACCAAACACTACGTCGATCGGCCTATCTAGCTCCTCGGCACGCGATATCGATAAGAAGCGATCGACTTCTCGTACCAGCCAATTGTCCTGAACAGTTCCGTCCCTCTCAAGGATGCGTTCTAGCGCGGCGGGCGTGCATATGACGATAAGGCGCGCCGATCTGTCGAGCGCCGGAAAGATCTTCTTCAAGAGAAAGTCGTCGCTGGACTTCTCATACGAAGAATCCAACCAAACGCGCGGTCCGCGGCGGTGGAGCTCCTGTTTATCGTGCGACAACTCCCGAAGGATCTCTGGAGGCAGGCGGAAGTGCTGAAGCTTGCTTCGCATCCACTGCGCAAGTCTGGTGGCGTCTCGACGACGATACGATAAGAACGCATCATACTCAAAGCGTTGTGGCGCAATGAGCTGTCCGGCCACTGTGGGGACGTCTGACCGCGGTGGGTCTGAGTGGTTCTCTTCGTTGACCATAGAATGTGCGACCTTGCCGCGCTAATGTTGATCAACCCGAACGTTAAACCTAATGTATTGGCTTATGTCAGTTATTCCGTGTCACCCGCGTGTGCGCAAAAACGAAATGCAGCGAACTCGACTAGGATCAACAATTGAGCAGACGACACTCAAGCTTAGTTGGATCAATTACTACGGGTTGACGACCGGTGACGCTTTTAACCTGCTGTATCATATTTTCGGTCCCACCTGGACCATCGCCAGCTTCGCCATTCCATAGAGCAACAAATGACGATCCACTTAGTCCATGCGATAGCGTAGAATAGAGCATCCATCGGTTACAGCGATCATAGTCCGAGCCAAAAGTGGTCGCCGCGCCAAACACGTTTTGTAATTTCTCGGCAAGCGGCTCGCTCTCGAACTTGTAACGAAGCCGGCGCAGGAGATTCGCTTTAACGAACATTTGGGCCCCGGCCTCCCTATAGAAGACGAGGATTTCGTCTACGGTCTTACCGAGAGCTAAACCGGCGGCGATGATGCCGCCGGTGCTTGTGTCCGATATGTAGTCGAAATAATCGGACAACCGAAAGTCACCGCGACCGCAACGCCTTTTGAGAAGATCCTCAATGCGGCGCAGAATGCCCAGTGCAAGCACACCCCGAATTCCGCCACCGTCGATTGAAAGCAGGCGCTTCTGTCCCGATCGGGCAATACGGTCAAGCCGGGGCATGAGCACCCCGCACAATTTAAACAGGAAGATATAAAATGACACTATCTTAGGAGAAGCCGCTTAACAAGCACAATGGTAGAGACTCCGTTCGCTGCAAGCGCCCTGGCAGCTTTTCTTTCAGAAACGCTATTCACGATGGCATGCACAATCGATGCACTAAACGCTGGTCGTGGCAGCTAAATAGCTTGTGTAGTCATTTGACGCTCCGAGCCTGCCGCGTCCCATTCATGACGCACTCGATAACCGTTCCCTTATGCAATCTCGTTCATTGTCTGAATAAAGGCGGTCTCAAAATGCATGCCATCGGGCCGGCTTCCAAAATGTCCGCCTTAATAGAACCCATGCCTGTTTGCGAGTGGCACCAGCTCTCGCGTCGAGCGGCGAGTGCCAACGAGCGCTGGTCGAGCGCCCAATCTATTTTCGCTCGCGTTTATGTCGAAGGCACTTCCGAACGCGTGGTTTCTTACGCGAAATGCAATGGACAAAGAAGGCTTTGTCGCTGCTAGCGGATCGGCCGTACGAAGAGCTTGAAAAAAGAATTCCAAGCCCTCGCTCAACTCGATGACACACCCGTCTGGTCAATCGGTCATTTCAGAGGGGTGATATCGAAGATCGACCTCCTTTACACGATTGCTGGGTCGATGACAGCGACGGACTTTAAGCAGCGCTACTTTTCGATGGCGCGCATGGTCTTGGGCGAGGACGATCCGTCGCTCGATCTCGCAGAAGATGAACGCTGGGCAGCATCCATTCACGGCAAGGTCCGAGAATTTCGGAGATGTTCCGTGAAGGCATCTCAGAGACGCTAGTGTTATTGGCCGTTCACGGCAACAACCTCTTCAAATCGTGACTTGGCGTGGACACCGAGATCGAAGCGACCCACGTGGTTCGCGATCTTCTGGATACGCCTTTGACCACCCGTACCGGCGTCTACAATTCGCGCGGCGTGCATTGGCGAGGTGAAGGCGGCGAAGAACGGGAGCTGGCCGCCAAATACCGTAAGTGGGGCGAAGCACTCCAATTCTCGCATCCGTTCGTATCTTCTAATCTGTCGATGAAGTTAGCTCAGACCTACGAGCACGAGGCGGGCAGCCACGATACGGAGGCTGGAATTCGGCGTCGCCTACGGTGATACTCCGCTCAAACCTGCGTCCCTCGCTGTCGACTCAGGTGTGTCATACGGCGAATGACAAACGGTATGAGCGGTAATTCACGAGGCTAATACCTCGTGCGGAGTACTACGACTGGCGCAGGCGCCAGCGGAGCTCCTCACTCGCCAGAACGTAGATGAACTACGGGACCTGTTCGACTACACGCCGCGCGCGCCGAAGGTATTGTCGGATGAGCAGCTGGCGCTGATGGAGCGGGAGTCAGCTTCCCTCGCGCGGGAATTCAAGGTGGCCGAACAGACCTATGGGACCGATCATCTCGACTTGGTGCTGGCGGTCGGCTATTTGTCGAAACTGCTGCGCAATGGCAAGGTGGTCGGCTATCTCACCAAGCATTCCCAGGAGTTGCTGTTTGAATTCCAACGGATCACGGAGTCGGAGGCGAGCGCGGCCTGACTGTCGATCTCTCCCAATTCAGGTCAATTTGACTGCGTTCGCGTATGCGTTGTTATGGCATAAGTTTGCCGACGAGCGAGCGGACCGCTTGTTGGGCCACTCGCAGTCCAAAATGTCCGTCAAGTGCCTGCCGGCTCAACCGGTCGAGGCGTTAAATCTCTCCGCTGGGGTTTCAAATTGCAAGGTCTCACGTAGTCGTTCGTTTAGCTGACGAGCCACTTTGTTCAGATAGGCTTGCGAGTGCATCGACAAGTCGGTGCCCTTTGGAAAGTACTGTCTTAGCAGGCCATTGGTGCTCACGTTCGATCCGCGTTGCCACGGGCTCGCGGATCGCAAAAATACACGTCGATGTTGGTCGCCAACGTAAAGCGACGATGATCCGTAAGTTCCTTTCCCCGGTCCCAGGTCAGAGACTTATACAGCTCCTTTGGCAGCTTCTGCGCCTGTTTGATCAGCGCGGTGACTACCGTTCGGGTGTCCTTACTGGCCACCTTGGCCAACATCACATAGCGCGTATGACGCTCGACGAAGGTTGCGGAAGTGCAGCGCAAAGCGGAAGAAGCTGACCTGCCCCTGAAGTTTCACCCAGTAGCGGTTAGAGTCTCGGCGGATGTTACGCCGTTTGGCGCGGTGTGAGCAACGTGCGATCGGCGGAGCTGGTCGGGGTTGCGCAGCCGATCGCACGTTGCGGTGAGGTAGGCGGCATAGGCCGCAGGGGTCAGATAGCCGAGCGAGGAATGCGGGCGTTGGCCGTTGTAGTCGCCGACCCAATCCGCAATCTTGGCGCGGGCGTGATCGAGGCCGAAGAACAAGGTTTCGTTGAGAAGCTCGTCCCGCATCCGGCCGTTGAAGCTTTCACAGAAGCCGTTCTGCATCGGCTTGCCCGGCGCAATGAAGTGCCAGTCGATCTTGTTCTCCTCCGACCAGGCCAGCATGGCATTGCAGGTGAACTCGGTGCCGTTGTCGGAGACGATCATGCCCGGCTTGCCGCGCTGATTGATCAGCGCCGTCAGTTCGCGTGCCACCCGCCGCCCCTGGATCGAGGTGTCGGGGATGGCCGCCAGACATTCCCGGGTCACGTCATCGACGATATTCAGGACCCGGAAGCGACGGCCGCTGGCGAACTGGTCGTGGACAAAATCCAGCGACCACCGGGCGTTCGGCCGAGCCTCGACCAGTATCGGCGCTCGGGTGCCCACGGCGCGGCGGCGGGCCCGGCGCTTGCGCACGCTGAGGCCTTCCTCTCGATACAGACGGTAGATCCGGTTCCGCCCGGACGGCTCGCCCTGCTGGCGAAGCAGCACGAACAGCCGGCGGTAGCCGAACCGCCGACGGGCATTAGCAAGCTCGCGCAAGTGGCCGCGTAGTTCGGTGTCCGGCGGTCGGCACGATCGGTACCGAACCATCTTGCGGTCAGCGCCGACGATGCCGCAGGCCCGCCGCTCCGCCAGACCCATGACGGCCTGCAGGTGCGCGACGGCTTCGCGCTTGGCGACGGGCCCTACCATTTTTTTGACAAAAGCTCGCGTAGCGCTGCAGCATCCAGCATCTGCTCGGCCAGCAGCTTCTTCAGCTTGGCGTTCTCGTCCTCGAGTTGCCGCAACCGCTTGGCATCGGAGACGTCCAGACCGCCGAACTTCGCCTTCCAATTGTACAGCGTCGCTTCAGAGACGCCATGCTTCCGCGCCAAATCGGCAGCCTTCGCACCCGCCTCATGCTCACGCAGCACGCCAATAATCTGCTCTTCCGTAAACCTGGCTCGCTTCATCTGTCCGTCCTTCAGAAGGCCGGACTCTAACTTCAACTGGAGGAAATCGGCAGGGGCAGGTCAAAGCTGAGCAGCAGCGACTAGCGGCCTTAAAGGCATTGGTGGATGGCCGGGCATTGGTTTGGCGGCGGGCCTGAGCGACCCAACCGATGGATTGGGCGCGGTGGGCGCATTTGCAGCGCTGAACAACTATACGTCCCCGAAGGGCAGCGCACTGTCTTCGCACTACCGAAGTCGTCGGGTCTTGTTATAGAATTTTGGCAAGACGATTGCGAGCACTCCCGAATTTGCAATCACGGAAGGAATTTTAATTGGGTTGTGCAGAAGGCTCGACTGGTCTGAACGTCTCGAACTTGAAATGAGATTCACTGACGCCATTATGCGCCACTTGTTGACCGATCCGCTCAAGGGCGTCGATTGAGTCTACTGCGTCCAACCGCTGAACTCGCTCCGGAACCAAATCTGAACAGCCGATCCTTGATAGGCCAGCCTCCGTTAAGTCGGCGTTGTATCGAACAAACCGAAACGCCTTATTGGAAAATGGTCCAACAGAGCCAATCATGTCACCGATCTCGCGATCCAACGGCGCGCCCGCGACGCATTGACCGAACACACGACAAAGGAAATCCTGCTCGTTCAGGGCAGCCGACATCAGTGCTGAAGGGATGTTGGTGGCATTATAAAGTATATTCATCTCCTCGGCCGTAAGGCTCAAATTTTCGCCCGCGCTGGTGCCGGTACCAACTGAAACAATTAACATCTCGTCCACCCCCGTTTTCCAACCACGTTTTTCAGGCGGAGCGAGAGGCCAATAATTGCTGACAGTTGCCATCAGGAACATCTGAAATGCGGGATTGTTGTACATCGTTACACCGCCATCGACGAAAATGAACGGCTTATCACCGCAGACTAGAGTCTCGGGTGGAAAATATATCGGCGCCGCAGTGCTTGCTCTCGCCAGCTGCCAGAGATGCATGTTGAGATTACAAGCTGGATGTCGAGGGTCGTTATACTTGGCGAAAGGATTATTACAGATAGGCCACGGTGAGTCGGTCGTGGCGTTTCGCATCACAAGGAGAAGTAAAGTCTCGATTTCTCCTGAGCCGAGGGTTGTGGTCTCACCAAACACCTCCCGCAGCTTCTCTGCTAATGGCTCACTATTGAACTGATATCGAAGTCGGCGAACGATCGACGCCTTATTAAATATGTCTTTTCCATTGTCGGTATAAAAGGAAAGTATGTCATCCACTTTCATTCCGAGAGACAGGCCTGCGGCGATGATGCCGCCCGTGCTCGTTCCTGCTATATAGTCAAAAAAGTCGGCGAGGCGGTATTGAGGGTTGTCGCTTTTTTCAATCAAAATCTGTTCAACGCGCTCCAGAATTTTGAGTGAGATGATCCCGCGAATTCCGCCCCCATCAATAGCCAGCATTTTGCGAGGGCCATCTTTCGCAAGCCGCGCAGCAAGATCGTTCTTTTTCCTGGTTAAGCTTGTCATTTTCGGTACCTCAATTTTTGAGGAGGTCCATTAGCTTGCTCGTTTGCTTCTTTGTCACGTCCACCATCCAATCAGACGGCGCGCGCGAGAAGGCGTCTTGTGAAATTGCGGCTCCCGTAGGATCACTCAGGACCGTCAAGGCTTCCCCCAAACTAGCTTGGGTCCAATACGCCTCTTCACTGAGCAGCAAGGACTTTCCGTTCTGGTTCTCCAGGAACTCGAGCCGTTGTCTGCAGATGTCCACGATACGGCGCCGCACCCTCGAAGCGAGCGTTTGGTCCGTTACAGCGTCGTCGCCTTCGCTTAGAGTCGCCCGGAAGTTCAACAGGTAGGCCAGATTGCCACCCGTATAGTAGTCGTTTCTGATCAGAAACCCCCGCTCAGCAGCCAAGATCGCAATACTTAAATTTTCTAGCTTCGATTCTCTGGTGGCGCCTGGTAGTTCCGCCTTTCGTTTGTGGATCGCACTCCACAGGCCAAGCGTCTCTGGATCCGTCGTTACATCCGGAGAGAGATCACACAACAGATGAATGGCCACATCATATTCCGAAGTAGGATCAGTCACCCCAGCACTCTGCGTAAAGACCTTATCCGCCGCCTTATAGGTCGCCAGCGCGAGTTCCTGAATTACTCTAGGGCGAGCCTGATTTGCCTTCCGCCCGGGATCCGCGCGGGTTTGCTCCGCATAAATCCGCGATAAGGTTTCTTTCGCTGCGTTGAAGTCCCCATTGTTCCGAGCATCTACCGCCCTTCGGAAGAGCGCCGCATACGTTTCCTGGTCGTCAGGAGCGGAACTATTTCCCGATGAAAAAATGCCGCCTTGATAGGTAGTGTGCGAAGAAGGGGCTCGTAAAGATGGAGCGTGTAACCCCGGGACGTAAATGTATACGGGGCTATCGCTCGTTTGGCCTTGTCCAATTGCGCCTATTAAATCTGTTAGCGCTTTCTGCATGCGGACCACCTCATCGTAACCGATGTCGGGTCCCAAGTGGGTATAACGACGTATGACGACGTGATTGACGTCGAACGGGCTTCGAAATTCTTGCTCCGCAATAACGATTGTCGATCGCGGTTTTAAAGCGTGTCTGATCCCCAGCTCGAAAATGGCATTCAGGTTAGAGGTCGACAAATCAGCGATAACGAGATCGGCCTTGAGCAATTGCTCGTACATTGGAACGTCAATTACACCAGAATGCTGAATTTCGTCGGCCCTTACGCAATCATATCCGCATGAAGCTACAGCCGGCTTGATCACGTTCTTGTAAGTTTGATCAAGGTTTAGTTTTCGACCCGTAGCAGGATCAGATTTCTCACCGAAGCCCATGATCACGAAACATGACGGCATCTTTTTGATCCCAGTTCTAACAGAACAATCTGGATCTAATTCGGCGACAGTATTTCAAATCGCTCATTCGGTCTAAGGGCAGCAATCATACTTGCTGGGCCCCCGAGCCCATCACCCTTTTCGCCGTTCCACAACGCAATCAACCGGACATGTCCGTTCGATCGCGCCAGCTGAACAAGACGCAGGTTACATTCAACATAGGACCAGTCTGTATCTGGCAAACCAAGGGCGCGTCGATCTTCGGCGCGCGTTTTGTTCCATAGATCCCAAAATCTTGAGGTCCATTGATCGTCTGGATCAATCTCGACGGAGTTTTTCACGAACTGCTCGGGTCCAAATGGCAACACGATTACGGTTCTTAGTGACAGACGCCGAGATTCCTCGTGGAATAGAATGTCGCCGCCCCGCGCCGCACTAGCGAACCCAACGATTTGAGGATCCCGCTCTTGGGTGGCGCAATCGGATGCGAAGCTGGCAATCGCACCTGAAATCCGATCTCGTGCCCTGCTCTCGAGATCAGGTGGAAATCTGGGATGAGGTCGATCTGGCTTATCGATCATGTGTCCCGTAAACAGCAAAGAGAAAGCCATGCAACCCTCTGACAACTAAAGACCGAACTTCATACATTGATTGTCGATATAAACCCGAGCACCCTGCACTCTTGCAGGAGCCTGCATCTTTTTGAATTCGCCGGGCCAGTTAGTCCCGCCGCATTGAATCGCGCTTGGCGACCCAGACATTAGATCCACTTCTTTTAGTCGATCAGGCGGTGCTAGACTGAGAAAGCAGGTTCAACATCTTCTCATAGTACATTTCTATGAGCCGCCGTCTGACAAACCAACTGACATTAACAAGATGAAACAGCTTTGTTTCCGACTTGTCTTGGGTGTCTTCTGGCAGCCAGTACGATTCTACGTCCATGGGAGCGGCCGTAAAGTAAAATCTCTGCACCTCTGAATCTAGCGCTCGCTCGAAGCGTCGAAGTGATAGTCGAAAGATCAATGGAGAATTGGGTCGTCGAAGATAACATCCCTTATCGGCGGGCATCTTGTGGCTGATGAAGATTTTCAAGGCATCCTCGCCAGGCTAGGACATTGTTCTGCGGCGCCTACTGAAGCACGAAGCCGGCTCACGAACACACATCGTGTGGCGATCTGAGATTTGATTATGTTTGAAACTAGAACGCCCCCCAACGTCCGAAACCGCGCCATAAGATCGATAACTACGAGCTCGACTCTTTGAATCATCAAAGCGACCTCAGGATAAAGCGAGTAACGACCTTGGATCAGCAATCTCGGTACTAGTTTGCCCTACCAATTCGCAAGCCACAACTTAAAAGTGCGCCTTGGCCGAAGCAGCCGTAGGTCGGATCTTCGCTTTTTTTGCACGGAGCCCCATCCGAGCGCCCATGATCTGCGGCCGGATCTGGCGCTGCGCTATCTTCGTTATCGTGGCTTCCATTCGCCGGCTCATAAGAATACCCGTCACGGACGCGGGCTTTGCGCTTTGCGGTCACCTTTCACAGAACCGAATACATCGGCCGCCATGTTAGCGAGATTGTCACGAAGCCTACCCCAGCTCTGATCGGAATTTAGTGTCATGATCTGTAGGTCTTGAAACATGAGTCGTAGGCCGTCGCTCCAAGTCACCGGATCTCGGGCGACTGGAAGAATTTTTTTGCCCAGAAGATCCGCAAACTTGAGTTCGCGGCGGCAATATTTGCTACTCTGATAATCTGTAGAGAGGCAGGCGATGAGAAGGCAGCAATTGCTGACTCTCTCTTCGAGCGCTTCGTCCCAGACCGAGCCCGGCTGGATGCCGTCATCCCACCAGAAGCTCACGCCGGCTGACGTGAGAAATTGCATGACGCCCATTGCGAAATCCCAGTTCTTATGGGCGTAGCTGAGGAAGACATAAGGCCCGGTCTGGGTTGGGACTGGTGTCCGCACGTGAGGAAACGCCAGTGGCCGACGAACAGGCTGAGACCGACTCGACGAGTTGTCGATTGCCGTTCGTACATAGTCGCGCGGCCGCAAGCCGAGTGCGAAGCTGTCGAGATCGTCGGCCTCGATCGAAACGCCGTTGCGCGGGAGCCAGCGCATGGCGATGATGTCGCGGCGCAAGATAGGTATCGCGTCGGTAACATTTTGGAGGATCGCTTCCTCGAGCCAAGCTCTGACGACGCCGTTTGTGTCTGCCGTCCCAAATGATTCTGTGGCATGCCATCCCTCCCTGCGTGCGAGTTCCAGAACATCCTGAAGTCCGGCAGCGAGGCCACGCATGCTGGTACCGCCCTGCAGAACCTCGGCGAGTGCCGGGATCAGAGGGCGGGCCCGATCCGGGTGCGGGACCGTGCGCACAAGCTCGACACGATAGCTGAAGGTCGCATCACGAACACGGGCCTGGTCTAACAACCGGCGCGCGATCGATGCCATCGGTAAATTGAACGCCAGCGGTTTGCCTGATGGTAGCCGGACGTCATGAATCTGAGGTGTCAGGTAGGACCACGCGGATCGATCCTCCCGCGCAGCCGTACCCCACAGCGCTTGGAAGCCGATCTCGCCCTCTAGGCGAATGACGGCTTTCCGAAAGGCATCTGCGCCCGGAGCCGCAGCTGGTGCGAAAGTCACTTCAAGATCGCAGGCCGTGCCAGCGTCGGGGCTTGCGCACGCCTCAAAGACCACCTTCGACGGATAAGTCTGGCTGACGAGTTCACCGACCCCGGTCAAATCCGGCTGACTTCCGGCGATACGACCTTCGTTCGGCCAGAACGAAATCTCGACTGTCTGTGGCGTCATGTCCTGCCCTTGTGCCAGCGAAGGTCAAACAACGAGAAAACATTCATATGGCCGCGGATGTCGCCGACTTCCGCTCCTTGGTCTTCTCGTTCCCCTCCGTCAGGGCCCTATTGCGATCGCCACGGATGATCTGGAAGTCGAGATCGGCTTCGATTTCCTTTTCTTTAAGGAAGGCCTTGATTTCGCGCACAATGTTACGATGGGAGGTTTCCGCCAGGGCATTGAGCTCCATGAGATCGAACTTGGTTGGGACATGGTCTCCCACGACAAGTGACTTGTACTCGATCCTATTGCCTTCCCTAATCACGGTTGAAATTGGGCTAGTCTCGCTCCACCGGGCCCAATTGAGGTAGCTGTCCCAGCCGACAAAGGCATCGCGCCCAAACGTCTGCACATGGACGTGAACGTTGCCCTGCCCTTTGGTGATGACAAGCCGTTCGCGCTCTTCAAAGCCTCTCGGCGTAAGGGACTGATATATCTCGATGCTGAACTCTAACCCCGGGTCCATTTGTTTCAGGGCGTCGGCGATCCGGCTCTTGAACGAATCGAACTCGTTCCCGGCCTCCGGAACGCTTACCTGCCAGCTATCGATCCTGAACTCACGGCGCGGGGTTCGTACCGGCTGCTTGGCCACCGCCTCGTAAACAGGCCGGCGCCGAGACAGCCATATTGCGAATCCAACGATCACAAGACCGAAGAGGCCAATGCCGATCATTTGCGCACGCCCGGTATCGTCGTAGTAGGAGTATGCGTCGGCATTGGCGAACGCTTGTCCGAAACCGGCGAGAACGGCCATCGCACCCATCCAGCCGAGCACAGTCGGACCGGTGAGGTGCTTCGGTTTGGCCTCCTCGATCAACTCGTTCTCGTACTCCTTCAGCATCGGCAGCGGCACAAACGAGGCAACGATACGGGCGATGAGGGGAACTCTCGATTTGAAATAAGCGGGTTTTTTCCCGCCCCGGACCAGATACGCCACCATCTCGTCCAGCTCGTCGTGGGGCATCGCCCAGTACGTTGCCTCGTACTTCTTTTGATGTCGAGAAAGCTCGGCAGTGTAGATGACCGGATGTACCCGATAGGGCTCCACCTGGATCGTGACCTTCAGGTGCGAGCGGTCGAATGTTCCGGTGAGGCCAGTCTCCGCGAGGTGGCGCCAGACATCGACGGCAACGTAAAGCGGATATTCCCCAGGTTGGGATTTTCGCAACCAGCCTTGCAGGCCGAGAGCTGCCAGACTCTGCTCGATGCGGGCTGCGACCTGGTCGCGGCTCTCAGCCGCCCAATTCCAGCGGGATTGATCGGAAACTGGTAGGATGGGCCGGGCGTCCTCAAGTTGCCCCGATTGTTCCGCGTAGAATGTTTGCATGGACCCCTCCGGTTGGTTCCTTGCTCTCAGTAGAAACGTCAACCATTCCTCATTCGGCCAGAAGTGTGACACCCGGTATCGGTGCGGCAATTGGAGCAGGTCGGGCGCCAACCCAAAGTAGCGTTCAGAGTCATTGCGAGGTTCGACGAACGGATACGAACCGGTCGACTTTCGCGGAAGCTCTTTGACGCTTCAGGATATCAAACGATCGGCACATCAAATGTAAGGTAGATCACATTGGTCAAGGAAATCGCGCACGATGGTACCTGATCCACGTTCGGAAGCCGACGTCTTTTGCGTAGACGCCCGCCAATATGCAGCGCCTCTCACAAGGAGAGCTCAACAATGAAACTCGAAACTCATAACTGAGCTACGCGCAGGAGACAGGCCGGGTTCGGACGGCGGCCGCCAGTGTCCGTGGCCGCCATCCTCAGCGGCCGGCATTCGAAACCTTTCACGTTAAGGGACTTCGTGCTTTTCGGCTCTCTAAAGCGCCGGGTGGCGCGAAAAGGTCTTCGAGACGATCGTCTCGATACCGCAACGAGCTTGATCCACGTAGCCATCATGCTCTCAAGACGGATGCCATTGTCCGCCGACTCGCAGAGACTCTACGAGAGCGCACTATCAATGCACGAGAAGATCTTTGAAAAGGAGCATCTAACCACAGCCTATACCCTGGTGGCTTTGACCGGCTTCTGGGAAGGCTCCGACGACCCGAGGTATGCGCAAGAGCTCTATGAGCGCCCGCTCGCCATCCGACAAGATAAGCTGGAGGTACGAACTTCAAAACGGCGATCTCGCTTCAAAGTGTCGCCAAAATGATCCGGCGACGTAGCGATTTTGGGCGCGCGATCCAATGCAAGGTGAGTGTCGCATGACTGATGCCTGGCCGGAGACAATGGCGTCATTCGCAAAACCGATGTTATGGAATGATCCAGACGAGGTCCTCCGGTGCACTCGGCGGACAAACAAAGTTGTAAATCCGACGTCTGCGTTGGGCCAAGAAGAGAAGCGCGATCTAACCGCTCGTCGCAGCGCGATAGAAGGCTTCTACCTTACCCAGGTCTTTTGAGTGTGTGCCCGCTCGATCCGTTCTTGTTTTCGAATCAACGCCGGCAGGTCGTACCGACCGAATCGCTTCTTTGACATTGTCTGGTCCGAGGCCACCAGCAAGTATGACTGGGGTGCGAACACTCTCGACTATCATTCGACTGATGCGCCAGTCATGCGTCACGCCCTGCGCGCCGATTTGCACATCACCTGTGCGATGACTGTCGAGCAAAATCCAATCGACAACCCCATCATATGCTTGCGCCACACCTACTGCCTCAGGTCCCGCGACAGGTACGCTGCGCATGAATTTGGCCTTCGGCAGGGACTTTCGCAGCTTCACGACAAGATCAGGCGTAAGCAATTCGCTTGATGCGCCAAGATGAACAATGGGCGGATCAAGCTCTCTCGCCATCCGTTCGATAAGAGCGACATCCGCCGAGAGGAACAGCGCGGAAAGTACGGACGGCGCCCGCATCATCTTCATAACGGCTAACGCCTTCTGAACCGGAAGCTCCCGAGGGAAGGCTCCATCGCCGACGAGCACGCCGACATGATCCAAGCCGATTGCCGATATCGCCGCGGCTTCCGCAGGTGTCGCGACTTCGTAAATTTGCGTCAGCATTGTCTTACACGCTGCCACCACTCAGTTGATTAGACGTCGGCGTCGAACGCGTAGTGCCCGAAGAAATAGCGCAATTCACATTCCCCCGGTCGCGCTTTGAGGCTGCTATAGCGACGCCTGACGCGAAAAGAATAGATCGGCGGCAGGGAAAATGTAAGCCGTATGTCACGCGCACTCGGTCTGACGCCGTCTTCGGACATGTTCGCGCATCGCTTCTGAGACGGGCGGCGAGCGTGGTGTCAGCGAGTGCCGGCGGGATCGCCACAGGCAACTATATCGCGGGGAGATTTTCGACCCGCTACCTCCGGCGGAGAGAATACCGCCAGGTAACCTCCGTCCCCTGCGAGCTCATATGTGGCGACCTCGCGATAGCCGACGGCGGTCAATTCGCAGCGCAAGAGCTCAATTGGCGTGCCATGCTTCGACGTCGGAAGCTCAAGGTCGACAATTCCGACCCGCGCACCCTGCTTCAAGGCGGGCGCGAGATTGTAGAGGAAGGCATAGGGTTGGGCTATCTCATGATACATGTGCGCAAGGATTGCGGCATCCAGCGAGGAAGCGGGCAGACGCGGGTCGTGTGGTTCGCCGAGCGCGAATTTCACGTTCGTCAACTTCAGAAGTTCTGTTCGCCTGGCGAGCTCCATGAGGTAATCCCGCCTGACGTCCTGGGCAACAACAGAGCCGGCGGGTCCGACGAGGTGCGAGAGTCTGACCGTGTGGTAGCCACTGCCTGCACCAATGTCGCCGACTGTCATGCCAGGCTTCAGTTCGAGAACACGCGCGATCTGACCGGCCGCATCGAGCGCGTCGCGGTGCTCTTCGGCGGAGCGGCGTGCGCTGACAATCCGTGCGACAGGGCGCTGCGGCGAGGGAAACTCGTTTGCAGCGACCCCGGGGGGAGCCAGATAACCTATGTCAGCGCCGTATGCGCGAATTGCAGCAAACGCTACAAATAGCGTCGCTGCATAAGCCAGTGCCGTCACGGGCCTACCACGCATTCTCAGCCGGTCTAGGCGCAGTCGCCCACGTTTTGTGAGCTCCAGATGTGCGCCCACCGCCATGTCAACGAGGTTCAATGTAGCAGGCAACTCCATCCGTGCGCCTCGCGTTGACGCCGACCGATCGTACCTGAGAGCAAATCCTATCAACCCAATGGATCTGCATTGGGTCAAGCCATATGTCCGTTGCGAGTCAAAAGCGCCTCTCTGGCACGCCGCCGTTCACTTCCGGTCTACTACTCCGATGATCGGACCTGCTCGGCTCACTTGCCACTTCGCTGATGGGCCAACAGGCGACACGGCATCACCACAGCAAAGAAATCCTGGCACTTGGCCGGGATCGATAACTCACGCCTTGTTCGTAAACCAAATCGTTGGAGCTCCCGCCACTCCCGCGTTCTGCATGGCATTCTTCAATTCAGCACTCTCCGCGAAGGCTTGCGCAGCTTCAATCGTGGCAAACTCGTGAGTTACTGTGATGTCATTGGGATTTTCGACTGCTCGGTAGACAGCCTCGGCTGTTACGCCCTTCGCCTTCTGAACCGGAGCAAAATCGTCGTAAACCTTCCGCCAGGTCTTGTAGTCGGAAACCGTGTGTCTAACGAACATAGTCGTCATCAGATGTTCCTCCCTGACTGTCGTAACAATCTTTCCACGAACGCTCGAAACAGCACTTCCAGTGGCACCAGTATAATACCGGCCACCGCTTGGAGCTATTTCATTTCCGGGTTGCACTGGTGCCATCGGACGTTTGCCCTTTGTCCGATTAAACTGAGGCGTGCTGCCACTTCGCTGATGGGCCAACTCCGGACGGTCTGCGGGAGCAGCATCATCGCCTCCGCACTCGACGCCAATAGGTCGTGGCCGCGCAGTTACTGCGACCAGCCGCAGGACCAGTCAGTGACACTGACTTGCGTATTCAGTTGGTCGCAGTGTGAAGTTGTTGAACGCCGGGTCCGATCTTCAGGCCTAAGCAAACTGAGGCATTATGCCTCTTGGGCGAAACGCCCATTTCTAGGGCGCGTCCGTTCTCGTAGAATGTGGTTGCCCTTGAAGCGGGATGTGCCGAAGTCACCGTTCGGGACGAACGAGCAGTACTAGCGCTGTCGGCAGGTACGCTACTCTAAGAGACCGCCCCCTTTTCGGTTTCACACCACGATTTCACATTCCACACGCGCGCAACTTTTGCGGCGGCTTGTTGCAGTAACCTAGGGAGAAAAGCGATGAGAAAGATCGATCGAAGGTCTGCATTGACATTCGGGTTGGCGGCGGCGTCGGCGGCCATGATAAAGCCCGCCGCCGCTCAAACTACGGGCTATAAGGACACAACTCCGTGGCCAGGTGTGGTGGTGCGTGAGTATGATGGCGAGACACCATCGCTGATCCCCGGTTTTAAGTCCGTCTCAATGCGCGACATCATCATGCAGCCGGGATCGAAGACCATGGGGCCCCCGATGATGAATGCCATGGTCTGCCATATCACCGAAGGAGAGCTTCGGCTTGAGCAGGACGAAAAGACCTTTGCCGGCAAGAAGAATTTTGTCTGGACCTGCAACAAGGACACAAAGGAGCAGGCGTTCAATGATGGGAACGTGGTCGCAATTATGCGGATCACGGACCTAAAGGCTTAAGGCTCGTTTCTTCGCAAGAAATCGATTGTAGGAGCGAATGGCGCACGCTACGGCGCGCCGATAGCGTCGGCTTGCCCTCTGACGTGACTTCCTGGTTACGCCGAATTCTAGATATGTCGCTGCGCCAACCGACGCGATGGGCCATGACCGGGCATCTTCTCGACCAATGAGGCCGCTCTCGCCGCTGCTAACACTTGCGCGACCGCTCGCACTTAAGATTAGATCGGTCGCGTGGCTCACTGTCCAGTTTTGAAGGAGGTGTTTCATGAAATACATGCTTGAATATACAGTCCGCGCTGCCGGCCTTTCCTTTGACCAAAACTTTGCAGGATCGCAATCACTTCTTGCTGCGTTCAGCAAGTGGAACCCGGATGAAGAGAAGGGGCTGACGATACACGCGTTCGTAGCGAACCTGGCGGGACGAGGGGGCTATGTTTTGGTCGAAGCCGACGACCCAAAAGCCATCACCGCCTTTGTGGCAAAGTACAACTTCTGGAATGACATTGATGTCGTTCCGGTCGTCGATATCAGTGACTCAGTGCCGATAAACGCAAGTTCACTCGAATGGGCGAGACAAGCGTCTAAGGGCTAGTTGGCGGACGATATGAAATCGACGAGCGCCCCGACAGTTTGGTCGGGGCGTCTCAATTCAAAGACTAGTGCAGCATGAAGAGAGAGGTATCGCTCCGGCGGGGACCGCCTTGCGCGGTTCGATGGAGGATGAAGACATAGGCGTATGACTGATCATATGCCTATGCCGAAGGTTTCCCGACTTGAAGTCGTTTCGACGGGCGCTCGACGCCGTTGGACATTGCAAGAAAAGCAGCGGATCGTCACCGAGAGCTATGGCGGGCCGCGTCTGGTGTCGGTGACGGCACGACGCAACGGGCTGTCGACAAGCCAATTGTTCACGTGGCGCCGGTTGGCGCGCGACGGCAAGTTGAGCGGGGATACCGCGCCGGCGCTTGTTCCGGTTGAGATCACGCCTGGGGCGGCTCCGCTCTCGAGTGACGTGCCACAACCAGTGTCTTCACCGCCTGCGCAGCGTCCAAGGGCCGGCATTATCGAGATCGAGCTTGGCGAGGGCTGTCGCGTGCGCGTTGACCGGGACGTGGACACGGAGGCGCTGCAGCGGGTTCTTGAGCTTCTGAGACGGCGATGATCCCGATCCCGAGCGGCGTCAGGGTCTGGATTGCCACCGGCCACACCGACATGCGCCGCGGCATGCAAAGCCTGGCGCTTGCGGTCCAGGAGAGCCTGAAGCGCAATCCTCATGCTGGTGATCTCTACATCTTCCGCGGTCGCCGCGGCGATCTGGTCAAGATCCTCTGGCATGACGGGCTTGGCATGTCGCTCTACGCCAAGCGCCTGGATCGAGGCAAGTTCATCTGGCCGTCGGCGTCGGACGGCGCGGTATCAATCTCGGCGGCGCAGATGGCCTATATGCTGGAAGGAATCGACTGGCGGAATCCGCAGCTGAGCTGGCGGCCGCGGAGCGCGGGCTGAGCGCAAAATCCGCAGCTTTTTGCATTGTGGGGAGTCCCATCGCATCCAATCTGTGATTCACTGCGTCTCATGGATGCCGACCGCGACGCTGTTCCGGATGACATTGCCGCCCTGAAGAAGGCGCTGGCAGTCGAGCGCGCGAAGGGTTTGGAGATCGCCGCCGAACTCGCGGTCGCCCGCGCGAAAGCGTCGGAAGATGAAGCGCTGATCGCGCAGCAGAAGCTGCAGATCGCCAAGCTAAGGCATCAGATCTACGGCCAGCGGTCGGAGCGTTCGTCGCGCCTGATCGAGCAGTTGGCGCTGACGTTCGAGGAGCTGGAAGCCGACGCCACCGAGGACGAGCTCGCCTCGGAGCGGGCCGTGGCGAAGACGACGACGGTGCGCGGATTTACCCGCAAGCGCGCCGAGCGCCAGACCTTCCCCGAGCATTTGCCCCGGGAACGGGTGGTGGTTGATCCGCCGACGGCGTGCGAGTGCTGCGGTTCCAATCGCCTGCGCAAGCTTGGCGAGGATGTGACGCGCACGCTGGACGTGGTGCCGCGCCAGTGGAAGGTGATCGAGACGGTTCGGGAGAAGTTCTCCTGTCGCGACTGCGAAAAGATCAGCCAGGCACCTGCACCGTTCCATGCCGTCCCCCGGGGATGGGCTGGCCCGAGCCTCTTGGCGATGATCATGTTCGAGAAGTTCGGTCAGCATCAGCCTTTGAACCGCCAAGCCGAGCGCTATGTGCTGGAAGGCGTGCCAATAGCACTGTCGAGCATGGCAGATGCCGTTGGGGCGGTCTGTGCCTCGCTGGATCCCCTGCTGCGCCTGCTGGAAGCCCATGTCATGGGGGCCGAGCGCCTTCATGCCGATGACACGACCGTGCCGGTGCTGGCCAAGGGCAAAACCGATACGGGACGATGCTGGATCTACGTTCGGGACGACCGGCCGTTTGGGGGCACGGACCCGCCGGCGGCGATGTTCTATTACTCACGCGACCGCAAGGGCGAGCATCCTCAGGGGCATCTGGCCCGGTATGCCGGCATCCTGCAGGCCGACGCCTATGACGGGTATAACCAGCTCTATCTGGCGGGACGCCAGCCTGGACCGATCCGGGAGGCTGCCTGCTGGTCGCACGGACGGCGTCCGTTCTTTGCCATGGCCGACATCGAAGAGAATGCCCGGCGCAAGGCCACCGGCAAGAAGGAGATCCCGCTCTCGCCGATTGCGATCGAGGTCGTGAGGCGGATCGATGCGTTGTTCGAGATCGAACGCTCCATCAACGGCAGGAGCCCCAAAGGCCGTCTTCAGGTGCGGCAGGCGCTGAGCCGGCCTCTGGTCGAGGAGCTTCAAGTCTACATGCGGGAGCAGCTCGCCAAGCTGTCCCGGGGACACGACCTGGCCAAGGCGTTCAACTATATCCTGAAGCGTTGGGCGAGCTTCACCCTGTTCCTCGAGGAGGGGCGGGTATGCCTGTCCAACAATGCCGCAGAACGAGGCCTAAGAGGCATCGCCCTTGGACGGAAGTCCTGGCTGTTCTGCGGCTCTGATCGCGGAGGGCGGCGCGCGGCAGCTATGTACAGCCTCATCATCACCGCGAAAATGAACGGCATCGACCCGCAAGCCTGGCTGACCGACGTCCTCGCGCGGATCGCCGCCCATCCGTCGCATCGGCTTGACGAACTGCTGCCCTGGAATTGGACGCCGGCGTCAGCGAACTCCGCTCGAGCGGCATGACCACCCGCGTCAACAAGGTCCATCACGTCACCACCATCACCCGGGTCGCGAAAGACCTCGGCGAAGATGAAGATTGGCTACGAGACGTCGCCAACGAAATGGAGATCGAGGACGGCGCCATTTGGGTGTTCGGCGTTGGCGAAGACGGCGTTCAAGCGTTCACCGACTTCGGCATCGAGCGCCTCATCGAGCTCATCCAAATCTATAAAGAAAATCCGAGGTTGCTTAAGCGCTGGCCACCAGAATAATCCAATCAGGTCGCGGCCTACGCCGGATGCTTACAGAGAGAGAGGCCGATGTCTGGATTGAGTCAAAATGCGCCGTTTTGACCCTCTGCGGTCAATTCCGGTCTACCCCAAGGAACGGACATTAGGTTGAAGTTTCGTGCCACTTCCGGACACGGCGCGACTGGTTGGCCTCGATGAGCCGGTCACCCTTTCCATGCAAGATCCTAACGCACGCAAGGCGTGGCGTCATCGCCCCGTTCGAAATCCGTGTTTGCGTCCATCCTTTGCCGCAGCGGGTACGGCTTGCAGTTATTGTCCCGGCAGAGCCGTGAGCTCTCGGGGGCGCTTGATGCGCCAGAACGGATATGCCGCCAATTCTTTCGAATGCTGCCCGAACATATCGACCCGTCTGCTTGTAAACTCCGTAATGACGCCGAAATATTCAGTTGGTGATCTGATCGTCGCAAGTCTCAGGCCGAATTCAAAAGCAAATTGCGCGTTGGCCGCGGCTATCTCAAGAAGCTTCGCCTGATACGCCTGCATGTTTGCCGTCGCTAAAGCAAAGCTTTTCGTTGGATCGCTATCCGTCATTCTCTGACTGAGGTCATCTGGTAAGGCATCCACCCGAGGCTCAATGATAGGAACCTCGTGTTTAGGATCATAAAGCTCAGGAGGCGGATCAATCGAGACTGCCGCAACAGAGCGAAGTAAATTCTCTTTCGGGCTTCTAACAATGTTCTGCTTGTTCCGTTGGGCCCGCGCGGCCATTTTCGGATTGCGGGCGCGCTTTGGCGCTGTCGCCGGTTTGCGTTTGCTCATCTGACGCTCCAAGAAAATGGGGGGGGGCGACCACAACGGTCATTTCTGAAAGGACAACAGGCTTTGTGACGTGGCGTTCCAAACCCGTGCATTGTTGGAGTCCCGCATGAACTGAGATCAATCGCACGTTCTGCGATGTCGACGATACGGCCTATCAATGGCCGCAGCCGAGGCCGCCCTCCGAAGGTTCGCTAGGAGGAAGTCTCGCGAAATTGAGGCATGAACGTTTACGTAATCGCCGCAACTTGAAGCGGTCCTTGGAGAGCACAACGAGCGGATGGCTGATTGTTCTCAGACCGACGCCGTTGAGCATAGGTCTGGAAGATCGCCAGCTAGATGTTTGTTGGTTGGAGTTGCTACCTAAACCATCGACGCCAAGCTGACCCGGAAACTGGGCGACGTGCTCGAGGACAACCTGAGCGCCCTATGAAGCCAGATTACCCACCGAGCGAATGCTCGAGGAAGAAGCGCAGCATTTCCCTCGTCGCATCCGGCCCTTGCGGATCAGTGTAGGACCCGGCGGGGCTGCCGCCTGACCACGCGTGTCCGGCGCCGTCGATGGTCCAGTGTTCGGAGATCGCCCGACCGGCCCCATCGATCAGGACGGTGCGAGTGTAGGCATGGCCGTGGGGTACGCGTCCGCGAAGTACCATCGTCGTTGGCCTCGTTGCCCTGGTGGACTGCTCGATAATCTGATCGCCATTCTTTGGATGCACCGTAGTGTCGCGATCGCCATGGAAAACGATGGTCGGCATAGAAGTTTTGTCATCCGCAATTGCCTTGGAGCCGCCTCCCTGCCGCATGGCGACGAACGCGGAGGGAAGATCGCTCGCGGCTCCACATGCGAGACCTGAATGAATACCGACGGCGGCGTACAGGTCGCTATACGTTGAGCCCATGATGGCGGCGGCGGCCCCGCCGGCCGACAGACCCGCGACGTATACGCGCTTCGGATCGATCGCATGGTCGCGCATGATCTGGCGGGTAATGCCGGCGATCATCGAGGGCTCGCCCCTGCCGCGGCGCTGGTCGCCCGTGCGAAACCAGTTCCAGCACTTCGACTGGTTGGCTCCGCTCGGCTGCTCAGGATAGACCACGAAGCAATTCTGCTCTTCCGCCAGGAAGTTCATCCGGGTGCCGGCCGCGAAATCGTCCGGCGACTGGGTGCAGCCGTGAAGCATGACGATCAGGGGAAGCCGTTGTCCCCGGCAGCGGCTTGGGATGAACAGCTTATAGGTCCGGCTTCCCGCGGCGTTACTGAAGGTACCGGCGATAAACCGTGTGCCCTCGGGCACGATGTCCGATGGCGATAGAGGAGCGCGCGTGATCGGACTTCGCAGGCCGAGCCCGGAAAAATCCCGCATGCCGTCGAGCGGTAAGGAGCGTCTGCGTCCCTGAGCAGAGCGGGCCGGCGCAATCAGCGGAGCTTCCCGCTCCTCGACGACGTTGGCCGTAGCGTCGATGGTAAGCGGATCGAGCCGCGGGAGCCGAGCCTGAGGGGCGCTGCGAGACCCCGGTCTTGGAGCGCTACCGCCCTGGAGCATGCGCTGCAGGAGCGCGGTGGCCTCGACCAGTTGGCCGGCACGCGTGAGGCGTGTTGCTTCGCGGACTATGTCTTGATTCAGCATCGTTCACCTCGTTCTGTCGGCGAGAGCGGCCTTGACCGCGGGAGTGGCGTGAAGGGCCCCCAGCACCGAGACCGACGCGATTGTGGCGCGAGCCAACGCGGGAGTGACGTCCTGGGCGATGGTGGCTAAGCCCAGAACATTAATCTGCAGCATTTCGCCGGCGCGCCGCGCCGCTTCGAGATCCTCGCGAGTGTAGTTGCGCAGCCCGAGATCCAGGTTCTTCCGGGCCGTGGACTGTCTGACGACCTCTACGTGTCGCTCGAGCTGGTTCCGGATTGCTGTCCGGATGAAATCGGTCCGGTTCGAATAGAACCCTTCCTGCACCATAAGATCGACATGACCGAGGTCGACATAGCCAAGGTTGATCGTGATCTTCTCGGTGTCGGGGACCTTGGGTCGCAACTCGCGCACATTATCGGCCATAGCTAAGCATCCATCTTTTACCATCCATTTGGATGGTGCATGGCTGTCATCTAGATGTTCCGGGGCGATTTTCAAGGGATGAGCGAATAGACCCGCGGCCAAGAGCGCGAGATCTGGATGCTGCAGCGGGTCAGCGTCTCGATGACCTCGGCGGGCGAAGGTCAACGACCTCTACCGCGACCGAGACACGCTCGGGAAAGGGACGCCTGCCGGTGAATTTGGCCGTCGCCCGCATGCGCGACATCCGGAGCTCCGCCGAGGTCATCGAGACGCCAACCCGCTGCGAGCCAGACTTTCGGCAATCCCAGTCGAACTGGGGTCGCCAGTTATCGTTACGATTGGAATACGCGATCTCAGTTTTTTGAAGATGAGTGCGCCAAGGCCACCGAGGAGAATGACGTCCGGGTTGCTGCCAACGGTTTCCGTCGCCATGGCTTCGAGGCCGGACGTGTTTTGCTCTCGGCCATAATTTTCGACTGTAAGGTTTGTCCCTGGATCTGTCCCAACCGTCGCAGCTCCGCGAAGAAGGGCTCGAGGATATCTTTTCCCGCTATGCTCGTGCCGGTCCGCGCTCAGCTCTGATGGGACGAAAATAGCAAGACGTTTCTTGTTGGTGCTCCCCGCCGCCGTAGCCAGCTGCGGCGATGTTACCGCACCACAAACGGCACGGAGAAAAGCACGCCGCCTCATGTTCGCCCCTAGTTAAGTCTAGGTCAACGCATGCTGGCGTCGCTGAGCGAGACCATTCAAAGCCCGCAGAGACCGCCGGTTCAGGCTGAAGGCGATGAATGACCTGATCTGAAGGCTGCTACCGTTCGCACATCAAACGTTATGGAAGAAATCGGCCAGTGGCCGATGTCCGCTTTGACACCATTACCGGAAGCATAGAGATTTGAGTCGGATGTCGGCGATGGGGCCACGAGCTGACATCAGTTGTCAGCGGGATTGACTCGGGATGCGTCTTCCTCACAAGGCACACAATGCATTTTGAACGATAGAAACAACGGTGTTGCCCGGCATTTGGCCGGTGGTTGGCAATCGTTCGGCTAAAGTTAGCACCGCCCGCCACACGTCGATCCTATCCATTACGGTGCACGCTTCTTTGGACCGCTCCACGAAAAGTCCCGTTATCTCTGGTTCGTTCAAGCCGATCCTTTGACAAGTCTCAATGGCCTTCTGACGGTCATCGCTGCACCCGCCGTCATACCAGACCAAGTCGAATGAGACGCCTATGAATTTTGCTTGTGCCGCTGCTCCGGCAGTAATCTCAAAAAGCCGCACGCTCGCCCATTCCAATGGATCGATGCCCATAAAGAAAAATAGCTTGCGCCATTGTTCCACCGTCGGCCAGATGCCTTCCCTGATGCCTTCGCGCTCCCCAAATTCCTTAAGCCCGGGCATGTTCAGCGGTAGCTCGAACACGGAGCAATGTGGAGTGCCCCAGTCCATTTCTATCCAACGGATAGCGTTTTCATTGGTGATCCCTACACGGCCTATCGACAGAACGCGGGCAACGGCATGACCGGCCTCATGGACGGCCGTATCTCTTCTTGCACCCCCACCGAAATTCATCTGCGCTCCTCCGATGACCACATCGCTGTATACTAAACGTGCGACAGGTATCGCTCTAGGAGGTGCCACGCATTCCGATCATGATCCACCTAACCCTCGGAGTGGCGGGGGCCGATAGCCTACCCCTCTGAACGGACATCGTCAGCCCGCCCCGGCATGTCTCACGCGGGCAAGAAGCTGAAGCAATCGTGCCAATTGGGATAGCCGGTGTCAGGTTTACGACCTGGCGCAGGTTGAAGCTTGCCGATTAACCATATCAGCAAGGCAAATGTCCTTCCCTCGCCATTCGCCTAAAAAGTGTAATAGACTGTTAACTATCGAAGATCGTTAAAAAAAGGGGGGGGATCTTTGCAGCGCTGGCTGGTTGTCGCGGCCCTATTCATCAGCGTGCACGCCGCAGACGCCGGGCAGGTACGCGGCGCGCCGCGAATCGTTGATGCGGACACTGTATACATCGGCCAGACCAAGATCCGGTTCAACGGTGTCGACGCCCCCGAGACCGATCAGGTCTGCCTTGATGCTGCGGGCAAGACATGGACGTGCGGCATCGAAGCGCGAGAGCGGCTGCGGTCCTTCAGTAAAGACCGGGAGTGGTCCTGCGAGCTGACGGGTACGGACATCTACAGGCGATCGTTGGGTTCATGCGCGGTCGGTGGCGAGAACGTATCGCGGTGGCTTGTCCAGAACGGCTGGGCTTTGGCGTTCCGCAGATACTCCACGGAATACGTCCCCGACGAAGATTTGGCGCGCGAACATCAGCGCGGACTTTGGGGCGGAGCGTTCATAGCCCCGTGGGATTGGCGCCATCGCAGCAATTCGACGGAGATCCTAGGTGCCCTCGCCGTCCCTTCCACAGCGCAGCGAGCCCTAGTCTCAAATACGGTAGCAAATTCGGCACCGCCAACTGGCGATTGTTTGATCAAAGGTAATTTGAGCAGCACGCCGCAATGCATATTTCACGTGCCGGGCGGTCGCTTTTACGACCGGCTGAGCATGCAGCCGAGTTCCTCGCGACGCTGGTTCTGCACCGAGGCGGAAGCCCAGGCTGCCGGCTGCCGTAAATCGAAGCTTTAGTTGCGAACCACGATGGACCGTTCCCAGACCCGGCTTTCCCCAATCGCGCGGCTGTGGGCCTTGCTCAACAAGCCGCAGCACGACTATCGTCCGGCCACGACCGTATTCGTTGATCTCAACGTGGACCGAGTCGCAGACGAGCTAAAGCTCACAAATCTCGGCCGAGAGCGCGGTTCACAGAACCGTCCAGGTTCCGATGACCAGACGCTGGACGACGTCGAACATCTGATTATCGAGCGGGTCGAGGCCCACAAACAAGAATCTCATTCGGTCTACCAAGACCATCTACATACCTACGACGAGCGAATGACTTCGCTAAGCTTTGAGGAGCGCTTCGCGGTCATCCAGCAAACCGCACCAGAAGCCGTTGGAGATTTCGAGGCGGAAGCGACCATGGGACGCGACGAGCTGTTCGTCCACCGCCGCCGGCTCCATGAATCGGAGCTGGAGCGTGAGGCGTTCCGCAAGCGGCACCGTCTACAGCGGCCGGCCCGGCTGGCAACACCGGGAAAGATCATCCTGAAGGTCGGGCTGCTTGCGATCCTCTTTGTCATCGAGGTCGCGGTCAACGCGGGCTTCCTGGCCAAGGCCAATATGGGCGGTTATATAGGCGCGGCGATCCAGGCGGCCACGTTTGCCGCGCTGAACATCCTTGCGAGCTTCCTGTGGGGCTTGGTCCTCATCAGGCCGATCTACCACCGCAATCTCTTGCTCAAGCTGATCGGCGCTATCTTCTTTGTCGGCTATCTGGCTTTCGCGGGTGCACTGAACCTGACCCTTGCGCACCTGCGCGAAATGAAGCCCAGCCCGGGCGGCGATGTGGGCCAGGATGTTTTGCATCGCCTTCTGACGGCGCCTTTCGATCTGACCGACGTCAATTCATGGGTGTTCATCAGCATCGGTCTGGTTTTCTCACTTGTCGCGATGGCGGACGGGCTCACGTTCTTCGATCCGTACATCGGCTATGCCGGCCTTGAGCGGCGCTGGAACGACGCCAGCAAGCAATTCACGGATCTCAAAAGCGACCTGATCGAGCGGCTCAGAGAGATCCGGCAGGATGCCACCGACGTTATGAATGCGGCGTCCACCGATCTTTCCAAGCGGCGCGCCGAATACGATTCGATCCTCCAGGGGCGCAGCCGGCTCAATCAGCGCTTCGTCCAGCAGCAAAACCAGATTGAGACGGCTGGCCGCACACTGCTCGGCCTATACCGCGAGGCGAACCGCAAGGCGCGATCAACCCCACCGCCCGCCTCCTTCGCCAGGCCGTTTGTCCTCGAACGCATCGTATATGGCAATGCCGAACCCGACTCGACCGCCCGCGATCGGCTGCGCCAGATGATCGACGAGACCCAAGGCTTGTTGAAGGACCAGATCAAAGCCATCAACGAAGCCTTCGAGCGAGCGATGCGGTCCTACCGCGAGATCGATCAGTTCTTTCCGGAGAAGGACAGCAAGAGTGGGTAGGCCAAGACCTCGGCGACGGAGCTCGCCTAGCATCGGCTGGGCAGGATACCTCGGCATCGCTCTTTTCCTGGTTGCGGTCTCCTGTGGCGCAGCACTGATATATTTCGCGTTCTTCACCGAGCGGCCCCCGACCGTGGCTGAAGATACCCTCTGTCCGCTTGACGGTGCCCGGGGTGTTACCGTCGTCTTGATCGATACGTCGGACGACCTGCCTGATGCCACCCGGCGCGAGGTTCTCGGGCTCCTGGAAGAGGTCGTCACCACGCTGCCGCCCTATCACAAGCTCGACATTCGAGTGCTCGATATCGCCGGCCTGCGCAGCCGCTCGCTGTTCGCCAAATGCAATCCCGGCAACGGGACGGGCCTTAGCGAGTGGACCAACAATATCGAGGCTGCGCGTTTGCGCTGGATCGAGAGTTTCCGCAAGCCGGCGTTGGAAGCCATCGATAAGAGCGTTACGCCGGCTCGGGCCACCGCCTCGCCGATCATGGGCGCGATCCAGGACATCGCGATCAGCGACTTTTCCGGCAGTGCCAGCCAAAACATCAAAAAGACGCTCTACGTTATCTCTGACATGATCGAGTCAACCAAAGACTACAGCCAATATCCCCGATCCGGCGACCTATCCTATCAACGCTTCAGGCAATCCCCCTCGTATCTGAAGTACCGGACCGAGCTCCATGATGCGACCGTTTTCGTACGACTAGTCAGCCGCCAGGTGAACGGCAAAGCAATTGTGGATGACAGCCAGCTGATGGGCTTCTGGCGAGAGTGGATTTCTGACAATCGCGGCCTGATCGGCAGCCTTAAGCGCCTGCAGGGAGCATGACCGATGGCGGCCGACGATAAAAACAGGCTCCTGCCGCCAGGCTTTTTAAGCGGGCTGCTATTCTTCGCCGTCGTGCTGGCTGGAAGCGGATACATTGTCTTCTCCAAGTCGCACGACTTCGCGCCTGTTTTGGTGACGGCGGTACCCGTCCTGATCATGATCGGGTACGCGCTCCTCCTCGGATTTGCTCGCCTCTTCCGCCTTCGGGATGACCAGTCCGGCGATAATCTGTACTACATGGGCTTTCTATTCACGCTGACCAGCCTTGGCGTGTCGCTCTATCAGTTTTCACCCGAAGGCGGGTCTGAGCAGATCGTCAGGAATTTCGGCATCGCCATCGCCTCCACGATTGCCGGTGTCGCCCTGCGCATCTTCTTCAACCAGATGCGCCGCGATCCGATCGAAGTTGAAGCGACCGCGCGCCTGGAGCTTGCCGAGGCCTCCCGCAAGGTGAAAGTCGAGCTGGAGAGCACTATCCTTGAGTTCAGTTCCTTTCGAAGGATGACCCAGCAGTCCTTGGGCGATGCGCTTGATGAGCTGAAGGAGACCCTCGGCGAGACCCGCAAGGAACTGGCAGGCGAGATCCGGGATTTCGCGGTCACCGCACGCCAGCCTCTTGAGGATGCGTCCAAGCGTTCGGGCGAAGCTCTCAATATGATGAACAGTCAGGCGACAAGGACGTTCGAGGCCATGTCTAAGCAGCTGGTGGAGCAAGGGGACCGGCTGACGAGAAGCACGGCAGCCATGATCAAGGCGATCGACACCGTCGTGGGCAAGTTGACGTCACTGCAGACGCCGGAGCAGATTATCGAAATCAAGCTCGCGCCGATGATCCAGGGCCTTTCGCGGGCCGTAAATTCGTTCAACAAGAGCGCCGAGACACAGGCGAAGGCAATGGACGAGAACTTGCGGCAAACGCAAGTTCTTGCAACAGCGCTAAACGGCCTGATGAACGAGATCCGCGCGGAGAATGCCCAACGGTATGCCACCGGCCCTTGGGCCGGCCGCGGACACAACACCTAGGCGGCAATCATGTCAGTCGTGAACGGCCAGATCACCAGGCAGGGCTCCTCGTACCGGCAAGGCCTGGTCCTCGGCCTAACGATGGCGGAGATCATGCTCCTCCTGGTGTTCTGCCTGCTCATCGCCATGGCCACCTTTATCCTGAAGGAGCAAGAGAAGCGCGCCGCATCGGAAAAACGCGTCGAGACGTTGCTTGCCGATAATCGACGCAGCCAAGACCTCGTCCAGGCGCTCAGCAAAAATGAGGCCCTCGTCGAAAAGCTCAAGACTATCGCGGGCAGCAGCGATCCTCAGGCAATTGATCAATACTGGCGGGAACTGGTGGAAGGCCGCGCAACCGCGGATGAGCTCCAAAAGTCCGGCATAACGCTCAAGGAGCTTCGTGACCGGATTGCACAAGTCAAGACGTTGGATGCCAATGGCATCGACATCGACAAGGCAGTCAAGGACGCAAACGCCATGGCGGCGATCAACCGTGCGTTGGCAAAACCGGGCGAGCCACCTGTATCAACACAGTCCATCATTGATGCACTTAGCCGTACCGCGCCGGCCGGAGGCTCGCCCGGCCATTTGTGGCCGCCGATCATCAGCCTCAGCGAGGCTGACGGCAATTTTTTCAAGAGCGGGAGCGCCGAGCTTTCTGCACCTTTCCGTGACAGCCTTCTGACAAAAATCCCGACCAAAGTCCTGGAATACATCAAACAATATGATGTGGATGTCGTCGAGGTGGTCGGCCACACCGATGAGCAGCCTCTCGGCGTGCACCAGTCCAACCTGGACCGAGATTTGCTACCGGTCCTGAAAGGCAAGACGGAGGTCGGAAAGCTCGTTCCGGCCGACAACGCCGGCTTGGGATTAGCTCGTGCGGTGTCGGTCGTGAGCGTCTTGAAGCAGAACACGCAGCTTGCGAACTACAAGATCATTCCATTTTCGGGCGCGCAGCTCGTGAATACGGATGAGACGCTCGCGATCGAGGGGATACCAGCGAATATCCCGGAACGGCGCCGAATTGAGATTCGGCTGCGCAAGTCGAGCGCCCATGAGGCCACCGCGAGCATTGCGCAGTCTACTCCCGCTCGCGCACCGGGCGTTACGCCTCGTGCGCCGGTCGCTCCAGTGAAGCCGCGTCCAGCGGCACCTGCGCCCATATCCCTATTACCACGGCAACCGTCCTCACCGCCCAAATCGGCAGCGCTGCCCGTGATCCGACCAACGCCGGGTACGCCCGCGATCGCGCATTGATCGATAACAGCCATGAAGTGGTGTAACCGGATTCACGATTGCATAGTTTGAACCCGTGAGGTTCGGGTTGCGCCGCGAGATGCCCTAAAATTGAGACAGGCGGCTCGCTCGCGTCCCAGCGAAAATGCCGGCCTGATTACTGGTGCGCCGTTTTGGATAGAGTCGACTGCACGAATTGCCAATGCCCGCGACGGGTCACTAACGCGCCGCGGAAACCGCGGTCGACGACACGTTCGGTTTCTTGTGAACATCTGACGTCATTCGGATATGAGATGCTATGGAAGAAGTCGGCCAATGGCCCACCACAGTGCGCTCACTTTGCCGCCAGTTGTCGCAGCTTCGAAATCGCCAGTCGACGCTGTCCATTTGATCTTATTTTGCCCGCAAGCTTAAGAGCCGAAGCACCAAGATCATCGTACACGATTTCAGCCTCTTCAGGTGAGACGAGCTTGAGTACAATGAGATGATTGCAGTCACCACGAAAGGCAACGCTGTTACCCGCCGTGATTTTTATCTCTACATCACCGCGGGCTTTACAGCGGGCGTCATGCCATAGACGGCGGGTATAATTCGAAGCCGAATGTCTCACGAGCAACGACCTCTCCAATGGAACCTATCAAGTGACCGTCCGGAGTGAATGGGCGTCCTGGATAGGCCGCCTTCAGCTCCTCGACTGCTTCATAGATCTTGGCAACTGCCTCAGGCAATTTAACTCGATCTCCCGGCTTCATGCAGCGCTCCTCCATTCTTGCCGACGTCAACGGGGCCGGAGATAAACGACAAGCCGCAAGACGACAAAAATTCGACTGTCCCATCGTAGAAGGCAGGTGGGCGCGTAGCGTCGGTAGGGTCGCCATTCGGAATATAAATGACCATTCCCTGTCGCGCCCGAGTGAGGAGCACCCGATAGGCGTTGGTCAGATAGATTTTGCGATTGCCCTCATTAACGTTCTGCCACTTCGTGCCTGTGAATCGATGAAAGGCCCACTTGCCGTTGACCGATCGAAAGTCGGCGTCCCAGCAGACCCCGACCCAATCAACCTCTAACCCCTGGATGTCAAACTCAGTCGCAGGGTCTTCTAGGTAATGAGATGAACGCACGTCATCCTTGCCATTCAAGAACCAATGCGTGGCGTCGATCTTCTCATGAACATTGAGGCCGAGCGGCTTTAATCGCGACGCACCCGATGACGCCACAAGTCCGACGCGCTCGCTTCCTCGTGCCTGCTCTCGGAGCCAAGCCCGGGCAGCGGCAAGATCGCGGGTCAATTTGATTGGATAGGTCGTCTTGATCTGCTCGTAGAGTGCCCGCGCCGCCGCGACTTCACCCGCGACGACGGCCCCGATGAATTCTGATAGTTTTTCTGCGCGAAACGACCGGATCGATACGGCCAGGTGCAGATGCTCGTAAATGGTAACGTCGAGCTTACTCAACATGGCCGGAAGATCTTGCCCCCAATGATAATCACGGTGGGCCAATTGGCGAGACGTAAACACCTTCCAGTCGGTAAATCTTGCCTGCAGAGCCGAGAACCATTCCGTTAGCCCAGCTTCGCCGGCATTGATTTCCTGACCGCCTCCGATCAAGCAAACCACTACGCACCAATCCTCGTGGCGGTCCATGACGCTAACCAGGAACGCCGGTTCCGACATATCGAAGTCTGCAAGACCCTTCTTGCGTGACATGAAATTGGCTAGGTGATCGCGATCCCAGGCTCGCTGGGCTTCATCGAATACGGCAACGCGTTCGATCGGTGCGTTCGAGCTCGCCAAACTATCATCCCGAAAATGCATGATATTTTGAATGAAGCTTTTCACTTTGCGGGCAGCGTCAGCCTTCCGAATCGTCGGCCCCGTCAGCTTGGATAGTGCGTGCTCGTCGCGCGCGAGAGCTTCCCGCAGGACATCGACGAGCGGACCATTCCCAGATAGAAACACGGCGTGTTCGTCTTCGTGAGCGCTTGTACGCTGGGTCACAAGATTGAGACCCGCTAGCGTCTTGCCGGCGCCAGGGACACCGGTCACAAAGCAAATGGCCTTGTGCCCGTTCGATTTGGCGGCCTCGATAACCTGCGCAATACATTCCGCCGTTTGGCTCAAATTGATTGCACCCGCGTCCGACCGCGTGATCTCGCCGACCTTATGCCCTTGATAGAGTGCTTGCGCGGCTTCAATGATGGTAGGCGTTGGCTTATAGCCGCTGCCTAGCCAAGCCTGGACGTCTATGTCGGCGCCAATCGTCGCCTGCTCCGAGATGTCCTTGATTAGCGCACCCAGCCCGACGCCATTACTGAGAACGGGTTTAGCAACCCTATCGTCCGCCCAGATCAGGGAATGGACGCTATCTGGAGCGCCCGTTGCGACGACGATTGGCACGATTGGTCGGTCGTGACTCCCGCTGTGAAAGTTCTTGAGGTCGAGCGCATAGTCGACCACTTGATCCAGGGCGACGCTGTCAAACAGCTCGGTTCCGACCTTGAATTCCAAGACAAAAATGACGCTGCCAACCAGAACGATATTGTCGGCCCGCTTGCCCATCCGCGGGATGGCAAACTCGAATGCTACCCAGCCCGAGGCGAGAGCTTGGAGTTCACTCTGCAAGATCGATATCTGGGCAAGCCAAGCATTGCGTTGCAGCGCCTCCAATGAAAAGGAGTTCTGTTTGGCGAGGTGACCGAGGATTGTTTCAGGTGATTGATCGACAAGATCTTTGATCGAGCTAGAATAAAAGGAGTGATTCATCCTGTTCTGCGCCAAGGCCCTATCTGATCTCATGGTCGATCTTATGCCGCCCGAAGATATCAATCTAGCCGCGATGGCCGAAACGCTTGGGAAATCGTCCGACTGCCGAGTGCTTCGCAGGCTCGTGCCGCGAACTGAGTTCGCCCCGCTTGAGGGACAACCAACCAAGATCGGCATCATGCTCGACGTCGAAACGACCGGGCTGGATACGGCCCGAGACGAGGTGATTGAGCTCGCGATGGTGAAGTTCACTTATCTGCCGGACGACCGCATTGCGCAGATTACGGACGTTTTTCGTCGTTCAACGAGCCGCAGAATCCAATTCCCGACGAAATCACTGACCTTACCGGCATTACGGATGAAATGGTGGCCGGGCATCGGATTGATCCAGAAGCCGTTGCAGCATTTGCTGTTGGCGCCGGTATCATCATCGCGCACAACGCCAACTTTGATCGCAAGTTCGCCGAACGCTATTGGCCGCTGTTCCAGCAGAAGGCATGGGCATGCTCGGCAACGGAGGTGGAATGGCGCAAGAATGGATTTGATGGGTCGCGGCTAGGATATTTGCTAGCAGGCGCGGGGCTGTTTCACCAGGCCCATCGAGCCATCGACGATTGCCGCGCCCTTGTGAATTTTTGGCTTCAAACCTCCCAAAACCGAATCGATCCGCTCTTGCGGTCCTCTTGGGGCGGGCGCGACGCAAGACGATGCGTATTTGGGCCGAGCAATCTCCCTTTGAATTCAAGGACGAATTGAAAAAGCGGGGCTATCGATGGAGCGACGGCGCTGACGGCCGACCGAGATCCTGGTACATCGATGTTGATGAAGAAAACGAACTGGCTGAAATCGACTTCCTGCGAACCACCAAATATTTGAGGGACGTCGAGCCTCGCGTACAGGCGATGAATGCGATCAACAGATTTTCGATTCGAGCCTGATGCCGCAAGTTGGTGTTTTAGACATAATGGGCCACCGCAACGCTGCAGTCACTTAAGACGGATCGGCCGCCCTTTCCTGCTCGTAGTCATCCATGGTCAGATCGAGCAACGGAAGCTGATCGAGCGGCGGCGCCGATATCCGGCTGCGGCTTGCGGGAGTAAAGCCGAACTCGGATGCAACACGCATCATGATCTCGGCCTGTCGATTTGCAATGGCAAGGAAGGGCGATTGTATCGGATAACCCGTCGGCGATTTCACCATCGTCCCGTATTTTTGAATCTGCTCCAGCGCTTCTGTCCAAAATCCGTAAGCGGCGCAATAGGTGGCGAGAGCGCCACGGTCGAGATGCGTGATCAAATTCAGCTTTGAAAGTTCTTCGCTAAGGCGAGCCCATTCCTGCCGGCCGGCCGTGCTCAGCTCAGGCGGACATTCGGGTAGCGCGGGCATCGGCCGCGGCTCGTGCGCGTTGAGAGGGCGCTTGCCGGGGTTGCCGGTCAACGCTTTGATTCTGGAGGGCTTGGGGCGCCGGCCTCGCATCACGATGTCTCCTCCACCGGCTGAGCCTCCGGCTGAAGTTCTTCGAAAAGCACGTCATCGTTTGCGCGCTTAGCTTTCTCCCCCGTGAATGCCTGCCAACGTCGGATCGCGACGTCCACGAACAGTGGGTCGATTTCAATGCCGTAGCAGAATCGCCCACACGACTGCGCAGCGATCAGGGTGGTCCCGCTACCCAGAAATGGCTCGTAGATCACCTGCCCCGGGCTTGAGTTGTTGAGCATGGGCCTGCGCATGCACTCTACCGGCTTCTGAGTCGCATGCGTGGTTTCGGCATCTTGCCCGCCGGTCGGGATGGTCCAGAGTGTGGTTTGCTTGCGGTCGCCCGCCCAATAGCCCTTCTTCCGGACGGCATACCAGCAGGGCTCGTGCTGCCAGTGGTAGTCTCCCTGACTCATCACCAGACGCTCCTTGGCCCAGATGATCTGCGCCCGGATCGCGAAGCGGCTCTTGGCGAGGCTTTCGGCAACAATGCTTGAGCGGAGCGCTCCATGCCATACATAGGCGATCTCACCCGGAAACAGATCCCAGGTTGGGGTCCAATCCGCGATCTCGTCGTTTTTGATTTTGCCCTTACGCGCGGACTTGTTGACGCCCCGGCGATGGCGCCATTGCGGATCATACTCAACGCCGTATGGCGGGTCTGTGACCATCAGATGCGGCACAACGTCTGCAAAGAGAGGCTGCACAGTTCCCGTATCCCGGCTGTCGCCGCAGGCTACACGATGAGGCCCAAGCTGCCAGATGTCACCGGGGCGCGATACCGCGACTTCAGTGAGTTCAGGGACCTCATCCTCGTCGATGAGACCGGCCTTGACTCGCGAAAGCGCTGCCGACAGTTCCTTGGTCGTAAATCCTAATACCGAAAGATCGGCACCGATCTCGGACAGATCGGCCAGCTCGAGTTTGAGCATTTTGGCATCCCAACTCGCATTCAAGGCTATCTTGTTATCGGCAAGGACCAACTGTCGGCGCTGGACATCAGACAATCCTCGAAGGACCACGACGGGGACGTCCGTTAGTTGCAGTTTCCGAGCTGCCGCTAATCGGCCGTGACCGGCAATAACGTCCGCGTCCTCGCCAACCAGGATAGGATTGGAAAAACCGAAGGCGCGAATGCTGCCGGCAATTTCGGCGACCTGAGCCGAGCTATGGGTGCGCGCGTTTCGCGCGTATGGGATCAATCGATCCAGCGGCCAGTATTCGATTTGCAATCGATGCGCCATGCTTTCCGGCTTAGCGGTGCTTTGCTCTGTCACTTGGCCTTCTTCGCTGTTTAGCTCGATCACTGCTCGACCCCTCCCCCTACCGAATTTCGCGACGTTTTTCTCGAGGCACCGCCGTTGATTTGACTCATCTTTTCGCACTGTCCGTCGGCGTCTTGCCCGATGGCCTCCGGCACCTCGACCGGAAGATCGATCGGCCACCCAGTGAAAATAAATGGTCCGTTTTTCCCGATACGAGCGGCGCGGCGCGACCGCGAAAAAGAAGGCATGAAGGGAGGCGAGAATGTGTTGCCTCTGCAAAGGCTTATCGACGAGCCCGCGGTATGCGGCCCGCCGCGCGCGCGATGCGGGCAAAGTACGTCCCGATACGCCTCAAAAAGTTCGGGTGTCAGAAAAAAAATCCCTGAATGAGAGAGTGACTGACATGCGAATCCCGTTTGCATTACGGACGCAATCAGAGGCCCCTTTGTACCGAATGGAAATTGTGAAGATCGACTACTACTACGTAAAACGATTATTCTTGCTCGCAGGCTCTCGAATATTATCGTGATGACGAATCATTACGGGGGTTTCGAGCCATGGTAGTGCATCGAACGCGCTCAGCAGCTGACCCTAGACAGCGTCAGCTCGATAGATTGCAAATGGCGACCGATGCCGGCATCGAACTCGCGCCAGCAGCCGCGCTTTTCTTCTGCGATCGCCATAAGGTACCCGTTCCCGATTGGCTGGCGAGTCATGCTGCTCGCGGATACTGCCAGCAATTGGGGCCCAGTCGACCTAAGAACCGAGGCCGCTCGTCTAGCATCGTGGACCGTTGCCGTCAGGATATGATCGATCTGATGCGTTGCGACACAGTTCGAAACGCGCGCTTTCAGCAAAGAAGCTTTAGCGAAACGCTCAAAACGGATGCGGGCGCACCTCCCAATGCGCTTGAGCATTCATTAAAGATGTCAATCTGGTACGGACACGACTGGCTAAGGGCCTACGAATGCGCATCGATGATCCTCAGAAACACGCCTGCGTTCGGCGGACCAGATGCAATGAAGGCAAGCTACTGCCGCGTCGAGCGCAATATGGAGCACCCGAAAGAGTCTTGGCGTTACTTCCTGTTCGAGCCGGAATTTCTCGAGGCCATCGGGCTCGATCATCCCAGCCGCTGGGGCCAGTCTAGCAAATGCGCGCCTTTGTATCACCTGACGCTGTAAGCGACGTCTGACAGTTTCCTTGGCACAAGACGAATCATAGTCGCCAAGGAGCATGAAGGTGCATCAAGAACAAAGCCGACGGCTGCGGGCCATTGAAGCAGCAAAGTACCTTCGCGTAAGCCGATCCACGCTCGCCAAGTGGCGCATGGCCAAGATCGGGCCGCCCCACCATCGCTGTGGGTCTCGCCTGGTTTACTATTTCGTGCATGAGATCGATGCCTGGTTAGCCACCTGCGACGCCGCAGCAAATGGTCGACCACGATGATTCAAAGGGATCGTGCAGATCCGAGGAGCAACCTCGCAAGTGAGGATCGCTTCTCCGAAATTGCTGAGATTCTGGCATGCGGTCTTGCACGCTTGATGAATCGAAAGTCCAGTCAAGTTTCGGAAGTGGCCCGGGAAAACTCGCTTTACTTCTCGGCTTTCCAGAGCGTTGGTCGACCCGTTCCGCAGAACGGAGAACGGCCATGAAATCGTCCATGCTGGCGCAATTGGCCGCCCTTAAAGGCGCCGCTGCCCCCGTACTGAAGGCCCGCTGGCGCGAACTATTTGATACCGAGCCGCCGGCCTATAACCGCCGCTTCCTTGAGAGCCGATTGGCCTACCGTATCCAAGAATTGGCCTATGGCGGCCTTTCCCGCGAAACCACCGAGCGGCTCAAAGCCATGGCCAAGCAGTATGCCGACCAAAAGCCGGCGGACCGCAAGGCTCGACCGCTTTTGCGGCCTGTCGCCGGGACGAAGTTGATCCGCGAATGGGAAGGCGTGGAACACTGCGTCACCGTTCGACACGATGATTTCGAGTATCTCGGCCGCCCCTTCAAGTCCCTGTCCTCGGTCGCCCGCCAGATCACGGGCACCAAATGGAATGGCTGGGTCTTCTTCGGCTTAAAGAACTCGGTGGGTAAATGACTTCCCGCAAAACGGCAAAGGGCCGAGCCAGCCCATTCGCGAACTCCTTTGAGCGATCAGGCTCAAGCCCCGCCTCCGTCCGAAAGGTCCGCTGTGCCGTATATACCCGCAAGTCGAGCGAGGAAGGGCTCGACATGGACTTCAATTCGCTCGACGCCCAGAGAGAGTCTTGTGAAGCTTATATCGTGAGCCAACGAGCAGAGGGGTGGACCGCAGTTTCAGATCACTATGATGATGGTGGCTTCTCGGGAGGCACCCTCGAGCGACCGGCCCTGAAACGACTCCTTGCTGCTGTCCAGGCCCGCAAGATAGATGTCATCGTGGTCTACAAGATTGACCGACTTTCACGGTCGATGCTCGACTTCCTCAACCTGGTCGAACTGTTCGAACGCCACGGGGTGACGTTCGTGTCCGTCACCCAATCCTTTAACACCAAGGATGCCATGGGCCGCATGGCATTGAACATTCTGGTGACATTCGCCCAGTTCGAGCGCGAGCTGATCGGAGAGCGGATCCGGGACAAGGTCGCCGCCTCTCGCAAGCGCGGCAAGTGGATGGGTGGTTGGACACCACTCGGTTATGAGGTCCGCGATCGCAAACTGCTGGTTCACGAAGTCGATGCCGAACGAGTCAGAACAATATTCCGGCGGTTCGTGCAGCTCAAATCCGCAACCCGGCTGGCTCGCGAGCTTGTCTCAGCCAACGAACGCACCCGGTACGGCCATCTCCTAGACAAGGGCGTGCTGTACAAGATCCTCAACAACCGGGTCTACCTTGGGGAGGCGGTTCACAAGGGTACCTCATATCCCGGCGAGCACCAGCCGATCATCGATCGCAAGCTGTGGGATCAGGTTCGCACCATTCTCAAGGAAAGCCCGCGCAAGCGTGCCGGTAATGCTCGCGCTCAGACCCCTGCCCTCTTGAAAGGGCTCCTCTTCGGCCCTGACGGCGCGGCGATGTCGCCAACTCACACCCGAAAGTCTGGTCGTCTCTATCGCTACTACATCAGTCAGACCGCGATGAAGCAGGGCAGATCGGACTGCCCCGTCAAGCTGGTGCCCGCCGCCGAGCTAGAGCGAATCATCATCGATCAGGTCCGTCTGCTCCTGCAAACTCCTGAAGTCATCGTTCAAACCTGGCGCGCTCTACGTAAGCTGTCCGATCAGGTTAGCGAGGCGGAGGTGCGGAGCGCGCTGCTCGGCTTTGAAGAGCTCTGGGATGAGCTATTTCCGGCGGAACAGGCGCGCATTATCGAGCTACTGGTCGAGCGCATCGACATGCATGCCGAGCGAATGGACATCACCTTGAAGATCCAGGGCCTAAGCTCGCTCTCCTCGGAATTGCAACCGAAGCCATTCCAGCAGGCCCCCGAATGAACCGACCGACCACCCTCACTCTCGGCCCCATTGGTCGACCGAAGCTCAGTCGGGACGGCCGAGCTATGGTCGTGAGCATCTCGATTTCATTCCGCCGGCAGGGTGGGCGCAAGCGTGTGGTGACCCCCGCAGACACCGATGCGTGGTCGCCGCCGAAGCCTCAGGTCGACAACACATTGGTCAAGGCGGTAGTTCGGGCACATCGCTGGCGCAATATGCTCGAATCCAACCTGTTTAGTTCGGTGCGAGAACTCGCCAAGGCCGAGAAGATCAACGAGTCCTATCTCTGCCGGGTGCTTCGGCTCACCCTGCTGTCGCCGGCCATCACCGAAGCGATCTTGAATGGGTTGCAGCCTGACGGACTTGAGCTGGCGCAGCTGTTGAAATCTATCCCAGCCGGATGGGATGAGCAGAGGGCGCTATTCTCGGCGGGACAGGTCCAAGGATCCTGAATGAGCAAAGAATTGTTCCGAATGCGAACAATTCTTCCGGGCGGGGCTTCGCAAATCGAATGCTATGGAACATGCCTCCCTCATGAAGTCGCCGCCCAACCTGAACAGGGCCGGGCGAGACGAGCGACGCGCACCATTCAGACGATCCAGAGCTGCGGACTCAATTGTCCGGACTCTAGACGTTATACCGCGCCTAAGGATAGGCGGCTCAACGAGCGGACCCTTGAACACGACGAAATGCCTCGTCTTGTTCAAGCGCCGCGCTACGCCGGTCGCCAAGGTCAATCAGCGCGTCGAGAAGCCTTAAGAGGCCGCGTGCACGATTAACTTCGAGGGGGTAATTCGCTTCTGCGAGGCGCTGAATGATTGCCGCGAGCCGCGCAGGCAGTGATGTCCCGACCCAACTGCCTTTTGCGTATTCAATAGAGTCCAATGCCGCCCCGGACTGATCGATAAACGCATCAAGGGCGTATGATGCCCCGGCTTTCTCGCACAGGGTCAGGTAGTTTTGCATGACGAAGGTTGACCAGCCGGTCGCTTTCATGAGCTCCGTGACGAGCGGGACGATGACCGCGATGTCACTCCAATCGCCGTTGACGAACCGCGCTGCGCCCGGACATTCGGCTTCGATGTTCACAAACAGAAGTGCCTTGATCAGGCTCGGCATGTCATAGCCGTGCACTTCCCCCGCACGGTAACCGTTCGGGCTAAACGTTCTGTCGTCGATCACGCGCTGAACACAGTCGTGGAGGACGGGCAGTGCGTTGGCGGGAATGTCTTTGGTATCCAAGACATGCCGTCTGACAGTGCTGTCCGCGAACTCTGCAAGCACGCGCAACGCCTCTTCGTCGTCCCGCGAGAACAGTTTAAGAAAGTGCTCGCGAATCCATTGCAGTTCGAAAAACGGTAAGACGCGGGCGAAGATGGTGCCTAACGCGTGGTCCCATTCGAACAAATTCGTTTGTTTGTCGCGGCGCTTCTTATCGTCCCACGATGGCATCAGCCGGTCGGCCGTCCAGCGCGCAAGATCAACGAGGAGCGGTCCGATTTTCGCGCGGTAAACATCTGACCGGCACCACTCTTCAAGCGGAAAGTGAGCGAAGAGCTTGGCGGCATATTGCCCGTCAAACGAGCGCTTGGGGTCGGTCCAATAATCTCCTTCACGTCTGTTGCGCTTCGGTGCCTTCACCCATGCCGGCGGCAACTGCTCGAAGCCCGACTCGGCTTCAAGACCAAGGGCATTCAATGCCTTCGTCACGGCGGCCTTGCGTGCGTCGCGATCTTCCGTGTCATCGCGCCCAAAGGTCGTCTCGTTCTGAATGGGATCGATGTAATGTGCGAGGTCGAACGCGAAGTGCGCGGCTACCCACTTTACATGCGGGTCCGGGTCCAAATAGAGGGCTTGGAAAGCCATGAGCTGAACATCTTCATTCGCATGGCTCGCAAGCTCAATGAGGCTGGCTGACGATTGCGAACGGGGCGCGCCACTCTTGCGGTCGTGGAACAGCGCGGAAATAAGATGAAAGGATGGATGCCACGGAATCTTCGACCCCCGATAATCCCCTGGCTCGCGCATCTTCAGAACGCGGTCCATCACATTCCAAGCCCATGGCCGATCCGCCGAATCTTTATCGCCATATCGGATAACGCACGCGGCGATAGCGGAGACGCCGCTTTGGACCGCGTGGGGCCCAACATCGGCGCGCTCGTCGAAGAGGTCGTTGCGGTCGTGCTTCTTGGCGTATTCGATTGCCTTATCTAACGACCAGCCCTCGGCAGGCTTGCCTTCATTCAAGGATTTCATGGCCCAATTCAGCACACGCGTTTGGCCCAAGGACTCTGAGGCCTTGGCGGCCTTCTGTTGTGTGGCTTCGGGCAGCGGTTTCGGCGGCTCATAGCCGATGGCAACTTGATCGCCTTGCATTTCGTAGCGCCGATAATTCGCGATATTGCCAAGGCCGGACCAAAGCTCAGCCTTCTCCTTCAATTGATGCGCCAGATTCGGGTGTTCGCGTTCTTCTTCGAGCTCGAACGGTAGGTTTTCCGGGAACGTCGCCAGCGCCTTCTTGAAGCGATCCCGCAGGCTCGTGTCGCCGCTGATGGCAAAATGCATCGCCAGTTCACGCACATCGTGTTTGCGGTATTCGCGGCTTGCGAGGAACGCTTTCGCCTTCGCTTTTTCACCCGTCAATTTCGCGAGGAAACCGAACCCGAAAAGGTCGACGTCCTTCTGCGGCTCTTGAATGAGCCGCGCCATATCATGCTGCCACAAGCGCTGGCACGTGACGATGGGCAGCGTCGTTTCAGAAACTTCGAACGTCTCGATGGCAAGGCGCAGGCAAAGGCCCAGCGTGGCATAGCACTCGCTGCCTTCGAGGATTTCCTTGATCACGTCGCTGGTGGAGCGGCCTTTCTCGATCTCCTTGAAGGCCCAATAGGCGAGCGACAGATAGGCACACTGGAGCGATTCGGAGCCCAGCATGCCAAGGCCCCAGCCGAAGACGTGCCAGTCACCCCAGAACTCCTGCTTGCCCCACGGGAAGTCCAGGACGATAGAAATCGGCGTGCCGTGTTTGCGGCGGTCGAGTTTATGAATTTGACGCCAGCCGGTGGTCGCGTGGTTCGTAAATTTCTTGATGAAGCGAAGGCCAACGGCGGGGCTCTTCGCGAGCAGGCTGCCGAACGGCTCTTGCAACGCCGATGAAGGGTGGAAATAATGATTGTAGGCGTCGAGGCCGACGTCATCCAATCGGAAGTCGGACATGCTCGTCGGAAAGTGGACCGACGGCAACGCCATCTGTTGATGGCGCGTGCGCTTCTCCTCCGGAATTGCCCTAATCTCTTCGCGCCACTTTGCTTGTTCAGCTTCTTCGCGGCGGAGCCGGTCATACTTGTCCTGCGGCAATTCTCGCAAGAGCTTGGCTTCAGCGACCTTTTCAACCGCCTCCGGCGCAACTTCCGCCATGACCGGGGTAAAGCCCATCAGATCGTCGAATGCGAGCCGCAGCATGTGCTCATTGTTGGCGGCGCGTAAAAAAAGGGCGACCGCGAACTCAGGATAGCTTCGGGCGGATCGGAGAAGCATGTTACGCAACCCGATCGCGAGACTCTTCTGCGCTTCGTGGCCGAGGACGTCCCATTTGCCGCGCGCGCGCGCATAGCCTTCGGCGTAGATTTCCGCTTCGAGATCGACGAGCCACGAACTGCACGTCGTCAGAATGTCCTTCGAGCGTTTGTTCTTAATGTCCGATAGCGCGTTCTGCCAAACCGCTAAGACCTCGAGCGCTTGCGGGAAAAGACGCGGTGGGAGCCTGTCATGACGCGCGATGATCCAGTCAATAAGGCGTCCCCATGCTTCACCGTCAGAAGGCCATCCAAGTAGATCGGCCAAGCGAATGGAGTCCATGCCTTCAATCTTGATCGCCCCTTGCATGATCATGGGGCTCGGCACGGTGTGCTGCGCCTGAAACCACACGAACAGCTTTTCGCACAAAGCGAAGTCGTCAGCCTCGACACGCTGCGTGAACTCGTCGATGGCACTCTCGAATGTGTTCGTGAAAGGTGGCGCCGTGAGCCATTCGCGCTTCCACTGGGCGCGCAAAGAAGAGCTTTCCAGCTGGGCCAATCCGGCGGTCCAACATCCGGGTTCGGTGAGCGCGTCTTGAGCCAGCAAACCCACCACGCGACCGAGCAATGGCGGTTCGCCGGCGGCGGAAAGCGCCGAAGGCCATGTGTCGCCGAGCTCGATGAGCAGCCGGAAGAAAACCCACTCAAAGAAGATGTCGTGCGTGAATGCAACCATCGCGCCTGCGCGCTCAAGGCGAATGATGTTATCCGCCTCCAACGCAGTCAGTTGAGCGACGGTCTCCGGCTTGAGATCGCGGACCAAGATCTCCTTGCCGAGATTACGCACGCCTTTTTCAGCAAGGTCGATGAGCGCGCGCTGGCGTTGCGGCACCGTTTCGGCCATAGCATCATGTCCGGCGCGCAGCCACCACGCGTTGATCAGATCGGCTTCGGTTTTCGGTTCGGCGCCTTGCGGAATGGCTTTGGCAAGCACGGACGCAAAAAACGGACGGCGCGCAATCTGTTCCACGGCTTGGCTGGGACTGAACAGAAGGCGGCCCAGATTGGGTTTCGATTTAGCTAGTCGTTCCGCCTCGTCTTCGGAGAACCCCTTCACCGAAACGCTGCCCATGCCGTTCGCGGTGTAAAACTGCCGGGGAAACCAATTCCGGTAGGCTTCGAGACCTTGATCGCGCGAGCTCGCGAGAACCTTCCAGTGCTGGAGGTTCGGGTCGGCCTCCATGGCGCGGATGAGATCGGTGATGATGTGTTGCTGGTCTGGCCGGATACGATCGATGCCATCGATAAACAGGATGGGCGTACCTGAAGAACCGATTTCGGCGAGAAGATCGGACGCGCTGGCGTGGCGCAGACCGAGCGCTGTCGCGAATGTTGTCCAGCTCGTTCCAAGTAGCCGGTCATTCTTGAGAAAGAGGATCGGGCCCCACTTCGCGGCGTTGGCTGCGAAGTGCTTCAGAACGGCAGATTTGCCGCAACCCGGCAGGCCGCCGATGGAAACAACGCGATGCTTCTCCAGCTGCTTTGCGACTTTCTCTTGCAAGCCGTCGCGCGCGACATGAACGTCATCGACCGTTTCGGACACATCGTTGAGCGCATCGAGCGAGGCGGCATTCAGCCGCTTGATATCGTCGCTGAAGTTCGGTGTAATTTTCAGCCGCACCGAGCCCTTCAGTTGGGCGAGCAGGGACGAGCGCGTCCATTTGGCGGCGTTCGCCGCGCCTTCGCGCGCGATGCGGCAGAGGCGGTCAAAAAGAAGAATGTCCTGACCGTCGACATTATCCGCGACGATTTCTTGCAGACGATTGACGATCTCTAGGCGGAGTGCACCGCCATCTTCCAGCCCAGCCAGGTGGATTGCGGCGAAATTCCGGTAAAAATTGACTTCCTCCTCCGAATTGGCCGCGCCGGTAAGCGGCAACAACGCTTCGCGCAGTCCCTCGTCGTCAGCACCCGCCGTGCCGCCCGGCGCGAAATACTGTTCGAAGTCTTTGGCGTCCGGGCTCGCCTTTGCTCTGGCGATCAGCCGTGAAAGGCTGCGGAAGGTCGAGTCCGTGACATGCTCGACGACAAATCCGCTCGCGTCCGAGTTTTTGATGAAGGTAGCGGTAGCTTGCGTCTTCAGAGCCGCCGCGACGATCTCTTTGAATTTCTGATCGGCGCCGCTGATGGTGATGGAGCGCTTAACCTGAAGTTCGAGCGATTTATTCGTACCGGCATGGTCTAGACCAACGATGACATCATCCATGGGATGGCCGTGGCCTTGCCGCTGAACAGCGACGCTGGTGACAATGCCAGGCTGGCCTGCCGCGCGCTCGAGCCGGAGCAGATGCGCGAGGTAATAGGCGACGACCGTGTCTTCGTATGTAAACCCTGCGCCGCCGGTCAGTTCGGTAGAGGCCGGTTTTTGTTCAAGTGTGTCGGTCAAGGCATCCCACCCCGGGAATCGATTTTCTGAATTGGTTGTTGTGCGCACGAGCAATATTCGCGGCGGAAGGCCTTGTATTTAGGCGGCAGTTGGGGCGCGGCAAGGGATTGGTTGCGGGCATAGGATTTGAACCTATGACCTTCAGGTTATGAGCCTGACGAGTTGTCGCAACCTAGCATCATTCCACTATCGGGCTTATAAGCTTTTGTAGAAGCTCATCATTCCGAGAACGGATTGCGTCGATCAGCACGCATGGCTGATCGAACCGAAGTCTCCGGCCTAAGTCTGCCAAAACGGGAATTTTCGCGGAATTGGTCGGAGACTTTCGGCAATTCACGCTCCCGGCCACGCGAATTGGGGGTGCGGAGACGGAACGAATTCGCGAAACCCGCAGTTTTTCCGGGTGTCGGGGCCAAGACTAAACGCGGGAGTGGATGGCTGCGCAAACAGGTATCGAACGCAGACGGCGGATTTGAGTTGGTTGAGCAAGAGAGATCCAAAACTGCTTGCTCGACGAGCCCTTAGTTTGCCGGAAAATGCCGTACTGGACCGTTTTGCAGGGTTCTAAGATTCGGAGAAAATTCGGTTCTCCGGACCTGTAGAAGGCCAGTTGGGCCACGATGGGATTTCTCTGGCGGGGAAAACGCAGCAAAATGGCCGGATTTCCGGCCTCTCCCGACGGCGAAGTACGAAGTGGCTTTGGGTGGCTGGCGGAGAGAGTGGGATTCGAACCCACGGTACGGTTTCCCGCACACACGCTTTCCAAGCGTGCGCCTTAAGCCACTCGGCCATCTCTCCGGAGCGCCCTCTCTTGAAGGGGAGCCGATGATTTTGCAAGAGATCGCGGGGAAATCGGGTGAATTTTCCGTAAGATATTGTATTTGAAAGACAATATCTGGCGCCAGCTGGCGCTTCGGAACCGCTCAAAGGCTGAACCGGAAGCGGGTTTGGCGCGACGATTCACTCAAGACCGCCAAACACGACCGGGGACGCCATGACCATCCAAAAGACCATCGTCGCGCTGGGCCTGATTTCGGCCCTTGGCTCCGCCTTTGCCGCGTCGGCCGCCGCGCAGGTCTGCACCCGGCAGGGCGTCGACGTGAGTTGCGACGACGGGCGGCGCGGGGTGCTTTCGGGCGATGCCATCATCTGGCCGGACGGGACGCGCTCGAACGCCTCGCCGCATCCGAGCGTGATCATCGGCAACAAGAGCTCGGTGCATGTCGGACCCGGCGTGTTCGTCGGCCAGGGCAAGGGCATGGTGCCGCTGGACGATCCCAACGCGCCGAACAAGCGGCAATGCGCGATTTTGGACGGGGTGTCGTATTGTTATTGAGCGCCTCTCCCCGCGAGAACGGGGAGAGCAAGCGAGCTTAAATCAGCCGCACACCTGATATCGCCGACTTCAGCCAGCGCAGTGCCTGCGGCGGCTGGGTCTCGAGCGGCGCGACGACGGCCTTTTCGGTCCGGCACTTCTCCAGCTCGGCGACGAAGTCGGCGGACCATTGCTGGATGGTGTGGCCGCGCAGCTTCTTCATCATCGCGTCCCAGCGCATCTTGCGCTCGGCGAGCGGCATCGCGGCCGCAACCGCGATCGCGCGCGCCATGCCGTCGATGTCGTGCGGATTGACCAGCAGCGCCGTTTCGAGCTCGTTGGCGGCGCCGGCGAACTTCGACAGCACCAGCACGCCGGGATCGGCCGGGTTCTGCGCGGCGACATATTCCTTGGCGACGAGGTTCATGCCGTCATGCAGCGGCGTCACCACGCCGATCTGCGCGGTGCGGTAGAGACCCGCGAGCACGGTCTGGCTGAAGCCCTTGTTGAGGTAGCGAATCGGCGTCCAGTCGACCTCGCCGTGGCGGCCGTTGACGTCGGTGACGAGACGCGCGACCTCGTTCTGGAGATTGCCATAGGCCTCGATCGCGCCGCGCGAGGGGTTGGCGATCTGGAGCAGCGAGATGCTGCGCGCGAACTGCGGATGCTCGGTCCAGAGCCGGTCGAACGCGCTGATGCGATTGACGAGACCCTTGGAATAGTCGAGCCGGTCGACGCCGATGGCGAGCCGCTCGCCGTTGAGGCTGCGGCGCAGCCGCGACACGTCAGGATGCGAGGCCGACTTCGCGGCGTAAGCTGCGAACTTCTCCGCATCGATGCCGATCGGAAAGACCTCGCAACGCGTACGGCCATGCTGCGAGATCGCAACGCCGTCTTCGACGGCGAGGCCGAGTTCGCCCGCGACATAGCCGAGGAAATTCTGGCAATCCTCATTGGTCTGGAAGCCGAGCAGATCGTAGGCCAGCATCGCCGTGATCAGCTCGCGATGATTGGGCACGCCCTGCATCACCGCGGCGACCGGCCACGGCGTGTGCAGGAAGAAGCCGATCGGATCATCGACGCCGAGATCGCGCAGCTCCGCGCCGAGCGCGAGGAAATGATAATCCTGCACCCAGAAAGCCGTTTTCGCTTTCCGGAAGCGCATCAAGGCGCGCGCCATGAAGGCGTTGACCTCGCGATAGCTGACATAGTCGTCGCGCGAGACGCGGATCAGATCGCTGCGCGAATGCAGCGCCGGCCACAGCGCCGAATTGGCAAAGCCTTCGTAATAGCCGCCGTAGTGCGCCGCCGGCAGATCCAGCGTCGCAATCGCACCCGAGCCAAGCGCTTCGATCTCGGCGAACGGTTCCTTCTGATGGCCGTCGCGCACACGGCCCGACGAACCCACCCAGATAGCACCCGAATGTTCCACCACGGGAAGCAATGCCGCAGCCAAGCCGCCCGTCATCGGCTCGTTGGGTTTACCGCGCGCAACTCGATTTGAAACGACGACTAAATTCACAGGTCGTCCCCTCCTTCATTCCAACCCGTTTAACTGCTGTTCATCAATATGGTTCCTGTCCATCATTTGTACGAAATGAAACCAAAATCAGGCACATGCGTTGGAACCAGTTTTTCTGCTGGGAACCCGGCGGTTTCGCTCAACAAAGTCAGTTTTCGTGACTGTGTTGCCCAGCATGAATTGCGCGCGCAAGCGAACCACGCGAGCGACAATGTGGCCCCGAGGTGTCGGTGCCTTATTCCAACCTTGTGTCGTCGAGCAGACGCGCGAGGAACGCGCGCACATCCTTCGGCTCATCGAAATGGCCGTTGACGCCGATGGCGCGGCGACCGACCGAGAAGGACAGCCCGTTCATGTCGGGCATGATCGCGAACACGGTCTCATCGGTAACGTCGTCGCCAATGAAGATCGGACGGCGCCCTTTGAAGGGCTCATGCTTCATCAATTCGCGCACGCCGGTGGCCTTGGTGAAGCCGGAATGCTTGATCTCGCAAACGAACTTGCCGGGCAGCACCTCGATCGGCGCATTGGGCAGATCGGCGCGGATCAGCGAGACGGCTTCGAAGATCGCCTTCTCCGCATGCGGCGCGAGACGATAATGCAGCGCCAGCGAATAGCCCTTGTCCTCGAGCAGAATGCCGGGGCTGAGCTTGGCGATCGCAGCCAGGCGCCGCTTCAGCTCCTTGTCCATCGGCGGCGCGTGCACGTCGTCGGCCTCATTGCCCACCGACAGGCGCATTTCCGCGCCGTGACCGGCGACCGCGCGAAACACGTCGGGTGCGAAGATCAGGTCGATGTCGTTGAGCGAACGGCCGCTGACCATCGCCAGCGCGCCGGACGTGCGCTCGGTCAACAGGTTCAGCGTTTCCGACAGGCCCGGCGGCACCCACACCTCGCGCGGCGTCGGCATCAGGTCGAGCAGCGTGCCGTCGATGTCGAGCAGGATCGCGGTCTCCCCCAGATGCGGCACGAGCGCATGCGGCACCGGCACCGCGTCGGGCGCTTCTTCGTCAACCATGGGGCGCTTCTGATCCAATTCCGCGAGTTCCGATTTCATAGTCTACTCCATAAAGGCAAGCGGCCGCGCGATTTGTTCGAGCGATTTGCGTTCCGCGGCGACGGCGTAGCGCCAGGCCACGATCGCAGCCACGATCATCAGGAAGGCCCCCAGCAAATAGCCCGCGAACACGCTGGTGCGTGATCCCGTGTCGATCAGCGCGCCGAACAGCGCGGGCCCGATCACGCCGCCGATGCCGGTGCCGACCGCGTAGAACACTGCAATCGCCAACGCGCGCACTTCCAGAGGGAACGTCTCGCTGACGGTCAGGTAGGCCGCGCTCGCGGCGGGCGAGGCAAAGAAGAAGATCACCATCCAGGCAATGGTCTGCCCCTGCGCGCTCAGCGCGCCGATCGAGAACAGATAGCCCGAGAGCGCCAGCAGCACGCCCGATACGCCGTAGGTAAACGTGATCATGACGCGGCGGCCGAGCGTGTCGAACAGGCGGCCGAGCAGCAGCGGCCCGAGGAAGTTGCCGGCGGCGAACGGCAGGAGATACCAGCCGACATGCTCGGCGCTGATGCCGTAGAAGTCGGTCAGCACCAGCGCGAAGGTGAAGAAGATCGCGTTGTAGAAGAACGCCTGCGCGCTCATCAGCACGAGGCCGACCAGGGAGCGCTGACGATAGACGAAGAACAGCGTGTGCACGACCTCCCTGATCGGAGTGTGGTCGCGCATCTTCAGGCGTATTTTCGTGAAGCGGCCATCGCTCGCATGCCGGTCATGCCCGATCACAGAGCGCTCGATCTCGTCCACGATGGCGTGGGCCTGGTCGGGCCGGCCGTGGATCATCAGCCAGCGCGGGCTCTCCGGAATCCACATCCGCATCAACAGCACGACGAGGCCAAGGGTCGCGCCGATGAGATAGGCGAGGCGCCAGCCGAGATCGGGACCGATCAATGCGGGATCGAGCAGCACGATGGCCGCCACCGCGCCCATCGCCGCGCCGATCCAGAAACTGCCGTTGATGACGAGGTCGGTCCAGCCGCGATAGCGCGCCGGCACCAGTTCCTGGATCGTCGAGTTGATCGCAGTGTATTCGCCGCCGATGCCGGCGCCGGTGAGAAAACGAAACAGCGCGTAACTCGCGACATTCCACGACAAGGCGGTCGCGGCGGTCGCGGAGAGATAAAGCGCCAGTGTGATGAAGAACAGCTTCTTGCGGCCGATGCGGTCGGTGAGCCAGCCGAAGCCGAGCGCGCCGAGCACCGCACCGGCAAGATACGCGGAATTGGCGATACCGAGATCGAGATTGGAGAATTGCAGCGACGGACTCTGCTTCAACGCGCCGGAGAGCGCGCCGGCCAGCGTCACCTCGAGCCCGTCGAGGATCCAGGTGATCCCGAGCGCCAGCACGACGCGGGTATGAAAGCCGCTCCACGGCAGCGCATCGAGCCGCGCGGGAATGCTGGTCTCGATGATGCGGTCAGCCGCGACCGCCGCAGAGACTGCAGGTCCATAATTCAGCGCTGGGCTTTGCTGCAATTCCATCGCGTTGCTGGGTCTAACCAATGGAAGCGGCCCCGGTTCACATGGTGTGGACAGGGGCGTTCCGATCATGGAGGTGCGGCATTCCGCCTGCCACCTGCGACAACGCCTGCGGCAAAGGCGGGTTCCCGCGGGAACAGCGCTTGGGATCGTCCGTTTCCGATGGAGCCGCTGGGAGTTGACGCATGGCTCACGTCAGAAAGACGACACATTCGCGCAAAACCTGGAGCGCGCGAAGGTGGAGTTGAAGCGGACGTTCGGGAGGGAGTGAGACTCGCGCTCTTTACCCCCCGTCGTCCCGGACAAGCGAAGCGCAGATCCGGGACCATAACCACAGGGAGTGGTTTGGCGAAGACTTGGAGTTACCACCGTCCGTCTCAACTATCCGCTGGGAGTATGGATCCCGGATCGGCGCGCGCCTAAGGGCGCGCTTGTCCGGGACGACAGCGGAGTATGAGGCGATAGCGAGGTCTTCAAGCGCCAAGCGCCTGACGCGCGGCGAGCCTTACGCGGCCCTGATATTGCCCATAAAGCGATCGAGCTCGGCGCGCAGGCGCGTGCTTTCGGATGACAGCGTCTTGGCCGAGTTCAGCACCTCTTCCGAGGCCGAACCGGTTTCGGCGGCGCCGCGATTGACCTGACCGATGTCGGTGGCTGCGGTCTGTGTGCCCTGCGCAACGGTCTGGACGCTGCGGGCGATTTCCTGCGTCGCGGCGCCCTGCTGCTCGACGGCGCTCGCAATCGACGTCGAGATCGACGAGATCTGGCCGATGGTCGCGCCGATCTCCTTGATCGCGGCGACCGACTCGGCGGTCGCGCCCTGCATCCCCGTAATGTGGGAGGAGATTTCGTCGGTCGCCTTCGCGGTCTGGCTCGCCAGCGACTTCACTTCGCTGGCGACCACGGCGAAGCCGCGGCCGGCCTCGCCGGCGCGCGCCGCCTCGATGGTGGCGTTGAGCGCAAGAAGATTGGTCTGCTCGGCGATCGCCGTGATCAGCTTGACCACTTCGCCGATCTGCTGCGCGGCATGGGAGAGTTTTCCGATGCGGCCGTCGGTTTCCTTCGCCTGCACCACGGCAGCTTCCGCAATACGACTGGAGTCGCGCACCTGGCGGCCGATCTCCTCGACGGAGGCCGAGAGCTCTTCCGTCGCGGTTGCCACCGACTGCATGTTGCTGGAGGCCTGCTCGGAGACACCGGCGACCTGGCTCGACAGGCTCTGCGTGGTCTCGGCGGTGCGGGTCAGCGTGGAGGCCGCCGATTCCAGCTGCACGGCCGAGGCCGAGACGTTGGAGACGATGGCGCCGACGGCGCTCTCGAAATCGTCGGCAAAGCGAATCAGCTCGGAGCGGCGGCTTGCGGCCTGCTCGCGGTTCTGGGCTTCGCTGGCGGCGGCGTCGCGCTCGGCTTTCGCGACAGCCTGAACCTTGAATTCCTCGACCGCGCCAGCCATCTCGCCGATCTCGTCCTTGCGGCCCAGGCCCGGCAGCACGACGTCGAAATTGCCGGACGCAAGCTCGCGCATCGCCTTGCACATCGCGATCATCGGACGCGAGATGCCGTTGCCGAGCATCAGGGCCAGCACGGCGCCAATGGCGAGGCCGCCGAGCGCCATCATCAGCATCAGCCGTTCGGTCTCGGTGATGGTGGAGTTGGCGCTCGCTTCGATGCGCTGCTGATCCGAGGTCAGATCGGACCGCAACTCGGCCGAGAGCTTGAGAATGCCCGCCGCCGTCTTGGTCATCTCGCCGTTCAACTTGACGATGATCTTCACGTTCTCGGTCAGCTTCGAGAAAGAGGTGCGGTACTGCTTCAGCAGGTTGCCGATCTCGGTGACGCGGTCGGTGATCTTCTGGTCATTGGCATAGATCGAGACCAGCAGGGTCTCCAAAAACTTGATGCGGGCGATCACGCCGTCGGCGGTCTTCGGCTCCGGCTTGGCGACGAAGGCGCTGACCGAGGTGGAGACCGCGAGATATTGCGAGGTGACGTCCTTGGCGGTGGTCTGAACCGAGTTCAGGCCCGCCAGCGCGGCCGTATCGGCGAGATCGTCGAACTTGAAGCGGATCTTGTTGCCGACGCTGTTGAGCTCGTCGGCGGCGATCTTGTTGTTCTCGCGGGTCAACGTGATGATCTCACCGAACACCTTGGTGAAGCGCTGGAATTCGGCCTCGAGCTTGCCGACCTGCTCGCGGCGCGCCGCGCCGGTCGTGGCCGCCACCGACTTGGCGATCGCGCCCTTCAGATTCTCTTCGGCGGCCTTGGCCGCGGTCTCGTCATCGGTCGCGCCCGTTAGCGTATAGGCCCGCGCCAGTCCCTGATAGGCGATCAGCTCGCGGTCCACGGTCCGCGCGAGGTCCGCTTCCGACACGCTGGCCCGGTAGGAGGCGACGGCGGCCTGGATCCGCTCGAAGCCGAAATAGGCGAAAGCCATGCTGACGGCGAGGATGGCCAGCACCGCCACGAAGCCGAGGATGATTTTTGCACGAAAACGCAGGGTGAAGAGCTTCGATGTGTTCGGCGTCGACTTGACGGGCATTCCCCACCCCATTCCATTCGCGGAAAACCAGGCGCAGCCCGGAAGCAGCCCGCTTCCTGACTCGTGAGCACGGTAGAGTGCAAAGGATAAGCGGCGGTAAATTTATGGCGTCGCAACTTGCGGTTAGGTGACGCGGGGAGATGCGCACTCGGCTGTCGTCCCCGCGCTCACGCGCCTTCGCGGGACGACAGCCGAGAGTGACGCGACGGCAGCGGCTTCGGACGCGGCCGAGCCTTATGCCGCCCGGATATTCCCCATGAACCGGTCGAGCTCGGCGCGCAGGCGGGTGCTTTCGCTGGACAGGGTTTTGGCCGAATTCAGGACCTCCTCCGAGGCCGAGCCGGTTTCGGCGGCGCCACGGTTGACCTGGCCGATGTCGGTGGCGGCGGTCTGGGTGCCCTGCGCGACGGTCTGGACGCTGCGGGCAATCTCCTGCGTCGCGGCGCCCTGCTCTTCCACGGCGCTCGCGATCGAGGTCGAGATCGACGAAATCTTGCCGATGGTGGCGCCGATCTCCTTGATCGCGGCGACCGACTCGGCCGTCGCGCCCTGCATGCCCGCGATGTGCGAGGAAATCTCGTCGGTGGCCTTCGCGGTCTGGCTGGCCAGCGACTTCACTTCGCTGGCGACCACGGCAAAGCCGCGGCCGGCCTCGCCGGCACGCGCCGCCTCGATGGTGGCGTTGAGCGCCAGAAGGTTGGTCTGCTCGGCGATCGCGGTGATCAATTTGACCACCTCGCCGATCTGCTGGGCGGCGTGCGACAGCTTGCCGATCCGGCCGTCGGTTTCCTTGGCCTGAACCACCGCATCTTCCGCGATGCGGCTGGAATCGCGGACCTGGCGGCCGATCTCCTCGACGGAGGCCGAAAGCTCTTCCGTCGCGGTTGCGACCGACTGCATGTTGCTCGAGGCCTGCTCGGAGACACCGGCGACCTGGCTCGACAGGGTCTGCGTGGTTTCGGCGGTTCGGGTCAGTGTGGACGCCGCCGATTCGAGCTGCACAGCGGAAGCCGACACGTTCGACACGATGGCACCGACCGCGCTTTCAAAGTCATCGGCGAAGCGAATCAGCTCGGAACGACGTGCGGTGGCCAGTTCCTTGTTCTGGGCTTCGCTGGCGGCGGCGTCGCGCTCGGCCTTGGCCACGGCCTGAACCTTGAATTCCTCGACCGCGCCGGCCATCTCGCCGATCTCGTCCCTGCGGCCGAGGCCCGGCAGCACGACGTCGAAATTGCCCGACGCGAGCTCGCGCATCGCCTTGCACATCGCGATCATCGGACGCGAGATGCCGGTGCCGAGCAGAAAGGCGAGGATCGCGCCGAGCAGCGTGCCGCCGACGGCCAGCATCAGCACCAGTTGCTCGGTCCGTCCGATGGTCGCTTCCGACTCCGAATCCAGCCGCTGCTGTTCGGCGACGAGGTCCGCCTTCATGGCGGTGGCGCCTTGCAGGATCGCACCGGCAGAACCGCTCATCTCGGTGACGAGCTCATCCACCATCTTGGCGTTGGCGATCAGCTTCTCCAGCGCTTCGCGATAGGCCACGAGGATGGTCTTGGCGTCCTTCAGGCCGGCGACGATCTTGTCGTCCATGGAATAGACCGCGCCGAGCGAATTCTCGACGAATTTCAGCCGCGCCAGCGCGCTGGTCGCGATCGCCTGGTCGGACGTCAGCACGAAATTGGTCGCCGCCGCGCTCGCGGTCTGGAACTGGGCGTTGACCTGCTTGGTGCCGAACTCGATCGACTGCGCCTCGGAATCGGAGGCATTGTTGCCGATATCGTCAAGCTTGTATTTCAGGAGATTGGCTTGGCGCGTCAGCTGGTTCTGCACCAGCAGCGCGCTGTCGCGCTTGGCCTGGAGGACCTTTGCGAAGGTTGCGGAGAAGTTGGAGAATTCCTTGGCGAGCTTGTTGAGGCCCTCCTGCCGCGCCGGCTTCTGGGCACTCTTGACCGCCTGGTCGATGGCGCTCTTCAGGCCGGTCTCGGCGTCCAGCGCTGCCTTGGCATCGTCCTCCTTGCCGGTGACGACGAAATAACGGACTGCCGAGCGGTAGGCGAGCAGCTCGCGGTCGATGTTGCGGGCGAGATCGGCCTCGGTGACGCTGCTGCGGTAGGACCCGACCCCGGCCGAGACCCGCTCGAAACCGAAATAAGAGAAAGCCATGCTGCCGGCGGAGATCACCAGCACCGCGGCGAAGCCGAGGATGATCTTGGCGCGGAACCGGAGGGTCGGAAATATTGTACGCTTCGACGGCGACGCGATACGCCCGGACATTCCAACCCCCATTTTCTATTCAGCCGTGATCCGGAGGCGCCCCGCCGGATGCGCAAAACTAGGGCAGAATGGATAAAGGGCGGTAAATTCGCCGCACCTGCGCAATTTCCGGCTTTGTCGGCCAAAAGCCGACCGGATGGGATGACGGCTGGCATCCCACATGGGCCGACCATTTTGCGGCGGTCGACCCGCTTCGCCGGCCCAAGTCATTGCCCGCTCGTCAGGATCGATAACTTTTCCATGACCGGCGTGACCAAAATCCTAGTTGCAATGTCAGGGGGCGGCGGTCTCTAATTAGAAACAATCAAAATCAATCCGGGGAGGTATATTCCGTGTCTACAGTCAAACTGACGGTGAACGGCAAGGCCGTTGCCGTCGACGTCGAGGACCGCACGCTGCTGGTCCAACTCCTGCGGGATCACCTCAACCTCACCGGGACCCATGTCGGCTGCGACACCAGCCAGTGCGGCGCCTGCGTCGTACACGTGGACGGCAAGGCGGTGAAATCCTGCACCATGCTGGCCGGCCAGGCCGACGGCGCCAGCGTCACCACCATCGAAGGCATCGCCAAGGGCGATGAGCTGCATCCGATGCAGGCCGCCTTCCGCGACAATCACGGCCTGCAATGCGGCTATTGCACGCCGGGCATGATCATGTCGGCGATCGACATCGTGCACCGCCATGGCGGCCAGCTCGACGAGCCCACCGTGCGCCAAGAGCTCGAAGGCAATATCTGCCGCTGCACCGGCTACCACAACATCGTCAAGGCCGTGCTGGACGCAGCCGGGCGCATGAAGGTCTCGCAGGCGGCCGAGTAAATCGGCGCGCCTCGAATAAAGAACCACCGCTGCCGCTTTCGAGGGAAAGCGCAGTCAAAGAAACTTCCGGTCGGGAGGACCAGACATGGGTGTTGAAGGCATCGGCGCGCGCGTCGTGCGCAAGGAAGACAAGCGTTTCATTACCGGCAAAGGCCGTTACGTCGACGACATCAAATTGCAGGGCATGACCCATGCCCATTTCATCAGAAGCCCGCATGCGCATGCCAAGGTGAAGAAGATCGATTCATCCGCCGCGCTCAACATGCCGGGCGTGGTCGCCGTGCTCACGGGACAGCAGATCGTCGACGACAAGGTCGGCAATCTCATCTGCGGCTGGGCCATCACCTCCAAGGACGGCAGCCCGATGAAGATGGGCGCATGGCCGGCGATGGCGCCGGAAACCGTGCGCTTCGTCGGTCAGGCCGTCGCGGTCGTGATCGCCGACAGCAAGAACCTCGCGCGCGACGCGGCCGAAGCCGTGGTCGTGGATTATGAAGAGCTGCCGGCAGTCGCCGATATCCATGCCGCGATCAAGGCCGGCGCAGCCCAGCTTCACCCCGAAGCCCCCGGCAACCAGGTCTATGACTGGGTGATCGGCGACGAGGGCGCGACGGATGCCGCCTTCGCCAAGGCCGCCAATGTGGTCAAGCTCGACGTCACCAACAACCGCCTCGCCCCGAACGCGATGGAGCCGCGCGCGGCGATCGCCGACTATGACGCGGCGGAAGAGCACTTCACGCTCTATACGACCTCGCAGAACCCGCACGTCGCCCGCCTCGTGCTCTCGGCGTTCTACAACATCGCCCCCGAGCACAAGCTGCGCGTGATCGCCCCCGACGTCGGCGGCGGCTTCGGCTCAAAAATCTTCATCTATCCCGAGGAGATGGTGGCGCTGTGGGCCTCGAAGAAGGTCGGCCGTCCAGTAAAATGGACCGGCGACCGCACCGAGGCCTTCCTCACCGATGCGCATGGCCGTGACCATGTGACCCATGCCGAAATGGCGTTCGATGCCAACAACAAGATCACCGGCTTGAAGGTGAAGACCTACGCCAATTTCGGCGCCTACATGTCGCTGTTCTCCTCGTCGGTCCCGACCTATCTCTACGCGACGCTGCTGTCGGGCCAGTACAACATCCCGGCGATCCATGCCGAGGTGGTCGGGGTCTACACCAACACCACGCCGGTCGACGCCTATCGCGGCGCAGGCCGCCCCGAGGCGAGCTATTTGATCGAGCGGCTGATGGAGACGGCGGCGCGGCAGCTCAAGGTCGATCCGGCAGCACTGCGCCGGAGCAACTTCATCACCCAGTTCCCGCACCAGACGCCTGTGATCATGGCCTATGACACCGGTGATTTTAATGCCTCGCTCGATGCCGCGATGAAGGCGATCGACTATGCCGGCTTCGCAGCCCGCAAGGCCAAGGCGAAGGCGGACGGCAAGCTGCGCGGCATCGGCGTGTCCTGCTACATCGAGGCCTGCGGCATCGCGCCGTCGAAGGCCGTCGGTAGCCTCGGCGCCGGCGTTGGTCTGTGGGAATCCGCCGAAGTGCGGGTCAACCCGGTCGGCACCATCGAGATCCTGACGGGCTCGCACAGCCACGGCCAGGGTCACGAGACCACGTTCTGCCAGCTCGTTGCGGAACGCTTGGGCGTTCCCATCAGCCAGGTCTCGATCGTCCATGGCGACACCGACAAGGTGCAGTTCGGCATGGGCACCTACGGCTCGCGCTCGGCGGCCGTCGGTCTCACCGCGATCCTGAAGGCCATGGAGAAGATGGAGTCCAAGGCCAAGAAGATCGCGGCGCATGCGCTCGAAGCGTCCGAGGGCGACATCGTCATCGAGAACGGCGAGTTCAAGGTGGCCGGCACGGACAAGGCGATCGCCTTCCCGATGGTCGCGCTCGCGGCCTACACCGCGCACAATCTGCCTGACGGGATGGAGCCGGGCCTGAAGGAAAGCGCCTTCTACGATCCGACCAACTTCACCTTCCCGGCCGGCGCCTACATCTGCGAGCTCGAGGTCGATCCCGGCACCGGCAAGACCTCCTTCGTCAACTTCGTCGCGGCCGACGATTTCGGCCGGCTGATCAACCCGATGATCGTCGAGGGACAGGTCCATGGCGGCCTTGCCCAGGGCATCGGGCAGGCGCTGCTCGAGCACGCCATCTACGATGCCAACGGCCAGCCCGTCACGGCCTCGTTCATGGACTACTCCATGCCGCGCGCCGACGACCTGCCCTCGTTCAACCTCTCCCACACCACGACGCTGTGCCCGGGCAATCCCCTGGGCATCAAGGGCTGCGGTGAGGCCGGCGCGATCGGCGCCTCTGCGGCCGTGATCAACGCGATCACGGATGCGATCGGCAAGAACAATCTGGAAATGCCCGCAACCCCGGACCGGGTGTGGCGCACGATCCACGCGGCCTGAGAGGAGCAACAAGATGTACCAGACCACTTATCATCGCCCCTCCTCGGTCGACGAGGCCGTCGCCCTGTTCGGCAAGAGCAGTGAGGCGAAATTCCTCGCCGGCGGCCAGACCTTGCTGCCGGTCATGAAGCAGCGGCTCGCCAGCCCGTCCGACGTGATCGATCTCGGCAAGATCAAGGAGCTGCAGGGCGTCGAGCTCTCGGGCGACGTGCTGACCATCAAGGCCGGCACGACCTATTTCGACATCATGCAGAATGCCGACGTGAAGAAGGCGATCCCCGCGATCGCCTATCTCACCTCGGTGCTCGGCGATCCCGCCGTGCGTTATCGCGGCACGATCGGCGGCTCGATTGCCAACAACGATCCCGCCGCGGATTATCCGGCCGCGCTGCTGGCGCTCGGTGCCACCGTCAAGACCAACAAGCGGTCGATCTCGGCCGAGGACTTCTTCCAGGGCCTGTTCACGACGGCGCTGGAAGACGGCGAGATCATCACCGCGGTGTCGTTCCCGGTGCCGGCGAAGGCAGGCTACGAAAAAATGCGGCACCCGGCCTCACGCTTCGCGCTGACTGCCGTGTTCGTCGCGCAGACGAAGTCGGGCGAGATCCGTGTTGCCGCCACCGGCGCCTCGCAGAGCGGCGTGATGCGGGTGCCCGCGATCGAAGCCGCGCTGAAGGCGAACTGGTCGCCGTCGGCGCTCGACAATGTCAGCATTCCGGCGAGCGGATTGCTGGCCGATATCCACGGGACCGCGGAATACCGCGCCAACCTCGTCAAGGTGATGGCGCAGCGCGCGGTGGCCGCCGCGGGCTGACCGAGTCGCTAAAGCGCGACAGCGCGTCGCGCCTTAGCGCCTCAACACAAATCTTCCGCGGCGCGCAGCAATGCGCGCCGCTTTTTATTATGCGCCCATGCATGAAAACCGCTTGCCACGCGGACATGAAGGCGAGAAAAGTTAATCAGCCAATTAACTCGTCCCCAAAGAGGAACGTCTAAGGCGATTGCCGGACCACCGGCATTCGCCGGTGACCCGAGGAAACAACAGCGTGCTCGATAAACCAGCGCCCACCTCCTCCGTCCGCACCTCCGGCCCGCTTTCGGGCTTCCGTGTCGTCGAATTCGCCGGCATCGGACCCGGCCCATTCGCCTGCATGATGCTGGCTGACATGGGCGCCGATGTCGTCACGCTCGATCGCGTCGGTGCGAAGAAGAGCATGAAGTCGGTCGCGGGCCGCGGCCGCAAGGTGATCGAGCTCGACCTCAAGGACAAGGCGGCGATCGCAGAGGTGCTCGACCTGCTTGCCAGCGCCGACGCGCTGGTCGAGGGCTTTCGTCCCGGCGTGATGGAACGGCTTGGGCTCGGGCCCGACGTCGTGCTCGCGCGCAATCCCAAACTCGTCTACGGCCGCATGACCGGCTGGGGCCAGGAAGGCCCGCTGGCCAACGCCGCCGGCCATGACATCAATTACATCTCGATCACCGGCGCGCTGGCCGCGATCGGCACCAAGGAAGCCCCGGTGCCGCCGCTCAATTTGGTCGGCGATTTCGGCGGCGGTGCACTCTATCTCGTCGTCGGCGTGCTCGCCGCCCTCCTCGAAGCGCAAAGGTCCGGCAAGGGCCAGGTCGTGGACGCCGCGATGTGCGACGGCGCGGCATCGCTGATGTCGTTCTTCTTCGACATGAAGACGATCGGCCGCTGGAGCGAGGGGCGCAACCAGAACTTCCTCGACGGCGGCGCACATTTCTACGGCGTCTATGAATGTGCCTGCGGGCACTTCGTCTCGATCGGCTCGATCGAACCGCAGTTCTACGCGCTGCTGCGCGAGCACGCGGGCCTGACCGATGCCGACTTCGACGCGCAGATGAACCCCAAGGCCTGGCCCGCGCTGAAGCAGAAGTTGCAGGCCGTGTTTAGGAGCAAGACCCGCGAGGACTGGTGCAAGATCATGGAAGGCACCGACATCTGCTTCGCGCCGGTGCTCACCATGTCGGAAGCGACCGAGCATCCGCACATGGTCGCCCGCAACGTCTTCCTCGAGCGCCACGGCGTGAAGCAGCCCGCGCCCGCGCCGCGGTTCTCACGCACGCCGTCGGCGGTGCGGGAGCCGGAGGGCGCGGAGATTGGTGCGGTGATGGCTGCGTGGAAGAGGTAGATCTAGCCTCGGCAAAGATCGCGTAGGGTGGGCAAAGGCGCGAAGCGCCGAGCCCACCACCGCTCCGCAATTCTGATAGAAGTAGTGGGCACGCTTGCGCTTTGCCCACCACGGCAGTGTGCCCGAACGCAGCGACCTACGCCGCCGTATCCACCTTCAACACGCCGCGCCGGATCTGGTCCTCCTCGATCGACTCGAACAGGGCCTTGAAGTTGCCCTCGCCAAAGCCGTCGTCGCCTTTGCGCTGGATGAACTCGAAGAAGATCGGGCCGATCGCGTTGGCGGAGAAGATCTGCAGCAGCACCTTGGTCTGGCCGCCATCGACCACGCCCTCACCATCGATCAGAATGCCGTTGGTCTGGAGCCGCGCGACGTCCTCGCCGTGCTTCGGCAGGCGCGCGTCGATCCGCTCGAAATAGGTCTCGGGCGGCGACGGCATGAACGGCAGGCCGGCTTCGCGCAGGCCTTCGATGGTGGCGTGGATATCGCGGCAGCCGCAGGCGATGTGCTGGATGCCCTCGCCGCGATAGATATTGAGATATTCCTCGATCTGGCCGGAATCGCCGGCGTCCTCGTTGATCGGAATCCGGATCTTGCCGTCGGGGCTGGTCAGCGCGCGCGAGAACAGGCCGGAGGCGCGACCCTCGATGTCGAAGAAGCGGATCTGGCGGAAGTTGAACAGCTTTTGGTAGAAGCCCGTCCACACATCCATGCGGCCGCGATGGACGTTGTGGGTGAGGTGATCGAGATAGAACAGGCCGGCACCGACCGGCTTGGGATCGCGTGCCCCCAACCACTCGAACTCGGCATCGTAAGCCGAGCCCTTGGCGCCGTAGCAATCGACGAAATAGAGCAGGCTGCCGCCGATGCCCTTGATCGCGGGCACATCAAGCGTCTTCTGCACCGACGACACATCGGCAGGTTCGGCGCCGAGCGCGATCGCACGGTCATAGGCCGCCTTCGCATCGACCACGCGAAACGCCATCGACGGCGCGCAGGGGCCGTGCGCGGCGACGAAGTCGAAGCCGTGGGTGCCGGGCTCCTCGTTGACGAGATAGTTGATGTCGCCCTGGCGGTAGACCGTGATCTTCTTGCTCTTGTGGCGGGCGACGGGCGCATAACCCATCAGCTTGAACAACGCGTGCAGCTCTTCCGGATTGGGATGCGCATATTCGACGAACTCGAACCCGTCGGTGCCCATCGGATTGTCGGCGGTGACGGTGGCCGGCGGTGCATCGTGCGGAAACGGACCCATGGTGCTCTCCAATTGCTGCTGCCATGAACTATCCTTCACCGGGCGTGCAATGAGCGTGCAAACGGGACGCGTTTTGGCTATCATATGCACGATCCGTGCATGAAATGGATAAATGACGCATGATCTCCGTAGACGCCTTCGACCTCAAGATCCTGGGCGCGCTCCAGGACGACGGCCGCCTCACCAACCAGGAGCTCGCCGATCTCGCGGGTCTCTCGGCCTCGCAATGCTCGCGGCGGCGGATGCGGCTGGAGGAGGAGAAGGTGATCTCGGGCTATCACGCCGATCTCTCCAGCGAAGCGCTGGGCTTCGGCGTGATCGCCTTTATCCAGGTGGGGCTCGCGACCCACTCGCCGGACAATTCGAAACGCTTCCGCGCCTTGGTCAACCGCATCGACGAGATCCAGGAAGCTTATTCGCTGACGGGCGACGCCGATTACGTGCTCAAAGCCGTGCTGCGCGACCTCAAGGGTCTCTCCAATCTCGTCAACGACGTGCTGATGCCGCACCAGAGCGTGGCGCATGTGCGCTCCTCGATCGTGCTCGACAGGCTCAAGGAAAGCTCGCGGCTGCCGCTGAAGGATTTGAAGGCTGGCTGAAATCGAGGGAACTACGGCATTCGCGCTTCACGCGCCGTCTGCGATGATCAAGCCAATCTGCGGAGATTCTGCCATGGCCCTCCAGCTTCGACCGAACTGCGAATATTGCGACCGCGACCTGCCGCCTGATGCAACGGACGCGCGGATCTGCTCCTATGAATGCACGTTCTGTGCGGATTGCGTGGAGACGAAACTCTCCAACGTCTGCCCGAATTGCGGCGGCGGCTTTGCGCCGCGCCCGATCAGGCCGACGCAGGAATGGCGGCCGGGCGTGTGCGTCACCAAACACGTGCCGTCCGACAAGCGGGTGCATTTGAAGTACAGCGTGGAGGATGTCGCGGCGCATTGCGCGCGGGTCAGGGACGTGCCGCCGGAGAGGCGGTGACTTCGTAGGGTGGGCAAAGGCGCCCTTGCGCCGTGCCCACCACGTCTCCGCAAGCGCGATCGTGATGGTGGGCACGCTTCGCTTTGCCCACCCTACGACACCGGAACGCGCGGCTACTCCGCCGCCAAAATCGTCCCCTCGACCTCTCCGAACCCGACCCGGTAGCCATTGCCCTGGCACCAGCCGCGCATGACGAGGCTGTCGCCGTCTTCCAAAAACGACCGCTTGATGCCGCCGGGCAATTCCACCGGCTCGGTGCCGTTCCAGCTGATCTCCAATAGGCTGCCGCGCTGGTTCTTCTCCGGGCCGGAGATGGTGCCGGACCCAAGGAGATCGCCCACATTCATCGCACAGCCACTGGAGGCGTGATGCATGAGCTGCTGCACCGAGGACCAGTACATGTATTTGAAATTGGTGCGGCTGATGCCGGCGGGCGCATTGGCGCCGGCCGCGCGCAAGGAGACGTCGAGCTCGAGATCATAGTTCTGCGGCTTCGCCTGCTTGAGATAGTCCAGCGGCACCGGCTCCTGCTCCGGCCCCTTCAGCCGGAACGGCTCCAGCGCCTCGCGCGTCACCACCCACGGGCTGATCGAGGTCGCGAACGCTTTTGCCAGGAACGGCCCGAGCGGCACATATTCCCATTGCTGGATGTCGCGCGCGCTCCAGTCGTTGAGCAGCACGAAACCGAAGATCATCTCCTCGGCCTGTTGCTCGGTCAGCATGCCGCCCATGGCAGAGGGCTGGCCGACCACGACGCCCATCTCCAGCTCGAAATCGAGCCGCTTGCACGGCCCGAAGCTCGGCACCTCGACATTCGGCGGCTTCAGCTGGCCGCGCGGCCGCTTCACCTTCGTTCCGGAGACCACGACGGTCGAGGCGCGACCATTATAGGCGATCGGCATGTGCAGCCAGTTCGGCTGCAGCGCGTTGTCCTTGCCGCGGAACATCACGCCGACATTGGTGGCGTGCTCCTTCGACGAATAGAAATCGGTATAGCCGGACACTGCGAACGGCAGATGCAATTTTGCATCGCGCATCGGCACCAGGGCCTGCTTGCGCAGCTCCTCATTGTCACGCAGCTCCGGATGATCATGACGCAGCAGCTCGCTGATCCGCGCGCGTGTCTTCGTCCAGACCTTCGGTCCGAGCGCCATGAACGGATTGAGCGAGGGCGCGGAGAATACGCCGAGCGGCCCGACATCAAGCCGGCAATCCTGCTCGAGCGCCCAGAGATCGAACACGTAGTTGCCGATCGCGACACCGACGCGCGGCGTCGGATTGGCCGAGGTCGAGAACACGCCATAGGGCAGGTTCTGGATCGGGAAGTCGGAGGCGGGATCGACCTCGATGAAGGATCGGAGGCTGGGGTCGTTGGGGTGGGGCATGTTTCCTGCCATACGAATTCTGGTGCTGAACTTCTGTCACCCTCCCCTGGAGGGGGAGGGTCGGCTCATATTGAGCGCAGCGAAATATGAGACGGGGAGGGGTGATCTCTCAACACGGGCAGTGTTCCTTGCGGAGAGACCATCACCCCACCCCGCTACGCATTCCGCTTCGCTGCATGCGTAGCGACCCTCCCCCTCCAGGGGAGGGTAAGCAAGACTACGGCTTGTTCGGATCGAATCGCTTCTCCAGGCCCGTCCAGCAGTCCGCGTAATTGTCCTGCAGCGTCGACGACTTCGCGGCATGCGCTGTCACGCGCTGCGGGTAGCGGGTCTCGAACATGAAGGCCATGGTGCCGGTCAGCTTGACCGGTTTCAGCTCGCCGTTGCTGGCGTGCTCGAAGGCATCGCGGTCGGGACCGTGCGGCAGCATGCAATTGTGGAGTGAGATGCCGCCCGGGACAAAACCCTGCGGCTTGGCGTCGTAGACGCCGTAGATCAGGCCCATGAACTCGCTCATGATGTTCATGTGGTACCACGGCGGACGGAAGGTGTTGTCGGCCACCATCCAGCGCTCGGGGAAGATCACGAAGTCGATGTTCGCGGTGCCCGCGGTCTCCGACGGCGAGGTCAGCACCGTGAAGATCGAGGGATCGGGGTGATCGAACCCGATCGCGCCTACGGGAGAGAAGGTGCGCAGATCGTATTTATAGGGCGCGTAATTGCCGTGCCAGGCGACAACGTCGATTGGCGAATGCGGCAGCGTGGTCTTGAACAGCGAGCCGCCCCATTTCACGTAGAGCTCGGTCGGCGTGTCCTTGTCCTCGTAATACGCGACCGGGGTGAGGAAGTCGCGCGCGTTGGCGAGGCAATTGGCGCCGATCGGCCCGCGCTCCGGCAGCGTGAAGGCGCCGCCGTAGTTTTCGCAGAGATAGCCGCGCGCAGGACCGTTCGGAATCTCGACGCGGAATTTGACGCCGCGCGGGATCACCACGATCTCGCCGGGCTCGGCGTCGATACGGCCGAATTCGGTGACGACGCGCAGATTGCCCTGCTGGAGCACGAACATCAGTTCGCCGTCGGCATTGTAGAAATGCTGATCCACCATCGACTTGGTGATGAGATAGACATGCGCGGCCATGCCGGCCTGCGTGTTGACATCACCAGCCGTCGTCATGGTCTGCACGCCCTGGAGGAAGGTCATGTCCTCCTTCGGGATCGGCGCCGGGTCCCAGCGCAGCTGCGCGATCGGCAGATCGTATTCATGGCAGGGCGCCGAGCGCCACAGGCCGGCATCGGCCTTCTCGAAGCGGCCGGAATGCTTCACCGAGGGGCGGATGCGATAGAGCCAGGAGCGCTCATTGGTGCCACGCGGCGCGGTGAAGGGTGAGCCGGAGAGCTGCTCGGCGTAGAGCCCGTAAGCGCAGCGCTGCGGCGAGTTGCGCCCGATCGGCAGCGCGCCCGGCAGCGCCTCGGTCTCGAAGCTGTTGCCGAAGCCGGACATGTAGCCCGGCGTGACCTGCGCCGAGCTCCGGATGATCTGATCAGGCGAGGTGTTGACGTTCATGACTATCCTCCTCCTTGCAGGGCGGCCCACATTTCCTGGTCGCGCTTGTCGGTCCAGATCACGGGGTCGTCGATCCCCGACGCCTCGTCATAGGCGCGCGACACGTTGAACGGCAGGCAGTGCTCGTAGATGGCGAAGCTGTGGAACTTCGGATCCATGACTTCGCGCGTCGCCGCCATCGATTCCTTCAGCGTACGCCCCCTGGCGACCGAAATTTCGGCCGCGCCATAGAGCGAGGTAACGAAGTCACGCGTCATCGCGATGGCTTCGCGCACCGTGGCCGTGCCCTTCAGCGCATCGCCGCGGCCCGGCGCGATCGCCTTGGGATTGAAGTTGCGGATCTCGTTCAGCGTCAGCGGCCATTCGCGCAAATGCGCGTCACCGCAATAGCAGGCCGAGTGATATTCGATGAGGTCGCCGGAGAACATCACTTCGGCATCCGGCACCCAGGCGACGATGTCGCCGGAGGTGTGGCCTGCGCCCAACTGCATCAGGCGCACCTCGCGCTTGCCCAGATAGATCGACATCTCGCCTTCGAACGTGAGCGTCGGCCAGGTCAGGCCTGGAATGCTCGCGGCATCCTGGAACAGCCGCGGGAAGCGGCCATATTCGGAATCCCAATCCTGCTGGCCGCGTTCCTCGATGAGGCGATAGGTCTCCTGCGAGGCCACGATGCCCTGCGCCTTGTAGGCGGAGGCGCCCAGCACGCGCACGGCGTGATAGTGCGACAGCACGACATATTTGATCGGCTTGTCGGTGACGGTGCGGACGCGCTCGATCACCTTGTTGGCCATCGCCGGCGTCGACTGCGCGTCGAACACCAGGCAGCCGTCGTCACCGACGATGATCGCGGTGTTCGGATCGCCCTCCGCGGTGAAGGCATAGAGATCGGTGCCGATCTCTGAGAAGGTGATCTTCTTCTCGGAGAGATCGCCGGTGGATGCGAAGTTCTTCGCCATCAATTCGTCCTCAGGTCTTGGGGTTATTGTTGTTGCTGTTGTTGCTGCTGGCCGTCGGTCATGCGCCGCTTCGCGAGCACGATCGCTTCCCGCAACACGTCGATGTCGCCGATATGGTTGGCGAGGATCAGGACCAGTGCCGCGTCGAAATCGGCGCTCTGCTCGTCCGTGAAGCCGCGGTGCGCCTCGACGATGGCACGAAAGGCATCGTCGGGCCGCGCGAAGTTGGAGCTGGTTGAAAGCGGCATGCGAATCCTCAATTCAAGCCTTGGGCCCGCGACAACGCGGCCGCGATCGCCGCACGCGTCGGATGGCGGAAGCGGGCCGCAACGTAGCCGTCGGGCCTGAGCAGATAGGCTGTATCAGGCGCGGCGTCATAGCGCTTTGCGACAAGGCCCGAGGGATCGGCAAGCCCGCCCTCGCCACCAATGCGGATATCCTTGACACCATCGGGCGCATCGACCGCCGCGCCATTGCTGAACGACAGCAAGGTGAAGTCCGTTCCACCCCGGCGGAATGCATCGGTCAGATAGGCCTGCTCGCCAACGGGCGCGTCGAGCATGGAACAGCCGGGCAACGGTCCGCCGCGCCACGCCTCCGCGTCGGGCGATGACAGCGGCGAGTCGTAGCTGCACGGCACCGAGAGCCGCCCGCCATTGACCATGCGCTTGCCGAATTCGGTCTCCTTAGCCAGCGACAGCACTGCCTTGCGCAGCCGCGCCTCCTGGTGCGAGTTCGGCGCCATGAAATCGGTCGAGCGGGTCGATTCGCGGATGTTCTCGTCGGCCGCGAGACTCCGCTCGACATGGTAGCTCTCGAGCAGGCTCGCCGGCGAGGTGCCGCGCAACACACGATCGAGCTTCCAGGACAGATTCTCGGCGTCCTCTAGCCCGGAATTGGCACCGCGCGCACCGAAGGGCGAGACCTGATGCGCGGAATCGCCCGCAAAAATCACCCGGCCGTGGAGGAAGCGATCCATCCTCCGGCACTGGAATTTGTAGAGCGAGATCCACTCGAACTCGAACTTGTCGTGACCGAGCATGCGCGCGATCCGCGGCCGCACGTTCTCCGGCTTCTTCTCGACGACGGGATCGGCATAGCGATTGAGCTGGAGATCGATGCGCCAGACGTCGTCGGGCTGACGGTGCAGCAGCGCGGAGCGGCCGGCATGAAACGGCGGATCGAACCAGAACCAGCGCTCGGTCGGGAACTCCGCGGTCATCTTGACGTCGGCGATCAGGAACTGGTCCTCGAACACCTGTCCCGCGAACTCGGCGCCGACCATCTGCCGCAGCGACGAGCGCGCGCCGTCGCAGGCGACGACATATTGCGCGTGCAGGCGATAGGCGCCCTCCGGCGTCTCGATCGTCAGCGCGACGGAATCGTTGCGCTGTTCAAGCGCCGTCACCTTGTTGCGCCAGCGCAGATCGATCTCAGAGAGATCGCTGATGCGATCGACCAGATAGGCCTCGGCGTAATATTGCTGGAGATTGATGAAGGCCGGCCGCTTGTGACCGTCCTCGGGCAACAGGTTGAACTGGTAAAGCTGCGACTCGCCATGGAAGATGCGGCCGACGCTCCACACCACGCCCTTCTCGACCATGCGGTCGCCGACGCCGAGCCGATCCCAATATTCGAGCGACCGCTTGGAGAAGCAGATCGCGCGCGAGCCTTCGCCGATCCGGTCGGCATCATCCAGAAGGACGACGCGCTGGCCGCGCTGGGCAAGGTCGATCGCGAGCGACAGCCCCACCGGCCCCGCGCCGACGACCACCACGGGATGCTCGGCCGCACTCTGGCCGGGACGATCCTGGTCGGGATGGCGGCGATAGCCGAACTGGGTTTTGGCCTGCTGCGTATTGGCCTGCGCCATGCGCTAACCTCGGCTCTGGTCAAGAGAGGACTGATCTGCTAGATAGTCTCACGTGCAACTATTTTGGACCGGAGCCGGCCGGCCGTCAACTGGAATTCGGAGCGCAAGCCTTGGCGAGGACATCCAGCGACATCGCGCTGAAGGCACGTGAGGCCGACGAGGCTTCATTGCGGCCGAATGCGCGGCTCGATTTGTTCAAATTCGTGCCGTTCCGCCTCAACCGGCTGGCCGCCGAGGTGAGTTCCGCGCTTGCGGTCGAATATCAGGAGCGTCACGGCCTCGACATTCCGGCCTGGCGCGTGATCGCCACGCTCGGCTTCCGCAACGATGCCTGTAGCGCGCAGTACATCTCGCAATGCACCCGCACGCACAAATCCACCATCAGCCGCGCCGTGACCGCGCTGCTGCACCAGGGGCTGATCGAGCGGGTCGAGAACGAAGCCGACCGCCGCGAATTCCGCCTGCAACTGACGAAGAAGGGTCGCGCGCTGTACGAAGAGCTGTTCCCGCAATTGCTGCGGCGGGAAGACGAGATCCTCGCCTGCCTCTCTGCGCAGGAGCGCAAGCAACTGTCGGCCCTGCTCGGCAAGATCGAACAGAGCCTCGACCTGATCCAGACCAGCGAAGAGGCCGACGCGAAAGAGGCGTATTAGGGCGCGTACTCATAGAGGTGCAGACGTCGGCTTTTGGGAGGCCGATTGAGAAAGCTTGGCAGGTCCGTGACGGCACTGGCTTATATAACGGCGCTACTTGCGGCGTTTGCCGTAACTCGCGCATACGCCGCTGACATAGGTTATCTGGCTTCCCCCGGAGTCGCTGCAAACGAGTTTCCCTCACCACAGCGCCCTGTTGCACGGATCGTCAGCCCGCGCCGTGCCGCCGAAGAGCGCCGAGACGCCCTCAATGAGGCCGGTCAAATCGCACGTGCTCTTGAACTGAAACCAGGTATGACAGTGGGCGACATTGGAGCAGGCAGCGGCTACCACACGGTCAGGCTCTCGCACGTCGTCGGCCCCGCCGGTTCTGTCGTTGCCCAGGACGTCACGCGGGATTACCTCATCGAGCTCGCCAGGCGAACAGAACGTCTGAAGTTGACGAACGTGCAATTCGCGCTCGGCGAACCACACGACCCGCGTCTGCCCGCTTCCTCGCTGGATGCTGCAATCCTCGTGCACATGTATCACGAGATAGCCCAACCCTATGCCTTCCTCTACAATCTCGCGGCCGCTCTAAAGCAGGATGCGCGGGTCGGAATTGTCGATCTTGAGCTTCCGACGTCGAAGCATGGCACGCCAATTGAGCTCTTGCGCTGCGAATTGACCGCCGTCGGCTATCGCGACGTTGCCACATATGAGCTCGCAGGGGACGGAGGATACCTGGCGGTATTCTCTCCGCCGGAGGTAGCGGCTCGAAAATCTCCCCGCGACATCGTTGCTTGTGCGGATCCTGCCGGCACTCGCTGACACCACGCCCCGGATTCCGTCATTTCGCAAACGACCGCGACGGCGGCAAATGCAGCGCCCAGGCATCGACCTTGTCGCTGGCACGCGGATAGATCTCCGTCACGATCGGATCATGGCCGGGAATGAACCTGTCAGGATGTCCGGCGAGGCGTTCGATCGTCTCCCAGCCCTGCGCCATGTCACCGATATTGTAGACGATGGGGAACGGGCTCTTGCGCTGCAGATTGGCGTAGTAATGCGCGGCATCGGACGCCAGCACCACCGGCCCGCGCGCGGTCTCGACCTTGACCACCTGCAAGCCGTCGGAATGGCCGCCGACACGGTGCACGGTGACGCCGGGCGCGATCTCGCCGTCGCCGGAATAGAAATTGACGCGCTCGCCATAGACATGGCGCACCATCTGCGTGACGTGCTCGACCGAGAACGGATGTCGCAGCAGTCCGTTGCACATGCAGCGTCCCGTCGCGTAAGCCATCTCGCGCTCCTGGAGATGGAAGCGCGCGTTCGAGAAGCGATCGAGATTGCCGGCGTGGTCGTAATGCAGATGCGTCACGATAATGTCGCGAACGCTCGACGCCGCGACGCCAAAGCGCTCCAGCGCATCGACCGGATTGAGCGTCAGCTTGCGCGCCCGCGCGCTCGCCTCCTCGGCGTTGAAACCGGTGTCCACCAGGATCTCGCGGCCCTGCCCTCGGATCAGCCAGACGAAATAGTCGAGATCCTGCGCCGCGCTGTCATGCGGGTCGGGCTGAAGGAAGTTCATGTTGGGGGTGCGTGGCGACATCGTCGCATAACGCAGGGCGTAGATTTCGTAGGCGTTTCCCATGGTTTTCTTTTCTGAGTTGGACCTTCGGGGACGATCGAGCGCACCAAGCCATTGTCCGCAGCAAAGGTCAAACACCGGAGGGCTGCGACAGCGTCCAGCCTGCTATGTGAGACCCCTCACATCTTCTTTGTCGCGGCCGCTCCAGCATCCTGCCGCAGAGTCGAACCAGATGGCGCCGAGCACAACCGTGACAGTCCGTTTATTCCCCTCCCGGCGCGCCCATGCATCGCGGTCAATTGTCGCGATAATGCCGAATCTCCAAGCGGTTGACGCCCCCCTTCCGCGGTTTGATAATGCACATTGCGTAAGTTAAGGTCGCCGCGGCGCAAGCTGGTAACGGCGCCTTTTTGGCTGGACCGCGCTGATTATGAAAATTCGCTTCCTTTTTCTTCTGCCCTTGCTCGTTTCGCTCGTCCCGGTTGCGCCATCCCTGGCCGCCGGCGACCGTTATGCGTTGGTCATTGGCAACGCCAAATATCCAGACGCGGACGCCCCGCTGAAGGAACCGCTCAACGACGCGCGCGACGTCGCCGACGAGCTCAAGCGCGACGGCTTTTCCGTTGAAATCGGCGAGAACCTGACCGGCGACGGCATGCGCCGCGCGTTCGACAAGCTCTATGGCAAGATCAAGCCGGGCTCGGTGGCGCTGATCTTCTTCAGCGGTTTCGGCATCCAGTCGGCGCGCCAGAGCTACATGCTGCCGATCGACGCGCAGATCTGGACCGAATCCGACGTCCGCCGCGACGGTTTCAGCCTGGAGACCGTGCTCGGCGAGCTCAATACCCGTGGCGCGGGCGTCAAGATCGCGCTGGTCGACGCCTCCAGGCGCAATCCCTTCGAGCGCCGGTTCCGCAGCTTCTCGGCCGGCCTGACGCCGGTCATCGCGCCGAACGGCACGCTGGTGATGTACTCGGCGGCACTGGCCTCGGTGGTCTCGGACGCGGGCGGCGATCACAGCCTGTTCGTCCAGGAGCTCCTGAAGGAGATCCGCGTCCCCGACCTGATGGCCGAGGAGACGCTGAACCGCACCAAGATGGGCGTCACCCGCGCCTCGCGCGGCGAACAGGTGCCGTGGATCTCCTCTTCCCTCGCCGAGGATTTTTCGTTCATTCCAGGCGCCGGCGGATCGCGCCCGTCGATGACGGCACCGCCGCCATCGCCGCCGCCGGTCGTCGCCAACAATCCGCCGCCGGCTCCGCCCGCACCGCCTCCGCCGCCGAAGCCGGCGGACACGGCAGCGGCACCTGCTCCAGCACCTGCTCCTGCACCGGCGCCCTCACCGAAACCGCAGGTCGAGGCCGCCTTGCCGCCGGCGCCACCGCCGGTGAAACCAGCCGAGACCACCCCCGCACCGAGCATGGATAGCGGGCCGAGCGCGGCCGCGCTGGCGGAGGATCCGACCATCAAGGGCCTGACGGCCAAGATCGCCGCCAATCCTGATGACGTGAATGCGCTGTACCGGCGCGGTCAGGTCTATGCCAGCAAGGGCGCCTACAATTTGGCCATCAAGGATTTCGACGAGACGCTTCGGATCAACGCGAAGGACGTCGAGGCGCTGAACAACCGCTGCTGGACCCGCACCGTGGTCGGCGACCTCCAGGGCGCGCTGAAGGATTGCAACGAGGCGCTGCGGCTGCGGCCGAATTTCGTCGATGCGCTGGACAGCCGGGGGCTCGTCAATCTGAAATCGGGAGCGGTCAAGAACGCCATCGCCGATTTCGACGCAGCCCTGAAGATCAACCCGCGCCTGACCTCCTCGCTCTTTGGCCGCGGGATTGCCAAGCAGCGCAACGGCTCGGCGCAGGAAGGCGCGCTCGACATCGCCAATGCCAAGGCGATGGACCCGAACATTGTTCAGGAGTTCGCAAGCTACGGAGTACGCTAGTATTTTTTTGAGTTGAGGCGGCAGACGCCTCGAACCCTCGGCGGCTCAGGGAAGACTAACGGACGGATGCCGCAGGCGGCCTTTCCCGGGGGGGCCATTGCAGGAATTTTGGAACCGCGCGGTCAGCTGCGCAGGAGGGACTGGCAATGAGATTGGCTGCAAAGGGATTTAGCGCGATGCTGTCCATCATCACGGTCGGCGTCGCTCTGTCGCTGACGACCCCGCTCGCATTCGCGGGCGACGACGGCAACAGCAAGAACGTCACCGAGGACGAGATCGTCCGCGCACTGGCGCCGCCGCCGAAGAAGCCGTTGACCCGCGGCCTCTCGATCGCCCCGCAGGCCGATCCCGCACCCAGTGCGACGGAAACCAAGCTGATCCAGTCCGTGCGCGGCCGCTCGACGCGCTCACTTTCGTCGACCGAGCGCGAAGAAATCGCCTCAGTGGCCAAGGACAAGCCGAACATCGATCTTGAAATCACGTTCGACTACAACTCGGCCAATATCAGCGCCAAGTCGCTCGCCTCGGTACAGGCGCTCGGTCGCGCGCTGACCAGCCCCGACCTGAAGGGCTCGACCTTCGTGGTGGCCGGCCACACCGACGCCGCCGGCGGCGAGGGCTATAATCAGGACCTGTCGGAGCGCCGCGCGGATTCGATCAAGCGCTACCTCGTCGACAAGTACAGCATCTCCGCGACCGATCTCGTCACCGTCGGCTACGGCAAGAGCAAGCTGAAGGACCCGGCCCAGCCGATGGCGGAGGTCAATCGTCGCGTCCAGGTCGTCAACATGGAAAACAAGACCACCGCATCGAAGTGAGAGCACGACGTAATCCTTTGAAGTGCCAAATCCTTTGAAGTGCCAAGTCGTGATGTGGTGTAAAGTCTTGCTTCAAAAGCGCGTCCCGCAGCCTTGTGGGACGCCGCTTTATTTCAGGGAAACGCTCTCAGCAGGCCTCGTGCGGATGGCCGTGAGCCAGGCCAGGACAATCCGGCGATGAACGCCTCCGAATATCTCAAGCCTGCCGGAACCGTGGTGTTCGTCGTTGCGCTCGGCGTCGGCTATTATCTGTTCGAGCATCGGCATCGCCCCGAGGCGAAGGAAACGCCGAGCGAGGCGCTCGTCATCGTGACGAAGTCGACCAACGCCTGCTTCTCCGACCTCGTGCGGGTGACCGGCTTCTTCGTGCCGCGCCGCGAGGCCGTGGTCGTCGCCGACCAGGAAGGCTCCAGGGTCACCGACCTCTTCGTCACCGAAGGCGCCATGGTCACCGACAATCAGGAGCTGGCGCGCCTGACGGCGCCGCCGCAGATCCCCGGCCAGCCGCAAAGACCCGGCCCGCAAGGCCCGATCTCGCTGAAGGCGCCCGCGCCGGGCCTCGTCACCGAAGTGCGTACCGTCGTCGGCGCGCCCGCCTCGCCGCAGGCCGGCCCGATGTTCCGCATCGCCGTCAACAACGAGATCGAGCTCGACGCCCAGGTCCCGGCGGTGCACATGCCCAAGCTCAATCCCGGCGCGACCGTGCGCATCAGCCGCGATGACGCGCCCGATTTGATCGGCCGGGTCCGGCTGGTCGCGCCCGAAATCGACCGCACCACGCAGCTCGGCCGCGTCCGCATCAGCGTCACCAACAATCCATCGCTCAAGGTCGGCGTGTTTGCCCGCGCCTCGATCGACGCCAAGCGAAGCTGCGGCGTCTCGATCCCCAAGACCGCGATCGACCATCTCACCATTCAGGTCGTCAAAAACAATATTGTCGAGACGCGCAAGGTACGGGTCGGGCTGTCGTCCGACAGCGCGACGGAAATCCTGGAAGGCCTCGAGGTCGGCGAAATCGTCGTGGCCGACGCCGGGTCTTCGCTCCATGACGGCGACCAGATCAAGACCATGTTCGCCGATGAACTCGATCGCACGCGGGTACGCTGATGGCTCTCAATATCTCGGCTTGGTCGATCCGCAATCCGCTGCCGTCGGTCGTCTTCTCGATCATCCTCCTGGTCCTCGGCTGGGTGTCCTTCACCAAGCTCGCCGTGACGCGGCTGCCTTCGGCCGACATTCCCGTGATCTCGGTCGTGGTGTCGCAGTTCGGCGCCGCACCCGCAGAACTCGAATCCCAGGTCACCAAGACGGTTGAAGACGCCGTCTCCGGCGTCGAGGGTGTCAGGCACATCACCTCCTCGATCACCGACGGCGTGTCAGTGACCACCATCCAGTTCGCGCTGGAAACCAACACCGACCGCGCGCTCAACGACGTCAAGGACGCGGTGACGCGGGTACGATCGAACCTGCCGCAGAACGTCACCGAGCCGCTGATCCAGCGCGTCGACGTCATCGGCCTGCCGATCGTCACCTATGCCGCGATCTCGCCCGGCAAGACGCCGGAGCAGCTCTCCTATTTCGTTGACGACGTGGTCAAGCGCGCGCTGCAGGGCGTGCGCGGCGTCGCCCAGGTCGAGCGCATCGGCGGTGTCGAGCGCGAGATCCTGGTCTCGCTCGATCCGGACCGGATGCAGGCGATGGGGCTGACCGCGGTCAATGTCAGCCAAAGCCTGCGCGGCACCAATGTCGACGTCGCCGGCGGCCGCGCCGAGATCGGCAAGAACGACCAGGCGATCCGCACGCTTGCGGGCGCGAAGACACTGGGCGATCTCGCCGGCACCATGATCCCGCTGTTCGGCGGCGGTGAGGTCCGGCTCGACGATCTCGGCACCGTCACCGACACCATCGCCGACCGCCGCACCTTCGCCCGCTTCAACGGCGAGCCGGTGGTCGCGCTCGGCATCAAGCGATCCAAGGGCGCCAGCGATGTGAAAGTGGCCGAGGCCGTGCAGAAGCGCATCGACGCGCTGAAGGCCGCCTATCCCGACGTCGACCTGAAGGTGATCGACACCTCGGTCGAATATACCAACGGCAATTACCACGCGGCGATCTCGACCCTGTTCGAAGGCGCCATCCTTGCCGTCATCATCGTGCTCCTGTTCCTGCGGGACTTGCGCGCCACCATCATTGCCGCGATCTCGCTCCCGCTGTCGATCTTCCCGGCGTTCTGGGCGATGGACCTTCTCGGCTTCTCGCTGAACCTCGTCAGCTTCCTCGCCATCACGCTGTCGACAGGTATTCTCGTCGACGACGCCATCGTCGAGATCGAGAACATCGTCCGGCACATGAACATGGGCAAATCGCCCTACCGTGCCGCGCTCGAGGCCGCCGACGAAATCGGCCTCGCGGTGATCGCGATCTCGCTGACGATCATTGCGATCTTCGCGCCAGCGAGCTTCATGTCGGGCATCGCCGGACAGTTCTTCAAGCAGTTCGGCATCACCGTCTCGGTGCAAGTGTTCTTCTCGCTGCTCGCGGCGCGCTTCGTCACGCCGGTGCTGGCCGCCTACTTCCTCAAGCACCATGCGCACGAAGAGCCGCCGCCCGGCCGCGTGCTGCGGGCCTATCACAGGATCGTGGCCTGGTCGGTGAAGCACCATTTCATCACCGTGCTGATCGGCTTCGGGGTGTTCGCCGCCTCAATCTGGAGCATCACGCTGCTGCCGCAGGGCTTCCTGCCGGCGCAGGACAGCGCGCGCTCGCTGCTGGCGCTCGAGCTGCCGCCGGGCACCCAGCTTGCCTACACCGAGAAGGTCACCGAGGACATCGTCGCACGCCTGCGCAAGCGGCCGGAGGTGAAGAGCATCTTCGTCGATGGCGGGCGCGTCCCGCCGGGCACCCAGGAAGTCCGGCGCGCCTCTCTGATCATCAACTACACGCCCAAGGACAGCCGCGACATCACCCAGCGCGAGCTCGAATTCTCGATCAGCCAGGAGCTGGAGAACGTTCCCGACATCCGCTTCTGGTTCCTCGACGAGAACGGCCTGCGCGCCATCTCGCTGGTCGTGACCGGCGTCGACGCCAACATCGTCAACAACGTCGCCAGCGAGCTCGCGACGCAGATGAAGCGGATTCCGACGATCTCCAACGTGATCTCGGAAACCACGCTCGAGCGGCCCGAGCTGCGCATCGAGCCGCGCGCAGATCTCGCCGCGCGCCTCGGCGTCTCCACGGAAAGCCTGTCGCAGACCATCCGCGTCGCCACCATCGGCGATGTCGGGCCCGCGCTCGCCAAGTTCGACGTCGGCGACCGCCTGGTGCCGATCCGCGTTCAGCTCGAGGACGCCGCGCGCGGTAATCTGAGGACGCTCGAACAGCTGCGCGTGCCGCTCGGCGAGCGCGGCGAGAAGGGCGGCGTGCCGCTCTCGGTCATCGCCGACGTCAAGCTCGACCAGGGTCCGACCAGCATCAACCGCTACGATCGTGAGCGGCAGGCAACCGTCGCCGCCGACCTCGTCGGCTCCGCCGCGCTCGGCGACGCGACCAAGAAGATCTACGACCTGCCGGTGATGAAGAGCCGGCCGAAGGGCGTGAAGGTCTCGCCCTCCGGCGACGCCGAAAGCCTGAACGAGCTGTCCGACGGCTTCGCCACTGCAATCACCGCGGGCCTGATGATGGTCTACGCCGTGCTGGTGCTGCTGTTCGGCACCTTCCTGCAGCCGATCACCATCCTGTTCTCGCTGCCGCTCTCGATCGGCGGCGCCATCGCCGCACTGCTCATCACCGGTAAGCAGCTCACCACGCCGGTCTGGATCGGCATCCTGATGCTGATGGGTATCGTCACCAAGAACGCGATCATGCTGGTGGAATTCGCCATCGAGGCGATCCGCGCCGGCAAGCCGCGCGAGGAAGCGATGATCGACGCCGGCATGAAGCGCGCGCGCCCGATCGTGATGACCACGATCGCGATGGCCGCGGGCATGACGCCGAGCGCGCTCGCGGTCGGCGCCGGCGGCGAGTTCCGCTCGCCGATGGCGCTCGCGGTGATCGGCGGCCTGATCTTCTCGACCATCCTGTCGCTGGTGTTCGTGCCCGCGATGTTCATGGTGATGGACGATCTCGGCGCCCTGATCTGGCGATTCGCAAAGCGCCTGATCGTGCACAGCGAGGATGCCGACACCGCCGATCATCACGGCACGGCGCCGGATAAAAAGGGCATGGTACACCCCGCGGCGGAGTAGCCGTGATACGGACGTCGACAGCTCAAGCTGGTTCAGCGAGCGGCGTCAGCGAACCCGACGTCGCAGGAGATCGTCTCCGCTACGAAGCGTTCAAGCGCACCGGTCGCGCCGTCCGAACGACGAAGCGGTTTAGCCGATCCCCTACTCGTTCCGCGCGATGGCCGTCAGCTTGGTCATGTTCCGCAGCAGGATGCGGCCGCGCTGGAGATCGAGGATCGCCTCCTTGCGCCACGCCTGAAGCTGGCGGTTGACGCTCTCGCGGGCCGCGCCGACGAAGATGCCGAGCTGCTCCTGCGAGATGTGGACCTCCGAGCCGAAATCGGCGGCGAGCGCGCAGAGCCGCCGCGCCAGCCGCACCGGCAGCGGTTGCAGCATGGATTCTTCCATGCGCTCGCTCTGCCAGCGGATGCGCTGGCACAGCAGCGCGATGATTTTGATTGCGACCTTCGGCTCGCGTTCGAGGAAGCTGAGAAAATCTTCGCGCCGCAGCACGAACAATTCACTGGCTTCGCCTGCGGTCGCATCCGCAGTCCGGCTCTGGCCGTCCAGCACCGCGACCTCGCCGAACAGGTCGCCCGACCCCATGAAGTTCAGGGTCAGACGGCTGCCGTCGGAGACGCCGGTCTCGATACGGACCTGGCCCCGGCGCACGCCGAACAGCGCGTCCCCCGCATCGCCCTTCTGGAACAGCACCTCGCCGTTCCCCAGATGCTGGGTGTGGCAGAGATTCGACAGCCGCTGGAGCTCGTCTGCGCCGAGATCGGCGAACATCGCGTTCATCTTCAGGATGACCGCAAATTCGGCCTGCTTGCTCATTTCAATGTCCTTGTGAATTTCCTTAGCCAGTTTCCCTGGCAAATCGCTTGGAACCATCAAATCAGGATCGCGTAATACCGCGCCGGGGAAGTGTGTCATAAGTCACATAACTTTGCAGCACCCCCTGACTATTTTTACGTGCTTGGAGCCGCTTCCCGTCCGGGGATAAACTCAGGCGCAAAGGACGGATGCATAGGACGGTCATCTGCGGGATTCGCCGCCGATTGTCCGTCGTTGGAAAGTCGACATGAGAGCAGTGAAATTCGCCGGCGCGGCGATAGCCGCCGTCATCATCGTGATCGGGCTTCTCCTCGTGATCGGGATTCCCTCGGGATTCCTGACCACGACGATTGCCTCGCGGGTCGAGAGCGCGACCGGCTACCGCCTGTCCATCGACGGCACCACGAAGATCAGCCTGTGGCCGACGCTGAACGTCACACTCAACGATCTCACGCTTCAGGACCCGAAGGACCGCAGCGGCATCACGCGCCTGACGGTCGACAGCGTGCAGGCCGACATGTCGCTCTCGAGCGTATGGTCGGGCAGCCCGAAGATCAGCGAACTCGTCGTCACCCATCCCGTGCTCCACCAGCCGCTGCTGCGTGAGCGACTGCCGAATGCCGGCACCGCGTCGAAGCCGCTGGCGCTCGACACCGGTGGTGCGACCATCGACCGCGTCAAGGTCGTCGACGGCGAAGTCGCGTTCGCGCGCGTGCGCGACCGTGTCGAGGGCCGCATCAGCGCCATCAACGCCGACGCCGTCGTTGGCCGCGACCGCAAGGTCGACATCGCCGGCACCGCGCGGGTCGGCGATCACCCGACCAAGTTCGACATCAAGGCGTCGACGCCGGCGCCGCCGGCCGACCGGCCGACCATTCCGGTGGATTTCGCCATCGACATGCCTGATGTGCTGAAGTCCCAGCTCACCGGTCATGCCGAGATGCGGCTGAGCGGCGATGTCGTGATGATCAACGGCGTGAACGGCAGGCTCGGCGACGGCGCCTTCAACGGCTGGGCCTCGGTCGATATTGCGAGCAAGCCCCTGGTCAAGGTCGATCTCGACTTCCAGCGGCTCGCGATTCCGGTGGCGAAATCGCCGGAGGGCACGTCGGGACAGCCCTGGAGCAATGCACCGATCGACGTGTCCGGGCTCAATTATGTCGACGCACAAATCAGGATCTCCGCGAACGAGGCCGTGATCGGCGATGCGCGCCTCGCGCCGCTGGCGCTCGATGCGAAGCTCGCCGGCGGCGTGCTGAAGGCCGGCACCGCCAATCTCGGCGCCTATGACGGCCAGGTCTCGGGCGAGGTGATCCTGGATGCCACAAGCGGCGCACCGAGCTTTGCCATGCATTCCGATCTCGTCGGCGTGCGCGCACTGCCGCTGCTCCAGGGCCTTGCCGAGTTCGACCGGATCGACGGCAAGCTGCAAGCCAAGCTCGCGCTGCGCAGCGCCGGCACCAGCCAGCGCGCGCTGATGGCGAACATGCAGGGCACGGCCTTCGTCAATTTCCAGGACGGCGCCATCCGCGGCATCAATATCGCGCAGATGATCCGCTCGCTGACGTCGGGCACGCTGTCGGGCTGGCAGGACAGTGAGGCCCAGAGCACGGATCTGTCGCAGCTCTCGGCGTCCTTCCGCATCGACAAGGGGCAGGCGGTGACGACCGATCTCAATCTGATCGGACCGCTGGTGCGCGTGACCGGCGCCGGCACCATCGCCCTCGACACCAAGATGATGGGTTTTCGCGTCGAGCCGAAGCTCGTGATGACGACCGAAGGCCAGGGCCGCACGTCGGAGCCGGTCGGCTTCGGCATTCCCGTGATGATCCAGGGCAGCTGGTCGCAGCCGCGGATCTACCCTGACATGGCCGGCATGCTGGACAATCCGGATGCCGCCTATGCCAAGCTGCGCGAGATGGGCAAGGGCCTGTTCGGCCCTGATGGCGCAGGGCTCGGCAATCTCCTGGGCAGCCTCGGGTTGGGCGGCGCCGCAGCGCCGGGCGGCGGCAACGCGGCCGGCAATGCCAATCCGCAAACCCAGCAGCCGGGACAGAACAACCCGCTCGGCGGCCCGCTGGGCGAGGCGATCGGCAATTTGATCCAGCAGGGGCTCTCCAGCGGTGCGGGGACCAGCACTGGCACCGGCCGCAGCCGCGGCCTGCCGGCGACACCGTCCACCCCCGCTCCGCAGGCCTCTCCCGCGCCCCCGGCCCAGGACGACCCGGCGGTGGTGCAGCAGGACAGCCAGCCGATGAACGACGTGCTGCGACAGCTCTTTAATCGATGATTGGCCGACCAACGCACTGGACTCCACGCCAATCCCTACATCGGCCTCCCCGTCCGCCGCTTCATCCAAAGGGATGAGGCCGCGACAATTCACGACCCCTTCGGCCGAGCCCCGGCCTCGACAGCGGTAACCACGCCGGCCGGTCCACAGGTCGCTGGACGGCCCGCTGGCCCGAATTGTGGTAGAAGGGCGCCTGGACCGGTACGGCCCGTAGCGTCGGCGTCGATGACGGCGCGAGAGGATCTGGATGGCGGGAGCGAAAGACAAGACACGGTTTCTGCGCGAGGGCCTGTTCGCCAAATACGTCGTCTCCCTCGTCGGCCTCGTCGTGTTTGTCCTCGCCGTCAACGGCGCGATGGAGACCTGGATCTCCTATCGCGCCACCAAGACCCAGCTGACCGACGGGCTCGACGACAAGGCGCAAGGAGCCGCCCGGCGGATCGAGCAGTCGATCTCCGAGCTCGAGCGCCAGATCAGCTGGGTGACGCGGGCAAGCCAGGACACGCTCGAGAAGCGCCGCGCCGACTACGCATCGCTCCTGCACCAGGTCTCGGTCGTCAATCAGCTGTTCCAGCTCAACGGCGAGGGACGCGAGGTGCTGCGCGTCTCGCGCCAGTCGACCACGACCGGCGGCAATGCCGACCTCTCCCGCGACATGCGCTTCACCGACACGGTTGCCCGCGGCGTCAGCTACGCGCCGGCCTGGTTCTCCGACCGGACGCCGATGATGTCGATCTCGCTGGCGCATTCCGGTTTCAATGCCGGCGTCACCGTGGCCGAGATCGACCTCAGCTTCCTCTCCGACTTCCTGTCCGACGCCCAGGTCGGCAAGGCCGCGTTCGCCTATGTGGTCGATCCGCGCGGCCGCGTGCTGGCGACGTCGTCGAAAGGGCCCGATGTCGGCAAGGACCTGTCGAAGCTGCCGCAGGTGGCGGCGGCGATTGCGCCCGGCCGCGAGCCGGACACCTCGGGCACCGACTTCAACGGCCATGCGGTGATGAGCGCCGCGAGCACCGTGCCGAAGCTCGGCTGGAACGTGATGTTCGAGCAGCCGACCACGCAGGCGTTGATGCCGATCCGCGACCAGCTCGTGCGCATCGCGCTCTTGATCGGCATGGGCCTGATGGTCGCGATCCTCGCCGGCACGCTGCTCGCCCGCCGCATGATCATCCCGATCACGGCGCTGCGCGACGGCGCGCACAAGCTCGGCGAAGGCGATTTCAGCCACCGCATCGACGTCCACACCTCCGACGAGCTGGAAGACCTCGCCGGCCAGTTCAACCGCATGGCCGGCCAGCTCCAGGAAACCTATTCGGACCTGGAGACCAAGGTCGAGGAGCGCACCCGCGATCTCGCGCAGTCGATCAACGAGCTCAAGGCGCTGGAAGAGGTCGGCCGTGCGGTCGCCTCCTCGCTCGATCTCAACGCCGTGCTGCCGACCATCGCGGCGCGCGCGATCGAGATCACCCATGCCGATGCGGTGCTGATCTATGGCTTCGATGCCGAGACGCGCCGCTTCAACCTGATCGAATCCAACGGCATCGACAAATCGGCCGACGGCGCGCATGTCACGATCCAGCAGGGCGCCAACATCCTGAGCGATGCCGCCGATAGCGGCGAGCCGATCGCGATCGCCGATCTCGACCGGGCCTCCGAGCAGCCGCTGCGCGACGTCGCGGTCGATGCCGGCTTCCACTCGGTGCTGGTGGTGCCGCTGGTGGACCAGCAGGGCACGCTCGGCTCGCTGGTGGTGCTGCGCCGGGCCGGCGGCGAGTTCGGCGGAAGCCTCACCGGCCTGATGCGCACCTTTGCCAACCAGGCCGTGCTGGCGATGCGCAACGCGCGGCTGTTCACCGAGGTCGATCACAAGGGCCGCGAGCTCGCCGCGGCACATAACACCGTGCAGCAGCAGGCGGCCAAGCTCCAGGAGCAGACCGAGCAGCTTCGCAACTGGAACCGCTCACTGGAAGAGCGCGTCGAGAAGCAGCTCGGCGAGATCAGCCGCATCAAACGGCTCGAACGATTTCTCGCGCCGCAGGTCGCCCAGCTCATCGCTTCGTCGGATGGTCATGACTCGCTGCTCGACAGCCATCGCCGCGAGGTCACCGTGCTGTTCTGCGATTTGCGCGGCTTCACCGCCTTCACCGAGGCGACCGAGCCGGAAGAGGCGATGAACGTGCTGCGCGAATATCACGCAGCGCTCGGCAAGCTGATCTTCAAATACGAGGGCACGCTCGACAAATATGCCGGCGATGGCGTGATGATCCTGTTCAACGCGCCGATCCAGTTCGAGGACCACACGCGGCGCGCGGTCCAGATGGCGGTGGAGATGCGCGACACGATCGGCCCGCTGACCGAGAAGTGGCGCAACCGCGGGCACACGCTCGGCTTCGGCATCGGCATCGCGCTCGGCTATGCCACGCTCGGCCAGGTCGGCTTCGAGCAGCGGCTGGAATATGCCGCGATCGGCAGCGTCACCAACCTCGCCTCGCGTCTCTGCGACGAAGCCAAGGCCAACCAGATCGTGGTCAGCCGCCGCGTCTACGGCATCGTCGAGCCCTGGGTCGAAGCCCGCGCGCTCGACGACCTCGTGCTCAAGGGGTTCAATCACCCGGTGCTGGCGATGGAGATTTTGTCCTGGCGCGAGCAGGTGGAGAACGTGGTGGATGCGTCCGCAGCGCGGCGGAGAGGGTAGCCAACAACAAAAAAGTCGAAAACAACCCCATGCACAGTAGACGGGGTCCGCAAGATCAATGACTTACGCGGGTGCGGGAGTGGTTTGACACGTCGGGCAAAACACCGGCGGAATGGTATCATCTCCCACACCCTCCCACGAACCACATCCCTCCTCCCTGCGACTAACGATCGCCTCGGGGTCGAGGCTCGATTTCGGATGGAGACGATCGTGGCGTTTGCCTTGCCTTCGCGCGCGTATGATTTGCAGATGCTGGACCGTCCCGCTGATCGTGCGCGCGATCACGGTTGGGTCTATGGCCTGCCGCCGGGCATCAGCAGCGAGCAATGGCCGCTCGATCTCGTCACCGGCTTTCCGCTGATGCACGGCTTCACCTTGAAGCTGCCGGAAGACTATCGCGTGCATGGCGAGGACATCGTTGCGGTCTCGTTCTTCGCCACCGCGCCCGACCACAATGACGGCGGTGCGCCCGATGATCCCGAGATTCGCGAGGCCGTGGCGGCGCGACCAGCGCATCCGCGGCTTTCGCGCATGACCGATATTCTCGACTACGAATATGCAGCGTTGCTGCTGACCAAGGCCGAATATGAGGGCGCATTCGCGGCGCCGCCGGCACCGCTTCCGCTTGCGACAGCCGATCGGCCGCGCTGGCTCGACGTCGGCGGCGCCAGTGCCTTCTTCGAGGCCGCCGCGCCTTACGCAAAAAAGATGTTTGCCGCGCAGCTGCGCGCCGATCTCAGCGAGACCCGCGCGATCGCGCTTGTGCCACGCGCGACCGATCCCAATGCCGGCAAGGGCCCGCAGGACGAGCACACCCGACAAAACCCGCCGACTGGTTATCAGCCCTACTATTACTATGTCGGCGGCGTGCCGAGCCGCGACAATTTCCGCCTGCATGACTGGGGCAAGGATCACGCGCACAACCATCTCGGCGGCACCATGCGGCCGTGCCAGGCGGTGCCGGAGATGAGCCCGTTCTACATCGAGTTCGAGGAATATTTCGGCGGCTACAATTTCGGCGGCGGCAACGCGCAGCTCGACTTCAAGGACATGAAGTTCGACTGGGCGTGCGGCTGATCACGCCCCGCGCTTCGGCCCGATCGCCTCGAAGCCGACCTTCTGCTCGTCGCTCAAGTCTGCCTCGAAATCGTCGAGCGCGTCGCCGACGCCCTTCACTGCCTGCAGCATCGTCTCCAGCCGCGCCTTCACGGCCGTGAGGCGGGCCTGCGGCGTTGCGGCCGCATGGGTCGGGCAGGCGCTGAGCGTCTCCATGGTGCGCAGCGTAGTGTCCTGGAGCACCTCAAGCCGGGCGCGAGCGGTGTCGTCGAGCCTCAGCGTGGACGCGATCTCGCCGGCGGGCCATTGCTGCTGCACGAGCTGCTCGTATTGCCGCTGCGCCTGCACATCATAGCGGGGATCGTAGCCGGCCTCGCACGCGGCTGGCGTCTGCGCATCCTTGCGCTGGCCGGCCGCAAGCGCGGCACGGCGCTCGTTGGCCAGCGCGTCGAGCTTTGCCTTCTGGCCGGCATCGAGGAGATCGACGAATTTTGCGAGCGGCGGCGCGATTGCGTCCGTCGCCTTGATCATGGCCGCGAGGCGCGTCTGCATCAGGCCGAGGCGCTCCGCGGCGGTCGCGGGGACCTGCGTCAGGCAGGCCGTGCGAATGGTGTCGCGCGCAGCGACCCAGGCGGTCGCGAGCTCATCGAGCGCTGTGCGCTGCAATTCGTTCGGCTGCACCAGGGCGACGATACGGTCGACCGGCAGGCCGCCGGTGTCGCTGGCATCGCAAACGGCCTCGACCGAAGGGACCTTTCGCGCGCGCCTGCCTTGCGGCGCTGTGTAGGCGGCGAACTCCGTGGCCGCATAGGGCGCGAAGATCGCGGCGTAGATGTCGCCATAGCCATAGAGCGAGAGGCTGGTCGTATCGCCCAGGATGATCGCGGTGGTGAGGTCGTCATGCGCGAACGGCCAGAACACCGGGCCCGCCCAGCCATAGCTGCCATCGGGGTGGCGCCACCAGCCCTGCGGGCGACGGCCACCGTGCCAGCCCGACAGCGCAGCTTGCGCCGTAAGCGCCGCACGCAGGATGTAGGGGTTGGCCGGCTGGCCGCGTTCGGCGCCGCGAGGATCCTGCGACCTCAGCGCGGCGGAGCGGTATCGGCCGCCCCGTACCGCCATGCGCGCATGGCGCAGGCGAGTCATGCCGATCACGTGGCCGACGGCAAAGCGCGCGACACCGAGCGGACCACCGCGCAATCCGAACTGTGCCTCGGCCTTATTCGGCAGCAGCACTGCCGCAATCACAAGAGTAGCGCCCGCCAGCGCCAGTCCCATGCGTCCGGACATGAAAGCGGACCTGACCACCTTGGCCTCCTCCCAGCGGCAAGCGCGCACTACGACGCATCACAATGACGCGCTGGGGAACCGAATGTTCCGGAGAGACGGAGGGCAAAGCGTCGCAACGCGCACCGGCGTTGCCGATGCGGTCTCACTCCGCCTTCCGCGGCACCACAAAAGTCTGGCCGGGATAGATCAGGTTGGGGTTGTGGATCTTGCCCCGGTTGGCGTTGTAGATCACCGCGTAGCGGGCGCCGTCACCGTAAGCGAGCCTGCTGAGCGCCCACAGGCTGTCGCCGCGGGAGATGACCCGGTTGCCGCCTGCTTCGGCCGGTGCGCCGCTGATGGCGTCCGCCGGCGACGCCGATGCAACGGTCGTGGCCGCGGGCGCTCGCGCCATCACCCTGGGTTTCGGTGCACCGATAAATCTCGGCTGAACCGTGGGCCTGTCATGCGCCGATGCCTGGCGCGCCGATGCCGACGGCAGGGATGCCACGACATCAGACTTGTCGTCGGACTTCTCGGCCTGCTTCAGCTCCAGCTTCGCGGCCGGTGCCGGGCGCGCGGGCGGCGGCGCGGCTTCGGCGATGGTCACCGGCATGCTGCGGCCCGACTGCGTCACGGTACCGTCAGGCGCTTTCGCCCGCAGGGTCAGCTCATAGGAGCCGGCGGGAAGCTGCGGCGGGGTCATCACGAACTGGCCCGAGGCATCGGCGACAACCGTATCGAGCGGCTTGCCGTCGCGCAGCAGCTCGACCTGTGCACCCGGCGCGGCCCGACCCGCGATCACCGCCGCCTCGCCGTGATCGTCGACGCGCGCGACGTCGAACCGCGGGCCGGCATCGGTCGTGGCCGCCGGCGGCTTGGCCGGCACGAGATCGGCCAGCGCCATGGCCTGCTTCTGCGTCTCGGCCAGCGCATCGACCTTCGGCGCGGAGGCTGGGGGCGCCGATGGTGCAGGCGGCGCGGCGGCGGCGAGCTTTGGCTCGTCCGGCTTCGGCTCTGGCTTGGTCTCGGCCTTGGCTTCGGGCGTTGCCTCCGGCTTGGCGGCGACGGCGATCTCGGTCTGCGCGCCGCCCGGCAGCAGGCGGCGCAGCTCGGTGGGACCGATCACCAGCAGGGTGCCGCCCACCGCGAGCAGGCAGAATGCAATGAAGGCCTTGGAAGCGGTGATCATCAGACAATGAACCCTTGGATCGCAAATCAACCGAAGCCGGCAAATTGCGCCGATTTGGCTGCGTCAGCAAGTCGATCATTGGGATGATGCACCTTTCGTTCCGGCACGCCCGGCATGAACCGGCGGGGCACCGACGGCGTCAAATCACCGAGGCCGCATCGCGGTCATTTCTTGAGGATTTTTTTCCGTGACCGCATTTTGCCGTCCTGCACCATGGCTGGCGCTTGTCTTGACACTGGCCGCCTCTCCGGCGCTCGCCGCATCCGGCCCGCCGCCGGACTACATCCTCACCAACAATGCCGGCCTCGCCTTCACCTCGCCCGATGGCGCCACCAGGATCGAGCAGTACATGAAGGACGGCGGGGATTGGGACGTCAAATGGCAGGTCTGGGCTCGCCGCGGCGAGCAGATGACGGAGCTGAAGCCCGAGCAGGGCTACGGGGCCGGCTTCCGCTTCACCGGCGACTCGCAATGGCTGGTGCGGATGCAGAAGACCGGCTCGGGCGAGCAGGACCTCTATCTCTACCATGTCGAGAAGGGCGCCTTCGCGAGCGCGACGAAGAAGCCGCTCAGCGATCTCGCCTGGGCCTATTTCTACGGCCGGCCGGAGACGAAGAGGTTCGCCAAGCTCGACTTCCACATCTCGGCCAATCTCATGGAGGGTACGGAAGAGGCCTATCGCTCGCTCGGCATGGACTGGCCCAACAACCGCTACCTCGTGATCTCGCTGTCGGGCGAATATGACAATCATCCCAAGAACGTCGCCATGAAGGGACTGGGCGGCTGGCATTGCCGCTATGATCTCGAGACCGGAAAGTTCGACGTGCCCGAGACGTTCGCCAAGAAGAATGCGGAAGCCTTGAGGTGGGAAATCCGCCGGTGATCCCCCGGAATCGCGTCACCGTAAATCCAGCCAGCGGAGCTCCCGCCGATCGAGGGAAATCAACCCTCTGATTCCGTTCCGATTCATGTTTTCCTAACCCTTACTGGTAACGGGCTCTTGTCGGTTTTGCTGCATCTTGCATCCCACGGGAGGGCTGGATGGGCACATCAATCCGATGGACCACGCGCATGCGCGCGTTGCTCCGCCGTTGGCAGGGCGCGCCGCTGACGTGGCTGATCGCCGGCGGCTTCGTGCTGATGGTCGCGATGGCCATCGGCACCGCGCTCACCGTCGATCGTTTCCGGCAAAATGCAATCGAGAGCGGCCGCGACAGCCTGGAAAACTCCGTGCGCATGCTCGCCCGGCATTTCGACCGCGAATTCGCCGACTTTGCGGTGCTCCAGAAGAGCGTCATCGCCGAGCTTGAAAGTCACGGCATCGCATCCGCCGATCTCTTCCGCAGCGAGATGGCCACGCTGGCCATGCACGAGGTGCTGCGCGCAAAGGCCAGCGGCTGGTCCGACGTCGCCGGCGCCAACGTGTTCGATTCCAACGGCGTGCTGATCAACTCGTCGCGGCGCTGGCCGGTCGCCGATATTTCGGTCGCCGACCGCGGCTACTTCAATCGCCTCAGGAACGATCCGGCCTCGCAGGAAGAGATCGAGGTCGTGCCCGGCCGGCTCGGCAACGGAGCTGCGATCGTGTTCGCGCGGCGTGTCTCCGGTCCCCACGGCGAATTCCTCGGCATGGTGTCGCGGGCCATTTCGCCGGAGCAGCTCGAATCCTTCTTCGCCTCGGCCGGGCTCGGCGAGGAATCCTCGATCGCGATGCACCACCAGAATGGCCAGCTGCTCGCGCGCGTTCCGCATGTCGACACGATGATCGGACAGAATTTTCGCAACGGCACGCGCGAGCAGATGGCGGTGTTCGAGCGCACCTTCGTCACGACGCAGCTCGCCAGCCCGATCGACGGCAAGGACCGCATCGTCGCCGCGCGCCTCCTGACCGGTGAGCCGCTGGTCGTGGTCGCGACCAAATCGCTGGACGCGACGCTGGCCACCTGGCGGACGCAGACAAAATTCTTCGTCGCCGTCGCCGTGCTGTCGATCGGCCTGCTCGTGCTCACGCTGTTCCTGATCTTCCGCCAGATGACGCGCAGGCTCGCCGCGGAGAAGCAGCAGCTCGACACCGCGATGAACACCATGACGCAAGGCCTGTTGATGTTCGACCAGGACGAGCGCCTGATCGTCTGCAACCGGCGCTACATCGAGATGTACGGACTGTCGGCCGACGTGGTGAAGCCCGGTGCCTATTTCCGCGACGTGATCCAGCATCGCTATGACACCGGATCGTTCCACGGTGACGTCGCGTCCTATTGCGACGACATTCTGAGCAATACCGGGCGAACCCAGAGCGCCGTCGTCGAGACCGCGGACGGCCGCCTGATCGAGATCAAGAACCAGCCCGGCGCCGCCGGCGGCTGGCTCGCGACCCACGACGACGTCACCGAACGCATCCGCGCCGACGAGCGCATCGCGCATATGGCGCATTACGACGCGCTGACCGACTTGCCCAACCGCGTGCTGATGCGCGGCCATCTGGAGCGCCGCATCGCGGAGCTTGCCCAGGGCCAGCCGTTCGCGATCCTCTACATCGACGTCGACGAATTCAAGGGCGTTAACGATTCGCTCGGCCACGAGGTCGGCGACGAGCTGCTCCGCCAGGTCGCCAACCGCCTGCGCGCCTGCGTCAGCGGCAACGACCTCGTTGCGCGCCTGGGCGGTGACGAATTCGCCATCGTCAAGGCCGGCACCAGCGACCGGACCGAGCTGACGGCGCTGGCGGAAAATATCCTGAAAGCGCTGCGTACGCCCGTGGACTGCAAGGGCCAGGAGATCCCGACCGATGCCAGCATCGGCATCGCGATCGCGCCCGATCACGGCGACAATCTCGACGATCTGCTCAAGCGCGCCGATCTCGCGATGTATGCCGCGAAGTCCGAGGGCCGCCGCACCTTCCGCCTCTTCGTGCCCGAATACGACGCCAAGGCGCGGCTGCGCCGCCAGCTCGAGCTCGACCTGCGCCAGGCCCTCGCCCGCGGCGAGTTCGAGGTGCATTACCAGCCGCTGGTCGATCTCGCGGCCAATGTGGTCAACGGCTGCGAGGCGCTGCTGCGCTGGCGCCATCCCGAGCGCGGCATGATCTCGCCCGTCGATTTCATTCCGGTCGCGGAAGAGACCGGACTGATCGGCGAGATCGGCGAATGGGTGCTGAAGCAGGCCTGCACCGAGGCCGCGAGCTGGCCCGGCGATATCCACATCGCGGTCAACGTCTCGCCAGTGCAGTTCCGCGCCAGGACGCTGGCGCTCAAGGTTGCAGCCGCGCTCGCGGAGTCAGGACTTGCGCCCGGACGGCTCGAGCTCGAGGTCACCGAGACCGTGCTCATCCGCGACGACGAGGAGGCGCTGACGATCCTCCAGCAACTGCGCGAGCTCGGCGTACGCATCGCGCTCGACGATTTCGGCACCAGCTATTCGTCGCTGAGCTATCTGCACCGCTTCCCGTTCGACAAGATCAAGATCGACCGCAGCTTCATCAGCGACATCGGCCAGTCCGAGGATTCCTCTCCGATCGTGCAGGCGGTGGTGCACATGGCGGCCGCCCGCCACATGGCGACGACGGCCGAAGGCGTCGAGACCGAAGCCCAGCGCGAGGTGCTGCGGCAGCTCGGATGCAGCCAGATGCAGGGCTGGCTGTTCAGCCCCGCCGTGCCGGCGGCGAAGCTGAGGCAGCTGTTGTCGGCGCAGGCGGTGGCGGCTTAGATCGGCGATATTGTTCGGGTGCGGCACGATTTCGCAACAAACCCTGTCGTGCCTGAAGCGATCCGCCAACCCACCTCAGCCTCGACGTAACACCGAGCAAACACACCAGAGAGCGCGGCGCATCAACATCTCTCGGCTGCCCCTTGCGCACGATTGCGTGCACAAATCCTTCAAGACGCAATTTAAGGTTCAGTCACGAGGCAGACCAAATTGATCCTCGTCATGTCGGCGTCAACCGACAGGCTTCTTATGCAAAGGGGACGACAGTATAGGAGCAAAACGATGAAGCAGACAGCTTTCAGAACTTTTGCAATTGCAACTTCGACTATCGCCTTTGCAGCACTGTTCACCGTTGACTGGTCTGAGCAGCGCGGGATTTCGCTCTCAGTTGAGAGTGCCCAGGCGAGGCGACTCTATGTCAGCCCGTATCCCTACAGTCACTACATACCCGATCAAACCGGTCTGCCCTGGTACGCAGTGCGAACCTACTATGCTGGCGGCCCCTGGTGTGGGGCCGGCGGCGGGACCGGGTACGGCACGACGGTTGGAGTCTTTGGCCGTGCTTCCTATACCTGCTACGACGGTTGGGATAGCTATGCGAGGCTCAACGGCATTGGTTGCACGCCCGGCACATTGATCAAGGGCGGTGACGGAATCATGTACGTCTGCCAGTAAGCACGCGGACTGCAACGAGAGGCGGCGCGAGCGCCGCCTCTTTCAATTCGAAAACGCTGTGCGTTCTTGCCGTCACGGGCTCGCGCACCATCGAAGAAAAGTCGTTGGTAGCGTCAGAGTCTCTGCCTCATCCGAGGCTCGCAAGCTCCCTCGTCCAACTTTGATCTAGCGCAATGCCGACCCGACGGTGAGGCAGCATCTTTTCAGCATGGGGCAAGCCAGTAATGGAGCAAGTTCATGAGACAGATGCTTCTAACAAAACTTGCAATTGCGGGCTCAACTGTCGCATGCGCGGCACTGTTCTCGTTTAGCTGGTCTGAACAACACGGCGTCTCCTTGTCGATGGAGAGTGCCCAAGCACGGGTCGGTCGACCGCTGACCCCAATGAGCGTTGCAGGTGTTGCTCGCCGGCAAAATCGGCGGGCTGCGTACGGGTATGGTGCCGGGGTGGTCGGCGCCGGCGTCGCCGGCGCGGCCGCCGTAGGCACAGCCGCTGCAGTGGCGGCCACATCCCCCAACTGGGGATGGGGAGGCAGCCCTTACGACACAGGTGTCGACAACTATGGAGTTACGGGCGTGAGTCCCGCCAGAGGTGGGCCTTCCTACGGTGGTGGAGCCTTGGGAGCTAATGCCTACTATCCTGCGTCCACAGCCGGCGACAGCAGTGGCTGGTACATAACGCCCGCCGGCATGGCCTGCACATCGGGGACTTTGGTCACAGGCGCCAACGGCTTGCCGTTCCGCTGTCCGTAAAACACAGACGAAGGCCGGTGAAGCGGACAAGGACTTCGGCCCGTCAGGGTATCAGCGACGTTATGGCATCCTGATCTAAAGGGTCGCGCTAACAAGTGATTGTGCGCAAAGCAACGGAATTTGTTGCACGCCCGGCACACTGATCAAGGGCGGCGACGGAACCATGTACGTCGGCCAGCAAGGAAACACGCAGCGACCAGGAGGCGGTCCAAACGGCCGCCTCCAGATAAAACTCTTCCTGGTCCTGCATGCGGATTGATGTTGCCTTCGAAGGGCACCAACCTTGCTTTGCGTGATTTCAAAAGGAGAGTGACGATGATCAGGCTATTTGCTGTTGCAGGTTTTGCGTTGGCCATCGCGTCATCGACGCAGGCAATGCCACGCGCGCCGATTCAGTCGGACGATCTCATCACGCAAGTCGCTGCCGGCTGCGGGCCGGGTAGGACGATGGTCAACGGCGTGTGCGTAGCCAGAACCACAATCCGCCAGACCCGCCGGGACGTCCGCAGATGCGTACGATGGAATGCAGGCGTTTGCGCGCTGTACCAGTGAACCACCATCGAGCTAGCATCTGATCGGCCTCGCGCAGTTCAATCGCGAGAAAACGTACTTCCCCGCGCCTGCTTCGCGTCGGGAGAGCTAACACTTGCGAAGCTACGCAGGCATCGCCTGTTACCGCTGCTTCCCTTTCGGACAATGGTGCGAGCGGCAATTTCAAGCTCCAAATCAGCGGCCGACCTCAGGAGCAAGTGTGCACCCGTAGGTCAGCTTGGAGCGCTCCAGAGCGGTACAAGGTCAATCATGCTTGTCCGGGGATGGCGACAATTGTGTTCTCTGCGGGGTGAGCGTCCGCGCACCAGTGTGCGCGCGTGGCTCACGGCGGACCAGCGATCTCGTTCGTCAAAGGAGTGTTCTCTTGATCCGCTCACGTCCCCAATCGTCATGGGTTGGATGAAGAGCAGTTTGCATCCGCCTGAGGACGATCGGCACGGCGTCAAGGCTGTTCTCAAAACAACGATCGGTCTTGATGGAGAGGCGATGCTGTAAGCCAGTCATGCCTGGCATCTGCAGGCTTCGAGCCCGCCCTTGAGGCTCGCGAAGGGCTGAGATGGCGACGGCATCGTCACTCCACTGTAATTAGAAAGGAGGTGACGGCAATTTGGTACGTGACCTTTGAAGTTCGCAGAAGTGGCCTGCTTCCGAAACCGCGAAGTCCCCATGAAACGAGGACGTTTGCAACCGAGGCCGAGGCCAAGGCGTTCGCTCGCTCAAAGCTTGAGGACGGCTTGGTGCTGTTGGCTGGCACCATCAATCCGCATTCTCCCAAGCAACTCATTCCGGCGTCCCGCATCCAGTCCTGGCTGGCTGACGATCAGGAAGGAGGCCCCACTAATGCCGCCTGTCCCGACTAGGCGCGCAAACGGCTCGCACAGCATTCTGCCGGGGAAAGCCATTAAGACGATGTATCGCACCGGCAGAGCCGAAGGCCATGCGAGCGTTAAGCCATGAGATGCTTGCCCACGAAGTTCATGAGCAACATGACGATTATCAGGACACCCATCACCACCACCGCGACGTTTGCGACTCGTCGCAACGGCCCGCCAAGGGGGTTCAACTCGATCAGGAAGCGCAATAGCCAGATCACGAGACCGACGACAACGACGTTGATGACTAGATAGATCAGACCTTCGAGCATGGCAGGCGCTCTCAAATCTCGGGCGGCATGCGCCGTTTCTCCGCCTTCTGTCGAGAACGCACCCGCCTCGGAGAAGGCTTCGCTGCGTCGATAGCGCAGCATAGCTCCGAGAGCACGAAGGCTCGGGATTGTATCGTGCACTATGCAGCTTTTGCCAAAGTTCCGAATAGCAACCTCGTCCAAGATAGCTCCTCGCCATTGACGTGGATCAAGCGACGCGTTCGCCATCGGGGAAGTATCGACAGGCAAGGTACACACTGACCACAAGGAGGCTCATGATGAAGCGGATTGGCGGAATGCAGCTCGCATTCGTAGCAATCGGGCTGGCGTGTGGATTTGGCACGATTAATTGGTCGGAGAGCGACGGCCTGTCGCTTGTACAAGGCGCAGAAGCCAGGGTCGGACGACCGGCGACGCCGATGAGCGTCGCAGGCGTTGCGCGCAGACAGACGCGACGGGCAGTCGTAGGGGGGGCTGCGGTCGGCGCGGCGGCCGCCGGTACAGCCTGTGTGCGCGTACTGGTGAATGGTTCCTACGTGTGTCGTTGAGTCTGGACCTCAGCTTCGATGTCGCGGTCCCCAACAGGTGGCTGGTTGCGGCCCTAGTCACCTTGTGATCTTGGGAAACGGAATCGCAGCGGCGGTCGTTGGTCGCGCATGCTGCCTGGGGATGTCGGCCCTACCAAAGGGGACATCGCCCAGGCTTAAAGTTAGTTTGCCGCGCAGGTTCAGACCATCACGCGGCCGGTATGAATCAACACCCTGCTTCAGTCCTCGTCCTCGGCCTGCGCACGACGTCGTTCCACGACATCACTCATATCGTGAAGGACAAGGACCGCGAGGGCTCCCATGCGCTGCCTCTGTTCGGGACTGAGGGTCTTGTAGAGTGGCTGCCACGCCTCGGCGAGTTTATCCAAATCGGCTGATCGTTGAGCCAATGCCTCCGAGCGTCGTTGCAAGAAGGCGATGGGGTCACGATTGCGCATGGTTTCGACGGCATTTTGGTCGGCCCGTCTACCCACTGTTTCCGAGATTTTTGCAACACGGGCCTTCCGATCTTCCGCCCTGGCACGAATGGCGCTCTCGACAGGCGGCCAGAGTTTTTCCTGGTCAGGTGTAAGCTGCAACGCGGCCTTGGTCAGATCGATCCGCATGTCCATCAGTGTACTCCGGTCCACTGTGTTCAGCCGTTCTGGCGTCGCAGGGGACGGAGATTGCGCGTTGGCAATCGACGGTGCGGCAAGAAGGAGCGCAGCTGTTCCGATCACTACTGCTTTCATCATCGGGAACCTCCAAGGTGAGCGGCCCCCAGGCACCGCGCAGACAATGGTCGGCAGCGCGATGCCGCATTGATTCAAATCAAGGGAATTGGAGAAAGAATTGTGGCGCGCGGGCCGAGCGAGACCTGCGACATGTCCGTTCTTGCGCCGCCATTCTGACGAGCGGACGTCAACCCTTGATCGCAGCACAGCGCGACGCGGCGTTCGTCAGACCAGCAACAAATAGACCGCCCCGGGCGGCTTCCCCGGGGCCAGGTTGCTGGGGACCGAGATTGAACTAATAGCGCGCCGTGATCGGCGTCGTGTAGCAGCCGAAGCCGTAGTTGAAGCGCAGGGTGATCATGTCGATTCCGCGAGCTCGGCGTGCGCATCGCGCTCGACGATTTCGGCACCGGCTATTCGTCGCTGAGCTATCTGCACCGCTTCCCGTTCGACAAGATCAAGATCGACCGCAGCTTCATCAGCGACATCGGCCGGTCCGAGGATTCCTCTCCGATCGTGCAGGCGGTGGTGCACATGGCGGCCGCCCGCCACATGGCGACGACGGCCGAAGGCGTCGAGACCGAAGCCCAGCGCGAGGTGCTGCGGCAGCTCGGATGCAGCCAGATGCAGGGCTGGCTGTTCAGCCCCGCCGTGCCGGCGGCGAAGCTGAGGCAGCTGTTGTCGGCGCAGGCGGTGGCGGCTTAGCGCGGCCAGTCACCCCATCCCTCGCCGACGCCTCGCTACTTCTTCTTCGCCGGTCCGAAATCCGGTTGCCAGGCGGCTTCCTTGCGGCTCGGCGCCGCCGCGATCACCTTGGATTTTTCCTTCTTCGGCTTCTTGGTTTCGCGATTACCGCGTTGCTGACCCTTTGCCATGTCGCTCTCCGTTGGTTCGAGCTCGTCGAGCTCATCCGATTGCAGCAGCCGTCCACGAGGGGTGCAGACCCTGACGTCCATGTAGCCTTCGCGCAGCAGTTTTCGAGCGAGGCGCAGCGCGAACGTCGCCTTGCCGCGACCGAGATTGGAGCTGCCGTATTCGTTGGTCCCGCTGACCAGATACGGCACAATTGTTGCCCTAGCCATTGAAGATGGCGGCCGCGCCGACGAGAAGCAGAAGAAACCGCGGAACCATCACCGGCGGCACGATCCGATCCGCGAAGCGAACGCACGCCATCGAACGCTCCTGCGAAGCCTTCGGCGGGAGCACACGTGCCCCTCAGTCACCGGTCGAAGCCGTTGAGACGTGCGGTGATGGCAGCGACCCTACGCCCGCACCGAGCCAATAGCGAGGGTTAAAATGCTGCGGAAACAATGGCTGCTGTGACATCGTCGCTTGCCGGCCCGGCGACGATAGTACTGGCTATTGCCGCGGCGAGCGCGCATGGTCGTGACGGCCGGCACCGGTTGGGGCTTCACTTGCGAAAGGCAGGCGTGCATGACCATCCGCTCGCGGCGTGAAACCGTCACCTTCAGGCATCCGTTCCGCATCCGCGGCGTCGAGCGCATGTTGCCGGCCGGCGCCTATGAGGTCGTCACTGACGAGGAGGCGATCGAGGGCCTGACCTTCGCGGCCTATCGCCGCGTTGCCACGATGATCACCGTGCCCGCCGAAGGCCCCCGCGGAACCTTGGAGATGCTGTCGATCGGCTCGGTTGATCTTGCGAACGCGCAGGCCGCAGACGCGAGCGTGGCGAATGACTGACCGCACCGTCGATCTCGACAAGCACCGGGGCATGGCCGCGCAGAAGGCGACCGACCTGCGCCGCGCGCTGGCGGAGGTCGAGGCAAATGTCAGGGAACTGCGCGAGCGCGAGGCCGATCTCGAGAACCGTATGATGACGGTGCCCGCCACGTCCTGGCCGGAAGCGGCGGTGAAGGCGCGCCATCTGCTCAACCTCTATGCTGCGAGCCTGCCCGCCGAGGACACACGCCACCGCGCGCTGGTGGCGGCGCTGTTGGACGATTTCGTCCGGCTGTCGGGTGATGACTGAGACAAACGACGGCCGCCTGCAGTCTCGACGTGCGCCACGTTCCGGCCAGCCGGGAATCGGCGGCGATGATTTGAGGGGCATCGTGCCAAGCAGCAATCAGGTGACGGAGTAAGCCATGACATTGACCAGCGGCCGCTTTATCGGCCACGAATACGATCGGATGATCGTCCGGTTCTCGATGCATGACGGTGCCAGGGAGATTCCTTGCGCAATCTCGACCTCGGCGATGGACTACCTCGAGCCCAGCCCGCAGGTCAGGCCCGAGCAACGTGAGGCCCAGTTCACTCGCCTGCGGGATCGCATCGAAGCACGCGCGGCGAGCAAATATCGCGCGACGGAGTTCGAAGGCACGCCGCCCGGCATCGTGCTGCGAGGCATCGACTTCAGGCTATAGGGACCCGAGCCTTGACATCCGGCAGGGGCGGCTTGCGCTCAAAAGGCTTCTTCTTCGGCGGCGCGGGCAGCAATCCTTCGCGGATTGCCTGCTTCCGCGCGAGCTTGCGGGCGCGTCGAACGGCCTCGGACTTCTCGCGAGTCTTTCTCTCCGAGGGCTTTTCGTAGGAACGCCGCTGTTTCATTTCGCGGAAGACGCCCTCGCGTTGCATCTTCTTCTTGAGAACACGGAGTGCCTGCTCGATATTGTTGTCTCTGACGAGTACCTGCAATCGATCCTCCTCCTCGCTTGGGGCTGCAAATGCGACACGCCCTGCATGGCAGCCAATTGCGCAGGAGCTTCATTGCGAATTTTGAGGATAGCGCTGCGACATTCGTCGCCAGCTTCGGACAAGTCGATGCGCTTGTCACAGCGATGCAACTTCGCGCTGGCACGTGACCACTCCAGTGCAGCCCTGTCAATCGATAAAGCCTTGGCTGCACGTCGGCCGGATCGCGTGAAGCCTCTCGATCGAGGCGCCGGAGCTGCCTGGCTGAGCCAAATCGGCCTTGCCGTCCTTGCAGAAAATCGAACGAGACATATATCGGGGGCGTTCGATCAGCCGCTGTGCCTCGTTGAATGCGCCCGCGGGCACCTTTTCCAAAGACATCGACCGAGTTGAAAGCGTTCGCGCGATTGTCGCGCGCCAGCCCGTTCGATCCCCGGATCGAGCGGGTTTTGCCGGTTGCACAACGGAGTGAAGCATGAGCGCCAGGAAATCCGCCGAGCTGTCACCCGAAAGCATCGCGCGCTCCAATCGCAGGCGCCTCGCCGCCGAAGAGGGAGCACTTGCACTGGCAGACGTCGAAAGGCAGTCCATCGAGATTCGCAAGAACATGGCGCGGCTTCGAGAGGCGCGCGAAGCCAAGCAAGCGGCTGACGCAGCCCTTCAAGCGGCGTTGCCGGCACCCGCGGTCAAGAAGCGCTCGAGCAGAGCGGCGCGAAAGCCGTCTTCAACGCCGCCGACGGAGCAGCCATCGCTACCCGCGAACGGTTCATAGCCCCGGAGATCGGGCCTCAGGCGCGCGGGCTCACTTCGCCTGCTTTGCCGCCCGGATCTCGGCGAACTCGGCGTCGGGATGGGTGACGATGGTGGTGAACATGATGCCGCTGATGATGAGCGACCAAGCGGTGTTCCAATAGATCCAAAACACGTGCCAGCCTCCGGTTCGACCTCGTCCGCTTGCGGGATCAGCATAACGGCAAGGCGAGGCTGATGTTCCCGGCGCGAAATACAGCGCTATTTTTGTTTGGTCGGCGGCAGCGTGCGATCGGTTTGGCCGGTGTGGCGCTTTGCCACGACGTCCTCATCGTGCGGACCCTCGCGCGGGCGCGGCGGCGGCTTGGGCTGGCCTTTCTGGCCGCCATGCTTGCCGCCCATGTCGGGCTTGCCTTCGAGGTCATTTTCACGCGGCATATGGGTCAATGCACTCCCGCGGCATTGGTTCGCAATGCCGATGCGATGTTGTGCCTGTGAACGAGTTCATAGGATCGTCGCCGTTTGCAGTGCACGATCATGTGCGGGCCCCGGGGTTTCAAACAACGGATGGACTTGGCTTGATGCGGAAACGATTGGTCGCCTGGACCATTTTGACCTGCGCGCTGCTGGCGGTGGCCGTGTGGGGCCTGCTCGGGGCACCCAACACTGCGTCCGGCCCGCATCTGCCCTCCCGCAGCCAGACGGCCGCAGTGCGGTAGCCACCGCGCGACCGATACAATTTCGGCATCGATCGATCTTCAACCGGAACTTGGTAAGGCGGCACGGCTCCCGCTATCCTCCGGACAAAACGACAAGGCCGTAACGCTGTAAGGAGGAGCCCCATGCCGAGACCGACACGCCGCATCGCGCCACGCGCTGCGATCGCCACCACCCTCGCCTTCCTCACCCTCGTTTCTGGAGTCCGCCCCGGCATGGCCGAGACCTTCGCCTATGTCGGCAACGCCGACAGCAACGACATCAGCGTGTTCAAGCTGGCCGAGAGCGGCGAGATGACACCGGTGCAGACCGCCGCCTTCACCGGCGTCGACAAGCCCGGCTCGTCGACACCGCTCGCGATCACACCCGACCACCGCGTGCTGATTGCCGGCGTGCGCTCGCAACCATTCCTCGCGGTGAGCTTTGCGATCGATCCCAAGACGGGCCAGCTCAGCCCTCTCGGCAATGGTCCGCTTGCCGACAGCATGGCGAACATCGCCGTCGACAGCACTGGCAAATTCCTGTTCAGCGCCTCCTATGGCGGCAACAGGGTCGCGCTGAATCCGCTCAGCCCGAACGGCGTCGCCGGCGAGCCGAAGCAGGTGATTCCGACCGGGCTGAATGCGCACGCCTTCCTGCCCTCGCCCGACAACCGCTTCGTGTTCGCGACCAATCTCGGTTCGGATCAGGTGCTGACCTTCGCGTTCGATGCAGTCGCGGGCACGCTGGCGCCGAGCGATCCGCCGGTGACCAAGGTGCCGGAGAAATCGGGACCGCGGCACTTCGTGTTTCATCCCAACGGCAAGTTCGTCTATCTCGTCCATGAGCTGAACGGCGACGTCGCGGCGTTCAGCTATGAGGCCAAGAGCGGCGCATGGGACGAGATCCAGCGCACCACCGCGCTGCCGGAAGGCTTTACTGGCAAGCCCTGGGCCGCGGACATCCACATCACCCCGGACGGCCGCTTCCTCTACGCCTCCGAGCGCACCACCAACACGCTCGCCGGCTACAAGGTCGACGCAACAAGCGGCAAGCTGACCACGATCGGCAGCGTGCCGACGGAGAAGCAGCCGCGCGGCTTCCACATCGATCCGTCGGGGCGTTACCTCGCCGCAGTCGGCGAGCTCTCCGACAGCATGACGGTCTATGCGATCGACCAGAGCAGCGGCGCGCTCGCCAAGCTGAAATCCTATCCCACCGGCAAGAAGCCGAACTGGGTGGAGTTCTTGACGCTGCAGTGAGGCTACTTTCCTACCCTCCCCTGGAGGGGTCCGAGACGAGCGTAGCTCGCTCGTGGGTCGCTAGGCATTGAGCGAAGCGAAATGCGTAGCGGGGTGGGGTGACGGCCTCTCCGCCTCGCACACTGCCCGAGTGGAGAGATCACCCCACCCCGCTCGCGCTGCGCGCGATCGACCCTCCCCCTCCAGGGGAGGGTAAGAGACGGCGAACCTCTTCGTCCTTGCCACGACTAATCCAACAAGCGGCATCGCGCCGCCTGCGCTGCGGCATTCTCATCCGGCCGGCCCATGGTCCGCCGCGGTTGCTTCTGCTAACGATGAGGCCGTCAAGGCCCCAACCGGAATGACCGATGCGTTCATTGCCTGCGCGTTCCTTTCCTAAAAAACTCGTTGCTCTCGCCGGACTGGTTCTGCTGTCCGCCCAGCCCGCGCGCGCCGCCGATGACGACGCGCCCAAGGGGCCCGCGGTCACAGTGCTGAAGGTCGCAAAATCCTGCTTCTCCGACATCGTCGAGGCCACCGGCACGATCATCGCGCGCGAGGAGACCTCCGTGCGGCCGGAACGTCCCGGCCTGAAGGTCACGGACGTGCTGGCGGAAGCCGGCGACACCACCACGGCCGGCCAGGTGCTGGCGCGGCTGGCGCTGCCCGAAGGCGGCACGCTTCAGGTCACCGCCCCCGTGGCGGGCGTGATCGCGACGTCGACCGCGCAGATCGGCAACCTCGCCTCGGCCAAGGGCGAGGCGCTGTTCACGATCGTGGCGCGCAGCGAATATGATCTGGTCGGCCTGGTCGCGACCACCGATATTCGGAAGCTCGCGGTCGGCCAGCAGGCGACGGTGCGCATTGCCGGCGCGGGCGATCTCGACGGCAAGGTGCGCCGCATCGGACCGACCGTCGAGCCGAACATCCAGCAGGGAATGGTCTATATCGGCATCTCCTCGCAGAAGCGGCTGCTGCTGAACGCGAGCGGGCGCGCGCTGATCAAGACCGGGCAGAGCTGCAACGTCGCGGTGCCGCTGACCTCGGTGCAGTATTCCACCGCCGGCACCGTGGTGCAGGTGATCCGCCGCAACCGCGTCGAGACCAAGCGGGTTGAGATCGGGCTGATGTCGGGCGGCAATATCGAGGTTCGCGACGGCCTCAACGAAGGCGATATCGTCGTCGCCCGCGCCGGCGCGATCCTGCGCGAAGGCGATCCGGTGCGCCCGGTGATGGCCACGGAAGCCGCGAAGTAGGGCTCGCCTCAACCGTCATTGCGAGCGAAGCGAAGCAATCCAGAATCTTTCCGCGGAGAGACCCTGGATTGCTTCGCTTCGCTCGCAATGACGATGTGGGGGCAGTGGTGCGTTACACACGCAGACCGTAGGGTGGGCAAAGCGACTTGTCCGCCGTAGCTCGGCGAGCGAAGGCGGAAGCGTGCCCACGTCTTCTATTGAAATCTCGAAAAGATGGTGGGCACGGCGCTTTGCGCTTTTGCCCACCCTACAATTTGCGGCTAGCCGCCGGCTGCTTCGCCGAAATGGACGTCCTCGAGCAGCGAGGAGGAGATGGTCGGGACCTGGTCGCCTTCGGAGGCGCGGGAGATGGCGACGCGGGTCTTGTTGAAGACGCTTTCGGCGCTGCCCTGCGCATTGAGGTTGGTGAGGAACTCGCCGACCAGCACGCTGTACTCGCCCTTGCCGTCGTCGACGACCTTGCCGGGCGAAGCCGAGGAAAGGATCAACGCGTTGTCCGTCGCGCTGATCGGTGCAAGACCATGGCTGTAGGAGCGGAAGCGGCGCTCGTAGGGGTTACGGCGGGAGGCGTCGACGACGACGAGCTTGGCCTTGGCGCCCTGCTCCTTCATCATGTCGAGCACGCCGTCGATGGACACGCCCTGGCGGCGGACGTCGCTTTCCTTCCAGATCACCGCATCGACCGGCAGCATGTAGCTCTCGCGGCCGGCCTGCACGCCGTAGCCGCCGAAGAACAGCATGACGACGGTGTCGCGCTTGATCCGGGACTTCAGGCGGTTGACGGCGCGGACCATGTCGTCCTTGGTCGCGTCTTCCACCATATCGACGTCAAAGCCGTTCTTACGGAGCGACGAGGACAGCGCGCGGGCGTCGTTGATCGACTGCGTCAGCGGCGCGCTGGCGTCGGGATAATGTCCATTGCCGATGACGAGGGCGAGGCGGGACGACTGGCCGATCGAGCCGGTGACCTCGTCGGTCGCCACGGCCTTGGCGGCATCGATCGCGCGCATGTTGAGGGCAGCATGGGCGCCGATCACGAGCGACACCGTGCCGATGAGGGCTGCGGCCACCGCGATCGTGCGTCTGGAAAGCTCGAGCTGCCTTACATTCATCTCGGTTCGTTCCTGTGCCAAAGACCAGCCAAGCGCGCGCACAATGTTTGAGTAGCGCGATGGTGGCTTCAGGTTTGAGGGATTGGCCGGGGATGTGCCCCCGAACTGCGCGCAATTTGCGGCGCCGCACCAAACAAAGCCTTAACCGGATATCTCCTCCCCGGCAATAGATCGCCCAAAATTTGAGCTAAGTGACTGAAGATATTGGTTAATCCTCCGAGCAGAATTTGCACGTCTTTTCGTCGCGAGCCCCTTGTAACGGCCTTAATCATGCAGCTCCCGTGCCGGATTTTTCCGTGACCGCCATCACATTTGAATTTCCCGCGAATCCGGGTAGCTTTTTCAAAGACTTGCAGGGGGTGGCGCGCAGATGGGAGCGTGCCGGCCGGCCCCTGGCCAAGACCCCGCGACCAGGTATTTCATGAGCTTTCATTATTTTGCCGGCGCTGCCTGCCGGGCGCTGACGGCGCGAAAAGACGGCCCGTCGCTTTATGACGTCTGCGATCCCGTATTGTCGGGCCCAGCCAGCGGCGATCCGCATCTGGCCAAGTTCTACAAGACCGCGCTCGGCAATCCCGCATTGCGGATCCTGCTCGGTCGCGCCGGGCTGCCCGAGTTGCGCGACGAGGCGAAGCTGACCCGGCTTCGCACGGCACTGGTGCGGGCACGCGACGACGCCGAGCCCGACTGGGCGGCGATCGGCCAGCCCGTCGCCGATCTCGTCGACAGCATCGCGCTCGACCATCCAAAGCCGCCGCCGGCGATATTCACGGGCCTAGCGCCGCAACAAGCGCAGATCGACGGCGTGATCCGCGACTGCGCGCAGCATCTGCTCGGCTCGTACCGCAAGAACGGCTTCCTGCCGACCTATGCCGCCTTCAACCTGATCGGCGACCCCGATGTCCGCGGGCGCGAGCTGACCATGGCGCTGACGGGGCTGAACGCGCGCGGCTACAAGAACTCCTCGCTGCTGTTCAACCTCGCCCGCGTCTTCATCGCGCGTTCACAGGCAGCAGCTGTCGTCAATCCGCCCTGGAGCGGCATTGCCGAGCCGATGTGGGAGCCGGTGCAGATCCGACACCGCTCGGCCTATTACGACGCGTTCTTCATCGAGGCGCTGCTGAGCTATGTCGAGACCGGGCTCGCTTCGCCGGCCGACAAGATTGCAGCCGAGCGTGCGATCGCCGACATGGTCGATTTCTGCGTCAACATCAGCCGCGAAGAGGTCGAGGGTATCGACGGCACACGCTTCAACGTCATCACCGCGCTCGCGCCGGCGCCGCATCCGCGCTTCTCCCGCTTCTTCGCCCAGATCAAGCAGGACCTCGGCTTCGGCGTCTACGTGCCGGATTGCGACACCACGGCGTGCTCGATCTCGGCAGCGACGCAAGCCGGCTGCACCGATCCGATCATCGACCAGCCGCTGCTGGACTTCTATTCGGGCTATCAGGTGCTCGCCGGCGTCAACGAACCGCGCGTGACCGTGCCGCTCAACGACAACATCGACTACGAGGGCGGCGTCGCGACCTGGATCGATAACCTCAAAGGCGAGCGGCCCTACGGCAACGATCTCGATCCGACGCTCAATCTCGACATTCTCGAGGTCAGCTTTCGCAACCTCGCGCGCTGGAAGATTTTGGAGACGCCGGCGCGGCTGGCGACCGTGCATCGCATCATCGGCTTCCAGAAGCGGCTCGCCGCCAACGGCGCCTTCGCCAATCCGCGCTCGCACATCTATTATCTGCCCGAGCTCTACAGCGCCTATTTCGGCCGCTGCTATGCGGCCTTCCTCGCACTGCCGCTGGCAGCACAGGCCGCGATCGACCCCGACGGCGATTTCGATTTCATCCGCCATCGCGTGCTCTCCTACGTCAAGGGCGAGCTGATGGCCGCGGAGATGAACGTGTTCGACGCGGCGCTGGCGCTGATCGCGCTCGGCCATCTCGGCGCCGACCCGCGCGCCTTCGCGCCGGCGCTGAACGTGATCGTCGCGAGCCTCGGCGAAGGCGGTCGCCGCGGCCCGTTCCGCGCCTATGAATGGAACAAGATGAAGACGCCGACGCGGATTCTGGTCGGTGGTCCCGAGGTGACGTCGGCCTTCGTGCTGATGGGGCTGGCCGTGGCGAAGCGGGCGATGGCGGGGCGGGGGTAGGTCTCGTAGGGTGGGCAAAGGCGCGCTCTTCGCGCGCCGTGCCCACCATCCGCCACCGCGCTGGACATGGTGGGCACGCTTCGTTTTGCCCACCCTACGAGACCGTCGTGCAATGACGGGAAGTTGAAAGCTCAATCGTTGGGCAGGCGCTGGCCGGGCGGCCAAAAGCCGACCACAATTGCGACGTCTATCGAGATTTTCCTCACACGCGGACCGGCATGTTGCGAAAATTCCTGATTGCGCTGTCTTTGCTCGCCATCCCCTCGCTGGCCCAGGCCGCCGACATCACCGGCACCGCAAAGGTCCGCTCCGGCGATTCCGTCCTGATCGGGAACACGCGGGTCCGGCTTGGCGGCATCGACGCGCCCGCGGTCGACCAGCTCTGCCTCAATACAAAAACCGAACGCTGGACCTGCGGCATCGCGGCGCGCGACGAGCTCGCCAAATACACCGAAGGCAAGAGCTGGGTCTGCCACGCCCGCGCGATCGACCGGCGCGGCCGCACCGTGGCGCGCTGCGAGGTCGGCGGCGAGGACATCCAGAAATGGCTGGTGCGCAGCGGCTGGGCACTCGCCTACACCCGCGTCTCTCACGACTACGAACCCGATGAGGCCGCCGCGCGCGAGGCCAAAGCCGGCATGTGGCAGGGCGCCTTCATCGCGCCGTGGGACTGGCGCGTCCGCAACAAGAAAACCACGATCCTGGGCGCCACCAAGCCGCCCGAGGGCGCGCATGCGGTGCTGCTCGCCTCGGCCTCCGGGCCGGTCGCGCCCTCGCCGGACTGCACCATCAAGGGCAACGTCAACACCGCCGGCGAGTGCATCTATCACCAGCCGACCAGCCGCTGGTACACCCAGATCAAGATGAAGATCAGCAAGGGCACCCGCTGGTTCTGCTCGGTGGAAGAGGCCGAAGCCGCCGGCTGCCGCGAGACCAAGAGATGAGTGCATGGTCCTGAAAAGTGTGAGGCGGTTTTCCGACAAGACCATGCTCGAAACAAAAACCACCCCAGACCTGCGTTTTGCGTGCTTTTCTTGGGCTTCCACGGCGCGTAGAACGTGAGTCAGCGACCCACCAGCCTGTTCTCAAGCAACAAGGACCAACAGCAATGACCGTTCGCGCGGGCCGGGAATTTCTGGCCATCCCCGGGCCCACCACGATGCCCGACGAGGTGCTGCAGGCGATGCATCGTCCGGCGATCGACATCTACTCCAAAGAGATGCACGAGCTGACCGATACACTTCTCGCAGACATCTCGAAGCTGTTCGCGACCAAGGGCAAGTCCTACATCTACATCGCCAACGGCCATGGCGCCTGGGAAGCCGCGCTGAGCAACGTGCTGTCGCGCGGCGACAAGGTGCTGGTGCTGGAGAGCGGGCGCTTCGCGATCGGCTGGGGCAACGCCGCCGCCCTGATGGGCGCCGAGGTCGAGGTGCTCAAGGGCGACTGGCGCCGCGCGGTGCGGCCGCACGAGGTCGAAGAGCGCCTGCGCCGCGACAAGGAGCACACCATCAAGGCCGTCGTCGTCGTCCAGGTCGACACGGCATCGGGCGTGCAGAACGACATCGAGGCGATCGGCAAGGCGATCAAGGCCAGCGGCCATCCCGCGCTGTACATGGTGGACACTGTCGCCTCGCTCGGCTGCATGCCGTTCGAAATGGACAAATGGGGCATCGACGTCGCGATGTCCGGCTCGCAGAAGGGCCTGATGACGCCGCCCGGCCTCGGCTTCGTCGCGGCGAACGCGCGCGCACTCGAGGTGCAGAAGAAGGCCAACATGTCGACGCCCTATTGGAGCTGGAGCGAGCGCGAGGGCAGCGAGAATTATCGCAAATATGCCGGCACCGCGCCGGTGCATCTGTTGTTCGCGCTGCGCAAGGCGATCGACCTGCTGCACGAGGAAGGGCTCGAAAACGCGTTCCGCCGCCACAGCCTGCTCGGCGAAGCCGCGCGCCGCGCCGTCTCCGCCTGGTCGGAAGGCCAGGTGCTCGGCTTCAACGTCGCGGAGGCGAGCGAGCGCTCCAACACCGTGACCACGGTGACCATGAGCAATGGCCACGATCCGGCGCTGCTGCAGCGCTATTGCAAAGACAAGTGCGGCGTCGTGCTCGGCACCGGCATCGGCGATCTCTCCGGACAAGCCTTCCGCATCGCCCATATGGGCCACGTTAATGCGCCGATGCTGCTCGGCACGTTGGGGGTGGTCGAGATCGGGCTGAATGCGCTGAAGATCCCGCACGGCAAGGGCGGGCTGGAAGCCGCGGTCGCGTATCTCGGCGAGCAGGTGGCGGTCTAGACGCGCTTTCTTCCTTCTCCCCTTGTGGGAGAAGGTGGCGTAGGCGGCCTTCGGCCGCCGTTCTTAGGAACGCCGAAGCGAAGCTTCGGCTATGGCGCCGGATGAGGGGTTGTCTCGGCGAACTCAATTGCGAGATGGACTCGCGGATAGATACCCCTCACCCGTCTCGCCGCTACGCGGCGAGCCACCCTCTCCCACAGGGGGCCTGTTGCGTAATTCGTCAATTGTGATTCCCTAGGGCAAAGCCTTGGAGGGTAGCGATGGCGGTCAAGCGGACGGGACAGCCGAGCTTTGTGGAAGCGCTGATGCCGAAGGGGGCCGGCGCCAATGCGGCGCTGGATCGGCTGGCTGGCCTGGTCAAGTGGTACCGGTTCGAGAAGCTGATCGGCCATTTGCGGGATGAAGGGAGCCCCGGTCGACCAGGCTATCCGGTGCTGGTGCTGTTTCGTGCTGTGCTGTTGCAGTCGCTGTATGGTCTTTCGGAGCGCGAACTCGAGGAAGCGCTGGGCGACCGGTTGTCGTTCAAGCGCTTCGTCGGTTTGAGCCTTGAGGATGCGACGCCCGACCATACGGTCCTGAACCGCTTTCGGAACCAGCTTGTCGAACAAGGCCTGCTGGAGAAGCTGTTTGGTGAGCTGGATCGTCAGCTTGAGAATGCCGGCGTCATCCTCAAGCGCGGCACGATGCTGGATGCGACCTTGATCCAGGCGGTGTCGGCTCCTCCGAAGGAGGATCGCCCCTCAAACGATCCCGACGCCCGCTTCACCAAGCGGCAAGGCAAGAGCGGCACGACGTTCGGTTACAAGGCCCATGTCGGTGTCGACGAAGGATCCGGCTTGATCCGCACGGTACTGACCACACCGGCCAACATCAACGACACGACACCGGCGGACGCTTTGATCCGCGGCGATGAAGCTGCGGTGTGGGCCGATGCGGCTTACGACACCCATGCCCGACGGGCCCGGCTGAAGGCGGAGGGCAAGAAACCCCGCATTGCTCGTCGGCCCAACCGGCATCACCCGGAGTTGCCGCCGAGGCTCAAACGCTACAACCTCCTCATCGCGCGCCGCCGAGCCCAGGTCGAGACCACCTTCGCTACTCTCAAACGCCGCATGCGGCTGACCTGCATCCGCTACGTCGGTCTGATCAAGGCGACCGGGCAAGTTCTGCTCGCCTCAATCGCCTTCAACATGAGGCGGTGGGCCACGATCGCCGCGTGAGCTGCCCGCTGAGGGCAACAACTACAGATCTTCGCAGGCATTGCCAGGACCAAGGCCTTCTCTCCTGACGTCTTCAGCCTCAAAAGCCGATAACGCAACAGGCCCACAGGGGGAGAGGGGGAAAGGTCAGCGCTCCACGCGATAGGCCTCGACCTGAGCTTTCAGCGCATCCAGCGACGCGAGCGGCGCCTCAGGATCGACGCGATACTCTCCACGCGCCAGCCAATTCAGCACCTTCGCATCGACCGCCGGCGAATGGTGGATGACGTCGCTGTAGTTATCGAGATCGTGCGTCACCGCCCTGATCGCGCGGAAATCGTACAGACGCACATTCGGAAGCTGCGTCAGCCGCTCGGCGATGCGCGCGGTGAGGTCGGTGACGATCTTCAGCGTCGCAGGCGAGGCATCACGCATCGCCACGAACTGCAGGATCGAATAGGGCGGCAAGTAGATGTCGAAGGTCACGTCCGGATGACGCGTGATCAAGCCGACGGCGTCGCGTTCGAAATGCCGGAGCATGGCGTCGTAGCCATAGCCTTCGCCAAGGAAGCGGCTGCGCACGGGGCTCGTGATGTAAGCGAACGAGGCAAGCGTCTTCTTCGCATTGTAGTCACGCGCGACGTCGAAATCGCGCGGCAGCGCGTAGATGTCGTCGACGTCGGACAGCGCGAACTTGACGGGGAGAAACGGCGCCGCCTGGGTCAGCTTCTGCTGCAGCGGCGGGATCGACCGCAGCAGCACGAACAAGGATTCCTTCGCCATCGCGGCGCTGAACAGATAGGACGCGATGCCCTTCGTTGTCTGGCGATAGAGATCGACGGACAGAAAGGGATCGGCCTCGATATCCGCCGCATCGACAAAGATGAAATCGTCCATCGCCCAGATCACGCGCCGGGCGCCGCGCTCGATCGCCCGCTCCAGCACAAAGCCCTGCTGGCGCGAATTGGACCCGGTCATCGCCAGCTTGAGCGAGTGGACGCCGAGCGCGCGATCGATGTCGCTCTGGCGGAAACGGATCGCGAGCGAGGTGCCCATGAAGGCGGTGTCGAACGACTGGCTGCGGATCAGCCCGGCATTCTGCACGCGCGTGTCGTCGGAATAGAAGGCCAGTCGCGACGGGCGAAACAGTTGCAAGGGATCGACGAGATAGGTGAGTACCGCCGCGCCCAGCACGCAGGCGATGCTGGCGAGCAGAAGACGTCTCAGATGTATGAAATTGCCTCGCATCAGAACCGGAAATAGATGAATTCGCTGTGGCTCTGGATGCCGAGAATCCCGAGAGCGAGCACCAGCGCCGCGCCGTAAAGGAACAGCGGTCGCATCCGTCCTGCCGGCAGGGCCTCGCCGACCCTGCGATTGTCGTGATCGTATCCCATGATCGCTTGCGTGTTCGGCGACATCCACACCAGCGCGGCGTAGATCGACACCAGAACCAATGCGGCGATCTCCTCGCGGCCGAGGACGATATTCGACGGATCGGCCATCGCGTGGAGGACACGCAGCGCCCAAGTAACGCTCTCGGCGCGAAAAAAACCCAAGCCACGACGACGGCGAGGAACGTCAGCACGGCTCCGACGATGCGGACCGGACGCACGAGCAACGTCGGGACGTTGGGCACCAGCGCGTTGAAGGCATGATTGACGCAGAGATAAGCGCCATGCAGCGCGCCCCAGGCGACAAAAGTCCAGGCCGCGCCGTGCCAGAGCCCGCCGAGCAGCATCGTGATCATCAGATTGACGTAGCGCAGCACGCGGCCGCGGCGATTGCCGCCGAGCGAGATGTAGAGATAGTCGCGCAGGAACTGCGACAAGGTCATGTGCCAGCGGCGCCAGAACTCGACGATGCTGGTGGCCTTGTAGGGTGAGTTGAAATTCACGGGCAGGAAGATGCCGAACATCAGCGATATCCCGATCGCCATGTCGGAATAGCCGGAGAAGTCGAAATAGAGCTGGAACGTGTAGGCGAGCGCACCACACCAGGCCTGATCAAAGCTCGGCGAGCGCGCCTCGAAGGCGAGCGCCACCAGGGGCTGGATGCCATCGGCAAGGCAGGTCTTCTTGAACAGGCCGATCGCGAAGATGACGATTCCGCACAGGATCAGGTGTGCGTCCGGATACTTGGTCTCCTTCCGCTCGAATTGCGGGATCATGTCCTTGTGGTGGAGGATCGGCCCCGCGATCAGGTGCGGAAAGTAGGTCACGAACAGCGCGTAGTGCGGCAAGGCGTAACGCGCGACCTGGCCACGATACGCATCCACCAGGAACGCGATCTGGGTGAAGGTGTAGAAGGAGATGCCGACCGGCAGCAGGATGTGGACCGCAACATGCGTACCGGCCAGCGCATTGATGTTCTCGGCGACGAAGCCGGCATATTTGAAGATGCCGAGCACCAGGAGGTCGCCGACGACGCCGAGCGCGAGCGCCGCCTTTCGTTGCATTGGGGCGAGCTTCGCCGCGATCAGGAGATAGCCGACGCCGTAGTTGAAGGCGATCGAGACCAGCAGCAGGCCCACGAACTGCCAGCTGCCGAAGGCGTAGAAGGCGAGCGAGGCCAGCGCCAGCCAGATCACCGGCGCCAGATTGCTGCGCCGCCCGAGCCAGAAATAGCCGGCCAGCACGGCCGGCAGGAACAGCAGGATGAACGGGTAGGAATTGAACAGCATCAGGCTGGACCGGCGGCGGGGGGTATCGCCCCTAAAGCATACAAGGGGGCGATCAACAACCCGGCGACTTGGCGCAGTCCTTGGCGCAGCGGCGCTGGCAATTCGCGGAATCGGGACGATATAAGGTGGAATACGGCGAGCGATGCGGCGCGCCTTTCTTCTCCCTCTCCCCGTTCTTACGGGGAGAGGTAAAGAGGGAACGCAGCGCGAGTACGAGATGATGAGGACCGAGTGACACAAGCCAAGACACCTTCCCAGCCCCCCGTCGCCCCGCGCCGGCCGCATTCCTTCACGCGGCACGGGATCACCGTGGCCGACGACTATGCCTGGCTGAAGGACGAGAAATGGCAGGAGGTGCTGCGCGATCCCGCCGTGCTCGATCCCGACATCCGCAAATATCTCGATGAAGAGAACGGCTACACCGAGAGCCTGCTCGGCCACACCTCGTCGCTTCAGAAGACGCTGGTGCGCGAGATGCGCGGGCGGATCAAGGAGGACGATTCCAGCGTGCCCTCGCCCGACGGACCGTTCGCCTATTTCCGGAGGTTTCGCGAGGGTGGGCAGCACGAATTGTTCGGCCGCATGCCGCGCGACGGCGGCGAGGGCCAGATCGTGCTCGACGGCGACGCGCTCGCCAAAGACCACAAATACTTCAAGTTCGGCGGCAGCCGCCACTCGAACGATCACAAGCTGCAAGCCTGGAGCGCCGACACCAAGGGCTCGGAATATTTCTCCATCCGCGTCCGCGACTGGGCCACGGGCAAGGATCTTGACGATTTGGTCGAGGAGACCGACGGCGGCATCGTCTGGAGCAAGGACTGCAAGAGCTTCTTCTATGTGAAGCTCGACGACAACCATCGCCCGATGCAGGTGTGGCTGCACAGGCTCGGCACCAGGCAGGCCGACGACTCGCTCGTCTACGAGGAGCAGGATTCCGGCTGGTTCACCCATCTGCATGAGAGCACCAGCCGCCGCTTCTGCGTGATCGCGGGCGGCGATCACGAGACCTCGGAGCAGCGGCTGATCGATCTCGCCCACCCCGAAGCGCCGCCGCGCCTGGTCGCGGCGCGCGAGGACGGCGTGCAATATTCGCTGGCCGACCGCGGCGACGAGCTCTTCATCCTCACCAATGCCGATGACGCCATCGATTTCAAGATCGTCACCGCGCCGCTTGGCGCACCCGAGCGCAAGAACTGGCGCGACCTGATCCCGTATCGTCCCGGCGTCTACATCATCGACCTCGATCTCTATGCCGGCCATCTGGTGCGGCTGGAGCGCGCCAATGCGCTGCCGTCGGTCGTGATCCGCGATCTCGCGACCAGGGACGAGCACGCCATCGCCTTCGACGAGGCGGCCTATTCGCTCGACACGATGGGCTCCTACGAATTCGACACCACGAACTTGCGCTTCGCCTATTCGTCGATGACGACGCCGTCGGAAGTCTACGATTACGACATGGTCAAGCGCACGCGGACCTTGCGCAAGCGCCAGGAGATTCCGTCCGGTCACGATGCGGCCGACTATGTCACGACGCGCATCATGGCCAAGGCGCATGACGGCGCCGAGGTGCCGGTGTCGATCCTCTATCGCCTCGGGCTGAAGCTCGATGGCTCGGCGCCGCTGCTGCTCTACGGCTACGGCTCCTACGGCATGGCGATGCCGGCCTCCTTCAACGCCAACCGCCTCTCGCTGGTCGACCGCGGTTTTGTTTACGCCATCGCCCATATCCGCGGCGGCGCCGACAAGGGCTGGGGCTGGTATCTCGACGGCAAGCGCGAGAAAAAGACGAACAGCTTTGACGATTTTGCGGCCAGCGCGCGGGCGCTGATCGATGCGAAATACACCAGCGCAAAACGCATCGTCGGCCATGGCGGCTCGGCCGGCGGCATGCTGATGGGCGCCGTCGCGAACCGCGCCGGCGAATTGTTCGCAGGCATCGTCGCCGAAGTGCCGTTCGTCGACGTGCTCAACACCATGCTTGACGACACGCTGCCGCTGACGCCGCCGGAATGGCCCGAATGGGGCAACCCGATCGAGAGCGAAAAGGATTTTCGCACCATCCTGTCCTACTCCCCGTACGACAATGTCGCGGCGAAGGACTATCCGGCGATCCTCGCGATGGGCGGCTTGACCGATCCGCGCGTGACCTATTGGGAGCCGGCCAAATGGATCGCGCGCCTGCGCGCGACCATGAGCGGCGGCGGCCCGGTGTTGCTCCGCACCAACATGGGTGCCGGCCACGGCGGCGCATCGGGGCGGTTCGACCGGCTGGACGAAGTCGCGATCGTCTATGCGTTCGCGCTTTGGGCAGCGGGGATGCCGGAGGCGTGACCTTGTAGCCCGGATGGAGCGCAGCGAAATCCGGGATTCGTGCAGACGGCAAGACCGCCCCGGATTGCGCTGTGCTCCATCCGGGCTACGGGCCTCTCCCCGCACGCGGGGAGAGGCGAAGGAATTCGGCAGCTCTGTAGGGTGGGCAAAGGCGCATCGCGCCGTGCCCACCATTTTTCAGCAATTGCGACGAGAGCGGTGGGCACGCTTCGCTTTGCCCACCCTACGGCAGCTTAGCTGGTCAGCTCTGCCTCACACCGCCCCATGCGCCTCGACGTACAGCGCATACACCGAGTGGCTGCTCGCCATATAAAGCCGGTTGTTCTTCGGGCCGCCGAAGCAGAGGTTGGCGCAACGTTCGGGCAGCTTGATGAAGGCGAGCGGCTTGCCGTCCGCGTTGAACACCATCACGCCGTCGAGATCTTCCGACTTGCCCCTGAGCTGAAAGACCTTGCGGCCGCCGATGTCGGTGGGTTCGGATTGCAGCGCGCCGTTGGAGCCCCAGCCGCACCAGAGATTGCCGTCGCGATCGACGCGAAAACCATCGAGCGAGGCCTGGTCGGCGGCATCGATCAGCTTGGTCTTGCCGCTCAAGCTGCCGTCGTCGCCGACATTGTAGCTCCAGATGCTGCGGTTGGGCGTGCCCTTCCATTCGACGATGTAGAGCTTCTTCTCGTCCGGCGAGAAGGCGAGGCCGTTGGGATTGACGAGGTCGGTGAGGACGGCGCTGATCTTGCCGTCCTTGGCGATGCGATAGACGTTGGTGGTGGCCTGCTCGGACTTCTCCTTGTTGCCTTCCCACTCGCCGTTGATGCCGAACAAGGGATCGGTGAACCAGATGCTGTCGTCGGACTTCACCACGATGTCGTTCGGCGCGTTCAGCCGCTTGCCCTCGAACTTGTCGGCGAGAACCGTGATTTTGCCGTCCTTCTCGGTGCGGGTGATGCGGCGGGTGACGGAGTGCTCGCAAGTGACGAGGCGGCCCTGGCGGTCGCGCGCATTGCCGTTAGCGTAATTGGCGTTGGCGCGGAACACGCTGGTCTGCCCGGTCTTCTCGTCGAACTTCATGATCCGGTTGTTGGGAATGTCCGAGAACAGGAGATAACCGCCCTCGGGGAAATAAGCGGGGCCTTCGGCCCAGCGCATGCCAGTCGCGACCTGCTCGACCGTTGAGGAATAGAGCCGGTATTTTCCAAAGCTCGGATCGAGGATCTGGACGGCGGGATCGGGGTAGCGCTGGTTGGGCGTGAACGGAAACGACTGGGCACCGGCGGTGCGGGCGAGAAGTGCGGACGCCGCCGCCGCACCGGCGCCGGCCATGAGACTACGTCGCGTGAGATTCATAAGTATCCTCCCTGCTCGATAAAAGGCCGGCGCTTGATGCGCCGGCTCGTTTCTTGACGTGACTTAGCTTCGACCTAGCGGCCGTTCTTCTTCCGCCATTCCGCGAAGTCGGTGAGCGTCTGCGGATCGGTGGCGGGATAGAGCCCAAAAATGCCGCGGCCGTTGCCGACTTCCTCGGTGACGAAATCCTCGAACGCCGTCATCTCAAAGGTTTCGTTCGCGATCTCGTCGGCGAGATGCGCGGGGATCACGATGACGCCGTCGCTGTCGCCGAGAATGACGTCGCCCGGAAATACCGGCGCATCGCCACAACCGATCGGTACGTTGATCTCGATCGCCTGGTGCAGCGTGAGATTCGTCGGCGCCGAGGGGCGATGGTGATAGGCGGGGATGCCGAGCTTGGCGATCTCGGCGGAATCGCGAAAGCCGCCGTCGGTGACGACGCCGGCGACGCCGCGCTTCATCAATCGCGTCACCAGGATCGCACCGGCCGAGGCCGCGCGCGCGTCCTTGCGGCTGTCCATCACCAGCACGCTGCCGGGCGGACAATCCTCGATCGCCTTGCGCTGCGGGTGGGAGCGGTCCTTGAAGACGTCGATGGTGTTGAGATCCTCGCGCGCCGGCATGTAGCGCAGCGTGAAGGCCTCGCCGACCATGGTCGGCTGGTCGGCGCCGAGCGGGTGCACGTCCTGGATCATCTGGATGCGCAGCCCGCGCTTGAACAGCGCGGTGGCGACGGTGGCGGTGGAGACGGATTTGAGTTTTGTGCGGGTGGCTTCGGTGAGTTTTGTCATGTGTATCCTCTTGTCATTCCGGGGCGCCGCGCAGCGGCGAGCCCGGAATCCATCGGGCCGCACGCAACGCGGTGAAATGGGTTCCGGGTTCGCGCTACGCGTGCCCCGGAACGACGGTCAGTAAATCGACGGCTCGCCGATCGGCGCGCCGAAATCGGTCTCCAGGAAGTCGAAGTCGCAGCCGTCATTGGCCTGCTTGATGTGTTTGGTGAACATCCAGCCATAGCCGCGCTCGAAGCGGCGCTCGGGCTGCTTCCAGGCGGCGCGACGCTTTTCGAGCTCGGCTTCGGACACATCGAGGTTGATAGTGCGCGCGGCGACGTCGAGCGTGATGCGGTCGCCATTCCGCACCAGCGCCAGCGGGCCGCCGACATAGGATTCGGGCGCAACGTGCAAAATGCAGGCGCCATAGCTGGTGCCGCTCATGCGCGCGTCCGAGATCCGCACCATGTCGCGCACGCCCTGCTTCACGAGCTTGGTCGGGATCGGCAGCATGCCCCACTCCGGCATGCCCGGCCCGCCCTGCGGCCCTGCATTGCGCAGGATGAGGATGTGATCCTCGGTGACATCGAGGTTGGGATCGTCGACCGCCTTCTTCATCGACGGATAGTCGTCGAACACCAGCGCAGGCCCGGTGTGCTTGAGGAAGCGCGGCGCACAGGCACTCGGCTTGATGACGCAGCCATCGGGCGCGAGATTGCCCTTGAGCACGGCGAGCGCGCCTTCCTTGTAGATGGGGTTATCGACGCCGCGGATGACATCGGCATTGTGCACTTCGGCGCCTTCGATGTTTTCGCCGACCGTCTGGCCGGTGACGGTGATGCAGTCGAGATGCAGATGCGGCTTGATCTGGCTCATCAGCGCCGGCAGGCCGCCGGCATAGAAGAAGTCTTCCATCAGATAGGCATCGCCGCTCGGTCGGACGTTGGCGATCACGGGCACCTTGCGGCTCGCCTTCTCGAAATCGTCGAGGCCGATGTCGAGGCCGGCGCGGCGGGCCTGCGCGATCAGATGGATGATCGCGTTGGTCGAGCAGCCCATCGCCATGGCGACCGCAATCGCGTTCTCGAACGCCTTGCGGGTCTGGATCGTCTTCGGCGTCAAATCCTCCCACACCATCTCGACGATGCGCCGGCCGCATTCCGACGCCATGCGGATGTGGTTGGCGTCGGCGGCCGGAATCGAGGAGGCGCCGGGCAGCGTCATGCCGATCGCCTCGGCAATCGCGGTCATGGTCGAGGCGGTGCCCATGGTCATGCAGGTGCCGTAGCTCCGCGCGATGCCGGCTTCGATATCGAGCCAGTCCTTGTCGGAGATCTTGCCGGCGCGCCGCTCGTCCCAGTATTTCCAACCGTCGGAGCCCGAGCCGAGCGTCTTGCCCTTCCAATTGCCGCGCAGCATCGGACCCGCGGGCAGATAGATCGCGGGAATGTTCATCGAGGTCGCGCCCAAGAGCAGCGCCGGCGTGGTCTTGTCGCAGCCGCCCATCAGCACCACGCCGTCCACGGGATGGCTGCGCAACAGCTCCTCGGCATCCATCGCCAGAAGGTTGCGGTAGAGCATCGTGGTCGGCTTCAAGAGCGATTCCGACAGTGACAGCGCCGGCAGCTCCAGCGGGAGGCCGCCGGCCATCAGGATGCCGCGCTTGACGTCGTCGACGCGCGACTTGAAGTGCATGTGGCAGGGCTGCGCGTCCGACCAGGTGTTGAGGATCGCGATGATCGGGCGGTCCTTCCACTCCTCCGGGGCGTAGCCCATCTGCATCGTGCGGGAGCGGTGGCCGAACGAGCGGAGGTCGTCGGGCGCGAACCAGCGCGCGCTGCGGAGCTGGTCGGGCGTGATTTTCTTCTTGGTCATGATTGGGTGCCCCATTTCTGGACGGTATTCCGCTCGATGGCGCGGAAGATCAGGTTCTCGACAAAAAGCCCGATGATAATCACCGTCAAGAGGCCCGCGAACACTGCGGGTATGTCGAGGAGATTGCGGTTCTCGAAGATGAACCAGCCGAGCCCGCCCTGCCCCGAGGACACGCCGAACACCAGCTCGGCCGCGATCAGCGTGCGCCATGCAAAGGCCCAGCCGATCTTGAGGCCGGTGAGGATCGAGCCGAACGCCGCCGGGATCAGGATTTTCGCGACATAAGGCAGCCCGCGCAGGCCGTAATTGCGCCCGACCATGCGCAGCGTGTTGGACACGCTCTTGAAGCCGGAATGGGTGTTGAGCGCGACCGGCCACAGCACCGAATGGATTAGCACGAAGACGAGGCTGCCATTGCCGAGCCCGAACCAGATCAAGGCGAGCGGCAACAGCGCGATCGCCGGCAACGGGTTGAACATCGCCGTAACAGTCTCGAGGAAATCGGTGCCGATCCGCGTCGAGATGGCGAGCACGGTGAAGATCGCGGCGAGCACGATGCCGGCCGAATAGCCCATGAAAAGGACTTTCAGCGAAGCCCAGGCGCGCATCGGAATGGTGCCGTCTTTCACGCGGTCCCAAAGCGTCACGATGGTGTCGTGCAGCGTTGGAAACAGCAGCGGATTGTCGAGGGCGACGCCATAGGCTTCCCAGACCGCTGCCAGAAACAGGATGATGACGGTCTTGCGGACAAAACCGTCGTTCCACAACAGCTCCGGCACGCTCAGCTTGCGCTCGACCTCGCCCGCACCGCCGGTCGCGGCAACCGACGCGTCGCGCAGCAATATTCTCGCCTCGCCCATGACAGGCTCCCTCAATGCGCCACAGCTTCGGCCGCGAACAGGAGATCGTGGATCTCCTTCTCCAGCCGGCCGGCGCTGCCGTCTCCATTCGAGACCTTGTCGACGTCGACCACCTCGGCCTTGACCCGGCCGGGATGCGGCGACAGCAGCAGGATGCGGTTGCCGATGCGGATCGCTTCCGCGATCGAATGCGTCACGAACAGCACCGTGAATTTGGTCTCGCTCCAGAGCTGAAGCAGCTCGTCCTGGCAGGTGCGCCGTGTCAGCGCGTCGAGCGCGGCGAACGGCTCGTCCATCAGCAGGATATCGGGCTCCATCGCCATGCCGCGCGCAATCGCGACGCGCTGCTTCATGCCGCCGGACAGCGTGTGCGGATAGGCGTCGACGACGCGGGTGAGGCCGACCTTCTCGATATAGGCCCGTGCGCGGGCCTCGGCGTCCTTGCGCGACAGCTTTCGCGCGGTCAGCAGCGGGAACATCACGTTGGCAAGCACGCTCTTCCAGGGCAGCAGCTGGTCGAACTCCTGAAAGATCATCATGCGGTCCGCGCCCGGACCATGAATCTCGCGATCGTTGATGGTCATGCGGCCCTCGCTCGGCGTCATATAGCCGCCGACGGCCTTGAGCAGGGTCGACTTACCGCAGCCGGACGGCCCGAGCAGCACGAAGCGGTCGGACCTGTCGACCGTGAAGCTGACCCTTTCGGTGGCGGTAACGACGGCGCTGGAGGTCTTGTAGCGCAGCGTCACCCCGTTGACGTCGAGCAGCGCCATCAGTTGCCTTTCAGGTCGTGCGCGACGGGGAGGTAATAGTCGGTCCAGGCCTTGGGCTGCATCTTCAGTGTGCCGGTCTTGAACAGATGGGCTGCGAATTTCATCGTGCCCTGCGGCTCGAGATTCCATTCCATCATGCCGGGCTCCTTGAGGAGATCGAGCAGCTCTTCCACCGAGGTCTTGTCGCCGGTGATCTCCTTGTAGATCTCGACCGCCTGCTTGGTGTCGCTGCGGATCAGATCCTGCGCTTCCTTGGTGGCATCGCGCACCGCCTGGATGATCTTCGGATTGGCGTCGGCGAATTTCGTCGTGGTGAAGAACTGGGCCTGGCTCAGCGGGCCGCCCATTACGTCCGGCGAGTTCAGCACGACATGCGCGCCCGGCACGTTCTTCAGCTCGAGGAAGGTGAAAGGCGGGATCGAGAAGTGGGTGTGGACCTCGTGCTTCGAATTGGACAGCGCCGCATAGGCGTCGGGATGGCCAAGCTGCACGGTGTTGGCGTCCAGCTTCGACCATTGGTCGGCACCGAAGGCCTCGGCGGCCGCGATCTGAAGCACGATCGCCTGGGTCGAGACTTTTACGGTCGGCACCGCGATCTTGTCGCTCGGACCAAGATCCTTGATCGACTTGATGTTGGCATCGCGGCTGATCAGCGTCATCGGCTGCGCCGAGGTCGCGACGATGCCCTTCACGCCGCCGCGGGTGCGGTCCCACAGCAACAGAAGATTGCCGGTGCCGGTGTTGAGGATGTCGACGCCGCCGGCGAGCAGCGCATCGGTCTGCGCGCCGCCGCCGGAAAAGGTCACCCATTTGGTGGTGACGCCGGGTACGCCGAGCGAAGCTGCGTGCTTCTCGATCAGCTTCTGCTTTTCCATGATGTGGCTCGGCATGTAGAAAATGCCGGGCTGGCGCGACAGCGAGATCTCGGATTTCTGCTGCGCATGCGCCGCGGATACCGGCAGGACGGTTGCGGCGATCAGGGCGGCAGCCGCAAGCTTGCTACGAAGATGCTTGATCATTGTTGTGTGTTTCCTCCGGCCAGCGTCGAGCTGCGTTGACCCTGCTGATGCACTAATATATTAGTGCATCAAAGGCAAGCCCGCGGGACCCGACATGGAAGCAACCCATACCGCGCTGCGCGCGGCACGACCCGCCCGGCTCGATCGCGCCCGCCAGGCCGCGCCGCAGGTGTTCGAGCGGCTGCGCAATGCGATCATCGCCCTGGAACTGCCGCCGGGCGCCCCCCTGTCACGCGCCGAGCTCGCCGGCCAGTTCGGCGTCAGCTCGACACCGGTGCGCGATGCGCTGATGCGGCTGGAGGAGGAAGGGCTCGTCGACGTATTTCCGCAGCACGCGACCGTGGTCAGCCGAGTCGACGTCGGCCGCGCCGAGCAGGCCCATTTCCTGCGCCAGGCGCTGGAGCTCGAAATCGTCCGGATGCTCGCGGAACAACATGACCAGGCCCTGGTCATCCGTCTTGACCACGCGATCGCGCTCCAGCAGCAATTCGCCAAGGCCGGGGACTTCGAGAGCTTCATCGCCGCCGACAATGATTTTCACGCCCAGCTCTACGCCGCCGCCGGAAAGCAAGACCTGTGGACGCTGGTGCGCAGCCGCAGCGGGCATATCGACCGGCTGCGCCGGCTGCATCTGCCCTCGCCCGGCAAGGCCCAGAACATCGTCCGCCACCACAAGCTGATCACGCGCGCGATCGAGGCCGGAGAGGCCGATGCCGCGCAACAGCATCTGCGCAAGCACCTGTCGGGCACGCTCAGCGAGCTCGACAAGATCCGGAGCCACCATCCCGAATACCTGACCGATTAGGCCCGCGACACGATCCGGGCGTGCGTCAGGGACCGCATGTGCACGTAAGCATGCATATGACCGACCTCGCCGAAATCGCGCGAGGCGGACAAGGTGTCGGCCGCGAAGTGCTTGCAGGCCGGACGGAAACCGCGCAACAATTTCGCATTTGATGCTTTGATTTGGGGTCGCTGGAACGTCCCATCCGGCCCGGAGGGTTTCAGACGTGGCCAACATCCTGATTGTGGATGACGACCCGGCCGTGCAGATCACGATCCGGCTGATCCTGGAGAGGGCCGGCCATCACGTCACCGCCGCCGGCGACGGCCACACGGGGCTTGCGCTGTTCGAGGCGAGCCGGTTCGACCTCCTGTTCCTCGACATATTCATGCCCGGCATGGACGGACTGGAGACGATGCGCCACATCCGGGTGCTGCAGCCGACCCTTCCGATCATCGTCATTTCCGGCCGCGCCGTCGCGCCAGACGCCTATGCCGAGCCGGACTTTCTGAAGATGGCGACCAAGCTCGGCGCGGTCGCAAGTCTGCAGAAGCCGTTCCGGCCGGACGCCCTGCTCGCCGCTGTCGACGGCTGCCTCACATCCGCGCCGCTAGCCAATGCCGCCTCCGGCAGCCGATGACGGGGCGATCCATGTTGCAGCGTAGCAGGACATTCGGGACCGCTCGCGACGCAGCGCGAAGGCCGAAATGACCCTCGCGACCCGGCTGGCCATCGCAATGATCCTGCTGGTCGCGGCTGCGGTCGCCGCTGTCGGATGGCTGAGCCATTACAGCCTGGAGCAAGCCTTCCTGCCGCGCGTGCTCGACCGTATCGAGGGCCACTCACGGCTCCTGGCCTCGCAACTCGAAGCGCATGTGAACGGCGCCCGCGCCGACGTTGCGACGTTCCGCTCCCGTGCCGCCGCGCGCGGCATGATCGATGCCCATTTCAACGACGGGGTCGATCCGGTCGATCACCTCTCGGAGAAGACCTGGCGCGACCGCTTGCTGACGCGCCTCGTGGCCGACGTCGGCGCCAACCCGGCCTACGCAAAATTCCGTATCATCGGTGCCGACGGCGTCGAGTATCTGCGCGTCGACCGCTCCGGCCCGAACGGAGCGGTGCGAGCAGTTCCCGACGATGCCTTGCAGAACAAGGGCGAGCGCTCCTTCTTCCAGGCGGCGATCAAGCTGGCAGAAGACCAGGTCAGCGTCTCCCCGGTCGAACTGGACGTCGACGACGGCGTGGTTCAGATGCCCTATGTTCCGACCTTGCGCGTCGCGGCGCCCCTGTTTGGGTCCGATCACCGGCTGTTCGGCATCGTCGTCGTCAATGTCGACATGCGCCAGGTGTTCGACCGGATCAGGATATCGATCCGGAACGGTGAAGCGGTCTATGTGGTCGGCCGCAACGGCGATTATCTCGTGCATCCGGATCGCACCCGCGAGTTCGGTTCGCAACTGGGGACACCAACACGCTGGCAGGACGACTTCCCCTATTTCGCAGCCATCACCGGATCGACGCTGGGTGCGACCCAGGTCGTGCCGGGCAGTGACGGCAAGCCGAGCGGCACCGCGATCGCGCCCGCAATCCTGGCCGAGGACCAGTGGGTCGGTGTCATCCGCGTCGTGCCCAACGCCGTCTTCATGGCGCCGGCCGTCACCATCGAGAAATCGACCATCACGATCGGCCTCATCGCGGTGCTGGTCGCCGCCATACTGGCCGTGCTGCTGGCGCGGTCGTTGACCCGGCCGATCGGGCAGCTCACTGCGGCGGTCGAGTGGCTCGGTCGGGACAATTCCATCAGAATTCCAACCGACGCCCCCGGCGAGACCGGTGTGCTGGCGCGGGCATTTGCCCGTCTGATCGATGAAATGCGGGCGAAGACGGCAGCGCTGGAGCATGAGGTCGAAGAGCGGCGGCGCACCGAGGCCGCGCGCGACCAGCTTGCCGTCCGCGAACGCCTGTTCAGCGCGGCCGTCGAATCCTCCGACGATTCGATCGTGATGCAGACGCTCGACGGCATCGTCATCGGCTGGAATGCGGCGGCCGAGCGCCTCTACGGCTATACGGCCGAGGAAGCGGTCGGACAGCCGACCTTGATCCTCCTGCCACCCGATCGCCGCGAAGAGGGCAAGGACTATCTGCGGCGGATTGCGACGGGCGAGCGGATCGAGCACTTCGAAACGGTGCGCCTGCGCAAAGACGGCAGTCCGGTCGAAATCTCGGTGAGCCTGTCACCGATCAGGGACGATTCGGGCGAGATCATCGGCGCGTCCGGCACGGCGCGCCGCCTGACCGATGCGCGACGGACCGAGCGCGCGCTGCAACAGCAGATCGAGGAACGGCGGCAGCTGTTCGACGCCTCGGAAGATCTGATCATGATCATGGATTCGCGGGGCCATATCGTGCAGGTCAGCCCGAGCAGCCAAGCCGTGCTCGGCTACCCGCCGGACGAGATGATCGGCCGCAGCGGCGTCGATTTCATCCATCCCGCGCATCTCGAGCAATCCCGCGAGGAGATGCGCGCGCTGCGGCGCGGCGGGCACCCCAGGCTCGCCGACACCCGCTGCATCCACAAGGACGGACGCGAGGTCTGGCTGTCCTGGCTCGGCAACTGGTCAGATCAGGCCAAACGCTTCTTCTTCGTCGGACGCGACATGACCGAGGCGCGGCGCGCGGAAGAGTCCTTGCGCGAAAGCGAGCTGCTCGCGCGCAATATCGTTGAGACCGCGCTCGACGCCTTCGTCCAGACCGACGAGCGCAGCACCATCCTGAACTGGAGCTCGCGGGCCGAGGAGCTGTTCGGCTGGCGGCGCGACGAAGCGCTGGGCAGGAATGGGGTCGACCTCATCGTCGCCGAGAGCGAGCGGGAGCGGGTCAAGGCCGGCCTCGCGCGCTTCCTCGAGTCCCAGGACGGCCAGACGCTCAACCGCCGCCGCGAGCTCACGGTTCGCCGTCGCGACGGCAAAGAATTCAGGGCCGAGCTGAGCGTCACGGCGCTGAAACGCCGCGAAGGCATTCTGTTCAACGTGTTCTACCGCGACCTCACCGACAAGATCGCGTCCGAGGAGCGCATCCGCCACGCCGACAAGATGGAGGCTGTCGGCCAGCTCACCGGCGGCGTGGCGCACGACTTCAACAACATCCTCACCGTCATCACCGGGACGATCGAGATCCTGGCCGACGCGGTGGCGAAGGAGCCGGAGCTTGCGGCGATCACGAAGATGATCGACGAGGCCGCCGGGCGCGGCGCCGAGCTGACCCAGCACCTGCTCGCCTTCGCGCGCAAGCAGCCGCTGCAGCCACGCGAGGTCGACATCAACGCGCTGATCATCGACACCGCAAAGCTGTTACGCCCGACGCTGGGCGAGCAGATCCAGATCGAATCGGTGTTCGAGGACGAGAGCTGCGTCGCGATCGTCGACCCCAACCAGCTCACCACCGCGATCCTCAACCTCGCGCTCAATGCCCGTGACGCCATGCCCGGCGGCGGCAAGCTGATCGTGGAGACCGGCGCCGCCTATCTCGACGAGGTCTATGCCAGCGTCAACGACGTCAGGCCCGGACACTATGTGCTGATCGCCGTGAGCGACACCGGCACCGGCATTCCTGCGCACATGCTGGCCCGGGTGTTCGATCCGTTCTTCACCTCGAAGGGACCGGGCAAGGGCACCGGGCTCGGGCTTTCGATGGTCTACGGCTTCATCAAGCAGTCCACGGGCCACATCAAGATCTACAGCGAGGAAGGCCACGGTACCACGATCAAGATGTATCTGCCGCCCGGCAAGACGGCCGCGGCCGTGGGCGAAGGCGTGACGCCGTCGACGATCGAGGGCGGACACGAGACGATCCTCGTGGTCGAGGACGACCGGCTGGTGCGCGACTACGTGCTGGCGCAGCTGCATTCGCTCGGCTACGTCACCTTGCAGGCCGCGAACGCCGCGGAGGCGCTCGCGATCGTCGCCACCGGCAAGCCGTTCGACCTGCTGTTCACCGACGTCATCATGCCCGGCAAGTTGAACGGACGGCAGCTTGCCGACGAGGTGTCGAAGACGCGTCCGGACCTCAGGGTGGTCTACACCTCAGGCTATACGGAGAACGCGATCATCCATCACGGCCGGCTGGATTTAGGCGTGCTGCTGCTGGCGAAGCCGTATCGCAAATCCGATCTGGCGCGGATCATCCGCAAGGCGCTGAGCAGTTGAGGAACCGTGTCCCGGACAAGGCGCAGCGTGCAACGCTGCGGCGCAGAGCCGGGACCCAGAACTGTCAGCCGTGAAATTGGAGAGATATGGGCCCCGGCTCAGCAGCGCATCATTGCATGACGCGCTGCGTCCGGAGCACGAGAGGATGGCGAGCGTTACGATGCGCGCTGGGCCGCAGTCATCACGATGCGGATCAGATCGGCGGCGTTGCGCGCCCCGAGCTTCTTCATGATGTTGGCGCGATGGTCCTCGATGGTGCGCGGGCTGATGCCGAGCGTGCGGCCGGCTTCCTTGTTGGACGCACCGGAAGCGAACTGCTCGAGCACCTCGCGTTCGCGCCGCGTCAACGGCTCGCGTCCGGGGAAGTGCAGCGAAGAGAATTTCGGCGATACGCTCTCTGCCTGCCTGCGTGCATAGGCTCCGATCGCCTCGTCCAGCCGGCCGACGATCTCGCTACCGCGGAACGGCTTTTCGATGAAATCGAGCGCGCCGCTCTTGATGGCGCCCACCGCCATCGAGATGTCGCCCTGCCCGGAGATCATGAAGATCGGCGCCGGATAATCTTCGCCCTGCAGTTCGTTCAGAATGTCGAGGCCCGACTTTCCGGGAATGTGCACGTCGAGCAGGATCGCAGCCGGCGTACGGTTCCGCGCGACGGAGAGCAGCGCTGCGCCGTCCGCAAAACAGATCACCTCATAACCCGCCGCCTTCAACACCATCGACAAGGTGTCGCGAACCGCAGGGTCGTCGTCGACCACGAAGATTTCACCACGAGAGGTTTGCTCGGCCATGTGCCACATCCAGTTGGCATTACGGACTCGCGTCCGCGCCAACCGTTATGGCGTTCGGCGCGGATTCGGCCCACCCGTATTTGTACGGGACATAGACTTAACGCACAAGTAGCGGCATTGCGCCTAATTGCAGGAGACGGAGAATATCCATGCTAAATTTGGCCGATACGCCGCCGCTGGTCGCGACATCCGAGGCCGACAGCCAACGATTGATCGCCGCAGACCTTCGCTTGCTGATCGCACAGATCGAGACCAGTATGCGCCGGATCGCCGCAGCCATGGATCAAGAACACAGCAACGATCCGGAAGGTTCCGCCGACGTCTTCATACTCGACGACGTCACGCCGCGTTATGCCACCGCGAACGCCGCTCTCAACGCCTGCCGGGCAGGCCTCGGCCACGCCCTGCAATACCTGTCTGAATCCGGCAATCCGGCTTGAATTGCGACCGACGCGGCGCAGTGCCCGCGTCCGATCGCATGGCAGCTCCGCGCCTCAGGCGCGGTGCCGTTCCACGATCGCGTCGGTGGCGACGCCACCCCAGGTGTGGATCGCCGGCAGCCCCATTGCGGTCTTGCCGAGATTGGCGAGGCTGATGCGCAGCGCCGCGAGATCGAGCGGCTTCGGCAGGCCCTGGAGCTGAATCCCGACGGAACGGGCGAAGCTGCGGGCGGCGCTGCGGCGCTTGCCGTCCATACCGCTGATGACGATCACATGGCCTGCGAATTTCGCCGCCGCCATCTCGCGCAGCACGTCGATGCCGTCGCCATCCTCCAGCACGAGATCGAGCGTCACGCAGTCGAAGCGGGCGGCGCGGAGCTTCTCGATCGCCTCGGCGACGGACGGCGCCACCGTGACTTCATGGCCGGCCTGCTTTGCGGCGACCGTGATCAGGCTGCGCTGCGTGGCGTCGTCGTCGACCACCAGGAGCTGAAGCGCACGCCGCTCGGCGACGTCGGGCAGATTTGACGGGATGGGGGAGAGGGAACTTCGGGGCATTGCCGTATCCTGAGATTGAGACGGGCAATTGCTACACGGCTCGCGCTTAGGCCACGTAAAGCCGGTGCGGCGAATTCGTCCGGATGTTTTAGCAAATATGAACCAACGTCTCGGAAAGCGGCGACGGGGCGCGCGGGACGAGGCCTATTTGGCGATCACGCTGCCTCGTCACGGCCGCCGGCGGCGCCGCGCTTCTTGCGGTTCTTGCCGCGCAGGAACTGGATGTCCATTTCGGCGCCGTTGACGCGCACCAGCTCGCAACGGCGATAGGCGAGCCCGGTCGACGACAGCAGCAGGAAGAATTCCTTCAGGTTCAATCCCTGGATCGAGCCGTCCACCGTGAGGATGGCGTCGGTGTCGGAAATCGCATTGAGCTTGCAGTCGCGCCGCCACGTGCCATCGATCGCCATGATGCAGACATCATAGCCACGACTGAACGTGACGCGCTCCGCGCCCTTGCCATCCTCTGCCATGCCTATCGTCCTGCCAACACCGCCATGCGCGGCGGCGCGGCGCCGGCGAGAGCCGGTTTGGTTGCCGCTGCACGCGGATCGTTCGGCTTGTAGAGGCCGCGACGATCCGGGATCGGCCTGAACGTGTCGGTCAGTCCGACCACGGTTTCGGCTGCACCCAGCACCAGGAAGCCGTCTCCCTCGATCTGGCGGGCGAGGCGGTTGAAGATGTTGATCTTGGTGTCCTGGTCGAAATAGATCAGCACGTTGCGGCAGAAGATGACGTCGAAGGTGCCGAGCTGGGCAAAATCATGCAGCAGGTTGAGCTGCCGGTGCTGGATCATCGCGCGCAGCTCGGGATTGATCTGCCACGTCTCCCCGGTCTGCTTGAAATATTTCATCAGCATCTGGATCGGCAGGCCGCGCTGCACCTCGAACTGGCTGTAGATGCCGGCCTTGGCCTTCTCGAGCACCTCCTGCGACAGGTCGGTCGCGATGATCTCGACGCGCCAGCCGGTCAGGGCCGCGCCCATCTCCTTCAGGCACATCGCGAGCGAATAGGGCTCCTGCCCGGTCGAGCCGGCGGCGCACCAGATGCGCACGCTCCGTCGGCCGGCGCGCGCCTTGATGACCTCAGGCATGATGGTGTCGCGGAAATGATCGAACGGGACCTTGTCGCGGAAGAAGAAGGTCTCGTTGGTGGTCATGGCTTCGACCACGCTGGTGACGAGCGCGCTCGAGCCGCCCTGCAGCTTCTGCACGAGCTCGCCGATCCCGGAGAGCCCGGCCTTGCGGGCGAGCGGCAACAACCGGCTTTCGATCAGATATTGCTTGTCTGCGGACAGGTCGAGTCCGGAATGATCCCTCAGGAACTTACGCAGATACTCATACTCGGTCGGGGTCACGGATAGCCTCTCGGAAGCTGTACTGGGGACACTCTGGCTGAAACGCTCGGGCCAGATACTCAGACCATGGCTTGTCCGACCGGGATCAAGCCGACTTCAGCGAATTTGTCGGCGATGATGTCTTTATCGAAGGGCTTCATAATGTACTCGTTGGCGCCGCCGCTGAGCGCCTGGGCGATATGAGCCACGTTGTTCTCGGTGGTGCAGAACACCACCTTCGGCTGGTCGCCGCCGGGCAGGCGGCGCATGTGGCCCATGAACTCGAAGCCGTCCATCACGGGCATGTTCCAGTCGAGCAGCACCGCATCGGGCAGCTGCCGCTGGCAGATCTCCAGCGCCTTCGAGCCGTCCTCGGCCTCGGTGACTTCGAATTCCAGGCCTTCCAGGATCCGGCGCGCGATCTTTCGCACGACGCTGGAATCATCGACCACCAAACATGTCTTCATTTTGGTTCTCCGGCTTTGTTTCGGTTAGCTCAGGCAGCCATTTGTACTTCGGTTTTAAGCTCGAGGACGCGATCGACGTCGAGGACGACCATGAGCTGCCCGTCGAGGCGGTGGACGCCGCCGGCGAGCTTGGCCATGCGGGGATCGAGGTTGACGGGGTTTTCTTCCTTGTTGTCCTCGGCGAGCCGCAGCACCTCGCCGATCTGGTCGATCAGGAGGCCGTAGGATTCACCGCGCAGGTCGACGCCGACCGCCATCGGGGTCTTGCCGTCCTCGGGCTTGGGCAGGCCGAGCCGGGCACGCATGTCGACCACGGTGACGATGCGGCCGCGCAGGTTCAGCACGCCCGCGATCTCGCGCGAGGACAAGGGAACGCGGGTGACGCGCTCGGGCATGAACACGTCCTGCACGCGGGAGATCGGCAGGCCGAACAGCTGGCCGCCGATCATCGCGGTGACGTATTCGACCATGGCGCCTTCGCCGATCTGCGTCTTCTTGTTGCTCATAGCGGTATCTCCTGATCCCCAGTGCCGTTACGCCGCTGCCCGGCTCAGCTCGGAGGCGCCGGCGGCGCCCGCGGTCTGTTCCTTCAGCGCCGCGATCAGACCGGGACGGTCGAACTTGGCGACATAGTCGTGGAAGCCGGCCTGACGGCCGCGCTCGATCGCCGCCGGCGACACCAGCGCGGACAGGCCGATGATCGGCATCGCGCCCAGATTGGTGTCGGAGCGGATCACTTCGGCGAACTCGAACCCGTTCATGTCGGGCATCTCGATGTCGGTCAGGACCACGTCGAAGCTCTGCGCACGCAGCGCAGCCAGGCCCTCCTGCGCAGTCGGCGCGGTGCGGACGCGGTAGCCGGCCGCCTTCAGCACGGGTGCCAGCATGTTGCGGAAGAAGGCCGAGTCGTCGACCAGCAGCACCGACTGCGAGTGCTGCGACGGCTTCATCTCCTTGCGGGTGAACCAGTCGGCGAACGCCATCGGCAGGAAGTGGCCGACGTCGATCACCTCGGTGGCCTGGCCCTTGATCACGGCCGAACCGAGAATGCCGGAGGCGGAGCCGCCGACCTCGATGTTGAGCCGTTCCTCGACGATGTCGATGATCTCGTCGACGACGAGGCCCATGGAGCGGCCGTCATCCGCAAACACCAGAATCGGCTGGGCGCCCTGGCTCGCAATGGTGACGCTCTCCATGGCGACCAGCGGCATCAGCTGCTCGCGGTACTGCACCATGTAGCGGCCGTTGCTGAACTCGATCTTGTCGGCCGGGAGCTCTTCCAGGCGGGTGACGAGCCCGAGCGGGACCGCCTTGGGCTGGCTGGAGCCGGCGCGGAACACCAGCAGCGAGGTGGTCTGCTCGCCACTTCCGATGTGATGGGCGCCGTTCTCGTCGCCCATGTCATGGGCCGAGGAGCCGGCGGCGCCGAGCGCCTTGGCAATGCCGTTGGGATCGATGATCATGATAACAGCGCCATCGCCCAGAATGGTGTTGCCGGAGAACATGTCGATGTGACGCAGCTTCGTCGACATCGGCTTCACCACGATCTCTTCGGTGTGGAACACGCCGTCGACCACGATGCCGAAGGTCTGGCTGCCGACCTGGGTCACCACGATAAAACCGTTCTCGGGATCGCTGGCCGCGCCGTCGTCGATCTTGAGCAGCTTCTTGAGGTGGATCAGCGGCAAGAGCTTGTTGCGCAACCTGAGCACCGCGGTGTCCTTGATGCGCTCGATGCGGTGCTCGCTGTTGGCGCGGGCACGGACAAGCTCGACGACCGAGAGCTGCGGGATTGCAAAACGGTCGCCGGCGGCCTCGACGATCAGCGCCGAGACGATGGCCAAGGTCAGCGGGATCTTGATGGTGACGGAGGAACCCTCGCCGGCCACCGACTTGATGTCGATGGTGCCGCCGATCTGGTCGATATTGGTGCGCACCACGTCCATGCCGACGCCGCGGCCGGAGACCGAGGTGATCGCAGCTGCGGTCGAGAAGCCCGGCGCGAAGATGAACTTGTGGATCTGGGCTTCGCTCATCTTCTCGAGCTCGGCCTCGGTGACGAGACCGGAGGAGATCGCCTTGGCCTTGATCCTCTCGGTGTTGAGGCCGCGGCCGTTGTCGGCGATGCAGATGATGATGTGGCCGCCCTCGTGATAGGCGGACAGGCGGATGGTGCCCTGCTCGCCCTTGCCGGACGCGAGCCGCTCGGCGGGGGTCTCCAGGCCGTGGTCGGCGGAGTTGCGCACCATGTGGGTGAGCGGGTCCTTGATCAGGTCGAGCACCTGGCGGTCGAGCTCGGTGTCGGCGCCGTGCATCTCCAGCTCGATCTGCTTGCCGAGTTCGCTCGAGAGATCGCGGACGATGCGGGGCAGCTTCTGCCAGGCATTGCCGATCGGCTGCATGCGCGTCTTCATGACGCCTTCCTGCAGCTCGGCGGTGACGTTGGACAGGCGCTGCAACGGCACCTTGAACTCGGTGTCCTCGTTGCGGCGGGAGATCTCCAGCAGCTGGTTGCGGGTCAGGACCAGCTCGGAGACCATGGTCATCAGATGCTCCAGCGTATCCACGTTGACGCGGATCGACTGGTTGGCGATGCTGGCGCCTTCGCCTGCATTCTCGTCGGCCGTCGACTTCTTCGGCGCGGCCTTTTCCTTGGCGGGCTTCGCAGCTTCCTTGGCGGCGAGCGCCGGAGCTTCAGCAGCCGGCGCGGGCTCGGCCTTGGCGACAGGAGCCGGCGCTTCGATCGCGGTCTCGCGGAAGGCGCGCTCGAGCTCGTCGAGCGAGACTTCGCCCGGACGTAAGGGGCGCTCCAGGGTCTGGTCGATCAGCGTGCCCTCGGTCATTTCTTTTTCTTTCGACGGTGCAACCTTTGCTTCGACGGGAGTGGGAGCTTCCGGGACGAGCGGCGGTGCATCAGCAACAGCACCTGCGGCCATCGCGGCCATGCCCTGCTCGACCATCGCTTCCAGCTTGTCGATGAGATCGCGGTCGTTGCCTTCGGGCTCGGCTTCGGTCGCCTCGAGGCCGGCGAGGATCTCCTTGATGCGGTCGATCGAGGACAGGATCACCGTCACCGCGCCGGCCGTCACCGGCATGCCGTCGCGGAATTTGCTCATCAGGGTCTCGCCGGCATGCGCCAGCGCTTCAAGCCGCGGCAGTCCGAGGAAGCCGCACGTGCCCTTGATGGTGTGGACCAGGCGGAAGATGTTATCCAGGATCTTGGCGTTATTCGGCTCCTGCTCGAACTTCACCAACTGATTGTCGACGGTGTCCAGGCTCTCGCTGGTCTCCGTCAAAAACTCCCGCAACAGATCATCCATGAGCTACGCCTTACTGAGCCGGACTTCGACGCCTGGGCCGCACCTGGAGTTCGGCGGAGGTCCGCGCCTGGATCGTTAGACAACCCCTTTCACGGTCCCGTTAATTTCAGCCTCCGTGCTAATACGGATATTGAAGACAAGTTTGCGCTTCGAGGCCTGCGATAGCGTCTTGCGACAAAAGCGGCGCCGCATCTCACGCGACAGACGCGATAGGTAAACGCTCCGATAACAACACTGCGACGTATGCGAAAAATCCTGCTCGCGAAGGACGATATGCACGGGCCGCGCGAATTGAATCAAATCACGCGCAATCAGAATCGCTCACACCGCCGCCCGCTGCTCGCCTGCTCAATCCGCAACAGCTGCGCTTGCGGTAAACGGACGCTTATTTCGCGGCCGCCGCGATTGCTACCGCGCTAACCCAATTGCGGAGACAGCACGATGCTCCGCGAGACAATCCTCGATGGCCGCGAATAGCGCATCCGGTCTAAACGGCTTGCGAAGGCAACGCGCAGCGCCGAGCTCCGGCGCCATCCGGAGGAAGTCGGGTGCGGGCGCGTTCAAATTTGCGAAGGCGTAGCCGGACATCGCAATCAGCGGAATGGCCGGCGCGTGCTCGTGGAAGATCCGGATCGACTCGAACCTCGCGTGTGCGGCATGAAGATGTCGATCATCATCAGATCGACCTGTTCGTTCTCGAGAGCGCGGAGGCGGCTTCTCCTCCGTCGGCAATCGTCACCCGGAAATGATTCCGCTGCAGATAGATCTCGATGGCCATGCACACCATCGGGTCGTCGTCGACGAGAGTATGGTGCAGGTCTGCCGTCCCCGTTTGAGTTTCCCGTTTCGGCGATTCAAACGTCAAACCGTGGGGCACGCCGTTCTCCTCTGGCTGGTCGAAACATTGATGCAAGCGTCAACGGTCCTGTCGGGAAATCAGGGGCAAGGGGTGCGACAGTCGCGGCGTTGCGAAGCCGCGCGGACCAGTCCCGGATGGATAGAAAATGCGCGCTTGAGGGGAAGCCGCAGGTGTCGGTCGGGTCCGATGACGGCGCAGATGCGATCCTAGCGGCTCATGATGGCCCCCTTGCCGCTTTTTCCTGCCGCCCGGCGCAAGACGGACGCCCCTAATTAACGCGCGAATCAGCGTGCGTTTCTCAATTTCCGCCGCAAATGCCGCAGCCTGTCTGCCCCCCAACGGGTATATGGACGGCCACACAACCTTTACAATATGTTTTGGTCGCCGTGCAACTGAATGACGCACAGGGCGCGGCGGCCGATCGTCCTAATGAACGCGCCGGATTGACCTGCATGACCGCGAGCGGCCACCCGTCCAACCAGTTGCTGCAAATGCTCGGCGTGGCGGATTTCGATCTGCTGCGCCCCCATCTCGCGACAGTCGAAATGGTCAGGGAATCTGTCTTGGCCGAGGCAGGCGCCGCGCTGCGACATGTCTACTTCCCGCACGGCGGGTCCGTTTCGATCACGGTGGGTCTCTCCGAGGGACAGATGATCGAGGTCGCGATGCTGGGCCGCGACAGCGCCGTCGGCGCCGGCGCCGCGCTTGCCGACGGCATCGCTCCGACGGATGCCGCTGTGCTCTTCCCCGGGACTGCGTCCGTGCTCGAAATCGCGGCCTTCCGGGCGGTGGCGGCCGCAAGCGCGCAGTTTCGCGGCCTGATGATCCGCCACGAGCAGGCGCTGCTCGCGCATGCGCAGCAATCGGTGCTGTGCAATACGGTGCACCCGGTCGAAGCGCGGCTGGCGCGCTGGCTCCTGCGTGCCCGCGACCTGTCCGACAGCAAGTTCCTTCCGCTGACACAGGAGACGCTGGCGCAGATGATGGGCGTACGGCGCAACGCGATTTCCCTCGTCGCAAATGCGCTCCAGCGCGCCGGCATCATTCACTACACCCGCGGCCAGATCGAGATCGTCGACGAGCGCGCATTGGAGACGAGGTCCTGCGACTGCTATGCGGCGGTGAAGGGCTGCCACGCCCGCCTGCTGGGAGCCCCGCGATGAAGATAGCCCGGCGCAACCGGCCTGCTGCATGCCGGTGTGCACACAGTGCAGCGGGGGCGCCATCGCAACCGGACATCTTGTCCCAATTGCCAATATATCCCGACGAGAACATGATCAAACTTATCCGTACAGCGAGCAGCCCATTCGCTTCGAGTTCGGGGGCTGACGAGACGGAGGCAGTCTTGGAAACGATGGCGCGCCCATCCAACGGTTTCCTGTCCGCACTGTCGGCGGAGGATTACGAATTGATCCGCCCGCATTTGCGCATGATCGATCTGCCGCACGAAGCGATCCTGGTGGAGACCGGCGAGACGCTCAAGCGCGCCTACTTTCCCCACCGCGGCGTCATCTCGCTGGTGGTGAAACTCGCCAAGGGCGAGCATGTGCAGGTCGCCATGGTCGGCCGCGACAGCCTGCTCGGAACGCTCTCGACCATGGGCGATGCCTGCGCGCTGAACACGGCAATCGTGCTGGTCCCCGGTGCCGCCTCCGTGATGGACCTCGACCGGCTGCGCGACGCGGCCGACCAGAGCAGCACCTTGCGGACGCTGCTCACCCGTCACGGGCTGGCCGTCTACGCACAGGTCCAGCAGACCGCGGGCTGCAACGCCGCCCATCCGGTGGAGTCGCGGCTGTCGCGTTGCCTGCTGCACACCCATGACCTGTCGGGCGATTACCGGCTGCTGCTGACCCAGGAGGCGATGGCGCAGATGATCGGGGCGCGCCGCAACAGCGTGTCGCTGGTCGCCAATACGTTGCAGCACGCCAATTTCATCCACTACAGCCGCGGGCACATCCAGATCCTCAACCTGGACGGCCTGCGCCAGACGGCGTGCGAATGCTACGCCACCGTGAAGGCCCAGTACGACCGGCTGCTCGGCCCGCGCTGACCGGCGCCTTGGTAAACCGGCGGCTAACGCCGGCCTGCAAACACGGATCGTCCTGCTACCGGAACTGAAATTCGGATGCCCTAGACACGGGGCATGCCTCGCGCCGTACAGGCCGCGCGGCAGACGAACCGTGACCAGGACGGGCCAAAGCCATGTTTGAAGTGACCGCCGCGCCGATGCCAAAAGCGCTCGATGCTGCGCCCGCGCGCGAGCCGGGTGCGTACGAAGCGCTGGTGCGGGAGATCGGCGAGGACGGGGCCTGTGAAGTCCGTGACGTGTTCTGGAGCGAGACCTGCGCGCGTCTGCAGCTGTTCCGCACGCTCTCGCTCGCGCGGCACCTCGCCAGGATCACCCGCGAAGCGCATTCGCTGAAGAGCGCGGCCGGAACGTTCGGCTATGTCAGGCTTGCGGCGCTGGCGCTGCGGCTGGAGCAGACCGCGGAGACGCTTGGCGAGGCCGAATTCCACGGTCTCCTCGACCTGATGGATGCCGCCTACGCCGCCGCGCGCGCGCAGGAGCCGCAGGGCTAGAGCCATTTTCGTTTCGATGAATCGGAGCGGGGCTTGCGCAAACCGTATCCACTTCGCTCGAAAACGCTCTGACGAAAACCGCGCCAGGCCCGCCGTACTTCTACGGTTTGGGATTTTCACAGATGGCTAATCATAGGTGGCGATAGTCGCCGGAAACCAGGAGGGTTTCCATGTTCACCTATGAGACTGCGGATCAGAAAGAGGTCCGTCGCTTCCGCATCGCACAGTTCAACGGCAGGACGGCGACGGTGAAGGCTGGCGAGGCGACGGTGACTGGTTTCGTTCGCTCGGTGCTGGAGCAGGAATCGAGCATGCCGCCGCGCTGGACCATCACGATCATTCCGAGCGCGCCGAAGGAAGAGCCCAAGTCGCTGCGGCCGCCGTCGCGGGTACGCCCTTTCGCCGAGGATTATCTCTGAACCCATCGGGTCCCCAGGCCATTCTCAGGCTTGATCGCCCGCCTGGCGGCGCAGGACAGAACCTCAATCGATCGAATGCAGCAGCGCCGCACGGACGAGGTCCGCGGTGTTGCGCGCGCCGAGCTTGCGCATCGCCTCGGCGCGATGGCTCTCGAACGTGCGCGGGCTGATCTGCATCCGCAGCGCGCCCTGCTTGTTCGAGTAGCCCTCGCTGATCAGCCTCAGCACCTCGCGTTCGCGCTTGGTCAGCCGCTTCTGGCCCGACAGGCCCAGCAACTCGGTGCTCGGCACACGCTGCGCTTGCTGTGCGCGGGCGGCGTTCAATTCGGCGCCCTCGGTCCTGGACTGGATCGGCAGGGCATCCCTATGAGGGCCGGCAAGCTGCTTGACCACGCCGCAAACACGTTCGGTCTGCGCCAGCGCATTCTCCACCACGCGCTGCAAATAGGCCCGATCGGCCGTAACCGGCGCGAGCTGGTCGCTGTGGTGCTTGATCTCGCCCATGTAGAGCAGGAGCGCGGTCAGGGGGCCGTTGAGCTCGCGGGCGATGGCGCTGGCCATCTCGTCGGCGGCCTTGGCGCGGACCGCGTTCAGGCGGGCGAAATCGAGCTCTTCGGTCGGAGCAGAGCTGCTTTCGAACCATTCCGACGGCCGCGAATCGGTGGCCGTATCGTTCTGTGACCCCATGTGACTCGTTTAGCGGAACCGAGGCCGGTCTGTAGTTAACTTTTTGCTCCGTAAGACTACGGTAATTTTGGCAGTTTTGTGCTGAAATACCGGCGCAGGCACAATTTATGCTTGAGTACCCACGCAATCGACCACGCGTAGGTTGAGGTTTCGCCCAAAACTTGAGCAGGCGACGAAATGCCTCCTTAACCAACGCTCCCCAGCGGGCGCCCGCGCCTCCCGGTTTTTACGGATAAATTAACAATGACTTGCTTCTCTTGGTCACGATTGAGAGCGCGCAAATGCCTCCACGCATGAGGCCGGTAGGCCTGCGGGAAACGCTGCGGAAGATTGCGTGCCATGAACGAGATCGATCGGCTGTCCGAGTTCTTGCAGAGGCTGACGCCGCTCTCGCGCAGCTGTCTGCTCAGCGAGCTCGAGCGGCTCGAACTGTGCGGCATCGACATGCCGGGCTCGTCCGACATCCAGGCGAAGTTGCGCGCCGAGTTCCGCAAGGACGGATCGACCCAGGCACGCGCCACCAGTCCCTCGCGCTATTTCTTCGCGCCGCTCGAACTGCTCCTGATCGACGGCGCACCCGAGCATGCCAATGCGGGGCGGATTTCACGTAACACGCTCACGCCGATCTGGGAGTGGATCTGCCGCGACCTGCTGCCGACCATGGCGCGCGACTACATCAAGGCGATCAACGACCAGGTCACCGCCAACAACCCGAAGGAAGTGCTGAAAACCGCGTCGATCTTCCAGACCAAGGTCCTCAAGGTCCTCGAGAACACCCTCGCATCGGCGGAAAGCACCGAGTTCGCACGCGCCAAGCTCACGCAATACACGGCCTCGCGCACCGCCTTCGACGACGTGAGGAAAATGCAGCAGGTGCTGCGCGCCGGCGACGCGCTGCCGAAGTTCAACGAAAAGCTGCCTGAGAAGATCGCGAAATTCGACGACGGCCAGGTTGCCCAGATCACTGCGCAACTCGATGTCTTCAAGAAGTCCCACCCGGACGCGCTGCCCTTTGCGCTGGCGCTGGTGGCGAGGCGGCTGAAGACGTCCTGGGAGCTGGTGCGCCTTGCCACCAGGATCGCCGCGAGCAAGAGCGTGGCCGACGTCGCCGCCACGCCCTATGCCTGCGTCGTTCCCATGGTGCTCGACCGGCTCGACGACAAGCGGCTCGCCCTGCGGGTCGCGCTCAAGCACAACCGCGTGCTGGTCGCCCGCGACCTGCTCGCCGACATCTACGACACCGAATATGCGCTCAAGGTCCGCATCGACGGCATCGAGGGTTGCGAATGGGGTATCCGGCTCCAGCAATTGATGGATGCGATCGCGGCGCTGGTGTCCGCCGAGGTGAGCCGCTTCCCCTCCAATGTCGGCCACATTCTCGGCTCGCGCCGGCTGCGCAGCCACGACACGCTCGGTGGCAAGCTGTCCTATCTGGCCTGGAAGGGACGCGACGCCGTGCAGGACGGCGCGGCGGCGTTTCGCAAATTGATTGGGCAGACCTGATACTGCGGCGCGGCTACTCCGCCCGCGGCAGGCACAGGAAGCGATCGGTAAATCGTCCTGACAGAACGAATCTGAACCACCAATACATCAATCGCCGCGTCGTCATTGCTGTAATCCTCGACAGCCCACCACCGGCTGCGCACAGCAATAGCGCAGGTGCAGCAAGACACATGTGATGTGCTTCACATTTGCGCCGCCGCAGCCGGCCACGTTGTCGCAGAACTGTTACGCGTAAACCATGGAACATGCGCGCATCGCGTGAAAATGAACTCTCCCATCGCTGCCATCGTGTCGATCCTGCGATGCACCGCAAGAGCGACGGGAAGGAGGTTGCGATGAGATCGAACCGGCGGACATCGACGATGGCGGCATTGCACGCGCGCGCCAGCGCCGCGCGAAACGCGAGCGGTTCGTAGCGCGTTGAACGAGCTGAATGCGCAGCTCGACAAGCACGGATTCTACAAGGCGTTTCCCGTCCTGAGTCGCGGTCGCGAGCTGGTACTGCATGACCCGGCACGCCACGGCCACAAGCAATTGAGGCGTCCATTATTCAATTGGGCGAAGTGCGCGCGACCTCGTCCGATTACAGGACAGCGCGCGTGTCCGCAGCCAAGCCGCGTCTTGCAAAAATTGCGCGGGATTGCCGCACGCTCGCGCGCGACGCGCGGGCAGACGTAAAAACTTCTGGAAGAAGATCCAGACAATTTTAGACGTGATGCGGGCTTTAACGTTACCCAGATAATTCAACAATCGACTGAAGCTCTCCATATTTGAAACTGCTCCCATCGCTAACACCTGTCGCGGAACGGGAGTGGTTTGCGATGAACGATGAACTTGTTGAGCTCGCCGGACGGAGGCCTAAAACCTTCGGACGGCGAAAGGTAACGCCGCGCGCATGCGTCGCCGACGGCAAGCGCCATCTGCGCGCATTCCTCGCCGAGGTGCTGGAGGATCTTGGTTTCGTCACCAGCGAATGCGCCAGCGCGGACGAGCTGCAGACCGTGCTGACCCGCGAGTTGCCGGACCTGATCCTGCTCGGCATCGCCGCCGACGGCATCGAGCCCGGCACGTTTCTGGAGACACTGGTGCGCGAGGCCTTCGACGGCAAGGTTCTCGCCGTCGGCGCCCGCGAGTCCATCATCGTCAGGGCTGTGCAGCAGGTCGGCGAGGAGTATGGCCTCGCGATGCTGCCGCCACTGACCACGCCCTTTGCCGCCGAGACGCTGCGCGAGCGCGTCGCGATGCTGCTGCCGGACGAGCCGGCGCCGAGCCCGGCCGTGTATGTCGGCGAGGCGCTGCATGCCGGCTGGCTCGAGCTCTGGTACCAGCCCAAGATCGACGCGCGCACCTTGGTCCGCAGCGGCGCCGAGGCGCTGGTGCGGATGCGGCATCCGACCTGGGGCGTGGTGCCGCCCGCCTACTTCATCCCCGAAGAGCACGATCCGCATTTGCGCGAGCTCTCGGAGTTCGTGATCGAGCGCGCCTTGCAGGACTGGCACTATCTCCTGGAGCAGCAGAGCCCGGTCGATCTCTCGATCAACCTGCCGACGTCGTATCTGAAGGAGCCGCAGGCGGTGCGCGATCTCTGCCGCCGCATGCCGACGCATCCGGCCTTCGGCGGGCTGACGATCGAGATCGACAGCGAGGAGGCGATCCGCGATCTCGAATTCCTCGTCGAGGTCGCCCGCGAGGTGCGCCTGCACAATATCGGCCTGTCGATCGACAATCTTGGCGCCAACTGGCCGTCACTGATGGATCTGGACAAGATTCCCTTCATCAAGCTGAAGGCCGATCGGCACTTCGTCACCGGCAGCGGCAGCGATCGGCTGAAGCGCACGGTGTGCCGTCACATCGTCGAGCTCGCGCACGCCTACGGCGCGCGCACCGTGGCCGAAGGCGTCGAGAGCCGCGCCGACCTCGTCGCCGCCAACGAGCTCGGCTTCGACCTCGTGCAGGGTTTTCTGTTCGGCAAGCCGATGCCGCTGAAGAAGTTTGCCCGGAGTGCGCTGACGCGGACGGTGATGGGGCAGGCGTGAGGCACAGGCCTCACGCCAACCGCCGCGCGAAGAAGAAGACGCACACGACCACGAGCGCGATCGCTGCGATCACCCCCATGAAGGACAGAGCTTTCCTAGCGACAGACCCACGCGCCATTGACCAGCACGCGGGCGCACGTTGGTGCCGCGACAGCGGCGCCTACGGCCGCTCCACCGACTACGGCGCGGCGCGTCGTTCGCCGCGCGACGCCGGCGACACTCACTGGGGTCGCTGGTCGCCCTACGCGGGCCTGTGCGCTCTGAACCGAGAATGAAAGACCATCCTCCTCCGACCACTGCACCGAGCCCATGGCTGCGCAGGCAATAACGGCGCCGGCTAGCCAAAATTTGGTTCCGTGTCGCATGACGTGCTCCTTCCCTTGCTTTCTGCGGATTTCTGTCAGTCGCGTGAGGATGCCGATCACCGTCCCATCAGCGAAACGAGCAGACCAGCCAGGCGGATGCTGTCACTGTGATCGCGAAACAGGGCACGCGATGCACCGGGGAGATAACTCTCCCATCCAGTGCGGCACTGCGTGCAAGAACAGACGTTGATCTAGATCAACGTTGGCAGTCGCATAACGACCGCGCCAAGGTGTGGTCGCGAGCCAATGACCAGATGGAAGCGCGTTCGATCAAGGTCATCAACTTCAGACCCTGGTCGGGAACTGCGATCACCGCCTCAGGCATATCGCCGCGCGAAGAACACGCAGACGACGACGAGTGCGGTCGCGGCGATCATGCTCCATGCGACCGGCTCGTGCAGCAGGAAGCCGGCAAGCGCGAGGCCGAAGAACGGCTGGAGCTGCTGCAATTGACCGACGCGGGCAATGCCGCCGACCGCAAGGCCCCGGTACCAGAAGATGAAGCCGACGAACATGCTGAAGACGGAGACGTAGGCGAGCCCGATCCAGGCGGGCACGCCGACGCCGCTCCACGTCGACGGCCATGTCAGGATCGCGACCGACACCATCAGCGGCAGCGCGAGCAGCAGCGCCCAGGAGATCACCTGCCAGCCGCCGAGGCGGCGCGACAGCGCCGCGCCTTCGGCATAACCGAGCCCGCACAGCACGATGGCGGCGACCATCAGGAGATCGCCGGTGACTGATGCCGAGCCGTCGTTGGACAAAGCAAAGCCTGCCACCGTGGTGCTGCCGAGGACAGCGAACAGCCAGAACAGCGGCTGCGGTCGCTCGCCACCGCGCAGCACCGCGAAGATCGCCGTCGACAGCGGCAAGAGCCCGATGAAGACGATCGAATGCGCGGAGGTGATGTGCTGGAGCGCGAGCGCCGTCAGCAGGGGGAAGCCGACCACGACGCCGATGGAGACGATGGTGAGCGAGACGAGATCCTTCCGCTGCGGCCGCGCCTGGCGGAGCAGGAAGAGCACGGCCATACCGATCAGGGCCGCGATGACCGCGCGGGCGGACGTCAGGAACAGCGCGGAGAAACCACCGACCGCCACGCGCGTCGCCGGCAAGGAGCCGCTGAAGATGATGACGCCGAGAAGCCCGTTGCCCCAGCCACTGCCTGTAGATTGCATGTCCGTCTCGCTTTTTGGGTCACGATCATCGGCCGTCGCCGGTGGCGAAACCAGCAACAATCCAGTACAATCCGGCAGAACTGTATGGATATGGAAGGTAATACACCTTGGGCGGCGAGCTACAAACGAAGGGACGGGGCGGGACGCGGACCAGCGACGTGATGGGCGCGATCCGCGCCAAGGTCGCCGCCCGCGCGCTCAGTGCCGGCGACCGCCTGCCGTCGATCCGCAGCCTTGCCGCGACAATGGGTGTTTCGCCGTCCACCGTCGTCGAAGCCTATGATCGGCTGGCCGCCGATGGCCTGATCCGCGCCCGGCGCGGCTCGGGCTTCTATGTCTCATCGGCCGTCACCCCGCCGCTGGCGCTGACCGAAGTCGAGCCCCGCCGCGACCGGGAAGTTGATCCGTTCTGGGTTTCCCGACAATCGCTCGACACGGATGATGGCGTGCCAAAACCCGGCTGCGGCTGGCTGCCGCCGGAGTGGATGCCGGAGGCGGCGTTGCGCCGCGCCACCCGCGCGCTTGCCCGCACCGACGCGAGCGTTTTGACCAACTACGGCAGCACGAGCGGCTCCCCTGCCCTGCGCCGGCTGCTGCTCGCGCGCCTCGCCGAAGACGCGATCGAGGCCTCGATCAACCAGTTGATGCTGACCGGTTCAGGCACGCAGGCGACCGACCTGATCTGCCGCTTCCTGCTCCGTCCCGGCGACACCGTGCTGGTCGACGATCCCTGCTACTTCAATTTTCGCGCGCTGCTGCGAGCGCATCAGGCGAAGATCGTCAGCGTGCCCTACACGCCGTCGGGCCCCGATGTCGCGCGCTTCGAGCAGATCCTCGCGGCTGAGCGGCCGCGGCTCTACATCACCAATTCAGCGCTGCACAATCCGACCGGCGCGACGATCTCGCTTCAGACCGCGCACCGGCTTCTGACTGCGGCCACGACGCACGACCTCACCATCATCGAGGACGACATCTTCGGCGACTTCGAACCGGAGCGCTCGCCGCGCCTTGCCGCGCTCGACGGATTGAACCGCGTGATCCGCATCGGCAGCTTCTCCAAGACGCTGTCGGCCTCGGTGCGCTGCGGCTACATCGCAGGGCGAGCCGACTGGATCGAGCACCTCGTCGACCTCCAGGTCGCGACCAGTTTTGGCGGCCCGAGCCCGGTGGCGACCGAAATCATCGCAAGGGTCCTGGCCGGCGGCAGCTATCGCAAGCACATGGACGAGCTCAGGCAGAAGCTCACGCGCACGCGCCGCGACGTCGCGCGAAAACTTCAGGCGCTGGGCATCGAGCCCTGGCTGATGCCGCGCGGTGGCTTCTTCCTCTGGTGCCGCCTCGCGGGCGGACAGGATGCCACCGCCGTCGCGCGCGCCGCGCTCGAGGAGGATGTGGTGCTCGCACCGGGCAACGTCTTCAGCGTATCGCAGACGGCATCGGACTTCCTGCGCTTCAACGTGGCGCATATGAGCGATCCGCGAATGTGGGACGTGCTGCGGCGGGCGCTGAAGGCCAAATGATCAGCGCCTAGTATAACGGCTCCTCATAGACCGGCTCGCCGTCGAGCAGCAGCCGCTTGATGGCGGCGCGGCCTGAGGGGAGTACGGCGGCGACGACCCGGAGTTTCTGCTGGTTGCGGGCCTGCTCGAGCTTCTTGCCCTCGCCTTCGGGCACGAAATAGCTTTCGAGACCGTATTTGATCGCCAGTTTCTCGCAGAAGACGCGCGAGCCGGAGCCGCAGGTTCCGCCGTAAGAGGAGACGCGGCCGCGGATCAGCACTTCGGGAGCCGTGACCGTGACGGGCTCGGCATGCACCGAGACGGCCTCGTAGAGACCATTGGCATTCGGCGCGAGCTTGACGAACACGACGGGCTTGCGCTCGGCCGCCGGCTGTCCAGCGAGCGTGCCCGCCGGCAGTTGCGAGATGTCGTAGCGGAGCACGACATAGTCGCCGCGTAGCAGATCGCGGGGATCGACCGGCTGCGTCTGCAACGTCACCTCACGGCCTTCGCGCAGGATCTGCATGCGATCGGCGACCATCAGCACCAGCAGCACGCATTGAAGCAGGACGGCGACACCGAACAGCACGGCTTTCGGGATGCGTTGCCAGAGTTTTGTCACGGACGCGGTCAACTCCATCATCGCTGGGCCCTCGGCAGCGCGCGATTGAGCGCGGTGGCAAATACGACGGCAACAACACCGGCCGCGGCAAGGAAAGCCGAGCGGCGCAGCAGCGATCCCTTCACCGCCCAGGTGATGCCCGCGATCACGCCGGCAATCCCGAGCCAGCCGGCAACGATCCGCGGACGCACATCATCGAGCACACCGGAGACAACAAGGCACAGCATGGCGCAGAGCAGCGCGGCATAGGCGAACCAGGGCTCGCCGGCCGTGGATGCCGGCCAGATCGGCGCCGCGAGCAGGACGAGTCCGATCGAACATGCCGCAAGGATTTCACCTGCACGCCTGGTGACGCCGGCAGACGCAAGCGCGAGGATCACGCCCGCGGCCCCGCACAGGATCGCCCAAAGTGGCTGGGCCGGCACCGTGCTGTTCCGGAAGCGGATGATGTCGTCCACCGTTGTCACCTCCAGGCAAGCGACGGCCGCCAGCGAAAACGCTCCGTAGATCGATAAAACGGTCCCGAGACGCCGCGCCCTCGGCGACGGCACAGCGGCGATTGCGAGTCCGGCGCCGAACAGCAAGGCGGCGCCGTTCGCGAGCACGAACGACGGCTGGGCACCGTCGAGTTCGAAGCGGAGCGAAGTCGCGATCCACCACGGAAGCAGCGCGACCGCGACGAGATGGGCCGCCACACGGGAATTCCATGCAAGCGCGAGCGCGGCGGCGATCAGCCAGACCGCCACGAACGGAAGATGCAGGACATCATGCGCATCATAGTTGCGCATGCAGGTCCAGATGCAGGCCGCGACGAGGGCGACCGCAAGCGCGCCGCGCGATCCGGTCAGCAGTGCGGCGGCAAATGCTCCGATCGACCACAGCAGCATGCCGCCGGCGAAATCCTCGCCGAGATGATACATCTGGCCGACCAGCGCGATGCCCGCGCCGAAGATGATCGCACCGATGCTCGCACAGAGATCGGCGAGAACATTGCGGCCCGTCGCGGCAAACCACGCTCCGAGGCCGCCGGCGACGACCATGCCGGCGATCAGGATCGCGAACCGCAGCAGCCGCGCGATCTCGGTCCAGTGCGCCGCGACGAAGGCGAGGAAGGCGGCTGCGATCAAGAGGCCGCCGACGATGGCAACGACGACGGCGATGTTGATGCCGGGCGAGAGCGGCGGCAGCGCGCTGCGGATGGAGGTGGCCGCCGCCGGCGCGATCACGCCGTCGGCTTCCCATTGCGCAAGATCAGCCTCGAGGCGCTGCCGATAGGTTTTGTCGAACATCGTCGTGAAACACCTCGCTCCCTGCCGGTTGGCGGGATGCTGTTGGTCGGGCCGCGACGGTAGCAGGTTCAACCTGTCACCGCTCTGGTTGCGGGGGGACCGGGCGCGTGCCCCCGCGCGACAGCGGCTTCGCGTTCACGGTCGAACCGAGTGAGTAACCGGCCGTCATGATGATGACCCGTCATGCAGAAACTGACGAACTCGAGGCAGGACGAGATCGACCGCACTCAGTTCGGCTTCATGGGTCAGGCCGTCCAGGATCACGAGCTGTACTTTGGTCGACTGCAACGCAGTCCCGATGGTCTGCGCGTTCCCGAGCGCGGGAACTTCCATTTCGCGGGCCACGCCCAGCGTCGCCGCCTCGATATCCAGCGTGCGTAGAATATGACGTCCGGCGATACATTGGTCAGATCGTTCAAGCGTAACCGCGCGCGAATTTTGATTTCACGCAACAATTCATCGCACGTGCTTGGGAATTCGAGCATCGCAGCGCCCGACGAGAATACGGTGTTCATGACAACCCCGATGAGGCGTCCGACACTCCCGCTATTGCCGAACAAAGGGCTCGTCATCGTTGGCCTTCCCGGATGCCGATCGAAGGATCGTATCGCCGGAAGAAAACGGACAACCTCTCGAAGGGTGAGAGCCTCTTGTGCGGGAAGGCGCCCCTTCGGCACCTGCGCGAGGTTATAAGGTCGTCTTCAAAAGGACGCAAGCTGGTCGGGACGGCGGGCCGTGACGACTTTGAACCTTCCGTCCCCACGTATCGGCAGTCTACTGCAAAGGGATTCGCATGACGCCAACTCACGCACTGACGTCCATCCTTCCCTGCAACGACCTCGACGCCTCGGAGAAATTCTACGCCCGGCTCGGTTTTACGCGCGCGGACGGCGACAAGCCGGAGGACGGTGAGGACAGCTATCGCATCCTCTCCGATGGAAAGGGCGGCCATCTCCATCTCACCGATGCCGTCGAAGGCTGGCTGATCAGAGGCCGCAACCCGTTCGGTCTCTATCTCTACACCGAGGCCGTCGACGAACTCGCGCGAGAGTTTTCGGGCGAGTTGGCCAATGGACGGGGGCCGGAGGACACGCCGTGGGGAATGTACGAGTTTGCGCTGTCGGACCCGGACGAGACCCTGGTCAGGATCGGCTGGCCGTCACGGCTCCGTCAGAACAAGCAAGCTTGAGCGGCGGAGAGGAAGGCCTAGGACGTGGACTCATTAGCGCCAAGCCATAGCCTGATTGAAGCGAGTTGGACGAAGGCGAGATAGTTGGCGGCAAGCTTGTCATAACGCGTCGCCACACGACGGCATTGCTTGATCCTGTTGAAGAAGCGCTCAGTGCTGATGCACGCGGACAATCGACGTGTCGCAGACGCTCTTCTTACGTGGAGTAGCAAGCACCCAGCGTGTCGATGATGCGGCCCCAGAGACCAGCCCGTCACCAACGGACGATTCTCCTCTTCTGCGCCCGGATTTATTCCGACTTCGTCGTTGCCCTCTTTATGGTGCTGTCGCGAAGCGATCGGTGGCGCGCACCAGTTGATCGAGGATACCTGGCTCCGACCAAGCATGACCTGCACCCTCGACCAGATGGAATGCGGCATCAGGCCACGCCCTATGCAGCGCGTACGCATATCGGGCTGGACAGGGCATGTCGTAGCGGCCGTGAACAATGGCTCCCGGGATACCGCGGAGGCGGTGAGCGTTGCGCAGAAGTTGCCCATCCTCCAGCCAGCAATCGTGAACGAAATAGTGGTTCTCCAATCGCGCAAACGCGAGCGCAAATTGGTCGTCGCCAAACGATGTCGAGAATGCTGGATTAGGCAGCAGCGTGATCGTTTCGCCCTCCCAAATAGCCCAAGCCTTGGCTGCCTCGAGCTGGGTGGCTCGATCGTCGCCCGTCAGCCGGCTGCGATACGCCGCAATCATGTCGCCTCGCTCGCTCAGGGGTATCGGTGCCTGGAACTTTTCCCACTTCTCCGGAAAGATCTCTGAAACGCCGAACTGATAGTACCATTGCAGCTCCGCCTTGGTGACGGTGTAGACGCCACGGAGAACAAGCTCGCTGACGCGGTCGGGATGCGTTTCTGCATAGGCTAACGCGAGAGTCGATCCCCACGAGCCACCGAACACGAGCCATTTGTCGACGCCTGCAAGTGCACGCAAGCGCTCGATGTCCGATACCAAATGCCAAGTCGTATTCGCTTCGAGCCCCGCATACGGAGTTGATTGCCCACATCCTCGCTGATCGAAGAGCATGACATCATATCGATTGGGATCAAACAGACGCCTATGTTCAGGGGACAAACCTCCGCCCGGTCCGCCGTGCAGGAAGACCGCCGGCTTCGCGCCCGGCGTCCCCACCCGTTCGTAATAAACCCGGTAACCTTCTCCAACGTCGAGGGTACCAGCGCTATAGGGCTCGATGGGTGGGTACATCGACCTCAACTGACTCATACGGCCTCCGTTTGGCACCACGAGGTTCGATTAGCACGCCGCGATCATGGTGGTTTCGGTTATAGGAGCAAAGCGGACGAAGCCACCAGTCACATGACGCACCGGGTTTATGGGTACGCGGCCTAATTCGCCTTGATGCCGGCCTCGCTGATGAGCTTGCCCCATTTCGTGCTCTCGCTCTGAATGAAGCGGCCGAACTGCTCCGGCGAGGTCGGCGCGGGCTCTGCGCCGAGGGTCCGGATTTTCTCGGCCACCACCGGGTCTTTCAGGGCTTTTGTGAAAGCCTCGTTCAGCCTGCTGATGACGTCCGCGGGCGTGCCTGAGGGAGCAACGAGCCCGAACCAGCCTACGGATTCAAAGCCCGCAATACCGCTCTCGGCAAGGGTTGGCACATCGGGCAAGGATGGGAGGCGACGTACCGAGGAGACGCCGACGGCGTTGAGCTTGCCTTCGAGAATCAGTTGCCTCGATGCGGGGATATCCAGCACCGCGAAGGGGACGTGTCCCGCAAGGACATCAACCGCTGCCGGCGCCGTCCCGCGATACGGAACGAGCTCCATGCTGATCCCCGCCTTCTGCGTGAACAGCGCGGCCGTCAGATGCATCGCGGTCGAATTGCCGCCATGCCCGATCGACAGCGCGCCCGGCTTCGCCTTGGCGAGCGCGATCGTCTCTGCGGCATTGCGCGCGGGCACGTCCGCGGACGCGACCAGCACAAAGGGAATTTCCGCCAGCAGGGTGATCGGCGCGAGATCCTTTGGGTCGAACGGCATCGACGAATTGAGGTGCGGGTTCACCGTCAGTGCGCCCGCCGGCGCAACGCCGAGCGTGTAGCCGTCGGGCCTGGCCTGGGCCACCGCGGCCATGCCGATATTGCCCCCTGCCCCGGCGCGGTTCTCGATCACCAGGCTCTGCTTGAGCTCCGCGGTGACCAGCGGCTCGAGCGCACGGATGACGGTGTCGGCGCTGCCGCCGGGCGGGAAGGTCACGATGATCTTGATCAACTGGTCCGGATAGGCTGCTTCACCGGCCTCCAGCGGCAGCACGGCGAAAGTCGCGGCCGTCAGCGCGGCCAGAATGCGGCGCCTTGCAACGTGAAACAATTTCTCCTCCCCCATTACGTATTCTTGTTTGTAGGCCAACCAGGCTGCCGTGCCGTTGGCAGGCAGCCTGCTATTCGATCACGCCGCAGCGCCTGTGATGCGCGCCAGCAGGCCTTGCGGATCTTCGGGCGCGGCCTGCCCGCGCCAGGCGATGTGCTGGTCGGGTCGTGCCAACACGAGCTTCTCGGCATAGGCCCCGTTCGCCTCATCCGGCGCGATGTCGATGAGCGCGAGCGGCATGCCGCGCTGTTCTGCGGCTGAGAGCAGCCGCGCCACATCGATTGCCGGGTCGAACCGCAGCAACGTGTAGCCGGCTCCGAAGGCGTCGTAGAGCGATCGTCCGTCGCGGAGAAACACATGCGGCGCGCGGGCGCCCGGCACGGTGGAGGGCGTAAAGCTTCCCATCGCGTAGGCCGGCGGGGTTTCGCCGTCATAAGCGATGATCGGCGAGGCATCGTAGTAGTAGCCGAAGTTGAGGCCCGCGCAGCAATATTGCTGCACGTTGAGATCGTAGGCCGCTCTCGCAAGCGAAGCGCGCGCCGCGTGGCCGCGCGGCGTGTCATCCTCGATCTCCGTGGACACGCCGCCGCGCTGCGCCATCATCTTCATCGCATGATCCATGGCAAAGCGCGACACCTGGTCGGTGATGGGCTGGCGCTCCGCCTCATAGGCATCAAGGATCGCAGCCGACGCCCATCCGTTCAGACGCGCGGCCAATTGCCAGCAGAGATCGACGGCATCAGCAATGCCCGCGTTCATGCCGTAGCCCGCATAGGGCATCCACAGATGCGCGGCGTCGCCGCAGATGAAGACCCTGCGGTCGCGGAAGCGATCGGCCACCAACCGGCGCCCGACCCAGTCCTCCTTGCTGAGGATTTTGTACTCGAACCGCTCGTCGACGCCGAGGATGGCACGGATCGACCAGTCGCGATCGACCGAGTCGAACTCAGGCTCGTCGGGCCTCAGATGATTATGGATCAGCCAGCGGTCGTGGCCGTCGATCGCAACGGTGGTGCCGGAACGTCGCGGGTTGAGCGAGAGCACCATCCAGGCCGGCTTGTGCGCGCCCATCAACTCCTTCAGTTGCGGCGCTTCGATGAAGGTTGATTGCACCCGCTGGATCACCGGCGTGCCGGACAGGCTGGCGCCGATCGATTTGCGGACGAGGGAGCGGCTGCCATCGCAGCCGACCACGAAGTCGGCCTCGATGCGGAGCGCGTCTCCACTGTCGAGGTCGCGACCTAGCGCGACCACACGATCGTCGTCCTGCTCGATATCGGTGATTTCCGTGCGCGCCAAAATGGTGATGCGCGGTTGAGCGGCGGCGTGGCTGAACAGGATCGGCTCGAGATAGACCTGGTTGATACGGTGCGGCGGCTCGGGCGTCGGCCACCAGGTGTCGGGGCCGCCGGTGGCGCTGTAGCGGCGCGCGCGCGAGGGAATGTCGATACGGCACAGCTCGATACCGGTCGCCGTGGTCCGATAGGAGCAATCGTTCGGGAAGTCCGCGGGCAGGCCCGCGTCGCGCAGCTTTGCGGCGACGCCCAGCCGGCGGAAGATTTCCATCGATCGCGCCGAGACGTGATTGCATTTGACGCTGGGCGGATCGCCGGCGTGGCGGATCTCCGCGACGACGACGTCGATCCCGCGCGAGGCCAGATCCATGGCCGCGGTCAATCCCACGGGCCCGGCGCCCACGACCAGCACCTGTGTCCTCATGCTCGTTTCCATCCCCTCGCATCATCGCGGATTCGTTGCCCGCGCAGCATGCATTTTATTGCAAGGCCTCTTATGCGATAAGTCGGAAAGAACTCATCAATTCATGAGCTTTTCCGATGAATGTCACCTTGCGACAATTGCGGGCCTTCACTGGCGTGTATCGCACGCGCAGCATCACGCGGGCCGCGCGCGAGCTGGGCATCACGCAATCGGCGGCGAGCCTCCTGATCCAGCAGCTCGAAGTGCAGCTCGGCGTGAAGCTGTTCGATCGCTCCACGCGTTCAGTGCAGCCGACGCTGGCCGCCGACGAGGCCTTTCACGCCGCCGAACGCATGCTGAGCGATGCGCTGGGCCTGTCACGGCGCATGCATGACCTCGCGCAGGCGCGCGCCGGCCGCGTCGCGTTCGTCGCGTCGGCGGGCGCCGCTTCGGCACTGCTGCCGCAGGTTCTCGCGAAATTCCGCGCAGGCCATCCCGAGATCGACATCGACATGCGTGACGTCGCCGCCGACGACCTCGTTCCGCGCCTGATCGCAACCGATGCCGAGTTCGCGATCGGCAGCGTCGAGGGTGAGTTCGCGGAGATGACGATCGAGACGCTGACCCGCGGCCGGCTGAGCGCGATCGGCCGTCGCACCGCCGACTTCGCCGCGCGGCGCGCGCTGACATGGGACGAACTGGCGCAGCTTCCGACCATCGCGATGCGGCGCGAGACGCGAATCCGCATGCAGATCGACCAGGCCCTCGGCGCGCAGGGCAAGCACCTTTCTCCAACCTATGAGGTCACGCTGATCAACACCGCGCTCGCCATGACAGCCCAAGGCCTCGGCCTCGCCATCCTCCCCGCGACGATGCTGCCGGCCGATCAATTCCCGACGCTGATCGCAAGACCGCTGATACGCCCGGCGATCACCCGCCCGGTGTCGCTGCTGCAGCGTCAGGGACGGACGCTGTCGCCGGCGGCGCAGGCGTTTGTGACGACGGCTCGGACGGTGTTGGCGGGGTCGTAATCCGCAGGCCGCTGCTCGGGCTACTCCGCGAGATTATGCTGCTGCCAGCGCAGCAGATAGGCCTGCAATCGCCAGATCAACGCGGACAGCGCGACGCCGACCAGCATCAGCACGACGACGGCGACCATCATTCCCGATGCCTCCGCGCGTGCCTCGGATTCGATGATCAGGCGCCCGATTCCCCGTTCCGCACCAATGAACTCGCCGACGATCACGCCGATCAGGGCGAAGGAGATCGCAGGCGTCAGCGAGGCGAAGACCCAGGCCATGGTCGAGGGGATGACCACCGTGCGGGTGATCTGCCACTCGCTGGCGCCGAGCAGCCGCGCCGCGTTGACAAAACCCTCGTCGATCGAGCGCGCCCCTTCGAACGTATTGAAGAACACGAGGAAGACGACCACGATCCACGACGTGACGATCTTCGAGGTATCGCCGATGCCGAAGGCCAGCACGATGATCGGCGCCAGCGCGATGCGGGGGATCGAGTTCACCGCCGTGATGAACGGCTGGAAGATCGCGCTGAGCCGGTCCGAACGGCCCAGCACGAGGCCCGCGGCAAAGCCGCTGCTGACACCGGTCACGAACCCGAAGAACGTGTTCTTCAGGGTGACGGCGGTCGCGATCCAGAGATTGTTCTCGGATCGCGCCATGCAGCGGGCGAATTCACCATTGAACCAGCCGTTGAACACGCCGAGCTTGGACTTGAGGCAGCTCAGGATCAGGAAGTGCTCGAAGATGTCGGACGGCTTGGACACGAAATAGGGGTCGAGCAGATCCGGCACCAGCCAGGGAAGGCGGCCGTGCAGATCGTACCCCCACTGCCAGATCGACAGGAAGCCGACGCAGATCAACATCTGCCAAGCCAACGTTCTGCCGGGGCGGCGCGCTCGCCTCATGGCTTGCGGCCCTTGATGAATTCCTCGCCGAGCGAGTGCCAGATCAGCTGAAACAGCTCGGCATAACGCGGCGTCTCCCGGATCTTCACCGCATTGCGCGGGCGGGCGAAATCCACCTCGAAACTCTCCTTGATCCGGCCCGGCCGCGCGGAAAACAGAATGATGCGGTCCGCCAGCGTCAGGGCCTCGCCGAGATCATGGGTCACGAACAGCACGGTCTGCTGCTCGCGTTCCCAGATGCGAAGCAGCACGTCGTGCATGTCGATCTTGGTGTGGGTGTCGAGCGCACCGAACGGCTCGTCCATCAGCAGAACCTGCGGCTCGACGACCAGCGTTCGCATCAAGGCGGCGCGCTGGCGCATGCCGCCCGACAGCGCCGAGGGATAGGCATTGTCGAAATCCTGCAGCCCGGCTTGCGCCAGGCAGGCACGGACACGATCCTTTCGCTCCGCCGCCGGGACACCCGCCAGTTCGAGGCCGTAACCGATGTTGTCGGCGACGGTGCGCCAGGGAAACAGGGTATCGCGCTGGAACACATAGCCGACATTGGGCGTCGCCTGTCCTGGGACGACGGGAGTACCATCAATCAGGATCTGCCCGCTGGTCGGCTTGACCAGGGTTGCGATCATGTTGAGGACGGTGCTCTTGCCCGAGCCGGATGGCCCCAGCAGGGCGACGAATTCGCCGCGCCGGACATTGAAGGAGACGTCGCGCACGGCCTCGATGGCCGTACCCGCCAGCTGGAAAGTCTTGCACAAACCGCGCACGTCGATGCGCCGCGTCTCAGGCGGCGCATCGACGTGCGGCGTGTGTATAGCCTGGATCGTCAAGCCGGATAGGCCTTGCGTGCCGCTTCGATGAAGCTGGTGTTGACAACGTCGGCCATCGCGAGCGGCTTGATGCCGGTCATTTCACGAAACCAGACCTTCTGACCGCGCGCGAAGCTGGCGGCATCGATGATGCCTTCGTAATCGGTGACCTTCTTCATGACGCCGCTGTCGAAAATATTCGCATCGCGCGACGTGCTTCCGACGTAAGGCTCGATCATATCGTAGATCTCTTCGGGAGAGTGCCCCTTGATCCACAGGGTGGCGCGCCACAGCGCCGTGACGAACGCCTGCATCTTCTGCGGGTCCTTGTCGATGGTCGCCTGCAGCGTGAAATGAGACGTCACCGGGACCTTGCCGCCGATGTACTTGGCCCAGACCGCCTCGTCCGTTCCATCGAACAACAACGCGCCCCAGCCCTGCTCGACCGAATCCTTCAGGATCGATGGCGAGTTGATGAGAACATCGACCTGTTTCGTCTTCAACGTGCCCATCATGGTGTCGACATTGCCGGTGCCGATCCAGGTCACCTTGTCGTCCAGTCCCATGGTTTCCATGTAATAGGACGCCCAGACGTGGTTGGTGCCGCCCAGCGACGACACCGAGACGATCGGCTTTCGTCCATCGGGCCGCTTCCACTTCGCCAGCGCCTCCAGGCTGGTGATGCCCTGATCGAACAGATCCTTGCGGATGATGAAGATCGCGGCGTTGCTGCGGGTATCGACCGGCATCAGGACCCGCGCGCTGCGGCCGTGATTGCTGAGCTGCATCGGGTGGGTGATGTCGCCGATACCGATATCGCCCTGGGACGACGCAATGATCTCGCGCGTCTTCACCCCGCTGCCGCCCTGGATCAGCTTGCAGTCGAGGCCGGCCTCCTTGAAGAATCCGGCCCGGTCGGCGACGAATTGAGACTGATAGACCGGAATGGCCACCGGATAGATCACGCGGCCCGACGGGGTATCCGCCCATGCCCGCCCTGCCGCCATGGACGCACCGGCGCCGGCGACGATCGTCAACGCGGCCCGTCTGGTGACCCGAGTCCTCATCACGCGTGCTCCCTCTCCTTGCCGACCACCTTGTCGAGCGCGTTCAGAACCGCATCGCCCATCTCCTGGGTCGAAAGTCTTTTTGCGCCAGGTTCGGCGATATCGGCCGTTCTCGCGCCGGCAGCCAGGGCCGTATCCACGGCCTTCTCCAGCAGCACGGCATCATCGGGCCGATTGAGGGTGATGCGCAACATCATCGCGACGCTGAGGATCGAGCCGAGCGGATTGGCGATGCCCTTGCCCGCAATGTCAGGCGCGCTGCCGTGGACCGGTTCGTAGAGCGCCTTGCGGCGGCCCAGCCGGTCCGGCGGCCCGAGCGAGACCGACGGCAGCATGCCCAGCGAGCCCGACGCCATGGCGGCGCAATCGGAGAGAATGTCGCCGAAGATATTGCAGGTCACCATAACGTCGAACTGCGACGGCGCCCGCACGATCTGCATGGCGGCGTTGTCGACATAGAGGTGGGTCAGCTCGACATCGGAGAATTCCGCCTCATGCAGTGCGGTGACTTCCTCGCGCCACAGCACGCTGGTTTCCAGCACGTTGGCCTTGTCGACGGAGCAGACCCGGCCTTTGCGGGTCCGCGCCAGTTCGAACGCGGTTCGCGCCACCCGGCGAATCTGGCTGGTGGTGTATTGCTGGGTGTTGAAACCGCGGCGCTGGCCATCGGGCAGCGTTTCGATGCCGCGCGGTTCGCCGAAATAGATACCGCTGGTGAGCTCGCGGATGATGATGAAGTCGACATCCTTTAACACCGAGGCCTTGAGCGGCGCGGAGTCCGCCAGCGCCGGATTGGCGACGATGGGCCGGAGATTGGCATAGAGGTCGTACTTGCTGCGCAGCGACAGCAGGCTTCCCGCCTTGCGTGCCGCCGGAGGGACCTCAGTGGTTTCAGGACCACCCGTCGCGCCCCAGAGTATAGCGTCGGCCTCCTCCATCGCCTCGATGGTGTCGTCCGGCAGCACCTTGCCCGTCGCCAGATACGGGATGAGACCGTATTGCGCTTCGCGCAGCGCCACGGGAATGCTGCGCCTCGCCGAAAACCATTTGAGAATACGGTGGGACTGGTCGGTCACCTCGGGACCGATGCCTTCACCGCCGACCACGGCGACCTTGATCATGTTCGAGAGCGTGTTCATGCCAATTGTCCTGCCTGATGTCCTGCAAAGTGAATCCACGGCCGCGCGTCGCGGTCGCAGGCCTGGAATGCGCGGATCTCGTGGTCGCGCCGCAACGTCAGCGAAATCTCATCTAAGCCTTCGAGCAGACCCGCACGCCGGCGCGGATCGATCTCGAAGACGTGCCGCACGCCCGATGGCGAGGTGACCGTCTGCTCCTGCAGGTCGACACTGACACGTCCCGCGCCCTGGCTCGCTTCGATCTCCGCGGCGAGGCCGTCGATGACGGCCTTGTCCAGCATGACAGGCAGGATGCCGTTCTGGAAGCAATTGGCGAAGAAGATGTCGCCGAAGCCGGATCCGATGATGGCGCGGATGCCCATTTCCTGCAGCGACCACACCGCCGCCTCCCGCGACGAGCCGCAGCCGAAATTCGGACCCGTGACCAGGATCTCCGCGGCGCGATAAGGCTCGCGATTGAGGATGAACTCCGGATTGTCCGAGCCATCAGGCAAATAGCGGAGCGAACCGAACGCCCACTTTCCGAGACTGCCGCGGACGGAATTTCCGATCATGCGGTTGATGCTGATGATGACGTCCGTATCGACATTGGTGCGCATGATCGGCGCTGCGGTCGCGGTGAGCTTGGTGAAGGCTTGGGGCATCTAGCGCTCCATGGTTCGGACGTCGGCGATGGCACCGGAAACCGCCGCCGCCACGGCCATGGCCGGACTCGCCAGATGGGTGCGGGCACGCGGCCCTTGGCGGCCGATGAAATTCCGGTTCGACGTCGACACCGAGCGCTGGCCGGGCGGCACGGTTTCACCGTTTGCGGCAAGGCACATCGAGCATCCGGGCTCGCGCCATTCAAAGCCCGCGTCGATGAAGATCTTGTCGAGCCCTTCGGCCATTGCATCGCGCCTGACGGTCTCGGAACCCGGCACGACCCAGGCCCGCACGCCCGGCGCAACCTTGCGGCCGCGCGCGATTTCGGCTGCGGCGCGCAGATCACTGAGACGGCTGTTGGTGCAGGAGCCGATGAAGACCCAATCCACCGGCGTGCCGGCGATCGGCGCGCCCGGCTTCAGGCCCATATAGTCGAGCGCGATCTCGATCGCGCCGCGGCGCGCGGGATCGGCGATATCAGCGGGATCCGGAATGCGGCCATCGACACCGAGGACGTGTTCGGGACTGGTGCCCCAGGTGATCTGGGGGATGATGGCCCCGACATCGATCGACACCTCGCAATCGAACATTGCGTCGCTGTCGCTCTGTAGCGTCCGCCAGGCCGCGACGGCGCGCTCCCACATCTCGCCTTGCGGCGCGTAGGGACGGCCGCGGATATATTCGAACGTCGTGTCGTCCGGGGCGATCAGCCCCATCTTGGCGCCGAGCTCGACCGACAGATTGCAGATGGTGAGCCGCCCTTCGATCGGCATGTCCCTGATGGCACTGCCGGCATATTCGACGGCATAGCCGGTGCCGCCGGCGGCGCCGACATGGCCGATCAAGGCGAGGATGAGATCCTTCGCCGTCACGCCGAACGGCAGCCGGCCGTCGAATGTCACGCGCATGGTTTTCGGCCGGCGCTGGATGATGGTCTGGGTCGCCAGCACATGCGTGAGCTCGCTGGAGCCGATGCCGAAGGCGAGCGCGCCGAGCCCACCATGGGTGCAGGTGTGGCTGTCGCCGCAAACGATCAGGCAGCCGGGCAGGCTGAGCCCGAGCTCCGGCCCGATGACATGGACGATGCCCTGCCCCGGCTGGTCGAGGTCGAACAGCCGGATGCCGCTGGCGGATGTCTCGGTCCGCAACGCCGCCAACAGCTCCCACCCGGTCTTGATCGTGCCGGCACGCCCGGACGCCGTCGAAATCGCATGATCCGGCGTGGCGAAGGTCAGTTCGGGATTGTGGACCGGAATGTTGCGGCTTTTGAGATTGATCAGGCCGCTGGAGCCGCCGAGGTCATGCAGCAGATGGCGATCCACGTGAAGCAGATCGGTGTCATCGCTGACATGGGCGATGACATGCTGGTCCCAGATTTTGGCCAGCAGCGTGCGGCCACGCGTGTCCACGATCCGTCCTCCCCTGTTCGGCATCTGATGTGCCGTGTTGCCGCCGATCATGCCGACCGGCAGCGAGCTTGAGAAGCAGGATAGAAGTCCGTCGCGGAAATGTGCAGTGACGGTTGAGCAGGGTGCCATCGCGGCCGGCGATGGCTGGCCTCTCGCACGAGCGATGCTAGCTTCTGCCGCGCACGACCGTCAGCCGGTCGGAGACACCGCCTGTGGTGAGACGCGCATCATCATGGGTCCGCAAATGCTCCACCAGCAGCTTCGTGACCGAGGGCAACGACTTGTAATCGCGCACGCCGATGACCAGGTCGCGTCGCGCCCAGGACTCATCGAGCGGGACGGTGACGAGACTGTCGACGCCGTAGCGGTCGCGAACGATCTCCAGCGGCACGACACCAACCCCCATCCTGGCATCGACGACGCGAAACAGCGCATCGAAGCTGCTGACGCGGATGCGCACCTTGAGGTGCTGCCCGAGAGCCGCGGCGGCCCGGACACACAGCGTCTCGATCGAACTGCCCTTCTCCAGGCTGACGAAATCGAAATCGACCAGCTCGCGGAAGCGAACGCTGTTGCGGCCCGCCAGCGGGTGGTCGCGCGTGACCAGCGCGACCAGGCTGTCGCTGCGATAGGACAGCAGCTCCAGATCCTGACCGTCGATGTTGCCGCCGAAAATGCCGATGTCGGCCCGGTTCTCCACCACCGCGCGCACGATCGCGGGGCTGAGATCCTCCTCGATGTCGATGTGGACCAACGGATGCCGCTCCAGGAACAGGCTGAGCTCATCCGCCAGGGCTTCGAGGATCGCGGACTTGTTGGCACAGATCCGGATCAGCCCGCGCTTGCCCTGCCGGTATCCCGTCAGCTCGCTCTCGAGCTTGCTCAAATTTCCCAGGATGATGCGGGCGTGCTCGAGCAGGGCGAAGCCAGCCGGTGTCGGCTCGATCCCCTTCGAATGACGATGCAGCAGCTCGACCTGGAACAAATCCTCGATATCCGAGACGCGGCGGCTGACCGCGGACGCAGCGATGTTCTTCTTCTCCGCCGCCTTCGCGATACTCTGCTCCTCGACGATCGCCACGAACAATTGCAGCGTGAGGAGATCGATTTTGGCGGTCATCCGTCAGATCCTCGACCGGGCCCTCGCTAGGGGGCCATTGTGGAGAAGCTTTGCGGCCGGTCGCAAGTGCGGTGTCAGATTATGGTCCCCCGGGGACGACACCAGAGGCTGCCGCGACGCAGAGAGGCTGTCTTTGACGGGGCTTTCTCAAAGCCGTTTTGATATGGCGGAGAGGGAGGGACTGCTGTCAAGCAGTCTTTCCAATAGGTTAGCTTGTCTAACCCTGCAAAATTGGACCATTGAGACCAAACGAGTATTTTCCCGAACGTCTAACCTGCCAGAGGCGGCCGCCAGAGAATTGTGCCGCGAGCGCACAATTGCCGCTGGGGCTTCCAGAAACTGTTCCCTGTCGGCACCGTTTTCCGCACCAAGGCCGGCCCGCACAAGACTTCCAATTCGGAAGGATTGCGCGAGCTCGCACCGATCGGGGAGGCCGTCATGAAACCAGGCGGCTGGAAGCATAACCAGGAAACCAACGCCAAGATCTCGGCGGCCCGGCGCGCGCAGCTGAGCGACCCCGCGGAGCGGGCTAAAATCAGCGAATCGACCAAGGCCCGTATGGCCGATCCAGCCGTCCGGCAGCGCATCAGGGACGGAATGCTGAGGGCGAGCGGCGCAGCCGACGAGTTGCGGACGCTTCGCGCTGTTTGGCGGGCAACCCGCTCGACCGTCCGGGCGCGCTTCCTGGCTGAATTGCTCGAGCCGATCTGTCACACCCGGCGCGAGGGCGATCAGTCATGAGCTGGGAAGCCACAGCATGGGCCGCTAAGCAAATCACCGGGAGCGCCCCCAATAAGTTAACCTTGCTTGCCTTGGCGAACTACGCAGATGAGCGGGGCGAGTGCTGGCCTACCCAAGAAACACTCGCTAGGGATACCGAGCAAAGCATCGATACCGTCCAGCGGCGGATTAAAAACCTGGTTGAGCTCGGCCTAGTGCGCGTCGAAAGGCGCCCAGGTCGTCGCGGCCAATGGCAGGGCCGGCGTTACTATCTCGCAATGGGTGTTGCAGAAAAGTCCAAGCCGCAATCTGCGGCTCGGTCGAAGCCCTCAAATGCGCCTGCGACAACGCCGCGCCATGCCGCACCAGGGCCGGCCACCATACCGCACCAGGCCCGGTCACCGTACCGCACAGCTGTGCGGCATAAACCTTCAATAGAACCTCCATTAGAACCTCCAGCGCGAAAAACTGCTAATTCCGCCGAGGAGCGTCTGCAGGCTTTCCAAGGGAAGTGCGAGCCGACAGAGGTCGTCCAGAACCGCATAGCTCAGCGGCTCGGATCTGAAGGTTGGCTGATCCTAGGTGAGCTGAGCGACGCGCAGCGCGCAAGGCTCACCACACTGCAACGTCGCGGTGAGCTCGACGATGCCGCTCTGACTAGCTTCGCCGCATCGGTGCGCTTGGCGCGGCCGCCGCCATGACCGCGCGCGGCGAGCTGCTTTGGAAACCCCTGACAAATCGCCAGCAGTTTCGAAGCCGGGGGCGGGTCAAAAGTCGCCAGAACGCGAGCGCTGAGACCGGCCTCTCTCTCACTCGCAGGTTTTTTTCCTTGCCGAACCGAATTTTCGACCTCCAACGGACCATCACCATGACCGCTCAAAAAAGTCTTGAGTCAGATCAATGCCTTACAGGCGACGCGCGGTCGTCGACTGCGATTAAGGCCCTCAATCGAACGAATAAATTCCCGCAGCTCTCGCTGCCGCTGGCGCAGTCGACTTCCTGCGATGTCTGCGGAAACCCGTTCGAAATTGTTCGGCGCCGCGGCCGGCCCCAGCGATTTTGCAGTGCCCCCTGCCGCGTCGCTCAGGCGAAAGCGCAACGATCGGATTGGTCGCGGGTGAATTGGGCATCGCGTAGTGCGGCCAAACGAAACCTCTCAACCTCAACCGGAGAAACTCCCGATGTCGAAGTCTGAAAACGCGAATCGCACCGTTGCCAGCATGCTTACAACCAATCCGACAACCGTTGAGCAGAACCTTGCTCGCGTCTGGCATCGTCATGTCGACGATCTGGTCGCTGTCGGCGTGCCGGCCGAGATGGCGGAGCATTCGATGTTGGCGGCAGCGCTGGTGCGCGCAGCGCGATCGGAAGGTGGGGCGGTCGTGATTTCTCGGTTGCGCGATGCTGCTGACGCCTTCGAGCGCGAGCTGCTAACAGCCGGCGCGCAATGCCGGAAAAATTTCAATTGACAGCGTTCAGAAAAATAATCGAGCTTGATCGCGCTTCAACCGCCGCGAGTTTCGAGTCGGCGGTTAGAGGCCCGACACGCGCGACGCTGTCGAAGCTCATGCCAGGCGCTGGGACCGGTAGCCAACCCGGATCTTCATTTTCTCTCAAATCGAAATCACCTCGCTCGAGGCGAGCGCAAGCCTGTCTCACCGCGAGATCATCCAATCCCGCTCGAAAGGAGCGCATTATGACCACCATTCGCATGAACTTGCGGCGCGCAATGCCGCACGTTGCCATTGCCGCCCTCGCGGTCAACCAGCCGCGGGCAGTCGTCGGCTTTCCAAGGAACGAAGGCGATCCCGTCCAGCGGACACTCCACCAGATCGGCGACGAAATCAGCCGGATCAGCGGCGATATGCGCAACCGCGTCGACGCTGCCCAACGGCGGCTCGATGATCTCGAAACCCGTAATCGCGATATCGAACAGCTTTTGGCCGATGGAGCTCGCGGCGGACGCTTTGGCGGCGGCTCGAGTGAGTCGCCGGGCGAGGTGTTCGTCCGCTCCGAGGCCTTCAAAAATTTCGGCGGCTCGGCCGGCCGCGGGAATATCTCTGCGGTGGTGCAGGCCATCACTTCCGCCAGCACGTCCGCCGGCGGAATGATTGCGCCCGATCGGCGCGGCGAGATCGTCGGCATGCCGAAACGCCGGCTGACCATCCGCGGCCTGATCGCGCCAGGCACAACGAACAGCAACTCGGTGAACTATGTCCGGCAGACCACCCGCACGAACAATGCGGCAGTGGTTACCGAGGGCGCTCAGAAGCCCGAATCGGTGCTGGCCTGGACCGAGGCCGACGCCCCGGTGCGCACGATCGCGCATTGGGTGCCCGTGTCTCGTCAGGCTATGGACGACGCGCCGATGCTGCAGTCGACGATCGACGGCGAGCTGCGCTACGGTCTCAGCGTCAAGGAGGAGGAGGAGCTCCTGCTCGGAAGCGGCGCCGGTCAGCACATTTACGGCATCATCCCTCAGGCGGCCGCCTACGAAACCAGTCGCGATGGCACCGGCGACACGGCATTCGACACGCTTGCACACGCAATCGCCCAGAGCGAAGTCGCGTTGCTGCCGGCCACCGGCATCGTCCTCAATGACAACGATTTGGAGTCGTTGAAGATCATCAAGGATGGTGACGATCGTTACATCGGTGGAGGCCCATTCGGTCCGCCTATCACGACGATCTGGGGACGGCCTGTTGTCGGGACACCGGCGATGGCCGCCGGCGAATTTCTGGTCGGCGCCTTCCTCGACGGCGCGCAGATCTTCGATCGGCTCGACGCCGAAGTGCTTGTCAGCTCGGAAGATCGCGACAACTTCATCAAAAACATGCTCACGGTTCGCGCCGAGGAGCGGCTCGCGATGGCGGTCAAGCGGCCGGCTGCGTTCGTCCACGGCGCGTTCCCTGCCGGCGCCGGCGTCTAATCGGTTTCGGGGCAGACATTGACGCTGCCGCAGCCCGGCGAACAACGAGAAGGATCCTGCCCGCCCCGACGACGTAGCATGGGTTCAAGGATTCGAGGCTGAACGACTGGGGGCGATCTTCTATCGGAGGAAGGTCGTCCCCTTTCCGCGGAGATCAAGAAAGGTACGGGCGGCTATTCTCGACCAGGCCTCTCGTGTTTCGCTCTATCTGCGAAACCGCGAAAATCATGGCGTTTTGGATTAGGGTTCAAGGATTCAAGGCTGCACTCTCATTCGAGCCAGGCTCTCCGCCATTCGTCCAGGGAGCCCAGAAAGCCGCAGCTTGCGCATCTGCTTCGGCACTTTGCGAAACGCTGCCTTCCCATATTTTTAAAGCACGAGCGAACTTCTCAATGCACTCGACTGTTGCAACCGCGAAATCAAACAGCTCTTCGTAATTCGGCATTGGCTTGTCCTTCGGATCGCCGAGATGCGCAGTGAACTTGTCGCGAAAATTCCTGACCTTTTCCTGCCTATGATCGCCCTTCAGCTGTTCGAACGTCGATGTTGCTTCCGTGAGAGCCCCGTCGTCTGCTTGGAAATGAGCTCGCACCTTCTGCTCTTTGAGCAATTCAAAGGCTCGGTACAGATGCCAGTCACCTTCCTTAGGCTTGGCATAACAACGCGATACTAACATCACTAAGCGCGAGATCATGGCGTTCCGAATCATCGCACCCGCCCCGCCTGCGCCGGCGTCATTCAACCTGGGATTCACGGTGCCATTATTCTGGACTTTTACAAGCTGCACGAGCACCAGGATTTCTTGAGCATCGAACAAGCTGCCGGCCAAGACACGCTTTACCGCTTGCGCTGCGGCATGTTGAACATGTGGACGCATTGGGATCCTAATCGCGAAATTCTATCCAATAGGGCTCTGAGCCCGCTTCCGGTCGCTCTGCTTACGTGTCTTCGAACCTGCTAGCGTGATAGCTGAGTGTCCATGGCGGCTCCCCCCCATTTGCAGGAGTGATCCGAAATCGCTCAGGTGCCTCGATATCTCGTTGAGCGAGAGCAATCTCCGTGAGCGTGATCTCGGCAGGCAAGTGGGTCTTAAGTACATAAGCAACCATTTCTTCAAAGAAGCACAGTGTCCGGTCGAGCAAAAACTCAACGACCACCGTAACGTTCTCGTCCGAAATCTTTGGCTCAGTCGCATGCACCTCGTTATTTTCGACAGAGTACCGCACTTTGGGGAATTCCCAGATTTCGTGCTCAAGATCGTTTCGTAGCAGCAGGAGCCGTTCCGTCCACTTTCTCGTCTCGACGAGATAATTCGAGAGCGGCGCATCGGCACGGCGCAATCGCTCTATGCCGGCTTCAAAAGCCGACTGCTTTCTGAAGAGAAACCCAATGTCTATCCCCATGAAGGTACACAGGCCCTGAACGCCGGTCTTTACTGCACGCGCAGACGCGTTCAAAAATGACTCGAAGCTTTCGCTGAGCTGCTTATTGATATTCTCAAGAATGCGAACGTTGCCTCCCTCGATCTGGGCGGCTGCTCCCGATACGACCTGCTCGCGATGCCGCGCCCACAGTTCCCGAAGATCGTTACTTGCCGCGCGCGCAGTTAACAGCGATGAGAACGTGCTTTCGAAGCGCTTGTCGAAATCATTTCGCCTCGATAGATCGGTCAACACGTTCTCTCGGATACGCAGCAGTCCGAGGGTGCATCGAGCGATGAAGGGGCTGCTTGCCCCCTCATCTAAAAACTTTTCCATAACTATGCCGCCCGTCTCCTTTCGAATCCGAAAGTTCGTGCGCTGTTGGATATTCGAAATAAGCTGACCAAATTCTACTTGCGTGATCGGAAGGACCGGAGAAATCTGATGCGTTGGGCGTCTTATGACTCTCGTGTACTCAGGCTTAAAATTCGGAAGAAATACCAACAGCCCTTCAAGAGGCAGCTTCCCGGCCATCAACACCACGCCACCGGTATGCCACTTCATGAATTGAAGGGCCGCGAGAACTTCGCCGTGTGGACCTTCGAGATGAACCGGCTTATTAGGTATGAACTTTCCGGTGTAGCCCTCAGTTGGCACCGGGACGAATCCTCCCTGCACGCTTGGTTGGAAACCCAATGTGGTGATTACGTTGTTCGATTGCCCCTCCATCATTGGGGACCAATCGAGTTGTTTTCCGGCAACGTCGGGAGCGAAGAATACTAGGTGCCCGACCATGAAGGCGACCATCTTGCCAAACGAGCCTACGCCGATTGGACGCATCACGATGGTGACATAAAACGCGGGCGGGGCTGGCGATGCAAAAGCACCTTCCGCTGGCGGCAGGAGGTCACCGGAAAGACTTTCACCGGGGAATTGAATTGCATAGTTGATGACGCCGACAGAAGCCACGACGATCATGTCGAGCCATTGCTTGTGCGGTGTCGCACAATTTATCCTGTACAGCTTATCCGCGAGTCGGTCGAGCGGAGCCGAGGAATTCGCGGCCAAAACAATGCCCAAGGTGATATTGCTTCGCGTCTCGCCTTTTGGAACGGGTGTCTTAGCTAGGTGCTTCACTTCTGCGACGCGCGAATAAGCTTCGCTTAGACGCTCTTCGTTCAAGTCATCGCAGATCTCGATCACAACGGCGACGCGGTCGGACGGTATTATTTCTAGCTCTTCGCCCGCTTCCCTTGCCGCCTTCCGATACACTACCACCGGATAGCTCGGCGTCCTTCTTCCGCTATTGTCGACGACCGAAGCCGAGCCAACTGTGAAGTCGGAGCTGATAAATTGTTGCAGTGCTGCTCGCACGCACGCGGCGAATTCTTCATTCGAGGTCGCTACAAGGCTTTCGGTTGCGCGCAGGATTTGCTCTAAAAGGTCGCTCAAGACGTGGTCCAGACTGTTGATTCGGGAATGTAACCCTATCTGCCTTCAACCGAATGAAGGTGTAGTTGTAATAGCTACCTTGCGGAATGATTTTGCTGTTCTGGGCAATCAACGGCGTATGATCGTTGATTAGGTTGCCTCTTCATGGTCGGTAGCAGGGCGCTCAAAATGCGCGAACCAATCGTCCCACGAGCTGCGCGTTCGACATTTTGCAAAAGCCGATTCTACGATCGAATAGCCGCCGTTAGACAAATGAATTCCCTCCAGCCCGAAAGTATAGTTAGCAGCGTATATCAACCTGCGGATGCGCGAAAGCCGCCCTTTGAAGGGCTTGGCAATCGGCTGCAAATCAGGGAATCTGTCCGTGGGCCTGATAACCCGGACCGAGATATAGCCGCTCCATGCCTGGTCAGCATGCTTCCGATTGGCGTCGGGAGGGGCGCGGCTGAATGCTAAGGCGCATTGGCGTGCGCTTTGACCTGGCCAATATGGCCGGGAGGGCCGCGCCATGTCCAGAGGGGCAACCCTTAAAAGCGCCGCCGCCAGTCTCTCGGCTGGTTATCAGCTCCCGGCTGCCGGTCCGCCACCGGCGACGGTCCTGATAGGCCGATACCGAGAGCAATCGCATGACGATCGAACGTCCGATGTTTCCGCCTGGCGCGGATCGTAAACTTTCCGCGAATCAACTTCTGCCACCCTCTCCGACGCCCGGCCACGTTGCCGGCGCCAAGTGTGTTCCTGTCACTCGGAGAAGCGTTATGTCTGCGTTAAGTTCAACTGCTGCCCTGCCGCTCGTCACCGCACCGTCGGTCGCGGCCACGCCGAGCAATGGCATCCCTCAGGGCCTGGCCGAAAGGTTCGCGGATTTCTATGGTCGCTGGCGAGAGCAGAGGCGTCGTGACGATTTCGCGATCGTCGACGATCCAGAGCTAGCCGGGTGGCAAGCTCTGAATTCCGAGCTGATCGATCTGCAGGCTCGGATCATGAGCTGTCAGCCGCGAACGGTTGAAGACATTATCCTGCAGGCTCGGCTTTGCGCGCTGGTTAACAGCGATCTGTGGACCGACGCTGCAACGGTGCAGGCGGCCGACGCTGGCGCGCGCTCGCATCGTCAGTTGCTCGAGAACGTCGCTGCGCTCGTCGGAGCTGAATTGCTACCCGGCACGGGAGTGGTGCCGCTCTCCGAAAGTGTCTAACCAAACCGGTTGACAGTATGCGACCGCATGACGATCATCATGCGATCGCATATCGGAGTGATTCGTCACATGGCCGTTCTGGACAAACCTCGCGCCGCGAAGGCCGCGCCATCCGTCGACCTTGACGCGCCGCGCTTCACGATGAAGGAAGTCGCAAGGGCTTCCGGCGGGAATATCAACACCGTCTTTTCGTGGTTTCAGCGAGGGCATTTTCAGCTGGGCCAGACGGATCGGCAAGCTGAGGCTGGTACTGGACACGGGATCAGCCTGCGGACAGCGCTTGAGGTTGCGATCGCGGTTCACCTCCATCGGCACTGCGGCCTGCACCCGTCCGCCGGCGTCAAAGTCGCGCGAAAATTCACTCACTTTGGCGACAAGAACCGTGCGCCTGGGGAACTGTACGCGGGCCGCGATTTTACGGTTTTAATCGTCTATCCTGAATTGGAAGACGGCAAGGTCATCCAAATGATTGATGGCACGCCGCTAATCGAGGCGTTCTCTTCACGTCATGGCAGGCAGATTGCCGCGACCGTCGTTTGGCTCAACTTCATCGACAAGGCAGTTCGAGTCGCGCTTCTCCAAGGCGGGAAAGGGAGTGCTGAGTGATGTCGCGCGCTGCTCGACTAACGAAAGCCGATGTCTCTCGCATGATCGCTGGAGCAGTCGCGGCCGGCATTCCGATTGAGCGCATTACCGGCGTGAAATATTCCGATTGCGTGCTCGAGGTGCTGTTCGCTGAGCCGATTAAGTCGAGCGACGCGAGAGCAGAGAACGAGTGGGATGCGGTGCTGAAATGACGAAACGTCTGCCGCGATACGTGTCGGAGTTTCCCGATCGTCACGGCAAAATGCGTGTGCGCGCGCGGCGGAAGGGTCAGGAGAGCTATTACTTCAAAGCTGCGCCTTGGACACCTGAATTCATGGCTGAGTATCATGCATTTTTGGATCGAGCGCCGGCGCCGATTGTCGGGCCAGGCTCAAAGCGCATCAAGCCCGGTTCGATCTCGGCTCTGATCGCTGCTTATTACCTCTCTCCCGAATTCAAGGGGTGTGCCGAGAGCACCAAGGCAACGTTTCGAGGCATCCTTGAGCGATTTCGCAATGAGCATGGCGAGAAGCGTGTAGCGACTATCCAACGCCAGCATATCAAAGCGATCATCGGATCAAAGTCGGACACGCCTTCCGCTGCCAACAACCTTCTCGATAGGCTCCGGACATTGATGGGTTTCGCGATCGACATCGGATTGCGGAAAGACGATCCGACGTTTCGGGTCAAAGGCTTCAAGATCCGCAATGATGGATTCCACACCTGGACAGAGGGTGAGATCCTGGCGTTTGAAACGCGCCATCCGCTCGGAAGCAAGGCAAGGCTGGCATTCGCGCTCATGCTGTACACGGGGCAACGTCGCTCAGATGCAGTCGTCATGGGTTGGCAGCACGTCGAGGCCACCAAGATAAAGGTGCGCCAGATCAAAACGAGCAAGCGCCTATCGATCAAGATTCATCCTTCACTCGCTGCGGTGCTCGAAAAGACGCCGCGCTCGAATCTCACGTTCCTCGTTACCCAGTACGGAAAACCGTTCAGCGCCGCCGGCTTCGGAAATTGGTTTCGCGATCGCTGCGACGAGGCCGGGCTGCCGCAATGCTCAGCGCACGGCTTGCGCAAGGCAGCGGCTCGACGGCTTGCCGAGGTTGGCTGCAGCAATCAGCAGATCAAGGCTGTGACGGGTCACGTCACCGACAAGGAAGTCGCGAGATACACGGCGGCTGCCAATCAAGAGCGGCTCGCTGAGCAGGCGATCGACGCGTCGCCAGGGGGAGAACGCGAACAAAAACTGTCTAACCAAAACGTCGGGTTAGACAAAACTTCACTCAAGCCATTGAAAAGAAAGGGCCGCTAAATGGATATGGCGGAGAGGGAGGGATTCGAACCCCCGATAGGCTTGCACCTATGCCGCATTTCGAGTGCGGTGCATTCAACCACTCTGCCACCTCTCCTGAAGGCGCCAAGTAAGGAGCAGGGCCCCTGTGGTTGGGGGCGTTAATAGGCGAGGATGGCGGGCCAGACAAGGCGCGAAAGGGGAAAATCCGCTGCCTCTTTCAGCCCCCACCCCGGAGCCGTCTCCGGTCCGATGAATCCGAACGGGGCTCCAGCTTCTTGTTTTGACGCGTTTTATTGACGCGAACCGGGTCTACTTCGCTCGAAAGCGCTCTCATCGCCGGGAGGAACTGCCGTGGAGCATCTGACGATCAACGCCAATGGCGCCGATTTCCACCTGGTCCGCGCTGGGCGAGGCAAACCGCTGCTTTTGCTGCATGGTTGGCCGGAATTCTGGCTGACCTGGGAGCCGGTGATATCAAGGCTTTCGGACCGGTTCATGCTGATCGCGCCCGATCTGCGCGGCTTCGGCGACAGCGACAAGCCGGACGGGCCTTTTGGGCCGGACGGCGGACATGCTGGCGCTGATGGACGGGCTCGGCATCGAGCGATTCGCCGTGGTCGGCCACGATGTCGGCGGCGCCGTGATGCAGCCTTTGGCCCGGCAGGCGCCCGAGCGGCTCGCGGGGCTGTTTTTCTTCGACTTCGTCTATCCCGGCATCGGGCCGCGCATGGCGGCGCCTGATCGACTCAACCACATCTGGTATCAGTCTTTCCATCAGATGGAGATAGCCGAGCGGCTCGTCGGCGCGAGCCGCGAGAGCTGCCGGCTCTATATCGGTCACTTCCTCAAGGGTTGGGCGCATCGGAAGAGCGCCTTCGACGATGTTCTCGACGCTTTCGCCGACAATTTCTTCAGAGAAGGCAACCTCGCCGGCGGCTTTGCGCATTATCGCGCCTCGCATGCCGGACGGGTTGCGATGATGAAGGGCGAAGCCCCGCAGCTGGCACCGATCAACGTGCCGACCCGCGTGCGCTGGGCCGAGCACGATCCGCTGTTTCCCTATGCCTGGACCGATCGTCTCGGCGAGACGTTTGGCGATCTCGATCTTGCGATGTTTCCGGGCGTCGGCCACTTCCCGCATCGGGAAGATCCGGATCGCGCGGCCGCGGAGATCGCGGCGTTTTTTCAGCGGATCGGCTGGAGCTGAAGACAGGGGTGGGACCGCCAGACGCGGTAAACACTGGCGGTCCCGTGCCGCTCATTGAAATACTGGCTGGGAAGGGCGGCTTCGCCGGCCAGGGTGAGGCGACGATTCGACCCTAGCGAGTGTCCTGTGCGCCGCAACGCAATCCGGTCCTTAACCTAACCAGTCAAGGTTACTCCTTGTCCGCCTTACTCTTTTTCTTGCCGTTCTCAGTAGAATCCCGGTCTTTTCCGTTGCCGTTCTCCTTGCGGCGGTTGGTGAAGCGCGCATTGCCGAGCCCGGTGCCGATGGTGAGCACGCCCCAGCGATCGACATCCTGCATGAACGGCACCTCGGAGAGGCCCTGAACCACGCCGTCATTGTGCATCAGGATCGCGGTGTCGTGCTCGCCGATCTCGGGGATGCCCTCGATCAGGCTCGCCGGCAGGTTGAACTTGCTGCTCTCCCAATTGCCCGGCAGGTTTTGGGCGCCCTTCTCGATCGAGCCGTCCTCGTTGATCACGCCGGGACAGGCGATGCCGATGAAGGGCGCGAGCTTGAAGCCGTCTTTCTCAGCCTCGGTGATCAGCCCCTTCAGCATCTTGATGAGCCGCTTCACCGCACCCTCGCGGGTCGGCTCGTCATCGGCATGACGCCACAGCTCGGATTTCACGACCTTGGCCTTCGAGAGGTCCTTGGCCTTCTTCCAGCCGGTCTCCACCAGGCCGCAGCGGATGTTGGTGCCGCCGATGTCGACGGCGAGGATGCTGTCATGGGCCTCGAAGATCCAGGACGGCGCCAGATGCAACGCGCCGATCAATCCGGCTTCATCGGGATGGGCGCGGATCGGCACCATGTCGATCTTGAAATCCTCGGCCTTGAGGATGATCCCGGTGCGCGCGATCGCAAGCTCCCCGAGCCGTGAATCGCGGAAGCCGCCGCCGACGACGATGCGCTCGGTCTTGGCCCAGGCCTTGCTCTTGAGGAAGCGACGGGTGACGTAAGCGAGCTCCTGGGCAAAGTCCTCGATGGCGCTATGCACCACGGCCCAGGCCTCGGTGTCATCGCCGATCAGGATGGCGTCCAGCGTCTTCTTGCTGATCTCATCCGATGGCTCCTTGCCGAACGGGTCCTCGCCGGACTTGCGCAGCGGCTTGCGCCAGCGCTCGAGGATGTCGCGAAACGCGCCCTTGCTGGCGCGGTCGCCGAGGAAACCGTCCTCGTCCTTCATCTCGATGTTGAAGCTGTCGATATCCACCGACGGCAGCCGCGCCGCGCCGTGGGCGGCGATGCCCGTCGTCGTCTTGACCAGTTCGTCCGTTGCCATGAAAGCCCTGCCCGATCGCGAAAATCCAGTGGGACAACAAACGGGAACCCGTTTGGTTGCGTTGCCCATGGCACAGTTCTGGCCACGTCCGGGGATACATGGTATATTGTTCACCCTCAGATTGCGGGGGAGGTGGATCGAATGGGAATCGCCTTCGACCTGGCCACCGTCAACTGGTTGGCCCATCTGCTTCAGCCTGGCGGACACATTCCCCGGCGTGCCGCGCCTGATGAGCACGAATCGCTGGAAATGTTCCTAAGCCAATTGCCGGAGCGTTTTGTCTCCTCTCGCGGCAACGAGGACAAGGTGCGCCGGGTCGCTGAGGCGGCACGTGAGCAATTGAGCCGGATTCCCTACGGGCAGGAGATTCCCCTTCAACTCCTCGAGTCGCTGCAGCAACTGCTTTCGCACTATCCCTGGATCAGCATGATCGTGCCATCGATGAAGAATGTGGAGCTGGATCGTTTTCTGGCCTCTCGAGAATTTCTTCACGATCTCGTCCATGAGGTGAAGTGGCAAGACGACGGCCTGATCATGCAGCCCCGGGATCTCGACGATCACCCGCAAGCGCTGCTGGACGTCTTCCCCCCATTTCAGACTGCGTTGAACGCAATGACGCGGTGGCCCGGGCTGCTGTTCTGGAGACCCAACAAGGATTCCGTGTTTCTGCCCTTTGCAGGCAAGACGCCGGCTGCTGTCCGCGAATGCGCGGGATGGGCGTTGTCCAACCTCAAGATTTCCAGGTTTCGCGGATTAAAGACATTCGAGGCCGAATATTTCAGGAGATTTCCAGAGGCCAGAGCTACTGCAGCATCAACCACGACGCTGCTGCATATCAGCGACCTTCACATCGGAAGCACCGAGGCAGCGACGAGCTTGCCCCGCCTGCAACAACTGTTGCGGAATCAAATCCACGAGATACCGAATGGGCAAAAGGTCGTTTTGGTCATCAGCGGCGATCTGATCGACGATCCCAAAGACGAGTACTACAATTCGGCGCGACAGTTCCTCGACACAGCGCAAAACCTCACGGAGGAACCACCGATCCTCGTTTTGGGCAACCACGACGTCCGAACAGATGGCTATCTGAGCGAAAACCTGAGAAACGCGATCAAGCTCCCGACAAATCGCGTGCGATGGTTCGATGATCGGCCTCTTGGTCTAGTCTGCTTCAATTCAGTGGCCGGCGGCCGTCTGGCCGCGGGCAAGATTGGGCCGGAGCAATTTGCCGACGTTGGCAACGAAATCGACCACAAGCGCGATTGGCGGGATCACACGCTGGTTGGCGTACTCCATCATCATCCGCTCCCGGTCGATAATCCCGCCTGGTATGCAAGGCCGTTCTACGAGCGGATACTGGGACGATTTTTCGAGAAGACCGACCAGCTTGAGGACGCCACCGATTTCGTGGACTTCGTCCGCCAGCGTCGATTTGCCGCCGTGCTTCACGGGCACAAGCATATCCCTCGCGTTGCGTCGATACCGGGACCACCTCCGATCGCGGTTTTGGGATGCGGAAGTTCCGTCGGAAAGGTCCCGACCAATGATGGGAGGATCTTCCTGTCCATCAACCGCATCGACGTCAATCACCAGACCGGGTCCTTGTCGTGCCGGCTGATGGCCGAGCGCACCCTGGGGGCGGGCATGAGCCAATGGGACCGATGGGAGAGCCACGAGATCCTCCATGCGCAGGCCCTGTAACCTCCTGGATTGCGGGTGAATTGCCCTAAACTCTTCGGTTTTCGGCGCTTTTCCTTGACTCTCCGCGTCCGGCGGCTATAAGTCCCGCAACCGGCGCGGGGCGTTTCTCGCGCTGTTTGTTTTTGCGTGGGTTTTCAAAGGGATAACTCCCGCCCGCACAAAACGCGCATAAACCCATAGCGACTGACAAAAAGCCGGCCCGGACGATTCTCGTCGCGAGGCCGGGATTTGAACACGGAGAAAAAACGATGTTCGCAGTCATCAAAACCGGCGGCAAGCAATACCGCGTCGTGCCGGATGATGTTCTCGAAGTAGGCAAGATCGAAGGCGAAGTCGGCTCGATCATACAGCTGAATGAAGTGCTGGTGCTCGGCGGTGACACGCCGGTCCTGGGCGTCCCGACGGTCGCAGGCGCGTCCGTTGCGGTCGAGGTGCTCGACCACAAGCGCGGGCCGAAGGTCATCGCGTTCAAGAAGCGCCGCCGCAAGAATTCGCGCCGCAAGCGCGGCTATCGCGACGAGATCACGGTCCTCCGTATCTCCGAGATCCTGACAGACGGCGCCAAGCCCACCAAGGGCCCGCGTCCGAAGCGGGAGAAGGTCGCCAAGGAAGCGACCACCGAAGAAGCCGCCGCATAATTTGATCACGCGCAATCACGAATTGATGCGTGAGAAATTGTGAAATGATTCCGTCAAGGAATTGATCTAGAAATACGCAGGATTTTGGAGACGAGCCATGGCTCACAAAAAAGCAGGCGGATCATCGCGCAACGGTCGCGATTCGAAGGGCAAGCGCCTCGGCATCAAGGCGTTCGGCGGCGAAGTCGTGATTCCCGGCAACATCATTGCGCGTCAGCGCGGCACCACCTGGCATCCCGGCCTTAATGTCGGCATGGGCACGGACCACACTCTGTTCGCCAAGATCGAGGGTCGCGTCACGTTCCAAGCCAAAGCCAACGGCCGCACATTCGTATCGGTACTCCCGATCGCCGAGGCGGCTGAATAGACGGTGGACCAAATTTGGAGTCCGCCGGGTCCTTGACCGAACCGGCGGAGTCCACAAGACGGCTCCAGGGGAGGCAGGGAAACCGGCCTCCCCTTTCGTTTGACTTGCTCACTTTTCACTTAGTGACTTTGACGGAGCCGGACATGTTGCAGGATTTCTCGAGCGTGACCTTGCGGGAGGCGAGACCGAGCGTCGTCGCCACCGAGCGGCTGACGTTGCGGCGCCCGACTCTCGCCGACGTCAGGACCATCGCCCACCTCGCCAACGACCGCCGTGTCGCGGAAAACACCCGTCGCCTTCCACACCCCTATTCGCAGGACGACGCCGTCGAATTCGTCCGCGCCACCGCCGCGCTCGGCAGCGAGACCGTGTTCCTGATCGAGCACGACACCGGGCCGGTCGGCATGGTCGGCATCGACCGCTCCACGCCCGACAATGCCGAGCTCGGCTACTGGCTCGGCGTCGAGCATTGGGGCCAGGGCTTTGCCACCGAGGCCGCGCGCGGCGCGATCGATTTCTTCTTCGAGGAGTTCGAGGACGATCATCTCTATGCGGGTGCGCGCGTCACCAATCCGGCCTCGCGCAACGTGCTGGAGAAGTGCGGCTTCCAGTGGAGCGGCGTCCAGCTGCATCGCTTCCTCGCGCTGGGCTCGTCCACGCCGGTCGATTGCTTCCGCCTGTCACGCGGCGTGTGGTCGTCGCTGAAGAACTGGAGCAGTGCGCGACGGATGCGGTAGGGCGCGCGGCCACATACACTGCTGTCGTCCCGCGGCGCGACAAAGTCGCGAGCCCGGGACCCATAACCCCAGGGAGAAGTGTGGGACAAAGCTCCCACTCCCAGTTATCGCAAAACGACGTCCTGTGGGTATGGGTCCCGGGCTCGCGCTTCGCGCGCCCCGGGACGACGGTGTGGCTGCAGCTACGCTGGCGGATTCACCTCGTTGCTCGGGCGGCCGAGATCGCGTTCGCGCAAGTAGATGTAGAACCCAGCGCCGATGATGATGGCGGCGCCGATGATGGTGGCAATCGACGGCACGTCGCCGAACACGACGAAGCCGAAGATCACGGCCCAGACGATCATCGAATATTGATATGGCACCACGACGCTCGCCGGTGCCAGCTTGAGCGAGCGGTTGACGCAGAGCAGCGCCGTCACCGAGACGCACCCCGCCAGCGCGAAGATCGCGAGGCTGCCCGGTGTCGGCGGCACCCAGTGGAATGCCGACAGCACGGCACCCAGCGAGAACGTGCCGATGAATTGCGACGACGCCATCACGATATCGGGCGTCTTGCGCAGGCTGCGCGTGATCAGCATCAGGGTCGCAAACGACAGACTGCCGCCGAGCGCGATCAGCGCCGGCAGGCTGACCGTCTGGGCCGACGGCCGCAACGCGATCAGCACGCCGCAGAAGCCGATCAGGATCGCCGTCCAGCGCCGCCAGCCGACCTTCTCGCCCAGAAAGATCGCCGACATCGCGGTGACGAAGATGGGGCCCGCGAGATAATAGGTGATGACGTCGGCGAGCGGCAGATAGACCGTCGCGAGGAAGAAAGCGGCCACTTCCAGCGTCGACAGCACGACGCGAAACAGCTGCAGGCGCGGCCGCTCCAGATGCAGGAACTGGTGGCGCTGCCGCCAGACCAGCGGCGACAGCAGCAGCAGCGCGGCGCAGGCGCGCAGGAACAAGAGCTGCCCCACTGAATAGGTCCCGACGAGGAACTTGCCCATGGCGTCGCCGAACGAGAACATGAAGATCGACAGCACCATCAGCGCAATGCCGGCAAGGCGTGCGGAGCGGTCGTCATAGGCGGAGAGATTCTTGAAGAAGGGCATTGGCGCCGTTTTAATCACGTGGGCGCGCCGGACAAGCCCGCATCTGCTGATTGAACGGATTGTCGCACTATTCGCGGCGCGATAGCGATAGACGCCTCCCGAACCAGAGAGAATGGACATGACCGAATTCGACCCGACGCGGCATCGCATGATCCCCGCGCAACGCTGGTTTGAGGATTTCGTGGTCGGCGAGCGCTTCGTGCTGCCGAGCCGCACCCAGACCTCGGCGGTGTTCGCCGCCTTCCAGACCGCGAGCGGCGACACCCATCCCGTGCATTACGACGTGGAATATTGCCGCAGCCGCGGCATGCCGCATCTGCTCGCCCACGGCTTCCAGACCTTGATCCACACGGCGCCCGGCGCGGGCCTGTTTCCGTTCATGGTCGAGGACTCCCTGGTCGGCTTCCTCGAGCAATCGAGCCGGTTCCTCAAACCGGTGTTCGCCGACGACACCATCTATCCCGCGCTCGAGGTCACGGAGCTGGTGCCAGGTCGCACGACCGGCGCGGTGACGCTCAAAAGCACCGTATTCAACCAGCGCAAGGAGCTGGTGCTGGAGGGGATGCAGAAATTCCTGATCCGGAGACGGCCTGCGGGTTAAGCACGGGGCCAAATTCGCAGGATTTCGGCCGATTCAGGGATAAGTCCGGGTTGCCGCGCGGGACCGCCTGCCCTACCTATGGCCCATGAAATTCCTCGACGAAGCAAAGGTCTATATCCGCTCCGGTGACGGCGGGAACGGCTGCGTGGCGTTCCGCCGCGAGAAGTTCATCGAATTCGGCGGTCCTTCCGGCGGCAATGGCGGCCGCGGCGGCAACGTGGTCCTCGAGGTCGCCGACGGCCTCAACACGCTGATCGACTACCGCTACCAGCAGCATTTCAAGGCCCAGAAGGGCGAGAACGGCTCGGGCTCGGACCGTCATGGCGCAAACGGCAAGGCGATCGTGCTGAAGGTCCCCGTGGGCACGCAGATCTTCGACGAGGACCGCGAGACCCTGATCCACGACTTCACTGATGTCGGCGAGAAGTTCGTGCTGGCCGAGGGCGGCAATGGCGGCTTCGGCAACGCGCATTTCAAGTCCTCGACCAACCGCGCACCACGCAACGCCAATCCCGGCCAGCCCGGCGAGGAGCGCTGGATCTGGCTGCGACTGAAACTGATCGCGGATGCCGGACTGGTCGGCCTGCCCAATGCCGGCAAATCGACCTTCCTTTCCAAGGTCAGCGCGGCGAAGCCGAAGATCGCCGACTATCCCTTCACCACGCTGCATCCGCAACTCGGCGTCGTGAATTCCGACGGCCGCGAATTCGTGCTGGCGGACATTCCCGGTCTGATCGAAGGCGCGCATGAAGGCGCCGGCCTCGGCGACCGCTTCCTCGGCCATGTCGAGCGCTGCCGCGTGCTGCTGCATCTCGTCGATGCGACCTGCGAGCATGCCGGCAAGGCCTACAAGACGGTTCGCAACGAGCTCAATGCCTATGGCGGCCTGCTCACCGACAAGATCGAGATCGTCGCGCTGAACAAGATCGACGCGGTCGAGCCGGACGAGTTGAAGAAGCAGAAGGACCGGCTGAAACGCGCCGCCAAGAAGACACCGCTGCTGCTCTCCGGCATCACCGGCGACGGCGTGAAGGAAGCGTTGCGCGCGCTTGTCGAAGTGATCGGCGAGGCCCCGGTATCGGCCAAGGCGAAGAGCGCGGCCGAAGCGGAGCCGTGGTCGGCGTAATCCGACGCGCTCAAGCGGCCCGCTTGTCTTCGCTGGCGCGATAGCGCAGCATTAAAAGATCAAGAAACGGCAGGGGCGAAGCATGGCGCGCGCGAAGAACGTTCTCTGGATCATGTGCGACCAGCTTCGCTACGACTATCTCGGCTGCACCGGCCATCCCACGCTGAAAACGCCCAACATCGACGCCATGGCCAAGCGTGGCGTGCTCTTCAGCAAGGCGTATGTGCAGTCGCCGATCTGCGGCCCGTCGCGGATGTCGTTCTACACCGGGCGCTACATGCGCTCGCACGGCTCGCACTGGAACGGCTGGCCGCTGCGCGTCGGCGAGCCCACGCTCGGCGACCACCTCAAAAAGATCGGCGTGCGCAACGTGCTGGTCGGCAAGACCCACATGGCGCCCGATCTCGAGGGCATGAAGGCGCTTGGCATTCCGCCGGAATCGATGATCGGCGTGCACGTCGCCGAATGCGGGTTCGAGCCTTATGAGCGTGACGACGGCCTGCATCCGACGGGACGGCCGCGCCCGAAATACGATGAGTACCTGCGCAGCCAGGGATTCGAGGCGCCCAATCCCTGGGAGCATTGGGCGAATTCAGGCGCAGCGGACGACGGCTCCCTGCAGAACGGCTGGCTGCTGGTGCATGCCGACAAGGCCGCGCGCGTGCCGGACGAGCATTCCGAAACGCCCTACATGACGCGGCGCGCGATGGACTTCATCAGCGAGGCCGAGACCGACGGCAGGCCGTGGTGCCTGCACCTGTCCTACATCAAGCCGCACTGGCCCTATATCGCGCCCGAGCCCTATGCGAGCATGTATTCGACCGATGACATGATCCCGGCGATCCGCTCCGAGCGCGAACGCCAGAATCCGCATCCGGTGTTCGGCGCCTACATGGACATGCGCTACTCCCGCAACATGGCGCGCGACGAGGCTCGCGAGAAGGTGATCCCGACCTATATGGGCCTGATCACCCAGATCGACGACCAGATGGGCGTGCTGATGAAGTTTTTGGAGGCGCGCGGCCTGCTGGACACCACCATGATCGTGTTCACGTCCGATCATGGCGACTATCTCGGCGATCACTGGATGGGCGAGAAGGATCTGTTCCACGAACAGTCGGCGAAGATTCCGTTGATCATCATCGATCCGTCGAAGGAAGCCGACGCCATGCGTGGCACCCGCAGCGACGCGCTCGTGGAAGGCATCGATCTCGCGCCGACCTTCGTCGATTATTTCGGCGGCAAGGTGCCGGGCCACATCCTCGAAGGGCGCTCGCTGCTGCCGCTGCTGCGCGGCGAGAGGCCGTCCGACTGGCGCACGGTCGCGTTCTCCGAATACGACTACGCCATGCAGGATGTGCGGCTGAAGCTGAACCAGCCGATCGAGCGCTGCCGCCTGTTCATGGTGTTCGACGGCCGCTGGAAATACATCCACGCCTCCGGCTTCCGTCCGATGCTGTACGATCTCGAAGCCGATCCGGACGAGTTTCTGGATCGCGGCGACGATCCGGAGTGTGCCGGCATCATCGCTCGCCTTCAGGCCGAGCTGTTCGACTGGGCGCTGCATCCCAACGACCACATCACCACGCCGCGCGAGAAGATCGCGAACTATGCCGACAACCAGCTCCAGGTGAAGGGCGGGATCCTGATCGGTGTCTGGGACGAAGCCGAGCTCGCGTCGATCAAGGACGGGATCGCGCAACGCGCGAAGCTCTAAAACCCCTCATGGTGAGGAGGCGCGACAGCGCCGTCTCGAACCATGCAGGCCCCGCTGCTACAGCCGGGCCTTTCATCCTTCGAGATGCCGCTCCGCGGCTCCTCAGGATGAGGGGATAGAGTAGCGCGCGGCGTTCAATTCTCGATCTTGTACCCCGTCGCCTTCACGATCGGCTGCCAGAACGCCGTGTTCGCGGCGAGCTCCTTGGTCAGCCCATCCGCATTGCTGCCGACCGGGATCAGCCCGATCGCGGTGAGCTTCTCATTCACCTCGGGCCTGGCGAGCGCAGCGCTTGCGGCTGCGCCGAGCTTGCTGGCGAAGTCCGGCGGGCTGCCGGCGGGGAGCCACATGCCGTACCAGGCGTCCGCGACGAGATCGATGCCGCTCTCCTTCAGTGTCGGCACCTCGGGTGCGAAGGGCGAACGCTCCGCGCTCGCGACCGCGATGATCTTCACGCCCTTGGCGCGGTGCTGCGGCAGCGCATCGGCCAATGTCACGATGCCGAACGACAGATGGCCGCCGATGAGATCGTTGAGGATAGGCGCGCTCCCGCGATAGGGCACGCGGGTCAAGGGAATGCCGAGATCCTTCTCGAGCTTGGAGCCCATGAAATGCGGAATGGTGCCGTTGCTCGGCACCCCGAACGACGTCTTGTCCGGATGCGCCTTCAGCCACGCCACGAATGACTTGAAATCGGCAGCGTCAATCGCCGGGCCGATCACGACTGCGAATTCGAACCGCGCCAACAGCGACACCGGCATGAAATCCTTCGCCGTGTCGAAGCTCGGCGTCGTCTCCACCATCGGCAGCAGGTACATGGTCGGCCCGGTCGTCACCAGCACCATGCTGCCGTCGGCACTCGCGCCCTTCACCGCCTTGATACCGATCTGGCCGTCGCCGCCGGTACGGTTCTCGACGACGATGGTCCGTTGCAGCGCCGGCGCCATCTCCTGCGCGATCAGCCGGCACAGCGTGTCGCCGCCCGCTCCCGCCGCGAACGGGAAGATCATCTTTGTCAGCCCGGCCTGCGCTTGCGATCCGCCCGCCTGCGCCAACAGCGGCAACCCGAGACATCCGGCGATGAAGTTGCGGCGATCCATCGGTTTCCTCTTTGAGCCCATTATGGTTGGCGACAATTAGAGCCAGGCGAGCGTCCCGGACAAGCGCCGTTTACCATTTCGGCCGCCTTGCGCCGGCCATCGTCCTGCTGCAAAAGCAGGCCTTAACCGGCGCCGCCTGTCGCTCCGCCGTTTCCGATGCAGAGCAGTCCGTCACACGCGCCAACACATACACACATGCCCAGCCCCGAACTCAGTCAATTCCGCCGCATCGTCGTCAAGGTCGGCTCCGCCCTGCTGGTCGATTCCGACAAGGGCGAGGTGCGCGCCTCCTGGCTCGCCGCGCTCGCCGACGACATGGCCAAGCTGCATCGCGAGGGCCGCGACGTGCTCGTCGTCTCCTCCGGGTCGATCGCGCTCGGCCGCAGCCGGCTGAAATTGCCGCGTGGCCCGCTGAAGTTGGAGGAGAGCCAGGCGGCCGCCGCCGTCGGCCAGATCGCGCTAGCGCGGATCTGGTCAGAGGTGCTCGGCGCCCACGGCATCGGCGCGGGGCAGATCCTGGTCACGCTCCAGGACACCGAGGAGCGCCGCCGCTATCTCAATGCGCGCTCCACCATCGGCAAGCTGCTGGAATGGCGCGCGATCCCCGTCATCAACGAGAATGACACGGTCGCCACCAACGAGATCCGCTACGGCGACAATGATCGCCTCGCCGCGCGCGTCGCCACCATGGCGAGCGCCGATTTGCTGGTGCTGCTGTCCGACATCGACGGGCTCTACGATGCCCCGCCGAAGAACAATCCGAACGCAAAACTCATTCCCGTGGTCGACAGCATCTCCTCGGAGATCGAGGCCGTGGCAGGCGACGCCGAGTCCGAGCTGTCGCGCGGCGGCATGCGCACCAAGGTCGAGGCAGCCAAGATCGCGACCACAGGCGGCACGCATATGCTGATCGCCTCGGGCAAGATCGAGCATCCCCTGCAGGCGATCGCCGACGGCGGCCGCTGCACCTGGTTCCTGACGCCGGCCAACCCCATCACCTCGCGCAAGCGGTGGATTGCGGGCACGCTGGAGCCGAAAGGCACGCTGACCATCGATGCCGGCGCCGTGACGGCGCTGCGTGCCGGCGCCAGCCTGCTGCCGGCCGGCGTGATCAAGGTGGAAGGCCAGTTCGCCCGCGGCGATGCGGTGATCGTGCGCGGTCCTGATACCAGCGAGGTCGGCCGCGGCCTGATCGCCTACGATGCCGAGGTCGCCGAACGGATCAAGGGCCGCTCCTCCCCGGACGTGATGGCCATCCTCGGCATCAGCGGGAGGTCCGAGATGATCCACCGCGACGATCTGGTGGTGGGTGGGTAAGGACGAGCAAGTCCGCCAACTATTGCATGTCGTCAGAGCCGATATCCTGGCGGCCGTGCATCACGCGGACGATCTCGACTCCATCGGGCAGCGGGACATAGAAGATCACGTAATTGCCAACGGGGAAGCTGCGCAGGCTGTCGCGCAATTCTCGCCGTTCGCGGCCAGCCAAGGGATTTTCCACGAGCATCTCGAAAATCTCGCCGATGCGCGCGATCTGCTTGTCGGCCGCCCGAACGCTGTCCGACGCGATGAAATCCCAGATCGAATCTAGATCTTGGTCGGCTTGTGGGGCCTTGCGGAATCTATTCGCCACGTTTGCGCGCGGCCAGTCGCTGCCGTCCCCGCGCCTTGATGTCGTTCATCCATTCCTGGACATCGACCTCTTCCATTGGTCCGCTGTCAAACCCCTTCTGGATTTCCTCCCGCAGCGCCTCCAGCTTGACCCTGCGCCGCTCTTCACGCTCCTCGACTAGGCGAAGGCCTTCGCGCATGACCTCGCTCGCGGTGGCATAGCGGCCGCTCTCGACCAGATCGTCGATCAGGTCCTCGAAATGCTTTCCAATGCTGTAGCTGCTCGCCATGGAACGGCTCCGTTATCAAGTAATGATATTTATTGATATTTGAGCGTCTCGCAAGGATCCGTCCGGCCTCGGGGGCAACCAGGCCATTGGCCGACCGGGCGGCGCGAACCGGGCCCCAGCCATACCCTCCCGACCCTTCGCAGACGCGGGATTTCCGTGCTAGGACACTGCCTTAGCAGAAGGTTGAACTCTCCATGGCCGCCCCCCTCAAAGCCGTCGACGGCAATGCCGATCTCCAGGCGCTGATGTCCGATCTCGCCGCCCGTGCCCGCGCTGCCGCGCGCGTGCTGGCGCTGGCGCCGCCGGAGCAGAAGAACCGGGCGCTCGAGGCCATGGAGCGGGCGATCCGCGCGAACTCTGCCGCGATCCTTGCCGCCAATGCCGAGGACGTCGCGGATGCCCGGGCCTCGGGCACCATGATCGCCTCCTTCATCGACCGCCTGACACTGACACCTGCGCGCGTCGAGTCGATGGCCGAGGGCATCGGTATCGTGCGCGGCATCGCCGATCCGATCGGCATCGTCACCGAGAGCTGGCAGCGGCCGAACGGCATGACCATCGAGCGCGTGCGCGTTCCGCTCGGCGTCGTCGGCGTGATCTTCGAGAGCCGGCCGAACGTTGCGGCGGATGCCGGCGTGCTGTGCCTGAAATCCGGCAATGCCGTGATCCTGCGCGGCGGCTCCGACAGTTTTCGTTCGTGCCGCGCGATCCATGAATGTCTCGTCCAGGGCCTGCGTGACGCCGGGCTCCCCGAAGCGGCGATCACGCTGGTGCCGACGCGCGACCGCGCGGCGGTCGGCATGATGCTGTCAGGGCTGGACGGCGCCATCGACGTGATCGTTCCGCGCGGAGGCAAGAGCCTCGTCGCGCGCGTCGAGCAGGAGGCCCGCGTGCCCGTGTTCGCGCATCTCGAAGGCGTCAACCACGTCTATATCGATGCCAGCGCCGACCTCGCCATGGCGAAGTCGATCGTGCTCAACGCCAAGATGCGCCGCACCGGCGTCTGCGGCGCGGCCGAGACGCTGCTGGTCGATCGCGCCGCCGCCGCCAAAAACCTGAAGCCGCTGGTCGAGATGCTGATCGAGGCCGGCTGCGAAGTGCGCGGCGACGACGCCGTGCAGAAGACCGATGCGCGCGTCAAGGCTGCCAGCGAAGACGATTGGGACACTGAATATCTTGACGCGATCATCGCGGCGAAGGTGGTGGACGGTGTCGACGGCGCGATCGCGCATATCCAGAACCACGGCTCGCATCACACCGACGCGATCGTGAGCGCGGATGAGGCTGCTGCGAGGAAATTCCTGAGCGAGGTCGATTCCGCGATCGTGCTGCACAATGCCTCAACGCAGTTCGCCGATGGCGGCGAGTTCGGTTTCGGCGCCGAGATCGGCATCGCCACCGGCCGATTCCACGCCCGTGGTCCGGTTGGCGCCGAGCAGCTCACGAGCTTCAAATATCGCGTCCACGGCACAGGTCAGACGCGGCCGTAAGTCATGTCGCGAGGCGTGGGGCATTGAGTAACAATTTCGTCGCGCCACGTTTCTTCGCGCAGGCCATTCCGCCCTACACCGAAGGCATGCGCGTCGGCCTGCTCGGCGGCTCGTTCAATCCGCCGCACGAGGCCCATCGCGCCATCAGCCAGTTCACGCTGAAACGCCTCCGACTCGACCGCGTGTGGTGGCTGGTGACGCCGGGCAATCCACTGAAGGAGAACGGCACGCTGCATGAGCTCGGCGCGCGCATGCAGGCCGCGCGCGACGTCGCCGACGATCCCAGGATCGAGGTGAGCTGTCTCGAATCCGTCATTCGTACCCGCTATACTATCGACACGATCAACACCTTGCGCCGCCGCCTCAGCGGCCTGCGCTTTGTCTGGATCATGGGCGCCGACAATCTCGCTCAATTCCATCGTTGGCAGCACTGGCGGCGCATCGCCGACCAGGTGCCGATTGCGGTCATCGATCGCCCGCCGCAGAGTTTTCGCGCCCTCGCCTCGCCCGCTGCCCAGGCCCTTGCACGCTACCGCGTGCCCGAGACGGACGCGGCATTGCTTCCGGATCGGCCGGCGCCGGCCTGGGTCTTTCTGACGGGGTTGAAACTGAACCTGTCCTCGACCGGCTTGCGGAACCCGGACGGGAGCTGGAAAGGTCCGAAGTGAGACGGAGTGTGTGGACGTTGTGGGGATTTCGGACTCTCTGGCATATTGAAACCCTTAACCCCACATGATGTAGTGTAACCAGTGAGCGTCGGATTCGGCGTTCGCGATACAGTGAAAGGAATGGTCCCTGACCACATCTGTATTGTCCAAGTCTGTTTTACCCAAGGTAGCGAAACCGGCGCGTAAAACATCGACCAAAGCTGCGGCCTTGAAGGCGCAACCCGACGCCGACAAGACGCTGAGCCTGATCCTCTCCCGCCTCGACGACATGAAGGCGGAAGAGACGGTCACCATCGACCTTCGCGGCAAATCGGCGTACTCCGACTACATGATCGTTACCACCGGCCGGGTGAACCGGCATGTCGGCGCGATCGCGGACAACGTCGCAAAAGGCCTCAAGGAAAACGGCATCAGGAACATCCACGTCGAGGGCTTGCCCAATTGCGACTGGGTGCTGATCGATTCCGGCGATGTGATCGTGCACGTGTTCAGACCCGAGGTCCGCGAGTTCTACAATCTCGAGAGATTGTACACCCAGGGCCCTGGGGCGGCGAAGGCGATCTAGGCTCATCGAGCCGATTTCGAATCGGCTGACGCGCATGCTAGCGTCGTGCGCGCGCATATTGCGCGCGGTCTTGAAACACGACCTGAAGATATCATGCGCGTTGCTGTCATTGCGGTGGGCCGGCTGAAGCAGGGCCCCGAACGGGAGCTTGCCGACCGCTATTTCGAGCGGTTCGACGAAGCCGGCCGCAAGCTCGGATTCCGCGAGCTCAGCATCCACGAAATCCCCGAAAGCCGCGCGCGCGACACCGCGACTCGGATGGCCGAAGAGGCCGCGGCGATCGGTGCTCATATCCCGGAAAAATCGATCCTGGTGGCGATGGACGAGCGCGGCCAGAATCTCGACTCCACCGTATTCGCACGGCACCTCGGGCGCTGGCGCGACGAGGGTGCCGGACATACTATCTTCGTGATCGGAGGGGCGGACGGACTTTCGCCCGAATTGCGCCGTAAGGCCAAGCTCGCGATCGCGTTCGGCTCTGCGACCTGGCCGCACCAAATGGTCCGCGTCATGCTTCTGGAACAGCTTTATCGGGCCGCCACCATTCTGGCCGGCCACCCCTATCACCGCGCGTGATGCGCGCACAACGAGCACCTTTGCGTAAAGCGATGCGAGCGCCGATCCTCAACCTGCTGCTGATCGCCGGCGTCACGGGCGCAAGCCTCGCGCAAGCTCAGACGCAAGGTCAGACAATTGCGCCCGCGCCACAGACGGCGGCTGTCTCGCCCGATGCAATCAAGCAGCGCGAGCAGGAGCTCGAGGCCGCCCGCGCGAGGCAGAAGAGCGCCGAGGAAGCGCAGGCCAAGCTCAAGGCCGAGATCACCTCGCTCGGCCAGGACCGCACCCAGCTCAATCAGCAGCTGATCGATACCGCAGCCAATGTGCGGACCGTCGAGACCAAGATCGACGAAGCCGAAGCGCGGCTGCGCTCGCTCAACGGCCGCGAGCAGCAGATGCGCACCTCGCTGGAGTCGCGCCGCGCCGACATCGTCGAGGTGCTGGCGGCCCTGCAGCGCGCCGGCCGGCGCACGCCGCCGGCGCTGTTGGTGCGGCCAGAAGATGCGCTGCAATCACTGCGCACCGCCATGCTGCTCGGCGCCGTGGTGCCGGAATTGCGCGGCCGCGCCGAGAAGCTCGCGGGCGACCTCGGCGAGCTCGTGGCCTTGCGCAAGAACATCGCCGCCGAACGCGACCAGCTTGCCATCGACCGCGACAAGGTCCGCAACGACCAGACCCGGCTTACCGCCCTGGTCGACGAGCGGCAGCGCCAGCAGGCGTCGCGTGAAAAGGATCTCGACGCCGAGAACTCGCGCGCCATCGCGCTCTCCAGGCAGGTCGGCGATCTCCAGGGGCTGATCACCAAGATGGAGCAGGATCTGCAGAGCGCCGCCAAGGCCGCCGAGAAGGCGGCCGAGGCCGCCAAGCAGGCCGAGGCCAAGGCGGCCGCCAGTGCCAAGCCCGGTCCGGGCACTTTCAAGGACCGGTCCCGGACCACCCCGGCGATCGCCTTCGCCGCGGCCAAGGGGCTCCTGCCACTGCCGGTTAACGGTAACAAGATCAGGGATTTTGGCGGTTCCGATGGGGTCGGCGGTGTCCAGAAGGGCATTTCGCTGGCAACCAGGCCCGGCTCCCAGGTCACGACGCCGTGTGATGGCTGGGTTGTCTATTCCGGCCCGTTCCGCAGCTATGGACAACTCTTGATCCTCAACGCCGGGGGCGGGTATCATGTCCTGATCGCCGGGATGGAGCGCATTTCGGTTAACATCGGTCAGTTTGTGCTCACGGGGGAACCGGTCGCGACCATGGGGTCGACCTCTCAAGTCGCCTCCATTCTCGCCACGAACGCGAGTCAACCTGTGCTGTATGTCGAGTTCCGTAAGGACGGCACTCCAATCGATCCAGGCCCATGGTGGGCCGCAAATGAAGGCGAGAAGGTTCGCGGATGATGCGCAAGACTTCAGTTATCCTCCTCAGCGCGGCCACCGGTGCTGCGCTGACGCTGTTCGTGACCCAGCCGCGCGCGGTCTTCATGGGCTCCAGCGCGCGAGCCGCAACTGCAGACACCTATCGCCAGCTCAATCTGTTCGGCGATGTGTTCGAGCGCGTGCGCTCGGACTATGTCGAGAAGCCCGATGACACGAAGCTGATCGAATCCGCCATCAGCGGCATGCTCACCGGCCTCGATCCGCATTCGAGCTACATGGACGCCAAGAGCTTCCGCGACATGCAGGTGCAGACCCGCGGTGAGTTCGGCGGCCTCGGCATCGAAGTCACGATGGAGGACGGCCTGATCAAGGTGGTCTCGCCGATCGACGACACCCCCGCTTCGCGCGCCGGCGTCATGGCCAACGACATCATCACCAATCTCGACGACGAAGCCGTGCAGGGCCTGACCCTGAACCAGGCGGTCGAGAAGATGCGCGGTCCGGTCAACACCAAGATCAAGCTCAAGATCATCCGCAAGGGCCAGGACAATCCGATCGACGTCACCCTGGTGCGCGACAACATTCGCGTCCGCTCGGTGCGCGCGCGCATCGAGGCCGACGACATCGCCTATATCCGCATCACCACCTTCAACGAGCAGACCACCGAAGGCCTGAAGCGCGAGGTCGCCAACCTCTCGAATCAGATCGGCGACAAGCTCAAGGGCTACATCATCGACCTCCGCAACAACCCGGGCGGCCTGCTCGAGGAAGCGGTCACCGTCTCCGACTCGTTCCTGGAGAAGGGCGAGATCGTCTCGACCCGTGGCCGCAATGCCGAGGAGACCCAGCGCCGCACCGCGCATGCGGGCGACCTCACCAAGGGCAAGCCTGTCATCGTGCTGGTCAATGGCGGTTCCGCTTCGGCATCGGAAATCGTCGCCGGCGCGCTGCAGGACCACAAGCGCGCGACCATCGTCGGCACGCGCTCGTTCGGCAAGGGCTCGGTGCAGACGATCATTCCGCTCGGCTCTGGCAACGGCGCGCTGCGCCTGACCACGGCGCGCTACTACACGCCGTCGGGCAAGTCGATCCAGGCCAAGGGCATCGTGCCCGACATCGAAGTGCTCCAGGACGTGCCGGACGAGCTGAAGTCGCGCACCGACACCAAGGGCGAGGCTTCGCTGCGCGGCCATCTCAAGAACGACGGCGACGAGAAGACCGGCTCGCAGTCCTACGTCCCGCCGGACGCCAAGGACGACAAGGCGCTCAAGCTCGCGGACGATCTGCTCCACGGCATCAAGAACAGCGCCTCCGCGGCGCCGACGCCGGGCGACAACAAGGCCACGACCGACAAGCCCAAAGCGGCGAACTAAGTCGGCGCGTCATCTCATCTCTCGAAAAGGGCGGCTCCGGGAGCCGCCCTTTTTGCTTGGGGCTCCTGCTACCCCCGGCCTATCCCGGCCTGCCGCCGCTTGACCTCGGCGTGGTATCGTCGGCGGGAGTGATTCGGGATCTCGCATGACTGAAACGGCCGATGATCTGAGCGCCCCGCTCGGACAGGACAAGCCGCGCCGGAAACGGCGGCTGCGGCTGCCGTTCACAGCCATGCAGGCCCTCGCGGTCATGCTCGGCCTGTTCCTGGTCGCCTTCGCCGGCTTCGCCGTCTTCAACAAGGATCCGCTCGGCGGCGAGCCGATGACGCGAATTGCGATCCGCGAGCCCAGGGCCACCGACGAGAAGCCGGCCGCCGCGAGCCCTGGCCAGGAGAGCAAGCCGGAGAGCAAGCACGAGGCCAAGGAGGCGCCGAAGCAGGCGGGCGAGCAGAAGACCGTCACCATGATCGACGGTTCCACCGGCACGCGCCACGACGTGGTGATCGGTGGCGGCGATGCCGCCGACAAAGGCGACGCGGCGGCCGCCTCCGCCCCACCGCCCGTCATGACCGGGATCGACCCAAAACTGCTGGAAAAATCGCGCTACGGCATGATCCCCGTGACGGCCGAGGGCGCGAAGCCGTTCAACGTCTACGCGGCGGATGCCGACCGCGCCAAGGCGGCGAAGATGCCCGTGGTCGCGATCCTGATCGGCGGCCTCGGCGTCGGCGCGGCCAAGACCACCGACGCGATCATGCGGCTGCCGCCGGCGGTGACGCTGGCCTTCACGCCCTATGGTGCCGACCCCGGCAAGCTCGCCGAGCGGGCCCGCGCCCAGCGCCACGAGATCTTCCTCCAGATCCCGATGGAGCCCTACGACTTCCCGGACAACGACCCGGGCCCGCAGACGCTGCTGACCTCGCTCACCACCGACCAGAACATGGACCGCCTGTACTGGCACCTGAGCCGGATGCAGGGCTATGCCGGCCTCACCAATTTCATGGGCGCCCGCTTCGTGGCGACCGACGCCGCGATGCAGCCGATCATCCGCGAGGCGGCCAAGCGCGGCCTCGGCTTCTTCGACGACGGCTCCTCGCCGCGCAGCATCGCGCCCCAGGCCGCGGGCAGCCAGGCGATGCCGTTCGGCAAGGGCGATATCGCGATCGACGTGGTGCCGACCCCGGCAGAGATCGACCGCGCCCTGAACAAGCTCGAATCAATGGCGCGCGAGCGCGGCGTCGCAATCGGCACCGCCTCCGCCCTGCCGGTCTCGATCGAGCGCATCAGCAGCTGGACCAAGACATTGAGCGACCGTGGTATCCTTTTGGTGCCGTTGACAACCGCGATGCTGAAATCAAAATCTAGCTAAATCAACGGATTGGTACGTTACGGGCCCTCGGGACCGGCATACCCACCAAAAGCACGCGAGAGGTCTGGCGGAATGGCACGTTACGAGGATCTGCCCTACCGTACCTGCGTCGGTGTGATGCTGATCAACATGAAGGGTCTGGTGTTCATCGGCCGCCGCGCCGGTGGCATCGAGCATGTCGACGACGCCCATGTCTGGCAGATGCCGCAGGGCGGCGTCGATCCCGGTGAGGACACCTGGGATGCCGCCAAGCGTGAGCTCTATGAGGAGACCAGCGTGCGCTCGGTCGAGCGGCTCGGCGAGGTCCCGGACTGGCTCGTCTACGACATCCCGCGCACGGTTGCCGGGCGCGCCTGGAAGGGCCGCTATCGCGGCCAGCGCCAGAAATGGTTCGCGGTCCGGTTCACCGGCAAGGACAGCGAGATCAATGTCGAGAAACCCGGCGGCGGCCACAAGGCCGAGTTCGTGAGCTGGCGCTGGGAGCCGATGAAGAACCTGACCGGTTTGATCATCCCGTTCAAGCGCCCGGTCTATGAGCGCGTGGTGAAGGAATTTTCCGCGCTGGCGGATGAATAAATCAAATCGTCATCCCGGGTTCGGTGCTAATGCATCGCCGGAATGACGATGAAAGACGCGCGCGTGACCAATCAAAAACCCTACCGTCCCAACGTGGGGATCGCCCTCTTCAATGCCGATGGCCGCGTGCTGATCGGCCACCGCTTCAAGGGCGACGGCCCCGAGATCATCCTGCCGGGCCTCGACTGGCAGATGCCGCAAGGTGGTGTCGATGAGGGCGAGAACCTGCGCGATGCGGCGCTGCGCGAACTTTGGGAAGAGACCAGCGTCAAGAGTGCGGACTATCTCGGCGAGACAGACTGGCTGACTTACGAGTTCCCGCCCTATGACGGGCCGCAGACGCACCGGCTGGCGAAGTTCCGCGGGCAGCGCCAGAAATGGTTCGCGCTGCGCTTCACCGGTCGCGATGACGAGATCGATCCGCTGACGCCGCGCAACGAACAGCCCGCGGAGTTCGACGCCTGGCGCTGGGAGCGGCTCGACCGCGTCACCGAGTTCGTGGTGCCGTTCCGTCGCGACGTCTACCGCGCGGTCGCGCAGCAGTTTGCGCCCTTCGCAAACTAAAACCGCGAAAACAACCCCATGCACAGTAGCCGGCGATTGCAGGCGCGGTGGGCGGTGGTCGTTGCGAAGTTTTTGAAGCGTCGGAGAGAATCGGCCGCACGGCGCAATCGTCGTGCCGGCCTATGTCCAGCAAGCTCTAATTGGTCGGTCCGACCGTGAACGGGCCGATCGCGATGACGTGGCAATCGCTGTCGCGCTTGGCGCAGTCGGCGAGCGCGGAATTGACGGCGGTCTGCTCGTCCGCGGCCTTCAGGCCGAGGCCCGGCCGGCCCGCGGTCCCGACCGCGACTGCGTTCCAGCCCATGCCATCGGCGAGCTTGCGCACGACCTCGGCGCGCGCGTCGGCGGCGATCGAGGCGTTGGAAGCGGCATGGAAGAAGCCGGTGATCCTAAGCAGGGTCGGGATCGGCACGACGAAATTGTCGTCGACCGCGACGATCAGACAGGCCATGCCGGCGATGGCGCCGCACGATTCCAGCGAACGCCGCGCCGAATCGTCGACGGATGACGCGCCCAGCACCATGAAATATTGACCGCCCGGCCCGAGCGCGATCGCGCGGGATTTCGCCGCCGGCACGAACATGTTCTCGAGCCGGACTTTTGCCGGATCGCGCACCATAGGAAAATCTTTCGGCACGAAGGCCCGCTCGGTCATGGCGTCGTGGCGCACCCAGGGCTGCGGCGGCATCGGCGGCTTGCCGTGCGTGTAGACGACGTCGTTGCCGACCGCATAGAGCTCGCAGCGCCGCGGCGATTGCGCGGCATCGGCGCGCTTCTGGCATTGCTCGAGCGCCATGTTGCGCGCGGCTTCCTCGGTCGGCTGGTTCAACGCCGCGCCTGTGAAGCCGCCGATATTGAGCGCGAAGGCCTTGTAGTCGCCGGAGGCGGAATAGTCGCCGGCCAGATAGTTGCGGATGCGCTCGTTGATGAAGGGCACGCTGTCGACGGCAAGCTTGCCTGACAGCGGCGCGGCGGATGGCGAGGGCGCAGGCATCGGCGCCATCGCAGCGCCGGCTGGGCTCATCGGAGCCATCGGCGCCTTTGCCATCTGGGTCGGCATCGGGCTCGGCGCCACGGCATCTGCCGGCGCTGCGCTCGGCGTCGCGGCCGGCGCGGCCGCGGCGGTGACCGCCTGCTTGAGCTTGGTGTTGTAGAGGAAGCCGGTGACAAGGATGGCGACGACCGAGACGACGGCGACCACCAGCGGCCACATCCACACCGGTGCCGCGGCCAGCTTGGAGGCGGGCTTCTTCACTTTCGGCGTGGCGTAAGTGCCGTCCTCGCGCCGCATCGCCACCATGTAGGCGTGCACCGGCGTCGGGATGTTCTTGACCTCCTGCGCGCCGATGTCGGCGAACTGCACCGACAGCTTGTTGGCGACCTGCTCGTGCACGGCGCGGGAGACGCAGATGCCGCCGACCTCGGCGAGGCCTTCGAGCCGGGCGGCGATATTGACGCCGTCACCGAGCAGATCGCCGTTGCGCTCGACCACGTCACCGATGGTGATGCCGATGCGGAACGACATCTGCCGGCTCGGCGGATAGGCCATGTTGCGGGTTCGCAGGGATTCCTGGATGTCGATCGCGCAGCGCACCGCATCGACCGCGCTCGGAAATTCCGCGAGCACGGCGTCGCCCGCCGTGTTGAAGATGCGTCCGTTGGCTTTCGCGATGAAGTCGTCGATGACCTCGCGATAGGAGGCGAGACGCCGCAGCGTCTCCTCTTCGTCTTCCGCGACCAGTCTTGAGTAACCGGCAATATCGGCTGCGAAAATCGCTGCGATCTTGCGTTTCATCTGCTGCCAGCCCCGAAACAAATTCGCGGGCGCAGAATGCCGCTATCGGCGGCGCGGTGCAACAAAGTTTCAGCGCCCGCCACTTCCGTGACGAGCGCTGAACCTGTTCAGGAATTTGTAGCTTGAGCCCCGGAGCAGTGCACCGGGGCTTAGTGCATAGCCGTGCTGTTGAGCTGCTGCTGGATGCTCTTGAAGTGGTCGAGCCGCTCGATGGCCTGATCGAGCTCGCCGCCTTCGTGCTCCTTCAGGCCGTCTTCCATCTCGGAGATGGTCGCGGCGAACTGGGCACGGTCGAGTTCGTCGAGCGACGTCGCGACGTCGGCGAGCACGGTGAGGCCCTTCTCGGAGACTTCGGCGATACCGCCGAGCACGATGATCTTCACGTGCCTGCCGCCCGTGGTCACGGTGAGGATGCCGGGCCGGATCGCAGCCACGACCGGCGCATGTCCCGCCAGCACGCCGAAGTCACCCTCGACGCCGGGGATATCGACCTGATCGACCTGACCCGAGAATGCGAGCTTTTCCGGCGAGACGAGATCGAAGTGGATGGTGGCCATTGGAAACCTGCGAATGGTGAGTAGCGAACGCGCGAGTGGCGAGCAGCGAATGGCGAATAGATTCTACTCGCCATTCGCTATTCGCCAGCTTAGGCGGCTTCCGCCGCCAGCTTCTTGCCCTTCTCGACTGCCTCTTCGATGGTGCCGACCATGTAGAAGGCTGCTTCCGGCAGGTGGTCATACTTGCCTTCGCAGAGGCCGCGGAAGCCCTTGATGGTGTCCGCGAGGTCGACGAACTTGCCGGGCGAGCCGGTGAAGATTTCGGCGACGTGGAACGGCTGCGACAGGAAGCGCTCGATCTTGCGGGCGCGGGCCACCGTCAGCTTGTCCTCTTCCGAAAGCTCGTCCATGCCGAGAATGGCGATGATGTCTTGGAGCGACTTGTAGCGCTGCAGCACCTGCTGGACCTGACGCGCGGTGTCGTAGTGCTCTTGGCCGACGACGAGCGGCGAGAGCATGCGCGAGGTCGAGTCGAGCGGGTCCACCGCGGGGTAGATGCCCTTTTCCGAGATCGCGCGGTTCAACACCGTGGTCGCGTCCAGATGCGCGAACGAGGTCGCGGGCGCCGGGTCGGTCAAGTCGTCGGCCGGAACGTAGATGGCCTGCACCGAGGTGATCGAGCCCTTCTGCGTGGTGGTGATGCGCTCCTGGAGCGCGCCCATGTCGGTGGCGAGCGTCGGCTGATAACCCACCGCCGAAGGAATACGGCCGAGCAGCGCCGACACTTCCGAGCCGGCCTGGGTGAAGCGGAAGATGTTGTCGACGAAGAACAGCACGTCCTGACCCTGGTCGCGGAAGTGCTCGGCGACGGTGAGACCGGTGAGGCCGACGCGGGCGCGGGCGCCCGGCGGCTCGTTCATCTGGCCGAACACCAGCGCGCACTTGGATTTCACGCTCGGATCCGGATTGTGCGGATCGGCGTTGACCTTGGACTCGATGAACTCGTGATAGAGGTCGTTGCCTTCGCGGGTACGCTCGCCGACGCCGGCGAACACGGAGTAACCACCGTGCGCCTTCGCGACGTTGTTGATCAGCTCCTGAATCAGCACGGTCTTGCCGACGCCGGCGCCGCCGAACAGGCCGATCTTGCCGCCCTTCGCATACGGAGCAAGAAGATCGACGACCTTGATGCCGGTGACGAGAATTTCAGCTTCGGTCGACTGGTCGGTGTAGCTCGGCGCTTCCTGGTGGATGGCGCGGAGACCTTCGGACTTGATCGGGCCGGCTTCGTCGATCGGCTCGCCGATCACGTTCATGATGCGGCCGAGCGTACCGTCACCCACCGGAACCGCGATCGGCTGGCCGGTGTCGGTCACTTCCTGGCCGCGCACCAGACCTTCGGTCACGTCCATCGCGATCGTACGGACGGTGGACTCACCGAGATGCTGCGCAACTTCCAGCACGAGGCGGATGTTGCCGTTCCGGGTTTCCAGCGAATTGAGAATGGCGGGCAGGTGGCCCTCGAACTGCACGTCGACGACGGCGCCCATGACCTGGGTGACGCGACCGACCTGGTTAGCTGCTGTAGCCATGAATAGCTCTCCTTCGAAATTCTGGACTTGAACGACCGTCGTTTGGTTCGTGCGTCAGACCGCCTCGGCGCCGGAGATGATCTCGATCAGCTCCTTGGTGATCTGGGCTTGACGGGTTCGGTTGTAGATCTGGGTTTGCTTGCGGATCATTTCGCCGGCATTGCGGGTGGCGTTGTCCATCGAGCTCATCTGCGCGCCATAGAACGAAGCGTTGTTTTCCAGCAGCGCGCGGAAGATCTGCACCGCGATGTTGCGCGGCAACAGGCCGGACAGCAGTTCGTCCTCCTCCGGCTCGTAATCGTAGGACGTCGTCGGCGCGTTCGCCGCCTTTTCCTCGACGACCAGCGGGATGATCTGCTGCGCGGTCGGGATCTGGGCGATCACCGACTTGAACTGCGCGTAGAACAGCGTGCAGACGTCGAACTCACCGTTGTCGAAACGGGCCAGCACCTTCTTGGCGATGTCCTCGGCGTTGACGAAGCCGAGCTGACGAACGCTACGCAGGTCGAGGTGCTCGACGATCTGCTTGTCGAACAGGCGGCGGAGCTGCTCATAGCCCTTGCGGCCGACACAGAAGAATTTCACTTCCTTGCCCTGCGCGATCAGCGCCTGGGCGCGCTCGCGGGCGAGGCGCACGATCGAGGAGTTGAAGGCGCCGGACAGACCGCGCTCGCCGGTGCAGACCAGCAGCAGGTGGACCTGGTCCCTGCCGGTGCCGGCCAGCAGCGCCGGCGCGCCGGGCGAACCCGCAGCGGCGCTGGCGATGTTGGAGATCACCGCGCTCATCTTGTCGGCATAGGGCCGCGCCGCCTCGGCCGCTTGCTGGGCACGGCGCAACCTCGACGCCGCGACCATCTGCATCGCCTTGGTGATCTTCTGCGTCGCCTTGGTGGAGGCGATGCGGACGCGCATGTCTTTAAGTGACGCCATTCTTCGTCCCCGACGATCCGACCCTTTGGCCTGATCGCAAACCTATCCAGTCGTCATGCCCGGGCTCGCCCCGGGCATCCACGCGGTGCCTCACACGCCGTTAGACGTGGATGGCCGGGACAAGCCCGGCCATGACGGCATTTACGCGAAGCTCTTCGCGAAGCCTTCGACCACCGACTTCAGCTTGGCGGCGGTGTCGTCGGAGAGATCGCGGCTGTCGCGGATCGCGTTGAGGATCTCGGCGTTCTTGCCGCGCAGCAGCGACAGCAGACCGTCCTCGAACGCGCGCACCTTGTTGAGCGGGAGCGGATCGAGATAGCCGTTGGTGCCGGCCCAGATCACGCAGACCTGCTCTTCCATCTTCAGCGGCGCGAACTGCGGCTGCTTGAGCAGCTCGGTCAGGCGCGAACCGCGGTTGAGCAGGCGCTGGGTCGAGGCGTCGAGATCGGAGCCGAACTGCGCGAACGCCGCCATTTCGCGGTACTGCGCGAGCTCGCCCTTGATCTTGCCGGCGACCTTCTTGGTGGCCTTGGTCTGCGCGGACGAACCGACGCGCGACACCGACAGACCGACGTTCACCGCGGGACGGATGCCCTGGAAGAACAGGTCGGTTTCCAGGAAGATCTGGCCGTCGGTGATCGAGATGACGTTGGTCGGAATGTAGGCCGACACGTCGTTGGCCTGGGTTTCGATGACCGGCAGCGCCGTCAGCGAGCCCGAGCCCTGGTCCTTGTTCAGCTTCGCCGCGCGCTCGAGCAGGCGGGAGTGCAGATAGAACACGTCGCCCGGATAGGCTTCGCGGCCCGGCGGGCGGCGCAGCAGCAGCGACATCTGACGGTAGGCGACGGCCTGCTTGGACAGATCGTCATAGATGATGACGGCGTGCATGCCGTTATCGCGGAAGTACTCGCCCATGGTGCAGCCGGTGAACGGCGCGATGTACTGCATCGGAGCCGGATCCGAAGCGGTGGCGGCGACGATGATCGAGTACTCGAGCGCGCCCTGCTCTTCCAGCACCTTCACGAACTGGGCGACGGTCGAACGCTTCTGGCCGATCGCGACGTAGACGCAATACAGCTTGATGTTCTCGTCCGGCTGCGCGTTGAGCGGCTTCTGGTTCAGGATGGTGTCGAGCGCGATCGCGGTCTTGCCGGTCTGACGGTCGCCGATGATCAGCTCGCGCTGGCCACGGCCGATCGGGATCAGGGCGTCGATCGCCTTGAGGCCGGTCGCCATCGGCTCGCTCACCGACTTGCGCGGAATGATGCCGGGCGCCTTGACGTCGACGCGCATGCGCTTGTCGGCCTGGATCGGGCCCTTGCCGTCGATCGGGTTGCCGAGCGCGTCGACGACGCGGCCGAGCAGGCCCTTGCCGACCGGCGCGTCCACGATGGCGCGGGTGCGCTTGACGGTCTGGCCTTCCTTGATCTCGCGGTCGGCGCCGAAAATAACGATACCGACGTTGTCGGTTTCGAGGTTCAGCGCCATGCCGCGGGTGCCGTTCTCGAATTCGACCATTTCGCCGGCCTGGACGTTGTCCAGACCATAGACGCGGGCAATACCGTCGCCGACGGACAGCACCTGTCCGACTTCGGAGACTTCAGCTTCCTGGCCGAAATTCTTGATCTGGTCCTTCAGGATCGCGGAAATTTCCGCGGCGCGGATGTCCATCAGCCTGCCTCTTTCATCGCGTGCTTGATCGAATTGAGTTTGGTGCGAAGCGAACTATCGATCATGCGGCTGCCAAGCTTGACCACGAGGCCACCGATGATCGAGGGATCGACCTTCACGTTGAGCGCGACGTCCTTGCCGGTCACCGACTTCAGGGCAACCTTGAGGGCGTCGAGATTCTTGTCCGAAAGCGCCTCCGCCACGGTGACGTCGGCCGTCGTCTCGCCCTTGAACCTGGCGACGAGGGCGCGATAGGCGCGAATGACGTCAGCCACCGCGAACAGGCGGCGGTTGGCGGTCAGGACTTTCAGGAAATTGGCGGAGATGCCGGCGATACCCGCCTTGTCCAGCACGGCCGAGAGGGCCCTGGACTGGGTATCGGCCGCAAACACCGGGCTGCGGACGAGGCGCGTCAGATCGGCGCTTTCGCTCAGCAAGCCCTCGAATTTATCGAGATCGGCTTTGACCTCGTCGACCACATTCTGGTCGCGGGCCAGTTCAAACAAGGCCGTTGCATAACGGCCGGACACACCGGAAACGGACGTATCTTCTGCAGCCACAGACGCGCTCTTTTTGCTGTCAAACTCGCAAGGGAAAAACCGTCGCCACAAAGCGGCGCCAAGCGATCCAAGCCCTTGGAATTCAAGCGGGACTTCGATTTTCGGCCGACACGGGAGGTGCCGGGTCCGTTAAAATCGCGGCTTTGCTAACATAGCAGGCGCGCACGTGCAACATGACGCCAAATTAAAGGCACGACCTTCTGTCGCCAGTTCGTCGCAGCCGACGGCACCGCGGTAGCGGCCTGCCACGTCGCGGAATGACGCGCCCCCTCGGCGGCATCGCGGCCATTCGTTCCTGCCCTCAGCGCATAGCGGCCATGAACACGGATCGCTGAGGCGTGAGTCGGACGTGACGAGCGGCCTCCCCTGAATACTTTCCTAATTCTAAACATGAAGTATAATGACCTTGTTTTACAGTATTAGTGAGTAATAAAATAGTTAAAGAATTGTTAAAGCGAAAGATTCCAGAACATTGGCTGCAACATTGATGCCAATCACAGAATATTTCATGACGACACAGAATGGATTTACTGCCCAATTCACGCCTCATTAGGAATCGAAACGCGATCCCGCTCACAGACTTACGGGGGCTCCACTTGCCACATATGTGGCAATACTAGATTAGGGACCACTAAATGCTGTCTTTGAAGACGCTGGGCTCCGTGCCCCGGCCGCGCACGGCGATCGCTTTCGTTGCCGCCACTCTCCTCGTCGGTGGAACCGCCACCGAAGCTTCTGCCAAATCCCGGCATCACCACCGGTACTCTCACCATCATCACCGCCACCACGCCCAGAGCGATGCCAACACGACCTCCGATTGGCGCAACGCCAACGCGTCGATGACGCCGTCGTCGGGCACGGGCCGCAGCTTCTCCGGCATGGCCTCCTATTATGGCAACGAGTCCGGCAGCCGGACTGCGTCGGGCCAGCGCTTCAACCAGAATGCCATGACCGCGGCTCACCGTTCGCTGCCGTTCGGCACCAAGCTGCGCGTCACCCATGGCGGCTCGAGCGTCATCGTCACCATCAATGACCGTGGCCCGTTCATTCGCGGCCGTGTCCTCGACCTCTCCACGGGCGCTGCCCGCGCCATCGGCCTCACCGGCGCCGGCGTCGGCCGCGTGACCGCGGAAGTCGTCTCCTAAGGCGCCACCAGCGCCTCACCGACAAAGCGCAAATCTCGCCATCGTCCGCGGACGTGTGAGCGGCGAGACCAGTTCGGGCGAAACAAGCCCGCCGTCTTGGGGGACGGCGGGCTTTTTGTTTGCCCCGTCATTCCGGGGCGATGCGTAGCATCGAGCCCGGAATCCATCAGGCCGTAGAGTTGGTGGATGAATGGATTCCGGGTTCACGCTTCGCGTGCCCCGGAATAACGGGGGAACTACAAAAAGCTCTGCGGGTCGACGTCGACTTCGAGCTTTTGATTGCCCTTCGGCTTCGGGCAGACGGCCAGCCAGTTGCGCAAATAGTCCGACAGATCGAAACCGCGCGCCGATTTCACCAGGATGCGGAAACGGTAGCGGCCCTTGATCACGGCGAGCGGGGCCTCCGCCGGTCCCAGCACCACGACGCGCTCGTCGCGCGGTGCGAGCGCAACGAGGCGGCGGCCCAAACCTTCGGCGCTCGGACGGTCGCCTGCCGAAATGATCAGGCTCGCGAGCCGGCCGAACGGCGGATAGAGCGTGCGCTCGCGCAGATCGATCTCGCTGTCGTAGAAGGCCTCGCGGTCGCAGGCGATCAGCGCCTTCATCACGGGATGATCGGGCTGGTGGGTCTGGAGATAGCCGACGCCGCGGCCCTGCTCGCGCCCGGCACGGCCGATCACCTGGTTGAGCAGCTGCCAGGTGCGTTCCGACGCGCGCGGATCGCCGTTGGACAGGCCCAGATCCGCATCGACCACGCCGACGAGATTGAGCCGCGGAAAGTTGTGGCCCTTGGCGACGAGCTGCGTGCCGATGATGATGTCGACGCGACCCTCCGCGATCTCGGTAAGCTCGGAGCGCATCGTCTCGATCGAGGTGATGAGATCGCTCGACAGCACCATGGTGCGCGCCTCGGGGAACAGCGCGGCCGCCTCCTCCTGCAAGCGCTCGACGCCCGGCCCGACCGCGACCAGCGATTCCTCGGCCGCGCAATGCGGGCAGGTCTGCGGGCGCGGCATCGAGAAGCCGCAATGGTGACAGACCAGCCGCTGGCGGAAGCGGTGATCGACCAGCCAGGCATCGCAGATGGTGCAGGCGAAGCGATGGCCGCAGGCACGGCACAGGGTCAGCGGCGCATAGCCGCGGCGATTGAGGAACAGCAGCGCCTGCTCGCGCTTTTCAATCGCTTTTCTGATCTCGGAAGCGAGCCGCGGCGAGATGAAGCGGCCGCGCGCCGGCGGCTCGCGGCGCATGTCGATGGCCTCGATATGCGGCATGTGCTGGCCGCCGAAGCGCGAGGGCAGCGCGATGCGCTGATAGCGGCTCTTGCGCGCATTGACCTCGGATTCGACCGACGGCGTGGCGGAGGCCAGCACGATCGGGATCTTTGCGATATGCGCGCGGACCACCGCCATGTCGCGGGCGTGATAATGCACGCCCTCGTCCTGCTTGTAGGCCTGGTCGTGCTCTTCATCGACCACGATGAGGCCGAGATTGGCGTAAGGCAGAAACAGCGCCGAGCGCGCGCCGACCACGACCGGCGCACTGCCGTCGGAGATCGCGGCCCAATTGCGCGCGCGGGTGCGCGGCGTCAGCTCGGAGTGCCATTCGATCGGCCGCACGCCAAAGCGCTGCGCGAAGCGGTCGAGGAACTGGCCGGTCAGCGCGATCTCCGGCATCAGGATCAGCGATTGCTTGCCGCGGCGGATGGTCTCTGCAATCGCCTCGAAATAGACCTCGGTTTTGCCCGAGCCGGTGACGCCGTCGAGCAGCGCAACGTGAAAGGTGCCGTTGGCGGCGAGCGCGCGCATCGCATCCACCCCGGCGCGCTGGAGCGGTGAAAAATCCGGCTGGCCAAAATCCGGATCGGGTGCCGGCGGCGGCGGAGGCGGCGGCATCGGCTCGACCGTGAGCGTGCCTTCGTCGACGAGGCCGTCGATCACGCCGGCCGAGACGCCGGCTTCCTTGGCCGCTTCGGACTTGCCGTGCAGCAGGCGATCCGACAGCAGCTCGATCACGCGCTGCCGCGCCGGCGTCAGCCGTCGCGGCGGATCGCCGACCAGGCGCACACCGGCGCGCACCCGCTCCGGGCCGAGATTCTCGCCCATGCGCAGGCACATCCGCAGCACCATGCCGCGCGGGCTCAGCGTGTAATTGGCGACCCAGTCGACGACCGAGCGCAGCTCAGGCTTCAGCGGAGGAAGATCGAGCTTTTCGCTGACCTCCTTGAGCCGGTTGTGCAGGCGCGGGTCGGGATTGGCGTTCTCCGCCCAGACCACGGCCAGCACCTCGCGCGGGCCGAGCGGCACGCCGACGAGATCGCCCGCCTTCAGCTCCATCCCCCGCGGCACCTTGTAGGAATAGGTCTGGTCGAGCGCGACCGGCACCAGCACGTCGACCATGCGGGTCGCGTTGGCGGGGGTGATCGTGCTGCGCGACGAATGATCCATCAAAGGTCTTTGGAGGGAGAATCGGAACCTTGGGGCCTTGAAGCTAACGCCCCCGGGCGGCCTTAGCTAAGAGTAAACGGGTGTGATGCGATATACTGAGTGGAATCATTACGTCCAGAGCGCATGAGCAAAGCCGCGGCCCCATTAATCGAGCTCGCCAGCGCCGATCCCTCGATCGCGCAGGAGATGACGCGCTGGCTGTCGCATCTCGGCGCCGAGCGGCGGCTGTCGCCGAAGACGCTGGAGGCCTATGGCCGCGACCTGCGGCAATGCCTGGACTTCCTTTGCGCCCATTGGGGCGAGCGCGTGACGCTGGCGCGCTTTGCCGCGCTGGAAGCCACCGACATCCGCGCCTTCATGGCGATGCGCCGCGCCGACGACATTGCCGGCCGCTCGCTGATGCGCGCGCTGGCGGGCCTGCGCTCGTTCGGCCGTTTCCTCGAACGCGAAGGCAAGGGCAAGGTCGGCGCACTCTCGGCTATCCGCGCGCCCAAGGTGGCCAAGACTTTGCCGAAGCCGCTGCCGATGGCATCCGCAAAACGTCTCGCCGACGCCGACGAGCGCGCCGGCGAGGAACGCGAGACGTGGGTTCTGGCCCGCGATGCCGCGGTGATGGCGCTGCTGTATGGCTCGGGCCTGCGCATCTCCGAAGCGTTGGGGTTGAAGCGCCGCGAGGTGCCGCGTCCCGGCGAGGGCGACGTGCTGATCGTGACCGGCAAAGGCAACAAGACCCGCATGGTGCCGGTGCTGCAGAACGTGCTCGCGCTCGTGCAGGAATACGTTGCGATGTGCCCCTATCCGTTGCCGGCGGAAGGCCCGATCTTCCTCGGCGCGCGCGGCGGCCCGCTCAGCCCGCGCATCATCCAGCTGGCGATGGAACGGCTGCGCGGCGCGCTCGGCCTGCCCGACAGCGCGACGCCGCATGCGCTGCGACACTCCTTCGCCACGCATCTGCTCTCGCGTGGCGGGGATTTGCGCGCAATCCAGGAGCTGCTGGGTCACTCCTCGCTCTCGACCACGCAGATCTACACCGGTATCGATTCGGAGCGGCTGCTCGAAGTCTATGCGAACACGCATCCGCGGCGATGAACCTGACATGAAGCTGTCATAGCGCGCGTGCCTCTTGCGCGGCGCCCGCGGTTCGGTCAATCGTGGGGAACCGCGACTGGAGGGAATCATGAGCGCACACGAAAGCATGGAGCATGCCGAACACGCCGAGCACGCGTCCGGATCGAACAAGAAGATCGCTCTTCTGATCGCCGTGCTGGCGCTGTTCCTGGCGATCTCCGAGACGCTCGGCAAGGGCGCCCAGACTGAATCGATCAGCAAGAACGTCGAATCCGCCAATCTCTGGGCGTTCTTCCAGGCCAAGACCATCCGCCGCACCGTGGTGCTGACCGCGTCCGAGCAGGGCAAGCTCACGCTGGCCGCCACCACCGACGACCTCCTGAAGGCGACGGTGCAGAAGCAGGTCGACGACTGGACCAAGACCGCGCAGCGCTACCGCTCCGAGCCCGAGACCGGCGAAGGCACCGAGCAGCTCGCCGAGAAGGCCAAGCACGCCGAGCACGAGCGCGACGAGGCGACCGCGAAATATCATCACTTCGAGCTGGCCTCCGCCGCCTTCCAGATCGGCATCGTTCTGGCCTCGGCCACCATCATCACCGGCATGATCGCGCTCGCCTATGTCGCCGGCGTCCTGACCCTGGCCGGCCTCCTCATGACCGCGCTCGGCCTGTGGTGGCCGCATCTGGTGCATTTGCATTGAGGGGCTGATGCGGGGCGCATAAGGCCAAAAACATCGACGCTGTCATGCCCCGGCTTGATGTTTAGCCCGGACAGATCACTGACGGGTGTTCGGAGACATAGCTGACACATCAACATTGGCTGGATTGGTCCGATTCGGGAGGCCGTCCATGCCTTGGAGCGAGGTGTCAGTGATGGATCAGCGCCACGAGTTTGTGCGGCTGGCTTTGCAGGAGGGCGCCAACCGGCGCGAACTGTGCCGTCGGTTCAACATCAGTCCTGACGTCGGCTACAAGTGGCTGGCGCGCTGGCAGGCCGGCGATCGGGAGCTGGCCGACTGTTCCCGGCGCCCGCATGCGATGCCCAAGCGGAGTGAGGCTGCGGTCGAGGCAGAAGTCCTGGCTGTACGCGACAAGCATCCGGCTTGGGGAGCACGGAAGATTGCCCATTGCCTGAAGCGGGGCGGGCAGACGGTGCCTGTGCCATCAACGGTGCACCAGATCCTGTGTCGGAACGACCGGATCAAACCGAGTGAGAATGCGCCGCCCAATCCGGGCCACCGGTTCGAGAAGGAAGCTCCCAACCTGCTGTGGCAGATGGACTTCAAGGGTCACCTGCCGCTCGCCAATGGGACGCGGTGCCATCCGCTAACGATCGTCGACGATCACTCGCGCTACGTGCTGTGCCTGAAGGCATGTGCCGACGAGCAGCGCCTCACCGTGCAGAATCACCTGTCGACGACGTTCCGCTGCTATGGCCTGCCGGAGGCCTTCTACACCGACAATGGCTCACCCTGGGGCGATACGTCCGGCATTCGTTGGACCGGACTGAAGGTGTGGCTGCTCAAGCTTGGCGTCAGGGTGGTGCACGCAAGGCCATGCCACCCACAGGCCCGCGGCAAGAACGAACGCTTCCATCGCACCCTGAAGGCCGAGGTGTTTGCAATGCGCCGCTTCCGAACTCTCCCGGAAGTCCAGCGCGCCTTCGACGCCTGGCGGCCGGTCTACAATCTGGAGCGGCCTCACCAAGGCCTCGATATGCAGGTCCCTGCCGATCGCTTCCGGCCAAGTGCTCGCCCCATGCCGGCCCGCGTTCCGAACGTCGAATACGACAGCGGCGAGATCGTGCGCAGGGTCTCATCGACAAGACCCTACATCTCCTTCAAGGGACACTTCTGGAAAGTTCCCCAGGCCTTCGCCCGCGAACGCCTTGCCATCCGGCCGCTGGATCGTGACGGCCACTACGGAATCTTCTTCGCCAGCTGGCAGGTCGCATCGATCGACTTGACCAATGGCCAACCTGTCAGTGATGTGTCCGAACAGGTGTCAGCCATGTCTCCGGGCTAAACACTTGACCGGGGCATCCAGTACGCCGCGGCTTCTCCGTATTCGATTGACGTCTCTGGAATACTGGATCGCCCGGTCAAGCCGGGCGATGACATCGAGTGTGTGGCAATGACAGTGAGTCTATAGCGAGCAGCTAGCGCGCCTGGTGCACGCTCTTGCGAAAGCGCTGGATCAGGCGGAGCGTACGGGCGGACCAGCCTTCGCCGTTGCCGGCGATCAGCTCGCGGATGCGCTGCTTGATCGGGTCGACCAGCTCGGCGGCCTTGGCGCGCAGCTTCATCACGAGATCGTAGAGCCGCTCGAACCAGTGCATCTCCATCAGCTTGTCGCGCGTCACGTCGAACACGAAGGCGGTGACGCCGACGCCGAGCAGCTTTGCGAACAGAAACGTGGATACGCCGCTCAGCCAATATTCATGCGTGAGCAGATACAGGCCCATCAGCTTGAGCGGAAACAGCGGGATGATCGGCACCGCGAACACGATCAGTGTCATGGCCGGCGGCAGCGCATCGACGCGCTCCGTCAACCATTGCTTGAAGCGTGCGAGCGGGATGGCTGCGACAACCCGCGCGACGATCGGCTCGAGATGGTCCCACAGCCAGGCTTCGATCAGGAAGATGATCGCCAGCAGGACCCAGACCGGTTGAAGTAGGCGGCGCAGCATATGTTTCCCGCCCGATTCGACGCTAGGCGCGTCGCCTACATATGGATGGCCCGCTTGCCCACCGCAAGCGCGGCTTCCTTGATGGCCTCCGAGCGGGTCGGATGCGCGTGGCAGGTGCGCGCGAGATCTTCCGCGCTGCCGCCAAACTCCATGAGAACGCAGGCTTCATGGATCATTTCGCCGGCTTCACGGCCGATAATGTGCACGCCGAGCACGCGATCGGTCTTCGCATCTGCGAGAATCTTCACGAAGCCGTCGGTGGTCTGGTTGACCTTGGAGCGGCCGTTGGCGGTAAAGGGAAACTTCCCGACGGTATACGCCTGACCCGCCTGCTTCAGCTCCTCCTCGGTCTTGCCGACGGAGGACACTTCCGGCGTGGTATACACGACGCCTGGGATAACGTCGTAGTTCACGTGGCCGGCCTGCCCTGCGATGATCTCCGCAACGGCTACGCCTTCATCCTCGGCCTTGTGCGCGAGCATCGGGCCCGCGACGACGTCGCCGATGGCATAGACGCCCTTCACGCTGGTCGCGAAATGCGGATCGATCTGCACGCGGCCGCGATTGTCCAGCGCCACGCCGGCTTCCTTCAGGCCGAGCCCATCCGTGTACGGCACGCGACCGATGCAGACGAGAACGACGTCGGCTTCCAGCGTCTCGGCAGCGCCGCCGGCCGCAGGCTCGATGGTCGCCTTCAGCGACTTGCCGGAGGTGTCGACGGCGGTGACCTTGGCGCCGAGCTTGAATGCAAAGCCCTGCTTCTCCAGGATGCGCTGGAATTGCTTGGCGATCTCGCCATCCATGCCGGGCAGGATGCGATCGAGGAATTCGACGACGACGACTTCAGCGCCGAGCCGCTTCCACACCGAGCCGAGTTCGAGGCCGATCACGCCGGCGCCGACGATCAAGAGCTTGCCGGGGACCTTGTCCAGCGACAGCGCGCCGGTGGACGACACGATGCGCTTCTCGTCGATCTCGATGCCCTTGAGGCGCGCGATGTCGGAGCCGGTCGCGATGACGATGTTCTTGGTCTCGACCACTTGCGACTTGCCGTCGGCAGACACTTCCACCTTGCCTGTCCCTAAGATCTTGCCGGTGCCCTTGAGCACGTCGATCTTGTTCTTCTTCATCAGGAACTCGACACCCTTGACGTTGCCGTCGATGCCCTGCTGCTTGAAGTTCATCATCGCCGGAAGCTCGAGCTTCGGCGCGGAAACGGAAACGCCCATCTTGGCGAAGGAGTGCGCGGCTTCCTCGAACATTTCGGACGCGTGCAGCAGCGCCTTCGACGGCATGCAGCCGACGTTCAGGCAGGTGCCGCCGAGCGTGGCGTCCTTTTCGACCACGGCGACTTTCATGCCGAGCTGGGCCGCGCGCACCGCGCAGACATAACCGCCCGGTCCGGTGCCGATGACGACGAGATCGTAGGTAGCCATGAGAGAAAGTCCCGTGAGTTTAGCGTGATGAGGATGTGTCAGCGTCCGCGCGGCGTGTCAGCGTCCGCCGGACACATCGAGAATGGCCGAGGTGACGTAGGAGGCTTCGTCCGACATCAGCCAGACGATGGCATTGGCGATTTCGTCGGCGGTACCGACGCGCTTCATCGGCACCATATGGGCCAGACGATGGGCGCGGTCGGGCTCGCCGCCGGCGGCGTGAATTTCGGTGTCGATCAGGCCGGGGCGGATGCCCGCGACACGGATGCCTTCGCCTGCGACCTCATAGCCGAGACCGACGGTGAAGGAATCGATCGCGCCCTTGGACGCCGCATAGTCGACATAGGTATTCGGCGCACCAAGTCTGGCAGCGACCGATGACAGATTGACGATGACGCCGCCCTGGCCGCCGTGCTTGGTCGACATCCGCTTCACCGCTTCGCGCGCGCAGAGGATCGAGCCGGTGACGTTGACCGCCATCACGCGCCGGATGCGCTCGGCCGACATCTCGTCGACGCGCACCCCGCTCTGGCCGACGATGCCGCCATTGTTGACGAGTGCACCGAGCGTGCCGAACTTGTCGGCAGCCTTGAACAGCTCGATGATGTCGCTTTCCTCGGCGACATCGCATTTCACCGCGATGGCCTTGCCGTTGCTGGCCGCGATCTGGGCGACCACCTCGTCAGCAGCCGTTTTGTTGCTGGCGTAGCCGACGACGACACGGAAGCCGCGCGCGGCCGCCGCAATCGCGGTCGCCCGCCCGATACCGCGGCTGCCGCCGGTGATGACAACGACTTTATCCGTCACGCGCGCCTCCATGGTTCGACCCGCGCCGTCGCACGACAAGGCGACGGCGCTCGCAGAGCTTCAGGGATCAGAGATCGAGCACCAGGCGCGCCGGATCTTCCAGGCTCTCCTTGACGCGGACCAGGAACGTGACGGCTTCCTTGCCGTCGATGACGCGGTGATCGTAAGACAGCGCCAGATACATCATCGGGCGGACCTCGATCTTGCCGCCGATCACCATCGGCCGCTCCTGGATCTTGTGCATGCCGAGGATGCCGGACTGCGGCGCGTTCAAGATCGGGGTCGACATCAGCGAGCCGTAGATGCCGCCATTGGTGATCGTGAAGGTGCCGCCCTGCATTTCGTCGATCTTGAGCTGGCCGTCACGGGCGCGACGACCGAAATCGGCGATGCCCTTCTCTATGTCGGCGATCGACTTGTTGTCGCAGTCGCGCACCACGGGCACAACGAGACCCTTGTCGGTGCCGACGGCGACGCCGATGTGGTAATAGTTCTTGTAGATCAGATCGGTGCCGTCGATCTCGGCGTTGACGGCCGGGATGTCCTTCAGCCCCTGCACGACAGCCTTGGTGAAGAAGCCCATGAAGCCGAGCTTCGAGCCGTGCTTCTTCTCGAACGCATCCTTGTAGTGGGCGCGCAGCGCCATCACGTTGGTCATGTCGACCTCGTTGAAGGTCGTCAGCATGGCCGCGGTGTTCTGCACGTCCTTGAGGCGGCGCGCGATGGTCTGGCGCAGGCGGGTCATCTTGACGCGCTCTTCGCGGGCGGCGTCATCGGCCGGCGACGGCGCGCGGACCTGAACGGCGGCGGCGGGCTGGTTCACCGGGGTCGGCGCGGACGCGGCGCGCTCGATCGCGGCAAGCATGTCGCCCTTGGTGACGCGGCCGTCTTTGCCGGAGCCCGGAACGGTCGAGGCATCGATACCGGTCTCGGCGGAGAGCTTGCGGACGGACGGGGCGAGCGGCGCATCGGCCGGCGGCGCCTTCGCGGCCGGAGCCGGCGCAGGAGCAGCAGCCACGGCGGCCGGAGCGGCGGCGGCGGGCTTCGCGGGAGCAGCGGCGGGCTTCGCAGCACCGGCACCGTCGGTGATCTGGCCGAGCAGCGCACCGACCGCAACGGTCGCGCCATCGGCAGCGACGATCTCGCTCAGCGTGCCGGCGGAGGGCGCCGGGACCTCGATGGTGACCTTGTCGGTCTCGAGCTCCACCAAGGGCTCGTCGACGGCGACGGGATCGCCGGCCTTCTTGAACCAGCGGCCGATGGTGGCCTCGGTGACGGATTCGCCGAGCGTCGGCACACGAATTTCAGTCATGGTCTTTTCCTTAAGGGATCGCCGGTGCGGTCAAAAATTCGGTCGTCATCGGCCCGCGAAAGGCAAGCCATCCAGCAAGCCGGACGTTCGTATTCTGCACGGACGTCGCGGCGTACTGGTGCCCCGCTCCAGTGCGCGATTGCGCACGAGGCGGGGCATGACGCAGTTCAGAAAGATCAGCTCAGTGCTTCGTCCAGGAACGCCTTCAACTGCGCCTGATGCTTGGACATCAGACCAGTGGCGGTCGCGGCGGAAGCGGCGCGGCCGACGTAACGCGGACGCCGGCTCACACCGTGCACCTGGTTCAGCACCCATTCCAGATAGGGCTCGATGAAGTGCCAGGCGCCCATGTTGCGGGGCTCTTCCTGGCACCACACCACTTCAGCCTTCTTGAAGCGCGACAGTTCGGCCACCAGCGCCTTCAGCGGCACCGGATAAAGCTGCTCGACGCGCATCAGGTAGATGTCGTCGATGCCGCGCTTCTCGCGCTCCTCGTAGAGGTCGTAATAGACCTTGCCGGAGCAGAGCACGATGCGGCGGACCTTCTCGTCGGGGACGAGCTTGATCGCCTCGTTCGGCAGCATCTGGGCGTCATCATAGAGGATGCGGTGGAAGGTCGTCCCCTTCGCGAGCTCCTCGAGACGCGACACCGCCCGCTTGTGACGCAGCAGCGACTTCGGCGTCATCAGGATCAGCGGCTTGCGGATCTCGCGATGAAGCTGGCGGCGCAGCACGTGGAAGTAGTTCGCCGGCGTGGTCGGGTAGACCACCTGCATGTTGTCTTCGGCGCACATCTGCAGATAACGCTCCAGACGCGCCGAGGAGTGCTCCGGTCCCTGGCCCTCATAGCCGTGCGGCAAGAGGCAGACGAGACCGGACATACGCAGCCATTTGCGCTCGCCCGAGGAGATGAACTGGTCGAACACGACCTGCGCGCCGTTGGCGAAGTCGCCGAACTGGGCTTCCCACAGCGTCAGCGTGTTCGGCTCCGCGAGCGAGTAGCCGTATTCGAAGCCGAGCACGGCTTCTTCCGACAGCAGCGAGTTGATGACCTCGTAATGGCCCTGCTCGTGGCCGAGATGGTTGAACGGCGTGTAGCGGCTCTCGTCTTCCTGGTCGATCAGGACCGAATGGCGCTGCGAGAACGTGCCGCGCTCGGAATCCTGGCCCGACAGGCGGACATGGTGGTTCTCGTTGAGCAGCGTGCAGAACGCCAGTGCCTCGCCGGTCGCCCAATCGATGCCGGCGCCGGTGTCGATTGCCTTGGCGCGGTTGTCGAGGAAGCGCTGGATGGTGCGGTGGACGCGGAAGCCATCCGGCACCTTGGTGATCTTGCGGCCGATTTCCTTCAGCTCGGCGGTGTCGACGCCAGTGACGCCGCGGCGCGCATCCTCTTCCTGATCGGCGATCTTGAAGCCGGACCACTTGCCGTCGAGCCAGTCGGCCTTGTTCGGCTTGTAGGAGGTGCCGGCCTCGAACTCGGCATCGAGCCGTGCGCGCCAGTCGGCCTTGGCCTTGTCGACCTCGCCCTCGGTCATCACGCCTTCGCTGATCAGGCGGCGGGCGTAGAGCTCGAGCGTCGACGGATGCGCGGCGATCCTCTTGTACATCACCGGCTGGGTGAAAGCCGGCTCGTCGCCTTCGTTATGGCCATGCCTGCGGTAGCAGAACATGTCGATGACGACGGGCTTGTGGAATTTCTGCCGGAATTCGGTCGCGACCTTGGCCGCGAAAACCACCGCTTCCGGATCGTCGCCGTTCACGTGGAAGATCGGCGCGTCGATCATCTTCGCCACGTCAGACGGATAGGGCGAGGAGCGCGAGTAGCGCGGATAGGTGGTGAAGCCGATCTGGTTGTTGACGATGAAGTGCACGGAGCCGCCGGTGCGGTAGCCCTTCAGGTCAGACAGGCCGAAGCATTCCGCGACCACACCCTGGCCGGCGAACGCAGCGTCGCCATGCATCAGCAGCGGCATCACCGAGATGCGCTGGTCCGGCGGATCGCCGTGCTGGTCCTGCTTGGCGCGGACCTTGCCGAGCACCACGGGATCGACGATCTCGAGATGCGAGGGGTTCGCCGTCAGCGACAGATGGATGCGGTTGCCGTCGAACTCGCGGTCCGAGGAGGCGCCGAGGTGATACTTGACGTCGCCGGAGCCTTCGACAGCATCAGGGTTGGCCGAGCCGCCCTTGAATTCATGGAACAGGGCGCGGTGCGCCTTGCCCATCACCTGCGTCAGCACGTTGAGGCGGCCGCGATGCGGCATGCCGAGCACGACTTCCTTCACGCCGAGATTGCCGCCGCGCTTGATGATCTGCTCGAGCGCAGGAATCAGCGATTCGCCGCCGTCGAGGCCGAAGCGCTTGGTGCCGGTGAACTTGGTGTCGCAGAACTTCTCAAAACCTTCGGCTTCGACCAGCTTCGTCAGGATCGCGCGCCGGCCTTCGCGGGTGAACGAGATTTCCTTGTCCGGGCCCTCGATGCGCTCCTGGATCCACGCCTTCTGCGCGGCGTTGCTGATGTGCATGAACTCAACGCCGAGCGTCTGGCAGTAGGTGCGCTCGCAGATCGCGGTGATCTCGCGCAGCGTGGCGTATTCGAGACCCAGCACGTGATCGAGGAAGATCTTGCGGTCGAAATCGGCTTCGCTGAAGCCGTAGGTGCGCGGGTCGAGCTCTTCGCGGTTGCGCGGGGCTTCGATGCCGAGCGGATCGAGCTTGGCGTGGAAATGGCCGCGCATGCGGTAGGAGCGGATCAGCATCAGCGCGCGGACGGAGTCGCGCGTGGCCTGGAGCAGGTCGGCGGACGAGAAATCAGCGCCCTTGTTGCCCGCCTGGGCCTGCGCCTTGGCGGCGATCTTGGCACCGACCGCCTTCTCGACCTGGGCCCAGTTGCCGTCGAGGGCGGAGGTGAGGTCGTCCTGCGGGGTCAGCGGCCAGTTGGCGCGCTCCCAGGACGGGCCTTCGGCGTTCTTGCTGATATCGCCGGGCTGGTCGTTGAGGCTCTTGAAGAACTCCTGCCACTCGGCGTCGACCGAGGACGGGTCCTTCTCGTAGCGGGCGTAGATTTCGTCGATGTAGGTGGCGTTGGTGCCCTGCAAAAAGGAAGAGAGGGCAAAGGCTGCGTTCGCGTCCTGGCGAGACATGCTTAAGTTCCTGGCGATTTCGGTTCGCGCATAACAAACGGCGCTGGCGCTGAGCTCCCCGGCAGAGGCCCAGCGCGACAGGCACCATTTATCCTATTTGCTACGAAACTTCGCCCGGAAAAGTACGAAGAAGTGAATTAGCCTTTCAACTTTTCGGCAAGCGTGTGGCCGAGGCGGGCGGGAGACGGAGACACTGTAATCCCAGCCGATTTCATCGCATCGGTCTTGGAACCGGCGTCGCCCTTGCCGCCGGAGATGATCGCGCCGGCATGGCCCATGCGGCGGCCGGGAGGCGCGGTGACGCCGGCAATGAAACCGACCATCGGCTTCTTGCGGCCGCGCTTGGCCTCGTCCTTGAGGAACTGGGCGGCGTCCTCCTCGGCGGAACCGCCGATCTCGCCGATCATGATGATCGATTCGGTCTTGGGGTCGGCGAGCAGCATTTCCAGCACGTCGATGAACTCGGTGCCCTTGACCGGGTCGCCGCCGATGCCGACCGCGGTGGTCTGGCCGAGGCCTTCCTGCGAGGTCTGGAACACGGCTTCATAGGTCAGCGTGCCGGAACGGGAGACGATGCCGACGCTGCCGGTCTTGAAGATGTTGGCGGGCATGATGCCGATCTTGCACTCGCCGGCGGTCATGACGCCCGGGCAGTTCGGCCCGATCAGGCGCGACTTGGAACCGGCCAGCGAGCGCTTCACACGCACCATGTCGATAACAGGAATGCCCTCGGTGATGCAGACGATCAGCGGGATCTCCGCATCGATCGCTTCGCAGATCGCATCCGCGGCGCCCGGCGGCGGCACGTAGATCACCGACGCATCGGCGCCGGTCTTCTCACGCGCCTCGCGCACCGTGTCGAACACCGGCAGGCCCAGATGGGTGGCGCCGCCTTTGCCCGGCGAGGTGCCGCCGACCATCTTGGTGCCGTAGGCGAGCGCGGCCTCCGAGTGGAAGGTGCCGTTCTTGCCGGTGAAGCCCTGGCAGATGACCTTGGTGTTCTTGTCGATCAGGATGGACATGAGGTCTGCTTTCGCGAACTAACGAGTGAGAGGTCAGTGGATGCGGCGGTAGATGCCGGTGAGCACGTCGGCCCAGCCTTCCGCGTCCGGCGAGAACTGGATCTTCAACGAGTAGGAATCGTCATCGATGATTTCGTAGACGTGGCGCGCATTGCCGCGGAGCGAGCCGCGCACCAGCGTCAGGGTCTTGCCGACCCAGCCGCCGGAGGCGGGCGAGGGCGGCGTGTAGCCGAGCGAGTCGTACCAGAACAATTTGTAGGTCCGGTCGTCGCGGTCGTAGGTGAAGAGGCCGTGGGTGGCGAAAGCCTGCTTGCCGTCGCGCATCTGGACACAGTCCTGGATCAGGTAGAACCCGTTGAGATCCATGCGCGCGACGACATGCGAGGTCGCCGGCCCGCCGGCGACCCAGCGCGACGGGAAGACCACCTCTTCGCCATTCCATTCGCCGGCGAACGCGGCGAGGCGCGCGTGCTCTGCAAGCGGAGATGATGCGGCGAGATGGTCCTGGGTCATGGCCTCAGCCTCCCTTGACGGCCTTCACGATCTTCTGCGCGGCGTCGTCGAGATTGTCGGCCGGCACCACGTTCAGGCCGGATTCACGGATGATCTTCTTGCCGAGCTCGACATTGGTGCCTTCGAGGCGGACCACCAGCGGCACGCTGAGGCCGACCTCGCGCACGGCGGCCGTGACGCCTTCGGCGATCACGTCGCACTTCATGATGCCACCGAAGATGTTGACCAGGATGCCCTTCACGTTCGGATCGGCGGTGATGATCTTGAAGGCGGCCGCGACCTTTTCCTTGCTGGCGCTGCCGCCGACGTCGAGGAAGTTCGCCGGCGCCATGCCGTAGAGCTTGATGATGTCCATCGTCGCCATCGCGAGGCCGGCGCCATTGACCATGCAGCCGATGTTGCCGTCGAGGGTGACGTAGTTGAGGTCGTATTTCGACGCCTCGATTTCCTTGGCGTCTTCCTCGGTCTCGTCGCGCAGCGCGAGCACCTCGGGATGACGGAACAGCGCGTTGTCGTCGAACGACACCTTGGCGTCGAGCACGCGGAGCTGGCCCTGCTTGGTCACGACCAGCGGGTTGATCTCCAGCATCGACATGTCCTTGGCGACGAAGGCGGTGTAGAGCTGCGCGGTGAGCTTTTCGGCCTGCTTGGCGAGATCGCCGGACAGCTTCAGCGCGTTCGCAACGGTGCGGCCGTGATGGCCCATGATGCCGGTCGCGGGATCGATCGAGAAGGTGACGATCTTCTCGGGCGTGTTGTGCGCGACGTCCTCGATGTTGACGCCGCCTTCGGTCGACACCACGAAGGAGACGCGGGAGGTTTCGCGGTCGACCAGGATCGAGAGGTAGAACTCCTTGTCGATGTCCGAGCCGTCCTCGATGTAGAGGCGGTTGACCTGCTTCCCGGCGGGGCCGGTCTGGATCGTCACGAGGGTGGCGCCCAGCATCTGCTTGGCAAATTCGGTGACCTCCGCGGCCGACTTGGCGATACGGACGCCGCCCTTGTCGCCGGCCGAGGCTTCCTTGAACTTGCCCTTGCCGCGGCCACCAGCGTGGATCTGGCTCTTCACCACCCAGACCGGGCCCGGGAGGGCCTTGGCGGCGGCTTCCGCGTCCGCGGGCTTCAGGACGGGGACGCCCTTTGAGATCGCGACGCCGAACTCGTTCAGCAGCGCTTTGGCCTGATATTCATGGATATTCATATGGTCGCTCCCTGAACCCGCGGGCGGTGACCTCTAGGGCCCACCTCAGTCTTGTGGCTGGCATACCATATACCACAGGAACTGCAACCCGGATTCTTTGACATCGAGATCTCTGGACTGCCGAACCGGGCGCCCACCCCGGTCAGCCGGGCCCCGGAAGTGAAACCGCCGAAGACCGGATTTCGGTCTTCGGCGGGGATTTTTGCGCTTAGCGGCCGAGAAGATCGGGCGCGATCTTCTTGCAGGCATCGACCAGGCCCTGTACGGCGCCGACCGACTTGTCGAAAGCCTCGCGGTCCTTGCCGGTGAGCTCGATCTCGACGACGCGCTCGACACCCTTGGCGCCGATCACGACGGGCACGCCGACATACATGTCCTTCACGCCGTATTCGCCGTTGAGGTAGGCGGCGCTGGCCAGCACGCGCTTCTTGTCCCGCAGATAGCTCTCGGCCATCGCGATCGCGGAAGCAGCAGGCGCGTAGAAGGCCGAGCCGGTCTTGAGCAGATTGACGATCTCGGCACCGCCGTTGCGGGTGCGGTCGACGATCTCGTCGAGGCGCGCCTGCGAGGTCCAGCCCATCTTGACGAGGTCGGGCAGCGGAATGCCGGCGACGGTGGAGTACTTCACCAGCGGCACCATGGTGTCGCCGTGACCGCCGAGCACGAAGGCGGTGACGTCCTCGACCGAGACGTTGAACTCGTCGGCCAGGAAGTAGCGGAAGCGCGAGGAATCCAGCACGCCGGCCATGCCGACGACCTTCTTGTGCGGCAGGCCCGAAGCCTTCTGCAGCGCCCACACCATCGCGTCCAGCGGGTTGGTGATGCAGATGACGAAGGCGTCGGGGGCGTATTTCTTGATGCCGGCGCCGACCTGCTCCATGACCTTCAGGTTGATGGAGAGGAGATCGTCGCGGCTCATGCCGGGCTTGCGCGGCACGCCGGCGGTGACGATGCAGACTTTGGCGTTGTCGAGGGCTTCGTACGAATTGGCGCCGGTGTAGTGCGCGTCAAAACCGTCGACCGGCGAGGACTGGGCGATGTCGAGTGCCTTGCCCTGCGGCACGCCCTCGGCGATGTCGAACATCACCACGTCGCCCAGTTCTTTCAGGCCGATGAGATGAGCCAGCGTTCCGCCGATCTGACCGGAGCCAATCAAAGCAATCTTGTCGCGCGCCATGTGAACCTGTCCTTTAGACACGTTAAGGAGGGGAAAACTGAGACGGGTGGTTATCCCTTTCGCTCCCCCCGTTCAAGTCGGTGGATGCCCAATTGTCGGGCTTGGCGAACATTGAAGCGCATCCCTGTCATTCCGGGGCGCGACGAAAGTCGCGAGCTACGATGCGCAATTGCGCATCTGGGAATCCATAACCACCAGCGGGAGTATGGATTCCGGGCTCGTCGCTTTGCGACGCCCCGGAATGACAGCGCTGGCAAATAGGACTTAAGTCTCCACCAGACCCTTGGTGGAGCCGCTGGCGGTGGAATCCTTGCGGCCGTGAGGCAGCGCCAAATAGGATTCCGAGCTCATCTCGATCAGGCGCGAGGCCGTCCGCTTGAACTCCATGGCCTCGTTGCCCTCGTGGGCGAGGTAGAGCGAGATCGGATTGGCATCGGCCGAGGCCATCAGCTTCACGGCATTGTCATAGAGCGTATCGATCAGCGTGATGAAACGCTTGGCGGCGTTGCGCTGGGAAAAATCCATCACTGGAATATGGTCGACCAGGATGGTGTGATAGTCGTGCGCGAGGCGGAGGTAGTCGGACGCGCCGAGCGGTTTTTCGCAGAGATCCGCAAATCCGAACCGCGCCACGCCATGGGCCGAGCACGGCACGTGCAGGATGCGGCCCTTGAACGAAATATCGCGCGACTTGCATTTGGCGCCGCCTGTCATTTTCGACCAGGCGCGGTCGAGGGCCGCGCCGGCGTCGCCGTCGGCCGGCGTCAGCCACATCGGCACGCCCTGAAGCTTTTCCAGGCGGAAATCCGTGCGCGCATCGAGCCGCAGCACGTCCATGTGGTCGGTGATCTGCTTGATGAAGGGCAGGAACAGCGAACGGTTCAGGCCGCCCTTGTAGAGATCGTCGGGCGCGACGTTGGAGGTCGCGACGACCACGGTGCCGAGCTCGAACAGCTTTGCGAACAGGCGGCCGAGGATCATCGCGTCCGCGATGTCGGTGACGTGGAATTCGTCGAAGCAAAGCAGCCAGCTTTCCTCAAAGATCGCGTTCGCGGTCAGCGTGATGACGTCGCCATCGGCGATCTCGCCGCGCGAGATGCCCTGGCGATAATCGTAGATGCGCTCATGCGCTTCCGCCATGAACTCGTGGAAATGCGCGCGGCGCTTGTGCTCGACGGTACTGTGCTGGAAGAACAGGTCCATCAGCATGGTCTTGCCGCGGCCGACTTCGCCATGGACGTAGAGCCCGCGCGGCGCCTCGTCCTTGTCGCCGCTGAACAAACGGCTGAGCAGGCCCTGCTTGCGCTGCGGCTTGTAGTTCGCGAGCCGCTGGTCGAGCGCCGCATAGGCTTCGGCGATGTCGGCCTGCGCAGCATCGGGCTCGATCGCGCCGGACGCGATCTGGGCCTGGTATGCCTCGCGGAATGAGGAACTGGGGGTGGAGAGCATGGCTCTTTACCGCCAGAGATGCGCGGAAATTGCAAGCCGTGAATTGGTGGGCGGGGTATGCGTTCCGCGTCCCGGACGCGCTACGGGAAGCAGTGACGGTGCGCAGAGCGGGGACCCACTATTTCGTACATCCATCGTGGAGCGATGGGCCCCGGCCCAGCAGCGCACCGCCGTAGCGTGTCGAAGACGCGCGTAAACGCGCTGATGGCGCTGCGCCGCGTCCGGGGCACGAGAGCGGTGCTACTCACACAGCTCGTAGGCGTCCTCGACCACATAGGGGCCGCCGCCGGTCGATGCGCGGGACGAGAACAAGACAAACCGTTCGGCCATGAACGCCTTGCTCGGGAAGTAACCGCGCAGCGAGAGATAGTCGGCGACGTCGCGGTCGGACGCGTCGTGCAGCCGGGCCAGCGTGACATGCGGGGTGAACTTGCGCCCCTCAGGGTCGAGGCCGATCCGCTGCATCATGCGTTCGAGCTCGGCCTGCAATTCCATCAGCGGCTTGCTCGGCGCGATGGTTGCGACCACCGCGCGCGGCTTGCGGCCGCCGAAGCTCATGAGCCCCTGCACCTTCACCTCGAAGGGCTTGCGATCAACGCGAAACAGCATTGATGCGATCTCGTTAGCGGACATGCCGTCGATATCGCCGATGAAGCGCAGGGTAACGTGATAATTTTCGGGATCGATCCAGCGGGCGCCGGGAAGGCCGCCCCGCAAATTGGAAAGCGTCTGGCTGATCTCGGCCGGAATTTCCAGACCTGTGAACAAACGCGGCATCGTTTCGCACTCCCGATGCTTGGGCATGATCCCTGGGAAGGATCATATCCAAATTGTAGAGCCGGCGACGAATCACCGGTACCCTGATTCCTATCGCAGTTGTGTGACTCTGCGAAGCATCGCGCGCCTCACCCCGGTAAAACCCTGGGAATTACGGTTAGCGCTGCCCGCTTTTCAGCGGCGCTGCTCGCTTATGTTGCGCAAAAATGCCTCCACCGTGGGCATGATGTTGTTAACGATGATGTCGACGCCGGCCGCGGTCGGATGAATGCCGTCGGCCTGGTTGAGCTTGGCGTCGGCCGCGACGCCGTCGAGGAAGAACGGATAGAGCGGCACGTCGAATTTTTTCGCAAGATCCGGATAAATCGAATTGAAGCGCGCGGCGTATTCCGCGCCGTAATTCGGCGGCGCCAGCATGCCGCACAGCATCACCGCGATCTTGCGTGTCTTCAATCGCTGGACAATGTCGGTCAACGCGGTCCGCGTCAAATCGGGGTCGATGCCGCGCAGCGCGTCGTTGGCGCCGAGCTCGACGATCACGCCGTCGGTTCCGTCCGGGACCGACCAGTCGAGCCGGTCACGGCCGCCGGACGAGGTGTCGCCGGACACGCCGGCATTGGTCATGTCGACCGCTATGCCTTTGGCTTGCAAGGCTTTTTGAAGTTTTGTGGGGAATGCGTCCTGGGCCGGGAGGCCGAGGCCGGCGCTCAGGGAATCGCCGAGAACGACAAGCTTGACCGGCTTTGTCGCTTCGGCCCACGCCGGATCCACCACCGTCATCAAAGCGATCATCAACACGGCTATGTGCATGAAGAATCCGTAACGCCTCTCGACCGCGTATGCGGAGTTGCCATATGACCGGACCATGGACAGTCGCATCGAAACCTCTTCGCTCGCCGGCACCGCGCCGGACACCATCGCCATCTCCAACGTCAATCTTTCATTGGGTACGGGCGCGGCACGCGTTCACATCCTCAAGGATATCAGCCTGCGGGTCGCCTCGGGCGAGACGATCGGCCTGATCGGCCCGTCAGGCTCGGGCAAATCCACGCTGCTGATGGTGATGGCGGGGCTAGAGCGTCCTGATAGCGGAGAGGTGGTGGTGTCAGGCACGCCTTTCAATGCCCTCGACGAGGACGCGCTGGCCCGCTTCCGCGGCCGCCAGGTCGGCATCGTCTTCCAGTCCTTCCATCTGATTCCGACCATGACGGCGCTCGAGAACGTCGCCGTGCCGCTCGAACTCGCCGGCAACCCTGACGCTGCAAGACGCGCGGCGCAGGAGCTGCAATCGGTCGGGCTCGGCGATCGCCTGCATCACTATCCGACGCAGCTGTCCGGCGGCGAGCAGCAGCGCGTCGCGCTCGCCCGCGCGCTGGCGCCCGATCCCGCCATCCTCGTCGCGGACGAGCCGACCGGCAATCTCGACGAGGCCACCGGAAAGCAGATCGTCGATCTTCTGTTCAACAAACATGCCGAGCGCGGCATGACGCTGGTGCTGGTCACGCACGATTCCTCGCTCGCGCAGCGCTGCGATCGCGTGATCCGCCTGCGCTCCGGCCGCATCGACACCCAGTCTGCGCCGGCATGAGCATCGCGGCCGAACCGTTCGCGAAACCCAACGGCGTCGCGCTGTCGCTGCGCTACGCGCTGCGCGAATTGCGCGGAGGCCTGCGCGGCTTCTATGTCTTCATCGCCTGCATCGCGCTCGGCGTGATGGCCATCGCGGGCGTCGGCTCGGTCTCGGCGAGCCTGAGCGACGGTCTCGCGCGCGAGGGCCGCACGCTGCTCGGCGGCGACGTCTCCTTCGTGCTGTTCCAGCGCGAGGCGAAGCCCGAGGAGGTCTCCTTCCTGCGCTCGCGCGGCACCGTCTCCACCGCCGCGACCTTGCGCGGCATGGCGCGCGCCGCCGACGGCCAGCTCGCGCTGGTCGAGATGAAGGCGGTCGACGACACCTATCCGATGCTGGGTCAGCTGACGCTGGCGCCGCCACTGCCGATGTCCGACCTGCTCGCGGAGCGCGACGGCGCGTTCGGTGCCGCCGCCGATCCGACGCTGCTGGCGCGGCTGTCGCTGAAGACCGGCGACCGCGTCACCATCGGAAGCGCGACCTTCCAGATCCGCAGCACCGTCGAAGCCGAGCCCGACAAGCTCGCCGGCGGCATCGGTTTCGGGCCGCGCTTCCTGATCAGCGAGGCGGGCCTGCGCGCCACCGGCCTGATCCAGCCCGGCAGCCTGGTGCGCTGGGTCTACCGGGTGAAGCTGCCTGACACCGGCAACAGCGAGCGCGCCACCGACACCTTCATCGCGGACGCGCGCAACGCTGCGCCGCAGGCCGGCTGGGAGATCCGCAGCCGCTCCAATGCCTCGCCGCAGCTCGAGCGCAACATCAACCGCTTCACGCAATTCTTGACGCTGGTCGGCCTCGCCGCGCTCCTGGTCGGCGGCGTCGGCGTCGCCAATGCCGTCAAGAGCCATATCGACCGCCGGCTCGAGGTCATCGCGGCCTTCAAGGCGGTCGGCGCCACCGGCCGCGACGTGTTCGGCATCTATCTGGCGCAGGTCCTCCTGCTGGCGGGAATTGGCTCGGTGATCGGCCTTGCGCTCGGCGCCGCCATGCCGTTCGCCATCGTCGGCCTGTTCGGAAAACTGCTGCCGCTGCCGGTGGTGCCGGCCGTGCATGCCGACGAGCTCGCGCTGTCCTTCGTCTACGGCCTGCTCACGGCGCTCGCCTTCGGCCTGTGGCCGCTCGGGCGGGTGCACGACGTGCCGGTCGCCGCGCTGTTCCGCGACACCATCAGCTCCGAATGGCACCGGCCGCGCTGGAGCTATGTCGTGTTCATGGCCGTCGTGATCGCGCTGCTGATCGCGGTCGTGATCGGATTGTCCTTCGACAAGCGCATCGCCGCGGTGTTCGTGGCGTCCTCCGTCGTCGTGTTCGCCCTGCTCCGCGGCATCGCCGCCCTGCTGATGACGATCGCGCGCCGGCTGCCGCGCACGCGCCTGCCGATGCTGCGACTGGCGATCGCCAACATCCACCGGCCGGGCGCGCTGACGCCCTCCGTCGTGCTGTCGCTCGGGCTGGGGCTCGCCGTGCTCGTGACCATCACCCAGATCGACGGCAATCTGCGCCGGCAGTTCCTTGCGGCGCTCCCCGAGCACGCGCCGTCGTTCTTCTTCATCGACATCCCGAGCACGCAGGCCGAGCAGTTCGACGGCTATCTGCGCCGGATCGCGCCGGGCGCAAAGGTCGAGGACGTGCCGATGCTGCGCGGGCGCATCGTCGCCGCGCGCAGCGTGCGTGCCGAGGACCTCAAGCCCACCACCGATTCCGAATGGGTGCTGCAAAGCGACCGCGGCCTGACCTATACCGCCGAGCTGCCGAAGGGCTCCAAGGTGGTCGAGGGCGAATGGTGGAGCGCCGACTATTCCGGCCCGCTGCTGGTCTCGATGGAGAAGAAGATCGCCGACGGGCTCGGTCTCAAGCTCGGCGACGAGATCGTGGTCAACGTGCTCGGCCGCGACATCCCGGCCAAAATCGGCAATCTGCGCACCATCGACTGGCAGGGCATGGGCATCAATTTCGTGCTGGTGTTCTCGCCCAACGCCTTCAAGGGCGCGCCGCACACCCATATCGCGACGCTCACCGAGGCCGGCGGCACTGCGGCCGGCGACGGCAAGATCATCAGGCAAGTCGCCGACACCTATCCGATGGTGACGAGCGTGCGCGTGCGCGAGGTGATGGAGACGGTCGGCTCGGTCGTGACCAATCTGGCGCTGGCGATCCGCGGCGCCAGCGCGGTGACCCTGATCTCGGCGATCCTGGTGCTGGGCGGCGCGCTCGCCGCCGGCCACCGCCACCGGGTCTACGATGCGGTGATCCTCAAGACCCTCGGCGCGACCCGGCTGCGGCTGCTCGGCGCCTATGCCCTTGAATACCTGCTGATCGGACTTGCCACCGCGGTGTTCGGCGTGATCGCCGGCAGCGTCGCGGCCTGGATGATCGTGACGCGGCTGATGACGCTGAGTTTCGTCTGGCAGGCCGGCAGCGCGGCCGGCGTGGTCGCGGCGGCCTTGGTCGTCACGGTCGGACTTGGGCTCGCCGGGACGCTGCTGGCATTGAACAAAAAGCCCGCCACGGTGTTGCGGAATTTGTGACAAATGGTAGCGGGCGACCCCGCGATGTCGGAATCGCACGATTCCAGCGATTAACCACGTCTGCTCGCCAGGATTGCGGGCGAGGGCGACATTCAGCCGCGCGTGGACGGTTGCAGCGAATGTGTTAGTTTCCCACATATCCAATGGGTTCGGACCCCCGATTATGAGCCAGAATTTAGTCGGCACAGATCGGTATCCGAGATAGAATTTGACGAACCGGCGGCATGGCGACCCTCATGCCGGACCGGGCTAACCAACGGGAATTCGACCATGTCGGACCTAGACCGTAACTACGCTTCTCCTTTCGGCAGGGCCGCCGGGCGTGTTGACGCCGCGACGGTCGATGCCGGCCTGCGCGCCTATATGCTGCGCATCTACAATTACATGAGCATCGGCCTCGCCATCACCGGCCTGGCCGCGCTCGGCGTCTATATGGCCGCCGTGACCGACGTTCCGACCCCGGAAGCCGTCCGCGTCGGCAAGCTGTTCCTGACGCCGTTCGGCTACGCGATGTTCGTCAGCCCCCTGAAGTGGCTGTTCATGCTCGCGCCGCTCGCGATGGTGTTCGTGATCTCGGCGGGCATCAACCGTCTCGCCCCCTCGACCGCGCAGATCCTGTTCTGGGTGTTCGCGGCGCTGATGGGCATCTCGCTGTCCTCGATCTTCCTGGTGTTCACGCACACCTCGATCGTGCGGGTGTTCTTTATCACCGCGGCCACGTTTGGCGCACTGAGCCTCTACGGCTACACCACCAAGCGTGATCTGACCGGAATGGGCTCGTTCCTGTTCATGGGCCTGATCGGCATCATCATCGCGAGCCTGGTCAACCTGTTCCTGGCCAGCACGATGCTGCAGTTCATCGTGTCCGTGGTCGGCGTGCTGGTGTTCGCCGGCCTCACCGCCTGGGACACCCAGCGGCTGAAGAACGACTACATCTACGGCTACGCCTCGGCCGGCGGTGACATCGCAGAGCGTGCGGCCATCACCGGCGCACTGTCGCTGTACCTGAACTTCATCAACCTGTTCACGCTGCTCCTGCAGCTCCTCGGCCAGCGCGACTAAGCGATCGACCGAGCGAGCGGATACGAACCCCGGCCGAGAGGCCGGGGTTTTTGTTTGGGCCGGGATGCGCGACACGCCCGTAGCCCGGATGGAGCGAAGCGCAATCCGGGACAGGCCTATCTGCGGATACGACGGCCCCGGATTTCGCTGCGCTCCATCCGGGCTACGAGCGTCACCTCTCTCCTCGTCCTTGCGAGCGCAGCGAAGCAATCCAGAGCCCCTCCGCGGGCGCATTTCTGGATTGCTTCGCTGCGCTCGCAATGACGGCGGAGAGGCGGCTTCGCCCCCTTCCAGCCGTCCCGGGAAGGCTTTAGTCTTCCTCCCATGTCCGCACCTGAGATCAGGCCCGCCATTGAGGCCGACCTTCCCGCCATCACCGCCATCTACAAGCAGGCCGTCCGCGAGGGCACCGCGACATTCGAGCTGGCGCCGCCGGATCTGGCCGAGATGACGCGCCGCTACCGCGCGCTGATCGACGGTGGCTATCCCTATTTCGTCGCCATCCTCGATCGTAGCGTCGCCGGCTATGCCTATGCCGGCGCCTACCGGCCGCGGCCGGCCTACCGCTTCACGGTCGAGAACTCGATCTATCTCGATCCCGCGTTCCACCGCCGCGGCATCGGCTCGTTGCTGCTGGAGCGGCTGATCGCCGAATGCGAGGCGCGCGGCTTCCGCCAGATGATCGCGGTGATCGGCGATTCCGCCAATGCCGGCTCGATCGGCGTGCACACGCGCGGCGGTTTCAAGATGATCGGCACGCATCCCAATGTTGGCCTGAAATTCGGCCGCTGGCTCGACACGGTGATGATGCAGCGGGATCTGGGCGAGGGCGCGAGTACGGTGCCGAAATAACCTCGGTCTCGTAGGGTGGGCAAAGCGACTTGTCCGCCGTAGCTCGGAGAGCGAAGGCGGAAGCGTGCCCAGCATGCCCGGTGATTGAGGAAAGATGGTGGGCACGGCGCGGTGCGCCTTTGCCCACCCTACGGCACCGTCCGTAAGGCTAAACCACCGCCAATTTTCGATCGATCACCAGCAGCACGCGCTCGAGCTCGTGGCCGCGGCGCAGGATCAGGCCGGTCGCCGAGATCACGCTGTACATGCCCTGCTTGCGCGCCAGCCGCGGGTCCTTCTCGATGCGATAGATCGGCACCTCCGAGGCGCGGCGGAAGACCGAGAACACCGCGCGGTCCTTCAGGAAGTCGATGGCATAGTCGCGCCACTCGCCGTCGGCGACCATGCGGCCGTACAGGTTGAGGATGCGGTTCAGTTCCAGCCGGTTGAATGTCACCCGGTTGGGTTGGGCATTCGCAGCGGTGGGGCGCGCCACGGCGCGCTGCTCGCTCGGATCGGCATCCTCCGGCGTCAGACTCATCGAGCGCCTCCTCATCTCGCGGCATGATCGCATCCGCGAAGGACCGTCCCCGGAACCGCGGATCATGACAATTGCATGATCGCGCCAACTGTTCCCCGCCGCAAGGGGCTCTTCACTCAACTGATTGAATCGGGTGCGAATCGGAGCACACGCAGGAGTGGAATTCTGTCGCGGCAAACCGTCACGGGATCGTTAGAAGGAATCTTGATATCGCCGCTTTTCCGCCAAGCGCCTGCCGCCCTGCATTGCGAAAAGACCTGTGTGCGTTGACCCGGTCCTTTCGGTTCCGGATTCCTCAGCCCCCAGCCCCCCGGGGCCGTCAGGATCGGGTCTGTACGCGCGACAAGGAGGGCCAACGCAAGTTGGTCCTTTTTGGTTTGTGCCGAGATGTTTCCGGCACGACCAACTTCTCTCTGATTAACGCGAAGACAACTCTCACCCCTCATCCTGGGGAGCCGCGAAGCGGTGACTGCATGGTTCTCGCGGCGATGCGTAGCATCGTCCGCCTCGCGCGCGAGGGCGCGCTCCTCACCATGAGGCGTGAGAGCGAGTGCGACGCTAGCGAGAGAAATCGGATCTAGTGCAGCGACGTGTAGGCTGCGCCGAGCATCGCACCCGGCTTCTCACGGCTGCCGTCCTGGACATAGACCACAGCGCCGTCGACGCCGTCGCGCGTGAGATTTTCCAACGGCACCGTCCAGCTTTCCGGACGCCCGTTCCAGTCGCCGACCTTGAGCAGGTTGCGCACGACGTTGTGATAGGTGATCTGCTGCCCGCGGTTTTCGCCACGGCTGATTGCGATCGGCACCGATTTCGTGATCGAGCAGATCCAGACCTCACCGTGCGAGGCCGCCGACTCCTTGCTCGCCGCCACCGAGACGTTGATCTGCTTGCCTGCAAGCGACATCGTCACCGGCACGCTCATTACGCCTGTGCCGTTGTCGGTCTTGCCGATCGCGCTCTCGATGCCGGCGCGATCGCTGCCGATGACATGCGTCGAACCGTTGACCACGACTTGCGGCGTATAGACCTCGCGGTCGCCGCGCATGCGCGAATAGGCGCGCTGCCGCGCCGAGAAGCGCGAATCCGCAAGCGTGTCCTTCCAGCCGAGATAATCCCAATAGTCGATCGGCATGCTCAGCGCGATGATCGACGGGTCGTTGGAGAGATCGCCGATGACCTGGTCGGCGGGCGGGCAGGAGGAGCAGCCCTGCGATGTGAAGAGCTCGACTACGGCGCGAGGATCAGCCTCGGCGGGACGGATGACGGCGACGATGGCGCAGATCCCAAGTGCTCCCGACCAGAGTGCACCGGACCAGCGCGAAACCAGATTAGAAGCCATCATTGCAGTCATGTTGAACGTCACACCTCGCACGCGTGGGGGAAGATCCTATCGCCTGATGGTCACCGTAGTCTTACGGGCATCGTACATTCAACCGTCCGGGGCGAGGTTTTCCGCCGGGCGGAACCATCGGACGCGTGTTCTAACGCACGAAGGCGGCCTTGTGATAGGCCGCCCTCGTTTAACCTTCTACTCACGTCGCGGTGAGCCACCGTTCACAAATTCGCGCTTAGGCCGCGAGCTTGCGCAGCACGTAGTGCAGAATGCCGCCGTTCCGGTAGTAATCGAGCTCGTCCAGCGTATCGATGCGGCAAAGCAGCGAAACCCGCTGCAACGAACCGTCGCCGGAGACGATCTCCGCGGTCAGCTTCTGACGCGGCTTCAGGTCGCCGACCAGGCCGCGCAGCGTGACCTTCTCGTCGCCCTTCAGGCCGAGCGACGACCAGGAGGTGCCCTCTTCGAAGGTCAGCGGCAGCACGCCCATGCCGACCAGGTTGGAGCGGTGGATACGCTCGAAGCTCTGGCAGATCACGGCGCGGACGCCGAGCAGGCGCGTGCCCTTCGCAGCCCAGTCGCGCGAGGAACCGTTGCCGTATTCGGCACCGGCGAACACCACCAGCGGCACCTGCTCCTGCTGGTACTTCATCGCGGCGTCGTAGATCGACATCTGCTCGCCGTCGGGCCAGTGCTTGGTGAGACCGCCTTCCGGGATATTTCCGTCAGCGCCCTTCAGCATGAAGTTCTTGATGCGGATGTTGGCGAAGGTGCCGCGCATCATCACTTCATGGTTGCCGCGACGCGTGCCGTACTGGTTGAAGTCGGCCGGACGCACCTGGTGTTCGCTGAGATATTTGCCGGCGGGCGAGGTGAGCTTGATCGAACCGGCCGGCGAGATGTGGTCGGTGGTGATCTTGTCGCCGAACATGGCGAGGATGCGCGCCTCGATGATGTCGGTGACCGGCTCCGGCTCCTTCTTCATGCCATCGAAATAGGGCGGGTTCTGCACATAGGTCGAGCTCATGTTCCAGCGATAGGTCTCGCTCTCGACCGTCTTGATCTTGCGCCAGTTGGTGTCGCCCTTGAACACGTCGGCATACTTCTTCTTGAAGATCGACGCGGTCACGAACTTCTTCATGAAGGCGTTGATCTCCTTCGTCGTCGGCCAGATGTCCTTGAGGTACACCGGCTTGCCGTCCTTGCCTTCACCGAGCGGCTCGACGGCGAGGTTCTTGGTGACGCTGCCCGCGAGCGCGTGGGCGACGACCAGCGGCGGCGAAGCGAGATAGTTCGCCTGCACGTCCGGCGAGACGCGGCCTTCGAAGTTGCGGTTGCCGGAGAGCACGGCGGCCGCGACGATGCCGTTGTCGTTGATCGACTTCGAGATCTCCTCGGGCAGCGGACCGGAATTGCCGATGCAGGTGGTGCAGCCGAAGCCGACCAGGTTGAAGCCGACCTTGTCGAGATCGGCCTGCAGACCTGAATCGGCGAGATAGGCCGCGACCACCTGGCTGCCCGGGGCGAGCGACGTCTTCACCCACGGTTTTGCCTTGAGGCCCTTCGCGGCAGCGTTGCGCGCAAGCAGGCCGGCACCGATCAAGACGCTTGGATTCGAGGTGTTGGTGCAGGAGGTGATCGCAGCGATCACGACGTCGCCATGACCGATCTCGTAGTTCTTGCCGTCGACGGCAAAGCGCTTCCCGGGCTCTTCGGTCTTCTTGTACTCGGTTCCGAGCGCGAGCGAAAAGCCTTCGGCGACCGACGGCAGCGCGATGCGGCCTTCGGGACGCTTCGGACCGGCCATCGAGGGCACGACGTCGCCGAGGTCGAGGGTCAGCGTTTCCGTGAACACCGGATCGGCCGACTTGGCGGTGCGGAACAGGCCCTGCGCCTTGGCATAGGCCTGCACCAGCGCGACGCGCGCCGGAGCGCGGCCGGAGGTCTTGAGGTAATCGAGCGCAGCAGCGTCGACCGGGAAGAAGCCGCAGGTCGCGCCATATTCCGGCGCCATGTTGGCGATGGTCGCCTTGTCGGCGACGGACAGGTGATCAAGGCCGGGGCCGAAGAACTCGACGAACTTGCCGACCACGCCGAGCTTGCGCAGCATCTGCGTCACGGTCAGCACGAGGTCGGTCGCGGTGACGCCTTCCTTCATCGCACCCTTCAGCTTGAAGCCGACGACGGTGGGCAGCAGCATCGACAGCGGCTGGCCGAGCATGCAGGCTTCCGCCTCGATGCCGCCGACGCCCCAGCCGAGCACGGCGAGACCGTTGACCATGGTGGTGTGGGAGTCGGTGCCGACCAGCGAGTCGGGATAGGCGACCTCGAAGGTGCCGGTCTTCTTGCCGACCGTCATCTTCTCCTTCTTGGTCCAGACCGTCTGGGAGAGATATTCGAGATTGACCTGATGGCAGATGCCGGTGCCGGGCGGCACGACCGAGAAGTTCGAGAACGCCTTCTGGCCCCACTTCAGGAACTCGTAGCGCTCCTGGTTCTGCTTGTATTCCTCGGTGACGTTCTTGCCGAAGGCCTTGTTGTCGCCGAAGAAATTCACGATCACGGAGTGGTCGATGACGAGGTCGACCGGCACCAGCGGATTGATCTTCTCGGCATCGCCGCCGAGCTTCTGCATCGCGTTGCGCATCGCGGCGAGGTCGACGACGGCCGGCACGCCGGTGAAATCCTGCATCAGCACGCGGGCCGGGCGGAATGCGATCTCATGCTCCAGCGACTTCTTGCGCAGCCACTTCGACACCGCCACGATGTCTTCCTTCTTGACCGTGCGGCCGTCCTCGTTGCGCAGGAGGTTCTCGAGCAGAACCTTCATCGAATAGGGGAGTTTCGAAATTCCCTTCAGACCATTCTTCTCGGCCGTGGGCAGGCTGTAATAGACATAGGTCTTGGCGCCGACCTTGAGGGTCTTTTTGCATTTGAAGCTGTCGAGCGAGGTCATGTAGGAAATCCCAATTGTTAGTTATACCCGGCAAGGGGTATTTTAACACCGTCAGCGAGTCCGGCTGGGTCGCTTGCAGGGGCAGGTTGAGTTGCTGCATCAAGTAGTTCCGGGCTTATAGAAGCTTTCTAACCGCGCCGCCACAGCCACAAACGTGCCGCAGCAATCCGCGAGCCAAAAATTCCCATGCGCTACCCCAAGATTTCCTGAGGCCAGGCTTTGAGCGGATTGAACCAAGGCAAGATGCAGCTGTCCGGACGCAGGGTCATCTGCGTGCGCGGCGGCCGCGAGGTGTTTTCCGGGCTCGATTTCGAGGCGGTCTCGGGCGAGGCCGTGGCGGTCGTGGGCCGCAACGGCTCGGGCAAGACCTCGCTGCTGCGGCTGATCGCGGGCCTGCTGATTCCGGCCGGCGGGACAATCGCGCTCGCCGGCGGCGATGCCGAGCTGACGCTGCCGGAGCAGTGCCACTATCTCGGCCATCGCGACGCCCTGAAACCGGCGCTGAGCGTGGCGGAAAACCTGTCATTCTGGGCTGATTTTCTGGGCGGCGAGCGCAGTGATGCCGCCAAGAGCCTCGCCATCGTCGGGCTCGATCACGCCACCCATTTGCCGGCCGCCTTCCTGTCCGCCGGCCAGCGCCGCCGCCTGTCGCTGGCCCGGCTGCTGACGGTGCGCCGCCCGGTCTGGCTGCTGGACGAGCCGACCACGGCGCTGGACGTGGCCGGCCAGGGCATGTTCGAGGGCCTGATGCGGGAGCATCTGGCCCGGGGCGGCCTGATCATCGCGGCGACCCATGCGCCGCTGGGCATCGATTCGCGGGAGCTGAGAATTGGGGAAATGACATGATTCCGACGGACCCTCAGCTTTCTAAGCGGCTGGGCTCCGCCCTCTCCGTTCCCTCCCCCCTCTTGTCCGCCGAAGCCTTGGCGAAGGCGGATGCGGGGGAGGGTCAGGGAGAGGGGTGCGGCACGGCGCGCTCTATGGGCTCAAGCAGTTGGGAAGCGGCTGCTCTGTTGCGGACAATCTGCCCGAAACAGACATCTCTCCCGGGGCTACCCCCCTCCCCGACCCTCCCCCGCAAGGGGGGAGGGAGTGCAGCCGTGCCCATCGGATACACCCCATGACCGCCCTGTCCGCCCTCATCCGCCGGGACATCCGGATCGCGCTCCGCGTCGGCGGTGGGGCATTGATCGGCGTGCTGTTCTTCCTGACCGTGGTGGTGCTGATGCCGTTCGCGGTAGGGCCGGATCTGGCGCTGCTGTCGCGGCTGGGGCCGGCGATCCTGTGGCTCGGCGCGCTGCTGGCGAGCCTGCTCACCCTGGACCGGCTGTTCATGGCCGACCACGAGGACGGCTCGCTCGACCTGATCACGATGAGCCGGACGCCGCTGGAACTCGCCTGCGCCGCCAAGGCCCTGGCGCATTGGCTGGCCGCGGGCCTGCCACTGATTGTCGCAACCCCGGTGCTCGGCCTGCTGCTCAACCTCGACATGGTCGCGACCGGGGCGGTGGCGCTGACGCTCCTGGCCGGTACGCCGGCGCTGACCTTCACCGGCATGATCGGCGCGGCGCTGGCGGTGACGCTGCACCGGGGCGGACTGTTGATGGCCGTGCTGGTGCTGCCGCTGTCGATCCCGGTGCTGATTTTCGGCGTCGCGGCCTCGCAGGCCGTGATCGTCGGTCCGATGACGTTCGGCGCGCCGTTCTCGATCCTGTGCGCGCTGTCGCTGGTCAGCCTCGTCATCGGCCCTTTCGCGGCGGCGGCGAGCCTGCGCCATGGTCTCGATTGAAATGGGCCGGATTACCCTTGACCCCGATCAACTTTCGCTGCGCGCTTTTATGCTGATTGCGTGAGTGCTGACCTGTGATTATCAGAATACCATGACGCTGATCGATCTCGCCAATCCGACACGGTTCCTCGCGCTGACGGCGCGGCTGCTGCCGTGGCTTGTGGCCGCGACCGTCATCCTGCTCACCATCGGCCTCTACCAGTCCGCTCTCGCGCCCGACGACTACCAGCAGGGCGCGACGGTGAAGATCATGTTCATCCACGTGCCCAACGCCTGGCTGTCGATGTTCGTCTGGGGCGTGATGAGCATCGCCTCATTGGGCACGCTGGTGTGGCGGCATCCGCTCGCCGACGTCGCCGCCAAAGCCGCCGCGCCGATCGGCGCCGCCTTCACCTTCCTCGCGCTGCTCACGGGATCGCTGTGGGGCCGGCCGATGTGGGGCACCTATTGGGAATGGGACGCGCGGCTGACCTCGGTGCTGATCCTCTTCCTGATGTATCTCGGCCTGATGGCGCTGTGGCGCGCGGTCGAGGATCCCTCGCGCGCGGCGCGCGCGGCCGCGGTGCTGACGCTGGTCGGCGCGATCAACCTGCCGATCATCAAGTTTTCGGTCGATTGGTGGAACACGCTGCACCAGCCGGCGTCGGTGATGCGCATGGGCGGCTCGACGCTCGACAAATCGTTCCTGATTCCGCTGCTGCTGATGGCCATCGCGTTCACGCTGCTGTTCGTCACGTTGCACCTGGCGGCGATGCGCAACGAGATCTTGCGCCGCCGCGTCCGCTCCTTGCAGATGATGCAGGCGAGCCAGAAGGCCGCATGACGATGTCGCTTGGTCCCTACGCGTCCTTCATCGTGACGTCCTATGCCGCGGCGGCGCTCGTGGTCGTGATCCTGATCGGCTGGATCGTGCTCGACTATCGCAGCCAGACCGAGCGCCTGCGCGAGCTCGACCGCAGCGGCGTCACGCGCCGCTCCGGACGAAGCGCAACGGACACGCCGTGAGCGATCAATCATGAGCGATCAACCGACGTCCGCTCCGCCGCAGCGCCGCACCTTCCTGATGGTGCTGCCGCTGATCGCCTTCATCGCCCTGGCGCTGCTGTTCTGGTTCCGGCTCGGCAGCGGCGATCCCTCGCGGATTCCGTCCGCGCTGATCGGCCGGCCGGCGCCGCAGACCGCGCTGCCGGCGCTCGAGGGATTGCAGGCCGACAATTCGCAGGTGCCGGGCCTCGATCCCGCCGCGTTCAAGGGCAAGGTCAGCCTCGTCAATGTCTGGGCGTCCTGGTGCGTGCCCTGCCATGACGAGGCGCCGCTCCTGACCGAGCTCGCCAAGGACAAACGCTTCCAGCTCGTCGGCATCAACTACAAGGACGCGGCCGACAATGCGCGCCGTTTCCTCGGCCGCTACGGCAACCCGTTCGGCCGCGTCGGCGTGGATGCCAACGGCCGCGCCTCGATCGAATGGGGCGTCTATGGCGTGCCGGAGACGTTCGTGGTCGGGCGCGAAGGCACCATCGTCTACAAGCTGGTCGGACCGATCACGCCGGACAATCTGCGCACGGTGTTGTTGCCGCAGATGGAGAAGGCGTTGAAGTAGAGACGTGGAGGCCTGCCGGCATCCCTCATTGCTTCGCGAAATTCTCACCAACCCTGCTTGACAACCAAAGGGTGAGAGCTAGGCTCGCCACCAGTGACCGGCCATTCCAGTCACCGATTTCATTTTTGAATTTTTATGACGATTGCTTGTGAGCGAGGAATTGCGCATGGCGCTGCTCGAAGCCTACGACCCTCCCGCGCGGATGACGGATTTCGACCTCATCGAGGGACAGCGCGAGGCCTGGCACAAGTTTGTTCTCGAGGCCTTTGATTCCTCGATCGGCGTAGAAGAAGCTGCCTTGCAGAAAGTTGCAAAGGGTGCGACGGCGCGCTCCGCTTTCTTCTCCGCCGTACGGTTCGACCCCGGCCCGACGATCGAGCAGGCGGTTCTCTGGAATGCGTTTCCCAAGGAGTTGCTGCGTCGTTTCGGCCGGAGGCGCGCGCTGATCGAGGCCGACCAGCTGTGGCCGATGTCGGCATACCGATATGATTGGCGCTACAACCCGGACGTACCGGCGCGTACCGGCGCCGGCGCGCCGGGCGTCGACTTTCCCGACGACATCTTCTACCGGCCTTTGGTCGAATATTGTGAATGGCACGTCGACCGCGATCCGGATTCGGGCCGTATCCGCCGCGTATGCTTCACGTCCGAGCCACCGGAATATTGGTTCGCGATGTATGGTGGCACGGTGCCTGGATCGAGTGTCCCGTTCCCGGGGTCCAAGGATCTGGTGCTGGAGCTCTATCGCAAGCTCGTCAGCCCCAAGGTCGAGATGAAGGACCTCCAGGCGCAGACGCCGATCAATTCGCCCTTCGGCAATTTGAATCCCGGCGACTACAACCCCCACAACAAGTGGAATACGACGCACGGCATCGTGCACCTGACCGCACCGCCCAACGCGCTGACCGCCGAGATCCAGCTCGGCGCCGACGCCACCCAGCTCTATCATAATGCGCATGGCAATCCGGTGGTCGATCCCGACGCATTCATCGCGGGCACGGGCATGGGCGGGCCGAACCGCAACAGCGATCCGACGATAGCCGCTACCGTGAACGCGCTCGCCAGAGCGGGGGCCATGATCACGCTGGCAAACCCCGTCGGGCTCTACATGGATCACATCGACCTCGCAGGCTGGGAGTTTCCCGGCGGCATGAGCAGGAACGATTGCGTCCATGTCGTGCGCGGGCAGCCTCATCTCATCGAGCGCTTGGTCGTGGAAGTGCCCGGCGGCGAGTTCACGGTGTCCGACATCACGATCGGCGGCGTTCCCATCGCGTTCGGCGGGCACATCGCCGAATGCATCACGGTCAAGCTCGTCGGCGCGGCGGGGGCGCTTGGCTCGACGAACAATCCGTCGCTGCCGATGCCGACCGTCGGAAATGTCGATCCCGTCGGCGCCCGCGAAGTTTTCGTACGCTCGCGAATGGGGGTGCCCAACGGGACCATCCCGGCCTTCGTCCATGAAAGCGGAGAACTGGAGCAGCGGGTGACCCGCGCAGCACTTGCAAGCGCGCGGCCCGTCAGGGGGGTCCGATGAGCAGCGCCGGTAACATGCCTTGGCCGCTCGAGCCTGTCCTCGACATGGACGACATCCAGGGGATCGCGGTGCCCGGCTTCCTGAAGCCGCATCAAATTCTGCTGGGCATTCGCTATCAGCGCAAAGAGGCCGACATGGCGAGCCTCAGAACGCTTCTGGCGAAGCTGACGCCCGATATCTCGACCGCGGCCGACACCTTGCGCGATCGCCGCGAACACCGGCAGTTGGCCAAATCGCCCAGCTCCAAGTCCTCCGACCAGAAGCAGAAGACGGTGTTCCCGCCCCTGGTGGCGATCGGCTTCGGCTACCAGGGACTGTTCGATCTCGCGGTCGGCGCCGCGCTGATCCCGAGCGTAGCGTACAAGAACGGGATGGTCGCGCGCTCCGCCTTGCTGGGTGACTCGACGACGCCGGGCACGCCTGGCAATCCGACGACATGGAGCGTCGGCAAGCCCAGTGAGGAACTCGACATTCTCGTGGTCGTCGCCGGCGACGACCGGAAATCTGTCCGGCTGCGGGCGGACGAGATCGTGAAGGCCTTCGTGGCCACCGGCGCCAAGATCAACGAGCAGGTCGGCAATGTCCGGGACGACGTCGAGGGCCAGGTCGGTCACGAGCACTTCGGCTTCGACGATGGTGTGTCGCAACCTGGCGTCCGCGGACGGGCATCCGGCGCAGATGACGACTTCATCACCGACAGATATGTGGACCGCTCACAATTTCCGGCGGCCGCGCTCTATGGCTATCCGGGACAGGATCTGGTTTGGCCGGGTGAATTCGTCATCGGTTATCCGCAAACAGGCCCGGACCCGCTGATACCGGGCCCTGTCCTCGAACCATCACCGTGGTGGATGCGAAACGGGTCATATCTGGTCTATCGCCGCCTGCTGCAGGATGTCGGCCTGTTCTGGCGAACGATGCGCGATGAAGCGGAGCGTCTCTCCACCCTTCCCGGCTTCGACAAGATGGACGAGAAAACGCTTGCGTCCCGGCTGGTCGGACGTTGGCCGAGCGGAGCGCCCGTCAACCGGGTGCCCGAGGGCGACGACGAGGACCTGGGTGAGAACTCGTTCGCCAACAATCACTTCCGCTTTGATTCCAACACGCATGCCTTGAAGCTCATCGGCGGCAAGGACCCGTTTCCGCAGGCAGAGGCGGATCCGGTCGGACTGACGTGCCCGCTTGCCGCACACATCCGCAAGGTGAACACGCGAGATGCGCCCTCGGATATGGGCGGGCGCAGCTCCACCTTTGAGCGGAGACTCCTGCGCGTCGGCGTCCCCTTCGGCCCGTCACTCAAAAATCGCTACGCCAGGAAGGTGGAGGGCGAACCGGAGCGCGGATTGTTGTTCCTGAGCATTCAAAGCTCGATCGAGGAGCAATTCGAATTCCTCCAGGCGCGCTGGATCAACGACGAATCGCGACCCAAGGCACCGAGCGGCCACGACATGATCGTCGGGCAGAACGCGGCGGCGGCGGACGGCGTGCGCAGGTGCGGCATTTTCGGCAAGGGATTGCAGCAGGCGCGGGTCGAGGCCGACGGAGAATTCGTGACGGCGTCCGGCGGAGGCTACTTCTTCGTCCCTTCGATCACGGCGCTCGGAACCGTCATTGCCGGCACGCAACCGGAGCTGTCCGTTCAACTCTCTGCCGATCACCGGCTGGAAGGTGTGGGCCCGGACAAGGATCTTCCGAAGGTGGCGCGCAAGACGTCTTCGGGACGAAAGGCGCGCGGCAAGCGCTGACGCTACCCCTTCCTTACATCCCCCGCCTCGGCCTCGCTCGCCTCCAGCGACGCCGGCTCGATCCCGTAGCGCTTGGTCAGCGGCATCTGGGCGATGGCGAAGATCATCGTGATCGGCGTGACGCCGAACACCTTGAAGTTCACCCAGAAGTCCGTGCTCTGGGTGCGCCAGACGATCTCGTTCAGGATGGCCATGCCGGCGAAGAACAGCGCCCAGCGCAGCGTGAGGATGCGCCAGCCCTGCGGGGTCAGGTTGAACATCTGGTCGAACATCACGGCGATGAAGGAGCGGCCGAACAACAGGCCGCCGCCGAGGATCGCCGCGAACAGGCCGTAGATGATGGTCGGCTTGACCTTGATGAAGGTCTCGTCGTGCAGCACCAGCGTCAGCGTGCCGAACACCAGCACGATCACGCCTGTCACGATCGCCATGATCGGGATATGGCGCGTCACCACATAGGACGCGATCATCGCCGCGACGATCGCAACCATGAAGGCGCCGGTCGCGGCGAACAGATTGAACTTCGCATTCACGAAGAAGAACACGAGCAGCGGACCGAGCTCGGTCGCGAGCTTGAACAGCGGATGCGGCTGGGTCTTGTCCATTCTCAGCTTTCGATTCCGGCGATCGCACGGGCGAAATCGCGCGCGGTGAACGGCGCGAGATCGTCGACGCCTTCGCCGACGCCGATGAAATGCACCGGCAGTTTGAATTTCTCCGCGAGCGCCACCAGAATGCCGCCGCGCGCGGTGCCGTCGAGCTTCGTCATCACGAGGCCGGTGACCCCCGCCGTGCGATGGAAGGCCTCGACCTGCGACAGCGCGTTCTGGCCGACGGTGGCGTCGAGCACAAGCAGCACGGCATGCGGCGCAGTGTCGTCCACCTTGCGGATCACGCGCACGACCTTTTCGAGCTCGTTCATCAGCTCGGCCTTGTTCTGCAGGCGGCCGGCGGTGTCGATCAGGAGCACGTCGATGGCCTGCTCCTTCGCTGCCGTCAGCGCGTTGAAGGCGAGGCTTGCCGAATCCGAGCCCTGGGTGCCAGCGATAACCGGCGTCCTGGTGCGCTCGCCCCAGACCTTGAGCTGCTCGATCGCGGCCGCGCGAAACGTGTCGCCGGCGGCCAGCATCACCTTGCGGCCTTCGGATGCGAATTTTTGCGAGAGCTTTCCGATGGTCGTGGTCTTGCCGGAGCCGTTGACGCCGACGACGAGGATGACGAACGGCTTCCTGCCCGCGTCGATCTCGAGCGGCTTTGCCACCGGCGCCAGCACCTTCTCGACCTCGGTGGCGACGACGTCCTTGACCTCGTCCGCCGAGATCGCCTTGTCATAGCGCCCCGTGCCGACAGCGTCCGCGATCCGCACCGCGACCGACGTGCCGAGGTCGGCGCGCAGCAGCACGTCCTCGATGTCGTCGAGCATGGCGCGGTCGAGCTTGCGCTTGGTGACGAGGTCGGCGACCGCGGTCCCGAGCGAGGACGAGGTACGCTTCAGCCCGTTGGACAGGCGGCGCCACCAGCTCAGCTTGGGGGGATCTGACGTGGTATCGTTCATGGTGGCGGTGTGTTAGCCGTTCCGGCTCCCAAACGAAAGTGTTGACCGAAAGTCTTGCAATTGCTCGATGTTCCCGAATTGACCGCCGACGAGATCCTGGCGCGCGTGCTCCATCGCGACGGGCTGATGCTGGTCATCGACAAGCCCGCCGGCCTGCCGGTGCATCGCGGCCCCAAGGGCGGGGCCAATCTGGAAACGTCGTTCGACGCGCTTCGTTTCGGCCTGCCGCGGCCGCCGGTGCTGGCCCACCGGCTGGACAAGGACACCTCCGGTTGCCTCGTGCTCGGCCGCCATCGCAAGGCGACGGCCTCGCTCGGCCTCCTCTTCAAGCACGGCAAGATCGGCAAGACCTACTGGACCGTGGTCGAGGGCGGCCCTGCCGAGGACGAAGGCAACATCGACATGCCGCTCGGCCGGCTCAATGCCGAGCGCGGCTGGTGGCAGAAACCCGATCCCGAGGGCCAAAAGGCGATCACCAACTGGAAAGTGATGGGCCGGAGCGACGGGCTGACCTGGCTCGCCATGGAACCGGTGACCGGCCGAACCCATCAATTGCGGGTGCATTCGGCGTCGACCGGCTGGCCGATCTTCGGCGATAACATTTACGGCAACGGCCCGCGCTTCGGCGAGCCGCGGCTGCACCTGCATTCCCGCGAGATCGTGGTGCCTATCTCCCGGAACAAGGAGCCGATCCGCGTGGTCGCGCCGGCCCCGCCCCACATGCACGAAAAGCTCCGCGCCTGCGGGTGGAATGGGGAATAGTTTTAGCCCCTCATGGTGAGGAGGCGCGTCAGCGCCGTCTCGAACCATGAAGGCCCGACTGTCGCCCGCGGCCATCCTTCGAGACGCCCGCTTCGCGGGCTCCTCAGGATGAGGAGCAGTGGCCGTTCGGGGAGCAAAGCAGTGCTCGCCTTCCGCCCCGTGGTTTACGAAACGTTCAGTGCTCGTCTCTATTGATAGCGATTGCTTAGAACAAGCTTCCGTCATTCGCTCAGGACGAGCAACGCGTCATGTCCACGGCCGAGTTTTCGATCATCGATGAAGTCGAATCAGCGATTCGGCTCGGCTCGGCGGAAAAGGGCCTGGAAACGGCCCGCCGCGTCACCGACCTGTTCCTCTCCTCCGCCGGAAGTTTTGGCAACGAGCAGATCGCGCTGTTCGACGACGTGCTCGAGCGCCTGATCGGCACCATCGAGCTGCGCGCCATCGCCGACATGGGCGCACGCGTTGCGCTGGCCGAGATCAGCGCGCAGCTTGCGCCGATCGCGCAGGCGCCGCCCTCCGTGATCCGCCGCCTCGCCAATAATGACGAAATTCGCATCGCCGGCCCCGTGCTCCAGGAATCCGCTCGCCTCGACGATGGCGAGCTGGTGAAGATCGCCTCCAGCAAGGGCGAATCGCATCTGCTCGCGGTCGCCGGTCGCTGGTGGCTGAAGGAGATCGTCACCGATGCGCTGCTGGCGCGGCGCTATCCCAGCGTCAGCCGGCGGCTTGCCGCCAATCCCGGCGCGCGCGTTTCCGGAAACGGATTTGCCGTCATCGTCGGGCAGGCCGAGGCCGATCCCGAGCTCGCCGTGAGCGTCGGCGTCCGCGTCGACCTGCCGTCCGACTTGCGCCGCCGGTTGCTGCGCTCGGCCACGGATGCCGTGCGGACCCGGCTGCTGTCGCGCGCACCGCCGCATCTGTTCGAGGAGATCCAGGGCGCGATCGCCGCCGTGACCGTCGGTGTCGAGCGCGAGATGTCGGTCGTGCGCGATTTCGAAGGCGCCAAGCGGGCCATCGCAAATCTCAAGGCGACTGGCCAGCTGACCGAAGCGACGCTGCTCGGCTTCGCCACGCAGCGGCGCTACGAGGAAGCCGTGGCTGCATTGGCGGCACTGTCCGGATCGACCATCGAGGTGATTCGCCCGTTGATGCAGAGCCTGCGCGAGGACGGCCTGCTGGTGCCGTGCAAGGCGGCCCAGCTCAGCTGGGAAACCACAGCCGCCGTGCTCGAGAGTCGCTTTGCCACCGGCGCGATGAAACCCGCTGATATCGCGAGAGCGAAAAGCAATTACGCGCGAATGACGTCGGAGAACGCGCGGCGGACGCTGCGATTCTGGCAGGTGCGGGCGTTGTAGGCTCTTCCCCTCTCCCCTTGTGGGAGAGGGTGCATCGCGAAGCGAGGCGGGTGAGGGGTCTCTCTCCGCAAACTCAACTCCGCGCTTGCGGACGCAACCCCTCATCCGGCGCTTCGCGCCACCTTCTCCCACAAGGGGAGAAGGAAGCAAGCACTGCTTACGTGGTCAACCTCTCGCCATCGCTGCCGGCAATCATCAGCGGCACCACACGGCCAATACGTTCACCCGCGATCGCCACCGGCAGATAGTGCTCCGTGCGGCCCTGGCTGCCGCTCTCGATCAGCACATCGCGCGTCGTACCCACTTCCTCTTGCAGCCGCCGTCGTAATGCCGCTTCGCCCGCCGTACGCAGCCGCTTCGCACGCTCCTTGATCGCACCACCTGCGACCTGCGGCATCCGCGCGGCCGGCGTGCCGGGGCGTGGCGAATACGGGAAGACGTGCAGGAACGTCAGACCGCACTCCTCCACGAGATCCAGCGAGCGCGAAAACATCTCCTCGGTCTCGGTCGGAAAGCCCGCGATGATGTCGGCGCCGAAGGCGATATCCGGACGCAGGCGGCGAACCTCGTCGCAGAACGCGATCGCATCGTTGCGCGAATGCCGCCGTTTCATGCGCTTCAAAATCATGTCGTCGCCGGATTGCAGCGACAGGTGCAGATGCGGCATCAGGCGCGCATCGTCGCCTATGGCATCCAGCAGATCGGCATCGGCCTCGATCGAATCGATCGAGGAGATGCGCAGGCGCTTCAGCTCCGGCACATGCCGCAAGATCTGCTTGGTCAGCATGCCGAGTCTTGGTGCACCCGGCAGGTCGGCGCCATAGCTGGTGAGGTCCACACCGGTCAGCACGATCTCGGCATGGCCGCGCGCAACAAGCGCCCGCACCTGATCGACCACCGCGCCCATCGGCACCGAGCGTGAATTGCCGCGGCCGTAGGGGATGATGCAGAACGTACAGCGATGGTCGCAGCCGTTCTGCACCTGGACGAACACGCGCGGCAGGCCGCTCGCAAAGCCGCCGATCAGATGCGGCGCCATCTGCTTCACCGCCATGATGTCGCTGACGGCGATCTTTTCGCTCGCACCGAGATCGAACGCGGCACGCGCATCGCGCCAGGCTTCGCTGCGCATCTTGTCGTCATTGCCGAGGACGCGATCGACCTCGGCCATGTCTGCGAACATCCGGCTCTGCGTCTGCGCCGCACAGCCGGTGACGACGATGCGCGCGCCCGGTCGTTCGCGCTTCAATTTACGGATCGACTGGCGCGCCTGCGCCACCGCTTCGTTGGTGACGGCGCAGCTGTTGATGACGATGGTATCGGAAAGGCCAGCGCCTTCAGCCTCGCGGCGGATCAATTCGGCCTCGAAGGCGTTGAGGCGGCAGCCGAAGGTGACGACGTCGACGGCCATCAGCCGACCGGCGCGAACAGCGCCGGATCGAAGGAGCCCTCATATTCGAAGGTCGCGGGGCCCGTCATCAGCACGTGGTCGTCGCTTTCACGCCATTCGATCCCGAGCTTGCCGCCGGGCAGCGTGATCTCGACATTGCGCTCGGTGCGCTTCAGCCGCGCGGCAGCGACCGCGGTCGCGCAGGCCGCCGAACCGCAAGCTCTGGTCAGGCCCGCGCCACGCTCCCAGGTGCGGATCGTGATGTGCTGGGGATCGACGATATGGGCGAGCGTGATGTTGGCACGTTCGGGGAAGATCGGATGATTTTCCAGCAGCGGACCAAAACGCTCGAGATCGTAGGCGTTGACGTCCTCGACCCAGAAGATCGCATGCGGATTGCCCATGCTCACCACTGAAGGCGAATGCAGGATCGGATTGTCGATCGGCCCGATCTGCAATTCGATGTAGCGGGTGTCGCGAAACTCTTCCGCCAGCGGAATCTCCTGCCAGCCGAACTTTGGCGCGCCCATATCGACGGTGTAGAGATCGGGCGCCGGGCCCTGCCAGCAATTGAGCAGGCCTGCGGCGGTCTCGAACGTTGCCGTGGTCTGCCCGGTCTTCTCGAAGATCCGCCGCACCACGCAACGCATGCCGTTGCCGCAGGCGCCGGCCTCGGAGCCGTCATTGTTGTAGATGCTGATGAAGGCCTCGGTCCCGTCGAACCGCGGCTTCCGGAGCACCATGAGCTGGTCGTAAGGCACGCCGCCCGGCGCGGACGCGACCGCGCGGGCGTCGTCCGGCGTCACCGGCGCGGCGGAATCACGCATGTCGACAACGACGATCTCGTTGCCGATGCCGTTCATCTTGGCAAATGCGTGGTTGGCCAGAGCGCTCATGAAATGTCCCGAATTTCGCCTGCCTTATATGGCGATCCTTGGCGGCTTGGCCAGTGATTTGCCGCCATGGCCATGACGCATCTGTCATGGGACGAATTCGGCACTCGCGTGTTAGAACGGCACGGTTCGCGCAATCCGGGACGCGCGGCCGGCTCAAGGCCTTGGGGACGTAAGGCCTTGGCGCATAAGCCCTTGGGGAGAATAGAATGAATCGTTTTTGTCGCCTCGCACTGCTCGCGCTGATCCCGGCAGCGACCATGTCGTTTGGCGTGCCCGGCGCTCTGGCGCAGACCCCGAGCCCGGCGCCCGCCGCGTCGGCCAGCCCCTCGCCGGCTCCGTCGGCCTCGCCCTCCCCGGCCGCAAGTGCCGCACCGGCGCCCGCGGCGGCGCCCTCTCCGGCGCCATCGCCTGCGGCCAGCGCTTCGCCCTCACCCGCTCCGGCGGCCCCACCGCCCGCTGCGGCCGCGACGCCTGCCCCGGTGCAGACCGCCGATCCCTTTGGCCTGGAGACCACGCTCGAGCCGAAGAAGGTCGTGATGGTCAAGGGCACTGCCAATTGGGATTCGGCCTTCGACACGCTGATCGACGCTTTCAAGGCGCTGAACACGCTGCTGGACAAGCAGGGCATCAAGCCCGCCGGCAATTCGATGATCGTCTACACCTCGACCGACGACACCGGCTTCACCTTCCTGGCCGAGATCCCGGTCGAGCAGGACCCGAAGAACCTGCCCAAGGACATGAGCATCGGCAAATCGCCGGAAGGCAAGGCGTTGAAATTCGTCCATCGCGGCTCCTACGACAACATGGACAACACCTATGAGGCGATCACCAATCACCTCGACGACAAGAAGCTGGAAGCCAAGGACACCTTTATCGAGGAGTACCTCACCGATCCCCTGAAGACGGCCGAGGACAAGCTCGTGATCAACGTGTTCGTGCCATTGAAGTGAGAGAGATGAAGAAGCCTGCCGTCCTTTTTACGTCTATTGCCGCCGCTGTCGCCGCCACGCTGCTGGCGACGCCCGCACGCGCGGACGATTTTCCCTCCGCGATCTCGGTGAGCGGCGAAGCCACGATCTCCGCGGCGCCCGATCTCGCGCAGATCGACGCCGGCGTCGCCAACGACGCCAAGTCGGCGAAGGAAGCCTCCGACGCCAACAACGCCGCGATGGGCAAGGTACTGCTGGCGCTGAAGGGCGCCGGCATCGCCGAGAAGGACTATCAGACCTCGCGCCTGTCCTTGCAGCCGCAGTACGGCCAGAACAAATCCACCGGCGCTTCGCCCGTGGTCGGCTTCCGCGCCTCTAACCGCGTTACCGTGAAGATCCGCGACGTGACCAAGGTCGCTGGCATCATCGACACGCTGGTCGGCGCCGGCGCCAACGACATCGGCAACATCTCGTTCGAGGTGACGCAGGCCTCAAAACTGCTCGACGACGCCCGCGAACAGGCGGTCGTGGACGCCCGCCGCAAGGCCGAGATCTACGCCAAGGCCACCGGCGTCACGCTCGGCGCGCCGCTCAGCGTATCCGAGGGCGGCGCTCCGGTGCCGCTGTTCAAGGCAAGAATGGCAACAGCGCCGATGGCGGCGCCCGCGGCAGTCGCGCCGGGCGAGGAAACGCTGTCGGTGACGGTGAATGTGAGCTGGGCGATTATTCGCCCTGAAGGCAAATAAGTCTCTTGTCCCGGACGCGCTGCAGCGTGAAACGCCGCTGCGCAGGGCCGGGACCCAGAAAGCCAACGGCACGTGCTGCTGCATGGGCCCCGGCTCTGCAGCGCACCGTCGAAGAGACGCTGCGCTGCGTCCGGGGCAAGTTGTGTACGTGGATGGATTTAGATCTCCACCACCTGTCCCGGCTGCATCGCCACGAACCGTTCCTGCGGAAGCTTCGCGGCATCCAACGCTTCGACCAGTGCCTTGGCCGGCGCGTCGATCGCTTCATCGGTCAGCTGGAACGTGCCGTGATGATGCCCGAGCGCGGCTTGCGCGCCGCAATCGGCCAGCGCTTTCACGGCGTCTTCCGGATTCATGTGCTGGTCGCGCATGAACCAGCGCGGTTCGTAGGCGCCGATCGGGAGGATCGCCAGACGCAGCGGCCCGTGCTTCTCTGCGACGCGGCGGAAGTGCCCGCCGTCGCCATAGCCGGAATCGCAGACCACGTAGATTTTCCCCGCCGGCGTCTCCAGCACGAAACTCGCCCACAGTGCCTTGTTGCGATCGAACATGCCGCGCGCCGACCAGTGCCGGGTCGGCACCAGCGTCACGGCGATGCCGCCGCCGAGCTCGACGCGATCGTGCCAGTCGAAGGCCTCCACCTTGATGGAGGAGTCGGCGCTGCGCATCGTTACGTCGTTGCCGAGTGGCGTCACCACGCGCGGCGCAAAGTTCTTGGCAAGCCGCGACAGCGTCGCGATGTCCAGATGATCGTAATGACCGTGCGAGACCAGCACGACGTCGATCTTCGGCAGCTTCTCGAACGCGATACCGGGGTCGTTGTGCCGCTTCGGTCCGGCAAAGCTGACGGGCGAGACCCGCGAGGACCAGACGGGATCGACGAGGATGTTGAGGCCGCCGGCCTGGACCAGCCAGCTGACGTGGCCGACGAAGGAGAGCCGCACCTTGTCGCCCTCGACGCGCTGCGGCGGCGTGTCGGCATGGGGGTTGGGCACCCAGTCGGGCCAGTCCGCGCGCTGCCCCCGGCCACCTAATTGCCACCGCAGCACCTCGCCGAGCGATCTCGGCGGCGCCCCGTCGGGATCGAAGAACGTCAGGCCGTCAAAATGGTCGGAGACCGGGCCGTCATAGGTTTTCATGCGGGACATCCAGAGGGGCGGAACACCGACCAGCGCGGCACCACCGGCGAGCAGTCCGAAAACGCGGCGGCGGGTGATCGGCACAAGCGGGCTTCAGGGATGGTAACGGAGGTAAGTCATCATCTTCTATATGGGCGGAGCCCAGGCAAAAGGAACCGGCCGCCAAAAGTTCCGTATTCTCAGGGCCTTGCCCTGGCAAAGGCACCCCGGCACCCTAACTTTCCTTGACTTTTGGGCGTGAGCGGCGTTTAACCCCGCCACTTTCTCGGAAAGGCTTTCTTTTCGACCCGCCCACTGGCCCTGGAGGCCAGAGGCCAACGCCCGACAGCGCTGTGCGCCCTCGGGCGCAAAGGTGTTTGGAAGATCGCTTGCTTAGGAAGTGGTCATCGCCCGACTTGATCGGGCGATCCAGTATCCCAGAGGCAGCTCGGCTGAACCGAGGTGCCGCGGCGTACTGGATGCCCCGGTCGAGCCGGGGCATGACGATGGTGAACGCGGCAACCCTGCGCGAGCAGGACAAGGGACAACGGCATTGTTCGACAATCTGTCGGAACGGCTTGGTGGCATTCTCGATCGTTTGACGGGGCGCGGTGCGCTGACCGAAAAGGACGTCGACGCCGCGATGCGCGAGGTGCGCCGCGCGCTGCTGGAGGCCGACGTCGCGTTAGAGGTGGTGCGCAGCTTCACCGAGCGCGTCCGCGAGCAGGCGATCGGCGCCACCGTCGTCAAGTCGGTCACGCCCGGCCAGATGGTGGTCAAGATCGTCCATGACGAGCTGATCAACACGCTCGGTGCCGAAAGCCAGACCATCGACGTCAATTCCGTGCCGCCGGTGCCGATCATGATGGTCGGTCTGCAAGGCTCCGGTAAGACCACCACCACCGCCAAGCTCGCCCGCCGCATGGTCCAGCGCGACAAGCGCAAGGTGCTGATGGCTTCGCTCGACATCTATCGCCCGGCGGCGATGGAGCAGCTGGCCGTGCTCGGGCGCGATCTCGACATTCCGACGCTGCCGATCGTCGCCGGCCAGCAGCCGGCTCAGATCGCGAAGCGCGCGCTGGAGGCCGGCAAGCTCGGCGGCTACGATGTCGTGCTGCTCGACACCGCCGGCCGCACCACGCTCGACGAGGACATGATGGCGGAAGCGGCTGCGATCAAAGCCGCTGCCAATCCGCATGAAGTGCTGCTGGTCGCCGACAGCCTCACCGGCCAGGACGCCGTGAATCTTGCCCGCGCCTTCGATCAGCGCGTCGGGCTCACCGGCATCGTGCTGACCCGCGTCGACGGCGACGGGCGCGGCGGCGCCGCGCTGTCGATGCGCGCCGTCACCGGCAAGCCGATCAAGCTGATCGGCACCGGTGAAAAGACCGACGCGCTCGAAGATTTCCACCCCGATCGTATCGCCGGCCGCATCCTCGGCATGGGCGACGTGGTCTCGCTGGTCGAACGTGCCGCCGCCAACATCGACGCCGAGAAGGCCGCGCGCACCGCCGAGCGCATGCGCAAGGGTCAGTTCGACCTCAACGACATGCGCGAGCAGCTGTTGCAGATGGCGAACATGGGCGGCATCAGCGGGCTGATGGGCATGATGCCCGGCATCGCCAAGATGAAGAACCAGATCGCGGCCGCCGGCATCGACGACAAGATCCTGAAGCGCCAGGTCGCGGTGATCGATTCCATGACGCGCGACGAGCGCCGTCATCCCGACCTGCTCAAGGCCAGCCGCAAGAAGCGCATCGCCGCAGGAAGCGGCCAGAGCGTCGAGCAGGTCAACAAGCTGCTCAAGATGCACCGGAACATGGCCGACGTGATGAAGGCCATGGGCTCGGGCAAGCGCGGCCCGCTCGCCGGCATTGCGCAGGCGATGGGCTTTGGCGGCGGCATGAAGCCGCCCTCACCGGAAGAGATGAAGGCGTTGCAGGAGAAGATGCAAGGCGGCGGACAAGGTCTGCCCAGCCTGCCGAAGGATTTGCCCGCTGGTCTGCGCACCGGCCTGCCCAACGTTCCCGGACTGACCGGGCTGAGCGGCAAGCCGACGCTGCCGGGCCTCGGCGGATTTCCGGGCAAGAAGAAATGAGGAATTCGTCGCGAGGGATCCTAAGCATCTCGCGCGACGCGGAATACCAATCAACCGAACAAACTGTACTTTGAAGGAGAACCAGATGTCCGTCGTTATCCGCCTCGCTCGTGCAGGCACCAAGAAGCGCCCCGTCTATCACGTCGTCGTCGCCGATTCGCGCTTTCCCCGTGATGGCCGCTTCATCGAGCGTCTCGGCTATTTCAACCCGCTGCTGCCGAAGGACAACGAGGCCCGCCTCAAGCTCGACATGGACAAGGTGAAGGCCTGGGTCGCCAAGGGCGCGCAGCCGTCGGACCGCGTGGCGCGTTTCCTCGACGCCGCCGGCGTCAAGAAGCGCGAAGCGCGCAACAACCCTGAGAAGGCCGTGCCGCGCAAGGAGCGCAAGGCGCAGGCCGAAGCCGCCGCGAAGGGTTAAGGTCAGATCATGTCGGCGCTGGTCTGCGTCGCGCGGATCGGCGCCGCCCATGGTGTGCGCGGTGCGGTCAAGCTGTGGACCTTCACGGAAGATCCCTTTGCCATCAAACGCTACGGGCCGCTTCTGTCCAAGGACGGCAAGCGCCAGTTCGAGGTCGCGCAGGCGCGCGAGGCCAGGGATCATCTGGTCGCGACGTTCAAGGGCGTCACGACCCGCGATGAGGCCGAGCGCCTCAACGGCATCGAGCTCTACGTCGCGCGCGAAAAGCTGCCCGCGACCGATGCGGACGAATATTACCACACCGACCTGATCGGGCTCGCCGCCGTCACCCCTGACGGCGATGCGCTCGGCCGCGTGCTCGCGATCCACAATTTCGGCGCCGGCGACATCATCGAGATCGCTCCGCCCAAAGGCACGACGATGCTGCTGCCGTTTACAAACGCGGTGGTGCCGGAAGTCGATCTCACAGGCGGCCGCGTCGTGATCGCGCTGCCGCAGGAGATCGAGGGTGAGGATAAGGAGGAAGCCCAATCCACGGGTCGTCCCCGCGAAGGCGGGGACCCATAATCACAGGCCGTGGTTTTTTGGCTAAGCTGGTAGCCTCGATCATCGCAAAGCGAAGTGCGGTGGTTATGGGTCCCGGGCTCGCGCTTCGCGCGCCCCGGGACGACAAGAACTGAGATCCGATGACCAACCCTTCACCCTGGCGCGCGACGGTGCTGACGCTGTTTCCGGAGATGTTTCCGGGACCGCTCGGCGTGAGCCTGGCCGGCCGGGCGCTTGCTGGCGGGCTCTGGGAGCTCGAGGCGCGGGACATCCGGGCTTCCGCCACCGACCGGCATCGGAGCGTCGATGACACCCCGGCCGGCGGCGGACCGGGCATGGTGCTGCGGGCCGATGTTCTGGCGGCGGCGATCGATGCCGTCGAGATCAGCCCGGACCGGCCGAAGCTGCTGATGAGCCCGAGGGGTCGGCCATTGACCCAGGCCCGGGTGATGGAGCTGGCCGAGGGTTCAGGCCCCCTGATCGTCTGCGGACGGTTCGAGGGGGTGGACCAGCGGGTGATCGACGGACGGGGCCTGGAGGAGGTCTCGATCGGCGACTACGTGCTGTCCGGGGGCGAAATCGCCGCGCTGGCCCTGATCGACGCCTGCGTCCGGCTGCTGCCCGGCGTGATGGGCAAGGAGGCCTCGGGAACCGAGGAAAGCTTTTCGGAGGGCCTCCTCGAATACCCCCAATACACCCGTCCGCAGCTGTTCGAGGGGGCTCCGATCCCGGAGACCCTGACCTCCGGCGACCACGCCAAGGTTGCAGCCTGGCGGCGGGCACAATCCGAGGCCCTGACCGCGGCCCGGCGGCCTGATTTGTGGGCCCAAATCCCGGCCAAAGCCCCGAATCGGGCAAGACGCCAAAAAACGCCAAAAAACAAGACAGACGGGTGACAAACCCTCCGGCTTGCCTTATAGGAGCGGCCACATCCGCAATAGCTGGATCAACGAATTTCGCGCAGCCCCCGTCCTGCGGCTGGGCGCGCCGATGGAGACTTACCCATGAACCTGATCCAACAGCTCGAAAAAGAGCAATTCGACAAGCTCTCCGCCAGCAAGGAGATTCCGGAATTCGGTCCCGGTGACACCGTGATCGTCAACGTGAAGGTCGTCGAAGGCGACCGTACCCGCGTGCAGGCCTATGAAGGCGTCTGCATCGGCCGTTCCGGCGGCGGCCTCAACGAGAGCTTCACCGTCCGCAAGATCTCCTATGGCGAGGGTGTCGAGCGCGTGTTCCCGCTGCTCTCCCCGATGATCGACTCGATCAAGGTGGTGCGCCGCGGCAAGGTGCGTCGTGCCAAGCTCTATTACCTCCGCAACCTTCGCGGCAAGTCGGCCCGCATCGTCGAGAAGACTGAGCACGCCAAGGCCGTCAACGAGTAAGCTCCGTTTACAGACGAGTTCTAGAGAGCGCGGGGCAAAGCCCCGCGCTTTTTTGTTGCGTCAGCCGTGCGCGTCAAAGCACTCGCGCTTCCAATTCGGCCTGCTATATATTCTTGGAATGTTTCCAGATCAGACCAGCCTCGCCCCCGTCACGCGCATCGTCATCGACGATCGCTCGCGGCTGCCTGGCCGGTTCTTCGGACGCTTCGCGACCTCGGCAACGTCAGAGCTTACGCGCGCAGCCTAAAAGCTGCGCTGACGATTTTGTTGCCCGCGCGTGACCGCGCATATCCGCACCACAACATTCCTGGAGCTGAAGCTCATGTCCAAGCCGACCACATTGTACGACAAGATCTGGAACGACCATCTGGTGCACGAAGCCGACGACGGCACCTGCCTGCTCTATATCGACCGCCATCTGGTGCACGAAGTGACCTCGCCGCAGGCGTTCGAGGGTCTGCGCGCCACCGGCCGCAAGGTGCACTCGCCGGAAAAGACGCTCGCCGTCGTCGACCACAACGTGCCGACCACCGATCGCACCAAGCCGAATCCCGATCCGGAGAGCATCGAGCAGATCAAGGCGCTGGCCGAGAACGCCAAGCAATTCGGCATCGAATATTACGACGAGTTCGACAAGCGCCAGGGCGTCGTCCACGTCATCGGCCCCGAGCAGGGCTTTACCCTGCCCGGCACCACCATCGTCTGCGGTGACAGCCACACCTCGACGCATGGCGCGTTCGGCGCGCTCGCACACGGCATCGGCACCTCCGAGGTCGAGCACGTGCTGGCGACGCAGACGCTGATCCAGAAGAAGGCGAAGAACATGCGCGTGACCGTCGACGGCAAATTGCCTGAAGGCGTGACGGGCAAGGACATCATCCTCGCCATCATCGGCGAGATCGGCACTGCCGGCGGCACCGGCTACGTGCTGGAATACGCCGGCGATGCGATCCGCGCGTTGTCGATGGAAGGCCGCATGACGGTCTGCAACATGTCGATCGAGGGCGGCGCGCGCGCCGGCCTGGTTGCGCCCGACCAGAAGGCGTTCGACTTCCTACGCGGCCGCCCGAAGGCGCCGAAGGGCGCGGACTGGGACGCGGCGATGCGCTACTGGGAGAAGCTGCGCTCCGACGACGGCGCGCATTTCGACCACGAGCTGCGCCTCGACGCTGCCAAGCTGCCCCCGATCGTGACCTGGGGCACCTCGCCTGAGGACGTCATCTCGGTGACCGGCATCGTGCCCGATCCGGATCAGATCGCGGACGAGGCCAAGCGTCTCTCCAAGCACCGCGCGCTGAAATACATGGGCCTGACCGCGGGCACCAAGATCACCGACATCAAGCTCGACCGCATCTTCATCGGCTCCTGCACCAACGGCCGCATCGAGGATCTGCGCGCGGCGGCGAAGATTGCCGAAGGCAAGACCGTTTCAGCGCATGTCAACGCCATGGTCGTGCCGGGCTCCGGCCTCGTGAAGGAGCAGGCCGAAGCTGAGGGTCTGGACAAGATCTTCATCAAGGCCGGCTTCGAATGGCGCGAGCCGGGCTGCTCGATGTGCCTCGCGATGAACCCGGACAAGCTGGCTCCGGAAGAGCGCTGTGCCTCGACCTCGAACCGCAACTTCGAGGGCCGCCAGGGTTTCAAGGGCCGCACGCATCTGGTGTCGCCGGCGATGGCGGCAGCCGCCGCGATCGCGGGTCACTTCGTCGACGTCAGGGAGTGGCGGTAAGCCGCTCCCTGCAATTTGAGCTAAAGCAGCAAACGGCCGTTAATCGGCATCGCCGACACTGCGTCCTCGCGACGGTTTCGCGAGGACACAGCGCATGGCCAACAAGCCTGAATATGTCGATCTGATCGGCGAGGCGACGCGCCAGCACCGGCGACGCGCAACGCCCTTGCCCATCGTCGCCAAGCCCGAGGTCGAGGAGACCTCGAAGCTCAGCCGCTGGCCGCCGGCGATGATCAAGCAGTGGAAGCTCGAGAACCTGACGCGGTGGAAGCCGGCGTCGTGGAAGCTGAAGGATTGGCTCTAGGCCACACGAACAAGGGGCGCCGTCGCGGCGCCCTTTTCATTTCGATCGCGATTACCAATAGCGGTACGGATAGTGCCAGCGATGCCACCGGCAGACGCGGCGCGGACCGTAATAGGTCCAGATCACCCGGCAGCGGCGCGGATAGTTGTAGTAGGGATAGTAGCCGCCGTAATAATAGCGCCGGTGGAAGTGGCGATAGCCGTAATGCGGGCGATAGATCCCGTAGCGATGAAAACCGCCATAGTGGCGAAATCCGCCGTAGCGATAGCCGCCACCGTGAAAGGCCGGCGCGGCGCGGAAGCCGCCGATATGGCCGCCGTGAAAGCCACCGCCGCGGAAACCGCCGATATGTCCTCCGCCACCATGGAAACCACCACCACGAAAACCGCCACCGCCATGGAAGCCGCCACCATGTCCACCACCGCCGCCACCGTGGCGAACCTGCGTGATCATGTCGTCGCTTGCAGCCTTCGCCGCCGGCAACGGCGTCGGATTGATCGGAGTCATCGCTTCGGCACGTTGTGCAGTCCCGGCCGACAGCATCAGCGTGGCAACAGCCGCAAGCCCGAGCAAGCGTATCGGGCTTGTCCGAGCATCCAAGATCCGCAGCATGGAATTCTCCCTGAATCTGAACGGCAGCATTGCGGCGCAGCGTCGCTCGCATCGCTGTTCAATTGCAGTCGCTCCCAAGATTAAATTAGGGACAGCGACGTGAACGCCTTGTGAATGAACAAGCTTCCTGCCGAGGCGCCGTGCCACGACAAAAGGAATTCGAAAGATGACCGTCTACGCGATCGCGCAATTGAAGATGACGGACCGCGCGGCCTATGACCGCTATCAGGCGCGGTTCTTCGACGTGTTCAGAAAGTACAATGGACGGCTGCTCGCCGCCGACGAGCAGCCGCGCGTGCTCGAGGGCCCGTGGCCGTTCGACAAGCTCGTCATGATGTCGTTTCCCGACGAGGCCGCGTTCCTCGCCTTCTCGAATTCGCCGGACTACGAAGAGATCTCGCGCGATCGCAAGGCGGGCGCGCAGGCAACCGTGCTGCTGGTCAGGGGATTTGCGCCGGCGGGCTAACGCGGCGCGTCACCACCACGGCCCGTAGCCGAACACGAAGGGTGCCGGCACGCCGTAGGGATAGGGACGGTAGTAGACGGGCCGCGCGTAATAATGCGGATCATGGGGCGCTGAGCGCCGCGCAACGTCATGGTGTCTTGCGTGCCGTCTCGCATCGAAAATCGCTGTCCCGGCCGAGGCATCCGACTTCGTCACACTCTGCGCGGTTGAAGCGCGAGGCAAACCCGCTGCGAGCCCGGCGACAACGGCCAATGCAATCCATCTCGTCATGACGAACTCCGCCCTCAAGATGCGGGCATCACGCGGCCGTTGAGGCGCGTCAGCCCCGCCGCCAGTAGCAGCTCATATGCGGCACGATCACCGTGCCGCTCGGCCGATATTCCTGCACATAGGTGGCGTTGCACTCGCGGACCGCATCGGGACCCGGATAGTAGCGCGGATAGACGCCGTCCGGAGCGTAGTAGGGCGTGACGCGCAGCCGGGCGGGCGGGCGCCTGCGCGGCGGAGGAACGTCGTCTGGCGAGGCCGCCTGGGCCAGCCTGACACCGGCGCCGGCCGTCTGGGCTTCCGCACCAACGCAAAATTGCGAAAATAACCCCATGCAAAGTAGAACCAGTACTGCTGTTCCCGCCCGCATCGCACCACCACCCACCTGAGCTATCCCCTTGAGGCGCCGTACGCTCCCCGTTTTCGCGCGCGGCGTCAACTCTTCGTAGCCTTCTATAAAGCCGGATGCATCGCCACGGAACCCGCGCTAAGAAAAGCCCATGTGGACGGAATTGAAAGCGCCCTCGCTGGCGGAGATGGAAGCGACGGCGCACGACATCTTCGAGCGCCTGCCGGCGGAATTTCGCGGCCTCTGTGAGGGCGTGATCCTCCGTGTCGACGACTTCCCGACCGAGGAAGTGATGGACGAGATGGAATGCGAGAGCGAGTTCGACCTGCTCGGCCTGTTCCAGGGCGTCGGCCTGCCCCAACAGAGCCTGGGCGACGTGGCGCGGCTGCCCAACATGGTCTGGCTCTACCGCCGGCCGATCCTGGATTACTGGGCCGAGCACGACGAGAGCCTTGGCCACATCGTCCGCCACGTCCTGATCCACGAGATCGGCCACCATTTCGGCCTCTCGGACGACGATATGGCGGCGATTGAGGCTCAGGCGGAGTAGGACGTCATCGGTTGCGTATGGTTGGCGCAGCGAGAAGCATCGTCAGTCGATAGTCGGACCAGCCCGCGAGAGACAGCGAAACCTGCTGATAGTGCAGCAGTCCCATGGTCGGATGATCGAACGCACGCTCGCCGCCTTCGCGTGCCAGAACCCCCTGCGTCTCCCAGCAGCGTTCGAAGTCGGGGCTTCCAACTCTCAGTTCCTCGACGAGCCGGCGAATGTCCGGATCGTCGGAATAGGCTGTAACAGCGGCGCGGAATTCTGCGACGACGCGTTGCGCGCGTGAGGTCCAGTCGAGGATCAGTGTTCGCGCCTCGGGCCTGAGGAAGATGTAGCGCAGAAGATTTTTTTCGCCGTCAGCATCGAGCCATCCGGCAAACAACCGGGACGCTTTCGCATTCCAACGACGCGCGCCCCATGTGCGATCGAGAATGTAGGCCGGCCCATCGATCGCATCGACGCAGGCCAGCACCTCCTCTGGCGGATCATCCCTGTGGCCGGGACGCTCGGGATCGCGCTTGCCCCCAACTTCGAACAGATAGCTGCGCTCCGCTCGTGACAGGCGCAATCCGCGTGCGAGGCGCGCAAGTGTCGAAGCCGAGACGGAGACATCGCGACCCTGCTCGATCCACGTGTACCAGGTGACGCTCAATCCGCAGAGCTGAGCGACCTCCTCGCGCCGGAGGCCGGGCGTGCGCCGCCGTGCTCCGGCGGCGAGGCCGAATTCTGCCGGAGACTGGCGCTCCCGGAGCGCGCGCAGGAACGCGCTGAGCGAGAGAGCTGGAGCGATCGGGTCTGGTCCCTTCATGGTGGTTTTTATACCAGCATAAAGAACCAATCTTAAACGGGTATAATTGGCATGCTAACTCTTTGCCGCTGCGGCGTCGCTGCGGAAAGGACGAACGGGTATGGGCAGGCAATTCGCAAGGATCGAACCCGAGCACAGGGCTTTCATCGAACGGCAGAAGATCTTCTTCGTCGCGAGCGCCCCGCCGAAGGGACGCATCAACGTGTCTCCCAAGGGCCTGTCGTCATTCCGGGTGCTGGGAGAGAGCGACGTCGCCTACCTCGATTGCACCGGCAGCGGCAGCGAGACCCGTGCGCATCTGACCGCCTCCGACGACAAGCGGCTGACCATCATGTTTTGCGCCTTCGACGGCGCCCCGATGATCCTGCGGCTCTATGGCCAGGCTCGATCGCTCATGCGCGGCACGCCGGAATATTCCGATCTCGTTCCTGACTTCGAGGACATGGCAGGCGCCCGCCAAATCGTGCGCCTCTCGGTCGACCTCGTGCAGACGTCATGCGGTATGGGCGTGCCGCTGTTCGACTACAGACAAGAACGCGGCAGCCTCGTGCGCTACTGGACGGCGCAGGGTGTCAACAATTTGCGAAAATACTGGGGTCTGAAGAACATGAAGAGCATCGACGGCCTGCCGACCGGCTTTGCCCCTGACAGCATGGCTCCGCCAGGCTGAAGACGAACCTCGATTTACGCCCCTAGGCCTGCCGAATCCGGCCTAGGATTTGTGTGCCAACCGGGCTAAATAGCCCTCCCCTGACTTCAAACCGGGAAGCCTGAAATGGACAAGTTCACCACGCTGGAAGGCGTCGCGGCGCCGCTGAAGATCATCAATGTCGACACCGACATGATCATTCCGAAGCAGTACCTCAAGACCATCAAGCGCACCGGCCTTGGCAAGGGGCTCTTCTCCGAGCAGCGCTACAAGGACGACGGCAGCGAGAATCCGGATTTCGTCCTCAACCAGCCCGCCTATCGCAATTCGAAGGTGCTGGTCGCCGGCGACAATTTCGGCTGCGGCTCGAGCCGCGAGCACGCGCCCTGGGCGCTGCTCGACTTCGGCATCCGCTGCGTGATCTCGACCTCGTTCGGCGACATCTTCTACAACAACTGCTTCAAGAACGGCATTCTGCCGATCCGCGTCAGCCAGGAAGACCTCGACAAGCTGTTCGACGACGCCGAGCGCGGCGCCAACGCGACGCTGACGATCGACCTGCCGAACCAGGAGATCCGCGGCCCCGACGGCGGCAAGGTCAAGTTCGAGATCGACCCGTTCCGCAAGCACTGCCTGATCAACGGCCTCGACGACATCGGCCTGACGATGGAGAAGAAGGCCTCGATCGACACCTACGAGGAAAAGCTCAAGCGCGAGCGCGCCTGGGCCTGAGATCGAGCTCCAGTTCGAGCCCCGGTGCTGATAGCGCCGGGGCTTTTTCTTTGTCCTGATTAACCCCTAAACTGACGCGCATGCTGCCCGACATCGTCACCTTCTGGCACGGCCCGATGGACGCACTGCGCCAGACCTGTCTGCGCTCGCAGTTAGCTGCCGGCCACAAGGTCACGGTCTACAGTTTCGACACCATTCCCGGCCTGCCCGCGGGCATCGGCAATGCGGACGCCGAGGCGATCCTGCCGCACGCGTTCTCCGAACGATTGCGACCGCCGCAGCCGGACGGCACCTGGCGCGACTGGACCACGCTGCAGTTCAGCGACTTCTTCCGCATGAAGCTGATGGCGAAGAACCTCGGCCTCTGGCTCGATGCCGACGTGCTGCTGCTGAAACCCGTCGAGATCGACCCGGCAAAGCCCTACTTCGCCTGGGAGCGGCCGCGCCAGCTCGGCAATTCCGTGATCTATCTGCCGGCGAAGCACGGCATCGTTGCCGCCTTCGAGGAGCTGATGGAGCAGGAGGAGCTGACGCCGAACTGGCTGTCGGTGCGCCATCGCATCACCTTCATGATGCGTCGCCTGCGCGGGGGCTCGAACCGTCTCTCGGATATTCGCGTCGCGATCTTCGGACCAGCGGCGCTCACTGCGCTCGCGCGCCGCACCGGTGAATTACAAAACGCACTGCCGAAGCAATCGTTCTACGCCGTGCATGCCGAGCCAAAACTGTTCTTCGATCCCTCGAGCTATCTCGGCCTCGTCACCAACCCCGAGATCATCGGCCTGCACATCTCGCCCAAGGGCCGCGGCGGCGAAAAACCGATCCCGGGCAGCCTGTATGCGTGGGCGACGGAGCGGTTCGCGTAACTCAGTCCGCTACGCGGCGCTCTCCTGCCCCGGACGCAGCGCAGCACCATAAGCGCGTTCACGCGCGTCTTCGACGCGCTATGGTGATGCGCTGCTGAGCCGGGGCCCGGAGATGCGGCGAGATGGGTCCCGGCTCTGCGGAGCGGCACTTCGCGCGTCCGGGACACGAAACCAACCACCAACGCGCCACACTCCAACGCTTCCAAATTTGATCCAGCGCAACGCGCCTCTGCACCATTGTGCCTAATCTCGCTCCAATTCCGCCGCCCGAATGGAGCTTTCCATGAGCACCGCAAGCAGGCCTTATCCCATCGTCCAGGACCTCATCGAGTCCTTTGCCGCCTGGCTGAAGCATCGCCGCGAGATGAACGAGATGCGGCAGCTCGATCGCGCCGATTTCGACCGGATCGCGCAAGATCTCAGGATCGCGCCTGACGATCTGGAGGAGCTGGTCCGTCACGGCAAGCACGCTGCCGACGAGCTGCCGAAGATGCTCGAGCAGCTCGGCATCAGCGCAGACAGGCTCGGTCGTGCACAGCCGCTGCTGCTGCGCGACATGGAGCGCGTCTGCTCGCTCTGCAATCACAAGGGACAATGCGACCGCGATCTCGCCGATGGCACCGCCGCGGAGAACTACCACGGCTATTGTGCCAATGCTTCGACGCTGGAGTCGCTCGATCGGGCCGACGTCGCCCCGCGCTGACGGTGTCGTGTGGGTCGAAAGATCAGATCGTGCCGTTTCGCGCGCATGCGTCGCGCTGGGCAAATCCTTTCACGAGCTTTCTGCACGCGCGATAGCGCTCTTCCATACTCGCTCCGCCGGCATGACCCGGAGGGCCAGGTTCGGCCGCGCTCTCTTTCTTGACTGCATGAGGTCGCGCAGTCTTATCGCGTTTGGTCGGAGGTTCGGCATCCTCGGGCACCGGCACAAGCTGCCAGACTGGACGAAGCTCGATATTCGCGGTCTCTGACGGCTTCTCCTTATTGACGGAAGTCAGGGCAAGGACGTTCTTGTCCAGCTTGGCCGTAACAGGCGTCCCATTGATGGAGAATTTATCGTTCGTAATGTACTCGGCGAACGATTTGTATCCCGCCACATCCTTCACCCATGATTGTTTCGTGGGCGGCCCCCAGAGGTAGTATCCCTTGGCCAAGCCCGTCGCGGAGACCTCCGTGACGATCAGCATGGCGTAGCGTCCCTTGCCATTGGTCCACCCACGCTTGTTGGACCACACGCCGACAAACCTGGAATTGGCGTTGAGTGGATCGTTCCGATCGGACGAGATGGTGAAGCTCGGCAATTCGAGTTGCTGAGCTGCCGCGATGACAGAGATTTTTTTGTTGTCGTCGGGCGTAAATAGATTTCGTACGGCGCGCTTGGCATCAGCCTCCTGGCGTCCGCTCGCATCCGATTTCGGAGCAGCAGCCGGAGATGATAGCGCCGCAACTTCGCTGGCCTTGAGATCCTTGATTCGCTGGCGGGCTTCGGCAGCGTGGCCGCTGCGGGGGTATCTGGCGAGAAACTCCTCAAAGAGAGCTGCCACCGTCGACGTCCGGACAGCCTGCCAGAACTTCTCGTCTTCCGCGGGAGCTGCGGGCGCCGGAGTTGATGCAGCTGACGCCTGAGCGGCGACGGCGGGGGCCTTGAGGTAAATCTCTTCCTTCGACAACGAGCCATACACGAAAGGCTGCTGTTCGCGCCTGGTTGCCGCCATCACGTCGTCACGAACCCGGCGAAACAGAAACGATATCTCCAGGCCGGGCGTTTCGATGTGACGAAGCAGCGACGTCGTGAAGGGGCTATTCCGGCCTTCGCCGTCGCTTGCCGTGGTGCCGTCCCGGGCGGCATACGCGATCAGGACATTGTCGGACGGCTCCGTCGGCGCGAGCCCGCGAGCCACGGCCCGGGTGCTCAACGAGCGCTTCATCTTCGCGGCAAAAGGGTTGTTGCGGCACGCGTCAAGTATCACGAGGCCCAACTTCCGTGCCTTCGAAACCTGAAGGCTCACCGAACGCAGGCTGATCGCCTCGCTTTCGGCGTCGGTATCGCTGCGCAGCTCGGCGCTGATTGGGATCAGCCAATTCTCGCCACCGACTTCCATGCCGTGCCCGGCGTAGAACACGACGGCGATGTCGGACATTTCGGCGGATCGGCCGAACTCAACGACGGCCTTCCTCATCTCTTGCGCGGTGGCGTTCTTGACTTGAGTGACCTTGAAATCCAGCCGCTCCAGCGCGCGGCCGATGTCGGCCGCATCGCGAGTCGGGTTCGGCAGTTCGGGCACCTTCTCGTAGGCGCCATTGCCGATGACAAGCGCAACCCGCGCCTGCGCAAGGGCGGGCTGAGCGGACAAAAGCGACATGACGAGAAAGACAGCTGCCCCAAAAAAACGCATCAATAGATTGCCCGAACCCACCAATGGCTTCGAGGGTAGCACCCCTGTTCACCACCGCAACGGGAAAAGCCGAGATCGCGGACTTCGGCGAAACGGCCGTCATCGGGACGAGCCGACGACAAGCAGCTGACGATGCCGGTGCAGCTCGGCATCGGCGCGGAAGCGCCCGGGCCAGGGCAAACTCACGCGCCGCCGCAACAATCACTGGTCGATCACCACGTGTGGCACCTCGCCCAGTAGCAAAGGGCGTCAATAGTATGATGTATGCAAGGCCCTGTTTGCGCGGCGAGGATGCCGGCAAGGTCTCCGCAATTGTCCGTGCTTGATCTCGACGAATGCCTCTGTTTGGATGGTTGCCCTTCGGCAATTCGAATTCCGGACAATCATGGCAAACGAAATGGATGGTTACCGTCGTTCGTTGGGTGCTCGTTCACCGGAAAGCGCCGTGACCGTCCACCGCACGGGCATCGGGAATCGACTATTGGCGGCGTTGCCGCCGGCGGATCTCGGTTTGCTCACGCCCTACTTCCAGAAGGTCTCGTTCGAACCCGATGCCATCCTGGTGCGGTCGGGCGATGAGCTCGACCCGGTTTATTTTCCCCATAGCGGCGCCATCGCCTTCATGATCGATATGCCGGACGGGCAAACGGTCGCAACCACCTTGATGGGACGGGAAGGCGCTTTGGCCTCGTTCTCCGTGCTCGGCCCGTCGCTGTCATCCGTGACCGCGATTGCTCGGATCGCCGGCACAGCATCGCTGATTTCCGCCGCCAAGTTTCGCGCGGCCTTCGCGCAAAGCGCCGCCATCAGGAACGTCGTGCAAGTCCACGCCCGCGCGGTGTTGTTGCAGCTCCAGCACGTCGCCGCCTGCAACGCGCTGCACCGGGTCGATGGCCGCATGGCGCGGTGGCTCCTGCAGCTGCACGACCGCGTTCCCGATGACCGGCTTCCGGTGACGCACGAGGCGCTTGCGCAATTGCTTGGGGTGCGACGGACGACAGTGACCCTGACGATGAGCAAGCTACGCGATGCCGGCGCCGTCCCGTCCGACCGGCGCGGGTTTGTCGAGATCCATCGGGCGCGGCTCGAGAAGGTCGCATGCGATTGCTATGCGCTCATGCAGCGCAAGATCGATCAGATGTATTGCCAGGAATTGGCGGCGCCGCAGCCTGTCGATGCACCGTCCCGCGAAAGCGCCATCGTCGCGGGTGACGAATCCAGAGCCGCTTCGCGGGCGGGAAAATAGGCGATTGGGACTGACCGCCGCGATGACCGCATGGGTCACAAGCGGCAGTCCTCTTGACGTCGAGAAGATGTCCGCCTGGCGGGGAAAAGCGGATATCGCTTCTTCGAGTTGACGCCTCAGCCCTTGCTCATCGCTGCGATCGCGTCCGCGATCTCGATCGTGCGCCGCGCCATGTCGGCGTGCAGACGCTCCACCATTGCGCCATCGAGCCGGATCGCGCCGCGCGAAACGTTCTCCGGCAGCTCGAATGCCGCGATGATCTTTCGCGCGCGCGCGACTTCCTCTTCGGGCGGCGTGAAGATCGCGTTGCAGGCCTCGATCTGCGACGGATGGATCAGCGTCTTGCCGTCGAAACCGAGGTCGCGGCCCTGCGCGCATTCGGTGGCAAAACCGTCGGAATTGGCGATGTCGCTATAGGGGCCGTCGAGGATTTCGAGGCCATGGGCGCGCGTCGCCAGGATGCAATGGGTGATCATCGGGATCATCGCCGCACGGCCCGGCAGCATCTTGATGCGCGTCTCGCGCGAGATGTCGTTCGGGCCGAACACGAAACCGGAGAGGCGCGTCCTGGGATCGCGGCCCGCGGCGGCCAGCTCCTCGGCATGAAGCACGGCGCGCGCGGTCTCGATCATCGCCCAGACTTTCACCGTCGGCGCGGCGCCGAGTTCGGCAAGGCGAGCGCCGATCGCCTGGAGATCCTCGATGCTTGAAACTTTTGGAACCAGAATGCCATCAGGCGAGGCCTTGGCGGCCATCGCGACGTCATCGGCCCACCAGGGCGTGTCGAGGCCGTTGGTCCGGATCAAAATCTCGCGCTTGCCGAACCCCTTGTCCGCGATCGCAGCGGCGATGCCGTCACGCGCCACCCCTTTGAGGTCGGGCGCGACGGAATCTTCCAGATCGAGGATCAGGCCGTCGGCGGCGAGATTTCGCGCCTTTTCCAGCGCGCGAGGGTTGGAGCCGGGCATGAACAGATGGCTGCGGCGCGGGCGGGTCATGCGAGCATTCCTTCCAGTTTCCTCGGGTGTATTCTGGAGCATGATCCGGGAAAAGTGTGCGGCGGTTTTCCGAAAGGATCATGCTCAAACAACAAGCCAAGCCGATAGCATCTGGCCTGCCTATTCGAAAGGCTTGTTCGCCCCTCTGGTCTATGGTTAGGCATAGGCCATGATCACATTCCCGAAGCATTTGCTGGAAGGCTACAAGGCCTTCGCCACCCAGCGGCTGCCGACCGAGCAGAGCCGCTATCGCGAGCTGTCGGTGAAGGGGCAGTTCCCGGAAGTGATGGTGATCGGCTGCTGCGACAGCCGCGTCTCGCCCGAGGTGATCTTCGACGTCGGACCGGGTGAACTGTTCGTCGTCCGCAACATCGCCAATCTGGTGCCGGTGTATCAGCCCGACGGCAATGCGCACGGCGTCTCCGCGGCGCTGGAATATGCCGTGACGGTGCTGAAGGTGAAACACATCGTCGTGCTCGGGCACGCGCAATGCGGCGGCATCCGCGCCTTCGTCGACAAGATCGAGCCGCTCACGCCGGGCGACTTCATCGGCAAATGGATGCAGATGTTCATCAAGCCGGGCGAAGTGGTCGAGCAGCGCGACCACGAGACCATGGCGCAGTTCGTCGAGCGCATCGAGAAGGCCGCGGTGTTCCGCAGCCTGGAAAACCTGATGACGTTCCCGTTCGTGCAGAAGGCGGTGGACTCAGGCCAGATGCAGACCCACGGCGCCTATTTCGGCGTGGCAGAGGGGTCGCTGTTCGTGCTGGACAAGGCCGCGAAGGAATTCAAGAGCGTGCGCAACGCGGCTTGAATTCGTAGGGTGGGCAAAGGCGCAACGCGCCGTGCCCACCATCTTTCCCGATTGAGACCTTGGTGGGCACGCTTCGCTTTGCCCACCCTACGAGATCCCGCTCGTTACGCCGCCTTCTTCTTCGCGCTGATCAGCTTGCGGTTGATCAGCACTTCCGCAATCTGAATGGCGTTGAGCGCCGCGCCCTTGCGCAGATTGTCGGACACGCACCACAGCACGAGGCCGTTCTCCACCGTCGCGTCCTCGCGGATGCGGCTGATATAGGTGGCGTCCTCGCCGGCGGCTTCATAGGGCGTGGCGTAGCCACCGGGCTCCTGCTTGTCGATGACGAGGCAGCCCGGCGCCTTGCGCAGGATGTCGCGTGCCTCGTCCGCCGTGATCGGATTCTCGAACTCGATGTTGACGGCCTCGGAGTGGCCGACGAACACCGGCACGCGCACGCAGGTCGCGGAGAGCTTGATCTTGGGATCAAGAATCTTCTTGGTCTCCGCCATCATCTTCCACTCTTCCTTGGTGTAGCCGTCCTCCATGAAGACGTCGATCTGGGGGATGACGTTGAAGGCGATGCGCTTGGGGAATTTCTTCGCGATCAGCTCGCTGTTGGTGTAGACGGCCTTGGTCTGCGAGAACAATTCGTCCATCGCATCCTTGCCGGCGCCCGAGACCGATTGATAGGTCGAGACCACGACGCGCTTGATCGTCGCCTTGTCGTGCAGCGGCTTCAGCGCGACCACGAGCTGCGCGGTCGAGCAGTTCGGGTTGGCGATGATGTTCTTCTTCTTGAAGCCGGCCGTCGCGTCCGCGTTCACCTCGGGCACGATCAGCGGCACGTCCGGATCCATGCGCCAGGCGGACGAGTTGTCGATCACGACCGTGCCGGCGGCGCCGATCTTCGGCGACCATTCCTTCGACACCGAGCCGCCCGCCGACATCAGGCAGATATCGACATCGGAGAAGTCATAGTGCTCGAGCGCTTTGACCTTCAGGGTGCGGTCGCCATAGGAGACCTCGACGCCGACGCTGCGGCGTGACGCCAGGGCCACGACCTCGTCCGCGGGGAATTTGCGCTCATCGAGGATGTTGAGCATTTCCCGTCCGACATTGCCGGTCGCGCCGACGACTGCGACTTTGTAACCCATCGTTCACTCTCCGATGAAAAAGCCCGTTCCTGAAGCTGACGCTTAAACAGGAAGAGCAGCGCTTCTATGCGAGAACCGGCCTCAAGACAACGTTGGACCATGCCTGAAGGCCGTGGATGCAGTCGCCAGAGGCCAGCACGGCCGCAACCCCTACCCAGATCCATCTGGCGCTCGCAGCCCTCGCCGACGAAGTCGTCGGCACGCTGGCGCGCCTGTTCGCCTATGTGGGGGCGCTGGTTCTGTTTGCCATCCTCGCCCTCGCCGCGTTCGACCAGCTGCCCAGCCTGCGTGACGATGAGCCCGCGGAGAAGCCGGGGTGGAGCGTGGCCGACCGCTCGCAACCGGCCTTCGCCCTCAGCCGGCTAGATTCATCAGAAAAAACAGCCTCTTACGTCATTCTCAGGCATCCCGAAGGCGGCCGTAGGGACGTGATGCACTGGACCGGCGAGGCGGACAAGCCCGTGGCGGAGCTCGAGATCTACCGCGAAGGCGGCGAATTCGACGTGACCCGCCCGGCGACAGCGGACCTGGCCGTCCAAATGGGCCTGGGTGACGCAACCCCGCTCGAGCAGGCCGGCCTGATCGACACGAAATTCGGTCCCGTCGCCCTGTTCCGGCCCACCGGCACGGCGGAGGCCGCGCGGGCGTGCCTCGGCTACCTCAAGCGCAGCGAGGAGCCGGCGCTCCAGATCTCCGGCTTCTCCTGCCAGGGCGACACCCTGCCCGCCCGGCGCGCGGCAATCGCCTGCACGCTGAACCGGCTCACGCTCCTGACCTCGGGTAACGAGCCGAAGCTGGCGGAATTGTTCGCCCATGCGGAGCTGAAGCGCCGCTCCTGCACTCCCCAGGGTTCGTCGGACTGGCTGCTGGGCGCGGCGAACGCGCAATTGCGCGGGGCGCTTTGATCCGCATCAAGCTCAAGTGGCTGGTATTGATGCAACTTTTGCCAGCGCGCACGATTATTCCGAGCTGGTGTGACCCAATAGACCTAGTTGCGGCCACCCTTGCCGCGCTAGTATGGGGATGAAATCGATTGGCGGCTTGCCGCCTGAAGGGGACGTGATGAGCTCGAATTTCTCCGCCGCGAACAAACTGGCGATGTGGCTTGCGGCCGGCGCCGTGGTTGCCATGTCCTCAGCCCTCGCGACACCCGCCTCGGCCGACACCAAGAAGCAACGTTACGACAACAGCCGTCCCTATTACGGCCCGAGCGGCCCCAACGCGGTCTATCAGCAGGGTCGCACCCGCCTCTATGTGAGCAAGCGCTCCTGGCTCGACGGCGGCACCGAGGTCAATCCGGGCGACCGCAAGTTCTCCGATTACGCTTTCCCGCCGGCGATCGGCTATCCGACCTTCGCCCGCGAGAACAACAACCGCCCGATCGATCGCCAGCCGCTGAGCACGCCGGCCGACGTCGGCGGTTATCCGCGGAATTTCCCGCTGTACTGAGCGGAATGATCGACCGAATCAAAATGGCCGGGCTCGCGCCCGGCCATTTTTGTTTGTGAGAGATACGTCCGCTTCAGGCGTTGGCTGCCGGGTCGTAGCGCCTGCAAAATTCTTCGATCGCCTCGGAGCGGAAATCGCCCAGGCGCTCGAAGATGAGTTCGTCCGGCCAATCCCACCAGGCAATGCGGCGCAGGCTTGCCGCGACCGAATCGTCAAAGCGCTTGCGGATGGCACGCGCGGGAACGCCACCGACGATCGTGTAGGGCTCGACATCGCGGCTGACGACCGCGCCCGCGGCAATCACCGCCCCGTCGCCGACCGTGACGCCCGGCAGCAGGATGGCGGCGTGCCCGATCCAGACATCATTGCCGACGATCACCCGGTCGCTGCGGCGATCTGCGAAGAAGTCGCGGTCACGGCTCGCGGTCGCCTCGTAATATTCAGGGCAATAGGTGAAGCGATGCTGGGACGGCCGGCCCATCGGATGATTGGGCGCGCCGATCCGCACCGAGTTGGCGATGGCGGTGAATTTTCCGATCACCGCGTCGGCGACCTCGCAGTTCTCGCCGAGATAGGAGTAATCGCCGAGCGCGGCATATTCGATGCGGGTGTTGGCGAGGATTTCGCAGCGCCGCCCGATCTGGGCCTCACGCTGGCGGACCGTTTCATGGATGATGGTTTCCGCGATCTTGGGGCGGGGCGAGGCATCCATGAGGTGGCTTCCCTGAGGTCGTCGGCAGAGCCGTAGGGTGGGCAAAGGCGCGAAGCGCCGTGCCCACCATCTCGCGGCAATCGCGATCGAAATGGTGGGCACGCTATCGCTTTGCCCACCCGACGATTGCGGTGTTTGTGGCTACGCGTGCAGCTTCTGCAATTCCTTCAGGATCGCTTCGCCCATCTGCGTGGTCGAGGCGACCGTGGTGCCTTCCGACTTGATGTCGGCGGTGCGCAGGCCGCTGGCCAGCACCGCGGCGATCGCGGCGTCGACCTTGTCGGCGAGATCGCCCATGTCGAAGGAATAGCGCAGCGCCATGCCGAAGGACGAGATCATCGCGATGGGATTCGCGAGGCCTTGGCCTGCGATGTCGGGCGCCGAACCGTGCACGGGCTCGTACAGCGCCTTGCGCTTCTTGCTCTTCACATCGACCTCGCCGAGCGAGGCCGAGGGCAGCATGCCGAGCGAGCCCGTCAGCATCGCCGCAATGTCGGAGAGCATGTCACCGAACAGATTGTCGGTGACGATGACGTCGAACTGCTTCGGCGCCTTCACCAGCATCATGCCGCCGGAATCGGCGAGCTGGTGCTCGAGCGTGACGTCAGGATATTCGCGCTTGTGGACCGCCGTCATGACCTCGTTCCAGAGCACGCCCGACTTCATGACGTTGCGCTTCTCCATCGACGTCACCTTGTTCTTGCGCTTCCTGGCAAGCTCGAAGGCGACGCGGCCGATGCGCTCGATCTCATAGGTGTCGTAGACCTGAGTATCGACGGCACGCTTCTGGCCGTTGCCGAGATCGGTGATGGTCTTGGGCTCGCCGAAATAGACGCCGCCGGTGAGCTCGCGCACGATGACGATGTCGAGACCCTCGACCGCCTCACGCTTCAGGCTGGAGGCATCGGCCAGCGCCGGATAGCAGACGGCGGGACGGAGGTTGGCGAACAGGGCGAGATCCTTGCGCAGGCGGAGCAGGCCGGCTTCGGGGCGCACCTCGTAAGGAACGGCATCCCACTTCGGGCCGCCGACCGCGCCGAAGATGATGGCGTCGGCGGCCAGCGCCTTGGCCATGTCGCCCTCGGAGATCGACACCTTGTGGGCGTCGTAGGCGGAGCCGCCGACCAGGCCGGTATCGGTCTCGAATTTGGCGATCCCTGCCGAATTGAGCCAGTCGATCAGCCGCTTCACCTCCCCCATCACCTCCGGGCCGATACCGTCGCCGGGGAGCAGCAGCAATTTGTGGGTCGCCATGGTCGTTTCCTCTGAGATCGAATTCGGCCGGAGTGCTAGAGCGGCGTTGCGCGCTTGGCAAGACACCATTGCCGCCTCGCGGCTGTGCAAGGCCCGCAGGGCCTGCCACAGTGCGGGACGCCGGAGTATCCCTTGCGCGCCCCTGATCGTCCCCCGCCCGACGCACACCCCGCGCGGCTGATCCTGACCCTGTCGCTGGCGGCGACGGTCGGGCTCGGCATCGGCCGCTTTGCCTATGCGCTGGTGCTGCCCGATATGCGGGAGGACCTCGGCTGGTCCTACTCGGCGGCCGGTTTCATGAACACCATCAACGCCGTCGGCTACCTCGTGGGCGCGCTTGTCGCGTCCCGGCTGATCCAGCGCGTCGGCTGGTCGGCGGCGATCCGCGGCGGAACCCTCGCCTGCGTCGCCGCACTCGCCACCTGCGCTCTGACCGGAAATTTCGTTGCGCTGAGCCTCGCACGCCTCGTGCTGGGCTTAGGGGCGGCAGCCGGCTTCGTCGCCGGCGGCGCGCTGGCCGCGGCTATCGCGCAGTCGCGCCCGGAACGGGCCAATTTCCTGCTCAGCCTGTTCTACGCCGGGCCCGGCATCGGGATTCTCGGCTCGGGGTTGATCGCCCCGTTCACGCTGCAATATTTCGGGCCGGGCTCGTGGTGGCTGGTGTGGTGGGCGCTGACGCTGCTGTCCGTCGTGATGACCGTGCCGCTGTTCCTGATCCGCATCGAGAGTGGGGTGCGCTTCTCGGAAGGCAGCCACGCCGCCTTCGCGATTCTGCCCGTGCTGATCTATCTCGCCGGCTACTTCCTGTTTGGCGCCGGCTACATCGCCTACATGACCTTCATGATCGCGTATGTGCGCGACGGCGGCGGCGGGGCCGCGGCGCAGGCCGCGTTCTGGAGCCTGATCGGTCTCAGCGCCTTCGTCACGCCCTGGGTCTGGCGCGGCGTGCTGGCGCTCGACCGCGGCGGGCTCGCCACCGCGATCATCCTCGGCACCAACGCGTTAGGTGCGGCCTTGCCGATGCTGGGGCATTCGCCGGCGTGGCTTGCGGTCTCGGCAGTGGTGTTCGGCGTCGCCTTCTTCGCCGTGGTCGGCTCGACCACGGCCTTCGTGCGCTTCAACTACCCGCCGGAGGCGTGGCCCACCGCGATCGCGGCGATGACGATCTCGTTCGGCGTCGGCCAGACGCTGGGGCCGATCGTGGTCGGCGCGATCACGGATGCGCTGGGCAGCTTGAGTTACGCATTGAATGTGTCGGCGGCGCTGCTGGCGCTGGGGGCGGTGGCCGCGTTGTGCCAACGGAAGGTGGGGCCGGCCAAAGAACCGGTGCCGTAGGGTGGGTTAGCCGAAGGCGTGACCCACCACTTCTGCCACTGCGGAAACGAAAGAGGTGGATTACGCCGTGCGACCGCGCTTCGCGCAGCCGTAGGGCTAATCCACCCTACGGCAGCGGGGCTGGCGTCAGCTCCCGCTGAACGAATTGTACCCCTGGTCTTCCCAATAGCCGCCCTTGTAGTCGTTGGTGACTTCCATCGAGACCACGTATTTCGGGTTCTTGAAGCCGAGTTTTGTCGGCACGCGGATCTTCATCGGGAAACCGTAGGCGCGCGGCAAAATCTCGTTCGCGTATTTGAACGTCATCTGCGTTTGCGGATGCAGCGCGCTGCGCATGTCCAAGGGAGAGTTGTAGCCGTCCTTGTCGGCGCATTGGAACCAGACGTATTTCGCACGCGTATCGGCGCCGATCAGCTTGAGGAAATCGCGGAGCGGCGTGCCGGTCCAGCTTCCGATCGCGCTCCAGCCCTCGACGCAGATGTGGCGGGTGATCTGTGTGACCTGCGGCAGCTTGTAGAGCTCGTCCAGGGTCCAGGACTTCTTGTTGTCGACGAGGCCGCGCACCTCGAGCTTCCAGTCGGCGCCGTCGACATCGGGCGCATCGTCGAGATCGTAATAGGCGTTGAACGGGAACGGTTTCGTAATCGCGCTTTCCGGGAAGGTCGGTGCCAGCGCGTCGGGATTGAACATCCACGCCTGCACGGCGTCGTTGAACTTCGAGACCTTCGCGAGCAGGGTATCGGCCGACGAGGAATCGACGACGTCGCAGCCGGTGAGCAGCGTCAGCGCGCCGAGGCTGGCGCCGCCGGCGATGAAGCGGCGGCGGGTGAAGTCCGGCATGGACTTGATGGAGTCCTTGATCAGCAGCCGCTTGTCGACGCCGGGGATGAGGAATGAGCGCTTGGCCATAACGGGTCTCCTAATCAGCGGCCAATGATCATCGCGCGCAGGCTCTTCGGCACCAGCAGCGCGAGCAAGACGTGAATGACGAGGAAGGCGCAGATCGCGGCCATGCAGAAGAAGTGCACGTAGCGCGCGGTCGGATAGTCACCGAACAGCATCACGAGCCAATGCAGTTGTACCGGCTTCCACATCGACAGGCCCGACAGCACGATCAGCACGCCAACCACGATGATGCCGGCGTAGAGTGCCCGCTGCACGTAATTGTAGACGCTCAGATCGTCATGGCCGAGCTTGAAGGTCAGGGCAGCCCTGACGTCGTGGAGCACACCGGACGGCGTGATCGGCAGCAATTTTTTGCGGAAGCGGCCGGTGGCGAAGCCGGTGATGAGATAGGCGAGGCCGTTGATCATCAAGAGCCACATGGCGGCAAAGTGCCAGAGCAGGCCGCCGCCGAGCCAGCCGCCAAGCGTGTATTCGCGCGGAAAACTGAAGCCGAACAGCGGCGAGGCGTTGTAGATCTGCCAGCCCGACAGGATCATCAGGATCATGGCGACCGCGTTGGTCCAGTGCATGACACGGACCCAGGCCGGCTGGATCACTTTGGCGGGGGTGGCGCTGACCTGCTCGTCGCTGACTGTGAGGCTCGACATGATGGTTCCGTCCTGAAGGTCGTCTGACATCGAATATACGCCGATACTTCCGCTTTCGTTACGCCCCCGCACGACGGCGAATCGAGTCTGCGGGCGACCTTGGTCACAATAAAGCGAGCCGGGTGCCCCCGGCTCGCCATCTCAAAGCATCCTGTTCGGGGGATGAAACAGGGGTGTGCGGTGTTACGTCGCCGGCATCAGCACGGTATCGACCACATGGATCACGCCGTTCGACTGGTTGACGTTGGAGATCGTCACCATCGAGGTGCCGCCCTTGGCATCGACGATCCAGACCTTGCCGTCCTGCTTCTTCACGGTCAGTTCCTCGCCTTCGGCGGTCTTCATCTTCTTGCCGTCGGTGAGGTCGGAGGCCTCGAGCTTGCCGGGCACGACATGGTAGGTGAGGATCTTGGTCAAGGTCGCCTTGTTCTCGGGCTTGACCAGATTGTCGACGGTGCCGGCCGGCAGCTTGCCGAAGGCGGCATTGGTGGGCGCGAACACCGTGAACGGGCCCTTGCTTTCCAGCGTCGGCACCAGGCCGGCCGCCTTCACCGCCGCGACCAGCGTGGTGTGATCCTTCGAGTTGACGGCGTTCTGGACGATGTTCTTGGACGGGAACATCGCGGCGCCACCGACCATGACGGTCTTCTCCTCGGCGCGGACAGGCGCGACGACGGTCGCGGTGATGGCCAGGGCGCTGAAGGCGGCGGCAGCGAGATAGGCAATACGCTTCGACATGGAGAATCTCCCGATTGAATTGTGACCGGCAATTGCCGGTGCTTGAGTTGGGCAACAACGGCGCCTGCGACCTTTTGGCGTGAAGCAGCAGTGCCGTCGTTGGACCGAACTACGGGAGGGTTCGCGATGGGGTTTCGGGAAATAATTTATCGTGATGCGTGAAACTAAGCGGGGGTACGTTCGTGTGTGAGCGAGCGCGCCACACATCTCAGGAGCCGTAGGGTGGGCAAAGGCGCGCATGCGCCGTGCCCACCATCTCTCGCTCGATTGAGATAGGCATGGTGGGCACGCTTCGCTTTGCCCACCCTACAAGGCTCAATCCCTGTTGTTCGGCGTCTGAATGAATCCGCGATTATGCGTCGGGCTGATCAGGAGCTCGTTGATGCAGACGCGCGGCGGCATCGATGCGATGAACGCGATGGTGCGGCCCAGATCTTCCGATTGTAGCATCTTGGCCTGCTCCGCCTCGCTCGGCACCACCGGACGCAGCTTCAGGATGGGAGTAGCCACCTCGCCCGGCATCAGGCAGCAGGCGCGCAGGCCGTTAACGCATTCGTCCATGTTGAAGGAATGAGTCAGCGCCAGCACCGCATGCTTGGTGGTGGTGTAGGCCGGGCCCGGCATCTTCGAGACGTGGCGGCCGGCCCAGGACGAGACGTTGATGATCGAGCCATCCTGCTGCTTGCGCATCGTGGGCAACACTGCGCGCATGCAATACAGCACGCCGTTGAGGTTGACCTGGACGAGCTTGTCCCAGCCCTCCAGTTCCATGTCCTTCCAGCTCCGCTTGGGGACATTGATACCGGCATTGTTCACGAGCAGGTCGATGCGGCCGTGCTTCGCGACGATTTGGTCGGCCGCCTTCTGGGCTTCGGCGGCGTTGGACACATCCAGCGCAATGGCCTCGGCCGCCCCGCCTGCCTTGGCAATCCTGGCAACCACGGTATCCAGGGCGTCCTTGCGGCGGCCCGAGACCACGACTATCCAGCCGTCGGCCGCGAGCGCCTCGGCGCCGGCCTCCCCGATCCCGCTGCCGCCGCCCGTCACCCAGGCCACGCGTTTCCCGTTTTTGGTCATGCAAACTGTCTCCGTTGCTTCATTGGGGCGGTTTTTGCTAATCCAGCCCTCGGTTTTGACCGGCCTTGTTTGCCTTGCGGTCGAGGAAATCTTGCATGAACCAAGCTGCCAACGCCAACCTGTTTTCCCGCCTCTTCGACGGTCTGGACGATCCCAAACGCCTCGCGGTCGAGACGCAGGACGGCGGCCGTATCAGCTATGGCGATCTGATCGCGCGGGCCGGGCAGATGGCGAATGTGCTGGTCGCGCGCGGCGTGAAGCCCGGCGACCGCGTCGCGGTGCAGGTGGAAAAATCGGTCGCCAATATCGTGCTGTATCTCGCCACTGTGCGGGCCGGCGCCGTCTATTTGCCGCTGAACACGGCCTATACGTTGAACGAGCTCGATTACTTCATCGGCGACGCCGAGCCGTCGCTGGTGGTCTGCGATCCCTCCAAGGCCGACGGCCTCGCCCCGATCGCCGCCAAGGTGAAGGCCAAGGTCGAAACGCTCGGGCCTGACGGCAAGGGCTCGCTGACGGAAGCCGCCGACAAGGCCAGCAACGAATTCGCGACCGTCTCACGGGCAAACGACGATCTCGCCGCGATCCTCTACACATCGGGCACCACCGGCCGCTCCAAGGGCGCGATGCTGACGCACGACAATCTCGCGTCGAACTCGCTCTCGCTCGTCGGCTACTGGCGCTTCACCGACAAGGACGTGCTGATCCACGCGCTGCCGATCTACCATACGCACGGCCTGTTCGTGGCGACCAACGTGACGCTGTTTTCGCGGGCGTCGATGATCTTCCTGCCGAAGCTCGACCCTGATCTCATCATCAAGCTGATGGCGCGCGCCACGGTGCTGATGGGCGTGCCAACCTTCTACACGCGGCTGCTCCAGAACTCCGCGCTGTCGCGCGAGACCACAAAGCACATGCGGCTGTTCATCTCGGGCTCCGCGCCGCTGCTCGCCGAAACCCATCGCGAATGGTCGGCGCGCACGGGACATGCGGTGCTCGAGCGCTACGGCATGACCGAGACCAACATGAACACGTCGAACCCGTATGACGGCGAGCGCGTGCCCGGCGCGGTCGGCTTTCCCCTCCCCGGCGTGTCCGTGCGCGTGACCGAGCCCGAGACCGGCAAGGAGCTGCCGCGCGACGAGATCGGCATGATCGAGGTGAAGGGCCCGAACGTCTTTAGGGGTTATTGGCGCATGCCGGAGAAGACCAAGTCCGAATTTCGGCCCGACGGCTTCTTCATTACCGGCGACCTCGGCAAGATCGACGACAAGGGCTACGTCCACATTCTCGGCCGCGGCAAGGATCTCGTGATCTCCGGCGGCTTCAACGTCTACCCCAAGGAAATCGAAAGTGAGCTCGACGCCATGCCCGGCGTGGTCGAGTCCGCCGTGATCGGCGTGCCGCATGCCGATTTCGGCGAGGGCGTCACGGCGGTTCTGGTCTGCAACGAGGGCGCCGACGTCACCGAAGCCGCGGTGCTGAAGGCGCTCGACGGAAGGCTGGCAAAGTTCAAGATGCCCAAGCGCGTCTTCGTCGTGGACGAATTGCCGCGGAATACGATGGGCAAGGTGCAGAAGAACGTGCTGCGGGATACCTACAAGGATATTTACGCGAAGAAATAGAGAGCTCAATCGCTCCGGGGGTGGGGGACATGAACCGAGAGCAAGCTAAAAAGATACACAAGCACCTGCTTGATGCCGCAGCAGCATTCCGGCGAGTTGAGGCCGCGATCGTCGATGTTGGCGACGACGGCAGAAAGCTGTTGGCAGAACCGCTTATAACGGCGGTTTTCCATTTGCAGTTCAAGCTTCTGCGACTGATCTACAAAAGATATCCGGACCTTGAGCCACCAGGCCCGCCTCCCACAATCGACAGCACGCTCCGATGGGAGAATGTTTTTCTTCCATCGTCTGTGCTGGAGACTGATTTGGATCGCGTCATTTTCTCTGTCATGAAGCCACGATGGCAGAAGGTCGCGATGGTTCTGTACTGCGCGGTTGAGAAGGTCGAAAAGGAAGAAGCGCTAGCGGCTCCTGTCGACTTTGAGGTCTTTGCGGCCCGCATTCAGGCGTTGGTCGAGGCCGATCTTCTGGAAGCGCAAGGCAATCTTCAAATGTGGGGCCGCAGCGAAGTGAGATTGAAGGACCGATCCGTCAACTAGCACGCAATCCGTAGGGTGGGTTAGCCGAAGGCGTAACCCACCACTTTAGTCTCCGCGATGCGAGAAGTGGTGGGTTACGCTGCACTAACCCACCCTACGAAGTCAGGCCTACTGCCCGCCCACCAAGCTCATCACGAACCGGCTGCCGACGATAAAGAGATAACACCCGAACGCCACCTCCAGCGTTCGCTTCGACATCGCATGCGCGGCCCTCACACCGAGTGGCGCTGTCACAAGGCTCATCGGCATCACCAGCACGGCGCCGATCAGCGAGACGTAACCCAGCGCGAACGGGATTTGCAGCGCTGCGACGGCCGGATAGGTCGCAGCCGCCGGCCAGCCGGCATAGATGTAGCCGAGCGCGCCGGGGATCGAGATCAGGACCGCGAGTGCCGACGAGGTCGCCACTGCCTGGTGGATGGGCCGGCCGTAGAACGTCATCAGCAGGTTCGAGAACAAGCCGCCGCCGATGCCCATCAGCGTCGAGAGGATACCGACGCAGAAGCCGTAGACGCGCATCAGCGGGCCTTTGGGCAGATCGTCGCCGAACTTCCAACCCTCGCGCGCGAAGATGAGACGCGCCGACGCGGAATAGGCGACGCAGACGAACACGATCTTGAACAGCTTCTCCGGCGCGTAACGCGCGATGACGCTGCCGGCGACGACGCCAATCACGATCGGCAGCCACCACACGCGCAGGATCGACATGTCGACGGCGCCGCGCTTGTAGTGCGCCTGGAACGAACGGATCGAGGTCGGAATGATCACCGCGAGCGAGGTGCCGATGCAGAGCGGCATGCGCACTTCGAGCGGCACGCCGGCGATGCGGAAGCATTCGTAAAACACCGGCACGAGAATCGCGCCGCCGCCAATGCCGAACACGCCGGCCAGGAATCCCGAGAGCGCGCCGGTTGCGATCAGCAACAGCGCGAGCTCGACGATCTCCTTGATATCAAGACCTGCAATCACCCCTGACCTGCCCCGGCGACTGGTCGCAACTTCTCCGAAACACGCGTTCGGAAAGCTGCGTGCGGAGCTTTAGGCGATCTGATTCTCGCGGTCGACACGCCACGTCTTGCGGCTGGGGTGGAATGCAAGGTGCGCATATCCGGACAGGGGGCAAACCGGGCCGGGGCGGGAGCGGATTGGTGCCGCCCAAATGGCGTTATCGGCTCAAAAGACCGGCCCCAGGCAGGTTTGGACGGCATGGTCCGTTTAGAGGCGTTCCAATAGCAATTTCAACGCGCATCGGTCCCTTCAGAACAAATGAATCTATACTCTGTTTTTCGTTGGCGGACAGAAGTGCTGGTATACCAAGCCACTGATTGGCCTTGCATCATCAACGCTCTAGAGCTGAACCTCGGTTCGATTTATGGCGATTTGGTGATTGCGCAGGCGAAATCGACTCCGTAAATAGAGCCGACCTTTCGCGATCCCCGCGTGCCCCCTGCTGGGCCGCAATAAACATCAAAAGCCCATGACCGCACGGATCGAACGACCGCTTTCCCCCCACATGCAAGTCTACCGCTGGACGCTGACGATGGCGCTGTCCATCGTCCATCGCGCCACCGGTATCGCGCTCTACGTCGGAACCCTGCTGCTGGCCTGGTGGCTGATCGCGGCGGCTTCCGGCCCCGCCGCCTATTCCCACGTCCAGGCCTTCACCGGCAGCATCATCGGCCGGCTGATCGTGTTCGGCTACACTTGGGCGCTGATGCACCATATGCTGAGCGGTATCCGGCACTTCGTGTGGGACCTCGGCTACGGCTTCAAGGCCAATGAGCGCGAAGCCCTGACCTGGGGCGCGCTGATCGGCGGCATCGTGCTCACGGTCCTGATCTGGATCATCGCCTATGCGATCGGAGGCGGACGATGAGCGCGACCGATACGCCCAAGCGCAGCATGCGCACCCCGCTCGGCCGCGTCCGCAATCTCGGCGCGGCGCATTCGGGTACGTCCGATTTCTGGCGCCAGCGCATCACCGCCGTCGCCATGACGCTGCTGATGATCCCGGTGCTCGTGATCATCATGATGCTGCTCGGCCGCAATCAGGCCGGCGCCGCGCAGATCCTCGGCTCGCTGCCGATCGCGGTGATCCTGCTGCTCTTCATCGCCGCCAGCGCCTGGCACATGAAGATCGGCATGCAGGTCGTGATCGAGGACTACGTCCACAACGAGAAGCTGAAGCTCATCTCGATCATGCTCAACAATTTCTTCTCGATCGCCGTGGCGCTCGCCTCGACCTACGCGATCCTCAAGCTTTCATCCGGAGTGTAACCCATGGCCACAGCGACGAATGGCAAGGGCAACGGCGCTCCCGCCACCAACGGCAAAGCCTATCCGATCGAAGACCACACCTATGACGTCGTCGTGGTTGGCGCCGGCGGCGCGGGCCTGCGCGCCGTGGTCGGCTGCAGCGAAGCCGGTCTGCGCACCGCATGCATCACCAAAGTGTTTCCGACCCGCTCGCATACGGTCGCAGCCCAGGGCGGCATCTCGGCTTCGCTCGGCAACATGCACAAGGACGACTGGCGCTGGCACATGTACGACACCGTGAAGGGGTCGGACTGGCTCGGTGACCAGGACGCGATCGAATACATGGTGCGCAACGCGCCCGAGGCCGTCTACGAACTCGAGCATTGGGGCGTGCCGTTCTCGCGCACCGAGGACGGCAAGATCTACCAGCGCCCGTTCGGCGGCATGACCATGGACTACGGCAAGGGCCAGGCGCAGCGCACCTGCGCCGCCGCCGACCGCACCGGCCACGCCATGCTGCACACGATGTATGGCCAGTCGCTGCGCCACGCGGCCGAGTTCTTCATCGAGTTCTTCGCCATCGACCTGATCATGGACGACCAGGGCACCTGCCGCGGCGTCATCGCGCTCAAGTTGGATGACGGCACGCTGCACCGCTTCCGCGCCCAGACCGTGATCCTGGCGACCGGCGGCTACGGCCGCGCCTACGCCTCCTGCACCTCGGCGCACACCTGCACGGGCGACGGCGGCGGCATGGTGCTGCGCGCCGGCCTGCCGATGCAGGACATGGAGTTCGTGCAGTTCCACCCGACCGGCATTTACGGCTCGGGCTGTCTCGTCACCGAAGGCGCGCGCGGCGAAGGCGGCTATCTCGTCAATTCCGAGGGCGAGCGCTTCATGGAGCGCTATGCGCCGTCCGCGAAGGACCTCGCCTCGCGCGACGTCGTCTCGCGCGCGATGACCATCGAGATCCGCGAAGGCCGCGGCGTCGGCAAGAAGAAGGACCACATCTTCCTGCATCTCGACCATCTCGATCCCGCGGTGCTGGCCGAGCGCCTGCCGGGCATCTCCGAATCCGCAAAAATCTTCGCCAATGTCGACGTGACGCGCGAGCCGATCCCGATCGTGCCGACCGTGCACTACAACATGGGCGGCATCCCCACGAACTATCATGGCGAAGTGCTGACCAAGAGGGACGGCGACGACAACGCCGTCATCCCCGGCCTGATGGCGATCGGCGAAGCGGCTTGCGTCTCCGTGCACGGCGCCAATCGCCTCGGCTCCAACTCGCTGATCGACCTCGTGGTGTTCGGCCGCGCCGCCGCTTTGCGTCTTGCCGAAAAGCTCACGCCCAACGCCAAGCAGCCGGAGCTGCCGGCGAACTCGTCCGAACTCGCGCTCGGCCGCCTCGACCATTACCGCTACGCCTCCGGCGGCACGCCGACCGCGAAGCTGCGCGAAGGCATGCAGCACGTGATGCAGAACAATTGCGCGGTGTTCCGCACCGGCGACATCCTGAGCGAAGGCCAGAACCTGATCGAGAAGGTCCACAGCGGCATCACCGACATCGCCGTGTCCGACCGCTCGCTGGTGTGGAATTCCGACCTGATCGAGACGCTCGAGTTCGACAATCTGATCTCGCAGGCGGTGGTGACGATGGACTCCGCCGCCAACCGCACAGAGAGCCGCGGCGCCCACGCCCGCGAGGATTTCTCCGCGCGCGACGACAAGAACTGGATGAAGCACACGCTGGCCTGGCTCGACGACAAGGGCAAGGTCAAGATCGAGTACCGCCCCGTTCACGACTACACCATGACCAACGACGTGCAGTACATCCCGCCCAAGGCGCGCGTGTACTGAGCGAACAGCGAAGGCCTTAATCGAAATGGTTGAATTCGCACTTCCGAAGAACTCCAAGATATCAGGCGGCAAGACCTGGCCGAAGCCGGCGGGCGCGACAGACGTTCGCGAATTCCGCGTCTATCGCTGGAATCCGGACGACGGCAAGAATCCGAGCGTCGACACCTATTACGTCGACACCCATGATTGCGGTCCGATGGTGTTGGACGGCCTGATCTGGATCAAGAACAACATCGACCCGTCGCTGACCTTCCGCCGCTCCTGCCGTGAAGGCGTCTGCGGCTCCTGCGCGATGAACATCGACGGCCAGAACACGCTGGCCTGCACCCGCTCGATGCACGACGTCAAGGATGGCGCGGTCAAGATCAACCCGCTGCCGCACCAGCCGGTGGTGAAGGACCTCGTTCCCGATCTGACCAATTTCTACGCGCAGTACGCCTCCGTCGAGCCGTGGCTGAAGACGACCTCGCCGACGCCGCAGAAGGAATGGCGCCAGAGCCACGAGGATCGCGAGAAGCTCGACGGCCTCTACGAGTGCATCCTCTGCGCCTGCTGCTCGACCTCGTGCCCGAGCTATTGGTGGAACAGCGATCGCTATCTCGGCCCGGCCGCCCTGCTCCAGGCCAATCGCTGGGTGTCCGACTCCCGCGACGAGGCGACCGGCGAGCGCCTCGACAATCTCGAGGACCCGTTCCGCCTCTACCGCTGCCATACCATCATGAACTGCGCCAAGGCCTGCCCGAAGGGTCTCAACCCGGCCGAAGCCATCGCCGAGCTCAAGCTCAAGATGGTCGAGCGCCAGATCTAGGCCTCGTTCATGCTACGGCCCCCCGGCCGCGACGGCCGGGGCATTCTACGATCAACCTCAGTTTGAGTAGAATTTGCCATAGCCCGCACCACGCGCGAACGTCCGGACTACAACCTCCGGTTCCATCGACAAGCCACTTCCTTCCCAGCGGGAATTTCAAGTAAGCTCTCCGGTCAGGGACCGGAGCGACTGTGCAGGGTGCGCAACGCAACTCGCTGAGACTGTTGCAGTGGATGATGGCGGCATCCCTGGCGCTGCCGATTGCACTGTTCGTCTTCACCTCCACGATCTCCTACACATCGACAAAGGACATCGCCGACCGCGAGATCGAGCGCACGCTCGATGTCGCCCATGAGCACGCGCTCAAGGTGTTCGAGACCATCGACCGCAGCTTGGCCGAGCTCAACGAGGTCGTGCGCGGCCTCCCCGACGAGGTCATCCGCTCGCGCGAACCGGCGCTGCACCGCCGCCTGAAACGGCTGACCGATGCGCTGCCGCAGCTCAAATCGGCCTGGATCTTCGACGCGAACGGGAAATCGCTGGTCAACAGTCTCGCCTCGCCACCGCAGGATCTGAGTTTTGCGGACCGCGATTACTTCTACGCCCATGTCGACCAGAACATTGGCACGTTCGTCGGCGCGGCCCTGACGCCGCGTCCGCCCTATCAGGGAGCACGCTTCTTCGGCATGAGCCGGCGCCGCGAAGCCGACGATGGCAGCTTCATCGGCGTCATCCAGGCCTCCGTCCTGCCGGAATATTTCGAGAGCTTTTATGCCAGGATCGGCTCCGATCCCGGCAGCTTCTTCGCCATGGGACGCACGGACGGCGTGGTGCTGACCCATTTTCCCCGGCTCGACCGCGACTTCCGGCTCGATCCGACCGGGCCGGTCGGGCAGCAGATCGCCGCTCACCCCGAGCACGGACTCATCACCATCGCCTGGCCCTCGGACGGAATCGAGCGGCGCGTCGGCTACAGGCGCGTCGCCGAATATCCGATCTATGTCAGCGCCGGGCTCGAGACCTCGGCGATCCGCGCGCGCTGGCTCGCCACCATGGGCCAGCATCTGGTGTTCGGCATTCCCGCGACGGCCCTGCTGTTTCTGCTGCTTGCGCTCGCGTTCCGGCGCACCCAGCATCTCCACGCCGAGGCCACGGCGCGACGCGAGGCCGAGGAGGCGCTCAAGCACAGCCAGCGGCTGGAAGCGCTCGGCCAGCTCACCGGTGGTGTCGCGCACGACTTCAACAATCTCCTCACCGTGATCCGCGCCTCGGTCGACCTGTTGAACCGGCCGCAGCTGAGCGAGGAGCGGCGGCAGCGCTACATCAATGCCATCGCGGACGCGGTCGCGCGCGCCGCCAAGCTGACCTCGCAGCTGCTGGCGTTCGCGCGGCGCCAGACCCTGAAACCGGAAGTGTTCGACGTCGGGGAGCGGATGCAGTCGCTGCACGACATGCTCGCCACGCTGCTCGGGCCGGCGATCGAGATCGGAATCCGGCTGCCGACCGAGCCCTGCCTCGTCAAGGCCGATGCCGGCCAGTTCGAGACGGCGCTGATCAACATGGCGACCAATGCGCGCGACGCCATGCAGGGCAAAGGCAGGATCACCTTCGCCGTGCAGGCGGCGGCGACCATACCCGATACATTGGTGCACGTTTCGGGCAGCCATGATCTTGCAGGCGGCGATGGTTTCGTCAGTGTCGCCGTCAGCGACACCGGCATCGGCATTCCCGCCGCACGATTGGGCCGCATCTTCGAGCCGTTCTTCACCACCAAGCAGGTCGGCCAGGGCACCGGTCTCGGCCTGTCGCAGGTGTTCGGCTTCGCCCGGCAATCCGGCGGCGAGGTGACCGTCGAGAGCGAGGTCGGCCAGGGCAGCACCTTCTCACTCTATCTGCCGCGCGTGCCGGCAGACCTGCTGCCGCAGCGGCTGGCGCCCAACACCGCACCGGCAGTGGCCGGCAGCGGCATGTCGGTGCTGTTGGTCGAGGACAATATCGAGCTCGCCAATTTCGCGGCCGACGGCCTCACCGAGCTCGGTTACAGCATCACTTTGGTGGACAACGCCACCGACGCGCTTGCCGAGCTCACCGTGGACACAGATCGCTTCGACGTCGTGTTCTCCGACGTGGTGATGCCCGGGATGACCGGGCTCGATCTGGCGCAGGCGATCCGCGAGCGCGGCATCCGCGTGCCGATCGTGCTGACCACCGGCTACAGTCAGGCCCTGTCACAAGATGGCGCCGCCGGCTTCGATCTCGTGCAAAAGCCCTATTCGATCGAGGAATTGTCGCGGGTTCTCCATCGGGCCGCGAGGCTCCGGCCGGTCCGCGACGGCGCCGCCGAGTGAGGGCGGCACGGAACCAATGGGAACCGATTGATTTGGTTCGCGTTATCCGCTCATGCACAAGCCGGCCGCAAAGCGCGAACAGGGCAGGAAGCCCCCCATTGTCGAGATCAAGGGCGAGAACGGCGACGAGGTCACGCCGCCGCCCCCGGAGGTTATTGAGCCCGATCCTGCACTCTCGCCCGAGGAGGCCGAGCAGGCTCGCAAGGACTATCTGCTGACGCGCTTCTGGATCAGCGCACGCGGCTTCTGGGGCCACAACGGCGACCGGCTGGCGTGGCTCTACTCGATCGGCCTCGTCGTGCTGATCGTCCTCACCGTCGGCTTCCAGTACGGCATCAATGTCTGGAATCGCGCGATCTTCGACGCCATCGAGAAGCGCGAGGCGACCACCGTCTTCCATCTCACGGCGGTGTTCTTCCCGCTCGCGATCGGCAGCATCGTGCTCGGCGTCGCGCAGGTGTTCGCGCGAATGGGAATTCAGCGCCGCTGGCGCGCCTGGCTCACGGCAAGCGTGCTGACGCGCTGGCTGGCCAATGGGCGCTATTATCAGCTCAATCTGGTCGGCGGCGATCACAAGAACCCGGAATACCGCATCGCCGAGGATCTGCGCATCGCGACCGATTCCCCGGTCGATTTCCTCGCCGGCGTGACATCGGCGCTGTTGTCGGCGGTCACGTTCATCATCGTGCTCTGGACCATCGGCGGCGCGCTCACGGTTACGCTTGCGGGATCGACCATGACCATCCCCGGCTTCCTCGTCATCGCCGCGATCCTTTACGCCGCGATCGCCTCCGGTTCGATCCTGGTGATCGGCCGGCGCTTCGTGCAGGTCTCCGAGGACAAGAACCAGGCCGAGGCCGACTTCCGCTACACGCTGACGCGCGTGCGCGAGAACGGCGAGAGCATCGCGCTGCTCGGCGGCGAGGAGGAGGAGCGCGGCGGCATCGACCGCAATTTCACCAACGTGCTGCGGCAGTGGGCGCGTTTGGCCGGCCAGCACATGCGCACAACGCTGGTCTCGCAGGGCTCGAGCCTTGTTGCGCCCGTGGTCCCTCTCCTGCTCTGCGCGCCAAAATTCCTCGACGGCAGCATGACGCTCGGACAGGTGATGCAGGCGGCCTCCGCCTTCACCATCGTGCAGAGCGCGTTCGGCTGGCTCGTCGATAATTATCCGCGGCTCGCCGACTGGAACGCTTGCGCGCGCCGCATCGCCTCGCTGATGATGTCGCTCGACGGCCTCGAGCGCGCCGAGCAGGGCGACGGCCTCGGCCGCATCAAGCGCGGCGAGACCGGCAACGAGGCCATGCTGGAGATGAAGGATCTCTCCGTCACGCTCGACGACGGCACGGCCGTGGTCGGCGAGACCGAGGTGGTGATCGAGCCGGGCGAGCGGCTGCTCGTCGCCGGGGAATCCGGCACCGGCAAGAGCACGCTGGTGCGCGCCATCGCGGGGCTCTGGCCATGGGGCGGCGGCAGCGTCAATTTCCATCCCGACCGGCGCCTGTTCATGCTGCCGCAGCGGCCTTACGTGCCGTCCGGCAGCTTGCGCCGCGCGGTCGCCTATCCCGGTGCCGAGGACGACTGGACCGTCGAGGAGATCGGTGAAGCCCTGCACAAGGTCGGCCTCGACCACCTCAAGGAGAAGATCGAGGAAGAGGGGCCGTGGGACCAGACGCTGTCTGGCGGCGAGAAGCAGCGCCTCGCCTTCGCGCGGCTGCTGCTGCACAACCCCGACATCGTCGTGCTCGATGAAGCCACCTCCGCGCTCGACGAGAAAAGCCAGGACAAGATGATGCAGATGGTCACCGACGAGTTGCCGAAGGCGACCATCGTCAGTGTCGCCCATCGCGTCGAGCTGGAAGCCTTCCACAGCCGCAAGATCGTGCTGGAACGCCGGAAGGGCGGCGCCAAGCTCGTCAGCGATATCGACCTGATCCCGCGCAAGGGCAAGCGCAAGCTGCTCGGGCGATTCCTGAGGCAGCGCAAGGCCGCGCCAAAAAAGGCGGCGTGACACGCTGTCGTCCCGGGGCGCGCGAAGCGCGAGCCCGGGACCCATAGCCACAAGATTGAGTTTGGCGAGGACTCGTAGTTACCAGTCCATGTCATAACTTCTCCCTGGGGTTATGGGTCCCGGGCTCGCTTCGCGCCCCGGGACGACACCGGTGATGGAGCGTTGGAGTCCTCATCAAAACCGGCTATGCATGCGCCGCCTGCAACGAGGACCACCTGCTTGACGCCCGACAACGCCCCTTCGTCCGCGCCGTTTGGCGCGTTTGCGCCGAACGCGGCGCAGGCTGCGATCATCCGCCTTGCGCAACAGTCGGGGCTGAAGCGCGGTGCGTTCCGCCCGTGGATGTCGCGGCTGGTCAACCTGATACGCGGCGGGCCGATCGATGTGCAGTACCAGGGCGCCTCGTTCCGCTTCTATCACCAGGGCAGCGCGACCGAGCGCGGTGCGCTGTTCAATCCCGATTACAATCTCGACGAGCTCGACTTCCTGCGCCGGCACACCCCGGCAGGCGGCGTGTTCGTCGACGTCGGCGCCAATGTCGGCACCTTTGCCCTGGTGATGGCGCAGCAGGTCGGCACCAATGGCAAGGTGGTCGCGATCGAACCGCATCCGATGACGTTTGGACGGCTTTCGTTCAATCACGCCGCGTCGAAGACGACGCAGGTGCGCCTGGTGCAGGCTGCCGCCGGTGACAGCGACGGTGAGCTCATGATCGAGAGCGGCGGCGGCAATCTCGGCGCTACGCACGTCGTCACCGGCACGGCCAGCGCGGAGGCCATCAAGGTGCCGTCGCTGCGGCTGACACGCATTCTGGACGAGGCCGGCGTCGGCCAAGTCGATTCGCTCAAGATCGACGTCGAGGGGTTTGAGGACCGCGTGCTGATCGGCTTCTTCCGCGACGCGCCGCAATCGCTGTGGCCGCGCGCGGTGGTGATCGAGCATCTGTCACAAAACGAATGGCAGCAGGATTGTATCGCTGACATGGTCGCGCGCGGCTTTGCGATCGCGCGCAAGACACGGAGCAATACGTTCCTGTCGCGCTAACCGTGAGCAAGGGAGATTTGCGATGATCGACCATTTGGGTTTTTCGGTCTCCGACTATGAGCGCGCGAAAGCGTTCTACGCCAAGGCGCTGGCACCGCTCGATTACAGCCTGATCATGGAAGTGACGGCGGAGCAGACCGGCCACGCTCCGGCCGCAGGGTTCGGCGCCAACGGCAAGCCGGACCTCTGGTTCGGTGCCGAAGGCGCGATGAACAAGCCGGTGCATATCGCGATTCTCGCCAAGGACCGCGCCACGGTCGATGCCTTCTACAAGGCAGCGATTGCCGCCGGCGGTCGCGACAATGGCGCGCCCGGTATCCGTCCGCATTATCATGCGAACTATTACGGCGCGTTCGTGCTCGACCCTGACGGACACAACATCGAGGCCGTTTGCCACGCGCCGGAATAGCGCGCGTTCAGGCACGACACGACAAGGAACATCGGCGCGGCATCATCGTTGTCATTCTCCAGACAACTGATCTCGATGATGCCGATGCCGATCGAACCGCCCGAGATTCCGCCGGCAACACCGGGCACCCCCACCGAGCCGCCGCCTGGAATTCCGCCGGGCAATCCGCAGCCTGAAATTGCGCCGCCGGTGCGCGAGCCCGGCGAATCACCGCGGCCCGACGAACTGCCGGGCCACGTGCCGGAAGAGATTCCATCGCGCGGACCGAACGGACCGCTCACGCCGAATCCCGCGACGGATGCAAGTTCGCTGCGCGATCACATGTGAGGCGAAGCATCACATGTGAGGCAATTGCAACCTGCGTCTGAATGCGCAATGAACGTCACCATAGTGAGGTGATTTGCGTGCAGAAATAAATCGGGCCGCGACCTCTTCGCCCGCCACATTCCGGCCTAACGCGTAGCCGTTCATCCCGACACTTCGTCAAAGAACCTTCCGGGGAAGTTCACCATCATGACCAACCTTCGTTTCGTGCTGCTTGCAACGACGGCTCTGACCGCGATGCAATTCGCAAGCTCCGCATCGCATGCGCAAAGCGCGCCACCGCTCGTGGTCGCGCAGGCGCAGACACCACCACCAGAGACCGACAAATCGAAGCAGCCTCCGAAGGAAGCACCGAAGGGACCGCCGCCTGGCGCACGTCCTGCCGCACCACCTCCTCCTGCCGCGGCACCGCCCGCAGCTCCTGCGCGCCCCACGGCGCCGCCGCCTGCGGCTGCACCTCCGCATCCTCCCGCTCCGCCGCCGCCGGCTGCCGCGCCGTCGCGCCCGACTCCACCACCGCCTCCTCCGCCTGCGGCACGTCCGGCACCTCCGCCTCCGCCGCCACCCCCACCGCCGGCAGCTCCCAAGCAGCCGTCGCCGCCTCCAGCTGCGGCACCCCAGCAGCATGCGCCTGCGCCAACTCCGCCGCCCCCGGCCGCGCAGCCGCACACGCCGACACCGCCTCCCGCCGCAGCTCCGCCTGCCGCGCGTCCCGCTCCGACTCCGCCGGCAGCAGCAACGCCGCCCGCAGCAGCACCCGCACGTCCGGCGCCGGCACCTGCGGCTGCGCCGTCGCCTTCACCGGCCGCGCCTGCGGCCCGCCCTGGCGCGGCTGCACCGACCGCCACGCCTACTCCGACGGCAACACCTGCGCCGACGGCAACGCCGGCACCGGGCGCCACGCCCGGCGCAACGCCGACTGGACGCCCGGGCACCCCGCCGCCCGGCGGACGTCCCGGCACGCCTCCGGCTGCAGGATCACCGACACCGGCTCCCGGTGCCGCGCCCGCTCCAACGGCCACGCCGGCCCCCGGTGGCGCTCCGACGCCGCTGCCCGGCCGTCCCGGTGCAGGACCGACGCCCGCCCCCGGCACAGCTCCCGCAGCGACGCCGACCCCTGGTCAACAGGGCGGAACGCCTCCTGCTGGCGCGCCCGCAGCCGGAACTCCGGCTGCGCCGCCCCAGGCCGGCGGCCTCCCGCCGCGGCCCGCGGCGCCCGCCGGTGCCGCTGCGCCGAGCACAGTCCCGGGCTCGGCGGCCGCAACGCCGCCGCCCAACCGGGCGCAATTCGCTCCGCCGACGGTTACGCCTGCCTTCCAGGCAAGGCCGACAGTCGTCGCACCGCTGCCACCTCCGCCGCGCCCGCCGCAGCGTGACCTGACACCGCTCGCGATCGGTGCGGGCGTGGTGGCCGGTGCCGTGATCGGAGCCACCATTGCCGACCTGCACAACCAGCGACGCGAGGCCATCGAAGGCGGCCGCACCGTCTACACCGAACCGGATCGCATCATCATCCGCGATCCGGGCGGGCAGGCCTACGTCCGCGGCAACGACCTCTATCGCTTCCGCTATGGCGCCCGCGACATCCGCACCGACACCGTCGGCGACGAGACCCGCACGGTCGTGATCCGTCCTGATGGCAGCGAGGTCATCACCGTGGTCGGCCCGGACGGTTCGTTGCTGCGGCGAATCCGCAGGGACCCCGGCGGGCGCGAGATCATCATCATCGACAACAGCTACCGCGATCCGCGGTCGGTCGGCGGCTTCTATGTCGATGCGCCGCCGCCGGTCGTGAACATTCCCTACGATCGCTACATCGTCGACGCCGAGGAAGCATCGCCGGACGTGATCTACCAGACCATGGAGGCACCGCCGGTACAACGGATCGATCGGCGTTACACGCTCGACGAGATCCGCTACAGCCCCAATGTTCGCATGCAGATGCCGAGCATCGACGTCAACACGATCACCTTCGAGACGGGCTCGTGGACCATCCCGCCGGACCAGGCGGCCCGGCTGCAGGGGATCGCCGACGGTCTCAACCGTGCGATCCAGCGCAACCCGCGTGCGGTGTTCCTGATCGAGGGACACACCGACGCGGTCGGCAACGAGGTCGACAATCTGTCATTGTCGGATCGCCGTGCGCAGTCCGCGGCCGAATTGCTGACCCAGCAGTTCGGGGTGCCTGCGGAGAATCTGACCTCGCAGGGCTATGGCGAGCAGTATCTGAAGGAGCAGACGCAAGGACCGAGCCTGATCAACCGGCGCGTCACCGTCCGCAACATCACGCCGCTGCTCAACGGTGGCCAGGCCTCGCTGCCGCCGCCCCCGCCCGGCACTGCGCCGCCGCGCTGAGGCGAAGCACAAATGCAAAATGGCCGGGAGCAATCCCGGCCATTTTTGTTTGGATCAGGCGCCCGCTGCCTGAAGCGGCACGCAGGCAGCGCAGATGGCTGCGGCATGCCTGTGATCGGTGCCGCAGCAGCCGCCGAGCAGTTGCATGCGCGGGAATGCCCGCCTGAGCGCCACATAACGGCGGCCGAGATCGGCGGGATCGCCGCTGTCGAGCGCCTCGGACTCATTGAGCTCGGCATGACTCTTGGCCGACGCATTGGCCCTGACGCCATGAATGCGTTCGACCCATGGCTCGCCAGCTTCGAGGGCACTCTCGAAATGGGTCGGATGAGCGCAGTTGATCAGGAAATATTCGCAGGCGCTTTCCGTTGCACGATCGACGATTTCGATCGCCTCCCGCAGGGTCTCTCCCCGGACCAGGCAGCCGTCAGTTTCGACCGTGAAGGAGATGGCAACCGGGATCGCGTGCATCTTTGCAGCACGCACCACGCCGATGGCTTCATTGATGCTGTTCAGCGTGAACGCGGTGACCATGTCGGCGCCGGCCTCGGCGAAGGAGGCGATCTGGGACGAATGATAGTCCATCGCCTCCGTCGCATCCATGTTGCCGGCCTTGTAGCCGTCGCCCCGCGGACCGATCGCACCGTTGATCACACAGGGCAGGCCGGAGGCCTCCCATGTGCCGCGCAATTCCTCAAGAAAACGAATTGCCCGCATGTTGATGGCCCTGAGCGCGTCCATATCGTAGCCGAGCTTGACACCCCAATCAGGATTGGCGCGCCAGGTCGGACTGTCGAGCACGAAGCCGAGCCCATGCTGACGCGCGATCGCAAGATAGGCCTCGTAATACTGCCTCAGATGCGAGCGGCCGGCCTCGCTCTCGAGCAACACGAAGGCAGCGAAGTGAGGAAGCTCCAGACCTTTGTGAAAGATCAGGGTGGTCTCCATGCCGCCGTCGGTCAGGAAGATGCCGCCGCGGCGCTGAGGCAGATTGTCTCTGTACTTCGCCATTGGTCGCTCCGTCGCTGCGAGGCCCCACTCATTCGGTCGTTTCAACCTCCTTCCGGTCTCATGCGAGATGGTGCCGCATAATGTCGCGCGGTACGCGACGCTCCTACTGCGCTGCGGCGAGTCCAAGCGCATCGACCATCACGCGAAACACCTCGGTGTTGTCCATCGAGCCGTGCACGCGCTCGCTGCCCGGCCCGATCGCCGTCAGGATGACGTCTTCGCCCGAATGCACGCTGGCGCCGATCATCGCCGACAGATTGCCCGGGCGCAGCACCGCGCCGGGGACGTCCTTGTATTTGTCGTTGGCCTTGAAGGTCCCGTCGTCACCGGCCTTGACGGTCGGCTCGTTGGGATTGTCGAGTTTCGGCCGTAACGTCTCGTAGTGATCGGGCAGGCTGGCCGAGAAGATGGCGAGCCGGCGGCTCACATCAACGCGTGACGGATAGCCCTCCGCATCCGGCGCCGGATAATTGGGAAATCCGGCCTGTTCGTAGACGCCGACGCGCTCGCGCAAGGGAACGTTGGGCGTCGTGCCCATATCGTCATTCACCGTGCCGACAAGGCTGTTGGGATGATTGTGGTCCGCCAGGACCAGGATGAGGGTGTCGTCGCCGCGCGCCCGTGCCCATTCGCGCGTCTGGCGCACCGCGTTGTCGAGCATGATCGTGTCGTAGACCGCCCGCTCCATGTCGAGCAGGTGCGCATATTTGTCGATCAGTCCGGATTCGACCATCAGGAAGAAGCCGGTCTCGTTCTTCGAGAGGATGTTCAGCGCCGCCTGCACCTGTTCCGTCAAATCAGGCTGCTCGGGAAATTTCTTCACGCCGCCGCCTTTGAGGAATTTTCGGTCGAGCACGCCGTCCATGTTGCCGGTCGCGAACAGGCCGAGCAGCTTGCTTGTCTCCGGCTTTGCGGCAGAAGCGCCGAGCTCGCTCGCAGTCGTCGCGACCTGATAGCCTGCGTCGCGGAACTTCGCGATGTAGTCGGCCTCGTCCTTGCGTTTGGAGCCGGCCGCGGACTTCGGCAGAAAATTCGCGCTGCCACCGCCCATCAGCACGTCCGGCTTCGCCGCGAAGAACTGCTCGACGATCTCGTCATAGGCGGCGCGCCGGCGGGTGTGCGCAACCATCGCGGCCGGTGTTGCGTCTTCGATCTCGGTGTTGGTGACGACACCGATCGCCATGCCGTGCCGCCGCCTGGCAAGACTCGTGATGGTTTCGACGCGGGGATCGTCGAACGGGCTAGCGGTGCGGTCCGCATAGACGCCCAGGGCGTTGACGGCGCTCTTGTGACCGGTCGCATAGGCGCTGGCCGAGTTGGCGGAGTCCGTGATGATCGAGTCCGAACCGGCGGTTGCCACCAGCGCCATGTGGGGCATGTCGTCGATCGCGAGCTTGCCGCGGCTCTTGCCTTCCGCAATCCCCTTCGACAGGATTCGCGCCGCGACCCGATGCGCCGGCGACATGCCGTCGCCGATGAACAGGATGACGTTCTTCGCCTTGCGCGGACCCGTGTCGTAAACCGTCCATGCGACGCTGCGCTGCTGCGTGCCGTCGCTCACATCCACCGTGACGATGCCGGGCTTGGTCAGCGTGACATCGCGCAAAATCAGCGCCGACTGGTCCTTGCCGTCCTCGCGATCGATGAAGGTCCCGCTACGTCCGAACGCGACAGCATAGTCCGCGCCGTTCACGGTCACCTTCAGCCTGGCCGGATCGACCGGCCCGGGAAACTCGACCTTGAAGTCGAACCGGGCGCCGGCCAGGATCTCGGCACGATCGATCGGATAGATCGTCTGCGCCGACAGCGACGTTGTCCAACAGAGGACGATGAGTGAGGCGAGTGCCGATCCCTTGACCATGCGCGATGCTCCGCAATCCGTTCCCAACAGGAACGGAAAGCTAGCGATCGAGAATGACACCGTCATTAAGTCGCGCGTCGCCCGGTCGGGCGACAAAAGGCCTCAGCCCAAAAAGGCCTCAGCTCTTGTCGTTCTCCAGCCGGAAGATCTGCGAGCCTTCGCTGCCCGACAGCAGGCCGGTATCCGTGTAGAGCTTCAGCTTGGTACGGGTGTCCGCGATGTCGAGATTGCGCATGGTGAGCTGGCCGATGCGGTCGGCCGGCGTGAATGCTGCGTCTTCCACCTTCTCCATGCTGAGCCGCTCCGGCGCATAGGTGAGGTTCGGGCTCTCGGTGTTGAGGATCGAATAGTCGTTACCGCGGCGCAGCTCCAGCGTCACCTCGCCGGTCACGGCGCGCGCGACCCAGCGCTGCGCGGTCTCGCGCAGCATCAGCGCCTGCGAATCGAACCAGCGGCCCTGATAGAGCAAGCGGCCGAGGCGCATGCCGCTGATGCGGTACTGCTCGATGGTGTCCTCGTTGTGGATGCCGGTGACGAGGCGCTCATAAGCGATGTGCAGCAGCGCCATGCCGGGCGCCTCGTAGATGCCGCGGCTCTTCGCCTCGATGATGCGGTTCTCGATCTGGTCGCTCATGCCGAGGCCGTGACGGCCGCCGATCGCATTGGCCTCGAGGAACAGGGCGACGGGATCGCTGAAGGTCTGGCCGTTCAGCGCCGTGGGCTGGCCTTCCTCGAAACGCACGACGACCTTCTCGGCCTTGACGTTGCAGTCGTCACGCCAGAACGGCACGCCCATGATGGGGTTGACGATCTTGATGCCGCTGTCGAGGCTTTCGAGATCCTTCGCTTCGTGCGTGGCGCCGAGCAGGTTGCTGTCGGTCGAGTACGCCTTCTCCGCGCTCATCTTGTAGGCAAAGCCCTGCGCGGTCATGAACGCCGACATTTCGGCGCGGCCGCCGAGCTCGTCGATGAACTGCTGATCGAGCCAGGGCTTGTAGATCCGCAAGGATGGATTGGTCAGCAGGCCATAGCGGTAGAAGCGCTCGATGTCGTTGCCCTTGAAGGTCGAGCCGTCGCCCCAGATGTTGACGCCGTCCTCCTTCATCGCCGCGACCAGCATCGTGCCGGTGACGGCGCGCCCGAGCGGCGTGGTGTTGAAATAGGTGATGCCGCCGGTCGAGATGTGGAAGGCGCCCGACTGGATCGCGGCGATGCCCTCGTGGACGAGCTGCGTGCGGCAGTCGACGAGCACGGCCTTCTCGGCGCCGAACGCTTCCGCCTTGCGCGGGATCTCGTTGTAGTCGGCTTCATCGGGCTGGCCGAGATTGGCCGTGTAGGCGTAGCAGCGCGCGCCCTTCTGCTTCATCCAGAGCAGCGCCGCGCTGGTATCGAGACCGCCCGAAAACGCGATGCCGACTTTCTCACCCTTGGGCAGGCTTTTCAGGATCGTGGTCATGGGGCTTCCAATCGGGTCTCAAGGGGCTGATGGCGTTTGTGGGTTGACCGCGCGAATATCAAATTTCGCACGCCTCGGCACGCTTTTAATGGCTCAAATCGACGGCTCGGGGCCTGTCTTGCGGCCGAACAAGCGCTGGCGGAGCCGGTAGGCGGGCATGTTCAGCCGGGTCAGGGCGGCATCGACCGCCTCGTCCGAGAACCGGGTCCGCGGCCAGCGGTAAATCAGCGCGTAGGCGAACCAGATCACGACGAAGGTGACGAGGCCGGCGATCGAGACGTCCGTGAAGAAGTGGCCGCCGAAGGCCATCCGCAGCCCGCTGGTGACCATGCCGAACACAACCGCACCGGCATAGGCGAGCGGCCGCCATGCCGGCGGCGCCAGCGCAGCCGGCGCCAGCGTCCAGAACGCGGTCGCACCCTCGCCCGAGAAGAACGAGCAGTTGCGCGCGCAATCGCCGCGCGGATCCCACCACGGCACGAATTGCTGGTCGCCCGCAAACTCAGTCACCACCACTGGACGCGGCCGGCCCCAATAGGTCTTGAAGGTGAGATTGGTGAGGATGCCGGCCGACATGATGATGGTGACCAGCAGAAACACGATCGCGCGCCCCGATACCATCAGCGGCCGGTCGGGTCGGATCATCTTGACCACAAGCGCGACCAGCGGCGGCAGCACGAATGCCCAGGCGACCCACATGGCGGCGTCGCGCGCGACGCCCGCCCACTCATTCAGCTTGAGCGGAAACGTCTTCGTCTCGGGGTCGAAGAACAGTGCGGCGAGCTTGAGATCGAGCTCGGGATAGAGGCCGAAAACGACGCCGATCACGAGCCACAGCGCCAGGGCGATGAAGAGTCCAGTCCGGTTCATGGCGCGCGGTTTAGCGGAGTGGGGAGGAGATGAAAACCCCGGAAGCGGCGCGACTCATCGCGCATCCGGCCGCGAATTCGACGGCAGCGGCGGAGGCGGCTTGTGCGGGGGCGGCGGATTGCGCCAGGCGCCGGCGTTACGGCCGGCAATCAGCCAGTAGACCACGCCGGAGACGATGCCCGCGCCCGTCATGATCTCCAGATGCCGCCGCACGATGCCTTCGAACTGGAGCGTATCGGAGTGGAAGGGGATGAGGCCGAGATAGCAGGCTAGGCCAACTACGCCGCCACCCACGGCATAAGCGAGCGCGCTGCGGATATAGAGCGCTTCGGTGATCGCGACGATCACCGCCGCCGGAACCAGCGCAAAGCCCGAGACGAAGATGAAGCCGAAGCCGAGCAGAATGTCGATCGCGCCCTGGTCGACCGGACCGGCGCCGAGATCGGCAAACTCCGGAAACAGCAGCGCGACGACGACGATCATGCCGCCGACGAAGCAGGCGGCGAGGAAGCCGATGAAGATGACGATGAGGCGGCCGATCAGGGACATGACGGGAAAGCTCACCTCGCCGTCATTGCGAGGAGCCACCCGGTCCCGCCTTCGGCGGGCCGGATGACAGGCTCCACGACGAAGCAATCCAGACTGTCTCCGCGGAGGGAATCTGGATTGCTTCGCTGCGCTCGCAATGACGAGGATGCGAGAGCGAAGGCATGAACTATCAATCCGTCATCGCCATGGCGCGCAGCATCTGACGTTCGCGGGCCGAGAGCTTCTCGGTCTCCGACTTGAGCTGGCCGCAGGCGGCGAGGATGTCGCGGCCGCGCGGGGTGCGCACCGGCGAGGAATAGCCGGCGTTGAAGATGTATTCGGAGAATTTCTCGATCTGATCCCAGTCCGAACATTCATAGGCCGTGCCGGGCCAGGGATTGAACGGGATCAGGTTGATCTTGGCGTGAATGCCCTTGAGCAGCTTCACCAGCAGTTTCGCATCGTCGAGCGAATCGTTGACGCCCTTGAGCATCACATATTCGAAGGTGATGCGGCGTGCGTTGGAGGCGCCGGGATAGTCGCGGCAGGCCTGCAACAGCTCCTTGATCGGATATTTGCGGTTGAGCGGCACCAGCTCGTTGCGCAGCTCGTCGCGCACCGCATGCAGCGAGATCGCGAGCATCACGCCGATCTCGTCGCCCGCGCGCACGATGTTCGGCACCACGCCCGAGGTCGACAGCGTGATGCGGCGACGGGAGATGCCGATGCCTTCATTGTCTCCGACGATGAGCAGCGCGTCGCGCACCGCGTCGAAATTGTAGAGCGGCTCGCCCATGCCCATCATCACGATGTTGGTGACGCGGCGCGTGCCGTCCTCGCGATCTGCCCAGTCATTGAGGCGGTCGCGCGCGACCATCACCTGTCCGACGATCTCGCCGGCGGTGAGGTTGCGCACCAGCCGCTGCGTGCCGGTGTGACAGAAGGAGCAGTTCAGCGTGCAGCCGACCTGGGAGGAAACACAAAGCGTGCCGCGATCGGTCTCGGGGATGTAGACGCACTCGACTTCATGCGCGCGCTCGACGTTGTCGCCGCTCGGCAGCCGCAGCAGCCATTTGCGGGTGCCGTCGTTGGAGATCTGCTCGGCCACGACTTCGGGACGGTCGACCGTAAAATGCTGCGCGAGCTCGGCGCGAATGCCCTTCGAGATCGACGTCATATCGTCGAAGCTTTGGGCGCCGCGGAAATAGAGCCAGTGCCACAGCTGCTGGACGCGCATCTTGCGCTGCGCGGGCGCGACGCCGATCTCGCCGAGGCGGTCGGCAAGCTCGCTGCGCGACAGGCCGATCAGCGAGGGCCTGGCCGGCGGCACATAGGTTTCGAGCGGAGTCTTCTCCACCAGGATTGCGTTGTGCGGCTCGGTCGTCGGTTGCATTGGTTGCCTGATATCTCTCGTCATGGCCGGGCTTGTCCCGGGCATCCACGTTCTATTCCGCCCGTTGCTAGCGCGTGGATGGCCGGGACATCTGGTGCGAAGACGCGCTTCGCGCTTTAGCCCGGCCGTGACGGCTACACCTTTGGGATACCCTTATATAGCAACCGGAACCGCCGATTGCGACCGTGATGCCGCCCTCAGGCTTAACGCCGGCAGTCCGCAGTCCTACCGCCTGCAATCCTGGGCGATCCGGTCGAGCGCCTGGGCGAGGCCCTTCAGCGAAAACGTATCGGTCGTCTCCGTTCCCTTGGCCGAGACACCCTTGACCACGAGATCGGCGGATTTGCGCATGGCCTCGACCATCCGCTCTTCCTCGGCCGCGTTCTTGATCCAGAGGCCGTCGCCCTGCGTGTACATCGCGAAAGCGGCGCCGCCGACCTCGACCGAGGATTCCGAGCCCGGCTTCAGCGCATAGCCGATCATGACAGAGACTTCGTTGTTCACCTTTTCCGCCGGCCGGGTCGAAACGAAGGCATAGGCGGGATCGCGCGGGCGGTTCGGCGGGTTGGTCTTCGACGACGACGGCTTGGCCAGCGCGAAGCAGACCTTCTTGCCGTTGGGCGTGGCCGAATAGGCGCCCCAGGTGCCGAACTGGCCGATCAGGGTCGGCTCCGCACCGCCCGCAACCGCCGTGGCTGGAGCCACCGGCTTGCTCTCGGGCTTTGCTGCGGTCTTTGGGGCTGTATTGGCCGCCGGTGCAGCCGCCTTTGGCGCGGCTTTGGGCGCCGGTTGCGCCGTCTGCGCCCGCGCGGAATCGGTGATTCCCACGGCCATAACGCCCGTCATCAAGGCTAAAATCAGCACCCGCCACATGCTGGAGTGGTTCCCTCAATATTGTGACTGGAAGATGGCCCGGCCGCGCTTTGTCCCCCGGCAGGGATAACCGGGAAAGTCCAACTTGGGAAGGCAGTTAGCGGCTTAGCCTTTGGATCGCGCAGCCCGCTGCTCGGCCCATTGGGCGTCGGTCCAGCGCAACAAATCCTCGGCGCCGGAGCTGCGCAAATGGGCGCCACCGTCGATCACGACCATCTCGCCATTGATGTAACCGGCACGGTCCGAGACCAGGAAGCTGGCGAGGTCGGCGAGTTCACTGTGCTCGCCGGTACGCCCCATCGGGTTCCGGGCGGTCCAGCCTTCGTCGCGGCCCTCAGGACGGAGCTGCCCCGAGGCGCCCGCGGTCGGGAACGGGCCCGGGGCGATCGCGACGGTGCGGATGCCCTTCGGGCCCCACTCGACCGCGAGACTCCTGGTCATCGCCAGCACCGCCGACTTCGCCATCGCCGAGGGAACCGTGAAGGCGCGGCCGGTGATGGTGGAGGTCGAGAGGATCGAGAGCACGACACCGCCATGCTTGCCGTCGATCCAGCGCTTGCCGGCGGCGAGCGTGCAATACATCGCGCCATGCAGCGTCGGTGCGAGGATCGCGTCCGCGGCGCGAAACGACAGATGCTCGCTCTGCGCGATGAAGGTTGCGGCAGCGTTGTTGACGAGAATGTCGAGCGGCGCCTCGCGCCAGATCGCGTCCATCATATCGTCGACGGCGCCACCGTCACGGATGTCGCAGGCGATCGTGATGACCTTGCCGCCGGTCTGCGCGCGCATCTCGCTCGCCGTTGCTTCCAGCCGGTCGAGCTTGCGACCACAGATCACGAGCTCGGCGCCGAGCGCGAGAAAGCGGTGCCCCATCGCGGCGCCGAGGCCGGAGCCGCCGCCGGTGACGAGGATGCGCTTGTCCCTGAGCAGATCTGCTTCAAACATCGTTTGAACCCTCTTTTTCTTCTTGCTTCGTCATTGCGAGCGCAGCGAAGCAATCCAGACTATTTCCGCAGGACGGATTCTGGATTGCTTCGCTGCGCTCGCAATGACGCGAGGATAGGCCTGCGCATGCTCTTGCGCAAAGAAACCGGATTGTCGGACCGCACTAAATCCGGCAGAAACGGACCAACTATAATTCCGCCTCGAAACGCCCAGTATTCTCAAGAAGGTGCCGCCATGAAAGCCATCCTCTGCTCGCAATATTGCCAGCCCGATGATCTCGTGCTTGCCGACGTGCCGGATCCGGTGGCAGGTCCCGGCGAAGCGGTGATCGCGATTAAGGCGGCGGCGCTGAACTTCTTCGACATCCTGATGATTCAGGGCAAGTACCAGATCAAGCCACCGTTCCCGTTCTCGCCCGCCGCCGAAGTCGCCGGCGTGATCGAGAGCATCGGTCCCGGCGTGACTGATCTGAAGGTCGGCGATCGCGTCGTCGCGTCTTGCGGCCACAACGGCGCGCGCGAAAAGATCGCGCTGCCGGCGGCATCGATCGTGAAGATTCCCGACAATCTCGACTATGACCGCGCGGCCGGCATCATCATCATCTACGGCACCGCGCTGCATGCGCTGGAAGACCGCGCGAGCCCGAAGCCGGGCGAGACGCTCGCGGTGCTGGGCGCAGCCGGCGGCACCGGCTTGGCTGCCTGCGAGCTCGGCAAGCTGATGGGCCTGAAGGTGATCGCCTGCGCCTCGTCGGACGAGAAGCTCGAATTCGCGAAAGCGCATGGCGCCGAGCTGACGCTCAACTACGGCAAGGAAGATCTGAAAGAAGGCCTGCGAAAACTCACCGGCGGCAAGGGCGTCGACATCATCTTCGATCCGGTTGGTGGCGCCTATGCCGAGCAGGCACTGCGCTCGATCGCCTGGGAAGGCCGCTTCCTGGTGATCGGTTTTGCCGCCGGCGACATTCCGAAGATGCCGCTGAACCTCGCGCTACTGAAGGGCTGCGACATCCGCGGCGTGTTCTGGGGTGCATGGACCCGGCTCAACCCGGCCAAGAACCGCGCCAATCTCGAGAAGCTCGTGAAGTGGACCGCGGAAGGAAAGATTTCCTCGCATGTCGACCGCACCTTCCCGCTGGCACAAACCGCCGACGCACTGAAGGTTCTGGCGGGACGCCAGGCCATGGGCAAGGTGATCCTGCATCCGTGATGGTGTGAGCCGCAGCGCTTGCCTGCCACACGCACTCGCCACATATGCGACCGTCGTCGCCCGCCTTCTGCGCAATTGCGTACTGAGGCGGGCGGTCCAGATTTCAGAGACGCCAGAGATTTCAGCCGAGACGCCGCGGCCCACTGGATGCCCCGGGGTCAAAGTCAGCGGAGTCTAGGAAAACCTTCCTCAACCATCACCGCCAAAATCGTGGTGCATTCCTCCGCTCCGCCTCAATCAAACCCAAATATTTCCTAATTCGCGCAAACCGTCGTCGTTTTTTGGGCTGATTCCAACTGCGTTTTACCGGTTCCATTTGCGGGACACTTTGGACAAAAGCAAGAAGACTTAAGCCGAATTGCCCCTGCGTTGCGTTAGTAATGGGGAGCATGACCATGGAGACGACGGCACATCGCCCGTCGAAGGAGTCGAAGGCGTTCGACTCCGATCGAGCCACATCACATCCGCCGACCGCGTCCTTTATCCGTGCGCGCGCCGCGCGGGCCGATCTTTCGCAGGACGATCCAATTCCACTCTTCCTGTCCGATCCGCTCGGTGCGCCGGACCCAGGCGAATATGCGCCCATTGAGGTGCGCTCCAGAATTGTCCCGCGCGTTCTCGCGGCCGTTCTGACGGCATCCACCCTGGCAATTCTGGTCACACTGTATCAGTCCGACTTTCGCGGCCTCTTCCCCGCCAATGCCGTTAGCTGGATGGGCATCGCGCCGGAGCAAGCCATGGCGTCGGCCAACACGCCGGCCATGACGCAGAGCTCGCTGAAGGATTCGGACCGCGCGACCAACACGCTGGCGAGCGCCGACACGCAGGTTCTCCCTGCACCGTCAACGCCGAGCCGCGAAGCGATCGCGACCGCCTATCAGACGGCGCTGCAAGCCCAGGCACCCATACCTGCGCCCGCACCCGTCGCGGCGCCGCCGGCGCCCACTCCGCCCGCCAAGACGCTAGCCAAGACGCTCGATGCCGACACGCTGGCCGGGCTGATGACACGCGCGAAGAGCCTGTTGAGGATCGGCGATATTGTTGCAGCCCGCCTGCTGCTCGAGCGCGCGGCCAATGCACAGGATGCAACGGCCGCGTTTCTGCTGGCGCAGACCTATGACCCGGCCGTGCTGGGCACCAGCGACGCGCGGAGCATCGCCGGCGACGCGACCGTCGCGCGTGACTGGTACCAGAAGGCCGCGGCACTCGGATCGGCGGAGGCGCGGCAGCGCCTCGCTCAGCTTCAGAACTAGAACTTTTCAGAGGGTATCATGCGTAACGCTTTGGGAATGGCGGTTGCCGCCATCATGACGATTTGCGCCTTCGCGGCACGCGCCGAGCAGACCGAATACGATCCGGCCAAGGTCTCGGACAGCCTGAAGGCCATCTTCCAGTTCGGCTCGACCTCCACCAAGCAGTCGCTGAACGCCAATACGGTCACGCTGATCACCGGCACGATCGGCGGCACCTACGTGCAGTTCGGCGCCGACCTCGCCTCCGTGCTCGACGACGGCAACAAGATCCGCGTGCTACCGATCGTCGGCCGCGGCTCGGTGCAGAGCGTCGCCGACATTCTGTTCCTGCAAGGCGTCGATCTCGGCATCGTGCGGGCGGATACGCTCGACTATCTCGAGCGCAAGGGCTTTGCCAAGGACATCAAGAAGCAGTTCACCTATGTGACCAAGCTCTACAATGAAGAGATGCAGGTGATCGCGCCGAAATCGGTCGCGACGCTGAAGGATCTCGAGGGCAAGAAGGTCAGCGTCGATCTGCCCAATGGCGGGACCTTCGTCACCGCGCTGACGGTGTTCGAGCGGCTCGGGATCAAGGCGAACTTCGTCTATGTCGAGCAGCGCATCGCGATGGAGAAGCTGAAAGCCGGCGAGATCGACGCCGTCATCGTGGTCGGCGGCAAGCCGTACAAGTCAGTGTCGACCTTCAGCAATGACGGCCGCTTCCACCTCGCGGGGGTCGACTATGCAAAGCCGCTGCAGAGCGACTATCTGCCGGCGACGCTGACCGCCAAGGACTATCCGAACCTGATCAAGGAAGGCGATACCGTGGACACCATCGCGGTGCCGGCGGTGCTCGCGGCCTACAACTGGGCGCCCAACACCGACCGTTACCGTAAGCTTGCGCTGTTCGTGGATGCGTTCTTCACGAAATTCCCGACCCTGCAGAACCCGCCTTTCCATCCCAAGTGGAAGGAAGTCTCGCTCCCGGCACCTCTGACGGGCTGGAACAGATTGCCGGTGGCGCAGCAATGGCTCGACAAGCACGGCGTCGAACCGGTGACCCGGGAGCGCTTCGAGGCGTTCCTCAAGCAGAACCCCGCGGCCCAGAAGGTGTCCGACGCAGACAGGGAAGCGCTGTTCAAGCAATTCCAGGCGTGGGACGCGGGGAACGCGCGGGCGGAGAAGAAGTAACGAGCGGCATTGCGGCCGATGGTGTCGCAAGCGGCACCCACACACTCGCTGTCATCGCCCGGCTTGACCGGGCGATCCAGTACTCCGTGACGTCAGTGATTGAATCGAGAGGCCGCGGCGTACTGGATTCCCCGCCTGCCGCCTACGCTAAAGCTTCGGCTGCCCTGGACCGCAACCCCGGCGAAGCCTTGGCGTAGCCGGGTCGCGGGGAATGACAGCGGTGGGCGTGGCTACGGCGTGTAGCCAACAACGCCTACTGCGCCGCCTCCGCACCATCCACCCCGCGCTTCAGCACGGCGCGGGCGGCCTCGCGGTGCTCCGTCGTGATGTGGCTGGCGACCATGCGGATGGCGGTGGCGAGCACGGCGGCGTCATCGGTGAAGCCGAGGATCGGCATCACGTCGGGGACGAAATCGAACGGCAGGATGAAATAGGCGATCGCTCCGAGCAGCGACGCCTGGACATGGCGCGGCGTCTGCCGGTCGAACGCACAGTAATAGGCCGCGAGCAGGTCTTCCGCGAACGGCAATTGCGCGGCGACACGCTTCAGCTTGCGCCAGAAACGGCGGCGCACGCTCTCATGATCCTCCGCGAGCCGATCGGCCGGCTCGAAGCCGACGCTGTGTTCGGCGGCCATGTTCGACAAACTCCCCGTTCAGCCAGGGGCGGCAGATGGCCGCATCTCCTGCTGATCACAACATGGGGATGCAGCCGATCCTCGCAAGGTGTCAGGTAGCTGTCAGCTTGGCGATCGTGTTCATCGTCCTGGCGAGCTCGATGTCGAGCTTGGTGACGCCGCCGGCGTCATGGGTCGACAGCACCACCTCCACCGTCTTGTAGACGTTGCGCCATTCGGGGTGGTGATCCATTTTCTCGGCAACCAGCGCCGCGCGGGTCATGAACCCGAACGCCTCGTTGAAATCCTTGAAGACAAAGGTCTTCCCGATGGCGTCGCGGCCCTGAACCTCGGTCCAGCCCGGTATGGCGCCCAGTGCCTGCTTGCGTGCTTCCGGCGTCAGCCGCTCTGCCATGATCGCCTCCATTTTCAGGGGAACTTTACCCTAACACCGTGCATATGGCCCTGGTTCAGACCGGATTTCGTCCATCCGCTAACCATGACGGAGATGTAACCCCGCGGGACAAGAAATTTGCTATGATTACAGGTGTAAATCGCCGGCAAAGATGAAACTGAGCCTCAAGCGCCTGTTTGGGAGATCGATGACCGGGGGATTGGACCTGGCCGAAGCGCCCACCCCGCCTTCGCCGCGATCAGCGGCGCGGAAGACGGCGCTCGTGTCTCTGGCGCTGGTGCTTGCGATCATCGGCGCGCTCGTCGGCGGATACTACTTCGCGATGCGGCCGGTGACGTTGAAGATCGCGGTCGGTCCGGCCAATAGCGACGACCTCAAGGTGGTGCAGGCGCTGACGCAGGCTTTCGCGCAGCACAAGAGCTTTGTGCGGCTACGCCCGATCCAGACCGACGGTGCCACCGCCAGCGCCGATGCGCTCGCGGAAAACAAGGTCGATCTCGCCATCGTGCGCGGCGACGTCGACGTGCCGAAGAACGCGCAAGCCGTCGCGACCCTGCGCAAGAACGTCGTGGTGCTGTGGTCCGTGCCCGGCAAGGGCAAGAAGAAGGGCGCGAAGATCACCAAGATCGCGCAGCTCGCCGGCCATCGCGTCGGGGTGATCGGCCGAACCCAGGCCAACGTCAATTTGCTCAAGGTGATCCTCCAGCAATACGGCGTCGATCCCGCCAAGGTCGAGGTCATACAGTTCCCGGCCAATGAAGCCGCCGAGGCGATCAAGGCCCAGAAGGCCGATGCCTATCTCGCGGCCGGCCCCGTCAACAGCAAGATCACGTCGGATGCGATCGCGGCTTCCGCCAAGGACAGCGGCACGCCGACCTTCCTCGCAATCGATTCCGCGGACGCGATCGCGCAAAACCATCCCGTCTACGAAGCATCGGAGATTCCCGCCGGCACCTATGGCGGCTCGCCCGATCGCCCCGATGACGAGGTCAAGACCATCAGCTTCTCGCACCACATCGTGGCGCGCAAAGGCGTGTCCGATACCACCATCGCGGCGTTCACGCGCCAGCTCTTCGCCGTGCGCCAGCAACTGGTGGCGGAATTCCCGATGGCGGCGAAGATCGAGACGCCCGACACCGACAAGGATGCGGTGATCCCCGTGCATCCGGGCGCCGCCGCCTTCGTCGACGGCGAGGAAAAGACCTTCCTCGACAAATACAGCGATTACATCTGGTGGACGCTGATGGCGCTCTCGGCGATGGGCTCGATCGGCGCCTGGTTCGCGGGCTACCTCAAGAAGGACGAGCGCGACAACAACAGCCATTTGCGCGACCGCCTGTTCGACTTGATCGCGGCGGCGCGCAAGAGCGAGACGACCGACGAGCTCGACCAGATGCAAACCGAGGCTGACGAAATCCTGCGCGACACGCTGCGCTGCTTCGATCACGGCGCGATCGAAGAGGGCGGGCTCACCGCCATCAACATCGTGCTCGACCAGTTCCACGCCGCCGTCGCCGACCGCAAGGCCGTGCTGTTTGCCATGCCGCAAAGCCTGCAGCGCGCAGGTGCGCAATTCAGGGCCGCCGGCAACGCGTAAACGCCTGCCGCGTTATTGCTGCGTCATACTGTCTCAGTATAGCTTTCGTTGTCATTCCGGAGCGCCTGCAGCGCGAGTCCGGAATCTCGAGATTCCGGGTCCGGTCCTTCGGACCGTCCCGGAATGACGACGCGAGATGCGCACGAGACAAAAAGCGAAGCCGCCATGAACATCAAATTCTCCCGCCGCCGCTTCCTCACCACCAGCGCCGGCGCACTCGGCGTGATCGCGATGCCCCATCTCTCGCGCGCGGCCGACCGGCCGGCGGTTACGCATGGTGTGCAGTCCGGCGACGTCACGGTCGACGGTGGCGTGGTCTGGACGCGCGCTGACCGGCCATCGCAGATGCTGGTCGAGGTGGCCACGACCGAGTCCTTCAAGGATGTCCGCGCGCTGCCGCCGATCGCGGCGCTGCCGGAGAGCGACTTCACCGCGAAGATGCTGATCGAGAACCTGCCGGGCGGACAGGATATCTTCTATCGCGTCCGCTTTCGCGATCTCTCGCATACCGCGATCGAGGGCGAACCAGTGGTCGGCCGCTTCCGCACCGCGCCGGCCGACCGTCGCGACGTCAGCTTCGTCTGGGGCGGCGATGTCGCAGGGCAAGGCTGGGGCATCAATCCCGATGATGGCGGCATGTTCACCTTCTCCGCGATGCGCAAGCATCGCCCGGATTTCTTCCTGCATTCCGGCGACACGATCTATGCCGACGGTCCGATCGAATCCGAGGTGAAGCTCGCCGACGGCAAGACCTGGAAGAACGTCACCATCCCCGAGAAGGCCAAGGTCGCCGAGACGCTGGACGAGTATCGCGCCGCGCACAAATACAATCTCACCGACGACAACGTCCGCGCCTTCAATGCCGAAGTGCCGATCTTCGTGCAGTGGGACGACCATGAAGTGACCAACAACTGGTCGCTGTCGAAGGAGTTGCCGGCGTCCTACAAGGTGCGCGACATCTCCCTGCTCGCAGCCCGCGCCGGCCGCGCCTTTCACGAGATGTATCCGATGCGGGAGAGCATCGTTGAGCCGGGCCGCGTCTATCGCCAGATCTCCTACGGCCCGCATCTCGACGTGTTCGTGCTCGACGAGCGCAGCTATCGCGGCCCGAACGGCGCCAATCTCGAAACCGCTTACGGGCCCGCGAGCTATTTTCTCGGCCCGGACCAGATCGCCTGGCTCAAGCGCGGCCTTCTGAATTCGCGTGCGACTTGGAAGGTGATCGCCTCCGACATGCCTATCAGTCTCGTCGTATCGGACACGCCGAAGGGCGGATCGGAAGCCATTGCGCAGGGCGACGGCCCGGTGCGCGGCCGCGAGTTCGAGATCGCCGACATCCTGCGCTTCATCAAGATGGCGCCGATCAACAACACGGTGTGGCTGACCGCGGACGTGCACTACGCCGCCGCGCATTATTACGATCCGAACAAGGCGCAATTCCAGGAGTTCGAGCCGTTCTGGGAATTCGTCTCGGGCCCGCTGCATGCGGGCACCTTTGGTCCAAATGCGCTCGACAACACTTTTGGGCCCGAGGTGCGTTTCGTCAAAGCGCCGGGCAAGGACAACCAGAACCTGCCGCCGTCCGCAGGCATGCAGTTCTTCGGTCACGTCAAGATCGACGGCGCATCCGGCCAGATGACGGTGACCTTGCGCGACCGCGCCGACGTCGCGCTGTGGTCGACCACGCTCGATCCGAAATTTGCCTGAAGCCGGGAGAACGCCGACGGGCGATCAGGAGCCGCCCGAGCGCAGCGCGGCCTCCAGCGCTTCGCTCGAGCAGGGCTTTTGCAGCCGCGGCCGCGTCTTGAATTCGGGAGCGATCCGATCCTCGGCGCCGTAGCCCGTCACGAAGACGAAGGGAATCTGCGTAGCCGCCAGCCGGTCGGCGACGGCAAAGCTTTTCTCGCGGCCGAGCTCGACGTCGAGTAGCGCGAAATCCGGCGCGCGCGCTGCGATCGCCGCCAGCGCCTGCGCCACCGACCCCACGGTGCGCACGCTCCTCACGCCAAATCCGAGCAGGCGATCCTCGAAATCGATCGCAATGATCGGATCGTCCTCAACGATCAGAACATCGGCGGGCATGCCGGTCGAGCCGTCCGGGGGAGCAGGTATCATGATGGTGGATATCGAGGGCTGCATGTTCTTACCGATCGAGGACAGCCTCATCCCGACGCCTGCGCCCAGCGCATCGGAGGGTTCCCGGAACGAAACTCACCACAGAACAGTTTTCACGTCTGTCCACTTGTGCACACAGCCCATGATCGGACCTCGCTAGTGTTGAAAGGAGAGCAGGGGATTTACGATGGACGCGCGTATCAGCAAGACAACCGAAGTCGGTAGCCGGCCGGCCAACAATCTGCTGCGGCGCTTGAGTCCGGCTGACTACGCGCTGCTGGCACCGCACGTCACTCTGGACACCGCCGGGCCCAACGAGCTGCTCTACAGTCCCGGCGACGATGTCCAGGTCGTGCACTTTCCCTGCGGGCCGTCGCTCGCGACATTTCTCGTTCCCAATGAGGACGGCCGCGACGTCGAGACCATCCTGGTCGGCCGCGAAGGCGCAGTGGGCGGCATCGTCAGCGAGGGATTTTTGCCGGCCTATACCCGCATCTGCGTGAAATTCGGCGGACCATTCGCGCGCATTCACGTCGCCAAGCTGGAAGCTGCCAAGATGCGCTCGGCCTCGCTGCGCAACATCTTCGCCCGCTATGCCGACTGCATGCTGGCGCAGATGTTCCAGTCCACCGCCTGCAACGCCATCCACTCCATCGAACAGCGTACGGCCAAGTGGATCATCGCGGCGATGGAGCGGACCGGCGACGAGAGCAGCGTGCCGCTGACGCATGAGCAGCTCGCGACGCTGCTCGGGGTCGGCCGCAGCTATGCGAGCCGCGTGCTCCAGTCGTTCAAGGCGGAGGGCGTGCTCGATACAAGACGCGGCGCGATCCTGGTCCGCAATCTCGACGGCTTGCGCCTGCGCGCCTGCCTGTGCAACGACGCGGTGAAGATGCACTTCGAGGAGGTGCTGCGCGGGGTCTATCCGACCGAGGAGGCCAGCCCCGGCTCGGCGCAGGGCTGATCGAGGCCCCGTCCCCGAGCAAAGGCCGGTTTGGTGCTGAATTTACCCTAACCCCCGGAGATTCCCGGACAAAATTCAGTCAACCAATCAGCAAAGAACACATTGTTTTTTGGCGGTTTCTGCATATATTGCGCCGCAACGCGTAGGGTGCCTGGTCGAGATGGCCGGGCGGCCCTTTTTGGGCGGAAAGCGCCCGTTTCCAGTCTTCCAGCGTTGTTTCGAGAAGAGGTCCCGGTCCGACCGGCGAGATCGCGCTTAACCCATTGTCCGACCGCAAAGAAGCTCACTCATGAACCTCCGTAACGTCGCCATCATCGCCCACGTCGACCACGGCAAGACGACCCTGGTCGACAAACTCCTCCAGCAATCCGGTACGTTCCGCGAGAACCAGAAGGTGACGGATCGCGCCATGGACTCCAACGATCTGGAGCGTGAGCGCGGCATCACCATCTTGGCCAAGGCGGCCTCGGTGCAGTGGAAGGACACCCGCGTCAACATCGTCGATACCCCCGGCCACGCCGATTTCGGTGGTGAGGTCGAGCGCATCCTGAACATGGTGGACGGCGCCCTGGTGCTGGTCGACGCCGCCGAAGGCCCGCTGCCGCAGACAAAATTCGTGGTCTCCAAGGCGCTCAAGGTCGGCCTCAAGCCGATCGTCGTCATCAACAAGGTCGACCGCCCCGACGCGCGCCCGACCGAAGTCATCAACGAGGTGTTCGACCTGTTCGCGGCGCTCGACGCCAGCGAGGAGCAGCTCGACTTCCCGATCCTGTACGGGTCGGCCAAGCAGGGCTGGATGGCCGAGAGCCCCGAGGGTCCGCAGGACAAGGGCATGGAGCCGCTGTTCGACCTGATCCTGCGCCACGTCGCACCGCCGACGGTCGAGGAAGGTCCGTTCAAGATGATCGGCACCATCCTGGAGGCCAACCCCTATCTCGGCCGCATCATCACCGGCCGCATCTCGTCCGGCGTTCTCAAGCCGAACCAGCAGGTCAAGGTGCTGCATGCCGACGGCAAGCTGGTCGAGTCCGGGCGCATCACCAAGATCCTGGCATTCCGCGGTCTCGAGCGCACGCCGCTCGATGAAGCTGAAGCCGGCGACATCGTCGCCATTGCCGGCCTGACCAAGGGCACCGTCGCCGACACCTTCTGCGATCCGACCGTCGAGGTGCCGCTGCCGGCGCAGCCGATCGACCCGCCGACCGTGTCGATGTCGTTCATCGTCAACAACTCCCCGCTCGCCGGCACTGAAGGCGACAAGGTGACGAGCCGCATGATCCGCGACCGTCTGCTGCGCGAAGCCGAGGGTAACGTCGCGTTGCGCGTCGTCGAGGCCACCGACAAGGATGCGATGGAAGTGTCCGGCCGCGGCGAATTGCAGCTCGCGATCCTGATCGAGACCATGCGCCGCGAAGGCTTCGAGCTCTCGGTGTCGCGCCCGCGCGTCGTGTACCAGAAGGACGAAGCGACCGGCGCCACCATGGAGCCGATCGAGGAAGTCGTGATCGACGTCGACGAGGAGCATTCCGGCGTCGTCGTGCAGAAGATGAGCGAGCGCAAGTCCGAGCTGGTCGAGATGAAGCCGTCCGGCGGCAACCGCCTGCGCCTGGTGTTCTACGCGCCGACCCGCGGCCTGATCGGCTATCAGGGCGAACTGCTCACCGACACCCGCGGCACCGCGATCATGAACCGCCTGTTCCACGGCTACGCCCCGTACAAGGGCGAGATCCAGGGCCGCCGCAACGGCGTGCTGATCTCCAACGACCAGGGCGAAGCGGTGGCCTACGCCATGTTCAAGCTGGAAGACCGCGGCCCGATGATGATCGAGCCGGGCTGGAAGGTCTACAAGGGCATGATCGTCGGCGAGCACACCCGCGACAACGATCTCGAGATCAACGTGCTCAAGGGCAAGCAGCTCACCAACATCCGCACGACGTCCAAGGACGAAGCCGTGCGCCTGACCCCGCCGATCCGCATGACGCTGGAAAAGGCGCTCGCCTATATCGAGGACGACGAGCTCGTCGAGGTCACGCCGAAGTCGATCCGTCTGCGCAAGAAGCACCTCGACCCGAACGAGCGCAAGCGCGCGGAAAAGTCCAAGGAAGCGGTGGCGTAAGCCGCTCCACACCGTAGTGCCGTAGGGTGGGCCGAGCGTAGCGGGCCCACCACTTGAAATCCCCGTCGGCAATGGTGGGCACGGCGCAAGAGCGCCTTTGCCCACCCTACGAAGATGGATCACTCGCCCCAGTGCACAACGTGCGCACAAGGCGGGTGATGACACCTCACTTTGTGGTGGCTTCAGCGCTCTTCGCGAACGTGCTAGAGCCCGCTCATGACCTCCCTGCCCTCCTCCGTTGACGTCACGATCATCGGCGCCGGCGCCGCCGGCCTCGGCGCGGCGCATGCGCTGGCTGACTCCGGCCTCTCCGTGATCGTGCTGGAGGCGCGTGACCGGATTGGCGGACGCGCCTGGACCGTGCAGGCCTCGCCTGAGGTGACCTTCGACGTCGGCTGCGGCTGGCTGCACTCCGCCGACAAGAATTCCTTCGTCGGAATCGCCAAGCAGCTCGGCTTCGAGGTCAACAAGGACCTGCCGCCCTGGCGCGAGCGCGCCTTCGGCAACGCGTTTCCGCAGGCCGAGCGCGACGATTTCATGCGCGCGATGGACGCATTCTACGAGCGGCTGTGGCAGGCCGCGCAAAAGGGCAAGGACGAGCCCGCGAGCCTGAGCCTCGATCCGGGCAATCGCTGGAATCCCATGATCGACGCGGTCTCGACCTACATCAACGGCTGCGAACTGAAGGACATGTCGACGCTGGACTGGGACGCCTATGAGGATAGCGACCTCAACTGGCGCGTCCGCCGTGGCTATGGCGCGCTGGTCGCGGCCTATGGCGCCCCCTGCCCGGTGGCCCTGGGCTGCAATGTCACGCTGATCGATCATTCCGGCCAGCGCCTCCGCATCGAGACGTCGCAGGGCACGCTGACCGCCGACAAGGTGATCGTCACCGTGCCGACCAATCTGATCGCGGACGAAGCCATCCGCTTCTCTCCGCCGCTCCCGGCCAAGGTGAGCGCCGCAGCCGGCCTGCCGCTCGGCGTCGACGACAAGGTGACGCTGGCGCTCGACGATGCAGAAGCCTTCCCGAAAGAGGGCAATCTGCGGGGTGCCACCATGCGCACCGAGATGGGCACCTACCACATCCGCCCGTTCGGCCAGCCCTGCATCGAGGGCTTTTTCGGCGGCAGCTTCGCCCGCGAGCTGGAAGACGCCGGCGACGGCGCCATCGCCGCGCACAGCATCGACGAGATCGCAGGCTTCCTCGGCAACGACATCAGGCGAAAGCTCAAGCCGCTCTACGAGTCGCGCTGGGCCCACGACCCCTTCGCGAGAGGATCGTATTCACACGCACTGCCAGGGCACGCTGGAGACCGCGCGGTGCTGGCAGCGCCGGTGGATGGGCGGCTGTTCTTCGCGGGAGAAGCGACGTCGCCAAGCTTCTTCACGACGGCGCATGGCGCCAGGGACAGCGGGGAGCGCGCGGCCAAGGAAGTGCTGGCGGCTTCAGGCAAGCCGTAAGCGCCGGCTACGTCACTCAATCACCCGCGCCCGCAAATCCGCATCGGGAACGAAGCAGGCGTCATACTTCCCGAAGATGCGATAGCGGTTGCGCGCGACGAGGCTGTACACGGGGTCCCGCAGCAGTTTTGGCACGGCAAACAACGCGCGCACCCAACTCCATCCCGGCAGATGCGACAGCACGGTCAGCGCAGCGTCGGACTTCATAAAGACCACTCCGCCGTGAACCACGGCATTGGTGTCGGGATCGTCAGGATCGATGCCAAAGGTCCGCGCGAGCTTTGCGCCGTACTCCGACTGGATCGGCGTGAAGCGAAACCGCCTCGCCGTGTCGCGCTTGGCGACGAAGCGGACCCAGCGCGAGCAGAAGATGCAGGCGCCGTCGAACAGGATCACGTCATCGTCGGGCCATTTGCTCATCAGTCTCTCTATCTTACGCGTTTTCTTCACGCGAACCGGGATCCACTTCGCTCGAAAACGCTAGCGATTATCCAGCATCAGCAGCGCGACCAGCATCAGCACGATGGCCGGCCCTGTCTTCACCAGCGCGCCGAGCGGCTCGATCCAGAGGTCGGGCGTGAGGATCGCCGCACCGACCATATAGCCGAGCGAGGCGACGATGCCTGCGACCAAACCGATCGCCGCGGTGCGGCGGAAGGCGATCAGCGCGCCGATGCTCATGTCCATCAGGCTGGTGCCGATGGTGATGGGATCGACCAGCGCGGGCGAAAAATTGTGCGCGCTCAAAATTCCGGCGGCGGCACGGTAGGAGACGAACAGCGCGATGAAGCCGGAGACGAGCCAGAACGCAACCAGGCTGGCGAAGATCAGCGCCTTGATCAGGAACAGCCGCGCGAACCATTTGTCCTGGATGGTGGCGGGATGGCGCCCGATCGCATCAGCCAACGTCTTCGGCGCGATGCCCGTGGCGGCGATCCAGGTGGAGGGTTCGCCGGTCACGCCACGGCGCAGCTCGGCGATGGCCGTGGAGCGCATCGGCGGCATCCAGCCGAGATAATTGGCGAGATCGCCGATCTTCGCGCCGAGATCGAGCATAAACGACGGCATCGCGAGGCGCGGCCAGCCGGCCGTGCCGAAGGCGTGGCGGAACTGTTTGATGACGCCGGCCATGGTGAGCGGCTCGGCCTGCATCAGGTCCCACGTCACGGCTTTGACTGAGGCGTCGTCAATATCGCGCGCGGCGAGCCAGGCGATGGTGGCCGAAATGTCCTCGACTGCGACGGACTGAAATGGCGTCGACATCTCCTTCCCAGGCAGGTCGAGCGGGAAGGCGGCGAGCGCACGCAGCATGGCGCTGCCGCCATAGGCTGAAGGCGCGACGACGAAGCCGGGCCGCAGGACAGCGTGGGGAATGCCGGAGGCTGCAATCAGGCGTTCGGCCTCGCGCTTGGTCGTCGCGAAGGCGGTGCGATCCGCCTCGGCGGTCCCGGGGATCGAGATGTGCACCAGCCGGATCGCGCGGCCGCTGTCGGCGATCGCCTGAAGCAGGCGCGCGACGAAATCGCGATGCACCGCGCTCGTGTCGCTGCCGGGACCGTCCTGGAGCACACCGAGACAGTTCACGACGACGTCGACGGCGTGCTCGCGGAAGAGGCGCATCAGCGCGGCTGCATCGAGCGACAGGATCGGCCGCTCGATGTCCAGCGCGCTCATCTTCTGCGCGGGCGACAGGCTGCGTGCGACGCCGACCACGCGAAATCCCCGCACGCGCAGATCGTCGGTGACGAAGCGCCCGATCAGGCCGGAGGCACCGAGCACCAAAACGGTTCGCTGGGTCATCGCATCTCTCAAAACGGTTTCGCGATCATCAGCCACAGGATCAACATCGTCGCGCCGAAGCCGGGGAAACCGAACGCGAACCAGCGGCGGTAGAGCACGAAGTAACGTTCAGGCAGAGCGCCGCGCTGCTCGGCCGCCTTGCGCGCGAGATCGCGCATCTCGATCTGCATGAAGACGACGGGGACCCAGAATAGGCCCGCAAAGACGTAGAGCCCAAGCGAGGCCAGCAGCCAGCGTTCCGTGATCGGCATGGCCAAAAGCATCATCAGCAGGCCGCCCGTCACCGGCTGGAGGATCACGGCCGACAACGTGAAGATCGCGTCCGCAATCACCACCACCGACGCGGTGCGCGCGATGAATTCGGCGTCGTTCGTGCGATGCGCCATCAGCATGAAGAAGGCGATGCCGGTGCCAGTGCCGAGAATGACGATGGCGCCGAGCACATGGAGGTATTTGACCAGGAGATACAGCGTCATGGCTTCTTGGCCGCCGCAGGTTTGGACTGGTTCAGCGCAAGCCCGAGCTCGCGGCTGGCGGCTTTGACGCCGGCTTCGCTCTCGATCATCCAATGCCCCTCGCTGCCGACGGCCGGCAATGTGCGGAAGTCCACCTTGCCGCCTCCACCGCGAAACGCATCCGCCACTTGCCGCGAGAACGCCGGCGCGAAATAGCTGTCATTGGTCGCCACGAGCCATGTGACGGGAATGCGCGCCGCCTTGCCGAACTCGGCCGCCGCGGCGAGAAGCGTCTGCGGCGCGCAGATCCGGTTCGGTTCATCATTGGCGTGGCCACCGCGCCCCGGCGCAAACGCGATGATCGCGGAGATCGCGTTCGGATCGGCATTCGCGAGCGCCAACGCCCCCCAACCGCCGGCGGAATGGCCGAGCACGACGGCCGAGTCTTGACGAACAAAATCCTGCTTTCGCAAAAAATCCAGCGCGAGCGAAATTTCGGCGGCCGTCGCGCGACCCGAACGCGCGTAATCCGCCTCGTCGCAGCCGCCCTGGTCCTCGACATAGCGGCCGCCGGTCGCACCATGGCCGAGCCGCTCCGGCACCAGCACTGCGAAGCCGTGCGCGACGAGAAACGCGACCAGCGCGCGGTATTCAGGCTGCGGCATTTGCGCCCGACGCAGCACATTCTGCGTCGAGGCATGTGCGATCACCGCAAGCCGGAATGGACCGGCGCCGACGGGGCGAAACAGCAGCGCATGCGCGGCAATGTCGGTATCCGGCGATGGCACGCGCCATTCTTGCCGGCGAAACGGCTCGCCCTCCTCACCCGATGACCCAAACGTGACCTGTGCGCACAGAGGCGACGCCAGCAGCAAGGGCAGCAGAGGCAGGAGGGCGAAGATGTTGAAGACGCGCATGAATTGCCGCAGGCGAACACGGACAGCGACAGATCTGCAGGAACGAATCATTTTCGGCGGACTTTTTGCGTTGCCATCGCGGTTCATTGGTTGCCGCAGGGCAGTTTTGCACCGGCAATGGCAGGCCGGTGCCGTTCGAAATGGCGTCTTGTCTTCTTTCGGTACAACATGGTTAAAATACTGATGCACAAAATCCACACGTTAACCGATAATTAACGATAGGTCTTGCCGCCGGCGCGGCGACTTGGTTTGATCGTGTCCATGAGCACAACCCTGATCGAGGTCCGGCCGGCCAAAGCTGCAGATGCAACTGCGGTGGCGTCCACCCATGACGAAGCCTGGCGCTCCGCCTATCAGGGCATCATTCCCGGCGGCGAGCTGGAAAAGCTGATCAACCGCCGCGGTCCGCAGTGGTGGGACAGTGCGATTCGCAAAGGCAGCCGCGTCAGCGTGCTCGTGTTCGGCGACAAGATCGCCGGCTATGCCAATTACGGCCGCAATCGCGCCCGCAGCCTGCACTTCGACGGCGAGATCTACGAGCTCTATCTGCGTCCGGAATTCCAGGGTCTCGGCTTCGGCCGCCGCCTGTTCACCGCAGCCCGCCGCGACCTGATGCAGAGCGGCCTGAAGAGCATGGTGGTGTGGGCGCTCTCGGACAACGATCCGGCGACCGAGTTCTACCGCGCCTTGGGCGGCCGCATGGTGGCGCGCTCCTCCGAGCGTTTCGGGCCGAAGTCGCTCGACAAGGTTGCCTTCGCTTGGACCAATTGAGCTGCTGAAAGTCTAGCCGGCAGCGCTTCCCATCCGTCGATACCGTTGCCCTTTGAGCCGGTAGTCGCTGGATTCATTATTTCACAAAAACACGATGGATTGGCGGGCCAAGCCCGCGTATGACAGCGCCAAAATCGCTGCCGGGCGCGATTTAACCTCGGCAACAACGGAGCCTTGAATGCGTATCGATGCGGTCTCGATCGGAAAAAACGTACCCCACGACGTCAACGTCATCATCGAAGTCCCCGTGGGCGGCGAGCCGATCAAATACGAGATGGACAAGGAAGCCGGCACGCTCGTTGTCGACCGCTTCCTCTACACGCCGATGCGTTACCCCGGTAACTACGGCTTCATCCCGCACACGCTGTCCGATGACGGCGATCCCTGCGACGTGCTGATCATCAACACCCGCGCCATCATCCCCGGCGCCGTCATGAGCGTGCGCCCGGTCGGCGTGCTGTTCATGGAAGACGAAGCCGGCGGCGACGAGAAGATTCTCGCGGTGCCGTCGTCGAAGCTGACGCAGCGCTACGACAAGGTGAAGTCGTACTCCGACCTGCCCGACATCACGCTGCAGCAGATCCAGCACTTCTTCGAGCACTACAAGGATCTCGAGAAGGGCAAGTGGGTGAAGATTCTGCGCTGGGGCGGCCCGGAAGACGCCCAGAAGCTGATCCTCGAAGGCATCGAGCGCGAGAAGAAGAAAAAGGCGTAAGATTGCGTGTTCCGGACGCGGTGCATCACGAAGTGACGCGCCGCAGAGCCGGGACCGATGGTGCCACTTGCAATGGGCCCCGGCTCTGCAGCGCATCGTTGCACGCTGCGCTGCGTCCGGGGCGCGAGACCTGGAGTTAAACCGCCGGCTTCGGCAGCCCTGCGATCGCGCACGCCGCGCGCAGCGTATTCACCAGTAGGCAGGCGACCGTCATCTGGCCAACGCCGCCCGGGACCGGCGTGATCGCGCCGGCAACGGCGAGTGCTTCCTGATAGGCGACATCGCCGACGAGGCGCGTCTTGCCGTCGTCCCTGGGGATGCGGTTGATGCCGATGTCGATCACGGTCGCGCCTGGCTTCAGCCAGTCACCACGTACCATCTCGGGCTTGCCGACCGCGGCATAGACGAGGTCGGCGCGCTTCACGAGCCCGGGCAGATCGCGCGAGCGCGAATGCGCGATGGTCACCGTGGCATTCTCGTTGAGCAGCAATTGCACCAGCGGACGGCCGACCAGATTGGAGCGGCCGATCACGATGGCATTCATGCCTTCGAGCGAGGCGTGGACGCTCTTGGTCAGGATGATCGAACCGAGCGGCGTGCAAGGCGACAGCGCTTCAAAGCCGCCGGCGAGCCGGCCGGCATTGTTCGGATGCAGGCCGTCGACATCCTTGGCGGAATCGATGGCGTTGATGACGGCCTCAGTATTCAGGCCCTTCGGCAGCGGCAGTTGCACCAGAATGCCGTGCACGGCCGGATCGCGGTTGAGTTTTGCGACGACGGCCAGCAGATCGGCCTGCGACACGTCGGCCGGCAGCTTGTGCTCGAACGAGGCCATGCCGGCCGCCTGCGTCTGGGTGTGCTTGGAGCGGACATAGACCTCGCTGGCGGGGTCGTTGCCGACCAGAACCACCGCGAGGCCCGGCACCAGATTGTGTTCGCGCTTGACGCGGGCAACCTCGTCAGCGACGCGCGCGCGGAGTTCCGCAGCGATGACTTTTCCATCGATGATCTTGGCCGTCATGTCAGTTCCCTTGGTCTGTCGGTTTGGCGTCTGCCGATCTGGCTTGGGCGAGCTTGCGCAGGGCTTCGCCGAGCCGCGCCGGATCGCCATCGACCGCGATCTGCTTCAGCCGCGAGGTGGCACCGGAAAGCAGCTTTACACTGGCCTTGGGGACGCCGAGCGATTTCGCCAATAGCACCAGAACGGCCTTGTTGGCCTCGCCGCCATCGGCGATCGCGCGCACCCGCACCTTGAGCACGCTGCGGCCATCGGCCAATTGCTCGATCCCGTCGATGTCGTCGCGGCCGCCGCGCGGCGTCACCCGCAGCGCGATGCTGATTCCTGCGACCGAATAGCGCCAGGGTTCCTTGAAGGCCTGTTTCGCAACCAAGGCGCTCCCGCCCGCTTAGATCACGTTCGGGTAGATGTAATACAGGATCACCCGCTCGATGAACATGATGAGCAGGATCAGGATGATCGGCGAGATATCGAGGCCGCCGAGACTGGGCAGGAAATTGCGAATCGGCGCCAGCACCGGCTCGGTGATCCGGTACAGGAACTCCGCCACCGCCGAAACGAACTGGTTGCGGGTGTTCACGACGTTGAAAGCGATCAGCCAGGACAGGATCGCGGAGGCGATCAGCAGCCAGACGTAGAGGTCGAGCACGATGATGACGATGTCGAGAACGGCACGCATTGAAGACTCTGGCTTTCGGTCGGGATTGACGCTTTTTGCTAGATATCGGTTCCCCCCGGCCCAAACAAGGGAAGTCGGTGCCGGGGATGGTTAAAACCGGGTCACACCCGTCCTTGACTTGACCTTGGCGGGGACTTAAATGGCGCCCGGTTGTCGGCCGCATTCACCAGAGCGGCCGCCAAACGGGGCCATAGCTCAGCTGGGAGAGCGCGTCGTTCGCAATGACGAGGTCGGCGGTTCGATCCCGCCTGGCTCCACCAGCCTTCGCAGGCTGCGCCTGCTTCGGCTCGGCAAGCCGCTTCGTAGCGAAGGCTGCCACGCCATAGCCCGAAGGGCGACGGCGGGCTCCCTCCAAATTCCCCCTACTTCCCCGTAAACCTCGGCGGCCGCTTCTCCATGAAGCTCGCCACCCCCTCCCGGAAATCGCTGCCGTTCAGCGCGACCATCATCTCGCGGTTGGCCTCGATCGTGGCCTCGGCCAGGGTCTGGAACGGCACCTCGTAGAGCTGGCGCTTGATCACGGCCATCGCGCTCGGCGAGACGAAATCGGCGAGGTCGCGCGCATAGGCGTAGGTCTCCTCGCGCAGCTTCTCGGGTGAGCAGAGCCGGTTCACCAGGCCGATCCGCAGCGCCTCTTCGCTCGACACGCGCCGGGCCGAGAGCAGCAGATCCATCGCATTGGCGTGGCCGACGATGCGCGGCAGCATCCAGCTGATGCCGTGCTCCGCGATCAGGCCACGCCGCGCGAAGGCTGTCGTGAACACGGTATTGTCGGCGGCAAAGCGCAGGTCGCAATAAAGCGCGTGGACGAGGCCGATGCCGGCGGTCGCGCCGTTGAGCATGGCGATGACTGGCTTTCCGATCGACGGATAGAAGCCGTAGCGCGTCTGCCAGTCCGGCCGGCGGTTCATGTCGAAGGGCGGCAGGTTCGAGGCACGCCTGACGTCGTTGGGGTCGAGCCCCTTCAGCGCATCCATGTCGGCGCCGGCGCAGAAGGCGCGGCCCGCGCCGGTGAGCACGATGACGCGGACATTGTCATCGGCGCTCGATGCTTCCATCGCATGGCGCACGTCGCGCTCCATCGTCGGCGTCCACGCATTCATGCGATCAGGGCGATTGAGCGTGATGGTCGCGACCTTGTCGCTCACCTCATACAGAATGTGTTCGTAGGCCATGACGCTCTCCCTGTGTCTGCCGGCACGCGTTCGCGCGCGCTCGTTAGGAACGAGCCTAGCATATCCAGGGATGAGGCAAGGGCTTGCGCCAAGAACTTAGGCGAAGCACCTTGCGCGGAGGCGCGATCACTCGGCGGCTTGCGCCAGCACCTGCCGGCGCGCCAGCCAGCCGTCGATGAAATGATCGAGCCAGGCCCGCTCCGCAACGTCGTAGACGGCACGGTCCGCGAAATGATGATGCCGCTCGCGCGCGCCAGGCGCGCTGAGGCCGTCATAGCCGCGCGTGGTCCAGCAATGCATCATCGCGCAGGTCACGTCAGGATGAAACTGCACCCCGAAAGCGTTGCCGGTGCGGAACGCCTGGATCGGAAAATCATCGCCTTCCGCAAGCAGCTCAGCGCCGACGGGCAGTTCAAATCCTTCGCGATGCCAGTGATAGACCTGTGCCGGCCAATTCGGGCAGAGCGCGTGGCCCGCGGCGGTCGGGCGGATCGGATAGTAGCCGATCTGGGTCAGTGCCTGCGCATGCGGTGCGACGCGGGCCCCCAGCTGCATCGCCAGCATCTGCGCGCCGAGGCAGATACCAAGGAACGGCCGCTGTTCGCGGAGCGGAATTTCGATCCAGTCGATCTCGCGGCGGATGTAGTCGTCGGGATCGTTGGCGCTCATCGGACCGCCGAAGAAAACAGCACCGGCATGCTGATCGAGCGTGTCGGGCAGGGGATCGCCGAAGCGGGGACGGCGAATGTCGAGACGATGGCCGAGCGCGCGCAGCGCATTGCCGACGCGGCCGGGTGTCGAGGATTCCTGATGCAGGATGATCAGAACCGGCAACCGGGCTTCGGAGGCGGCGGCGCTCGGCGTCCTTCTGGGGAAGGGCACCAATTCTGCGCCACCAAACCTGTCCGTCCGGAACGACATGGCCTCTGCGAGTGCTATCGGTTCAGGCCGCCAGCATAACTAAGCGGTAGTTAACATCGTGTGAGTTCGCGCACACGCGTCCCGATATTGAAGCAAGCTCCGGGCCACTACGGAGCTTTGAGCTTTCTTCAAAGCGTTTTCGAGCGAAGTGGACACCGGTTCGCGTCAAGAAAACGCGTCAAGACAAGAAATCTAGTGCCTCTGCCTCTGGAACCGGCTGGTGGCGGACAGGATGAAGCCGCGCGGGAAGAAACGCAGCGCGAACGGCACGATCTTGATTCCGAGACCAGGCAGCACTGCCCGTTTGTTGGCCATCAGGCCTCGATAGGCCTGTTGCGCGACATCGGCGGCAGACACGTTGAGAAGAGTCGTATCATGCCCGGACCCGACGCCGGCGCGCGCCTGGAATTCGGTGGGCACCGGACCCGGGCAAAGTACGGTGACGCGAACGCCGCGCGGCGCGAGCTCCGCCCGCAGGGCCTCGGTGAGGGAAATCACATAGGCCTTGGACGCGTAGTACACGGCCATGCCGGGGCCGGGCAGAAAGCCCGCGACCGATCCGACATTGAGAAGACCGCCCTTGTTCCTGATCAGCTGATCGGCAAAGCGCAGCGACAGATCCGTCAGAGCCCGGACGTTGACATCGACGATGCCGACCTGTTCGACGCGGTCGCGCTCGATCGCATCGCCGAACACGCCGAAGCCGGCATTGTTGACGAGATGGTCGAGCTCGACACCTTCGGCGGCGAGCGCGGCGGCGATCTTCTCGCCCGCATCCGCCTCCTGCAGGTCGCAGGCGATCACGATCGGCTTCTTGCCGCCCTTGGCGGCGAGCTCGTTCGCAAGCGCCTCCAGCCGGTCCGCCCGTCGCGCCGTCAGCGCGAGGCGATGCCCGTTGGCGGCGAACACACGCGCCAGCTCCGTGCCGATGCCCGCCGACGCACCGGTGATCAACGTTACCCGCTCAGTCACGATCGAAGTCTCTTGAATTGAAGTTTTTTGGCCCCGCAATGGCGGAACGAGAGCATAGGCCGAGCGCGACAGGCAAGCGTCACCGGCAGCATGGCTGCTTGAGCGGGCAACAGGGAAGCAGGAAAACCACGGATTTTACGGGGAAATCCGGGGCCGGGGTGGCCGACGAGGGTATATTAAAGTTTCGTCATGTGGCCAGCACAACCGCCGATAATACCGCGTCGAGACGGCTCAACCCCCGACGGCACCGTCCTTGACCTGATCACCGGCGCGATTTGCGACCGCATGCTTGAGGTCGATCCGGTCGCGCTGGGCGATCCCGAGCAGGTCGGAGGCGCGCCAGACGACGTTGTCCTCGAACTCGGAGACCTGGCCATCGGCATAGACCAGCTCCCACATCATCTGGACGATGCGCTTGCGGCCCTCTTCGTCGAGCGAGCGCATGATGACACTGGTGAAGTGATAGAGATCGACGGCCTCGCCCTCGACCTGGGTGGCGTCCGCGATCAGGCGGTCGGCGGTTCCGCGATCCAGCCCGAAATGGCTTTCGATCAGGCTGTGCAGCTTGCGCTGCTCGGTCGCCGTCGGCTGACCGTCCAGCGAGACCACGTGAACCAGCAGCGCGGTGGCCGCAAGCCGGTAATCGCCATCGCCGAATGCACGATCCCCGGCATGAGGGGCCACAATGTCGGCGATGAATTGGCGCAGGCCGTCGAGCATAGGATCCTACCGAAAACGATGAAGCCGCGGGAGTGCGGCCGCCACCAGCATTATATGAGCGGGAAACTCAACCGCCGCAACGTGCGTCAGCTCCGCGCGGGCATTACCTTTCGGCAATCTGTCACGGTATCTCGTACACCACCATCTTGTCGGCGATGCCGCGCAGGGCCGCCTGCTTCTGGATCGGCTTGATCGCGCGCTGCTCGAGCACCTCGGCGACTGCGGGCGCATCGAGCACGGGGCCCGTGATGTGGATCTCCCGCGCCGTCGACAGGCTCTGGACGCGAGCGGCGATGTTGACGGTCTGGCCGAAATAATCCTGGCGTTCGTTGAGCATCACCGCAAGACACGGGCCTTCATGGATGCCGATCTTGACGATGAGATCGTCGGTGCCGCGCTGCCTGTTGAGCTCGTCCATAGCGGCCCGCATCCGCAGGCCCGCGACGATGGCGTGCTCCGGACGGACGAAGGTCGCCATCACGGCGTCGCCGATTGTCTTCACCACCGCGCCCTTCTCGGAGGAGATGATCTCGAGCAGCGCATGGAAATGCGCGCGCACGAGATCGAAGGCGGCGAGATCGCCGACGCGCTCGTAGAGCGCGGTCGAGCCCTTCAAATCGGTGAACAGGAATGTCAGCGACGTGATCTGGAGCCGCTGGTCGAGGCTGAGATTGTCCGCCTTGAAGACATCGCGAAACGTCTGGTTCGACAGCATGCGCTTGGCGGTGAGGAACGGCTTGCGCTTGCCGATGAGATGATGGAGCGCCTCGGCCGCGATGAACACCGACGGCAACACGCGCACGCCGGCCTGGTTCTCCAGCGACAGCCGCAGCGGCCCCGGCCGCATGGTCGTCGTCCCCGTCGGAGCCTGCACCTTGTTGTACATGATCGCGAACTGCTGGCGCTCCTTGGTCGGCTCGCCCTGGACGTCGATGAAATGGGCGGCGTGCGTCACCGGCTCGAAGATGATGATGAAGTCGCCCGGCAGTTGCAGCGACATGGTCGCTTTCTCGCCCGCCGGAAGCTCGAGCGTATCGAGCGTCACCTCGTTGGCGAGCGTCGCGAAGGATTCCTTGTTGAAGTCGACGCCGGAGCTCCAGAATACCTGCTTGAAATATTCCCACACCGGAAGCGTATCGGGATCGTGCGCTGCGATGCGCCGCACGCGCGGATTGACGGTGAAGGAGACCTCGACCTGATCGTCGACCGACGCCTTGTAGCCGCAGGCGCAGAGCGCGCAGTGATAATCGTCCGGCTTGAGCGCCTTCAGCGTCGAATGGGCCCCCAGCACGCCGCCGCAGCCCGGACAGAGCACGTTCCAGCCGAGATCGAACAGTCCGAGCCGCGCCGAATGCAGGAAGGTGGAGATCGTGTGCTCTTCGTCGAGGCCATGCTGCCTGGCGAAATCGAGGACATTGACGCGGTTGAGCTCGTGATCCTCGCCGTTCTCGATGAGGTCCGCAATCGCGTCGACCACCTTGGCATCGGCGGTCTGCTTCAGAACGGAAAACTGGGCCTGGATGTCGCTCATGGCGGAGGCTCTATCTGGGGTGGATCGCGCCATCGGGCAGACGAATGTCTGTCACCGACGCGTGATGCGGAACAAAGGTGAGTGGTCCGGCTGGGTCGTCACGACGCCGAGCGGGATCACCGGAACCCTGTCGGCAAGCTCGATACGGAACGCGCCGATCAACCGGGCCAGCGCCAGCACGGATTCGGCTTGCGCGAACGGCGCGCCGATGCAGACGCGCGGACCCGCGCCGAACGGCAGGTAAGCGAAGCGGTCGGGCGCCTCCTTCGACATGAAGCGTTTTGGAATGAAGGCGTTCGGCTGGTCCCACAGCTTCTCATGCCGGTGGAGCAGCCAGGGCGCGATCATGATGATGTCGCCCTTGCCGATCTCGACACCGGCCGCATTGTCCTTCTCGCGCGCGGCACGCGCGACCAGGAAGGCCGGCGGATAGAGCCGCATGGTCTCCTCGATCACCGCACGGGTGAACTTCTGGCGATCGATATCGGCCATGCTGTCGAGGTGCTCGCCGTGGGTCTCGGAGGCAACTTCCTCCTGCGTCTCCGGATCGAGCGCGAGCAGATAGAGCGCCCAGAACAGCGCCGTCGCCGTGGTCTCGTGACCCGCCAGGATCATGGTCGCGACCTCGTCGACGAGTTGCGCGTCCGAAAAGCCCTTGCCGGTTTCGGGATCGCGCGCCGCGTCCATGAGATCGAACAGGTCGCGCGGCGGCGCGCCGTCCTTCTTGCCCATCGTGCGGCGCTCGGCGATCAGCATCGCGACGAATTCGGTCCAGCGCTTGCGGAAGCGCGCGCGGGCAAAATCCATCGGGGTCGGCCAGGACACCGGCAGCAGCATGTCGAGGAAATAGGGCCGTCCCAGCCGCGCTCCGTATTCCATGACGAAGTTGCGCAAGGTCGGGCCGTGACGGTCCATGCCGAACGAGAACATCGTGCGCCCGGCGATCTCCAGCGTCATGCGCTGCATCGTCTCGCGCAGATCGACCGGCTCGCTTGTTCGCGCATCGAGCTTTGTGATGGTCTCGTCGAGCACCGCGGTCATATGCGGGACGAGATTTGCGGTCGCACGCGGCGTGAAGGCCGGCGCGAGCGTACGGCGCTGATGCGCCCAGGCGTGGCCTTCCGCGATCAGAACTCCTTCGCCGAGCACCGGACGCAGCATGCGGATCCCCGCCGGCGTGCGCGTGTAGTTTTCATAATTGCTGAGCAGGACATGCCGAATTGCATTCGGCTGATTCAGAATGAAGCTGTTGTGGAGGAAAAAGCGGCCCTTGATGACCTCTTCTTCGTAGGCACGCTGGCCCCAGGTCGCGATCATGTTCTGCTTGAGGACCGCGACCCGGCCGAGAAACGACATGTCGTCGGGCGCACGCGGCGGGGTCGGAGGGATGATGGGCCGACGCACACTGGCGATGTTCATGGCTCTCTCCCGCAGATATGACCCAGGCCAATAGCTAGTAAGTCAGCTCGGCAATCGCAATCCTGTTCTCGGAGGCGGGCCAGGCACGCGCCACAATTCGTTCTTCGCCGAACTGGGCCACGACGTTACGCCCGGCCTCCGCGGCCGGGAGCCGCAAGGTTGCTGCCGAATCCGTGGGCACACCCGGCTTGACGTCGGCCGGCTCCTTGCCGTCGAGCAGCACCACGTCCCGCGGCAGGCCGAAATAGCCGCGCGGGCGTGACATGATCACGACGGCGCCGGCATCCTTGTCCGCCGGCCCGAGCGGGCGCGCGGCACGCAGATGCACGACATCGGACGAGCGCGCGAACGGCGAGCGGTAGATATGCGTCGTCGGCGCGTCGGGCGATGTCAGGACGAATTCGAGGAACCAGGAAGGCTCGACCTGCGCCGGACCCCAGCGGCCGTCGGCGCCGGTCTTCGCGCTGTGCACCGCGCCGCCTTTGCGCTCCCCGGTATCAGGATCGACGCGGAAGACATCGACGGTTGCACCCGCCACCGGGCGATTGGTCGACACGCCGCCTGGCGTACCGGTCACAAGGCCGCTCAACCTGACGCTCTGCTCCGGCACAATCGCGATGCGCGCGGGCTCGCGGCCGGCAATGAATTTGTAGATCTCGCGGAAGGCACGCGGGTGAAACGCCACTTCGCGATGGTCGAGCGCGACGAGCACGAGATTGGTGGCGCCCGTCAACTCCGGCCCTTCGACGGTAACGCCGGTCGGCGTGCCGGGCTTGCCGATGAAGCGGCCGTCGGCTTGCGCGTACTTGTCCATGCCATCGCTGCGCAGGGTGAGGAAGGCCGTGCCCGGCGTCACCTCGCTCTCGCCCTCATTCAGGCCGCGCAGAAATGTACCGCGGCCATTGAATTCGTTGTTCGGCTGGTCGTCGGTCGCGAACACGCCGTGATTGGGCGTGCCGCACAGCACGGCATGGCTGACATCGCCGGCACCGCCGTTCCTGATGACGTTGCGAATGGCGTAGCCACCGCGCGAACTGCCGACCAGCGCCACGCGGGCCGCGCCGGTGCGGCGCTTCAATTCCGCGATGGCCGCCGCGAGTTCGCGGCGCTGGTCCTCGGTCGAGGAGCGGCCCGCCTGCTCGACCTTGTCGTCGCTGCGCGCCAGCGGATCCGTGAAATTGACCGCCATCATGCGATCGCGCGCGACGCCGTTGGATTCCATTCGCCAAAGCGTCGTCATCCAGACCGCGTCGTATTCACCATTGCCGTGGACCAACAGGATCGGCGGCACCTCGGCATTCTGAGCCGTGGGCGCGGTCTGGGCCAGCGCGCCTGTCCGCAAGCTCGCAACCGCGAAAGGCAAGCTGCCTACTCCCAGCAGGATCGACCTTCGCGACAGCTTCATATGTTTCTCCGGAAAAACCATGTCTTTGTGCCGCTTATAGCGGCCTAACCACTGGACAGCGAAGGACTTTCGCAGGCATCACTGGACTTGCCGGAATCACCCAAAGACCATTCCAAGACCACTTCTGCCAGCCCATATGGAAGGGGATATGACCGAGCAGCCGAACCGTCAGAAATTCGCCGGCGACGGCATCGCCGCACCCCTGCGGTACACCGTGTTCCGGCGCATCTGGCTCGCCAGCCTGCTCTCCAATCTTGGCCTCTTGATCCAGGGCGTGGGCGCGGCCTGGGCGATGACGCAGATGGCGGCCTCGGCCGACAAGGTGGCGCTGGTGCAGACCGCGCTGATGCTGCCGATCATGCTGATCTCGATGCCGGCCGGCGCCATCGCCGACATGTATGACCGGCGCATCGTGACCTTGATTTCGCTCGCGATCGCGCTGATCGGCGCGACTGCGCTGACGGTGCTGGCCTGGCTCAAGCTGATCACCCCGGAAACGCTGCTCGTCTTCTGCTTCGTGGTGGGCAGCGGCAATGCGCTGTTCGGGCCGGCGTGGCAATCCTCGGTCAGCGAGCAGGTGCCGCCCGAATCACTGCCGTCAGCCGTCGCACTGAACGGCATCAGCTACAATATTGCACGCAGCTTCGGTCCCGCGGTCGGCGGCGTCATCGTCGCCTCGCTCGGCGCGGTGGCCGCGTTTGCCTGCAACGCGATCCTCTATCTGCCGCTGCTGGTGGTGCTGCTGCTCTGGCGGCGCAATACCGAGCCCTCGCGCCTGCCGCGGGAGAAGCTCAACCGCGCGATGGTCTCGGGCTTCCGCTACATCACCAATTCGCCGCCGATCAAGATCGTGCTGTTGCGCACGCTGGTGATGGGCCTGATCGGCGGCGCCATCATGGCCCTGATGCCGCTGATCGCGCGCGACCTGCTGCATGGCGGCGCGCAGACCTACGGCATCATGCTGGGTGCCTTCGGCATGGGCGCCGTCGTCGGTGCGCTCAACATCCATGAATTGCGCAAGCGCATGAGCGGCGAGGCCGCGATCCGCGCCTGCACCATCTCGATGGCATTCGCGATGGCCGCGCTTGCCGTGAGCACGGAGCCGGTGTTGACAGCGGCGGCGCTTGTGCTCGCCGGTGCGGTCTGGATGGCGGCCGTCGCGCTGTTCAACATCGGCGTGCAGCTCTCGGCGCCGCGCTGGGTCGCGGGCCGTTCGCTCGCGGCGTTCCAGGCCTCGATATCCGGCGGCATCGCGATCGGCGCCTGGGGCTGGGGCCATCTCACCGATTATGCCGGCGTCGAGGTCGCGCTGCTGACGGCCGCCTGCCTGATGCTGATCTCGCCGGTGCTGGGCATTTGGCTGGCGATGCCGCGCGTCGGCGCCCGCAACGAGGACGCCGACGTGCTCGCCGATCCGGAAGTCAAACTGTCGCTCACAGCACGCAGCGGGCCGCTGGTCGTCGAGATCGAATATAGGGTGAGCCAAGAGAACGCGCGCGCCTTCCACAATGTGATGCAGGACGTGCAGCTCTCCCGGCAGCGCAACGGCGCCTATGGCTGGTCGATCGCGCGCGACATCGCCGACCCCGAATTGTGGACCGAGCGCTACCACTGTCCGACCTGGCTCGACTACTTGCGCCAGCGCAACCGCTCGACACAATCCGAACGCGCGTTGCATCAGCAGGCGATCGATTTCCACATCGGACCCGATCCGGTGCGGATCCGCCGCATGCTGGAGCGTCCGTTCGGCTCGGTGCGCTGGAAGGAGGAGACGCCGGATCGTGCCGGCGCCGAGGTGCTGCCGGTGGTCGCGAGCGCGGCGGGAAGTAGCACGTAGGTTCTCTCAGAACGTAGCCCGGATGGAGCGAAGCGCAATCCGGGACGATCTCACCGCACGGGCAGACGCCGGATTTCGCTCATCCGGGCTACGACGGCACGTCTTACTGCCCGTGATCCGTCAGCACCTTGTCGCAGGCTTTGCTGAGGCGGGTGCGGTTCTGCTTGAGGCAAGCGAGCACGGCGCCATCGCCATTGTTCATCACGGCACGGCAGAAGCGCGTCACATCGCGCGCGCAGGCATCGTGGCCGGGCTGCTGTTGCGCTGAGGCGCTCGATGCGCACAGAATCAAAGAAACAATGAAAAGAAATCTGGTCATCGCGTAATGCCTCTTACCCCAAGGAAGTGCGGGCGAAGCTAGTGCGACGATCCCGACGCCGCAACGGCTTTATTACCGAGCGGGACTGGCGCGCGTGGCCCCGGCCTGACGCCGGGAGCACATCGCGAGGGGAGCCAACAACGATTGCCGTTGCGCGTTGTCCTACTGCTTGTCCTGGGCGTCAGCGACCTTGCGTGAGGCGCCCTTTGCGAGGTCCTTGTCCATCACCGCGCGGCAGCCGGCGCTCAGGTCGGAACGATGCTTCATCATGCACGCCGTGATCTTCGGGATGTTGGGGATTTCCGAGGAGCACAGGCGGAAGGCATCGCCGGTGCACTGCTGCTGCGCCTCGGCCGAGAAGGCGAAGCTCGAGGTCGTCGCGACGATCGAGACGGTGGCGGCAAAGCCCAGAGCCAGGCTGGTGTCACGGATCCTACTCGTCAGCGATTCGGCAGAAGAAGATTTGGTCATTTGAAGCTCCCATGGGCGCCGCTGGAAGCGGGGCCCGTTGTTGATGGGAACTACGATGCTCCGGCAAAACAGTTTCCACTGTGATGACGGTCACGGGTGGCCCGCCCTATGTGACCTCCGTCACATGGCGCACCTCGCTGAAAATCCGGCGCAAACGCCGTCGTGTTGGTGTCACGTTAACTGTTCCTTCGCATTAATGGCTCGTCGCGCGGGAGATTCCGCCGGGTTGGTTGCGTAATTGGAAAGAATAGCGATGCGTAATGCGTTGGGCCTGATGCTGGCCAGTGTAGTTGCGGCGGTCGTGATCGCCGCCGGCGGTTGGTTTTATTATTCCGCGCGCGCCGATCAGGGCGCCCCCAAAACAACGGCCGCCCGTGCCGCCGATCAATTGCCGGCACAGGCGAAGCTCGCCGCCAAAGATGACGTCGAGACCACCGCGGCGATCGCGGCCAGGCCGACGGCGGTTGCTCAGGCAGCGGCGCCTGCGCCCGCTCCGATCGCGCCAGTGCAGCCGAAGCAGGCCTGCGCCAATCCGAACGCGCTGGGCGTTGCCCGCGTGGTCGAGATCGACACCACCGGCGGTCCCGGCTTCGGCTTCGATCATTTCAAGCAGTTCGACTTCCTCACCGACAAGGAGGTCGTGCTGACCTTCGACGACGGTCCCTGGCCGGTCAACACGCCCGCGGTGCTGAAGGCGCTCGCGGATGAATGCACCAAGGGCCTGTTCTTCTCGGTCGGCAAGCATGCGACCTATCATCCGGAAATCCTGCGCCAGGTTCTGGCCCAGGGCCACACGGTCGGCACGCACACCTGGTCGCACGTCAACCTGAACGGCAAGAAGATGACGGAGCAGCAGGCCAAGGACGAGGTCGAGAAGGGCATCAGCGCGGTGAAATACGCGCTCGGCACCAACCCGGCACCGTTCTTCCGCTTCCCGCAGCTCCAGCACAATCCGGCGATCGTGACCTATTTCAGCACCCGCAACGTCGCGATGTTCTCGACCGACATCGACTCCTTCGACTTCAGGAAGGGCGCCACGCCGGAGAAGATCATCGAGACGGTGATGACGAGGCTCGACAAGCTCGGCAAGGGCATCATCCTGATGCACGACTTCCAGAAGCACACCGGCGAAGCGATGCCGGCGCTGCTCGCGCGGCTGAAGGCTGGCGGCTACAAGGTCGTTCAGATGAAGGCCAAGGCAACGCTCCAGACGCTGCCGGAATATGACGAGGCGCTGCTGAAGGACCTGAAGGTGCCGACCTCGAGCGCGCGTCCGATAACGAGCGTGGTGCAGACGGTGTCGCAGTAAGGCCGACACGCTTCCTCAATACGCGCATGGCCGGGCTCTTGCCCGGCCATTTGCTTTTGTAGCGAGTCGCAGCCTTACCAGTAGATGCTGTGGCGGTGCAGCTCGCTGATGATGCGGCCTTCGGTCCAGCTGCGCTTGTGCTTCGGCTTGCCCGCCTTTGCGGTCTTCGTGGCGGGCTTGCTCGTCTCCGTCGGCGCTGAGGTCGTCGTTGTCGCGGTCACGGCAGGAGCCGTCGCCACGGCGGGAGCAGAGGCCGAGACTGCCGGCGGACGATCGACGTATTTCGGAGCTTCCGCGGCTGGCGCGACTTCGCTGATTTGCGTCGTCGGGGCGGTGGCCGTGGTGCCCTGCGGAGCGGCCGTCGCCGTGGCCTGCGACAGGCTGCGGTCGACAGCATGGGCAGATGCAGAAGCCAGGACCATGGCGGCAACCAGAATGATCTTGCGCATGTGAAATCTCCCCGTGTTTGCGTGACCGGAAGACTAGGGGAGATGTGATCTGCGCTATGTGACTGTCATCACGTAGACTGCGCGCTCGGTCTTGAACCCGCGATCAGCATTCGCGGCGATCGACCCGCAACGTCATGTCGCGTTTCGCGATTGTTTCCAAATGTTTCTGATTGTGGTAGACGCTCGACACGTATCACAAGGCGTGCCGAGTCCGCCCGTTATGACCTTCATCCAGCGAGTGAAGCGTAAGCTGCTGCCGCCGCGAGAGGTTGTCCAGGGGTACGAGAATCCGGAACTGGTCGAAACGATTTTCCTAAAGACAATCAACTACAGCCCGGACAGCGACTGGCCGCTGGTCGCGGGCATGAACACGGTTCTCGATTTCGGCGGAGGTGCTGGCCTGCATTACAAGGTGGCGCGCCGGCAATGCCCGGACATTCGATGGGCGGTGGTTGAGACGCCTGCAATGGTGCGGCGCGCCAAGGAGCTTGGCACCGATAGGCTGATGTTTTTCGAGCGCATCGACCAAGCCGCCGACTGGCTCGGCACTGTCGATCTCCTCCACTCGAATGGGGCCATACAGTACGTCCCGGATGCATTGGAAACCGTCAGAACGCTGTGCTCGGTTCGGCCGGCAATGTTGGCATGGTACCGCGTTCCGATCAGCGAAGAGACCCGGCGAGAGGTTCAGACCTCGTACCTGAGCGACAACGGTCCAGGATCGTCGCTCGCCTCCAGGGAGAAGCTCGTCAGATACGAGCGCAACTGGATCTCCGAGCAAGCATTCATCCAGGCTCATGAGGGATTTCGCATCACTGAGCGGAGCCCGGATCCCACCGAGCGCGGCACGCAACAATTCAGGTTCGCGCGCATCTAGCTTGCGACAATACGGGGGCGATGTGTTCGACAAGTTTGCAGACTGGTTACGTCAGACGGCCTTTTTCTCGACGGCTATCGACATCGCGCGCCAGACGTTACCGGAGCCCGCGCTGATCTGGTTGCGTACGCAGATGGTGCGCAATCTCCGTGGAACGCCTGGCGAAGTGTTCAGCGAGATCTATCGGCGTAACGTCTGGGGTTACAAGGAAACCGCTTCCGGCGGCGGATCCACGCTGCACAATACCCAAAGGGTGCGAGAAAGCCTTCCTGGTCTGGTTGGCGACCTCGGGATCCGTACCCTGCTCGATTTGCCTTGTGGTGATTTTCATTGGTTGTCGAAGATCGAACTTCCAATTTCTCGCTATATTGGAGGAGACATCGTTCCGGAACTGATTGCGCGAACGGGTGACCAATACAGTCGCCCAGATCGCACGTTCCTCCGGATCGATCTCTGCAACGATCCGCTCCCGGAAGCTGACCTGCTGCTCTGCCGCGATTGCTTCATTCATCTGTCCGAAGAGATGATTTTTCAAGCAATCGACAACATTCGTCGATCCAACATCAAGTATCTCCTGACGACGACTTACCCGGCTGGCCGAAATCGTGCGATCCGCACGGGTGATTTCTTCTCCATCGATCTGAGCGCTCCGCCCTACAACTTCCCGCCGCCGATCAAGGTGCTGGACGACTACGTCCCACCGTTCGACCGGCGGCAACTGGCGCTGTGGGAAATCGAAAGCCTGCGCAAAGTCTGAGGCGATGGCATGCCGTCTCGCGGCGAGGCTGCATCGGAGGACGAAACAACGGCGCGGAAAACAACGAAAAATCAGAGCGATAAATGGTGCCGCAAGAGGGATTCGAACCCCCGACCCCGTCATTACGAATGACGTGCTCTACCAACTGAGCTATTGCGGCGAACCCTACCGGGACCCGCGCAATGCAGGTCCCGATACGCGCGCTCCTGATATCGGGCATGGCCCGAATTGGCAAGGTGGAGCGGGCTTCGAAATGTGCCTCACGCGCCCCAGCGGGACCAGAATCCGCGCCAGCCGCCGGCCTGGGCCTTTGCATGGGTTCTGGGCGTGCCGATTTGTTCCGCAAATTCGTCGCTCGGACCCTCGTCGTCGATCCCGGGATCATCGGGGGCGCGGACGATCGGGATGACGGCCTGGATCGGGGCCGGCGCAGGCTTGCCGAGGTCGGCGCGGGTCCGGAACACCGGCGTTGCCGCCTCCGGCGATGATTCGGGCGCCTCAGGGGCGGGATTGACCGGCTCGGCGGCCGGCGCGACCGCAGGCTCTTCCTTGGCGGCCTCCCCGGTCGTCTCCTTGGCCTCAGGGGGCGAATTGTCCTGTGCGGCGGGGACCGGATCCGGCGCAGCCACGGGCGGTTCCACCGGGGCTTCGCTCGGGGCTGCCGTCACCCGCTTCGGCGGCGGGGCGGCCAGCATGGCTTCCTCGAAGGCCGAGGATTCGATCGTGGCGCCCTTGTCGGAGGGCAGGCTCGCGACCGGCGTTTGCCACTGGAAGGCATCGAGACGGCCGGTGACCGGCGAGACCGGACGCCAGCGGTCGCTGACATAGCCGTCCGCGGTCCAGGCCGGATCGTGGCGGGCGCGCACCGCGCGCAAGGTCCAGGCGCGGGCACGGCCGCCGTCGCCGTGCTCGGTGCGCTCGAGCTCGGCCATCAGCAGCGCGACGCGCTGGGTCGGATCGTTGACGTAAGGGGCCAGCACCGCGCGCGCACGCGCGAACTCGGAGGCGTCGATCGCGGCGCGCGCGATCGCGAGCTGGCCCTCGACATGGCCGGCCTTGTCGGCCGGCGTCTTGGCCGCCAGCGTCTCGACCCGCTGCAAGCGCTGCCGCGCGGAATCGCCGAGCTTCACATGCGCGTAGGCGTCGGCAAGATCCGGATGCGGATTGGCGAGCCACGCGGCCTCGACCAGCTTCATGGAGCGGCGCACCTGATGCGCTTCGCTCTCGAACTTGGCCGCGAGCACCGCGGCCGGCACCAGCGTCGGCGCGAGCTTGATCGCCTCCATCACGCTCTCGCGCGCCACGTCGCGGTCCATGGTTTCCAATTCCAGCGCGCGGGCCGTGAGCAGCACGCCGCGCTGGCGGCGATAGCCCGCCTTGTCGATCAGGCCGGCTGACAGATTCGAATCGAGGATCGCGAGCGCGCCGCTCCAGTCGCCGCGCGCGCAGCGGAAGCCGAGCACCGCGTGCGAGGCCCAGGTCGAGGACGGCGACAGCTTGATCGCCTCCTCCGCGATCATCACGGCGCCGACCGCATCGTCGGCGCGCTGCGCCTCGATGAACAGGCCGCGCAGGCCGAGCAGCCGGGTATCCTCGCGCTCGGCCATGACGCGGAAGACGCGCTGGGCCTCGTCGCGATTGCCTTCGAGCTGGGCCGACTGCGCGTGCAGCAGCAGTGCGAGCGGATCGTTCGCGGCCAGCCGCCGCGCGGTATCGGCGTGACGGCGGGCGAGGGCGGTATCGCCATGACCGATCGCGAGCAGGCCGTGGGTGATGGCATGGCGGCCGCGCGCATGGCGTTTCTCATGACGGCGGCGGCGCAGGCGTCCCGGCGCGCGCCAGATCATCGTCACGATGCTCCAGACCAGCACGACCGCCGCTGCAAAGACGCCGAGCAGAAACACGAACCTCGGAAGCGTCGTTGACGCGCGGAAACCGCCCGCGGTCAAGACGAGATCGCCGGGCTGATCGGCAACCCAGGCCGCGCCGGCCGCCGCCAGCGCGATCAGGACGAGGAAGAGGACGATGCGAAGCATGGCGATCCCTATTACGCGCTGATTATTGCGCGAACCTTTACTGAGCAGGCTTGACCAGATCGGGCTTGGCGAGATCCGCCATGGCATCGTCGGCGAATTTACGGGAGGCGCCGAGCGCGGCGTCGCGCGCGTCGGCCTTCTCGAGCCAGGCCTGTGCCGGTGCACGATCGGCCTCGGGCAGCGTCTTCAGCTCGCGCCGCGCTTCCGCGAAATCGTTGCGAAGCGCCGCCGCCGTCACCCGTGCGACGATGGCGCCGCGATCATTGCCGACGCCGTCGGTGCGCTCGATACGAACGAGTTTCGAGGCCCCCGCCTGGAGGCGCTCGACGATGCCGGCACCGGCGGCCGGGGCTTCCGCCGGCGGCGAGAGCTTGGGCACGATGTTGAGCAATTCGCGGCTCAGCGCGACCGGCGTCGGAATGCCTGACGACGCAAAGGTGTCGAGCGGCTTCAGCATATCGGGCTTGGCCGCGAGCGACCGCGCCGTGGCCAATTGCGATTCGTAGGGATCGCCATGCCGAACCGCGACGTCGAGCAGAGCCGCCGCCACGACATGGCGCAGCGGCTTGTCATTCGTCGCCTTGTTGTCGGCAATCTTCTCGCCCTGCTGTGCGAGCTCGGCGCGCTCCGTCTTGCTGGCACGCTCCAGCTGCGCAATGCGGTCGCTGAGCGCGGCAAGATCAGGCGCGGCAGCGCGCGGTGCCGATTTCACGTCGTTGGCGGTCTTGTCGGACTGTGCGCGCAGATTGGCGATGTCACTGCGCAAGGCACTTGCGGATTTCTCCAGTGCATCGATCCGCGCCACCACGGCCGGATCGGCGGCGGGCTTGCCCGCCTTGGCTTCGACCGCGGCGACACGTCCGCTGAGCGCGTCGACCGTCGCGCTCGTGACCTGCGGCGCGGCCGGCGGCGCCTCTACGGCGGGCCAGCCCAGCATCCAGCCGACGGCAATCACGATTGCGGCTGCGACCGCGCCGGAGAACGGCGCAATGACCCAGGGCGAAACCGGCGCCGACGCGGGAGCGGAAGCAACCGCGGCCTCCGCATGCGCGGGCTCCGGGTCAGGCCTGGCCTCTTCGGATTTGGACTCTTCGACCGTGGCCTGCTCTTGCGCGGCCTGCTCCGGCGTCGGCTGAACCTCCGGTTCGGCGGCCACCGTTGGCTGCGGCTGGGTCGAGATTTCGGTTGCCTCAAGGTCGATGGTGGGCGGGGTGCGCTTGGCACGGCCTGACTCGGGAGCCAATCCTGCGTCTTCAGGCTTGTCATCGGCCATCGTGACGGTTCCTCACACTCAAATGCCCTGAACGGACCCGATCGCGTCGGATTCGGCCCGACCTCTTACGCCAAACGGGTCCGCAAAGCACGCTCCAAGGTATCAAATAGGGCATTTTCGTCCGGCGTCGCGGCCCCCAGAACCTGCGACGCGCCGGCATCGCGCAGCACGCTGGCGACCGTCTCGGACAGGCAGCATTGCGGGATCGCCAGCGCCGAGATTTCGACGCCTTCGTCCCGTGCCGCATCCAGGAAGGCCCGCGCGCTGCGACGGGAGTAGTGCAGCACCGCCTCGATCCCATGCGCGGCAAAGCCATCGCAGACATCGCGCGGCAGGATCTTGACAGGAGTCATACGATAGGTGGTCTGCGTCACCACGCTGAAGCCCTCCGCGCCGAGCTCGCCGCCGAGATCGCGCGACAGATCCGCGCCCGCGAGATAGAGCAGCGTGCTTTTCTTCTTCAGCAGCTTGTCGCGCGCGCTCTGCATCACCTTGTCGCGCAAGGCCGCGGCGTCGCCGCCGGCGACGATCACCTCGGCGAAGCCGGCGTCGCGCGCCGCGGCAGCCGTGTGCTCCCCGACCGCAAACAGCGGCAGCTCCAGGAGGCCAAGATTCTTTAAGCCAAGATCTTGCAATTGCGGCGCGACGGCGCGGATCGCATTGGCCGACGTGACGATGATGGCGCCGTAGTCGGCCTCACTCTCGTCATGGAAGGCGACCGGCTCGAACTTGAGCATCGGTGCGAGCAGCACCACATGACCCCGCGCCCGCAAATTTTCCGCCGTCGCCTCATTGTCGGGATGCGGCCGTGTGACAAGAATGGACATCGCTTGTGTTCCCGAACCACGTGGCGGTGACGCATTCACGAAGGCGGCCGCGCGTGACGATTGCGCAAGTGGACCTCGGAATGCTACCGGACGTACCAGAACTCTGCTTTACGGATGAGCGCAAGGGCGCAAATTGGATAACAATTCGCCAATGCTGGTACTGGGCATCGAAACCACCTGCGACGAGACCGCCGCGGCCGTGATCGAGCGCGCGCCCGACGGCAGCGGCAAGATCCTGTCCAACATCGTGCGGTCCCAGATCGAGGAGCATGCCCGCTTCGGCGGCGTGGTGCCGGAGATCGCCGCGCGCGCGCATGTCGACGTCCTCGACGGCATCATCGACCGGGCCATGCACGAGGCCGGCATCGACTATGCGCAGCTCAACGGTGTCGCCGCCGCGGCGGGGCCGGGGCTGATCGGCGGCGTCATCGTCGGCCTCACCACCGCAAAGGCGATCGCGATGGTGCACGACACGCCGCTGGTCGCGGTCAACCACCTCGAGGCGCATGCACTGACGCCGCGCCTCACCGACGGAATTGAATTTCCCTACTGCCTGTTCCTCGCCTCGGGCGGGCATACCCAGATCGTCGCCGTCACCGGTGTCGGCCAATATGTGCGGCTCGGCACCACCGTCGATGACGCGATGGGCGAAGCCTTCGACAAGGTCGCGAAGATGCTGGGCCTGCCCTATCCGGGCGGGCCGCAGGTCGAACGCGCCGCGGCAAGCGGCGATGCCACGCGCTTCGCCTTCCCGCGCCCGATGCAGGGACGGCCCGATGCCAATTTCTCGCTGTCGGGATTGAAGACAGCGGTGCGCAACGAGGCGAGCCGGTTAACCGAGATCGCGCCGCAGGATATCAGCGATCTCTGCGCGAGTTTTCAAGCCGCCGTGCTCGACTCGACGGCGGACCGGTTGAGCGTCGGCCTGAGGCTTTTCCGCGAGCAGTTCGGCGCTCCGCATGCCCTCGTCGCCGCCGGTGGCGTCGCGGCCAATCAGGCGATCCGCGGCGCCCTGCATGACGTCGCGCGGCAGGCCGGGACGCAACTGATCATGCCGCCGCCCGCGCTCTGCACCGATAACGGCGCGATGATCGCCTGGGCCGGCGCCGAGCGCTTGGCGCTCGGCATGATCGACACGATGGAAGCCCAACCCCGCGCACGCTGGCTGCTCGATGCCAACGCCACGGCGCCGGCCGGTTACGGCAACACGCGGGCGGGATTCTAGCCATGACGGCGTTCCGGTCCGTCGCGGTGATTGGTGCGGGCGCATGGGGCACGGCGCTGGCGACGGTCGCGGCGCGCGCCGGACGGAACGTGACGCTCTGGGCGCGCAACAGCGAACATGCCGCGCGAATCGCCTCGACCCGCGACAATCCGCGGCTGCCCGGCGTGCGGCTGACGCCGGAGATCGTCGTGACGCACGAGCTTGCGGAGGCCGCGCGCGCTGACATGGTGCTGATCGCCACGCCCGCGCAGCATTTGCGCGGCGCAGTCAACATGCTGGCCTCGCATCTGGCAAGGCCGGTGCCGATCGTCGCCTGCGCCAAAGGCATCGAGCACGGCACTCATAAATTCATGACCGACGTCATCGCGGAAGCTGCACCTCACGCGCCGCCGGCGATCCTGTCGGGCCCGAGCTTTGCCGACGACGTCGCGCGCGGCTTGCCGACCGCGGTGACGCTGGCGGCGAAGGATGAAGCGCTGGCGAGCGCGCTGGTGCAGGCGCTCGGCTCGGCGACCTTCCGGCCCTATCACACGACAGATGTTCGCGGCGTCGAGATCGGTGGTGCGGCCAAGAACGTGTTGGCGATCGCGGTTGGCATCGCGGTCGGGCGCAAGCTCGGCGCCTCCGCCCAGGCCGCGCTGACGACCCGCGGCTTTGCCGAACTCACGCGCCTCGGCCGGGCCCTCGGCGCGCGCGGCGAGACGCTCACGGGCCTGTCCGGCCTCGGCGATCTGATCCTGACCTGCTCGAGCCCGCAATCGCGCAATCTCGCGCACGGCCTTGCGCTGGGCCGCGGCGAGCAGCCGCCCGCGGGCAAGCTCGCCGAAGGCGAGTTCACCGCACCTGTGTTGATCGAACTCGCAGCTTCGCACAACATCGAGATGCCGGTATCAGAAGCGGTCGCTTCGATCCTGAGCGGCCGGAGCACGATCGACGCCGCGATTTCGGGGCTGTTGACGCGCCCCTTCAAGGCAGAGGAATGACGTCTTTCTCGTCATGCCCGCGCTTGTCGCGGGCATCCACGTCTTGATATTGAATTGGTGGCAGAGACGTGGATGGCCGGGACAAGCCCGGCCATGACGAACGGATAGGACGCGCGATGAACTACTGGCTGGTGAAATCCGAACCGTCGGTGTGGTCCTGGGACCAGCAGGTGGCGAAGGGCGCCAAGGGCGAGGCCTGGACCGGCGTGCGCAATTACACCGCGCGCCAGAACCTCGTGAGCATGAAGAAGGGCGACAAGGCGTTCTTCTATCATTCCAACGAAGGCAAGGAGATCGTCGGCATCGCGGAGGTCATCAAGGAGGCCTATCCTGACCCGACCGACAAGACCGAAAAATTCGTCTGCGTCGACATCAAGGCCGACAAGCCCTTGAAGACGTCGGTGACGATGGCCGCGATCAAGGCGGACAAGAAGCTCGCTGACATGGCGCTGGTGAAATATTCGCGCCTGTCGGTGCAGCCGGTGACGGCGGAGGAGTGGAAGCTCGTCTGTAAGATGGGCGGGATGTAAGCGACTTCAACGGTAGGGTGGGCAAAGCGTAGCGTGCCCACCAATCGAAACCGCAGCTTGCCGTGAGATGGTGGGCACGGCGCGCAAGAGCGCACTGCGCTTCGCTTCGTCGGGGCTACGATATCCGGGCTTGCGTCTCCGGCAGCGTAAACACCTCGCATGGCGAAGCGATGCCGCGCAGCGGATGCGATCCGAGCGCGACGAGAGGCGTGTCCGTCTCCGCGGCCAGCGCCCCCGATACCAGCACGGTCCGTTCCAGGGGCTTGCACAATCCCTCGAGCCGGCTGGCGAGATTCACGGCGGGACCGATCGCCGTGAAATCGAGCCTGTTGGCGGCGCCGATATTGCCCCAGAGTATTTCGCCGAGATGAAGGGCCGCGCCGAATGCAAGTGGCGGCAGTCCTTGAGCGCTGCGCTCCCCGTTGAGATACGCCATGCCGGCTTCGGCTGCGCCTGCGGCACGCAGGGCGGCGTCGCACGCGCGGCGCGGCGACGCCTCGACCACCGGGAAGATCGCGAGCACGCCGTCGCCGATGAATTTCAGCACTTCGCCGCCGAAGGCATGAACGGCACCGGCGATGCGATCGAACCAGGCGTCGAGCGCTGCGATGACGTCGGCCGGCGGTGTGGTCTCCGACAAGGTCGTGAAGTTACGCAGATCCGCATAGAGCAGCGCGGCTTGAATGGTCTCGCCGAGATCGCGCCGCAACGGCGCCGCCAGCACCCGCTCCGCGCTGCGCTTGCCGAGATAGGCATCGAGCGTCGCGCGCAACGTGGCGCGCGCAGCGAGCACGGCCAGCGGCGTCGCGGCGAAACGCGCAGCCTGGCGCAATTGCTCGATCTCGTCTGCGGTGAACGGACGCGGCCCGATCCAGCCGAGCTGCGGCCCATCTGGTCGTCCGACCACCTCTTCGTGCACCTCGCCGCCCGCGATGTCGCGCAGCCAGCGGCGGCCGGCATCATTGGGCGGGTCGGGCGCCAGCCCACTTGGTGCGAAGCCGAGCGCCTCGATGACCCGGCCGTTCTCCGCGCGCCACAGCCAGGTCCGCTTCGCGATCAGCGGATGCGGCACCTCCAATGTCAGGCTGCCTGCCGCAAGCGGCACACCGTCGGCGACCAGATGAGCGCCGAGTTCCGCGAGCAGACGGTCGGCCCCGGGGCAATCCGAGGCGGCATCGACGAGCCAGGCGAGGGTCCGGGAGAGTTGCATGACCCGATGATGGCGAAGGTCGGCCATCTTTGTCACGGCAATCCTTGACGCACAGCTCCACCGCCGCCATGTCCCGGGATCAGCCCAGGGATGATCGCCGATGACCGAGCCATTCGTAGTGCGACGCGAAACCCAGATCGCAGCCCCCCGCGCCACCGTCTTCGCCTATTTGACCGACCCCGAGAAAATCCTGAGCTGGATGGGCTCCGACGCGACCACGGAGCCGCATCCCGGCGGGCTCTATCTCCTCAAGGGCATCGGCCCGCGTGGCGGCGTCGGCCGCGGCACCTTCCGCGAGGTCGTGCCAGTGCATCGTCTGGCCTATACGTTCGGCTGGGAGGGCGGTCAGGAAGTTCCGCCCGGCTCGAGCCTGATCGAGATCGACCTGATCGAGCGCGACGGCGGCACGCTGCTGCGCATGACCCATAGCGGGCTCCCGACCGAGGAACAGGCCGCCGCGCACGCGAAAGGATGGGCGCATTATCTGGGCCGGCTGACGAGCGCCGCCGCGGGCAGCGATCCCGGTCCGGACAAGGGTATCTCAGACAAGATGTAGATCTCGTAGGGTGGGCAAAGCGAAGCTTGCCCACGCGGCCTATCAACAATGTCGTGAAGAACGGTGGGCACGGCGCTTCGCGCCTTTGCCCACCCTACGGCACCGCCGCTTAAACTGCCGCGGTCGCCACCACCTGCTGCAACAGTTGCTCGCGCCTGGCCTGCGAACGCTGGCCCTTCATGGTCGCGGCGAAGCGTTCGAGGATGCCGTCCTCGAAGGCGGTGACGATGGTGTCGTGGACGTAGCTCTTGCGGCAGATCGCCGGCGTGTTGGAGAGCTTGTCGGCTGCGGCGCGGATCGCGTCCAGCACCTGCTTCTTGCGGCCGCGCTGGCTGGTCGCCGGCGTGATCCGCGACAGCGATTCCACCACGACTGCGGACGCCATCAGCGTGCGAAAATCCTTCAGCGAAATCTTGATGCCGGCGATCTCGCGCAGAAACGCGTTCACCTGCGTGGTGCTGACCGCGCGCACGATGCCGTAGGCGTCGCGATACTGGAACATGCGCTTGCCGGGAACGCCGTTCAGGATGCCGATGGCGCGCACCAGCTTCGCAGCGTCGCACTCTTTTCGCACCGCCTTGCCGCCCTTGGCCTTGAAGGTCAGCACGAAGGAATCGTCCTCGAGCGTAACGTTCGACTTCAGCATCGTGGTGGCACCGCGGGTGCCGTTGAGGCGGGCATAGGATTCGTTGCCGGGACGGATCGCGGTGCGCGCGATCAGCTCGATCACGGCCGAGAGTGCGAATTCACGCGTCGGCTCGTCGCCCGACAGGAACGCCGAGACCTTGCGCCGGATCTTTGGCAGCGCGCCGACGAGCTTTTCCAGCCGGTGCGCCTTGCGGTGCTCGCGGACCTTTTCCCAATCGGCGTGGTAGCGGTATTGCAGCCGGCCCGCGGCATCGCGTCCCACCGCCTGGAGATGCGAGCTCGGATCGGCCGAGTAGCGCACCTGGCGATAGGCCGGCGGCACCGCCATGGCGTGCAGCCGGCGGATGGTGCGGGCGTCGCGGATATGCGCGCCGTTGGGACGGACGAAGGAATAGCCCTTGCCGCGCTTGATGCGCCGGATGGTCAGCTCGTTCTGGTCGCCGAGCCGCAGGCCCAGCTCCTTGGCGATCGCCTCAACCGAGGTCGCAGGCGCGGTGTCGAAGACCTTTTTCGGGCTGAGACGGGCGGAACCGGCCGGTTTCGGCCATTGTCCGAGGGCTTTGGCCAGCGCGACAGCAGCAGGATCGGCCGAAGCGAGCCGCATCGTCCCGAGATTCTGCTGATCCATCATAGTCTTAAGCCTTAGCCCTGTCTGTTATCGGTCAATGCCGCTGTTCTGATTTTTGTTCCAAGGGTCTCTTGGACGGTCTCGTTGGACCCGGGTTGGCCATTTAGGGTGTTCCGAACCGCATTGCGAGTCCCGAATCAGTGACAGACGGTTTCTAAATACCTCCTGCGGCGCATGGGCGCCCTGCACGGGCCTCTTCCGGCGATCTGGTAAAGACCTGGAAAGCCGCGCCGGCCTGTTTCAGATCTGCGACAGTCGCGCCAGGCGGCGTTGATCTTCCGCATGGCCGCCTGCTCGTCGAAGGTCCAGCTTGTGCTCCTTGTCGGGTCCGGTTAGGCGGACGCATAATCGGTTCAACGATGACGTCGGCTCGCCAGTCGCCTGGGCTCGGCTTGCCGTATCTGGAGGGAAGCATGTCCGAGAAGACCTACGACGTCCCCGCGGAATGGGCCAAGCGCGCCTGGATCGACCAAGCCAAGTACAAGGACATGTATGCCCGCTCGATCGCGGACCCGAACGCCTTCTGGGCCGAGCAGGCCAAGCGTATCGACTGGATGCACGCGCCGACGAAGATCGAGAACGTCTCCTTCGCGCCCGGCAACATCTCGATCAAATGGTTCGAGGACGGAATCCTCAACGTCGCCCATAATTGCATCGACCGGCATCTGCACAAGCGCGCCAACCAGACCGCGATCATCTGGGAGGGCGACGATCCCTCGCAATCCAGGCACATCACCTACAAGGAGCTGCACGACGAGGTCTGCCGGATGGCCAACATCCTGCGCACCCGCAACGTCAAGAAGGGCGACCGCGTCACCATCTACCTGCCGATGATTCCCGAAGCGGCCTACGCGATGCTGGCCTGCGCGCGGATCGGCGCGATCCACTCCGTGGTGTTCGCGGGCTTCTCGCCCGACAGCCTCGCCCAGCGCATCAACGACTGCCAATCCAAGGTGATCATCACGGCGGACGAGGGCCTGCGCGGCGGCAAGAAGGTGCCGCTGAAAGCCAATGTCGATGCAGCGCTCGTCAAGGCCGACGGCGTCGACTGGGTCGTCGTTGTCAAGCGCACCGGCGGCACGGTCGAGATGAATCCGTCGCGCGATCTCTGGTATCACGACGCCGCCAAGATGGTGACGACGGAATGCCGGGCCGAGCACATGCACGCCGAGGATCCGCTGTTCATCCTCTACACGTCGGGCTCGACCGGCCAGCCCAAGGGCGTGTTGCACACCTCGGGCGGCTATCTCGTGTTCGCCGCGATGACGCATCAATACGTCTTCGACTATCACGACGGCGACATCTACTGGTGCACCGCCGACGTCGGCTGGGTCACCGGACATAGCTACATCCTCTATGGGCCGCTGGCGAACGGTGCGACCACGCTGATGTTCGAAGGCGTGCCGAATTATCCGGACAATTCCCGTTTCTGGAACGTGATCGACAAGCACAAGGTCAACATCTTCTACACCGCGCCGACCGCGATCCGCGCACTGATGCAGAGCGGCGACGAGCCCGTGAAGAAGACGTCGCGTGCAAGCCTCCGGCTGCTTGGCTCGGTCGGCGAGCCGATCAATCCCGAAGCCTGGGAGTGGTATCACCGCGTCGTCGGCGACGACCGCTGCCCGATCGTCGACACCTGGTGGCAGACCGAGACCGGCGGCATCCTGATCACGCCGCTGCCGGGCGCGACCAAGCTGAAGCCGGGCTCGGCGGCGCAGCCGTTCTTCGGCGTCGTGCCTGAGATCGTCGATGCCGACGGCAAGGTGCTGGACGGCGAGACATCAGGCAATCTGTGCCTGACGCGGTCATGGCCGGGCCAGATGCGCACGGTCTATGGCGATCACGCCCGCTTCGAGCAGACCTATTTCTCGACCTACAAGGGCAAGTATTTCACCGGCGACGGCTGCCGGCGCGATGCCGACGGCTATTACTGGATCACCGGCCGCGTCGACGACGTCATCAACGTCTCCGGCCACCGCATGGGCACCGCGGAAGTCGAAAGCGCGCTGGTCGCGCACGAGAAGGTGTCTGAGGCCGCCGTGGTCGGTTACCCGCACGACATCAAGGGCCAGGGCATCTACGCCTATGTCACCCTGATGGCCGGCGTCGAGCCGACCGACGAATTGCGCAAGGAGCTCGTCACATGGGTGCGCAAGGAGATCGGCCCGATCGCCGCGCCCGACCAGATCCAGTTCTCGCCCGGTCTGCCCAAGACCCGCTCCGGCAAGATCATGCGCCGCATCCTGCGCAAGATCGCCGAGGACGAGCCGGGCAGCCTCGGCGATACCTCGACGCTCGCCGATCCGGCCGTCGTCGACGATCTCGTCAAGAACCGGCAGAACAAGAAGTCGGCATAAGGCACGTTCTCGTGCCCCGGACGCAGCGCAGCGCGCACTTCGCGGTGCGCTGCTGAGACAGGGCCCATCCAACGGCGGAGAGTGTGGCCTCCTGGGTCCCGGCTCTGCGCAGCAGCGCCAAGGCGCTGCAGCGCGTCCGGGACACAGAGCCCCCGAAATAACAGCCGTTCACACCCTCACGCACTTGTCAGGGCGCGATCAGCCGCGCCCGCGTCTTTCCAGCCAAGTGTTGTTTTCTTGTCATTTACTTTATTTCGAACATTTTCTTTGTTCCGCGTGCTGGCGGGCCCTTGCCGGCCGCGCGTGGAAACCATCCGGTTAACAGGCGCGGTTAAGAATATCCGGGCAAGCGGGCAATTGCCGGTGCTGCGTAGTTTTGGACGATCCGTTCGGGGCAGAGGAAAAATTGATGTCGGTAAAGATTGCTGTGGCGCTCGCCGCCACCATCGGGGCTGGGGTCTTGATGTCGACGGCCGCAGAGGCGCGGCCGGAAATGGTTGGGACGCACGTCGCCAACTATTCACCCGGTACCATCGTGGTCAAAACCAACGAGCGGCGGCTCTATCTCATCCTCGATGACGGCCACGCCGTGCGCTACCCGGTCGGCGTCGGCAAGTCCGGCAAGCAGTGGGCCGGCACCACCCGCATCGACGGCAAGTATCGCAATCCGGCCTGGTCGCCGCCCGCCGAAGTGAAGCGCGACAAGCCGCAGCTTCCCGACGTGATCCCGGGCGGCTCACCGCATAACCCGATGGGCGTCGCCGCGATGACGCTGGCCGGCGGCGAGTATGCCATCCACGGCACCAATGTGCCGGGCTCGGTCGGCGGCTTCGTCTCCTACGGCTGCATCCGCATGCTCAACGACGACATCACCGATCTCTACAGCCGCGTCTCCGTCGGCACGACGGTGGTCGTGGGGCGCTGATCGTCGGGATCGGGGCAAGACGGCAAGAGCCGCGTCTTTCGACGCGGCTTTTTTGTTACCAGAAGCGCCAGCCGCGCGCGCACCAGCCGTCGCGATGGCCGCCATTGTAGCTCCGCGCGTAACCGCCCGCGAGCAACGCGGCAGATACGTCCGCAGTTCGCCTTGTCGCGACATTGGCGAGAACACGGCCGTATTTGTCGGGGCCGAGATTGGCGATCGTCACGCCGCCCTGGCCGAGCAGATCGCGCAGGGCGCCGGTCGCCGCTTGAGCCTTGTCCAATTCATCCTGGCAGGATGCTTTCATCTCCGGCGCATCGATACCGCGCAGGCGAACGCGCGCAACGAGAACGCGTCCGTCGCGCTGGCGCACGCGAGCGAGAAAGGTATCGCCGTCGATCGTGCGAATGACGTCGACCGGCTGACGGATGTCTCGATTGGCCTGCTGCAAAATGATCTGGGCATCTCGCGATTGACCGTCGATCGCATGCGGGAAGGGCCAGTTCATCCCGTGCCGGAACGTAAGCACGACGGCCACCACGATTGCGACCACGAACATCCACGGCAACAGCCCCGAGAAGTGACGGCTGAACGGCGAACCACTGTATGAGGGCCGGTATGGATGGCTGGGATCGAAACGCGGCATCCGCGCACGCTAGGGCTGAGTCGGGCGATCCGGCAAGATAGCCTCAAAAGCCAGCCTCAAAAGTCCGAGGCGATACCTTTGCGCTCCCAATCGCCGTAGCGGGTGGGCTCAGGTCCCTTCGGTCCCTGCAATTCCTTCGGCGCCGCCGCGGCGTGGGCAGCAGCAGCCTGCCGGCGCGCTTCCGCCTCGGCCAGCGCGCGCTGGGCGGCCGGCGGGAGCGGCTTGCGATCGGGAACGGGGGGCTGGTCACTCATCTCGGCGGTTCCTAGCGCAGGATCACGGGGTGTGCGACGTCCAATAACGCATTGCTGAGATGGTCATGGCGGGCTGTAAACGCGAGAGGCCATTCTTACATTTGGCATATTCGCATGCCAGAGATACGTCTCTCGAGGCATGCGCCCATTGCGGCGGAACTGCCGCTCGCCAAGAACCTTAAGCCGCATGCCATCTCAACGTTTCGCTCCTCCGTCCGAAGTGCCTGGTCTCGCGGCGCGGCGGATCGCCGCTGACATCGTCGACGGCGTGCTGCACAAGCACCGCACGCTTGACGATCAGCTCGACGGCAGCGGTGCCCACCCCGGATTGAAGACGCTCGCCGACCGCGACCGCGCGCTGATGCGCCGCCTGGTCGCGACCGTACTGCGTCGGCTCGGCACGCTCGGCCATGTGCTGTCCCGCTTGCTCGACAAGGGCATTCCCTCCGAAGCGCCGCGCGCGCAGAGCGCACTCCTGATCGGCGCCGCCCAGATTCTCTGGATGGACGTGCCCGATCACGCCGCGGTCGATCTCTCCGTCCGCCTCGTTCAATCCGACCGGCGTGCCGCGCGTTATGCCGGCCTCGTCAATGCCGTGCTGCGCCGCTGCGCGCGCGAGGGCAAGGCGCTGGTGGATGAAGTTGCCACGCAATCGCTGGACTTGCCGCCCTGGCTGCTCGCGCGCTGGAGCGCGCATTACGGCGAGGCGACCGCAAGAGACATGGCGCTGGCGCTCGGCCACGAGCCCTCGCTCGACCTCACCGTGAAATCGGACGCCGCGCAATGGGCGAACCGGCTGCACGGTGAAGTACTGCCGACCGGATCGGTGCGCACGGTGCTGCACGGCGCCGTGACCATGCTGCCCGGCTTCACCGAGGGGCAATGGTGGGTGCAGGATGCCGCCGCCGCGTTGCCGGCTCGGCTATTTGGCGACATCAAAGGCAAGGCCGTAGCCGATCTCTGCGCCGCCCCGGGCGGCAAGACCGCGCAACTGGCACAGGCCGGCGCGCATGTCACGGCGATCGACCGCTCACCCGCCAGGGTGGCGCGTCTGCGCGAGAATCTGACGCGACTGTCGCTCCAGGCCGAGACTGTCGTCGCCGACGCCGTGGAATGGGCCGGCCCTGCCGAAGGTTTTGACGGCATCCTGATCGATGCGCCCTGCACATCGACCGGAACGATCCGGCGCCATCCCGACGTTGCCTGGCTCCGGCAGGAATCCGACGTCGCCGCCCTGACCGCGCTCCAGCAGCGGCTGCTGAAGAAATCCGTCTCGCTGCTCAAGCCGGGCGGGACGCTGGTCTACTGCACCTGTTCGCTGGAACCCGAAGAGGGCGAGCAGGCGATCGCGGCGCTACTTGCCACGGAGGGCGGCCTGCGCCGCGTGCCGATCGAAGCTTCCGAGGTCTCGGGGCTCAGCGAGATCATCACCACGGAAGGCGACCTGCGCACGCTGCCCAGCCACCTGCCGAACGCCGATCCCAAGCTCGGCGGGCTCGACGGTTTCTACGCAGCCCGGCTCGTTAAATCCTGATTTTGCACCGGTTTTTGCGCCAGCGCTGATTCGCGACGCTTCAAGATGGTGTCAGACGTCCAATTTTGGGATTAAGAAGGATTCGTCGTTAATCCTCTCCCCCTTCAAGGCAAGGCGTGTCGGTCGCTCAACGCAGACGTATCTCGACGCTGGTGATGAACCGCTTCGCGCGGAACATGCTCGCGCGCGCGAGCGGCGGTTCCGTTGCGCTATCGCGGGTCTGGCCCGGCCGTACCGACCGGCTGATCATCGCGCCGCATGACCTGCGCACCGCGGACGCGACCCGCGCCGCAGAGATCTATGCCGGCCGCTTCGTCTTCGCCGGCAAGATCGTCAATTGCCACGGCCGCTCGATCTTCGACCTCGAACCGCCGTCGGAAGACTGGGAGGTCGCGCTGCTCGGCTTCGGCTGGCTGCGCCATCTGCGCGCCGCCGACACCGCGCTGACGCGCGCCAATGCGCGCGCGCTGGTCGAGGATTGGATCGCCAACCCCGCCAACAAGCGCCGCGCCGTCGCGCGGCGTGCCGACGTGCTGGCGCGGCGTGTGATCTCGCTGCTGTCGCAGGCACCGCTGGTGCTCAACGACACCGACAACAAATTCTATCGCCGTTATCTGCGGGCGCTGGCGCGGGAGATCCGCTTCCTGCGCTACACCATGGTCAACATTCCCGACGGGGTGCCGAAGCTCCAGGTGCTGATCGCGCTGTGCTACGCGGCGCTGTGCCTTGCCAACCAGGCGCGGCAGATCCGCAGTGCCTCGAAAAAGCTCTCGGACGAGTTGCAGCGGCAGATCCTGCCCGATGGCGGCCACATCTCCCGCAATCCGGGCGCGCTGATCGAGCTCCTGATCGACCTGTTGCCGCTGCGGCAGACCTTTGCCGCGCGCAACATTGCGCCGCCGCCGGCGCTGCTCAACGCGATCGACCGCATGATGCCGATGCTGCGCTTCTTCCGGCACGGCGACGGCAATTTCGCACTCTTCAACGGCATGAGCGCGACGCCCTCGGACCTGCTCGCCACGCTGCTCGCCTATGACGACACCCACGGCGCGCCGATGGCGAACATGCCACATACCGGCTTCCAGCGCCTCGACGCCGGCCAGACCACGCTGATCATCGACACCGGCCCGCCGCCGCCGGCCGGCGTCAGCCACGACGCCCATGCCGGCTGCCTGTCGTTCGAATTGTCTTCCGGCATCAGCCGCATCGTCACCAATTGCGGCATGCCGACCACGGGCCGCGACAATTGGCGGCCGTTCGCACGCGGCACCGCGGCGCATTCGACGCTGACCTATCATGAGACGTCCTCATGCCAATTCGTCGAGATGTCGGCGATGAAGCGCCTCCTGCACGGCTCGCCCGTCACCAGCGGCCCGGTCGAGGTCGAGAGCTATCGCGAGATCGTGCAGAACGGCACGCTGCTCACGACCTCGCACGACGGCTATCTCGCGAAATTCGGCGCGATCCATCGCCGCGTGCTGATGGTCGCCAATGACGGCGCACGCATCGACGGCGAGGACACGCTGTCGCCGCCTCAGGGCGGACGCTTCAAGGGTGCCGACGCCGACTTCGCGCTACGCTTCCATCTGCATCCGGCGGTGAAGGCGAGCCGGCTGTCGGATGCCCGTGGCGTCATGCTGGTGCTGCCGAACCGCGACGTCTGGACCTTCGAGGCGCTGGACGACAAGGTCGACCTCGAGGACAGCGTGTTCCTGGCCGGCAATGACGGCCCGCGCCGCACCGCGCAGATCGTGATCCGGCAGGATGCGCGGCAGGCGCCGTCGATCCGCTGGAGCTTCGTCCGCTCCACTGCATCGCCTGCGGTCACCAATGCCCGCCGCAACGCCCGGCGCGAGCCGGAACTTCCGCTGTAAACGCGCACGATTCGGCCCCATCTCATCGTTGTGAAAACGGCCGAAAGCTGCTATCGAGCCCTCGCTCGCGCGACTGGCGACCTTGGATGGAGCACCATCGGGAAGCGCGAGATATAGAAGCCGCGCGCCTGGGCATAGACACTCCTTAAGACAGAGGATCTTGCTCATGACTGACCATCCCCGCCGCGTCACCCGTGCTCTTCTCTCCGTCTCCGACAAGACCGGCCTGATCGAGTTCGCAAAGGCGCTTGCCGCGCACGATGTCGAGCTGGTCTCGACCGGCGGCACCGCCAAGGCGATCGCCGCGGCCGGCCTCAAGGTGAAGGACGTTTCCGACCTCACCGGCTTCCCCGAGATGATGGACGGCCGCGTCAAGACGCTGCATCCGAAGGTGCATGGCGGCCTGCTCGCGATCCGCGACAACAAGGAACATGCGGAGGCGATGAAGGCGCACGGCATCGCGCCGATCGATCTCCTGGTCGTCAACCTGTATCCGTTCGAAGCGACCGTCGACAAAGGCGCGGGCTTCGAGGATTGCATCGAGAACATCGACATCGGCGGCCCCGCAATGATCCGCGCCGCGGCGAAGAACCATGACGACGTCGCCGTCGTGGTCGAGGCCGAGGACTACAAGGCCGTGCTCGACGAGCTCGCCGCCAACAACGGATCGACGACGTTGAAACTGCGCCGGCGGCTTGCCGCAAAGGCCTATGCGCGCACCGGAGCTTATGACGCCGCGATCTCGAACTGGTTCAACCGCCAGCTCGAAATCGACGCGCCCGACTTCCGCGCCTTCGGCGGCAGACTGATCCAGTCGCTGCGCTATGGCGAGAACCCGCACCAGACCGCGGCGTTCTATGCGACGCCCGACAAGCGGCCGGGCGTCTCGACCGCGCGGCAGCTCCAGGGCAAGGAGCTCTCCTACAACAACATCAACGACACCGATGCGGCCTATGAGTGCATCGGCGAGTTCGACGCCAAGCGCACCGCGGCCTGCGTCATCGTCAAGCACGCCAATCCATGCGGCGTCGCCGAAGGCTCCGATCTCGTCAGCGCCTATCGCAAGGCGCTGGCCTGCGATTCCACCTCGGCGTTCGGCGGCATCATCGCAATGAACCGCGCGCTCGACGCCGACACCGCGCGCGAGATCACGAAGATCTTCACCGAGGTGATCATCGCGCCCGATGCCAGCGAGGAGGCGATCGCCATCATCGGCGCGCGCAAGAACCTCCGCCTGCTGCTCGCCGGCAGCCTGCCCGATCCGCGCGCGCCTGGCCTCACCGCCAAGACGGTGGCTGGCGGCCTCCTCGTGCAAAGCCGCGACAACGCGGTGGTCGACGACATGACCTTCAAGATCGTGACCAAACGTGCGCCTGATGACGCCGAGATGCGCGATCTGAAATTCGCGTTCCGCGTGGCAAAGCACGTCAAGTCTAACACCATCATCTACGCCAAGGATCTCGCCACCGTCGGCATCGGCGCGGGCCAGATGAGCCGGGTGGATTCAGCGCGGATCGCGGCGCGCAAGGCGCAGGACGCGGCGAATGAGCTCAAGCTCGCAGAGCCGCTCACCAAGGGCTCGGTGGTGGCGTCGGATGCGTTCTTCCCGTTCGCCGACGGCATGCTCGCCTGCATCGAGGCCGGCGCCACCGCCGTGGTGCAGCCCGGCGGCTCCATGCGCGACGACGAGGTGATCAAGGCCGCCGACGAGCATGGCATCGCCATGGTGTTCACGGGCACGCGGCACTTTAGGCACTAACTCACCGCGAGCGTAGCCCGGATGGAGCGCAGCGAAATCCGGGCTACGCCACTAATCCCGTACCCGCATCAACAACCCCAGCCCCGCGACGAAGAACACCACCAGCACGGCCATGCCGGCCTTCTGGCTCGCCGTCACCGCGGTGATCATGCCGATCAGCAGCGGGCCGATGAAGGACGTTACCTTCCCCGTCAGCGCGAACAGGCCGAAATACTGCGCGATGCGATCCTTCGGCGCGAGACGGATCAGCAGAGTGCGCGAGGCGGCCTGAAGCGGGCCGCCGGCAGCGCCGATGAGACAACCCAACACGAGATAAGCGCGCTCGGCCGCGCTCGAGAACAGGGGCGCGCCCGGAAGAGGCGGCGCAACCTTGACGAACAGGACGCTGTCCTTGTCGACCAGAAGAATCGCCGCCACCGCCAGCAACAGAACAAGCAGGCTGCCGGCGATGACGCGCTTCGGCCCGAGACCGTCGTCGAGCTTGCCGCCAAGCCATGCGCCAAGGGCGCCGGCAATCGCGAGCATGATGCCGAAGGTGCCGATCTGGATCGTGTGCCAGCCGAAGGTGCCGGCGGCATAGATGCCGCCGAACGCGAACAGCGACACCAGGCCGTCGGTGTAGATCATATTGGCGAGCAGGAATGCCGCGAGCGATTTCCGCTGCGGGAGACCCTTGATCGATTGCTTGAGATCCGACAATCCCTCGCGCAGCGCCTCGCGCACCGGATGCTTCGCCGGATAATCCGGCGTGAACAGGAATAACGGTGTCACGAAGATGATGAACCACAGCCCGGTCAGCGGTCCCACGATGCGATCGCCCTGATGGCTGACCGGATCGAGCCCGAACAGCGGCTTGAAGCCGAGCAACGTGCGGCCGGTCTCGGGATTGGCGGCGAGAAAGCCGAGCACGATGACGAGGCTGACGATGCCGCCGATGTAACCCGTGGCCCAGCCGGTGCCGGAGAGCCGGCCGATCCGCTCAGGCGGCACCAGGGTCGGCATCATCGCGTTGTTGAAGACGGTGGCGAATTCCGCGCCGACGCTGGCGAGCGCGACCGCGGTGAGTAGCGGCGCAATGATGGTGGGATCGCCGGGCTTGCCGATCCACAGCGTGCTGGCCGCCAGCACCAGCAGTGTGCCGAATCCCGCGATCCACGGCTTCCTGCGGCCCGAGGCATCGGCGATGGCGCCGAGCACCGGCGACATCAGCGCGATCGCGAGGCCCGCGGCTGCCATCGCAAAGCCCCACAACGACTGGCCGGTGGCGGCATCTGGCGCAATGCTGGTGGCGAAATAGGGTGCGAAAACAAAGGTCGTGATCAGCGTGAAATAAGGCTGCGCGGCCCAATCGAAGAAGATCCAGCTGATAACGGCGGCGCGCGGCGGATAGGTCCGCTGCGCGCCGGCCAAGCGCGCATCCGAGGCGATCGTCGTCATATTCCAGTCCCCATCACGAACAGTTTTGCCTCTGTTGGGGCAAAGCGTATAGCATTGAAGCGACGCGTGGGAACTGGCCTGAGGCCGCGACGGAAGCTTGATGATGTCGTCATATCCGACACGGCGGACATTTTTCGCCTTCATTGCCACTCTGGCGTTTGGTTTTTCGTCTGCCACCGCACAGGATGCGCGGCGAGCCTATGTCCCACCCGCGCTCGACACGGTGCACGCCGTTCCGTCCGAGCACGGCATGGTGGTGGCGCAGGAAAAGATATCGGCGCAAGTCGGCGCCGACATCCTGCGCCGCGGCGGCAACGCGGTCGATGCCGCGGTCGCCACCGGCTTTGCGATGGCCGTGACGTATCCGCGCGCCGGCAATATCGGCGGCGGCGGATTCATGGTGATCCATTCGGCCGAGCGCAACGAAGACATCACGATCGACTATCGCGAGACCGCGCCGGCTGCGACCACCCCGCAGATCTTCCTCGGCGCTGACGGCAAGCCCGATGCGGCGAAGTCGCGGGATTCCGCGCTCGGCGTCGGCGTGCCCGGCACCGTCGCAGGTCTTGTGCTGGCCTTGGAAAAATACGGCTCGGGCCGGTTCACGCTGGCACAGCTGCTCGAGCCCGCGATTGGGCTCGCCCGCGACGGTTTTGTCGTCACCGACGACCTTGCCGACACGCTGCCGGGTTGGCACCGGCGGCTGGCGCGCTGGCCGTCGTCGGCCAAGATCTTCTCGCGCCCCGACGGCACACCGCTCGGCGAAGGCGACAGGCTGGTGCAGAGTGATCTCGCCGAAACGCTGTCGGCCGTCGCCGCACAGGGGCCGCGCGGTTTCTATGAGGGGCCGGTCGCGGACAAGCTCGCCAAGGCCGTGACTGACGCCGGCGGCATCATGACGCCGGCCGATCTGAAATCCTATCAGGCGGTGATCCGTGCCCCGGTGCACGGCACCTATCGCGGCTACGACATTGTCTCGATGCCGCTGCCGTCCTCCGGCGGCGTGGTGCTGGTGGAGACGCTCAACATCCTCGAGGGCTTTCAGCTGGCCGATCTGAAACAGGGGTCGCCGGCCTCGCTGCATCTGCTGATCGAAGCCATGAAGCGCGCCTATGCGGATCGTGCGCGCTATCTCGGCGATCCCGCCTTCGTCAATGCGCCGATCGACACGCTCACTGCCAAGGACTACGCCGCCAAGCTGCGCGCCGGCATCTCCACGGAGCGCGCCACGCCGTCGAAGCAGCTCGTCTCCGCCCCTCCCGCGCCGCGCGAGGGCACCAACACCACGCACTTTTCCGTCGTCGACGCCGGCGGCAATGCCGTCAGCAACACCACCACGCTCAATTTCAGCTATGGCGTCGGCCTCGTTGCCGACGGAACCGGCGTGCTGCTCAACAACGAGCTCGACGATTTCACCGCCGCGGTCGGCGCTTCCAACGCCTACGGCCTCGTCGGCTTCGAGCCCAATCTGCCCGGACCCGGCAAGCGGCCGTTGTCCTCCATGTCCCCGACCATCGTGCTCAAGGACGGCAAGCCGGTGCTGGTGACGGGCTCGCCCGGCGGAAGCCGCATCATCTCGACCGTGCTCCAGGTCATCGTCAACGTGCTCGACTACAAGATGGATGTTGCCGCCGCCGTCGCTGCGCCACGGCTGCACCATCAATGGCTGCCGGACGAGGTGCGCGTCGAGAGCGGCTTTCCCGGCAATGTGCTGTTCGAGCTGAAGGCGATGGATCACCTCATCGTCGAGCCGATGGGACAGACCTCGGCCAATTCGATTCTGGTGACGCCGAACGGTCCACTCGGCGCGCCCGATCCGCGTACCCGCGGCGCGGAGGCCGCGGGACAGTAGTCTCGCCGTTGCATGGCACGGCAGCGCGCGCCTGCTTGCGCGGGCTGCCGTGCGTGCTACCACCGCGCAGCTTCAAGGGACCGCCGGGGAAACGCACATGAGCACAGCCGATCCGACCCAGCGCATTGAGCGCGCGGAGATCGAAGACACCAGCCTTCTCGCCTTCTATCGCGACATGAACGCGCCGGAGCGACGGACGTTCTGGGCCTGCGCGGCGGGCTGGGCGCTCGACGGCATGGACTTCATGATCTATCCGCTGGTGATCGGCACCATCATCGCGCTGTGGAAGGTCGATGCGGCCTCGGCCGGACTCGCCGGCACCGTGACGCTGCTGGCCTCCGCGATCGGCGGCTGGCTCGGCGGCTATCTCTCCGATCATATCGGACGTGTCAGGACGCTCCAGATCACCATCATCTGGTTCTCGTTCTTCTCGCTGGTCTGCGCGGTCGTGCAGAATTTCGACCAGCTCCTGATCGCACGCGCCGTGCTCGGCCTCGGCTTCGGCGGCGAGTGGGCGGCCGGCGCCGTGCTGATGGGCGAGGCGATCCGGCCGCAATATCGTGGACGCGCAGTCGGCTCGGTGCAGTCAGGCTGGGCGGTCGGCTGGGGTCTCGCGGTGCTGTCGCAGGCAATCCTGTTCTCGGCTTTGCCGCCGGAGACGGCGTGGCGCTGGATGTTCGTGATCGGCGCACTGCCGGCGCTGCTGGTGTTCTACATCCGCCGCTCCGTCACCGAGCCGGAGATCGCGGTGGAAGCGCGCGCCAAGCAGGCAGCGAGCGGCGATCGTCCTGCGCTCTGGGAAATCTTCTCCGGCCCGATCCTGAAGACCACGATCCTGGCCTCGCTGATGGCGACCGGCTGCCAGGGCGGCTACTACGCCGTCACCTTCTGGGTGCCGCAGTTCCTGACCAAGGAGCGGCACCTGTCGATCGTCGGTTCGACCGGTTATCTCTCGACGCTGATCATCGGCTCTTTCATCGGCTATCTCGTCGGGGCCTGGCTCGCGGATCGCATCGGCAGGCGCAATCTGTTCCTGATCTTCTCGATCGGCGCCATGGCCGTGGTGCTGCTCTACACGCAGCTGCCGCTGACCAACGAGATCCTGTGGGTGCTCGGCTTCCCGCTGGGCTTCTTCGCCTCGGGCTATTTCTCAGGGATCGGCGCGTTCCTGACCGAGCTCTATCCGACGCGGCTGCGCGGCTCCGGCCAGGGCTTCTGCTACAATTTCGGCCGCGGCATCGGCGCGCTGTTTCCATTCCTGGTCGGCGCGCTCTCGGCGACGACGTCGCTCGCCAACGCGATCGCGATGTTCGCGGTGGTGGCTTACGTGCTGTTCTTCATTGCCGCCTTCGCGCTGCCGGAGACGCGCGGGCGCGTGCTGCACGCGGACTAATCCGGCGTTATCACCCCGGGGCGGTGAGGAAACTTACCGTCCCACCTGATACGGCCCGCCCTTTTCCAGCGCTCTGGCGTAGGCCGGCCGCGCGTGGATGCGCTCCAGGAATGCCATCGCCTTGGGATGGCCGAGCTCGAGCCCGCCGCGCGCTTGCGCGGCTTCGAGCGGGAAGCTCATCTGGATATCGGCGGCGGTGAATTCGCTGCCGGCGAACCACTCGCTCTTGCCGAGCTCGCCTTCCCAATAATCCATGTGCTGCTTGAGCTGCGGATTGACCAGCGCGGTGAGCGCCTGGTTCGAGACCTTGCGCACCAGCGGGCGAAGCAGCGCGGGTGCGCGCTTCGGCATCAGCGTGAACAGCAGCTTGAGCAGCAGCGGCTGCATCGCCGAGCCCTCCGCATAGTGCAGCCAATAGGTGAAGCGCAGCCGCTCCGGCGTGTTCGGCGGCGGAATCAGCCGGCCGTTGCCGTAGGTGGCGATGAGGTATTCGATGATCGCGCCTGACTCGGCGATGGTGTTGCCGTTGTCGGTGATGACGGGCGACTTGCCGAGCGGATGGATGGCGCGCAGCTCCTTCGGCGCGCGCATGTCCGGCTGGCGCTGATAGCGCACGATCTCGTAGGGCACGCCCAACTCCTCGAGCAGCCACAGCACCCGCTGCGAGCGGGAATTGTTGAGGTGGTGAACGGTCAGCATCGTTGAGGTCCCCAGGCTAGGCGTGGTCGGTCGGCCGCGCCGTTCGTGCCAGCCCGGGAACACAATGTCGAGCCATCCAGACGGATAATTTCACCCGGGTATATTGACGCCAGCAATTTACCCGGATATTAAAAGGCCAACGTCATCAATATGGCAATGATTTCAATGCAACGGACTTTCACAGCGTTCCAGGGCCACCGCCGCCTTGCGTCCGGGCCAGCGGGAGAGGTCGCGCTGGTCGTCAAGCGGATCACGCCACCGCCGGACGAGCCCATCATCATCTTCGAGGACAGCACGGGCCGACCGATCGACTTCGATCTGCGCGGCGGGGATCGCGAGGTGCTGGCGCGGGTGGCGAAGCTTGTCCCGCCGCCGGTTGAGGAGACCGCGCCACCGAGCGAGCCGCGCGGGCGCGGCCGGCCCAAGCTCGGCGTGGTCGCGCGCGAGGTGACGCTGCTGCCGCGGCACTGGGAGTGGCTCGGAGCCCAGCCGGGCGGCGCCTCGGTCGCGCTGCGAAAGCTCGTCGACGAGGCAAGACGCGTAAGCGGCGACAAGGACCGCGAGCGGCAGGCCCGCGATGCGGCCTATCACTTCATGTCGACCATGGCGGGTAATCTGCCGCAGTTCGAGGAAGCTTCGCGCGCCCTGTTCGCCGATGACCGGCGGCGCTTCACCGGACTGATCGCCGACTGGCCGGTCGACGTCCGCGACCACATCGTCAAGCTCGCCTACAGCGACCGCGCTTAGGCGCAGCACTTTCTCTCACCCCATCGACGGCCGAGCCGCGCGTGCATCGCGCGGCAACGGCTTCGCACGCCCTGATGAAAGGCCTATCCATGTCCGCGCCAAAACCGCTCTGGACGACATTCCTCCGCTTCCTCGCACCGCTGGTGCTGAGCAACGCGCTGCAATCGCTGTTCGGGACCGTCAGCAACGTCTATCTCGGCCAGATGATCGGCGTCGACGCGCTCGCCGCGGTGTCGGCGTTCTTCCCGGTGGTGTTCTTCCTGTTCGCCTTCGTCATGGGCCTGAGCACCGGTGCCACGGTGCTGATCGGCCAGGCCTTTGGCGCGGGCGAGCACGGCAGGATCAGGATCGTCGTCGGCACGACGCTCGCGATCGGCCTGCTGCTCTCGCTTTCGGTTGCATTGGTCGGCGGCTTCTTCAGCCGGCAACTGATGACGATGCTCGCGACGCCAGCGGACATCCGCGACCAGGCGAGTGCCTATGCGCGCATCATGCTGCTCACCATGCCGCTCGGCTTCGTCTTCCTGCTGATGACGGCGATGATCCGCGGCGTCGGTGATGCCGTGACGCCGCTGCTGGCGCTGGCCTTGTCGACCACCATCGGACTGATCCTGACGCCGATGCTGATCCGCGGCGCGTTCGGGATACCTGCCGCCGGAATCACCAGTCCGGCCTGGGCGGCCGCGGTTGCCAACGCGCTGACGCTGCTCGCACTGGCCGTCTATCTGCTGCGGACGAAGCATGCACTGGCACCGGATGCCGCGTTGCTGCGTCATCTGCGGCTCAATCGTGCCGTGCTCGGAAAGATCCTCGGCATCGGACTGCCGAGCGCGGTCGGCATGGTGGTGATGGCGATCGCCGAGCTGGTGCTGCTCGGGCTCGTCAACGGCTTTGGATCGGATGCCACTGCCGCGTATGGCGCGGTCAACCAGGTGATGGGCTACACGCAGTTCACGGCAATGTCGATTTCGATCGCGGTCTCGATCCTCGGCGCACAGGCCATCGGCGGCGGCGACAGGACGCTGCTCGATGGCATCGTGCGCACCGGCCTCATGTTCAACATCGTCCTGACCGGCGGGCTGGTGGGGCTGATCTATCTGGCGCCGCGGGCCGTGCTCGGCCTCTTCATCACCGACAGTGCCGTACTCGACCTCGCCGGGGGACTGCTTCACATCGCGCTGTGGAGCTCGGTGCCGTTCGGCTTGGCCACCGTGTTTTCCGGAGCCATGCGCGCGGCCGGCGTCGCCTTGACGCCAATGCTGCTCTCGATCTTCGCCATTGTCGCGATCGAGCTGCCGGCCGCTGTGATCCTGAGCCGCACGATCGGCCTGAAAGGTGTGTGGGCCGCCTATCCGATCGTGTTCTGCGCCATGTTCGTTTTGCAGATGGGCTATTACCTCACGGTGTGGCGCAGGCGCGCGATCCAGCGTCTGATCTGACCGGATCATCAAGATATTATGACCATCATTAAACGGTGGACCCGTGGCGCGCCCTGCGCCACAATGGATGAAAAGCCAGATCAAAAGCCAAGTCAGGGAGAACGATTTTGACCCGCACAGCCCCGCAATTCCTGTTCGATTTCGGCAGCCCGAACGCCTATCTCAGTCATCTCGCGATCCCGGCGATCGAGCAGCGCATCGGCGTCAAATTCGAGTACGTGCCGATCCTGCTCGGCGGCATCTTCAAGTCGACCAACAACAAGTCGCCGGCCGAAACGCTCGCCGGCATCAAGAACAAGCGCGAATTCCAGGCGGTCGAGACCGAGCGCTTCGTCAAGCGCTTCAAGGTCCAGCCCTATGTCATGAATCCGTTCTTCCCGGTCAATACGCTGAACCTGATGCGTACCGCGATCGCGGCACAGGCGGAGGGCGTGTTCGAAAAGTATGTCGAGGCCGCCTTCCACCACATGTGGCGCGAGCCGAAGAAGATGGACGACCCGGAAGTCGCGGCGAAGGCGCTGGCGTCCTCCGGCCTCGATCCCCAAAAACTGTTCGCGCGTGCCCAGGAGCCCGAGGTCAAGGGCAAGCTGATCAAGAACACCGAGGACGCCGTTGCCCGCGGTGCGTTCGGCTCGCCCACCTTCTTCGTCGGTAACGAGATGTTCTTCGGCAAGGAGCAGCTGCGCGAGGTCGAGGAGATGGTGCTGGAGAAGTAGTCCGTTCGTTCTCCGGCGACAGAATGTGATCGCGGTAGGATTCTGGATTGCTTCGCTTCGCTCGCAATGACGACTATAGATAAACCGCCAATAGCAACAATAAGGACAATCCCATGCGTATCCTCGTGGTCGGTGCCGGCGCCATCGGCGGCTATTTTGGTGGCAGGCTGTTACAGGCCGGCCGCGACGTCACCTTCCTGGTCCGGCCGCGGCGCGCCAGCGAGCTGGCGAGCGCGGGCCTCGTCATCAAGAGCCCGAACGGCGACGTGACGCTGAAGAATCCGTCGACCGTTCAGGCCGATGCGCTCAAGGACAAATTCGACGTCGTGCTGTTGAGCTGCAAGGCGTTCGACCTCGACGACGCCATCAAGTCGTTCGCGGCCGCGGTCGGGCCTGATACCGCGATCATCCCCATGCTCAACGGCATGAAGCATCTCGACACGCTCGACGAAAAATTCGGCAAGGAGCGCGTGCTCGGCGGCCTCTGCGCCATCGCGGCAACCCTGAACGAGAAGCGCGAAGTGGTGCAGCTCCAGCCGATGCAGTCGCTCAGTTACGGCGAGCGCGACGGCAAGCTCTCGGACCGGGTCAAGGCGATCGACGAGGCCTTCAAGAGCGGTATCAATGGCGCCGCCGCCAGCCAGAACATCATGCAGGACATGTGGGAGAAGTGGGTGTTCCTGTCTTCGCTCGCCGCAAGCACCAGCCTGATGCGCACCTCCGTCGGCAACATCCTCGCGGCCCCCGGCGGCCGGGACTTTTTGCTCGGCATGCTGGACGAGACCAGCGCGATCGCCACCGCGTCGGGCTACACGCCGGGCGGCCCGTTCTTCGAGCGCGTGAAGGGCAACCTCACCACCGAGGGATCGCCGATGACGGCATCCATGTTCCGCGACATCAAGGCGGGCCTGCCGGTCGAGGCCGATCACGTCATCGGCGACCTCATCGCGCGCGCCGACGCCGCCAAGGTGCCGGTGCCGAAGCTGCGCATCGCGTATACGCATCTGAAGGCGTATGAGAGGCAGCGGGCGGGCTGACCGCACGCTCAACTGTCGTCCCGGGGCGCGCGCAACGCGAGCCCGGGACCCATAACCACAGGGAGTGGTTATGACGCGAGCTGGTCACCACGAGTCTTCGCCAAACTTGATCCTGTGGCTATGGGTCCTCAGATGCGCAATTGCGCATCGTAGCTCGCGACTTCGTCGCGCCCCGGGACGACAGCGGCGTTCGCCGCAACGACTCCGCGTTACTTGAAATACGCGAGATAGTGCGAGACGGCAGTGATTTCCTCATCGCTCATGTGATAGGCGACATCGGCCATCGCAGCGCCGCCGCCGCCGACGCGCTGGCTGCTCTTGTAGTCGTGCAGTGCCTTGACCAGGTATTCCTCGCGCTGGCCGGCGAGCCGCGCGACGGCCTTGGTGCCGGCAAAGCTATCCGTATGGCACGAGGCGCAGCGGCGGCCGACGGCAACTTGCGCGCCCTTTTTGGACAGGTCCGGATCCGCGTCTTCCGCGGCCTTCGGCGGCGTCATCTGTGCGAAATAGGCGCCGAAATTGCGGATGTCCTCGTTGGTGATCTCCTCGGCGATCGGCTGCATCTGGTCGTTCTTGCGCGAGCCGGCGCGGAAGAACACGAGCTGCCACTGGATGAATTGATCAGGCTGGCCGGCCAGCGAGGGGATGTTCTCCGTCTGCGAAATGCCGTTCTCGCCGTGACAGCCGGAGCAGACGGCGGCCTTCTCCTGGATCGCGGCATTATCGGCGGCCTGAGCTCGGACGAATGCAAGTGCCGCGAGCGATAGCGTCACAGACAGAATTCCAAACCGAACGGCTCGCATGGCTGATTTCTCCGACTGTCATTGCCGGGCTTGACCCGCCTGCTTGGCGTAGGCCCGGCAATCCATCCCGTTTGCAAAGAGGTTTCTCGTTTGATGGATGCCCGGATCAAGTCCGGGCATGACGAACGCGTTCCGCTGCAAGCCTGTCACAAACAAAAGAGGCTGCGACCGTCATCCGGTCGCAGCCTCGTGTCGTCTTACGCTACTTCTTGCTGTAGCTGATGCGATAGATCGCGCCGGCCCAGTCGTCGGCGACGAGGATCGAGCCGTCCTTGGCGAGGATGATGTCGTTGGGACGGCCGAGATAGCCCTGGTCACCCTCGATCCAACCGGAGGCGAACACCTCCTTCTTGGCGTTCTTGCCGTCGGGGCCGACGATCACGCGCGTGATATTGCCGCCCTGGTACTTGTGACGATTCCAGGAGCCATGCTCGGCGATCAGGATGTTATTCTTGTACTCGGCGGGGAATTGATCGCCGGTATAGAACTTCATACCGAGCGGAGCGACATGCGCGCCGAGGTTCAGCACGGGCGGCGTGAACTCGGAGCACTTGTGACCCATCGCGAACTTCGTATCCAGCAGGTCGCCCTGGTGGCAGTAGGGATAGCCGAAATGCTCGCCGATCTTCGAGATCATGTTCAGCTTGTCTGAGGGCAGATCGTCGCTGATCCAGTCGCGCGCGTTCTCGGTGAACCAGTATTTGCCGGTGCGCGGATCGACGTCGCCGCCGACCGAGTTGCGAACGCCGAGCGCATAGATTTCGGCGTTGCCGGTCTTGGGATCGACGCGGCGGATCTGCGAGACACTGGTCGGGGGCACGCCGACGTTGAAGGGCGGTCCGAACGGCAGGTAGAACCAGCCTTCCTTGTCGACCGCGATGTACTTCCAGCCATGCGCGGCATAGGAGGGCATGTCATCATAGACGACCTTGCCGTCACCGAGCTTGTCGAGATTGGCTTCGGCGTTGTCGTAACGGATCAGCTTGTCGACCGCGATGACGTAGAGCGCGCCATCCTTGAAGGCGAGACCGGTGGGCATGTTCAGCCCCTTCAGGATGGTCTTGACCTCTTTCTTTCCGTTGTTGTCCTTGATGGCATAGACGTTGCCGAGGCCGAACGAGCCAACGAACAGCGTGCCCTTGTCACCCCAGGCCATCTGCCGCGCGGCGAGAACGCCGGGCGCATAGACTTCGATCTTGAAGCCGGCCGGCAGCTTGATCTTCTTCATCATCGCGGCGAGCTCGGCCTCCGACGCGCCGGTCGGCGGGCCCGACGGCGGCGCGAGGCCCTTCTGCGCCTCGGTCTCGTCGCCGAGGAACCAGTCATCCGGCGGATGGGTCCAGAACTCCTTGGTGCCGGATTCGTATTTCTTCAGCTGGCGGTTCTTGTCCTGCTGTTGTGCGCTGACTGCGCTTGTCCCCGCGAGAAGGGCAACCGCCGCAAGCGCCAGGACGGATTGAAAGACGGATTGATGGAATTTCATCACGTCACTCCCCTAAGGCAGCCGTCAGGGCTGCACGTTATTTTGTTTTGCTAGTCGAGAGGCGAAGTTCGGACTCTGTCAGGACGACAGACGCAAAAAGGTTAGCACATCTGCGGACGGTGAGAAGCGCGTCGGGAGCACTGCAGTCAGACTCAATAGAAATTGAGACTGAATGCCACGAAGATTTGCTCGGCGACGATCGCGGTCTCGCTGCAACGCGGAATCAAAAAATGGCGCGTGACTGATTTGCAGGCAGCAGGAGGGGCGGTCGCACAAAATTGCGAAAACAACCCCATGCACAGTAGAACGGCTCAGCCCGGTCTGCTCCCGGTGACGCCGGGCAGATATTTGATGCGTCGAGCAAAACGGCAAAGACGGCGATTACGGGGCGACGGGATAGGGTCCGTCGTCGAATACAGTGTCGTGATAACCTTTCGACCCGATCGCGCGCGCCAGCGTGCTACGAAAGTCCGTGCCCTCACGCAGGCTGTTCAGGACATGCGCGAAGTCGAATTCGGGCCGCCAGCCTAGCTCGTGCCGCGCACGGTCGTTGACATAGACGCGGTCGATCTCGGGGAATAGCCGCCATCCGCGTGCCGCATAGAGCTGCGCGCAATCAGTGTAGAGCTCGCGCACGACACCGGCCGCGTCGCGCGCGAGCGCCGCGAGATGACGGGGCTCGAACGGGCTCGTGGCGGAGATGATGTAACGGGCAAAACCGATCTTCGGCGCGCGCTCGACGGCGAGCAGATGGGCGCTCACCGCGTCCGCTATATCCAGCCGTCTATAGAGCAGCTCATTGGCCTGTGCGTTGTCCAGCGGGTAAGCCGAGCGCATCGCCGGATCGTCATCGTCCTCAGGGAAGAAGCGCGAGGTCCTCAAGATCACGACGGGCAGGCCGCGCTCGCGAAAGAACAGCTCGCACAGCGTCTCGGCCATCAGCTTCGTGGTGCCGTAGATGTTCTTCGGCACCGGCGCCAGATCCTCGGTGACCCACACCGCGGCCTGTCCGGCCTCGGGTCGAAGCTGCGAACCGAATGCGCTGGTGGTGCTGGTGAAGACGAAGCTGCGCAAGCCGGCGGCTACGGCCGCCTCGAGCAGATTGAGCGTGCCGGTGACGTTGGTGTCGACGAAATCCTGCTTGCCGTGGGTCGCCACATGCGGCTTGTGCAGCGTCGCGGTGTGGATCACGGCGGTGACGCCCTCCATCTGGCGCCGCACGAAGTCGGAATCGACGATCGAGCCGACGGCATCGGTGAAGGGCGATGGCTTCAGATCGATCCCGCGCGCGGGGAAACTGCGTCCCCGGAGCATACGGAGAACGGCCTCCCCAAGGTGGCCCGCGCTGCCCGTGACCAGAATTGTCATTTGAGACCCAATACAGCCGCCAGCGGCGTGGAAAACCACGGCCCGACCCGGTTTGGCTGGATGCTTTGGGAAAAATTGGAGCGGGCGAAGGGGCTCGAACCCTCGACCCCGACCTTGGCAAGGTCGTGCTCTACCACTGAGCTACACCCGCATCCTGTGTCGGTCGCGTGACGCGCCGGCAACGGCTGTCGTATGCCAAAAGCGGGCGGCGAATGCAACAGCTACCGGCAGCATAGATTCGCAATTGAAGGGCCCATATGGACCCCGAATGCGGCCAAATCGCCCGAAAGCGCCCCGGAACCGGCGAATCGGCCCTGATGGATTGAAATTCGGCCCATTCGGCCCAATCTAGGAGCCGACAACGAAGCATATGATTTGGCGACGTGCTAAAGAGCCGCCATTCCAGACATCAGACGAGGGGATCCCGTGACGATCATCGACCAGGGTAACGGAGCGGCGGGCGCGGCCGCGGCCGATCTGATCAAGGACACCACCACCCAGACCTTCGTGAAGGACGTCATCGAGGAATCGAAGCGCCAGCCGGTTCTGATCGACTTCTGGGCGGAGTGGTGCGGCCCCTGCAAGCAGCTCACGCCCGTGCTGGAAAAGGCGGTCAAAGCGGCCAAGGGCAAGGTCAAGCTGGTCAAGATGAACATCGACCAGCATCCGGCGATCCCGGGCCAGATGGGCATCCAGTCGATCCCGGCCGTGATCGCCTTCGTCAACGGCCAGCCGGCCGACGGCTTCATGGGCGCCGTGCCGGAGAGCCAGGTCAACGCCTTCATCGAAAAGGTGACCAAGGGCGTGACGGCGCCGGGCGAGCCCAATATCGCCGAGATCCTGCAAGAGGCCGAGGCGGTGCTCGCCGAGGGGGACGCCGCCGCCGCGGCGCAGATCTATGCCGAGGTGCTGCAGCACGATTCGACCAACATCGCGGCCCTTGCCGGACTCGCGAAATGCTACGCCGTCTCCGGCGCGATGGAGCAGGCCAAGCAGACGCTGGCGATGGTGCCGGAATCGAAGCGCAACGACCCCGCCGTGAAAGCCGTGCAGACCGCGATCGATCTCGCCGAGCAGGCGGAGCAGCTGGGGCCGGTGGCCGAGCTGGAACAGAAAGTCGCCGCAGACCCGCTCGATCACCAGGCTCGCTTCGACCTTGCGACCGCGCTGAATGCGCAAGGCAACCGGGCGGCGGCCACCGAGCAGTTGCTGGCGATCATCAAGCGCGACCGCAAGTGGAACGACGACGGCGCCCGCAAGCAGCTCGTGCAATTCTTCGAGGCCTGGGGTGGCACGGATGATGCTACCGTCGAGGGACGAAAGCGCTTGTCGACGATCCTGTTTTCGTAAGGGTTATTGTTGGAGCATGATCTTGTCGGAAAGCCGCTTCACACTTTTCCGGATCATGCTCTAGCGAGTCTAGCGGGGTCCAGATGCCGATCAACATCGAATATCGCGGCCCCGCCGACCTGCCGGAGATCGTTCCGGTATTTCCGCTGCCGGGCGCGCTTTTGCTGCCGCGCGGCCAGATGCCGCTCAACATCTTCGAGCCGCGCTACCTTTCGATGGTCGACGATTCCTTGCGCGACGGCCATCGCCTGATCGGCATGATCCAGCCCGACGTCGCGCACTCGCCGAAGAATTCCGACAGGCCGGCGCTGTTCCGCGTCGGCTGCGTCGGCCGCATCACCCAGCTCGCCGAATCCGGCGACGGCCGCTACCTCCTCGAGCTCACCGGCGTCTCGCGCTTCAAGGTGGTCAAGGAGCTCGAAGTGCTGACCGCCTACCGCCAGTGCAAGGTGGACTTCTTCACCTTCCTCGACGACTTCACCGCGCGCATGGGCGAGGACGAGGTCGATCGCGAGGCGCTGCTGACCGTGCTGGCGGATTTCCTGAAGGCCAACAATCTCAAGGTCGACTGGGAAGGCGTCGAGAGCGCGCCCAACGAAGCGCTCGTCAACGCGCTGGCGATGATGTCGCCCTATGGCCCCGCGGAAAAGCAGGCCATGCTGGAGGCGCCGGATTTGAAGACCCGCGCCGAAATCCTGATCGCGGTGACCGAGATGGATCTCGCCAAGAAGCGCACCAGCGGCGATCCGCCGTTGCAGTGAGGGGCGCGCTGCCGCGTCACGCTCCGTCATGCCCGGGCATAGCCGTCCGAAGGACGGCGTCGCTTCGCTCGCCGATGACCCGGGCATCCACGTCTGAGAGGCACAAAAGAACGTGGATGGCCGGGACAAGCCCGGCCATGACGAGGAGAGAGCGCCGCCTCAAAAACCCTATTGATGATGGCGGATGCGCTTGCGTCCGGTGAACATCGCGCGGATCAGGTTCTCGCGCTGGAGAAGCCCCATCAGCACGACGCCCAGCACGTGTACCACGGCCAGCACGATGACGGCGTCGGATGCTATCGCGTGGGTATCCTCGACCCACCACAGGCCGAAGAAGGTGACGGTCACCGACATCGCCCCCGTGATGGCCGAGATGGCGATCGCCAGCAGCAGCGCTACCAGCATCAAGGTGCCGGCTGGATTGAGGCCGATATAGCGGCCGGTCATGCCGCGGCGTAGATTCCAGAGATAGTGTGGCGCGACCCGAAGCCGGACGCCGACCATGCGGAAGCGCGAATAGCGGCTTCCCCAAAAACCCCAGACCAGGCGGAAGGCGAGAAGCCCGAGCACCGTATAGCCGACGATGCGGTGAAGGGTATCGTAGACGGTGGGCGTGAACCACGCGGCCAAGATGCTGACCGCAAGGGCCCAGTGCCAGAGGCGTAGCGGGAGGTCCCAGACTGCGACCGTCCGCGAAGCCGTTCGATCCGCGGGGGTCCCGTCGGACGCCCCGCGCGTTTCTGGCACCGCTTCGTCGATCAAGCCGTGACTATCCTCAAGCCTTGCTCAAGACCTTGCTTGAAACCTTACTTGGCAACCGTCTTCTTCAGGCTAAGATCTTCCGGGCTGTAGAACAGCTCGTAGAGCTTGCCTTCCTTGACGCCGTAGACCTCATAGCACGAGCCTTCGATCTTGGAGCGCCGCACTTCGTAACCCAGCGCCTTGGCCTTGGCTTCGGCTTCGGCGGCCGGCTTCCACGACGCCTTGTCGAGCTTGGTGCAATCCTTGAACCCGTCGGCCATGGCCGCCGAGCTCATACCCATGCCGACCGTCAGTGCAATTGCAACAACACGAATGACCTTCACGAACGTCTCCTCCTCTGTCGTGTGCGCGCGTGGCGCGAAGCGGGAGCGAGGGAAGCAAAGGCGATGATGAAGTCAATCCGGTTTGGACGCGGATGGCTTTAGAGTTATTCTAACGATCCGGAAAAGATCAGTTGGCTCCGTAGGCAGCAGGCATTTCAGCTGCCGCTGCGGCCTTACGCCTCACGGTTTGACGGCCGGCATTCTGTGCGCGGCACCTCAATAGCCGGCAACCGCCATCGCAACGACGGCACTGAGCGCCATCCAGCCGAAATGGCGGCCGCGCGTGGCCCACGCGTTGGCGACAGCCGAGAAACCGAACACACAGACCATGGTGACGACGATCCAGCGGCGTGCCAGCTCCGATTCCATCCAGGGCGCCGCGATCAGGAGCACACCACCACCGATCCAGGCGACGGTCGAGGCCTGCCAGACCAGGCGAATCAGGGTGCGGAGCCGTTCCGGCTCGATGCGGGCGCGGGCAAAGACCTTGGTCTCGCCGAGAACACCATGGATGAGGGCCACGGCAATGGCCACGACGCCGGAGCACTGGAGCAAGAGATCACGCATCGGCACAGCTCCCTGAAGCTTCGTCCATACAGTTGTGTATGGTGAGATAGGCGCTGGCCCGCCGCCTGTCAATACACTAGTGTATGGCCAATTTCCGGAACCGGTCATGACCGAACAACTCTCCGCCGACGACTGGATCAAACAGGGCCTGAAGGCGCTGGCCAAGAACGGCTTCACGGCCCTGAAAGCCGATCCGCTCGCAAGGGCCATGGGCGTCTCGCGCGGCAGCTTCTATTGGCATTTCGCCGATCTCGGCGCGTTCCACGCCGATGTCCTGAAGCGCTGGCGCGAGATCGCGGCCGAACAGATCATCGCCGACGTCGAGGCCGCCGGCGACGAGCCGCTGAAGGCGCTGCTGCGGAGATCCTTTGGCGCCCGGCTCGACCTCGAGCGCGCCGTGCGCAGCTGGGCGGCGTTCGATGCGGCCGCGCAAGGCGCGGTCCGCGCGATCGACCGCCGCAGGATCGAGTATATCGAGACGCTGCTTGCGATGCGGGGGCTCGAGCCGGCGAAGGCGCAGGCGCGCGCGCAGATCCTGTACTGGACATTCCTGGGCTTTGCCTTGTCGGGCACGCCGGTGCCGGCGGCACGGCTCCAGGGCCTGCTCGACGAGATCATGCGGATGGTCTCTGCCTAGATTCTTGTTTTGACGCGTTTTCTTTATGCGAGCCGGTACCCACTTCGCTCGAAATCGCTCTGGTGGCGCAATGGGCGGCCGCGATTTTCTGTGCTAGAGGCAAGCGATCTTCGGAGACTCCAATGAACGCTCCCACCGAACGCCCCGAAACCAGCGTCGATCCCAAATTGCTGGAGATCCTGGTCTGCCCGCTGACCAAGGGTCCGCTGGAGTTCGATTCCGCAAAGCAGGAGCTGATCTCGCGCAGCGCCAAGCTCGCCTACCCGATCCGCGACGGCATCCCGATCATGCTGCCGGAAGAGGCGCGCAAGATCGATTGATCGGGCGGCCCTCATGGTGAGGAGGCGCGATAGCGCCGTCTCGAACCATGAAAGCCCGGCTCTCTCACCTCGGCCTTCATCCTTCGAGACGCGCGCAAGCGCGCTCCTCAGGATGAGGAGTTAGAGCTTGCGCGATTGCTACAACGCCTCACCCTTCAGCAACCGCGGGATCTCACCGGTCAAACCGGCGGCCTGGCGGATGAAGAGGTTCTTCAGCGGCGGGGCGCGGTCGACGAGGCCGAGGCCGATGTCGCGCACCGTGCGCAGCAGCGTCGACTGGTTGGAGAACAGGAAGTTCAGCGAGTTGGTGGCAAGGCCCATCGCCATGGTGTCGAAGCGGCGCCAGCGCTGATAACGTTCGAGCACGTCGACGCCGCCGAGATCCATGCCGAGCCGCGCGGCATCGACCACGACTTCGGCCAGTGCTGCGACATCCTTCAGCCCCATGTTGAGGCCCTGGCCCGCGATCGGATGGATGACATGCGCGGAATCGCCGACCAGCGCGAGACGCTCGGCGATGAAGGAGCGCGCCACGAAATAGGACAGCGGGAACGCGCGCGGCTTGTCGAGCGCCTTGACCTCGCCGAGATGCAGGCCGAACCGGCGCTCGAGCTCGCCGTGGAACTCCTCGTCGCTCAACGCGATGATGCGCGCGGCTTCGCTGCGGCGCTCGGTCCACACCAGCGAGGATCGTTTGCCGGAGAGCGGCAGAATCGCGAAGGGACCCGCGGGCAGGAAGTGCTCCTCGGCGCGGCCGTCGTGATCGCGCTCATGGCCAACGGTGACGACGATGCCCGATTGATCGTACTCCCAGCCATGGGTGACGATGCCGGCGCGCTCGCGCAGTTTCGACCGCGCGCCATCGGCGGCGACCAGCAGGCTTGCCGCAATCACGCTGCCGTCGCCAAGCGTCACGTCGACGCCTTCCGGGCGCGCGTCATAGGACGCGACCGTCGTGGCGCGGAGATCGATGCCCTCGGCCTCGGCCCGCACCACCAGCGCGTCGATCAAACGGCGGTTCTCGACCATATGCGCAAACGGTTCGCCCGGCGCGACATCGCCGGCAAAGTTCAGAAAAACCGGACGGGTGGCGTCTTCCAGCTTTGAATCGGTGACGACCATGTCGAGGATCGGCTGCGCCTCGCCCCTGACGTCGTCCCAGGCGCCGATGGCCTCGAACAGGCGGCGGCAGGCGGCCACGATCGCGGTCGCGCGCGGGTCGCGGCTCGGACGGGTCGCGAGCGCGGGGTCGGCGACGATGACGGGAATCTCGGGCCCGAGCCCCTGGCGCAACGCCAGGGCCAGCGCGAGGCCGGCAAACGCGCCGCCACCAATGACAATGCTACCCTGTACCGGCATACCAAATTCCCAGCTCACACTTCGGCTTTTCCAGGCCTTGCTAGCAGACTTGAGGTGGGCGAAACAGTGCGGTGAAACAAGGGCGGAACTGCCTCATTCCGTCATTCCGGAACGCGCACAGGCGCGAACCCGGAATCCAGAGGTTATCGGCTCGTCATTCCGGGGGCATCGCTGTCACGATGCCCGGGAATGACGAGATCCTTCGAAAGCGCCATCATGTCCAAAAGCCTGATCGACCTGATCTCGATTCTCGACCTCGAACAGCTCGAGGTGAATCTGTTCCGCGGCAAGAGCCCGAAGACGGGCTGGCAGCGGGTGTTCGGCGGCCAGGTGATCGGGCAGGCGATGGTTGCGGCCTGCCGCACGGTCGAGGGCCGGCTGCCGCATTCGCTGCATTGCTATTTCATCCTGCCGGGCGATCCGCAGATCCCGATCATCTACCAGGTCGAGCGCCTGCGCGACGGCAAGAGCTATTCGACCCGCCGCGTCACCGCGATCCAGCACGGCAACGCGATCTTCTCGATCATGGTTTCGTTCCACACCGACGAGGAGAGCGCGTTCGATCATCAGGACAAGATGCCCGACGTGCCGCCCCCGGAAAAGCTCACGGCGGAGGAGGTGGCGAAGCAGCCGATGTTCAAGGAGATGCCGGAGTTCATCCGCCGCTACTACGAGTCCGATCGTCCGATCGAGCTGCGCCCGGTCGAGCTCAGCCGTTATTTCGGCCAGAAGATCGAGGATGGCCGCATTCACGTCTGGATCAGGACCGCGGCGAAGCTGCCGGACGATCCGGCGCTGCACATGTGCGCGCTCGCCTACGCCTCGGATTTTTCGCTGCTCGACGCGATCATGGCGCGCTACGGCCGCACGCTGTTCGACAAGCGCATGATGCCGGCGAGCCTCGACCACGCGATGTGGTTTCACCGCCCGTTCCGCGCCGACGAATGGCTGCTTTACGCGCAGGATTCGCCGAACGCGCGCGGCGGCCGCGGCTTGACCCGCGGCTCGATCTTCAAGCCCGACGGTACGCTGGTCGCCTCCGTCGCGCAGGAAGGTTCTGTGCGCGAGCGCAAGTCCTAGAGCCCAGGCGCGAGTTCGTCGCGCCTGGGATTTGCGATCAAGCTCCGAGCGACCCGCGCGGAGCGAGCTCGGTCTGCGATGCGAACCAGTTCATGATCCAGCGATACACCCACGGGATCGGGATGATGAGGCTGGACAGGATCGCGGCGACGATGCCGCGCCAGAGAATGCCGAGACCGCTGCCCTTGAACACGATCTCGCGGCGCGTGCCTTCGATGCTGCGGCAGAACCAGCGCATCTGCGCCGCGGCGACCCAGGCCCAGCCGATGATCGTGATGATCGAGATCGCGAACAACAGATTCCAGCCGATATAGGCCCAAGCTGAGCCGGAGAAGCTGAGCCCGAGCGGCTGCCCGTTGGAGGCGAGGTTCGCGACCATCCATTTGATCAGCAGCCAGTAGAGCACGATCTGCGCGATGAACAGCAGATTGCTGAGCAGCGCACTGCCGATGACGCCGATCGCGATCGCCAGAACGATGAAGCCGAAGAACCAGGGCACCAGCGTCATCGCATTGCCGGTGAAGCTGAGATTGGGCCGGCCGGGCACCTTCACGCAGGACACGATCCATTTCGTGTACCAGACGAACACCCACGGCACCGGAATGATGAGGCACATGCCGATCAGCATCACGATGCTGCGCCAGGTGAACTCGAGGATACCGAAATCGACCGCCAGCGCTCCTCCGCTGCCGCCGCCACCACCAGCGTAGCCGGCGCCAGCGTAACCACCGGAGCCCATCATCGGCGGACCGCCGGCCGGCATCATCGGGGGCGCACCGCCGCCGCCGATCAGGCCGGGGATTTCGGCGGCCTTCTGCCAGCCGGCCATGCCCTCGGACCACACCAGCGTATCCGGGCGCACAACCCCCTGCGCGACCAGGTCGCGGAATTGCCCTTCCGGATAGGGTCCCTGTTGCTTGCCCTCGGATGCGTAGAACCAACTCGCCATGAAGCGTCCCCCTCAAACATATTTTGTACCGGCCGGGACGCTTCGGTTCACCGCATCCATGCCAAAAACGCATTGTGAAGGATGAACGGATGCCCTGTACAGAGGCGGCGGTTCACATGGCCAAACGTTTTTCCGCTTCAGTCTGCAAGTTTTTTATGCCATTTGCCCGGAAAGATGCCAGATTGACGCTGCGCCGGGGACATACGGCGTGGCGCATCCCCGGGGAATAGGCCTGACCATGAAACTCGTCGTCGCGATCATCAAACCCTTCAAGCTCGATGAAGTCCGCCAGGCGCTGACCGCGATCGGCGTCCACGGCATGACCGTGACCGAGGTGAAAGGCTACGGCCGCCAGAAGGGCCATACCGAGATCTATCGTGGCGCGGAATATGTCGTGAACTTCCTGCCGAAGCTGCGGATCGAGATCGCGGTCGCCTCCGACGTCGCCGACAAGGCGGTCGCCGTGATCACCGCGACGGCGCGCACCGGGCAGATCGGCGACGGCAAGATCTTCGTCACGCCGATCGACCACGCGCTGCGCATCCGCACCGGCGAAACCGACAGCGACGCGCTTTAAAGCTTTTTGTTTTGACGCGTTTTCTTCACGCGAACCGGTATCCACTTCGCTCGAAAACGCTTTGATCCTTCTTCGATCGCACCGGGCAACGACGCCACAGCGTGCGACGCCAATTGATGCCGGGGGGAATGACATGGCGGGATTGTTGCGCCGCGCAGCTGCTATGGCTGCGCCGGCCGGATTTATGTCGATCATTGCCGCGCCTGCGCAGGCCGCGAATTCCGAGATCAACACCGCCGACACCGCCTGGATGATCGTCGCCACCGCGCTGGTGCTGATGATGACGATCCCCGGCTTGGCGCTGTTCTATTCCGGCATGGTGCGCAAGAAGAACGTGCTCGCCACCATGGCGCAGAGCCTCGCCGCGGTGACGATGATCTCGATCCTCTGGGTGGCGTTCGGCTATTCGCTCTGCTTCGTCGGCGACGGGCCGTGGATCGGCACGCTCGACCGCTGGTTCCTCGCGGGCATGACGATGGACAGCGTCAACCCGGCGGCAAAGACGATCCCGGAAGCGCTGTTCATGCTGTACCAGATGACCTTTGCCATCATCACGGTGGCGCTGGTCGCGGGCTCGGTCGCCGACCGGATGCGATTCTCCGCCTATCTGGTGTTCTCGGTCGCCTGGTTCATCTTCGTCTACATTCCGCTGGCGCATTGGGTGTGGGGCGGCGGCTTCCTCGCCAGCATGGGCGTGCTGGATTTCGCCGGCGGCCTCGTCGTGCATCTGTCGGCCGGCACCGCCGGCCTCGTCGCCGCCAAGGTGATGGGCCGCCGCCACGGCTACGGCACCGAAAATCTCTCGCCGTTCGATCTGTCGCTCGCGGTGATGGGCACCGGCCTGTTGTGGGTCGGCTGGTTTGGCTTCAACGGCGGCTCGGCGGGCGCAGCCAATTCGCGCGCGGTGCTGGCGATCATCGCGACGCATCTTGCGGCCTGCTCCGGCGCGCTGACCTGGGGCGCGATCGAATGGTCGACCCGCCGCAAGCCGTCGGTGCTCGGCATGATCTCCGGCGCGGTCGCCGGGCTCGGCACGATCACGCCGGCTTCGGGCTTCGTCGCGCCCTGGCATGGCATCGTCATCGGCATCGTCGCCGGCGCGGTCTGCTACTGGGCCTGCACCTGGCTCAAGCACCGCTTCAACTATGACGATTCCCTCGACGTGTTCGGCGTCCACGGCATCGGCGGCCTGACCGGCACGCTGCTGGCCGGCGTGTTCGCGACCAGCGCGATCGGCGGCACTGCCGGCCTGCTCGAGGGCCATCCGCAGCAGTTGCTGATCCAGCTCTATGGGGTCGCCGTCACCTTCGTCTGGGCGGCCGGCGTGAGTTTCGTCCTGCTCAAGCTGGTCTCCCTGTTCGTGCCCTTGCGCGTATCCCGTGAGCACGAGCTCGAGGGACTGGATATTTCGCAGCACGGAGAAGCGCTTCAGTAATCGGGGCTTGCGCGACACATAAGCACGTGCTTATGTGTCGGCATGATCGAAGCCGACATCTTCAAGGCACTGGCCGACCCGACGCGCCGAAAAGTCTTTGAGAAGCTCGCCGGCGGAAGCCTGAATGCCAGCGCTTTGCGCGACGGTTTGGAGATCAGCCAGCCGGCGATGTCGCAGCATCTTTCGGTGCTGCGCGCGGCAGGCCTCGTGCGCGAACAGCGGCAGGGCCGCTTCGTGAACTACGAAGTCGACCCGGACGGAATCGTGGCCATCGGCACATGGCTTGCGCGCTACCGTGCCTACTGGCCGAAGCGCATGGAAGCACTCGCCGATCTCCTCAAGGACATGGATCAATGAGCGACGCAGCGAAACCTGATCCCTCCGACGCAAAACTGGTGCTCGAATATGAATTCGACGCGCCGCCAGCAAAGGTCTGGCGCGCCGTCACCATTCCGGCCTTGCGCGAGCGCTGGTTGCCGGATTGCGACCTTGCAGGCGCCGAGCCTGAATCAACGATCGCAGGCGAAGAGGTGCGCTACCGACTTCGCGATTCAGAGCCGCCGTTTCGCGAGAGCCACGTCATCTTCCGGATCGAGCCGAACGAGGACGGCGGCACCCGCTTCCGCATCATTCAGCAAGCCTGCGAAGAGCGAACAATGCTGCCGCAGCCGGCCAACAGCAATTGCTGCCTGATGCGCGCGGCGGCTTAAACACCAACAAGACTTCGTCACCTGCAAACATGGAGGTCGCCAATGCGCGACATGCTTCAGCTCGTCCCTATGGTTGTCGAACAATCCGCCCGCGGCGAGCGATCCTTCGACATCTATTCGCGGCTCCTGCGCGAGCGCATCATCTTCCTCAACGGCGAGGTCAATGATGCGATGTCCGGACTGGTGTGCGCGCAATTGTTGTTCCTGGAGGCGGAGAATCCGAACAGGCCGATCAATCTCTACATCAACTCCTATGGCGGCGTGGTCACCTCTGGTCTCGCCATGTACGACACCATGCAGTTCATCAAGGCGCCGGTTCATACGCTGTGCATGGGCACCGCGCGCTCGATGGGCTCGTTCCTGCTGATGGCCGGCGAGCCGGGTCACCGCGCCGCGCTGCCCAATGCGAGCCTTCACGTGCATCAGCCGCTCGGCGGCTTCCAGGGCCAGGCATCCGACATCCTGATCCATGCCAACGAAATGCAGGAGACCAAGCGGCGCATCACCCGGCTCTACGCGCAGCATTGCGGGCGCACCGAGGCGGAGGTGGAACGAACCCTGGACCGCGACCACTTCATGACCGCGCAGCAGGGGGTCGAGTGGGGATTGATCGACCGGGTCTTTGCGGAGCGCGAGGCCGCCTGACGATTCAGGCCGGTTGCGCGCATCCCGTGAGCACGCCGAGGGCCGGTTCGATATTTCGCAGGGCGGCGGGGCCCTTTGTCGGGCCCCTTCTGTAATAAAATACCTTCTCGCTGCCCGACACGTGAGCAGCAATTGTGTCGACAGCCTGTCGTGCCCGCTTTTTGATCAGGCGTGACCACGTTTTGAGCGCGACGTAATAGCGCACTGCAGCGCAGCACGCGTCAAACGCGAAAACACCCGTTTTCATAGTCCGTTAGGCAACGCGCCCGATCTGGCACGGCATTTGATTCTAAGGGTGCTGGCTGTGCCCGCGTAGTGAACTTCTCCCTCGTGGCGAACCAGTCGAGAAACGCCCGGCCACGTCCGGACCGGGCCAAGCGGGGATAGGACCCATGAAAATTGTTATGGCGATTATCAAGCCATTCAAGCTGGAAGAAGTCCGTGACGCCCTGACCGCCATCGGCGTTCACGGTCTCACGGTGACGGAAGTCAAGGGATATGGCCGCCAGAAAGGCCATACGGAAATCTATCGCGGCGCCGAATACGCCGTGAGCTTCCTGCCCAAGATCAAGATCGAGGTCGCTGTCGCCTCCGACCAGGTCGACAAGACCATCGACGCCATCACGTCCGCCGCGAAAACCGGGCAGATCGGCGACGGCAAGATCTTCGTCATCAACCTCGACCATGCGGTTCGCATCCGCACCGGCGAGGCCGATGCCGCGGCCCTTTGATTTCGCGCTCAACCTTTACCAATCAGGAGTGAATAAAATGACGTTTAAGCGTCCCTATGGCGCGGGATTGGCGGCTCTCGCAGTCGGCATGTTCGCTGCGACCGCGGCCTATGCCGAGCCAACGGTCAACAAGGGAGACAACGCCTGGATGCTGACATCGACAGTTCTCGTGCTGTTGATGACGATCCCCGGCCTCGCGCTGTTCTACGGCGGTCTCGTCCGTTCCAAGAACATGCTCTCCGTGCTGATGCAGGTGTTCTACACCGTCTGCGTCGTCACCGTAATCTGGGCCGTGTACGGCTACAGCCTCACCTTCACCGGCGGTTCCGACTTCATCGGCGGCTTCTCCAAGGCCTTCATGATGGGCGTCACCACCGACTCGAAGGCCGCGACCTTCTCGGTCGACGCCAACATCTCGGAGCTCATCTATATGTGCTTCCAGATGACCTTCGCGGCGATCACGCCGGCCCTCATCGTCGGCGCCTTCGCCGAGCGCATGAAGTTCGCGGCAATCGCGCTCTTCATCCCGCTCTGGGTCACGCTGATCTACTTCCCGATCGCGCACATGGTCTGGTACTGGCCCGGCCCGGACATGATCCAGGACGCTGCCAAGGCACTCGCTGCTGCCACTGATGCGGCTGCGAAGACCGCGGCGCAGGCCAAGCTCGACGAGATCAACGCCGACGCCGGCTGGATCTTCAAGAAGGGCGCGATCGACTTCGCTGGCGGCACCGTGGTGCACATCAACGCCGGCATCGCAGGTCTCGTCGGCGCTCTGCTGATCGGCAAGCGCGTCGGCTACGGCAAGGAGCTGATGGCTCCGCACTCGCTGACCATGTCGATGATCGGCGCCTCGCTGCTCTGGGTCGGCTGGTTCGGCTTCAACGCCGGCTCCAACCTCGAAGCCAACGGCGGCGCAGCCCTCGCCATGACCAACTCCTTCGTCGCCACAGCGGCCGCCGCGCTGTCGTGGATGTTCGCGGAGTGGATCGTGAAGGGTCACCCGTCGGTGCTCGGCGTCATCTCCGGCGCTGTCGCGGGCCTCGTGGCCGTCACGCCTGCCGCCGGCTTCGCCGGCGTGATGGGTGCGATCGTCCTCGGTCTCGTGGTCGGCGTGGTCTGCCTGTTCTTCTGCACCGTCGTGAAGAACGCGCTCGGCTACGATGACAGCCTCGATGTGTTCGGCGTGCACTGCGTCGGCGGCATCGTCGGCGCCCTCGGCACCGGCATCCTCGTCAATCCGGCGCTGGGTGGTGCGGGCATCATCGACTACACCGCGATCCCGCCGAAGGTTGCCGATTACGACTTCGCGGCGCAGATGATCTCCCAGCTCTGGGGCGTCTGCACCACGCTGGTGTGGTCGGGCATCGGTTCGGCGATCCTCTACAAGGTCGTCGATGTGATCGTTGGCCTCCGCGCCAATGTCGAGACCGAGCGTGAAGGCCTCGACATCACCGAGCACACCGAGCGCGCCTACAACATGTAACTCTTCTCCCGGGCGCGGCCTCCGCGGGGGCCGTGCCCACAACTACGGTTTGGGGCACATACCCGGCAATGTCCCGACCGTTGAGGGGCTCCAGCGCAAGCTGGAGCCCCTTTCTTTTTGGCGCGCCGCATCGTCGCAGCGGCCACGCCTGCACCAAGCCCAAATTGCATTGTCCCGAAACTGGTGAATATCATGCTCCCGTCCGGAGCACGGTCTCATGAGCCTGTTGCGTTTCGTGGCTTTGTGTTTGCTGTCGCTTGCCCTGTCTGCCCTCGACGCCAAGGCCGACAAGCGCGTTGCGCTGGTGATTGGCAACGGCGCCTACCGGAACGTTCCCACGCTCGCCAATCCGACCAATGATGCGGCCGACATCGGCGCGGCGCTGAAGCGATCGGGAGTCGAGCCCCTGGTCGCGACTGATCTCGATCAGGCCGCCATGCAGGACACCGTTCTTCGCTTTGCGCGCGAGGCCCGCGGCGCCGACGTCGCCCTGTTCTATTACAGCGGACACGCGCTGCAATTCGCAGGCGTCAACTATCTGGTGCCCGTCGATGCCGTCGTGCGCGACGAGGTCGATCTGCGGCGCCTGGTGCGCGCCGACGAGATCCTGGCGGATTTGCAGCAGGCCAAGAACCTGCGCATCCTCGTGCTCGACGCCTGCCGCGACAATCCCTTCGCGGACGAGCTCCGGCGAAACATCGGGCAGGGGCGCGGCGTAACCGTCAGCCGCGGGCTGGCCAAGATGGAGAGCCCGGAGGGCACCATCATCTCCTATGCGACCCAGGCCGGTCGCACGGCCGACGACGGCAACGGCCGCAACAGTCCCTATACCAGCTCGTTCCTGGAGCACATCAGCGACAGGGACAACATCAATACAGTGTTCCAGACCATCGGCGCCGGCGTCTACAAGCGCACCAAGGGATCACAGGTCCCGGAGCTGTCGTTGTCGTTCTTCGGCGAGTTTTACCTCAATGGCAAAGCCGAATCCGCGGCGCTGACACCATCTTCACCTCGGACTGACCCTTGCGCAGAGGCCGCCGACCATTGGCGCGGTGCGGACGCGCTCGGGACCATCACGGCCTTCAAGGATCATCTGCTTCGCTTCCCGTCCTGCGCCTTTGCAGACCTGGCGAAATACCGCATCGAGCTGCTGTCGAAATCCATCGACAGCGCAAAGCGCCCGACGACTTTCGACGGAACCTGGATCGCCAACGAAAGCTGCGAGAGCAAACCGCCTTTTCCGGAAGCCCATCGCCAATATGTCTTTCGCATCAAGGAAGGAGTGCTGCACACGGTGCTCGGGGACGAGGGCAAGCCCGGCTCTGTGAGCTATGACGGCAAGATCGAAGCGGACGGCAACAGCACTATCTCCGTCAACGGTATCATTGGCGACAAGGATCCGCTGAATCGCGCCGCGGGCTCGTCCTATCGATACAAGATCGTGCTCGAACTGAAGGCTTCCAAAGGGGCTGGGGTCCGCACGGAAACCTATTGGCCGTGTCGCTACGACTTTTCAAAGGTATCAGCGCCAAGCGGAGAATCCGAGCGGAGGCAGCCCGACCCGAAGCGCGCCGCAAAGCGCAATGACAATGCGGCTGCTGCGCCTTCCGATCGGCGCGACGGCGGACAGGCCGCGCCGGGCGGCAACGGGATGAGCTGCTCCACGATGCGCAGAAATTGCGCGGTGGCTTGCGTCAGTTTTGGCGGCCAGCCCAATTGTGGCTCAACCTTCTGCGTGCGGCAGGAAGCGGAATGCATGAGCAGCGGATGCTGGAGAAGTCGAGCTTTCAACGGCTGCGGCATCGCCAAGCGATAGGCGCAAGGCATTCTCCGCAGCCTTCCCATCGAGAACGCCATGTTCTTTTTGACCGTTGCGCAAAAGAAATAGATTGCCATTTCAGATTGCCGGCGCAGAAATATCGACCACAACGAAAAACAAATCGGGAGGTCGTCATGCGTTTGGAAGGCGGATGCTATTGCGGCGAAGTGCGCTACGTGGCCGAAGGCGATCCGATGATGCAGGCCCAGTGTCATTGCCGCGAGTGCCAGTACATCTCGGGCGGCGCGCCCAACACCTTCATCGCAATGCCGGTGGCCGGCTTCAGCTACATCACCGGGCAGCCCAAGCAGTTCACGCGCAAGGATCTCGAACGCGCCGTCACGCGCGAATTCTGCGCCGAATGCGGCACCCATCTGGTGACCAAGGTTCCGGGACTGCCAGCGGCGATCCTGAAGGTCGGCACCCTGGACGAGCCAAAGCAGTTCCATCCGCAGATGGCGATCTACACCTGCGACAAGCAGGAGTTCCATGCGATCCCCGCGGGGATGGCGACGTTCGAGAAATTGCCGGGGCACTAGGCGCGCCCATATCCGGAAACTCGTCATGCCCGGGCTTGTCCCGCCTGCGCGGCCGAAGCCCGCTTCGGCGAGGCGAAGGCCCGGGCATGAACGTTCTTGGGTACGGTAGAATGCGCCGGGGATGGCCGGGACAGGCCCGGCCATGACGGGACCCAGGCCCGCCATGCGTCCGCTGTATCCGGCCTCATTATTCCCGCTCCGGACGGGCCGGACCTCAAATCCAGGTCACGGAAATGACTCTTGATGGCGCGGAAAGCCGATGGTTAATCGCGTCTTAACCTCGCCCTATCTATGGTGAAGTGAACCGCTTCCCGCCGGCGCCTTGGTGCGACCGGCTGTTCCAAGAGTGCTGGCGTCCAGAATGGCTATAACCGCTTCATCCCGTGCGCCGCAGGACAGTGGAAGCTCCGATAGCGAACGCTCGCCCTTCGTCCGGCTGAACGAGCTGCTGGCACCCCATCAGCCGGGTAAGCCCTTGATTACGCTTGCCGTCGGCGAGCCCCAGCATCCCGTGCCTGACTTCGTCGGCCCGGTGCTGGCCAAGCACATCGCCGATTTCGGCCGTTACCCCGCGAACAAGGGCACCGACCCGTTTCGCACAGCAGCGGGTGCCTGGCTGTCGTCGCGCTTCAAGCTGCCGCGGCCGCTCGACCCCGAGAACGAGATTCTCGTCCTCAATGGCAGCCGCGAGGGGCTGTTCCTCGCCGCGATCGCGGCCGCGCGCTATGTCGGCCCGCGCCCCGGGAAGCCCGCCATCCTGATGCCGAACCCGTTCTATCCGGTCTATGGCGCCGGCGCCCGCGCCGCGGCCTGCGAGCCGGTCTACCTGCCGACCACCGTGGAAAACGGCTTCCTGCCCGATCTCGATGCCATCGACGAAGCGACGCTGGCGCGCACGGTGGCGTTCTATCTGGCCTCGCCCGCCAATCCGCAGGGCTCGGTCGCCAAGCCCGACTATTTCAGACGGTTGAAGCAGCTCGCCGACCGCTACGGCTTCGTGATCCTCAGCGACGAGTGCTATTCCGAGATCTACACCCGCGAGGCCCCAGGGAGCGCGCTCGAATGCGCCGGCCCTGATTTCACCCGCGTGGTTGCGTTCCAGTCGCTGTCGAAACGCTCCAACCTGCCGGGCCTACGCGTCGGTTTCGCTGCCGGCGACAAGCGATTCATCGGTATGTTCCTCGAGCTGCGCAACATCGCGGCGCCGCAGGTGCCGGTGCCGCTCCAGCATGTCGCGACCGTTGCTTACGGCGACGAGGCGCATGTCGAGGAGAACCGCAGGCTCTACCGGATCAAGTTCGATCTCGCCGACCAGATCATCGGCGATCGTTACGGCTATCGCCGGCCTGACGCGGGCTTCTGCGTCTGGCTCAACACGTCCGCGCTCGGCGACGACGTGTCGATCACACTCAGGCTCTTCAAGGAAGCAGGCGTACGCGTGGTGCCCGGCAGCTATCTGGCGCGGCTCCAGCCCGACGGCTTCAATCCGGGCGCAGGTTTCATTCGCCTCGCGCTGGTGCAGGATGGCGAGACCACGGCGCAGGCGCTGCACCGCCTGGTCGAGACTCTGGGTTAGGCGGGGCCCATGAGCATGTCGGCAATCGAACGTGTCATTCCACTGGTCGGCCATCTGCCACCTTCGATCCGCGAGGGGCTGGCGCGGCGTATGCGCGAGCTCACCGGTTTCGGCCTGATTGCATTGTCCGGCGTCGCCTCGGCCGCGCTGATGACCTGGTCGGTCCAGGATCCAAGCCTCAGCCACGCGACCTCACGGCCGATCCGCAACATTCTCGGCTATGCCGGCGCGATTGGCGCCGACCTTGCGATGCAGATCCTAGGGCTCGGCGCGATCATGCTGGTCCTGACGGTCGCGGTCTGGGGCTGGCGCATGATGACCCATCGCCCGTTCGACCGCGAGGCGCTGCGGCTCGGTTCCTGGATTCTCTGCACCGTGATCGCTGCGGGCTTTGCCAGCTGCTGGCCGCATGGCGGCGCCTGGCCGCTGCCGACCGGCCTCGGCGGCGTGGTCGGCGATGCGCTCGTACGCGCGCCCGCGGTGATTTTCGGACCGGCGGGCACGATCTATCGCATGGTGCTGGGCACGATCCTGTTCGCCGCGATGGGCGCGACCTTCCTGATCGCCTGCGGCCTCGGCGCGCGCGCGCACGACGACGAGTTCGCGGAGATCGAGGACGACGACAAGCCGCTCGACGAAGACGAGGAGAGCGATCGCGGCTCGGTGTCGCTGGGGTGGCTGTTCCACGCATTGATGAGCACGAAGGCGCGGCTGATCTGGCTGCTCGGCACCGCTTACCGCTCGCTGGTCTCGAGCGGACCGAAGACCAAAGCCGTTGCGTTCAGCCGCCAGGAGCCGAATCTCGGCGCCGGCCGCGCCGCGCCGTCGATCTCGCCGCAGTCCGAAGACGAGATTGACGAGGACGAGCACGAAGAAGAGGAAGACGAGGAGGAGGAGGAAGAGCAGGAGCCCGCCGCGCGCGCCCCGCGCAAGAAGGCTGCACCGAAGGCCGCTTCCAAGAAATCCTCCGACAAGTTCGAGCTTCCGTCCGTGTCCGTGCTGGCCGCGCCCAAGGCGGGCGATCGCCAGCCGCTCAGCAAGGCTGAGCTGGAAGCCAATTCGCGTTCGCTCGAAGGCGTGCTGCAGGATTTCGGCGTGCGCGGCGAGATCGTGAAAGCCAATCCGGGTCCCGTGGTCACACTGTACGAGCTGGAGCCGGCGCCCGGCATCAAGTCATCGCGCGTGATCGGTCTCGCCGACGATATCGCCCGTTCGATGAGCGCGCTGTCGGCACGCGTCGCCGTCGTACCCGGCCGTAACGCCATCGGCATCGAGCTACCGAATGCGCATCGCGAAAAGGTCTATCTGCGCGAGCTGCTGGTCGCCAAGGAGACTGTCGATTCGGTTGCGAAGCTGCCGCTCTGCCTCGGCAAGACCATCGGTGGCGACCCCGTGATCATCGACCTCGCGCGCACGCCGCACATGCTGATCGCCGGCACCACCGGGTCCGGCAAGTCGGTCGCCATCAACACCATGATCCTCAGCCTGGTCTACCGGCTGCGCCCGGACCAGTGCCGCCTGATCATGGTCGATCCGAAGATGCTCGAACTCTCCGTCTATGACGGCATTCCCCATCTGCTCACGCCTGTTGTGACCGACCCGAAGAAGGCGGTGGTCGCGCTGAAATGGGCCGTGCGCGAGATGGAAGAGCGCTACAAGAACATGGCCAAGCTCGGTGTGCGCAACATCGACGGCTACAATACGCGCCTGCTCGAATTGAAAGCCAAGGGCGAGGAACCGACGCGCACGGTGCACACCGGCTTCGACAAGGAAACCGGCAAGGCGATCTACGAGGAAGAGAAGCTCTCGCTCGACCCGCTGCCCTACATCGTCATCATCGTCGACGAAATGGCCGACCTGATGATGGTCGCCGGCAAGGACATCGAAGGCGCGGTGCAGCGTCTCGCGCAGATGGCGCGCGCCGCCGGCCTGCATGTGATCCTCGCGACGCAACGCCCGTCGGTCGACGTCATCACCGGCACCATCAAGGCGAACTTCCCGACCCGCATCGCCTTCCAGGTGACGTCCAAGATCGACAGCCGCACCATCCTGGGCGAGATGGGCGCCGAGCAGCTGCTCGGGCAGGGTGACATGCTCTACATGGCGGGCGGCGGCCGCATCAGCCGCGTGCACGGACCTTTCGCATCGGACGAGGAAGTCGAGAAGGTGGTGCGGCACCTCAAGACGCAGGGCCAGCCCGAATACCTCGAGGCCGTCACGGCCGAAGAGCCGACCGAGGACGAGGACGGTGGCGCCGTGTTCGACGCCAGCGGCATGGGCGCGGATGGCGGCGGCGATCTCTTCCAACAGGCCGTGGCCATCGTCAAACGCGACCGCAAGGCCTCGACCAGCTACATCCAGCGCCGGCTCCAGATCGGCTATAACCGTGCCGCGTCCTTGATGGAGCGCATGGAACTCGAGGGCATCGTCGGACCCGCCAACCACGCCGGAAAGCGCGAGATTCTGGTCGAGGAAGAAGACAGCCATATGTGAGGCGAGCCGCCTCTGAACATAATTTCACGCAAAATCGATATCTGCAGTAGCGAAATCACGCTAAAAGGGCGCCCAGCCACACAGGACGACGCGTTGATCAGACATCCGGACATTCGATTCGCTGCCACCATCGCTGCGCGAAGCGCGCGCATGGCCGGTGTGCTTCTCGTCACCGCCGCGATGGTGACCGCGGCGTCGTTCGCGCAGACCGTGCCTGTGCCGAAGCCCGCGCCGAAGGGCCGCGATGGCGGTTCGGCCGGTGGGCCCGCCGTCACCGGCGCGACCCAGACGCCGCCGAACCCGGTCATCCCGGATCCGCGCCGCAACGTGCCGACCAGCATCTTCCAGACCTTCGACGCCAACCAGAAGGCGCAGGCGGCCAAGGTCAGCGCCTATCTGTCCTCGCTGTCGACGCTGGTAGGAAATTTCGTCCAGGTCGGCCCCGACGGCAGCAAGACGCAGGGCGATTTCTACATCCAGAAGCCCGGCAAGGTGCGCTTCGAATATGACGCGCCAAGCCCGATCGACATCGTCGCCGACGGATCGTCGCTGGTGGTGCGCGACCGCAAGCTGGCGACCCAGGACGTCTATCCGCTGTCGCAGACGCCGCTGCGCTTCCTGCTGTCCGATCGCATCGACCTGATGAAGGACACCAACGTCGTCAACGTCTCGGCTGATGACGTCTTCGTCAGCGTCACCATCGAGGAGAAGCAGGCGCTGGTCGGCACCAGCCGCCTCCTGCTGATGTTCGGCGCCAAGGACGGCCAGTTGAAGCAGTGGACCGTCACCGACCCGCAGGGCTACGACACCACGATCGCGGTCTACAATCTCGATGCGGGCAAGAAGCTCGATCCTGCCATGTTCAAGATCGATTTCACCAATTACGGCCCATCGCCGGGTTGAAAGCTCTACTGCCGTAGGGTGGGCAAAGGCGCATTAGCGCCGTGCCCACCATCTCTCCTTGCGGCAGGCATGGTGGCACGCTTCGCTTTGCCCACCCTACGAGGGCTTGCTACGAACCTTGCACCCACCCGCTAAAAGACGTGGGCACGGCGCTTTGCGCCTTTGCCCACCCTACGAGAGCTTGCTAAGACGCGTTCCTCATGCGTCTTTCCCTGACAACCTGGAACATCAACTCGGTGCGGCTTCGCATCGACCTGGTCGCGAAGTTTCTCAAGAGCGCGCGGCCGGACGTGCTGTGCCTCCAGGAGACCAAGTGCATCGACGATGCCTTTCCGCTGAAGCGTTTCAAGCGGCTCGGCTATGAGCATGTCGCGCTGAACGGGCAGAAGGGCTATCACGGCGTCGCCATCGTCTCGAAGATCCCGTTCGAATCGAAAGACATCCGCACCTTCTGCGACAAGGTGGATTCGCGCCACATCTCGGTCTCGTTCGGCGAGAAGGCCAGCATCGCAAAGCCGCTGGTGCTGCATAATTTCTACGTGCCCGCCGGCGGCGACATTCCCGATCCCGCGCTGAACGAGAAATTCGACCACAAGCTTCGCTTCCTCGACGAGATGAAGGCCTGCGAGCCGCTGCATCCGCGCGGGGAGGATCGCCACATCCTGGTCGGCGATCTCAACGTCGCGCCGCACGAGAACGACGTCTGGTCGCACAAGCAGCTTCTGAAAGTGGTTTCGCATACACCTGTGGAGACCGAGAAGCTGCAAGCCGCGCTGGCAGCCGGTGAGTGGGTCGACGTCGCGCGCGAGCGTTTTCCGATGTCGGAGAAGGTCTATACGTGGTGGAGTTATCGCTCCGCCGACTGGACCGTCGGTGATCGCGGCCGCAGGCTCGACCACATCTGGGTCTCGCGCGCATTGAAGGACGCGGTCAGCGATTTCAAGATCCTGCGCGACGCGCGGAGCTGGGAGCGCCCGTCGGACCACGTGCCGGTGACGGTGACACTGGAGGTTTGACGGCGCCGCCCGGGCTACGACGACGTCAGCTTCGCGCCCGCCATCAGGATATCGCTCGCGATCTGGCTGGAGCGCACCGCGAATTCGTCACGCAGGCGCACCGCAGCCGCGGGGTCACTCTCGAGCACGCGTTGAAACAGACTGCGGGCGACGCGGATGACGGAGGCGTGCTCCAGCGCGACCGCGCTCGACGGCCGCTTCATCGGCACCACCAGCGCGAGCTCGCCGATCAGCGCGCCGGGACCTGCGATCATCTCCGCGCCGGCGCCGTCGTCGACCCGAAAGGCGCCGCGTTGAACCACGTATCCGGCATCGGCTTCGTCGCCGAGATTGAACAGGACGTCGCCGCGGACGAAATTACGCTGCTCGGAGCCGATCGCCAGCATGCGCAACGACGCGTCTCCCAACAAGCGCAGTGTCGGGACACGCTCGAGAAGCGCTACGTCGTCGTCGATTGACATTTAGGTCCGGGGCTCAAAGGGCATGCGATCTAAAACGATTCGCACGCCCCTAAAGCGTATCACGGCACCAGCTTGTAGCCACCGGCTTCCGTGACCAGGATCTCCGGATTGGCGGCGTCCTTCTCGATCTTCTGGCGGAGGCGGTAGATGTGGGTTTCCAGCGTGTGGGTGGTGACGCCGGAATTATAGCCCCAGACCTCCTGGAGCAGGGTCTCGCGCGAGACCGGCATCTGGCCGGCCCGGTAGAGGAAGCGGAGGATGGCGGTTTCCTTCTCGGTGAGCCGGACCTTGCGGGCATTGGCCGCGGTCAGCATCTTCGAGCCCGGGCGGAAGGAGTAGGGGCCGACCGAGAACACCGCGTCCTCGCTCGCCTCGTGCTGGCGGAGCTGGGCGCGGATGCGGGCCAGCAGTACGGCGAAACGGAAGGGTTTTGCGACGTAGTCGTTGGCGCCGGATTCCAGCCCCAAAATCGTGTCGGAATCGGTGTCATGCCCGGTGAGCATGATGATCGGCGCCTTGAAGCCGCCCTTGCGCAAGGAACGAACCACCTCGCGGCCATCTGTGTCGGGCAGGCCGACATCCATCAGGACGAGATCGGGGGCATTGGCCTTCGCGGCGCTCGCGCCCTTGGCCCCGGTATCGACGGCGGAGGCCTCAAATTCTTCGTGCAGCGATAATTGCTCCACCAACGTATCGCGCAGATCGGTATCGTCATCCACGATGAGGATCTTGCGGGCATTGGCCATAGGGGGTCATCCTTTTGGAGTCCGGCTCGGCGCGCATGCATGCTGCACCCAGCCGCGAGGGAAAGTTAGGGGGGTCGCCGTTATTATTGTTGTTCGTGTTGAAGTAGTGGGCTGTTACCGATTCACAAGCCAGAAGCACTCTAACTCAAAATCTCAGGCCGTTTTGATGAATGTCCTGTAATGAATTCGACATCGCACGTTCACATGAAAAACAAAGCGAATTCAGCTAGTTACCCAAGGAATCGAAGCTCCGGACCGCTTCGAGCGATCCGCGTTAAACCTGCTGCCGGGAATCCGCGCCGGGGCTGGCTGACGGCCGGCGCGCTGACGATCCCGGTGGCGCTGGGGCGGGGCGGAATCCTGGCAAACAAGCGCGAGGGCGATGGCGGCACCCCGCGGGGCAGCTTCCGTCCCAGGCAATTGTGGTGGCGGGGCGACCGCCACAGCCGTCCGCGGACCTTTCTTCCGGCCCGGACCATCGGCAACACGGACGCTTGGTGCGAGGACGCCGGAGATCGCCACTACAATCAGGCGATCCGGCTCGGACCGGAGCAGGGCGGTGACCGTCTCAAGCGGACCGACCATCTCTATGACTTCATCATCGAAATCGACCACAACACCAGACCGCGCATCGCCGGCCGCGGCAGTGCGGTGTTTTTGCATCTGGCGCGCGACAATTTCGGGCCGACCGCAGGCTGCGTCTCGATGACCAAAGCGGCGATGCTGCAATTGCTGCGGCGACTGGGACCAAGAACAAGAATCATCATCGGGTGAGGGCACATGCTCGACAAGGATCAGATCGCCGCCGCATCGCAGGTCCTGGTCAAACATTGGCGCGACGGCACCAAGTTTGACGCGCTGGAGCCGCGGTTGCGGCCGCAGAGCCGCGCTGATGGCTATGCCATCCAGGCCGTCCTCGAAAACCAATCGCTTGGAAAGCTGTTCGGTTGGAAGATCGCGGCGACAAGCGAGGCCGGACAGAAGCACATCAACGTCGCGGGACCGCTGGCCGGCCGCATCATGAGCGACACCGTGATCGCCGACGGCGGCACGGCGTCGATGAAGGGCAACGAGATGCGCGTCGGCGAACCGGAATTCGCCTTCGTCATGGGCCGCGATCTGTCGCCGCGCGCGACGCCGTACAGTGTCGACGACGTGCTCGCCACCGTCGACACCTTGCATCCCGCGATCGAGATTCCCGACTCGCGCTTTGGCGATTTCGCCAGCGCCGGCGAGGCGCAGCTCATCGCCGACAATGCCTGCGCACATCTGTTCGTGCTGGGCGCAGCGACGACTGCGAACTGGCGCGCCATGGATCTCGTCGAGGAGCGGCCGCAGATCACGCTGCGCGGCCAGCGCTATCTCGGCCACGGCAAGAACGTGCTCGGCGATCCCCGTGTTGCCTTGGCCTGGCTTGCCAACGAGCTGCGCGGGCTCGGCATCACCTTGCGGGCAGGGGAGGTGGTGACGACAGGCACGTGCCATCCGCCGCTGCCGATCCAGGCCGGCGATCATTTCACGGTGGATTTCGGCGTACTGGGGCAGGTGTCGGTGGGGTTTGCGTAACCACCGCCGTCGTTGCGAGTGCTGCCGGCTTCACCGGTGCCCGAAGATCGCGCTCCCGACGCGCACATGGGTGGCGCCGAGCATGATCGCGGTGGCGAAATCCGCGCTCATGCCCATCGAGAGATTCTTCAATCCATTGCGCGCCGCGATCTTGGCGGTCAGCGCGAAATGCGCCGCCGGCGGCTCGTCGACCGGCGGGATGCACATCAGCCCGGAGATCGTCAGCCCATAGCTGTCGCGGCAGCTCGCTATGAAGGCATCGGCCTCGCCGGGAGCGATGCCGGCCTTCTGCGGCTCCTCGCCGATGTTGATCTGGACGAACAGTTCGGGGTGCCTGTTCTGGGATTCGATTTCCTTGGCTAACGCCTGGCAAATGCTCGGGCGGTCGACCGAATGGATGGCATCGAACAGCGCCACCGCCTCCTTCGCCTTGTTGGACTGCAGCGGCCCGATCAGATGCAGCGCGATGCCGGAATAGGCGGACGTTAACGCCGGCCACTTGCCTTTGGCCTCCTGCACCCGATTTTCGCCGAATACGCGCTGTCCGGCGTCGATGACCGGGATAATTGCATCCGCGGCGAACGTCTTGGACACCGCGATCAGCGTCACGGAGGCGCGATCGCGCCGCGCTTCCTTGCAGGCGCGGACAATTTCGGCTTCGACCGCAGCGAGCGCGTTTGGTGAATGGCCGGTTACCGGCGTGGCGTTGGTTTCGGTCATGACGTCGGTTCGGACTGGATTGTTGCGGAGCTAGTTCTAATTTTACCGAGTTCAAGAAAGAGTTTTTGAACCCTTCGCTTTACCTTGGCCGATGGGGTGGGCAGCGAAGATGGCAAACGTCAGTTTCAACCGCAAACGAGTGAAACTCAAGCAGGTTCTCGGAATCCGGGCACGGCTTGCGTTGCTCGCGGTGATTCTGGTGACGCCCTTGATGTTCGAGCGCATCCGTTCGCTCGAGGACACGCGCGCGCGGCAGATCGCGCAGGCCGCGACCGAATTCACCACCATTGCAAGACACAGCGCCGATGCGCAGCGCGAAGTGATCTCGTCGGTCGAAACCATCCTGAAATCTGAAGCCTTCATCCGCGCCTCCGCCGGCGGCATCAGCAAGAGCTGCGACGTGCTGCGCGCGAGCCTGCCGTCGAACCTTCCCTGGATCCGCACGCTGTTGATCGCCGGCCAGGACGGACGCATCCAGTGCGCCACCAACAACATGTATGTCGGCCTCGACCTCAGCGACCGGCCTTACTTCCAGCAGGCGCAGGAAACCGGCCGCTTCGTGCTGAGCGACTTCATCCTGTCGCGGCCCGTGCCGTCGCCGACCGTCATGGCGGTTTATCCGGTGTCGGCCTTCAGCGGTGTGGCGGATGCCGTCGTGCTCGCCACCGTGAACCTCGACTGGATGTCGAAGGTCATGAGCAATCTCGGCGGCCGTGCCGGCATCACTGCCGTGCTGGTCGACAGCGCCGGCACCGTGCTCGCCGCGCCGGCTGACCAGCACAGCGCAATCGGCCGTCCGCTCGACAACATGCCGCTGATGTCGGCGATCGCCGACAGGGCGCTGCGTTCGGACCAGGACGAGGGCTCACTCTCCTTCCTCGCCGCCGACGGCTCCCGCCGCGCGGTGAGCTATATCCGCATCGCCGGCACTAACGCCCGCCTGATTGCCAGCATCGACGAGGACAAGGTGTCCGCGGCGGTCAGCCGCGACATCCGCACCGCCTATCTCCAGCTCGCGTTCGTCGTCCTGTTCGTCCTGCTCGGCGCGCTGATCGCCGCCGAGAAGCTCGTGATCAAGCCGATCGAGATGCTGGCCGACATGGCCAAACGCCTCGGCGAGGGCGACCTCTCGGCCCGCGCCGCACGCAACCGTCTGCCGGCCGAGTTCGTGCCGCTGGCCCGCGCCTTCAACGCGATGGCCGCGCAGCTCAGCCAGCGCGAGCGCGAGCTGATCGCGAGCAACGACCGCCTCACCGTGATGGCCTCGATCGACATGCTGTCGGGGCTGGCCAATCGCCGCGGCTTCCAGAGCCGGCTCGACTTCGAATGGATGCGCGCGCAGCAATATGACAGCGAGCTTGCGCTGCTGATGATCGACGTCGACCACTTCAAGCTGTTCAACGACACCTATGGCCATCTCGAAGGCGATTCCTGCCTGACCCGGCTCGGCGAATCGTTGTCCGGCATCGCCGCCGACACGATGGGCTTTGCGGCCCGCTATGGCGGCGAGGAGTTCTGCCTGCTGCTGCCGAACACCGACGTGAACCGCGCCGTCGAGATCGGCGAACAGGTGCGCGCGGCGGTGCTGAAGCTGTGCCTGCCGCACATCACCTCCGCCCACATGATCGTCACCGTCTCGATCGGCGTTGCCGCAACGAAGCCGAACGAGACGCTGCACCCCGGCGATCTCATCGAAGCTGCCGACGCCGCGCTCTACGCCGCAAAACACCGCGGCCGCAACAATGTCATGGAGCACGGCATCCAGGTGATCGAGAACGGCGCGGCCGCCATGATGCTGGCGGCGAGCGCCTAGCCTGCAGCCGCGGCGCGATCGAGCTCGACCTCCGTCACCACGCGATTGCGGCCGCCGCCCTTGGCGAGATAGAGCGCGCGGTCGCAGCGCTCGATGAGATCGGTGATCGTCTCGCCCGCACGATACTGCGCTACGCCGATCGACACGCTGATGCCGGGCAGCGTCTCCCCGGTCGAGCGGCGCGTGATCGTGCATTCGGCGATCGCGCGCCTGATGCTCTCGGCGATCTCGGCGCAAGTGGCGAGATCGGCATCCGGCAGCACGGCGATCAGCTCCTCGCCGCCATAGCGGGCCGACAGATCCTGCTCGCGAACTTTTTCGCGCAGCACTTTCGCAATCAGGCGCAGCACCTGGTCGCCGACACCATGGCCGAAATTGTCGTTGAAGGTCTTGAAGTGGTCGATGTCGAGCATCAGCACGCCGAGCGGCTCGCCCCAATCCGCGGTCGTCTGTGCCTTGCGCAGGAATTCATCGAGCGCCCGCCGGTTCGCCAGCCCCGTCAGCGTATCGGTCCGGGCGCGCTCCTCGGACTTGGAGAGCGAGTCGCGGATCACGTCGAGCTCGCGGGTCTTTTCCGCAAAGCCGGCCTCCAGCCGGGTCGCCCTCGTGGCGGCCCGCGCCAGCTCATTCATGAGCTGGGCGACCAGCGCCTTCGGATCGACACCAGCCCTGCCCTGATCGGCGACCTCGCTGATCGCCTGCATCTGGGAACGATTGTCGGCCATGGCCGTCGCCAGAAACTCCTTCGCCGCCCCCATGAGGGCATGCAGCCGATCGGACGTCTCGGAGGCGACGGCGCCCGCCCGGGGCGCGACATAGGTCTCGAACAGATCCTGGTTGGTCCTGGCGTCGAAGGGACGGTTGTGGTCGATCAGGAGATCGATGGCATTGCGCAGGTCGTCATGGCTGCCTGCGAAATAGTGGAACCAGACGGCAAAATTGGTCGGCGTCGGCGGAATCCGCTGCTCGGCCATGCTCCGCACCGCCCGTCCGGCGAGGGACGCGGCATAGTCGTAATCGAGATCGTCGAAGCCTGATTCCATCGCCTGGCGGGGTGCTGTTGGCGGCCAACCTCGCACCGACCCCTTAATCCGATCCCAATGGGCCGTCCGTACTTTAGCGGAGCAGCCTTGCGGGGGGCCGCCGCCAGCGGCAACCCATTGACCCCCTAAGGACTTCTATGGCCTAGTCCGCCGTCTTTAGACGGCCGAATCCACGAAAACCCAACGATTCCATGACCTCCGAACGCTACAACGCCCGCGACGCCGAACCGCGCTGGCAAGCCGCCTGGGACCAGCAGGCGATCTTCGTCTCCAAGAACGACGACTCGCGGCCGAAATACTACGTGCTGGAGATGTTCCCCTACCCGTCCGGGCGCATCCATATCGGCCATGTCCGCAACTACACGCTCGGCGACGTGCTGGCCCGCTTCATGCGCGCCAAGGGGTTCAACGTGCTGCACCCGATGGGCTGGGACGCCTTCGGCCTGCCGGCCGAGAACGCCGCCATCGAGCGCAAGGTCGCGCCGAAGGCCTGGACCTACGACAACATCGCCGCGATGAAGAAACAGCTCCGCTCGATCGGGCTGTCGCTGGACTGGTCGCGCGAATTCGCGACCTGCGACCCCAGCTACTACAAGCATCAGCAGAAGATGTTTTTGGACATGCTCGCCGCCGGCCTCGCCGAGCGCGAGAAGCGCAAGCTCAACTGGGATCCGGTCGACATGACCGTGCTCGCCAACGAGCAGGTGATCGATGGCCGCGGCTGGCGCTCGGGTGCCGTTGTCGAACAACGGGAAATGAGCCAGTGGGTCTTCAAGATCACGAAGTACTCGCAGGAACTGCTGTCCGCGCTGGATGGGCTCGACCGCTGGCCCGACAAGGTGCGGCTGATGCAGCGCAACTGGATCGGCCGCTCCGAGGGCCTGCTGGTCCGCTTCGCACTGGATCAGGCGACGACGCCCGCCGGCGAGAGCGAGCTGAAGATCTTTACGACACGCCCGGACACCCTGTTCGGCGCCAAATTCATGGCGATCTCGTCGGATCATCCGCTGGCGCAGGCAGCCGCCGCGAAGAACCCGAAGCTTGCCCAGTTCATCGCCGACATCAAGAAGATCGGCACCGCGCAAGAGATCATCGACACCGCGGAAAAGCAGGGTTTTGACACCGGGATCCGCGCGGTGCACCCGTTCGATCCGAGCTGGAAGCTGCCGGTCTATGTCGCGAACTTCGTGCTGATGGAATACGGCACCGGCGCGATCTTCGGCTGCCCCGCGCACGACCAGCGCGACCTCGACTTCGTCAACAAGTACAATCTCGGCAACATTCCGGTGGTGTGCCCCGAGGGCCAGGATCCGAAGACGTTCGTCATCACCGATACCGCCTATGACGGTGACGGCCGCATGATCAATTCTCGCTTCCTCGACGGCATGACCATCGAGCAGGCCAAGGACGAGGTCGCAAAGCGGCTGGAAGGCGAACTGCGCGGCAACGCGCCGGTTGGCGAGCGTCAGATCAATTTCCGCCTGCGCGACTGGGGTATTTCACGGCAGCGTTATTGGGGCTGCCCGATTCCGGTCATCCATTGTCCAAAGTGCGATGTGGTGCCGGTGCCGGACGCCGACCTGCCGGTGACGCTGCCTGATGACGCGACCTTTGACAGACCGGGCAACGCGCTCGATCATCACCCGACCTGGAAGCACGTCACCTGCCCCAAATGCGGCGGCAAGGCCCAGCGCGAAACCGACACCATGGACACCTTCGTGGATTCGTCCTGGTATTTTGCGCGCTTCACCGATCCCTGGAACGAGAACGCACCGACGACGCCAGCCGTCGCCAACCGGATGCTGCCGGTCGACCAGTATATCGGCGGCGTCGAGCACGCGATCCTGCATCTGCTCTACAGCCGCTTCTTCACCCGCGCGATGAAGGCGACCGGGCACATTGCGCTGGACGAGCCGTTCGCCGGCATGTTCACGCAGGGCATGGTGGTGCACGAGACCTACCAGAAGGCCGACGGCACCTATGTGCAGCCGGCCGAGGTGAAGATCGAGGTCGGCGGCAACGGCCGGCGCGCGACGCTGCTGACGTCAGGCGAAGACATCCAGATCGGTCCGATCGAGAAGATGTCGAAGTCGAAGAAGAACACGGTCGACCCCGACGACATCATCGAGACCTACGGTGCCGACGTCGCCCGCTGGTTCATGCTGTCGGACTCCCCGCCCGACCGCGACGTGATCTGGAGCGACGAGCGCGTCCAGGGTGCCTCGCGCTTCGTGCAGCGGCTGTGGCGGCTGGTGAACGATGCAGTGGAGCTCGGCCAGGCCGCGCCGGCAGATCGTCCGGGCTCGTTCGGCCCGGATGCGACCGCCTTGCGCAAGGCCGCCCATGGTGCGCTGGACAAGGTCACCACCGGCATCGAGCGGCTGCACTTCAATGTCTGCCTCGCCCATATCCGCGAATTCGCCAATGCGTTTTCGGAGGTGCTCCAGCGCCCCGGCCAGCCCACAGCTGACCTCGCCTGGGCGGTCCGGGAGGCCAGCCAGATCCTGGTTCAGCTGTTCTCCCCGATGATGCCGCATCTGGCCGAGGAGTGTTGGCAGGTTCTGGGCCATAGCGGGCTGGTTTCCGAGGCCGATTGGCCCCAAATCGAACGCGATTTGCTGGTTGAAGACGCCGTGACCCTGGTGGTCCAGGTCAATGGCAAGAAGCGGGGTGAGGTCACAGTTGCAACAGTGGCCCAGAATCCGGAAATCGAGGCTGCCGTTTTGGCCCTCGATGCGGTAAAACTGGCCCTGGACGGCAAGCCCGTCCGCAAGGTGATCATCGTCCCCAAGAGGATCGTGAATGTTGTCGGCTAGGATCCGGATCGCTGCCCGCTTGCTGGCGGTCGCCGCATTGGCGGCGCTGACGGCTGGCTGCTTCCAGCCGATGTATGCCGAGCGTGGTGACGGCACCCCCGGCCTGCGCGAGAAGCTGATGGGGGTCGACCTTCCGCCGATCAACAAGGCCAATGCCTCCCGCGAGGCCCGTGTCGGCGTCGAGGTCCGCAACGCCCTGGCCTTCAAGCTCTACGGCACGGCCACGGGCATGCCGCCGACCCATCGCCTGGAGATTCGCTTCGCGAGCAGCAAAACGTCGCTGATCGTCGATCCCAATACCGGCCTGCCGAACAGTGAAAACTACGGCATCGACGCCCAGTACAATTTGATCGAGGTCGTCAGCGGCAAGTCGGTCATGACCGGCACGACGTTCGCGCGCGTGTCCTATGACATGCCCGGCTCCTACCAGCGCTTTGCCCGCAACCGGGCCCTTCGCGATGCCGAGGATCGTGCCGCCAACGAGATCGCCGAGAACATCAACACTCGCCTCGCCTCGTTCTTCATCGCCGGCACTTAAGTCATCCCCGTCATTCCGGAGCGCCCGCAGGGCGGATCCGGAATCCAGAGATTATTGATCGAGATTCTCAGGTGCGCAATTGCGCGCCGTAGTTCGCGCTTCGTGCGCCCTGGAATGACAGTTGGGCCCAATGGTCGCGCTGCGCGGAAAAGAGATCGACGCCTTCCTCGCCCGTCCTGACGGGGGCCGACCGATCATCCTGCTCTACGGTCCCGATGCGGGCCTCGTGCGCGAGCGCGCCGATGCGCTGATTGCCTCGGCCGTCGACGACCCCAACGATCCCTTCTCGCTCGTCAAGCTCGACGGCGACGAACTCTCCGCCGAGCCGTCGCGGCTCGTCGATGAAGCCATGACGGTGCCGTTGTTCGGCGGCCGCCGCGCCATCCGCGTCCGCGCCGGCTCGCGCAGCTTTGCCAGCGGTATCGATACGCTGGCGGAGATGGGCGTGAAGGATTGCCGTATCGTGATCGAAGCCGGCGAGCTGCGCCCGGAATCGCCACTGCGCAAAGCCTGCGAGCGCGCCAAGACGGCCGTGGCGATCGGCTGCTATCCCGACACCGAGCGCGACCTTGCCAAGCTGATGGACGACGAGCTCCGCATCGCCAATCTGCGCATCGCGCAGGATGCCCGCGCGGCGCTGATGTCATTCCTCGGCGGCGACCGCCAGGCCTCGCGCAATGAGCTGCGCAAGCTGACGCTCTATGCGCATGGCAAAGGCGAGATCACGCTGGACGACGTGATGTCCGTCGTTGCCGATGCGTCCGAGCTGAAACTCGACCCCATCGTCGACGGTGCCTTCGCCGGCCGGCCCGACATCGTCGAGACGGAATTTGCAAAGGCCATGATCGCCGGCACCTATCCCGGCGTGATCATCTCCGCCGCGCAGCGCCAGGCCGCGTGGCTGCACAAATCTGCGCTCGCGATCGCCGACGGCCAGCCTGCCTCCGCGGTGCTCGAGGGCGGCTATCCGCGCCTGCATTTTTCGCGAAAGCCCGCGGTGGAAACGGCGCTGCGCAATTTCAGCGTGGCGCGGCTCGCCGCAATCATCGAGCAGCTCGCGACCGCCGCGCTCGACACCCGCAAGCAATCCACTCTCGCCGCCGCCATCGCCCAGCGCACGCTGATGGCCATCGCCGCAAACGCGAAGCGCCGGGGCTGAGGCACCGCTCTCTCGACGTCATTGCGAGGAGCGCAAGCGACGAAGCAATCCAGAGTCCCTCCGCGGAAAGATTCTGGATTGCTTCGCTTCGCTCGCAATGACGATGTGGAAACAGATGCGCCCGCAATGACGGAACGAAGCGCCGACTCCTCGTCCTGAGAAGGCCCGCGCCCGCGCCCTTCGAGACGCCGCTTCGCGGCTCCTCAGGGTGAGGGAGACAGACTGTGAATGACGTCTACAGCGCGCCCTTCGCGAGCCGCCTCATCACCTCGTCGAGCTGATCGAGGTTACGATAGTTGATCTGGACGGAGCCGCCGGGGTCGCGGTGATTGACCGTGACCTTGAGGCCAAGCGCATCGCTGACGCGCTTTTCGAGATCGATCGTGTCGGGGTCTTTTTCCTTGCCCCCGGTGCTGCGCGCCTTCTGCGGCTTGCGCTCCGGCACACCCTCTTCGTGCGCGAGGGCTTCGGCCTGGCGGACGTTGAGGCCTTCCGCGACGATGCGCCTGGCTGATGCGAGCGGATCGGGCACGCCGATCAGCGCGCGGGCGTGGCCGGCGGTCAGCTCGCCGCTCGTGATCAAGGCCTGCACTTCGGCCGGCAGTTTCGTCAGCCGCATCATGTTGGCGATGTGGCTGCGGCTCTTGCCGACGACCTTTGCGATGTCGTCCTGGCTGCGTTTGAACTCGTTTGCGAGCGCGTGATAGCCGAGCGCCTCTTCCATCGGGTTGAGGTCTTCGCGCTGCACGTTCTCGACGATCGCGAACTCCAGCGCATCGCTGTCGCTGATGTCGACCGGCACGATCGGCACTTCGTGCAGGCCGGCCATCTGCGATGCGCGCCAGCGCCGTTCGCCGGCGATGATCTCGAAGCGATCCTGCGCGCCCTTCACCGGACGCACGACGATCGGTTGGATCACGCCGTGCTGCTTGATCGAATCAGAGAGCTCCTTGAGCTCCGTTTCCGAAAAGGCGCGGCGCGGGTTGCGCGGATTGGGCTTGATGAATTCGATCGGCACCTTGCGCTGCGCGCGCGGACGATCGACATGCTGAGCCTCGCCGCCGACATCACCGATCAGACTCGCGAGACCCCGGCCCAGTCGCGAACGCGCTTCGTCGGCCATCGCCAGCTCCCTTGGATTCACGGTGCAACACTCCAGAACTGAATTATCGTAGGGTGGGCAAAGCGAAGCGTGCCCACCAGTTGTGTGCAGAAGATGGTGGGCACGGCGAAGACGCCTTTGCCCACCCTACGGCAGCGTCAATGCGTGGTGCGCAGCTCGCGCTCGCGCTGGATCACTTCGGTGGCGAGCCGCAGATACGCTTCGCTGCCGACGCATTTGAGATCGTAGACCAGGACCGGCTTGCCGTAGGACGGCGCTTCCGAGATGCGCACGTTGCGCGGGATCATGGTCTTGTAGACCTTCTCGCCCATGAACTGACGGACGTCGGCGACGACCTGGTTCGAGAGGTTGTTGCGCGAGTCGAACATGGTCAGCACGATGCCGTGGATCGACAGGTTCGGATTGAGCGTCGAGCGCACCTGCTCCACCGTCTGGAGCAATTGCGACAGACCTTCGAGCGCGAAGAACTCGCACTGGAGCGGCACCAGGATCGCATCGGAGGCCGCCATCGCATTCACCGTGAGCAGGTTAAGCGAGGGCGGGCAGTCGATCAGCACATAGGTGTAATCGGCGTCCGGCGAGACGTTGTTGTTGAGCGCGCCGATGGCGTCACGCAGCTTGAACGCGCGGCCGGGCGTGGTGCCGAGCTCGAGCTCGAGGCCGGAGAGATCCATGGTCGAGGGCGCGATGTGCAGCCGCGGCACCGCGGTCGAGACCACCGCCTCGCGCAGAGCGGCTTCGCCGATCAGCACGTCATAGGTCGAGCAGGAGCGGTTGCGGCGATCGATGCCGAGGCCGGTCGAGGCGTTGCCCTGCGGATCGAGATCGACGATCAGGACGCGCTCGCCGATCGCAGCGAGTGCCGTGCCAAGATTGATCGCCGTGGTTGTTTTTCCCACGCCGCCCTTCTGATTCGCCAGCGCCAGGATGCGCGGGTGGCCTTGCGGCACTTCGCCGGTCTGTTGCTGCTGCGGTTCGTCAATCACGCTCATCGCAAATTCCCCACTCGACCCCTGAACGCGTCAGCCGCGCTGCTCGACGGACGTCAGCTCGACGATCCAACCGTCGCCGGTACGGCTTTGGTGAAGCTGCGGCTGAATATTCCAATATTTAGCGGCTTCGGTCAATTCAGCCTCTACATCTTGACCCTTCGGAAACAGCGCTTTTGCACCTTGGCGCATCAGCGGCTCCGCAAAGCCGATGAGTTGATGTAGCGGAGCCAGCGCACGCGCGGTGACGCAATCCACGGGGCCGGTGATTCTATCCACATTATCCCCGATCTCCGCGAGATGTACGAGCCCCGGCGATGCGGTGACGCGAACTGCTTCGCGCAGAAAGGCCGCCTTCTTGGCGATTCGCTCGACGAGATGGACGCTGGCGCCAGGCGTCCCGGCCATGGCACAGGCGAGGACGATTCCGGGAAAGCCGCCGCCGCTGCCGAGGTCGGCCCAGCGTTTCGCGGAAGGGGCGAGATCGACGAGCTGGAGCGAGTCGGCGATGTGCCGGGTCCAGAGCTGCGGCAGGGTCGAGGGCGCGACCAGATTGGTCTTGGCCTGCCACTCCCGGAGCAGCGCGATGTAGCGGTCGAGTCGCTCCTCGGTTTCACGTGAAACGGGGGCGAGCCTGAGGGCCGCGAGCTTGTCCGCGGCGATGATGGAGTCCAGCGACCGATCGTTGGCGCTGGCCTTGTCGATCTTCGGTTTGATCGGCGTCGGCTCGGATCGACGGCTCGCGCCCTCACCTGCCGCTGGTCTCCCTGATGACGATCTGCCGCCCGGCCCGCGCTGTTTCACGTGAAACGCCTATGCGATCGCCTTTGAGGTCTTCCGTGCCTCGCGCCGGAGGTAGGCCGCGAGGATGCCGAGCGCCGCCGGCGTCATTCCATCGATCCGGCCAGCCTGGCCGACGGTGAACGGCCGCGCCTTCTCAAGCTTGGCCCGCACTTCATTGGAAAGACCGGGGACCTGCTGGTAATCGACGTCCGACAGCACCATCCCCTCGTCTCGCCTGAAAGCTTCGACGTCGGCGCTCTGGCGCTCGAGATAGACGTCGTACTTCGCGTCGATCTCCAGATGGGTGGCAATGACCGGGTCGATCGCCGACAGCTCCGGCCAGATGGTCCGGACCTGGCTCCAGCCGATGTCCGGATAGGCCATCAACTCGAACGCCGAACGACGCTGGCCGTCCCGGTTCAGGGACAGGCCGTGCTTGATCGCCTCGTTCGGGGTGATGGTCAGGGACTTCGACAGCGCCCTGGCCGCATTCAGGGCGTCCATCTTGGCGCGGTGATGCTGCGTCCGGGCGCTCCCGACGCATCCGAGCGCAATCCCCTTCTCGGTGAGGCGCTGATCGGCATTGTCGGCGCGCAGGGTCAGCCGGTACTCGGCGCGCGAGGTGAACATCCGATAGGGTTCGCTGATCCCGCGGGTGACGAGGTCGTCGATCATCACGCCAAGATAGCCATCCGCACGGTCGAACACGGTTAGCGCGGCGCCGCTCGCGGCCAAAGCCGCGTTCAGGCCGGCCACGATACCCTGCCCGGCAGCTTCTTCGTATCCGGTGGTGCCGTTGATTTGCCCAGCCAGGAAGAGACCACGCAGACGCTTAGTCTGGAGGGTCGGATCGAGCTCGCGGGGATCGATGTGGTCGTATTCGATGGCGTAGCCCGGACGGACCATCTTCACTTGCTCCAGGCCAGGAATGCTGGCGAGGATCGCGAGCTGGACCTCCTCGGGCAGCGAGGTCGAGATGCCGTTGGGATAGACGGTGCTATCGTCGAGCCCCTCGGGCTCCAGGAAGACCTGATGGCCGTCGCGGTCGCCAAAGCGGACGATCTTGTCCTCGATCGAGGGACAGTAGCGCGGTCCGGAGCTCTTGATCTGGCCGGAGTACATCGGCGAGCGATGGACGTTCGCGCGGATCACCTCATGGGTCGCGGAGGTCGTCCGGGTGATCCCGCACTGGATCTGCGGGGTCGTGATCCGCTCCGTCATCACCGAGAACGGCTCAGGAGGCTCGTCACCGGGCTGCATCTCGACCCCTGACCAGTCGATCGTGGTGCCATCCAGACGCGGCGGAGTGCCGGTCTTGAGCCGTCCAAGGGTGAAGCCTGCCCGCTCAAAGGAGCTCGAAAGACCCATCGCCGGGGCTTCGCCGACCCGTCCGGCGGGCCAGTTCTTCTCGCCGAGATGGATCAGACCGCGGAGGAAGGTGCCGGTGGTGACGACGACGGCCCCTGCCCGAAGCTCGCGGCCGTCCGCCAGGCGTAGTCCGGTGACCCGGCCCTCGACCACGATCAACTCGTCCGCCTCGCCCTCGATGACGGAAAGACCTTCGGTGTCCCGGATCGCGGCCTGCATGGCTGCAGCATAGAGCTTCCGGTCGGCCTGAGCCCGGGGGCCCCGGACAGCCGGTCCCTTGCGGCGATTGAGGACGCGGAACTGGATGCCGCCGGCATCGCCGACCCGGCCCATCAGGCCATCGAGCGCATCGACCTCGCGGACCAGATGGCCCTTGCCGAGACCACCAATGGCGGGATTGCAGGACATCGCGCCGACCGTGGAGAAACGGTGCGTCACCAGAGCGGTCGTCGCACCCATCCTGGCGGAAGCAGCCGCGGCTTCACAGCCGGCGTGGCCGCCGCCAATGACGATGACGTCGAAACTCTCTCGCTCTGTTCGCATGGGCCGACTTCTATCTCAGAGGTGGAGAAGCCGGAAGTAGAAACTGGGTGAGGCGGTTGTTTCACGTGAAACGGGGCGGCAGGAGGCGATGCGCATTTTCGCGAAAACAACCCCATGCACAGTAGAACCGGAACTGAGCGGACTGCTGTTTCACGTGAAACAGGATGGGTCTAACCGGGCGAGAACTCCTGGCGAGATCTCGCACGGCTCTGGACGGGGGAAGAGAGGGCACAAGCGATCGGCCTACTCCGTCATTGCGAGCGGAGCGAAGCAATCCAGAATCCCTCCGTGGAGGCCGTCTGGATTGCTTCGCCGCAAGGGCTCCTCGCAATGACGAGCTTGGGGGACGGCCACCGGCCACGACCTTCACTGCCCTTCAGGCGATCAGACCGTGCGCACGAAGACTGAGACCGAGGCGGGCCACTCGCCCCGCTGTTTCACGTGAAACAGGCCGGAGCCTGCAAGCACGCGCTCCGCGTGAAACGGACCGGAACCCATCCCGCTGCTGCTTCACGTGAAACGCTAGGAGCGGGACAGGCTTGTAGCCCGGATGGAGCGCAGCGAAATCCGGGAAAGGTGTTCCGGCTGCGGAGCCGTCCCGGATTGCGCTTCGCTTCATCCGGGCTACGAAACTGCAAGCACCTCCATGTGAAACGGCCCGGAACCCATCCCATTGCCGCTTCACGTGAAACGCAAGGACTGGAACAAGCGCTAGTTCTACAATGAAGAACTAGTCCTACTTTCCGATGCAGAATTTCTGGAAGATGGCCCCGAGGACGTCCTCGACGTCGACCCGGCCCAACAGGCGACCCAAGGCATAGGCCGCTGCACGCAGCTCTTCGGCGGCAAGCTCTTCGCCGTCTTCTACAAGCTCCAGGCTCCGGCGCAAGCTGTCTGATGCCCGGCGCAACAGATCTCGCTGGCGGGCGCGGGTCACCAATGCGCCCTCGGTGGTCCCGAAAAACTCGGCGGCGAATTTCACGAGCGCGTCGATCAGGTCGGGAACGCCGTCCCCCCGGCTCGCCGAGATCCCGAACTCGCCGCGCGGCCCGACCTCCCCCGCCTCGCCCAGATCGATCTTGTTGCGGACGATCCAGACCGAGCCGCTCGATTGATCACGCCCGGGGCCGGACTTCACCAGCGATTGCATCCCGCCCGGATCGACGGCGCGGCCATCCTCCACCAGCCACAGCACGAGGTCGGCGGCGTCGGCTCGCGCTCGCGCTCGGCGCACGCCTTCCTGCTCCACGGGATCGTCGGTCTCCCGGATGCCAGCCGTGTCGATCACCGTGACCGGATAGCCGTCGAGATCGAGCTGCACCTCGATTACGTCGCGGGTGGTGCCGGCATAGGGCGAGACAATCGCGACCTCGCGGCGCGCGAGCTGATTGATCAGCGTCGACTTTCCGACATTCGGCTCGCCGGCGATCGCGACCACCAGGCCGTCGCGCAGGCGTTCAGAATGTCCCTGTGCTGCAATCACTTTTGTGATTTCGTCATGCAGCGCTTTGATCGCTTTCATCGCCGGCGCCCTCAGCTCGGCCGGCACATCGCCCTCGTCGGAAAAATCGATGCCCGCCTCGATCAGCGCCGACGCCTCGATGATGCGCTCGCGCCAGTCGCGCGCGCGATCGCCGAGCAGGCCCTGCAACTGGCGCAGTGCCTGGCGGCGCTGACGATCGGTATCGGCATGGATGAGATCGTCGAGACCTTCGGCTTCGGTGAGATCGAGCTTGCCGTTCTCGAAGGCGCGCCGCGTGAATTCGCCGGGCTCGGCCGCGCGCGTATTCGGAATAAAAGAAATCGCGGAGAGGAGTGCCGCGAGCACCGCGCGGCCGCCATGGACGTGAAATTCGGCGACGTCCTCGCCGGTCGCGCTGGCCGGCCCGGGAAACCAGAGCACGACCGCGTCGTCGATCGCCTGGCCCGCGCCATCGCGGAGCAGCCGGCGGCTGGCCTGTCTCGGCGCCGGCTGCCTCCCCGCCAGCGTCGTGAGCGCGAGCCCCGCTTGCGATCCGGAGACCCGCACCACGGCGATCGCGCTCGGCGCACGGCCGGACGACAGCGCAAAGATGGTCTGGTCTCGCGGATGCATGGCCTATTTGTCCGGCTGGCGGGGAAAAGGCAAACGGCCCGTTCTCGCGATGCTGACGCCCCCTTTTGCTGCGCTCTGGCCCGCAGCAACGGTTCTATTGCGATGCAACATAAGGCGCAGCATTTTGCTGCAGAGGCAGCCTCGCCCAAGCACCAAATGGTCAGCCAGCGTCAAGCATTACGTAAAGATATCAACAACTTCCGGAACAGCCGGATTTTCCTTTCGTCCCATCGCCATGCTGCATTTCTTCCGCAGCAAAGCCGCACAAAAGAAAAAGGGCGCCCGAAGGCGCCCTCTGATCTCATGCTGCATCGCACTCAGGTGTTCATCGAGTCGAAGAACTCTGAATTGCTCTTGGTCGAGCGCAGCTTGTCGAGCAGGAAGTCGATCCCATCCATGGTGCCCATCGGGTTCAGGATGCGGCGGAGCACGTACATTTTCTTGAGCACCTGCGGATCGGTGATGAGCTCCTCCTTGCGGGTGCCGGAGCGCGAGATGTCGATCGCCGGGAAGGTGCGCTTGTCCGAGACCTTGCGGTCCAGGATCAGTTCGGAGTTACCGGTGCCCTTGAACTCTTCGAAGATGACTTCGTCCATGCGGCTGCCAGTATCGACCAGCGCGGTTGCAATGATCGTCAGCGAGCCGCCCTCCTCGATATTGCGGGCGGCACCAAAGAAGCGCTTCGGGCGCTGGAGCGCGTTGGCGTCGACACCACCGGTCAAGACCTTGCCGGATGACGGCACCACGGTGTTGTAGGCGCGGCCCAGGCGCGTGATCGAATCGAGCAGGATGACGACGTCGCGGCCATGCTCGACCAGACGTTTTGCTTTTTCGATCACCATCTCGGCGACCTGGACGTGACGAACCGCCGGCTCGTCGAAGGTCGACGAAACGACCTCGCCCTTCACCGAGCGCTGCATGTCCGTGACTTCTTCCGGACGTTCGTCGATCAGCAGCACGATCAGATAGCATTCGGGGTGATTGTGCGCGATCGAATGCGCGATGTTCTGCATCAGCACGGTTTTACCCGTGCGCGGCGGCGCGACGATCAGCGCGCGCTGGCCCTTGCCGATCGGCGCGACGATGTCGATCACCCTTGCAGAAAGGTCTTTCCGCGTCGGATCGTCGATTTCCATGCGGAAGCGCTGATTCGGAAACAGCGGCGTGAGGTTGTCGAAATTGACCTTGTGCTTGGCCTTTTCCGGGTCCTCGAAATTGAGTGTGTTGACCTTCAGAAGCGCGAAATAGCGCTCGCCCTCTTTCGGGCTGCGAATGTGGCCTTCGATGGTGTCGCCGGTGCGCAGACCGAAGCGGCGGATCTGCGAGGGCGAAACGTAGATGTCGTCCGGTCCCGGCAGATAATTGGCGTCCGGCGAGCGGAGGAATCCGAAGCCGTCGGAGAGCACCTCGACGACGCCCTCGCCAACGATGTCGGTTTCAGCAATCGCGAGCTGCTTGAGGATGGCGAACAGCAGCTCCTGCTTGCGCATGGTGCTGGCATTCTCGACCCCATTCTCTTCCGCGAACGAGACAAGCTCGGCCGGCGTCTTCGACTTGAGGTCCTGGAGTTTAATTTCCCGCATTGGGGTGGTCCTGTGGGGTAACCTTGGGAGGGGGTGCGAGGAGGCTCTGAAATGCGGACGCGAGAAGGTAAGGTCCGCAGGTCTGGCAAGGAGAGCGCCGGTGAGGCTTCAAACCTGATGCGGTGTCCGGCCTCTGGAAAGCTCAGACAAAACCACATCCGCCTGCGTTGGGTGGGATATCGCCAATATAGAAAATCGCTTTCCACTCCGCAAGCCGAAGCGCTGAGCGATTCATCGCAAGCCTTGCCTAGAACGGCTTCACGATCACCATGATGACGATCAAAATCATCAGAGCAGTCGGCACCTCATTGATAATTCGATAGAATTTCTGGCTACGCGGACGCCGATCGGCGGCGAAATCCTTGCACCAGCGTGAAAAAAAGCCGTGGACCCCAGACATCGCCAGGACCAGTGCCAGTTTTACGTGCAGCCAGCCGAAAGAGAACCAGTGGCCGGACCAGGCGAGATAGAGCCCGGCAAGCCATGTGACGATCATGGCGGGGTTGATGATCGCCTTGAGCAGCCGGCGTTCCATCACTTTGAAGGTTTCCGACTGCTTCGATCCGATCTCGGCCTCGGAGTGATAAACGAACAGCCGCGGCAGGTAGAGCATGCCCGCCATCCAGGAGATGACGGCGATCACGTGCAGCGCCTTGATCCAGAGATAGACGTCTTCGAACATTTTCTGCGCCCGGCTTTCTGTCCAGCGCAGGGAACGCTGGGGATAGTAAGAACTCGTTAAGGTCTCACCCTACACACTTATCCGTCCGTAGCGCCTTCCTCTAATCTAGAATCTTAGATTCTTAAGGTTTGAGTCTATGTGACCGTGAATAGGACTCACACAATTCCGTCCGCACGTTCACGTGCGCTTGTTCACATCCATCAACATATCCCTGATGCTTCCGGCGGCCTTCGATAAGTCGGCCAGCTTCAAAGGCTTGCGCGTTTCTGTCGGCAGCTTATCAAGGGGGTTGTCCGCGCAATCCCGTTTTCCTCTCAACAGGTCGCCGGACTTATTCCGATGGGCAGTGGTGTGAAGAAAATTGGCACTTGTCCCGCCCCTGGTGTCGCGCAACCCTTTCCGAGGGGTTAAGGTCCACAGAAATCCACAAACCACACCGCCTCCATACAAAGGGCTTTTGTGCCGACCTCGAACAATTATTTCCATCTCCACCTGGTCTCCGACTCCACCGGAGAGACGCTGATCACCGTCGCGCGCGCCGTCGCGGCGCAGTACGCCAACGTCACCCCGGTCGAGCATGTCTATCCCCTGGTGCGCAGCCAGAAGCAGCTCGATCGCGTGCTCGACGAGATCGAGGAGGCGCCGGGGATCGTGCTGTTCACGCTGCTGGAGAAGGATCTGGTCTCCCGGCTCGAGGACAAGTGCAAGCAGATCAACGTTCCGAGCCTGTCGATCATCGGGCCGGTGATGCAGTTGTTCGAAGCCTATCTCGGCGCCGCGACCACGGGCCGCGTCGGCGCCCAGCACGTCCTCAATGCGGAATATTTCAAGCGCATCGACGCGCTGAACTACACGATGATCCACGACGACGGCCAGCATGTCGAAGGCCTCGACGATGCCGACGTGGTGCTCGTCGGCGTCTCACGCACCTCCAAGACACCGACGTCGATCTATCTGGCCAATCGCGGCATCCGCACCGCCAACGTGCCATTGGTTCCGGGCATTCCGGTGCCGGCACAATTGGAGACCCTGACGCGGCCGCTGGTGGTGAGCCTGCATGCGACGCCGGAACGCCTGATCCAGGTGCGCCAGAACCGCCTGCTCTCGATGGGTGCCGATACCAGCGGCGACACCTATACCGACAGGCAGGCGGTCGCCGACGAGGTCGCGTTCGCGCGCAAGCTGAGCGCTAAACACGACTGGCCGCTGCTCGACGTCACGCGGCGATCGATCGAGGAAACCGCCGCGGCGATCATGAAGCTTTACAGTGATCGCCAGCGCAACCGGCCCACGGGATAGTTTCGGCGATGTCTCTCTGGCGCGGCGAAACTCCGTTGATACTGGCCTCGCAGAGCAGCGCGCGAAAGATGCTGCTGGCCAGTGCCGGACTGGAGTTCAAGGCGATTACGGCCGATATCGACGAGCGCGGCATTCAGGCCGCCTCGAAGCTTTCAGGCCCGCATGACATCGCCCTGCTGCTGGCGCGTGAGAAGGCCAAGGCGGTCTCGGCCGGTCATCCGGGGAGCTATGTGATCGGTGCCGACCAGACCCTGGCTCTCGGCGAGCGTCTCTTCAACAAGCCCGCAGGCCGCGCACAGGCGATGACGCAACTGCTCGACCTCGCCGGCAAAAGCCACGCGCTGAATTCCGCAGTGGCCGTGGCGCGAGATGGCAAGATCGTTTTCGAGGATGTTTCGGTGGCCCGCATGACCATGCGGCCGATGACCGAGACGGAGCTTTCCGCCTATCTCGACGCCGCCGGCGATGCGGTGACGACCAGCGTCGGCGCCTATCAGCTCGAAGGTCTCGGCTGCCATCTGTTCGAGCGCATCGAAGGTGACCATTTCACCATTCTCGGCCTGCCGCTGCTGCCGTTGCTTGCGTTCCTGCGGCGCGAACGGCTAGTTGCGGTGTGAACGACAGAAACGGCTGCCTGCTGATGCGGATCCTTGGACTGACCGGCTCGATCGGGATGGGAAAATCCACCACCGCGAAATTGTTCGCGGAGGCCGGCGTTCCCGTCTACGACGCCGATGCCGCTGTCCATCAGCTCTATGAGGGCGAGGCCGCGCCGGCGATCGAGGCCGCCTTTCCCGGCACCACCGCGAACGGCAAGGTCGACCGTCCAAAATTGTCCGCGCGCGTCGTGCATGATCCGGCCGCGATCAAGCAGCTCGAGCAGATCGTTCATCCGATGCTCGGCGCCTCCCGGCAAAAATTCTTCGCCGATGCGGAAGCAGCCAAGGCGCCCGTCGTGGTCCTGGATATCCCGTTGCTGTTCGAAACCGGCGGCGAGAAGCGGGTCGATGCCGTCGTCGTGGTATCGACCTCGCCGGAACTCCAGCGCAAGCGTGTGCTGGAGCGCGGCACGATGGACGAGGCCAAGCTCGACGCGATCATCGCCAAGCAGACGCCGGATGCCGAGAAGCGCAAGCGGGCCGATTTCGTAGTGGATACGTCACACGGACTTGAACCCGTGCGCGCCCAAATCACGCACATTCTGGCCGAGGTCGTTAAGATGCCGCAGCGGCGAGCCTGATTCGCTGCCTCACACGGCCTCCTAGATCATGCGTGAAATCGTTCTCGACACCGAAACCACCGGCCTCGATCCGCTCCGCGGCGATCGTCTGGTCGAAATCGGCTGCGTCGAGATTTTCAACCGCATGCCGACGGGCCAGACGTATCACGTCTACATCAATCCCGAACGGGACATGCCGGCGGAAGCCTTTGCGGTGCACGGGCTGTCGGCCGAGTTCCTGTCGACCAAGCCGCTGTTCCACGAGGTCGTCGACCCGTTTCTGGAGTTCATCGGCGATGCGCCGCTGGTGATCCACAACGCTTCGTTCGACATCGGCTTCATCAACGCCGAGCTCGACAAGGTCAAACGTGTCGCGATCCCGCGCGAGCGGCTTGTCGATACGCTGCTGTTGGCGCGGCGCAAGCATCCGGGCGTGTCGAACCGGCTCGACGATCTCTGCTCGCGCTATTCGATCGACAATTCACACCGCACCAAGCACGGCGCGCTGCTCGACGCCGAACTCTTGGCCGAAGTTTATGTCGATCTGGTCGGGGCGCGGCAATCGCAATTGCTCCTCGCTTCGGAAGGCGAGGACATTCGCGCCAATGCGGCTGGCGATGTGCCGCGGCGGCAGCGGACCGTGCCGCTCGCGCCGCGGATTTCCGATGCCGAGCGCGAGGCCCATCGGGCCTTCATCGCAACGCTCGGCGACAAGGCGATCTGGAACGAGTTCCTGCCCGCTCCAGCCGCCCCTCCGGCTGTTTAGGCCTGCCCGCTCGTCTGCTGAGCGGCCATTTGCCGCTCCATGTTCTGACGATAGAGACCGACGAAGTCGACCGGATCCAGCATCAGGGGCGGGAACCCGCCGTCGCGCACGGCGGTCGCGATGATCTCGCGGGCGAACGGGAACAGCAGGCGCGGGCACTCGATCATGACCAGCGGATGCAAATTCTCCTTCGGCACGTTGGTGATGCGGAACACGCCGGCATAGGCGAGCTCGAACGAGAACATGATCTTACCGGCGGTCTCGGCCTTGCCCTCGACCGACAGCGTCACCTCGAACTCGGTTTCGCTGAGATTGATGGCGCTGACATTGATCTGGATGTTGATCTGGGGCGGCTGGCCCTGCTGCTGGAGCGAGGTCGGTGCGTTCGGATTCTCGAACGAAAGGTCCTTGATATACTGCGCCAGAACGTTGAGCTGGGCAGCCTGGGCCGCCTCGGGAGGGGTGCCGTTGCCGTTGGTCATGAGAGTCTCTCCTTACCCGATTTGGGCTGAATTTCGCGGCGGTTGGCTAACATAGGGCCGCCTCACTCCACAAGGACGAACGGCCCCGGATCGGGTATCCGCGCCGCCCCCGCAATTGTGACGTTCACCCGGCCCTCCTGACGAAATCGCGCGTTAAACGATTGAAGATGCGCGATTTCCGGGCAGGATCGGGTTTCCCCTTAAGCATAAAACGCGCTACACTCGGCGCTGTGCCAAAAGGCGCCATTGGCCGGGCAAGATTTCGTGCCTACATCCCGAGGACCAGACGCGCGGACCTAAAATGGTGATGTAGACTTGCCGTTCCCGTATGGAACGGTCTACTGGCCGGATTGATTTTCCCGGCGACGACCCGAGACGGCCCCTTTCAGCGAAGACCAGAAAGCGAATACGACGTGGACATCTACACCATCATCTTCCTGGCGCTGGCGGTCTTCATCTTTCTGAGGCTGCGCAGCGTGCTGGGACAGCGGACGGGTAACGAGCGGCCGCCGTTCGACCGCACCGCCGCCCGCAATGCGCTGGGGGGTGCCCAGGACAAGAACGTCGTGACCATGCCGGGCAAGGTGATCGACCAGGCCCCGCTGGCGCCGACCGCCGAGCCGGCCCCGCCCTCCGATCGCTGGAAGGGCCTGACCGAGCCGGGCACCGTGCTCGCCCAGGGTCTCGACGCCATCGTCGACAAGGATTCCACCTTCGATCCGCGCCATTTCATCTCGGGCGCCCGCGGCGCTTATGAGATGATCGTGCTGGCCTTTGCCAATGGCGACCGCCGCGCGTTGCGCGACCTGCTGTCGTCGGAGGTCTATGACAGCTTCGACGCCGCCATCAAGGAACGCGAGAAGTATGAGCAGAAGACCGAGACGCGTTTCGTCTCGATCGACAAGGCCGAGCTCGTCGGCGCCGAGCTGCGCGACCGCACGGCTCAGCTCACCATACGATTCGTCTCGCAGATGATCTCGGCCACCCGCGACAAGAGTGGCAATATCGTCGACGGTAGTGCGGACACGGTCGCCGACATCACCGACATCTGGACCTTCGCCCGCGATATCACCTCTCGCGATCCAAACTGGAAGCTGGTTGGCACCGGAAGCGCGAATTAAGAATTTCCTGAAGAACAGCGCGACGGCGCTTTGCGCAGGTGCCGTCGTGCTGTCGTCGTTTTCGCTCGGCGCCGAGGCGGCGCGGCGTCACTATCGCAGCCATCACCATCATCTCCCGGCACTTGCCGCCGCCCCGCCGCGGGCCTTGCCCTATCCGCAGCTCCCTTTGCCGTTCGAAATCCCCGGTGCGCAATATCTGCCGCTGACCTGGACGGACGTGAAAGGCTGGAGCGACGACGACCATCTGGCCGCCTACAAGACGTTCCGCGCGAGCTGCCGGACGATCAACGCGCAGACCGGTGCGGCCGAACCGAAGGCGCTTGGCGGCTCGCTGAGCGAGCCCTGCCGGGCCGCCAAGTCGCTCGAGCTCACCGACGACGGCAAAGCCAGGACCTTCTTCGAGGAGAATTTCGCGCCGCTGCGGATCTCGCGCCTCGGCGAGCCCGACGGTTTCGTCACCGGCTATTACGAACCGGTGCTGGAGGGATCGCGGACGCAGACCGACGCCTTCAACGTGCCGGTCTATCGTCGCCCGTCGAACCTGTTCGTGCGCGGCTACAAGCAGGACTCGGTCAGCTTGCCCAACAAGGGCCCGGTCTATCGCAAGATCGGCCGCCGCAAGCTGGTGCCCTATTACGATCGTGGCGAGATCGAGGACGGCAAGATCGCCGGCCGCGGGCTGGAGATCGCCTGGCTGAAGGACCCGACCGATCTGCTGTTCGCCCAGATCCAGGGCTCGGCGCGGATCAAGTTCGACGACGGCGGCACGGTCCGGCTGAATTACGACGCCTATAACGGCTATCCCTACACGGCCGTCGGCCGTGTCCTGATCGAGCGCGGCATCATTCCGAAGGAGGAGATGTCGATGCAGAAGATCAGGGAGTGGATGGCGCAGAACCCCGATGGCGCCAAGGAACTGCGCCGCCAGAACCGCTCCTACATCTTCTTCCGCGAGGTCAATCTCTCCGACAAGGAAGAAGCAGTGGGTGCGCAGGGCATTCCGCTGACTGCCGGCCGCTCGATCGCGGTCGACAAGGCGCTGCACGTCTACGGCACGCCGTTCTTCATCGAGGGCGAGCTGCCGATCGATTCCGAACGCTCCAAGACGCCGTTCCACCGGCTGATGATCGCGCAGGACACCGGCTCGGCCATCATCGGCCCCGCGCGCGCCGATCTCTATTTCGGCGCCGGCGCGGACGCCGGCCGTGTCTCGGGACGGCTGCGCCATCCCATGCACTTCGTCATGTTGGTACCGAAGGGCCTCGATCCCACGGTGCGCGCCGCGAAATTGCCGGTGCCGGACCCGCGTCCCTCGGAGAAGATCGCAAGGCTGTTTCCGCAGACCGATTCGCCCAAGGATCAGACCAAGCCGGCGGCTCCGGCCGCAGCCGTGGCACAAGGTAAAGGTGAGAACGTCGCCGTTGCCAATCCGGTCCCGTTGCCGGTGCCGCGTCCCGTGATAGAGCCCGTTCAGGAGCCGCGGCGGCCGGTCAAGAATCGTCCCCATCGACAGCAATGAAGCGATCGTCCCGTCCGCCCGTGCTGGAGCCTCGTCCCTCGCCGCGCCGCCGTGCGCTGAGCGAGGAGGAGCGCGCGCTGTGGGATGCGGTCGCAAAACAGGTCAAGCCGCTGCGGAAGCATCGCGCGGCAAAGACACACGCCCCGCCGCGCACCGAGCCTTCACTGGCAGCGCCGGCTACGCGATCTGCGCCATCACCACGGCCGATCGCTGCCGCGCCGGCTGTGCGCGTGGCAAAGCCGGCCATGCCGCCGCTGGCACCGCTGGGCAAGCGCGAGCGCATAAAATTGTCGCGCGGCCGCAGCGAGATCGAGGCGCGGCTCGATCTGCACGGCATGACCCAGATACGCGCCCACCGGGCCCTGACCGGCTTCCTGCACCGCGCCCATCACGACGGCCTGACCTTCGTGCTCGTCATCACCGGCAAGGGACGGAGCGGCGGCGAAAGCGGCGTGCTCCGCCGCCAGGTGCCGGAATGGCTGAGCCTGCCGGAATTCCGCGGCTTCGTCGTCGGCTTCGAGGAGGCGCATATCGGCCATGGCGGCGAGGGCGCGCTCTATGTGCGGATACGCCGGGCGAGGTATTAGAACGGCCGGACGATTCCGACGCGCGGGATCAGCGTGAGGATCAGGCCGAAGATATTTGTCCTCTGATCCTCCGACGCGATCAGCGGTGCATTGTATTTGGCCGGCAGCATCTTCACCGCGTGCAGGATCAGGAACATGCAGACCGCCCAGTTCGAGATCCAGCGCGAATAGTCGAACACCATCGCGAACATCACGAGATAGGCGAGGCTGATGCCGATCAGCGCCGCGATGACGAGGTGCCGGTGCAGGTCGTTCGCGAGCGCGCCGATCAGGCCGGCAAAACAGCGCCAGAGTGGCGTGTGCAGCCAGATCAGCAGGGCAAACACCGGCACGCCGAGGATGTTGTGCGGCAGGCGGCCCCAGGTATCCGAAACCTCCTTCGCCAGCGGCTGGTACCAGATGTAGGCGAATTGCAGCAGGTCGGTCCGCGCCGGATCAGCCATCCGGGTCTTCAGGTAGGCAACGAAATCCGCTTCCGGGATCGGCATCGTTCCCAGGAATTGCGCCGCGAAGAACAGCGCGCTCACGCCAAGCAATGCGACCAAACCGAACGCGACATTCGCTCTGGTGACGCCATGCGCGAGGTAGTGCCTGATCACGACGATGGTGATGATCGTCGGTACATACATCAGCAGATGAATGTGGTGGATCAGCACGAGGACGATCGCGAACAGCGCGGCTGTTGCGACGAACAGCAAGGAGCCTGCCGGCATCAGCAGCAGGATGATCGCCAGTGCGCAGCCATAGATGTCGAAATGGCCGAGCGTGTGCATGAAGTTCTTGAGAAAGAATGGCGAGCCCGCGATGAAGACGAACAGCGGCAGCGTCTTCGCGGTGAAGCCGATCGTTTTCTGAAATAATCTGGCGTACAGCCCCAGCGTCACCAGCCACATCGCTCCGCCGAGCGCGAACACCAGCCAAACCGGCACCTTGTCCGTGAACAGCGCGACGATGGCGCCGATCAGTGCGCGCTTGATGAAGCCGAAATGATAGTCGACGAGGAGGTGTATGTAGGGGACGTAAGGCGGCAGCTGGATCTTGTGGACGAACACGCCGACGATGACCGCCGCGTTGATCGCGAGCAGGAGACGCCAGGGATTTTGCAGGATGCGTGCGGTCACGCCGCACCTGAAGTGGTGCGAGCAGCCCCCGCTGTCGTCCCGGGCAAGCCACCGGGTCCGCGCAAAGCGCGGCCCGATGACAGGCTCCGCGCGACCCGGGACCCATAACCACAGGATGTCGTTTGAGCCAAGGCTGGAGCCGCTATCTTTTCCAACAAGAACCGCCGGGGAGTATGGGTCCCCGCTTTCGCGGGGACGACGGCGGGATAGATAGCTGACCGCAGCCGAATTACAAAATGAACCGGCTCAGATCGGCGTTCTTGGCGAGGTCGCCGACGTGCTTCTGCACGAAATCCGCATCGACCTTGACGGTCTCGCCGCTGCGGTCGGGGGCGGTGAAGGAGATTTCGTCCAGCACCCGTTCCATCACGGTCTGGAGCCGCCGCGCGCCGATGTTCTCGACGGTGGAATTGACGGCGACCGCGACGTCGGCCAGCGCGTCGATGGCGTCGGCGGTGATGTCGAGCGTCACGCCCTCGGTCTGCAGCAACGCGACATATTGCTTGATCAGCGAGGCCTCGGGCTCGGTCAGGATGCGCCGCATGTCGTCGCGGGTCAGTGCCTGCAGTTCGACGCGGATCGGCAGGCGGCCCTGCAATTCGGGCAACAGGTCGGACGGCTTCGCGACGTGGAAGGCGCCGGACGCGATGAACAGGATGTGATCGGTCTTCACCGCGCCGTGCTTGGTCGAGACCGTGGTGCCTTCGATCAGCGGCAACAGGTCACGCTGCACGCCCTCGCGCGAGACGTCGCCGCCGACCCGGCCGTCGCGTGCGCAGATCTTGTCGATCTCGTCCAGGAACACGATGCCGTTGTTCTCGACCGCGCTGATCGCCTCCAGCGTGAGCTGGTCGGTATCCAGCAGCTTGTCGGATTCCTCATTGACGAGGATCTCGTGCGAGTTCTCCACCGTCAGTCGCCGCGTCTTGCTGCGCCCGCCCAGCTTGCCGAAGATGTCGCCGAGCGACACCGCGCCCATCTGCGCGCCAGGCATGCCCGGGATTTCGAACATCGGCATGCCGCCGCCCGAGGACTGCGTCTCGATCTCGATTTCCTTGTCGTTGAGCTCGCCGGCGCGCAGCTTCTTGCGGAACGATTCGCGCGTTGCCTGGCTGGAACTGGCGCCGACCAGCGCGTCGAGCACGCGCTCCTCGGCGGCGAGCTGCGCGCGTGCCTGCACGTCCTTGCGCTTGCGCTCACGCACCTGGGCGATCGCGACCTCGACGAGATCGCGCACGATCTGCTCGACGTCGCGGCCGACATAGCCGACCTCGGTGAATTTCGTCGCTTCCACCTTCAGGAACGGCGCATTCGCGAGCTTGGCGAGCCGTCGCGCGATCTCCGTCTTGCCGACGCCGGTGGGGCCGATCATCAAGATATTCTTCGGGAGTACCTCTTCGCGCAAGGAGCCGGAGAGCTGCTGCCGCCGCCAGCGGTTGCGCAGCGCGATCGAGACCGCGCGCTTGGCATCGGCCTGGCCGACGATGAAACGGTCGAGTTCGGAGACGATTTCGCGGGGAGAGAAGTCTGTCATGGGACCTTAGCTAGGATCAGATGCGGGTCGGGACAAGCCGCATTTTACGTCAGATGATGGGCGGACCCGATTGCCATTGCTTCACGGCGTCGATCGGATGGATCAGCATCAGGATATTGAGCGTCAGATTGTCGCGAATGTGAAGCGCCAGCATGATTTCGAAGGCGAGCCCGAGCAGGACGGTCACGGGTACAGGCAGCACGCGCGCGGCGAGGAACCCCAGCATCATGGCCAGATTGTCAGAAACCGAATTGACGATGCTGTCGCCGTAATAATCCAGCGAGATCGTGCCGGCACGGTAGCGTTCGATGATGAAGGGTGAGTTCTCGACGATCTCCCAGGCGCCTTCGATCAGCATGGCGACGATCAGCCGTGCCGGCCAGGACAGTTGTAGGAAGGGCAGGCGCGCGAACAGCAGCCAGGTCAAGCCGTAGAACAGGAAGCCATGCAGGATGTGAGAGAAGGTGTACCAGTCGGTGATGTGCTGCGAATTTTCGGAGCTGTTCACCACGCCATGCCAGAGCTTTACATAGCCGCAGGTGCAAATCGGCACCCGCCCCATCGCGAACAGGATCGAAGCCTGCAGCGCCAGCAGCAGCAGTGCGATGCCGACCCAGGCCAATGGCGGTACGGCGACCTTGCTCTCGTGCGTGCTCGTCAGCGTCACGGCTCGCGCACCATCAGCAGCGCCGTCCCGTCCAGCGTCTCGACCATGCGGTCGCGGACGAAGCCGGCCTTCTCATAAGCGCGCACGGCGCGTGCGTTGAGCGGATCGGGATCGGTGACAATGCGTGGCAGGCCCTGCCGCAACTGGCCGTCGACGAACTGGCGGATGAACGCGGAGCCGTGGCCGCGCGCGATCATGTCGCTTTCGCCGATGAACTGGTCGATCCCACGGGTGCCCTCCGGTTGCGGCCCAAAGCCGGTATTCCAGGCTGTCAGGCGATAGCATTGAAGATAGCCGAACGGGTGGGTGCCGGCCAACACGATGAACTGGTCCATCGCCGGCTCATCGAGATCGCCGCCCACGAGCGCAAACTGCTCGTCCGGATCGCCCCACCATTCCCGCACATGCGCCTCACCCAGCCACCGCCGGATCAGCGGCAAATCGGCCGTGCTCATCGGGCGGAAGGTGTAGGCGGGCGCCATGTCCTGTTCGGTCTTGCCTAGCCGGTCGCCAGGCTTTCGATGGTCAGATTGCGGTTGGTGTAGACGCAGATGTCGGCGGCGATATCGAGGGAGCGGCGGACGATGGTCTCGGCATCCTTGTCGGTGTCGATCAAGGCCCGCGCGGCGGCCAGGGCGTAATTGCCGCCGGAGCCGATCGCCATGACCCCGGCCTCGGGCTCCAGCACGTCGCCGGTGCCGGTCAGGACCAGGGAGACGTCCTTGTCGGCCACGATCATCATGGCCTCCAGGCGGCGCAGATAGCGGTCGGTCCGCCAGTCCTTGGCGAGCTCCACCGCGGCCCGGGTCAGCTGCCCCGGATACTGCTCGAGCTTGGATTCGAGCCGCTCAAAGAGCGTGAAGGCGTCAGCCGTGGCGCCGGCAAAGCCGCCGATGACGTCGCCCTTGCCGAGTTTTCGCACCTTCTTGGCGTTGGACTTGATCACGGTCTGGCCGATCGAGACCTGGCCGTCGCCGCCGATCACCACCTTGCCGCCCTTGCGGACCGTCAAAATCGTGGTGCCGTGCCAGCCCGGCGCGCTGTTCTGGGAGTCCTGCATCAAATACCTCGTTGTCGGACCTGATTTAGGCGGTCGGGACCGACCGTACAACGGGCCGCTCCGGGCCCATTTCGCTCACCATAGGCAGAAGTAGAGGCCCGGCCAGCCGTTCCCGCAGTAGCGAAGGCGTCATTTGGCTGTTAAAAGACCGCCGTTTTCGGTCCAAAACCAGAATGGAAACCGCTTTTCAATGCGCACCGCGACGATCAAGCGCAAGACCAAGGAAACCGACATCGAGGTCACCGTGAACCTCGATGGCACCGGCGTGTCCAATATCGCGACCGGCATCGGCTTTTTCGACCATATGCTCGATCTCCTCGCCCGCCATTCCCGCATCGACCTCACGGTCAAGGCGGTTGGCGATTTGCACATTGATCATCACCATACCACCGAAGACACCGGCATCGCGCTCGGCCAGGCGGTCAAGCAGGCGCTCGGCAACATGGCGGGCATCACCCGCTATGCCGGCGTGCACATGCCCATGGACGAGACGCTGTCGCGCGTGGTCATCGACATCTCGGGCCGTCCGTTCCTGGTGTTCAAGGCCGACTTCCCCCGCGACAAGATCGGCGAGTTCGATACCGAGCTGGTGCGCGAGTGGTTCCAGGCCTTCGCCATGAACGCCGGCGTGACTCTCCACGTCGAGACCCTATATGGCGATAACAGCCACCATATCGCCGAGTCCTGCTTCAAGGGCCTGGCGCGGGCGCTGCGCACTGCCGTCGCGATCGATCCGAAGGCCGTGGGCGAAATCCCGTCCACCAAGGGTTCGCTCGGCGGCTGACGTCTTTCGGCCCGCGGCACGCGCCGCTTGCGGTATCACTGAATTCCTAGGAACGGGGCATCACCATGCCTGTCTACACAGTTCATGCTCCCTCCCCTGCCGGAGCCGATCTGCGCGCGACCGACAAGTTCGTCTTCGTGCGCGACGGTTTTCATTTCTGGGCGATGGTTTTGGGTCCGTTCTGGCTGCTCTGGAACAGGCTCTGGCTGGCGCTGATCGGCTGGGTGATTTTCCTGGCTGCATTCGATGCAGGGCTGCATAGCCTCGGCGTTGGCCGCAGCTCGATCTTCCTGGCCAATATGATCATCGCGGTGCTGATGGGTTTCGAGGCCTCGAGCCTGCGCCGCTGGACACTGTCGCGCGGCAAGTGGCGCCAGCTTGACGTCGTCATCTCCGACGACGAGGACACCGCCGAGCGGCGTTTCTTCGAGCGCTGGAGCCTGAAGCAGCGCGGCATAGTCAACGATCAATGGGCCGTCGATCGCGGCGGCCCGCCGCCAACCCGCAACGTGCCGGGTCAGCAATTCTCAAATCCGCCACCGCTGCCGTCGGGCGGCATCATTGGATTGTTTCCGGAACCGGGAGGGTCAAGATGAGCGTCGCGATCATCGATTACGGTTCAGGTAATCTGCATTCCGCCGCCAAGGCGTTCGAGCGCGCCGCGCGCAGCCTGGAGATTCCGCAAAAGGTCTTCGTCACCAGCGATCCGGATCAGGCCTACGGCGCCGACCGTCTGGTGCTGCCGGGCGTCGGCGCCTTCGCCGATTGCCGGCGCGGGCTCGATGCCGTCAACGGCATGGTCGAGGCGATCACCGAAGCGGTCCGCGTCAAGGCGCGGCCCTTCTTTGGTATTTGCGTCGGCATGCAGCTGATGGCGAGCCGCGGCAAGGAACACGTCATCACCGAGGGCCTGAACTGGGTCGGCGGCGACGTCGAGAAGATCACGCCGCGCGACGAGAGCCTGAAGATCCCGCACATGGGATGGAACACGCTCGACATGCTGCGCGAGCATCCGGTGCTGGACAGGCTGCCGCTTGGCCCCAAGGGCCAGCACGCCTATTTCGTGCACTCCTACCACCTCAACGCCGCCAACGAGGCGGACGTGCTCGCGCGCGCCGATTACGGTGGACCCGTCACCGCGATCGTCGCGAAGGACACCGCCATCGGCACCCAATTCCACCCCGAGAAGAGCCAGCGTTTCGGCTTGGCCCTGATCTCGAACTTTTTGCGATGGAAACCGTGATTCTCTTTCCCGCGATCGACCTCAAGAACGGTCAGTGCGTGCGCCTCGAGCAAGGCGACATGGCGCGCGCGACCGTGTTCAACCTCAATCCCGCAGCGCAGGCGCAGAGCTTTGTCGAACAGGGCTTCGAGTATCTCCACGTCGTCGATCTCGACGGCGCCTTCGCCGGCAAGCCGGTGAATGCGCAGGCGGTCGAGGCGATGCTCAAGACGATCAAGATCCCGGTGCAGCTCGGCGGCGGCATTCGTGATCTCGCGACCGTCGAAGCCTGGCTCGACAAGGGCATCACCCGTGTCATCATCGGCACCGCCGCGGTACGCGACCCCGAACTGGTGAAGGCGGCTGCAAGGAAATACCCCGGCCGCGTCGCGGTCGGGCTCGATGCCCGCGACGGCAAGGTCGCCGTCGAAGGCTGGGCCGAGACCTCGCAGGTGACGGTTCTGGAAATCGCGCAGCGTTTCGAGGATGCAGGCGTCGCTGCCATCATCTTCACCGACATCGCGCGCGATGGCCTGCTCAAGGGCCTGAATCTCGATGCGACCATCGCGCTGGCGGATGCGATCTCCATCCCCGTGATCGCCTCCGGCGGCCTCGCCTCGATCGAGGACGTCAAGGCGATGCTGACGCCGCGCGCCAGGAAGCTCGCAGGCGCGATCGCCGGCCGCGCGCTTTACGACGGCCGGCTCGATCCCGCCGCCGCCCTCACCCTGATCCGCAACGCGCGCACCGCCTAGGAGCTGACACATGTTCAAGGTGCGCGTGATCCCCTGCCTCGACGTCAAGGACGGCCGGGTCGTCAAGGGCGTCAACTTCGTCGACCTGCGCGATGCCGGCGATCCGGTCGAAGCCGCGATCGCCTATGACGCCGCCGGTGCCGACGAGCTCACCTTTCTCGACATCACCGCGACCCACGAGAACCGCGGCATCATGCTGGACGTGGTCCGGCGTACGGCGGAGGCCTGCTTCATGCCCGTGACCGTCGGTGGCGGCGTGCGCAAGGTTGACGACATCAAGACGCTGCTGCGCGCCGGCGCCGACAAGGTCTCGATCAACAGCGCCGCGGTGTCGCGGCGCGAGTTCGTCAAGGAAGCTGCCGAGAAATTCGGCGAACAGTGCGTGGTGGTCGCGATCGACGCCAAGCGGGTCAAGCGTCCGGGCGGCGACCGCTGGGAGATCTTCACCCATGGTGGGCGCAACTCGACCGGCATCGATGCCATCGAATATGCCCAGGAAGTGGTCTCGCTCGGTGCTGGTGAAATCCTGCTCACCTCCATGGACCGCGACGGCACCCGGCAGGGCTTCGACATCCCGCTGACCCGGGCGATCGCCGACAGCGTTCCCGTTCCCGTGATCGCCTCGGGCGGCGTCGGTAATCTCGATCATCTCGTCGACGGGATCCGCGACGGCCACGCCACGGCTGTGCTGGCCGCCTCGATCTTCCATTTCGGGGAATTCACCATTCGCGAAGCCAAGGAGCACATGGCCCGGCGCGGACTGGCCATGCGCCTCGATGCCTGACGACTCCCGATCATAAAAATGCTACATAGGCCTGCGGGGAATGGCCTCCGTGGCCTTGTGTGTTGTTCGAGTAATTCCGATGTCGCGATTCACGATCCACGATCTGGCCGACACCATCGACGCCCGCGCGGCGGCCGGCGGCGAGGCGTCCTATACCCGCAAGCTCCTGGACAAGGGCGCCGAGCATTGCGCCAAGAAGTTCGGCGAGGAGGCAGTCGAAACCGTAATCGCAGCAGTCGAAAACGATCGCGCGCATCTGATCGCTGAAAGTGCCGACCTGCTCTATCACTTCCTTGTGCTGCTCAAGGCCCGCGGCGTAAAGCTGGAGGAGGTCGAGGCCGCGCTGGACAAGCGGACGAATATGTCCGGATTGGAAGAAAAGGCGTCCCGCAAGGGTTAGTAGATCCCAACGGAAAGGTCGCGTCATGGATATCCGCGCACCCGAGCAGCAGTATAATCCGTACCGCGTCTATACGCGCGAGCAGTGGTCGCGATTGCGCGACGACACGCCGATGACGCTGGAGCCCGGCGAGTTCGACCGGCTGCGCTCGCTGCACGATCGCCTGGACTTGCAGGAGGTCGAGGACATCTACCTGCCGCTGTCGCGCCTCCTGTCGATCTATGTCGATGCGATGCAGCGCCTGTATTACGCGGAGCGCCAGTTCCTCAACATCCGCGACCGCAAGATGCCCTACATCATCGGCGTCGCCGGTTCGGTCGCGGTCGGAAAATCCACCACGGCCCGCGTGCTTCAGGCACTGCTGGCGCGCTGGTCGCCGCGTCCGAAGGTCGAACTGATCACCACCGACGGATTTCTGTATCCCAACGCCGTGCTGGAGCGGCAGGGCATCATGCAGAAGAAGGGCTTTCCGGAGAGCTACGACCTGCCGCTGCTGCTCAGCTTCCTCTCCGACATCAAGGCCGGCCGCCGCCACGTGCGCGCGCCGGTCTATTCGCATCTGACCTACGACATCGTGCCGAACCAGTGGGCCGAGATCGACCAGCCCGACATCCTGATCGTCGAGGGCGTCAACGTGCTGCAAACCGGCAAGCTGCCGCGCGACGGCAAGGCGGTGCCCGTCGTCTCCGACTTCTTCGACTTCTCGGTCTATATCGACGCCGACGAGGCGGCGCTGCGGCAATGGTACATCAAGCGCTTCCTGGCGCTGCGTGACACCGCGTTCACCAATCCGAAATCCTACTTCAACCGCTACGCGCTGCTGTCGGACGAGGAAGCCACCGCCACCGCGATCGCGATCTGGGAACGCACCAACCTCGCCAATCTCGAGGACAACATCCTGCCGACCCGCCCCCGCGCGACGCTGATCCTGAAGAAGGGCGCCGACCACACGGTTGCGAGCGTGGCGCTGCGACGGCTATAGGCCGCGGTGCCGTAGGGTGGGCAAAGGCGCGAAGCGCCGTGCCCACCGTCTATCTCCATTTTGAACGTGAATGGTGGGCACGCGGAGCCTGTCATCGGGCGCGCATTCGCGCGACCCGTTGGCTTTGCCCACCCTACGGCATCGGTGCTTGGCGCACGCCTGCAGCCACATCGTCATTGCGAGCGCAGCGAAGCAATCCAGAATCTTTCCGCGGAGGGATTCTGGATTGCTTCGTCGCAAGGGCTCCTCGCAATGACGGAGGAGAGGCCTTCCTACACCGCCAGATGCCGCGCCGCCGCCAGCCCGGCCAGCGCCTCGTCCAGCTTGTCGCGGTCGAGCGGCTTGATCAGAAATCCGTTCATGCCCGCCTCGAAACAGGCATAGCGATCCTCCACCAGCGTATTGGCGGTGAGCGCGAGGATCGGCGTGTGGTGGCCGCCTTTGGCTGCCTCATGCGTGCGGATGCGTTTTGTCGCCTCGATGCCGTCGAGCTGCGGCATCTGGATGTCCATCAGCACGAGATCGTAGGGCGTGCCGGCGGATGACGCCGCGAGCCAGGATTCCAGCGCCGCCTCGCCATGAACGGCGATGACGACGCGGTGGCCGAGCTTGGTCAGTAGCGAGCGCATCAGCAGCGCGTTGATCTCGTTGTCTTCGGCGACGAGGATCGACAGGCCCTTTGCCGTTACGACGCCGGCGGGGGAGGCAGCCGGCGGCTCCGGTGCCAGTTCGGGCGAGGCGACCTCCGGCGTCAGCGCGAGACGTGCCGCAAGCGAAGCCGCGCGCAGCGGCTTGATCAGAAAGCCGGTGAAGGAAGCTGAAAATTTCTCGTGGCGCGAGCTCGACGTCAGCAGCACCAGCCGCTGCGTCGCATGCTTGCGCGCGACCTCGCCGAGATGGTCGGCGATGGCGGCGCCGATCGCACGATCGACCAGCACCGCATGCCATGAGCGCTCCGGCAGCAGCGCCTCTGCGACGGCTCCATCGGAGACGAGGCAGATCTGTCCGCCCCAGCGCTCCAGCCGCCGCGCGATCAGCGAGGCCTCGATGCCGTCGGCGATCAGGAGGATCGACTTGCCGGCGAGATCAGGGCTCGGGAACGCCGTCTGTCCCGCGCCGGATTGCGATGGCGGAAGCGGGATCGTGACCTCGAAGGTCGAACCCTTGCCCGGCTCGCTCTCCAGGGTGATGCGGCCGCCCATGCGCTTGACGATGCGTTCGCTGATGGCAAGGCCGAGCCCGGTGCCGCCATAGGTGCGGGCGACGCGCTCGTCGGCCTGCTCGAACTCGCGGAAGATGCGCGTTCGCGCCTCGGGGGCGATGCCGATGCCGGTGTCGCGCACCAGAAAACTGATCTCGTTCGGCCAGATGCCGGGTTCGACAATCAGCGCGACGCCGCCGGTCGCGGTGAACTTGATGGCGTTGCCGGCGAGGTTGAGCAGCACCTGGCGCAACCGCGCGGCATCGCCGACGACCTCGAGCGGCAGGCGCTCGTCGACATAGGCGGCGATCTCGAGCGTCTTTGCCTGCGCGCGCGGCGCGAGCAGCTCGGTGATCTCCTCGATCATGGTCGAGAGCGCGAACGGGCGCTGGTCGAGATCGAGCTTGCCGGCCTCGATCTTGGAATAGTCGAGCAGTTCCTCGATCAGCGCCATCAGCGCTTCGCCGGAGGTTTTCACCGCCTTCGCATAGGTCGTCTGCTCCGGCGTCAGCGTGGTGTCGAGCAACAGGCCGCCCATGCCGATGATGCCGTTGAGCGGCGTGCGGATCTCATGCGAGGCCATCGCCAGGAACCGCGACTTGGCGCGGTTGGCGGCATCGGCCTGGTCGCGCGCGTCCGACAGCGCGCGCTCGGTCTCGGTGCGGTCGGTGACGTCGCGTCCGACGCTCTGCAGTTCGGCGGGCTGGCCGGCATCGAGACGGACATAGCCCTCGCGCCAGGCGATCCAGCGCGCGCCATGCGGGGTGGTGATCCTCTGGTCGTGAATGCGTGTGCCGTTGCTTTCGCGGGCGCTGTCGCCCTGCTCGAGGACGTCGAAATCGAAACGCGTGCCGACCAGCACGTTGCGCGCCTGTCCTGCGAGCGCGCAATAGGCGTCATTGGCGAAGGTGATGCGGCCCTGGTGGTCGCGCAGCACGATCAGGTCACCCTGCTGTTCGAACAGGCTGCGCGCGCGTTCTTCCGCTTCCTTCAGTTCCCAATTGCGGTCGATCAGCGTCTCGTTGTGGGCGGCCAGCTTCCGCATCCGCTTGTTGACGAAGCGCAGCCGCATGCTGAGCGTGGCAAGGCCGAGGCAGGCGAGCGCGAACAGGAAGCTCGCGCCGACCGCAAACGTATTGGGATCGTAGCCGGAGTTCTCGGAGCGGCTGCCGGAGACGAAGCCATAGGCGCCGCCGAACGTTGCCGAGAAGATCATGAAGGAGCGGATCGCGAACGCGATGCGGGGATGCTGCCGCCTGAAGCGGCGCATGCGCACCTTGATCCGGAACGTCCGATCCATCGCCATCGACCCCGACTCTTGCTCCGAAACCCCGCGTCGCCAATTGCGACGATGTCTCGCCGACCTTGCGAACAGCTTGAGGCTTTGGTTCGGCCTCCAAACAGGGTTGACGAGGTGTTAACGCTTCAGAGCGAGGCGGCCTGGAGCGGGAGCGGGCGGTGGCCGCCATTGGCACCGACGATCAGCGCCGCGGCCTCGCGCTGCGAAAACGTCTTCGAGCGCACATAGATGCGGTAATCGGCTGGCCCGTCGGTGGACAGGTAAATCACCGGGCCGCCGTCGACCGGCTCCGTGGCAATCGTGACGAGGCGCGTCGCCGGATTGGCCTGACAGGAATCCGTTTCGGAGCCGAGACCGTCGTCCACGACCGCGAAGTCCGCCGCGTCCGGATCGTCGGTGATCTGAACCCGCACCGTGGCCCGCGACAGATCGTCGGTGAAGGCGACATGGACGCCGGCCGTCCAGAACAGGGATGTCAGCTCGACTGAAGTCTCGCCCAGCGCGATGCAGGGGTGCGAGACCGATCCGATCTCGCCGCGGGCGAACACCGCGGCCGCCAGCAGGGGAACAACCGAGGCCAGGATCTTGAAACGCAACATTACACTCTACTCGCCCGGGCCCTGTGTGGAACTCATAGGGGAACGCTTGGGCCTTATGGTTTGCAGAGCGTAAAGGAAACTCGTTACCGCCGGGTTGATGCGCGGAAGGATCAGGCCATCTGCCGCACATCCTCCGCGAGTGCGCGGTAGGACAGCGCCTCGGCGAGATGCAGCCGACCGATCTTGTCGGCGCCGTCGAGATCGGCGAGCGTGCGCGCCACGCGCAGCACGCGGTGATAGCCGCGCGCCGACAGCCGCATGGTCTCGGCGGCGTCGCGCAGCAATTTGGCGCCTTGCGCATCCGGCTTGGCGACGTCTTCCAACACCGAGGCCGGCGCCTCGGCATTGGTGCGAACATGCGGCAGGCCCGCATCCGCGTAACGCGCGAGCTGGATGTCGCGCGCGGCTGCCACGCGCACGGCGACTTCCGCCGAGCCCTCTGCCGGCGGCGGCAGGATCAGATCGGCTGCGGTCACCGCGGGAACCTCGATGCGCAAATCGATCCGGTCCATCAGCGGACCGGAGATGCGCGCCTGGTAGTCGCCGGTGCAGCGATCGATGCGGCCGCGCTTGCAGGCATAGCCGGGCTCGAACGCATGGCCGCAGCGGCACGGATTCATCGCCGCGACCAGCATGAAGCGCGCCGGATAAGTCACGCGATGATTGGCGCGGGAGACGGAGACCTCGCCGTTCTCCAGCGGCTGGCGCAGCGAATCCAGCACGCGCGGATCGAATTCGGGCAACTCGTCGAGGAACAGCACGCCCTGATGCGCAAGCGAGATCTCGCCGGGCTTTGCGCGCATGCCGCCGCCGGTGAGCGCGGCCATGCTCGCGGAATGATGCGGCGAGCGGAACGGCCGCCGCGCGGTGAGCGCGCCGCCCTCGATCTCGCCGGCAACGGAGGCGATCATGGAGACTTCGAGCAGTTCGCCCGGCGACAGCGGCGGCAGGATCGAAGGCAGCCGCGCCGCCAGCATCGACTTGCCGGCACCGGGTGCGCCGATCATGAGCAGGTGATGTCCGCCGGCGGCCGCGATCTCCAGCGCGCGCTTGGCGCTCTCCTGGCCCTTGATGTCGCGCAGGTCGAGCGGGGAGGCGGCGACCTCGCGCACGCGCGGCGTGGGCCGCGACAGCACCTGCGTGCCCTTGAAATGGTTGGCGATCTGGATGAGCGATTGGGCCGCGATGATCTGGATGTCCGGGCTTGCCCACGCCGCTTCCGAGCCGCAGGCCGCCGGACAGATCAAGCCCTCCTCGCGCACATTGGCGCCGATCGCGGCGGGAAGCACGCCGGCTACCGGCGCGATCGAGCCGTCAAGACCGAGCTCGCCGAGAACGGTAAAACCGGTCAGGGCATCCGGCGGTATCGCGCCGATCGCCGCCATCAGCCCGAGCTCGATCGGCAGGTCGTAATGGCTGCCCTCCTTGGGCAGGTCGGCGGGCGCGAGATTGACGATGATCCGCCGCGCCGGCAGCGCCAGCCCCGAGGCGATCAGCGCCGAGCGGACGCGTTCCCGTGCCTCCGACACCGCCTTGTCCGGCAGGCCGACGATGGCAAAGGCGGGCAGGCCGGGCGCGACCTGCACCTGCACGTCGACCGCGCGGGCCTCGATCCCCTCAAAGGCGACGGTAGAAACCCGCTGAACCATGCCTGCCCTCTTGCACAATTAAGGGTAGCAGAGTTCCTTCCTATTCGCAAGAACAAGGCGTGAACAAGGGGGCCGGAGTGCTATACGTGGATAGCTGTGATGGCCACCCGTTTGGTCCGATCGCATTTTCGGTGGTTAGCCGCAGCCAATACTTTCTCATACCTTTCTCACCATCAATCAGTATGGCAACCTCGGGTTGGGGGAACGTATTTTTGCTTGAGTATTTGACACCGGCGCTTGCATGGCTGAAGGCACGTGACCTCGCTGGTACGTGGGCCGACGTCAGCGGCTTCCTGATTGCGATTTTTGGCTTTGGGGCAACTCTCGTTGGCGTTCGGAAGTCGAAGAACGCGGCTATAGCGGCGCAGGAGGCGGCGCAAGCCACGCGCGAAAGCATTCGGCTTCTGGAAACAATGGTCGATTTTTCGACGGCGATAGCAGTCCTTGAGGACATCAAGCGCGCTCACCGCGAGACGGGCATTTCCAGCACGCTCCCGGAGCGCTATGCGACCATTCGCAAGCAATTGATCGTTCTAAAGGCGTCCCAAGTCAAACTCACCGACGAGCAGCTTGCCGTAATCCAGAATGCGGTAGCAAACCTAAGCACCATGGAAGATCACATCGAAAAGGCTCTCGCGAATAAGAGCGCCTTTCCCGTCGCAAAATTCAATTCCATCCTTTCGCGGGACATAGACAAGCTGGTCGATGTCCTGACCGCATTGAAGACAGTTCAGGAGGTTCGCAATGGCGCTGAGCAAACCTAAGCGGCTCGTTAAGGCGCTTTTTGAGAAGACGCAGAGAAGTGGCATTGACTGGCAGGAGAGCGTGTCGAAAAACACGTTCCAAGTGTCGTTCAAAGACTATTCAGTGCAGATTGTGCTGAAGGAAGCGGCCATGGAAGGATCGGATGTCATTACCGTCTCCGTGCTCGACGAAGAAGGGGTTGTGGTTGATCGCTTCGATGACGAAGAGCTTGATAACGAGGACGGGCATCCGGTGGGGGGACCGTGGTTTAGAATGATGTCGGAACTGCACAACCTGGCGCTTCGCCATGCACGAGGCGCAGACAAGGCTCTGAACGCTATCCTCGGCGAAATCGAAGAGGATGATATCCCGTTCTGACGGGTCAATTGTCATTGACGACCCACATTTGCAAAGGCGGGCAGGCCGGGCGCGACCTGCACCTGCACGTCGACCGCGCGGGCCTCTATCCCCTCAAAGGCGACGGTAGAAACCCGCTGAACCATGCTCGAACCAGCCTGCCCTCTCGCACAATTAGGGGTAGCAGAGCCCGATCTTTCTTGCAAGAACAGTACGAGAACAACCCGAGGGCCCGGAAAACCCTAACCGGTCGTAAACATCACGCAGACACTACGCCTCGAATGCGAGCGGCTCTCATCAGCACATCCCAACGAATGTTCGCTACTCCTAGAGCTGCGGGATGGGCCGTGATCTAACGGGTGAACAATTCAAATGCTTGCAAATCGCCGCAGAAGCGAACGACGGGTGTGCACTCGGCTCGCCAAGATTCACTTTGGCGCGGGCTCGCTGCCGAGGGATTGCACGATCACGGATATCTCCGATGGCGGCGTGAAAGTGGTGGCGGAGTTTCTGGAAGTGCCGCCGCAATTCACCATCATCTTCGCGCCCGATTATTCCCGCCAATGCCGCCTGCGCTGGCGCATCGGCTGCGAATTCGGCGCCGAGTTCACCGATTGAGCCGGACGGACCGGGTTCCTTAACTGGACTTTAGCGTTAATCGGTAAGCATCGCTGATCAGTCGCCGAGTGATCAGAGTATGCCCAAGCGTTCGTCCCTTGCCTCTCCGCCGGCGAGATTCCTGCTTTCCGCGCTCGTGATGCTTGCCCTCGGCGGCTGCCAGACCACGAGTCTGGAGGACATCACCGGCGCGCTCGGTGGCAAGTCGGAAACGGCTGGCAGGGCCGATCCGAAGCCGGACATGGACGCGCTTCGCGAGCGCTATCGCGCCAAGCCTTCCGATCCCAACGTCGCGCTCGAATACGGCATGGCGCTGCGCGAGACCGGCCAGCGCGCCCAGGCCGTGGCGGTGATGGAGCAGGCCGTGCTCGCCCATCCGAGCAACAAGGCGCTGCTCGCCGGCTACGGCCGCGCGCTCGCCGACAGCGGCAATTTCCAGCAGGCTTTCGATGTGCTCAGCCGCGCGCATACGCCTGAGGATCCGGACTGGCGCATCCTGTCGGCGCAAGGCGCAGCGCTCGATCAGCTCGGTCGCAACGAAGAGGCGCAGCAATATTATTCGGCAGCGCTGAAGATCGTGCCCGAGGAGCCGCAGGTTCTGTCCAATCTCGGCCTGTCCTACATGCTCCAGAACAATCTGCCGCGGGCCGAGGAAACACTGCGCCGCGCCTATGAGCGCAATCGCGCCGATTCCCGCGTGCGCGCCAATCTGGCGCTCGTCGTGGGACTGCAGGGAAAGCAGGCCGAGGCCGAGACCATCGTGAAGGCCGACCTGCCGCCGGATCAGGCCGCGGCAAAGGTCACGGCGCTGCGGCAGTTGCTCGCGAAGAAGCAGCAGCGGGCGGACAAATAGCCCGCCCTCGTTTCTCGTTCTCGTTGGTGCTTACGACACCTTGCGATGCGGGGCTGACCCGCGACCCGCCCTGCCCTTGAGCCTCTTCAGGAGCGGCCCGAGCAGCGAGCGCTTCGGCTTCTTCACCTCGCCACGCCCGGCGAGGCGGTTCGCCATGTTCTGGAACAGAAGGGTGGTGCGGTGGTTCTTGGAGACCTCCGCGATCATCTGGCCGTTATTGGCCGCGGTCGAGAACAATTTCGAGTCGAACGGGATCGCCGCGATCGGCTGGCTCTCCATGGTCTTGGCGAACGCCTTGACGTCGATCTCCGCGCGCTTGTGCATGCCGACCTGGTTGATGCAGTACAGCGGCGGACGGTCGTTCGGTCGTGCCGCCTTGAGCACGCTCAGCATGTTCCTGGTGTTGCGCAGATTGGCCAGATCGGGCTCGGCCACGATGACGATGTCGTCGGCATTGACGAGCGCGCGGCGCGTCCAGCCCGACCATTGGTGGGGAACGTCGAGCACGATGCAGGGCGTGGTCATGCGCAGCGTGTCGAAGATCGCATCAAAAGCTTCGGCGCCGAAATCGTAGACGCGGTCGAGCGTTGCGGGCGCCGCGAGGAGGCTGAGGCGCTCGGTGCATTTGGCGAGCAGGCGCTCCATCAGCGCCGTGTCCGGCCGGTCCTGCGAGAGCACCGCGTTGGCGATGCCCTGCGCCGGGTCCTGGTTGTAGTCGAGGCCGGCGGTGCCGAAGGCGAGGTCGAGATCGATCACGACGGAATCGAGCGCGAGGTCGCGCGCGATGGTCCAGGCCACGTTGTGCGCGACCGTGGACGCACCGACGCCGCCCTTGGCGCCGACCACCGCGATGACGCGGCCGGTGATGATGGCTTCCGACGCCGAGAACAGGCTGCAGATGGAGCGGACGACGTCGAGGGTTTCGACCGGTCCCACCACGTAGTCGTTGACGCCGCGGCGGACCAGCTCGCGATAGGGCGCGGTGTCGTTGGGGTTGCCGATCACGACCACGCGGGTGCCGGGATCGCAGACGCCGGCGAGATCGTCGAGGCCCTCGAGGATATCGCGTGTGCCGTCGGATTCGATCACGATGACGTTCGGCGTCGGCATCGTGTCATAGACTTCGATGGCCGCGGCAAGGCCGCCGCCCTTGGCGGTGAGATGCGCCTTGGCGAGACGGCGATCCTGCCCGGCCGCGGTGATCGCGGCGAGCGTCTGCTCGGTCTCGCAAAAGGCCTGCACCGAGATGCGAGGAACCGGCGCAATATGGTCCTCGGGGTGCCGCGGGTCGTCCGCTTCTTCGTCGTCGTGAAGACTTGTCATTTGCCTGTGTCGCTGAGTTTGGCCTTTTCGGCCTCGGGATACATGGTCGTGGTCGCCATGCCCTTGCGGTAGCGCTCGAAGGCGATCTCGCGCCGTGCGGTGTAGGCAGGCGTCTCCGCCCTCGGCTGCTCGAGGTCGGCGGGGTTGTCGATCATGGCCGCGAGGTTGCGCTGGCTGGCGCAGCCCAGATTGAAGTATGGCCGGTTCTCGTTGTAGCCGGGGTCGAGGATGTTCGGACCGACGTCTTCCGGCCACAGCCCGCAGGGGCCGGCGACCGCGGCGATCTTCGAATAGCTCAGGCGGATGGTCGGCAGCAGGCCGGGATCCTCGGGGCGATAGGGATGCTGGACGATGGCGCGCGACGGCACGCCGCCGGATGCGAGCACCGACCGGATTTCGTGATAGGTCGCCGCCGCGGCGCGCGAATTCGCAGCGTCGCTCGGCACGTCGACGATCACCGAACCGGTGCCTTCGCGCACCCAGTCCCTGGCAATGCCCGCGACGTCCGCGTGCTGCGCGGTGGAGAGGCCCCCGCGCGCCTTGCCGACGAAGATCACGATCGACTTCTTGGCTTCCTGCACCGCGATCGGGTGGCGCTGGCGATAGTCGGTCGGCACCGTCTGGGTGACGATGTCACCGGTGGTGTTGCAGGCGCCGAGCATGACGGAAAGCCCCGTCAGCGCGAGCGCGATCCGCAGGTTGCGACGTCGATCGGCGATCGTCTTCGTCATCGCTTTGTCCCCTCTTGCCCCGTTTCCTGTCCCGGTCCCCAAACCGTCCGTCTCAGTCGATGATGAAGCCGAAATCGCCGCGGCTGCCTTCGATCGGATCGACGCTGCGCGCGATGCCGTAGAGCCGGTTCATGCGGCCGAGCAGCGCCGTCTGCGCGTCCGAGGCCGGCGCAAAGCCGTCGTCGGGCCGCGACAATTCCTTCTGGGCAACCGCGCGCACCACGTAGGGCGTCACGATCACCATCAGCTCGGTCTCGTTGTTGACGAAGTCCTGGCTGCGGAACAGCGCGCCGATGATCGGCACCTGGTCGACGCCGGGCAGGCCGTTGATCGCCTGCTTGGTCTTCTGCTGGATCAGGCCGGCCATCGCCATCGAGCCCCCGGAGGGAATTTCCAGCGTGGTCTCGGCGCGGCGGGTCTGGACCGAGGGGATCGTGATCGAGTTGCTCGAGGTCGAGGACACCGCCTGCGTCAGCGTGATCGCGTTGGTGTTCGACAGCTCCGAGACCTCGGTCATCACGCGCAGGCTGATACGGCCTTCGCTGAGCACGAGCGGGGTGAAGTTCAGCGAGATGCCGAACTTCTTGTAGGTGACCTGGGTGGTACAGACGTGGGTGACCGGATCGCAGGAATAGCCTGCAGGGATCGGGAATTCGCCGCCGGCGATGAAGGTGGCGGATTCGCCCGAGATCGCGGTCAGGCTCGGTTCGGCCAGCGTGCGCATGACGCCGGCGCTTTCCATTGCGCGCATCGTGGCGCTGACGGTGGCGACACCCTTGGCGAGGCCGGCCACGCCGAGCCCGTTGCTGCCGACGATCGGTCCGCCGCTGACCGAGAACGGGTTGGAATTGTTGAAGTTCACGACCGCGGTGCCGGCATTCAGGCTGGCGCTGAGGTCGACGCCCAGCTGCTTGACGATGTCGCGGCGGACTTCGCCGACGACGACCTTGAGCATCACCTGGTCGCGGCCGCGCACGACGATGTTGTTGACGACCTTGTCCGCGCCGCCAACGAGTTTTGCGGCGACGTCGCCGGCCTGCTGGGCCTCGATCGGGCTCGACACCGAGCCGGTCAGCATCACGCTGTCGCCGACGCCTTCGATCTGCACGCCCGGCAGAGATTGGCGCAGCGCCGTGCGCATGCCGTTGAGATCGCGCTTCACGGCGATGTCGTAGGCGGCAACCTGCTGGCCGTCGGCGCTGAAGAACACGACGTTGGTCTGGCCGACCTGGCCGCCGATGATATAGGCGCGCTGCGACGAGCGGATCACTGCATTGGCGATCTTGGGATCGGCCACCAGCACGTCCTTGACCTCGCGCGGCAGATCGATGACGACGGACTTGCCGACGCCGAGCGACAGCGAGCGCGTGCGCGCAGGCGCGATGGTCGAAACCGGCGACACGCCGAGATCCGGCGCCTGCATCGGCGCCTGGTCGCCGACCGGCGCATCCGCCGCGTTGACGACGTCGGGGGCTGCGATCAGCCCCAGCATCAGCACCGCCCCCGTCCAGAACGAGCGCGCGCGCTTCCCCCGAATGCGCAGGCCCGTCCGATCATCCCCGTAGTTCATGGTGTCCCCATCATCACTTCTGTGACGTCAGTTGCCGTGCCTGCACCCCGTAGCGGATCACGTTCACGCCGCCGGGCCGCTTGGCCGCCAGGTCTTCGATCGAAATCTCCGACGCGTTGGCATCGGCGATGCTTCGCAACGCGAGCGTCAGCGTGCCGCCCTGGCGCGAGGCCGACAGCGTCGCAACCTGGTCCGGCTTGAGCTCGAGCGTGACGGTCTTGCCGAGCACGGCGTTCTGGCCGTCTTTTTCTTTCGGCGCCTGGTCGATCGCGAGCACGCGGATGTTGCTCAGGATGACCTCGGACAGGATCAGGTCGTTGCCGCCGGTCGCGCCGTTGGCGCCATCGGGATTCTTCAGGCGCCGCGTCAGAACGATGTCTACGCGGTCGTTCGGCAGGATGAAGCCGCCGGCGCCGGTCTCGGCTGAAATCTCGGTGGAGACGGCCCGCATGCCGGAGGGCAGGATCGCGGCCATGAAGCCCGAGCCCTCGGCCCGCACCAGCTTCTGCTCGCGGATCGGCTCGCCCTGCATCAACGGCACGCGCGCGATCGAGCCTGCGATCTGGGTCTGGGCGTCGGGCCTGCTGTCGCGGCGGATGAAGGCGCTGCTCGCGGTCGCCGCCGGCCAGGACTGCCATTGCAGATCCTCGGGCTTGACGGCCTGGCCGAGCTGGATGTCGTTCTTCGCGATCAGCACCTCGACCGTCGGCAGCTTCTCGGCGACGGGAAGGGCAGGCGCGGGCTTGTTGTCAAAGCCGCTCGCCAGATACGCAGCGACGCCGCCGGCGCCCAGCGCGATGACGAGAACGACAATGCGTGCGGTGTTCATACGCTTCTACTCTTACGCGGGGCACTCGAACCGCACGTGGCGGGTTCCCCTGCGTCGATGAGTAGGGAGTAAAAGTATAAGGGGTGTTGCGAGGCCGAGTGTGATGGCCCGTGACGATGCGCGTTCTGGGCAGATGGTGAACGTCGCGTTATCCGCTCGGCCAATGGCCCCGTAGATTCACGCAGGGCGGGACGTTCGTTCGAACGATGCGCGCGACGTCATGGTGAATGGGTGGTTAGTCATCGGCGCTTCGCGCAGCGTGCGCGGTAGTCGCTCCTCAGGGTGAGGAGCGTACTTCCTCGTGTTTCAATTGATGTCCGTAGCCCGGATGGAGCGAAGCGCAATCCGGGCTCGTGCAGCGCGTTGTGAGATCCCGGATTTCGCTGCGCTCCATCCGGGCTACGAGTGAGCGCCCTACTTCGCCCGCTTCTGCTCGATCACGTCCCAGACCTTCGCCGCGACATCCGGACCGCCGAGCCGCGCGATGGCGCGGATGCCCGTCGGCGACGTCACGTTGATCTCGGTGAGGTTGCCGTTGATGACGTCGATGCCGACGAACAGCAGGCCGTGCTCGCGCAGCGCCGGGCCGACGGTCGCGCAGATCTCGCGCTCGCGTGGCGTGAGCTCGGTTTCCTGCGCGGCGCCGCCACGCACCATGTTGGAGCGGAGGTCGTCGGCGGCCGGCACGCGGTTGACCGCGCCGGCGAACTCGCCGTTGACCAGGATGATGCGCTTGTCGCCGTGCTTCACCTCGGGGATGAACTGCTGGATCACCCACGGCTCCTTGAAGGTTACCGAGAACATGTCGAATAGCGAGCCGAAATTCATGTCCTGCGGCATCACGCGGAACACCGCCGCGCCGCCATGGCCGTGCAGCGGCTTCATGACGACGGCGCCGTGCTTATCCCGGAACGCGTTGATCTCGTCGAGGTCGCGCGAGATCAGCGTCGGCGGCATCAGCTGCGGAAAGTTCATCACGAACAGTTTTTCCGGCGCGTTGCGCACCGAGGCGGGGTTGTTGACGACCAGCGTCTTCGGATGGATGCGCTCCAGGAAATGCGTCGAGGTGATGTAGGCGAGATCGAACGGCGGATCCTGGCGCAGCAGCACGACGTCGAAGCCGTTGAGCGCTTCGCGCCTGGGCTCGCCCAGCGTGAAGTGATTGCCGGGCTCGTCGCGCACGGTCAGGAGCTGAATGGGCGCGACGATCTCCTCGCCGACCATCGAGAGCTTGTCGGGCGTGTAATAGGACAGGCCGTGGCCGCGCTTCTGCGCCTCCAGGAGCAGTGCAAAGGTGGAATCGCCCTTGATGTTGATACGGGCGATGGGGTCCATCTGGACGGCGACGTTCAGTTTCATGGTCTGCCTTTCAGGTCGAGGCGTCGAATGCCGCCAACACATGGCGCGGAAGTGAGCGCGGCGCAATCAGCATGGCGTCGAATCGCAGTTCGAATTCGGCATGCTCGGGATGCGCCACGAGCCAGCCTTGCGCGGCGTCGATGATGCGCTGCTGCTGGCGCGGGGTCACGGCGAAGGCGGCGTCATCCAGCGTCGCGCGGGCCTTGACCTCGACGAAGGCGATCAGGTTGCGGCGGCGCGCCACGATGTCGATCTCGCCATGGGGGGTGCGGTAGCGCCTGGCGAGGATGCGGTAGCCCTTGGCCATGAGATAGGCGGCGGCGCGGCTCTCCGCGGAGATGCCGGTGCGGAACGCGGCGACGCGCTCGGGCGAGGCGACTTTCGGTTCCGCGCCCTCAGTCTTCGCCATCGCCGTCCCTCAGGCCCTTTGCGAGCTCGAGCGCGCGGGCATAGACCTCGCGGCGCGGCCGGCCCGAGAGCGCGACCGCATGCGCGACGGCGTCCTTGACGCTGTGCGCGGCGAGCTGCTCGCGCAGGAGACCGTCGAGCGCATCCGGCGTCAGCAGCTCCGCGTCCGCCGCAGGCGGCGCGATCACCAGCACGAATTCGCCGCGCGTCTCCAGCGTGTCCGCCCCGCGTGCCAGCTCCTGCAGCGGCGCGCGCGAAATCTCCTCGTGCAGTTTCGTCAATTCGCGGCAGATCGCGGCTTCGCGCGTCCCCATGATCTCGGCAAGCTCGGCGAGCGTGTCCTGCACGCGGTTGCCGGAGTCGAACATCACCAGCGTCGCATCGATGCGGGCGAGCTCTGCAAGGCGCGACTTTCGCGCGGCGGATTTCGCCGGCAGAAAGCCCTCGAAGAAGAAGCGGTCGGTCGGCAATGCGGCGACCGACAGCGCGGCCAGCACCGAGGACGGGCCGGGCAGCGCGTAGACCGCATGGCCGGCTGCGCAGACCTCGCGCACCAGCTTGAAACCGGGGTCGGAGATCAGCGGCGTGCCGGCATCCGACACCAGTGCGATCGAGCCGCCCTGCCCCAGCGCCTCCAGGATCCTCGGACGCGCCGCTTCGGCGTTGTGCTCGTGATATTGCTTGAGCTGCGCCGTGATGGCGTAGCGCTCGGTCAGGCGCCGCGTGATGCGGGTGTCCTCGCAGGCGATGACGTCGACGCCGGCGAGCGTCTGAAGCGCGCGCAGCGTGATGTCGCCGAGATTGCCGATGGGGGTGGCGACCAGATGGAGGCCCGGCGCCGCCTTCGGCGCCGTCAGCCGATGGGCGTCGATGGAGAAACCGCGCGAGGCGGGATCCGTCGTCTCAGGTGTATTTATCGGGCTCGGCTTTACGCGCATAATGAATCGAACTTAGGCATGATCCCGGGGGCTGGGAACCGGTCCTCGGAAAAAGATCGCGCCAGGTCAGGGGTGAGGAAGGACTGGAATGTGATCCATCCGGCATCACATTGCAGAGGGAATGAAGCGTCGGCGCCACATTCGCGGCGGAAACGCCGCCTTGATGCGGGTGACGGATGGTGGACAGCTAGCCAGGGCTTGAGGTGCGGCCGCGTTAAGTGGTCATTATCCTTTTGTTTTAGTTAACTATTTGCCGACAATATGCCTAAATCCGCGGCTTGTGTCGTGGAAAGAATGTTGTGACCGGCCGGCCGACGGCCGGTCAGAAGAGAAGTTGTGATGCTGGGCCCGCGCGATCCAAAATCTCCCGTTCAGGGCTCTCGATTATCAGGGGCGACCCGGCGGAGCGCGCTCGGCCTGTTGCTCGGCGCCCCCTTGCTGTCGGCCTGCGCCGGCGTGCAGCAGAGTCTCAGCCAGTTTTCCAACCCGTTCAGCAGCTCCTCCCCGGCCCCGGCCCCGGCTCAGCCGGCCGGCCCGCCGCAACAGGCCACCACCGCCGGCAGCGGCGGGGTGAAGGTTGCCGTGATCCTGCCGCTCTCGGCCGCCGGCAATGCCGGCCTCGCCGCGCAGTCGATGCGCAACGCCGCCGAGATGGCGCTGGCCGAGTTCCAGAATCCCAATATCCAGCTCCTGATCAAGGACGACAACGGCAGCCCGCAAGGCGCGCAGGCGGGGGCGCAGCAGGCGGTCGACGAGGGCGCCGAGATCATTTTGGGCCCGCTGTTCGCGCAGTCGGTGCCGGCGGTGGCGCAGGTCGCGCGTACGCGCGGCATCTCGGTGATCGCGTTCTCGACCGATTCCAGCATCGCCGGCCGCGGCGTCTTTCTGCTGAGCTTCCTGCCGGAGTCCGACGTCAACCGCATCGTCGAATATTCCGCGAGCATCGGAAAGCGCTCGGTCGCCGTGCTCGTGCCCGACAACGCCTATGGCAATGTCGTCGAGGCCGCGGTGAAGGCGGCGGTGCCGCGGCGCGGCGGCCGCATTGTCGCCTTCGAGAAATACGGCGCCGATCGCGCGACGCCGGCACGTACCGTGGCGCAGCAGCTCGGCAGCGCGGATGCGCTGTTCATCGCCGATGACGGCGATGCCGTCGTCGCGGTGGCCGATGCGATGACGGCCGCGGGCGCGAATTTGCGCAACATCCAGCTGCTCGGCACCGGCCTGTGGGACAGTCCGCGCGTCTATGCCAATGCAAACTTGCAAGGCGGTCTCTACGCCGCGCCGGACCCGGCCGGCTTCCGCGCCTTCTCCGGCCGCTACCGCACCAAATACGGCGCCGAGCCGATCCGCACCGCGACGCTCGCCTATGACGCGGTCGCCCTCGTCGCCGCGCTCGCGCGCACGCAAGGCCCGACGCGCTTCTCGCCGGACGTGCTCACCAACCCTTCAGGCTTCGCCGGCATCGACGGCCTGTTCCGCTTCCGCGCCGATGGCACGAATGAGCGTGGGTTAGCGGTGATGAAGGTGACGACAGGTGGTGGCGTGGCGGTCGCGGGCTCGCCGAAGAGTTTTGGGGCTTGATGGCTTCGTAGCCCGGATGGAGCGCAGCGCAATCCGGGTTCTATCCGAGTGGCGAAAGCGTCCCGGATTACGCTGCGCTCCATCCGGGCTACGGCAGCTCGCTATGCCGCCAGATCCGCGACCACTGCATCAAGCACCGGAAATCCGCTGCTCGTGACCCGCAAGCGCCCTGTCGCATCGACGATGATCGCACCTTCTTCGCGCAACAGCGCGATGCGCTTGGGATCGAGCGGTCGGCCCGACAGCGCGCTGTAGCGCTCGGGGTCGATGCCCTCGGCGAGACGCAATCCCATCAGCAAAAATTCGTCGGCGCGCTCCTCGCTGTTGAGGAGATCGTCGGTGACGTTGCCGTGGCCGTTGGTCTCGACCCGCATCAGCCAGGCCTCGGGACGCTTCTCGGTGGCGGTGGCGTGCCTGATACCGTCGATGTCGAGGCGGCCATGGGCACCGGGGCCGATGCCGGCATATTCATCGCCGCGCCAGTACACCAGATTGTGCCGGCATTCGGCGCCGCGCCGCGCGTGATTTGAAATCTCGTAGGCGGGCAGGCCGAGCTTGTCGCAGGTCTCCTGCGTCACGTCGTAGAGCGCGCGCGCGACCGCTTCGTCCGGCGTCTTCAATTTGCCGGCCTGGTGCAGGCCGAAGAACGGCGTGCCTTCCTCGATCGTCAATTGATAGAGCGACAGATGCTCCGCCGCTTCGTCGATCGCCAGACGCAGCTCGTCGGCCCACATCGCCGGCGTCTGGTCGGGGCGGGCGTAGATCAGGTCGAACGAATAACGGTCGAACGAGCGGCGCGCGATGGCGACGGCATCGAGCGCCTCGCGGGCGCTGTGCATGCGGCCCAGCGCTTTCAGCGAGGCATCGTCGAGGGCCTGCACGCCGAGCGAGACGCGGTTGACACCGGCGGCGCGATAGCCGGCAAAACGCGTGGCCTCGACACTGGTCGGGTTTGCCTCGAGCGTCACTTCGACATCGCTGGCGACAGTCCAGTGCTTGCCGATCGCATCGAGCACCGCGCCGACGGTTGCGGGCTGCATCAGCGACGGCGTGCCGCCGCCGAGGAAGATCGAGGTGACTTCACGCCCGGGCGCACGCTGTGCGGTCGTTTCGATTTCACGCGCGAAAGCTGAAGCGAAGCGCGTCTCGTCGATCGCGGCGTGGCGGACGTGGCTGTTGAAGTCGCAATAGGGGCACTTCGACAGGCAGAACGGCCAGTGCACATAGACGCCGAAAGCTTGCTTAGCGCGGCTCAAGGCAGATCTCCGCCAGTTTCACGAAGGCGCGGGCGCGATGCGACAGGCCGAGGCCAAGCGGCGGCAGGCCGTGCTTCTCGATGCTGGTCATCTCGCCGAACGTGCGATCGTGGCCATTGGGCAGGAACATCGGATCATAACCGAAGCCGGCCGTGCCGCGCGGCGGCCAGACCAAGCTGCCGTCGACGCGCGCCTCGACCTCTTCGAGATGATCGTCGGGCCAGGCGACGCAGAGCGCGGATACGAAATGCGCGGTGCGCTTGTCGGGCGTGGTGGCGCCGCGCTCCTGCAACAGGCGCTCGATCTGCGCCATCGCGGCGGCAAAATCCTTTGCTGGACCAGCCCAGCGCGCGCTGTAGATGCCGGGCGCGCCATCGAGCGCGTCGACCACGATGCCGGAATCGTCGGCGAAGGAGGGAAGCTTGGTCGCCCGCGCCGCCGCGATCGCCTTGATCGCGGCATTGCTGCGGAAATCGTTGCCGGTCTCGTCGGGCTCGGGCAGGCCGAGCTCACCGGCCGACACCGCCTCGATGCCGCAAGGCGCGAGCAACTCCTTCATCTCGGCGAGCTTGCCGGGATTGTGGGTCGCGATGACGAGCTTTCCGGTGATTCGGCGGTGCATGGGCCTATTGACTACGCCACGGCCAGTTTCTGCAAGTCCACGAGCCGCGCGATACCCTTCTGGGCCAGCGCCATCAGCGCGAGGAATTCGTCCTGCGTGAACGGTTCGCGTTCCGCGGTGCCCTGCACCTCGATGATGCGGCCATCGCCGGTCAGGACGAAATTGGCGTCGGTCTGGGCCTCCGAATCCTCAGCATAGTCGAGGTCGAGCACGGGCGTGCCGTTGTAGATGCCGCAGGAGATCGCGGCGACGTTGTCGCGCAGCACCTTGGCCTTGATCATGTTGCGCGCCTTCATCCAGTTGATGCAATCGGCGAGCGCGACCCAGGCACCGGTGATCGAGGCCGTGCGCGTGCCACCGTCGGCCTGGAGCACGTCGCAATCGACCGTGATCTGGCGCTCACCGAGCGCTTCGAGATCGACGATGGTGCGAAGCGAGCGGCCGATCAGGCGCTGAATCTCGACGGTGCGGCCGCTTTGCTTGCCGGCGGAGGCCTCGCGGCGGGTGCGTTCGGAGGTCGCGCGGGGCAGCATGCCGTATTCGGCGGTGACCCAGCCGCGGCCCTGGCCCTTCAGCCACGGCGGCAGGCGGTCTTCCAGCGTGGCGGTGACCAGCACATGGGTGTCGCCGAATTTCACCAGGCAGGAGCCTTCCGCATATTTGACCACGCCGCGCTCCAGCGTCACGGGGCGCAATTCGTCGGGCGCACGGCGGCTTGGCCGCATGGGAAATCCTCCAAAACTCTCGGAAAAGGGCTATTCGCGGTGCTTGTAGGTGGGGTGAGGGTGGGCGGCAAGGCTTTTTCACCCCGGGTTTTCCACCCCGCAAACGCCACGCTTGTCAGAACCCTCCGGGATGGACAAATTATAAGCGTCTGAGAGGAGTTACCGTCCGTGGCCCATCACGATCCGATCCATCTGATCGCGCCGCGCGCAGGCCTCGCCCAGCTCAACGAGCGCTCCCGCGACATCTTTCGTCAAATTGTCGAAAGCTATCTCGCGACCGGCGAGCCGGTCGGCTCGCGCAATATCTCGCGGCTGATCGCGATGCCGCTGTCGCCGGCCTCGGTCCGCAACGTCATGGCCGACCTGGAACAGCTCGGCCTGATCTATGCGCCCCACACCTCCGCCGGCCGTTTGCCGACGGAACTGGGCTTACGCTTCTTCGTCGACGCCCTGATGCAGGTCGGCGACCTCAATGACGCCGAGCGGCAGTCGATCCAGAGCCAGTTGACGTCGGTGGGTCACGCCCAATCGGTCGAGGCGGCGCTGTCGGAGGCGCTGACGCGGCTGTCCGGTCTCACCCGCGCCGCAGCGGTCGTGTTGACCCCGAAATCCAATGCGCGGCTGAAACACATCGAATTCGTCCGGCTGGAACCCGAAAAGGCGCTGGTGATCCTGGTCGGCGAGGACGGTCAGGTCGAAAACCGCGTGCTGTCGCTGCCGCCGGGAGTTCCCTCCTCGGCGCTCACGGAAGCCGGTAATTTCCTCAACGCGCGGATCCGCGGCCGCACGCTGGCCGAGGCGCGGCTCGAGCTCGAAACCGCGCTCGGCGAAGCCCGTGCCGAGCTCGACCAACTGACGCAGAAGGTGATTTCGGCCGGCATTGCGAGCTGGTCCGGCGGCGAGAACGAGGACCGCCAGCTGATCGTTCGCGGCCACGCCAATCTGCTCGAGGATCTGCACGCGCTGGAGGATCTCGAGCGCGTTCGCCTGCTGTTCGACGATCTCGAGACCAAGCGCGGCGTGATCGACCTTCTGGGGCGCGCCGAGACCGCTGAGGGCGTGCGGATCTTCATCGGTTCGGAGAACAAACTGTTTTCCTTGTCGGGCTCCTCCACCATCATCTCGCCCTATCGGGATGCCGCCGGCCACATCGTCGGTGTTTTGGGCGTGATCGGGCCGACGCGGCTGAATTATGCCCGCGTAATCCCGACCGTGGACTACGCCGCGCGCATCGTCAGCCGCCTCCTGGGGGGCTGATCGGCGTTTCCTCCGATCACGGGCGCTTGATTTTCGTGAGCTTAGGCACGATATCCGGGCCAACAATCCCTTGAGACGAGTTCGAGAAGAGAGCCGATGACCGATCGAGACCGGCAGCCCGACGACACGACCCCACCGACCGACGAGCCGGTGGTGTCAAAACCCTACATCATGCCCGACGATCCGGAGCCCGGCTCGGTCGAGCTGTTGCAGAAGGAAGCCGCCGAGGCGCGCGACCGCATGCTGCGGACGCTGGCCGAGATGGAAAATCTGCGCAAGCGCACCACCAAGGAAGTCGCCGATGCCCGCCTCTACGGCATCACCGGCTTCGCCCGCGACGTGCTCGACATCGCCGACAATCTCCAGCGTGCGCTCGATGCCGTTCCGGCCGAGGCCCGTGCCGCGGCCGATCCGGGCCTGACCTCGCTGATCGAGGGCGTCGAGCTCACCGAGCGCTCGCTGCTCAACGCGCTGGAAAAGCACGGCGTCAAGAAGTTCGATCCGCAGGGCCAGAAGTTCGACCCGAACTTCCAGCAGGCGATGTACGAGGTGCCGGATGCGTCGGTGCCTGCGGGCACCGTCGTGCAGGTCATGCAGGACGGCTACACCATCGGCGAGCGCGTGCTGCGCCCGGCGCTGGTCGGTGTCGCCAAGGGCGGCACGAAGGCTGCGCCGGCTGCGAACAGCAACGAAGTGAACTGAGCGGCGAACTAAGCCTTGGCGTCATTCCGGGTTCGATGCCTTGCATCGCCCCGGAACGACCGATTGCTATCTTACGCGCTCACCGCGATATCCGCGGACTGGATCCGCTTCACGCCGGCCTTGGCCATGTCGGCCCAGGCTTTTGCGAGCGAACCCTGCGTGTCGATGCCGCGGCAGGCGTCCTCCACCACATAGACCTCGAAGCCCGCCTTGCGCGCGTCGAGCGCGGTCCAGGCGACGCAGAAGTCTGTCGCGAGGCCGGCGACGAAGACGCGCTTGATCTTGCGGCCCTTCAGGTAACCGGCGAGGCCTGTCGAGGTCTTGCCGTCGGCTTCCAGGAAGGCCGAATAGCTGTCGACGTCCTTGTGAAAACCCTTGCGGATGATGAGCTCGGCATGCGGGATCGCAAGATCCTTCGACAGCGCGGCGCCGTCGGTGCCCTGCACGCAATGGTCGGGCCACAGCACCTGCTTGCCGTAAGGGAGGTCGACGGTCTCGAACGGCTTCTTGCCGGAGTGCACCGACGCAAACGAAATGTGGCCCGGCGTGTGCCAGTCCTGAGTCATCACCACGTTCGCAAACGCTTTCGCCATCTTGTTGATGACGGGAACGACCTGCTCGCCTTCCTTCACGGCGAGGCTGCCGCCGGGCAGGAAGCAGTTTTGCACGTCGATCACGAGCAGCGCGGAGGCATCGTCCGGCTTGATCGATGCGGCCGCAAGGAGCGCGGTTGGAGCAAGGGCTACGAGAGCGCTTGTCCCAAGCGCCGCGAGGATTTGTCGTCGATCAAGCATCGTTCGCCTCCCTCCAGGATGATCCAATGGAAGGAAGCCTAGTTCCGTTCGTATACGAACAGAAGCCCGAAAATGCAGCCGGTTCTGTCCAGCGCTTGGGCTAACCCTTGAGACTAACCCTTGGGCTGGATGCCGTCGCGCACGGCGCGGAAGCGGATGAAGGCGGCCGACCACTGGTCGCGCGGGGCGCTGGCGATGATGCGCAGCGAGGCACCGCCGCTCGAGAAGCGGATCCACTGCACCACGGTCACGGGCGTCTTGTCCTTGCCGCTGACGCCGTCGATCCGGGTCTCAAAACCCTGCTGGCCGTTGATGCGGATCGGCTCCGACATGGTGACGCGGGATTCGCGCACGCCGGGAATCTGCAACGCGGCCTCCTGGGCAAAGCGGGCGCGATCGTCGGCCTGCTGCGGGGTGGCGCCGATCAGGCCGAGGATCATGAACGGCTTGGATTCATAGCCCGAGCTCTCATTGCCGTCGGCCAGGATGATGCTGGAGCCCGGCGCCAGGGTGCGGATGTCCTTGAAATCGGCGAGATCGGTGATCTTGAACGGCATCAGCCCGATCTGCTCTTCGGCCGAGACCTGCTTGCGGGTGACGGCGCTCGCAAACATCTGCCGCACCGCCTCGTCGGTGTAGATCTTGGTCGCGTTCTCCGGGATCTGCACCGCGACATAGCCGGAGAAACCGGCGCCCGGCACGATCATCGAGTAGCGCTTCACCGGCGTCTCGCCGGCCTTGCCGCTTTCCATGGTGAAATAAGCAAGACCCGCGGGGGTCTCGAGCTTGTCCTGCTTGACGCCGGCGGTGCCGCCGGGATTGGAATTGAAGGCGCTCACGACCTCGCCATAGGCCGCCGGCGGCAGCTCGGTGATCAGCACCTTGACGCTGCCGTCCTCGCTCTCGAAGCCCGGAAACGTCTTGGCCGTGCTCAGGCCGACCAGCGGCACCATGCCGAGGCGCAAGCCGGGCGGGAAAACGGCATCGGCCGCAAGGGCGGGAAGCGCCGTGGCGACGAGAACGGCGAGCGCGGCGAGGGGGCGAATGAGCTTCATGGGCACTCTGATTGGTTCACATTGAGGCCGTTCGATGGTCGGCCATTGGGCCGCTTTGTCGCGCAAAGCCGCCTTGATGGCGGCGGTCCGGCCGCCCGCCTTTTAACGGGTTTGGCCCGCCGGTAACAGGGCGGGGCAGATCACGGTGGCGGGGGCCGGCTGACGCCTGAACCTGTTAATAATTCCTCACCCGCAAGGGCCGTTGAGCCCGGATATGATCTTCCAAAACCCAATGTTTTCATGGCCGAAACTTGCGTTCGGTCCTTGCGGGCCCCTCCCCCCCTCCTATATGAGCGTCAACCATCGCAATATCGCGGATGTTTGATCTTAGGGGGTTTGGAGCGGGTGCCTCTTGGGCCCAGCCAACCTGCCGCAAAAACAAGGATATCAGGACCATGGGAAAGGTCATTGGGATCGACCTCGGCACCACGAATTCGTGCGTCGCCGTGATGGATGGCAAGAACGCCAAAGTCATCGAGAATTCCGAAGGCATGCGCACGACGCCTTCGATCGTCGCCGTGACGGACGACGGTGAGCGCCTCGTCGGCCAGCCTGCCAAGCGCCAGGCCGTTACCAATCCCGAGCGTACGTTCTTCGCAGTGAAGCGCCTCATCGGCCGCCGCTACGACGACCCGATGGTCGAGAAGGACAAGAAGCTCGTTCCGTACAAGATCGTGAAGGCTTCCAACGGCGACGCCTGGGTCGAGGCCGACGGCCAGACCTACTCGCCCTCGCAGGTGTCTGCGTTCATCCTGCAGAAGATGAAGGAGACCGCGGAGGCCCATCTCGGCCAGAAGGTCGACCAGGCCGTCATCACCGTTCCCGCTTACTTCAACGACGCCCAGCGCCAGGCGACCAAGGACGCCGGCAAGATCGCGGGCCTTGAAGTGCTGCGCATCATCAACGAGCCGACCGCGGCCGCGCTCGCCTATGGTCTGGACAAGACCAAGACCGGCACGATCGCCGTGTACGATCTCGGCGGCGGCACGTTCGATATCTCCATTCTCGAAATCGGCGACGGCGTGTTCGAGGTGAAGTCGACCAACGGCGACACCTTCCTCGGCGGCGAAGACTTCGACATGCGCCTCGTGGGTTATCTGGCCGACGAGTTCCAGAAGGAGCAGGGCATCAACCTGCGCAACGACAAGCTCGCGTTGCAGCGCCTGAAGGAAGCCGCTGAAAAGGCCAAGATCGAGCTGTCGTCGACGACGCAGACCGAGATCAACCTGCCCTTCATCACCGCGGACCAGACCGGCCCCAAGCATCTGACGATGAAGCTCACCCGCGCCAAGTTCGAGGCGCTGGTCGACGACCTCGTCCAGAAGACGGTCGAGCCCTGCCGCAAGGCGCTGAAGGACGCCGGCGTCACCGCCGGTGAGATCGGCGAAGTCGTTCTGGTCGGCGGCATGTCGCGCATGCCGAAGGTCCAGGAAGTCGTGAAGCAGCTGTTCGGCAAGGAGCCGCACAAGGGCGTCAACCCGGACGAAGTCGTGGCGATCGGTGCCGCGATCCAGGCCGGCGTGCTCCAGGGCGACGTCAAGGACGTGCTGCTGCTCGACGTGACCCCGCTGTCGCTGGGCATCGAGACGCTGGGCGGCGTGTTCACCCGCATCATCGACCGCAACACCACGATCCCGACCAAGAAGAGCCAGGTGTTCTCGACTGCCGAGGACAACCAGAACGCGGTCACCATCCGCGTCTTCCAGGGCGAGCGTGAAATGGCGGCCGACAACAAGATGCTCGGCCAGTTCGACCTGATGGGCATTCCGCCGGCTCCGCGCGGCATGCCGCAGATCGAGGTGACCTTCGACATCGACGCCAACGGCATCGTCAACGTCTCGGCCAAGGACAAGGCCACGGCCAAGGAGCAGCAGATCCGCATCCAGGCCTCCGGCGGCCTGTCGGAAGCCGACATCGAGAAGATGGTCAAGGACGCCGAGGCCAACGCCGAGGCGGACAAGAAGCGCCGCGAGGCCGTCACCGCCAAGAACGAGGCGGATGGCTTGGTGCATTCGACCGAGAAGGCCCTGGCCGAGCACGGTTCGAAGGTCGCTGAGCCCGAGCGCCGCGCCATCGAGGATGCCGTCAGCGACCTCAAGGAAGCGCTGAAGGGCGACGATGCCGAGGCGATCAAGGCCAAGACCCAGACGCTGGCCCAGGCTTCGATGAAGCTCGGCGAGGCCATGTACAAGCAGCAGGCCGAGGCCGACGCCAAGAAGGATGCGGCCAAGGACGACGTCGTCGACGCGGAATTCACCGAAGTCGACGACGACAAGAACAACAAGAAGTCCGCCTGATCCCCAAGAGGGTGATGATGCGGACGGCTTGGACCCCACACGCGCAACCGGCCTCCTCCCCCACGGGGGAGGCCGTCGTGTCGGGCTCGGCGGGGCGTGTCCCCGTTACGATCGATCAATTCCCAGCCGTTATGATGAACGTCGCCGTGCCGCCCTCTGCCGCGAAGCAAAGGGCTGCCTATATCGTCTCCTGGCGACGTTGTTCCGCTCCGACTTGAATCGCGATTGGATAGACCGAGTTCAACATGTCCACGTCCACCAAGCGCTGCTATTACGAAACGCTCGAAGTCGAACGCACTGCCGACGATTCCGTCCTGAAATCGTCCTTCCGCAAGCTTGCGATGAAATTCCACCCGGACCGCAACCCCGGGGACGACACCAGCGAAGTCAAGTTCAAGGAAATCAACGAGGCCTACGAGGTCCTCAAGGACAAGGACAAGCGCGCGGCCTATGACCGCTTCGGCCATGCGGCCTTCGAGCAGGGCGGCGGCGGCGCCGGTTTCGGTGCGGGCTTCGCCTCCTCCTTCTCCGACATCTTCGAAGACCTGTTCGGCATGGCCGGGCAGCGCGGCCGCGGTGGCCGCGAGCGTGGCGCCGACCTGCGCTACAACATGGAAATCACGCTCGAGGAAGCCTTTGGCGGCAAGACCGCGCAGATCGAGATTCCGGTCTCGGTCACCTGCGAGGCCTGCTCGGGCATCGGCGCCAAGGCCGGCACCAAGCCGAAGACCTGCTCGAGCTGCGGCGGCGCTGGCCGCGTGCGACAGTCGCAGGGCTTCTTCACGCTGGAGCGCACCTGTCCGAGCTGCCAGGGCCGCGGCCAGATGATCGAGGATGCCTGCCCGTCCTGCTCCGGCCAGGGCCGGGTCACCCGCGAGCGAACACTGTCGGTCAACATTCCCCCGGGGGTCGAGGACGGCACCCGGATCAGGCTCGCCGGCGAAGGCGAGGCCGGGGTTCGCGGCGGCCCGCCCGGCGACCTCTACATCTTCCTGTCGCTGGCCCAGCACCAGCTCTTCCAGCGCGACGGCGCCGATTTGCACTGCCGGGTGCCGATCTCGATGGTGACGGCCGCCCTCGGCGGCGAATTCGAGGTGCCGACCATCGACAGCGGCAAAACCAAGGTGAAGGTGCCGGCCGGAACCCAGTCGGGCCGCCGATTCCGCATTGCATCAAAAGGCATGCCGGTGCTGCGCTCGCGCCAGATGGGCGACATGTACGTTCAGGTTGCCGTCGAGACCCCGCAGAATCTCACCAAGAAGCAGCAGGAATTGCTGGCGGAATTCGAAAAGCTCTCCTCCGGCAATACCCAGCCGGAATCGGTCGGCTTCTTCGCCAAGGTCAAGGATCTATTCAGTAATCGGGCGACCTGACTCGTCTTGACCGTATCGCCTTCGGCCTATACCTGTTTATGACCATTTTCTGACACGCCGCGGTCCCGCGGTCCCGTCCGGTCCCGACATGCCATTGCCATCGTCCGCGCGTGCGTTGAAGAAGCCCCGTCTCGACGACGAGGTGCGCTTTCTAAGGTCGTGGATCGAAAAGCCGCTGCACATGGGTGCAGTGATGCCTTCGGGCAAGCTGCTCGCCCGGACCATGGCGCATTACGTCGACGTCAATTCAGACGCACCCGTGGTCGAGCTCGGGCCCGGCACCGGCGCTATCACCTCGGCCCTGGTCGAGCGGGGCGTCGACCAGAAGCGCCTCGTCCTCGTCGAATACAATCCCGGCTTCTGCGCCTTGCTGCGCGACCGCTATCCGCAAGCCAAGGTGGTGCAGGGCGATGCTTATCGCCTGCGCGACACGCTCTGGAACGTGCTCAGCGCGCCGGCCTCCGCCGTCGTCTCCGGCCTTCCGCTCGTGACAAAACCGATGCTGACGCGGCTCCGGCTGGTCCGCGACGCCTTCGCGGCGCTGACCCCGGGCGCGCCCTTCGTGCAGTTCACCTATGCGGTGGTGCCGCCGATCCCGAAATCGCTGCCCGGCGTGTCCACAGAGGCCTCGGAACGGATCTGGATGAACCTTCCGCCGGCCCGCGTCTGGGTGTATCGCAAGGACTAATTCCGTCGGCATTCCCTTTTGCGCGGCGGACTCGTTTCGCCGAACGCATGGAAGTGGATGTCCGCACCCAAAATCCTGGTCATTCCCGGCTCGCTGCGCACCGGCTCGCACAATGCGAAGCTGGCGGCGGTCGCCGCCTATGAATTCGCCCAGGCCGGCGTCGACGTCACCCGCATCTCGCTCGCCGATTTTCCGCTGCCGATCTATGACGGCGATCTCCAGGCCAAGTCGGGCGCGCCCAAGCACGCGATCAATCTCAAGCGCATGATCGGCGCGCATCATGGCGTGCTGATCGTTTCGCCCGAATATAACGCCTCGGTGCCGCCGCTGCTCAAGAACGCGATCGACTGGATCAGCCGCGTACATGAGCTGCACGAGACGCGCGGCGACGTGTTTCGCAACCGCGCCTTCGCGCTCGCCGGCGCCTCGCAGAGCCGGCTCGGTGCGGCCCGTGCGCTCCAGGCGCTGCGGCTGATCCTGACCTCCTGCCACGCCAATGTGATTGCCAGCCAGCTCACGCTCGCCTTTGCCGACCAGGCCTATGACGATATGGACAGGCTGAAGAACGAGGGCGACATCGCCGCGTTGAAGGAGCTGGTGCGGCAATTGATCGACATTTCCCAACGCATGATGTGAGGTGACATGACGCCAGCCGAGATCGCCCCGAAGGACCGCCTGATCGTAGCGCTCGACCTGCCCAGCGTTGACGCCGCGGAGGCGATGATCGCAAGGCTCGGCGACAGCGTCACCTTCTACAAGATCGGTTATCAGCTCGCTTATGCCGGCGGCCTGCCGCTGATCGGCAAGCTCGCCGACAAGGGCAAGAAGGTGTTCGCCGATCTCAAGATGCACGACATCGGCAACACCGTCACGCGTGGTGTGGAGAGCGTGGCCAGGCTGGGCGCGACTTTCCTCACCGTGCACGCCTATCCGCAGACCATGAAGGGCGCGGTCGAAGGCCGCGGCAGCGCGAGCCTGAAGATTCTCGCCGTCACGGTGCTGACGTCCTACAACGACGACGATCTGCACGCGGCCGGCTATCGGCTCAGCGTCGCCGAGCTGGTCGAAGCGCGCGCGCAGCAGGCGCAGGTGCTCGGCGTCGACGGGCTGGTGTCATCGCCCGAGGAGGTCGGCGCCTTGCGCAAGATCGTCGGCCACCAGATGCATCTCGTCACCCCAGGCATCCGGCCGGCGGGTTCTGCGAGCGGCGACCAGAAACGCATCATGACGCCGGGCCGCGCAATTGCCGCGGGCGCCGATTATCTCGTCGTCGGACGGCCGGTGGTGGAAGCCGCCGACCCCAAGGCGATCGCTGAAGCCATCCAGGCCGAGATCGCGCAGGCGCTCGGCGCATGATTCGGAAAAACCGCGCAGCGGTTTCATGCTTAGATAGAGACCGACAAACAGGGAGAAGAACAATGGCAAAGGGCTACTGGATCGGGCGCGTGGATGTGAGCAGTGACGAGGGCTACAAGCCTTATGCCGTCGCCAACGGTCCGATCTTCAAGAAATGGGGTGGCCGCTTCGTCGTCCGCGCCGGCAAATTCACCACCGTCGAAGGCGCCAGCCGCTCGCGCAACGTCGTGATTGAATTTCCGGACTACGAGACCGCGATCGCCTGCTACAACTCGCCGGAATACCAAGCCAACATCAAGGTGCGCCAGCCGCACTCCATCGCCGACCTCATCATCATCGAGGGCTATGACGGCCCGCAGCCATGAAGACGGATCGTCGCGAGAGCCTATCCTGGATTGACGCGAGCATCATCCGGCTCTAGCGGACAGCACGCGCGTGCGATCATCGCACGCGATCAGGAGAGCGTCGCGGACATCTCCGCTCGCACTCACGTCGACATCATCTTGCATCACCTTGACGGACTCATTCGCTTGAACGCCTGAGGGTCGTTCGCGCCTGAGACGAAGACCGTGGCCGTCATTGGGTCCACCAGCTTGCCGTATTCTTTTGTCCCCAAATGGGGATTGCTGGATCGCTCTCGTTTCATCCAAGGTTGCTTGATCGGAGCCCACATCGATCGGTGATGGGCATCAAGCCAACCCGAAATCTGCGACGTCCGTGACGGGCCGCAAGGCGACCCGCATCGCGCATTTCCATGCAAAGGGAGTGAAGATCATGGCACTGATCATCGGAACAGCAGGCGACGATGTGTTGCCTGGCACGAATGTAGACGATCAGATCTTTGGCCTTCAAGGCAACGACACCATTACTGGCCTGGACGGCAATGATGACGTAAGCGGCGGCGCGGGCAATGATTCCATCGATGGCGGTGCCGGCAACGACATCCTTGATGGAAATGCCGGTATCGATACGATCACCGGTGGCGCCGGCGACGACACGATCAACGGCGGCGCGGGCGACGACACGCTGAACGGAAATGCCGGCGCCGACATCGTCCATGGCGACCAAGGCAACGACACCATCGATGGCGGAAACGGCGCTGACCAGCTCTTTGGTGACGCCGGCGACGACAGCATCCACGGCGGCGACGGCAATGATGACATTCATGGCGGTGCGGGTGCCGACACCCTGTGGGGCGACGCCGGCGACGATACGTTGAGCGGCGACGCCGGCAATGACGTCTTGAATGGCGGCGACGGTAACGACCTACTCAACGGTGGATTCGGAGATGACACTCTGAATGGCGATGCCGGCAACGACACGCTGAACGGCGGACTTGGCAATGACGTGCTGAACGGCGGTACCGGTGACGACATCCTGAACGGCGGTTTGGGCGCCGATACGCTCGACGGTGGCGATGGCAACGACACCATGCACGGCGACGCGGGCGACGACATCATGGACGGCGGCGCCGGTAACGATACGATGTTCGGCGATGCCGGAGACGACGAGATGGCCGGCGGCGCGGGCAACGATGCCATGAGCGGCGGCGCCGGTGATGACGAAATGAGCGGCGGAACCGGCAACGACACGCTCGACGGCGACGCCGGAGATGACACGCTCGATGGCGGCGACGGCACCGATGTCCTGAACGGCGGGGCTGGGGCTGACATCCTGTCGGGCGGCGCCGGCAATGACACCCTGAACGGCGGTAACGGCGATGACGAGTTGTCCGGCGGCAATGGCGCCGACGTCCTCAACGGTGGACTCGGCGATGATGTGCTGACGGGCGGTGCTGGTACCGATACGCACAATTTCGGCGACAACACAGCTACGAACTTCGGCAACGATGAAGTCACCGATCTCAGCTTTGCCGATGGCGATGCCGTTGTTGTCGACGCTCCGCCAGGCTTTGACCCGGCTACAGTGGTAGTGGACGACGACGGCACCAACACCGTGCTGGATTTCGGCTTCGGCGCCATCCAGCTCGATGGCATCACGGGCGGCGCGACACCGTTCGAGTCGATCGCCGAAATCAACACTGCCGCCGGTTATACGGCCGTTGACGTTGTCTAGTCCCGACTAGTAGCGGGGCGGCTGTCAGGCCGCCCCGCCCTCATTTCAGTCAGTGATAGTGCCGGCAAGTTATGTATTCGCGTAACCGTGGTGTGATCCCAGCATCTGGTCAGAGATTGCTGGTGGCCTTGATTCCGGGACGATTCGCATTGGTGTGGATCGTCTGTTTCAGCGTGTCCGTAAACCTGCTGCTGCTGGTCGTACCTTTCTTTTCCATCGAAGTGTTCGACCGCGTGCTCAGCAGCGGAAGCGTCGAGACGCTTGTCGGCCTCACCGTCATCGCCGTCGGCGCTCTCGCCTTCAGCGCCGCCTTCGACACGTTTCGTAACCGCCTGTTGAGCCGGTTCGCGGTCGGGTTCGAGCACTGCCTCGCTCCGATCATCCTTGAAGGCAGCATCACCGGCGCGGCGCCGGGCGACGGCCGGCAGCACGATCTGGTCAAGCTTCGCGAGTTGAGAACTTTCCTGTCGAGCGGAACGGTCACATCGCTGATAGATGCTCCATTCCTCCCGGTGTTCATTCTCATCCTGTTCTTCCTGCACCCCTGGTATGGCGTCATAGCCCTGATCGGGGTGGGGGTCCTGCTGGCGATGGGTGTCGCAAGCCACTGGATCGCGCGCGGGGAAATTGCGCAGGCTTCGCAGGCCGCGTTGAAGACGCAGGCCTTGCTCGATGGAATCGTCCGGCACTCCAGCGTGGTGCGGGCGATGGGCTGGACCCGGGGCGCCATCCGCGCGTTCATGAGCCTCAATGACGAAGCCCTGGCTCCGGTGGTGCGGGCCAGCGAACGCATCTACACGATCAGCGCCGCCGCGCGAATGGTCAGGACCATTCTGCAGATTGCCGCGATCGGATGCGGTGCCTGGCTCGTGCTCCAGAACGAGGTGCTGTCCGGCAGTCTGATCGCGAGCTCGATCCTGATAGCGCGCACATTGCAGCCCATGGAAGGATTGGTCTCGGCCTGGCGCGCGCTGGCATCTGCGCAGGACGCCTGGACGCAGGTCTGCAACGCCGCGATGCCGGTGCTTGCGCGTCCGCGGAAGACGTTGCTTCCGCCGCCAGCCGGCATGCTCAAGGTCGAACGGGTGACATTCCGGATTGGCGGGACGCAGCGTCCCATCCTCGCGGGCATATCATTTCAATGCCGGCCGTCCGAGCTTGTCGTCGTGATCGGGCCGACCGGCGCCGGAAAATCCACATTGCTGCGCTTGATGGCAGGCCTCGATCGGCCGACCAGCGGTACGATCCGGTTGGACCACGCAGCACTCCATACCTGGGATCCCGACCAGCTTGGGCAATTCGTCGGCTATCTCCCCCAGGACGTGCAGCTCCTGGATGGAACGGTGGCCGAAGCCATTGCCGGGTTCGACGAATACGCACGGGACGAGGCCATCGTCGCCGCGGCCATGCTCGCGCAGGCGCATGAGATGATCCTGTCCCTTCCGGCCGGCTACCAGACCGAGATCGGCCGCGACGGCTGCAGGCTATCCGGTGGCCAGCGTCAGCGCATTGGTCTTGCACGCGCCTTCTTCGGCGATCGCAAATTGATCCTGCTGGATGAGCCCAATGCCAATCTCGACCCGGACGGCGAAGAAGCGTTGTGCTCCGCCATTCAATCGGCCAAAGCGCGCGGCGCGGCGTCGGTGATCGTCACCCACCGGCCGCGGCTGTTGACCATCGCCGATGCCGTGCTGCTGTTGAGGGACGGCAACCAGGTCGCCTTCGGACCGCCATATGATGTTCTTCGCGCCCAGCGGCCGGCACCGGTACCGGGTTCGCCAGGGCTCCCGCGCAATGTCGAACCTCAGAGGTTGCCAGGCAGGAGGGTCATTCCATGACGCAGACCGGTCATGCCTCCGCGATGTCCGCGCCTGTTGCAGGTCCGTCGAAGACCTGGCCGACGGAGCAACCGCGATCCGACATGCGACGGATCATCGCATGGGGCTGTGTATTGCTCGTCCTGCAGTTTTGCGGCTTCGGCTTGTGGGCAACCACGGTTCCGCTCCGCGGCGCTGTCGTGGCACCAGGATTCATCAAGGTCCATTCGAAGCGCAAGGCTGTGCAACATCTGGAAGGCGGAATCATCAAATCGATCTATGTCCGGGAGAACGATCACGTCGAAGCCGGTCAACTCATTGCACGGCTCGACACCGCGCAGATCGAAGGGAGCCTTGGTTCCCTCGAAACGAAGTTCTTTGCTGATCTGGCGATGGAGGCCCGGCTGGCGGCGGAGCAGGACGCCGCGAAGTCAATCCGGTTTCCGGACGAATTGCGGGAAAGTGCGACGCGTCTCTCCGCACGTATCGCCATTCAAACCCAGGAGGCCGAATTTGCCGCGCGACTGGCCGCGATTGAGAACGAGCGCAAGGTGATCGATCAGCAGATGCTGCAAAACGCGGACACCATCCGCGGCCTGCAGAGCAACACCCAAGGGCTTGAACAGCAACTCAAGCTGTTGCGGGAAGAAATCGCCGACACGAGTTATCTCCTCGCAAAGGGCCTCGCCCGGAAACCACGTTTGCTGGCCTTGCAACGCGCCGAAGCCGAGGCCACCGGACAGGTCGATCGTAATGCCGCGTCAATCTCGGAGATGCAGGGCAAGATCGCGGAGTTGCAGGACAGACGCCGGCAGCTGGGGTTCAACCAAAATCAGGATATCGCCAAGCAGCGGCATGCGACCAGCGAGGAGATCGGCGACCTCAGACATCGAATTGCCGCGTTGCGTGCCCAGCTTGTCCGGTCTGAATTGCGTGCCCCGGAAAGTGGAAGGATCGTCGGCCTCAACAGCAGGGACCTCAATGCCGTGCTTGGACCTCGGGAAACCCTTTTGGAAATCGTTCCGATGCAAGATCGGCTTGTCATCGAGGCGACATTGAAGCCTGCCGATCGGGAAGAGGTCTATGTCGGACAGATGGCGCGTGTGCGAGTTCACGCGCTGAACATTCGCCGCCGGCCGATGCTTGAGGGAAGGGTGGTCGGCGTTGCGGCAGACGCACTGACCGACACCCATTCCGGTGACAGCTCCTATTTGGCCGAGGTTGAGCTGGACCCCAACGCGCCGACGGCCTCCTACATCTCCACATTGATGCCTGGAATGCCTGTCGAGATATTTGTCGAGACGGGGGAACGAACCTTTGCGGAATATCTTTTGCAGCCGATGACGTTACGGATCAACCGTGCGTTCAGGGAGAATTAAGCGCTGGTAAGGGGTGGGCCGGCCTATGAGGGAGGCGACCGTGCATGAGTGCAGTAAGGCACTACCTTCCGCACAGGATGATTTTCGTTCCGATTGCGTCGAGCGCGCCTCGAAGCAAGGCAATGACGGATGCGGTCCGTCTGGGTCTTGTCCGGAGCCACGCCCGCAACAGGCCGCAATGGAATATTTCGCGAAGGCCATGGCGGAATTGCTCGGCTGCCGGAGCTGCTACGTAGCCATGCTATCCGCCTCCGGGCTGGAAGAAGCCAGGATCGGAGATGCTCCTGCCGATCCGTCATGCGCGGCGATGGTTGAGCGATTTGCGCGCAAGGGTACGGCCGAGGACGTCGCCTCGCTCGAGCCGATCAATTCCCGGACCTCCTTCGTCCGCAAGTTGATCGGCGCGGAACCCCCGGTAAAGAGTCATTCGGTCATCGGCAGGTTTGCTTCCGATGAGCGAACCACGGTCGTATTCGTGGCCGGATGGCGACCGGCCGCACTTGCGGCATCGGAGATTCCCGGCTTGGCGCATACCGTGCGCCCGTTATGGAAGGCTGCTCATTCACTTGCCCGGCAAGCGCCGGGGCAGGTCGATGCGCAACTCTGGCTCGAAGAGCTGACCTTTCCCGCCATCGTCGTGGACCAGGGCCTGCACATTTACGCAGTCAATCGTGGTGGACGCGTGCTGCTTGCCAAGCGCGAGCTGCTCAGGATGGAAGGAGGCAGGCTCGCTGGCTCATGCGCTTCCGTGACCGAGAGCTTGCGGGGGGCAATCGGGAAAGTGCTCATCGAGAGCGGGACTCATGGATGGTTCAACACTACGGTACCGCTTTCGACGGATCGTCAGCAATTCGCCTTCGCCAAGATCGGCGCTGTTCCAACGCATGACAAGCTGGGACAGGCCCTCATCGTCGTGCCGCAATTCGATGACGTGCAGGGCGCGCACTGCATCGCATCTGCCTTCGGCTTGAACTGGGCTGAGGAAAGAATCGTCGCCCGGATTCTTCAATTCCAGTGCCCTCGCGATATTGGAGCCGAGCTTGGGCTGACCGAGGCAACGGTGCGAACCTACACCAAGAGGATCATGCTCAAACTGGGGATCAACCGACAGTCGGAGTTCTTTCTTCTGTATCATCTCACCCAATCGCCTTTTGGCGCTGGCAGGCGCGAGAACTGGGTGAGCCGGCCGGCCTCCGACGGTCGATTGGACGAAGAGGGTCCGATGAGATTGCGGACGGCTGGCAAGCATTCGCCTGACTGAGTACGGGGTTCTCCGCGATGTCGAGGCGCATGAGCTGCGCAGGTTTTCTCTACCGGGCGTTCGCTGCCCTGGCATTGGCCGGGGCCGGCTTCTCTGCCGATGCCCAGAGCATTCAATTGGCGCTTCCGATTGCCTGCGAGCCTGGCCGCACCTGCTACATCCAGAATTACACGGATCTCGATCCGTCGCGGTCGGCGCGAGATTACAAGTGCGGCACGCTGACTTATGACGACCACAACGGCACTGACTTTCGTCTGCCCTCACTGGCAGTGCAAAAGGCCGGCGTGGACGTGCGCGCAGCGGCGGGCGGCCGCATTCTTCGTACACGCAATGACGCGCCGGACGGCGCTTTCACAAGGTCGGGACGCGAAGCGGTGCGCGAGGCCGAATGTGGCAATGGCGTCGTCATCGAACATCCGGAGCAGTGGGAAACCCAGTACTGCCACCTCGCCGCCGGCAGTGTGTTGGTCAAGCCTGGAGACAAGGTCGACCTAGGACAGCCGCTCGGCCGTGTCGGACTCTCCGGCCTCACGGAGTATCCTCACCTGCATTTCACCGTGAGGCACAATGGCGCGGTGGTCGATCCCTTTGCGTACGGCGTTCGTCCCGAGTCTTGCGAGGGCGGTCAATCGCTCTGGCTTGCTGCCCTCCGCCCGAAACTCGAGTACCAGGAACGAGCCATCCTCAATGCGGGCTTTACGACGGGGCCGGTCACGATGGAACTCATCGAGGACGGCAGTGCCGAGAGCCAAAAGCCGTCCGCCGGTTCGATGGCGATCGTCGCGTTCGTGCGGGCCATCGGGCTGAAGGCAGGCGATGCGCAATGGCTGGTCATCAAGGATCCCCTCGACAACGTCATCGCGGAAAATCGGTCTGCACCACTTCAGGCCAACAAGGCGCAATTCATGCTCTTCGCGGGGAAGAAGCGGCCTCCCGGGGGGTGGGAACGCGGCTCCTACAAGGCGACCTATGTTGTCGAGCGCGATGGTCAGATCGTGCTCAGGAAAGACCTGGAGCTCATGCTCTAGCGTTGCACCTGTGCGCGGGGAGACCCGCGCCACGGGCCTTTTGAAGGCCTGATCGGTTGCCGGAACGGCCCGCTCCCGCTATAGGGCGTGGAGAGGGTGAACCATGTCCGATATGCGTTTGATTGTTGCTGGGGCAGGCGGCCGGATGGGCCGGGCGCTGGCACGAGCGATTGCCGACACCGAAGGCGCGGTGCTGGCGGGAGCCCTGGAGGCGCCCGGCTCGGAGCTGCTCGGCAAGGATGCCGGCGTACTCGCGGGCCTGCCGGCCAACGGCGTCAAACTCTCGGCCGACCTCTGGGCGATGTCGAAGGACGCCGACGGCATCCTGGATTTCACCGTGCCGGCCGCGACCATCGCCAATGTCGCGATCGCGGCCGAGCGCGGCATCGTGCACGTCATCGGCACCACCGGACTGTCGGCCTCCGACAACGCCGTGATCAAGAGCGTCACCAACCGTGCGGTCGTGGTGCAGTCGGGCAATATGAGCCTGGGCGTCAATCTGCTCGCCGCGGTGGTCAAGCGCGTCGCCAAGGCACTCGACGAGAGCTTCGACATCGAGGTCGTGGAAACCCACCACCGCATGAAGATCGATGCGCCCTCGGGCACTGCGCTGATGCTGGGCCAGGCCGCTGCCGCCGGCCGCGGCATCTCGCTCGATGAGCATTCGGATCGCGGCCGCGACGGCATCACCGGCGCGCGCAAGCCGGGCGACATCGGCTTTGCCTCCTTGCGCGGCGGCACCGTCGCCGGCGAGCACAGCGTGACCTTCCTCGGTCCGTTCGAACGCCTGACGCTGTCGCATCTCGCCGAAGACCGCATGCTGTTCGCACATGGCGCGCTCAAGGCGGCGCTGTGGGCGCATGGCAAGAAGCCGGGGCACTACTCCATGGCCGACGTGCTCGGTCTCGCAGACATCTGAGCGAGCCGGAGCATGAACCGGACCCGAAGGGCCGCGTCAGCGCAAGATGTGAAGCGGCTTTCCGCCAAGATCATTCCTCAACAATAACCTGAATGGAAAGCAGTCAATGAGCGAACGTCTCCTCGTGCTCGTGCGCCACGGTCAGAGCGAGTGGAATCTGAAGAACCTGTTCACGGGCTGGAAGGATCCTGATCTCACCGAGCTCGGCGTGAAGGAAGCCACGGAAGCCGGCCGCAAGCTGAAGGCGCAGGGCCTCGTGTTCGACGTCGCCTACACCTCGGTCTTGACGCGCGCGCAGCACACGCTCGATCTCATTCTCGGCGAGCTCGACCAGAAGGGCCTGCCGACCTCCAAAGACATCGCGCTGAACGAGCGCGACTATGGCGATCTCTCCGGCCTCAACAAGGACGACGCCCGCAAGAAATGGGGCGAGGACCAGGTGCTGATCTGGCGCCGCTCCTACGATGTGCCGCCGCCCGGCGGCGAAAGCCTGAAGGACACGCTGGCGCGCGCGCTGCCCTACTACGTGCAGGAGATCCTGCCCGGCGTGCTCAACGGCAAGCGCACGCTGGTCGCCGCCCACGGCAACTCGCTGCGCGCGCTGATCATGGTGCTGGAAAAGCTCTCGCCCGAAGGCATTTTGAAGCGCGAGCTCGCGACCGGTGTGCCGATCATCTACCGGCTCAACGCGGATTCGACGGTGGCCTCGAAGCTGGATCTGGCGGGCTGAGCTTCGCCACAAGCGCGGAGTCGTAGGGTCGGCAAAGCGTAGCGTGCCCACCATGTGTCAGCGATCGCGGAAGAATGGTGGGTACGGCGCTATGCGCCTTTGCCCACCCTACGGAAGCGGGGCCTACTGCATCCCCAGCTGCCCGGCCTCCCAGCCCAGCATCGCCTGCTTGCGGGTGATGCCCCAGTGATAGCCGGTGAGCGTGCCGCTCTTGCCGAGCGCGCGGTGGCAGGGCACGACGAACGAGACCGGGTTCTTGCCGACCGCAGCGCCGACGGCGCGTGAGGCCTTCGGGCTGTTGATGTTGCAGGCGATGTCGGAATAGGACACCGCGCGACCCATCGGGATCTTCAGCAGCGTCTCCCACACCCGTACCTCGAAATCGGTGCCGATCATCACCACGCGCAACGGCTGATCCGGCCGCCACAGCTTCGTGTCGAAGATGCGCTGTGCGAGCGGCGCGGTGCCTTCGTGATCCTCGACGTAAGTTGCGTTGCGCCATCGCCGCGTCATGTCGGCGAGCGCGACCTTCTCCTCACCGGGATCGGCGAACGCAAGGCCTGACAGGCCGCGGTCGGTGGCGATCACGATCGCCGTGCCGAAGGGCGAGGGATGGAAGCCGTAGCGCAGCGTCAGGCCCGCGCCGCCGTTCTTCCATTCGCCGGGCGACATCGCTTCATGGGTGACGAAGAGATCGTGCAGCCGGCCCGGTCCTGAAAGACCTGAGTCGAGCGCGGCATCGAGAATGCTCGCGGAATCTCGCAACAGTCCCTTGGCGTGATCGAGCGTCAGCGCCTGCATGAACGCCTTCGGCGTGATCGAGGCCCAGCGGCGGAACAGATGGTGCAGCTCATCCGGCGTGACGCCCGCCGCATCCGCCATCGCTTCGATGGCCGGCTGGGTGCGCCAGTTCTCCGAGATGAACGCGATCGCCCGGCGCACGGAATCATAATCGCGCAACGCGGCGTTCTGGGAGCCTGGCTTGGCCAGGCGCTGGTCATTTATGGCGAGTGTCATCATGACTGGAAATGTAGGCGTGGCGCCGGGCCGAAACCACCCGATTTCCGATCCGGACTCAGGAGACCGGGTTGTAGGTCGGGCCGCGCTTGGCGGCGTTCAGGGCCTCAACCAAGCCTTTGTAAAAACTTGCCTTTTCGTCCGGGCCCAGGAAGCGGGCGATCTGGATCTGGTGGCCGCGCGAGATCAGATAGAGATGCTCGATGCCAAAATCCTCGTCGACCTCCATGTCGAGGCGGACCCAGAGCGGATTGAACGTCCATTCGGCGACCTGGCCGCGATGACTGACGCGCCGCACCCGCAGCTCGGACGTCGTGACCGAAATCTCCTCGCGCGCCCGCGCGCTGCGGAAATTGGCCTTGAAGGCCCACCAGATCACCAGCACGTCGAGGCCGAAGAAGCCGAACACCGGCCACGCACCCATCATCAGGAAGGCGAGGCCGGTGGCAAAGCTCACCACGCTCAGGAACAGCATCACGGCGAGGAAGCCGGTGCGGTTCAGCGAGCGGTGCGGCGTCAAGAGCGCGGAGAAGATCTGAGGGTCCGTCTCGCTTTCAGATCGCCCGCGCTCAATTTCGTTGCCTGTGCTCATCGTCCCTCAGTATATCCGGATCATGGCGAAAATCACCCGCAAGCCGGCCCCGCGCAAAGCGTCCGTGCCGAAGAAAAAGGCAAAGGCGATAGTTGCGAAGCCGAAGGCTCCCGCCAGGAAATCGCTCAAGGCCGCAAGACCCAATTCTACCAAACCTTGGACGCCGGCCGAGATCCACGAGGTCTTCAGCCGTCTCCGCAAGGCCAATCCGGAGCCGAAAGGCGAGCTCGAGCACGTCAATCCCTTCACGCTGCTGGTCGCCGTGGTGCTGTCGGCGCAGGCCACCGATGCCGGGGTCAACAAGGCGACACGCGCATTGTTCGAGATCGCCGACACGCCGCAGAAGATGCTCGACCTCGGCGAAGAACGCTTGCGCGAATACATCAAGACCATCGGCCTTTATCGCACCAAGGCGAAGAACGTCATTGCGCTCTCGGCAAAAGTGCTCAGCGATTTCGGCGGCGAGGTGCCGCGCACGCGAGCCGAGATCGAGTCGCTGCCCGGCGCCGGGCGCAAGACCGCCAACGTCGTGCTCAACATGGCCTTCGGCGAGCACACCATGGCGGTGGACACGCATGTGTTTCGCGTCGGCAACCGCACCGGGATGGCGCCCGGCAAGACGCCGCTCGAAGTCGAGCTTGGTCTCGAAAAGGTGATCCCGGCCGAGTTCATGTTGCACGCCCATCATTGGCTGATTCTGCATGGCCGCTATACTTGCCTCGCGCGCAAGCCGCGCTGCGAGGTTTGCCTGATCAACGATCTCTGCCGATGGCCGGAGAAGACGGTCTGAGGTGGCGCCGTCGTTTCGGGGGCGATGTGAAGCAAGCCGGTTTTGGGGACATGTTGTGAGTCAGCAAGAACAAATCTCATCGCCATCGCCGGCGCCACCGCCGGCCGCGGCACCGGCTCCGCCGCCGAAGCCGACGCAGCGGCCGGCGAGCTCGCTCTGGAGCCGGCTCGCGATCCCCCTGTTCGCCGTGATCGTCGCGCTCGCCTTCGTGGCACTGGCGACGCTCCGCTTCGACGAATGGGTCGGCAACGCCGTGGTCCAGACCACCAACGACGCCTATGTGCGCGCCGACCTGACGCGGCTTGCAAGCCGCGTCTCCGGCGAAGTGCTGACCGTCGGGGTCTCCGACTTCCAGCGCGTCAAGGCCGGCGATCTCCTGATCCAGATCGATCCCGCCGACTACCAGGCCCAGGTCGCGCAGTCCGAGGCCGCTGTCGCCGCCGCGCAGGCCGTGCTCGACAATCTGAGCAACCAGGTCGAGCTGCAATATGCGACCATCGCGCAGGCGCAGGCCGCGCAGCTGTCAGCGGAAGCGTTGGAGGTCGAGGCCCGGCAGGAGCAGGATCGCCAGAAATCCCTGACGCAGACGGAAGCCGGCACGCGGCAGCGGCTGGAACAGGCCGTCGCGGGCTACGCGAAGGCGCAGGCCGACGTGCGCGCCAGTCGCGCCGTCATCGCCGCGCAGCAGCATCAACTCGAAGTTCTGCAGGGCACCAAGAAGCAGCGCGCCGCCGATGTCGCGGCGGCCAAGGCGACGCTGGCGAGCGCGAAGCTGAAGCTCGGCTATACCAGGATCACCGCGCCGTTCGACGGCGTCGTCGGCGAACGCCAGGTGCAGCCCGGCGACTACGTCAACATCGGCACCAACCTCATCAATGTGGTGCCGCTGCCGAAGGTCTACGTGATCGCGAATTACAAGGAGACCCAGCTCACGCATGTCGCGCCGGGCCAGCCGGTCGAGATCACCGTCGATGGCTTCCCGCGCGAGAAGCTGCGCGGCAAGGTCGAGCGCATTGCCCCCGCGACCGGCGCGCAGGTGGCCCTGCTGCCGCCGGACAATGCGACCGGCAATTTCACCAAAGTCGTGCAGCGCATTCCCGTGCGCATCCAGTTCGACGACAACCAGCCGCTGCTGGCGCGGCTGGTGCCGGGCATGTCGGTCGTCACCAGCATCGACACGAAGGCCGCGAATGGCGGAAAATGACGATGCCGGTCGCGGGCCTCTCTCGCGCGGCGGCATCGCGCCACAGCCCTTGTTTGCCGTGGCGGCGGTGCTGCTCGGCTCGTTCCTCGCCAATTTCGACAGCCGGCTGACCACGGTCGGCCTGCCGGACCTGCGCGGTGCGTTCTCGCTCTCGTTCGACGAGGGCGCCTGGCTTTCGACCGCCGGCATCGGCTCGCAGATCCTGATTGCGCCAGCGGTGGCGTGGCTCGCGACGGTGTTCGGCCTGCGCCGCGTGCTCGGCATTCCGAGCCTCATCTACGCCGCGGTGTCGCTGATCATTCCCTTCGTGCACGATTATCCGACGCTGCTCACGCTCAGCGTCGTGCACGGCCTGCTGCTCGGCACCTTCGTGCCTGCGACGCTCATGATCGTGCTACGAAACCTGCCGATCCGATGGTGGGTGCCGGCGATCTCGCTCTATTCGATCCGGGTCGGCTTTGCGCTGGATACGTCGAGCTCCCTGGTCGGCTTCTATGTCGACCATCTCGGCTGGCAATGGATGTATTGGCAGGGCGTCGTGGTCGCGCCGCTGATGGGTCTGATGGTTTATCTGGGCACGCCGAGCGAGCCGGTGAACCGCACGCTGCTGCGCGAGGCCGATTGGGGCGGCATGCTGCTGCTCGGCGCTTCGGTCTCGATGATCTATGCTGGCCTCGACCAGGGCAATCGGCTGGACTGGCTGGGCTCGGGGACGGTGATGGCGCTGCTCGTCAGCGGTGTGGTGCTGTTCGCAGGCTTCCTCGTCAACGAGTCGCTGGTGCGACAGCCCTGGGCACATGTGAACGTGCTGTTCTCGCGCAATGTCGGGTTGGGGCTGGTCTTGATCCTGCTCTACACGCTGACCAGCCTCTCCAACTCGTCGCTGGTGCCGAACTTCCTCGGCAATGTCGTTCTGCTCCGGCCGGAGCAGAGCGGGATGCTGCTGCTCACCTATGGCGCGCTGCCGATGTTCGTGCTGGTGCCGATCTCGATCTGGCTGCTGCGGCATTTCGATACGCGGCTCGTCGTGGTGCTGGGTTTTGCCTGCTTTGCCGCGGCCAATCTCTGGGGCACGCAGCTCAGCCATGTCTGGGCGCGCGAGGATTTTGTCGGCATCGTGCTGCTCCAGGCGATCGGGCAGTCGCTGCTCCTGCTGCCGATCATCATCACGCTGCTGTCGAACGCCGATCCGAGCCGCGCCACCTCCTTTGCCGCCTACATCCAGATCATGCGGCTCGGCGGCGCGGAGATCGGCATCGCGCTGATGGGAACGTGGCTGCGCGTGCGCGAGCAGGTCCATTCCTTCTATCTCGGCCAGGACCTTGTGGTCGGCAATGCCGACGTGGTGGGTAGGCTCAAGCAGCTCGCCGATTACTTCGCGGCCCATGGCACCGGCATGGCGCAGGCTCGCGCGGTCGGCACGCTCGCGGGCCTGGTGCAGCGCGAGGCCAATGTGCTCGCCTATATCGACGGCTTCTGGCTGTGCTTCTGGCTAGCGATGGTCGCGCTCGGCGTCGTCGCGCTGATCACCCGGGCGCCACCGGGCCCGTTCACGCCGGCGCCGTTCGGTTTCGCCAAGATGCTGCTGCGCAAATGCGGGGTGCAAGTGAACTGAGAGGCCTCACCGCATCTGCCGCGCCGGCTCGATCAGCTCGGGCCGCGGCCCCGACAGGCGCTTGTGCATGTGGACCATGAACGCCATGCCGAAGATCGGCGTCGCCAGATTGACGATCGGGATCGAGACGAAGGCCGCAATGAAAAGGCCGGCGGTGAAGATGGTCGCGGCGTTGTCGCGCCGCATCGCCCTGGCCTCCTCCGGCGAACGGAAGCGCATCGCGGCGAGCTCGAAATATTCGCGCCCGAGCAGCCAGGCGGCGGCGACGAAGAAGATCAGGAATCCGGCACCGGCGAACAGGACCAGCGGCAACGCCACCAGATAGACCACGATCGTCAGCAGCGCGGTCTTGACGCCCTCGTAGATCGCCTGGCTGAACGGCAGCGCAGCGCCCGGCCGCTCGGCGGGATAGTGCTCGCGCTCGACGATGTCGGCGACGTCGTCGACGAACAGGCTCGCCACCAGCGAGGTGATCGCAGGCATCAGGAACACGCCGCCGAACACGACGCCGAGGCCCGCCGTGATCGAGACGATCCAGGCGAGGACCTCGAGCGAGGAATGCCAGCTCGGCCCGAGCAGGCCTTCCAGCCAGACCTCGCCATAGGTCGCAAACCAGCTCAGCAGCCGCTGCAAGCCGATCGCCAGCACGATGATCAGGACCAGTGCAAGCCCGATCGATCGCCACAGGATCGAGCGCATCGGCGGCGAGATCAATTGCGACAGCGCCTTTACGGCGGCATCGAGCATCGGAGTACCTCTCAGCAAAACTACCCGCGAGAGGTAGACATGCGCGGAAGGTTCGACAAGAGGCCGAGCTTTCCGGGACAGATTGCCGCGCCTGGAGCTTGGGTTCTGAGTGAATCAGAACGGAAGCTCAAGGCGCTTGTTTTGACGCGTTTTCTTCGCGCGAGCCGGCAGCCACTTCGCTTGAAGACGCTCTAGCTCACCCTGATGACGAGGGCATAGTTCTGCGGCGCGACGGCGATGGAATGAGCGATGACCGATATCACCGCTTCGCCGGCCGGCAGATTCGCGAAGATGACCTGCTCGACATTGTTCCTGCGGTCGAAGTCCTTCGAGCCGGCCGGCATGTTGCCATGGCGTTCCTGCTTGTTGGCCACCACGACGAGATCGAGGTCGCTTTGCAGGCCTTCGCCGGGCGGATCGGTCCAGACCAGCGTGACCTTCAGGCGGCTGCTTCCCGCCGGTATCGTGACCGTGCGGTCTTCGCGTTCGCCTGCGTCGAGCTTCTTCTTCTCGTCGAAGAACTGCAAGGCTTCCTTCGCAGCAAGGGGGCCGACCACGGCCTGGACGTCGACTCGGCCGAAACCCTGACTGTTGTTTGCGACAGAGCCCGCCTCCGAGGGAATGTATTGGCCAGCAATGCTACGAGCTCCGTTGATGATGAGTGCCTTCAGCAGTGCGGCGCTCGGCGACTTCAGCCCGTGGCTCTTCCTCAGGAACGACCGGACCACCGCGACGCATCCGGCCACCAGCGGCGTGGCCATGCTGGTACCGCCTTCGAACATGTAGAGCGGGTCCTTCGAGAGCTTCCATCCCTTCGATTTCGTGACGCGGGAGCGCGTTGACAGGATGAAAGATCCTGGCGCCACGACGTCGGGCTTGATGCGATCGTCGTTGGTGGGTCCCCGGCTGCTGAACGCCACCATCCCTTCGGGATCGTTGGCGACGGGATCGGGGTTGATGGGAATGGCCGGAAAATCGCGTGGCCAGGCCTCTCCGTAGGTCATGGGCTCGTTGGGGCGATTGTTCTCGCATGCGCCGATGGTGAGGCAGTTCTTGGCCGTACCAGGCGGCGTCACGGAGTTGGGGTCGACCTGGCCATTGCCATCCTTGTCGCTGCCTTCATTTCCCGCGGCAAAGCAGATCAGCATGTCGCGATGCGCGTAGACGAACGTGTCGAGCTCGTTGGCCTGGGAGTCATACACGCCGAAATTTCCGACGCTGCCCCAGGAGTTGGAATGAATTCGTGCCTTGTCCGTCTTATAGGGCGGGCCGAACAGCGCATCGAGGCTGTCGGGCAGGCCGCCGAGATTGCCGCCGCTGTCGAGCACGGATTGCAGAACCAGCTTGGCGCCGGGAGCCGTGCCGCGGATCGGGCCGTCGCTTTTCGATACGCCGTCGCCGAGGGCAGAACCCGCGACATGAGTGCCGTGACCATCAGGATCGTCTTTGCGCCCGGGCCGCCCGAGCGCGTAGAGCTTCTTGACGCGCCCCTTGAAGGCCGGGTGCGTGTTCGTGGTCGATCCCTTGTCGAAGCCGGTATCGGCGATCGCGATGATCTCGCCCGCGCCTTCGCCGCCGTTGCTCGGCGTCGCCGCGGGAACGCGAAGAATGCCCCGCGCGATGTTGTTGAGCAGCTTGCGCGGAAAGACCTTCTCGACGCTGCGTACCTCGTCGAGCGCCGCGACGTCGGCAAGACGGCGCATCTTCAGCGTCACACGCACCTTGGCCGTGCCCGGAACGACGTCGTCGAGCTGCACATGCGCCGCTTCCGCGATCTTCTTTGCAGCGGCCTTCACGCCGACATTGCGGTGGAGCATGACGTCGACGGTCACGCTGGTGCGGTCGAGCGCCGCCGGCTTTGCCGCAAGCGCGCGCGCCGCAGCGACGCCTCCGGGTTGGGTGTCGAGGTTGCGCAGTGCCGGCGCGATCTTCACGATGCCCGGGTAGAGGTCTGCCCATGTCACGAACGGCAGTTTCCGCACCTTGTCGAGCCCGGCCGCCGGAAAGTGACAGATGACGGCGCTGCCCGGGACGGCTTCCAGGATCTCGGCGCCGGCCTTGGCGAGCTGCCCTCTGCGCTCGGCGTTGAGCGGCTGGTTGGTCTGCACAATGATGTAGTCGGATTCCTTCGCATTCGCATGATCCAGCGACAGCGCGGCGCGTTCCGCGTGCGGAGCCGAAGGATCGATCGTGATGCCGTTGATCGTGATCTGCGCCATGGCCGTTCCACTCTCCCTGATTGATCGTCCGTCCTTTGTCGTCTGCGCTGGCCGGATCGCTCGCTAGGGCTCCGCCGCGATGCTGGCCCAGCAGGTGATGGCGCTACAGACCGTGCTCCAGCGGCCGAACCCCTTGTAGATCTGGGCGGCGATCTGCTCCTGCTGCTGCAAGGTGCCTTCGGCCTTGATCTGCGGATCGGAGACGTTGCGGATCGCGAGCCAGCGCGGTGCCTTGTCGCCCATCTCCTGCGCGACCAGGCCAAGGATGGCATCGCCCATTTCGGAGACGTCGCCGAGCCCCTGGAGATGGAAGTGGTCGTCCGAGGTGTCGAAGCCGAAGAAGTCGGTGGTGACCACGGAGGAGGACAGGCCGCTCGGCTTCACGACGAAGATCTTCGGCGCCCTTGTATTGTCCTTCGGCAATTGCCCGGCATTGGCCTTGAACAGCGTCTTGGCCTGCGCGAATTTCTTCGTCACCGCGGATCTGCTGGAAAAATGCTCCTGCGCGAACGGCTGCTTCTTGAACTTCGACAGGCAGTCGAAGCGAACGATCGGGCTGACGACGACGTCGCCGACCTCGAATTCCTTGCCGATGCCGCCGGCCGTGCCCGTGGTGATGACGAGCGTCGGCTGCACCTCGGTGATGATCTGGCGCCAGACGTCGATGTTCGGCAGTTGCGGGCCGTCCTGCGACATGTGCGAATCGGATTTGAAGATCACGACCTTCTTCTTGCCGATCGTGGTGGTCCAGTAGGTGCCGAGCCGTTTCAGCTGCTTGGCCGGACACCCGTTGCGCATCTTCTTGGAGATGGCCGCGTAATTGTGCGTGTAGGGTAGGTAATCATTGCGGGAGTCCTTGCCCGGCGTCAGCACGCGGCTGAGGGCGTGCCCTTCGTCGACGGTCCAGGTCACGACCAGCACGTCGGCGCGCGGCAGCGGTCCCTTGCCGTTGCCTTTCGGCTTCGGCCCGGTTTGCGGCGCCAGCCCTTTCGGCCAGGCAATGTCGGTGAAGCGCGACAGCCCGGTCGAGGTCGAGAAGGCCATGAACTCGCGGCCCTCGCTCGATTCGGAATCGAAATCGATGATCTCGCGCCGAAAGTCCTCGGTCGTGACCTTCGCGGATTTCTTCACCGCGCCCTTGGCCACGCGTTTCACCGCGAAGGTGTCGGGCGGGGGTGGCGTCGTGATCGGATCGAAACCGAGATTTCTCTCAACCCATTTGCGGTCAGCACGCATCGCATTGTCTCCGCCAAATTGATTTCCAGACGTCTGATTTCGACAAACGCCTTCCGTTGGTCGGCCAGACAAGCCAACGGTTGCAATTTTAAATCGAAATCCTTGTCGTCGAATGGTCGTGAATATTGACCGATTCCGTGCCGATCTGAGCCAGTCGGATGTTGCCCCTGCCAAACAAGAGGTTTTCTGAAAAAATATCGCTCAAATGCCTGAACCAATTTGGGTTTGAGATTACACCTATAGTTGAGGTGCGACAATCTGCCTTCCAATCACAAACGGAGGAAGTCATGGCAAGCTCGACCACGCGCGTGACGCTGGCGAACAGCGCACGGAAATTGCCGAAGGGGGCCAAGCTCGTCGGCGCGGCCGATCCCAAGCAGGAAATCGAGATCAGCGTCCGCCTGCGCGCGAAGCGTGCCGACGATGAGCAGGTGATGACGCTCGGCGCGCAACCGCCGCGCGAGCGGCAGTATCTCTCGCGTGCCGAGTTCGGCGCAGAGATGGGCGCGGATACCGCCGACGTCGCCAAGATCGACGATTTCGCTCATCACCACGATCTCAACGTCAAGAGCGTGCATCTGGCGTCCCGCACCGTGAAGCTGACCGGGACGGTGAAGGCCATGAGCGCAGCCTTCGGCGTCAAGCTCAACAAGGTCAGATACGAGGGCGCGACCCATCGCATGCGTAAAGGTAGCGTGCAGATCCCGGCCGAGCTCGCAGGTATCGTGGTCGGCGTGCACGGCCTGGACAACCGGCCGGTGGCGCAACCCCACTTCCGCCGCAAGCTGCCGCAGAAGGGCGCAGCCGCACGCGCCGCGCAGGGCGGCAGCTTCTCGGTCGATCAGATCGCCCAGCTCTACAATTTCCCGGGCGGCGAGACCGGCGCCGGCCAGTGCATCGCCATCATCGAGCTCAACGACATCGACCAGAAGGGCCATCCCACGGGCGCCGGCTACAAAACGTCAGACCTGCGCACCTTCTTCAAGAAGGCGGGCATCGCGATGCCGAAGATCGCACCCGCGAGCGTCGACGGCGGCGCCAACAAGCCCGGCCATTCGGACGCCGACGGCGAGGTCGTGCTCGACATCGAGGTGGCCGGTGCGATCGCGCCCGGCGCCAGGATCGTGGTCTATTTCGCGCCCAACACCACCAACGGCTTCATCGATGCGGTCAAGGCCGCCGTCCACGACACCGCGCGAAAACCTTCGGTGATCTCGATCAGCTGGGGCGGGCCGGAAGACCAGGAAGGCTCGCAGCAATTCGTCGACGGCCTGAACGAGGCGATCCGCGACGCCGCCGCGATGGGCGTCACCGTCTGCGTTGCCTCCGGCGACAATGGTTCGGCTGACATGGGTGCGGACTGGGACGGCAAGCCACATGCAGATTTCCCGGCCTCGAGCCCGTTTGCACTCGCCTGCGGCGGCACCAATCTGAAGGCGCCGAACGGCCAGATCAACGAGGTGGTCTGGAACGGCGGGCCGCAGGGCGGCGCAGGCGGCGGCGGTGTCAGCGTCGTGTTCCCGCGGCCGCAATACCAGGCCCAGGCCCATGTGCCGAAATCACCGACGCATCACAACGGCCGCGGGGTGCCCGATGTTGCCGGCGATGCCGATCCTGCGACCGGTTACCAGATCTTCCTCAACGGCGTCGGCACCACCATCGGCGGCACAAGTGCCGTGGCGCCGCTGATGGCGGGGTTGATCGCCCGCATCAACGAGGCGACGACGAAGAAATTCGGCAAGACCGTCGGCTTCATCAACCCGCTGATCTATGCCTCGCACACGCAAGGCGTGTTCCGCGACATCACGGTCGGCAATAACGACATCACCGGCGATCTGCACGGCATGTACAAGGCCGGCCCCGGCTGGGACGCCTGCTCCGGCCTCGGCGTCCCCAACGGCGAAGCGCTGCAGAATTTACTCTCGGCGTGAGGTTTGTCTCTTCCTTCTCCCCTTGTGGGAGAAGGTGGCGCGAAGCGCCGGATGAGGGGTGTGCTTCCGCGAGTTCAGAATTCGCGGAGAAATACCCCTCACCCGTCTCACCGCTGCGCGGTGAGCCACCCTCTCCCACAAGGGGAGAGGGTTAAGCGCGTGTGCGGCTCGCTCCTACTCGTGCCGGTGCCCGTGCTTGCTCGCCTTCGCCTGCTTCCCTTCACCGGTCGGGATCATCACTACGCGGCCGTAGCGGACGCCGCGTTCGGCGATGATGTGGTCGGCGAAATGCCTGACCTCGCCGGCGTCGCCGCGCAGCGCCGTCATCTCCATGCAATTGTTGTCGTCGAGATGGACATGCAGGGTGGCCAGCGCGAGCTCGTGGTGGCCGTGGAATTCCTGTACCAGGCGTTTCGAGAGATCGCGCGCGGCGTGGTCGTAGACGTAGACGAGGCCGGCGACGCAGGGGCCGGTCTGCGCGGTGTCCTCGGTGCTCTGTTGCAGGCCGGCGCGCGCGAGGTCGCGGATGATCTCGGAGCGGTTCTGGTAGCCGCGCGCTTCCGCCGCCGCGTCGATCTCCGCCAAAAGATCGTCCTCGATGGTGATCGTAATCCGCTGCATCAGGTCCTCTCCGCGCGTACCGCCCTTGTTACCTCGCCCCGCTTGCGGGGAGAGGTCGGAGTTCAAGCGTAGCTTGAATTCCGGGTGAGGGGGACTCTCCACGAGTCCAATTGTCACCGCGGTCGCGGAAGCAGCCCCTCACCCCGACCCTCTCAGTGCGAGCGAAGCTCGTCGCGGCCCCGTAAGAACGGCGCGAGGGAGCGCGCCGTCATCATCACAGCCGCGTCCCGCGCAGCCGCAGCGCATTCCCGACCACGCTCACCGAGGACAGCGCCATCGCCGCCGCGGCGATGATCGGGGACAGCAGGATGCCGAACGCCGGGTAGAGGATGCCGGCCGCGATCGGAATGCCGGCGGCGTTGTAGATGAAGGCGAAGAACAGGTTTTGGCGGATATTGCTCATGGTCGCCTGCGACAGTCTTCGCGCACGCACGATGCCGGTGAGATCACCGCTCAACAGGGTGACGCCGGCGCTCTCCATCGCCACGTCCGTGCCGGTGCCCATGGCGATGCCGACCTCGGCGGCCGCCAGTGCGGGCGCGTCGTTGACGCCGTCGCCCGCCATCGCGACGCTGCGCCCGGCCTTTTGCAGCTTCGTCACCACCGCGCTCTTCTGGTCGGGCAGAACCTCGGCCTCGACCTCGGCGATACCGAGCCGGCGCGCCACCGCTTCCGCCGTCGTGCGATTGTCGCCGGTCAGCATGATGACCTTGATGCCTTCATCGGCCAGCGCCCTCAGCGCTTCCGGGGTCGAGGCCTTGACCGGATCGGCGATCGCGAACAGGCCGGCCAGCTTGCCGTCGACGGCCATGTTGATCACGGTGGCGCCGTCCTGGCGCATCCGTTCGGCCTCGGCATCGAGCGCCGTGGTGTCGATGCCGATCGACCCCAGGTATCTTGCGTTGCCGAGCACGATGCTCCTGCCGTCGATTTTTCCGGTCGCGCCCTTGCCCGTCGGCGAGTCGAACTGTTCGACCTGAGCGAGGGTGAGTTGCTTCTCCTTCGCGGCGCGCACGATGGCGTCGGCGAGGGGATGCTCGCTGGCGCGCTCGACGCTGGCCGCAATGCGGAGGATGTCGTTCTCCGCAAAGCCGGCAGCCGGAACGATCGCGACCACCTTCGGCTTGCCCTCGGTCAGCGTGCCGGTCTTGTCGACCACCAGCGTGTCGATCTTCTCCATCCGCTCCAACGCCTCGGCGTTCTTGATCAGCACGCCGGCCTGCGCGCCGCGGCCGACGCCGACCATGATCGACATCGGGGTCGCCAGGCCGAGCGCGCAGGGGCAGGCGATGATCAGCACGCTGACGGCGGCAACGAGGCCGAAGGCAAGCCGCGGCTCCGGTCCGAACCAGGCCCAGGCGGCAAAGGCGGCGATGGCAACGGCGATCACGGTCGGCACGAACCAGCCCGCGACCTGATCGGCCAGACGCTGGATCGGCGCACGCGAGCGCTGCGCGTCCGCGACCATCTGCACGATCTGCGACAGCAGCGTCTCGCGCCCGACCTTGTCGGCGCGCATGATGAAGCCGCCCGACTGGTTGAGCGTGCCGGCAATGACCTTTGCGCCGGTCTCCTTGGTCACCGGCATGGATTCGCCGGTGACGAGGGATTCGTCGAGCGCGGAGCGTCCCTCGAGGATAATTCCGTCGACTGGCACCTTCTCGCCGGGGCGGACGCGCAAATGGTCGCCGGCGTGGAGCGCATCGATCTCGACCTCGTGCTCGCCGCCATCGGCATCGACGCGGCGCGCGGTCTTCGGCGCAAGCTGCAATAGCGCCTTGATCGCACCCGACGTCGCGTCGCGGGCGCGCAGCTCCAGCACCTGGCCGAGCAGCACCAGCACGGTGATCACAGCGGCGGGCTCGAAATAGACGGCAACGGCACCATCATGACTGCGGAAGGTCGCCGGGAAAATCTGCGGCGCGACAGTCGCGACGACGCTGTAGACATAGGCGACGCCTGTGCCCATCGCGATCAGCGTGAACATGTTGAGGTTGCGGGTGACCAGCGACTGCCAACCTCGGACGAAGAACGGCCAGCCGGCCCACAGCACGGCGGGCGTGGTGACGACGAGCTGGATCCAGTTCGACAGCGCCGGATCGATCCAGTCGTGAGGGCCGGCGAGATGGCCGCCCATCTCCAGCACCACCGCCGGTAGCGCCAGCGCGCCACCGATCCAGAACCGCCGCGTCATGTCGGCAAGCTCGGGATTGGGGCCGGTGTCCAGGCTCGCGACCTCCGGCTCCAGCGCCATGCCGCAGATCGGGCAGCTGCCGGGTCCGACCTGGCGGATCTCCGGATGCATCGGGCAGGTGTAGATCGTGCCCGCGGGCATCTCGGGTTCGGGCGCCTTCTCTCTGGCGAGATACTTTGCGGGATCGGCGGCGAATTTGGTGCGGCAGCCGGCCGAGCAGAAATGGAAGGTCTCGCCGTGATGTGTGTGGTGATGCTTCGAGGTCGCGGGATCGACCGTCATGCCGCAGACGGGATCGAGGACTGTGGTCGCGGCGGCGCCATGGTCATGCGCGTGGTGCTGGGCATGATCGCCGCGCCCGCCGCAGCAGGAGGACGCCGCGGGCTTGTCGGCTGGCGGGGCGGCCTCGGGAGCAGCCTTGGGGGTGGCCTTGGCGGAACAGCCGCATCCGGACGGTGTTTCCGACGTGTGATGGTGCCCGTTTTCGGCGTCGTTCATTGCCATGCTCCGGCCTTGCAACATATACCCTAGGGGGGTATATAGAACGCATGCGCAAGGACATCAAGGCATCCGTCGGAAAACGTCTTGGCCGGATCGAGGGTCAGGTTCGCGGCCTCTCGAAAATGGTCGAGGAGGACCGCTACTGCATCGACATCGTGACGCAGATCTCGGCCGTGCGTGCCGCGCTGCGCCGGGTCGAGGAAGAGGTTCTGAAGGATCACGTCGCCCATTGCGTCGAGCACGCGATCGCGAGCGGCGACAAGGCCGATCAGCGCGAGAAGATCGCGGAGCTGATGGCGGTGATCGGGCGGGCGGAACGGTAGGCTCTCACCATCGTCATTGCGAGGAGCGCAGCGACGAAGCAATCCAGATTGCCTCCGCCGAGGGACTCTGCATTGCTTCGCTACGCTCGCAATGACGGTGGAAAGAGCGGTGCAACGTCTCTCCCGGCCTTTGCCGGAACGACGGCAGGCGCGATGCTTACGCCGCCATCTCCTGCGCGCGCCCCCGCGCGCGGTACATCGCCAGTTCGTTCAGCAGCACAAAATGCTCGGAGCAGGTGGCGCCCATCTCCGCGGGCTGCGCGCTCACTTCTTCAGCCGGAACTTCAGTCGGCGCTTCTTCGTCAACCGTCTCAGGAACGAGCGGCGGCGCACTGAGCGTTTCTGGAAACACACTGAATGTGCCCGCTACCTCCTCGAGCGGCTTCTGCTTGTCGGCCCAGTGCAGCGCGGTGTAGTCGAAGCCGTGCACGATGGTGGGTTTGACGACTTCGAAATAGGGCGAGATGTCGAAGTCGCGGGGCATGTAGAGCGAGGAATCGCGGATGTGCAGGATCTCGCGGCGGGCGGCGCGGCTGCCGGCCTTGGTGATCTTCGGCAGGATCGGATAGCGCACGGCGTCGAAGGCCTGCGCGATCAGCGCCGAGCAGATGATTTTTGTCGGATCGCCCGAGCCGATCGAGATCATGCGCCGCCGCCAGCGTTGCGGGATCGGCAACGGGAACAGGAAGCGCATCAGGTCGACGATGTTCTTGGTGTCATAGCCGAAGCCGATGCGATTGATCGCATAGCGGCAGACCGTGGTGCGGTCCTCATAGGACAGCCCGACCGGGCGGCAGACACGGGTGTGATACGGGAAATATTTCGACAGCGGCGCCGAGGTGACGCCCTCGCCGATATTGGCCTCGATCAGCACGTGCGGCTCGCCGTTGGGCTCCGTGGCGCCCTCGACCGGACCGACATAGAGCGCGGCATGGGACCAGGTCGACTGCGTCAGATATTTGATGATGCCGGAGATGCGGTTGTTGCCCTCGACCAGCAGCACGTCGCCGGGCTCGATGACGCCGCGCAGGTGCTCCGGGTCGCTCGGCGTGAACGGCTCGTAGCCCGGCACCTCCTTCGAGAGGTACGCGGCAATCAGCTTGCCGACCGAGTCCAGAACCGTCCCCATTTCAAACTCCCCCCACGGCCTTTTCCGGCCGTCTTTTTCCCTTCTCTATCATGGTCGAAACGTGTTGCAATTCGGTTCATCACTCTGTGAGATCAAGCACGATTGATTCACCATGATGGTTGCCGTGCAACACCAGATGCAGCAAGGTTCGCGGGCTGTTCCCGTTCGCCGCAAGTTCCCGGAAACCATGACATGACAATCACGCGCCGCAGCTTCCTATCGGCGTCGGCGGCTCTTGCCGCGATGCCGGTCCTGCGCGCGACTGCCGCACCCCTGCCGCGCGAGGCCGACATCGTCGTGATCGGCGCGGGAGCGGCCGGAATTGCCGCGGCGCGGCGCATCATGGCCGCCAACCGCAAGGTCGTGGTGGTGGAAGCGGCATCCCAGATCGGCGGCCGCTGTATCACGGACAGTACGACCTTCGACGTGCCGTTCGATCGCGGCGCGCGCTGGATGCACAATCCCGAGACCAATCCGATGATCCGGCTGGCGCGCAGTGCCGGGCTCGACGTGCTGCCGGCACCGACCGGCCAGAAGATGCGTATCGGCCGCCGCAATGCGCGCGCGGGCGAGACCGAACAGTTCCTGGCGGCGCTGGTGCGGGCCAACCGCGCCATCGACGAGGCCGGGCGCGGCAAGCTCGATACGGCCTGCGCCTCGGTGTTGCCGAAGGATCTCGGCGACTGGGCCGGTGCGGCCGAATTCGTGCTTGGTGCGAGCTTTGCGGGCAAAGACCTCAAGGAGCTGTCGGCGATCGACAAGGCGCGTGCGCAGGACCGCAACACCGCGATCGCCTGCCGCCAGGGCCTGGGGACCCTGATCACCAGGCTCGGCGAACAGGCGCCGGTGGCGCTGTCGACGCCGGTGAGCAGGATTGTCTGGAGCAATCGCGACGTCAGCGTGGAGACGCCATCCGGCAGGATCGCCGCACGCGCCGCCATCGTCACGGTCTCGACCAATGTGCTGACGTCGGGCGCGATCAAGTTCGGGCCTGATATTCCCAAGCGCACGCTCGATGCGGCGTCAAAGCTCACGCTCGGCAGCTACGATCGCATCGTGCTGCAACTGCCGGGTAATCCGCTGGGGCTCTCGCGCGACGACATCCTCATCGAGCAGAGCAATTCGACACGCACGGCGCTGATGCTCGCCAATATCGGCGGCTCCTCACTGTGTTCGATCGATGTCGGCGGCTCGTTCGGCCGCGATCTCTCCGAGCAGGGCGAGAAGGCGATGGTCGCCTTCGCCAGGGAATGGATCACGAAGCTGTTCGGCAGCGAGGCGGCGGCCGCCGTGCAGAAGACCACCGCGACGCGCTGGAACGCCTCGCCTTTCGTGATGGGCGCGATGTCGGCGTCCTCGCCCGGCGGCCAGCTCTCGCGAAAAATCCTGACCGAGCCGATCGGCAACCTGTTCCTCGCCGGCGAAGCCACGCACGAGACGCTGTGGGGCACCGTCGACGGCGCCTGGGAAAGCGGCGAGCGCGCGGCGGATGCGGCCTTGCGCAAGATCGGCGCGCTCAAGGACGAGTCGGCCGACGTGCCGACGCAGTCGACGAAGAAGCGCCGCGCGCCGCGGCAGCAGGGCAATTAGCGCAAAATCCCGTCCAACACCGGCAGCCCCGCGATCACCGCCATCGCGATCAGACCGTAGCAAATCGCGCGAAACAATTTTTCGCTGGCGCGGCCGAACAGCGATGCACCGAACGCGACGCCGATGGCATAGACCGGGCCGACGATCAGCGACAGCACCAGCGATTCGCGTGAGATCAGGCCGGTCGTCGCGTAGCTGACCATCGAGAAGAAATCCGACGCGCTGAAGAACAGCACGATATTGGCGCGCGCGACAATCGGCGCGATGGGGCGGCCGAGCCAGTAGCCGACGATCGGCGGGCCGCCGGTCTGCGCCAGACCGCTGCAGAAGCCCGAGAGGCCGCCGATGCCGACCGAGAGCCAGGCGTGGTCCTCGCCGCGATAGCGCCAGCCCGACAGCAGCAGCAGCAACAGCGCAGCGACGAAGCAGGAGATGATCCAGCGCGTGGTGACGGGCTCGAGCACGCTGAGGAAATAGGTGCCCACCGGCACGCCGACCAGCGCGCCCAGCACGATCACCGCGGTGGCCTTGCGGTCGGCCTTGCGCCAGGCGTCGGGCAGCAGCGGCAGGGCCGCGACGAAATCGATCACGAGGAGCAGCGCGGCCACGAGACGCGGCGCCGCGATGCTGCTCGCCAGCGGCATGAAGATCAGCGCCGAGCCGAAGCCGGAGAAGCCGCGCGCGGTCCCTGAAACGAAAGCGACGGCGCAGAGCGCCATCGCAATGGTGAGGCCGACGTCCTTCGGAAGAACATCCGCAAGGGTCATCCGCGCAAGACGCCGCCAGTCTTCTTCGTGACTTCCGCCACGATCTTCCCGGCGACGGCCTCGATCTCCTGATCGGTCAGCGTCTTCTCGCGCGGCTGGATCGTCACGGCGATCGCGATCGACTTCTTGCCGTCATCGATGCCCTTGCCCTCGTAGACGTCGAAGACATTCACGCCGGTGATCAGCTTCTTGTCGACGCCTTGGGCGGCGCGAACGATGTCGCCGGCCTTTACGGTGCGGTCGACAATGAAGGCGAAGTCGCGCGTAACAGGCTGGAAGGCCGACAGCTCGATCACGGGCTTGGCGCGGGTCGGCTTCTTCTTCGCCTCGGGGATGCGATCCAGGATCACCTCGAACACCATCAGCGGGCCATCGGCACCGAGCGCCTCGAGCGCGCGCGGATGCATCTCGCCGAAATAGCCGAGCACGTTCTGCGGGCCGATCTGGATCGTGCCCGAGCGACCCGGATGCAGCCAGGCTGGCCCGCCCGCGACGATCTGCAGCGCCTGCATCGGTGCACCGGCAACGGCAAGCACCGCGAGCGCGTCGGCCTTGGCGTCGAACAGTTCGGCCTGCGCCGAACCCGACCAGTGCCGTCCCAGACCTTCTGACGAAGCAAAGCCGCGGCGCACGCCGCTGGCCGCCATGAACTGATCCTGCGGGCGGTCGCCTTTGAACAGCTGGCCGACCTCGAACAGCGCGACATCGCCAAAGCCGCGATCGGCGTTGGCCTGCGCCGCCGCGATCAGGCCCGCCAACAGGGTCGGACGCATGTCGGACAGATCCGAGGCGATCGGATTGGCGACTTCGAGTTCGCGCTGGCCGCCGCCGAACAGGGTTGCTGCAGACTTGGTGATGAAGGACCAGGTCACCGCTTCGATGATGCCGCGGCTCGCGAGTGCGCGCTTGGCGCGACGGGTGCGGAGCTGGAGCGGCGTCAGCACCGGCTTGCGCGCGTCCTCGCCGCGCTCGAACGGCGTCATCGGCACCTTGTCGACGCCGTAGATGCGCACGATCTCCTCGACGAGGTCGGCCTTGCCATGCACATCGGTGCGCCACGAGGGCACTGCGACCTTCACCACCGGACCCGGGCCGGCCATCATGAAGCCGAGATGGGTCAGGATGCGCTTCATCTCCGGCTGCGGCACCTCGATGCCGGAGAGCCGCTTGACCTCGGTAACAGGAAAATCGATCACGCGATCGTCGCCGAAGGCCTTTCCGACCACGACGTTCTCCGATGGCGCGCCGCCGCACATCTCCATCACGAGCTTGGTCGCGAGCTCCAGCCCCGGCACCATGAAGGCCGGATCGACGCCGCGCTCGAAGCGGTAGCGCGCGTCCGAATTGATGCCGAGCTTGCGGCCGGTCTGGGCGATGTTGATCTCGTTCCACAGCGCCGATTCGATCAGCACGTCGGTGGTGTTTTCGTCGCAGCCCGAGGCCTCGCCGCCCATGATGCCGGCGAGCGATTCGACGCCGTGCTCGTCCGCGATCACGCAGATGGCGGGATCGAGATTGTAGGTGCGGCCGTCGAGCGCCAGCAGCGTCTCGCCGTCGCGGGCGCGGCGCACCACGAGATTGCCCTTCACCTTCTTGGCGTCGAACACGTGCAGCGGGCGGGCGCGGTCGTAGGTCATGAAGTTGGTGATGTCGACCAGCGCATTGATCGGACGCAGCCCGATCGCGGTCAGCCGCTTCTGCAGCCATTCCGGCGACGGCCCGTTCTTCACCCCGCGCACCAGGCGCAGCGCGAAGCCCGGACACAGCGTGGCGTCCTCGACCGCGACCTTCACGGTGCACGGGAATTCACCCTTGATCGGCTTGATCGTGGGGTCCTTGAACTTGCCCATGTCGGCCGCGGCAAGATCGCGGGCGATGCCGTGCACGCCGGTGCAGTCCTGTCGGTTCGGCGTCAGATTGATCTCGACCACGGGATCGCCGAGACCTGCCCATGCGGCATAAGCAGCGCCGATCGGCGCATCCGCCGGCAGCTCCATGATGCCGTCATGGTCGTTGGAGATCTGGAGCTCGGCCGCCGAGCACAGCATGCCGCGGCTCTCGACGCCGCGGATGGTGCCGACACCGAGCGTGATGTCCTTGCCGGGAATGTAGGTCCCCGGCGGCGAGAACACGCTGACCAGGCCGGTGCGCGCATTCGGCGCGCCGCACACGACCTGCACCGGTGCGCCACCATCGCCGGTATCGACCATGCAGACGCGCAGGCGATCCGCATTCGGATGCTGCTCGGCCGAGATCACCTTCGCGATGGTGAACGGCTTCAGCGCCTTCGCCTTGTCCTCGATGTTCTCGACCTCGAGCCCGATCATGGTGAGCTTGTCGGCGAGCTTTTCCAGGGGCTCGTCGGTGTCGAGATGATCCTTCAGCCAGGAGAGGGTGAATTTCACGAGCTCAGTCCTCCCGCAAGCGTCGGCACTTCGAGCGGCTTGAAGCCGTAATGGGACAGCCAGCGGACGTCGCTGTCGAACAGCTGGCGCAAATCGGCGATGCCGTATTTCAGCATCGCGATACGGTCGATGCCCATGCCCCAGGCAAAGCCCTGGTACTCGTCAGGATCGATGCCGCAGGCGCGCAGCACGTTCGGATGCACCATGCCGCAGCCGAGAATCTCGAGCCAGTCCTCGCCCTCGCCGAACCGGATCTCGCCCTTGTCGCGGCGGCACTGGATGTCGACTTCCAGCGACGGCTCGGTGAACGGGAAGAACGACGGCCGGAAGCGCATGTTGATGTGGTCGACCTCGAAGAACGCCTTGCAGAACTCGTGCAGGATCCATTTGAGGTGGCCGAGATGCGAGTGCTTGTCGATGACGAGGCCTTCGACCTGGTGGAATTGCGGTGTGTGGGTCGCGTCGGAATCGATGCGGTAGGTGCGGCCCGGGCAGATCACGCGGATCGGCGGCTTCTGGCTCAGCATGGTGCGCACCTGCACCGGCGAGGTGTGGGTCCGCAGCAGCATGCGCGAGCCATCCTCCTTCGGATGGAAGAAGAAGGTGTCGTGCATCTCGCGGGCGGGATGGCCTTCCGGAAAATTCAGCTTGGTGAAGTTGTAGTCGTCGGTCTCGATGTCGGGGCCTTCCGCGACCGAGAATCCCATGTCGGCGAAGATCGTCGTCAACTCGTCCCAGACCTGGCTCAGCGGATGGATGCGGCCGGCTTCAGTCGGCGCATCGCGCAGCGGCAAGGTGACGTCGATGGTTTCGGATGCGAGCCGCGCGTCGAGCGCCGCCGACTTCAGCACGTCGCGCCGCGCGGCGAGGGCCTGGGTGACCTCGTCCTTGGCCTGGTTGATCGCCGCGCCTTGCGTCTTGCGCTCGTCCGGCGACATCTTGCCGAGCGTCGCAAGCAAGGCGGAGATCGAGCCCTTCTTGCCGAGGGACGCGACGCGGACGGCTTCGAGGGCGGCTTCGTCCCCGGCAGCACTGATCTGCGCGAGGATGGATTGGACGAGACTGGCGAGGTCGGACACGGTCGGATCCTTTCAAAACGCTGCCGGTTGTGGCCGCAGCCGGGCCGGAACGTCAAGCCGTATAGCCGTCGTAAATGCAGGGCATTCGAACCCTATAGGCATGGCTGGCACCAACCTGAAGTCGAGGGAGAAGACGATGCGTTTACGATCCTGGGTGGTCGGCTTGAGCTTGGTTCTTTTGGGGAGCGCGGCTCACGCCGCGGAGGAATGCCCGGCCAAATCGACGTCGATGGATGACATCATCGCGGTCCTGAACGCGGCGCCGAGCTGCGACCGTGCCATGACGCTGTTCGATGCTTGCGCGTACGGCGCCAGCGGCGACGTGCAATTCGGCGAAGCGGTCGAGAAGAAGTGCGAGGCCGATTTTGTCGGCCGGCTGAGAACGCCGCAGAAGCTCAGCTATCAGCGCGAGTTGCGGGTCTGCGACCGGAAGTACCGGAACAAGTCCGGCACCATGTATATCTCGGCCACGGCCTTCTGCCGGGCGGAGGTCGCCCAGCGTTACTCGCGACGTGCGCTGAAGGCCGGCGGAGCCGGCCGTTAGTGCTGGGCTTGCTCTGAAGCAGCCGCTTAGGCGGCCAGCGCAGCCTTGGCCTTCTCGGCGATCGCCTGGAACGACGCAGGCTCGTGGATCGCGAGATCCGACAGCACCTTGCGGTCCACGGTGATGCCCGACTTGGCGAGACCGTCGATAAATCGGCTGTAGGTCAGGCCGAACGGACGCACGGCGGCGTTGAGACGCTGGATCCAGAGCGCGCGGAAAGTCCGCTTCTTGCGCTTGCGATCACGGAACGCGTACTGCTGGGCCTTTTCCACGGCCGGCTTGGCGGCGCGGATGGTGTTCTTGCGGCGGCCATAGAAACCCTTGGCGGCCTTGTAGACTTTCTTGTGCTTGGCGTGGGCGGTCACACCGCGTTTGACGCGAGACATGACAAAATCCTTCAGAGATGACTTGGTTTTCGGATCGCCGCGCGAGCGCGGCGGAGGTGGCAATGATCTTCGACGATCTTGGACGCGATCAGGCGTTCGGCAAGAAGTACTTCTTGACGTTGTCGCCGTCGGTCTTGAACAGCACGCGAGTGCCGCGCAGCTGACGGATCTGCTTCTTCGTCCGCTTGATCATGCCGTGACGCTTGCCGCGCTGGGCGTGCATCACTTTGCCGGTGGCAGTCACCTTGAAGCGCTTTTTAGCGCCCGATTTGGTCTTCAGCTTGGGCATTTGGCTCTCCTAATGGCCACAGAAATCCGCCCGCGAAGGCGGCTGGCCGTCAAAAATGCTCGTTAGAGCGTTGATTGTGCTCAGGTTTTACGAACAAGCGCGAAACCCGCACGGACACCGCCACGGCAGCCCTTAATCAGCCGGGCGATGAAGGCTGGGCTTATGACAGAGGACAAGCCAAATGGCAACGCTGAACCGCCGAAACCTGCCCGGCGACTATTCGGAGTTACCACCCATATGTCCAAGCCATGTCGCCTGGAGCAAGACCAAAATGGCCCATTTTCCCCGATCGCTTTCGTCCTTGACGGACCTCGCCCGCCCGCGCCGCCTGGCGCTGCTTGCCGTGCTGGCCACGGCCATGCTGCCCTCGACCGCCGACGCCCGTATCGGCAGCTATGACGGCATCTGGAATGTCACTTTCGCCACCACGCGGGGCAATTGCAGTTCCGGTTACAGCGTCCCCTTCACCGTCACCGGCGGCCGGGTGTCATCCGCCGGCGGCGGCCGGGTCTCCGGCACGGTCCGTCGCGGCGGCGCCGTCGCGGTCCAGGTCTCGGTCGGCGCGTCCCACGCCAGTGGAGGCGGCCGGCTCGGCGGGGTGGCCGGTGCAGGCTCCTGGAACGGCATCATTTCCGGCGACCGCTGCAGCGGCATCTGGCATGCGACCCGGTCCTGATACACAAACGGCCCGCCGGAAATCCGGACGGGCCGTTGAACTCTCAGTCCTGAAAAACGGACGTCAGCGCGGCGCCAGCACCATGACGACCTGACGGCCCTCGAACCTGGCGTCCTGCTCGACCTTGGCGAGCTCGGCGACGTCGTTCTTGATCTTGTCCAGAAGCTTGGTGCCGATCTCCTGGTGCGCCATTTCGCGGCCGCGATAGCGCAGCGTGATCTTGACCTTGTCGCCCTCTTCGAAGAACCGCTGCATCGCGCGCATCTTCACGTCGTAATCGTGGTCGTCGATCATCGGGCGGAGCTTGATCTCCTTGATCTCGACGATCTTCTGCCGCTTGCGGGCTTCGGCGGCCTTTTTCTGGGCGGAATACTTGTACTTCCCGTAGTCCATGATCTTGCAGACGGGAGGGCTGACATTCGGCGAAATCTCGACCAGATCCATGCCAGCTTCCTGGGCCATACGGATGGCCATGACGGTTTCGACCGTGCCCTTGTTGTCACCGGTCTGATCGATCAGCTGGATTTGCGCATTGCGAATATCATCATTGATGCGCGGCCCGTCTTTGCTGGCAACGGGCGGGGCTTTATTGGGACGGCGAATGGGTGGTTCTCCAAAATTGTGAAAGAGGCGGCTAGTCTGAAGGAAGATGCGTTTGCGGGCAAGCAAGTCGCGTGCGGGAGGCGAAAAAGCCTCAAATGCGAGGCATTTTGGTCACGCCCATGGGCACGCTGCAGGACATAGACACCTTGCTTCTGTTCCGCAAGCGTCCCAAAGGGCAATAGCGATGCTGGGCTGGGCCCCGGAACGCATCCAGACAGTTCAAACCGAACAACCAGAGTAAACGTTCCATGAGCAATGCAATTCCTGAAGCCGTGCTCGGCTTCATCGATGTGGGCGAGGGCCCGTCCGCACGCAGGATCGCGGTGCGCAGCCGCGCGGGTCGAGGACCCGGACTGGTCTGGCTCGGCGGGTTCAAGTCGGACATGCAGGGCAGCAAGGCCGTGGCGCTGGATGCCTGGGCCGCGGACCATGGCCGCGCCGCGGTCCGGTTCGATTATTCCGGCCATGGCGAATCCGGCGGCGAGTTCGCCGATGGAACCATCGGAAGCTGGCTCGAGGACAGCGTGGCGGTGTTCGAGCGGTTCTGCGACGGCCCGCAGGTCCTGATCGGTTCCTCCATGGGCGGCTGGATGGCGCTGCTGCTCGCGCGCGAGATCAGGAAGCGGGCCAGTCAAGCGTCGCTTGCGGGCCTGGTGCTGATCGCGCCGGCGCCCGACTTCACCGAGGAGCTGATGTGGAAGAATTTTTCGGCCGGGGTGAAGAAAGAAATCGAGACCAAGGGCTTCTGGCTGCGGCCGTCGGACTATGGCGATGGCTCGCCCTATCCGATCACGCGGAATCTGATTGAGGAGGGCCGCAATCACCTCGTGCTCGGCAGCGCCATCGATCTCGGCTGTCCCGTCCGCATCCTCCAGGGCGCGCAGGATCCGGATGTGCCCTGGCAGCACGCCTTCGCGCTGACGCATCGCCTGCCGGCCGACGACGTCGTGCTCACCATGATCCAGGACGGCGATCACCGCCTCTCCCGTCCGCAGGACATCGCCCGCATTCTTGCCGCGGTGGCCGAGATCGGGTGAGACTGCCGCGCAACATTCGGTGTCATCGCCCGACTTGCCGCCTTCGCTAAGGCTTCGGCGGCCGAGTGAGTTCTTGGCCCGGCGAAGCCTTGGCGGAGACGGGATCGGGCGATCCAGTATTCCAGAGGCCATCGTGCTTTAGCCGAGAAGCCGCGGCGTACTGGATGCCCCGGTCAAGCCGGGGCATGACGGAGAGCGAGAATGGGAGAAATGCCAATGACCGCCACCACGATGCTGCGCACCTTTTGCGACGCCGTCGAACAGCGTAACGGAAAAGCCTTCGCGGATCTCTTCACCGAGGACGGCGTCTATCACGATGTCTTCTACGGCGCCTTCGAAGGCCGCGAAAAGATCGCAGCGATGGTCGACGACTGGTTCTATCGCACGGCGACCGATTTCCGCTGGGACATGCATGATCCCGTCACCGACGGCACCACGCTCTATGCGCGCTACACTTTCAGCTATCGCTCGACCTTGGCCGAAGCGAACGGCGCGCGGGCGATGTTCGAGGGCGTCGCGATCATGACGCTGCGCGACGGCAGGATCGTGAGCTATCACGAGGTCGCCAACACCGCGCCGGCGTTCGTCGATCTGAAGTTTGCGCCGGAACGGATTGCGAAGATCGTCGGCAAGCAGGGCGCCGAGCTGAAAGCGCGGCCTGAGATGCAGCGGCATCTGGCGTAGCCGCGCGGCCCTCTCCTCTTGTCATTCCGGGCTCGCGCTACGCGCGCCCCGGAATGACAGCAGCGACTACCGCTTCGACGGATTCGCCATCGGCTTGCGCTGTGCCAGTGCTGCGACCGTGGCGGTGCCGATCGGGCCTTGCTCGTCGTAGAGCCAGCATTCGCCGATCGCGACACCATCGGTCGCCTGGTGATTGACCACGTCGAAGCCGATCCAGTTCGTCACCGGCAGCCGGTGCAGATAGATCGTCACGTCGCTGTTGATGTAGCCGAGCCCGTTGTCGCCGGCGTTCGCAAAGGGGCTTGCGAAATCGGCGCCGACAGCGACATGCACGAACGGCGTCATCGGCACGCCGGCCACCAGCTCGCGCACCTCGCTCATCCAGAGCCGGCGCGGACCGAGCGAGCCCATATGGCCGACGATCGGCCGCGTCGTCCATTTGCCGTTCATGCCGAGCCTGGGATCGGTCGGCTTGGGAATGTCATCCGGCTTCGGCACGTCCCAGTTCGGCGGCGACCAGACGTTGCCGTCCGGATTCTGCGTTTTGCGCAGCAGCTGGCACGAGGCACGCGCCACGCTGACGCCGCCGGAGACAAATTCGGCCTCGACCACGCGAATGCGTAGTCCGTCGCGCACCAGCCGCGTCGTCACCTCGATCGGCTTGTCGATGGTCGGCAGCCGAAACATGTCGACCGTGAGCCGCGCCGGGACGAATTCAGGGCCGGAATGGCGCTCCTCGATGGCGAAGCCGAGCAGTCCGACGATGACGCGTCCGTGCAGCGATTTCGGATCCCAGGGACCGTTGGCCACTTCCGTCGGATGGAATGTATCGCCGTCGCGGGTGAAGAAAGGCATGTTTGTCATGACGCGCGACTTTGAGGAAAGCTGCGGGGAAATCAAGGTCCCCCAATCCTCAGTATGAGGAGGCGCGAAGCGCTCTCACCACAACAACGGTGTCATCGCCCGGCTTGACCGGGCGATCCAGTACTCCGAGACGATTGTGGTTCAATCGAGAGGCCGCGGCGTACTGGATGCCCCGCCTTCGCGGGGTATGACAGTGGAGAGTTGGGAAGCGGCTTGCCACTCCTCACGCACGCTTTCGTCACGCTCTATGCTCGCCGCCGCGGACTTCATCGCATCGAACTCTTCCCGCGACACCAGCTGTTCCAGCGCCCACACCGCAGCGCCACGCACCAACGCGCTCTCATCGCCAAGCAATCGCCGGGCCTCCGTCGCCAGCGCCGTATCGCCGGAGTTACCAATCGCGATCAGCACATTCCGCAAAAAGCGGTCGCGGCCGATGCGCTTGACCGGCGACTTCGTGAACAGCGCGCGAAACGATGCATCGTCGAGGCGTGCGAGTTCGGCAAGCGACGGCGCGCGCAATTCGTCGCGCGCGGCGAGCTTTGCCTCGCGTCCTTCCTGCGCGAACTTGTTCCAGGGACAGGCCGCAAGGCAATCGTCGCAGCCATAGATGCGGTTGCCGATGGCTTTGCGAAACTCGCGCGGGATCGGTCCCTTGTTCTCGATGGTGAGATACGAGATGCAACGGCGCGCATCGAGCTTGTAGGGCGCCGGAAACGCCGACGTCGGGCAGATGTCGAGGCACGCCCGGCATGAGCCGCAATGATCGATCTCGGCGTCGTCGCGCGGCAGCTCGAGCGTCGTGTAGATCGCACCGAGGAATAGCCAGGAGCCGAACTCGCGCGAGACGAGATTGGTGTGCTTGCCCTGCCAGCCGAGATGCGCGGCTTGCGCCAACGGCTTCTCCATCACCGCCGCGGTGTCGACGAACACCTTGACGTCCGACGGCGCGGTCGCCACCAGCCAACGCGCCAATGCCTTCAGGCGCTTCTTGATGAGATCGTGGTAGTCGTCGCCCTGCGCATAGACCGAGATCGCGGCGCGCGTGCGCTGCTGCAGGATCGCGAGCGGATCCTGGTCGGGCCCGTAATTGACGCCGAGCATGATGACGCTGCGCACGTCCTGCCATAGGCCGCGCGGATCGACGCGGCGCTCGGGGTGTGCTGCAAGCCAGTCCATGTCGCCATGGCCGCCCGAGGCGATGAATTCGAGAAAATGCTTCCCGGCGTTCTCGATCGTGCCGGAAGCGGTGATGCCGATGCAATCGAAGCCGAGCGCGCGTGCCTCGTTTGCAAGCGCCGCCTTCAGTTCGGTCGGATCGAAGTTCAGAAGTCGAGGTCCACGTAGGTCCGCGATGCCGGCACGCCCGCCAGCCATTCGCTCAGCAGCGGACGGAACGACGGGCGGGATTTCACCCGCGCGTACCACGCCTTTGCTGCGTCGTCCTCGCTCCATGGCACGTCGCCCAGATAGTCGATCGCCGAGAGATGCGCCGCGGCGGCGAGATCCGCGTAGGTGAGCCGGTCGCCGGCGAGGAAGTTCCGCGTCTGCGCCAGCCAGCCGATATAGGCCAGATGATAGCGCACGTTGGCCTTGGCGGCTCGCATCACGTCGGCCGAGGGCGCGCCGCCGCCGTTCTCCTCGCTCATGAAGCGCTTGTAGATGCGCTCGGTGACCAGAGGATGCGAGACCTCCTCGAAGAATTTTTCGTTGAACCAGGCCATCAGCCGGCGCACCTCGATGCGCTCGGCGACCGTTTCCGGCATCAGGCGCTTCGGTCCCATGTCGGCGCCATAGGCCTCGTCGACATATTCAGCGATGATCGCCGCGCCCGGTATGGGCGATTGTTCCTTGTCCACCAGGACGGGCGTGGTGCCGGCCGCATTGAGCAGCAGAAACGCCTCGCGCCGCTCCCAGCTGCGCTCTTCGACCAGCCGCAGTTCGAGCCCGTATTCTCCCGCGATCAGGCGGATGAAACGCGAATGCGGGCAGAACGGATGATGAAACAGCGTAAACATGAAGCCTTTGACTATTTGATGGTGATTAAGAATCCATCAATGTTTGTGCGGCGCCACACTAGTTCTTCAAAACCGCGAAGCAAGGGTGCGATGCCGCATTTTGCGATTGCGGCAAAGAGGCGAATAGGCGAGAAGAGCCCCGCTTTTCCAGCGGAAATGGACCGTAAATATGTCAGACGCAATACGGGCAGTGATCCTCGGCATCATCGAGGGTGTGACCGAGTTCCTTCCCGTGTCCTCGACCGGCCACCTTCTGCTCGCGGAGCGCTTCTTCCATCTCGGCGAAGGCGCCTTCTGGGATTCGTTTACCGTTCTGATCCAGCTCGGCGCGATCCTCGCGATCGTCGTGCTGTACTTCAAGAAATTGTGGGACGTCGCGATCGGTATGTTCACCGGCGACGCCTATGCGCGCCGCTTCGTGATCGGCGTGCTGGTGGCGTTCCTGCCCGCGGTCATCGTCGGCCTCGTTGCCGGCAAATACATCAAGAGCCTGCTGTTCAATCCGTGGGTCGTGTGCTTCTCGCTGATCGTCGGCGGGGCCATCCTGCTGTGGGTCGATCGGCTGGATCTCAAGGCGCGCGAGCATGACGCCACCCGCTTTCCGCTGCTGATGTATCTCTATATCGGCATTGCGCAGTGCATCGCGATGATCCCGGGCGTGTCGCGCTCCGGCGCCAGCATCGTCGCCGCGATGTTTCTGGGCGCCGACAAGCGCGCGGCGGCGGAGTTCTCGTTCTTCCTCGCCATTCCCACCATGATCGGCGCGTTCGCCTACGATTTCTACAAGAACCGCTCCGAGATGACGATGGACCACATGGGCATCGTCGCGATCGGCTTCGTGGTGTCGTTCATCACTGCGATCATCGTGGTGAAGACGTTTTTGAGCTACGTCACCCGCCACGGCTTCGCGGTGTTTGCCTGGTGGCGCGTGATCGTCGGCACGCTCGGCCTGATCGCACTGGCGCTCGGCCGTTAACCTCTCGAAAACTCACTGACGCGCCTCAACGCAATATAAGCTTTTGATCGGTAGGCAGTTTCCAGAGCAGGGCGGCGCGCGCCCGGCACAGGAGCTGAACTATGACCCTCGTCAGCGGCTGGGGGCGTTTCCCGGTCGTCGATAGCGAGCTGCTGCGGCCGCGGTCGTTCGAGGCCGTGGGCGAAGCCGTGGTGACGGGCTCCGTGGCTCGGGGCAATGGCCGCGCCTATGGCGATGCCGCGATCGGCGCCGCAAGGACCATCGCGATGACGGGGTTCGACCGGGTCCGGTCGTTCGATCCCGTGACCGGACGCATCCGGCTCGAAGTCGGCGTGCTGCTGTCAGACCTAATCGACACCTTTGGTCCGCGCGGTTTCCTGCCCTTCGTGGTTCCCGGAACGCGCTTCGTCTCGGTCGGCGGTGCCATTGCCGCCGATGTCCACGGCAAGAACCATCATTGCGAGGGCGGTTTCGGCCGCTATGTCGACAGCATCCTGCTGCGCACCGGGCAGGGCGAGACCATCGAGGCCTCGCGCGAACAGAATTCCGATGCCTTCTTCGCGACCGTCGGCGGCATGGGCCTCACCGGGGTGATCCTCGAGGCGACGATGCGGCTACGACCGGTCGAAACGGGGTGGATCCGCGAGCGGGTGATCTCCGCATCCGATCTCGATGCCGCGATGCGCGCGCTCGATGCGGGCGATTCCGCGACCTATTCGGTGGCCTGGATCGATTGTGCCGCACGCGGCAGCGATCTCGGCCGCTCGCTGATCTATCTCGGCGAGCACGCAAGGACGGGCGAGATTGCCGACGGCGCCGGTGCATTTCCCGCCGGCAAAAATCCCGGCCTCGCGGTGCCCGTCGACCTGCCGTCGATGACGCTGAACCGCTACAGCATCCGCGCCTTCAACGAGCTCTACTACCGCATGGGCGCGCGGCGCGCCGGCGCCAGCCATGTGGTCTCGCTCTATCCGTATTTCTTCCCGCTCGACAGCATCAGTGACTGGAACCGCATCTACGGCCGGCGCGGTTTTCTCCAGCATCAATGCGTGATCCCGGAGCTGGGCGCCCGCGCCGTGCTCGGCGAGATCCTCGATCGCGTCGCCCGGCGCGGCGATGCCTCCTTCCTCGCGGTGCTCAAGAAACTCGGCCAGGGCGACGGCATCCTGTCGTTCCCGCTGCCCGGCTACACGCTGGCGCTGGATTTCCCGGTGAAGGGCGACATCCTGAATTTCCTCGACGAGATCGATCGCCTGGTCGTCGCCGCCGGTGGCCGGCTTTATCTGGCCAAGGATGCCCGCCAGTCGCGCGCCACGTTCGAAGCCGGCTATCCGGCCTTGCGGCGCTTCAACGCGATCCGCAAATTGCTCGATCCCGCCGGGACCATCCGCTCAAAACTTTCACAACGCCTGTTCGATGAGGTTTAAGCCGTGACGTCACGCAAGTCCGCAATTGTGCTCGGTGGCTCCTCCGATATCGGCCGCGCCGCCGCGCGCGCCTTTGCCAAGGCCGGATACGATGTCGCCCTCGCGGGCCGTGACGTCGCCGCACTCGAGCCTGACGCCGCCGATCTGCGCGCGCGCTACAATGTCGAGGTTGGCCTCCACAAATTCGATGTGCTCGATACCGCTTCGTTCGAGGGCTTTGTGAGCGGCCTTGCTGCGTTGCCTGATGTCGTCATCTCGATCGTCGGCCTGCTGGGCGTGCAGCAAAATGCCGAGAGCGATCTCGCGCATGCCACCACGATCATGCGCTCGAACTACGAGGGCCCCTCGCTGATTCTCGGCCTGTTCGCGGAAAAGTTTTTGGCGCGCGGCAATGGCACGATTGTCGGCGTGTCCTCGGTCGCCGGCGATCGCGGCCGTGCCTCCAATTATGTCTACGGATCGGCGAAAGCAGGCTTCTCCGCCTTCCTGTCGGGCCTGCGCGCCCGCGCCAGCCGCGGTGGCGTTCACGTCGTCACGGTGAAGCCCGGCTTCGTCCGCACAAAAATGACGGAGGGCATGAAGCTGATCGGCCCGCTCACCGTCGAGGCGCCGGTCGTCGGCGATGCGATCCTCAACGCCGTCGAGAAGAAGACCGACGTCGTCTATGTCAGCGGCAAATGGCGTCTCGTGATGCTGATCATCAAGACGCTGCCGGAAGCGGTGTTCAAGAAGCTGAAGTTTTGACGCGGTTGCGACCCGCACCACAGTCTCGTCATGCCCGGCCTTGTGCCGGGCATCCACGTTCTTGGTGGCCGCGGTGAGAAGACGTGGATGGCCGGGTCAAGCCCGGCCATGACGCTGCGGAAACCTCAAACGCTCATTCGCTGGAACTGCCCGGCCGCGCGAAAACGCCAGAGATATTGCGGGGCGATGGCCTCCAGCGAATCCCCGGCAATGCCGAGGCCTTCCAGCGTCAGCCCCGCCGCCTTGGCCGCCTCCGACACGACATTGTCGTGCTCGAGCAGCGTGACCTGGTCCGGCGTAAGCTTCAGCGCACCCGGCGCGAATTGCAGGAAGTTGGCCTGGAAGCGAGCAACGCCGAACGACAGCGGGACCAGCGCCCGCTTGCGGTCGGTGATGGCCAAAATGGCCTCGATGATCTCGCGCATGGTCAGCACTTCCGGCCCGCCGAGCTCGTAGGTCGCGCCCGCCTTGGCCTTGCCGTCGACCGCATCCGCGATCGCGGTGGCGACGTCGCCGACATAGACCGGCTGCATCCTGGTCTCGCCGCCGATCAGCGGCAGCACCGGCGACATCCGCGCCAGCGCGGCAAAGCGGTTGGTGAACTGGTCCTCGGGGCCGAACATCACGGAGGGACGGAAGATGGTGGCCGAGGGCACCGCGGCCAGCACCGCCGCTTCGCCGGCCGCCTTGGCCTTGGCATAGCGCGAGGGCGATTCCGCATCGGCGCCGATCGCCGAGACATGCACCAGGCGCGCCCCGGCAGCGGCCGCCGCCTTGGCGACGGTCTCGGCGCCCCTCGCCTGGACGGCGTCAAAGCTCTGCGCGCCGCCCTCGGTGAGGATGCCGACCAGATTGATCACGACATGCGAATCACGCATCGCCGCCTCGACCGAGGCCGGATAGCGCAGATTCGCCTGCACGGTGTGGACCTGCCCGACCTTGCCGGAGGGCTGGAGGTATCCGGCCAGTTCCGGCCGCCGCACCGCGACGCGGACCCGGTAGTCCCGCCGGCACAGCGCGCGGACGACATTCCGGCCCAAAAACCCCGATCCGCCGAAAACCGTGACGAGAGTTTCCAGATTCGATGCCATGGGATCCATTCCTGGGGTCCATTCCTGCGGAAAGAGTGCGTGTTATCAGGCTTGTATCGGGCCGGTTTGCGATGCGCAATCCGCATCCCCGCGCAGGTGCCAAGCAGCATTTGACAACCGCGTCACCGAACCGTAGTAACCGCCTCCGTGCCCCAAACGGCATGCCCAGGTGGTGGAATTGGTAGACGCGCTGGCTTCAGGTGCCAGTGGCTTAACGGCCGTGAAGGTTCGAGTCCTTTCCTGGGCACCATCATCTCCCGATGATGTTGATTTTGTTGAAGTTCCTGTTATTCAAGGGTGATCGACCGTCTCAACTGGTACACAGAGACGGTGCACATTCTCCTGAGAATGCCATCGCCAGTTCGCCCAAAAGGTTCTTCGGTCCATTACCTTCGTGAGCGCGTTCCTACGGAGGTCTTCGACAAGGCCAAGGGCCGGATGCTGCAAGTCCCGGTCGGGGATGAGACTTTCCCGTACGCGTTGGCGACAATGGCATCGTGAAGGTTTCGCTTCGTACGCACGATCCCCGTTGTGCGAAATGACGCCAAGCAAAAGGGTCCTTGCCTACCTCGAAGACGTCTGGCGCGGCCTCCGCGAGTGCCCGATACGGCTCAATCACCGGCAGGTCATACCCTCTCTGGCAAATGGTATCGGGAGATGATTTCGGCCCGGTCGCGCTTGTCCGCACAGGCATACCCATCCATCGGCTACGCGCTCAAGCACGAGAAGCCGATGGAGACGCCCTAATCGCGGTTCGATAATGATGTTCGAGCGCGGAGTAGGAACTGGGCGTTCATACCTAAGGTTGGGAATAGGTCAGATTGCTTATTGCCGATAACCAACTCAAAATTGCAACATTGGACTTCATTACAAGGGGGCAGCCATGAATGCTTCAAAGAACATTTGGAGCGCCTAGTGAAGAATCGTTTTGCCGGCCATTACCGACCAACCGACGAAGAGTTCAAGAAACTCTGGAGCGAATGTCTGTTTCTTCCCGATGCAAACATTCTCCTGCACCTTTTTAGGTACGGGGCGAAAACCCGAGCGCAGGTCTTGGAGACTCTCGAACAGCTAAAGCCGCGTGTTTGGATCCCTTACAGAGTCGGATTTGAGTTTCATCGGCGATGGAGGGACGTTGATCAAAACAATAGAGATGCGTACGAAAAATTGAAGAAAGAGATTGAAAGTTACGGCCGGAAGATGGGCGGCTTGTTTGATGAATACACGCGGCATCAAACCATAGATGCGAAGAGCGAGCAGAAAGCTATCGACGAATTCATAAAGGAATTTCTCCGTCGACTATCAACAAGTCAATCCAAGCATCCGAGTCGCAAAGAAGCAGAGCAAGTGTTTATCCAGGTCTCGGAATTGGTGGGGGATGCCATTGGAGAACGCCCTTCCGATACTGAACTGGACGAGATGGTGAAGGATGGAGAGGCGCGATTTGCCGCCGCAATCCCGCCCGGCTATCGCGACGCTAAGACGAAAGAAGGGCAAGACAAATACGGCGATTACTTCATCTGGAAAGAAGCGTTAGACCGAGCCAAAGAGACCGGAAAGCCAATCGTTATCATCACCGACGATGTGAAAGAAGACTGGTGGCAGGAATTTCGAGGCGAGAAGATCGGGCCTCGGCCGGAACTCGTCGAAGAAATGAAGCAATACGCCAATCAGCAATTCTATTTGTACACGTTGAGCCAATTCTTGGACTACGCCGAAACGTTCCTGAATAGGAAGATCGACGCCGCAGCAATTGACGAGATCAAGTCTGACGAAAAGCAACTGAGGGAAGTTGCGCGCCGTAGAGTTGTTTCGAAGCGGAGTGCCGAAAACGAGGTGCTGAGAAGAGTTTTATGGCCAGCCAAGACAGAAAATGGGCGGGAGCTATTGAACAAGAGGCACGCGATTCAAGCCCATGTCTCAATCCTTGAAGGGGATATTGATACCATTCTATCTAGGGATGGCTGGGATGGAGAAGACGCAGAGGCTCTGCGCCAACTGCTCAAGCGGAAGCGCAATGCCTTGATTGGTCTCGCGGAAATCAACGAGGCGATCCAATCGGAAAGAGATGGCGAGGCAAGGGAGGTCATTGTCGTGCAGCCTGATGAGAAGCGCAGGAGATTTTACTTTCGAACGCGGGAGGCCATGAAGACTGACCCGCTTAGTGAGGAGAAAGACGAAGAGGATAACTCTAAAGACGACGAATAAGACTTCGCCCTTTCGCGAGAAACTGCTGCGATGCTGTTGACTCGATTCGATCTCTATTCACGCGAGGTTGCCCGAGCCATCCAGCAGGCCCGCCACGGAGGCTCTCGAGCAGCTGTTGGTTTCAGCTCTCAGCAAATGGCTGTACTTTGGGGAGACTGCGGTCGTCAGTCTTTTTATCACGGCCGAAGCGCAGAATCGATCGATGTCCACCGGGTGTTAGCTCCTCTTTGGCGAAAGCGACGATGGCGCCTCGATTCGCGAACCAGTTGGCGGCCATCGAGGGCGCCAACGCCGGTCTAGGATAGCGAGGCCCACGAGATGGGGGCTCGAGGGCTGACTGAATTCGGTTTTTGGCGACGGCGATGAGCTCCGAGGCGAGTCGCTCTTGGCATCCGGCATGGCCAGCAATTTAGAGGAAAACTGTATTCGATCAGTCGCTCCTTGTGTGGCGTGACAAAGATGGTGCAACGAAGGGGTGCGACCTTGCCGATGCGCCGGGACGGGTCTTGCGTCGGTCATTCAAGCAGCGCATTCCGGCCGAATTGTCGGCGCCTGGCAACCGACCTGACGCGACTGCGGATAGCTCTTGGCGGGTCGCATCGAGATGCGCCCCGAGGCGGCACGCGCAATCGTACTGGTGTTGTGGTGGCCATCTGGCTTGTACCCTCGGTGCGGATGGTTCCCAATCGCGGCCAGTGACAGGCGGGTCGCTTTGAACTCCCATCGCGAGGGGGAAGCGCCCATTCGCCTGCGACGACGTCTCGCCCCGAATTGACTCTCGACTCGACGCGGATTTCGGTGATCGCTCACGATGCCGACGCGTCATTCGGTTGCATCGCGAGCCCGTCACTCCATGCCGCGTGTGACGTCACCCAAACGGCAATCATCTGCTCGATGTTTCGCCGTTTCCAATTCGCACGACAATCTGCGGAGCCGAACGGCTGATAACAATGATGTTGACGGCGATTGACCGCTTGTTGCGGTAACACAAGCGCAAAGCTGCGTGCATGGCCGCCCCTGCAGATTATGCAACGCAGGTCTGTGATTGATGTCCGGCGCAAAACTCGGATAGCCTTCGGGAAGGCCTGACCCCGACAGGGAGTGTGCTTCGTTGAAGAATGATCAAGCGCCAAAGCTTCTTCGACGTGACTTGCTTCGGCTGACGATTGTCGGTGCCGGTGCGTTGGGTGCCGGCCAATTGTTGCCGGCGGCGGCTTCCGCAAAGCCCGTTGATCTCGATCAGAAGCGGAAGGCTCGCTATCGACCTGACTCCCAGGAAGTCAGGAATTTCTACCGCGTCAACAGCTATCCCGCTCGATAGGAGACTTCCGTGCTGATCAGGAAGTCCGAGCGTCGTCCGGAGCGTGCCAGGCTTTTCGATGCGGCGGCCGACGAAGCATCGGCGAAGCTGGACCGGCGGACGTTCCTGAAGCGCTCTGGAGTCACGGCCGGCGCATTGGCCGCGGTGGGTGAACTCGCGCTGCACAGCGTGCGCAAGGCCGAAGCCGGTCCGCCGCCACCCGTCGGCGCAACGGTCACGACCCGCAAGAACGTCTGCACGCACTGCTCGGTCGGTTGCTCGGTGATCGCCAAGGTCGCCAACGGCGTATGGATCGGGCAGGAGCCCGACTACGACAGTCCGATCAATCGCGGCTCGCATTGCTGCAAGGGCGCGGCAGTTCGCGACGACGTGTTGAACGAACGACGCCTGCGTTACCCCGTCAAGCTCGTCAACGGACAGTGGACGCGCATCTCCTGGGAGACGGCGATCGACGAGATCGGCGACAAGCTGCTGGATATCCGCCAGAAGGCGGGGCCCGACTCGGTCTATTGGCTTGGCTCCGCCAAGTTCACCAACGAGGCCGCTTATCTCAATCGCAAGCTTGCGGCGTTCTGGGGCACCAATAATTCCGATCACCAGGCGCGGATCTGCCACTCCACGACGGTCACCGGTGTAGCCAATACCTGGGGCTACGGCGCGATGACCAACAGCTACAACGATATCCGCAACGCCAAGACCATCCTGTTGATGGGTGGCAATCCCGCCGAGGCCCATCCGGTTTCCCTGCAGCACATTCTTGAAGGCAAGGAGCTCAACCGCGCCAACATGATCGTGGTCGATCCCCGGATGACGCGGACCGCTGCGCACGCGACCGAATATGTCCGGGTTCGCCCCGGCACGCATATCGCCACGATCTACGGCATGCTGTGGCACATTTTCGAGAATGGCTGGGAGGACAAGGAATTCCTCGCTCAGCGCGTCTATGGCCTGGATGAGGTCCGGAAGCAGGTTGCGAAGTGGCCGCCCAAGGAGGTCGAGCGCGTGACCGGCCTGCCGGAGGCGCAGGTCAAGCACGTCGCCGAACTGTTCGCCAAACAGAAGCCGTCCACCCTGATCTGGGCGATGGGGCAGACCCAGTTCACCACCGGCACCGCCAATGTCCGCGCCAGCTGCCTGTTGCTGCTCGCCACCGGCAACATGGGGCTGCCCGGCGCAGGCGCCAACATTTTCCGCGGCCACACCAACGTGCAGGGTGCAACCGATCTCGGTCTCGATGTCACGTCGCTGCCGCTGTACTACGGTCTTGCCGAGGAGGCCTGGCGGCATTGGTGCCGGGTATGGGAGGTCGACTACGACTGGATGAAGTCGCGCTTCCCCGACAAGAAGCTGATGGAAACGCCGGGCATTCCCAGCACGCGCTGGTTCGACGCAACCTTGTTGCCAAAGAATCAGATCAGCCAGCCCAATCCGGTGCAGGCCATGTTCATCATGGGCCATGGCGTCAACACCATCACGCGGATGCCTGAAGCGGTGAAGGGCATCGAGAAGCTGGAGTTGCTGGTGGTCTGCGATCCCTATCCGACCGCCTGGTCGGTGCTGTCGGAGCGCAAGAACGGCACCTACCTCCTGCCGGCCTGCACGAGTTTCGAGATGGAAGGTTCGCGCACCAACTCGAACCGCTCCCTGCAATGGGGCGAAAAGATCGTCGATCCGGTCTTCGAATCGAAGAACGACTACGACACCATGTACCTGTTCGCCCGCAAGTTCGGATTTGCCGACCTGATGTTCAAGAACATCAAGGTCGAGAACGGCGCGGTCTCGGCGGAGGACATCCTGCGCGAGATCAACCGCGGCGGCTGGTCGACGGGCTATTGCGGCCAGTCGCCGGAGCGGCTCAAGGCCCACATGAGAAACCAGCACAAGTTCGACCTGGTGACGCTGCGGGCGCCGAAGGATGATCCGGAGGTTGGTGGAGATTATTACGGCCTGCCATGGCCGTGCTGGGGCACGCCCGAGTACAGGCATCCGGGCACGCCGATCCTCTACAATACCAACCTTCCGGTGAAGGAGGGCGGCGGCACCTTCCGCGCGCGGTTCGGAGTCGAGCGCGTCGTGAAGCGCAAGGTGATGGAGAACGGGCAGGAGGTGGAGCGGGAAGATCACGATAATCTTCTTGCCGAAGGCTCTTACTCCGTCGGTTCGGAGATCAAGGACGGTTATCCCGAGTTCACCCTTGGCGTGCTGAAGAAACTCGGCTGGGACAAGGACCTCACGACGCAAGAACGCGAGGTGATCGAGCGCATCAATCCGGCCGATCCCGACAAGGTGTCATGGTCGACCGATCTGTCCGGCGGCATCCAGCGGGTCGCGATCGAACACGGGTGTTCGCCTTACGGAAACGCCAAGGCCCGCATGATTGCGTGGAATCTTCCCGATCCGGTTCCGGTGCATCGCGAGCCGATCTACACGCCGCGTCCCGACCTCGTCGCCGACTATCCGACCTTGCCGGACGCGAAGCAATTCCGCGTGCCCAATATCGGCTTCTCCGTGCAGAAGGCCGCCGTCGATCGCGCAATCTCGAAGCAGTTCCCGCTGATCCTGAGCTCGGGCCGTCTGGTTGAATACGAAGGCGGTGGCGAGGAAACGCGGTCCAACAGATGGCTCGCCGAACTGAAGCAGCACATGTACGTCGAGATCAACCCGGCGGACGCAGCCGAGCGCGGCATCGTCGATGGCGGCTGGGTTTGGGTGACCGGTGCAGAGAACAGCTCGCGGGCCCGGATGAAGGCGCAGGTGACTGAACGCGTCGGCAAGGGCGTTGCCTGGATGCCGTTCCATTTCGCCGGCTGGTACGAGGGAGCCGACCTTCGGGCGAAATATCCAACGGGGGCCGATCCCATCGTGCTCGGCGAGAGCAACAACACGCTGACGACCTATGGCTATGATCCTGCCACCGGCATGCAGGAGCCGAAAGCCACGCTGTGTCAGATCAGGGCCGCATGAGAGGTTAGACCAATGGCACGCATGAAATTCCTGTGCGATGCGGACCGTTGCATCGACTGCAATGCCTGTGTGACCGCCTGCAAGAACGAGAACGAGGTGCCTTGGGGCATCAACCGGCGTCGCGTCGTCACCATCAATGACGGCAAGCCCGGCGAGCGGTCGGTGTCGATGGCCTGCATGCACTGTACCGATGCGCCTTGCGCGTCGGTGTGTCCGGTCAAGTGCATCTACCCGACCGAAGACGGCATCGTCCTGCACGACAAGGATCTGTGCATCGGCTGCGGCTATTGCTTCTACGCCTGTCCGTTCGGAGCGCCGCAATATCCCCAGGTCGGGAATTTTGGCTCGCGCGGCAAGATGGACAAGTGCACCTATTGCGCGGGCGGCGGCGGACCGGAGGCGCCGGGCAGCGCCGAAGAATATGCGAAATACGGATCGAACCGCTTCGGCGAAGGCAAGCTGCCGATGTGCGCCGAGATGTGCTCGACCAAGTCGCTGCTCGCAGGCGATGGCGACATCATCGCCCAGATCTACGAGGAGCGCGTCGAGAAGCGCGGCTACGGCTCCGGAGCCTGGGGCTGGACAACCGCCTATCACGAGGACGTCAAGTCGTAAGGGGACCTGCGCTTACCGCGACGATTAGGGACGAAGATTGGGTATCCGTCATGACGGCTTTCGCACGCATTCGGTTCGTAGCGCTGTTGTTGATGCTGTTCGGTCTCACGACAGCCCCGGTGCTCGCCCAGAAGCTCGGTCCCGACGGGGCGCCCAATCCGACCGCCAGTGTGGCCAATCAGAAGACGCTTCTCGAGCAGGCGCCGCGCATCCAGGGCCGGATCGACATTCCAGATGTCAAAGCCAGCGTGCTGATGCAGCCGGCGGGACGGACCTGGGATTATTTCCACGAGGTCCTGCTGCACTGGGGTGGGGCGGTGGTGATCGTCGGCATGCTTGCAGTGCTCGCGCTCGCCTATCTGATCATGGGCCGGCTTCGCATCGAAGCGGGGCGCTCCGGCCGGACGATTGTCCGCTTCAAGGCCTTCGAGCGGTTCGCGCATTGGCTGACGGCGGTCTCTTTCGTGCTGCTCGGGTTGACCGGCCTGAACATCACCTTCGGCAAGGTCCTGCTGCTGCCGCTGGTCGGCCCGGATCTATTCTCGGACATCTCCCAGGTCGCCAAGTACGTGCACAATTTCACGAGCTTCGCCTTCGTGGCGGGCCTCGTTCTGATCACGGTGCTTTTCTTCCGGGACAATCTGTTCAAGCGAGTCGATGTTGACTGGGTCAAGCAGGGGGGCGGCTTCATCAAGTCGAAACATGCGCCTGCAGGCCGCTTCAATCTCGGTGAGAAATTCGTCTATTGGCTGTCGGTCGCAGCCGGCCTCCTGGTCTCCGCATCGGGATTCGTGCTGCTGTTTCCCTTCTACGGGACCAACATTGCGGACATGCAGATCGCCCAGGTCGCCCACGCCGTCATCGCGATCCTTTTCATCGCGCTGATCCTGGGACACATCTATATCGGCACGCTCGGCATGGAAGGCGCGTTCGAAGCCATGGGTACGGGCGAGGTCGATATCAATTGGGCGAGAGAGCATCACGACCGCTGGCTCGCCGAAAAGCTCGAAGCGGAAGGCCGGCAAGCCCCGGCCACGCCGGCTGAATAGCGCGATCGCGCGCGGACCAACCTGAACCGGGCAATTCAGTTGGAGCGGCCGTCCGGGTCTTGCTTCGCGTCCCGGTCACGCAGGTAATCGTCGGTGGTGCGGACGGTCGGGCCAGGTGCGCCATAAGATTCAAAACCTTGTTCGGCGACGAAGCCGACGCGGCAGTCGCCACACATCTTGATGGCGTCGAGCCGCTGCGCCGAGCCCGAATACATCCAGTGCTGGCCTTCGAGCTTCGCGACCACACGCTCGATGCTGCTCTTGACGCCGAACGGCTTGCCGCAGCGGATGCAGCAAAACGGCTCCTCTTCCTTGAGAACCCGGGTCGGCGCCCGACTGGCACGGAAATCGATCTGCGGAACCAGCGTGATGACGTTTTCCGGGCACGTCGTCCGGCACAGGCCGCACTGAACGCAGGAGTCTTCGACGAACCGCAACGCCGGGCGCTCGGGGTCGTCGCGCAGGGCACTCGTCGGACAGACCGACACGCAGGACAGGCAAAGTGTGCAGCCCGCAGCATCGATCTCTACGGCCCCGAACGGCGCCCCCTCGGGCAACGGAATGACATCGACGGGTGCAGGTGCCGCGCGGTGCAGTTCGGCCAGCGCAAAGCGCAGCACGTCGCGCTTGCCGCCCACGGCGCGGAAGCTCGCAGGGCGCGGAGTGGGCGCGTCGACCGGCGCGGTGCGGAGCGCTTCGATCAGACGGTCCGGATCGTCGGTCGCTATGACGGAAAGCCGGGCTGGGCCGAAGCCGAGTCCGACAAGGATCGGATCGGCGAGCGCGACCGTCCGCGTCAATCCGGAGACGTCATGGCGCGGCTTGGCCCGCAGCAGGAAACGTACCGCCGACACGCCATAGGCAAAAGCCGCGATGATGCTCTCCAACCCGACTTGCGTGACCTCGTTGACCGCGAACGGCAGCACGTTCGCGGGCAAGCCGTCGCCGAACCGCGACAGCGCGTCGATCAGCGGCGCGCCGTGGCTTTCGTCATGGACGAGGACAACGGCCCGCTCGCCGCCCGCCTGACGGTATGCGAGCAGCATGGCACGCAGCTTTCTGACCACCGCGTCCTCCGCCGGCAGCGCATAGGACGCGGCGCCGGTGGGACAGGCCGTCGCACATTGGCCGCAGCCCGCGCAGATGTTGGCGTCGATCGCCACATGGTTGCCGGCAGGCGTGATCGCGCCGGCCGGACAGGAATCGAGACAGCGGGTGCAGCCGGTCCGCTTCGAGCGCGAATGTGCGCAAAGCCCGGCGTCGAAGGTGACGTAGCGCGGCTTCTCGAAGGTCCCGACGAGGTCGCGCGCCTTCAGCACGGCCTGGAGGATAGCTGCGGGACTGCCGGGATCCGCGCGCAGATAGCCGTCGCGCAAGTCGGCCGGAACCAGCGCTGGCCCGCCGGTCAAGTCGAGGACGATGTCGCAGGTCGAACGGGCGTTGTTGCGTGAGGCGCCAAACGTCAGGGCTCGACGCGAGGACGGTGCGGCTTCGGCGAAATCGTCGACCACGACATCGAACGCGCCCAGGTGTCCCTTGACACTCGTTATCCGGCCCTTGGCAATCGGATAGTCGGCGTTACGTGGCGGTGCGATCGCGGCTGGCGGCGCGATCAGCACGGTGACGTCGAGATGCTCCTTCAGCAAGTCGCCAGCCTCGATCGCGGCCTCGTCGCGGCCGTAGATCAGGATGACCCCGCTGCTTTCCAGCTGGACCATCGGCGCGGGTGCGGCGACTTCGGCCGCGGCGGCCAGCAGCGCGGCCATCTTCGGTCCCGCGCGGTCGGCATCGCCGGACCATCCGGCGGTCTCGCGGATGTTGGCAAACTGTATCGAATTCGCACGATTATTTTCGGAAGCAACCTGCGAAAACAACGCCGCCTGTTGCGTGCAGGCCACCGTGAGCGGACCATCTTCGGCGGCGACAGCCTTGAATCGGCCGAGTTCGGCGCCGCAGAGCTGCGTCGCTGCCGTCACTTCACCGCGGCAGCCGCGGCGAATTGCGTCTGCATCGAGCGGCATCGTCCCTTCGCACGAGCAGATCAGGAGGCGCCTGCCGGTGTCAGATATGACGGTCACAATATCTCGCGGCTCCCAAAATAGAGCGGCCACCTACTGGCCCGTTCACCCCCGAAGTATATACTCCGCGTATCGGAAAAGACGACGCCCGTATCATGGGCGCACGATTATCGCTCTCGCCGGGGGCGAGCGCGCAGCGTCGCTGGATTGGCTTCGGAAGCAGGAACCACGTCTCGATCGCGAGAGGGCACATTGATATCGACGAGTCTTGCACGCATTGCTGTCGGTGTCGCAATCGAACGGCGCAAGGCGAAGAGTGCGTGGGCCGATTTTCTGTGGCGGCCCGTCTCGGTGTTCGCGGGAGAGCCGACTGCGAAGCCGTGGACTCCGATTGGAGGCGAAGGCGACGTCACGTTGTTCTACGCCGGTGATGCCGTGATCGAGCTGCACCGGACCGAAACCACCAACTATCGCGAAAATCTCACGTCAGGATCGCCGACGCTGTGGGTCAATTTGCGCCCGACCGGTTCCGAGCCGCCCTACGAGTTGCTCGCGGTCACGGCCGATCCGGCGGAGGGCGAGGCGCTTACCGATGCAGGCAGCAATCTGGTCGAAGCCGTGCCGATGCCACCAGGCATCTCCGAGATCGTCGGCCGGTTCGTCGCCGAGCATCATGTCGAACGACCATTCGTCAAACGGCAGCGCAATCGTTAGCAGCGGCATGAAAGAGATCGATGTCAGAGACTAACGTCTTCGTTCGCTGGGCGCGGCTCAAGCAAGCCTCGAGAAGCCAAAACGCTGAACTTGCTCCGGCCGACCAAGAGCGAGCTGCCGAGCCGTCCGTAGCGAATGACGGGAACGACCAGCCTTTCGATCTCGCCAGTTTACCGTCGATCGAATCGATCACCGCTCACACCGACATTGCGGCGTTCCTGCAGACGGGCGTTCCGGCCGAACTGACGCGCCTGGCATTGCGCCGTGCCTGGGCAACCGACCCTGCGATCCGCGACTTCATCGGAATCGCAGAGAATCAGTGGGATTTCAACGATCCCAACGCAATTCCCGGATTTGGCCCGCTCGATCCGGCGGACAACGTCGCCGATCTTGTCGCGCGGATGTCAAAGGGGCTCGAGCAGGTGGGTGACGCGCTTGCGGACGTGCAGCCGCCAACCGAGCTCATTCCGCAAGGGCGGCCCGATGCCGAACAGCCCATTCTCGAACCGACGATATTGGCAGCTCAATCGCTGCCCGATGATGCGACGGCACGACCGGACCAGGACCGGAATGAGAGCATGCAGTCCGTCAGTCCTGCTGCCGGAGAGCCGCCCTCCCGGCGAGCACGACGTCATGGCAGCGCATTGCCCCGCTAGCAACCGGCAGGATCATATGTCTTGCGCGATCGAACAATGATGGATCCAACTTCAACAATCGCTTCAGTGCGTATCGTCGATGAATTCGACCTCGCCCGGGCGCAGGAATATGCGCTGTTGGCGACGTTGCTGACGCGCAGCCCCGACACGCAGCTGCTGCACCGGATCTCTGCATTGCACGGCGATGCAAGTGCGATGGGCGCGGCACACATGGCGCTGGCGGATGCAGCGCGCCGGACCAACGAGCAGGCCGCATCGCGCGAGTTCTTCGCCCTCTTTGCAGGGTTGGGCAAGGGGGCGCTGCTGCCTTATGCGTCACACTACCTGTCCGACACCCTGTATGGCCGTCCACTCGCGCGGTTGCGGGAAACTCTCGGGGGTCTCGGCCTCGAAAAGGCTCCGGAGCGTACGGAGCCCGAAGATCACGCGGGATTTCTCTGTGAGATCATGGCAGGCCTCGCCGGCGGGAGCCTTGCAGCGCCAGCGGGCGCCGAGCGCCTCTTCTTTGATCAGCATGTCTCACGCTGGATGAGGCGCTTTTTCGCCGATCTCGAGCGCGCGCGGTCGGCTCACTTCTATGCCGCCGTTGGCGGGCTCGGACGGACGTTCATCGATATCGAGGCGGAGGCCTTCGCACTTCCAGGTTGAACACGGCGTTTTGTACGGCCGCTGCACAAATCCGTTTGGGAGCGTGCTAGATTATAGATGTAGGGATCAACAGAATGCGCGTTTTCATAATTGCCTGTCTGTTCGCCGTCGTCGTCGCACTCGGTGCCGCCGGCATCCTTGATCATTTCGTGCAGGAGTCCGCCACAACGGCGTTCGCTGAGTCGAGCGCCCGCGTTTAGCGGTCATTATTGTTTGTTAAGCTTTCTGTTCTCCACATAGACGTGGGAGACGCCATATGCGCCGGTTGCTGATCGCCTGTTTCGTCGTTGCAGCTCTGATCGCCGCTTCTGCTCTGATCTTCAGGACGCAACCTCGCTCGATAGAGCTGTCCGCCGCGGCCATGCCGTCCTTGGTCGAGCTGCACGCCATGGCGGGCGTCCATCAGCTCGCGGATCAGGAGATCGACGATCAGTCGCTCATTTTCCCGGCCAGCGTAAAGCAATAACCTGGCTCCAGACGATCCTGCTCCCGGCCCGCCTAGATCGGCATCTCGAAAGAGAAGGTCGTTTCGCGTCCGGTCGATATCGCACTCAATTTGCCGCCATGGGCCTGGGCGATTTGCGAAGCAATGTAGAGACCAAGTCCCAGACCCTGCTGACTGGGCCGGTCGCCTCGCGTGTATGGCTTGAAGAGGTTTGCCAGCGCCTTTTCGGAGATTGGCGGGCCTTCGTTGGACACCGTCAGATCGAACGTTCCGTCCAAGGTTCTGGCTACGACGTGGATCGGCCTACTCTGGTCACCGTACGTAATTGCATTCCCGAGCAGGTTCGAGAAAAGTTGGCCCATCTTGCTCCGATCGCAGCTGATGGGCACTTCGATCTGGACCGATGAGCTGATCGTCACGGTCGGCCAGGCCGTCCTGAACTCCGCGATGATTTGCTCCAGCACCGGCGCCAAAGGCAGCGTCGCATCTCGCTTGATCGTAAGGCCTCCGCCAAGTCGGCCTCGCGCGAAGTCCATGACGTTTTCGACGATGCCGGCCATGCGATAGACGGCTTTTTGAACGCCGAGCGCGATTTCGGGCGCCCGCCCGGTGTCGAGGTTCTTCAGCAGCACGCGCATTCCCGCATCGACGGCTGCGAGGGGATTGCGAAGATCGTGCCCCAATACGCCGATGAACTGCTCGCGAAGCTCTGCCGTTTTTCGCTCGTCGATGAGATCGGCCTGGCTCCGCTCCAGACGTTGATTGAGTTCGAGCTGCGCAGCGATCAGTTCCGCCAACAGCTGAAACGTGTCGAGGATTTCAGGCGTACGAAGTTGTCGAGGCGTGGGGTCGATGGCGCACAATGTTCCCCAGACGGCTCCGTCGATCAGGACGATGGGAGCTGAGATGTAGCTGCGAAATCCATACATGGCCGGTGTCGGATGATTGCAGAAGACGTCGTCCGTCTGCACATCGTTGATGACGACCGTGTTGCCGTGCTGCCGGATCTCGTTGCAGATGGTCGTCTCGACACGCAGTTCTCCGCCCGGCTCAAGGCCAAAGGCGATGCTGTCCCGAACGGCGCAGCAAATCCATTGATCTGAAGTCACGCGCGCTATCGCGACGAAGCCCATGCCCGTTATGCGTGCGGCCAAATCCAAAACTTTGGGAACTGCCCCAATCTGCTGGACGGCATCCACGTCCGCCTTGATGTCAATTGCCATGGTGAACCCTAACGCCCTACTCTAACAAACGCGATCCTTTGCAAGACGTTCGGTGGAACAAAGAAGCCGTTCAAACCTTATGCTCGGTTATGCCGGAGCATAAGTGTCCAATCTCAGCCAGCATAGGGACGTGATCCTCATCGTGGAAGATGACTTCCTCATCCGCGTGAACGCGGCTGACATGGTGCGGGATATGGGCTTCGATGTCTTCGAGGCGGCCGACGCAGACGAGGCTGTCAATCTGCTGGAGACGGAACCGGCGATCACCGTCGTCTTCACAGACATTCAGATGCCCGGCTCGATGGATGGCCTTCGGCTGGCGGCGGTGATCAGAGATCGATGGCCGCCCGTGCGGCTCCTCATTACGTCCGGCCAAGTCAGCCCGGCAGCGGATGACATCCCGCTCGGGGCGAGGTTCATCCCCAAGCCGTATCTTCCTGCGCAGCTGCACGACCAGCTTGAAATGCTGGCCGGCGGGCGGGCATAGCGGGCTTTTCAAGTCGAGCCCTCAGACCATCCGTCTCCCGGTCCGCTCCGCCACTGCCTTCTGCACAAAGTACATCGCCACCAGCGAGACGATTGCCGACGCGACGACGACGTAGCCGATCCGGTCGAAATGGAGCAGCGAACCATCCGGTTGTTGCGCGATGATGGCGGCGGCGAGGACCGAACCGAGCCCCCCGGAGAGCTGCTGAAGCGACGCGCTGACCGCACTGAACGAGCCGCGCTGGCTGGGGTCGGGGATCGCCGACATCAGCGCCTGCGACGGGATCATGCGCGAGAAGATGCCGACGAACATCAGCACGTTGACGAGGATCGCGGTCGCGAGCGAGACGTGGCCGAGATGGGTGTAGATCAGCACCATGATGACAGACACCACACTGCCGAAGACGAAGGTCGGGTACTTGCCGAACGCGTCGCTCGCCCTGCCGACCAGCGGCCCCGTGACGATGCTGAACAGGCCGGAGACGAGATAGATCGTCGGCAGATGCGTGATGTCGATGCCGAGATTATGCACGGTGAAGGCGCTGGAGAACGGCATCAGCATGTACCCGCCCGTCGCCAGCAGCGTCGTGACGGCGAAGGCCAGCGTATAGCGGGGTTGTCCGACGGTCGCGATCAGATGGCGGAACGGATTTCTGTCCTGCTTAAGCTTCAGATGCGCGTCGACCGGCTCCATGGCGAAGGCGATGACTGCGATCGCGACGATCGACAGGCCGACGATCGCAATGAAGCAGACATGCCAGTTCCAGTGATTGGCGAGAAACAGCCCGGCGGGTATGCCGAGCACCTGGCTCGCGGCGAACGCCGTCTGGACGAAGCCCATCACGCGGCCGCGCAGGTGCAGCGCGAACAAATCGGTGATGATGGCCAGCACGACCGAGCCGATCACGCCGCCGAACAATCCGGTCACGATCCTGCCGAGCAGCAGCACGTGGTAGGTCTGCGCGGCGGCACAGAGCAGGGTCCCGAGCGTGAAGCCGACATAGAAGAACAACAGCAGGCGCTTGCGGTCGAAGCGATCGGCAAAGCCGGCGGCCAGGATTCCCGATAGTCCCGCGCTGAACGCGTAGGCCGAGACCGCGACGCCGAATTGTCCGGCCGTGATGTCGAGCGCCGGCATCAGGATGGCGCCGAGCGGCGACATGATGATGAAATCGAGAATGATCGTGAACTGCGTGAACGCAAGCAGCGCGATCAGGAGCGCCTGGTAGCGCGTAAAGCCGCGCTGGCGTTCCTGTTGGTCGTCGATAGGCGCAGCGAGCGTCTGTTCGGTCATGACACCTGATTTCATTGTGGGCGGGGCGGGCGAGCGCGCGAAAACTGGCAGATGGGGTCGGCCGGGAGGATTTTCACGGGGCGCGCGGCAAAAGCCCTGCCGGAACGCGAAGCTGGCGCCGGGTTGTGGGATCCATGCAACAGCAGGGTGCATGGTTTGGACCCGGCATCCCCCAGGGGCCGCCGGCCCTCAGCCGGATTAAGCCGCCCTTAGCGAATGCCGCCTAGGCTCTCGGCCGTCCATTTCCCTGCTCCCCGGCTTCAGGGCCGGTCATGTTGCGGCCAATAGAGCGTTTTCGGATGGAGCAGCCTGCCTGGCACTACGATTCGGGCGTCCCCACACCGTCGGCGACCCCCGCCGCGGCGCGGACGCTTGTCATCGATCTCGAAGGCGCCCTGCTCCGTTCCGAGCTGCTGCTGGAAGCGCTGTTTTCCAGCCCCGGCCGGATGCTGGCCCGCTTCGGCGCGGGCGGACGCCCGGGCATGGCGGCGCTCACCGATATCCTGGCGCAGGCCGAGCTCGACTACGCCCATCTTCCCTATGACGCCGACGTGCTGAACCAGGCGCTGGCGGCGCGGGCGCGGGGCGAGACAATCTATCTGGTTGCCGGCCGGTTTGCGCACCATGCGGCGGGCATTGCCGCGCATCTCGGGTTCGATGGCGTCGTTGCGCCGGCCGATCTCGCGGCGGGCGACCGGCTGCCGTTCGACCGCGCCTCCATGGAGCGCATCGAGACGCGCGGCAGCAGCCGTGCCAGCCTCAAAACCTGGGCGCAGGCGCTGCGCATCTATCAATACGCAAAGAACACGCTGGTGTTCGTGCCGGCGATCACGGCGCATCAGATTAATCTTGCGACGCTCGGCTATGCGTTGCTGGCGTTCCTGGCGTTCTCGGCCTGTGCGTCGGGCGCTTATCTGATGAACGATCTGCTCGACCTCGCCGCCGACCGGCAGCATCCGACCAAGCGGCATCGCGCGCTGGCGGCAGGTCGACTGCCGATGTCCTCGGCGCTGCTTGCGATCCCCGCGCTGTGGCTGCTCGCGGTCGCCGCCAGCCTCTGCATCTCGCCTTTGTTCCTCGGCGTGCTCGGTGGCTATCTCGCCACCACGATCGCCTATTCGCTCGTGCTCAAGCGCAAGATGCTGGTCGACGTCGTGACACTCGCCGGCCTCTACACGCTACGCATCATCGCCGGCGCGGTCGGCGTCGGCGTGGTGCTGTCGGAATGGCTCTTGATCTTCTCGCTGTTCGTGTTCACCTCGCTGGCGCTGATCAAGCGCTTCAGCGAGCTCAGCATGCGCGAGAACGCCGGCCTCGCCGATCCCTCCAACCGCGATTACAGGATCACCGACCTGCACATCATCGGCGCGATGGCGGCGGCGAGCGCCATGAACGCGGTGACCGTGTTCTCGCTCTACGTCTCCTCCTCCGCCGTGACGCCGCTCTACAGCCGTCCCTGGATGCTGTGGCTGCTCAACCCGCTGCTGCTCTACTGGTTCGGCCGCGCCCTGATGATGGCCCATCGCCGCGAGATGCCCGACGACCCGATTCTCTACACTTTTCGCGATGGCGCCAGCCGCGCGACGGTGGCGGCGATGATCTGCATCATGCTGGCGGCGATCTGACCGCGCCCCGGCGGGACCAGCTGCCGCTTGCGCGGCCCGCCGCCAGTGGCTACATCGCGGGCAATCCGATTAGCTTATGATGCCGACCGACCAATTCGATTGAGGTTTTGAAACGCCATGACCGTACGCCTGCATCGCGGCGACCTGCCCGACCTGTCCCGCTACACCGGAGCGGTGGCGATCGACACCGAGACCATGGGGCTGAACCCGCACCGCGACCGGCTCTGCGTGGTGCAGCTCTCGCCCGGCGACGGCAGCGCCGACGTGGTGCAGATCCCCAAGGGTCACACCGACGCGCCGAACCTGAAGGCCCTGCTGGCCAATCCCGGGATCACGAAGATCTTCCACTTCGCGCGGTTCGACGTCGCGGTACTGTACCAGACCTTCGGCGTCATGACCGGCCCGATTTATTGCACCAAGATTGCCTCCCGCCTGACCCGCACCTACACCGACCGGCATGGCCTCAAGGACCTCGTGCGCGAGGTGCTCAATGTCGACCTCTCCAAGCAGCAGCAATCCAGCGACTGGGGTTCCGACAGCCTGACCGAGCCGCAGCTCGCCTACGCCGCCTCCGACGTGCTGCACCTTCATGCCCTGCGCGAGCGGCTCGACGCCATGCTGGTGCGGGAAGGCCGCACCGCGCTGGCAAAAGCCTGTTTCGACTTCCTGCCGACCCGCGCCCTGCTCGATCTCCAGGGCTGGGCGGAAGAGGACATTTTCGCGCATTCCTGAGGCCTCGGGCCGCTGTTAGCTTAGGGCTGCCGCCCCGTTTCGGACACTTTCGTGCGGCCTGTCGCAGGCTGCATATTCAGGCGGCGCCGGATACAATGGCGTGCGCCCGTCAACCGGACGAGACGAGCGACACCTCGGGAGCTCAGGTGAATTCGGCCCAGAATCCAACCTACGACGCCGCGCTTGCGGCGAAGTTTGCCAGCGCGGCGCGCCACAGCCGCCTGGTGCGGATTCTGCGCATCGCGGTGCCGGTGACGGTGGCTGCGTCCATGGCCGCGATCGTCGCCGTCTCGACCTTCCTCAATCCCTTCCAGATCCCCGTGAAGCTCGACTCCGGAAATCTCGTGGTGACGGGCACCAAGATCACGATGGAAACGCCGCATATGTCCGGCTTCACCCCGGACCAGCGGCCCTACGAACTCTGGGCCAAGACCGCGACGCAGGACATCACCGACCCCGATCATGTCGATCTCAACGATTTGCGCGCAAAGGTGCTGATGGAAGACAAATCCACTTTGCTGCTCGATGCGCGCACCGGCCGCTTCGACAACAAGCAGCAGCAGCTCGACCTGCACAAGGACATCTTCCTGCGCACCTCGTCCGGCTATGAGGCGCGGCTGAACTCGGCCTTCGTCGACATGGGCAAGGGAACGGTCTCCTCGGATGAGCATGTCGACGTCAAGCTGACCAACGGAACGCTAACCGCCGACCGGCTGCGGATCACGGAAGGCGGCGACGTCATCCGCTTCGAGGGCAATGTGGTGATGCATCTGGACAAGCTGGATGACCCCGCCGCTGCCCAGCCTGCGCCGGCCGAGCAGCCCGCGCCGCCGGTGAAGACACGCACGCCTCAGAACAAGTCTGCCAATTCAAAGTGATTTTCATGGTGAGATTCTTTTCGCGCAACGAGGACAAGCGGTGCGCCATTCTCGGTGCGGCTGCGCTCGCCGCCACTGTTGCGCTGGTCGCAACCGGTGCGGCCGTCGCACAGAGCACGATGCAGGGCGTGCCCAACGCAATGCAGGGCTTTTCGCAAAACCGCGACCAGCCGATCCAGATCGAAGCTGCCTCGCTCGAGATGCGCGACAAGAAGAAGGAGGCGACCTTCTCCGGCAATGTGAAGGTCATCCAGGGCGACACCACCATGACCTCGAAGACGCTCGTGGTGTTTTACGACTCCGGCGGCGGCGACAAGCCGGCCGCGCCGCAGCCCGCGGCGAAGGGGACCAAGGGTGCGCCGATGCAGTCGGCGCAGCCGGGGCCGGGCGGCAGTTCCTCGATCAAGCGGCTGGAAGCGCGCGGCAATGTCGTCGTCACCCAGAAGGACCAGGTGGTGACCGGCGAGACAGCCGTGTTCGACACCAAGACCAATCTCATCACCATGCTCGGCGGCGTCGTCCTCACGCAGTGCAGGAACGTGCTGCGCGGCGACCGTCTGGCGGTCGACATGACCACGGGCGTCTCGCGGGTGGAATCCGACAGCGGCAGGGTGCAGGCATTGCTGCCGCAGGGCGGCAGCAATGATTGCGGATCGGGGAGCCCGGGCAAGCCCGCTCCGGCGCCGCCTCTGCAATTGCCCGGCGCAGGCAAACAAAAGTAAATTCCTGAAGTAACTTCAAGCGCTTGGGCCAGATTCTCCCGATCCGAGGTTGAAGCTTGCCCGGCGAGGCTGTATCTAGCGCGAAGGGCTTTCCAAGCGGGGTTCGCCGCTTTTCGGGCGTGTTTCACTGGGCATGAGACATCCCTTCACTCATGCTGTGCTGGCGAATCGCAAGGCCGGTGCGGCAGATCGCGGGATCACGCGCGGATCATCGCGCAGGATTGTCGTGAAAGGCTAGAAGGCGGGATGGTCGATCTCTTCAGCATGTTCCGTCGGCGCCCCGCCAAGCGCGGCCGGCCAGGATTTGCGCGCCAGGACATCACCACCCTCGGTGACAGCGTCGGCGGTCTCGTGCCCAGCCCGGTGCGGGATGCATCGCCGATCGCCCGTGACCAGCCGATGCGCGCGCCCGACCATTTCCAGGCCGACTACCAAGCCGACTACCAGACCGAGCCGCCGCGTGCCCAGGCGGTGCATCCCGTGAGGGCCGCCAGCAGGCCTAACGGCGCCGGCGGACCGCAGCTTCTGAAGCGGCCGGGTTTCCTGGCTGTGCATAGCGTGGAAAAGAGTTTCGGCAGCCGCCAGGTGGTGCGCGGCGTCAGCATCTATGTGCGCCGCGGCGAAGCGGTCGGCCTGCTCGGCCCGAACGGCGCCGGCAAGACCACCGTGTTTTACATGATCACCGGCCTGATCAAGCCCGATCGCGGCGCGATCGAGCTCGACGGCCACGACGTCACCAAGCTGCCGATGTATCAGCGCGCGCGGCTCGGCATCGGCTATCTGCCGCAGGAAGCCTCGATCTTTCGCGGCCTCACCGTCGAGCAGAACATCCGCGCCGTGCTCGAAGTGGTCGAGCCCTCGCGCAAGAAGCGCGAGCAGCAGCTCGACTCGCTGCTCGACGAATTCAACATCACGCGCTTGCGGAAATCGCCGTCGATCGCGCTGTCGGGCGGCGAGCGCCGCCGCGTCGAGATCGCGCGCGCGCTGGCGACGCGTCCGAACTACATGCTGCTCGACGAGCCTTTCGCGGGAATCGATCCGATCGCGGTCGGCGACATTCAGGACCTCGTCCGCCATCTCACCAACCGCGGCATCGGCGTGTTGATCACCGACCACAATGTCCGCGAGACGCTCGGCCTGACCGATCGCGCCTATATCGTCTATGCCGGTGAAATCTTGACCGAGGGTAGCCCGGATGAGATCGTCGCCGATCCCGACGTTCGCCGGCTCTACCTTGGCGAGGAATTCCGCCTCTAGCCCTTTTTTCCCGTTCGTCAAGCCGTGTACATCGTGCCAAGACTAGGATAAGCAAAAATCGGACCAACTTTTGGGATCGGTTCTTGCTTCATGGCGCTCACGCAGAGATTAGAGTTCCGGCAATCGCAGTCGCTGGTCATGACGCCGCAGCTGATGCAGGCGATCAAGCTGCTGCAATTGTCCAATCTCGATCTCACGACCTTCGTGGAAGAGGAACTCGAGCGGAACCCCCTGCTGGAGCGGGCCAACGACGAGCCGCCCGCGGGTGAAGCCCCGGCCGAGACCGGCCAGTTCAGCGATTCCGACGGGGGCCACAACGACGAGCCGGGCGGCGGTCCGGGCGAGGCGTTCGAGCCGGGCCAGGAAGAATGGATGAGCAAGGATCTCGGCACCCGCGCCGAGATCGAGCAGACCCTGGATACGGGCCTGGACAACGTCTTCTCCGAGGAACCGGCCGAGGCCGCCGCGCGCAACGCCCAGGATGCGGCGCCGACCACCTATACCGAATGGGGCGGCGGTGCCTCCGGCGACGAGGACTACAATCTCGAAGCCTTCGTCGCCGCGGAGATCACGCTCGGCGACCATCTTGCCGAGCAGCTTTCGGTCGCCTTCACCGGCCCGGCGCAGCGCATGATCGGCCAGTACCTGATCGACCTCGTCGACGAGGCCGGCTACCTGCCGCCGGATCTCGGCCAGGCCGCCGAGCGCCTTGGCGCATCGCAAGCCGACGTCGAGGACGTCCTTGCCGTGCTGCAAAAATTCGATCCGCCCGGCGTCTGTGCGCGCAATTTGAGCGAATGCCTGGCGATCCAGCTCCGCGAGCTCGATCGCTACGATCCGGCGATGCAGGCCCTCGTCGAGCACCTCGATCTGCTGGCGAAGCGCGACATCGCTTCGCTGCGCAAGCTCTGCGGCGTCGACGACGAGGACATCGCCGACATGATCGGCGAGATCCGCCGCCTCAATCCCAAGCCCGGCATGAAGTTCGGCTCGGCGCGGCTCCAGACCATGGTGCCCGACGTCTATGTCCGCCCGGGTCCCGACGGCGGCTGGCATGTCGAGCTCAACAGCGACACCTTGCCGCGCGTGCTGGTCAACCAGACCTACTATTCGCAACTCTCGAAGAAAGTCGGCAAGGACGGCGACAAGTCCTATTTCACCGACGCGCTCCAGAACGCGACCTGGCTGGTGCGCGCGCTTGATCAGCGGGCCCGCACTATCCTGAAAGTTGCGACGGAAATCGTGCGCCAGCAGGACGGCTTCTTCACCCATGGCGTGGCGCATCTGCGGCCGCTGAATCTGAAGGCCGTTGCCGACGCCATCCAGATGCATGAATCGACGGTGTCGCGCGTCACCGCCAACAAGTACATGGCGACAAATCGCGGCACATTCGAATTGAAATATTTCTTCACGGCTTCGATCGCCTCCGCCGACGGCGGCGAGGCGCATTCCGCCGAGGCCGTGCGCCACCACATCAAGCAGCTGATCGATTCGGAAGCGCCGTCGGCGATCCTGTCGGACGACACGATCGTGGAACGCTTACGCGCCTCGGGAATTGATATTGCCCGCCGCACGGTCGCGAAGTACCGCGAAGCCATGCGCATTCCCTCTTCGGTGCAACGCCGCCGTGACAAGCAGAGCGCTCTTGGTAACGTCCTCTCCACCGCAATGCCCGATCGCTCCCGCAACACCGAGCCGGCCTGATTGCGCTGGCGCGAAATCGCGCTACTCTCGATCCCCCATCGAGACCGATCCAAGCTGGGCACTTAAAACCAAGCGAGGCATCACATGACCCTCAGAATCTCGGGAAAGAGCGTCAGCGTCGGCGACGCCCTGCGCGGCCGCGTGACCGATCGGACCGACGAGGTCCTGCGTAAATATTTCGACGGGAACTATTCCGGCCACATCACCCTGAGCAAGGATGGCTTCGGCTTCCGCACCGACTGTGCCCTGCATCTTGATACGGGAATTACGCTGGAGGCCGATTCGAACGCGCCGGATGCCTATGCCAGCGCCGACCAGGCGCTCCTGATGATCGAGAAGCGGCTCAAGCGCTACAAGAGCCGGCTCAAGGACCGCTCGGCCCGCAAGGCCCATGTCGCCTCCGCGGCGCTGGCCGCCATGGACGCCACGAGCTACGTGCTGGAGGCGCCGGGCGAGGGTGAGGACGAGGACGAGGTCACCGGCTACAGTCCCGTCATCATCGCCGAGGCCACCACCTCGCTGAAGCAGCTGTCGGTGAGCGAGGCCGTGATGGAGCTGGACCTCAGCGGAGCGCCCTGCCTGGTATTCCAGCACGGCTCCAGCGGCCGGGTGAACATCATTTACCGCCGGGCCGACGGCAATGTCGGCTGGATCGACCCGCCGGGGGCCAAACCGGACGGTTAAGGGCTGGAACCGGCCCCCGTACCAACCGCAGCCCTTAACAATGAGCGGGGCAAAGCCGCACGCAGCAGTTGGCACCGGGATTGCGTTGGAGTAGAAGCGCCCCACATCAGGATCGGGGCTAAGTCCCCCTCCTGCTTCACCTTCTTGATGCCGGCCAGGCATGGTTCGACCAAGCTGGCCAATTCGGAACCTGACGGTTTAATTCACCTCGGAAACCTTCCATGCCGATTACCGATCTGGTCGCACCCGAGGCGATTCTCCCGGCATTGAAGGTCAACAGCAAGAAGCAGGCGCTTCAGGAGCTCGCGGCCAAGGCCGCCGAGCTGACCGGGCAGAACGAACGCTCTGTGTTCGAGGTTCTGCTGCAGCGTGAGAAGCTCGGCACCACCGCGGTCGGCTACGGCGTCGCCATTCCCCACGGCAAGCTGCCCAAGCTCGAAAAGATCTTCGGCCTGTTCGCGCGCCTCGATCGCCCGATCGATTTCGAGGCGATGGACGGCCAGCCGGTCGATCTGGTCTTCCTGCTGCTCGCCCCCGAAGGCGCCGGCGCCGATCACCTCAAGGCGCTCGCCCGCATCGCCCGCCTCCTGCGCGACCAGGACATCGCCAAGAAGCTCCGCGCCTCGCGCGACGCCCAGGCGATCTATTCGGTGCTGGCGCTGCCGCCCGCGACCGCGGCGTAACGTCGCCGGTCCTCGTCGTCTGCTGAGAAGCGGAATCGATCTACGCAATTGCCAATGTACGCCGGCCATCTCCTTGGCATGCGCGCGGGATGTCGTGATCTCGTCATCGCCGACAAGATGACGCGAAAAATTTCCCCAGTTGAGACGTCCGGCACATCGCGCCTTGTCGGAGTCCGCTAAAGACGCCCACGAACGCAAGTGGCGCTTGGATCGACGCGCCGTCCTGCGCTTTCGCTGAGGTCGTTACCTATCGCCCGAAGGTCGGGCCCGTAGGATGAAAGTGGTTGGCGCGGTGCAGAGCAGGGCTGTTGTGGTGGGGCTAGTGATAGCAGGTACCGCAGTCCCGGCCGTCGCGCAGGATGCCGGATCGCTGCTCCGCGAGATGCAGCGGCAGCAGGAGTTGCAGCGGCAGGAAAGGCTGCCGGCCCCTGGCGAGATTCGACCGCAGCAGGCGCCCGCCGCCATCCCCGACCGGGGCGAGCGCATCATCGTGAAGGGCGTTCGCTTCACCGGCAAGGTGGAGCTGCTGCCACAGGCCGAGCGCGAGCAGCTCGTTGCCTCGGTGCGCGGCAAGCGCCTCGGCATCAAAGGGCTCTATGCGCTGGCCGATCAGGTGACGGCCGTGCTCCAGGGCCGCGGCCGGTTGCTGGCGCGCGCGCTGCTGCCGCCTCAGGACATCACCAACGGCATCGTCACGATCGAGATCGCCGAGGGCGCGCTCAAGACCATCACGCTCGATCGCGCCAAGGGCGTGCGCGTGCGTGAGGACCTGTTGCGCGCGATCATCGAGGGTCGTCTCAAGCCGGACGGCGTGACGCGGCAGGATCTGGAAGACGCGCTGTTGCGGATGAACGACCTGCCGGGCGTGTCGGTGCATGCCAAGCTCGCGCCGGGCGACGCGCCGAACACCAGCAAGCTCGTCGTCGGCGTCGCGCAGGCGCCCATTCTCGGGGGCGGTATTTGGGCCGATAATTACGGCAGCTCCAACGTGGGCAAGGCGCAGGGCAACGGGCTTATCTCGCTCACCGACGTGTCCGGCTACGGCGACCTGACGCGGCTCTCCGGCACGGTATCGCAAGGGCAGGAGTACGGCTCGCTGGTGACGAGCGTGCCGCTCGGCGCCAGCGGCTTCATTGCCAATGCGAGCTACGGCTATCTCGACTACCACAATATCGACGCCATCGGCAGCGCCCTCGGTCTCACCGGTTTTGCCCATTTCGCCAATGGCGGCGTCGACTACAGCCTGATCCGCTCGCGCGATTTCAACCTCCAGCTTGGCGGCACCGTGACCTGGAAGGCGCTGGTCGACGACAGCATCGTCGGAACGCTTCAGGACAAGCGGTCGACCTCCGGCACGCTCAGCCTCAACGGCGACCGGCGCGACGCGCTGCTCGGCGGCGGCATCACCAACTGGTCGGTGAGCTGGACTTTTGGCGACCTCGATCTCGCGCGCGTAGCGAGCGCGCTCGCGGTGGACCAGGCTGGGCTCCGGACGCAAGGGCCGTTCAATCGGATCAATGCCTCGGTTGCACGGCTTCAGGCCTTGCCCGACGACTTCGCACTGTTCGGTCGCCTCTACGGGCAATGGGCCGACAAGAATCTCGATTCCTCGGAAGATTTTGCGCTGGGCGGCCCGTTCGGCGTGCGCGGCTATCCCGTCGGCGAGGCGCGCGGCGACATGGGCGTGCTCGGCACGCTGGAGCTTCGCTACAACGCGCCGGTGCCTGTGCGCTTCGGCAGCCTGCAACTCGCGAGCTTCCTGGACGGCGGCTACGTCAAGATCAACGTGTCGCCGAACGGCATCGCGCCGGTCACTGTCTGCGGCTGCAACGATTACGGGCTCGCCAGCGCCGGCCTCGCCGCGCGCTGGACGCGCGAGTGGCTGAACGTCTCGGCGAGCTGGGCCCATACGCTGGGCGACAATCCCGGCCGTTCCATCATCACCGGCGCCAATGCCGATGGCGTCAAGGCCAACGATCAGTTCTGGCTGCAAGCTGGCATTCGCTTCTGATGTTTCGAGGGGGCACGCGATGACATCGACCCTGCCGCGGATGCGACTCGCAATCGCGCTGTCCGCGACCACGATGCTGACGCCGCCGGCGCTGGCGCAGACGCTGCCGACCGGCGGCCAGGTCGTGTCGGGACAGGCCACGATCAGTCAGTCCGGCAACGCCATGACGATCAACCAGTCGAGCGACCGGATGATCGCAAACTGGCAGAGTTTTTCGATCGGCGCCGGCAACTCCGTGACCTTCAACCAGCCCGGCGCATCCTCGGTCGCGCTGAACCGTGTCGTCGGCCAGGACCCGTCAAAAATCCTCGGCAGCCTCAGCGCCAATGGACAAGTGTTCCTGATCAATCCGAACGGCATCGCCATCGGCAAGACCGGCAGCGTGCAGACCGGCGGCTTCGTCGCCTCCACGCTCGGCATCAGCAACGCTGATTTTCTGGCCGGCCGCTACAATTTCACCGGCAGCGGCGGCGCGATCACCAATGAGGGCAGCATCTCCGGCAAGGTGGTGGCGCTGATCTCGCCGAGCGTCAGCAATTCCGGCACCATCACCGGCAGCACGGCGCTCGCCGCCGGCACCGACGTACTGCTCGACTTCAACGGCGACGGCCTGCTCTCGGTCGAGGTCAAGGCCTCTACCGTCAAGACCCTGGTCGAGAACAAGGGATTGATCCGCGCCGATGGTGGGCTCGCCATCCTCACCGCCAAGGGCGCGAGCGATGCCATGAAGGGCGTCGTCAACAACACCGGCGTGGTGCAGGCCGCGAGCATCGGCAGCAGGAACGGCCGCATCCTGCTGCTCGGCGATGCCAAGCACGGCGAGGTCAATGCCGGCGGCACGCTGCGGGCGCGCTCGGTCGAAACCTCCGCCGCCAAGGTCAATCTCGCTGCCGATCTGAAGGTCGATACGCTCGGCGGGCATTGGCTGATCGATCCCGTCAACATCACCATCGACGCGAACTACGCTGGCGTCTTGCAGACGGCGCTTGCGAGCGGCGACGTGACGGTGACGACCTCGGGCAGCGGCACCGATGAAGGCAACGTCACGGTCAACTCCGCCGTCACCTGGGGCTCGCATATCCTGACGCTGCGGGCCGACAACAACATCGTCATCAATGCGCCGCTGACGTCGACCGGCACGACGAGCAGTGACGGCCTGGTCCTGCAATACGCACAGACCACGGCCACCGGTGGCTACACCATCAACGCGCCGGTCAACCTGGCGGCGGGTAGCCTGTTCCAGACCCGGAAAGGAACTGATGCCGCCATCACCTATGCGGTGATCACCGACGTGAATGCCCTGCAGGACATCAACACCAACCGGTCCGGCAACTATGTGCTCGGCGCGAACATCGATGCCAGCGCGACGGCGGGTTGGAATGGTGGCGCCGGCTTCACACCGATCGGCGGCATCGGCGATATCAGCAAATATTTTTCCGGCATTTTCGACGGGCTCGGTCACCGCATCAGCAACCTGACCATCAACCGGCCGTCCAGCGATAACATCGGCCTGTTCGGCTACATCGATGGCGGGACCATCCGCAATGTCGGAATGGAAGGCGGCAGCGTGACGGGCAACAATTCCGTCGGCGGGCTGGTGGGGTCGAGCGGCCTCTGGGTCTACGGCGGCACGAGCAGCGTCGCTTACAACACCATCAGCAACGTTTACAACACCGGCAATGTGACCGGCAGCGGCGCCATGGTCGGCGGGCTGGTCGGCGACGCCTATATCACGACGATCAGCAACTCATATGCCACCGGCACGGTCGCGGGCTATGGCGCCGCCGGCGGGCTGGGAGGGCGCGTCGTCGCCTCGTTCGTCTCCAACTCGTATGCGACCGGCAACGTGTCCGCTAGCTGGGAAGGTGCTGGCGGGCTGATAGGGTACAATATCGGCACGTGGATGGGACCGGGCCCCGCGGATTATGCTATCGGGACGGTGAGCCACTCTTATGCCACGGGTACCGTATCTGGCGGCATCAATGTCGGTGGCTTGTTGGGGTACAGCAACCTCGGTCTCGTCACCGACAGTTACGCCAGCGGCAATGTATCAGGCACCGGCGCAGTTGGCGGCACAGGCACAGCTGCCGGCGGACTGGTGGGGTTCCAACAGTACAGCCGGGTGGAGCGATCTTACGCCACCGGCAACGTGTCCGGTGTCGATGCGGTCGGCGGGCTGGTGGGAGGCAGCTGGTACGGCGCCGTGGTAAGCCAGTCTTACGCAACCGGCAATGTGTCGGGAACGCGTTCGATTGGCGGGCTGGTCGGGCACAGCAATGAAGCCGTTTCAGTGCTCGATTCCTACGCCACGGGAACGGTTTCAGGAAATTCCGAGGTCGGCGGGCTGGTGGGGGTGAATCAGGAAAGCCATGTGAGCCGAAGCTACTTCGCGGGCACCGTGTCGGGAACCAGCAATGTCGGCGCGATCGTGGGGATGAACTGGGATGGCGGCGACGTCACCCAAAGCTATGCGAACAGGGAGACATCGGGGCAGAGCGCCGCCTGTGGCGCATCCTTCGGCGGCGGCATCTGCGATGGCGGCATGCTCACCACGGCGCAGCTGCGCGATCCCTTCATCTTCATCAACAACGGTTATGACTTCGCCGCTGTCTGGGGCAAGTCCGTCAGCGGCGCCAATAACGGCATGCCGGTGCTGCGCGCGTTCGGCGAAATCGTCTACGATGCCTATGTCAACGTCGCGGGCTCGGCCAGCACCACCTATGGCACGCTGGCCTCGCTCGGCGGCTTGACGATGACCGGCGTGAACGCCAATCGTGTCACGCTCGGCTGGGGCAGCGCAGTCACCACCGCATTGGGCGCGGGCAGCTACAATCTCAGCGGCCCCGACGTTCTCAGCGCGACCGGCTCGGGGGGCGCGGTCTATGTCGGCTCGGTCGCGGTCGGCCTCACCATCGACAGGGCGCCGCTCACCATCAGCGCCAACACGTCCAAGACCTATGACGGCCTCGCCTTCTCCGGCGGCAGCGCCGCTTATTCCGGCTTCATGAATGGCGAGACTGCATCCGTGCTGTCGGGCACGCTTCTTTATGGCGGCACGGCGCAGGGCGCGGTGAATGCCGGCCGCTACAGCCTGACGGCGTCGGGCCTCTCCTCGGCCAATTATGTGATCACCTATGTCGACGGTTCGCTGACCGTCAACAAGGCGCCGCTCACCATTGCAGTCAACGGCGTCACGAAGAATTACGACGGCGTCCCGTTCTCCGGCGGCAGCGCGATCTATTCCGGCTTCGTGAACGGGGAGGGGCTGTCCGCGCTATCAGGCACGCTCGTCTACGGCGGCTCGGCCCAGGGCACGCGTAATCCCGGGGTCTACAGCATCGCTGCCTCGGGGCTGACATCCGCGAACTACGACATCACCTATGTCGACGGCCGGCTCGCGATCATTCCGCGCGACGCGGGCGTCTGCTCGCTTGGGGCCGGCGGCAACCCGTTCTGCGGCGCCACTCCGCCCGATCCCGCCGCGCCCCTCGGGTTGAACGACCAGGCGCCGATCGAGGTCGTGCTGCGTTAGAGCACCCGGTCGCGGCACAATCGCAGCTACGCCGGCAAGGGCGTCCTGCGCTACGCCTGGTGAGACCGCAGGGGCGGCCCTCACTCTTCGAACCGAAGCCCCGCCGTCTGCGACTTATTTTCGCAGCCGGGCGCTGTGATGTTTCTCCGCCGGATACGACCGTCGCCCGGTGGCGCGTCCCGGCGCGGCTTCGGGTGCGGGGTTTTTGAGCCATGAATTGCGGTTCGATCGGCCGGATTTTCGGTCTGCTTTGCTCTGTCACCATTGCCGTGACGGTTGCCGTTCATGCTGACGATACGTCCAACGACCGCGTCATCGCCGAAAAGACCGAGATCATTGCGGCTGATCCGACCAACGCGGTTGCTTACGAGCTGCGTGGCGAAGCCTGGTACATCAAGCGGGACAAGGATCGCGCCTTCGAGGATTGCAGCGCCGCGATACGGATCGATCCGAATTTCGGGCGGGCTTATAACTGCCGCGGCCGCGCCTATTCGGCGAGGGGTGAACGGGATCACGCTTTGGCCGATTACAACGAGGCCATTCGCCTCGATCCCGGCTACGGTCCGTCCTACACCTCCCGTGCCCTCGAATATTTCAACCAGCGCGACTTCGATCTGGCGATCGGCGCGTTTACCGAGGCCATCGAACGCAATCCCAAGCAAGCCTACTTTGCTCTTATCAAGAGAGGGGAAGCGTATGCGGCGAAGCGCGACTCCGATCATGCCGTCGCCGATTACAACGAGGCGATGCGGCGCAATCCCGCCGCCGCATGGCCCTACGAGCTGCGAAGCACCGTCCATTTCAATAAGGGCGAGATCGACGAGGCTCTCGACGACTGCAACACCGCCGTTCGTCTGGAGCCCGGGAGTGCTGGCGGCCATTATTGCCGGGCCATCGTTCTCCTGAAAAAGGACGACACCGACAACGCCATCCGCGAGCTTGATGACGTCACCAGGATCATGCCTTCCTTCGAGAAGGCCTACTTCGTTCGCGCAACCGCCTGGCGCAAGAAGGGCGATGATCGTCGCGCCATTGCCGATTTCGACGAGGGCATCCGGCTGCAGCCGGGAAATTCGATGGCCTACAGCAATCGCGCCAGCACGCTGCGCGACATCGGAGAGCACGCCCGCGCGCTCGCCGACTACAATGAGGCGATCCGGCTCGATCCCAACAATCAGGTCGCTCTGGTCAATCGCGGCATCCTCTATATGAAGCTGTCCGACGCCAAACATGCGCGCGCCGATTTCAATAGCGTGCTCGCACTGCCGCCGGGCGACCAATGGGCCGCGGACACGGCGCGCGAAGGACTTGGCTTTTTGAAGTGATGCGTCTCGAAGGAGCGCGCGTCTCCGCTCTCGTGCCCCGGACGCAGCGCAGCGCTTCCCTCGCGATGCGAAGCATCGTCGAGAGTGGTGCGCCGCAGAGCCTTCGCCGGCGCCGCTCGTGCGCTTCAGCAGACCGTCGGCAGCAGGCGCCGGACTTCGTCGAGCAGTTCGGGAATCGCCGTCTTGTCACCCGCGAGGTGCTTAAGCAGCGCACTTTGGAATAGACCGTCGAACAGCGCATAGAGCGCGGCGGGCGACGACGCCGGCCGCTTGCCGCCGAGCTCGGCATAGCGGGAGGCGATGCGCCAGATCATCGCTTCCAGGCTCTTGTCGATCTCGAGTACGTCCTTGCGAAACGCCGCCTCGAACATCGCCTGCGAGCGCAGGTCGTACCAAAGGCGGTGCATACGGGCTTCGTTCTGCAGCGTTGCTGCGAGCTTGGCGAGGAAACCCTCCGTCAATTCGTCGCGGCTCGTTGCTGTCGCGACGACATCGTCATATCGCGTCACGCACTTCGCCTTGTAGTGGCGGACGCAGCAGCAGATCAGGTCGAGCTTGTCGCTGAAATAATAGTGGAACACGCCGTGCGTGAACGCCGAGTTCTGCGCGATTTCGCGCAGGCTGGTGCGTGCGAAGCCGAGCTCTCCAAGCGTTTCGAGCGCGGCCTCGGCAAGCTCGACGCGCCGCGCGTTGAACTTCTCGTCGCGCAGCACCTCGGCCGCATCAGCCACACGCCGGGCCGCTCCCGTCACCTGCCGCGCCATCTTGTCCTTATCCTCAGTCCCGTTCTTTCAAGGACTTATACCGCGTCGACCGCGGAATGCTCCATCCCCTCACAACCACTTCCTTTGACAACTGTCAAATTCGTTCTTGACAAGTGTCAAGATTTTGGCGGAGGTTCGCATCAAGAATTTGGACAGTCGTCAAGACGTCCGACCATGGAGGAACGCTTCGCTGGGTGCCGCCGAAAGGCCTGCGCCCATCGACCTGGTGCGCGCCGATTGGCGCAGCACGAATCGATCACCAGCAACGGAGGAGTGCGTCATGAGTGGGAAGAGCCTTGCAGGCAGGAAAGCCCTGGTCACCGGCGGTGCTAGAGGAATCGGCGCGGCCATCGCGCAAGCGTTGGCGCGAGCCGGCGCCTCGATCATGATCGCCGACATCCTGGAAGAGACCGGCCGTGCCAGCGCAGCCGCTATCGCGAAGGAAGACGTCGCCACGGGCTTCGTCCAGCTCGACGTCACCGACGACGCTCAATGGGAGCGGGCGGTTGCCACGACCGTCGCAACCCTCGGCGGCTACGACATTCTGATCAACAATGCCGGCATCGAGATCACGTCGCTGATCTCCGAGGTCAAGGCCGAGGACGCGCGGCGGATGTGCGACGTCAATATCGTTGGCACCGTGCTTGGCATGAAGCACGCCTTCCGTGCCATGCGCCCGGGCGGGCCGGCCGGCAAGGGCGGCGCCGTCGTCAACATCGCCTCGGTTGCGGCAACGATCGCCTTTCCCAGCATCGCGGTCTATTCGGGCACCAAATCCGCGGTTGACCGCATGACGCGGGTCGGAGCGATGGAAGCCGGCAAGCTCGGCTTCGGCGTGCGCGTAAACTGCATCTATCCGGGCCTGATCCCGACCGACATGGGCATGCAGCTCGCCAACGACATCGTCAAGGTCGGGCTCGCGGCTGACGTCAACGCCGCAGTCGGCTCGGTGGTGGAGCAAACCCCGCTCGGCCGTCTCGCCGAGGTCACGGACATCGGCGATGCCGCGGTGTTCCTGTGCTCGAACGAGGCGCGCTTCATCACCGGCATCGGACTGCCGGTCGATGGCGGCATGGGCATGTAGCAACAAAGCCGACAACAAGCATTTCGGAGGAACGCAATGAGCGAGAAGAAGCCCGTCATCGTCTATGGCGCTTCCGGCTATACTGGCCGGCTGGTCTGTGAATACTTACGCGAATACAACATCCCCTTCATCGCCGCCGGCCGCAGCAATGAGAAGCTCAACGCCGCGATGAAGTCGAATGTAGCGGGCATCGAGACCGCCGACTACGAGGTGGTCAAGGTGCCGCACACCGTGGCTGCGCTGACTGAATTGTTCAAGGGCGCCTCGGTGGTGCTCAACACCGTGGGTCCCTTCGCCAAGTTCGGCGGCGAAGTGGTGCAGGCTTGCCTCGCTTCCAAGTGTCATTACACCGACACCACCGGTGAGCAGGACTGGCTGATCACGCTCGAGCAGGAGTGGGGCGCGAAGTTCGCCAATGCCGGGCTGCTGTTGGCGCCAGGCATCGCACAGATGTACACCACCGGCGAGATCGCCGCGCAGCTGTGCCTGGAGACGCCCGGCCTCGACACACTTGATATCGCCGTGTTCTGGGGCGGCAGCCCGACCATCGCATCGACGCAGACCATCCTGGTCAACGCCGCGATGGCCAAGGCCTACTATCTGGAGCAGAACAAATACGTCGAGCATCAGCCCGATGCCGGCCTCTACAACCTCGCCATCCCCGGCCAGCACGAGCTGGCGCTGGCGCTGCCCTGGGGCGGCACCTCGCATCCGGTGTGGTTCAAGCGCGATCCGCGCGTCGCCAACGTGAAGGTGCTGGGCGGCGTGTTCAACCGCGGGCTGATGTTGGCTGTGCCGCAGATCGTCGCGGCCGCGCTGGAGGCGACCAAGGATATGAATCCCGACGACCGCTACGCCGCATTGGCGCAGACCGCTGCCGGTGTGATGAACACCATGCCGCCGCGCGAGAACCCGCGCGTCAACAAGTCGATGGATTCGGTGCATGCCTCCGGCCCGTTGGGGCGCGCGCACTGCGTCATCAACGGCAACAGCAACTACAAGCAGACCGGCATGTTGCAGGCCTATGCTGCGGCCCATCTGTTGCAGCAGCCGCCCAAGCGCGTAGGCTTCGCCTCCGGCTGCCAGGCGTTCGGCCATCACGAGCTGCTCGGGCAGTTGCGCAGCTTCGGGCTCGTCAGCAAGCCTGTTCTGACCGTGCACGATTAAGTCAATCGCGGGTGGCGCGGTCCTCCGCGTCACCCGCTGCTGCTTCGGGTGTTGATCATGCGCTTCATCGATTACCTGGACAAAGGTGCCTCGCTCGGCGCCGACGCGCCGTGCCTCACCATGGATGGACGCGACCTCAGCTATGGCGAAGTGCAGCGGCTGAGCTACCGCGTCGCGCGCGGGCTCGCGCGATCGGGCATTGCTGCCGGCGAGAAGGTCGCAATCCTTTCCGGCAACGATCCGGTCGCGTTTGCCTGCGTGTTCGGCCTTTCCCGCGCGGGCTCGGTCTGGTGCCCGATCAATCCGCGTAACGAGGCGGCCGAAAATCGGCTCATCCTCGAGCAATTCGACTGCAGCCTGCTGTTGTTTCATTCAAGCTTCGCAGCGATGGTCGAGGCGGTGCGTGCAGAGCTGCCAAGGCTGCGCGCCGTCGTCTGCCTCGATGCTGAGTTGTCCTTCGCGCCCTCGTTCGACAGCTGGCTCGCCGGCCTTGCAGACGACCACTATCAACGCGAGACGATCGACGATCTCGCGATGATCCCGGGCACCGGCGGCACCACCGGCAAGCCGAAGGGGGTCATGCTGTCGGGCCGCAACATCGAGGCTATGACGGCACTGACGCTGATGGGCTATCCCTTCAAGGGTCGCCCGATCTACCTCGCGCTTGCGCCGCTGACCCACGCGGCCGGCGTGCTGTGTTTCCCGATCATGGCGCTCGGCGGCCGCATCGTGATCATGCATCACCCCGACATCGCGGAATTTCTCGATCTGATCGAGCGCTACCGTGTCACGCACACCTTCCTGCCGCCGACCGTGATCTACATGCTGCTCGATCATCCGAAGCTCGACTCCGCGAGGCTCGGGTCTCTGCAATGTTTCTGGTACGGCGCGGCGCCGATCTCGGCCGCGCGGCTTGCGGAAGCGCTCCAGCGTATCGGGCCGATGGCGCAGTTGTTCGGTCAGACCGAAGCGCCGATGATGATCTCGATGATGGCACCTAGCGAGCATTACAATGCCGACGGCACGATCGCGATGGAGCGTCTCGCCTCGGCCGGGCGGATCAGCCCGCTGGTGCAGGCCGGTATCATGGATGGCGACGGCAATTTGCTGCCGACCGGCGCCCGCGGCGAGATCGTGGTCCGCGGTTCGCTGGTGATGGAGGGCTATTACAAAAATCCCGAGGCTACGGCGGAAGCCTCCGCGCATGGTTGGCACCACACCGGCGACATCGGCTATATCGACGACGACGGCTACCTCTATATCGTCGATCGCGCCAAGGACATGATCATCACCGGCGGGTTCAACGTCTACTCGATCGAGGTCGAGAACGCGCTGCGGGCGCATGAGGCGGTGCAGGATTGCGCCGTGATTGGCCTTTCGGACGAGAAATGGGGTGAGCGGATCGTCGCCGTGGTGCAGCCCCGCGCCGGCCAAAGCGTCGATGCGACGGCGCTGGCGGCCTTCGTCAAGGCGCGGATCGGCAGCGTCAAGACACCGAAGCAGATCGAAGTCTGGGACGACCTGCCGCGTTCCAAGGTCGGCAAGGTCTTGAAGCCGGACATCCGCGCGCGGCTGGCGGAGCGTTCAGGCGGCTGAGGCGCATCTTATTGCAGCGCCCATCGCTTCGAAGATATCCGCGAGACGCGCTGACGCGGACATTCGCGCGGGCCTGGAACTCTCATCCGTGTCCGGGCAGGCAAAGGCATGTTTCCGCTTTTCGATGCGCGTTTTGGGTGTCACCATGCTTTTGAACGGACGGGAGGGCCGCCATGCGCTGGTGTGTCTCGGTCGGGGCGGTGCTTGTTGCGGGGGCGATCGTCGGCGGTGACGTTGCCAGCATTGCCGCGCCGAGCCCGAAATCAGGGATAGCCGACGCCAGGCACAGCGCACTGTCCGTCAATGTCGAGCTCGTTATCGCCGTCGACGTCTCCTATTCGATGGATCTGGACGAACTCGCCATTCAGCGCGAGGGCTATGCACAGGCCATCGTCTCGAAAGACTTTCTTCAGGCGCTAAGGGCCCGTCCGGCCAGCAAGGTCGCTCTGACCTATTTCGAGTGGTCGATGTCGGGCGACGACAGGATCATCATTCCGTGGCGCGTGATCGACGGCCCGGAATCGGCGGACGCTGTGGCCGCCGAGATCATGAAAACGCCGATTCGCCGAGGTTCGAGCACCTCGATTTCCGGCGCGATCAATTTCGCAGTGCAGCTGTTCGAAGAGAATCCCTATCGCGGGTCGCGGCGCGTCATCGACATTTCCGGCGATGGGCCGAACAACGACGGAGCCCCCGTCACCGGCGCGCGCGACGCTGCCGTTGAGAAAGGCATCATCATCAACGGCCTGCCGATCATGGTGAAGGAGCCGTCCTATTTGACGACCGATATCGAGAATCTCGATCTCTATTACGAGGACTGCGTGATCGGAGGGCCGGGTGCCTTCATCATGACAATCAAGGATCGCGAAAAATTCCAGGAAGCGATCCGGACCAAGCTTGTTCTCGAAGTTGCGGGCCTCACGCCGGAGGGGAGGATCGTCCGAACCGCCGAGAAAGAGCCCCGGGTGTCCTGTCTGGTCGGCGAAGAAAAATGGCGGGAGCGCGGGCGACGGATCATGCGCTAGTTGCCCGTCAGCAAAGCGAACCGACGTCGGTCGATCGCCTCACGCGCCACCAGCCCTGCCGCCTTGCAAAGATCTGGCGCATAGAGTTGGCAGCGCCGTCCCTGCTTCTCGATAGCCTTGTCGATCAACCCCAGCAGTCGTGCGGGGGCCATTCCCGCGGGAGCGGCAATTCGCCCCGTGACGACGTGCTTTTCTATTCCCTCGTGACGGTCGTGATCGAGATCGGGGTCGCGCCAGCAATTCGCGCATATCATCTCGAAGCTCTGGGAATGCGAATAGACGACGGCGTCCTCATCCAGCTCTGCGGTCAAGTCCGCCAGTTGCCGTGCCGAATCCTGTGTGCCGGCGAAGTCGAATAGCTGATAGTTCCGCCGCTCCAGCGTCGCCAAATGCGGAAAAACCGGGACCTGCACCTCACCATACGTGTGATGTGTAATCGGCGCGCCGTCGATCAGGATGACGTCGCCATAGTCCACGCCGAGCTTCTGGTAGAGCACACTGCGGACGATGCCGTGGCACGGGCTCAACCGTTCGATCCAGATGGTTTCCTCCGCGCCCGGATCGTCCTGATCGGCCGTGCGCTCCGCCAGGGGCCGCTCCGCCAGCTTGACCTTGCATTGAGACAATGAGCATTCCGGCAAGCCAAAGCGCCCGATCTCGATCGCAAGCCCCATGCGCCTCCAGACATCCAGTGCCAGAGAGGCATTCTTTGCGCCGGTGGCGCAGATACCAAGATTCCACTCGTAACTCTCGGTGACTTCGTCCGCGAGGCTGGCTGCGATCTGGTTTGCGGTCGCGCCATCTGCGAATCTGCCGCGTGTCTTGTAGAAAAGACCCAGATTGTAATGGTGGGTGCTGTTTTGCGGATTGAGTTCGGTGAGTTTCCGATAGCTGCTCTCGGCAATCGCATCTTGCTGGCGCGACAGCATTCGCGCCGCAGTGGCCAGACCTTCGAGAATCGGTTCCTGTTCGGGTTGCCCCTCGTGGACCTTGGCCAACCCGCTCAGTTTTTCGACGACCAAACGGAACAATGCAATATCGGGCGGCGGTGCATTGAGATCGTCAATGTCGCGCGCTGCTTCAAGGCAGAGCCCTACAGTCGAGAGAATCCAGAAGTCCTGATCGTGAGATTGTGCGACCTCTGACAGAACGTCTATCGCGGCTTCTCTTTGCAAGCATCGATCATGGACAACCCGCAGCAATGCCATGGCGGCTTCGGGCTGCCGGGGCTGCGCTTTTCGCAGCGGCATCAGCTTGTGCAACGCGGCCTGTGTTCTTCCCGCCTGAGCTTCCGCAATGGCATCGCGCGCAATCGCCTCGATCTCATCGGATGAGAGCACCGCACTTGGACCGTCCGACGTCATTCTCGATTCTCTTCTCAGAGCACCCGCTTCGGCGTTGAGCCCGATGCTAGGCCGGAACGTCGACGCTTCGCCAGATGGCCCATAAAAAATGCGCGGGCCGCCTTGAGGCATGCCCGCGCATTTGAATTCGCAGATGTCGCGCTAAGCGTGCGTCAGTGCACGCTCACGGCTTGCAGCTCGTTGCTCCAGGCGTTGGCGACCGCGGCTTCGCGGCTGTCGGTCAGCATGATCGGCGTGCCGTCGGCGGCGTGGAGCGCGAAGAGCTTGAGGCCCGGCGCGATCTTTGGCGCTTCGGGAAACAGGCCCGGCACATCCTCGGAGCGGATCTGCTTCACATAGGCGATATGACCTTCGCCGAGAGTTGCCAGCGTCTCGGGCGAGACGTTCTTGGCTTCGTATTCGAACGCAACGTGACCTTCACTCATGGTCTCGACTCCTTCACAGAAACTAAGCGGTCGAGTCCGCTACTCGTTCCATTATTCGTGCTCATTGATAGCGATTGTCTTAACGATCCTCTCCGGTTCAGGCCGGGCAAGATCGACCGACAGCAGCCCGTTCTTCAGATCCGCTCCCAGCACGAGCATCCCCTCCGCCAGCACGAAGGTGCGCTGGAAGTGGCGCGCGGCGATGCCGCGATGGATGTATTGCCGGGACTTGTCGTCCTGCTGCCGCCCGCGAATCACGAGCTGGTTTTCCTCAATGGTTACATCGAGTTGGTCGCGGGTGAATCCGGCGACCGCCAGCGTGATCCGCAATCGCTCGGGCTGGCCGTCCGACCGGTCGCACCTCTCGATATTGTAGGGAGGATAGCCGTCGGCACCTTTGACGACGCGATCAAGCACGCGCTCGATCTCGTCGAAGCCCAGAAGGAACGGACTGGAAAGCGTGGGAACACGAGACATAGTTTACAAAGTCCTCTCGAAGCGACTTTGGCATTTCAGGGCCCGGAAGCGGCGCCCCTTGGTCAGCAATATGGTCATAACCCCTTGGGGGTTCAAGGACGTAGCGGGGGCCTGTGGATTGCCCATTTTCGCGCCTGACCCCGACCGCGGTCGCGCGGAAGCGCCCAATTCGTCACCGGGAACGCAAATGCTCAGGCAAGCCCGGGCATGACGAATCGGCCGACGATTTATCTCAATGAAATCAAACCCCCGGCTACTGTGCATGGGGTTGTTTTTCGCGTTTTTGATCGGCCGGCCCTCGGAAGCGGTCAGGCCTCGATCCGCGTCCGCCCGTCGCCGCTGAAAAGGTGCAGCTTCGGCCGTACCGCGGCGACGCGGATCCTCTCACCGATGGCTGGGGCCTCGGTTCCGGGAATGCGGACGATGACCTCGCCGGGCGGCAGCTCGCCGGGGGTGGCGGCGACGCGCTGCTCGTCCTGGGCCCGCGTGCCGTAGACGAAAGTCTCGGCGCCGACGCGCTCGATCGCTTCCACGGTCAGCGGCAGTGCGACACCGCCGGCCGGGGTCTGGTCGGTGATGACGAAATCTTCCGGGCGGATGCCGAGGATGCCGGCCTCGCCCGCGCCGCCGTCGAGCTGCGATTTGATCTCATCGGCGCGCGTCGACATCAGGTTCATCGGCGGTGCCCCGATGAACGAGGCGACGAAGGTCGTCGCCGGCTTCTCGTAGATCGCCAGCGGATTGCCGACCTGCTCGACCTGGCCGCCATTCATGACCACGAGAATATCGGCGAGCGTCATCGCCTCGAGCTGGTCGTGGGTGACGTAGATCGAGGTCGTGTTGAGCCGGCGCTGTAATTTGCGGATCTCGACCCGCATAGCGATGCGCAGCTTTGCGTCCAGGTTCGACAGCGGCTCGTCGAACAGAAACACTTTCGGCTGGCGCACGATGGCGCGGCCCATGGCGACGCGCTGGCGCTGGCCGCCGGAGAGCTGACGCGGCTTGCGCTCCAGCATCGGCGTGAGCTCGAGCACGCGTGCGGCCTCGTCGACGCGGGTCTTGACCTCGGCCTCCTTCATGCCGCGGTTGCGCAGGCCGTAGGCCATGTTGTTGAAGACGCTCATATGCGGATAGAGCGCGTAGTTCTGGAACACCATCGCGATGTCGCGATCGGCGGGCTCGATCTGGTTGACGATTCGGCCGCCGATGTCGATCTCGCCGCCGGTGACAGTCTCGAGACCTGCGACCATGCGCAGCAGCGTGGACTTGCCGCAGCCGGAGGGACCGACCAGCACGCAGAACTGACCGTCGCCGACATCGACGTTGACGCCCTTGATGGCCTCGAAGCCGCCGGGATAGGTCTTGCGGACGTTGCGCAGGGTAACGTTAGCCATGAAAACTCGCTTCTACTTTTCCGTCTCGACCAGGCCGCGCACGAACAATTTCTGCATGGCGACGACGACGAACACCGGCGGCAGCATGGCGAGCACGGCGGTGGCCATCACGATCGGCCATTCGGTCAGCGCATCGGTGGTGGTGATCATCTTGCGGATGCCGACCTGGATGGTCTGCATGTCGTCGCGCGTGGTGATCAGCAGCGGCCAGAGATATTGATTCCAGCCGAGGATGAAGAGGATCACGAACAGCGCCGCCATGTTGGTGCGCGACAGCGGCAGCAGCGTATCCCAGAAGAAACGCAAGGGGCCGGCACCGTCGATGCGCGAGGCCTCCAGCAGCTCGTCCGGCACGGTCATGAAGAACTGGCGGAACAGCAGCGTCGCGGTGGCCGACGCGATCAGCGGCAGCGCGAGGCCGGCATAGCTGTCGAGCATGTGCAGATCGGCGACGATCTTGTAGGTCGGGTAGATGCGCACCTCGACCGGCAGCATCAACGTGATGAAGATGATCCAGAAGATCGCCATCCGGAACGGAAAGCGGAAATACACGATCGCATAGGCCGAGATGATCGAGATCGCGATCTTGCCGATCGCGATCGCCAGCGCCATTACCAGCGAGTTCAGCATCATGTTGCCGACGGGCTCGCGGGTCGATCCGCTCGTGCCGACGAAGATGGTCTTGTAGTAGACCTCGAAGAAATGGCCGCCCGGCAGCAGCGACATCTGCCCGTTCGCGATCAGGGCGTTGTCCTGGGTCGAGGCGACGATCGCGATGTAGACCGGGAATGCGACGATCGCGATCCCGATCCAGAGAATCGCGTGGGCGACGTAGCGCCGAAAGCCCTCTTCTTCGACCATCAGTAGGTCACCTTGCGTTCGACGAAGCGGAACTGGATTCCCGTCAGCACGATCACCATGACCATCAGGATCACCGATTGCGCTGCCGAGCTGCCGAGATTGCCGCCGAGCAGGCCGTCGGAATAGACCTTGTAGACCAGCGTGACCGTCGATGTGCCGGGACCGCCGCGGGTCATGGTGTCGATGATGCCGAAGGTGTCGAAGAAGGCGTAGACGATGTTGACGACCAGCAGGAAGAAGATCGTGGGCGACAGCAGCGGGAAGGTCACTGTCCAGAACCGCCGCATCGGACGGGCGCCGTCGATCGCGGCGGCCTCGAACACGCTTCGGGGGATGGCTTGCAGGCCGGCGAGGAAGAACAGGAAATTATAGGAGATCTGCTTCCACGCCGCGGCGAGGATGATCAGCCCAGCCGCCTGGTTGCCGTCAAGCAGCGGATTCCAGTCGACGCCCAGGTTGCGCAGATAGCGCGACAGCACGCCGAGCGAAGGATGCAGCATGAAGATCCAGAGCACGCCGACCACGGGCGGCGCCACTGCATAGGGCCAGATCAGCAGCGTGCGGTAGAGCATTGAGCCGCGCAGCGGCTTGTCCGCCATCACGGCGAGCAAGAGCGCGAAGGACAGCGACGAGACGGCGATGGCGAACGAAAAGACGAACGTACGGACAACCGCCTCGAAATAGGCCGGGTCCTTGAACAGGTCCTGATAATTCTCGAACCAGACGAAGCTTGTCGACAGACCGAAGGCATCCTGGAGCAGGAAGGATTGGATCACCGCCTGCGCGGCCGGCCAGTAGAAAAAAATCAGGACGATCGCGAGCTGGGGCGCAACCAGCGCGTAGGGCAATAGTTTTGCTTGGAAAATGGCTTGCTTTTGCATGATGTCAGGTGAGCGGCAGGCCGGCTTGCGGCCTGCCGCTCATCGCCTCACTTGACGGCGGTTTTTTCGAACTGCCGCAGCATCGTGTTGCCGCGCTCGACGGCAGCATCCAGCGCCTGCTTGGCGGTCTTCTTGCCGGCCAGCGCCTGCTCGATCTCTTCCGACCAGACGTCACGCAGCTGAACCATGTTGCCGAGACGCAATCCGCGCGAATTCTCGGTCGGCTCCTTGTTGGTCAGCTCGAGCAGCGGGGTCTCGAGATAGGGCTGATCCTTGTAGAAACCTTCTTCCTTCGCCTTGGCGTAGGCCGCCTTGGTGATCGGCAGATAGCCCGAGGCCTTGTGGATGTAGACTTGGCGATCGGTGTCGGAGAGGAAGGTCAGGAACTTCGCGACACCCTTGTATTCGTCGGCCGACTTGCCGCCCATCACCCAGAGCGAAGCGCCGCCGATGATCGAGTTCTGCGGCGCGCCCTTGACGTCCGGATAGTATGGCATCGGCACGGCGGTGAAGTTGAACTTGGCCTGCGCCTTGACGTTGCCGAAGAATGCCGACGAGGTCAGGTAGATCGGGCATTCGCCGGAGGTGAAGCGGCCTTCGCCGGTGTTGGTGCGGCCGGCATAGTCGTAGGTCTTGGTCTTCTGGAGCTCGACCAGGGTTTCGAGATGCTTGACCTGAAGCGGGCCGTTGAACTCCAGCACGGTGTCGAAGCCGTCGAGGCCGTTGGCCTTGCTGGCGAGCGGCACGTTGTGCCAGGCGGAGAGCTGCTCGAGATTGACCCAGGTGACCCAGGAGCCGGAGAAGCCGCAGGTGTCATGACCCGCAGCCTTCAGCTTCTTGGCGGCCTCGAACGTTTCGGGCCAGGTCTTGGGGATCTCGACGTTCGCCTTCTTGAGCTCGTCGAGGTTGACCCACATGACGGTCGACGACGAGTTGAACGGGAACGACAGCATCTCGCCCTTCGAGGTCGAGTAGTAGCCGGTGATGGCGGGCAGATAGATCTTGGGGTCGAACTTCTCGCCGGCCTCGGCCATCAGCTTGTAGACGGGTTTTACGGCGCCGGTCGCGGCCATCATGGTCGCGGTGCCGACTTCGAACACCTGCATGATGTGCGGGGCGTTGCCGGCGCGGAACGCCGCGATGCCGGCGTTCATCGTATCGGGATAGTTGCCCTTGTAGGTCGGGATCACCTTGTAGTCGGTCTGCGAGGCGTTGAAGTCGGTGGCGAGCTTGACGATGACGTCGTTGTTGGCGCCGGTCATCGCGTGCCACCACTGGATTTCGGTCACGGCCAAGGCCGGCGATGCGCCCATGCCGAACGTGATTGCAACTGCGGCAGCCGCCCCAAAGTGTCGAAGAGCCATCAAGTAAACCTCCCTTGGCCGTCAAAAAGAAGCGCTTGCGCTAGCAGCGCCATATGACGTTCACATGACTGTGTAAGCGGGAGAAACGAAAGCAGCAAGCGCGGCCAAAAGGGAAGCCGTCAAATAGGCGAATGCCGAGCGCGCAGCCTCCTCCGTTCGCGGTGCACATGCGTGCCCGCGCCGCAGTGCGGCATTTGCTCGGGTGAGGCGGCGAGGGCGTTTAGCGCTTGCGCTCGGGGCCGCAGACGGTGCCCTGCTCGACCATCGCGTCGATCTCCGATTTGGAGTAGCCGAACTCGCCCAGCACCTCCTGGGAGTGCTGGCTGAATTTCGGCGGCAGGCGCCGCAGGCTCGGCTTGCTGCGATCGAGCCGGATCGGCGAGGCCACGCCCTTGTACCAGTCCTTCTCGATGACATCGCCGCGGGCGATCGTGTGCGCGTTGGTCAAGGCCTGGTCGATCTTCTGCACGGGACCTGCGGGCAGGCCGGCGGCGAGCAGACGATTGCACAGCGGCTCGGCCTCGTGCTGGCTGAACACGGCGGCAAGCTCGGCCCGCAGCGCCTCGCGATTGGCGATGCGATCCTTGTTGCGGGCAAAGCGCGGATCGGTGCCGAGCTCGGGCTTGCCGATCTCCTTGGCGAGCTTGCGGAAGGTGCCGTCATTGCCGACACCGATGAAGATGTCGTCGGTCTTGGTCGGGAAGATCGCGTAAGGCACGAGGTTGGGATGCTCGTTGCCGGTGAGCGACGGCGGCTTGCCGTGCATGAAATAATTCGCGGTGTGCGGATGCATGATGGCAAGGCCGGTCTCATACAGCGTCGTCTCCAGGAACTGGCCCTGGCCCGAGCGCTGCCGCTCCGACAGCGCCATCAGGATGCCGATCGCCGCATAGAGGCCGGTGGTGATGTCGACCAGCGGCACGCCGATCCGCATCGGTCCGCTCTCGGGCGAACCGGTCGCCGCGATCATGCCGGTCATCGCCTGGATGATGGCGTCATAGCCGGGATTGCCGCCGCGCGGACCGTCGGCGCCGAAGCCGCAGATCCGGCAATGCACGAGGCGCGGGAATTTCTTGCTGAGCACATCGTTGCCGATGCCCCATTTCTCCAGCGTGCCCGGCTTGAAATTCTCGATCAGGACGTCGGCGGTCTCCAGCATCTTGAGCAGCACGAGGCGGCCGCCCTCGGAGGCGAGGTCGAGGCCGATCGAGCGCTTGTTACGGTTGATGCCGATGAAATAGGCCGCGTCTTCGTCGTGGAACGGAGGGCCCCAGTCGCGCACCTCGTCGCCGGCGGGCGGCTCGACCTTGATCACGTCGGCGCCGTGGTCGGCGAGGATCTGGGTGCAGTAGGGACCGCCGAGCACGCGCGTGAGATCGATGACGCGCAGTCCGCTCATTGCGCCCAAAACGGCTTCAGTCATGCCTTCGCTTCCCCTGTGTCGATGATTGATCACAGGCCTAGCGAGGTTTTTTTGCGCCAGCAATGGCTTGGTGCGTAGGGGCGTATGCGGTGCCGCCGTGCAATCCCGCAACGTGGCAAAACAACTAGACTAAAGGGAAGCGGCCGGCCCGAGGGGGATCTCGGGCCAGCCAATCCGCCGTTTGATCAGACGACCGTCAGGCGAACGTCGACATTGCCGCGCGTGGCATTGGAGTAGGGGCACACCTGGTGGGCCTTCTCGACCAGCGCCTCAGCTTCCGCCCGGGCAAGGCCCGGCAGCGAGACGGCAAGATCGATGTCGAGACCGAAGCCGCCGGCCGAGCGCTGGCCGATGCCGACGGTGGAGGTGACCGAGGCGTCAGCCGGAACCTTCGGCCCGCCCTGCGAGGCCACGAACTTCATCGCGCCGATGAAGCAGGCGGCATAGCCGGCCGCAAACAGCTGCTCGGGATTGTTGCCGGCGCCGCCTCCGCCGCCGAGCTCCTTCGGGGTGGTGAGCTTGACGTCGAGCGCGCCGTCGAGGGTCGCCGCATGGCCGTCGCGGCCGCCGGTGGCTTTGGCGCTGGTCTTGTACAGGACGTTTACCGACATTTTCGTCTCCTCAGGTCTTCGGGTTGGGGTGGAACCTACATCGCAAACAATTAGATTGCGCGCAATTGAAATCTGCATGCCTCACATTTAATTGTTCGCAATTGAATGTACGGCCGCCCGGTCCCAGAATGGAGGAAACCGCGTGAGATTCTCGATGCCCCGGAAATTATCGGCGCTGGACCCGCAGCGCCTCGACAATCAGATCTGCTTCGCGGTCTATTCGGCCGCGCATGCCTTCAACCGCGTCTACAAGCCGCTGCTCGACCGGCTCGGCCTGACCTATCCGCAATATCTGGTGATGCTGGTGCTGTGGGAGCGTGACGACGTGCCGGTCAAGGACATCGGCGAAAAGCTGTTCCTGGATTCGGGCACGCTGACACCGCTGCTCAAGCGCCTCGAGGCCGCCCACCTCGTTAAGCGCACGCGCTCGCGCGAGGACGAACGTCAGGTGCTGATCGCGCTGACCCCGCAGGGCCATGCCTTGAAGGAAAAAGCGCGCGCCGTGCCGCAATCGATCCTGGCGGCGTCGGATTGCTCGGTGTCGGAGCTGGTCGCGATGAAGGACGAGATCGTCGCGCTGCGGGATCGGTTGAATGCGGTGATCGGGGAGTAGGGGGGCGATCAGAAGTGCTTCTTCGCGAAGGCGCGCCCCGAGCCCGATTTCAGGTATCGCTCGAACGCGACAGCGCGTGCCGCGTCATCAAAGGCGAAATAGGTCCGAATTCTCCAAGGCCCATATTTCGACGTGTGTGGCACCTCGCCGGCGTTATGCTTGGCTAAACGGGCCCGTAGGTCGTCGGTGATGCCGACGTAGAAATGCTCGGAATTGAGACTTTCGAGGATATAGACGTATTTCATTCTGCTTCCTCCCCGGAGGGCAGGATAGCAGCTTGGAACCATCACGGGGCTTCGCTGGTGATCCTCGATGAAGTCCGCCGCCGCCCTTCGGGCTATGGCGGGACAGCCTTCGCTCACTTCGCTACGAGGGACTTCCCGGGCTTGCCCAGCCGAAGCTCGCGAAGCGAGCGAAGGCTGGTGGAGCCAGGCGGGATCGAACCGCCGACCTCTTGCATGCCATGCAAGCGCTCTCCCAGCTGAGCTATGGCCCCTTAGTCTTCCAGTTGGCAGGATCCTGGTGGATCACTCCCGACCGCCGAGCCTGGTGACTCGCGCGGTGCACCCTTTTTCACAGATCAGGGCTGATCTCAAGTCTCTTCATCACCTCCGACATCACCAATGATGTCCGTGACGTCCTCATCGCCCTCTTCGTCGTCGGCGATAAAGGTCGAATCATCGTCGTCATCGTCCTCGATGGTCTCGTCGACCTCGATGTCGTCCTCGGATTCGGGCACCGCGGCCTTGACCTTGCCGGTGTTTTCCTCGGCGTCGGCCTCCTCGAGCGAGACCTCTTCGACTTCTGCCGGCTCCGGCGTGGTGTCGGCAGCCGGCGTGTGGCGAGGTTCGGCGCCGCGAGTCGCGCGGGCCGGCGCCACAGGCGCGATCGGGACGACTTCGCCGGTATAGGGCGAGATCACCGGATTCTTGTTGAGGTCATAGAACTTCTTGCCCGTGGTCGGGCAAATACGTTTGGTTCCGAGTTCGGACTTGGCCACGGCAGGAATCCTGGGAATGTCTGAAAAGCGGTGTTTCACTTGGCTAGTTGGCGGCCCGCTGTCAATAGCGCATTACGGGAGAAAGACATGCCCGTGACGGCGGGCAGACCTTGTGGTACCTGCCCCGCGAGCCCCGCAGGGACGTTTCGGGCCTATCCAAGGACACAAACTTGACTGATTCCGACAAGCCGACGCCGCTTCAGTCGCGCGCAAGCGGTCCCCTGACCGGGAAAGTACGGGTCCCCGGGGACAAGTCGATCTCCCACCGCGCCCTCATCCTGGGCGCGCTCGCGGTCGGCGAGACCCGGATTTCGGGCTTGCTCGAGGGCGAGGACGTCCTCAACACCGCCAAATCCATGCAGGCGCTGGGCGCCAGGGTCGAGCGCACCGGCGATTTCGCCTGGAAGGTGAACGGCGTCGGCGTCGCCGGCTTTGCCGAGCCCAGGGCGCCGCTTGATTTCGGCAACTCCGGCACCGGCTGCCGGCTCGTCATGGGCGCCGTCGCCGGCTGCCCGATTTCGGCGGTTTTCGACGGCGATGCCTCTCTGCGCAGCCGCCCCATGCGCCGGATCCTCGATCCGCTCGAGAAGATGGGCGCCAAAGTGGTGTCCGGCGGCGAGGGCGGACGTCTGCCGCTGACCGTCCAGGGCGCGCGCGATCCGCTGCCGATCACCTACAAGACCCCGATCGCCTCGGCCCAGATCAAATCGGCCGTGCTGCTGGCGGGCCTGGCCGCGCCCGGCACCACGACGGTGATCGAGACCGAGGCCAGCCGCGACCATACCGAGCTGATGCTGAAGCACTTTGGCGCCGACATTACCTCCGCGCAGGAGGGTCAGCACGGCCGCCGCATCACGCTCATTGGCCAGCCCGAGCTGCATGGCGCCACCGTCGTGGTGCCCGCCGATCCCTCCTCTGCGGCCTTCCCAATCGTCGCGGCGCTGATCGTCGAAGGCTCCGATGTCGTCCTGTCCGACGTGATGACCAATCCGCTGCGTACCGGCCTGTTCACCACGCTGCGCGAAATGGGCGCCTCGATCGAGGAAAGCCAAGTCCGCGGCGATGCCGGCGAGCCGATGGCGCAGCTGCGCGTGCGCGCGTCGAAACTGCGCGGCGTCGAGGTGCCGCCGGAGCGCGCACCCTCGATGATCGACGAATATCTCGTGCTGGCGGTGGCGGCTTCCTTCGCCGAGGGCACGACGATCATGCGCGGCCTCCAGGAGCTGCGCGTCAAGGAATCCGATCGGCTTGAGGCCACCGCCGACATGCTCCGCGTCAACGGCGTGAAGGTGGAGGTTTCCGGCGACGATCTGATCGTCGAGGGCCGCGGCCACGTTCCGGGCGGCGGCACTGTCGCCACGCACATGGATCATCGCATCGCGATGTCCGCGCTGGTGATGGGCTGCGCCTCCGACCAGCCCGTGACCGTCGACGACACCGCCTTCATCGCCACCAGTTTCCCGGACTTCATCCCGATGATGCGTTCGCTTGGGGCCGAGTTTTCATGATCATCGCCATCGACGGGCCCGCGGCCTCGGGCAAGGGGACGCTCGGCAAGCGCCTCGCCCACCATTACGGCTATCGTCATCTCGATACCGGCGTCATTTATCGCGCGGTGGCCTACGCCGTGGTGGAATCCGGTCATGATCTCCGGGACGAGGCGGCTGCGGTGCAGGCTGCGCTGGAGCTTGATCCCGAAAAGTTCGGCAATCCCGCCCTGAAGACCCAGGAGGCCGGCGAGGGCGCCTCGATCGTCTCGGCGATCCCCAGGGTTCGCGAGGTCCTGCTCAATTTCCAGCGGCAATTCGCCGCCGATCCGCCCGGCGCCGTGCTCGACGGCCGGGACATTGGAACCGTGATCTGCCCCCATGCCGACGTGAAGATCTTCGTCGTGGCCGACCCCAGGGTCCGCGCCCACCGCAGGACCATGGAGGCCAAGGCGAGGGGCGAGGAGGCGGACGAGGCGGCGGTGCTCGCTGACATCATCCGGCGCGACGAGCGCGACAAGAACCGGCCGATTGCGCCCTTGAAACCGGCCCCGGATGCTTACTTGCTAGATAACTCCCAACTGGATATAGAAGGCGGCGTCCGGGCCGCCATCGACATTATCGAGGCCGTCCGAGCGGGCCGGTCGCGGGGTTAAGCCGCCGCCGTCATTGGAGGAAGCGCCCGCTCCCGCTCTTTGAGGTCGATAACCCCGGTCCCCTGTTTGGGCCCGGCGCGATCCAGGCTCCGGACCAAGATTTCCACGTATCGAACGCGCGGGCCTCAGCCGGCCCGCCTCCGCTGTTCCGCCTCCATGCCGGAGCAACGAGCGGTCGCTCGAAGGTCTTGCGGACCTTCCGACACTGCGTGTGCGATGCGCCCATGAACCCAACGGCCGGCACGACATCCGCAACTGGAGAACAAATGGCTTCGATTTCTGCTGATACCTATAGCCCGTCGCGCGACGATTTCGCCGCGATGCTCGACGAGTCCTTCGCAGGTGGCAACCTGCAGGAGAGCTCCGTCGTCAAGGGCAAGGTGGTTGCAATTGAAAAAGACATGGCCGTCATCGACGTCGGCCTGAAGACCGAGGGCCGCGTTGCCCTGCGCGAATTTTCCGGCCCCGGCCGTGAGAGCGAGATCAAGGTCGGCGACGAGGTCGAAGTGTTCCTCGATCGCATCGAGAACGCCCTCGGCGAAGCCGTGTTGTCGCGCGACAAGGCGCGCCGCGAAGAGAGCTGGGGCAAGCTCGAGAAGGCCTTCCAGAACAACGAGAAGGTCAACGGCGTCATCTTCAACCAGGTCAAGGGCGGCTTCACCGTCGACCTCGACGGTGCCGTGGCCTTCCTGCCGCGCTCGCAGGTCGACATCCGTCCGATCCGCGACGTTGCGCCGCTGATGAACAACTCGCAGCCGTTCCAGATCCTCAAGATGGATCGCCGCCGCGGCAACATCGTCGTCTCCCGCCGCACGGTGCTGGAAGAGACCCGCGCCGAGCAGCGTCAGGAGCTGGTGCAGAACCTCGAAGAGGGTCAGGTCATCGACGGCGTGGTCAAGAACATCACCGATTACGGTGCGTTCGTTGATCTCGGCGGTATCGACGGTCTGCTGCACGTCACCGACATCGCGTGGCGCCGCGTCAACCACCCGACCGAGGTGCTCTCGATCGGCCAGACCGTGAAGGTCAAGATCATCAAGATCAACCACGAGACGCACCGCATCTCGCTGGGCATGAAGCAGCTGCTGGACGATCCGTGGCAGGGCATCGAAGCCAAGTACCCGCTGGGTGCCCGCTTCACCGGCCGCGTCACCAACATCACCGACTACGGTGCGTTCGTCGAGCTCGAGCCGGGCATCGAAGGCCTGATCCACGTCTCCGAGATGTCGTGGACCAAGAAGAACATGCACCCCGGCAAGATCGTTTCGACCTCGCAGGAAGTCGAAGTGCAGGTGCTGGAAGTCGATTCCGTCAAGCGCCGCATCTCGCTCGGCCTCAAGCAGACCATGCGCAACCCGTGGGAGGTCTTCGTCGAAGGTCACCCGACCGGTTCGGTGGTCGAGGGCGAAGTCAAGAACAAGACCGAGTTCGGTCTGTTCCTGGGCCTCGAGGGCGACGTCGACGGCATGGTCCATCTCTCCGACCTCGACTGGAAGCTTCCGGGCGAGCAGGTGATCGACAACTACAAGAAGGGCGACGTGGTGAAAGCCGTGGTGCTCGATGTGGACGTCGAGAAGGAGCGTATCTCGCTCGGCATCAAGCAGCTCGAAGGCGACCCCTTCGCCGAGCCGGGCGATGTCAAGAAGGGCGCGGTCGTGACCTGCGAAGTGCTCGAAGTGAAGGAAAGCGGCATCGAGGTGAAGATCACCGGTACCGACTTCTCGACCTTCATCAAGCGTTCGGAGCTCGCCCGTGACCGCAACGACCAGCGCGCCGAGCGCTTCGCCGTCGGCGAGAAGGTCGATGCCCGCGTGATCCAGTTCGACAAGAAGGCCCGCAAGGTCCAGGTGTCGATCAAGGCGCTCGAAGTCGCCGAAGAGAAGGAAGCCATCGCGCAGTACGGCTCCTCCGATTCGGGGGCGACGCTCGGTGACATTCTCGGCACCGCGCTCAAGAACCGCGACAAGTAAGCGAAACACCCGTTTCGCAACCATCAAAGCCCCGGCGCGAGCCGGGGCTTTTTTGTTGCGGCGGCATACCCAATTGTCATCCCGCGGCGCGCGACTTGTCCGCCGTAGCTCGAAGAGCGAAGGCGGAAGCGCGAGCCCGGGACCCATAACCACAGGATCGAGTTTGGCGAAGACTCGTGGTTGCCAACTCGCGCGACAACTTCTCCCTGGGGTTATGGATCCCCGCGCCCGTGCGCAATTGCGCACTAGGCGGGGATGACATCTGAGTGCTTGGCTACCATCCGGCCTCACGCAGCCTTGTTTTCTTCAAATTACGCCGCAATTGATGTATCCAGATAAGCCAATGGTCACGCTGTGACGGCACAACGCGCCCAGCCTTTCATTTGGAGATATTCCGATGTCGCTCGATTCGGACATCATCGTCGATCGCCGCAGGATTCGTCGCAAGCTGACGTTCTGGCGCGTGATGGCTGCGCTGATCGCGATCGCGGCGATCGCGGGCGTCGCGCTGATCGCAACACCCGGTGCGCGCGGCACGTTCGCATCCGCCGGCTCGATCGCGCGGGTCCAGATCGATGGCCTGATCCGCAGCGACTCCGATCGCACCCAGGCGCTGGAGCGACTGGAGAACTCGCAGGCCGCCGCCGTCATCATTCACATCAACTCGCCGGGTGGCACCACCGCCGGCTCCGAGCAGCTTTATGACTCGCTTGTGAGGCTGAAGGCGAAGAAGCCGCTGGTCGTCGTGGTCGAAGGCCTCGCCGCGTCCGGCGGTTACATCACGGCGATTGCGAGCGACCACATCATTGCCCAGCAGAGCTCGCTGGTCGGTTCGATCGGCGTGCTGTTCCAGTTTCCCAACGTCACGGAGCTGCTGAAGACCGTCGGTGTGAAGGTCGAGGAGGTCAAATCCTCGCCGCTGAAGGCCGCGCCGAACGGTTTTGAGCCGACCAGCCCCGAGGCACGCGCCGCGCTCGATGCGCTGGTGAAGGATTCCTATGCCTGGTTCAAGGGATTGGTGAAGGAGCGGCGTGGCATGGATGACACGCAGCTCGAAAAAGTCGCCGATGGCCGCGTCTTCACCGGACGCCAGGCGATCGATCTCAAGCTGATCGATCAGCTCGGCGACGAGAAGACCGCCGTGACCTGGCTGGTCGAGCAGAAGGGCGTCAAGAAGGGCCTCACCGTCCGCGATTACAAGCTCCAGCCCCGCTTTGGCGATCTGCCGTTCCTTAAAACGGCTGCTGTCGTCACGCTGGAAGCGCTTGGTTTAGGCTCGATTGCGCATCAGATCGGGCAAACCGGCGTCGCGCAGGCCGTCGATCGGCTCGGAATGGATGGAATGCTGGCCCTGTGGCAGCCGGCTGCGTCAAATTGATGGAACCGGGCGAGCTTCAGAGGCTTTTCCCGTCTGGCGGGTGGCGGGGCAGCCCGCTTTTTCGGCATTTGTCACGCATTTTCCCGACGCTCAACCTTCATTTAGCGTCTTGACAGATCACAGTATTTTCACGGAAATGGTCATCCGCACGCTTCCGGGTCCTATCTCTCGATGATCAAATCCGAACTTGTTCAGCGTATCGCCGAGCACAACCCGCATCTGTACCAGCGGGATGTCGAGAACATTGTGAATGCGATTCTCGAAGAGATCGTAGCGGCTCTCGCGCGCGGTGATCGCGTCGAGTTGCGCGGCTTCGGTGCCTTCTCGGTCAAGCATCGCCCTGCGCGCGCAGGGCGCAATCCGCGCACCGGCGCCCATGTACCCGTCGATCAGAAGAGCGTTCCGTTCTTCAAGACCGGCAAGGAAATGCGCGAACGGCTGAACCGCGACCATCCGGATCCAGGCGCGCCAGACTGAGACCGGCGTCAGGGTTTTCCGCGGTCGCGAGCGATGCGGCCGGAAGCTTGATTCAAGGCGAGCGAAGCGAGATGCGAAAGTTCCTGACCGCGCTGATCGTGATTCCGTTGGGCCTGATCCTGGTGACCTTTGCCGTCGCCAACCGGCATTTCGTCACGGTCTCATTCGATCCCTTCATTACGAACGACCCGTCATTCTCGGTGACGTTGCCGCTGTTCCTGCTCCTCATCCTGGTGGCGGCCCTCGGGGTCCTCGCGGGCGGCTGCGCTGTCTGGTTCGGCCAGCGGCGCTGGCGCCGCGCGGCGCGCCGGAATGATGCGGAGGCACGGGCTGCCAGGACCCAATTGGCCGATCTGCGGGCCCAGGCAGCCGCAGCGAAGCCCCAGCCCCAGCGCCTCCCCGTTCCCTCCGGGGTTGGCCTTTACGGGCCCATCGGGCGAGACAAGCAGCGCGCGACGTTGTAGAAGCGGCCGCAACCGAAAACTCGGTTTTCCGGCCGCAGACCCTCGGCCTTCACCTGCTTTGAGACCATGTCCCTGCTCGTCAAAATCTGCGGCCTGTCCACGGGCGAGACGCTCGAAACAGCGCTCAACGCCGGCGCCGACATGGTGGGGTTCGTGTTCTTTCCGCCGTCGCCGCGGCACGTCTCTCTGGAGCTTGGCCGCGACCTCGGCCGCCAGGTGAAGCGGCGCGCGCTCAAGGTCGCGCTCACGGTCGATGCCGATGACGCCACGCTCGACAACATCATGGACGCGCTGTCGCCGGATATCCTTCAGCTCCACGGCAAGGAGAGCGTCGCGCGCCTGCGCGACATCAAGCAGCGGTTCGGCCGTCCGGTGATGAAAGCGGTGCCGGTCGCAACCGCCGCCGATCTCGCCGTGCTGCCTGGCTACGCAGAGGTTGCCGATCGCATCCTGTTCGACGCGCGGGCGCCAAAGGACGCGACACGTCCCGGCGGCCTCGGCGCCGCCTTCGATTGGCATCTGCTCGAAAACCTGGAACTCAAGCTGCCGTATATGGTCTCGGGCGGACTTGATGCCCACAACGTCGCCGAGGCTCTTCGGGTCACGCGCGCCGGCGGCGTCGACGTCTCCTCCGGTGTCGAGAGCGCCTCCGGCGTCAAGGATCCCGAGCTGATCAAGGCCTTCATTCGCGCCGCGCGCGCCACCCAAGATGCAAGTCAAGAGTTGAGCGTTCGATGAACATCGCCAAACCAAATTCCTACCGCAGCGGTCCCGACGAGCGCGGGCACTTCGGCATTTTCGGCGGCCGCTTCGTCGCCGAAACCCTGATGCCGCTGATCCTCGATCTGGAAAAGGCCTACACCGCGGCCAAGGCCGATCCGGCCTTCCAGGCCGAGATGAACGGCTATCTCAAGAACTATGTCGGCCGGCCTTCGCCGCTCTATTTCGCCGAGCGCCTCACCGAGCATCTCGGCGGCGCCAAGATCTACCTCAAGCGCGAGGAGCTCAACCACACCGGTTCGCACAAGGTGAACAACGTGCTCGGCCAGATCATGCTGGCACGGCGCATGGGCAAGAAGCGCATCATCGCCGAGACCGGCGCCGGCCAGCACGGCGTTGCCACCGCGACGCTGTGCGCGCGCTTCGGCCTCGAATGCGTGGTCTATATGGGCGCCGTCGACGTCGAACGGCAGCAGCCCAACGTCATCCGCATGGAGATGCTGGGCGCAACGGTGGTCCCGGTGCAGTCGGGCACGCGCACGCTGAAGGACGCCATGAACGAGGCGCTGCGCGACTGGGTCACCAACGTGCACAACACGTTCTATTGCATCGGCACGGTGGCGGGCCCGCATCCCTATCCGACGCTGGTGCGCGACTTCCAGTCGATCATCGGCAACGAGACCAAGACGCAGATGCAGGAGGTCGAGGGACGCCTGCCGGATTCGCTGGTCGCCTGCATCGGCGGCGGCTCGAACGCGATGGGCCTGTTTCATCCGTTCCTCGACGATCCCTCCGTCGAAATCTTTGGCGTCGAAGCCGCCGGCCATGGGCTCACGCAACTGCATGCGGCCTCGATCGCAGGCGGCCGTCCCGGCGTGCTGCACGGCAACCGCACCTATCTCTTGATGGATGCGGACGGCCAGATCCAGGACGCGCATTCGATCTCCGCCGGCCTCGACTATCCCGGCATCGGCCCCGAGCATTCCTGGCTGCATGAGATCGGCCGCGTCAACTATCTCTCCGCGACTGATGACGAGGCACTCGCAGCGTTCCAGCTGCTGTCGCGGCTCGAAGGCATCATCCCCGCGCTCGAACCGGCGCATGCCATCGCCAAGGTGATGGAGCTCGCGCCGAAGCGGCCGAGAGATCACCTGATGGTCGTCAATCTCTCCGGCCGCGGCGACAAGGACGTCCCGCAGGTCGGCGACATCCTGAGGGGCAAGAGCAAGTGACCACGCGTATCGACACCCGTTTCGCCGAGCTGAAGAAAGCGGGCCGCTCGGCCTTCGTCACCTATGTGATGGCCGGCGATCCCGATCTCTCGACGTCGCTCAATATCGTCAAGGCGCTGCCCAAGGCAGGCGCCGACGTCATCGAACTCGGCATTCCCTTCACCGATCCGATGGCCGATGGTCCCTCGATTCAGGCGGCAGGTCTGCGCGCGCTCAAGAACGGCATGACCTTGAAGAAGACGCTGGAACTGGTGCGCGACTTCCGCAAGGACGACAACGTCACGCCGCTGGTGCTGATGGGCTATTACAATCCGATCTACATTTACGGTGTCGACAAGTTTTTGGCCGATGCCAAGACGGCCGGCGTTGACGGCCTGATCATCGTCGATTTGCCGCCGGAGGAAGACGACGAGCTCTGCATTCCCGCGCTGAAGGCGGGCCTGAACTTCATTCGCCTCGCGACCCCGACCACCGACGACAAGCGCCTGCCCGCGGTGCTCGCGAACACATCAGGCTTTGTCTACTACGTCTCTATCGCCGGCATCACCGGTGCCGCGGCGGCGGATGCGAATGCCGTCGGTGAAGCTGTCGCGCGCATCAAGCGGCATACCAAGCTGCCGATCTGCGTTGGTTTTGGCATCCGCACGCCAGAGGCGGCGCGCGCCATTGCCGAGAAGGCCGATGGTTCGGTGGTCGGCACGGCACTGGTCGATGCACTCAAGAACAGCCTCGATGCCGAGGGTCGCGCGACCGCCAAAACCGTTAACGCCGTGGCCGAGCTGACGGCGGCCCTGGCCCAGGGTGTCAAGGGCGCGAAAGCTGCGGCCGAATAGGCCATAATTCCGCTTTGGGGGCGGGCGAACACGGCGGCTTGCCGGGCAGAGGCCCGGCCGCCATATATCCTTCAGGCGGCCCTTCCGCGGGGCGCGCACATCGGAGCAAACCATGAACTGGCTTACCAATGTGGTTCGGCCGAAGATCCGCAACATGCTGCGGCGGGAGACGCCGGAGAATCTGTGGATCAAGTGCCCGGATTCCGGACAGCTCGTGTTCTACAAGGACGTCGAGGCCAACCAGTTCGTCATCCCCGGCTCGAACTACCACATGCGCATGGGTGCGGTGGCGCGTCTGAAGTCGATCTTCGACAACGAGACCTGGTACGACGTCGCGCTGCCCGACGTCACGCCCGATCCGCTCAAGTTCCGTGACGAGAAAAAGTATGTCGACCGCATCAAGGATGCGCGCGCTCGCACCAATCTGAACGATGCGATCAAGGTCGGCTACGGCAAGCTCGAAGGCGCCGCCGTCGTCGTCGCCGTGCAGGATTTCGATTTCATGGGCGGCTCGCTCGGCATGGCCGCAGGCGAAGCCATCGTGCGCGGGCTGGAGCTCGCGGTCGAGAAGAAGTCGCCCTTCATCGTGTTCGCCGCGTCCGGCGGCGCGCGCATGCAGGAAGGCATCCTGTCGCTGATGCAGATGCCGCGCACCACGGTCGCGGTGCAGATGCTGCGCGAGGCGAAACAGCCCTACATCGTCGTGCTGACCAACCCGACCACTGGCGGCGTCACCGCGTCCTACGCGATGTTGGGTGACGTCCAGATCGCCGAGCCCGGCGCGCTGATCGGTTTCGCCGGCGCGCGCGTGATCGAGCAGACCATCCGCGAGAAATTGCCGGAAGGCTTCCAGCGCGCCGAATATCTGAAGGATCACGGCATGGTCGACATGGTCGTGCATCGTCACGAACTGCGCCCGACCCTGGCGCGGCTGTGCCGCCTGCTGACCAGGGCGCCGGCGCAGGAAGGCGCATCGAAATCAGTGCAGCCGGTCGTCAGTCCGGCGCAGATCGTCTCGGCCGCCGAGACGGCGCCGGCCGCGCCGCACGCGTGAACGCGTACTCTGACAGCGCAAAGCCGCCGCTCGGTGAATTGATCGGGCGGCTGTCGGCCCTGCATCAGAAGCGCATCGATCTCGGGCTGGAGCGGATGCACCGCCTGCTCGAGCGGCTCGGCCATCCCGAAAACAAGCTGCCGCCGGTGATCCACATCGCCGGCACCAACGGCAAGGGCTCGACGCTCGCTTATCTGCGCGCGACGCTGGAGGCCGCCGGCCTGCGTGTCCACGCCTACACCTCGCCCTATCTCGTCCGCATCAACGAATGCTTCCGGCTCGGCCGCGTCGGCGGCGGGGTGCTCGTCGGCGACGATGAATTGCGCGCGGCTCTGGAAGAGGTCGAGCGGGTCAATGCCGGCGAAGCCGCGACCGTGTTCGAGCTGAAGACCGCGGCTGCCTTCCATCTGTTCGCGCAGAACCCTGCCGATGTCGTGCTGCTCGAGGTCGGCCTCGGCGGCCGGCTTGATTCGACCAATGTGATCGACACGCCGGCGGCCTGCGTGATCACGCCGATCAGCATGGATCATATGGATTTCCTCGGCGATACGCTGACCTCCATCGCCGGCGAGAAGGCCGCGATCATCAAGCGCGGCGTGCCCGTGATTTGCGCCGAGCAGACGGGCGAGGCGATGGCCGTGATCGAGGCGCAGGCCAGGCGCATGCGCGCGCCGCTGCTTGCCGCGGGCGAGAGCTGGCACGTCAATGTCGAGCACGGGCGCCTGGTCTATTCCGACGATCGCGGCCTGATGGATCTGGCGGCGCCGCGCCTGTTCGGCCGTCACCAGTTCGACAATGCCGGCCTTGCGATCGCGACGCTGCGCGCGATTCCGGCTTTCAAGGTCAACCAGGCGGCCTTCGAGGCGGGCATCGTCGGCGCTGAATGGCCGGCGCGGATGCAGCGCATCACCTCGGGCGAGCTGCTCGCGCTCGGACCGCAGGGCTCGGAGATCTGGCTCGACGGCGGCCACAATGCCGAAGGCGGGCGCGTTGCAGCAGCCGCGCTCGGCGATCTCGAAGAGCGGGTGTCGCGGCCGCTGGTCGTGATCGCGGGCATGATGGCCAACAAGGACGCGCAAGGTTTTCTCGCCAATTTCGCCGGCCTGACCCGTCACATCATCGCGGTGCCGATCCCCGACACCGAAAATGCAATGCCGGTCGACCGCCTCGCGGATGCCGCGCGCAGCCTCGGCATGCGCGTCGAGACCGCGCCCGGGATCGAAGCCGCGCTGCGCGGCTTGGCGAAGCTCGCCTACGAAGTGCCGCCGCGCATCCTGATCACCGGCTCGCTTTATCTTGCCGGCCACGTGCTGGGCATCAACGGCACGCCTCCTGCATAGTCTCTTGTCCCGGACGCGCTGCAACGCGTAAGCGTTGCTGCGCAGAGCCGGGACCCAGAGGCCACATGGGCCCCGGCTCTGCAGCGCACCGCACTCGACGATGCTTCGCATCGCGAGGGAAGCGCTGCGCTGCGTCCGGGGCACGAGAGTGACGAGAATGCCAATGCGTTTCGCCGCGATTGCCGACGTCCACGGAAACCATCTCGCGCTGGAGGCGGTGCTCGCCGACATCCACGCCCAGGGCATCGCCGACATCGTCAATCTCGGCGACATGCTGAGCGGCCCGCTCGATGCGCGACGGACCATCGAGATCCTGATGCAGCTCGACGCCGTGCACGTGCTCGGCAATCACGACCGCTACCTCCTCGACCGCCCGCCGGAAAAGATGGGCTCGTGGGACCGTCCCGCCTACGAAGCGCTCAACACCGCCCACCTCGACTGGCTGCGCGCGCAGCCGATGACGCGGGTGTTTGGCGAGCAGGTCTTCCTCTGTCACGCGACACCTGATGACGATGAAGTCTATTGGCTCGATACCGTGCACCCCGACGGCACCGTCGCACTCTCGCCGCTCGACCGCATCGAGCAGTTCGCGCAAGGCGTCACGCAGTCGCTGATCCTCTGCGCCCACACCCATCTTGCCCGCGCGGTGCGGTTGCGCGACGGCCGGCTGATCGTCAATCCCGGCAGCGTCGGTAGCCCCGGCTATCGCGACGTGCATCCATTCCCGCATGTCGTCGAAGCCGGTACGCCGCACGCGCGCTATGCGATCCTCGAGCTTGTCGGGAGTGCATGGCAGGTGACGTTCCGGCACGTCGCATATGACCACGAGGCGATGGCCGCGCTCGCGCGCCGCAATGGCCAGCCGGAGCTGGCCAATGCATTGGCGACGGGGTGGATCGGATAGGGGCACTTCGTCCCGGTTGCCTCGACTCCTGAATAAGCGCGCTTATGATGAGCGTACTTATCAAAGAGGGCAGCGTGCGATGAACGACGACAATGTCTGGCGGGGCGAATACGCGGTCGAGACATCGGCAGCCCCGGAGACGATCTGGAGCATCTTCCGCGATGTGCCCGGTTGGAAAACCTGGAACGCAGGTATCGAGCAGATCGACATTGGCGGGCCATTTGCGGCCGGGACGTGGTTCACGATGAAGCCTCCCGGCGAGGAGGCGCTGCGCTCGCAGCTGATCGAGATCCGCGAGAACGCGTGCTTCATCGACGAAACGCGGGTCGGCGATCTCGTCATCAAGGTCGCCCATCGCATCGAATCCCTTGGGGCAGGACGCACGCGCATCGTTTACGCCGTTGACGCGCGAGGGCCGCAAGCGTCCGAGATCGGTCCGGCTGTCGCGTCGGACTTTCCCGATGTTCTCGCCAGTCTCGCCAAACTCGCCGAAACGAGATCGGCGTGATTGCCGTCGAGCAAAAATAAAACGGCCGGCGTGTTGCCGGCCGTTGAAGAATTCTCAGTTATGCGCGAAGCGGATCAGACCGCCGACGTGATCCACTGCTGAAGCTTCGCCTTCGGCGCGGCGCCGACCTGGCGGGAGGCCATCTCGCCGCCCTTGAAGATCATCAGCGTCGGGATCGACATCACGCCATACTTGGACGCGGTCTTCGGGCTCTCGTCGACGTTGAGCTTGACGATCTTGACCTTGTCGCCCATCGCGCCGGCGATCTCGTCGAGGGCGGGTGCGATCATGCGGCAGGGGCCGCACCATTCGGCCCAGAAATCGACGACCACAGGGCCGTTCGCCTTGAGCACTTCGGCTTCGAAATCGGTATCGGAAACCTTGCCAACGGCCATTGGAGCACCTCGTACGGTTGAAAGAGAATCGGCGCGACGTGGAATCGCGCCCCGGATCATGGCGTCAACCTATGAACGGCTCCTTGCCGGGTCAAGGACGCTCACGCCGACATGAAGGGATGCCAGCGCCGCGTCCAGCGCGGGGGCTGAAATCTCCATATATTCAAGGGCCTCGGTCCAGAGCAGGACGGCCCGGATCGGCTTTTGGGGATAAAGCCGCGCCAGCACCGCCCGGTACAGCGCGAGCTGCCGGACATAGGCGGCGGGCGCCTCAGCGGCGCTTTTGGGCGCCGCCTGGTTGGTCTTGAAATCGACGATCAGAACCTCGTCCGGACCAACGACCAGCCGGTCGATCTGCCCCGACACCAGCGCTGGCGGCCGCCCGGGCCGGTCCAATCGGCCGACGATCGAGACCTCGGCACGGCTGCCGGCGGCAAACACCGGGGCAAAGCGTGGTTCGGCGATCAGGGCGAGAACCTTGTCGGCCAGCGCGGTCCGGTCGGCCTCCGTCCAGTCGGGCGCGTTGCGCGCCATGAAGCCAAGCGCGGCGTCGCGCCGGCGCTCGAGGGCGATGTCGGGGAGGGATTGCAGCAGCCGGTGCACCAGCGTGCCGCGCTGCAGCGCAATCGCGCGCGACTGCACCGATTCGCCTGATCGCACGCTACGGCCTTCCTCGGCCGACTGGCCGGAGGGGCGCACTGGATCGTCATCGACGCTCTCGTGCGGTAACGGCGTCCGCAGCCAGTCCGGCAATGCGATCGATTGATCCACCGACATCGCAGGCGTGCCGAGCGCCCCGACATCCTCCGGCCGGGCGAATCGGGTCACCTTGCCGAGCGGCGTCTCGATCGTCTGCTTGTCCAGGCCCGAGCCGGTGAGCCCGGTGTCGATGAGGTCATACCAGCTCAGCTTGCGGACCGTCTTCATGTTACCGGGCATGCAGCCGCCGACGATCAGCCGATCGGCCGCGCGCGTCATCGCGACATAGAGCAGGCGGCGATACTCGTCCTCGGTCTCCTCGATCATGGCCTTGCGTGCGTCGGCGACGGGCTTGGGATCATCGGCCTTGCGCCCGGCCCAGACCACGACCTCGCCGCCATTGCCGCGCGGCACGTGGATCAGCCGGACCCGCTGCGAATCCGCGGGCGATGATGTCGTGTCGACCATGAACACGACCGAGGCTTCGAGGCCCTTGGCGCCGTGCACCGTCATCACCCGCACCTCGTCGCGCGAGATCTCCATGTCGCGCTTCACCTCGGTGTCGGCCGAGCGCAGCCAGGCCATGAAACCCTGCAGGGAGGCCGGTGCCTTGCGCTCGTAATTCAGCGCCAGCTCCAGGAACTCGTCGAGCGCGTCGTTGGCCTCATGGCCGAGCCGGCGCAGGATGCGCGCACGTCCGCCGTCGCCGCCGAGCAGCCAGGCGTAGAAGGCGAACGGAGTCTCGTCGCGCGACAGCGCCTCGCAGGCTTCAAGCCGCCGCAGTGCCGTGGCGAACGTCTCGCTTGTGGCGGCATGTTCTGCAAGCGCGCGGCGCAGCGAGCCCTTGCGGCCCCAGGCGAGCTGAAACAGGTCGTCGTCATCGAGCCCGAACAGAGGGCTCTTCAGCGCAACCGCGAGCGCGAGATCGTCCTGCGGCAGCAGCAGCGCGTCCGCAAGATTCATCAGGTCGATGATCGCGATGTGCTCGGTCAGCTTAAGCCGGTCGGCGCCGGCGACCGGAACATTGGCGTGCTTCAGCGCCTGGATCACGGCGTCGAACGCATTGCCGCGCCGGCGCACCAGGATCAGCATGTCGCCATAGCGCAGGGGGCGGCGCTCGCCTTCATGCCCGGTCAGGGTGCCGCTCTCGACCAGTTGCTTGATCTCGGTCTGGATGCGGCGGGCGAGCTTCACCTCGGGGCTGGTGGCGGCGACGCCATCGAACGGCGCGCGCCAGCCCTCGATCTCCTGCCTGTCGTCGGGCTCGGCGAGATCCCACAGCTCGATCACGCTCGGGCCCGCATCGGCGAGCGCATTGTGCAGGGGATGGCCGATCTCGACCGAATGGATGCTCTTGTAGATCTGGGGCTCGCGGAAGACGTGGTCGACCGAGTGCAGGATCGCCGCGCCCGAGCGGAACGAATAGGTGAAGGCGACCGGATCGAATTTCAGCCCGGCGGCGGTGAACTTGCGGTGCAGCTCGCGCCGGCGTGCGTCGAACTCTCGGGGCTGGGCGCCCTGAAAGGAGAAGATCGACTGCTTCTCGTCGCCGACGGCGAAGACCGTGCGGCTCAATCCTTCACGCGCGCCTTCGCCGGCGGTGAACTCCGAAATGATATGCGCGACGATGTCCCACTGCCGCGGGCTGGTGTCCTGGGCCTCGTCGATCAACACATGATCGACGCCGCGATCGAGCTTGTAATGCACCCAGCCCGAAGAGACGCGGTTCAGCATCGCCAGCGTCTTGTCGATCAGATCGTCGTAGTCGAGCAGCCCGCGCTCCTGCTTCTCGCGGCGGTAGTTTGCGGCGGCCGCGGTCGCGATGTGCAGCAGGGCCGCCGTGCGGTCGCGCATGGTCACCGCACGGCGCTTCTCGATCAATCCGCTGAGGCGCTGCACCTCGTTCTCGAACAGGCGGGCGACGGATGGGTTGTGATCGCCAAACTTCTTGGTCAGCACCGCCTTGCGCGGCAGCTTTTCGTCCGTGAGGAAGACGCCGAGATAGGCATCGACCTGTGCAGCGCCGGAAAACACCTTGGCCTCGCGGAAACGAGCGGCCTGGCTCTTGTCGGAAGAGGTGCCGTCTTCCAGCGCGAAGGCGATGTCGTCCCAGCGCGACCGCGGCAGGAACGGGCCGTCGAGAATCTCCGTTTCGACGTCCTCGATGCGATCGCTCGCATCAACGCCCAGCACCGCCGCCATCTGCTCAGCAGCTGCCCCGGCGTTGCCGGCCTCGTCGGTCCAGGCCATGAAATGATCGCGGCTGAGACAGGCCTCGCGCACGACCTCCTTGAAAGTGACGTCGGCCGCACTCGCCATCGCGGTGAGCAGCGCGCGGCCGGTGACCGTCTCCGGATCGCGCGCGGCCTCGAGCTGCACCTTCAGATTGGCGCGCTCCATCATGTCGGTCTGGTCGCGCTCGTCGATCACGGCAAAGCGCGCCGGCACGTTGGCCTCGAACGGAAACTGCTGAAGCAGCCGGGTACAGAGCGCGTGGATGGTCTGCACCTTCAGCCCACCCGGCGTCTCCAGCGCGCAGGCGAACAGCTTTCGCGCTTCGCGGCGTATTTTTCGATCGGGATGTGGGATGCCGACCGCTTTAATCGCCGCGTCGAGTGCGTTGTCGTCCAGCGTGACCCAATGGCCAAGCGTCGTGAACACGCGCTCGGCCATGTTGGCGGCGGCGGCCTTGGTGAAGGTGATGCAGAGGATCTTTTCCGGCGGCACGCCCGACAGCAGCAGTCGGATCACGCGCTGCACCAGCACATGGGTCTTGCCCGAGCCGGCATTGGCCGACACGAAGGCCGACGCAGTCGGATCGGACGCGCGCGCCTGCCGCGCACGCACTTCGTCGGGAATGGGACGCGGCAGCTTCACCATTCCTCGATCCCCAAGCCGCCGGCCGCGGACCATTCCTTGATCCGGGCGAGGTCGTCATAGGTGCCGTAGCGGTTGGTCCACATCGGCAGGTTCAGCGAGGTGTACGCCTGATTCTCGTCCTCGAAGGCGCGGATCAGCGCCTCGAGCTTGGCCCGTGCTTCGGCGGCGGCCGTGTCCGGCGGCTGCGGCTCGTCGCCTTGCCTATACTTGAGCTCGAGGATGCGCTCTTCACCGGGGGGATTGTTGCCGCTCAGGCGCACATAGACGAGCTGGCTGACGGACGAACCCGCGTCGATGTCAGGGAAACCGCCCTCGCGCAGGATCGCCGCTTCGAGAGTGAGCTGCGGCGACAGGCCCATGCGGACCTGCTTGCCGGTCGGCGGCTGCCCGGTCTTGTAGTCGAGGATGGCATAGCTGCCGCCCTGGCGCCGCTCGATGCGGTCGGCGCGGGCGGAGAGCTGGAAGCTGCGTTCGTGGTCGAGCCGGATCGAGATCTCGCCACGCGTCTCCGCAGTGATGACCTCGATCACGTCGCGGCGTGCCGTCTCCCATTCGCCAAACCAGCGCGCGATGCGCTGGAAGCGCGGCCACCACAGCGCGCGCGCTTCGGGGCGCTCCATCAGCGGCGCAAAATACTTTTCGCCGATCGCGCGCAGCACGCGCGCGGGATCGTCGGGCAGGCGCGTGGCGTAGCTTTCCGTGAACTCGCCGAGCGCATCGTGAATCGCCGAGCCGCGGTCGGCGGCCGACAGCGGCATGTCGACGGGATCGAGCGCATCGAGCCGCAAAATGTGCTTTGCGTAGATCGTGTAGGGATCGCGCAGCCAGTCCTCGATCGCGGTGACCGACATCTTCAGCGGCCGCGTCGCGCGCGGTGGCCGCGGCTCGGGCTGCTTGACCGGCTTGACCTCGTCGGGCTGGTCCAGCGCGCCGGCAAACTGCACGTATTTTTCGCCCGCGCGGATGGCCGTCTTCCAGAGCTCGGCGCCCGCGACCGCCTCTAACCGGTGCAGGAAGCGCGAGGCGACCGCCGGTGCGCCGCCGGCCTTGGCGGAATGGGTCAGGATCACCTCGTCGCCGCCGAGCAGTTGCGCGAAGTCGTGTGCGGAGAGGCCGATGCGGCGCTCCGGCAAATCGAGGCCAAGCTCGTGCCGCATCGGCCGGCTGAGCCAGGGATCGATGCGCGGCGCCGGCGGCCAGACGCCCTCGATCAGGCCGCCGACGATGATCCGGTCGGCCTGCATCAGGCGCGATTCCAGCGGGCCGTAGATCTGCAGCCGCGCGCCGGGTTTGTCCCGCCGCCGCACGGCGCGATCGCCGAATGCGGTCTGGAAAACGTCGGCGTAGTCAGGCAGCGTCACCATCAATCCGCTGGTGGTCCCGCCGCGCAGGAGGTCGTCGAAGGCGGCTGCGAGCGCCAGGCCCTCGCGCTCCTCGAAGGCGAGCGGGATGCCCTGCTCGTCGCGTGACAGCTCGATCATGATCTCGCGGTGCCGGTGCGCGAGCTCGGCGAAGTCGTACGGCTTCGATGACGCGAGATTCTCGATCGGCGCCAACGCTTGTCGCAGGGCATCGATCAGCGCCTGGATGCGATCGAGGTCCTCCGCCTTCAGACGCGCACGCGGCTCCGCACGGTGCAGCGCGGAGACCTCGCTGCGCCACAGCTTTGCCAGCTCCTCGCGGAAACGATTGAATTCGCGCAGCAGGCCCGCGGTGCCCGCAGGCGGCCGCGTGCCGCGCAGGACTGCAAGCTCGAGGCCCTCGATTGCCGCCTTCCATGCGCCAGGCAGCCGGCCAAGCCGGCACAGCGGATGCTTCAGCATCGCCAGCAGCGTCGGCGGCTCCAATCCCTTGGTCGCCGCTTCCGATGCCAGGCGCGCAAAAACGCCGGCGGACGTTTCCATCGGCACGTCGCCGCCGGAATCGTCGAAGGCGAGATCCCATCGCGTGAGCGCGGCCATCACCCGCCGCGCCAGCGCGCGGTCCGGCGTCACCAGCGCCGCTGATTTGTCGAGATGGCGCGCCTCGCGCATCGCAATGGCGATCGCGAGGGCCTCCATTTCGGGATTGGGCGCCTCGACCACCGCGAGGTTTGACATGCCGCCGGCGATCTTCGCTGCGACATCCGGTTGCTTCAGCCGGTCGTGCCAGACTTCCGTCTTGGCAGATGGCCGCATCGATTCGGAGGCGAGCAGATCGCGGCCGCCGTCCGCTGCCGGTTGAAGCAGCTCGACATCGCAGCGCTTGATGCCGAAGCGATCCAGCAGCGCGTGCATGGCATATTGCGGATGGTTCGACGCCGGATGCTCCGCGAACTTGCCGAGCGAATCGCGCACGCCGCCGATGCTGCGCCAGGCGTCGTCGTCGAGGTCGGTGTCGAGGCCGGGCAGCACCACGGCACCATGCGGCAGCGATGCGACCGCATGCAGGAATTTTGCGGTGGCCGGCATCGAGCCGGTCGAGCCCGCCGCGATCACGGGGCCATGGGGATGCGCGGTCAATCGCCTGGCTTCCGCCGCGATCAGGAGGTCGCGCCGCGCCGCGGGCTCGATCCGGTTGATCTCGGCGAGATGGCCGGGCCACGCGATGCGCGCGATCCGCAAAAATTCGAGCGAGTGCTGCCAGTAGCGGTCGAGCATGTCGGGCACGAGGCCGTCGAGCGCGCTCCAGTCGACGCCGCGCGTCACCATGTCGTCGATCAGGCGTGCGAGGTCGCCGGCCAGCGCGAGTGTCGAGGCGGGGCCGCCGACCACCAGCGGGGACAGCACCGGGCCCTTGGCCCAGGCGGCGACGAGCTGCGCCAGCGTCAGCCGCCGTTCGAGCTCGCCAAGCCGTGGCGGAATGTCGAGCGGCGCTCCGCCGGAGAACTGCTCGCCCTCGTCGGCGAAAGCGAGCTCGTCCTCGTCGATGTCGCCGAGCGCGACGATGCGCGGCAGGACCACCGCATCGGCGGCCATCTCGTCGAGAAAGATCTCGCGCACGACGCGCATGGCGCGCCTTGTCGGCAGGTACAGCGTGGCATCCGCAAGCCGCGCCGGTTCCTTGCGCGCCTCGAATCCGTCGACCAGCCGGCCGTCGAGCAGGCTCGAGACGACCGTGCGCAGGAACGGAACTGAGATGGGAACGCTGAAAACGCGCATGGGCTGCCTGATTCGGGAATCAGGCGCCAATATAGGGAGGCGGATTCAAATGGATATGGGTGGAGGGGAGATAGTCCCCGCTGTTCGCTTTACACCGCTCTCGTCCCCCGGACGCAACGCGGCATGAAATGACGCGTTGCTGAGCCGGAGCCTATGCTGCTTGGTCGAATTTGTGAGCTTGCCGGGTCCCGGCTCTGCGGAGCGGCACTTCGCGCCGCACCGCGTCCGGGACACGAGAGCGGCTTACGCCACGCTCTCCAGAAATGCCTCTTCCGCCGCATGCACGGCATCGGGCGTGCCGACATGCATCCAGACGCCGTCGAGGCGGAGGCCGAACAGCCGCTCCTGCTCGTTGGCGCGGTCGAACATCTTGGTCAGCGAGAACTCGCCCTGCGGTGCGTTGGCGAAGATCGAGGGCGACAGGATCGCAGCGCCGGCATAGACGAACGGAACGACCTCTTTTTCCTTGCGCTTGCGCAGGGCGCCGTCGGGCAGCATGCCGTAATCGCCACGGCCGCTATAGCCGATGCTGGTCGCGGTCGGCGCCATCAAGAGCAGGATGTCCATGCGCTCAGGGTCGAAGTTTTCCGCAAGCCGCGCCAGGTTCGAGCGCACGCCGTCGATCCACAGCGTGTCGGAATTGACATGGAAGAACGGCGCGTCACCGAGCAGCGGCAGCGCCTTGACCACACCACCGCCGGTGCCGAGCACCTGGTCGCGCTCGTCCGAGATGGTCACGCGCGGATGCTGGCGGGATGCGGTGTGGTTGATGATCTGGTCCGGCAGATAGTGCACATTGACGATCGCCTCGGTCACGCCGGCGTCGCCGAGCTTGTCGAGCACATGATCCAGCAGCGGCTGGCCCGCCACCGGCACGAGCGGCTTCGGCATCTTCTCCGTCAACGGACGCATGCGCAGCCCGAACCCCGCAGCGAGCACCATGGCTTTGGTCGGTTTGACGGACATCGTTCGCTTTCTCAGACTCGTCTTTCCCGGAATCCTGGACTTGAGAACTTTTGAAGTTCGCGTACGCAGCAATCCTAACACGGACCGCAATTGGCCGCACCGCGTCTTAACCGCCTTAACCACCTGCCGTGACGGTTGTACGACGGGTGTGGCCGTCACGCCCCAACGGATGTGGAACGCGCCTTCTTCTTCTTGTCGCCGAGCTTGAGAAAATTGACGCCGATCTGGTCGCCGTTGACCCACGCCAGCTCACAGCGACGGTACGCAAGTCCGGTGGACGACAGCAGGAGAAAAAATTCCTTCAGATGCAGGCCCTCGACCGAGCCGTCGATGGTCAGCTTGGCGCCGCTCTCGGAGACGTCCTCCATGGTGCACTCGCGCCGCCAGGTGCCGTCGATCCCCATCATCTGGGCCGGTATCCCGCGCTCGAAAACAACCCGGCTGTTGCCACGATGGTCCGTCTTGACCGCCATCTGCCCTTGCTCCAGCCCCGTCCTTGTCCGGCTGCCTGCGGGCGATCATACCGATGCGATGGCTAACAGGCGGTAAATCGGGCTGCGAATCAGGCTTGGGGCTGATTTTGGGGCTGCTCTTGAGGCTGCTCTTCGGACGGCTCTTGGGACGCCCCCCGGGGCGGCGGGACGTTGGCGAGATACCAGTCGCGCAGGTGAGCCAGCGCGGGATGTGCCAGCGAGCGCTGGAGGTAGGTCCAGATCCGCGGCTGGTGGCGCAGATAATGCGGCTTACCGTCGCGGCGGTTGAGGCGGGCGAAGGTGCCGAGCAGGCGCGTGTTCCGCTGCGCCGACATGATGGCGTAGAGCTCGGCGAAGCCGGCCGGATCGAAGCTCGCATCGGCCGTGCGCCGCGCCTTGATGTAGCGCGACAGCAGTGTCAGCTCGAGGGTCTCAGGGACGTCGATACGCGCGTCCTGCAGCAGCGACACTACGTCATAGGAGCGCGGCCCGAGCACGGTGTCCTGGAAGTCGATCACGCCGACGCGCGCCATGCCAGTACGATCGGCGAGCCAGATCAGATTGGGCGAGTGGTAGTCGCGGATGATCCAGGTTTTTGGCGCGGCCAGCGGCGTCTTCAGCAGCTCGCGCCACATCGCGAAGAATTCCGCGCGCTTCTCGTCGCTCAGCGGCGCGTTGCGATCGGGCAGATACCATTCCGGCATCAACCCGATCTCGATCAGCAGCGCCTCGGTGTCGAAGGCAGGAATGGTGTAGGTCTGATCCGCCAGCCGCAGCGTCTCCGGCAATGTCTTGCTGTGCAGCACGGCCAGCACGTCGGTCGCAGCTTCGTAACGTTCGGCGATCGGGCGCGGCGGATCGCCTTCGATCACGCCGTCGCTGCCGAAATCCTCGGAGATCAGGAAGCCGTGGTCGAGATCGTAATGGTGGATCGCGGGCGCTGAGACTCCCGCCACGCGCAGGCCTTCGTCGACGGCAACGAACGGCTTGATGTTCTCGGCAAGATGCACCGCCGCGCTGTAGGATTTTCCGTTGTACATCGCAGCGCCGTCAGGCCGCTGCGGAAAGTTCATGAGGATGACGATCTCGTCGTTACGCAGCAGCCGCGCATAGGAGCGGGTCGAGGCATCGCCGGCCATGTGCTTGCGCGTTGCATCCATGTAGCCGGATGCCTCGAGGAATTCCCGCAGCGCCTTCAGCCGCGCGACTTGCGCGGCGGCCTTGCCGTAACCTGTGATGTCGGCGGCGCGTGCATTCGAGCCCAGCGCCGGCCGGTGCGTCAGTGCGATGTCGATGCGGTCTTCCGGCATCGCCGACGGCGCGCGTTCCGGCCATTCGATCAGGACGAGCGTGGCATCGGGAAGCGGCGACAGGCCGATCTCCTCGAGCTCGCTCTCGTCTTCGACGCGGTAGAGATCGGCATGCACCACCGGAAACGGCGGCAGCTCGTAACCCTGCACCAGCGTGAAGGTCGGGCTCGGGACTTCCAGCGTCTCGTCGCCGGCGAGATAGCGGATCATGGCGCGCGCAGCCGCAGTCTTGCCGGCACCGAGATCGCCGGTGAGGGTGATGACATCGCCGGGGCCGACCAGCAGCGCGAGGTCGGCCATCAATTGCGCAGTGGCCGTCTCGTTGACAAGCGCGACGGAGAATGTGGTCGGTTCAGTCATTCGGCGGCGTCGCGATGCGCCGCCTGGTCGGTCGGGAAGTCACAGATCACGACCGTGCCCCTGCCCACGATCGAATCCACCCGCACCTTGCCGCCATGCAGCTCGACGAAGGAGCGCACCAGCGACAGGCCGAGTCCGGCGCCGCGGTGACGCGACCCCTGCGAGCGGCTTTCGAACCAGTTGAACACCTTGTCCTTCATGTCGGCAGGTATTCCAGGCCCGGAATCTGTCACAGTGAAGACCACGCTGCGTTCGGTGCGGCGTGCGCTGATGCCGACGGTGGAATCCTGTGGAGAAAACCCGACGGCGTTGGCGAGGAGGTTATAGAGCACCTGCACCACGCGCTTCTCGTCGCCGACGAAGCTGCCGATATCGGGCGCGATCTCGACCTTGAGGCGGATGCGGTCGGTGGCGAGGCGGTCCTGGATACCCTCGGCGGCGAGCTCGATGGCCTTGCTGACGTCGACCGGGCCGAGTTCCAGCTTCATGGCGCCGGCGTCGATCGTGGCGAGATCCAGGATGTTGTTGGTCAGCGCCAGCAGGGCGTTGGTCGATTTGGTGACGTAGTCGAGATATTCGGCCTGTTTCGGCGTCAGCGGCCCGGTCGAGGGATCGCTGAGGAAATGCGCGAAGCCGATGATGGTGGTGAGCGGCGAGCGCAGCTCGTAGGAGACGTGGTGGACGAAATCCACCTTCATCTGGTCGGCAGCCTCAAGCGCCTCGTTGCGCTCGCGCAGCGCACGCTCGACATTCTCGGTGTCGGTGATGTCCTGGAACGTCAGCATGGTCGCGCCGTCATGCAGCGGACGGATCATGCCGTCGAGCACGCTGCCGTCCTTGCGCTCCAGCTTCAGCGGCACGTCGGCGCGGCTCTCGATCGAGGTGACGGCCTCGCGGATCTGCCGCCAGACTTGCGGGTCGTCGAACAGCTGATGGCACCAGCCTTCGACCGTCTGGATGTGCGGCTCGTCGCGCATGGCGTCGCTCGACAGCTTCCACATCCGGACGAAGGCCGGGTTGAACAGCTGCGCCCTGCCGTTGCTGCCGAACACCGCGACGCCCTCGGCGAGGCTGTCCAGCGTCTCGCGCTGGACGCGGATCATGCCGTCGAAGCGGCGGGCGAGCTCGAGGCTTTCGGTGACGTCGTCGAACAGATAGGTGACGCCGCCTTCCGGATTCGGCGTGGTGACGACGGAGAGCGCGCGGCCGTCGGGCAGGTACCAGGTGTCCTTGGCGGCCTCGACCGCGCGATAGGCCTCGTGCAGCTTGGCCTTCCAGGCGCGGAAGTCCGGCTGCTCCGGCAGCTTGCGCGCTGCGCGGAGTTGGTCGAGCACGCTGGAATCGTCGGGATTGGCGTCGAGGAAGATGCGGTCGAGGTCCCACAGCCGGCGGTAGGAATCGTTGTAGAAGGCGAGCCGTCGCTGGCCGTCGAACACGGCAACGCCTGAGGAGAGCTGGTCGAGCGTGCGCCGATGCGCCTCCGCCATCCGCACCAGCGCCGAGCTCAGCGCATCCGCCTCGCTGGCATCGATGGCGACGCCGACATTGCCGCTGCCGACATTGACCGCGCGGACGTCGTAGATGCGCCGCTCGCCGCCGATCACGATCGGCAGTCGCGAGGTGAAGCTGGCCGCGTCCTTCAGGCCCCGCTCCATCGCGGTCCGGTCGGCACTGTCGAGCAGCTCGAGCTTGCGCTGCTGGGCGTCGGTGACGCTGCTTGCCTCGGTCGCGCGCACATAGGCCGGATTGGCGTAGGACAGCGCGCCGTTCTCGGCCTTGGCCCAGATCGGCCAGGGTGCGGCGGCGGCAAAGCCGCGCAGCATCTCGGTCTCGTCGGCGAGGGCCTTGTAACGCAGATTGGTCTCGGCCAGATCGCGCCGGAGCCCGGAGAGTTCGCGAATCCTGACGATGGCCTGGCCGCCGATGGCGCGGCCGATGGCCTCCAGCGTGTGGCCGTGCGCGGTGGTCAGCGTCAGCTGGAACCCGTCGCCACGGTCACGCAGCGCATCGACCGCGTGATCCATTTGAAGCGCGGGTTCCGGCGGCAGCCATGTTCCGAACGCGAGGACGCGCTGGGGCGAGGAATCGCGCGGCAGCACCATGGAGATGTCGCCGGAAATCTGCGCGCGGTTGTCGCCGGCCGGCCAGGAGATCAGGATCTGCGGCTCGGCGAACAGCAACGCGCCGAAGCGGTCGGACTGGAGTTGCAGTTCCCCGATGCGTGCGCGCAGCCGCGCCTCGTTGTTCGCCGTGCGCACGCGCGTGCGCATCAACAGGATCGCGGCCACGACCGAGAAGCCGAGCAGCGCGAGCGCGGTGGCCAGCACCGCGAGTTCCTGCCGGTTGAAGTCCAGCATTATGGAAAGTGTGTCGACGAGGTCGGCAGCCTCAGCCGGCGCAGCCGGCAGCAGCGCCGCGAGAGCGCCTCCCAACAAGCCGTTGCGCGCCAACGATGTGCACGACAGCAGCGTCCGACGCATCGACACGATCACGCCTGACATAGTTGCCCCAGATCGCACGAATTTGCGCGCGGCGACCCCCGTCGCGCGCGAATCAAACGACAATACCCCCACCGTGACTCCAGCGGTAAGAGTCCAGATCGTGAACGCAAAGGCGGTCCCACAAAAATGCCGGGCGCGCTGTTCCAATCCACCTAGTTCTTCGGGATGATTCGGCTGGAGTTGCCGTGTGTTAGCGGCCGGTCGAGCCGAAGCCGCCGGCGCCGCGATCGGTCGCGGACAATGTCGCCACGGGAACCAGCGCGGCCTGCACCACCGGCGCGATCACCATCTGCGCGATACGCTCGCCGCGCTTGACCACGAAGGGCGCCGCGCCGTGGTTGATCAGGATCACCTTGATCTCGCCGCGATAGTCCGCATCGATCGTGCCGGGCGAGTTCAGCACGGTGACGCCGTGCTTGGCGGCAAGGCCCGAGCGTGGCCGCACCTGCGCCTCGTGGCCGGGCGGCAGCGCGATCGCGAGGCCCGTCGGCACCAGCGCATATTGGCCGGCGGCGAGCGTCATCGGCTCGCTGTCGGGAACTGCGGCCATCAGGTCGAGGCCGGCGGCTTCGGAGGTCTGGTAGGCCGGCAGAGGAAGGCCTTCGGCGTGGGCCAGTTGCTGCAGTTCGACCGTGACTTTCGTGCTCAAGATGCCGGCTCCCGGGATTTGTCGGTCACGCTCTTGACGACATGCGCGACCAGCTCGATAGCGACCTGTTCCTTGGTCATCACCGGCCAGGAATCAACTGCGATCTCGCCGTCCTCCTCACCATTCTTGCGACTGATCAGATGCACGGTGTTGCGGTCGCCGCCCATCACGCCGGTTGCCGGCGAGACGTCATTGGCGACAATCCAGTCGCAGCCCTTTCGGGCCAGCTTGGACTTGGCGTTGTCGATGAGGTGCTCGGTCTCGGCGGCAAAGCCGATCACCAGCGGCGGGCGCCGGTCGGTCAGCTTCGAGATCGTGGCGAGGATGTCGGGATTCTCGACCAGCTGAAGCGGCCGCATGCCGGCCGAGGTCTTCTTCAGCTTCTGCTCGCCCTCACTGGCGACCCGCCAGTCGGCGACCGCGGCCGCGAAGATCGCGATGTCGGCCGGAAGCGCCGCCTGCACCTGCTCCAGCATCTGCCGGGCCGATTCCACGCGCTTCACCGTCACGCCCGGGGGATCGCCGAGATCGACCGGGCCGCTGACCAAAATCACCTCGGCGCCGGCAGCCTGCGCGGCGGCGGCGATGGCAAAGCCCTGCTTGCCGGAGGAGCGGTTGGCGATATAGCGCACCGGGTCGATCGGCTCGTGGGTGGGACCTGCGGTGATCAGCACGCGCTTGCCGGCGAGCGGGCGCGGCACCGGCGGCCGCAGCAGGCGCTCGGCGGCGGTGGCGATCTCGATCGCCTCGGACATACGGCCGATTCCGGCTTCGCCGGCCTCGGCCATTTCGCCGGAATTCGGGCCGATCAGCACTACGCCATCACGCTGAAGCTGCGTGACGTTGCGGCGGGTCGCCGCATTGTTCCACATCAGTGGGTTCATCGCCGGCGCCAGCAGGACCTTGCGGTTGGTCGCAAGCAGGATGGCGCTGGCGAGATCGTCGGCATGGCCATTGGCCATCTTCGCCAGGAGGTCGGCGGTCGCGGGCGCGACGACGATCAGGTCGCAGTCGCGCGCCAGGCGAATGTGCCCGGCGTCGAACTCGCTCTGGGGGTCGAACAGGTCAGTGTAGACACGCTCATGCGACAGCGCGCTGACGGCCAGCGGCGTGACGAATTGCTGCGCCGCCTTGGTCAATACGCAGCGGACCTCGATCCGGCGTTCCTTGAGCCGGCGGATCAGGTCGAGCGACTTATAGGCCGCGATGCCGCCGCCGATGATCAGGGTGACGCTGGCCTCGGGAAGGGCGCCGGTCCGTTGCGGCGTGGGGGCGGTGGACTGGGCCGGCGGCAACGCAAACGGCGTCAGCGGCTCCTCGCGGCCCTCGATCAGCTCCCCGAGGATGACCCGGACCTCTTCCTCGACCGACCTGCGGTTCCTGGCCGAGCGCAGGCGCAAATAGGTTTTGACGCCCTCGTCGAGCTTGCGGATGGTCAGGCTTGCCATGACGCCCCTCCAGCACGGAATGATAGCGATGCTATCGTTTCCGTGATTGCAGTGCAATCACAGATTCCGGACGGCGATCAGGATTCCGATGAAGGTGGCGGCAATGATCCAGAGCGCCACGGTGCGCCAGCGGTTCTTGCGGCCTTCGCTGCGCCCCATCGCGGCGATGCTCTCCGGCGACAGCCGGATGCCTTCCCGCGTCATGGTCTCGAGCTGCTCGAGCACCGCGACCGAGCGCTGCGCGATGTCGGGCAGGCGCATCAGCACGCGGGCGAGGTCGCTGCCGCCGGAGAGCGCGCCCTGCACCCGGCCGAGCGGGCCCAGATTGCGCTCGATCCATTCGCGCACCACGGGGTCGGCGACCTTCCAGATGTCGAGCTTGGGATCGAAGGCGCGCGCGACGCCCTCGACCACCACCATGGTCTTCTGCAGCAGGATCAGCTCGGGCCGCGTCGTCATGTCGAACAGACCGGTGACCTCGAGCAGCAGCGTCAGCAGCCGCGCCATCGAGATCTCTTCCGCCGTGCGGTTGTGAATGGGTTCACCGATGGCGCGGATCGCTTGCGCAAAGTTCTCGACCGAGTGGTGCGCCGGCACATAGCCCGCCTCGAAATGCACCTCGGCGACGCGGCGATAGTCGCGGGTGATGAAGCCGAGCAGGATCTCGGCGAGGAAGCGCCGCTCCTTCATCCCGAGCCGGCCCATGATGCCGAAATCGACCGCGACCAGACGGCCGGCGTCATCCAGGAACAGGTTGCCGGGATGCATGTCGGCGTGGAAGAAGCCGTCGCGCAGCGCGTGGCGCAGAAAACTCTGGATCACCTTGCGGCCGAGATCGGGCAGGTCGACCTGCGCCTCTGCCAGGCGCTTGTGATCGTTCAGCGCGATGCCGTCGATCCACTCCATCGTCAGCACGTTGTGCGTGGTGCGATCCCAGTCGACGGTCGGCACGCGAAAATCAGGATCGTCGCCCGTGTTCTCCGCCATCTCCGACATTGCAGCCGCTTCCAGCCGCAGGTCCATCTCCATCGCGACCGAGCGCGACATGGTGTTGATGACTTCGATCAGGCGCAAACGCCGCGCCTCGCTCGAATAGGTCTCGGCCTTGTGCGCGACGTAGAAGAAATCGGAGAGATCGCGGCGGAATCGCGAGGCCACGTTGGGCCGCAGCACTTTTACGGCGACCGGCTTGCGGATGCCGTCGCGCAAGACTTCGCCGCGATGCACCTGCGCGATCGAGGCTGCCGCGACCGGCGGGCCGAGGCTCGCGAACACGTCCTTGAGCGGACGCTCCAGCGAGCTCGCGATCGCGGCTTCCGCTTCGGCTTGCGAAAACGGCGGCAAGCGATCCTGGAGGCTTTCCAGATCACGCGCCATGACGACGCCGACGACGTCGGGACGCGTGGCCAGAAACTGCCCGAGCTTGAGATAGGCTGGGCCCATCCGGGTCAGCGCGCGCGTCAGCCGTGGTCCGTGCTTTGGACCGCGCCGTTCGACGAGGCGCGCGAGCTTCAGCGCGAGTTGCCCTGGCGGCGGCACCAGGGTCGGATCGACGGAACCGAACACGCCCTCGCGCGCAAACACGAACGCGGCGCGGATCAGGCGCGAAATGTGGGTAATGGAAGAAATCACAAACGCCAGCCCGAATGCAGTGCGACGATGCCGCCGGACAATGTCTGCCAGCTGACGCGGGCGAAGCCGGCGTCGCGGATCATGTCGGCGAAGGCGTTGGGTTTCGGAAACTTGCGGATCGATTCGACGAGATACTGGTAGGACTCGGCGTCGCCCGTGACCATGCGGCCGAGCGGCGGGATCACCTTGAACGAGAACAGGTCATAGATCCGGTCGAGCCCAGGCATCTCGACGGTGGAGAATTCCAGGCACAGGAAGCGGCTGCCGGGCTTCAGCACGCGATAGGCCTCGCGCAGCGCCAGGTCGATCCGCGGCACATTGCGAATGCCGAAAGCGATCGTATATGCGTCAAAGCTGCGGTCGGCGAAGGCGAGCGCTTCGGCATTGCCCTCGACGAAATCGACCTGGGTCTCGAGATGCCGCTTCGCGGCACGCTCGCGGCCCACGGCCAGCATCTCGGCGTTGATGTCGCACACCGTGGCATGGAAGCCGGGACCTGCCGCCTTGGCAGCGCGGAACGAGATGTCGCCGGTGCCGCCGGCAACGTCGAGCAGCGCGAACGGCCGGTCACCCCGCGGCGGGTTGAGCGCGGTGATCATGATGTCCTTCCAGACCCGGTGCAGGCCACCGGACATCAGGTCGTTCATCAAGTCATAGCGCGACGCCACGCTGTGAAACACATCGTTCACCAGCGTCTGCTTGTCCCCCAGGGGAACGTCCCTGAAGCCAAAATGCGTGGTTTCGCCCGGCCGATCCATTACTCTACTCCACTGGGCGGACCATAGCGCGGCCGCCGCAATGGCGCTATCACACCGCCCTCATAAGGTGAATGCCTGACCATGCCTGAATTGCCCGAAGTCGAGACCGTCCGCCGCGGCCTTCAGCCCGTCATGGAGGGTGCGAAAATCCTCGTCGCAGAGGCCCGCAGGCCGGATCTGCGCTTTCCCTTCCAGCCCGATTTCGTGGCCCGGCTCCAGGGGCAGGTCGTCACGGGGCTTGGCCGCCGTGCAAAATATCTCATGGCCGATCTCGCCTCCGGCGACGTGCTGCTGATGCATCTGGGCATGTCGGGCTCGTTCCGCGTCATCAAGCCGGACAACGAGGCCGCGCCGGGCGAGTTTCACTACCCGCGTGGCAAGGACTCCACGCACGACCACGTGCTGTTTCGGATGTCCTCCGGCGCCGACATCGTGTTCAACGACCCGCGCCGCTTCGGTTACATGAAAGTGATCGCGCGCAACGCGCTTGAGGACGAGCCACTGCTGCGCGACCTCGGTCCCGAGCCGCTCGGCAACGAATTCGATGCTGCGATGCTGGCGCGGTCGTGCGAGGGCAAGACGACGAGCCTGAAGGCCGCGCTGCTCGACCAGCGCGTGGTCGCCGGGCTCGGCAACATCTATGTCTGCGAAGCGCTGCATCGCTCGCATCTGTCACCGCGCCGCATTGCCGCGACACTCGCGACCAAGGGTCGCAAGGGCGTCGGCGGCGGCGAGCCGACCGATCATGCGAAGCGGTTGGTGAGTGCCATTCACACCGTGCTGAACGACGCGATCAAGGCCGGCGGCTCCAGCTTGCGCGACCATCGCCAGACCTCGGGCGAACTCGGCTATTTCCAGCACTCCTTCAAGGTCTATGACCGCGAGGGCGAGACCTGCAAGACGCCAGGGTGCGGCGGCACCGTGAAGCGATTCACCCAGAACGGGCGCTCCACCTTCTGGTGTCAGAAATGTCAGAAGTGAAGATCGGGCCTGCCGCCGATAGGCCGTGAGTCTCGGCGAAGGCGACGACCCCACCACGCCGTCATTGCGAGCGCAGCGAAGCAATCCAGAATCCCTCCGCGGAAAGACTCTGGATTGCTTCGCTGCGCTCGCAATGACGAAGAGGATGGTTGCTCGCCTGAAAAAACGCGAAGCGAAGCAATCCGGCCGGGCTGGTGGCCGGATTGATTCGTCGCTTGGGCTCTTCAACCGGATAAGTGAAGAGGCCGCCTGTCGTCCGAGCGATCGCCCCGCTCAGGACGCCAGTGTCGTGGTCTCGTCCGCCGCGTGTTCGGCGGCGACGTGCAGCATCCCGTCCGCGACCGAGATGACCTGGTCGATCAGGACGTTGGTCGTGGCTTCGAGCTCGAGACGGGTCTCGATCCAGCGCCAGAGGCCGCGGATCTCGTCCGCCGACTTGCCGTTCGGCGCGAATTCGCTGACGGCGAGGCCGCTCGCGAGCGAGTCCTGGTGGTCGTTGCGCATCACGATCAGCGGGCGCGCGAGCACCTCGGCGAGATCGAGCGCGGCTTCCTCGGCGAGCGTGTTGGCGGCGTTGTCGATGCGCTGGCCGCGGATCGGCGCCTGGTTCAGCACGAAGCCGTAGGGCCGCTTCCAGGCGCGCGCGACGCTCAGCGTCGAGACGGTCGCCTCGATGTCGGCAACGCTCGGGCGAGCCGGAATCAGGCAGAGGTCGGAATGGCGGATCGCGGCGGTGGTCGCGGCGCTGAGGCCGGCCGCGGTGTCGACGATCGCGAGCTGCAAGCCGCTGTCGGCCAGCATCTTCAGGCGCGGCGCGATGTCGGCCGCGTGATAGATCGGCTCGACGACGAGATCGTCAGCGTGGCGGCGACGCAGCCAGTTGGACAGGGTACCCTGGGGGTCGGTTTCGATCAGGCGGACGGTGAAGCCGGCCTGCTTGGCCGCCAGCGCGAGGCCGATGGCAAGCGTGCTCTTGCCACTGCCACCCTTTTGGGTGGCCAGTACGATCGTGTGCATGGAAAGTTGAATCCTTTGGAATGCTTGGGTCTGTGGGGTAACGCCACGCGAACGTGCATCGCTTCTCGATGCTGAGCTCTACTCGCTCAGGACGTGCCCTGCCCGATCCAAAGGGGACCGCGGATGTCCGAATCAACGCCAACGATGATGGCAGAATCGGGAATGCCAGCTAATCCGTACCAATACTGGACCCGTCATCGCCCGTATGATGTGCTTGCCGCCGTGAATAAAAGGGGCAGGCGGCATGGGCGGAAACTGGCGCGACCGGACGGCAACGACCTTTGAATGCCAGAAGATGCCGGCGGTCTCGAGCCGCGGCATGGTGGTCAGCAACCATCCACTGGCCTCCAGCGCCGGCGCCGAGATGCTGGCCGCGGGCGGCAACGCCATCGACGCCGCGATCGCGACCCTGTTCACGCTGACCGTGGTCGAGCCGATGATGGTCGGCATCATCGGCGGCGGTATGGCGCATATACGTCTGGCTGACGGCAGCCACCGCTTCATCGACGGCCAGAGCACCGTGCCTGCGGCGGTGCGTGACACCAGCTTTACCTCCGCGCCGGGCGCGGCGCATGACGTGTTCGACACCGTCGGCAACGAGAATCTCAACGGCCCGAAGGCGGTCGCCACGCCGGGCTCGCTGAAAGCCTGGTGCGAGACGCTGCGCCGCTTCGGCACCATGAGCCTCGCCGACGTCATGCAGCCCGCGATCAAGCATGCCGCGCGCGGCTATGCGGCGACGCCGTATTTGCACGAATGCATCAGCGAGAGCGCCGCCGAGATGCGCAAGGACAAGCCGATTGCGGCGATCTATTTGCCTGATGGCGAGCCGCTCAAGGTCGGCGAACGCGTGGTGCAGGCCGAATATGCCGCGACGCTCCGCACCATCGCCGACCACGGCGAGACCGCGTTCTACGAGGGGCCGCTTGGTGACATCCTCGTCGACTACATGGAGAAGGCTGGCGGCTTCATCCGCCGCAACGATCTCACCGGCTACAAGACCGTCGAACGGCAACCGATCCGCGCCGACTATCGCGGTTGGACCATCCTTGGCCCGCCGCCGCCCGCGGCCTCCGGCGTCCACATCGCGCAGATGCTGAACATTCTGGAGGGCTATGACATCGGAGATCTCGGCTTCGGCACGCCGGAGACGATCCACTATCTCGCCGAAGTTCTGAAGATCGCCTTCGCCGATCGCGCCGCGGCCAGCGGCGGTCCGGATTATGTCGGCGTCCCCGTGGAGCGGCTGACGTCGAAGGCCTATGCCGAGGAACGCCGCCGTGCCATCGATCCGGCGCGGGCGCAGGCCTGGGGCGCCGGCGTCTCGCAACTCGAAGGCGCGCACACCACGCACATGACCGCGGCGGACGCGTTTGGTAACGTCGTCGCGACCACGCAGACCATCAACAATCTCTTTGGCGCCAAGATCATGATCCCGGGCCTGGGCGCCATCGCCAACAACTACATGAACCTGTTCGATCCGCGCCCCGGCCACGCGCTGTCACTGGCGCCGGGCAAGCGCGTCACCACCTCGATGTCGCCGATGATGGCGCTGCGCGACGGCAAGCTGCGCTATGCGCTCGGCCTGCCCGGGGGAAAACGCATCTTCCCCAGCGCGATGCAGGCGCTGGTCAATCTGATCGACCACGGCATGAGCCTGCAGGAAGCGGTCGAGGCGCCGCGCATCTGGACCGAAGGCAACGCGCTCGAAGTCGAGCAGAAGGTGCCGGAGGCCGTGCGCGCGAAGCTTGCGGTCCTCGGCCACAAGGTGCAGCCCGTCGCGACGGTGGCGGGCGGCATGAACGGCATTGCCTTCCACGACGACGGCACCATGACCGGCGCCGCCTGCTGGCGCGCGGACGGCACGCCGGTCGGGATCTCTGGAGGGCTTGCGCGCAGTGGTGTCAGATTCAGGTTGGGTTGACCGCGCATTCACAAGGACGGTGCGCTCGTACCTCTTGTCCAACTGACGTCGTCCAATCGCTGCAGGTGTCGCGACCGCAAATCCAGCGGTTCGCGGTTTTCGAACCTCCGCGGTATTTTTCGGTGCGAGGCAGATGTCGCCTATGCGGCCCGATCCGCGCAGATGACGGCAAAAGCTCGGCAATGTAGGGTGCGGAACACTGGCGGCAGGCTCGTCGATCAGCGTCTGAGTAAGGCTGTGCGTATGGGCGGCGATATAAGCGGCGACTTCCTGGCTGGCGGCGGCGAGATGGGCGCTTTGACGCGAGCGTTTGACTGGTCGAGTACATCCGTGGGCTCTCCGGAAACTTGGCCCCAAAGTCTTCGAGTTACAGTGCGGCTCGTTCTCACCTCGCGGCACCCGATGTTCATTTGGTGGGGACCAGAACTCATCCAGTTCTACAACGATGCATACCGGGAGACGATGGGGCCGGAAAGGCACCCAAGCGCTTTGGGGGCGCGCGGCCGTGAGTGTTGGGCTGAGATCTGGGACATCATTGGTCCCCAGATCGAGTACGTCATGTCGGGCAAGGGGGCGACCTGGAATGAGGACCAGCTGGTGCCGGTGACTCGTCACGGCCGCCGCGAGGACGTTTGGTGGACGTACAGCTTTGGTCCAATTGATCTTGAAGGCAAGGTGGGCGGCGTGCTTGTCGTCTGCAGGGATGTCACGTCCGAGCATATGGCAAGGGAAGCGCTGAACCTCATCAATGAGGAGCTGAAGCATCGCGTCAAGAACACGCTTGCAGTGTTGAGCGCGGTAGCTGCCCAGACATTTCGCGACCCGACGAGCAAAGCCGATCTCGAAAAGTACCAGGCACGGCTCGGCGCGTTTGGACGAGCGCAGGACCTGCTGACCGCATCAAATTGGGCGGCCGCGCCACTCCACGATGTGATCGGCACTGCTCTTGCACCTTATCGGACAGGCGAAGGCCGCTTCATCGTCTCGGGTCCTCCACTCGTCGTGAAATCTCGACAAGCGCTGGCTCTGTCATTGGCGCTCCACGAGCTCGCGACCAACGCTTCGAAGTACGGCGCTCTGACCGTAGCGGGAGGCTGCGTATCGATTACATGGTCAGCCGAGGCTCAGGATGGCGAGTCAAAATTTGTCTTTGTCTGGCAGGAGATTGGCGGTCCATCCGTATCGAAACCCGTCGGCACAGGCTTTGGCTCCAGGCTGATTTCCCGGGTGCTGAAGGACGATTTCAGCGGTTCCGTTGACGTTTCGTATGGCGCAGCCGGGCTTACATGCAGGCTGACCGCGCCCCTCGAAAATCTGGGACCTTCGCCAAAGAGCACGTGAGACCGTGCAGGAGCTGCGTGGCTCAACGGAGAGGCATTGCGTTCCGCACCGCGTCCGGGACACGAGAGAAGTGTTATTCTCTCTCGCCTACTTCCGCACGCAGATCACGCGGACGACGGCCGCCTTCGCATCCGTCGACGTGCCGTTCGCCGTGACATCGTTCGCCTTCAGGAAATTACGCACCGCTTCTGCAGACACCATCACCGCCTGCGACGCCGGCACCGATGTCGCGGGCCCCGCGACCATCGCCGGCTTCAACAGCGCGACGCCGGCGAACTTGCCGTCGCCGTCGATGGCCGGGCTGCCGGAGAAGCCGACCGCCGGAGGAGGGGAAAGCGCGGAATCGCTTGCTGTGACCGGCGCCAGCGCGCCCTTGAGGCTCGACACGCCCGCGGCTCCGCCCTGGCTCTGCGGATCGGCAATGCCGATGACGTCGACACTCGTCTTCGCTGTGCCGCCGGTGAGGCTGAGCGGCTTCAGGCCGCGCGCGCCGTAAATGTGCAGGAGTGCGAGATCGTGCTCCTTATCCTCGGCGAGACGGTCGGCGTTGCCATGGCCGGCAATGGTGATCGCGAGACAGCTATCGGTGACGAGGCGGTCCGTGACAATCGCGCCGTCGTCGCTAACGACGATGCCGGTGCCGTATTCGACGGTCTTGCGCGGCGGCGGCCCGGCCTGCGGTCCCGTCGGAAACGCATTGAACGCGCTCGACATCGCGATCACCACCGGCTCGACGGTATTCTCGGTCGCCTGGTCGTAGAGGATCGTCATGGTGCGGACTTCGTCGCCCTTAAAGGTGCCTCGCACGTAGAATTTCTTGAGGCCCTGCAATCCCGACAGTACGAAGAAGTCGGGCTTCACCACGGTGTAGTCGACCTTGCGCCCCGACGGCTCCTTCTCCAGCTCGGCGAGTTTCGCCGTGGTCGGGTTGGCTTCCTTGCGGCGGCTCAGCAGCACCTGCACCGTGCCGGTCGGCGAAGTCCATTTCGAGCCGTTGGCATCGGTCGCCTGCTGCGGCACCAATTTGCCGGGGATACCGAGCCGGGCGCCGCTGGTCGGCTCCATCACGATCTTCCAGCCGACGCTCTCCTGCTTCCGCCGCGCGATCTCGGCGAGCGCGGCGCGCTCCTGCGGATTGAGCACGCCGGTCGGCTTGCCGCCCTTGGCCTTCTGATACTCCTTGATCGCCTCGACCATGCGCGCGCTGACGTCGCCGGTGATGGCGCCGTTATATTGGCCGACCCAGGCGAGGTCGGACTGGAGCGACAGCCGTTCCGCCTGCGCCATCGCATCGGCCGTCGCTGACGGCGTCTGCAGTGCGGGAGGTCGGATCGGCACGGTCTGGACCGGCTTCGGCTTGGTGCCGGGGATCTCTGGCGCCGTCATCTGGGCGCTCGCGCCTGTGGCAGCCGCAAACATCAGTGTTGCCGCAAGCATCGATCTCATGACAAATCCAGCCAGCCCATTGAACGTGCTACCATTGAAGCACATCTCGTTGGTCGCGAACAATGTCGGGGTGGTTCAGGTGTTGCGCCGCCTCACCACGAGGGGCGAGAGGTACGAAGGACGACGATGCTGAGCCCGGACGAACTTGAACGCTATGCCCGGCATATCGTGCTGCGCGACGTCGGCGGGCCGGGCCAGGCTGCGCTGAAGCGGGCCTCCGTGCTGGTGATCGGCGCCGGCGGGCTCGGCGCGCCCGCGCTGATGTATCTGGCGGCCGCCGGCGTCGGCACGCTCGGCGTGGTCGATGACGACGTGGTCTCGCTGTCAAACCTCCAGCGCCAGGTGATCCATACGACGCCCGATATCGGCCGGCACAAGGTCGAGAGCGCGGCCGAGCGGATCTCCGCGCTCAATCCGCATGTCCGCTTCGTCGGCCATGCCACCTGGCTCAATGCCGATAATGCGCTGAGCATGATCGGAGACTACGATCTCGTGCTCGACGGCTCCGACAATTTCTCGACGCGTTATCTGGTCTCAGATGCCTGCTTCTTCGCGAAGCGGCCGCTGATCACGGCGGCGCTCGGTACGTTCGACGGCTCGCTCACCACCATCCGCGCGCATGAGAAGAACGAGCAGGGCGTGTTCAATCCGACCTATCGCTGCCTGTTTCCGGAAGCGCCGCCGCCCGGCACGGTGCCGGCCTGCGCGGAGGCCGGCGTCATGGGCGCGCTTGCGGGCGTGATGGGCTCGATGATGGCGCTGGAGGCGATCCGCGAGATCGTCGGCTTCGGCGACGGCCTCGTCGGCCGCCTTCTGATGATCGATGCGCGCGCGATGCGCTTCGAGACGCTGCGCTACGCGCGCGATCCGGCCAATCCGCTCAACGGCGATGGGCCTGTGATCACCGATCTCAGCGCCCATCGCACCTGATCGCCGCCGCTACCGCGTGGCTGGCTTCTCGCTGTCGAGATGCGCCATCTGCTCGGCCGCGTAGCGTGTGCCGGAAGCGATGTCGGGCGGAAATGCTTTTGCAAGCGCCGCAAGATGCGCCGGCGTCAGCGTTACCTTCGCCGCGCCGAGCGCTTCGGTGAGACGGTTGCGGGTGCGTGCGCCGACCAGCGGCACGATCTCCTTGCCTTGAGCCGCCACCCAGGCGATTGCGACCTGCGCCGGCGTTGCGCCGATCTCTGTGGCGATCGCCCGCAGGGATTCCACCAGCGCGAGATTGGCGTCGAGATTTGCGCCCTGGAAGCGCGGCGTCATCAGCCGGTAATCCCTGCCGGTCTTGCCGGAGTCCTTCGACCAATGGCCGCTGATCAGGCCGCGCGCCAGCACGCCGTAGGCCGTGATGCCGATGCCGAGCTCACGGCAGGTGTTGAGGATGTCGCGTTCGATGCCGCGCTCGATCAACGAATATTCGATCTGGAGATCGGCGATCGGATGCACGGCGTGCGCGCGGCGGATGGTGTCGGAGCCCACCTCGGACAGGCCGATATGCCTGATGTAGCCGGCCTTCACGAGATCGGCGAGGCCGCCGATCGTCTCCTCGATGGGAACGTTGGGATCGAGACGCGCCGGACGGTAGATGTCGATGTAATCGGTGCCGAGGCGCTGCAGCGAATAAGCCAGGAAGTTTTTGGTCGCGGCTGGCCTTGTGTCCATGCCGGAGAATTCGCCGGCGGGACCGCGCAGCGCGCCGAACTTCACGCTGATCTGCACCTTGTCGCGCGACACATCCTTCAGGGCCTCGCGCACCAGCATTTCATTGTGGCCCATGGCGTAGAAATCGCCGGTGTCCAGCAGTGTGATGCCGGCATCGAGCGCCGAACGGACCGTGGCGATGCTTTCGCCGCGGTCGGCGGGGCCATAGACCTCCGACATGCCCATGCAGCCGAGACCAAGGGCGGAGACGGTCGGGCCGGTTGAACCGAGTTTGCGCTGTTCCATGATGGTTCTCCTCGAAAAGGCGGCAGGCTGATTGTGCCGCGTGACGAGGCCAGATATGCGCCTGACCGATTAGGCCGATAAGCTGGACAATCCAGAATGGCTTGTTCATCATAACGAACAATGGCCGAGCCCGATCTGCGTGATCTCGACGTCTTCGTGGCGGTTGCCCGCACCCGCAATTTCCGGCGTGCGGCGATTGAAATTCGCGTGTCGGTGTCGAGCCTTAGCCAGCGGCTGCGGGACCTGGAGGAGCGCCTTGGCGTCCGCCTGATGAACCGCACCACCCGCAGCGTCGCACTGACCGAGGCGGGCGAGCTGCTGCTGTCCCGCATCGCTCCGGCGCTGCGACGTCGGCGATGCCCTGGATCAGGTCCGCGGCCTGCGCGAGGTGGCTTCGGGCCGCCTGCGCATCAACGCGCCGCCGCCGGCGGTGGACCTCGTGCTGGCGCCGATGGTCGGGCCGTTCCTTGCGACCTACCCGCAGGTCGATCTCGACATCGTTTCCGAAAGCGGCTTCGTCGACATCGTCAGCGCCGGCTACGATGCCGGCGTGCGTTATGGCGAGCACCTCGCGCAGGACATGGTGGCGATCCCGCTGAGCGGTCAGCAGAGCTATGTCGTCGTCGCATCGCCTGCGTACATCGCGCGCCGCGGCACGCCGAAGCATCCGAAAGATCTGCTCGACCATGATTGCATCCGCGCCCGCTACTCGAGCGGTGTCATGCATGATCTGGAGTTCGAGAAGGCTGGCCAGATCGTGAAAGTCGATCCGCCGGCAAAGCTGATCTCGACCAACATGGGCCTTGCCATGCGGGCTGCGCTCGACGGCGCCGGCATCTGGGCGACGCTCGATGGCTACGTCCATGACGCAGTGACGTCCGGCGCGCTGGTCAGCTTGATGGAAGATTGGTGCGAGCCGTTTCCGGGCCCGTTCCTGTACTATCCGAGCCGGCGCCAGACGCCGCCCGCGCTACGCGCGTTCATCGATTTCGTCGCGGATTGGCGGAAGCGTAGGACGAGCGGAGACAGTTGATCCTCATGGTGAGGAGCGCGGAACGCGCGTCTCGAACCATGCAGGCCCGGCTCTCGCCCGCGGCCATCCTTCGAGACGCCGCTTCGCGGCTCCTCAGGATGAGGACGGAAGGCTTGTCACGCAGTCGGTTGGAAACTCAGAGCATGCTCGGCAGCACGCGATCCGGCGGCTTGTGCGCGTCGAGGAAGGTGCGGATGTTGATGATCACCTTCTCGCCCATCTCGACGCGGCCCTCGATCGTGGCCGAGCCCATATGCGGCAGCAGCGTCACCTTGCCGGCCTTGGCGAGCCGCACCAGCTTTGGATTGACCGCAGGCTCGTGCTCGTAGACGTCGAGGCCGGCGCCGCCGATCTCGCCGCCCTCGATCAGCTTGATCAGCGTGTCCTCGTCGGTCACCTCGCCGCGCGCGGTGTTGACGATGTAGGCGTCCTTGCGGATCAGCTTCAGCCGCCGCGCCGACAGCAGATGATAGGTCGCCGGCGTGTGCGGACAGTTCACCGAGATGATGTCCATCCGCGCCAGCATCTGGTCGAGGCTTTCCCAATAGGTCGCGCCAAGCTCTTCGGCGATCTTCGGCGCCACCGGGCGGCGGTTGTGGTAGTGGATCTGGAGCCCGAAGGCGCGGGCGCGGCGCGCGACCGCCTGGCCGATGCGGCCCATGCCGATGATGCCGAGACGCTTGCCGCCGATGCGGTGGCCGAGCATCCAGGTCGGCGACCAACCGGGCCAGGGCTTTCCTTCGGTCAGGATCGAGGCGCCTTCGATCATCCGCCGAGGTACGGCCAGGATCAGCGCCATGGTCATGTCGGCGGTGTCTTCGGTCAGAACCTTTGGCGTGTTGGTGACGGTGATGCCGCGGGCATGCGCGGCCTCGACGTCGATGTTGTCGACGCCGTTGCCGAAATTGGCGATCAGGCGGAGCTTGCAGTCGGGCTGGTTGACGATGTCGGCGGTGATGTGGTCGGTGACGGTCGGAACCAGCACGTCGGCGGTGCGCGCGGCCTCAGCGATCTGCTCGGCCGACATCGGTGTGTCCTCGAGATTGATCCGCGCGTCGAACAGCTCGCGCATCCGGGTCTCGATCGAGTCCGGCAGCTTGCGCGTTACCACCACGAGGGGCTTTTTCTTCACCGACATGTCATGCCCTCATGAGGCGCCGCAAGCCGCCTCTGTTACCAAAGGCCGGCCGTTGAGGCCTCATTAACCCGGTTGTTCGACACTGCCTTGGCCGTGTCGTCCCCGGCGCTTCCTTCAAGCTCTCCCGACATTTCCGACCGGAAAATCGGGGCAAACTGGTTGTTCAAGTGTCCGTCCTCTCTAGCAGAAGGCCGGGCCAAGACAAGAACCACGGGTTAAGGCTTCGGGAACACGGGAGATAGGCTTGCGCGGCAGGTTCGGAATTTGGGGTGAGGGCCCGGCGTGGCGGGGCCCTCGACAGGAGACGGGTTGATGGCGTTGGGGCGTTTTTGTTCGGTGATGGCGCTCGTTTGCACCTGGTTGAGCGCCTTGGTCAGCCCCGGGCATTCGGCGAAGGACAGCACCCCCCAGACCGCGAGCGGCCTGCCGGTGCCGCGTTATGTCAGCCTCAAATCGGATCACGTGAACGTCCGCGCCGGCCCGACCAAGGACAATGACGTGGCCTGGGTCTACACCCGCGCCGGCCTGCCGGTCGAAATCACCGCCGAGTTCGAGAACTGGCGCCGGGTGCGCGATTCCGAAGGCGCCGAGGGCTGGGTCTATCATTCGCTGTTGTCGGGCCGCCGTACCGCGGTCGTCACCATGAAGCACAAGGACGAGCTCGCGCCGATCTACGACCGGGCCGATCCTGACAGCGCGGTTGCGGCCAAGCTCCAGGCCGGCGTCGTCACGCAGGTCAAGAAGTGCACTGCAAACTGGTGTCGCGTCACCGGCAACGGCTTTGACGGCTGGATCCAGCAGGAGCGCCTCTGGGGCGTCTATTCGGACGAGCAGGTGAACTGACGGTCGGGCAGAAGAGCAAACTGTCGCCCCGACGTCATGCCCGGGCATAGCCGTCCGAAGGACGGCGTCGCTTCCGCTCGCCTATGTCCCGGGCATCCACGGACTTCTGCACCTAGCCCAAAAACGGGGATGGCCGGGACAAGCCCGGCCATGACGACAAATTCAGCAGCTTTGGATCGATCTCAGCGCTTCTTGCGCAGGCGCACGACCATGTCGATGCGCGCGATCTCGTAACCCTCGGGCACCTCCGGCATCTTGGACAGCGCCAGATGCGGATCCTCGATATCGACTAGCTCGTGGCTGTTCTCGAGGTAATAATGGTGGTGGGTGGTGACGTTGGTGTCGAAATAGGTCTTGGTACCGTCGACGCTGACCTGGCGCAGCAAGCCGGCATCGGTCAGCTGGTTCAGCGTGTTATAGACGGTCGCGAGCGACACCGGCACCTTGGCCAGCGTCGCCTCCTCGTAGAGCATTTCAGCCGTGAGGTGGCGAGCACCCTTGCCGAACAGGAGCCAGCCGAGCGCCATGCGCTGGCGCGTCGGACGAAGCCCCGCGGACTGGAGCATTTCGTTGACGTCGTGCCACGGGCAGCCGGTCAAGGCCGGCTGGCGGCCGGACAGGAGGGCGGCGGAATGGACGTCGTCGTCGTGATGGGGCGCGGGATTCTCGCTCATTTCCAGATTTCGGGCACGCGTGGACACTGCATCTATATGCAATATATGGACAGATAGATGCAGATGCAAGTTTCTCGCAACTAGAGAGGTTCTAATGAGAAGTGGAACCGGGCGAGCAGGTGGTCACTTTACCTTCATGAGATCGCTTTGCCACCCGAAATGCCTGTGTTAGAGAGCCCGCGGTTCCGCTTGGCCGATTATGGCGCAGCCGGGCATTGAGGCCCGGCCCGCAGTCCATCCTGGCTCGTGGCAGCCGCGCCTGATGACGGGAATTGGCGCGGCTTTCCGAACGAAACGGGGCCCATTTTCGCCAGAAACGCCGCTCAATCGGGATTTGAACAGAGGCTTCCGCATGCTGAACAGGCGCAACGGCTACGAATACGAAGATCTGCTGGCATGTGGCCGCGGCGAAATGTTCGGCCCGGGCAATGCCCAGCTGCCGCTGCCGCCGATGCTCATGTTCGACCGCATCGCGGAAATCAACGACAATGGCGGGGAGTTCGGCAAGGGAATGGTGCGGGCCGAGCTCGACGTGAAGCCCGACCTCTGGTTCTTCGGCTGCCACTTCAAGAACGATCCCGTCATGCCCGGCTGCCTCGGCCTCGATGCGCTGTGGCAAATGGTCGGCTTCTATTTGGGCTGGAGCGGCGGTGAAGGGCGCGGCCGCGCGCTTGGCCTGAACGAGCTGAAGTTCAGCGGCCAGGTGCTGCCCGAGGCCCGTAAGGTTGTGTACAACATCGATATCAAGCGCGTGATGCGTTCAAAGCTGGTGCTCGGCATCGCCGACGGATGGCTTTCGGTCGATGACCAGATTATCTATCGCGCGAAGGATCTGAAGGTCGGCCTGTTCAAGCAGGGCGTGAGCCTGGGCTGAGCGCATCACATCAAGAAAGACAACGATTTAGGCGAGGCTGTCATGAGGCGGGTTGTGGTCACCGGGATGGGTATCGTCTCGTCCATCGGAAACAACACCCAGGAAGTGCTTGCGAGCCTTCACGAGGCGAAGTCAGGTATTTCGCGGGCTGAAAAATATGCCGAACTCGGTTTCCGTTCGCAGGTGCAAGGTGCGCCGACGATCGATCCTGCGACGGTCGTCGACCGGCGTGCGATGCGCTTCCTCGGCCAGGGCGCGGGGTGGAATCACATCGCGATGGAGCAGGCGATCCAGGATTCCGGTCTGTCGCCCGAAGAAATCTCCAACATCCGCACCGGCATCATCATGGGTTCCGGCGGCCCGTCGGCACGCACTATCGTCGAATCCGCCGACATCACCCGCACCAAGGGGCCGAAGCGCGTCGGACCGTTTGCCGTGCCGAAGGCGATGTCGTCCACGGCCTCCGCGACGCTCGCGACCTGGTTCAAGATCAAGGGCGTGAACTATTCGATCTCCTCGGCCTGCGCGACGTCGAACCATTGCGTCGGCAACGCCTACGAGACGATCCAGATCGGCAAGCAGGACATCATTTTCGCCGGCGGCTGCGAGGAGCTGGACTGGTCGCTCTCGGTGCTGTTCGACGCCATGGGCGCGATGTCGTCGAAGTACAACGATACGCCCGCCACCGCCTCGCGTCCCTATGACGTCAACCGCGACGGCTTCGTCATTGCCGGCGGCGCCGGCGTGCTGGTGCTGGAAGAGCTTGAACATGCCAAGGCGCGCGGCGCGCGCATTTACGGCGAGATCGTCGGCTACGGCGCGACGTCGGACGGCTACGACATGGTCGCGCCCTCCGGTGAAGGCGCCGAGCGCTGCATGCGCATGGCGATGTCGACGGTGAAGACCAAGGTCGATTACATCAATCCGCACGCGACCTCGACGCCGGCCGGCGATCCGCCGGAGATCGACGCGCTCCGTCGCGTGTTCGGTGCCGGCGAGAAGTGCCCGCCGATCTCGGCGACCAAGGCGCTGACCGGTCACTCGCTGGGCGCAACCGGTGTGCAGGAGGCGATCTACTCGCTGCTGATGATGAACAACGGCTTCATCTGCGAGAGCGCTCACATCCAGGAGCTCGATCCCGTGTTCGCCGACATGCCGATCGTGCGCAAGCGCATCGACAACGTCAAGATCGGCACCGTGCTGTCGAACTCCTTCGGCTTCGGCGGCACCAACGCCACGCTGGTGTTCAGCCGGCTGGATGTGTGACGTCATTGCGGACGCACTGATAGTTTTTTCGTCATGGCCGGGCTCGTCCCGGCCATCCACGTCTTTGCTACCGGTTGCGGAAGAACGTGGATGCCCGGGACAAGCCCGGCCATGACGGAGAGCGGAGAGTAATTGCGAGATGGAAGGACTGATGAAAGGCAAGCGCGGTCTGATCATGGGCATCGCCAATGATCATTCGATCGCCTGGGGCATGGCGAAGGCGCTGCATGCCCACGGTGCCGAGCTTGCCTTCACCTTCCAGGGCGAGGCGCTGGGCAAGCGCGTCAAGCCATTGGCGGAGCAGCTCGGCGTGGAATTGGTGCTGCCTTGCGACGTCGAGGACATTGCCAGCGTTGATACGACCTTCGCCGTGCTGCGCGAGAAATGGGGCAAGCTCGATTTCGTCATCCACGCCATCGGCTTTGCCGACAAGAACGAGCTGAAGGGCCGCTACGCCGACACCAGCCGCGAGAATTTTTCGCGCACCATGGTGATCTCCTGCTTCTCGTTCACTGAGGTCGCAAAACGCGCCGCCGAGCTGATGACGGAGGGCGGCAGCATGATCACGCTGACCTTCGGCGCCTCTGAGCGCGCGATGCCGAACTACAACGTGATGGGTGTCGCCAAGGCGGCGCTGGAAGCTTCCGTGCGCTACCTCGCCTCCGATTTCGGACCGCGCGGCATCCGCGTCAACGCCATCTCCGCAGGCCCCATCCGTACGCTCGCCGGCTCGGGCATCGGCGAGGCGCGTGCGATGTTCGGCTTCATGCAGAAACATTCGCCGCTCCGCCGCGGCGTCACGCTCGACGAGCTCGGCGGCTCGGCGCTGTATCTGTTGTCGGATCTCTCCGGCGGCGTGACCGGCGAGATCCACTATGTCGATTCCGGCTACAACGTCATCCTGATGCCGAGGCCGGACGACCTGAAATCGTCAGAGTAGTTCGTAGGGTGGGCAAAGGCGCACTTGCGCCGTGCCCACCATTTCTCCCCGATCGCGCAGAGGTGGTGGGCACGCTCCGCTTTGCCCACCCTACGAGAGTTGGTTTATCCCGCCGCGATCTTCTCCGCGCTCTGGAACGCCGGCCGCGCCATGCAGCGCGCGAGATAGGCATCGAAGGCCGGGCGGGACGGCACCATCTTGAACAGGCGGACGGCGAAGTTCAGGCCGGAGCCGACCGTGATGTCGGCTGCCGAAAATTCCTCGCCGAGGATCCACGGTCCCTTCGCGAGCGCAGCTTCCAGCACGTCGAACACCTGCGTGGCGCTGCCCCAGGCCGCGGTCGAGGTCGGGATCTCGATCTTGGTGAAGATCTGGATGATGGCAGGCTCGATGCAGCCTGGCGAAAAGAACAGCCATTGCAGATAGCGCGCACGACGCGGATCGGTTACCGCGGGCGCGAGCTTCGCTTCGGGATAGCGGTCGGCGATGTAGGCGCAGATCGCGGCGGCCTCGCCGAGCGCGGCATCGCCGTCGGCGAGCGCCGGCACCTTGCCCATCGGATTGACCTTGAGGAAATCCGGCGCCTTCTGCGCGCCGGTCGAGATGTCGGTCAGCACGCGCTCATAGGGCAGGCCGCTCTCTTCCATCAGCCAGAGCGTCGTGAACGAGCGCGAACGGGGCGACCAATAGAGCTTGATCATGGCGAGAACTTTCCATTGGCGTAACGGCGGGCGAGGGCAGATTCATTGCGTGTTTGCGCCCGATGCGCAACGCACTATGCCTAGATGGATGCGCCGTTCTGCGAGCGATATCTTGGTCAACGTGACGGCGACGGACGTTGCAGCAGGGCCGGCAGCGTCTTGTCGAGACTCTTCGTCAGCATCGTGCGTACCCCGTCGCGCAGCACCGGGTTGTTGACTGCGTCCGCCGGCTTCTCCGGAAACATCGCGTGATCCAGCTCGCTCGACGGACCGCCGAGCGGATTGTGCAGCAAGCGCTCCACGTACGTGTCCTCGGTCATCAAGGCGGGTGCCTCCTTGATCAACGCGAAGGTGGTACCGTCATAGACCCGGATGTACATCATCGCGAAGAGATGGACTGGCCCACCGTAAGGGTATTGTGAGATACCGATGCCGGATTCCCGATGCGTTCCGTGATTCCGGTGGACGACGATGTAGCGCTCACACCGCAGTTTGGGCGCGAGGAAGCGAACGAAGTTTCCGATGTCGGTCGCTGCGCTGTAAAAAAACGGATGCTGCTTTTCGCGACCACCGGACTTGAGCTCTTCGACGGTGTAGGGAATTCTCTTCACGGAACTGCCGGACGCAGCGGCGCGAACGCGCGAGACGACGAGGTCGTCGAGCGCCCACGCCGCAATCGAGACCCGCGCACGTTTGTCCATGAACGTGAAAGGCCCGAACTTCTCGACCACGAATAGGTCACCGCCGACCGGTATCACGCCGATTTGGCACGGGCCGCTTTCAACCGGTCCGCTTGGCTTGACGCCTGCCGGTTTCTTGATCGCGGGCTTGACCACTTCCGGCTTTGGCGCCGGTTGCACCTGCCCGCCTGTCGGCGACAGCAGCGCGTATGATACCAATGCGGCGGCAAGCAGATTCATCGTCGTACGCCAACGCGCCTTATTGCGCGAAATACGGCGGCAAGATCTTGTCCAGCCGTTTGGTCAGGAAGTCGCGGGTGGTATCGCGCAGGGCGGTGTTGCTGGCGGCGTCCGCGGCCGTCTCCGGAAACATGGACTTGTCCACCATCTGCAGAAGTTCGTTCGAAACGAAGTTGTCTGCCATATGCTTCATGACACCTTCGAACGTTACGGCGGGGCCCTTCATGATTTCGAAGGTGCGGCCATCGACCCATGTCACGCCGATATAGGCGAAGACATATGCATATGAGATGAGACCAACGCCCCGGCTGAAGATGCCGACGCCGCTGAGCGACTGATTGGTCCCGTCAAGCTGTCCTTCGCTGCGCATGACGACGAGATAGCGCTCGCAACCGGCATTGCCCGCGACCTGTCGGATCAGGTTCGACAGCTCTTCGCGCCGATTGCGGAACAGGCCGGATTTGGGGTGATAGTAGGAATCGAGCGCGCCCTTGGCGTAAGTGATCCGTCGCACCGGCGTGTTGCCTGCTGCGGCCCGCACCCGGGCAAAGACAAGATCGTCAAGGCCCCAGGATACCGGGACTTCTGCATAGTCGTTGCCGAACACGGTCAGACCGATCTTCTGGACGACAAAGATGTCCCCGGTCCCCGCAATCACGCCGACGCCGCAAGGACCGGCAGTCGCCGGCTCCGCAGGCTTGGCTGTCGCCTTCGGCTTCGTCGTCGCTTTCTTGGCTGTCGGCTTTGCCTGTGGTGTGGTCTGAGCGGCGGGAGCGGTGGTTGCGGGAGGGGTTTGCGCTGCTGCCGAAGTCAGGAAGGACAGCAGGATGAGCACCGGGGCAGCAAGTCGAAACATGGATTCCAAGGATCAGAGGCGGGAGGTCATCGGATACGCCACACTAGGGTGGGATCGTGACAACCGCAAGCTGCAGCCCGGGATCGCTGTCTATCCGGTGAGCCGCGGCCGCCTCCACCGATAATACTTCATCACGAACCCATTCGACGGCTCGATCTCTTCCTTCTCGAATACAAACCCTTCGCGCTCGTACCAGCGCCAGGCTTTCTCGTTCTCGCGCACGCAGCGCAGGTACATCTCGTCGGGCATTTGCGTGCGCGTGAAGGCCAGCAGCTTCCGCCCGAGCGATTGCCCCTGATAGGCAGGGCCGACGAACAGCATGTCGAGATAGAGTTTTGGCAGATGCAGCGCCAGCATGGCGGCGATCGTGCCGTTGTCGTCGGCGACGAACAGGCTCCAGCCGTTCTCGATCTCGCGCCTGATGCGCGCGCGCAGATTTGCCAACAGGAACTCACTCGCCTCGGCGAGGCCGGTCGAGACCCAGCTTTCCATCCAGACGCGACCGATCTCGTCATATTCGTCGGCGCGGGCGGGGCGGATGACGGGATCAGACATTGGCGCTCTCAGTTCGATCTGCCCGCCTTGCGCGGGGGCTCGCTTGAGTGATCCCGGCTATTCAGGAAAATTCCCGCCTACCCACGTTGGCCGCGCGTGGCTTGCCGCGGGCGCGCCTTGCCGGCCGACAGGCACACCACCTCGGAGATCTGCAGCAGCTGCCGCGCCAGCGGGCTGGTCTTGCGCCAGACCATGCCGATGGTGCGCGAGGGCTCGGGATCGCGGAAGCGCGACAGCGAGACCGAGGCCGATCGCGTCTCCACCGACACCGCCATTTCCGGGATCAAGGTGACGCCGATGCCGGCGCTGACCATCTGGACCAGCGTCGACAGCGAATTCGCATCCAGCATCTCGCGCGGCGGCGCCGATTGCATGTTGCAGAACGACAGCGCCTGATCGCGGAAGCAGTGCCCCTCTTCGAGCAGCAGCAGCCGCATCTCGCGCATCATCTCGCGCGATGGCACCGGCGTGCCTTCGTCGGAGCCCGGCCGCACCAGCAGGAATTTCTCGTCGAACAGCGCGACCTCGGTGAGCGAAGGCTCGGACACCGGCAGTGCGACGATGGCGGTGTCGAGCCGGCCTTCCACCAGTTCCTGGATCAGCCGCGGCGTCATCGTCTCGCGCACGCGGATGTCGAGCTCCGGATGCATGCGCGTGAGATTCTTGGTGATCTTCGGCAGCAGATAGGGCGCGATCGTCGGGATCATGCCGATCCGCAGCCGGCCCGCAAACCGGTCCTGTGACGCGCGCGCGAAATCGCCGAGCTCATCGACCGAGCGCAGGATGTCGCGGACGCGCGGTGCGAGCTCCTCGCCGAACCGGGTCAGCGCCACCTGCCGGGCGCTGCGCTCCAGCAGCAGGCCGCCGAGCGCCTCCTCCAGTTCCTTGATCTGCATCGACAGGGCCGGCTGGGAGATCGAGCTTGCCTCCGCCGCGCGGCCGAAATGGCCGTGACGCGCCAGCGCGTCGAAATATCTGAGCTGGCGCATCGTCACGTTGGCCATCAGAAAATCCTATCGCAGCGATCATTAAAGTCAACTTCCCCTGATCGAATGCGAAGCCTAGAGTAATTCTACCTGGTCAAAGGCGCGAGTTCGACGCCACCAGAGGAGGTATTCATGGATGACACTTCGAAGTGCCCGTTTTCGGGCGGAAAACCCACGCGCGTGAACCGCGACTGGTGGCCGACCCAGCTCAGCATCGAGATGCTGCACAAGAATTCGACCCTGTCCGACCCGATGGGCAAGGAGTTCGACTATGCCAAGGAGTTCAAGTCGCTCGACCTGAATGCCGTCATCAAGGACCTGACGGCTCTGATGACGGACTCGCAGGAATGGTGGCCTGCCGATTTCGGCCACTATGGCGGCCTCATGATCCGCATGGCCTGGCACAGCGCGGGCACCTATCGCACCACGGACGGCCGCGGTGGCGCCGGTGCCGGTCAGCAGCGTTTCGCACCGCTGAACAGCTGGCCCGACAACGCCAATCTCGACAAGGCGCGCCGTCTGCTCTGGCCGATCAAGCAGAAATACGGCCGCAAGATCTCCTGGGCCGATCTGATGGTGCTCGCCGGCAACGTCGCGCTGGAATCGATGGGCTTCAAGACCTTCGGCTTCGCCGGCGGCCGCGCCGACGTGTGGGAGCCGGAAGAGCTCTATTGGGGTCCTGAAGGCACGTGGCTGGGCGACGAGCGCTACAGCGGCGAACGCCAGCTCGCCGAGCCGCTCGGCGCGGTGCAGATGGGCCTGATCTACGTCAATCCGGAAGGCCCGAACGGCAAGCCTGACCCGGTCGCCGCGGCCAAGGACATCCGCGAGACGTTCGCCCGCATGGCGATGAACGACGAGGAAACCGTCGCGCTGATCGCCGGCGGCCACACCTTCGGCAAGACCCACGGCGCGGGCGATCCGTCGCTGGTCGGTCCGGAGCCGGAAGCGGGCGCGCTCGAGGATCAGGGCCTCGGCTGGAAGAGCAAGTACGCTTCCGGCCAGGCGGGCGATTCCATCACCAGCGGTATCGAGGTGACATGGACGACGACGCCGACGAAGTGGAGCAACAACTTCTTCGAGAACCTGTTCAAGTACGAATGGGAGCTGACGAAGAGCCCGGGCGGTGCGAATCAGTGGACGGCCAAGGGTGCCGACGCGATCATTCCTGATGCCTTCGACAAGTCGAAGAAGCACCGGCCGACGATGCTGACGACCGACCTCTCGCTGCGTCTCGATCCGGCCTACGAGAAGATCTCGCGTCGCTTCTTCGAAAACCCGGATCAGTTCGCGGACGCCTTTGCCCGCGCCTGGTTCAAGCTCACCCACCGCGATATGGGTCCGATTCAGCGCTATCTCGGCCCGCTGGTGCCGAAGGAAACGCTGATCTGGCAGGATCCGATTCCGAAGGTGAACCACGAGCTGGTCGGCGACCAGGACATCGCTGCGCTGAAGACCAAGATACTGGCTTCGGGCCTCTCGGTCTCCGAGCTGGTCTCGACCGCCTGGGCGTCGGCTTCGACGTTCCGCGGCTCCGACAAGCGCGGCGGCGCCAACGGCGCGCGCATCCGTCTGGCCCCGCAGAAGGATTGGGAGGTGAACCAGCCGGCTCAGCTCTCCAAGGTTCTCGGCAAGCTCGAAGCGATCCAGAAGGACTTCAACGCATCGGCAGGTGCGAAGAAGGTCTCGCTCGCCGACCTCATCGTCCTCGGCGGTTCTGCCGCGGTCGAGAAGGCCGCGAAGGATGCCGGCGTTGACGTGAAGCTTGGCTTCACGCCGGGCCGCATGGATGCTTCGCAGGAGCAGACCGACGCGGAATCCTTCGCCCCGCTGGAGCCGCGGGCCGATGGCTTCCGCAACTACGTCGGCAAGAAGCATCAGTTCCTGCAGCAGGAGGAAGCTCTTGTCGATCGCGCGCAGCTGCTGAAGCTGTCCGGTCCCGAGCTGACCGCGCTCGTCGGCGGTCTGCGTGTGCTCGGCGCCAATGCGGGCGGTTCGAAGCACGGCGTCTTGACCTCGAAGGTCGGAACGCTGAGCAACGACTTCTTCATCAACCTGCTCGACATGAGCGCGCAGTGGACGCCGGCGGCTGACGGCACCTACGAGGCCCGCGACCGCAAGACCAACGCGGTGAAGTGGACCGGCACGCGCGCCGACCTGATCTTCGGTGCGCACTCGCAGCTCCGCGCCTTCGCCGAGGTCTATGCCTCGTCGGACGCCAAGCAGCAGTTCGTGCAGGACTTCGCCAAGGCCTGGACCAAGGTGATGAACCTCGACCGGTACGACCTCGCGGCCTGATCCCCGGGCTTAAGCAAGCGACAAACAAAAAGGGCGGCCGCGAGGCCGCCCTTCGTGTTTCTGATGTGCGGATCGATTACTCGCCGGCGGCTTCGCGCGGGGTCTTCTCGCCGTCGCCGCCCTTGCCTTCGAGGTCTTCGCCGGTGGTCTGGTCGACCACCTTCATCGACAGCCGGGTCTTGCCGCGGTCGTCGAAGCCGAGCAGCTTGACCTTGACCTTGTCGCCTTCCTTGACGACGTCGGAGGTCTTCTGCACGCGCGCCGAAGCGAGCTGGCTGATGTGGACGAGGCCGTCCTTGGAACCGAAGAAGTTCACGAAGGCGCCGAACTCCATCACCTTGACGACGGTGCCGTCATAGATCTGGCCGACTTCCGGATCGGAGGCGATCGACTTGATCCACTTGATCGCGGCCTTCATCGCCTCGCCATCGGAGGAGGCGACCTTCACGGTGCCGTCGTCCTCGATGTTGACTTTGGCGCCGGTCTTCTCGACGATCTCGCGGATCACCTTGCCGCCGGTGCCGATCACTTCGCGGATCTTGTCGGTGGCGATCTTGAAGGTCTCGATGCGCGGCGCGTACTCGCCGAGCTCGGCGCGGGCGTTGGTGAGCGCCTTGGCCATTTCACCGAGGATGTGGATACGGCCATCCTTGGCCTGACCGAGCGCCACCTTCATGATCTCTTCGGTGATGCCCTCGATCTTGATGTCCATCTGGAGCGAGGTGATGCCTTGCTCGGTACCGGCGACCTTGAAGTCCATGTCGCCGAGATGGTCCTCGTCACCGAGGATGTCCGAGAGAACCGCGAAGCGCTTGTCTTCGAGGATCAGGCCCATCGCGATGCCCGCGGTCGGCCGCTTCAACGGCACGCCGGCATCCATCAGCGCCAGCGAAGCGCCGCAGACCGAAGCCATCGAGGACGAGCCGTTCGACTCGGTGATCTCCGACACCACGCGCGTGGTGTAGGGGAACTCGTGATGCGGCGGCAGCACCGGGTGGATCGCGCGCCAGGCGAGCTTGCCGTGGCCGATCTCGCGACGCTTGGTGCCGCCGAGGCGGCCGGTCTCACCGACCGAGTAGGGAGGGAAGTTGTAGTGCAGCAGGAACGTCTCTTTGTACGTTCCGGACAGCGCGTCGATGTACTGCTCGTCCTCGCCGGTGCCGAGCGTGGTCACGACCAGCGCCTGGGTCTCGCCGCGGGTGAACAGCGCCGAGCCGTGGGCACGGGGCAGCACGCCGACTTCGGCGATGATGTTGCGCACGGTCTTGGAATCGCGGCCGTCGATGCGCTTGCCGGTGTCGAGGATGTTCCAGCGAACGATCTTCGCTTCCAGCTCCTTGAACACGCCGCCGATGCGCAGCTTGTCGTATTTCGGCTCCTGGCCTTCGGGGAAGTAGTGAGCGATCACCTTTTCCTTGACCTTGCCGACCGCGGCGTAGCGATCCTGCTTGATCGGAATGGCATAGGCGGCGCGCAGCTCCTGCTCGACGAGGCCGAGCATTTCCTTCTCGAGCGCCGAATTGTCGATGACGGTGACTTCGCGCGGCTCCTTGGCAGCCTTCTCGGCCAGCTCGATGATCGCGTTGATCACCGGCTGGAAGTGGCGGTGACCGAACATCACGGCGCCGAGCATCACCTCTTCGTTGAGCTCCTTGGCTTCCGATTCCACCATCAGCACGGCGTCGGCGGTGCCGGCGACGACGAGGTCGAGCTGGGTGTCGACCATCTCGTCGAGCGTCGGGTTGAGGATGAACTCGTCATTGGCGAAGCCGACGCGCGCTGCGCCGATCGGGCCCTTGAAGGGCGCGCCGGACAGGGTCAGCGCAGCCGATGAGGCCACCAGCGCCACGATATCGGGATCGTTCTCCATGTCGTGCGACAGCACGGTGACGATCACCTGGGTCTCGTTGCGCCAGCCGTCGACGAACAGCGGACGGATCGGACGGTCGATCAGGCGGGAGACCAGCGTCTCCTTCTCGGTCGGACGACCCTCGCGCTTGAAATAGCCGCCGGGAATGCGGCCGGCTGCGTAGGTCTTCTCCTGGTAGTCGACCGTCAGCGGCAGGAAGTCGACGCCTTCGCGCGGCGCCTTCGCCGCGACGACGGTGGCGAGCACCACGGTCTCGCCATAGGTGGCGACGACGGCGCCGTCGGCCTGACGTGCGATCTTGCCGGTTTCGAGCTTGAGAGGGCGTCCACCCCAGTCGATCTCGACTGAATGCTTATTGAACATAGATGTCTTCTTTCATGGGTTCTCGAAAGAAGGACGGCCCGAAAAACAAAAACCATGCGCAAGATTGCGGGACGTTGATCGAAGCGGGCGATCAGCGTCCTGCGATCCTGCCATGGTTTTCGGATTTCGGATGGCGTCCATCCTTTCGGGTCATACGGGCGCCTTGCCCGTTGTGCCCAGCCGCCGGATTGCTGCTGGACTGTCAGTCGGCACGAACGCGAACACCGGATTGCGGTCCTCGCCCATCGTGCCCGGGTGCTAGCCGTCAACGGCTCGCACCCGACGCGCACGCAGCCTCGATCAAAAACCTTTAAACAAACGCTTTCGCTCGAAACCGCGCACGAAAACGCGCGCCAGTGGCGCGCGCAGGAACACTTAACGACGAATGTTGTGCTTCTCGAGCAGCGCCTTGTAACGCGCCTCGTCCCTCTTCTTGAGGTAGTCGAGCAGCGAGCGGCGGGTCGAAACCAGCTTCAAGAGGCCGCGACGCGAATGGTTGTCCTTCACGTGGGTCTTGAAATGGTTGGTGAGGTTGTTGATGCGTTCCGACAGGATCGCGACCTGAACCTCCGGCGAGCCGGTGTCGCCGGCCTTGTTGGCATTCGTCTTGATGACTTCCGCTTTGCGTTCTGCGGCAATCGACATCGTCAATTTCTCTCGTTGCGACCGGTGCTGGCAGTCAGACCGGTCAGGTTGAACACACGCTTGGGGATGATTTCGCCGTTGCCGACTTCAGCAAGCGCCAATAGACGGCCTGCCACCGTGACATAGACTGTGCCGCTACTAGTGGGCGCATCCCGTCCGCGCAATAAAACGGCCTGGCCCCGATGGAGCCTTGCCGCATCAGCCCGAGTGACGGCCAGTGCCGGGATGTCGTCCAGCGCGGTCTCAACGGGCATAAGCGCGTCGGCGAGGCTGCCCTCGCCGGACGCGGCTCTATCGCATAAAGCCTCCAACTGATCCAGCGGAATCATGTCGTTCTCGTCAAATGGGCCGACCAGGGTCCGCCGCAGCGCGCAGATGTGGCCGTAAGTGCCGAGAATCCGGCCCATATCGCGGGCCAGCGCCCGGACATAGGTGCCCTTGCCGCACTCCGCCTCGAACACTGCCCGGTCGCTATCCGGTTGATCCACAAGGGTTAAATGATGAATTTCGACGGGACGGGGGGCCAGTTCCACAACCTCGCCGTCGCGGGCGAGGTCGTAGGCGCGCTCGCCCTGGACCTTGATCGCGGAATAGCGCGGCGGGATCTGCTCGATCACCCCGGTGAAGCGGGGCAGCAGGGCCAGGATGGCCTCCTGGGTCGGGCGCTGGTCGGAGGTCGCGGTGACCCGGCCCTCGATATCATCGGTGTCGCGCTCCTCGCCCCAGCACACGGTGAACTGGTAGCGCTTGCGGCCGTCCATCACGAAGGGAACGGTCTTGGTGGCCTCGCCGAGCGCAATCGGCAGGCCGCCGGAGGCGAGCGGGTCGAGCGTGCCGGCGTGTCCCGCGCGCTTGGCGTTGAACAGGCGCTTGAGCACGGCGACGGCTTGCGTCGAGGTCATGCCAATCGGCTTGTCGAGCACGACCCAGCCATGGACGTCGCGGCGGTCGCGGCGCGGCTGGTTGCCCTTCTGCTTGTTGGCGCGGGGATCGTTGTTGACGCGGCGCGGCTCCTGATGCGGCTGGGAATCGCCGCCGAGATCCGCAAAATTATTTTTCTGCACGTCGCGCTGATCGGTCTCTTCGCCGCCGATCGTGCCGTGAGCCGGGTCCATCGTCATCGCTCTTCTTCCCGATCCGAATCCGGATCCTGTTCCAGGTCCTTCTGCACCGCAGGTGTTCGCAAAAGCTTCTCGATCCGTTCCGCTTCGTCGAATCGTTCGTCGACGCGGAAACGAAGGTCAGGTGCAAATTTCAGGTTAACGCGCCGCGCGACTTCGCCGCGCAGGAATTTCTTGTTGCGCTCGAGCGCAGCGATGATGACCTCGGTGTCGCGGCCACCGAGCGGCATCACGTAAACCGTTGCGAGCTTCAGGTCGGGCGACATCCGAACCTCCGGCACGGTGATGATGTGACCTTCGAGGTCCGCATCATGCACATTGCCTTGCGCCAGAATCTCGGCCATCGCGTGGCGAACCTGCTCGCCGACACGCAACTGGCGTTGCGAGCCGCCCGGCGCGGAACTTTTCTTCTGATGGTGGCGGGGCATGGTTGAAAATCACCTCGTCGTGCCCGCGTTTGGGACACGAGCATTGTCATTTGTCCTGTTGAAACGAATGCGGCGCGGATGGCCGGAATAAATCCGGCCATCGCACTCCCGCAATTTCAGCTCAAAAAGATCCGGGCGCTTCGGTAAGATTTGGACTTACAGGGAGCGCTGGATCGTCTCCACGCGATAACACTCGATCACGTCACCGGCACGCATGTCGTGGTAGTTCTCGAAGGCCATACCGCATTCCTGACCGGACTGCACTTCCTTCACTTCGTCCTTGAAGCGCTTCAGCGTCGACAGCTTGCCTTCATGTACGACGACATTGTCGCGGATCAGGCGCACATTGGCGCCGCGTTCCACGGTGCCGTCGGTGACGCGGCAGCCGGCGACCTTGCCGACCTTGGAGATGTTGAAGATCTCCAGGATCGCGGCATTGCCCAGCATGGTTTCGCGCAAGGTCGGCGCGAGCAGGCCGCTCATCGCCTTCTTCACGTCGTCCACGAGGTCGTAGATGATGTTGTAGTAGCGGATCTCGATGCCGTTGCGCTTGGCGGCCGCAGCCGCCTCCTTGTTGGCACGAACCGAGAAGCCGATGATCGCGGCGTTGAAGCCTTCCGCGAGCGTCACGTCCGATTCCGAGATGCCGCCGACGCCGGCATGCAGGATGCGGGCTGCGACTTCGTCGGTGCCGAGCTTCTCCAGCGAGCCGAGGATCGCTTCGAGCGAGCCCTGCACGTCGGCCTTGATGATCAGCGGGAATTCCTTGCGGCCCGCCGTCTTCAATTGCGACATCATCTGCTCGAGCGAGCCGCGCATGCCGGAGATCGAGGCAGCCGCGTTCTCGCGCTTCTGGTGCGCGCGATAGCTGGTGACCTGGCGGGCGCGGGCTTCGTTCTCGACCACCGCGAGACGATCGCCGGCCTCCGGCGGACCGTTGAAGCCGAGCACCTCGACCGGAACCGAAGGACCGGCCTCATGCACCGTCTCGCCCTGATCCGAGATCAGCGCGCGGACGCGGCCCATCTCGGCGCCGGCGACAATGATGTCACCGACACGAAGCGTGCCGCGCTGGACCAGCACGGTCGCGACCGGGCCACGGCCGCGATCGAGCTTGGCTTCGATCACGGTGCCTTCGGCCGGACGCTCCGAATTGGTCTTCAAGTCGAGGATGTCGGCCTGGAGCGCGATCATCTCGAGCAGCTTGTCGAGATTGGTCTTGTTCTTGGCTGACACTTCGACGTCGACGACTTCGCCGCCGAAGGATTCGACCTGCACCTCGTGCTGGAGCAGCTCGGTGCGCACGCGCTCGGGCTTCGCATCGGGCTTGTCGATCTTGTTGATGGCAACGATGATCGGCACCCGCGCCGCCTTGGCGTGGTTGATGGCTTCGATCGTCTGCGGCATGACGCCGTCATCGGCAGCAACCACCAGCACGACGATGTCGGTCACCTTGGCGCCGCGGGCGCGCATCGCGGTGAACGCGGCGTGGCCGGGCGTGTCGATGAAGGTGATCTTCTTGCCGCTTTCGGGCGACAGCACCTGATAGGCGCCGATATGCTGGGTGATGCCGCCGGCTTCGCCGGAGACAACGTTGGCATGGCGGAGCGCGTCGAGCAGCGAGGTCTTGCCGTGGTCGACGTGACCCATCACGGTCACGACGGGCGAACGCGTCTCGGTGTCGGTGGAATCGTCGGTGGCGTCGAACAGGCCTTCTTCAACGTCGGACGCGGCAACGCGCTTGACGGTGTGACCAAGCTCTTCGGCGATCAGCTGCGCAGTGTCGGCGTCGATCACGTCGGTGATCTTGTGAATCGCGCCCTGTTTCATCAGCATGCGGATGATTTCCACCGCGCGCTCGGCCATGCGGTTGGCGAGCTCCTGGATGGTGATCGCTTCCGGAATGACCACCTCGCGGATGAGCTTTTCCTTCGGCTCGTTCGCGGCATGGCCCTTCAGGCGCTGAGTGCGGCGGCGGAACGAGGCGATCGAGCGCTCGCGCACGTCGTCGGCATTGAATGCGGTCACGACCGTCAGGCGACCGCGCTCCTTCTGCGGGCCGGGTTTGTGGGTGGGCTTGGGGGCTACCACGGGACGCGCGGCGCCGCCGGGACCGCGACGGATCTGGCGCGGACCATCGTCCTCGTCCGGTCCGGCTGCGACCGCGGGAGCGCGACCCAACGGGCCGCCTCCCGGCCTTGCGGTGGTCGTTCCAGGGCGCGCGGTGGTTGTTCCCGGGCGCGCCGTGGTCGTGGTGGTGCCGGGGCGTGCTGCGGGCGCGCCAGGACGTGGCGCGGGAGCGGCCGGGGCGGCAGTTGCAGGGCGCGCGGCTGACGCCGGCTGTTCGCCTTCGCCAAAACGCTTCTTGGCCTCGGTTTCGGCCTTGCGCTTGGCTTCCTCTTCGTGGCGGTGGCGCTCATCCTCGGCCTTGCGGCGGGCCTCGGCGGCTTCGCGCTCGACGCGTTCGGCGGCTTCGCGGACAGCGCGGCGCTGGGCTTCGTCTTCGGCCTGGCGGCGCTCTTCGACTTCGCGCACCTTGGCGTCGGCCAGCGCGCTGGCGCGGGCGGAACGTTCGTCCTCGGTCAGCGTGCGCAGCACCACGCCGGAGCCGGCGTTGCGCGGCGGAGCCGGGCGTGCCGGAGCGGGAGCAGGCGCGGCCGGTGCCGGCTTTGCAACAACCGCGGGAGCTTGCGGTTCGGGGCTGCCGTCGACGCGGCGCTTGCCGCGCTTCTCGACCACGACCTGCTTGCTGCGGCCATGGCTGAAGCTCTGACGCACAGTGCCCGTTTCGACGCGCGGCTTGAGCGATAGCGTCTTGCTCGGAACGCTCAGCTTCTTGTCGTCAGGGGTCTTGGTATCAACCATTCAGCAGTCCTAATCCTGATCTTTGTTAACGTTGTGCGTTGCCGCACCGTCCTATCGGGTCGTCGTTGTCTCTCAGAAATCCTGGCCGGGCTTTTCGGCAGTCTTGTCATCGTCCGCCATCCGGTATCGGACCAGCATCTGGCTACGTGACAGGAATGACTTGCTCGCCGGGCCCGCGAGCAGGGCAGCATGTATCACATTTGACCGGGTAAGTGCCAAATCCAATTCTATCGATTTCAACGCAGTGACGACGGGAATCTGCGGCTTGGCGCCGCGATTCCCGTCATTTTGACGTGCCAGCATGTCCAATTTGCGGATTCCGTCCGCGGCCCCGTCGCTGGCATGGATCAGGACCTCGGCCGTGCCCTCCCGCAGGGCGCTTTCGACCTTGCCGAAGCCGGCCACAATCTGGCCCGCCTTGGCGGCAATCCCAAGGGCTTCCGTCACGCTCCGAACCAGGAGCGCCTCGATGTCGGCGGGAAGCGTCTGGGGAGTGCGCAGCTCGCGCTTGAAGGCTTTGCTAAATTGGTGACGCCGCACGGCTTCCGCAACCACCTCGCGCGAGGCGGTGACCCACATGCCGCGTCCGGGCAGCTTGCGCTTGAGATCGGGAACTATGTCGCCTTGCGGCGAAATGACGAAGCGGATCAGCTCGTCGATCGGCCGGACCTCGCGACTGACCGCGCACATCCGCATGGTCGCGGACCTTTCGGTCCGCGGTCCATGGTCGAGATCGTGGTCAGTATCTGCGAGCATCCGGGCGACATTCTCCTTCGTCCTTAAGCCGGCTGATCTTCGGTCGCCTCGGCCTCTTCGGCGGGCTTCGCGAGATCGGCTTCGGTGATCCAGCCGGCCTTGACGCGGGCCTGCATGATCATGGCTTCAGCATCGTCACGGGAGATCTCGATACCGTCGAGCGCACCCGGATATTTGGTCTGCTCGCCGCCTTCCTTGCGCTCGGTCCAGCCGACCAGGTCGTCGGTGGCGCAGCCGGCGAGGTCTTCGACGGTCTTGATGTCGTTCTCGCCGAATTTCACCAGCATCTTGGAGGTGACGCCCGGCACGTCCTTGACGGCGTCCTCGACACCGAGCTCCTTGCGCTTGGCCTCGATCTCGGCCTCCTGCTGCTCGAGATATTCGCGGGCACGGTTCTGGAGCTCTTGCGCGGTCTCCTCGTCGAAGCCTTCGATGCCGGCGAGTTCCTTGAGGTCCACCATCGCGAGTTCCTCGACCGAGGTGAAGCCTTCGGACGCCAGCAATTGGCCGACCACTTCGTCGACGTTGAGCGATTCCATGAAGACGCGGGTGGAGTTCTCGAAGTCGGCCTGGCGGCGCTCCGATTCCTCCTGCTCGGTCAGGATGTCGATGTCCCAGCCGGTGAGCTGCGAGGCCAGACGCACGTTCTGGCCGCGGCGGCCGATCGCCAGCGAGAGCTGGTTGTTGGTGTCGGGCACGACGACCTCGATGCGCTCGCGGTCTTCGTCGATGACGACCTTGGAGACTTCCGCCGGCGCCAGCGCGTTGACCACGAAGGTCGCGATGTCGGGCGACCACGGGATGATGTCGATCTTCTCGCCCTGCAGCTCGTTCACCACCGCCTGCACGCGCGAGCCGCGCATACCGACGCAGGCGCCGACCGGATCGACCGAGGAATCGCGGGAAATCACGCCGATTTTCGCGCGCGAGCCAGGATCGCGGGCCACCGCCTTGATCTCGACGATGCCGTCATAGATTTCAGGCACTTCCTGCGCGAACAGCTTCGCCATGAACTGCGGATGGGTGCGGGAGAGGAAGATCTGCGGGCCGCGGGTCTCGCGGCGGACGTCGAAGATGTAGGCGCGGACGCGGTCGCCGTTGCGGAACACTTCGCGCGGCAGCATCTCGTCGCGGCGGATGATGGCTTCACCGCGGCCGAGGTCGACGATCACGCTGCCATATTCGACGCGCTTGACGACGCCGTTGACGATGTCGCCGATGCGGTCCTTGAATTCCTGATATTGCCGGTCGCGCTCGGCCTCGCGCACCTTCTGCACGATCACCTGCTTGGCCGATTGCGCGGCGATGCGGCCATATTCCAGCGGCGGCAGCGTATCGGCGATGGTGTCACCGACCTGGGCGCCGGGATTGGCGCGCTGCGCATCCACCAGCGAGATCTGGTTGGAATGATTTTCGACCTTCTCGACCACCAGCATGTGGCGCGACAGCCGCAGCTCGCCCTTCTTCGGGTCGATCTCGGCATGAACGTCAGTCTCGCTGCCGTAACGTGCCCGTGCCGCCTTGGCGATGGCGTCTTCCATCGCCGCGATGACGATGCCGCGGTCGATCGATTTCTCGCGCGCGACGGCATCGGCGATCTGGAGCAATTCAAGTCGATTGGCGCTGACTGCCATGGCTAGTCTCCTTCGTCAGGCTCGATCTCGCCCCGCCGCGCGCGTTCGGCGGCCAGGCGGTGCTTCTTCGTATTGGTCGGTGCCGGCTTCTTTTTTTGCGGCTTGGTGTTCTTGGTGATCTTCGCACTGATTTCCGCGTGCGGTGCAGCCGGCGGCTCGATGCCGAGATCGCGGCGCATCTGGCGCTCCTCGGCCTTGCCGCGGCGCATGGATTCCGCGATCAGCTCGTCGGTCAGCACCAAGCGTGCCTCACCGATGTCTTCCATCGTCAGGAGAACGTCGGGATTATCGTTCGCCTTGACGTCGTCGCGATGCAGGTGCACGCGGTCGCCTTCGACGGCACCAAGCATGCCACGGAACCGCTTCCGCCCCTCATGGGCGACCGCCATGTCGATCTTCACCAGATAGCCGGAATAGCGCTCGAAATCCGAGCGGCGCACCAGCGGACGGTCGATCCCCGGCGAGGAGATTTCCAGCCGATAAGCGCGGTCGATGGGGTCCGCGACGTCGAGCACGGGCGACAGCGCCCGCGAGATCGCTTCGCAATCCTCGAGCTGCATCGAGCCGTCCGGCCGCTCGGCCATGATCTGCACGGTGCAGCCGGCCTCGCCGGAGATGCGGATCCGCACCAGGCGGTAGCCCATGCCCTCGAGCACCGGACCTGCGACCGCAGACACCCGTGCCGCCACGCCCGGCTCGACCACGAGCCTCGGCTCGGCCAGCAACTCGGCATCCGTGGAACCAGTGTTTGGTTCGGTCATATCAGGGGTCAAGGCGCTCGATGGTTAAGGCTTGGTTAAGACTTGAACAGATTAGGATTTGCAGAGCCTGTTTCGGAACTCTTTATCCCGGCAGCTCGCCGGGCCGCATATCTTCCACCAAGCCGCGCTCAGGTAATAAAAAAGAGCGGGTCCTTTCGGGCCCACTCTCACTACGCGGATCGTATGAGAAGATGAATTGGCGCTGATATAGCCCTTTCCGTCCTCCCGGACAAGGCCCATCGCGGGAAAGACGAGGCTTTTTGCGCCCGGCCTGTGGCCCCCCGCGCAACGCTTCCTTCATCTAGCAGGCCTAAATTCCCTGATTGTGGGGCGACTTGGACCAAGGGCGCACCCGCGGCGTGCCCTGTACGAGTTGCGTTTTCATGACCGCTGCCACGTCGCTCATTCCCGGACTGGACGAGATCGTCAAACGCGGCGACCCCCGGCGTCGCGGTGAGATCGCGCGCGCCATCGCCCAATTGTTCTTCCAGGACGCCGAGAAGCTCCGTCCCGATCTCGTCGATCTGTTCGACAATCTGCTGATCGATCTCGTTCCGCATGCCGAGCTTGCCTCGCGCGTCGACCTCGCCGAGCGCTTCTCGCGCCTGAACAATGCGCCGCCGCATCTGGTGAGCCAGCTCGCGCGCGAAAACGAGATCATGGTGGCGGGCCCCGTGCTGCGCCGCTCGCCGGTGCTCGACGACGCCGCTCTCGTCGAGATCGCGCGGCTGAAGGGCCAGGGCCATCTGCTGGCGATGACCGAGCGCCCCGCACTGTCGGCGGTCATCACCGACGTACTGGTCGAGCGCGGCGATCGCGACGTGGTGCGTCGCGCCGCGGGCAATGCCGGTGCGGTGTTCTCGCAAGGCAGCTATTCCGAGCTGATCAAACGTGCGTCGCAGGACGGCGTGCTGACGCTCAAGATCGGCCAGCGCAACGATCTCTCGGGCGAGCACCTGAAACAGCTGCTCGACGGCACGCTCGACGTCATCCGCCGCCGCCTCTCGAGCGTGGTCAATCCCGTGCGTCAGGTCGAGATCAAGCGCGCCATGGCGGCGATCGAGGAGGCCGCGCTGCCGCCGGGGCCGCGCCGCGATTTTTCGGATGCACAGCGCACGGTGTTGACCTTGCATCGCGAGGGGCATCTCGGCGAGAGCGCGCTGCTCGGCTTCGCCAAGGCGCTCAAATATGAGGAATCGATCGCCTCGCTCGCGGCGATGTCCGGTGTCCGCCTCTCGATCCTCGATCGCCTGGTCGCGGGCGACCGCTACGATCCGATTCTGATTCTGGGGCGCGTGCTCAATCTCGGCTGGCCCACGGTGCGCGCGCTGATCCTGATGTGGTACGGCCCGCATCGCACGCCGGCCGATGCCGATCTCGAGCAGGCGCGCGTGAACTTCACGCGCCTGATGCCGTCGACGGCCGAGCGCGTCGTGAAATTCTGGCGCAACCGCCAGACGATCTAGCGCCGCCTGAACCGCAGATATGTGGTCTTGCGCCCTTCGCGCGTGGCCTTCCGGCCGTAGCGCGTCATGGTGTAGCCCGCCCATGGCTGCCGGAAATCATCGGCGCATTCGGCGAGCCACTGAAAATCCGTCGACCGCGACAGATGCATCAGCGTCCACGCGCAGTAATCGTCGATGTCGCAGACGAAACGGAATTCGCCGCCCGCCTTCAGCACGCGTGCCATCGCGGCGATGGTGCGGTCCTGGACGAAGCGCCGCTTCCAGTGCCGCCGCTTCGGCCAGGGATCGGGATGGATCAGGTCGATCCGCGACAGCGATGCCTGCGGCAGCCAGGCCAGCAGCTCGGCGGCATCGCCCGCGAACAGGCGGATGTTGCTGATGTTGGCGGCCTCGATCTGCGCGAGGATCTTTGCCATGCCGTTGACATAGGGCTCGCAGCCGATGAAGCCGGTCGTGGCGAAGGTCTGTGCCTCGGCCGCAAGATGCTCGCCGCCGCCGAAGCCGATCTCGAGCCGCACATCGTCGGCCGCGGGATCGAAGAGCTCGTTGGCATTCGCCGGCTTCTCGCCCTCGATGTCGAGTGAAAGATGCGGCAGCAGATGATCGATCAGCTCGGCCTGGTGCTGCCTGAGCTTGTGGCCCTTGCGGCGACCGAAGAAGGCGCGCTCGCTGTCATCGCGATCGGGATCTGATTTTCGTTCGCTCATCGCAGCGTCTGGTACAGGCGATGGAGCAGCCGCGCGCGGGGTTCGAGCGACGAGACGTAGATCTGCTCATAATGGGTGTGTGCGCCCTTGCCGTCGACGCCGAGTCCGTCGAGCGTTGCGGTGTGGGCGGCGGTGAAATTTCCATCCGAGCCGCCGCCGGTGTGGGTGTCGATCAGCTCGAAGCCGATCTCGGTGGCAAGCGACTTCGCATGCTCGTACAGCGAGGCGCCTGCATTGCTCTTCTCGTAGGGCGGACGGTTGAGCCCGCCCCTGACCTTGACGGTGACGCCATCCGTCTTCGATGTCAGCCCGAGGATCTTGCCGACGAACTCTTCCGCGTCGGCAAAGCTTGGCACGCGCAGGTCGACTTCGGCAAAGGCCTCTTCCGGCGTGACGTTGGGGCGCGTGCCGCCGCGCGCCACGCCGACATTCACCGTAACGCCGCGTGCCAGATCATTCATCGCTTCCAGCGCCAGGATGACGTTGGCAAGCTCGCGGATCGCGCTGCGGCCATCCTGGGGCCTCGTGCCGGCATGTGCGGGCACACCCTTGATGAATACTTCGAATCGTCCGACGCCCTTGCGTCCGGTGACGATCTTGCCGCCGTCGCGCGCGGGCTCCGTCACCAGCACGTATTTGGCCTTGCGCCCTTCCGCCTCGATCAGCGCGCGCGAGGTCGGGCTGCCGATCTCCTCGTCGGAGGTGAACAAATGGGTGATGCCGAGCGGCGAGCGATCGCCGGCGGCGCAGAGCGCGCGAAAGGCGTGATGGGCGATATAGGCGCCGCCCTTCATGTCGTAGATGCCGGGACCGAACGCGCTGTCGCCTTCGACCTTGAACGGCAGGCGCTCGATGAATCCCATCGGGTGAACGGTATCGAGGTGGCTCAGCACCAAAATGCCCGGCCGGTCCTGGCCCCAGGTCGAGCGTGCAGCGAGATGATCGCCGCAGCCATCGACGCCGGCGACGCGCTCGAGCGTAACCGGCAGATCGCGGTATTGCTCCGCGACCACGGAGATCAGCTTGTTGACCTGTTCAGGTGTGTCCGTCGGCGTCTCGATCTCCACCCAGCGGCGGATGCCATCGAGAATAGTTTGTGAATCGAACCAATTGGACTTGGTCATGAACGCATCTGTGCCTTTGAACCGCATCATCGAACAGGGCGCGCACCAAAAACGCGTCCGCAAATGACGACATAGGCCAGATTTGACGCAGTCTCAAATCGGATTGAGCCGTCGCGTCAGCGTTTGTCGGGACCTTCGCGGGCGGCGATCTGCTCGACGAGATCGACGATCGAGCGGCGCATCTTCGAATCAGTGATTCGGGTGAACGCCTTGGTCAGAGCGAGACCTTCGGAGGTCGCGAGGAAGTCCGAGACATAGGACGGCGAGGCGCCTTCGGCGAAGCCGTCCGGGCCGGCCACGCCGCTCGGTCCGCCCTCGAACAGGAACGACACCGGCACCTGCAAAATCTCGGCGATCTGCTGGATCCGGCTCGCGCCGACGCGATTCGTGCCCTTCTCGTACTTCTGGATCTGCTGGAAAGTCAGGCCCAAAGCTTCACCGAGCTTTTCCTGGCTCATGCCCAACATGATGCGGCGCATACGCACGCGGCTGCCGACATATTTGTCAACAGGGTTGGGCGCTTTCGACATTTCCTCAGCCTCCAAACATCACCTTCGGCGCAATCACAAGAATGCCTCCGGTGCCAGCAGCGTCAAAATCAAACCCTGTTATTGGGAAACATTGCGGAGAAATTTAGCAACGCCCACTGTCTTTTGCAGCCGGTGCAGAATGAGGAGGGCGCGTGCAGTCTGTCAACCGTGGGACTACGGTTGTCAAAGGATTCCGGTCGCGGCGGCCGCGAGGCGTGATCAGGGGTGCCGTTTGGCAACACGTCGGCGGACCGCCAGAAACACGGCCAGCGCAACGAGCATGGCTGCGGGCACGTCGCCCACCCGCGCATAGACGGTCGGCGGAATTGCGGCGGGCAGGTTTGCATCCAAAATGCCTTCGACGCCGAGGCCGAGGCTGGCAACGGTTCGTCCCACCGGATCGATCACCGCTGACACGCCGGTATTGGCGGACCGGACCAGCGGCAATCCGAGCTCGATTGCGCGCATCCGGGCCTGCTCGAGATGCTGATAGGGACCGGTCGATATGCCGAACCAGCCGTCATTGGTGAGATTCACGATCCAGCCCGGACGCTCATTGCGGCCGGCGACCTCGCCTGGAAAAATTGCTTCGTAACAGATCAGCGGCAGCGCGGGCGGCGCGCCGGGCACCGATAGCGCATGTCGCACGCTGCCCGGAATGAATCCGCCGCGCACGCGCGTGAGTTGCTCGAAGCCGAGCTTCTCCATCAAGTCCTGGTAGGGCAGGAATTCGCCGAACGGCACGAGGTGCAGCTTGTCGTAGACCGAGAGCACGCTGCCGTCGTGATCGATCACGTAGATCGAGTTATAGGCGCGCGTGATCGGCGTGCCCCGCGGCAGGTCGGGGGCGCGGACCGAGCCCGTGATCAGCACTGTGCCCTTCGGCAGCAATTCGGCGATCTGCGCCATCGCGTCGGCTTCGCGGGTCAGGAAGAACGGAAAGGCGGATTCCGGCCAGATCAGGATGGTGGCATCGCGCACGCCAGTGGATTGCGGCCCCGAGGCGCGGTCCGACAGCGCCAGGTATTTCTTCATCACCTCCGCCTTGGCGGCGTAGTTGAATTTCGCATCCTGCTGGAGGTCCGGCTGCATCAGGCGCAGCTTCGCGCCCGCGACCATCGTGGTCGGATGCAGCGACAGGCGGATCGCGCCGAAGACGCTCATGACAATCAGAAGTGCAATCGCAGCCGCCGGCGCGCGCCATGCCGGGCGGCGATCGGGCGTACGGTCGATCAGCGCCGCCGGGCTTGCGAAGATCGCGACGCTAAGGAACGTCATGCCCCACAGGCCGATCAGCGACGCCGTCTGCGCCAGCGGCAGCGGCTCCGACAGGGCATAGCCGAACGCGTTCCAGGGGAAACCGGTCAATGCGTGACCACGCAGCCATTCGGCGATGGTGAGACTTGCGGCGAGCGCGAGGATGCGCGTGGCATCCTTGGTCCAGAGCAGGCGGGCCAGCGCGAATCCGATCGCGGTGAAGATGGAGAGATAGGCCGGCAGGCCAAGCACGGCGAACGGCGTCAGCCACGCGAACACGTCGGCGTCGACGAAGAAGGCGTAGCCGATCCAGTAGAGGCCGGGGACGAAATAGCCGAGCCCGAACCAATAGCCCGTCAGTGCCGCGGCAGGGACGCCGCGATATCGTCCGGCGCCCGCGCCGTCGATCAGCCAGACCAGCACCGGGAAGGTGATGAACAGCACCGGAAAGACATTGAATGGCGCCAGCGCCAGCACCGACAGCGCACCGCATCCCATCGCGATGAGCGCACGCTTCCATCCCCAGGTGAGGATGATGGCAAGCGCAATCTGCCGAAACCGCTGGAACGGGCTCACTGCGAACCGGTCCCGTCGCTTGGCGGCGGGACGGGCGTGTCGCTGGAAGGCGGTTGACCGCTCTCCGGCGTGGCTTCGCGGCGGCGGCTCTCGCGCTGGGTACGCGGCGCGGGACGCTCCTTCCGTGTCGAGATGCGCAACCGCTTGACGCGGCGCGGATCGGCATCGAGCACCTCGATCTCGTAATTGCCGGGGCCGGAGATCACCTCGCCGCGCACCGGCAGGCGCCCGACGAAGCTGACGAGATAGCCGCCGAGCGTCTCGACTTCCTCACCCGCCTCGCCAGTGACAAAATCCTCGCCGATCACCGTGCGGACGTCGTCGAGGCTAGCGCGGGCGTCTGCAATGAAGGCGTTGTCGGGCAGGCGCACGATCGAGGGCGGCTCGTCGCTGTCATGCTCGTCGTCGATCTCGCCGACGATCTGCTCGACGATGTCCTCGAGCGAGACCAGTCCGTCGCTGCCGCCATATTCGTCGACCACCAGCGCCAGATGAATGCGCGTGGCCTGCATCTGCGCCAGCAAGTCGATCGCCCGCATCGACGGCGGCACGTAGAGCAGCTTGCGGATGATGCGCGCATCCTGCAGCGGTAACGCCAGGTCGACCGTACGCAGGTCGAGGCCGGCCGGCAGCGGCTTCTTGCGCTTGGTTTTCGTGGCCTCGGACACGCGTGCGCGCGCGGTCATGAAGGCGAGCAGATCGCGGATGTGGACGATGCCGATGGGGTCGTCCAGCGTCTCGTTGTAGACGACGAGGCGCGAATGGCCGGCGCTCTCGAAGCGGTCCATCAATTCGCCGAGCGGGATGTCGCGCTTCACCGCGATGATGTCGGCACGATGCACCATGACGTCGGCGATGCGGCGCTCGTGCAGGCCGAGGATGTTGCGCAACATGGTGCGCTCGACGGTCGAGAAGCCGGTGTCGTCCGGCGTCGTGGCATCGAGCACGACCTGGAGATCGTCGCGCACCGATCCCGCCTTCCAGCCGAACAGGGTGCGAATGGCACGCAGCAGCCAGCCTTCCGCGGTCGGCCGCATCACCTCGCCTGATGTCACCACGACCGGCAAATTGGCGGTATTGCGCGGATTGTCGTGAATAGGGTCGGAATCGGGCATCTCAATGCGTCCCCGGGCGGTCTGCATAGGGATCGGGTATGCCGAGATGAGACAGGATCTCTCGTTCGAGCGCTTCCATCTCCTCCGCGTCGCCATCGTTCTCGTGGTCGTAGCCGACCAGGTGCAGGAAACCATGCACGGCGAGATGGCTCAAATGATGATCGAACGGCTTCTGTTCCTCGTCCGCCTCGCGCCGCATGGTCTCGTAGGCGATCGCGATGTCGCCGAGCATACGCGGCGCATCGCCTTCCTTCCACTCACCCTCCGGCTGGAGCGCGGGGAACGACAGCACGTTGGTCGGCTTGTCGATGCCGCGCCAGTTGCTGTTGAGCGTGCGGATGCCGGCATCATCGGTCAGCATCACGGCCACTTCGGCGTCGGCAACGTCCTCGTCGACACTTTCGGCGGCGGCCGCCACCGCACGCTGGATCACCGCTTCGGAATCGGGCTCGCGCTGCCAGCAATCGGCAACGACGAGGACCTCGGTCATGGGAAGGTTTGGATGTGACATCTTGTCTGTTCGGAACCAAAGGACGCCCTGTCCGCGCCCGTATGGTCCGGTTGTTGTCTCGCTAGGATTTACCGGTGGCCGGCCGCTGCGGCTGCCCCTCATAGGCAGAGACGATTCGTGCCACGAGCTCGTGGCGGATCACGTCCTCGGCTTTGAAATGAACTTGTGCAATACCTTCGACGCCGCCCAGCAGGCGCGTCGCTTCCGCAAGGCCCGAAGTCTGGCCGTTCGGCAGGTCGATCTGCGAGGGATCGCCGGTCACGATCATGCGGCTGTTCTCGCCGAGACGGGTCAAGAACATCTTCATCTGCATCGACGTGGTGTTCTGCGCCTCGTCCAGGATGATCGCAGCGTTGGTCAGCGTGCGGCCGCGCATGAAGGCGAGCGGCGCGATCTCGATCTCGCCGGTCTGGAGCGCCCGCTCGACGATGCGCGCGTCCATGAGGTCGTAAAGCGCGTCGTAGATCGGACGGAGATACGGATCGACCTTCTCGCGGAGATCGCCGGGCAAAAAGCCGAGCCGCTCGCCGGCCTCGACCGCCGGACGCGACAGTATGATCTTGTCGACTTCCTTGCGCTCGAACAGCTGCGCGGCATGCGCGACCGCGAGCCAGGTCTTGCCGGTGCCGGCGGGGCCGATGCCGAAGACCAGCTCGTGGCGCTTCAGCGCGCGGATGTAGGAATCCTGCGCGGCAGTGCGCGCGCGCACCGGCCGCTTGCGCAAATTGATGCTGTCGAAGGTGGATTTGGCCGATTTGGCGTCGAATTCGAACAGCGAGCCCTGCGCGATCACGGCGCGGATCGCGCCTTCGACTTCGCCCTGGTCGAGATCCTGCCCCTTCACGGCCTGCGCGTAGAGTGTCTCCAGCACGCGGCGCGCGGCGTCGCAGCCGTCGCGCGTGCCGCCGATGGTGATGTGGTTGCCCTTGGAGTCGACCACGACGCCGAGCCGCCGCTCGATCTGGGCGAGATGCTGGCCGTAGGGGCCGACCAGCGCGGAAGCGGCGCGATTGTCGTCGAAGTCGATGACGACCTGCGTCTCGGGCGGAACTTGCATGTCGCGGTCAAATTTGCGGCTGGGAGCGAACGAAGACGAATCCGATGCGCTTTTTGGCAAGGGTTCAGGCTCCAATGGCTTGCGATAAAGCGGGCTCGCGCGCGTTACGCGGCGTCACGAGCTCACCGAGGAAACTATAGCGTTCGAGGCTGTCGATCCGGACCGGCAGGATCTGTCCGATGATGTCGGGCGAGGCCATCACATGCGCAGGTTGAAGGAAGGCAGTGCGGCCGACGATCTGGCCCTCCTTGCGGGCCGGACGCTCGAACAGCACATCGACCGTTGAGCCAATCGCGGCCTTGTTGAAGGCCGATTGCTGGCTGTCGATCAGTTCCTGGAGCCGCTCCAATCGCTGGTCCATCTCGGCGGGGGACACCGTCTCCTGCATATCCGCGGCCGGCGTTCCCGGCCGGGCGGAGTATTTGAACGAATATGCGGCAGCGTAGCCGATTTGCGTGACAAGCGCGAGGGTGGCGAGAAAATCTTGCTCGCTTTCGCCGGGGAAGCCCACGATAAAATCTGATGAAAAAGCAATGTCTTGGCGCGCGGACCGGAAACGGTCGATGACACGCCGATAATCATCGGCGGTATGTTTCCGGTTCATGGCGGCGAGAATCCGGTCCGAACCCGACTGCACCGGCAGGTGCACGAACGGCATCAGTTCACCGAGATCGCGATGGGCTGCAATCAAACTGTCATCGACATCGCGGGGATGGCTGGTCGAATAGCGCAGCCGCGCGATGCCGGGAATCTTCGCCAGGTGTTCGAGCAACCGGCCGAGCGGCCAGCTTGTCCCGTCCGGTCCCTCGCCGTGATAGCCGTTGACGTTCTGCCCGATCAGCGTGAGCTCGCGCACGCCGTTGTCGGCGAGCCGCTTCACGTCGTCGACGATCTTCGCCACGGGACGTGAGACTTCGGCGCCGCGCGTATAGGGCACGACGCAGAAGGTGCAGAACTTGTCGCAGCCTTCCTGCACCGTGACGAAAGCGGAAATGCCGCGCGCGCGAATCGCATCGGGTTTTGGCTGGGCCAGGAAGCCGAACTTGTCGGCTGCGGGAAACTCGGTCTCGATCGCACGGCCTTCGTCGCGCGCGCGCTTCAAAAGCTCCGGAAGGTGATGATAGCTCTGCGGGCCGACCACGACGTCAACCACCGGCGCGCGGCGCGTGATCTCCCCACCCTCGGCCTGCGCCACGCAGCCCGCCACCGCGATCTGCATCGCCCGGCCCCCGCGCGCGGCCTCGTCCTTGGCGACCCGCAGCCGGCCGAGCTCGGAATAGACCTTTTCGGAGGCCTTCTCGCGGATATGGCAGGTGTTGAGGATGACGAGGTCGGCATCCTCCGCGTTGGCCGTCTCCACGAATCCTTCCGGAGCCAGCGTGTCCACCATGCGCTGGGCATCGTAGACGTTCATCTGGCAGCCATATGATTTGATGTGCAGCTTGCGCGGCGGCGTCATGGAACCCGGAATTGAGGTGGAGGACGCCCCTCAGATATAGGCTGGAGGGGCGAAAATCCAGCGATTGACACCCAGCGGGGTGGTTCCTAGGCGCCCGCAAGGCGGGAGAACCCGGATTCCAGAGGTTTTGGCGCGAGATTCCGGGTTCATACGCGTTGCGTGTGCCTGGGAATGACGACGGGGCCGAAATCAGCCCGCCCGGGTGTTCCCCGCGACCCGCCGGACCAGGTCCGGCAAGTGCCGCATATCGTCGAACGTCAATCCGGCGCCGGCGGCACGCAGCCTCTCGGCGTGACCCGGCGGGCAATGGCTGCCGCCGTGAAAGCCCAGCACGCTCATCCCGGCGGCATGCGCGCCGGTCACTCCGGGGACGCTGTCCTCGATCACGACGCACCGTTCCGGCGCGGCTTTCATCCGTTCGGCGGCAAACAGGAACAGATCGGGTGCGGGCTTGCCGCGAGCGACCTGGCTCGCGGAAAAGATGTTCGGGGCGAGCAGGTCGTAGAGCCCGGCGCATGTCAGGCCGTGATGGATCTTCTCCGGCGTGCCGCTCGATGCGACGCATTTCGGCAAATCGATTGCGGCAATCGCTGCGGCCACGTGGGTGATCGGCTGCAAATCGCTGGCGTAAAATTGCAGCGTGGCCGCATTCACTTGGCTCTCAAGATCGTCGGGGAGGTTGTGGCCGATTTCCTGTTCGACCATCCGCCGCGCGTCTTTCTCGGATACGCCGAGGAAGCGGACCAGCACCTGCTCCGACGTGATCGGATAGCCGTGCCGTGTCAGCACGTCCGCATGTGCGCGACAGGAGATCACCTCGCTGTCCACGAGCACGCCGTCGCAATCGAAGATGATGAGATCTATAGGCACTACGGCATGATCCGGAAAAGTGTGAAGCGGTTTTCCGACAAGATCATGCCACTCAAGACGTCGGCTTGTCGTCGTCGAGCGGAACGCAATAGAGCTCGAGCCGGTGATCGACCAGCTTGTAGCCGAGCTTGCGGGCGATCTCGGCCTGCAGCTTCTCGATCTCCTCGGAGGTGAACTCGATCACCTTGCCGTCGCGCAGATTGATGAGGTGGTCGTGATGGCTGTCGCGCATCGTCTCGTAGCGCGCGCGGCCCTCGCGGAAATCATGGCGCTCGATGATGCCGGCATCCTCGAACAGCTTGACGGTGCGATACACGGTCGAGATCGAGATCTTGTCGTCGACGGCGACGCAGCGCCGGTAAAGTTCCTCGACGTCGGGATGGTCGACCGATTCCGCCAGCACGCGGGCGATGACGCGGCGCTGCTCGGTCATGCGCATGCCGGTGGCGGCGCAGCGAGCCTCGATGCCGGTCGCCTTGGAGGCGGAGGAAGGTTTAAGTCCAGTCATAGTGTGTCTGCCTGACGGGGGCGCTTTCTGCCATCAATGTTACGACAAGTCACGTCGCATCAGAAGTGCGTTCAATTGTTCCCCGTTGGGCTGCTTATAGTAGCGTTCGCGGCGCCCGACCACCATGAATCCGGCCCGATCGTAGAGCCGCCGCGCCGGCTGGTTATTTTCCTCGACTTCGAGAAATATTGTGCGCACGCCGCGCCCTGCGAGGTGGCCGAGATGCGTCATCAGCAGCGTGCCGGACAGCCCGCGGCCGCGGTGAGCCTGGTCGACCGCGATGGAGAGGATTTCTGCTTCGTCCGCGCCGATTCGCGAGACCGCGAATCCGATGGTCTTGCGGCCGAGCCGCAACCGGTGCACGAGCGTGTTGCGCTCGCCGATCATGCCTTCGAACTCGCCTTCGCCCCAGCCGCGGGCAAAGGATTGTCCGTGCAACTGCGCCAGCCGCGCGGCGTCGCGCGTGGAGGCCGGCTCGACGGCGGCCGTGCCGCCGCGCCACCATTCCGAAAGCCATCTCATCATGAGGTTGCGGCTTGTGCTGCGAACGGTGGCTGTGCGGCCGGCTTTGCGTCGGGCGCCTTCAGATAGAACGGCCGCGCCGGCGTGGTTTCGGGATTGGCCGCGGCGCCGAGCCAGGCGATCCAGCCGATGTCAGGCGCGGGCTGCGCGTCGACCGCAACGGGTTGCGGACCGTCCTTCGGCCAGCGATCGGCGAGGATCTTTGCGGCATTGCCGACCAGATGCGGCGCACCGAATTGCGAGGCCGCAATCGCCGCGTCAATTGGCACGACGCTCGGCCGCACCAGCGGGCTGCCGTCGCCGGCTACGATCTGGAAGTAGACGTGATCGTGCCGCGCATCGATCGCCGAGATCACCGGCGCCGTTCCGCTCTGGCCGACGACGGTGGCGGCATAGGCCGAAAGCGTCGTCAGCCCGACGGCGGGCCGCTTCGCCGCGAGCGCAAGGCCGCGCGCCGCCGAAATGCCCACCCGCAGGCCCGTGAAGCTGCCGGGACCGACGGTGACGGCGATGCGGTCGAGCGAGGTGAAGGCAAGATCGGCCGATTGCATCACGCGCGCGATCATCGGCATCAGCGCTTCGGCGTGGCCGCGCTTCATCAGAAGCGATTCCTCCGCAAGCAGCTGGCCGGCGTCGGTGTCGAGAACGGCGGCCGCGCACGCCTCCAGCGCAGTATCGATGGCAAGGATCAGCATCGAATCAGCTTAGTCGGTCGAGCCGCGGTCGAACCAGTCCAAGTTTGATTTCTCGACAGGCGCACGATCGGCCCCGTAATTCTACGTGGGCGCGAAGGCGACAAAATTTTCGCTCCCCATTTTCGATGCGGATGCATCAATTTGCAACCTTAGAGATAGCTAAGTGATTGAAATGTTGTCATTTTAAGTAATCATTAGCAAACCAATGACACCGTCAACGGGCGGGAGAGCGAGTCAACGACGACTCAGACGGGGCGCTTTGGCAGATCAAGCCGCGCCTGTTCGGTCATTTGGAAGGGTTCATTTATGTCTTTTTGGCGAAGCGGTTCTTCGGCTAGGGAGGCCTTGGCTCAGGTCATTGCACTCGGCAAGTCGCAGGCGGTCATCGAATTCAATCTCGACGGCACCATTATCACGGCCAACCAGAATTTCCTGGACGCGATGGGCTACCGGCTCGACGAGGTCGCCGGCAAGCACCACAGCATGTTCGTGATGCCGGAGGAGCGGGGCAGCGCGGCCTATCGCGAGTTCTGGGCGCAGCTCGGCCGCGGCGAATATCAATCAGCCGAATACAAGCGGCTCGGCAAGGGCGGTCGCGAGATCTGGATCCAGGCGTCCTATAATCCGATCATCGACGAGGCCGGCAAACCGGTGAAGGTCGTCAAGTTCGCGACCGACATCACCGCGCGCAAGATCCGCAGCCTCGAAGATGCCGGCAAGATTTCCGCGATCGGCCGCGCCCAGGCGGTGATCGAGTTTAATCTCGACGGCACCATCATCACCGCCAACGAGAATTTCCTGAGCACGGTGGGCTATCGGCTCGACGAGATCCAGGGGCAGCATCACAGCATATTCGTGGGGGCAGGTGAGCGCGATAGCGCAGCCTATCGCGAATTCTGGGCGAAGCTCGGCCGCGGCGAATTCCAGTCCGGCGAGTACAAGCGCTTCGGCAAGGGCGGCAAGGAGGTCTGGATTCTCGCTTCCTACAATCCGATCCTCGATGAGACCGGCAAGCCGTTCAAGGTGGTGAAGTTCGCCACCGACGTCAGCGCGCAGAAGCTGTCGAATGCGAATTTCGCCGGCCAGATCGAGGCGATCGGCAAGTCGCAGGCCGTGATCGAGTTCAGCATGGACGGCAAGGTTTTGACGGCCAATGAAAACTTCCTCGGCGCGCTCGGCTATACGCTGTCCGAGATCGTCGGCAAGCATCACAGCATGTTCGTGGGCGCCGACGAGCGCGACAGCGAAGCCTATCGCGCCTTCTGGGCCAGGCTGAACGCCGGTGAATTCCAGTCCGGTGAATATCAGCGCGTCGGCAAGGGCGGCCGGCAGGTCTGGATTCAGGCCTCCTACAATCCGATCCGCGATCTCAACGGCAATCCGTTCAAGGTCGTGAAATACGCCTCCGACACCACCGCCCAGGTGATCGCGCGCAAGCGCAGCGAAAAGGTGCGCGACATGATGGAATCGGTCGCCGCCGGTGCCGAGGAGCTCAACGCCTCGGTGCGCGAGATCGCGGAAGCCATGACGCGCTCGCGCGAGACCGCATCGACCGCGGTCGATCGGGTCGAGGCGGCGGACCATCAGGCGCAGCGGCTGACTCAGGCGGCGGAGTCGATGAGCATGATCGTGCAGCTGATCGGCAGCATCACCGGTCAGATCAATCTGCTGGCGCTGAACGCCACCATCGAATCCGCGCGCGCCGGCGAGGCCGGTCGCGGCTTTGCCGTGGTGGCATCTGAAGTGAAGAACCTCGCCAATCAGGCCAAGCAGGCGGCTGATCGGATCGAGCAGGAGATCGGCAATCTCAACGGCATCTCGGTCGACGTGGTCGCCGCGCTGGGGGCGATCCGGGGCGCGATCGAGGGCGTCAGCGAATATGTGTCGTCAACGGCCGCCGCCGTCGAGGAGCAGAGCACCGTCACCAGCGAAATGTCGGCGAGCATGCGCAAGGCCGCGGAAGAGGCGGCGAGCATCGGCCGGGCGGCGTAGGAGAGATCTCGTAGGGTGGGCAAAGCGAAGCGTGCCCACCTCTTCTTTTCGCGATGATTGCACGGTGGGCACGGCGCAAGCGCGCCTTTGCCCACCCTACGGCACTTCGCCTACATCGGCCGGACTTCGACCACGTCGGGCACGAAATGCTTGAGCAAATTCTGGATGCCGTGCTGGAGCGTCGCGGTCGACGACGGGCAGCCGGCGCAGGAGCCCTTCATGTTGAGATAGACGATACCGTCCTTGAAGCCGCGGAAGGTGATGTCGCCGCCGTCATTGGCGACCGCGGGCCGCACGCGGGTCTCGATCAGATCCTTGATCATGTCGACCGTCTCGGCATCGGACTCGTCGAAGAACTCATCCTCGTCGTCGAGGTCGACATCGCTTGGAGCCGCGCCATCGGCGAGCAACGGCGCGCCGGACATGTAGTGCTCCATGATGGCGCCGAGGATCGCGGGCTTGAGCTGCTGCCATTCACCGTTCGCCTTGGTCACGGTGATGAAATCCGATCCATAGAACACGCCGGTGACGCCGGGCACGTCGAACAGCTTTTCGGCCAGCGGCGAGCGCGTGGCCGCTTCGCGGCTCGAAAATTCCATCGGGCCGCCGTCGACGACGACACGGCCGGGAATGAACTTCAGCGTGGCGGGATTGGGGGTGGCTTCGGTTTGAATGAACATGGTTTTCTCCAGACGTCGCCGGTTCAAGGCCGGCGCGCAAGCTATCCAGTAGCAGATGGCGACGAGGAACGCACGGTCAAGGGGCGGGGAGGGCGTTTCGTTGCGATATCAGCGAGTTAGGACACTTTAATATTCCCGCGCCGTCATGGCCGGGCTTGTCCCGGCCATCCACGCCTTGCTTGGTGGCGCCAAGAACGTGGATGCCCGGGACAAGCCCGAGCATGACGGATATCTGGTTGGCCGCAGTCCAGATAGGGACGCCTACGACAGCGAATCCACGCTTCCGTCGCTCAGCGCGCCCGAGATGATCGTCACCGGCACCGGGAACGTGCCCAGTTCATGCGCCAGCAGCGAGACCAGCGGTCCCGGACCCTCCGCGCCGGGATTGGCGGCGAGCACCAGCATGGCGATGTCAGGGTCCTCGTCGATCACGGCGAGCAGTTGTTCCATTGCATCGCCTTCGCGGATCACCCGCTCCGGCGTGATCGCGGCGATGCCGTTGGCGCGGCCGGCGGCGCGGTCGAGCGCGGCTTCCGCCGCCTCCTGCGCCTCGGCGCGCATGATCTCGGCCACCCCAAGCCATTCCTGACTCTGCTGCTCGGGCTCGATGATGCGCAGCATGACCACGCCGCCGCCGGCGCGGATCGCCCAGCGGCTGGCATAGTAGACCGCGCGATCCCATTCGGCGGTGTCATCGACGATCACGAGGCATTTGGGCTTGTGACCCGGCTCGAAGCAAAGTCGCTTGCTGGTCATGCATGTCCCGGAATGTGCACGGCCGGCATGCTGCCACACTCCCTCACGCTTGGGGAGAGGAGAAGCGGCCGGCGCAGTGGGCGCCGGCCGGGTCTCGCAAATGCGGGGAATCAGCGCCGGCGGATGAAGCCGACGATGTCCTTCGAGAGCTTCATGGTCTCGTCGGCGATGGCGCGGGCCCGGTCGGCGCCATCGTTCAGGATCGCGTCGATATGGCCGGGGTCGGCGACGAGGCGCTTCATCTCGCCGGCGATCGGCGAGAGTTTTGTCACGCACAGATCCACCAGCGCATTCTTGAAGCTGGAGAACTGGCCGCCGCCGAATTCTCTGAGCACGTCGGCCTTGGAGCGGCCGGAGAGCGCGGCGAAGATACCGACGAGATTGTCGGCCTCGGGGCGCGCTTCCAGGCCCTTTTCCTCTGACGGCAGCGGCTCGGGGTCGGTCTTCGCCTTGCGCACCTTCTGCGCGATGGTGTCGGCGTCGTCGGTCAAATTGATGCGCGAATTGTCGGAGGCGTCCGACTTCGACATCTTCTTGGTGCCGTCGCGCAGGCTCATCACGCGCGTCGCCGGTCCCGTGATCAGCGGTTCCGGCAGCGGGAAGAACAGGCCGTCATTGGCGCCGAGGCTGCGGATCGAGTCACCAAAGTCGTTGTTGAACTTCTGCGCGATGTCGCGCGAGAGCTCGAGATGCTGCTTCTGGTCCTCGCCGACCGGAACGTGGGTGGCGCGGTACAGCAGAATGTCGGCGGCCATCAGCACGGGATAGTCGAAGAGGCCAACGGACGCGTTCTCGCGGTCCTTGCCGGCCTTCTCCTTGAACTGGGTCATGCGGCCCAGCCAACCCATGCGCGCGACGCAGTTGAAGATCCAGGCGAGCTCGGCATGGCCCGAGACCTGGCTCTGGTTGAACACGATGTGCTTTTTCGGATCGATGCCGCTCGCGATGAACGCCGCGGTCACCTCGCGGGTGTTGCGCGCGAGCTCGACCGGCCCGCCCCAGACGTCCACGCCTTGCGTGATCGCGTGCATGTCGACGACGCAATAGATGCAGTTGTGGGTTTCCTGCATCTTCACGAAGTTCACGATCGCGCCGAGGTAATTGCCGAGATGCAGATTGCCCGTCGGCTGGACGCCCGAAAAGACCCGTTCAACGAATGCCATGGTAAGTCTTCCTGGAAGGTATTCGGCCGTCGTTTCCAACAGCGGCGCTGCCCCGTCAAGGGTAATTCGATGGCGTCACGCCTCGGACTCGGTCCGGGCCGGGCGCTTCAGCACGTTAACCGCCTCGCGCCATGAGGCCGCGCCGAGGACCTGCAGGAGCACGCCATAGACGGCGATTCCGGCTGCGATCTGCACGCCCAGGACGATGAAGCGGATCAGCCCATGCGCCTCGGCGGGCGTCAGACCGGTCGTGAGCCAGAGCAGGGCGCCCATGGCAGCCGCGGCGAGCACGATCCGCGGCAGCCGGTTGCGGGCGGCCGCATCGACCGAGAAGCCGAACTCGCTGGTGCCTTTCCGCAGCAGCGAGATCGCACTGCTCCAGGCGCCGGCCGCGATGCTGGCAGCGATTCCGCTCGCGCCAAGGACGTGTCCGAGCACGACAGCGAGGGCGATCGCGACCACAAAGCCCTTGGCGGTCGCCAGCAGCGGCGTCATCGTGTCGCTGCGGGCATAGTAGGCCGGCGACAGCGCCTTGATCAGCACATGCGCCGGTAGGCCCAGCGCCAGCCACATCAGCGCATGCGCGGTGGCCGTACTGTCGTCCGCGCTGAATGCGCCATGCTCGAACAACAGCCGCACGATTGGTTCGGCCAGCACGACGAGGCCGAGCGTCGCCGGCAGCGCCAGCCCGGTTGCCAGTTCCAGCGCCCGCGATTCCGCATGCGCCACGGCGTCACGGTCGCCGCTACGCACCGCGCGCGTCAGCTCCGGCACCAGCACCGTGCCCATGGCGACGCCGACGATGCCGAGCGGCAGCTCGATCAGGCGGTTGGCGAAATAGAGCCAGGACACGGCGGAGGGCGTTGCCGAGGCGATGATCGCGCCCGCGACCATCAGCCATTGCGGGCCCGAGCTTGCGATCATGCCCGGGATGGCTTTGGCAAAGAAGGCGCGCATCTCCGCGTCGAAGCTGATCCGCAGCGGCGTCGCCAGTCGCGCGCTTCGCTGCGACAGCAGCATCAGCAATTGCAGCAGGCCGGCCACGCCGACGGTCGCCGCCAGCATCCATGCTGCGAAGCCGGCGTCGGCATGCCAGACGAGCAGCATCGCAATGGCCGCAATCAGCGCGATGTTGAACAGCAGCGGCGAGAATGCGGTGAGTGCAAAGCGCCCCTGCGCATTGAGCAGCCCCATCAGCACGGTGACAGGTCCGGCGAAGGCGAGATAGGGGAGCATCAGCCGCGCGTTCGCGACGGCAAGATCGAGCGTGCCGCTACCCAGAAATCCAGGCGCGATCACCGTGATGATCAGTGGCATCACAAGCGCGATGACGATCGAAATCGCGATCAGCGCCGCGCTGACCGTGCCGAGCACGCGTCCCGCGAAGGCGGAAGCGGCCGCTTCGCCATCACGGTCACGGACGCGTAGCCAGGCCGGGATCAGGGCAGCGTTCAGCGCCCCCTCACTGAGCAGCCGTCGCACCACATTGACGAGCTGGAACGCTGCCAGAAACGCGTCCGCCACCGCGCCCGTGCCCAACAGAGCGGCAATCATGGAATCGCGGGCAAAGCCGAGCAGCCGCGAGGCCAGTGTTCCCGTTGAAACTGTCAGGAAAGAGCGGATCATTGCGCCGACATAATACCGTTGCTTGCCCGCTTGGGGCCGGTCGTGATAGGCCGCGAGCCAGATTTCAGACCGACAGGAAGCGGATTTCCGCGGGTATCGCAATCCGCCAAACAGGATCAAGGTGAATGGCTGACGTGAAATATGACGTTCTCGGCATCGGCAACGCGCTGTTCGACGTGCTGGTCAAGACCGACGAGGCCTTTTTGGGCAAGCACGGTATGACCAAGGGCAGCATGTCCCTGATCGACGAGGCGCGGGCCGCCGCCATCTACAAGGACATGGGGCCGGCGACCGAAGTCTCGGGCGGATCTGCCGCCAACACCATCGTCGGCATCGGCAGCCTCGGCGCACGCGCGGCCTATGTCGGCAAGGTCAAGGACGACCAGATCGGCAAGCTCTATGTCCACGACATCCGCGCTGCCGGCGTCGCCTTCAACACGCCCGCTGCGAAGGATGGCCCTGCGACCGGCTGTTCCTACATCCTGGTCACCGATGACGGCGAGCGCACCATGAACACCTATCTCGGTGCCGCGCAGGATTTGTCGCCCGCCGACATCGATCCGGCCGAGATCGCTTCTGCCGGCATCGTCTATCTCGAAGGCTATCTCTGGGACCCCAAGAACGCCAAGGACGCCTTCGTCAAGGCGGCCCAGATCGCGCATGATGCCAAGCGCAAGGTGGCGCTGACGCTGTCGGATTCGTTCTGCGTCGATCGCTATCGCGACGAATTCCTCGGACTGATGCGCAACGGCACCGTCGACATCGTGTTCGCCAACGAATCCGAGCTGCATTCGCTCTACACGACCTCGGACTTCGACACCGCCCTGAAGCAGCTGCGCAACGACGTCAAGCTCGGCGTGGTCACCCGCAGCGAGAAGGGCTGCGTGGTGGTGACGCCGACCGAGGCCGTCGCAGCGCCGGCCTCACCGATCGCGAAGCTGGTGGACACCACCGGTGCCGGTGATCTCTTCGCCGCCGGTTTCCTGTACGGTCTCGCGCGCAACCTTGCGCACAAGCAGTGCGGCGAGCTCGGCGCGCTCGCGGCCGCCGAAGTGATCCAGCACATCGGCGCGCGTCCGCAGGTGTCGCTGAAGGAGCTGGCGCAGCAGCGCGGGTTGACGGTTTAACTCCGCTTTCTCCCCGTCATTGCGAGGAGCGTAGCGACGAAGCAATCCAGACTATCTCCGCAGAGGCAGACTGGATTGCTTCGCTGCGCTCGCAATGACGCCGTACCCTAAGCCGTCTTCGCCGCCTTCAATCCCAGCCGCTGCTCCACCGCATCGCGCATCACGAATTTCTGAATCTTGCCGGTCACGGTCATCGGAAACTCGTCGACGAACTCCACATAGCGCGGGATCTTGTTGTGCGCGATCTGGCCGTCGCAGAACGCGCGAACCTCTTCGGCCGTCAGCGTCTCGCCCGGCCTGACGCGGATCCAGGCGCAGAGCTCCTCGCCATAGCGAGTGTCTGCCACGCCAAAAATCTGCACGTCCTGAATCTTGGGGTGGCGATACAAAAACTCCTCGATCTCGCGCGGATAGAGGTTCTCGCCGCCGCGGATCACCAGATCCTTGATGCGGCCGACGATGTTGCAATAGCCCTCGTCGTCGATGGTGGCGAGATCGCCGGTGTGCATCCAGCCATTGGCATCGAGCACGTCCGCCGTCTTTTCCTTCTCCTCCCAATAGCCCAGCATGATGCTGTAGCCGCGGGTGCAGAGCTCGCCGCGTTCGCCGCGCTTGACGATCCTGCCCTCGAGATCGACGACCTTGACCTCGACATGCGGATGAATCCGCCCGACGGTCGAGACGCGCCGTTCGAGCGGGTCGTCCGTCGCGCTCTGGAAGCTGACCGGACTGGTCTCGGTCATGCCGTAGGCGATGGTGACCTCGCGCATGTTCATCTCGGTGTTGACGCGCTTCATCACCTCGATCGGGCAGGGCGCGCCCGCCATGATGCCGGTGCGCAGCGATGTCAGGTCGAACTTCGGGAAGTCGGGGTGATCGAGCTCCGCGATGAACATCGTCGGCACGCCGTACAGCGCCGTGCACTTTTCCTGCTCGACCGCGCGCAGCGTCGCGAGCGGATCGAAACCCTCGCCGGGATATACCATCGTCGTGCCGAGCGTGACGGAGGCGAGGTTGCCCATCACCATGCCGAAGCAGTGATAGAGCGGCACCGGAATGCAGATGCGATCCTGCTCGGTCAGGTGCATCGCACGTCCGGTGAAATAGCCGTTGTTGAGGATATTGTGGTGCGTCAGCGTCACGCCCTTGGGCGATCCCGTGGTGCCGCTGGTGAACTGGATGTTGACGGGATCGTCGAATTGCAAGGCAGCGCCGAGTGCAGTGAGCTGCTCGCGATGCTGCGCTCCGCCGATGCGCGCGATTTCTTCGAACGGGATCGTGCCCGATGCCGCGGGGCCACCGATCTGGATCACCATCCGCAACTCCGGCAGTCGCGCTGCGTTTAGTTGTCCGGGCTTGGCGCTGGCCAGTTCCGGCAGCAGCGTGTTGAGCATCTCCAAGTAATGACTGGTCTTGAACACGGTCGCCGTGACGATCGCCTTACAGCCGACCTTGCGCAGCGCGAACTCCAACTCGCTCAAGCGGTAGGCGGGATTGATCGTCACCAGGATCAGGCCGGCCTTGGCGGCGGCGAACTGGGTCAGCGTCCATTCCGGCCGGTTCAGCGACCAGATGCCGATCCGCTGCCCCCGCTCGAGGCCGAGCGCGATAAAGCCGGCGGCGAGCGCGTCGACCCGTTCGGCGAATTCGGTCCAGGTCCATCGCACGCCGTGGCTAGGCGAGACCAGCGCCTCGCGATGGCCCCAGCGCCGCACGGCGCGGTCAAGGCTGCGGCCGATGGTTTCGCCGAGCAGCGGCGTGTCCGAGATGCCGCAAACATAGCTGTCGGCTTTGTCAGCCAAATTGTCCACCAAGCTCGTCTCCTCAAAGCTCTTGCCTCGTGCCTGAAGCCGATGGCCTTGGCACGAGGTTATCCATTGCAGCGAAGGCGCGCGACGCCGCGCGCCTCATACTAAGGGGTTAGGCCGCCTTCTTCCCGCTGCCCGCATCGAGCCCGGCATAGACACCACGCTCGAAGCCCGTGAAGGCCTCGATGCACTTGGCGTCGACGAACGGCAACACCTGCATCAGGATCACGCCGGAAACATCGCGCGCCGGGTCGATCCAGAAATAGGTGTTGGCGAGACCGGCCCAGGCGAGGCTGCCGGCGCTGCGGCCCTCCGGCGTCTTGGCAGTATTGATCAGGAAGGACAGCCCCCACTTCTTCACGATGTCGGGGAAGAGATCGACATCGTTGGTGTACATGGGCGCAACCGTCGTCATCTTGCCAATGGTGAGATCGCCGATGTGGTTCTGGCCCATCAGCGCGACCGTCTCGGGCTTCAGCACCTGGTTGCCGTTGCCGCGGCCCTTGTTGAGGATCATCTGGGTGAACTTGATGTAGTCGCCGGCAGTGCCGTAAAGGCCGCCGCCGCCCATGCAAAATTCCGGATTCTGCTCGATCTCGAACGGAATCGGCGCCAGCGATCCATCCTCGCCGCGAGCATGGGTGGCGACCAGCCGCTGGCGCATGTTGTCGGTGATCTTGAAGCCGGTGTCGCTCATACCGAGCGGAGTGAAGAGATTGTCGCGCAGATAGGCATCGAGCCGCTTGCCGCTCACGGCTTCCACTGCCTTGCCGACGAAGTCGATGTTGATGCCGTATTCCCAGCGCGTACTGGGATCAGACATGATCGGCGTCTTCAGCGCGACGTCCTGGCAGGAGAAGATGTTCGGGGTTCCGGTCTTCTCCAGATAGACCGCGAGATCGCCGTTCCACACATTGTAAGCAAAACCGGCGGTGTGGGTCATGAGCTGGCGTAGCGTGATCGCGCCCTTCGCCGGCCGCAGTTTTGGCTCGCCCTTGGCATCAAAACCTTCGAGCACCTGCGGCTTGGCGAGGTCGGGCAGCACCGAACCGATCGGCGCATCCAGCGACAGCTTGCCCTGCTCGACGAGCTGCATCGCGCCCGCTGAAGTCACCGCCTTCGTCATCGAGGCGATCCAGAACACGCTGTCGTCAGTCATCGCATCGGGCTTGGACAGGTCGCGCTTGCCGAACGCGCCTTGATAGATCACGTCGTTGCCGCTGGCGGCGATCGCGACGACGCCGGGAATCTCCTTGGCGTCGCTCTTCTGGCGCAGGATCTCGTCGATCTGGGCTTTGCTTTGCATACGCGTTTCCTCCGGTTTGATTATTGTTGGAAGCGAATGATTGTCCTCCTGCACGGTCCGCGCGGCAAGCGCGTCCAGATGCCCGCGCCGGTCGCGATGTCGTGACTTGACGGTGCGTGGCGTGCGCAGGACGAGAGAGGGCTGAACTGCAACACTCCGTCACAATCTGCGGTGGATGGCCGCAACTCACCGTGACCGTGGATAGGCTCTGGCGATATGTTTCACGTGTTTGAAGCACTTGAAACATTTTGTGCGTTGCGGCGTTTCCGCACGCGGCCAATCGACGGCCAACGTTAAGACTTGATGCAAATATTGGCGGTCGTTCATGACCGCGAGGGGGACCTCAGATGATTTCGACTTGGAGCGAATGGAAGCGCTATCCCCGTCCCGGACGGGGCGACAATCTCGAGGCGCCGATTTCGCCCGGCATTTACGAGGTCCGGATCGCCGGCACCGGCGCGCTCTATTCGTTCGGCGCCGTCGACAATCTGGCGCAGGCGCTGGCGCTGCTTCCTGTGGGCTCGAAATCCTGGTTCGGCCGCCGCGACACCTCCGACGTTCCCGATCTCGAATATCGGACGTGCGCGACGTCCTCGAAGGCCGACGCCAAGGCAGCCGCTGAGCGCATGATCGGCCGGCGCGAGACCTATATGAGCGGCGCGGCATAACCGCGCCGTTGCCACTTTAACTCCCAGCAGATGTGCGTTGCGGGACGGTGCATTGCGCGCCGTCTGTCCCTATATTCGGGGCCGATCCGATCGCGCCCCGAGGAGTAACGCCATGACCCCGACTGCCGCCGCACGCGCCCCGCAAGCCACGTCCAATCTGCGCGACCGGTTGAAGGATCCGTCGTTGCTGAAGGAGGCCTGCTACATCGACGGCGCCTGGGTCGGCTCGCCGGTCTTCGCGGTGAACAATCCTGCGACCGGCATCGAGCTCGCGAAGGTTCCGCAGCTTGGTGCGGACGATACGACCAAGGCGGTCGAAGCCGCCGAGCGCGCCTTTCCGGCCTGGGCCAAGCACACCGCCAAGCAGCGCTCCAACATCCTGCGCAAATGGTTCGAGCTGATCATCGCCAACCGTGAGGATCTCGCGCTGATCCTCACCTCCGAGCAGGGCAAGCCGCTCTCCGAGGCGCTCGGCGAGGTCGATATCGGTGCCGCCTATATCGAATTCTTCGCCGAGGAAGCCCGTCGCGTCTATGGCGAGACCATCCCGACGCAGCGGCCCGATGCGCGCCTGCTCGCGATCAAGCAGCCGATCGGCGTCTGCGGCGCCATCACGCCGTGGAATTTCCCGAACTCGATGATTACCCGCAAGGTTTCGCCGGCGCTGGCGGCCGGCTGCACCGTGGTGCTGAAGCCCGCCAACGAGACGCCGCTCTCGGCGCTGGCGCTGGCCGTGCTCGCCGAGAAGGCCGGCGTGCCCAAGGGCGTGCTCAATATCATCACCGGTGACGCGCCGCCGATCGGCAAGGTGCTGTGCGAGCACCCGGCGGTGCGCTTCGTCGGCTTCACCGGCTCGACCGCGGTCGGCAAGATCCTCTACCAGCAGGCCGCCGTCGGCGTGAAGCGGCTCGGCCTCGAGCTCGGCGGCAATGCGCCGTTCGTGGTGTTCGACGATGCCGATATCGATGCCGCGGTCGAAGGCGCGATCGTCTCGAAATACCGCAACATGGGTCAGACCTGCGTCTGCGCCAACCGCATCTACGCCCAGGACAAGATCTACGACGAGTTCGTGCAGAAGCTCTCGAAGAAGGTCGCGGCGATGAAGATCGGCGATGGTACCGAGAGCGGCGTCACGCAGGGCCCGCTGATCAATTTGAAAGCGGTCGACAAGGTCGAGCGCCACATCGCGGACGCGGTCAAGCGCGGCGCCAAGGTCGTCACCGGCGGCAAGCGCAGTGAGCTCGGACGCTCCTTCTTCGAGCCGACGGTGCTTGCCGACGTCAAGCCGGACTCGCTGGTGGCGCAGGAAGAAACGTTTGGCCCGCTCGCGCCGGTGATCCGCTTCAAGGACGAGGCCGATGTGATCGCGATGTGCAACGCCTCACCGTTTGGCTTGGCTTCGTACTTCTACTCCCGCGATCTCGGCCGCGTCTGGCGCGTCGCCGAAGCGCTGGAATCCGGCATGGTCGGCGTCAACACCGGCCTGATCACGACCGAAGTCGCGCCCTTCGGCGGCGTCAAGGAAAGCGGCCTTGGCCGCGAAGGCTCGCGTCACGGCATGGAAGAATATGTCGAGATCAAATACGTGATGATGGCGGGGGTGTAGGGCCCGCCGCCGATCAGTCCTTGCTTCGACGTAGTTCGCTGGGACTGCGTCCGAGTTCGCGTCGCATCCATTTGGCCAGATGGGACTGATGGGCAAAGCCGGCTGCGAGGGCAACATCGCTTAGCTTGCGATCGCCTTGAAGGAGAAGCTGGCGCGCGTGCTCGACTCTCCTTCTCAGGATGTAGCGATGAATCGTGATATCCATGGCCGCTTTGAACCAGGTCCGCAGATGCGAGCTGCTGACGCCGGCCTCGCGGCTGAGAATGTCGATTGTGAGCGGCTGGTCGAGATTTGCATCGATATAGGCGAGGACTCTCTGGAGCTGCGCGTTCGAGAGGCGGATGGCCTCTCCCGGCGGATCATTCGCCAGGTTGATCAATTCGACCGCCAGGGCCATTCCCACGTTTTCGGCAAACAGCGGCCCGCTCGGCGAGCCCGCTTTCACGTCGCTTTCGAGTGCCTGTCCGAGCAGAACGATACGGTCATTCCGCAGCATATGATGATGCGCGAGCCGGGCGGATGCCAATTGCCGGCTCCTGGATGCTGCGTGGTCCAGCATGCTTGGTGCGAGCCGGATCTGAAGCGACTGGTAGGGCGTCTCCGCAACGAAGCCACCGATCGCGCCCGACGGAACCACATCGATATCGCCGGCCTGACGTAGAAACTGCTCCCCGGTCTCGAGACAGAATGAGCGCGTCGCCCGGCTGAGGTGGATGATGATGCGGTGATCGCCGATCGGCTCCAGCGCAACGGCGTCAGGCTCGGTTCGCCTGGCCGCAGCGGTGGCGCCGGCCGATGTTGACGCCGAACTCGATCTCGCACGCATGGGTCAGGCTCCAGATCTTGGCGGAACGTGTTCGATATTTGGCGGATCGTGCGCGATTTTCAACGGCGCCGGCGTCAAAGAACTCATCTGTCGTTTCCCGACAAATGAGGATGCCAAGTGAGTCACTACGTGATTGTGGGAGCCGGCCCGGTCGGGCGCGAAACCGCGCGCCTTCTGGCGGAAGAAGGGCACAGTGTCATCCTGACCAGCAGGAATGCCGGATCGCTCAATGCCGGCGATGTGCGTACGGTTTCGTCGGATGCCACCGATGCCGCACAGCTGGCGGTACTCAGCAAGGGCGCGGATGCGATCTTCATGTGCGCGATGGCGGCCTATCATCGTTGGCCGACCGACTTCTTTCCGATCATGGACGGAACGGTCAAGGCGGCCGAGCAGGTTGGTGCCAGGCTGCTCGTGGTCGGGAATGTCTATGGCTATGGCGCGGGGGCTGCGAGCCCGCTCACGCCAAACATGGAGCCGGACCCGACCACCCGAAAGGGCACGACCCGGCACATCATGTGGCAGCGTGCGTTGCGATCGAGCGTTCCCGCCCTTGAAGTGCGGGCGAGCGATTATCTCGGCGAGGGCGCAGTCGCCTATTTTTCCCTGCTGGCGTTGCCGTCGCTGCTTAGGAACGAGGCGGTTGCCTTCCTCGGCGATCCGGATGCCGCGCATGCCTGGTCTTTCACCAAGGACACGGCGAAGACGCTGGTTGCGGCGTCGCGCTTCACCGGAGAATGGGGCCGCGCCTTTCACGTGCCGTCGCAGTCGGCGTCGGTGCGCGAACTGGTACGGAGATTCGCAGCCGCACTGAAGATCGACGCTCCTGGCCTGTCGCGACTCGCCCCGGCTGAGCTGGAAGGCATCGGCTTCAGCGAAGGGATCGAGATGGCCTATTTGTTCGAAAAGCCGCTTTTGCTCGATGCCGGCGATACAGAGAAACTGCTGGGCGTCACCGCGAGCAGTCTGGACACGATGGTTCGCGACACACTTTCGCAAGTAGCAGACATGGATGCGACAGAGAAGGAAGCAAAATGAGTGAACAGGTGACCAATCTCGTCCAGAACTACATCGCGGTCTGGAACGAGAGAGATGCCGGGAAGCGCCGGTTGCTGATCGACAGAGTCTTCAGCGACGCGTGCGTCTATATCGATCCGAATGACTCGGTGGCTGGAAAGGACGCGATCGAGCGCCTGGTGCAAGCCTTGCAGGCGAGACTTCCGGATCTCCGCTTCACGCTCGCCGGTCACGTGAACGCGCATCACGATCAGGTCCTGTTCGGCTGGACGCTGGCTGCGCCCGGAGCCGCAACACCTGCCGCCACAGGCGTCGACATGGCGGTGTTGGACGGTGACCGCATTCGGCAGCTTCATGGATTTGTAAATCCGAGGGACCAATAGCGTGTAGCCCGGATTGCGCTCCGCTCGATCCGGGCTACAGGCCCGTCACCGCCGCAACACCGCAATCGTCCGGTTCGCGAACGTCAGCCGCTCGGCCATGACCGACACGAAAAAGGTCAGCAGCTTGTGGCTGAGCGCGGGGTCCTCGTCCCTGATCGCGTCGAACTGGAGCGTGTTGAGCACGTAGAGCACGCTGGCGACCTCGGCCTGGATCGTCGCGCTGCGCGGCGTGTTCGACACCAGTCCCATCTCGCCGATCGTGGTGTAGCGCCCCAGGCTGCGCACGCGCGTGGTGCGGTCGTCGTCGGCGGGGACCATGATGCCGACGCGGCCGTCGAGGATGAAATGCATGGAATCGGCGGGGTCGCCGGCCTGCACGATGATGTCGCCGGCCTCGACCTCGAGGCGCTGGCAGCGGTGGATCAGCGCGTCGGCGTCGGCCTCGCTGTCGAGTATCCCGGTGAACCAGTCGCGCAGGCTGGCTTCTTCCTGCACCCGCCCCTGATGCTGCGAGATGATCTCGTTCTCGCACCATTCCAGCGCATGATCGAGCTCGCCGATGATGGTGACGCCTTCACCGACGAAGTCGCTGGAGCGCAGCACCTTCTCGGCCGCCGCCGACAGATGCACCAGGATCAGCTCGACGCCGAGGTCATGCGCGCTGCGCTTGATCTGGGCGAAGCTGTAGGCAGCCGAGGAGTCGACGCCGGTGACGAGCTTGAAGTCGAACAGCAGATAACGGCACTCCGGGCGCTCCTGGAGCAGCTGCTTGACGTGCTGGTAGAGCCGGTTGGCGGAGCCGAAGAACAGATAGCTCTGCAAGTTCAGGCCCTGGATGTTGCCGCCATGGGCCAGCAGCACGTCCTGGTCGTCGCGCGAGCGGTCGAGCGAGGAGCGATATTCCGAGCCGTCGAAACTGTATTTGATCGACTCCACCCGTGCGGCGCTGAACGCAAACGTCGCGCAGCCAATGATCACGCCGATCAGGATGCCCGGGACGAAGCCCCAGGCGACGATGATCGCGATGATGGCGATCAGGGAGATATATTCGAGCTTCGAGAGCCGCTTGCGCGACTCGATGATCCATTTGTGGAGTTGGTCGGCGCCGAGATAGAGCAGAAGGCCACCGATGACGAATTTCGGGATGAAACCGAGCAGATCGGGCGCGACGGCAAGCATCAGCAGGGACAGCGCCGCGACCGTAAGGCCGGACAGGCGCCCGCGGCCGCCGCTGGAGAAATTGAGGATCGAACGGCTGATCGAGCTGCACCCGGCATAGCCACCCAGCATGCCGGTCAGGATATTGGCGGCGCCGGTGACGTTCAGCTCGCGCTCCAGATTGGCCTCGCGATGCACGGCAACCTCGATGCCGGTGGTGTTGAACAGCGTGCTTGAGGCCGTGACGAAGATGACGGCAACCACGTTGCCGAGCAGGTCCGGCACGGCAAACCAGGGATAGCGGGCGAGTTCGTCGGTGTGCCAGGGCAGCATGAAGACCGCCTGCGGCGGCGGCTGAAACGTCCAGCCCAGGGCGCGAGCGTGATCGAATGAAACACCGGTGATCCAGAACGCCAGATGCGCCGTGAGCACGCCGCCGACCAGGATGATCGGCAGTCCGAACGGGCTGCGCGAGCGATGCCAGGTCAAGTACAGCACCAGCGCCATCGCGCAGGCGGCGCCCAGCTCCAGCAATGTGGTGCCGTTGGCGAAGTGCGTCAGCGTCGTGAACTGGAGCGGGTGGTTGGTGATCACCCGCACCGCGCCCAGGGCGATGAGAAGCCCGGTGGCGCCGAGGAAGCCGCCGACGACGGGATAGGGCACGTAGCGGATGGCGCGGCCCAGCCGCGTCAGGCCCAATCCGCACAGCACCAATCCTGTCAGCACCGTCGACAGGCCGAGCGTGATCAGAACCGGCGAGAGCAGCGGTGCCGACAGGTTCGCCGTCTCGAGGCGTTCGACCACCGAGGCCGCCAGAATTCCCGTCACCGCCGCGGTCGAGCTGTCGGGAGCACCAACTGCGAAGGGCAGGGAGCTGCCGAGCCCGATGACGATCGCAAGCACCGCGGAACTGACGAACGTCGCCGTGATTCCGTAGGACAGGTAAGGCGAGAGCGGCCCGGCGAAGATCAGCAGCGAATAGGACAGCCCGAAGGTGACGGTCAGGACGCTGGCCGCCGTTCCGCCCAATATATCATTCAACGCACGCTTGAGGGCCGGATTGAATCGCGAAGCCGGGCTGAGAATAATTGCTGGATCGGTCACGCCGTTGCGCTCGCCCCTGAAAAGTCCCGTCCCGAGACGTAGACGAGTACGGGCCTAGCGCAACTGGATTCTTGTAACTGTGAAATATCCGACAGTTTTGCGGTGAGGATCTCCATTCACGACATGTGAATGGTCAACCATATGGTGGACGGAAAAACCGAAGCTTTGGCGCACATTTAGTGTCGTGGCAGAAAGCCGTTCCACGCCCACCGCTGTCATTCCCCGCGAAAGCGGGGAATCCAGTACGCCGCAGCCTCTCCGTATCCCATCGCCGTCTCTGGAATACTGGATCGCCCGGTCGAGCCGGGCGATGACAGTTGAGGGTGTAGCGGACAGCCTCCCCAATCACGTCATTGCAAGCGCAGCGGTGGCGCCGAAGCTAGATCTTCAGCTCTTTCCCCGTCACGCGCCTGTAAGCTTCGAGATAGCGCTTGCTGGTTGCGTCCACGACGCTGGCGGGCAGCGGGGGCGGTGGCGCGTCGCCGTTCCAGCGGCCGGCGTGGCGCTCGACGTCGAGATAATCGCGCAAAGGCTGCTTGTCGAAGCTCGCCTGCGGCTGGCCGGGCTTGTAGGCATCGACCGCCCAGAAGCGCGAAGAATCCGGCGTCATGACTTCGTCGATCAGGATGATACGGCCGTCCTTGTCGCGGCCGAACTCGAACTTGGTGTCGGCGATGATAATGCCCTGCTCGCGGGCGAGCTCCTCGCCGAGCGTATAGACCGCGCGCGTCATGCTCTCGAGCGTGTAGGCGACCTCGTCGCCGACGACTTCTCGCATCTTGGCGATGGTGATGTTCTCGTCATGGCCAGTCTCGGCCTTGGTCGCCGGGCTGAAGATCGAAGGCTCCAGCTTCTCGCTCTCGACGAGGCCCGCCTTCAGCTTCTCGCCGGCCAGCGTGCCGCTGGCGGCATATTCCTTCCAGGCGGAGCCCGAGAGATAGCCGCGGATCACGCATTCGATCGGGAAGACGGTGGTGCGGCGCGACAGCATGGCGCGGCCGAGGATCTCGGCGCGATGCGGCTTCAAGGCCGGCACGGCGGCAATGATCTCGTCGGCGTCGGCGCTGATCATGTGATGCGGCACCACGCCTTCGAGCTCGTTGAACCAGAATGCGCTGATCTGGGTCAGCACCGCGCCCTTCATCGGGATGGTCTCGCCCATCACGACGTCGAAGGCGCTGATGCGGTCGGTGGTGACGAGCAGCAGGCGGTCGTCGTCGACGGCGTAGATATCGCGCACCTTGCCGCGTCCGATCTTGGGCAGGGGCAGGTCGCTGGAGAGCATGGCGGTCATCGGCAGGGCCTTCGCAGACAAGTCCATCGGACAGGAGATTCAGGCCGCACTGGATGGTACGGCCTAAATCGGGATAGCCTATTCCGGCAGCGGAATGAACTCATGTTCCTGCGGAACCGCGGCGAAGCGGCCGGTTTTCCAGTCCTCCTTGGCCTGCTCGATCCGCTCCTTGCTGGAGGAGACGAAATTCCACCAGATGTGGCGCGGGCCTTCCAATGCATCGCCACCGAGAAACATCATGCGCGTCGCTTTCAACGCCTTCACGGTGATGTGGTCGCCGGGCCGGAAGATCAGGAGCCGCGGCCCCTCGTACCGCTCGTTCGCGATCTCGACCTCGCCGTCGACGACGTAGATGGCGCGCTCCTCGTGGTCGGGGTCGAGCGGCACGCTGGCGCCCGCGACCGCCGTGACCTCGGTGTAGAACCAGGGCGACACCATCGTAACCGGCGAGGTGATGCCGAACGCGGAGCCCGCGATCACCCGCGCGGTAAAATCGCGCTCGGAAATCATCGGCAGATCGCCCGCTCCGTAATGCTGGAACGACGGCGCGATCTCCTCGGATCCGGCCGGCAGCGCGATCCAGCTTTGCAGGCCCAGCATCTGCTGGCCCGAGGCGCGCTGCGCGTCCGGGGTGCGCTCGGAATGGGCGATGCCGCGGCCGGCGGTCATCAGATTCATCGCGCCGGGCGCGATCTCCTGGACGTTGCCCTCGCTGTCGCGATGCATGATCGAGCCGTCGAACAGATAGGTGACGGTGGCAAGCCCGATATGCGGATGCGGCCGCACGTCCATGCCCTTGCCGGAGACGAACTGCACCGGGCCGAAATGATCGAAGAAGATGAAGGGCCCGACCATTTGCCGCCTGCCATGCGGGAGCGCGCGCCGCACCACGAACCCGTCGCCGAGGTCGCGGGTGCGTGGCACGATGACGAGATCGAGTGCGTCGCAGGACATGGGATCGCCGAGCACGGGATCGTTCGAGGGTTGCCAGCTCATCTTGGTCTCCTGTTTCTTGCTGGTATGATCGTAACAGAACAATGTCGGGAACGGGAGAAGACCGATGATCCCACCGCTCAAGCCAGGCGCCAGGCTGCTCGAGGTCACGGGCCCCAGAATCGAGACGGAACATTTGATCCTGCGGCCATGGCGAGCGAGCGATATTGCACCGAACGCCGCGATGCTGTCCGATCCCGGCACCGCCCGCTTCATCGCCGCCGACGGCAAGCCGGTCACGACCGAGATTGCCGGCTGGCGTAACGCGGCCGTGATCTCCGGGCACTGGGCGCTCCACGGCTTCGGCATGTTTGCTGTCGAGGAGAAATCGAGCGGCAGCTACATCGGGCGGGTTGGTCCGTGGTGCCCGCCGGGCTGGCCCGGCTTCGAGGTCGGTTGGGGCATCGCCAGGGAATTCCGCGGCAAAGGTTATGCGGTGGAAGCGGCCAGCGCATCGATCGACTGGGTGTTCGACAGCTTTGAGATCGACGAGATCATGCACTGTATCGAGAGCACGAATATGCCGTCGCAGGGCGTGGCGCGCAGCCTGGGAGCCCGGAAGGAGCGCGAGATCGATCTGTTCGGCAAGCCGGCCGACGCCTGGATCACGTCGCGCGCCGCGTGGACCCGGCGAAATTGAATCGGTCTCTGATCTGAACTAGGTTCGCGTCACGCGCGTGCGTGCGCGATCGGGTCGACCGGATGCTGCTTGCCCATCTCGAACTTGCCTTTCGCGCCGGCGCCGTGGCGCTGCTGTTGGTGTTGGCGGCATCGTTGTTCTCGGACTTCCGCAACGTGCTGGCGGCTCGCCTCGGCGCAGCCTTCGCGCTCGGCTCGGCCGCACATGCGGTGAGCTATTCGGTGGGCGTGACGTCGCTGGTGCCGGCCTGGCATGCGCCGCTGATCGCACTGTCGACCGGCAATATCGTGGTGTTCTGGCTGTTCACGCGCGCGCTGTTCGACGACGATTTTCGCTTGCGCTGGTGGCATGGGTTGATTTGGGCTCTGGTGACAGCGTTCAGCTTCGCCGGGTGCGTCTGGATCGCGCCGGGCGGCCATGTGCGGTTCTCCGTCACCGTGGTGAACCTGATCGTGCTCGGCTTCATCGCGCTCGCGGTGGGGCAGACGATCGCCTCGTGGCCGGCCGACCTGGTCGAGCGCCGGCGGCGTGCCCGCGTCTTCATCGTCTGCGCTGCCGCGCTCTATGGCGGGCTGAACGCGCTGCTCCAGATTGCCGTCGCCGGCAGCGACGTCGGCGATGCCGCCAACACCATCAATGCCGGCGTGCTGGCCTGCGTCGTCGCGGCCATCGCCACCGCGATGATGCGTGTCGATGGCGCGGACCTGTTTCCGTCGACGGCGGGCATCACGCCAGCGGTCATTCTGAGCCATCCCACAGCCACCGATGAAGCCGCCGACCAGAAGCTGATCGATGCCCTGATGCGGCTGATGGCGGACGAGCGGATCTATCGCCAGGAGAACATCACCATTGGCGTGCTGGCGGGCCGGCTGAAAATTCCCGAATACCGGCTGCGCCGGCTGATCAACCAGCGGCTCGGCTACCGCAATTTCAATGTGTTCCTGAACAACCACCGGATCGAGGAAGCCAAGGCCGCGCTCGCCGATCCCGCGCAGGCCGAGGTCCCCGTCATCACCATCGCGATGGACGCCGGCTTCCAGTCGCTCGGTCCCTTCAACCGGGCCTTCAAGGCGGTCACGGGCGTGACGCCGACGGAATACCGGCGGCTGAAGGTGAGTGCGGCGTAACGGGCTCTTCGCCTCTCCCCGCTTGCGGGGCGAGGGAGCACGCCGCCGACAGGGTGGCAGTTTCCTCGAAAGTAAGAATTTGAAATAACTGGCTATTTTCATAATCGACCAGCCCGGTTCAGTTTCAGCCAGTCCATTTTCCAAATCCGGCGAGCACTCCTCCGCTCACTCCGGCTTCCTGCCCGGCACGTTCCCCGAAGCCGGAGAAAGCCCGTGACCCGCCGCCGCAAGATCATCCTCTTCACCACCACCGTCGCCTGTATCGGCCTCGCATTCGGCGCGGCTCGCGCGCGCAACGCGCCGCAGGTCGCCACCGGCTTCCTCGCCGACATCCTCTGCGCCGAGACATTTGTCTCCGGCCTCGATCCGCAGCGCACCTTCATCGAGACCACCGACGCGATGCCCGGCTCGGGACTGATCACCTGGGCGATGGACTACCGGATCGACCGGGCGCGCAAGGACGTCACCGTGACGCTGTTCGGCCTCGGCCGCAGCCATGCCGTCTATCGCGAGGGGCTGGGCTGTACGCTGGAGCACGGCGCTGATATCGCCGACGTCGCGCCGCCGGCGGAGGACAAGCAGCCCGCATTGCTCCCCGAGATCGCGGGACCTTCGATCGTGCCGCCGCAAAGCGAGGGGCTATCGGCCGCACTCGATCGCGCCTTCACCGAACCGGCGCAGCCGCCCGCCCGCCGCACCCGCGCCATCGTCGTCATGAAGTCGGGCCGCGTCATCGCCGAGCGCTATGCGGATGGTGTCGGGCCGGAGACGCCGCTGCTCGGCTTCTCCATGACGAAGTCGGTGATCTCGGCGCTAACAGGCATTCTCGTGCGCCAGGGCAAGCTCAAGCTCGACGAGCCCGCGCCGGTTGCCGCGTGGACAAATCCGGACGATCCCCGCCACGCCATCACCGTCGACCAGCTGCTTCGGCACACCGCGGGCCTCGCGCTCGGCAGCTCGCTGCAGGCTTCGCTCGGCTCCGCCTTCGAACCGGTCAATCGCATGAAATTCATCGAGGACGACATGGCCGCCTATGCTGCGAGCATGCCGCTTGCGACCGCGCCGGGCACGGTGTGGAATTATCACGACGGCAACACCATCATGCTCGCGCACCTGATCCGCAACGCCGCCGGCGGCACCCCCGCGGACGCGCTGCGCTTCGCGCGCCGTGAATTGTTCGCGCCGCTCGGCATGCGCCATGTCACGCTCCAGCTCGACGGCGCCGGCACGATCGAGGGATCGAGCGAGATGCTGGCCTCCGCGCGCGACTGGACGCGCTTCGGTCAGCTCTATCTCAATGACGGCGTCGCCGGCGGCAAGCGTATCCTCCCCGAGGGCTGGGTGAATTACGCGGCGTCAGCCACGCCGAATGCCTGGGTCGGCATCGGCGCCGGCTTCTGGACCAACCAGGGCGACAGTTTCGGCGCGAATTTCCGCGTGGAGCACGGCTGGCCGCGCGATGCCTTCTTCGCCAAGGGCACGATCGGGCAGTACACGATCGTGATCCCGTCGGAGCGTCTGGTGATCGTGCGGCTGGGACGCTCGCCGAACTGGCCGCCGGAAGCGGACGGCGTGTTCGATCTGGTGCGGGATGTCGTGGCAGCCACGCGCGAGAAGGGGAAAATGGCGGGGGTGGATTGATGACAGCAGCGGAGCGCGGTCTCTTCTTCCTTCTCCCCTTGTGGGAGAAGGTGGCGCGAAGCGCCGGATGAGGGGTCTCTATCCGCGAATTAGACCGCTAGAGAGTCGCGCGCGGAGAGAACCCCTCACCCGGCTGCGCTTCGCGCATCCACCCTCTCCCACAAGGGGCGAGGGTGCACCGTCTGCGCGGAGGGAATCTCCTACCTCCCGAGCTCCGTGGCCTTCGCCACGCGGTCGAACCGCTCCAGCGTCATGATCGCGTCGGCAAACTTCTCCGCGCGCGCGTTCAGCACCGGGCGTGCCAGCGTCAGAAACTTCTGCTGCATCGCCTGCGCATCGGGGAACGAATTCGGCTCGCCCGAGGGATCAGCATAGAGCCGCTCATGCACGCCATCGTCCGTGGTGATGCTGACGCGCGCACCGAACGGATGGGTGCGGCCGACCTCGAGCCGGTCGTCCTGCACCACGTCGAACTTGTCGGCGAGCGCGTCGATGGCGGCGTCGCCCAGGCGGTTGTAATCATCCCAGCCGAACGAGCCCTGGTCGAGCGCGAGCGCGCCGGTGAAGAACATCGAGAACTGGCCGCCGACGATCGAGGTGGGATGCCGCTTGGTCGCGGCATCGCCGGTCAAGGTGATGCCGTTCCGATGCAAACCGATCTCGACGCGCTTGACCTGATCGGGCGTCAGATTGTGCTCGCGCCGCATCGCGATCAGCGCGTCGATCGCCGCATGGGTGTAGCGACAGCTCGGATATGGTTTGACGCCGATCTTCATGGTCTCATAGGTCTTGCCGAGCTCGGCCACCGCCTTGTCGGGATGCGCATCATCGGTGTAGCCGGCGAGCAGGCCGTGCTTGCCCTCGACCGATTCCGTCGCGCCGACGAAATCGTTGCGCGCCAGCGTCGCGGCGATCACGCCATTCATCGCGGCGGCGCCGACCTGGTAGCGCTTGTTCCAGGCGCCGTTGACCAGGAATTGCAGCGAGCCCGCGGCCTGGCTGCCGGAGACGCCGAACGCGGCGACGATCTGCGCCTCGGACAGGCCGAACAATTTGCCGGCGGCGGCCGCCGCGCCATAGGTGCCGGCGGTCGCGGTCGGATGGAAGCCGCGCGCATAATGCGAGGTCGGGTCGAGCGCGTTGCCGAGCCGGCAGCAGACCTCATAGCCCGCCACGATCGCGGTCAGCACGTCGCGGCCCGAGGCGCCGACCATCTCGCCGACGGCGAAGGCGGCCGGAACCACCGGCGCGCTCGGATGCAGCGAGGAATCGGCGTGGGTGTCGTCGAAGTCGAGGGAATGGCCGAGCGCGCCGTTGAGGAGGGCGGCGACCGCCGGCGTCCAGGTCTTGCTGTCGCCGAACACGGTGGACTCACCCTTGGTGTCGAGCGCGAGCGCTTCCAGCATCTTCAGGATCGAGGGGGTGGATTCCGCCTCGCTGCGGGCCCGGATGGCGCTGCCGAGGAAGTCCAGCGTCAGCACCTTGGCGCGATCGAGCACCTCCGCCGGAATATCCTGGTATTTCAGATTGACGACGTAGGCGGCGAGCGTTGCGGTTTCGTGAGCCATCGTGTTTCCTCGTTTTGGCGCGCAAGTTAGGCGGGCTGATTTGGCCTTTCAAGCGGCCTTGGGGCCGCGAGCACCAGCTATGCTTTTGGCAGGCTCCAAAAAGGATCGGGACTTCTGACGATGGCATTTGCAAAACAGCTGTTCGACCGGATCAGGTCGCGGCGGACGCAACTCGGATTGGCGATCCGGGTCACGGTGGCCGCGGTGGCGGCCTATGCGATCGCCACCGCGCTGCATCTGCTATTGCCGCTCTGGGCCGTGCTGACCTCGCTGATCGTGACCCAGATGAGCGTCGGCCGCTCGTTGAAGGCGACGCGCGACTACGTGCTCGGCACCATCGGCGGCGCCATCTATGGCGGCGCCATCGCGATCCTGATCCCTTATTCGACCGAGGCGGGCCTGTTGGGGCTGCTGGTGCTGGCGGTCGCGCCGCTCGCCTTCGTGGCTGCGATCAACCCAAGCCTCAACGCCGCCACGGTGACGGCGATCATCGTGCTGCTGGTTCCGACCATGCATCATTCCGATCCCATGGCGTCGGCGATCGACCGCGTCAGCGAGGTCGGGGTCGGCGCCATCACGGGCCTGCTGGTCTCATTCCTGGTGCTACCGTCGCGCGCCGTGCGGCAGATCCGCGCCAGCGCGGCCACGCTGCTTGAGCTGATCGCGGATGCCTTCACCGAACTGCTCGCGGGGCTCACGCGCGGCCGCGACAACGACGCGCTGCACCGGATCCAGGACGGCATCGGCACGGCAATGGTGGGCATGAATGCCATCGGAGCCGAAGCCGAGCGTGAGCGCTCCGCGCGACTGTCGAGCGGGCCCGACACCGGCCCGCTGCTGCGTACCGTGCTGCGGCTGCGCCATGACGTCGTGATGATCGGCCGTGCCACGGTGGTGCCGCTGCCGGCCGAGGTGCAGATGCGGCTTGCAGCCCCGCTGACGGAAGTCTCGACCGTGATCGCGCGATTCCTTCGCTCCGCCGCTGCTGCCTTGCGCGAGGGTGTCGGCGCGCCGGCGATCCATCCCGTCCACGTCGCGCTCCAGCATTATGCCGAGGCCGTTGCCGCCGTCCGTCATGACGGCCTGATCCGAGGCCAGCCCGGCGACACCGCCGAGCGCTTCTTCGCGATCGGCTTCTCGCTGGAGCAGATGCACCAGAACCTCTGCGACCTCGATCGCGTCGTCGGCGAATGGTCGGAAGCCTCGACCGACAAGTCCGCGCGCGTGGCGGAATGAGTCGCGTTACAGATCGAAGAACGCGAGTTGCGTTGCGTCGCGCCGCTCGATGCCATCGGTCAGCGTCTTCAGCGCGACGTCAAAACCCGGCTGCTGCTGCTCCAGCTCCCACGCGCCGTCATGGTCCCACTGAAAGCACTGGCCATAGCGTTCGCCGGGCTCGACATGGAGCAGCAGGCAGCGGCTGAGCTGCGACGGCTCGGCAACCGGCACCAGATGTTTCAGCGAGACGCCGTATTCCTGACGGAAATAGGCGCAGGCCTCTTCGAGCTCGTCCTCGGAATGGGCAATGAAGTCCAGGACATTGCGAAGCTGCGTGGCGAGTTCATCAGGCGCATAGAAGCGAAGCTCGGACGATGATTCAGGCAGCCGCACCATCAATTCGGTCTCACCGCGCGTCAGCAGGAACTTGCGATAGTCATCGGGGAGCCGGACGCCGAGCGCCTGCTCCGCTTTGCTCACGTCCGCTTCGCTCGCCGGCGTACCGGGTTTCCAGCGCCAGCCTTTGCTTGATGTTCCCGCCTTGCGCTGGGCCTCGTAGTCCTCATAGCCCGGAAACGCCATGATGTCCTCATAGCCGCCGAACCGCGACCATTGAAAGGCGTCGTCGAAGGCCTCTTCGCGCCGCTCGGGAAAATAGCCGCAGAGCAGCTCGGCGCGCTTGAGGATGCGCGTGTGGTTCGGGGCGGTCTTGCAAAGATGCTCGATCGTCTTCAGTGATGCCTCGGGATTGTCGGCCTGAAGATAGGTATCGCTCAGTAATTCCAGGATGCGTCCTTCGAGATCGTTCTCGTTGAGCGACCACGCATAATGCGGCTGCCCGGCAGCGCGCCGCGCAACGAGCGTATCGCGCGCCTGTTCGGCAAAGCGCACCGCCTGTGCGAGATCTTCACCGGCGACCTTGCCGCGGCGAGCGGCGTGCCAGAGATACAACGGCTCATGTTCGGCCGGCGTGCCCTTGAGCGCGTCGAGCTGCGCGGCCTGCTCGGCCATCGGCGCGCTGAGCGCCAGGATCATCAGCTCATCGAGCCCCTTCTGCCAGTCCGGCTTGGCTTGCGGATCGGACCCGAGGTCGCGCAGCGTGTAGTTGGTATGATCCGTCTCGACATAGCCGGCCGCGACCAGCTTGGCGACATGACGGCGGAAAGCCGCGGCCGTGTCGGCGATGCCGGGAAATTCCTTGCGCAGAAATTCGTTCGCGTCGGGATCACCCTTCCAGTTCATGTGAACGCCGATCACCATGGGATCGCTGCCCGGGACCAGCATCAATTCGCGATCGTCATCGCCGGGCGCGCGGTGGAAGAACTTTGCCAGATACATGCGACCCTCCGAACGCGCCGCCGGGATCGGGGCGCCACGTCTCAGTCGCAGATTCAGGGAAACCGGTTCATGCCGGCCGGCAAGAGCGTTTTCGAGCGAAGTGGATAGCGGTTCGCGTGAAGAAAACGCGTCCAAAACAACGATCAGCGCCTTTTCAGGCCCTTATCCACCATGCGCCAGACCAGCAGATCGATGCGGTCCTGGCCGAAGAACGGCTCGTTCTCGAACACGAAGGTCGGCACGCCCCAATGGCCGGAGGCGGCATGGTCCTTCTCGTTCTCGGCGATCACCCGCTCGTAGCGATCGGGGTCTGCGCTGATCGCTTCATCCATCGCGGCGAGATCGAAGCCGGCCGCCTCAGCGGCGCGCGCGAGGTGATCGCCTTCGTTCCAGCCCGCCACCGAGCCGTCCCACAGCACGCGCGCGATCGCATCGGTGAATGCGAGCGAGCGGCCTTCGAGCTGCGCCATCGCGCCCAGCCGGGTCAGGCGGTGGATGTAGGGCTGCTCGGCCGCAACATCGAATGTCGTCTTGTCCTGCACGATCGGATCGGGTCTCGGAAAGCGGAACGGGATGCCCTCGTGCTGCGCCACGCGCGTGCTGTCGAGCACCACATAGCGAATGAAGTTCGGGCTGGCCTTCTTGAAGAAGCCGGGCACGCGGACGGCGAGCGGATAGACCGGCCGCAAATTCACCGTGAGATCGTACTGTTCGACGAGCTTGAGCGTCTTCGGCAGTGCCAGATAGCTGAAGGGACTGCGGTAGGAGTAGAAGAGGTCCACGGACAGGGTCATCGCACCGGCTCCATGATCCCGATCATCCCGCCAGTCTGCGCGTCAGCATGCGGAAGCGCAAGATCAGGAGGCCGGCATAGACGAACGTGCCGGTCGAGAACCCGATCCAGACGCCGACCGCGCCGAGCCCGACATTGAAGGCCAGCACCCAGGCGATGGGAAAGGCGACGCACCAATAGCCGATCGCCGCGAACAGCAACGTCATCCTTGTATCGTTGATGCCGCGCAGCGCGCCGGCCATGATGGTCTGGAGGCCGTCGGCGATGAAGAAGGTCGCGCCGACCAGCAGCAGGGTCGCCGTCAGCTCGACGGTGGCCGCGCTGGCCTCGCTGCTCCCGAAGAACAGCCGTCCGAGCTCGTAGCGGCCGAGGATGATGGCAACGGTCAGGGCCGAGACCAACGCTACGCCAAGCACCGCCGCGACGAGGCCCGCGCGCCTCACCGCGGCCGGGTCGTCGCGGCCGAAAGCATGGCCGACACGGACCGTCGCCGCCATGCCGATGCCAAGCGGGACCATGAACAGCACGGCCGTGACCTGGAGCGCGATCTGGTGCGCGGCAAGCGCCGTGGTCGAGATCAATCCCATCAGCAGCGCGGCGGACGAGAACAGGCCGTATTCCAGCAGCAGGGAAAACGAGATCGGCGCGCCGACCGCGATGAGCTGTCGCATCAGGGGCCAGTCGATCCGCCACAGATGAGCGAGCGGGCGGTAGTCCGCGAACGGCTTTCGCCATGCGGCGATGGCAAGCACGGCGAGGAAGGTGCCGAGATTGACGAGCGTGGTCGCAAGCCCCGCGCCGAACAGGCCGAGCTCCGGCAGGCCGAACAGGCCGTGGATCAGGCAATAGACCAGCGCCGCGTTGGCGGGGATCGCTGCAACGGTGATCCACAGCGGCGGCTGCGGCCGGTTCACCGCGCTCATCATGCTGCGCAACGCGATGAAGCCGAGCGCCGGCGCGATGCCCCAGGCCAGCCCGTTCAGATAGCGCTGCGCGAGCGCGGCCGATTGCGGCGCCTGTCCGAGCGCCAGCAGGATGCGCTCGCCATAGAGCGGCGAGGCCATCATCGGCAGCGAGATCAGGAGTGCGATCCACAGGCCGGCGCGCAGCGAGCGGCGGATGCGCTTGACGTCGCCGGCACCGAACGCCTGCGCGGCCAGCGGCGACACCGCGGCCATCAATCCGAGCCCGAAGGTGAAGCTGACGAAATAGACCGTGTGCGCCAGCGCGGCGGCTGCGACCGCATCCTCGCCAAGCCGCCCGATCAGCGCGAGATCGGTCGTGATCATCGCGATCTGCCCGAGCTGCGTCAGCATCATCGGCACGGCCAGCCGCAGCGTCTCGACGAACTCTTCGGCGAGATGGTTTTGCGGCACGCCGGCTTGCGGCTGCGGACGAGGCTGGACGGTGTCGAGCATGGCGGTTGCAATAGCACAGCCGCACGTCGAAAACATGGCCCCCGAGTGCGAGATGCTTCTTCACCCTCTCCCCTTGTGGGAGAGGGTGGCTCGCCGCGCAGCGGCGAGACGGGTGAGGGGTATGTCTCCGCGAATTCAAATCAGAGTGGATTCGCGGAGACATACCCCTCATCCGGCGCTTCGCGCCACCTTCTCCCACAAGGGGAGAAGGGAAGAGGAGCCCTCAGCCCTTCCTTTCAGGCACGCGCCTGATCTTCGCGCCGAGCGCGTTCAGGCGTTCGTCGATGCGCTCGTAGCCGCGCTCGATCTGGTCGGCGTTGTTGATCGTGGAGGTGCCCTCGGCGCAGACCGCGGCGAGCAGCATCGCCATGCCGGCGCGGATGTCGGGCGAGATCATCGATGCGCCGCGCAGGCGGCTGGGGCCGGCGATGATGGCACGATGAGGGTCACAAAGAACAATTCGCGCGCCCATGGCGATCAGCTTGTCGACGAAGAACATCCGTGATTCGAACATCTTCTCGAACATCAGGATCACGCCGTCGCATTGCGTGGCGGTGACGATCGCGATCGACATCAGATCAGCCGGGAAGGCCGGCCAGGGCTGGTCTTCCAGCTTCGGCACGTGGCCGCCGAAATCGTCCTGGATCTTCAGCGTCTGGTTCGAGGGCACGATGAGATCGTCGCCCTCGATGCGGCAGACGATGCCGAGCCGCTCGAACCCCATGCGGATCGAACGCAGATGCTCGACGCCGGCGCGCACGATGCGAAGCGGGGAGCGCGTGACGGCCGCAAGCCCGATCAGCGAGCCGACCTCGATATGATCGGGCTGGATCCGGTAGGTCGTGGCGCCCAGCGTCGCCGGTCCATGCACGATCATGGTGTTGGTGCCGATGCCCTCGATTCGCGCGCCGAGCGCGACCAGGAAATTGGCGAGGTCCTGCACATGCGGCTCGGAGGCTGCGTTGCGCAAATGGGTGACGCCGTCGGCGGCGACCGCCGCGACCAGCGCGTTCTCGGTTGCGGTGACGCTCGGCTCGTCCAGAAACACGTCGGCACCGGCGAGCTTTGCCGCGCGGAATTCGAGCCGGTCGGTGGCGGTGACCTTGGCGCCCAGTTGTTCGAGCGCGAGCACATGGGTGTCCAGACGGCGGCGGCCGATGACGTCGCCGCCGGGCGGCGGCAGCATCACTTCGCCGCAGCGGGCGAGCAGGGGGCCCGCGAGCAGGATCGAGGCGCGGATGCGCACGCACAGCTCGGGGTCGAGGTCGGCGGCACGGATGCTCTTGGCGTGGATATGCAGCGTGTTGCGGGCGGTCCATTCCGCCGCCGCGCCGACCGAGCGGATCAGCTCGACCAGCGTCTCGGTGTCACGGATCCGCGGCACGTTCTCCAGCGTCACCGGATGCTCGGTGAGCAGGGCGGCTGCGATGATCGGCAGCGCCGAATTCTTGTTGCCGGACGGCTCGATCGAGCCCGAGAGCCGGTGACCGCCCTCGACAATGTACTGGATGGGCGCCACGGGGTTCTCGCTGTCCTGTTGGGTGGGGCTGTTTCGGGCGGAAACTACAGAGATTTGAGCGCGGGAGCAATTGCGGCGGCCGCAGTTGGTGGCCCCGAGGAAGGTCTGAGACCCTCATGGTGAGGAGCGCGGAACGCGCGTCTCGAACCATAGAGGCCCGGCTCGCGCCCGCAGCCATCCTTCGAGACGCCCGCTATCGCGGGCTCCTCAGGATGAGGTCCGGAGCTTGTGGCGCGGCAGGCCGCTCATCAAAACAGCCCGATGATATTCGCGACCACATAGAGGATCGCGATCAGGATCAGCGCGCCGATCATGACGAAGGAAATCTCGATCTCGATGGCGCCGGTGCCGAGGATGGCGGCCACGGCGGCAAGGAGCCGCTCCTCCCGAAAGATCAGCGCGAGGACCGAGAGCAGGATGGCGAGCAGGCCGAGCGAGATCGCGGTGGCCGAAGCGGTTTCGCTCCAGCTCCGTCCAGCCGATTTCTCGACCTTCGGCGCCTGATACTCCACGCCCTTCACGCGCGCGATCACGCGGTCCTTGATGCGATGGCCGGTGTCGACGATGACCTGGTCCGCCGGGGGCGGCGGGAAGATCATCGGCACCACCCAGTGCGGCAGCACCGCCGCCATCAGCGCCAGCACACCGACAATGCTGCCGATGATGCCGAGACGGCGGGAGGGGAGGGCGGAACTGGTCGACGCGGAGGCGGTCATGGCATGGCGTTTTCCCGGCCGGAATTGGCCTTACGGGTTCATGCCGTTTCGTCGCGATGGTGGGGGGTGAGGTTCAGCGATGCTGGGATCGGCCTAACCGTCATGCCCGGGCTTGTCCCGCCTGCGCGGCCGAAGCCGCTTCGGCGAGGCGAAGGCCCGGGCATCCACGTTCCTTGTTCCGCGGAGCAAGGCGTGGATGGCCGGGACAAGCCCGGCCATGACGCTGCGGAAGCCACGCGCCTCAGATATCGATCGTCGCGCTCAGCGAGTGTTCCTGGATGAAGTCGCGGCGCGGCTCGACCACGTCGCCCATCAGCTTGGTGAAGATGTCGTCGGCCTCGTCGACCTCCTTGACCTTCACCTGCAGCAGCGAGCGCGCATCGATGTCCAGCGTCGTTTCCCAGAGCTGCTCCGGGTTCATCTCGCCCAGACCTTTGTAGCGCTGCAGCGTGATGCCCTTGCGGCCGGCGTCGGTGACCGCTTCGAACAGGTCGACCGGGCCGTAGACCATGTGCTCGATGTCCTTGCGCCGCAGCTTGCCAGGGCGGGCATAAACGTCCTGGAGCTTCACGGTGTATTCGTCGAGCTTGCGGGCTTCGACCGAGCCCAGGAAGGCGGCGTCGATGACGGCGGCTTCCTTGACGCCGCGCACGGTGCGCTCGAACTGGAAGCCCTGGCCTTCCACGTACTGGCCGACCCAGCCGCGCTCGACCTCCTCGGCCTGGTTGTCCAGCCGTCCCGCGATGTATTGTGCCGCTGCGGCGGCTTTCTCGGGATCGCCGTAGATCGCCTTGTTGAGCACGCCGGTGATGGCGGCCTGCTCGATCACCTTGCGATTGTAGCGGCTGTGCAGATTGCGCAGGACGCTGCGGACGGTGCGGGCGTCGTCGACCAGCGAACGCAAGTCGCGGCCGGTGCGATCACCGCCGACGCCGGGAATGAAGACGCAGTCGTCGAGGCCTGTGTCGATCAGATAATCCTCGAGCGCCCGCTCGTCCTTCAGATATTGCTCGGACTTGCCGCGGCTGACCTTATAGAGCGGCGGCTGGGCGATATAGAGGTAACCGCCGTCGATGATGTCGCGCATCTGACGGTAGAAGAAGGTCAGCAGCAGCGTGCGGATGTGGGCGCCGTCGACGTCGGCGTCCGTCATCACGATGATCTTGTGATAGCGCAGCTTATCGATCGAGAACTCGTCGCTGATGCCGGTGCCGAGCGCGGTGATCAGCGTGCCGATCTGCTCGCTTCCCAGCATCTTGTCGGGGCGGACGCGCTCGACGTTGAGGATCTTGCCGCGCAGCGGCAGCACCGCCTGGAATTCGCGGTTGCGGCCCTGCTTGGCGCTGCCGCCTGCCGAGTCGCCCTCGACGATGAAGAGTTCGGACTTCGCCGGGTCCTTTTCCTGGCAGTCGGCGAGCTTGCCGGGCAGCGAGGAGACCGAGAGCGGGCTCTTGCGCGTCAGCTCGCGCGCCTTTCGTGCGGCTTCACGCGCCGCGGCGGCCTGGATCACCTTGCCGACGATCATCTTGGCCTCGGACGGGTGCTCCTCGAACCAGGCCTGGAGCGCCTCGTTGAGGACGTTCTCGACCACGGGACGCACTTCCGAGGACACCAGCTTGTCCTTGGTCTGCGACGAGAATTTCGGATCGGGCACCTTCACCGAGAGAACGGCGGTGAGGCCTTCACGGCAGTCGTCGCCGGTCAGCGCGATCTTTTCCTTTTTGGCGTTGGCCTCGGCATAGCCGTTGACCTGGCGCGTCAGCGCGCCGCGGAAACCGGCCAGATGGGTGCCGCCGTCACGCTGCGGGATGTTGTTGGTGAAGCACAGCACGTTCTCGTGGTAGCTGTCGTTCCACCACAGTGCGGCCTCGACGCCGATGCCGTTGGCTTCCGCGCGCACCATGATCGGCGCCGGCACGATCGCCTTCTTGTTGCGGTCGAGATATTTGACGAACTCCTCGACGCCGCCGGAATAGTGCATCTCCTCGCGCTTCTCGACCGCATGGCGCATGTCGGAGAGGGCGATGTTGACGCCGGAATTGAGGAAGGCGAGCTCGCGCAGCCGGTGCTCCAGCGTCGCAAAATCATATTCGATGTTCTTGAAGGTTTCCGTTGAGGCCTGGAACGTCACCTCGGTGCCGCGCTTGCCCGGCGCGTCGCCGACCACCACCAGCGGTGCGACTGCATCGCCATGGGCGAACTCGATGTAGTGCTCCTTGTTGTCGCGCCAGATGCGCAAGCCGAGCTTGCTCGACAGCGCGTTGACGACGGAGACGCCGACGCCGTGCAGGCCGCCGGAGACCTTGTAGGAATTCTGGTCGAACTTTCCGCCGGCATGGAGCTGGGTCATGATGACCTCGGCCGCGGAGATGCCTTCACCCTTGTGGATGTCGACGGGAATGCCGCGGCCGTCGTCGCGCACCGTGACGGAATTGTCGGCATTGAGCACGACGTCGACGCGCGTGGCATGGCCCGCCAGCGCCTCGTCGATCGCGTTGTCGACGACCTCGTAGACCATGTGGTGCAGGCCCGAGCCGTCGTCGGTGTCGCCGATATACATGCCCGGGCGCTTGCGGACGGCGTCGAGACCCTTGAGCACGCGGATCGATTCCGCCCCGTAATCGCTCGGATTTGAGGGCTCGTTTTCGGCAGGCGTCTGCCGAGCAGGTTCTGTCATGAGAGGCCTTCGAGATGTCGCCCGAATCAGCCGCGCAAAAGGCGCTGATTTGCAGGCTATTTGTGCCATGAAAGACCGCTTGCGCCTAGCGCAAAGTATCTTCCGGCAACCCTTTGACGAAATAGGGATTTTTTGCCGGTTTTCAAGGCTCCTGGAGGCCGATTCTGGGGCTTGCGAAAAGGGCGATTCGAGGTCCTTTTTTTAGCTATTGAAGGCGTGGATTTTGCGGGGCGGAGAAGCGCGTTCCCAGGCGCCTTGGCGCCTCTGAACAGGTCACTGGGTTCAGTAGATCTGATCCGGCTTCTTGTCGTCGTCGCCCAAGCTGAGGGACCAGGCCTCGCCTGAGGCCACGGTGATGGTATCGGTGCGCACCGGATAGCCCGACACGACCAGCTTGTAGGAATATTTGCCGGGCGGCAGATCCAGCGTTTGTGGGTGATTGACGCCGCCCGCGATCTTGATGGTCTGATCGTTGATCGTGAGCGAAGCCGTGTCCGGCGCGAGATAGCCGAATATCAGCCGCGCTTGTCCTGCTATCGGCAGGAAATTGGCCTTCGCCGCGGCCTCCGTATTCCGCTGCACCAGGCTGACAATGGTCTCGTCCTGCGCGCGGCCAAGCTTCAGGGTGGCTGGCCCCTTGGGGGAGGCGAAGGCGAGCTGCACATGATCGGTGGCAACCACAGCTCCATCCGGCTTTTCCTCCCAGCCGCGCTTTGCGAGCTCCGCGCGGTAGAAGGCGAGCACATCGCCGAGCTCGGCCTGCACATGGGCTTCGAGTCCGACCCGCAGCGGGATTTCGATGCCGGTCATATGGGTGGTGTTGGAGCTGGAGAAGTTGTGTTGCTTCGGCACCGGCATCTCGGCGTCTGGATCCGCCGGTGTGAGTGCGGCCGAAGTTTGCGGTGACGGGTGCGGCAGCCATCCGCCGGCGCCTGCGGCGACCAGGCCGCCCGCGAGAAGAGCGAGGCCGCACGCGAACAGCCGCCATCGTGCCGGGACCTTCGTTCTGCGCCTCACCGTCGTCATGCCACTCTCCAGGGATGTCGCGCGTTGTAGTCTTCGCGCGATGCAGCGGCTGCGACACAGTCGCCGCCGCCTCCGGACGACTAGTCGCCCCACCAACTGGACAGGTTCAACCTAGCCGTTACAGGCACAGGCGGCGGGATCAATACATCTGAAGCGGCAGCACGTCGTCGCTTGGCCCCACGAGGAGGCCCCAGGCGTCGCCGGCGGCTACGGTCAGGGTCTCGTTGCGAGTGGGCTGCCCGGGCAGGCGCAGCGCGTACTGGTACTTGCCGGGCGGCAGGCCGAGCATCGGGCCTTTCGGCGATTGCGGGCCGCCGGCGCCGGCAACGCATCCAGCGCGCCAAAGGAAGAATCCACTGCCGGCACTCCCTTCTATACGCGATGATATTTCGCGCAGGCTTTCGAAGCGGATCCCGCCGAACGATTTCTTAGCGAAGAAGGATGAGTCGTGGCGTTGGGGCCGACATGAATCGCCACGACTTGTCGCGCTCAGTCCCTCGCTCTTTCGAGCGCGTGTCGAATGACCTTTTGCTCATCCTCCGTCATCTGCGTCGCGCCAAGCTTGAAGGTCAGCTTGTCGATCTTGCCGGTGAAGCGGAAGGGCAGCTTATAGCTGTCGTCCACCGTCGTGCGGGTGTCGCTGCCGATGTCAAACGTTTCGTCGATGGCCATAAGAAACGGAATCGTGTGCGGGATCGTCTTTGCGGCCACCAGCTTGCCATCGGCCGTCAGTACACCGGTGCCACCCTTGCCCGGACCGGGTCCGTTGTACTTGAAGTCGAATACAATGGTGTGCTTGCCCGGCTTGAGCGCATCGGTAAACAAGTCGCGACCGCCAATGCCACCTTCCCAGCGGTACCGTTCTAGATCGAGCAGGTTATAGACGAAGACCGGCTTGCCTTTGAGCAGGTAGAGGGCGTATCCGCCAAAGCGACCGCCTAGAGTGGCGATCATTCCTTCCGCGCCGCCCTTAGGAACGGTAACCTCGGCCGTGATCGTGTAATCCTTATTGAGAAGGCTCGGAGCGTTAGCGTCAGGGATGCCAGCGTTCTCACCAGAATATGTGAAAACGGTTCGTCCGGCGGTCGCGCTTGGGCGCGGTGTCACAATGCGGGGCAGGACCGAGTTGTCCAGCGGAAAGACCTGGTATTTCCCCGCCTCCGACAGGAACAACGCTTGCAACTCCTTGAGCTTGTCGGGATTCTTGGCTGCGAGGTCATTGGCCTGCGAGTAATCCTCGGCGATGTTGTAAAGCTCCCACTTGTATTCATTGATCCCCGGCAGCTTGGCGGTGCCCAGAAGCCAGGGAGGGGCAGGCGGCGTCGTACATGCATACCAACCATCGTGATAGATGCCGCGGTTGGCGAACATCTCGAAATATTGCGTGTCGCGCTTTGACGGTGCATTGGCGTTGGCCTGGTCGAACGTATAGGCCATGCTGACGCCCTCGATGGGCCTTTGCTTGATGCCATTGACGGTGTCGGGAGCCTGAATGCCGGTGGCTTCAAGAATCGTCGGCACGATGTCGATCATGTGATGGAATTGGCTGCGGATGCCGCCGACGTCCTTGATGTGGCCGGGCCATGAGATGGCCATGCCTTGCCGGGTGCCGCCGAAGTGCGATGCCACCTGCTTGGTCCATTTGAACGGGGTATCGAAGGCCCACGACCACGCCACCGACATATGCGGGTAGGTCTTGTCGGAGCCCCAATCCTCGTAATGGAGCATCAGCTCGGTTTCGGGCAGTTTCAGAATGCCGTTGTAGGCGGTCATCTGGTTCGGCGTGCCCTCGAGGGTTCCTTCGGCGCTGGTGCCATTGTCGCCGCTGATGTAGATGATCAGCGTGTTGTCGAGTTTGCCCATGTCCTCGACCGCCTGGATGACGCGGCCGATTTCGTAGTCGGTATACGCCGCATAGCCGGCAAACACCTCGGCTTCGCGCGCGTACAATTTCTTCTGGATGAACGAGAGCGAGTCCCATTTCGGCAGCGTATCCGGCCAGGGAGTGAGCTGGGTGTTCGCCGGGATCACCCCGAGCCGCTTCTGGTTGGCGAAGATCTGCTCGCGCAGCTTCTCCCAACCCATGTCGAACTTGCCCTTGAACTTCTCGCTCCATTCCTTCTTCGGCTGATGTGGCGAATGGGTGCCGCCGGGCACGTAGTAGACGAAGAACGGCTTCTCGGGCGCCGCCGCGTTCAGTCCGTTCATGTAGTTGATGGCGTCATCCGCCATGTCGGTGATGAGGTTGTAGCCGGTCTTGCCGACCCATGGAAAAACCTGGCTCGTGTTGCGGAAAAGGTAAGGCGTCCACTGGTCGGTCTCGCCGCCCATGAACCCATAAAAATACTGAAATCCCATGCCGATTGGCCATTGGTCGAACGGCCCGGCCGAGCTGTACAGATAGGTCGGGGTGTTGTGGTTCTTGCCGAACCATGAGGTGGCAAATCCATTGTCCCGAAGGATAGTCCCGACCGTTGCACTGTCGGGGCCGATGACGGAATCGTAGCCGGGAAAGCCGGTGGACATTTCACCGATCACGCCAAACCCCACCGAGTGGTGGTTGCGGCCGGTGATCAGCGCTGCCCGCGTCGGCGAGCAGAGCGCTGTCGAGTGAAACTGCGTGTAACGCAGGCCCGCCTTGGCGATGCGATCCATGTTCGGGGTCGGGACCACCCCACCGAAGGTGCCGGTCACGCCATAACCCTGGTCGTCGGTCATGATCAGCAGCACGTTCGGCGCGCCTTTGGGCGGCACAACGGACGGTGGCCAGTATGGCTTGGAGTCCGTGGCATCTTCCTTGATCACGCCTTCGAACTTCGGAGGTTCAGGCGGAAGCTGCTTGCCATCGATGGTTGTCGTGGCGCTCGGCGAACCCGGCGTGCCGGTGGTTTGCTGCGCGAGGCAGGTCGTCTCCAGAGCACACAGCCAAAAAGCGACGGTCAGTGCGGTGCCGCAAAGCAGCAAGTTGCGGTGGTTTAGTAAGCGGCTTTCTGGCTTTGAGCTATCGTCAACGTGACGGGTACGCGTCATTGGAAGCTCCCTCTTGGAGACGTCAGAACCCTGTTGACGCCTATTCGGGACGCGATGCCGCAACGCTCTGTTGATCTAGATCAACTTTCCGCCCACGGGTCCGAAACGCCGGCTGTGCGTGGGCGCACCTGCTTCGTCGCACCTCAATACATTTGCAGCGGAAGCACGTCGCCGCTTGGTCCCACCAGGAGGCCCCAGGCATCGCCGGCGGCAACGGTGAGGGTGTCGGTGCGGGCGGGCTGACCGGGCATACGCAGCGCGTACTGGTACTTGCCGGGCGGGAGGTCGAGCATCGGGCCTTTCGGCGATTGCGGGCCGCCGGCGCCGGCCGCGATCTTGATGGTCTGCTTGTTGATCGTCAGCGACGCCTCCTTCGGCCCGATATTGCCGAGCATCAGCCTGGCCTGGCCCGCCTTGGGCATGATGTCGGCCTTGGCCGCGGCCTGCGGATTCCGCTGCACCAGGCTGACCGTTGTCTCCTCCCTGGCGCGGCCGAGCTTCAGCATGGCCGGACCCTCCGGCGAGGCGAACGCCAGCTCCGCCCGCTCGGCGGTAACAGTCGCGCCGTCAGTCTTTTCCTGCCAGCCGCGCTTGGTGAGCTCTGCGCGATAGAAGGCGAGGACATCTGAGAGCTCAGCCGGAATGCTGGCTTCGAGCTCCTTGCGGAAAGACTGGTCGCTGCCGGGGAATTTCGTCGAGCTGATCCCGCTCGAGCTGCGCTGCGTCGGCACCGGCAGGGCGGAATCGGGATCGGGCTTCAGCGGCTCGGTCGATTTGGCTTGGATCGGCTTTGCTTCTGCCGATTTGGCCTCAACCGGCTTCGCCGCAGCCACCATGAGGCCGGATCCGGTGGCGCTGACATTCACCTTCGGGCCCATCTGCATCACGGTCATCGAGATCGATTTGCCGGCCTTGGAGAATTCCATCACCGCCATGTTGGGCTGGTTGATGACGGAGGGCTGCTCTTTCCAGCCCGCGTTCTTCAGCGATGCGCGGTAGAAGCTGCCGAGCGCCTTCACGCTCGACGTGGAAGAGAATTCGAGCCGGCCGTCGCCGCCTTCGAACGTCACGCCTTCGGCGGTCTCGGGCAGCGGCACCGGTGTCTTGCTGTTGGCGAGCGCATTGAGCGGCGCATCGGAGAGTCCGGCGGCCTGCACCTTGCGCCGCGCCTCGTCGGCGGCGATGAGTTGCTTGGCCGCACCGAGCGCGTCACCAAGAAATTTCTCATCGGCTTCTTTCTTCGCCTTGGCGCGGGCGGCCAGCGCGGATTCTTTCACCTGCACGTTCAGGCTGATCATGGTGAAATCATATTTGCGGCCAAGCCGCAGCACGCCGGTCTCCTCGGCGTTGGAGACTTTGATTGCGACTTCGTCGCCGGGCGCGAGCGGCGCGCTGCCATCTTCCTGCCAGCCGCGCGCGGCGAGCTCGCGATGATAGAAGGCGAGCACGGCGGGCAGCTCGGCCATCGCGGCGGCCGACATCTCGCGCTTGTTGGAGCTTGCGCTGCCGAGGCCCCTGGCCGTCTTGGTCGGATTCGGCCGCGGCAGCCCGGCCAGATCGCTATCGGCCTTGAGCTCGCTGGGCAGGGCGAAGGGCGCGACGCGGATATCGACATTGGTGCGGCCGTCGTCGCGGCGCGTCAGTGTCAGCATGACCGGCTTCTGCTGGTAGAAGCCGGTGTCCTTGCTGTCGGGGTGCGCGTAGAAGGCGCGCAGGCCGTTGGGAACGGTTTCATCGAGGCTGGTCGTCCAGCGCGCGGCGGTTTCCGGCGTGAGCTTCTGCCAGCCGATCGCAGCCATCTGGCTGGCGTAGAAATCCGACGTCGCATCGAGCGCGCTCGGCGCGATGCAGCCGAGATAGGGCCGGGTCCCATCGAACATGATGTCGCTCGCGCCGTCCGGAAACGGCACGTTCCCGTAGATCCGGTCGGTCGTGTAGTAGACCACGGATTGATCGGGCCGGCCGAGGGCCTGCGTGAAGTGAACCGAAAGGCCCTGCCGTCCCTTCTTGAAGTTCAGCGTGGTGCTCTTCTCCTCCAGCGGCCTCACATAGGGCACCCAGCCGTCGGCGCTCAGGAGTTTCTTCACCGCCGGCGACGTCACGGCTTCCGGCGTCGGCATGCGGTATTCGACGCGGTAGGGATCGGGGCGCGAGGTGTCTTCCACGGCGCCCTCGAGCTGCGGCAGCGCATGGACGTCGACAATGCCTCCGTCGGCAGCGGCCGCGATCGAGCAGCTCGCCATCAGGACAAGGCCGCAGGCAAGCAGCTGCCATCGTGCCGGGACTTGCGTCCCGCGCGGGATCATCGACATCGTCACGTCTCCTGGATATCGCGCAAGGCTCAGGCGCGCGCATTTGCAGGCTGCGACACCGTCGACGCGGCCTCAGACGAGAAGTCGCGGCAGAAACCCGGGAGGTTCAATACAGCAGGAGCGGCGACCATGCCTCTCCGTCGCGCCCGACCGTAAGCTCCCAGGTATCGCCGGCGGCGAAGTTGAGGATGTTCGTCGTGGCTGGATGGCCCGGCACGCTCACCTCGTAGGAATATTGGCCGGGCTGCAGATCCAGCGAAACCGCGTAGGCGCCGGCAGCGTGCTTGATGGTCCGGTCGTTGATCGTGAGCGTGGCTTCCGTTTCGCTGATATTGGAGAACACCAGCTTCGCCTGGCCGGGCTCGGGCATCACGTTCGCATTGGCCGCGACAGATGCGTTCTTCTGCACGAGATTGACGGCGGTGCTGGCGTCTTTGCGGTCGAGCGCCAGCATGCCAGGTCCGAGCGGGGAGGCGAAGGCGAGCTTGACGTGATCGGCGGAGACCACCGCGCCATCGCGCTGCTCCTGCCAGCCGAGCTTGCTGAGCTCGGTGCGGTAGAAGGCGAGGACGTCGCCGAGCTCGGCGGGCACGGTGGCCTCCAGCCTTGTGCGGAGCGGCGTTTCAACGCCCTTGACGACGGTGGTGTGCGTTCCTCGGTAGCTGTAACGGGTCGGAGCGGGCAGCTTGGCAGCGGGGTCCGGCGTGAGCGCCGATGCGAACAGCGGCGACAGATGCGGCACCCAGGCGCTGGCGCTTGCTGCGAGCATGCAGACCGCGAGCAAGAGGAGGCCGCACGCAAACGCCAGCCATTGAGCCGGGACCCGCGCCCCGGTCCTTACCGTCCGCATCTCATTCTCCAGGGTTTTCGCGCGTGATGTCATTTGCGCGCTGGCGAAGGCCGTGACAGGCATCGCCGCGGCCTCAAAGGCTAGTCGCGATTGCAAACGGCCGGGTTCAACGGCGCGGTCTAGCGCCGGGCGGAGACACGTCCGCTCTCGACGTCAAAGACATCGCCGCCTGCGCCAATGTCGGCGAAGGCGGCGGGGTCGGCACCGGTCAGCCACACCTGCGCGCCGAGCTTGCGCAGCTCCTCGAACAGCGCCGCGCGCCGGTTCGGATCGAGATGCGCGACGACCTCGTCGAGCAGCAGCAGCGGCACGATGCCGGTCATCTCGGCGACCAGGCTCGCATGCGCCAGCACGAGGCCAATCAGCAGCGCCTTCTGCTCGCCGGTCGAGGCATCGCGCGCCGGCATGCTCTTCGGCGCATAGATCACCTGGAGATCGGTGAGGTGCGGACCGTCGGTGGTGCGGCCGGCGATGGCGTCGCGCGGGCGGTTGTCGCGCAGGATTTGGCGGTAGCGGTCCTCGACCGACGTCGCGGTCTCGTTGAGCAGCGCGTTCTCCATCCAGCCGTCCAGCGCGATTTGCGCGGACGGAAAGGCGGATTCCTGCGCGCGGGCGTTGAGCATGCCCGTCAAACGCGCCGCAGTCTGGCCGCGCGTTGCGGCGACCGCGACCGCAAGCTCCGCGGTCTCGCGCTCGATTGCGTCACACCAATGGTCGTCGTAATTGCGCGTCTCGAGCAGGCGGTTGCGCGACCGCAGGGAGCGTTCGAGCGCGGAGATGCGGCTGGAATGCTCGCTGTCGATCGCCAGCACCAGGCGGTCGAAGAAGCGCCGCCGCTCGGAGGCCGCGCCCATGAACAGCCCGTCCATCGCCGGCGTCAGCCACACCATGCGGATATGGTCGCCGAAGGCGGTGGCCGAATTGACCGGCTCGCGGTCGATGCGGCAGCGCCGGCTGACTGTGGCGTCCGCGCGCGGCGCGTCGATGCCGGTGCCGAGCGTGGCGAGCCCCAGCGCGCCCTCGACCTGCGCCGACACCGCCCAGGAGCCGTCGCCCTGGTTGTCGGCGACATCTTCCAGCGTGGCGCGCCGCAAGCCGCGGCCCGGCGACAGGAACGAGATCGCCTCGATACAATTGGTCTTGCCGGCCCCGTTCGGCCCGACCAGCGCCACCATGTCAGCCGCCGTCTCGAGCCCCGCCGCCCGGTAATTGCGAAAATGCGTCAGCGTCAGGCGTTGAATGCGGGAGGGGGTCATATCACTCTGTCATTGCCGGGCAGTGCCTTCCCTCCCCCCTTGTGGGGGAGGGTGGCGCCTCACGAAGTGAGGCGACGGGTGAGGGGTATCTTACCGCCCGGCAAGCTTTGCAAGGATGTCTTCCAACACAGAAGCGGGTTGCTGTAGCACGTCATTGTTCCAGTAGCGCGCTATGGCGAAACCTTTGGCGGACAAGGCCGCGTCACGAGCTGCGTCGCTTTCCGATTCTGCATGTTGGCTTCCGTCAATCTCGATCACGAGTCTTTTCTCGAAACAGACAAAGTCGAGAATGTAGTTCTTGAACGGCTCCTGTCGGCGAAACTTGAATGTGGAGAGCCGACGATCCCTCAGCAAGCGCCACATTGCCATTTCGGCGTCAGTCGGCTCGTGCCGCATCTTCCGTGCAAATTGGCGGAGAGGCGGGGAGGTCGGTCGATGGGACGGGTCTCGTGGCACCAACCCCTCACCCAAGTGAGTTTGCGTCAAACACCGGTGCAGCCCTCTCCCACAAGGGGAGAGGGCGCAGTAACGTGCATCGCGCTTGGTTCTAAAGGCAGTGTGCGCTGGCGAGGGAACACGTCCCTCACACCCGCATCGGCATCAGCACATACAGCGCGCTCTTGTCGTCCTTGTCCTGCACCAGCGTCGGCGAGCCGGGGTCGGCGAGCTTCAGCGTGGCGACGTCGCCTTCGATCTGGGCGGCGATGTCGAGGAGGTAGCGGGAGTTGAAGCCGATATCGAGGGCGTCGGAGGCGTATTCGACTTCGAGCTCTTCGGTCGCGCTGCCGGAATCCGGGTTGGTGACCGATAGCACCAGCTTGCCCGGCGACAGCGAGAGCTTCACGGCCCGGCCGCGCTCGCTGGAGATGGTGGAGACGCGGTCGACCGCGTTCTCGAAATCCTTCTTGTCGACGACGAGTTCCTTGTCGTTGCCCTGCGGGATCACGCGGCCATAGTCGGGGAAGGTGCCGTCGATCAGCTTCGAGGTCAGCACCACATTGCCGATGGTGAAGCGGATCTTGGCCTGCGACAGCTCGATCGTGACTTCGGCCTCGTTGTCCTCGATCAGGCGCTGCACCTCGCCGACGGTTTTCCGAGGCACGATCACGCCGGGCATGCCGTCGGCGCCCTTGGGCTGGACCAGGTCGAGCTGGGCGAGCCGGTGGCCGTCGGTGGCAACGCCGCGCAGGGTGGCGGCCGTGGCCGTGCCCGCGGCGTGCAGATAGATGCCGTTGAGGTAATAGCGCGTCTCTTCGGTCGAGATCGCGAACTGGGTGCGGTCGATCAGCCGCTTGACGTCCTTGGCGGCGAGCGAGAACGAATGCGACATGTCGCCGGCGGCCAGATCCGGGAAATCATTCTCCGGCAGGGTCTGCAGCGTGAAGCGCGAGCGGCCGGCGCGGATCGCCAGCACGGCGCGGTCGCCGTCGGCCTCCAGCACGATCTGCGAGCCATCGGGCAGCTTGCGCACGATGTCGTAGAACATGTGCGCCGGCACGGTGGTGGAGCCCGCGGTCGCGGTTTCGGCCGGGAGCGTCTCGGTCACCTCGAGGTCGAGGTCGGTCGCCTTCAGCGACAATTTCGCGTTCTCGGCGCGGACCAGCACGTTGCCGAGGATCGGAATGGTGTTGCGGCGCTCGACCACGCGGTGGACATGACCCAGCGATTTCAGGAGTTGCGCGCGTTCGACCGTAACCTTCATTGCACTACTCGCCCGATCCCCAAGGAAACACAACGTTGGAAAAGCCGGGCGGCGGGACGCGCGCCACGGCATCGAAGACCCCGAAAAGCCGGATCATCCAGCCGATATGACCAAAGCCGTCAGGGTCGCGCAAGGTGGCGCGGAAAGCCATCCGTTTCAAGGGATTGGGGGGTGGTTCCCCACGATTTACAGCCCAAAAGGAGGGCGGCCGTCCCGGCAAACGAACACCGCCGCCCAGGCATGGCCGGGGCGGCGGGAGAATGGCAGGAGCCTTAGGCGTTTATTCCTGAAGCTGGCGCTTCAGCGACTCGACTTCCTCGGACAGCGCCGTGTCCTTGTTGACCAGCGCCTCGATCTTGCGCACAGCGTGCAGCACCGTGGTGTGGTCGCGCCCGCCGAAGCGGCGGCCGATCTCGGGCAGCGAGCGCAGGGTCAGCGTCTTGGCGAGATACATCGCCACCTGGCGCGGACGGACCACGTTGGCGGTGCGGCGCGAGGACAGGAGGTCGGAACGGCTGACATTATACTGCCGCGCCACCACGCGCTGGATGTCCTCGATCTTGATCCGCTTCGGCTCCTGCGGCCGGACCAGATCGCGCACCTCGCGCTCGGCCATCTCCAGCGTCACCGGCTGGTTGTTCAGCTTCGAGTGCGCGAGAAGCCGGTTGATCGCGCCTTCGAGGTCGCGGCCGTTATGGGTGATGGTGCGCGCCAGATAGAGCAGCACCTCCTCCGGCACGTCGAAGGTGGCGTGATGGGCGCGGGCCGCCGCGACGCGCGACTTCAGGATGCCATGCCGCAGTTCTTCGCCGAGCGAGCCCATCTCGACCACGAGACCGCCGGCGAGACGCGAACGCACGCGATCGTCGAGGCTTTCGAGGTCGGACGGCGGACGGTCGGCCGCGATCACGACCTGGCGGCCGGCATCGATCAGCGCGTTCAGCGTGTGACAGAACTCGGCCTGGGTCGACTTGCCCTGCAGGAACTGGAGATCGTCGATCACGAGCACGTCGATGCCGCGCAGCGCTTCCTTGAAGGCGAGCGCCGTCTGCGTCTTCAGCGCGGCGACGAAGCCGTACATGAATTTTTCCGCGGTGAGATAGAGCACCTTGCGCTCGTTGCCGGAATTGCCGGCCCAGGTCACGGCCTGGAGCAGATGCGTCTTGCCCAGCCCAACGCCCGCATGGATGTAGAGCGGGTTGAACATGACGGGATCGCCGCGACGCCCTTCGGCGACCTGACGTGCCGCCGCATGCGCCAGCGTGTTGGAGCGGCCGACGACGAAGCTCGCAAAGGTCAGGCGCGGATCGAGCGGCGAGCCGCCGAGCGCGTCATGATTTGCGGAGACCGGCGCAGTCGCCGTCGAGCGCAGTTCCGGCGCGGGCGCGCGGCGTGTTTCGACCGGCGCAGGCGTCTCCTTCTGCTGCACGACCGGGCGCACCGCGGAGCGAACGGTGAGATCGATGCGATGAACTTCCGGCGCCTCGGCCTGCCAGCACGACAGTACGCGCTCGGCATAATGCGCCTGAATCCAGCTCTTCAGGAAGCGCGTCGGCACCGAGAGCCGCACGCTCTCCTCCTGCACGCCTTCCAGATCCATACGGGCGAACCAGCTCGTATAGACGTCTTCGCCTACGTTCGAGCGCAGCCGGCTCTTCACGCGTGACCAGCGATCCTGTTCCGATGTGTTCAT